>OZ255627.1:0-5261360 GCA_965276765.1 Acidimicrobiales bacterium
AGGAGTGGCGCGACGCCCTGGAGCTGAGCCGGAGCGGTCGCGCCGGCGGCACGTTCGTGCTTCTCCCATAGGAGTGGAGTTGACCCGGCGTCGACCCGGAAGCTGGAGGGGATTCACCGGTCCGGGCTGGTGCAGAGGGGAGGCGCCGGAGGGTCGGGGGTCGCCCGACGGTGGCGACAATCACCTTGACGACGAGAGGCCCAAGGACTCCATCGACGACGAGGCCGTCCGCGTTCAGATCCGCGCGGGCTTGGACGAGCTCGCCCTACCACCCGGCGCCGTCGGATGCGCCATAGCCTTCGCCATCCGGCCGCCGACGTCGAGATCGGAGACATCACCATCCCGCCCGACCGTCCAAAGCTGAGCCCACCGAACCTCCAATGGGACAGCCCTATCAGCCATCCTTGACCAGGCGGTCCACCGGGTGCCTTCGGTATTCGCGGAGCGCTCGGAGGAGCACGGCTGCCCAGGAGCGGAATGGCTTCCATGCTTCGACGATGTCGGCGACCGGGCGCGACGGCCCGTACTGCTCGGCGATCTCTGCGCTCAGCCGCGGTTCGTTCTGCGGCATGACGTCTGGAGCGTTGGCTCCCCTGATGACGACTAGCTCTGCCGCGAACGGTCCGAGCCCCTTGATCGCCTGGACCTGTCGGAGCGCGTCGGGGGGCTCTGCGGAGCGGAGTGCTGCGCCGTCGAGTTGGCCGTCGAGGGCGGCGACTGCGACGGCGTGGAGGTACTCGGCTTTGCGTCCGGGGAGGTCCAGGTCGACACGGTGGAGCGTGTGTGGTGAGGGGAACGCTCCGTCGTCTCCGTGCTGGCGGATTAGTCCTTGTCGTAGTGCTGCCGCCTGTCCGATCTGGATCCGCTGGGACAGCACCGCCCAGGCTGCGGCCTCGTAGGGTGAGTGGAAGCCGCACGGCCGGAGGCCGGCCAATCGCTGCTGTGCGTCAGCGATCACGGGGTCTCGGCGGCCGACATCGGGCCAGGTCCGGGCGTCGATGTCGAGGGACAGGAAGCGGCGTACTTGGGTGGCGGCGGCATCGAGATCGCCTGACCCTGCAAGGCGATGTGCGCTTCGTCGCCGTGTTGGGTCACGACCGCCTCGACTCGGCGCCAGTCCGACTCGGCCAGGAACACCGTGCGGATCTGGCTGGAGGTCTGCTCCGACAGGGCTGCGGGTGCGAACCCCTCCCAGAAGGCCTTGCTCGTGGCCAGTGACCACGGGCCGGCCACCTCGTCGGTCACCTCGAGGTGGCCAGCCCTAGTGGTCTGCTCAGGGCCCGGCACGGAGCACCTCGATCAGGCCTTGGGTCGGCCGGCGGATGAGACGTCGGAGGTCCTCGCCGGTGGCGGCGAACATTCCGGTCGCGAGTGTCTCGTCGAGGTGGACGAGGAACGCTGCCGTGGCTGCGTCCATGCCCGACGTGCTCAGAGCGGACAGCAACTCTGCGCTGGAGAGAGATAGATATCGGATGTCTCGATCGAGCACTGCTGCCATCGCCGCGGCGATGTCGGCGTAGGAGAAGTCGGTGTCGCCGGACAGGCTGTACGTGGTGCTCTCGTGGCCGTCGGTGGTGAGGACAGCGGCGATGGCGTCGGCGAAGTCCGAGCGGCCGGCGGCTGCGACGACGGCGTCTTCGACTGCTGCGGCGAGGGTCCCGGTGTGCGCCGCTGCCGCCATCGCCGGGAGGTAGTTCTCGATGTACCAGCCGTTCCGCAAGATCGTGTAGGTCAAGCCGGACGCGACGATGGCGTCTTCGGTGGCCTTGTGGTCCGCCCCGAACACGTTGCCTTCGTCGACTCGCAGGCCACTGGTGTAGAGGAGATGCCCGACGCCGGCATTCGACGCCGCTTCGATGACCGTGGTGTGCTGCTTGAGCCGGTTGTCGTCTTGGCCTGAGATGAGGACGACCTTGTCGTGGCCGACGACCTCGGCGACGCGGGCGGGGTCGGACAGGTCGACGGCGGCTGTGCCATACCCGGCCGAGGAGAGGTCCTGTAGCCGGGACGGGTTGCGGCCGGCGGCTGTCACCGCGCTGGGCTCGACCCCTTCTCGGCGGAGTGCGTCGAGGGTGTGGCGGCCGAGGCCGCCGGTGGCGCCGAAGACGAGGATCGAAGCCTCAGCCACGGTCGTGCAGGGTCATGTTGTAACCGTCGGGGTCCTTGAAGCTGAACGTCCGGCCGAAGGGTCCGTCGAAGGGATCAACGACGATCGTGGTCCCCACTGCGACAAGGGCGTCATGGATCGCTTGGGTGTCGGTGGCGTGCAGCCAGACGGAGATCCCCTGACCTGGCTCGGTGGCGTCGAGGTCGACGCCGTCCATGACGTCACGTACGGCGAAGGCCGCAGGCTTGGTGTCGAACACCACGGCGTGCGGTGGGCCAGCCTCCGAACGGGTCATGCCGAGGTACTGCTCGTAGAAGGCGGCGGAACGCTGCAGGTCACGCACCTGCAGAGAGATGAAGTCGGGTCCTATGGCTGGCATTGGGTACCTCCGGGTTGGTGGGATGTCAGGTTGCTGACACCACTCACTCTATGTCAAGATGCTGACATGAGGCAAGCCGATCCCGGGATCGATCTGGACACGTCGCTGGGCTACCTGCTCAAGCAAGCCGCGAGCGCGCTTCGCGCCGCGATGGAATCTGTCCTCCGGCCGCTTGGCATGAACGTCACCTGCTACTCCTGTCTGGAATTACTTGCCCAACGGCCCGGGCTGTCCAACTCCGAGCTGGCCCGCGGCGCCTTCGTCACCAGGCAATCCATGAACATCCTGCTCCAAGCCCTGGAACGAGACGGCCTCGTGACCCGGCCCGCGCAGGCACCGTTCGGGCGGGTCCTGCCGACAGAGCTCACCCCGCTCGGCCGCCAGCAGCTCGAGATCGCCAGCGCAGCGGTCAAGGCCGTCGAGATGAAGATGTACGCCAACCTCGATCCCCCCGAGCAACACCAGCTCAGGCAGCTCTTGCGCTCTTGCGTCGCAAACCTGACCCCCTGATGCCCGTCACTCCCGGGGCCAAGCATGGCCTGTGGGATGGCGCTCGTTGCCGTAGCCGACGGGGGCCACCCCGCCGGCGAGGAGCGAGGCGATCCCTGCCCCTGCACTCGCGGCGAGCGGAGCGGCGAGCACGACGAGCCCGGCCGCGCCGCGAACAAGCTTGCCGGCGAGCCATCTTCCGGCGGAGCTGGTTGATGGTGCCGATGGGTGCCGTTTCATGACCGCCGGCGCGCTGTCGCCATCTGGGCGTTGTGATAGGGCGTCGGCGCTGGAGTGCGCCCCCCGGGATCAGCGGGCGGCGCCGCCGATCAGATCGGCGAGCGCGAGGTTCGCCACCAGTCCTGCGAGCCGGTGACCGGCCGACGGGCCCAGCACTACGACCTCTACCCCAGCCCAGCGCAACTGTTCGAGGACCAAAGCGAGCTGGCGGCGGTTGGGGCACAGACGCCCGCAGCCGTCGACGACAACAAGATCGAAGCACACTGGCGCGTCGTCGAGCAGCCGGGCGAGCCCGGGCCGGGCATCACCGAGCGACAGGTCGGTATAGGTAGCGACATGAACCCAGCCGGGCTGGCGGCCTACCCGTGCTGCGAGACCGTCGACCTGGTGCTCCAGGCGTCGGCTTCCGGAACGGCCCGGGGCGTCTCGTGCATAGATGGCGACTCGCCACATAGGGACTCCTTCCTCGGTGAGCACGGTGGATGAGACCTCAACCTGACAGCCGAAGCAAGGGCTGCCGGTGGACCTCCAGGGGCCGGGCCGGACTGTTGGCGTCCAGCACGATCTCCTCGACTGCAGTCATCGGTGCATGCCAGTGGCGGACTACTAACCGTCACCCGGAGTGACCATTCGCTCCAGAGGACTATCCCGGGAGCGCCACCATGATCCGCTGCCGTCTGGACTCGATGCGGCGCTCGTCGACGTGAGCGGGGGAGCGATCATTCCGAACGGTCGCGACGTATCCAGAGAAGGCCTGTCGCCGTTCGTGCCGCGTACGGAGGTGACGTTGCAGCCCTGTCGCAGATACGGCCCTGTCACCGCCTGGAATCCGGGCGGGCCCTCGCCGGTCCGGTCACTTGGACCGCTCTCGCAAGCCGTTCGACTTGTGGGACTAGTTCTGGACGGTCGGACGGATGGTGATGTCTCCGATCTCGACGTCGGCAGGCTGCTCGATCGCGAAGGCGATGGCGCGTGCGACGGCCTCGGGTGGGATGGCGAAGTCATCCATGCCTTGGCGGACCTGGGCGCGGACGGCCTCGTCGTCGATCGAATCGGCGAGCTCGGTGCGGACATAGCCAGGCGACACCGACGTCGTGCGCAGGACACCTTCGGTGGACTCTTGCCGGAGCCCTTCGAGCAGGGTTCTGACGGCGTTTTTCGTGGCCGCGTACACGGCCTGGTTGGGGACGATCTTGAGGCCCGAGGTGGACACAGTCGTGACCAGATGCCCGTGCCCTTGACGTCGGAAGACGGGGAGCGCAGCCGCGATCCCGTGCAGGACACCTCGAAGGTTGACGTCGATCATCGCCGACCAGCCGCTGACGTCGAGGGCGGCGACGGGGCCGATCTTGCTGATGCCGGCGTTGGCGACGAGCACGTCGAGTCTGCCGTGCTCGGTGACCGCCCGTTCCACCAGTCGTTGCAGGTCCTGCGGCTGGGTGACGTCAGTCTGCTGGACGCTGGCTCGGCCGCCCGCCGCCGCGATCCGGGCCGCGAGGTCCGCGAGGCGGTCTGAGCGTCGCGCCCCGAGGACCACCGCCGCACCACGATCCGCAAGTAGGACCGCCGTCGCAGCGCCGATGCCACTGCTCGCGCCCGTGATGATCACGACCTTGCCGTCGATCCCCGACATGGTGTTCCTCCTTCTACAGTGGACAGGTGTCCGCTTACTGCAAAACCTTATCGGACAGATGTCCGTTTGCTGAAGCGGGTAGGGGCGGAGCGGCGTGACACCGCCGCCGGCGCGCCGCTCCGACTCGGTCGCCAACCGGGCACGGCTCGTCGCCGCAGCCCGAGCGGTCGTGACGTCGGACGCAGAGCTCAACCTGCACGCCATCGCCCGGCAGGCGGGCGTCGGCCAGGGGACGCTCTACCGGCATTTCCCGACCAGGGAGGATCTCCTCGCCGAGGTCTACCGTTGTGAGGTCGACGAGCTGGTCGCGGCCGCAGCGCGCCTCCTCATCGACCACGAGCCCGCCGACGCCCTCGCACTGTGGCTCGATTGCGTCATGCAGTACGCAACGGTCAAGCATGGCGTCCTGGCTGCCGTCGAGGCCTCGCTATGGCAGGACCTCACGACTCGCAGCCTCGGTCCGATCGGTGCTGCTATCACCACGCTGCTCGACGCCGGGAAGGACGCCAACGTCGTCCGTGCCGACGCCGACGCTGAAGACGTGATCCTCTTGCTCGGCGCGCTGACCCGGATCGGGCGCGCCGACTACGAGCGTCGCGCCCGACACGTTCTCGCCATCATCATGGACGGTCTCCGCAGGAGCGGCGGTGCGCGGTAGCCGCTCGTCGAGCGGTAGCGCTTTGAGGGAGGCGCTTCTCGTTGGCCCCGCGCGGCCGCCGTGCGGACTCGGTCGGCCATCTTGCCCTCCAAGCGGAGGCACCGGGTCCGCCGGGGTAAACTTGCGTGCCATACGACAAGTAAGTAGTAGGATGGTCGGTCACGACGACGATCAGGAGCAGCCGTGTCCGCCGCCCATCTGTCCAACTGGAACACCTACCAAGCGGCTTGGTCCGCCCTTCCCGCCGATCGACGCAGGGAGATGGTCCGGCAAAGCGTCGACGAAGCCTGCGTCTACACCGACCCGACCAGTGTCTCGGAGGGCCACGAGGAGCTGATGGCCAAGATGGACGCGACCCAGCGCAACTCCCCGGGGGCCACCTTCCGCAACGACACCTGGCAGGAGCACCACGACCAGTCGATCTCGCACTGGACGATGTTCAACGCTCACCACGAGCCCATCTTCATCGGGACCAGCTGGGCTCGCATCGGGACCGACGGGAGGTTCACCCACATGACCGGGTTCTTCGAGCCGGTGGCGTGAGGTGCCGGCGGCCACGGACCGGGACTACGCCCGCCCGGCGCGCCGCACCCAGCAGGAGCGGCGCGCCGATACTGAGCGAAAGGTGCTTGACGCCACCGCCCGGCTGGTGGCACGCGGAGGCTCGGTGCTGGTGACCCTCGGCGAGGTCGGTCGCGAAGCCGGCTACAGCCGGGGGATTGTCAACCACCACTTCGGCACCAAAGAAGCCCTGCTGGCGAGCCTTGCTCGCGCTGCGCAACGACGTGTCGCCCCGCCCGACGAGCGGGCCCACGGCGTCGAACGACTGCTCGCCCTCGTCGAGACCTACATCGACCAAGTGTCCTCGGGAGAGCCGTACGCCCGCGCATTCCTGCTCCTATGGGCGGAGTCAGTCGGTGCGTCCCCTGAGCTGCGTGCTGTCTTCGCCGAGCGGGACCGGCAGTTCTCCGACGAGATCGAACGCGATCTGCTAGCCGGCCGCCACGACGGGACCGTCCGCGACGACCTCGACGACTCCGGTACCGCCGCAGCCCTGATCGGACAGCTCCGCGGACTCGGCCTCCAGACCATCATCGGTGGGGACCCTTACGACCGTGCGCGCGCCAAAGACGCCGTCCTCGCCGGGCTGCTCCGTACTATCCGCCCCGACCGCCCCCCGAAGCAGGGGAAAGCGCCACCAACGGCGTAGGTGACGCTCCGGCGAGGTCCGATGGCCAACGGCGGGCAGCCTCTGCCAGCCGATCTGCCCGCCAGCAGATCTGCCCGCCAGCCGATCCCACGACTGGGGCGGGGCCCGCCGCCAAACACCCGTAGCTTACAGAGCAGTGAGGATGACGGGTCCGTCGTCGGTGATGGCAATGGTGTGTTCGAAGTGGGCGCCGCGAAAGCCGTCGGTGCTGCGTAGGGTCCAGCCGTCGGGGTCGACCCGGTAGGCGTCGAGTCCGCCAGCGAGGAACCAGGGCTCGATCGCGACCGCCAGCCCGGGTCGCAGCGTGAGCCCGCGACCGGGGCGACCGTCGTTGGGAATGTGCGCGGCGGGCTCGTGCATCCGGCGGCCGATGCCGTGACCGCCGTGGTCGGAAGGGGGACGGTCCTGGAGTGGACCTCCGTCGAGGTCAACCGCGATAGCCGGCGGCTGCGAGCAAGCCGAGTGATACTTCCCAGAGGCGTAGGGCAGCGGCGGGGTCGAGGGCGTAGCCGCAGACACCGTGGAGGCCGTCGGTGATCTGGGCGACGAGTTCGGCTTCGCGGCAGTCCTCGAAGTACCTTCCCCCGACACCGGCCAGTTTTGGGGAGGTGGCGAGGAGGACGGAGGTGGCGGCGCCTTGCTCGGGGGTCTTCCCCGTCAGGCCTGCAGCGATAGAGGCTTTTTGGGCGGCGGCGAGGGCTTGGGGGTCCCAGTGCCGCTGCAGATTCGTGAAGATCCCGCCGGGCATGACGGCGTTGGCCGTGATGCCGTGGTCGGCCCAGCGTCGGGTGGCCTCGACGGCGAAGAGGACGTTGGCGGTCTTGGATTGCCCGTAGGCTTTGCCGGGGTCGTAGGGGTGCCGGTCGAAGAACAGGTCGTCGAAGACGACGGGCGAGTTGCCGTGCCCGCTCGAGCTCACCGAGACGATCCGCGCTGCACCGTCAGCGGCGAGTGCACCGTGCAGACCGAGCGCGAGGGCGAAGTGGCCCATGTGGTTGGTCGCGAACTGCAGCTCCCAACCCAGTGAGGTGTACGACTCGGGTGGCATCATCACCCCGGCATTGTTGACCAGCACGTGGAGCGGGCCGTGCCAGCGGTGCGTGAAGTCCTCGACCGAGGCGATATCGGCGAGGTCGAGCTTTTCTACGTAAACGGCCCGGTTGGCGGTTGTGGCCACGATGTCGCCTGCGACCTGTTGGCCGGCCTCGACGTCGCGAACTGCGAGGGTGACTGTCGCCCCGGTGGCGGCGAGCGCGCGCGCCGTCTCGACACCGATGCCTGATGCGGCGCCGGTGACGATCACCGCTCGGTTCGACAGGTCGATACCTGCGATGACATCGGCGGCGGTGCTGGTGGCGTCAAACGAAGTCGTGATTCGGTTCATCGGTGGCTTTCTTGCTGCTTCGAGGAGGACCGGTCGCTCAAGGGTCGGACCGGGTGGTTGGAGGGGACTGTCGGCGGTCGAGTTTCGGGTTCGCCCAGGTCAGCTGGGACGGGTGGCGGAGATTCCTCCGTCGATGTCGAGGGTGATGCCGTGGATCATGGAGGCGTCGTCGGAGACGATGAACGCAACGCCGCGTGCGATGTCTTCGGGTTGGACCACGACACCGGCGGGGGTGCCCTTGGCCATGTGGTCGAGGACTGTCCGGGCGGTCTCGTTGCCTGGGGTGAGGGTTACCCCTGGTGCGACGGAGTTCACCCGGACGCCGCGGGGTCCGTACTCTGCAGCCCAGGCCCTAGTGAGTTGCTCGGCGGCGGCCTTGGTGGCGGTGTACATCGCCCCGGCGGGGTTCCCGACCCGGGCCATCCACGATCCGATGTTGACGATGGTGCCGCTGCCGCGTTCGGCCATGGCCGGGGCGACGGCGGCGACGAGGACGTGTGGGGCTCGGACGTTGACTGCCAGCATTGCGTCGAGGTCGGCGTCGGCGAGCCCGTCGGTGAGGGTGACGGGGTAGATTCCTGCGTTGTTGACCAGGATGTCCACCTGGCCGCCGAGTGTGGCGGTGGCGTCGGCGGCGAAGGCCCGGAGTTGGTCGTAGGACCCGGCCAGGTCGACGGCCAGGAAGTCGGCTCTTCCGGCTGCTTCCCGGATCTCGCCGACGAGCGCGTCTCCGCGGGTTGTGTCACGGCCGCTCACGATGACATGCGCGCCCTCGGCGGCTAGCGCCCGGACGATCGCTGCGCCGATCCCGCTCGTCGAGCCGGTCACGATCGCGTTGCGTCCCTCAATGCGCAGCTGGGGATCTGGATAGGTTCCGTCGTTGGGGGTGGTAGATGTCATGGCACCCGGTTTACCTGCCCGGTGCGAAGCGAGCGAGGTGCCGCTGAACCTAGGCATGGCATGACCACCCAGTCGACGAGGGTGTCCCCGTAGGGGGGGTGTGCTTTCCGTTCTCGACGAGACCGCATTTTCCCCGGCGCAAGCCGGAATCGACCCGTTCCCAGGGTCAAGGCGGGTTCCAGGGTTGTTCGCAACATCTGGTCGCCTGCCGCGAGGGACGCTTGCCGCCCTAGCACCTCGGTGGCCGCGGCGTGCCGCAAGCAATGGGCTCAGGATCTGGGAAGCCCCGCTCGCTCGCACGTTGCGCGAACAACCCACCCCGATCCTGCTCCAGTTCAGCCGCTCGTGCGGCGCGGCCCCCCGCAAGAACAGTTCCCCGTCCTCAGCGGGGCGGCGGCGCATATCCGGGCCACAGACCCAGCCTGCCAAAGGTCGTTACATCGTTGATGAAACGGATCCGGGGCATGCTTTCGGCGTGGGTGGACACCCTTGGGAACGTCAAGCCACCTGGCCCGACGACGTCGGCCAACAGCAAGGTATTCGTTGGTCACCTGTTCCTCACCCCGCTCCCCCGGCGGCGAACACAGTGTCACCCGAGATCCAGCGGGCATCGTCCGAGGCGAGGAAGACGGCGACAGGACCGATGTCCCCAGGGCGCCCGATCCGGCCGAGCGGGATCGACTTCGCAATCTGCTCGTCGTAGCTGCCGCCGACCGTGCCCGCCGCCCGGGTGCCTTCGGTGTCGACGAGGCCGACAGCGATCGCGTTGACTCGGATCCCTCGCGGGGCGAGCTCCACCGAGAGGTTGCGGGTCATCCCAACCAGGGCGGACTTGGTAGCGGCGTAGAGGGAGGCGTTCGGTGAGCTCACGGCCACCCCGACGCTCGAGATGATCACGATCGAGCCGCGGTCAGCCTCCGGCTGGCGCACGAACGCCTGCGCGGCGAGAAATGCCCCGAGCACGTTCGTGTCGAAGTGCCGGTGGAACTCGCGCACGGTAACGCTCTCGAGCGGCCCGAAGGTGAACACGCCAGCGTTGCTGACCAGCACCGTTGCCGGCCCGAACCGCTCACGCGATGCTGCGAAGACCTGCGCGGTGTCCTCGGGGCTCGCCACGTCGCCCTGCACCGCCAAGGCCGAGCCGCCGGCCTCTGTGATCCGGGTGACCAGCGCGGCGGCACCGTCGTGGTCGTGCGCGTACGTGATGGTCACATTAGCGCCGTCCGCGGCGAGCGCTTCTGCGATCGCAGCGCCGATTCCCTTTGCGGCGCCAGTGACGATGGCCGTCTGATCACTCAGTCGACCCATAGTGCTTCTCCTTCTCTGATGGGTGAACAGCCGGTCATGGTGACGCTTCGCCGTAGATGCGGGCGCGCACGAGTCGACCGTTCCTGTCCCGGTCGATCCAGGCCGTCGACCTCGCAGACCAGGTCAGACCGGCGGTATCCCGGTAGTCGACGTTCGACTCGTGCACGAAGTGGTCATCTTCGCCGTAGATGTTCTCCTCATGGTGCAGCAGAAACGACATGTTCTGCCAGCCGTCGCGGAACGCGGAGCGCACCGCATGCCGGCCGGTGAGGGTCGCGGTGCCGTTGGCCAGCACCAGCTCGACATCCTCGGCCATGGCCTTGGCGTACACGTCGATATTGAGAGTCTCGATGCGGGCGAGCAGGTCTGCCAGCCATGCGGTCCCGGCGGGGGAGAGCTGGTTGATCCGGATGTGGTCGAGATCAGGCACGGGATCCCTCCTTCAGGTCGCAGGGTGTCAGGCAACATCAATAGTGATCTTGCCGAAGACGTCGGGTCCGCTCAGCGCCTCGTAGGCGTCGGGGGCTTGCGCGAAGCCGAAGCGGGTCCCGATGACGGGGTGGATGTCGTGGTCCTCGACGAAGGCGACGAGGTCCCGCTGCATCCGGCCGCTGCCGACGGCGACCGCTCGCAGGCTCGCGAGCTTTCCCATCATGGCGAAGTAGTCGAGCGGCGCGGCCTCTGTCTGGAACAAGCCGAGCATGGCGATCTCCCCGGAGATCGCCAGAGCGTCGAGCTCTTGGGCGAGCAGACCGGGCCCGACAGTGTCGACGACCTTGTTCACTCCGTCGCCAGCGAGTCCAGCGACACGCTTGCCCCAGTCCGCATCCCCGGTGTTGACGAAGCCGTCTGCGCCGAGCGCGACGGCCTGCTGGCCCTTCGACTCTTGGCGGACCGCGAGATACACACGGGCGCCGACGGCCTTTGCCATCTGCAAGGCGAACAGCGCGACGCCGCCGGTGCCGATCACCAGGACTGCTTGTCCCGCAGTGACCGGGTGGTCCTCGAACAACGCATGCCACGCGGTCACGCCCGCCACCGGCAGGGTCGACGCCTCGGAGAAGTCAAAGTTCTTGGGCGCTGCGGCCACACGTCGGGTCGGCAGGATCACCCATTGCGCCAGCACGCCGCGCTCGTCGAGGGAACCGGGCCCGATGCTGCCGCCGGTCGGCACGATCTCGTCTATCCAGGAGCCGTTGTGAATGTCCGTGACGCGGTCTCCCACCTGCCAGCCGGTCACCTCCGGCCCGAGTGCGTCGATCTCCCCGGCGACGTCGGACAACGGGACCAGGTCGCGACCCGGGATGCGCCCGAACGGTGTGGTCAGGATCATACGGTCGCGAGAGTTGATCGAGATCGCCCTCACACGGACACGGACCTCGCCCGGTCCGGGGGTTGGCTTCTCGACTTCTTCGACGACGAGGGAACCAGGGGTGGTGGCGTCAGCGGGCAATCGCCACTGCTGCATGGTCTCGCTGGTCAGGTCGGGGCTGGTGCTCGTCCTGGCGCTCCCGCCGTCGGCGGGTCGACCGGGTCGGTCAGAGGAGTCTGTCGAAGGTCCGTTGGTGGGGGTAGTGGATGTCATGGCACCGGTCTACGGGGTCGCCACGAGGTGAGCGAGGTGCTGATGAACCTGGGCATGGTGTGACCACCCAGTCGGCGGAGGTGTCCCCGTAGGGTGGGGGCATGGCCAGGGATCGAGCAGCGCTGGGGGTGTTCCTCCGTTCTCGACGGGACCGCCTGACCCCGGCGCAAGCCGGTATCGACCCGTTCCCCGGGCCGAGGCGGGTACCCGGGTTGCGTCGCGACGAGCTGGCCGTGCTCGCCGGGGTCAGCCCCGACTACTACAGCCGGGTCGAGCAAGGCCGCCAGACCCACGTGTCGCGCGACGTGCTCGACTCACTGGCCCGGGCCTTACGCCTCGGCGAGGTAGAGCGCGCCCACCTCTACGACCTGGCCGATCCGACACCGGACCGCCGCACCGCCACGGCCAGCCGGGCGCAGCGCCCCGACCCGGGCCTCCTGCGTGTCATGGGCGCCCTCGACCATCGGCCGGTACTCCTCCTCGGTCACCGGGGGGACATACTGGCCCGCAACGGGCTGCTGCGGGCCGTGTTGGGACGCCCCCTCGAGCCGGCCACGTCGTTCGTGCGGTACCTGTTCCTCGACCCGGTCGCCCGGGAACGGATCATCAACTGGGCCGATTTCGCTCAAGCCTCGGTCGCTGCTCTTCGCCGCGAGGTAGGCCGACGACCAGACGACCGCCGCCTCCAGGCGCTTATCACAGAGCTGCGCAGCGCTGACACCGACGTCGAGCGATGGTGGAACGATCACGCCGTACGCGACTACGCGTCTGTTGCGAAACGAATCCGCCATCCCACCGTAGGCGACCTCTCCTTCGACATCGAGATCGTTTCTGCGCCCCAAGAACCCGACCAGCGACTCGTCATCTACACCACCCAACCCGACTCATCCACTGCGACGCTCCTACCGATCCTCGCTAGCTGGGTCGGCGCGATCGACGGCGATGGTGGCTTGGACGACGAAATCCTGACCAGCGGAGCCGACTGAGTCGGATCGGTCAACATCTCCGTCCGCAGATTGGACAGGGAAGTGGCTGGGGCATCTCCGCAGCGTTTGGCCTTCAAGTTGCCGCAAGATTCGTGCATGAGGAGTCCCCCCGTTCAGACCCACTCACTCGCCACGTTCAGCGAGGCCGGTGGAGGCCTTCGGCCGGCCTCCGAGGGCGGCCCTCCACTCGTAGCCGACACCGGCGGCCGGGACCCAGCAGTCCAGCGCCTCGGCTGAAATGCAGGACACGGCGGCTGCCTGGGAACGAGCGCACATCGACGAGGTTCGGGACCCCCGCATCGACGAGCAGGCCGGCCAGCGCTTCGATCCCGAGGGTGCCCTGGCCGACGGTAGGCAGCGTCCCAGCCAGGCTACGAGCCGGCGAGCAGCCTGCTTCCCGTCCGGCGCTCCCCGGTGTTGTCGCGGCCAATCCCTTCCGTCACGAGCCCGGCGCTACGGCGCCCAGGAAGCTTTCGCCGCCCCAGCTCGCCCCGAGGGTCGCCGGGAACGGCTCGACGCGCACCGCAGCACCGGGGTGGGGGGCGTCGACCATGACCGTCCGGCCGGCCTGGACGCCGATGTAGAGCCCGACGTGGTCGACGGCGCTCCTGCTCTGACCGAAGAACAGCAGGTCGCCCAGCTGGAGCGGCGTCCCGTCCGGAACCATCGGTCCAGCGTCGTACTGCTCTTGGGCGGTGCGCGGCAGCACGACTCCAGCGACCTTGTAGGCGGCCTGGGTGAGCCCGGAGCAGTCGAAGCCGACCCCTGGGGTCTCTCCACCCCAGTCGTAGGGCGTACCGACTTGGGCGAGGGCCCAGTCGACGGCGATCCCGCCGGCCGTGCCGGCGGCGACGGTTTGGGCTTGGGACTGCCCGTAAGTCTGGGCGAGGTCGAGGACCTCGGAGACGTAGGTCTGGCTGTGGTTGTAGTCGTAGACGGCCTGGTTGAGGTTGGCACCGTTGGCGGCCCCGTTGGCGCAGAGCATCCGGGCGGCGGCGTAGACGGCGTCGGTCGGGTCATACGGGCTAGGCGGGTCGGCCCCGCCGGGCGGGACGGGGGTGTCGTAGGCGGCGAAGGTTGCCGGTTCGAACTGCATGGGTCCCTCGGCCCCGGCGGAGTTGGCACCGGAGTGGACGCCGGGCAGGTTCGAGGTGCCGTTGCCCGATTCGACGGTGCCGATGGCGGCGAGCACCGTCCAGGGCAGGCCGGGGCAGGTGGCGGCGGCCTCTTGGTAGAGGGTGAGCATGGCGGTGGGGATGTTGTCGGTGGCCGTAGTGCTGGGAGTGCTGTCGCCGCCACCGAGGAGCGAGGCGACTCCGGCGCCGGCTCCGGCGGCGAGGACGGCGACCAGGAGGACGAGGCCGGCGGCACCGGTGGCGATCTTGGTGCCGAGCCCGGAGGAGGCGGTGGCGTCGAGGCCGAGGCTCACGTGCCGATGGCCAGCCCGGCGAGCTGGACGAGGCGGAGGCGCGGGCCGCGGTTGCCGACCGGCAGCCAGACGTCGGTGTCAGGGCTGAAGCCGGGTGCGGGGTGGGGTGATCGGGCGGCGGTAGCGACGGGGACGTCCGGGCGAGCCAGGACTCGGCGGGCGTCGGCTTCGCGGCGGGGGCCGGGGAAGGTGAAGAGGACCCAGTTGGGGTGGCCGGCCTCGGCGGCGAGGCGGGCGTAGCCGTCGAGTTTTTGGGCGAGGCGGGCGAGGCGTTCGGTGCCGTTGTCGTGTTCGAGGAGGAACGGGAGGGTGGTGTCGCCTTCGGTCCAGACGCCGTAGCCGTCGGGGCGGACGACCTCGCCCCACTCGCGGGCGCAGCGCCGCTCGGACCACCACTCGTCGAGTGAGCGACCGGGGTGGGTCCGGGCGGAGCGGAGCAGGGCGGTGAAGAAGCCGTTGAGGCCGACGAGATGGGCCAGGCGTTGGCTGGCGGCCAGGTCGTGGACGAGGCCGCGGCGCCAGTCGAGGTCGGCGACATCGATGCCGGCTTCGGCGGCGGCAAGGGCGGCCCCGAGCGGGCCGAGGACCCAGTGGAAGGGGCCAGGGTTCCCGCCGGTGCGGGGTCGGAAGCGGTCGAGCACGTCGAGGGCGTGGAGCTCGCCGAGCCGCATGCGGGCTCGTCGTTCCCCGGTGAAGCCGACGTCGGCTACCTGTGCGGTGGTGAGGACACGGTGGTCCTCGAGGAGTCGGCACAGGCGTCGGTCCCGTTCGGTGAGCCGACCGAGGACGGGCAGCAGCCGACGATCGAGGTCTCGCCATCCACGACGACCGACCATCGGGCCTGACGGCGCAGTCGATGCGGTGCCTGACGGCGCTGTAGCTGCCTTGATGGCGCCTGACGGCGCGATGGTTCCCGCTGCGGCGCCTGGTGGCGCTCCCCCCGACGATGCAATGCGGACCCGCCCTTGGCCGGACATCTCCGACGGACTCACGACTTCTCACCCTTTAAGTCCGCCGGCGCCACGGAGCCCCCTGCGGTCCGATGTGGTGGCGGTCCGAGGCGGGGTGAGGGCTCCGATCCAGGACGGAGGCCCTCGCGGAGCCCGTTGCGGAGCCCTTGGTGGAGCCCCTCACGGACATCGCTCCCACCTCGGGGAGCGGCGGAGGGGTGTGCGGGTGCGGGCAGGGTCCGTCCGGCCAGGGCCGGTCGGGCCGGCGCTACGGGAGGCTTGACGGGGCGGGTGTGGGCGGCCCGGTTGGCCTCCCGGACGGCCTCGGCTCGTCCCGCTATGGCCGGCGGCGCGGGCCGGGTGCGGAGGGTGAAGGCGGGGGTCTCCTCGCCGTCGACGGCCAGGCGGGCGGCGGCGGTGTAGGCGCCGAGGTGGGACAGGTCGTGCTCGGAGACTTCGGGGCCGACGTGGTGGCCGAGGGTGTGGGCGTCCTCGGGGGACATGGAAAACCACACCTTGGTCCGGGCGTTGGCCGAGACGGCTTCGCGGAGATCCCGTGGCAGCTGGCCGAGGTGTTGGTGGGCGAGGACCATGGAGAGCCGGTAGCCGCGGGCCTCGGCCAGCATCTCGTCGAAGGATCGCGGGAGGTTGAGGAAGTTCTGGCACTCGTCGACGACGAGGGAGGCGTCGACCCGGGCGGCTTGGCCGAGCCGGGCGCGATGCGTCGCGGTCTGCCACACCTTGGCGACCACGAAGCTGCCGAGCAGCTTGGCGGTCTCCTCGCCCAGGATGCCTTTGGGCACCCGGACCAGGCAGATGCCGCCGTCGAGGACCTGTCCCATATCGAAGCTGGAATCCGGTCGGCCGACCACTGAACGCACGAAGTCGCGGAGCAGGAACGCCCGGAGCTTGTTCATGACCGGGCCGATGACCTGGGCACGGCTGGCCTCGCTCATGGCCTCGTAGGAGCCCCAGAACCCTCCGAGCCCGACGGTGTCGTCGGCCACCGCCGCAATCCTCGGGGCGCGGAACTCGTCGTCGGCGAGCAGACGGGGCACGTCGGCCAGGCTGGTCGAGGCGCCCGTCGCGGCCCCGTAGCGGAGCAGGGTGAGGCAGGCGGATCGGAGCACGTCGTCGGTCCGGGGTCCCCAGAAGGCGGCGAAGATGGACCGGAAGATCCCGACCAGGTTGTCGACGACCAGGTCTGGGTCCGGTCCCGACAGGACGTTGAGGACCGGGGCCGCGTGGGGGTCTTCGGGGTCGATGAGCACGGTGCGCTCCGCCGCCTCTTCGGGGAGCCGGTCGCACAGGTCGGTGATCAGGTCGCCCTTGGGGTCGATCACCACCACGCCGCGGCCGGCCGCTATGTCGCCGAGGACCAGGTTGGTGAGCAGCGTCGACTTGCCCGACCCGGTGGCTCCCATGACGTGGAGGTGGTAGCGGGCGTCGGGGACAGCGAGGGCGACGGGACCGCGGCCGCCGGCTTGGGCGTCGCCGAGCAGCTTGGGCGCGCCGAGTGCTCGGCCACTTTGGGTGTTCGATCCGGGGGGGGTCGAGCGAGCTACGGCCGGCGGGGGGGCCACGGCGTTGGCCCCGGCTCGGGCCAGGCCGGGGACGCTGGCGTCGGTGGGCAGGTGGGCCAGGGTGGCCAGCTCGGCGACCGAGACCAGGTTGCCCCGTCCGAGGCGGCGGGCGGCGAGTACCTGGGCGGGGTGGCGGAGCCGGTGGCGGTCGAGGCGGTTCCGTCCGGCGTAGAGGGCGAAGGCGGAGGCGACGGCGTGCGCCCGGCCCCGCAGCCGGAGGGCGGCTCGGCCGTCGGTGGCGGTGGTTGCCACGGCGTAACGGACGGAGATGGCCCATGAGGGTTGGGCGGCCTTGTCCAAGATGTCGGCCACGTCCGCGGAGCGCGAGGGGTCGGTGGCCGGGGCCTGGGTGACCGGTCCGGGGGTGGCCAGGTCGATCAGTCGGGCGGTGCGGGTGGTGGGCCGCCCGGAGCGGCGGGCGGCGGCGGCTTTGTGGAGGCGGGTGAGGCGTCGGCCGGTGACGGGGCGGGCCAAAATTTGCACGGCAGCCGACTCGGCTTCGTCGAGGCCGGCCAGGGCGCCGATGAGGGGTCGGAGGGGGTCGACCTTGTGCTCGGTGCGCAGCGGGTAGTGCTCGGGGAGCGCCAGCGCCAGCGTGCCTCCGGTCGCCACCCCGTCACCCACGAGCGGAGGGATAGCGGGGATGGTCTCGGTGCGAGCCCCGGGCCAGGCGGCCTCGACGGCCCGCTCGACCAGTCCAGGCGGGATCTGTCCCGGCACCCAGATGGCGATGGTGAGCCCGCCGTCGGAGGCGGTGAGCTCGAAGCCGAGGTGGGGCTGGCCGCCGAGGAAGCGCCGCCAGGCCGGTCGGAGGAGGGCGACGAGGTTGGTCCACAAGGTGGCTGCCCCTTGGGGATCGACGTCGGGTGGGGTCAGCACCACGACCAGCCGGGCGTCCTCGCCCATTCGGGCGGCCTGGGTCCGACGGACCACGGTGAGCGCCAGCAGGCCGACCAGCGCCACACCGGCGGCGGCCGGGCCGAACGTGATGGCCAGGTGGCCGACCAGATGGCCCAGGTGATGGACGAGATGCGAGGTGGTGGCGCCGGGGTGGGTCAGGTAGTTCCCCAAGGGACCGGCGACGGTAGGGGGTAGGACCGGTTGGGGGGCAGGAAGGGCGACGCCCACTGCTGGCATGTTGTGTGCTCCTTGTGTCAGAGGTCGGGGACGTCGTCGAGGGTCTGCTCGATCCCGGTGCGGCACACGTCGTCCTCCTCGGCGCTGGCCAAGGCGGTGAAGGCCACCCGGTCGACGCCCGCGGCGAGGAGGCCCTGGCCGCGTGCCGCGCCGAGGAGGTAGGCGCGTTCGCCGGCTGACAGGCCGAACGCGTCGGTGAGGGTGTCGATGGATTGGGTGGCTTGGCGGAGCAGGATCTGGGTAGCGGAGTTGGCGATGACGGCCTGTCCCAGGGGCGAGCCCAACAGGTCGCCGGCGTCTTGGGTGACGACGGTGAGCCCGGCCCAGTGCTTGCGGGCGGACTTGGCCATGCGGAAGAGGAACTCGGCCCCCGACGGCTCCGACATGAGCAGCCACGCTTCGTCGACGGTCACCAGCCGGCGCTTCCGGTTGGCGGGGTCGGACACTCGCCGCCAGATGGCGTCGAGGGTGAGCAGCGTCCCCGCGGCCTTCAGCTCGCCCGGTAGGTCTCGCAGGCTGAAGACGATGAGGTGGCCGTCGGGGCGGGTGGTGGTCGGCCCGTCGAAGAGGCCCCGGTGGGTGCCGGTGGTGAACGGCGCCAGCCGGGCGGCCAGCGTCCGAGCGGCGGGGTCGCCGTCGGACTCCAGGGCGGCAGCGAGGTCACGGAGCAGGGGTGCCGGTCGGGCGTGGCTGCGGGGGTCGGCGGTGATCCCCACCGATTCGTAGGCAGCGACGATCGCCCGGTCGAGCGCCGCGGTCGATGCCGGGTCGGGTTTTCCGCCGAGGAGGACGGCGATGAGGGTGTGGACGAATAGTGCCCGGCGGGTGAGCGCATCCGCTTCGGAGGATCGGGGTCCGGGGGCGAGGTCGAAGGGGTTGACCCGGACACCGGGAGCGCCGAGGTGGACGTACGCGCCGCCGACCGTCTCGGCCAGCCGGCGGTACTCGTCCTCGGGGTCGACCACCGCGACCTCGATCCCTCGGTAGAGGGACCGCAAGGCTTCGAGCTTGGCCAGGTACGACTTGCCCGCACCGGAGCGGGCGAGGATGACCGAGTTGTGGTTGTCCTGGGCGAAGCGGTCCCACAGCACCAGCCCGGACCCATTGGTAGCGGTGCCGTAGAGGACGCCTTGGGTGGCGGACAGCTCGGCCGAGGCGAACGGGAACGACGCGGCGAGGGCGTCGGTGTCGAAGGAGCGGCGCTGGCCGAGGGCGTCGACCCCGACGGGCAGGGTGGAGGTCCAGCCCTGCAGGGTGCGCCAGGTGGACGGCTGGGCGTCGAGGAGCATCGAGGCGCACACCGCCCGCACCCGTGCGCATTCGGCGTCGAGGGTTTTCTCGGTGCGGGCGTGGACGGTGAGGTAGAGCCCGACACGGAACAGCTTCTGCTCGCCGCGGGCCAGCCCGGCGGCCAGCTCTCGGGCGTCCTCGGCGGCGACCTCGACGTCGGGGTCGCCCAGGCGGCCTTTGGCGGCGTCGGCCCGCCGCCCGGATTCGAGCCTGGCCAGTTGGCGGCGGAGGCGGTCGGCGGCGATGTTGGCCGGGACCGGCTCAATGTGCAGTGCGACGTCGAGGCGGCTGGGGTGGGCGGTGAGCGGCTCCAGCCAGCCGTGGCCGACCTCGCGGGGGTAGCCGACGATGGCGAAGCTGGCGCACCAGCCGTCCCCTATGCGCACGGCCCGGGGGCCGACCTCGATGGCGTCGGGACCGAACGGCGACGGCGGCCGGGAAGCGGGCCGGGGGATGCGGGAGAGCAGGCTCATCATTGGCTTCCGCGTTTCGTGTCTCGACGCACGGTGTCTCGATGCACAGCGCGGTTCGGTTGGCGGCGAGCGGGTTGGGCGAGGGTGACGGGCTCCTCGTTGTCGTAGGCAGCGGCGCCAGCCAGGCCGGGGGGCCGGGTGGTGCCGGCCGGGTCGAGAGCGCGGGCTAGGCACTCAGCGGTCTCAGGACCGTCGAGGACGTTGAGGGTCACACCCGCCGCTCCGAGGGCGCCGCCGGCTTCGGCGGCCCGTCGATGGAGACGCCCCGCGGCGTCGTCACCGCCGCGCTGGCGCAGCACGACCAGCACCTCACGTCGGAGGAGGTCACGACGTTCGGCCAACTCAGCCAGGAACCGGGCGTGGCCGCGGGCCGCTACCTCCAGGGCGGGGTGCGGCAGGCCAGGTGCCGAGTCGAGCAGGGCGTCGATGGCTGGGGTGAGGTCGACCGGCTCGGCCCGCACCAGGACCTCGACGGGCTCGGCGAGGGAGTTCAGGAACCGGGCGAATCCGGCCACCAGCGCTTCTTGTTCGGTCGGGGTCCGCAAGGCGAAGGTGACCGCGCTGGCCCGGCACACCAGCGCCAGCCCATCGCCGCCCAGGTCCACGATCCCGTCGGAGCGGACCCCGGTGACGGGGAGGCGTAGCGGTGCCGGCAGCGGGCCGTCCGCGCCGGCCGAGATGGCGCCGACGAAGGCTGGGGCTGGGGTGATCCCGTCGGGGGCCGGCACGAGCCGGTGTGGGCCGCGGTGGTGGCGCCACGCCGCGGTTACCCACCGATCGGCGGCGACCCCCTCGAACCGACCGAGGGCGAGCATCGCCGCCACCGCGCCGACGGGCACCGCCACCACGCCGAAGACCACGGGCGGGATCAGGTGGCGGGTGGCGGTGTAGCCGATCCAGAGAGCCACCGCGGTGACGCCCAGGATGGCGAGCTGGCGGGCGGTCAGGCCGGCGAGGAGCTTGTCGGGGCGCTCGACGTCGGCGGGGATGCGCACCCGGGTCCGGTCCCGTGCCCGCTCGGCGGGGCTCACAGCCCGACCCCCGCGGCGAGGGCCTTGGCGCCCTTGTAGATGATGACGTCGCGCACCACCCGTCCGAGGCCGCCGTGACCACGTGAGCCGGAGAACACGACCCGGCTGACCCAGCCGGGGATCTTGACCAGCACCCAGCACAAACAGGCGCTGACAAGAAGGTCGACGAGGCCGCCGGTTGAGGCGATCCCCAGGTTGGCCGGGCCGCCCGAGGCCAGGAACACCCGCAGGGCGGTGACCAGTACGAGGGATTGGGCGACTTGGACGGCCAGGGTGCCGGCAAAGGCCCGCCACCACAGTCGGGCCAGGCCCTCGGTTTGGGGAAGGGCGTGGCAGACCAGGCAGATCGGGGCGGCCACGATGAGCAAGATCACCAGCGCCAGGCGGACGATGTAGGTGGCGAGCAGGATGATGGCGAGGACGGCGACGACCCCGCCCAAGAGGACGACGAAGATGCCGCCGTCTGCCATAGAGCCGAGGACGAGCTGGCGCAGCACCACTGCGGCCTGGGACGGGTCGACGCCCTGGCCGAGGACCGCTTGGGAGAGCGAGTCGGCCGTCGAGATAGCGAGACCGGCCAAGCTGAGGCTGGCGTTGACCGCCGCTGCGGCGACAACGATGCGGGGCAGGACGTCTTTGATGGCGGTGCGGGTCTGGATGGTCTCGTGGCCCATGACGATCGCCCCGCCGACGAGCACGAACAGGACCAGGAAGGCGTCGGCGATGCCCTCGGTCATCCGCCACAGCTGACCGACCCGGCTCTGCGCAGTGACGTTGGGGGTGGCGAGCAGGGTGTGGCCGAGCAGGGTGAGGATCGGGTCGAGGGCGGAGGTGACAAGGTCGCGGAACCAGCTGTCGATGGCCGCGGTGATGTGGCCGGTGATATCGAACAGACCCGGCGAGGACTGGGTGCCCCCGCTGACACTGCCGCCGCTGCCCGGAGCCGGCGTTGTCGGTGCGGAGGCGTTGCCGGGACCCACCTGGATGCCCGGCGGCCCCTCGCCCGACGACCCCGAGCCCGGCCCGGCCGTGGTCGGAGTGGTCGACGCCGTGTTGGTCGACGCAGCGGTGGTCGAGCCCGAGACGTGGGCGGCGGTCAGCACGACCGTCGTGAACTTCGCACCGGAGCGGTGGAACACCTGGGCGTGGGCACCATAAGCCTTGGCGCTATGGACGCTGCCGCCGAGAGCGAGCACGGCGATTAGGGCGCCGATCGCGATGAGCAGCCTCGGGTGTCGGGGTCGCCAGGTGTGGGGCCGGGTCGTCATCCGCCGACCAGCGACGCGAGGATAGAGACCAGCAGCGGGGCCAAGACGGCCAGCGCGTAACCGATGGCCGCCGACTTGAGGGCGATCTTGGCCTTCTCGACCTGGCCGGGGTCGCCGCCTGCGGTCAGGTAGCGCAGCCCGCCGATGGTCAGGAACAAGGTGGCGACCCCGGCCAGGATGCCGACGATCCAGTTGGTCAGGTTGCTGATCACCCCACTCAGCGTCGGGCTGCCGCCGGCTGCGAAAGCCGGGGGTGCGACTGCCACCAGCAGGCCGAGGGTGATCAGAGCCGCGAGTCCCAGCCGGCGCAGGCCGACCGGGGGCCGTCGCGCCAGCCTGCGCAACAGGCGCCGGGCGGGTCCCGGATGGTCCGGTTGGGTGGGGTTCTTGGGGGTTGGATGTGTCGTGGCGGCCTCCTCGGTTCGGCCCCGGTGCCCGGGGCATGGCGCGGGGGTCGGCCCGGTCGGTCCGGTCGGGCCGGGTTGGGCACTCTCACCTCCTCGGTGGTGGTGTCGAGCGACGCTTGTCCGGTCGCCGGTCCTGTGACCGGCCGTGCCGGGGACGACCCCCACTAGAAGAACAAGGGGTTTCGGCCCTCTTTTCGACAAACTCATCCGGCGGATAGTCGTCAGAGGTGAGCCACTCGGCGAGAGCCGATTCAGCGCGGCGGCGCCGTTGGTGGCAGGTCTTGTAGCTGAGCCCGACTGCGTTGGCGGCGTCGGCCAGGTCGACGTCGCCGATGCGGGTGGCGCCAATCAGCTCGGCGTCCGCCGCGCTGAGCACCCCGGCCCGGACCGCTTTGGCGAGGACGAGGTCGGGGTGCCCCCACGGCCGGGGCGGGGCCGCGGATACCGGTTCGTTACCGGGTCGGGCACGTTCGGCCAGCTCGGCGCGAAGTAACCGGTTGGCGCCGATGCGGGCCAGCCAGCACAACCGTGACGCCAGCCGAGCCCGGCCCGGCTTGCAGTCGGCGACCGCGGCCAGGAATGCGGTCAGGGTCTCGGCCTCGATGTCGGCCGCCTTGCCGGGGCAAGCCTGGACGAGCGGCCAGGCGGCGCGGCGCAGGCCGGGCAGGAGCACCCCGGCCAGCCCGACCGTCCACGCCCCGCCCTGGGCGCGGGAGCGGGCGGCGAGCTCGTTGACCACCGCGTCGCGCACGTCGAACGGCGTGGAGGGGTGCAGGAGCCTCGCCTTCAGCTCCCCGAGCGGGATCGCCCGGTCCGGCAGGCCGGCGACCGTGGCGCCGTCGAGGGCGAGGGGGTTGGGGCCGGCGACGAGGAGATCGAAGGTCTTCTCCAGGGTGTCGAACGGCGAGTCGGTGAGGATGCGGCGGGGGGCCATGGGCAGCTCCTTTCACTGGGAGCCGCCATCGCGCCACGCGGGGTACCCCGCTTTTACCCCGAATCGACCCACTCGGCCGAACCCCACGACTACCCCGAATGTGGGGTACTCGCGGGGTGTCCTGACCGGCCCGTCGCGTTCGGGCAGCTCAGTGGGGTGGGGTACCGACTACCCCGAAGTGGGGTAGTCCGCGGGGTCACCACCGCCCAGTCGCCGGAAGAAATTTCTTCGCCAACCCCGTGCGGCGGGGGTCGGGTCGCCGTCCGGGGCCACTACCCCGAAGTGGGGTAGTCAGTACCCCGATGTGGGGTAGTCAGTACCCCGCAGGGCACGAGGCCGCGGGGTACGGACTACCAGGGCCGGACTATCGGGATTCGACGATCCGGTAGCGGCGAGGCGAGGCGCTCACGAGCTGTGCCTCGCCACCGGCCTCCAAGCGGGCCAGGGCATTGGACACCGCCCCCTGGGAGCGGCCGAGGGCCTTGCCGATCTGGGTCGGACCGAGGTCTTCACTGGGCCGGCCCGCCAGGTACTCGCGCACCAGGGCGCCCAGCGCCCCCCGGCCGAGCCGGTCGGCCGAACGGGCCGGCTCACCACCGCCGTCGTCGGCCGTAGAGTCGTCGGGGGCGGACGTCGTGGTGCTCCATCGGTCTGCCAGGCGCCGACCACCCTCTCGCCCGCCGGGCTCTCGGCGGGCCGTGCCCGCTGATTCGAGGGTGGCGAGGTGCTTGGCCGCGGTCGACTGGCCGATCCCGAGCACCTCAGCCAGTTCCGCCGAGGTCGCCCCCGGATGGGTGGTGAGGACTTCGAGGATCTGCTCGGGTGAGACCTTCTGCGTGGCTGCCATGGTGGCTCCTTTCGGGTCGAGTTGCTTCCGTCTCGGAGGAGCTACCTCCGCCTCCGGCTCGATCTCAAGGCCATGTGCCGATCTTCTCCGACGTGCCCTCGAGGATGAATGAGCCGGGGGTGATCGCGGCCGGTTTGTAGAAAAAGAAGGCTGAACCCCTTGTTCTTTAGGTGACGCTTGTTCGGTCGTGGGCCGCCCATGACCACACCCACCACCCCCCGCAGTGCCGCCCGTCCCACCCCGTCAGATCCCGTCGTGCCGCTGGCCGTTTGGCCCGTGGCCCAGACCTCAGCCCAATACCAGCGAACCGGCCGCTACCTGCCCGAGTGCGCCCAGCACCCGGCCAAGATGCTCCCCGAGCTCGCCCGGCGCATCATCACCGAGTACTCCACCCCCGGCCAGACCGTCGTCGACGTCATGGCCGGCATCGGGACCACCGTCGTCGAGGCCGCCGCCCTCGACCGGCGCGCCGTCGGCGTGGAGGTCGAGCCCCGCTGGGCCGAGGTCGCCCGAGCCAACGTCGACCACGTCCTCGACCGCGCCCACCGGACTCTGGCCGAGATCCGTGTCGGGGACGCCCGCAAGCTCGGCGACGTCCTCGGCGACCTGGCGGGAACCGTCGACCTTGTCTGCACCTCCCCGCCGTACGCCTGCGACGTCGGGAACATGGACAAGGCCAACTGGGGAGCGGGCGGCGACCTCTGCCCGTCAGACGAGCGGAACTACTCGACCGACAAGTCCAACCTCGGCCACGCCCGCGGCGCCGCCTACGAGGCAGCCATGGCCGACATCTACGCCGGCTGCTTCGCCCTGCTCCGCCCCGGCGGAGTGCTCGTCACGGTAACCAAGCACACCCGTCGAGGGGGCCGGACCCTCGACCTGGCCGGCCTCACCAGCGTCCTCGCTCGGCGAGCCGGGTTCACCTACCTCGCCCACGTCATCGCCCTCCACGCGGCGATTCGCGACGGCGACCTCGTGGCCCGGCCGCCGTTCTGGCAGACCACCCAAGTCCGAAAGTCACGCGCCCGAGGCGAACCCGCCCATCTCACGGTGCATGAGGACTGCTTGGCCTTTCGTCGACCGGAGGTACCGAATGCCCATTGAGCTCCCCCTGTCGGTATGGCCCACCGCTCAGCGCACCGCCCGCGCCCAGCGAGCCGGCCGGTATCTCGAGGTGTCGGGCGTCCACCCGGCCAAGATGCTCCCCGCCATCGCGGCACGAGCCGTCGCCACCTACACCCAACCCGGTGATCTCTGCGTGGACCCCATGGCCGGTGTAGGAACGACGCTGGTCGAGGCCGTCCACCAAGGGCGCGACGCGATCGGCATCGAGTACGAACCCCGCTGGACCGAACTCGCCGAAGCCAACCTTGCCCTTGCTCGCACCCAAGGCGCCAGCGGACACGGCGAGGTGATTTGCGGTGACGGCCGATCCCTGGCCAGTCTGGTCGACCCGGCCGTCCGGGGGCTCGTCGCCCTGGTCCTCACCTCCCCGCCCTACGGCCCTTCGCTGCATGGGCGGGTCACCGCCACCCCCGGCCAAGGCGTCCGCAAAGAGCACGACCGGTACTCGACCGATCCGGCCAACCTCGCCCACGTCGGACTCGCCGGTCTGCTCGACGCCATGCGCGCCGTGATGCGAGGAGCGGCCCAACTTTTGCGACCTGACGGGATCATCGCCATGACCGTGCGGCCCTGGTGGCGCGCCGGGCAGCTCATCGACCTCCCCGGCGCCCTCGTGCGCGTTGGCGAGGAAGCGGGCCTCGTCCTCTACGAGCGTAACGTCGCCCTCCTCGCCGCGCTTCGAGACGACCACCTCGTTCCCCGGTCGTCGTTCTTCGCCCTCGAACAGGTCCGTAAGGCTCGCGCCGGCGGTACTGCCCGTTCGGTCACGGCTCATGAGGACCTTTTGGTCTGGCGGCTCCGGACCCGACGGTGACCGGCGCGAGACCTGTAGGGCCACCGCAAGGGCCAGTGCGATCTGCCGGGAGCCTGGACGACATTCGCCTGATCGCCGAAGATACGAGGTCTTTGTCGCTCCCTCCGGAAGCGGCAGCGATCCTCGCCCGCATCGTCCGCGCCCATCTTGCACGGGCGTCTCGGGCCTGCGAACAAACGGAACAAGATGCCCTCGCAATCGCTCCCCCTGCGGAGGGAAGCTCTCGTCCATGACCGAGCCATTCGCCGCCTACGTGCGCACCAGCACCGAAGACAACCAATCACCGGAGGACTCGAAGCGTTGGCAGCTCGCCCTCGCCAATCAGCTGATAGGTCCGCACGGCGGGACGGTCACCACGGTGTATCACGACATAGACGTGAGCCGATCCCTGCCCTGGAGTCGTCGCCCAGAAGCAAGCCGACTTCTTGTCGACGTGGCCGACCCGGGCCGCGGGTGGAAACGACTTGTCATTGGCGAACCCCAGCGAGCCTTCTCCGGCCCGCAGTTCCAGCTGGTGTTCCCCGTCCTGTCCCATTTCGGTGTCGAGCTGTGGGTGCCCGAGATCGGAGGCGCGGTCGACCCCGACAGCGAGGCTCACGATCTGGTCATGAGTCTCTTCGGCGGGTTGTCCAAGGCAGAGCGACGGCGCATCCAGCACCGCACCAGAGCCGCCGCCCTAGCCCTTGCCGCCAACGGACGATGGCTCGGTGGTCGACCCAACTACGGCTACCGACTCGTCGATACCGGCCTCCCCCACCCCAACCGGGCCAAGGCATCAGCCGGTGCCCAACTCCGCACCCTTGAACCCGATCCAGACACCGCGCCCGTGGTCCGACGCATCTTCGACCTCTACGACGCCGGCGTCGGCTACCGGTCCATCGCACAACGGCTCGAATCTGAAGGCATCCTGAGCCCCGGCGAGGTCGGACCCGTCCGACACCCGCGTTCCGCAGGGGTCTGGGGCGGGTCTGCGGTGCGCGCCATCCTCATCAACCCCCGCTATCTCGGCCGCCAGGTCGCCGGACGCCAACGCCGCCACGACGAACTCCTCGACACCCGCGACCCCGCCCTCGGCACCACCTCCAGACAGCGGTGGCAGGATCCCGACGCCTGGGCGTGGTCGGAACAGCCCTCATGGCCGGCACTCGTCCCCGAGGACCTGTTCGAGCGGGTGAACAAGCGCATCACCAACACCCACGGCAACGGTCGCCGACGGCAGCGCTCGGAACCGGGCCAGTACCTGCTCTCCGGGGCAATCCGATGTGGACACTGCGGAAAATCCATGTCCGGCAACACCGCCAAGAACAAGCCCTACTACCGCTGTTCGGCGACCCGGCCCGACTACGCCACGCCTTCGGTCCCCGGGCACCCACCCACGTACATGGTCCGCGAAGAACGCATCCTTGCCGCCGTCGACAAGTGGCTCAGATTTCTCACCGACCCCGACCACCTCGACGCCACCGTGACGGCCATCCAGACGGCGGACGAGAAGGCTGACACGGAACCGGCCGACGTGACCCAAGCACGCAACCGGGAGCACCGCCTTGCAGTGGAACTCGATCGCATGCTCGCCGCCGTCCGTGCCGGCATGGACCCCACCCTGGCCGCTGGGCAGACCCGCAAGATCCAGACCGACATCATGGTCGCCAGATCGATCATCGAACGGTGGGGACGATCGCACGAGCGACCGACTCAACTTACCGAAGCCGACCTGCGGGCCCTGCTCACGGAAA
The DNA here is from genome assembly GCA_965276765.1 of Acidimicrobiales bacterium. Lineage (GTDB taxonomy): Bacteria > Actinomycetota > Acidimicrobiia > Acidimicrobiales > Palsa-688. Next base: position 27,901 of record OZ255627.1, read on the forward strand.
CCAGAGGACTGGTCAAGCTCCTGGGCGAAGCCGACCGCATTGAGCGAGCAGCCCTCTATCGGGCGCTAGGCCTCAGCATCAGATATGAAAAAGAAGCTCCAACCGGGCGGGAACTAGTCCGCGCCCAGTTGGAGCTATGTGGTGGCGGGGGCAAGATTTGAACTTGCGACCTTCGGGTTATGAGCCCGACGAGCTACCAGACTGCTCCACCCCGCGGCGGTTCGAGAACGTTATCACCTCCTGCGCCGGTCCCGGCCGGGCGGGCGGATAGCCGGATGCCTGCGGTAGACCGGGCCGATGGATCTGCAACTCACCAACCGGCGAGCTCTTGTCACCGGCGGCAGTCGCGGGATTGGTCTGGCCATCGCCGCGGCTCTGGCCGGCGAGGGCGCCGATGTCGTGATCGCGGCGCGCGACCAGGAACGGCTCGATGCGGCGGCCGCCGGCCTGGCCCGCTCGAGCGGCCGGCGGGTCGTGGGCCTGAGCGTCGAGACAGGCGACGACGCGTCGGTCAGGTCGATGGTCGCCGGAGCCACGGAGGCGCTCGGGGGTGTCGACATCCTGGTCAACAGCGCGGCCATGCCGGCCGGCCAGGCCACCCCGCCCAAGCTGGCGGAGATCGACGACGAGAGCTTCTACGCCGAAATCGACGTCAAGGTCATGGGCTATCTCCGCTGCGCTCGTGAGGTCGCCCCGCAGATGATCGACAACGGGTGGGGCCGCATCATCAACGTCAGCGGGCTGGCGTCGAGGCAGACGGGCTCGGTCATCGGCTCGATCCGCAACGTGGCGGTGGCGGCCATGACCGCCAACTTGGCCGACGAGCTCGGCCCCCGCGGGATCAACGTCACCGTCGTGCACCCGGGCATCACCCGCACCGAGAAGACCCCCGGCGTGCTTGCCCGCCGGGCCAAGGCCTCCGGGGTGGAGGTAGCCGACGTCGAGGCCCGGCTGGGTGCGACCACCTCCATCGGCCGGATCATCGACGCGTCCGAGGTCGCCGACGTGGTCGCCTTTCTCGCCTCGCCGAGGAGCGTGGCCATCACCGGGGACGCGATCGCCACCGGTGGCGGCGCCCGGGGCTCGATCCACTACTGACCGACCGGCGAATCAGCGAACGTCCACGGCTGGAGTTTGCCCCCGACGAACTTCTCCCGATTACCTTTTGTGCACGTCGGCCCTCGATGAGCCGGACCAGAGCCGGAGGGCACGCCATGCGACACAAAATCCGAGGCATAGGAGGATCGATCGGACTGGCAGCGGCCACGCTGGTCCCGACCCTCCTCGGGTCCGCCCCGGCGACCATCACGGCCCCGACCGCAGCCGCCACCGTGGCCGCCCCGAGAGTCTCGACGAAGGGCCCGTTGATAGCGACGCCTGGCCGACCGAGGATCGTCGGCCGCCCGAGCGGGACCGGCGTCTCTATGGCCGCTCCCCCGACCGACACAGCCTGCCAGCGGATCTACGCCGGGTCCGGCATTCGCCAGTGCTTCACCCCCCGCAACGTGAGGACGGCCTACGGGGTCAACCGCCTGGTCACTGCCAAGCACGAGGGCAAGGGCCAGACGATCGTCATCGTCGACTCGTTTGGGAGCCCGACGATCGCGTCCGACCTCAGGACCTTCGACCGGGGCTACAAACTGGTCAACCCTCCGTCGCTGCGGGTGATCTCACCGCTCGGCCGGGTGAAGTTCGACCCCAACAGCACGGCCCAGACCGGGTGGGCGGCGGAGACCACCCTCGATGTCGAGTGGTCGCACGCCATGGCGCCACTCGCCTCGATCGTGGTCCTTACGAGCCCCGTCAACGAGACCGAGGGGACCATAGGACTCGGCGATTTCCTCAAGCTCGAGCAGTACGCCTTCGACCACAAGCTCGGCCAGATCATCAGCCAGAGTTGGGCCGCCACGGAGAACACCTTGGAAACGTCCGCCGGCAGGAAGCTCGTCGCCGAGTTCGAGCGCTTCTACGCCCGGGCCGACCGGCACCGCTTCACGATCCTCGGTTCGACCGGCGACACCGGAACGCAAAACGCCTCCAACCCTTCGGGCTCACACACCTACCCGACGCCGACGGTCAACTTCCCGTCGTCCTCCCCCCTGATCACTGCGGTCGGAGGCACCAGCCTCGCCACGACCCGCTCAGGCCATTGGACGGCGGAGGACGTCTGGAACGACGGGCCCGGTGGTGGTGCAGGGGGCGGAGGGATCAGCCGCCTGTTTGCCGAGCCGAGCTACCAGCGGTCGCTTCCCGCATCGGTGCAGTCGCAGCTCGGCGGTCACCGGGGCCTGCCCGACGTCTCCTGGAACGCCAGCCCCAAGACCGCCATCCTCGTGTATTCCTCGTTCCTCGGTGCCGGAGCGAGCGGTTACTCCCCCATCGGAGGCACGAGCGAAGGCGCCCCGCAGTGGGCCGGGTTGGTCGCCGACGTCAACCAGGCGAGAGGCAACCCGATCGGGTTCATGAACCCCGCGCTCTATCACCTCGCATCCCCCGATGGGACGTACCTCCACGACATCGTCAAGGGGACCAACGCCTACGGTGGGGTCAGGGGCTATACGGCCACAAGGGGGTGGGACCCAGCGAGCGGCCTCGGCACACCCCGCAGCGGCCAACTGGCCACGGCACTCATCAAGGCGCCGGCCGGCACGTGAGCGTCTCGGGCCCACCACCGCCGGTGCGGCCCGACATCCGGATCCGCACGGCCACCCGCGACGATGCCGGCCGGCTGGCCCAGCTGCTCGCAGGCGGCGCCATCCGGGCCAAGGAAGACCCGGACAACGTCTGGCCCTACGTCGACGCCATCGACGACATCGTCGCCACCCCGGGCAACGAGATCATCGTCGCCACCCTCGACGACCGGATCGTCGGGATGTGCCAGCTGATCGTCTTCCGCCAGGTGCAGGAGCGGGGCGGATGGTGCGCGGAGGTGGAATCCGTCCACGTCGATGGCGAGCACAGAAGCGCCGGCATCGGTACGACCCTCATGGCCGAAGCCATTCGCAGAGCCAAGAACCGTGGCTGCTTTCGTCTTCAGCTCACCAGCGCCGTCAGTCGCCACGACGCCCACCGCTGGTACAGGAGAATGGGCTTCGAGCCGAGCCACACCGGGTTCAAGTACCCGCTCGACTACGGCGAGTAGGCGCGGACGAACATCCCAATGTTGGCCCTGATCGCCGACTCGAGCTCGGCGGGGTCGGCGGGTGGCGAGATGGTGAAGGTCCCGAGCTCGGTCATCTTCCAGCGCACGCCGGTCACTAGGGTCACCAACTGGCCAGCGGCCCGAGCGGGATCGTCGATGACGAGCAGACCGGCGCGGTCGAGGCGAGCGAGCCGCCCGACGAGCGACGACCAGACCGGGACGCTGGAGCGGTCGCGCCACAAGGCGAGCAGGCGGGGATGGCGCGGCGCCTCGGATTGCACGAGCAGCCGGAGGTCGGCCGTCCTCGGGGCGTCGAACGTCGCCACGATCCGCCGACCGATGGCGACGAGATGGTCTTCGACGTCGGCCGTTGGGTCGGGGAAACCCTCGATGGCGGCTCGCAGGTCCGCGAGCTGGGAGTCGACCGCCTCGCCGACGACGGCCAGAAAGAGGCTCTCCTTGTCACCGAAGTGGTTGTAGACGGTTTGGCGTGACACACCGGTGGTCAAGGCGATGACGTCGATGCTCGCCGCCGCGTAGCCGTCACGGACGAACACGTCGAAGGCGACGCCCATGATGGCGGCGCGCTTGGCCGGTAGCCCCCGGGGCACGGCCACCGTCGAAGCACCGTCGGGATGAGGAGGCACAGGGAGTAGATTACTGCGTCCGGCTCTTTGGACAGTACTGTCCAAGCATGCATGAAGAGGTACACCCGGGCCCCGCATCCGCCAAAACCGTCGTCATCGGCGCAGGCCCTGCCGGTCTGACGGCGGCGTACGTATTGGCCACTCGGCACGGACTGGCGCCGACGGTGCTCGAATCGGACACGGTCGTGGGGGGCATCAGTCGCACCGTCGAGCGCGACGGTTGGCGGTTTGACATCGGCGGCCACCGCTTCTTCACCAAGGTGAAGGAGGTCGAGGCCATCTGGCACGAGATCCTCCCCGACGAAGACTTCCTCGTCCGTCCCCGCATGAGCCGGATCTACTACGAAGGCAAGTACTACGACTATCCGCTGAAGGCGTCAAACGCTCTGCACAACCTGGGGTTCGCGGAAGCCAGCCGGTGCGCGCTCTCGTATCTCGCCGCTCGCATCAGGCCCCCGCAGGACAGCGAGACCCTCGAAGGTTGGATCGTCGCCCGGTTTGGCTGGCGTCTCTACCGCCACTTCTTCAAGACGTACAACGAGAAGCTCTGGGGCGTGCCGGTCAACGCACTGCCCGCCGACTTCGCGGCCCAACGCATCAAGAACCTGTCCCTGGCCAACGCCATCGGCAACGCCCTCCTCCCGGCACGGAAACAAAAGGACATCACGTCGCTGATCGAGGAGTTTCACTATCCGAGGCTCGGCCCCGGGATGATGTGGGAGCGGTGCCGAGCCCTCGTCGAGGCCATGGGCTGCGACGTCGTCATGGAGGCCAGGGTCGTGGCCGTCAACCATCGGGAGGGCGTGGCAATCTCGGTGGTCACCGAAACGCCGGATGGCACGACCGTCGAGTACCCGTGTGATCACGTCGTGTCCTCCATGCCTCTCTCCGAGCTCCTTGCATCGATGGAGCCGCCGGCCGACGAGAAGACCACGATGGCCGCAGCGGCCCTGCGCTACCGAGACTTCCTCACCGTCGCCCTGGTCGTCCCCGAGGCGGCCGGGTTTCCCGACAACTGGATCTACATCCACTCCCCCGACGTCGAGGTCGGCCGGATCCAAAACTTCGGCTCGTGGTCACAGGATCTCGTCAAGGACCGTCGGACTTGCCTCGGGCTCGAGTATTTCGTCTTCGAGGGAGACGACACCTGGAGGCGCCCAGACGACGCCCTCGTCGAGCAGGCCAAGGGCGAGCTCGGTCGGCTCGGTCTCGTCGACCCCGCAGAGGTCGAAGCCGGATACGTCGTGCGAATGCCGAAGGCCTACCCGTTCTACGACGAGCACTACAGAGCCAACGTGACCCAGATCGTCGAATGGCTCGACGTCCATGCGCCAAATGTGCATCCCGTCGGTCGCAACGGGATGCACCGCTACAACAACCAGGACCACTCCATGCTCACCGCCATGCTCGCAGCAGAAACCATCGCCACCGGCGCCCGCCACGACGTGTGGAGCGTCAACGTCGAGGAGGACTACCACGAGGAGGTGGGACGGGGGGCTCCCGAGGGTCGCTAGCCTGGCGTTTGTGCCCCAGGTCCAGACGGTCAACCTTGGCGCCGGCAGGACGGTCCGCGACGGCGGATCGAGGACCGGGATAGACAAGCGGCCGACCCTCCGGGCCGTGTCGGTGAGGGCGCCTGGCCCCAAGGGCAACGGGAGCGGGCTCCTCGGCGACGACGTGTGCGACGGCCGCCATCACGGCGGCGACGATCAGGCCGTTTACGCCTACGCCCGCGAAGACCTTGACGTCTGGGCCGGCGCGCTCGGTCGCCCCCTCGACAACGGCGTCTTCGGGGAGAACCTCACGACCCTGGGCGTCGATGTGACCGGTGCCGTCATCGGCGAACGCTGGGCCGTCGGCGACGAGGTCGTCCTCGAGGTCAGCGTGCCCCGGATCCCCTGCGGCGTGTTTCGCACCTGGATGGGAGAGCGCCAATGGGTCAAACGATTTACCGCTCACGGTGCCCCCGGTGCCTACCTCCGGGTGATCGGTGAGGGAGCGATCGGCGGCGGCGATCGCATCGTGGTCGCCTCCCGCCCCGACCACGGCGTGGATATCGGCATGGTGTTCCGCGCCATGACTACACAACCCGAGTTGCGGCCGAGGATCCTCGCCGCCGGTGAGCTACCCGACGAGGTCAAGCGGATGGCCACGTCGGGTGAGACCTTCGACCTGGCCGCGCAGGACGCCGAGACCGTCGAAGTCACCTGAGCGATCGGATGGAACCGAGAGGGCGAAGAGCCGCCGACAGGGCCACCGGCGCCCTGGCCCGCGTCCTCACCCGGATCTTCTTTCGGCGGGTGGAGATCGCCGGCGGCGATTTGACCCCGCAGCGGGGCCCGCTCGTCCAGGTCGCCAACCATCACAACGGCCTTGTCGACGGCGTGGTGCTCATCGCCGCCAGCCGCCGCTACCCGCGCTTCCTCGGCAAGTCGACGCTCTGGAAGCTCCTCCCCCTGCGTCCCCTCCTTGCCCTTGCTGGTGTGGTGCCCGTGTACCGCAGCTCCGACGTGGCCGGCGTGCTGAGCGACGACCAGAGGTTCGCCGCCAACCGGGCTGCGCTCGACCGCGGCCGCCGGGTCCTCGCCGGTGGCGGCAGCATCGGCGTGTTCCCCGAAGGCATCAGCCACGACCTCACCTCGCTCCAGGGACTCCAGGGCGGCGCGGCCCGCGTCGCCCTCGGTGCTGCCGACGCCGGCGCGCCCGATGTCGCCATCCAACCCGTCGGGATCACCTACGACGACAAGACGAGGTTCCGCTCCCGTGTCCTCGCACGCTTCGGACCCCCCCGCCCCGTCGGGCCCTACCTAGCCGACTACCGCAAGGACCCGGGCGCCGCCGCTCGCCGGCTCACGGTCGATCTGGCCGCGGACCTGCGAGCCGTCGGACCCGAGTTCCCGACCGTCGAGCTGGCCGAGCGCTGCCAGGAGCTGGCCGCCATCGCCGCTGCGACCTGGGCCCAATCGGGCCCGGCACCGGGCCGGTTCGTCGACGAGGAGCGGCTGGCTCGCCGGCTGGCGCAGCGCGCCGCCGAGCCGGGAGGCGCAGAGGAGGTCTTCGGTCTCGACCGGAGAAGGCGCATCTACCAAGCCGGCCTCGACCGCCTCGGCCTCGACGACCACCAACTCGTCGCCGCCGCTTCCTCACCGCCGGCTCGGATCCCGGGCGCAGGGAGACCCGTCCGGGCGGCGATCACGGCGGTCATAAGCGGCGTCGGGATCGGCGTCCACATCATCCCGTACGCCGCCATCGCCGTCGTCGGGCGCCTGCCTCGCAACCGAGGAATGCGAGCGACCGTGAAGCTCTTCGGATCGCTCTTCGTCTACAACCTCGTCTACCTGACACTCGGGGTTGTCGTCGGACGCCGGCGGGGGTGGAAGGCGGGCGTCGTCGCCGTCGTCGCCGCCCCGTCGAGCGGGTGGGTCGCCCTGCGCGCCCTGGAAGAAGCCGACGACGCCGGCGACCTCAGGCGGGTCGTGCGGACCATCAGGTCGAGTGGCGATGCCACCCGCCGGCTGGCCGAGGAGCGGGCCGCCCTCGTCGGTGCCGTCCTCACCATCGCCGGGCGATGACCGGCCTGACCCACGGCCGGCGCTCGAGGTTGCTGCGCGCGCTTCCGGGACGGCCCGGAGCGACACGCGCGCGATAGCGGTACACCCCCGCCCCGAGACCGCGCGCGCTTTCCCCGCCGCGTCCCGCAATCGTGCGCGGGCCCCGTCGCTAGCCGCGACTCAGCCCGGATGCGCCTGGGGCACCGCGCCCCTCTGCCACGAGCTCGAGGGCGCCGAGGAAGGCGCTGGCCCAGTGGTGCACATCAAACTCCGTGACCCGGCGGCGCATGGCCCGCATCCTGCGGCCGGCGTCGGGGCCGGCCACGTTGACGGCGGCGATGATGGCGTCCTTGGTGCCGTCGATGTCCCACGGGTTGATCATGAACGCCTGCCTGAGCTCGTCGGCGGCCCCGGTGAACTCGGAGAGCACGAGCGCGCCCCGCAGGTCGTTCCGGCAGGCCACGTACTCCTTGGCCACGAGGTTCATCCCGTCGCGCAGCGGCGTCACGAGCATCACGTCGGCGGCCAGGTACATGGCCGCCATCTCGTCTTTCGGCAGGGTCCTGTGCAGGTAGTGGACGGCCGGGCGGCCGAGCGTGCTGTGCTCGCCGTTGATACGCCCGACGATGGTCTCGACCTCCTCGCGCAGATGCTGGTACTCCTCCACCCGCTCCCTGCTCGGGCTGGCGACCACGAGCAGCAGCGCCTCGGGCGGGGCCAGGCGGCCCTCGTCGAGCAGCTCGCCGTAGGCCCGCAGCCGATGCAGGATGCCCTTGGTGTAGTCGAGGCGGTCCACGCCGAGGAGCAGCTGGCCCGGGTTCCCGAGCTCCCGGCGCAACTCGACGGCCCTGGCCTTAATGCGCGGCTCCGCCGCCAGCTCGCTCAGCGTCTTGGCATCGATGGAGATGGGAAACGCCGCCGCCCTGGCCTCGCGGATCACCTGTGCCGTTCGGGCCGTTTCGGGAGCGGCCAAGTCCCCGGTGGCGGGGTCGCCTCGGAGCTCGACGACCGATCCGCGCGTCGTCACGGGGCTCGTGCTGCGGGCGGCGCGCAGGAAGTTGGATGCGTCGCCTCCCCGCTGAAAGCCGACGAGGTCGGCGCCGAGGAGCCCCTCGATGACCTGACGCCGCCACGGCAGGCGGGCGAAGAGCTCCCAGCCGGGGAACGGGATGTGATTGAAGAAGCCGATGTTCAGATCGGGCCTCGCCTTGCGCAGCATGGCCGGCGTGAGCTGCAGCTGGTAGTCCTGCACCCAAACGGTGGCGCCATTCCCCGCCTCTTCGGCTACTACATCGGCGAATCGGCGGTTCACCTCGACGTAGCGCTCCCACCATCGTCGCTCGAAGATCGGCTCGCCGGTCACGTCGTGGTAGAGGGGCCAGAGGGTGGCGTTGGCGAACCCCTCGTAGTACTCGGCCACGTCGGTAGCCGACAGCGTCACGGGGACCAGGTGCATCCCCCCGGCCTCGAAGGGGTCGAGCTCGAGGTCGGCGACGCCGGGCCAGCCGACCCACGTCCCTGCGTTGCCGCGCATGACCGGTTCGAGCGCGGTGACGAGGCCACCCGGGCTCGTGGTCCACTCCACCCCATCGGCCGTCTCGACCCGGTCGACGGGCAGCCGGTTGGCGACGACGACGAAGCGGCTCTCGCCGTGGTGGCCTCTGCTCACCTCACGTCAGCGGACCACGAACGGCGTGCGGGCTCAGCTTGACGACCGGCGGCGTCCCCGTGTTCCACTCTGCCTCACGGATCGCCTTCATCGCCGCCCGCCTGCTTTCGGTGTCGAGATGATCAATGAACAAGACCCCGTCGAGGTGATCGGTCTCGTGTTGCAGCGCCCGGGCCAGCGTATCGGTGCCGACGACCTGCAGCGGCCGGCCGTGCATGTCGACGCCCTTGGCGACCACGTTGAGGCGCCGCTTGGTATCGAAGTACAGGCCAGGAATCGACAGGCACCCCTCGGGCCCGTCCTGCTCCTCGTCGTCGGGGAACTCGAGCACGGGGTTGACGATGTGACCCTCGCTGTCGTGGGTGTGCCACACGAACACCCGTTGCAACACACCCAGTTGTGTGGCCGCCAGGCCGCTGCCCCGCTGTTCCTCGAGCGTGTCCTCCAGGTCCTCGACCAGCAGGCGCAGCTGGCGATCGAAGTCGCCCACCTCGGGGGCGCGCTGGCGCAGCACGGGATCACCAAACAGGCGGACCGGACGGTTTGCCACGCCGGCATGGTAGCGACAAGCCATGCATTCGCGAACCGCTCAGGGTCCGTGCGCATCGTCCTCCGCCGGCGGTCCCCAACCGGGCGCGACCCAACTGCCCGACCACGCCCCTGCGCTCCAGCCCGCCATGGTCGCCTGCCGTTCGGACCGCTCGACTAGCCAGAGGATGAAGGCGGTGATCTCCAAGGCGAGCAACCCGAGGATCAGCACGGCGCTGAAGGCCGTCGACACCTGGATGAGAAACACGAGCGTGTCCCACGCGATGTGGGTGATGATCAGCGGTACGACGCTGCGAAACCGCCAGAACAGCCAGAGGAACACCCCGGCCCACAGGAGGATCCCGATGGCGCCGGGCCCGTAGTAGATGTGATAAGCGCCACGGCACACGAGGGCGACGACGGCGATCTCGGCCCTCGGCCGACGGGCCTGCTCGAGGGTCGTCACGAGAAAGGCCACCACGACGACCTCCTCCATCACGCCGGCGTTGGCGGCCGCCGAGAGGTTGAGGACGGTGTTGGCCACGTTGACGTGGCCGAAAGGAAAGCTCCCGGTGGCGAGCGCCGAGGTGATGAGGCTGCCGGCGAAGAAGGCGATGGCCGCCCACGCCGCCACCCTGATCGCCTGGCTCGTCCCCGGCCCGCCCGTCGCCTTGCGCAGGACGAAGCCGACGTCTCTCGGACTGCGGCCCCTCCGTTGGGCCAGGAGCAGGACCACGACGACGGCGAGCGCGGCCTGGGTCACTTCCTCGAAGCCGTTGGGGGCGCTGACCCACCAGCCCTCGGGGTTGGTGGGTTTGTAGCCGGTGAGGGTTCCGGCCGCCACCAGGATGCTCGGCCCGAAGAACGCCAGGTACACGCCGATGGCCTCGAGGTAGCCGCGACGAGCCGAGATCGGCTTGGTCGACGCCGGCACGGGCGCCAGAGACCACCAGTGCGGGCGGCTACCGGTCGGATGGGAAGCGCCGAAGGGTGGTCCGGTGCTGCCAGGGATCATGGCTTCTTGAGCTGACCGCTCGCCTTGGACAGGTCGGCCTGCTCCTGTTGCAGATCCTTCTGGTAGGCGGAGAGGTTGCCGCGTCGCAACTCGGCCTGCGCTGCGGCGTACGCCTTCTGGGCGTCGGCGACGAGCTGGGAGACGGTTGCGTGCGCCGGCACCGTGACCCCGGGCGGCGCCGTCGCCGGCGTGGTCGGGACCGTCGTCGTGGACGGGGGGGCCGTCGTGGTGGTGGTGCTCGATGACGACTTGCCGCCCAGGTTGACGCCGTTGGGGACGCTTGTCTTCTGCCGAGAAGCCTTGACCGTGTTGCAGTACTGGCCGAAGGGTTTGGAGCCCTGGGTGTTGGTGATCTGGCACAGGGCGTTGTCGAGCGAGGCGTTCTGGCTGTGATAGGCGGTGTTGTTGTAGACGACGATGACGTCTTTGAGCTCGGGGACTGGGTTGCTCGACGACTGCACGTACACGGGCTGCACGTAGAGCAGCGTGTTGGCCACTGGCACCGTGACCACCTCGCCCAGCTCGACCTCGGAGCCCTGCTGGTTGAGGAGGGTGAGCTCGGTGGAGATGGCCGTGTTGGCGACGATCTCGGACTGCACGAGCTCGGGTCCGCTCACCTGCTGGCCCGCCGGCGTCTCGTAGGCGCTGAGCTGGCCATAGTCGTTCGGATCGGCCGAGGCAAACATCACCGCCGTCAAGTTCTTGTTGGCGGTCCCGGTGGAGAAGGGCACGAACGGTTGGACGATGAGGAACTTTTGCTGCGTCTCCCCTGGCAGGGCGGCCAGCTCGTACTCCGGGTTCAGCTTTTTGTGCGTGAACGTGATCGTCCCGTTGGCGTTGACGGTGCTCGTGATATGCGAGGTGTTGGGCCGGCCACTCCCGGGGTCCTGGCTGATGTTCCATGCGTTGGCCTGGTTGTAAAAGGACGTCACGTTGGTCAGGTGATACCGGCCGTACATGTTGGTCTGGACCTTGAACAGATCCTGCGGGTAGCGCCAGTGGGACGTGATCCCCGCGATCATCTGGTTGGCCTTCCCCACCGGGGTGAACAGGTCTGGGAAGGCCCGCTCGTAGACCTGGATGATCGGGTCCTTCTGGTCGATGACGAAGAAGTACATCTTGCCGGTGTAGGCGTTGACGACGACCTTGACCGAGTTGCGGACGTAGTTGAACTTGCCGGCCAGGCCAGAGGAGGGAGAGACCCGGCTGGTGTCGGCGTCCTGGGAGTAGGGGTAGTTGGAGCTCGTCGTGTAGGCGTCGACGATCCAGTACATCTGCTGGTTGAGGATCACGCTGTAGGGGTCGGCGTCGTACTTTAGAAACGGTGCCGCCTTCTTCACCCGCTCCGTGATGTTGCGGTTGTAGATGATCTTCGACGATCCCGTGACCTGGCCCGACAGGAGGATGTCGGGGTTGGAGAACGTCAGCGCGAAGGCGGCCCGGCGTATCACGTTGCCGGCTGGCACCCCACCCGAGCCGGCGTAGTGGCCCTGGACCTCGTTGTTGTTCTGGTCTTCGTAGTCGAGCTCCTTCTGCTTGGAGTCGGCGATCACGAACCCATTGGCCTGGCTGCCTTCGCCGTAGTACACCTGTGCCCCCTTGTCGTTCCCCGATGAGGAGACGAGCGGAGGCGAGCCGCTCGGCGGCACGTCCTGCAGAGAGAACACCGGGCTGCCAGCCTGGTCGATGCCGTTTTGGGTGGCGGCCGACACGGCGGCCCCGTAGCCGTGGGTGTACTGCAGGTGCTGGGTCGTGAAGCCCTGGGGGACGCCCTGATTGAGCTCGCGCACACCCATCAGCGTCTCGGTCAGCGTCGACTTGCCGTTGATATCCAGGTCGTAGCGGTCCACGCTCAGGTTGTTGATCGAGTAAAACGACCGCAGCTTCTGGAGGTTGTCGAAGGTCGGCACCAGCTGGGTCGGGTCGAGGAGCTGGACGTTGGCCAGGGTCTCGCGGTTGGCGACGGCCTGCGGCGAGCCGCCGCTGATCTGCGAGGCCGACACTGTCCCATTGGCAGAGTCGTAGTTCTGGACGGTCTTGACCTTGGTGAGGCCGTAGGCGGCGCGCGTGGCGTTGATGTTGCGCTCGATGTAGGGCGCCTCACGAGACAGCTCGGACGGTCCGACCCTGATCGCCTGGTAGAGGGCCGGATAGACGTGGCCGACGAGGATCCACACCAGCACCCAGACGACCACGCCCACGACGGGAAGGGTCCAACCCCTGGCCCTGATGTTGAGGAGGAACAGCACGGCCGCGATGACGGCGATGGCGATCAACAGCTCGTCGGCCGGTTTGTTGGCGTGGACGCTGGTAGCGGTGGCGCCGTCGACGACGTGGTTGGTCGACAGGACGAGCTCGAGTCGGTCGAGGTAGTAGTTGACGCCCTGGATGAGGGCGAGGACGCCGAGGAGCACCGACATGTGGGCCTTCACCGCCGGCGTGACCCTCGGGCCCTGCCCCTGGAAGCGGATGCCGCCGTTGAGGTACTGCGCCACGAGCGTGACGAGCAGCACGACGATCACCGCTTCGAACGCCCAGCCGGGCAGGAACCTGATGAAGGGCAGCTGGAAGACGTAGAAGCCGATGTCCCGGTGGTACTCGGGGTCGGTGATCCCGAAGTTGACGTGGTAGCGGAACAGATCCCAGTTGTTCCACTGGGTGTTGGTCCCGACGCCGGCGAGCAGGGCGAAGATGACCGAGGTCAGGATGCGGACGAGGCGACCCCTCGGCATCACCGTCTCGCGGTAGCGCTCGACGAGCTCGTCGTTGACGTTGGCGGGGAGCAGCACGGGAGCGTGGCGGTCGGCCACGGTGAGGCTGGCCAGGATGATCACGAAGAAGATCACGCAGAAGCCCGCCGCCAGCAGGACTCTCGTCAGCAGCACGCCCCGGAAGACCGAGGCGAAGTGGACCTCGTGGAACCACAGGTAGCTCGTGTAGAACCGCGCCGCGTCCCTGACGAAGGTAAGCACCACGATGATGACGACGACGGCGATGAGAATGCCGACACGAAACCGGCGCGACGTTCGAGGCATCCTGCGCGGCAGGTCGGCGGGCGTACGCATGCGGGCGGGAGCCTACCGGGGGCGCCTGGCGCTGCGAACGCGCGCCGAGGCGCCGGCGGCCGGGGAACGGCCGCCCGCTGGGTTCGCCCGCCCGAGCGCCCGCGTCGAAACAACCGGAGCGGACACTGCCGACGACCTCTCGGTGCGACACCGTTTTCGGACTGCGGACGCTCCAGTTGCGTCTTGGCGGTCCCTCACCCCGGGTCGGGGACCAGCAGGCAGCGGCATCCCTCGTGGGCGGGCGGGTACTGCTGTCCCGTCGGGAACGCGTCGCCCTTCGCCATCGGGCCGGCCAGGGCGTTGTCGTCGCAGTCGGGGCAGGGCCCGTCGGCGTCCTCGGCAATCCACCGCAGCACGGTGCCATCGGGCGTCGCGTGCCAGGCGGCGGAGGCGAAGGCCGACGTGAGCACGTCGGCGGCGACCCGCTCGACCCGCTGGTTTCGAGCTGACCGGTAGACGCTGCCGAGACTCTCCGTGATCGTCTCCGCCCCTTCGTCGCCCTGATCGGCGAAGATCTCGCCGATCCGGCGCCTGAGCGGCTCGACGATGCGCTCCGCCGCGCCCTGCGCCAGCTCGGTCATCGACGTGGTGCCGGAGCGAGTCTTGGCCTTGGCCGGCATCCCGAGGAGGTCGGCCGTCATCTCGGCGCCGGCCGACGCCGCCTTGGTCAGGGGCGGTTCTGTCGCGGCCACGTAGTGCCCGATCTGCACCGAGAGGTCGGGCAGCATCTTGTCGGCCTTGGGCGTCCCCTTGGCGCCCCGCAGCCGGTCGAGGAGGTCGTTCTGCTCGTCCTGCAGGGCTCGCTTGAGGCGCCTGTTCAGGTCGCGCTCGAGATCGGCAAGGGCCGCGTCACGCCGTTGCAGCAACGCCTCGTCGGCGTCGGAGTGGGCGACGTTGGCGTCGCCATCCCCGCTCGGCCCGGGGGGCGTCTCCGCCTCGGTCACTCCATCGGCGGGCCCTGCTTCGTCCGTCGTCCCTGCGGCCGTGGCGGCGACGCCGTTGTGGGCCGCCGCCGCTCCGGTGACGGGTGCCGCGCTCTCGACCGGCGTCGCCACCTCGGTTACGGCCTCCTCGGTCCCGGCCGTGTCGGTCACGGGCGCGTCTGTTGCGGGCGTGTCGGCCGCCGGCGCGTCGGTTGCGGCCCCGTCGGCTGCCTGCGTGTCGGCCGCCTCGGCCGGTTGGCTCTTGTCTCCGCCCTGCTTGCGGCCGGTGCGGATGCGGTTGAACAGGCTGCCGACGGCGTCGGTCCCCCCTGCGCTGCCCTTCGACCCGGCCGGCTTGGAGCTCTTGGTCTTCCCCGATGGCTGCGAACCCGTCGTCGTCTGTGTCGTGCTCCGAGCGTCCCGGACCAGCTCGAGACCCGCCGGCGTCACCCCGCCTTCGGCCTCCGGCTCCGACCGGTCCACGGCCGGCGCCGCGCTCCCCGAGACGACCCGAAGGTGGCCACCGGATCCCACCGCACCCGACCCCGGGACCGGCTCCGCCGCCGTAGCGGTCCTCCCGGCCGGATCGCCGCTCCGAGTCGCCGCCGCGCCGACCGACACCACCCGGACCCGCTCCCTGACACCGGATGGACCGCCCACCCGGCCCGGCTGTCTCGACGCCGCCGGCGCAGCTGCCGTCGACGGCAGCACTTGGACCGACTCCTTGGCCGGCCCCGACTCCTTGGCCGGCGCCGACTCCTTGGCCGCCGGCGTCGCTACCTCCGATCCGGCGCTCGCATCCTGGGAAACCCCGTCGCCATCCGTATCCCGCCCCTCTGGCCCCCCAGCCACATCCGACAACTCCTCCCCACCGTCGGCGGCCTCCCCACCATCGGCGACATCCGGCGTCGCTGCGACCGAGGTGGAATGCGGCTCGTCCTCGGCGCCGTCCTCGTAGCGCCGGCCGACCTCGTCGGCCGCCGCCCTGGCCTCGGCGTCGGCGCGCTGCAGCTCACCCTGCACCTCGTCGAGAGTCCGGTGCACGACGGCATACGACTCGATCAGACGTTCGCGTCCGGCCCGGAGCTGCTCGATCTGGATGGTGGCCACCCGCCGACGCTTGGCCAGATCGGCGAGCACACGCTCCCGGAGCGCCTGGGCGCTCTCGATCATCTCCCTGCGCTCCTGCTCGGTCTGCTGGCGGACCTCCTCGGCGTCGGCCCTGGCCTTGCCGACGACCTGCTGACCGTCGCTGATGGCGTCCCTGCGAGTCGAGGCGGCGGCCTCGTCGGCGGCAGCGGTGAGCTCCGTTCCCTTTCGTTGCGCCTCCTCGGTCGCCTCGGTTACGAGACGCGCCGCCTCTTCCTGCGCCTCGGATCGCCGCTCGGCGGCGTCCGCTGTCGCCGAGGAGAGGCGCTGCTCGGCCTCGGCCTCGGCGTCGGCCCGCTGGCGGCCGGTCTCCTCGCTCGCCTCGTCGAGCAGCCGCGTGGACTCCGCCGTCGCCTCGTCGAGCAGCCGTTTGGACTCGGCCGTCGCCTCGTCCAGCCGCCGCTCCGCCACCGACACCTGGCTCTGGGCTCGCTGCCTGGCTTCGTCGACCAGTTGCTCGGCTTCGTCGGCCGCCCGCTTGCGCAGATCGGTGGCGGCCGCATGGGCCGACCGCAGCG
The DNA here is from genome assembly GCA_965276765.1 of Acidimicrobiales bacterium. Classification (GTDB taxonomy): domain Bacteria; phylum Actinomycetota; class Acidimicrobiia; order Acidimicrobiales; family Palsa-688. The sequence goes on from OZ255627.1 coordinate 44,108, forward strand.
TCGCCGCCATCTCGTCGCCGACGGCAGCGACGACGTCTTCCTCGCTCAGTTCGGGCGCCGACGCCTTGGATTCGGCCTTCTCCAGACGCCCCTGTAGCTCGGACACGCGGCGACTCAACGCCTGCATCTCGCTCGCGACCGCCTTCAGATACCGCCGAACCTCCTGTTGGTCGTAGCCGCGACGGGCCGGGTTGAACTCGCGGGCGGCGACAGTGTCGGCGGAAAGGAGGGCGTCCGACGCGGCTGCGTCACGATTACTGACCATGGTGTCAAGCGTAGGGCCGCGCCGGGGTCGCGATCGGTTACCACCGGGGCGGAACATGGCTGGTCGGAGGGGGTTCCCAACCATTGGGGCGGCGGGAAGGCGCAGAAGGCGCCTGATGGGATCTCGCCCGCCGCGTTCGGGGCGACACCGGATGAGACGGTGCCGGCGCCGTCCCGTCCGCGGCTCCCGGGTCCTGCCCGTGCGCCGCCGCTCGTAGCCGCAGCGACACCGTCGTCCCCGCGCCAGGTCGCGATCGGCACCCCAGGCTGCCACCGTGGTCGGTGACGACCTGAGCGACAACGGCAAGTCCGAGGCCCAGACCTCCGGCCCCTCTCGTGTCCGACGCGTCGCCCTGCTCGAAGGCACCGAACGCCCTGGCTCGTTCGTCGGGGGTCATACCGCGGCCGTGGTCCACCACGGCGATCTCGACCATGGCGGCAGGGCCAGCACCGCCCGACGCGACGACACCCGGGCCGCCGGTGGCAGACGGGACGGCGTCCAGTGACGAGGCGCCGGGCGTCTCGGTGCCACCGCCGGCGGGCACGAGGGCGGCGGTGATCTGGATCCGGCCCCCGGCGGGCGAGAACTTCACGGCGTTGTCGATGACCTCGTCGACGGCGAGCCTCAACCAACGGGCGTCGGCCATGACGTCGGGGAGGGCGCGCGAAACCCGAGACGACAGCTGATGGCTCGGGGGCAATCGTTCGCTCCAGCCGGATACGACATCGGTCACGAACGCCCTCACCGATACCGCCTCGGGCCTCACCACGAGGCGTCCCGCTCCCGAAGAGGCGAAGAACTCGAGGAGACCGACGATCCTCATCTGGCGCTTGGCGGACTCCAGGATCTCGGCGTGCCATCCCCTTGCCGCTTCGGGGGGCACGTCGCGATGCACGAGGAGGTCGGCGTAGCCGAGGATGCCGGTCAGCGGCGTCCTGAGCTCGTGGCCGACTCGCGAGAGGAACTCGGACTTCATCCTCTCGACCTCTTGTTCCCTGCGGAGATCGCGCAGCACGAGCACCCGCCCGATCTCCTCTCCGACCGGACCTCGCACGGCACCCGACGACACGGCGACGGGCACCGTCGAACGGTCGGGGCGGATCAGGTCGGCAAGCTCGGCCCAGGCCGCGGCGTCGATGCTCTCCCCCGGCGCCGAGAGCCGCCGGCCACCGTCTCCTGAGAGGACGATGACGTCGCCGGCTCTGGCCCCGATGGCCGTGGCGGCGCTCACGCCCGTCAGCTCCTCGGCGGCGCGGTTGAAGTCGGTGATGCGACCGAGCCCGTCCACGGCCACCAGGGCGTCGCCCATGCCGGCGATGACGGCCTCCAGTCGGTTTCGCAGTCGCGTCTCCTCGGCGGCGGCGTGGCGCAGCGCCCCGCTGTTTTCTTCGGCCGAGTCGACCATGGCATCGAAGGCGACGGCCAGTACTCCGACCTCGTCGTCGCTCGCCACCCCGCTGTGCGGTGTGATGCCACTCTCCCGAACGGAGCGGGCCGCGGCGGTGAGCCGGCGGATGCCGGACGTGATCCGCTCGCCTGTGGCGGCGGCGAGCACGAGGGAGAGCAGCGTCCCACCGAGGGCGATGATGAACAGGGCCCTGAGGAGTGAGTCGCGGGTCCCGGCCAGGCTCGTCGTCGGCGACGATGCGACCAGCCACAGCGCCGGCCGCGCCGTTCGGCTTGCGCTCGCCGTGCTGACCGGGACGACGGCAACGAACCGGTTGTCACGCACGACGGCAGTCGCCCCGAGAGCACCGGCCGAGCGGGCCTCGGTCTCGGCTTCGGCCAGGATGCCCGCTGTTGGTCGGACACCGACGCTCGCGACCAGCCCGGAGCTGCCGACGAAGGCGAGCGACGCCCCCGTGGCGCTCGAACGGATGCCCGACAGGTAGGCGGATCCGAGGGGGACGGCGGTGATCACGGCGCCGACCTGGCGGCGCGGCGCCGCCACACACACCGCGAACGCCCCGACGGCGAAGGCCGCCTTGCCGGCGGTGACGACACTGCGATGCCCGGCGCTCCCCGTGGCGCCCGGCCGGCAGCTCAGGCCGGTGGCGGCCGGAAGCGAAGCGGAACCGGAAGGCAGCCCGGAGCCCGCGGCGATGGGGGCATCTCCGATTGGGACGAACCCGATGCCGACATCGGGGTAAAACGACGCCAGGGTCCGCAACCTCGAGACGATCAGGTCGTGGTCCTCCGCCTTTCCTGAGCCCGCACCCGCCGCCACACGGGCCAGACCGGGACCCGACGAGGAGAACGAGCCCTCGAGGCCGGAGGCGACGAGGCGGGCGCCCCCGAGGGCGTTGTCGGCCGATGCGAGCACCTCGCGGGCTTGCACGGCGGCGCGCGATCGGAGCTGCACGAGCTCTTGGTGCTCGACCGAAGAGGTGATCACCGAGGAAAGGGCGACCGAGACCACGAGCACCACGAGCAGGAGGGTGGCGGCGGCATTGGTCGCCACCCGAACGGCGATCGACCGCTTGCCGGCCGCCACGAGCGCCCCGGCCACGACGATGCTGCCGACGACGAGGACGGTATCGCTCGCCACGGTGGGAGCGCCGCCGATGCCGGCTGCCGCCGCGACCGCGACGAGAGCGCCTCCGGCAACCAGGCCCCAACGACTGCGCCGGCCGGCCTGCCACCACGCCGATCCGCCAGCCACGAGCCCGGCCCCGACGATGGCGAAGGCGCCGACGAGATCACCGCTCCCGCCGAGGCGGGCCCCGCGAACGAAGGCCACGGCGACGAGCGCAGCGAAGCCGACGACGAGAAGGGATCGACCGATCGCCGAGCGCCGAACCAGATCGGTGCGCAGGACGACGAGCACGAGGCCAGAAGCGGCCACGACCATGGCCACGAACTGAGCGGCGAAATCGAACGATGCGGCTGCGGAGAGCATGGGGAAAGGGCGATTCCGGCGGTCGGGCCGGCGGTGGTGCCCGAGACCCGAGGTCCCTGCGGCCCCGACGCCGGCCGGTGTTCGCGTCTACGAAGCCGCGCTCGAGGGAGGATGGGTCGGAGGGATGTGCCCACCGAAGGCCTTGATGTCGTCGAGGGCCTGTGAGAGCGACGACACCGCCTCCACCCTGAGGCTCGAGTTGGCTTGACTCTTGGCGTCCCGGTAGTTGGCCGGCGGCACGAGAAACAGGCGGGCCCCGGCGCGCTCGACCGCAACCGTCTTCTGCTTGACCCCTCCGATCGGCAGGACGGCACCGGTCGACGAGATCTCTCCGGTGGCGGCGATGACATGCCCGCCGGTCAGCTGCCCGTCAGAGAGGGCGTCGAGCAGGGCGAGGGTGAGCGCCAGCCCGGCGGATGGCCCACCGATGTCGCCGACCTCGACGCTCACGTGAAAGGGAAAGTCGTAGGTCGCCTGGGTCATCGACTCGATCCCGAGGAAACCGGCGTTGGGGTCGTGGGCGGCGTCGGCCTTCGGCACGCGACCGAGCGTGACCGGAAGCGTCAGGGTCTTGGCATCGCCGCTCGATGGCCGCTGCACGGTCACCTTGACGACGGTGCCGGGGGTCTTGCCCTTCAGCGCCGTCGACAGGTCGTTGGCGGTGAGGACCTTGGTTCCGTCGACGGCGGTGATGAGATCGTCACACTTGATGCCTCCTCTGGCCGCGCCGGTCCCTCCGACCACCTCGAACACCCGGGCGCCGAGGTGGCGCTCGGTGACCTGGTAGCCGAGGTGGTCGAGGGCGAGAACGGGAGCGGTCTGCGACGCAGTGGCCATGTACTGGCTGTCCTGGCAGTTGTACTGCGACGCCGGCGTCGTGCCGAGCACGGCCGCGTTGGAGATGAGTTGCGCTCCCTGGTGGAACACGTTGAGCAGGTGCAGGCGGTGCTCGAGGTACTCGAGCGGGGTCGCCTTGCCGACGAGGACGTCGACCATGAGCAGCCGACCATCGATGAGATGCGAGTGGCCGGGAGCGATCACCAGTCGGGCGCAGGGTGTGCCCCCTGGAAGGGCGAGGGCGCCGGAGCCATCAGGTCGGCAGGCCCCGCTCGTCGTGATGGTCGGAGCCGATCCGGGCAGGTAGGCGTAGTAGCCGCCGGCTTCGCTGTTGGCCCACAGCCCGACGGCAGCCACGATGACGACGACGACGGCCAGGGCGATGAGCCGGCGCCGGCGCCGCCTCGGCGGCCCGGGCGCCTCGGCGACGGCCTCACCCACGGGTGCGACCGGCCGGGCCAACGCTCGATCGGCGCAGCCCTTCTTGTAGGGTTGTGACGATCGTGCTCACGTCGCTGCGTTCCTCGTTGAAGGGCACCTCGCCGAGGCGTACCTGGCTCGACCTCCGGGACGGCGGGTCGGCCCGGCGGGGACAAGACTGCCACGTACGTCGCTCACATGGGGGGCGACGAGGATGACGGCACGGCCGACATGAGCGACGAGGGCATCGACCGGCGCCTTGGAGACGGGCGTCCGCCAAGCTGGGGCGAACCCGTGCCACCCGTGGCTTCGACGCTCGATGAGCCGACGGCCGCCGTGCCCGCATCCGGTGGCCTCGTCGACGAACCCGCCACCCGCAACAACACGGCCAGCAACACGGCCATCGCGGCGCCGATCCGGCCGAGGCCGGCGGCCCGGCGGGACCCGCAGCAGGCCGGGGAACGCCGACCCACCGGGCGCTCGTCCGCGACGGGGCCAAGGCGCCAGGCCGAGCCCATCCGGGTCGGGCGGCGCGAGCGACGCAAGGTCCACATCGTCGAGAGGTTCACGGGCCGACGGGTCAGGGCCAAGACCGGCGTGTGGCGACGGATTCGCTCGGTCGTGTTCATCATCGTGATCGGCGCCGTGCTTGCGGCCATCGTCGCCGCCATCCTCGCCGCCATCGTCGCTGGCATCGCCCTCGGTATCCATCACGTCGGCAAGGGCTGAGCGGTGCCCGCCCCGCCGGCGGGACGCCGGCGTGCCGTGGTCGTCGCCGGCCACACCGGCGACGTGGTGACGGCATCGGCCGGTCTCCTCGACGGGGCACCGGCCGTGCGGGCCTCGGCGCTCGGGGCCCTTTGTCGGCTCGGAGAACTCGATGCCGGGCACATCGACGTCGCGCTTTCCGACCCAGCCGCCCCGGTAAGGCGCCGGGCGGCCGAGCTGGCGCCCACCCTCGGGGCGACATCGGTAGGCCGGCTGGTCGCCGCCCTCGGCGACGATGACCCCCGGGTCGTGGAGGCGGCCTGCTTCGCTCTCGGCGAAATAGGGTCCGATGCGGCCGCGGCGGTCGGCCCGGTCGCCGGCGTGGTCACAGGAGCAGAGGACCCGCTGTGCCGGGAGGCCGCCGTCGCCGCCCTCGGCGCCATCGGCGAGCGCGACGGCGTGGCCGCCATCATCGAAGCGACGCGAGACAAGCCGGCCGTGCGCCGGCGAGCCGTCCTCGCCCTCGCCCCATTCGAAGGACCCGAGGTCGACGCCGCCGTTGAGCGGGCCCTCACCGACCGGGACTGGCAGGTCCGGCAGGCGGCCGAGGACCTCAGCGAGGTCGAGACCTGATCACATAAACAGGTCTTTGACGGCGTCGAACTCTTCCAGGCACTTGCCGGCGCCGAGGACCACGCACTCGAGAGGGGCGTCGACCAGGTGGACCGGGAGGGCCGTCTCCTCCGCCAGACGGCGGTCGAGGCCTCGGAGCATCCCCCCTCCACCGACCAGGTTGACGCCCTGGCTGATCAGGTCCTGGGCCAACTCGGGAGGGGCGGCGCCGAGGCACTTCACGACGGAGTCGACGATGGCACCGACCTGCTCCTCGATGGCTTCGCGTACCTCGTCGGGAGCGAGGATCACGGTCTTGGGCAGTCCGCTCATCAGGTCGCGGCCTCGCACCTCGGCCTTGATCTCGTCGTCGACGGGCCACGCCGTGCCGATCGCCATCTTGATCTCCTCGGCCGTCCGCTCTCCGATGGCGATCCCGTACTCGCGCCGCACATAGGTCTGGATGGCGGCGTCGATGTCAAAGCTGCCGACCCTGATGGCCTCGAGGGCGACGATCCCACCGAGAGAGATGACCGCCGTCTCCGTGGTCCCGCCGCCGACGTCGACGATCATGTTGCCGAGCGGCTCGTTGATCGGCAGGCCGGCCCCGATCGCGGCCGCCATCGGCTGGTCAATGAGGTACGCGCCGTTAGCACCTGCGCCCCTTGCCGCCTCCTCCACGGCTCGACGCTCGACCTCGGTGATGGCGGACGGCACGCAGATCAGGACCCGCGGCCGGTTGAACCTCGACACCCCGGCCCGCTCGAGGAGGAGCCTGATCATGCGCTGGGTGATATCGAAGTCGGTGATGGCGCCTTGGCGCAGCGGCCGGACCGCGACGATGTACCCGGGCGTCCGCCCGATCATCTGCCAGGCGTCCTGGCCCATGGCCAACACGTCCTGCGTCCGAGAGTTGAGGGCGATCACGGTCGGCTCGTTGAGGACGATGCCGCGCCCTCGCGAGTAGACGAGGGTGTTGGCCGTACCGAGATCGATCGCCAGGTCCCTAGCCAGTCTCGGCCTCCATCCTCGTCGGTGTCTCTCGTGTGGCTGTCTCGGGTGCGGCCTGCTCATCCCCGCCGGCATCTTCGGCCCTGTCTCCACCGGCCCTGTCTCCACCAGCTGCGTCTCCGCCGGCTGCGTTTGCGCCGGCGGCCTCGGCGTCGATATCGGGCTCGCCCTCAGGAGCGGCGAGCGGTGACGGCGACGCTTCGGGAAGCACAGTTTGCACCGTCTTGCCCCGCGACGGTGGGATCGTCGGGATCGAGCGGGCCGGCTTGGGGGCGGACGGCTTTGGACCGAACCTCAGCCCGGACTTGGGACCGGGCTCGGCGTCGGGGGCCAGCGCCTTGAGGCCCTTGTTGAAGCTCGCCATGTTGGACTCCACCGACTTCGGCTTGCGATGCCGGAGGGTCACGAGAAGCGAGAGAATCACGATGAGCACGATGGCCCCGCCGACGTACGCCACGTTTTGCACGATGACACTGGCGATCACGGCGCCACCTCGGAGATCTGACGGGCGTCGCTCCCCCACGCCTCGCCCCCCGACCACGTCTCGCGCTTCCATATCGGCAGGGTCCGCTTGATCGTGTCGATGCACCATCGGGCCGCTTCGAAGGCTTCGTCCCTGTGCGCCGATGAGACGGCGACGACGACGGCACAGTCGCCGACGTCGAGCACGCCGACGCGATGCCAGCAGACGACCTTCCCGATCGACCACCGGGTCCTCGCCTCGCCGACGAGCGACCTCAGGCGGGGGACGATCTGCTCGGTGTACGCCTCGTACTCGAGGCGAGAGACGTCGTCGCGGCCCTCGGCGTGGTCACGGACGAGGCCACCGAAGACGACCACGGCACCACAGTCGGGGCGCCTCACCCATCCGGACGCCGCGTCCATCGACAGGCTCTCGCCGCTCAGCGCCACCCACTCGTCCTCGCTCTGTGCCTGATCCACGCTTACAATGCTAAGGCCCCGAAGGCGGGGGCGGAGGACACGGGCCGATGCCATCCCCGGCAGGGCCGCCGATAGGCTGATTGTTCGTGGGCAGCGACGACGACCAGGAGGACGAGGGCCCTCTCTTCGCCTGGTTGCCGCCCGAGGACCGTCTCTGGCGCCACCCATCGGAGATCGACCCCGATGCCATCACCCCCGTCACAGGCGGGTCGCAGCCCGCCGGGCACGTCTGGACCGTCGCCATGGCCGCCGGCCTCGTCGGAGCCCTCGTGGCGTCGGCCCTCTTCGTGGCGACCGGCACCCTGCGCTCCCACACCACCCGGGTGCTCGAGCCGATAGCGACGCCGAGCTCGGTCCTCACCAACGACAACCACACCTCCCCATCGGCAACGAGCTCGTCCGGCTGGGCCGGGGTCGCCTCCAGCCTGGCCGCATCCATGGTCGGCGTATCGAGCAGCGTCGGCGACACCGTCACGGCGAGCGGCTCGGGCATCGTCTACGCCGCCGGCGGCGGCGTGACCGACATCATCACGGCCAGAGACCTGCTCTTCAACGGGGGCACTCTCGAAGTCAAGTTCGACAACGGCGCGTCGCAGCCGGCCCAGGTGATCGGAAGCGATCCGACGACGGGGATCGCCATCGTCGCCGTCTCGGGCCCGGCCCCCGGCGCCCCGGCGTCCTACGGCTCGGTATCGACCGTCGCCGTGGCCGAGCCGGTGCTTGCCGTCGGCGCCCGCGCCGACGCACCCGACGTGGGCACCGGGACAATCAGCGGCCTCGACCAGTCCGTGGTGGACGCCAACAGCGACTCGACCCTCTTCGGGATGCTCGCCATCACGGGCGGGCCTGTCTCCGACACCAACAACGGCGGCGCCGTCGTCGACGGCCAGGGACACATCGTCGGCATCGACTCCAACGTCAGCGACCCCCAACAACAAGACGTGGCCTACGCCGTGCCCATGGATGTGGCCATGCACGTGGCCAACCAGCTCCTCGCCCATGTAACTCCGACCCACCCCTGGATCGGGGTCGAAAACGCCACCGACCTCTCGACGGCATCGGCGGCCGAGCTCGGCGTCTCCGGGGGGGCCCAGATCGGCGCCGTCGCTCCGAGCAGCCCCGCCGCTTCTGCCGGCCTTCGCCCCAACGACATCGTGACCAGCCTCGGCGGCCACTCCATCCGCTCGTCCGGCGCGCTCATACAGGTGCTCGTGGCGGATACCCACCCCGAGCAGCGGGTCAGGGTCGACTTCCTCCGGGAAGGATCGGCGCACCGGGCCACCGTGCTCGTGCAGAACCAGCCCACGTCGGGGCCGTAGCGGGGCGGGACCGGCGGCGACGGACGATCACCACAGCCACCGAAACACCCGAAGCGGCGGCAACGACCGAGGCGACGACGGCCACCAGGAGGGTGTAGTTCTGCCGAGTCCCGGGAGGGAGGTCGTCCCAGTGCGCCCTCGGGTCGGTTTCGACTAGCGCCTCCTCGCTGCTGTAGAGCGGGCGCCAGCCGGCCGCCTTCAGGCGGTCGGGCGCGACGACCCAGGGGTAGTTCCCGTAGGCCCGCGCCGCCCTCGGTGCGCCCGAACGCGACAGCCCCCAGCCCCACGAAGCGACGAGGCGACCGAGGCGACCTGGTAGGCGGATCCTGGCCACACCACCGGCCAGGTCCCTGGCCGTATCATCTCGCGTCCCCGAGTCGGGCGCCACATTGAACGCACCCCGCAGCCGATCCCTACTCGCCAGGACGACGGCCGCAGCCAGGTCATCGACATGAAGGAACTGCACGCGGCGCGCCAACTCGTCCCACCGGGGGACACCGGTGCCGACCAGAGCACGGTAGAGCGGTTGTGTCGTTGACCCGATGACAGGCGCGGGGCGCAGCACGGTGACCGCCACCTCAGGATGGGCCTCCGCCCAGTCGGCGACGAGGCGCTCGGCGTCGCCTTTCCCCACGGCAAAGGCGAGCTCGGGATTGGGGCGAAGTGGCGCCTCCTCGCTCAACGGCACCTGGTTGTCGGGCCAGGCGCCGTAGACGGTCGCGCTCGAGAGATGCACGAAACCGCGGACATGAGCGCGGGCGGCGGCGGCCAGGATCCGGCGCAGGGCCCGGTGATTTGCGTTCGCCGCGGGGTCGAGCTCGGGCCTTACCCTCCGTCCCTCCGCCGGCGCCTGCCAGGCCAGGTGGATCACGCGATCGGCCCCGACGATGGCGGCGTCGATGCGGTCGTCGACGCTGTCCGCATCGCCGGCCAGGTCGAAGACGTGGGTCTCCACCTCTTGTGGCTGGCCGTCGAGCTCGTGGACGTCGACGGCGATCACCCGATCGTGGCCGCCTCGGGCGAGTGACGCCACGACTCTCCGGCCGAGCGACCCGGCCGCTCCGGTCACGACAACGGTCCCCATCGCCCTACGATGCCCCAATGGAGCGCCGCGCGGCCAACGACACAGCCGGCCGGTCATGAGCGACCCCGGCCCGTTCGGGGGCGGAGGGCCGTTCGACGACATGATGCGGAACCTGGCGAAGATGTTCACGTCGCAGGGACCGGTCAACTGGGACATGGCCAGGCAGTTCGCCCAGTGGGCCTCCACCGGCGGCACGCCGGAGGCCAACGTCGACCCGCTCTCCCGGGTCAGGATCGAGGAACTGCTCCGGGTCGCCGAGCTCCACGTCGGCGAGACGAGCGGTCTGAGCCTCTCCGGCGGTCAGCTCCTTTCGGTGCGGGCGGTGACGCCATCGGAGTGGGCCCGGCGCGCTCTCGACGCCTGGAGGCCGCTGCTCGAGCGCCTGGCCGGAGCGTTGGCCGAGACGATGCCGTCGGCGCAGGGCCAGGACGTCGAGCCGGCGACGCCGGGATCCGACCCGATGTCGCAGATCTTCAGCCAGCTCCCCCAGATGCTCGGTCCGCTGCTTTTCGGGATGCAGGCCGGCTCGATGGTCGGACAGCTCGGCCAGCGGGCCATGGGCCAATACGACCTTCCGATGCCGTGGCCGCCATCCGACGAGCTGCTCTTCCTGCCGGGGACGATCGACGCCTTCGCGGCCGAATGGAGCCTCGACGCCGACGATGTGCGCCTCTGGGTGTGCCTGCGGGAGGTCACCAACCACGCCGTGCTCGGTCGGCCGCACGTGCGGGCCAGGCTCGACGAGCTGATCGGTGCCTACGTCGGCGCCTTCCAACCCGACCCGACCGCCATCGAGGACCGCCTGTCGGGTATCGACCCGACCGACATGGCCGCCATGCAGTCCATGTTCGCCGACCCCGGCGCCCTGCTCGGAGAGATGCAGACCGACGAGCAGCGCCGCCTCCAGCAGCCGCTGCGGGCGATGCTCTGCGCCGTGACCGGCTACGTCGACTACATCATGGACCGGGTCGGCAATCGACTCATCGCCAGCTTCGGCCCGCTGACCGAGGCGTTGCACCGGCGCCGGCTCGAGGAGAGCCCGGGCGCCAACGTCCTCGGCCAGCTCTTCGGGGTCGAGCTCGACGCGGCCGGCTACGAGCGGGGCCAGGCGTTCGTGCTCGGAGTCGTCGAACGGGCCGGCGACCGAGGCCTGAACCGGCTGTGGCAAAGCGCCCACGAGCTGCCGACGCCGGCCGAGGTGGACGCGCCCGGCTTGTGGTTGGCCCGCATCGACCTGGACGTCGCCGACGACGACGACCACGACGACCCGCCGGCCGCGGAGTGAAGGCGGGACCTCAGAACCTGGCGCCCTCGAACTTGTAGCCGAGGCCGCGGATCGTCGTGATCCGTACCGGTCGGGCCGGGTTGTCCTCGATCTTGGCCCTGAGCCGCTTGACATGGACGTCGAGGGTCTTGGTGTCGCCCACGTAATGCGGTCCCCACACCCGGTCGATCAGCGTCTCGCGGGTAAGCACCCTCCCGGCGTTGCCCATCAATAGCTCGAGCAGCTCGAACTCTTTCAGCGGGAGCACGACCTGCCCGCCGCGGAGGTACACCTCGTGACGTTCGGCGTCGAGCAGAAGGTCGCCGACCTCGAGCACGTCGGCGCTGCTCGACGCTCCGTCGTCGCCCACAGGGGGGCTTCGGCGGAGCACGGCCCGCATCCTGGCCACGAGCTCGCGCAGGCGGTACGGCTTGGTCACGTAGTCGTCGGCGCCGACCTCGAGGCCGACGACGGTGTCGATCTCGCTGCTCTTGGCCGTGACCATGATGATCGGCACCCGGCTGCGGGTCCTCATCTCCCGGCAGACGTCGATGCCAGACATACGGGGAAGCCACACGTCGAGCAGGACAAGGTCGGGGCGCACCTGGTCGAAGAGGTCGAGGGCCTCGGCGCCGTCGGTGGCCACCCGGACGAGGAAGCCCTCGCGCTTGAGGCCGACCACGAGCGCCTCGACAAAGGATTCCTCGTCCTCGACGACGAGGACGGTCAGCGGCTCAGCCACGGCCCGTCCCCTTGTCCTGCACGCCTGAGGCCTTGGGTGCTGGGTCCTTGGGGGCCGGGTCCTCGGGTGGTGGGCCATCGGAGACGACCGGGGCGCTCACGGGGTGCGTACCGGTCGGCAGGACGAGGGTGAAGGTGGAGCCCTCGCCCTCGCGAGAGGTGACCTCCACCCTGCCGCCGTGGTTGGCAGCCACGTGACGAACGATCGAAAGCCCGAGCCCCGTCCCGCCGGTCAGGCGACTGCGGGCCCTGTCCACCCGGTAGAAGCGTTCGAAGATGCGCTCCAGATCGCGGGTCGGGATCCCGATGCCCCGGTCGGTGACCTCGACGCGGACGCGGTCATCGCTCTCGTGGCACGCCACGCGCACACAGGAATCTCGTTCGGAGTACTTGATGGCGTTGTCGACCAGGTTGGACACCGCCGAGATCAGATCGAGACGGTCCCCGAGGACCGGGGCCTTGGCGGTGCTGGACCCCGCAGTATCGAGGGTGATGCCCTTGGCGTCGGCCGTCACCCGGAACGGCTCGACGGCGTCGGCGATGACGCGAGCCAGGTCGACCGGGCCGACCCGCTGGCCCTCGTTGGCCTCGATCCGGGACAGGTCGAGGAGATCGTCGATGATCCGCCCGAGGCGTTCCGCCTCCATGCCGACCCGGCCGGCCAGGCGGGCCACGACCTCAGGGTCCTCCTCACCGTCGAGGGTCTCGGCGAGGAGGCTGAGGGCGCCGACCGGCGTCTTCAGCTCATGGCTGACGTTGGCGACGAAGTCCCGCCGGATGGCGTCGAGGCGTCGTCGTTCGGAGATGTCCTCGACGATGGCCACGGCGCCGAGCGGTCCTTCGGGCGCGGCGATGGGGTAGGCCCTGATCATCAGGTTGCGGCGGTACGGGGAGAACAGCTCGAGGGACCGCTCGGCGTCGTCGCCACCGCAGGCGGCGGCGAGCACCTCCTTGACGGCCTGGTCGGCCAGGACATCGGCGGGCCGGGCCGATCCGAGTCCACCGGCGGCCAGGTTGCGGTGCACCTCCTCGCCGCGCTCGTCGCAGATCACCACGCCGACGGCGAGGGCGTCGAGGGCGGCGCTCAGGCGGTTCGTCAGCTGTTCGTGCTGCTCGGCCTTCCTGCCCGTCTGGGCCGCGGCCGTCTCCAGCTCGCGCAGCAGGTCCTCGATGCTCGGGGCCTCCCCCACCGACACTGGCCCCAACGGGCTGAGGCGGCTGAGTGCGGCTTCGAGCCGACGTTGCTCGAGGCGGCGCATCAGCCGCACCCGGTCGAGAGGACAGTTGTGGCGGTGAGCATCGGGCGGTTGGCCTCCTACGGCCGGGGAGGGATCGAATCCTCGGATCACGGGGATCACGGGGAACCAGCGGTCGATCCGGGGGATTTCACCTGTCCCGCACGGTAAGGGCGCGTGATGAACCACAGGTCGACTCACACATGAACCAGCGGTGAACTGACACTGAACATTACCTTCGAGCGGGGGAGAAGTCCTGATGAGCCGCCTCTCGGCGTTGCAGGCCATCCCGGCGTCCACCAGACTCTCTCAGCGTGAGCGACGACTTCACCGCACCTGAGCAGACCCTCGATCCGACCGTCTCGTCGGGCGGCACTGGCGGTGGAGAGGCGCCGACGAGCGTCGTTCCTCGGCCGACGGTCGGACGATCGACGCAGAACACCACCGCCGGTGTCGGCCCGCCGGCCGAGCAGGCCAAGACCGACCTCGACGCCGTCTTCGAGGTGAAGAACATGAAGTTCTTCTACGGTGCCTTCCGCGCCCTCGACGACGTCACGATGGACATCTACCGCCATCAGATCACCGCCCTCATCGGGCCGTCCGGATGCGGCAAGACCACGTTCTTGCGCTGCTTCAACCGGATGAACGATCTGATATCGGGTACCCGCGTCGAGGGGTCCATCCGCTACGACGGCCGTGACCTCTACGACTCGTCGGTCAAGCCGATCGAGCTGCGCCGGCGCGTCGGGATGGTCTTCCAGAAGGCCAACCCTTTCCCCAAGTCCATATTCGAGAACGTGGCCTTTACCCCGAAGGCAAACGGCGTCAAGCGAGGCGAGATCGCCGACCTGGTCGAGTCGTCGCTGCGGTCGGCGGCGCTGTGGGACGAGGTCAAGGACAAGCTCAAGGACAGCGCCTTCACCCTTTCGGGCGGTCAGCAGCAGCGGCTCTGCATCGCCAGGGCCATCGCCGTCAAGCCGGATGTGATCCTGATGGACGAGCCGTGCTCGGCCCTCGATCCGATCGCGACGGTCCGCATCGAGGAGCTGCTCACGGACCTGAAGGCCGACTACACGATCGTGATCGTCACCCACAACATGCAGCAGGCCGGCCGGGTCTCGGACCGCACCGCGTTCTTCACGGCCGATCCCAAGGGCGGCGGCCAGCTCGTCGAGATCGACGCCACCGACAAGATCTTCACCGACCCGGGCGACCGGCGCACCGAGGACTACGTCACCGGCCGCTTCGGCTAGGACCGCTCGCGGGTGGGCGCTCCGGGCCCGCTGCTCGCGTTTACAGCGACATCCGGGCCGTCTTGCGCCGGAACCGGCCCGAGATGATCCGGCCCGCCAGGATCAGGATGAAGAGGATCACGAGGGTGACGAAGGCGGCGGCGTTGGCCTGGGCGTGGGCCGCAGAACCGGGCAGGAGGATGTCGGTGTAGGTGACGTAGGTCAGGTACCCAATGGGGTTGTGAAACAGCATGGTCCCGGGGTGCGCCAGGCTCAGCACCGGCGCCGAGGGGGAGAAGTTGGCGGTGAACAACAGTGGGGCCGTCTCGCCGGTCGAGATGGCGAGGGCCACGATCAGACCGCTCACGATGCCGGGGACGGCCGTCGGCAGAAGGATCCTCGACACCATCCTCGCCTTGGTGAGCCCAAGACCGGCCGACGCCTCGCGCAGCGTCGTTGGAACCTGCCTGAGGGCGACCTCGGTCGTCTTGACGATGTAGGGCACCACGAGCGTCGAAAGGGCGAGGAGGGCGGGTAGGAGCGAGTACCCCCAGTGAAGCCCGACCACGAGACTGACGTACCCGATGTAGCCGAGCACGATGGAGGGGATGCCGGCGAGGATCTCGGAGAGGAAGCGCAGCACCTGTCCCACTCGGCCGGTGGAGAACTCGGCCAGGTAGATGCCGGCGCTGACGCCGACGACGCCGGCGATGCTCAGGACGCCAAGGAGGAGGACGAGGGTGCCCTGAATGGCGTTCTTGAGCCCGCCGGCCGTGCCGTTCATGTCCTTGGTCAACAGGTCGAGGCCGATGGCAGGGAAGGCCTGACGGACGACGCTCACAACCACACTGACCGTCGGCGCGGCGATGAGGAGGAAGGCCAGGATGCACAGGCCCCAGAAGATGCGGTCGCGGAGGCGGCGGCGTCCCATCAGATGCCCCTCCCGACCGGGAGGCCGGGTCCGGCCAGCCGGCTCGTGATGATGCGGCCGACGAAGTTGGTGATCAGCGTGATGGCGAGGAGGACGAGGCCGACCTCGGCCAGGGCGTTGACGGCGAGGGGAGACGTCAGGGCGGAGTCGAGGATCGCGCCGATCGAGGCGGCCATGGTGGCGAAGGTGTCGAAGATGCTGTGGGGAAAGCTGGTCAAGGACACTCCGCTGATGATGAGCACGGCGATGGTCTCGCCGAGCGCTCGGGCCCAGCCCAGAATGGCGGCGGCGACGATGCCGGTCCTGACGAACGGCAGGGTCACGAGCCTGACGGTCTCCGACGGGGTCAACCCGAGGGCGATGGCGCCCTCCTTGCTCAGGTCGGGCACCGACCTGATGAGCTCCCTCGTGGTGGAGGCGATGATCGGGATGATCATGGCGGCGAGCACGAGCGAAGCGGTGAGGACGCCCTGCATCGGGTTGATCGCTCCTCGCAGCCAGGGGATGTGCAGATCGGCGATCCACCGGTAGAGGTTGCCGGAGACGAAGGGACCGAAGGTCAGGTAGCCCCACAGCCCAAAGACCACGCTCGGGATCCCGGCCAGCAACTCGAGGAAGATGCCGAGGCCGCTCTGCAGCCTGCGGGGCAGCCGCTCGACGAGCAGGATGGCGCCCCCGACGGCGATGGGGAGCGCCACCGCCAGGGCGATGAGCGAGGACACCAGCGTCCCGTACAGCATGACGAGCACACCGAAATGGGCTCCAGCCGGCGCCTTGTAGCCGTGGTGATCGATGAGCGGGCCGGCGCTGTAGGACTGGCCGATGCTGAAACCCTTGGTGGTGAAGAAGCTCCACCCGTTGAACACGATAGACGGATAGGCCTCCTTGACCATCTCGTAGGCAAGGAAGACCAGGGCGGCGGCCGGAAGGACGGCAGCGACACCGAGCACGGCCCGCACGAGGTTGTCGAGGGGTGTGAGCTCGGCCCGGTTGCGGGCCCGGGCCGACATCGCCTTGCGGGGCTTGGCCCGCTTGTCAGGCTTGTCCGGCGGGGGTTCTTGCGGTGCTTCGATCGTGGCGGCCACGTAGGCTCCTCGGCGTTCGGTCGGGAGATCGTCCCCGACGCTGGCGCCCGGTGGGCGCCGGCGGGGACGTCAGAACCTAGACGGTCGCCCCGACCCCCTGCCGTGGGGGTCGGGGCGGCCGGGAGACGCATTACTTGATGGCGGCGACGGCCGTCTTGGACTTGGCGGCGATGCTGCTCGGCAGCGCCTCGAAGTTGTCCGCCCTGAGGTTGGTCGGCGAACTCCCCTTGCTCGGGTCGATGACGTAGGTGAGGAAGGTCTGGATGGCCTTGGCCGTGGCCGAGCTCGACTGGCTGGTCTTCACGATGATGTACTCGAAGTTCACGATCGGATACGAGTTGGCCCCCGCGGCGTAGATCAGCGAGGCGGCCAGGCTGGACGGGACCTTCGCCACCGACGCGGCGACGGCGGAGTTCACGGTCGTCGGATCGGACTGAAGGTACTTGCCCGCCTTGTTCTGCAGCTCGGCCTCACCGAGGCCGGCCTTCTTGGCGTCGGCCTCCGCACTGATGCCGATGTAGGCGATGCTGCCCTTCTTGCCCTGGGCCGCCTGGACCATGCCGGGGTTGCCGGTGGCCGATGCCGAGCCCGAGACCGACGGCCAGGTGACCGTGGTGTTCTCACCGACGCTCTTGGCCCAGGCCGGCGTGGTTGACGACAGGAAGCTCGTGAAGAGGAACGTGTCGCCCGATGAGTCGGCCCTGTGGATCGGGGAGATCTTCTCCGACGGGAGCTTCACCCCCGGGTTGAGCTTGGTGATGGCCGGGTCGTTCCACGAGGTGATCTTGCCCTCGTAGATCGAGGCCAGGACGGAACCCGTGAACTTGAGGTTCTTGATCCCCGGCAGGTTGTAGTTGACCGCCTGGGAGGAGACGACCACGGGGATGTTGGCAAGCCCCGGGTACTGCGACATGTCCGAAGGGCTGAGGTAGGCGTCGGAGCCACCGAAGCTCGTGTTGCCGGCGGCGGCGTCCGAGATCCCCTTGCCCGAACCGCCGGCGGCAGTGTTGACCGTGATGGTCGGGTTGGCCTTGTGGAACTGGGTCGCCACGGACTGCAGGAACGGGTACAGCAGGCTCGATCCCGACTCGGTGAGGGTCGTGCCCTTGCCACCGCCGCCGGTGCTGCCGCCGGTCGTCGTGGCGGTCGTGCCACCCCCGCTCGCCGCAGGCGCGGTCGTCGGCGATGTAGTCGATGAGCTGCTCCCGCAGGCGGCGAAGGCGAGAGTGCCGGCGATCAGGACAGCGGGGACGATGCGTTTCAAGGAGATGCCTCCTGGTTGGGCTCGTGATGACGGGAGCTCTGGGCTTGCATGCGCCGGCGACCGGGTCGCCGCCGACCCTCCTGCCTGGGTGGCAGCCGTGGGTACGACGCGAACGTAGGGACCACAAGTGAACGACAAGTGAACGACGGCCGACCAAACGGGATACCGGGTCGGAACAGTCCGATCGGGCCGGCCGGGAGAGCGCGCGACACCTCGCGTCGGCGACGATCGGTGTGTCGTCGACCCAGACGCCGGCGTCGAGGGCGGCGACGCCCGGGGGCGCCGGCCGGGCCGGGCCGCTCAGTGGGTCTTGCGGGCCTCGGGATTCATGGCCATGCGCCGGATCTCGGCCGGCAGGTGCCCGGCGGCGACATCCTCGAGGCTGACGTGGTCGAGAACGGCTCGCAGGCTGGCCCGCAGGGCGAGCCAGACATCACCGAGGCTGGCGGCGGCGCCGTCGTAGTCCACGGCATCGGGGGGAAGTCCCCGCACGCTGGCCAAGGGACCGTCGGTCGCCCTGATGATGTCGGCGATGACTATCTCGGCGGCCGGGCGGGCCAACCAGTACCCACCGTCGGCACCCCGCCGGCTGGCCAGCAGACCGTGGTGGCGCAGCTCGGTCAAGATGCTCTCGAGGAACTTGGGCGGGATGCCCTGGATCTCGGCCAGGCGCTCCCCCTTTATCGGGCCCCCGCCGTCGGCGGCCAGCTCGACGAGGGCTCGCACCGCATAGTCGGCCTTGGCGGAAACCTGCACGCGGAGTTCGGCCTTCAGGCCGGCGGCAGGTAGGCGGCCCGCACGAAACGGCCGGCGCGCCCGTCGAGGATCCACATGGATCCCTTGGCCTGCCGGGGCCGGTGCCCGAGGTCGATGCGGTCCTCGTCGGCCAGGGCGACGAGGACCTCGGGGATCACGTCGCCGTGGGTGCAGAGGGCGACCTTCTCGTCGGCGAGCGCCCGCACGAGCGCAAGGGCGGCAAGACCCGACCCCTCGGCCAGGTCCTCGACGGGCTCGACTCGCAGGCTCAGATGGCCGGCGAGGGGCTCGACGGTCTGGAGGCAGCGGATGTACGGGCTGGAAATGATCCGCTGCGGGGCGTAGCCATCCGCCATCTCGACGAGCCGGTCGGCCTGGCGGCCCCCCTTGGCGGTGAGAGGCCGGAGGCGGTCCTCTCCGTCCCAGTCCTTGCGGGCCCCGGCGTGGGCGTGACGGATCAGCAGCACGGACACGAGCGACAGTCTGCCAGGCTTTGCGGCGGCGCTCATCCGAGCCGTCGGGCCCGGCCGTGACCCGGCCCTGGCCGGCCGAGGGCGCCGGCCGAGGTCGGTCGTCGGGGCGGCCGTGGTCGGCCATGGTCGGCGCCGTGGGGCCGGGTCGATGGCGCCCTGACCTGGGCCACGCCACGGGGTCGGCCTCCATCCGAGACTCGTCGAGCCCACGCGGGCGCATTTTGACGACGGCCGGCGCCACGTGGGCGCAATTTGACGACACCGTCGTCGTCTCTTTGCGCCCGCGTGGCCAGCCACCGTCGTCGGTTTGCGCCCGCGTGGCGGCACCGCTCGAGCCCACGAGCCTCGAGTCGGGAGCCCAGCCGGGACGGGCATCTGACGCGCGCGATCTCGGGGCGGATGGGCGGGACGCGCGCGCGATTTGCTGACACCGTCGTCCGCTTATCGCGCGCGCCTGGCCGGACGCCGTCCCGTAAGCGCGCGCGTGGCTGCGCTGCCCCCTCCTCACCAGGGCTTTTACCCGGTCGCGACGGGTTCGAAGGCCGGCGCAGGGGTAGCGTGTCGGTGTGGCCACCTCCGTCGGCACGAGCTCAGGACCGGCCACGAGCGGTCGTCGGCCGGCCCCGCCTCCGCCGCTCGGTGTGCTCAGACGGACGGTCAGAGAGGTCGGCCTGGCCATGATCACCGGCGGGGTGGTCGTGCTCGCCTTCGTGACCTACCAGCTCTTCGGCACGACGCTCGCCGAGCAGCACGCCCAGAGCCAGCTACAGCAGCGTTTCAACGCGCAGGTCACGAAGGGGGGCCAAGCCGCCCCGTCCGGCGGGCGGACCACGGGCGGATCGTCCACCGGGGGCGGCTCCAAGTCAAGCGGCGCCGGCTCGGGCGGCGCCGGCTCCAAGTCAAGCGGCGCCGGCTCGGGTGGAGCCGACAACCCGACGGTCGGCTCGCCTCGTTCGATATCCCCATCCGTTCCTTCCGGGGTGGCCGTCGACCATCTCGTCATCCCCAAGATCGCCGTCAACAAGTACGTCGTGCAGGGGACGGCCGAAGGCGATCTCACCCAGGGACCGGGTCACTACATCGGCACGCCGTTCCCCGGCCAGAAGGGCAACGCCGCCATCGCCGGTCATCGCACGACCTACGGTGCGCCGTTTTTCCAGCTCAACAATCTGGTCAAGGGTGACCCGATCTACCTCACCTCGACGTCGGGGCGAATCTTCGTCTACCGCGTCGCCAGCCGGCAGGTCGTGAGCCCGAGCGACTCCGCCGTGCTCGACAACACGAAGACCGCCCGCCTGACCCTGACGACGTGCAACCCGCGGTTCTCCGCCACCTCGCGCCTCGTCGTCGTCGCCGACCTGGTCGGCCATCCGAGCGTCGCCGCTCCGATCTCACCGGCCACGCCTCACACCCACCCCGCCAGCCGCTCGACCAGCGGCGCCAAGTCCGGGGCGGGGGCGGCGCCGGCCGCCAACCTGGGCCGCGGCAACTCCAACGGGTGGCCGCCGGCCATCGCCTACGGCGCTGCGTTCGTCGTGCTGTGGATCGGAGCCCGGCTGGCGATCAACAGGACCCGCCGCTCGACCCGCCTCGCCGCCTTCGTGATCGGCATCGTGGTCTGCGCCGTGCCCCTGTGGTTCTGCTTCGAGAACGTCGTGCGCCTCCTTCCCCAGAGCATCTGAGGAGACGCGCCCTGCCGGGCCGGGACCAGCCGGGCGGCACGTCGGCGAGAACGCTCACGCGTCCTGGCCCTGCGATGCGATGGCGCCGGCGAGCGAGTCGAGGACGGGGCGGTCGCGCTCGTAGCTCAGGGCGGCCCTGGCCTGCGCCAGCGGGAGCCAGCGAGCGTCATCAACCTCGTTGGCGCCGGCCGGCGACCCGGCGGCCGGGGTCATGGCCCAGTACCTGACCGTCTTGGTCCTCCCGCTGCGATCGATGTAGGTCGTACCTGGCAGCTCGGGACCGAGCCGGCCGACGACCGTCGACTCCTCTTCCACCTCTCTGAGCGCAGCCTCTTCGTCGGTCTCCCCCGGGTCGACCTTGCCCTTGGGCAACGTCCAGTCGTCGTAGCGGGGGCGGTGCACGAGGATGACGTCGATCCCGCCGTCGGCGTCCCGGCGCCAGACGACGCCACCCGCCGCTCTGACCACGACCGACGGATCGCCGGTAGGCGGGCCTTCGGTCCAGGGAGCAACGTCGTTCACGGCACCTCCTGGCGGAGGGCTTCGATGTTGTGGCGTGGACGTCCCCTCACGGCCGCCGCCTCTTGGAAGTAGGTCTGCGAGTTGAGGCCTGCGCTCGGCACGACCTTGGACCACGTCCCGTCCCCGCCCAGCTCCCACGCCAGGACGTCGTCGGCCAGCTCGGCCTCGAGGATCTCGCGCAGCCGTTCGAAGAGACCGGGAGGAACGGGAACGACGGCCTCGACCCGGCGATCGAGGTTACGTTCCATCATGTCCGCCGAGCCGAGGTAGTACTCCCCGCCGTCGGGTACGGCGGCGGGGATCGGTGTGAGCCCGTCGCTCGCCGGGCGAAGCCGGTGCGACGTGGAGACGTCGAACGGGCCGGCTCCTGTGCCGTCGAGCGGGTCGCCGCCGGCGGAGCCATCGAGGGGGCCCCCGCCCACGCCGTCCGAGCGGCCGGCGCCGGCGGGCTCGCCGACCAACCCGGCCCCGAAGAAAAAGATCCGGGAGTGCTCGAGCCAGCGGCCGACGAGCCCGCGCACCCTGATGTTCTCGGAGAGACCGGGCACGCCGGGGCGCAGGCAGCAGATCGACCGGGCGATGACGTCGATCTGGACACCGGCCGCCGAAGCCCGATAGAGGGCATCGATGACCTCCTGGTCGACGAGGCTGTTGAGCTTCCAGACGATCCGGCCACGAGAACCGAGATCGGTCTCACGTTCGATCAGCTCGAGGATCCGGCTGCGAAGACCGGTCGGAGCGACGATGAGCCGGCGGTAATCGACCCGCCGGCTGTATCCGGTCAGGTAGTTGAAGAGATCGGTCAAGTCGGCGCCGAGATCGGGGGCGGCGGTCAGGACGCCGAGATCCTCGTAAAGCCTGGCCGTGGTGGAGTTGTAGTTGCCGGTACCGATGTGGCAGTACCGCCGGATCCCGTCGCCCTCCTGGCGGACGACGAGCGCCGTCTTGGAATGGGTCTTCAACCCGACGAGCCCGTAGACGACGTGGACGCCGGCCCGCTCGAGGGCGCGGGCCCAGCCGATGTTGGCGGCCTCGTCACCGCGAGCCTTGAGCTCGACGAGCGCGGCGACCTGCTTGCCGCGCTCGGCCGCCCGGATCAGGGCCTGAACGACCGGGCTGTCTCCGGACGTCCGGTACAGGGTCTGTTTGATCGTGAGGACATCAGGGTCACGGGACGCCTGGGTGATGAAAGCCTCGACTGACATGGCGAAGCTGTCATACGGGTGGTGGACGAGGATGTCGTTGCGGCGGATGGCGGCGAACACGTCGACGGGCTCGTCGTCGACCCCGGCCAACTCGGGCGGCGTGACCGCCGCGAACGGGTCGTCCTTCAAGTCGGGGCGGTCGACGTCGTGGACCGCCCACAGCCCGCCGAGATCGAGCGGACCCGTGACGTCGTAGACGTCGTCGGTGCCGAGATCGAGCTCGCGCGTGAGCAGGGTGCGAACCTCGTCGGTCATGGATGCGTCCACCTCGAGGCGCACGGCCCGACCGAACCGGCGCCGGCGCAGCTCCAGCTCGACGGCGACGAGCAGGTCGTCGGCCTCATCCTCCTCCAACGTGAGATCCACGTTGCGGGTCACACGGAAGGGGTGGTGGCTCTCGATCTCCATGCCGGGGAAGAGGGAGCCGAGATGGGCGGCGATGACCTGCTCGAGCGCGACGAAGCGCCGGCCGTCGGGGAGTACGAAGAAGCCGGGCAGCAGGGGTGGCACCTTGAGCCGGGCGAACCGGCGCTCCCCGCCGACGGGATCCCTGACGATGACGGCGAGGTTGAGGGAGAGGTTGGAGATGTAGGGGAAAGGGTGCCCCGGGTCGACGGCGAGGGGCGTGAGCACAGGAAAGATCCGCTCGTCGAACACGCCCTTCAGCCAGGTGCGGTCGTCGTCGTCAAGGCGGTCCCAGTCCGAAAGGGTGATGCCACGGGGCTCGAGGCGGGCCAAGACATCCCCGAAGAGCAGGCGGTGCCGCAGGGCGAGCAGCTCGACGACCTCGGCCCGTATGGCGGTGAGCTGGTCGGTGACGGAGAGCCCGTCGGGGGCGGTACCCGCCACGCCGGCCGCCTGCTGGTCCTTGAGACCCGCCACGCGCACCTGGAAGAACTCGTCCAGGTTGGACGAGAAGATGGCCAGGTACTTGAGCCGTTCGAGGAGCGGCTGGTCATCGGCGGCCGCCTGGGCGATGACCCTCCGGTTGAAGTCGAGGGTCGACAGCTCGCGGTTGATGTAGCGCCGGTTGCCATCGGTGATGACCTCAGGGGATGGGAGGTCGAGGCCGACGCCGACGCCGAGGCGCGCCGCCGATGCGGCCGGGTGCGACGCCGCCTGTTTCGCCACGGCATCGGCCGACACCGGTGCGGCCGGCTCCGCTTGGGCGACCGGCGCCGCTAGGGCCGCAGGGCCGGCTTGGGCGACCGGGCCGTCGAGCGACGGTGCGGGCGGCGGACCCTCGGGTTCCGGGGCCGCGGGAGCGGCGGCAACGGCCGGAGACTCGGGCGGGCCCTGCGACTCTCCCGCCGGCGCCGAGCTCGTCAGGGCCGACCAGGCGCGCCGCCACCACGGCGGGTCGGGCCGGCGCGCCATTCGGCCGGCCTGAGCGGGCGCCGAGGTCACGTCACCGGTCCGCTTAACCGCCGCTGCCGTCGTCCTCGGGCAGGCCGAGGTCCCAGTCGAGAAGGAGGTTTTCGCGCTCCGCGTCGCGGACGACCCGTTCCCTGTTCCGACGGAACTGCGGGTCGTGGGGCGGCAACAGGAGCAGCCTGGCCATGGCCCGCTGGCGGAACTCCTCGATGGTGGCCCGGTCCCCGAAGTCGGAGTCGACGCGCCAGTGCGGCGCCACCGGCCCGAGGTACACGACCCGGACGTGGCCTCGGGGCGGGGCTTGTTCCTCGGTCTGCTGCTGCGACATAGCCCCGGATCCTACGCCCCGGCCGACCCGGGCGCTGCCGTTCGTGCTCGGATGCGGTTGGCGGCGCTAATGACGGCGCGGAGGCTGGCGTCGAGGGTGCTCGAGTCCATGCCGACCCCCCAGGTGCTCCCACCGCCGAGGTCGGCGATCTCCACGTAGGCGACCGCCGATGCCTCGGTCCCCTCCGTCAGCGCATGCTGGCTGTAGTCGCGGACGACCATGTCCGTACCGAGCACCGGGCGCAACCCTTCGATGAGGGCGGCGACAGGACCGTTGCCCGTGCCCGACAGCGTCTCGTGGTGACCGTCCACGAGGACCTGGGCGGCCACCCTGGTCACCGTTTCCCCGCCTTCTGCCGTCGTAGACGTCACCTCCGACGAAATGAGGCGGATGCCGGCGTCGTCGGGCAGGTAGGTGCGCTCGAAGACGTCCCACAGCTCGCCGGGCTTGATCTCCGTGCCGGAGGACTCCGTGACGGCCTGGACCTCCCGGCTGAACTCCACCTGCAGCTGACGGGGCAGGTCGAGGCCGTGCTCCGCGTCCATGAGCCAGGCGACCCCACCCTTACCCGACTGGCTGTTGACCCGGATAATGGCCTCGTAGCTGCGCCCGACGTGCTTGGGGTCGATGGGCAGGTACGGGACCTCCCAGTGGTCGTAGTCGTCGGGCAGGGCGCCCATCCCCTTTTTGATGGCATCTTGGTGGGAGCCGGAGAAGGCGGTGTACACGAGGTCGCCGGCGTAGGGGTGGCGCGGGTGCACGGGAAGGCGGTTGCAGTGCTCGGCCACGTGCTTCAAGGCATCGATGTCGTGGATGTCGAGGCCGGGCTCGACGCCCTGCGAGAAGAGGTTCATGGCCAGGTTGACCACGTCGACGTTCCCGGTGCGCTCCCCGTTGCCGAACAGGGTGCCCTCGACCCGTTCGGCGCCGGCGAGCTGGGCCAGCTCGGCCGCTGCGACCGCGGTACCCCGGTCGTTGTGGGGGTGCACGCTGAGAACGATGGAATCCCGGTCGCGGACGTTACGCCCGAACCACTCGATGACATCAGCGTAGATATTGGGCCCGTACATCTCGACTGTGTTGGGAAGGTTCACGATCAGCGGCTCGGATGAGCTCGGTTGGATGACGTCCATGACGGACTCGACGATCTCGACGGCGAAGTCGGGCTCGGTCCCGGTGAAGCTCTCGGGCGAGTACTCGTAGCGGACGTGCGTTTCGGGTACGGACGCTTCCATCTTCTTGACCAGTTGGGCGGCCGAGGTGGCGATGTCGACGATGCCGCTGCGGTCGAGGCCGAACACCACCCGCCGCTGGAGGGTGGATGTCGAGTTGTAGAAGTGGACGATGGCGTTGGCCGACCCGGCGATCGATTCGAAGGTCCTGTCGATCAACTCCGGGCGGCATTGCACGAGCACCTGGATGGCGACGTCGTCGGGAATGCGGTCCTCTTCGATGATCTGTCGGATGAAATCGAAGTCGGGTTGGGAGGCAGCCGGAAACCCCACCTCGATCTCCTTGAACCCCATGGCCACCAGAACCTCGAAGAACCTGAGCTTGCGAGCAGGGTCCATCGGATCG
The DNA here is from genome assembly GCA_965276765.1 of Acidimicrobiales bacterium. Taxonomy (GTDB): domain Bacteria; phylum Actinomycetota; class Acidimicrobiia; order Acidimicrobiales; family Palsa-688. Next base: position 69,875 of record OZ255627.1, read on the forward strand.
ATGAGAGCTTGATTGCCGTCGCGTAGGTCCACGCTGCACCACCGCGGCGCAACCGTGAGATCCCGATCGGCCCACGAGCGGTCGGGCAGGACCAGCGGCCGGAAGGGCTCGTAGCGATCGAATGGCATGTCGCATGGGGTCGGATAGGCGTAGGGCGGCATGACGGCCTTTCGTGGTTTAGGGGTTCGCGGGAACGAAAAAACCTCCTGGCCCGAAGGCGCAGGAGGTGGTGGCGAGCACCGGTGAGGGGCGCTCGCCTAGACGAGGAGGAGTCCGTTGATGTGCAAGAGGAATCGAGGCATCACCGTAGAATAGTCCGTCAACCAACCAGTCCTGTCAAGGGGCGCCTCGATCGTTTTGTCGAGACCACGCGCCGTGTCGTACCATATGCGCAGGCGGGCGGAACGCCTCCGGAAACGTTCTTACCTGAACGCCCGGTAAGGGTACGGCCAGAATCTCCCAAGATGGGAACCAACCGGACCCGATGGGCGTCAGTATGAGGAGCGACGGGAGGTCGGTCGATGGATACTTCGTGGATGGTGAAGGGCAAATGTCGGGAGCTACCCCCGGAGACGTTTTTTCCGAGTGACGGTGTCGGGGTCGAACTGGCTCGGCGCATATGTGCCGACTGCCCGGTGAAGGCGCCCTGCTTGGACTACGCGCTGTACAACCGCATCGAGCATGGTGTGTGGGGTGGCGCATCCGAGCGCGAGCGGCGGAGGATCGCCCGGCGCCGGCGCAGCGTGGTCGCCGTTCCTGCCGGCGACTGACCCCATCGGCGGGCCTACGCCCCCCGGTGCCCTACCACCCGGGACGCCGGCGTCCTGCCGCCCCGGACGCCCTGCTACCCCCGGGCGCTGTACGCCCGCCGACCGGCGGCCCCCGGGGACGGCACACCAACCCCGGCGCCGGCGCCGGCACCCCGATCGACCGTTCGACCCTTGCTACCCGCCCCGCCGGACACATCTCGGCGGCTTTCTTTTGCCCACCTTTACGGACTGAACCCGTAAAGGTGGGCAAAGAAAACTCGTGAAACGACAAGAAGCCCGGGCTCATAGAGCTCGGGCTTCCTCTCGCTATATGCAGTACTACTCGATGTAACGCCAACGAATGCCAACGCCGGCAACGGCGCCGGCCGGGCTCAGTTGGCCGACTGGCCTCGCTTCATGCGCTCGTCGAGGAGGGCATCGAGCTCGGCCTTGCTGAGCGTGACCTTCTCGCCGTCGGCGTTGCTCGGCTGGACGGGCGTCACCGGAGCGGCCGGCGTGGCGACGACCGGTACCACCTGGGGCTGCGGTTGCACCGGAGCGGCCGTGACGGCCTGAGGAGCGACCGAATCGGCCTGAGCCTTGCGCGACTCCTCCTCCTCGGCCTCCGCTTGGGCCTTGCGGAACTCCTTGCCGGCGCTGCCGACGTTCCGGGCGATCTTGGGGAGCTGGCTCCCACCGAACACAACCACGAGTGCGATGATCAGGAAGATCAGCCCGTCGCTTCCAAAGACGTTTCCGAGAAACATGATTTCAGACTACTCCTTCATTGGATGCACGCGTCGAGCGATCACGCGCCGGCACCGCAGCGGCGGCCCGATGAGGTCTACGCCGCCGAAGGAGATGCGGATGAGTGGTGACCGGCGCAAGGGCGCCGCCGGGAGGTGCCCTCCGTGCTGGAATGCGTGATCAACGTCAGCGAGGGCAGGGATGCGACGACCTTGGCCGCCCTCGCCGACGCCGCCGGCGATGCGGTCATCGACGTGCACAGCGACGGCGACCATCACCGCTCGGTGTTCACCCTGGCGGGTCCCGACGCCACCGTCGGCGAGGCGGCCCGCCGGCTGGTTCGTGCGGCGCATGAGCTGATCGACCTGCGCGGCCACACCGGGGCCCACCCGAGAATCGGGGCCGTCGACGTGGTCCCTTGGGTGGCGCTGGAGCGGGGGCTCGACCGACGTGTCGGCGACGGTCCGATCGCTGCGGCCGTAGCGGCACGAGACGACTTTGCCCACTGGGCCGCCTCGACCCTGTCCCTTCCGTGTTTTCTCTATGGTCCGGTCTCTCCGGACCCGACATTGGCCTGGCCGGCGGAGACGGTCCGCCGGCTCCCCGATCTACGGCGAGCGGCGTGGACCACGCTGGCTCCCGACACCGGGCCTTCCCGCCCAGATTCCCGCCTCGGCGCAGCCTGCGTCGGCGCCAGGCCCGTCCTCGTCGCCTACAACCTGTGGCTGGCACAGCCCGACCTGGTCGACGCCCAACGGATCGCCGCCGCCATACGGGGTCCCATGGTCAGGGCCCTCGGGCTCGCCGTCGGCGGCCACGTTCAGGTCTCGTGCAACCTGATCGAGCCGTGGTCGTTCGGCCCAAGCGCCGCCTTCGATGCGGTGGCCGGCCACGCCGAGATCGGACGCAGCGAGCTGGTCGGGCTGATTCCCCGGGCGGTCGTCGCCGCCATCCCCGAGCGGCGGTGGGCGCAACTTGGGCTCGACGATGACGCAACGATCGAGGCCCGCCTCGAACGGGCGGGCCTCGATGGGGGAAGATTTGCTTGACGCTCAGGCCGACCGATCAGCCCGGCCGCGCCAACCGGGCTCGGACCCGGGCCGGAGCCCGACCGCGGCGATCAGGAGGCAGCGCCGCCGGCCGTGTGCCCGCCGCGACGCTCGACGGCCCTGCGCCGGCGGATCCGGCGCCGCTCACGCTCACTCAGTCCGCCCCAGATACCGAATTTCTCGCTGTTGACAAGGGCGAACTCCAAGCAGTCCTCCCTGACCACGCAGCCCCGACAGACTTCCTTGGCCTCGCGGGTCGAAGCGCCCCGCTCGGGAAAGAACAGGTCGGGGTCGACCCCCATGCAGTTGGCCTGGCGCTGCCACGCCAGCTCGACCGCTTGTCCAAGCAGCATTTCCGCCGCCGTTGGTTCTGTTGCCTTGCTCGCCGTCAGGTCGCTCACCGGTAGCTCCTCTCCGTGGCACCGAGGTAACTATGGCACCGATGTAACTACAACGACGTAATTTTGCCGGGTCGAGGCTTTCTTGGCAAGTGGCAATCCGCGATTTCCGACTCTGCACCTGCTACAGACCGGCCGGGCCATACTTGGCAGCAGTGGCCAGAGGAAAGCTCCGCATCTATCTCGGCGCGGCGCCGGGGGTCGGGAAGACCTACGCCATGCTGAACGAGGGTCGAAGAGCGGCCGCACGCGGGCGCGACGTGGTCGTCGGATTGGTGGAGACCCACGACCGGCCGCAGACGGCCAGCCAGATCGGCGACCTCGAGGTCACGGGCCGGCGATCGATGGCCTACCGAGGCCAGGTCTTCGATGAGATGGACGTCGACGCCATCATCGCCCGCCGGCCCGATGTGGCCCTCGTCGACGAGCTGGCACATACCAACGTGCCTGGCAGCAGGAACACCAAACGCTGGCAGGACGTCGTCGAGCTCCTCGATGCCGGCATCAACGTCATCTCGACGGTCAACGTTCAGCACATCGAGTCGCTCAACGACGTCGTACGCCAGATCACCGGGGTCCCCCAACGCGAGACGGTTCCCGACCACGTCGTCAGGGGCGCCGATCAGATCGAGCTGGTCGACATGTCGCCCGAGAGCCTCCGCCGGCGGATGGCGCACGGCAACATCTACAAATCCGAGCGCGTCGACGGCGCCCTCGCCAACTACTTCAGGGTCGGCAACCTCTCCGCCCTGAGGGAGCTCGCTCTCTTGTGGGTGGCCGACCGGGTGGACGAGGGCCTCCAGGAGTACCGCGAGCACCATGGGATCACCGAGCCGTGGGAGACCAAGGAACGGGTCATCGTGGCCCTCACCGGCTCGCCGCAAGGAGCGCGCATGATCCGCCGGGGGGCCAGGATGGCGACGCGACAACGCGCCGAGCTCGTCGGCGTGCACATCAAGGCGACCGACGGCGTGGCCCGCAACGAAGGCGGCGAGGGTCTGGCCCGTAACCGCGCCCTCCTCGTCGAGTTGGGAGGCCGCTACGCCGAGGTGACGGGCAACGACATCGCCGGCGTCCTCGTCGGCTTCGCCCGGGCCGAGAACGCCACCCAGCTGCTCCTCGGGGCGACGACCAGGTCCAGGTGGACGGAGCTGTTCCAGGGGTCGGTGATCAACGACGTCATCCGCAAGGCCGGCGGCTTCGACGTCCACGTGCTCTCGGGGCGAACCGACGACGAGGGCAACGAGACGATCGAGGGATCGGGGGCGCTCCTCCACGTCCCCGCCCCCCACCACCTGGCCCGCCTCCCCCTGCGTCGCCGGGTCGTCGGCTGGGCCCTCGCCCTGGCCGGCGTCCCGCTCCTCACCGTCATCCTCGTCGCGTTCCGCGGCACCCTCGGCGTGACCGGCAGCCTGCCCGAGCTTCTCTTCGCCGTCGTCGTGGTCGCCGTCGTCGGGGGACCTTGGCCCGCACTAAGCGGGGCGTTGATCGGCTTCTTCCTCGCCGACTACTACCTGATCCCGCCGTTTCACAGCCTGACCATCTACAGGACCGGCGACACCGCCGGCCTGGTGAGCTTCGTCGTCGTCGCCGCCATCGTCAGCGGCGTCATTGACCGCCTGACGCGACGGGGTGCGCAGGTCGCCAGGGCCCAGGGCGAGAGCGAGGCCCTCGCCCGGCTCGCCGGCGGAGCCATCCTCGCGCCCCAAGAAGCCATGCCGTCCCTCGTCGGGCAGCTGCGCTCGACGTTCGGGGCCGAGGCCGTCGCCGTGCTGGCGCCGACCGGCGACGCCTCGTGGCGCGTCGAGGCCGTCTCCGGGTCGCCGACGCCGCTGCACCCCGAAGGTGCCGCCTTCTCGGCCGAACTGGCCGCCGGCTCACTGCTCGTGGTCACCGGCGATGCCCTCACCCCCGACGACCGTCGCCTGCTCGGCGCCTTCGTCACGCAACTGCGCGCCGTGCAGGAGAGCCAGCGCCTGCGGGAGACGGCCGCCGCCGTGACCGACCTCGAGGAGGCCAACCAGCTGCGCACCGCCGTCCTCACCGCCGTCTCACACGACCTGAGGACGCCGCTGGCGTCGATCAAGGCCTCGGCGACCAGCCTGCTGTCCGACGAGGTGCTTTGGTCGGAGGACGCCAAGCGGACGTTCTACGAGACGATCGACGCCGAGGCCGACCGGCTCGGCACCCTGGTCGGCAACCTCCTCGACATGAGCCGGCTGCAGACCGGGGTCCTGCACCTGCAGTTGACCGCCGTCGGCCTCGAGGAGATCGTCTTCGCCGCCCTCGCCAGCCTCTCGGGCGGCGCAACCGCCGCAGTCAAGACCGACGTCCCCGAGACTCTGTCTCCGGTGCTCGCCGATCCGGCCCTGCTGGAGCGTTCGGTGGCCAACCTGCTCTCCAACGCCCTGGCGTGGAGCCCAACCGGAGCCGAGATCGTCGTGAGCGGCACCGAAACGGCCCAACTGCCGGTGCTCACCGCTCGCGAGGAGGCCGGCTCGGCCCTCGCCACCGACCGCCGGCACCTGGCCCAGAGCACGGAGGCGAGCCGGGTCGAGCTGCGGATCGTCGACCGCGGTCCGGGCATCCCGATGGATCAGCGCTACGACGTGTTCCGACCGTTCCAGCGGCTCGGCGACAGCCAGGGACGCCCCGACGGCGTCGGCCTCGGCCTGGCCGTGGCCAAGGGTTTCGTCGAGCTGATGGACGGCGAGCTCGACTTGGAGGACACGCCAGGCGGTGGGCTGACGGCCGTCATCAGTCTGCCGCTGGCCTCGTCCGGAGCGGGGTGAGCGCGCCTCCCGCGTCGCCGGGGCGGGTCCTCATCGTCGACGACGAGCCCCAGATTCGCAGGACCCTCGAGCTCAACCTGGCGGCCAGGGGGTTCGCCGTCGAGGCGGCGAGCACCGGCGAGGCGGCGATCGAGCTGGCGACCCGCCATCATCCCGATCTCGTGATCCTCGACCTCGGGTTGCCGCGCGTCGACGGCATCGAGGTAGTGCGGTCCCTGCGCGAGTGGGGGCGGGTGCCGATCCTGGTGCTCTCGGCGCGCGACAGCGAGGAGGCCAAGGTCGCCGCCCTCGACGCCGGCGCCGACGACTACGTAACCAAGCCGTTCGGAATGAACGAGCTCGTGGCCAGGGTGCGGGCTGCGCTTCGGCGCGCCGCAGTGCCCGACGACGAGGCCATCGTGACCACCGAGCATTTCGCCGTCGACCTCACGGCGCGGCGGGTGACCGGCCCTTCGGGCGAGATCCGGCTCACGCCCACGCAATGGCATCTCGTCAACGTCCTCGTCCGCAACGCCGGCCGGCTCGTGACCCAGCGCCAACTGCTCCAAGAGGTGTGGGGCCCCGGTTTCGGCAACGAATCGCACTACCTACGGGTGTTCATGGCCCAGATCCGCCGCAAGCTCGAACCGGAACCTTCGCGGCCCCGCTACTTCATCACCGAGGCCGGCATGGGATATCGCTTCGAAGCAGCAGGGGGGAAAGAGCGACCGGGCTGAGGGGAACGACGGGCGGTGCCGGTCAGCGACTGCGGAGAAACGACTTGCGCGGCCTAGGCCGCAAATGTGGCCGCACCAAGGTCTCATCGACAGCGGCCGCGCAAGTTGTTTCGCAGCGGGACCTCACGCCGGCCGGCGGGTGCGCTGGGATCGTTTCTGGTCGAGGAAGTCAACGAGGACATAGTCGCCGAGGGTTTCTGGCGTCGTGTAGAAGGTCCTCCCCCGGTTGATCCGGCTGACCTGTTCGACGAAGCCGCGCAGATCCGGCGTCACGTCGAGGACGAAGGTGTTGATCGTGATGCGGTCCTTCGTCGCCCGCCTGACCTCGGCCAGGGTCGCCTCGAGGGTCTCGCGAACCGGTGGGTACATGAAGAACGGGGTGCCGTCCGGCTGCAGGTGCGCCGTCGGCTCGCCGTCGGTGATCATGATGATCTGCTTCGTGCCACCGCCCTGCCGGGCGAGCATCCTGCGGCCGAGGGCCAGGGCGTGCTGCATGTTGGTGCCGTACGTGTAGTCCCAGGAGACCTCGGGGAGCTGACCCGCCTTCAGCTCGCGGGCCACGGCACCGAAGCCGACGAGCCCGAGGTAGTCCGTCGGGTACTGGCTCGTGATGAGGGAGTGAAGGGCCATCGCCACCTTCTTGGCCGGCAGGAAGTTATGCCGGAACTCCATCGAGAGCGACAGGTCGAGCAGCATCACTGTGGAGGTCCGCGTCAGGCTCTCGGTCCGCTCGACCTCGAAGTCGTCGGGCGAGAGCGTCACCGGGGTGCCGGCGCCCGAGCGTCCGATGGCGTTGCGGACCGTCCGCTCGATCGAGAGGTTGAACGGGTCCCCCCATTCGTAGGCCTTCGTCTCGTACGTCCGCTCATGGCCCAACCCGACGGCGTCGACGCTATGGCGACCGATGCGGTCCTTGACCAGCCGGCTGAAGAGATCGGAGAGGGCGTTGCGTCCGATGGCCCGGAGTCCGGCCGGCGTCAGCTCGAGGCGTCCCTCGCGCTGGTCGATGAGGCCGGCGTCGCGCAGCTCGCAGGCCAACCGGGCGAGCTGGTCGAGGGAGCGGGCGGCGTCGGCGCCCATGAGCTCGGATGCCCGGTCGATGTCGATCTCGGCCAGACCGGCCGGGTTGTTGGCCTGCGACATCATGGCCTCGAGCTGGTCGAGGTCACCGAGCTGGTTCATGAGGGAGGCCGAAGGGAGCATCCCGAGCGGGTCGCCCTGGCCCTGACCGGGCTGGCGGGCCCGATCCCAGCCCATCTGGGGGAAAGCGCCGCGAAGGTTGCCGGCCAGTCGCTCCATCTGCCAGCGCAGGTCCATGTCCTCGAGCAGGGCGTCGGACAGTGCCTGCAGCTGTGCTCGCTGCTCTGGTGTCATCGAGCTGAGCATCTGGCTCATGGCCGCCATCTGGCGGGCCATGCCCTCGAGCAGCTCGTCGAGGTTGCTCGGGTTCCCGGGGAACATGTCGCCGTAGCGCTCCATGAACTCCTCGAACATCCGGTCCGTGTCCCGCCCCGCCTCCCGAGCCTCGAGCATGGCGTTGAGGTCGTTCATCATGTCCTTCGAGCGAGCCAGGGCCTCCGGCGAGACGTCGGACATGGCTTCGGACATCTGGTTGAACTGGCTCTGGAGCAGCTCGGAACGCAGCTGCTCCATCAGTTCGTCGAAACGGCGGCTGGCCTCCGGGCTCGTCCAGTCGTAGTTCATGAGCGACTCGACGCGACCGGCGAGGTCGTCAGGCAGGAGGTCGAGCTGCATCCGCCGCTCCGTGGCGGCGTCGTTGGCCACGTCTTCGCGCCGTTGGTCGCCGCTGCGGCGGGCCTCGTCGACCAGATCGTCGATGCCGCCGCGCTCGGTGTCGACGACCTCCTCGAGCCGGCGGGCGATGTCCTCGTACGGTCCGTCGGGATCGTGACGCTCGAGCAGCTCACGGCGCCGGTCCCGTAATTGCTCCATGAGCTCGCGCATCCCTGCAACCCGCTCGCCGTTGCGGTCGGTGAACCCCCGTTGCATCAGCCGCTGCAACGCCTGATTGACGTCGCCGTGATAGAGGACCTCGTCGGTCAACTCGTCGAGGATGTCATCGGCTCCCCACTCGAAGCCGGTCTGGGTGCCGTCCCAGCGCGAATACTCGAACCGTGCCATGACCCGACGCTACGACACTCCCGGACGGTCACTATCAGGTAGACGCGCCGGACCGGCCAGTCTGGGTCGATGCCTGAAGGCCACACCATCCACCGCATCGCCCGCGACCACATCCGGGACCTCGGCGCCGACACGATCGGCGTGTCGTCCCCGCAGGGACGCTTCGCCGGCGGGGCGGCGCGCCTCGATGGGAGCGCAATCGAGCGGATCGACGCCTGGGGGAAGCACCTCTTTTACCAATTCGAACGGGATCAGATCCTCCACGTCCATCTGGGCCTCTACGGCAAGTTCTGGCGGCATGCCACGCCGGCCCTCCCCACCCACCGGCAGGTCCGGCTGCGCATGGAGGCCACCGAGGTCGGCTACGACCTCACCGGGCCAACGGCGTGCGAGGTGCTCGACCCCGACGGCATGGCCGGCATCGTGGCCCGACTTGGGCCCGACCCGCTGCGCAGAGGCACCGACGGGGCATCGGCCTGGCCACGCCTGGCTCGGCGGCGGGGTCCGATCGGCGTCGCCATCATGGATCAGTCGGTCGTTGCGGGGGTCGGCAACGTGTACCGGGCGGAGTCGTTGTTCGTCCACGGCATCCACCCCGCGCGCCCGAGCAACACCATCGCCAGAGAGGAATGGGATGCCCTGTGGGCCACGCTCGTGCGCATGATGCGAGCTGGCGTCCGGGCCCGCCGAATCGTGACCGTCCCGCGCAACGACCCCTACGTCGACGACGGACGGCAGCGCTACGTGTACAAGCAGGATCACTGCGGCCGTTGCGACACGGCCATCAGGCGCTGGGATCTCTCCGGCCGATGGGCGTACGCGTGCGAGACGTGCCAGCCGCCCTGGGCCCCGGCGGGCCGAACCTGAGCAGGCCGAACCTGAGCGGGCCGAACCTGAGCGGGCCGAACCTGAGCGGGTCGACGTCGCCGGCCGTCACCTGGCCCGGTAGGTCGCCCGGGCTCCCGACGCGTCTTTGTTGAGACGCTTCGAGAGGTGAAGGCCCTCGAGAACGAACTCGGTGGCGGCGGCGAGGGCGGCGGGCGACTCGCTGCCGGCGAGTCCGGTGACTGCAGGCCGCAGCGCCGGGATGGTGGCGAGAACCTCGACCAGCTTGACCGACGACACGTCGTCGCCGGCGTGCACGATGCCGCCCTCGTCGAAGGCGACGACCGCCTCGCGGACGGTGTCCATCGGGATCCGAGACTTGAACACGGTAAGGATGGCCTGGCGGAGGATCCGCTCGACGATCTGGCCGTCGCGCCCGTCGTCAACGGCCTCGATCTCGATCTTGCCCGACGTCGAAGCGGCCAGGGCCTCGAGGTCGCTGACCCGCGGCACGGCCTCGGTCTCACCGAGGCGCAGGGCCCTTCGGGCCGCGCTCGCCGCCATCGTCTCGGAGTTGGTGACGCTGAGACGCACCGACACCCCGGAACGCTGGTTGACGTTGGGGCTGCGTCGGGCCAGCTGGGAGATGGTGGCGACGATCTCGTCCATGTAGTCGGGCACGTCGACGCGCACCCCGAGACCGTCGAGCGGCGTCGACTCCTGGCGGATCACCGAGATCTCCGTCTCGACGTCGAGGGGGTAGTGGGTACGGATCTGCGCGCCGAAGCGGTCCTTGAGCGGCGTGATGATCCGACCCCTGTTGGTGTAGTCCTCGGGGTTCGCCGAGGCCACGAGCATCACGTCGATCGGCAGGCGGATCTTGTAGCCGCGGACCTGCACGTCGCGCTCCTCGAGCACGTTGAGCAGGCCGACCTGGATCCGTTCGGCCAGGTCGGGAAGCTCGTTGATAGCGAAGATCCCTCGGTTGGTGCGCGGGACGAGCCCGTAATGGAGGGTGAGCTCGTCCGACAGATACCGGCCCTCCGCCACCTTGATCGGGTCGACCTCGCCGATCAGGTCGGCGATCGAGGTATCGGGTGTCGCCAGCTTCTCGCCGAACCTGACGTCACGACCGACCCACTCGATCGGCGTGTCGTCGCCCTTCTCCCCGATCAGGTCACGTGCTGCGCGCGACACCGGGTGGTACGGGTCGTCGAGGATCTCCGAGCCGGCGACGATGGGCAGCCACTCGTCGAGGAGTCCGGTGAGGGAGCGAATCATGCGCGTCTTGGCCTGGCCCCGCTCGCCGAGGAAGATGATGTCGTGGCCGGCAAGCAGGGCCGTCTCGACCTGCGGAAGGACGGTGTCCTCGTACCCCAAGACGCCGTCGACGAGCGGCTGACCTGCTGCGATCCGCCGGGCGGCGTTACGGCGCACCTCCTCCTTGACCGGGTGCGACTCCCACCCCGATTCACGGAGCTGACCGAGCGTTGCAGGACGCGATGTCATGTTTGGCACGCTATCGCCGGCCCCTGTCAATGCTGCTCGGCTGTCAATGCTGCTCGGCGCCTGCGGCGCCGTCCCGACCTGCGCCGGGCCGTCAAACACGAACTATCCCGAAGAACTATCCTTTTCAGAAGGAAACGGCGACCGCCGGAGAGAATCAGCGAGATGCCATCCGTCTGCGCGTTTCGCATCGAAGACTTCATGGCCTCCCTGTGGGGCCGTCCCCGACCTGGAGGTGACCATGAGTTCGATCTCTCTCCCCGTGACCGCCGGCTTCTCGAAGAAGGCCCCGCTTCTCGGTACCGAAGAGGAGCTGATCGGGTCGGCCATCTCCGGCAACGAGCCGGCCTTCGGTGAGCTCTATCGAAGGCACGCTCGCTACGCGTGGCGACTTGCGGTAGCCGTGGCGCCGGGTTCGGTCGCAGCTCGTGGGGCCGTCGCCGACGGTTTCGTCCGGGCCCTGCGCGTGAGCCGGCGGCGCGCCGCCGCATCGGAGAGCTTCAGGATCGCGGTGCTCTCCGGGGTGTACCTCGCCGCGCTCGAGCTGGTCGGTCGGGACGGCAACGCTGCGGCAGTGGACCCGGGATCGATCGCTGACCCCGATCTGTCGGCGGCCTTCCTGGCCCTCCCCGAGCGGTGGAGGGCGGCACTCTGGCTCACGGAGGTTGAGGGCTTCGGCCCGGCGGAGGTCGCCGCCGTCATCGGCGTGTCGCCCGCCGTGGCCGGACCCCTTCTCGATCGGGCGTCACGGGCCTTCTCCGCCCGACTCGGCGATGCCCCACCGGATCCTGTCGGCCCCGCACTCGCCCCGCTCGCCGCAGTGACGCCCACCGCCGTTGCCTTCGATGCCGTCGGCAGGTGGCGTGCCGCTGTGGTCAGGGACCCGGCGACCCGTCTGGCCGGCGTGTCCGACCGGATCGGGGAGAAGGCCAAGCGGACCCTCGTGGTGGCTGCGAGCGGGGTGCTCGCCCTCGGCATCGTCGGACTCGGGGTGCTCAGCCAGCAGCCCACCGTCGGCGGGTTCACGCCCGTCACGACGCCCAACGCGCCGGGGGCATACGGAGCCATCGGTGCCGGTCACCACGCCGCAGGCGCCGGCCCGGTCCTCGGGGCCTTCGGGGGCATGATGGCGGGCCATCCCGACGCTCATGCCATCTCGGGCGGTACATCGGCCCGGCCGATCCGCCTGACCTCGTCGCACGGCCGCTCGGTGGCGGCGTCGGCGGGCTCGGCCACCCACGCTCATAACCGAACCCACCCGACATCAGCCGCGTCCGCCACCGGCCGGGTGGCGACGTCGACGCATCACCACGTCGCCGCCGGCGGCAACGCCGGTCGGGCGGCCGGAGGCACCGGGGCGGCGGGTGGAGCGGGCACAGGGACAACCCCGTCCCAAGGTAGCGGTGGCGGGAGCACCCCTGGTGCCGGTCATGGCGGTGGCGGCGCCAGTGGCGGCGGTAGCGGCGGGGGCCAAGGAGCAGGAGGCGGCGGGGGTGGAGGCGGCCAAGGTGGCGGTGGCACCGGTGGCGGTGGCACCGGTGGCGGTGGCACCGGTGGGGGCGTATCGACTGGCGCGGGCCAGAGCCCCGTGGTCAACGTGCCCGGCGTTGCCAGCGTCTCGACCGGCTCGTCTGGCACCAACGTCAGCGTCGGCAACGCCAAGAACCCCGTAGTCCACGTCTCCGCCGGCTCGTCTGGCACCAACGTCAGCGTCGGTACGACCAAGCACCCGCTCGTCAACGCCTCCGCCAGTTCGTCGGGCACCAACGTTAGCGTCGGCAGCACCAAGAACCCCGTCGTCCATGCCTCCACGAGCGGCAAGGGAACCAACGTGAGCGTCGGATCGGCCAAGGCACCCGTGGTCGGAGCCTCCACCTGCGCTACGGGCGCGAGCGTCAACCTCGCCGGCCTCGGCGTCAACCTTGGTTCGTGCCAGGACGGGGCCTCTTCGTAGGGCCCAGAGCCTCTTCGTAGAAGGCGGGGACAGGCCGGTTCGCTTCAGGACGGCGTCGAGGCGCGCCGAGCGGGCTAGCTTGGTCGCCCCAATGGACCTCGGGGGACGCTGGCGAGCAAACGAAGCCGACGACGAGCTCCGTCGGGCGCTCCCCGACCCGGCCTACGACGATCGGGGCTGGCCCGAGATCCGGGTCCCGGGGCAGTGGAGGTCGACTCCCGAGTTCGCAGACAGCGAAGGTCCCCTCTTCTACCGGCACCGCTTCGTCGGCCGTGGCGGCGGCAGGGACAGGATGTGGCTCGTCTTCGACGGGATCTTCTACCAGGCCGACGTGTGGCTCGACGGGTCCTACCTGGGAGACAGCGAGGGGTACTTCGCCCCCCACAGCTTCGAGGTGACCGACCACTTGCGGCGCGGCGACGAGCATCTGCTCGCCGTCGAGGTGGCGTGCTCGCCCGAGCGGGATCGCAGGAACAAGCACAATTTGACGGGGGTCTTCCAGGACTGGGACTGCCTCGACCCCACGTGGAACCCCGGGGGCATCTGGGCTCCCGTACGCGTCGAGCGCAGCGGCCCCGTGCGGCTGAGGTCCTTGCGGGTGCTGTGCAGGGAAGCGTCCGAAGAGCGGGCCGCCATCGAGATCGAGGCCCACCTGGACTCGGACGCGGGCCGGATCGTCGAGGTCACCACCACGGCGCAAAGGGAAGGGGTCGACGGCGCTCCGGTGACGACAACGACGAGCACGCCGACGCTCGCAGCCGGTGACAACAGGGTCAGGTGGCGGGTCACCATCGAACGCCCCGCTCTCTGGTGGCCGCACGCCCTCGGCGAGCAGCCGCTCTACCGAGTCGACGTCGGCGTGACCGTCGATGGCGAGCGGAGCGACACGAGGACGCTGAGCACCGGGCTCCGTCAGATCGGCATGCAGCGGTTCGTGACGACGGTCAACGGCGAGCGTCTCTTCCTCAAGGGAGCCAACATCGGCCCGAGCCGGCGGGCCATCTCCGATGTCACCCTCGCCGACGTGACCACGGATCTGAGCCTGGCCTGCGACGCCGGCCTCGACCTGGTCCGGGTCCACGGCCACGTCGCCTCCCCCGATCTCTACGACAGGGCCGACCGGCTTGGCCTGCTCCTCTGGCAGGATCTCCCGCTCCAGTGGCGCTACGGGCCCGTGAGACGCCAGGCCGCGGCCCAAGCCCGCCAGCTGGTGGATCTGCTCGGCCATCACCCTTCGATCGCCGTGTGGTGCGGGCACAACGAGCCGCTCGGCCCCGTCCGCAGCGGCCAAGCGAAGCTGGCGCCGGCCGGAATCGTCAGGCGGGCCAGCCGCCAGGCGCTTCCCGACGTGGGTGCTTTGCGCCTCGACCGGTCGGTGCGGCGCGCCCTCGAGCGCTCGGACGGTTCGAGATCGGTCGTTGCCCACTCCGGGGTGCTTCCCCACCCGGCCGGCGGTACCGATACGCATCTGTACCCAGGGTGGTCAGAAGGGGAGCGAGACCTCCCCGGTCTCTTCGCCCGGTGGCCGGCGTTGGCTCGCTTCGTCGGCGAGTTCGGCGCCCAGGCCGTGCCGCAGAGCGCGGCGTTCATGGAGCCGGACCGCTGGCCCGACCTCGACTGGTCCCGCCTCGAGGCCAGCTACGGGCTCGAGAAGGCGGCGCTCGACCGGTGGACACCGCCGGGCGAGCACCCCACGTTCCGCAGCTGGCGGGACGCGACCCAGGAGCACCAGGCGGACGTCGTGCGCCGCTGCGTCGAGACGTTCAGGCGTCTCAAATACCGCCCGACCGGTGGCTTCTCCGTGTTCTTCCTCGCCGACGCCCAGCCCGCGATCAGCTGGTCGCTCGTCGATCACGAGCGGGTGCCCAAGCCCGGCTTCGCGGCGCTGAAGGAGGCATGCGCCCCCGTCATCATCGTCGCCGACGAGTTGGCTCCTGCCTACCAAAGGGGAGCCCCGCTCGACGTGACCCTCCACGTCGTCAGCGACAGACGCGCTCCGATCACCGCGATGATGGCGACCGCAACGCTGAGCTGGCCGGAAGGAGAGCGGACGTGGCGGTTCGGCGGCGACGTCGGCGCCGACACCTGCGCACGAATCGGAAGGATCACGACGACGGTGCCCCCTGACAGCCAACGTGGTGAGCTGCGTCTCGAGCTCCGCCTGACATGGGACGACCCGACCGGCGCCGACGGCCAGGGGGCGGTCGGCAACCTGTACCGGAGCACGGTGTCGGACTGAGCGGATCGGGCACAACCCGACCGACGCTGGTAGACACTGCAGGTGGGATGGTCCGGTACCTTTCGGCTGCGTGGTTCGAACGACTCCGACAACACACGGAGCGCCTGGACGCGCCCCCAGCGGGGCCGGGACCGGCACTGGTGCTCCGTCAGGTCGTCACCGACACCCCCGAGGGTGAGGTGCGATACGACGTGACCGTCGCGGGTGGCCGCTCCGCCATCGACCGGGCGACCTCGGCGCCCGCCGATCTGACCTTCACAAGTGACTTCGCCACGGCCACGGCCATCGCATCGGGGCGGACATCCACCTACGCGGCGCTCTCCGACGGGCGGCTGCGGGTCCGGGGCGACGTGACAGTGTTGACTCGGAGCGACGACGGCATCGCCGCGATTGACCCTCTACCGGCCGGGCTCAGGGCCGAGACCGAGTTCTAGCCGTGGCCCTCCACCTCCCCGGCTGGTACATCGACCCGGCCGATCCGATCAGGATGCGCCACTGGAACGGGAAGGGCTGGGGATCCGCCCGCCGCCGGCTGCCGACCTGGGCGTCGGGAACAAGCCCGCTCGTCGTCCCCGTCGAGACGGTTCGAACCGACGACGACCACCCCCCGCTCGAGGGTCCTGCTCGCCGGTCGTTCCTGACCGCCGACGTCACGAGCAGCGCGGGCCGGTCGACCCCGACCCGCACGCAGGGCTCCGCCGGAGCGCGGAGCCATCCCGCCGCCGGCGGTTCGGGGGCGACCAGGTACCCGTCCCCCCGTCGCAGCGGTGAGCCGGCTCCAACCGGAGGCTGGCCTCGCCGGGCGCCGGTGCTCGTGGCCTGCGCCCTTGTGGTCGTCGCCCTCCTCGTGCTGGCCGGGACGGTCGGGATCGCCAAGTCGCCCGTGATCTCCAGCCAACTGTCCGCCGACCTCGGATACGTCCACTCGGCCAATGCCGCGTGCGCCAGCGCCATGGGCGCCGTTCGCATCGGGGAGCCGCAGAGCTCCAAGCAGCCGGCGACGGTCGCGGGGCCGGCCGCCGTCGACGCCGCCAACGCGGCCCTGCGGGCTCTCATCGCGAGGCTGGGTGCCATCCCGGCCGCTTCGACAGTGACCAGTCAGCTGCAGGGGTGGTTCGACGACTGGGATCGCTATGCCGGGGACCGGTCGGCGCAGGCCGCTTTCCTCGCCGCCCACCCCTCCCCCGATGCCGCCGTCGTGGCGAGGGAAAGGACCCTGGCCGGCGCGACGGGTCTGGCCGCGACCGAGGCCGACTCGTTTGCCCTCGGCAACTCGCTCGGCGACTGCATGCTGACCGACCGGCTGTCCACCGCCACGCGCTCCTTCAGCTGATCATTCCTGGCCGCTCGGAGAGATCTCGGCGATCACCGGCCGGGGTCCTCGCCTACCTCCTTCAGCGCGTCGGCGAGGGCCACGCGCAGACGTCGGGCCGTGACCGGAGCCAGATGGGCGACAACGCCGTACCCGGCCCGACCCGATTCCTCGAGCGTCACCACCACCCTGATGTCACCGCAGGCTTCGCAGTCGTCCGAGATACCGACGGCCCAGCTGGCAGGTAGACGCTCGTCGTCGCCGGCCGGGTGGTCGTCGAGATGGTCGTCGATCGAACGTCGCATCGCGACAGGCTAGAGAACGGGCCGGATCAGCCGAGCAGGCCGAGCTCGTTGACGGCGTCGCGTTCGGCGACGAGCTCGGCCGCCGATGCATCGATCCGACCGCGGCTGAACTCGTCGATGTCGAGACCGCCGATGATCGAGTAGTCACCGTCGCACTTCACGGGAAACGAGGAGATGATGCCTTCGGGCACGCCGTAGGAACCGTCGGATGGGACGGCCATCGACACCCAGCTCCCCGGGGTCGAGCCTCCGATCCAGTCGCTGACGTGGTCGATGACGGCGCTGGCCGCCGACGCCGCACTGGAGGCGCCGCGAGCCTCGATGATCGCCGCGCCCCGCTGCTGCACCGTAGGGATGAACTCCCCCTCGACCCAGCCCTGGTCGTCGATCACGGTGGCCGCCGGCCGGCCCGCGATGGTGGCGTGGAAGACGTCGGGGTACTGGGTGGCCGAATGGTTGCCCCAGATGGTCATGTTGGAGATCTCGGTGGTGGCCACTCCGGTCTTGGCCGCGACCTGAGCCAACGCCCGGTTGTGGTCGAGCCTGGTCATGGCGGTGAACCGCTCGGGGGCGATGCCTTCGGCGTTGTGCATGGCGATAAGGGCGTTGGTGTTGGCCGGGTTGCCGACGACGAGGACCCTGAGGTCCTTCGCCGCGCTGCGGGCGAGCGCCTGGCCCTGGACGGTGAAGATGGCGCCGTTGGCCTCGAGGAGGTCCTTGCGCTCCATTCCCTTCGTGCGGGGGCGCGAACCGACGAGCAGAGCGACGTCGGCATCGCCGAAGGCCTCGTTGGCGTCATCGCTCGACGTGACACCGGCGAGGAGGGGAAAGGCGCAGTCGTCGAGCTCCATCACGACTCCTTTGAGCGCTCCGAGCGCCGGGGTGATCTCGAGGAGCTGGAGGATGACGGGCTGATCAGGGCCGAGCAGCTGACCGCTTGCAATACGGAAAAGCAGGCTGTAGCCGATCTGACCGGCGGCTCCTGTGACGGCGACACGTACGGGTGAAGCGGGCATGCGTCAAGCCTCCTGGGCTCGGAAAGGACCGGATTGGACGTTACTAAGGTCCCGCGGCGAAACAACAGGCAGCGGCCTACGGTCGCGCCCATCGTCGCGTCGTGGTCTCTACGACGGGCGGGGCGCGAGCGGCGGTGGACGACGCGACGGTCGCGTCGACGGGTCTGGTGGCGTGAGCGCCGGTTGGTGCGCGAGGGCTTCGAGCACGATTCGGATGGCCGTATCGAGTTGCGGGTCACGACCCGCAGCCCAGTCCTGCGGCGCGATCGGCACCTCCACATCGGGGTCGACACCGTAATTCTCCACGCCCCAGCCCGCTTCGTCGAACCAGAACGAGTACCGAGGCTGGGTCACGGTCGTGCCATCGACGAGCTTGTAGGCACCGTCGATGCCGATCACTCCTCCCCACGTGCGCGTGCCGACGACTTGGCCGAGCCTCCGGCGTTTGAAGCCGTTGGTGCCGATGTCGCCGTCCGAACCGGCGAACTGATTGGCGATCGCCACCATCGGCCCCCTCGGGGCGTCTTCGGGATAGCTCGTGGGCGCCTGGTGGCGTACCGTCGCCCACCCGGTGATCACCCGGGAGAGCTTCTCGAGGACCAGCTGGGAGAGGTGGCCGCCTCCGTTGTCGCGGAAGTCGACGACGAGGGCCTCTCTTGCCATCTCGACGCGCAGGTCACGGTGGAGCTGCGCCCAGCCGAGCGCCTGCATGTCGGGGACGTGGAGATAGCCGACCCTGTCCCCTGTCGCGGCGTGGACGGCGGCGCGCCGGTCGGCTACCCACGCCTGATAGCGGAGGGGCAGCTCGTCGGCGACCGGGACGATCACGACGCTTCGCCTGTCGCCCCCGCCACCGGGCTCGATCGTGACCTCGACGGGGCGGTCGGGGGCGCCGACAAGCAGAGGGCCTGGTCCGCGAACCGGATCGACGGGGCGGCCGTCGATGGCGACGATGCGGTCGCCCGGCCCGACTCGGGCGCCGGGCGCGGCGAGCGGCGAGCTGGCGGCCGGCACCGAGGTCTCGGACGCCACGACGGCTTCGACCACCCATCCGCCCGCGCCGCCGGGAGCGAGGTCGGCACCGAGCCGCCCCTGCCGCATGGCGTCGTCGACCTTCTGCTCGGGCGGCATCTCGTAGGCGTGTGAGGACCCCAACTCCCCGTGTAGCTCCCAGAGCAGCTCCGAAAGATCGTTGCGCGTGCCAAGTCTGGCCACCAGCGGTCGGTAGCGGGCCGCCACGGCGGCCCAGTCCACCCCGGCCATGTCCTCGACCCAGTAGTGGTCACGCATCAGCCTGACCGTCTCGTCGAACATCTGCAGCCAGCGCGCCGGCGGGTCGACCTGGAGGCGGACCCTTGTCAGGTCGACGTCGACGACGTCGGTGCTGTCGGAGGAAGCCGGCTTCGCCGACGGGACGACTCGAAGCGACGACTTGTCCCGCACCACGATGGCGCGCCCGTCGCCGGTGACATGGGCTCGGTCGAGCGCATCGAGCAACGTGACCTCGCGGCGCTCGGCGAGGTCGTAGCGGACGAGGGTCGGCCGGCTCGGTTCGGCCGTGGGCCCGGAGCGGTCCTCGCCCAACTCCCCGGCAAGGGGCGGCGCTTCCCACACCAGCCCACCGTCGACGGCCTGCAGGTGGCGGTATCGGCCGGCGGCGACGGGTACGGTCACCACGCGTCCGGCCAGCCCGTCGACATCGACGGTGACGCTGCAGGGGCCATCGTCGGAGGCCGCAGGAGACGGAGGCGCCGCTGACCTGGAGCGACCGGCCGTGAGCGGTTGGAAAGGAGACACCGTGGAGGTGGCGAGAGCAAGCAGGTAGGGGCGGGTCACGGCCTGGAAGCTGACGTCGAAGACCTGCTCGTCGTAGACCGGGTCGAAGGTGCGGGCCGACAGGAAGGCGAGGTAGCGGCCGTCGAGGGTGAAGACCGGATCGTGGTCGTCGAAGCGCAGCGGGGTGGCCTCGATGATCTCGCCGACCTGCGGCCATTCGACGCGCACCATGCGGATCTGGTGCAGCAGATTTTCGCCACCGGCCGGACCGGCGTGGGACCAGGCCAGCCAGGCCGAATCCGGCGACCACGCCAGACCACCGGCCGCCCCGAACCTCGAGCGGTCGACCTCGATGCGCCGGCCGGTGTCCATGGCGACGAGGTGGAGGGCACCGTCGTGACTGGCCACCGCCACCAGGCGCCCGTCGGGCGATGGCCGCAGCTCCAGGACCCGGCCGAGCTCGCCGACGGCCAGCCGGCGTCGCGCCCCCGGCCCGTCCCCACCGGTGACCGATGTCGCCACCTCGAGCCCGTCTTCACCTTCGGCGTCGGTGACCCAGACGACCCGAGCCGCCGAGCCAGAGGCAAGCACACCGGGGAGCCTGGCCCTGACCGCTGATCCACTGGAGAGGAGGGGTGCCGGGCCGTCTCGGTGGGTCAGCCACACCAGGTTGCCCTCCACCTCGACGGCGCTGGCGGTGCCGTCGTGGTCGGTGGCGACCGTGCCCAGCTTGTCGGCAGCGGGCAACGGACTCGACCGGCGACCCACCCGCGTCGACGCCAGGCGGATATCGACCGGGCGGGCCTGCGAGCGGGCGGTCAAATCGTCGAGGATCCACAGGTCGCCGGCGCACTGGTAGACGACCCGGCTGCCGTCGGTGTCGGCCGCTCTGGCGTAGAAGTCGGCGTGGTCGGTGTGCCGCCTCAGGTCGGTGCCATCCGGCGAAGCGGAGTACACGTTGCCGTACCCCTCGTGGTCGCTTACGCACACGATCCGGTCCGCGCAGAAGCCGGGATCCTCGATCTGCCCGTCGAGGTGACCGAGGAAGCGGGCAAACTCACCGTCGCCGCTGCGGTCGATCCACACCTTGGCCGCCGTACCTCCCCGGTACCGCTTCCAAGCCGCACCCCGAGCCGGGCTCTGGTCGACGCCGACGACCACGGCGCCTGCCGAGTGGAAGCCGAGCGCAGTGACCGGGCCGTAAGGAAGCCGTTCGGGTGGGCTCCCGTCGACCGGAAGGGCCCACGCCCACGTCCGGCTCCGGAACGGCTCGGTGACCGTGGTGGTGGCGACGATCCGCCCTTCCGGTGTCCAACCGAGGACCCGCACGCCAGCGTCGCCCCAATAGGTCACCCGGCGCGGCTCATCACCGGGCTCGGGTCCTACGACATAGACCTCGGGCGGTCCTTCTCTCCTGCTGACGTAGGCGACGACCGAACCGTCGGCAGAGAGGTGAGGATCACGGACCCGCACACAGTCGGCGGTGAGCCGCCACGCCGACCCACCATCGGTCGTGACGGTCCAGAGGTCGTCGTCGGCGACGAAGATCAGGCGCGAGCCGGCAATGCTGGGAAACCGGGCGTACACCTGAGCTTCAGCCACGGGCGATGCCGGCCAAGGCGTCGAGTGCGCTCAGAGCCGGTCGACGATGGCGGCGGCGAACTCGGAGGTCTTGACCTCGGTCGCTCCCTCCATCTGCCGAGCGAAGTCGTAGGTGACGACCTTGTCGGCGATGGTCGACTCGAGGGCGGCGACGATGTCGTCGGCAGCATCCTGCCACCCCAGGTGCTCGAACATCAGCACGCCGGAGAGAAGCACGGAACCGGGGTTGACCTTGTCCTGACCTGCGTACTTGGGCGCCGTGCCGTGGGTCGCCTCGAAGATCCCGTGTCCCGTGACGTAGTTGATGTTGGCGCCGGGTGCGATGCCGATGCCGCCGACCTGAGCGGCCAGGGCGTCGGAGAGGTAGTCGCCGTTCAAGTTGGTCGTGGCGATGACATCGAACTCGGCCGGTCGGGTCAGCACCTGTTGCAGGGTGATGTCCGCGATGTTGTCCTTGACGAGGATCTTGTCGCCGGGCTTGCCGTCGCAGTCGTCCCATCCGACGGCCACGTCGGAGAACTCCTCGCGCACCAGGTCGTAGCCCCAGGCCCTGAAGGCGCCCTCGGTGAACTTCTGGATGTTGCCCTTGTGAACGAGGGTGACGCTCTTACGGTCGTGGGAGACGGTGTACTCCATCGCGGCGCGGATCAGCCGCTTGGAGCCGCTCACCGACATGGGCTTGATCCCGACCGCCGAGTCGCTGTGGACGTCCCAGCCGAACTCGTCGTGGAGGAAGCCGAGCAGGCGCTTGGCCTCGGCCGTGCCCTCCTGGACCTCGAGGCCGGCGTACACGTCCTCGGTGTTCTCTCGGAAGATGACCATATCCACGAGCTCGGGGTGCTTGACCGGTGACGGCACACCCTGAAACCACCGGACGGGCCGGAGGCAGACGTAGAGGTCGAGGATCTGGCGCAGCGCGACGTTGAGGGAGCGAAACCCCCCGCCCACCGGGGTTGTCAGCGGGCCCTTGATGCCGATCAGGTACTCCTTGAAGACCGAGATGGTCTCGTCGGGGAGCCAGCTACCCGTCTCGTCGTAGGCCTTCTGGCCGGCGAGTACCTCTTTCCACTCGATGCGCCGGCCGTGCTTGGCTGCCGCCGCGTCGAGGACGAGCTTGGCCGCCGGCCAGATGTCCACGCCGGTGCCATCGCCTTCGATGAAAGGAATGATGGGCTCATCGGGTACGGAAAGGGCGCCTTGCGGCGTCATCGTGATCTTGTCGGCCATGGCCGAAAGCCTACCGACCGGCGCCGGCGAGGCGATCGGTGACGGGGCGAGGCGTCACGCCGCCCGGTCGAGGCCGAGGCTCGAGTGGATCTCCCTCGTCGCGAACGAGCGGTTGAGGGTGATGAAATGCAAGCCCGGAGCACCGGCATCGAGCAGCGCCTGGGACAGCTCGGTCGCCAACGCCACCCCGACGGCCCGTACCGCATCGGCGTCGGTCTCCGCCTCGATCCGAGCGGCGACGGCGGGCGGCACGACCGCGCCGAGCTCCGCCTGGCGAGCGATCGAAGAGACCGACGTGAGCGGCATGATGCCGGGAACGACCGGTTTGTTCACCCCCCGCGCTTCCAGGTCGTCGACGAGGCCAAGGTACTCATCGACCGAGAAGACCGACTGGGTGATGGCGAAGTCGGCGATCCGCAGCTTCTCGGCCAGCCAGTCGCGATCGGCAGCACGCGAGGGCGAGCGGGGATGCACGGACGGGTGGGCGGCGACGCCGATCGAGAAGCCGCCGATGGCCCGGGCCAGCTCCACCAGCTCGACGGCATGGCCCAACTCGCCGTGCGGGTGATCGGGGTCGTCGGGGGGGTCCCCGCCGAGCGCCATCAGGTTGACGACGCCGGCCTTTTGTAGTTGGACCAGGATGTCGGCCAGCTCGAGGCGGGTGTGGCCGGTGCAGATCAGGTGGGCCATCGGCGTGAGGCTCGTGGTGCTCAGCATGCCGGAGACCAGCTCGTGGGTCGGCTGGCGAGACCGTGGACCTCCCCGATAGGTCACCGAGACGAACGAAGGGGCGAGGGGTTGCAGGTCAACGAGGGCCTGGGCTAGGCGAAGCCGTCCCTCGCTCGTCTTCGGAGGAAAGAACTCGAAGCTGAAGGTCCGCCCGGCGGCGAGCAGGTCGGCGATTCTGGCCATCGAACCAGGGTAGCCAGCCCTCCGATGCCATCAGTTGCAAGAGAATCCGAACCCGCCTCCCGGCTCGGCCTATTGGGTCGTCTGGCCGCCGGAGGTGACGGCGCAGCTGCTCCGAGACGCGGCCGGCCGCAGGTGTCACGCGTGTCGTGGCGGCAGCCGGCCTTCGGTGACATCATTTGTCGCTGGACATGACATCACTATGATGTCATGCTGACTTCCGAGATCGAACGAGGAAGGGGCTGGTCCCATGCATCCGTGGGTGGCAATGAGGTTGTACGAGCACAAGGCCATGGCGTTTCGAGCCGAGGCGGAGGCCAGGAGGACAGGGTCCGAGGCCAGCTACGCCCGACCGCCCGCAAGCCGGCGCATCGCCGAGACCGTCTCGGTCTGGTGCGGCTACCGGATGATCGGGCTCGGCAGCCGTCTCCTGCGCCCCGCCCTCGCGAAGGCGCCAGTTCTCGCGCCGGGCGCAGGAGCGTAACCAAGCGTGAGGATCTCCTCGGTCGTCGAGGCACTCGCCGCGGACCTGGTCGCCCTCGGTTCGCTCGGCGACGAGGCGACGGCAGGGTCCGCCCGCCGGCTGGCCTCGGCCATGGAAGGTCCGATCACGGCCCGACTGCTCGAAAGTCTCGGGCAGCTGGCCGCCGAGTTCGACCGATCGCTCCCCGGTGGTCGGGTCGAGGTACGCCTGATGGGCGCCGACGCCGAGCTCGTGTTCGTCGAGGAAGAAGCCCAGGCCGATGCCGCCGAGGCCGACGACGAGGACATGAGCGCACGGATCACCCTCCGGCTCCCCGGTCAGCTCAAGGCGAGGGTCGAGGTGGCGTCGGCACGCGAGGGCGTGTCGGTCAACACCTTTGTCGTCAGGGTCCTCGGCCAGCAGTCGAGGACGGAGCGGGGGCCGAAGGTTGGTCGCCGCCTCAGCGGTTACGGACGAAGTTGACGTTCAGAGACGGCCGCTCGGCGGCCGGAGAGGAGCAAGGGTGACCATGCAGCGATTCGAGACGCCGGGCGCCGTGACGGTGCTTGTCCGCAACGACGCCGGCGAGGTCGAGCTCGCCACCCGGGACGGGGCGACGACGGATGTCGACGTCAGCGCCCTCGGCGATGATGCCGACGACCTCGTGGAACGCACTCGGGTCGACGAGGAGCGCTCCGGCGACGGCCACCGGGTCGTGGTCGAGGTGCCCCACACCAACCGTTCGGCGGCCGGCGGGCGCGAGAGGTCGGGGGTGCGCGTCGTCGTCGGCTGCCCCATCGGATCGCGCCTCGAGGTGAAGACAGCATCGGCTTCGGTCGAGGCCGAGGGTCGCTTCGGGCCCGTCGACATCCAGTCGGCGTCTGGCGAGGTCCGTATCGAGAGCGTCGCCGGTGACCTCAAGGTCGGGACCGCAAGCGGTGACGTGTCGGTCGAGACAGTCGAGGGGAACGCAAGAATCGAGACGGCATCGGGCGACGTGCACTGCGGGACCCTCGACGGCGGCGGGATCGTCAACACCGCTTCGGGTGACATCGAGGTCGAATCGGCGGCGGCACCGCTCGACCTACGCACGGCGTCGGGGGATGTCCGCGCCTTCGACGTGCTCGCCGGATGCCAGATCCGATCGGCGTCGGGCGACCAGCGAGTCGAGCGGATCGTGTCGGGACGGGCCAAGCTCGACACCGTGAGCGGTGATCTCGTGATCGGGATCGCCAGGGGGACGGCGGTCGTCGTCGACGCCCAGACGGTAACCGGTGACCTCTCATCGGAGATCGACCTCGACGCGGCCGGCGACACCCCGGGCGCCGGCGTGCCGGATGGCCCCACGCTCGACCTCCGGGTCCGCACCGTCAGCGGCGACGTGCGCGTCGAGCGGGCCCCCGCACCGGCCTAGCCGCCGGCGCCCCTCGATGCGGCCGTTTTCTTTGCCCACTTTTACGGCTTGCGATTAAACCTCCCGGGTCTGGTCAGGCGGCTTTTTTGATGGCCGGATGTCGGGTTCGTGGTGGTTTGTGGGTGCCTTTTGGGCGTCCGGGGCCTGGTGTTTGAGATTTCGGTGGTTGGGTGGGGGTGCCGATGAGGGTGCGCAGCGGCCGAAATCCTCTTCGGACCCGGGATGGGGTGAGCCGGGTGGGGTCGCGGGGGCGTTGCCAGGGCAGGCGTAGATCTTCGACGAGGCCGCGGGCGAGGCGGAGTTGGGTGTAGGCGGCGAGGATGAGCCAGGTCCAGCGGTCGGCTTGGTCGGGGGTGCAGAGGGCGGGGGTGGTCCAGCCGAGGGTGGTTTTGACGAAGCGGAAGGTGTGCTCGATGTCGAAGCGGCGAAGGTAAGCCCGCCAGCAGATGTCGAGGTCGGGGGCGCCGGGGCCTGACCACCACAGCCATAGGGTCTTTTGAGTGCGGCCGGTCGGTTTGGGGAGGTGCTCGACTTCGATGCGGATGACGCTGCCGGTCACGATCCGGGGGGGCGTGGGGGCCGGCCCAGCGTCCCCGGCCGTGGAGTCTGGGATGCAGGTGATGCCAGGCTTGGACCTTCACGTTGCCGTAGCGGCGGTCGGTGACGGTGAGGTGGGTGTCGGGGGCGGCCCAGGTGACGGGCTCGGAGAGTGCGAAGCGGTCCCCGTGGCGGCGCGGCCGTCCCCGCTGGCCCTCGGCTCTGGGTGCGGGCTCGGGGTGGAACACCCGCTTGGAGCTGACCCGCACGAGGATCTGGGCTCGGGTGTCGGCCAATCCGTGGCCGAGCGCGGCCGGGTCGTATCCGGCGTCGAAGACGAACATCGGGACGTCTGTCTCGGCGGGGAGCAGCCCCACGAGGCGGCGGACCTGGTCGAGCGTGACGTCGGTGGAGTTGTCGCTCGGCGCGATGCGCGTGACGTCAACGGGGGCGGTCCATGAGTCGAACGCCCAGTCGAGACCGGAGATCCACTGATATGACCAGCCGGCCACGACCGGCTGGCCCGCGGAGTGCTTCGACGCCGAGTAGTAAAAGCCCCGCTCGGCGCTGCACTCGGCGTCGCAACGATCCCAGGTTGACGCGTCAACGGCGAAGAGTGTCGGCCAGTGCTTGGGCCGGTTGGCGACGAGCAAGCGTCGCAGGGCGTCGGTGTCGACCCGGCCCTCGCCGAGTGCCTTGTAGAGGCTGCCATGGGATCGGCGGAACTCCGGCTCCAAGCTCAGCGACGGCACCGAGGTGACCGGCGCCGACGAGCAGATCGTGGCGTCGGTCAGCTCGAAAAGTGCGTCACCCCAGCGGCTCAGACACTCACGCAGGTTGAAGCGGAACCACTCGAGCGCGCCGCAAGGGTCGTGGTCACCGTCGCCGACGGTCAGATCAGCCATGCCCGATAGTATTTCTACTATCGGGCGATGAGCGTGGGATGCTCGGTCCCAGCCGCAAGGAGGACTCCCATTGGCAAAACCACGAGCCGCCAGCCGACTTGCTACCTACGAGCGCCGCTACCGCGACCTGCTCGGCGACCTCTCCGCCCTCGGGTTCGTCTCGGCGGGAAGCGTCGCCCTTCGCTACAACCGCTGCGGGAAGGCCTCCTGTGCCTGCCACGCCGATCCGCCCCGCCCCCACGGGCCCTACTGGCAATGGACAGCAAAAGTCAACGGCAAGACCGTCAACCGCCGCCTCAGCGAACGCCAAGCCCAGCTCTACCAGGAGTGGATCGACAACGACAGGCGCCTACGCCGCCTCGTCGACGAACTCCACAAGACCGCCGCCGAGGCAACACAACTCATCCTCGCCGACGCCAGCCCAACCGCAACAGAGGTTTAATCGCAAGTTACGGACAAAACCCGTAAAAGACCCCATGGCCTGCGGCCTCCACGAGGGATGAGAATGGTGGTGTGCCCGTCCAAGCTCGGCTTTCCTTGGTGCAGCGAAGCCCGTGTAAAAGACTGACGCGGGGGTCTTCTCGGCACCACGAACTGTTCCTTTCCATGACGTCTGTCAGCGTCGTTGACTCGGTTGGCCCCGTCGGGTACTTGATTGCAACGACCTGGAGGTGGTGGTGGTGATGGAACGGTTGGTGGAACGCTGTGCCGGTCTCGACGTGGCCAAGGACGAGGTGGTGGCGTGTGTGCGAGTCCCCGACGGTGTGGGGGGGCGAAGCCGGCAGGTTCGGACGTACTCGACGTTCACGCACGGTCTGGAGGACCTGGCCGCCTGGTTGGGCGCCGAGGGCGTCACCGAGGTGGTGATGGAAGCGACCGGGCAGTACTGGAAGCCGATCTGGTATCTGTTGGAAGAGGCCGACTTCGAGTTGATGCTGGTCAACGCCCGGCATGTGAAGATGGTCCCGGGCCATAAGACCGACCTGTTGACCGAACTACCTGGGCTTGTGGCCCAGGTAGGCGCGTGATCGGCGGACGAGGCCGCTACGTTGCTGGCCCGTGCTCGACGAGGACGACGATCCGACTGACCTGAGCCAACTCGTGCTGCCTGTGGTGGGGTCGCTGGCGGCGACGGGTGATCCCTTCCGCCCCTACCGGCTGCTCGATGCTGCGAGTGGGCCGATCCCAGCTGTCGATGCCTACTTCGCGGAGCTCGGTGCTTGCGGGCGGCCGGCGACGACCCTGCGCTCGTATGGGATGGACCTGTTGCGGTGGTTCCGTTTCCTCTCCGCCGTTGGGGTCGACTGGGAGAAGGCGACCCGGGTCGAGGCCCGGGATTTCTGTCGCTGGCTGGCGGTGGCACCGAAGCTCTCCCGCTCGCACTGGCGTCGGCCGGCGGAGCTGCCGCTGCGGCGGCAGCTCTCGACACCGAACGCGTTGACCGGCAAGCGCCCGCCAGGGCCTCGTTACGCCCCGGCGACGGTTGCGCATGCCGAGAGCGTGCTGCGCGCCTTCTACGACTTCCACCTCGAGGTCGGCACCGGTCCGATGGTCAACCCGTTTCCCCTCGTGCGCGGCGCGCACCGTGGGCGGGTCGAGGTGCACCACAACCCCCTCGAGCCTTTTGTGAGGACGCGCCGTGGCCGCTACCGGCCGAAGATCGCCACGCAAGCCCCTCGGATGATCCCCGACGAGGCGTTCGATCAGCTGTTCGCCACGCTGTGTTCGCACCGCGACCGGGCGCTGGTTGCCTTCTACGTCTCCGCTGGCGTGCGCGCCTCGGAGCTGCTCGGCGCGACGGTCGGCGACGCCGATCCCGGACAGCAGCTCATCACCGTGGTCCGCAAAGGCACGCGTGCTCTGCAGCCGGTGCCGGCCTCGCCCGATGCGTTTGTCTGGCTCCGCCTCTATCAGGCCGAGCTGGAGGGTGACGTGCCGACCGGTCGCGACCAGCCGCTGTGGTGGACGCTGCGCCGCCCGCGCCGCCGGCTCGGTTACGACGCCACGCGGGCGATGTTCAACCGGGCGAACGTCGCTGCCGGGGCGAACTGGTCGCTGCACGATCTCCGTCACACCGCCGCCTATCGGATGGCGCGGGATCCGGGCGTCCCGCTCACCGACATCCAGTGGGTGCTGGGGCACGCCCACCTTTCGACGACCCAGCGCTATCTCAACCCGCAGGTCCGCGACGTCATCGAGACGATGCTCGCCTTCTACGCGAAGGGACCCGAGCGTCGCGCTGGGCCAGCAGCGGGCTATAACTCGGAGAGCCTCGATGCCCTCTTTGGCAAGGCCGCGAAGTGACGGGAACGAACGTCCCCGACGCCGTGGTCGACCCGGCGGCACCGGCGGCCCGCTCCGAGCTCCTCGTCCGCTTTCCTCCACGGCCGGCCGCCTCCTCGTGGCCGCTGACGCTGGCGCCTCGCGCGGCGATGGTGCAGCGGCTGTTCTCGCCGCCGTTCGCTCTCGAGAACCGCTTCAGCCAGCAGAGTCGTCGCCTCGGTGTCTTGGCCGTCGTGAGCTGGCTGCAGGCCCGGGCCGGCGGGACCTGGCAGGAGCGGTGGCTGGCCAGTGGCGCCGAGACGGTGGCGGACTGGCGGACTCTCGTCGACCCTTCCGACGGACAAGCCGGGCCGGGCGCCGCCCGGCCGCTCGGACATCTCGCCCCCGGCTTGTTGGTGATGATCGGCGCGGACGTGATCCGGCCGAGTCTGCCGTTCCTGCTTGCCTCGGCAGGGACGCGCCGCAATCTCGCGCTCGAGATGGCCCGCACCCGCGACCCGGAGGGTTTCGCTGCGCTCGTCGGTTCCGTCAACGACGGCGCTGTTGGGCTCCAGGCCGGCCAGCAAGCGCTGACGCGCATTGCGTGCGTCCTCGCCGCGAAAGGCGGCCTCGTCGCCGAGGTGACCGTCGGGGACTGCGTCGAGCTGCTGGAGCTCGCCCGTCAGATGCGCGGCGAGGCCGAGGGTCGTGCCGGCAGCCCGCTGTTCTACCAACTGCTGCGCGACGCCGCTGCGCTCGGCGCCGACGCGCCGGCGACGCTGCGGGTCTTCTCGGGGCGCGGCCAGCCGAGCTGCGCACAGCTCATCGACCGCTACCGCCTTGCGTGTCGGCCGGTGCGCGACGTCCTCGTCGACTACCTCGCCGAGCGGCAGCCCTCGGTCGATTTTTCGTCGCTGCAGCGCTTCGCCTACCTGCTCGGCAAGCTGTTTTGGGCCGATCTCGAGGCCCACCACCCTGGCATCGACTCCCTGAAGCTCCCCCGGGAGGTCGCGGCGGCGTGGAAGCAGCGGGTGATGATGAGGACGAGGGCCGGCTCGACGACGGCCCGCTTCGATGGCCGGAGCGTCCTCGGCGCGGTGCGCGCCTTCTACCTCGATCTCGCCGAGTGGGCCGAGGAGGACCCCGGGCGGTGGGGGCCGTGGGCCGTGCGCTGCCCGGTCAGCGCGAGCGACGTCTCGCACAAGAAGGACCGTCTGCGACGCAAGTCCCGCATGGATCAGCGCACCAGGGAGCGCCTCCCGGTGCTGCCGACCCTCGTGGCGTTCGTCGAGGCCGAACGGCATCGAGCCGCCGAGCTGCTCGCCGCAGCCGCAGCGGCCGAACAAGGCGAGGTGTTCAGCGCGGCGGGCGAGACGCTTCGCCGGCCGGTGATGCGGACGACCACGACCGGGCGGGTCTGGGCCGCAGAGTTCGACAGCGGCCGGCGGCGCGACCTCACCTTCGCCGAGCACCGGGCCTTTTGGACCTGGGCGATGGTCGAGGTGCTCCGCCACACCGGCATCCGCATCGAGGAGCTCACCGAGCTGTCGCACCACAGTCTCGTCCGATACCGGCTCCCGACGACCGGCGAACTTGTCCCGCTGTTACAGATCGCCCCCTCGAAGACCGATCAAGAGCGGCTCCTCGTCGTCTCACCCGAGCTCGCCGACGTGCTCGCCGCGATCGTCGGCCGGGTCCGCGACACCGAGGGGCGTGTCCCGCTCGTCGTGTCCTACGACAAGAACGAACGGGTCTACCTTGCGCCGATGCCGCTGCTGTTCCAGTGCCGCCGCCGGCTCGAGGACCAGCCGGTCTCGGAGACGGCCCTACGGCAATACCTCGACCACGCCCTTGTGAAGATCGGCGTCATCGGCCCGGACGGCCGGACCCTGCGCTACACCTTCCACGACTTCCGCCGAATGTTCATCACCGACGCGATCCTCCACGGAATGCCACCGCACATCGCCCAGCTCGTGGCCGGACACCGCGACATCAACACCACCATGGGTTACAAGGCCGTCTACCCCGAAGAGGTGATCAGCGGCCACCGTGCCTTCATCAACCGCCGCCGGGCGTTGCGGCCCGCCGAGGAATATCGGGTGCCGACCGACGAGGAGTGGGAGGAGTTCCTCGGGCATTTCTCCCGGCGCAAAGTGGCGCTCGGTGAGTGCGGCCGCTCCTACGCGACGCCGTGCATCCACGAGCACAGCTGCCTGCGCTGCCCGCTGCTCCGCCCCGACCCCGTCGAGCGGTCACGGCTGGTCGAGATCCGCGACAACCTCCTCGAGCGCATCAACGAGGCCGAGTCCAACGGCTGGCTCGGCGAGGCCGAGGGCCTACGCGTGAGCCTCGACGGTGCGCGCGAGAAACTCGCCCAGATGGACCTCATCGCCGAGCGGCGCACCAACTCGGTCAACCTCGGCATGCCCACCTTCGCCGAAGTCGCGCGAACATCGACCGCCGCCAACGCGGGCAACCCCCAAGCATGCTGACCTGCCAGATGAGCGCTCTATGCCCGGGCCTCGCGTAGTTCGGAGAAGACGTGTGCGACGCGGCGTGGCTGGCCGAACTGTTAGAGCATGGTTTGTTGCGGGGCTCGTTCGTGCCGCCACCGGCCGTCCGTCGACTCCGGGACCTGACCCGCTATCGCAAACGGATGATCCAGGCGCATACCTCGGAGGTCCAAAGAGTGCAAAAGACGCTGGAAGACGCGGGGATCAAGCTCGACTCGGTCGCCTCGGACATCTTGGGCGTGTCGGGCCGGGCGATGCTGCGGGCCCTCATCGCCGGCGAACGCGACCCGGAAGTACTCGCCGAGCTGGCCAAGGGACGGCTACGCGCGAAAATCCCCCAGCTACGCCAGGCGCTGCGGGGCCGTTTCGAGGCCCACCACGCCCTGCTCATCGGCCTGTCACTTGACCACTTGGAGCAACTGGAGCGCTCTATCGACGCCCTCGACACCCAAGTAGACGCGGTGATGGCCCCTTTCGAGACCGCCCGTGACCACCTCGACACGATCACCGGGGTCGGCAAACGGGCCGCCGAGGTCATCATCGCCGAGATCGGTGTCGACATGTCGGTCTTCCCCACCGCCGGCCACCTGGCGTCATGGGCCGGGCGCTGCCCGGGCAACAACATCACCGGCGGCAAACGCCACTCGGGCAAAACCACCAAGGGCGACATCTGGCTCGGTGACATGCTCACCGAGTGCGCCTGGGCCGCCGCCCGAAGCCGCGACACCTACCTCTCCGCGCAGTTCTGGCGCCTAGCGAAACGGATCGGCAAGAAGAGAGCAGCCATCGCCGTGGGCCACTCCATCCTGATTATCGCCTGGCATCTCCTCACCGACGACTGCGACTACAACGACCTCGGCGGCGACTACTTCGCCACCCGCGACGCCGACCGAGCCCGACAACGCGCCGTGGCCCAACTCCAAGCCCTCGGCTACCACGTCGAACTCCAAACCGCCGCATAACCGACACCGCGGCCCACCCAAACACCCGGCCCGGCGCAAACCACACCGGTGAGTGGGTTCACCCGTGATTCTCCTATCAGTGGGTTCACCCGTGATTCTCCTATCAGTGGGCAAAAGAAAGCCTCACCCGGGCCGGTCGGCTCGACGCTCGGCAGCCGCGACCGTGTTACGCAACAGCATGGCGACGGTGGTGACCCCGACTCCGCCGAGGCGGGGCGTGATCCAGCCGGCCACGTCGGCGCAGGCCTCGTCCACGTCGGAGATCACCCGCTTGCCCTCCCAGGTCATGCCGCCGCCGATCACGCACGCTCCCGGCCTGATCGTGTCGGGCGTGATCATGGTCCCGACCCCGGCGGCGCCGACGACGATGTCGGCGGCGCGGGTGTGCTCGGCCCAATCGGGCACGCCGGTGTGGACGAGGGTCACGGCTGCGTTGGCCGTGGCCTCCTTCAAACTGAGGAGCATCGACAGCGGCCGACCGAGCGTCGGCCCCCTCCCGACGATCACGACCCGCCGGCCGGCGACCGGGACGTCGTAGTAGGCGAGCATGGCCTGGATCCCGATCGGGGTGCACGGCCGGGGCGTGCCCGGCTCACCCAGGGCGAGCAGCCCGAGGTTGGCGGGATGCAGGCCGTCGGCGTCCTTGTTCGAGTCGATGGCGACCATGGCGGCGTTGAAGTCGAACCCGGCCGGGACCGGGTTCTGGAGGATGAAGGCGTCGATCGCCCTATCGGCGTTCAGGCCGGCGATAGCGGCGAGCAGGTCGGCCTGGCCCTCCGTGGCGGCGATGCGGATGTCGACGGAGTGGAGGCCGATGGCCTCGCACGTCTCGTGCTTCTTGGCGACGTAGCGCGAGCTGGACGGGTCGTCGCCCACGAGGATCGTCCCGAGCCCGGGCCGGCGCCCGTGGGCGGCTGTGAACGCCTCGGCCCGCTTGGCCACGTCGACGAGCACGGCTTCGGCGACCGGTCCTCCCGGCATCATGGTTGCGGTCACGGATCTCCTTCCGTCAACGGTGACGAATCCTCAGTGCTGGAATTGCCGTTCGCCGGTGAAGACCATGGCCAGCCCCAGCTCGTCGGCGGCGGCGATCACCTCGTTGTCGCGCACCGAGCCACCCGGCTGCACCACGGCGGCGACGCCGGAAGCGGCGACGGCGTCGAGACCGTCGCGAAAGGGGAAGAAAGCGTCGCTCGCGGCCGCACCACCCTTGGCCCGGCCCGCCGCTCTGGTCGTGGCGATCTCGCCCGGCGTCACCCGGTTCTGCTGGCCGCCGCCGATGCCCACCGCCATGCCGTCGGCGGCGAGCACGATGGCGTTGGACTTGACCCAGGCGCACACCCGCCAGGCCAGCTCGAGGTCCCGCCAGTTGTCCGCCGATGGCTCGGCGCTCGTGACAACCCGCCACCGGTCCCGACCAGCGACGAATGCGTAGGGCTCCTGGACAAGCCACCCCCCGCTCAGCTGGCGCAGATGGAGCGGATCGGCACCGGGCGGCGAGGCGGTGAGGACACGCATGCTCTTGCGTTTCGCGGCCAGCAGCTCGAGGGCGACTTCGTCATAGCCGGGGGCGATGAGCACGTCGGCCCTCGGGTTGGCAACCAGGTCGGCCGCAAGCGCGGCGTCGACCGGAGAGGAGAGGGCGACGATCCCGCCGAAGGCAGAGACCGGGTCGCAGGCGAAGGCCCGTTCGTAGGCGGTCGCCACGTCGCTGCCGACGGCCGCACCGCAGGGGTTGGCGTGCTTGACGACCACGGCTGCAGCCGGGCCGAGCTCGCCGAGCTGGTGCACCATCTGCCACGCTGCGTCGGCGTCGTAAAGGTTGAGGTACGAAAGCGCTATGCCGCTGTGCTGAACGACGTCGTCGAGCCAGCCGCGGCGCCCGACCTCCCGGTACCTGGCGCCAGCCTGATGCGGGTTCTCCCCGTACCGCAGCGGCTGGGCAAACTCCAGCGCGATATGGATCGTCGCAGGCAGCGGGGACCTTTCCCCATCCTCTTCACTGTCGCCGCGCTCTCTATCCTCGAACCAGTTGGCGATGGCGGCGTCATAGCTCGCCGTATGGGCGAACGCCACCCTCGCCAGCCGGCGACGCAGGCCGGCGGAAAGGGCGCCGGCGGTCCGCAGCTCCGCGACCACGGGCTCGTAGTCGGCGGGATCGACGACGACGCCGACGTGGGCGTGGTTCTTGGCCGCGGCGCGCACCATCGTCGGGCCGCCGATGTCGATCAGCTCGATCGACGGGTCGGAGGTGAACGGGTACAGGTTGCACACGACGAGGCCGATGGGCTCGATGCCCTGCCCGGCCAGGTCGGCGACGTGTTCGGGGCGGTCGAGGTCGGCGAGGATCCCGCCGTGCAGCCGCGGGTGGAGCGTCTTGACCCGCCCGCCGAGCATCTCGGGCGCCTCGGTGACCGACTCGACGGTCCTGTGGTCGATGCCCGCTGTGGCGAGGGCGCCGGCGGTGCCCCCACTTGCCAGGAGCTCGTGGCCGAGCTCCACGAGGGCACGCGCAAAGGTCTCGAGGCCGGTCTTGTCGTATACCGAGAGCAGGACTCTCACGGGATGGCTCCTTCGATGAATCGGCGAATGGTGTCGGGGTAGATGGTCCGCTCGACGGCCTTGATCCGTTCGTGCAGGGTTGCCTCGGTGTCGTCGGGCCGCACGGTCACGGCCTGTTGCGCAAGGATCGGGCCCTGGTCGACGGCCGCCGTGGCGAGGTGGACGGTGCAGCCTGTGACCTTCACGCCGGCGGCGATGGCGTCACGGACGGCGTGCCAACCCCGGAATGACGGCAGCAGGGCAGGGTGGGTGTTGAGGACTCGGCCGGCGAACACGTCGAAGAGGCGAGGGGCGAGGACGGTACCGAACCCGGCCATGGCGACGGTGTCAACCTGCGCCTGCTGGAGGGCGGCGATCACGGCATCGGTGTAGCCGACCCGATCGAAGTCAGATCCAAACGTCGTCCGCTCGACGGTCACCGACCCGATCCCGGCATCGGCCGCCAGCTTCTCTGCCGGGCACGGACGGTCGACGACGACCACCTCGACCGGCAGGCCGGCGCCGACGATGGCGGAGAGGATGGTGCCGGTACCCGAAGCGAGCACGCCGAGGGTCGCCCGCCGGCCGGGCCCGTTCGGCCGCCGCGTCTCGGTCACGGACCGAAGCTAGTTGACGCGACGACCGAGCCCGCCCGCCACAACGCCCGCCGGTGGCACGCCGGCTGCGGGCTCACTCAGGCGCCTCCGGCCCGACTCACTCAGGCGCCTCCGGCCCAGCTCACTCAGGCGCCTCCGGCGCAGCTCACTCAGGCGCTCCGGCGCCGTGGAGCAGAGCGGCGACCGCCTGGACGTCGGGCCCGCAGGGACGGTCGTCGTCGAGCGGCGGCGCCACCGCCCGGATGGCGGCGAGCAGGCGGGCAGGGACGGCACCGAGCCGCGCCGGGGCGGCGAGCTCGGTGGCCTGGGCGGCGATGAGCGCCTCGACGGCGAGCAGCGTGGCGGTGAGCTCGGCCATCTCGGCCAGCCGCTCAGCCCCGAAGGTCGCGTTGGTCGAGTTGTCCTCGACCTCGGCGCCCGAGCGCGGGTCGTCGTAGGTCGGCACGGCCAGGTGGCGGATGCGGGCCATGAGCGCCTGACCCACCTTGGTCAGCGGGGCGAACCCGGAGCGCTCGGGACCGTGGGGAGAGAGGTTGGCGGGCAGGCCCGTCAGCCCGGGCGCAAGGAACCGCTGGGCCCTTGCCGCCGAAAGGGCGGCGACCTGGTGGAGGGCGAGGGCGACCGTGTCGAGGGCGAGCGCGAGCGTCGAGCACTGGAAGTTGCCGGTCGAGACGATCTCGCCCCCCGCTCCCCCTTCGGTGGCCTCGAGGAGCACGAGCGGATTGTCGGAGGATCCGTTGAGCTCAGCGTCCACGGCGGGGTGGGCGAAGTCCATAGCGGCCTCCATGGCCCCGTGCACCTGGGGAACACAGCGCCAGCTGAGGGGATCCTGAAGCCGGCGACCCTGTCCCGGCTCCAGGAGCAGTCCCCCGGCGAGGGCATCGACGAGACGGCGTCCGGCGCGCCGTTGGCCGGGCGCGGGGTGCACGGCGAGCACCCGATCGGCCGCGGGCGTGGCGTTGGCCCTGAACCCTTCGAAGCTCAGCGCCACGACGGCGTAGGCGTGGCCGATCAGGGTCTCGACGCGATCGAGAGCGAGGGCGGCGATAGCGGCCGAGAGGGCGCTCGAGTTGCAGAGGGCGAGCCCGTCCTTGGCTCCGAGCACGGCCGGGGCCAGGCCGGCGGCGGCGAGGGCGGCGGCGCTCGGCAGGGTAGCGCCGGCGAATCGGGCCGTGCCCTCGCCGATCACGGTCAGGCCGAGGTGCGCCAGCTGGCAGAGGTCACCGGCGCCGATAGAGCCCTGCGATGGGATCTCGGGGACGACGCCGGCGTTGAGCATGTCGACGAGCAGAGACAGGACGGCCGGCTGGATGCCACTGCCGCCGCCTGCCATCTGGTTGATCCTCACCGCCATCGCGGCCCTGACGACCTCGTCGGGTAGGGGCGGGCCTACCGCGTTGGCCCGGCCCATGAGGGTTCTGATGCTCACATCGGCGAGGTGTTCGGGTGGGAGCGCCTCCGTGACTCGCGACCCGAGCCCCGTGGTCACCCCGTAGACCGGCACCTGGCGGGCCACGGCATCATCGACGACCAGACGCTCGGCGCTCACCCGTGCCACCGCCCGGGGCTCGATGACAACCCTGGCGCCATCACACGCAATCGACACGACGCCGGCCGGCGTCAGGCTCCGCCCCTCGATGCGGACCACGGGGCCGGCCGGCGGCTCAGAAGAGGCGCAGGGTCGTTCCACGATGCTCCTGCGCGGCGCGGGCGACGAGGGCGGCCCCGAGGGCGATGTCGGAGAGCGAGAGACCACGGTGCCAGAACAGGTTGGTCTCCTCGGGACCTTCTCGTCCCTGCCGGTCACCGACGACGATCTGGGCCAGCTCGGCGTGGAGCGTGTCCTCGCTCAGACGACCGGTCTCGACGTGGGCTCGCAACGAGCCGAACGGTCCCTGCCGGCACTGGCCCCAGTCGTCGACGACGATCTTGTCCATGATGTCGGTGAGCGAGAGCTCGACGGCGCTCATGGTCCCGTAGGGCACGACGAGGGCGCCGGGCTCGACCCAGGCCGTCTCGAGCAGCGGTTCCGGCCGGGTCAGCCTGGTCGCCTCGACGACGATGTCGGCGCCCCGCACGCACGACTCCCAGTCGTCAGTGGCGACGACCGGGGTGGCGATGTCGGCCCTCAGCCTGGCGGCAAAGGCATCCCTGCTCTCCGGGCGTCGGGAGTGGACCCGGATCTCTTCCAGGTCGAAGATCGAGTCGATCAGCTTCACGTTCCAGTAGGCCGTGCCGCGGGCGCCCACGTGGCCGAGGACCTTGGCGTCGGGGCGGGCCAGGTGGCGGGCGCCGATAGCGGTGACGGCGCCGGTGCGCATCTCGGTGATGGCAGTGGCGTCGATCACCGCCCTCGGCATCCCGGTGCGCGGATCGAAGAGGTTGAGCAGCGCCATCTCCGATGGCAGCCCGCGGCGGTAGTTGTCGACGAAGTCCCCGACGATCTTGACGCCGGCCAGGTCGAGCGGCGCTACGTAGCCCCTGAGGACGTTGAAGTGACCGTCGAACGCCGGGTCCGGTTGGAGATGGACCCGCGGCTCGATGACCGTCTCTCCCCGACCCTGCGCAATGAGGCCGCCCTCGACGGCGGCGATGATCTCGGCGTCGCTGAGGGCGATAGCGGCGATGTCGACGCCGTTGAGAAACGTGAACTCGACGGGTGGTGCCGGCCCTTCGGGAGCCGGCGGGGTCGGCCCGACCGCTCCATCGGGGCCAAACGCGCCGGCGGGGCGCACCGGGGGGATTCAGAGCTCCTTGACGATTTCCGCCATCTTCAGCCCAGCCTCTGTCGGATTGTTGACCACGTGCACCCCGGCGTCGGCGAGCGCTTCCATCTTGGCCTTGGCCGTTCCCCGAGTGCCGGAGACGATGGCGCCCGCGTGGCCCATCTTCCTGCCGGGCGGAGCGGTCACGCCGGCGATATATGCGACGACGGGCTTGGTCACGCTCGAGGCGATGAAGGCGGCGGCCTTCTCCTCGTCGGATCCTCCGATCTCGCCGAACATCATCATCGCCTTGGTGTCGTCGTCGGCCTGGAAGGCCGTGAGACAGTCGACGAAGGTCGTACCCGGTACGGGGTCGCCACCGATGCCGACGCAGGTCGTGACGCCGACGCCCAGCTGCTTGAGCTCGTAGAGCGCCTGGTAGGTGAGCGTCCCCGAGCGGCTGACGATGCCCACCGGCCCACCGGGCAGGGCGATCTCGCCGGCGGTGATGCCGATGTTGGTCTTCCCCGGGCTGATGACCCCTGGGCAGTTGGGTCCGAGCAGCCGGGTTCCCGGGTACTGCTCGCGCAGCGTGTTGTACACCCGGGCCTCGTCGTGGGCCGGGATCCCCTCCGTGATGCACACGACAAAGGCCACGCCGGCGGCGGCGGCCTCGAGGATGGCGGCGCCGGCGGCCTTCGGCGGCACCGAGACGAAGCTGGCGTTGGCGCCGGTCTCCCTGACCGCATCGACCACCGTGTCGTAGACGGGGATCCCCTCGACGTCCTGGCCGCCCTTGCCGGGGCTGACGCCGGCGACGACGTTGGTCCCGTATGCCTTGTTCCTTAGCCCGTGGAAGCGACCCTGGCTGCCGGTCAGGCCCTGGACGACCACCTTGGTGCTCTCGTCGACGAAGATGCTCACTTACCCGCTCCTGACGCTGTCGCTCCGGACGTTCCGGACCCTGTCGCTTCGGACCCTGGTGCGTTGCCGGCGATGGCGACGGCCTTGCGGGCCGCCTCGAGCATGGTCGGCGACGACATGAGAGTGTCGGATTCGACCGACTTCAGGATCTCCCTGCCCTCCTCGGCGTTGGTCCCGTCGAGGCGAATGACGATCGGCGATGCGATCGCCACCCGCTCGAGGGCCGTGACGATCCCCTTGGCGACCTCCTCCCCTCTCGTGATGCCCCCGAAGATGTTGATGAAGATCGATCGGACCTTGGGGTCGGCGTTGATGACCTCGAGGGCATTGGCCATCACCTCGGCGTTGGCCCCGCCCCCGATGTCGAGGAAGTTGGCCGGCGAACCACCGACCTGGTTGACCACATCGCACGTGCTCATGGCCAGGCCGGCGCCGTTGGCGATGATCCCCACGTAACCGTCGAGGCCGACGTACTGCAGCCCCTTGGCGTGGGCCATGCGTTCCCGCTCGTCGAGCTCGTCGATGTCGCGGAAGTCGTCCCACTCGGGATGGCGGTAGGCGGCGTTGTCGTCGAGGGTGAC
The DNA here is from genome assembly GCA_965276765.1 of Acidimicrobiales bacterium. GTDB lineage: Bacteria > Actinomycetota > Acidimicrobiia > Acidimicrobiales > Palsa-688. The sequence continues at coordinate 109,563 of OZ255627.1, forward strand.
CTTGGCATCGAGGGCGTGGACCCGCCCATCGGGCGTGAGGATCAGCGGGTTGATCTCGACCAGGTCGGCGTCGCCCTCCACGTAGCAGCGGTACAGGTTGAGGAGGATGCCAACCGCTCCTGTCCTCGCGTCGGCGTCGAGGCCGGCGCCATCGACGAGCTGGCGGGCCTGGTCCTCGCTGAAGCCGATCGCCGGGTCGATGGAGATTCGGGCGATGGCGTCGGGATCCTCGTCGGCGACGGTCTCGATCTCGACACCGCCCTTGGCCGAGACCATCCCCAGGTACTGCTTGGCCGCCCGGTCGAGGGTGAAGCTGGCGTAGTACTCCTTGGCGATGTCGGAGGCGTGCTCGACCCAGAGCCGCTTGACGACGTGACCCTTGATGTCGAGACCGAGAATGGTGCCGGCGTGGGTGCGCACCTCGCCGGCGTCGGTGGCGAGCTTCACGCCGCCCGCCTTGCCCCGGCCGCCGACCTGGACCTGCGCCTTCACGACGACCGGGTAGCCGGCCTTGTCGGCCTCCGCCACCGCCTGCTCGACGGTGTCGGCCACACCGCCGGGCGAGACCGGGATGCCAAACCGGGCGAAGTACTGCTTGCCCTGATACTCGAACAGATCCACGTTTGCTCCTGCCTCAGAGGGACTTCGGGGGGAAAGGGGGGACGGGTCTCAGCCGGCGCCGGCCGTCTCACGATGATCGAGTGCACCCTCGAGCCACCCGGTGATGGCTCCGAGTGGCGCACCGGGAGTGAAGATCTCGGCGACGCCGAGCTTCTTGAGCTCGACGATGTCGGCCTCGGGGATGATCCCGCCGCCAAAGACCACGACGTCCTCGGCGTCACGCTCGGCCAGCAGGGTTACGACCCTGGGGAACAGCGTCAGATGGGCGCCGGAGAGCACGGAGAGCCCGACGGCGTCGGCGTCCTCTTGCACGACCGTTTCGACGATCTGCTCGGGGGTCTGGTGCAGTCCGGTGTAGATCACCTCGAACCCCGACTCCCTGAGCGCCCGGGTGATGACCCTGGCACCACGGTCGTGCCCGTCGAGGCCTGGTTTGGCCATCACCACCCGGTAGGGACGCTGCATCGCATCCGATGATAGGCAGCCCCCGGGCGTCGGGCACCAGCCGAACTCCACGGGGCCGGGCGCGGGGCCCGGGGACTCCGACCGTCTCGGCGCGCCCGCTCCGGCGCGGCCAAGCCGCCTCGCGAACCGCCCATTGGCGACAACGTGGACGGCCGGCGGGGGCGATCCCAAGCTGCGACGAGACCGGTGTCGCCAGCGGTCGCCCAAGTTGCCTCTTCGCGGTCGCTAACCTGCTCCGCCGGGTGCCGTGGGCACCCCGCTCTTCCCTTTCCCCGAGGCGCAAAGCCGAGTGACCCCACCCGCGTGGTGGGCGTCGGTAAGATTTGTGCGTTCCGATCGGCCGATCGGCTCGATGCGACCGGGGTTGGGGGCGGGAGCAAACGCCCAGTTCGACGCGGAGTGGAGACTGTTGTCTGATCCGAGCCCTGACCAACCCAAGCACCGCCGCCGGCGCGACGCCCTCGACGGTCTGCGTGACCTGGAACATCGGGGCCAACCGCCCCGCCACAGCCGTCGGGGCCGCAAGGCCGCCGCCTCTTCCCCCGATCGGGCGCCGAAGCGTCCGCTGGCGTCGGCCGGTTCACCCGAAGCGTCGACCCCAGCGCGCTCGGCGGCGGCCGGGCGGCGTTCGGGCCGGTCGGGTCGAGATACGCCGCCGGCCGCATCTTCTTGGGCGCCCGGCGCGAGCCGTGGTAAGGCCGGCCGGGCCGCGGGTCGCAACGGCGTCCAGGGAAACGGCCTCGAGGGAAGGGGCCTCGCGGACAGCGGGCCCAAGGGCAGGGGCCTGGGGCGGCCTGGAACGGCGGCCGGCAGCGGTAGGACGCCGCGGCTGCGGATGCGCAGGCGCTGGCCCCGCCGCATCCTCGTGGGCGTCAACGTCGTGGTGGCCCTCGCTCTCGTCGGCGCCGCCGGCGGCTACGCCTACGTCCACTACCAGCTCAACCGGATCAACAAGGTCGCCGTGACCGGGCTGCACTCCGCCGCGGGTCCCTTCACGCTCCTCATCGTCGGATCCGACACCAGAAACCTGAAGGGGCCCGGCAACGCCGAGTACGGGGGCGCGTCGGCGACCCCGGGGCAGCGGTCGGACACGATCATGCTGGCCCGCGTGGTACCGGCCGAACGCAAGATCACGCTGATGTCCATCCCCAGGGACCTGTATGTCCCCATCAAGGGGATCGGCGACAGCCGCATCAACTCCGCGTTCGACAACGGACCCAACCTGCTCGTCTCGACGATCCAGCACGATCTGGGCATCCCGATCAACCACTTCGTCGAAGTCAACTTCGACACGTTCAAGAGCATCACCGACGCCGTGGGAGGGGTGAAGTTCTACTTCCCCACGCCGGTCCGTGACGCCTACTCGAACCTGTCGGTGCCGAAGGCCGGTTGTGTGAACCTGACCGGCAACCAGGCGCTCGGCTTCGCCCGCTCCCGGCACTACGAGTACGAGGTGAACGGCCAGTGGCTCCAGCAGGGGTTGAGCGACATCGCTCGCATCCAACGCCAGCAGGCCTTCGTCAAGAAGATGATCAAGAAGGCCGAGACCAAGTTCACCGACCCCATCGCCCTCAACGGGATCATCGACAGCATCACCAAGAACCTCACCGTCGACAAGGGGTTCGGCGCCGGCACCATGGTCAACCTGGCCGCTGACTTCCGGACCGCCAACGTCGCCGGCATACCGACCGAGACACTGCCGACCAATCCGGCGGTCATCGGTGGGGCCGACGTTCTCACCCTGCAGCAAGGCGCGGCCAAGACGATGATCACCAAGTTCAACGACCTCGGAACGTCGAAGGCCGTCAAGGCAAAGCCGAAGGCGCCCACGCCCGACACGACCGTGCCGGGCTCCCACGTCGCCGTCGAGGTGGCCAACGGCAGCGGCAAGTCGGGCCAGGCGGCGAGAGCCGGCAGCGGGCTCGGCCGTCTCGGCTACAAGGTGACGGTCAACCCGCAGAGCGCGGGCCAATTCAAGGCCAGCACCATCGAGTACGCCCCCGACGCCGCGGCTGCAGCCAAGCAGCTCTCCCTCCAGGTCGGTGGCAGCGTCACCCTCACCGAGTCCGCGGCGCTGACACCCACGCCGTACAGCCTGAAGCTGATCACGGGGACCGCCTACACCGGGGTCGGAGCCAAGATGCACGCCAAGCCCGCATCCAAGTCCAAGGCGGCCGCTTCGACCACGACCACCACCTACCTGCTCCCCGGGCCGTCGCCCACCAAGTCGGAGCTGGCGTCGTGCTGAACCGGGTCAGCCCGGCCCCGCCCCGCCTGGCCCAGGCGTCGGCACAAGGGCCAACGTGACTCTTTCTGGGGTGAAATGCGTTTGCCTGGCACGGGTGTGGGCGCGCGGGGGGAGGTTCGGGTCGGTGAGGAGGCGCTTGAGTTGTGGAGTGGTGTGGTGTGGGTTTATGAGGCTTTCTCGGTGAGGTTGACGTCGAAGCCGAGTGCCTCGATCCGGCGTGCGAGTCGCTTCGCCTCGACGGCGGGATCGTGGCGACGCTGGAAGTAGTCGGCGCCGAGGTCTTGGTAGACGGCACCGGTGGAGAGCAGGTGCCAGATGGTCGACAGCATCGAGTTGGCCACGGCGACGGCGGCCCTGTTCGCTCCTCGACGGCTGGCGATACGCGAGTACTGGGCGGAGTAGTAGCTGCCCTTGGTGCGTGCGGCGCCGCGTGCTGCTTCGATGAGGGTCCGGCGCAGCCAGGTCGAGCCGTGCCGGGTTCCCGCTGGTCGTCGTTTGCCGGCCGATTCGTGGCTGCCCGGGGCGACACCGGCCCAGGCGCAGAGCTGTTGTGGGGTCGGGAACCGGCTCATGTCGGCGCCGGTCTCGGCGACGATCACCTCAGCGGTCGTATCCGAGACTCCCGGGACCGACATCATGAGAGCGACCGCCGTCTCAAAAGGGACGAGACGGGTCGTTATCTCCTCGCTGAGCGCTGCGATCGACCGGTCGAGGAAGTCGATGTGGTCGATGATCCGGCGGCAGACCACGCCGTGATGGGCGCCGAAGTGACCGGCGAGGGCCTCGGCGAGGTGGGGGATCTTCGCTCGCATCCTGCCCTTGGCCATCTCCGCGAGGACCTCGGGGTCCCGCTCGCCGGAGATGAGCGCCTCGATGATCCGCCGCGACGACAGACTCCACACCGACGATGCCACCGACGTGATCTTGACGCCCGCGTCTTGGAGGACCTTCTCGAGGCGCTGGATCTCTTTTCCCCTGGCGTCGACCTGGGTTTTGCGGTAGCGGGTGAGCTCGCGCAGCTCTCGGATCTCGGGGGGCGGCACGAAGCTCGGGCGGACCATCCCGTGCGCGGCGACATCGGCCAGCCACTCGGCGTCGGAAAGATCCGACTTGCGGCCCGGCACGTTCTTCACGTGCTGCGCGTTACACAACCACACCTCGGCGAACAGCCCCTCGAGCGCATAGTACGGGCTCTTCCAATACACCCCGGTCGCCTCCATCGCCACGGTCGAGACCGCCGCGTCCGACAAGAAACCCGCCAGGTCGACCAGCCCCCTACGTGTGGTGGCAAAGCTCGCCTTGGACACCCCCACCTCACCATCAACACCAACGACTCGACAGCACGCCACGACCGTGTCGCGATGAACATCGAGACCCGCGACCCGATCCCTGATCCGCTTCATCCCATCACCTCCGTCTCGATTGGCCACAACGGCCGGCAGGGAGAGAACCCGGCGAAGCGAAATCTGGGGTTCGTGCTCGTAGCGACACTCCAAGGTCCTCCACGGTCCCCGCATCAAACTTTGCGCGCGCACACAGGCGGCAAGAAACACTCGATGACCTTCCCTACCAGCCACCACCAGCATTTCATCGCTCCCCGGTGACCGCCAAGTCATCCCAACTTTGCCCACTTTTCCGGAGTGACTCCGTAAAAGTGGGCAAAGAAAGTTCGCCGGATGGCCGGATGGCGACGCCTACCCGGCCGCCCTCTTGATCGGCGCCATGTGCAGCAGCAGCTGCTTGTCGCCGAGGCCAGGGAAGCGCACGGTGGCCGAGGCCCGCTCCCCCTCGCCCCTGACCTCGGTGACGAGACCCTCTCCCCATTTGGAGTGCACGACCTTCTCGCCGGCCTCGAGCCCGAGCTTCTCCGCCCCCGTTCCCTGCACCGGTGTCGGCGCCTTGCCCCTGCGGATGGCGGCCTCGACAATCTCCTCGCGCATCGGGGCGAACCCCCGCCCCACCCGTGGCGTGATGCGGCGTGAGCCCTCGACGGTACGGACGAGCAACTCCGGGATCTCCTTGAGGAACCGGCTCGGCGGGTTGTACTGCGTCTGGCCCCACAGGTTGCGGCACCACGCGTGGGACACGTACAGCCGCTCACGCGCCCGGGTGATGCCCACGTAGGCCAGGCGGCGCTCTTCCTCCATCTCGTCGGGCTCGCCGAGCGACCGGAGATGGGGGAACACCCCGTCCTCCATCCCAACGATGAACACCACGGGAAACTCGAGCCCCTTGGCCGTGTGCAACGTCATGAGCAGCACCCGCGACTCGTCGCCCTCCACCTCGTCGGCGTCGGCGACGAGGCTGACCTCCTCGAGGAACTGGTCCAGGTCGCGCGCCTCACGCGCCGCTCCCACGAGCTCCTCGAGGTTCTCCACCCGGCCGGCCGCCTCGACGCTGCGCTCCTCGGTCAGCTCGGCCAGGTAGCCGGTGCGTTCGAGCACGGCCTCGATCAGCTCGGCCGGCGTGGCCCCGGTCGGAGCGTCCAGGTCTTGGTCGTCGTCCCCCGGTGAGCCCGCCGCCGGTGAGCCCACCGCCGGTGAGCCCACCGCCGGTTGTCCGGCGAGCAGCTCACGCAGGTCGGCCACCAGGTCGACGAACCGGCGGATCCCGGTGAGTCCCTTGCCGGTGACGCCGGCATCGCCGGCGTGGCTCAAGGCGTCGGCGAAGCTCATACCCCCGTCGCGTGCGAAGCGGTCGACGCGGGCCACGCTCGTATCGCCGACCCCGCGTTTGGGGACGTTGACGACCCGCTTGAGCGACACCTCGTCGGCCGGGTTGGCCAGCACGTGCAGGTAGGCCAGGACGTCCTTGATCTCCCGCCGGTCATAGAACCGGGTCCCGCCCACCACCTTGTAGGGGATCCCCCGCCTGACGAGCTCCTCCTCGACCGCCCGGCTCTGGGCGTTGGTCCGGTAGAACACGGCGATGTCGCCCCATGCGTAGGTGCGCCCGTCACCGGCGATCCCGCTGGCCGTGTCGTGCAGCTTCACCACTTCGGCGGCGAGCCACGACCCCTCGTCGTGCTCGTCCTCGGCCTGGTAGCGCACGAGGGACTCGCCGCCTATGCGCCGACTCCAGAGCTCCTTCGGCTTGCGCCTGAGGTTGTTGGCGATCACGGCGTTAGCGGCGTCGAGGATCGTCTGGGTCGACCGGTAGTTCTGCTCGAGGTTGATCACGGTGGCGTCGGGGAACGCCTGCTCGAACTGGAGGATGTTGCGTATGTCGGCGCCTCGAAAGCGGTAAATCGACTGGTCGCTGTCCCCGACGACGGTGACGTTGTGGTGGGCGCCGGCGAGGAGGAGGACCAGCTCGTTCTGGGCGGCGTTGGTGTCCTGGTACTCGTCGACGAGGACGTGGCGGAAACGCTGCTGGTAGTGGGCCAGCACGTCGGGACAGGCCTGGAGGACGTTGACGGCCACGAGGAGCAGGTCGTCGAAGTCCATGGCGCTCGCCGAGAGGAGCCGCCGCTGGTACTCGGCGTAGACCTCGGCGATCCGCCGGTCGGTGACCGTCGCCGCCCGCCGGGCGTAGGCCTCGAAGTCGACGAGCTCGTTTTTGGCCGTCGAGATAATGGCGTGGATCCCCCGCGCCGGGAACTTCTTGGCGTCGAGGCCGAGGTCGCGGATGACATAGCCGGTGAGGCGGACGGCGTCAGCCTGGTCGTAGATGCTGAACCCGGAGCGGTAGCCGAGCCGCGAGGCGTCGCGTCTGAGGATCCGCACGCACGCCGAGTGGAACGTCGAGACCCACATGCGTTGGGCCACGGGACCGACAAGCTCGCCGACCCGCCGCCGCATCTCGTCGGCGGCCTTGTTGGTGAAGGTGATGGCCAGGATCTCGAACGGCGAGACTCCCTCGGACTCGATCAGCCAGGCGACCCGGTTGGTCAGCACCCGGGTCTTGCCCGACCCGGCGCCGGCGACGATGAGCAGCGGGCCGCCGGGGTGCGTCACGGCCTCGGCCTGCTGCGGATTGAGGCCCTCGAGCAGCATCGAGGTGTCCGGTCCAGCCATCGTCGCCCACCGTATCGGAGGGCGCTGACCCCTCCCGCTCCCCCTTTCCCCCCTAGGGCTCCTCAGGTGCCGTGGTCTTGAGGTTTGAGGCAAGTTTTACGCGGCGAGGGCTAACTGAGCACGAGCGATGTAGTCGGTGCAGGTTCGATCGATAGTGGCGAGAGCCGCTCTCAGCGGTGGTGGTGAGGTTGGCTGGTCGGCGGCGAGGAGGGGGTGGAGCAAGCGGCGGTCAAGTTTGGTGTAGAAGATTGCCGTTTTCAGGCCGTCGGGGGTGAGGGTGTAGGTGTTGGTGTGAGCGACCCGGACAACGAGGGCCTTGAGGCGGAGTCGTCGCAAGTCGTAGGTCATCTGCGCTTGGCTGTAGGGGGCACCGAGCAGGCCGCTCACCAAGGCACGAAGGCTCTTGTTGGTGAAGCCGACGGTGGCCACCAGTGCCACGCAGAGGGCGCCGGTCAGGGCCATGACGCGTGGATCGCCGAAGCGTAACGTCGCGGCTCGTTGGCCCTCCTCAAGCGAGGGCTGTGAGATCCGCTCGAACAGAGCGCTCTCGATGGCACAGCCCTGACCGGCACGTTGCACCTCGAGCAGACGGCGGTTGACCGCTCGGGCCTTGGTCTGGAGCTCGGGGAGGTTGGATAGTCGTCGTTGGCACCCCAGATCGTTGGGGGCGTTGACGACGGTCTCGACGCGAAGGGCACGACCTTCTTTCAGATACTCCTTGATTCTGGAGTGCTTATAGAAGGCGTTGATCGTCACGTCGGTGCCCCGGGTGACGACTTTGGTGGCGAACTCGCCTTTGGTCGTCGAATAGATCTGGCGGTCGAAGATGACCTTGATCTCGTCGGGTCGGCCAACATCGATGTTGTCGGCCACCGTGGCCTCGAAAAACGCGCGAGCTCGCCGTGGGGCGTCGAAGACGATCGTGCGTGACATCTCGATTTGGCGCATCGACAGGTCCCACCAGTAGCCGCCGGCCCGGTCAACATCGTCGAAGGGGGTCGGGACGGCTTGCATCCACCGCGAAGAACCCCTGGATCTGGTCCGGGCCGAGCTGGTCACAGACGGCTTGCAGGCCAGCGGGGTTCTCACAGGACGCGAACCCATTCGCCAACTCGCCGAAACCGATCCCCGCCTTGGCGGCTTGGCGTTTCGCCCACTCGTGGCCGTTGACCCACACTTTCGCCGGATACGGAAAATAGCTACAAATCTTGACGAACCCGGGACCGAAGTCGGCGTCGAGGACATAGAAGTAGTAGACGGTCACCCGACGGTCGGCCTTGTCGAAGCTGAAAAGGTGGATGTTGGGGTTGCGGGTGTGTTTTTGATGGGCGGTGAAGACCCGTTGGAACTCTTGGGCCACCCCGATAGCCACCACCCCCGGGCCGGTCGCGTGCTGCCAATACGGTCGGACCAGATCAATTTGGCGGTCGGCGGCTTTGAATCGGAGCATCGGGATACCGGCCGACTCGGCGAACGAGCTCACCGCGGCCCGGAACCGCTCCCCGATCTTGTTCATGACGCCGGGGACGGAATCGGGCAGGAAAGATGGTCGCGCATGAACCTCACGACCTGCCCGCTCACCTGCAAGTTCGGCACATGCGCGTTGAGATACAACCGGTCCAGGCACTCCAAGTCGAGGACCACATGATCGTCGAGCAGTTCGCTCACCCGCACCGTGCCGGCCATGCCACGACCCCCATCGTGAGGACAGGCTCGGACCGCTGCCCGAGCCACCAAACGTTACGTCAACCCACCAAACCCAGCCACCTTCAGCGGTCCGAGGCTGGCCTCACTGGATCGTCAGCTGCGAACAGGCCACGCCGAGGTGCGAAGCTCGTAGCGCAGCCGGCGCTCGAGGTCCACGAACTCCGCCGTCTCCTGGTCCTCCAGCCGGCGCGGGCGGGGCAGGTCCACGGTGACGTCGGCGACGATCCGGCCCGGGCGGGGGCTCATCACGTACACACGGTCCGATAGGAAGACGGCCTCGGTCACATCGTGGGTGACGAGCAGGACCGTCGAGCCGTACTCGGCCACGACGCCGGTCAGCCACTGCTGCAGGTCCGCCCGCGTGATCCCGTCAAGGGCGCCGAAGGGCTCGTCGAGCAGCAGCAGCGACGGCTCCGTGATCACGGTGCGGAGGAAGGCGGCCCGGTGGCGCATGCCGCCCGACAGCTGCCACGGCCACGATCGGGCGAAGGGGCCGAGGCCGAATCGCTCGAGGAGGGGCTCGGCGCTGCGCCTGGCCTGGCGGCGGGAACGGCCTGCGAGCTCGAGGGGAAGCGTTACGTTGTCGATGACCCGGCGCCACTCGAAGAGGGCGTCGTGCTGGGGCATGTAGGCGCTGGCGCCGAGGCGTTCGGTGACGGCGACGCCACCGAAGGCCACCTCGCCCGCCGATGGTCGGTCGAGGCCGGCGACGATGTTGAACAGCGTGGTCTTGCCGCACCCGCTGGGGCCGATCACCGAGACGAACTGTCCCGGCTCTGCGACCATGTCGACCCGGTCGACGGCCAGCACGTCGCTGCCTTTGTCGGTATACCGCTTGGAAATACCTCGCGCCTCGACGGACCGGCCCGCTTCGGTCACGCCCGGCCCCGCGCTCGCCAGGGCATGGCCAGGCGCTGGGCCACGCCGACAACAACGAAGAGGGCGACGGTGAGCACGGCGGTGACAAGCGTGGCCCCGAGGACCAGGTCGGTGCGGGCCGGTGCGGCCGTGCCCGCCGAGGTCATGTACACCCCGATGCCCTGGGTGGCGCCGACGAACTCGGCCACGATGGCCGATGTGAAGGCGTAGGTCACCGAGATCTTGAGCCCGGTGAACAGCTGCGGGAGGGCGCCGGGGAGCCGGACCCGCACGAGGAGCTGCAGCTTGGTCGCCCGCATGGTGCGGGCCAGGTTGATGGCGTCGGGGTCGGCCGAGCCGAGCCCCTGGACGAGCCCGACGGCAATCGGGAAGAAGCTGAAGAGGGCGACGAGCACGATCTTGGGAAACATCCCGAAGCCAAACCAGATCACCACCAGGGGGGCCAGGGCGATGATGGGCAAGGTCTGGGACGCCACGATCAGCGGATAGAGGCTGCCGCGCACCACCCGCGACCAGTCGATGGCAACGCCGGCGACAAAGGCCACGGCGAGGGCGAGGAGGAGGCCGAGAACGGATTCCTCCGTGGTCGTGGTGATCGCCGGCCACAGGTTGACCCGGTCGTCCCAGGTCGACGCCACGATCAACCGGGGCCCCGGGAGGATGGTCGGGTCCACGTGGCCAAGGCTCACGCAGAGCTGCCAGACGACGAGGACCCCGACGATCACCGCCGCCGGCGGGGCGTACCGGCGGAGCGGGGGCGCGAGGCGGCGCCGTCGGTACGGGGACACCCGAGCGGTCGGGGACGTCGCCTCGGGGCGGGCACCGGACGGGCCGGACGGGCTCGGTGCGGCCGGTTGGCGGGCGGTGGGGGCGGCGCTCATGGCAGCAGGGCGTTGGTGTAGTCCTGCGAAGGGGTGGGCGCATTGGACGCCTTGACGAGACCCCCTCGGACCAGGATGCGGGTGACGCCGGCAAAGTCGGCGCTGCGCATTGGGCCCCACGCCCCGCTCGGGGTCAGGAAGGTCTTGGCCGTCTCGTTGCCGGTCGCCTTGACGATGTTGCCGGCGTGGTCGAGGGCCGTACCGTTGTGCTTGATCAGGCTGGCTTCGGCCGCGGCCGGGTGGTGGGCGGCGAAGCGGTAGCCGTCGGCCAGGGCCGCAAGCCCCCTGCGCAGGAGGCTCGGATCCTTGTGGACCTCGGCGTCGGTGGCGACCCATGCGTCGTCGGGGAACGAGAACGCCGAGCCGAGATATCGTTTGATCGGGAAGTCCCGCAGCTTGACCCCGGCCAGGTCGGCGGTCACGTCGTCGATGCCGCCGTAGACGATGCTGTAGGCGACCCGATGGGCCTCGAGGGCCTGGTAGGCCTGATCGCCGAGGTTGACCTCGCGGTACACGGGGTGCTTGACGCCGGCCGCCCTGAACACGTCGTCGACGATCGGCTTGTCGCTCGGGACCCCGAAGCCGCCGTAAAGGGTGCCACTGAGCTGGCCGACGTTGGTGTAGTGGGACGAGGCGAGCACGGCGATGGCGATGGTGTTGCGCTGGCTCAGCCCGGCCACCGCCTCGTAGTTGAGGCCCGAGGCCCGGGTGGCGGGGATGTTGGGAGGGTATGTCAGCCCCAGGTCGGTCTTTCCCGCCGCGAGCAGCTTCTCCGCCGACGCCCCCGAGTAGGGGATGATCTCGGGGTTGATGCCCTCGGCACGGAAGTAGCCCTTGTCGATGGCGGCGTAGATGCCCAGGTAGTCGACGTTGGGCGTGTAGTCGAGGGCGATCCGCAGGGTCTGGCCGCCGGTGGCGCCGGCCTGGGTCTGGGTCGACCCGCACGCGACCAGGCCCAGGGCGCCCACGGCGGCAAGCAGGCAGAGGGCAGCCCCGCGCCGGCGCGCCATGCCGCGGAGCCCGGCGGGTCGCCCCGGCCGGGGCATGCCGCGGAGCCCGGCGGGCCGGCACCGGCGGGCCGGACCGCCCCCCGATGACGGGGAGGCCCGCCGGACGGCCCTCTCCCCTGCGATCCTCTGCGGTCCGATTGCGGCCATGTGCGCTCCCTACGCCGGCATTATCCGGTCAGGTTCTGGCGGTCGACGTCACGGCCTTGCGGCTCGACGCCCTCTCAGCCCGGTTACGCCCGAGCTCCCGAGTGGGTTTCGTACAGTGTACGCCCTCTTGTGATGTGGTGGCATGCTCGACTCCATGTCCGCACCCGGCGACGTGGTGACGCCCGAACGGCTCGGTGCCGACCTGGCGGCGCGCGCCGAGCTCCGTCGTTCGGCCGGCGGCCGAGGTTGCGGGATCATCGCCATCGACGGGTGGTCGGGCAGCGGCAAGACCTGCCTGGCCGGGCGGCTGGCGCCGGCGATCGGGGCGCCGTGCGTGCACCTCGACGACTGGGTGCCGGGCTGGCATGGCCTGGCCCGCTCGGTCGAGCTGTTGGTCGAGTGGGTGCTCCGGCCGCTCGCCGCGGGCCGGCGGGCCCGGTGGCGGCGCTGGGACTGGGACGCGGGGTCGTGGGGGGCGTGGGAGACCGTCGCTGCGAGTGGTCTCCTCGTCGTCGAGGGCTGCGGCGCCGGCTCGCCGCTCGCGCGGCCGTGGCTCTCAGCCCTCGTATGGATCGCCGTCGACGACGAAGAGCGGGCCCGAAGGCTCCGGGCCCGCCCCGACTGGCCGACCTACGAGCCCTGGGCCGCCATGTGGGCCGACCAGGAGCGGGCGCTTCGTGCCGGCGACGACCCCGCCGCCACCGCCGACGTCGTGGTCGAGCCGGGCCCGGGGCCGGACGATCCTCTCCCGTCGAGTGGGCGTCCGGGAGCGCACCAGACGACGACGCCGTCCGGGCGTTGCGAGATACCGACCAGCGGTAAACGTCCCGACCTGCTGGTCTGGTGGTCAGATGCTCAGACGGGTCACTCGGAACCGGAACCGTTGTGAGTGTGAGCGAGCCGGACAAGCCGACACCGTTCTCCGACACCTGGGTAGAGGTCGCCACCCTCGCCACGGACCGAGCTCTGCGGACCTCAGGACGCCACCTCCTCGTCGACCCAGGCACCGCCGGCGTTGCGAATGTCGATCTGCGGGCTGGGCCACGTGGGTTCGGGGGCGCCGAAGTGGGTACGTCGAACACCATGCTCAATCTCCCCGGGCGGGTGCAGTCGCGCTCCGAGACCGCCGCGCCGATCAGACACGTCTCGTGTTGAGGGGACGCTACGGGGCGACGATCGTCGTGATGCTGGTCGCCCTTTGCCCCGACCTGATCGTCTCGTCGGGGGCCGAACCGCTACAGATGATCCTCACCCATGACCTGCACACCAGCAAGCTCGGCCTCGAGTTGGCCTCGTCGCTGAGCGACGCCGGCTACGCGCTGGGCGCTGTCATCGCCGTCGACCTGGTCCAGCGCTTCGCACAGCGGCGACTTTTCGTGGGGACCCAAGTGGCCTTCGCGCTCGGAGCGGGGCTCAGCGCCGTCGCAGCCAACGGTTGGACCTACGGCACCGGCCGGGTGATCGACGGGCTGGCCACGGGGTTCCTTCTCGTCCTTGCCCTCCCCCCGCTGGTCACCACCTTCGGGTCCAAACGCCTCCCAACGACCATGGCACTGGTCAACATCGGGCTCTTCGGTGCCGCCGCGGCTGGCCCCCTCGTCGCAGCCGGCGTCGCCGCCACCGGGGCATCGCGAACGCTCTACGCGGCGCTGGCCGTCCTCGGGCTCGTGGGGGCCCTGCTCACCTGGAGGACCCTGCCGGATCGTAGGGGCCTCAATCCCGACCAGCCGCTCGACCCGGCGGTCTTCCCGCTCGCCGCCGCCGGCACCGTCCTCCCCTTCTTCGGCGCCGCCCAGCTCACCACGCACGCCTTCGGCTCCCCCCTCGTGTGGGTGCCGCTCGCCGTCGGGGTGGCCGCACTCGGTGCCCTCGTCACCAGCCAGTACCGGCGACGCTCTCCGCTCATCCCCGTCGAGAAGCTGAACTCCACGCTGCCCCTGGCGGGGACGGCGTGTGCCATGGTCGGCGGCGCCGTGTTCGTGCTCTGCCTCCAAACGGTGCAGATCTGGATGACCGACGTCGCCGATCGGCCCGTCCTCGACAGCGCGATCCTCTTGTGGCCTGGCGTCGTGGGCGCGGCCGTCGCGGCGGTGGTCTTCGGACGAGTGCTGCGCACCCGGCTGCTCGTTGCCGTCGTCGCGGCCGGGCTGCTCTGCTTGACCGCCGCTGCCACCCTCTTGCAGTTACTCGACTCGAGCGGAAATGGTCAGGGCCGGCTCGTCTCCGTGATCGCGTTGCTGCTCGGGCTCGGTGCCGGCATGACCGTCGCCCCGGGACTGTTCACCGCCGCCCTAAGTCTGCCCTCCTCCCAGGTGGCCAGGGCCGTGGGTGTCGTCGAGCTGTTGCGCGCCGAAGCGGCGTTCATCCTCGCCCCCGTCCTCACCCACATCGCCCTGTGGCACGGCATGCGACCGTCCGCCGTTCTCGGCGGTCTTCACACCGGGTCGTGGGCGGCGCTCGGTGTCGCCGTGGCCGGCTTGGTCGGCCTGGCGATCCTGCTCGTCTCCGGGCGGGCCGGGCCGCAACGGCCGGACCTCGACGGGTGGCTCGAGGGTGATACGCCTGCGCTCAGCTCGCCGAGAATCGCCGCCGCCATCCGGGCCTCTCCATGAAGCTGCGCCGGATGACCTGACCCGCGTCGCCGCCGCCGCATGCTCGCAGCTACCAGAACAAACGCCCAATCACCGCGCCTCAGCGCCGGCCTTCCCCGCATCCGGCACCAGTTCTGTCGGCTGGAGTCCCTCACCTATCCCCGAGCTCGCCGGCTCCGGATCTCCATCCGGCACCCTCCGTCGACCCTGCCTCGACACCGCGAATCCAACGGCGGCTAAGAGGGCCACCCCGCTGAACATCTCGTTCAACCACTGCACCCCGGTGAGAAGCTGCAAGCCCTCGACGCCCGTAGCGAGCACGAAAACGGCGATCAGTGTCCCCCACGTGTTTACCCGGCCTGGCCGCAGCTGCGTCGAACCCAAGAACACCGCAGCGAACGCGGGAAGCAGCAACGCACTACCAAAGCTCGTCGATGGACCATTGAGCGATGCGTACAGTATCCCGCCCAGCCCACATAGCCCACCGGAGCAAAGAAGCGAGATCCACTCCCATTTTCCCACGCGCACGCCCGACAGGCGGGCCGCTTCTCTGTTCGCTCCCGTGGCATGGATGTACCGCCCCGCCGGGGTATGGTCCAAAAACCACCAGACCAGCAAGCCCGCGACCACTACGTAGATAATTACCACCTGGAATCCGAATTCAACGTGCTGCGTCAATCCAAGCCACACATTCCCGGTCGCCGGATTTGGCTGGCTCTCATGGCTGACAATTCCTTGGACGGCAGTTATCACCACCGACGTACCAAGCGTGGCGACAAATGAGTTGATCCGGAATCGTACAACGAGCAGGCCGTTAACCAGACCTATAACACAGCCGGAGACCATAACTATCACCACTGCCGCCCAGGCCGGAACGTGATCGTTCACCTGCAAGGTGATAACAAAAATCGCACACAGGTTCGTCGTCGCACCCACGGACAGGTCGTACACCCCCGCCGCCAAGGGGACAAGAACTGCCAGAGCCACGATCGCAGGAACCGCTTGAGCGGAAGCAATCGAGTGAACTGTGGATGCCGTCAGAAAGTATCGCGGCACCCATAGCGCGTAGACAATAATAAACAACGCCCAGAGGTAAAGGCCGCTGAAACGATCAATCCCAAAATTTATGTGGCGGCGCTGACGCGCCGTGCCCTCTGCCCTTCGTATCCAGTCCACTCCCTACACCCCCTCCTTCTGGTTAGCCTCAAGACAACGACGCGAGATGTTCACTTCGGTCACCTCAGTACCCACCATCTCGCTGCCGATACAGCCGTCCCGGAGTATTAATACCCTGTCGCAGAGAATCTCGAGCTCCTCGAGGTCGGTCGAGCCGACAAGGAGCGCAGCACCCTCCCGGGCCGAGTCAAGCAGGCGCCGGTGTACCTCCGCTCTGACACCGATATCAACGCCCTGGGTGGGTTCATCGAGCAAGAGCAGCCTCGGCTGGCAGCGCAACCACTTCGCGAGAAGTATCTTCTGTTGGTTCCCGCCACTGAACAACGCGAGTGGCCTCTCCGTAGCGCGCCAAGGCCGCACTGTCAGCTCGTCAAACCACCGTTCGGTCTCGGCCTGCTCGGCGGCGTCTTGGAACCAGCCGTGTCGCCAGAACGGCCGTAGCCTGGGCAGGCACAGATTGTCGCGAGCGCTCAGCGAGAGCATCCCCCCGGACGCTTTCCTGTCGGCGGGCAGATAGGCCACTCCTTCCCCAACCGACAGATCCGGCCGAAGCGGCGGCACAAGCACCTCCCCGACACGCACGGAGCCGGAAAGCAGGCCCGTGCCGCCGAAGATTGCGCTCAATAGCACCTCGCGACCTGAGCCCGACACTCCTGCGACACCTACTATCTCCCCGGCATTGACCTCGAAGCTCACGTCCGTCAGGCGGTGGGCCGACAGGTGCTCGACCGATAGCACACGTCTGCCGGCGCGTCGAGCGGGGGAGACCCCATCGGCAGGTACCGGTCGCTCGTATTCTTTGCCGGTGATCGAATGGACCACCTTCGTCCAAGTCAGCTCCGAAGGAGCGAAGCAACTGATCTGTGAGCCGTCCCGGAGGACCGTCACACCGCACCCCAGAGCGAAGAGCTCGTCCAAGCGGTGAGTCACGTACAAGATGCCGACGCCGCGTGAAGCGGCCCTGCGGAGAATCTCGAGCAGAGCCTGTACCTCCTTCTCGGGAAGGCTGGCGGTCGGCTCATCAAGGACCAGCAGCTTCGCCGGACTCACCGGGTCGTGGCGCAATGCACGCGCTACCGCCAGTCCCGTCTTCATCGCAGGGGACAGCCGACCGACAGGCAGGCGCGGGTCGAGCTCGAGCCCGACCTCGGCAAGGGTCGCAAGGGTGTCCTGCCGGAGCGCCCTGGCCCTGACCGTGCCAAATCGAGTGGGATAGCGCCCATTGACATACAAGTTGTCCGCTACGGAGGCCTCGTCCACGAGCCCTAGATCCTGCTGGACAAATCTGCTTCCCAACCCATAGGAGGACTCCGGAGACCCGAAGCGCAGCTTCTTGCCACCGATCTTGACCTCTCCACCCGGGTCCGGGGAATGGTAGCCGGAGAGGATCTTGATAAGGCTCGATTTGCCGGACCCGTTCGCACCAGCCAGTCCATGTATCTCGCCACCGGCTATTCTCAGGTTGACGTCGCGAAGAGCTCTCGTGCCGCCGAACGTCTTGGAGACGGAGCTGACGTCGAGGGCGAGTGCCCCGCTATTGCTGCCTTGACGCAAGGATCACCCAACTTTCCAGAGTGACTTGAACTGCGCCGGGAAGTTTGCTGGCACGTTGAAACTGTCTGAGGGGGTGAAGGAGGCCGACTTCGTGAGGAGCTGGATCGGAAGTCCTTGGTTGTCGCTCGCCGTCGATGTGGCCTCCAGGTGGCGCAGCTCGGCATCCACACCAAGCCAGCCGGCGTAGGTCAGAGCAACGGGCAGGGTGGCTGCCTCCACACCACTCTTGACGTCAGTCTCGTTGGTGGTGTCTCCGCCGGCACTGAATATCTTGATATGCGACAGGCTCGCTGCGGATAACGACGATGTGATTCCGGAAAGAAATGGCCCGTCAGTGATGAACAGGTACTTGGTGTTTGGACTGGTTCGAAGCTTCGAGACAACAACATTGTTGCCCTGGTTGCTGTCGGCTACGGCCAGCGACTGATTGACGCTGGACACGGTGCACCCCGGGCAGCCCCGATGGACGTCCGCGATAAAGTCGTCGGCGAGCAACTTCAAGATCGTCAGCCCATCGAAACGAGCCATCAAGACGTCACCTGCGCCGTGCGAGTCGGCAATGAACCAGTTGGCGAGGATCTGTGCCTGGTTCCGGAAAAAGCTTGCTCCTGCGACATTGGCGATGACCGGCCCCGACAAGGCAGTGATGTCCTCGAGGGTCACGATAGAAGTGCCGGCCCGCTTGTAGGCCGGAAGCACGCTGGCCCACTCCGACTCGGGAAGGCCGATCAGGATCACCGCCGCCGGGTGGTACTGGAGTGCCTGGTTGAGTGCGCTGACGACGCTGGATGGCGTCGACTGGTCCAGCGCTATCTGTCGGTAGTGCCATCCAAGAGCAGCCGCCGCCTGCTCGATTCCTTTGGCGTTGTAGGTGGCCTGTACCACGCCCGGATCCAGGAAGACGACCGTCTTACCGGACGGCGGCCGGGATCGGAGCGGCGACAACTGAACCTTCGTAGGAGCGCGCTCCGCGGCGACGACTGCCTTCTGGGCGGCGGCCACCGCGGGCGCCGACTTCGCCGTCGAGTGAGCACCGGCCGACGACGCCGACGTACCGCTGCTTCCGCACGCAGAAGCGGCAGCGATCAAGAGCGCCCCACCTGCGAATGCGATGGCCGAACGAGCAGCGTGCTGCGGCCTTCTTGCGCGCATTGGTATCTCCCCCTCGTCTTCCCGCTGCCTCTCTGGCGCAGCGTGGTGCCGATCGCGGCTCTTGTCGCAACCGCGTCAATCGCAATGGTTGAACCGTTGAGCTTTTTTAGCTCACATGGCCGATCGTGTCAAGGGGTTCGCCGGCCACGACCCGATGCTCTTCATGCATCAGCTCGAACGAGTCGCTTCGAGATGATCTCCTTCTGGATCTGGCTCGTGCCCTCGTAGATGCCCACAAGGCGTGCGTCCCGGACATACCGCTCGACCGGATGGTCCTGCATGTAGCCATGACCACCGAGGAGCTGCAGAGCATCGCTGGTCACCCGCTCGACCATGTCAGCGGCGAACAGCTTCGCCATCGACGACGCCATCGCAATCTCATCTTCTGACCCACCCCGATCCCAGAGGCTCGCCGACTCGTAGACGAGCCCACGAGCCGCGGTGATCAGGGTCGCGTCCTCGGCCATGATCCATCGCAGTCCCTGACGTTCCGCTAGCGGTCGGCCCCCCACGGTCCGCTCCTTCAGGTAGGCGATGGCGTAGTCGAGGGCGGCTTGGGCCGCGCCGACGGCACCCGCAGCCACCGTCGGCCTGTTGACGTGCAGCGCATGGGTGGCCGCACGAAACCCCTGCCCCTCCGCGCCCACCATGTCCGCCTTGCCGCACCGTACCTCCTCGAGCGCGACGCCGTTGTTGGGGAGCCCGTGCTGGCCCATCTTGCGGTTCGGTGGAGAGACGGCCCACCCGGGTTGATCGGTGTCGATGATGAAGGCGCTAATTCCGGCGCCCCCCCGGCGGTCGTTGGTGCGGGCGAACACCAATGCGTAGCGAGCAAGGCCGGCCCACGTGATGAACTGCTTGTCTCCCGTAATTACCCACTCGTCTCCGTGGAGCGCAGCGCGAGTTCTCATGGCCGCAGGATCCGAGCCGCCGTCGGCCTCGGTTATGGCGATGCACGTCAACAACGTGCCCTCAGCGAGCGCCGGCAGGATGCGACTTTTCAGATCTGCGCTGCCGGAGTCGAGCAACGCCTGGACCACAATCCCGGTCTGATTGACCAGGGATCCAAGAGCCATCGAGCCGGCACGAGCCACCTCCTCACGGGCAACACAAGCCGACCGAAGGTCACCCCCAGGGCCGCCGAACTCCTGAGGGACGGAGAGCTGGACCAAGCCCATCCGGGCGAACACCTCCACCATGTCCACTGGGAACTGGTCACTGCGGTCGAGCTCCGTCGCTATTGGGGCAACATGGGCGAGCGCCATTCTCCGCACCGCAGTCCGAAATTCCTCGTGGTGTGATTCGAGTGTCATGAGACCTTCTTCCTTGGCAGAATGACGAAGCAGAGGCTCGCCCAGCACACCCTTCCCGCTGTCTTGGTGGACGTGTTGCTCAGTCCACGGACCTCAGCCAAGCCCGCACGGCCTCATCGTGTTTGACCAAGCGTCGGGGAGCAGTGTGCCGGGACCGAGCACCGGCGAAGGAGTTGTCGTCGAAGCGAAGAGCCGGTTCCGGCAGCTGACGTCTGGCCCCTGGACGACTCGCCCGCCGTCACCTCCACTACGAGCCACCACCGGGCTGCCTCAGGACGCCCGACCGATCGACGGTCCCACGAAGGACGTCCAGCTCGGCCGAGCTGGGCTCAGCCGTGGTCTCCATCTCGGGCGCCTCCTCGAGATCGAATCCCGTGTTCTCTCGGAGGGCCTCCAACGATGACCAGGGATGAATGGTCCGGACGCGCATCCGATGATCACTCTCTCCGAAATCGAGCACTCCGAGCGGGCTGATCACCAGTTGTGGACCACGGCCTGGAAGGCCCATCCGATCACGCTCCCGACCCGAGCGACCAAATCCTATGGCGGACACGAAGTCGACCGCCGGCACGAAGCTGCGGACGGTGTGTTCGTTCATGACGATGAACACATCGCCACTGTGGGCCGCAAGGACGCTCGCGCCGATTGTTCCCGGACCACGGAGCCTCGGGCGAGACCACTCCCCCACGGCAACGGTGTTGAGATTGCCGAACGTGTCCACCTGGATTCCACCAAGAACGGCGAAGCCAAAGGTCCGGCGGCTCCAGTCGATCATATCAATGTTGTCCGTGAGCTCGAGCAGTGCCTCGGCTCCCACAATCAGTCCCTCGTCGGCGATCGGTCCGAGCTCGCCACGGCGAGGGTTCACCACCCCGGAGGGGCCGGACATGTACCAAAGCCCCGGAGCGTGGGTCGCCTGGGCCAGTCCACATGCGGCCTCGGCCACCTCCGATCGCGTCCCGAGAATGCCGACGGCTTCGTCTTTCAACTGACGCGAGAGCACCACCGCCATGAACTCTGCCAACGACCATCGACTCGTGTCGGTCGGTCTCATGTCGACGATTCCTTGCCGAGCGCAATCCGGTAGGCGGTCTCATCGCCGCATCCCGTCACAAAGCGTCTCAGATAGCTCCTGCGACCGCTCTCCTCCGCCCCCATTCGGGCGTACAGCTCGAGATGGGCGAGGTCAGGTCGGTACATTCCCTGACTTCCGCATGGATGAGCTCCTCGCTCAACGGGCACGACGGCCGTGACGAGAAACCCCGGGATCTTCGTCAGGCGGGGCTCTCGCGTCAGCTCAGCGGAGCTGACCACCTCGTCGACCGAGGCGATGACACGACGTGCCGCCCTGGCGATGAGTTGATCGAAGAAGCTGGCACCAAGGTACTGCAGGTTGCCGTACTGGTCGGCCCGTTGCGCATGGATGAGCGCCACGTCGGGCACGATGGCGGGTACCGCCAGAAGCCCACCCGACGGCGCGTACTCGTGTTCAAATGGGCGGTACATGTCCGGATTTACCTTCGGCAGGTCCGTGCCGAGGTCATGAATCAGACCGAACGGCAGGTCATCGGCCGCCGCCCGGAGGGTCGCGGCAAGAGCGGGACCATCAATCTCCGATACCCTCAGGCGATTTTCCTTGACGGCAGCCCGAAACGCAGGAGCCAGACCGAACTGCTCCATCGTGAGAAAAGGCGTGACGATCTCCGCGACGCACTCGCCTGCTATCAGCAGGTCAGGTCCGATCGCCCCCGGGCTGCTCACGAGCCTGAGCCCTGCCGTCTGCCTTCGAATCACCTGGCGGATGACGGCCATAGGTGTGTTGTAGAACGTCCACCCACCCAGGCCGACAGTGTCGCCGTCCCTCACCATCGCAGCAGCCTCGACCGCCGTCACGACCTTCGATCGGCGCGTCGCCGTCTGGCTCTCCGTGTTGGCGCTCACGTCGCCACTTCCGCCGGCCAATACTTCGATCGGATCTTGTATTTTTCGATCTTCCCCATCGGGGAACGACGCAATGCGGCGACGAACTCGACGCTTCGAGGACATTTGAACGCGGCGAGTCGTTCTCGACAGTGGGAAACCAGCTCACCCGCATCAGGCGGGGTCTCGGGGTTCTGCGGCACCACGAGCGCCATCGCTGACTCACCAAAGTCTGCGTCCGGAACTCCGATGATGATGACCTCGGCGACCTCGGGATGCGTGAGCATCACGGCCTCTGCCTCGGCTGGGTAGATGTTCACCCCGCCCGAGACGATCATGTCATTTAGGCGGTCCGTCACGAAGACGTATCCGTCATCGTCAACGTAGCCGACCTCGCCAAGAGTGAACACTCCAGGGGTCAAGTGGGCGGCACGTGATTTCTCCGGGTCTCCCCGGTATTCGATACCGCGCCCCGTCGAGTCTTCAAAGTACAGCGCGCCGATTGATCCAGGAGGAAGGTAACGACCGTCACTCCCGACCGACACAGCCCGACGATAGGGCGGCACAACGCGACCAACGGATCCAGGCTTCCGCAGCCACTCGTCGCTCGTAATAGTGCAGATCATCCGGGACTCCGTGGAGCCGTATCCCTCCTGAAAGATTGGGCCCCACCAGTCGATCATGCGCCGCTTTACATCGATGGGGCATGCCGACCCCGTCTGGACAACAAATTCCAGCGATGACACGTCATAGCTGTCGCGCACCTCCTGGGGCAGGGCAAGGAGTCGGATGAAGTGCGTTGGTACAAGCAAGCACGTCGTCACTCTGTAGCTCTGAATCGTCTCCAGGAGGTCGACGGCGTCGAAGTGGCCCCTGACGACAGTAGGGACGCCTGCGCCGAGAACCCGGACGGCTCGGATGGGACCCGTGTGGTACATCGGCCCGACAACCAGGTGCAGGCCTCGTTTCGCAAGCGGCTCTGTGCGCAAGGCTTCCGCGTAGTCCGCGATCGTTTGCGCCCCTCGCGCGTCGTACGCCGGCATGAGCTCCACCGCCTTGGGGAAACCCGTCGTACCAGATGTGTACATCAGATTGTTGAGCACCCTCCTGTCGGCGGGAGGCTCGACCGGCTGGGCCGCGGCCAACCAATCCGACCAATCGATCACGTCGGGGGTGGCCGAGGAACGCCAAACCACAACCGTCGGCACACCGGCCAACGCCGCCGCCCGGACGGACCTCTCGGCCGTCTCAGGACCCGCAAAGAGCACCTCAGAACCCGAGTCCGCCAGGATGGTCGCGATCTCCGGTGCGGTCAGCTGGTGGCTGACAGGTACGGCCGAGCACCCCCCGTAGGTGCTCCCAAGGTAGGCCAGGACGGTCTCAGCGGAGTTTGCCGCGCATATCGCCACGCGGCGGTCACTATGGAGGTGCATGCTGGCCAGTGCCGCCGCCACTCGATTTACCGTGTCATTGACCTCGGTCCACTGCATAGCCACGCGCTCGTCACGGAGACCGATCTCCCTGGGCCGCTCGCCTGCTCGTTCAACTATCAGTGATGCCACGGCTCCTCCTCTCCACCTCTGCCAGTGCCGACTGGGCGCGAGTCGACCCGCCACACCCCGTCAGAGCCGACAACGATCCTGAGTCCTCCGGCCGGGTCCCCGGAGGTATGCCGCGCGCGCCGACCCTGATCGCCGAACTCCGAGCACTTTCGCCGGCGGCGTCCTTGCAGGAGAGAGGCCCTTCCGATAGGGTTTTTTGTAAATGACACTGTCTCAAAGCCGCGCTCGACGCCAGATCTGATTCGGCGCGGGATGCAAGAGAAGCGACGTTACGGCAGCAACGACTGGTGACCACTCCCAAGTTCACTCCGGCACATCCGCGCCGGGCTTTTGATGAGATCACCTCGCAGATTCGAGAGCTCGTGCAACGGGGCGAGCTTTCGACCGGGGATCGCCTGCCATCCGAACGAGCATTGGCCGAGCAGTTTGCGGTGAGCCGGAACACCGTGCGGGAAGCGATGCGAATGTTGGAAGTAGCCGGGCTCGTCGAGTTGCGCCGCGGAGCGACCGGGGGAGCATTCATTGCCCACGCCGATCCTCGTCGAGTAGCTGTCAACATCTCCGACATGCTCCGTCTATCGGATTTCTCGTTCACGGATCTCTCCGAGGCTCGAAATGGCGTCGAGTCATTTATCGTTCGTCTTGCCTGCGAGAGACGAGACGAGGCCGACCTCTCGGCCCTCGAGCAAAACATCGCACTCGTGGCGACTCTGACTGAGGCCGGGCGACTAAGCGAACGGGCGTCTGCGAACGTTGAATTTGACAACCTTCTCGCCACGGCCAGCAAGAATCCGTTACTCATCGCTTTCATGACCTCGATATCGGCGGCGTCGCGCGAGGTCGTGCACATGCTCGGTGTCACAGGAGGTGACGTCGTGCTACGGTCCCATCGCCTCGTTCTCACCCACGTGCGCGCTCGAGATGCCGATGCCGCCGTCGCCGAGATACAGGCACACATCCGGAGAATGCACAAGCATTGGGTTGACGGTCGGTACGGCAGGGCCGAGACCCTCGATGGACACGCGCCGAGCCAGGCCACCTGATCACGATCTCCGATCAACGGGGTAGACCAAGGGTCCGTTGGGCAATCAGGTTTCGCTGCACCTCGTTTGTCCCCATGCTTATGACCCACATCAGCGAATGGCGGAGAGCTTGCTCGAGGCGGCCGCCGAGGACTCCACCCGGGCTCAGCTCCCCGATCGTTCCGACCGGACCAAGCAGGCGTAGAGCCTCTTCGAGGAACTGTTCCATGAGCTCCCCGGAGAAGACCTTGCTGGCGGCGGCCAGACCGGTCGGTACGGCTCCGGACTCTGCGACAGAAGCACAGGCCAGCATGAGTTGACGACCCGCTTCGATCTCGGCGGCGTACTTGCCGATCATGTCGCGAACCAGGGGGTCAGAGCCCGACGCTCCTAGGCTCGGACGCGCCTCTCGCATGAGACAGCACAGCAGCTCGAAGAGGTGTGCAACCTTGAGGACGATGCCTCCTCCGATCGCGCCTCGTTCGGTCGCCAACGCGTGGGTCAGCAGCTTCCAGCCCTCATTGGCCTCACCGAGGAGAGCATCTTCGGCGACACGCACATCGTCATAAAAGACGTTGGCAAACGTTCCGCCATACATCGTTGTGTCGACATTCATAGTAATACCAGGAGCATCCATCTCAACGATGAACAGGCTTATTCCAGCCTGCTTCGGAACGACATCGGGATCTGTACGAGCGGCCAACAGCATGTACTTCCCCCAGTAGGTCGTGGTCCAGATCTTCTGCCCGTTGATGATCCAGTCGGACCCGTCACGAACTGCTCGGGTACGCAGAGAGGCAAGATCCGAGCCGGCGTCCGGCTCGCTGTAACCCAAGCCGAACATCGCCCGACCAGCGAGGATTGGCGGCAGATACCGCTGTTGTTGGTGTCGAGTGCCAAACTTCATGAGGATGGCCGCAGGGACCGGAGCACCGAATCGTGGCACCTCGTGGGACTCCATCTCCTCCATGAAGGCGATCTGCTCGAGGGCTCCACGCCCCTGCCCACCCAGGCCGGTCGGCCAGTCGGCACCGATCCATCCGGTCTTGCCGAGGTCTTCGGCAAATTCCCTGTCGAACTCACGATCTCCGAACCTCTTCGCGGCATGTGCGGCCCTGCGATCGCCGGACCAGTTCCGCTCCAACCAGTCGTGCACCTGGCCCCGAAAGGCATTGGCCTCCGCCCCAAGATCAGGTCGGGGAAGGCCTCCACCCCTCGGCCCGAGCAGGCGGTCCGCAAGAGCCGAACGCGACGAGATCGCGCCGCCGGCCATCAGCAGGTCGACGTGGATGCGCTTGAAATGTCGCGGCGCCTCATGGGTCTCGGAGTACCCGACGGCACCGAAGGCGTGATGGGTCTCCAGAGATACCTCCGGGAGGCGAACTGCGGCGAAGGCGCTGGCAGCCGCCGCGAAGTAGCCCCACTCCTCGGCATCGGCGTCCTTCTGCTCGGCGGCATGCCGGAGCAACAGCCCCACGGCAACCAGCCGTATCTGGCAGTTGGCGAGCTTGTGCTGGATCGCTTGAAACTGACCGATCGGCCGATCGAACTGAACCCGAGTCTTGCAGTAGTCCACGACGAGCTCGAACGAGCGCTCCGCCGCACCAAAGGCCCGGGCGGCGTGCAGCAGACGCGAGAGCGCCGAGAGATCACTCAACACACCCTCGGGGACCTCGCAGCGGATGGCCTGGGCGCCGTCGAACCTGATTCGCGAGAAGCCGCTCATGTCGAGAGCCGTGACCGGCTCCACCGAGATTGCCGGTGAGCAACATCTGACAAAGGCGATCTCCGTTGATCCCGTCACCACTCCGACGTAATCCAGAGTGCTCCCCTGTTCGACGGGGCTGAGGACGCCCGTGACCTGACCTGCAGTGCATGCAGTCCGCGAGACATAGGCGCTAGGAAGCCCGCAGGACGGCAGTCCAATGCGGGGATGCTCGGCGTCCGCCTCGCCGAAAAGTGCTTGAAGATCGACAGGCGAGCCAGTGGCGGCCCCGAGCGCGTTGACGAGATAAGAGTCCAGCACGGGAGCGGGGCAGTGTGCTCGGCCAAGCTCCTCGGCGACGACTACGGCTTCTGTGAATCCACCGTCTTGGGCGGAGGCGCCACCGAATCCGCAGAAACCCTGCTCGGCTAGCGTCTCGTAGACCGCCCTTACGGCACCACCGTCCCCGCAGGCCTCTTGGGACTTTTCGCTCGGCCAGGAGCGCGCCAACACACGGCGGACAGCGTCGCGCAGCAAGATGGTCTCATCGGAATCCCGAAGGCTCACTGCTCGGCCCGTCTTGCCTACGAGATGTCCGAGGGATACTGCACGACGACGGCAGGAGGTGAGGCCTCCGTTTGTCCGATGCTGTCGAGGATGATACGTCTAAACATAGATTTCGGCACCAGGCACTCGGTGCAGGCATCCGGCCCGGGGCGCACCGTCACGGTGAGCTCTTCGACGTCCCCCTCCTCGAGCTCCAGATCGAAGCCGGATGCGACCAGACCTTGGCGCAACTCCTCGAGGGACGCCGATATCGCGGCCAGGTTCATGATGCCGGCGCATGCAGGAGCAGGTCGATGATCTCGGGCAAGATGGCATCCACTTTCCTGTCGAGGCCCTCGTCGTCGAGGTTCGCGATCGGGTGCTCCATGACGAGGAACTGATAGTCGGGCACCGCCCACTGCGCGGCCATGGCCCGCCCCGTGGGCTCGAACAGCGACGTGATGATGGTTGCGGAAGGCACGCCCTCCTTCTCGAGCAGGATCCCATCGAGAACGGTGCCAGAGGAGCAAGAACCGCAGTCGCCGACCCCCGCGACCATCACATCGAATTCCTTTCGGACCGTCTCGATGATGTCTTCATGAGCGGGGACGCTGGAGTAGCGCTTGTGGAAGAGGCCGAACGAGGCGGCACCTTGGGTTGCAACGAGGCGCTCTCCCAGCTTGCGCAGTACCGTCTCGGAGTTCCATTTCGTGTTCTCGATCAGGGCGACCCGCAATCCGCTCAACGAGGCCGGGCGCTCGGCGTAGGTCATCGTTCCGACCCGCAATTCGCGGGTTGGGTCTAGAAGTTCGATCATTACCTGACCTCCTTGGTCACTGCGTACGACCAGCTTTCTTTGGCCCAGCCGGGAATGTAGCTGGAGAAGGCCCCCGCCTTACCTCCCGCAGGGAGTACGAAGATCATGTCCTCGTTGCTCACGAGGGGCCGGATACGGGTATCATCTCCCGGCTTTATAGGACCGGTAAAACGGTGCGTGCGGCGCAGATGGGCATAATTGTTCATCGTGTTCTCAAATAGGTATCGGCGGACATCGCGTTTGGTCCAGCCCGCCTTCACGATGATGTCCATGTGTTCGCCGGCGAGGAGGACGACGTAGTGCGTCTGGCCAATGACCCCTCCGGAAATCCTCATGTCGTCGGCCATCGTCGTAAGGACACCTTCCGGCGTCGATGACAACTGGTTGAATATCTGCCGCGGACCGTCAGCCGCAATGACCGTCACTGCACTTTGATCCCTTTTGAGACCTCGGTCGACATGGAACGGATCCCAGGGAGAATCCAGCTCATTCTCCGCTATGACGTACGACAACTTGCCGGGGTGGCCGTGGGTCGCACGGTCGAGTATGCCAGGGAGTGAGCCGCAGACGTTTCGCATGACAAGGCGGACGGCACGACCGATCGTCAGGTTCGCCCGCCAGCCCGGACCAAACAGGTTGTCAGCGCTGTTGACTCCGATTTCCCCTGCGACCGGGCCGTTTACGATAATCAGGACGGCCGGCCCTGATGTCGTCGTGCTCGGACCGTGGTAGGCCCACCTCGGGTCAGCGATCCCCTCGACGGCAGCGAGAACCACCGGCATGTACTCGGGGCGGCATCCCGCGAGCACAGCGTTGACGGCGACTTTTTCCACGGTGATCGCAATCTCGCGATCGACGATCACGCCGACGACATCATCCGGACTCCGACCGGACGCCTGAACCATACGGCCAACCCGATCCTCGGTCGGCGGAACGACCGGAAGGCCGTCGCTCCACCCTTGACGGAAGCAGAAGTCGATCGCTTCGTCCGAGTCGGCGACCTGGTGGCGGATGGACTCCAGGCTTGTCGACATTGATGTTTGGGTCATTGCCTCAACCATTGAAGTCCGACGGTAGCGCTATGTCAAGGGTCACGTCGCAAGGCCAGCGCGGCCTGAGTCACCGGCACCATGTCCGCTCGCAATCCATTCGCCTGTGTCAACTCAGGAGCGGTCCACCGACGACATGCCGGTCGCTCCACCGAGCAGGACGCTCAGACGAGGCGCGGCGGTGCCCACGAGCTGGCGTGGTTTGTCGGCGTCGTCACTACTCCCACTCGATGGTGCCGGGCGGCTTCGATGTGATGTCGAGCGCCACCCGGTTGACCCCGGGAACCTCGTTGATGATTCGGTTGGAGAGCCGCTCGAGGACGTCGTAGGGCAAGCGGGCCCAGTCGGCGGTCATGGCGTCGTCGCTCGTGACGGCCCGGATGATGACGGGATAGGCGTAGGTACGCTCGTCTCCCATCACGCCGACGGTGCGAACGACGGGCAGCACGGCGAAGCTCTGCCACAGTTGACGGTAGAGCCCGGCCCTGCGGATCTCTTCGGTGACGATGGCGTCGGCGGCCTGGAGGATGGCAACCCGCTCGGCGGTGACCGTGCCGACGATCCGTACGGCCAGGCCGGGCCCAGGGAAGGGCTGGCGCCAGACGATCTCCTCCGGCAACCCGAGTTCCTCGCCGACCGTGCGCACCTCGTCTTTGAACAAGCTGCGCAGCGGCTCGACGAGCTCGAAGTTGAGGTCGTCGGGAAGACCACCCACGTTGTGGTGCGACTTGATCCTCGCCGCGTCCTTGGTCCCCGACTCGATGATGTCCGGGTAGAGCGTGCCCTGCACGAGGAACCTGGCGTCGTCGAGCTCGGCGGCGGCCTCCTCGAAGACCCGGATGAAGGTCTCGCCAATGATCTTGCGCTTGCGCTCCGGGTCGGCGATGTCGTCGAGGGAGCCGAGGAATCGGTCGGCCGCCTTCACATGGACGAGGTCGACGTTGAACTGCCGCCGGAACGTCTCCTCCACCTGATCGGCCTCCCCCGACCGCAACAGCCCGGTGTCGACGAACACGCATGTCAACCGGTCGCCGATGGCCTTGTGGACGAGGGCGGCGGCGACGGCCGAGTCGACGCCACCGGAGAGACCGCAGATCACCCGCTCGGTACCGACCTGGGCCCTGATGGCGTCGACGGCGGCGTCGATGACCGACATGATCGTCCACGTCGGACGGCAGCCGGCGACCTCGTAGAGGAAGCGCTTGAGGATCTCCTGACCCCCATGCGTGTGGACGACCTCGGGGTGGAACTGGACGCCGTAGATCCCGCGTGACGGGTCCTCGAGGGCGGCGACCGGCGAGTCGGGGGTCGACGCCGTCGCCCTGAACCCCTGCGGCGGCTCCAGCACGGCGTTGAAGTGGCTCATCCAGACGTCGAACTCGGGAGGCACCTGGTCGAAGAGGACCGAAGGCGGCGGCCCGTCGGCCGGCGAATCGTGGGGATCGGGTGATGTCACGGTGAGCGATGTCCTGCCGTACTCGCCCCTCCCCGACCCGTCGACCACGCCGCCGAGCTGCTGGGCGATCAGCTGGGCGCCGTAGCAGATCCCGAGCAGGGGGATGCCGGTGTCGTAGATGGCGGGATCGAGGCTCGGCGCGCCTGCGACGAACACCGACTTGGGGCCACCCGAGAGGATGACCGCGGCCGGCCGCTTGGCGGCGAGCTCGGCGGCGCTGATCGTGTGCGGCACGATCTCGCTGTAGACGTGGGCTTCCCTGACCCGCCGGGCGATCAGCTGGGCGTACTGGGCCCCGAAATCGACGACGATGACGGTGTCGAAGGCGGTGGTATCGATCGATCCGTGGTCACGGTGGCTCGCCGGCGCTCCGGTATCGGCGATCGGTGCATCCTCGGGCGTCATACGGGCGGTCGGGATGGCCTCAGTGGCCCATCCCGATCCCCTGTGACCGCTGGAGGGTCTTGCCCTCGGTCTGCAGCGCCGGTGCGACCATCACCTCCGCCTTCTGAAACTCCTTGACCGACTCGTAGCCGCACGTCGCCATGGACGTGCGCAGCGCGCCGAAGAGGTTGAGACGACCGTCGTTTTCGTGGGCGGGACCGACGAGGATCTCGCGAAGCGAGCCGCGGGTCGTGGTCTTGACACGAGCGCCGCGTGGCAGCGTCGGGTGGAAGGTGGCCATCCCCCAGTGGTAGCCGCGGCCGGGGGACTCGCTCGCAGCGGCGAGCGGTGAGCCGATCATCACCGCGTCGGCGCCGCACACGATGGCCTTGGCGATGTCTCCGCCGGTGCCCATGCCGCCGTCGGCGATGACCTGGACGTATACCCCGGTCTCGTCGAGGTGCTGGGCTCGTGCCGCCCTGGCATCGGCGATCGCGGTCGCCTGCGGGACGCCGAGGCCGAGCACGCCGCGGGTCGTGCAGGCGTGACCGGGGCCGACGCCGACGAGGACGCCGACGGCGCCGGTGCGCATCAGGTGCAAGGCGGCCTGGTAGGACGCGCACCCGCCGACGATGACGGGGATATCGAACTCGCGGATGAACCGCTTGAGGTTGAGCGGCTCGACGGTCTTGGAGACGTGCTCGGCGGAGACGACGGTCCCCTGGATGACGAACAGGTCGAGCTCGGCGTCGATGAGCTCCTTGGCAAACTGCTCGGTCCTTTGCGGGGTGAGCGACGCGCAGCAGACCACGCCGGCATCCTTGATCTCCCGGATCCGCTGGCCGACGAGCTCGGGCTTGATCGGCTCGGTGTAGATCTGCTGCATCCTGGCCGTGGCCTTGTCGGTGTCGAGGTGGGAGATCTCCTCGAGCAGGGTGTCGGGGTCCTCGTAGCGGGTCCAGAGGCCCTCGAGGTTGAGCACGCCGACACCGCCCAGGCGGCCGATCTCGATGGCGGTGGCCGGACTGATCACGCCGTCCATGGCCGAGCCCATGAGGGGCAACTCGAAGGTGTAGGCGTCGATCTCCCACGAGATGTCGACGTCCTCGGGATCACGCGTCCTCCGGCTCGGGACGATCGCTATGTCGTCGAATCCGTAGGCTCGACGGCCCGTCTTACCTCGCCCGATCTCTACGTCGGCCACCCAGGACTCCTTCGTTGGTACCGTCCAGCGTTGACCTCGCCCAGCCTACCGGGCCCGAGAAGGACCCGATGACGACCCACCGGTCGTCTCGGTCACTCCCCGAAGACGATCAGGACTCGCGGGCCGGGCGGCTGCTCGTCCAGGGCCCAGGCGGCGGGGGCCACGCCGCTTCGGCGCCCCTCCCCGCCTGGCGCTTGGCCTCTTCGGGCTGCTCTTCTCGAGATTCCTGCGCCCTGGTGACGTCGACGCGCGTGGTGGCGTCCACCGCTTCGGGACGCTCGGAGCGATACGAAGCGGTCGGGTCAGGGGGCGCGTAGCTCGGCGGGGCGTACGACGGCGGGGCGAAGGACCCGGGGGCGTAGGGCCCCGCGGCCGGGGCCACCGGAGGAGCGGAGGAAGGCGTCGAAGGACCCGACGGGGTCGGGACCGGCGGGGGCGGGGGTTGTGTGGCCCACCCGAGCCCGGCCGCGGGAACAGGCTCAGGGGCAGGCCCGGCGGGGGGCGGAGACTGCCAGGCCGGCGGCGCCGGCGTCGTGGCCGCATCCACGCCGGTAACGGCCGAGACCTGGCCGGGGACGGGAGCGGCGGGACCGGCAGCGAGCGGCCCGCTCAGGGCCGGAGGGATGGCATCGGCCGGTTGGCCCGACCCGCCGTAGGAGCCGGCCTGGGATACCGGAGCGGGAGGGGCGCCGGCGGGCGCGATGCTCCGAGCCGAGGCCGGAGCGGCAGAAGGGGCCTGCGGGGCGGGCGCGGGCGGGGGCGCAGCGCCGGTCTGAACGGTCGGGACGGCGACGGTCGGGCTACCGCCCGGCACAGGAGCCGCGTGCTGTGACCCGGGCTGATACGACGACCCGGCGTGCGGCGACCCGGGCCGAGACGGCGCCAGCTGCGCCGGTCCCGCTTGTGGCGACCCGGCCGGGGGCGGCACGAGCGAGACGGCCACGATGCCGGCCGCTCGCTGGGCCAGCTCCCCGCGGTTGGTGGGAGCGCGCACCACCGGGATCGGTGTCGTCGGTTGGTGGGCGGGGGCGGCAAGGCTTGCGCTGCACCTGGGGCAGCGCTCAGCCCCAGCGGCGATCGTTCCGCAGCTCGGACAGGTCATGAGTCCTCTCAGGCTATCGGGCGGCGACCGGTACCGCCGCCCACGCCCGGATTCGACGCCGACCGGGGGGACGGAGGCGATCATGAGGGGCGGACGGGCGCGCCGACCAGGTCGATCAGGTCGACCAGCATCCTGGCCGTGGCGCCCCAGACGGTGTCACCGGGCAGGTCGAAGAAGTGAATCGGCCGCTCGACGCCGTCGCCGGTGTCCCAGCGCTCTTCGTGGTAGCAGCCGGGCGCCATCAGGTCGACCAAAGCGACGCCGAAGGCGCGGGCGACCTCGGTCGGGTTGGGTCGTAGCACCGGCCGCTCGGCGAGGACGCCGATGAACGGCGTGATGGCGGCCCGGCTCGAGACCGTGGCCAGCGAATGGAGCCGACCGATGATCTCGACTTTCTCGGGGTCGAGGTCGACCTCCTCGTGGGCCTCGCGGATGGCCGCATCCATGGCGCTCTCGCCCGGGTCGATGCGTCCACCGGGGAAGGAGACCTCGCCCGTGTGGGATCGCAGCCGGGCCGAGCGCCGGGTCAGCAGCACCGTCGCCTGGCCGTTGTCCTCCCAGAGGGCACAGAGCACGGCCGCAGGGCGCCGGTCGGCGAAGGGCAGCACGTCGGCCGGCTGGCGCCTGGCACCGCGGTCGCGACCGGTCGGCCGGTCGGCGGCCGACCCGGAGAACGCGTCGCGCACCTGGCGCAGGGACATCGTCGCCGGCGGGGCGGCGGCCCACCACGGCTCGGGACCCGCCCTGACGACGGCGGGCCTCGGGATCCGCTGCGGGCCTCCCGGCCGGCGTCCACGCGAGCCCACGCCTACACCCGGCGCTCCGGTCTTCCCGGCAACTTCGCCGGCCTCGACCTCCGGGGCGGCCCCGGCGGCGTCAGACAACCGGCGTCCAGGCCTCCTCGGCCACGGGCTCATCGGCGGGCACATCGGCCGGATCGGTGGCAGGGATCTGCTCGACGATGGCTTCGAGGAGGATGCGAAGCCCGCCGGTCTTGAGGTTGCTCATGGTCCGCCCCGGCATCTCGTTGCCGCGCTCCCACTCCATCCACGACTCGAGCAGCTTGACGGGATCGGGTGCCGGTCGCTCCATGCCCCAAGCCTACGGGAAGGAGGACAGCGACCGCGACGGGCGGCGACCAGCACCGAGGAACGCAAAAGCGACCCGGGCCGAAGCCCGGGTCGCTCTGGAGTTTGCGGGTGTCGGCCCGCTCGGGCCGACGAATCAGGTCCCGCTCAGAAACCCATGCCGCCCATACCACCCATGCCGCCACCACCGGGAGGCATGGCCGGCGCCGGCGCCGCCTTCTCCGGCTTGTCGGCGACGAGCGCCTCGGTGGTGAGGAGCAGGCCGGCGATGGACGCGGCGTTTTGCAGCGCCGAGCGGGTCACCTTGGCCGGGTCGATCACGCCGGCCTTGACCAGGTCGACGAACTCCCCTGTCGCCGCGTTCAGACCCGTGTTTCCGGTCTCACGCTCGGCGTGCTCGATGATCACGCTGCCCTCGAGGCCGGCGTTGAAGGCGATCCACTTGAGGGGCTCCTCGACGGCCTTGCGCACGATGTTCGCGCCTGTCGCCTCGTCACCCTTCAGGCCCTTGATCACCTTGTCGATGGCCGGGCGGCTGCGGAGAAGAGCCATGCCGCCACCGGGGACGACACCCTCCTCGATGGCCGCCCTTGTCGCCGAGAGGGCGTCCTCGATGCGGTGCTTCTTCTCCTTGAGCTCGACCTCAGTGGCGGCACCGACCCGAACGACGGCGACGCCGCCGGACAGCTTGGCCAGGCGCTCCTGGAGCTTCTCACGGTCCCAGTCGGAGTCCGAATCCTCGATCTCCCGCTTGATCTGGGCGATGCGTCCCTTGACGTCGGCCGCCGTGCCACCACCATCGACGATGGTGGTGTCGTCCTTATCGACGACGACGCGCCGGGCCCGACCGAGCAGGTCGAGGGTGGCGTTCTCGAGCTTGAGGCCGACCTCCTCGGAGATCACCTGTCCACCGGTGAGGGTGGCGATGTCACCGAGCATGGCCTTGCGGCGCTCGCCGAAACCGGGGGCCTTGACGGCCACGGAAGTGAACGTCCCCCTGATCTTGTTGACGACCAGGGTGGCGAGGGCCTCGCCCTCGACGTCCTCGGCAATGATCAGCAGGGGCTTGGTGCTCTGCATGACCTTCTCGAGCACGGGCACGAGGTCGTGGACGGCACTGACCTTGGAGTTGACGATCAGGATGTACGGGTCGTCGAGGCTCGACTCCTGGCGCTCGGCGTCGGTCACGAAGTACGGCGAGAGATAGCCCTTGTCGAACTGCATGCCCTCGGTGAAGTCGAGCTCGAGGCCGAAGGTGTTGGACTCCTCGACGGTCACGACACCGTCCTTGCCGACCTTGTCGATGGCGTCGGCGATGACCTCGCCGATCGAGGTGTCGGCGGCCGAGATGGAGGCGACCTGGGCGATCTCGCTCTTGTCGTCGATGTCGTTGGCCTGCGACTTGACCGACTTGACCGCGGCGGCGACGGCGGCGTCGATGCCGCGCTTGAGCGCCGTCGGGCTGGCCCCTGCGGCCACGTTGCGAAGGCCCTCACGGACCAGCGCCTGGGCCAGCACGGTGGCGGTCGTGGTGCCGTCACCGGCGACGTCGTTGGTCTTGGTGGCAACTTCCTTGACCAGCTGGGCGCCCATGTTCTCGAACGGGTCCTCGAGCTCGACCTCGCGGGCGATGGTGACGCCGTCGTTGGTGATGGTCGGGGCACCGAACTTCTTGTCGATGACCACGTTGCGGCCCTTGGGGCCGAGCGTGACCTTGACGGTGTCGGCCAGCTTGTTGACGCCGGCCTCGAGCCCGCGCCTGGCGTGCTCGTCGAACTTGAGTTGCTTGGGCACTACTTGCCTACCTTCGCCAGCACGTCACGCGACGTGAGGATCAGCAGGTCCTCGCCGTCGTTGGTGATCTCGGTGCCGCCGTACTTGGAGTAGACGACCTTGTCGCCGACCTTGATGTCGAGCGGGATGAGGTCGCCGGTGTTGTCGGCTCGCCGGCCGGGGCCGACGGCGACGACCTCGCCCTGCTGGGGCTTCTCTTTGGCTGTATCGGGAATAACGAGGCCCGAGGCGGTGGTTTCCTCGGCTTCGCTGGGGCGGACGACGATGCGGTCGTCAAGCGGCAGCAGACTCATGGTGTTGCGCCTCCGTTGGCACTGGAAGGGAACCGGAACGCCGGCGGCGTTAGCACTCTCACCGGACGAGTGCTAACGATACCCGCCCGCCGTGGAGAGTTCAACCCGGCGTCGTCGGCCGCCTCAACCGTCGGCCGGCGGGTCCTCGCACACGCAGAACTCGTTGCCCTCCGGGTCGGCCATCACCTGCCACCACGATCCCTCGCCGTGGACCCGCGCGCCGAGCGGGCTGGCGCCGAGGGCGGCCAGGCGGTCGATGGCCTCGTCGGCGTCGGGGAAGAACAGGTCGAGATGGACGCGGTTCTTGACGACCTTGCCCTCGGGAACCCGCTGGAAGTAGATGGTCGGAAGGCCGGGGGCGGCATCGAGCTCGACGTAGGGTCCGCCGGCACCGTGGTAGCCGGGCGATCCGAGCGCGGCGGCCCAGAACTCGGCCAGGCGGTGGGCGTCGTGGCAGTCGATGCCTATCTCGACGCGCCAGACCAAAGGCGTCGGGGGGAATGGCTCCGCCGTCACGGTTCGAAGGGGAGCCGGAGGTTGGGGTCGGCGGCGGCATCGAGGGCGCTCGGGCCATCGATCCTCAACCGGTGCCAGGCGGTGGCGCCGACCATGGCGGCGTTGTCGGTGCACATGGCCCGGCTCGGGACGAACGCCCGCAAGCCGTCGGCGGTACAGGCGTCGATGACCC
This sequence comes from Acidimicrobiales bacterium, assembly GCA_965276765.1. Taxonomy (GTDB): domain Bacteria; phylum Actinomycetota; class Acidimicrobiia; order Acidimicrobiales; family Palsa-688. The sequence continues at coordinate 145,953 of OZ255627.1, forward strand.
GCTGGCGCAGCGAGGAGTTGGCGGCGACTCCGCCACCGATGCAGATCCCTCTGGCCCCGATGGCAGCCGCGGCGCGGCGGGATTTCCCCACGAGGACGTCAACGACCGCCTCTTGGAATGACGCCGCCACGTCGGCGACGTCGGCGCCGGGGTGGTTGCGGACGTAGGTGATCACGCTGGTCTTCAAACCGGAGAAGGAGAAGTCGTAGCCCTCTCGGGCCAGGCCGCGCGGGAAGGCGATGGCGTGGGGGTCGCCGCTCTCGGCCAGGCGGTCGATGACGGGGCCGCCCGGATAACCGAGGCCGAGGTAGCGGGCCACCTTGTCAAAGGCCTCGCCGGCGGCGTCGTCGATCGTCTGGCCGAGGAGGCGGTACGTGCCGCCCCGTTCCATGTGGATCAGGAGCGTGTGGCCGCCGGACACGAGCAGCACCACCGCCGGCAGGGCCAGGTCGGGATCCTCGAGGAAGGCGGCGTGGAGGTGGCCTTCCAGATGGTTGACGCCGACGAACGGCACCCCCCACGCCAGCGAGTACGCCTTGGCCGCGCTCACCCCGACGAGCAGCGACCCGATGAGGCCGGGCCCGATCGTGGCCGCCACGGCGTCGACGTCGCCCCCGGAGATTCCGGCGTCGATGAGTGCCTCGTCGACGACGGGGACGATCAGGTCGAGGTGGGCCCGCCCGGCGACCTCGGGGACCACGCCGCCGAAGCGGGCGTGGAGATCGGTCTGGCTCGACACCACCGATGAGCGGACGCGACGGCCGTCCTCGACGACGGCGGCGGCCGTGTCGTCACACGACGTCTCGATGGCGAGGACCCTCACGTCGTCATCACCGTTCCGTCACGTCGTCGACGGTCGGAGGCACGAGCGACGCCTCGATGCGCTCGATGCGCTCGGCGTAGGCATCGGTGTCGATGTCGCGGGCCCACATGACAATGCCGTCTTCATTCACCTCGGAGTAGTAGTTCTTCCTTACTCCTTCCGCCTCGAAGCCGAAGCGGCGGTACAGTTCCTGGGCGGCGTGGTTGCTCGCCCGCACCTCGAGGGTCAGGTGCCGGGCGCCCTTGGCCCTGGCCTGGCGGGCCTGGTGGACGAGCAGCCTTGTCCCGACGTGATGGCGATGCCAGGCCGGGTCGACGGCGACGGTCGTGATGTGGGCCTCGTCGGCGGTGTAGAGCGCTCCTGCGTAGCCGACGACGTCGCCGGCGTAGCGGGCCACCACGTAGTGGCGGGTCGTGCGGAGGTTGAGCTCGCTCATGTACAAGGTGAGCGACCACGGCCGCGGGTAGACCTGGCCCTCGATGCGCAGCACCGAGCGCAGGTGGCGACGGCGCATCCGCACCAGCTGGACGGGCTCGTCGCCATCGGCCCCCTGTGGGTTTGCCTCGGGGACGTCGGATGCGTCGGCCGGGAGGTCGGGGAGTTGGGGCGGGTCGGGCGGCTCGCGCCTCGAAGGCTCAGCCATCGCCGGCCGTCCCGACGGGGGTGGGGGTTGGCCCGGGGGCGGCCGGGGGTGCCATTCCTGCCGTGGCCCAACCGATGCGGACGTCGGCGGGGCGGAGGTAGAAGGCGTGCAGGCCGGCGGAGTCGGTCGCGGCGCCGGCCGCCAACCTGACGGCGGCGATCTCGGCGCCGACAGCGGCGTCGGGGTACGCCTCGTCGGGGCCGGCCACCTCGACGTTGGGACCGGCGATGACGTCGGCGTAGCGGCGGGCACCGTCGCCGACGGCGACGACGTCGTGGCCGAGGCGGCCCAGCTCGGCGGCCAGGTCGGCCGGCGTCATGACCGCGGCGGGGTGCGTCTCGGCCGGACCGGCGCCGGCGGGGACGTAGATAGCCCGGAAGACCTCGTGGCGCCGGGCGTCGACGACGGCAACGACCGGGCGCTCCGGCTCCCGACTGCGGTGGGCGAGTACCTCGAGGCTCGTGACGGCGATCGCCGGCACCCCGAGCGCAGAGGCCAACGCCTTGGCCGTCGCCACACCGACGCGCAGCCCGGTGAAGAGCCCGGGGCCGACGTCGACGGCCACGGCGTGCAGGTCGGTCATGGTGACGCCGGCCTCGGCGACTGCGGCCTGGATGGCTGGGGCGAGCAGCTCGCCGTGGCGGCGGCCCTCGTCGGAGCGCCGGGATGCGACCACGCGCCCGTCGCGCCAGATAGCCACGCTCACCCGGGGGGTGGCGGTGTCGATGGCGAGCAGGGTCGGCGTCGGTGTCGACGTCACGCGACTCCCGCGTTTTTCTGGCGATGTTGACGGTGGATTCCGACGTCAACATCGCCAAGAAAACCGGCGAGCCGCTCGGACCACGATTCGCCGGCCGGCGCCAGCCGGATGCGCCGGCGCCCTGCGGTCTCATCGCCGTCCCCGGCCATGGTCACCCACAGGTACTCGGAGCCGAGGACGGCCAGAGCCCGTTCGCCCCACTCGACCACGGCGATGGCCCCGTCGTCGACGAGCTCGGCCAGGCCGAGGTCGATCACCTCGTGGCTGTGCTCGAGGCGGTAGAGGTCGGCGTGGATCAGCTCGTCGCCTGCCGCCGTCGTGTAGCTGCGTACCAGCGTGAACGTCGGGCTCGTCACCGCTTCGCTCACGCCGAGGGCGGCGGCGAGGCCCTGGGTGAAGGCCGTCTTGCCGGCGCCGAGGTCGCCGCTCAACACGAGCAGATCCCCCGGGCGCAGCGCCGCCGCCACGGCGGACGCCACCCGGTATGTGCCGTCCAGATCCTCGACGGTCACCTCGATCGCAGCCGTGGAGTCACCGCCGCTCATGACGGGGGTCCGGCGCCGGCACCGGCCAGCAGCTCCTTGGCCCTGACGAAGTCGGCGCGCATCCCGGCCAGCACCTCTCCGCCGCCCCTCAGGGCCGCGGCCGGATGGAACGTCGGGACGAGCATGGCCCCGTCGCCCCACGGGTAACTTCGGCCTCGCAACTTGGTGATGCCGTCTTTGGTGTCGAGCAGCAGCCGGGTCGAGAAGTTGCCGAGGGTGAGCACGACCTTCGGCCCGATCTGTTGGACCTGACCCTGCAGGTACGGCCGGCAGGCCTCGATCTCGTCGGGTTTGGGATCACGGTTGCCGGGCGGGCGGCACTTGACGACGTTGGCGATGTAGACCTGGCTGCGCTGCAAGCCGGCTTCCTCGAGGAGCAGCCGGTCGAGCAGCTGCCCCGACCGGCCCACGAACGGGCGGCCCTGCAGGTCCTCGTCCCGTCCTGGCGCCTCACCCACGATCATCAGGTTGGCGTCGGCGGCGCCCTCGCCGAACACGACGTGGGTGCGACCTGCGGCCAGGGGGCAACGGGTGCACGACGAGGCCTCGATCTCGAGAGCGGCGAGAACGGCCACGACGGACGAGCCTACCGTGGGCCGGCCGCCTCCCGCAGCGGTGCGGCGGACCGCCCGGCCAGGGCGGTGATGGCCCGATCGAGGTGGTCGGGCGCCTCGAGCATCACCATGTGACCACACCCTTCGATGACGACGAGCCGGGCGTCGGGGATGCGCTCGGCGAGCTTCTCGGCGTGACCCACCGGCGTCATCACGTCCTCGGTCCCGACGACGACGGTCGCGGGGACCCGGACGCGCGCCAGGCTGTCTTCCTCGTCGAAGCGCACGATCTGGGCGATCAGGTCGACCGAGACGCGCGCCGGGACCCTGGCCGTGAACCGGCGGGTCCTGCTCACGTCGGCGGCCGATGCCCCGGCGCCGAAGGGGATGCGGGCCAGCGAGTCGCCGATGACGCCGTCGGGCAGCGACGGTCCGGGGAGCAACAAGCCGAGCCTGGCGGTGGCGGCGACGACCGGAGCGGCCGAGCGGGCCAGGATCCGGATCCCCGGCAACCCGCGCCCGGCGACAGGACCGGCCGACGTGGCCACGAGCCCGAGGGCCCGCACCCGGGGCGGGCCCGACCGGCGTATCGCCGCCCCTTTCGTCTCGGTGCGGGTCAGGGCCCACAGGGCGATCATGCCGCCGAGGGAATGGCCGACGAGGACGGCACCGCTCACCTCGAGAGCGTCGAGCACCTCGTCGATGTCGGCGGCGAGCCGGTCGAATCCGAGGCCGTCGACGCCGATCGTCGAGCCGCCGTGGCCCCGCAGGTCGATGGCCACGACCCGGTAGCCGGCCGCCGGCAGGCTGCGCAGCTGGTGGTACCAGACGTCGGCGGAGAGCGTGACCCCGTGGACGAGCACGATCGGCGATCCTGTCCCCCGGGCGAGCACCCGCAACGAGGCGCCGTCGGAGGTGGCCACCCGATGGACCTCGGTATCGGGGGGAAGGTCGGGGCCTAGGCCATCGCGTTCGTCGGTCGCGGGCGAGAGCTCCCTGCGCTGACCCACGAGCGCCTGGCGCACCACGAGGCCGCCGGCGACCCCGGCGGCCGCGAGGCCGGCGCCGACAAGGGTCCTGCGCCGCGGGGCCACGCTCGTCTCAGTAGGTGCGCGGGACGCGCACGCTCACGCCGCAGACCACCTCGTAGGCGATGGTCCCGGTCCGTCCGGCCCACTCCCACGCGTCGATCGTCTCGTCGCCCTGGCGTCCGATGAGCACCACCTCGTCGCCGACCGCGACGTCCGATCCCGGGCCGCAGTCCACGAGGATCTGGTCCATGGTGACCGTCCCCGCCAGCGGGAGCCGCCGGCCGCGTATCAGCACGGCGCCGCCGGTGGCCGAGAGGCTACGGGTGACCCCGTCGGCATACCCGATCGGCACCGTGGCCACGACCGCACGCGACGCGAGCCGGTAGCGCAACCCGTAGGAGAGGCGCTCTCCCGCTTCGACCTCCTTGACGTGCGAGACACGCCCTTTGAGCGCAAGGGCCGGGCGCAACCGGCCGATCGTCGGATGGTCGATCTGATCGGCGGCGGGCGCGAGCCCGTAGAGGGCGATACCGCAGCGGACCAGGTCGTAGCGCGCCTCGGGATGAAACACGGCGCCGGCCGAGTTGGCGGCGTGCAGGAGCGGCGGCGTGATCCCGATGGCGGCCAGGTCGGAGACGACCGCGTCGAAACGGGCGAGCTGCTCGCCGGTAAAGGGATCGTCGAGCTCGTCGGCGACGGCCAGATGAGTGAACACGCCCTCGAGGTCGAGCTCGGGGCACGCCGCGATCTGGGCCGCCATGGCGACGGCATCGGCCGGCGCCGCCCCGACCCGGTGCATGCCGGTGTCGACCTTGACGTGGACTGCGAGCGGCGCCGCCCGCCCTCCGGCTCGCACGGCCGCCGCGACGGCTTCGACCCCTTCGGTGGTGTAGAGGGCCGGCGTGAGCCCGCAGGCGACGACCTCGGCCATGGCCGCAGGCACCGGCTGAGAGAGCACGAGCACCGGAGCCGAGATGCCCGCCTCGCGCAGCTGGCGTCCCTCTTCGACCAGGGCGACGGCCAGATGAGTAGCGCCGCCCTCGAGGGCGGCGGCGGCGGCGGGAGCGGCGCCGTGCCCGTAGCCGGCCGCCTTGACGACGGCGCAGAGCCGGGCCGGCGCCGCCACCTCGGCCAGGACGGCGGCGTTGTGGCGCACGGCTTCGAGATCGATCTCGGCCCACGCCGGACGCAGCCGGCCGGCGTCGACCGGCGCCGGCGCGCCCGGCGGCTCCGGCTGGGCGGGGACAGAGTGGGGTGATGCCGTCACGCGCGGACCCCGCCGGCAACGATGGAGCCGACCGAGCCGAGCCATCGGGAGACGAGGTCGGGAAGATCGGATGCGATCAGGCCCTCGGCCGGACCGAGCTCGCCGGCTCGGCCGTGGACATGGGCACCGATGGCGGCCGCTTCGAGCGCAGGAAGCCCGCGAGCCAGCAGGGCGCCGATCACCCCCGAGAGCACGTCGCCCGTCCCCGCCGTCGCCAGCCGCGACGACCCGGCGTTGCAGAGCAGCACCCGCCCGTCGGGAGCGGCGACGACCGTCGTCGACCCCTTCAGGAGCACCACCGCCCCGCTGGTCGAAGCGGCCCTGCGGGCGGCGTCGATCCGATCGGCGCCCGGTGGCCCGCCGGCCAACCGCTCAAACTCGCCATCGTGGGGAGTCAGCACCGTCGGTGCCATCCGGTCGGCGGTGATGGCGGCGAAGGCGGCGAGGCTCCCGATGGCGTTGAGCCCGTCGGCGTCGACGACCGCAGGACACGACGCCCCGACCAGGATCCTGGCGACGGGGCCCTTGGTCCCCGAGCCGGTCTCGGCCCCGCCGAGCCCGGGGCCGACGACGAGGGCCCGGCAGCGCTCGACCCAGCCGAGAGCGTCGTGGTCCCAACCCTCGGCCGGCAGCGTCGAGAACACGGCCTCGCTCGGAGGCAGACCGGCGGCGCCGGGGTCGACACCGGGCAGGCCGAGGCGCACGTAGCCGGCCCCGGCGCGCATCGCCGCCCTGCTCACCATGAGCGGTGCGCCGGTCATGCCCGGAGAGCCGGCGACGACGGCCACAGCGGTCTGCCACTTGTGGGAGTTCGCGCCGCGTGCCGGGATGCGCAGGGCGTCGTCGTCGGTGATCAGGTGGGCGCCGGCGATCTCACCGGCGAGGGAACCGAGGCCGATGTCGGCGACCTCGACGTCGCCGGCGCGCTCGGGGCCGTGGCGCAAGAGCAGCCCGGGCTTGAGGGCGGCGAAGGTGACCGTGGCGACGGCCCGCACGGCCCCGGGTCCTGCGGGACCTCTGACGTCCTCGTGGTCGCCGGCGCCGACCACCTCGCCGGTCAACCCGGAGAGCCCGGAAGGCATGTCGACGGCAAGCACGGGGGTTCCCCCCGGGTCGGGGGGCGAGTAGGGACGGCTGAGGCCGTTGCCGTAGGCGGCGTCGACGATCAGGTCACAGGCGGGTACGCGGGCCCCCGGCGCCAGGGCGGAAGCGTCGATGACCCTGACCTGCGCACCTCTCGCCCGCAGCCGGCCCGCCGCGGCCCGTCCGTCGTTGCCGTTGTTGCCCCGGCCGGCGACGACCACAACCCGGCGCCCGTAGGCACCGCCGAGCAGGCCGACGGCCGCTCGCGCCACGGCGGCGCCGGCCCGCTCCACGAGGATCTCGACGGGCTCGGGGGCGAGGCGATCCACCCCGGCCATCTCGTCGGGCGTGACGACGGGAATCATGGGCTCACCTCGCCGGCGCCGGCCTCAGGGACGCCGGCCTCAGGGGCGCCGGCGCCGGCCGGGACCCCGGCCTCAGAGACGCCCGCTTCGGGCGCACCGGCGCCGGGTGCGCCGAGGGCGGCCACGACCGCCGACGCCACCGTGGCCGTGTGGGTGATCGAAAGACGCCAGTCACCGACCCCAAGCTCGGCGGCCAGCTCGGCGGCGCGACCTGCGACGGTCATGACCGGCCGACCGCCAGCGGCCCGACGCACCTCGACGTCGGCCCAGTCGAAGGCGCCGAGCCCGACGCCGAGGGATTTCATCACCGCCTCCTTCACGGCGAACCGCCCGGCCAGCGTGGGCGCAGGGTTGGCCATGGTGGCGGCGTAGGTGCGTTCGGCCTCGGTGAACAGCCGGGTGTCGAGACCGGGGCGGCGGGCGAGCATCGAGGCGAAGCGGGAGACGTCGACCGAATCGAGTCCGAGGCCCACGAGCCCAACCGGGGGTGCGTCCGGCCTCACGCCGCCGGACGCCAGTGCGACGCCAGGACGTAGACGGGCTCGGTGAGCAGCTCGACGAGCGGCACTTCGCCGAGGACGCCGTCGTCGAAGACCGGCTCGGTCTCCGTCACCGCATCCCTGATGGCGGCGTAGCGACCCCGGTAGCCGGTCAGCACCTTCCTGGCCTGCGCCGCTTCGAGCGTCGGGGCGAAGCGCACGTGCAGCAGGGTCAGGCCGGTCACGGCGTTGGCCTTGACCTCGGGGACGAGGACGACGGTCCTCCCGTCACTCGCACCCCTGGCGACGGTCACCTCCCTTTCCTCGGCGGCGCGGTGCTTGGTGCCGAGAAGCCTCGGATCCGACGTCGTCCTCGACACGAGGGACCTCGCGCTTCCCCCCTGGTCGACGACCGTCGCCGAAGGCCACGTGGTCGAGCCGACCGGCGGCCAGTCGATGCGGTACCGGGTGTAGCCGAGGATCTCGTCGACGGCAGGATCGAGCTCGCCGAGCGTGCGCAGCGCCCTGTACCCGAGGAGGTCGGTCGACGCACCGGCGGCGAGGGTTTCCTTGACGAGCGGAAGGGCGAGGAGGGCGTCCTCGTTGCGCGTGGTCCCGACCGTGACGGTCTTGGCCTGATGCTTGATGGCGTCCACCGGGCGGGTCAGCTCGTCGATCCCGTCGCTCAGGGCGTCCAGGAGGTCGGCGACGAGGACGCCGGGCGAGCCGACCTTGCCCGATTCGAGCTCGTAGCCCTCAACGGGCAGCTCGCCGGTCACGTAGTGGAGCAGCGACACGGTCCTCACCGCCGTCGATGGCTCCAGGTTGCCGTTGTAGACCCCGGCGCGCAGCCCGTCACGGAACGGTCGGGCCGCCGTCGCCACTGCGGCCCCGACGGTGAGGTCGGTGACCTCGCCCCCACCGGCCTCCACGGCGGCCTCGATGGCCGCCCGGGCCAGGCGCAGCGGGTGGGCCTGGGCGTCGATGGCGATGGCGGCCTCGTAGCCGAAGAGGTGTCCGACCATGGCGGCGAGCACGAAGGCGAGCTCGGCCGAGACGACGGGGACCTCGATGACCTCGAGAGCGCCGGCGAACCTGGCCGTCTCGCCGGCGGCGGCGATCACGACCGGGGCCGCCTTGTGGGCGCGGTAGATGGCGACTTCCTTGGCCACGTCGTCGGCGTTGGGCCCCGAGAGCCCGGGAGCGCACACGAGGACGAGCGGTTCGCAGGAGAGGTCGATGTGCTTCTTGTCCTCGGTTGTATCGCAGGCGATGGACCGGTAACACAGCTCGGAGAGCTTGATGCGAACCTCGGCGGCAGCCACGGCGTCGGGCCCACTGCCCACGACGGTCCAGTAGCGGCGGGGCGGGGCAACCGAGGCGGCGATCCGGCCGATGTCGTCCCTGCCGGCGATGACCTGTTCCATGGCATCGGGCAGCCGGCGCAGCTCCCGCAGCATCCGGTCCGTCGCCACCGGGTCGTCCGTGCCGGCGCCGACGGCGAGGCCGAGCGCCAGCATCCACCCGGCCGCGACCTGCGAGTAAAAAGCCTTCGTCGACGCCACGCTCATCTCGACGTCGCGACCGTCGGACGTGTACACGGTGCCGTGGGCCTTGGCGACCAGATCGCTGTTGCGCCGGTTGACGATGGCCAGGACGAAGGCCCGCCTCGCCCTGACCAGGTCGACGGTCCTGTTGGTGTCGGCGGTGGTACCCGACTGGCTGACGGCCACGACCAGGGTGTCGCTCATGTCGTCGCTCAGCCCGAACCCTGACAGCTCGGTGCCGGGGAGGGCGGAGACGGCCAATTCGGGGAAGGCCCAGGAGAAGGCGGCGGCGACGGCCCGGCCGGCGACGGCGGCGGTGCCCTGGCCGACGACGAGCACCCGGCGCACCGATTGGTCGACGAGAGCCGCAACCAGGTCGGCGGGCATGGCATCGGGGCCGAGCCCCACGGTCAACCGGTCGCCGGCACCGGGGAGGATTTTCCCCCGCAAGGTCTTTCGGAACGATGCCGGCGCCTCGGCGATCTCCTTGAGCAGGAAGTGGGGAAATCCGCGGCGGTCGATGTCTCTCGTGGTGATCTCGGCGATGCTCACGTCGTGTTCGTCGAGCGGGAGGGCGACCCCGTCGTAACGGAAGCGGGTCAATCCCCCGAGGGCGCCGGCCCCGGCCCGGTCGAGGATCATCACCTGCCCCTTGGTCCCTTCGCCGTCCATCCGCACGAACCTCGCCGTCTCCTCGACCAGGCCGTAGGGCTCGCTCGCCACGACGAAGGCGTCCTCGGCCAAACCGACGTTGAGGGACTGGCCCGATCCGCTGATGGCCAGGTGGAGCCGGTCGGGGGTGGACGCCGACGACGCCCCGATGGCGACGGACCCGTCGAAGCGGGCGACGGTCGTCCTGAAGGCCTCGTCCATCTCGTCGCCTTCGGCCAGGCGTCGGGCCACGATGGCCGGGATGACCTTGGCGTCGGTGGTGATCTCGGCCGGCAGGTCCAGCGCCTCGAACAGCCGCAGCTCGACGTGATTGTCCACGTCGCCGTTGAGCGCAGCGGTGACATACGGTGCGCTCCGGCGTCCGATCTCCTCAGAGTTGAGCGGGTGGGCGTTGGCCTCGGAGACGAGCCCGACGCTCGCCCAGCGGGTGTGGGCGAGCACGACGCAGCGGGCGTCGGGGGCGGCCAGGGCGCGGGCCAGCAGCGGATCGCCGGCGATCGCCTTTCGCAGCGCCCTGACGTTGTCGCCGAGCTCGCCGATCTCGGCCGCCGCCTTGTAGACGAGGCTCAGGGCGCCGTCGGGCGTTCTCGCCGCCAACGAGGAAAAGAGCGGATCGGCGGTCCGGGAACCGAGCAGGCCGGCGACATCGGGGGCCTCGACGTCGAGGCCGTGGTCGACGACGAGGACGTGGATGCCGGCCGAGTCCCTGCCCCTGACCTCGAGGCGGTCGATGGACGTGAGGGCGACGTTGATCGCCCACCAGCCGACCAGCGCCGAGGGGGACGGGGCGTCTGGGAGCCCGGCGGCGGGGCCGCCGGCGCCGGCCAGGCCGGCGATGTCGAGCGCCGCTTGGACCCGGTCCCGGCCGAGCGCCCACCATCCGTCGCGCAGGCGGACGAGGGCGGCGTTGACCGACTCGAGGCGGCCGGCGTCGAGCGCCGGTCGGCCCCGGTCGAGGTCGGCCTCGATGCGGGTGAGGGTGTCGTCGATGGGACGCGCCGCGACGGCGATCCTGCGGGCCACAGCCTGATCCGGCTCGGCCAGCATGCAGGCCAGACCGGCCGCCCCCCGCATCTGGCGATCGACCGCCTCGAGGCGGTCGGCGCAGGCGACGAGCATATCGGTGGCAGCATCCTGCTTGCCCACGGTCGGCCAGACGGCCTCGATCGCGGCGGCAAGCGCCTCGATCTCGTCGACCACGGCGGCGGGAGAAGGGGCGCGCCTCGAGGGCGGACGGGCGATGACGGCGACGATCCCGCACATGGGCGCCAAGGCTACCGGTCCTTCACCCGGCGTAGCCGGAGGGTCGGGAGCCGTCCTCGGCCCACCGGATGGCGTCGAGAAGGGCGGCGCGAAGGCGTTCGGGATGTCGGTACACCTCGACCCAATCTGACTGCAGCACGACGTAGCCGGCCAGCTGCAACCGATTTCGCCGGATGCTGTCCGCGCTCTTCGCTGCGGGTGACGAGTGGTAGGCGAACCCGTCCACCTCGAGGGCTAGGCCGGGAAGGATGAGGAAATCGAGCCGATAGCTCCCACCGGCGGCGACCACCTCGCAGCCGAGCGGCGTGATCCCCCATATTCGCAGCAACCGCAGCACCCTGCTCTCGAGCACCGAGGGGTTCGGCGCCCCGATCATGCCCCGCTCCTCGAGCGAGCGCCGCAGCTGGCACGGCCCCCGCCGGCCTGATGGGCGAGCCGCTCCACCTCGGCGCTCATGGCCGGCACCGACACGAGCCGCCTGGCCAGGGCCCTGTCCACGGCCTCATCGACGAGAGCGGCCGGCGCCGACTCGCCCAGGTCGCAGAGGGACCGGGCCACGTCGGTCACCGGGATACTGAGGCGGTACCGCCGGCGGACCCCACGAAGGTCGGCGTGGCGGTGGACCTCGGCGCCGGCGAGCCGCCCGCTCGCTGCGGGCAACACGGTCACGGTCGGCTCGTCCGGGGGCACGGCGACCAGCCCCCAGAGCCACGCCGCCGAGCGATGCGACGCGACGGCGGTGCGTCCGAGGGCCAGGCATGCGGCCAGGGTGTGTCCCTCGGGCCCGAGCACCGTGCCGCTCCTTCGGTAGACACCCCGATGCACCACGCTCCACCTGCGGCTCCGGACCAACCAGTCGACCTGCGTCTCGGTCAGGCCCAGCCGGAATGCCTGCTGGCGGCCGACAACGCCGTAATGGATCGCCAGATGACGGTTCAGCGCCGCCTCCAGAGTGATTTCCATGCATCTCATGCTATTTCCGGCACATTTCGGCGGAGGGACGATTTTCTCAGCGATGTTGACGTCGGATTCCGACGTCAACATCGCTAGAAAAACTCGAGACGGGCTGGGAGCCCCCTCAGGCGGGGCCGAGGGCGCGGGTGACGGCGGCGACCAGGCGGTCGGCGGCCGCGGCCGCCGACTCCTCCGTGGCCGCTTCGACCATCACCCGGACCAGGTGTTCGGTGCCGCTCGATCGCAGGAGGACCCGGCCCGAGCCGGCGAGCTCGGCCTCGACCGCCGCCACTTCGGCCCACACGAGGTCCGCCGAGCCGAGTCCGTCGCGCCGGCCGACGGCCACGTTGCGCAAGACCTGAGGAAACTGCTCCATCACCTCGCCGGCGAGCTCGGCGAGGGGTCGCTCGGAGCGGGCCATGAGATCGGCAAGGAGCAGCCCGGAGAGCACTCCGTCCCCTGTGGTCTCGAGGTCACGGAACACGAGGTGGCCCGACTGCTCCCCTCCGAGCGACCAGGCGTTGGCATCGAGGCGGCCAGCACGTGGCGGTCCCCGACGGGCGTGGCGTGGACGGCGATGCCAGCCGCCGCCATGGCGCTATGGAACCCGAGGTTGCTCATCACGGTCACGACCACGGTGTCGCCGGCCAGCAGTTGGCGCCGGCGGAGGTCGGTGGCGAAGAGGGCGAGCAGGCGGTCGCCGTCCACGATCCGGCCTCGGTCGTCGACGGCGATGACCCGGTCGGCGTCGCCATCGAAGGCCAGGCCCAGGTCGGCGCCATGGGCGACCACCGAACGGGCCAGGGTCGTCGGATCGGTAGAGCCGCACCCGTCGTTGATGTTCATACCGTCCGGGCTGGTCGCCAGGGCCTCGACCACCTCGGCGCCGGCCGCCTCGAAGACGTCAACCGCCGTGACCGATGCGGCACCGTTGCCGCAGTCGAGCACCACCCGCACGCCGGCAAGCGTCCGGCCGGCGAGGCCGGCGACAAGCTGGCGCCGGTACCTGGCGACGGCTTCGGGATCCGATGACACCATCCCGATGGCGGCGCCGGTGACGCCGGCAGGCGTGACGCCCTCAGACGCCGCAACCACCGGCTTGACGACGGCGAGTCGCCGCTCGATCTCCGCCTCGGCGGCGTCGTCGAGCTTGAGGCCGCCGGCGGCGAACAGCTTGATGCCGTTGTCGGCGAACGGGTTGTGCGATGCGGAGATCACGGCGCCCGGACAGCGATAGACCGCAGCCAGCTTGGCGACGCCAGGAGTGGGAATGACGCCGAGGTCGATTACGTCGACGCCCTCGGCCGCCACTCCGGCGGTGAGGGCACCGACGAGCATCGTCCCCGACCTGCGGGTGTCGCGACCGACGACGAAGCGCGACCGGGTTTCGTCGGATGCAACGAGCACCCTGGCCGCGGCCCGCCCGATGGCCAGTGCGAGCTCTGGGGTCAGATCGGCGCCGGCGAGGCCTCGGACACCGTCGGTCCCGAACCGGAGGGTCACGCCCGGCCGGCGGCGCTCAGCGCTTGGAGTACTGCGGCGCCTTGCGAGCCTTCTTGAGCCCGTACTTCTTCGACTCCTTCTCCCGCGGGTCGCGAGTCAGGAAGCCGGCCCGCTTGAGCGGGATGCGCGTGTCGGGGTCGAGCTCGGCCAGGGCGCGGGCGATGCCGTGACGAAGGGCGCCGGCCTGGCCGGAGATCCCCCCACCGTCCATGGTGGCGTCGACGTCGTAGGCCTCGTCCTTCTCGGCAACCCGGAAGGGCTCGGTGATGATCATCCGGTGGGTCGCCGACGGGAAGTACTCCTCGATCGGGCGGCGGTTGACGAGCACCCGACCGGTACCGGGACGGAAACGGACGCGCGCCACCGCCGCTTTCCTTCGTCCTGTGGTCTGGGTCAGCGGTTGAGGCACGGGGTTGGAGTACTCCTGGTGGTAGCGACTGGTTCAGAAGAGCGGTTCAGCTGGGCGGGTGGACCGAGGAGTCGACCGTCAGCGGTATGGGTCCCTGGGCGGCGTGCGGGTGGGTTGGGCCGGCGTAGACCTTGAGCTTGCGCAGCATGTCGGCGCCGAGGGCTCCCCTCGGCAGCATGCCCTTGACGACGCGACGAACGGTCTCTTCGGGCCTCGTGTCGAGCAACTCCCGATAGGAGCGGGACCGCAGCCCTCCCGGGTAACCGGAGTGGCGGTAGTAGAACTTGCGGTCCGCCTTGTCGCTCGTCATGACGACCTTGGCGGCGTTGACGATGATGACGTGATCGCCGGTGTCGACGTGCGGGGCGAAGATGGGCTTGTGCTTGCCGCGCAACACCCTGGCCACCTCGGACGCCAGCCGGCCGAGCACGGCGCCATCGGCGTCGACTTCGTACCAGGCGCGCTCGATGTCGGCGGGTTTTGGGGTGAAGGTGCGCACAGAAACCTCGGAAAGCGTGGAGAGTGAGAAACGGCCGGATGCCCAGGATAGGGCCTCTGGCGCCCTGTGGCAATCGGGGCCTGCGCTGCGCCCTGCGCCGGGTTGGTACGCGCCGCCGAGACTGCTTAGAGTCGCGCCAGTGAGCCTCATCGCCGCCGCCCCCCTCCTAGCGACGAACTTCGGGTCGCCGCACGGCATCACGACCAACTCCAACGCGACCTTGAACCTGTGGCGAATCACGTACTACATCGCCATCCCGATCGGCGTGATCGTCTTCGGTGGGATCATCTGGTGCCTCGTCCGCTACCGGGTCCGGCCCGGCGACACCCGCACGGCGAAGCAGTTTCAGTATCACATCCCCATCGAGGCGGCCTACACGATCATCCCGCTGATCCTCGTCGCCGTCATCTTCGGCTTGATGTACGGCGTGGAGAACAAGATCGACCACGTGTCCAAGACGCCGGCGGTCAAGATCGACGTGCTCGGCTTCCAGTGGGGGTGGCGCTTCACCTACCCCAACGGCCACGAGGAGATCGGCAGCGTCGCCAGCCAGCCCAGCATCAACGACAGCTCGGCCCTGCCGGTGCTGCACATGCCCGACCACGAGACGGTGCAGTTCAAACTGCAGAGCGCGGACGTCAACCACTCCTTCTATGTCCCCGAGTTCCTGGAGAAGCGTGACCTCATCCAGGGGATCGACAACGTCATCGACATCAACGCCACCAAGACGGGGACATTTATCGGCGAGTGCACGCAGCTGTGCGGCACGTACCACGCCTTCATGCGCTTCGAGGTCGTCGTCATGACGCCGGCCAAGTTCAACACCTGGATGCACCAGCAACCCGCCAACTCGATCACCTGTGCCGGCGGTGGAGCCGGAGGGAGCTGCTCATGACAATCATCCAGGAGCGGCCGCCCGAACGGCCGATTGCCGAGGAGCCGCTCCTCGAGATCATCCCCGGCCCCCGGCCCAGCGGATTCGTCAAGTACATCACGAGTACCGATCACAAGCAGATCGGCCTCAACTACATGGTGACGGCCTTCATCGGGTTCCTCTTCGCCGGGATGATGGCCGAGCTCATGCGCACGCAGCTCATCGTGCCCGACAACCACTTCCTCGAAGCCGGCGTGTACAACCAGCTGCTCACGATGCACGGCACGATCATGCTTTTTGTCTTCCTCGGGCCGTTCGCCTTCGGCCTGGCCAACTACGTCCTGCCCCTGCAGATCGGGGCGCCGGACATGGCCTTCCCCCGGTTCAACAACCTGTCCTACTGGTTGTACCTGGGCGGCTTCCTCATCATGAGCGGCGGGTTCCTCACCAACAACGGCGCCGCCGACTTCGGCTGGTTCGGCTACGCCCCGCTGACCGAAGCCGTGCACTCGCCGGGCCCCGGCGCCGACATGTGGATCATCGGCATCGCCCTCACCGGCTTCTCCGGCATCTTCACCGCCGTCAACGTGATCACGACGACCTTCACCCTCAGGGCGCCGGGCATGGTCATGTTCCGCATGCCGATCTTCTGCTGGAACACACTCGTCACGATGTTCCTCGTGCTGCTCGCCTTCCCCGTGCTCACCTCGGCCTTGGCCCTCCTGTGGTGCGACCGGCACCTCGCCACCAACTTCTTCAACCCCAACGGCGGCGGCCAACCGATCCTGTGGCAGAACCTCTTCTGGTTCTTCGGCCACCCCGAGGTCTACATCCTCGCCCTGCCCTACTTCGGCGTGGTCACCGAGGTCTTCGCCACCATGTCCAAGAAGCCGGTCTTCGGCTACAAGGGCATGATCGGCGCCACGCTCTCCATCGGCGGCCTCTCGATGGGCGTGTGGGCCCACCACATGTACACGACTGGAGCGGTGCTGCTCCCCTTCTTCGCCGCCCTCTCGCTGCTGATCGCCGTACCGACCGGCATCAAGTTCTTCAACTGGATCGGCACCATGTGGCAGGGCACGCTCACCCTCAACTCGGCGATGCTCTTTTCCCTCGGCTTCCTCACTATGTTCCTCATCGGAGGGCTCACGGGCGTCATGCTCGCCGAGCCGCCGCTCGACTTCCAGCTCCACGACACCTACTTCATCGTGGCCCACTTCCACTATGTGATGTTCGGCGGGTCGGTCTTCGCCGTGTTCGCCTCGATCTACTACTGGTTCCCCAAGTACACGGGAAGGATGCTCGACGAGCGGCTGGGCAAGCTCAGCTTCGCCATCTTGTTCATCGGCTTCAACCTGACCTTCTTCCCCCAGCACGACCTCGGCCTACGGGGTATGCAGCGGAGGATCTTCACCTATCCGGCGGACGCCGGTTGGAACTTCCTCAACGAGCTGTCCACCATCGGTGCCTACCTGATCGGCATCGGCGTCGTGCCCACGCTGATCAACATCTTCCACAGCATGCGTCGAGGGGCCATCGCCGGCGACAACCCCTGGGACGGCCAGACCCTCGAGTGGGCCACATCGTCACCTCCGCCCGAGCACAACTTCGAGATCCTGCCTCCTATCCGCTCCGAGCGGCCGCTGTGGGACGCCAACCACCCCGACCGCCTCACCGAAGTCGGTCACTGATGCGCTTCGAGTACAAGACCATGGGGGGGGCGGCGCTCTTTCTCGGGGTCGTCGACATCATCTACTGGTTCTGGAGCCGCGAGTCGACGGGCACGGCCCTGCTCATCTTCAGCTTCGCCGCCTACGCCCTCATCGGAAGCTTCCTGCTGTTGCAGTGGCGGCGTCGTGAGGGCATCGATCGACCCGAGGACAGGACCGACGCCACCCAGGCCGACGGCGCCGGGGAGGTGGGCTTCTTCCCTGCGGCTTCGATCTGGCCCGCCGGCGTCGGTCTCGGTGCCATCTTCGCCGGCGTGGCCCTCATCTTCGGCACGTGGTACTGGGTGATCGCCGGGATCCTCCTCATCGGCGGCATCATCGGCTTCGCCGTGGAGGCCGAAGCGCGCGAGGAGTAGCGCTCCTCAGCAGTCGCTCATTCTGGTCGACCGAAGGCGCGCAAACGCCAGGGGGCCCGGCGGGTCATGCGGGCACGGATGCTGAGGGATTGTCGTTGCAACGATCGGGGTAGCGGTCCCTCATGTCATCCGCCTTTACGTCTTCGATGTTTGCGCCCATCGCCCTCGGCTTTTTCGGTCTCGGGACCGGCTACCTGATCTGGGGCCCGACCGAGCTGTTCGGCTTCCCGGCCAGGGACGAGCGCGTCGACCGGTCCATGGGCGTGTGGGGCATCTTCCTCCCCGGTCTTTGTCAGGTCGTGACCGGCGTGACGCTGTTCGTCGGCCTGACCTGGTTCAACGTCTTCGGCTCCCAAAGCGTCCTCTACATGGCCGCCCTGGCCTTCTCCGCCTACGGCATCCACTGGTTCGCGCTCGGCTGGAACCGGTACCGGGGCAGCGACGCCCGACCCAACGTCGGGATGGCCGTCGCCTTCATCGTGTTGTCCGTGATCGGCGCCATTGCCTTCTTCCACGCGAGCGACTGGCCGGTCGGCGCCCTGTTCTGCGGGCTGGCCGCCGTCTACGTGAGCGAGATTCCCGCCAGCGTGGGCTTGAAGGTCGGCGAGCGACTCCTCGGTCTCGTCCACCTTTTGGTCGGGCTTTGGCTGATGTACCTCACCGTCGCCGTCACCCTCGACCTTGCGGCCGGCTACACCCTGACCAAGTAGACCATGGACGGTTTCACCGGAAGGGCATCGGGTAAGAACTGGTGGTGATTCGCAGACTGCTTGGCAGCTGGCCGGTAAGCAAGCAGTTCCGTGCCGGCGACCGCCTGGGTCGCGGCACGGCGGTCGAATCGACGAGCAGCCGTTCGTTGCGGCCCCGGACCGCCGATGCGGACACCGTGGTCAAGTCTGTGTGCCCTTACTGCGCGGTGGGCTGCGGGCAGACCGTCTTCGTCAAGGATGGAGCCGTGACGCAGATCGAGGGTGACCCCGACTCCCCTGTCTCACGCGGGCACCTCTGCCCTAAGGGCTCGGCTAGCAAGCAGCTGGTGACTGGCCCGGCCCGTGAGTACAAGGTCAAGTACCGGCGCCCGCACGGGACGCAGTGGGAGTCACTCGACCTCGACGTCGCCCTGGACATGATCGCAGAGCGCGTGATCCGGTCCCGTCGCGAGAGCTGGGAATGGGAGCAGGACGGTAAGCGGACCCGCCGGACGATGGGCCTTGCGAGCCTCGGAGGAGCGACCCTCGACAACGAGGAGAACTACCTCATGAAGAAGCTCTACACGTCGCTCGGCGCCATCCAGGTCGAGAACCAGGCCCGCATATGACACTCCTCCACTGTTCCCGGTCTGGGGACATCGTTCGGTCGTGGAGGGGCCACCACCTTTCAGCAGGATCTCGCCAACGCTGACTGCATCGTCATCCAGGGGTCCAACATGGCGGAGGCTCATCCGGTCGGTTTCCAGTGGGTGATGGAGGCGAAGGCGCGCGGCGCCAAGGTCATCCACGTCGATCCCCGCTTCACCCGGACAAGCGCCGTAGCCGACCTGCACGTCCCGCTGCGGGCCGGTTCCGACATCGCTTTTCTCGGAGGTCTGATCAACCACGTCCTGACCACGGGCAACGAGTTCCGTGAGTACGTCGCGGCCTACACCAACGCCAGCGCCATAATCGGCAAGGACTTTGTCGACACCGAGGACCTCGACGGCCTGTTCTCCGGGTTCGACCCCGAGACTCGGTCCTATGACACGGCAACGTGGCAGTACCAGGGTGTGGCCGAATCTCCGGCGGCGGGCGCTCGCGACGCCGACTACAACGACAGGGTCGGAAGCGGAAGGAGCGGCCACAGCGACGAAACCGCTGCGGGCGACACCCATGGCAGCGGCGGCCCGAGCATCCACGGCGAGCCGGACACCGACCCGACGCTGCAGCACCCCCGCTGCGTCTATCAGATCCTCAAGCGGCACTTCGCCCGCTACACCCCTCAACTCGTCGCCGAGGTGTGCGGGGTCCCTGAGGACCTGTTCGCACAGGTCGCCGAGACGCTGACGGCCAACTCAGGTCGCGACCGGACGTCGGCGTTCGCCTACGCCGTCGGCTGGACCCACCACACCGTCGGCGCCCAGTACATCAGGACCGCCGCCATCCTGCAGACCCTGCTCGGCAACATCGGCCGACCCGGCGGAGGCATCCTCGCCCTGCGCGGCCACGCCAGCATTCAGGGCTCGACCGACATCCCCACGCTTTTCAACCTCCTGCCCGGCTACATCCCGATGCCAAACGCCCACGAGCACGAGACCCTCGACGACTTCGTCGCGGCGGACGCCGGGACTCAGGGCTACTGGGGCAACATGCGCTCCTACGCGGTCAGCCTGCTCAAGGCGTGGTGGGGTGATGCCGCCACGGCCGACAACGACTACCGCTTCGACTACCTGCCCCGCCTGACCGGCGATCATGGCACCTACAGCACGGTGATGCGCCAGATCGACGAGGGCGGCGGTGGCTACTTCCTCGTCGGGGAGAACCCGGCGGTCGGCAGCGCCAACGCCAAGATGCAGCGCTTGGGGATGGCCAACCTGGACTGGCTGGTCGTGCGGGACATGGTGATGATCGAGAGCGCGACGTGGTGGAAGGACGGCCCCGAGATCGAGACCGGCGAGATGAAGACCGAGGACATCGGTACGGAGGTCTTCTTCCTGCCCGCCGCCGCCCACACCGAGAAGAACGGCAGCTTCACCAACACCCAAAGAATGCTGCAGTGGCATCACCAGGCCGTCGAGCCCGCAGGAGACGCCCGCAGCGAGCTCTGGTTCTATTTCCACCTCGGTCGCATCATCCGCGAAAAGCTGGCCGGGTCGACCGACGAGATGGACCGCCCCGTCCTCGACCTCACCTGGGACTATCCCACCGAAGGGCGCCAGGCCGAGCCTGACGCCCAGGCGGTCCTCGCCGAGATCAACGGTTGGGACGCGGAGGGTCGGCCCCTGCCGGCGTACACCGAGCTCAAAAACGACGGATCGACGGCGTGCGGCTGCTGGATCTACTGCGGGGTCAATGCCAACGGCGTCAACCAGGCGGCACGCCGCAAGCCCGGCCGGGACCAGAGCTGGGTTGCTCCCGAGTGGGGTTGGGCGTGGCCCGCCAACCGCCGGATCCTCTACAACCGGGCGTCAGCCGATCCCGAAGGGAAGCCGTGGAGCGAGCGCAAGGCCTACGTCTGGTGGGACGAGGACCAGGGCAAGTGGACGGGCCACGACGTTCCGGACTTCGAGGCGAACAAGCGGCCCGACTACCGGCCGCCGGAAGGGGCGCAGGCCGAGGACGCCATCGCCGGCGACGACCCGTTCATCATGCAGACCGACGGCAAGGCGTGGCTGTACGCCCCGGCCGGCCTGGCCGACGGGCCGCTGCCGAGCCACTACGAACCGCAGGAGTCACCCGTCGACAACCCCCTCTACGCCCAGCAACGCAACCCGGGGCGCGGCCTGCACTCCCGCCCGGAGAACCGCTACCACCCCAACGGCAGGGGCCAGGGCCGCGACGTGTTCCCCTACGTCTTCACCACCTACCGGCTGACCGAACACCACACGGCGGGAGGCATGAGCCGCTTCCTGCCGTACCTCTCCGAGCTGCAGCCGGCCTTCTTCTGTGAGGTCAGCCCCGAGCTGGCCGCCGAGCGGGGTCTCGAGCACCTCGGCTGGGCAACGATCGTCTCGGCCCGGAACGCCATCGAGGCGAGGGTGATGGTCACCGAACGGATGCGCCCGCTGCAGGTCCAGGGGCGCACCATCCATCAGGTCGGGCTGCCGTATCACTGGGGCGCCAACGGCATGACCATCGGCGACGCGGCCAACGAGCTGGTCTCGGTCGTCCTCGACCCCAACGTCCACATCCAAGAGACCAAGGCCGCCACCTGCGATGTCCGACCCGGGCGTCGACCGCGGGGGCCGGCGCTGCTTCGCTACCTCGACGACTACCGGCGTCGGGCCGGGATCACCGACGCCACAGGAACCGAGCAATGAGGCAATGAGCAGCTTGGCCAACAGCTTCTTCGGTCCGATCGACCCGGCCGTCGACGCCGGACACGTCAACCCGCCGAAGCGCAAGGGGTTCTTCACCGACACGAGCATCTGCATCGGCTGCAAGGCCTGCGAGGTCGCGTGCAAGGAGTGGAATCACGTCCCCGAAGACGGCCTCGACCTCACCGGGATGTCCTATGACAACTCGGTCGGGCTGGGGGCGTCGACGTGGCGCCACGTCGCCTTCATCGAGCAGCCCCAAACCGCAGCGGACAAGCCGTCGTTTCGGTGGTTGATGGAATCCGACGTCTGCAAGCACTGCACCCATGCCGCCTGCCTCGACGTCTGTCCGACGGGCGCACTATTCCGCACCGAGTTCGGCACCGTCGTGGTGCAGAACGAGATCTGCAACGGCTGCGGCTACTGCGTGCCGGCCTGCCCCTACGGGGTCATCGAGCGGCGAACCGGACCCGAGCACGATCCCGCCATCGGCGTAGCCCAGAAGTGCACCCTCTGCTACGACCGCCTGAAGGGCGATCAGGAGCCGGCCTGCGCCAAGGCCTGCCCGACGCAGTCCATCCAGTTCGGTGACCTCGACGAGCTCCGACTCCGGGCCGACACGCGGCTTGCGACCCTGGTCGAAGCGGGAGAGGAGCGCGCCGAGCTCTACGGCCGCGACCCCAACGACGGGGTCGGAGGGACCGGGGCGATGTTCCTGTTGCTCGACAAGCCCGAGGTCTACGGGCTTCCGCCCGATCCGGTCGTGACGACCAGGGACCTGCCGCAGATGTGGCGCACCGCCGGCATCGCCGCCATCGGCCTCCTGGCCGGCACCTTCGCCGCGTTCACCACGGGACGGCGCGGATGAGCGGCCCGGGCGCCGCCGATCCCGCTCCCGGCGAGGGTCGCCGCAGGCGGCGCGGGCGAGGTCGCGGCGAGCAGCTCATGGTGCCCCCTGCCGAGTTCGAGTCGTACTACAACCGGCCCATCGTCAAAGCGTCGCCCTGGGAGGCCGACATCCCGGCCTACCTGTTCCTCGGAGGACTGGCCGGCGGCTCATCGCTTCTCGCCGCTGGCGCCGACCTGACCCGGCGCCGGTCCCTGCGCCGCGCCTCGCGGTTGACGGCGCTCGGCGCGGTGACCTTCTCGTTCGCGGCGCTGGTCCACGACTTGGGGCGCCCGGCCCGCTTCCACCACATGCTGCGGGTAGCCAAGGTCACCTCTCCGATGAGCGTCGGCACGTGGATCCTGAGCGTCTACGGGCCGATGGCAGGATTGGCGGCGGCCACCGAGCTCGGCAAGGTTCTCCCCCGCCGGTTGCGCCGCCTCGTCGGCCCGCCGGCATCGCCACTCGGTCGCAGCGCAGGTGTCGCCGCCGCCGCCCTGGCGCCGGCGTTGGCCTCCTACACCGCGGTGCTGCTCGCTGACACGGCCACTCCGACGTGGCACGAGGCGCACCGGCAGCTCCCGTTCGTCTTCGTCGGCTCCGCCGCGGCGGCTGCGGGCGGGATGGGGATGGTGACCGCACCCCTCGCCGAGTCGGCCCCCGCCCGGGCCATGGCCATCGGCGGAGCGGCCGTCGACCTCGTCATTTCCAGGCGGATGGAGAAGGCGATGGGCGTAACCGCCGAGCCGATGCACGCTGGTCGGGCCGGCTCCTACCTGAAGGCGGCCAGGGCCCTGACCGCGTTCGGCGCCGTCCTGGCCGCCGTGGCCGGACGGCGGCGGCGTCTCGGCGCAGCCGCAGCGGGCGCGTCCCTCGTCGCCGGGTCGGTCTGCACCCGTTTCGGGATCTTTCACGCCGGTCAGCAGTCCGCCGACGACCCCCGGTACGTGGTCGTACCCCAACGGGCCCGCGTCGACGGCGGCCTGCGGGTCCGGCACCTCTGAGGGCCGCTCACGACACCTCGAGGACTGTGTCGCGCCGGGCCACGAGCTCGCCGATGATCGGAAGGCCCGGGACCTCCCCGGCGACGAGCAGTCCGCCGCTTGTTTGGGCGTCGGCAAGGAGCAACCGCTCGGTCTCATCGATGGCGGACCCGAACGACGTGTGCGGAACCACCCACTCCAGGTTCCGCCTGGTCCCCCCGCTCACGAACCCGGCCGCGGCCGCCTCCCTTGCCCCCTCCAGGTAGGGCACGGCGGCGGCATCGACCGCGCCGGTCACCCCGCTGGCCCGGGCCAGCTTGTAGAGATGGCCGAGCAGGCCGAACCCGGTCACGTCGGTCGCGCCGCGGGCGCCGGCCGCCACGGCGGCCACCGACGCCGCCTGGTTGAGCTCGACCATGGTGGCCACGGCGTGGGCAAAGACCTCCCCCGTCTGCTTGTGGCGGTTGTTGAGCACCCCGAGGCCGAGCGGCTTGCTGAGCGACAAGGGCACGCCAGCGGTGCCGGCGTCGTTGCGCAGCAGCCGGTCAAGGGCGACCAGGCCGGTCACGGCCATCCCGTACTTGGGCTCGGGGTCGTCGACGCTGTGACCGCCGGCGACCGGGCAACCGGCCTGGGTCGCCACGTCGAGGCCTCCGCGCAACACCTCGCCGGCCATCTCCATCGGCAGGACGTCGACCGGCCAGCAGAGCAGGTTGATGGCGACGATCGGGGCCCCTCCCATTGCATACACGTCGGAAAGGGCGTTGGCGGCAGCGATCCTCCCCCAGTCGTAGGGATCATCGACCACGGGCGTGAAGTAGTCGGCGGTGCTGATCACGCCCTGGCCGTCTCCCAGGCGGACCACGGCGGCGTCGTCACCGTCGTCGAGTCCCACGACCAACTGGGGGAATGGCCTCCCCACCAGGCCGGAGACCATCGCTTCGAGCCGGCCCGGCGCGATCTTGCAGGCGCACCCCCCGCCGTGTGCTGTCGCCGTCAACCGGAACATAGCCATGCCCCACTCTGCCGCTTCCTCGCTCGATGCCGGTAACCGGACCGTGACCACCTGGGCTACTGTCGGGCCACGAGCGCTGCCGCCCTCGGGGAGGCGTTGAGGTGTCTGGTGACCCTCCCGGTCTTCAAAACCGGCGGGACCTGCTTGCGGGTCCGGCGGGTTCGATTCCCGTCCGCCTCCGCTCCGACAAACCTCCCAAGCCATGAGCCAGACCGACGACCCGCGCCGAAAGGTCCCCGCCACCAACGACCTGCTCGCCGACGCCAGGGTCGCGTCGACCCTCGAGCGCTGGTCACGCGACGTGGTGCTCAACGCCGTCCGGGCCGGGCAGGACTCGGTCAGGTCCGGCTCGGTGACGCCAGACCACCTCGTCGACGACATCGTCCGGCGCCTGGCCGGGCGGCAGGCCGGCCTCCGCCCGGTCCTCAACGCGACCGGGGTGGTGCTGCACACTAACCTCGGCCGGGCGCCGTTGTCGGACGCGGCGGTCCTGGCCATGGTGACGGCTTCGGGTTACGTCGACGTCGAATACGACGTCGACGACGGCCGCCGGCGCCGGCGCGGCGCGGGCGCGCTCGAGGCGCTCCGCGCCGCCCTCCCCGACGCCGGAGACGTCCACGTCGTCAACAACGGCGCCGCCGCCCTCCTCCTCGCCCTCACCGTGCTCGCAGCCGGGCGCGAGGTCGTGTGGGGACGCGGCGAGCTGGTCGAGATCGGTGACGGCTTCCGACTCCCGGAGCTGGCCGTCACCACAGGAGCCACGCTGCGGGAGGTAGGTACGACCAACCGCACCGCCGTCGGCGACTACGCCGGCGCCGTCGGCACCGCGACGGGCTGCATCCTCAAGGTCCACCCCTCCAACTTCCAGCTGACCGGCTTCACGTCGGAGGCCACCGTCGCCGAGCTCGCCGAGCTCGGCCCGCCCCTCGTCGTCGACGTCGGTTCTGGCCTGCTCCGTCCCGAGCCCCTGTTGGGCGACGAACCGGATATCACCACGGCGCTCCGCCACGGCGCGTCGGTGGTGACCGCGAGCGGTGACAAGCTCCTCGGCGGCCCGCAGCTCGGCATCATCGCCGGCGATGCCGACCTCGTCGACCGCCTCCGACGTCATCCGCTGGCACGCGCCCTACGGGTCGACAAGCTCGCCTTGGCCGCCATCGAAGCCACCCTCGTCGGTCCGCCCACCCCGGTCCATCGGTCGCTGCACGCCGACCCCGGGGAGCTCAGAGCCCGCTGCGACACGCTGGCGGCCCGGGTCGGCGGCGAGGTCGTCGCCCATGCCGGCGCCGTGGGCGGCGGCGGCGGTCCCGGCCTCGGCCTCCCCGGATGGGCCGTCGCCGTTCCCGAGTCGCGGGTCGCACCCCTCCGCCTCGGGGATCCTTGCGTCGTCGCCACCGTCGCCCGCGGGCGCTGCCTGCTCGACCTGCGATGCATCCCTCCCGCCTCGGACGAGGCGCTAGCCGAGGCGGTCCTGCGCTGCACGTGATCGCCACCTCCGGGCATGTGGACCACGGCAAGTCGGCCCTCGTTCGCGCCCTCACCGGGATGGAGCCCGACCGCTGGGCGGAGGAGCGACGCCGGGGCATGACCATCGACCTCGGCTACGCGTGGACCACGCTGCCTGGCGGCGAGGTCGTCGCCTTCGTGGACGTCCCTGGCCACGAGCGGTTCACCACCAACATGTTGGCCGGCATCGGGCCCGTTCCCGCCGTCTTGGTGGTGGTGGCCGCCGACGGGGGCTGGTCGGCGCAGACCGCCGAGCACGTCGCCGCCATCGACGCCCTCGGCGTCCGCCACGGGCTCCTCGCCGTGACCCGCAGCGACCTGGCCGACCCCGCCCCCGTCATGGCCGACGCCACAGCCAGGCTGGCGTCCACGAGCCTGGGCCGCGTCGAGGCCGTGGCCGTGTCCGCCGTCGACGGGACCGGGCTCGACGGGCTGCGCCAGGCCCTCGTCCGCCTCGTCGACGGGTTGCCCCGCCCCGACCTCGACGCTCGCGTCCGGATGTGGGTGGACCGCTCGTTCACGGTGACCGGCTTCGGCACCGTCGTCACCGGCACCCTCGGCGCCGGCCGCATTGGCGTCGACGACGTCTTGGACCTCGACGCCGAGCCGGTGGCGGTCCGCGGCCTGCAGCGCATGGGCTCCCAGGCTGACGCCGTGGACGCGGTCGCTCGCGTCGCGGTCAACCTGCGCGGCCACGCCCGCCGGCGCCCGCAGCGAGGCCAGGCGCTCCTGACCCCGGGGGCGTGGCTGCGGACTGACCTGGTCGACGTGCGCCTCACCTCGCCGGACGTGGACCGGCTGCCGACCGAGCTGGTCCTCCACATCGGTAGCGCGGCCGTCCCCGTGCGACTGCGGACCATCGACGCCGGCCACCGTCGCCTGATCCTGCACAGCCCGCTGCCCCTCCAGGTCGGCGACCGGGCCCTGCTACGCGACCCGGGTCGCCGCCGGGTCGCCGCCGGCATCGTGGTCATCGATCCGACCCCGCCCGACCTCGGCGCCAGGGGCTCGGCGCGGGCGCGCGCCGCCGCCCTGGCCGGCGCGAGCGACCACCCCGACTTAGACGACGAGCTGCGACGGCGCGGCGTCGTGTCCCGCCGCCTGCTGACTCAGCTCGGCGTCGCTACCGGGCTGCGTGCCGGCGACGCCGTCGAGCACGCCGGATGGGTGGTCACGGCGCTCCAGTGGGACCGGTGGCGTCAGGATCTCACCCGCCTCCTGGACGGCGCGGCCGGCGACGAACGACTCGTGCAGGACGGGGTCGTCGCGGCCGAGGCCGTCCGTGCCCTCGGCCTCCCCGAACCGGCGCTGCTCGCCGGGCTCGTCGAAGACCGCGATGACCTGGCCCTCGCCGCCGGCCGCGTCGTGCGGCGGGGGCAGCGTCGCACCCTCGCCCGGCCCGTCCTGGACGCGCTCCGCCCGTTCCTCGACCGCCTGTCGGATGCACCCTTCGACGCTCCGACCGCCGACGACCTGAACGCCGCCGGCCTGACCGCCCGACCGCTCGCCGCGGCCGCAGCCGCAGGCGTCGTGCTCCTGCTGCCCGGCGGGATCGTTCTCCGCCCCGATGCTTCCGTGGAGGCCGTCACCCGTCTTCGGTCGCTGGCCGGGCCCTTTACCGTCTCGGAGGCTCGCCGGTTGCTTGGGACCTCTCGCCGCGTCGCCGTCCCGTTGTTCGAGCACCTCGACAGGGCCGGCCTCACGCGCCGCGTCGACACCGCCCGGAGGGTGCTCACGCCTCGGGCCGGACCACCGCCGGCGTCCTGATCGGTTTGACCTCAGTCGTCGGGTGCGGGTGCAGCACCTGCGCCCGAAGGGCCGCCGGCGGCGGGCGTCGAGGGACCGGGACCCGCACCGGCCAAGGCGTCGTCGTCTTCCGATTCGGTCACCGCGCCGCCATTGCCGGCGGTGGCCGGCACCGGCTCGTCGGATGGCTCGTCTGTGTGGCCATTGCCGTTGCCGTTCCCGTCGGCGTGCCCGTTGCCGTTGGCGTGTCCGTTGCCGGCATGCTCGCCGTGATGGTCGTCGCCGAGCGTATGGTACGAGCCGTCGGTCCCGCGCACGATGATGCCGCCGACCGGCTTGCGGATGGGGTGGGCACCCGTGCGCTGCAGGGCGACACACGTTTTGTAGGCGATCACCCCGGCGACGATCGGCGCGACGAACGTGCCGTACTGGAGGATCTCGATGATCCGCTCGTAGCCCATGTGGAGGTCGTTGCCGAGGAGGTCGCTCGCACTGGCCAACGTGAGATCGACGAAGAAGGCGAGGGCGGCCACGCCGACCGCGGTCCGTAACGGCTTGTCCCTCGGATAGTCGAGGAGGTTGTGTGGTCCGTAGTCGTTGTAGATCTTCTTGTCGATCCACGGCCAGGCGAACATGATCGTGAAGATCACACCGGGGATCAACACCCCAGGGAAGAACGGGTTGGCGATCTCGTGGCCGAAGGAACGGAACTCCCAGTGCGGCCATAGCCGGAGGAAGCCGTCGAGCCAGCCCACGTACCAGTCGGGCTGCGAGCCGGCCGAGGCGTTGTAGGGCTGGTACGGCCCGTAGATCCAGATCGGGTTGATTTGGAAGATGCCGCCGAGCGCCGTGAGCACGGCGATGACCATCATGAAAAGCCCGGCCGACTTGAGCGCATACTGCGGCCAGAGGCGGCTGCCTTGGATGTTGGTCTCGGTCTTGCCCGGCGCAGGGAAGTCTGTGTGCTTCTGGCGCCACAGGATGGCCAGATGGGCACTAAGCAAGCCCACGATGACGAGCGGGAAGACGAACTCGTGGATCACGAACAGGCGCGTGATGAGCGTGGTACCGGGGAACTGGCCGCCCCACAGGTCGAAGGCGAGCCAGGTCCCGAGGAGCGGGATCGACTCCACGATGGAGAACACCACCCTGAGGCCCGTGCCGGAGAGGAGGTCGTCGGGGAGCGAGTAGCCGCTGAACCCCTCGAGCATGACGCTGATCAGCAGCAGCAGGCCGATGATCCAGTTGACCTCGCGGGGACGGCGGAAGGCGCCGGAGAAGAAGATCCGGCAGAGGTGGAAGGCGATGGCGGCCATGAACACCACGGCGCCCCAGTGGTGGACCTGACGCATGACGAGCCCGGCTCGGACCTGGAAGGAGATGTTGATCACCGACTGGTACGCCTCGCTCATCGACTGGCCGTCGAGGGGCTTGTAGCTGCCGTGGTAGATGACCGTGGCGGACGATGGCGTGTAGTACAGGGCCAGGTAGGTCCCCGTGATGAGCAGGACCACGAGGGAGTACATCGCGATCTCGCCGACCATGAAGCTCCAGTGGTCGGGGAAGATCTTGTCCATCGCCGACTGCAGGAAGCTGGAAGACCCGAAACGGTCGTCCACGAAGTCGAGCGAGGCCTTCTCGGCCTCCTGGCGCTTCTGCGCCGCCCGCCGCTCAGACGTAATGCTCATCCGCGATTCCAGTATCCGGGGCCTACCGGCTCGGTGTAGTCACTCTGGGAGACAAGGTACCCCTCCTGGTCGACACCCAGGGGCAATTGCGGGAGCGGGCGGGGCGCAGGCCCGAAGACCGGCTTGCAGTCGGCGAGCACGTCGAAGGTGGACTGGTGACAGGGGCACACCAGCTGCTGCTGGTCGGTGTTGTAGAGCGCGACCGGGCAGCCGGCGTGGGTGCAGATCTTGGAGAACGCCACCAAGGGGCCCACATGCCAGCTGGTGCGGGACGGAGGGATCTCGAACCGGGAGATGGCCGTCCCCAGGTTGATGAGGATCGTCGCGCTCTGTGCCGCCTTGGGGTCGGTCTCGGGGAACACGGTGAGGACGCCGCGCAGGGAGATGTCGCCCGGCTTCACCGGCTCGCCGTCCTCGTTGACGGCCCTGACGTCCTTGCCCCACGGCGTGGACTCGAGGGTCACGTGGGGACGCGGTCCGAGCGACGCGAGGGGGAACAGCACCCCGAGGCCGAAGACGCCGCCGACGAGACCGAGCACCTTGCCGAGGAACGGACGGCGGGCCATGGGCTCGAGACCTCGGCCAAGGGATTCGACCACGGCGGCCCTCGCCGAGGCGGCCGACTGCCCGTGGTGGCCGCGGCTGGCGGTGACGTCGTGGCCGGGCAGCAGGTCCCTGGCCCAGAAGATGAAGCCGAGGCCGAGGAACCCGAATCCGGCGAAGAGCAGAATGCCCTCGACCTGCGGCTGGCCGCCCTCGACGTAGACCGTCGCCAGGCCCACGCCGCACAGCAGGGTCACCATCCAGCACGCGGCGATCCGCAGCTCGGCGCGCCGGGCGCCCTGGGGGTCCTGGTCGTAGCGCCACCTGGTGTCGTCCTGGTCGCGGGGGACGTCGTCGGGCCACTCGTCGCCGCGGTCGATGCCGAAGTGGGTGGGGTCGTCGAGGTACGACTCGCTTCCCGGCGAGAGCGAAGGCCGGTCGTCGTCGCTCATCCCCGGGTCCCCATTAGTCGAGAGACGATGAGAAGGAGGCCGAGGCCGGCGATGATGCCGACGAAGCCCTCGGCAACAGGACCGAACCCGGTGATCTTGAACCCTCCGGCGTGGTTGGGATGCTGCAGGTACTGGACATAGTGGGCGACGGCGGCGAGCTGCACGGCGCTGAGCTGCCCAGAACCAAACTTGGGCATCGGGATAGGTCCGATCCGCATGGCCTCGGCCGTCTGGGTGATGTCGGCGTTTTGCAAGGTCGGGACGATGTTGCCCTTGGACAGGATGCCCCCGTTGCCGCCGATCTGGTGGCACTGGGAGCAATTGAGCGCGAAGGTCGTCTGGCCGAAGCTCAAGGTGACGCACTTGGCCGTCCCGTTGCGCTCGGCGGCGGCGATCCCGGTGGAATTTGACGCCTGCGACCCCTGGCAGAGCGGCAGGACCGTGGGGATGCCAGGACCGCTCCCCTTACGGCCATTGATCTGAGGAAGGGCGTTGATGTACGAGTCGAGCTGCTGAATCTGGCCCTCGGTGAAAAAGGGATGGTGATTGATGGGCTGGTCGTGCGGGTTGTTCAACGGCATCCGACCCGTCGACAGGTAGAAGTCGGCGCCGGCCGCTCCCTCGTAGACGAGCGAAGGAGCCCTGGTCGAACCGCTGCCGGCGACCCCATGGCAGCTGGAGCAGTGCAGGTTGTAGAGCTGCTCGCCGGCGGCGATCGTCTGCGGGTCGGTGCTCACCTTCGGCCGCGAAGCGCTCGACACCCCACCGAGGGCGGCGAAGAACGAGAAGGCGAGCACGCCGAGGCCGAGCACGGCGATCGGTCCTGCAAGGAGGCGCCGCCTGACCCCCGAACGGGGCGGCCGCAAGAAGCGCAGGAAACGCGGAGTGGAAGCCATCACTTGAGCAGGAAGATCGAGGCGTAGAGCGCGATCCAGACCACGTCCACGAAGTGCCAGTAGTACGAGAGGAACTCGACGGCCGGAAGCGTGTGACGGCCGAACTTCTTCGACCGCTTGGCTCGCAGGCCCATGAGGAGCATGCCGAACAGACCGCCGAAGACGTGGATGGCGTGGATGCCGGTGAGGACGTAGAAGCACCCGGTCCAGGCGTTTTGGCTGATCGGGAAGGGACGGCCGATGTAGTCGGAGATCTGCATCCCGTCGAAGAGGGCACCGAGGGCGAAGCTGAGCGCCAGCCACCCGAGGAAACCGGCCTTGTCACCCTTGGTCGTCCTGTGGACGGCCATCTGCATGGTCCCCGACGAGATCAGCAGGATGATCGTGGCCATGCCCACCGTGACGGCGTCGATGGTGTCGCCCTTGGGGGGCCAGACCGGTGTCGATGCTCTCAGGGTGTAGAAGGCGGCGAACAGGCCGCTGAAGAACATCAGCTCCGATGCCAGCCAGACGATCACGCCGACGTTGAGGAACGCCGGCCGGTAATCCGCCGGGTTGACCGGGCGAACCGCAGGCGTAGCCGACACCACCGTGTCCCCGGGGGAGGAGATCGCAGTCACTGGCACACTTTCTACACAACCTTCAGGCCGCGCTCACAATCCGCCCGGCTGGGGGCGACCCGGCGCCCGGCGGTACCTTCGTAGGTGATGCTCGCGGCGCTCGGCGTGACCCCATTTGACGTCGTCACCAAGATCGGGTTCCATCCCGCTCCGACGGTCGTCCTCGCGGCGATGGCGCTTTGGTATCGACGCGGCGTGCGCCGCCTGGCCGGCCAGGGCCGGCGCTGGCCGCCGGCCCGGAACGCCGCGTTCGTCGTCGCCATTCTCCTCCTCGCCGTCAGCACCCTCTCGGGGCTCGACGCCTTCGACACCACCAAGTTCAGCATCGCCGCCGTCCAGCAGCTCGGCATCTTCATGCTCGCTCCGATAGCGCTCTGCCTCTCGGCCCCGCTCACCCTGGCCATCGAGAGCTCGGCGCCGGCTCGCGGCGCCCGACTGCGCTCGTTGATCGAGGGCACCCCCGGAAAGGTCGTCTACAACCCGGCCCTGACTTGGGCGGTGTTCGCCGCATCCCTCTTCGCCCTTTACCTCTCCCGCCAGTATGCGTGGGCACTCTCGCACGCCTGGGGACTCCAGCTCGTCAACCTTGAGCTCCTCGTCGTCGGGTGCCTGTTCGTCTGGCCGGTCATGGGCGCCGATCCGCGCCCGAAGACCCTCGGCATCGGCTGGCGCATCCTCTATGTGCTCCTCTGCGTGGTCTACTACTCGGTCCTCGGCCTGGCCATGGAGAGCCAACGGCACCCGATCGCCCCCGGCATCACCCTGTCCGATCTTCACACCGGAGCCGGCGTCCTGTGGTCGACCGGCGCACTCTTGAGCATCGCCCTGGCCATCGGCATCCTCGTGCAGTGGCTGCAGATCGACGAGGGCCACGCCCAGCGAGCCGACGACGCCAACGGCGAAGAGGACGCCCGCCAGCTCGCCCTCTGGCGCTCCGAGCGTCGGGCGGCCGCGCTCGCCGACGTCCGGGCTCGCGACTCGGTCGTCGTCCGCTCCCGGCCGGCCGGCACCGAACGGTCGGACCAGTCGGCGCAGTCGGCCCGTACGTGGCCTGAGCGGGAACGCCGGACGAAACCGTGATCACCCTCGTCGACATCGAGGCGGCCCGACGCACGATCGCGCCGGTGCTGCGCCCCACCGTCGTCCGCACCTCCAACTCGCTCTCCCAGCTCACCGGCCGGCAGATGCTCCTGAAGCCGGAATACCTCCAACGCACCGGGTCGTTCAAGATCCGGGGGGCCTACAACCGCATCTCTCAGCTCGACGAGGGGCAGGACGTGGTCGCCGCTTCGGCCGGCAACCATGCCCAAGGCGTCGCCCTGGCCGCAGCCGAGGCCGGTCGGGCTGCCACGATCTTCATGCCAGAAGGGGCGTCGCTCCCCAAGGTCAACGCCACCCGCGGCTACGGGGCGACGGTCCGCCTCGAGGGCGCAGCCGTCGATGACTGCATCGAGCTGGCCCGAGCCTGGGCCGCCGAGCACGGCGCGGTCTACGTCCCCCCCTTCGACGACCCGGCCGTCATCGCCGGGCAGGGCACCATCGGCCTCGAGATCGGCGAGGAGGCCAGCGACGCCGAAGTGGTCGTCGTGCCTATCGGCGGTGGCGGCCTACTCGCCGGAGTGGCGACCGCCCTCGCCCACACCAGAAGGGCGGTGCGGGTCATCGGGGTCGAGGCGGCCGGGGCTCCGACGGTCCTGCGCGCCCTCCACGCCGGGCACCCCGTCAGGCTCGACCACGTGACGACCATGGCCGACGGGATCGCCGTGCGCCAGACGAGCGAATTGGCCCTCGCCCACATCGAGGCCTACGTCGACGACGTCGTCACGGTCGACGAGGAGGAGATCAGCCACGCCATGCTGCTGCTCGTCGAACGAGCGAAGGCGGTCGTCGAGCCGTCCGGCGCCGTCGCCGTGGCCGCGCTCCTCGCCGGCAAGGTGCCCGGCCTCGGGCCTGCGGTGGCCGTGCTCTCCGGCGGCAATGTCGACCCCCTCCTCCTCACCAAGCTGATCGAGCACGGCCTGACCGCCGCCGGCCGCTACCTCGTGTTGCGGATCGTGATGGCCGACCGTCCCGGTGCCCTCGCCGCCCTAACCGGCCGGCTGGCCGAGCTCGGACTCAACGTCCTCGATGTCGAGCACCACCGGAGCAGCCGGGCGCTGCACGTCGCCGAGGTGGAGGTGCAGGTGACGGTCGAGACGAGCGACGAGGCCCAGCAC
This sequence comes from Acidimicrobiales bacterium, assembly GCA_965276765.1. Taxonomy (GTDB): domain Bacteria; phylum Actinomycetota; class Acidimicrobiia; order Acidimicrobiales; family Palsa-688. Next base: position 179,870 of record OZ255627.1, read on the forward strand.
GCCGCCGTCGTCGCCTGCCTCGAGGCGGCGGGCTACCGGGCCGAGCCGGTCGGCTGACTCGACCGGTTGCCTCGGCCGGCTGACTCGCTTGGCGGCCTCGGTTGACGGCCTCGGTTGACGGCCTCGGGCGACTGACGCGGACCGCCTACCTGGCAAGCTGTCGCCATGGCGCCGGATCCGTGGAGCGGTGAGCGCTACCTCAGGCGATTGCTCGAGCGCGCCATCGATCCCTTGGACCCGGAACCGGCCGAGACCGACGCCCTCCGCATCGCAGGGGACGCCCTCGTCGCCGTCGGCGCCGTCGGCGCCGCTCTCGCCGATGACCTGCATCACGACCTCATGCTCGCCCTCGTATTGCGCGAGGAAGTACACCATCTTCTTCCCGGCCCCTCGGGAGCGATGCGCAGGAGCGTCAACGACAAGACAATGGCGAGGCCCGCGGCCCGGGCGGTGGCCATAGGGCCGGCGAGGTTTGGTTCCGGCGCTGGTGCCCTTACGGTCGATGTTGTCACGTTCGGCACCGATGGGGCGACCGTGCACCTTTCTCTCGAGGGCGAACGGACCTTTCCGCTGGGGTCGGCCGGGCCGTTTCCTACGCTCCCGCGCTCGGGGGGAGCGATGATCCGGCCACCCAACCGGCCGCGGCGTGCCGGCCCCGGAGGCCCCGGCGGGTCCGAGCTCCCCGCGACCACCAACCCGATGCCGACGTTCGGGGCGCGCACCAGCCCGCTGCGTCGGGTCACGAGGCCGGGCGGCGGCCCGAGCCGGCGAAGGTCGGTCGCCGATGCCGGTCTCGAAGATCGGCTGGAGATCTCCGACGACCGAGGCTCCCCCTACCACCTCGGTCCCCGGAGTGATCCCCGAGGCGGGTACGGGCCGATGCGGTGCCGACTCGAGCCCGCCCCGCCCGGCGACCTGGCCTGGATCGAGGTACGCCACGGCCGAAGCGAGCCCACCCGCCTCCCCGTCACTGCGCCACGACCGATCGTGACCGCAGGGCGGCACGGCCGTCGGCCCGGCTCGTGGTGGGTGCTCGGCCGGCTCTGCCACGCCGTCACCCGCTTCGACGAAGGGAACGAAGCGGGTGACGCAGTGAGCCCTGGCGTCCGAGCCCTCGTCGCCGTCGGTGCGATCGCCCCCACCGATCCGCTCGTCCATCAGGTCGAGTTGCTCGAGGCGGCCAGGGGCGCAGCCGAGATCGATCCTGCACTCGACGCGCGGTGGCGTTCGCCTCTCGAGCGCAGGCACGAAACGCCGGCAATCGACGGCATGTGGGCCATCGCCACCGCCGTGGACCTGGGCGATACGGCGGCCCGCCTCGATGTCCTGCGCGCCGACGACGCCGGGGTCGAGATCCTCGGGGCCTGCGGGCCGTGGTCCGACGGGCCCGGCGGTGGCATCGTCATGTCCGCCTTCGACGATCGGCACAACTGGTACACGGCGACGACCGCCCGGCGCGGGGACGGCGGTTCCGACGACGTCTCGGCCGTCACCTGGCACCTCTGGCCCGCTGTCGACCCCGAGGCGGCCTCGTTGCGCCTCCATCTGACCGGGCCCGATACCGAAGCCTCCGTCGAGGTCAGGCTGCGGTGAGCGCACGTTGGTGGCTTGGCGTGACGCCGGCCGAGACCTCCATCCGCTGCGGGCCCAACCACCATCGACTGGTGTGGCGGGAAGGGGTCGTGGTCCCCGTCGACCATTCCGACCCGGCCGGCGAGGCCGTGCTTGTCTCCCTCGGCGGCAAGGAGCCGGCCTGCCTCGCCATCCTGCGCCATTGGCGCGACCACGCCGCCGACCCGCGCCTGCTCGTCCTCGGCGGACGCCACCCCGGCGACACCGTCGTCGTCGGCTCGGAGGACCTGGATCGGGCCCGCAACGACCTGCTCGCGGCCGCCGGAGCCCTTCCCGGGCCCGCCGGGAGGGATTGGGAACCGGAGCCCGGCGTGGCAGTGGCCGAGCGGTACTTGGGGCTTCTCGAGCTCCTGGCTCTCGATCCCGCCGTGCAGCGACGGTTGCAACTCGAGGTCGCCACCAACCTGGCGGACCTCGCGTCGGGACCGGCGACGTCCGACCGGGATGACCCCAGCGGGGATAGCGGTCCCGCCCTTGCCGCCGGCTCGGCGTGGGCCGTCCTCGAGGCGGCGACCGTCGGACGCCTCACGCCGGTCGTCCGCCGGTGGGCCGCCACCCCCAGTGTCGAGATCGCCATCGGGAGCCCCGCTGGCGTTGTCGTCGGGCGCCAGGCCGGCGTGTCACCGGGAGCGGGGTACAGGACCATGGTGACCGTCGGACCCGGCTGGCTGGGCGAGGTCTGGGGTCGGTATCTGGCCGCCGTCGACGGCTTCTTGGTGCTCGAGGTCCACCGGATTGTGGAAGACAGAGCCGAGGTGACCGGGCTGGCCAACCCGGAGGGCGAGCCGGCCCGCCTCCTCGTCCGAGGTCCGGCACCCTGGCGCGTCGAGCAGCGACTCGACCGCACCTGACCGATCCCTCCCCCGGTCCTTCGGCAGCTGCGGCCCGCCGCCTGCATGGCGGTCTCGCATGACCCGGGCGTAGCATCGAAGCGTGAAGGAGCGCCTTACCGTCCGCTGGTTTCGCAAGCGGGCCCTGCTCTATCACCTGCTCCTCGCCATCATCGTTCCCGGCTGTCTTCTGGCGGGGTGGTGGCAGGTGACCCGGGCCATGCAGGGCAACACCCTCAGCTACCTCTACTCCATCGAGTGGCCGGCGTTTGCCGTTCTCGCCGTTGTCGGGTGGTGGCAGCTGATCCACGAGGACCCTGCGGCGGTGGACGCCAGGAAGGTCGAGCGGGCCAGGCGCGCCGCCAACCGGGGGCCGTTCGTCCCACCGCCGCCCGACGCCGACAGCGGATTCTTTGCGCCGATCGGCCGAGGCGACGCCGGAGCCATTGGTGACGGTGGGGTCGGGAGGCTGTCCGGTGCGAGCCGGGAGATGGCGGCGCAGTCCTCCGAGCTCGAGGTCGACCCGCACACCGGGCGCCTCGTGGCCCGATACGCCGACGAGGGGCCGGCCGCAGACGAGGACGTTCACGCCCTTTCGAGCTACAACGCCTATCTGGCCCGGCTCTCGGCGGGCGGCGGCCGGAAGTCATGGCGCAACCCTCACGGCGCCCCGCCCCGGCCGGCACGCCGGTGAGCAAACCCAAACCCAGCAGCGCGACGCCCACATTCTTCGCCTTCAGCGGGATCGAGGGATCCTTGCTGCGTTACCGAGTACTGGCCTACATCGTCGGTGTCGGCCTGGCGACGCTGGTGTTCGTCGGCATCCCCCTCCAGATCGCGGGCTATCCGCAGCTTGTCGCCATCGCCGGGCCCATCCACGGGGTCTTCTACATCATCTACCTGGTCACAGCTCTCGACCTGGCGCGGAAGGCCCGGTTCAGCCTGCTCGAGATGGCCGCCATGATCGGCGCCGGCCTGCTCCCGATCCTCGCCTTCGTGATCGAGCGTCGCATCACCCGGCGGGTGCGCACCGAGGTGCTCCCCACGTGGCATCTCCCCCGCCGGCGGGTCCGTCCGAGGTAGGGGTTCGCCCGAGGGCGAAATGGGTATCAATATTCCCCAGACAGCTTCCGACCTCGAGGTTGCGGCAGCCCTCCGGGCTCGCCGTCGGCACCACCGGCGGCTGACCCCCGAACAAGGGGCCAAACACAGCCAGCGGGCATGGCCGTAAGGCCGACGGCGCCTCGGACGACGGATCATCGTCGACGTCCGACGGGGCTGGTCCGCAGCAGACCCGAGGTTCCCCGAGGAGGCGCCCCATCTATGTCACCGCTTGATCGACCGGCACCGCTTGATCGACCGGCACCGCTTGATCGACCGGCACCGCTCGACGGGCGCATCCGAGAACCCGATCCGGCCCTATACACGGCCCGATTCCAGCGCTGATGGCCTCAGATCCCGGGGTCGCGGGTGGGGCGCCCGGCCCATCCCAATCCGAGCATCGCGACCCGGCAGGTGACCATCAAACCGCCGTCTCACGGGTCGAGGCGGAGTACCGCCAGATCGTCGAGGACGGCACCCAGCTCCCCCTGCCGGGCGCGGGCCGAACGGCCGAGCGCTTCGATGCTCTCGGCCGGTGGGCGGGCCGTGACCTGTCGCTCGGGCGACTGGGCGAAGGTCACGTCGACGCTCTCGCCATCCTGTCCGAAGCCGGGAACCGGGCTCATGCCGGAGCCGGCTACGGCGTCTGGGCGGCGCGGGCCCGTCACAACGGGACGGCGGCCGTCCGGGGAGACGACGGCTGGCTGCTCACTGGAGTCAAGGAGTTCTGCTCGGGCGCCGAGCTGCTCGACCGGGCCCTCGTGACCGCCGATGCGCCCGACGGCTACCGGCTCTTCGACGTGGACCTGGGCTCAGAAGGGATCTCGGTCGCCGAGGGGTCGTGGCGGGCCGTGGGGCTGGCCGACTCGACCAGCTCGACGGTCGGCTTCTCTTCCGTGTCGGTCCCCGACGACCACGCCGTCGGGGAACCGGCGTTCTACACCGCCCGGCCGGGCTTCTGGTTCGGCGGCGCGGGGGTAGCGGCCTGCTGGTTCGGCGGGGCGCGTGCCCTCGTGGAGCACGTCCTCGTCGACATCGGATCCGATGCACCGGACACCACCTACGCCGACGCCGGTCGAGCCGTCGCCTCGGTGAGGGTCATGACCGAGGCGATCGAGCAGGTCGCACGCGCCATAGACGCCGACCCGACCGATAGAGAGGGGCGGGCCAGGTACCGGACGCTCGCCGTCAGGGAGGCCGTTCACACCGGATGCGTCGCCGTGCTCGAACATGTCGCGAGCGCCGGGGGCGCCCGACCGCTCGGTCATGACCGCGACCAGAGCAGAAGGGCCGCCGACCTCTACGTATACCTGAGTCAGCACCATGGCGGCGCGGACGCCGCCGCACTCGGGCGAGCCGCCGTCGACGGCAACCCGTGGAGTTGACGGTGCAAACAGTGCGAAAATCATGAGGGCTGGCGCCAAGGCAGAGGACGCAACCGGCACCGACGATCCCTCGTGGCAACGACCCCGGCGGCCGGCGGCCGCGCCGGTCGTTTCGTCGCGCTCCGCGAGAGGCATGGCCTTCGGGATCATCATTCCCGTCCACGACGAGGAAGAGCTCCTGCCGGCGGCCCTCGACGCCATCGAGCGTGCCATCGACCGGGCCGCGTGGGCGGGGCCGGCGCACACCGTCGTCGTCCTCGACGGATGCGAGGACGCCAGTCGGGCGATCGCCGGACGATGGCGTCGTCGGGTCGGGAGCGCGGCGGCCACGGTCGTCGAAATCGATGTTCGCAACGTCGGAGCGGCCCGGCGGGCCGGTACCGACGCTGTGCTGCGGTTGCGAAGGGGGAACTCCGTGAACGGCCTGTGGCTCGCCTCCACCGACGCCGACTCGCGGGTCCACCCCGATTGGTTGACACACCAGGCCGTCGGCCACGCCGCCGGTGCGGCGCTGTGGAGCGGAAGGGTTTCGGTCGACGACTGGGACGAACGGCCCGTCCACCTGGCCGGAACATGGGCTTCGGCCTATGACTCAGAGGAGACACCCGTCCACGGCGCGAGCCTCGGTGTCAGCGCCACGAGCTATCTGGCCGCCGGCGGGTTCTCGCCCCTTCGCACCGGCGAGGACCGGGCCCTCTGGCATGCCGTGCTCGCAGGAGGGGCGGCGGCTTACCACGACCCCGATGTGGCGGTCATCACGAGCGCCCGCCGGCAGGGCCGCGCCCCGCTCGGGTTCGCCCATGCCCTCTCGGTGATGGAGCGACCCGGTCCCCGCGAACCGGACCCTGGAAGACTCCTCGGGTCCCAGCCGCCCGAGCGCCCACGGCGCAACAACGGGCGTGGCCGTCGCTGACGAGGCTTCGGAGCACGGCGTTCGCGGCCCACCGCTGCGCCCAGCTCCTTCAACCCACCTGCTTCAACCCAGCTGCTTCAACCCAGCTGCTTCACCCGCCTCGCCGAACACGTTCGGGTCGTAGCCGACTTCCCAGAGGCAGAGGCCATGCGGCGGGGCGGGCTGTCCCGCCGCCCCCCTGTCCCTGGCCCGGAGGATGCCCGACAGGTCACCGGCCCGCAATTTCCCCTTACCGATGTCGACCATCGTGCCGACGACCGAACGAACCATCTGCTGGCAGAACGACGTCGCCTCGATCTCGAAGCGCAACCGGTCATCGCCGAGGTCGTCCCAGTGGGCGTCGCTGACGAAGCGCACGAGCGAGCCCTGTGGTGGCCGGCGGCAGAACGAGGAGAAGTCGTGCTCCCCGTAAAGAGGATCGCAGGCCAGGCGCATGGCGGGGAGGTCGAGCGGCGCCTCGACGTGCCAGGCGGTATCGGCTGCGAACGGGTCCGCAACCGGACGGTTGAGGATCGTGTAGCGGTACCGGCGCCACCGGGCCGAACGGCGAGCGTCGAAGCCTCCGGTGGCCTCATCGGCGGTCCTGACGACGACGGCGGGACGCAGGGACCGGTTCACCGCGCGCGCCAACGCCCCCAGGTCGGCGTCGGCTCTGGCGTCAAAGGACACGACCTGACCCCAGGCGTGAACGCCGGCGTCGGTCCTGCCGGCGCAGACGATCTCGACCGTGTGGCGGAGGTGACGTTCGATGGCATGGCCGAGCACGCCGGCCACGGTCAGCTGCCCGGGTTGGCGGGCGAAGCCATGGAAGCCGGTGCCGAGATAGGCCACGACCATTCGCACCCGCCGGGTCGGTGCGGGCGTGACCGCCCGTGGCGCCTCGGGACCGGCGTCAGGACTGAACAACGTCACGGCCACCGGTCGCCGACGCCGGAATCCTCTGACCCCCTGCCCCCTGGTATCAGACGAACTCGATGCGAGCCATCGGCGCGTTGTCGCCGTGGCGGGGATCGATCTTGAGGATACGGGTGTAGCCGCCCGACCGGTCGGCATAGCGCGGCCCGATCTCGTCGAAGAGCTTGTGGGCCATGTCCTTGTCCCTGATGAAGGCGACGACCTGGCGCTGTTGGTGGACACCGCCCCGCTTTGCCTTGGTGATGCACTTCTCGACGACCGGCCGCAGCGCCTTGGCCTTCGCTTCGGTCGTCACGATCGACTCGGCCGCGATCATGGAAGCCACCAGGTTGCCGAACATGGCCTTCTGATGGGCGGCGTCGCCGCCGAAACGGCGGCCCTTCTTGGGGCGCCCGGGGATTCCCGACATCGACTCAAGCCTCCTTGCCGCGCAGGGAAAGCCCCCGCTCGTCCAGCTTCACGAGGACCTCGTCGAGGGACTTCTGGCCGAAGTTGGTGATGGCGAGCAGGTCGTCCTCGGACTTTTGCACGAGCTCGCCGACCGTGTTGACCTGCGCCCGCTTGAGGCAGTTGCGGGGCCGCTCCGAAAGGTCGAGATCCTCGATGAGCAGATCGAGGTCGGGTGACCCGCTCGTCGAGGCGCCGACATCGCCGAGCTCGAGGCCCTGCGGAGCATCGCTCATATCGGCGACCAGGCCGACGAGGGACCTGAGGGTGTCACCCGCCGAGGCCAGTGCCTCCCGCGGCGTGATCGAGCCGTCGGTGGTGATATCGAGCACCAGACGGTCGTAGTTGGTGGACTGCTCGACCCTGGCCGGCTCGACGCTGAAGGCGACGAGGCGGATCGGCGAGAAGATCGAGTCGACCGGGATGACCCCGATGGACGTCGACTTCTTGTTGCGATCGGCCGACACGTACCCTCGGCCCCGCTCGACGGTGATGTCGGCGGCCAGGCGTCCCTTGCCGTTGACGGTCGCGATGACCAGGTCGCTGTTGAGGATCTCCACGTCGCTCGTCTGGGCGATGTCTCCTGCGGTGACCGTAGCCGGGCCCCGGGCGTCGAGGCGCAGCGTGACGGAGTCGTCGGAGGTCACGCGCAGCACGATGTCCTTGAAGTTGAGGATGATGTCGGTGACATCCTCCTTGACCCCAGGCAGGCTGGTGAACTCGTGGAGGGCCTCGTCGAAACGAACCTGGGTCACGGCCGCGCCAGGGATCGAGGAGAGCAGCGTGCGCCGCAACGCCACGCCGAGGGTATGGCCGAAGCCGGGCTCGAGCGGGCCGATGGCGAAGCGCTGGCGGTCACCCTCTTGCTCGCCCACGGGCTCCACGGTCGGACGTTGGATGATCAGCATGTAGTCGGTTCCCTTTGCTTCCTTCGACGAGCGCCGCTCGCCTTCGTACCGGTCACCCCAGGCCCGCTTCGGCCCTGGAGCTTCGGCGACCTTGGAGCTGCGGCGAAATGAGTTGCGAGGCCGGCGACGGGCCGGTCCCCGACGGGGTCAGGCTTACTTGGAGTAGAGCTCGACGATCAGCGACTCGCGCACTGGCACATCGATGTGCTCGCGCAGCGGGAGATCGAGGAGCGTGACCTCGGCGCCTTCGGCGGCCGTCTCGAGCCAGGCGGGGACCTGCCGGTCGAGGGTGTCGAGGTTGTGACGGATGACGATCATCGAACGGGCCTTGGTCCGCAGGGACACCACGTCACCCTTGCGGGCCCGGTAGCTGGGAATCGTCACCCGCTTGCCGTTGACGTTGACGTGGCCGTGGCGGACGAGCTGGCGGGCCTGGGACCTGCTCGCTCCCCACCCGGCCCTGAAAGCGATGTTGTCGAGGCGCAGCTCGAGCATCCTGAGCAGGTTCTCGCCCGTGATCCCGCTCTGGCGGTTGGCCTCTTGGTAGAGGTTGTGGAACTGCTTCTCTAAGACGCCGTAGATACGCCTGGCCTTCTGCTTCTCCCTGAGCTGGGTCAGGTACTCGGAACCCTGCCTCATGCGATCGCGACCGTGCTCCCCCGGGGGGTACGGGCGGCGCTCGATCGGGCACTTCATCGAGTCGCACTTGGGGCCCTTCAAGAACAGCTTCATCTTCTCGCGCCGGCAAAGCCTGCAGACGGGTCCGGTGTAACGCGCCATGGCCTAGACCCTCCGCCGCTTCTTGGGGCGGCAACCGTTGTGGGGGATGGGGGTGACGTCCTTGATGCCCGAGACCTCGATCCCAGCGGCAGTGAGCGACCTGATGGCGGTCTCTCGACCCGAGCCCGGGCCCTTGACCATGACGTCGACCTTGCGGACGCCGTGCTCCATGGCCCGGCGGGCGCACTGCTCGGCGGCGAGCTGGGCGGCAAACGGCGTCGACTTCCTCGATCCCTTAAACCCGACGTTGCCGGCCGAGGCCCACGCCAGGACGTTGCCTTCGGGGTCGCTTATCGACACGATCGTGTTGTTGAACGAGCTCTTGATGTGTGCCACCCCGTAGGTGACGTTTTTGCGCTCGCGACGACGGGGGCGGCGTCCGCCCGGTTTCGGCTTGGCCACTTACTGCTGCACTTTCTTCATTACTTGCGGACCTTCTTCTTCCCGGCGACGGTCTTCTTGGGGCCCTTGCGGGTCCTGGCGTTGGTATGGGTGCGCTGGCCGCGTACCGGCAGGCCCCGACGGTGGCGGATCCCTTGGTAGGAGCCGATCTCCATCTTGCGCTTGATGTCCTGAGAGACCTCTCGGCGCAGGTCGCCTTCCACCCTGAGGTTGGCGTCGATCCACGAGCGGAGCCGGACGACCTCCTCGTCGGTCAGATCCCTGACTCTGGTATCGGCGTCGATGCTCGTCGCCGAGCAGATCTTGGCCGCGGTGGTGCGGCCGATGCCGAAGATATAGGTGAGCGAGATCTCGAGACGCTTCTCGCGGGGAATGTCGACGCTCGCAATGCGTGCCACGTGGGGTGTGCTCTTCCTCTCCTGCTAGCCCTGCCGCTGCTTGTGACGCGGGTTGGTGCAGATCACCATCACCCGGCGGTGGCGGCGGATCACCTTGCAGTGCTCGCAGATGGGTTTGACGCTGGGACGGACTTTCACGACAGGCTCCTGCCTGGGGCTGAAGGGGACGGCGATACTGGCCCGGTCGAGCCGGCGGTGGACGGCTCGCGAGCCGCGCGTGACCGCTTCACGGGCCGACTGGTAAGGGTAGTCCACCCGCGGCGGGTAGTCCACCGCGACATCACGGACCCGGTGGTATCGTACCGCCCCCTGGCCGGCGGGGACCGGGGGCGGGGACCGGGGGCCGGCGGGGGCTGGGGCGGCGCGGGAGCTGGGGCGGCGCGGGGGCGCGACCGGCGGGTGGGTGGCCGCCGGGGGAAGGGGGGAAGCCTCCGAGAGTTCAGCCGGCCGAAGGAGTGGCGTCTTCGGGCCTTCACGGGCCGTTCAAACCGTCGTGGGAAAGTCCCCCACGTGGGTCGAGCGGAGACCCGCCTCTAACCAGCAAGGAGACGACATGCTCTTCCGCCGTATGCCACCCGACGCCGAGCCCAAGGCCGGCGACTCCACGGCCGCCGGGCCCACGTTCACCAGAGCCAGGCCCACCGGGTCTATGCCCGCCGGCACCGGGCGCAGGCGCCGCTCCATGACGGCCAGGTGGTCGGTCTTCTCGGCGATCACCGTCTCCCTTGTCGGTGTTTCCCTTGCCGGCGCCGGCATGGCGACCGCCACGCCGACCTCGAGGACGACGCAGGCCGCCCCGGCGTCTTCCAGCGCCCCCACGGCCACGGCGATCCACCCTCCCGCCGTCAAGCACGTGTGGATGATCGACCTCGAAAACGAGGGCTACGCCCAATCGATGGACGACCCCTCGGTCGATCCGTACCTGGCCAAGACGCTCCCGAGCGAGGGTGCCCTGCTCGAGCAGTACTACGCCACGGGCCACGACAGCGCCGACAACTACATCTCCCAGATCAGCGGACAGGCTCCCAACCTCGAGACTCAGAACGACTGCGGCGTCTGGACCAGGTTCCCCACGAGCAGCTTCGTGTTGAAGCCGTACCACCAGTTCGTCGGCACCGGCTGCGTCTACCCCTCGTCGGTCCCGACGCTCGGCAACCAGCTCACCAACGCCCACCTCAGCTGGAAGGCCTACATGCAGGACATGGGCAACGATCCGACGAGGGACCACACCACCGCGACCTCCCAAGGTCCGGCGTGCGGTCATCCCCCCGTCGGGACCACCGACAACACCGAGAGCTCCGTCCCCGGAGATCAATACGTGTCGCGCCACGAGGGGTTCATGTACTTCGACTCGGTGATCCAGAACCGCTCGTACTGCGAGAAGCACGTGGTCTCCTTTCAGCCGTTGCTGAAGGATCTCTCGTCGATCAAGACGACCCCCAACTTCTCCTACGTGGGTCCGAACGTCTGCATGGACGGCCACGACGCCCCCTGCAGCAACGGCGAGCCGGGTGGCCTCACCGAGATCAACGCCTTCCTCCAGATCTGGATCCCACAGATCATGGCTTCGCCCGCCTACAAGGCGAACGGCCTGATCGTCCTCACCTTCGACGAGGGCAGCACCAACGCGGCCTGCTGCGGCGAGACCGTGGGTCGGACGGCGTCGCATCCTGACACCGCGCTTCCCGGCCTCAAGGGTCCGGGCGGCGGCCGGGTCGAGACCGTCCTCCTATCGCCGTACATCAAGGCCGGCACCGTGAGTGCGGTGAACTACAACCACTACTCGACGCTGAAGAGCATCGAGAACATCTTCGGGCTCGGACACCTGGGCGATGCGGCCCAGCCGCAGGTCAAGGCGTTCGGATCGGACATCTACACCAAGCCGTGAGCTGCTCGGGCCGGGGTGTGCTCGGGCCGGGATGTGCTCGGCGAGAGCCGCCCCCGGCCCTGGCCCGCCCCCGGGCCGACGCATCCCGGGTCGGGTGACGGCGGATGATGGGGGGAATGGCCGCCCGGTGGCGTTTTCTTTGCCCACTTTGACGGACTCACTCCGTAAAAGTGGGCAAAAGAATCCGTTGCGCCGGCCCGCTGGGTAGCGAAGCTTCCATCCTTGTCACCGGCGTACCGGGCCGTGTCGGCAGGCGTACCGGGCCGTGTCGGCCGTCGGGTCGGGCGCCGCCTCAGCCGGCGACGGTGAGCACTTCGGGGCCGTTGTCGGTGACGGCGATGCTGTGCTCGAAATGAGCCGAGAGGCTCCCGTCGGCGGTGACGACCGCCCATCCGTCGTCGAGGAGCAGGGTCTCAGCGCCCCCGATATTGACCATGGGCTCGACGGCGAAGACCATCCCTGTCTTGAGCTTGGGTCCCGGGGTGCCCGGCCAGTAGTTGGGGACCTGTGGCTCCTCGTGCATGGCGGTGCCGATGGCGTGGCCGACGTACTCGCGCACGACGGAGAGGCCGGCGCCCTCCGCGACCTGCTGGACGGCGAGCCCGACATCGTGAAGCCGGTTGCCCTCCTCGAGCTTGGCGATCCCGGCCCAGAGGCTCTCCTCGGTGACCCTGAGCAGCTTCTCCGCCTCGCCGCCGATGTCGCCGATCGCCATCGTGAAGGCGGCGTCGCCGTGGTAGCCCTCCACGATGGCGCCGCAGTCGATGGAGATGATGTCACCCTCGTCGAGGCGGTAGTCGCCAGGGATGCCGTGGACGATCATCTCGTTGGGTGAAGCGCAGATCACGGCGGGGAAGCCGTGGTAGTTGAGGAAGTTGGAGCGCGCGCCGCGCCGGTCGAGGACGTCCCTCGCCGCCCGGTCGAGGTCGAGGGTGGTCACGCCGGGCCTGGCCGCCGCCCTGGTCGCGGCGTGCATCTCGGCCACGACCTTGCCTGCCTTGCGCATCTTGGCCAACTCGTCAGCGTTGCGTCGCACGCCCCCCATTCTGGCCGCATTCCGCCCGCTTCCGCCGCCCAAGCGTGGTCAGACCCCCGCAGCCTCGCCTCAGCTACCCGGCGCGCCGCCGCCGGTCGATCTCGGAGACAATCCGATCGGTGACCTCGTCGGGCGACCCGAGCGCCTCGAGGCGGGCCAGGGTGCCCCGGCTCTCGTACCAGGCGACGAGCGGCGCCGTCTCGCGTTCGTAGAGCTCGAGGCGGCGACGGATGGCCGACTCGGTGTCGTCGTCACGCTGCACGACCTCGCCGCCGCACACGTCGCAGATGCCGACGACTCTCGGCGGGTTGTCGGCGACGCTGTAGTTGGCGCCACAGTCGGAGCACACCCGGCGGGCGGCCAGGCGGGTCAGCACGTGGCCGGTATCGATCTCCAGGTCGACGGCCAGGTCGAGGCCCTTCGGCTCCATGATCTCGGCCAGCTCCTCGGCCTGCGTGACCGTGCGGGGGAAACCGTCGAGGACGAACCCTCGATGCGAGGCGTCGGCATGGGTCAGGCGCTCCCTGACCACACCGATGACGACGTCGTCGGGAACCAGGTCACCGGCGTCGAGAAACGTCTTGGCCTGCTGACCGAACTCCGAGCCGGAGCGGACGGCCGCCCTGAAGGTGTCCCCCGTCGAGATGTGAGGCACGACGTAGTGACGGGAGAGCCGGATGGCTTGTGTCCCCTTTCCCGCCCCCTGCTTGCCGAGGATCAGCAGCCTCGCTCCGGGGTTCACTTAGCTCAGGAAGCCCTCGTAGTTACGCAGCATCAGCTGGCTGTCGACCTGCTTCATCGTCTCGAGGGCGACGCCCACGGCGATCAAGAGGGTCGTGCCGGCAAAGGGGTAGTTCTGGATGTGGAAGAGCGCCAGCATCAAAGCCGGCAGCAGGGCAATGGCGCCGAGCCACACCGCGCCCGGCAGGGTGATCCGGTTGAGGATCATCTGCAGGTGTCGTTCGGTCGGTGGGCCGGGGCGGATGCCGGGGATGTACCCCCCCTGTTTTCGAATGATGTCCGCCTGCTGGTGCGGGTCGAACGTCAGGGCGGCGTAAAAGTACGCGAACCCGAGGATCAGCACGCCGTACAGGCCGATGTAGGTCAGGTCGTTGGGTTGGGCCAGGTGGGTGTTGACCCACGACTGGACCGAGAGGCCCCACCCGTGGGTAGGCAGCACGTTGGAGATGAGGATCGGAAAGTAGAGCACCGAGTTGGCGAAGATGATCGGCACGACCCCGCCGGTGTTCACCTTCATCGGGATATAGGTGCTCTGCCCGCCGTACATCCTTCGTCCCACGACCCGCTTGGCGAAGGTCACGGGGATGCGCCGCTGGCCCTGTTCGACGAAGACGATGCAGCCGAGCAGGATCACCGAGATGATGATGACGATGATCAGCTTGGCCCACCCGGCCTGGTCCTTGATGGCCGCCCCGCCCGCCGGCATGGTCGAAACGACGTTGGCGAAGATCAGGATCGACATGCCCTGACCGATGCCCCGCTGCGTGATGAGCTCGCCGAGCCACATGACCACAACGGTCCCTGCGGTCATGGTGAGCACGATCAGCAGCACACGCGGAATGGAGAAATGGGGGATGAAGTTGCCCGTGACCGACGTGCCGAGCAACGAGGAAGGGTTGCTGTGGAAGACGTAGGCCAACGTCGTCGCCTGCAGCACGGCGAGCACGATGGTCACGTAGCGGGTGATCTGCGTCAGCTTCTTCTGCCCCGACGCCCCCTCGTCGCGCCACTTCTCGAACTTGGGGATCACGACCATCAACAGCTGGATGATGATCGAGCTGGTGATGTAGGGCATGATCCCGAGCCCGAACACCGCGAAGCGGGCCAGTCCCCCGCCTGAGAAGATGTTGAGGAAGCTGAAGACACCCCCCTTGGCCGACGAGCTGGCGGCCTGCTCGACGGCCTTGTAGCTGATCCCGGGGCAGGGGATGTTGGCACCGAGGCGGTAGATGGCGATCACGACCAGCGTGAACAGCACCTTTTTCCGCAGGTCGGCGACCCGGAACATGTTCGAAAGGTTTGAGATTGAAGCAGGCACCCGGTTCTCCTGGCGGGGGACGGGTTGAGGCTAGCGTCCGCTCAGCGGCTGGGCTGTTCAGCGGCTGGCGGCTCAGCGGTTGGTGAGGGCGTTGCCCTTGGCCGGCGGACGCCGGTCGCCCCAGGGGGGCGAGAGCACTTCGGTGCTGCCACCTGCGCCTTCGATGGCGGCGACGGCGCTGCGGGAGAAGGCGTGGGCCGAGACGGTGACTTTTCGGGTCAGCTCGCCCCGGCCGAGGACCTTGACGAGACCGCGCTTGTGGACGAGCCCAACGGCCCGCAGCGTCTCGGGGTTGACCACGTCACCGGTGAAGGCCTCGATGGCATCGAGGTTGACGACGGTGTACTCGACCCTGAACGGGTTGTTGAACCCCTTCAGCTTGGGGATGCGCTGAGCCAGGGGAAGCTGGCCTCCCTCGAAACCGGGCTTGATGTTGTTCCTCGCGCCCTGGCCCTTTGTACCGCGACCAGCGGTCTTGCCGCCCTTGCCGGCGATGCCACGTCCGACGCGTCGGCGAGGCGAGCTCGAACCGGCGGGCGGCTTGAGGTCGTGGACCTTCATCGGGACTCCTCTCCTGCAGCCTCGACCCGGACCAGATGGGGGACTCGGGCGATCATGCCCCGGATCTCCGGGCGGTCCGGGAGGGTGTTGGCGGTACCGATCCCGTGCAGCCCGAGGGCTCGCAGGGTGCCTCGGTGCTTGGGCTTGGTGCCGATGCCGGAGCGAACCTGCGTAACGAGGATCGACCCGGTGTCGGTGAGCGGACTGCCGTGGGCCATCAGGCCACCTCGGTCGGTACGTGCGGGCCTCGCTGGCTCTCCTGGTAGGCGCGCAGCACGCCGGCCGGCGTGACCTCCTCGGGTGACTTGCCCCGGAGGCGGGCGATGTCGTCGGGTCGCTTGAGACCGCGGAGGCCGGCGACGGTCGCCTGGGCGACGTTGATGCTGTTGGACGAGCCCAAGGACTTGGCCAGGATGTCATGGATGCCGGCCATCTCGAGGATGGCGCGAGCCGCCCCGCCGGCGATGACGCCGGTACCGGGAGCGGCCGGCTTGAGCAGTACCCGTCCCGCCCCGGCCTCGCCGAGGATCGGGTGGGTGATGGTAGAACCGGCGAGGGGGACCTTGAACAGGTTCTTCTTGGCCTCCTCGATGCCCTTCTGCACGGCCAGGCCCGCCTCCTTGGCCTTCCCGTAGCCGAGGCCGACGTTGCCCTGCCCGTCGCCGATCACCATGAGGGCGGCGAAGGAGAACCGCCGGCCGCCCTTGACGACCTTGGCGACCCGGTTGACCTTGATTGTCCGGTCTTCGTATTGCGAATCAGCGGGCATCAGAACTCCAGTCCGGCTTCTCGGGCCGCTTCGGCGACCGCTGCGACGCGGCCGTGATACAAGAACCCGCCCCGGTCGAACACGACGCTCGTCACGCCGGCGGTCTTGGCCCGGTCGGCAACGAGTCGGCCGACCGCGGTCGCCGACGTGGTGTTGCCGGCGCCGGCGCGCAGGTCCTGCTCGACGGAGGAGGCGGCGGCGATCGTCCGGCCCGTCCTGTCGTCGATCACCTGAGCCACGACATGGCGGTTGGATCGGAACACCGCGAGCCTCGGGCGGAGGGCCGTGCCCGCGACCCGCTTGCGGACGCGGTGATGGCGGCGCTTGCGGGCCAGCTGCTTGTCCTTGGTGGTGGTACTCATCGTTTCCCTACTTGGCGGCCTTGCCGGCCTTGCGGATGACCCGCTCGCCGGCGTAGCGGACGCCCTTGCCCTTGTAGGGCTCGGGCTTGCGGATCTTGCGAATGTTGGCGGCGACCTGTCCGACCAGCTCTTTGTCGATGCCGCGCACGGCGATGCGGGTCGGCTGTGGCACCTCGAAGGTGATGCCAGCGGGGGCGTCGACGAAGACCGGGTGGCTGAACCCGAGAGCGAGCTCCACCTGACCTTCGCTCCTCTGGTTGGCCCGGTACCCGACGCCGACGATCTCGAGCTCCTTGGTGAACCCGTCGGTGACGCCGACGACCATGTTGTTGACCAGGCTCCGGGTCAGGCCGTGCAGGGCCCGGTTGGCCCGCTCGTCGTCGGGCCGCTCGACCACGAGCGACGCCTCCTCCTTACGGACCGTGATCTCGCCCGGCAGGTCGCGGTCGAGGGTGCCCTTCGGGCCCTTCACGGTGACATGACGGTCGGCGACGGTCACCTCCACGCCGGAAGGAACCGTGATGGGGCTACGGCCGATGCGGGACATGGGACTCCTTCCTCACCACACGAAGCACAGGACCTCGCCCCCGACGCGGCGCTGACGCGCCTCGCGATCGGTGAGCAGTCCCTGGCTGGTGGACAGGACAGCGACGCCGAGACCGCCGAGCACTCTCGGCAGCTTGTCGGCTGCGGTATAGACCCGAAGGCCGGGCTTGGAGACCCGGCGGATGCCGGAGATGGTCCGGCTCCTGTCCGGGGCGTACTTCATGCGGACCTCGAGAACCCGGCCGGGCCGGGTGCCGTCGGCACCCACGTCGAAGCCCTCGATGTAGCCCTCGCGGGCGAGGACGACCGCAAGGGCCTCCTTGAGCTTCGATGACGGCATGCGCACCGTGTCGTGCATCGCCACGTTGGCGTTGCGGATCCGGGTGAGCATGTCCGCGATGGGGTCGGTCATCGTCATGCGGGCGTCCTCCTACCAGCTCGCCTTGGTGACACCGGGGACCTCGCCGGCGTGGGCGAGGTCGCGCAGGCAGATACGGCACAGGCCGAACTTGCGGAACACCGAGTGCGGCCTCCCGCACCGGCGGCAGCGGGTGTAGGCCCTGACCTTGTACTTGGGCTTGCGCTGGCTCTTGATGATGAGCGCCTTCTTGGCCATTAGTTGCCTTCCTTGCGGAACGGGAATCCGAAGGCGTCGAGCAGGGCCCGACCCTCGTCGTTGGTCCGTGCGGTCGTCACGATCGTGATGTCCATCCCCCGGGGGGCGTCGATCTTGTCGTAGTCGATCTCCGGAAAGATCAGCTGCTCGGTGATGCCGAACGTGTAGTTGCCGCGACCGTCGAACTGGCGGGGCGACAGGCCCCTGAAGTCACGCATGCGGGGGATCGCCAGGCTGATCAGGCGATCGAAGAACTCCCACATCCGGTCGCCACGAAGCGTCACCTTGGCGCCGATGGCGTTGCCCTCGCGGAGCTTGAAACCGGCGATGGACTGCTTGGCCGTCGTGACCATCGGCTTTTGGCCGGTGATGGTCGTCAGGTCACGGACGGCGCCTTCTAGGAGCGACTGCTGCTGGGTCGCCCGACCGACGCCGCAATTGAGCACGATCTTCTCGAAGGTCGGTACCAACATGATGTTGGGCAGGCCGAGGCTCTCCTTCAGAGCGGCCCTGACCTCTTGTTGGTAGCGGACCTTGAGGCGGGGCCTCGCCGGCGCGGAGCCGGTGGTGGCGGTGGCGGCCATCTACAGGTCACCTCCGCAGTGCACGCAGACGCGGTGCTTCTTGCCGTCGTCATCGACGACGTAACCGACCCTGGTGGCGCCGTCCTTGGAGCAGACGATGGCGACCGAAGAGGCGTGCATCGGCATGTCCTTGTCGATGATGCCGCCCTTCATCCTCGTGGACGTCTGGCGCTGATGCTTCTTGACCACGTTGACGCCCTCGACGATGACCTTGTTGGCCTCGGGAAGGACACGGGTCACCTCACCGGTCTGGCCTCTCTCCTTGCCGGAGAGGACCTGCACCTTGTCACCGCGACGCAGCTTCATCTTCACGCGGGGTTGGGGCTTGGACTTGCGGGCTGCCATCAGATCACCTCCGGGGCCAGCGAGATGATGCGCATGAAGCGCTTGTCGCGCAGCTCCCGCCCGACGGGGCCGAAGATGCGCGTGCCGCGCGGCTGTTGCTGGTCGTTGATCAGCACGGCGGCGTTCTCGTCGAAGCGGATGTAGCTGCCGTCCGGGCGGCGGCGCTCCTTCTTGGTGCGCACGACGACGCACTTGACCACGTCGCCCTTCTTGACGTTGGCACCGGGAATGGCGTCCTTGACGGTCGCCACGAAGATGTCACCGATGGACGCGTACCGACGCTTGGAGCCGCCGAGCACCTTGATGCAGAGCACCTCCTTGGCGCCCGAGTTGTCGGCGACGCGCAGCCGACTCTCTTGTTGGATCATGTCATCTCCCTGACTACTTGGCCCGCTCGAGGACCTGGACGACCCGCCAGCGCTTCAGCTTGGACTGGGGGCGGGTCTCGGCCAGGCGGACCCGGTCGCCGACACGCGTGTCGTTGGTCTCGTCATGGGCGTAAAAGCGCTTGGTGCGCTGCACCGTCTTGGCGTACCTGGGGTGGCGGACCCGCTCGATGACGGCCACGACGGCGGTCTTGTCCATTGCGGTCGACACGACGAGGCCCTCGCGAACCTTGCGATGGTTTTCGCGTCCTGCCGCGGTCTCGGGATCGGTCGCGGCCTGGTCCGTGGTCTCTTCGGCCATCAGGCCCTCACCTCCGTGGCGGCCGCCTCGGCCGCCTCGATCTCTCGTTCGCGCAGGATGGTGGAGATCCTGGCGATCTCCTT
Organism: Acidimicrobiales bacterium; assembly: GCA_965276765.1. Classification (GTDB taxonomy): domain Bacteria; phylum Actinomycetota; class Acidimicrobiia; order Acidimicrobiales; family Palsa-688. The sequence continues at coordinate 199,117 of OZ255627.1, forward strand.
CCGCACCTGCCCGAGCCTGGCGGAGTTGTCCTGCTTGCCGGTCGCCAATTGGAACCGCAGCTTGAACAGCTCGTCTTTGCTCTCGGCCAGCTTGGCGTCGAGCTCGTCGAGGTTGAGCTCACGCAACTCGCTCGTCTTGGTCATCCGACCTCGACCTCCTCTTGGCGGGCTCTGACGACGAACCGGGCCTTGATCGGCAGCTTCTGGATGGCCCGCTCCATGGCGGCGCGACCCAGGTCTTCGTCCACGCCGCCGAGCTCGAAGAGCACGCGGCCCGGCTTGACGACCGCGACCCAGAACTCGGGGTTGCCCTTGCCGGAACCCATGCGGGTCTCGGCCGGCTTGGCCGTGACCGGCTTGTCGGGGAACACCCTGATCCACACCTTCCCGCCGCGCTTCACGTGGCGGGTCATGGCGATACGGGCGGCTTCGATCTGACGGGCCGAGAGCCAACCGGGTTCGAGGGCCTGGATCCCGTAGTCGCCGAAGGAGACCAGGGTCCCACCCTTGGCCTGCCCCTTGAGGCGGCCCCGCTGCATCTTGCGGTGCTTGACCTTGCGCGGCATCAACATGGCTCAGCCGTCCTTCGGGAAGTGCGGGGTCTCGTGGTGCTCGCCGCTCGTGCGTCGCTCGATGTCCTCTTCTTCGGCGAGGAGACGCTCGAGCTCGGGGTCCACCTTGACGATCGGCTCCTCGACGCTCGGCGCCGGCTCGGTCGCGGCCTGACCCTCTTCGGGCGCGGGGGGCGCGTCGGGGAGCGGCGCGCCGACGCCGGCTCCCGGCTCGCCCGCGTCGGGACGACGTCGGCCGCCACCGGCCGAGATAACCCGGCGGGGACGGCCCTGGCCCGACGTCTCGCCGACGGCCATGGCCGCCTCGCGGGTGATCTTCTCCTCGGCCGACGTCTTGTAAGGGCGGATGTCGCCCTTGTAGATCCACACCTTGACGCCTATGCGCCCGTAGGTGGTCTTGGCCTCCCGAAACCCGTAGTCGATGTCGGCCCGCAGCGTGTGCAGCGGCACCCGGCCCTCCCGGTAGAACTCACGGCGCGACATCTCCGAGCCGCCGAGGCGCCCGGCGCACTGGACCCTGATCCCGAGGGCTCCGGCCTTCTGCACCGTCTGGACCGTCCGCTTCATGGCCCGCCTGAAGCTCACCCGGCCGGCGAGCTGGTCGGCGATCCCTTGGGCCATGAGCGCGGCGTCGAGCTCGGGCTGCTTGATCTCCTGAATGTTGAGCTGGACCTTGGGGTTCTTGGTGAGCTCGGCCAGGTGCGTCCTGAGCCTGTCGGCCTCAGCGCCCCTGCGTCCGATGACGATCCCGGGCCTGGCCGTGTGGACGTCGATGCGCAGGCGGTCACGGGTCCGCTCGATCTCGATGCGGCTGACGGCGGCCCGTTCGAGCTGGCTCATCAGGTAGTGCCGGATCTCCCAGTCCTCGATCACATAGTCCTGGTACTGGCGGTCGTTGAACCAGCGGGACTTCCAATCGGTGGTGATACCCAGGCGAAAGCCGTACGGGTTGACTTTCTGGCCCATTTACTTCTCGTCCTGTTCGGTAGCGGTCGTCGGCTCGTCCTCTTCTGTCTCGGCTTGTGTCGTGGCTTCTGTATCGGCCTTCTCGGCTGTATCGGCCGACTCGGCCTCTTCGGTCGTCTCATCGGCGCCGGCATCGGTCGCATCGTCGCCGGCCTCGTCGTCGACCTCATCAGTCGCGTCGGCGTCGACGGACTCGGCCTCGTCGTCGGCCACCCCGTCGGTTGCCTCCGACTCGCCGGCCGCCTCGGTCTCTTCGTCGGTGACCTCCTCGAGGTCCTCGAGCTCCTCGGGTGCAGGACCGCGCCGGCGGCGCTCGGCTCGCGAACGGGTGTCGTCGCTCGACCCGCGAGCGCCGGCGACCCGGCGGGACCGCTGGGCGAGCTGCTCGGCCCGGCGACGGGCCCGGAGGCGGTCGAGCTCCTGATCGGAGAGGCGACTCACGATCACGGTGATGTGACTCGTCCGCTTGCGGATGCGGGTGGCGCGGCCCCGGGCGCGTGGCCTCCACCGCTTGATGGTCGTGCCCTCGTCGGCGAAGCAGGCCGAGACAAACAGCTCCTCGGGGTCCTGGTCGTCGTTGTTCTCGGCATTGGCCACAGCCGAGTGGAGCACCTTGTTCACCACGAAGGCGGCGTCGCGCTCGGAAAAGCGCAGGATGTCCTCGGCTTCCTGGACGGGGCGGTCCCTGACCAGGTTGAGGACCTCGCGCACCTTGTTCGGCGCGATGCGGGCATGTCGGAGCACGGCACGGGTGCCATGCTCGTGGCCTTCTGAGCCGGCCCGACTGTGCTTGGAGTGGCCTGCGCCGGCGCCTCGAGGCCGCTCGTTGGTCTTCTCGCCGAGCACCTAGCGCCTCCCCGCCCGTTCCTGGCCGGCGTGGAACCGGAAGGTCCGCGTCGGGGCGAACTCCCCCAGCTTGTGGCCGACCATCGACTCGGTGATGTAGACGGGCACGTGCTTGCGCCCATCGTGCACCGCGACCGTGTGGCCGACCATGTCGGGGATGATCGTCGAGCGGCGGGACCAGGTCTTGATGACCCGCTTCTCGTTGCGGGAGTTGAGATCGTCGACCTTCTTGAGCAGATGGTCGTCGACGAACGGGCCCTTCTTCAGGCTGCGGGGCATGCGGGACTACCTCCGGGCGCCGCGGGTGCGCCGGCGGCGGACGATGAGTTTTTCGGACGGCTTCGTACGGTCACGGGTGCGGCCTTCGGGCCGACCCCAGGGCGACACCGGATGGCGCCCTCCCGAGGTCTTGCCCTCGCCGCCACCCAGGGGATGGTCGACGGGGTTCATGGCGACCCCGCGGGTCTGGGGTCGAACGCCCTTCCAGCGGTTGCGACCGGCCTTGCCCACGCTGATGAGCTCGGCCTCGGAGTTGCCGACCTCGCCGAGCGTGGCCCGGCAGTCGATCGGTACCCGGCGCATCTCGGTGGATGGCAGCCGCAGGGTGGCGTAGGCGCCCTCCTTGGCGACGAGCTGGACGCTCATGCCGGCGCCACGTGCGATCTTGCCGCCGCCGCCCGGCTTGAGCTCGACGTTGTGCACGACCGAGCCGACGGGGATGAAGCGCATCGGCAGGGCATTGCCGGGACGGATGTCGGAGCCCTGGCCGCTCCTGAGCACGTCGCCGACGGCGACCCTCGATGGGGCCAGGATGTAGCGCTTCTCGCCGTCGTGGTAGTGCAGCAAGGCGATGCGGGCGTTGCGGTTGGGGTCGTACTCGATGGCGGCGACGGTCGCAGGCACGCCGTCCTTGGTCCGCTTGAAATCGACGATCCGGTACTGCTGCTTGTGGCCACCGCCGCGGTGCCTGGCCGTCTTGTGGCCGTGGGCGTTGCGGCCGCCGCTGCCACTGTTGGGGGCGAGGAGGCTTCTCTCGGGGCGGGTGCGGGTGATCTCGGCGAAGTCCGAGCTCGTCTGGAACCGCCGGCCTGGGCTGGTGGGCTTGCGCTTGCGGAGCGGCATCTCAGTTCCCCTCGAAGATCGGGATCGAGTAGTCGGGCTTCAGCTTGACCATGGCCCGCTTGGTGTCGATACGCCGGCCGAACGTCGCCGCCCTGCGGTTGCGCTTGCGCTTGCCGGGCCGGTTGAGCGTGGTGACCTTGGCCACCTCGACGCTGAAGATCCGCTCCACGGCCTGACGGATCTCGATCTTGTTGGCGTCGGGGGCGACGACAAAGGTGTACACGCCCTGATCGAGCAGGGCGTACGACTTCTCCGAGACGACCGGCCTGAGGATGACATCGCGGTCGCTCACTTGGTCTCCTCGGGATCATCGGTGGTGTCTTCGTCCGCTGGGGGGGAAATGGCGGCCGTGTTGGTGTCATCGTCCGCCGGTGCCGTCTCGTCGTCGGTGGATGCGGCCGGCGCCGGAGCGGGCGGGGCGCTCAACGTGACCGGCGTCTCGGTGGTCGCCACCACCCCTGCCCCCGGCAGGGTCGCCGATGTGAACACGATCCACTCGTTGCAGAGAACGTCGTAGGCGTTGAGCTCGGTGGCGAGCATCACCTGCACGTGGGGGAGGTTGCGGAACGACTTGTAGGCATCGAGGTCGTCGCGTGACAACACGACGAGGACCTTGCCGTCGACGCCGAGCGTCTCGAGCGCCCTGCGGGCGGCCTTGGTGCTCGGCTCGTCGATGGCCCAGTCGTCGATGACCACGACCCGGCCCTCGGCCGTGCGGTCGGAGAGGGCGGAGCGCAGCGCCAGATTGATCATCTTGCGCGGGGTGCGCTGCCGGTAGCTACGTGGCTTGGGGCCGAGAGCAACACCACCGCCGCTGAACTGCGGGGCTCGCTCCGAGCCCTGCCGGGCCCGGCCCGTGCCTTTCTGCTTGAACGGCTTCTTGCCGCCCCCGGATACCTCGGCCCTCGTCTTGGTGCTCTGCGTACCGGCCCTCGCCGCCGCCAGCTGGGCCGTGACCACCTGGTGCAGGACGGCCACGTTGGGCTCGATGCCGAACCAGCCGTCGTCGAGGGTGACCGTGCCGGCGGACCCGCCGGAAAGCGAGCGCACGTCGATGTCGATGCCCATCACTTGCCGCCCTTCACTGCGTCGCGGATGAGAACGAGGCCTCCGCGCGGGCCCGGCACTGCGCCCTTGATGAGCAGCAGGCTGCGGTCGGCGTCGGACGAGACGACCTCGAGGTTGAGGGTGGTCACCTTTTGGTTGCCGAGCTGGCCGGCCATGCGGGTCCCCTTGAACACCCGGGCCGGCGTGGCGCACGCCCCGATACCGCCGGGAGCCCGGTGGTGCTTGTGGTTGCCGTGGCTCGCGCCCTGGCCCTTGAAGTTGTGGCGTTTCATGCCACCGGCGAAGCCCTTGCCCTTGCTCACGGCCGTGACGTCGATCTTGTCGCCGGCACCGAGGAGGTCGACGGAGAGCTCCTGGCCGACGCTGTAGCCGGCGGTGTCGTCGAGGCGCAGCTCGACGAGGCCCCGTCCCGGGTCGACCTCGGCCTTGGCGTAGTGGCCGAGGAGCGGCTTGTTGACAGCGCTGGCCTTGCGGTTGCCGTAGGTCACCTGGACCGCCGAGTAGCCGTCGCGGTCCTGGGTCTTGAGTTGCACGACGCGAGCCGGCGTGACCCTGACGACGGTGACGGCAACGGCGCGGTTGTCGCCGTCCCACACCTGGGTCATGCCGACCTTCTCGCCGACGATCGCTTTGGAAGCCACAGCAGTCATGCTCTTTCTGGGGTCGTGGCGGAGATGACCAGCCAACATCGACCGATCGCCTCACACGGATACCCGCCGGCCGGGCCGGCGAGCACGGATACCAAGTTTGTTGCCACGGGGTCTCCGAGCGAGAAGCACGGACACACGTGGACATCGCCTTGATGACCGGATGTGAACTCTATCAGCTGCGTCGCTCCTCGGCGATGCCGCCACACGACGGCGGCGACCGGGCATGCACCGACGCCGGAGACATCGTTGTTTACACTCGGTCCGTTGTCATCTTTGCGCCCACTTCCCCGGCGGACGCGTCCAGCTCACCGACGCACCGGCCTCTCTCGCCGCAGCCGCAAACGGCTGTTCGGGCTGCTTGGCGTCTTCGGCGTGGCCTTCAGCCTGATCGCCTACCGCCTGGTGTCGATCCAGGCCTTCGACAACTCCGGCTACCAGCAGGTGAGCGACACGCCGGTGCGCACCGTCGTGCTGCCCGGCCTGCGCGGCTCGATCCTCGCCAGCAACGGCAACGAGTTGGCCCTCTCGGAGATGCGTCCGACGATCTTCGCCGACCCCGGTGAGATCACCGACGCCGCCACCGAAGCGGTCAAGCTAGCTCCCGTCCTCGGGCAGTCGGCGTTCAAGCTGCAGGCCGAGCTGACGGCGAAGACCACCTACGTCGCCCTGGTGACCGGCGCCACCAACGCCATGGGGACGGCCGTCACCAACCTGGGCCTGGCCGGGATCGGCACCAAGGACGAGCCCATCCGCTACTACCCCGACGGTTCCCTGGCCGGGCCGATCATCGGCCAGGTCAACGCCGCCGGCCAGGGGGTCGGCGGCCTCGAGCAGGGCTACAACTCGGTCCTCGCCGGCCGCTCCGGCAAGCTCACCGAGTCCGTCGACCCCCAGGGCCGGCCCATCGCAGGGAGCATCACCGCCAACGATCCCGCCGTCAACGGCAGCGACATCCTCAGCACTATCGACCAGCCCCTCGAGTACCAGACCGAGCAGATCTTGGCCAAGGCGCTCACCGCGGCCGGCGGCAAGGACGCCGTCGCCATCGTCGAGGACACCAAGACCGGCGCCATCCTGGCCGCAGCCAACATGGTGGCGGGACGCCATGGCGCCGTCCAGGCGGCGAGCGGACTGGCCTTCACCCAGGTTTACGAGCCCGGGTCGGTATCCAAGATCATCACCATGTCGGCCGGGCTCGCCCTCGGCAAGATCAATCCCTCGAGCAAAATCCCGATCCCGTACCCCTACTACGTGGCGGGCACGGCGTTCCACGACGACGCTCCGCACCCCTTCGAGCAGTTGAAGCCGATGGGGATCCTGACCCAGTCCTCCAACATCGGTGCCATCCACGTGGCCCAGCGCATCGGGCCCGACGCCCTCTACCGGTACCTGAGCTCCTACGGCCTGACCCAGAAGACCGACATCAACTTCCCCGGCGAGTCCCAGGGCCTCGTCCCTACGCCCTCAAAGTTCTCGGGCACGACGCTCGCCACGCTCAGCTTCGGTCAGGGCTACGGGGTCACCGCCGCCCAGATGGTCTCGGCCGTCAATACGGTGGCCAACGGTGGCGAGTACGTGGCGCCCAAGCTGGTGTCGGCGACGGTGGGCGCCGACGGCCGCCAGCGCCTCGTGTCGACGCCCAAGCCGCACCGGGTCGTCCCAACATCGGTGGTCAAGAAGCTCACCCCGATGCTCGAGCAGGTCGTGTCCAATGGAACGGGCACGGCGGCCAAGATCCCCGGCTATGCCGTCGCCGGCAAGACGGGTACGGCCAACTTCGCCGCCCACGGCGGCTACGTCCAGAATCGCTACGTGTCGAGCTTCGCCGGCTACGCCCCGGCCCAGAAGCCGGCGATCACAGCCCTCGTCGTGATCGACAACACCGCCGGCTACGGGGCTACGGCGGCCGCCCCGGCCTTCTCCCAGATCGTCAAGGATGCCCTCGTCGACAAGGGCGTCCCCTCCGCCGGCAAGCAGCCGGCGCCGAACATCAACTCGGTGCCCATCATCGGCGGTCAACCGCAGAAGGCGTACCTGGGGCAGTAGGTCCGGTTCTCGCCGGAACCTGTCGCGATCTTGCACCGAGGGGTGTACAGAAATCGCGACAGGTTCGGCCCGGCGCGTACACGGATCGCGATCAGAAGTGAATGACAATCACGTCCAGATAGTTTCGCGTCAGGCGGGTTTGGCCACGTCGAGGCGAAAGACCAAGAGCAACGGGAGGGTCCCGATCTCGAGGGCCTCGGTGACGTGGACGATGGCCTCGTCCTCGACCCGGGTCCTGACGGCGGGCAGGTCGGCCCGTTCGCGCAGCGACACCGTGAGCCGCAGCTCGGGACGGGTGGGTGAGCCGGCGAAGGTGGCCGACGCGCGACTCACGCCGGCGTAGTCCTCAATCTCGGCGGTGACGGCGGAGGCGACGACCGACGTCGGCACCGACGTGGTGCCGGCCTTGAGGTCCTCCTCGAGCTGCAAGGCGCCCACGCCGTCGCGGCGCAGCTGCACGATGAGCCAGCGCAGGCAGAGGAGGGCCACGACGAAGCCGACGGCGCCGATCACCGGCCACACCCATGAGCGGGCCGCTACCCATCGGCCCTCGGCGCCGGTCAGGACCCGGGCATGCTCATTGGCAGCGCCCAGGTACCCCTGGCTACAGGCCAGGATTGCCAGCCCGGCGAGGACAAGCAGCACCCCGATGACCACGAGGCCGATGCGGTTGCCGCGAGCGGTTCGCACGGTCGCCATCACCGCACCTCAGAACCGGCGGCGGGTGCGCCGCCCTGGCCCCCCGTCTCGGCCAGGTCGGTCGCAGCCGCATGCTCACGCACCGCCGTATCAGGCCTCTGCTTCTCCTCGCCCGGAGCCGTCACCTGCGTCGACGTCGCGTTTGGTCGCTCGGGAGCGGACTCGCTGTGCAGCGGCGACTCGTCGGCGGCGTCCTTGCGATGGCGGACACGCACGGTGAGCGCAGGGGGACGGACCAAACGGATCTGCTCGATGCGGTGCTCCGCTGCGGTCGTCACCCTGGCTCGGAGGTCGAGCGGGTCGCGCAGCGGTGTTACGACGTCGATGCGCGCCTTGCGACGGCGCAGGCGGACGTCGGCGCTTCCGACCCCGTCGACATCGGCGGCGCTCGAGCCCAACGCCCTGCGGACGCTGCGCCGGCCGACACCCACCCACTCGTCTGGCCGGACGGTCGTGACGGTGAGCAGCTTGCGCTTGCCCGGGAGGAGGGCGGCCAGGATGAGCAGCACCCCGACGACGACGGCGGCGATGGCCACGGCCAGCACGGAGGACTGGGTCCAGGTGGCGCTACGCAGGTTGGTAGCGATCTGCTCGTAGGGCCACACCAGGGAATGGCCGGCGAGCTGGACGGCGACGACGTCGACGGCGACGGTCGCGCCGGCGCCACCCAAGATGAGAGCGGCTACGACGGCCAGGACGACGCGGCGTCGACGCGGCTGGCGCGGTGCCTCGGCGCGACTCATTGGACCCTCGCCGACTCGGCCCGGTCCCTGACGAGATCGGAGACTTCGATGTCGACCTCACGAACCTCGAGGCCGGCGAGCGCGCCGACCGTCTTGACCACGTGGGTCCTGACCTCGACGGCCACCTGACGAAGCGGCACCGGGTAACGGACCGACATCGTCACCGACACCCGAGCCAGGTGCCCGTCGACCTTGGCGTCGACCCGGGGGCGGCGGTGATCGCCCCTGCCGAGGGCCAGGCCCCTGACAACGGCCGCGCCCGGGTACCGGGCGGCCGGGCCGCCGGAGAAGGCGATCTCGTCGGCGGCCTGGCTGGCAATCTTTTCGATGACACGATCTGAGACGGTCGTCTTCCCCCGCCCCGGCTCGTGGCCGACCTGAGTCACTTTCGGTCCAGGCGGTCGCGGTCGAACCACGAGACGGGATGGATCCGCCCGTCGAGGGTGAGCCCCACGAGCAGGCCGAGACCGCCGAGCAGGATGACCACGACAAAGGCCAGGAAGCCGCCGAAAGCGGCGGCGAAGCCGAGGGCGATTCCCGCCACCAAGCCGAGCCAGGTGACGTTCAGGCGATGCTCGGTGTCGGGCTCCGGCCTCACTGGACGCGCGCCTCGGCGGAGTCCTCTTCGTCGTCGTTCTCGTCGGGCAGGTGGACGTCGCCGACGCTGATGTTGACCTCGGTTACCTGCAGGCCGACGAGATCCTGGATGCCGGTGATGACGTTTTGCCGCACGTCTTCCGCCACCTCGTGAACGGGATAGCCATATTCGACGACGAGGTCGAGGTCGATGGCGGCCTGCTTCTCGCCGACCTCCACTGCCACGCCCTGGCTGAGGCTGATCTTCTGGCCGGGGATACGCTCCCGGATCGACCCGATGGCCCGTGCGGTGCCCGAACCCAGCCGATGCACGCCGGGCACCTGACGGGCGGCGACGCCGGCAACCTTCTCGACCACGGTGTCAGAGATCGTCGTGCGGCCCTGCTCGGTGACGAGCGGGCTGGCCCCGCCGGTGTCGTTGGCGGCCAACTCGCCGGTGCGACCCTTGGCCGCGTCGTCGGAGCCTGCTTTCTGCGGGGATGAAACGGTGCCGCCGGTGGGCGACGAGGTCGTGCTCATATCCAATTCCTCCAGGTGGTGGTTCGGGACTTCCCCCTTTCAGACCCCTCCCACGAGCCGGCCTCACGGCGAATCCGTGAACTTTCTTGGCGGCCCCTCAGCGCAGGTTGCGACGGGTACGGCGGGCGGCGAGGACACCGCGGGTGATGGCGGCCACGACCCACTCGAGGCCGCGTGGCTGGTGATAGATGGTGACCGGCGTTGTGACCGTCGTCCGCCTCGACGTCCCGAGCAGGCGATCGCGGGCCTCGATGAGCCGGGCCAGCCGTTCGGCCGCTTCCGCTTCCGGACCCCCGGCATCGGGGTGGGCCTCGCGCACTGCCGTCCCGAACGCCCGCCTCACCTCGGCGTGCGAAGCCCCCGGGCGCACACCAAGCACGTCGAAGGGGTCCATGAGCCCATTGTCCCACCACCCCTCCGCGGGGCGACAACGCCACCCGCGTAGGCTTCGGGCATGGAAGCGACGGCCCCCGCAGCGGCGGCCAGCTCGGCGCCGGCCTCGGGTCAGGGGTTCGCCGCTCGCGCTGCGGCCGCCATGGAAACGTACGGACCCCTCGTGTTCGGCCTCGACCCGTCGCGGCGCGTGCTCGTCGAGTGGGGCATGGGCGACGACGCCGACGGTCTCGACGCCTTCGTCGACATCGCCGTCGAAGCGGTGACCGGCTCGGTCGGCGTGGTCAAGCCGCAGTCCGCCTTCTACGAACGGTGGGGCTGGCGGGGGATACGAAGCCTGGCCCGCCTCGTCGAAGGCTGCCGGGCCGCCGGGGTGCTGGTGATCCTCGACGCCAAGCGCGGTGATGTCGGATCCACCAACCAGGCCTACGCCGACGCCTATCTCGGTCCCAGCGCCGGGATCCCGGTCGACGCGCTCACCGTCACGCCCTACCTCGGGCTCGCCGCCATGGGCCCCATCCTCGAAGGCGCCGCCGGCCACGGCGCCGGGGTGTTCGTCGTGACGAGGTCGTCCAACCCCGAGGGTCGCGCCCTCCAGCGGGCCCGCCACGACGACGGGACCACCGTCGAGGCCGAGCTGGTCCTGGCCATCGGCGCCGAGAACCTGCGGGTCGCCCCGTGTGCGGCGGTCGGGCCTTATGGCGCCGTGTGGGGACCGACGCACGGTGGCACCGCCGGCCGTGCGGTGCCCGGCGGGAGCGGCGATGTCGACCTGAGGCTCATGCGGGGACTGTTCCTCGCGCCCGGCGTCGGCGCCCAACGGGCCACGCCGGCCGCGGTAGCGGCGTCATTCCCCGATTGCCCCGAACGAGTACTCCCTTCGGCGTCCCGGTCGCTCCTCGATGCAGGACCAGAGCCGGCGGCGCTGCGGGAAGCGGCCGGCGCCCTCGCCGCCGAGTTGCGCACCGCCCTGTTCGGCTGAGCGTTAGGCGCTCTGTATCTTGATTTCGATGTCGACGCCGGCCGGCAGCTCGATGCGCTGCAGGGAGTCGACGGTCTTCGGCGTGTGCTCGACGATGTCGAGCAGGCGCTTGTGCACCCGCATCTCGAAGTGCTCCCTGCTGTCCTTGTACTTGTGGGGCGAACGGATGACCGTGTAGCGGTTCTTCTCGGTCGGCAGCGGCACGGGACCGCGCACCTTGGCCTGGGTGCGAAGGACGGTCTCGACGATCTTCTTGGTGGACTGGTCGAGGATCTCGTGGTCGTAGGCCTTCAGACGGATGCGGATCCGCTGCTTGGTATCAGCCACGTTGGGGCTCGCTGCGCATGATGGGGTCTCCGGAGATGCGGGTTGTCAAGGAACTTCGGGTTGGTGAAAAGACGGCGGACGCAACGCCACCCGGGCCTTTGAAGCGGACCCGGGTGGACGGTGCGGTGACTACTTGATGATCTTGGTGACTCGGCCCGATGCGACCGTACGGCCACCCTCACGGATGGCGAAGCGGAGGCCCTCCTCCATGGCGATGGGCTTGCCCAACTCGACCTTGATGGTCGTGTTGTCGCCCGGCATCACCATCTCGGTGCCTTCGCCCAGCTGGATCGAGCCGGTCACGTCGGTGGTGCGGAAGTAGAACTGCGGCCGGTAGTTGTTGAAGAACGGCTTGTGGCGGCCGCCCTCCTCCTTGGAGAGCACGTAGATGGCGCCCTCGAAGTCGGTGTGCGGGGTGATCGAGCCCGGCTTGCAGAGCACCTGACCCCGCTCGACGTCCTCTTTCTTGGTGCCTCGCAGCAGGGCGCCGATGTTGTCACCGGCCTGGCCCTGGTCGAGCAGCTTGTGGAACATCTCGACGCCGGTGCACGTCGTCTTGGCCGTGTCCCTGAGGCCGACGATCTCGACCTCCTCGCCGACCTTGATCTTGCCCTGCTCGACCTTGCCGGTCACGACCGTGCCCCGGCCGGGGATCGTCATGACGTCCTCGATGGGCATCAGGAACGGCTTGTCGAGATCGCGCTCTGGCTCGGGGACGAAGCTGTCCACCGCGTCCATGAGCTCGACGATCTTCTCCTCCCACTCCTTGTCGCCCTCGAGGGCCTTCAGGGCCGAGACCCGTACGACCGGGGTGTCGTCGCCGGGGAACTCGTACTCGTTGAGCAGCTCGCGAACCTCGAGCTCGACCAGGTCGAGAAGCTCCTCGTCGTCGACGGCGTCGGCCTTGTTCAACGCCACGACGATCGAAGGCACGCCCACCTGGCGGGCGAGCACCACGTGCTCACGCGTCTGGGCCATCGGGCCGTCGGCGGCGGAGACCACAAGAATGGCCCCGTCGACCTGGGCGGCGCCGGTGATCATGTTCTTGATGTAGTCGGCGTGACCCGGCATGTCGACGTGGGCGTAGTGACGGTTGGGCGTCTGGTACTCCACGTGAGCGATGTTGATCGTGATGCCGCGCTGGCGCTCCTCGGGGGCCCGGTCGATCTGGTCGAACGCCACCGCGGCCGTCGTGGACGGGTCACGTTCGGACAGGACCTTGGTGATGGCGGCCGTCAGCGTGGTCTTGCCGTGGTCGACGTGGCCCATCGTTCCGATGTTGAGATGCGGCTTGGTGCGCTCGAACTTCTGCTTGGACATGGAAAGCACTCGCTCCTGGGGATCCGACCGGGGTGGCCGGGCTTGACGCGGTCGTAAACATTACCTGCTGGGCGCACGCCGGTTCATCCGAGCGGCCCGACGGCTGCCGCCGGGCGACCGCAGCGCGGCCGCCCGACAAAAAAGTGTGGGAACTACTCGCCGCGAACCCGAGCCACGATCTCGGTCGAAACCGAGGCCGGGACTTCCTGGTACGAGGCGAACTGCATGGTGTACGTGGCTCGCCCCTGCGTGCGCGAACGCAGGTCGGTAGCGTACCCGAACATCTCGGCGAGGGGCACCTGGGACCTGACGACCTGGGCGTTGCCGAGCTGGTCCATGCCCTCGACGCGACCCCGGCGAGCCGAGATGTTGCCGATGACGTCACCCATGTAGTCCTCCGGGGTGCGGACCTCGACGGCCATGATCGGCTCGAGAAGGATGGGATGCGCCATCCTCGCCGCCTTCTTGAAGCAGATCGAGCCGGCGATCTTGAACGCCATCTCCGAGGAGTCGACGTCGTGGTACGAGCCGTAGGTCAGGATCGCTCGCACGTCGACCGTCGGGTACCCGGCGAGCACGCCGGACTGCATGGCGTCTTGGATCCCGGCGTCGACCGAAGGGATGTACTCACGAGGAATGATGCCGCCAGAGATCTTGTCGACGAACTCGTAGCCGCCACCGGGGCCGGTCGGCTCCAAGGTCAATACGACGTGGCCGTACTGGCCCTTGCCGCCGGTCTGGCGAATGTAGCGCTCCTCGACCTTCTGGATGGCGTTCTTGATCGTCTCGCGGTAAGCCACCTGCGGCTTGCCCACGTTGGCGTCGACGTGGAACTCGCGCAGCATCCGGTCCACGAGCACCTCGAGGTGCAGCTCGCCCATGCCGCCGATGATCGTCTGGTTCGTCTCCTCGTCGGAGTGGACCTGGAAGGTTGGATCCTCGTCGGAGAGCGTCTGCAGGGCCCGCGACAGCTTGTCCTGGTCGTTCTTCGTCTTGGGCTCGACGGCCACGTGGATGACCGGCTCTGGGAACTCGAGTGACTCGAGGATGATCGCCGCGTCCGGGTCGCAGAGGGTGTCACCTGTCGTGGTGTTCTTCATCCCGACGAGCGCCACGATGTCGCCGGCGAAGGCGGCGTCGCGGTCCTCCTGGTGGTTGGCGTGCATCTGCAGGATGCGTCCGGCCCGCTCTTTGCGATCCTTGCTCGAGTTGAGGATGGCGTCACCCTTGGAGAGCTTCCCCGAGTAGACCCGCACGTAGGTCAGCTTCGAGCCCGACCGGGGGTCGGTCATGATCTTGAAGGCGAGGGCGGAGAACGGCTCGCTGTCGCTGGCGGCACGCTCGATCTCCTCGATACCCTTGCGGTCGAGGCCCTTGGTCGGCGGGATGTCGACCGGCGACGGGAGGAAGTCCACGACGGCGTCGAGCATGGGCTGGACGCCCTTGTTCTTGAAGGCCGAGCCGCAGAGGATGGGCACGACGTGGTTACCGATGGTCGCCACCCGGAGAGCCCGGCGGAGGTCGTCGGGGGTGATCTCCTCGTCACCGAGGAACTTCTCGGTCAGGGCGTCGTCGTAATTGGAGAGCGTGTCGATCAGCCGGGCGTGGTACGCCTGGGCCGAAGCGGCCAGCTCGGCGGGGATCTCGTTGACGGAGAACTTCTCGCCCTTCTCGGCGGTCTCGTCGTCCCAGATAAGCGCCTTCATGTTGATCAGATCGATGAGGCCGGAGAACTCGCTCTCCGAGCCGATCGGCAGCTGGACCACGGCGACGGTGGCGTCGAGGCGGTCGCTGATCATGTCCACGCAGCGGAAGAAGTCGGCGCCGACGCGGTCCATCTTGTTGACGAAGCACATCCGCGGGACGTGGTACTTGTCGGCCTGGCGCCAGACCGTCTCGGTCTGAGGTTCGACACCGGCGACGGCATCGAAGACGGCGATGGCGCCGTCGAGGACGCGAAGCGACCGCTCCACCTCGACGGTGAAGTCGACGTGGCCCGGGGTGTCGATGATGTTGATACGGATGCCGTTCCACTCGCAGGTGGTCGCAGCCGACGTGATGGTGATGCCCCGCTCCTGCTCCTGGGCCATCCAGTCCATCGTGGCGGCGCCCTCATGGACCTCGCCGATCTTGTAGTTGCGGCCGGTGTAGAAGAGAATCCGCTCGGTCGTGGTGGTCTTGCCCGCGTCGATGTGGGCCATGATCCCCATATTGCGGATCCGGTCGAGAGGCATGCTTCGGGTTGCTGTCGATTCAGCCATTGCTCTTTCTCACGAACTGTGGTGCTGCCGGGGGGAAACTGTGGTGCTGCCGGGGGGAACTGCGTTGAGCTCGGCACGCGCGGCGCGCACCGCCCGGCGAGCCGGCGGGCGGTGCGCACGCCGGCGCGAACCGGGTTACCAGCGGTAGTGGGCGAAGGCCTTGTTGGACTCGGCCATCTTGTGGAGATCTTCCTTACGCTTTACGGCGGAGCCGACCCCGTTGGACGCATCGAGCAGCTCGGCCGCCAGCTTGTCGGCCATCGTCTTCTCACGCCGCTGGCGTGAGTACCCGATCAGCCAGCGGATCGACAGCGTCGTCGCCCGGCGCGGCCTGACCTCGACCGGCACCTGATAGGTGGCGCCACCGACCCTGCGGCTGCGAACCTCGAGCTGCGGCTTGGTGTTGTCGACGGCCCGCTTGAGGGTCGCGATCGGCTCGTTGCCCGTCTTGTCCTTGATCTGGTCGAGGGCGTCGTAGACGATGCGCTCGGCCAGCGAGCGCTTGCCGCGCTCGAGGACCTTGTTGACGATCTGGGTTACGAGCACCGACCGGTAGATCGGGTCGGGGAGGAGGTCTCGGCGGGGAGCGGGTCCCTTGCGCGGCATCGGGTTCAGCCCTTCTTGGCGCCGTAACGGCTACGGGCCTGCTTACGGTCACGGACGCCGGAGGTGTCGAGGGTCCCCCGGATGATCTTGTAGCGCACGCCGGGCAGGTCCTTGACCCGCCCGCCACGCACGAGGACGATGGAGTGCTCTTGGAGGTTGTGGCCCACGCCGGGGATGTAGGCGGTGATCTCGACCCCGCTTGTCAACCGAACCCTGGCCGCCTTGCGCAGCGCCGAGTTGGGCTTCTTGGGGGTCATCGTGTACACGCGGGTGCAGACGCCGCGCCGTTGCGGCGCGCCCCGCAGGGCGGGCGTCTTGGTCTTGGCATGCTTCTGCTCGCGGCCCTTCCGGACCAGCTGTGCAATGGTGGGCAACGCAACCTCTCGACTCGTGGATGATCCGACGTCCACCGGGGGGCGCATGCGCGACGCGGCAGGCCGACGGGCCGGGTAGCATGCTACCGCGCTCCGAGCGTGATGCGAAAGCTGTGAGGGTGTATGCCGTGACCGACGACGACCCCGGCCGGCGGCTGGCTCCCGGGAGCGGGCCGCGCCGGCGTCTCCGGCCTGCGATCAACTGGGAGCTGATCGGCTGCGCCCTCCACGGCCATCATCTCGTGGGCACCGACGCCGCCACCGTGACGCCGGCCGACCACATGCTGGTCAGGACGGTGGCGGGCGCAGCAGATGGCGCCGGCGATGGCGTCGGGAAGGGCTTCGGCGAGGGCGCAGGGGATGGCGCAACGGAGGACGAGCGCTGGTATCGCTGCCTGCGCTGCGATGCCTGGGTGGCGCTGCCCCCACCGGCCCGGCCGCAACGCGAGGCCGTGCCAGGACCCGACGACATCGAGGTGCCGCTGCGCGGCCGACCCTTGCGCGACCGCTACGTGCTGCGCATCGTCGCCGTCGAACGGGCCACGCACATCATCCTGCTTGGCCTGCTGGCGGCGGCCGTGTTCCTCTTCGCCGCCCACCAAAAGACCCTGCGCGGTGACTACACCCGCATCCTCAACGACCTGCAGCAGGTCCTCGGTGGACCGGTCGGCCACCACGGGATCGTGACGGTCCTCGACCGTCTCTTTTCCATCAGCACCGGCGAGCTCTACCTGATCGGGACGGCCCTCGTCATCTACTGCATCCTGCTCGGCTTCGAGACCGTCGGCCTGTGGTTCGGCCGGCGCTGGGCCGAGTACCTGACGTTCGTGGAGACCGGGATCCTCGTGCCCTACGAGCTCTACGAGCTGGCCAACGGACCGAGCGCCCTCAAGGTGCTCAGCCTGGCCATCAACCTCGCCATCCTGTTCTACCTCGCCCTCGTGCACCGGCTCTTCCGCCTCCGTGGCGGACTCGCCGCCGTCGAGGCCATGCGCACCGAGGCCAGCGGGTGGGAGACCGTGGCGCGGGCCACCCCGCCAGCGCTCGTGGCCCGGGCAGGTGAGCCGGGACCGCCCGGCGCCTACCGGCGTCCTAGCTGAGGACGCGCCGGCGGAACGACCGCATTCCCAAGCCGAGGAACAGCGCACAGAACCCGACGATCACCGGGTAGACGGCGTAGAGGTGCATATGGCCGATCGAGGTCAGCCCGGCCCGTAACCCCTCGTTGGCGTAGATGAGCGGGTTGATGCAGACCACCGTCTGCAGCCAGCTGAACCCCCCGACCTTCACCGAGGCGAGCCTCGTCCACTGGTAGTACGTGCCGCCGAGAAAGGTGATGGGCAGCACGATGAAGCCGAACATCAACCCGATGTTCCGCGGCTCGAAGACGCAACCGAGGAGCAGTCCGAGGGCGCTGAACATCAAGCAGACGAGGGGGAGCAGCGTCAGGACGATCCACCAGTGGACGTCGAAGCTGGCGTGGACACCGCTCGCGTGCACGACGCTGGCGATCGGGAACACGATCACGGCGGCGATGACACCCTGGACCATGCCGAATAGCACCTTGGATCCGGCGACGAGCCACACCGGGCACGGCGCCTGGACGCGATCCTCGATCTCCCGAGTGAAGCCGAATTCCTGCGCCAGCTGGAGGGCCACGGCCTGCACCCCCTGGAACATCACGCTGATGCCGACCACGCCAGGCACAAGCACGGTGGCGAACCCGCCGGCGGCGCCTCCTCCCCCTCCTCCCACGGACTGGCCGATCTGAGGGAACACGAAGAGGAAGACGAAGACCAAGAGAAACGGCTGGATGAGGGTCCGAAGGACGAACTCGATCAGGTGCTTGCGCAGGACGGTCACGTCCCGCAACAGGAGGGCGCCGAGCACGATGCGCCCGGCGGCGAAGCTCGACCGCAGCGGCTGCGGGCCGATGCGGGCCCGCTCGGGGCCGAGGGGAGCGGCCGCGGCGCTCCCGGCCGTATCCGGGGTGGTGGCGGTGGTGGCCATCAGTCGCGGAGGTCCTTTCCTGTGAGGTTGATGAAGACGGTCTCGAGGGTCGGCTCGCTGACCGAAAGATCGGCAAGCACGAGGCCGCCCTTCTCGACGATGGCGACGACCCGAGGCAGCAGGCCGTCGGTCGCCGTGACGTGCAGCTCGGCGCCGCCTTCGACAGCACGGGTCTTCGTCGCCCCCTCGAGCTCGGAGGCCAGCAGATCCGGGAGGGTCGAGGCATCGCCGGCCACCTTCACCGTCACGATGCTGTCGGCGCCCACGGTGGATTTGAGCTCGGTCGGCGTGTCGAGAGCGAGGATCTTGCCGTGGTCCAAGATCGCGACCCGGTCACAGAGCTGATCCGCCTCCTCCATGTAATGGGTGGTGAGCAGGATCGTCTGGCCGTCCCGGTTGAGCTCGCCGAGCACTTCCCACAACGAAAGCCGGCTCTGCGGGTCGAGGCCCGCCGTGGGCTCGTCGAGAAAGAGCACCGCCGGGCGATGCATGATGGCCCTGGCCACCATCAGCCGTTGCGCCATCCCACCGGAGAGGGCGTAGACCGACGCCTTGGCCCACTTCTCCAGCTTGAAGCGGCTGAGAAGATCGTCGGCTGCAGCTCGGCTCGCCTTGGACCCCATGGCGAACATCCGACCGTGAAAGTAAAGGTTCTCCCAGCAGGTCAGGGCCCGGTCCAGGGTGTTCTGCTGTGACACCACACCGATGAGCTGCTTGACGAGCGCCGGCTGGGCCACCACGTCGACGCCGGCGATGTAGGCAGAACCCGAGGTCGGGATGACCCGGGTCGTGAGCATGCCGTCGGTGGTGGTCTTGCCGGCACCGTTGGGGCCGAGGAGCCCGAAGATCTCGCCGGCATCGACCGACAGGTTGAGGGCGTCGACGGCGAGGAAGTCCGTGCCGGGATAGGACTTGGTGAGCCCGACGGTCCTGATGACCTCGGGCCTCTCGGCGTCGCTGCCTGCCGGCGCCGGTCCTCCTGCCGCTTCAGGCCGAGCGGGATTGGTCGTGGTCAAGGCGGTGCCTCCCGTAGGTGTCGGTGATGCGCTCGAGGCAGGCCTCGAGGGTCTGCATCTCTTCGGGGGAAAAGAGGGACCGGAACTGCGCGTCGATCCGGTCGGCCACCTTCACCGCCCGTGCGAGGGTCGCCCGACCCTCATCGGTGAGCGTCGCCGACCACACCCTCCGGTCCTCATGGCTGCGGGTCCGCTCGATCAGCCCGTCGGCGGCGAGACGATCGAAGTGGTGGGTCAGGGTCGGCCCCTCGATCCCGAGACGGTCGGCCAGGGCCCGCTGGCTCAGGCCGGGGTACGTGTCGATGTGGCGCAGGACCAGGTAGACGTGGAACGACACGCCGGCGTCGGCCAGGCTCAGATCGAGGTGGCCCTGGAGCGACTTGAGGGCCATGCCCATGCGGCGGCCGAGGCGGGGGTCCTGCTCCCGATGCATGAAGTGATTCTAGACGCAATGATTAGAGCTCGAACCACTTTCACCGGGTCTGCCATCTTCAGGACACGTCGGCGTCCTCGACGGGTATCCGGACCTCGAGGCGAGCGCCGACAGGACTGTCGGCGACCTGCACGGTCCCACCGTGGGCCTCGATGATCTCGCGCACGATGGCGAGGCCGAGGCCGGTCCCGCCCACATCTTGGCTCCTGGCCTCGTCGAGGCGGGCGAAGCGGTCGAAGACCCGGTCCCGATCGACGGGGTCGATCCCCCCACCGTCGTCGCTGACCGCAAGGAGCACCGAGTCGCCCGCAGGGCGAAGCTCCACGGCGACGGTCGTCCTGGCGTGACGACGGGCGTTGTCGAGCAGGTTGTGGACGACCCGGGCCAGCTGGTGGGGATCGCCAAGCACCCTGCCTCCCGACACCTTGTGCAGGTCGATGCGCACGGAGGTGGTGGGCCGCGCCAGTCGCGCCTCGCGCAGAACCATCTCGTCGAGATCGACGAGCTCGGAACGGGCGACACCGGGCGTGTCCTCGTCCGCCCTGGCCAGCACGAGCAGGTCCTCGACGAGGCGGTGCAAGCGTCGCGTCTCGTCGAGGGCATCGGCGGCGACGGATTGCCATGCCGCATCGTCGGGATGGGCAAGCGCCACCTCGAGGGTGACCTGCAGGGTGGCGAGCGGGCTGCGCAGCTCGTGGGACGCGTCGGAGACGAAGCGACGCTGGGTGGCGGCCGACGACTCGAGCCGGTCCAACATGCCGTTCATGGTCCTGGCCAGCCGGCCCACCTCGTCGTCGGCCGCTGGCGTCGGGACGCGGCGGTGCAGGTCGTGGCCCGAGATGTCCGCGACCTCGGCGCGGATTGCCTCGACCGGTGCGAGCGCCCTCCCGCCGAAGAACCACACGAGCAGTCCGACCATGATCACGAGCACCGGCAGCCCGACGGCGAGCGCGAGGACAGTGGTCCTCGTCGCCTCGACGATCGGCCGTAGTGAACCGGCCACGTAGACGGTCACGTGCATCGCCGGCTGGCCGGCCCTCGCCGGCACGGTCGCCACGCTCGAGAGCAGCAGGTAGGGGCCATCCGGATCGGGCTGGTGATCGGGACCCTGCTCGGCCGACGTCGGGATGTTGCCGACGACCACGCCCTCCTCCCCCGGACGCAGCGTGCTGATCCGCCTCGAGTCGAGGAGCGATGAGCTGCTGGCGAGGACCCGCCCGTCGGCCGCGACCACCTGGGTGATGGTGTCGCCCCTTCCGACCGGCAGCTGGGTCGGTACGCGGCCCACTCGCATGAGCGATGTGACGTTGTTGATCTGCGCCTGCGCTGAGGTCTCGACGCCTTCCTTCAACGACGAACGGAGCAATCCGACGAGACCGATGCCGCCGACGGCGAGGGCGGCTCCGACGGCGAGGACGGCAACGATGGTGGAGCGAGCCCTGAGGGACGCGAGGCGAGCCATGGCACCGCTCATCGTCCATCGTGTCCGCCGAGGAGCCTGGCGCTCAGCCACCCGCGCCGTCGAGCCGATAGCCGGCACCGCGCACCGTCTCGATCGAGCCCCGATCGAAGGGCAGATCGATCTTGCGCCTAAGGTAGCGGATGTACACCTCGACGATGTTGTCGTCGCCCTCGAAGTCAAAGTCCCATACGTGGTCGATGATCTCGGCCTTTGACGTCACCTGGTCGAGGCGGCGCATGAGGAACTCGAGCAGGGAGAACTCACGGGGGCTGAGCGGGATGTCGTGACCCCCCCGCGAGCAGCTGTGGTTGGCCGGGTCGAGTGTGAGGTCACCCGCAACAAGGACCGCGGGCCGCTCCCTCGAGCCCCGCCGGAGCAGCGCTCGCAGATGGGCGACGAGCACCACGTAGGAAAATGGCTTGGCCAGGAAGTCGTCGGCGCCGGTGTCGAGGGCCTCGGCCTCGTCCCACTCCCCCGTCTTGGCGCTCAGCATCAGGATCGGCGTCCAGTTGCCCTCCTGCCTGAGGGCGGCACAGACGCGGTAGCCGTTCAGCTTGGGCAGGAGGATGTCGAGGACGATGGCGTCGTATGGGCTCTCCCGCGCCAACCAGAGCCCTTGTTCGCCGTCGAGGGCGATGTCGACGGCGAAGCCCTCGGCTTCGAGACCTCTCCTGAGGGCGCCGGCCAGCCGCCGCTGGTCCTCCACCGCAAGTATCCGCATGGAACCCAGCCTCCCGGGTCGATGCCGGGTCGTGACCCGGCCCCTGGAGTCGTATTATCGCAGGTCGCAGCTGAGAGATAGCTGAGGGCTTCGGACCTTGGTGTGGCTGGTGCAGGCGAGATCCCGGGTCGCTCGAGCGCAGCGGTGCGGCGGTCGCGGGCCGCAGTCAGGCCCCGGTGGCCAGGAGGAATGTCGTCAGCCCGGACGAGAGGGCGTTGGCGGCACGCTGGCGCCACGAGGCGGTCACGAGGAGCGAGGCGTCGGTGCCGTTGCGCATGTTGCCGCATTCGATCAGGACCTTGGGGACCGTCGACAGGTTGAGGCCGCCGAGGTCGTTGCGGACCTGGAGCCCGTGGCTCCCGTAATAGTCGGAGATTGGCATCACCGCCGTGAAGGCATTGCGCAGCGTGACACCGAGACGATCCGATGGGGGCACGACGGCGTTGTTGTACCCGGGGAAGAGGGCCGGCTCGAGCACGGTGAACCCGCGACCCCCGGGCGGGCCACCGTCGGCGTGGACTGACAGGGCGGCGTCGGAGTGGACCCGGTTGCCTATGGCGGCGCGGGTGTTGACGCACGGACCGACGCCATCGTTGTTCGAGCGGGTCTCGACGACCGTGGCGCCGCGGTCTCTGAGGTCGGCGGTCAGCCTCGTCACCACGTCGAAGTTGAAGGCGGCTTCGGTGTACCCACCGTCGGTCTCCGTTCCCGTCGTGTCGCACGCCTTCCTCATCCCGTTGGGACCGGACGGCACCAGATGGTCGATGTAGCCCGGATGCTCAAAGTTGTCGCCGTTGTGGCCAGGATCGAGCGTTACGACGTCACCGACGAGCGACGACCCGTTGCTCGCCACCTTGCGGACGTGCGCCGCCCTGGCGTCGCCGAAGGCGCGCAGCTCGCCGTCGGCGAGGAGGATCCAGTAGCCCCTGCCGTCGGCGGTTCTGACCAGGTCCACGGCCGGCGCCGCCGGCTTCGCCGCGGAGCCGTACACGGTGGCGCGGCCATAGCCGTACACCCGCCCGTCCCGATCGAGCAACCAGTAACCGTGACCGCTCGGCGTCGCGGCCATCGAGACGATCGGCGCTCCGATCCTGGTGTTGTTGGCCGAGCCGTAGAAGCCGGCGGCGCCGAAATTGATCACCCTTCCACTCCGGCCCGCCAGCCAGTATCCGTCGCCGTTGGGCGTCTCGGCGACGGCGACGATGGGCTCGGTCAGGTGGTCGAGGGCGGCCCCACCGTGGTAGGCGGCGTCACCGAAGGCGTACACGCGTCCCAGCCGACCGGCCATCACATACCCCCTCCCGCTCGGCGACGACGCCATGGCGACGACCGGCTGGGGGAGCCGCTGGCCCTGGAGGGAGTGGTGATAGCCGGCCGAGCCGTACGAATGGATGCTGCCGTCGGCGCCGAGCAACCAATAGCCCTTCCCGCTCGGTGTGGGCGTGATCCCGATCACCGGGGCGGTTGGGCGGGACCGGCCTCGAAGTCGGGGCGCATCGCCCTCGTTGGCCACCGCCCCCGATGTGCTCGCCACCCACAGGCCCTTTCCGTCACGCGTCGATGCGCCGGAGACCGGCACGTCGACACCACCAGGGACGGACGCGTTGGCAGCGCCGGGGACCGGCGACGAGCTGCGGGCCGCAGCCGAGCGGTGCACCCGCACCGCCGGCGCCGTGCCGACCACGCGCCCAACTGGCGCTGTGCCGACCAGGCGCCCCGCCGGCGCCGCGGCCGGACTCCCGGCCAACCCCAACCCGGCCCCAACGACGCCGACGACGGCCACAACCGCGCCGATGGCGACGCCGGGGCGCATCGAGACCGACGAGCGCATCCAATGGCTCCTCATGTCACGGACGGTACCAAGGTCCGCCCGGCCGGGTGCGGGTGCCGGCTCAGCCGGCGGCCACCCGGCCCGCGGCCTTGGCGAAGCCGGGATGGCAGCGGCTGACGGTGACCTCCCGGCCCTTGCGGTCGATGTTGACACCGATCCAGGTTCGCTGGTGGGCCTTGGCCCCGACGGCGAAGGCCACCGCCGCCAGGCCGTACCCGATCAACTCGACCAGCGGGTACGTGTCGAGCGATCCGAACAGCCCGGCGGCGATGCCGGCGACGACCACGAGGACCGAGGTGAGCTGCCAGGCCCGGTAGCGCCGGAAGGCCGTCCTGCTGATGGGCATCCTCACCGTCCTGCGGCGCTTGCTCGCCGTGCGGGCGAAGAGAAACGACCACAGCCCGAAAAGCTGCAGCCACCGGAAGCCCACCGGCACGTACTCGGCCGAGACCGGTACCCGGATCTCGGTGGGCACCCCCGTCTTGGCGCACACGCCGGGGAGGGCATCGAAGGCGTCGAGCCTCACCCAAGCGGTCGCCATGGTCGCAGTGTACGGATCGGAGGTCAGAAAGTTTTCTCGGCGATGTTGACGTCGGAATCCACCGTCAACATCGCCGAGAAAATGAGACCTCGGATGCGGTCCGGGCCCGCCCGGGCCCAGCCGGACCCCCGGCTGGGCTCGAGAAGACCTACGAGGCGCTCTCCTGGCCGGCGCCGCCGAACCCGACGGGCGGCTCGGTCGCGGTCAGGACACCAAAGCCGTCGTCTTCGGTCGCCACCGGGTACTCGCTCCCGGCCCCATCGTCACCACCGATGGACGCGAGCCAGGCGGCCAGGTCCTCGCCGCCGCCTTCGTCCTCGGACGACCAGAAGGCCATCCGCTCCGCGTCGGGAGCCTCGAGGACGAGATCGCGGTACCGGAGCATGCCGGTGCCGGCCGGGATGAGCTTGCCGATGATGATGTTCTCCTTGAGGCCAAAGAGCTGGTCCGACTTGCCCTCGATGGCGGCCTCGGTGAGCACCCTGGTGGTCTCCTGGAACGACGCCGCCGACAGCCAGCTGTCGGTCGCGAGCGACGCCTTGGTGATCCCCATCAGCTCCGAGCGTCCCTCGGCCGGCCGCTTGCCCTCGGTGACGAGCTGGCGGTTGAACTCGGCGTAGGACCTGGCGTCGACCCGCTCCCCGGGCAGGAACGGCGACTCACCCTGCTCGGCGACGAGCACCCGGCGCAGCATCTGGCGGACGATGAGCTCGATGTGCTTGTCGTGGATCGACACGCCCTGGTCGCGGTAGACCTGCTGGACCTCGTTGACCAGGTACTGCTGGGTCTCGCGGATGCCCTTGATCTCGAGCAGCTGCTTGGGGTCCTTGGGGCCGTCGACGATGGCATCGCCGGCCGCGACCTCGGAGCCTTCCCTGACCCCTTCGGCCAGCTTGGCCCTGAGGTTGACGTTGTAGACGTCCTCGCTGCCGTCGTCGCCGACGACGGTGATGCGCCTGGCGTTGTCCTCCTCGGCGATGCGCACGACACCCGACGTCCTCGAGAGGACGGCGGCACCCTTGGGGGTGCGGGCCTCGAAGAGCTCCACGACGCGGGGAAGGCCGTGGGTGATGTCCTCGCCGGCGATCCCGCCGGTGTGGAAGGTCCGCATCGTGAGCTGCGTGCCGGGCTCCCCGATGGACTGGGCGGCGATGACACCGACGGCCTCACCGAGCTCGATGTCGTGGTTGGTCGCGAGCGACCGGCCGTAGCAGGTCGCGCACACGCCCTGCTCGGCCTCGCAGGTGAGGACCGAGCGGCAGAGCACCTCGGTCACCGACGGGTCGTCGCGAAGGGTCGCCATGATCTCGGGGCTGATCTGCGTCCCCGCCGGCAACACAGTGCCGTCGGCGAGCGGGACCTCGCGGACCAGGACCCGGCTGTCGATCCTGGTCTCGAGATAGGAGCGAACCTTCTCGTCGTCGGGCTGGATGTCGCGGATCCAGACGCCGCGGGTCGAACCGCAGTCGACCTCCCGGATGATCAGCTCCTGGGCGACGTCGACGAGACGGCGCGTCAGGTACCCGGAGTCGGCGGTACGAAGGGCGGTGTCGGCCAGGCCCTTGCGGGCGCCGTGGGTCGAGATGAAGTACTCGAGGACCGAGAGGCCCTCACGGAACGACGACAGGATGGGCCGGGGGATCATCTCACCCCTCGGGTTGGACACCAGGCCCTTCATGCCGGCGATCTGGCGGACCTGCTGGGGGTTGCCGCGCGCGCCCGAGTCGACCATCATGTCGAGGGGGTTGAACGGGATGGCGTGGAGGGCGTCCTCCATGGCCCGCCCGACCTCCGAGTTGGCCGACGTCCAGATCTCGATCTCCTTCTGGCGGCGCTCGTCGTCGGTGATGATCCCCCGCTTGAACTGGGTCTCGGCCTTTTGGGCCTCACCTTCGTAGCGGGCGATGATGTCGGCCTTGGTCGGCGGCGTACGCACGTCGTTGATCGAGATCGTCAGACCGGACTGCGCCGCGAAGCGGAAACAGAGGTCCTTGATCTTGTCCAGGCTGTCGGCGACCGCTACCCGAGGGTACCGATCGGCGAGGACCTCGACGATCGACCCGACGCTGCGGTTGCGCTTTCC
This sequence comes from Acidimicrobiales bacterium, assembly GCA_965276765.1. Lineage (GTDB taxonomy): Bacteria > Actinomycetota > Acidimicrobiia > Acidimicrobiales > Palsa-688. Next base: position 225,305 of record OZ255627.1, read on the forward strand.
CACGATGTCGTTGACGAAGGGGAAGCCCACGGGAAGGGACTGGTTGAAGATGATCCGACCCGCTGTCGTCTCGATCTGCTCGTAGCCGGTCGCGTCCGATGTGGGATCGCCTTCGCCCGTGGCAGCCAGCTCTTCGATGGGCAGGTCGCTCCCGACGGCCTCTGCGCCGCCGACGGCGACGAGCGGGCGGCGGTAGAGGATCTTGGCGTGGAGGTCGACGTCGCCGTTTTCGTAGGCGCGCTCGACCTCATGGAGGTGACGGAAGACCCGCCCCTCGCCGGCCATGCCCTCCTTGACCAGAGTCAGGTAGTAGGCGCCGAAGACCATGTCCTGGGTCGGGGTGACGGTCGGCCGACCGGTCGATGGCGAGAGGATGTTGTTGGCGGACAGCATCAGGATCCGCGCTTCGGCCTGGGCTTCGGCGGAGAGCGGGAGATGCACGGCCATCTGGTCACCGTCGAAGTCGGCGTTGAAGGCGGTGCACACCAGCGGGTGGATCTGGATGGCCTTGCCCTCGACGAGGACGGGCTCGAAGGCCTGGATACCGAGGCGGTGCAGGGTTGGCGCCCGGTTGAGGAACACGGGGTGCTCCTTGATCGCCTCTTCGAGGACGTCCCAGACCTGGGGCCTGCGGCGCTCGACCATGCGCTTGGCCGACTTGATGTTCTGGGCCAGCTCAAGGTCGACGAGCCGCTTCATGACGAACGGCTTGAACAGCTCGAGGGCCATCTGCTTGGGCAGACCGCACTGGTGCAGCTTCAGCGTCGGGCCGACGACGATGACCGAACGGCCGGAGTAGTCGACCCGCTTGCCGAGCAGGTTCTGGCGGAACCGCCCCTGCTTGCCCTTCAGCATGTCGGAGAGGCTCTTGAGCGGGCGGTTGCCTGGCCCCGTCACCGGTCGGCCGCGCCGCCCGTTGTCGAACAGGGCGTCGACGGCCTCCTGCAACATCCGCTTCTCGTTGTTGACGATGATCTCCGGGGCACCGAGATCGAGCAGGCGCTTGAGCCGGTTGTTGCGGTTGATGACCCGGCGGTACAGGTCGTTGAGGTCCGATGTGGCGAAGCGCCCACCGTCGAGCTGGACCATGGGCCGAAGCTCGGGCGGAATGACAGGCACGGCGTCGAGGATCATGGCCCTGGGGTCATTGGCGCGCCGACCGTTGTCGTCGCGGCGGTTGAAGGCCGTGACGATCTTCAGGCGCTTGATGGCCTTCTGCTTGCGCTGCACCGACAGCGGCCGGCGGCCGTCGATCGGGTCGATGGCAGCGCGGAGCTTGACCTCCTCCTCGTCGAAGTCGATCTCGGCGATCAGCTGGGCGATGGCCTCGGCGCCCATGCCACCCCTGAAGTAGTCGCCGTAGCGATCCTTCAGCTCGCGCCAGAGCAGCTCGTCTTCGAGGATCTTCCTGCTGTGGAGGTCACGAAACTCGTCGAAGGCCCGCTTCACCAGGTCGAGCTCACCCTCGGAGCGCTCCCTGATGCCGGCCAGCTCCTTGTCGACCTGACGCTGCCTGGCCTTGATCTCGGAGTCCTTGGCGCCGGCGGTCTCGAGACCGGCCAGCTCCTCCTCCAGGGCCTTGAAGCGGCGGTCGAGCTCCAGGTCTCTGGCCCGCTCGATCTCGGCCAGCTCCTCGGCCAGCTCGGCCTCGAGGTTGGGCAGCTCGGCGTGGCGCTTCTCCTCGTCGACGAAGGTGACGAGGTTGGCGGCGAAGTAGATGACCTTCTCCAGCTGCTTGGCCTTCAGCTCCTCGCGAGCCTCGGTGCCCATGAGCAGGTAGGCCAGCCACGAACGGGTGCCGCGGAGGTACCAGATGTGGACGACGGGCGCGGCGAGCTCGATGTGGCCCATCCGCTCGCGCCTGACCTTGGATCGGGTGACCTCGACCCCGCAGCGCTCGCAGATGATGCCGCGGAATCGGACCCGCTTGTACTTGCCGCAGTAGCACTCCCAGTCCTTGGTCGGACCGAAGATCTTCTCGCAGAAGAGCCCGTCCTTTTCCGGACGCAGGGTGCGGTAGTTGATGGTCTCCGGCTTCTTCACCTCACCGTTGGACCAGGTCCTGATGGAGTCTGCGGTGGCCAAGCCGATCCGCAGTTGCTCGAAGTTATTGACGTCAAGCATTGGTGTGACTCCCGTCTCCGCAGCTGCTCGCTGTGTCGCTCAAAACGTTATTGACGTCCAGCATTTAGAAACCCCTCTCGCTGGCGCGGCGCGCGTCTTCCTCGTCAGAGCCTCGCTCCGGCCTGCTGATGTCGATCCCGAGCTCCTCAGCCGTGCGGAACACGTCCTCGTCCAACTCGCGCATCTCGATCTGCTCGCCGGTCGTGGAGAGGACCTCCACGTTGAGGCACAGACTCTGCATTTCCTTGATGAGCACCTTGAAACTTTCCGGGATCCCGGGCTCGGGGATGTTCTCTCCCTTGACGATGGCCTCGTAGACCTTGACCCGCCCGAGCACGTCGTCGGACTTGATCGTGAGCAGCTCTTGGAGGGCGTAGGCGGCACCGTAGGCCTCGAGGGCCCACACCTCCATCTCGCCGAAGCGCTGGCCACCGAACTGGGCCTTGCCGCCGAGGGGCTGCTGGGTGATCATCGAGTACGGCCCCGTCGACCGGGCGTGGATCTTGTCGTCGACGAGGTGGGCCAGCTTCAGGATGTAGACGTAGCCGATCGAGATCGGGTTGTCGTAGGGCTGGCCCGTCCTGCCGTTGTAGAGCGTGGTCTTGCCGTCGCTGCCGATCAGGCGGCCGGCGTCTCCGTAGTCGGTGCCGGGCGCCTCGGGCTGGAGCTTGGAGAAGATCTGCTGCATGGTCGAATGCCGACCGGCCTCGTCCTCCTCGTCCCAGTGGGCACCGTCGAAGACGGGGGTGGCGATGTGCACAGAAGGCACACCGACCGACCGGGTCTTGCGCTCGGTTCCCCGCTTGGGCACCGTCGCCAGCTCGTTGCCTTCCCAACCCCAGCGGGCGGCCCAGCCGAGATGGCTCTCCAGGACCTGCCCGACGTTCATGCGGGACGGGACGCCCAGCGGGTTGAGGATGATGTCAACTTGGCTGCCGTCGGCGAGGAACGGCATGTCCTCGGGCGGCAGGATCTTGGAGATCACGCCCTTGTTGCCGTGACGTCCTGCAAGCTTGTCGCCCTCGGAGATCTTCCTCTTCTGGGCCACGTAGACCCGCACGAGCTGGTTGACGCCGGGCGGCAGCTCATGGGCGTCGTCACGGGAGAAGACCCGCACGTCGATGACCTTGCCCGACTCCCCGTGGGGAACCTTGAGCGACGTGTCGCGCACCTCGCGAGCCTTCTCGCCGAAGATGGCACGAAGCAGCCGCTCCTCGGGGGTCAGCTCGGTCTCTCCCTTGGGGGTCACCTTGCCGACGAGCACGTCGCCGGCCTCGACCTCGGCGCCGATGCGGATGATGCCCCGCTCGTCGAGGTCCTTGAGGATCTCCTCCGAAAGGTTGGGGATGTCCCTGGTGATCTCCTCGGCGCCGAGCTTGGTGTCACGGGCGTCGACCTCGTGCTCCTCGATATGGATCGAGGTCAGCACGTCGTCACGCACGAGGCGCTCGTTGAGGATGATGGCGTCCTCGTAGTTGTAGCCCTCCCACGGCATGAACGCCACGAGCAGGTTCTTGCCGAGGCCGAGCTCGCCCTGCTCGGTCGAAGGACCGTCGGCGAGGACGTCCCCCTTGACCACGTGGGTGCCCTCGTCGGCGACGATCCGCTGGTTGAGGCAGGTGTTCTGGTTGGACCGGCGAAACTTGGCCAGCCGGTACACCTTGCGGCCGAGGGTCACGCCGGCCCAGTCCTTCTGGTTGGGCTCGTAGTCGACAGTGACATGCTCACCGGAGATCTCGACGACCACACCCGTACCCTCGGCGAGGACCACGTCGCCGGCGTCGCGAGCGGCGCGGGCCTCGACCCCGGTCCCGATGAAGGGAGCCTCGGGCTTGACGAGCGGCACCGCCTGCTTCTGCATGTTGGCGCCCATGAGGGCCCGGTTGGCGTCGTCGTGCTCGATGAAGGGGATGAGGGCGGTGGAGATCGACACGATCTGCTTGGGCGAGACGTCCATCAGATCGACCTCGGTGGGCACCACGAAGTCGATATCCGATGTGCTGCCGTAGCTGGTCCCGCCGACGCCGACGCGCACGCCGGGGCCCTGCGGCGCCCGACGGGCGAGGATCCGATCGTCGACGAAGGTGCCGTCCTCGGCCAACGTGGCGTTGGCCTGGGCGATCACGTACTCCTCCTCCTCGTCGGCGGCGAGGAACATGATCTCGTCGGTGACCCGGCCCTCCTGGACGCGACGGTAGGGGGTCTCGATGAACCCATAGCTGTTGATCCGCCCGTAGCTGGCCAGGTGGCCGATCAGGCCGATGTTGGGACCTTCAGGCGTCTCGATGGGGCACATGCGGCCGTAGTGAGACGAGTGCACGTCTCGCACCTCGAACCCGGCCCGCTCGCGAGACAGGCCTCCGGGGCCCATGGCCGAAAGGCGCCGCTTGTGGGTCAGACCCGAGAGCGGGTTGGTCTGGTCCATGAACTGCGACAGCTGGCTCGTCCCGAAGAACTCCTTGATCGCCGCCACAACGGGGCGGATGTTGATCAGGGTCTGGGGCGTGATGGCCTCGACGTCCTGGGTGGTCATCCGTTCTCTGACCACCCGCTCCATGCGGGACAGGCCAACGCGGACCTGGTTCTGGATGAGCTCGCCGACCGAGCGGATCCTGCGGTTGGCGAAGTGGTCCTGGTCGTCGAGGCGGTACCCGGACTCTCCCTGGGCCAGGTGCAGCAGGTACGAGCACGCCGCCAGGATCTCGGAGCGGGCGAGGACCCCTTGGCCCTCCTCGGGGTGGTCGAGGTCGATGCCGAAGAGCTCCTCGGCCCTGGCGATCTCGGGGCCGAGCTTGCGGTCGAGCTTGTAGCGCCCGACACGGGTGAGGTCGTAGCGCTTCGGGTTGAAGAAGGCGTTCTCGAAGTAGACGCGGGCCGACTCCGCCGAAGGCGGCTCGCCGGGACGGGCCCGCTTGTAGATCTCGAGGAGGGCCTCTTCCTGGGTCGGAGCGAGGTCGCGCTCCTTCTCCCACTGACCCTCGAGGAACTCGAAGTGCCGGACGAAGCGCTCGAGGAACCCCTCGTCGGTGTAGCCGAGGGCCCGAAGGAGCACGAAGAGCGACAGCCGGCGCTTGCGGGCGACCCGCGAGCCGGCGGTGATGTCCTTGCCGGGCTTGGCCTCGACATCGAACTCGATCCACTCTCCCCGGTAGGGGTGGATCGTGCCGGTCACGACCGTCTTCAGGTCCCGGCCGGGCTGGAAGATGACCCCGGGAGAGCGGACGAGCTGAGAGACGACCACGCGCTCGGTGCCATTGATGATGAAGGTGCCCTTGTCCGTCATCATCGGGAAGTCCCCCATGAAGACGGTCTGCTCTTTGATCTCACCGGTGTTGGCGTTTTGGAACTGGGCGCGCACGAAGATGGGCGCCGCGTAGGTCATGTCCTTTTCTTTGCACTCCTCCACGGTGAACTTGGGAGGGGGCCTGAGGTCCTGGTCAGACGGGTCGAACTCGAGGATCAGCTTGAGGGATCCGGAGAAGTCCTCGATGGGGCTGATGTCGCGGAAGGTATCCGCGAGACCCTGTTCGAGAAACCACTTGAACGAATCCCGCTGGATGGAAATCAGATCCGGGAGCGGCTGGACCTCGTCGAGGTTCGCGAACGAGAAGCGCTCCCGGGAGGGGGTACGTGACGGCAAGGCCTACTCCTGGCGCAGAGGGGGTCGAGACGCCGTGCGGGCGCGACGCATCCCCAAGTACTTCACAGGAGGAGCAGAACGGGCGACCACGGCAACTGGCAAGTCTAGGGCGTCGCGCGAGTTAGAGCAACAGCCTTTCGGCCCTCCGAAGTGGAAGGTTAAGCCAAGACCTCGAATTGGTCAAGGACTTCTGAGCGCGGAGGGCGCTGGTTGGGCGCCAGATCCGGCGGCGCGCAGGCGTCGGCGGGCTCCGAGAACGTACCCAGGGCAGGCCAAGAGGCCGATGCCGAAGGGGGCGCCGATCCCGAGGACGGCCACCCAGCGGGTCCGATCGAGACCGGAGGCCTCCCACACCTCGGGGGCCACGAGCGAGGCGTCGGCGGCGGCCCAGAGGGGCAGGCCGACGGTGAGACCCACCCCGATGGCGAGGGCAAGGCCGGTCGTGTTGTCGTTGAAGAGCAGGGCGAGCGCCGACGACCCGAGGATGGCGACGAGGATCGGTCGGATGATCCCGTCGGGGGCCCGCGACGAGATCCTCGCCCCCACATACACCCCGGGGATGCTCCCGAGCGTCAGGGAGGTCGCGATGGTGAAGTCGACGTGGCCGAAGATGATCTGGCCGATGGTCGCCGACGCCACGAGGGGCACCGCCTGGATCAGGTCGGTGCCGACGAAGCGCTTCGCCGTGAGGCCCGGGTAGAGCAGCATGAGCAGGACGATCATCACCGACCCCGACCCGACCGACGTCATTCCGACGATGAACCCCCCGACCACGCCGACGAGCACGGTGGGCGCCGTCCGCACCTTGGCGAGGGGCTCGGGCACAGGCTCCCTCGAAGCGGACCTGCGGCTGACGAGGGCCTTGGCCAGCAGGCTGAGGCACGCCACGAGCAGGGCCCACCCGAGGATCCGCTTGATGTCGGCCTGGACCTGGGTGCTGTTGCCGAGGCTGTTGAGGACCACGGCGCCGGCGAAGGCGGCCGGCACGGACCCGATCACGAGCCGCTTGACCAGCGGCCAGCTGACCGTACCCCTCCGTCCGTGCACGAACCCGCCGACCGGCTTGTTGAACAGCGAGCTGACGAGATCGCTGGCGATGGCGATCTTGGGGTCGACCTTGAGCAGCAGGACGAGGATCGGCGTGAGCAGGGCGGCGCCGCCCATGCCGGTCACGCCGACGGCCAAGCCGCTCAAGACGCCCGCCCCCGCGAGGAGCCACGCGGACGGATGCGCGTTGCCGGTAGCCGCGAGCATCGCGGGAGCGATCACCGTCCCGGGAGTATCCCTGCGTCGATGAGCTTGGCCATGATGACGCCGACGGCGTCAGGAGCGGCTATGGCCGCCGTGTCGACCACGACCTCGGGCGACTCGGGCACCTCGTAGGGCGAGTCGATACCGGTAAAGTCGGGCAGGTCGCCCGCCCGCGCCCTGCGGTACAGGCCCTTGGGGTCGCGCGCCTCGGCCACCTCGAGGGGCGTGTCCACGTAGACCTCGAAGAACGAGCCGGCGTCGACGCGACTGCGGGCCAGGCGCCGTTCGGCGCGGAACGGCGAGATGAACGCCACGATCACCACGAGCCCAGCGTTGAGCATGAGGCGGGCCACCTCCGCCACCCGGCGGATGTTCTCGGCCCGGTCAGCGACGCTGAAGCCAAGGTCCCGGTTGAGCCCGTGGCGGAGGTTGTCGCCGTCGAGGATGAACGAGTGGACTCCGTCGGCGTGGAGACGCTTCTCGAGCAGGTTGGCGATGGTTGATTTGCCGGAGCCGGAAAGGCCGGTGAGCCAGATGACGGCCGGCTTGTGGCCTTTGAGGGCGGCATGGGCCTGCTTGGTGACCTCGATCGACTGCCAGTGGACGTTGGTGGCCTTCCGCACGGCCGAGTCGATCATGCCGGCGGCCACGGTGGCATTGGTGATGCGGTCGATGACGATGAAGCCGCCCGTATCACGGTTGTCGGCGTAGGTGTCGAACGGGATCGGCACGCCCAGACAGACCTCACAGACCCCGATCTCGTTGAGCTGCAGCGACGTGGCCGCCTCGTGAGCCAAGGTGTTCACGTCGACGGTGTACTCGGGCGCCGAGATCGTGCCCGTCACCGACCGGCTGCCGCACTTGAGCACGTAGGGGCCGCCGGCAACCAGCGGCTCCTCGGCCATCCAGACGATGTGGGCCCTGAACTGGTCGGCCACCTGGGGCGGGTCGTTGGCGGCACCGAGCACGTCACCCCTGCTCACGTCCACTTCGTCGGCGAGGGTGAGGGTGACGGACTGGTCTTTTGTCGCCTCGGTCAGGTCACCGTCGAACGTGACGATGCGATCGACCACGCTCGTGCGTCCCGACGGCGCTACCCGCACGGCGTCACCTGGGCGCACGGTGCCCCCGACGACCGTTCCCGAGAAACCACGGAAGTCGAGATCGGGCCGGTTGACCCACTGCACGGGCATGCGAAAGGGCTGGTCCTCGCGAGCGGCATCCACCGGCACTGTCTCGAGGTACTCCATCAGTGAGGGACCGCTGTACCAGGGTGTCTGGTCGCTCGACTCGGTGAGGTTGTCGCCCCGGAGAGCCGAGATCGGGATGCAGACGATGTCGGTCAACCCGATCTGCGCCGCGAAGTCGCGGTAGTCGGCCTCGATGCGATCGAACGTCTCCTTCGAGTAGCCGACCAGGTCGAGCTTGTTGACAGCGAGGACCACCCGGCCGATTCCGAGCAGCGAGACGAGAAAGCTGTGCCGGCGGGTCTGGGTGAGGATCCCCTTGCGAGCATCGGCGAGGATGACCGCCAGGTCTGCCGTCGATGCACCCGTGACCATGTTGCGCGTGTACTGCTCGTGGCCCGGGGTGTCGGCGACGATGAACTTGCGCCTCTCGGTCGAGAAGAACCGGTAGGCCACGTCGATGGTGATGCCCTGCTCGCGCTCCGCCGCCAGACCGTCGACGAGCAGAGCGAAGTCGAGCTCACCGCCTTGGGTACCGACCTTCTTCGAATCGATCTCGAGGGCGTTGAGGTGGTCCTCGAAGACCAGCTTTGACTCGTAGAGCATGCGCCCGATGAGGGTGCTCTTGCCGTCGTCGACGCTGCCACAGGTGATGAACCTCAGCAGATCTTTGTGCTCGTGGTCGGCGAGGTAGGCGTCGATGTCGCTGGCGATGAGGGTGGATCGGTGCGCAGACATTCAGAAATAGCCCTCCTGCTTCTTCTTCTCCATCGACCCCGAGCTGTCATGGTCGATGACCCGTCCCTGACGCTCGGACGTGGTCGTGAGGAGCATCTCTTGGATGATGTCGGTGAGCGTGGTGGCCGTGGACTCCACGGCACCGGTGAGCGGATAGCACCCGAGGGTGCGGAACCGCACGCTGCGCAACTCGGGGGTCTCACCCGCTTCGAGCGGCATCCGGTCGTCGTCGACCATGATCAGCGCACCGCTCCGCTCGACGACAGGACGGGGTGCAGCGAAATACAATGGAACGATCTCGACGCCCTCGAGATGGATGTACTGCCATATGTCGAGCTCGGTCCAGTTGGACAGCGGGAAGACCCGGACCGTCTCGCCCGGGCGCGTCTTGGCGTTGTAGACCCGCCACAGCTCCGGCCGCTGGGCCTTGGGATCCCAGCGGTGCTGGGCGCTGCGGATGGAGAAGACCCGCTCCTTGGCCCTCGCCTTCTCCTCGTCACGGCGAGCGCCGCCGAAGGCCAGGTCGAAGCGGTGACCGTCGATCGCCTGCTTGAGACCCTCGGTCTTCCACAGGTCGGTGTGGAGGGCCGAGCCGTGGTCGAAGGGGTTGATCCCCTTCTCGACGCAGTAGGGGTTGCGGTGGACGATCAACTCCATGCCCGACTTGGCCGCCACCTGGTCGCGAGCCTCGTACATGGCCCGGAACTTCCACGTGGTGTCGACGTGCAACAGAGGAAAGGGGGGAACCGATGGGTAGAACGCCTTCAGGGCCAGGTGCAACATGACCGAGCTGTCCTTGCCGATCGAGTAGAGCATGACCGGTCGCTCGCTCTCGGCGGCGGCTTCGCGCATGATCTGGATGCTCTCGGCTTCGAGGCGCTGCAGGTGGGTCAGTACCGGGTTCATATGGCTCCAACGGTTCTGAGGCCGGCGAGCAGCGGCTCGGCCAGCTCGGGAAGGCAGATCAGCAGATCTGGCAGGTAGGGAGGGGATTGGTTGTAGACGAGCGGGGATCCGTCGAGGCGTGAGGCGTGCAGGCCGGCGGCGCGGACCACGCCGACGGGAGCGGCCGAGTCCCACTCGTACTGGCCGCCTGAGTGGAGGTAGGCGTCGGCCTCGCCCCGAACGACGGCCATGGCCTTGGCTCCGGCCGATCCCATGGGCCTGGCGTCGATGTCGATGGTCTTGGCGAGCGGCTCGAGCCAGGCCGGAGGTCGGCTCTCGCTGACCACGGCCCTGATGGGCCCTGGGGGCGCCGAGCGATCCCCTCGGGGACCGGCGTCTGCGTCACGTTCGGTGCCGGTCAGCACCTCGCCGATGGCGGGAAGGGCCACGGCGGCCGCCGTGATTCCCGACTCGTGATCCCAGAGGGCCACGTGGACGGCCCAGTCGTCGCGGCCGACCATGCTGTACTCGCGGGTGCCGTCGAGCGGATCGATGATCCAGACCCGAGCGGCACCGAGACGGGCGAGGTCGTCGGTGGCCTCCTCGGAAAGCACGGCGTCTCCTGGCCTCACCGCGGCCAGACCGTCGATCAGCAGCCTGTTGGCCTTGGCGTCACCTATGTCGCCGATCTCACGCGGCGCCAGGCCCCGTTCGAACGACTCGCGGCGCAGGGTGACGAGCAGCTCGCCGGCCCGCACGGCCAGGTCCGTCGCCACATCGAGGTCACCAGGGTCGGTCATCGCTCCAGCTTTCCGCCACCTCCGGCGGGACACGTCGGTCGGGCAGTCTGCGTCACTCGGGGATCGGTCATTGGGGCCGACATCGACGTCGAACGGGGGGAAGCGCCGATGAAGCCAACTCCGATGATCTTAGTGAGGATTCCGAGCCGACCGACACACGGCCGGATCCCGACCGCAGCGGTGCGCGCTGCGGTCGGGTCAACGGCCTTGACTACTTGACCTCGACCGAGGCGCCGGCCGCCTCGAGCTGGGCCTTGGCCTTGTCGGCGTCTTCCTTGGTCGCCTTCTCGACGACCGGCTTGGGGGCGCCGTCGACCAGGTCCTTGGCCTCCTTGAGGCCGAGGCTGGTGAGCGAGCGCACCTCCTTGATCACCTGGATCTTCTTGTCACCGGCGGCGGTGAGGATGACGTCGAACTCGTCCTGCTCCTCGGCTACGGGGGCATCGGCCGCCCCGCCGACCGCCGGTGCAGCAACGACAGCCGGGGCGGCGGCGCTGACGCCGAAGCGCTCCTCGAAGTCCTTCAGCAGCTCGGAGAGCTCGAGGACGGTGAGGCCGGCGATGCTGTCGAGGATCTCTTCCTTGGTGGCCATGGTGGATCTACTCCTTCTCTTTCAGACACGTGGTGCAGCGGGATGGTTGGGGGAATGACGAGGCGAGGGGCCCGTACGGTTCAGCCGGCGCCTTCGGCCGTGGGGTCCTCGGCGGGGGCTCCGGTGGGTGCATCGTCCGCAGCGGTCGCCTCGGCCGGCGCGGGCTCGGCGGGCGCGGCCTCGTCTGCGGCGGCCTCGGCGGGCGTTGTCTCGGTGGACGCAACGTCAGCAGGCACAGCGTCAGCAGGCACAGCCTCGGCCGGCGCGCTCTCGGCGGGCTGGTCGGCCGCTGCGCCGTCGGCACGCTGGTCGCGGAGCGCAGCGAGGCCGTAGGCGAGGTTGCGGGGTAGCGCTTCGAGCAGCCCGGCGAGCTGTTGGAGCGGGGCGGCCAACGCCCCGGCGAACTGGGCGAGAAGGACGTCACGCGACGGAAGCTCCGCCAGTGCCGTCGTGTCGGCTGGGGTGAGGATCTTGTCGCCGAGCACGCCTCCCTTGACGACGAGGTTGGCGTTGGTCCTGGCGAAGTCTCTGAGGCTCTTGGCGACAGCGGCGGCATCGCCGTGCACGAAAGCCACGCCGGTCGGCCCGGTGAGAAGACCGTCGAGACCATCGATGCCGACCTCTCTCGTGGCCAGTCGGACGAGGGTGTTTTTGTAGACCTTGTAGTCGCCGCCGTTGGCGCGCAGGCTGCGGCGCAGCTCGGCCAGCTCTTTGACTTTCAGACCGCGGTACTCGGTCAGGATGGCGGCGTCGGACTCGTCGAAGCGGTTGCGCACTTCTTTGACGACGGCGACTTTCTCCGCTCTCGGATTGTCCATCGGTCACCTCCTCGGTGGCTCGGTCACGCCGACGCGCGAGCGCACCTTCAGGGAGGAGCTCTCGCCTCGTCGGGCCGGACTTGTGGTCCGTTTGAGCGCCTCGCGGCGCACCTGATGTCTACGGCTCGAAAACTATCTACAGCTGTTTGTACCTACAGAGTAGCGGGAGCCGACCGGAAGGAACCAGCCGGCGCCCGCAGACCGCTCTGCTCAGTTCGCGGCCTCGAAGGCGGCTCTGACATCGGCGGGGATCCGTCCTCTGTCGCTCACCTCGTAGCCGTTGTCTCGCGCCCAGGTCCTGATGTTGCCGGGCGTGCCGGCCACGGCCGACTGGCGGCTGCGCCCGGTGGAGCTCGAGCGACCCCGGCGGCGGCGCGGGCCATCGGCGAGTCGGGCCGCGGCGATGTAGGACTGCATCATGTCGTTGAATTCTTCGAGGTGGCGCTCACAGAGCTCGAAGGCATAGGAAGAACCGTCGAATCCGAACGTCACCGTCTCCGCCGCTGCGACCTCCTCTTCGTCGAGGTCGCAGGTCAACACCACCTGTACTTTTTGGGCCATGGATGAAGCGCCAACCTTTCCTGAGCAGAACCGCGAATGACAAAGCTAACCGCGCCGAAACATTAGCCTATATTCGCGAGCCACGGCTCAGCAAGAAAAACACGACACAAAGCGACCGGACTGACGGGCGGTCGAAAAGGGGATCAGACCGTTGCCTGTACCTCTTCCTCGTCGCTGCGCAACGCCGTCACGTCGACATCGACTCCGGGTCCCATAGTGGACGAAATCGAGATGCTCCGGATATAACGGCCCTTTGCCGCAGCCGGCTTCACCCGGTTGACCTCGTCGATGACAGCCCGAAAATTGGTGGCAAGGGCTTGGCGGGTGAAGCTGGTCTTTCCTATCGGAACCTGGACGACACCCCTTGAACGCGTGTCGGCTCGATACTCGACCCGGCCGCCCTTGAACTCCGTAACGGCGCGGCCCACATCGGTCGTCACCGTCCCGGTCTTTGGGTTGGGCATGAGCCCACGGGGACCGAGCTTGCGGCCGAGTCGGCCGACTTGACCCATGAGATCGGGGGTCGCAATAGCGACGTCGAAATCCATCATCCCCCCGTCGACCTGGGCCACGAGATCGTCAGAGCCCACGACGTCGGCACCGGCGGCGCGAGCCGCTTCGGCCGCCGGGCCGGCCGCGAATACCGCCACGCGGACGGTCTTTCCTGTCCCCGCCGGCAATGCCACAGTGCCCCGGATCACCTGATCGGCCTTGCGTGGGTCGACGCCGAGGCGCACCGCCATTTCAACCGTCTCGTCGAAGCGGGCGTGGGCCAGGCTCACGACCAGTTCGATCGCCTCACCCGGCGCGTAGGACCGCTCTGAATCGAGCCGCTTGGCCGCGTCGACGTATCTCTTACCTCTTACCGGCATGACTGCCTCCCTCTTGGGTTCGGACGGGGGGGATGAGGTCGTTACCCCACCTCGTCGGTGAATCGGATGTGGCCGTTCTCAGCCGACCTTGATGCCCATCGAACGGGCCGTTCCTGCGACCTGGGCCTTGGCTGCGTCCAGGTCATTGGCATTGAGGTCCGGCATCTTGATCTGGGCGATCTCGGCGACCTGGTCGTCAGTCACGGTGCCGACGACCTCTTTGCCTGCGGTTGCCGCTCCCTTGTCGAGTCCGGCCGCCTGGCGCAGCAGCACAGGCGTCGGAGGCGTCTTGAGGATGAACGAGAACGTCCTGTCCTCGTAGATCGTGATCTCGACGGGGATCACCTGACCGACACGGTCCTCGGTCTGGGCGTTGTACTGCTTGACGAACTCCATGGTCTGCACGCCATGAGGACCGAGGGCGGTGCCGACGGGAGGCGCAGGAGTCGCCTTGCCGGCCGGCAGTTGGATCTTCACGATGGCGACAACGCGTCGCTTGGCCATAGCGGGACGACTCCTCTTACAGCTTCGCCACTTGGGCGAACTCGAGTTCGACGGGTGTTTCCCGTCCGAAGATGTTCACAAGAACCTTCAACTTCAGTTGGTCCTCGTTGATCTCGGCAATGGTGCCACTGAAGTCGGCGAACGGGCCTTCCTTGACCCGGACGGACTCGCCGACCTCGTATTCGAGACGAGGCCTGGTCTTCTTGCCGGGCCCAGCGTCTTGGCCCTCGGCCTTGACCTGGAGAATGTTCTCGACCTCACGGCGCGAGAGCGGGGTGGGTCGCGCCCCGAGCCCGACGAATCCGGTCACACCAGGCGTGTTCCTCACCACATACCACGAATCATCGTCAAGGTCGACGCGAACGAGCAGGTAACCGGGAAAGACCTTCTTCGAAAGGACCTGCTTCTTGCCGTTCTTGAACTCGATCACGTCTTCCATGGGGATGACGCACTCGAAGATCCGCTCCTCCATGTTCATGGAGGCGATGCGGCTCTCGAGGTTGGACTTGACCTTGTTCTCGTATCCGGCGTAGCTGTGCAGGACATACCACTTGCCGGCGCGGTCAAACGGGCTCTCGAGCGGTACGGGGGTCGGCTCGTCGTCGGCGGCCAGGTCTTCGACGGCGACCGGATCGATGGCGGTGCCCGATTCGGTCGTGTCGGCCGCATCATCGGATGACTCTGCGCTCGGCGCTTCATCCTCCGTCTCGGGGATTGTGGTTTCGTCGCTGCTCACGGAAGCCTCCTCGGGCGCGTGATCAGAACCGAAGGTGTCAGTTCTGGCCGTCACGGGTTGAACAAGAAGCCGGCGACGTGGTTGAACGCGAGGTCCAACACAAAGATCAGCGCCATCAGGACGGCGAGGGTGACGAACACCACCGTCGAGTAGTTGAGTGTCTCCGCGCGCGTCGGCCACGCCACCTTGCGCATCTCGACGTTGACCTCGTGGAGAAACTGCCGAGGTCCGGCGTGTTGACGAGGGGCTGCGGTCGACACCGCCGCCCGGCGGGGAGGCACATCGGACTCCCGGAGCGACTCGTCGTCGGCCAGCTCCGGGAGCTCGACCTCGACGATCGGATCGCCGGACGCGTCGATAGGGTCGTCCCCATCGGGCTCGGCGCCCTGCTCCTGGCGCCGGATCTGGCGCCGCTGTTGACGGTTCATACTCACGAGACGTGGCCTTCCGGACTGCCGACTACGGACCTGCTTGCGACGTGTGCACGGCGCAGGGCAGGAGGGACTCGAACCCCCAACCGCCGGTTTTGGAGACCGGTGCTCTGCCAAATTGAGCTACTGCCCTCGGTGGGACGGGTCCTGCCCGGCCCTCAGGATAGCACCGGTCGTCATGAGACCGCCCGGCGGCCCGGTCCTGCCCATCGGGCTCCCCGACCGACGGTGGAGCCGCTAGGTTCGTCGCGTGACCGACGTCGGCGACACGACCTTCGGCATCGAGGAGACAACCGAGAACGACAAGCGGGTGTTTTCTCTGCGGGGCGAGTTGGATCTGGAGACGGCGCCGGTCCTCCGCCACCGTCTTCATGCGGCCGTCGACGACGGGTTCACCGACCTGATCGTAGACCTCGCCGCCCTGAGCTTCATGGACTCGACCGGGATAAGTGTGCTGGTGGATGCCCTCAAGAGCCTCCGCCGCCACGACGGTTGGCTCGTGCTGAGGGCGCCGAGCTCACGGACCCGTCGGGTCCTCGAGATTGCCGGCCTCCTCGAAGTCTTCGGACTCGAATCGCCCGGCTGAGCCCGGGCCCGCCCACAGCCCGAAGCGGCTAGGCGCGAACCCGCCGATAGAGTTCGAGACGTGGTCGGACCCGCCGGTGTGCTCGATGCGTCAGCTACCCGCCCGCCCGCCGACCGGGTCATGCGCCGGGTGCTCAGGGTGCCCGACCGACGGCCGGCGGCGAGCGAGGACAGCGCCCACCGACTCTTCAGCGTCTCCATCATCCTCTCGGCGCTCCGCTGCCTGCTCACCTACATCGTGCTTCCGATTCTCACCCCGGTCCTCGGGGCGGCCACGAGCGTCGGACCCGCCGTCGGGATACCCCTCGCCGTGGTGGCACTCGTGTTCGACGTCCGCGGCATCCGCAGGTTCTGGCTGGCCGACCACCGCTGGCGCTGGGGCATGACGGCGATCTACGCCCTGGTCATGGCCTTCGTGCTCGTGCTCCTCATCCAGAACCTCATCGCGGTCTCCTGAGCGCAACCGTCGGCGTCCGACGCCGACCGGCCCACACGACCACACCCGTGGCCGCCATGGCACCGGCCGCCGTGGCGATGCCGGCTACGAGCACCCACGCCCGCCTGGCGGCGGGAGGCTGATCGAGTCCGGCCATGATCCCACCGAACACGCCGGCGGGTACCGCCTCGCGGTCAAGCTTGAGGGCCTGAAGCGTCCGCAGCATCCGCCGGTAGCGAGCGATGTCGGCCTGGCAGCGCAGGCACTCCGAGACGTGGGCGAGCGTTTCGGGGTCGAGGGTCTCCTCGCCCGCCACGTACGCAGGCAGGAACCTGGCCACGGCATTGCAGTCCGACGCACGGCACGCACCGTGGCGGACGAGGCTCGAAGGGGCCAGGCGAAGACGATTCATCCGTCTCGCTCGTCCAGATCCTCGAGGCTCTCCTTGAGCCGACGCCTGGCCCGGTGCAAGCGGACCTTGGCCGCCGCCTCGGAGATGCCGAGCTCACTGGCGATGGCGCCGTGGGGCAGGTCGTAGATGTCGCGCAGCACGATCACCTGCCTCAGCCGGATCGGCAGAGCGGCGAGGGCGGCCGAGACCGTGGAACGCTGGTCGCCGGTGGTCGCGCGCCACTCGGGGTCACGATCGAAGCGCACGTCGACGACGGCGACGTCGTCGGTGAGCGGCTCGGTCCTCGTGCGCCTGCGCTTGACCAGGGTCGTCGCCGCGCAGTTGGCAGTGATGCGGTACAGCCAGGTCGTGAACTGGGCGTCGCCCCGGAACTTGTCGAGGCCGCGGTAGGCACGCAGGTAGGTGTCCTGGACGACGTCGCGGGCGTCGTCCTCGTTGCCGGTCAGCCGCAGGGCGAGGGTATAGGTGTCGGCGTAGGTGGCCCGCACCAGTGCGTCGACCGCCTGCTCGTCACCGTTGCGCGCCGCGCTGACGAGGGCGCGCAGCTCATCGGCCTGCGTCCCAGATGCCCTGTCCGGTGCGGCGAGGTCCACGACTACCTCAGCGCGTCTCCTTGTGAAGGGTGTGCTGACGCTCCCAGCGGCAGTACTTCTTCATCTCGATGCGCTCCCGGTCATTGACCTTGCTCTTCATCGTGATGTAGTTGCGTCGCTTGCAGACGTCACACGCAAGGGTGACCTTGACTCGCTTCTCGTTTTTTGCCACGACATCTCCTGACGACCCGGATCCTTGCAAATTTGGTAGCGGCGGTCGGACTTGAACCGACGACAACTCGATTATGAGCCGAGTGCTCTGACCAACTGAGCTACGCCGCCGAGCCCCTTGTCGGAATCGAACCGACGACACCAGCCTTACCATGGCTGTGCTCTGCCGACTGAGCTAAAGGGGCGAACCACCGGCGGCCCCGGCCTCGACCGGAGCCCGGCCATGATACCCGCGACCGGGGCCGGCGGGTTCGCACCGAATGTACGATGCTTTGGATGAAGGTGCGCCCGGCGAATCTCGGTGACGCCGAGGCGATCCGCTCGATCTACAACGTCGAGGTTCTCGGCAGCCGGGTCACGTTCGATCTGGTCCCGAGGACGCTCGACGACCAGCGGCGCTGGCTCGAGGAGCACGCCGGCGCCCATCCCGCCGTCGTCGCCGTCGACGACGAGGGTCGGGTCCTCGGTTTCGCCTCCTTGTCCCCCTACCGGCCGCGGCCGGCCTACCGGACCACCGTCGAGGACTCGGTCTACGTCAGCAGGGACTGCAGAGGCGGGGGGGTCGGCGGGGTGCTGCTCACCGAGATCGTCGAGCTGGCCGCAGCCCACGGGTTCCACGCCGTGATGGCCCGGATCATCGACGGCCACGACACATCGATCCAGCTGCACCGCTCGTGCGGCTTCGAGCCGGTCGGTACCGAGCGCGAGGTAGGCCGCAAGTTCGGGCAGTGGCTCGACGTCATGGTCATGCAGCGCCTCCTCTAGCGCCCGTACCGACCGATGCCCGTATAGCGTTCGCGCATGGAAAAGGGAGACAGCGCGCCCGACTTCGAGCTACCCGATGAAACCGGGACGCCGCGTTCGCTGGGTGGATTCCTGGCCGAAGGGCCTATCGTGCTGTACTTCTACCCGGCTGCCATGACCCCCGGCTGCACGGCCGAGAGTTGTCACTTCCGTGACCTCTCCGCCGACTTTGCCGCCCTGGGAGCCAAACGGGTAGGCATATCGGCCGATGACGTGGACCGTCAGAAGCAGTTCTCCGACAAGTACTCCTTCGACTTCCCGCTGCTCTCCGACCCCGACGGCTCCGTGGCTAGGGCCTACGGCGTTCGCCGTAACCTGGGCATCATGCCGACCAAGCGGGTGACGTTTGTGATCGACACCGACGCGACGATCCTCGACGTCGTCAAGTCGGAGATCCGATTCTCGAAGCACGCCGACCAAGCTCTCGCCGTCCTCAGGGCCAGGGCGGACGTCTGAGGCCTCCGCCTACTCTCGAATCGCGCCTTCCTGCAGGACGCTCACCGCCAGGCGCCCGTCGCCACTAAACAGGCGGCCCTGGGTGAGGCCTCGCCCACCACTCGACGATGCCCAGGACTGGGCGTAGAGCAGCCACTCGTCCACCCGGAACGGCCGGTGAAACCACATGGCGTGGTCGAGGCTGGCCATGAAGGCCGGCCGCACCGGCTTGTTCGCCGGATCGGGCGATGCCATGCCGGGCACGGCCACAGAGAGCAGCGTGAGATCGGACACGTAGGCCGCCACGCAGCGATGGAGCATCGGGTCATCGGTGAGTCGCCCGGCGGTCCGGATCCAAAGGAGCCGGTCGTACCCCCCTGCCGGGGCCGCCACCCGCAGATCGAACGGCATGGATGGCGGCGGCCTTCTCGACACGTCCACCTCGTCGCCTTCGTACCACGGCCGCCAACGGGGGAGAGCCTCGAGGTCGGCGAGGTCGAGGATCAACGGCGAAGTGGCCTGATGCTCGAACCCGTCCTCGAGCACCTGGAAGCTGGCCTGAAGATTGAAGATCGCCTTGCCGTTCTGGATCCCCATGACCCGCCGGGTCGTATAGGAACGGCCGTCGCGGATGCGGTCCACCTCGTAGACGATGGGTCGGTCGGTCGCCCCCGGTCGCAGGAAATAGCCGTGAAGGCTGTGGACGGCTCGATCCGGCACGGTGCGCTGGGCGGCGACAAGCGCCTGGGCGGCAACTTGACCCCCAAAGACGCGCTGGAGCGCCGTCGGCGGGGTCATTCCCCTGAAGATGTCGCGATCGATCTCCTCCAGGTCGAGGGTGGCGATGAGCACGTCGAGCGCAGGGTCCAACGGTGCTGTCACCGGCTCGCCCCCGGGCTCACCGATGCGAGATCCTTGGCCGGTCGGCGTCCGAGCGGCGAAGGCCACCAGTTGAACCGGCCGAGCAGCGCCACCGTCGAGGGCACGAGCAGGGTCCGCACGAGGAAGGTGTCCATGACCACGCCGAGAGCGAGGCCGGCCCCGACGTCGCGGATCTGGCCTCCCCCCGAGCCCTGACCGCCGATCACGGCGAAGACGGCGAACGTGCCGGCGAGGACCAGGCCCGCCGACGTCACGGTGCTGCCGGTCGCGCCGAGCGCCCTGGCGATGGCCTGACGCAGGGGCAACGTCTGGGCCTCTTCCCTGATCCGGGTCATCACGAGGATGTTGTAGTCCTCGCCGAGGGCGAGAAGGAAGAGGAACATCAAGAACGGCAGGATGAACGTCAGGCCGCCGGCGCCGCCGATCACAATGAAGATGAGGACGGCGAGCCCGAGGGCGGCGAGATAGGAGAGCGCAACAGAAGCGATCAGGTACAGCGGGGCGACGAGGCTGCGCATCACCAGGGCGAGAAGGATGGCGATGATCACGATGGCGAGGGGGATCACCGTGAGGAGGTCGCCGTTGGAGACGCTGTTCACGTCGTAGATGCCGGGCGCCTCGCCGGTCACACCGGAGTCGGTGGCCCCCACGACGGCGGCCGCACGGGTGGTGACGGCGCGAACGGCCGGCACGGCCTCGAGCGCCTTGGTCGTCGACGGATCGCCTGCGTTCAGGCTGGTGTTGAACTGAAACGTTCTTCCGTCGTTGCTCACGTCTTGCGACGAGGCCGCGTAGGTCCTGAGGTCGGCGACGGTCACATCGGATGGAAGATGGGCCAGCTCGCTTTTCGTGAGCGGCCGCGGCGGCCCGATGGCCCGGTAAAGCTCGGAGAAGAGCGTCGGCGAGATGGCGGCCCCGTTGGGATCGAGCGGACCGTTGACGGAAGCGAACACGCCGGTGTCGGCGGCGAGCACGGCCTTGGCCTTCACCAGCGCGCCAGGATCGTCCCAGATGGGCCGGGCCACCCGGAAGACGAGTCCGGTCGGGTTGGCGGCGGCCGCAGGAAAGTGGGCGGCCACGGCGGCGTTGCCGGCCGCGGCGTCGGTCCCCGCCGGCGCAGAGAGGGAGTTCCCGAAGCCGGCCGGCTTGTTGCCAGTCGACACGAAGGCGAGCACCCCGAAGACGATCAGGCCCACGACGAGGGTGACCGCCGGAGCCCGGACGATTCGCGTCGCGATCGTCCCCCATGCGCCCGGCCTCGCCTCCCCGGCCGTCACCCGTGACGGCCAGAAGACGGCCCGACCGAGGATGGCGAGCAGGGCCGGCTGCAGGGTGAGCCCGGCGAGAAGCATGATGGCGATGCCGATGGCGAGCGGGGCCCCGAGGCTCTGGTAGATCCCGAAGGTCGCGGCGAGCAGGGAGAGCAGGGCGGCGATCACGGTGCCGGCGGAGAAGGTGATCGACTCCCCCACCCGGCTGACGGCGTGGGCGACGGCGTCTCTCGGTTCGCGTCCTGCCCTGATCTCCTCGCGCGTCCTGAAGACGAGGAAGAGTCCGTAGTCGGTCCCTGCACCGAGCACGAGGACGATCAGCATGAGCTGCGACAGGGTGCTGACCTGCAGGCCCACTTTGGTCAGCTCGGCGATCACGGGCCCGGCCAGCTCGACCACGAGGAAGGCGGGAAGCAGGGTCACGAAGGGGGCAAGGGCGGCCCTGAAGATGAGGAAGAGCAAGACGAGGATGAACAGGACCGAGACACCCTGGACGGCGCCACCGCTGCTGTGCTTCTGGCTGTCGACCTGACTGGCGATCGCCCCGGCGAGATGGACCGAGAGGCCGGCCGGGACCCGCACGGTGCCGATCTCGGTCCTGAGGTCGCCGACGAGCTTGGTCGTCTGGTCCTGGCCTCCCTGGGGGATGTTGGAGAGAGCCTCGATCTGCTCGGCGTGGCCGTCGGGACTCGCCCCCAGGTCCTTGACGGCCACGACCGTCGGCGTCCGAACGAGGGCCGCTTGGAGGGGCACGAGCGCAGCACGGTCGGCGACGCTCAACCGCCCCGATGCGGTCACAACCACGACCGTGACCGGTGTCAGGTTGGCCTTCTGCAACGGCGAGGCCAGCCGGGCCGCCTTCTCGCTCGGCACGCTCGCCGGCAGGAAGCTGGTGTTGTTGGCCTTGATGACGCTGGCGAGGGTGGGAAAGGCCACGCTCGCGGCGACGGCCGCGATCACCCAGAACGCGAGAATCCACCAGCGGAACCGAACGGTGAATCGCCCGAGCCCGTCGAACAGCCGATGAACCCTGGTCGTCGGCGCGACCATGCTGCTCGCCATCCCAACTCCTCGGGCCGGTCGGGGGTCGGTGGCCCGCCCGGGGAATCTAGCGTGGGCCGGTGGGCGGACCGCCAGCCGCGGCCAGCCCGGTGAAGGGAGCGAGCCGTGAGGACACCACCGCCGGGCGAGCACGGCGGCGACGCGGCGCGCGTGGCGGCGGCGCTCGGGGTCGGCGTCGAGAGCCTCCTCGACCTATCGGCCAGCCTCAACCCCGTCGCCCCCGACGTGGCGTCCGTCGTCACCCGGCACCTCGCCGAGATCGGCCGGTACCCGGACCCGGACGCGGCGACCATGGCCCTGGCCGGCGCCATGGGCGTCGATCGGGGCCGCGTGCTCCTCACCAACGGCGGGGCCGAGGCCATCGCCCTCGTCGCCTCGCTCGTCGGCGGATCGGTTCGCGAACCGGAGTTCGGCCTGCACCCGCGCGGGCACGGACCGCGATGGCGGTCCAACCCCCACAACCCCACGGGTGCCCTCGCTCCGCCCACCGAGCGGGCCGATGTCTGGGACGAGGCCTTCTACCCGCTCGCCACCGGTCGCTGGTCCCGAGCGGACCCGGGGTCCATCGTCGTTGGGTCGCTCACCAAGCTCTTCGCCTGCCCCGGCCTACGGATGGGCTACGTCGTCGCCGACCCGGCCATCGTCGCTTCGCTCGCCGCCGGCCAGGCCCACTGGTCGGTTGGCGGGCTCGTCTGCGGCGCCCTGCCCGAGCTGCTCGATACGGCGGACCTGCCGCGCTACTGCGCCGAGATCGCCCGCCTCAGGGTCGAGCTCACCCACCTCCTCGCCCGCTTCGGGCTCGACCCCCAGCCGGCGGACGCCAACTTCGTGCTGTGCCGCAACGCACCGGATCTCAGGAACCGGCTCGCCCCCTTCGGTGTGCTGGTACGCGACTGCGAGTCGTTCGGTCTCGCCGGTGCGGCGCGCGTGGCCGTCCCCGACGACGCCGGGCGCGAACGCCTGGCCAGCGCCCTCGAGCGGGCTGTGCCAGCGGGACGGTCCGGTGTAGCTTGAGGTGGTATTCCCGATGGGGCGTGGGTGGCCCTGGCCAGCGAGGTCGGCGAGACCAGCCTGCGGGCCCGCATCTCCGACCGGATGCCCCAGGGCGTCGTCTACACCACCTTCCACCATCCGATCTCGGGGGCCAACGTGGTGACGACCGAGCACTCCGACTGGGCCACCAACTGCCCCGAGTACGAGGTGACAGCCGTGCAGGTCTACGCCAGGTCCCGGGTCGCCGAGCGCTCAGACCTGCCGCCGGCGGAGGACGGCGTGCCCGTCGAGGCCGCGGCGTCGACGGGCGCTTCGGCCGCGTCGGCGGCGGCACCGCACTGAGGCGTCGATGAGCACCAACACCACCACGACCGCTTCCCTGGTGCGGATGGCCAACCAGATCGCCGCCAACTACCGCCACCACCCGCCCGAGACGGCCAAGGGCGAGGTGGCCGACCACGTCAGAATGTTTTGGGCCGGCCCGATGCTCTCTGACCTGTTCTCCTACGTCGACGGCGGCGGGCCTGACCTCGACCCCGTCGTCATCGGCGCCGTCGCCCGGCTCAGGGCGACGCCGTCCTGAGTCGCTTTGGGCCTTGGGCTGCGGCCCGTCAGTACTCGATGCCCTTGATGGCGTTGATGTCCCGGTCATAGGCGTGCTTGATCTTGCGCATCTCGGTCGCCGTGTCGGCGACGGCGACGAGCTCGTCGGGCGCATCCCTGCCGGTCATCACGACGTTGGTCTTGGGGGACCGGTCCCTGACGCCGGCGGCGATCTCGTCGGCCGGTACCCAGCCGTAAGAGGCAACGTAGGTGACCTCGTCGAGGATGAGCAGCTGATAGTCACCTGACGCCAGCTTGGCCTTGGCCACCTGCCAGGCATGACGACCCTTGGCGACCGTCTCGTCCATGTCCTTGGACTCCCAGGTGAACCCGTCGCCGAGCGTCTGCCATTCGATCCCGAGGTGATCGGCCAGCTTTCTCTCGCCCGTCTTCCATTTGCCGCCCTTGACGAACTGGACGACCCCGACGTGCCAGCCCCTCGCCCATCCTCTCGACATCACCCCGAAGGCCGACGAGGACTTCCCCTTCCCGTGTCCGGTGTTGAGCAGGACGACCGATTCGACGCGGGCCATACCGGGCACTGTAGGGGCGCGCCGGCACACGTGCGGCAGTCGGAGCATTGTTGTAGACCTTCCTGACGTGGCTGGGACAATGGGGCCTCCGGGGCCAACTCGGACCGCACGCGCAGCGGCGTGATCACCCTGCTGCTCGGCGGGGCCCGCTCTGGGAAGTCGGCGCTCGCCGAGAGGCTCGCCACGGCGACCGGGGAGCCGGTCACCTTCGTCGCTACCGGGCGGCCGCTCGACGAGGACATGGCCGAGCGGATACGTCTCCATCGCGTCCGCCGGCCTGCGACCTGGGCAACGGTCGAAGCAGGAACCGACCTGGCCGCCGACATCACACCCATTTCGGGCACGGTCCTCCTCGATGCTCTCGGGACATGGGTCGCGGCCGCTGAAGGCTTCGACGTCGACGTCGGTGGCCTGTGCCGCGTCCTCGCGGCGCGGCGCGAGACATCGATCGTCGTGTCCGACGAGGTCGGCCTCGGCGTCCACCCCGAGACCGACGTCGGCCGCAAGTTCCGTGACGCCCTCGGCGGCGTCAACCAGGAGGTGGCTGCGATCGCCGACGAGGTGCAGCTTGTCGTCGCCGGTCGGGTCATCCGCCTCGACTCGATCGGCTGACGGGCGTGGCGCCCATGGCCTGGCGATGGAACGGCGGGCGAGAGGCGCTCGGCTTTCTCACGCCCCTCGGGGGGGCGAGGACCCCGACGCCCGCCGCGCTCCGCTGGTTCCCCCTGGTCGGCGCCGCCCTCGGCTTGGTTCTCGGTGGCGTGTGGTGGCTTGCCGCGAAGGCCTGGCCGACCCCGGTCGTAGCCGTCGTCGTCGTCGCCGCCGATCTGGCCCTGACCGGCATGCTGCATTTCGACGGTCTGGCCGACTCGGCCGACGGGTTGCTCCCCCATCTCCCTCGTGCCCGCCGCCTCGAGGTGATGGCGACACCCGACATCGGGGCGTTTGGCGTGGCGGTGGCCGGGCTTGCCCTGATCGCCAGGTTTGCCGTCATCGCCTCCATCCGGCCGGCGCCGCTCCTGCTCGCAGCGCTGTGGTGCACGTCGCGCACGGCGATGGCGGCGACGGTCGAGCGGGTCCCGTACGCGCGGAGCGAGGGCGGGTTGGCTACGGCCTTTCACGGCGCGCGCGCCCCAGCCGCCCTCATCGGCGTCGCCCTGGCGGCCAGCGTGGCCGCGGCCTGGATCTGGGCCGCCCCGGCAGGACCGGTGTCCGTCGTGGCCGGCGCGGCGGCCTTCGCCGGGGTGGTCGCCTTCGCCGTCTACAGGATCGGGGGATTCACCGGCGACGTGCTCGGGGCGGCGGGCGTCGTGGGTGAGACGGTCGGCCTCGTGGTGGCGGCGGCGAGATGGTGACCGGCCGGATGGCGAAGAGCCGGATGGCGAACCGGCTTCTCGGGTCCGCCGGCGGCCTGATCGCCGACATGGTCCTCGGTGAACCGCCGATCCGTCCTCACCCGGTAGCCGCCTTCGGCTCGCTGATGGGACAGGTGGAGGGGCGGCTGTACGGCGACGAGCGACGACGCGGCGTCGCCCATGCCGGCATCGGCGTGGTCGTCGGTGGGCTGGCCGGATGGTTGCTGCGATCGACGGCGGCGGCCACCTACCTCGCCGTGGCGGAGCGTGGCCTGACATCGGCGGCCCTCGAGGTGGCCGATGCCATCGAACGCAAGGACCTTGATGCCGCACGGGGCCTTCTCCTTTCGCTCGTGGGACGCGACACCGAGGGACTCGACGAGACCGAGATCGCCAGAGCCGCGATCGAGTCCGTCGCCGAGAACGCAGTCGATGCCATCGTGGCCCCTGCGCTGTGGGGGGCGGCGGGCGGGGCGGCGGCCGCGCTTGCCTACCGGGCCGCCAACACCATGGACGCTTCGGTCGGCTACCGCAACGAGCGGTACGGCCGCTACGGCTGGGCCGCGGCCAGTCTCGACGACGCCGCCAACTACCTCCCCGCGCGGGTCACCGCCGGCCTCGTCGTGGCCGTGCGACCATCGGCGGCGAGGGCGATCCTGGCGGCGATCCGCCGTGATGCCCCGGCCCATCCGTCCCCCAACTCGGGGGTGGCCGAGGCCGCCTTCGCCGCCGCCCTCGGCATCGAGCTCGGTGGGACGAGCTCCTACGCCGGCCACGTCGAGCACCGACCCATCCTCGGTCGCGGCCGGCCACCTCGAGGCGACGACATCGGCAGGGCGGTGCGGCTGTGTCGAC
Source organism: Acidimicrobiales bacterium (assembly GCA_965276765.1). Lineage (GTDB taxonomy): Bacteria > Actinomycetota > Acidimicrobiia > Acidimicrobiales > Palsa-688. Next base: position 251,434 of record OZ255627.1, read on the forward strand.
ACGTCACGCTTGCGCTCGCCGCCGCACTTGCTGCGGCCGGCGGCGCGCTCGCCCGTACGGAGGCGGCACCGTGAGCGGTGACGAGGTCCGGGGGTCACCCCCGGCGCCGATGGGCCTGAAGGTGCTCGAAGTCGGCAGGCCTAGGCCGGAGTTGCCGCGGCTTGGGCCGGTGCTCGTCGGAACGTTCTCGGCGCCGATGCGGGCGCTGTCATCGGCCATCTTCGGCGGTGGCCTGGGGACCAGAAGCTGGTTCATCAACGTCACCGTGCCGGCGTCGTACGACGGGATGAACCCCGAGGTCGAGTTGCGCCAGCTGAGCGAGGCGCTCGACCTGCCCGGTCCTGGAATCGGCTTCATGACCGCCGTCGACGTCCGTGCGCATCAAGTTGCTTACGACAACGGCGTCGTGACCGTTGCTACCGTCGGGATTGGGCATCCGACCCTGGCCGCGGCGCCAGACGGGCCGGGCACTCCGGACGTCGGGACGATCAACATCGTGGTGCAATTCCCCGAACCTCTTTCCGACGCCGCCCTCGTCAACATCGTGGCCACGGTGACCGAAGCCAAGGTCCAGGCCCTGGCCGACCTCGGGTTCGTGGCCACGGGGACGGCGACCGATGCCGTGTGCGCCCTCTGCCCCGAGGGTCGCCCGGCGGCTCGCTTCGGAGGGCCCCGTTCGCCGTGGGGGTCGCGTGCCGCACGGGCCGTCCACGCCGCCATCCTGGCGAGCAGCGCCACGGGCTCGTAGCACGGGGAAGCTCCCCCGAAATGCAATGGCCGGGAGGAGACGCGCCGGTCAGGCTGTGGACGTGTCGGTCGATCAGACGAACCTTCTTGACGTCGCTCGGCAACCGACCGGCTGTTGCGGTCCCTGGCGGCGCCAGGAACCTGTCGCGATCCGTGTACGCGTCGGGGCGAACCTGTCGCGTTTTTTGTACACCCCTCGGTGCAAAACCGCGACCGGTTCCGATACCTCGGCTCGCCGGTCATCGTCCTTCGCACCGCCCGGTCCTAACGCCGGCCCGGGCCGCCGACGATGGCGCTCACGCCCGCTTTCCGGGCATAACGACGATCGTGCCCTCGTGGTCGATCACCCGGATCCGGCCGCCGTAGTGGCGGTTGAGCACCGGCTCGCGCAGCACCTGACCCGGAGAGCCGGCCGCCACGACCCGGCCGTCGGCTATGAGAGCCAGATGGCTCGCGTAGCTCCCCGCCAAGGTGAGGTCGTGCATGGTCGAGATGACGGTGATCCCGAGCCGCTCGTGTGTCTTGGCGATGAGGTCGAGGACCTGTTGGGCATGGGACAGGTCGAGGCCGGTCGTCGGCTCATCGAGCAGCATCACCGGTGCCTGTTGAGCGAGGATCCTCGCCAGCAGGCACCGCTGCCGTTCGCCTCCGGAGAGGGAGGCGACGGTCCGCGTGGCGAGGTGAACCAGGTCGAGCTCCTCGATGAGCGAAGCGACGATCGAACGGTCCTTGCCGCCCGGGCTCCCGAACGCAGACAGGTGGGCGGTCCGACCGAGGATGACGTAATCGGTGACGGTCATGCCAGGCGGGATGATCGGCGTCTGCGGGGCGAGGCCCACCACCCTGGCACGCTCGCGGCGACTGAAGTCGCGAAGCGACCGACCGTTCAACCTCACCTCGCCCTGATAGGCGATCAGGCCGGCGACGGCGTGGAGAAAGGTGGTCTTTCCCGCGCCGTTCGGACCGATCACGCTGGTCCACGCTCCGGCCTCGGCTCGAAGGGAGACGCCGTGGACGATGGGGGTCTTGTCGAGTACAACCCGCACGTCCTCACATTCGACCTCCAGCAACCAAGCCTCCCGGCTACATGCCGATCCCAGCGGAGCGGGCCTTCAGGATCACGACAAAGAACGGTGCGCCGATCACGGCGGTCACCACGCCGATCGGCAGCTCGGCGGGCGACAGCACCCAGCCGGCGAGGACGTCGCAGAGCACGAGAAATGCGCCGCCGACAAAGAGGGAGAGCGGGCTTACTATCCGATAACTCGTGCCGGCCAGCATCCGCACGGCGTGCGGCACGACGATCCCGACGAACCCGATCAGCCCGCTGACCGATACGACGGCGGCGGTGGCGAGAGAGGCGGCCACGATCACCACGAGTCGGACCCTGCCGACGTGGACGCCGAGCGAGGCGGCCTCGAGATCACCGAGGCTGAGCACGTCGAGCATACGGGTGTGGGCCAGCATCACGACGGTTCCGAGCGCGCAGTAGGGCAGGACGAGCACCACGTCGTGCCAGTCGGCCGTATTGAGGCTGCCGAGCAGCCACACGTAGACCTGGTTGACCGTGCTCGCCGACTGCTGCTGGAGAAAGGTCTGCACGGCCGTGAGCAGGGCGGCGATAGCGACCCCGGCGAGCAGGAGGGAGGCGATGTTGCGGGTCCTGCCTGCGCCCGCCACGGTATAGGTGAGCGCCACCGCCCCGAGCGCCCCGGCGAAAGCACAGACCGGCACCAGGTTCGGCGTGGACCCCTGGGAGACGCGCACGATGGCCACGGTCGCCCCGAGCCCGGCGCCGGCCGCCACTCCCAGGAGGTACGGGTCGGCCAAAGGGTTCCGGAACGTGCCCTGATAGGAGCTTCCCGACAGGGCGAGCATCCCCCCGACGACGAGGCCGAGGCTGACCCGTGGCGCCCGAATCTGCCACAGGATGGCATTGTCGACGAACGACACGTGGTCGTGGATCCCGAGCAGGGGGATGTGACCGAGCACGTCTCTTACCACGACGAGGATCGGGATCGACGAAGGGCCGACCGAGAGCCCGATGCCAGCGGCGACGACCATGACGAGGATGGCGATGCCCAACGCCTTCGGCTTCAGTCTCGAGGTGACGAGCTCCACCGGCGCATCTCTCCGGTCGGCCTCGGAGGAAAGGCCGGGTTCGACCCTTACCCCAGGACCGCCGAGCGCCGGGTGCTCGTCGATCGTCACTTCTTCGCCTGCAGCTTCTTGACGGCGGCGACGATGTCGGAGAGCAGGATGACGATGCGAGGTCCCCAACGCGAGGCGATGTCGTCGTTCAGCGGGACCACGGCACCGTCCTTGACCGCAGGGATCGTCGACCACCCGGCACGGTGACCGACCTTTGCTGCCGTCTGGGCGCAGCAGATGGTGTCGGCGAGAAAGATCAGGTCCGGTTGGGCGGCGATGATCGATTCGGGTGAGAGCTGTGGGTACCCGCCGGCGGCCTTGGCCCCCCTGGCGTCGGCGATGTTCTTGAGGCCGAGCATGGAGAAGAGCTGGCCGACGAACGTGTCCGAGGTGATCGAGTAGTAGTCGGGCGACAGCTCGTAGTAGTAGGTGAGTGGCGGCGAGGACCTGTGGATCTCACCGACCAGGTGGGTGATCTTGGACTTGATTCCCGCGACCACCTTCTTGGCCTGGGCCATATGGCCGGTCAACCGGCCGAGGACCTCCATCTCCTGGTAGGCCTGAGCCAGGTTGGCGGCCGCCGGCTCGTTGACCGTCGGGATCTTCAACTGGGCCATCTGCCGGGGGAAGTTGGCAGGACCGCCGCTTACGACGACCAGATCGGGACGGTGAGCGGCAACACCCTCGACGCTCGGGTTGAGGGCGTCGATCTTGGTCCGAGGAGCATCCTTGGGGTAGTCGGAGTAGCTGTCGACGGCGACGACCTGGCTGCCGGCGCCGATGGCATAGAGATCCTCGGTCGCGGTCGGCGAGAGCGACACGATCCGTCGAGGCTTTGATGGGATGACCACGGAGGTCGACCCAGACTTGATCGTCATCGGGTAGGTGCCGGCGGCGGGCACGGTGGTCGTCGGCGCCACGCCGACGGTCGTGGTCGTCACGGCGGCCTGGCCGGGCACGGCCGTCTTGGTCCCGCTACTCCCGCAGGCCGCAGCCACCAAGGAGAGCACCGCCACGGCAGCCATCGCTCTGGGCCATCGCCTGACGGCGGCCGGTGCACCGGGTGCAGTGGCGAGGGTGGGCGAGGGACGACAGCTGCGTTCCGACATAGCGAGACGCTCCAATTCTCGAGAGCTTCCTTCGCTGTCCGTGGGGCAGCTGACCTGGCTTGACCGCACGGGGCGGCTTCACAGTTGCGAGACAGCGCCGGATTCTCACCGGCTTCACTGGGACCCACGGATAACGCTCAGGACGGTAGCACCCGGCGACGCGGGTACGTCAGCCGGCCACGTCAGCCGGCCACGACCGGCATGGCGGAACGACGGCAACGCCGGTCGACGGGGGGCGGAAGATTCCGCTCCCTTCGATCAGCGCAGACCGGCAAACAGGTCGTTCTCCGGCAAGGGTGCGTCGGTCCTGTCGATCACCCGCAGGAATGCCTCGCCGCCCATCATCTCGGCGAATCCCTCCCGACCCATGCGCAAGAAGAAGATGTTGTCTCCCTGGCTGGCATGCGCGGCCAGAGCGTCGTACTTGCGATCGGCATAGGCCGACACGTCCACCCAGGCTGCGATGTCCTCATCGGGCGATCCCATGGGCGGCCCCGTCGGCGTTTCGCCGCCACCGTCATCGCTGCTCTCTGGCAGCTCCGCGCCCGCCTCTCGCATACGGCGGGCAAATTCGAGCATCCGGGAACGGGGAATCGTCGGCCAATACACCTTGGCCGGAATACCGGTCGCTTCCGCCGCCGCCATGGTGATGCGATGAGCCTGGATGTGATCGGGATGACCGTAGAAGCCGTTGGGGTCATAGGTGACGACCACGTCGGGACGGTGGCGCTCCATGAGAACAGCCAGGAGACCGGCGGCCTCGTCGACCGGCGTGGACCAAAATGAGCCGGGCGCCCCGTTCTGCGGCCAGCCCATCATTCCCGAGTCCTTGTATCCGAGCAGCTCGAGTTGACCCACGCCCAAGATGGCGCAGCTCGCCTCGAGCTCCCGATGGCGGAGGGCCACGACCTCCTCCGGATGATGCCCGGGGTCACCAGGCTTGACCCCGTCGGGGCCGTCTCCGCAGGCACCGTCGGTGCAGGTGACGAGGACCGTGCGCACGCCCTCGGCGCTGTAGCGGGCCAGGACGCCGCCGGTGCTCGTCGCCTCGTCATCGGGATGGGCGTGGACCGTCATCAGGGTAAGAGGGCGCTCGGCCATGGCCGCATCGTACGGCTACGACGTCGGCGCTATGAGACGGGGTTGACCGTCACGTTGCTGACCCTCAGGGCGGGAACAGCCATATGGGGCCGAGCGCTGAAGTTGAAGTAGTTCATCAGGTTGCCGATGGCCGGGCCGTTGGTGGGAACGTAGGGATTGGCCGACGACGCCACCGGGTTGGGCAGGTTGTCGAGGCTGCGCCTCGACAGTGGGGACAGGCCCCAGTTGGCCTCGATGAACTTGAGGATCGAGGCGTGGTCGTCGTAGGTGTGGCTGATGAAGTCCTGCTTGGACCAGGGCGACACCACGATCATCGGGATCCGGGGGCCGTCGCCGAAGAAGCTGATCGGCTGGATGTAGCCCGAGTCGTAGTAGCCGCCGCTCTCGTCCATCGTGACGAAGACGGCGGTCGACGCCCATTGTTTCTTGTTGGCCATGGCCGCGTTGAGCGTGGTGCGCACGAAGCCCTCGAAGGCGGCGAGCGTGGACGACGCCGGGTGGCCGTCATAGGTGCTGTCCGGCTTGACGAAGCTCACCGCTGGCAGCTTGCCGGCGCGCGCCGCGGACAGGTACGAGGGGTAGCCCTTGATGTTGGACCGCAGCTTGGGGTTGGTCATGATCGACTTGCTGTACTGGAACGGGTTGCAGATGTTGCAGTACGTCGGCAGCTGGGTGTCGTTGGCCGTCAGCCCCTGGCCGAAATAGCCCCACGAGATGCCATGGTTGCTCAACTCGTTGCCGATGTCGGGCGTGGTCTGGGGGGTGACGGTGTAGGGCGACGTCTTGGTGTTCACCAGGGTGCCGTTGGCGTTGTAGGCCGGGTTGTAGTTGTTGAGCAGGTAGTAGGCCCCAGGGGCGCAGTCCCCGCCGTTGAAGGGCTTGTGGCTTGCGCTGTTGATGTACCGGTCGATGGCCGCCACGCCGGGGGCACCCGGGTTGGAGCAGTTGGTGTACGAGCCACCCGAATAGCCGTCGTTGGTGTAGCTGTTGTTGATGCCCGCCAGCGGGTTGGGGTTCTCGATCTGGTAGGCCGGCGGGATCGTCGGGTTCCCCTTACCGTTTTGGTAGTAGGGATAGTCGCCCGTTCCGATCACGTAGTGGTCGACGCCAGTGCCACCCATCTGCGCCTGGTGGTAATTATCCGACATCGCGTACCCACGGGCCAGGGAGTTGAGCAAGGGGGCGTCGCCCTGGGCGACGTTGTAGAAGCCCATGCTGACCGCTCCCTGGGCGATCGGCGCCGGCGGCACCACGCCGTTGTCGTCACCGGCGGTGTTGGTGGTCCACACGTACTGGTCGTGACGGTTGCCGTCGTTCTGTTGCCACATCTGGTAGAAGCGGTGCAGCGGGTCGCCCACCCGTGCCCCGGGGGCCGGGCACCCTTTGGCGGCGGCGTTGTCGTAGGGAATGTACTTGGTGAGCTGGTAAGGGTCGTTGCCGAGTGTGGGGATCCGGTTGTCGGTGGTGTTCTGCGCCTGGCCGCCGTCGCACGCGCTGGCGATGCTCGTGGTGCTCGGCGCCGGCAGCGTCGAGTACGAACCGACCTTCTTGGGCCTGGTCTGGTAGGTCTTCGTGTCACTGGAGACGCGTTGCAGCGCCTTCTGCGCATTCGGGCCGGGGCTGCCATCGGCGTTGACGATCCCCTCCGTGAGGAGGTCTTTCACGGTCTGGCCCTTCGGGGGCCGGTAGGTGGCGAAGACATTGTCGAACGAGTGGTTCTCGCCGATGATGACGATCACGTGCTTGATCGGCGTGGCGGTGCCCCCGCCCCCGCCCACCCGAACCATCCCTGCGCCCGCCGGAGAACCCGGGGTCGCCGGTACCGCAGCGGCGGAAGTCGACCCGCCGAGAGCTCCGATGCCGACGAGGACCGAGGCCGATGCGCCGATCGCCACGACCCGGTCGACCATTCGGCGGGAGCTCTTGCGTTTTGCTATCTCGGTGATCGGGGTCCTGGCGCGCAAATGAAAAGACACCGTCTATTCTCCTCTGTCGCTGGCCGTCTGAGCGCCTGTCACGCTAGGATTGTGCCTTAGCAGCCGGGCAAAGTTTGGATAGCGGTTAAGCAAACTCTTAGGAAACGCCCACGCTGCCCCGGTGACGGTGACCAAGGGCAGAGGTGGGCGACGCCGGAACGGCTCCTCGGCGGGCGCGGCCGAGCACGGTCCCTTGGTTCGCGACGTAAAGGGACCCGTGCGCGGCCGGTGTCACAACTAGTGGGCCGAGTAGGATTTGAACCTACGTAGACGTACGCCGGCAGATTTACAGTCTGGCAAGCGGTTTGCTGCTCGATGCCAGCCAAGCCTCGATTGTCTCTCTGACCAGGTACTTTGTCGTCTGGGCTCCCGATCTGGATCGGTCTGTGACGGTCAATCGCGGAGCGTCCGTTAGCAATCCGTTTGCAGGGTCACAGCCGGGTCAGCCCGGCATGCCGGCGATTGTTACATGGGATCCCGCTATGAGACGCCCCGTCGCGCCTACTTCCCCGCCGTGTATCCGAGCGGTTCCAGCTCGGGGCCGAGGACGTCCCAGATCCTCTGGGACTGTCCAGGGGGCAGTTCCCGCCGCCATCGACCGACCGAGTCAGCTGCGCTGGTGCTGGTCATGTGATGCGTATGGCGGTCCCGGGCGGAGATAACACGTGCAGCGTCGAGGCGCAGCCCGAGCCAGGCGCCGAGGCTACTGGCGTGCCGGGCGAGATCTCCGACCAGGTCCTCGTAGCGGACGAGAACGCGCTCGACACCCTCCGGCGTTGCCGCCATCGAGCGAAGACGTTCCAGGTGACTGGTGGCCATCTGCTCGAGGAACTCGTCGTCGGTCTGGTCCTGTCCCGACCGAACCCGGCACCGTCGCCGCTAAAGGCTCGAATGGAGCAGAAGACGTCGCGCGGGTCTGGCACCAGGTCGATGATCCGTAGCGGGATGGCCGAGTCGATGAGCAGTTGGCCGTCGCCGACGAGCTTCTCGGCGTAGTAGCGGGCCACCGGGGTTGAGCGGCGCAACTCCTCCGACATGGCCGCCCACATGCCGGCGAGCATCGAAGGAGCCAGGCGGCTGGGGTCGACGAGCGAGGGAGTGAACGGGATGGGACCACCCCGGTCGGCCGGCCCGAACAGCAGCTCAGTGACCCCCGGGTGGGCCGTCGGGTCCCACGGCGTGGCCACCCACTCGGCGACCCTGAGGCAGTACGAGAGGTAGCGCAGCTCGCCCTCGGGGTAGCGGCGCTCAAGGGCGACCTGCTCTGACGTTGCCAGAAGCTGCATGAGCAGCGTGCTACCGACGCGTCCGTCGAGAAGACGGACAGCGACGACGGGCAGGACGTCCACGGTCTCAGCGTAGGAACACCGTGTCTGTAGAGATCGTGCTGCGGCACCGATCGCGGGGGGTCGTTACGCCAGTGCAGCGATGGCCTCGACGTCGCCGAGCTAGTTACGGTAACCCAAGACACTCACCCCGAACAGGGTGCTGGGGGTGTCGTGGTGACCGAAGTAGCGGCGCGCCACCTCCCAGGCGCCGACCAGTCCTCTTGGCGTCTGGTGGCCACGAACACCGTGGTCTTGACCACGGCGGTCAGGCCCGCGCACCACGCGGATGAAGGATTCGTTGCCATCTCCGAAGCCTCCGAGGGCCGGGCTGTCGCCGCGCCCGGTTGTCAGTCCGTGACCGGACGGTTCGGGGCCGATGCTGAGAGGTCCCGGCGTAGCGTCGTTCCGTAGTGGTGGGGCGCGACTTCGATGACGGCTACCGGCGCTGGCGGTCCACTTCAGCGCACAGGTCGCTTTTCGGCGAGGGGCTACCTCGGGAGACCGAGCCGTTCTCGTTCGTGGCGATGGAGGGCCTCCGGTTAATAGCCGGGTTTCTCCAGCTGGCGGCCGGCCAAACGCTGGTCGATCTGGGATGTGGTCGCGGTGGCCCGGGCATGTGGCTCGCCCGCCACGACGGCGCCGGGCTGGTCGGGGTGAACGCCTCTGCTGTCGCCCTCGGGGATGCGCGTCAGCGCCTCCGGCCGTTCCCCGGGCTGCGTTCGGCTCTCTTCGAGGTCGCCGACGTGACCGCCACCGGCCTGGCCGCCGAGTGCGCTGACGCGTCGTGTCGATCGACGTCGTGGATCGTCTCAGTCTCGCCACGGTCACTGACGCCCACCCCGACGTCCCGTAGGCCGATTGACGAAGGGAGACGGGACGCGATATGAGTGAGTACTCACAACATTCCCCGCTCACCACCGAGAGGAACAAGATGAACGTCTCCAGTGCGCTCGACGGCCGAATCTTAGGGAGGGAGTTCGGCCCCTACGAGCGCCAGTGGAGCAGGCGAGACTCCATCATCTATGCGCTTGGGGTCGGCGCAGGTACAGACGAGCTTCAGTACACGACGGACAGCACAGCCAAACGCCCACAACAGGTGATCCCGACGTTCATGATCAATCAGGGCGTGGGCGGCCGAGGATTCCAGCAGTCGTGGATAGGTGAGCCCAACCTGACCGTTCACGCCGGCCATCGTCTCGTGCTCCATGCATCGGTTGCGGCCGAGGGATCCGTGCAAACCGAAGGCCGGATCACCGAGGTCAGCCCGAAGCGGTCAGGCCGACTCGTGACCGTCGAGTGGCAGAGCCATAACACCACCGCCGGACAGCTGGTTTGCGAGAACACGATCTCGTACTTCGTTCGCGAGCCGGTCCCGGCCGGGATGAGTCGGCCGAGCCGGTATGTGATCGGCCGCCCGGTGCCGGGCGCGCCACCGACCGAGAAGATCACCGAGTCCACGCTCGCTACACAGGCGCTGCTCTACCGCTGCTCCGGCGACCCGAACGTCATCCATACCGATCCAGAGGTCGCCAAGGCGGTTGGGTTCAAGGGGCCGATCCTCCATGGCCTGTGCACGCTGGGCTTCGCGGCGCGCGCCATCCTCAGCACGGTCTGTGACGGAGACCCTGGCGTCTTCCGGTCGGTGGAATGCCGGTTCGTGAGCCCCGGCTACCCGGGCGACACGCTGACCACGTCGATATGGCACGTGCCTGGTGGAGCCTCCTTTCGCACCAGCAATCAGGACGGCACAGTGCTGCTCGATCGCGGCTTCGTTGCCATAGAGGTCAGGACGCGAAGACCCCGGTGATCGTGGGCGGTGCCGCGCTCGGTCAGCACACCGATGCGACCGACGAGGGCGTCGACGCCGCGGGGCTCATGGTCCCGGCGTGTCGAGCCGCTGAAGCAGGCACCGGAGTGACGGGCTGCTGGAGCGCACCGGGCTCGTCGTCGTCCCGCAGGGCACGTGGGGGTACCCCGATCCTGGTCGGCTGGTTACCGATGGCATCGGTGCCGCGGCCGTCGAGACGGCGGTGGCTGAGATCGGCGTGCGACAGGCGACCGTGTTCTCGGTGGCCGCCGAGGCGATCGCCGCTGGCCGCCACGAGTTGGCCGTTGTATCGGCGGGGAAGCCCTCAACCGGAGGAGGGTGGCACGCAGGCTGAGCAAACGGGCGACGGAGACGATCCAGGTCCGGGCCGCGGCCCCGGACTCCGTGCTCTCGCCGGCCCACGACTTCCGCGGCGCGCATGAAGAGGAGTGGGGTCCCACGGAGGCCTACGTGCAGTATGCCCTGATGGGCAGGCGCCCGCCGGCACCGCTCGGCCTCGGTGTCGTCGTTGCGAACCGCGTCGAGATAGCGCAGATGTGGTCCGACATGAGCCGGGGCGCGACCCGCAACCCGGCCGCATGGGAGCGCCGCGAGTGGGAGGTCTCCGACCTCCTCGACGACGAAGGCCCCGGGAACTCGAAGGCTCGCTGATCCTTACTCAGTCAAGCTCGTGACGCAGATGCGCGTCGATCAAGCTGCAGCTCTGATCGTCTGCGCACGGACTTCGCCTGCAGGCCGGGATCTCCGGCGACCCGTGGGTTCACCCGGCGGTAACCGTGGATGGCGAACTGTCGGTGCCGATGGTCGAGCGCACAAACCCGGGCGAATGCCCGCAGTGGGACCTGGTGACCGAGGAACTCGAGCAGGAGCTGAAAACTCCTGTCGAATCGGTCGATCTGATCCGGGCGGTGAGGGGACCGTCGGTCGTTCGGCGAACCAAGAGCTCGTGCGGTCGGTGCGAGGCGAGGACTGGGTCGGCAAGACGGTGGAGCTGCGCAGGGGCCAGATCGTCCGCTCGGCGAGCTCCAGGACCACCTCGGACCGGTCAGAGTCGACGTGACGCCCGCCCTCGGGACGCCCGCAAACGCGGCCTCGTCAAGGACGACCCGGGTCGACCCGGCACCATCATGATCCACGATCGTTCGTGAGTGGGCGCTCACCGGCGCGGGTAACGTTGTGACATGGGATCACGGTCCACGGCCAGCTTGTCGCGGGTGTCGCCTGCAGAACGCCGTGAGGCGATGCTCGAAGCCGCCCGATCCGTGTTCTCCGAGACCGGACTCGCCGGTGCGCGAACCAAGGAAATTGCTGAGCGCGCCGGCGTCGCCGAAGGCTTGGTGTTCAAATACTTCAAGAGCAAAGAGCGCCTGTTCGAACTGGCCGTGGTGGACGTCCTCGAGGAACTGGTCAAGAGGTTTGAGGACGCCGCCACCGAGTTCGCCGCCGCCAGTGGCTCACGGGGCCGTGCGAAGCAGGCTCGCCAGTTCCATGCGGAGACCGTGATGGCCATGCGCGAGATCGCACCGTTGCTCGGCACCGTGCTGTTCGCCGACAAGGAAATCGGCGAGAGCTTCTATCGCCGGCTGCTCGGCCCGAGCATTTCGCGCATCGCCGTGGCCATGTCTGTCTCGTTGAAGGCGATGCCGCGTCCGGTCGATCCCCAGATGCTCGCCCTGGTCTTCTTTGGCACCCACTTCTTCACTGCACTCGACGCCCGCTACCGCTCCGTAGAGCTGGATCCAGAAAAGGTCGCGGACGATTTCATGGTCCTCCTGTCCCGGGGTCTCGGCGACTGACGAGCGGAAGCTCCCAGTGGCGCGTGAGACTGCCCGGTGGCCGACCTGCTCGACGGTCTTCGCGGTAAGCCGCAATGGTCAAACCCGGACGCTCCTCGCGATCCGGCCAGCTTCATGGTGGCCCCTCCGAGATCAGGGCTGGACGAACGACCTGCTGTGAGGCATCATGGGTGAGTACTCACTCACGTGGCTGCTTGGTTGGATGCCAACCGGATCATCAGACGTGAGATGACCGAGCTGTCCGTAAAGGAGGAGGCATCTGATGCACATCGGGATGGGAACTGTGTTCCAGAGCTGGGGAGGCACCCTCAGCGACAAGCAGGTCTATGAGGCCGACGTCCACCTCGCCGACCTGGCCGAGCCGCTCGGCTTCGAGTCGATCTGGGGGGTGGAGCATCATTTCACGGACTACACAATGTGCCCGGACATCATGCAGTTCCTGACCTTCATGGCCGGGAGGACCACGCACGCCAAGTTGGGATCGATGGTGGCGGTCCTCCCTTGGCACGATCCGGTCCGGCTCGCCGAGCAAATCCTGATGCTGGACAATCTGTCGGACGGACGGTTGATCTTGGGTATCGGTCGCGGGACCGGCAAGGTCGAGTTCGACGGGCTCGGCCTCGAGATGCAGAAGTCGCGCCAAACTTTCGTCGAGTCGGCGGAATCCATCTTGTCCGCCATCGAGACGGGCACGATGGAATACCACGGCGAGATCATCCAACAGCCTCGCGTCGAGCTCCGGCCCGGCCCGTTCAAGTCCTTCAAGGACCGGGTGTTCTCGGCATCCGTCTCCCCGGAATCGGCCAAGATCATGGCGGAGCTAGGAACCGGGCTGCTGGTGGTTCCGCAAAAGCCGTGGCACCGCGTCCTCGAGGACGTTGAGAACCACCGCAAGTCCTTCGACGACGCTTTCCAGGCCCCGCCACCGCCACCCTTCACCCAGACCCTTGTCTTCGTCGACGAGGACGAAAAGCGGGCCGAGGAACTCGGCCGCAAGTACCTCGGTGGGTACTGGCATTCGGTGGTTGCGCACTACAAGTTCAACGAACCACATTTGACCAAGACTCCAGGCTACGAGTTCCACGCCCAAATGTACGAACGGCTCAACGCTCCGGGCGGCATGGAAGCAATGACGGACTTCTACCTCACGCTTGTGCCTTACGGCACGCCGGAGCAGGTCTACGAGAAGATCGACAAGTTCACCGGGATGCTCGGCGCTCAGGGGCTGATCGCCCAGTTTCGTTACGCAGGCATGCCAGCCGACATGGCCGAGCACAACATGCGGCTCTTCGCCGCCCAGGTCCTGCCCAGATTGAAGGTTCTTGACCACGTGCCGCCGACCGCTCTCACCCGGCGCCAGGCGGTGCCCGCGCACCTCTGACCGCCTCCTTCGATCGGCTACGAAAGGAGCTGTGCAATGAAGCTCACTCAGTCCCACCGTCCTGCCGACCTGTCGATCGACTTGGTCGACACCACTGCGGGTGCGCTGCTGATCGATGCGGCAACTGCTGCGCCTTCTGCCGTTGCGGTGGTCGAGGTCGGCGAGGATCGTGCCCGCCGTGAGTGCACCTACGTCGAACTCCTCGACGCGGCGACGAGGACGGCGGCATCCTTGCTCACCCAGTACGAGCCCGGCGACCGGGTTGCTATCTGGGCACCCAGCACACTGAATTGGGAGATTTTCCAGTTCGGCGCGGCGCTCGCCGGGCTCGTTGTGGTGACCGTCAACCCCAGCTACCGTTCGACGGAACTCGCCTACGTGCTCCGGCAATCGGGCTGCAAGGGCATCGCCCTCGTGGAGGAGTTCCATGGTGTCAAGTTGAAAGAGGTTCTCGCAGGCGTACGCGCCAGTCTGCCGGAACTGCACTACGAGCATGATCTGGGCAGTTGGAGTCCACCCGGGTTTGCGGAGCCCCCGCAGTTGCCCGTCGTCGAGCCGCTCTCGGGCGCGCTGATTCTGTACACCTCCGGAACAACCGGATCGCCCAAGGGAGCGCTCCTGTCGCATCGCAGTATGGTCAATAACGCCAGGCTCTTCGCCCGACGTTTCGGGCTCAAAAGAGACAGCGTCTGGCTCGATCCGCTGCCGATGTTCCACCTGACCGGCTGTGGATTCGCAGCCATGGGAGCGATGTGGACGCAATCAACCCACGTACTCTTTCCCTTCGAGCCAGGACTGGCGCTGCACCTGATCGAGTCGGAACGTGCGAATTTCATGCCCGCCGTGCCGACGATGCTCCTGGCGATGCTCGAACACCCCGATTTCGACTCGACTGACCTGTCCTCGCTCGATGTGATCATGTCGGGCGGTACCACGGTTCCACAAGAGGTCGTCCGCTTGGTCGAGTCGCGCTTCGGAGCACAGTTCGGCGTCGTGTTCGGGCAAACTGAGGTCAGCGGCGTGATCTGCCAGTCCTTTCCTGATGATTCGGACGCCGACAAGACCGAACGTGTCGGGCAACCGTTGGAGCACACGGAACTCAAGGTGGTCGACGGGCAGGAGAACGTGTTGCCCTGCGGACAGACCGGGCAGATCCAGGTTCGTGGCTTCGGGGTCATGCTTCGCTACTTCAATGCTCCCGAGCAAACGGCCGAGGCGATCACGGCCGACGGCTGGCTGCGCACAGGCGACCTCGGAGCCATGGACGACCGCGGCTACGTTCAGGTTGTCGGCCGGCTCAAGGACGTGATCATTCGCGGCGGGGAGAACATCTACCCCCGGGAGATCGAAGACCGGCTCCACGAGCACCCCGATGTCGCGGACGTGGCGGTGGTCGGCGTTCCCGACGAACGGTGGGGTGAGCAGGTGGCGGCCTTCGTGCGCTTCACCGAGAAAGCAGAGGTCGCCTCCGAGGAGCTCAAGACCTTCCTTCGGGCCGATCTCAGCCCCTTCAAGATTCCCCGGATTTGGGTGCGCGTGGACCAGCTACCCACGACCCCCTCGGGCAAGGTCAGGAAGTTCCTCCTCCGAGACAAGTTTGAAGCCGGCCAGTACGACACCCAGCTGCTCTGAGGACCTTCGACAGGACTACGGGGGCGGTCCGAGGCGCGAACCGGTTTGGCAGGCCCACATCGTCGTTTTGACCGCGCCCCTACGTGACTGAGCAGAAAGGCGGCCGCCTGACAATCTGCCTCCGAACGACCGAGATCGCCCGCTGTGTTGAGTCAGCTGAGGATTTTGAAGGCCTCCTGAGCCATCCTGGACGGACCCATTTGGGCGAATTGCGCTGCGGGCCGAAAAACGGCACTTCCTGGTCACTCACGAAGACCTAGGCCGAGGCCCACCGCCTCCCCCGGTGGCCGCCTGGGGGAGGCGGACCGGGTGTGGCGCACCTTCGAGGCCCCGGTACCCTCCACCGACGGCTACCGGGTCGAGCACCAGGCTCTGCGCGCTCGCCGGCCCCTCGGTGGTGCTGATGATGTCCTTCAGCCCGAGCGGGATCCCCTGCAGCGGCCGCGGTCCTCGGCGCCGAACGCGGCGTCAGCCGCCTGCGCGGCGGCCCGGCCTGTTCGTCAGCGGCTGATGAACGCGCCGACGGCGACGTCGTGCCTGTCGGCGGTCGCGATCGATTGTTCGACCAGCGCGACGCTGGTCGTGTTCCCGCGCGCAACGCGGCGGCGTCAGACGATGGTCGCGCACCCCTGCGTGGTCGGCATCGCACTCACACCGCGGGTCGAAGACGGGGGCTGGCGTCTCGTAGCGGACGCCGGCCATCGCGTACAGGCTCTCGACCATCGCCCGGGTGGCCGGCAAAACCAGCGACCAGCCCGGCCGCATCACCGTCGGCCGGAGCCACGCGCGCCATGCGCAGCAACGCGTGCGTGGTGACCTCGTCGCCGATCGTCTCGTCGTCCACTGCTCCGCCCTTCAGGACCGGTTGTCCGGGCGAAACAACTCGTCCGGTCGACAACAGTCGACTGTTTGGTACAAACTTACGGGAATGGATGCCATCGACCGCGGAGGTAGTCCGATGAGCACCGGCCGGCCCCGCCGGGCGCCGACGCCGCACCTGCTCGAGAGCAGGCGGGCGGCGCGCGTTGCGTCCGAGTCGCTCGTGCTTGCCGACGGCGTGCACTACGCCGAGCGCAGCTGGCGCGACGTCGCCGTCGGGGTGTTCGACCCGCCCGAGCCCTGTACCGCCGGGGTGATCTGCTATCTGCACGGCGGCGGGTTCCGGCAGGGCTCGGTCCGTGGCTGGGCGAACTACACGAGCCACCTGGCTGCGCTCGCCGGCGCCCGGCTGGTGTCGGTCGACTACCGCCTCGCCCCCGAGGACCCGTTCCCTTGCGGCCTCGAGGACGCCGTCGCCGCCTACCGGCACCTCGCCGACGGGCTCGAAGCGCCCGTCGCGATCGTCGGCGACTCGGCCGGCGGCGGCCTCGCGGCGAGCCTGCTCGGCGAGGTCGAGCGGCTCGGCCTGCGGCGACCCGTCGCCGTCGGGCTGCTCTCGCCGTGGGTGGACCTGCGCAACGCCGCCGCGAGCTTCGCGGCCAACGCGGCGTCGGACCAGGTCTTCCCGCTGGCGTCCGCCGTCGAGGCGGCCGACATGTATCTCGCTGGCTGGGATCCGGCCGACCCGCGGGTGTCGCCGCTGCTGGCCAACTGGTCGGGACGACCGCCGCTGTTCGTCGCGGCCAGCGAGACCGAGTGCCTGCGCGACGATGCCTGGGCCCTGGCCGAGACCGCTCGCGCGGCCGGCGTGGACGTCGACCTGACGACGGTCGCCGACGCCCCGCACGGGTGGTGGCTGCACTACCCGGCCACGCCGGAATCCCGCGACGTCGTCACCGGTCTCGCCGCGTTCCTCCGCCGCGGGCTCGATGTGGCCGAGCGCACCTCGAAGGTAAGCTGATGGATTCGTTGTCGCTCGCCGAGAGCGTCCGCAAATGCCTACCGCGGCGGCGATCCAGTGACGGCCCTCGAGTGGCGGTGATCGGGGCCGGCTTCGGCGGCATCGCGGCGGCGTCGTACATGGTGCGTAGCGGCTTCCACGACTTCGTGGTGTTCGAGCGGTCGGACGGGGTTGGCGGTGTGTGGCGGCAGAACACCTACCCCGGGGCCGAGGTCGACACCTTCTCGGACTGGTACTCCTACAAGTTCAAGTCCTACGACTGGCCGCGGCCGCACTCGGGGCAGCAGGTGTTGGTCGAGTACCTCGAGGACACCGTCGACGAGTACGGACTGCGCGACCGGCTCGAGCTAGGCGCGACCGTTGTCTCCGTGGCCTGGGACGACCGCCACCGGCAGCACGCGGTGACCCTCGCCGACGGACGCACCGAGCGGTTCGACGTCGTGGTCTCGGCGATCGGGCTATTCACCGTTCCGAACGTCCCGTCGTGGCCGGGCCTCGACCAGTTCCAGGGGCCGGTCTTCCATGCATCGCAGTGGCAGCACGAGCACGATCTCACCGGCAAACGGATCGCGCTGGTGGGCGCCGGGTCGAGCGGCGTACAGATCGCGGCCGAGTTGGCGAAGACGGCCGAGCACCTCTACGTCATCCAGCGCGACCCGAACTGGATCAACCCGAAGAACAACCGCGACTACACCGACGAGGAGCGCGCCCGCCGCCGCGTGGCGCGCAACTACCGCCGCGACCGCCTCGAACACTTCCGGACCGAGACGAAGTTGCTCCGCGGCGGCAAGGTGCTGCGTCCGGGAACGAAGCAGGACGAGGCCGCGCGGCGCATGACCGAGCAGTACATCGACTCCGTCCTCGGTGGCCGGGCGGATCTCAAGGCGGCGGTCATGCCCAACCACGCCTTCTTCGCGAAGCGGCCGGTGAAGGGCGACGGCTTCTACGAGGCGCTGTGCCGGGACAACGTGACCTTCGCCCGGGCTACCGTGTGCGCCGCCGGCGAGGAGGGACTGGTCGACGAGCGGGGCCGCGAGTACCGCGTCGACGCGGTCGTGCTGGCGACCGGGTTCCGGGTGCCGGAGTTCCTGGAGAAGATCAACATCACCGGCCGCGACGGCACGTCCCTGCACGAGTTCTGGACCAAGCGCGACGGCCCAGAGGCCTTCCTCGGCATGGCCATCCCCGGCTTTCCGAACTTCTACATCATGTACGGGCCTAACACGAACATGGGCCAGATCGTGTTCGGGCTCGAGGCGCAGGCGCGCTACATCGTGCGCAACCTCAAGTGGATGCGGCGCAACGGCGTGTCCGCGCTCGACGTCCGGCCGGTCGCGCACCGTTGGTACAACCGGGTGTTGCAGCACGAGCTGCGACGCACAGTGTGGCCGGACGCCAAGAACTACCTCAAGGCGAAGACGGGCAAGGTGGTCGTCCCGTTCCCGCGGCCGATGGTCTACTACTGGGCGCTGACCCGAGTGTTGCGCCGGGTCGCGACGCGGCGCGTCGCCGGCCGCCCGGCCACGAACGGAGGCGGATCCCGATGAGCGAACTGGACGACCTGCGCCGCACGGTGCAGCAGCTCGCAGACCGCGAGGCGATCCGCGATGTCCTGTACTCCTACACCCGGCACATGGACCGGCTGCACGCCGACGGCGTCAAGCAGGGTTACCACCCCGACGCCGACGACCTGCACTGGGGAACGTTCGTCGGCAACGCCCATGAGTTCGCCGACTTCATGACCGGCGAGCTTCGCAACGTCCGGTTCGTGACGCACGAGATTACCAATCCGATCATCGAGCTGGACGGCGACCGGGCCTTCGTCGAGTCGCGCTACACCAGCCGCGTCCGCGTCGGGTTCGACGGCGCACCCGCGGGTCGATGGGTCGAGACGCTGTCGCACGGCCGCTACCTCGACGTGTTCGAACGGCGCGACGGCGATTGGAAGGTCGCACACCGTCGCCTCGTCCAGGACGGCAGCCGCGTCGAGCTGATCACGGACCTGGCCACGGTCAACCCGGACGGCGCGGCCCGGCCCTGGCCGGACGACCTCGTCTACCGCGGCTTCGGCATCCTCGACCTCGCCCCGGAGCCGCAGGAGCCCGCGGCCAACCGCTTCGCCGCGCTCGGCGAGTTCGGCCGCCGCGGCGTGGCCGGCGAGACGCAGGCGGCGAGCGGTCAGCCCAGCAGCGGCGGCGACGCGAGGCAATAGTTCGCGCTGCTGCCGCCGTCGACGGTCAGCACCTCGCCGTTGACGTGGCGACTCAATGCCGACAGCAAGAAGTACGCCGCACCGCCGATGTCGACGGGTCGGGCGAACTCGCCCATCGGGATGCGTTCCAGGAACGTATCGCCCACCGGCCCGCTGGTGAAGCCGATCTCGTCCGCGTGCGGCGTGCGTACGAGGCCAGGCGCGATCGCGTTGAACCGGGCGCCGGTCGACCCATGCTCGACGGCGAACGTGCGGATCATCGAGATGAGCGCGGCCTTCGACGCGCCATAGGCCACCATATGCGGGGACGACACCAGGCCGTTGATCGACGCGATCGCGACGTGGCTGCCGCGGCTGGCGACGAGGTGCGGGGTCGCCTCCTGCGCTGCGATGAACTGATGGTGCAGGTTGATGTCGAGCTGCCGCGACCAGTCCTCGTCGGTGAGGTCCGTCGCGCGGACGAGCTGGGCGCGGCCGACGACGTCCACGACGCCGTGGAGCGCGCCGTGGTGGCTCGCCAGCTCGGCGAACAGGTCGCGCACCGCCCCGCGATCGAGCACGTCGACGGCGTGCGCCGAGCTGGTACCACCGGCCTCGGCGACCCGGTCGGACGTCGCCCGGGCCATCTCGGGGTCGATGTCGGCGCAGGCGACGTGCGCGCCGGCCGCCGCCACGACCTGCGCGCAGGCGTGGCCGATACCCGGGCCCGAACCCAGGATCGCCACGGATGAACCGGTCATGTCGAAGGGGGCAGGCAGCGGGCTCATCCGGTGAGGCTACCGACGCGTTGTGGAGTTGTCGACCGCGGTCGACAGCAGTGTTATGTTGACAGTCCGACGCCGCTGCGAGGAGGAGGTCGTTCTGCACTGGCTCAGCGATCCGGGGTTCGTCGAGTTCCGGGACGAGGCGCGTGCCTGGCTGGAGGACAACGTGCCGTCGGAGCCGCGTCCCGATGACGACCCCGCGGCCCGCGCGTACGACTGCGCCTGGCAGCGCCGGCAGTTCGACGGCGCTTGGGCGGGAGTCGCGTGGCCCGAGGAGTACGGCGGCCGGGGGCTGTCACCGGCCCGGCAGCTGATCTGGTACGAGGAAATGGTCCGCGCTGGCGCCCCCGGGATGGGCGTGTTCACCGTCGCGCTCGGCCACGCCGGGCCGACGATCATCGCGCTGGGCACGCCGGAGCAGAAGCAGACCTACCTGCCTCGCATCCTGCGCGGCGAGACCCCGTGGTGCCAGGGCTTCTCCGAACCCGGCGCCGGCTCCGATCTCGCGTCGCTGCGAACCCGAGCGGTGGTCGACGGCGACGACCTGGTCGTCACCGGCTCGAAGATCTGGACCAGCTTCGCGCACGTCTCGGACTTCCAAGAGCTGCTCGTCCGCACCGACCCGAACGTTCCGCGGCACAAGGGTTTGTCGTGGGTGATTGTGCCGATGGACGTCGACGGGCTGACGATCCGGCGCATCCGCACGATCGACGGCGCGTCCGGGTTCTGCGAGTGCTTCTACGACGACGTCCGCGTGCCGCTCGCCAATGTCATCGGCGAGCTGAACGACGGCTGGTCGGTCGCGATGCACACTCTGTCGATAGAGCGAGGCATGGGCTTCCTGTCATCCCGGCTCACCGTGGCCGGCGACGTCGACCGGCTGGTGGCCGAGGCCGAGGCACGCGACCTGCTCGTCGACTCGCGGATCGCCGCTGAACTCGCCGCCGTCCGCGCCCAGGCGCGAGCCGTGCACGCGCTCGGCTACGACGGGATCTCGGCGACCGCCGACACCGAGGTCGTCGGCGCGGTGAACCGCGTCTTCTACGGCGAGCTGCTGCAGCGCGTCGGCCGGCTCGCAGTCGACATCCTCGGCCCGGATTCGCTGGAGTCGAATCCCTGGGGGGTGGCGTATCTCGAGTCGCTGTCGCGCACGATCGCGTCGGGAACGAAGGAGATCCAGAAGAACATCCTGGCCGAGCGGGTGCTGGGGCTGCCGCGGTGATCGACCTGTCCCTCACCTCGCTGCAGTCGGAACTGGTCGACTCGGTGCGGTCCGCCGCCGCCAAGGAGTTTCCGCTCAGCGACGGCGTCGCAGCGGCGACCGGCGGCCCGGCCGACTTCGACGCCGCCAGGTGGGCCCGCGTCGCGCAGCTCGGCTGGTTCGGCATCGGCATCGCCGAGGCGCACGGAGGCGTCGGCCTTGGCGCGGCCGACGAACTGCTGGTGCTGCTCGAACTCGGCCGGGTGGCGGCGGCCGGGCCGATCGTCGGCACGTTCCTGGCTGCGCGGATTGCCGCGGATGCCGGCGACGGCGACCTTGCCCGGACGCTGGTTGCGGGCGAGCGGGTCGCCGGGATCGTCATTGCTAACCGGGTGGTGGACGCGTTGACCGGTGATCTCGCTGTCCGGATCACCGACGGGCACGCGGAGATAATGACAGTCGACGACGCGACGCCGGCGGTGGCGGCAGACCCTCTCGCGCGGGTCAGCCGACTGAACGTGGCGTCGACCGTCGCCGAGGTGGACGACCCGCTGCTGCGGGCGCGGCTCTTGCTGCTCGCCGGCGCGTACCTGGTCGGGGTCGCCGACGCGGTCACGCAGATGTCGGTGGACTACGTGCAGACACGCGAGCAGTTCGGGCGACCAATCGGGAGCTTCCAGGCGATCAAACACCGCTGTGCCGAGATGACGATCCGCGCCTACCCGGCCCGCGCCCAGCTCGCGGTCGGCGCCGTCCTGCTCGACGGCGGCGAGACCACCGCCGCCCGCGACGCAATCGCCGCCGGCCACCTGCTCGCGGCCGAAGCGGCGCGGCACAACACCGAGGACAACGTCCAGAACCACGGCGGCATCGGCTTCACCGCCGAACACCCCGCCGGCGTCTTCGTGACGCGCGCGCAGACCTACGCAGCCCTCGCCGGTCCGCGGCGAGACCTCGTCGCCGCCGTGCTCACCACGGGAGCACGCCGGTGAGCACCGACCCGGCCGCGGACGACGCCGTCGTCCGACTGACCGGTCCCGGTGGGCCGTTCGAGATCCGTGAGCAGGACGTCCTCGGAGTGAGGGTTCGCGCGTACCAGTGCGGGCCGTGGACGCTGCGCGAGGTGTTCGAACAGAGCCGGGCGCACGGCGAGCGCGACTACCTCGTCTACGACGACGAGCGGTACACCTTCGCCGACACCTTCGAGACGGTCGCCGCGCTCGCGCACTGCCTGGCCGACCGGTACGGCATCGGCAAGGGCGACCGCGTCGCGATCGCGATGCGCAACTACCCCGAGTTCGTCCTGCACTTCTGGGCCGTCTCGGTGCTCGGGGCGGTAGCGGTTCCGCTGAACGCGTGGTGGACCGGGCGTGAGCTGCAGCACGGCATCGAGGACAGCGGCGCCGTGCTGCTAGTCGCCGACGACGAGCGGCTCACCCGCGTGCACGGTGTGCTCGGCGACGGCCTGCGCGGCGTCCTGTCGGTACGCACCGGGCGCACCGTCGCCGGCGTGGACCGCTACGAGGATCTCCGCGAGAACTTCGCGCGCAGGCAGCCGTTGCCGCCGGTCGCGCTGGAGCCGGACGACCTGGCGACGATTCTGTACACGTCCGGGACGACCGGGCGCCCGCGCGGCGCCGTGCACACGCACCGAAACCACTGCACCAACCTGCTCAACACCAAGGTGCTCGGCTCGGCCGGGTTCGCGCAGCGGGCGAGCGATGGTCCGCCACCACCGCAGGGCGGTGCCGCCGCGCACATGCCGCTGTTCCACATCAGCACGCTGGCGTCGGTGTACCTCAGCGCGAGCAGCGGCTCGAAGATCGCGCTGATGTACAAGTGGGACACCGAGCGGGCCCTCGACCTGATCGAGACCGAGCGGCTGAACTCGTTCAGCGGCGTGCCGATGCAAGCGATGAGCGTCTTCGACTCCCCGTCGCTCCCGAAGCGCGACCTGTCCAGCCTGAAGACATGGGGCTTCGCCGGAACGACCGTCCCCCTCGACCTCGTGCAACGCGTCCGCGATGTCTTCGGCGGCAGCGTCGTGCCGCGCACCGGGTACGGGATGACCGAGGCGACGTCCGCGGTCACCTTCATCACCGGCGCCGAATACTGGGCGCACCCCGACAGCGTCGGCCACCCCAGCCCGGTGAACGACGTCCGCCTGGCCGGCGCCGACGGCCAGGAGGTGCCGATCGGCGAGGTCGGCGAGATCTGGGTCCGCGGCCCGAACGTCGTCCGCGGCTACTGGAACGAGCATGTCGCGACGTCCGACTCGTTCCTTGGCGGCTGGCACCGCACCGGCGACCTCGCCCGCGCCGACGAGGCAGGCCGGCTCTACCTCGTCGACCGCGTCAAGGACATGATCATCCGGGCCGGAGAGAACGTGTACTGCGCTGAGGTCGAGGCGGTATTGCATGAGCACCCGGCGGTGCACACGGCGGTCGTCGTCGGTGTCCCGCACGAGCGGCTGGGGGAGGAGGTCGCGGCGGCGATCCGGCTGCACCCCGGACAAGATGTCCCGGTCGAGGCGCTGCGCGCCTTCACCGCCGAGCGACTCGCGCACTTCAAGGTGCCGTCCTACATCGTCTTCGTCGCCGACGACCTTCCGCGGACCGCGACCGGCAAGATCGTCAAGCGCGACGTCCGGACGAATCTGCTCGCCACCGTTAGCCCGAACCAATCGCCGTTGGAGGCCGAGTGACAAACAATCCGTACGACACGTCGTACGAGACGCTGCTGCTGGACAGGGTGGGCACCGACGGCCGCGTCGGGCGGATCACGTTCAACCGGCCGGACAAGATGAACGCGCTCAGCCACGAATTGCTACTCGAACTCGACGACGCCCTGCACCGGCTCGAGGCCCATTTCGACACCCGGGTGATCATCCTGCGCGGCGCTGGCCGTGCGTTCAGTGCCGGGTACGACATCTCCCGCGAGGGCGCCGAGACGGTCGCCGGTCTGGCGCGCCGCACCGACGACCAGGGACGTGCGCTTGTGATGGGCGTCCGCACGAGCATCCAGCAGGTCACGGACATCCAGATGTACTTCTGGAACATGGCCAAGGTGACCATCGCACAGCTGCACGGCTACGCGCTGGCAGGCGGGTGCGAGCTTGCGATGATGGCCGACCTCGTGGTGGCCGCCGACGACACCCAGCTCGGGCATCCGGGCAGCCGGTTCGGCACGGCGCGCAACGGCGTCATCTGGCCGCTCGTCGTGGGCATGCGGCAGGCCAAGGAGCTGTACTACACTGGCTCGCCGATCACCGGGCAACGGGCCGAGGAGATCGGCATGATCAACCACGCGTGGCCCGGCGACGAGCTGGAGGCGCGCACCGTCGACTACGCCGACTACATCGCCAACCTGGCGTCGGACCATCTCGCCCTGTTGAAGCAGAACATGAACCGCTTCTACGAGAACATGGGCATCTATTCCTCGGTGCGAGCGTCCACCGACTTCGACGCGATGGGCAAGTTCACCGCCCAGGCCTACGAGTTCAACGACCGCATGGCCGCGGCCCTCGCGAAAGGCGAGGGGATCGGCCCGGTGCTGGAGTGGCGCGACGGTCCGTACAACGACTACCGAGCGCGCCACCAGCGGGACGAGTAGGAGATCGCCGTGCCCAGTGCCGACACCAGCCCAGCCGACGGACCGACGCCGGAGTACGACATCGTCATAGTCGGCGCCGGCATCGGCGGGATCTACGCCACCCGCCGGTTCACCCAGCAGGGCTTGACCGTCGTCGGGCTCGAAGGCGCACCGGACGTGGGCGGCGTGTGGTACCACAACCGGTATCCCGGCGCCCGCGTCGACGTCGAGAGCTACTACTACAGCTTTTTCGACCCCGACCTGTACCGCGGGTGGACGTGGACCGAGCGGTACCCGGCGCAGCCGGAGATCCTGGCCTACCTGAACTTCGCCGCGGACAAGTACGGCGTGCGCGACCACTTCCACTTCCAGACCTGGATGACCGGCGCGACCTGGGATCCGGAGCACCACCTCTACACCGTCACCACCGACACGGGCCTGGTGGTCACCGCCCGCTACCTCGTCATGGCCAGCGGCCAGCTGTCCAAGTCGCGGCGCCCACCGTTCCCAGGTCTGGATGACTTCACCGGCCGCTGGGTGGAGACCTCGCACTGGCCGGCCGACCCGGTCGAGGTCGCCGGCAAGCGCATCGGCGTCATCGGCACCGGGTCCTCCGGGATCCAGGTGATCCCGGCCCTGGCCAAGGAGGCCGAGCACTTGGTCGTCTTCCAGCGCACCCCGAACTACACCGCACCCGCCCACAACCACCCGCTGGACCAAGACAAGTACCGCGGGCTCGGTGGCCGCCTCGACGAGCTGTGGGAGGAGACGATCCAGCACCCCGCCGGGATGCTGTTCCCGTTGCCGGCCGGCAAGTCGACCGACTTCACCCCCGACGAGCGCCAGGACCTGCTCGAGGAACGCTGGCGATTCGGCGGGCACACCATGAACACGGTCTTCAGCGACCAGGGTCGTGAACTCGAGGCCAACGACATCGTGGCCGGGTTCATCCGCTCGAAGGTGGCCGACACCGTCGAGACCCCGCACACGGCCGAACGGCTCATGCCGAACGCGTACCCGCTCGGGTCGCGGCGACTCGCCCTGGACATCGGCTACTACGAGACGTTCAACCGCGACAACGTGACACTGGTCGATCTGCGCGAGGACCCGATCGAGCGGATCACGCCGACCGGCATCCAGACGTCCGCGACGCACCACGACCTCGATCTCATCGTGTTCGCGCTCGGCTTCGAGGCGTTCACCGGCTCACTGGACAACGCGAACATCCTTAACGAGCACAGTCGCACACCGAGCGACGGCTGGACCCGCGGGCCGCGCACCTACCTCGGCCTGATGACCACCGGGTTCCCGAACCTCTTCGTCATCACCGGTCCGGGCAGCCCGTCCCTGCTCGCGAA
This sequence comes from Acidimicrobiales bacterium, assembly GCA_965276765.1. Lineage (GTDB taxonomy): Bacteria > Actinomycetota > Acidimicrobiia > Acidimicrobiales > Palsa-688. The sequence continues at coordinate 277,449 of OZ255627.1, forward strand.
CCTCGTGGTCGGCAACGTCCAGGCGATCGACTTCACCGCCGGCATCATCGCCCACATGTCGGCGAACGGGTACACGCGGGTCGAGCCGACACCGGAGGCCGAGCAGGAGTGGTGCGAGCACGTCGCCGAGGTGGCCGCCCCTCTCATCCGCCTGCAGGTCAACAACTTCATGGTGCACGTCAACCCCGACGACCAGAGCCGGGTATTCATCCCGTACGCCGGTGGCCTGACCCGCTACGACGAGGCCTGCCGCAAGGTCGCCGACAACGGCTACACCGGCTTCGCGTTCGAGGCATGAGGGGAGGCGCTGCACACATGGACCTGACCGACCCGCGACTGAACCGGCGGACACACACCCAGCAGTCGGTCCGCGAGCTCGGGGAGCGCTACCGGACCTGGGAGACCTGGGGCCCCGACGACGAGCTCGGGGCGGGCAACTACGTCACCGAGACCACGGTCGCTAACGCGGCCCGGATGGTGCGCCGCGGCGCCGTGTTCTCGCTCGCTCTCGACATCGACCGGACCGGGCCCCAGACAGGGAAGACGGCGCGCATCAACACGCAGCACTTCATGCTGCGCACGCCGGCCGAGCCGCTCGAGTTCGGCGAGGACCGGCAGCGCGCGAGCGACGACGCGGTCTACATGCCGTTGCAGTGCTCGACGCAATGGGATGCGCTGTGCCACGTCTTCGACGACGGCGTCACGTACAACAACCGCGGCCCGGAGACGGTCACCGCGCGCGACGGGGCAGTGCGCAACAGCATCACCAACTTCCGCGATCGCGCCGTCGGCCGCGGCGTCCTGCTCGATTTCCCCCGGCACATGGGTCGCCCGTGGCTCGAGGAGGGCGAGGCGATCCAGGCTGACGATCTCGAACGCTGCGCAGACGCCCAGGGCGTGACGGTCGGAACGGGTGACTTCCTGCTGGTGCGCACCGGGCAGCTCGCCCAGCGCCGCGACGCCGGCGAGTGGGGGACCTATGCGGGCGGCCCGGCACCGGGACTCGGAGTCAGCGCCACCAAGTTCGTGTGCGAAAGGCAGGTCGCGGCGGTGGCGACCGACACGTGGGGACTCGAGGTCAACCCGTACGAGGCGCCGGACGTCTTCGTACCGGTGCACACCATCCTGCTCGTCAACGCCGGCATCTACATAGGCGAGATGTGGGACATGGAGGCCCTGGCGGACGACTGCGCCGAAGACGGCGTGTACGAATTCTTCCTGTCCGCCCCCCCGCTTACGATCACAGGGTCGGTCGGCTCGCCGTTGAACCCGATGGCCATCAAGTAAGGCGCGGTAGGAAAGGAGGGCTGCAGTGACCAAAGCCGTCAGAAAGAACGACCAGGTGTCGATCTACGACCATTTGCACGCCCAGATCGTCGACCGCAAACTGGCCCCGGGCAGTGCGCTGGTCGAGGGTGTGCTGGCCACCGAGTACTCGGTGAGCCGTACCCCGGTGCGCGAGGCGCTGAGCCGGCTAATCCACGAGGGTCTCGTCGAACGCCACGACCGTGGTCTGCACGTACGGGTGCTGCGTCCCGAGGACGTCCTGGAGGTCTACGAGGTGCGGATCGCGCTCGAGTCCGCGGCGGCGCGGGCCGCCGCGGATCGGCGCACCGACCTCGACCTCGGCCGACTGCGAAACGCTGTCGAACTCATGCAGCAGCTCGCGGACGACAAGACCGACGAACGAGCGAGCCTCGGCCACTCGTTCCACTTCGTGCTGTGGGAAGCCAGCCACAACCAGGTGCTGATCGAGACCCTGCGCAGCGTCCACCGGCGGGTGCTCGGCCTCGCCTCGACGACATTGCACTACCCCGAGCGCTGGGCGGTGTTCGTCGACGAGGCCGAGCAGATCTTCGACGCGATCGCGAAACAGGACTCCACACGCGCCGGTGAGGTCGCCGCGACCCAGATGACCAACGCGCGCGACTTCCGCATCCGCCTGTACAGCTCGACCGCTGACGACGCGCAGAGCTTCGTCTGAGCGGCGGCGCTACTCGAGGTTGATCCACACCGTCTTGGTGGTGAGGTACTCCTCGAGGTGTTCGGTCCCGCCCTCCTTGCCGTACCCGCTCATCTTGTAGCCGCCGAAGGGCACGGCGGGGTCGAGGGCGTGGTACGTGTTCACCCACACCGTCCCAGCGTGCTTGCGTTCGGCCCTCGCGAACGACGAGCAGGGCGACGTTGGGCGGGACGCCAGTTGGGAGCGTGCGGCCATGACCAGTCCCTTGCAGGTTGCGGAGCTCGTCGGCTTGCTCGGCAATCGTCCCAGGAGCTCCGAGGATCTTGCGGACCTGATCGGCCCCGGGAGTGTCGCCTGACACCTGGGAGGGATGTACCTAGAGACGCTCTCGCGCCAGGTACCAGAGCTGGTTGAAGTCGCCGGGCGGCGGATGGCCGAGCTCCTCGAGCACGAACTTGGCGACAGCTTCGAAAAGATCTTCAGCCGATCCCAGCAGTTGACCGGGGTCATCGGTGTTACAGCGGAGGCGGTCCAGTTGCTCGTCGAGGGCTTGTCGACCGCCGGCGTCGAGATCGATGGCGCCCATCGGCGTGAGGGCACCGTCGTCGGACAGCGCCCAGCCGGCGCGTCGGAAAGCGGCTTGGGCAGCGCTGACCTGACGGCAAGCGTCGGCGTCCTGAGGGCTGAAGCAGCCATTCAGACGAAGTGCAGTTAGCAAGGCGTCGACGAGGTTGCGGGGCGACCGTCGGGATCACCCTGGACACCTACAGCCATGTGGCGTCCGCTCTGGCCCGGCAGACCGCCGACGACCTTGCGGCGCTCATCCTTGGCCCGTCAGAGACCGACTGATGGAGGGAGCGAGCCTGTAGGGCGTTTGCAAAATGTTTGCAATCGGTGACCGCAAACAGAAGAACCAGCGCACCGCTCACACGAAACCGCTGGTCAAACTAGTGGGCCGAGTAGGATTTGAACCTACGTAGGCGTACGCCGGCAGATTTACAGTCTGCTCCCTTTGGCCACTCGGGCACCGACCCAACGTCCTGCGATGGTAGTCGCCGGTGGTCAGGCCTCCGCCAGACGATCGCGGGTGACCTTGCCCATGGCGTTGCGGGGCAGCGAGTCGACCAGGACGACGCTCCTCGGCCGCTTGTGGACCGAGAGGCCATCGGCGACCCACCCGATCAGCTCGTCGGCGCCGACTCCTTCCGCCACCACGTAGGCGACGATGACCTCGCCGAGGTCGGGGTCGGGGCGGCCGACGACGGCCGCTTCCCTGACACCCGGGTGAGCGAGGAGCGCACCCTCGACCTCGCCGGCCCCGACCCGGAAGCCGCCGGTCTTGATCAGCTCTGTCGACTCTCGCCCGACGATCCTGTGCACCCCGCCGGCGTCGATGGTCGCGGCGTCTCCCGTGACGAACCAGCCGTCCTTGGTGAACGCTGCGGCCGTCGCCTCCGGCCGCTCGAGGTAGCCGGTCATAAGCATCGGGCCTTGGACCTGAAGAGATCCGACCGTGTCGCCGTCGGCCGCCACCTCCTCGCCATCCTCACCGACGAGCCGGGTGGACACCCCGGCAAGCGGCGTGCCGACCGATCCGGGCCGGCGCTCGACGTCGACCCTGCCGCTCAGCGTGATCAGCGTCTCGGTCATCCCGTAGCGCTCGATCGGACCCTGGCCACAGCTCTCCGCCAGCCGGTCGAAGACCGGCCGGGGCAACCCGGCGCTCCCCGAGACGAGCAGCCGAACCGGTCGGAGGGCCTCGGCCGCCTCCCGCTCCCTGGCAATACGCCCCCACACGGTCGGCACGCCGAAAAGCATCGTCGCTCCCCCCGCGGCGGCGCCGGCATAGGCGGCCGGCTTGGGCTCCCCCACGTGCACGAAACGGCTACCGACGCGGAGGGCGCCGAGCACGCCGACCACGAGGCCGTGGACATGAAACAACGGCAGCCCGTGAGCGACGACGTCATCGGGCGTCCAGGCCCAGGCGTCGGCGAGGGCGTCGAGGTCGGCGGCGATAGCGCTCCGGGAGATGACGACACCCTTGGGCGGTCCTGTCGTGCCGCTCGTGTAGAGCACGAGGGCCGGACCGTCGCCATCGACGGCCGCCGGCGTCGGGCCCGTCGACCTGGCGTCCAGATCGACGAGCAGCTGGGCGATCTCGGCGGAAGGACCCTGGCGGTCCTGCCTCGTGGCGAGGAAGACCGGCGCCGCGCAGTCGCGGAGGATGTGGGTCCGCTCGAGCGGCCCGGCATCGGGGGCGATCGGCACCACCGCCACACCGGCCCGCAGCGCGGCGACGACCGCAACCACGGTCTCGACCGTCGTGGTGGCATCGACGGCGACGACCCCGGCCCCGCTCAGGCGGACGGCCAGGGCGTCGGCGGCATCGGAGAGCTGCTCCATCGACAGGGTCCTCCCACCCACCGATACGGCGTCGGGGCGGTCGGGCCTCTGGGCCGGATTCTCGAAGGGGGACAGGAGCACACCGGCACGGTAGACGGCCCGAGCCTGCTGCGTCGCCACGAATCGGCCTTCGGTCGCCACGAAACGGCCTTCTTTGCCGCCACGACTTCCCTTCGCCCCGGCCGGGATGCGAGCTACCGTGGCCGCATGCCCACCTTCGATGTCGTGTCCGAGGTCGACATGCAAGAGGTCAGGAACGCCGTCGACCAGGCCAACAGAGAGCTCGCCAACCGCTTCGACTTCAAGGGGACCGACTCGACCCTCGAGCTCGCCGACATGGAACTACATCTCCAGTCGTCGACCGAGGACCGCCTCAGGGCCCTCGTCCAGGTGCTCGAGGAGAAGCTGGTCAAACGGAAGGTGTCGCTCAAGGCGCTCGACTACGGCAAGGTCGAGGAGGCCTCGAGAGGGGCCGCACGCCAGACCGTGACCCTCAAGGCCGGTCTGTCGTCGGACAACGCCAGGGCCGTCAACCGCTTCATCAAGGACAAGGGACCCAAGGGCATCTCGTCGCAGACCCAGGGCGAGCAGGTCAGGGTGACGGGCAAGAAGCGCGACCACCTCCAGTCGGTGATCGCCCTCCTACGTGAGGAGGACTTCGGCATCCCGTTGCAGTTCGAGAACTTTCGCGACTGACGCCCCCCTTCACCCGCAGGGCTCAGCGGCTCGCCGTCGCCGATCAGCCGGGCGCCAGTTGCACACCTGCAGGATTCCGTCGGTGACCGCTACCGCCGCGTGGCTGGGATTTCTCGCCGTAGCAAACGCGTTCGGCGGCGCGTCCCTTGTCACGTACAAACGGGGCATGGCATTCCTGCCCGTGTTGTCAGATCCCTCACCACGGCGTGGTACTCGGGCATCTGGGCCTCTGACGAGCAACAGGCCCACGACCAGCCCCGTTGTACCCCAGATGACCCCGCCAACCACCACGAACACGGCGCCGAGCACCGCCAGGATGACGCCGGTCTTGACGTTGTTGAAGTGCACGGCGCCTCCTTTCAGCGACCCCGGAAGCCACCGACATGGTGTTTCCGTATCTTCCTTAATACCAATGAAGAGTTGCGGAATCGCTAGTTAAGAGGTATCCACCACTTGGCAACTTTTTTTGACTATATGGCGCGCCCTGGCGTGCCGACTCTTCTCTCATGCCCAGCCTCACCGTTGCGACGCCATCAAACCGCATACGCAGGCTCGGTGCCGCCGTCGGCATCGGAGCCGCCATCGCCCTGGCCGCATCCGGGGTCGCCGTGGCAACGGCGGCCGGGCCGGCCCAACATCGGGGCGCGTCCGCCCGGTCGGTGTCGCACGGTCCCACGTCGCCGTTCGTGGACGCCAACCCGTACTACGAGGTGTCGCCGACGGGCTCGGTATGGCCGCTCAGTGGAGCCCGGTACGACGGGGACGTCAACGCCACGGCCGCTCGTACGACCATCGTCGGCATCGGCCTCGCCCGCGGCAACGGCGGTTACTGGGAGGTGAGCGCCAACGGGCGGGTCTGGGCGTTCGGATCGGCTCGCTACTACGGCTCGCCCTTCCACTCGCACTTCAAGGGTCGCCCGGCCGGCATCGTCCGCACAGTGAGCGGGAACGGGTACTGGGTCTACGACACCGACGGCAGCGTCCACGCCTTCGGCGACGCCAGGTACTACGGATCGCTCGGCGGGAGGCGGCTCGACTCGCCGATCGTCGACATGGTCGGAACGACCGGGGGCGGAGGCTACTGGCTCGTGTCCTCCCTCGGCCGGGTCGCCGCCTACGGCAACGCCACGAGCCACGGGGATTTCCGTACCGCCCACATCACCTCGACCATCGCCGGGCTTGCCGTCATGCCGAGGGAGACCGGCTACTGGCTCGTCGGCACGAACGGCCAGGTCTGGGCGTTCGGCGCCGCCCACAACGATGGAAACCTGCCGTCGGGCGACCACAATCAGTCCATCGCCTCCATCGTGTCGACATCGGACGGCAACGGCTACTGGATGGTCGCCCACGACGGCGATATCCACCGCTTCGGTGACGCCGTCGGTTCCTCACCCCCGGAGCTGGCGTTCGTCCACACGATCCAGAACGCCAGCGATCGGGCCGTCGAATGGGCCATGGAACAGCGGGGCAAACCCTACATCTACGGGGGCACGGGCCCGCAGGGCTTCGACTGCTCAGGGCTGACGATGATGTCGTGGCATGAGGCCGGCGTCACGATCCCCCGCGTCGCCGACGACCAGTACATCGCCGGCAAGAAGACGCCGATCAGCCAGTTGGCCAACGGGGACCTCGTGTACTGGGCGACGAACACGTCCGTACCGTCCACCGTGTACCACGTGGCCCTGTACTTGGGCAGCGGCAACATCGTGGCCGCTCCCTACACAGGGACCGTCGTACAGACCCAGCCCCTCTACACCGAGGAGCTCATGACCGACGGCACCGCTCCCTAGGGAGCGCAGACCAGTACCGCTCCCTAGGGAGCGCAGACCGGCACCGGCTCCGTAAAGGCGCGAACGGGTCGAGTCGGGGGCCGGTCAGGTCTCGGGGTCGTCGTCGGCCTCGGGGCGAGCCGATCCTTCGGGGCCGTAGCGGCCCAACCATGACGAGATCTGCCCCGAGAGGCGGGTCACGCCGCCGACGGTCCGCTCGACCACGCCGGCGAAGCGCTCCCTGTAGTGGCGCACGGCGGCGTCGAACTCCGCCGACGGCGGTGGCTCCTCGCCCTTGCGGACGTAGCTACCGGAGCGGATGCGGTCGAAGTCCCCCGACTGCACCCACGTGACGAGCTCGCGGACCCGGCGTACGGCCAGCGGGTGGGTGCGGCCGATCTCGATGCCGAAGCGGGCGCTGCGAGCGAAGAGGTCCTCCTCGCCGGCATACTCGGTGGCCTGGCGGATGAAGGCGTCGACCTGCATGCCGGGGAGGGCGCCGCCGGCCATGCGCATGAGCATCCGGCACACGACGATGGGATCGTCGATGGCCAGGGCGGCGGCCCGGTCGCAGGTGAGCTCGGTCGCCCGGTGCCACTCGAGCAGCGCCATGTAAAGGCCGCGCACCGGCAGGTCGGCCAGGGGCACATCCGAGAGGGCGCCCTGCAGGAGGGTGGCGAGCAGGACCATCGCCGTCGAGTAGGTGACGTGGTCGGAGAGGACGTGGCCGATCTCGTGGGCGAGGACCGATTCGATCTCGTCGGCCTCGTAGTCGGCCACGAGCGGCGAGAAGACGACGACGACGGGCCGGCGCATCCCGAAGGTGATGGCGTTGGACACCGGGTACTGGGTGACGAACAGCGGGGGCGGGTCGGCCAGATCGAGGCGGGTCGCGGCCCGCACCTGGGCCGACCACAGGTCGGGCATCTGGTCAGGCCCGATCCGAACGGCGTCGCCGAGAAGCTGCTGGCGAAACCTCGTCTCTACGCCGAGGCCGCCCAGGCGCTTGATCAGCCGGTCGAGCAGGGGGATGGCGTGGAGGGCGGAGGTGGCGGCGCGGTCGGCGGGGTGTTCGTAGGTCCGCGGGCTCAGATCCGGGTACCTCGTTGCCAGCTCGATGGCCATACCGCAGGCCTAGCAGCCCCGCACCCGCAATGCGAGGGCGGCCCGGCTTTGTTTTCGCCCCGGCCCGCGGCTCAGTCGTAATAGCCGGAGTGGATGTACACGCACGGGATGCCCTCGCCCCGGAACATCAGCACGTTGCGCCAGTCATCCTCGAAGCTCAACTTGAGGTTGAACCCGGCCTTGCGGAGCTCGGCGACCGAGCGGCGCTTGAAGTGGCGGGCGGCGCCGTAGTCACCGAAGTCGCGCATCACGAGAAGATCCCAGCGCAGGCCATAGCGCTCGAGCCAGGCCGCCGTCTGGGGCCTGACCCTCGCCGGTCGAGCGGTGAGGAGGACGACCGAGAGCGTCGGGTCGAGCAGGACGAGCAGGCGGGCCACCTCCTCGATGATCGGATCGTCGCCGCACGCCTCGAAGAAAGCGGGCCAGTCCTGCCGGGGCCCCTCGATGAAGTGCTGTCGGCTGGCGGCGTCGGAGAGCACGCCGTCGAGATCGAACACGACGGCGGGGCCCGCAGGGACGGGCCCCGCCCGCCAGTACCAGTTGTCGGGGAGGAGGTCGGGCTCCGTCATTCCTCCGATGGGGCGACGCTGGATCTCTTGCGGATCTCTTCGACCACGCCCGGGTCGGCGAGCGTCGTCGTGTCACCGAGATCGCGCCCCTCGGCCACGTCTTGGAGCAGCCGGCGCATGATCTTGCCCGAGCGGGTCTTGGGCAGGTCGTCGGTGAAGATAACCGTCTTGGGCCGACCGAACCTGCCGATCTTGTCGGCCACGTGGGCCCTGAGGTCTTCGCCGTGACTCTCGTCAGGGGTGAACTCCGACTTGAGGGTTACGAAGGCCACGATGGCCTGGCCGCTTGTCTCGTCCTTGGCGCCGACGACGGCCGCCTCGGCCACGCTCGGGTGGTCGACGAGGGCCGATTCGACCTCGGTGGTCGAGACCCGGTGGCCGGAGACGTTCATCACGTCGTCGACGCGGCCGAGGAGCCACAGGTAGCCGTCGTCGTCGAGCTTGGCGCCGTCGCCGGCGAAGTACCGGCCGGGGAAGCGCGACCAGTACGTCTCCTGGTAGCGCTCTGGGTTGCCCCAGATGCCGCGCAGCATCGAAGGCCAGGGGCGGGTGATGGTCAGGTACCCGCCGCCGACGGGGACCGGGTTGCCGGCGTCGTCGACGACCTCGGCGGCGATGCCGGGGAGCGGGAACGTGGCCGACCCCGGCTTGGTGGTCGTCGCACCGGGGAGCGGCGAGATCATGAGGGCGCCGGTCTCTGTCTGCCACCAGGTGTCCACGATCGGGCAGTGGTCGCCGCCGATGTAGTGGTGGTACCAGATCCACGCCTCGGGGTTGATCGGCTCGCCGACTGTGCCGAGGACCCGCAGGGTCGAGAGGTCGTGGCCCTCCGGATACCGGACGCCCCACTTCATGCACGCCCTGATGGCCGTCGGGGCGCAGTAGAGGATCGAGACCTTGTACTTCTCGACGATCTTCCACCAACGGTCCTTGTCGGGGAAGTCGGGGGCGCCCTCGTAGAGGACGCCGGTGGCGCAGTTGGCCAATGGGCCGTAGACGATGTAGCTGTGGCCGGTGACCCAACCGATGTCGGCCGCGCACCAATAGACGTCCTTGTCGGCCTTCAGGTCGAAGACGTACTTGTGGGTGTAGGCGACCTGCGTGAGGTACCCGCCGGTCGTGTGCATGATGCCCTTGGGCTTGGCCGTCGTGCCGCTGGTGTAGAGCAGGTAGAGGAGGTCCTCCGATTCCATGCGTTCCGGTTCGCAGTGGTCGTCGGCCTCCGCCATCAGGTCGTGCCACCAGTGGTCGCGGCCCTCGCGCATCTCGACGTCTTCCTCGACCCGCCTGACCACGACCACGCCCGTGATCGACGGGGTGTCGGCCAGGGCGATGTCGGCGGCCGGCTTCAACATGTTGGGCTTTCCCTTGCGCCAGCCGCCGTCGGCGGTGACGAGGACCTTGGCCTCGGCATCGACGATGCGATCGCGCAACGCGTCGGAAGAGAAGCCGCCGAAGACGACAGAGTGGGCGGCGCCGATGCGGGTGCAGGCGAGCATGGCAACGGGCAACTCGGGGATCATCGGCATGTAGATGGCGACCCGATCTCCCCGACGGACGCCGAGACCCTTCAAGACGTTGGCGAAGCGCTCGACGTCGACGAGCAGGTCGGCGTAGGTGATGGTCCTCGTGTCGCCGGGCTCGCCTTCGAAGTGGTAGGCGACCCGGTCGCCATGGCCTGCGGCCACGTGGCGGTCGACACAGTTGTACGACACGTTGAGCTGGCCGCCCACGAACCATTTGGCGAAGGGGAGCTCCCACTCGCAGATGGTGTCCCAGTCCCGGTACCAGTCGATGAGATCGGCGGCCTGACGGGCCCAGTGGCCCTGCCAGTCGGCCTCGGCTTCCTCGTAGACGCTGGCCTGGCTGATCAGGGCGTCCCTGGCGAACTCCGGAGGTGGCGGAAACGTCCTGATCTCGGAGTAGTACGCCTCGATGGCGGCGCTCGACGGCTCTTCGGTCACAGCAAACTCCCCCTGTGGTCAGTTTCGACGAAGCGTACGTCTCGCCCGAAGACTTGCAGGGGGAAAGTCGTCCGCCGCCGATGGAGAAGTTTACCGGGCGAATCACGTCCGGTCTTCCTGACCCGGGCCCGGTGCCTTCGACACACCCGCAATCCGCTCCACCTCGGGGTGGCAGGGGACCACGAGTCGCGGATGACGTCAGGTCGAGCGGTCGGGCGAGTACCGTCCGGGCGGGGTCGAAGGGCCGGCCCCCGAGCATTTGCGCCCGCCACAAGCGGGCGGCGCAGCATTCCGGCGGCACGGCCTCTCAAGCCGGACGGTAGCCGGGCCGCCGCTTCAGCCCGAGACCAACATGAGCGAACCAACATCTCCGAACACCAAGCGAGCATCTGCGGTCCCGGGGCTCGGGGCGCCGCTCGACCTCTCCCTGCCGGTCGGGAGCCGGGTGCTCGTCGTGTCCGACCTCCATCTCGGACCCGACCCCTCCCCCGCCCATGTCATGGCGATCGCCGAGCTGGTACAGACCATCGAAGCGTGGACAGGGCCCGGCGTGATGCTCTTCAACGGCAACACCTTCGAGTCGGCGCCGGCCGCCGGGGGGGCGGGGCTGCCGACGAAGACGGAGGCGGCGGCGGTCGCTCCCGCTCTCGGCGCCCACCCTCGCCTCGAGGCCGCGGTCGTCGCCTTTGCTTCGGGACCGGGACGGAGGGTGGTGGTGCTCCCCGGCGACCGTGACGCCGCCCTGGCGTGGTCGGAGCCGGAACGCAAGATCGTCGCGACCCGTCTCGGCGCCGAGGTCGCGCTCGCCGTCGACCTCGAGATCGCCACGGGCGCCGGTGCCCGCAGGGTCCGCGTCGAGGGCGGCCAGCAACTCGACCCGCTCGCAGCGTGCCAGGACCCGACCAACAGGGGCGAGAGCCCGGTCGCCTATCACCTGCGGACCGAGTTTCTTCCGGCCGTGAGACGCAGCGAGGCGTCGGGAAAGCGGCGCGACGCCTGGCTGGCAGGCATGGACCTGCTCGACGACCCGGCCACCTTTCCCCGCTTCCTCGCCTCGAGACTCACCTACCGCAAGCTCGCAGGGCGCGCCTGGCTCGTAGTCATCCCCGTCCTCGTGGCCGTCGCCCTCAGGCTTCCGACCATTGCCATCGCCCATGCCGCCGGTATCGCCCACTCCGGCTCCGACCGCCTCCTCGTCCTCGCCACCGCCACCGTCGTGGAGCTCGTCGTCCTCGCCGGGATCGCCGTCGCCGCCGTGCGGAGGACCTGGAAGGCACTGGCCGGTCTCTCGCTCGGAGAGGGTCAGCGCGAGCCCAACCGCAACGCTCGGGACCGGGCGAGGGACCTCATCGGCACCGGGCACACCGGCCTGATCACCGGCCACACGTGTCGGCCCGAGCTCACCCACCTCGGGGCCGGCTTTTTCGCCAACGCCGGATGCGGCGCCGAGGTCGTCACCGAGGTCTCCGCGCGGTTTCCCGGTCTCGGCCTGCCTCCCGTGTTCCAAGGTCAGCGGCAGCTCTCGTGGGTCGAGCTCGAGGCCGGGAACGAGCTGCACGTGCGGCTCTTCCACGCCCGCCAGGACTCCCCCGGTGCCACCATCATCGAGCGGCTCGTCGCCCGGAGGGTCCCCGACGTGGTGGCCTCACGCGACATCGGACCGCAGCTGGTCGCCACGTTCCCGCAGGGCTCGTCGTGGCCAACGCAGCCGAGCGGGCAGCTGCGCAGGCGGCGGATCCGGCGCCTGGCGGGGATCTTCGTCGGCCTCGCCGGGTTCGTCTCGCTGCTGTCATCGCTCTCGGACCCGATCAAGGACCGCCTTGTCGAGATTCGTCACATCGTGCCGATCGTGGTGCCGGAGACGGCCAGCGCCCTCACCGCCATCGGCGGCGTCGCCCTGCTCGTCCTGGCCCGAGGGGTGCGCCGCGGCCAGCGCCGGTCGTGGGCGGTCACGATCGCCATCCTGCTCGTCACGGTCGTCCTCCATCTGATCAAGGGGGTGGACGTCGAAGAGGCCGTGGTCGCGCTGGCCATCGCCGCCTTCCTCTGGCTCAACCGGGCCGAGTTCAAGGCGGCCACGGAGACCCCGCGGCTGCGCGGCGGCCTGGCCCGTTGGGCGGTCGCCGTCGTGGCCGTCGTCGTCGCCGGCACGGCAGGGATCAAGCTCAGCTTGACGGTGAGGAACCTGGCCGGGCGAGCGCTCGATTCGGACAGGAGGCGCTTCACGATCTCGTGGGGCCGGGCGCTGTTGGCGACGGTCGAGCGGATGGTGGGCGTCGACCACGTGTACCTCCCGCGCAGCATCAACCGGTTCTTCACGCCGGCCGTGACGGCCGCAGCGATCGGTCTTGCCATCACCCTGCTCGTGTTGATCTTCCGGCCGGTCGTGGCCCGCCGGCGCCGCAGCGAGCACAGCGGCGAGTCCGACCTGGCCCGGGCCAGGGCCATCCTGGCCCGGCACGGCTCAGGGACGCTCGACTACTTCGCCCTCCGACCGGACAAGGAGTTCTTCTTCTGGGGTGACACGGTGGCGGCGTACGCCGTCTACGGCGGCGTCTGCCTCGTCTCGCCCGACCCGATCGGGCCGGTGCCAGAGCGCGAGCCGGCGTGGCGGGCGTTCCGTCGCTTCGTCGATGAGCACGGCTGGGCCCTCGGTGGGCTGGGGGCAGGAGAGGACTGGCTCCCCGTCTACCGCGCCACCGGCATGCACGATCTCTACGCCGGCGACGAGGGCGTGGTGCGTGTCAAGCGCTTCACCCTCGAAGGTGGGCGGTTCAAGAGCCTCCGTCAGGCCGTCAACCGGGTGGCCAAGCACGGCTATCGGATCAGCTTCCACGACCCCTCGAGCCTCGACCCGGGCCTGCGCGCCGGACTTGAAGCGGTGATGACCAAGAGCCGCAGGGGCGACGTCGAGCGCGGCTTCTCGATGACCCTCGGACGGGTGTTCGAGCCCGACGACGCGGGGTTGCTGCTCGCCGTCGTCCACGGCCCGGCCGGTGCGGACGACACGACCGGTGCGGACGGCACGACCGGCGGGGTCGGGGGCCGGGCCGGGGCCGGGGGCGGGGGCGGGGCCGGGGATGCCTTGGGCCCACCGGTGGCGTTCTGCCAGTACGTCCCGGCCCCCGGAATCGCCGGTTACTCCCTCGACCTGATGCGCCGCGACGACGGCGAGCACCCCAACGGTCTCATCGACTTCGCCGTCGTCGAGACGGTCAGGTACCTGCGCGATCGCGGTGCCGACGGCCTCGGCCTCAACTTCGCCACGATGCGGGCCGTCCTTGCCGGCGAGACGGGCGAGGGACCGGCCCAGCGCATCCAGGCGTGGTTGCTGCGACGGATGGGCGACTCCATGCAGATCGAGTCCCTCTGGAAGTTCAACGCCAAGTTCGACCCCGACTGGCAGCCCCGCTACGCCCTCTATGACGCCCCGGAGAATGCATTCGCCGTCGCGGTCGCCATCGCTCGAGCCGAGTCGTTTTGGGAGCTTCCTGTCATCGGGAGGTTCCTCGTGCCATCGGTCGGACGGGGAGCCGAGGACGGGGACGAGCCCGGGGAGCACACCGGAGCCGAATGCGGAGGCGACGCCGGGGGCGAAGGCGAGGGCGACGCAGACCTGGAGGCCACTCCGAGTGGCGGGGCGGGCCGCAGGCCGGGGCACGAAGCGGTGACCTGAAGGCGCCAGGAGCGCCGCTCGACCCGAGCCGGACGATCGCTGGACCCGCCCGCGGGCGAGTAGAGCCCGGGGAGAGCGCCATCGTCACCCTTCTTTTGCCCACTTTTCCGTGTTCACTCCGTAAAAGTGGGCAAAAGAATGGGCGTCATTCGCCTACCGGCCCACGGGGAGAAGCGCAGGCCGACCGGCGTCGCGACTCAAGGCGCGAGGTGATCTCCCGGCAGGGGCGCCGGCCCGGTGACTGCGGCGCGGCGGGCCGCGGCCCGCGCCTGGCGGGCCAGCGGGTAGTGGCCGACCCGTTCCGGCATGAACGGCGAGACCACCTTGACGGCGGCGGTCAGGCGATCGAGGCGGCGTTGCCGGCGGCGGGTCCACTCGAGGCCAAGCAGGTCTCGAAACGCCGGCGGTGATGTGCCGACCGTGAGGTCGACGAGCAGCACACCCGCCGGCCGGCGTACTCCCCGCCAGAGTGCCCCCGGGACCATCGGGCCAGGGGACTCGACGTCGCGGAGCGTCAGGGCGTCGAGGAGACCGCGTGTTGTGGGGTTGGGCTCGAGTCGGGTGGCGATCGTCGTGTCGACGTACTCGGGCAACTCGTCGACGCCGGCCGGGAGGTGGCCGTCGGGGATGCCCAGGAGGAGCCCGACCCTGCGCCACTCGTCGTAGAGGCGGCGGGTCCCGGCGGCGCCGATGGGTCTCCCCAGCAGCTCGTGGGAGAGCACCACGGTCTCGAAGTTGACCAGGTGGACCCAGGCACCGGCCTCGGGCTCGAGGGCGCTGTAGCGGCGACCGGAAAACCCAGTGCCCGTGATGCCGCGATGGAGTTCGCGCAGCCTCCGGGCCTCTGCGATCGAGGCTTCGCCCCCGAAGAGCTGCTGCAGGAGGGACTCGACAGTGTGCTCGAGGCGCCCCCACGGATCGGTCCGATAGGTGGAATGATCCCTGACCCCGGCGCCGACGGTGGGATGGGCGACCTGCAGGAGCAGCGCCCGACCGGCGAGAAGCAGCCCGACACGCGGGAACCCGAGCCGCCACGCCAGCGACCCGGGCCCGAGGGGCCCGACGGCGGTCTCCTGCGACGCCGAGTCGACGGCGGTGGGATTAATGGCGGGAGGAGGACCACCGGGTGGGGGTAACGTCATGGGCGAGAAGGGGGTTGCACATGGCCGAGAAATCTCCCCGCAAATCTGGGGGCAAGAAGGCAGGGAAGTCGCTGAAGGAGAAGCGGCAGGCCAAGAAGGACAAGCAGCAGACCCGTAAAGGTATCGCCGGCTGAGCCCTTCGGGGCCCGGTACCGAGGCGCCTGGGGGTCGGGGCGCCAGAGGGCTACCGGGCCGGCGCCGCCGATTCAGCCCCTGATGATCTCCGGCTTGAGGCCGTAGTTGAGGCCGAGGATGGCGTCGCGGTCCTGCTGGTTGACGCCGTTCTTCTCCAGGGCGATGAGGATATCATCGAGGACGGCGAGGAACTCGTCCTCGTGGACGTTCATGCCCTTGTGGGCCTCGAGCATGTTCATCCCCGTGTAGCTCTCGCTCCCACCAGTAACCGAGCACAGGAGCTCGGTCACGAGGCGGGCCAGCTCCTCGTCGGACTTCTTGGCCTGCCCGTACCGGGGCTCGAGGAGCGGGTTTTGGTGGTGGAGCTTCAAGATGTCCTCCGCCACCCGATGAAACCCGTCGTAGCCGCCCACACGGTCGTAGATCGTCGAACCATCGGCCATTGCGCTCGTCCTCCCCCGTTGTGTCGACCCGTCGCACAAGCCGACGTGCTGGCACCTGGTGCCGGCACCTGACAAGTCGAGATGCTAGCCCTGCGAGTCAGGAACCGTCAGGAACCGACATCTCGCCCAGCTCGGACCAGGCCGTGCCTGGCACCTCGACGTTGACGATCTCCGGCGTCTTGGTCAGCATTGCCGGCAACTCCTGCGTGGCCGTCTTGAAATGAGCGGAGCCGACGTGCTCGGCTCCGGCGTCGCCGTCTCGGAAGGCCTCGAGCAGGACGAATTGATTCGGGTCGTCCACGCTCCGGGACCAGTCGAACCAGAGGTTGCCCGGCTCGTGTCTCGTGGCCTGCGTGAAGCTGTCCACGCGAGCCAGCCAATCGGCGGCGTACTCCGGCCTGACCGTGAACTTGACGACGATGAAGATCATGACGCTCGTCCTTTCCCCGGCAGCGAGCGTATCCCGTCGCCAGGCCGCCGGGGTTGGCTCGAACCTGTCGCGATCTTGCACCGACAGGTGTACAGAAATCGCGACAGGCTCGGGCCGGCGCGTACACGAATCGCGACAAGAACGGCCGACGGCGCTCGCCGGGGATGGGCCGGCGTCGTCGGAGACCGGGAGGGGGCGCGAGGCCGGCACGAAGCCGCCCGGCACAGGAGCAAGCCGGCGTCGCAAGGGGGGAGGCCGGCACGCGGAGGGAGCCGGAGCGCCGGGAGCCGGAGCGCCGGCAGTCAGAGCGCCGGGAGTCAGAACGCGAAAGAACCGGTGCAGAAACGATGCGGGCGCCGGAAGGCGACCGTCAGAACAGGGTGGTGGCGTGCCGGGCGAAGTCGATGACCGGCGACGACACGCCGGCGAAGATCGTGAAGACGACGCAGACGGTCAGGCCGATCCCGACGGCGAGCGGGACCTTGATCTCGGCCACGGGCGGAGCTTCGAGGGTCGCGACGGTTCCGGCGGCGACGCCGTCGACCGAAGGCACCGGCTTGAGCCCGGCCAAGGTGGAGCCGTCCGCGACGTCCGAGGCGCCGGCGTCCGCTGCACCTCCCGCCATCTGGGTGTCATCGGTCGTGGAGTACATGAGCAGCCCGGCCCGCAGGTAGAAGAAGGCGGCGATGGCGGCGGCGAGCATGCCGATCACGGCGAGGGCGTACTGGCCTCGACCGACGGCCGCCTCGATCACGTAGAACTTGGCCAGGAAACCGCTGGTGAACGGCACGCCGGCCTGGGCGAGGAGGAACACGAGCATGACCAGAGCCAGGCCGGGCCGGCGTTTCCCGAGACCGCGGAGGGCGCCGAGGTCGTTGCGGGCCTCGCCCGTGCCCTGGATCAGGGCGAGCACGGCGAACGTGCCGGCGATGATGAAGGTGTACGTGAACAGATAGAAGAGGGCGGCCGACACGCCGCGCGCCGAGGCGGCCTGCAGCCCGATGAGCACGTACCCTGCCTGGCTGATCGACGAGTAGGCCATCATCCGCTTGAGGTCTTTCTGGACAATGGCGAGCACCGAGCCGACGAGCAGGGTCAGCACGGCGATGAGCCAGATCGCCGGCCGCCAATTGACCTGCTGGCTGATCAGGCCCTGGTCGAGGACGCGAAGGAGGCCGGCGAAGCCGGCCGCCTTGGCCACGGCGGCCATGTACCCGGTGAACGGCGTCGGCGACCCCTGGTAGACGTCGGGCGTCCAGAAGTGGAACGGCACGGCCGCCACCTTGAACCCGAGACCCACGATGAGCAGCGCCATCCCGCCGAGAAGGACGCCATCCTCGCTGACGGTGTTCCGGGCCAGGAACGACGCCATGTCCTTGAACTGCGTCGAGCCCGTCGCCCCGTAGGTCAGGGCCACGCCGTAGAGGAAGATGGCCGAACTGAACGCCCCGAGCACGAAGTACTTGATGCCGGCCTCGCCCGACTCCTCCCTGCGCCGGTGGTACGCGGCCATCACGTACAGCGCTATCGACATGATCTCCAGGCCGAGGAAGAGCATGATCAGCCCGGCCGACTCCGCCATGAGCATGGCGCCGGCACCGGCCATCAGCATCAGGACGTAGGCCTCGACGCCGTCGAGGCCCTCCCGCTGCAGGTAGCTGTCGGTGAAGAGAGCTCCGAGGATGGTCGAGACGCTGACGAGCAGCAGGAACAGCACCGAGAAGTGGTCGTAGAACACCTGGCCGCCGACGGTCGTCTTGGCTCCGTGACGGTCGATGTCGATCCACTGGACGACCGTCACCACGGCCGACGCTGCGCCGATGACCAGGGTGAGCAGCGGGTAGAGGCCCGGCCTCGAGCGCTTGGTCAGGACCGATGAGACGAGCAGCAAGAGGAGGGCACCGCCGCCGAGGATCAGGATCGGCGCAATGCTCAGGTATTCGACCGGGATATGAATCGAGGCGTTGGCGCTGCAGACGCTCAGCTCGGTCGCGCCGGGCCCGACGCACGTCGAGTTGGTCACCGCCGCCGGCAGGTGGGCGGCGGCCAGATGCCCGGCGCCATGGCCGGCCGCTGCATGGCCGGCCGCTACATGACGGGCCGCCACATGACCAACAGCAAGGAAGCTCGACGCTATCGGGCGGCTCACTTCTTGCCTCCTGTGCTCGCCGCGGCCTCCGCCTTGGTTGGCGCCCGGCCGTGAACGTGGATGGAACCGGCCAGGCCCGTGGACGTGCCAACGGACTGGTCGGCCGGAACCAGGTAGAGCTTCTTGGGCTGGCCCGCGCTCGGCAGGTGCAGACCCTTGTCCTCCGCCTCGACGTGTTGGACCAGATGGCCGACGGCCGGGGTGATCCGGTTGAGCACAGGCGACGGGTACACGCCGATGAAGACGATCCCGGCGAGCAGCGGAAGGATGGCGCCGAGCTCACGCCATGAGATGTCTCGGATGGTGGCGTTGGCTCCCTCGGCCTTGCCCTGGAACACCCGCTGATAGGCCCACAGCATGTAGATCGCTCCGGTGATGATCCCCGTCGTGGCCACGACGGCCCACCAACGGTGGGTCAGGAAGGTACCGACGAGCACGAGGAACTCGCCGACGAACCCGTTGAGACCCGGGAGGCCGATGGCGCTCATGGTGACCACGACCATGACGGTGGCGAGGATCGGGGCCGACTTCTGCAGGCCACCGAGCTCGGCGATCTTCAGGGTCTTGCGCCGCTCGTAGATCATCCCGACGAGGAAGAACAGGGCGCCGGTAGTCAGGCCGTGATTGACCATCTCGAGTACCCCGCCGGTGACGCCCTGCGAGCTGAAGGCGAAGAAGCCGAGGATGACGAAGCCGACGTCGGCGATCGACGCGTAGGCCACGAGCCGCTTGAAGTCTTTTTGCATGATGCAGACGATCGCCCCGTAGGTGATGCCGACGACGGCCAGGGTCAGGAGCAAAGGGGCAAGCGCCGTCGATGCCGCCGGGAGGAGGAAGATGCCGAAGCGCAACAAGCCGTAGGCGCCAAGCTTGAACAGGATGCCGGCGAGGACCATCGAGCCCGAGGTCGGCGCCTCCGTGTAGGTGTCGGGCAGCCAGGAGTGGAACGGCACGAGCGGCACCTTCACCGCGAAGGCGGCGAAGAAGGCGAGGAAGATCAGCTTCTGGTCGGCCGACGGCAGGTCACCGGCGAGCCGGGCCAGGGTGATCAGCGAGAAGCTCTCCTTCCCGCCGTTGAACGGAGCGACGAGGAACACGAGGGCGATGATCCCGACGAGGAGGAAGGCCGAGCCGGCGAAGGTGTAGATGAAGAACTTCATCGCGGCGGCGTTGCGCCGCGGACCTCCCCATCCCGAGATGAGGAAGTAGCCGGGGACGAGCGTCACCTCGAACATCACGAAGAAGAGGAACAGGTCGAGGGAAAGGAACGTGCCGACGCAGGCCGCCTCGAGCAGCAGCATCCACCCGACAAAGCTCTTGGCGTTGCCTTGCACCTTGGGCCCGAGCATGGCGATCGGGAAGAGCAGCGACGTCATGGCGACGAGGAACAGCGAGATCCCGTCGACGCCGACGCTCCAGTTGATCCCAAACTGGCCGATCCAGCTATGGGTGGAGACGAACTGGAAGCCGGCGTCGCCTCGCTTGAACTCGACGATCATGGTGGCGACGAGGGCGAGCTCGGCCGCCATGGCCACGGCCCCGATCGGCTTGGCCAGCTGGTCCTCGCGACTCTTGGGGAGCAGGGTGACGACAGCGGCGGCGACGAGCGGCAGGAAGATGATGACGGTGAGGAGGGGGAAACCGACCGAGCCTCCCGTGACGTTGGCGAGCACGATCAGACCCCCACCCGGGCGGCGACATAGACCAAGATCACGGCGACACCGAGGCCGATCCCGAGGGCGTAGTTGCGCACGTAGCCGGTCTGCACCCGGCGCAGCTGGCGGCCGGTGCCCGCGATGAGCCGAGCGACGCCGGTGCCGGCACCGGCGAACATGCCCTCGTCGACGCCGTGGGCGAGGCCGTCGGCGGCCATGGTCATCGGGCCCGAGACGGTAGCGGCGAGGCCCTCGTCGAGGTACCAGCCGTGACTGAGGACGGCCGGCTCGAGGGCGGGATTCGACGACGTCCTCCAGGCCCTCAGCCCGGCCAGAAGACCGATGAACGCCCAAGCGGTCGTGACGACGCCGAGCACCCATTTGGTTGCCGTTGACACGTTAATCACCGGGGCGACGTTGGTCGGATACAGGGGAGCCAGCCAGTGGTCGATGAACTCGAGATGGGCGAAGGGGGCGTTGAACAGCCAACCGAAGGTGGCGAGAACGGAAAGGACGATCAACGGGATCGTCATGACGAGCGGTGACTCGTGGGGTCGACCGCCGTGGCCGTCATCATGGGCGTCACCCGCCTCGACACCATGGGCGTCCCCGGCACCCCCGTCGTGGGCGTCGTGGGCCTCGTGGGCGCCGACGGGACTGCCGACGCCGGCCGGCTCCTTCCAACGGGACTTACCGAAGAAGACCAGCGCGACCTGGCGGCTCATGTAATAGGCGGTCAGCCCGGCGGTAAAGGCCCCGACGGCCCAGAGGCCCTTGTTGAACTGCCAGGCCGCGTCGAGGATGTTGTCCTTGGACCAGAAGCCGTCGAAGGGAGGGATACCGGAGAGGGCGAGATACCCCACGATGAACGCTGGGAACGTGATGGGGAGGTATTTCCTCAAGTTGCCCATCTTCTTCATGTTCTGCTCGTCGTTCATGGCGTGGATGACCGAACCGGCGGCGAGGAACAGGAGGGCCTTGAAGAAGGCGTGGGTGACCATGTGAAAGAGACCGGCGGTGTAACTGCCCGACCCCTCGGCGAGGAACATGTAGCCCAGCTGCGAGAGGGTGCTGTAGGCCAGGACCCGTTTGATGTCGTTCTGGGCGCAGGCGATGGTGGCTGCGAACAGGGCCGTGGCCGCGCCGATAATGGCGATGGTCAGCTGGCTGGCGTGGCTGAAGTGAATGATGGGCGCGGCCCTGGCGACCAGATACACGCCGGCCGTGACCATGGTGGCGGCGTGGATGAGGGCGGACACGGGGGTCGGGCCTTCCATGGCGTCGGGCAGCCACATGTACAGCGGGATCTGGGCCGACTTGCCGGCGGCGCCGAGGAAGAGCATGAGCCCCAGGCCGGTGGCGAAGGCCACGGGGAGGGTGGCGTGGCCGGCGATGAGCGGGGCGAGGACAACCGAGTAGTTGAACGAACCGAAGTGCTGGTACATCAGGAACAGGGCGATCATGAAACCGAAGTCACCGACCCGGTTGGTGACGAACGCCTTCTTGGCCGCGACCGCCGCCGTCTCCCGGTCGAACCAGAATCCGACCAGACCGTACGAGCAGAAGCCGACCCCCTCCCAGCCGACGAAGCTGAAGAGGAAGTTGTCGGCGAGCACCAGGGTCACCATGGAGAAGAGGAACAGGTTCAGCAGGAAGAAGAAGCGAGGATACGACGGGTCTCCCTTCATGTACCCGATCGAATACAGGTGGATCAGGCTGCCGACGCCGGTGACGAAGAGGGCCATCAGGATGGCGAGCTGGTCGACTTGGAGGCCAAGGCTCACATGCAGGCCGGCAACCGGGATCCACGTGAAGATCGTCTTGTCGACACTGCGACCCGTGCCGCTCGGTCCGACCGACCGGCCGAGCAGCGTGATCCAGCAGACCAGCGTGGCGACGAACGCCCCGAAGGAGAGCACCGTGGCGATGATCCCCGACAGTGGCTGGCCGATCCTCCTGCCCCCGAAGAGCAGGACGATGGCGCCGAGGAGGGGCGCGCCGAGGATCACGTAAGCGGCGTTCACCTGAGATTCAGCCCTTCAGCAGGTGGGCGTCGTCGGCCGTCGCCTCGTTGCGGCGGCGGAAGATGGCCACGATGAGCCCGAGGCCGACGACGACCTCGGCGGCGGCGACCACGAGCACGAAGAACACCGACGCCTGACCGCCGATGTCGTTGAGGGTCCGCGAGAACGTGACGAAGGTCAGGTTGACGGCGTTGAGCATCAGCTCGACGCACATGAACATGACGAGGATGTTGCGCCGAAGGAGCAGCCCGGTCGATCCGAGGCCGAACAGCACGGCGGCGAGCACCAGATACCACGCCGATGGAACCGTCATCGCCCTGCGACCTCCTCTTGTTCGGCCTTGGTCATCTCGCCGGCGGAGCGCTGTGGGCGGCGGGCCAGGACGACAGCGGCGACGATAGCGATGACGAGCAGGGCCGAGGTCATTTCGAACGGCAGCAGGTACCGGGTGTAGATGGCCTGGCCGAGGGCCTGCACGTTCTCCGCCCCGTTGTTGTGGGCCTTGCCCGTCACCGAAGGGGCGCCGGTCGTCCAGTCGGAAACGCCGGCCAGGCTGACGATCAGGATGAACGTGACGAGACCGAGGATGAAGGCGATCGGCTTCTGGCCCCGGAACGGCTCCTTGGCGATCCGCTCCTTGCGGTCGACGCCGAGGAACATGATGACGAAGAGAAACAGGATCACGATGGCGCCGGCGTAGACGATGATCTGCACCACCGCCAAGAAGTCGGCCGACTCGTCGATGAACTCGAGGGCGATCCCGAAGAGGGTGATTACGAGAAACAGGGCGCTGTGAACAGGGTTGCGCAGGATGATGACCCCGAGCGCGCCGGCGAGGATCATTCCGGCCCCGATGAGGAACACGGCCCACGCGGCACCGTGCTCGAGGCGCAGGCCGCTCGACTCCGCCTTCATGAGTACGGCATGGATCGGGCCAGCCGCGGACGAGTGGGGTCGCCCCTGCCACACCCAGTCGTGGAGGCGGGTGGCGGCCGTCGCGGTCGAAGCGGCCAGACTCACGAGTCCTCCTCGTCGCGCTCGGGCCTCACGCCGCTCACGCCGATCCCCCGGAACGCCGCGGACGCGATCTCACGCAGCGACACGTCGGTGTCGGCGGAGATGTCGTCCGAGTCGGGAGCGGACTGGCCAGGTTGCGCCGGCCTCACGCCATAGCCGAGCTCACCCGACCACATCGTCTTGCCCTCCATGGCGGCGGCGCCGGCCGGACTCGTGGCCCGCACCCAGGCCGACGTGTTGCGGTCGTCGCCCGGCTTCCAGTCCTCCCACGGCAGGTGCTGCGGCCTGCCCTCGTCGTCGACGACGAGCTCGGCCTTGGTGTAGATGGCGTCCTCGCGGTTGGTGAAGCTGAACTCGAACATCTTCGACTCGGTGATCGCCTCGGTCGGACACGCCTCGACGCAGAGGTCACAGTGGATGCAGCGAAGGAAGTTGATCTCGTAGACGAACCCGTAGCGCTCGCCGGGCGACACCGGCGCGTCCGGGGGGTTGTCGGCGCCGCGCACGTAGATGCAGCGGGCCGGGCAGACGCCGGCGCACAGCTCGCAACCGATGCACTTCTCCATCCCGTCCTCGTAGCGGTTGAGGACGTGGCGCCCGTGGAAGCGCTCCGGCTTGGGGCGCTTCTCCTCCGGGTACTGGACCGTGACCTTCGGCTTGAACGGCAGCTTTCCTGTGACGAAGAAGCCCTTGAAGAAGTTGAGGAACCCGTCGACGCCGCTCATGGCCCGCCCGCCCCCGCGCTCGTCTCTGCGGCGACGCTCGGCGCCCGATAGTCGGCCTCGATCCGGCTCGCTCCCTTCCCGACGTCGATCGCCCGCCACAGCAGCAGCAATCCGACGACGGCCCCTGCGACGGTGACGATGGTCCACTTGGTCGAGACCTGGAAACCGGCGTCGATCATCAGCATGGCCAGGGCGAGGGGGATCAGACGCTTCCAGCACAGCTCCATCAGCTGGTCATAGCGCATCCGGGGAAGCGTGGCCCTGATCCACACGAAGATGTAGAGGATGATGAGCACCTTGACCGCGAACCAGAAAGGCCCGATGCTGTGCCCGGCGATGGCCGGCCCGTCGGGACCGCCCAGCCAGAGGGTGGTGATGACCGCCGCGCCGGTCACCAAGTTGAGGTACTCGGCCAGGTAGAAGAAGGCAAAACCGATAGACGAGTACTCGAGGTTGAACCCTCCGGCCAGCTCCTCTTCCGCCTCGACCAGGTCGAACGGCGCCCTCGTCATCTCTGCGGTCTGGGCGATGCTGAACAGGCAGAACGGGATGATCCCTGTCCTGATGATGTTCCAATGCAGGAGGAACGGCCCGTGCTGGGACATCCAGATCGTGCTGGTGTGCAGCGAGCCCGTCTCGAGTACCACGGCGGCGACGGTCAAGCCGATGACGGCCTCGTAGGACACCATCTGGGCCGTGGCGCGCACCGAGGCGAGCAGCGGGTACTTGCTCCCCGACGACCACCCGGCGAGCATGACGCCGTACACGGCCACGCCCGATGCGGCCAGCACAAGGAGGATCCCGAAAGGTGGGTCGGCGAGCTGCAGGCGGGTGGTGTGGTGGGCAACGGTGATCGTCCCGCCGAGGGGCACAACGGAGAAGGCGACGAAGGCCGGGACGAGCGACAGGTACGGCGCCGCCTTGTACACCCACTTGTCGGCCCTGACGGGGACGAAAGCCTCCTTGAAGAACAGCTTGGTCCCGTCGGCGAGCGACTGCAGCCATCCGTTGGGGCCGGCCCGGTTGGGGCCGTGACGGACGCCGAGCCAGGCGACCGCCTTGCGTTCGTACATGACCATGAACAGCACGGACAGCATGATCAGGGCGAAGATGGCGACCACCTTCACCAGGAGGATCACCCACACGGCCAGGCTGAGCCCGTGAGCGAAGAGGGGGTCGCCCTGGTTGACCACCGCGAGCATCAGGAGTCACCTCCGGTGACGGGCTCGAGCCGGACGGAAAGCGCCGGTCGGCTCCAGTCGATCAGGGCCGAAGCACTCCCACCGGGCAGGTTGTACGGGACCGAGACGCTACCCGGCGGCACGGAGGGGTCGGGCCGAAGGGCGATCACGACCTCGCCCCCGTGTCCGGTGATCTTGACCTGCGTCGCACCACCGAGACCCAGCCGGTCGATCTCGGCGGGGTGGACCCCGGCCGACCACGCCGGGGGCAGGCCGGCGAGCGAGGGCGAGTTGGCCACGAGGGTTCCGGCGTCCCAGAGGCTCCTGTGGCTGACGAGGGCGAGCCCTTCGCCGGCCGGCGAAGAGACGCCACCACCGGTCCCGATCCGGGCCGTCACGCCGCACACCATGGGAGGCGGGCTGTCGCCGACGACGCCACCCGTATCGGACCCGGCGCCGGCGCCTCCATCGGAGACGACAGCTTCATCGGAGACAGCGCCTTCATCTGAGACAGCGCCTTCATCGGGGACTGCTTCATCGGGAACGGCGGCGGCCGGCGCCCCGCCCTGGTCGGCGGGACCCGGGGTGCCGCCCGCGTCTGCGCTCTTCGCCGCCGGGCCGGCGGCCGACCCACCCGACCGCAGGGCAATCGAACCGGCCGGCACGGCGTGCAGCTCGGCCGATGCGATGCCGGGATCGGCCATCGGGTCGAGGGCATGGGGACGGCGGGGAGCCGCCGCTCCCGCCACCACGGGCACGACGATGCCGTCGCTTCCCGCCGCACCGGTAAGGGCGGCGTAGGTGATGCCATGGTGGAGCGGCGACACCTCACCGATCTCGGCCCAGATCTCCTCGATGCTCGAGAACCCGAGGTCGACGCCGAGGCGCCAGGCCAGCTCGGCGGCGATGGTCCAGTCGGGCCAGGCCACTCCGGGCGCCGTCACGATCGAACCAAGGTGGCTGATGCGCCCCTCGAGGTTGGTGAACGTGCCGCGCCGCTCGGCGTAGGTCGCGGCGGGCAGGATCACGTCGGCGCGCCGTGACGACTCGGTGAGGAAGGTGTCGACGGCGACCACGAACCCCGCGCCGGCCAGGCCTTCCCTCGCGGCGCCGGCGTCGGGGAAGTCGCTCATCGGGTCGGCACCGAGGAGCACGAGTCCGCCGATGCGACCGCCGGCGGAGGCCGCCAGGATCCCGGCCGTGCCGAGCCCGACGGCGGCAGGGAGGGTGGCGCCCCACTTGCGCTCGTACCAGTCCCTGCCATCGTGTAGCGACACCCGGCCGGGCAGCATCCCGGGGGTGAGGCCGAGGTCGAGGGCGCCATGGACGTTGCTGCGGCGCAGGGCCGAGAGAAACTTGACGCCTTCGAGCCGGCTCAGCGCGCTGGCTGCGGTGGCGATGTCAGCGTCGGATTCGGCCAGCGAGGGGCGCCCGATGACGACAACGACGGCCGGGGTGCCGGGCGTGGCCGCAGACCTGGCCCGGTCCAGGTGGGCGCGCACGGAGGCGATGTCCGCCGCGGTCACGCCGGCCACGTCGGCCCCGGCGCGACCGGTCGCGTCGTCGGGCCTGGTGATGGCGGCGACAAGGTCGGCCAGGCCGCCGGGGCGATAGCGCAACGTGGCCGCGGCCTCACGACTGAGACCAGTCGACGTCGGCGCCAGCTCGCAGATCTGGAGGCCCTTCTCGCGCACCGAGTCACGCAGACGGAGATACAGGATGGGCAGCTCGTCCTTGATGTCACCGGCAATGGTGATGACCAGCGGGGCGGCGGCGGCCTCGTCGATGGTCGCTCGGGGCAGGCCGAGCACGACGTCGGCGGGCACCCCGTCACCGAGCTGGGCGTCGACGTGGTCGGTGTGGAGCGCGACGCGAGCCAGTTTGGACCAGGCGTAAGCGTCCTCGTTGGGCAGCCGGGCGCCGCCAATGACGGCCACGTCGGTGCCGGCGCTGCGCTGCGAGACGAGCCCATCGGCCGCAACGCTCAGGGCTTCGGCCCAGCTCACCTCGATCAGCTCGTCGCCCTTGCGGACCATCGGCACCGAGAGGCGGTTCTCGGAGTTGACGGCCTCGAGGTCGAACCGGCCCTTGTCACACAGCCACGACCAGTTGACCGGGTCGTTGTCGACGCCGAGGTAGCGAACCAGCTCGTCCTCGCTCGACTGCACCGCCACCCGGCAGCCGACCGAGCACGACGTGCAGCTCGACTCGACCTGGGCCAGATCCCAGGGACGGGCCCTGAACCGATAAGGAGTTGCGGTCAGGGCGCCGACCGGGCAGATCTGCACGATGTTCCCGCTGAAATACGAGCTGAACGGGTTGGTGTCGGCGAAGACCGCCACCTCGGTCTTGTCGCCCCGCTCGTAGAAGTCGATGAGCGGGTCGCCGGCGACCTCGTCGGCGAAGCGCACGCACCGGCCGCACTGGATGCAGCGTTCCCTGTCCAGGTTGACGAGCTCGGAGATGGGCGTCGGCTTCTCCCAGTGCCGCTTCTCCTCCACGAAACGCGACTCACCGGGCCCGTAGGCGAGCGTCTGGTCCTGCAGCGGACACTCACCGCCCTTGTCGCAGACCGGGCAGTCGAGCGGATGGTTGACGAGCAGGAACTCGAGCACGCCGTCCTGCGCCTTCTTGGCCATCTCGCTCGTGGTCGAGATCTCCATGCCGTCGCTCACCGAGTTGTAACACGCCGGCATCAGCGACGAGCCCCTCGGTCCTTTGACCTCGACCAGGCACATCCGACACATGCCGACCGGCTTCATCCGCGGGTGGTAGCAGAATCGTGGGATGTAGGTGCCGGCCTGGTCAGCGGCCTCGATGATCAACTGGCCCTTGTCGGCGGCGACTTGGCGCCCGTCGATCGTGATCGTGACGCGCTCGTCGGTCAGCGCGTCGGGAGGTGAGGTGCCGACGGCGCTGGCCGTGAGCAGCGGCCTGCGGGCCAGGCGCACCGGCACGGCATCGGGCGGCGTCGAAGGGAACGAGGTGTCAGACACGGGCGACGCTTCCGGGGAGACGATCGGGGGGCAGTGGGCAACGTCCCTCGCGGATGTGGGCGAGGAACTCGTCCCTGAACATACCGATGCCGGCCGCCACCGCCGGCGGGATGGAAGGCCCGAGCACGCAGATGGTGGTTTGCGCCGGTGGCCAGCGCACGCCGGGCGAGATGTTGTCACACACGTCCATGAGCAGGTCGAGATCGCTCTCGCGGCCCTGGCCCGACTCGATCCGTTGCAGGATCTTCTCGACCCAGCCTCCGCCCTCGCGACACGGCGTGCACTGCCCGCACGACTCGCGATGGAAGAACCGCACGATGCGCCACGCCGCCCTCACCGCGCAGGTGGTGTGGTCCATCGGCACGACCGAACCGGAACCGGCCATGGTCCCGACCTCGGCGATCTTCTCGTTGGCGAGGAGCACATCGAGGTGCTCGGGGCCGAGCCACGGCGACGAGACGCCGCCGGGTATGAACGCCTTGAGCTCGTTGTCGTCGCGCATCCCGCCGCCGAGGGCCGGGTCGAAGATGAGGTCACGGAACGAGACCTTGGCAAACTCGAGCTCGTAGTTGCCCGGGCGCTTCACGTGACCGGCGAGGGCGAGCAGCTTGGTTCCCTTCGAGCGGCCGTCGCCGAGGGCGGCGAAGGCGTCGCCGCCGTTGAGCATGACCCACGGCAGGTTGGAGACGGTCTCCACGTTGTTGACGATCGTGGGCGCGCCGTAGAGGCCAATAGCAGCGGGGAAAAAGGGAGGTTTGATGCGGGGATAGCCTCGCTTTCCCTCGAGGCTCTCGAGCAGGGCGGTCTCCTCGCCGCAGATGTAAGCGCCGGCACCGGGGTGGACCACGATGTCGACCGACCAGCCGCTGGCGAAGATGTCCTGGCCGACGGCTCCGTAGGCGTAGGCCTCGTTGAGGGCAGCCTGGAGCCGCTCGATCCCGAGCGGAAACTCGCCGCGCACGTAGATAAAGATCTGGTCGGCGCCGACGGCGTAGGCGCAGATGAGCGATCCTTCGATCAGCTGGTGCGGATCGCCCTCGATCAGCATGTGGTCCTTGAACGTCGCCGGCTCGCTCTCGTCAGCGTTGATCGTCAGGTACACCGGGTCGGACTTGCGCAGCATCCCCCACTTGCGGCCGGCCTCGAAGCCGGCGCCGCCCCGGCCGAGGATGTTGGCCACGTTCACCTGACCGGCGATGTCCTCGGGGGACATGGAGAGGGCCTTGCGCAGCCCCTCGTAGCCGCCGTCGGCGAGGTAGTTGCCGAGCTCCCACGATCCGGGGGCCCCGAGCCGCCTGGTCACGATCCGGGGCGAATCGGTGAGGGCCATCAGGCCTCGCCCCGAGAGGGGCCGTCGAGGGCGTCGACGGCCGGCGTGGTGGCGTGCGTGTCGAGGTCCACACCGTCGGCGACGGCGGTGGCCGGGTTGGATGGTGTGGCCGACTCCGCGGCTGGCGGATTGGGGCCTCCGGCGCCGTGCACGCTCGCTCCCACGGCCCCGAGACCGACGGTGCGGCGCACCCGGCTCAGGGTGCCGTGAGGGGGGACCTCGCCGTCGAGCTCGCCGGCCGCCAACCTGGCGACCAGGTCGTCGAAGCCGGGCGGATCGACGTCACCGAAGAAGCGCCAGTTGACCGTCACGCATGGGGCGTTGCCGCACAGGGCCAGGCACTCGGCGTCCTCGAGGGTGAACATCCCATCTTGGGTGGTACCCCCAGGAGCCACGCCGAGGCGCTCCTCGCAGTGCTCGAGCAGCTCGTAGGCGCCCTGGAGCATGCAGGCGATGTTGGTGCACACCGCCACCAGGTACCGGCCGACCGGCTCGGTGTGGAACATGTCGTAGAAGCTGGCGGTGCCCGCCACCTCGGCCGGCTCGAGGTCGAGCAGCTCGCCCACGTGGGCCATGCCGTCCTCGGTCAGGTAGCCGTCCTGCTCCTGAAGAAGGTGCAGGAGCGGCATCATCGCCGAGCGAGGGTGCGGATACAGAGCGATCAGGTCACGAGCCCGCTGCTCGTGCTCCGGGGTCAGGCGCGCCACGTCGGGTGATCCTTGCCCAACCCCACCCCTTCGGTCCAACCCACGCTCATCGACGCGTGCTCATCGGTCTGTGTCCCTGCGTCGACTCGCTCACGCTCATCGATCTGTGTCCCTGCGTCGACTCGCTCACGCTCATCGATCGACGTCGCCGAGGATCGGGTCGGTCGTCGACACGATGGCGATGGCATCGGGGATGAGAGCACCGTGCATCATGCGGGGCATGGCCTGCAGGTTGGCGAAGCTCGCGGCGCGCATGTGCACCCGGTAGGGGCGGGCCGTGCCGTCGGAGACGATGTAGCAGCCGCTCTCACCGCGTGGACTCTCGACCGGCACGTAGGCCTCGCCCGGCGGCACCCTGAACCCCTCGGTGTACAGCTTGAAGTGGTGGATCAGGGCCTCCATCGACTCGTCGATGCGGCCACGCGGCGGCGGGGTCACCTTCTTGTCCTGGACCCGGAAATCCCCCTTGGGCATCCGCTCGCAGATCTGCCGGCAGATCTTCACCGACTCCCGAATCTCGTTGAACCGGATGGCGTAGCGGTCCCAGCAGTCCCCCACCTCGCCCACGATCACGTCGAAGTCCACCTCGTCGTAGGCGAGGTACGGGTCGTCACGGCGCACGTCTCTCGGCACGCCGGTGGAGCGCAGCAACGGCCCCGTCACCCCGAGGCCGATGGCCTCCTGGGCGGTGAGCGGCCCGACCCCCTGGAGGCGCCCCTGCAGGATGGGCTGGCCGGTCAGGAGGTTGTCGTACTCGTCCATCCGCTTCGGAATCATCTCGCACAGCGCGTCGACGTCGTCGCGCCACCCGTCGGGCAGGTCGGCGGCGACCCCGCCGGGACGGAAGTAGTTGTGATTCATCCGCAGCCCCGTCACCTTCTCGAAGAACTGGAGGATCACCTCCCGCTCCCGCCACCCGTACACCAGCATGTTGATGGCGCCGACGTCGGAGCCGTTGGTGGCGAGCCACAGCATGTGCGAGCTGATCCGGTTGAGCTCGCACATGAGCATCCGGATCCACACGGCACGAGGCGGGGTCCCGACCCCGAGCAGCTTCTCGACCGACAGGCAGTAGCCGAGCTCGTTGAAGAACGGCGAGACGTAGTCCATCCGGGTGACGTTGGTGCCCCCCTGGTGGTACATCAGCTCCTCGCCGGTCTTCTCCATCCCGGTGTGCAGATATCCGATCACCGGCTTGGACCGCAGGATCGTCTCGCCGTCCAGCTCCACCATCACCCGCAGCACCCCGTGGGTCGACGGGTGCGAAGGCCCGAGGTTGAGGATCATGGTCTCGTCGTCGGGGACGTCGATGTCGATGTCCTCGGGGTCGACACCCACGCCCTCGGAGAGGCGCAGGACGCCGCCCATCTCCCGGCGCAGCTCGCCCGCTCCCGTCGTGGCCCTGGTGCCGAGCTCCTGGCCACCCTCGGACGTCTTCTCCTCGAGCAGCTCGTTCAGCTCGGCTCCACCGGGACTGACACGCCCGAGGACCTTGTCGACGATGCTCTGGCGGCGGCGTTCGAAGCGGGACCCGCCGGAACCGTAGGCCTCGCCGTCGGCGAGGGCGGGGTCCGTGCCGCTTTCGCCGCCGGCCTCTTCTGCTCCTGCGGGTTGGGCGCCGCTGTCGACTGCGGTGTCATCGGGCCCTTCCGGCCGGCCGGCGTCGTGGAGTGCTTCGCTCGTCTTGCTCATCTCGTCGCTCCCGTAGGGGGGTGGGGCTCGCGTACGGTCCGGCCTCGGTGCCGGCGGTCCCTAGCGAGCGCCAGGTGATTCCTTGAACTGGACCGGGACATGGCCGGTGGCGTAGTCCTTGCGGAGGGGATGACCTTCCCAGTCCTCGGGCATAAGGATGCGGGTCGGGTCGGGATGGCCGTCGAACCGAACGCCGAACAGGTCGTAGGTCTCCCGCTCGTGGGCCTCGCTTCCGGCCCACAAGTCGAACAGCGTGGGCACGGCCGGATCGACACCCGACACCTGGCAGCGCACCCTGATCCGACGGTTATGGGCGACAGAGACCAACTCCACGACGATCTCGAAGCGCTCCGGCTCGATGCCCGCCGGCAGATCCCGGCCCGGGTGGTTGAGGTAGTCGACGCCGGTGACGCCGACCAGCATGTCGTAGCCGTCGTCGCGCAGCGCCTGCATGAGGGGGAGATAGCGCCCCCGGTCGGTGTGGACGACCGCCGCGCCCAGGCTGTCGACGAGCGGGCAGCCGTGGAGCTCCTCGCCCGGCGGCGGGCCATCGGCCCTCGCTCCGTCTGACGGCTGGGCTTCCCCAGACGACTGGGCTCCCCCGGACGGCTGGGCTTGCCCTGACGGCTGGGCGGGGCCGGCGTCGCTCACGAGCGGGCCGCGGCCGGCACGTCGAGGCGCAGCGGGCGGGGCGGAGCCTCCAGATGCACGCCGGCACCGGCACCCGGCCGGCGGGTCAGCTCTCCCAGGCGGATCATCTGATGGAGGGTGAGGATGGAGTGGATCAGCGTCTCGGGTCCCGGGGGGCAACCGGGCGCATAGACGTCCACGGGCACGATCTGGTCGACTCCCTGCACGACCGCGTAGTTGTTGAACATCCCGCCGGTGCTCGCGCACACTCCCATCGAGATGACCCACTTGGGCTCCATCATCTGGTCATAGACCTGACGCAGCACCGGCGCCATCTTCTGACTGACGCGCCCGGCGACGATCATCACGTCGGCCTGGCGGGGCGACGCTCTGAACACCTCCATGCCGAAGCGGGCCAGGTCGTAGTTGGCGGCGCCGGCGGCCATCATCTCGATGGCGCAGCAGGCCAGACCGAAGTTGGCCGCCCACGAGCTCGATGCCCTGGCCCACTTGACCATGCTCTCGAGACTCCCGGTGAGGAAGTTGTGCTGGAGGCTCTCGAGACCCATCTACTCGGTCCCTCCCTCTGGGCCCGCTCCCGCAGGGACGGGCACGGGGGTGTCATCTCCTGCGTCGCTGCCGCCCCTGTCCTCTCCGACGGGGCGCAGCTCGGGGCCGTCGAGCGCGACCTCCTCGGGCCGGGGAACGTGGCGGACGGTCGCGGTCGTCGTCCTCGTCAGGTCGACGGTCGGACGGTTGCGCAACCTCTGATCAGGACCCCAGTCGAGGGCGCCGCTGGAGACGAGGTAGGCGAAGGAGACGAACACGATGGCGGCGAAGGTCCCCATCTCGGCCAGGCCGAACGTGGACAGCTGGTGATACATGACCGCCCACGGATAGAGGAACACCACCTCGATGTCGAAGATGATGAAAATCATCGCCACCAGGTAGAAGCGCACAGGGAAGCGGGCGGACGGTGCCCGCCCCGGCACGATGCCCGACTCGTAGGGGCCTTCCTTGGCCGCCGTCGGTCGCTTGGGACCGAGCACGGCGGACGCGACGAATGACCCGGCTGCAAAGGCTGCAGCCAGAGCCAGCAAGATCACGATCGGGAGGTACTGCACCATCGCTCTGTCCTCGGCACTCGAGTGGTCGCCTACTGCGTCCGTTGGTTCTAGATCGGTTGGTCCTGGTCGCGCCAACGGAGACCGCTCCGATGGTACCCACCCCCGGCCGCCAGTCCATAACAGGCTCGACCACGAGGCCCGTCAGTAGCAGTGCGGTCCTGCCGGTGACTGCCCGGTCGAATCGGTGCCGGGCGGCGCTCCGAGCAGCCGGCGCCTGGTGTCGACGACCAACTGGCCATCGACGACAGAGATCGGGTAGCGGTCGAGTCCGCGCGGCGCCGGCCCGCGCTGCTGCTCGCCCACGGCGTTGTACCGCGACCCGTGGCATGGGCACTCGAACCACTGCGAGCTGCGGCACCACGGCACCCGACACCCGAGGTGGGTGCAGGCCTGATCGAGGGCCACGAACCCGGTTTCCATCCCCTCGAGCACCTCTCCGTGGTAGAGGCGCTTGGCGTCGGCCAGGTCGCCCGTCGGGTACGTGACCACGTAGAAGCCGCCCACCGGCTCGTAGTACGGGGTGCGCCGGGCTCGCTGGTGCGCACGGATGGCCTCCGGAGTCCCCACGCTGTAGCGCCGACCGGGATGGCCGACGGCCGTGACCACGTAGTCCACCGCGGACGTGGCGATCCCGACGAGGGCGGCGGCGAGCAGGCCGAGGACGCCGCGCTCGACCAGCTCACGACGGTTGATCGTCGCGCCGCCGGCCGGCGGCGCCTTGCGCCTCGACACGAGGGCGATCACGACGAGGGCCAAGGCGAAGACGACCACGGCCACGCTGATGCCGAGCAGATCCCACGAGGTCACAAGGGCGGCGGCGATCGGCATGTCACCCCAGCATGCCGTGGGGACGGGGGCGTCCACACGCCACCCACCCTCTTGGCTTGATGCGCGAGGGACGAGAGAATCGGGTGATGCCTTCGACGTCTCCTCCCGCCGTCATCCGGCCCGCGACCGAATCCGACCTTGACCACCTGGTCGACCTGGTCTGGGCGGTCGCAGCCGAGGGCCGGTGGATCGGCACCGAGGTCCCCTTCGACCGGGCCGCTCGGCGCGCCGGGCTGGCCAACCGGGTCGCGGGCCGGGTCGGCACGCTCCTCGTCGCCGAGGCCGCTCGCGCCGGTCGGGAGCCGGAGGTGGTGGGCCACCTCACGGTCGAGCTCACCAGCTACGGCGTCGCCCAGGTCGGCATGCTCCTGGCCGAGGGATGGCGGGGCCTTGGTATCGGGACGGCGCTGCTCGACGCCGGACTGGCCTGGGCCGCCGACGCCGGCGCCCACAAGGCGGCGCTCGAGGTCTGGCCTCACAACGAGGCCGGCCTGGCCCTCTACCGCAAGGCAGGCTTCGTCGAGGAGGGAAGGAAGCGACGCCACTACCGAAGGGCCAACGGCGAGCTGTGGGACGGGATCCTCATGGGCCGCGCGCTGTGACGGCGACTCAGGACTCGGCCGGTGGCGGTTAGCCGGCCGGCCAGGCCCCGTCCAGCCCCCCGCCCCGCCCCGGAGGCCGGGACGAGCCACGTCCGGGAGCCCGGCGGATCGGCGCCGCCTTGACGGCGACGTCACGTTGCTCACAGAGCTTCGTGAACTCGCTCAGAACCGCTTCGATCGGCTCGAAACCAACCGGGGTCAGCTCCTGTGAACAGAGCGGAGCTCACCGTCTCCGATCGCGTCGGAAGGCCCGCCAGGCCGACCACCACGACGGCAGGCGCGGCAGATCCGGATGGGACCGGTTCACCATGCCAAGCAGCTTGTGGCCCCCCGGATTGACATGGGGGGTGCCGTCGAGGACCACTGTCGGCACGGTCTCGTTGCCGCCGGCGACGGATCGCACAAAGGCGGCATGTTGGGGATCGGCCCAGATGTTGTGCCAGGTGACCGGCATCCGCGCCCGAACCAGCGCCTGGCGCAGGCCGAAGCAAAATGGACAGCCGGGGCGCCAGTAGACCTCCATCACCGGGATGCCGTCTCGCGTCTCTGCCATCGGGTCACCTCCGGCACCGAGGCTAGAACGGAACTGGCGCGGCGGGACACGTCATTGACGACGCCCCCCGCACGGCGGCAGGGCCAAACAACTGGCGGGGTGGACGCCGAGCGCCTTGACTCGCCGCCATGGAGCTGCGGCCATTCCCCCACGCCCGATCCTCGAGCCCTCGCCGCCGACCGCCAAAACTCGCGCCCGGCGATCGCGTGGCCGTGGTGTCGCCGTCGTGGGCGGCCCCCATGTTCTACCCCGAGGTGTTCGACCTCGGGCTGTCCCGACTCGCCGGCGACCTCGGGCTTCGGCCCGTCGAGTACCCCACCACCAGGGCGGCGGCGGCCCCCGCCGAACGGGCCGTCGACCTCAACGAGGCGTGGGCCGACCCGAGCATCAAGGCGGTCATCTCCAGCATCGGCGGCGACGATCAGATCAAGGTCCTTCGCCACCTCGACGCCGACCTGATCGCCTCCAACCCCAAGGTGTTTCTCGGCTACAGCGACAACTCCAACCTCCTGATCTACCTGTCGAACCTGGGCATCGTCGGGTATCACGGCGGTGGCGTCATGACCCACATGGCCCGTCCGGGCGGCATGCACCCGGTCACGTTGGCGTCGCTGCGCGCCGCGCTCTTTGACGGAGGCAGATGGGAGGTCAGGGAGACAGGGACGTTTGGCGACGAGACCGGCGACTGGGACGACCCCGCCAGCCTCGAGCATGAACCGCCGACGCGCACCGCGCCCCCGTGGTCGTGGCACGGCCCGGCCGTGAGGGTCACCGGCCCGGCGTGGGGCGGCAGCCTCGAGATCATCGACTTTCACCTCCGAGCCGACCGGTGGCTGCTCGCCCCCGACGCCTACAACGGGGCCGTACTCGTCATCGAGACCTCAGAGGAGCTCCCGCCCGCCCGGGACGTGTACCGGATGCTCATGGGCATGGGAGAACGGGGTCTGCTCCAGCGGTTCGCGGCCGTGCTCGTGGGGCGGGCCAAGGCGTGGTCGACCGACGCCCGCAGGACGATAGAGGAGCGGGACCGCTACGCCGACGAGCAACGCCAGGCCATCCTTCGCGCCGTGACCGAGTACGTGCCGGGCGACGGGGACAACCCCGGGATCCCCCTGGTGTTCAACCTCGACATCGGCCACACCGACCCGCAGATCGTCGTGCCGATGGGGGGCGAGGTCACCGTGGACCTGGTCGAGGCCAGGGTGATCTTCGAGTACTGAACGACGGCCGACCGCCGGCGGGCGTCGGTTGCCCGTCGATTGGCACACTGTCGGCATGTCGTCGGATATCGCCAACCCGCTCGAAGAGGTGTCCCTCGAGGACCTGAAGCGCCGGACGAGCGCCAAGTGGCGCACGTACCCCGACGACGTACTGCCCCTGTGGGTGGCCGAGATGGACGTCATGCTCGCCGAGCCGGTCGCGCGCTCGCTGATCGACGCCATCCGCCTGGGCGACACCGGCTACCCGGCCGGCACGGGCTACGCCGAGGCCCTCACGGACTTTGCCCACGAACGCTGGGATTGGGACGGCATCGCCGTAGAGCGCACGGCCATCGTGCCCGACGTGATGATGGGCGTCGTCGAGCTCCTGCGCCTCGTAACCGTGCCCGGCGATGCGGTCGTCGTCAACTGCCCGGTGTACCCGCCGTTCTACGCCTTCGTCGAGCACATGGGTCGGCGGATCATCGAGGCACCGCTCACGGCGTCGCACCGTCTCGACATCGAAACCCTCGCCGCCGCCTTCGCCACCGCGACCGCCGGCGGCGCATCCGCTGCCTACCTCATCTGCAACCCCCACAACCCCACCGGCACCCTGCACCGCCTCGAGGAGCTGACCGCCGTCGCCGCCCTCGCCGACCGCCACCGCGTGCGCGTCATCGCCGACGAGATCCACGCCCCCGTCGTCATGCCTGGGCAGCGGTTCGTGCCGTACCTGAGCGTGCCGGGGGCCGAGCGCGCCTTCTCCCTGATGTCGGCGTCCAAGGGCTGGAACCTGGCCGGGCTCAAGGCCGCGCTTGCGATCGCCGGTCCGCTCGCCGCCGACGACCTGGCCCGACTCCCCGAAGAGGTCAGCCACGGCCCGAGCCACCTCGGGCTCATCGCCCACACCGCCGCCCTCAGAAGCGGCGGAGCCTGGCTCGACGCTCTGCTCGCCGGCCTCGACAACAACCGCCATCTGCTCACCTCGCTGCTCGACACGCACCTGCCGTCGGTCGGCTACCGGCCTCCTGATGCGACGTTCCTCGCCTGGCTCGACTGTCGGGGTTTGGGCCTTGACGACGGTGCAGCCGCCGAGGCGCAACGGGGCTTGGTGACCTTGAACGCAGGACCGGCCGCCGTGTTCTTGGAGAAGGGGCGCGTCGCCCTGAGCGCAGGGCCGGCGTTCGGAACGGGCGGCTCGGGGCACGTTCGCCTCAACCTGGCCACATCGACGGCGATCCTCACCGAGGCGGTCCACCGGATGGCGGGGGTGGTGGCGTAGAGCACGTAGCCGGCGCTGCCCAGTGGGCCGGGCGGGTAAGTGACACCGGCAGCTTCGTGTGCCGGTCGCCTCTTGCCGAGGCCACCTGGGACTGGGTCACAAAGATGCAGTGGCTGAGATCGGTGCCGCGTACGTCGGCGTCACGAAGGTCGGCGCCCCTCAGGTCGGCCGTTGTCAGGTCGGCATCTCGCAGGTCGGCGGCGATCAGACCCGCACCCATCAGGTTGGCGCCTTGGAGGTCGGCACCCCGGAGATCGGCGCCAACGAGGTCGGCTCCGGTGAGGTCACGGCGCGGTCGTTGGAGCGGGCCGCGTACGAAGTCACTCGCCGCCGTCAAGAGGGCGCCCACCCTTTTCCTGTGTGCCGCCACGTCCACTTCGAGCAGCGCATCGGGAGGCCTGAGGGTGAAGGCCTCGGTCTCGTCGAGCACGGCGGCAAGCTCGGAGTGGAGTGGGCGCGCCGCCCCGAGCCTCAGGGCCTCGGTGACAAACCACAGCAGCTCGTGGAGCTGGCGCACGACCCCGTACACGTCGAACATCTGCTGTGCCGTCGACGGGTCTCGACGCCAATCCTGTCCCCCGAAGGTGATCTGCGTGACCTTCTGGCCTGCGCCGAAGCAGTCGTAGGCGGCACAACCCCGGAAGCCGCTCTCCACGAGGTCGTCATGGATGCCGCAGCGGAAATCTGCCCGCAGGTTGGGACACGGCCGGCCCGCCGCCTTGTCGATCGCAAAGTCGGCGGAGGCGGAAAAGGCCGGCGCGACGCAACACAGCCCGCAGCAGTGCTGGCAGTCCGCCCGCAGGTGGCGTGGAGTCCCGTCGGCCGTCGGCGGTGCCGGTTCGCGCGTATCGGACAAACGTCTGCCGCCTCCCGGCCGGGCCCGAGCCATTTCGGCGCCGATACGTCGAGGCTAACGTCCGGACGCACAATCGGGTGGTGAGGCATCGGATGGCGACGGACGAGCGGGGGCGCACCGACCGGGAGCGCGCCGACGACCGGGAGCGCACCGACGAGCGGGGTCCGACGGACGGGGCCGGCGCTGGTGTGACCGGTGCCCTTCTTTCCAGCCGAGGCCTGCGGGTGGCGCTCGGAGTCCTGTGGATCGTCGACGGTCTGCTCCAGGCCGAGCCGGCCAAGTTCGCCAGCAGCTATCCGCTCGGCGACCTGGCCCAGTCGGTCATGGGATCGCCGCCCGTCATCTACCGCTCCATCTTCGATGGGATCAGGCCGTTCGTCGCCCACTGGCCCCTGTGGAACCTGGCGTGCGTCCTCCTGCAGTTGGCCATCGGTGCCGCCCTCATTTCCAACCGCCTGACCCGCACGGCCCTGACCGTCTCGTTTGTCTGGGGACTCGTGATCTGGTGGCTGGGCGAAGGCTTTGGGACGCTGCCGACCGGTTTCGCCACCATGCTGGGGGGCGCCCCAGGCCCGGCGCTCCTCTACGTTGCGCTGGGCGCGCTGGGGTGGCCGCGACGCGACCGCCGGGACGTCTCCGCCCCGGCGTGGGCGGCCGTGTGGGCCGTCCTGTGGCTGGGGGCAGCGGCGCTGCATCTGGCCTTCCAGCTGCCTGCCGGCGTGGTGATACAGGCCAACCTGGAGGAGAACGGCCTGGGCCAGCCGCGGTTCCTACAGGACGCCGGCACATGGCTCTACCACCTGGCCGCCACCAACGGTGTGGCCATCTCCTTCGCCCTCGCCGCGGTCGAGGCGGCGGTGGGTCTCGGGGCACTCTTTCGCCGGGGTCGGCGGTGGTGGCTGGCAGCAGCCATCGCGTTCTCGGTCTTTGCCTGGGTGGTCGGCCAGGACCTGGGCGACATCCTCACATCCGACGGGACCGACCCCGGGCTTGGCCCGCTCGTCGTGCTTCTCGCCCTGGCGGCCTGGCCCGTGTCGGACCGGCTCCGCCGGTCACGCTCGCGGCCGGGTCACGCCCGAGCCGTGGGGGACTCCGGTGCGGCCGCCGGCGGCCTCGACCCACCTATCCGGGTCGAATGACTCCTTTCTTTTGCCCACTTTTACGGACTCTCTCTGTAAAAGTGGGCAAAAGAAAACAACGACCGGCCCGCCGGCCGGTCATCAGCCACCACACGCGCGGGGGAACACGTAGCCGCCGTCGGGGCGTAGATTCCATCCATGTCGGTGATCGATCAACGTGAGGGTGTGCGGCGCTGCGACGTCCTGGTCGTGGGCGGCGGCCCCGCCGGCGCTGCTGCTGCGTACTGGCTCGCCGGCGCCGGCCACGACGTGGTGGTGTTGGAACGCAAGAGCTACCCACGCGAGAAGACGTGCGGAGACGGCCTCACGCCGCGCTCGGTGAAGCAGTTGGAAGACATGGGCCTGCGCGACGACCTGGCCGCCGCCGGTCACCGCTACGAAGGCCTCAGGTCTCACGGGTTCGGCCGGACTCTCGAGCTGCAGTGGCCCGACCATCCCGATCTCCCCGGCTACGGGTACGTGATCACGAGGAAAGACCTCGACGCCCTCGTGGCCCGCCGGGCCGAGAAGGCCGGGGCCACGGTCTGGGAGAAGGCGGAAGCGACCGAGCCGATCGTCGAGTCCGGGCTCCTGCGCGGCGTGCGGGTCACGTCCAAGGCCGACCCGGACGCTGCGCCGGTCGAGGTCAGGGCCCGCTACACGATCGTCGCCGACGGGGCCAACTCCCGTCTCGGTCGGGCGCTCGGCACCAGCCGCAACCGTTCCTACCCGCTCGGGATGGCGATCAGGGGCTACTACACCTCACCCATGCACGACCAGCCGTGGATCGACAGCTGGCTCGACATTCGCGACAAGGCCGGCAACGTGCTCCCCGGGTACGGATGGATCTTTCCCGTCGGCGACGGACGGGTCAACGTCGGCGTCGGCCTGCTCTCGACGTTCAATCAGTGGAAGGCGGTCAACACAACCCATCTGATGGAGAGCTTCGTGCAGTACGCGCCGGAGGAATGGGACCTGCGCCCCGAGACGTGCTGCGGGCCGCCGACGGGTGGGCGTCTGCCGATGGGGCTCTCGGTCGGGCCCAGGGTCGGCCCCAACTACCTGGTGGTCGGCGACGCCACCGGTGCCATCAACCCCTTCAACGGCGAGGGCATCGCCTACGCCTACGAGTCGGGGCGGATGGCCGCCGACGCCACCCACCTGGCCATCGCCAGCGGTGACGGACTCGCGCTGCGCAGCTACCAGCAGCAGCTCGAAGAGCGCTACGCCCTCTACTACCGGGTGGCCAGGGCGTTCGTCCACGTCATCGGGCACCCGGAGCTTATGAAGGTGCTGGTCTCGACGGGCATGCGGAGCCGCACCCTCATGGAGTGGGTGCTGCGGATCATGGCCAACATCTTGCGCCCCGACGAGCTGGGCACGGCCGAGGCGGCGTACCGGGCGCTTGCCGTGATCGCCAGGGTCGTCCCGGACGCGGCCTGAGGCTCCCGGGCCTCCCGGGCCTCCCGCGCCTCCCGCCCGAAACCCTCCGAACCCGAGCCGGACGGGGGCGACCCCGCCTCAGCTGAGCTGGGAGCCCAGCTTTACCGCGGTCGGGACCAGGGCGTGCTCGACCCAGGGCTTCTGGTCGTCGGTGCTGCTCGCCGTGTTGAGGTTGCCGGCGACGTCGAAGTAGACGTCGTGCGAGAGGCAC
The DNA here is from genome assembly GCA_965276765.1 of Acidimicrobiales bacterium. GTDB lineage: Bacteria > Actinomycetota > Acidimicrobiia > Acidimicrobiales > Palsa-688. The sequence continues at coordinate 319,089 of OZ255627.1, forward strand.
TGCAGCTGGCTGCCGTCGTAGAAACACTTGGTGCCGCCGGGAAGTGCCGAGTAGTCGGCGTACTGGCCCGGGTACTTCTTCGAGGCCTTCTTGGTCGAGGCGTTGTCCTCCCGCCAGACCTGGGCGGCAAGGCTGTCGATCTCCTGCAAGGAGACCTCGACGTAGGAAGACGAGCCGGGGTAACCCTTGATGCTCGTCTTGACGTTGTACTTGCAGTCGGTGAAGTGCTTGGCGTTGCCGCCGCTGCCTCCGATGATCGATGCCTTGGTCCCGACGGGATGGCCCGATGGTCCCGTGATCTGGGACGGGTCGAGCGCCTTGAGCTCCGAAACGGTGAGAAAGCTGCACACATTGGGCCAGGCGTTGGGGTTTCCGCTCGACGAGATCTTGAACGGGCCGGGCCCCTTGACCTTGAGGGCGGCACTGAGCGAGGAGGCGCTGGGCGACCCGGGCCCGCTCGGCTTCGTCGTCGTCGACTTGGGAGTGGTCGTCGTCGGCGCGGCAGTGGTCGGAACGGCGGTCGTGGGGGCGGCGGTCCTTGGGGCGGCGGTCGTGGGCGCGGCGGTCGTCGGGGCGGCAGTGCTCGGGGCGGCGGTGCTCGGGGCGGCAGTGCTCGGCGGGGTCGTGGCCTTGGTGGACACCGGGTTCGATCCGCCGCACGCGGCCAGCACCATCGAAAGGCTTCCCGTCGCAGCAACCGCCCATACGACTACCCGACGTCGACCCGCCACCGCGTCTCCTCCGCTCCCGCTCGTTCCGCTGGCCGGGGACCATACCAGGGCCAGGACTGGGGGGAAGATACGCCGCCGCGGGCTGCGTTCCTCCTCGCCTCCTCTCCCCCGCGCCGTTCGTTAGTCGAGACCTTCGGCGACCTCTCCGACCGCTTCGATGGTGCGGTCGATCTCCTCGTCGCCGTGAGCCAGGCTCGGAAAGAGGATCTCGTAGGCGCCGGGAGCGATGGCGACGTCGCGATCGAGCAGACCGTGCATCAGCCGGGGGAACAGCCCCGTCGACGCCGACGCCGCCGCTCCCGAGCGGTCCACCACAGGTGACGAGGCGAAGAACACCCCCACCAGCGGTCCCACCACCGGCACCTGGGCCTCCACGCCGGCGCCGGCCAAGGCACCGGCCAACCCGGAGGCCAACCGGGCCACCCGTCGAGAGAGCTCGGTGTAGGCGTCGGCATCGAGCATCTCGAGGGCGGCCAGGCCGGCGGCGGTCGCCAGCGGGTTCCCCGAAAGGGTGCCGGCCTGATACACCGGCCCGGTGGGCGCGAGCTGCTCCATGACGTCGCGGCGCCCGCCGAAGGCGGCGAGCGGCAGCCCGCCGCCGATCACCTTGCCGAAGCACCACAGGTCGGGCCGCACGCCGAACACGGCGGCGGCGCCGCCGCTCGCCAGGCGGAACCCGGTGATCACCTCGTCGAAGATGAGCAGGGCGCCGGCGCGGTCGCAGGCGTCGCGCAGGCCCTGGAGAAATCCGGAGGCCGGCGCCACGAGGCCCATGTTGGCGGCGACCGGTTCGACGATCACGCAGGCCACGTCGGCGTCGAGGTCGGGCACCACGTTGTAGGGGGCGACGATCGTGTCCGCCACCGCGCCGGGTGACACGCCGGCCGACGCCGGCAACCCGAGGGTCGCCACGCCGCTGCCCCCGCCGGCGAGGAGCCCGTCGGAGTGGCCGTGGTAACAGCCGTCGAAGACGACGATCCGGTTGCGTCCGGTCGCGCCCCTCGCCACCCGCACCGCGGCCATGGTGGCTTCGGTCCCGCTGTTGACGAGCCGGACGAGGTCGCATCCGTCGACACGGTCCGTGATCGTCTCGGCGAGGATCACCTCGCGGCGGGTCGGGGCGCCGAAGGTCGTGCCATCCAAGGCCGCGGCCCTGATGGCCTCGACGATCCGGGGATGGGCGTGGCCGTGGATCGAAGCTCCGTAGGACTGCACGAAATCGAGGTATCTGCGGCCCTCGACATCCCAGACGTAGGCGCCGGCACCGCGGTCAACGAAGTACGGCGTGCCGCCCACGGACCCAAACGCCCGCACCGGGGAGTTGACGCCGCCGGGCGTGACGGCCAGGGCCCGATCGAAGAGCTCGGTGTTGGTGACGCCACCGGCGCCGGCCCGCTCGGCGGACGACGCCACCGGGGCCTCAGCCACCGAGACGCTCGGCCAGCTCGCCGGCGAGGTAGGTGAGGATGATGTCGGCGCCGGCCCGCTTGACGGCGGTGATCTGTTCGAGGGCAACGGCAGGACCGTCGATCCAGCCGCGCTCGGCGGCCGCCTTGATCATGGCGTACTCGCCGCTCACGTGGTACGCAGCGACCGGGACGTCGAAGCGGCGCCTGACGTCGGCGATGACGTCGAGGTACGACAGGGCCGGCTTCACCATCACGATGTCGGCGCCCTCCTCGATGTCGAGGGCGACCTCGCGGCGGGCCTCCCGCTTCGAGCGGTAGTCCTGCTGGTAGCCGCGGCGGTCGCCGCCGCCGGCGATGGTCACGTCGACGGCGTCTCTGAACGGGCCGTAGAGCGCCGATGCGTATTTGGCGGCGTAGGCCATGACGGCAACGTCGCGGCGGCCGGCGGCGTCGAGGCCGGCCCTGATGGCACCGACCTGGCCGTCCATCATCCCCGATGGGGCCACGATGTCGGCGCCGGCGGCCGCCTGGGCCTCGGCCACCCGGGCGTACAGCTCGATGGTGGCGTCGTTGTCGACGCGGCCCCGGTCGTCGATGACGCCACAGTGGCCGTGGTCGGTGTACTCGTCGAGGCACAGGTCGGCGATGAGGACCATGCCATCACCGAGCTCGTCGCGAAGGCGGGCCAGGGCGACCTGGACGATGCCGTCGGGATCCCAGGCGCCGCTGCCGATCGGGTCCTTGGTGGCGGGCACGCCGAAGAGCACGAGGGCGGGCACGCCGAGCCCGGCGAGACGTCGGGCCTCCTTGGCGAGCGACTCGACGGTGTGCTGGGCCACGCCGGGGAGCGACACGATGGGTTGCGGCCGGTCGATGCCCTCCCGCACGAACAACGGCGCGACCAGGTCGTCGACACCGAGTCCGACCTCGGCGACCAGGTTGCGCAGCGGCGCGCTGCCGCGAAGGCGGCGCATCCGGGTAGCGGGAAAAGGCATGGTCGGGGAAATTCCTCCCGTCGGGCTGATCACGTCGGCGTACGGCACTCCCGCAGCTCGCCTTCATCATGGCGCGCCGTGTCGGCGGGCGCGCCAGCCCACCCCCGCCGGGTGGAGGTCAGCGGCGCCCGCCGAGCACCGTGACGAGGGCGTCGACCAACCCGGGAATGGTGTGGGGCTCGGCCGTGACGGCGACCGAGAGCCCGGCGGCACGCGCCGTGGCGGCCGTGACCGGCCCGATGCAGGCGACGATCGGCGGGACGCCCGCCGCGCCACCCGCCGCGGCGAGGTAGCTCGTGACCGTGGACGAGGACGTGAAACAGATGGCGTCGGCGCCGGCGGCGGCCTCGATGAGCTCGGGCGGGGGCGTGGCGGCGACGGTGCGGTAGGCGTCGACGGCGTCGACGGACCATCCCTTGGCGGCCAGACCGTCGGGGAGCACGTCGCGTGCGACCGCCGCCCTCGGCAGCAGCACGGCCGGCGGCCGGCCGGCTCGTGTGCCGGCGACGGGGAAGACGTCGAGCAGGCCCTCGGCGACCGAGCGCTCCGGGACCAGATCGGCCACCAGCCGGTAGGGCGCGAGGGCCCCGGCGGTGCCCGCACCCACGGCGGCGATGGCCGTGCCCGCCCACGATCGCGAGTCGACGATCAGATCGGCGAGCGGCGCCACGGCATTGGCCGAGGTGAAAGCCACCCAGGCGTAGCGGCCATCGGCGAGCCCGGCCGCGGCCGCGGCCAGGCCGGCGCCTCCGTCCTCGGGGGCGGCGAAGGCGATGGTCGGCACCTCGATCGACCGGGCGCCGAGGGCCTGGAGGCGCGCCGTGAGCCCGGAGGCCTGCGAGCGAGATCTGGTCACGACGATCCTGCGGCCGAAGAGCGGGCGCCGCTCGTACCAGTGCAGTTGGAGGGCGGCGACGGCGCCGACGACGATCGTCGCCGGGGGCTCCATCGGCGTGGCCCCCAGCAGGCCGAGGGTCGTGCGGACCGATCGCTGCTCCGGGCGCGTTCCCCAGGTCACGGCGGCCACCGGCGTGTCGACACCGAGTCCGCCGGCGATCAGGCGCCGAGCGATCTCGTCGCGGTGGGCGACGCCCATGAGCACGACGATCGTGCCGCCGGCCGTGGCGAGCGACTCCCAGTCGGTCTCGGTTTCCACGGCGTGACGGCTGTGGCCGGTGACGACGGTGAACGATGTGGCGAGCCCCCGTTGGGTGACAGGGACACCTGCATAGGCGGGCACCGCCACCGCCGAGGTCACGCCCGGTACCACCTCAAATGCCACGCCCGCGGTTCCCAGGGCCAGTGCTTCCTCTCCGCCGCGACCGAACACGAACGGGTCTCCGCCCTTGAGCCTCACGACCTCGGCGCCGGCCCGCCCCCTGGTCACGAGCAGGTCGTTGATGTCGTCCTGTGCCACCGGCGATCCGGGCGCCTTGCCGACGTCGATCAGCTCGGCGCGGCTCGGGGCCAGCCCGAGCAGTGAAGCGTCCGCCAGTCGGTCGTGGACCACGACGTCGGCGCGCTTCAGCAGCTCCGCGCCTCGCACCGTCAGCAGACCGGGATCGCCCGGGCCGGCGCCGACCAGGTAGACGGTCACCGCGCCGTCACTCCGCCCGTCCCCGCGACCCGCCGGCGCCGGGACCGGCGAGCAGGCGGCCGCCCCCCGCGGCCAGCATGCTCTCGGCGAGAAGGGCACCGGCCGCCGGACCATCCGCAGCGGGGACGACCCGGCGGTCGCGGATCACCTCACGCCCGTCGATGGATGCGATGAGGCCGTCGACGGTGACCCGGCCGTGTTCGGGGTCGCCTTCGACGGTGGCGTAGGCGCCGACGGGAAGGTCACAGCCGGTGCCGAGACGAGCAAGAAACGAACGTTCGGTCTCGACGCTCAGGCGGACGGCGGGGTCATCGAGCACGGCGAGGATCGCGGCGGTGGCGTCGTCGTCGGCCCGGCACTCGACGGCGATGGCAGCCTGGGCGACCTGAGGCACAAAGCGATCGGCGGCCAGGACCTCATCGGCGTCGTCGCGCAAGCCGAGCCGGTCGAGGGCGGCGGCGGCGACGACGATGGCCCCACCGGCCGGCACCTTGGCCAGCCGGGACGCGATGTTGCCCCGCAGGCTGGAGAACACCAGGTCAGGCCGGAGGCCCGCAAGCTGGGCCCTTCGCCTCACCGAGCCGGTGGCCACCGTGGCCCCCGTGGCCAGGTCATCCAGGCATCGACCGACAAGCGCGTCGCGCGGATCACCGCGCACAGGAAAGGCGGCGAGGCGAAGACCGGCGGCGACCGTCGACGGCAGGTCCTTGGCCGAATGGACAGCCAGGTCGGCCCGGCCGTCGAGGACGGCGGACTGGACCTCCTTGACGAAGACGCCCTGGCCCCCCATCTCCCAGATCGGCACGTCGCGGCGAAGGTCGCCGGCCGTCTCCACCGTCACCAGCTCGATCTCGATGCCGGCGTGGGCGGCGCGGAGCCTGCCGGCGACGTCGTCGGCCTGCCAGCGGGCCAGGGCGCTGGCCCTTGTCGCGATCCGGAGCATTGAGCGAGGCTACCGGCGGCTCAGGCTCCACTTTTTCGGCGATGTTGACGTCGGAATCCACCGTCAACATCGCCGAGAAAACTCATCCGGCCCCGCGGCCGGCTGCGGCCAGCGCCATGTCCCACGGATCACCCGTTTGGGCCCAGCCGGGAGAGCGCCGGCAGCCGGCGGCGACAACCTCGGGATCGTCGGGCCTGTAGGGCCAGCCGTAGGCGCGAGCCACGTCCCAGGCATGCAGATGCCACTCGGCGACGGCAGCCAGGGCGTGCTCACCGACGCTTTGCCGCCCGATCTCATCCCACGAGCCGACGGTCATCGTCCAGTCGACCTCCGCCAGCCTTTCGCCGTAGCGGCCGGCGACGGCGTCGAAGGCAAGCAGCCGCTCGGGACCTGGCATCGGGCCGAGCGCCGCCAGGTCGGCGGCGTTGGCCGACGCCAGCCGGGCGCCCCGCGGAAGCCGATCGAGCGGACGGCCCTCGACGGCGGTGTTGAGCTGGCGGTGATAGGAGCGGGCCTTGCAGAGCGCGTGCCCGGCGAGCTCGAGCAACGTCCAGCCGGCGCACGGGGTCGGCACGGCCCAGTCCATGGTCTTGGCGGCCAGATGCCCGAAGGCCCACACGCCCGCCCCGTAGGCGCTGAGCACCCGCGCCGGCTGGAGATCGTCTGCCGACGGGAGTGCTGCATTCGCCACGCCACATCTTCTCAGAGCTGGTTGCGCTAACGGCCCGCTGACAAGGCGCCGCCTAGAGGTCGAAGAGCGCCTCGACCGCGGCGATCAGGCGGTCGCCCTCGGGGTCGCCCACGGCGGCCTTGAGGTTGACGGTCGGCTCGTGGAGGAGCTTGGCGACGATGCCGCGGCTGAGGGCATCGACGGCGCGGCGCTGGCGGTCGTCGAGCTCCCCGAGGCGAGCCTGCAGGCGGGCGACCTCGGCCGCCCTGATCGCCTCGCCCCTCGCCCGGAGGGCGGAGACGACCGGCGCAGCTCCCCGCTCGGTCGACGCCCTCGTGAGGCGGGCCAGCTCGTCGGTCACGATGACCTCGGCCGCCGGGATCTCGCGCCTGCGGCCCTCCATGGCAGCTTCGGCATGTGCCTTGAGGTCCGTGACGTCGAAGAGCACGACGCCGGGAAGCTCGGCGACCGCAGGTTCGACGTTTCGAGGCACGGACAGGTCCACGATCACCTGGCCTCGTTGCGGGCGGGTGGCGGAGGCGACCATGTCGGAGTCGATGACGATCTCACCCGAGGCGGTGGCGACCATCACGATGTCGGCCCGGCCGAGCGCGGTCGGCAGCGAGTCCCACGCCACAACCTCGGCGTCGAGGGTCGACGCCAGGGCCTCGGCTCGCGCCGGGGTGCGATTGGCGATGAGAAGCGGGCCGGCGTTTCGCCCCCCGGCGAGCAGGGTGGCGACGGCGGCCCCCATCTCGCCGGCACCGACGACGAGGACGGTCCTGTCGGTCAGCAGATCCGACCAGCTACACGGTGATCCCGACGCCTCGCCGGCCGACGACGGCAGATCGGCTCCGACGGCGCCCATCGTGCGGCCCGCCACAGCCGGCGAGGAGCCGAAGGCCCGGGGGCCCGCATCGGCGGACGACGTGCTCTCAGGACCAGGCGACACCGGTGCAGGGCTGGGTCCTGCGGTGGCTCCGGACGGGAGGCCGTGGCCGATGACGGGGCACGCCGACGCCTCGGGCGGCACCGCCTCGAGGGGCACACCGACGGAGCCGGCGAGGCTCACGGCGGTGTGGGAGAGGGAGGTGGTGCCCCGGGCGATGGCGGTCTCGGAACGGACGCGTTTGCCCGTCTCAACCGCCCGGCGGAAGAGCAGGCCGAGGGTGGGACCCGCCGCCCTTTGGGCGTGGGCGACCTCCCATGCGCTGCGCACCTGGCGGAGGATCTCGCCCTCGCCGAGCACGGCCGAGTCGAGCCCCGATGCGACCCGCAACAGGTGACGGGCGGCGGCATCGTCATAGAAGTCGTAGATGTAATCGCTCATGGCCTCGGGCGGAGCGCCGGACCAGTCGGCGAGGAAGGTGCGGATGTCGCCGACGGCACCGTGGAAGCGCGTGACCGTGGCGTACACCTCGGTGCGCATGCAGGTCGAGACCACCACCGCCTCCGACAGGTGCTCCCGGTTGGTGAGGTCGTGGAGCGCCTTGGGCAGATCGCCGTCCGAGACGGTCACGGCCTCGAGGATCCGGAGTGGCACGCTGCGATGGTTGATACCTACGACGACAACAGACACGCCTCGAGGCGCTCCCTCGCTCGGGCGGTCTGACCCGCCTTGATCAGTTCGAGCATGGACCAATCCATGACCGGCCGCCAGTCGACCTCCTCGGTCGAGCGACCTTGCGCCCTGACCCGGTCGCGGGCTTCGGAGAGCATCTCCGCGAAGACGGCCATCTCGGGGCCGAGCTCGGCCGCCACGTGGCCTTTCAGCCACGAGGCCAGCGCCGGGCTGTGCCCTGCGGTGGACACGGTCACCATCACCGGGCCCTGGCGGACGACGGCGGGCAGGATGAACGAGCAGGCCGGCGGATCGTCGGCGGAGTTGACCCACACGCCGGCCGCTTCGCCGTCGTCATGAACCTTCAGGTTGACGGCGGGATCGTCGGTCGCGGTGATGGCGAGCCAGGCGCCGTCGAGATCGCCGGCGCGGTAGGGCCGCTGCTGCCACGGCACCCCGAGGGACCGCACCTCGTCGCCGACGAGGGTAGCGACCACGTCGACGGCCGCCTTCGCCGCCAGCAGGCCGGCGACCTTCCTCGCCGCCACCTTCCCGCCCCCGATGACCACGCACCGCCGGCCGGCGACGATGAGGTTGACGGGGTACAGCGGTGCATCGACCGCCATCTCAGCCGGCCATCTCAGAGCTCACCGGCGTAGATCGGACCGTTGGCCGGCCCGACGTCTTCGCGCAGATGCTGGTGCTGTTCGTAGTAGCTCAGGATCTGGAGCTCGACCCCCAGGTCGACCTGGCGCACAACGACGGGGGCGGATGCTTCCACCCGGACGGGAGCGAAATTGAGGATGGACGTCACGCCGGCGGCCACGATGGCGTCGACCGCGGCCTGGGCGGCCGGTGCGGGGGTCGTGAGCACCGCCAGATCCACCCCTTTCCCCCGAATGACCTCCCTGAGCATCGTCATCGGGTAAACCTCGACCACGCCGATCCGTTGACCGATGGTCGCCGGGTCGGTGTCGAACGCCGCCACCATGCGGAAGCCCCGCTCGCCGAAGCCGCCGTAGCCGGCCAGGGCCCGGCCGAGGTTCCCGACGCCGATGATGGCCACCTTGCGGCCGGTGCTCAGACCGAGGACCCGGTTGATCTGGCGGACGAGGTAGGCGACGTCGTAGCCGACGCCCCTCGTCCCGTACGAGCCCAGGTGGGAGAGGTCCTTGCGGACCTGGGCGGCGTTGACGCCGGCCCGTGCGGCCAGGTGATCCGACGAGATCGTCTCCTCGGCGGCCTCGGTCAGGACCCGGAGATAGACGGGCAGCCGGGCGACGGTGGCTTCGGGAATGGGGCGCAAAGACACCATGGGAACTCAGCGTACCGAGGAGGCGTACTTGTTCCTTTCCGCCCCCCTGCATCGCTCGCCGTGCGTGAGGGCGTGGCTACCCCGAGTGCTCGGGGCGGTCAGCCGACGGCGTGGAACTGCTCGCCGAGGTAGCGGTCGACGTCCTCCTCGCGGATCCGGTACGAGCGGCCGATGCGCACGGCGGGCAGCTGCCCCGACTGCACCAGCCGGTACACCGTCATGTTGGAGACCCGCAGCTGGGCGGCGACCTCACCGACGGTGACGAACCTCGACCTCGACTCGTTTGGGGACATGCCAGAACCACCCTTCTCCGGGGGCGAGGCTAACGCGGCGGGATCGGCTGCGAAAGGGGGCCTCGTCGGCTACGCCGGCGGGGAGCCGAGGGTTGCGGCGCGGCGGGTCGCGGCCGCCACCGCGTCGATGAAGGCGCTACGGACGGCGGCGCGTTCGAGGGCCTGGAGCCCGGCGGCCGTCGTCCCCGCCGGCGACGTGACCGCGGCCCGCAGCGACTCGGGGCTCTCCCCCGTCTCGGTGAGCAGCCGGCCGGCGCCGAGGACGGTCTGCACGACCAGCTTCTCGACCGTCGCCCGGGGCAGGCCGACGAGGACGCCGGCGTCGATCATGGCCTCGGCCACGAGGAACAGGTACGCCGGCCCCGACCCGGACACGCCGGTTACGGCGTCGAGCTGCGTCTCGGGGACGATCACGACCGTGCCGACGGCGGCGAGGATTGCCTCGGCCCAGGCCACGTCCTCGCGGGTGGCCGTCGCTCCTGCGGCGAGGGCGGAAGCGCCGGCACCCACGAGGGCCGGCGTGTTGGGCATGGCCCGCAGGACGGCCGGGGCCGGCGGGATAGCAGCGGCCGGCGGGATAGCAGCGGCCGGCGGGATAGCAGCAGCGGGCGGGATAGCAGCAGCGGGCAGGGCTCCGAGCCACCCCTCGATGTGAGGGATGGGGACGCCGGCGGCGATGGAGAGCACCCGGGCGACGCCGGCCGAGCGCAGGCCGGCGCAGGCGGCCTCGGCGTCGGCGGGCTTGACGGCGAGCACGGCGCCGATCGGCGGCGTCGCTGCCGGCACCCGACCGACTGGCTCTCCACCTGTCGGCTCTCGACCTGCCGGCTCTCGACCGACCGCTTCGGTGGTGGCGCCGGTGACGACGAGGCCGGGATGGCGGGCGGCGACGCCGGCGACGAGCTCCGCCCTCCTCGCCTCCGACGTCTCGACGACGGCGACCGTGGCGGGATCCTGGCCCGAAGCGAGCAGCCCGGCGACCAGCGCTTCACCCATGCGCCCACCCCCGACCACGACCAGCTCGACTGCCATGCGAGGACGCTAGCCACCGTCGGCACGGCGCGCTGCGGCCCGAGCAAGCTCCGGCGCCGTTCGCACTTCCCCGAACGAACGAGCAGGAGGCCCACCCGGACCGCGGCAGGCCGAGCGTACCGGTGGCCACCCTCACCGGCAAGGGTCGGCGATGCAACTTCAGCGGCGAAACTTGGAGGCGTAGCCGATGCTCATGGCCGCGACGAAATGCTGTTCGGAATAGGCGTAGCCGGCGCCGATGATCCGGTCGAGCTCCTCGTGGTCGATCGAAGCGACGGGCAGCTGGCCGACGAGATAGATGGCGTCCTCGCCGCCGATGGCGAAACGCCACGCGAACAACCTCGGGTTGGCCCGCAGGAGATACTCGTAGCAGCGGGCGTGCTGTTCTTCGGGGGCGGGCATGAAGTAGGTCTCAAAGTGCACGGTGCGCTCCCGCAGGGTCAGCCACACCGTGATGACCATCTTCTCCTCGCCTCGCATCCGGAGATACCAACGGTCGGCCGCCTGATCACGGTCGACGGCGGCGAGGAGGGGGTTCTCGGCCAGGGCGGCGTCCGCCCACCTCCCGATGACGCCACGGAGGCGGTCGAGCTCACCGGCGGTCGCCCGCTCTACCGGCACGCCACCAGCTCCCTCGAGGTCACCTGGTCACACGCCTGGCGCAGCACCTGGGCCGCTCTCGACCACGTGTAGGCGTCGGCCCTCCTGGCCGCAGCCTGGCCCGTCCGCTCCGCCAGGCCGGGGTCGTCGAGCAGGCCGGCAAGGTGGTCGACCCACTCGCCGGGGTCGAGCGGGTCGAGCAGGAATCCCGTCCGCCCGTGGTCCACGATGGTGGTGAGGCCACCCACTGCCGAGGCGAGCACCGGCGTCCCGCACGCGGCGGCCTCGAGGGCAACGAGGCCGAACGACTCGGAGCGGCTCGGCACCAGGCACACGTCGGCGGCCCGGAAGTAGGTCGAAAGCAGCTCGTGGGGTTGGGCCGGAGCGCGCAGGACCCGATCGTGGAGGCCGTGGGCGTCGATGAGCGTTTCGATACGCGCCAGCTCATCGGGCCCGTGCGGCCCACTCGGGCCGCCGACCACGATCATCCGCGCCGCTGCGGCCCTGCCCCCGGCCGCGACGGCACCGGCCAGGGCCTCGACGGCGAGGGAGAGGCCCTTGAGCGGCTGGATCCTGCCCACGAAGACGATGACGGGCCCATCGGGGTCGAGACCGATGGCCCGGCGGGCCTGAGGGCGATCACCGGGGGCAAAAAACGCATGATCGACGCCGGGGGCCACGATCTCGATGCGGTCACGTGGGGCGTCGTAGAGCTCGACGAGCTGGTCGGCCTCGACGCTGCAGCTGGCCAGGATGACATCGGAGCAGCCGATCGTCTCCGCCTCGGCCCTCGCCCGCCGCGCCGGCTCGGCTGCCGAGATGGCCTCGGGACTCAGCTCGGCCTTCACCCGATCGAGGGTGTGGAACGTCGAGACCAGCGGCACGTCGAGGCGATGCTTGAGCCGGTGCCCGGCGATGCCGGAAAGCCAGTAGTTCGCATGGATGGCCTCCGTCGGACGCCCATTGGATGCGAACGTGGCCAGACGGGTCTCCACCCCCTCGGCCCACTCGTCGACGAGGTCGGGGAGGCGCTCCTTGGCCACCGGGCCGAGCGGTCCCGCCGGGACGTAGTGGACACGAAAGCCGGGTTCGACGTCGATCGTCGCAGGGCAGGATGGGTCGTCGGCGCGGGTGAAGACCTCGCAGCGCACGCCGGAGCGGGCCAGGGCGGTGGCGACCTCGCGGACGTAGACGTTCATGCCGCCACCGTCACCAGACCCGGGCTGGGCCAGCGGTGACGTATGCATCGAGAGGACAGCCAGATCGCGCACCGTCAAGCAACCTACCGACACGACGAGGCGACGCGCAGCTTCGAGAGGCCAGACCGGTTGCGGAGAAACCACCGGACCCGGCCGGGAGGCCGCACCCGCCTTGGCCGCAAGCGTGTTGGCTGCACGGGGTTGGGGGCGGCGGGCGGGCCCTAGGTCGCTCCTACCTCCGGGCGCGGTGGAGGCCGGCCTTCGGGGCGCCTTTGGGTCTCGGAGTTGCTCCGTTCGGTGGCGAGGCGGGGGCGGAGGCAGCGCCGGGGCCGGGAGCGCCGGCGGAGGGGCCGGGGGCGCCCGCGGAGGGGCTGGGGGCGCCGGCGGAGGGGCTGGGGGCGCCGGCGGAGGGGCTGGGGGCGCCGGAGGGGTCCGAGGGGCCGGGGGCGCCGGGGACGCCGGCGGCGACGGCGCTCTCGCCGATGTCATCGCCGGGGCCGCTCGTGGAATCCCCGTTGGCGGCCACGAACGATCGGTAGATGTGCAGCAGCGTCTGCTTCTGTTCCTCGTTGAGCGCCGGCGCCTCGAGGATGGCCAAGGCCAGGTCACCCGACTCCGGACGCTCGTCGAGGATCCCGGCCCGCACGTAGAGGGTCTCGGCCGAGATGCGCAGGCCGTGGGCGATCTGCTGGAGAATCTCGGCCGAAGGACGCCTGAGGCCTCGCTCGATCTGGCTGAGATAGGGGTTGGAGATCCCGGCGAGCTCCGAGAGGCGACGCAGTGACAGGCGAGCGCCGGCACGTTGCTCGCGTATGAAGCTGCCGAGGTCGCGCCGCGGATCGAGATGTTCGCTCACCGTGGACCACGGTACCCGGGGAAGGCGGGGGCACTCCGGCCAGCTACCCGGGGAAGGGCTTGGCACTCCGGCCGGCGCCTCTACCGGGAAGGAACGGCCACTCCAGCCGGCGCCTCGATCGGGGTCGGCTACTCCCGCGGGACGCGGGCCCGAGCGAGGGCCTCGGGCCGGTCGTCATACCCGACGATGTCGACGACCAGGCCGGCGCGCACCGTAAGCACCTGCCAGCGCTCCATCTCACCGCCGTGCTCGGCGGCGGAGTTGGTGTCGACCACCGCGAGCCCGACGACGATCCGGTCACCCTTCACGACGATCTCCGTCACCCGGGCTCGAGTTCCCGCCTCAGCACCGCGGCGGTACCAGTTCAGCACCTGGTCGCGGTTCTGGCAGGCCGGTGAGGGATCGTTTGGTGCACCCCACCGCACCTCCGGGTCGAGCAGGTCGGCGATGGCGGAGAGATCGGCGGACTCGAGCGCAGCCCGCACCCGCCCGGCCAGCTCACCCGTCACTCCGGCTGGACCCGTTGGGCCGGCCGCGGCACCAGTTGGGCCGGCCGTGGCACCAGTTGTACCGGTTAGATCATTGGATTCCGGCATCGGTCCCTCCTCGGCGCCGCGGCGCGGCGTCACCGGCCCGGCCCGGCGAGCTCACTCCCCGGTTACCGTCCGGTATCCCCCCCGATAATGGACCAGCGGGCCGCCTGGGAGCGACTCGTCGGGATCGCTGCGCTGGAGCTCGCCGCGCACGAGCAGCGAGTAGCCGACCTCCACGAACCCGATCAGCCGGCAGTAGGCCCGACCTCCCACGCCACCGAGGGCCGGCCCCCAGGGGGTCTCCTCGAAGACGACGTCGTCGAAGGGGTCCCCCGGGAGGCGGCCGGCGAAGAGGTCGGCCAGCCGGGTGTCACCGCCCCCGAGCACGTGAACGACGAAGTGCTTGCTTTGCTGCAACGCCGTCCAGAAGTCGCTCAGGGGGCCGACGAGGCCGACCACGGTCGGCGGCTCGCCCTCGACGGCGACGATCGACGAGACGGTCAGGCCGACGGGCCCGTCGTGCGGGCCGGTGGTCGTCCACACGGTGACGGGTGCGGCCAGTCGGCCGCGGAGGCGGCGCAGCCCGTCACGAAGCTCGGGCGGTGTCTCGAACGGGTCTCGACCGACATGGGACATGGCGCTCCCCTCTGCTCTGGTCCTTGCGTCTGCTCCGGTCCTTGCCTCCCCTGCCGACGAGCCGTGCACCCGTTGGACGCCTTTCGCCGAAACCGGGTCGAGGTTGATCTGGCGTCCGTCCTCCGTCAACGGTCGTCGGCGCCGTCGCCGGTTCGCCAGCCAGCCGGCCGCTAGCTCAACCCGTCTCTGGCTCACCCGTCTCTGCCGGCCCAACCGTCTCTGCCGGCTCACCCCTCTCTGGCTCTACCGTCTCTGCCGGCCCAACCGCTGCAAGGTCGCCCCGATCGGCAGATAGCCCATTGGTCGACAGTGAGACGAGGGCGGCATCCTCGGGGGACAGCTGGCCGGTGCGGTAACGGCGGCCGATCTCCGCCTCGATGCGGTCGATGATGGGATGGAGCCGCCGGCGCCGGGCCGACACCTCCCTTTCGAGGTCTGACAACCCGACCCGGATCGCCGTCAACCGGGCGTCGGCGACGTCGCCAAGGCTGGCGAGCTGCCGGCCGGGAACGACCCGCTCCAGTCGCTGGAGCAGAAGCGGATCGACATCGACCGCCTCGATCGCCGGGTGACGCCCCCTGCTCGGCCCGGAGGCGTGGCCGGTCAGGATGCTCGGAAGGCGCCCGATCAGCTCGGCCACCTCGAGAGGCGGATCACCGGCCTCGCGCCGCTCATCCTCTGCGGCGACAATGTCGAGACGACCCTGCGCCAGGCGTCGCAGATACGAAAGGCCCGACTCCGCCTCAACGACATTGGCCCGCATCCGTCGCAGTTTGTCCGCGGGTACCGCCGTCAGATCGGCCGGAATCGAAACGCCATCCGACCCAACCGGGACCTTCTGGGCGGACGGTCGCATCGGATCAAGCGTACTTCAGCTCACCGATGGAGAAGCACGCTCACACCGATGACCCACACCGGCGCGGCAAGGACCATGGAGTCGAGGCGGCGCAGCGCCGGCAACCGACCCGGTGCAAGCGAACCGCACAGCCAGACCCCGACCGGGGCGAGCAAGGCGACGGCACCGCAGAGCAGCCACGGACTGCTTCCGGTGAAGGGCGGGGCGAGGAGCGATCCGACGATCACGGCAAGTACGAAGACAGTCAGGATTCCCGACACTGCACCGACCAGGCCACCGGTCCTCCCGGTGCCCATCGCCGCGTTGGCCACATCGAAGAGGCAGTAGGCGCAAACGAGGACGACGCCGACCTGGGCGTCTTGGCGGGTGGCGAGGACGAGGCAGCCGCCGGCGAGCGCAGGAAGCACGGCGGCCGTCAGGCCAGCGGCAATGATCTCGGTCGGCCGGTTCGACATCTGCCACGCCAGCACGCCGCCGGCGACAACCAACCACACGATCATGACGGTCGGACCGCCGGTCGCGAGCAGGGGCGTGACCCCAAGGGCGGCCAACGCGGCGAGGATCAGACCGGTCGGCAACCCGGCCGATTGCACCTCGGACGGGCGTGACGACGCGCCGTTCGCACCGGCACGGCCGGGGTCGACGGCCTGAGCCAGACGCGTCAACATGCCGTGCGCACTCCCCTCGCCGGCATCGGCCGCAGCGCCGCGGGCGGCGGCGTTCGAAGACTCGTCCGCCGCCATGGGTCGACCGGTCGCCTCGGTAAGTCCGCCGGTCGCCTGGGTGAAGCCATCGAGTGCCACGGTCGGGTCGCCCGCGGCGCCGACAGGGTCGCCGTCGGCGCCGAAAGAGCCGTCGGATGCGCCCTCCACACCCGGTCCCTCCTGGACGTCGCCGCCAATTGCGGAGTCGGCGGCGCCATCCAAAGAATCGTCAGCGGCGGCATCGGAGGCGCCGGCCCCGGCCCCAGGTGAACCCCGCGGCGGCGAGAACCGATCGGCAGACCCGCCGATGCGTCCCTGAGCGGTGCGGGTGGCCGTTCGCCACGCAGAGAGCACGGCGATGAGCACGACGGGGGTCACGACCACCGCGCTGGCGAACGGCGAGACGTTGACGGCGGCAAGGAGGACAACCGCCCAGACGAACCCCCAGAAAACGACGACCGACCCGCGACGCCGGCGCCGAGCCGGCCGCAGCGCTACGGGGACGGGCTGGAGAAGAAGGTTTCCCTCGAGCCCTCCGGGCACCGCCGGGACGACCGGTCTTGCTACCCATCCGGCGCGGCGAGGCCGCGCCGGCGGGGCGACTGCGGGTGCCTGGACCGGTCCAACCGGGCGCGTCTGGGTCGGCGCCGCTCTGGGCACCCTCCCGCGGGTCTGCGGGGCCAGGATGGCGGGGCCTTCGGCCGGGGCTGGCGCAGCCAGTGGCACGCCGGCCGGCGCCGGCCTGGCCACCCGGGAATGCGCCGGGGACGGCTGAGCGACTCGCGCTTGTGTGGTCACCCGGCCACGCTCCTGCGCCGGCCTGGCACCACGGGTCTGTGTCGGCGCGACCCGTCCAGGCACCGAACGATCAGCGCCCACCGAACGATCAGCGCCCACCGAACGACTCGGGCCGTCCGATGCCCCACCGTGCGGCGCCGGAGCGCGACGCATCGCCGGCTCACCCGCCGCCGAACCCGGCCGGGTCACCGTGTCGGGGATCACCACGGAGTCAGGCTCCTCCAGAGACCGGAGGGAGCACGGCGATCTCGTCACCCTCGCCCACAACGGCGGACCGCTCCACCGGCTCGCCGTTGAGCCATACACGACTCATCGCCAGGATCGCATCGAAGTCGGGACCGTAGCGACCGCATGCCTCCTCGAGCACCTCACCGACCGTGCCGCCTGGCAACGAGGCGCGGCCCGTCCCCGCCGCCTGCCTGGCGCCGGCAAAGAGCCGCAGCACGGAACGCGTCCCATCGTCGGTTCCTTCGATTTTGGGCTTGCCGGTCGCGTCGGCGACGTGGGCATTGGGCACGCTCCGCTCCTTCCCGAACCCCGAGACTACCCCGAGCGGGGCTGACCGCCGAAGCGGAGGCACGATCGGACCTGGTCGGAGGGTTGCGGGCGCCGGGCCGGACGCAGAACCGCTACGTTCCGCAATCGTGAAGGTCGAGGTCGTACGCAGCCCCCGACGCCGCAAGACCGTCCAGGCACGCGAGGTCGACGGGGTGTTGCGCGTGTCCATCCCTGCCACTATGACCACCGCCGACGAGCAGCGGTGGGTCACGGAGATGGTGCGTCGGATGGAGAGGCGTTCGGCGAGCAACGAGATCGACCTGGTCCGCCGGGCCGCGGGTCTGGCCCGGCGCTACCGCCTGGCCCAGCCGGCCACCATCGTGTGGTCCGACAACCAGGAGTGGCGCTGGGGCAGCTGCACACCGGCGGACGGATCGATCCGGATCTCGTCGCGCCTGGCCGGCGAGCCCGGATGGGTCCTCGACTACGTCATCATCCACGAGCTGGCCCACCTGTCGGTCGCCCGGCATAACCGCGCGTTCTGGTCGATCGTGGAGCGTTACCCGCTCACCGAGAGGGCGAGGGGATTTCTGATGGCACGAGGCCGTGAGCCGGCGCCCGGAGGGTCGGGCGCCGACAACGCAGAAGACAACGAAGAGGGAGCAGATGGGGACGTCTGCGGCGGTGGGCAACCCGAACCCCACGCCGGCGCGGGATCCGTGCCTTCCCCGGGTCGGGCGGTGGCTGGCCGGGCCCGCAAGCCCCACGCCTCTCAGGGCGGGAGCCCGCGATCCGCCCCCTGGCCCCGCTCCGCCGCGGCCCGAAAGGCACCCGCCCGCAGCGTCGGCGACCGGGAGGCGGGACGGTGACCGTGGCGACGCCATCACGATCCTGGACCCGATGAGCACCCCCCGATGAGCGCCGTCCGATGAGCACTGCTTCTCCCGCCGCCGACACCCCCGACGTAACGATCAGGGCGGCGGTCCCAGGTTCGGCAACGGCGCGCGCCGAGACGTTGCCCCTCTCCGGACGTCGCGTGGTCACGGTCCGCATCGACCCGGCGCACCGCCGCGGCGCCCTTTCGGCCGACGACAGCGCCACGTTGGCCGAGGCGGCCAGGTTGGCCCGGTCGCAACGGGTTCCGTTCGTGGTCGTGATGGCGTCGTCGGGCGCCGACGTGTTCGAGGGGGTGGCGTCCCTGCACGGGTGGGGACGCGCCGCCCTGGCCATCACGGAGTGCTCGGGGATCGTGCCGGTCGTCTTCGTCTGTGTGGGACTCGCCCTTTCCGGTCCTGCCCTCCTTCTCGGACTGGCCGACGTGGTCGTCATGACCCCCGACGCCGTGGCCTACGTCTCGGGTCCCGCCGCAGTCGCCCAGCTGACCGGCCACGTGGTCACGCCCGCTGACCTCGGAGGCGAGGGGGTCCACAGCCGGTCGAGCGGCGTGGCCGCCCTGCACGCCGACGACGTCGGCCATGCCTTCGAGGTCGTCGACGAGCTGATCGGATACCTGCCCGATCACACCGACGCCCTCCCGCCGACCGTCCCGACGACCCAGCCCGTCGACCGTACTGCCCCCGAGCTGCGCGACCTGCTCCCGGCCAGCCCGACCGGCTCCTACGACGTCCGCGCCGTGGTGCGGGCCATCGCCGACGATGGCGATCTGCTCGAGCTGCGCGCCAACTGGGCCCCCCAGCTGGTCACGGCCTTCACGCGGATCGACGGGGAGAGCGTCGGGGTGGTCGCCAATCAGCCCCAGGCCATGGCCGGCACGCTCGACATCGCCGCTTCGCAGAAGGGGGCGAGGTTTGTCGAGCTGTGCGACTCGTTCAACGTGCCGATCCTGACCCTGGTCGACACGCCCGGTTTCATGCCCGGCAAAGACCTGGAGTGGCGGGGCATGATCCGCCACGGCGCTCAGCTCGTCTATGCATACGCCGAGGCCCAGGTGCCGAGGGTGTGCCTGATCCTGAGGAAGGCGTTTGGCGGCGCCTATATCGTCATGGACTCGAAGGGCATGGCCAACGACGTGTGCCTGGCGTGGCCTTCGGCGCAGGTCGCCGTCATGGGGGCGCAGGGCGCCGTCCAGATCCTGCACCGCAGGGAGGATCCCGAGACCCAGGCGAGCCTGGTCGAGGCGTATCAGGCCGACTACCTCAACCCGTATCTGGCCGCCGCTCGGGGATTCGTCGACCAGGTCGTGGATCCGGCGGCGACAAGGGAAGCCGTCGGGCGGTCATTTCGGATGTTGGCCGGCAAAAGAGAGCGCCTCGTCGCCCGCAAACATGGAAATGGGCCGTTGTAGAAACGAGTAAATCAGGCGACCGATATCAAGTCGGTCGGGGGATCCCTTCGGGCGCGGAGAGGTCGCCGAGCGTGACGTCGAGGGGACGGATAGCCACGGCGGCGGTCGTACGATCGATCTCCGTCAGGGTCATGTTCTCGAGCCGCTTCCAGCCCTCCGACTCCGGCTGGTCGATTCCCGAAGACGCGACCACCACGCCGTCGGGCCCCTCCCGGTAGCGGAGGGTGAAGTACGCGTCGGTCGGCTCCGGCACGGTCGGGATCACGGCGGCGGGGTCGTAGGCCGAGACGACGATGAGCGTGTCGGGTGTCAGACACATGGCGTTGAGGCTGGAGGGTTGCCAGTTAGCAAAAAGGTCAACCACCGCGTCGGCGACGACGTCGGCGACGGCGTTGCCCGTCGCTTGCCGGCCGGCGACGACCGAGAGGAAGTACCGCTCGCTGTCGGTGGTGCCCTCGACCTTCGCCTCCCATTCGGGCGGGAGGATGTCGGCCAACCGCTCCAAGGGGTAAATGCCGCCGTTGTGGATCATGGCCAGATCGTCCGTGCCGAAGGGGTGGGTGTTGGCCGGGAGCACCGCAAGGCCGGGTGTCGCCAGTCGTAGATGGACGATGCCGGCGGCGCTCTTGGCCTCAGCGGTCAGCCGGGCGAAGGCGGGGTCGTCGGCGGCGCACGACGCCGAGCGCACCAGCTCGGGGGCGCATGGTGTGCCGTCGTCGAGCTGATCTGCCGCGGGCGCGCCGGCCCCGGGCCACCAGGCCATGCCCCAGCCATCCTTGTGGAGCCGGGAAAGCGCCGTGAACTGCGCCAAGCCCTGGGGACTTATGGCCGCTTCGACCGTCTGAGGACGCCCGCTCACCCAACCGAGGAGCCGACACATCAGGCGGACCGGCAGAGGCCAAGGCCCATCAGCCGCGCGCCCGAGGCCCGGTCTCGACCTCGAGGAGTCGGCCGAGACGGCGGATCCCCTCGGCTATCTGGTCGGTCGTCGCCCGGCTGTAGGACAGGCGCATCTCGTGGCCACCGCGGCCGGGCTGCGGGTAGAAGGGGGCTCCGGGCACGTAGGCGACACCGGCGGCCTCGGCGCGCGGCGCCATGGCGGCCGCGTCCACACCCTCCGGTCCGCTGAGCCAGAGGAAGAAACCGCCGGCCGGCCGCGTCCACGTGCAGCCGTCCGGCATGTAGGTGTTGAGCGCGTCGAGCATCGCCGTGCGTCGCTCGTTGTACAGCGCCCTCGAACGGGGAAGCTGGGCGTCGAGCCCACCGCTTCGGAGATATTCCTCGGCCAAGATCTGACCGAGCGAACCGGCGCACTGGTCGGAGTTCTGCTTCGCGGCGATCATCTGCTGCACGACCGCCTCCGGGCCGACCGCCCAGCCGAGGCGGACGCCGGGGCAGAAGGTCTTGGAGAACGTGCCGATCTGCACCGTGATATCGGGTCCGAGGCCCCAGAGACTGGGATGTCGTTCGGGTCCTGCGCCGAGCTCCCGGTAGGCCACGTCCTCGACGATGAGCACCCCATAGCGCCGGCAGACCTCGACGAGGACCGTCCTGCGAGCCGCGCTGAGCGTCTGGCCGGTGGGATTTTGGTGCTCCGGGATCACGTAGATGAGCTTGGGGCGGGCGCCGCCGGCCAGCAGCGCGGCGAAGGCGTCCACGTCGAGCCCCTCGGCGTCCATGGGCACGCCGCACAGCTTCGCCTCGTAGCCGCGAAAGGCGGTGATGGCGCCGAGGTAGGTCGGCGCCTCGACGGCCACAAGGTCGCCCTCGTCCAGCAACGATCGGCCGATGAGGGCCATGGCGTCGATTCCCCCGCTCGTGACCATGAGCTCGCGCTCGGACGGTCTGCGCCCCTCGGTCCGGCCCAGGCGCTCGCCGATGGCGTCGCGAAACCCGGGAAGTCCCGGCGTGGGCCCGTACTGCAAGGCGACCGAAGCGCCGACACCAAAGACTCGTTCGGCGGTGGCAGCGAGCAGCTCGGAGGGAAACGTCTCGGGGGCCGGGAACCCACCGGAGAAGGTGATCATGTCGGTGGCGTCGGCCAGGGCGAGGATGGCGGTCATGTCGCCGCCGCCAACCTTGGTGCGACGGGCGAAGGTCGCGGTCCAGTCGGTCGCAGGCACGGTGGAGGTCATGGCTACCGCACCGACTGAGACGGCGACCCGACGACCTCGCCGGATGGGGCCGTCACGACCGAGCGGCAACGCACGCAGTGCGATCCGAGCGGGTCGGCCGCCAGCAGATCGGCGTCGATGACCGCTCCACACGAGGCGCAGGAGGAGTAGGTCCCATCGTCGAGGCGGCGGAGGGCGGCGTCGACGGCGTGCAGGTCACGTTCGACCTCGGCCAGGTCGGCCAGGTCGGCGACGACGTCGGGCGGCTCTGCGGGGCGAGAGGGCATGGGAGAACCATCGGTCACGGGTCAAAGCTACCGGCCCTGGTCCCGCCTGCGGCCGACCCGCCGGTCGCCGGCACCTCGAGGCGATGCGCGACCGTCTGCGCCACCTCGCGGTGACACCGACGCGCCGGGCGGCATGGGACCTGGGGCGGGGAGTGTGGGCCATGACGACCGGGGCACGACCTTTGGGATGGTGCAGTTGAGACCGGCGGAGGTCGATCGACGCTACAGTTGGTCGGTTCCCGGGCCGCTAACTCAACTGGCAGAGTGGACGCCTTTTAAGCGTAAAGTTCCGGGTTCGAGCCCCGGGCGGCCTACTGCCTGATGAGGGCTGCGATGCTGACGGCGACCGTCAAAGGGAGCTTGCGCTGCTCGAGGACCTAGCCGCTTCTGCCGCCCAGATAGCGCGTCGGCTGAATTCGCGGCCACGGAGCGTGCCGCCGACTTGTTTGGCGTCCTGTACCAGTCCTTCACAGGCCAGCTTTTCCGGCCGCTCGGCTGTCACGGGGCCGTGCCGTTCCACGTGGCTTCCCATGTGTGCCCGCATCCGCCGCAGCGTCGGCGGCCCGACCAGTGCCGGGCGGCCTCGTGCCAGACCGCTACAGGCTGCACCCAGCGGGTCGATGCGCACTGGGGGCAGGGCTGCCCCGGTCCTCGTCGCGCCCCGTTGACTGCGGGTGCCGGGGGTCGGTCGGTCCTCTGTAGGTTTGAGGAGCCGAATAGGTGAGGTCGGGGCGACGATCGGCGGCGACGTCGTTGGCCCGGAGCCTTATGGGCTTGTTGTTGATCTGCCACGAGCCGCTGCCGGGCCGACGCGGGTTCGCGGCCGGCCCGGCGATGCGGGGCAGGTGGGTCAGGAAGGCGTGTTCTCATCACCGTCGGTGACTGCGGGGCTGGCGGCGATTGTGGGCTGGCGGGCGTGTTTGGCGGCGATCACGCCGGCGGTGGCCGCTCCGGCCAGGGCTACTCCGCCGGCGACGAGCAGATCCTTGTCTCGGGTGCCGGCCGTTCCCCCGCCACCGGTTTGGGGGGCACCGGAGGGTGTGGTGGCTGAGGACTGGCTGGTGCCGGTCCCGGCTCCGCTGGTGTTGAGGACGCCGTTGACGCCGTTGGGGTAGAAGCCGCCGGAGGTGACGGTCTTGGCGTTCAGGTAGACGATGTTGAGGACCTGGCCGGGGGTGCGCCCGTACACCTGGCCGTTGTTGCCATTATCGGGGACGATGTTCTCGACGCCGTTGACTGTCGGGCCGTCACTGACGCCCTTGGGGCCGCCCAAAGAGTTGCGGGCGGCGGCGATCTTGTCGGCGGTGCTCGATAGTCCGAGGTCGTAGATGCGGGTCCTGATCGCCGCCGCGTGGTAGGCCTCGACGGCCAGGATCCCGGCGGCGACTTGTAGGTAGGCCTTGCTGGTGATCAGCGGTGCCGCGCCTTTGTAGGCGGTGACGCCGACATCCTCGAAGAGGAACGCTCCTAGCAAGAAGTCGTCCTCGTTGGCGTACGGATCGAAGGTCTTGCCCGCGGGGATCACCCCGGCCGCCTGGGCCGCGGCGGTGAAGCTTTGCTGGATGTTGATCGCAGGCTGCGATACCGCCGCCGAGCTGAGGGCGGAGCGCAGCACCGTCACGTGGGTGAGCTCGTCACCGGCGATCTCGGTGGCGAGCTGCTTGATGGCCTTAGATTTGAACGGGACCGCCTTGCCGCCGGTGACGCCGCCCTGGTTGCCGGTGCCCGACATCAGATTCGAGGCGATCCCGTGGCCGTAGACGGCGTAGGAGTAAAAGTTGGCCTCGAGGTACTCGAGGTTGAGCGCAAAGTTCAAGATGGCCGGATCGCTGGGCGCTTGGTCGTCCAAGGGGGCGGCAGAGGCGACTCCACCGACGGCGCCGAGGACGGCGCCGCCACCGATTACACCCAGGCCGGCCAGTCCGGCGCTGCGCAAGAAGCGTCGACGGTCGGTGCGGTTTTGCGAGCTTCGAGTGATGATGTCGTTGATGAACGGTCGATCAAGAAAGCTCGCCGAGTTCTTGTTGGTGGCCGTTGGTTCGTCGGTGTCCATTGGTAGTCCCTCTTTTCTCTTCGAGCCATCTGATGGTATTCGTAATGTATACGCCAAAAGATCGGTCGGGGCCAAGGATGAATCACCCAGGTGTTTCACTATCGCCTACGACGAACCTCCCGACAGGCCCTTACCCTTAACGAGTTCGCTGCCGGGCGGGCTCCCGGATTAACGTTCGGCGATTCCGAATCTGAGGAAAATCCAGAAATGTGGTTTTCCGGGTATGAGCTGCGTGGGGATGGACTGGACGGGCATGCCGACGTGCGGTGATGCCATGCGCCATGGACTTCAGTCGAATGGTGTGGTCTCGGCCGGTCTCGGAGCCGTCGGTGGCGTGATCGTTCGGTGCTCGAATGGCAACGTCTTTTAACGTGTCAGTGTCGGTGCGAGCTCACCAGGGTGGCGTAGACCACAATGTTGGACAGATAGTGGCGGGTCTGGTCGTCGAAGCGTCCCCCGCAGGTGATGAGGCGCAGCCCGGGGTAGTCGACGTCGCCGTAGACTTGGCGGGCGGGGAAGTGGTTCTTGGCGTACTCGTCGACGGCGTTGATCTTGAAGACGGCGACAGTGCCGTTCTTGCGGGTGACCTCGACGTGGTCGCCGGGGCGCAGCGCCCCCAACCGGTAAAAGACGCCTGGGCCCTGGTAGGAGTCGACGTGGCCGACGATGATCGCCGGGCCGACCTGGCCGGGAGTGACCCCGCGGTCATACCAGCCGGCCTCGGCGACCCCGGCCGGGGTCAGGGGTGGCACCTGAATGCTGTGGGCCGAGGTGAGACCGAGCGAGAGCAACTTCGAGCTGACACCGATGGCCGGGACCGCCACCGACACCGGCGGTGAGCGAACCAGGCTCCGGGGTCGGGGGACCGTCGTGGCGGTAGAACGCAGCGGCCCCGCACCCCGCTTTGCCCGCTTGGCGTTCACCCGAGCGGCCGTTCTCCCATCCTGTGGGGAGGTCGACGCCGTGGGCGCAGGGATCACCCCCAGATTTCGTGGAGGCTGCGGGGCGTGAGTCTGGGCGGCCAAGCCGACGGCCAGAAGAACACCGCCCCCCACGGCGCACACGCCGGCCACTGCCAGCCAGACACGGGCGCCGCCGAGTAGTCCCCGCTCTCGGCGCCGGAAATGCGTACCCACCCGTCCGACACTATCTCCGCTTCGGCGGCTCTACTGCGCCCCAATAGCCACACGCGAGTGTCGCCACAACGGCCGGACGACGAAGGCGTACGACCACCATGAAAGCGACCACAATGCGAGCGATCGTGTCCCATGACGTGGTGTAGATCGGTGTAGCGGGGGTCCACCTGATGCCCCAGCCCGGTCGGCCCGTTGATGTTCCCCTCACCGCCGACACCGCAGCGCGACGAGGATGGGCGTTGGTGTGCGACGCGCCGGGCTATACGGCGTGGGTGGCCGGGTGGGAACTGCCGTAAGAGCCCACCCCGGGCCATCCGCCGGTATAAGGGGCGGCTGTGTCGCCCGCCGGGTGTTTCGACCACCAGCCCAAAGAGTCCGAAAGGGGAGAGGAGAGGGCCGCCGCCCGTCGCATCCCGGTGACGGTCCTCGGGACCGCTGTCGGAGGGCGCCAGGGGGAGGGTGCCCATCATCGACTCAGCAGGTTGCGTCGGGCGGCGAAGCCGCTCCGACTGCACCCTCACGGACCGAAGGCATGAGGGCCTTACCCACCTCGCCAAGTGGTCAAACCCTCGGATGCTGCCCGGCCGTTAGCCGCATCACCCCATGGTCTTTACTGTTCGGATCAGGAGACCCGGAATCGACTGCGCCCTCCCAGCGGTGTGGCGGTTCAGCATGCGAGCCGGCGCGCTTGGGGGTCGTCAGTGTGTTCGGCTATCTCGGCCAGTCCGAACAGGTCGAGCATGCGTAGGAAAGTCGGCGACGGGTTGCGTACGACGAGGTCGCGGTCTGATGATCGAAGACGGTGGTGGGTGGCGATGAGGGCGTTGAGCCCGGTGACGTCGATGAACTCGACGGCGGTGAGGTCGACGATGACGCCGGCTTCGCTGCCCGGGAGGCGCGACGCGTCGGCGAGCGTGGCGAGCAGGGGCGGGGTGGTGGCCAGGTCTATTTCGCCGGTGAGGGCAACGGTCGCCCACGGTGACGGCCCGGTGTGCGCGGTTTCGGTCTCGCCAATCCCGGGTTGTTCGTGGAGGCTCATGACTGCTCTCTCGGACAATTTCGACGGATGGGCGTCGCCGAGGGTCCGGAGCAACGGGTTGCGTCGCCGAAAGTAGCAGTCGACGGTCCTGTTGACCACACGCGTCCGGGCGGGCGGCGGGGAGTAAGGGAAGGCGAAGGGGGGCCGGCCGAGCAGTGGGTAGGATCTGAGCGTCCGGTTGGTGGTCGGCCGGATGCGCTTAGACCCGGTCCTCGTTGAGCGTCTCGTGTAGCAAAGGAGACGGTCCGATGACGTCACAAAGCGGCATCCACCGGTGCCGGCCGGCGTGTCACGTCGGGAAGGGTCCGGGCCGTGGCCGCTGACCGGCGTCTTCGCATCCTGGCGCTCCTGGTGAGCGGAGAGGACCGGGGCGGGGAGAGCCGCCGGTTGTGCGAGGTGTCCGCCGAGGTGACCGGGATGAGCGGAGCGGGAATCATGCTCCTCGACGCGGCCGGACCGCAAGGCTCGCTGTGCACTACCAATGATGTCTCGGAGCTGATCGAGGACTTGCAGTACACCCTCGGCGAGGGTCCCTGCGTGGACGCCCACCGCCACGGCGGGGTCACCCTGGAACCCGATCTGGCCGATCCGGCCCTGGGCCGCTGGCCTGCGTTCACCCCGCCCGCGCTCGGCGCGGGGGCGATGGCGGTCTTCGGGTTCCCGGTTCGGGTCGGCGCGGCCCGCCTGGGTGCGCTCAACTTGTACCGGGACAGGGCGGGGCCGCTCAGCGACGACCAGCACGCTGATGCGCTGGTCATGGCCGACGTCGCCGCCCGGGCCATCCTGGCCATGCAAGGCGGCGCCCCGCCCGGCGCGGTCGCCGCCGAGCTCGAGACCGAAGCCGACTTTCACTTCGTTGTCCACCAGGCCGCCGGCATGGTCTCGGTCCAACTGAACGTCAATGTCGCCGACGCCCTCGTCAGCCTGCGAGCCCACGCCTTCGGCACGGGTCGTCTCATCAGCGACATCGCCGAGGCGGTCGTCGCCCGACGGTTGCGTTTCGACGGCCCCGACGGCCCGCACATTGTCGCGGGCCGACCAGCGTAATGAGATACTGGTAGCCAGACGGTTTCTGACCGGCCGCCCAGGGCTCCTGGACGGCTCGAGCTTCTCACCTCACGGGATGGTGTTGTGATGCCTAACCAGACACTCCTAGTTCGCACGCTCGTCGAACTGTCCAACAGCCTCGTCGACGACTTCGACGTCGTCGACCTGCTCACCTTGCTCTCCGACCGTTGCGTCGAGACCCTCGACGTCGCCTCTGCCGGTGTCATGCTGGCCACCCCGGCCGGGACCCTCCAGGTGGTGGCGTCGTCAAGTGACGCCATGCGCACCCTCGAGCTGTTCCAGTTGCAATCCGATCAGGGGCCCTGCGTCGACTGCTACCGCGCCGGGCAACCGGTCGTCAACGTCAACCTGGCCGGCCAGAATGGACGCTGGGCCGCCTTCACTCCCCACGCCATCGCCGCGGGATTCCACTCCACGCACTCCCTCCCTCTGCGGCTGAGGGGCCGGACCATTGGGGCGCTCAACATGTTCCGCACCGACAACGGATCCCTGACCGAAGAGGATGTGCTCGCCGCCCAGGCCCTCGCCGATGTGGCCACCATCGCCATCGTGCAACACCAGGCCGCCGTCGACGCCCAAAAACTCAACGAGCAGCTCAACCAGGCGCTCAACAGCCGCATCATCATCGAGCAGGCCAAGGGCAAGATCGCCGAGGCCGCCAACCTCGACATGGACATGGCCTTCCAGCGTCTCCGCAACCACGCTCGCAACCACAACCTTCGCCTCACCGCCCTCGCCCAGAGCATCGCCGAGGGCAGCACCCCACCCGAAACACTCGACGCCCACCAACCCCACTAAGCCCAGGCGAGGGTGGATATGAGCGACCCATGCGGTCGGGACCCGGGAGTCGGCGTCGGTGGTCGCTAGCCAGATGTCGTCGGGCTCGAGTTCATCGCAGTCGCGCAGCAGCGCCTGAACCCCGTTCCTGCGGGCGGCACCGACTTTGCGAGACCGTCTCGACCACCAGGGTCAGGTCGAAGTCTGGGGTGTGCGGAGCCGTGCCGAGGGGTTACAATGAATTCCGTCGGGCGGACCAAACCTGTTGTCCACCGACGATGTGATCCGGGTAGATGCAGTACCGGTATCGTCGCTCCAGCCCCTTGGTGACGCTTAGAGCCCAAGGAGAGCTGATGATCGTGACAGCCGTCCGCCTAGGTGATTTAGGCATCTTCGGTGCCCAAACGTCTGCCAGCGGCGACTGACAAACCGTCACGCTCGACGGTGAATTGGCCGGTACGCCCCGGAGCGGTCCCTGTTTCCCCCGGGGTTCGCCTGCTGTTCGTGCCCAGCCTATGCGGGTGACGGACGCGTCTCTGGCCTGCGACGAACGAGAGTTCCGACAGGAGAAACGACGGCAGGTGCGGCACTGGGGCTCGATCTGCCCAGATGGCGGCGGCTCGTCTCGGGCTGCGAGCGCAGCGCAAGGCCCCGTCCATCTCCGACCGCCAACACCAACCCCAGCGCGAGGACACGAGGCGCATGACTATTACCGACCCACAATCTTTGGCTGGCCTATCGGTCCTCGGCCCCTATGGGGTCCGGCTCGGCCGGGTTCATCAGGCCTACGTGAACGTCCACACCGCCCTTCCCGAGTGGGTGGCGGTCAGCACCGGTCCTCCTGACGGTCAGATCCGCCTGATGCCGTTGGCCGAGGCGGATCATGATCGCGACGCTTTGCATGTCCCCTACGACCTGGCGCAGCTCACCTCGGCGCCGATAGCGCGACCGGCGAAGGAGCTTTCAGCCGAGGACCAACGGCGCCTCTACCCCCATTACGGGCTGCAGGCCGGGCCGGCCGTCCCGCCGCCCGACGCCGGCGACCAAGACCGCTCCGCCCAGGCCGGCCCCGACGATGCCGCGACCCGCTCCGAGGAGCGGCTTCAGGTCTCTCACGAAGAGGTCCGCGTCGAGCGAGACCCGATCGGGGACGCCGGCTGGGACCACGATCCGACCAGTCCGGGACTCACCCAGGAGCACCACGAGGTCGTCTTACACGGGGAGCGCCCCGTGATCGGCAAACAGGTCGTGCCCCTCGAACAGATCTGGATGGTCAGCGAGGTCGCCGGCGAGGACCAGACGGTCAGCGAGGACCTCGGCAAGGAAAGGATCGCCTACGAGACCACCAACCCTGAAGCCGGCCACCGCCCGCCCGGCCGGGGCCGCCAGGACCCCCGCCCGCCACACCCACAGGAGGACGTCGCATGATCATCATCGGACTGGTGCTTCTTGTCGTCGCCGTCATCTTCGGTGTCGACCTGATCTTCACCAACAGCCACCACATTGCGAGCCCGGCCATCTTCGGCCAGAGCCTGGGCTTCACCAACGAAGCCACCCTGTTTGTCGTCGGGGTCATCACCGGGGCGGTCCTTCTCCTCGGAATCGTCCTGCTCCTCTCCGGCATGCGCCATAAAGGCGCCAAGGCCATTCGGCGCCACCACGAAGACAAAGCCGCCAAGAACACCCGCAGCGAACGCGACCGCTTGGCATCGGACAACGAGCACTTGCGCGGCGAACTCGCCCAACAACACAGCAACCAGGAGGCCGCCCCAACTTCCAGCGGCGCAGCCACCGACGAGCCCGCAGATCCGCCGAGCGCGACCGGGGCCAGCGGCGGCTCTCGCCGGGCCTGACCCGCTCTTTCATGGCATGCCAACAACGAGACGGAGGGACCAGACCACGATGCCAATCACCGAACCCACGGACCTGACCGGCGCTCCAGTAATCGGCCGCGGGCCGCCCGACCGGGTCGAAGACACCTACCTCGGCCGGGTCAAGGCGATCTACTTCGACGAGACCGGCCGCGCGGAGTGGGCCGGAATCACCTCCGGGGCGTCCGGAGCGCATGTGTGGGTGGTTCCATTGGCGGGCTCCGAACACGACAGGTGCGGGCTGCGGGTGCCATATGGCAAGGCGCAACTTCAACACGCTCCCCACCACGATCCCGGCCCCATTCTGTCCCCTGACGACAAGGCTGACCTCTCCGGCTACTACGCGAGGCCCCACCTGGCGGACTACTACCGCCCGAAACGTTGATCGTCTCGCCGTCGACAGCTGGGCCGCGGCCCGACGAAACCGACCGGTCCCCGACGCTTGGAAGCATGGACCGCCGGGCGAGGAAAGCCCGCTGGCTCGTTATCGCGTTCTTCCCGGGCGTGGCCAGCCTGGTCGGGGCCGGCTTCGCCCCGATCAGCGCCGGAATGCTTCTCCCTCCCGTCGTGCTCCTAGTACTCCAACGCTTCACACCGGCGGGGATACCGGTGGGACGGTCCGCTACCCGAGTGGGGGGCCGGTGACGGCCCCCCGGTCCCTCGAAGGAGAGCCGATGGCTCTATCCCGCCATGATCATGACGTCTTGGCTCACATCGAAAACGACATGTCGACCACCGCCCCGAGACTGGCCCGTCGCCTCGCCTCGGGACGGCACCGCTCCGTTCGAGGCGTCGCGGCCCAAGCCCTGACAATCGCCGGTTGGACGCTGGCGGTGGCCGGCCTCATCCTCCTGTTCTGTTTCCCGGGGGTGCCCGCCCTGGTCGGGGTGAGCTTCGCGCTCATGGCCGTCGGCCTGCTGACCGCTACCCGAGTGAGCATCCTCGAGCACGTCAGCGACGAGTTCAAGCTGCGACCGACCGTCGGGAAGGACGCCAACGGCCCGTCGGGTGCCCCCCGGGAGGCGTTCGATGACAACCACCCGATCGCTTCAGGCGGTCAGGGATCCGAGCTGCGCCGCCCCGGTTCGGGCCTTGTCGGAGCCGACCGCGCCGCTGGCGCCGTCGGGAGTGTCTTGGCGCGCAGGTCGTCGACGCTCCGCCAAGCTGGCGTCGGCCCATATGGCGGCGCGGTGCGCGATCGAACGCAGCGCCGGGCACCTCGACGCCGTCTACCTCCTCGCCTACCTCTATACAGGAAACCGGGTTACCGCCGACGGAGCCATCGTCGACGCCGTCGCCTGCCTGTTGCACAATCCCGCCGCCCCGACCGCCGGGCCGGTGTGGGTGTGGCGTATCCTCGCCGACCGCATCCACGCCCAGCTGAGGGTCAAGCCCGACTGCCCGGGAAGCCTGACCGGGCCGATATCGCCGTCGTCGATCGAGCGGGAATGCATTGCGCTGGTTGGCGCCGGGCGCCCCGTTCGGGATGTCGCTGCGCTGCTCGGTATGTCGACCGCCCAGGCGCAGCGCAACATCAACCGTGGCCTCCGGGACATGAGAGAAGGACCGCCGGGCGATCACCTCGCGGGCCTCGCCAGGACCCTCGTCGATGCGCTCGCAAGCCGGCCCACGCTCAGGCTCGTGGCCGAACCCCCACTCCCAGATCACGGTCTTGAGACCCGGGCCGCCGGCGGGTAGACGAACGAGGAAGCAACCAATACCTCCCACCGAAGATCGACACCGTAACCAAGGAGGGCCACATGGCCAAGACCACCACCAAAACGAAGGCAACCAAGAACCGGCCGCCGGCGCCGCCCAAGGTGTCCAAAAAGAAGTCGGCCGCGACGGGGACACCACCCGCTGCGAGCATCGTCGCCGCCCAAAAACTCCTCCGAAGCGTCGACCGCAGAGAAACAAACCTGCGAGCCGCCTTGAAGCGACAGAAGACAATCCTCAAGCAGGTCGAGAAGACCGCCTCCGGGCAACGGGGCCGGTTGAAGACCATGAAAGCGGACCTCGACCGCGTCGCCAAACAACGCAAGGCCGTCTCCGACAAGCTCTGAATCACGTCCCGAGCCACGCCCGCCCACCACCGGTACCAACAACGGGCGCCCGGCCGGTTCCCAGTTGTTCGTCCGCTCGGTGTCGGCGCTGGAATGTTCGGCGGTGCCGGCCTGCTGGGCGTCCTCGCGCTCGCCGCGCTGGTTGCGGCCGCCATCGCCGTGCTCCTCGATCTTCGGGTCTGGTCAAGGCGGCCACGGACCGCGGCGGCGCCGGCGGGTTCGGTAAGGCCACGGGAACCTG
This sequence comes from Acidimicrobiales bacterium, assembly GCA_965276765.1. Classification (GTDB taxonomy): domain Bacteria; phylum Actinomycetota; class Acidimicrobiia; order Acidimicrobiales; family Palsa-688. Next base: position 351,269 of record OZ255627.1, read on the forward strand.
GCCTGGCAAGGACGGCCAGGACCGGCCGTTGCTGCGAGCGTCGCTGATTCACGGGGAAGGCGACCGGGCGACCCCAACATCCAACCATGAGAGACGAGCAGACATGACGAGTTCAACCGAAGTCGACACCGCCGGGGAGAAGAGCTCTGGGCGCCGGCCCGAGGGGCCACCGCACGCCCGCAAGGGGTCGGCGGCGCAGACGTTCAAGCGGACGCTGACGGAGTTCAAAGAGGACAATCTGACCGACCGGGCGGCCGCCCTGACCTACTACGCCGTCCTTTCGATCTTCCCTGCCCTGATCGCGTTGGTGGCGGTCGTCGGGCTGGTCGGCGACCCCCACACTGTCACCAAGGAGCTGACCAAGCTGGTCAGTTCCTTTGGCCCGGCGTCGGCGGCGAAGACGTTCAAGGCTCCGATCGAAGCCCTGACCAAGAGCAGTAGCACCGCCGGCATCCTGTTGATCGTCGGGATCATCTCGGCGCTGTCGACGGCCTCGGCGTATGTCGGGGCGTTCATGCGCGCCTCGAATGTCATCTACGAGGTCGAGGAAGGCCGCTCGTTTCTCAAGCTGCGGCCCCTGCAGATGCTCGTGACCCTCGTCGGTGTGGTCCTCCTCGCCCTGATGTTGGTGGCCCTCGTGGTGACCGGATCGGTCGCCAAACAGGTCGGATCGTCGATTGGCGTCAGCGGCACCGCGGTGACCGTCTGGGATATCGCCAAGTGGCCGGTCATGGCCGTGATCGTCATCTTCATGATCGCCGTGTTGTACTACGCCTCACCCAACGCCAAGCTCCGTGGCCTCAAGTCCATTATCCCCGGCAGTGTCATCGCCGTCGTCGTGTGGTTGGTGGCGTCGGCCGGCTTCGCCTTCTACGTCGCCAACTTCGGCTCCTACAACAAGACCTACGGTGCCCTTGGTGCCGTCATCGTCCTGCTTGTGTGGGTGTGGATCACCAATGTCGCCATCCTCTTGGGCGCCGAGGTCAACGCAGAGCGCGAACGCAGCCGCCAGCTCAAGGAAGGAACTCCCGGAGCCGAACGCGAGCTCCAACTCGCCGAGCGCTCGGAAACCAAAACGAAGAAGCGGGCCCGAACGGCGTGACCCGGACGGATGGGACAACTCCGGACGCCCTCGACCAGGGCGGCGCTCGCCGTGGAGACTCTGCATCGGACGGTCGGGAGGAGCGGGCTGCTCTCCAAATCGGCCGGGACGGAACGGTCCGCCGACGGCCGCACCTCGCCCGACCCCGGCGGCGATCCAGACGGCGAAGGCGGGCTACCGGGGCTCGCACCCCACCCATCGCGCCGCGTTTCAGAACCATCACCGCGTCGCGCACGCTCAACTACGTTCGCGAGCGCCGACGCACGATGCCCGCCGTGCGCAGCGCCGGTCGCCTCGTCTCGCCCTGTCACGACGCCCGGTGCCCGAACAGCCTGAACGAGGAGGTCTTGTATGCATGAGAAGCTGACGCAGCTCCGTGCCCGTTGGCGTCAACTCACTCCTCGCCGGCGGGCGACCGCCCAAGCCGGTGTGTGGTTCGCCGCCACGTACGCCGGTGTCCGCACACTGCGGTATCTGCAAGTCCACGAGGTCGTGAAGGGCGGCAGTGGGGTGCAGGTGAATGGTGAGCAGATTCATCACTACGTCTGGGGACTTGTACTGCTCGTGTTGGAAGGGGTGGGCGGCACCATGTTCGACCTGGATCGAGGGAGCCTCAAACAGGCCGCGCCCTTCGGAGCCGGACTGGCTCTCGTGCTGGAGGAGTTCGACGTCCTCCTCAACGCTGAGGAGTGGTACTGGGCACAGGCCGGTCGCCCGTGGCTCGATGCAAGCGTGTCAGTCACCGGGCTGATTGTGGCAGGCTTGGTCTCGAAGCCGCTGTGGGAGGACCAGCCGGCTCTGGACACGGAGGAGAACCGGCGATAGGAGCACCCCGACGGGGCGCTCATTCCGGATCGTTGGGTTCTCGCGGTGATCGCAACGAACCAAGGTCTGCCCAGGGGCGGTTACAGCTCTCGGCCGTCCCAGCTCGGGCAGCTCGTCGGAGCTGTCGGCCCCCGGGCCGACCCCTGGTGGCCGACCAACGAGATTGGTCGTGGCGTCCGGTAGCCTTGAGTCCGGAGGAGCGAAAGACTCTTCTGCTTGCTCAAGCCCCTGGCACGCGCCCGGCCCCTTTTTCCGGGGATAGCCGTCCAGGAGGACACGACATGCAAGCCACCGCCATCCGACGGGACGACACCGGCTTTGGCGAGTTACTCCGCCAGATCTGCGATGCGGGACTGCTGGAGCGGCGCAACGGCTATTACGTCGCCAAGATCGCCGCCACCGTGATCGGCTTGGCGGCCGGTTGGGTCGGGCTGTTCGTCGTTGGGGACTCTTTGTTCGCCCTGGCGGTCGCCGCCTACCTGGGATTGGTGTTCACCCAGGTGGTCTTTGTCGGTCACGACGCCGGCCACTACCAGATCCTTTCGACCCGGCGAGGCAACGGCCTGATCGGCTTGGCCGTCGGCAATCTGCTCACCGGGCTCAGCTTCGGGTGGTGGGTACCCAAACACGGCGCCCATCACGCCCACCCCAACACCGTGGACCGCGACCCCGACGTCGGCGGCGGGGTCATCGCTTTCACCGCCGCACATGCCCAGGGTCGCCACGGGTTCTCCGGTTGGGCGGCCCGCCACCAAGCCGCCCTGTTCTTCCCGCTGCTGCTCCTCGAAGCCATCAGCCTGCACGTGGCCAGCGTCCGATCGCTACGCCAACGCCGCACCGAGCGCTCGGCGCAGGTTGAGGCCCTGCTTCTCGTCATCCACCTGGCCCTCTACCTGACCGCAGTGTTCTGGGTGCTCTCACCGGCCCGGGCCCTCGCCTTCATCGCCATCCAACAGGGCATCTTCGGGTTCTACCTGGGATGTTCGTTCGCCCCCAACCACAAAGGCATGCCGATCATCGAAGCGGGCAGCCACCTCGGGTTCGCCCCCCGCCAGGTCCTCACCGCCCGCAACATCAACGCAGGACGTTTCGTCACGTTCCTTCTCGGCGGTCTCGACTACCAGATCGAACACCACTTGTTCCCGACCATGCCCCGCCCCAACCTGGCCAAGGCACAACCGCTGATCCGGGCCTTCTGCGCCGACAACGGCCTGCCCTACCGCCAAACCACCCTGCTCGGCTCCTACCGCCAGTCGGTCCGCCACCTCCGCCGGATCGGCTCGGGTGACCATCCCGACCCCGCTGCCGGCGAGAAGAGCACCATTGCCATCTCGGCCTGATCCGGACCTTCCGAAACCGGCACCCAGACCGTTCGTGACGTGCCACTCGCCAGATGGGCCAGTGTCCGACACCTCTACCGTTTCGCCGACGACCACCTCGACTGCCTTCGGGTCGCCGGGGTAGTCGCCGGTCGGTGTCGGTCGGTTGGTGCTCGGCGCATAGGGGTATATCTCATGGCATGCCCTTCGGGGCGTGCCGTCTAGACCATGCGGCCGGCAACCGAGACCGAACGGAGCGCATGGCTGACACGGAACCGCTGACGGAGGTGTTGGCGGAATTTGCCCGGACTATGGTGACTGACTTTCCGATCCAGGCCTTTCTTGACCATCTGGTGGAGCGAATCGTCGAGGTCCTGCCGGTCAGCGCCGCGGGGGTGACGCTTATCTCGCCGGGCGCCACCCCGGTGCATGTGCCGGCGTCGAACACCGTGGCATTGCGGTCCGAGGGTCTGCAAAGCGAGCTGGGCGAAGGGGCATGCGTGGAGGCGTACGGGACCGGGGAACCGGTCCCTGTGGATGACGTGGAAAGCGATGCCCGCTTCGCCCGGTTCACGACAACCCGCTGCCGATTCAAACCGGTGGCGGCCCGCCAAATGTCACGTTGCGCCCACCGCAGCCGAGACGACCCCGAAAAAGAGCTATCAGCTGACAAGCACGGCCCCGAGCGTGCACCCGCCGACGTGGCGGCGGGTATCGGTCTGCGCCGACATCCCCCTCCCCCGGCTGCCCGACGTGGTCATCGGCAGGTCGGGGATGCACCTGTGACGCTTCGGGCCGCTCCTGGGCGCCGGCGGCCGGCCTAAAACCGGAGGATTCGATGTCCGACGTGATCTCCGACACTGCGGGCGTCGTCGACGATCACCGCAGGCCCAAGCCCGATGATGCCGTAGTGGTGGCGATGAGCGACCCCGAGCTCGTGGTCGCCGTCGCTCGACGCGACCAGACGGCCTTCGTCGAGGTGTACCGCCGTCACGCTGGTGTCGTGTATCGCTTCGCCGCTCGGTCCTGTGGGCCGGACCGGGCCGCCGACGTGACCCAGGAGGTGTTCGTGGCCTTGTGGGCCGCCCCGGAGCGTTTCGATCCCCAACGCGGCCGCCTTCGATCGTTTCTGTTGACCCAGGCGCAGGGCCGGGCCCTGGATCGGCTGCGGGCCGACACCGCTCGCCGCTCCCGCGAAATGGTCACGGCGCCGGTCGAGAGCGCGGGCGCCTCGGTCGAGCGCGAGGCCTTGGACCGTCTCGCCGGCATACAGATCCGCGAGGCGCTGGCCGGCCTGCCCGAGCCCGCCGCTCGGGCCATCACCCTCGCCTTTTTCGCCGGCTACACCTACCGTGAGGTCGCCGAAGGCCTCGGCCAGCCAGAAGGAACCGTCAAGTCCCGCATCCGCGCTGGCCTGAGCCAACTACGCACGAGCCTCGCCGAACCTGGATCGCGGGTGTGAAGGTGAACAGGCGGGATCCAAACGCCCGATAAGGGCTTGAGGCCGGTCGTCGAACACTGGAACGGCGCCACCTGGCGCTTCGAGACGTTTCTCAACTCGGCTAGGACCACACGTATGGGTGGTCTCAGTTCGCCGCTTGTTGGCTCCAACTGCGGCGGGCATACCGACAGGTCAGGTCACATGAAATGACATGGATAGACGTCGCCAGACCAGTGCGTACATCTTTTGAGCGTAAAGTTCCGGGTTCGAGCCCCGGGCGGCCTACTGCTCAGCGGGTTGGTCCTCGCGGAGACGGCCGGTGTCCAGGCTCGTCAGGTTCACCTTCCAGGTGGACGCCAGCCGGGCCAGGGCCCCGTCGAGCAGTTGGAAGTCTCGGATGACAAGGCGGCGGGGATCGCCGGGCGAGATGCCGTCGAGACGCCGGGAGACCCCGTCGAAGAGCGACGCCGAGCGGACATAGGTCCCAGATCGGTCGCCGTCACACGCCGCAATCAGGACGGCGACGGAGTCATCCATCGTCAGCTGTCCTTTGCGGATGAGGTCGAGCAGAGCGGGATCGAAGTCGGGCGTATCCTCGGAGTCGGCTACCAGATTGCGCCCGTAGTTACGGATGGCGAAGGCGCTGGCAACGGTGCCGCCGATCTCCTCGCTGATGTCGCCGATGGGACTGCGGCGCAACGGCTGGGCCGTGGCGAAGAGGGCCTGGAAGGCACTGTCGAGCTGGCGAGCATCCTGATGGCGGCCGACCGAAGCTCCGGGGCGGCCCAGGCGGTCGACGGTATGGCCGATCAGGTTGGTCAGCGCCCGCAGCTCTGCGGCCAGCGCTACCCCCATGACCCGCCGGCTGCCCAGGGGCACGACGAGGAGGATGGTGAGAATGGCCACGGCTGCGCCGATGAGTGTTTCCTCGAGGCGGAGCACGAGCAGCGCGTTGGAGAACTCTCCGAGCTCGACATACACCTGGGCAATTCCGACGGTGATGCCGACCACCATGAACGCGTAGCTGACCCGGAACAGGTAGACGCCGAAGAAGAGCGACAACAAGATGATGGCGATCGACCAATTGGTGTGATGCCCGACGATGTGAACCAAGAGGCCGCCGAGGAAGATACCTACGATCGTGCCGACCACCCGGTACAGGGCTTTGCGGATCTGCTCCATCGCGAAGTTGGTCCCTATGAAGGCCAGGAACGCCGCCAGCACGGCCCAATAGAAGCGCCGAGGCGACAGCGCCACGCCGGCCGCGACCGCACCGGCTACCGCGATCCCCATCTGTAGACCGGAGCGCACGTTGATCGGCAGGCGGACCCGGTCGATGCGCTTAGGACCGGACCGGGTGGCGGCGTCAGCGCTCACGTCGGCCGAGCCGGGCAACCACCCGGCCGCGTTGATGGCGGACGGTTGGAAGACCTCGGCGGCGTCGGAGGGATCGTCGAGCTCGCACATGCTCGTCCAGACGACCATGGCCTCGGTCAGGTCGTCGACCGAGGCAGCGAAACGATGGGTGATCACGACGACGACATCATCGGGGGACTCATCAGTGCCGGCCGCATTGCTGGAGAGCCATTCGATCAGCTCCTGCGCCGCTTGTCGCGCCGCCGGTGCGTTCCCGTCCCGCACCGCGGCCAAGGCCCGGGCGACGGTGTCGCGCTGTCCAGGCGCGAGCTCCCGCTGCGCCAGGGACTCGGCAAAGCGGACGACGTTGGTGAGGGCCAGCTCGATGTCGAACAGCCGCTGGTGCAGCACGACCGCCTCAGGCGCCAGGTTGGCATCGATGATCAACGCGGCCTCGTTGAGGCGGATGAGCTGACGAGTCAGGCGCCGACGTGAGGACGCCGTCGGCTCCCGGAGGACGGCAAGAGCCAGGTCGGCTACCCGCCGAGCCCGCGCCTCGTAAGAGAGCAGCGTCCGGCGCCTGAGCTTGTCCACGTTTGGATAGAACAGCGTGAAGCGCACGGCGCCGATCGCCACCATTGCTACACCGACGAACGCGGCCAGCCAGCCGAGGTCCCCGAGCCCGAACTGGGCGTGGAGGAAGAAACCGATGAAGTCGCCTATGAAGAACAGCACCCCGGTGGTGAAGCCTCTGGGGCCGAAGCGGCGGAGGTAGCCGGCGATGGCCAAAAGGACCGGGAAGGAAGCCAAAGCGGCGATCCGGTAGGGGCCAAGAGCCAGGCCAAGGGTCAGCGCACCAAGCATGGGCACCGGTAGGACGGCCAGGCTCACCAGCAGGCCCTTCGCCGTCCTGTCGTTGATGGCGAACCCCGAGACCAGGGCGGCGACGCCAGCCAGCAGCATGGCGATGACGACGACCTGGTGGTGCTGCACCGCGACCTCGGCGGTCGGGACCCCGCCGCCCGCGGCGATCTGGAGGGCGCCGGTCAGGTGGACGAAGACCCATTCGGCCACCATGGTGGCCGCAACACAGGTCACCGCTCGGGTGGCCGTCAAGAGGCGGTTGTATCCCGGGTCCGAGCCCGCCAAGCGGTCGACCCACCCCATCCACGGCCCGGGCCGGCCTTCGGGGAGGGTCGCGGGGGCCTGGACTCGCGAGGGAGTAGCCTTCACCAAAGGGTATCTCGGGCGAATAGGAGATCCATCATGACGACGGCTGTCAACCCCGACCGCTCGAACGCCATGGGTTCGGGAACAACGGACACTCGACCTTCCGGGATCGGTTTCATCGGTGCCCTCACCGTACTTCTCGGAGCCTGGGGAGCTCTCGTGCCGTTCATCGGGCCTCTCTTCGGCTACCAGAGCCATGGTCAGGATGCCTGGAAATGGTCCGAGCTCCACGGCGTGCTGTATGTCGCTCCCGGCGCGGTCGCCGTCCTATTCGGCCTGATCATCCTCGGTCGGGCCCGGTCAGTTACGCGGGCCGCCACCTGGTTTGCCGGCCTGATCGTGCTGGCATGCGGGGCGTGGTTCGTCGTGGGGCCGTCCCTGTGGCCGACGTTCGGATCGGGCACTGTCTTCACTCCGGGGACCACGGCATTCGACACCTTTGTAAAGCAGGTCGGTTACAACCTGGGTGTCGGTGTCCTCCTAGCGGCGCTCGGGGGGATGGCCATGAAGGCCGTGACGAAGGACAAGGTCGTCGGACGGACCCCGGCCGGCGAGCCGTGGAGGGATACTCCCGAAGCGACGCCGGAACCACGCGATCCGGGGCCCCCTGAGCCTGTCGGCGGTGGGCAAACAGAAACCTGGGAGAGATAGCTCAGGCCGGATCCATTCGGGCCAGGGTGGCGGCGGTAACGACGCCGTACGCAAGGTGGGGTAGCACGTCGCTCACCCAGTCCTTGGGGGCCCAGCTGCGAGGATCGGTGATGCCGAGGACGGTCATGGGCCCATTGGTGCCGATGAGGGCTCCGACGGTGGCGGCGATGCCACTCGTCGCAGGTCCGGGTCGCCAGCCGACCGACCGAAGAACACCGAGCAGAGCGCCCACCCCGATGCCGGCCACGAGACCGGTCAAGGCACCGAGAGCGTCGACACGATTCTGACGGGTGTCGTCATCTCCTGGGATCGGGAGACCAGTATCGTCGGCGAGCTTCTCGACCGTGTCCTGCGGTGTGCTGCTCGTCGATCGCCCTCGCGCCGTCATGTCGAGGTACGTGACGGCGTTGAGGGCGGTGGTGCCGGCTGCGCCTGCGGCCGCTCCGAAGAACAGACCGCGTCCCAAGTTCCCCATCAACGTCAACCCTTGGTGGGGTTGAGGACCACCTTGGTCCAGCCGGCCTCGCGGGCGTCGAAGTGGCGGTAGGCATCGGGAGCACCGGCGAGACCGATGTTGTGTGAGACGAGCATCGACGGCTTGGCCTTGTCCTGGTGGATGAGGTCCCGCAGCTGTTGGTTATACGCCTTCACGTTGGCCTGACCGGTACCGATCGACTGACCCTTGAAGAAGAATTTGCCGAAGTCAAAGGCCATCTGACCCTTCTTGGCCAAGTCGTCGCTGGCCTGAGGGTCCTCGGGTACAAACACGCCAACGACGCCGATCGCGCCGGTGGGACGGACCACGTCGACGAGCGCGTTCATGGTCATGTTGGGCTTCTCGTTGCCCTCGGCGTCGTGGGCTTGGTAGCCGACGGCTTCGACGCCCCTGTCGACGCCCTCGCCGCCCGTGGCCTCCTTGACCTGCTCGACCGGGTCACCCTTCGTCGCATCGACACCGGTGGCTCCAAACTTCTCGACCAGCGCCAAGCGCTCCGCCACATGATCGACGACGAACACCTGGCTCGCTCCTTGGATGACGGCCGAGTACGCCGCCATAGTCCCGACGGGACCGGCGCCGTAGACGGCCACCGTGTCCCCGGGCTCGACACCGGCGAGGCGGGTTCCATGCCACCCCGTCGGGAAGATGTCGGCCAGCATGACGTAGTCGTTCTCCCTCTCCACGCTGTCTTCCGGCAGCTCGAGAGCGTTGAAGTCGGCGAAGGGCACCCGCAGCAGCTCGGCCTGCCCACCGTCGTACGGCCCCATGTCGGCGTAGCCGTATGCTCCGCCGGCATTGCCGGGGTTGACCGTCAGGCAGAAGCCCGTCAGGCCCCGGCCGCAGTTCTTGCAGAACCCGCAGCCAATGTTGAACGGCAGGCAGACCCGGTCGCCCACCTTGACCTTTTCGACGCCGGAGCCGACCTCGATCACCTCGCCCAGGTTCTCGTGGCCTATGACCTTGCCGGCCTCCAGGTCGGTGCGGCCCTCATACATGTGCAGGTCCGAGCCGCAGATGTTGGTCGCGGTGATCCGCACGACCGCATCCGTCGGCCGCTCGATCTTTGCATCCGGGACATCGTTGACCGCGACGTCTCGCGGCCCGTTGTAGACGACTGCTCGCATGGCGCTACCTTCCTGTTCGAACTGATCCGCCCGTGCTACCCGTTCTCGCCTCGGGTCACGGGGCCTGGGGCCGTTCGGCTCCAACAGTGATCGGTACCCAATCGCGACCGACCGGCAAACGCCAAGTCGTACCTATCTTGCTGGGCGCCTCGCCTTGTGGGTACAACAACCTGAGAGCTCTGCTCGAACCTCAACAGCACGAAAACCAGAGGAGCCCGATATGGCCATCGCAACCGTCAACCCCGCAACCGGCGAGACGCTCAAGACCTTCGATGAGCTCAGTGACGCCGAGGTCGAGCGCCGCCTGGCGACGGCTGCCGCCACCTTCGCCGACTACCGGCTGACCAGCTTCGCCGATCGGGCCGCCTGGATGCTCGCCGCCGCGACCATCCTCGACGACGAGGTCAACCAGGTCGCCGAGATGATGACGACCGAGATGGGCAAGACGGTGGCGGCCGCCCGCCAGGAGGTGGGGAAATGTGCCGCGGCCTGCCGATTCTTCGCCGAGCACGCCGAGGGCTTCCTCGCCGACGAGCCGGCCGATGCCGGCGCCGTCGGAGCCGCGTCGGCCTACGCCGTCTACCAGCCTCTCGGCCCTGTCCTTGCGATCATGCCCTGGAACTTCCCGCTCTGGCAGACGATGCGCTTCGCCGCCCCGGCCCTCATGGCCGGCAATGTGGGGTTGCTGAAGCACGCATCCAGCGTGCCGCAGACCGCATTGTTCGTCGAGGACCTGTTTCTGCGCGCCGGGTTCCCTCGAGGGGCCTTCCAGACGCTGCTGATCTCATCGGGCAAGATCGAAGCGATCCTTCGCGACGATCGGGTGGTGGCGGCGACCCTCACCGGGTCCAACCCGGCCGGCCAGTCGGTGGCGTCCATCGCCGGAAGTGAGGCCAAGAAGACTGTGCTCGAGCTCGGTGGGAGCGACCCGTTCGTGGTGATGCCGTCGGCCGATCTGGCCCGAGCGGCCAAGGTAGCCACGACGGCCCGGTGCCTGAACAACGGGCAGTCGTGCATCGCGGCCAAGCGCTTCATCGTCGACATCGCAGTGGCGGAGGACTTCGAGCGTCGCTTCGTCCACGAGATGTCCTCGCTCTCTGTCGGCGATCCGATGCAGGAGGGCACCGACGTGGGGCCGTTGGCCTCGGCGGCGCAGCGCGACGAGGTGGCCGGCCTGGTCCAAGATGCGATCGACAAGGGCGCCACGGCGCTGTGCGGAGGTCGGGTACCCGAGGGCGCCGGGTCATACTATCCGCCGACCGTTCTGACCGGGATCACGCCCGAGATGCGGGTCGATCGCGAAGAGGTGTTCGGGCCGGTTGCCACGGTCTACCGGGTCTCCGGCATCGACGAGGCCGTGACCGTCGCCAACGCCACACCGTTTGGACTCGGCGCGAATGCTTGGACCGACGACGAGGCCGAGCGGGCCCGCTTCGTACGGGACCTCGAGGCCGGGATGGTGTTCATCAACGGCAACGTCACCTCCTATCCCCACCTTCCTTTCGGCGGCGTCAAGCGATCCGGCTACGGGCGGGAACTAACGGCCCACGGGATCAGGGAGTTTTGCAATCTGAAGACGGTTTGGCTCGGCGGTCCTTCCGCCGGAGATTGACGCCGACGCCTCGACGATCACGGTCGGGGCGTGACGGACTCCAACCGCTCCCTTTGGGGCCGGACGGTGTAGGACGGGTCCTCGGCCGAGGCCACGCCGGCATCGAAGACGGCGAAACGGGTGAGCGCCGAGCCGGCCAGGAGGGCCACGCCGGCGAGCTTGGAGGGCAGGCGGCGGCGCCGCCCGACGACTGCGCCGACGGCGCTGGCGACGCTCAGCGCCTCGCTCGCCTTCAAGAGCACCGACGGCCGTCCCCGCTCGTAGGCCTGCGCCACGTACCTCATGCGCCGGCGCATCCACGAGGACGCCACCAACTCGACGACGGCGCCGCCAACGGCCGCTCGGCGAGCCGGACGCGACTCGCCGAGCGGAGCAGCCAGAAGACCAAGACCCCCTGCGGCGGTCGCCGCCGAGCCGACGAAGACGAACGGCATCTGCCTGTGCCCCTCGTGCCACGCGGGGACGGCGGTGTCGGGAGGAGCACTCCGGTGTAGGAGGCCACGGCGGAACCGACGGCGGCCGCCGCGAGCGTGGCCACCCGACCGGCGGCGCCGAACCGGCCGGTCCAAGCCGCCACAGTGGCGGCGGCGCTGAACGGGACGAATGCGGAGAGCAACCACGAGCCGACTGACATCGGCGAGGTCGGCTTGAAGACGCGCAGCATGTAAGGGAACCGCGACGGGCGGCCGAGATCGTGCACGAGAGCAACGAGCGAGAGGCTGGCGGCGGCGGTGCTCGCCGTCTTGGCGGAGCGGGCGAGGGTCCGACGACCGGTCAGCTCGGCGCCGGCCGCGAGCGTCGACGAGGCGCCGGCCAGACCCCCGAGGAAGGTAGCCGGCGATGTCGAGCGGCTCCCACAGCGGCTTCTTGATGATGGGGCGGCCGTAGTACGACTCGGCCGACACCGGCCGGTCGGCTCCCCCTCGCCGCCGTCGTTCCGCACTCACGGTCGGCCTCCGATGCACGCCGCGGCCAGGCCGGCGAGCAGCCCGGCAGCCGCAACGGCCGCCGTTCGCCACATGACAGGCAGATCGCGCGTCGTCACGACGGGGTCGGGCGGGAGCCCGTAGACCTCGGGCTCGTCGAGCAAACGAGCGACAGTCGCCCCACTCAACCTACCCACGCAGCAACGGGGTGATGTGCGGCTGCGCCCAGCCCAGAGGTTTCGCCGGCCTCGGTTAGGGGCATCCTGCCCCTGTGCTCACCTCAGTCACCGACATCATCGAGGGCAGCGGGGCCGCAGATGCGATTGGCTCGGTCATCGAGCGAATCGCTTCACCTCTCCGCCGCGTGCCCAACATCCGCAGCGTCCTCAGCGGGGTGCCGCTCGGTCACGCCGCCCACCCGTTTTTGGTGACGGCACCGATCGGGGCCTGGACCACGGCCTCCGTCCTCGACCTGACCGGCCAGGATCCCCGCACGGCGAGGACCCTGGTCGGCGCCGGCGTGCTCATGGCCCTCCCCACCGCGTTGAGCGGGGCAAGCGACTGGCTGGACACAGCGGGCGCCGAACGACGGGTCGGATCGACGCACGCCACGCTCAACCTCTTGGCCACCGCCGCCTACGGTGCCTCGTGGCTGGCCCGTCCGCGGTGGACCACCGTGGGCGTCGCTTTGAGCTTCGCTGGAGCAGGGCTGGCCTCGGTCGCCGGTTGGCTCGGCGGCCACCTGACCTACAGCCTGGGTGTTGGCGTCGACACCAATGCGTTCAACACTGGCCCCGACAGTTGGGCCCGACTCGGCGCCGCCGCCAAGGCCGGCGTCGCGACGCTCGCGGAGGTCGAAGGCACCCGCCTAGCCGTGACCGAGCTCGACGGAACGACAGCGGTGGTGGCCGACAGATGCAGCCACCGAGGTGGGCCGCTCTCCGACGGCCCGATCATCGACGGATGCTTCACCTGCCCCTGGCATCACAGCCGCTTCGATGCCTTGACCGGCGCCGTCCGGCGCGGTCCGGCCTCGGTGCCGCAGCCGGCGTACGAAACCCGCGACGCCGGCGGGTCAATCGAGGTGCGGCGTCGAGAGCCACGGGCGTTGAGGACCAACCCGGTCTGACGGAGCTATCCCCGGACGCTCTCTAACATCGCCCGGTGCCCCGACCCCAGCTTCGATCTCAGGTGCCGCCGGCCGTGATGTCCGCCGGCGACCTCAATGCCTTTGTGCTCGCCACGTTCCGCTCCGAAGCCCGCAGGACGTTCGAGGTCTCGGAGGTGACCGACCGCGGCGCCGTCCTGCATCTACCGATCGGACCCGAAGACGAGCGTCCGGGCCAAACGGTTTCGGGACCGACGATGATGTCGCTTGCCGACGGCGCGGCGTGGATCGCGACCCTCTCTCGCATCGGACCCGTGGCCCTGGCTGTCACCAGCAGTCTCACCATCAACTTCCTGCGCAAGCCGCCTCTGACGGCCGACCTGTGGGCCGAGGCCGAGCTGATCCGTCTAGGCCGGCGGCTGTCGGTGGCCGAGGTCCGTCTTGTCTCTGCCGGAGCGGGTGATCTCGTGGCCCAGTCGACGGTCACCTACGCCATCCCGGCGTCGGCCTGAGCGCCATTCGACCCGGGCATCGGGCCAGCAGGGTCAGCGATCGCTGACCGCCGGTACACTGCAGATCGGGTGTGCCGGGAAGCCTGGTCGGCGTGGTCTCATCCTGCCCCTGGAGCCCTCGGCATGTCCTCTCCCGCCTCCAAAGACGTTGCGTGGCGCCGGTTGACCACGGCGCTTCGAAGCGACCGCGCCGGAGGCCTGACCCTGACGGTGGCGGCGATCGCGGCGTTGATCTGGGCCAACTGGTCGGGGGACTCCTACGCCCACACCTGGATGCAGCTCGCTCCCTGGTCACGTGCGCTCGGACTGCACCTGAGCATCCAGGACTGGGTCGACCAGGGCCTGCTGTTCGTGTTCTTCGCCTTGGTCGGCCTGGAGATCCGCCGAGAGGTCACGGTGGGCGAGCTCGGCTCGCTGCGCCGGGCCGCCGTCCCGGTCGCCGCCGCCCTGGTCGGCATGGCGATCCCAGCCCTCGTCTACACCGCCGTCATCGCCGGCGGTCCCGGAGCCGCGGCATGGGGCGTCCCTATGGCCACCGACGTGGCCTTCGCCGTCGGCGCCCTCGGTCTCATCGGAGGCGGCTCGCGACGGGCTCGGGTGTTCCTCATGACCCTGGCGGTGGCCGACGACATCGCTTCGATCCTGATCCTCGTTCTCTTCTACAGCCGCGGCCTGCAGCCGATCTGGCTGGTCGTCGGCGTCGCCTCCGTGATCGCCCTCGTCCCGATCTGGTGGTCACGGGCTCCCGTTGCCTGGCTCCGCGCCCTCCTCGTCCTTCTGGCCTGGTGGGCCATGCTCCACGCCGGCGTCGATGCCGCCGTCATCGGTGTCACCGCCGGTCTCTGGGGCCCCCGTCGCCGCCCAGTTGTCCCCCTAGGCCCGCCGAAGCCGGGCATGCGGGTCTGGGTGCTGCGCCTCACCCCCGCCGTGAACGGCGTTGTCCTCCCGGTCTTCGCTCTGGCCAACATCGGGATCAGGCTCTCGGGTTCGGTGTTCGCCTCCGGCCCTACCCTGCGGATCTTCTTGGCCGTGGTCGTGGCCCGCATCCTCGGCAAACCGGCCGGGATCGCCGCCGGCACCCTCGGCTCTCGCTACGTGGTGAGAGACGGCAGCCAACCGCGAATCTCCCGCCGGATCCTGGTCGGCGTGGGCGCGGTGGCCGGCGTCGGTTTCACCGTCCCGCTCCTGATCATCAAGCAGGCCCTTCCGCCTGGACCCCTGGCCGTGGCCGCGACCGCAGGGCTCCTTGTCGGTTCGGTGCTCTCCGTCGGCAGCGGCGCACTGCTCTTGCGGTACCGCCGCTCTGCGCCGTTCGGCCCGCTCCCCGCCGAGGCCGTTCGACCGGCGTCAGAAGGCTCATAAGCGGCTCGACACCCGCCAAAAAGGCTCTGCGTGGTCGTACGGACTCGCTCCGTAAACAATCTGGAAATTGATTCCGTTGACGCGGCGCGCGAGCCTCCGGAACACCGCCCGCTCGCCTATTGTTCGACCGGTGCCGAGCCTCGTCACCTCGTGGCACCAACCCCCAGTTGCACTCCGTCCGGGCGGCAAGGAAGAGAGCTGAGCATTTCGATGCAACCGTACAACAAGACCCCGATTGCGAGAATGAGGTTCAAGAAAAAGGACCGCGAGGACGAATACGATGGAGCGGAGCCCGCCGTAATAATGGCCGCCCCGAGCCCCACACCACAACGGCGTCGTGAGAACAAAGGCGTTGTGCACGCCGAGAGCAGCAACCGGACAATGGTTATTGTCCGCTACAACGAAAGCGGCAGCTGGTATTTGGAACACGCCGTCAACGGGAAACTGAAGCGCCTGAAGCTCGACGAGGCCGTTGATATTGCCGACAGCTTCGCCCGTTCATCCGGACGATGGTTTCCCGGCGTAGCGGGCGGTACAGCGTTCGACCGGAAGATGGTCAATCTCATGATCGAGAGCATCAGGGCCGGTCGGAGTTATTCGAGCAAGGCGAGAGCCAGCGGTGAATCGGAAGGCGACGACTCCGTGACCGAGCCGGATGCCATGTCCCAGTCCCACGACGACTGACATCCCGGGCCCCAAGGTGTCGAGCACCGGTCAAGCGGGTATTACCACTTGACGATGAGCGACATCCCCGAAGAGCCACCCGATGAGAACGAGGCGTTCGAGAACCTCGATGAGGCCCTGGACGAGGAAGATGTCCTCGGTAGCGAGTCCGGCGGTGGGCCCGAAGGTACAAGAGACCTGGACACCGAGCTGATCGTCGACAAGACCGAACTGCGCGAAGCCGGCGCCGACCTCGACGATCCCGAGCAGCTGTCCATCCTCGACGGGGGGATGGACGATCCCGACGGGTCGGGCCCACCGAGGCGTCCTGCCGGCACCGAGGAGGCGGCCGGGTGGGATGTGGACCCCGTCGCCGCCGACGAAGCCGGCGCCCACGCAGTCGGAGCCGATGAGGTGGGAGCCGATGGGGAGGCGCCCGACGACGTTCCCGGCGGCGGTGAAGGCCCGGACCTCGAGCTCACCGACGCCGACGCCACCGATCTCGAGCAGATCCCCGACGACGCGCCAGGGGCCGACTCGGCCCGGGGGTGGGCTCGCGGGTGAGGGGGCCCGGGAGCTGGGTACAAGCTCCCCGGACGGCGTCGGGGGACGGCCCGTCTTGGGACCGCTGCGGGTCGGGCAGGGGGTCGAGCCGGGGGTCGGGCCGCCGACGACCGTGCCCGTACTGCGGCGTCAGGGAATTTCTTTGCCCACTTTTCCGGGTTCAGTCTGTAAAAGACCCCATGGCCTGCGGCCTCCACGAGGGATGAGAATGGTGGTGTGCCCGTCCAAGCTCGGCTTTCCTTGGTGCAGCGAAGCCCGTGTAAAAGACTGACGCGGGGGTCTTCTCGGCACCACGAACTGTTCCTTTCCATGACGTCTGTCAGCGTCGTTGACTCGGTTGGCCCCGTCGGGTACTTGATTGCAACGACCTGGAGGTGGTGGTGGTGATGGAACGGTTGGTGGAACGCTGTGCCGGTCTCGACGTGGCCAAGGACGAGGTGGTGGCGTGTGTGCGAGTCCCCGACGGTGTGGGGGGGCGAAGCCGGCAGGTTCGGACGTACTCGACGTTCACGCACGGTCTGGAGGACCTGGCCGCCTGGTTGGGCGCCGAGGGCGTCACCGAGGTGGTGATGGAAGCGACCGGGCAGTACTGGAAGCCGATCTGGTATCTGTTGGAAGAGGCCGACTTCGAGTTGATGCTGGTCAACGCCCGGCATGTGAAGATGGTCCCGGGCCATAAGACCGACCTGTTGACCGAACTACCTGGGCTTGTGGCCCAGGTAGGCGCGTGATCGGCGGACGAGGCCGCTACGTTGCTGGCCCGTGCTCGACGAGGACGACGATCCGACTGACCTGAGCCAACTCGTGCTGCCTGTGGTGGGGTCGCTGGCGGCGACGGGTGATCCCTTCCGCCCCTACCGGCTGCTCGATGCTGCGAGTGGGCCGATCCCAGCTGTCGATGCCTACTTCGCGGAGCTCGGTGCTTGCGGGCGGCCGGCGACGACCCTGCGCTCGTATGGGATGGACCTGTTGCGGTGGTTCCGTTTCCTCTCCGCCGTTGGGGTCGACTGGGAGAAGGCGACCCGGGTCGAGGCCCGGGATTTCTGTCGCTGGCTGGCGGTGGCACCGAAGCTCTCCCGCTCGCACTGGCGTCGGCCGGCGGAGCTGCCGCTGCGGCGGCAGCTCTCGACACCGAACGCGTTGACCGGCAAGCGCCCGCCAGGGCCTCGTTACGCCCCGGCGACGGTTGCGCATGCCGAGAGCGTGCTGCGCGCCTTCTACGACTTCCACCTCGAGGTCGGCACCGGTCCGATGGTCAACCCGTTTCCCCTCGTGCGCGGCGCGCACCGTGGGCGGGTCGAGGTGCACCACAACCCCCTCGAGCCTTTTGTGAGGACGCGCCGTGGCCGCTACCGGCCGAAGATCGCCACGCAAGCCCCTCGGATGATCCCCGACGAGGCGTTCGATCAGCTGTTCGCCACGCTGTGTTCGCACCGCGACCGGGCGCTGGTTGCCTTCTACGTCTCCGCTGGCGTGCGCGCCTCGGAGCTGCTCGGCGCGACGGTCGGCGACGCCGATCCCGGACAGCAGCTCATCACCGTGGTCCGCAAAGGCACGCGTGCTCTGCAGCCGGTGCCGGCCTCGCCCGATGCGTTTGTCTGGCTCCGCCTCTATCAGGCCGAGCTGGAGGGTGACGTGCCGACCGGTCGCGACCAGCCGCTGTGGTGGACGCTGCGCCGCCCGCGCCGCCGGCTCGGTTACGACGCCACGCGGGCGATGTTCAACCGGGCGAACGTCGCTGCCGGGGCGAACTGGTCGCTGCACGATCTCCGTCACACCGCCGCCTATCGGATGGCGCGGGATCCGGGCGTCCCGCTCACCGACATCCAGTGGGTGCTGGGGCACGCCCACCTTTCGACGACCCAGCGCTATCTCAACCCGCAGGTCCGCGACGTCATCGAGACGATGCTCGCCTTCTACGCGAAGGGACCCGAGCGTCGCGCTGGGCCAGCAGCGGGCTATAACTCGGAGAGCCTCGATGCCCTCTTTGGCAAGGCCGCGAAGTGACGGGAACGAACGTCCCCGACGCCGTGGTCGACCCGGCGGCACCGGCGGCCCGCTCCGAGCTCCTCGTCCGCTTTCCTCCACGGCCGGCCGCCTCCTCGTGGCCGCTGACGCTGGCGCCTCGCGCGGCGATGGTGCAGCGGCTGTTCTCGCCGCCGTTCGCTCTCGAGAACCGCTTCAGCCAGCAGAGTCGTCGCCTCGGTGTCTTGGCCGTCGTGAGCTGGCTGCAGGCCCGGGCCGGCGGGACCTGGCAGGAGCGGTGGCTGGCCAGTGGCGCCGAGACGGTGGCGGACTGGCGGACTCTCGTCGACCCTTCCGACGGACAAGCCGGGCCGGGCGCCGCCCGGCCGCTCGGACATCTCGCCCCCGGCTTGTTGGTGATGATCGGCGCGGACGTGATCCGGCCGAGTCTGCCGTTCCTGCTTGCCTCGGCAGGGACGCGCCGCAATCTCGCGCTCGAGATGGCCCGCACCCGCGACCCGGAGGGTTTCGCTGCGCTCGTCGGTTCCGTCAACGACGGCGCTGTTGGGCTCCAGGCCGGCCAGCAAGCGCTGACGCGCATTGCGTGCGTCCTCGCCGCGAAAGGCGGCCTCGTCGCCGAGGTGACCGTCGGGGACTGCGTCGAGCTGCTGGAGCTCGCCCGTCAGATGCGCGGCGAGGCCGAGGGTCGTGCCGGCAGCCCGCTGTTCTACCAACTGCTGCGCGACGCCGCTGCGCTCGGCGCCGACGCGCCGGCGACGCTGCGGGTCTTCTCGGGGCGCGGCCAGCCGAGCTGCGCACAGCTCATCGACCGCTACCGCCTTGCGTGTCGGCCGGTGCGCGACGTCCTCGTCGACTACCTCGCCGAGCGGCAGCCCTCGGTCGATTTTTCGTCGCTGCAGCGCTTCGCCTACCTGCTCGGCAAGCTGTTTTGGGCCGATCTCGAGGCCCACCACCCTGGCATCGACTCCCTGAAGCTCCCCCGGGAGGTCGCGGCGGCGTGGAAGCAGCGGGTGATGATGAGGACGAGGGCCGGCTCGACGACGGCCCGCTTCGATGGCCGGAGCGTCCTCGGCGCGGTGCGCGCCTTCTACCTCGATCTCGCCGAGTGGGCCGAGGAGGACCCCGGGCGGTGGGGGCCGTGGGCCGTGCGCTGCCCGGTCAGCGCGAGCGACGTCTCGCACAAGAAGGACCGTCTGCGACGCAAGTCCCGCATGGATCAGCGCACCAGGGAGCGCCTCCCGGTGCTGCCGACCCTCGTGGCGTTCGTCGAGGCCGAACGGCATCGAGCCGCCGAGCTGCTCGCCGCAGCCGCAGCGGCCGAACAAGGCGAGGTGTTCAGCGCGGCGGGCGAGACGCTTCGCCGGCCGGTGATGCGGACGACCACGACCGGGCGGGTCTGGGCCGCAGAGTTCGACAGCGGCCGGCGGCGCGACCTCACCTTCGCCGAGCACCGGGCCTTTTGGACCTGGGCGATGGTCGAGGTGCTCCGCCACACCGGCATCCGCATCGAGGAGCTCACCGAGCTGTCGCACCACAGTCTCGTCCGATACCGGCTCCCGACGACCGGCGAACTTGTCCCGCTGTTACAGATCGCCCCCTCGAAGACCGATCAAGAGCGGCTCCTCGTCGTCTCACCCGAGCTCGCCGACGTGCTCGCCGCGATCGTCGGCCGGGTCCGCGACACCGAGGGGCGTGTCCCGCTCGTCGTGTCCTACGACAAGAACGAACGGGTCTACCTTGCGCCGATGCCGCTGCTGTTCCAGTGCCGCCGCCGGCTCGAGGACCAGCCGGTCTCGGAGACGGCCCTACGGCAATACCTCGACCACGCCCTTGTGAAGATCGGCGTCATCGGCCCGGACGGCCGGACCCTGCGCTACACCTTCCACGACTTCCGCCGAATGTTCATCACCGACGCGATCCTCCACGGAATGCCACCGCACATCGCCCAGCTCGTGGCCGGACACCGCGACATCAACACCACCATGGGTTACAAGGCCGTCTACCCCGAAGAGGTGATCAGCGGCCACCGTGCCTTCATCAACCGCCGCCGGGCGTTGCGGCCCGCCGAGGAATATCGGGTGCCGACCGACGAGGAGTGGGAGGAGTTCCTCGGGCATTTCTCCCGGCGCAAAGTGGCGCTCGGTGAGTGCGGCCGCTCCTACGCGACGCCGTGCATCCACGAGCACAGCTGCCTGCGCTGCCCGCTGCTCCGCCCCGACCCCGTCGAGCGGTCACGGCTGGTCGAGATCCGCGACAACCTCCTCGAGCGCATCAACGAGGCCGAGTCCAACGGCTGGCTCGGCGAGGCCGAGGGCCTACGCGTGAGCCTCGACGGTGCGCGCGAGAAACTCGCCCAGATGGACCTCATCGCCGAGCGGCGCACCAACTCGGTCAACCTCGGCATGCCCACCTTCGCCGAAGTCGCGCGAACATCGACCGCCGCCAACGCGGGCAACCCCCAAGCATGCTGACCTGCCAGATGAGCGCTCTATGCCCGGGCCTCGCGTAGTTCGGAGAAGACGTGTGCGACGCGGCGTGGCTGGCCGAACTGTTAGAGCATGGTTTGTTGCGGGGCTCGTTCGTGCCGCCACCGGCCGTCCGTCGACTCCGGGACCTGACCCGCTATCGCAAACGGATGATCCAGGCGCATACCTCGGAGGTCCAAAGAGTGCAAAAGACGCTGGAAGACGCGGGGATCAAGCTCGACTCGGTCGCCTCGGACATCTTGGGCGTGTCGGGCCGGGCGATGCTGCGGGCCCTCATCGCCGGCGAACGCGACCCGGAAGTACTCGCCGAGCTGGCCAAGGGACGGCTACGCGCGAAAATCCCCCAGCTACGCCAGGCGCTGCGGGGCCGTTTCGAGGCCCACCACGCCCTGCTCATCGGCCTGTCACTTGACCACTTGGAGCAACTGGAGCGCTCTATCGACGCCCTCGACACCCAAGTAGACGCGGTGATGGCCCCTTTCGAGACCGCCCGTGACCACCTCGACACGATCACCGGGGTCGGCAAACGGGCCGCCGAGGTCATCATCGCCGAGATCGGTGTCGACATGTCGGTCTTCCCCACCGCCGGCCACCTGGCGTCATGGGCCGGGCGCTGCCCGGGCAACAACATCACCGGCGGCAAACGCCACTCGGGCAAAACCACCAAGGGCGACATCTGGCTCGGTGACATGCTCACCGAGTGCGCCTGGGCCGCCGCCCGAAGCCGCGACACCTACCTCTCCGCGCAGTTCTGGCGCCTAGCGAAACGGATCGGCAAGAAGAGAGCAGCCATCGCCGTGGGCCACTCCATCCTGATTATCGCCTGGCATCTCCTCACCGACGACTGCGACTACAACGACCTCGGCGGCGACTACTTCGCCACCCGCGACGCCGACCGAGCCCGACAACGCGCCGTGGCCCAACTCCAAGCCCTCGGCTACCACGTCGAACTCCAAACCGCCGCATAACCGACACCGCGGCCCACCCAAACACCCGGCCCGGCGCAAACCACACCGGTGAGTGGGTTCACCCGTGATTCTCCTATCAGTGGGCAAAGAAAGCTCATTGGATTGACCGGATGGCGTCGAGCTACAGGCCCCGGATCGCCGGGACGGCACCGTCGGCGGCGTCGAGCCCGAAGAACCAGTCGTGATCGCTCCGGTGAACGAAGGGGTGATGGTCGACGCCGCTTCGGGGACGGAGGTTGTGGCCCAGCTGAGCGAGGACCAGGTCGCTCGCCGAGGGGTTGACCCCCCGCCCCCAGGACCAGACGTGCCCGGAGCCGGCGTAGAGCGCGTACTGCAGGTGGGTGCCCGCCCGGCAACGCGACCACGTCATGATCGTCGTCGTTCCCTGCCGCCTCGTGACCGGGAGACCGACGCACCCGTCGAGGCGCTCCCACGTCGCGACGGTCGCGGTCACGGTCGGGCCGCGGTAGCCGTCGATGGTGTTGCGCCGCTGGCGGCCGAAGCGCAGGAGCGGGTCGTGGCTCCTGGCCACGATCTCGATGTTGAGCGGGTGCAGGTGCCGGCAGCCCATAACGGGGACGGCCTCGACGGCCGCCATCCCCGAGAACGTTCCTGGCAGGGCACACGCCGCCCGGTAGGCCATCCGTCCACCGTTGCTGAACCCGAGGGCGTACACCTTGGATCGGGCCGCGCCCGGATTTTCGGCGAGGACCTGCCGGACCACGGCGGCCAGGAAGGCCACGTCGTCGACGTGGTGGACGTGGGCGAACCAACAACACCCGCCGGCGTCCCACGACTCTCCGATCCCCGCCGGGTACACGAGCACGGCAGGACCGGCGAGGCTCGGCAGACCGGTGGCACGAACCATCTGGGCGGGGTTCATGTGATGGCCGTGCAGGGCGACGTACACAGGGAGCCGGCCCGGGCCCTTCGCCGCCGAGCGCGGCGCGAGCTGGACGTAATACCGTTCGAGACCACCAACGTGGAGCACGTGCACGCTGGCCGACATGCCCCTCGGCATCGGTCCGACCGCAGCGAGCACCTGACGTGGGGTGACGTACACGCCTCGCCCGAGCGGTCGGCCGCCGGCGCTCGAGTCGACGAGCGAGGGAGGGATCACCGGGATCCTGAGCTTGGCGCCCGCCGGGCTCGATGGCCGGCCGGCGCCCGGTCCCCCGAGCGAGGCGGCTCGGCCGTGGGCCACCTTCATGAGACCGGCGCCGGATGCGGCCACGGCCAACGCCGCGACGGTCGCGAAGACGACCATCCGGGGTCCGCCGAGCCGGTGGGAGGTCCGCAGGCGAGGCAACCGCTCCCGCTTTCCCTTCGACGACATCGGCTCCCCTGGATCGTGGCCCCTGGAGGTGACCTGTCCCGGAGCTTACGACCCCGAAGTGCCACCCGTGGCTGCGGGCCCGATGGGCCAAGCGCCGCCGTCAGGTGGTCGGGACCTCGGCCCGCAGATCGAGCCACGCCGCGTTGGCAAACGGAGCGGAGGGACCATCGATGTCGACAAGCCCGCGGCTGGAGAGCTCGTCGAGCGCAGCCCTCAGGACGAGGCCGTGGGAGATGACGATGACGAGGGTCCCGTCACCGGCGGCGAGCAGGTGCTCGACGATGGCGTCGGCCGCCCTCCTGCCACCATCGGACCTCGTCTCCCCTCCACCTCGCCTGGTGTCATGGCCTGCGGTCCACGCTCGGTAGTCGTCGGGAAACCTAGCGGCGGCGTCGGCCGCGGTGATTCCCTCCCAGGTTCCGACGTCCACCTCCCGCATTCGATGGTCGATCTCGAGGTCGAGCCCGGTGGCGACGGCGAGCGGCGCGGCGGTCTGGCGGGCGCGGGCCAGGTCCGACACGACGATACGGTCGGGACGCAGGGGTGCCAGGGTCGCGGCCAACGCCGCCGCTTGCGCCTCGCCCTCGGCGTCGAGCGGAATGTCGGCGTGACCCTGAAACAGCCCCCGCGCGTTCCACGACGTCCGACCGTGTCGGGCCACGATCAACCGCAACGGCCAAGCCGACGTCGACGCCGCTGAGGAGGACGGCGAGTCGAGGTGGTCGTTGCCGTACCAGGGTGGTCGGGACAAAACGCCAGATGTTACATCGACTCGGTGCGGCCGCCCCAAGGTGTTTCTTGGCCCACCGCTACCTTTCGTAACCGGCCGACACGTCGCCGGTCAGTGCATCATCCGATGGTCGCGGTAGTGCTTGAACTCGATGAGGTTGTTGGACGGGTCGCGCAACACGAAGGTCAGGTACTCCTCGACCCGGTCCTTGAACCGGGGTTGGACCGGCTGGAAGAAGGTCAGCTCGCGCGTCTCGGCGAGAAACAGGACGGCGTCGAAATCTTCTCTTCGCCGGAACGTGATCCCGAAGTGCCGGGGGTAGAGCGAGCTCGGGTCACGGTCCCAGGCGTCGCTCAGATGACAGACGACCTGGTCACCGAAGAAGTAGAGGGTGATCCGGTCGTCATAGCGGCGCGCCAGGTGACAGCCGAGGCCGGCCACGTAAAAGCGCTCCGCCTCGTCGAGGTCCCGAGCCGGTATGGCCAGATGGAAGGCATCGATTCCCTCACGCATCGGCATCGTCCTCCTCGGGAAGGGCACCTATCCGAGCCGCCTCGAAATGCAGGAGCGTGTCGGACCGGAGGCCGAGACGCAGCGTCTCGAGGCCGATCACGTCGATCGGACGAATGTTGCCGAGGTTGACCTCGGCGCCGACCCGTTCGATGAAGTACGTCTGCAACTCCTTGTTGGGTGCCTCGAAGACGAGTCGGGAGGCCGGGATACCGCTCGAGAGGATGTCCTCGATGAGGCCGAATCGCAGCTC
Source organism: Acidimicrobiales bacterium (assembly GCA_965276765.1). Lineage (GTDB taxonomy): Bacteria > Actinomycetota > Acidimicrobiia > Acidimicrobiales > Palsa-688. Next base: position 375,832 of record OZ255627.1, read on the forward strand.
GCCGTCGCCCGGCAGATACCACTCCTCCCACTCTCCCTCGCCTCGGTGATCACGAGCGAAGCTCCAGCGTCGAGATCCTCGGAGATGCAGTCGACCCATTTCGATGGCGAGAGTCGCAGTGAGCGGTCGGCGTCTTTGTAACCGACCTCGCTTATCACCTGGAACTCGTCGGCGCATTTGCGGATGTAGGCGGCCTTGGCCGAGTTGGACAGATCGATCGTCCCGTTGGAGATCTCGATGGTCCTCGTCCCCAACCGGCGGCACAGGGCGAGGTACGAGTCGAAGCGATCCTGGATGACGAACTTCTCGAAAAGGGTCCCTCCGAGGTAAAAGGGGATTCCGAGGGCGCGCAGCCTGGCGAGCTTGCGGTCGATGTCGGTGGTCACGACAGCCGTCCCCCACCCAAACTTTACGACGTCGATATACCCCGCCGCCGTGGTGACGGCGTCGTCAAAGAGGCCGGTGGGGAGCCCCCCGTCGATCACCATCGTCAACCCTTCGGTGCGGGGCTTTTCGGAGCGGGCGGGGAGGTCGAGGAGGTCGGTCAGCATGGCGACGATCCTTTCTGGGGGGTAGAGACGGGCCGTCACGGCGTGGCGATCGTGGGATCGGCGTCGGGGACGGAGACGGTGGGCGTCGGCGATGACCGCTCGCGGTCCGGGGACCGGGCCCCGTCCGCAGTGGACACCCTGGCGCCCGGGGCCAGCCGGCGTCCCGTAAGGGGCAGGCTGAGGCGGGTCCTGCGGGCGAGGAGCACGGCTGCGAGGGTGACGGCGTAGACGAAGGGGACGAGGCCGACGACCACGATGGCTTCGACGAGGCCACTCGGCCATCCACCCAGCGCCGTCTTGATGCCGGCCGCGCCGGCGACGTCGAGGACGGCCGAGATCACCAGGGGGTGGGCGAGGTACACGCCGAAGGAGGCATCGGATGTGGCCTTGAGCTGAGCAAGACGGCGTTCGCCGACCCGATCGACGAGCCAGAGTCCGAAGGCATACTGCGCCAGGATGCCGGTGGCAGCCTCGACGACGGTGACGGGCTGGAAGACGCCGCTGGCCCGCAGGATCCCGTCGTCGAGCACACCGAGGTCGACGAGGTAGCTGGCGATAGCCAAACCGATCGAGCCGAGGAAGGCCACCGCTATGAGTCGCGAGTGGGCGCGCACCCACGCCGTGACGGCCTCGAAATGGATGGCGCCGAGCACCCCGCCGACGACGTAGAGCTCGTAGCTCGGCAGCCAGGATCCGGGATGGGCGAGCCACACGCCGAGGACCGCAGGATTCCAGCCGTAGTGGATGGCGGCGGAGAACCCCAGTTGGAAGACGACGCTGGCGGCGAGGACGGGGATCTGCGCCCTCGGCCGGCCGACGAGGAATCGGAAGAGAGCCGGGAAGACGAGGTACAGCTGGAGGGTGAGGAGCAGGAAGTAGAGATGGAAGTGGGCGCCGCCGTCGGTGAGGTCCAGCAGGTAGCGGCCGACGTCGTGCAGGGGAGACCCGAGGTCCCCCCCGGTGAGCACGTAGATCAGGCTCCACACGGCGTAGGGGACGACGACGAGCGGATACCGCCGCCGCCAAAACGACATCGGCCTCGCCGGGCGGGCCAGGGTGCTGTAGCCGAGCACGAAGGCGGAGAGAAAGAGGAACACGTCCCTCGTGACGTGGGTGACGATCAGCACGGCGCCGGTCGCGTCCGTGCCCGACGAGGTCAGCGACGTCGAGTGGACCACGATCACGCCGATGATGGTCAGCAACCTGACAACGTCGACGGCGTAGAGGTGGCCGCCGTTCGGCTTCGCGTCCTGTCGACTCCGATCCTCGAGTCGTGCCCTCATCCCGGGCGCCGCTTCCTTCACAGTGACCATCTTTCCCGACGGGCCCGGGTATCACCGATGGGGTGGTTGCAGCCGCCGCCGGAGGTCGCCTCTGCGGATCTTGCCGTTGGGCCCTACCGGTACGGCGTCGGTGACGATGATCTCCGCCGGGCGCCGGAAGCGGCTGAGCCGCCGTTCGCAGGTCCTGGTCAGCCGGGCGGTCAGCTCAGCTGGATCGACGACGCCTCGGTCGAGCACGAAGGCGACGGGGACCTCGCCGACGGTCGGGTCGGGTCGGCCGACGACGGCGGCCACGTCGACGGCCGGGTCGGCCAGGATGACCTCCTCGATCTCTCTCGGATACACCTTTTCTCCGCCCCGGTTTATGACGTCGTCGGCGCGACCGACGAGAACGAGGTAGCCGTCGTCGTCGAGGCGTCCAAGGTCACCGGTCGCGAGCCAGCCGTCGGGAGCGCGCGCCGGTCGCGACGTCGTCGTCGACCCCGCCGGCATCCAGTACTCGGAGATGACGCTCGGACCGCGCAACTCGATCTGGCCGACCGTGCCGGCGGCGACGGGCACGCGTGCCTCGTCGACGACGCGCAGGTCAAGGCCGAATGGAACGCCGACCGAGCCGGTGCGGCGTCCCGGCTCGGTCGGCGGATTTGCGGTCACCTGGCTGGCGGCCTCGGTCATGCCGTAGGTCTCGATGACCAGGATCCCGGTGCGGCGTTCGAACGCCTCGAGGGCAGCGAGCGGGAGTGGTGCCGAAGCGGAACGGGCGAAGCGAATCCTGGCGGTGACCTCGGCGGGCGGGGCCTCCTGGTCGGCGAGCACCGAGATGATGGCGGGGACGAGGTTGAGCCAGGTGATCCGCTGTTCGGTTACAACGTCCCAGCACTGCGACGCCGAGAAGCGACGCTCGACGACCAGGCGATGACCGGCGACGAGGGCGGCGAGCACGCCGACGACGAGCCCGTTGATGTGCCAGAGCGGGAGCGGGCTGTAGCCGCTGTCGTCGGCGACGAGACGGTGAGCGGAGACGACGCTGCGGGCCGTGTGGAGCAGCTGGGACACCGTCAGCGGGATGAGCTTGGGGGCACCGGTCGTGCCCGAGCTGGCCAGGACAAGGGCGGCATCTCCGCCGGGGGCACCCTCCACGCCCTCGGCCGGCCCGATGCGGTGCACACCTGCCGGTCCGGCCCGCCACAGCTCGATGCCGGCCGGAACCCACGGGAAACCGGAGGGGGTGGGCTCGTCGTTGCTCGAGGCGATGTCGTCGTCGCCGCCGACGACGGCCGCAAGCCCGAGGGCGTCGATCTTGGCCGACAGCTCGCTCGGTGTGGCGCCGGGGTCGAGCGGCGTCACAGTGAAGCCGGCGGCGACGGCGCCGAGGAACGCCACGATCATCTCGATCGGGTCGCTCATCGCGAGCCCGACCCGCACTGCCCCCGGCGGCCGGGACGGGAGCGTCCGGTCGTCGGACGGAGCGGGAGCACCGACGACGCCGCTCAGCTCCTTCCAGACCTCGGCGCGCTCCGCCACGTCGGCCCACGAGACGCTCCGGTCGGTGACTCCCTCCACATAGGCGCGACGCCCGTCGTCACCCCTCGCGGCGATCAACGCCGCGACCTCATTGTGGGCCCACGCCGCCGGCGGGGTCGTCCGCGCTCGTACCGGGGAGGCCACCACGTGTTGCACCTTTCCACCCGAACCTGTAGCCGACATCAGAACAACCTGAGAATCCGATCGGATCGCACCTGGCGCCTCAGATGCCGACGTGCCCGGGCGGGATTCGACTCAGCACCCCGAGGACGACAAGGACCCCGACACAGGCCAGGGGCTCGATCGCCCGCCGCACCGAGGCCGGCCGCTCCTCCGCCCAGGAGAAGACCCACGCCAGCAAGGCGCCGACGGCCAGGCCACCAACGTGGGCTCGCCAGTCGATGGCGGGATCGAGGAAGCTGAACAGCAGGTTGATGCCGATGAGCGGCACCACGATCGAAAGGTCCCACCGGCGGCGGCGGGCGAGGATCAGGTAGGCGCCCATCACCCCGAAGATGGCGCCGGATGCGCCGAGCGACACCTCGCCGATGGGGCCGACCAGGTAGCTCAGCACCTCGCCGCCTACCGCCGAGATCAGGTAGACGGCCACGAAGCGACCCTTGCCCACGGCGGCTTCGAGGGCCGGGCCGATGATGACGAGCGCCAGCATGTTGAGCAGGATGTGGGTGAAGTTGGCATGCAGGAACGCCGCCGTGATCAACCGGTAGGGCTGGTGGATGGTCAGGTAGGGGACGAGCGAGAACCGGTCGACGATCGAGTTGAAATCCGCCTCTTCGATCACGAACACGATCACGTTGATGGCAACGATCACCATCACGAGCGGCGTCAGCCTCGTAGCGCCGAGGGTCCCCCTGGCGCGTGGCTGCCAGCGTGTCACCGGAGCCCGCCGGCTGTCGTGGCGTACGCAGCGGGCGCACTGCCAGCCGACGGGAGCCTCCCGCATGCAGTCGGTGCAGATGGGCCGGCCGCAGCGCCGGCAGACCGACGCCGCCGGGCGCTCGGGATGGACGTAACAGCGCTCATCCGCCCCCGAGGGGGCCGAACCCGTACCACCGCCGGAGGGAACACCCGCCGCAGGGATCGGCGGCCCCCAACCTCCGGCTTCGCCGGGTAGGCGCCCCGGGTCGGACGGATTCGAAGAGCTCACTCCCCCATCCTTACGGCGCCACGTTCCAACGACGGACCACCCGGACATCGTGCTCCCATCCGAGCTTGCTCACCGTGGCGGTGTCGAGGGCGAGGACCCGGCCGAAGGTGACGTCGAGCTCGACCCACCGGGCCGCGAGAACCCGCAGGATATGCGCGTGGGCGACGATGGCCACCCGCTTGCCCGGGCCCTCGCGAGCGGCTCTTCGCACCACCCGGTCGGCTCGGGTGGCGACCTCGGCGCTCGTCTCGCCTCCGGGCCACGGGCCCCTCCAGACGTCCCAGTTGGGGTAGTCGCTGTGGATCTGAGGCGTCGTGAGACCCTCGAAGTCGCCGTAGTCCCACTCCCGTAGGTCGTCGTCGATCTCGTAGGGGGCGAGGCCGGCCAGCTCGGCGGTATGACGGGCCCGGCGCATCGGGCTGGTGAGCACCAGGTCGAACGGGGTAGCGCCGAGCAGCGCCACGGCGGCCTTGGCCTGCTCCTCGCCCTCCGCCGTCAGGTCGATGTCGGTGCGTCCGGTGTGACGGCGCGATGCGCTCCACTCCGTCTCGCCGTGGCGGACGAGGACGACGTCGGCTCCCTGATCGCTCATGGGGCCGATCCTGCCCTCCCTCACCGCCAACCGTCCACCCGCCCGACCGTCGACCCGCCAGACCGTCCACCCGCCAGACCGTCCGCCGCCCGAGCGATTACCGCTTCGTGCTCCTGGGAATAAGGCCTGGAGTGACGCCGACTTCGCCAGCCGGCCCGGGTTCTCCGGACGGCTCAGTGCCAGGCCACGGTTCACGCCGCCCCGCCCGAGTCGTCTCCACCACGCTGCCGTCATCGGCGGTGAGCAGTCGCCTGGCTCGGGAGATGGCGCGCGATGTCATCGAACGCGGGGAGGACCCGCGCGTGGCGCTCGTCGTCACCGAGCTGGTCACCAACTCGGTCAAGCATGCCGGAGCCTCGCCCGAGCTGACTCTGGCGTGGGACGGGAACACGCTGCGCATCGACGTGTTCGACACGGGGAGGGGACGCCCCGTGCTGCAACGGCCGGACGCGACATCGACGACCGGTCGAGGCCTCGCCCTGGTGGCTGCCGTCGCCGACCGCTGGGGCGTCGATGAGCACGACGCCGGCAAGGCCGTATGGGCGGAACTGGACCTCGACCCGCCGTCCGCAACGGGCCGCTGAGAGCCCGCTGAGCCCCATCGGAGCGAGACGCACCGCCTGAGACAGAATGCGGGCTACCAGATCGCTCGATACCTCCGAGAGGCCCCCGCTTGAGCAGCATCACCAACTCCATCCTCCACTTGCACGGTCTGGCTGCGGTTGCCCTCGTGTTCGCCCTTCCGGCCGGAGAGTCCGCCATCTTCATCGGGTTCATCCTTCCGGGAGAGACGGCGGCGGTGCTCGCCGGGGTGCTGGCGTACTACGGGCGCATCAACCTGGTGGTCGCCTTCGTCGCCGTGATCGCCGGAGCCATCATCGGGGACTCCATCGGATACGCCGTCGGCCGACGCTGGGGCCTGAGACTGCTCGAGGGGCCGCTCTCCCGCTTCATCAAGCCGCAGCACGTCGCCCGCGGTCAGGCTGCGGTCAGGCGCAGGGGCGGATGGGCGGTCCTGGTCGGCCGGTTCGCCGCCGCCTTGCGGGCGCTCATCCCCGGCTTCGCAGGGATGGCCAAGCTGCCCTACCGACAGTTTCTCCTGTTCAACGCCATCGGCGGCATGCTTTGGGGCGCCGCCTACGTGCTGCTCGGCTATGTGGCCGGCGCCAGCTGGCGCACCGCCGCCCACACCGTGGGCACGGCCGGTCTCATCGCCGTCGGTGTCCTGGTCGTGGCCATCGTCGTCGTCGTCCTCGTCCGCCGGCACCGCTCCAACGACCAGGAGCCGACCAAGGAGACCGGTCCGGTCGGCTGAGCGGCCGGTCGGGACGAGAAGGCAAACGACCGGTTCAGGCGTCGCGTCGATCGAGGACCACGAAGGCCACGACGAGCACGACGGCCACGAACGCCAGCATCACGCCGAAGCCGTTCCACGGGGCCATCACCGTGGTGTCGATCCCGTCCCTGACCCGGTAGATGTTGCTGCCGGCCTGGGTGGGCCAGTACTTGGTCAGGTCCTTGCCGGTGGTGCCGGGGATGAAGTTGGTGATGATGGGAATCACGAAGATGACGGCGACCGACGCCACGATGCCCCCTGCGGTAGAGCGCAGCAGGAAGCCGAGCCCGGCGCCGAGCAACCCGAGAGCCGTGAGGAAGAGGCCGGCGCCGAACACGGCCCGCAGGACCTGCGGCTCCGAGAGCGACGCCGACGTCGTCGAGCCGTGGAGGATGGCCTGGCCGATTCCGAACGACGCGAACGCAAGGACCTCTCCCAGGACGAAGCACAGGACCGTGACGACGAGCACCTTGGCGAGCATGAACCGGGCCCGACGGGGGGCGGCCATCAGGCTCACGCTTATCGTCCCGCTCGAGTACTCGCTGCTCACCGCCATCACGCCGAGGATCGCCACCACGAGCTGGGCGAGGGAGAGACCGGCCAGGCTGAGCGTGGTCGGGTCGTTAGGGCTGCCGCTGTTGTTGGGGTTGGCGGCCACGAGAACGCACACGAGCAGGCCAATCCCGATGGCGAGGACGGCGGTGATCAGGCTTGTGACCGTCGTCGAGCGCAGCGACCGCAGCTTGATCCACTCCGACGCCACCACGTCAATGAACGTGGCCTTGCGCACCCCGGATGTGGGCGGCGTGCCCAGCCCGACACCGCCGGCCGTGGCCGCGCCGGGCGGCGGGGCCCCGCCGAAGCCGGCGTCGGTCATTGTCCCGGCCTCGGTCCGGCAGGAGCGGCCGGCGCTCCCCCGGCAGGAGGAGCCGGCATCGGAGGAGGGGCCGGTGCCGGACCGGCAGGAGCGGGCGGCGCCGAAGGAAGGTCCGGTGCCGGACCGGCGGGAGGAGCCGCCGCGGGAGCGGGCGCAGGGCCGGCCGGGGCGCCGTGGTACTCGACACTCGACTGGGTCAGGTTCATGAAGGCCTCCTCGAGCGAGGCGCGGATCGGGGTCAGCTCGTGGACGACGATGCCCTCGGCCGCGACCAGATCACCGATCTGCGCGCTGTCGGGGCCGCTCACGGTCAAGGTCCCGTCGGGAACCGCCTGGACGGTCGCCCCCCGCTGGCGCAGCAGGCCGGCCAGGCGGTCGGATTCGGGCGCGCGCACCCGCACCGTCTGGGCCGAGTTGGCGTTGACCAGCTCGTCGACGGTCGAGTCGGCGATCATCTGACCGCGGCCAATCACGATGACCCGATCGGCCGTCTGGGCCATCTCGTTCATGAGGTGGCTCGACACCAGGACGGTCCTGCCCTGCGCCGCCAACGTGCGCATGAACGTGCGCACCCACAGGATCCCTTCGGGGTCGAGGCCGTTGATCGGCTCATCGAAGAGGAGGACCGGCGGGTCACCGAGCAGAGCGCTCGCGATCCCGAGCCGCTGGCCCATGCCGAGAGAAAACGTGCTGACCCGACGCTTGGCCACCGAATCGAGGCCGACCATCCGCAGGACCTCGTCGACGCGCGACTTCGGGATGCCGTTGCTGCGGGCGAGGAACTGCAGGTGGCTGTGGGCCCTGCGGCCCTTGTGGACGGCGCCGGCGTCGATCAGCGCGCCGACCTCGCGCAGCGGAGCCGGCAGGTCGGCATACCGCCGGCCGTTGACGGTCACGCCGCCCGACGTCGGACGGTCGAGGCCGAGCACCATGCGCATCGTCGTCGTCTTGCCGGCGCCGTTGGGCCCGAGGAACCCGGTGACCATACCGGGGTGCACGACGAAGCTGAGATCCGACACCGCCCGGGTCGGACCGAAGTGCTTGGTCAGCCGTTGCGCCTCAATCACGATTCGCTCGCGCAAAATGGAGGGCGACCGGCGCCGCCGAGTCGGTATGCCACGGCGGTGATTCTCTCAGAGTCTCGGGACCGGTGCACGCCATTGCCGCACCGGGGCGGCCGGGTAGCGTCGACGGCCATGCCCGCCATCGAGGTCAGCGCCCTGACGGTGCGCTACGGCGACCTGGTCGCCGTGGACGGTCTCGACCTGACGGCCGATGCCGGGGAGGTGCTCGCCCTGCTCGGACCCAACGGCGCCGGCAAGACCTCCGCCGTCGAGACCATCGAGGGCTACAAGACGCCGACGTCGGGGACGGTGTCGGTCATCGGCCTCGACCCGATCCGTGATCACGCCGCCCTGACGGCGCGTATGGGGGTCATGCTGCAGCGCGGCGGCGTCTACCCCGGTATGGGCCCGGCGGAGGCCGTCGGGCTCTTTGCCGCCTACTACGACAACCCCCTCGAGCCCACCGCCCTGCTCGAGCGGGTCGGCCTGCGCGCCGTGGGCCGCACCCCGTGGCGCCGCCTCTCCGGGGGCGAACAGCAGCGCCTCTCGCTGGCCCTTGCGCTCGTGGGCAGGCCGGAAGTGGCGTTTCTCGACGAGCCCACCGCCGGCGTCGACCCGCAGGGCCGCCTGGCCATCAGGCAGGTGATCGCCGACCTGCGCGACGACGGCGTCTGTGTCGTGCTCACGACCCACGAGCTCGAGGAGGCCGAACGCCTCGCCGACCGCATCGTCATCATCGACAGGGGCAGGGCCGTCGCATCCGGGACCCCCGCCGAGCTGATGACCCGCGCCGCAGGCCACGACATCCGCTTCGCTGCGCCCGGCGGCATCGACACCGCCGGCCTGGCCGCCCACCTCGGCGCGGCCGTGCGCGAGGAGCGCCCCGGCGAGTACGTCGTCGCCACGGATGCGACGCCGGCGCATGTGGCGGCCCTGACGGCCTGGCTGGCCGACCACGACCTCCCGCTCGCCGATCTGCGGGCCGGTCGGGAGCGGTTGGAGGACGTGTTCCTCCGGTTGACCACCGCCGCGAGCGACGCCGCCGACGACCGGGCCCCATCCCGGCGGCGGCGCCGACGCAGGGACCATTCGACGCCATGACCGCCCCCTCTCTGTCGCCCGCACGCCGGGCCCGGCCGCTGCGAGCCCAGCTGGCGGCCGAGTTGCGCCTGACCATGCGCCGGGGCGATTCGGTGCTGTTGACCATTGCCATTCCCGTGGGGTTGCTGGTGTTCTTCTCGCTCACCGACGTGCTGCCGCTCCCCCACGGCGTGCGCCACCCGGTGCAGTTCCTCACTCCCGGCGTGATCGCACTGGCCGTCATGTCCACGGCCATGGTGAGCCTCGGCATCGCCACCGGATTCGAGCGCCAGTACGGCGTGCTCAAGCGGCTCGGTTCCACGCCCATCGGCCGTCCCCGCCTGCTGGCGGCCAAGACCCTCGCCATCGTCGCCGTCGAGGTCGTCCAGGTCGTCGTGCTCGCCGCCGTCGGCCTCGGCCTCGGCTGGCACGTGCGCGGCGGCGTGGGACCTGCCGTTGGTGCCGTGCTCTTGGCCACGGTGGCCTTCTCCGGCCTGGGTTTGTTGATGGCCGGCGCCCTGAAGGCGGAGGTGACCCTCGCAGCGGCCAACGGCCTCTATCTGATCCTGCTCCTCATCGGCGGCATGGTATTTCCCCTCTCCTCTCTCCCTGGACCGCTGGCGAGTGTCGCCCGCGTCCTGCCCGCCGGGGCTCTTTCGCAGCTTCTCCACGCCAGCATCGGCGGGGCGGGGGGCGCATCGCTTGAGGCGTGGGTCGTCCTGGCCGCATGGGCCGTGGTCGCCCCGTGCGCGGCTGCGGTTGCCTTCCGCTGGGAATGACCCCGCCGGCCGGCGCTCGGCCGCTCCCGGGGGGAAGGCGTCAGATGGGCAGGCGCACGAGCTGGTCGACGGCCATGGCCGCAAACAAAAGGGTCAGGTAGGTGATGGACCAGTGGAAGAGGCGCATGGCCCTGGCCTCGGTGAGGTCGCGGTAGAGCGCCACCGCGAACCCGAGGAACGCCGCCCCCGTCACGGCCGCCGCTATCCAGTAGATCAGGCCCAGATGGGCGCTCACCCCGAAACCGGCCGACGCGGCCAGAACGCCGAAGGTGTAGATGATGATCTGGCGCGCCACCACGCCCATGGGCGCCACCGCCGGCAGCATCGGCACGTCGACGGAGCGATAATCGTCCCGGTATTTGAAGGCCAGCGCCCAGAAATGGGGCGGGGTCCACACGAAGATCAAGACAAAAAGAATCACCGGCGCCAGCGAAATCGAACCGGTGACCGCAGCCCACCCGACGAGTACGGGCACGGCACCGGCGGCACCGCCGATCACGATGTTTTGCGACGACGTCCGCTTGAGCCACAGCGTGTAGACGAAAACATAAAAGAGCGTGGCGCTCACGGCGAGCACGGCCGAGAGCAGGTTGACCGTCGACCACAGCAGAGCGAAGGCGACGACTTCGAGGGCGACGGCAAAGGTCAGCGCCGCGCCCGGCGAGACCACCCCGGTCACCAGCGGCCGCTTGGCCGTCCTGAGCATGACGGCGTCGATGTCACGATCGACGTACATGTTGATGGCGTTGGCCCCGCCGGCGGCGAGGGTGCCACCGACGAGGGTCGCCACGACGAGTCCGATCCCCGGCCATCCCTTGGCCGCCACGATCATGGTCGGCAGCGTGGTGACGAGCAGCAGCTCGACGATCCGGGGCTTGGTCAGGGCGACGAAGCCACCGGCCCGCTGGCGCAGGGTGGGACCTGCCCCTGCGTCCGCTCCCGGGACGCCGATGGACCCGACGGTGGGCGCGCTCACGCCCACCCCCAAAACCGGCGCTGGCGCCGAGCCCCTAGTCGCTTCGCGAACATCGGACAGGACACTACGACAACGGCCGGGCCGGCGACAACGGCGCCCCGCAAGCATGTCCCTGCAGTCGTGTCCACAGCCCGGTCGCCCTACCATGAGGCGGGCATGGCCGCCGTCCCCGACCCGCCCGTCCCGACCCACTCGGCCTTCGAGTCGGCCATCGGATCGCTCGTCGCGGTGGCGAAGACGATCCGCCACCGGCAGCTCACGGCCGGCGCCTACCGGCGCCTGAGCGCCCTCGCCGTCGTCGGCCTCTGCCTGATCATCGTCTCCGGCGGCGCCGTCCGGCTGACCGGTTCCGGACTCGGGTGCCCCGACTGGCCAACCTGCGCAGCCGGCAACGTCGTGGCGCCGTGGCGCTTCCACGCCTGGGTCGAGTTCGGCACCGCCTGATCACCGCCGGCCTTTCGATCGCCGTCGTCCTCGCCGTGCTCGGCGTCTTCGTCCGCTCGAGCCGCCGCCGGGACCTGACCCTGCTCGCCCTCGGCCTCGTCGGCGGCCTGGCCGCCGAGATCGTCCTCGGCGGGCTCACGGTCGAACACAAATTGGCCCCGGCCTTCGTGATGGCGCACTTCCTTCTCGCCGTGGTGTTCCTCGCCGACGGCGTGGTGCTGCACCACCGGGCGGGACTGCCGGAACAATCGATTCCCGGGCGGCCTGGCCGGACACGCGTGACCGGACCGCCCGTCGGGCTGGTCACGCCCGAACAGCGGATCCTGTCCCGGCTGCTGCTCGTCGCCACCGCCGTCGTCGTGACCCTCGGCTCGATCGTCACCTCGACCGGACCCCACGGTGGGGCGCCGCAGGCCCAGAGGTTCGGGTTCTCGCTCCACGATGTCGCCCAACTGCACGGCTCATCGGTCGAGGTGTACCTGGTGTTCGTGGTCGTGACCCTCTGGCTGATGATCCGCTCCGGCGCGCCCCGCGACGTCCTGCGCCGCGGTGAGGTGCTTCTCGCCGCCGTCGTGGTCCAGGGCGCCATCGGCTACACCCAGTACCTCCTGGGGGTGCCGGCGACGCTCGTGGGATTTCACATCGCCGGGGCCGTCGTCGTGGTCGTCGCCGTCCTCCGCTTCAACCTTGGCCTTACCGCCTACCCGGAGGCCGCTCAGCCCTCGACCCGGCCCCCGAGGTGGCGGGCGAGGAAGGTCTCGGCCGCGGCGTAAAACCGCAACCGGTTCTCCGGCTTGGCAAAGCCGTGCCCCTCGTCGGGAAACAGAAGGTACTCGTGGTCGACGCCCCGCTCGGCCAGGGCGGCGACGATCTGCTCGGACTCGGCCTGGTTCACGCGGGGGTCGTTGGCGCCCTGGCCGATGAGCAGCGGGATGCTGATGCGGTCCGCCTGTGAAAGAGGCGAACGCGACCAGAGGAAGTCCTCTTCGGTGTCGGGGTTGCCCACCCGGGTGTGGAACTGAGCGATCATCGGCGCCCAGTAGGGCGGGATCGACCGGATCAGGGTGATGAGGTTGGACGGCCCGACGATGTCAACGGCGGCGGTGAACACGTCGGGGGTGAAGGCGGCGCCGGCGAGGGCGGCGTACCCGCCGTAGGAGCCGCCGAAGATGGCGACCCGCTCCGGATCGACGTGGCCCTCCTCGACGGCCCACGTCACCGTGTCGACCAGATCGTCGTGCATCTTGGCGCCCCACTCGCGGTCCCCGGCGTTGACGAAGGCCTTGCCGTAGCCGGTCGAACCCCTGAAGTTGACCTGGATGCAGAGGTAGCCGCGGTTGGCCAACCACTGGGCCTCGGCGTTGTAGCCCCACGTGTCGCGCGCCCACGGACCGCCGTGCACGTTGAGCACCGCCGGCAGGTGGTCCCGATCGCCGGGCGCGACCGTCGTCGGCCGGGTGAGGTAGCCGTGCAACGTCAACCCGTCGCGGGCCACCACGGTGAACGGCTCCATGGTGGCCAGCCGGTACTCACCGAGGGCCGGCTGGTGGGTGAAGAGGAGGCGGGCCGTCGCGGTGTCCCGATCCCAGAGGTGGTAGGTGACGGGCCCGTCGTCGACGACGTGGGCCGTGAGCCACAGGCGGTCGGCGTCGTCGTGGCCGGCCAGGCCCAGGTCGCCCGGAGCGAGAGCCTCGAGGGCATCGACGTCGGCGCGCACGGCCTCGTCGACGACGACGATCTCCTGGCGGTCCTTGACGAAGGTGACGGCCCGAACCTCCAGCGTGTCGGGGTCCATGTCGACGCCGCCGACGTCGGCGCCGGGGTCGGATGCGACGACCTCGATGGTCTCCCCCGACGCCACGTCGATGCGGACCAGCCGGCCGGTGTCGGCACCGACCGAGCTGATGGCGAGCAGCGTCCGACCGTCGAGCGAGAACGAGACGGGACCGGTCGTGAGGGCGTCCTCCGGACCGGCGACGAGCAGGGGACGCCACTCCTCGCTGCTGTCCCCCCTGGCCATGATCACCGTGCCCCCGTCGGGCGTCGGAGCGATGGCGGCGCGCGGCACGAAGTCGACGTCGAGCACCCAGCCGACGAACCCAGGGTTGTCCGCCACCTTCGTCAGCTCCCCCGTCGCCAGCTCGAGGCGGTAGACGTCGTGGAGCTGCGGGTTGTCGCGGTTGAGCCCGACGAGGACATGATCGGGATGACGTTTGTCCAAGCCGAGCAGCTGGACCTGGACGCCATCGAACGGTGTCAGGTCACGGGATGGACCGACCGGGCCTCCGGCCACGCTGACGTCGACGCCGTAGAGGCGCCAGTTTTCGTCGCCGCCGCGATCCTGGACGTAGAGCAGGGTGCGACCGTCGTGGGCCCATGCAAACGAACGGATCCCCCGGTCCTCGTCGGCGGTCACGGGCGCGGCCGCGGCCAGGTCGTCGGTCGGCGCCACCCAGACGTTGAGGACGCCTGCTTGGCTCGCGGGGCCGCCGCTCGGCGCTGTAGCTGCGGCGCTCCCGGCGCCGGGGCTCACGGGTCGGGGGGCGATCCACGCCAGGCGCCGGCCGTCGGGGGACAGCCGGGGATTGACCCGCTCGGGATTGCCGAACAGGATCGTCCTGGGGATGAGGTCGGCCGCTTGCGTCGCCGCGGCTGCTGCCCCTGCGGTCACGATTCGATCGCAGCGGGAGTAGCGGCGGCGATCGCCTTCCACACCAGGCTCATCGGATGCACGGTCTTCGCGCCCCCGGCGGCCAGGTGCATGGCGCAGCCCGGGTTGGCGCTGGCCACCAGATCGGGCGTCGCCCGCCCGATGGCCCGCAGCTTAAGCTCTCTGATCTGCGTGGCCAGCTCCGGCTCGAGCATCGAGTAGGCACCGCCGGCACCGCAGCACATGCCTTCGTCGTCGAGCTCGACCAGCTCCCTGACGAAGGGAGCGAGGACCACCCGCGTCGAGGCGTGGACACGCTGGACGTGGCGCAGATGGCACGGGTCCTGGACGGCCACGCGCAGGTCGAGGGGCGGTACCTCCGGGAGACGGTCGACGCGGGGGGCGAGCCACTCGGCGATGTCGTAGACCCGGGCGGAGAAGTCCTTGGCCTCCTGGGTGCCGATGAGATGGCCGTAATCCTTCATCGCCGCCCCGCACCCGGCCGAGTCCACCAGGATCGGCCGATCGGCGGGAAGCCCACGCATCATCTTCACCGCCAGCGCCCTTGTCTCTCCGGTCAGGCCGGCGTGGGTGTGAAGGGCCCCGCAACACGGGGCCAGGTCGCCCGTGGGCATCACACCGAAGCCGGCCGCCTCGAGGACGCCCTGGCCGGCCCTGTGGACGTCCCGTTGCCAGACATCCATCACGCAGCCCGTGAACAGAAGCACGTCGTCGCCCGAAGCCTCGAGCGGCTTGGGCCGCACCGGCAGGCGGTCGGGGAGCCCGAGGCGGTGGGGAACGAGCCGCAGGCGCTGCCCGAGCGCAAGCGCCGTCGTACCGGCTCGGAGGGCGCGAGGCCACGCCAGCATCCTGAACCCGAGACGCTGCCACGCCGGCGTGATGGCCCCCTCGGTGGCGATGACCTCCCTCGTTCGCTCCATCAGGTGCCCGAACGGCACCCCACTCGGGCAGGCCGTCTCGCAGCCGCGGCACTGCACGCAGGTCTCGAAGCTGCGGACGATCTCGTCGGTCAGGGGCGCGTCGTCACGCTCGACGGCACGCATGAGCGCGATCCGACCACGCGGCGATCGGCTCTCGTCGCCGGTCACCCGGTAGGTGGGGCAGTACGGCAGGCACAGCCCGCACTGCACACAGGTGTCGAGCTCAGCTCCCAGATCCAGATCCATCAGACCGCGCCCGCCAGCTCCGGCGAGCGGCCCGGGTTGAGGCGGTGGTCCGGATCGAACTGCTCCTTGACCCGGCCGGCCAGTCGGGCCAGCGCGGCGGGCGCATCGGCGCGCCTCGCCGGTGTGGATGCCCATACCGTCCCGACGCCGATCGATGCGACGAAGGCGCCCGTGTCTCCGTCGTGGCCGGCGCCGAGGGCACGCAGGTCGGATGGCCGGAGCGACCACCGATGGGCGGGAAGCTCGGGAGGACCCTGGACCTGGTCCCAGGCACCGATCGCCGCCAGCCGTCCGGCCTCGGCGTCGACGTCGGCGTCGTAGCCCTCGAGGTGGACCCAGGTCTGCTGGCCGTCCCAGAGCACCACCGAAGGGCGGTGCACGGTGCCGGTGACGGCGAACGGGTCGGCGTCACCGGAGCGCAGCCACGCCGACGCGGGAGGGATCGGGTTGGTGCGCAGGATCATCTCGGCGATGAGGCCGAGGCAGCCGAGCGAGCCGACGAGCAGGCGGGACAGGTCGAAGCCGCTGACGTTCTTGACCGTCGCGCCCCCTCCGGTGACGACCCGCCCTTCGGCCGACACGTAGCTCACCCGGAGGACGGCGTCTCGTACCCGGCCGCGGCGCGTCACGCCGAGGTCGTCCTCTCCGACGGCCACGGCCCCGCCGACCGTCCCGCCCCGGTCAGGCAGCGCGGTGCGCTGGCCGGCGTCGGCCAGCGCCGCGTGCAGGTCGGCAACGCTCGTGCCGGCCCGTACCACGACCGTCATCTCCTCCGGTCTGTGCTCGAGGATGCCGGCCGGCGCCTCGAGCACCCTGGTGCCATCGGCCAGCTCGCCGCCGGCGGACCAGCGGGTCCTGCGCCCCTCGACGGCGATCGGCCCGCGGTCGCCGACGTCGGACGCGAAGGCGCGGAGCACCTCATCGGGCTCGAATCTCACCCCCACACCCCGTTCGGCATCCGGTCGAGGGTCTGGACGTCGGCACAGCTGTGCCCCGACGGCAGGACCTTGCCGGGGTTGGCCCGACACGCCGGGTCGAACGAGCGGCGCAGACGGTTCTGGTGGTCGAGATCGTCGGGCCCGAACATCTCGTCCATGTGGTCGCGCTTCTCGACGCCGATGCCATGCTCACCCGAGAGCACACCGCCGGCCGCGAGCGATGCGGTGACGATCTCGGAGCCGGCGGCGTGGACCCGCTCGAGAACTCCCGGCTCGCGGGAATCGAACAGCAGGAGGGGGTGCAGGTTGCCGTCGCCGGCGTGGAACACGTTGACGACGATCAGGTCGTGGCGGGCGGCGATCTCGTAGACGGACTCGAGCACGTCGGCAAGCGCATAGCGGGGCACGACCGTGTCGTGCAGGTAGTACGAGGGCGCGATCTGGGCCACGGCGCCGAATGCGGTCTTGCGTCCCTTCCACAGCAGGGCCCGCTCCTCCTCGCTCTCGGCCAAGTGCACACTCGTGGCACCCTGCTCCCGACCGATATCGGCGATCCGGTCGGCGTCGATGTCGGTGCCGGCGTCGAGGCCGTCGACCTCGGCGAGCAGGACGGCGGCGGCGTCGGTCGGGTAGCCGGCGCCGACGAAGTTCTCGACGGCGATGGTGATCCGCTGGTCCATCACCTCCATGGCCGCCGGCACGATCCCGGCGGCGATGACGGCGCCGACGGTCGCGGCGGCGGCGCGGGTGGAATCGAAGGCGAGGAGCAGGGTCCGGACCGCCGGCGGGTTGGGCGTGAGCCGCACGGCGATCTTGGTGGCGATGCCGAGGGTGCCCTCTCCCCCGATGAACGCGCCCCTCAGGTCGTAGCCGGGCGGTTGGGCCTCGAGGCCGCCGAGGGTCACGATGTCGCCGTCGGGCAGGACCACCTCGACGGCGACGACGTGGTGGCTCGTGACCCCGTAGGCCAAGCAGTGGGGTCCGCCGGAGTTGTTGGCCACGTTGCCGCCTACGGTGCACGACTGCTGTGACGAGGGGTCGGGCGCGAAGTGGAACCCGAGCGGCCTGAGGTGCTTGGACAGGTCGAGGTTGACGACGCCCGGCTCGATCCATGCGACGCGGTTGTCGATGTCGACGTCGAGGATGCGGTTCATTCTGGTCAGGGAGATCACGATCGGCGCACCGAGGGGGATGGCCCCGCCGGCCAGACCAGTGCCCGCCCCTCTCGGCACGATCGCCCTGTCGTGGGCGACGGCGATGTGCATGATGGCCTGGACCTCGGCCGTCGTGGTCGGGAAGCACACCGGTCCCGATACCCCCCGGTCGAAGACCGATGCGTCGTGGGCGAACAGCGCCCGTTCGGTGGCGTCGTCGCGCACCTTGTCGGGCCCGAGCAGGTCGACGAGCGCCCCGACCACGGGGTCCGCGGACACCGGACCGGTCGACACCGCTTCGTTCGACGTTTTGGCGGAGGCCCGGTCCGTGCGCCGCCAGCGCAATCTTCCCGTTGTCGTCACCGTTTCCTCCCTTTGCCCCGACGTTACCCACGCCGGGCGCCGAGGCGGGTGTCGAGGTGCGTGTCGAGGCGGCTCTCGAGTGGGGTGTCGAGGCGGCAGCCGCCGGCCCCGGCGATGGGATGAGCGCCCGAAGGGCGCCTCGACCGTAGACTTTGTGGTCCGTCCGTCTTATCGTCGCGCCCGAGATGCCCATGTCCACCGCCGCCCCCGCCGAGGTCATCGAACCCGAGGTCGTCGAGACGGTCGCCCCCGACCGCCCGTGGAAGGTGATCGTGTGGAACGACCCGATCAACCTCATGTCCTACGTGACCCTCGTGATCCAGAAGCTCTTTGGCTACAGCAAGCAGAAGGCGACCAGCCTGATGATGGACGTGCACACCAAGGGCAAGGCCGTCGTCTCATCGGGGCCGAGGGAGAAGGCGGAGCTCGACGTCTTTCGGCTCCACGAGCACGGCCTGTGGGCCACGATGGAGCACGACGAATGATCCAGGTCCGACGGGGCGGGGCGCGGCGCGGTCGGCCCCGATCCGCCGACGTGAGCCCGGCCGGCGCCCCCGCCGGCGTCCGCTCCTGATGTTCCGACGCCGGCCGATCCGCAGAACCCGCTCGGGCCGCTACTCGGTGAACCTGGCCGATCACGAGCGCAACCTGCTGCGGATCCTTCCCGAGCAGCTCAGGGCGATCCTGACCGACGCCGACGATCCCGGCCTCCGGCGACTCTTTCCCCCCGCCTACTCATCGGCCGAACACCACGAGGAGCAGGCGGAGTTCCGCCGGCTCATGACCGAAGACCTGGTGGCCAGGCACCGCGAGGCGCTCGACGTCCTCGAGTCCACTGCCGACGCCGACGAGCTCACGGCCGAACAGCTCGACGGGTGGATGCGCTCGCTCAACAGCATCCGCCTCGTGCTCGGAACCCGCCTCGACGTCACCGAGGAGGACGACCTGACCACCCACCTGACCGACGAGCACGCCCTCTACTACTTCCTCGGGTACCTGCAGGAGTGCGTCGTGGCGGCGCTGAGCGACGACGAGTAGAGCGGCGGCCCCGGTCGAGTTTTCTCGGTGATGTTGACGTCGGATTCCGACGTCAACATCACGAGAAAAACGGCGCGCAAGGGTCAGACCCGGCCGGCGCGGGGTCAGGCCGGGCGGGCAAGGAGGCGGGCCCTGCCGGCGAGGCGTCAGGCGGGCGGGCGAGTAGTCGGGCCCTGCGGCGAGCCGGCTCTGACCGGCTCAGGCCGGAGGCGCCGAGCGACCGGGCCGCTGACGCCGGCGCCGGCGGGCCAGCCCGACGAGGGCGAGCCCACCGCCGATGAGGAAGGCGACCACCCGCAGCATCGCCATGACGGCGGCGCCGGTGAAGGCCAGGCCGGTCGGGGCCGGGGAGGCGCTGGGGGTGGGCGAGCTGCCCGGGGGCGGCGAAGCGCTCGGCGGGTACGAGGCCGCCGGCGGCGAGCCGGGCGGCGGCGATGCAGCCCTCGGCGGCCCGATCGAGCCGCTGAGCGGGGACGCCGTGACCGGCTCGGGCGGCGTGGCGGCCACGTCGTGAGCGGTGGTCGTCTGCATGACGGTTCCGGTCACCTTGGCCTGGTTGATGATGGAGCCCGAGGTGGCCGTGACGGCCACGACCACCGAGATGTGCGCCGTCGCCCCGTCCAGGAGCACCTTCGTCGAGTGGCAGGTGATGTCGGCGCCGGAGGTCGAGCAGGTCCAGCCGTCTCCGGTCGCCCGGACATAGCGCAGGCCCTTCGGTAGCCGGTCGGTGACCGTCGTCGTCCCCGATGTGGGAGAGGGCCCGAGGTTGGTGACCGAAAGGGTGTATGTGGCGTGGGACCCCGAGACGAGGCTGCGACCGTCGAGGACCTTGGCCAGCTTGAGGTTGGCCACGGGGGCGACCGTCGCCGAGTTGGACGCCGAGTTGTTGGCCTCCGTCGGGTCGGTTCCGGTACCGGCGACCCTGGCCGTGTTCGTCACCGTCGGTACGTCGGAGGCCCCGACCGTGACAACCAGGGTGATCGAGGTCCGCTTCCCTACCGGATAGGCACCCGAACGGTGGCAGATCACCGAGGTCTTCGTGGTCGCACACGTCCAACCGGCCCCCGATGCCGAGACGACGGTCTCACCCTTGGGCAGGTCGTCGGTGACGGTCACGGGACCGGGGTCTAGCGTCGGACCGTGGTCGTCGACGCCCAGGTGGTACGTCAGCCGGCCTCCGGCCAAGGCCCGGCCCGAGTGGGTCTTGGTGATCGACAGGTTGTCGTCGGCCTTGACCCTGGTCGTGTCCGAAGCGGTGTTGTTGGCGTGGTCCGGGTCGGGCGTGGCGCTCGACACCGTGGCCGTGTTGGTCACCTCAGGGTAGGCGGCGCCGCCAACCTTGACGGTGAGGGTGATCGCCGGCGCGTCGGCGTCGGCGGCCAGCGGACCCGGCAGGTGGCAGATCACCGTCTGCCCGGTCGACGAACCACCACCGGGTGCGTTGCAGGCCCACGCCGTGGCCCCACTCCCGCCGGTGGCGGACACGAAGGTCTCGCCGGCCGGAAGCGGGTCGGTCACCGTGACGGGCCCGGCGACATCGGATGGCCCGTGGTTCTTGATCGCGAGGGTGTAGTTGGCGTTGGTACCGGGGACGAGGTCGCCGGTGTGGGTCTTGGTGATCGACAGGTCGGCGGAGGCGCCGACGGTGCCGGGATCGGTCGCCGTGTTGTTGGCCGGCGTTGGGTCGGCCGTCGGACTCGAGACCGACGCCATGTTGGTGAGCGTCGACCCGGCGACGGCCTTGGATGAGACGGCGACGGTGAGCGTGATGGACGGTGCGGTGCCGACGGGCAGGCCGGCGGCCAGGTCGCAGGTGACAGTCCCGCTCGTCCCCATCTGACAGGCCCACCCGTCACCCGTCGCCGACACGTAGGTCTCGTCCGCGGGCAGGGGGTCGGTCACCGTGACCGGGCCGGCGGCGTCCGACGGACCGTTGTTGTTGACCTCGAGCGTGTACTCGGCGCGATCGCCGGCGACGAGGTCCCCGGTATGGCTCTTGGTGATCGACAGGTCGGCGGACGGCGCGATGCCCGACGTGGTGACGCTTGCGGTGTTGTTGCTGGTGTCGGGGTCGGGGGTGGCACTGGAGACGCTGGCCGTGTTGGTGATCGAGTCGTCGGTGAGCCCGGCGTCGACCTTGACCTCGAGGGAGATGGTGGTGGTGCCGAGCGGAAGCGCGTCGGCGGTCGCGGTGCAGACCACGCCGGCCGGACCGCTCGGCGTCGAACAGGCCCAGTCGCCGCCCGATGCGGTGCCGACGTAGGTGAGCCCGGCCGGCAGATCGTCGGTGACCGTGGCGGCCTGAGCGTCCGATGGCCCGTGGTTGTCGACGGTGAGGGTGTAGGTGCCGTTGGTTCCCGGGGTCAGCGGATCGGTCGTCGTCTTGGTGATCGACAGGTCGGCCGATGTGACGACGTGGGTGGGGTCGCTGGCGGTGTTGTTGGTCTGGTCGGGGTCGGCTGTGGGTCCCGAGACGGTGGCCGTGTTGGTGATCGTCCCCCCGGTGTAGGCGGGGTCGACGTGGACCCCTATGGAGAACGAGGTGGTGCCGGGGGACGCCAGACCGGCCGGGTTGGCGCAGTGGACCGTCGCACCCGGGGTGGTGTCGGCGGTGCAGGTCCACCCTCCACCGGCCGTACCGGGCACGAACGTCTCTTCGGCCGGCAGCGTGTCGGTCACGGTGAGCGGACCGGCGGCGTCGGACGGTCCGTTGTTGGTGACCGTGAGGTCGTAGGTGCCGTCGGAGCCGGCGGTGAAGTCACCGGTGTGGGTCTTGGTGATGGCCAGGTCGGCGAGGGCCTGCACGCCGGGCGTGTCGGTGGTCGAGGTGTTGTTGGCCGGTACCGGGTCGGCGGTGGGCGACGCCACGGTGGCCGTGTTGGCCAGGGTGCCCGTGTCGCTCGACGCCAGGTGCACGACGAGATCGATGGTGGGCGCCGCCGGGCCGGTGGTGAGGGCGAGCGGCGTACCGGTCGTGCCGAGGGTGCAGGTGATGGTGGGCGGCGTGGCGCCGTCGGAGGTGCACGACCAGCTGTCGGGGGCGGTGCCCCCGCCGGCCGAGACCAGGGTCTCACCGGCGGGGAGCGGGTCGGTCACGGTGACGGGGCCGGCCGCATCCGAAGGCCCGAGGTTGGTGACGTCCAGGTGGTAGGTGCCATCGGTCCCGGCGACGAAGCTGCCGGAATGGGTCTTGACGATGGCCAGATCGGCGGAGGCGTGGATGGTGGTCGGGTCCGATGCCGTGTTGTTGGCCGGATCGGGGTCGTTCTGTGACCCGGAGACCGAGGCCCGGTTGGTGACCACCGTGCCATCGGCCACCGAAGAGTCGACGGCGACGGTGAGGGTGATCCCCGCGGCCGGGCTCCCGGCGGCGACCGACGATGTGGTCGTGCAGGTCACGGTGGCACCGGCGGCCGAGCAGGACCAGCCCGGCCCTGTGGCGGACACGTAGGTCTCGCCGGCCGGGAGGGTGTCGGTGACCGTGGTGATCCCCGAGGCGTCCGAAGGGCCATTGTCCGTGACGGTGAGGAGGTAGCTGCCCTGCTGGCCGGCGGCGAAGTCACCGCTGTGGGTCTTGGCGATCGACAGGTCGGCTTCGGGCGTGACCGGGGTGGTCACCGAAGAGGTGTTATTGGTGGCGTCGGGGTCGTGGGTCGGACTCGAGACCGTCGCCGAGTTGGTCACCGATCCGGTCACCGACGACGGCAGGGTGAGCTTGACCGTGAGCAGCGGGGCCGCCCCGCCGGCCGAGACCGACGCCGGGTTGGTGCAGGTCAGATCGCCGCCTCCGACGGTGCAGGACCACCCCGTCCCTGCGCCGGTCACCCCCGTGGCGCCGCCCGGGAGCGTATCGGTGACGGTGATCGGGCCGGCGGCGGCGTCGGGGCCGTTGTCGGTGACGGCCAGGTCGTAGGTGGCCGGTTGGCCCGGAACGATGTCACCGACGGCGGTCTTGGCGATGGCCAGGTCGGCGGACGCGATCGTCGCCGAGGCGGTGGCGGGCCCCGTCCGGTACGGCCCGGAGCCATTGCCGGTGTAGCCACCGCCGTCCTTCCCTTCGGCCACGGCCGAGTTGAGGTCAAGGTGGGACGTGCCGACCCCGGCGCTCGGTCCCGGCGTGGCGGTGTAGGCGATCACGTCGGTCGTCGACGAGCCGACCGTGCCAGGCGTAAGGGTGAAGGTGAGGGTTACCCCGTCACTGCCGATCGTCGGATCGGCGAGGTGGGCGCCATTGAGGGTTGTGCTTCCGGCGTCGTAGCTCCAGCCGGCGGGGAGCGTGTCGACGACCGTGACGCCCTGCGCCGAAGCGGTCGACGTGTTGGTGACGGTCAGCTTCCAGCCGAAGGGCGTGCCGATCGTGGCCGTGTCGCTGGCCGCACCCGAAGCGGTGGACTTGGCGATGACGAGGTGGGGAAAGACCGGGGCCACGTCCGCCGTCGCCGACGTCGGCCCGTAGGTCCTGTACCGCGATGGGTCGCTCGATGCGTTGGTGACGCCGTCGTAGCTCGAGATCGTGGCCTTGTTGGTGATCGTTTGGCCCGTGTTCACCTGGGGCGAGACGATGTCGGTCTTGAAGGTGAGGCCGATGGCAGGCCCCGAAGGGTCGATCGGTCCCGGGAGGGTCCATGTGATGGTGCCAGGACTCCCGCCGGTGACGTTCGAGGGGGTGAAGACCCCGCCGTCGGAGATGTCGGTGGGGGCGCCGAGACCGGACGGCAGGGGGTCGACGACGGTGGCGTTGTAGGCGGGCGAGGCCGTGGCGCCGGTGGAGTTGGCAACGGTCACCGTCCAGGTGAAGGGAACGCCGGGCTGCGGGTCGGGCGTCGATGCCGACTTGAGGACCGAGAGGTCGGGCTCGACGACGGTCACGGGGGCAGACGACGTCGCCGAGGCGTTGGCGTAGGCGGAAGGAGCGGGGATGGTCGTCGGGTCGGGGCCCACCGTCTGGTTCCAGTAGGTACCGATGCTGTTGTTGAGCACGTCGCCGGCCACGACGTCGGTGCCCGTTGCACGCGTCTTGGACGGGTAGGCGGTGTAGGTGAGGGTGACGGTCCGCGCCGACGTGTTGTCGGTCACGTCACCGACAAACCATGCCAGCCTGGTCGTGCCGTTGGCCGCCGCCGCGGGCGAGCCGAGCGGCGTATCGACGATGTCGCTCCCGCAGCTCGAGCCGTTGGCCAGCTGACAGGTGGCCGAGCCATACGCGTCGAAGGTCATGCCGTCGGGCAGGGTGTCGATAGCGGTGTAGTTGGGCAGGCGGGTGTCGGGTGGGATCGTGATCACGGCCGTGTAGGTGGTGTCCTTACCGATGGTCACCTGGGCCGGTGATGCCGTCTTGGTCACCGTCGGGCCGACAACGGTGACGGTGTCGGACCCTGCCGCGGCGTAGCCGGTTCCGGCCGTGCGCCCACCGGTCGCCAGGCTGGCGACCGTGGCGGTCACGTTGTTGGTCAGGGGGGCGCCGGCCGTCGCCGGATTGGGCAGGGTGTCGTCGTAGGTGAACGGATGGCTTGCCCCGGGCGCGAGGGTCGCCAGATTCCAGGTGATCGTCCCCGACGATGTCGTGGATCCCGGGGTGGCCTGGTAGACGCCGCCGTCAGTGATGTTGGTCGGGACCCCGAATCCCGGGGGAATGGTGTCGACGACCACGAGATCATGGGCGGTGGAGACGTTGGTGCCGCTCTTGTCGGTCGGGGTGACGGTGTAGGTCACGTTCTGACCCGGCGATGCGCTACCGCTGACGTTGTCGGACTTGGTGACGGCGATGTTGGGCTCGACGACGGTGACGTTGGTCGACGCGTTGACCGGCGTCTGGGCGGTCCCCGACGAGCCGTTGTAGCCGAGGGCGGCGGTGTTGGTGACCTTCGATGACCGCTTGTTGGCGGCGACGTTGGCGACCTTGGCCGAGTAGGTGAGGGTGACGGTGAAGGCCCCGCTCCTCGGGGTCGAGATCGTGGGGGGGTAGTTGACGGTGAGCGTGTTGGTCCCGGCGTCGTAGGCGGGCGTGTAGTCGGATGCGCTCGTCGGCGGAGTGGTCGTGCCTGCGACGGTGACGACGGCATCGCCGTTGTAGGTCTCATTGGGGCCGAGGGGGTCGGTGATCTTCCCGCCGTAGAGGGTGGAGCCGGCGGGCACGGTGGCGACGACTGTGTAGGTGATCGTCTCGCCGATGGTGGCCTGGCTCGGCGTGTTGTTACCGGCCTCGGTGACCGACGTCGTCGCCGCCTTGGTCAGCGAGGGCCTCTGGAGGGCGACGGTGGCCGATCCGGTCGCCGCCGGGGAGCCCCCGGTGCCGGGGATGTAGGTGTTGGGCGGGGCGCCACCATTGGGCTGGCCCTGGTAGGTGGTGACCGATGCGGTGTTGGTGAGCGACTCGTTGGCGCCGATCGTGGTGGGTACCGTCACGTCGTAGGTGAGGGTCCGAGCGGCGTTGGTGACGGCGCCCGAAGCCGCCTGGGTGGCCGCCGGCACGCTCAGCCCCGACCACGAGATGGTGGACGGGCTGGCGGCGTCCGAGCAGGTGCCGCCGTCACTTATGAGCGTGACGTTGGCACAGGTCACCTGGGGCGGCAGGGCGTCGGTGGCGGCAACGGCGGACGCCGGTTCGAGACCGCGGTTGGTCAGGGTCACGCCATAGCCGACGGTGTCACCGTCTTGGACGAGGGGCGGCGAACCGTTCGGCGGGGCGCCGTTGACCGTCTCCACCGCCTTGGCGAGGGTGAGGATGGGCCGAGACAGCTGGTAGGTGGCAAGGGCCCGCAGCGAGATGGCATCACCTGCGGTGTTGAGCTGGGTCTCCTTGGCCAGGTTCTGGGTGAGGGTGTACGGGCTGCCTGCGGTCGGGTCGGCGGTCGGTTTGAGGGCAAAGTCGGCCTGGAACGTCCGCCCCGAGCCGTTGGCCTCCGGCCCGACGTAGAGGGTCGAGCCGCCGCCGGGCACGGTCGCCCCGAGCGTCCAGCTGAGCTGTCCTGTGCTCGAGTCAGAAGCGAACCCGGCGATCGTCGCGGTATTGGTCGACGTCGGAGCCTCTGAGCCGTCGACGTAGGTGGAGTTGGCGGGCAGGAAGTCGGTGACGACCGGTGCCCTGTTGGTCTGGCCGGCGGCGAAGTGGACGGAGACCTGGAAGCAGACGGTGTCGCCGAGCTGGTAGGTCGGAACCGACGCCGTGTAGGTCTGGGCGGAGCAGTCGACCGCCCTGTTTCCCGCCGGGACGACGGCCACCTCCTTGGTGAGGGTCGGCGCCGTCGCCGTCTCGGTGGCCTGCGATCCGTTGACGGGCGTCTCGGGGGTCGCCTCGCCGCTGTAGATCAGGTTGGTGTCCCCGGGCGGGCAGACCTCCCCGCCCTGCGTGCCGTTCTGGCAGGCGCCGAGGGCGGTGCCGGTGATCGACGTGGTGTTGACGAAGGAGTCCTCGCTCAGCGTCGGGGTGCTCGACGAGCCACCGCTCTGATACGAGCTGCGGTCGACCGCAGGGAAGGTGATGGACGTGTCGGTGTTGGTCGGCAGCGTGCTGAGGTCCCAGGTGATGTGGAAACCGCCGTCGGCGGTCTCGGCCACGCTCGTGTAGGGAACGCTCGGTTCGGCCCCTCCCTGAGGGGCGCATTCGGGGTCGTTGTTGGGGTCGTAGTTCTGCGAGCCGATGGGACACATGCCATTGGGCAGGTTGTCGGTGATGGTCACGCCGGTGGAGTAGCGGTACTCGCTCGTCTCATAGTGCAGCGTGTAGGTGTGGAGGTCGCCGCCGACGAAATCGGACTGGCTGTCGGTCTTCTGGATGGCCAGATCCACGGCCTCGACGGTCTGGGTGCCACTCGCCGACACGGCAGAGGAGCTGCCGGGAGCAACCGGGCCGGTGTATGTCCCGGCCACGACGCCGAGGTTGGTGAGGTTCTGCCCGTCGGCCGTCTCGGGACCGGTGTTGTTGTCGAG
Organism: Acidimicrobiales bacterium; assembly: GCA_965276765.1. Taxonomy (GTDB): domain Bacteria; phylum Actinomycetota; class Acidimicrobiia; order Acidimicrobiales; family Palsa-688. The sequence goes on from OZ255627.1 coordinate 402,765, forward strand.
GTTGGAGCCCTGCGCGCCGGATGCATCGGACGGCGCCGTGCCGGTGAAGGCAGCGTTTTCGCGCAGGGGGACGGCGGCGAGGTAGGTGATCTGCTTGCTCTGCTTGGGAGCCAGGTTGCCGATGTCCCAGACGACCTTGGTGTAGGTGCTCGTCCCGGCGACGATGGGCTGGGCCGGCTGCGATCCATTGCCACCGGACGAGGCGAGCTGCACGGTCGAGACCGACGCCGGCGTGAGACAGGTGGCGGACGTGTCGGACTGGCCGGTGCCGAGGGGGCCGCTGCCCGGGTACTCGTCGGCCGAGCCCGGGTTGGTACCGGCCGCGTTGGTGGTGTTGTCGGTCGTGCCGCATCCGAGGAACTCGAGCCCGGCCGGCAGGTAGTCGGTGACGGTCGCGTTGTTGGTGGCGTCCTCGGACGAGTTGGTTGCGGTGAGGGTGTAGAGGTCTTTGTGGTCGTGGACGCCTCGGGGGAGCTCGGCCTCGGGCTCGGCCTGGCTCTTGGTGAGCTCGAGCGGGTCCACGAGGGTTGTGCCCGACGACGTGTCACTCCCCGTGTAGGTGGCCGGGTCCGCCACCCCGGAGGTGTTGAAGGTCGGTACGACGCGCGGGTTGGTGTCGACGTACACCGAGGAGTTGTCGGTGTAGGACGCTCCGGGGAGCAGGGCGTCGGATGCCGGCTCGACCGCCGGCTGCACCTGGAAGGTGATCGACGTCGACGCCGCCGGTTGGATGTCCGAGACGTTGGCCCAGATCAGTGTGGTCTGGCCGGAGCCCGGCTCGTCGGTGAGCACCTGGGGGTCCCCCACACTGCCGGGCGTGGTCGAGCCGGCCACGTAACTCACCCCGGCCGGCAGGACGTCCTTGAAGCTGGCGTTATATCCCGGCACGGTGTCGGGGTTCTTGGCCGTGAGGGTCACCGATGCCGGGCTGCCGTAGAGCACCGTCGTCGGGGCCTGCTCGGAGAGCGTCACGTTCGGCGTCCCCGCCGCCGACGCAGTCGACGCGTAGACCACGGGAAGCATCCCCGTGATCAGGGCCACAACCGCCAGCCGCCCTACCCGTATCACCCGCATGGGCTAAGCGTGCAAGAGGGATGCGCTTCGTGCCAAGCCCTTCGGTGGCAGGCACAGGACATACCCGTCCAAGCCCGCAATTCGCGCAACGACCGCATTCGCCTTTGGTCCGATCTTCTCGAATGATCGGACTCGTCCGGGACACGGGGCGCGCCGGTCGGGTCGCCCGTGCCGTACAACGGTGCCATGGACATCGACGAGGCCAGCGCCTACCTCCGGGCCAACCACCATTCGGTACTGATCACCCGCAAGCCCGACGGCAACCCCCAGCCGTCCCCCGTCGTCCACGCCATCGACGAGGGCGGAAGGCTGGTCGTCTCGAGCAGGGAACCGGCCTACAAAGTCCGCAACCTGCGCCGCGACCCTCGGGTCACGCTGTGTGCCTTCCCCGACTCGTTCTTCGGGCGCTGGGTCGTCGTCGAGGGTACCGGCACGATCGTGACGCTCCCCGATGCCATGGAGCCACTCGTCGACCTCTACCGCAGGGTTGCAGGCGAGCACGAGGACTGGGACGACTACCGAGCGGCGATGACCAGGGAACGGCGGGTCGTGATCAGGGTCGACATCGACCGGGCCGGCCCCGATGTCTCAGGCTGACCCCGATGTCTCAGGCTGACGCCGATGTCTCAGGCTGACCCCGACCGACGACTCGGCCCCGTCCCCGAACGGCTCCGCGTTCCCGTCGCCGACGGGGTCGCCCTGTCCGTCCTCGTCCGCAACCCGACCGGCGCGGCCCGGCCGGTGCTCGCCGTACACGGTCTCGCCTCCAACGCCCGGCTCTGGGACGGCGTGGCCGACGAGCTGGCCGCACGCGGTCATCCCGTGGCGGCCGTGGACCAGCGGGGCCACGGCCGCTCCGACAAGCCCGATGGACCCGATGCCGGCTTCGACTTCGCCACGCTGACCGATGACCTCGTGGCCGTGCTCGACGCCATCGGCTGGCACGCCCCGGCGCTCGTCGCCGGGCAGAGCTGGGGCGGCAACGTGGTACTCGAGCTGGCGGCGCGCCACCCCACTCGACTGTCCGCCCTTGCGCTGATCGACGGCGGCACGATCGAGCTCTCGGCCCGCTTCGCCGACTGGCCGACCTGCGAGGTGGCGCTCACTCCGCCGAACTTCGATGGCACCGATGCGGCCGCCATGGAACGGATGCTGCGCCTGCGCCATCCGGACTGGCCGGAAACGGGCATCGCGGCCACGCTGGCCAACGTCGAGATCCTGGCGGACGGGACCGTGCGTCCCTGGCTGGCCCGCTCCTCCCATCTCGCCATCCTGCGGGGGTTGTGGGACCACCATCCCCCGCAGCGGTACCCCGATGTCCGGGTCCCGGTGCTCATCGTCCCCGCCGGCGACCCTCGGGGTCAGGCGGCGCGTTATGACACGGCCAAGCGTGCCGAGATCGCCCGGGCCGAGAAGGGCCTCGGCTCCGTCACCGTCCGGTGGATCGACGGTGACCACGACCTCCACGCCGAGCACCCCGATCTGATCGCCGACCTTCTGCATGGCACCGCCGAAGCATCGACCTTTACTTGAGGATCATTGCTAGCGTCGCACGCGGTGGCACCTCGCATCCTCGTCCTCATGGGCTCGGGAGAGACGGCGCCCACGATGATCAAGCCACACCGGGCCGTCTTCGAGCGGCTCGGCCCGGATCCGGTGCCCGCCGTCATCCTCGACACGCCCTACGGCTTCCAGGAGAACGCCGACGACATCTCGGCTCGCGCCGTCGACTACTTCGCTTCGAGCGTTGGACGGTCCGTCGCCGTGGCCTCCCTCCGCCGGCGAGAAACCGACGATGCCCTGGGCCACCAGCGGGCCATCGCTCAGGTCGCAGCGGCCCGCTGGGTGTTCGCCGGCCCCGGCAGCCCGACGTACTCGCTGCGTCAGTGGCGGGGTGGAGAGGTTCCGGCGCTGCTGGCCGACAAGCTCGCCCACGGCGGCTGCGTGTCGTTCGCCAGCGCCGCCGCCCTGACGCTCGGCCGCTACGGCGTGCCCGTCTATGAGATCTACAAGTCGGGCGACGACCCGTATTGGGCCGACGCCCTCGACCTGGTCGAGCCGTGGCTGGGACCCAATGTGGCCATCATCCCCCACTACGACAACGCCGAGGGCGGCAACCATGACACCCGGTTCTGCTACCTGGGCGAGCGTCGCCTGCGGATCCTCGAGGACCGCCTGCCCGATGACGGCTGGGTCCTCGGCGTCGACGAGCACACCGGTTGCGTCATCGACATCGAGGCGGCGACCGCCACGGTGACCGGTCTCGGCTCGGTGACGGTACGCCGGCGGGGCCGAGACGTCGTGGTCCCGGCCGGGACGACGGTCAGCATCGGGGAGCTGCAGAGCATGGCTCGGGGAAAAGGCGGCTCGTTGGTGACGCACGGAACGGCCGTGCCTTCGACTCGTGGCGCGGGGGACGACGACGCCGACGGGCGACATGGCGGGTCAATCGGAGCCGGCCGCGCTGCGAATACCACGACGGCGAGTGCCACCACGCCGACAGCCGACGCCGTAGCGACCGCGTCCGATGCCACGCCCCTGCACGCCGAGATCCGCCGTATTGAAGGTGACTTCAACCGGGCCGTCGCTGCGTCCGACGTGGACGGCGCCGTCCGAACCGTGCTCGAGCTGGACGACACCCTCGAGGCGTGGTCGGGTGACACGACCCAGTCTGACGCCGGCGACCGGGCCAGGGCGGCGCTGCGCCGGATGGTCGTCGCGCTTGGAACCCTGGCTGCTCGCGGGGCCCAGGACCCTCGCGAGGTCCTGGCGCCATACGTGGATGCGCTCCTCGCCGAACGCGCCGCCGCCCGCGCCGATCGCCGTTTTGCCGACGCCGACCGGATCCGCGACGCCCTGGTCGCAGCCAGCGTGGAAGTGCGCGATACCCCCGCCGGCACCGAATGGGCCATGGGGCCGGCCCGGTAAGGTAGGGGGCGGCCTGCCCCCATCGTCTAGCGGCCCAGGACACCGCCCTTTCAAGGCGGCAGCACGGGTTCGAATCCCGTTGGGGGTACTTGTAAAAGTCCTGGTCGCAGGCTTGTGGGGTACTTTCGGGGGTGATGCTAGGGCCCCATGCGAGCCATCAGCTCCTTGGTGCTGGCGCCTGTCGCCGCCGCCGGGGTGTCGCCGGTGTGGCGCAGATCGTGGAACCGCAAGTGCTCGACGCCTGCCGCTCTCCGGGCGGCTTCCCACGCCCGTTGCACCATGTACGGGTGCAGGAGGTCGCCGGTCTTCGTGGTAGAGATCAGGGCGTCGGGCCCGGCGGCCACCCCGGTTTCCAGGTGCGCTTCGACCTCGGGGACGACGTGGGATGGGATGACGACGCGTCGCCGGCCAACTGCGGTCTTGGGCGCCCCGAGTACCACTTCGCCACCGCGGAGGTGTTGCACGGATCGTGCGACCTCGACGGTCCCCGTGCACACGTCGACGTCCCTTCGCCGCACCGCCAGTAGCTCGCCTCGCCGCAGCCCGCACCATGCGGCCAGGAGGATCAGGGTCCGCCAGCGGGGTCCGACTGCTTCGGCCAGGGCCCCCACCTCGGCCACGGCCGCTCCGCGCCGCGGTCCTGGCCGGCACCGCGCACGCGGCACGGGTTGGCACGATGATCTCGTCGGCGACGGCGGTGTTGAGGCACCCCTTGACACAAGGAGGATTCGTTCTGCGCTGCTCTGTGGCGGATGGCGGGCGTCGTTCTGTCGCGTCGTTCTGTACTTGCGCAGTCGAGGTCGGGAGCAGCCTCGTCTTGTCGGGAATCGCTCGGGGTTGAGCGCCGGACGCCGACCGCGGAGCAGCGCAGGGTGAAGGCCGCCGGGCTCAGATGTGCTATAAGTAACACATGACGACAGTAGGTGTTCGAGAGCTCCGGCAGCGGGCGAGCGAGCTGCTGCGCGAAGTTGAGCGGGGTGAGACGATCGAGATCACCGACCGCGGGCGCCCCGTGGCCGTGCTCGCGCCGCTTCCCGAAGGCAGCGCGCTCGAGCGACTTCGCCGGGCCGGCGTGATCGACGCCGCCAGGGGCAGCCTCGACGACCTCCCCGCCCCCCTGGTCACGCAAGCCGATGAACCCCCATCTCGAGTTCTCGCTCGCCTGCGGGCGGGCGAGCGTTGACGGCTGCGACTTATCTCGACTCCTCTGCGATCGTCAAACTCGCCGTCGAGGAGCCGGAATCAACGGTGCTGCGCACCTACTTGCGCCGGAAAAACCCCCTCGTGTCGAGCGCCCTCGCGCGCACCGAGGTGCTGCGTGCACTTCTCCTTGAGGGTGAGGCTGGGGTCACCCGGGGGCGCGCGATCCTTGGGCGAATCGACCTGATCCGCATCAACGACCGGATCCTCAACGCAGCGGGAGTGCTTTTGCCGCCCGAGCTGCGGTCGCTCGACGCGATCCACATCGCGAGCGCTCAGCTGCTCGGAGGGGACCTCGGCCAGTTGGTGACCTACGACGACCGAATGCTTGCCACCGCGCACGATCTGGGGATCACCACGGTGAGGCCCGCATAGGCTTGATCGAAGTTGTTGGGTAACCAGCTTGCCACGCCCACGTTCTGGTCCCGCCGGCGGCCGGATCGAGGCCTCGGCGATACGTACCATGCGCTCGGCTGCGGTCACCGCGGCTCGGGCGTCGGCGGCTCGTACCGGGATCACCTAACGAACGGTCACGAGGGGAGTCGTACGGTAAATGAGGGCCAGGACGCATGGCCTCTGACCAGGGTGTTTGTCACTTATCCCCACGTCCTGATCCCGCCCAGTTCACCCTTTCAAGGCGGCAGCGCGGGTTCGAATCCCGTTGGGGTACTTCGAGTAGCCGCAGGTCAGAAGCCACGACCGGGGGTAGCGGTGGACGGTCAAGACGCCTCAGACCGGCCGTCATGCCATCAACGTGCCATCACGGAGCAGGTTCGTGCCATGGCCAGATGTCCGGCGCCAGGTGGCGACACCCGGCTCAGGCTCCATGGCTCTCGTACTCGTCGTGGCGGCGCAGCCACGTCTGGAAGGCCTCGCCCTCGTCGCGACCGACCGGTGTCCGGTCGAGGATCGCGTAATAGCTCATCAGGAACTCGACGCCACGACCCCCGGTCAAGTAGGCCTCATAGACCTGTCCGTCCTCGAGCGCGAAGACGCTGAAGCCGTGAGTCTCGGTCAGATAGCCGAACGGGTCGGTGCCGGTCGCGTTCGCGTTGTGAGCGACGATCGGAGGCATCGTGTCCAGAACCGGCGTGAGCCATTCGCGCACCTGCTGCTCGCTGCTCGAGTAGCCGAGGTCGGTGTTGAAATCGCTGCCGTACGACGATGCCCAGGGCACGCTCCAGCCCATCCGGCGCTTGTAGGCCTGAAGCGTCGCCAGCGGGGCCGAGGACACCAGGAGCATGGTCACGTCGCGGGCGCTGAGATGGGGGACGACGCTGTCGATCGCGTCGGCGATCGATGAGTTGGTCGGGCAGCCGTTCTGGTAGCTCGGCCCGAACATGAAGTGGTAGACGAGCAGCTGACTGCGACCCTCAAACAGATCCGCCAGCGTCCGGCCTCCCTCCTCGGTATCAAGCCGGTAGTCCTTCTCAACCCGTACCCACGGCAACTCCCGACGCTGCTGGGCCAACTCATCACCCAGCCGGGTGTGCTCCTTCTCGCGGGCGAGCAGCTCGGCACGCGGGGCAACCCACTCCTCGCGGGTTCCAGTCCTGTGAGTCGTCATCGTCTGTCTCCATTCGGGGGGGTTGGTTGGCACTGCGGATGGCCGTCATGACTCCCTTGCCTACGCAGCCGTAGGCGGTGCCTGTACGAAAGCGGCGTTGTCACGTTCCATGGCCTTGACCGCGCCGCGGCGCCAACTGTCGGCCAAGATCTCTGACATGGGATCCGGGAAGATGTCCTCGTCTCCGGTCTCCACTCCGTCGAGGATCGCCTGCGCTACCGACTCGGCCGAGGCTTTTGGTATGCCGAAGCCACGGGTCATGTCCGTGTCGGTGGGGCCGGTCAGGACGGCGTGTACCGTCACGCCCCGCCCGGCGAGGAGGGCCCGCAGCGACTGGGTCAGGTTGAACGCGGCCGCCTTGGAGATCGCGTAGGACGGCGTGAGCGGCAACGGGCGAGGGCCATCGTCGATACGTTGTTGACGATGGCTCCCCGTGAACCGGTCAGCAACGGCAGGAACGCCTGCGTCACACCCCACGGGCCGAACAGATTGACGGCGAGACTTCATTCGAGTGTGTCACGGTCGCTCAGGTCGTCGTAGAACGCCACGCCGGCGTTGTTGATGAGAACGTCGAGGGACTCGACACTCGTGACAGCTGACCGGATCTGGGCCTCGTTGGTCTGCGATTGTCCTACTCATGATCATTGTCCTCCGTTGTTCGTGGTTGGTTGGCTGGATCTGGTTCGCAGCGTCCGGTCAGTTCGCCGGGCTGTTTTGATAAGCGGCGACATACCACTGGTCGTTCTGCTTGGTCAGAACCCAGGTGGCTCGAACCAGGCGTTCGGCGGCAAGCCCGGTCTGTCCGGCCATGAGGACGCCGCCTTCGGTAATGACCACGGCGGTGTCGCTCCCGAGGAACCTGACGCTTTGTGGCTCGTCGAGGACGCGTGAACCCTTGAGAGGCCCGGCGAACCCGGCGGCCATCGTGGTGCGGATGTCGTCGTTGTTCTTCTTGTGGATGCCGGGTTGCACCACCGTGGCGTCATCGGTGTAGAGCTCGGCGAGCGCGTCGGCGTCGCCGGACTCCCAGGTGTCGTAGACGGATTGGATAACGCTCAAGACGCTGTCGGTCGGTGTCTCGGTGGGCATGGTGTTCGTCTTCCTTTTCTATTGCGAGTCGGTGCGAATCAAATGCCACCAAGGTGTCTCCCGGATGTCCAGAGGCAATCTCGGCTGGCTGCCTTCTCTTCTGTCGACGCCGGATTGCCGGGCGGGTCCCCGCCGTGCGCGGCAGCAACGTGGCTGCGAGCAGGCCGAGCAGGGACACGACAGCGAGCCAGTCGGCCGTGGTCGACATCGCCGCCGCCGACGCGTGGGCAGCTAGGGAGCGAAGGGAGAGGTAGACGGTGCCGAGGGCGGCGATGCCCAGCTCCGATCGTCGGCAACGCGACGTTGACGACGAACACGTCCAGCAACCCCATGAACTGGCCGACCAGCAGCACCGTCAGCATCGCTGCTCGCCGGCGACCATCGCTTGGGGGTGTCACTCCTGGCCGGCCAGTCAGCGGCGCGATCGCCATCGGTGGTCTCCGTTCTGGTGTCTCCCACCGGCTGGTGGACTGACACGAGTACCTACCGGGTCAACCGTCGAAATTCATCGCTCCGGCCGATGACTTCTGCCACGCTGCCCAGTAGGTATCTGTGTGGACGAGGAGTGGCGGTGACAGCCGTGAGGGACGACTTCGAGCGCCGGGCCGACCCGTTCCGGCGCGAGCTGCTCGCCCACTGCTACCGGATGCTCGGATCGGTCCATGAGGCCGAGGATCTGGTCCAGGAGACCATGCTGCGCGCCTGGCGCTCCTACGATCGCTTCGACGACCGGCGAGCGTCGCTTCGCACGTGGCTGTACCGGATCGCCACCAACGTGTGCCTGACCGCACTCTCGGGGGTCAGCCGACGCTCCCTGCCGTCGGGGCTCGGCGCCCCTGGGGACGATCCCGAACAGGCGCTGGTTCCGGCGTTCGACATTCCGTGGCTCCAGCCGGTACCCGACGCGATGCTCAGCACTCCTCCAGCGGACCCGGCGACGGCGGTCGGCGTCCGTGGCAGCTTGCGTCTGGCGTTGGTCGCGGCCATGCAGTATCTGCCGGCTCGCCAACGCGCCATCCTGATCCTGCGCGACGTGCTCGAGTTCTCTGCCGTCGAGGTCGCCGACATCCTCGACACGACCCCTGCCGCAGTAAACAGCGGCCTGCAGCGCGCCAAAGCCCGACTCGATCACATCGCAGTCGGCGAGGACGGGATCGAGGAGCCATCCGATCCGACCGCCCGCTCCCTCATCGACGAGTACGTGGCGGCTTTCGAGAGCGCCGATGTCCCTGCGCTTACCCGGCTACTGGCCGATCAAGTGGTGCTCGAGATGCCGCCGGTCCCGCTGTGGTTCATCGGTCGTGAGCACTACAGCCAGTTCATCGCCCGGATCTTTCGGCTACGAGGCCCGGACTGGCGCATGCTCCCCACCACCGCCAACGGCCAACCGGCGGTCGGCGCGTACTGCCGCGGCGACCAGGACACCTACGAGGCCCACACCCTGCAAGTGTTCAGCCTCACCCCAGCCGGCATCAGCCACAACGTCGTCTTCCAGGACCCGCACCTCTTCGAGCTGTTCGACCTCCCCCCCAAGCTCGACGCCACCTCGGTCACCGCACCACGACCGCCGCAGGTACGCACCGTCCGAGACCCACTGGCAACGCCACCGAGGTCAGAAGGCGCCTGATGTCGCGTTTCGCCGGCACCAGCTGATCGACGACCTTGGGGGCCCGAACGGTGGTCACCGGCGGACTTGCGGCAGTAGCTGGGGCCGTCATGTCGCTACTGTCGAGCGCATGACGATCCACCGCACGGAACACGTGGGCATCGTGGTCGACGACCTCGCGGCTGCGACGGCGTTCTTCGTCGAGCTCGGACTCAAGCTGCAGGGCGAGGGACTGGTCGAGGGCGGTTCGGTGGACCGCGTGGTGGGACTCGAGGGAGTCCGGGCGGAGATCGCGATGGTGGAGACCCGGACGGCCACGGACGGCTCGAGCTGACGAAGTTTCACACCCGGTCGGGCCGGGGCGGCGACCGGCACGCGCCGGCGAACACCCCGGGCATCCGCCAAGTCGCATTCGCAGTCGACGACATCGACGCCGTCGTCGCTAGCTTGCGAGCCAGCGGCGCGGAGCTCGTTGGCGAGGTGGAGCGCTACGAAGACAGCTATCGGCTCTGCTACGTCCGCGGCCCGGAGGGAATCATCGTCGAGCTGGCGGAACAGATCGGGTGAGGGCTCCAGCCGGCGCCAACCGCCTCGCCAGCGTCAGTGGTCGCCCCGGGGCAGGATCCGCTACCGGACGCCCGGGGCCTTGGTCCCAGAGATCTGTGGCAGGACTCAGTCTGGCCTATCGGTGTTCCCCGAGGAATTGATCATTGCGGACATTACCTGTCCGCAACGAGTCGTACGTTCCTTGCCATGACCTCCACCCCGACTACATCCGACACAGTCGCCTCCGATGAGCACGCCGACCTCCTGGAGACCCTGGCCCAGCATCGGTCCTTCCTCCGCTTCACCGTCCGGGACCTCACCGACGAGCAGGCCGCGACTCGGACCACGGTCAGCCAGCTCAGCCTCGGCGGCCTGATCAAGCACGTCACGAGCATGGAAGCCCAATGGGTCCGCTTCATCCTCGAGGGGCCGGCCGCCATGCCTGCCCTCACGCCGGAACTGTTCGCCGAGCGTGATCGGGAGTTCGCCCTACAGCCTGGCGAGACCCTGGACGAAGTGCTCAACGGCTATGACCAAGCGGCCCGCCGCACCGACCAGGTGGTTGCGTCCCTCACTGACCTCGGTGCCTCCCAGCCCCTACCGGACGCGCCCTGGTTCGAGCCCGGCGCCCGCTGGTCGGCCCGCCGCGTCATCCTCCACCTCATCGCCGAGACCGCTCAGCACGCCGGTCACGCCGACATCCTCCGGGAGGCCATCGACGGCCAAAAGACCATGGGGTAGCGCCCGGAACGCGAATCCGCCAAACGCCCAGCGGGTTGTCGTCGGCGAGGTTGACCGAGGCCCGGAACGTCGCCACTGAGGGGATTCCCTTGTTCCCCTGACCCCGCAGCTCTCGCTGTCGCCGCAGCAGATTCCCTATACGACGCACCTGCAGGGAATCTCGAAAAGGAGCCGCTCGTCGAGTTTCTTTATGCCTTGGCAGCTTTATGGTGCTTTCCGTGGTGGGTAGGCGCCCCGGCGGGCGGCGGGGTGGTGCAGCCCTGGCAGGGCGGTTTGCCGGTGAAGTACGCGGGGATCGACGGTGAATCCGTCGGCGGGTTGGTGGGCAACAGGACCGGTTGGCGCGGCGTCTGGTTGAAGTTGAAGTCATTGGCGAGGTTGCCGAGGATCGGCTCGTCCTCGCGGACGTCGGGTCGCGGGTCGGGGCGACCGTCGGTCTTGGGGTTCAGTCGGGCACCCCCGAGGAAGTCGTCCTCGATGAACTTCAGGTAGGCGTCGTGGCTGAGCGTCTGGTGGTCGATGTAATCCTTCTTGGCGTACGGCGAGATGACGATGGACGGAACCCGCAGGCCGTAGCCGTTCTGATCGACCTTGGGGGGAACAACGTGGTCATAGAACCCGCCCCAGTCGTCCCAGCCCAGGAAGATCGCCGTCGACTTCCAGTCGGGGCTCTTCATCGCCGCATTGATGATCGAGGTGACGTAGGCCTGCCCCTGGTGGACGCTCGCCGGGGGGTGCTCGGAATCCGGGCCCGACGGGGTGATCCAGCTCACCGAGGGCAGCGTGCCGGCCTTGGCGGCCGCGTAGTAGCGGGTGAGGTCCTGGATGTTGCCGAGCTGATGGTCGTCCTGGACGTCGCCAAACAGCGGCATCGGGTTCCAGATTCCGGGGGTGGAGGCCGACTGCTTCACGGGGGCGCATGTCTCCGCGCCGTCGTTGGCGCAGTCGGGCTGTATGCCCTTCTGCACGTAGTAGGCCCAGGGGACGTGGTGGGAGTACAACAGCCAGCTGATGTCGGTCCAGGCGAAGTCGATCGAGCTCGTCCCGGTGCTCAGCTCCTGATGGACGGCCTTGGTCATCTTCTTGGATCCGTACGGCCCGACGACGGTGTTCGTGCAGCTGGCGGGCGAGCGGTTACGGCACTTGGCCGCCCACCCCGAGACCAGGAATAGGTGGTCGACGAGCGACCACGCCGTGACCGGCTCGTACATGTGATCGTCGAGCGTGAAGTCCTTGGCGTAGGTCCAGTAGTTGGGGATCTCGGCGCCGGTGTGGTAGCCCATCACGTCGGGCGTGCGCCCGAGCGAGCACGCCGGATCGGTCGGGCTCTTGCACGTCTTGTGGCCCGCGTCGCGCTCGCGGATGAACCCATCCATCCGGCCGCTATCGATGTCGGCGAGCGCGTTCGAGTGCTGGTGCGGCCCTCCCCCGTTGACGTCGGCGGTGTCGTGGTACGGCCGCTGACAGCCGCCCTTCGGGTTGGGCACACACGCGGTGGGCTGGCCGTTGCGCATCGGGATCCCATCTGCACCGGGGTAGGTCCCGAAGTAGCTGTCGAAGGACCGGTTCTCCTGCATCACCACGATGACGTGCTTGATCTTGTGGATACCGGAGGCGACGATGTAGGTGCCGCTCGGACCGCCAGCCACGCGCTCCTGAGGCGACGCGGAAGGCGACGAACCGCAGCCCGCCAAGGCCAGGGCCGCTGCCACACCCACCGCCGTCCATCCTCGTCGCGCCCGCACGCGCCTCTCCCCGTCCGAGTTTCGCCGCATAGCCAGAACGTACCCGGCCCTACCCCTAGAGTCAACAAACCGGACCATCCGAGATGTGATGATCCGGTGGGCGTCTGGCGTTAGGATCTACCCAGTGGGATGCCCCGTACCCATAGTTTCCGCGGGAACCGGCGACAGGAGCCAGCCGACGCCCCCTCGTACCCCAGACGGGTCCGGTGCCATTACTAACGCCGAGCGGCTCGTCGCACCGCTACGTAGATATCGAGAAGCGATGAACGCCGCCCTTCTCGCCGAGGACTACCGGCCGGTGCCGCCGACGGCGAACTGGCTCCTACTCGAGCTCGCCCGCCGGAGCGGAAGCGTCAACGACCTAGCCGCTCGTCTCGGCCTAGCCAAGCAGGCCGTCAGCCGACTGGCCGACCGGCTGGTGAGCCTCGGGTACTGCGACCGCCAACGCAGCGAGACCAACCGCCGGCAGGTGTGGCTCTCCCTCACCGCAGAAGGCCGCGGTGCCGCCACCGCACTCTTCACGGCCATCGAGGAGGTCGATACCCGATTGCTCGCGCACCTCGACCATGCCGAGCGCGAAACGTTCGGGCGGGTCCTCGATCTCCTCTACGAACTCTCCGAGCGCATTCCGCCAGCGGCGAACGCTCCTGGAAACAATTCGAGAACCTAAGACACGCAGGCAAACCCCTCGGCGAAGGACTCATCGGCATCCACCGTCCCGGCCTCGCCCGGGACTGGCGCGGGCGTTACAAGATCGCCAACACCAGGCGCATAGTGATCGTGCTCGGAGGACGGCGACGTTTTGCCTTAGGGACGCCGAAGGTGACCTAAACGAATGGTCACGAGAGCAAATAGCGTTAAATGATGGTCAACCACATGGTCCCTGGCCCGGACTTTTACTGTTTGTCCCTGGTCCCACATACCCTTGTTAGAGCCTGCCCTCGCGAATTGCCTGGTAGATAGTCGGCACCTTTGGCTGGAAGCCGAGGCTACGCGCAAAGCGTCACGTCCATGTAGCCCTTCCATGGATTAGTAAGGGGTTCCGCAGATGACTCGTAAGTAGAGCCGACGATCTGTGCGATTTCGTAAATCGTGAGTGGTGCCTCATCGGCGATATTGACGATGAGATCGTCCATGACTCCGGTCAGCGCAATTTCGAAAGCCGTCGCTATATCTGCATGGTGAATCACGCTTAGCCTCTGTGCAGGATGCCACTTCATGCCAGCTATTAGCCGTGGAGCTCCTTCCAAGTGTCCGTCTTTGTCGCCGTAGACAAACGGAAGCCTAAGGATGCTCCAATTTAGTCCGCTCTTGCGAAGTTCGTTTTCGGCTTCGATTTTGCTTGCAGGGTATGCAAGCGTCGGGGTTACCACGTCGTCCTCTCGCCCAGGATGCGAGACGTCCGAATTGTAGACGTTCCCTGTACTTGCCATCAAAAAGCGTGTATCGGGAGCGTGCTCCTTGACAGCGGCAATGAGGTTACGAGTACCTTCCAGATTAACTCTCCATATCGCGTCTTCGTCACTTGTACGAAATATTGCAGCCAGATGAATGATCGCCGACACACCATCAACGGCTGCCGTCAAGGATTCGGGACGAAGGATGTCGCCCTCGATTGGCGTAACTCCATCTGGAAGTTTCTTGCCGGGCCGCACAAGTGCACGACAATCCTTGCCTGCTTCTACGAATCGCTTCAAAAGTCGTGATCCAACGAGACCCGTACCACCAGTTACTAAGATTGTCATAATTTCTTTTCTCTCTTCTTATAGTTTATGAGCCGCTGAGTAGCATCCCTCAGCACACGATTTGTCGTCGCGATTTCCCCGTCATCGACGCCATCGAAAGCGACTCTGGTGATCATTCCTATCGGATCAGGAAGCGTCGCCCACAGGTTCCTGCCCGCAGTTGTAATACGCAGCACTTTCTGACGCTGGTCGTCCGGGTCGGGCATTTGATCGACGAGCCCTTTGCGAACGAGTGCACCAATCACTGCGCTGAGTGTCGCTCGTTCGATCTCGAGTTTGTGTGTCAGGTGACGCTGGTTCATCGGCCCTTCATTCGCGAGCAGATAAAGGACGTACCACTGGGTGTTTCCGAGATCGTATGGACGCAGGACGGATTCCATCAAAGCCCGGCTCGCAAGAAAATACTTCTTCGCCCACGAACCGGCCGTTTCGAGATTTGGGTTGTCAGGTTCGTTAGGCACCTTACCAGTTTGTCAGCCACCTAACAGTTCGTCAAGCTGACAGGGTGCGACTGCCCGGGCCGGTGACGTCCTCAAGGCAAAGCGGCGTCACGCCAACGAGACAGGGACGTGCTACTTGCCAGCACAGGAGCTGTTGGGTGGGTGATCCGGGCCGGGGACATGCCTTCGCCCACTCGCACCAGTCCAGTCCAGTAGACGCTGGGCCGCAATCGATGGGTTCGAGCACCATCCCATGAGGGGTACTCACAAACTCCCTGCCGTCGGCGACTAGTCCGATCAGGTCGTGTGGCGATCACCGCGAGAACCCGCGGATCGCTTACCGGATGGTCCTATGGGATGCTCGGCGTGTGAGCGCGACCTCGCCTCGTGACCCACCGCCGGCTCGGGTGTTGGCGGCCTTCGAACTGGACGGCGCCGCTATCGCCGTGGGCGGGGGGCAACGGACCGCCTGGCGTGTCGGTGACGCAGTCGTCAAGCCCCTCGACATGAGCGCCGCCAACCTGGCCTGGCAACGCGACTTGCTCACGAGGATCGACCGCCGCGATGACTTCCGAGTATCGATCCCGCTCCCCGCCACCGACGGCTCGCTGATCGTGGAAGGCTGGACGGCGTGGCGCTTCGAGCCAGGCGATCACCGCCCCGGCTCTTGGCTCGAGGTCGTCGCCGTCGGTCGACGCTTCCACGCGGCCGTCGCCACCGAGCCCCAGCCCGGATTCCTGCGCTCGCGAACCGACCGGTGGGCGATCGGCGACAAGGTCGCCTGGGGTGAGCTTCCCGCCACAAGGTGGGCGAGTCTCGAGCCGCTCGCCGCGCTGATCGCCGCGCTCGACTCGGTGTCGGCGCGATCTCAGCTCATCCACGGCGACCTGACCGGCAACGTGCTGCTCCACGACGACCTGCCGCCGCTGGTCATCGACCTCTCGCCCTACTGGCGGCCACCGGTGTTCGCCTCCGCGATCGTCGCCGCTGATGCCTTGGTCTTCGAAGGCGCTGGCGTCGACATCATCGAGGCGCTGCTCGACGACGAGGACTTCCCCCAGTGCCTCCTGCGCGCCCTGATCTACCGGGCGGTCACCGACAGTCTCGCTCCCCACGAGCAGACAGCGAGAACCCATGATCGCTATCTCCCTGCCGCCGACCTCGCCCTCCGACTCCTCCGAACGGCGCGACCGTGACTGCCCCGGCAATAGACCGCAACCCCGTCGAAGCAGATGACAAGGTGATCCGCCCGATCCCCTTCGCGACCGTGAAGGCCGCTACCCATGCCCTCGGCGCCGGGAACCTATGGAGGCCTCCCTAACTGCGTAGGTGCACTTGGCCGACTACGAGGAGCGTCTTATGAGCTCTCGCCTCTGAGACCTGGTTAGGCAACATCCGAAAGTTGTTCGCTTCCGATTGGTTGGCGTGGTTCGGTTGGAGCGCACGGGGAGAGGACGATCATGCAGAAGGTCAACGACCGGCTCTACAACTGGGCCACCGACGTCGAGGGAAGCACGATCAACGAGGCGCTCAAGACGGCGCGCCTGCCGATCGTGACGGGTCACGTGGCGCTCATGCCCGACGCGCATGTCGGGTTCGGGTCCACTGTCGGATCGGTCATCCCCACGACCGACGCCATCATCCCCGCTGCTGTCGGTGTCGACATTGGCTGCGGGATGATCGCCGTCTGCACCTCGCTCACCGCTGGTGGTGAACTTCGGCTCGGCTCGGGTCGGGTCGGTCGAGGGGCTGGGTCTCCGGTCATCACGGCTACGCGCTCTGGTGGGCGCCGGTGAAGTCGATGATGGTCCGAGCCACCAGAGCGGGGTCGTCGAACATGGGAACGTGGCCGACTCCCTCGAGCCTGACCAGCTCGGCCTGGGGAAGGAGGTCGACATAGGGGACGCCGTAATTCTTGAAGGGGATGGTGCGATCTCGGATCGGCCATGCGATCCGGACCGGACAGTCTGCGGCGACCGTGAGCGCCGAGACCGAGCCGGTGGATCGGATCGAGTCGAGAAGTCCGTCCAAGATCGTGCACGCCTCCATGTCGGCCAGCATCCCGGCCAGATCCGGCGTCGGGATCCGATCGGCTCGGGCCGCCACGCTGCGCAGCAGGACGCGACGGACCCGAGGCCGGGCCAAGAGCTTGGGCAGCGATGGTCGACGGTTCATCGCCGCCCCGAACCGGAAGAGGCGCACCAGTCGATTGAGATCGCGTTGTCGACGCCAGGCGCCCGCCGGGGAAAAGGCCACCACGGAGACGGCCCGGCCCCGCTGGGCCAGCTCGAGGGCCAGCCATCCACCCAACGAGTTGCCGACCAGATGGGCCCGGGGTATCTGGGACTCGTCCAATCTCGCCTCGAGGGCGTCGGCCAGCTCGACCGCCCCGCCTTTGCCTCCCACCGGAAGCGGCGCCGCCCCCCGATGGCCCGGCAACGTCAGGGCGTGCACCTCATAGTGGGACTCGAGGAGCGGGAGGATAGGAGACCAGATCCGCCATGACGCGTTGATGCCGTGCAGCAGCACAAGCGGCGGCCCGCTCCCTGCCGTGTAGGCGTCGGCGGCTTGCTCTGTCATGTCGTCCCCCTAGTCGCCGCCCGATCCCTGGCGAAGGGCAGAACAGTAGCGGTCTGCGCCAGCGAAAGAGAGACCCTCTCAGGAGGCGAAGCCGAAGACGAGCCGGCCGCTCTCCGGCCTCCAAGCGGCGGTGCGCCTGCGCAGCGTCCTTTTCGCGAGAAACGCCTGGGCCACCCCGAGGGTGACGATGCCGTCCTCGCACTGCCGGCGAAGCCGGTCGAGCGCCGCGGTGTTGCTGGCCGCAGTCGCGACCATGGTCCGGCCCATCGTGATGCCCGCCCGGGATCGCCGTCCCATCCGCGGACGGCCGCCAGGCCCCCGCCGTCGTCGCTGACGGGGTGGCCTACTTGCCCCGGCCCTCCAGCGCTCGAACTTCCGCGCCGACCAGCCTGACCACATCCCCTCACCGATCTCGCACGGGGAACGGGTACTCGCGGCAACTCCTTCTGCCGCCCGTAGGTCCTACGCCACCCGCTAGCCGATCGTCGACCGGACTTCACGGACGGGCAGGATGTCCCCCATGAGTGACGATGCTTGGTCATGTCTTGGCGACCGGTTCGTGGACGAGGCGTACGTGTCGGTGAAGGGACAGATCCGCACCCACGTGCTCCACCATCAACTGATCGATCACCTCCCCGAGCCACCAGGAGCCGTCTTAGACGTCGGAGGCGGCGCCGGCCATCAGTCCTTCCCGCTCGCCCGGGCCGGCTACGAGGTGACCCTCCTCGATCCTTCCCCGGCAATGCTGGAAAAGGCCGGGCATCGGCTGGCCGCAGAGACCCCAGAGGTCCGTGATCGTGTCCGCCTGGTACGGGCCAGCGGCGAAGACGCCGCCGAAGCAACTTGCGGCAAACCGTTCTCAGCGGTGCTGTGTCACGGCGTCTTGATGTACGTCGAACGGCCCGACCCGCTCATCACCGCGCTCTGTCGCTGCGTGGCCCCAGGCGGCATCGTGTCGGTGATGGCCCTCAACGCCAAGACGCTGGCTATCCGCCCAGCACTGCAACGCCGCTGGCCCGACGCGCTTGCAGCCTTCGACGCCACCGGCGAGCGCGGAGTGCTCGGTGTCGATACCCGAGCCGACACCGTCGAGGAGCTGACAGAACTGCTGCGCGCCGAGCACGTCGAGGCAGTGGCCTGGTACGGCGTGTGGCTCTTCACCGACTGGATGGACCTTGCCACCGCAGATCCCAGCGAGGTTGAGGCGGTGGCCGCCGTCGAACTGCAAGCGAGTCGTCGCGACCCCTATCGCCAGCTCAGCCGGGTCTTCCACTTGATCGCCCGCAAGCGACCCGACACTCCCGCTCTGACCTGAACCCAGATCGAGTTCTTGGCAGCTCACCTCTCACGTGGTCCCTGCATTCCGCGGATGAGAAGTTCGACGAGTCGCCGCGGATTGTAACGGGAATCGCTGTCACGTCCAATGCAGAGGTTGCCGATGCCACGCATCAGTTCATAGGCATCTGCCCCCGGGCCGATTTCACCGGCGCTTTCCGCGGCATCCAGCAATTGCGCGCACACGGGCACCAACCGGTCCAGGAAGTACGTATGCAGCCCATCGAAGCCGGCGCTGTCCGAGCGCAGCGCGGCGGCGAGGCCGTGCTTCGTGACGAGAAAATCGACGAAAAGGTCGACCCACTGACGGAGGGCGGCGACGGGAGAGTCGATGTCGGTCAGCAGGTTTGGACCCGCGTCTGCGCAGGCTTCGACCTGGTGACGGTAGACGGCGACGACGAGGTCCGCCCTGGTCGGGAAGTGGCGATAGATGGTCCCGATCCCGACGCCGGCTTCGGCAGCGATCTCACGGATCGGCGCGTCGACCCCGGATCTGACGAAGACGGCGGTGGCGGCAGCGAGGAGGGTCAGCTCGTTGCGCTGTGCGTCGGCCCGTTTGCTCCGAGCTGACGCCGGCGCCGGCCGGCTTGTTGTGGGCACTGTGGGTCCCTCCCTAACAAAAGTTGACAAAGCGGAGCAGTGTTCCGTATGGTTATGGAACGACGATCCGCTTTGAAGATAGCTCAGACAGGGCCATTCTCGTCAGCCTCACCCCCTGCTGGCCGAACGCGACCAGCAGCACAACCTCCAGAAAGGGGATATAGATCATGAGTGAAACGACCTACGCGGCAGACACAGCCAGTGCCGCTCCCGTCCTCTCCATCGCCCCAGTGGTGCTACCCGCTCCCGCCCGCGCTGTCGACCTGCAGGTGCGCGTCTCCGCGCCTGTAACCGGCAGTGAGCTGCCGATCATCTTGCTCTCGCACGGTCACGGCGCCTCGAACCATCTCTCGTCGCTCAACGGCTACGGCCCGCTCGCGAACTTCTGGGCGGCGCGCGGCTTCGTCGTGATCCAGCCCACGCATCTCGACTCGAAAACGCTCAGCCTGAGCTCCGACGACCCGGAGGCACCGTTGTACTGGCGAACGCGGGCCAAGGACATGTCGTTCATCCTCGACCACCTCGACCTGATCGAGGCCGCCGTCCCTCAGCTTCTCAACCGCATGGACCGCAGCAAGGTCGCGGTCGTCGGCCACTCATTGGGCGGGCACACCGCAAGCCTGCTGCTGGGCTCACGACTCACTGACCCGCAAGACGGAACCGAGGTGGACCTCATCGAGCCCCGCATCAAGGCGGGTGTGCTGCTCGCCGCGCCCGGCCGCGGCGGCGACGCCCTCAGCGAGTTCGCGGCCGAGCACTACTCCTTCTTCTCGACCACGGACTTCGCCGAGATGACCACCCCCGCCCTCGTTGTCGCAGGCGATAATGACGTCTCCCCGCACCTGACCGTGCGCGGCGCCGAGTGGCACGCCGACCCCTACTTCCTCGCACCCGGTCCGAAGTCGCTCCTCACCCTATTCGGTGCTGAGCACGGCTTCGGTGGAATCTCCGGCTACGACGTCGCCGAGACCACCGACGAGAACCCCGATCGCGTGGAAGCGGTCCAGTGGCTCACCTGGGCATACCTCCGGACCCAGCTCGACCTAGAGGGCACCGCCTGGCAGACCGCCCAAATCGCGCTCACAACCGCGACAAACCCGCTCGGACGAATCGAGTCCAAGTAATCCCCGTGAGGGCAGACCCACCGCGTTCCTCCGAGGTTTGAAGACCCATCCCATCAGGGGTTACCCAAATCGGGGCCTGGGTCGGAGGCGATCTCGACCTCTCCGTGGCCCGAGGCACGATCTTCGGCTGCGCTTCGAGCGCAACGGTCCTGTCGGCGCTTGGCGACCCCATCCGGCTGGAGATCTTCAATGTGCTCAGTGCCGGCCCCAAGTACGGCTACTCGCGACGCCGTAGTCCGTCGAGGACGAGGTGAAGGAGGTGACGGGCGCGGGCGTCCGACCCGGCCCCGTCCATGCGTGACAGGTAGCTGATGAGGATGATGACATCTGGAGCCTCGACATCGAGGCGGATGGTGCCGTCGGCCTTACCGGCGTCGAGAAGCATCGTCAGGGCCTCGCCGATCGGTCCGAGGCTGTGCGTTGAGAGGTCTTGCCACACGGCAACCTCGACAGCGGCGAAAACGCCGCGCTTGACCCGCGCGTAGTCGGCCACCCGGTCGAACCAGAGCGCCAGGGCCACAATCGGTTCGTGCTCCTCGAGCAGTGCCGGTGCGCTCGCCACCAGCTCGTCGACGTCCTGGCGATAGACCTCGGCGAACAGGACCTCGCGAGTGGGGAAATGGCGGTACAGGGTGGCCTGGCCGACTCCGGCTTGCCTGGCGATCGCGTTGAGCTTCAGGTCGTCCGAGGTCGCGACCACCGAACGTGCCGCCCGAATGATGCGGGCACGGTTCTCGATCGCGTCGGCACGACGGTGAGGCGAGTTCATCAGTTCCTCGGCTGAGCGGGCTAATAAACGGACAAGTGTCCGCTACCCTGATGATGAAACGGACACGTGTCCACTCTAGGTCGAGAGGAGCTTCGATGACCGGAATCGAAGGAAAGGTCGTCGCCATCACGGGGGCGAGCAGCGGCATCGGCGAGGCCACCGCGCTGCTGATGGCGGAGCGCGGCGCAGCCGTTGCCCTGGGTGCCAGACGTATCGAACGTCTGGATGAGCTCGCCGGCGGCATCCGCGAACGCGGCGGCCGGGCTGTCACCTGCCGCACCGATGTCACCCGGCGCGAGGACGTCGAACGGTTCGTCGGCCGGGCCACCGAGGAGCTCGGTCGCCTCGACGTGCTCGTGAGCAACGCTGGCATCAGCAAGATCGGACCGATGTCCCGCCTCGACATCGACGGTTGGTCGGCGATGATCGACGTCAACCTCCGCGGGGTACTCCACGGCATCGCAGCAGCACTCCCCGTCTTTCGCCGACAAGGACAGGGACACCTCGTTACGACCGTATCGACCGCCGGGCTGAAGATCGTGCCCACCCAGGCGGTCTACGCCGCGACCAAGAACGCGGTCCGCACCCTCCTCGAGGGGCTCCGCCAGGAGTCGACCGACGGGGTGCTGCGTACGACGTCGGTCTCACCCGGCTACGTCCGCACCGAGCTCGCCGACTCCATCGACGACGCTGTCGTCCGCGACCAGATTCGCCGTGGCATGGACGAGTTCGCCGTCGCGCCAGAGGCCGTCGCCCGCGCCATCGCCTTCGCCATCGAACAGCCACGAGACGTCGAGATCGGCGACATCACCATCCGCCCAACCATTCAGGCCTAGTCGGCGGGATATCCGGCTCGGGCTGCCTCCAGATCGCGATCCCGCTACCTGAGGCCGTATCGGTCCTCCTGGTCAGGAGCGCGGAGGAGAAAGAGTCCCCGACAACAAAGGCCACCCGCCGCCCTACTCCTGTTGGTTGCCAGCGGTCTGTATCGAGCGTTCATGCCTTTGGCCGAAGGACCCACGCCCTGGCCCTCACGAGCCGGAGCCCGAGTCCTGTCCGTCCAGCCGGCATCACCACGCTGGAGTCTCAGTCGGCTCGCACGCTGGGGTCACAAGGTGCATACTCCTGACATGCCTTCCTGGGCGTGTGGCGGATCGCTCTCGGACCGCTGTTCGTGTCGATGCTTGCGCTGGCCGGCTGCACGTCGGCATCAGGGCACGCTTCGAACTCAGCGGCGACGACGACCACGAGGCCATCGCCTACAGGGTCCGCGCCGAGTACCACGCCAGCAGCCCCGGCACTAACCGCAAAGAAGTGCGGGCGCGCAGAAATCATGTCAACAGTCCACAGATTCTTCGTGATCTGGGACCACCGCGACCGAAGATTGCTAAGCCAGCTATTCGATGCTCAAGGCGAACTCGACATGGCTACGAAGCACCAAGACACGCTGCACGACCAAACATGGACCGAAGCGGCAGGCCCGAAACCGATTGCCGCTTTCGCCGCGAACCAGTGGCGTCTCGGCGAACGCCTGTCGTACCAGGGTATGTGGATCTACACTGCTCCGCCGCTCCGCGGTGCCGAAGTTCGCCATGCCGTCGCCAGCTTCGCCGACGGCAGCATCCAGCCAATAGAAGAGGCCAAGTTCATCTACGACTGCTCAGAGCGCGCATTCACGCACGTGGTCATCAGCTCGGCTAGCGCAGCGATGAAGCCGTAGCTGCACGATGATCCTCAGCCGACCAGCACGCCCCATGGATCTGCTATTCCACTGAGATGGCGCAGTCTCATCATGCGGTTCTCGTTCGTCGATGCCGCGACCGGGGCCCTCCTGGGTCTGCGGCCGCGAGCAAGGTGGACGGTTCGGTTGGTAGCTCTCTACGGTGACGAATGGGTCCGATGAGCAGGATGAGAGCGGAGGTGGCGAGTGCGCTTGTCATGATCCATAGGGCATTACGGACTCCGAGCAGGGTGCCAAGCGTGCCAGCGAGGAAGGCACCGAGTGGGATCGCGCTGAAGGCGACGGTGCTCATGGTGGCGGTGAGGCGACCGAGGAGCGGAGCGGGACAGTACAACTGGCGGAAGCTACGGGCGATAACATTGGAGCCAACGATCCCGGCGGCGGTGATCGCTCCCCCGGCGGCGAAGAGCGCAAGTCGGGGGCCGGGTCCCGCCAGGGGAATGAGGAGGCCGAATGGTGCGGTGGAGAGGGCGCAGATCAGCATGCCCCGGCCGGTCCCGAGGCGGTGGGCGACCCGACGGGAGACAAGAGCGCCGCATGCACCGCCGACACTGACGACCGCGAGAGTGAGCCCGACCGTTGCCGAGGCTGCTCCCACAACGCGGACCAAGAACACCACCTCGAGGCTTTGCCAGCCGGTGAGCGCCAGGTTGGCGATCGCAGCCTGCGCGGTAAGCACGCGAAAGTACGGGTCAGCGGCGACAAGGCGAAGCCCAGCGACGATCTCTGCACGCAGGTCCGTGCGTCGTTCAGGTGGATCTGCGACGCGTTCTCGACCCTTGATGGTGAGCAAACAGACGGCCGAGAGCGCGAAGGTGACGGCGTCGACGAGGAGTCCGAAGACCGCACCGAAGAGCTGGGCGAGCAGGCCCGCCGCTCCTGGCCCGGCGACCTGAGCGGCAGATCGGCTGCCCAACAATTTCGTGTTGGCCTCGACCAGCTCGTCCTTGGACACCAATGAGGGCAGGTAGACGACGTAGGCGGTGGAGAAGAAGACCGAGGCAACACCGGCCAGAAGCGCTACGGCCAAGAGCTGGCCCACGGTCAACACACCACACCAGGCCGCGGCAGGAACGCTGGCCACGACCACTACTGACGTCGCGTCACAGACAAGCATCACCCCTCGACACCCACGACGGTCCACCCAGGCGCCGGCAGGAAGGCCGA
Organism: Acidimicrobiales bacterium; assembly: GCA_965276765.1. Taxonomy (GTDB): domain Bacteria; phylum Actinomycetota; class Acidimicrobiia; order Acidimicrobiales; family Palsa-688. The sequence continues at coordinate 426,762 of OZ255627.1, forward strand.
CGATCAGCCACGGGATCCACGCAGCGGCGTAGAGGATTCCGACAACGAAAGTGCTGGCGTGCAGGCTCGTAACGGCCGCCAAGGGAAGGGCAAGCGACGTGATGGAGTTGCCGACGCAGCTGGTCGTCTCTCCGAGCCACAACCGCCGAAAGTTGCGCTGCCACAGCAGCCCTCCCCTCCGGGGTGGGGCCGTCGAGATGGCCCGATAGCGTCGTGAGTCGTCGGCCACGGGGCCGCTGCCTGTGTGCTCGGTCACAGCGTCACCAGCTCCGGTGATGCGACGTCGAGGTCGAGTCGTCCGACTGCTGGGCGACCAAACCAGGGGCCGCTAACTCGGCGACCGTTCGGGCAAGGACGTGCCTCGCAAACCCGACCATCACCGGAGGGACCGGTGTGGCCGGGTCGAAAAGGTTCATCACGACACCCGGCGTGTCACCATGTCTGGCCGCATACTCGGCCGCATCGTTGACCGCGATGACCGCGACTTCACGAAGCAGGCCCCGCTCGACGACGATCGGTCTGCTGTGACAAGCCGGCCGGCCGTGCTCTCACAGTCGTCGAGTCGTTCGTGCAGTCACGAGAGGCCATCTCGTCCACGACAGCCGCCCACAGCGCCTCGCGGGCCCCCGCCAGGACCCTGCCTGTCGGTGGCTCAACGGACCCGATCATGGCCAGCAGCTCAGTGTTCACCTCGGTCATTCCTCCTCGTGAAGACGCCCGGTCGGCGGTCCAGCCAGCACGAGACGGAGAGCTACTCGTGCTCGGTGCAAACGACTCCGAGCCGTTCCTTGTGGGATGTCCAAGGCGATGGCCGCCTCCCCCGGAGTGAGCTGCTCCCAGGCCACCAGGAGCAGCACGTCTCGTTCGTCAGGCGGGAGAGCCGCCACCATCTGAACCAGACCCCGGACCGCCGCCGTCGAGTCGAGACGGTCGGCGACGTCATCCCAGGGGTCCACCTTCGCCTCTCCGCATGAGCGGTCCGCCGCCCCTCTGGCCCGCCAGTGAGCCCGCAACACATTTCGGGCGATCCCGTACAGCCACGGTCGGGCATTGGAATATCCCGGGTCGTAGGCGACACGCGCCGCAAAAGCACGAACCCAAACCTCGGCGAGCAGATCGTCGGCTACCTGACGCCCTCCTCGACGAGCGAGGAACCCGTGGACCGCGACCTCGTGTCGACCGACAACCTCGACGAACGCGTCGGGATGGCCTCCCAAGGACCACCCGATCAGCTCAGCGTCTGTCTCCACGTCGCTCCTCACGCTCCCTCTGTCCTTCTATTGTCGGAGAGCGGCCAAGCGTTCGCTGCCAGAACGCGACCTGGCGAAACAATCTCACCGTCTTAGGTCGGTAGCGTCTGGCCGATGACGAGTGCAGCGAACCTCGGGTTGCGACGCCCAGCACGGGCCCGACCATGAGCGGAGACCTCCCGGACTTCCGGCCCTCCGGAAACGCGGCCAGCAACCCCGGGATCTACGACGTGGAGAACCGGGCGATGGACCCCGAAGGTCTTGTCCTGGACGCCATGCGATCTGTTGCCCCCTGGGCTGGAAGGACGCTCGTCGACCTCGGATGTGGCACCGGCTACTGGCTTTCCGGTTACAGCCAGGAGGCTGCCGACATCGTCGGCGTCGAACCGGACCCGACTCTGGTCAAGATCGCCCAAGCTCGAAGTGGAGCCAGCCGGGTCCTCGCCGGCTCGGCCGAGCACCTCCCTCTCCCCGATGCGAGTGTCGATGTCGTGCACGCCCGCTTCGCCTACTTCTTCCCACCTGGCTGCGAAGCCGGACTTTCCGAGGTACTCAGAGTCCTGCGACCCGGCGGATGGCTTGTCGTTGTCGACAACGATCAGCGCCACGGCCAGTTCGCCACGTTGCTCGCGGCCTCAGCACAGGCTGCGGTGCAAGGTCACGCCAACACCACCGACGCCTGGTGGCACCGGCGGGGTGCCAACCGACTGGAGATACTGAGCGAGTGGCGCTTCGAGCGCCGCGCCGATCTGGAAGCTGTCCTGCGACTGGAGTTCCCGAACGACGTCGCCGACCGGTGGCTTACCGTCAACCCGGCCGCGCTCGGGTTGTCCTACGGATATGTTCTCTTCGCCGTCAGGCGCCCAGGCGACCCGATCATCGTCGGTGGCTCTCTTCACCGCTCCGTGTAGCGGTGTCGACGTCCCAGCTGGCGAGGATCGGTAAGAGTTGGGCCGTCGGAGAGTCGGGTTGAACGGTGTAGGCGATCAGTCGCTGGTCGGGTTCTTGCGGCGCGGCCACGATCTCGATGTCGAAGGAGAGATCGCCGGCCGCCGGGTGCCGGATCCGCTTGGCTACGGATGCGTAGTCGCGTACGGCGTGGTCTGCCCACCATCGGGCGACGTCCTGGTCAGTCGTCCGCAGCTCGTCGATGAGCATCTGCAAACGGCGGTCGTGCGGCCGCCGGCCTACTTCACGGCGGAGCGCGGCGACCGAGGCCTGAGCGAAGTCGGTCCAGTTGATGATGCGCTCCCGAGCCGTCGGGTCGAGAAACAGAAAGCGCGTGAAGGACGTGCCTGGCTCGAGGGGGCAACCGAGCACCGCCCGCAGCAAAGAGTTGCGGGCCAGCACCTCCCCTCGGTGGCCGAGGAGCAGGACCGGCACATGGTCGAGGGCGGCCATCAGGCGTAGCAGTCCCGGGTCGGGGCGCTGCGCCACGTCGGTCGTTGAGATTCGATGGCCCGGTGTGGGATCGGCGAGGTCGCGGAGGTGGTCGCGCTCCACATCGTCCAGCCGCAGCGCCCGAGCCAGCGGGTCCAGCACTTCGCGACACGTTCGTCTGCCGACCCTGCTCGACCCGGCTGTAGTAGTCCGGGCTGAGACCCGCCAGGACGGCCAGCTCATCTCGGCGCAACCCGGGCACTCGCCGCGCTCCGGGGAAGGGTGTGATGCCGACCTGCGCCGGCGTCAGCCGGTCACGGCGAGCGCGGAGGAACGCTCCCAGCGCAGGTCGATCTGCAGGCACGACAACACCGTACGAGAAGATGCCTCCGACAGGGTGGTCCTGGCAGGCCCAGGTTCACCAGGACCTCGCTTGGTCCGTCGGTCGACCGGTAGACCGCTGCCATGACATCCATCTCGACAGCCACCGCAGTCTCGACGGGACCCACGGCTCGACTCCAGGGTCGCACCGCTATCGTCACCGGCTCGACGAGTGGGATCGGGGCCGCGATCGCATGCGCTCTCGCCGCCGAGGGCGCACACATCGTCGTCAGCGGTCGAGATGCCACGCGCGGAGACAACGTCGTCGGCGAGATCCGGTCGGCGGGTGGACACTCCGACTTTCTCGCCGTCGACCTGGCCGGGTCCTACGACAGCATCCGTAGGTTCGCTGCCGAGCGACCTCGTTCCTCGGTGGTCACGTCGACATCCTCGTCAACAACGCAGGGATCTACCCGGCCCCGCTGACCGCCGAATTGGCCGACGCTGACCTCGATGCCATGCTCGCAGTCAACGTCCGAGCCCCGCACGTACTCGTCGCTGCCATCGCACCCGCAATGGCCGAGCGCAGTAACGGGGCGATCGTGAACATCGGCTCATGGATGGCCCGGGTCGGGACCCCCTACGCGGCCATGTACACCGCCACGAAGGCCGCCGATGAGCAGCTCACCCGGGCCTGGGCCGCCGAGTACGGAACAAGCGGAGTCCGGGTCAACTCCCTCGCGCCCGGCGCCACCCTCACGGCCGGCAACGAGGCCGCCCGGCCCTCACTCGATCAGATGGCCGCGAGCACACCCGCTGGGATTCTGGTCCGGCCCGAGGACATAGCCCGAGGCGTCGTCTTCCTCGTCTCCGACGACGCCGCTTTGATCCACGGGGTCACCCTCTATGTTGACGGGGGTATCTCCTCGACCCGTCTGAGCTAACACGACGACAAGAGCCGCCCCTCGCCTCGCGCCAACCGCCGCCCTCCGTTTCATGCCCGCTCTGGCGTTCAGGAGAATGATCCCCCATGAGTCGCATCACGACCACCTTTGACACCAACAGCACCGCCGCCGAAGTTGTCGCAGGCATCGACCTGTCCGACCGAGCGGTGATCGTCACCGGCGCCGCCTCGGGGCTAGGCGTCGAGACCGCTCGTGCCCTCGCCGCCACCGGCGCGAGGGTGACCCTCGCAGTCCGCGACGTCGCGACGGGCCAGCGCGTCGCCGATGACATCGTGGCCACCACCGGCAACGCTTCCGTCTACGTAGAGGCGCTCGACCTCGCCGACATCGCCTCGGTCGATGCGTTCACGCACCGCTGGCAGCGGCCGCTGCACGTGCTCGTCAACAACGCCGGAGTAATGATGACGCCCGAGACGTACACGCTCCCGGGATGGGAGCTGCAGTTCGCCACCAACCACATGGGTCACTTCGCTCTCGCAGTGGGCCTGCACGACGCTCTCCGCACCGACGATGCAGCGCGCATCGTCTCCGTCAGCTCCCGCGGACACGGCAACTCCCCCGTCGTCTTTCAGGACCTGTTCTTTGACCGTCGCCCCTACGACGCCGGGCAAGCGTACGGGCAGTCCAAGACCGCCACCGTCCTCTTCGCCGTCGAGGCCACCCGGCGCTGGGCGACCGACGGGATCAGCGCCAACGCCCTTATGCCTGGCGGGATCTGGACCAACCTGCAACGCCACTGGGACCCCGAGGTGCTCGCAGCCACCATGGCGAGAGTCGCCGAGGCCGGTATGACGGCCAAGACACCGGCGCAGGGGGCGGCGACATCGGTGCTGCTCGCCACTTCTCCCGACCTCGAGGGGATCGGCGGACGCTACTTCGAGGACTGTCACGAGGCCGAGGTCGTCCCAGAAATCGTCGACGGCGTATCAGGCGTCCGAAGCTACGCCCTCGACCCCGCCGCAGCCGAACACCTGTGGGACGTCTCATCCGACCTGCTCACGGCCCCCGCACCGTCAGCTGAGTTCGAGTACCAGGAGGATCAGGCGGGAACCTCTCGCTGATCCTGCGCCCACAACGTGTGGAAGCTGCCCTCGTGGTCGACCCGCTGATAGGTATAGGCCCCGAAGTTGTCACGAAGACCCTGGATGAGTGACGCCGGCAACTGCGGGCGGCGCAGGCCGTCGAAGTAGGCGAGCGACGACGAAAACGTTGGCGTCGGGACGCCGGCTCGGGCTGCCGCGATGACGACCCGCCGCCAGCTTGCGGCGCCGTCAGCGACCGCATCGGCGAAATAGGGGGCGACGAGCAGACTTATCACATCCTGATCGCCGCTATACGCCTCCCGGATCCGGTCGAGGAAACGGGCCCGGATGATGCAACCGCCCCGCCAGATTGTCGCCATAGCGCCAAGGTCAATGTTCCAGCCGTACTCGGCGCTCCCGGCGGCGATGTGATCGAACCCCTGGGCGTAAGCAATGATCTTGGACGCGTAGAGCGCCCTGCGTACATCCTCGATGAAGTCGGCGCGGCTCCCAACGACCTCCGCTGCATTCACCTCGGCTCCCCGCTGGGCGAACGTCTCGGCGGCGGCCGAGCGCTGGTCGGCATGGCCTGACAGTGACCGGGCAAACGTCGCCTCCGCGATACCGGTGATCGGGACTCCCAGGTCAAGCGCGCTTTGCACCGTCCACCGGCCGGTCCCCTTCTGCTCGGCCTGATCCACCACGATGTCGACGAAGGGCCGTCCGGTCTCGCTGTCGGTGTGGGCTAGCACCTCGGCAGTGATCTCGATCAGAAAGGACTCCAGCTCACCGCTGTTCCAGTTGCGGAAGATCTCCGCGATTTCAGGCGGCCCTACACCCAGGCCGGTCCTGAGCAGGTCGTAGGCCTCGGCAATGAGCTGCATGTCGGCGTACTCAATGCCGTTGTGCACCATCTTCACGAAGTGGCCAGCGGCGTCGGGACCAACGTGCACGGTACAAGGGACACCGTCGACCTCGGCGGCGATGGCTTCGAAAATCGGACCGAGCTTCTCGAAGGCTTTCTCCGAGCCGCCGGGCATGATGCTCGGACCATGCAGGGCGCCTTCCTCACCGCCTGAGACGCCGGCGCCAACGAAGTGCAGGTCCTTCTCGCCGAGCGCCTGCTCCCGCCGGAGCGTGTCGGTGAAGTGAGCGTTCCCGCAGTCGATGAGAATGTCATCCGGGTCCAGGAGCGGCACGAGCTCGTCTATCACCGCATCGGTCGCCGGGCCGGCCTGCACCAGGAGGATGATGGCACGAGGGCGCTCCAGCGAAGACACGAAGTCACCCATCGACTCGCTCGCGATGAAGCTGCCCTCGTCGCCGTAGTCGGCGATGAGACTCCTGGTCCGCTCGGGGTTGCGGTTGTGGACCGCCACCCGATATCCGTGACGCGCCAGGTTCCGGGCCAGGTTGCGACCCATGACCGCCAGCCCCGTCACACCGATCTGCGCTGCCTTCTCGTCAGCTGCCATTCAACAACTCACTCTCATCCGTCTGCCTCGTTGCCGTCATCCCGAGTGCTCATCACGCGTCTTTACAGACACGACGCTACCGGCGAAGGCCGCCTCTTCGGCCTTCCACATCGTCAATGTTACTTGACCTCCCCTCTTCGACAAGATAGCTTGACACCTATGACGCGAATGGATCTCACCGCCGATGCGGGAAGTGACGATCCTGCGGTCGGAATTCGAGCGGTCGCATCGCTTCGTCTACTCGCCGAGCAGTTGGAGTCGCTGCACGTCGACAGAGCGCGTGACCTTGGATGGTCGTGGTCGCAGATCGCCGTGGAGCTCGGTGTCTCCAAGCAGGCCGTCCACCAGAAGCACGGTGGTCGAGCCCGCACGACAGGAAGGAGCCGATGAGGTGTTCGAGCGATTCACCACAGGATCGCGAGCGGTCCTGGTCGAAGCCCAAGACCTCGCTCTTGAGCTCGGTTCACGCCACATCGGCGTGGGCCACGTTCTCTACGGCTGCGCCGAGGGAGGAGAGGAGACGGCGGGAGTGCCGCTCCACGCCTGCGGGATCACCCCCGCGTCCGTCCGCCGTTCGCTTCCTCGCACCGATGAAGGCTCGTCCGGGCCGATCGACCCCGAGGCCCTACGGGCCATCGGGATCGACTATGCCGACGTGCGCGCCGCAGTAGAGGACACCTTCGGGGCCGGAGCGCTCGGGGCGGCACCCGATCGACGCGTCCCGAGCGGCCGCTCCCGCCGTCCGCCGTTCACTCCGGAGGCCAAACGGTCGCTTGAACTTGCGGTGCGAGCGGCTCAGGAGCTGCACCACAACCGCATGGTGCCAGGACATCTCCTGCTCGGCCTTCTCCGTCTTGACAACGAGTTCGTATCGAAGACTGTCGAGCAGGCGGGTGCCACGGTCGCCGGCCTCTCGGCTGCCGTGTTCACCTCGATGGCGCCGGCATAGGAGGTCAGGCGCCCTTCACCTTCTGGCGTTTGTGGTGGTGTTGGAGGTGGCGGTCGGAGGGGTCGTGCAACCCTGGCACGGGGCTTTGCCGGTGAAGTAGGCGGGGATGGATGGTGAGTCGGTGGGCGGGTTGGTCGGGAGCAGCACCGGTGCCCTCCGTGCCTGGTTGAAGTCGAAGTCGTTGGTCATGTTGCCCAGGATGGGTTCGTCTTCACGCACGTCGGGTCTCGGGTCGGGACGGCCGTCGGTCTTGGGGTTGAGCCTCGACCCGCCCAAGAAGTCGTCCTCGATGGACTTCAGGTAGGCGTCGCTGCTGAGGGTTTGATGGTCGATGAAGTCCTTCTTGGCGTAGGGCGAGATGACGAGGCCACGCTCCACGCCCTCGGCTACGCCCAGGAGCTCAAGCGCCGCATGGGTGGCTTCTCCAACTTCGCCGTGTCCTTCACCATCATCTCGATCCTCTCCGGGTGCCTCACCCTCTACGGCTACGGCATGACGACCGGCAAGCCCGTGGACATGGTGTGGGGCTGGATCATCGTCGGTGTCATGACCACCATCGTCGGGCTCGGGATGGCAGAGGTCTGCTCCAGCTACCCGACGGCGGGCGGGCTCTACTACTGGGCCGCCAAGCTGGCGCCGCGCCACGCCGGGGCATGGAGCTGGTTCACCGGATGGTTCAACCTGCTCGGCCAGGTCGCCGTCACCGCCGGGATCGACTTCGGTTTCGCCTCGTTCTTCACTGCCTTCCTCAGCCTGACGACCGGATTCGCGGCCACTCCAGGTCACGTGATCATCGTGTACGGCTGCGTGCTCATCGCCCACGGCCTGCTCAACACCTTCGGGGTGGGCGTCGTCTCGTTCCTATCCGATGTCAGCGTCTGGTGGCACATCGTCGGTGTGCTCGTGATCGTCGGGGGTCTCACGTTTGTCCCCGCGCATCACAGCTCCGTGTCGTTTGTGTTCACCCACTTCGTCAACAGGACAGGATTCCGCAACTCTTTTTATGTCTTCCTGCTCGGCCTCCTGATGGCGCAATACACCTTCACCGGCTACGACGCATCCGCCCATATGTCAGAAGACCCGCAACGGTGCCGTCCCCGGCTCTTCGCTCTGGCATCGGATCAACCCGCGTACGAGGACACCAACCAACTCGATCTGGTTCGCGGCGGTGTTCGCCTTCGTGCTCGGCGTCCCCTATCTGTGGAGCACGACGGCGTACGCCGCCATCACCTCGATCGCAACGATCGGCCTGTACATCGCCTACGTGATCCCGACACTGCTCCGCCGGTTGACCGGCGACCGCTTCCAGCCCGGTCCTTGGCACCTGGGTCGCTTCAGCGCCGTGATCGGATGGGTCGGCATCATCTGGGTGGGAATCATCGTGATCCTCTTCATGCTCCCCGAGGTGTCTCCGATCGAGGTCCACACGTTCAACTACGCCGTGGTGGCGGTCGCCGTCGTCCTGATCTTCGCCGGCGGGTGGTGGCTCATCTCGGCCCGCCACTGGTTCACGGGCCCCAAGGTGCAGGGCTCGTCCGAGGAACTGGCCGCCATCGAGCGGGAGCTCTCCGTCTGAGACGAGCGGAAGCGAATCCTTGAGCGCACCGGCATGACGGGTACTGTCGTCTGAGAGCGAAACACCGTCGGAGGACCACACGCGCATCAGCCCCAGCACCGCTTCGAGCCCCGAGAGCCCGCAGTGAGCGACCAGGTCGTAATCACCGGCATCGGTGCAGTCACACCGGTTGGCCTTGACCGGCAGACGACATGGGACAACCTCGTCGCCGGCCGCTCCGGCGTCGGCCCGATCACGTCCTTCGACGCCAGCGGATTACCCACCCGCATCGCCGGCGAGGTGCGGGGGTTCGACGCCGGGACCGTTCTCGAGGGCAAGCGCCTCCGCCGATCGGCCCGCTTCTCGCATCTCGCCGTCGCGGCCGCCCGCGAGGCCGTGGCCGACGCCGACCTACGCGTCGGCGAGGACAATGCCTGGCGCGTCGGAGTCGTCATCAACGCCGCCGTAGCCGGCTTCGACACCGTGGAGCAGGCCACCCGCCTCCTCGTCGGGGCCCCCACCTCGGGGCGGTCGACTGAAGACGGGTCAGGAGCGGGCAGGATCGGTCCTCACTTCGTGTCCTCCTCGCTCACCAACATGCCGGCGTGCGAGGTGGCCATCGACCTGGGCCTCCACGGACCGGTCACGGCGAGCGCTCTGGCCTGCGCGAGCGGGCTCTACGCCCTGGTCGAAGCGCGCCGCTTGATCCTCTCCGACGAGGCGGACGTCGTCGTCTGCGGTGGCACCGACGCCGCCATCACCCCGGTGATGTTTGCCGGATTGAGCACCATGGGTGCCCTATCCAGACGCAACGACGACCCGACGGCGGCCAGCCGGCCCTTTGACGCTGACCGTGATGGGTTCGTCTTCGGCGAGGGGGCGGTGGTGCTCGTCGTGGAATCCGCCGAGCATGCCCGGCGACGCGGCAAGGCCCCCTACGCCGCAGTGGCCGGCGGCGCCCTGACCGCCGACGCCTTTCATGTGAGCGCCCCCAACCCCAATGGAGTCGACGCCACCGCCGCCATTTCCAATGCGCTCGTGCGAGCCGGGATCAAACCGGCCGAAGTCGACTATGTCTGCGCTCACGGCACGTCGACGAAGGCCAACGACCGCATCGAAACCAAGGCGATTCGCGCTGCGTTCGGCCCCGACGCCGATTCCGTCGCCGTGAGCAGCCCGAAGTCGATGGTCGGCCACATGATCGGAGCGGCCGGCGCCCTCGGCGCCATGGTGTGCGCCCACGCCATCCGTGAGGGTGTGATCCCGCCGACGATCAACCTCGACCGTCCCGACCCCGACTGTGACCTCGACTACGTGCCCCACACGGCGCGCCGGCTCGCCGTTCGCACCGCCACCGCGAACGCCTTCGGGTTTGGCGGCCAGAATTGCGTCGTGGTCTTCACCGCGCCGGCGTGACAAGGAGCAACCGTGAACCCCTATTCCTACGATCCGACCGCCCTCCGTCAGGTGTTCGACGAGCACTTCACGTTCTTGGCCGGATTCCGCCGCAACGTCCACCGCTACCACGCCCGCTTGGCCCTTCACGATCCTGACACCGGCCGGCAATGGACCTATGCCGAGCTCGGCTCCGACGTCGACCGGCTCGCGGGCGGCCTCTCCGCCCACGGCGTGACACGAGGCGACGTCGTCGTCTTCCAGCTCTTCAACGGCTCCGAATTCGCCCTGCTCTACCTCGCCGCACAGCGCTTGGGCGCGGTAGCCACCCCGATCAACTTCCGCTTCTCGGAAGGAGAGACGGCGCACGTCATCGACGACAGCCGACCCCGCGCCTACGTCTACGACCAGGCCATCGTCTCGACCGCCCACTCGGCGCTCGCCCTGGCGTCGCATCATCCTTCGCTCGTCGTCGAGGTCCCGTCCGAGCCGGGTGAATCGGCCGGCAGCGGGGCCGCCGTCTCGTTTCAAGAGCTCATGTCCGCTTCGGCCCCTGCGCCCCAATGGCCCGCCGCCGGGACGTGGGACGAATCGACCCGCCTGTACACCTCGGGCACGACCGGCCTGCCCAAAGGGGTGTCGCTGCCCTCCATCGCCGAGGTCCTCACGGCCCACGACGTCATCATGCACTTTCCGCTCAGCCCCGAGGACAAGACCCTCAACATGACGCCGTGGTTCCACCGGGGTGGTATCTCGCCGGGCGGCCCGAATGCCGTCTTCTACGTGGGCGCCGCCGCCGTAACGATGCGCCAGTTTGATGCCGACCGGTGTCTCGACCTGGTCGCCGCCGAGGGGCTGACGTACCTGATCGGCGCGCCGACCAACCTGGCGCTGCTCGCCGACGCCCAGCAGACCAGGCCGCGTGACCTGCGGACCCTGCGCGGCCTCGTCACGATGGGGGCTCCCCTCGAGCGGGCCGCCTGCCTGCGCTACCAGGAGCTGCTCACGCCGCGCATCTTCAACGGCTACGGGACGACCGAGGCCTTTTGGAACACCTTCCTCCGCCCCCAGGATCTCCCGGAGCACGCCGGGACGGCCGGAAGGGCCTGCACGGACGACGACGTGGCGGTGGTGCGGGTCTACGACGACCGCCCGGCCGAGCCCGACGACCTGGCGGCCAAGGACGGCGAAGAGGTCGGCGAGGTGATCGTGCGGTCCGTGAAGTCGGGCTATGCCTACGTCAACGTCCCCGACGGCGACGCCCGGTTCCGGCACGGATGGCTCTACTCCGGCGACCTGGCCACCTGGGACGAAGCCGAGTACGTGACGGTCGTCGGCCGCAAGGACGACATGATCATCTCGGGCGGCGAGAACGTGCATCCGGTGCAGGTCGAGGAGGTACTCAACGAGCATCCGCTCGTGGTCGACTCGATCGTCGTCGGCCTCCCCGACGAGCGGTGGGGCGAGACGGTCGTCGCCTACGTCCAGGCGGCGGGACCCGATCTCACCGCGGGCGACTGCGACAAGCACTGCCGGGCCCATCCGATGCTCGCCGACTACAAGCGGCCCCGGGCCTACCGGTTCGTCGAATCACTTCCCCGAACGGCGACCGGCAAGAAGATGCACTATCTCATCCGCGCCGAGCTCAGGGAGATGGGGGGAACCGACGGGCTCCAACGCCCGTAAGGCGACGGCGAAGAAGCACGTTGGGGCCGGGCTCGGCTACGGCCCGTCGCCGGCGGGGTTGTCGGCCGGTCGGAGGGTCACGACCATGCGGGTACCGCCGGTATCGCTCACCGGCGAGCGGGCTTCGACGGCGCCGCCCATGGCCCCGACGAGCTGGGCCACGATGGCAAGACCGAGACCCGAGCCGACCTGGCGCCCATCTCGATCAGATGTCGTGAACATCCGATCGAACACACGTGGCAGCTCGGCGGCGCCGATACCCGGTCCGTCGTCGTCGACCCAGAGCAGGGGTTGGCCGGCGTGCTGGCCCGTCCCGAGATGGACCCGTCCTCGGGCGTAGCCGATGGCATTCTCGACGAGGTTGGCAACGACCTGCGCCAATCGGTCCCCATCGGCGGTCGCGAGCACCGGGCTGCCAGGCGGATCGGCGCCGGACGGGTCGGCGGCGTAGGTCAACGTCACGCCGCCCCGCTCGGCTGCGGGCGCGAACCCCTGGGCCGTCGCGGCGGCAATGGCACCCACGTCGACGGACGCGAGCCGGAGGCCGAAGGCCGTCGATCGGAGCTTGGCCAGCTCGAGCAGATCGTCGATCAGGCGCGACAGGCGTCCCGACTCGGCCAGGATGACCGAAGCGGCCCACCGGGAGTCGGGAGCGGCGCCGTCCTCGATGGCCTCGGCGTAACCCCGAATGGAGGTGAGCGGCGTGCGAAGCTCGTGGGAGACCGACACGAGCAGCTCCCGCTCGGCGTCACGTGCGTGCGAGAGGCTCTCGGCCATGACGTTGACCGAGTCGACGAGGGAGGTCAGCTCGGCGTCCTTGGCCGCGGGCTCCGGCACCCGAGCCGTGAGGTCGCCGGCCGCGATGCGTCCGGTTACGGCCTCGGCGGCGGCCAGGGGGGCGACGATTCGTCGGCTGAGACGCAGGGCGAGGAGGGCGGCCACGGCGATGATGCCGAAGAAGGCGGCGCCCAGCCACGGCCATCCGTGGCCGACCCCGATCGGGGATCGACGGGTGAGCAACGCCACGGCGGTGATCGGGGTGCTCACGCCCGATAGCCGCAGCTCCACCGGATAGGGCACCGCGGCGTAGACCAACGAGCCCTGCACGCCCGAGACGGAGCGGCCGGCGAGCAGGCTGCGGGGATCGAGATGGGACTCGTCGAGGCGACCCGGCAGATGCACCGCCTTGAGAGGCGTCGCCGGATCGAAGAGCTTGGCCTTCGAGCTCAGCGCAAGCACCGTCTCGCCCTGCAAACGCAGCGGCCCCTTGAGCGCTCGTAGCACGGCTCGGAGCCGGGAAGCCGGGTCGGTGCCGGCGGAGAGGGCACGGTGCGGCGATGCCACCCGATTCTCGGCCTTGACCGTCACGGCCAACCCGCGTGCATCCCTCAGGAGCTCATCTTGCGTCCGCGCCCTCGCCGCGTGCGTCTCCACCGCGACGAGAACCCCGCCGGCGAGGACAAGAGCCACGGCCACCATCAGGATCATCGAGAGCGTCAGACGCCTGCGCACGCCGTCGCCTGCTTATGCGAGCCGGTAACCGACGCCCCACACGGTGGCGAGAGGTAACGAGTCACCGAGCTTGCGGCGGAGTTGGCGGACGTGGACGTCCACCGTGCGTTCGTCGCCGTACCAGCCGCTGCCCCACACCCCGTCGAGGAGCTGTTGGCGGGACAGGGCAAGACCACGATTGCGAACGAGGAAGGCAAGCAGGTCGAACTCCCGGGTGGTGAGGGCTACCACCCGGCCGGCGAGGCGGGCTTCCCGCCTGGCCGTATCGACCTCCACGTTGGCAACGGCCAGGGTGAGCGGGCGATCGACCGGCCCTCCGGTCCTCCGGAGGATCGCCTTGACCCTGGCGGCCAGCTCCCTCGGGCTGAACGGCTTCGTCACGTAGTCGTCGGCGCCGAGCTCGAGGCCACGGACACGGTCGGTCTCGCCATCACGTGCCGTGAGCACGACGATCGGGACGTCACCCGCCTCCCGCAGGCGGCGGCAGACATCGAAGCCGTCGAGCTCTCCGGGAAGGCCGACATCGACGACGACAAGGCTGGGGCCTTCTCGTGTGACCGCCTCGAGCCCGGCCGTGCCGGTCGCCGCCTGCACCACTCTGTGGCCCTCCCGGCGCAGGTACAGCTCGACCAAGTCCCCGATGTTGGCGTCATCCTCGATGACGACGATCGTTCCCGCAGTCGGTGCCACGCTCACAGCTTGCCGCCAGAAGCTGAGCAACGGGTGAGCGCCGGCACCGGTCTGCGGGCGACGAGCGGAAAACGACTCAGCTGGTCGGCTTGGCCGTTGCGTCCCTCTGACCGACACGGACCGCCTTGCCACCCTCTGAGAAGACGTGGGCGGGCTTGCCGACGGTCACCGCCGATGCGGACGTGGCGCCGTGGAACTTGGTCGATGACGTGATCGTCTCGGTGGCGCTGTGGCCATCGGGCAGCGCCAGGGTGATCGACGTCGGGCTCACGGCCGAAACCTTGCCCCGGTCGTAGCTGAGCGCCACCCACTGCCCCTTCATCTTCACTTCCATCGTGGCCCGATCCGTGCGCTCCAAGAGGTTCCGGGCCCTGTGATGGTGCGCCGTGCGGGCGTGCGATCCGGCCGCCGGCTGGGTTGACGTCGACGAGCCGGTTGCCGTCGCGGCATAGGCGGTGCCTCCTACCCCGAGGGCGGCGAGGGTGCCGACCGTGGCAAAGACGACGTTGCGTTTGGTGACAGTGAACAGGCTCATTGGGAACTCCTTGGTTCTCGAAGGTTCGAGATCAATTGTCCCCGCTCCCAGTCGGCAGAAAGCCCGAAAACGGTTAGGAGTCTGTTAGGGCCGACCCCTGCGATGGCGCCAAGGCGGCGGAGATCATCCCCCACGCCGTCGCGAGCCGGGACCCTGGGGTTTGGCCGGCGACCGCCCTGAGGTCGTCGACGGTGTCGATGTCGCGCAGGACGGGAAGGTCGCGGATCTCGTGGCCGAGCGAGCGCAACGCAACCCGCTGCGCCGCTCCCGTCGTCGCCTCGCTCATAGCCACGCCGGCGAACACGTTGGCATCCCAGCCCTCGGACAGGCCGAGGGCCCACCACCCGCCGTCCTGGGCCAGGCCGAGCGAAGCGGTCACGCCCGGCGCCGCCGTCCGTTCGAGGCAGCGGTCGAGCAGGTCCGGTGTCACCTGGGGCGTGTCCATGCCGATCTGCAGACCGGGGCCGCCGGCCTCCCGCCAGGCGGCGGCGAGCCGCTCATTGAACGTCGTGCCGCGTTGGGCGACGACGGCGAAGCCGGGTGGGATCCAATCGCCCGGGTCGCCTTCGAGGGCCAGGATCCTTCGAGCGGCGCCGCAACCGGCCACGGCGGCGAGGGTGTCGGCCAGAGCGGCGGCGGCCACGTCTGCTGCCTGGGTGGGAGACAGCGGCGGGGACAGGCGCGTCTTGACCTGTCCTGGCACCGGCGCCTTGGCCAGGACGAGGACATGCCACCCGCCGGCACCGATCCGGCCGTCTCTGCCCATGCCGCACCCTATTGGCGCCCGGCGGCCGACCGGTTGCCAAACGGCTCGGCTGGTAGCTTCTGGCGAGATCAGGCGGCCGCCCGCAGGGGACGGCCGATCGGGGCCCGGCGGGAGGTCGTCGACAGTTGGGGAGCACGGCCGGCACCGAGTACTCCGACCCGGTCGCCGCAGCCTCCGAGCCGGTCGCCGCCATCCGCGATGCCGTCGCCTCGGTGGTGGTCGGGGCGGGTGGCGCCCTCGACCGGCTGCTCGTCGCCCTCCTCTGCCGGGGTCACGCCCTGCTCGAGGACGTGCCAGGAACGGGGAAAACGTTGCTGGCGCGGTCGTTGGCAGAGGTGCTCGGCTGCGAGTTCCGGAGGGTGCAGCTCACCCCCGACGTGGTGCCATCGGACATCACCGGTTCGAACATCTTCAGCCAGAGGACCTCGGAGTTCGAGTTCCGGCCCGGTCCGCTGTTTACGCAGGTGCTCCTTGCCGACGAGGTCAACCGGGCCACCCCGCGCAGCCAGTCCGCCCTCCTCGAAGCGATGGAGGAACGTCAGGTGACCGTCGACGGCACGACCCGGCCTCTCCCTGAGCCATTCGTCGTTCTCGCCACGCAGAACCCGATCGAGCTCGAGGGAACCTTTCCCCTCCCCGAGGCCCAACTCGACCGGTTCTTGATCCGCGTGTCGCTCGGCTACCCGAGCCTGGCCGACGAGCACGCCATCCTCGAGCGCTTCGAGCACGACCAGGAGCCGTCGCTGCGCCCCGTGATCGGTCCCGCCGGCGTCCTCGCCCTGCAGCGCGCCCGCAGTCGGGTCACCGTCGCCGGCGACGTCAGGGGCTATCTGCTCGAGTTGGTGCGGGCCACTCGCGACGATCCCCGCTTGGCGCTCGGAGCGAGCCCCCGTGCGTCCCTCGCGCTGCACCGGGCCACGCAGGCCATGGCCCTGCTGCACGGCCGAGCCTTTGCCCTCCCCGACGACGTCAAGGCGCTTGCGGTCCCCGTCCTGGCCCACCGTCTCGTCGCGTCGGCGTCCGCCCGGCTCCGGGGTGACACCCCGTCGAGCATCCTCACCGAGCTCGTCGAACGGCGCCCCGTCCCGGTCGAGGAGGAGAGCGCGGCGGCAGAGGCGCGATGAAGCGGACGACGAAGGAGCGGGTGGGGTCCCTGCGTCAGCTCGACGGCGAGCTGCGCGTCGCCCTCGCCTTTCTCGCCCTGGCCGTGGTCGGCTGGTGGCTGCACTCGCTCGCCCTCGCCATCGTCGGTGCCCTCGGTGCCCTCACGTGCGCCGCCCTCTACGTGTGGCAGCGCGACTGCCTGACCGCGGTCAGCTACCGGCGCAGCATCGGCGCGACCAGAGCCGAGTTCGGCGACGAGGTAGCCCTCGACATCGAGATCGTCAACGACAAGCTTCTTCCCGTCCCGTGGCTGGAGGTCGACGACGAAGTCCCATCGACGCTCGACCTGCGGGGCGCGACGGTCACGAGCGACAGGACGGTCACCCGCATGGTCACGTCCTGCCGGTCCTGCCCTACCAGCGCGTCGTGCGCCACGTCACCATCGTCTGCCGCCAGCGCGGCGATCACCGCTTCGGGCCTGCCGTCCTCAGGTCGGGCGACCCCATCGGATACCGGCGCCGGGCGCTCGATGAACCCGACCAGCGCCACCTGCTCGTCTACCCCAAGCGTTTCGCCCTCGCCCCGGTCGGGGTTGTGTCACGGGTCCTGATCGGCGAGCACCGGGTGCGCCAGCAGTTCATCGATGATCCGAGCCGCATCTCGGGGATCCGCGAGTACCGGGCCGGTGACCCTCTGCGCTCCATCGACTGGCGAGCGACGGCCAGGAGCGGCGCCGGCCTCCTCGTGCACGAGTTCGAGCAGACGGTGAGCCTCCGCGTGGCGCTGTTCGTGGATTTCCGCGTCCCGCTCGCCCTGCGCTGGTCGAGAGACACGTCGCAGCTCGAGTTCCACATCGCCGTGGCCGCCTCCCTGCTCTCCGAGCTGGCCGAGCGAAAGGTGCCGATCGGGTTGTTCGCCTCGGGCGTCGTCGGCGCCACTCCCCTCTCGTTGCCGCCGAGCAGCGCGCCGAGCCAGCTTCCCCTCGTGCTCGAGGCGTTGGCCCGCTGCTCGGCGCGTGAGGCGTTCCCGTTTTCGTCCGTCCTGACCGCCCAGACCGGCCGCATCCGGCGGGGCACGAGCGTCGTCGTCGTCGCATCGCACTATCCCGAGCAGACGCTCGTGGCCCTCGCCGGGCTCCGCCGCCGTCACGCTGTCACCGCCGTCTGGGTGCACGGCGAGGTCGGCAACCCACCGCCCCGCGAGCAAGTCGACACGCTGTTGCAAGTGGAGTACACCGATGACTGGCGAGACACCGACATCCTGGAGCTGGCTTCATAACATCGCCGTCCCTGCGCTGGTAGCGGCGATCGAGGCGACGTGGATCTCCACGTGGCTCGGCGTCGTCACCCACGTCGGATCGCGACCCGCCGACGTGCCCTACGCGGCCGTGGCGGTACCGGCCGTCGCGGCCGTCGGCGTGGCCGGGCTCAGCGTCCGTTTCCTTCGCCGGTGGCTGCGAACCGCGATCGTCGCCCTCGTCGCCGTGATCGGTGCTGCTGTGAGCGCCGGGATCGTCGCCGACGTCATCGGCCCCGGTGGGTTCGTGACCGGTGGGTTCGTGACCGTCGCCTTCCACCCGTGGGACCTTCACGGTCCCATCACGCTGGCCGCGGCCAAGCTGGCGTGGGTGATCGCCGTGGTCACCTGGGCCGCCGGGCTGCGACTCGGCCGGGGCGAGCTCGACGCCTCGCTCGCCACCCCCTCCGTCGTCGTCGCCGCCGGCGCCATGGTCCTCTTCTTCGGCGTCGGCGCGATCAGCGGCGACGCCGCCTTCGCTCACGAGACGACGGCAGCGATCATCATGCTGCTCGTGGCCTTCCCCGGCGCGGTCGCCGTGCTCGCCCTCGTCCACGAGCGTGACCTCGAGCGCCGCGCCCTCAACCGCAACGGGGCGGGACCGGCCGGGGCGTGGCTGGCGGCGATCGCCGTTCCGATGGCGGTCGTGTCGGGGGCCGCCCTCGTCATCGCCATTGTCGTCGGACCGCTCGCGCCCCTGATCGGCCGGGCCCTGCGCGCCGCCGTCGACGGGATCGGCGCTGGCCTCGTCGCCGTCGTGGGGTGGCTGGCCCATTTCTTCCACGGAAGCAAAGCGAGGCCGAAGCCGGTCCGGGCCGCGCAGACAGTCCCCCACGCGCTCGCCCCCCACCACGCCGGCCCGACGCCGCAGTGGCTCACGATCGTGGGCATCGTCTTCGGAGCGGTCATCGTCGGTGTCGTCCTCTTCTTCGCCGGTCGGGCCCTGCTCCGCCTGTACCGGCGGCTGGCGGCGAGGGCACGACCTCGGGCCACGCCGGCCGGGGACGAAGAGGTCGAATCCATCTTCAGCTGGGCCCATCTGCTCGACCAGCTCAGGGGCATCCTGCGTCGGCGGCTCCACCGGCGGTGGCAACGGTCGGGCCGGGCCGAGCCCGGCGCGGTGTCCGCCGACACCCCGGTGCCGGGGACACCGGACTCGGTACGGGCCCACTACCGCCGGCTGCTCGGGGCGGCTCGTGCCGCCGGCGTCGGGCGCAGGGTCTCCGAGACGCCCATCGAGTTCGGGCGGCGCATCGTTGGCGTCATCGACACCGAAGGCAACGAGGGGCACCTCGACCGGTTGACCGACCTCTATGACGGCGTCAGGTACGGCGAGGCACCATCGGGTCCCGACGACGTCGCCGCCGCCGGCATCGACGCCGAAGCCGTCGCCGCCCTGCTCGCCCCTCCCGACGCCGGGGCGCCACAGGATCGGGACACGATCAGATGAACCCGTTGACTTCGTGGGGACCGTAGGGCCGCTCGAGATCGGCGATCTCTCCGTCGTCGAGCTCGAGATCCACGGCGGCGACGGCGTCGTCGAGGTGCTCGAGCTTGGTCGCGCCGACGATGGGAGCGGAGATCACCGGATGGGCCAGCATCCAGGCCAGGGCCACCTGCGCGCGGGGGACGCCGCGGGCCGATGCGATCTTGGCGACCTGCTCGACGACGGCACGGTCCTCGTCACGGTAGAGCGTCTTGCCGAACTCGTCGGTTTCACTCCTCGCGCTCGTAGCGTCCCAGTCGCGGGTGAGGCGGCCGCGGGCCAGAGGACTCCACGGGATCACCCCGATGCCCTCGTCGGCGCACAACGGCAGCATCTCGCGCTCCTCTTCGCGGTAGAGGAGGTTGTAGTGGTCCTGCATGGTGACGAACCGGGTCCAGCCGTGACGTTCCGACACGTGGAGGGCTTTGGCAAACTGCCAGGCCCACATCGATGACGCGCCGATGTAGCGGGCCTTTCCTGCCTTGACGACGTCGTGGAGCGCTTCGATGGTCTCTTCGATCGGGACCTTCGGGTCCCAGCGGTGAATCTGGTAGAGGTCTACGTAGTCGGTGCCGAGGCGCCCGAGGCTGGCGTCGATCTCGGCGAAGATCTCCTTGCGGGACAGGCCCGCACCGTTGGGCCCGGGGCGCATCGTGCCGTTGACCTTGGTGGCGATGACGATCTCGTCGCGCCGGGCGAACTCCTTGAGGGCCCGCCCCACAATCTCCTCGCTCGACCCTGCCGAGTACACGTTGGCCGTGTCGAAGAAGTTGATGCCGGCTTCGACGGCGCGCCGGATGAACGGGCGGCTGGCGGCCTCGTCCAGGCTCCACGCATGATTGCCCCGAGCGGGCTCGCCAAAGCTCATGCACCCGAGGCAGATACGGGACACGTCGACGCCGGTCGAACCCAACTTCGTGTACCTCATAGCGGCTCCTTCTCTCGTCACCGATCGACAGGGCTCGTCACGAGCCCGCTCAGGGGTCCTACCCCGTGGAGCCACTGGCTACGGCAGGAACCCGATGGCGCGACGGAGGCCTAGCATCGCGGCAGTGAGCCACCACGACTCTCCCCTCGCCGCCGACGTGCTGGTGGATTGCCTGGAGCGCGAGGGTGTCACCTGCGTGTTCGGCATCCCCGGCGAGGAAAACATCCGCCTCACCGACGCCATCGCACGGTCCGACTCGATCCGCTACGTGCTCGTGCGCCACGAGCAGGCCGCATCGTTCATGGCAGAGATCTTCGGGCGCCTCACCGGACGCGCCGGCGTCTGCTCGGCGACTCTCGGGCCGGGGGCCATCAACCTGCTGCTCGGCGCGGCCGACGCCACCACCAACAGCACCCCGCTCGTCGCCATCTCGGCCCAGGTCGGCCTCAACCGCATCTACAAAGAATCGCATCAGAGCGTCGACCTGGTCTCGATGTTCTCCCCCGTGACGAAATGGTCGGCTCTCGTACCGGCGGCGGCCGCCGTCCCCGAGATGGTGCGCAAGGCCTTCAAGCTGGCTCAGACGGAACGACCGGGCGCGGTCTACCTCGCCATCCCCGAGGATGTGGAGGGTCAGCCGGCCGGCGCCGACGACCGGCCTCTCCCCGTCAACGTTCCGCGCGCCGACGAGCCTTCACCCAGCCAGGTCCAACGCGCCGTCGACGTGCTGGACGCGGCGAAGCGGCCCATCGTCCTCGCCGGGCACGGCGCGGCACGCGCCGGCGCCCAACAGGCCGTGCTGCGCTTCTCCGAACGGCTCGGGCTTCCTGTCGCCACCACGTTCCACGGCAAGGGCGTGTTCCCCGACGACCATCCCAATGCCCTGGGCGCCGTCGGCTTCATGCGGCACGACTATGTCAACTTCGGGTTCGACGAGGCCGACGTCATCGTGACCGTCGGCTACGAGCTCCAGGAGTTCGACCCGGTACGCATCAACCCACGAGGCGACAAGCGGATCGTGCACCTCAGCCGGTCCCCGGCCGAGGTCGACTCGCACTACGACGTCGAGGTCGGCGTCCAGGCCGACCTCGGCCGCACCCTCGATGCCATCGCCGCATCGACGAGCCGACGGTTCGAGCCGTCGGCGAGCGGCGACAAGATCCGGGGTCTCCTCGCCGACGAGCTGACCAGGGCCGCGACCGACGCCAGCTTCCCGCTCAAGCCGCAACGGGTCGTCTACGACACCCGCGCCGCCCTCGCTCGCCGAGACATCGTGCTGGCCGACACCGGCGCGGTGAAGATGTGGATGGCCCGGCTGTACCCGACCTATGAGCCCAACACGTGCCTGATCTCCAACGGCCTCTCCACCATGTCGTTCGCCTTGCCCGGCGCCATCGGCGCTCATCTGGCCGAACCCGACCGCAAGGTGCTCGCCGCCGTCGGGGACGGCGCCTTTCTTATGCACTCCCAGGAGATCGAAACGGCCGTCCGCGAGCGGATCCCGCTTACGGTCCTCGTGTGGCAGGACGATGCCTACGGCCTGATCAAGTGGAAGATGGATCTCGAGCTGGGCCGCGACACGGCGATCGCGTCCACCAACCCCGACTTCGTCGCCTACGCCGCCAGCTTCGGCGCTCGTGGCTACCGGATAGATGCCGCCGACGACCTCCTTCCCACCCTGCAGGAGGCTCTGGCATCAGACGGTGTCTCGATCATCGCCTGTCCCGTCGACTACGCCGAGAACCTCCGTCTCACCGACGCCCTCGGCGAGCTGAGCGGACCGTTCTAGCGAATGAGCGCGGTCTCGGTCGACCAACTGATCTCGTCGCGGTTCCTCCGGCCCGCGTACCAGCCCATCGTCGACCTCGACAGCCGGGCGACCGTCGGCTACGAGGCCCTGGCCAGATGGCCCGACCTCGGCGTCGGACCCAAGCTCGCCTTCTCGCTGGCGACCGGTAACGGTGGGCTCAACGACCTGGACTGGGCCTGCCAGACCCAGGCCCTCAGGGGGGCGCTCGAAGCCGGCATCGGCCATTCGGCCACGCTCTTTGTCAACGCCGAGCCCAGCTCGTTCACCCGGCACGCGCCCGACGACCTGGCCGACGTGAGCGCGCAGGCGGCGCAGAGCCTCCGAGTGGTCATCGAGGTGACCGAACGGGCCATCCTGAAGGCGCCGGCCGAGCTGCTGCGCACCATCCGAGACATCAGGGAACGGGGCTGGGGCGTCGCCCTCGACGACGTCGGCGCCGTCCCCGACTCGCTCGCCCTGCTCCCTTTCATTGCTCCCGACGTCATCAAGCTCGACCTGGATCTGGTGCAGCAGTGGCCCGACGCCGACCAGGCCAAGATCATGGCTGCGGTCATGGCCCACGCCGAGCGGACCGGCGCCACCATCCTGGCCGAGGGCATCGAAACCGACGCCCACCTCGAGCAGGCCAAGGCCCTCGGCGCCACCCTCGGCCAGGGGTGGTACTTCGCCGCCCCCGGGCCGCTCGAGCGCGCCCCGACGGGCGATCACGGGGTGGAGCTCGTGGAGCCGCCCCCGCCTCCGCCGGCCACGCCGTTTTCCCTCGTCGAGCACGCCCGGCCCCTCCGCACCGGGCGCAAGGGCCTGTTGCTCGGCATCTCCCGGCACCTCGAGAACCAGGGGATGGGTCTAGCCATCCCGCCGGTCGTGCTCGCCGCCTTCCAGCACGCCGGGGAGTTCAACGCCGCGACCAGGCGGCGCTACGCCCGATTGGCGGGCCACTGCCCGCTCGTCGCCGTGATCGGCGAGGACCTCGACGCCCACCCGGCGCCCGGCGTGCGCGGCGCCACGATGAGACCTTCCGATCCGCTGCGGGGAGAGTGGAGCGTCGTCGTGGTCGGCGCCCACTACACCGGAGCGCTCGTGGCGCGCGACCTCGGGGACTCGGGACCCGACCTGCAACGCCGTTTCGTCTTCGTCGTCACCCACGACCGGGACCTGGTGCTCGGCGCGGCCCGATCCATGATCGAGCGGCTGGCGACGGCCTGAGCTCCTAGGCCGGTCCGGCCGCTGCGCCCGCACGGGCGGGCGCAGCAGCAGAACCGCAGCGGCAGGAATCGCCGCGGCGGAACGAGACCGCTCAGCCGATGGCGAGGCCCTTGGCCGCCTGGTAGCGGCTGGCCACGTTGGCCCAGTTGACCGTGTTCCAAAAGGCGGTCACGTAGTCGGCCTTCACGTTCTTGTACTGCAGGTAGAAGGCGTGCTCCCAGATGTCGACGACGAGAAGCGGGACGGCACCCTGGCCGATGTTGCCCTGGTGGTCGTAGATCTGCTCGATGATCAGCCGCTGTCCGAGGGGATCCCAGGCCAGGGCACCCCAGCCCGAGCCCTGCACGGTGGTCGTCACCTGCGTCAGCTGGCTCTTGAACTTGGCGAAGCCTCCGAACTCGGCCTCGATGGCACTGGCGAGCTCTCCTTCGGGGCTTCCACCGCCGTCGGGAGACATGTTGGTCCAGTAGATCGAGTGGAGCACGTGGCCCGAGACGTTGAACGCCAGCGTCTTCTCCAACCCGACGATGGCCCCGAAGTCGTCGGCATCACGGGCCGACGCGATCTTCTCGACGGTCGTGTTGGCGCCCTGCACGTAGGTGTTGTGGTGCTTGTCGTGGTGCAACTCGATGATCTGACCGGAAATGTGCGGCTCGAGAGCGGAGTAGTCGTACGGAAGTTCGGGCAGCGCGTAGCTCAAGGTTCCTCCCCTTGCGGGTGGTCGGCGAATGATTTGGGCTCCGAGCCGGACGAGAGATCTGGTTCAGAAACCCACATCGCATCGACCCTACGGCCCCATCGACCCTCGTGCAACCGGTCCCGCACCGCTCAGCGCGAGACCTCCGCCTCCTCGGCGAGCGAGAGCCAGCGTTCCTCGATCTCGACCAGCGCGCTCTGGGCGCCGGCCAGCTCGGCGCCGACACGCGCCAGCTCGGCATGGTCGGTCACCCCGCCGAGAGATTCGCTCAGCCGGTCTCGGCGGCGCTGCTGCCTCGCCATCTGCTTCTCGAGGTCACGCAACTGGCGGCCCAGGGCGGCGGTCACGTCGCCGGCCACCGCCGCGCCGGCTATGGCGCCGCCGGCTATGGCACCGCCGGCTATGGCACCGCCGGGCCGGGTCCCGCCGGCGCTTGCCACCCAGGCGTCGAGACCACCGGCGACCGGCGCCACGCCCCCCGACGCATCGATCGCGACCAGGCGCTCGGTGCTGCGCCCGAGAAAGGCCCGATCGTGGCTGACCACGACCAAGGCTCCCTGCCAGTCGTCCAACAGGTCCTCCACCATCCGCAGCGTGTCGAGGTCGAGATCGTTGGTGGGTTCGTCGAGCAGCAGCACGTTGGGGCGCTCGACGAGGACGAGGAGAAGCTGGAGGCGACGCCGTTCGCCACCGGAGAGCGTCGAGATGGGAGCGAAAGGGAGCTCGCCCGTGAACCAGAACCGCTCCATGAGCGCCACGTCTTCTGGCGCTCCGGGCGGGCGCGTGGGGCCAGCCACGAGATCACGGACGCGGGCCTGCGGGTCCAGGTCGAGCCCTCGTTGATCGTAATAGCCGACCGCGACGGTAGGCCCGACCTCGAGCCTCCCCTCGGTCGGTTCCCTTCGGCGGGCCAGCAGATCAAGGAGGGTGGATTTCCCCGAACCGTTGGCCCCGACCACGCCCAGACGGTCGCGTGGGTCGAGGTCGAGATCGACACCGGCGACGACGGACGCTCCTGCGCCCGGATACCGGTACCCCACCCCGGCGCACTCGATCACCTTGTCGCCGAGGCGTGGGGTGGCGAAACCGGCGCGCAGCTCGCCGGTCCGCGCCGCCGCCTCGGGCCGCCCTTCGACCACGGTGGTCGCCGCCGCGATCCGCGCCTTGGGCTTGCGGCTCCTCGCCGGCGCTCCCCTGCGCAGCCAGGCCAACTCCCTCCGAGCCAGGTTGCGGCGGGTCGACTCCGCGCTCGACGCCCGCTCCTCGCGCTCCACCCTGGCGGCGAGGTACGACTCGTAACCGCCGTCGTGGATGTAGCGGCGGCCGCGATCCAGCTCCACCACACGGTTCGTCACCCGGTCGAGGAGGTAGCGGTCATGGGTCACGAGGACGAGACCACCGGTGAATGCCAGGAGCCAGGTCTCCAGCCAGGCCACGGCGGCGATGTCGAGATGGTTGGTCGGCTCGTCGAGGATCAGCAGCTCGGCCGGGCGGCACAGCACGGAGGCGAGCGCCACCCGCTTCACCTGGCCACCCGAGAGGGTGCCGACATCGGCTCCGGCCAGGTCCCCGAGGCCCAGGCGTTGGAGGGCGGCCTCGGCCTCCCAGCCCGCGCCCACGGCCGCCCCGACGGTCCCGGATGGCAGCACGGGCTCCTGGTCGAGGTAGCCGACCCGTGTCCCCCTCCCCCGTCTCACCCGACCCGAATCCGGATCCCCGACGCCGGCGGCCACCCGCAGGAGCGTGGACTTGCCCGTGCCGTTGATGCCCACGACCCCGACGCGATCACCTTCGGAGACGGTCAGCGACAGGCCATCGAACAGGGAGCGGTCCGAGCGGTGGACCGAGACAGCATCGAGATCGACGAGGACGGCCACAGCTCCGACAGGCTACCGGTGCACATCCCGTCCTGGGCCACGCCATTGGTACCTGTACCCCCTAGGGGTATAGTAGGCGGGCCAAGACCGGAGGTCGAGAGGAGCAGCCATGGTTGGGTACACCCAGGACAAGGCCGATGTGCAACGCCGGCTCAAGCGTATCGAGGGCCAGGTCCGAGGCCTGCAGCGCATGGTGGACGATGACACGTACTGCATCGACGTGCTCACCCAGCTTTCGGCGACGAACCGGGCCCTGCGATCGGTCGCAATCGAGCTGCTCAACGACCACCTGAGCCACTGCGTGCGGGAGGCCGTAGCCCGCGGTGAGCCCGGCGCTGACGCCAAGGTCAAGGAGGCGCAGGAGGCCATCGAGCGGCTCGTGCGTTCGTGACCGATGTCCTCGCCGCCCTCCGGGAGGCGTGGTGGATGTTCTGGGAGACGCTGTGGGCGCTCGTCGTCGGCTTCGGCCTCTCGGGCGCAGTGCAGGCGTTCGTGTCGAGAGACGAGATGCAGGCCCGCCTCGGCGACCACCGTCCTGCGACCGTCGCTCGAGCCTCGATCTACGGAGCGGCGTCATCGTCGTGCTCGTACGCAGCCACGGCCATCGCCAAATCCCTCTTTACAAGGGGCGCCGACTTCCTTGCGGCGATGGTCTTCATGTTTGCCTCGACCAACCTCGTGGTCGAGCTCGGAATCGTGCTCGTGGTGCTCATCGGGTGGCAGTTCGTCGCCGCCGAGTTCGTCGGCGGGGTGATCATGATCGTCCTGCTCGTGGCCGTGGGCAGCCTGTGGCTGCGAGGACGCGTCCTCGACGAGGCCAGACACACCGCAGGGGCGACGGGCGGAAGCGACCATGGCGGGGCTGGCGACGGGGCCGGTCCCGCTCCGGGGTCCTGGCGCCGGCGGATGAGAACCGCAGGCGGATGGTCGGACGCGGCCGGCTACACGATGAGCGACCTGACGATGCTCCGCAAGGAGATCGTCATCGGTTTCGTCATCGCCGGGTTCCTCGCCCAGCTCGTGCCCGTCCACGTCTGGAACGACGTGTTTCTCCACGGCCACGGCTTCGCCACCACGCTCGAGAACGCCGTGATCGGCCCGCTCGTCGCCCTGCTCAGCTTCGTGTGCTCGGTCGGCAACGTGCCCCTCGCCGCCGCCCTCTGGCACGGCGGCATCAGCTTTGGTGGCGTCATCAGCTTCGTGTTCGCCGACCTGATCGCCCTGCCCCTGCTCCTCATCTACCGCAAGCAGTACGGCCGGAGGATGATGCTGCGGATGTTGGCGGTGTTCTGGCTGGTCATGGCACTCGCCGGGCTCGTCACCGGCGAGCTGTTCGGCGCCATCGGACTCGTCCCGGGTTCGAGGCCCAAGGTCATAGCGCCCGATGCGTTCCGGTGGGGTCCGACGACCATCCTCGACATCATCGCCCTGGTTCTCTTCGCCGTCCTCTACTGGCTGTATCGCAACAGGGGGCGCTTCGGTGGGGGGAGCGGGTACGCCAACGATCCCGTGTGCGGCATGCAGGTCGAGGTGGCCCACGCTCCGGCCCACGCCGACTGGGAGGGGCGGACCGTGTACTTCTGCTCCGAGCGCTGCCGGGACCGCTTCATCGCCCGGCCCGATCGGTTCGCGGTGGTGTGACCCGGGTCCCCCGTAGAGTCCGACGCATGAGCGCAACATCACCCGCCGACCCTCCGCCCGCCGACCCTCCGCCCGCAGGCCACGAGCCCCTCAGCGCATGAGCCCGCTGCTCGAAGGCTTCACGAGGTCCGACACGACCGTCGACGGCGTGAGGATCGCTACGTGGACGGCCGGATCGGGTCCGCCCGTGCTGCTCCTGCACGGCTACCCGCAGACGCACGTGATCTGGCACGGCGTCGCTCCACGCCTCGCCGTCGACCACACGGTGGTCCTGACCGACCTTCGGGGGTACGGCGCGAGCGACAAACCGCCGGCCGGCGCCGAGCACGCCGAGTACTCCAAGCGGGCCATGGCCGCCGACCAGGTCGAGGTGATGACGGCGCTCGGCTTCCCCCGCTTCGCCGTCGTCGGCCACGACCGCGGCGGCAGGGTCGGACACCGCATGGCCCTCGATCACCCGTCGAGCGTGAGCCGCCTGGCCGTGCTCGACATCGCCCCGACCCACTACATGGTCACCACCACCGACCTGCGGATGGCCACCGCCTACTTCCACTGGTTCTTCCTGGCCCAACCGCCCGACCTCCCCGAGCGCCTCCTCGGCGCCGACCCCGAGGCCTGGGTGCGCCGGCAGCTCAGCCGCACCCACCCGGGCTCGACCCCGCTGCACCCCGACGCCGTGGCGGCCTACCTCGACGCCTGGCGCGAACCGGCCGCCATCGCCGCCAGCTGCGAGGACTACCGGGCCGCGCTGACCATCGACCTGGCCCACGACGAGGCCGATCGCGACCGGCGGGTCGCCTGCCCGCTGCTCGTGGTGTGGGGTGAGCACGGGTTCATCGGCGCCCGCTACGACGCGGTCGCCGTGTGGCGTGAGTACGCCGACGACGTGACGGGCGTCGCCCTGCCGACGAGTCACTTCGTGCCCGAGGAGGATCCCGGCGGGACCGTCGATGCCCTGGTCGATTTCTTGGCGCCCTGACGACCGCTACTCGGCCGTGACGCTGTGCTCGATCGGGACCTCTTCTTCGGTGGAGTTGAAGATGACCACCCGATTGTCGAACCAGACCTTGCGGTCCTCGCGGTGCGTGACCCGACCGAACTCGACGGTCACATCACCGTGGACCAGCTCGCTGACCCGCTTGTGCATCTGATGACCCTCAGCCATCGCGCCCACCGTAGGCGCTCGGCACCATGCCGGCGAGGACCCGCAACGACCGGCGAGGGCGGGCGCCCTGTCAGCCGACCCGCCGGCGGGCGGCGAGGGCGTCACCCACCAGGTTGACCATCGACCCGAGCCGCCAGTGCTCGGGAACCAGCGGATCGGCGATGCCCTCCTCTCGGGCCACGGCGGCGCACACCGGGCCCACGCAGACGACGAGGACCCGACCGTTGAGCGCCTCGAGCAGCCGGCCGGCCATCCCCTCGGCGTCGGCCAGGTCGATCAGGTTGCGGACCGCGGGGCCGGCCGTAAACGTCACCGCGTCGATGTCGCCGGCGCAGCACCTGCGGATCAGGTCGATGGCGGGACCGAGGTCGACCGGCATCGACCAGCGGTAGACGGGGACCTCCTCGACGGTTGCGCCGGCGGCCCTGAGGGTGGCGCCGGCGCTCTGGCGATCGTCGCCGTGAAGCTGGAGGGCCACCTTCGCCCCCTGCACACCGGTATCGACGAGGTGCGCGGCGACGGAATCAAGCTGCTCGCTCGGCGAGCGCCACCACAGGGCCAACCCGAGGCTGCGCACCGCGCCAGCCGCCTTCGGTCCTCTGGCCGCGATCCGCGTCCCACCCAGGGCCCGCGTCAGCGCGTCGGCGACGTCCCATGCCGCCGCCCGCTCCCACCAGGCCCTGATGCCGAAGCCGGTGTTGGCGATGAGGAAGTCGGGCGGCGCGGCAATCAGCCGCCTCGTCACGTCGAACAGCTCGTCGTCGACCGGTTGGCGTTCGGTGCGAAGCACCGGGCCGTGGACCACACCCAGACCGAGCCGGCGCAGGAGGATCGCCTGGTCCTCGCCTCTCCTGTCGGCGGTGACCCCGACGGTCATGCCGTTGGCTTCGAGGATTGGCGCGGCCATAAACGACGTTATCCCCTGCCGTCGATGTCACCGAAGACGACCCGCCCTCCGGCCACGGTCATCTCGACGGTCGCGTCGCCGATCTCGCTCGGGGGTAGGGCGAAGATGTCCTGGCTCAACACGGCGATGTCGGCCTTGCGACCCGTGGCGATGACGCCGGTCTCCGCTTCGGCGCCGTTGACCCACGCCGTCCCCTTGGTGAAGGCGTCGACGGCCGCTTCCACCCCGATCGCCTCGTCGGGAAGGAACGCCTCCTCGGTCTCCGCGGTGCCAGCTCGCCCGATCACGGCCGAAAGCCTGCGGTTGACCGCCACGTGGATCTGCTGGATGGGGTCCGGGCTCGAGACGGGCCAGTCACTGCCGAAGGCGATGGACGCCCCACTCCTCGCCAGCGTGCCGATCCGGTACTGCCACGTGGCCCGCTCGGGACCGACGACGGGAATGGTGAGGTCGAGCATCTGCGGGTCGTTGGTGGCCCACAGCGGCTGGAAGTTGGCCACGGCACCGATGGCAGCGAACCTGGCGATGTCGGACGGGCGGATGAACTGCAGGTGGGCCAGGTGGTGGCGCATGGCCCTCGTCCGCCCGGGGTCGGGCAGGGCGGCGATGGCGTCGAGGGCCGCGGTCACCGCGGCGTCACCCAGGGCATGGAAATGGGCTTGGAAGCCGGCGGCGTCGAGCTCGGCCACGATGGCGATGAGCTCTTGAGGTTGGAGAAAGAAGGACCCGTGCGCTTCCTCGTGGTGCGCGGGCGCCAGGCCATCGCGCAGGTAGGGCTCGGTCATCGCGGCGGTGAGCGTCTCACAGACACCATCGACCATCAGCTTCACGCTCGTGGCCCTGAAGTGGCCCGGACCCGCGCGCTCCCGGCGGGTCAGCAGATCGGGGAGCTGCTCGAGACCCCGATGGCGGTCCCACCACAGGGCTCCGACCACGGTCGCGGTCAGCCGTCCGTCGG
The DNA here is from genome assembly GCA_965276765.1 of Acidimicrobiales bacterium. Classification (GTDB taxonomy): domain Bacteria; phylum Actinomycetota; class Acidimicrobiia; order Acidimicrobiales; family Palsa-688. Next base: position 457,338 of record OZ255627.1, read on the forward strand.
CGGCGGCCCGCCGGTAGGCGTCGTAGGCGTCGGGCACGCCGATCTCGGGCACGGCGCCGACGGCGGCGTCCTGCCAGCGGGTGATGCCGAGGGAGTGCAGGTGGCGCTGGGCTCCCATGAGCGCATCGTCGAGCTCGGACGGGCTCGGCGCAGGTACCAGATCGCCGACCATCGCCATCGCTCCCTCGTGGAGGGTCCCGGTGGGAAGGCCGCCGGCGTCGCGCTCGATGCGCCCGTCGGGCGGGTCGGGGGTTTCGGGGCCGACGCCGGCCCGCTCGAGCGCGACCCGGTTCACCCAGGCGCTGTGATGGTCGCGATTGGGCAGGAAAACCGGGCGGCCGCCGTCCACGGCCTCGAGGTCGACGGCGAGGGGGCCTGCGGCGCCGAAGCTCTCCATCGACCAGCCGCCGCCCTGGATCCAGCTGTCGGGCTGCAGGCCTGTGCTGTGGGACGCGACCGCGGCCAGGCACTCGTCTCTCGTGCGCAGCCCGCTGAGGTCGCAGTGGAGGCGTTCCATGCCGGCGCCGACGGCATGGACGTGAGCGTCGGCGAAGGCCGGAACGGCCGTCCGGCCGGCCAGGTCCACGACCCGGGTCGTGGGTCCGAGCAGATCGCGGATCTCCTCGTCCGGGCCGATGGCGGCGATGGCACCGGACTTGTCGACGGCGAGGGCCGAGGCCCGCAGCAAAGGCCCGGCCGGACCGACGATGCGCCCGTTGACGAGGGCGAGCGAGGCGGTGGTCATCCGCGAAGGGTAGGGCCCCGTTGCCGGTTGCAGCCGAAATGCTCCTAGCGTGTGCCCGACGTGACCACGAGCACTCGGGCCGCCGGGGACCAAGACGGAGAGACCCCGATCGCCGATTCGTTCGATCGGATCATCGAAGAGGGCCGCCCACGGGTGCGCCGGGCGTGGCCCGACGTGATAAGCACCGGGGCGCTCGCCGGCATCGAGGTCTGCTTCGGCGTGCTGGCGCTGATCTACGTCGAGAGCCAGACCCACAGCACGCTCCTCGGCGGCCTGGCCTTCAGCATCGGGTTCATCGGTTTGCGGCTCGGTCACAGCGAGCTGTTCACCGAGGGCTTCCTCGTGCCGGTGACGGTCGTGACCGCGGGCGAGGCGCGGATCCGCGACCTGCTCAGGCTGTGGACGGGAACGCTCGTCGCCAACCTGGCCGGGGGGTGGGTGATGGCCTGGATCATCGACGAGGCCTTCCCATCGATTCGCGCCGAGGCCATCTCCAGCGCTTCGTACTACGTGCAGGCCGGGATCAACGGTCGGAGCCTCTGCCTGGCCATCCTGGCCGGCGCCGCCATCACGCTGCTCACGAGGATGCACCAGGGAACCGACTCCGAGCCGGCCAAGCTCATCGCTTCGGTCGCCATCGCCTTCCTCCTTGCCGGTCTCCGACTCTTTCATTCGATCCTCGACTCGCTGATCAGCTTCATTGCCCTCGACACCGGGCGCGCCCCCTTCGGCTACCTCGACTGGCTCGGCTTCTTCGTGTGGGTGGCCGCAGGCAACGTGGTGGGCGGGCTCGGGCTCGTGACGCTGCTCCGCTTGGTCCGCAGCCGGACCCAGGTCGGAGATCGCCGCGCCGCCAACGACCTGCCGCGGGCCCCAACCGCCGGGCGCCAGGCTCGGCGAGCCAGCCGGGGGTGATTCCGGCCGATTGAGGGTGTTTTGCCTCGGTGGGCACTACCGTGGGGTCGACGGGGTCGCCAAACGCCCAGGAGATGACAGTGGACGAGAGGGGAAGGGTCCTTGTCATCGACGGGGACCTCGAGTCGAATACGGCCGACGTCCTCCGAGCCGACGACCGCGCCGTCGGGGTGGCGGTATCGGGCGTGGACGGCCTCCGGCAGGCGAGCCGGTCATATCCCGACCTCGTGATCGTCGACCTGGATCTCGCCGACCTGCCGGGCATCGAGGTTGTGCGGGCGCTGCGAGAGACGCGAGATCGGCGACTGGCGGCGGTGCCGGTGATCATCACCGCCGCCGCATCTCGAGCCTCCGAGCGCCTGATCGTCCGGCTCGGAGGGGCGTTCACCCACCTGACCAAACCGATCGCGGCGGCGGATCTGCTCAGGGAAGTGGAGCGCGGCCTCGATATCGGACCTGAGCCTCTCGGCCGGCGCCGGAGGCAGGCCCGAACCCTGCGGGCCCTCACGTCCGACCCCGACGACGGTTCCGTCGCCGATGCGCTGGTCTCATCGGCGGCCATCTTCGGCATCGGACCCGATGGCACGTGCCTGTTCGCCAACGACAAGACCGTCGAGATGTACGGCTACCGCCTGCACGAGATGATCGGCCAGCCGCTCCACGAGCTGATCCACCACAGCCGCCGCGACGGCTCCCCGCAACCGGTCGAGGAGAGCAGCATCCACGAGGCGCTCGCCGAGCGACGCCCACGCGCTGTCGAGCTCGATGTCTTCTGGCACCGCGACGGTTCGCCCATCTGGGCGTCCTACTCCGTCGTCCCGAGCCTGGAAGGCGACGAGGTGACCGGCGCCGTCGTCACGATAAGCAGCTTCACTTCGACGGTCCAGGCGGCCCAGGCGGCGGTGGCACGATTCCGGGCGCTGGTGCAGAACTCATCGGAGATCGTCCTCGTGCTGGGCCGGGAGGAGACGATCACCTACGCCGGGGCCGCCGTCCAACGCGTCGCCGGCTACCGTCCCGATGACCTCACGGGCACGTCGGTCGTCGAGCTCGTGCACCCCGACGACCGAAGCCATTTCTCCGCCACCGTGGCCTCCCGGCTCGCCGACCCCGACGACTCGACGCCGGTCGAGTTTCGGGTCCGCTTCGCCGACGGGACCTGGCACTGGATCGACGCCACGCTGACCGACCTGTGCGACGACCCTGCCGTTGGCGGCGTTGTGATCAACGCAAGGGACGTCACGTCGCGCCACCAGGCGCTCGAGTCGCTCCGGGCCAGCGAGGAGCGCTACCGCACCATCGTCGAGACGGCCCACGAGGGCATCTGGATCGCCGACCTCGACGGGCTCGTGCTCTTCGCCAACCCGACGCTCGCCTCGCTGCTCGGCTACGAGTCGCCGGCCGAGATCATCGGCCGCTCGGCCTTCGAGGTCATGACCCCGGAGGAGAACGCCAACGCCCGCCGCAACTTGGCCAAGCGAAAGGCGGGAAAGAGCGGTGTCTACGAGCGGCGCTTCGCCCGGCCCGACGGGACAGAGGTCTGGGTACGCGTCGCCGGCACACCGCTGCACGACTCGGCCGGCACGGTGACCGGCAGCCTGGCCGTGCTGACCGACATGACCGCCACGCGCCAGGCGGCCGAGAACCTGCGACGCCAGGCCCTCCACGACGGCCTCACCGGGCTGGTCAACCGAGCCGGCCTCAACGAGACGTTCTTCCCCGGGGTCAGGAGAGGCTCCACCGGAAGGAACCTCAAGGCGGCGCTGCTCCTGATCGACCTCGACCGCTTCCAGGAGATCAATGCCAGCCTCGGTCACGGCGCCGGCGACGAGGTCCTGAAGGAGTTCGCCCGCCGGCTGGTCTCGGTCACATCGCCTTCCGACGTCGTGGCCCGCACCGGCGGCGACGAGTTTGCCGTCCTCGCCCCCGGGCTCAGCGGTCCGACCGAGGCCGTCGAGCTGGCCAGGACCATCCTCGGGATCTCGGCGCAGCCCTTCGCCGCGGCGGGGATGCAGGTCGCGGTCAGCGCCAGCATCGGCGTGGCCCACGCCCCCACCCACACCGACGACTTCAAGATCCTCTTCCAAGATGCCGACGTCGCCGTGCACCAGGCCAAGGACGCCGGCCGGGGCACGTGGGCGATCTACGACCCGACGGACAACGACAACCGCCCGGCGCGCCTCGGCCTCATCGTCGATCTCAGGCAGGCCATCGCCCAGGAGGAGCTGACGCTCCACTACCAACCCAAGGTCGATCTGACGACCGGGGAGGTTCTCGGCGTCGAGGCGTTGGCCCGCTGGACCCATCCCACGCGCGGATCGGTGCCCCCGGGGGAGTTCATGCCCCTCGCCGAGCACAGCGGCCTGGCCGGCCCCCTCTCCGTATGGGCCCTCACCACCGCCCTGGCGCAGTGCGCGGCGTGGCAGGCCGTCGGCCTCCACCTGCCGGTCGCCGTCAACATCACCCCTTCGGAGTTCCGACACGCTTCGTTCGCATCGATGGTCGCCGACGCCCTCACCAAGAGCACGGTCCCCCCTGGCGATCTCACCATCGAGATCACCGAGGCGTCGCTCGTCGAGGCCTCTCCGACGGTGGAAAGCAACCTGGCCACCCTGCAGCGGCTCGGCGTCAGGCTCTCGATCGACGACTTCGGCACCGGCTACTCCACCCTCTCGTACCTCAACCGGCTCCCGATCGACGAGGTGAAGATCGATCAGTCGTTTGTCCTCGGGGTCGTCGACGACGAGCGCGACGCGAGGATCGTCGAGGCCATCACGGCCCTCGGCCACAGCCTCGGGCTCCTGACCGTGGCCGAAGGGATCGAGTCCGACGCCATCGAGGCCGTCCTGCGTCCCCTCGGCTGCGCCGGGCAGGGCTTCGAGATCTGCCCACCCCGTCCTGCCGACGAGATCACCGAGTGGTGCCTGGCCAGGGCCGGCGCCGGTCGATCCGAGGAGATGGCCGCCGACAAGACGTAGCCCGGCACCACCCGCGCGCGGTTCCGCGACGCGCTCGTGGAAGGCGCGCGCGTTTTGCGGACACCGCTGCCCCGCAAACGCGCTCGCGTGGCGCCGAGCCTTCGGCAAAGCGCGCGCGGGTGGCCGGGCGCGCCGAACGCTAGGGCTGCGGATCCTTCGAGCGGTACAGGTCCTTGAGCGTCGCTCTGAGGCGATACTTGAGGACCTTGCCTCCGACGGTCTCCGGCAGGTCGTCGACGACCACCACCTGCTTGGGCGTCTCGAAGCCGGCGAGAGCCTTGCGGCAAAAGGCGATGACCTCGTCGGCGTCGACAGGGGCGGACCCCTCCCTCGCCACGATGACGGCGGTCACGGCCTCACCCCAGTGGTCGTGGGGCAGGCCGACGACGGCGGCCCTTGCCACCGCAGCGTGCTGGACGAGCACGGACTCGACACGCAGGCTCGACACGTTTTCGCCGCCGGATTTGATGATGTCCTTGTAGCGATCGACCATGACCCGGAGATCATCGGGATCGAAGACGCAGCTGTCGCCGGAGTGGAACCACCCGTACCTGAAGGCCTCGCGTGTCGCCGCCTCGTCCTTGTAATAGCCGGCCATCATCACCGGCGAGCGGTAGACGGCCTCACCCGGCTCGCCCGGTGACCCACGGAGGGATCGGCCATCGGGGTCCATCACCGTCGATGCGAGCAGCGGGCTCGGGACGCCGACGTAGTTTTGCATCGGGGCCGTACGCTGATACGTCTCCTCCCACCGCAGGGGCCAGAAGCGGTGGCAGGCAATCGCCTCGGTCTGACCGAAGATCTCGAAGACGACGAGGCCAGGTGCGCACCGCCGCTCGAGGGCGGCGAGCGTGTCGGGGTGCAGCTCGGCCCAGCCGTAGACGATGACCCCGAGGCTGGTGACGTCGATGTCGGGCTCCGACTCGAGCGCTTCGGCCATACCCCGGAGGAGCTGCGGCGACCCCGACCACAGGGCCGTCGCCCGCTCGGCTTCGACGGTCCTGGCGATGTGAAGCGGCTGCGGTTTGCGCCCGAGCACGAGCGTCCCGCCGGCGGCGAGGGTCCCGAGGGCGAAGGGCGTGTCACCGACGTGGTAGATCAACGGCAGGAAGCTGCACAGGATCAGCTCGTCCTCGATCCGGAGGCCGCGGGTGAGGCTGAGAGCAAATCCGTAGGCCCCGATGGTGCCGGTGGAGTGCGACAGCATCACCGCCTTGGGCGTGGCCGTAGTGCCAGACGTGAAGAGCAGCTCCCAGATGTCGTCGCCGTGGATCTCGACATCGACCTCTTCGCTCGGCTGGCCGGCGATGAGATCGGTGAACGAGACGCTGCCCGGCACCGCGCTCCCGCCGATCTCGATCGTGACGCCGGCGGCCAAGCCGGCCGCCTGCACGGCGTCGCCGAGGCGGGGCCAGACCTCGGCGTCGACCACCACGAGGGCCGGCTCGATGCGCCCGAGGATGCCGGTGGCGACCGCAGGAGCGAGCGAGGGATTGAGCGGGGCAACGGTCAGGCCGGCCTTGGCCACGCCGAGCTTGACGAGAAACGCCTCGACGGAGTTCTCACACAGCAACGCCACGACATTCCCCTGAACCAGACCCCGGGCAACGAGGGCGTGAGCGATGCGGTTGGTGATCTCATCGGCCTCCCGGTAGGTCACCCGGGCGAAGGCCGGATCGGCGAAGGCACCCTCGGCGCCGACGAAGGCCGAGCGGTCGGGGAAGCTCCACGTCATACGTTCGACCATGTCGCCGACGGCGGTGCGGTCCCATCGCCGCGACGCCCGCCGGTGATGCAGGCTCGTCACGTCGAAGTCCATCACTCGCCCCCCTCGTAGTAGGCCCGGTACTCGGTGCGTAGCTGCGTCTTGCGGACCTTCCCCGTCGAGGTTCTCGGTAGGGACTCGACGGCGATCACGGCCTTCGGCATCTTGAACGGATCGATGCGCCCGGCGAGCGCAGTGCGGAGGGCCTCGGCGTCGACCTTCGCCCCCGGCTTGGCGACGACGAAGGCGGTGACGGCCTCGCTCCAGTGGTCGTGGTGGAGGCCGACGACCGCGGCCTCGGCCACGTCGGGGAGTTGGGAGAGGATCGCCTTTTCGACCTCGATGGACGCCACGTTTTCGCCGCCCGTCTTGATGACGTCCTTGAAGCGATCGGTGAACCAGAGGATGCCGTCGGTGTCGAAGCGGCCGGCGTCGCCGGAGTGGAACCACCCGTGGGCGAAGGCCGCCCGGGTGGCCGCAGGGTCGTTGAGGTACCCGGTCATCGTGTGCGGGCCCCGGTAGACGATCTCGCCCCGCTCCCCCTGGTCGAGAATCGTGCCGTCGTCGCCCATGATCGCCACCTCGACGTTGACGACCGGCGTGCCCACGGCGCCGGCGTGGCTGAGCTGGTGCTCGGGCCGGAAGATCGCCGTCGACGGGCTCATCTCGGTCTGGCCGAACATGAGGGAGAAGTCGCAGCCGAAGGTGTCGATGGCCCGGCGCAGGTCGGCGTCCGGCATCGGGGCCATGGCGTAGGTGGCCCGGCGCAGGCTGGCGAGATCGCGCTCGGCGACGCCGGGAACGTCGAGCATGGCCCGGTACATCATGGGCAACCCGAAGATCTGCGTGATTCGTTCGGCCTCGATCAGGTCGAGCAGCCCCACGGGGTCGAAGGTGCGCATCACGTAAATCGTTGCCCCGACGGCGACGGCGGGCGTGCAGTGGACGTTGAGCTGGGCGGTGTGAAACATCGGGAGCATGGCCACGAACCGGTCGGTGGCGTCGAAGCCGCATTCGACGGCCATCGAGAGGGTCTCGACGTAGACGGCCACATGGCTGCCGACGACACCCTTGGGCGCCGAGGTGGTGCCGCTCGTGTAGAGGAAGCTGACCGCGTCGCGGTCCTCGACGATGACGGCGGGCTCGGCGTCGCTCCCTCCCCCGGCCAGCTCCTCGAGCGTCTCGACGGGCCGGCCGCCCGCGGGCGACGCCGGCCCGACCGTGACCACGTGGGTGACACCCTCGTTGGCTGCGATCGGACCTTCGAGCCCGGCCAGCAGGCCGGCGTCGGCGACGACCCCGCGTGCGGCGGAATGACCGAGCACGTAGGTGACCTCATCGGGCCTCCACCCCAGGTTGACCGGCACGCAGACGACCCCGAGCTTGGCGCAGGCGAAGTACACCACGAGGAACTCGGCGCAGTTGGGTACCACAAGCGCCAGACGGTCACCGCGCCCGTAGCCCTTGGCCCGCAACCCGTTGGCGACCCGGTTGACCCACGCGTTGAGCTCGCCGTAGGTGACTCGCCGGTCGCCGTCGACGATCGCAGGGGCGGTGGGGGTGCGGCGCGCCGAGCGGGTCAGGAGGTCGCCCACGTTGACCCGCTGGATCAGGTTGCGGGCCGCCGCCTCATCGGCCGGCGCCTGTGAGGGCGCTGCGACCCTCGCGGGGACCGCCGCCTGCGTGGGCCGCCCGGCGAAGGCCTGGGCCACCTGCATCCACGTGGCGGCCACCTCGCCTGTGACCTCGAGTGACGTCTCGTCGACGTGGCGGCGCTGGGTGACCACCAGGCAAAAGTCGAGGGCCGTGCCCCGCACCACGTCGGCGGCATCGTCGGGCCCGAACGTCCAGCGGCGACCGCCCCGACCGGTCAGCTCGACGCGTACCCCGCTCTTGGGAATCTCGAGGCCGTGAAGGGAGAAGCTGAACCCCATGGTGCGCACACCGAGATAGGCCACGTGACGCAGCCGGGGTGAGTCCTCCAGGCCGGCGCCGACGGCGTCGGCGACATCGACGCCGTGGGCCCACGTCTCCATCAGTCGGGCCGTGACCGCGCTCATCACGCTCATGGGCGGCCCGTACCAAGGAAGCCGCCGGCGTGGGTCCGCCCCTCGATAGGCGCGGACAAGCTCGCCACGCGCCCGGTCCCACCAGGCGAGCAGCTCGTCGCCTTCACGCTTCGGTTGATCGCCGGCGACGGCGTCGGCGAAATCCTCCGCCCTGTCGGCCAGGGCGGCGGCGTCGGCGGCGAAGCGTTCGGGATCGGTCAGGGCCAGCAGTGACGTCTCGTCGAAGTAGGCGAGGTGGCCGATCTGGTCGCGGATGGTCCATCCCTCGGCGGGCGTCGGCGCGTCCCAACCATCGCCTTCGACGGCGGCGAGCACCCGGCGCAGCGATGCGGTCTCTGCGACCAGGTCGTCGACGACCTCGTCGAGGGCGGCGCTGGCCGTCGCCGGCGGCGACCTGTGCTCGGCGTCGGGTTGTGTTCCTGTTCCTGTGGTCATCGTTCCCCCCGAGTTAAATCATGACATGGCGACGGGTGTGTCGAGGGCGGCGAGCGCCATGTCGACCAGGATCGTCCGCTGCTGCTCGGGATCCTGGCGCCGCCCTTCGGAGTGGGCGAAGGAATGGATCAGGCCGATCGCCGCCCTGACCATGGTGCGAGCCGCTTCGGGAGCAAGCGCGGGGCGGCGGGCGGTGAGGGCATCGACCCAGCGTTCTATGTAGCGGCGCTGGAGCCGGCGTTGGGTCCTACGTTCCTCCGTCGGCATGTGCCGGGCCTCGCCGTACCACAGCTCGACCAGGTCGGCGTTGGCGATAACGAACCGAACGTGGCTCTCGACGATGGCCTCGAGACCGGGACGCCCGCCGGCCTCCCCGGCCGGCAGGCTCGACCACAACTGCTCGGCGGCGTGGCTCATCGCCGCGGTGAGGAGCGCCTGCTTGCTGTCGAAGTAGCGGTAGACGGCAGGACCCGTCAGCCCCGAGGCGGCGCCGATCTCGTCGATGGCGACGGCGTGCCACCCGTGGTCGCGCAGCAACTGGCGAGCCGATTCGAGGATGACCCGGCGCCTCTGCTCCTGACGGGACGCGACATCCACGGTCACCCCGTTTGCTCCTCGCCGGCGTCGATCACGACGAGGAGCGCCCCGCCATCGACGCCGACGCCGGCCTTGACGTTGACAGCGGTCACGATGCCTGCCGCCGGGGCCGCCACGACGTGCTCCATCTTCATGGCCTCGAGCACCAGCAGGGCCTGGCCCTCGTCGACCCGGTCTCCCTCGGCCACGTCGACGCGGACCACCACGCCCGGCATGGGCGCGAGCAGCGAACCGGCCGCAAGCGCCGTGTCCGGCAGGGGGAACCGGGGTTCGAGCTCGAGGCGCACCCCGCCGCGCCCGTCATCGACCCAGACCACCGAGCCGGCGACGTCGACGGCGAAGCGGCGCCGGACCCCGCCGACGGTCAGCTCGACGCGCTCGGGCGTCACGGCACCGACCTCGACGTCGAGGGCGACACCGTCGACCTCGATGCGTCCCTCGGGGCCGACGGCATAGCCGACCTCGAGGGTCGCGACGCCATGTCCGTAGCGGCGCGTCTGCAGGGCCGATCGGTTGTTCCGCCACCCGGAAGGCGCGTGGGCCCAGACGGGCGCGTCCCGGCGCCGGCCGCTCTGTCCCGCCAGCGCCGCCGCCACCGCGTACCAGGCCAGCTCGGCCGGTTCGCTGACGCCGACGCCGATGACGTCGGGTGGGTGGCGTTGGAGGAAATGGGTGTCGATGCGCCCGGCCGCGAACTCAGGATGCTCGAGCACCCCGACGAGCAGGTCCCGGTTGGTGGTAACGCCGTGGATCCTGGCCCGGCGGAGGGCCGACGACAACCGGCGCACGGCTTCGGTCCGCGTGGCGCCGTGGGCGATCACCTTGGCCAGCATGGGGTCGTAGTTGACCGACACGACGTCGCCGGCGTCAACGCCGCTGTCGACCCGCACCCCGGAGGAGGCGCCAGGCACATCGCCGGTGGGGCCGACGCCGGTGGGAACGGCGCCGATCGGACCTGCGCCGGTGGGGACGTCGAAGCGGTGGATGGTGCCCGTCGCCGGAAGGAAGTCGGCCAGGGGATCCTCGGCGTAGATGCGGGCCTCGACGGCGTGGCCGGTCATCGTCGGTCGCAGGGCCGCTGCGGGGAGGGCCAGGCCCTCGGCCACCGACAGCTGGAGGGCGACGAGGTCGAGGCCGGTGATCGCCTCGGTGACGGCGTGCTCGACCTGCAGCCTGGTGTTGACCTCGAGAAAGAAGAACTCGCCACCAGGAGCGAGCAGGAACTCCACCGTGCCCGCACCGACATAGCCAATGGCCTGACCCGCGGTCACCGCCGCCGCGCCCATGGCCTCCCGCAGCTCGGGGGTCACGGCCGGCGAAGGCGCCTCCTCGATGATCTTCTGGTGCCGGCGCTGGATCGAGCACTCGCGCTCGAAGAGGTGCACGAGCGTCCCGTGGGTGTCGCCGAAGATCTGGATCTCCACATGGCGGGGCTCGTCGACGTAGCGCTCGAGGAACACGGTGTCGTCGCCGAAGGCGCCGGCCGCCTCCCGGCGGGCGCCGGCCACGGATTCGGCCAGCTCGGCCGGCGCACGCACCACCCGCATGCCCCGGCCCCCACCGCCGGCCGACGCCTTGACGAGCACCGGCCATCCGATCCGCTCGGCCACGGCGACGAGGTCGCCTTCGGGGATGGCGCTCAGGTCCTCGCCGGGAAGGACAGGGACGCCGGAGTGCTGCATGAGCGCACGCGCCGCCAGCTTGGATCCCATGGCGTCGATGGCATCGGCCGGAGGTCCCACCCACACCAGCCCGCCGGCGGTGACGGCCCGGGCGAACCCGGCGTTCTCCGAGAGGAAGCCGTAGCCGGGATGGATGGCGTCGGCGCCGGCGGCGACGGCCGCGGCCACCACGGCGTCGGCCCGCAGGTACGAATCGGCCGGTGTGGCGCCGCCAATGGCGACGGCCTCGTCCGCCTCGAGCACGAAGGGCGCGCCGGCGTCGGGGTCGGAGTGCACCGCCACCGTGGCGATCCCGAGCGCCCTGCAGGTGCGCATGACCCGCCGGGCGATCTCCCCCCGGTTGGCGACGAGCAGCTTGTTGATCACGGTTCGGTCCTCATGCGATCACATCCGGAACACGCCGTAGCCGCGTGTCCCCTTGACCACGTTGTTGTCGCACACCGAGAGGGCCATCCCGACGACGGTTCGGGTGTCACGCGGGTCGATGACACCGTCGTCGTAGAGCTGGCCACTCATGAAAAGGGCCAGCGACTCGGCCTCGACGCGCCCGGCCAGCTCCGTGCGCCGCTTCTCGTCGGCCTCCTCGTCGAAGGGCCGGCCGGCGGACTCTGCGGCCTGGCGGGCGACGATGGACATGACGCCGGCCAGCTGGTCGGGTCCCATGATGGCGGTCTTGGCGTTGGGCCAGGTAAAGAGCAGGCGGGGGTCATAGGACCTTCCCGACATGCCGTAGTTGCCGGCGCCGTACGACGCCCCCATGTTGATGGTGATGTGCGGGACCGAGCTGTTGGTCACGGCGTTGATCATCTTGGCCCCGTCCTTGACGATCCCACGCTGCTCGTAGCTCGTGCCGACCATGAAGCCCGTGGTGTTCTGCAGGAACACGAGCGGCACATCGGACTGGTTGCAGAGCAGGATGAACTCGGTGCCCTTCTGGGCCTCCTCGTTGAACAGCACGCCCCTGGCGTTGGCCAGCACCCCGACCGGGTAGCCCCAGACCGACGCCCACCCGGTCACGAGGGCCGAACCGTAGAGCGGCTTGTACTCCTCGAACTGCGAGCCGTCCACCACTCGCGCCAGGACGTCGCGCGGGTCGAAGGGCACCTTGAGGTCGATGGAGGCGATGCCGAGCAGCTCGTCGGGATCGTAGATCGACTCGGCGGGCGCCGATCGGGGGCCGGGACCGAGCTTGCGCCAGTTGATGTGCTCGACGATCCGGCGGCCGATGGCAATGCACTCCACCTCGTCGCCGGCGAGATAATCGCTCAACCCCGACACCCGGGAGTGCATCTCGGCGCCACCGAGCGACTCGTCGTCGGCGTCCTCGCCCGTCGCCATCTTCACGAGCGGCGGCCCGCCGAGGAACACCTTGGCCCTTTCCTTCACCATGACGGCGTAGTCGCACATCCCGGGCACGTAGGCGCCGCCCGCCGTGGAGTTGCCGAAGACCAAGGCGACGGTCGGGATGCCGGCGGCCGAAAGAGCGGTGAGCTCGTGGAAGAGGCGGCCGGCGGGGACGAAGAGGTCGGCCTGGTTGCGCAGATCGCCACCACCCGACTCGACCAGGTTGATGGTCGGCAGGCGGTTCTCGCGGGCGATGGTCATGGCCCGCAGCACCTTCTTCCACGTGTAGGGGTTGGAAGCCCCGCCCCGCACCGTCGGATCGTGGGCGACGACCATGCACTCGACCCCCGACACGACGCCGATACCGGTGATCACGCTGGCGCCGACCGTGTAGTCCGTGCCCCACGCCGCCACCGTGGAGAGCTCGAGGAACGGGGCGTCCTCGTCGAGGAGCAGCTCGATGCGCTGGCGGGCCAGCATCCGCCCCCTGGCCAGGTGACGCTCGGTGTACGTCGCCCCGCCGCCAGCCCGAGCCAGGGTCTGCTGCTCCTCGAGCGCGGCCAGGCGCGCCACCATGCCCTTGCGGTTGAGCTGGAACGTCTCCGACGACGCGTCGACGTGGCTGCGGATGACGGACACCTGTTCGGCTCAGTACGAGCGGGGAAGTCCGAGGGTGTGCTGGGCGATGTGGTTGAGGACCATCTCCCTGCTGACCGGGGCGATGCGAAGGAGCCTGGCCATACCCCAGAGGTGGGCCAGGCCATACTCCGACGCCATCCCGTTGCCGCCGTGGGTCTGGATGGCGGCGTCCAGGGCGGCCATGGCCGCGTCGGCGGCGGCGTACTTGGCCATGTTGGAAGCCTCACCGGCCGGCTCGCCGTGGTCGTGAAGCCACGCCGCCTTCTCGGTCATCAACCGGGCCAGCTCGACGTCGATGGCGGCGGCGGCAAGGGGATGGCTGACTCCCTGGTGGGCGCCGATGGGCTGGTCCCAGACCTTGCGGTCACGGGCGTAGGCCGACGCCTTGTCGAGGGCGTAGCGGCCGATGCCGTTTTCGATGGCGGCGCCGGTGATGCGCTCGGGGTTGAGCCCGCTGAACACCAGGCGCAGCCCGTGGCCCACCTCTCCCACCAGGCGGTCCGCGCCCACCCTGACGTCGTCGAAGAACAGCTGGAACTGCCTCTCCGGCGCGCCCACCTCGACGGGGATATGGGTGGCATCGAGGCCGGAGCTGTCGCAGTCGACGACGAACAGCGAGAGCTCGGCCCTGCCGTCGTCCGCCGTGCCCGTCTTGGCCACAACGAGCATCCAGGCCGCCTCGTCGACGCCGGAGATGTAGTACTTGGTGCCGGAGAGCACCCACTCATCGCCGTCGCGCGTTGCCGTGGTTGCGATGCGATGCGAGTTTGAGCCGGCGTCGGGCTCGGTGATGGCGAAGATCATCTTCTCCCGGCCCGCCGCCATGGCAGGGAACCAGCGCGCCTGCTGCTCTTCGGTGCCGAAGCGCTTGATGACCTCACCGCAGATGGCCGAAGAGACGAGCAACAGCAGGAGCGGGTTTCCTCCCGCGGCCGTCTCCTCGGTCACGACAGCAAGCTCGGAGATCCCCATGCCGCCCCCGCCGAAGCGCTCCGGCAGATTCACGCCGATGAAACCGGCGTCGCCGAGCGCCTCCCACAGTTCGGTCGTCCTGCCCCCGCTGGCGGCCTGATCCTGGTAGTAGCGGGGCCCGAACGAATCCGTCACCTTGCGCACCGACTGGCGCAGCATGGCGGTCTCGGAGCTCTGTTCGAAGTCCATTTGGCGCGCTTCCCACAGTTCGTTAACGGTCGTTCACGAGTCTTCCCACGGGCCCGATCGTTGTCAAGCGACGCCCTGGTGGCGTGCGACCGCCGTCCCGGTAGTAAACAGTGCGCAGCGGAGGTGGCGTCATGACGGTGACGGTTGCGCCTGCGGGCGCCGACGTGGGGGGCATCGACGAGGGTGGCGGGGCGCCCCCGGCGCACCGCTGGCGGCGGCGGATCATCGTCGGTGTGGCCGCGCTGGTCGCGATGGCTCTCCTCGCCGCCGGCATCGGGTGGGCGAGCTACGTCCACGCCTATCAGCCGCTCGGCCCCGGCGACGTCGGCCACGGACCCAGCGGCGACCTCAAGCCCATCACCGACGGGGTAAACGACACCTATCTCATCGAGACCGGGCCGCAAGGATCGAGCGGCCTCATCGCCCAGTCGGTCGCCAACTACGGATCGCACCCGGTCACCATCACCGGCGTCGTCGGCGACCCCACCGTCCCGGTCACCTGGCGCTGGGTCCGCATGGCCATCCCCAACCAGCTCCCGAACCTTCCCCCGGTCTCCGACACCCACCTTTTCCCCGCCGTGCTCGGGGCCGGAAAGCAGATCATGGTGTACGTGATCGTGCACCGCCCCCGGTGCCGAAGAAAGGAAATCGAGGAGATCGGAGACATCCCACTGGCCTGGCACGCCCTCGGCGACCACCACGTCTACACGATCGGCTTCGGGGCGAACCAGCCGATCCTGCCCATCCTCGCCTGCTACCCGCCCGCCGCCACCCGCCACATCGCCAAGAGCCTGACATGAGGCGTCCCGATCGGCGCAGGACAACCCGATGACCGAGACCGCCGCTCCCGCCGACCTGGGGTCGAAACCGACCGGCCGCCACCCGCTCGACCCGGTGAGCGCGGAGGAGTACCTCGCCGGCCGGCGGATCCTCGAAGCGGCGGGCCTGCTCGGCCATTCGGTGCGCTTCAGCTACTACGGACTCGAAGAGGAGCCCAAGGGCAGCGTCGCCGGGTATCCAGCGGGAGAGCCGTGCGTTCGCCGGCTGCGCGCCCTGCTCATCGACGTGGTGACCGGGGCCCAGACCGTCGTCGTCGTGTCGGTATCGCAGGGCGCGGTCCTCTCAAAACGGACGGTCGACCCCGTGACCGAGGGTCAATTCCCCATACTTTCCCAGGACTTCGCTCGCGCCGACGAGATCGTCCACGCCGATCCCGGCTGGCGGGCGGCCCTGGCCCAACGCGGCCTCACCGACCTGGACAAGGTGCGGGGCGCAGCGCTCACGGCCGGCTCCTACGACCGGCCGGGCGAGGCGGGCCGCCGGATCGTGCGGGTCCTCGCCTTCGTCCAGGAGAGCCCGACCGACCTGGCGTGGGCCCACCCCGTCGACGGCGTCGCCGCCTATGTCGATCTCGTCGAGGGGCGGGTACTCGAGATCATCGACGAGATCGACCTGCCTGTGCCAGCGGAGTCCGGCGACTACAACGACCCGCGGGTCAGGGGCCCGCAGCGCAGCACCCTCCGGCCCATCGAGATCACCCAGCCCGAGGGCCCGAGCTTCACCATCGAAGGCCATTACCTGACCTGGGAGCACTGGTCACTGCGGGTCGGCTTCGATGCCCGTGAGGGCCTCACCCTCCACGAGATCGCCTTCGACGATCCCGCCGCGGGGCGGCGCCGGCCGGTCATCTACCGGGCGTCGATCGCCGAGATGGTCGTCCCCTACGGCGACCCGAGCCCGGTGCGCTACTGGCAGAACTACTTCGACACCGGCGAGTACCTCCTCGGCAAGTTCGTCAACTCCCTCGAGCTCGGCTGCGACTGCCTGGGCCAGATCGCCTACCTCGACGCCATCATCCCCGACGACCACGGACAACCTCGGACCGTCCCCAACGCCGTGTGCATCCACGAGGAGGACGTCGGGGTGCTCTGGAAGCACACCGACAGCTTCAACGGATCCTCGGAGAGCCGGCGCCAGCGGCGCCTGGTGATCTCGTTCTTCACGACGGTCGGCAACTACGACTACGGCTTCTACTGGTACTTCTCCCTCGACGGGACGATCGAGCTCGAGGTCAAGCTGACCGGCGTCCTCTTTGCCTCGTCGTACCGCGGCGACGACTGGCCCTACGCCACCGAGGTCGCCCCGGGGCTCGGCGCGCCGGTGCATCAGCACCTCTTCAGCGCCCGCCTCGACATGACCGTCGACGGCGAGCGCAACGCCGTCGACGAGATCGACGTCGTCCCTGTCGCTCCGAGCGAGGCCAACCCGGCCGGCAATGCCATCACGCGCCAGGTGACCCGCCTGCGGCGCGAGTCTGAAGCGGCCCGGCTGGCGTGCAGCGAACGGGACAGGGCGTGGCGGGTCGTGAGCACCGAGCGCAACAACCGCTACGGGAAGCCGACGGCGTTCACCCTCCGCCCCCGGCAGGGACCGACGCTCCTGGCCGACCCGTCGTCGTCGCTCTACCGGCGGGCCACCTTTGCTACTCGCCACCTCTGGGTCACCCGCTACGACCCGGCGGAGCGCTACCCGGCCGGCGAGTTCGTCAACCAGCACCCGGGCGGTGCCGGCCTGCCGGTATTCGTGGACGGCGACGACGACATCGACGGCGCCGACCTCGTCGTCTGGCACACGTTCGGGCCGACGCACTGGCCCCGCCCCGAGGACTGGCCAATCATGCCGGTCTCCCGCTGCGGGTTCACGCTCGAGCCCACCGGGTTCTTCGACCGCAACCCCACCCTCGATGTGCCGCCGCCGGGGGCCAGCGGGGGCTGAGCTGAGCTGGGGGCGGCGGGTCCGGTGCCGGCGTTCGCCCGCCGCCCGCCGGCGACCGCCCGCCGCCGTTCTTGTCGCGATCATGCACCGACGTGTGTACAGAAATCGCGACAGGAACGAGGCGGCGCGTACATGGATCGCGACAAGAATGCGACCGAGTGACCGGTTCAGCCGGTTCGGCCCACGCCGGCGGCGAGCGCCCGTTTGATGGTCAGCTCGACGGGCGAGCAGGCGTCGTCGGGGCGGTCGATGTCGTACGGCTCGTCGGCGAGCACGGCCGGCTGGCCGAGGAACCGAGGCCGGGTCCCGTGGTTGGCCTGGGCCGCATGGACGAGGAACGGGTGACAGACGAACACGTCGCCGGCAGTCCCCTTTGCCAACGCCACCGGACGGTCCGCCGATGCGGCGGCGACGGCGGCGGCGCACGCGAAGTTGGAGACGCCCTCGTCGCCGTAGGGCGCAAGCAGGGGAGGCACGTCGAGATGGGAACCGACCCGAATGCGGGTCGGGCCGTCGGCGTCCTCGACGTCGGTGAAGAGGAACAGGGCCAGCAGGGCCCGGCCCCTGGATCGGACGTTGGCCCACCAGGTCTTCACCCCGTCCGGCTGGTAGCTGCCCTCGATGTGCCATCCGAGCCCCTCGGGCTCCCGGTCGTGAGGGAACCGGAGCGGAAAGCTGCCCATCGACGCTCGCGGTGCCCACCGGCCGGCGCCGGCCAGACGATCGCAGGCTTCGAGGAGGGCGGGGGCGTTGATGGCCTCCACAAACGGCGGCTGCTCCATGCCGCCGACCCAGCGGACCGGCTCGTCCCAACCCGATGGATCGGCCGGGTCGAGGTCGATCGCCTTCCAGAGCAGTTCGGTGCAGGCGTCGACGACGTCGGGGGTCACGGCGCCGCGCAGGGCGACGAACCCGTCGGCCACGAAGCGCTCCGTCATGGCGTCATTCACGGACCGATGCTGCATCATCGCCGTCGTCGGTTCACCTCATTTTCAGAGCCGATCGTGGTGACCGTAGCGGCGGCCATGCCAGCGCCGCCGGCGGAGGATCACGAAGGCCAGCACGGCCAGGAAGAACAACGGCACATGGGGGTGCCTGAACGGGCCGACGACTCCGACCAGCGTCCACCCGAAGGCCATGACGGCAAGCCAGCCGATCACGACCCACGCCAGGATCCTCGGTGGGTGGGGCGGCCGAGGCCGGGGCCGGGTGTCCGGTGTTGGCATCATCGATTCGAGAGGCGGCAGGTCCTCGAGGAGGGGCGCCAGGTCGGCCTGGGTCTTGGCGGCGGTCGCCTTGGCCAGGCGTTCGTTGAGCTCTTCCTCGTCCAGACGCCCGTCGCCGAAATGGCGACAGAGGGCGTTGGTGATCTCGTTGCGTTCGGCGTCAGAGACCCGCATGGTGGCGGATGGGGCGGCGCGGTGGGCGGGATCGCCCCACCGCGGCGGCCGCGGTTGGTCGTGGTAGCCCATCACGCCCGACCGAAATGGTCATGGAGCACGTCCTCTGCGATCGAGGTCTCGGACTCCTCCTCCGGGATCAGGATCCACGCCGCCAGGTACAGCGGGACGGCCACCCCGCCGAAGAGGCCGAGGATCACGAGGGCGATCCGCACCGTCGTGGGGTCGACGTCGAAGTAGTCGGCGGCGCCGGCCGCGACCCCACCGATGATCCGATGGTGGAGGCAGCGACGCAGCTCGCGAGGGGCGGTTTGGGTCTGGTAGCTGGGCATCGATTGCATGCCTTGAGGATGGGCCCTGCGACGGCCGGGCGAAATCGGGAATGACCCCGACCCGTCCCTGACCGTGACCCGCACCGGTCGGGGCCATTCCCCATGGTCTGGGAAGGCAAAACGGCGCGATCATCGAGTCATCCACGAACGATTCCGATTCCGCCCTCTCGATCAGCCCCTTCCGCCCCTCGACGGCGCCTCATGGTGCGCTCGCCGGTCCCTCGGGCATCGGCACGGTTGGGGCGGGGGCCCGAAGGAAAGGGGGCCGATCCGGCGCCGGCGCGACGAGCGCTTCCTCGGTGGCATCGCCGGCGCCATTTCGGCCAGGACCGGGATCGACGTCACCATCGTGCGAATCGCCCTCGTGCTGTTCGGTCTGGCCAGCTTCGGCGTCGCCGCCTACGTGTTGGCGTGGTTGCTCGTGCCGGCCCAGGACGAATCGGAGAGCATCGGCGCCCGGGCCGTGAGCGACGGGCGCGGCCTCGCCATCGCCGTCAGCCTCGTGCCCCTGCTCGTCGTCACCCTCCTCGTGGCATCGGCCCTGCAGGCGCCGTACGTCGGGTCGCTGGCGTGGCCATTTTTCGTCAGCGTCGCAGGCCTCGTGCTCATCTGGCGCAACGGCTCCGACCACGAACGCCTCCTCATGCGTCGCGCCGTCACTCCCATCGTCGAGATCGGCACGGGGATGAGCCGTTCGTGGACGGGCGTGGCGTGGCGGGTCGCCATCGGCGTCGCCCTCGCCGCCGGTGGGGTGGCGGCGCTGACCGTCGGCCACCGCAACGCCCTGTCCCGCCCGCTCGGCGGGGTGGTGCTCGTCCTCGGCGCCCTCGTCGTCGTGTTCGGACCGTGGTGGCTCAACGTGGCCCGCCAGCTGGTGTCCGAGCGCCAGGCCCGTCTCAGGGCCGAGGAGCGCGCCGACCTGGCCTCCCGCGTCCACGACTCGGTCCTGCAGACCCTCGCCATGATCCAGCGCAGCGCCGGCGATCCCCAGCGGGTCGCCCAGCTCGCCAGGGCCCAGGAGCGCGAGCTGCGGACCTGGCTGTTCGAGGGACGCGATCCCGGGTCCTTCGACGGCGAGCTCCGCACCATCGCCGCCGTCGTCCGACGCATCCAGACCGACGTCGAGTCGGCGCACGGCACCCGCGTCGAGGCGGTCGTGGTCGGCGACGGCCCGCTGAGCGACGACGTCGAAGCCCTGCTGGCCGCGGGCAGGGAGGCGACCGTCAACGCGGCCAAGTGGTCGGGTGCGGACGTCGTGTCCCTCTTCGTGGAGGTGGAAGGGGGAAAGGTGTCGCTGTTCGTGCGGGACCGGGGCCGTGGATTCGACCGCCACGCCGTCGGCAAAGACCGTCGGGGCATAAGCGAGTCAATCGAGGGACGCATGGCGCGTGCCGGCGGCGACGCCACCATCCGCACCGCTCCGGACCAAGGGACCGAGGTCGAGCTCAACCTGCCGGCCAGGGAAGGACGGCCGGCCCGGCCGGCGCAGCCGGCACGGCACGCGCCGCGGCACTGAGGCCCTGCGCGCGGCTCAGGGGCTCAGGGGCTCAGGGGCTCAGGGGCCCAAAGTTGCGGCACGGTCGAGTCGAGGGCCCGGTCGACGAGCGTCTCGGTATCTCCTGGGAACAGCCAGCCGATGTCGCCGGCCTTCCCTGTGACGCCGGAAAGGTCATCACATCGGCCGTTGGCATACCGCTCGAGCTTGGTCCTGACCGACTCGCCCTGCTCGGCGCCGAGCGATGCCCGGTAGGTGAATGCGGATGCGGCGAGGCCGAAAAGGTGGTCGGGGGTGAGACGTCGAGGCGACGATACCTCGACGATCTCGGCGCCATGGTCGGTCGTGGCGACGAAATCGCCTCTCATCTCGGCGTTGCCGTGAGCCTTCACCGTGTGCTTGACCACAGCGGTCAACCATTCGTAGCGAATGTGGCCGATGGCGATCCTCCCGCTCAGCGGCTTCGCTCTCCGTTCCTTCGGCGGATGGGGCTTCGCCGAACGCGACTTCTTGGCACCGAGCCTGCCGTCTGTCAGTGAGCCTGCGACCGCGGCGGCGTGCTCGGCGAACGGGACGTGGCCACCCTCGTATCTGGTCGTGAAGAAGACGATCCGACGATCGGTGACGACGACGGTCGCCGTCTTCAGGTTCCAGCCCCCGGTAAGGGAGCCGACCGACGCCGTGCCGGTCTCCTCGACGATCTCGTCGGGCTCGAGGTGGGCGCCCCTTCCGTCATCGGTCGCGGCCAGCCAGTACGGCGAGCTGACGTCGCCGATCTCTCGGATGGCGAGAAGCTGTTGGGGGTGCATGGTTCCTCCTCGTTGCGTGCCGACCGGCATGCCACCCGGAACGGTGTCCTCACCACTATCTGTGGGGTGAGGCGGGTGATGACATGTCGAACGCTGCGCTTTGCTTCGCCGTGGACGGACGGAATTCCTTCCACCATAGGGCAATTGGGGCCGCCCCCCATCGCTCGTCGCCGTCGGCCTGACACCACTCTGGGTGCTGAAAGCCATTGAATCACACCCGTCCGTCCGGCGCAGGACTCGCACGGAGGACTCGGGTCGATCCTGCTGCCCGCCATGCCGGTGGCAACATCCGGGGGTGGAAGAACCCGATGCCGACGTGGTCGAGCTGGCGACGCGACTGTTCGCCATGGCCAGAAGGGGTGAGACCGATGACCTCGTCGCCTACGTCGACGCCGGGGTGCCTGCCGACCTGACCAACCATGCCGGCGACAGCTTGGTGATGCTCGCCGCCTACCACGGTCACGCCGGGACGGTTGCGGCCCTGATCGAGCGCGGCGCCGACCCCAACCGAGCCAACGACCGGGGCCAGACGCCGCTCGCCGGCGCCGTGTTCAAGGGCGAGAAGGACGTCGTCGGGGTCCTCGTCGAGGGTCGGGCCGACCCCGACGCCGGTCACCCGACGGCGCTCGAGACCGCCGCCATGTTCGAGCGTGAGGACCTGCTCGAACTGCTGCGCCGCGGCCGGCTCACGTAGGACCGCTCTACCCGAGTCCCCCCTCGAGGCGCGTCGCAACCCGACCGAGACGGCCGATGGCGAGCCAGCACACCGGTGCGTACGCTCCGGCGACCCACAGCGGGACCTCGATGGTGACCGAAGCGCCGCCGCCTGGCCTCGCCTCGACCCGGTGGGCGGTGGCGGGCACGGAAGCGACCGACCAGGCCCAACGATGCCCGTCCTCGAACTGGGTGACGCGGAAGGGCAACCACACGCCCAGGGGCGTCCTGACCCGTCCCGTCGTTCCCGCCTTGATCTTGTGGCCGCCCCGGTCGATCCGGGCCGCACCGACCGTCGGGCCCCAGTCGGGCCAGCAGCGGACATCGGTCAGGGCCTCCCACACCGCGCCCGGCGAAGGGGTGAGGCGACGGGTCACGGCAAGCACGCCGATTGGTCTACCACCCGGCGGGGTGCCGGCCCGGACCGCTCCGACGGCAATTTTCTCTGCCCACTTTTACGGGGTGAGTCCGTAAAAGTGGGCAGAGAAAATGCGTCTACCGCCCCGGGCTGATCGCCCTTTTGGGGCACTTCGCTCCAATCGGGAGAAAGGCCCTGGCTGTTCATGAAGCCGTCATGGGGGACAACGGGCGGGACGGCGCCAGATGCGCCAGAGTGGAGCGCGATGCACACCAAGGTCGGATGTGAGTTCTCGTATGAGGCCGAGGTGGCCACGCACGCCATCATCCAGGTCGAGCCTCGGCTCGACGGCGACGTGCGCGCCCTCGACGAGCGATGGGAGAATGTCCCCGCCATCGGTATGTCGCGCTACGTCGACGGCTTCGGCAACGTGTGCCGTCGGGCCACGATCGTCCCCGGTGTCTCCTCGCTCCACTACGATGCCCTGCTCGAGGTCCCCGACGCCGTCGACGGCGAGTGCGTCGATGCGAGCGAGGTGCCCCCCGAGCGCCTGCCCGACGACGTCCTCGTCCACACGCTGCCGAGCCGGTACTGCCCGTCGCAGGAGCTCGGCGACGAGGCGTGGAGGCTTTTTGGTTCGCTGCCGCCCGGATGGAGGCGGGTGCAAACAATCTGCGACTGGGTGCACGACGAGATCGCCTTCGGCTATCTCGACACGTCGCCGCTCGCCACCGCCGTCGACGTCTACGAGCGCAGAGCCGGCGTGTGCCGCGACTTCGCCCACCTCGCCGTGACCTTCTGCCGGGCCTTGAACATCCCGGCCCGCTACGTCTTCGGCTACCTGCCGGACATCGACGTCGTGGTGAACGACCCGATGGACTTCTGCGCCTGGATGGAGGTGTTTCTCGAGGGAAGGTGGTGGACCTTCGACCCCAGGAACAACACGCGCCGAGCCGGCCGGGCCGTGATCGGCAGGGGTCGCGACGCCCTCGACGTCGCCATGGTGTCCACCTACGGCGGCCCCAAGCTCACCTCGATGATCGTGTGGGCGGACAAGATCCCGGGCGGGGAGCCGCAGCCAGCGTGACGCCCAAGTCGACCCGGGCGTCGGCTGCCGACGCCCCGGCTCCGCGCCGGCTCGTGCTCGACGAGCGCATCCGTTACCGATACAGCGCGCCGGTTACCACCCTGCGCCAGTACCTCAGGGTGGTGCCGCCCTCGACCCACGGACCGCAGCGCAGAGACCGGTGGCAGCTCGCCGTCAACGGCGTGGCGTCATCGTCGGCCCGGACGTACCTCGATCCGTTCGGCAACGTGACCGTCGCCGTCGATGTGCCGAGGGTCGAGGAGGCGGTCGAGTTCGCCGTCACCGCCGAGGCCGTGACCGCGTTGACAGCCGTGACCGCCGGTAGCGCCGGTCACGCCGGTCACGCCGGTCACGCCGAGGGTGGCACCGACGCGGCCTCCCCGCCCGCCGGGCTCGCCGACCCCCGGTATCTCCAAGCCACGTGGCTCACCGCAACCGATGACGCCATCGCCGAGCTGGCCCGCGGCACCGCCGGCACGGACGTCGGGACCACCGACGTCGAGTCGCTGTGCGAGCGGGTCCACCGCGTCATCGCCTACGAATGGGGCATCACGGGCGTGCGCACGACGGCGAGCCAGGCCGTCGCCGCCGGGCGCGGCGTCTGCCAGGACTACGCCCACATCATGCTGGCGGCCTGCCGCCACGCCGGGATCGCCGCCCGGTACGTGTCCGGGCACCTGATCGGAGAGGGAGGCAGCCACGCATGGGTCGAGGTCCTCCACCCCGGTGACGGGCCGGGAAAGACGTGGTGGGCCGAAGGCTGGGATCCGACCCACGGTCGTCGCACCGACGCCGACTACCTGGTCGTAGCCGTCGGCCGGGACTACACGGACACGGCCCCGCTGTGGGGGACCTTCATCGGCACCGGGGTCACCGGCACCCTCGAGGTCGACAAGCGCCTTTCGGCATAAGGAGCATAAGGAGATGAACCGCTTGCAAGACAGCGGGACGCTTCTTATGGTGAACCCCATCTGAACGGACCGGAGCCGGTGGCCCTCGGGCACGACGCTCGCAGGAGTGGATGGGGGAGCACGTGTCGGTCGTAGCTCGACGGAGAAATGTCGGTGTTCGTGCCGCGGCGGTCGTGGCGGTGGCGACAACCGCGATGGCGCTCGTCGGGTCGTCCGGCGGCGCTACCGCCACCGGGGTTGGCCGCCCCTCCGACGTCCACCGGGCTCGACTGGCCGCGACATCGGCGTCCGCTTGCCCGTGGGTGCACTCCCGCAAGCCCATCGCTCGTCGGGTCGCCCAGGTCATCGGCCACATGACCCTTTCGAACGAGATCACCCTCGTCGAAGGTCAGGGCACGAGCCAGCCGTACGTCTTCTACATGGCCGGGATCCCGCACCTCTGCATCCCGCCCATGGGCCTCGAGGACGGACCCAACGGTGTCGCCGACGGCCTCAAGGGAGTCACGCAGCTCCCCGCCGGCGTCGACCTGGCCGCCACCTGGGACCGTTCGACCGCCCGTGAGTACGGGAAGGTCGTCGGGGCCGAGAGCGCCGGCAAGGGGGTGTCGGTGAACCTGGGGCCGACGA
Organism: Acidimicrobiales bacterium; assembly: GCA_965276765.1. GTDB lineage: Bacteria > Actinomycetota > Acidimicrobiia > Acidimicrobiales > Palsa-688. The sequence continues at coordinate 482,176 of OZ255627.1, forward strand.
TCAACATCGACCGCGACCCTCGGTGGGGCCGCTCCTTTGAGACCTACACCGAGGACCCGGCGCTCAACTCGGCGTTGGCGGTCAACGAGATCGACGGTGTCCAGAGCCAAGGGGTGATGTCCCAGGTCAAGCACTACGCCGCCTACAACCAGGAGACGTACCGGAACACGCCCCAGGACAACGTCCTTGTGAGCAATCGGGCGCTGCGCGAGATCTACCTGCCAGCGTTCGAGGCCGCCGTCAAAGACGCGAACGTCGCTTCGGTGATGTGCTCGTACTCCACCATCAACGGCAACTACGCCTGCCAGAACAGTGACCTGCTCACCAAGGTCCTCAAGCAGGAATGGGGTTTCCCCGGGTTCGTGACCTCGGACTATGGCGCCATTCACTCGACCACCGCGGCCCGGGCGGGCACCGACATGGAGCAGCCGGAGAACACCTACTTCGGCAACGCCCTCGCCCAGGCCGTGCGCGACGGAGCCATCGGGCGCTCCGTGCTGAACACGATGATCGAGCGCATCCTGACCGAGATGTTCCGCTTCGGTCTGTTCGACCATCCGCACCATGGCTCGACGACCGCCACCGTCACCACCCCCGCCCACGTGGCCTTCTCCACCAGGACCGCAGAGCAGGGCACCGTGCTGCTCAAGAACCGCGGGTCGGCGCTACCGCTGACGTCCGCAGGGGCCGGCACCGTGGCCGTGATCGGTCCCGCCGCTTCGACGTCACCGATCTACGGGGGTGGTGGCAGCGCCGCCGTCCTGCCTTCGAAGACCGTGACACCGCTTCAGGGAGTCATGGCCGCCGCCGGCTCGGGAACCAACGTCGTCTACCAGCAGGGACTCCCCGCCGACACGGCCCTCACCGCCGTGCCCTCGAGCGCGCTCTCCCCCGCCTACGCCCCGACCGGCTTCGGGGGCAGCTACACCGGGACGCTCACGGCGCCGACGACCGGCACCTACGTCCTCGCGGTGACCAATCCGTGCGGCTGTTACACGGCGACCGACCTCTCGGTCAACGGCAAGCAACTCCTGAGCAACCCGGGGACGCCGCCGGTCAGCACCTACTCCGCCTCGATCCACCTCACGGCAGGGAAGGCCTACGCGGTGCAGATCACCGGCGAGTCGAGCAGCTTCTCTTGGGGCACGCCGAGCGCGCTCGCACCCGGCATCGCCAGCGCGGTAGCAGCCGCCAAATCGGCTTCGACCGCGGTGGTCGTCGTGTCTGACGACACCGAGACCGAGGCCGCCGACCGGCCCAGCCTCAACCTCCCTTCGGCGCAGAACGGGCTGATCTCGGACGTCGCCGCCGTCAACCCCCACACCGTCGTGGTGATCGACGCCGGTGCACCGGTCGCCATGCCGTGGCTCTCGCATGTCGCCGCCGTGGTCGACGCCTGGTATCCGGGAGAGACCAACGGGCAGGCACTGGCCGAGGTGCTCTTCGGACGGGTCGACCCGAGCGGCCACCTGCCCGTGACGTTCCCTGCCAGTCTGCGCCAGGTCCCTGCGGCCACGCCGGCCCGGTTCCCGGGCGTCAACGGGCAGGTGCAGTACTCGGAGGGCATCGACGTCGGATACCGCTGGTACGACGCCAAGTCACTCACGCCCCTCTTCCCCTTTGGCTATGGGCTCTCCTACACGCGATTCCACTTTGGTCACCTCAAGGTGAGTCGCCATGTCGTGGACGGGGTCCAAACTGTCCGGGTAGCGGCGACCGTGACCAACGTCGGAAACCGTAGGGGTCGTGAGGTGGCCCAGCTCTACCTCGGAGATCCGGCCAAGAGCGGCGAACCGCCACGCCAGCTGGTCACGTTTTCGCGCGTCGACCTGGCCGCGGGTGCATCGAAGCGCGTCGACTTCACCGTCTCACCGCAACAACGGTCCTGGTGGGACGATTCGGCGGGCCAATGGAACGGGACCGCCGGCACCTACCATCTGTACGTGGGTGACTCGTCTGCGCTCCGCGGGCTCCCGCTCCGAGGGAAGTTCGTCGTCGTCAACACTCCGGGCACGCGTCAGGTGACCATCGGCGCTCCGTCACGGATAAGGAAAGGCCGGAGCTTCTCGGTAGATGTCCGGCTGTCTCGGGGCGGAAACGAGACCCTCCACGGCGTCCACCTGTCGCTCCAGGTGCCTCAGGGCTGGACCAGCCGGGCGCTCGGAGCGACGACGTTCTCCACCGTCAGGCCGGGGTCGAGCCCAACCGCAACGTTCAAGGTCACGGCACCGACCTGGCAACCGGACTACCAAGCCACGTTGCACGCCGTGGCCGATCTCGGCGCCGGCAGCTCCCTTCAGCGGGAAGCCGGCGTCGGGGTGACGACCCACTGATCATCGGCGTTCATCAAATGGTGGTAGCGATAGGAGGGTGAGCCGGGTCGACGCCATCGACGCCTACCAGCGTGGCCACCGGTGGTTGGGATTCCCGCTTGCCGTCGTGTACAAGTTCTTCGAAGACCAGGGCAACTACTTAGCGGCCATCGTCACCTACTACGGCTTCCTTTCGCTGTTTCCCCTGCTGTACCTCTTCGCCATCATCATCGGGGTCGTGCTCCAAGGCCATCCGCAGCTCCAGAGCAGCCTGGTGCACTCGGCCGTCGCCCAGTTTCCCATCATCGGCAACGACCTGGTCCGCAACACCGACTCGGCGCGCCGCAGCGGCGTCGACCTGGCGTTCGGGATCGTCGTCGCGCTCTACGGCGGCCTCGGCGTGATCCAGGCCGGTCAAAACGCCTTCAACCGGGCGTGGGGCATCCCCCGACAGGACCGCCCCGACCCGATCCACGCCCGGGAGCGCAGCCTCGTGCTGCTGCCCGTCCTCGGGTTCGGGGTGCTCCTCACGACGGCGCTCTCCTGGCTCACCACGAGCACCGCCGCCTACCTCGGGGCCGGCGCCCGCGTGGGCGGCACGGCCCTTTCCGTGCTGCTCAACGTCGCCATCTTCGTCACCGCCTTCCGGCTCCTCACCGCCCGGCGCCTCTCCACGCGGGATGTGATCGTCGGTGCGATCATCGCCGGCGTCAGCTGGCAGGCGTTGCAGAGCGTCGGCACCTACTACCTCCGCCACGCTCTCCGGGGTGCGACGGCCACGGCCGGGACCTTCGGCGTCGTCATCGGTCTGCTGGCGTGGATCTACCTCGAGGCGGTCATCACCGTGCTGTGCGTCGAGGTCAACGTCGTGCTCCACCGCCGGCTGTGGCCGCGGGCGTTGCTGAGCCTGGTCAGCGACACCGACAAGCTCAGCACCGCTGACAGGGCGGCGTACACCTCCTACAGCCACATCGAGCGCTACAAGACCCACCAGGACATCACGGTCCGATTCCTCTCCCGACGCGACCCGCCTGCAGCGAACGGCTCGTCGGCCTCGACGCCACCCGAACGGCCCGAAGCAAACGAAGCGAGCGAAGCGTCGGATGACAAACCCGGCGGTGACGCCACCGTCGCCTGAAGCGTCAGTCGGCGGTGGCCGAAGGGGCGAGGAAGGCGGCGGCGCGAGCCAAGGCTCCGGCCATCAGCCGGTAGTCGGCGGTGGGTGCCTGACCGTTGAGCACGTTGCCATCTTCGGCCCAGGCCCTGATCTGGCCGAGCCCTTCGAGCACGCCGTCGACGTCGTCGAGGTCGGCGGCGGTCACAATCGAGTTGAGGATGTCTTCCGGCTCGCTGGCGTTCAGCTGACGGGCCTTGTCCGCGGACGACCGCAGCATGATGCGCACCTCGGTGAGCTGCGTTTCTGTCTCTTCCCGAGTGACCATGGCGCCCAGCATGCCAGGCCGTCAGCCGGTGACTGCAACCAACCCGGCGGCCTCGATGGCGGCGACGGCGGTGAGCTCGTCGTTGTCGGACGCGTCGCCCGACACGCCGACCGCCCCGATGGTCTCCCCATCGCTCGTCGTGACCAGCACCCCGCCGGGCACGGGGACAAGTGCGCCGCCGATGGCGGCGGTCGCGGCGGCGACGAAGTAGGGCTGCGCCTCGGCCCTGGCCATGATCGCCCGCGACCCGATGCCGAGGGCCAGCGCCCCGTTGGCCTTGCCGTGGGCGATCTCGAAGCGGGCGTTCGAAGCGCCGTCCTCGCGTTCGAAGGCCCGCACCTGCCCTCCGGCGTCCAGCACGACGACCGACAGTGGCTGGAACCCGTGGGCGCGACCGCTCTCACGGGCGCCGGCGATCAGGGTGCGGGCCAGGTCGAGGTTCACCCTTGGCCCCCATCCTTGGCGTGCTTCGCCTTCCGCTCGGCTCGCTGGCGATGCAGGATCGGCTCGGTATAGCCCGACGGCTGCGTCGTGCCATCGAAGATCAGCGCCCTCGCCGCCCCGAACGCCTCGCCGTCGAAGGCAGGAGCCATGGCCACGTAGGCAGGGTCGCCGGCGTTCTGGCCGTCGACGACGGCCGCCATGCAGCGCAGGCTCTCGTCGACCTCGTCGGCGGTGACCACGCCGTGACGCAGCCAGTTGGCAATGTGCTGCGACGAGATCCGGCAGGTCGCTCGATCCTCCATCAAGGCGACGTCGTTGATGTCGGGCACCTTGGAGCAACCGACGCCCTGGTCCACCCATCGGACCACGTAGCCGAGGATTCCCTGGACGTTGTTGTCGACCTCGGCCCGGCGCTGGGTGGCGTCCCACGGCGGTGTGGCGACGACCGGAATGGCGAGGAGGTCGTCGAGCGTGGCCCGCATCCCGCCGGCCAGGTCGTCCTGGCGGGCCGAGACATCCACCCGGTGATAGTGGATGGCGTGCAGGGTGGCGGCGGTCGGCGAAGGCACCCAGGCGCAGGTGGCCCCCGCCTGCGGGTGATTGATCTTCTGGTCGAGCATCTCGGCCATACGGTCGGGTGCGGCCCACATCCCCTTGCCGATCTGAGCCCGGCCTCGCAGCCCGCAGGCCAGACCGACGTCGACGTTCCAGTCCTCGTAGGCGGTGATCCACCGCTCTGACTTCATGTCCCCCTTGCGGACCATCGGCCCGGCTTCCATCGACGTGTGGATCTCGTCGCCGGTGCGATCGAGGAACCCGGTGTTGATGAAGGCGATCCTCGACTTGGCGGCCCGGATGCACTCCTTGAGGTTGACCGTCGTCCTGCGCTCCTCGTCCATGATCCCGACCTTGACGGAGTTGGCCGGCAGCCCGACGATGCGTTCGACGGCGGCGAACACGTCATCGGTGAAGGCAACCTCCTCTGGCCCGTGCATCTTGGGCTTCACGACGTAGACACAACCGGCCGGCGAGTTTCGCTCTGCGTCTTGGCGTACCAGATCATGCTTGGCGATCAGGACGGTCATCACGGAATCGAGGAGCCCTTCGGGGATCTCGTCGCCCTTACCGTCAAGCACCGCAGGGGTGGTCATGAGGTGTCCGACGTTGCGAACGAGCATCAACGAGCGGCCCCTTCGCGTGAGGGTCGAGCCGTCGGGAGCCGCGAACGACCGGTCGGCGGCGAGGCGACGCTCGAAGCTGCGGCCACCCTTGGTCACCTCCGCGACCAGATCGCCTTTCATGAGGCCGAGCCAGTTGCGGTAGGCGTCGACCTTGTCGGCGGCGTCGACGGCGGCCACCGAGTCCTCGAAGTCGATGATGGCCGTGACGGCCGACTCGATGACCACATCGGTGATGCCGGCCCCGTCGGCCTTGCCGACCGCCGTCGTCGCGTCGAAGACGACCTCGACACCGAGACCGTGGTGGGTGAGCAGCACGCTCTGCGGGTCGGCCTTGGACCCGGTGAAGCCGCTGAACGCCCCCGGATCGACCAACCCGACGCCTACCCCGTCCGCTACCCCGACGACGAGGCGGCCATCGTCGACCCGGTACGCCGTGGCGTCGGCGTGCGACGCCCCATCGAGGGGGAAGGTCTCATCAAGGAAGCGGCGGACCCAGGCCACCACGAGGGCGCCCCGCTCCGGGTCGTAGGGGCCGGCGGGAGGCAAGCTCCCGAGGGCATCGGTGCCGTAGACGGCGTCATAGAGCGAGCCCCACCGGGCGTTGGCGGCGTTGAGCGAGTACCTGGCGTTGCTCACCGGCACGACCAGCTGCGGCCCGGCCACGGTGGAGATCTCCGGATCCACATCGTTGGCGACGATCTCGAAGTCGTCGCCCTCGGCTACGAGGTAGCCGATCGACTCGAGGAACTCCCGGTACGCCGAGCGATCGAGGGTTACGCCGCTGTGCTCGTGGTGCCATCCGTCGATCTGGGCCTGCCGCTTCGCCCGCGTGGCGAGCAGCTCCCGGTTGCGGGGGCCCATCGTGGCGACAAGATCCGAGAATCCCTTCCACAGGGCGGTGCCTTCGATACCGGTACCGGGCAGGACCTCGTCGGTCACGAAGTCGAAGAGCTCCCGGTCGACCTGCAGCTCGTCGACCGAGACCCGGTGGCCTGCGTCGGTCACGGCGTTACCTCCTCGGCAATCGGTGCCCATCCCACGATTCCACGTTCCTCCCGTCGAGCATCAAAGACGCATCGATCCTGGCAGGAGGAAGTAGTACAGGCAACCTGTGGCGACGAGCACGGTGAGCATGACGAACGTCCAGCCCATATTGTGGCGGATGACTTCGCCCTCGCTGCGCACGAAGCGGGTGGTCGAGACGCCGACGCTCGCCGTCTGGGGCGCGACCGGCTTGCCGACCTCCGCCCCGAGGGAATTGAGGGAGGGGAAGATGAGCACAGGTGCACCGAGAATTCGGGCCACTTGGTACTGGAACTGGCCGAACACGGCATTGGTCGAGGTATTGCTCCCCGACAAGGCGACGCCGATCCAACCGAGCAGCGGTGACAGCACGATGAACACGGTGCCCACCTTGGAGAACCCGTTGGCCATGGAGTTGGCCATCCCGGAGTAGTTGAACACGTACGCCAGGCCGTAGATGATCGGGCCCACGAGGAGCGCGCCCCACATCTGCGAGAACGTATTCCTGAAGGCCTTGGCCACCTGCGCGCCTCTCGGCCTGAGGTAGAGCATGATGAGGACCCACGACGCCAAGATGGCCGTCCCGGCGACGAACGGTGCCCAGGACCAGTCCGATTCGACCGCCTTGCCGCTCAGGGAGCTGATCGCATCCACGACCGGCTTGTACGGTATGTATTTCGGCAGCGGCGACCAAGGACCCGTCCAGGCGACGACGACGGCGATCAGGATCAGGAACGGCACCAAGCCGCGAGCCGCCGAACGCAGGGTGGTCGGACTCAGGCTGGCGGCGCCTGGGCCGGTGCTCGTCACCCCCATGCTCGCTACTTCCTCGTCGCTCAGCGGTCTGCCTCCGAAGCCGAGGATCGTCCGGGGACGCCACACCCGCAAGAACCCGAGCAGCACGATGAAGCAGACGAGCGACCCGAAGATGTCCGGCAAGTATGGGCCCAGGTAGACCGCCGTGGGGAACTGCCCGGCGATGTAGGCCAAGGACGCCACCACCGCAAGCGGCCAGCCGTCACGGAGCCCACGCCGCCCGCTCACCAGGTAGATCAGGATCCACGGCGGGAAGAGCGCCAGGATGGCCACGATCTTCCCGATCGATGCCGACAACGCCAGCAGCGGCAGCCCCGTCACGGCCGCAAGCCCGATGATCGGTGCTCCAAGTGCGCCGAACGAGACGGGGGCGTTGTTGGCCAATGCGGCGACCCGGATCGCGGCCAGGTCCGCCACCCCCAGGCCGATGAGGATGGGGGCCACGACCGCCCACGGGTACCCGAAGCCGACCAGACCCTCCATGAGCGCCCCGAACGCCCACGCCATGAGCAGGGTCTGCACCCGGATGTCGGCGGTCGCTTGGGCCACCAGCCATCGCTTCAGGTCGTCGAAGGCCCCGGTCACCACCAGGGTGTTGTAGATGATCACGCCCCAGAGGACGATCCAGTCGATCGACCACACCCCGGTGGCCGCGCCGAGGCCGTACGACGCCAACGTGCCCCCCAAGGGCGCCTTCCAAGCGACCACCCCGAGAAGGATCGTGACCACCGAGCCGATGATCACCGCCCGCCAGGCGCTGAGACGAAAGCCGCCCAGCAGGACAAGCAACACCACCACCGGCACCAGGGCCAGAAGTGTGTCGCCGGTGATCGAACCCAAAGGATCAAGGACCTGATGGAATACGGGCACGGCGCCCCCCCCCGTAGTGTCGGTCTCGGTTCAGCCGAGTGGGGCGGTCAGCTCGAGGTGGACGCCATCGGGGTCGGAGAACGAAAGGATGGCGAGTCCGGCGTCGGTGAGGTCCTTGACCTCACCGTGCGCGACGCCGGCACCCTCGAGCGCCCCGTGAGCGGCGACGAGATCGTCGCGTGAGTCCACCAGGAAGCTGACGTGGTCGAGACCTGTGGTCTCCGAATCGAACTGCCGCGAACCCACCGGCCGCAGACCGAACAGGGCACCCGATGGGGTCTGGTAGACGACGCCGCCGTAGAACTGCTCGGGCGATTCCTTCACCCCGGGCTCGTCGACGTGGGCGGAGGCATCGATGGCCACGGGCCAGCCGAACACGCGGTCGTAGAAGTCCTTGGACCGCCCGATGTCGGTGACGGTCAGGCGGACGTGGGCGAAGCCGGAGCTCGAGATCATGGGCATGCGCCAGTCCTACCCATCTCTCGGCGCCGCCAATAGCGCGCTGGACGCTACGCTCCGCTTGCACATATCGGACAACTCGACGTCAAGGAGAGTGCAGTGGTCGCGACCGGCGGTCCGCACCGGGCTCACTCAGACGACCCGATGCCCGAGATCGCGCTGCTTGCCGCTCGACCGTGGTCCCAGGTCGAGCTCCTCGGTCACCGCCGGCTCGCCGATGCCATCGCCGCAGCCGGTGATGACGCCGTCGCCCGTCACCCCGCCGTCCTGTTGCACTACGCCAGGTCCTGCGAGCCCGGCCTCCGCTTCGGGCTGAGGTCCGCAGCGCTCGACCGGCTGACGCAGCTGCTCGACCGGGGCCGGCGCCCCGATGCCGCTGCGCTTCAGCTCGAGGTCGTCGCCGAGCGGGCCATCGACGAGGCGCGCGCCGCCCGGCTCGACCCGGCCGAGACCCTCGCCTTGCAGGTCCTCGACGCCACGGGCCAACCGACCGAGCCGGCGCGCCGGCCGGCGCACGGCGACCCGTTCGTGGCGGCGGCCCGCGCCACCGAGACGCTCGGGCGCGTCCTCGCCTGGCGGGGCGACAAGTTCTCCTCGCAGCTCGCCGGCCAACGGCTGCTCGACGCCGCCGCCAGGTACCGCTGGCTCGGCTCGACGGAGTGGGAGGGCGGCGTCGGCATCTGGCTCGGCAACGCCGTCAGATACCAGTGGGGCGATCTGGCCGGGGCCGAGGAGGCGATGGTCAGGGGCTTCGCCGTGCTGGCCCCCAACAGCCCGAGGCGAGCCGTGCTGCTCACCTTCTTCGCCGAGGTCCTGCTGACAAGGGGCAGGATGTCGGAGTTTGATGCCGTGCTCGACGAGGCCGCCGCCCTGGCCGCCGCCCAAGACGACCGGACGGCCGTGAGCTACATCGCCTGGTCCCGGGCCAGAGCCTGCTCCGTCAGCGGTGACGCCACGGGGACGGTCCGTGCGCTTCGCGAGGCGGAGAGCTACCGGAGCGACTGGTGGGACATCACTTCGGGCACGATGTTTCTCGCCGACGCCGCCGAGCTTGTCGACCGCGTCGGCGATCACGCCGCCGCCGACGCCTATCTCGCCCGGGCGGTGGAGCGTGACCCCGACGACGAGTTCGTCGCCCAGGCGACGGCGGCGCTCATGGCCCGCCGAGGTGATCCCGAGGAGGCGCTCCAGCTGCTCCGGCGACTGGCCCATGCCCCCTGGTTGGAGAAGCGACTCGTGTGGCGCCACACGCTGCTCGCCTCGTACGCAACCGTTCGCGCTCGCCGGCCCCGCGCCGGCGCCCTGGCGGCCCGGGCTCTGGCCGAGGCGGTGGAGGTCGGCGGCCTCGACGTGGCGACGACCGGCGAGGCGCAACTGGTGCGCACCCTGGCCCCGCTTGCGGCCGCCGCCGGCAGCCAGGCCGCCGTCTCCCTCATCGCTCCGACCCACGGCCTCATCGTCAGGCTGCTCGGCGAGGTCCGTGTGACCCGACACGACGAGACGCTCTCCTTGCCCGTCGGCGCGAGCGGAGCCATGGTGCGCCTCCTCGCCCTTCATCCGAGCGGCCTCGACGCCGAGCAGGTCATGGACGCGCTGTGGCCGGAGGCCGACGCCGATACGGGCCGGCGCCGCCTGCGCGACGCCAGGTTTCGATTGCACGCTCGCTGCGGGGAGCTGGTGCAGCGTCGGGGCAGCCGCCTCGCTCTGGTGGAAGGCTGGGTCGACCTCGTCGCCTTCAGGGCGGCGGCCGACCGGGCGGCCAGCGCCGGGAGCGAGCGCACCGCGGCCGTCGCCGCCGCCCTGGCGCTGTGGACAGGTGAGCCACTGCCAGGCGACACCTACGCCGACTGGGCCATCACCGCGCGCGACCAGCTGCACCGTCGATACCTGCAGCTCCTCGACCTCGGCATCGCCGACGCCGAGGAGCGCGACAGCCTCGACGAGGCCTGCGCCCTGCTCGAGGAGGCGGTCGAAACCGAACCCGACGAGGAGCACCGCTTCTTGCGCCTCGCTGACCATCACCTCGCCCTCGGGCGGCCCGATGCCGCTCGCAGCGTGCTCAAGCGGGCCGTGCGCGCCGCGGCCCACCTGGATGAGCGGCCATCGGCGCAGGTCCTGTCCCGGCTGGAAGCGCTGAGAGAAGCGGGGCCAGCGCCGCGACCCACGGCCACGCGCTAGCGGCCACGAAGAAACCATTTCGCTAAGACGACCGCGGCGGCACGCGAAGAAGCGACCGGCGTACGACGGAGAGCCCAGCATAGGTAGCGAGCACCTGGGGGATGAGCTCGACCGCCCTGCGGTCCTTGTCTCGTACCGGCTCGCTCAGCTCATCCCAAGAGACGAGGTCGGGGTGGCGCCGGCCTTCGACGTCCTTGACCCGACCCCACTCCCAGCCGTCCCTGCGACGATCGCCGCACCACCGGTCGTGTTCCATCGGGGCGAGGACCGCCAGTTCGTCGGAGGAAAACGCGAGGACCGGGGTGTCCCAGTCCTTCATGCGCTCGATCTCGCAGTCGACCGTCTCGAGCTTGGTCCCGATGTCGGCCGCGAGGTCATGGTTCGAGCGCCTGAGCGTCGCCGCCAGCTCGGCCCATGGGCGCAGAGATGGTGCCCCCGGATCGACACCGGCGGCCAGCTCGCGCTCGACGTAGGCGGCGTGGAAGGCGGCGGCGATCGTCTCACCGACGCCACCGAGCAGCGTGGCCGGCGTGCACACCTGGGCGGCCAGCTCGAAGGTCGACACGTTGGCCAGCAGGCCGGCGTCACCCCCGCGAAGCAGCTCGGCGAACGAGCTGGCCCGCCGCGTCGTACACGCCACAATGGGAACGGTGATCGGCAGGCGCCGGCGCAGTCTCAGCGTGGCGCGCAGCGCCGTGGCGTCGTCGTCACAGCACACGAAGACCACCTCGGTGCCGAGCCTCGCACCGCCCGCCGGCAGATCCCGATCGGCGGGGTCGACGTCCGTCGCCTCGAGCCGGGAGTGCACGCCGAACGACGGCGCCAGCGTCTGGATGCGCTGCGCGCGTGCGCTGGCGTCGTCGCTGACCAGCGAGATGACCAGCCGGCGGCTCGTGGCATCGACCCGGCCGCAACGGCCGGTATCGCTCGCTGCCGCCTGGCTCCTCCTTTCCCCCAAACCTCCACTCCCGCAGCGGCCGGCACCGCCCCCGCGCGCTGCGAGATGATGACGGCGGGCCGCTTCGACGGCGAGATCGTCGCCGACGCTCCCCCCGCCGGCGATGACGATGTGAACCTCCGTCTCGTTGCTCTCGGCCGGAGCGATCGGTCCGTGGGCGTTGAGCAGCGCCTGCGGGCCGGACCGGGTCACGTTGAAGTACTCGACCCGGCCGACATCGGATGAGAGCAGCACCGCCTCTTCGAGGAGGCCGCACAGACTGTCGTCGCCGATGTGCACAAAGACGCGGGCGTCGGTGGAGCGGACGAACCCCGCCTTGGCGGCGACGGCCACCTCGGCGTTGACACCGTCGTCGCCACAGGTCACGACGATCCAGCGGGCCCGCCCGACGCGGGCCCTGGACAGCACGACCCGTTCGGCCGCGTCACCGACGAGCAGTGGAATGCCGCGGTCCCTGAACTCGTCGACGACATCAGGAGCCGGCGCCGAGTCGATGGCCACGACGCGCCAACCCTTCTCCCAGAAGCTCATGGCGAAGCTCGAGCCGCTGCGCCCGATCCCGCAGACGACCAGGTGGTCGCGGTACGCCACCCTGATGCGTAGTTGCGTCACCTGCTGGACGAAGAGGGCGGCGGCCGCCTGGAGGCCGGCCCACGCCACGATCACCGGGGCGAGAAAACGGGCGACCTGCAAGGCCGGAGGGATCGCCCGGGCGGCCACCGGGATGTAGGCGAGGGAGAAGAGCTGCAGCGCGCCATAGGCCCGGTCGAGCACTGACGCGCCACCCGAGTCCTCCCCCACCCCGATGATGCCGAGCACGAAGGCCGCCGCCGCGGTCACGGTGATCAGCTGCCAGCGATGGCGCCCCCACGCCGCCGCCGCCCGACGGACCGGGCGCAGATCGGCGGTCCGCACGCCTGGCCCGACGTCGGACCGCGTCACCCGTCGGCCCCGCTCACCACACGGCCCCGCTCACCCGTCGGCCCGCTCACCCGTACGGGTCGCCGGCCGGCGGGGAAGGTCGTGCGGTCGAAAGGGGCGTCGTCCAGCGCAGGCGCACCGCCGCCCTGGCTTGCAGTTGGGCCAGCGTGCCGCAGGCGTCACAGGCATAGACGGCGTTGCCGGCGAGCACCTCCACGCCCGAAGGTGACCACGGCTCGACGGGCGCGGCCGTGTCGCCAATGGACGTCGGGATGCGCTGGAGGTCGCCGACGAGCTGCCCCCCGGCGAGCTGGTACACGGCCTCGATGCCGCCGGGAGGCCGGGGGGCGAGGCCGACGGGTCCGGAGAGAATGAAGCCGCCATCGGGGCTGAGAGCCGCTCCCGGGTTGATCGCTGCGCCGGGGAGGCCGGGCGACGTGTAGACCGTCTCGGGTGCCCCCCTTGCGGCGGAGAGGACTGCAGCGGTGGCAGGCGGTTCGCTGTCGCCGGCGGCGATCTGGGGGAAGTCCACCGCCAGCAGCTTCGAACCGCCGGCGGAGAGGCGCAGCTCGGCGATGGTCCAAGGCCCACCCCCGCCGAAGCCGCCCGTCACCTGGTCGGCGGGGGATGCCACCGTCGTCGTCGAAACCGGCCGCCCGGTGGCCACATCCCAGGTGATCACGGTCTGGAAGGTGGTGCCGGCGCTGACCCGCGTGCCGTCGGCGCTGATCGCGACCCTCGTGGGCACGGGGCGGATGTGGCCGACCGAGCTCGGTCGTCGGGCGGTGGACGGGTGCAGGGTTGCGACGGTCGCCCCGCTCGCGGTGTCCCAGACGCCAACGGTCCCGCCGACGTCGGCGACGGCAAGCCGCGTGCCGTCGGCGCTCACCTCGGCGTCGATCGGCCCGCTCGGCTGGGCGAAGCGCTCGGCCGGCCGGCCCGGGGTCCAGAGGTACACGTCGGCCGACGTCATGATGAGGAGTCGGTTGCCGGCAACGTAGGAGAGGCCCGTCGGCGGACCGGGCAGGGCCAGACGGCCCACACTCCGCCCCTGGGGGCCGATGACGGTGACGGCGTCGGCCTGGCCGTAGGCGACCGAGCGGCCGTTGCCGCTCACGGCCATCGCCACCCGCCTCGACCCTTGCCGGCCGGAGGCGGGCGGCATGTCGACGATCAGGTTGGGGGGTGGCGGCAGGTCGCAGAATTCGAGGACGGACAGGTCACTCGGGCAGGCGACCGGTGCCGCTTCGGCGCCGGGAAGCGGGATGCTTCGCTCCAGGCGCCCGGATGCGGCGTTCCAGATCACGGCCCGCAGAGCGCCGGCCTGTGCCGATCCGGCTGCGACCGAAAGCCCGTAGATCTCGGTGCCGGCCGCCGTCCACCCGAGGGCATACGTGCGGTTCCCTGCGGCCGCGGCAAGGTTCGTCACCGGCTGACCCACGCCGGCGTCCCAGATCCTGACCATGCCGCGTCTGTCGACGGTAACGACCAGGGCGCCGTTGGGGCTGAAGGACACGTGCTCGATCGGAGCCCCGTCACCCGAGAGGACGCGGAGCAGATTGCCGTTGGCCGCATCCCACACGCGTGCCGTGCCATCGTCGCTTGCGGTGGCGAGGGTGGTGCCGTCGGGACTCGATGCGATGTCGTTGATCGTGCGGCTCTGCCCGGTCAGAGCGAAGGTCGTGCCGCCGGCGGCAAAGAGGCGGACGGAGCCCGCCGCGTCACCGGCCGCGACCCACTGCTCGGAGCCCGAGGTGGCGCAGGCCGCCGCCGTGATCGTGGTGTGATCGAACGACGAGGTCGACCGCTCGGTGCCGCTCGCCGCGTCCCAGAAGCGAAGGGCGGGATCCTGGGCCTCCACCGGGTTCCACGTCACCACGGTGCGGTCGTCGTGGCTCCAACAGGCCTGGTCGTCGCTGGCCACGACATTCCCGTTGCGGGGGAGGCGAAAGGTGGTCCGCCGGTCTCCCGGTACCTGGAACGCGTCGTAAGCACTGGCATCCATGGCCAGCACGCGGGACCCATCGGTGCTCGTGACGAGATCGGTGAGCCCGCTCGGGGTGGCGAGGACGGCGCCGGTCGAACCGGTGGAAGGCCGGAAGCCGATGACCCGGTCGAGGGCGGGACCTGAGACGAGAAGCTCGGGGGATGCGCCGGCGAGCCACGTGAGGGCGACCTGACCCCGGCCGCGCCTCGACGCTTCGACGGCCGAGTCGACGGTGCTCGTGGCGACCGGGCTGGCGCTCGGAGTGCGCCACACCGACACCGCGCCTGCGGAGGTCCCGGCCGCGAGCCAGCGCCCGTCGGGACTCCAGGCGAGGTCGGTCAGGTTTGCGGTCCCCGAAGCGGCGTGCAGGACGGTCTGCAGGTGCAGGGTCTGGGGGTCCCAGAGTGCAACCGTGCCTCCCGGTCCTGTGACGGCGAGTAACGAGCCGGTGGGATCCCACCCGGCCAGGGCGGCGGCGCCGGCGCCCGACGCGATGACGGCGCGTTGCGGCGTGGCGGCCAAAGCGAGCCTGAGCGCCTGTTCGGCCGGCCCGGTCGCACTCATCTCGGTCGAGCGGAGGGCGAGAGGGAGACTCTCGGCCGGGTCGGTGGTGAGGTCGGCGGTGGCCTCGGCCGCGATGGCCCGAGCCGTCGCCAGATGCGAGGCTCGCACGGCGTCGTTGCGGGCCGTGCGGGCGTGGTTGCGTTGCACGAAGGCGACGCCGGCGAGGACGAGTGCCACGGCCAGGCCGGCGCAGAGGGCGGCGCGCCACGTCCGTTGACGCCGGTCGCTGGCCTTCCTTGCCGCCAGCACATAGGCGTTTTGCAACGCAGTCGGCTCGGGGCGCCGGCCGGATCCGCGCGCCAGCCAGTCCTCGGCGGCCCGCAGCTCGCTGCCGGCGACGAGAAAGCTGCGGTCGTGGCTGTGCTCGGCCCAGTCGATGGCCTTCCGGCCCCAGCGGGTGTGCTCCTTGACCCAGTCGTGGTCGGTCTCGATGGCGAAGTTCAGCAGGTCGAGCGACGCCGCGAAGTCGTCGGTGAACACGCCGCGCGCCGGAACGAACTGCTGCGCCGGGAGCGGTGCCGGCAGCAGCCCAAGGTCGGTGGCCCGCACCACGCAGGGGACGATCCGCTTGTTGAGCGCAGCGGCGTGGGCCAGCTCCTTGCGACATTCGGCCGAGACGGCCGAGTCGGGACTGATGACGAACACGAAGGCGTCGGCGCCCTCGATGGCGGCCTTGAGCTCATCGGCCCACCTCGACGCCGGGGCGATCTGCTGGTCGTCGAGCCACACCTGCTTACCCCGGGAGACGAGCCCGGCCTGCAGGTGGGCAACGACGTTGCGGTCGACGTGGGAGTAGGAGATGAAGGCGTCGGTCATCGCCCGGCTCGTCTCTGCGTCAGCCCGTGGCCCAACGGACGGTTCCGAGCAGCGGGGAATAGAGCGCCTTGAACTGGCTCGACGTGATCGTCTGCGGGAAGACCAGTTCGACGAGGTAAAGCTGCTCGCCGGTCGACACCTTGGCCAACCCGACGAAGTCGAGGACCTCGACGGGCCTGGCCTGCTGGCCCTGGCCGGTCTCGGTGGCGCAGACGCCGAACGCAGCGCCGGTCTTGATCCCACCGGGGACGGAAGAATTCTGCGGTTGGGTACAGACCTTGGCGTCGGGGGCGCTCTTGAGCAGCGAGCCCGTCAGGCTCTGGACCACTTGACTGAGTGTCGTCGAAGCGGCGACGGCCTGGCTCTGAAAGCCGGCGTTGGTGGCATCCTGGCCGGCGAGGACGAGCGACGTGCTCGCCGAGTGCGAGACCGTCCAGCCGGTCGGGAGGGTCACCTCGACCACACGGTTGCGGATCGTCTGGCCGCTGCCCCCGGTGCCGCCCGTGCCGCCGCCCGGTGCCGGGGTGGGTGCGGCCGTCGTCGAAGGGCTTGCCGGCGCGGTGGCGGTGGGAACGCTGGTCGGCGTCACGGCCGCCGGCGGCGTTTGGGCTGGCGTGGTCCCCGACGTGACCCGGGCCGCCGTCGGGTGGATGGGCTTGTGGGATCCGCCGCCGACCTTCGGGATGACGAGGCCGACGACGACAGCGACGACAAGCACGCCGGCGACGATGCCTGCGATCATCAGCGGGCGCAGGCGACGGTGAGGGGCTCCGGGTCCTGGAGGCGGGGAAATTCCTGGCCCCGTTGCCACGGGGCCGGCTTGGGGAAAGCCCTGGGGTGGCAGGAAGGATGACGGCAGCGGTCCTTGGGCTCCGTAGCCGCCGGCGCCCGGGGGTGCGGTTGGGCCAGGGGGCGCTGTGGCATACCCAGGTGGAGGGGCGGCGTAGGCTTGGGTGGGGTCGGGGACAGCGTAGCCCGGGGTGGGCGCGGGGACGGCGTAGCCCGGGGTGGGCGCGGGAGCGGCGTAGCCGGCCGGCACGGGAGCGGCAGCGGGGTCCGGCGCCAGGCTGCCCCCGCAGTACTGGCAAAAGCCCGAGTCGTCGGGGTTGGCCTTGGCGCAGGCGGGGCAGGGCCTAGACATCGCTGTCGCCTCGGGTGTCGCCGCCGGTGGCGTCCACGAGGGGCTCGGCACTCGGCGCGGGGGCCCTTTCGGTGTGCCGTGGTCCTGCGCTCACTGCGGCCCCGCAGTCGGGACAGAACGCCGAGGTGGCGACGTGACGCCGGCAGTTGGGGCACACGACCTCTCGGAAACCAAAGTCTTCGGCCTCTTCGAGCAGCGAATGGTGCACGAGATAGCGGATGAAGATCATCACGGCGACGAGCACGAGGATCTGCCAGCCGATGACGATGGCGGGGTTGACCGTATGGTTACTCAGGATCTGCGAGACCAGGCTGAAGGCCACGTGAGCCACAAGGGCAAAGGGGATGGCGATGGCGGCGATGGCCGGCCGCTTGCCTCGCCCGAGTCGCCAGAGCGATGCAGCGATCATCCCGGTGCAGCTGGCCTGCAGGAGCGGGTTGAGAACGGCGATGCCGATGACGGGGAAAATCCAGTTGGCCGAGGAGGCGTGGACCGGTTGGGCGGCGAGCACCTTGGAGAAGTCCACGATCGTCTGGGCCGCGGTGAAGCCGAGCCCACATGCCACCCCGAAGACCAGCCCGTCGATGGTCTCGGAGAACGCCGCCACCCGGCGAAGGGCGAGCACAGGGAGCGGCTTGAGGACTTCTTGGACGCAGGGCAGCAGGACGGTGGTGCCCAGCAGCAGGCCGATGCTCTCGTGGATCTGGAGCAGCGCGCTCGAGGTCGTCAGATGGTCGGCGATGATCGTCACGACCACTCCGAGGATGACACCGGCCCCGATGGTCAATCCGAGGACCTGGGCCGGCTCGTCTCTGTAAACCTGAGCCTCGTAGAGGTACACCAGGTACAGCACGGGCACGAGCACGGCCGCAGCAAGGATCGCGGCCACGATGAGGCCGGTGGCGACGAGCACGCCCACCACGGCCAAGCCTCCGAGCAGCGACCACCGAAACTCGTGGACCCGGTGGCTGGGAAGGTGAGGAAACAGCGTCGTGATGGGACTCGGCTGGGCCACGTGCTCGCCGGGGTGGACGGCGTAGGCGTGCGTCCGCGCCGGGAGCCCGGGCGAACCTTCGGTGCTGTGCAGACCGGCCGCGCCTTCGGTGCGGTGGGCGCCGCACCAGACGCAGAAGGCTTGATCGGGGGTCTCCCGGCCGCAGTGCTCACACGGGGTCATGGGTGCATGTCCTTTGCTGATCGTGATGAATGAGGGAAGAGGCGGGCCGGTCGAGGCCGATCGATTCGGCGGTCATGTGCGGTTCCACGACCACTGTGTGAGGACGTCGTCGAACGAGGCACTGTCGTAGGACTGGACGCCCGTCGGCGTGGCGCTGGGATCCAGTGAGGCGATGCCGATCATGAGGGCCCAGTGACCGGCCTGCTCGGCCGCGACCACGGCGACCCGCAGCGGGATCTGCTGACCGTTCGACTGGGCGACCGCCGAGTAGAGGACCCCGGCCCCGGGCTGGTCGCCCATCTCGGCGCCGGGAATGGCACCGACGGCCGACGCCTGTTGAAACTGCGACGAGACGAACTGGCCTCCCATACCTATGACGCTCGGGAGAGAGGGAGTGCCGTTGCCGCCCTCGACGACGAAGGTGCCGGTCGAAGCGGGGTGCCCGAAGCCCGCTAGGAACGGGTGCCCGATCGACACCCGCTGCCAGCCGCCGGGGTAGGCGAAGCCGAACCCGTATGGCGATGTGTAGACATTGCCGTTGGGCTGGGCCGCACCGGTAACGGGCGCACAGGCGTACACGCAACCTTGCGAAGGGCCCTTGGCGATCTGGACGGCGACCGAGCCGATGATGACGAGGACCACGGCGACGATGCCGAACTTCATGACCGCCGAGAGCCGACCCCGGCGACCGAGCCTGGCGGCGACGGGACCGGCTGGCCCGCCCTGCGGCGCGGCGCCGGCCAACGGTTGCGGTGCCACGGCGCCGGGCGGCGGACCGTACGCTCCCGGCGGACCGTACGGCCCGGGCGGCGGACCGTACGCGCCGGGCGGAAGTCCCGGGGCGGACGACGGTGCGCCGGGCGCCGGCGACGGCGGATAGGTCGCCGGCGGGTAGGCGGAGGTCGGGGCCGACCCACCCTGAGCGGGCCGATAGGTCCCTGCGGGAACCGGGCCGCCCGGGGTGGCCTGCGGAGAGGCCGCGGCGGTGGGACCATCCTGGCGAGGAACGAACCCGGCTGGCGCCGGCATCGCCTGCGCCGAGGGGGTAACGGCTGCCGTAGCCGGGTCCGGCACCTTGGCGCCGCAGGCCCGACAGAAGGCAGCCCCGGGAGTGGTCGGTGCTCCGCATCGTGGGCACGGGCGCAGGGCTACCGGTGACGTCTCGGCCTTGGCGCCGCAGTGGCCGCAGAATTCCAGCCCGGGCGCAAGGCCGGCGCCGCAGTGCCGGCAAAAGAGCGAGGCGTCGGTCGTCGTCATCGCTTCGGCTCGTAGGTCAGGAGGTCATCGACGAGTGCGGCCGCATTGGGTGTGCCGAGGCCCGTGGCGAAGTCCCAGTGCGGGGTGCCCGGGTAGTAGAGGTTGTTGCCGACCATCACGTCGTGGAACGCGGGCGCCTTGATGCTGTTGGGGTGGGAGCCGAAGTAATACAGGGCCGGGTTGACGAACCCGATGGCCTGCCGGCCGTGCTGGGCGAGGGCCTGGTCGGCGAGGGCGGCCAGGCCCGCCCACAGTGGTGCGCCCGTCGACGTCCCGCCGATGAGTTGGAACTGGCCGTTGCTCGCTATGTCCCACCCGGTATTGGTGTCGCCAAGCGCCGAGACGTCAGGTACCTGGCGCATGCCGTTGGAGAACTGGTTGATCACACCTGGTCCCTTCTGGTAGGAGGGGCGGCGGAAATAAGCACTCAGTCCGCCTCCTCCTCCAGCCTGTTCGATCGGATTGCCCCACACCGCTTCCCGCCCATAGCCACCGTTGCGACTGGGGAAGATCGACGTTCCACCCACGGCCGTGACCCACGGGTCGTCGGAGGGATTGGACACGTTGGGCTTCTGCTTGCTCGGGTCCCAATGCGCGACCGGCATGCCGCGGGTGCAGGTGAAGGCGCCCGAGTCACCTGCGGCGTTGAAGACGGTGCCTCCGGTAGCGGCAAAGCGCCGGAACAGGGGCTCGGTGGCCGTGGAGAACGTAGACGAGCCCAGCTCGCAGCCGCCGATGCTGTCGCTCAGGATGGCGTGCGGGTAGGCGTTGAGCATGGCGGAGTACGCCGCCACCTCGCCGGTAGTACCGGGACCGGCGTAGTAGACCACGAGCTTGGCGGCAGGAGCGGTGGCATGGACGATCTCGAGATCCAGGTTGGCCTCGCCCTCGGTGCCTGCCGGCTGGCCATAGCTCGCCGAGGAGTGCACGGTCACTTGGAACGAGCTCAGGTGGAAGTGGCTGGCGTAGAGATCGAGGTCCGACGGGCTGAACTTGTCGATCTCGAGGAACAGCACCGTCTCGCCCGCACCGTCGAGACCGGCCTTGTGCAGCGGATCGAAGTTGTAGAACTCGAAGACCTGCCCCGGGCTATAGCCGCCGGGGAGACCGAGCATTGACGAATCGTGGGTCAGCCCAGCGATGCTGGAGCGGGCGTGGTCATCGAGGCCGACGACCGAGGAAACCACCCGGGCGACCGCCCCCTTGAGGACCGGCCGGCCCATCGGAGCGAAGAAGCGAACGCCGCCCTTGGGGGCGTAGTCCTCGAGGCGGACGCCGAAGGCCGACTCGATCCGTTTGGCAGAGCCGGTCACAGAGAGGATCTGGCGGCCCGCCGGTGCCGTGACCCGCAGGCCGGCGTTACGGAGCTCGGCGATGGCCAAGCCCAGCTCGCTCGGACTCGGCCCGAACGTCTGCAGGTATCTCGAGGGGGTCACCCTGCGATTGGCGAGGATCATCCCCTCGAGCTGGGCTACGCGCCGGGTGCGAAGCGCCAGCGTCAGGTCGATGACCTGGCCGGCGGGGACGGGCCCAACGGCCGTGGAGGCACGGATGGCGTCGGCGAGCGACATGGCTCCTATTTCGGAGGTGACCGCAGCATCGCTCGGCTTGGTCGAGCCGCCGGCGCCGGCGGCCATACCGGCACCCGCGGCCCCTGCGAGGAGGATGACGGCCGCCAAGCCGGCGGCGAGGGTGCGCCGTCGCGGACGCAGGCTCGAGTTGGTCATATCGGCACTTTGCGCCGACCTCGTCGCGTGACTATCGCGTAAATGACCAAATAATCTCTAGGCCGATAGAACTAGTCCTTCGGCGGCATTGCACAGGAGGCTTCTCGGGTCGACTGCTCCGGTCGTTACCGTCTGATGTAGGTGCCGGTTTGCCAAAGCGCCTTGCCGGTGGTGCTGTAGATCACGAGGTTGCGATCGGCCTGAAGTACCAGGTGAGCCCCGGCGTGGCCACTGGTACCCGACTGCCAGATCGCCGTGCTGGCCCTGTAGACGACGAGGTCCCCGTCGGTCTGCATGACCAGCCGGTTGCTGCTGCCGGAGGTGTGGGTGCTCCAGATCACCCGGCCGTTGTCGAGCAAGGCGAAGTCACCACTGCCAGAGCCGGCGGTGGCTCCATTCGTGGCGCCCAGCGCGTAGTTCCCGTTGGACATTGCTTCCTCCGGGTCGTTTCGGAACGTAGTGCCACCCTCGGCGGTCCACGGATTGCAAAGCCGATTCACCGTAAGGGTCGTGGCCGGCTTGTAGACCTCGGCGTCGGGTGGGTCGTAGGCGGCGTGAGGGTCCGTCGAGATGTAGTACTTGAGATTGTCGGTTTCCGACGCGTGACCGCTGTCGAACGCCGGGTCGAAGAACGCGTAGTCACTCGTGCCGGCCCCGTCCGGCCCTGGCAGGTGGAGGTTCTTGGCCTCGAACACCAACTGCCCTTTGGCGTTCGCCACAGCGAGCGCGGGGGGAGGCGCGGTTGGGTGATTGTTGTTGTCATAGACGTAATAGGTCTTCTTGGAGGTGAATCCCGTGAGCGTCCCTGTGGTGGTGACGGAGAGGTAGGACTGGCCGGACGTGTCGAACTCGTAGTCGAACGGGCAGACCCCGGTGGCCGTCAGCGCTCCGGAGTGGGTGTCAGCCGCCAGAGAGGTACGAGCACCGGTCGCAACCGCAGGACCGGCCGCCGCCGCCGACGCGATGCCGAGCACCATCGCCGCAGCCACGCCAATCACCCCCACCCCGCCGGGCCCACCGATACCGGGCCGGCTCTTGGTCCTGGTCATGTCGATCCCCCGCTCTCGTTCGTGTCTGCCCTCGCAGTCTGGCATCTCCTCCGAAGTGCACCCTCGTTACGCAAGCCCGGCCCCGATCAGGAACCGCACGAGTGGCCGCCGTCGGTCGCCGGGAGCCGCCGCGCGAGCCGCACCTCCTCTTCCTCGTATCCCGCGCGCCGATAGAACTCCCGGGCTCGGTGGTTGTGGGCGCCCGTCTCGAGGGTGAGACGGGTGTGGCCACGCTGGCGTGTCCACTCCTCGGCGGCGACCATGAGCTCTCTGGCTATGCCCCGGCCCTCGGCGTCGGCGGCCGTCACCAGCTCACCGACGTAGCCGTCGGTCTCTCCGGTGAAGTGGCGCCGCTCACCGACCGTCACGACCCCGACGATACGGCTGTCGAGCTCGGCCACGAACACGGCATGCCCGTCAGCGCCAGCCGACGCGAGCGAGGATTCGATCCAGTGCTGCACGGCGGTCAGGACCTTTTCGGAATCTCTCCACTCCGCCACGCCGATCATCAGTCTGGGGCCCAGCGGGACAACAGCATCGCGGTCGTCGGGTTCGAATCGGCGGACGTGGACCACGGGCGTCGCGTGCATGGCTCCAGACTCGCGCCGCAAGGCGCCACTGATAAATGGGTCCTTCCATTACTTGGGCTCCCGGGAGCGATGAAATGCCTGACCTGTGGTCAGAACGTCCGTTATCCCATCCGTAGCCGCACCTGGCGCAAAGTCATGGGCAGCATCGCGGGTCATGAGGCTTCTCCGGAGGCTGCCGAGTTCCTGATGAAGCTGCCCGGTATTCGCCGGATTTCTTTGCCCACTTTTACGGGTTCACTCCGTAAAAGTGGGCAAAGAAACGATGACTTGGCGGACACCGGGGAGCATCCGGATCGAGATGTCGCCGAGTTGGGCGAACTCTCCGATAGTGAACAGACGACAGCACCCCTCGACCGTCTCAGCGGGGGCGAGTCAAGCAAATCCTCGGCCCGCCCCAGTCGGCGGCGGCTCTTGGCCATGGGAGCTCGGGTTCTCGTGCCGGCAGCGGGTCGGGCGTACTGGCACACCGGGTGAAGGGATTCTTCGTGGCGGTCGGTCCAAGAACGTACTTTGACATCCGATATTGCAAGAGTATGCTCTTGTAAGTGGCATCGGATCGGGAGCAGCGTCCAGGTGAGATCGTCGACCCGGCAGCGATGCGGGCGTTGGCTCACCCCTTGAAGTGGGCACTGATGGAGGTCCTGCTCGTGGAAGGGGCTGCGACCTCGACGCGCTGTGCCGAGCTGGTTGGCGAGTCGCAGGCGAACTGCTCGTTTCACCTGCGGCAGCTGGCGAAGTACGGCTTGGTGGAGGAGGCGCCGACGTCGTCGAAGAAGGAGCGGCCGTGGCGTTTGACGACGGTGGAGCAATCGTGGCGGCCGGTGCAGCCCGACGAAGACCGGGCTCGGGCCGCTGCGGAGTTGGAGCGGGTGTTCGTCCAGCATGAGATGGCGAAGTTGATGCGCTGGGAGCGTACGGGGCATACGTATCCGACGGAATGGCGTCAGGTGGCGCTGCGTGCCGGTACGACGACCTGGCTGACCGACGAAGAACTGGCCGAGCTGGCTGAGCGGCTCTTCGAGGTGATGCTCACCTACCGAGATCGCCTCACCGACCCTGCCCAGCGACCGGAGGGCTCACGCCCAGTGCGTCTTTTTGCCGTCGGCTACCCGCTGCCGGAGTTCAACGACTCCTAGCCGGTGGGTGCGTTCCGGGATCGTCGCTTCCGGCGGCTCCTGATCGGCGACTCGATCTCGAGCTTCGGCAACAGCGCCCTGTATCTGTCGTTGGGGATCTGGGCCAAAGACCTCACCGGCAGCAACGCAGCCGCCGGTGCGATCTTCCTCGCCCAGGGACTGCCGTATCTGGCCGCCCCGCTCACCGGTCAGCTGGTCGACCGGGTCAGACGACGTCCCCTCCTCATCGCCACCAACGCCGCCAGCGCGCTGGCCGTGCTCGGCCTCTTGGCGGTCCACTCCCGAGCCCAGCTGTGGGTGATGTACGCCGTCGCCGTCGCGTACGGTGCCGCCTTCACTATCATCTCCGCCGCCGGGGCAGGACTGGTCAAAGACCTCCTCTCCGACGAGGACCTGGCCGGCGCCAACGCAGCCTACGCCACCATCAGCCAAGGCCTGCGCATCGCGTCCCCCCTCGTCGGCGCGGCCCTCTACACCAGCCTGGGCGGTGGCTCCCTGGCCGTGCTCGACGCCGCCACCTTCCTCGCCGCCATCGTCGCGTTGGCTTCGATCCGGGTCACTGAGACCCCACCCCGCCCAGACCTGATGACTTCCGTACACGTCCAGCTCGTCGCCGGCGTCACCCACCTCCGCCACAATCCCCTCCTCGCACAGATCACTCTCAGCGCTGCGGTCGCCATGCTCGTCATCGGCTTCTACGAATCGGTCACCTTCGCCGTCATTGCCGCCATCGGCCAGCGACCAGCGTTCTTCGGGGTCTTCATGGCCGTCCAAGCCGTCGGCTCCATCGCAGGGGGACTCGTCGCCACCCGGCTCATCACCAGACTCGGAGAAGCCCGCACCCTCGGTGTCGCCTTAGCCGCCTGGGCCACCGCCAGCCTCACCTACACCATCCCGGCGCTTCCCGCCTCCTGTGCCGCCCTCGCCATCTTCGGCGTCGCCGTCCCCCTCAGCGCCGTCGCCGTCACCACCGCAACCCAACGCCACACACCTCCCCGACTCCAAGGCCGAGTCAACGCCGCCTCCAACACGGCCACCAACCTGGCCCAAACCCTCTCCATCGGCATCGGAGCCACCCTGATCGACACCGTCGGCTACCAGCCCCTCCTCCTCACCGCAGCCCTCGTCGTCACCGCCGCCGCCATCCCCCTCCTCACCCACCCGGCCCGGTCCTCCCCGGCAGCCCCTGACTCCGAGCCATGAACACCACAGCACCACAACAATGACGGGCACCACCGCCCGGGGCCCTCGCGGCCCCCATGAAGCGGATGGCCTACGACACCTTCTCGAACACCGCGACCTGGCTCGTGCTGTCGGACGTGAACGGTGCTTGGTGCCAGCCTGCCCAGCGCGCCTGTAGGCGAAAACCGGCGATCCTGGCCATGAGGTCCAGCTCTGAGGGCCAGACGTAGCGGTAGGGCGCGGAGTGGCGGACCAGACGTCCATCGACCTCCATCCAGTGATGAGACCAGGCGATTTGTCCCACCAGGTCATCGAAGGTCTCGATCCCGACGTGGTCAGCATCCAGGGTGAAGACTCGACCGATCTCGCCTCGTGGGACGCTCCAGAGCTGGGGGACGATCACCTCGACCACGAACCGTCCGCCCGGGCCGAGGTGAGCGGCCGCGTTGGCGAACACCGCCACTTGCTCCTCTTGGGTGGTGACGTTCATGATCGTGTTCGACACTAAGTACACGAGCTTGAACGTGCCCGTGACCCTCGTTGTCGTCATGTCGCCGACGGTCACCTCGACGGCGTCGGCACCCGGCTTGGCCCCGAGCTGTTCGGCCATGTGCGGCGACAGCTCCAGCCCGCGCACGAAGATCCCACGAGCGCTCAGAGGAAGGGTCACCCGCCCCGTGCCCGCGGCAAACTCGAGAGCGGGACCTCCCTGCGCCAACTCGGCGAGACAGTCGACGGTGGAATCGAGCACGGCCGGCTCGAACATCGCCGAGTAGGTGGCGTCGTAGGCGTCCGCCACGTCCCGGTCCCAGGTGATCGAACCCATCAGCACCAGCCTTCCGCGATCGTGGTCGACGGACCATCAATTTATGGCCCCCCGAATTCGGTGCTCTCGTCGGCGTCCCGCCCAGTGGCCCCCAGGGGCGCCGGCGACGATCGTCCGTAGCGGGTTGGGCGCGCCGGACCCGGTCCCATCCGGGCCCTGGACGCTTCGTCCGCCCGATCTTGGTGACCCGGGCGAGGCAGGTGGTCGGGCGCGCCGATAGTGCTGGCATCCGACCAGACTTGGCGCTCGTCAGGTGCGGGGGCCGGCGGCGACGCCCAGTGCTGACTCGAGGAAGGCCAGCATGTCGGTGGCCTCGTCGATGAGCTTGCTGGTCGGTTTGCCCGTCCCGTGGCCGGCGGCGGTGTCGACCCGCAAGAGAATGGGGGTATCCCCTCCCTGTGCTGCTTGCATGGTGGCCGCGAACTTGAACGAGTGGCCGGGGACGACACGATCGTCGTGGTCGCCGGTGAGGATCAGCGTGGCCGGGTAGTGGGTACCGGGTCGGACGTTGTGCAGCGGGGAGTAGGCCCGGAGCCACGGGTACTCCTCGGCGACGTCGGGGTCACCGAAGTCGCTGGTCCAGGCCCAGCCGATGGTGAACTTGTGAAAGCGGAGCATGTCGAGCACCCCGACGGTGGCGACGGCCGCGCCGAACAGCTCCGGGTGCTGAGTGAGGCACGCCCCGACCAGCAGACCTCCGTTGGACCTGCCGTTGATGCCGAGGCGCTCCGGAGCCGACCAGCCGGAGGTGACCAACCATCGGGCGCAGGCGCAGAAGTCGTCAAAGACGTTCTGCTTATTGGCTCGTCGGCCGGCGTCGTGCCAGGCCCGGCCGTACTCGCCGCCTCCCCGCAGGTTGGCGATCGCGAGCACACCGCCACGCTCGAGCCAGACCACCCAGGGCACTGAGAAGCTCGGTGTCGTCGACGCGTTGAAACCGCCGTAGGCGTAGAGCAGCACGGGACGGTCTCCGTTTGGGTTCACATCCCGGCGGTGGGTGACGAAGACCGGGATCGCCGTGCCGTCGCCCGACGTGGCAAACACCTGCTCTGTGACGAAACGGCCGGGGTCGAGCGCGGCGTCGGAGGGACGGAGCTGTTCGCTGCGATGGTCAGCCAGGTCGTGGACCCAGAGAGACCCGGACTCGGTAAACGACGTGAGCCCGAAGTGCACCTGGTCGCTGTCGGGTCGGCCCTCGATCCCACCCCGCTCGGCGGTCCCCGCTATTAGTGCCATGTGGTCGGCCAGCACGACGTCTTCGACCGGCGTCCCGTCGAGCGCGAATACCCGGATCCGGATTTGAGCATCCTGGAGGTATTCGGCGACGAGCTTGCCGCCGAAGTGGTGGGCGCCAACGAGGGTCGCGTCGGCTTCGGGGACTACTTCGACCCAGTCGGTCGGGTCGGGGTGGTCGAGGTCGATCTTGACGATCCGCTCTTTCGGAGCAGTGCGGTCGGTGCGTACCCAGAAGGTCGAGCCGTCGTTGCCGACGACCTCCGCCTTGGCCTCGAAGCCATCGACGAGCGTCTGGAACCCGCCCGCAGGGTGCTCGAGATTCAGCACCTCGATCTGCTGGCCCGGCCAGGTCCCGCGCTCGATGGTGATCACGAGGTAGCGGTCATCGTCGGTGACGGTTCCGTCGGGCAGCCATTCGGGCTCGTCGGGTCGCTCGAAGACCACCTCATCGGCGTCCTGGTCGGTGCCCAGTCGATGGAATAACACCCGCGGCGCCCGACTCCGCTCGTGGTACTCCTGGCCCGTTGTGGGGGCAGCCATGGCGCCGTAGTAGAAACCAGAGCCGTCCCGTCTCCACGATGCCCCTGAGAACTTCGACCAGCGGACGACGTCGGGAAGGTCGTCGCCGGTGTCAACCATCCGGACCCTCCAGGTCCGCCAGTCGGATCCAGCGTCGCTGGTGGCATAGGCAAGCATGGTGCCGTCGGTGCTCACCGCCAGGCTGGTCACCGCGGCCGTCCCCGCCTCCGAAAGGCGGTTGGCGTCCAACAATGGCCTTCCCTCGCCGGTTGGACTCTCGGCTACGAACAGCACCGGCTGATCCTGCACACCCGAGTTCCGCATCTGGAACCACATGCCGCCGCGCTCAAAAGGGACGCCGAGCTTCGGGTAGTCCCACAAGCCGCGCAGCCGGTCGGCGATGTCTTCCCTGGTGGGGATTCGTGCGAGGTAACCCTCGGTGAGAGTGTTTTCTGCTCGGACCCATTCGACGGTCGCCGCCGCGTCGGCATCCTCCAGATCCCGATAGGGATCGGCGACGTCCTCGCCGTGGTACGAGTCCACGTGCTCACCGGAGGACACGGCAGGATAGTTCAACGGGGCCACGGGCTTCTCCTGGTCGTCGACGAGTTCACAGCGACCGTACCGGCCTGTCCCGAAACAGCGGCTCGGACCTACGTCGTGGTCGGCGGTCCCCTCACGGCACCGATAAGGGCTCGGGACGGCGCTCCACCCGTCGCCGTGTGCCGTTCGACCTCTGGGACGCGATCCACCGGACGCAAGGCGCAGCAGCTCATCCGCTCCTCGACAGATCACGGCGAAGATGACCGACGCCATCGACGAGGAGGTCGAACGTCTCGTCCGCCTCGGCCTACCGGTCTGGGTCAGCCGGAACGGCGTCGTCGAAGACCTGAACGCCGACCTCGCTCTGACCCGCCAAGCCGATGCGGCCAGAACAGCCTGAGCAAGACTCAGGCCGTCAACGAGCGCAGGCGCTCCCATCGCTGTTGGTCCACGATTCGAGGGGCCGGCTCGTCCCCGTTCGCGTCCGCCACCCGGCGCAAGCGTCCGCCACCCGGCGCAAGCTGTGGCCGCTGTTGTCGAACAGCACCCACCCATCGACAACGGTCACGTAAACATCGAAGAACAATCGCAGCCCCGCTGCCCACCGCCGCCGGACCACCTCTTCAGGCACGTTATGTCCGCCAAGGGTCACGCGAGTCGCCACCCGCTGCAACGCCAGCTCGGGGCTGTCGAGAGCGGTGAAAACCAGCCTCACGATGTAGCCGGCGGCGTGCCACTCTCAATCTCCTCAGGGCACCCCTGCGTCGCTTGCAGTGGTCCTGCGGAGCAATACGTATTCCGGCGACGATGGTGGCGAGGCTTATGGTCGCAGCCGTTTGTTGCGCGCCTGCCGATAAAACCATATTCCTGCGATTCCCCGCACAAGCAGCACGCCAGCGATCAACGTCACAACCGGTTTCGTCCGCATCCGCTCCTGGCTCTCGGGCGACCGGCTTAGGTTCACCGGATAACCGTTTGCTCAGGGAGGAGTGACGTCAGTTTCGACGCCCTCGTACAACTTGACGTACCCAGTGGAGCGCTCCGAGCCCTTGACGGCGCCGGCCGCACAGACCCAGTCGTTCGTGCCCGGGATCCATCTGAAGATGCCGTGCAAGGCGTCTGCGAGTGCTCACTACGAGCCTTCTGACCAGGATCTTCGCTGAAGACCCGAGTGAAACGCCCTCGGCTGGGATGGGCTAACGTGTGGTCAGGGAGAGGTGCGAGAGCGGCCGAATCGGACTCACTGCTAACGCGGCTCATCCGATTTCTCGATGTGGCGTGTGACCGGCGGTGACGGCCGCAAGTGCAGGTCAGACGCCACTTCTCGGAAGCATGGCCTTGGCCGCTCGTTGCCACTTTTGGCCGTTGTCCTCATTGCGAGGTTGGCTCTAGGTTGGATTGGGGGGGCGCATCGTAGAACGGTACCGAGGCAGCTCGACACGTGCACGTGACTCCAATGTGTGCGAGATCGGCGACGCTACGGAGTTACGGACCATCGTCAATGTTATGGCCCCGCCGCCAAAGAACCTTGCCGAGGCTGTCAGTAGGAGTTGTTACGGTCCATGATCGCCCTGCTGCACATGTCTGAGACCAGTACCGTGTCGCCGCGCCGGGCGGCCCACAGCTTCCTGACTGGCCGCTCGAAAACCAGGCCGCAACGCGTCCAGTCGGTCATGCGTTGCCAGCTTGGGAAGCTCTTTGAGGCGGACCGTGAACTGGCCCAACTCATAAGGGCTGGTCAGGGCCTCGACAGGCATTGACACGAATTGTCCCTATCTGCAGCGCACGCGCGATGGCAGCGCTATGGCTGCACCCCTCCAGTGTCTCGTCGACACCGACTCTGGCGCTGATCGGCAGGGGTGCGACCTTCACGCCATTGGTCCTGCCGACCTTCGGGTTATGAGTCCGAGCGTCGTGCTCACCTCGGTCCCCTTCGATAACGCTTCCGCTCTTCAGACCTGGCCCTTAAAGACGGCCGTCCGTCTCCGTCCGGCAGTCTCTGCGACACCACGTTTGACAACCGTTTGATGCAGCTACCGGTCAACCCCCCCCCCTTACCTTGTTTGTAGGCCCTTGTCGAGCATGATGAGGGTGGGAAGTCCGGCGGTGCCGGTATGGCTCATTGCCCCCTGCAGCTGTTGATGGCCTGGGGGGTGTTGCCGCCGGCGCAGTCGGTGCGACGACCTCTGATGGGGACATGCGACTTGATCGCTGATTCGTAAGGTGGGTGACGGCGAGCGCACCATGGACGGCCTTCCCGAGGACATGACGGAGACGAGGAAGGGAACACCAAAGTTGGCGACACCGGAGCAGGTAGATGTGTGGGTCGGCATCGATGTCGGCAAAGAAGAGCACTTCGCTGAAGTTCTCGACAATGATGGCGAGCGGATCTTCGCCCGTGGGGTCGTCAACGACCAGGCCGCCCTCGAGGCCGTGTTGGCCCGGGCCGGCGAGCACGGCACCGTCGGGTTGGTGATCGACCAGCCCGGTTCGATTGCCCAGCTCGTCCTGGCGGTCGCCCGAGGTCGGGATGTCCCGGTCGCCTATGTGCCTGGTCTGGTGATGCGCCGGGCCGCTGACCTGTATCCCGGCGAGGCGAAGACTGACAAACGCGACGCCTACATCATCGCTGACACGGGCCGAACCCGACGCAGACAGGTCCATTGGCTCGATGCCGGCTCCGACGAACTGTTGGACCGCCTCAAGGTCCTCAACGGGTTCGACATCGACCTCGCCGCCGATCAGACCCGGTTGACGAACCGGCTCCGTGACGCCCTGACGAGCGTCTCCCCACCCCTGGAACGGGCGTTGGGTGCCCGGCTGCATCAGGCCGGGGTCCGGGACCTGGTGGCCAAATACCCGACCCTGACCGGCCTCAAAGCGGCGGGCCGGGCTCGGATCACCCGGACCGTCAAGGCCCGCTCGCCCCGACTGGCCGTCAAGATCGTCGACGCCGTGATGGCCGCCCTGGAGGCCCAGACGGTGACCGTTCCGGCCGAAGCCACGCTTGGCCGGGTGATCGCCGAGCTCGCGACGGAGCTTGACCGGGTCTTCGCCCGCCGTGATGTCCTGGCCGGGGAGATCGAGGAGGTGTTCATGGCTCACCCTTTCGGTGAGTTGCTCTCGTCGCTGCCGGGGATAGGTCCGCGGACCGGCTCTCGGATCTTGGCTGAGATCGGCGATGGGAGCCGCTTCGCGGACGGCAACAAGCTGGCCTCCGATGCCGGCCTTGCCCCGGTCGCCCGCCAGTCGGGGAAGTCGATCAACGGCGAGTCGCAGAGCAGACGAGGCAACCACCGATTGAAGAACGCCATGTTCCTCGCCGCGTTCGCCTCGTTGCGGGCTCCGGACTCCAAGGCGTTCTACGACCGCAAACGAGCCGAAGGCAAGAAACACAACGCCGCGCTGATCTGCCTCGCCCGGCGGCGCTGCAACGTCATCCTGGCCATGCTCTCCACCCAAACGCCCTACCAGGCCGGTCATAGTCGTCCAGGGCCAATGGCCGAAGCAGCCTGATCCGGTGAACGACAACACCACCGTCTTCTCCCAACAAGACGCCGGGGTGCGCTTCGAGTGGGGACTGACGGGTGCGAGAGCAGTCTCTACGCCGGTTGGGGCCGTGGTGATCGTGGACGTGTTGTCGTTCACCACTGCGGTCACCGTCGCTGTCGGGAGCGGGACTGCCGTCTACCCGCACCCTTGGCCCTCACCCGACACGGAATCGTTCGCCCGTGCGCATCAGGCCGTTTGCGCAGTCCGTCGACGCGCTGTCGACGCCGACCACCCCTGGACGCTGTCACCCGCGCACCTTCTGTGCGCGCCACCGGTCGACCGTCTCGTCCTCCCATCGCCCAACGGATCGACCATCGCTGCCGAAGTGACCGCCGAGGCGGTCATCGCTGGCCGTCTCCGCAACCCCACGGCGGTCGCCCGGTGGCTCACCGACAGCGGGTTCGGCCATCCCGAGCGTCCCGCCGTCATCATCGCCGCAGGCGAACGCTGGCCTAACGGCGAACTCCGCCCAGCGCTCGAAGACCTCCTCGGGGCCGGGGCCGTCATCGCCAGGCTTCCCCCCGATCTCCGACGCTCACCCGAAGCAACCGCCGCCCAAGCCGCATGGCACGCCCACCGAGACCACCTCGGCCCCGCCATCCAGTCCTGTTCGTCGGGCCACGAACTCATCGACGCCGGCTATCCCGCCGACGTCGATCTCACCTCCGAATCCGACACCGACCCGGTCGTGCCACTCCTCATCGATGGCGCCTTCCGGCAGGGCAACTCCACCTCGAATCAGACTTGACAAGAACATGGGGACACCCCCCAATCGCAAGCGACTTCCGCCAGTCACCCACCCCACCCTGCACACCGTGGACAAGGCTGCGAGGTTGGCTTGAAGGGCTCATTGTCATTCCTGCCTATCTCACTGCACCCCCCGCTGACGTTGGGCTAGGTCGACAGCTTGGGCTTGCATACGCACGCTTCGTGCGGTATGTCCTGCCGCGAGCGTCTCAATCGCAATTGCCACCGGTGCCACTAGCTCGGCGCCTGCCTCCGAAAGACCTCGCAGTACCAGTAACGGCACCAGTACGCCTTCCTCCAACAGCAACGCTTCGAGCCTGGCACCGAGGAAGGATCGCATCTCACCTTCGTCGGCGCTGAGTAGAGCAAGCGCCCTTCCTGCTTCTGCGCGAACGGTCGGCGCCGCGTCGTGGCTGAGCTGCAGAACGAGCGCAGTCACGAACCTCGGGGTGCTGCCTCTCCGGACGAGCACGGTGAGTGTCCTGAGAGCCTCAAGCCTTGCATCTGGACGCTCATCCCCAGCGAGCCGAGCGATTTCGAGGAGAGAGCGATTCTCATCGAAGACTCCGAGCACGAGCGCCAGCCGAAGTGCTTCCGGGTAAGGCACAAGCTCCGGACCCTCAAAGGGCATAACCATCTGGCTCTCGAGCATCAACGGCAGCCGGAGCGCAAGCTCCGAACGAACATACTCCGGAAGGCGCCCTTCTTCTCGGACTAAGCGATCGAAGGCTGTGGATCTACTCTGACGGGGAACGTTGATATCCAAAAGATACCCCACCAAGGGCTGCCATACCCTCTCCGCATCAACATAGAGAGCGAGTCCTGCTGCTAGGTCGCCGATCGGGATCCCGCCAAGTCCGAACCGACCTTCAGAGGCACCCGCGCGCTCCTCCGACATCCTCGTCACGACAAACTCGACGGCTGAGTCGACACGACTGCCCGGAGGCTCGTTCTCTGGGTGCAGAATTCTTGAATTGAGCAAGCTCGCCACAGCGAACGCCGTTATTGGACGGTCGACCGGATTCTCTTCGGTCCCCGGAGTACCGAGGGCCCGGCTCACGACGTCGGAGGTAAGCACAAGGTTCTGTCGATTAGTGGCCCTAAGCCAGGCGCGCCACGACGCTACAGTCGTGTCTGACAGTTCCGTCCAGTTGAGTGACGATGCTGCGCCGGCGAACGCCCGGTCAACCAACTCATTTGACTCCCTCCACTCTTCGGCCTGCTGAAGCAGCATCCGTGCGAGGTCATCACTCCGTCTTGCCACTGCGGCCGCAGAAGCCAGGGCCTTCCAGATCTTCTCGTAGCGAACTACAGGCGCCTCCCACCCTCCGAAATGAGGCGGAGCTGCCCCCGTTAGGCAATTCAGAAGCATGTCGTACACAATTCCGGCTTCACTCTCATTCAACAACTCTGCTGCAGCACCCAGGACAGCCAACTCCCCATTCCGCAGCTGAACTGACTTTATGCGACTTCCCATTATTAGCCGTGCGTCGTAGGCAATAGCAGAAAGCGGCCCTGAAATCTCGAGAAATCTCAACGCTTTGTCTAGGCTCGCAACATCCTCTCCTTGCCGGAACAGCCGCACCGAGTCGCGAAAGCGCCAATCGTCGACGCCGGTTGGGGCCTGCGACATGCGTATCTTCCCTAACTGGGAGCGCCATCGCTGGACGGATACATGATCACCTAGTAGTTCTGCCTGAATGGCGGCTCGCCAGACCGGCGTATCGGTTTTGTCTTCACTTGTCCAACTAAACTCACTACCAGACGCAAGGACTTTTGCGCCAAAAAACCTCTCTGCAAATGCAGCAAAACCTGATGATGCGTCACGAGCAGCAATGAGGGTAAGGGTCGGCGTCTGCGAAGATAAGAGGCGCCGCCAATTGCCCGATGGCCATAGTCCACCGGCGATGTACTGGTTCGATTCGATCGTAAACATCAGTGCATCGCGTATCATCTTTAGTGTCGAGGATGACCCATGTCGCACGGCTCTGGTTATTTTGAAGCGAGCTAGTTGTGATACCTTTATGTGCGAAAGGAGCTCACCTGCCTCTTGGACGAATGGACGTGCATCTGATTCGCCGTTCTCCAGTAGCCTCATTGCTATCTGCACTAGAAGGATGGCCTTTATAAAACCATAATTGGGGTCGTCAGGCGCTTTACTCTCGACATGCTCAACGGCCGTCCATAGGACCTGTAGCGCCTCCGCAACCTTCTCCAGTTCAGCAAAGGCGACGGCAGCAACAATGGCGGAAGATGCCTCGGCGGCGGGATCTAAGTCCTCGCTCACGCCGCCGACAAGTGCCGCCAAACCACGAGCCCCATCCGCAACGGTTCCAACGCTTAGAGCCTTCATAGCGAAGTCGTGCACTTGGTCTCCAGCAGAGCCACTCACGATGTATCTAGGCGCAACTTCGCCGATGCCGCGCGTAACCCGTTGATAGTCGGTCCCTCGGCCTTGGATTGCGAGCGCGAGCAGGGAGCTTGGCTCAATCTGGTCTTCAGAAAAGAAGTTAGGGTGCGGCGCGACATCCCTCGGACACAAGATGGCGGCGAGCCAGCGAAGGTCTATCATGGGAGGGGCCACAAGTAGACTAGTTCTTCATCAGTTCCCTGCGGCCGCCGTCGATTTTTCTCTAGCTACTTGCCCCTGAAAAACTGTTGTAGAAAAAGGGTTGTGACCTGCGTGTTTGTGCGGGAGGGTCCTCGTGTTGGGGGTCGAATGAGGTGATGATGGTCCAAACCCCTTGTGCGAGAAGGGATCTGGACCATCATGTTGCGTACCATAAACGCCGAGCCCACCTTGTGGGACGCGATCTTGCCGACCTGCTGTCTGGGCTTGCCGCCGATGCTGGCCGAGGTCGACGCCTTGTTGGACGATCCTCGGTTCTTCGAGCCGTTCGTGCCGTTCTTCTCGGCCCGCCACGGGCGGCCGTCGATCCCGATGGAGACCTATCTGAGGATGATGTTCCTGCGGTTCCGTTACAAGCTCGGTTTCGAGACGTTGTGCGCGGAGGTGTCGGACTCGATCGCGTGGCGGCGGTTCTGTCGGATCCCGCTCGACACCGCCGTGCCGCACCCGACCACGTTGGTCAAGATCACCTCCCGTTGCGGTCAGAGCAGCATCGCCGCGTTGAACGAGGCGTTGTTGGCCAACCGCAGCGGAGGCCAAGCTGGTTCGAGTCGACAAGCTCCGCGCTGACACGACGGTGGTGGAGGCCAACGTCGCCTATCCGACCGACAGTGGCCTGCTGGCCAAGGGCGTGGCCCGCCTGGGTGTTCTCGCCGGCCGAGTCAAAGATGCCGGGCTGGCGAAACGGACGAAGTTCAGGGACCGGCGACGCTGTGTGCGTCGTCGTGCCCATGATGTGGCGGTGTGGTTGCGTCGACGCTCCGACGAAGCCCGAGACGAGGTGGTCGCTATCACCGGCGAGCTGGGCGCCAAGTTCTGGATGGGCGGTCCTCACCGACCTCCGCAACCGCGGCGTCAAAGACACGTTCTTCGTGGTCTGCGATGGCCTGAAAGGGCTCCCGGAGGTCGTGGTCAACGTGTGGCCCGCTGCAACGGTGCAGACCTGCATTATCCACCTGCTCCGCAACACCTTCCGGCTCACCTCGCGCAAGTATTGGGACGAGCTCAAACGGGACCTGAAACCGATCTACACCGCCGTCAACGCCACCGCGGCCAGGGCGGCGTTCGATGACCTGGCCGAGAAGTGGGGAAAGACCTACCCAGCCGTCGTGCGGCTATGGGAGAACGCGTGGGAGGAGTTCATCCCGTTCCTGGACTACGACATTGAGATCCGACGGGTGCTCTGCAGCACCAACGCCATCGAGTCCCTCAACGCCCGCTACCGCCGGGCCGTGCGAGCCAGAGGACACTTCTCGACCGAACAGGCCGCGCTCAAGTGCCTGTATCTCGTCACCCGGTCCCTTGACCCCACCGGGGTCGGCAGGACACGATGGGCCATGGGCTGGAAGCCGGCGCTCAACGCCTTCGCCATCACCTTCGCCGACCGATTCCCGGCCGCCGAGACTTACTGATCAACCGCCGCAAACACCGTTACAGCGATAGTCCCGCTTTCCCGAATTAAAATCAAGCATGCGGGCGTCGGTGTCGAACACCGCGAGTTCGCCGGGGGTGCAGAGGTGGCGGACGACGAAGGCTCGCTCGTTGACCCGCCACAGTCCTTCGCCTTTGGCGAGTTCGGGGAGCTGTCCGACTTCGATGGTGGTGAGCCCGAGGAGTTTGCCGGCGGCTTGGGCTTCGTCGAAGGGTTCGTTGTAGAGGATGCGGGTGGCGGTGTCGCCGAGCAGCCCTTGTGCGAGGCCTCGGGATTGGGACCCGGTGTCGCCGACGGCGTCTAGGTCGGACAGGCGGTGCACGATCATCAGGTTGGCGAGTCCCCACGCTCGGGAGAGTTTCCATTGGGCTTGCATGCGGGCGAGGAGGGCGGGTTGGGCGAGGAGCCGCCAGGCTTCGTCGTAGATGACGAGGCGTTGCCCGCCGTCGGGGTCGGCGAGGGCGGCTTCCATCCAGGTGGATGCGCAGGTCATGACGAGCCCGATGAGGGTGTCGGACCCGGAGATGGCGGACAGGTCGAGGGTGAGCATTGGCGCGGACGGGTCGAAGGTGACGGTGGAGGGTCCGTCGAAGAGTCCGCCGAGGTCGCCGCGGACGAGTCGGGCGAGGGCGTGGCCGGTGTCGCGCCCGTCGGCGCGGAGCTGGTCGACGCTTGAGCCGGGCGATGGTTGTTGGGGGTCGAGGAGGCCGTCGACGATCATGGGGAGGATCGGAACTGCGGTTCGGGTTTGGGCGTCGGTGAGGGCGGCGTCGAGTGCGGATCGTTCTGTCGGGCCGAGGGGGCGTCCGAGGGTGGATTCGCCGAGGGCGGCGAGCAGCCCGGTGCGCCGGGCGGCGACTTGGGCCCGCCAGGTGGTGTCGTCTACTCCGGTGGGTCGTGGGCCTTCGTCGAGGGGGTTGAGGCGGTTGGTGGTGCCGATGCCGAGTTGGATGGCGGTGCCTCCGAGGGCTTGGGCGACGACGGTCCATTCGCCTTTGGGGTCGCCGGGGACGTAGACGCGTCGTCCGAAGGCGACGCATCGGGCGGCGAGGGATTTGGCCAGGGTGGATTTTCCTCGGCCGATTTGGCCGGCCAAAGACATGTTGGGGTTGGTGAGGTGTCCTTGGCGGTAGAGCTCCCAGGGGTCGAAGCAGAAGGCGGCGCCGGACCAGGCGTCTTGGCCGACGAGGATGCCGGCGGAGCCGAGGCCTTCTTCGGCGAGGAATGGGTAGGCGCCGGCGAGGACCTCGGAGGTGGCCCGATGAGCGGGGAGCCGGAGGCGCCGGTAGGACCGTCCCGCCATTGGCCTGGTCTCGCCGCCGGCGGGCAGGAATGGCCGCTGCTTGCGCTCCTGGCGTACTGCCTGCAGCTCCGCCTTGCGGGCGGTCATGAGGCGTTGGCGGTGCTCGGCTTCGACCTGGCGGGCGATCCGGGCTTGACGGCGAGCCGCGCCGGCCGGTGACCATCCGGCGACCCCGTAGACCCGTTGCCCATCATCGAGGGGCAGAGACGGGAGTGGACATACCGGCGGCGGGCCGGGTTCGGCGGTACGGGCGTCGGGGTCTCCAGGATGACGTGCGGTCTGGGTTGGCGGGCCGGTCCGGGCGCCGCTGTCGCCGACGGGTGTGATGGGCTCCCCCCATTGGGGCCGGGTCGGTTTCTGTTTGCGCCGGGCCATCAGAACACCGTCCGGGCCAGTGGTAGGGCGCCGGCGATGAATCCTTGGAGTTGGTGGCCGTAGAGGGGGCGGAGTTCGCAGGCGGCCTGGCCGGCGGCCCGGCCGATGGTGGCGCACGCGGTGTCGAGGGTGTCGGCGCTGGGGGCGGTGACGGTGACGAACCCGGTGAAGACTACGTCGGTGTGCCCGGTGATGATCGAGCGTTCCCGGGCCAGCAGGTCGTCGTACTCGACGGCGTCGGAGAGGTCGGCGAGTTGGCCGATCTTGGCTTTCTGCGCCGAGTCGGCGACGGCCTCGGTCTTTTCTCGGCGTATGTGGCGCAGCGCCACCTCGGTGCCGACCGGCCGGGCCAGCAGGCACAGGCGGCGCGATACCCCGGGGGCGAAGATGAGCGGATGCAAGAAGTCGGGTGGGACGGAGATG
Source organism: Acidimicrobiales bacterium (assembly GCA_965276765.1). Taxonomy (GTDB): domain Bacteria; phylum Actinomycetota; class Acidimicrobiia; order Acidimicrobiales; family Palsa-688. The sequence goes on from OZ255627.1 coordinate 520,991, forward strand.
CGGGGCCATTCGGAGATCCACAGCACCTGCGAGCATGCCGAGTCGTGTCGGAGCCGGTCCCAGGATTCGGAGACGGCCATCGGCCCGGCCCTGTCCAGGTTCGCTCCCGGATCGCGTCGAGCGTCGAGCTGGATGGCGGGGTCGAAGCTGTGGCGGACCACTCCGGCCAGGTCGGCCTCACCGAGCGGCGAGCCCGGTCGGAGACCGGCTTGGCGCAGCCCGTCGGTGAGGTTGGCCATGTCACCGCGCAGGACCTCGGCGGCGCCTTTGACGCCCCGCCCGGCGGCGCGGATGGCCCGGGCCGCGGCGCGCATGTCCACCGAGAGGCTGATTGTGGTCCGGTGCGTCGAGGAGTCCAGGCAGACCTGATCGAGCAGCGCCCGGTATTGGGCGTCGGCCCACGTCCCATCATGGGTGCCGTGCGTTTGCCACCATTCGTGCTGGCCGCGGGCGGGGTCGGGGACCGTGGCTTCGAGGACCTGTACCGCGGCGCAGGTACCGGTCGTGGCGAGACCGGCGAGGATTCGTCCCCACCGTCCGACTCGCCCGGCCCGATCGGCGTCGTCGAGGAGAGCGAAGGCGGGGTGGCTGACGGGGACGACGGCGGTGAGGGTGTGGCGGTGGGGGTCGTGGATCATCGCCGCGCCGGATGTCTCGTCGACATGCAAACGCAGCGAGGCGGCGTCGCCGGGCAACGCCAGGGTCCCGGCGGGTCGGGGCCTGGTCGGCCGGGATCGAAACTCGTTCTGGCCGAACGTCTTGCGGGTGGCGTAGTGGATGGCGGTCGCGGACCATTCCACGACGGGCCGGCCCGCGACCCGAACCGCCGCAGTGGCCGCCAATGGGGCCCAGATCAGCCCGGTCACAACGAAGCCTATGGCCCCGGAGCTGAACAGGGCTCCGACCGCGATGGCGGCGGCGACACCGAGGACCGCGACTCTGGGGGTGGAGAGCCCGAGCAGCAGTCCACGGGTCGAACGCCGGGCGAAACGGACACTCCCAGGGGGAGGAGGGGTGGTACTCACGATGATTTACTCCTTGAATCGAGACGGTGACAGGGCAGCTACGGTCGGGCTCAGAGCGCAGCCGCGGCCGCAGCACCGCCGGCAGACCCTTCGGCAGCTGCCCCTCCGGCAGCCGGGGCACCGCTAGGGCCACCACCCTCCGGGCCGGACGCGGTCCCGGGAGCAGCCGGTGTCGGCGGCGAGGGCGTGGGACTGCCACCAGCGCCGGGTGTGCCCGTGGGGTCGCCCGGGCCTTGTGCAGGTGACGGATCGCTGCCCCCGCCAGGCGACCCGGTGGGGGCGGAGCTTCCCGGGCCGGTCCCAGCGCCGGAAGGACTGGCTGATGCTGGTTCGCCGGACGGGCTGCGCTGGGCCGTCGGCTCGGTTGTCTCTCCCTGGTCGCCGGTGCTGCTGTCGCTGCCGCTGCCGGCGGAGAGTTTGTCGGTGACGGTGCGCATGGCGGGGACGGCTTTTTGGCCCATGCGGCCGGCGGCGATCGCCCCGCCGGCGGTGGTGGCGCTCATGGCGTGGAGCTGGCCGGCGTGGTCTCCGGTGAAGTGCACGACCTTGAGGGCCAGCCATGGGGCGAACCCGGCGAGAGCCAAGACGATGATCCCGGAGACGACCTGGGTGATCTCCTGGGTGATCCCGGTCCCGGTTTGGCCGACTCCTTTGATCAACATGAAGTAGCCGATCAGGAAGATCAACACCAGGATCAGCTTGGAGAAGATTAGCGCCAGGGTGAATTCGATCCACCGCCGTGTCCAGGCCACGGTGATGTCGGCCAGGCTCCCCGCGAACGCCAATGGGGCGAAGATGGCGGTGACGACGATGAGGACCTTGCGGATCACCAACGCCACGTAGACGATCACTACCGCCATGAGGACGGCCAGGGCCAATAGCAGCACCCCGGCGGCGCCGCCGGGCCCGGAGATCATCCCCACCAGCGCTGCGGTGGCCGACGAGCCGAGCACCAATCGGCCGAGGCCGGCCGGGTCGGTCCCCACCGCCGTCTGGACGACCCCGTTGCAGAGCGCGTCGGTAGCGGCAAGGAGCAGGTTCACGACCGCCACCGAGATCCCGCCGGCCACGAACGCGATGAGCAGTCCTCGCAGCGCCCGGCCCAGCCCGGCCGGCTCGCGGCGCAGCACGCTTTGGATGACCTGGATGACGAACAGGCCAACCGCCACGGTCCCGGCGATGGCGGCAACCATGCCGAGCACGATCGAGAACCCGGCCCCGCCCAGATGCACGGCGGTGGCCGTGTTGATCTGTCCCCACAACCAGCGGGTGGCCGATTGGGCGGCGTGACCGAAGGAACGGGCGATGCTGTCGAACGCGTCGCCGGCGACCGACTTCGCCGCGCTCGACACGCAACCGCCCAGAGAGAAGTGGAGGGGGTTGAGGTTGCAGGCCACAGGTCTCAGCTCCCCTCTGCGGTGACGGCGACGGTGCCGTAGCCGTGATGCCAGCGGGCCGAGCCGACCGCCACGGTCAACGACACATGACGCGTTGTAGCCGTCTTGCCGTGGACGCTCTCCAGCAGGCCGGTGACGTCCTCGAGCGACGCCCGGACGTCGCGGGGCTGCCAGCCGGCCGCGACCATCGACTGCCACTGCGGATCGGGCTGCACCTGCAGGTCACCGATCGTCCACCGCAGTTTGGTCTTGGCGTCGGCGCGCCACTGGCTGGGCGACGGGACGATCGACGCCTGGGTCATGACGGCCGGGTCCATTACCGAGGTGAACAGGGCCCGGTACCGAAACCCGGCCGGGATGCCCGGCATCAAATCCGGCGCCTCCTGGGTCACCAACCATCCGCCCAGCGCCGGGCGACCCTGGCGGGAAAAGTCGATGGTCAACAGGGCCCGGGTGAAGCTGCGAGCCCACCCATCCGGCGTGTTCGACACGCCCAGCGCCGGCCAACCCCCGCCGACCGCAGGGGCGGGAAGCTGTAGCCGGGCGGCGTGGGCGATCATCGCCTTGCTCGCCGCCGACGAGTAGCCCCGGGCGAACGCCTGGTCGTATTGCTGTTGGACCGGACTGACCGCAGGGACCGTCGTCGCCGGCGCCACCGGCGACCCGACCCGCGCCGTCGGCGACGGGACCGCAGGTCGGATCGGGGAAACGGTGAGCGCCCGGCGAGTCGAATGGCCTCCGCCGGCGAGGACGGCGGTCAGGGCGCCGGCCACGATCAGCACCGCGAAGACCGTTGCGGCAACGACGAGAGGTTTCCGGGAGCGGGCATCCATCACCGCACCCCCATACCGAGCTCGGAGACGGCCGGTCGTTCCAGCTCGGCATACGCGGGTGTGACCACCCGGCTGGGCCGCGCTCGCAGGAGGGCGGTCACAGCTTCGCTCCGGCGCCGGCGAAGAAGTTGATCAACACGACGGCCCCGCCGACCAAGACGGCGGCGACGCAGGCGACGAGCACCCCGGTTTTGCCTCGCCCCGCCAGGGCCGGGTTGGCGCTGTGGTTGCCGACGGCCCATACGATCGCCGAGAGGGCCAGGCCGGCCAGGGCGCCGATCAGGCCGACGGTCAACAACGCGCCGACAATGTGCTGCAGCTCGCCGATACCGGGCAGGCCGTTGGTGTTCGGGCTGACGTTCACGCCGCTGAGCGGCTGGGTGGCTAGCAGGGTCATGGGTGCTTGCTCCTCTCTTGGGGTTGGGTGTTACTCGCCCGGGGCCGGATCGCGCAGGGCGATCAGACCGCCAGAGACGAACGTGGACCACGACTGCACGGCCACGCCGTACGCGGGGTCGATGGCCGAGACGACGAGGTTGTCGCCCAGATAAATGCCGACGTGCCCGGCGACATGCGGGCCGGGCGAGTCCGAACCGGGAACCAGGACCAGATCGCCAGGCATAAGCGTGGCGGCGGTGGCCGCCTGGCCCTCGGTTTGCTGATCGCCGGTGTAATGATCCAAGGACACACCAACGGTCGCCCACGCGGCCATAGTCAGCCCGGAACAGTCGAACGCCGCCGGCCCGGCCGCCGCCCACACATACGGTTTGCCCAGCTGCGCCAACGCGAACGCCACCACTCGGGCGTGCTCGGGCGGGGTGCCGGCCGGAATGGTGTAACCGGCGGGCAGACCGTGACCCGACGCCGCCCCGGCGGCGAGACGACCGCCGCCCTGGCCGCACGCCCCGGGGGTGTTCCCTGCGGTAAGGACCTTGGCCAGGACCTGCCCGGCCGGCGCCCAGTTCGGCCGATAGTTCGACCCGTCAGCAAACGAGGAGCGCTGCACGTCCTGTGCGGCCATCCAAGGAGCCATCTGAGCCCAGCCCGGCACGGCGAGGAGCCGTTTGACGAAGGCGTCGGTGGCGTAGGTGGGATCCATGACCTGCGCCGGGGTCCCCCACCCCTGCGAGGGACGCTGCTGGAACAGTCCGAGGGAGCCCTGCCCGCCGTAGTTCAGGTTCCGAAGTCCGCTCTCGGTCATGGCGGTCATCACCGCGATCCGCGCCGCCCGGGTGTTCTCGGCGCTGGCGGACATGGTGGCGGAGACGATCCGGTCGGCGTTGCCTCCCTTCTCGCCGCTTAGCCCTCCGACGGGGCCGGATACCGAGCAGGTGCGCGCAACGAGCTGGGCGACGCTCAAGCTCGCCGTGGCGGTCACGTTCTGGCCGGTGGCGCCGCCCGCGACTACGACAAGGCCGACCACGAACGCGGCGGCCACCCCGGCAGCGACGAGTCCGGCGGTCTTCATGCCGCCTGCCCGCCCCGGCGCAGCGTTCGGCGTTCGGCGATGGTCAGGCCACCCCAGATGCCGTCCTCCTCGCCCAGACCCGCCCTCAAGCAGCGCGTCGCCACCGGGCAGCGAGCACAGACCGCTTTCGCTTCGGCCACCGCGCCGTCGTCGGGGCTCCCGGGTTCGCCCGGTTCAGGGAAGAACAGGGCGGTCGCCTGGCCCCGACAGGCGGCCTGCCGGTACCAGCTGTCGTCGCGATCGGCCATCACTAACGACACGACTGGGCGGTCCATGCTATCCGCCGCCCTCACTTGGAGAGTCCAAGCAACCACTGTCAATGACCGTACCGAGCGCCGATGTCGGCATCGTGGATGTCCCCGTCAACCGAAGCCAACTCGCTGGTCAACCGGGACGGCCGCCAGTCCGGAATGCTCGAGGGGGCCGCTCAGACGGGACAGCTCCCGGCGCCAATGATCGACGACCTCGACCGGTAGTGGCGGAAGGGATCTCGTCTCGGTGGCTGCGAGAGCGGCCAATGCCACCCAATAGGCGAGCCCGCGGCGCCGTGCCACTGCGAGAGGCCGCCCGCGGCCTGGAGGCGGACCCTCTACCAGGCGTTGGAGGTCACGGTCCGCGCCGAGGAGATGAGAGACTCGGTGTCGGTGGTTGCGCTGCTCGGCCCGGTAGAACGCCGGCATGCCGCCGCCCGCCCCCACACCGGTTAACCACGCCCCCAGGCACACATCCACCGCTCCCTCGATACGTCGTTCCAGGAGCGGATGCGCGGAGAGGTGACCCCCGGCCCGGTCGAGGAGGCGGGGTATCACCAACGACACCAGCGATGGACGATCCCCACAGACGATGGGGGCGGGATCGGCGATGTCGGCGCAGTCCGTCAGCATCGCCCGGTCGGGAAGCGGCGAGTACCGCAGCATGCGGGCCTGGTCCACGGCGGAGGTCACCCGCCCAGCGAGGACGTTGGGGTCGAGGTTGTCGCCTGCAAAGGCCTCTCCGAGCGTTGCCAGGGCAGCCGCGATAGCACCGAGCTGGTAGCTCAGCGGCCGCCTGCCGGCAGCCCAGCGCAGCAGGTCACCGAACGCAGGGTCGCGAAGCACCGTGTCGCGGACCTCGGCGCGAGCGAGTGTCGCAGGGGCCGGGCGAGGACCGGTGTCTCGGTACCGCAGTGCCGCCCTCCACGCCCCCTCGGACCACGCCGGCAGAGAGGAGAGGGGCGAGGCGAGAACGGACGAGACGATGGCAACGAGGCGTTGAAGATCACGGTCGCGCAGACCCGATAGGCGGGTGCGGTGATCGACGGATTCGCCCGGTGCGGCATTGGTTTGAGCCATGCCGTGACTGTCCGGCCGACGGGCATGACCTCGGAATGACGTCGGGCGGCCATTACCCGGACATCCTCTGGCCCTGCGAAGTCGGGTCGCTACGCTCAGGAGGGTGACCACGACTGCGACGAGGTCGAACCGGACTCTCCTCAAGGCTCTGGTGAGAGAGCGCCGGCTAACCGCTCGAGAGACCGTGGCCGTCCTGCAACGCCGAGCCGAGCGCATGGGAGAAGGGGGCTACGCCCTTACGGAACGTCAGCTCAGGAGGTGGCTGAACGGGGATGTCGCATCGAGCGAGACTGTCCGGCCGGCGAACGTTCGGGTGACGGAGGCGGAGTTCGGTTGGCCGATCGCCGCGCTGCTCGCGGTTGACCAGCGGTCGCCCGAACATCGGGTGCCGCGCCCGCAACCCTGTGAGGATAAAGAGCTCCGTACGGGGGCCTTCGTGGCGTGGGTTGCCGAGCACTCGGCGCTCAGCTACGAGACCGCCTACACCGCCGTGGCTGAGGGTGCAGCGAAGTTGGCTTCGATGTCGCATATCACCCGAGCGACAAGGGACCATGATCGCTCCCAGGTCGGTAGATCCCAGGTGGCCGACGCGCTCGGCTCCTACTACGGCGACTCGGCGGGTTTCTACACCGCCCGGGTCGGCCGGTCCCTCGTGGGGCTGAGCATCCTGGCCCACCCGACGTGGGTCGGCTTGGCGGTAGCTCTGGGCGGCGACGCCGAAATCTGCCGCCCAACCTCCCAAGAGGACGGTCGGATTACTCGCCTGAACGACACACAGGCACGCTCCGCCATAGCACGCCTGGCCGCAGTGGAGGCGGGCGAAACGGTGATGGTCAACAACGCCCTGTATAGGCTCGCGACTCTCGAGATCGGTTCGGGCCAGCTGCTGGCTGAGTTCGGGTGCACGGACTTCGCCGCCTACGCGTTGACTGCCGACCTGCTCGAAGCGGAGCTGCGTGACCAGCTGCGAGAAGGCGTACATGACCCCCACCGCATGGTCACGCCGCTGCGAGATGCCTGGCTTCCCACCACAGAATCCGGGCTCGCGTTCGACCAGCGAATGTGCGTTGGTGGGCCGGTCTGCCTGGTGGCTATCTCGGACGGCGAGCAGTACCACCTCCTCGTGCAGGAACGCTCCACACAGGTTCTCAATGTGACCGGAACGCTGGCGGTCATCCCCAAGGCGTTCCACCAGCCGACCGTCGACCCCTACGGCGAAACAGCGATATCGACGACCGTCGAACGAGAACTCGAAGAAGAGCTGCTCGGCCGGCCCGACCTCGAACAGCTGTCGTCGGCCTCGTTGAGACATGCTGCGCCACTCCACGCCCTCAACGCGTCCGCACCGATGGCGTGGCTGCACTCGCATCCCGAGGCGTGGAAGATGGAGTGCACCGGCTTCGGGGTCAACATGGTCAGCGGGAACTACGAGTTCTCCTGCCTCGTCGCCATCTACGACCCGGCGTGGTGGAATCGCTACGGGCATCTCCTCGAAGCCAACTGGGAAGCTATGCGGCTGCAGCGCTACTCGTCGCTGGACAGGGACGGCATCCTCCGCCTGGTCGGCGATCCGCACTGGAGTAACGAAGGGCTTTTCGCGTTCATCGAGGGCCTGCGCCGACTCGCCGTGCTTGATCCCGCCAGCGTTGCGACGCTACCAGTAGAAGTGCTCGCTTTATGACGACAGGCGCCTGGCACGTTGGCAACGCCGCCATCGACGGCCAAGACCATCGCGGTTGGCTGGTCGGCCACTTCATCGATGACGACGACATTCGCCATTCGAAAGACGTTGAGATCAAGTGGGGTATCCACCCGAAAGGCGAGCAACGAGCCGAGTGGCAAGGCGACGAGTACCGAACGACCGTCCTGCTCCTTATCAAAGGAACATTTCGTATTACCCTGTCCGCGGATAGCCGCGTCCTCGAGCACGAGGGTGACTACGCGATATGGGGGTCCGGTGTCGGACATTCATGGCAGGCCGAGGAGGACTCTGTCGTTGTCACGGTCAGGTGGCCGTCCACGGCAGGGCAGTGACACCTGAGGCACGACCTCTCTCGGCTACCTCCCCGCCGCAGTGAGACAGCTCCACGCGCGACCTGTGTCCACGGATCGGGGAACGGGCAATTCTAAAGGAGGACAAGATGTCGCAGGGACGCAGGTGTTCGCGTCCGGTCATCATCGTGCTTCCAGCTTGGCGTTGACGTTCACGTTCACGGGAGCTACTTCCTGGGCCTTGGCGAGCCGGCGCACCTCGGTGATGTCGAGGCCGAGCAGGTGAGCGGCCAACTCGACGCCTAGCCCTTTTGCCATGTCGGTGACCGTGCTGTCGACGCCGGCCTGAGCGGCGGCGACCAAACGGTCCTGCTCGGCGATCGCCGCGGAGCGACGAGTTACGGCTTGCTCGAGCCGCCCGAGCGCGCGGCGGTGAGCGGCGTCGAGGTTGGCAATGGTGCGCTGGGTGTTGCGTACCTCGTCGCGGACTGCCATGGTGACCTCCTCGGTGTAGGCCACTCCTTGCGGCCCCCCATACGGTCACCGCTGGGAAGTCCAGCCTATTGTCGTCCTCGTCCTCGCACCCGGATTCGGTGCGAGCGCTGACCCGGGCGGTCAGACGGTTGAGGTTCGAGGTGGACACCGGGCCAATCGGCGCAGCTCGGCGGCGCTCTGGTCGACCAGGCGGTACACGGCCGTCCCGTAGCCGAGCATGACCTTGCTTCGCTCGGCGAGCACGACCCGCGCAACCAGCACGATGGCGTCTTCGCTGACAAGCGCGCAGTGCCGTTCGATGATGGCCGTCTCCACGGCGGGCCTGGACCGGATGGCGAGCGCCTTCTGCTTCGCCTCGACGACCGAGCGGACACTGCGCCTCTGGCAAACCGCCTGCCAGCGGGCCACGCTTAGCCCGCCCGTCGCGATCGTCACTCGACGATCCATCCGCTCGGCTACGCGGTCCCTGACCTTCACCGCCTGCCGCCACGTCCCGTAAGCATCCTCCCAGCGAGCGGCCTCCTCGACGACCACTTCGACCGCCGCTTCCAACTCAGCCCGTAACACCACCCTTCACTACTACCAGCCGACAGCGCCACCCACCCTCATGATCCATCAGCACGTCGCCTCGCAGCCGGCCCCCCCTTGACCGCTGTTCCGTCCAAACCAGAATCTCCGGCTTTACACCGTCGGCACTCGTGGTACCCGGCCCTGGCGGACCGGGGAAGTTGAGCGTCTCCCGCTGAAGTGTCGAGTAGCCCACCCACCGTCGGGCCCGGGACGAGAACTGAGTCGGGGCAGGCCCTCCGCCCCTTGCCGGAGACCCCGATTCCCATAGCGTGGACCCCTTGGCGGCTCCCTGGTAGGAGCGGCGCTGTGCTGCTGGCTCCGGAGAGGAGCCGGGTGTGATCTCGATACGGCGTATCAGCCTGGGCGGCGGCTACCGCTACTTGATGGAGTCCGTCGCAGGCGGTGACGGAGCGGCCGATCGGTCCAACGGTCTGGCCCGTTACTACGCCACCTCGGGAACCCCGCCCGGCGTGTTCCTCGGTGCCGGACTGGCCGACCTGGACGGCGGAAACGGAGTCGAGACCGGCACAGCAGTGACCGAAGTCCACTTGGAGGCGATGCTCGCCGGGCTCGCCGATCCGATCAGCGGGATGTCGGTCGCCGGCGCGAGGAGCGTGCCCGGCAACGCCGTGCCGGTCGCCGGGTTCGATCTCACGTTCTCTCCATCCAAGTCGGTGTCGGTGGCTTGGGCGCTCGCCGATGAGGGCACGAAGGCGGTCATCTACGAGTGTCACCGCCGGGCCGTCGAGTTCGTGATCGGCTACGCCGAAAGCGACGTGTTCCGGTCCCGTTCGGGGTCCCAGGGCATGGTCGAAGAGGACATCTCCGGGGTGGTCGCCGCCGCGTTCACGCACTGGACATCCCGGGCTGATGACCCCCAACTTCACGACCATGTGGTGGTGTGGAACCGGGCCAGATCGCTCTCGGATGGCAAGTGGCGGACGCTCGATTCCCGGTCGATCTTCAAGGCGACGACCACGCTCTCCGAGCTGCACCACGGCGTCCTCGCTGACTTGTTGACCGCAGCGCTCGGGGTCGGCTGGGAAGCCCGGGGCCGGCGTCACTCGACCAAACCCCGCTATGAGATCGCCGGGGTCCCCGAGACGTTGATGGCCGAGTTCTCCCAACGGGCCGACCAGATCGCTGAGCACGACCAGCGCCTCCGGGCACAGTTCTTCGCCGCTCACGGTCGGGCCGCGACCAGGGTCGAGGACATGCGCCTGGCCCAGCAGGCGACACTCGCTACCCGGCCGAACAAGACGCATCGCAGCCTGGCGGAGCTGACCGACGACTGGCGGACAAGAGCGGCTCGGCATATAGGCGTCGAGCAGGTGGCCTGGGTGGCGGACCTCAAGGACCGCAACGACCTGCCGCTACTGAGGGCCGACGACCTGGCCGATCCGATCCTCACCGACGCCGCCGAAGCCGTGGTCGCCAGCGTGGCCGAGCGCCACGCCACCTACGGCCGACAGAACCTCCTCGCCGAGGCACACCGGACATTGCACGGGGTGCGCTTCGCCAGCCCTGACGACCGCGTGACCGTCGCGGAGCGCATCACCGACCTCGCGATCGGCCGCTCCCTGCCGCTCACCCCGCCGGCGATGCACCACACCCCGGACCGCTACATCCGCGCCGACGGATCCTCCCGGCTGCACCCGCAGAGCCGGATCGCGTACACCACTCAGGCCCTCCTCGACGCTGAGGCCCGGCTCCTCACCGCCGGCAGAACCGCCGACGGGCCCACCGCGGCCGTGGAGACGGTCGCCGCTGCCACCGACGCGAACCTGCCCGGAGAAAATCACGGACTGTCGGTCGACCAGGCGCTGGCGGTCGAGAAGATCGCCACCTCCGGTCGGGTACTAGACGTGCTGGTCGGGCCGGCCGGGTCCGGTAAGACGTCCACCATGGCCGGCCTGCGAGCCGCTTGGGAGACCGAGCACGGGACAGGCTCGGTGGTCGGGCTCGCTCCGTCCGCCGCGGGGGCGGAAGTACTTGGCGACGAGCTCGGGGTCGACACCGAGAACACGGCCAAGTGGCTCACCGAATGGCGACGTGTCCCCGAGCTGGTCGCCCACCGGGACGACCTCGCCGGCCGACTCGCCCGATACCCTCACCCCTCTTCTGCCGGCGCCCGGAAGCTGGCCGACCAGGTGGAAAACCTCGACCGGGCTATCGACGAGCGGCGCTTGCATCCCGGCCAGCTGGTCATCGTGGACGAGGCCAGCCTGGCTGGCACGTTCGCCCTCGACGAGCTGGTGACAGCAGTCGGCGACGCAAGAGCGAAGGCGCTCCTGGTGGGTGACTGGGCGCAGCTGTCCTCCGTCGACGCGGGTGGTGCGTTCTCCTTGCTCGTCGCCGACCGGGGCGAACTGGCTGCCGAACTGGTCGACGTGCGCCGTTTCAAAGCCGATTGGGAGAAGGCGGCCAGCGTCGAGCTGCGCCTCGGCCGAGAGAGCGCCATCGACGCCTACACCGGACATGACCGGGTCGCCGGAGGAGACCGCACCGAGATGCTCGAACGCCTCTACCGGGCGTGGAGGTCCGACGTCGACGCCGGTCGCTCCAGCCTGATGATCGCCGCTGACACTGCGACGATGGCCGACCTGAACCGCCGGGCCAGGGCCGACCGAGTCGCCGCCGGAGCAGTCGCCGAGGAGGGTCTCGTCGTCGCGGACGGGCAGCCCGTAGGGGTGGGCGACGAGGTCATCACCCGGGCCAACAACCGGCTGCTCGCCACCGGGCGGCGGTGGGTGAAGAACGGAGACCGCTGGACGGTCACAGCTACCAACCACGATGGGAGCATGGCCATTCGGCGCGCCGGGGGTACCGGCGAGGTGGTGCTTCCGGCCGACTACGCCGCAACCCATGTCGAGCTGGCGTACGCGACGACCGCCCATCGGGCGCAGGGCCGCACGGTTGACACCGCACATGCGATGGTCTCCCCGACCACCACCAGAGAGGTCCTCTACGTTGCAGCAACCAGAGGCCGCGACTCCAACCGGCTGTATGTGGACACGAGCTACGACCCCGACCCGCAGACCTCCCATGACGGGATGACCGACCCGCAAACTGCCGCCGAGGTGCTCGCCGGGGCCCTCGCCAACGAAGGAGCGGACATCTCCGCTCATGAGACGATCCGCCGGGCACAGCACCGGGCGGAGGACTTCACCGTCCTCGCCGGCGAGTACCAGACCCTCGCCCGAGCCGCCCAGGCCGACCGCTGGGACTCGCTCCTCGAACACTCGGGCCTTGCCGCCGACCAACTGGAGCAGGTACGGGTCAGTGACGCCCAAGGGCCGCTCCTCGCCGAGCTCCGCGACGCTGAGGCTCGCGGCCTCGACGTCGAGGCGACGTTCCCGAAGCTGGTCGCAGCCCGGCCGCTCACCGACGCCGACGACCCAGCCGCGGTGCTCCACGGCCGTGTGAACCGGTGGGTCGCCGCGGCGGCCAGCAGACGTCAGGCGGCCACCAACCTGATCGCCGGGCTCATCCCCCGAGCCGCCGGCGTCACCGAGCCCGACATCGCCCGAGCGCTCCACGAACGAGACCAGGCGATGCAGCGCCGGGCAGCCGACCTCGCCGCCCACGCCGTCGAACACGGTCAGGTATGGGTCCGCCGCCTCGGCTCCCCACCGGCCGACCCGAACGCTCGCAACGCCTGGATGCAGGAGGTCTCGACCGTCGCTGCTTACCGGGAGCGCTGGGGTATCGGCAATGACCACCGGCCCCTCGGACCCGACGGCGCAGCCAAGACCATCGAAGCAGTCGGGCACCGCAAACGAGCAGAAGCAGCCATCGAGCGGGCGCTCCAAGTCTCCGGTGAAGCGAGGATCGCGCCCGTCGATCCCGTCACGGCCGGCGGCGCCGAGGCGCTCAGAGAGGGGGACGTCGAGCTGTGACGGGGTTCTTGATCGCCGTCACGATGCTGATGGCATGGCAAAGCTGACACCACCCCCGGCCGGGGTCAGTGTTCACGGAAGAGGTCGAGCACTCGCTCGACGACGGCGACGGCTGGTCCACGGACGAGGATGCCCAGCTCCAGGTTTGGCCCGGCCAGGCCGGCGCCGGTGACGTTCGCGCTGCCGATGTAGGCAGCCCGCGAGTCCGACGTCAGCGCCTTCAAGTGCGCCCAAGGAGCGTCGTCCCTCAGGGCCGCGACCGAGAGGTAGGTGCTGTCGCCGTCCCGCGCGATGGTGTCACGCAGCTCGTGGAGTGCTCCCCCGGCGTGGGTCGAACGCGTGGGCAGAAGGATCTCGAGGCGAACCCCGCGGGCCGTCGCCGCCGCCAGGCCGTCGGCGAGGTGCGAGATACCGGAGATGTCCATGAAGGGAGCTGCCAGACGCAGTGACGTCGTCGATTGCGTCACGAGCTGAACGAGCGTCTCCCCGGTCGTGTGGGTCAGGCCGGGTGGCAGTGGCGTGTTCCCCGGTAATGAGGCGACCAGGTCCCACGGCTCGGCGCTGGCCACCGAACGGCGTCCGAGGACCCAGGCGGCTCCTAGGTCGCATGCGTTCTCGATCCGGGCGTTGTCACCGCCGAAATGGGCGTGCAAGACGTCGACGAGGACGGGATCGAGACCGAGGCCAACGGCACGTCGGAGATCCGCGCCCGGCGCGGTGAGGACCCCGGCGAGGTCGCGCGCTGCGCTCCACGGATCGGGGGCGGTATACAACACGCCACCGACCAGCTCTGCGTCGTGCACCGTCAGCCCGCGCCCCGCACGAAACCATGCTCGCCGAAGAGCTGCGAGCGGTCGAGGAAGCGGTTGAACCAGCGACAGGAGGGTTCGCCGAGGTGCAGGCATGCCATGCAGGCGCCGCCACCGCTGCGACAGCCGGGGTCGAGAGCGCAACGTGACTCGCCGCCGACGAAGTCGTCGAGGAATCGGTGGAGCGAGGTCTCGAACACCGCTTGAAGGCCGCCGAGAACGAAGTCGCCACGCGAGGCGGCGTAGACGACGAAGCCGAGATGGTGGGGAAGGAGGTACTCGGCCAGTCCGTCCCGTTCGATGCCGGCGAACGCAGCCAGCCGACGAATCGTTCGGTGGGCGTACGAGTGGAGCAGCGACAGCACACTCCCCCCCAGCGGTTGGTACTGCTCCTGCGTGGGCCAGGGGATGTCGAGGTGCTCGAGGATGGCGAGCCTCGCCGCTCGTGCATCCGCAGCCGGCGGCAGCGGATGGGCGGTCGCCGTCAGGTGAGCGTGGACAGCGAGGGGATCGAGCCGGAACAAGAGCGCCTCGGTCCGGCTCAGGGATGCGTAAGCGCGGATGTGTCCCCGCTCGCGGAACGGCACAAGCCGGGCGGCGCCGGGGTTCATGTCACCGCGGGTGTAGCCGAAGCCGAGGGTCGCGACCGGGAAGTTGGCCAGCAGGTCGACACTCTCGAGGTGAGCGGCGCGCATGGCCTCGTGGTAGGCACCCTCGTAGAGGGTGCGCAGTGGCGGTGTCGTGCCCGCCACCATGTCGCTCACCCGGGTGCGTCCTCCGCCAACGGCGGACGCCAGGCTGAGCGCCTCCTCCTGCGCCTTTTCACGGACCACGTCGAGGAGCACGATCGGATTGGCCCCACCGGGATCGATCTCACCACGTTCCGCGGCTTGCCGGGCGAGGTCTTCGGCGGTCGCCTCCGACAGCCCTGCTCGGCGGAAGCTCTCAACGAGCCCGGCCAGGGTCTGCCGGCCAGCGGTGGGATCGTCGGTGGTCATGCCGTCGACCACCCACTCGAGCGCTCGAGCTCCACCACCGCCCGCTCTGAGACGGGCAGCGGTGGCCGGATCGGGCGGGTTGACGAGGACGGCGAAGCGCGGCGAGAAAACGACAGCGGCGCGGTGGACCGTGACGCTCATGCCGCCGCCGCAATTGCACACCTGGTATGGGAAACCCTGGGAGATCGTCGCCCGACACTGAGGACAATAGAAGCGGAGTTCGCGGGCGGTGGACGTACCGGGAAGATGGACGGCGACGGCGTTGTGGGTTCGGCAGCGCTGGAGGATCGGCTCTCGTGCCGCCCCACACGTGTGGTACGCCACGAACTGCATCTGGGCGCGACTTCGTCCGCCACAGGGGCAGCGATCGTCGCGGGAGCGAGTGATCGTGTTGCAGGTCTTGCAACGCCACTGCTGCGGGAAGGGTTCGACGAGCACCCCGCGGTCCATGTTGAGTCTCACGATGTCGACCATCGCCCGCGCCCGCAGCTCGGCGGTCAGACCATCGTCGTTCCCGGTGGTGGCCCACGGGGCGATGGCCGCGATCAGCGCCGACCGGACCGTGTCCTGGTCGAGCGCGGTCTGGACTGGGTCGACCCAGTTGGCGACACGCCAGATGCGACCCTCCAGGTCGGTGGTCTGACCGGGCAGGAGCCCGAAGAGGATCTGCGACGCACCCCGCTCCACCCTCACGATCGGCCGCCCCTCGAGTAGACGGGCGCCTGTTCCTCGACGTCGCGCAGTGACAGCATCGGCTTGCCGGTCGGGAAGAGGTCGTCGACCCACTGCGCGGTGCTGGCCGGGTCGTTGAGGGCGCGGAAGAACTCGCGCAGGTACGTCTGGAGGTCCTGCCGCAGGTTCTCGTCGAGCGCGCCGGTGAAGGCGAGCATCGTGACCAGCGCCGTCAGTTCCGCAGGTTCGAGGACGGGAAGGCGGGCGAAGGCTCGCCGCACGGAGGCGGGCAGGGTGAGCTGCTTGAGGTTGGTGGCGATCGCCGCCGGTTCGTGGATCCCGTAGAGGCGGGCCTGGACCAGACCGGCGAACGTCAGCTCCAGCACCCGCCGACTCTTGGCGGTCACTGGCACGGGCTCGATGAGACGGTCAGCGTGGGCGACGAACGACGGGAAAGTGCGGTAGACGGCGGCGTCTCGCTCCCGGCCGATCTTGTGCAGGACGATGACCAGCCCAGGGTGGCTTCGCCCGACACGTGACGTCGTCTGGATGAACTCGGCGGTCGCGAGCGGCAGGCCGAGCATGACCATGACGTTGAGGCGGTTGATGTCGACGCCGTGGGAGAGCATCGACGACGCCGCGACGAGATGGATGCGGTCGTAGAAGTCGGCCTCGGGACTGGTCAGACGGCTGAGGGTGGTCCGGACCTCGTCGAGTGGCGTTCGGCCGGTGAGCGTGGCGGAGTTGAGCGGGCGGGGCAGTTGGATCTGGGTCTCGAACGACCTGGCCACCGCCTCTACGTCCTTGAGGGTCGAGCCGTACACCACGTCGACGCCATAGATCGAGACGAGGCTGGGGAGTAGGTCGACGGAGAGCCCCGTCTCGGCGGCGACGGACCCAGGTTCGTCGACAGCGCGCCGGGTGACACGTTGGAGCGCTTCGGTGAGCTGATCGGTGGCGTACTCGAGGGTCACGCCTCGAGGAGCGACACCCGCAAATCGCCGGGCGAGATCGTCGGTGTCCCGCGACCAGAACGAGTGGCCGACCCGCGGTCCGGGTCGGGGGAACGTGCGGCCCTCGCGGCGGTAGAGCGCCGCCACCTGTTCGTCATGACCGGCGAGGGTGGCCGAGGAGGCGATGATCTTGGGGGTCGACCCGTAGTGAGTCTGGAGCGCGTCGAGCAGTGCCTCGTAGTGAGCGTCGACGGCCCCGAGGCTGTCTCGCAGGAGGTGCAGTTCGTCCTGCATCCGGATCGTGGGGGCGTACAGCGCTGAGTCCTGTGCCAGCGCCGCGGGCTGTGTCGAGCAGCCGGGGAAGAGGCAACCAGAGGGCGTCTTGCTCCGCGGTGCGTAGGTGTAGCCATGACCCTGCTGCGGGCAACGCCCGGCCGGCGGGCCGTAGAAACCGCGCATCGCCGCCTGCATCGAAACGCTGGCCGCCTTGTCGAGCGTCCCCAGCACGACAGTCGGGAGCGAGCGATAGATCTCGTCGTCGACGACTCGCATCGGCAGCGGACGACCACCCCAGGGACAGCCAGCCGCCGTGCAGACGTGGTCGAGCGCCCACCGTTGCGGGTCGAAGCGCATCTCGAGCGACGTCGCGGTGCAGAAGGGACACCGGAGCAGGACCTGGTAGCGGCCTGGCATCTCGCGGTCGTTCGGGTCAGGTTGACCGGGGCGGTGTTCACGTGCGGTCGGGATCTTGTTGGGGGTCCCGTTGTTGCCGACGAAGAAGCCGAGGGTGAAGGGCTGCCCCTCGATGCGCTCCTCGCGGCGCACGAGTTCGGCGGCGGCGAGGACGTCGGCGAAGCGTTGCGTCTGCTGCAGCGACAGCATCCGGAGTGGGAAGCGCCCCCAGGAGGTGATGCCCTCCCGCTTGCCGCGGAGGCGATCGAAGAACGCTGCCGTGACGACGAAGAGGAGATAGGTCTCGGTCTTGCCCCCACCGGTGGCGAACCAGAGCGTATCGACCACCTCACGCGGACCGTCGGCCGACTCGTCGGCGATAGAGACCACGTTGGCGAGCACGAAGCCGAGCTGGAAGGCTCGCCAGGTCGTGTGGGGCACGGCTGGGGACATCGCAAAGGCGCGGTTCGCCAGCTGGAAGGAGCGTCGCAGGCGCTCGTCTGTGTCGAGCAGCGCCACCCCCGCTTGCAGACGGGCCAGCTCGTCGAAGAAGGCGCGGGCCTCTTCGGCGGCCTGGTCGCGCATGCCCTGATCCCAGCGCTCCTCGGCGGCCCTGTCGCTCAGGACACCATCGGACCAGTGGCGCTCACCCCACTGCTCCGCCATGGCGACGAGAGCACCGACGCTCGGCATCGGATCGTCGGCGAGGGTGGCGAAGGTGATGTCCGGTGCCGGCCCGGTCTCGTCGTCCCAATAGGCGGGTCGGGGTTGATCGCGAACGGCGACGTCGGTGGTCTGGAACGTGGTGCCCGACGAGCGCTCGACGCCCCCGTTCACTCCGTAAGCCGGGACCGTCCGCTCGTAGCGGAAGGAGTCGGGCAGGTTGTCGAGGGTGAAGGGCTCCGTCGCGCCGACGTCGGCCGTCAGCGACGCCTCGTAGAGGTTGGTGTCCCACCCGTCCAGCTTCTCCGGCGAGAGGTTGACGAGCGTGACCACGAGTTCGGGACCGTCCTTGCCGAGCTCGAGTTCGGCGTGGAACTCGCAGGTCATGCCGACGGCCCCCACCCCGGCGAGCGCCTGCTCGAAGTCTGAGCGGCCCGCCGAGATGACCGGGCCGACAGCGGTTGGCGTGGAGAGAGCGGCCGTCACCTCGATCGGCTCGCTCTTCCGCCAATTGTCGGCGTCCGGCTGGTCGCCGCCGTCGAACTCGCTCCAGACCACGAACCGGGCCGAGCAGGATACCGATCGGGCGTCCACGGCGGAGGGGCGGACTCGGACTCCGATCTCGCACGGCTCCAGCCTCTCACTGCGTTCACCCAGGCGACTGTTCTGTACGACGATCTCGGGAGCGACCCGGCCGAGCCAGAAGCGACCCTTCGGAGCGACGGGGAGGAGCTGCATGTGATCGCCGCGTGCCTCGGCGACGACACCATCCAGCATCCACGAAACGAATGTGGTGCATTCGGTAGAAGTCAGATCGGTCACGTGCTCTCCAGTCGTCCCAGGAGGGTCAGCGGCACCGCATCGTCGCAGGGCCGGACGTCGAGGACCACCGCCTCGATGACAGCGTCGCGCAGGTCGGCGATAGACAGGCCGGTCTCGGGATCGACCCGTCGCTGGTCCTCCACGAGGGTCGAGCTTCGAGCGGCCTCGGCGAGCGCCCTGCCGGCGGCTCGGCGGAAGACGCGACGTCGCTGGACGCATGCGAAAAGCTCCGCGACCTGGATGTCGCTCATGCCGAGATCGAGCGCCACGGTCAGCAACCTGAGGTCGCCGAGATCCCGGGGCGCCATGATCCCGCCCTCGGTGACCCAGCTGCGTACGGCGAACGACGTCTTGTCGCACCCGAGGGCCGCCAGCTTGCGGTGGAGTTCGGCGAAGGTGAAGTCGGACTCGGAGAACCGGGTGCGGACGAGCTGGTGGTAGCGGTCGATGAGCATCCTCGAGGCGAGCAGGTCAGGACGATCCCCGAGTCGCTCCTCGAGGGCCTCGAGTAGTCCGACGCGACCCTGCCGCCGGCCGATGAGGAGCACGTCACCCACTTTGAGTTTGAGTGGTCGCCGGTCCTCGATCTTGGGACCGTCACGCACCTCGACCGACCGCGCCTCCTCCAGGAGCACTCGGCCCTGATCGGTGGTCACGGCGACGGCGGCAACGGCGGCCGTCCAGTCACCGTCGTCGAGTTGACGGGCGACCGAGGACGTGGGTCCCTCGTCCCCGATGTCGAGGGGATCGAGGACGAAGAGGGAGTCGAAGGGCTCGAACGGGTCCGGTTCCGGCACGAACTCGGCGCCGTCCACGACGACCACCGGCGGCCTCGCGACGACGGGAGGGGGCGCCGGTGGCGGAGCCGTCCCGAGCAGGGTTCGCCAGGTCCTGCCTCGGACCTCGGGGCTGCCCCAACGTTCCCGCGCCGTGCGCACGGCCTCCACCGTCGATGCGCAGGCCCGACCCGAGGTCTCGCCGAGGGTCAGGACCGTAACGTCGCTGGCCAGCCCGGACAGGATCCGATGCCAGTCCCAGGGCGCTGGTTCACCCACGACGACCGCTCGCGGCCAGGTCCCCTGGCGGTGCAGGCGGCCGACGGCGCACACGCTGAGCCCGCCGACGGCGCTGGCCTCGGGATCGGCGCCAAAGGCATCGAGCATGGCGCGGGCCGCGGTCCTGGTCCTGGTCACGACGAGCGCTTCACCCCCGTCCTTCGCGAGTTCGGCGACTGCCGATCCCAGGGGATTCCCCTCGTCGAGGGCAGCACGCAGGTCACCGATGTCACTGGCGAGGATGGTGGCGATCTCCGCCCGGTCCCCGTCCAGGGTGCGTGCCCACGCCGTCAACTCGGGTTCGAACGTGTTGGTGGCACGAGCGGCCCACGGCGGAAGGCCCGCGAATCGGTCGAAACGGCTCGGTTCACAGGCGAGGGAGGTCAAGGTCGACAAATGGTGCCAGGCAGCCGACAGGCCGCGCTCGACGTGGCGGTTGGAGCGCTCGGGACTGAGGACCCGCAGCAGGCGCAGGTCCTCGCGGACACGGGCGAGAGCGGCCTCGGCCTCCGGGTGACGTCCGACCGAGATGGTGACGTCGACCCCGTGGGCGATCGCGCTGAGGCGCTCGGTGGCGACGGAGAAGGGGACGGTGTGATCGCGCCGGATCTCGAGAGCATCGTTCCACCGGGCGAGGTCGGAATCGGCCCACCCCCAGAGGAGCCGACCGTCGTGCTCGGCGCGGCGCAGCCCGGGGTCGAGCGGGTCCGCGAAGACCTCCACCGATGCGTGGCCCTTGAGCACGTTGACGAGCCCGGCGAGGTGATCGACGACGAGATGCTCGACCGGCCACCCGGCGTACGCCTGGCCGATGATGATCCCGGTGATGCGACGTCCACCGACGGGGCTCTCGCCGTCGGGGCCGGCCCGGAAGCACGCGAGGACCTCCTCGAGGGGGGCTCGGTCACCCAGCGTGGCGATCCGGAGTTGCCGCCAGACGCGCTCGGCCATGGTGGGATCGGCGGTAACCAGTCCCACGGACGGCGACGGGGCGCGGGGGTTGCCGCGAGTGGCGAGGAACCGGCTCAGCAGGAGCTGGGCAGCGAGGAGCACAGCGACGGTGCCGGCAGGGGCCGGATAGACGAGGTCGACGCCCTGCCCGGTCCGTAAGGCCAGGTCGACCAGCGCGAGGGCGCCCTCGTCGACCCAGCAGAGGTCCACCCAGTGCGGCCCGCGGGCGTCCTCCAGCACCAGACGGCGATCACGAGCGATGGAGACGAGACTGGCCCCGGCCTCGCGCTCGAGCAGGAGTGCGTCCCATGGCGCCGTCCCCTCCCCTGTCGTACTCACGCTGGAGATTCTCGCGGACGGCTGTGACCCCCACACGGAGTGACATCAGACCCGCCACGGGCGCCTCCGGGCCGCGCATGGCGGCCTGTCGTCAACGCCGGCCCGCTGGTTCTCCTCGCACGATGGCGACGACCTTGGCGGCCGACTCGACCGGGTCTTCGTGCTCCCAGAACCTCAGGACGGTCCAGCCGGCCTCGGCGAGCCGCGCATCGGTGTCTGCGTCCCGGGAGCGGTTGGCGGCGAACTTCTCCTTCCACGCCTGGCCATTGCTCTTGGGCATGGTGCCGTGCGACGGGCATCCGTGCCAGTAACAGCCGTCGACGTAGACCGCGACCCGGGAGCCCATGAAGACGATGTCGGCGCGTCGCCGCGTCCCGTCCACGGCGTGGTCGACGGCGTACCGGAGCCCATGGCGATCCAGCTCCGAGCGCAGCAGCAGCTCGGGCTTGGTATCTCGCCGCTTGGTCGTCTTCATCCGCTGGCGGATCACGTCGCTCGACGCCGGGGGGAACGCTGTCTGGCGAGGACGGTTGGACTTCTTCTTGGCGACGGCCGGCCGAGGCTTCCTGGTGACGGCGGGACTGCTCTTCTTGGCCGGGAAGAGTGTGGCCAGCAGGGACGAGCCGACGTGGACGCCGAGGAGGGGCGGGACAGCATTGCCGATGACGTGTGCCCAGGCGCTCCGCTTCTTCTCGGATCCGAGATCGAAGAAGTCGGGCAGAGTCTGGAGACGGGCGGCCTCCCGGGGGGTGATCGTCCTGGGTTCGTCGGGGTGGACGTACCGCCCCTGGCCCATCGAGCCGTAGCCGGTGGTGATTGTCTGGGCGGGCTTGCTCCAGCTCAGACGCCCATACATGGATACGTAGCTGTGGTCGCCGCGGTGACAGACCGGGCGGAGTTCGTTGGGGAGGTCGTCCTCGTCGTTGTCGATCAGCCACTGCATCCGCTCCCGGTTCTCGGCGGTCGCGGCGCTCGGCGAGTTCGGGCCGCTGTCGGCCGTGGCGCCTGCGAGATCGCCGATGGCCCATTCGACGCTGCGCGCCGTGTGGTCGCAACAAGCGATTGTGGTCGCGAGGATGGCGGCGGGATCCCCGGAGTGCTCGCGCAGGGCGAGCAGGAGATGGCGGCGGCGGCGTTGTGGAACCCCCAATTCGGTGAGGTCGAGGACCGCCGTCGCCACGCGGTAGCCCGCCTTCTCCAGGGCTGCGCTCGCGGCCGGTACGGAACCCCGGACGTCGTGGCGGACGGCCGGCACGTTCTCGATGAGCACGGCACGAGGGCGAAGGATCTCCGCCGCCCGGGCGACTCGGACGTAGAGACCGTTGCGAGTGTCGTCTCGGCGGGTGTGGTTGTTGAGGTCCGAATGACCTTGACAGGGTGGCCCCGCGAGCAGAACGTCCACTTTGCCGATCTCGGCGGCGAGTTTCGCCTCCTTGGCTCTGGGCGCCTGGCCAATGACCCCTTCGAAGAGCGAGGCGACGTCCTCGCGTGTCACGGTGACCCCGGGGAAGTTGAGTTCGAAGACGTCAGCGACGTCGGGGTCCAACTCGACGGCGGCGACGATCTTGATCCCGCGATCGATCCGCCTGGCGGCCTCCGCGAAGCCGAGGCTGAGGCCACCGCCACTGCAGAAGAGGTCCACCACTCTCAGCTTGGACCGGGGAGCCTCGTAGTCTGGCCGGCGCGCCGTTCTGAGGAACTCGGCGTCCTTGGCACAGACCGGGCATCCCTCCACGACCCTTGATCGTACGGGGGCGGCGCAGGTCGCGGCATGATCGCCGCTCGTCCGATCTCGGATCGTCTGGCGATCCCGGGGCGCCGGCCCATCCCGTCGTACGATTCGAGCATCGACAGGGACTACGAGGACAGGCTTCGAGCGGCCGCCTTCCGGTGGTTGGACGAGAGGGCGAGTGCTGGCCAGAGCGTCCTCTCCTTCGACGAGCTCGCGCAGTTCAGCTTCGAGGGCCGCCGGATCCCACTGATGGACCCCCAACGGGGGATCCGCAAACCCGCACACATGACGGCGGCGCTGTCGATCCGCACGAGGTTCACGGCTCCGGGCCAGGCCCCGCCGTACGAGGACGCCGAGGGGCCGGACGGATTGCTCCGCTACAAGTATCGCGGGCTCGACCCGGAGCACCCTGAGCCGGGCCATCCCGAGAACGTGGCTCTGCGTCGCGCCTTCGAGCACCGGCTGCCACTGGTGTGGTTCGTGGCGGCGGCGCCGGCGGCCTACGTCCCCGTCTACCCGATCTGGATCGTCGGGGACGAACCGGCCGACCTCCAGTTCGTGGTCGCCTTCGACGCAGCCCAGCGGCTGGTCCCGGTCGGTGAGTTCGGTGACGAGACCCAGCGGCGCTACATCGAACGACTGACCCGCCAGCGGCTCCACCAGCCCGTCTTCCGCATTCGAGTGCTCACGGCGTACGCAAACCAGTGCGCCATCTGCCGGCTGCGGTACTCCTCACTGCTCGACGCCGCCCACATCCTCCCCGACGGGCATCCCAGGGGCGCACCGATCATCCCGAACGGGCTCTCGCTCTGCAAGATCCATCACGCCGCCTACGACGAGAACCTCATTGGCGTCCGGCCCGATCTCGTGGTCGAGGTCCGTTCCGACGTGAGCAGCCAGATCGACGGCCCGATGCTGCTCCATGGGTTACAGGAGATGGCGGGGGTCCGGCTGATCCGGCCCCGGGTGCGGGCGTCGCGACCGGACCCCGAGGGGCTCGAGGAGCGCTACGAGGAGTTCCGGCAGGCGGGGTAGCCCGCCGTCTCGGTCTGGCACCTGACGGGACCGCCTCCGCCATCGGGACGCCGGGCGGTCATGGATGCGGCATCCTTGGGGGATGGTCGACGCCGCGCCACCCGCCGAGGAGACGCATCCGTACACCATGAGGCTGAGCCTCAGCGTGCTCGACCACCTCGGGCGCAACCTCTACAGCAACATTCCGGCTGTCCTGTCCGAGGTTGTCGCCAATGCGTGGGACGCCGACGCCGAGAGGGTCGAGATCGTGATCGACGTGGACTCCCGGACGATCTCGGTGACTGACGACGGCATCGGCATGACCGCGACGGATCTCAACGATCGCTTCCTCTACGTCGGCTTCGAGCGGCGCAAGGCGGGGGCCCCGGTTACCGCACGCGGCCGACCGGTCATGGGCCGAAAGGGGATCGGCAAGCTATCGCTGTTCGCCATCGCCGACACGGTGGAGGTGGAGAGCGTCAAGGACGGACAGCGGTCTGGCTTGGTTCTCCGGACGGATGACATCCGAGCGCAGATGGGCGAGGGCGAGGGGACCTATCACCCGACGCCGCTGGACGCAGCGGATATCACGGTCGAGCGGGGCACGAGGATCACTCTCAGCGACCTGCGGCTTCGCCCGACCGAGGGGACGCGGTCCGCGCTCCGTCGCCGGCTCGCTCGCCGGTTTAGCGTGATCGGTCCCGAGCACGGCTTCATCGTCGCGATCGACGGCTCCGAGATCAGCGTCAGCGATCGGGATTACTTCTCCAAGATCGAGTACCTCTGGTCGCTCGGTGACGTCGGCGATCTCTACGCGAGTCGTTGTGTCAACGCGAAGAAGAAGGAGACGATCACCGGCACTGTCTCGGCGACCCAGAGATGGGTCGTGACGGGGTGGGTCGGCACCGTCGACGAGCAGCGGAACATCGACGACGAGACCAACGTCGTGCCCGTGCTGGCACGGGGAAAGCTCATACACGAGGACCTGCTCGCATCCGTGAAGCAGGCGGGCGTGTTCGCCAAGTACCTCATGGGCGAGATCCACGCTGACTTCGTCGACTCCGACGACGATCCTGACATCGCGACGAGCGATCGCCAGAGCCTCAAGGAGGATGATCCTCGCTTCGAGGCAATGACCCAGTACCTCGCGAAGACCGTGCTGCTCGAGGTCGGCAACCGCTGGCGGGACTGGCGTCGCGACGATTCCCTCAACAAGGCGCGCAAGAATCCGGTGGTCGAGGAGTGGTATTCCTCTCTCGGAGCCGACCAGAGGATCTACGCCAGACGTCTCTTCGGGAAGCTGGGAAGCATCGCCCTGGAGAAAGAGGCGGATCGGCTCGAGCTGTACAAGCACGGCATCCTCGCTTTCGAGCGGCTCCGATTGCGGGACCTACTCGGCGAGGTCGACAAGCTCGACGGCACGGCGCTCCAGTTCGACGTGATCGGCAAGGCGTTCGCGAGCATCGACGACATCGAGGCCGCCGAGTACGGCCAGATCGCCAAGGGCCGAGTCAGCGTCATCAGCTCCTTCGCCGACTTGGTCGATGACGACGCCAAGGAGAAGGTGATCCAGGCGCACCTCTTCGACCACCTCTGGCTGCTCGACACATCCTGGGAGCGGGCGTCGACCAACGAGCGCATCGAGGAGTCCGTGCGCAAGGAGTTCGACAAGATCGACGCTGGGCTCACCCCGGAGGAGAAGGCTGGCCGGGTCGACATTCGCTACCAGACCGCGGCGGGCAAGAACATCATCATCGAGCTGAAGCGCTACAGCGTGGTGGTCACGACGGCGGGGCTGGTGGACCAGATCGGGAAGTACCGCGCCGCCCTCCAGAAGTGTCTCGAGGAGAAGTTCCCGAAAGAACCTCAGGAGATCGAGTGCATCGCCGTCCTCGGGAAGCCTCCGACCGACCTGAAGCCGGAGGAGGTGACTGCCGTGCTCGCCGGTTTCAAGACCCGTGTAGTCACCTACGACACCCTGATCGCCAATGCCAAGCGCAGTTACCAGGACTACCTTCAGCGTCACAAGGAGGTGTCTCGGCTCGCCGACCTCATCGAGCGGCTTGAGGCGTCGCCGACGATCGAGGAGACAGAGGAGGGGACGTGAGGGGTGCGAGGACGGGGGCGCTGGTGCTCGCATCCCACCGGGTGAGCATCGACGGCTCGCCGCGCCGCACGGGCCGACCGTGATCCCTCGCACGGCGCTGCGGCTCGACCCGTCGCTCCCACCGGAGCACACGGGCTGGACCCCCGGCCGGGACGACCTGACCGAAGAAGGCTTCGGTGGGTTCCGAGACACGTGGGTGATACGGGACATCGGAGTGAGAGAGGCGAAAGCTCTCCTCGAGGTCGAAGGAGAGTTAATCCAACTCGCGAACCGATTTGCTCCTGGTGCCGAGGAATTCGATGCGATCTGCAGCGCCTTGGAGAGTGTCGACGCCGAGGAGCTTCCCGCCAGGCTGCAGCACCCAGCCATTCCCGAGGAGCTTGCAGCTCGTCTCGAGGCTGGCGAATTCTCACCTACCGATGGTCTCGACCTGGGCGTGGCTGGATTGGTGTACGCGCTCGCCGCGGTCGGGTGTTGGACGGCCGCCAGTTGTCGCGGTCATCCCAAGACCTACGCGTTCACCGATCGTCCGGTGGTCGTCCTGGCCTGCGATCGCCACAGGGCGTCGGTGCTCCAGGCCGACGTCGAGCAAAGTCACTGCGACCTGACGACAGACGGCCATCGTGAGGGCCTCCTGGCCGTCGAGGCCGAATCGGTCGAGGAGATGATGGCGCTGGCGCGTCTGGTGGCGTCTCACCGCAAGGATTTCATCCCGCGCAGGGGAGAACGGCAGATCGCTCTCGACCAGCAGAGCGCTCAGATGGGGTTCGATTTCGGGGCCAGCTGACGGTCTGCTAACTGCCCGCGTCGAGCAGCTCCCAGCAGTCGACGCAGTAGAAGTCGCCGTCATCGGCGTAGTGGTGACTGTCGGGGTGGATGAGGTCGGTATCGACCGAGCAACCGCATCGGTCGAAGAAGACCCACGTCTCCTCGCGCCACAGCGGACGGGAGGCCATGGACTGCAGCTCACCGACAGCTGAGCCAGGTGGGCATCGGCGGTCTCGTCGTCCTCGACGGACAGGACGAGGTGGTGGCGGATCAACTCGCCGAGATCGGTAACGGTGTACGGCATGGCTGCGACTCCTCTCCCTTCTGGGTTCATGGGCGCGGAGGAACGCGGAGACGCAACGGGGTCAAGGAGAACACTTGGTCACGGCCGACGCTGGGACCGTTGTCGAGCGCGGCGGTCCACAGCTTCTCCGCCCCAAACAGGCGGCGGGCTCGCGCTCCAGATGTCCAGCAGCTGGCTGGCCCGATGGGCGTTGTCCCAGTCGGCTTGGGAGACGAAGCCGTCGGCTACGTGGGCGTAGTAGGTGCTCGGGGCGATCGGCATGTCGTGCTCGGTGAGCACCTGGTAGATCGGCTCGACCCCGAAACGGTCTTCGAACGCGTTGATGTAGGCGACGATCAGCGAAGTTTGCGGTCGAGCTCCGCCGCGGCGAAAAAGGCTGAGGCTGTCTTGAGGATCTCGTTCGCCCGGCGCAGCTCGGAGTTCTCACGTTCGACCTCTTTCAGCCGCGCCTCGGTAGCCGAGGGGACTCCCGGCCGTTCGCCGGCGTCGATCTCCGCCCGCTCGATCCAGCCCGCAAGGTCCTGGTGCTGACATCGAGCAGCTCACCGACGCGCTTACGGGCCTGCAACCCCGACTCGGCCGGCTTCTCGCTGCGCCGGTCCTGATAAATCCAATCAGGGGTCAGCTTTGGTCAGGCTGAAATGGGCTTGACCTGCGACTTCAGTGCCTTCGGGCAGGCCAGCCGATTATGCTGCACAGCACTGATGACGCTGCGGTCGGGACGGCGGTAGGACGCCCGGCTTGTCGCCGAGGCGTCACCGTGGATGAAGCGCTCCGCAAGGAGGGAAGGCCGCTCACCTCGTTGACCTACCTGACGGCGTTGGATGGAGCGCCTGCGCTGCCTGATCGCTTCCGACAAGGCTGTTCGATGGCCTCCCGCTCCCTGCCTGCCGGGTACCGATGGCCGTAGAGCTTTCATCTCACTTTCATTCCTGCCCGGCGGTCCATGGCAAAGAGTGGCATCCACCGGACACCCAGTCGAAGGGTCGATATGACATCTGAGCAGCCACTTTAGGCAAACCTGCAGGTCACGGCCGATGTCCCGGAGCGCATGATCAGACCCTTAGCAGTGAGTCCGATTCGGCCGCTCTCGCACCTCTCCCTGACCACACGTTAGCCGATCCCTGGCTCTCGTGCCTCAGTCGGTGCTCTAGCATGAAGATGCTGCTCAGACGGCCTATTGTAGGCGCCAGTAGGGGCGTTGTACGGCGTGATCGAGCCACTGGACGACCCCCTTGAGGACGGCTCAAGCGGAGTTCGAAGCCGGATCGAAAGGCTCTCAATCCAACCTAGAGCCAACCTCAGGGTGCTACGATTGGCTCCAGGACGCAGCCCCCGTGATGGGCTGACTGATGGCGTGGTCACACAAGGGAGGGCCGGATTGGCTCGTGACTATCCCGATCCGTGGGTCCCCAAGACCTTCTCGACGTGGATCGTGAAGGGCTCGGCCAACCAGCGCAGCACCAACCGAGCGGCCGACTTCTGGGACGTGAAGGCCAAGGTCGACGGGGTCCTTTGCGCCAAGCGGTTCCGCAAAGCCGGCCTGGCCCAGGCCTGGAAGGACCGGATCGACCGCGACTTCCCACGTGGCCTGCCGTTTGATCCTCGGACCAAGCAGTCGTCGCGCCGAAGCCGCCCCAGGCGCCGGCCACGCCGAGCGTGCCTACCGTCTTTGAGCTGACCGAGCGGTACTTCCGCCAGCATCCCGAGTGGGAGCCGGCGACCAAGACCTCGGCGGCCCGGTCATTCAACCGGGCCCGGCGGTGGCTGCTTGTCCCCGACGCCGAGCCAGCCGGTGCCGACGCCGAGGCGGTCGAGGACTTCCTTCGCTCGGCCAGCTTTCTGCTCGAGCATCTGGCCGACCGAGCCACCGACCGTCAACGCCGAGGGCGGGCCTGGATCGAGGCCCACTCGGCACCGGCCGACTCGCTGACCTCGGCGCAGGTGGAGGAGTTCGTCGCCCGCTTCGAGCGCAGCGGCCGCGACGATGGCAAGCCGGTATCTCCGGCCACCATGGTCCGGTTCCTCCAGCCGATCAAGGGCTGTTGGAACTGGGCCGTCGCTCGCGACGACATCCCCATCGACCGCAGTCCCTGGGTCGTCATTCGACCCCGGCGGAAGGTGAAGGGCAAGGCGACAATGCTGACGGGTCGAGCCGGGCTGGCCGTCGACACCGACATGGTTCTCAGCGTGACGCAGTCGCTGACGCTGGCCGAAGCCTGCGCCACCGAGGGCGCATGGGGCGGCATCACCGAATGCTTCGTATTGGTCATGGCCCTCTGCGGGTTGCGCTGGGGGGAGGCAACCGGGCTGTTGTGGGATGACGTCGAGTTGGCGGCGGACGATGAGCCGGGCTGGCTGGTCGTGCGGCGCACCTATCGACCGACATCGGAGCGTTGGTTGGACCCCGGCGAGGACCCGGAGTGGGGACCGCTGAAGGACCGGGACGTGACCGAGAGCCGCCGGGTGCCAGTGCCGCCCGTGCTCGTCGACAAGCTCCGGTTTCACCGCGAGCGCTACGGCGAAGGCCCGGACGGGCTCGTCTTTCACCGCAACGGCAAACCGTTCGACCACGACATGTTCGGTCGTGCCGTGTGGGAGCCGGCCCGGGCCAAGGTCTTCCCCCGCCGGGAGGGCCTGTCGGCCGACGATCTTCGTCAGCCCAAGCTGTCACGGCTGCGGCGCCATGATCTCCGTCATGCCGCCTGCTCGTGGTGGCTTCGAGAAGGCGTGGACGCCGTCGTGTGTCAGCGCTGGTCGGGTCATCGAACGCTTTCGGTCTTCCTGGACATCTACCAGGGCGTGGCGCCTGGCAGGGAGGACGAAGGTGTCCAACGGCTGGTCCGGAGCCTCGAGCCATAGCCGTCGGCATAGCCGATGACCGTCACGCCGCCCTGGTTGAATCGCAGATAGCGTTGCGAATGCTGCCGTCTCCTGCCTGCACCCAACTCTCCGAGGCGAAAGATGTCCATCACCGTTCTTGATCGTGAGCTCTACGACGTGCCCCTCGCCGCCGAGGTGCTCCGCATGCCGGCGTCCACGTTGCAGTGGTGGTTGGAAGGCGGCAGGCGGGCGGGCGGGTCGTATCAGCCGGTGATCCGTCCCGAGCCGACCGGCAGTGCCACCGTGACGTGGGGCGAACTCGTCGAGGCCCGCTACCTGTTGGGCTATCGCCGTGAGTTGCGCGTGAAGCTGAGCGCGTTGCGAGGTTTCATCACCGAGGTGCGCGACCGGCTTGGCGTTCCATACCCGCTCGCCCACCAGCGTCCCTGGGTCGGCGAGGGACGCCGATTGATGGTGGCGGCCCAAAAGTCCAGCGACCTGCCCGTGGAGCTGTGGACCATGTGGGTCGCCGACACTGGGCAGATCCTATTGACGGCACCGGCTGAGTCGTTTCTCGAGCGGGTGGACTTCGACGGCGACGAGGCAGTCCGGCTCCGTCCGGCCGGAGCGGGGTCGCCGGTGGTCATCGACCCGCAGATCCGATTCGGCGCCGCCAGCGTGCATGGCATCCCGACCGAGGCGTTGGCCGACCAAGTCCGGGCCGGCGATCCGATCGAGATGGTCGCCGCCGACTTCGACCTACCCCTCGACGACGTGATCGCCGCGCTCGACTACGAGAAGGTGTCCACCGCCCGCTCAGCGGCGTAAGGGCCGCGGTGCCGATCCGCTTCTACGTCGACGCCGACATCATCGGCTTGGGCAAGCTGCTCGTCCAGGTCCGCTCGGATGTGACCTTTGCCGGCGATCCCGGCGGTCCGGGTATTGACCGAAAGGTCCGCCCCCCGAGTCCAATTTCGCCCGGTGATCTCGATGCGGACTGGATTCCCAAGGCTGCCAGTCTCGGCTGGGTGGTGATCACCCGGGACCGGCATATGCGGAGCCGGCCCGCCGAGCGAGAGCGGATCGTCAACTCTGGGGCTCGTCATGTGCGGCTCGACCCTTCCAAGAAACAGCTCACGAAATGGGACCAGCTTGAGCTCCTCATGATCCGATGGCGGTCGATCGAGGCCATCGCCCAGACGGCAGGCCCCTGGGTGTACGCCGCCACCCGCACCCGACTCCGCAAGGAGCTGTAGCCCGAGCCGCGGTGTCGGCGTTCGCCTCTACTGCTCCAGCTCGCTCAGCCACGCCTCGTACCAGTCCCGCCGGACCCGGATGTCGCCGTTACGCAGCCGGATCGAACGGGGAAACCACGGCGTCCCCCGCGCCGACCATTTGTAGGCCGTCGAGGTCGACACCCCCAGGTCCTCGGCGATCTGGCGGATGCTCAGCCAGCGTGCGTCTGTGCTCAGACCGGTCCGGTCGGCGCCGCTGGGCTTCAGCTGGCTAGCGAGGGTCACCGTTCCTCCCAGGCGATACGCCGGCGGAGTTGCCGGGTCCGATTGGCCATGTCCGCAAGCCAGGCGTCGCCGTCGGTGGTGTGTCCGCTGCCCTGGTAGGTCCACTCGCCGACGCGGAGACCGAAACGATTGTCGGTTTCGGGGTCGGGGTGGCGGGTGAGTTGCCAGGTGTAACGGTCTTGGCGTAGGCGGGTGAGGGTGGTGGACCAGGTCCGGCCTTTGGTGAGCCAGTGGCCTCGGTAGCCGAGGGTGTGGGCCCAGTGCCGCAGGTTGAGCGTCCCGAGGGTGGGGTCGGCGCCGAGGTTCCAGGCGGTCTCGGCCATGCGTCGGAGGTGGTCGGGGATGGGGTAGTTGGACAGGTCGCCGTGGTGGAGGCGGCGGTCGAGGGCGCCGCCGGTGTCGACGCTTTTGGTGGCGTATTTAGCCAGGTAGCCGGCCACGGCCCGCCGCTCTGCACTGGGGAGCGCCACGACGGCACATTGGGGTCCCCATCGGATCGGGTCGTCGGCCCGGTGGGGGTTGGTGACCGTGACTCGGGGCAGGGTGGCGGTGATGGCGGCGGCGAGCGTTTCGGCGGCGAGCGGCCGATGGCTGGCGGCGGGGTCGAGGCGGATGAGGGCGTGGAAGTGCACGAGGCCTCGTTGTTGGTATTCGGCGACCTTGACGAAGGCGAGCGTCTGGCGTCGGGCGAGGTCTCGGGTCGTGCTGGCGGCGCTGGCGGCGAGTTGTCGTCGCCAGGCGATCGTGGTGCGCCGCCAGAGCTCGCCGGCCCGGGCGTTCCAGATCACAGCCCCCTCGGTGTCGTAGCAGTCGACGCACAGCGGCATCCCGGTAGCGGGGTCGTGGGGTTCGTGGGTGAGGCGGCAGCACCGGGGCCGGCCGTGCCGACAACGCCCCGACGGTCGGGCCGGCTGACAGGTCGGATGCTCGGGGCCGGTGGGGGTGTGGACGGTACCGAAGCTGGGGGCGGTGAGGGTAACGAAGACGAACGGATGTTCTGTGACGGCCGGGTCGATGCCTTTGCCGCCGAGGAGCCCGGCGAGGATCAACGCCCGGGCGTCACCGCGGTACACCGTGGCGCAGGCGTGGCAGCGGGTGGCCCGCCGGGTGCCGCACGCTTTGAGCAACACCCGGTCCGGTCGGCTGGCGGTCGTGAAGGCGACGGTCTGTTCGCCGGTCGAAGGGTCGGAGGCGGTGACTCGCCCGGCCAGGCGGACGGGGTGGGCGCAGTTCCCGGCGCCAGCAAGGGCCGCGGCCCAGGCCGGGTAGTCGTCCCGGCCTACCCGAGCGATGACCTCGTCGAGGATTCTGGAGTCGAGTTCAGGTGCCGGCATCGTCCGGCTCCTCGCTCGTGACACCACCGCCCGCCGGGGTGCGCTCCTCAACTTGCGGTTGGGCATCACCCGCATCGACAGTGCTGGTGCTCGCGCCCGTGTTGTTCTCGACAGCCGTTTCCGATGGTCCGGCGGCGGCCGCCGCTTGTTTGTTGATGTGGTGGCGTAGTTGGGTGGCGCGCCAGGCGAGGGTGTGGAGGTCGGGGTCGGTGAGGTGGTGGGCTCGCAGCCGGATGGGGGTGCCGGTTTCGTGGAGGAGCCAGCCGGAGCCTCGGGCGGCGGGTTTGATGGTGGCGGCGGTCACGCCGGTGGTGGCCCAGCCGGTGCCGAGGATGGTGTCGGAGGCGGCGTTGGTGGCGCAGCGCAGCGCCCAGCGGTAGCCGAAGAGGTCGCGCAGGGAGGTGGGGATGACGTCGGATGCCGGTTTTTGGGTGGCGGCGATGACGATGATCCCCGCCGCTCTGCCTCTGGAGACGAGGTCGCGGAGGGTGTCGGTGAAGGCGTCGCGGGGTTTCTTGTCGGGCCAGGTGAGGTAGTGGGCGAGCTCGTCGATGACCACGACGTGCAGCCGGCTTCCGGGCGGTTGTTTGCGGAGTCTGAGTTCGAGGAGTTCTTGGTAGCGGGCGTCCATGACGGTCTGGAGGCGACGTAAGACGTCGATGGCGTCGCCGATGGCCACGCCGGCGGTGGCAGTCGCGAGGGGGGCCCAGGCGGCGAGCTCGACCAGCTTGCCGTCGAGGAGGTACAGGTTGACGTTGGGGTCCAATGCGGCGGCGGCGACGAGCTGGGAGAGGGCGACGGATTTGCCAGAGCCGGGTTCGCCGCCGAGGAGGAGGTTGTGTTCGACCAGGCCGATCGTGACGTGGTTGCCGTCCTCGTCGAGACCGACGGGTACTGGCCACCACAGGTCACAGCGCGGCGCGCCGCTCCACGGCCAGGCGGTGGGCGCGGTTTGGAGCGGGTCGATCCGTAACGCCTGGATGGTGGCGTACGCGGCGGTGCGGGGGTGGCGGCGGACGCGGACCTCTTCGACGTCGAAGCAGGCGGCGAGGGTCTCGGCCAGGTTGGCGAGGTCGGTGACGGTGCTCCCCGCCGCGACACGCACCAAAACCGATTCGCCGGTCCAGTCCTCACCGGTACGCACCACTCTTGGCGTGGTGGGTGGCGGGCAGATGCCGGCGAGTTGGCGGGTCCAGCGCCGGTGGCGTTCCGAGTCCAAGAAGACCTTCTCGATCCGTCTCCTCCCCGCCGGGTGGGCGACACCGAGGATGTGAGGGTGGCGGCGATGGTGGCGTTGGCGGCGCCGAGCCCGATCCGGGCCGCGAGGGCGTCTCGGGCTGCGTAGAGGATGATGACGGCGACGAGTTCGATGCGCCACGCCCGCGCCCACAACAGGAGGCGGACGCAGAGCCCGGCGAGGGTGATCGGGACGATGACCGATGTGGTTTTAGGCATAGGGGTGCTCCTGGTGGTGGGCGCGGAGGTGCCGGTAGCGGGCCTGGCCGACGGCGGCGCGCAGGGCGTAGAGGGATGCGGGGATGGCCACCCAGGCATGCGGGGTGGCGGCGGCCGCCGCCAGGGCGATGAGGCCCTTGGCGACGGCCAGACGCCGATGGGTCATCAGGCGGCCGCTCCCTTCTCGCCCCGACCGGCTCCCGCCGCGGGTACGGGGGTGGTGGCGGGTTCGATGCGGGCGGCGCGGTAGGCGACGCCGGAGCGTTCGCCCATCGACCACGGGATGGCGACGAGGTCCACGAGACGGACCGGGCCGCCGGCGCTCAGGCCGGTGGGTTCGCCCGCGACCTTGAGGTTGATGACCTCGGCGCCCCCCTCGCTCATGGCCACCAGCGGCACCTGATACAGCGGGACACCGGTCTCGTCGGTCTTGGCCCTGCGGGTCTCGTAGTCGACGACCGCCTGGGCGTCGCCGGCGCAAAGAAACGCCAGGCTGGTGGTGTCAATCGGCAATCTCATCTTGTGCTCTCTTTCTCCCGCCCTTTCGGGTCGGACTTGTGGTGGCAGACCCCCCGATGGGGCCTGCCGGGTTGCCCCGCCGACCGCCGCCTCGGCGACGGCAGGAGGGGGATCTGGTTGCGCCCTGCCCTGGTCCGGCCGGGTTTGGCAGACTGGGGGCGGTGCGGAGGTCGGGTGGCCTTTTCGGTCGGCTGGTCGCAACGGCGGGCGCAGCGACGCTCGCCCTGACCGTCGCGCTTTCCCCGCTTGCGGCCGGAGCGCCGGTGGGGGCGGGTGGGTCGTCGGGGGCGGTCGTGCCGCTGGGCTCGCAGGTCACGTTGCCGAGGGCCGGCGTGGCGTTGCGGGCTCCGATCGACGGGCGGGTCAACGGGTACGCCTTCTCTGCCCGGGTGAGCGGCGTGGCGTTCACCCCTTCGGCGGGCTCGGGCGCCAACCGGGTCGCCGCGCCGGGCGGGGCCGAGTTGTGCGTGTTCTCCTTGTCGCTGCAGGTGCTCCAACCCGATTTCCTCAACGGCGCCGCCGAGCTCACCGAGAACCCTGCGGTCACCGTGACCGTCGGTTCCAAGACGCACCTGCCCGTACAGCTGGGAGCATTGGGCTCGGCGGTCACGGCGGTCGCCGTCCCGATGTCCGCCAAGGTGACCTTGAGCATCGGCTTTTACGGCTACTCGCAGCACTTCGATCTGCGCACCGAGCGCCGCTTGGCCCCCGACCCGCCCGCCTTGTACCGCTCCCAGGGCCTCTACCCCTACCTCAGCGACCTCCCCACGGTGACCGGCACCCTGACCCAGTCGGCGCCAGCCGCGGCGCTGGCCGGAACGACCAACCATGTCGGGATCTCCGTCGCCTACCTGTCGTATTTCCCGCCCGACCCGGACCTGGTCCTGCCACCGGTCGGCGACGGCGACCTGATCATCGAGCCGTCCGGCACCCAGGCCATCACCGACAACGTGTATCCCACCGCCGGCCTCCCGGCCAAGGCGGTGACACTCAAGATGCCCGATGGGCGCACGATCAGAAGCCACGTCGTCGGCCAGAGCACCTCCAGCTACGACGACACCTCGGATCTCTTCGCCAACGGCCTCTACTACTTCCAGGTCCTGCCGACTTCACCGCCGGCACCGTGGTCATCCACCCCACCGACCCGATAGGCGTCAACTACCTCGCGGCCGGCGGCGACGAGAAGACCGCCACCATGCGCTTGTCGGGCACCGCCGAGATCCCCGTGTCCTTCCCGGCCCCCAAACCGCTCGCCGTGCCGTCCGGTGACCGGCCCGGCACCAACCTCATCCCCCTCATACCTCGCAACGCGGAAGGCTCGGGGCTGCCGGCGTGGGCGATCGCCTTGATCGCCATCGTTGCAGTAGCGATCGCCGGGCTGATCGTCGCTGCCCGCCGCGACCGCAGCCTCCCCGCCGGCCCCGTCACCCACCCCCTCGCCCTCACCGCCGGTGTCATCCCCCGCCTGGCCGCCGCCACCGTCGCGTTGTCCTCCCCGCCCGCCGCCCGGCGGGTCATCGGCGAGCTCCCACCCCCACCGCCACGGCCGCCAACCGCCAGCGGTCAGTCGTATGCGACCGGGCAACCCCCACGCCCCACAGAGCGCGGGGCCGGCGTTGGTGGTTCGGGTCCTCGGGCCCCTCGACGTCGAGGGGTTGATCTCCCGGCTGCGACGCCGCCCGGCGCGGCGGCTGCTGGTCTGTCTGGCCGTCTTCGCCGACCGGGCCCTCTCCGGCGACCAGCTGCGCAACGTGTTGGCCACCGCCGATGACACCGAGCCCTCCGCGGAGAGCCTCCGCACGTTCGCCTCTCATCTCCGCCGGGCGCTCCCCGACGGGCTCCTCCCCGCAGCAGGACCCTCCGGCGGGTACCGCCTCACCGGTAACGTCGAGGTCGACTGGGGCGTCTTCCAGGCCCTCACCAACCAGGCCGCCGCACTCCCCGCCGGCCCCGAACGCGTCGAACTCATCGACCGGGCGTTGCGGCTCGTGCGCGGGATTCCGCTCACCGGGGAAGCCTGGGCCGGGATCGACCAGACCGTCCGCCACATCGAGACCACCATCGAACGCGTTGCCGCCGACGGCGCCCACGTCGCCCTCGGCCTGCGAGACGCCCGCCGCGCCGAGACGATCACCACCCAAGGACTCCTCGCCGCGCCCGCCTCCCCCCTGCTGTGGGAGGCGAGACTTGTTGCCGCCGCGGCCGGCTCCGGCGTCGGTCTCGAGCGGGCCTGGCACCACGCCAAAGACACCCTCGGCATCGACGCCGACCTCCTCGCCGCCACCTACCAGCGCCTGCGCGCCGGCACCTTCTAACCAGCGCAAGCAGGGCGCACTCCGGCGGGGCCTGTCGGGGTTCGAGGAGCTGTCCATGCCGCCACCATCGACGGTCCACCTCGACAAAACCCTCGACACAACCGTGACACACCACAATTTTCTGGCACCCCGGGCGGTCCGGCCCGAGAGGCCTCTCGGAAGGGAAAGTCCAGGTCACAGCCGTGGCACGCCGCACGGGCGGGGTGTGTCACGGAATTGTCACGCCCCCAGCACACGATTTTGCGTGTGCCGTCAACGAGCCCACAGCCCCGGTGGTGCCGGACCGGGACCACAGCGTCAAGGGCCCTCCGCCTCCGGCTCCGGGCGCCTACGGCACGGCCCTACGGGCCGCCCTTGACCCTGCGCCCCCGGCCCGACTGGGACGCGACCACGGGGTCGAGCACAGACCGCTCGACCCGCCGAGACCAACCCGGCACCCCACCACCCAACATGCAAGGAGAGACCAGTCATGACCGACCCCGCACAAGACCGAATCGCCCCGCACCCTCGACACCGACGAACTCGTTGCGGCCCACCGAGCCGGCACCGCCGGGTCCTACCCGAGCGAGGCAGCCGTCGAGCTACTCATCGCCCACGGCCACTGGCTCCGCCGCTGCGACCTCGTCGCCCTCATCGACATCGCACCGGCCTGAGCACCGGCGAGCCGCTCGCATCCTCAAGCGAGCTTCAATCCTTCAGCGCGCCGCAGAGCTCGCCGGCACCGGCTCCCACCGGCCCCTCGGCGACCTCCTCGGCGGCCTCGACGACACCAACACCCTCCGAGTCCTCCAAGCCGTCATCCACGCCCACACCGGCCCGCGAACCGCACCGGTGATCGTTCCGCCCGCCCGCCGACCGCGACGGGGATCCAAGCCTGCCTGACTCACCACAGCCTCCGAGCGATTTGGATGAGCCCACCGATGCTTCAACTTCCCCGCCTTTGCCGCGCCGGGCTCTGCAGCGGGATCCCCCTACCGACCACGCGGCAGGATGGCCCTGTGCTCAGTTCCCTCGATCGCTGCCGCTCGCGTGCTTCGACGGCTTGGGCTCGACTGGCCGGGCTGGAGTCCCTGACACGCTTCCAAGTGGTTGTCCGGCCTCGGTCGGCTCTTTGTCCACCCGGTTGGGTCGGCACCTCCGCATAGAGGGCACCGTGACGGTCGCCGTGCCCCATGCCGGTCTCGCCGGCTCCTTCCACGCTGCCCTGGTGGACTGCCCCCCGTTGGCGGTGACGACCACCGAGGCCGTGGCCCCCATACCTGATGTTATCGACCTGCTGGGACCGGCGACGCTGTTCTTCGCCGCCGATGAGCCAGCGACATTGCAGGATCACCAGGTCGTTCAAGTCACCCTGAACGAAGTTGCCGGGCTGTTCGCCTCGGTGTCCTCGGCCGAGCTCGACGAGAGCGGACTTGTCGACGTGACGTCCAGCCTGTCGATCGTCAGAGATGACGACGGCTCCGTCATTGCTGCCTCCGGCTACTGCCGTTGGCCACACAACATCGCACATCTCGGCGTCCTGGTCCGTCCCGCCCATCGAAGCCGAGGAGCCGGCCGTGCGGTCGCCGCGACGGCCATCGCTCATGCGCTCGACGAGAACCTGCTGCCCCAGTGGCGGGCCCGTCCTGAGGCATCGAAAGCGATCGCTCGCGCTCTCGGCCTCGCAGAACTCGGCGCACAACTGAGCGTCCGCATCAAGGAGTAGCAATATCACGTTTCCCCGAAAGGAACGCTCATCGGTGCACCCAGGCCGGGGTGAGCCGAGCCGCACGAGATTGCGTCAGTTCTGTCGCTGAGCCATGGCCAAGAGCGTCTCCTGCATCAGCTCGACGTAGGGGCTGGGCTCCAATAGCTGCCGTAAGTCGGTGGCGAAGTCTGCCTGGTCCGTCTCGCTGTAGCTGAGGAACGTGGCGCGGGTGCGCTCGACGGCTACCACCGTCTCAACTGGTTGCCGTAGGCCCCTCGTGGGTTGTCTCCACGACCGGGCCGAACATGGCCGTGTCCTGAAGG
Organism: Acidimicrobiales bacterium; assembly: GCA_965276765.1. Lineage (GTDB taxonomy): Bacteria > Actinomycetota > Acidimicrobiia > Acidimicrobiales > Palsa-688. Next base: position 559,836 of record OZ255627.1, read on the forward strand.
GCCGACGCCCACAATGGCTGGTCCGCACACTCGACCATTCGGTGTACTTCATCCACAACCCCCGCAGCGCCGTGCGGCACTAGCCGGGCCCCTCAGCCCATGACGTCGTTAGGTCCAACGGCGCATGGCGGCTCGATGACGAGACTGAGAGTCTCCCGGTCGCCCTCGCCGGGCAGCTCGAAGGTCTGCTTACCTTGCTGGAGGACTCGTCCGAGGGATTGGCGGTTCGCGGCGGCCAGGCGAAGCAGCCGCGAGACGGTCCACGAATGCGCTATGACTCCGTCGAGATCCACCGGAGGCCCGGCAATCTGGACTCGCAGCAAGTCGTGGTTGGTGATCAGTTCTGCGAGATGCGGCTGTGCCTCTGGGCCGGCCTGGAACATCAGAGTCTGCTGGCGGGGTGGGCGCTGCAGCGTCCTTGACAGCGCCTCGTTGCTAAGCGCAAACAACGGAGCCCTTACATCCGTCTTCCGCTCGGCGATGGTTTCGGCCGTCGGCGCTCCGCCGAACGGGCGGAAGAGGATCTTCAGCCCGTGCTTGTACTGGAGGTGGAAGAACTCATAGGTCTTGTAGAAGTCGACCACCCTGCGGACGAGCTCGCCCAGCCGAGCTATCCCGGCCCGAGCGGCGTCGAGCGCGGCTTCCGGATCCTTGGAGTTGACAAAGCCCGCCTCTATCACGTCGATCGATGGCACACAGAAACGTGACGCCATCCCCGCATCTGAGTCAACAGCGAGCTGGTCGGCGATTCGGATAACGCGTCCGGCTCCATAGTTCCCCATCCGACGCGCAAAGTTCAGTGGTTCCCGAAGGAAGGTAAGCAGCGCGAAGAGGTCCTCGCAGTGCTGGGAGGCCTCGTTGACCGCAGCCGCCGTGATTCCCAGCGCTAGCGGTCCGTAGACGTACTCCTCTTCAGCCCAAGTCTCGTTGCCCATCTCCTCGGCCGCGAGTCTGCCGAAGCGTGCAAGGTTGGCTCGCATGTCGCGCAGGCTGACGAGGAGGATCCAGCGCCAGGTAGGATCCCAAGAGCTGAAGTAGCGGCGAACCTCGGCTTCGTTGACTTCGCGTCGGGTTGCAGCAGGGATAGTCATTCGTACATGCTCGCGGACGATCGGCGAGACCGAGACGACATTCGCTGCCCGTAGCCTTCGCTGTAGACCCTGTCGCACTGGATGCGTGGCCATACCTGGTCTCCGTCCCGCTGAGCGATCGACAGCGGGACACGATGATGTCGATCCCCTGTCGAGCCGACATTGCTAACCAAGGCCGCGGTATTTCTGCTGTTCGTTACACTCGGCGGCTCAGGCGTCGAGACCGCTCGCTGCCAGCCGCAGCCAGGCGTTTACATCATCGGGTCCGTAGTGGCGGATAGCCCAGTCGACCATGCGCAGACTCATGTGTGCCCAGTAGGCACTCAGCAGGCCGGCTGGTACCCGTCTGTGCAGCTGCTCCTGCAGCCCTGCGATCGTTTCAATGGAGCCGCCCGTGGAGTGCAGTCCGAAGACGAGCACGACCAGGTCAAAGTCAGCGTCGCCGCGGGCAGCTCCATCCCAATCGACGATGCCGCTGAGCCTGCAGGAGTCGTCCACGAGCACGTTGGCCGGCTGGTAATCCATGTGAACTAGGTCGTACCCGGTCATGGCTGTCGGAGCCGTGGTACCGATCTGGCGAATTCGGGCAAGCAGTCGGCGGGTTGGCGCGTTGTACTCCTGCAGCGGCTCGTGCAGGCAGTAGCCGGGTCCACTGCGCTGTAGATACAGCTCGGCTGCGGACACATCGGGCCGGCCGACCAATGCGTCCCGGCACCGATCGTTGAAGGCCACCATGGCCTTGACCAACTCCGGCGTCGCACGGCGCGGTGGAATACCCGGCAACTGCTCTTGCAGGATCGCCACGTCCTCTCCGACTTGCAATACGTGTTCGTACTGTGGTGCCGGAACGCCGCGAGCGCGGGCAATACGAACCAGCTCGGCGATCTTCTGGTGCCGGATGGAAGAAGTGTCTGGTTCCCAGGTCAGCACGAATCGGTGTCCATCGAGGTCGGTGACATACGCGGCACCGACGCTGCCGGCGCCGGCGGGGCCGCAATAGGAGAGCTGCAGAGCGAAGGTCTCATTGATCGAGTCCACCAAGCGCGGCGCGTTCAAGCGCCGGACAGGATCGAAGGTCGACACGACGAGACATACTGCCAGGAAAGCACTGAGCCGTGTCGGAGATCCGGTTACCGACCCATTAGCGGCGGTGGTAGGTGGGCCGGGTGCGTTCCTGCAGGGATGATTTCCGGGTGATGGTCCAGCCGTCGATCGCGTTCCCTCAGTCATCGACCTTGGCGGGATCAGGGGCCTGCGATCAGATTTGGCTGATTCGCCTCCGCGAGCAGTTGGCCACGAGGAATACAGGGTGGCGGGCTGCTTCTGCCCGTTCGGCGGTCCACCTGTCCGGCGGTGCGGGCTCGATCAGAGTCTCGATCCAAAGGTCCCGGGAACCCAGAGCGTTGAAGTCGGTAGACAGGGTTCGATGGTTCGCGCCGACGCGGTGCCGCAACGTTGAGAGGTCACCGTCGGCGGCCCACCATCCCTCGTCGTAGTAGCTACCTGTCGTTGGCCACGCAACGGAGACTTGCTCGCCGCCTGGGAAGCAGGGGTGCAGGATGGAGAAGACGAACCGCCCGAGTGGATGCAGGCTCCGAGCGACGAGGCGCATAGCCGAATCGAGGTCGTCGATGCCAGAGAGCCCGAAGTGGCAAACGGCTAGGTCGAAGCTGCCTGGCTCCATGTGCGTGTCGGGTGAGGTGATGTCCGCGTGAAGGTAGCGGGTCCCGAGTGGGTGCTCGCGCTCGGCAGTCTCGGCTTTGGTGACCAGGGCGTGGGAGACGTCGACGCCGAGGACGTCGGCGCCTCGGCGGGAGAGTTCCCGCCTGATGCGTCCGTGACCGCAAGCAACATCCAGTGAGGCCAGCCTCGGACCGCTGAAGGTGGCTGGAGCCGGTGGACAGCCCAACGTTCTGGTGGCACAGATAGCGGTCCGAGCAAGTCCTCGTCCACCCGCGCCAGCACTGCCGCTGACGGATCAGGCCCAACACCCGCCCGCCGCCATCGCGGCTCGATATGTAGACCCCGACCTCACTACGCAGCTCCGGGCGCCACATGGGTCGTTCTCCCGGTTGGAGCAGGTCAAGCTCGCTTCCATGATCCACCCGGCCTGCCTGCCGGACAAGCAAAAACTTGCCTCATCTGTGAAGACCCTCATAGCAAAGGAGCCCTAGGACCTTCTGTCCCTCGACGGGACCGATCTGATCGAGGAGCGCAACCGAGACCGAGTCATCGTAGGTGTCCGACCAGCCCACCGCGTAAAAGTCAGCGACGTCGTCATACCGCGCTTCTCGCATGACACCGAGGGTAGGCCGTAGGGAGCAGAGGCAACCTGTCAACGCCGCGCAATGGCACACAGCAAGCGGAACGGGCTGCGGACGTCGGCGCCTCCTTCGAGAGACCAACTCTGAGCGCCTCAGGATCGTCACATCGGGATCCCTCTGCAGCTATCTCGGGGTTGGCTCTTCGGGCGGCCGGTAGCGGGGATTCTTCGTCGCCTAAACCTGCGACCAACTGCCGTCGGCCAAGATCAGCCACACACCTAGTTGCCCCACTCTGGGCTCGCCGCGCAAGATTCCATCGCGGATGATGTCTGCGCGCTGGTGCTTGTTCCGGACTCGGCTGTCGAAGAGCTTCGTCCTGACCTCGACCACGCAGTTGAGTTCGCCCACGTCGAGCGGCCCCTTCTGCCGAAACCGGATCTCAATGTCACCCGGCGAAGGCGGACCAACCGTAGGTTCCTCGGGACATGAGACAGCTTCCGCCACAAGGTCTGGCAGCAGCTCTCGGAGCCGCCACAAGACAGGCTCCGTCAAGGTGCTGTCGTGGATCACGTCGATGAGGGGCACGGCCGATCATGACATAGCCCACGTGACTTGCAACGGCCGGCTGGGTTCGGCGGTTCGTTGATCACCTCTCGGCCGAGGTACGGCGTCTGCAAGCCGAACGATCTACGCGGCATGGAGAGGCCCAGCGGACGCCGTGGGGGTCCCGAAGCCTGATCTCCTGCGGAGCGGCCACGGACCGCGCGGCGAGGGTCAGCGTCGGTCACGTAACCGGATCCCTTAAGACAACGATCCCGACCCCCCGGGGAAGTTGCCAGCCACGCACAGGTAGCCGTGCGGGAATTCGGGACGCTGGCCTCGTCGAAGCGACGTCAAGGAGCCCCAACTGATACGCGTCGAACGGTTGGAGGTGGATAGCGCCTCCCGTCGTTCAGGATCCGTGACTGCCGTTCACAGTAGCGCTGGCGTATCTGTGTGGTCCTGGCTGGTTAGCTGTTGGGAAAGTGCTCGTGGCATGTGAGGATGCCTTCCATGGCGGGGTCTGTGTTCCGGCTGTAAGCGGCGAACGTCGGCGGCGCGTAGATCTCGGGAGCGATCCACGGTCGGTAGTCCATGGGCCAGGAGGTCTGCCAGTACAGGTCGGCGATGTTCGCGGTGGCCTTGGTGTTGGGGAGCTCGAAGGGGATGGTCTCGCCGATGAAGTTCGGGCGTGATCCTGTCGGTTCACCTACGAAGATCGCCTGGGTCTCGCGCTCGATGGCGGTGGCGATGTTCTGGGCGGCTGAGAAGGTATTGCGGCCGACGATGACAAATAATTCGCCGCGACGGTTGATGGTTTGGCTGCCGATGAGGTGGTGGAGCAAGGGCTGACCGAGGAAGGTGTTGCCGCCTCCGTTCCAGCGCATGTCGATGACCAGTTTGGTGCTGGGGCGGCTGTCGGTGAAGGCGAACAGGCGATCGCTGAACGCGGCAAGGGTTTCTGCGGGGTGGTCGCGGACGCCGTTGAACTGGAAGTAAACGAGGTCAGCATCGGGCAGGTAGTCGAACCAGTAGGCCAGGTCCCGGTTGCGTAGGTGGAGCGGTGGGGGCTGAGGCAGCGTGTCGTGCAGGGCGAGCCATCCGTGGGGATACGGGTGAGGGTTCCACTCCTCGGCCGGCATCGCCTTCACCGTGACTTCGCCGGTGGTCCCATCGAGGAACTGAACCGCCAGGGTTGCCTGGCCGGCCTCGGCGGTCAGGCCCATGGCGTGGAGAAACGCGACCCAGCGAAGCCACAACGGGCCCATGAATTTGACCTGCTGGTCGTTGTCCCGACTGATGATCTGTTCCAGCGCCGAAAGGACCTCATCGAGAGGATGGCCGTCGATGCTGTCGATCCTGGCGCCAAGCAGCTGCCGGTAACTCGGATCGGCAGCGACCACGAAGACACCCTCGGTGAACAGGTAGAACTCCACGGGTAAGGCGGTGCCAAGACCCGCGCTGTCGTGGGGCGGCAAAATGAAAGCGTGCCCGTCACCCAGAGCCGGCAACAGTTTCATCATGGCGATAATCACCTGCGGATAGGTCAGGCCGGCGAGCTCACGATCGAGATCGGCGACCGCCCGATCGAAGTCCTCTTCGGAGATGGTCGCGAACGGCGCATGGGCGCGACGCTTGATCTCGCGCGCCAGCAAACCCAGGTCCGCACGCCAGCCGTCTACCCGCGACAGGCCGTCTGCGTCGGTGATCCCCAGCAGGTCCCGCACCCGTCTGTCGTCTCGCAACGACTTCCACTGCTCGTCCTTGCCGACCCGGCCGAGATCCCGGAAACCTTTGCGCAACGCGGCCGCGAGAGCGTCAATCGCCCCATCGAGATCGCCGTCACCCGCATAGCACGAGGCGATCCTGTACGCCACCTCGCCGGCGGTCAGATAGGACTGGTCACCCGGGAAGACCGCCCCGGGACGCTCATTAGGGCGGACGCCCAACGTTCCAACCTTCTCATAGGCGGTCCGCGCACCGGCGTAGTCCTCAAGCTCAAAGCGTGCCTCAGCCAGCCGGGCCCAGTGATCACCCTTGACCGGGTTGCGCACGATGACCTGCTCCCAGAGCACCACTGCCTCAGACCATTGACAAGCGCCCGACCGGGCCTCCGCCCTGGATACCAAACCGAGGTATCCCACGGTGTCAGTCATCATCGCCGTTCCGTCCTTCCGGTAGATCCTTCACAATTCAACGAAGGTTAAGAAGTCTCAGTTCGCCGCGATGCGCGGCGCCAGTCGGCATGACTGGCGCGGTGACCGGCGATCCGTTCTGCTAGTAGCTGATCGACCGTCGCGACAAAGCTCCGCTGCCGTCCTGCGCCGCGGTGCCACCGCTGCCGGCTCGGAGATGCCCGCGCGTTTTCCGTCATCTCTTGCTGCGAGGCTGGGACAGTGGCTCTTCGGGATCCACCGACGTGGCGACAAACACCCTCGCCCGGCGTCCATCCTTAGGCCGCAGGGCAGGATTGTCGCGAGCCTCGTAACGGAGCAAGATCGCTACCAACTCGTCTTTGATCTTGCGGAGCTCACCAGCCGTCACATACATCGTCGAGCCCCCCACAGCGCTGGCGTCACGCCACGGTGTCGGCTCGCGGCTCACACTCCGTCGCCGGCGTTTCATACGTTCCAGTTCGTGATCGAGGAACGCATCAGTAGCCGCCTCGGCAGCGAGGTCGCCCTCCACATCTGACCCGGGCGCCGACAGATCCTGCTGGCGGCTCGTCAACCGCCAAGGCTTCTCCCTCCCCGAGACGCCAGGGACCAGCTCGATGTAGCCATACTTGCCCAGAATGCCGAGATGATACGAACAGCTGGCGACGCTCTCACCAAGGACCTCGGCGCAACGGGTCGCGGTGGCAGCCTCCTCGTTTCCCAACAAGTCGATCAACTCCCACCGCAACGGGTGCGCCAAAGCCCGCAGCCGAAGCGCACCAGCGCTCCCCGCCTGCTCACCGATCTCCTCAACCATATCTAACAATATATCTTGACCAAGTAACCTTGTGCAAGACTCCTTGACATTATCCCCGCCGAGGAGGGGGTGTGGCTATCGAAGATGGCAGAGGAACTTCAGGACTGTTGCCCATGCTTGGCTGCGGGCGCTGCGGGTGGCCATGTTGTCGTCCACTCCGGGAGGCAGCAGGCCGGGTGGCAGGTCGGGGATCAGGTAGCCGAGGGCGTGGCTGGCGCCGGGATACTCGACCAGGACGTGCCCGTGGCAGTCACCGTGGCTGCGGAGCCGCTTGGAGAGAGCGTGGGCAATGGCCGCAGACGGCCAGATGGTGTCTGCGCCGGCGGCCACCAGGAGGATCGGTCCCGGGACTTGCTCGACGGGAATGACCGCAGCCGGATTCTCACAGTCGGGGCCGGAGCGGTCGGCCCATGGCAGGGGCCGGCCGTCAAGCAGCCAGGCGGGACCGTCGGGATGCCGCCGGCGACGACATTGCCTGGGCGCTCGCCACGACACGGAGATGGTGATGATGGCAGCCGTTCAGCTCATGGCAAGCTGGTGGCGGTGAGTGAAGCGGCGGCGTGTGCGGACAGCCACCTCCCTGCCATCGAGTGGGACGATGCCGTCGCCCGGATAAGCGGTCAGGGTTGGGCGATGATCCCGGACGTCTTTGACGGGCCGAGTCGCAGACCGGTTGGGTGACGACGACCGTCGCCAGTGGCGGCTCCTGGGCGATGAGGGCGGCGTTCGCCAGCACGCCTACGGCGCTTACCTCGCCTTCGCCGAAGCCCGCCCGGCGGTCCGCGCCCTCGGCGACACGCTTGTTGCGGGCCTGTCTGACGCTGCTGGCCGTGCCGGCTTACCAGTGCTCCCGAGGTTCAACGAGGCCACTTGGGGTCGTTACCCGGCGGGGGTAGGCGGCATCAGCGCGCATCGAGACCCCTCGGCGTACGGGGGCGTCATTGCCGTGTTCACCTTGTGGGGGCGGGCGACGTTCCGGGTCCTCGACGGCGAGCAGACCGTGGCGGGGTGGGAGACCGGGCCGGGCCAACTGGTGCTTTTGCGAGGCTGGGGCTGGCCCCGACCCGATAGCACCTGTCCCACCCATGAGGCCCTGCCGCCACCGGTCGGGGATCGGGGGATCATGACCTTCCGCCATAACCTCGGCGGAGCCGGCGCCGGCTACACCGTCTGACCCTTCCACCAGCAGGACGATCTGGAGCGACGCTCCGGCTGAGGGCGACACCGCCCGCCGAGTACATACCGTTTCGCTGCCCAACGATGCTGGCGCCCGGTCGTCCGACAAGCCGAACGGCATTGGGAACGACGATCGGGCCCTCGGAGCGAACAGAGGTTTGTGCCGAAGTCCGATCCGCTTACGCACCGTTGCGGCTTCCCGGACAGCGATCGCTGGGACTGCCAGGATGGACGATGTGGATCTTGAGGCGCTGCGGCTGCGGGATGTTCCCGGCGGCTCGGGGGCCGTCTGCTCGCAGATCCTGGCGACGTTGCCGTCCTGGTTCGGCATCGAGGAGTCCAACCGAGACTACGCCGAGGTCGCCGAGCGGTCCCCGGCCATTTTGGCCAGCGCCGACGGCCATGACATCGGTTTGCTCGTCGTAGTCGGCCACAGCCCCTACTCGGCGGAGATCCACCTTCTGGCTGTGCGCCCGGAGTGGCACCGCCACGGTCGGTCGCCGCCTGGTCGCCCACGCCGAGCAGACCCTCGCAGAGGGCGGGGTCGAGTTCTTGCAGGTCAAGACCCTCAGCGACCGCCATCCCGACGCCGGCTACAAGAAGTCCCGCGCCTTCTACGCCGCCTGCGGCTTCCGCCCCCTGGAAGAGTTTCCGGCCCTGTGGGACCCCGCCAACCCGGCGCTCCAGCTGGTCAAGGCGCTGCGAGCAACCACGAGCCCCTCGATGCCGGCTGCCGGCGGCCTGCACCACCTGGAGCTGTGGGTGCCAGACCTGGACCGGGCCGCAGACAGCTGGGGCTGGCTTCTCCACGCCCTCGGCTACCAGCCCTTTCAGCGCTGGCCAGGTGGGCGAAGCTGGCACCAAGGCGACCACTACGTCGTCCTTGAGCAGTCAGCGGCGCTCTCCGTCGCGAAACACGATCGCTGCCGTCCCGGGCTCAACCACGTCGCCTTCCACGCCGGCACCAGGGCCGACCTCGACACCATGGCCGCCGCTGCTACCGCCCGCGGGTGGAAGCTGTTGTTCGCCGACCGTCATCCCTTCGCCGGCGGAGCGGACCACTACGCCGCCTACCTGGAGGACACCGACGGCTTCGAAGTAGAGCTCGTCGCCCACACGAACGAGTGAATCGACCTCGCCGTCATGCTTCAGATGACGATGGTCATACGGAACGCCGCCCCCCTTCCCGGCCATCCCGGCGCTATGTCGGGCAATCCGGTGGCCGCGAGGTCGGCCGCTCGGGGAGACTTGCGACCGTGCTGCCAGCAGAGGAGCTTCTCTCCGCCTACGACCGGCAGCTGCGCACCTACGCAGAGACGCCGAGCGCTACGGCCGTGACGATGCTCGGCCCGCTGCGCTTGGTGACCTTCCCCGACGGTCGGGGCTTCGTGACCTACCCCCACCTTCAAGGAAGCGAACAGGTCGCCCGCCTCGTAGGCCCGGCGCTCGACCACTACCGGCAGGACCCGGCGATTGCCCGTGTCGAGTGGAAAAGCCGCAGCCACGACCGTGCTCCGGGCCTGCACGAGGCGCTGGTCGGCCACGGGTTCGCGCCCGGCGAGACAGAGTCGATCATGATCGGTCGCGCCCAGCTGCTCGACGTCGATACCCCCCTCCCCTTAGGCGTGATCCTCCGGCGCATCAGCGAACCTCACGACGTCCGGGCGATGGCGGCGATGCAGGACGCAGCCTCCGGCACCCACAGGGCGGACGAGACGACGCGGGCACTCCTCCGGCGCCTGGCGCTACGCGACGGCATGGAGCTGTGGGTGGCCGAGGCACGAGGGCAGATCGTCGGCGCCGGTCGCCTCGAACCAGTAGCCGACACCGACTTCGCCGGGATCTGAGGCGGAGCGACCCTCGAGCCGTGGCGCCAGCAGGGCATCTACCGGGCGCTCACCGCTGCTCGGGCTCGGTCCGCGCTGGTGGCAGGCAAGCAGCTGATCCACAGCGACTCGACCGAGTACTCCCGTCCCATACTCGAGCGCTCGGGATTCCTCAAGGTCTCCACCACGACGCCGTACCAGTGGGGTCGTTGACTTGCGAGCCGGGCCACGGTGCCCGCTGGACGATCCCCATGCGCGGCACTGCCGACTCGCTCAACGTGACCACCGCGGCGGCGCTGTTGCTCTACGAGGCCCTACACCAGTCCAACCGGCGGCAGTGAACCCCGGCGACTACGCCGCCAACGCACGGCGTGGAGGCACCGATGCGGTCTTCCCCGGTTCGCGACTCGCGCCTCGTCCCACAAGCCGACATACGGGACTGGTCCCATCCGGCTTCTCCACCGACCCGAGGACCTGGGAGCCATCCCGCGCTGCTCTCGCCCAAGGTCATATCGCTTGCCGCAGTTAGCAGCTGACGAGCGGACGGTGTCGCAGTCCCCCACGTATTTAGCCAAGCCACCGGCTTGAGATCCACCCTATTCTGGAGCGCCGATCCGACCGAGCGGGATGCCGCCCGACGTGTACAAGAGCGACGGATCAGACGTCGGTCGCCAAGCTCGGCAGATTCGTCGAGTCGACCACGTAGCGGACGCCCATCATCCTGGCGTCGAGCGGCACCGGACAGATCAGCCTGGCCCAGCGCGCAACGCAGCCGGTGGACAGGTAGGGATTCTCGTGAACGAGCAGATGCGGAAAAACGTGAACGTCGACACGAGAGCGCGTGGCGCAGGACTCGCCTGCGGTCGGGTGACTCGACAGCCACCTCCAGCTCACAGTCAGCGTCCCCTCGTGGTCCACACTGAGCGATCCGACACCCGCCGCGACTCTGCAAGACCGAGACCACGGGGTCGTGCCTTCCTCGAGCACTTGTGTCCCTTTGCACAAGCAAGCATGTCAACACAAGAATCTGCTTTACATCCGAGGGGCCGGCACCTTCGGCACCGGCCCAGAAGCGCCCTGTGTGAGAACTTTCTTTACAAGATCAAGATCAAGATCAAGGGCCGGGTGGGTGAACGTGTGCTCGGCCATGTCGGCACCTCCTGAGGGTCTTGGCCAGGCCCCGGGGGTGTCAGCGGACCGCCGAGCCCACCTGTTGACACCCGTCATCATATCCTTGAAGTTGGCACCTGTCAACAGCAGAATACGGCATGTGACTGACCGCCGACAGGTCTACCTAGACGATCTGATCGATGCCGTTGAGGTTGCTAACCTTGTCGGGCTGGCGCGGCGGACCGCAGTGAGCGTCTACCAAAAGCGATATCCGGACATGCCGCGTCCAGTGCTCGACCTGGGCCCCGGTCGTTCGAAGATGTGGCTGAGGTCGGAGTTGGTCAGGTGGCGGGAGCCTCGTGAGCGGAGCTGATGCCGGGGGGAAGGGACCCCGGCGCCTGTGGCGGAGGCGGTCTCTCGACGAACGCCGATCTCTCTCATCCCCTACGTCCAGGGAGCCGACGGCCTCCGGTCGGAAGATGCTATGACATGAAATGTCCCTTTAGACGTTCACGGCCGGAGGAACCCACTCTGCCGCCGACCCCACCGCCAAGTTCCAAAGAGCTGCAAGCTGAGGCGAACCGCCTTTGGCTTGGACGAACAGTTGCTGCTCCAGAGGCGTGGCGCGCTCGCGCTGCCGGGGCTGGAGCGCTCCTCAGCGCCGCAGCTGCAGCCGTACTCGCGGGTCTGCTCACCGGTTACAACCAAGATGCGTGGGGCGGGGCCGCTGCTGCGTTCACCTTCGGCTCTGCCATCGCCTACGTCCTAGCCGTCGCTGCGTTTCTGACGGGCGCAGTGTGGCCCTCGCCGAAGGAGGGAGAGGTTACCGACGATTTTGTCAAGTCGGTTCGAAAGTATGTCGAGGACGAGGCAGCTCCGATCAGACGGCTAGTCAAGCTTGGGGCTGCAGTGGGAGCAATTGCAGTCACCTTAACGGGCATAGCCATTGGGACGGTTCTGTACGAATCGCCACCTTCGAAGGGCGCCAATATTGCAGTGGTTGACGCCAAAGAGAATACCGCCATGAAGGCGCTCTGCCCTTCGCTCTCCAACCAGTTTCCGGCGCGTATCCGAGACGTCGCAGGGGGTCGTATCTCCGTCACGGTGTCTGCCGGCGTATGTGGTTCACAGGAAAGTACCTTCATTCTCCCGGCGGTCGACGTGGTGATTCTAGAGAGAGGCGCCAACTAGCTTGAACAAGCTGATTGCTGAGTTTACGGGCCATCCTGCCGAGCCTCGGTGGCTTAGAGTCTATTTGGAGGCATGTCGAGCTGTAGAAGACGGCCGCGACGTGCAAGTGGTAGATGTCAATGAGGCCCGGCGAGCCGAAACCTTGACTGTTGCCATCATCTTAAAGGCCTTGCGCGTCTCCGAAATTGCTTCAGGCAAAGCTAGAGATGAGGTAGGTACGGTCGCACAACGACAGATTGACTCAGCAACTTCTTTGTCGGTTTCCCCTTGCGGGCCTGGATGCCATGGCGTTGTGGCCACGCTTGTGGAATGGCTCGGAGCAAGTCCACCTGGGTTGCGCCGTTCAATCGAAGCGGCGGAGGACGAGGAGCAACTTTTCCAGGTGTTGGTCGCGTGCCTCTTGATCGAGGCCGATGCTCGCTACCCAGTCCGCAACACTTCGACGGTCGCCGCCACAGGAGCGTCTATGATAGCTACTTGCCCCTGAAAAACTGTTGTGTGGTCTGGGGCGGGTCGGGCTGATCGATGGCTGTGGGGTCGTGTGGGGCTTTGCCCGGCCGTTTTGGGCTTCTCCGGGCCCCCGTTTTCGGTCCTTTTGGGACCGTCGGGGCGCGCTGCGAGAAGCGGCGGGCCGGGTCAAGCAGCGGTTCGTTCCGTCGGTCCCGGCGTGGGTGGGTCGGTGCCGGGGAGGCTGGAGGGTGGTGGTCGACGCTGTCGGGTGGTCTGCTTGGTGAGGCTGGCGATCTTGACCGAGTTGTGAGCGAGGACTCCCCACCCGCACCACACCTGGGCCCCTTGGTGACCGTCGAAGAGAGTGCGCCGCCAACCGAAGTCCCGCTTCAGACAGGCGATCCGGGCCTCGGAACCGGTGCGCCACTTGACCAGGCGGGTGAACCCCCGACCTCGCTGCACGGCGGTTCGCGCCGCGCCGGGCTTGCCTTTGCGGGGGATGGCCACCGTTCTCACTCCGAGAACGATCAGCGCGGCATCCACGACGGCCTCGCCATAGCCCCGATCGGCGGTCACCGCTTTGGCCGTCTTGGCGAACCGGGCCTTGACCCGCCCGACAGCGGGGGTCAGCATCGGCGCGTCGGGCGGGTTGCCGACCACCACCTCATGGTCGACCACGATCCCGTCGACGTTGTCGACCACCTGGGCTTTGTAACCGAACTCGACCGGGCGGCCGAGACGTCCCTTGGCGATCGGGCGGGCGTCGACATCATGGAGGGACACGACCCGGGTGGCCCCATCAGGGGTCCTGCCGGCGATACGGGTCCGGGTCTGGGCCACGACCCGCTCCAACGCGTCGGCGACCTGTTCCATCTCGACGATCGTGGCCATGATCTTCGCCGGGCGCAGCGGTCCCGGCTCCCGACGCTTCAAGCCCCGGCGGGCATTGGCCGCCACTGCCCTGGCATCGACGATCGTCGCCTCCGCGATGACGGCCAGCTCGCCGGTGATAGCGACCACCTCGTCTCGGGCTTCGTCGGAGCGTCGACGCAACCACACCGCCACATCATGGGCACGACGACGCACCGAGCGTCGCCGGTCCCTGAACTTCGTCCGTTTCGCCAGCCCGGCGTCTTTGACTCGGCCGGCGAGGACCCCCAGGCGGGCCACGCCCTTGGCCAGCAGGCCACTGTCGGTCGGATAGGCCACGTTGGCCTCCACCACCGTCGTGTCAGCGCGGAGCTTGTCGACCCGGACCAGTTTGGCCTCCGCGGCCTTGGCCAACAACGCCTCGTTCAACGCGGCGACCGCCTGCTGACCGCACCGGGAGGTGATCTTGACCAACGTGGTCGGGTGCGGCACAGCGGTGTCGAGCGGGATCCGACAAAACCGCCGCCACGCGATCGAGTCCGACACCTCCGCGCACAACGTCTCGAAACCGAGCTTGTAGCGGAACCGCAAGAACATCATCCGCAGATAGGTCTCCACCGGGATCGACGGCCTTCCGTGGCGGGCCGAGAAGAACGGCACGAACGGCACGAAGAACCGAGGATCGTCCAACAAGGCGTCGACCTCGGCCAGCATCGGCGGCAACCCCAAACAACACTCCGGCAAGATCGCGTCCCACAAAGTGGGCTCGGCGTTTATGGTACGCAACATGATGGTCCAGATCCCTTCTCGCACAAGGGGTTTGGACCATCATCACCCCACTCGACCCCCAACACGAGGACCGTCCCGCACAAACACGCAGGTCACAGCCCTTTTCTACAACAGTTTTTCAGGGGCAAGTAACTAACTAACTGCGCACCTTCGAAGAGTAGATGGTTGGCCTCGGCACACATGAGGCCCTACCTTCGGCTCGACTGCGCTGGACGAGGTCCTGGCCGCCTCTTTCACCCGATTTGAGATCCAGAAAGGGCGTGCTCGCCGTCGGACAAACCGAGACCCTGGTCGTTGATCGGTCAGCGGGCGGGGCTCCGACGGCCGCCATTCTCGGAGTATCCGTGCGGGCGCCTACAGGACCTGCTCGCCGGCCCCGAACTTGGGCTCGCGCTTCTCGACGAAGGCACGAGCCGCCTCCTTGTGGTCGGGCGTCTCGAAGGTACGGATGTGGTGCTCGGCCTCGGTATCAAGGCACTCGGGGAGGCTCCCGAGGACCGCTCGGGTGAGGTTGTCCTTCATGAACCGCAGGGCGACGCGGGGACCGTCGGCGATCCGTCGGGCGCGGCTCATGACCTCGTCGGTGAACACCTCCTCGGGAAAGACGGCGTTGACCATCCCGAGGCGGTCGGCCTCGGCGGCGTCGATGCGCTCGGAGAGGTAGTAGAGCTCGCGGGCCTTGGCCGTGCCAACCAGGCGGGTGAGAAACCAGGTGCCGCCGTAGTCACCCGACAGCCCGACGCGCCCGAAGGCGGTCGTGAGCACCGCCGACGGCGTCGAATAGCGGAGGTCGCAAGCCAGGGCGAGCGAGAGGCCTGCCCCCGCAGCTGCCCCTCTGATTGCCGCTATGGAAGGTTTCTGCATCTCCCAGATCCGCAGGCTCGTGGCCCGGTGACTGGCTCGCTGGCGCCCGTAGCGGGCCTCGAACGATCCGCCTCCAGCGCCTTCGCCACGGGCGAACGACTTGACGTCCCCCCCGGCGCAAAAGGCCTCACCGGATCCGGTGAGGACGATGCACCCGACGTCGTCGTCCGCCTCCAGCCGGCCGAGGACGCCCATCAGGCCTTCGAGCATGGTGGCAGAGAGGGCGTTCCTCCGCTCCGGCCGGTTGAAGGTGAGCACGGCGACGCCTCCGTCCACCTCAGCGCGCAGGTCATCGGTCCCCGTGTCGATCACTGCCACCTCGAAACCTCCTTCTCATCGGGGGCATCCCATGCCCTGTCTGCTCCAGACCCTGCCAATATGGTCAGTTGAGGCCGGGCGCAAAATCCCGGTTGCGCCGCGGTCCCGGTTGGCGTCATCGTCAAGTAGTTGCTCCTACGTGATCGGGGACGCGCAAACACTCGGGGTCGCGACTGATCATCCAGTTCTCGATCTGCCACGGCTTGAGGTCCAACGCCCGACAGACGGCCACACCTGCAACGCCGAGATCGGCACCCATAGTTGCCCATCGCCCCGCGAACGCCTCCATCGTCCAGCGCTTCGATCCGCTCGGGGCGGCTCGGTCATCCGTTTTGACCAACACCACGACGTCGTCTTGGTCATGAACGACCGGGCGTCCAGGTCTTTCTTCGTCACCCAGCCCGGCCAGCCGAACTCCAGGTGACGCCTCCACCACACCACCACCTGGTTGTATTGAAGGTCGTCCACCTCGGCGATGTCTCGGTTGGACACTCCATCGGCGGCCGGCAACACGATTCGAGCCCGCTGCGCCGCCCGGGCGTCGATCGCTCCCGCACGCGCGCCTCCAATACGGGCCGACCAATCCCACGCCACCTCAAGGCAGTTAGACGCGTGCCGCACACTAAATCTTACTACGGTCATTTATCCGTCGACCCACTAGCGTCCAGGCTCCGGGCAGCAGTCCCGCTGCGAGGACAACCTTGATGAGATCACCCACCCAAAACGGTTGGACTCCTTCACGCAACGCGGCCGACAGCGGCAGGTGGAGATCGAGCATCAGGTACGGAACGCCGATCACGTAGACCAGGGCCGTGCCGAGAAGCATGGTCGCCGCCGTTCGTATCGGCGTGCGGTCACCGCCTCGCCGGGCGAGGCCTCCGACGATTCCGGCAGCGAGAACAAAGCCGATGACGTAACCCAGGCTGGCGAGGTGAACACCGTGAACGTGGCCTGCGAACCACGGGACACCAGCCGTGCCTGCGAAGAGGTAGAGCAGCATCGAAGGAACGCTTCGTCGCCACCCGAGGGTCGCTCCGGTGAGCAGGACCCCGAAGGTTTGGCCAGTCACCGGGACCGGGCTGCCCGGGATGTTGAACGACAGCTGCGCGACAAGGCCGACAAACACGGCACCGCCGATCACGAGCGCGATGTCACGGATCAAGGTGCCGGGGATGAGATCGGCCAGAACGATCGGACGACGTACAACAGGGACGGCAAAGTTCACGTGGGCCTCCTTAGCTCGATAATGGTTGGTAGCAGAGACTGCCGAGGCAGCACAATGGTGAACTCCCCACAACAGTGATCACCCCACACTGATGCAGTAGCCGAAGATGACCCCGATGGCCTCGGACGCTTCGTCCTCGACGCCGGGCCGTCCCAGAAGCACCCAGTAGCCAAGTGGCCGTCAAGCAGCGACCGGCAAGTCGGGGCGCGGGGACCGTCCCAGTGCTCTGCGAAACGTACGCCAGTCGTTTCGGCTTCCTCTGGCGACGGGTATCCTGCCCCGCGGAGGAGCCTTCTGCAGAGTTTCTGTTCTCATCGACGCTATCGGGACTTGGACCGAGCGCTGGAAGGACGACCCGAAGCCGTTCATGTGGCACGCCGGGGCCGACAAGATCATCGAGAAGGTCCGCCGAGGACGAGTAACACTCACCCAACCAAATCCGCGACGCATGACTACAACGGAGCCAACCGTGACCACTGCTGACGCTAATGCTCGCCCGATCCACCAATCGGGTACTTTCAGATTTGCCGGCATCGAGGTCCATCGCCTTGGATTCGGGGCCATGCACCTGACGGGAGTCGGCGTTTGGGGCGAACCAGCTGACCGTGGAGAATGCATTCGCGTCCTTCGCCGAGCCGTGGAGCTCGGCGTCGACTTCATCGACACGGCAGACATGTACGGCCCCTTCGTGAGCGAGGAACTGATCAAGGCGGCGCTCTACCCGTACGAGAAGCAGCTCGTCGTCGCTACCAAGGCCGGGTTCACGCGCACCGGACCCTGGAAATGGGCTCCCGTTGGGCGTCCCGAGTATCTCCGTCAGGAGTGCGAGCTGAGCCTTCGCCGTCTCGGGGTAGAGGCCATCGACCTGTGGCAGCTACACCGGATCGACCCGAAAGTCTCCGCCGAGGATCAGTTCGGGGTCATGAGGGAGTTGCTCGACGAAGGTAAGGTCCGCGCCGTGGGCTTGTCGGAGGTGTCGATCGCCGAGATCAAGAAGGCTAGGGCGATCGTGCCAGTTGCGACGGTGCAGAACCACTACAATCTCACTTATCGCCGTTCCGAGGACGTGCTCGAGTACTGCGAGACGAAGGGTATCGGCTTCATCCCGTGGTTCCCCATCGCAGGAGGCGAACTAGCGAGGCCCGGTGGACCGCTCGATCACGTTGTTGCGGAGACAAGGGCCAGCCCGCCGCAGGTCGCGCTCGCGTGGCTCCTCGCCCGCTCCCCTGTCATGCTGCCAATCCCTGGCACCAAATCGGTCCCGCACGTCGAGGATAACTGCGCAGCGGCCTCGCTAAGCCTGACCCCGGAGCAAGCCACCTACCTGAGCAACGCCAGATGAGCCGCCCTTGTCCGACTCAGCTTGTTGGGCGCTATAGGCACCCAAGAAGGCGGAGCATGCCGCCCATGCAGGATCACGCTTCCGGGCTTGCCGCGAAATGCCGCTTGTATTATTGGAGGCGTCTACTCAGGTTGGGTTGTTGTCGTCATTATGGGTGAAGAGACAGGTGCTGTAACGCCGGGCCTCCGCCTTGACGCCAAGAGCGGACCATCGAAGGCCGGAGGATGGCGCCCCTCCGGCTGCAGCCGCCGCGCCGAGCACGAGAGTCCCGGCCAACAAGAACACCCGCCATTGCCCTGGCCCACGCTCACCTCGACGTCCAAGACCTCGGCCACGACCTCCCCGCTCAGCTCGCGGACTGACTCCCTGCACGACGAACCATGCCGTCCATGCCCGGCTGGGTGGAGAACAATACCGGGCCTTCAGGTCATTGCCTGCCGAGAACGCCCGGTCTCCTGTCCCGGTGAGGATCGGCCACCCAGAGTCGTCGTCACGGAAACGCTCGAAAGCGTCGAGCACCGCTGAGTTGGCCAGCGGGTGCAGCGCGATCATCACCTTGGGCCGGTTGATGGTGATCAGACGATGCGGGCCTCGAGTAAGCAAGCGACGAATTGGTTTCGTCCGCCATGCGCCTCGACCTTACCGCCAGAGCCGGTAGGGAGGGGACGGCAGGCAGCTCAACTGGCAAGCCAAGCGGCGACCGCGCGGGCGGGCTTAGGGCCGGGCGGGCTCGAGCACAACCTTGGCGGCGTCGCCGTCCCGAAAGAATGCGGTGTAGGCCTCCGCGGCCTCTTCAAGGGCGAAGCGGTGGCTCACCAGCCGGCCGGGTGCAAGGCCACGGCCGCAGAGGCGCATCAGGTCCTCCACGTCGGAGGGGTCCGAGTACCAGGAGCCGATCACGGTGAGGTCCTTCAGGATCAGCTGCGAGTGCACGTCGACCGTGACCTCCCGGTTCAGGCCGATGAACGCCATGCGGCCGGAGGGGCGAAGGGCCGCCAGGCATGCTGCCACCCCGGCCGGTGTCGCCGAGCACTCGAGGGCGAGGTCGGCGCCGTCCCCGCACGTGATCGAGCGCAGCGCCTCGGTCACGTCGTCGCGGCGCGGGTCGACCGCAACTACAGCGCCGAGGTCGCGAGCGCGCTGCAGCCTTCGCTCGTCGGGATCGGCGACCGCGACGGCGGCGCCGGCCTGCACTGCCAACGCCGTCGCAGCCATCCCCACTGGTCCCTGGCCGACCACGAGCACCGTGTCGGTCGAGGCCAGGCCGAGCCGCCGCATTGCGTGGTACGGCGTGCCGAAGGCGTCGGCGAGGAGCGAGGCGTCCACGAAAGAGAGTTCGTCGGGGATCGGGATGCAGCGGTCCTCGCCAACCGTGATCAGCTCAGCGTGGGTGCCGGTCCTGCCCCTGGGCTTGTGCTGGCAGAGGATCCACCGACCGTCCCGGCAGTAGCGGCAGTGACCGCAGTGGCCCGTCGAGAACACGAGCACGCGATCCCCGGTCCGGGCGTTGCTTCCCTCGCCCACGTCCTCGACCACGCCGGCCGCCTCGTGGCCGCCGTTGACGAACTCGGCGCCCGGCATGTCCCGACGCTCTCCGTCGTAGCCATGGCGCTCGCTCCCGCACAGCGCCGACGCCATCACCCGCACCACCGCCTCACCGTGCCCGCACAGGGGCTCGCGGGCCTCGATCACCTCGACTCGGCCACCGCCGAGCACATGCACCGCTTTCATCGGCCCTCCGGAGGTCCAAACCACCGACACACTCTCATGTTGCAGGTTCGCGCAAGCTGACCCCTCCGTTCTGTAGGGACTGCCCTGCCCCGGGCGGACCGGTTTCAGGTGGCACAGGACAAGCCACCGTCGACGAGGAGCACGGCGCCGCTGACATACGCCCCTTTTGCCAGAGCGACGGCCACCTCGGCGATGTCGTCGGGCGCACCAACCTGCTCGGGCGGAGCGGTTTGCTCGAGGAGCGCTTCGCAGTCGTCTCAGGGGATCGAGCTGTCCGAGGGCCGTGTGCAGGCGACGGAGCTGATGTGGACGATTGCGCCGTCAGCCCCAGCGGAGGGCGAGGCAAGGCCCCCCGGCACAGCCGCCACGGGCCGAAGATATTGACCTCGAAAGTCTGGCTCCTCAGGCCGACCGGAGCCCCGGCGAGGTACTCGGTGTCGCATCTCCTGTCGCCGGCATCAGGCCCGGCGACAACGGAACCGCCGGTCACAGGTGGGTCTCGAACCAGTCGAGGGCCAAGCGTCGGGCCGGCTCGAGGTACTCGTCGTACAGGCGGTAGTGGCTGCAGGGGAAGGTCCGGCGCTCGGAGACGCCGTTGTGACGGACGATCTCGAAGACGCCGGCGCCTTGGAACTGCGGGTAATCCCGGTTGTATTCCTCGTCGTCGGCGTCGATGAACAGCGTCGGGACCCGCACGAAGCGGGCCATCTCGACTGAGGCGTGAAGGAGGAGGCGGGCAGCGTCGGGCGAACCTCGCAGCGAGGAGTCCTCGGCCGGGGGCTCCTGCGGGAATGGGGGTTGGAGCTCGCCGCGCGCCTTCGCCGTCTCGAGCTGCCGGGCCTGCTCGATGAATCCCGGGTCGTCGGGATGCCCGTAACCTCCGATCTGGGCCACCACGGCCCGAACACGAGGGTCGGCGCCTGCGATGCTCAGCACGTGGCCGGCGCCGTAGCTGCTGCCGAAGAGGCCGACCCGGCTGGGGTCCACCCCCGGTTCGCCGATGAGGTAGGCGAAGCCGGCACGTGCGTCGGTCACATGGTCGACCGGATCGACCACCTCGCGGACGACTCGCACCCGCACGTTCCGCTCACCCGGCTCGACCAGCATCGGCTCGTCCGGCTCGGGCGAGAGCTTCCCGTCGCTGTCTCCCCAGGTCCGGTAGTCGAAAGTGAGGACGACGTAGCCGGCTTGGGCGAAGAACGGCGCGTACAGCGCGTTGAGGCTGCGGCGGAGACCACCCCAGCCATGGCAGAGCAGGATCGCAGGCCGAGGCTCCGAGCGGGCCTCGGGGGTGAAAACGTCGGCCGCAAGACGCAGCCCGTCGCTCCAAACGACCACCGGGCGACGGATCACTTCGTACGGCGGGGCTGGCATCGAGCAGTTCCTCCTTGGGTGGCAGGACTCACGTCCGGCGCCGATGTTCGGCCGCCGGGACCGAGCGGCGCCGCGGCCCGGACAGCACAGCCGCGGGCATGGCGCGCCGCATGGTAACTCCCCGGGGCATCTCGCGGCTGTGGGGATTCCCCTACACTCGGCGGGCATCGCCAGAGCGGCAGCGCCCCCTCGCAGCTACGACGATGACTGCCCCGAGGTCGTCGGCTATCCAGTACTCCATGCTGAACCGGGGGTTGAGGTTGCGGGTCCCCCATCTGGTGGGGACGTACTGCACAGGGTGTCTCTCACCGGCTACTACGAGTAGAAGAACACTGCGGACCGCGACGGCCTCTATGCATTGACGCCCAGGTCCATCGCCGCCCGCAACCACCAAACGCGACCCCGACCCATGTACTCGAGCAGGGTTACGGCATGATCCCGAAACGGGCGGTGGTAGTCGGGTTGCACGACGCCGACCCGAAAGCGGGCGGCCGGCTTCGCCGAGCTGGCTCCCCGAGCCCCCGCTATGACCGGCTGGAGGACCTGCTCCCCCGACGCCGGCGAGGACTACAACGTCTGCCGCCGCTGAGCAGGACCTGACCCTCTCTGCTCTGCGCCCTTCAACCGCTTCGAGCAGCCGACCGAGCGACAGGTACCGGCCAACCAGCTTGCCGCCGGCCACTCCGCTCACCGTGTCATCCGGGCTCCCCTCCATATTTCGAACCGTACTGCGAGCGCTTCGCGTCCGTCCGGCCCCACACGGCGGGCCGCTATCGGATCTCAATGCGCCCGGCGTCGGCGTCGGCATCGGCATCGGACAAGAAAGTGGGAAAGTGGGCGAGGGTGACGTCGATCACCTGGACCATGCGGGACTTGAGGGTGGTGACGTCCCCGCCCCCGCAGAGCCAGCGGCGAAACATGGCGGCGTTGCCCGCCACGAGCGCCGCGGCCAAGAGCAGCGGTGTCGGGTCCTCGTCGAGGTCGATATCGGCGTCCCGAGCCAGCTGCTCAGCCAGGACCGCCTCGTAGAAGACGTCGAGCTGAGCCAGCTTGGCGACAAGGACGGCCTCGGGCATCTGCCACCGCCTGCGGGCGGCGATGCTGGTCCGGCCCGCGGCCGCATGATGCTCGACGTGGGCCCTCCACACCGACAGGGCCGGCTCGGAGCGAGTCGGGTCGGAGATGCGCTCCCGTAGCGAGACGAAGGCGTTCTCCTCGGGCGCCATGGCCAGGTCGGCCTTAGAGACAAAGTACCGCAGCAGCGTCTGCGGGCTCACCGCCACCTCCGCGCAGATGTCGTCGAGGGAGGTCGCCTCGTACCCCTGCGTCGCGAACAGCCGTTGGGAAACCTCTACGAGCTCGGCACGCGTGCGGCGCTTCTTGCGCTCTCGAAGCGACGCCTGTTCGCCTTCGTCGAGCGGCATAGCGCCGGACCTTATCGGGAGACGGAGGCGCTCAGGCGTAGAGATTGCGGGGCGCCAGGCGGAACTTCTCGAAGTCGGGGCCCCGCTCGTCATAGCCGTAGGAGGTGTGACTGCCGAGCAGGGTAGCGAAGCGCTCGTCGTTGCGGGCCAGGATCTCCTCGGGCACGGCGTCGCCGCCGAAGCGCTCCTGGGTGACGACGAACTGCCGACAGAAGAACATGGCGAGGTTGATGCGCACACCCGGCTCGGTGCGGGGGTAGGACCCGTGCCACAGGTTCCCGTGCCAGATCACCGCCGACCCGGCCGGGCAGACGACCGGGATCGCATTGGGGTTGCCGCCATCGGCTGCCAGGGCGACCTCGTCGCCGATCGGGTGCCGGTTGAGGGAGTGGCTGCCGGGCACCACCGCCAGACAGCCGGAGGCCGGGCCGGTGTAGTCCGTAAGGGCGTAGTTGCAGTTGGCCACCATCGACCACGGCGGGAGCGGACTCGGGGTGCCGTTACCGGCATCGCTGTGCAGGGCGAGGGTCCCCTCGCCGGGGCCCTTGAAGTGGGAGGTCATGCTGCTCAAGAGGCAGCTCTTGCCGAGGAGGTAGGTGATGAGGGCAAGCACGGGCGGGTTGACGAGAGCCTCCTCGAAGGCCCGGTCGCGAAACAGCAGGTAGTGGGCGAGGTTGATGCCGGGGTGCCCGGCACCGCTCTCCAGATCCGGGGGCCTCCCACTCTTGTCGCCGACGGCGTGGGCGATGGCGCTCTTCAGTCGCTCGACCCGGGCCGGTGTCAAGGCGTCCTCGACCACCGTAAAGCCGAAGGCGCTCAGCTCCGCGAGGTTCAGCTCCAGCCCGAGCAGCCGGATGTCGCCGTAGATGTCGCTGAGGTCGGGCGTGGCCCGCCAACGGTCGATCTTCATGGTCTCGCCTCCGCGTATGGCGGGGAGGTGCCGGGCGATCCGGCGACCCATCCTCAGCCAAGAGCCAACCAGAAGCCGGCGTCTCTGTCAAGGATTGACATTTGAAAGTAATAGCCAGAAAAATGCGACGTCAGGGATTGGGGATGACTAAATACTTCTGGCCGGTTGCCTGTCGCGCATAGACCCGGGCTGTCTCGGGCTGCAGCATCTCGTCGAGCGTCACGCGACCGGCGTAACCGCTGGCGAAGGTGGTGGTGATCCCGCCGGCCACCCTGCGGCGCAGCTCCGTCGCCCGATCGGGCCCGACTCTCTCAAGGAAGGAGCCGACCAGCCAGCCCCCGATTCCCCACGCCATCCCGTAGCTGCGTCGCAGCTCGGTCGGCGACGGATCGAGTCCGCCGTAGACGTACACCTGCTTGTGGACCCCTGAGCCGTAACGAGTGAAGGCGGACCCGGTGCTTTGCGCCGCCTCCATGGCCGTCAGGATCTGGCTGGAAAGGAGCCCGCCCCCGATGGCGTCGAAGGCGAGGGTCGCCGAGGTGCGACGGAGCTCGTTGACGAGGTCAGCAGCGAAAGTCCTCGCGCTCGAGTCCAGCACGTGCCTGGCACCGAGGTCGCGGAGCACACGCACACCCTGTGCCGAGCGCACGATGTTGACGAGAGGGATGTCGTCCTCGGCGCAGACCCGGACGAGCATCTGGCCCAGGTTGGAGGCTGCCGCGGTGTGCACGATGGCGCGGTGGCCCTCGAGGGCCATCGTTTCGACCATGCCGAGCACCGTCATCGGGTTTACGAACGACGAGGCGCCGTCCACGGCGCTGACCCCCTCTGGCAGCTCCAGGCAGCTAGCAGCGGGGGCGCAGCGGTACTGGGCGTACATGCCGCCGCCGGCCACAGAGACGGACCTGCCGAGCAGTCGCTGCGCAGTGTCGGAGCCTCCCGCGGCCACGACCGTCCCTGCGCCCTCGTTCCCCACCGCGAGCGCCTCGCCGGCGCGGGCAAGCGTCGCCCGGGCCATGGCCGGCGAGAGTGGGGCGCGGAGCACCGGACGTTCGCCTGGGACGGGCCCTGTCGCTCCGGCCAGGTTTGCGCCGGCGAGGAGCAGGCCGAGATCGGACGGGTTGATGGGGGCCGCCTCGACCCGTATCAGCACCTCCTCGGGCCCGGGAGCGGGGACGTCGACCTCCTCGAGCGATACGGTGAGCTGGTCGTTCTCGACGAGCGAGCGCAGCGCCGCCGCCTTGGACGGAACATCATCAGGCATGGTTGACCTCCTCGGGTCCGTTGTCGCCCGCCAAGTGACGGACGAACCATCGCACAGCTTCTCCCGAGCTTGCCCCGCCGGTGATCAGCGTCACCTTGCATTCGAGCCGTCCGGTGAATGCGTGTCCTCCGATGTAGGTATCCGTGAATCTTCGACGCCCGCCTGCCACGAGCACTTCAGCCGACATCTACCGTTGCGGCCCCGGTGACGGGAAATTTCCGATCCTTGGCCGGCGGCGACTCATTTGCACTGCCCTACCGGCTGCGCTGGCGGCCCACTTCGGCCATGACCTCGTCGGTGTGCTCGCCGAGCGAGGGCACCCGGTTGCTTTGGGGGTGGCGCGAGTTGCCGAGCGAGACGATCGGTCCGGGCACCGAGAATTCCATGCCCATCGGCCCCTGGACGGTCGTGATGGCGGGTGACCCTGCGTCGATGAGGTTCGTGGCGGCCTCGGCAACGGTGAGGGCCGGACCGCACGGGATGCCCACGGCGGCCATCTCCGCCACGATCTCTGTACGGGTCCGGGTTGCGCACCAGGCCCGGACCGCCGCCTCGGCCTCGTCGCGCCGGTCTGTCACTGCGTCCCTGTAGGTCAGCGTCTGCTGCCACTCCGGCCTACCGATGAGGGCGCAGAAGGCCGCCCATTTCAGGTCGCCGAGCGGGGCGAGGTACACGGCTCCGTCGGCGGCCGGGTAGGTGTTGGAGAATGCCGTCGGAACCCGGTTGCCCTGCTGGGGAAGCGGTTGACCGGCCAGTCCCGCCTCGATGCCGTGCGCGGCGCTGGCGATGTAGGAATTGAGCATGCTCATGTCGAGAAAGGTACCGAAGCCCGTCGTCGGGCGTCGGTGCAGAGCCAAGACGATCCCGAAGGCGGCGTGGTAGGCGACAATGTGGTCGGCGATGAAGGCGCCGACGCACACCGGGCCCGAGCTTGCGGGGCCCGTGTAGTCTGGGATGCCGCTCATCACCTGGATGATGCCGTCGTAGGCCAGGCGATCACGGTCCGGCCCGACCGTCCCGAAGCCGGTGATGTGGGCCATCACCAACCGGGGGTTGAGCTCGGAGACGACGTCCCAGCCCCACCCCCGCCGGTCGGGCACCTGACGGCTGTAGTTGGTGAGCAGGACGTCGGCTTCCGCGACCAGGCTGAGGAAAGCGTCCAGCCCTTCGGGCTGCTTGAGGTCGATCACCACGCTGCGCTTGCCTCGGTTGTGGCAGGCGAAGTAGACGCTGTCGCCGCCGAAGACCGGGAAGGAGAGGCGAGCCCGGTCCCCGTAGGGAGGCTCTACCTTGATGACGTCTGCTCCCTGGTCGGCGAGGATCTGGCCGGTCTGCGGGCCCGCGATGGCGTGGGTGAGCTCGATCACCCGGACGCCGGCGAGCGGCCCCTCGCCCTCCCCTGCCAGCCCGGCGTTGCCGCCCCGCCGGCCGTCGCTGGTCGTCATGTTGGCTCCTTCTGTAAGTTGTTCGAGTGCATGCTCTCGGGAAAGTGCCGTAGGGCGACGTCCACGACCTGGAGAAGATCGCTTCGGAATCGCCTCGCCGAGGCACCCTCGGTATGCCAGTGGCGGAACACCGCCGCGTTGCCGGCGACGAGGAATGCTGCGACTAGCAACGGCGTACGGTCCTTGGTTATCGCCGTGCCCACGTCTCGCGCTATCTCCGGCGCCAGGATGTCCTGGTAGCTGTTGTCGAGCTTGGCCTGCATCGCCACGAGGACAGGCTCGCTACGCTTCCACTGCTTGCGGAGCGCTACCAGCTTGCCGTCCCGCCGGGTGAGACGGTCGATGTGGTCCCGCCAGACGAGCACCGCCGGTTGCCGGCGGGCGGGGTCGGAGATGACGTCGCGGAACTCGGCGAAGATGTCGTTCTCGATCGCCATCGCCAGCTCGGCCTTCGACGGGAAGTAGCGAAGCAGTGTCTGGCGGCTGACGTCGACTTCGTCGCAAATGTCCTGCAAGGACGTGGACTCGTAGCCGGTGGTCGCGAATTGACGCTGTGACACGTCGATGAGCGCCTGCCGGGTCTGACGCTTTTTTCGCTCCCTGCGCCCGACCGGATCGGCATCGACGCACCGTTGGGACTGGTCGACGGTGGTCAATCTTGAAGGGTCACGGGAGGGGCCGCGAGGCGGTGTTGGGCAGGAGGCATGTCGCTACTTTACGAAGTAGAGCCCCTGCCAGTGGCTCTCGGGTGGTGCTCCGGCTCCGTACGGCGTCACGATCCAGCCTCCAATGTCCTTCCGGTAAGCGCTGATCTCCGGGCTCCCGTAGATGATAAAGTTCGATGGATCGGTCTTCTGCACCTTGTTGATGTTGTTGAAGATAGCCTGTTCTTTGGAGACCGAGTAGGTGTCGTAGAGCTCGTTGAGGTACTGGTCGACCCCGAAGTTCGTCTTCCCGGCGTTGTAGTAGGACTGGCTGAACATCAACGCCTCGTAGGTCGTGACCGGGTTCGCCCCGCCGCCGAAGCCCGAGAAGTAACACGGCGAGAGGTTCTTCGTGTAGAAGGGATCGACTTGGGCGGCGGCGCCGGTGATCAGGTTGATGTCGATCCCGACCTTCTTTTCCTCGGCGAGGACGATCGGGCCCGTTATCTGAAACCCGAGGCCAGGGTAGGCGTAGCACGTCACGTGAATTCCGTGCGGGTAGCCCGCTTGGGCGACCAGGCGTTTGGCGCGGGCCGGGTCGTAGGGATAGACCGGCTCCTCGCTCTTGGAGTATCCGTGTGTGCCTGGTGCGATGACCTCGTCCCAGGGCTTGCCGATCCCGTCGGTGCCGGCGTTGGCTATGGCGGTGCGGTTGAGCGCCAGATTGAACGCCAACCGCATCTTTGCCTTGCTGAAGGGAGCCAGCCGGCCGTTGAAGTAGCCGCCGATGAATCCGGTGCCGGGCGTGACCTCGACGTTGAGACCTGCCGCGCGCAGCGTCTGCACGTCTTGGGGGAACAGCCCGTTGGCCACATCGACCGTGCCGCTTCGTAGGGCGCTTATAAGGGTGGTGTCGTTCCCGAAGATTTGGAAGGTGATGTTCTGGGCCCGTGGCAGGTGGGCGTTGTTCCAATACATGTTGTTGCGCGTAAAGGTGTAGGTAGCGCCGGCGTTCTCGCTCACGAACTTGTACGGGCCGGCCCCGACCGGCTGGGTGCCGAAGCTCTTCCCCTCCTTTTTGAAGGCGGTCGGGGACGGGATCAGCCCGGCGCGGTCGGCCAAGCCGTAGGCAAGCTGCGAGTTGGGGTGCCTGAGCGTGTACTGGACCTCGTAGGGGTTGAGGGCGGTGACTTTGGTTACATACTGCAGGTCGCTCAGGATGTTGCCCTCGGTGATGTAGTCCTTGTCGAAAGAGACCACGGCGGCGGCATTAAAGGGGGTGCCGTCGGAGAACTTGACGCCATGGCGGAGCTCGACGTCGAAGTGGAGCTTCTTGGGGCCGACATAGCGCCATGAGGTAGCGAGGTCCGGCTCCAGCGCTCCGGTCTTCAGGTTGAGGGTGATGAGGGGTTCGAAGACGAGCTCTAGGTACTGGTAGTCGGCGCCGGAGCTGTCGAGCCCGGGGGAGAGGTTGCCGGGGGCGAACGTTGTGCCGATGGTGATCTTGCCGGTGGTGCGCGCCGGACCGTTCGGCGGCTGGGCGCTGACGCCGACCGACGACCCGCCCCCAGATCCTGGGTGCCCGGAAGAGCCGCAGGCGCCCAACGTGAGGGTCACGGCGGCGGCCACGGCAGCCGGGACGAGATAACGACGACTCCGGCGATGGGCGTCCCTCGTTGCTGCTACAGCCCGCATGTTCCCCCGATCCCCCGGTTTGCTCGGCCCTGAAGGCGCCTGGTGCCAAGGACCGTTCTCGAAATGGCAGCATGACGCAACATGACTAAAATGTCAACCGGTCACGCTTGTGACCTCGTCAAGTTCTGGATCTGAGCGAGCGCTGGTCCAATGCTCAGAGGGCCCAGACCGGCGGTTTCACTGGTTGTCTCAACACCTCAAACACGGAGGTATGGTCGATGACGATTCGGCAGGGTCAGCGGACAGTGCGGGCTGTATCGGGGCAGATCTCGTCTCCGCATCGGCCGACCGTGGCGTGGAGACGGAGCCGGGCGCTTGCGCGGCATCCCGGTTGGCGTCATCATCGGGTAGTGCTTCGCTCGGCGAAGGTCGCCCCCGTGTTCGACTATCCCCTCCTCGAGCGCTTCTGGAGGGATGCCGACGAGTTGGGTTTCCACGGCATCTGGGACTACGACCACTTTTACGGCCTCCAGGATCCCGACCAGGACACTCTCGAGGGCTGGACGACCCTGGCGGCGATGGCTGCGGTTACCTCCCGGGCTCGAATCGGCTGCATGGTAAGCGGCGTCACCTACCGCCATCCGGCCGTGCTGGCCAAGATGGCTGCCACGGTGGACCACATCTCCAATGGCCGCCTCGAGTTTGGGATCGGTGCGGCCTGGCACGAGGCCGAGCACGAGGGCTTCGGCATCCCCTTCCCCCCCGGGGGCACACGCATCGCCATGCTCGATGAGGCCGCCGGGATCATCAGGCGAATGTGGTCCGAGGACACGGTGGACCACGACGGCACTTACTGGAAACTGCGCGAGGCGCGCTGCCATCCCAAGCCGCGACAAGCCCACGTGCCCATGGTGATCGGGGGGTCGGGGCGGCGCAAGACCCTCCGGGTCGTCGCCAAGCATGCCGACGAGTGGAACTTCCCTGCGGTTACAGGCGAGCCGGGACTCTTCGTTGAACTGATGGGCGTTCTCGATGAGCACTGCGCGGCGATAGGACGCGATCCTGGTTCGATCCGCCGCTCCGTCCAGCTCTTCATCTACCCCGACGACACCGAGGCGGCAGAGAGGGTGCTCTCGCAGGTTGGCGAATACGAGTCGGCCGGGGCCTCCCACATTGTGTTCTCCTTCTACTCGCCTCCCAGCCGGGAGCTGCTGGCATCCGTCGCTCCGACCGCGCCGTCGACGCTCCGGGTGGATGGCCCACAAGACGAGGCGGGCGGATGAGCAACCGGAAACTGGCCGGACGGGTTGCGCTGGTGACCGGCGCCAGCCGGGGCATCGGCGCCGTCATCGCCGAGCGGTTGGCCGCTGAGGGGGCAGCGGTGGCCGCGACCGCCAGGACCACCGAGGCCGGCCAGAGCCGCTTGGCGGGGACCATCAACGAGACCGTCGAGCGCATCATCGGCCGCGGGGGCAAGGCGGTCGCCGTCCCCGCCGACCTGGCGCGAGCGGTCGAGCGCGAGCGGCTGGTGGCCGAGACGGTCGCCGAGCTCGGCACCATCGACGTGCTGGTAAACAACGCCGCCGTCACCTATTTCCTCCCCATCCCGGAGTTCACCGCCAAGCGTCACCAGCTCATGTTCGACGTGCAAGTGGCGGCGCCGGTGCACCTCGCCCAGCTCGTGCTCCCCGGTATGGTCGCCAAAGGCGAGGGATGGATCGTCAACATCTCCTCGGGCGCCGCCCGCCACCCTGAAATACCCCCCGACCCGGCCCGGCGCGGCGGGGGCACCGTTTACGGTATGTGCAAGGCGGCCCTGGAGCGCTTCTCTACCGGCCTGGCGTCGGAGACTTGGGTCGACAACGTGGCCGTCAACGCCCTCTCCCCCAACCGAGTCGTGCCCACTCCCGGCACCGTATTCCACCACCTCGTCCGCCCTGACGACCCCGACCAGGTCATCGAGCCGGCCGAAGTCATGGCCGAGGCCGCCCTGGCCCTCTGCAGCGCGCCACCCCGCACCCTGACCGGTCGGATCGCCTACAGCCAGGACCTCCTCGACGAGCTGGGCGTGACCGTGGCGGATGGCGTCCAACCCAGGAAGCCCCGGTGAGCCGGCCCTCCGAGGACTCCCGAGCCAAGCCGGCGCCCCGACCGACGCCGGAGACGGCGCCCTACTGGGAGGGAACGGCCCAGGGGGAACTGCGCATCCAGCGGTGCCGTGCCTGCGACCGGGCCTACTTCTATCCCCGCTCCAGCTGCCCGCACTGCGCGTCGACCGACGTGTCGTGGATCACCGCCACGGGCCGGGGCCGCCTGCACACCTACCTGATCAGCCACCGCGCCGCCCCCGGCTTCGGCGACCAGGTCCCCTACGCCATCGCCGTCGTCGAGCTGGAGGAGGGCCCGAGAATGATGACCAACATCGTCGGGGTGGACAACACCCCAGAAGCCCTGGAGCTGGACATGGCTCTGGAGGTCGCTTTCGAACTGCGTGGCGACCACTACGTCCCGGTGTTCCGCCCCGCGAGCGCCACTCGGTGACCGTCAGAGCCAGAACCGCCATCGTCGGGGCCGCCGAGACCGAGCGCATCGGCGTGGTCCCCGACATCTCCGCCCTGGAGATGCACGCCGAGTCGGCCCGCCTGGCCGTGGCCGACGCCGGACTGAAGCTCTCCGACGTCGACGGCGTGGCCGCCGCCGGCATCTCCCCCATCACCGTCGCCCACCACCTGGGGATCGCCCCCACCTATGTGGACGCCACCGCCATCGGCGGGTGCTCGTTTCTCGTCCACGTCCGCCACGCGGCAGCAGTCATCACCGCCGGGATGGCCGAGGTGGTACTTATCACCCACGGTGAGTCCGGCCGCTCGCACGTCGGCTCCCCTCCCCGGGCCGCCGACCCGGCCTCCCCCCAGGGCCAGTTCGAGGCCCCTTACGGGATCCTGGGCCCGCCCACCATGTTCCCAATGGGCGTGCTGCGCTACATGCACGACTTCGGCCTCACCCACGAGCAGCTGGCGTCGGTGGCCGTAGCCCAGCGCCGGTGGGCTGCCGACGTCCCCCGGGCCATGTTCCGAGAGCAGATCACCGTCGAAGACGTGCTGGCGTCACGCCTGATCGCCTACCCGATGCACCTTCTGGAGTGCTGCCTGGTCACCGACGGCGGAGGAGCGCTGGTCGTCACCTCGGCCGAGCGGGCCAGGGCCGTCCCCGGCCCCAAGCCGCCGGTGTACGTGCTCGGCACGGGCGAGGCGGCCGAGACCCCGATGGTGTCAATGATGGAGGACTTCACTACCTCCAAGGCCTTCCGGCTGTCGTCGGCCCGTGCCTTCGCCGAGGCCGGGATCGGCCCAGGCGACGTCGATCACCTCATGGTCTACGACGCCTTCGCCCACCTGCCCATCTATGCCCTCGAGGACCTCGGGTTCGTGGGCCAGGGCGAAGCCGGCGCTTTCGTCGCCGAGGGCAACACCTCACCGGGGGGGCGCCTGCCCATGAATACCAACGGAGGTGGCCTGTCCTACACCCACACCGGCATGTACGGCATGTTCCTCGTCCAAGAGGCGATGCGCCAGCTGCGCCAAGAAGCGCCGGCCCAGGTCCCCGATGTCGAGATCAGCATGGCCCAAGGCGTCGGCGGCATGTTCATGGCCGCCGGCACACTCGTCCTCGGCACGGCGTCAGCGGTCAGCGGGTAACGCGCTGCCTCACAGCCCATGCGCGGCAAACGGGGATTGATAACCACCAACCAGATTCGTAATCGAAGCCGACCAGATCATGACTTTCTCTCGGCGCCTTCAACTCCGCCTATAGGACCGGACCGGCCGGAGGCGACCGAAGCGGGGGATCGTTACCCATCTACTTTTCCTCAACGCCTTTCAGGCCAGCGCTCAGTACGACCCGAAAAACCGGGCTGCGATCGCAGGCTTCGATCCCCCATCGGTGCCCGATCCACTCGGCTTGATCCATTCAGAGGTCAAAACCAATAAGCTCGCCGCGCTCGGCGGCAAGGACGAGCTCGACGCGAGAGTGGCATCCGACTTTCTGGTACAGACGACTCAGATAGACCTCAACCGTCTTCGTGCTGTAGTGCAGTACCGAGGATATCTGCCTGTTGGTGAGGCTTTGCTGGACGAGCTTCACGATCTCGACCTCCGTCGGCGTGAGGCGGGCGCTATCCGATCGTTGCGACGGGCCGCCGGCGCGCCGATGCATGAGCGTCACGGGCAGGCCGAGTGCTTTTGCTCGAGCCGATGCCCGTCGCGTCCACTGCACAGCCCCTACCGAGCCGAAAAGGTCTAGGGCGCGTGGCAAGTGGATCTCTGGGTCGACGGCCATCGAACCGAGATGGAAGTGGGCCTGCGCAGCGAGGAACCTCCGATCTTCGCCTTCTGCCTGCTCGAGCAGCCGCTCTGCTCTCGGGCGGTCGCCAAGCGATGAGATCGCCAGGTCGGCAGCGAGGACGGTCGCCGGGCTTCTCGTCTGGCTGGCATGATCATCGAGTTCGGACGCATAGCGTCGGGCTGCGGCCGTCTGTCCCGTCGTGGCATAAAGGTCGACAAGCGCTTCGAGGCTCAGCCTGAGAGGGTCTGCCAGACCGCTGTCACGCGCTGCTGAGGCCTGGTGGCGCAGCACCCGTTCGGCGTCCTCGATCTCCCCTAGGCTGACGGAAATCTTGGCAGAGCGAACCTGTCGGAGCATTTCGTAGAGGACGCAGTCCTCCGAAAGAAGCTGGGACCTGACGATTCTGGCCGCGTCATCGAGGTGGGATTGATCCGTCAGGATCTCGGCTTCGAGCATCCGCAACCACGCCAGATTGTTCTTGAGACCAGCGAAGTCGAGGCTGATCACACCGGTGCGGATGGTGTCCAAGGCGGCGTCCCACTCCCCCGTCAGATGTTCGGTCTTCGCCTTGGTGTAGATGTTCTGTCCACCGATGTCCTGAAATCCCGTTTCGGGGAGAAGGGAGCCCACTTCCGACAATGCCGTCCGGGCTTCGTCGAGACATCCAGTCACGCTGAGAAGGTACGCAGCCGACTCGAGCGCGCTGAGGCGGGCCCCCGATGTGAGCTCTTTCTCGCGTCGATGACCGAGCTCGACCAGTTTGTCGATCGCGCCACGGACGCCGGCGTAATCCCCGAGGCTGTTGGCCACGTGGCCGAGGAAGCTGTAGGTGACGGTCTGCTCGGCGAGGGGACCTCGTGCTGCGGAACGGATGGCGCGGGCTCGCTGCGTTGCTGCCTCATGGGTCCGGCCCGTGTGGGCCAGGAGCAGCGCTCCTTGGGCCTGGAACGAAGCGGGCGCGTCGGAGTCGTCGAGCTCGGCCTCGATCAGCTTCAGGGCATCCGCGTAGCAGCCCATGGCGTAGTTGGCGTTGATGACCGTGGCCAGGGTCCTCGTCCGGTGTGCTCCGATCGGCAGGATGGGGAGGGCTTCGGTCCCGATCCGGACGGCTGCTTCTGGCCTCGAGCCTTTCCACAGCGCTACTGCCTGCCGCGAGAGCAGTTCGGCTCGTTCCGGCGCAGCCGGGGTCAGGAGGTCGACGGACCGCTCGAACCAGGTTGCCGCCGAGAGTGGTGCGGTGTTGCGAGTCAGCATGGCGGCGTCGATGACGGCCCTGAGGGCGGTCGGATCCCCGGGAGCAGCCGCCTCTGCGACGTGGAGAGTCCAGTCCAGGATGTCAGTCGAGTCTTGCGGATGCTGGTCTCGAAGGGATTCGGCGATGAGCTTGTGGAGTCGACGGCGTTCGAGTGGCCCCAGATCCTTGTAGAGCACCTCGGCCATGAGCGGATGGGTGAACTCGTAGGTTCCCCGTCCGGCGACGGTGACGATGGATGCCTTGACCAAGGAGTCGAAGGCACTCTCGACCTGCTTTCGATCCAGGCCGGTGATGGTGGCGAGGGTCGGTAGTTGGTCGGTATGCACGTGGCGGTAGGCCGACATCACGCGAGCCAGCTCTCGGCCCGCCCGGTCTTGCCGGAAGACGCGGTGAAGCAAGGCGGCCCTGGCACTTACCGTCCCTGCAGCCGGGTTGCCGACAAGGTGACCCCGACCGTGTTCAGTTCTGATGGCCTTCGCTTCGAGCAGCGAGCGGATCGCCTCACGGGCAAAGAGCGGATTACCGCGACTCTGCGCGAAGACATACGAGGTCAGAGGCTGACCGGGTCTGACCGACAAGACCGACCCGATGAGTGCCGTGATGTCTTCTTGGTCGAGAACGTCCAGTTGTACTGTGTGGCCGAGCCCGACCTCGATCAGTCGGCCTACCGTAGCGGCGAAGCTGGATCCCGGGAGCCACTGATCGCGACGTGCCGTGAAGACGAGGAACAGGGGGACCGATCCGAGGCGCCTAGCGGCAAGCGCGAGCGCCGTCAGCGACTCGTCGTCTGCGAGGTGGGCATCATCGAGTACCACGACCGTCGGCCGCGCCCGGCTCAGACTGGTGAGAAGCTTTGTTGTGAGTAGGTACGCAGGCTGGAGTCCTACGCTGCGTGTGGCGTCGGTGCGTCCGAGGGCGGCGGCATCGAGCGCACGGTGTAGTTGCTCCACCTCTTGCGTGGTGGTGGTGTCGAGCTCTTGGGAGGGGGCGGAAGCCAGCTGGTCTCGCAGGCTGGCGTATGCGACCCCGTGGTCGTACTCGTGTGCCCGCCCGCTCAGCACGAAGCACTCGTAGGCTTGTAGGCGCGAGAGGAACTCGCGGAGCAACCGAGTCTTGCCTACGCCGGCGTCACCGGTAAGGAGGCACATTCGCCCCGTACCGCCAAGCACAAGCTTGAAGTCGTCGAGCAGCTGCGCCAGTGGAAGCTCTCGTCCGATGGTCAATGCTTCGCGGAGCTCGGAACCGTTGTCGAGGGCGCGGAAACCGATGTCATCCGACTGGTCGGGTTGCCCTTCCCGTTGGTCGTCAACGGTCAGCCGGCGACCAGAGTCCTGCCCGAACCTTCCTTCCCCAGCGTTTCCCCTCACCGCAGTGATCGTATCGAGAATCTTGAGCGCAAGGATGCCTGGCCGGGCGCGGCCCGGCGACGGAGTTCGCACCAGCGTGGATCCTAGCTGCCAATAGGGATGCCCCTACTCGACGGGCCCACCGCGCCCTTCTACGATCAGGTTGGCCGTCAAGGGGCGGCCGGAGTGCGGTTCCGGAGGTGCGTCGTGCGGGAGGTGATCGTGCGCTTCGAGGATACCGCCGGACCGCCGGACGGCGGCGCCGACCCGCGAGGACAGGTCATTCCGGTCCGTTCGGGCGGTCACGCAATCCGCTTTGACGGGTGGTTGCACCTCCTCAGCCTCCTCGAGGCCCTCAGCCTCGGCGACCTCTCCGACCCGCCGGCACCACTCCCACGGCCCTGATCACCGCCGTTCCACCCGTACTGGTTACTCCCGGGGCCGCTCAGCTCAATCACTGGGCTGCTCGACGAACATTCCGATCCGGCCGCCATCGACGACGAGGTCGTGACCGTTGACGAAGCTGCCCTCGTCGCTGGCGAGAAAGAGTGCGGCGAAGCCGATGTCGTCGGCAAGCCCTGACCGGGGTAACGGCGTTGCGTTGGCGAGGCGCCGCTCGAGACTCGCCTGCTTGCGGGCGTTGTCCCTGTCGGTCAGCGATCGGGCACGCTCCGAGCCACCCCAGAAGATGGGGGTGGCGATGGCACCCGGGGAGATCGCGTTCACCCGTATGCCGCGATGACCTAACTGGGCGCCTGCCAGGCTACTGATGTGGCTGACGGCAGCTTTGGCTGCCGAGTAGAGGACGGAGCCTTGGCCGAGCCGGTGCGCTGCGACGCTCGAGTTGTTGATGATGCTGCCACCTCCGTGACCGGCCATGTGGGCGGCCGCGTGCTTGATGCCAAACAAGACACTGCCCACGAGCAGGTTCATCCCGTGAGCGAATTGCTCCGGGGTGATCGTCTGCAGGTCCCCGGGCGTTGGTCCCCCGGCGTTGTTGAAGAGGCAATCGATTCGCCCGTGAAGCCGCACGGTCTGGTTGATGAGGCCGTCAATGTCACTTTCACGGGAGACATCGGCGCGGTGGAACGTAGCTCGATCACCGAGCTCGCCGGCCAAGGCTTCCCCCTTGTCGACCGAGCGGCCTGAGATGACGACGTGCGCTCCCTCCTTGTGAAACAGCCTGGCCGTCGCCTCGCCGATACCGCTCGTTGCGCCGGTGATGACGGTGACCTTGTTCTCAAGCCGATTGGACATGGGTCTGCTCCTTGTGGTCCGGAATCACGGTCGGTACGGAATGCCGGGGTGGCTTAGCTGGGTCCGAAGGACCCGTTGGGCGTCTGTCACAAAGTCGACCAGCACCGATCGGGTGTCTGCGGGGTCGATGATGTCCTGACCGGTCGCCTCTGCGGTGCGGAAAGGGGAGGCGATCGCCTCGAGGCGCTGCTCCAGCTCCTTGCGCTTGGCCTCAGGGTCCTGGGCCTGCTCGATGACCCTCCGGTAGGCGGCAGACGTCCCGCCGCTGATGTGCATCGATCCCCAGCGAGCCGACGGCCACGCGACCCGGCGGAACATGCCGCTTGGACGATGGTGGCACTGTCCTGCTACTCCGTAAAGGCGGCCGACCACGACCGTGATCCAAGGCATGCGGCTCATGCACACGGCCTGTACGAGCCGCGCACCGGCCCGCTCGATGCCGCTGGCCTCAGCTGCTGGACCGACAAGGAAACCCGGCTCGTCGGCAAAGGAGATAAGCGGGAGGTGGAACTCGTCGCAGAGCTGGATGAGGCGCACGACCTTCTCGCCTGCGGCGACGTCGGTCGCTCCCCCCATGCGTGCCGGGTTGTTTACCATTACGCCGACGGGATAGCCGTCCACTCGCGCCAACGCGGTCACCCGCGACGCACCGTACTCCGGTGCGATTTCGAAGACAGAGCCGCTGTCGACGGAGGCTTCCACGATCTCATGGACCGAGAATGGCAGGCGCCGATTGGCCGGGATGACGTCTCGAAGAGTTTCAGCTGCCAGCCTGGGCGCTCGGCATGGCCCATCTGTGCGCGGGGCGCTCTCCTCGATGCTGGAGGGCAGGTATGACAAGAAGTGTCGCACCTGCTCCAGGGCGTCCTGCTCGCTGTCTGCACCGTTGTCTACGACGCCGCTTCCCTGAGTGTGGACATGGGCGCCGCCCAACTCCTCCTTTGGGATGTCGAGGCCGAATGCCGCCTTCACGACGGGAGGACCGCCGGGAAAGAGCTGCGCGGTCCCCCGAACCATGACATTGAAATGAGAGAGGCAGGCATCGACGGCGGGCAGGCCCGCCACCGAGCCCATCACCGCGGACACCACCGGAACCTGCTGCAGAAGGGCGACATCGGTCGCCGTCCACATGTTGCCATCGGGGAGGTAGGTCCGACCCAGCGCCTCGAAGCTGCTGACGCTACCGCCGCTCGCGTCGAGGAGACGGATGTAGGGAACCTTCCACTCCAGGGCTCGCTGCGCGGGACCGAGCTCAGTGCCGAGCCCGCCCGAGCCCGACGTCGCAGCACCGCCGCGGACCGTAAAGTCGCCGGCGGTGACGACAGCTCTTCGCCCATCGAGCCGGCACATGCCGTTGACCGCGCCTTTGGGCGTGAATGCGGTGAGCCGGTCCCCGTCGTAGGTGCCGGTACCGGCAAGGACACCGAACTCGCGGAAGCTGCCCGGGTCGGCGAAAATCTCCAAACGCTCTCGCGCCGTCAGCTTGTGGTGCTCGTGCTGGCGCCGGACCTGCTCAGGGCCGCCCATGCGCAGAGCCAGCTCGTGTCTCCAGCGCAGCTCCTCCAGCTCCTCATGCGAACCCATCGTGCGACTCCTCCCCGACCAGGGACCGTAATGACGGTATCGGCGCCCGCCGTGGGGAGTCCCCTATAATCGTGCGATTGGCGCTCCTTGAGGAGGCTGCTCGTGGCCAACCGGGGGGAGTTGGCGATCGGTGGCGATCGGCTTCGCTCGCACGACCGGTGTTCTTGCATCCCGCGTTGGGCATTCTCCCCGAGTGCGCGAGTTCGCCTGCCTGGAGCTGTATCAACGCCGGCCTCGTGTGGGTCGGGCCCGACCCAGAGACGCTGGGGCTCCGGGGCTCCCGGCTCACCACGGGTCGACCCACGGAAGTTTCTTCTCGGTCCTCGCAGGTGCAGGTGGGAGGGACGTCAACCCCGCCACAATCCACCTGCGGGTCTCGGCCGGATCGATGACATCGTCCAGCGAGGGGTTGACGGCCCGGGCCAGCGCGCGCCCTGATGCATAGGCCTCCCGCACCATGGCCTCGTAGGCGGCTCTCCGCTCTGTCAGATCCGCAATGGCGGCTAGCTCGTTTCGGTAGCCGAGCTTCACCGCTCCCTCGAGGTTCATGCCGCCGAACTCCCCGGTCGGCCAGGACACCGAGAACATCGACGCCTGGTAGCTCCCCCCGGTCATGGCGATTGCTCCCAGGCCGTAGCTCTTTCGGAGGATGACCGAGAAGAGCGGGACCGTGAGGTTCGCACCGACCACGAACAGCCGAGAGCAGTGACGGATCAAGGCCGTCTTCTCTGCTTCGGGTCCGACCATGTTCCCCGGGGTGTCGGAGAGAGAGAGCACCGGTATGTCAAATGCCTCGCAGAGCTTCATGAAGCGGGTGGCCTTGTCGGAGGCGTCCGAGTCGATCGCGCCACCAAGGTACGTGGGGTTGTTGGCGATCACACCCATCGGGTAGCCCTCGATCCGGATCAGGGCCGTGACCATGGCCTTGCCGAAATGGGGGCGCAGCTCCAGGACCGAGCCGTTGTCCGCCAGGACCTCGATCACCCTGCGCACGTCATAGGCGCGGAGGCGCTGCTCAGGGACCATATGGCGCAAGAGACGCTGATCGGCGGCGCTCCAGTCCGGCCAGCGCCCCTGGAAGTAGGAAAGGTACTTCTTCCCCGCATCCACCGCTGCTTCCTCGTCATCGACGAGCAGGTCGATGACGCCATTTTCCAGCATCACTCGGAGCGGGCCGATCTCCTCTGGCCGGAACACCCCTAGCCCTCCGCCCTCGATGACCGCGGGGCCCCCCATGCCGAGAACCGAGTCCCGGGTGGCGATGATGACATCGCAGCAACCCAGGATCACCACGTTGCCGGCAAAGCAGCGACCGGACGTGATGCCGACCAGGGGCACCGCCCCGGACAGCTGGGCCCAGTACTCGAACCCGCGGATGAACCCCCCGCCTCGGTCGGTGTCCCCGGGGCGTCCGCCACCGCCCTCTGTGAAGAACACCGTCGGCAACCGCCAGCGCAGGGCCAGCTCCGCCATGCGATCCAGCTTGAAGTGATTTCGCGCCCCCTGTGTGCCTGCGAACACGCTGTAGTCGTAGGAGAGGACAGCGGCACGGGACCGCTCGGGGCCGAATGCCCGGCCATTGATGTGACCCAGCCCCATGACCAGACCATCGGCCGGGCTCTGGTCGATCAGCTCCTCGAGGCTGCTGCGGGCCAGGCGTCCGGCGATTACGAGCGAGCCGTACTCGGTGAACGATCCGGGGTCGCACAACGCGGCGATGTTTTCCCGAGCGGTCCGCTTGCCCTTGTCGTGGCGGCGTCGCACCGCCTCCAGCCGGCCCTCGTCGTAGACCCTGGCGTGCCGTCGCAGCACCTCGTCCAGGTCAGGGCGGATCTGGTCCAGGTCCACGGCGTTATCGATCCCGGTAGCCTGCTCGTTCTCCCCCTCGCGCAGCTCGAGGCGAGCAACGGGCTGGTTCTCGTTGATCGTCTGGCCTCTTGAGACGAACAGCTCGCGGACCAGCCCATGCTTCGTCGAGAGGATGACATGCTCCATTTTCATGGCCTCGACGACCACCAGGGCCTGCCCCTGCTGTACCAAGTCACCCGGCGACGTCTCGACCCCCACGACCGTACCGGCCACGGGTGAACGGACGTCGGTCTCTGACCCGTCGTCGAGCCCGGCGACGGCGGCGGCATTCCCTTGCCGGCCGTACGTGAGCACCGCAAGGGGATCCTCGGACCCCGATGTGGACGCCCCAGTATCTTTCGCAGCCGTAGGAGGCGTGTGCGAGGTCGACTCCTCCATGGTTGCGGCGATCTCGGCCACGTGCTGTTCTATGAAGCTCGTATCGAAGTCGCCGGCGGCGACCTCGGGGACGGCGAGGAGCTGGCCAAGGAACCGCAGATTGGACGCAACGCCCTCCAGGCCGAACTCCCCTACTGCCCGCTGTGCCTTGCCGACTGCCCGCTGCAGTCCGCCTGTCGCGCTATGCACGACGACCTTTGCCACCAGCGAGTCAAAGGTGAGGGGAGGCTCGTACCCGGCGTATCCGGCGCCATCTACCCGGACCCCCGGACCACCTGGAGGCGCGTAGGTGTCGATGCGGCCGGCGCTCGGGCGCACCGTTCCCTCAGCGTCCATCCGCTCCAGGTTCACTCGGGCCTGGACCGCAATGCCCCTCGGGCCTCCGCCCGCGACCCCGGCCATTACGTCGGCGAGGCTGGCGCCGTCGGCCAGCATAAGCTGGACCATCACCAAGTCGAGGTCAGTCACCTCCTCTGTCACAGTGTGCTCGACCTGGAGACGGGGGTTGGCCTCGATGAACACGAACCTGGGGTTGTCCCGCCCTGTCTCCACCAGAAACTCGATCGTGCACAGGCTGGCCAGCCCGGCAGCCTCGCCAAGTGCAACGGCTGCGTTCCAGAGGCGCTGCCTGACGATATCGGGGACGGTCACCGCTGGGGCGATCTCCACCACCTTCTGGCGCTGGCGTTGGAGGCTGCAGTCCCGATCCCACAGGTGGGTCACGGCTCGCCCGTCTCCGACAAGCTGGACCTCGATGTGCCGGACGGAAGCAAGGAGCTCCTCAACGTACAGCCGGCCGTCGCCGAAGGCAGCCTCTGCCTCCGTCCCGGCCCGTGCGAACGCCTCTTCGACCTCCTGCGCGTTACGGGCCACCCGCATCCCCCGACCCCCGCCCCCCGATACTGCCTTCACCATCACTGCGCGCCCCTCGCCCAAGCCCTCCAGGAACCTCATCGCGTCCCCCACGCTCGCCTTCGAGTCGGTCCCGGCAAGGACTGGCACTTCGAGGCTCGCCGCCAACCGCCGTGCCTCGGTCTTGTCCCCGAAGAGGCTGAGCACCTCTGGAGAGGGCCCGATGAATGCGAGCCCTGCTTCTTCCACGGCCCGAGAGAAGGTGGCGCTTTCCGAGAGGAAGCCGTAACCCGGGTGAACGGCGTCGCATTCCGTTGCGCCGGCGATCCGCAGGAGCTGCTCCACATCTAGGTACGCAGCCGGTCCGATGCCTCTCAGAGCGTGCGCTTCGTCGACCGCTTCCTTGTGCAGGGCGGCGACGTCATCCTCCGAGTAGACGCCCACCGTGGCAACGCCATAGTCGCAGCAAGTGCGCGCCACCCTAATGGCGACCTCGCCTCGATTGGCGATCAGTACCTTGTTCACGATCTCGCCATCACCCCGTGGGCGTGATATCTGATCACGCTTGAGCGCCTTGCTTCGGGCCAAAGTAGGCGGCAAGGATCTCCGGCATTCTCTGCTTCAACTCGGCCGTTGTCCCTGACAGCTGCACGCCACCCTCGTTGAGCACATACCCATGCGAGATAACGCTAAAGAGCATGGCGGGGTGCTGCTCGACGGCCAGCACGCTGGCACCGGTCTCCTTGGCGGCCTGGTGCAGAGCTTCCAGCAACCGTCGAACGACGAGTGGCGCCAGTCCGAAGGACAGCTCGTCGACGAGGAGCAAACGCGCCTGCCCACCTAGAACGCGGCCGAGGACCAGCATTTGTTGCTCTCCCCCCGACAGCATCCCGGCTTTCGTGTCCAGGACACGAGACAACTCCGGGAACAGGTCGATCGCCTTGGCCACCGTGCGCCGCCCCTGCAGCAGAAGGTTCTCTCGGGCCGTCAGACCCCTGATGATCGCCCGCTCCTCGGTTACGTAGGCGATCCCCGCCCGGGCTCGCTCCTGGATGGGCCCGCTGAGTTCCTTTCCTTGATAATGCATCGCACCGTCCAGCGGCTTGATCACCCCCGAGATGGTTCGCAGCATCGTCGTCTTGCCTACACCGTTACGCCCGAACAGACCGACGATCTCACCCTCCCCCACCTCAAGGCTGATGGAGGACAGGACCGGCACCGCTCCATACCCGGCCGAGATCTCGTCGCAGTGGAGAACGCGCTTCGACTCCATCGCGCTCAACTTTCGGAGCCGCTGACGGCCAACGTCGAAGTCTCTGCCGCTGTGCCGAGATAGGAATCGATCACTTTTTGGTCCTGACGGACCTCCGCCGGTGACCCATTAGCGATGACTTCTCCAAAGTCCATGGCAACCACCCGGTCACTTGTCGAGAACACGAACTCGACGTCGTGCTCGATCAACAAGACGCCGATGCCCGCCGACGTTGCGACCGACCTCACCACTTTTGCCAGGTGCTCTCGCTCCTCGCGATCAAGACCAGCGGCCGGCTCGTCCAGCAGCACGAACAGCGGTCTGGCGCACAGCGCCCGACCCAGCACGACCAGATGCCGCTTACCGAAGCTGAGCTCTCCGGGCATCGAATCGAGGTACGGCTCCAGGCCCAGGGCGCGCCCGGTAGATTCGACGACGGGGTCGCTTCGGCCATGAGGTCTCGCGGGGACCAAGTCGGTTAGGTAGCGGTACCAGCGTCCCGACTCGCTCGCCACCCGGAAGTCTTCCCGGACGGTTATTCCCTCGAAGACCTCCAGGTTCTGGAACGAGCGGCGCACGCCGAGGCGGGCGCGCCGGTGTGGGCTGAGGCCATCGAGCGGCACGCCGTTGAGCGAGATGGAACCGCGGTATCCCTGGAACCCGCTCACGCAGTCGATCAACGTGGACTTGCCGGCCCCGTTGGGCCCTATAAGGCCCACTACCTCACCGGTCTCCACCTCGATGCCAAAATCTCTTAGGGCCATGTGAGAGCCAAACCGCACGCTCAGGTTGCGAGCCACGAGCCGGCCTGCCTCCCGGTCGCCGT
The DNA here is from genome assembly GCA_965276765.1 of Acidimicrobiales bacterium. Classification (GTDB taxonomy): domain Bacteria; phylum Actinomycetota; class Acidimicrobiia; order Acidimicrobiales; family Palsa-688. The sequence continues at coordinate 603,255 of OZ255627.1, forward strand.
TCCTGGGCGCTGCCCACATCGCCGAGCTGGCCTCGATCAGCGCCAAGGTGCTCCCCGGCGGCTCTCCCGAGGCCTTTGGGCAGTCCCCTGCGACTGTCCCTCCGCCACGTCGCTTGATCACCCTCGGCATCCCGGCGTGGAACGCTCTGGCCAGGATGAACCGCCTGACTGCGGCAACCTGGGACACGACCACCGGCGCGACACCGTCGGGCGATTGCATCACGACCACGAGGCCAAGTACGCCGGCAGCGAGAAGGAGCCAGTCGCCGCCCTGGGAGGTAAACCCGCTCACGATGCTGGCGGTGACGGCCCCCGGAACCCCGATCGCGCCAACCACGCCACCCACCACCCAGCCGATACCGGCGATCACTGCGTCGAGCACTCCTGTGACGTTCTCTTCGAGACTGAACGACGAGAGGTCCACCGTGGCGAGAGAAAACTCGATGAGGGCGCCGGCGGCTGCCGCGATCGCTGTCGCCAGCGCAAAGGCGTACAGCTTGACTCCCACGACGGAGATCCCGAGCGACTCCGCAACCCGCTCGTTGGCCCGCACCGCCAGGAGTCGCCGCCCCGCCCAGCCCCTCCGTAGGCTGGTGATGCACAGCCCGGCGATGGCAAACACGACGATGGCCAACACTGCGTACCTCCGAGGATAGGCGGCTCCGTTCAGGTTGACCCCGAAGAGCGAGATGCTGGGGAGCGTGGCGAAGGCGAACGGCGATTGCGCTTGCGGGTTGCTGATCACCAGGCTGTCGAGTGCGACCGCGAGGCTGAGGGTTGCGACGGCCAGACTCCAGCCCCGTGCCCGTAGCGCAGGGACCGCGACGAGGAGACCAACCGGTATACAGGCCACTACCCCCGCGACGAACGCCAAAGGGGTCGGCATTCCCACTCGTATCGCGAACGTCGCCACCAAGAATGCGCCGAGGCCGGCGAGGCCGAATTGGGCCAGGGAGAGCAATCCGGCGTAGCCGGTGATAACCACGAGCGAGAGGAGCAGGACCCCGGCTGTGACCGTCGTGGTAATCGGCAGCACCCAGCTCGACGGCCCAAACAGCACGACCGTCACCGCGGCAACGCATAGCACCACGACGGCAACGAAGGGTACGTGCCCACTTCCGACCGACGGACGCCTTTCGACAAGATCCACCTTGCTCGGCAGGGTCCTGCCCCTGGCCACGAGGAGGATGACGACGGCGATCGTGGGAACAGCGGTGGGCCAACCGGGCGACGACACGTAGCGCACCACCTCGCTGCCGATGCAGCCGAGCACAATTCCACCGACGGCCGCTCCCACGAGCGAGCGGAATGATCCAACCAACGCCGCTGCGAGGGCGGGGACGATGAGAAAGGTGAGCGTCGTGGTGTCCAGGCTGGAGAGGGGGGCGGCGAGCACGACCGCGAACGCGGCGATGCCGGACCCCAGCCCCCAGCTCAACGCCCCCAGCTTCAATGGGGACCATCCCATCGTGGCGGTGACGACCCGGTTCTCGGCGACCGCAGCGATGGCAAGGCCTACACGGGTGTAGCGCCGGCCGAGGGCCAGCACCGCGCAGAACACAAGACAGATCCCACACACGACCAGCCTGTCCTCGGTCACGTGCGCTCCGCCGCCGAGGTTAAGCAGGCGCGATGGGAGGGGCGACGTGACCGTGTACACGGTGCCACCCGACGCCCAGGTCATGCTGACCGCTTGGAGGGCCACTGTCATGACGGCGAGGGTGGCCACCACCTGGGTCGTCGTGGCCGCGCCGGCCAGTCGCCACGAGAACAGCAGGCTGATAGCGATCCCGATGACGACGGCCACGGCCACCGTCAGGATCATTGCGGGCAAAGCCGGCATTATCCGCTCGAACGCACGGTAGTAGATAAAGGCCGAAAGCATGCCAATGCCCCCAGCGGCGAAGTTGATCACGCCGGAACCGAGGTTGACGACCACCACTGAGAGGCCGAGCATTCCGTAGATGCCACCTAGACCGAGCCCAAGGATAGCGAAGTTCAAAAAGCTCAACAGATTCTCGCAATCATCCTCGCCGCCGTAGCGGCCAGCGTGGCCCGGTCACCCGACGGGCTTCAGTGTGTAGATGTTGACGAAGCCTTTGCTCGTGGTCACGAACTTGCCACTCTCGTACTTCCCGAACACGACGTCGGGGGTAAAGACTCGAGGCCCGAGCGTCTTCTTGGCGGGCTTGTTATAGGAAACCACCGGGAACACCCCGCTGTCGTAGTTTGTCAGCTTCTGGGCGGCGGCGAGGATCGTGTGGCTGTCGATTGGGTGCACGCTCTTCGCTAGATGGACGAACATCTGCAGACCAGCCCAGATGTACTCCGACTGAACCCTGAAATCCTGCACTGCGCTGTACTTCTTCACCGTGCTGACGAAGTTGGCGACGGCGGGGTTGCTCTCGGCAGACGTGTTTGGTAGGCCAATGTCCACCGCGTAGACGTTGTTGAGCAACGCGCCGAGCGACTGAATGGTCGCAGGGTCTACCAACCCCGTGGCGGTGATGATTTTCACCTTCGGCGCCTCCTGGCGGGCGGCCCGGATCATCCCGACCTCGGCCGACAGGGTCCCCTCGACCCCGATGCAGTCGACCCCCTTCTGCACCTGGGCTGCGACGTAGGAGGTGAAGTCACCGGTAGAGTAGGGGATCTCCACGAGGGGGAGAACTTTTACCTTGTGGGCGGACGCAACCTGTTTGAAGAGGCCGTAGTCCTGCGGGAGGACGGCCAAGAGCCCCGTCGGGAACGATCCAAGGAACGCGATCTTGTGGCACCCGAGAGAGACCGCATCGGATCCCATGCCGCCGATGTTGCCCGTGCCGCCTGCGCCAAGCGGGAACGAGGTACTGGAGGTGTACTGGCTGGGGACTGAAAGGCCGTTTCCCAAGTCGGCTATTCCGTTGGCCTGGAGGATGGGGTCCACGGTGTTCTCGAACGAACCGTTGAACACAGCGGGCAGGTGGGCGGCGACGGCCTTTTGGGCGCACGAGGCTGCCGTCGAGGCGCTGGCCGCAGCGTCACAGACGTCGAGCTTGAGAGTGCGCCCGTCGATGCCCCCGGCGGCGTTGATCTGTCGCACGCTCCCGCGAGCTACCTGCAGGAACGGCTGCATCGCGCCCGACTCGTTGCTCAGGTCCAAGATGTAGCTGACGGTTATCGGGCCAGTCGAGCTGCTGCTAGGCGCGGAGGACCCGCACCCGGCGGCGGCGAGTGCCGCCGCGAGAAGCAGGAACAGCGCCGTGCCCGAAGCACGGGATGCTGACCCCGTCCGCTTAGCTAAGTACCGCTTTCGCGTCTGCAATAGACGCATCGTTCCCCTCCCCCTACTTATGCTTACATCGAGTCGTTCCTGTGCTCGGTGAAGCTCTTTCTGCTCAGCCGACCGGCGTGACCGCAGGCACAAGAAAGTGCCTGGATCCCTCACCGACTGACCGACGGTCAATAGTTTATGGAGGCTTGGTGCCGTGTCTAGTAGGGGGTTCCCCAATGCCAGCCCGTCCTGGGGCCCCGCAATGCGAAACTCCCTCCCTCAAAAGCATAAGTTCCCCCGGCTGGGACTTTACTGATCGGCGACCTTGACACCTGCAGCGCCTTCATGCCCGCATCTCGGCTACTTGGAGGCCGGCTGCTCGGCCGCCTCGTCGTCGACGCCGATCCACTCAGAGACGGGCCCGGCCAGCACGAAGGGTCCCGGCCCGCTCCGACTACCGTCAGGCATGTCCCTGACCCCGATGCCCAGATAAAGGCCTTCGCCCAGACGCCTGATCTCATCCACGAGGTTGGTCGTCCCTGAGGCGTTGTCGTAGTCTGCGTATCGCATGGTGAAACTCGGGCGGTCGTCGAACTGCGACGGGCCGACGGAGGTCCCGAAGCGGAGCCAGCGGCCGACGAGCTCGGGCCCAAGCATCCACACGTTGTAGCCCTCCCCTCGCCCTTCGCTGAGCTGCCCGTACGCCTTGCCCAGCCAGTAGCCACGTCCGGCCCGATTGCACATCCGCGCTAGCACCCTGGCGTGATGCTCTTCGCTGTCGCCGAGGTGCGGGAATCCCGAGTACTCCCCTTGGAGCTCCTCGAGTTCCGGCGCTGGGAGCGTCTTGAACAACTCGATGAACTCACCTGCAGTCAGCCCGAGGGCCCTCGGCGGCGACCACACCTGCAGCACATCAGTCTTGACAGACATTACTTCTACCTCCTGTATCAAACGACTTGTTGTAAACCGTCCTCCTGCTGGTACTGCGGCGGCCCTTGGGACCCTCGCGTCCTCCTCTCTATGGCGCAGTGGTCACAGCTTCACGCGCTCCCCGGAGTCGGCGGCCTCGTAGATCGCAAAGAGCGCATCCATGGTCCTTGCGTTGTCGGCACCATTCGTGAGCGGCTCTGAGCCGTCTGCCCAGCACCGGGCGAAGTGGGCGAGCTCGTTGCCGAACGGGTCGGCGCCATGCAAGCCCTCGGGCGCCGAGACCGGGGCGAAGTGCTCCGCCAAGGCGTCATCGCCGCCGGCCATCCACTGCCAGGCGGGCGCCTGATGCTGCTGGATGCTGGTCGCGTCCGGGGCCGCCCTGGTGAACACGCTGCCCCGCTCGGCCAGGAACACCATCTGGAACAGGTGCGGGCCCCGGTTGACGTAGCTGCCGACCAGGTGGCCTACGGCGCCGTCGACGAACTCGAGCGTCGCTACCAAGCGGTCCTCGGCGCCGTTGGACATACGGTGATCGCCGCGCCAAACATGTGCCTCCACCGATGCAACCTCACCAAGCACGAAGCGGAAAAGGTCGAGCTGGTGGACCAACTGCATCATGCCGACACCGCCTCCGGCGACTCGGCCGTCGAGGCCCCACCAGCTCTGGGCGCCGCGAGTCAGGGCGCTCGGCAGCAAGCAGTCAGCGCGAGCGAGCCAGACCGACCCGATCCGGCCGGACGCGACAAGGTCCTTGACCCCGGCGTAGCTCGGGACGAACCGGAGGTGCTGGCCGATCTGGAGCGTCACCCCTGCGTCCGAGACCGCCTGGAGGATGTCGCTGCACTCCTGCCTCGACACGGCCATTGGCTTCTCCAAGAACACGCTCTTGCCGGCACCGGCGGCGAGGATCGCCACACGAGCGTGCTCGTCGTGCGGGACGCAAACGTCCACGGCATCGAGTGACGAATCCTGGAGCATCGCCTCAAGGTCGGCCCACACCGTGGCGTCCGGGGCCAACTCGTGCAAAGCCTCCGCGCGCGGCGCTGCGACGTCGTGGATGCTCCGCAGCTCCACGAGCTCGGGAAGCTCCCGGTACGCCTGAAAGTGGAGCCGTGCGATCGACCCGGCTCCGATGATCCCAATGCGCACTGGGAGCTGGCGTCTAGCGCTCACGCCAACCCCATGACCCGGAGGGCCTGCTCCTTGAGACCAGCCTTAACCTGCCGGGGCGACATGGTCTGGCGGATGTGAAGCGGGGCGTTCATGACGGCCACGGCAGCCGACACGGCCAGACGGACCTCCCCCGGCGACAACTCGGGCCGGACACTCGACAGAGTCCGAATGTAGTGGGTCATGATTCTGCGCTCGGCCTGCGTGTGACGACTCTTGTCTGGCTCAGGCAGGTGCACGCTCTCGTTTAGGAACACGAGCATCAGCACGGGTTGATCGACGGTGTCGCTCACGTGCTGCTCGACGAGCCACTCGAGCGTCAGGGCGGGATCGGCTAGTTCATAGCCGAGGCGGTCCTCGACGCGCGACATGTGCTCCTCGAGGGCGGCCGCCAAGATGGCTTGCTTGCTCGGAAGGTGACGGTAGATGGCCGGTCCCGTGACCCCTGCGGCTTCGCCAATCGCGTCGATGCTCGCCCCGTGGAAGCCTCGCTCCGCCCACAGGCGCTTGGCGACCTCAACGATGAGGTCAGCCCTGGGCCCGCGGTCGCCGTTCCGTGACTGCGACAGTTCTGTTCCCGGCATGCTGCCCGACTCCCCTCATCTCTGACATCGGCTCCCCCGATGGCTCGTCAGATCGCCCGAGCCCTTCGTTAAAGAGAAATTGTAAACGATCGTTCACCTCTCGTCAAGGTCGCTTTCCGGCGGCTCCGCGCGATTTACCGGACGAGGTTCGGCCGCGAGGGAAGGGCCATGGCCACTTCGCCGCCGAGTGAGCTTTTCGCAAGCTCGTCTGCTCCACATGACGAGCCTTTTTCCCGCTCGGCGACAACAGTGCTTCGAATGGTACGAAAGCGTCGCTCAATAAAAGGTCCCTGGCGTGCGCCTACAAAGGGAACTCTCCGCTCTCGCTGCCCCGACCGAGCGTCATGCCGCGTTCGACCGGATGGTTGCGCAGGCCTATGCCTCCGGCAGGCCTTGGCCTGGGCCACGGACCCTGCGCTCGACGACGTGATCGACCCGGCGGACACCCGGCGGTGGATTGTGGCCGGGTTGAACGCGTTGCCGCCGACCGCACTGCGGACGCAGCCCACGGTGCCGTGGATCGATACCTGGTGACCTCTCGGGCGAATTAATACCTTCGGGAGCGTTCGACGAAGACGGAGCCGGGGGCGGCGTAGGTCAGCCGGAAGCCATCCACCTTCTCCATCCTCATGAGGATGACGTCCGTGCTGGAGCGGATTGGCGTGCCACGTCGTCGAGGGTGCCGGTGACACCGGCGAGCACCAGGGCGGCGTACTCATCGGCGCCGATCCCTAGGTCGGCGGTGAGAACCTCTCGGCTGTGTTGCCCGACGCAGGGAGCCGCTCCGACGGGCGGGGATGGAGTCGAGAACCGCCACGGTGGGCCGGGCAGCCAGGTCGTCCCGGTCTCGGGGTGGTCGACGGCGGTGACGAAGCCCGAGCCCAGGAAGTTGGGGTCGGGCTGCCGGTAGAGCTCGTAGAGGGGAACGATTCGCGCCGCGCTGACGCCGAGCAGGCCGAGGGCCGCCTCGGCTCTAGTCGCGTCCTGGCCGGCGCACCATTCGGCGACGATGTCGTCCAGGTCCGCCTCGTTGGCCTTCCTGGACGACATGGTGGCGAACCGCGGGTCGCGCAGGCGATCGTCGCCTATGTGTCCGACGAGGGCCTCCCAGGCCGCTTCCGTTTCCGTGGCGAGCGCGAGCCAGTCTCCGTCGAGGGTGGCGTAGTGGTTGTGGGGAGCGACACGCAGGTGGCGGTTTCCCATCGGCCTGGGTACTCGGTCGGTGGCCTGATAGCCGATGATGGCGTCCCCGCAGACGACGGCGACCGCCTCGGTCATCGCCAGGTCGACGCGCTGCGGTTGGCCGGTGTGGTTGCGGTGATGGATGGCGGCCACGACGGAGGCTGCGAGGAGGTAGCCCGCCACCGGGTCGGGGTACAGCCCGCCGGTGTTCATCCCGTCGTCCCCTTCGTAGCCGTGCAACGAGGAGATTCCGCTCATGGGTTCGATGGTCGTGCCGATGGCCGGGTACCGGCCGTACGGTCCACCCGCTCCGTAGCCCGACAGCGATGCCCAGATCATCCCGGGGTGCGCGGCATGGAGCTTGTCCAACGTGACCCCCCATGACGGCAGCACCGACGGCCGGAAGTTGTCGACGAGGACCGAGTAGTGCGGGAGCAACTTCCACAAGAGGCGGCGGCCCTCGTCGCTCTGCAGATCGAGGGTGATGTCGCGCTTGCTCAGGTTGACGGAGTTGTACAGCCCCTGGGTGTTGAGGGGATGCTGGAGCCGTTCCGGGTCGACGATGCCTTTGGGCACACCGGCACCGGCACGCCGCCAGCTGTCGTGACGACGAAGGGAGCTGACCTGCACCACGTCGGCGCCGAGCAGCGCCAGGAGCTCGGTGCCGAAGGCTCCGGACCAGGCCTGGCCGAAACTGAGGACGCGCACCCCGTCGAGAGGACCTTTCGAGGCGGACCGGATCGAGCGCCTGGTGCTGTCGGTCGCCACGTCATGCTCCCCGCCATCGCAGCGCGGTTGGCGGCACGCACCCTGCCCGGGGTGTCGGTGCTCGTCCAGGCGCGGCGCCGGGGTCGGGACTCGCCAGAGCGCAGGCTCGAAGCCAGCTATGGGTCCCGGTGCGCGCACCGTCCGACCTTCGATCGCCGTCTCCGTGAGGAAGTGACGGGCCGCGAGCTGCGGGTCCCGCAAAAGAGCATCGACTCCTTGCAGGACCCCCACTGGGCAACCCAATCCGGCCAGGGCATGAAACACCGACCAGCGGTCGAGGTTGGGGAGCTTTTCGACTATGGCGGCGACCACGTCGGAGAGATCTCGGGTGTGGCGGCTCGCGTCCGAGAGCAGATCCTGACGATCTGCGAGCTCGGGCAGACCAAGAGCGACCATCGCCTCGGGCCAGTGGCGGAAATAGGCGACGGCCAGGCTCACGCGTCCGTCAGCTACGTCGTACAGCGGACCCGGTTCGCTGCGCCGCGACCGGCGGCTGGTCTCGGCACCCGGGCCGGCGCCCTCATAGACGGCTGCGACGCCCCACGGATGGACGGTCAAAGCCAGCGCTTCCACCTCGCTCACGTCGACGACCTCGGGCTCTTCGGGGCGATCGCGACGGCGAAGCAGCGCCGCCGCGGCTGCGGCGAAACCGGCCAACCCCCCGATGTAACTCGCCTGGCGGCCGGGCATCTGCAGGGGTGGCTCGTCGCGATACCCGTTGATGGACGACCAGCCGCTCCTGGCGCTCGCGGTCAGGTCGTTGCCGGGGCGATCGGCGAGCGGTGACGAGAGACCGTGGGGGGTGATCGACAGATGCACGGCGTGAGGACCGAGCCTCTTCAGCGACCCGGCGAAGGAGGCCTTCGCGATCCGGTGGGTATCGGTGACCACCACGTCGGCGTCGGCCAGCAGGTCCCCGATGTCGCCCGCTCGCTCGCAGACGATCGAGCTTTTGTTCCAGTTGAGGTAGGCATGCCAGACGCTGTGCTCGGGGCCGGGGAGGTCGTCGAGGAAGGGCGGCTCGGCGCGCAGGGCATGGCCCATTGTTGACTCGGCGAGGACGACGTTCGCACCGAGATCGCCGAAGAGGCGAGCGGCGAACGCCCCCGACGCCCGCTCGGAGAGGTCGACGACCTTCAATCCGTGGAAGGGATGGGCTAGTGCTGATGCCATCTCGGGACCTTTTCTGTGTGGGATCGCTACGCGAGGAGGAAGCGCCGAAACCAGGCCGTGGCCTCAGCCGAGCTGGCCGCAAGCCCGTCCTCGTAAACGTCGAAGTGGCCACCGGGAATCTTCGCGACCTCCACGGTCGGGATGGTGGACGCAGCCTCGATCGCCGCCGCCGGCGGGGTGAGCCGGTCGGCCGGAGCGACGATGAGCAGCAGTGGCACTCGGGCATGGGGGAGGTGGTCGATCGGCCGGATCAAATCGCTGAGCGCGCTGATGCGGACCTCGTTGCGCCAGCTGGGAGATCGCTCCGCTGCGACTCGGGTGAACCAGCCGTGGGCGTCGTCATCGAACATGATCCCCAACCCGTCCCTGCTGTCCGCCACCGCGGGGACGGTGGCTTCGGGCCGATGTTCCGCCGCCGCTCGGTTGATCGCTTCGAGGGTGGCGTGGGAGAGCCCGGGAGCGCCAACACCGATGCCGGGGACCTGTGCGACTGCGCAGCGAATCGGGAGTTCCTCGGCCGCCAGGGCGATTACGTGGCCACCGGAGTGACTCGTCCCCCAGATCCCGATCCGCCCGGCGTCTACCGTCGGCTGATGGCCGAGCCAGGTGACGGCATCGCGGTAGCCGGCCAGCTGGATGCTCGCCCCCGGGTACTGCCGGGGTTCGCCATCGCTGGCCCCGAAGCCGAAGTGGTCGTAGACGAGGGTGGTGAGGCCGGCGGCGGCAAAACCCTCGGCGTAGCGGTCCAGGTACATTTCTCGCACCGCGGTGAAGCCGTGGGCCATCACCACGCCAGGGCCTTCGCCGGTGTGGGTCGGACGGTAGAGCCAACCACGTAGTGTCGCCCCGTGCGACGCAAACGACACGTCTTCACGGGAGGGTCCCTTCATGACGAAGCGATCGGTTTGAGGGCGGTGTCAGCGATCGTCAGCTCCGGATCTGGGCCTCGCGGATGGCGTCACCGACGACGCTGATGCTCCAGGCGGCGATGGCGATGGCGACGCCGGGGACCACGGTCTCGTAGGGGTTGCTGGAGAAGTAAAGGTAGGCGTCGGCGAGGTCTTGGCCCCAGGAAGCTGACGGCGGTGGCACCCCGAGGCCAAGAAAGCCAAGCGCGGCCTCGATGATGAGGAAGTAACTGGCCAGGGCGAAGGTCTGCACCAGTACCGGCGCCATGGCGTTGGGCAGGACGTGGCGGACCGCTATGCGCAAGCGGTTGGCTCCGAGGGAGCCGGACACCAGGACGAACTCGGCTTCTTTGATGGGCAGGACCTCGGAGCGCAGGAGCCGGGCGATCGACGGGGCCGAGATGACACCGACCGCAGCCATGGAATGGGTGAGCGACGGGCCGAGCACGGCGATGATCCCGATCGCCAACACCAGCGCGGGAAACGAGAGGAACGTGTCGCTGATGCGCATAAGGATCTCGTCGGTCACGGTCCCACCGAAACCAGCGGCCAGCCCCCACGGGACGCCGAGAATCAACATCACGATCACTGCGATGGCTGCGCCCTCGAAGGCGGAGCGGCCGCCCCAGATGGTGCGACTGAACACGTCTCTGCCGATCGAGTCGGTCCCAAGGAGGTGGTGCCCCGAGGGCGGCGCGTTGCGGAGGGTCAGCGTCTGGACCAAAGGGTTCTGTATGGGCAGGACGGGCGCCAGGAGACTCCCAAGCAGTATGACGGCAAAGACGACGATCCCGACCTTCTCGATGCCCGTCAGGTCCCGCCATCGCATTGCGATGTGCCCACGTCGGCCGGGCTTCTCGGCCGGTCCGATCCCCGGCAGCTCGTCCGCCCCGGCCAGGGTAGGAGACAGCACGCCGCTGGTGTCGATGCCAGGATCGACGACGGAGGTGCGGGGGTCGTAGCTCATCGGGCGACACTCCTCCGGACCCGGGGGTCGATCAGCGCCAGTAGGACGTCCGCCAACAGGTTCAGCACGGTCACGAGGATGCCGACGATGAGCACCACGCCCTGCACGACCGGGTAATCCTGGTTGTTGACCGACGAGACGATCTCGGTACCGAGCCCGGGGATGTCGAAGACATTCTCGACCAAGACCGTCCCGCCGACCAGCGCCGTGATCGCCAGGGGCAGGAAGGTCACGACCGGGCCCAGTGCGTTGCGAAGCGCGCAGGTCGTGTAGACCTTCCATCCGGGCACGCCCATGGCCCACGCCGTGCGAATGTAGGGGCTGCGCAGCGCTGCGGCCATGGCGCTGTGGAGGTGGCGGGCGAGGAAGGCGCCGGTCACGATGGACAAGACGAGAATCGGCAGGATGACGGTGTGGAGGTTCGCTCCCAAGCCGTCAGAGATCGGTTTGAACCCGACGGCGGGAAAGATGCCGAGGCCGAGGCCGAGGACCCCGGCGGCCACGGTGGCCAGCCAGAAGTCCGGGATGGAGAGCCCGAGGCCGGTCGCGACGAGGATCACCCGGCCGCTTCGCTTCTCGCGTCGGATAGCGGAGTAGATGCCGAGGAAGCCGCCGATGGCAATCGAGACGATCAGCGCCCCGATGATCAGCTCGAGCGAGGGGCCGACCCGTTGGCCGAGCACCCTGGTGACGGGCTCAGAGCTGTAATAGGACGTACCCAGGTTGCCGTGCACTGCGCCGGTGACCCAGTCCCAGTACTGCACGATGATCGACTTGTTCAGCCCGAATCGGACTTCCAATGCGTGGACCTGGGCCGCGGTGACAGCACCGTTGCCACCGGTGCCCCCGAGCATGTCCTGGACCGGTCCGCCCGGCAACAGGTACCGGAAGGCGAAGACGAGAATGGTGCAGAGGATGATCGTCGGGATCGCCGTAAGGATCCGCCGGATGAGGATCCTACGCATTGTGGCCTCCGTCCGGTACGGTCCGCTCCCGTCCGGAGTCTGACGCGAGGACATCGTCGCTTCTCCAGCACCGCGCCATCCGGTCCCGCGCGCCCGGCACCGGCGTGAGGTCGGGGTGCTCGGCGCAGCGGTCGACTCCCCAGGCGCATCTTGGGCGGAACCGGCAGCCGGCTCCCGAGTCGAGGACGCCCTTGCGTGCCGAGATCTCTGGGAGGAGCACCTTCTCGCCGTGCAAGCGGGGGAGACAGGCCAGTAAGCCCTGGGTGTAGGGGTGCGAGGGCGCCGCGAGGATGGATGCCGTCGGGCCGCGCTCGACCACTTCCCCGTTGTACATGACGACGAGGTCGTCGCACAGCTCGGCGAGGACGGCAAGGTCGTGGGAGATGAGCATCGTGGCAAGCTGCCGCTCGGCGACAAGTCCCCGGATCAGCTCGAGGATCTCCTCTTGGACGGAGACGTCCAAGGCGGTCGTAGGTTCGTCGGCCAGGAGCACCTTCGCCCCGCAGCTGAGGGCCATGGCGATCACCACCCGCTGGGCCATGCCGCCAGATAACTCGTGAGGATAGCTGCGCATCACCCGCTCGGTGTCGGCAAGGCGCACGTCCGCCAGCGCCGCCTGGACACGTTGCTGGACCTCTTTCCTGTCGCCCTTGACGTGGGCCCTCGTCGCCATGGTCAACTGCTGTCCGACCCGGAGCACCGGGTTGAGCGCAGTCGAAGTCTCCTGAAAGATCATCGAAATATGCCGCCCCCGGTACTGGCGAAGCTTCCTCTCCTTCATGGCGAGCAACTCTGTACCCCGGTAACGGATCGAGCCGGTGACGACCGTGCCTTCGGGCAGGAGGCCCATCGCCGCCAACGCAGACGCCGTCTTCCCGCTGCCGGACTCGCCGGCGACGCCGAGGACCCGCCCGGCCCGGAGGCTGAGGCTTATTCCTCGGACCGCGTCCGTGCGGATGGCGCCCCGCCGGAACTGCACGCCGAGCTCGTCGATGGTCAGCAGCTCCTCACCGCCACCAACGGAGCCCAGCTCAGGGCCTGATTGCTTGGCTTGTTTCAGAGGGATCATCCAGTCAACTCGTGAAGTAGAGGCCTTGCCAGTTCTCAAGCTCAAACGGACTGATGACCCAACCGGCGATGTTCTTCTGATAGACGTTGATGTCCGGGTTGGCGTAGAGGACGGCATAGCCGGGCGACGTCTTCATGACCTTGTTGATGTGGTCGAAGAGCGCCTGATAGTTAGCCTTCGTGTACGTCGTGAAGAACTTGTCGATGTACCGGTCGACACCGAAATTGGTTTTGCCGGCATTGTAGTAGGACTTGCTCCACAGGAGCCCCTCGTACGTGGTCACCGGGTTGGCTCCGCCGAGAAACCCGGACAAGTAGCACGGCGCCAGGTTCTTCGTATAGTACGGCACGACCTGTGCCGGCGTGCCGGTCACCACATTAATATTGATGCCGATGGCCTTCTCCTCGGAGATGATGACCGGGGCGGTGATGTTGAAGCCCTCGCCGGGGTAGGTGTAGCATGTCATGTTGACCCCTTTGGCATACCCGGCTTGTGCCATAAGCTGCTTGGCCTTCGCTACGTTATAGGTCCATACGGGCGCCTCGCCCTTCGAGTACCCGTAGGTACCCGGCGCCACCGGCTGCGTCCATACCTTCCCGAGGCCGTTGGTCGCCGCATTCATGATGGCCGTCCGGTTGAGGGCCAGGTTGAACGCCAGCCGCACCTTCGGGTTCGTCAACGGTTTGAGCTTCCCGTTGAAGTAGACGACGTCAAAACCTGTCCCCGGGTCGATCGAGGTGGTTACATTAGCGTCGCTCTTCAGAACCTGGACGTCTTGGGGGAACAGGGCGCCAGCCATGTTTACCGAGCCGCTGCGCACCGCGCTGACCAGCGCAGTGTCGGTGGCGAACACCTGGAAGTTGATCTTCTTTACCCGTGGCTGGTTTGCGTTGTTCCAGTAGGCGTCGTTGCGCGTGAACGAGTAGCTCGAACCGGCGTTCTCCGACACGAACTTGTACGGCCCGGCGCCGACCGGCGCCACGCCGAAGCCCTTTCCCTCCTTGGCCACCGCGGTGGGAGACGGGATCATGCCGGCTCGGTCGGCGAGGCCGTACGGCAGCTGCGAGTTCTGCTGGCTCAGGGTGTAACGGACCTCGTAGTTGTTGACCGCCGAGATCTTGGTCACGTACTGGAGGTTGTCGAGGACATCTCCGTCCTTGATGTACGCCTTCGAGTACGTGACCACGGCCTGGGCGTTGAAGGGAGTCCCGTCCGAGAACTTCACCCCGTGCCGCAGCTTGACGTCGAGGGTGAGCTTGTTCGCTCCCCGGAAGCTCCACGAGGTGGCGAGCATCGGCTGCAGGTTGCCGGTCTTTTCGTTGAAATTGATCAGCCGGTCGAAGACGAAATCCAGGTACTGATAATCCGCACCCGAGGTTCCCGTCCCCGGATCCAACGTGGTGGGAGCAAACGTCGTCCCGATGGTAATGGCCCCGGTCGTAATTTTCTTGCCCCCCGGGCGTGGAGCCCCGTTGGTCGTCGAACCACTCCCAGAGCCACAGGCGCTCAGCGCCAGGGCAGACGCTACGAGTATGGGAGCCGCTGCGCCGACCCAACCACGTCGCCCCCTACGATTGATGATGTTCACGTTTCCCCCGAATGTCTACCGATGTGTAATTGCCTATGTCGAATAGCTGCGATGTAGAGAACTGCGATTTAGAGAATGCGGTCACGCCTTATGCGCTTGAGCCGGCTCGCTCCAAGCTCGGGACGGCCGCGATTAGCCGCCGGGTGTACTCGTCATTTGGCGCGTCGATCACCTCGCGAGCCGTGCCGGTCTCGACAATCTGCCCGTCGTGCATCACCAGCACCCGATCAGCCAGGTGGGCGACCACCGAGATGTCGTGCGAGATGAAGAACAACGACGTGCCAGTCTCGTCCCGCAGCCGCTGGAAGAGGTTGAGCACCACGGCCCTGATGGACACGTCCAGGGCCGAGACGGCTTCGTCGCACACGATCGCGACAGGGGAAGCCGACATGGCCCGGGCTATGGTCACTCGCTGCTTCTCGCCGCCCGAAAGTTCCGACGCCCGCTTGTCGGCGAAGCTCTCGGGCAGCCCGACCCGACGAAGCTGATCTGCGACCAGCGCCTTCAGCCCCTTACCCCGGTCCCCCCAGGGGCGGGACAGGGTGTCATTGGGCGCGAAGCCCTCGCCGACCAGCTTCCACACCGGCAGGCGGGGGTTGAGGGCGTTCGCCGACCCCTGAAAGATCATCTGCACGTCCCGGTAGCCCCTCGCCCGTCGCTGCGATCGCTCCTCGAGGTCGTTGCGCTCCGACGCGTATCGCACCCTGCCCGCTGTCGGACGTTGGAAGCCCGCCACCACTCGGCCGACCGTCGACTTACCCGATCCCGACTCTCCCACGATGCCGAGGATCTCGCTGCGGCCCAACTCAAAGCTGAGGTGGTCCGCAGCGCGAACCGGGGCGCGACCGCTGACGGGGAAGTCCACGACCAAGTCCTCGGCCACCACCACCGGACCGGCACCATGCATCATGCACTTCCCCCTTCGTCTCCGGACATTCCGGCCGCGCTTCCGTTCGGGTCCTCGCCGCTTCGAGTGCGGCCCGTCCCCTGCTTCGGATGGTACGTATGGCCAGAGAGGAGAACCAGTAGTGGGTTCCCTATCGTCATCCCTTCGACGACGAAAGCCGACCCACCGACCATCACGCCTCATGCGCCGCGCGCGCCTGGCACGGCCACTCTCACCTGCTCAATCCGGCCTCTCGGCACTGCGGACGCCTGCGCCGGATCCGACGTCGGCGCCGTCATGGCATAGAGCACACGGCGGTCGACGCCGCCGAGCGCGCAGGCGAAGCAGGGCTGGGAAAAGAGGGCGACCTCGACCACCTTGCCGCCCTCGGCCACCCGCACGCAGCGGGGCTCGCTGGCGCTGGCCACCCAGACAGCGCCGTCGGCATCCAAGCAGATTCCGTCGGGATAGGGTGCCGATCCCGACAGCTCGGCCCACACCCTCCGCTGCGACAGGCCCCCATCGGGAGCCACCGCGAACGCCGTGAGCCGGGACGCGTACGTCTCTGCGACGATCAGCGTGGTCCCTCCATCGGTCACAACCATGCCGTTGGGGAAGAGGAGGTCGCCGGCCGCCTCCGACACCGTCCCCGACCGGTCCACCCTCGTGAGGCTCGTCGGTATCGGACCGCCGTGGCGCGCGTAGGCGTCGTCGTCGAAGCCGAAGTTCCCCACGTAAGCATGGCCCGTGGCGCTCACCACCAGGTCGTTGGAGCGGTGAACGGCAAACGGCGAGATGTCGGCGTAGGCCTCCGTCGTGCCGTCGGCTCCCACCGTCAGCAGGCGGTGGGAACGCATGGCCACCACCACCAGCCGCCCATCGGGCAGCCAGCCAAGCCCCGAGGGCTCGTCGTCGAGCTCAACGACCACCTCGTCGTCGCCGCCGGGCACGAGGGCGTGCACCGACCGGGCAAAGAAGTCCGAGTACCACAGGCGGCCGTCGCGCCAACGGGGCGCCTCGCCGAAGTACAGGCCGTCGCGGACGACCTCCGCGGATGGCACGGGCCTGCTCGTCACACCGGCGCCAAGAAGCCCTGAACGATGCCCTCCGCGGCGAGGGCGTCGACCCGGTCGGCGTCCACGCCGGCTTCGACGAGAACGGCGCCCGCGTGCTCGCCGGCGAGAGGCGCTTCGCCCGGCGGGGGCTGGGGTAGGCCGGGCACCGCGAGCCAGCGCCCGGGACCGACCCGCAAGACCTTGGTCCGGTCCTCCTCGGTCACGCTCAGCAATCCACTATCGAGCAGGTACTCGTCGTCGACCAGTTGACGAGCTTGACGGGCCTCGGCGACGGGGACGCCCACCGCCGCCAATCGGCCAAGAACGTCGGCGACGGCCAAGGCCGCCAGGGCCTCGGCGAGCGTGTCGGCGTCCCCACCAGGCAGGCCGGCGGCCGCCAGCCGATCCCGGTCCGCGGGCCAGCGGCCCGCCAGGCGCACCCAGCCGTCCTCGGCACGATAGAGGTGCTGGAACGGGTCGGGACCTGCGAAGTCCCTCCCTCCCAGCGGCGCCACCCGGCGTCCCGGCACCCGGACGAGCTGCTCGGATTGGAGCAGGCAGGCGGAGGCGCAGAGGGTGACCGCCACGTGCTGGCCGCGCCCGATGCTCGGCCGGGCGAGAAGAGAGGCGCACGCCCCCAAGACGCCGAGCCCCGAGGCCAGGATGTCGTTGATGGGGACCGTCAGGAAGGCGGGGCTGCTGGCACTGTCGGGGCCACCCTGAGAGCGCATAATGCCGCTTAGGGCCTGGACCACCGGGTCGAACCCGGGCCGATGCCCGAGGGCGCCGACCCCACCGAAGGCGCTGATCGACAGGCTGGTGACGAGGGGATTGGCCGCCATCAGCTCCTCGTGGGTTAGGCCGAGGCGGTCGCCGACGCCCGGGCGGTAGTTCTCCACCACTACGTCGCTCCGACCGACCAGCGTCATGAACGCGTCCCGTCCTTCTTGGCGGCTCAGGTCGATCATTACGCTGCGCTGCTCGCGGTTGAACACCGAGAAGCCGACCCCACCTCGCCCACCGTGGGCGACACGGAACTCGTCCCCCAGAGGTGGTCGCTCGACCTTGATCACGTCGGCACCGAGCTCGCCGAGCAAGGTAGCGGCGTAAGGCCCAGCGATAATCGTTCCCAGGTCGAGGACTCGCATCCCGGCGAGGGGTCGATCCCTGGCTCCTTGCGAGTCAACGGCCGCGTGCGCTCGGGGCGGCCAGCGGTCCCTTACCTCGACGATCGACAGCGGGACGGTCGTCGCAGCATGGCGAACGGTCACGGGGGTGGCGGACATAGTGAGAAGGGGGCCAGGCATGACGATGTCGTCGCCGGCGTCGTTTCGAAGCTCTCGGCGCAGCCCTAAGGCGTCAACCTGCTCATGGTCCAGCCACTCGGCGGTGTGACCCATGGCGGCAACGGGCACGTCGGCGGCCTCGAGCATCTCGACCCACTCGGCGCAGGACCGCCGAGCGAAGCGAGCCTCGACCTCACGGGTCACCCACCCGTAGTTGTCCGGGAGACGCACCCGGCCGGGTTCGTTGCCGATGCGAGGGTCGGCCAGCACCGGCCCTGCTCCGATAGCGTCGAACCCGCGCCGGATGAACTCGATGGTGAACGCCCCGAAGAAGAGCCAGGCGCCGTCGGCGCAGCGGTAACACCGGTAGTTGGGCAAAGCTCCGCCTGGGCCGCCCGGCCGGTGGATGTGCGGCTCGTCTCGCCCGACGGCAAACGCGCCGGGCGAGACGAGCACGCCCCCGTGCGCTCCACCGACAATGGCAAAGCGGCCCGAGCTCCGGCCGCGCTGCGCGCCGACGCAGAGTGCCACTGCGACCGTTGCCGCCCATATGCCCTGCATGTACAGGGCCATCGGATAGACGCAGTCGACCGGGACGTCGTCATAGGAGCCTTGGCTCCAGGCGTGACCGAGGTGGGAGAACAGCAGCCCGGCCGACTCCTGCCCGCCCGCCCACGGCGTGTGCTCCAGCAGGTAAGGCGGCATCACCACCCACACCGCCGGTCGGCCTGCGGCCAGGTCGCGCCGGACCAGCGCGTTGTAGCCGGCCACCTCGTCGGTGGTTCCAGCCAGGACGATGTCGGCACCGCGCACCAACGTGTCGAGGGCGGCCACGGCGCCGGGCTCGGCGGGTTCGAGGACCACACCGGACTTGTTGCGATCCCACATGTGCCGTCCGGGCTCGGCGGCCGACGGTCCCGCCCCGGAACGCTGGACCTTGACCACGTCGGCGCCGAGGTCGCCGAGCAGCATCCCGGCCACGGAACCTGCCAGCCCGTCGGTTAGGTCGAGCGCCCGCAGCCCGGCCAGCGGGCCGGGCGCGGCGTCCGACGTGGTTGGACCGATCACTCGCTGAGGCGCTCGACGACCATGGCCATCCCCTGCCCGCCGCCGACGCACATCGACTCGAGCCCGATGGTCTTGTTTGCATCTTCGAGTCCGTTGAGCAGCGTGGTCATGATCCGTGCGCCGGTCATGCCGAAGGGGTGGCCGAGGGCGATGCCGCCCCCGTTGACGTTGAGCTTGTCCCACGGGATTCCCAGGTGGCGGGCGGAGGGGATGACCTGCGCGGCGAAAGCCTCGTTGATCTCCACCAGATCCACGTCGTCGATGGTCATCCCGGCCCTGGCCAGTGCCTGGCGACAGGCCCCGATCGGTCCGAGACCCATGATCTCGGGGTTAAGCCCGGTGACACCGGACGCCACAATGCGGGCGATGGGCGTGATGCCGAGGTCGCGAGCCTTCGTGTCGCTCATGACGATCACCGCAGCCGCCCCGTCGTTGAGCGGGCACGAGTTCCCGGCGGTCACCTCCCCGTCGGGCCGGAACGCCGGCTTGAGACCAGCCAGCACCTCCGCCGTGGTGCCGTCGCGTGGGCAGTCATCTTGGGTCACCACCTGGCCGGACGGTGTGGTGACGGGAGTGATTTCCCGCTCGAAGAACCCGTTGCGCTGCGACTCGATGGCCCGACCCTGGGAAAGGGCGGCGAACTCGTCCATCTCAGCGCGGCTCACACCCTCACAAAGGCGGACGTTCTCCGCCGTCTGTCCCATGGCAATGTAGATGTCGGGGAGCCCGGCCGGCGCCGACCACGAGTCGGCGCCGCTGCTGCGGCGCTGGGTCTCGGCTTCGGCGTCGGCGAAGAGCGGGTTGTGGGCCGCCGCATCCCCTGGGAGGTACCGGCTCACCGTCTCCACCCCGGCGCAGACGAAAGCGTCGCCCTCGCCGGCACGGATCGCGTGCGCGCCCATGCGGATCGACTGCAATGACGACGAGCAAAAGCGGTTGACCGTCACGCCCGCCACGTCGGGCATGCCGGCGAGAAGGGCAACGACACGAGCCAGGTTGTTGCCCTGCTCGCCGTGCGGTTGGGCGCAGCCAAGCACCAGGTCATCGATGTCAGCGGTCGGAAGCTGCGGCACCTTCGCCATCGCGGCCCGCACGGCCAGGGATCCGAGGTCGTCGGGTCGACATCCCGTCATCGACCCCTTGTGAGCCCGCCCGATCGGGGTGCGAGCGGTTGCTACGATCACTGCTTCGGGCATGTACGTCTCCTCGTAGTGTGGGTGGGGATCTGCGGTCTCGATGGCACCACTCGCTGCAAGCGTGACGAGTTGGTCACCAGGAACTGCGCGCACCGTGGGGCCCAGACGGCGTGGCCGAACTCGACCACTCGGATCCCGTCGATGGGGCGGGTCACGGGCGCTCGGAGCGGGTGCGTAGGCCTCGCTGCGACGGGCCATCCACGCTGCCAAGGCCGGCCCAGAGTTTGAGGCCGATGAGCTGACGGACGCGCTCCGAGAGGGTCTCCTGCATCGATTCGGGCACCGACACCGACGCGTTCTCCTGCTGTCGGATCCAGGGACGGCAGCAGTAAGTGAGGATCCCCCGGCGCAGCTGGTGCTCGGTCGTGTTGGGCCCGGTCTGGTGCAGCAGTCGCCCGTCGAAGCAGAGCACCGATCCGGCGGTCCCCACGGCCGCTACCGCCTCCCGGCTGAGCCCTTGGTCGACGTCTCCGCCAGTGAAACGGATGTGGGATCCTGGCACCACCCGCGTCGCCCCGTTGTCCGAGGTGAAGTCGTCCAGCATCCACATCATGTTGGCGACGAGAGGGTAGGGAGGCCACGGTGGGGGGATGTAGAGCTGGTCGGGATGCAGGTACATCGCGGCGCCGCCCGGTCCGGCGATGTTGGCGGTGATGCTCGAGAGGAGGAAGTCCGGTCCGAGGACTGCAGGCATGAAGCTCCATAGCAGCGGGTGCTCGAGCAACCAGAGAAACTGCTCACCTTTGTGGGTCAGGGCGTACACCCGTTGGTTGTGTGGCCCTTCGTCGCCGCCGGCGGCGATGGTGGCCTCTCGCTCGACGTCGGCGACCCGGATCAACTCGTCGCGGAGCCGCGCCAGCTCATCGGGCTCGAGGACCCCTTCGATCACGCAGTACCCGTCCCGAGCGAAGACCTCGAGCGCCGACGTCAAGTCCGGCTCACTCGTGACGTTGCCGTCGACCCTCATCGCTTCCCCGCTTCCCCCATCGCTCTGGTGTCTCCGCTCCGATGATGCGCGCTGGCGCCGTAGTCCGACAGTGGGGAATCCCCTACAACCGGCGTCGGTCCGCCGCACGCTGGCTTGCACGGCGACAAATCGGGGGTTCCCTACTGTCCCACCTCCGAGCCGGCCCGTACCGTCATCGTGGCGCGCGCCGCCGCGGTCGCGCTCGAGGATGACAGACATGGGAGGCTCGGGCGCCGGGCTGACCGTCCGGGAGGGAGAGGGCTCGATGGTCGGAATCTGCGAGGGAAGGGTGGTCGTCGTCACCGGAGCGGGAGGTGGCATCGGTCGCGGTCACGCGCTGGCGTTCGCCAGTGAGGGGGCCAAGGTCGTGGTCAACGACATCGGCGCAGACGTCAACGGCCGGGGCTCGTCGGCGGGGCCGGCCGGGGAGGTGGTCGACGCCATCCGGGCTGCTGGCGGAGAGGCCGTGGTCAACGGCGATGACGTTGCCGATTGGGAGGGTGGCCAGCGCCTCATCGCCACGGCCGTCGAGACCTTCGGGCGCCTCGACGTCCTGGTCAACAATGCCGGCATCCTTCGAGACCGCATGCTCGTCAACATGACCCTCGAGGAGTGGGACGCGGTCATCCGGGTGCACCTGCGGGGCACGTTCGTCCCGACCCAGATCGCCGCCACGTATTGGCGGGAGCGGTCCAAGGCGGGCGAGGACAACGATGCCAGGATCATCAACACCAGCTCGTCGTCGGGGATCTACGGGAACGTCGGTCAGACCAATTACGGCGCGGCGAAGGCCGGGATCGCTGCGTTCACCATCATCGCCTCGCAAGAGCTGGCCCGCTACGGCGTCACGGTCAATGCCATCGCTCCGGGGGCCCTGACCCGCATGACCGAAAACCTCCGTCCCGCCGAGAACCGCACGCAGCCCGGACCCGACGAGTTCGACGCCGGGCACGCCGACAACATCGCCCCGCTCGTGGTGTGGCTCGGCAGCCCGGGGGCGGCGAAGGTGACCGGTCGGGTGTTCAACGTACGAGGCGGTCACATCAGCGTGGCGGAGGGCTGGATCGCTGGCCCCGAGGTCGACAAGGGAGCCAGGTGGGAGCCGGCCGAGCTCGGAGATGTCGTGCCCGAACTGGTGGCGTCGGCTCGGGCCAACGCCACCACGAGTGGGCGGGTCCCCGCCGACGCGTAGGGGCGCCGCAACGACACCTGCGAGGAGACCGAATGCCCTACGAGCACATCGCCTACCGGGTCGAGGACCGGATCGCCTACGTGACCATCGAGCGGCCCGATGTTCTCAACGCGCTTCATGCCGAGGCCAACGCCGAGATGGCCGACGCCTTCGGGACGTTCCGTGACGACGCCGATGCCTGGGTCGCGATCCTAACCGGTTGCGGCGAGCGGGCTTTCTCTGCGGGCAACGACCTGAAGGCAACCGCAGCCAGGACTCGCCAAGACGGGGTCGCGCCGCGCCGGGACGTGCCCTTCGGCGGGATCACCAGCGGCTTCACCTGCAACAAGCCCATCATCGCTGCGGTCAACGGGTTCGCCATGGGTGGCGGTTTCGAGCTGGCCCTGGCCTGCGACGTGATCATCGCCGCCGACCACGCCCGCTTCGCCCTGCCCGAGCCCCTGGTTGGGTTCGTCGCCGCCGCCGGCGGCCTGCACCGCCTGCCCGTCCATGTGCCGTTGAAGACGGCCATGGGGATGATGCTCACGGGCCGCCAGATCGACGCCGCCGAGGCCCACCGGTTGGGCATGGCCAACGAGGTCGTGGCCATGGCCGATCTGATGGCGACGGCCCGGGCTTGGGCGGCGGACATGCTCCGCTGCTCCCCCGTCAGCCTCAGCATCACCAAGGAGGCGGTGACGGCCGGCCTGGGGATGACCTTCGAGGAAGCCATGCGCGCCGACCGCGACTCGGGACGTCTGGCCCGCCTGTTCGCATCGGAGGACTTCGTCGAGGGCCCGCGGGCCTTCGCCGAGAAGCGGGCCCCGGAGTGGAAGGGACGCTGAGCGGTGGTCGCGGTGCTGCCAGAGCTGGCCGTCGATTCGACCGGGCCCGATCGCTGGCAGGTCTCCTTCCCCTCACGCTGGGGGGTCGGCCGCAACCAGAACGGTGGTGTCGTCATGGCTGCGGCCACCGCGGCGCTGGGAGCGGCGGTCGGGCAGCCACACCCGCTGACGGCTACGGCTCACTTCTTGCGACCCACCGGCACTGGCGCCGCGACGGTGCGCACGTCGGTGATCCGCCGCGGCCGCACCGCCTCGACGGGCGCCGCCGAGGTCTGGCAGGACGGCAAGGAGCGATTGGGGGTGACCGCCATGTTCGCCGATCTCGACGATCATTCCAGAGACACGCCACCGGCACCTACCGTGGAGGCCGTCGCCGGGCCCATCCCGTCCCCCGACGCCTGCACCGACCTGTTCGACCTGTTGTCGGCGTCACCCGCAGGGACACGTGCCCTGACCCGTTCTCTGCGCAACTTCGCCATCCGCGTCGATCCCGGTGACGGGTGGGGACCCGGCTCGGATGGCCACCCATCCCTCTCCGGTTGGATCCGGCTGCTCGACGAGGAGACCGTCAGCCCGCAGATGCTGCCGGCGATCGCCGACGGCTTCCCGCCGACCGTCATGAGCAGCGTCTCGGTCGGCTGGCTCCCGACCCTGGAGCTGACCGTCCACGTTCTCGCCGCCCCGGCACCAGACGAGCCATGGCTGCGAGCCGAGCTGCGCACCCGGACCGTGTCGAGCGGTCTGATCGACGAGGACGGTGAGCTGTGGGACGCGACCGGGCGGTTGGTCGCCCGCTTCCGACAGCTCGCTGTCCTGCTCCCCCCGGATGCCACGGGTCGGCACCCCGCCTGAGGTCTGACCGGATTCTTCTGGCCCGCCGCCGGCCTGGCTTCGTCGCTTATGAGGCCGGACTCCTATCGGTCGCGTCCGCCGACTGCTCGACCTTGTCTGGGACCGCGCTGTTCGCGCACCCGACCTCGTGGGGATGGTGGCACGCCACGAAGTGCGTGTCGGAGATGGCACGGATAGTGGGTTCCTCCACTGCGCAGCGCTCGCTCGCCCGAGGGCACCTTGTCCGGAATCGGCAGCCGCTGGGCGGCGAAAGCGGCGAGGGAGGCTCGCCGGCGGCGGCCGGCCCATGAGTGGCGCGCGCCGTGGTGTCGAGGACCGGAATCGAACTGAGGAGGGCGCGGGTGTATGGGTGCAAGGGAGCCACGTACAGGTCGTCGGCGCTTGCCACCTCGCAGATCTTGCCGAGGTACATGACCGCGACCCGGTCGCTGATGTTCTTGACGACGGCCAGGTCGTGGGCGATGAATACCATGGTGAGCCCGTAGCGGTCCTTCATGTCCTCCAGCAGGTTGAGGATCTGCGCTTGGACCGACACGTCGAGGGATGACACCGGCTCGTCGCAGATGAGCAGCCTCGGGTCCAGCGTGAGGGCGCGGGCGATACTGATCCGCTGGCACTGCCCTCCGGAAAACTCGTGGGTCCGGCGGCCGGCCGTGGTGTCGTAATCGAGCCCGACGGTGTCGAAGACCTCTCGGACCCGCGCCCGGCGCTGCGCCGGCGTCCCGTGACCCCAGATGGCCAGCGGCTCGGCCACGATGTCACCCACCCGGCGACGGGGGTTAAGCGAGGAGATCGGATCCTGGAAGATCATCTGCATCTGCGTGCGGGTGCGGCGGAGCTCCTCCCCCCGGAGCGCGGTCATCTCCTGGCCGGCGAAGCGGACCGACCCCGATGTGGGTCGAGGCGATTGGACGATGGCTTTGCCGGTGGTCGACTTGCCACATCCCGACTCGCCGACGATGCCGAGGGTCTCGCCCGCCAGCACGTCCAGTGACACATCGGAGACGGCGTGGACCTTCTGGCCCCGACCGGCGGGAAACTCGACAACCAAGTGCTCTACCCGGAGGAGCGGGTCGGAACCCGTCCTGAGGTGTGCGACGCCGCTGCCGGCCATCTAGGCGCCCGCTCGGGGGAGGTTCGACAGAGGGGCCTCGGAGCCGGTGTGTCGGAGCCCCCCCCGGGCCGCGGGCGTGCCGACCGGGTACCAGCAGGCGTAGCGGTGGCTCCCGCCCGTGGCCGACGTCAGGGGTGGCTCCTCGGCGGTGCACCGAGGCTGAGCGTAGGGGCATCGGGGCGCGAAGCGGCAGCCTTGCGGAGGTCGGAGGAGGTCTGGTGGGCGCCCTCCGATCACCTGGAGCCGGGTGTGGCTGGGGTTGGTGACCAGGGGAATGGACCGGATCAGGGCTTCGGTGTAGGGCATCTTGACGTTGTCGAACAGCTCGGCAGTGGGCGCCTGCTCCACGATCTTGCCGCCGTACATCACCGCGATCTCGTCGGTGCGCCCGGCGACGACCCCGAGGTCGTGGGTGACGAGGATCATGGCCATCGACCGCTCCTTTTGCTGGGCCTGGAGGAGGTCGAGGATCTGGGCTTGGATCGTGACATCAAGCGACGTGGTCGGCTCGTCGGCGAGGAGGAGCTCGGACCCGCAGGCGAGGGCCATGGCGGCCATGACCCGCTGGCGCATGCCGCCCGATAGCTGCTGGGGGTACTCGCGTGCCCGTCGCTCCGGCTCGGGGATCCCGACCGAACGGAGCAGTTGCACCGCTCGGGCGTCGGCGTCACGCCTGGTCATCCCCATCCGGCGTCGCAGTCCTTCCGACACTTGCTTGCCGATGCGCAGTACCGGGTTGAGGGAGCTCATGGGG
The DNA here is from genome assembly GCA_965276765.1 of Acidimicrobiales bacterium. Lineage (GTDB taxonomy): Bacteria > Actinomycetota > Acidimicrobiia > Acidimicrobiales > Palsa-688. Next base: position 629,006 of record OZ255627.1, read on the forward strand.
TCCTGGAACACCATGCTGATCCCCACCCCCCAGACGCGGCGCAACTCCTTCGGGTCCAAGGTGACCAGGTCCCGCCCCTCGAAGAACACCTGTCCCGAGCGGATGACGTCGGCGGTGGGAAGCAGGCCCATGATGGAGCGGGAGAGGATGGTCTTGCCGGATCCCGACTCTCCGACGATGCCGAGCGTTCGGCCCTGCTCGAGCTCGAGGCTTACCCCATCCACCGCCCGGACCACGCCCCGGTCGGTGCGGAAGTGGGTCTTTAGGTCCACGACCCGAAGGAGCGGTCCTTCCGTGGCGTTCGTTGCGCTGCGGGGGCTCACAGCCCCCCTTCCTTCACGTCGAAGAAGCGCTGCAGCTGGTCCGCAAGCAGGTTCAGGGCGAGGACCGTCAGGAGCAGGACCAGCGACGGCCACAGGACCAGGTATGGGTAGTTCTGCAGGTACCCTGTCCCCTCGTTGATCATGTTGCCCCAGCTCGGTGTCGGGGGCCGCACCGAGATGCCGAAGTAGGACAGCACAGCCTCGATGGAGATCACCACCGACACCGAGATGAGGCTGTAGGCGACCACCGTGGGCACCATGTTGGGCAGGATCTCGCGAAGGATGAGCCGGCGGCTTCGGGCGCCGAGCAGCCGGCTGGCCAGGACGAAGTCTTGGCCAGCCCAGCGGATGGTCACGCCTCGAAAGACCCGGGTGCCGGGCGCGATGGCGCCGAGGGCCAACGAGCCGATAATGACGAGAAGGTTGGGCCCGATGAAGGCGATGATGACCACGGCGACCACCAAGCTCGGGAACGCCAGCAGGGTGTCGGCCACGAAGGTGATGACCTTGTCGATAAGGCCGCCGAAGTATCCTGCCACCAGGCCGAGGAGCAGCGAGACCGACAAGCCGATGATGGTCGCAGAGAACCCGACCACGAGCGATACCCGGGCGCCGTAGATCAGGCGTGAAAGCTCGTCGCGTCCGAGGTCGTCGCCGCCGAGGAGGTGGTGGAGGCTCGGCCCGGCGCCGGGGAGGGTGAGGCCGACCTGGGTCGGCGACGCGATGGGGAGGACGTTGGCCAGGACGGCGGCGAGGACGACCAGGGCCAGCCACCCGAGCGACAGCCAGAACACGACTCCCAGGCGCCGTTGGCGCGCCTCCGACCCGGCGAGATCGGTCGTGACGACGAGGTCCGGCCGGCCTTCGGAGGCCACCGAGGCGGCGGTCGCGCTCATCGCCGGCTCAACTCCCGCCATGGGCGGTCCTCGGATCTAGCACGCTGTAGATGATGTCGACGGCGAAGTTGACCAGGACGAAGGCCACGGCGATGACCACCACGCACCCCTGCACGGCAATGTAGTCCCGCTGCAGGATCGAGCCGACCAAGTAGGAGCCCACGCCGGGGATCGAGAAAATCTGCTCCACCACCACGGCGCCGCCGATGAGCCCGGCCACGTTGAGGCCAGCGATCGTCAGCAGCGTGAAAGCGGACGGCCGGAAGGCGTGTTTGCGCAGGATGTAGGGAACCGAAAGGCCCTTGGACCGGGCCACGGAGATGTAGTCCTGTTGCAGCGTGGCAATCATCTCTGCTCGCAGAACCCGCACGTACCCGGCAAGGGCACCCGCGGCCAGGGTTAGGGCGGGCAACGTCAGCGTGTAGAGATTCTGGACGGGATCCTGGAGGAAGGGTGTGAACCCGCCGGCGGGGAACCACGTCACCTTCACCGCGACGGCCAGGGTGAGCAGGATCCCGAGCACGAACACCGGCATGGCGATGAAGAAGAACACGCCGCCCGTCACCACCTTGTCGACCTTCCCTCCGGGCCGGTAGGCGCTCCACACCCCGAGAGGAATGGAGACCACGAGCGCAATGACCTGGGAGTAGACGATCTCCTCGAAGGTCACGGGAATGCGTTGGGCCAGCGAGTGCGCCACGGACTGGCCGGTGAGATAGGAGGTGCCGAAATTGCCGTGCAGTAGCCCGCCCAGCCAGTCGAAGTACCGGGTGAGAAACGGCTGGTTTAGGTGGAGCGTGGCGTCAACCTTCGCCACCGCCGCCGGGGTGGCGCCCCGCCCGAGGATGCTGAGCGCCGGGTTGCCCGGCAGGAGGTTGATCAGCAACGAGGTCAGCACGGTGGCGGCCACGAGCACCCCGATGAGGTAGAGGGCACGCCACCCCAGCCGCCTGAGCGTCGGGCCCATCGATCCGACCCGACGGCGACGAGCCGAGGCGGTGTCGTCGCGCTCCGACTCGCCGCTACCCGGGTTGCCGTGCCGGAGCCCGGGGGCTAGCTGAGCCACAGCTCGGTCGGAAGCGTCCCCGCCTGGGACCACAGGATCTGGGAGCCGTCTGGCGTGGTGAGCGAGCCCAGGTTCTGCACGTTTTTGCTGGCGGCCAGGCCACCAAGGCCCCGCCCCATGTAGATGTACGGGGTGAGCTCCCCGAAGACCTTGGCCAGACCCTTGTAGGCCGCGACGCGCGTCGTCGTGTCCCCGCTGGTCCTGCCCTTAGTGAGCAGAGGATCGATTCGCGGGTCCTTGAGGCGGGTCTCCTCCAAGGCGATGGTGCCGATGCGGGCCGTGAAGTTTGGGCTCCAGGCCGGGAAGTTTTGGTCCGGGTCGAGGGCCGCGCCGTAGTCCCAGTAGACGGCCTGTGTGTGCCCGTTGAGTGCCCGCACGATCAGCGTTCCGACGTCGAGCTGCTGCACCGTGACCTGGACACCTGCCTCCTGCCACATGGACTGGGTCAGCTGGAGCGCGGTGAGCTCCTTGACCTCGCTGCTGGCCGTCAGGGTGATCTTCGGGGTGCCGTGCTCCTTGGCGTACTGCGCGATGAGGGCCTTGGCCTTGGCCATGTCCTGTTTCTGGGGGTAGCCGGTGTCGAGCTCGTAGTAGGGGGACCCGGGCTGGAACGGGCCGGTGACGGGGACGCTCGATCCGGGTCCTCCGACGCCTCCCGACCCGATGAAAACTTCCTTCCAGAACAGAGACTGGTCGGTGGCGTAGGCCAAGGCGTTGCGCACTCGCACGTCATTGGTCGGTGCCACGGCGCAGTTGAGGAGCCAGTAGACCATGTCCGTTTCCGGGCCTCTCACCTTCGAGTCGTTGATGTATTGCAGACTCGCGTCGCCGACGATGCCGGTCAGGTCGTCGATGGTGTTGCCCACCACGGCGACGTCGATGTTTCCCGCTTTCAGCGCGTTCTCTTTCTGCTGGGAGTTGAGCATGGGCAGGAACGAGATCTGGTCCAGGTACGGCAGACCCTTGCGCCAGTACTTGGGGTTCCGGGTCAGGTAGAGGTGGTTGCCGGGCTCCCAGGCCTTGTACATAAATGGCCCGGTCCCGATGGGCTTGCCTTTGTACTTGGGGGAGAGCGTGGCGGTGGCCTGGGGCCAAAAGGTCGTGAGGTAGGCGTCGAAGGGCACCCAGGGCTGCTTCATCGTCACCACCACCGAGTGGCTGCCGCTAGCAGCGACGGACTTGACCGGGGAGAAGATGTAGCCGATGGTCGCCGACGCGGTCGTGGCCTTGAAGTTGGCCAGGAGGTTGGCGGCGTCGAGGGGGCTGCCGTCCACGTAGGTGATGCCAGGGCGCACGGTGACGGTCCACACCGTGTAGTCGGGGTTGTGGGTCACGGACTTGGCCAGATACGGCAGCAGCTTTCCGTCGGGGGCCACCACCATCAACGGGTCGAGCATGGCCATCCCGTAGTCGTAACCGATGGCGTCCCATGTCCCCTGCAGGTACAAGAGGGTGGTCTCGTCGGTCCACGTGCCGACCTTCAGGTTTCCGCCGTGCTTCGCCTTGCCGGCCGGTGCGACGGTGTTGCTCGAGCCCGCGGCGGCGGAATGCGGGCTCGACGTCGACCCCGAACCGCACGCCGAGAGGAGCCCCCCGCCGGAGACGGCGAGCGACCCGAGGCCGGCGACCTTGGTGGCGTTGATCAGGAACGTTCGACGGTCCATTCGGTCCGACATGTGTTACCCCCGGTTTTTGCGACGGTGCCGCCCGTCGGATGGCGGGCGGGTGCTGCGCGCTGACCTACAGGTGCTCGGTCCTACCGGTGCTCCGTGAACCAGTCCGCGGCCAGCGTGCGGGCCGGTCCGAGATACTCGTCGTAGACCTGGTGGGGGCCGCCCGGGAGATGCGCCGCTCGGCGGCGTGGCAGGCGATGATCTCGTACGCCGCGCTTTCCTGCAGGTCGGGCGGGTTGCATCGCTCGTGTTCGGCGGCGTCGATGATCGGCGTGGCACCCGGACCGGGTTGGGCCCATCTCGCGGGGGCGTGACCCCGCTGCCAGGCGATGTCCGGCGTGCCGAACAGGATCGCTGGTGGTGGCGCTTCGGACGCCTGCGGTCGGACCAGCACCGCCGCCCGCCAGGAGTCCTTGCTGCCCACCCGGCGCGGCTCCTGCACGATGTCGCCGGCGCTCATCGACGAGCCCTGGTCGCAGGGAGCTCCGGCGGCCTCGTCTCTCCCGCGACGGCGTCGGCGCGCGCCCAGACGAGGTCTTTCACCCATGGGTGGGTGAGGACGTAGAAGCGGTTATCTCGAACCGCAGCCACGATCGCTTCCGCTACCTCCTCGGGCGCCATCCCGATCTCGGCGTAGCGGGCGTCCATCGCCTCGAAAAGGGCAAGGTCCTCGGGGCTTTGGCCGTTCACCCCAGATGGGGCGGGCCGGTTTCGGGCACCCGTGTTGATGCGGGTGGCCACGATGCCGGGGCAGACCGCCGACACGCCGATTCGCTCATCTCGGGCCCTGAGGTCGTACCAGAGTCCCTCGGTGAATCGCTGCACGGCGTGTTTCGTGACGCCGTAGACCTCACCAGGCCCGGTCGTGAGCCCGGCCACGGAGGAGGTGTTCACCACGTGGCCCTCATCTCCGGCTTTGAGCATCGCGGGGAGGAAGGCGCGGACCCCGTTGACCACGCCGTACAGGTTGACTCCCATCATCCAGTCCCAGTCCTTGCGGGTGGCGGCCCACATTGGCGCCCATCCTCCGCCCACGCCGGCGTTGTTGCAGAGCAGCTGTGGCACTCCAAGGTCGCGCAGTACCTCCGTGGCGAAGGCGTCGACGGCCGCATCGTCGGACACGTCGACGACCCGGTCGAGGATCTCCGCACCCGATTTCCGCAGCGCACCCGCGGCCCCCGCCAGCGCTTGAGCCTCGATGTCCGCCAGCGCCAGGCGCATCCCTTCGGCCGCGAGCCGGCGGCTCAGAGCCAGGCCGATCCCGCTGGCCGCGCCGGTGACGACGGCGACCTTCCCCCCGAACGCTTGAAGCATTGACCGATAGTATAATCGGTGAATTGCGGCTTGGCTAGTGTGGGATGACAATGACGTCTCGGCCATTGGCGAGAGACCCAGCGGTCAGCCGCCGGGAGGGAAAGGCGGCGACTCGGAGCCGGCTGCTGGAAGCGGCCGCAAGCATCCTCGACGAGCACGGTGAGGCTGCGCTGACGACCGTTGCGGTCACGGGGCGGGCCGGGATCGCGCAGTCCACCTTCTATGTGCACTTCAGTGACGTGGACGACCTGTTGCACGCTCTCGTCGACGACTTGGCGGCCGAGGAGAGCCGAATGGCTCGCGCCGCTCGTCGGACGGCGCGGGCGGCACGGGATGGAGCCTCACTACGCGAGACCTTCCGGGCACCCCTCACCACCATGCTCGCCCATCCTCGGCTGAGTCGGTTGCTCATGTCCGGTCGCGACGACCGCACGTCGCCGTTTGGGGACTGGAGCCGACAGATCCGCCGAGACTTCAGGCTCGAGCTCATCGAGGATCTCGGAGCGGCCGGACTTGAGATGCGCTCACCGAGGCAGCGGCGTCGAGGGGAGATGATCGCCGACGCCATCATCGGGATGACCGAGGCACTGGCGCTCGGTCACCTCGACGGCCGTTACAGCGACATCGAAGAGATGATCGACACCCTGGTGATGCTGTCCACCGGCTACCTGGGTCTGCTCGGCAAGCCGGAACCGACTCCGCGCACCCCATGAAGTCGACGCCGGCAGCGCCCCGGGGCGTGGGATCAGAGCTGCCGGTACCAGTCGGCGATGGCCGTGCCGATCTGGTCGGGTGAGTCCTCCTGGACGAAATGGTTGCCGCTGACTGTTACCTCGCGCTGGTTGGGCCAGGTCCGGCAGAACGCTCGCTGTGCGCCGGTCAAGATGGCACCGGGGTCGGCTTTGACGAACAGCTTGGGGGTGGCGCTGGTGGATAGCCAGTCCGCGTATTCGGCGACGAGTGCGACCATGTCGGCGGGTTCGTTGTCGATGGGGATCTGGCGCGGCCAGGTCAGTGTCGGCCGTCTGTCCTCGCCGGCGGCTTCATACGGGCGGCGGTACCAGCCCATCTCGTCATCGGTGAGCTCACGAAGGACCGAGCCCGGCAGCACCCGTTCCACAAAGACGTTGTTGTCGAGCACCATGCGCTCACCGGCCGGCGAGCGGAATCCTTGGAACACTCCCCGAGCGGCATCAGGCCATTCGTCCCAGGTCAGCGGACGAACGATCGCCTCCATGTATGCAATGGCCTTGACCGCGCCGCGATGACGGTTGGCCCAGTCGAACCCGAGGACGGATCCCCAGTCGTAGACGACGAGCGTGACATCAGCGCCGACCCCGAGGTCGGCGAGGAGGGCATCGAGATATCGTCGGTGCTCGACGAAGGTGTACCGGTCCGGGCCGGAGCCCGGCAGCTTGTCGGAGTCGCCCATCCCGATCAGATCGGGGGCAACCAACCGACCAAGACCCTCGACGTGGGGCATGACGTTGCGCCACAGGTACGACGACGTCGGGTTTCCGTGCAGGAAGACGATCGGATCTCCGTCCCCGTGCTCGACGTAGGCCATGCGCGACCCGAGAACTTCGCAGAAAGATCTTGGGTAGCGCGGATCAGCCGAGAGCGGCACGGTCGGTTTCCTTCGTGGATTGGTTGGCACCCTGCGGTGCCATCCCAGGCCCGCTATCTCTGGCGGGGATCTTCGCGCACCTTCGCCGGACCGGCTGCTCGGCGGCCACGAACTCGCCCGCAGGCCGTCGTCGGTCACGCCTCGGACCGTACGACGGACGCTCGGTTCGGCTGGCATCGGAAGCGTCCTGCCGCGATGGCACTCGGAGGAGGCGTCCCAGAAGGGCTGGCATCCAGTCGCCCGTCGCCGCCACGTCCGACACCGACTCCGCCATCCCGCCAAGCGAACATGGCCCACTCGACCTGTAGAGGCTGCGCCGCACCGGAGACAAATGCGAGCTTGCCCCGGACTCCATGCTCGCCGCTCATCGGACACCGTCCTCGCCGCCGTTGCATGATGAAAGACGCGAGGCTGAAAGTTGTCGGCTATGCCGTTGGCGGGCGACACGCCGGGCGTCTTAACCCGGGGCCTTAAGCAGGGAAGGGCTCTCATCCGATGACACGCGTCCGTCGACGTAAGGTCTTGTTGGAGTCCCCGACTATACGGAGGCGGGATGAAACAGAGACAATCGAGGTCTCGCGAAGATGTCCTCCGGATGCTTCGCCGTGCTGGATACCCGCCCGAGATTGTGGACGAGGTCGCCGCCCAGCTGCCAGATACCATTGACCTCGTTCGCGACCGGCAGCTGTTGGAGCGCTACGGGCTGTCCGCCGACCAGCTGATGGATCGTCTCGGTGGCAGCCCGTAACGATAGGCCATCCAGCAGGTGTGTTCCCGGCCGTTACCCGCCGGCGGCCGCCGCCGTGCCCTGGGCCACGCTGACCTCGACGTCGGGGACATGGGCCGGCGCCTCCCTCACCGACCCGACCGAACCATCGCTACCGTCGCGCCGGCAGCGTCGAACTTGACACCAGGGCCCGCTCCGAGGATCATCACGTCAGCCGGTCAACCTGGGCCACGACATGGTCCCATGCTCCCGGCAACAGAGTGGTCCCTTAAGGCTGGCAAGCGACAAAGCAGCGCGTCCCAGCCGGACGACTGGGACGCTCAACTTTCAGAGCGATCCGCGGATTTGCGACTGCTTCGGGGGCAGCCGGAGAGCGGCAAGTGCCTCGGGGCTTCGGCAAGGGAGGAACCGCGGCACAGAAGGGGTCGCCACACTTGCTCTGGATTGGGTTCCGATCACCCGACGCTCTCATCGCCCCCGCCCTCCTCGACCGCGGCGGCGATTGCCCCCCACTAACAGGCAGATCGCCTACCTCCCCTCCGGTCGCTGCGCTCCCCACGGGTCGTTGTCAACACAGACGGCTCAAGACCTACGGATCCAGCAGGAGGGCCAGATTTACGGTTGATAAGCGACACTCCGGTTTCCCGTTGCTTGCCGTTGCAAGCAACGATGGAGGAGGGTCGGCGGCGCTGCAACCAGTCCAGCCTCTCGGGCGCCCCATAGGGTGGACCGCTCGGTGGTGATCCTGTAGAGGCCGCGTGGCGTGGCCTCGAAAGGAGGTCACCATGAGGCCGACGCTGTCGAAGGAGCAGCGGGAGACACAGGCGGCGGCGAAGATCGCCGAGGCGCAGCAGACCTTGGCGGCCGAGGTCGCCAAGCTCACCACGGGCGACGACTGGCGGCGCTTCTTGGACTTCCAGGCCAAGCTCCACGCCTACAGCCCGAACAAGGTGATGCTTATCGTCGCCCAGCACGCCCAAGCCTTCGCAGACGGACTGGTTTCTGTCGAGCAGCCCAGTCACCTGGCCGGTTTCAACACATGGAGAGCGCTCGGGCGGAGCGTGGACAAGGGCCAGCACGGCTACGCCATCCTCGCCCCGTGCCGCTACGACCGCCGGGTCGCGTTGGACCCGACCGGTCAATCCCGCCCGCTCGCCAAAGGTGAGGCGCCCGGATCGGATGAGCGGATGGAGAGCCGCAGGGTGCCGGCCGGTTTCCGGGTCGAGCACGTCTTCGAGGTGTCACAAACTTCCGGTGTCGCCCTGCCTGAGGCGCCTTCCCCGGCCTTGCTCCTCGGCGAGGCACCCGTCGGGCTCGGTGCGGCGGTCTTGGCGATGATCGAGGAGCGGGGCTTTCGGGTCGCTACCGTCGCGGACGCCTCGGCGCTGCAGGGCGCGAACGGTCAGACCAACTGGGGTTCGAGGACGGTGTTGATCCGCGCCGACATGGACGATGCCGCCATGGTGAAGACCTTGATTCATGAGGCGGCGCACTGCGTGTTGCACCAGGGTCCACCCGGCCGGTATCTGCCCTGGCCGGTCAAGGAGGTCGAGGCGGAGTCGGTCGCGTACGTCGTCACCTCGGTGCATGGCATGGCCACCGACGGCTACACCTTGCCGTATGTGGCTGGCTGGGCTGGCGAGGACAGCGCGAAGGCTTTCGCGGCCGCCCAGAGCCGGGTTGCTACTGCGTCACGGCGGATCATTGACGCCAGCCCCGCTGCGCATCTCGGCGGTGGACGGCCACCGGGCGTCGAGGCAGCGGTCGCCGCCCAGGCCCGGCGGGAGGGTTTGGGTGCTCGCCACGACGCATCGAAGGGGGACTTCGCGACTCGCGAGCCAGCAGCAGAGGCGGGGGTGGGGCTGTGACGCCCGCTCGTCTCTCCGCCGCGCTCCTCGCTCAGGCCGCCGGCTCCTACTCCGCCGAGGCGGCCGTCGGTCTGCTCGTCGAACATCGCAGCTGGCTGGCCCGCGCCGACTTCGTCTGCTTGGTCGATGTCGCTCCTGGGTTCTGCGATGACCGGGTGCTGATGGCGTCGGTCGACTGGGAGGCGGCGTTGGCCGCGAACCTGGCCGCCTCGTCGAGCGAAACCCAGATACTGGCGGTCGCCGCAGAACTGGCCGGCATCCACACCGGCCGGAGCCTCCAGGACCTGCTGGGGGGACTGGACCGTGCGAACACGAACCTGGTGATCAGAGCGGTCCTTCACGCGCAGCGCGGCGCCAACGCCACTGCGGTCAACGTCACCCCGTTCCCTTCCATTGGCCCGACGACCGAAACGAACGTCAGGCTGCACGAAAGCGCCCCCCGGCCGGTTTGCGGCTGGGTGGAGCCCGAAGGACCTGCCCTCGACGGTTGGGACGGGTCGGGACCGGAGGGCGCGTGATGGACCGCCAACCGTCTGCGGGCACCGACGTGGCCCTCGCCGGTCTTCTCGGCACCGCCGGACTCGCCGGGCTGCTCTATGCCGCTGCGGCAGCCTCGGCGTGGCTGGCCGGCGATCATCTACCTCATGCCGGGCTCCTCGCCGGCTTCGTAGCGTTCGCCCATCTTGGCGACCCGTCGGTCGCGTGGGGTGGCCCGGTCGGCCCGGCGGTCCTCTACTGGACGGTCACCGCGTTCGCCGTCGTTGTTGCCGGGTTCATTTCGTACGGGGGGTGGCGGCTATGGCGGTCAGCGGCCTCCCCGGCGAGGTTCATTGACCCGTCACACGCTGAAGGGCTTGCTGCCAGGGGGGAGGTGCGTCGTGCCGTCGGGTCGAAGGTGTTGCTGGCCCGCTCCGCCACGCTGCGCCCGTCGATCTCCCGTCCGCGACCTGGCGATGTCGGCTACCGGCTCGGGACAGCCCGGGGGGTTGGGTGTTGGGCGTCGGTCGAGGACTCGGTCCTGGTCCTCGGCCCGCCGCGGTCGGGGAAGGGCATGAACCTGGTCATCCCGATGATCCTCGACGCGCCCGGTGCGGTGGTCACCACCTCGACGCGCCCCGACAACCTGGCCGTCACCCTCCCCGCCAGAGCAGGCAGGGGCCCGGTGATGGTGTTCGACCCCCAACGCCTCGCCCACACCCCGGGCATCGCCCGGCTGCGTTGGTCGCTGGTCCGCGGGTGCGAGGTGGCCCAGACGGCGATGATCCGTGCCGAGGCCCTCGTCGCCGACGGCGCCAGGTCGGGGGTGGAGAACGGCAGTTTCTGGCGGACCCAGGCCCTGTCGGTCACCCGCTGCATGCTCCACGCCGCCGCCCTCGACGCCAGGCCACCCGCCGACCTGTACCGCTGGAGCCACGCCGCTGGCGCGGCGAAAGAGGCCACCTCGATCCTGGCCACCCACCCGGCGGCGACACCGGGGTGGGATCGGGCGTTGGATGCGATCATCTCCGCCGACCAGCGCACCCGGGACTCCACCTGGGCCATGGTCGCCAACACCTTCGCTCCCCTCGCCGACCCCACCGTACTCGCCGCCGTCACCCCCGACGACGGTCGGGAGTTCGACCCGTTGGCGTTCCTGGCCATGCGCGGCAGCGTCTACCTGCTCGGGACCGCCACCGGAGCCTCAGCCACCGCATCATTGGTGGCCGCGCTGATCGAGGACCTTATCGACGCCGCCCGCCGTCTGGCCGCACGCTCGGCCGGTCAGCGTCTCGACCCACCCTTGGCACTGATCCTCGACGAGGCCGCCAACTACCCCCTCCCGTCCCTCCCGTCGCTGATGTCGGAGGGCGGGGGGTCGGGGATCACCACCGTGACGGTCCTCCAATCGTTGGCCCAGGCCCGGGACCGTTGGGGACGCGAAGCCAGCGGGGCCATCTGGGACTCCGCCATCGCCAAGGTCATCCTCGGCGGGTCCGCCAACGCCGACGACCTGGGCGACATCTCCCGGCTGATCGGCGAACGCGAGGTCACCGAATGGTCCGAAACACGCGGGGCCGGCGGGGCGGCGGGACGGTCCGTGTCGTCGACGGTCCGGCACCGCCCGATCCTCGAACCCTCCGAGCTGCGCCGACTCCCGATCGGCACCGGCCTGTTGCTGTTGCGCTCCGCCCCGCCGATCATGATGCGCCTCCAACCGTGGACCTCACGGGCCGACGCACCCGAGCTGACCGCCGCCCGCCAGGCGTGGGAGCAGCGGATGCTCGCCGGAGGGATCCTCGCCCACGCGCAGTCCGGCGAGGTGGCGTCCGGTGCGTGACCCCCGACCCGGTCTCCCCTGGTCACCCCGGCGGGTTTGTCGGCGAGGCGAGTACGCCGCCTGGATGGGCAGCGCAGGATGGCAGGCGAGACGGCAACGGTGGCTGGACGACTGGGTCGCCGCGCATCGGGGTGAACCGACGTGCCTGGTCTGCGCGAGACCGTGGAGTTTACGTCGCGGTGACCTGCATCATCGCAGCTACGACCGGCTCGGCCACGAAGCCGACACCGACCTGATCCCCCTCGACCGAGCCTGTCACAGCCAACTGCACCGGATCCTGGACTCTAACCCGGCCTGGCGGCGAACCGGCCGACGCCAGGCCACCGACGTCATCGTCGCCCGCCTCCGCCGAGCCAACCATAAGAACCGATGAGACCAGGAGACGAGACCGGGGAAGCAAACCCGCTCGACCAAATAGGCCATCTCATCGGCAACGGCTACGACGGCAGCGCCTTCGACAGCCGTGGCTTCGACGCCGGAGACATCGCAGATGTCCCCGCCCCGACGCACTGGCCGTCGCTGCCCTCCGCGGACGCCGCCGCCGAGTGGAACGAGCTGCGGGCCTGGGTCGAGACCCTCCAAGGCCGGTTCGCCCATCTCGACCATCACGTGATCCCCCGCTGCTGGTGGCTCCACAACGACCACGTCGAAGCGTTGGCTGCCCTCCGAGACCACGAGCACTCCAGCTTCGCCCCCTCGGCGCCGGCCACCGCCCCGGTCGACTGGTTCCGAGCAGTGCGCGACATCACCGCGCTGCTCAAAGCCTGGACGGCCGACCTGGGCTGCGGTGCCACCCACACCGACTCGCCTACCCGGCTGCGAGCCACCGACAGCGGCGAGTGGGACCGGTTCGTGACCGCCGACGTGACCCGGCGGATCGAAGCCGAGATCGACCGGGCCGCCCAATAGCATGGACCGCCCGCCGGTGACCCTATAGAGGCCGCAGCCCGCGGCCTCCACCACAGGAGGTCACCATGAGCGTCGAGACCAACTGGGAGCCGCACCACCCCTGCGGGCACACCGCCTCCCACGACCCGTCCGCCAAGCGACCGTCCGAGCGGGCCGGCCCCGCCCGCTGGCTCGCCACCAGAGACTGCACCGACTGCTGGAAAGCAGCACGGGACGCTGCGGCCGCCCGGGAGCGAGCCGCGTGGCTGGCCGGGCGCCGCGCCGAGGAACTGGCCGAGACCGAGGCGTGGGAAACCCGGGCGCCCATGCCCCCGCTCTGCGGCTCCGACAAGGCAGTCGAGTGGGGGCGGCGGGTCCGCTGCCAGCTCCTCGCCGCCGCCCATCACACCCTCGGCCTAGCCGACGACGACTTCGCCGCCCGGGTCGAACTCCCCGCCCGGCACATCGACGCAGCGTCGTGGTGGATCGACCAGCGCGACACCGAACCCGCCGACCTCGAAGAACTGGTCACCGACGCCTCCACCAACGACACCGCCACGACGAACGAGAACCCGTACTAATGGGCCGCCCCGCATCCCACCACCAGATCGAATGGGCGGCCTCCGGACTACGCCGCGCCGCCACCGACGCCGGCGTCGCCCTCCCCATCGACTACAGCCGCCGGGTCGCCGCCGACGGCCTCACCCGCAGCCCGGAACTGGGCGTCACCCGCCTCGGCGCCGGCGTCATCCTCCACACCCAGCCACGAAGCGACCGCGAGCTGCCCGTCGTGATCGGCTACGCCGACAGCCGAGGCCAGTGGTACCGCGACGGCCACCGACACACGACCCCGGCCGCCCCGGATGTGGCGCCGGCGACCGCGGCCCGGGAGATGGAGCTGTGAACCGGCCCCAAACAAACCAGCCCACCCCCTCCCACCTCACGGTTATTGCGTGGCCCGACCCGGTCATCGAAAGCCACGGCCACCGCCCGGGCACGGCCTACATCGAAGCGGTCTGGCTCGGAGTGCTCGGCCCCTCCGCCACCTGGGCGTGGCAGCGTCTCGCCCGCGTCGCCACCACCAGACCGGGCGTCACCATCGACAGCACCGACCTCGCCGTCAGCCTCGGACTCGCCGAGAGTCTCGGCTCCCACGCCGCCATCTCGCGGACCCTGGGCCGCCTCGTCGCCTTCGACGCCGCCCAACGCGGCGCCGACACCATCGCCGTACGAATCGCCCTGCCCGACCTGCCCGCCCGGCGCGTCAACCGGCTCTCGGCGTCCGCAAGACTCGCCCACGAACGCCTCACCGGCACCCACCTGCCCCCTCGACCCGAGGGCACGCCGGCGCCACAGGCAACCATCGAGCCGTCCACCCCACCCGTGGGTGTCTCGCTATGACCGGTCCGTCTCCGATCCACGCCGCCCTGCGACGCCACCGCCTCGCCGAGGTAGCGCGACGCACCGGCATCCCCCTCAACACCGACACCGGTTCGGTCACCGTGCGCTGCCCGCTGCCGTCCCACAGCCACCCCGACCGCACCCCCTCCCTGCGGCTCTACCTCGACGACGACCGGTTCTACTGCTTCGGCTGCTCAGCCAAAGGCGACGTCATCCAGTGGGCCCGAGAGACCGAGGGAGTTGGGGTCACCGCAGCGATCACGGTGCTCGACTCGGGTTCGTCGCTCACTAACGCCTGGGCCGGAGCGGCCTCCGTTACAGGGGGCTTCAGTTGCCTCAGGTGGGCGGGCGACGGCACTCCGCTGTCGCCGAGGTCGAGCGAGGGTCCCGAGACCCCCGATGCGGGCCGCACACCCGCCGAGCGTGTCCTCGCCACCCTCGACACCGCCTGGGGCTATTACAGCTGCCCCTCGCTACACGCCCGCGCCAGCGCCTACCTCGCCGGCAGAGGCATCGAGGTCCGGATGCTGGAATCTCAGACCGGCCGGCCCGAAGCCGGCTATACCCCGGCAAAAGCCGACGGGCTCGTCGGCGCCCTGCGGGCCAGGGGCTTCAGCGACGACGAGCTAGTCGACGCCGGGCTCGCCCACCGCCAAGTCGGCGGGAGGGCGGCCAGTGACTTCTACCGCCAACGGGTCCTCATCCCCATCCGAGACGACCAACAACGTGTCATCGGGATCATCGGGCGCAACGTCGGTGACCAGCAGCGCTGGGCCAAGTACAAGAACCCGCCCCGCACCGCCATCTACGACAAGTCTGTCAACCTCTACCAGCCGCTCGCCGCACCGGCCGACCCACACGGCCAGGTCATCGTCGTCGAAGGCACCCTCGACGCCATGGCCATCGCCGTCGCCGCCATCCGTCGCAGCCGCAGCGACCGGTTCTGCCCGGTCACCCAGTCCGGGCGGGAGCTGTCCGACACCCAGGTCCGTCGAATCATGGCCCTTCACCCCTCTAGGCCGGTGCTCGCTTTCGACGGAGACAACGCCGGTCGGGGACTCCGCCGCCAGATACGAGCAGGTGTTCGTCGCTCTCGGCCGACAGGTGCTCGTGTCGACACTGCCCGCTGCGCACGACCCCGCATCCTGGCTGGCCGTACGCGGCGACGCCGGCTTGGAACCGTGGCACTGTGACGATGCGGCGGGCGCCGGTCGTCGGTTGTCCGCGCAGCGCCCGAGCCTCCTTTCCGGAGGTGCCCGCACTGCAAAAGGCACTCGGGGCAAGGGCAGCACTCGGGTCCAACCACCGCCTTCAGGCCGAGCCCGGTGCTTCTCTGGCGCGGCCCCGACCGCAGCGTCAGAGCCCGAGGACGGACTGATGGCGCTGTGACGGCCACGGACGCGCCGACCCGCACGACGGGGGGTCTCCTACCTTCGACGCGCCACCCGGGAGGACGGTGGTGGAGCATCCAGGACATCGCTGCAGACCTGGGGGTCTCCATCAACACGGCGTACAAGTGGTCCTCACGCGGCCACCCCGACTTCCCCCGGACCGTGCGCCTTCGCAACGGCGCAGTGCGGGTCCGCGACGACTGGTACGAGGAGTGGCTCAGTCGGCTGGAGGCGTGACCGGTTCGGCGAGGGACCGCTCCAGAAGGGATATGCCCTCGCCCTCCCGGCCGGGTGCGACGCCTTGGTAGACGTCCAGGAAGACCGAGAGGGTCTTGTGGCCCGACCAGCGCTGACACACGGTGGCGTCGACACCCGAACGCAACCACCACGAGCAGGCGGCGTGGCGGAGGTCGTGGCGTCGAAGCCGGGAGAGCTTCGGTTGGCGGGGGTCCCCGGCTGGCAGGTCGGGGCGGGGCGGGAACAACACAACCCGGGCCGGTCGCCAGACGTCCCGGTCGAACGTCGACAGGTCGAAGGGATGGCCGTTGCGATGGAACACCAGGCCCGCGGGGCCCTGCCCCCACCGGTCGCGGTGGTCGCCCAGCTTGGCGACGAGGACCCTGTTGATGGGGACACGGCGAGACTCGGCGAGATCGCGATCCTTGAGCGGACCCCACTCGGGATCCTCCTCGGGGTCCAGCCATCGGGGCGCGACCCGGCGCCGGCTCCGACGCACTACAAGCCAGCCCGAGCCACCCGCGGCTGGTAGCTCGATGTCCTCCCAGGTCAGGCCGACCGCCTCGTTCGGGCGCAGGCCGCACATGGCCATCACCAGGACGTAGCACTCGACGATCCCACCCCAGCTCCCCAGTCGGACGCAGGCCTGGGCCAGGTCGAATGCCTGGGGGATGCTGAGCACGAGGTCGGTGTCGACTGTGAGATGGCTCCCTGGCACGGTGGAGCGGCTGGTCTTGCCCTTGACCTTGCGGCGTAATCGAACCGCAGGCCAAGGGTCCCGGGTTACGGTGATGTCGTCCCGCGAAGCCGCCCACGCCCAGCATGCCCGCAGCGGCTGGGTGAAGCGGACGAGTGTCGAGGGGGCGACTCTCTTGGTCGGATCGCGCTGATTGAGCTCGAAGCGTGAGAGGAACTGCTCGAGGTCGGTCGTCGTCACGTCGTCGGCGGCAGCCGAGTTCGCCTCCAGCCAGGTCCGACCTTCTTGTTGTCGGTCGGTAAGTGTCGACTGGCTGCGTGGCGACAGGAAGCTGGCGCGGTCCAGGTAGTCGGTGACGGCATCGAGGTCATCCCCGACCAGGGTGGTGGTACCGGAATCGAGGAGCCATCTCCGAGCCCGGTTGAACGAAGCTGCAGCCAGGATCTTGGTCTTCGGCTCCCAGTCCGGGTTCGCCCAGTAGAACGCCTCGGTGATGGCGAACACGGTGGCCGGGAGCACAGGTAGGGGATCGGACGGACCCTCAGGTGCGCCGAAGCGGCGGCTCCTCAAATCGAAGGGCAGACCGCTCGCGAACCCCCGGTCGAGTTGCTCCTTCCACACTTGGGCCAGGCCGGCTCGCTCGAAGCGCTTGGAGAACTGGATGCCGTCCGCCTTGCCCCGCACGTCCCAGCGGTCGGCCGGGCGGGTCACACGGACCCCGGTGCGGCGATCGACGACGGTCACCTGAGTGCTCGTCCGGAGGACCCAGCACGCGAAGTCCCGAGGAACGGCGGGCTCGGGATAGCTGCGGGGCATCGGCCAGTCTCCTCGGTCCTCGATGGTGGAAGTGAAACTAGGATGAAAGTATACGTGGTCGGCCGCCTCCAGAGGAGAGCCCAACACCCGCCATCCAGACCTCCAGACCGGTCTCCGCCGGCCGGTTGGCGCTCGATCCGTCCGAGACGACATGCTGTCTGAACAGGGGATTAGCCCGTGCTACGCCATGCTGCGGGATCGGCTACGCTGGTGATGGTTGCAACACCAGGAGAGGTGCGAGAGCGGCCGAATCGGACTCACTGCTAATGAGTTGACTTGGGAGACCGGGTCCGGGGGTTCAAATCCCCCCCTCTCCGCCAATGGGCGCTGCCGGACACAGGAAGCTGCCGGACACAGGAAGCCTCGCCCGGGAGCCGGCGCCGCACTAGGGCTTGCTGACCGGGGGTTGAGGTTGCAGGTCCCCCACCAGGTGGGGTCCGGTGATGGAATCTGTGGTTCCTACCAAAGACCCATGGAGACCATCACCGTGACCCCAGCAGAGATCATCTATCACCGGCGCCTGGCCGTGTTGGACCACGCGGCGCGCTGCGGGAACGTGTCCGAGGCGTGCCGCACGTTCGGGGTGTCTCGCACCCGTTACTACGAGTGGAAAAACACTGCGGACCGCTACGGACTCGACGCGTTGATGCCCAAGGCCCGTCGCCGCCCGCAGTTGCCGAACGCGACCCCAACGCATGTGATCGAGCAGCTGTTGACCCTCGCCGTTCTCGAGCCGACCCTTGGGTCCAGACGCCTCGCGGACCGCTTGGCCGACCAGGGTTGGTCGATCGCCGCGTCGACCGCCCAGAACCACCTGGTCGCCGCCGGGTTGGCTACCCGCAAGGCCCGCCTGGCTCGGGCCGCGATGATCGCCGCGGCCACGACAGGAATCGTCACCGACGTAGCACGCGAGGCGGAGCCGTTCGGGTTCTGTCACACCGCGCCCGGGCCCGGTGAGCTGGTGGCGCTCGACAGCTTCTACATCGGGAACCTCAAGGGCGTCGGCAAGTGCTACCAGCTCACCGCCGTCGACACCTACACCCGCTGGGCGACGGTCATGATCATCGCCGGCGGGCGCCCCCACCGGCGAAGCCACCTCCCGCTTCGTCGCCCACCTGATCGTCCAATGGCGCCGCCACGGCTACACGCTGCGCGCCGTGATCACCGACAACGGGCCCGAATACATCGCCACCAGCTTCCGCGCCGCGCTAGCCGCCAAACAGATCCGCCACGTGCGGATCCCGCCCCGCTCCCCGAACCACAACGCCGTGGTCGAACGCTTCCACGGCACCATCCTCCAAGAATGCTGGCGTCCCGCCTTCCACCGCCGCCGATTCGCCAGCCGCCGACAACTCCAAGCCGCCGCCGACGCCTGGCTAGTCACCTACAACCACCGGCGCCGCAACCACGGCGCTTACATGCGCAGCCGCACCCCCCACCAAGTCCTCACCACCTACACCAAGAACCTGGCAGCATGACCCCCAACCACAGAACCCATCTGCAACCTCGACCCCCGGCCTGGAAGCACTAGCCCAGACCTTTCAGTAGGCCCTCGTGGTTGTGGTGATGGTTGACGATCTGGTCGTTGACGCGCTGATTGGTGGTGGCGGCGGGGGTCGGAGCGCGATTGTCCAGAGCGGCTTGAGGTTGGGTTGGGTTGGCCGGTCGTGGTCGTGGCTGATGCGGTCGCCGGTAGACCGCGGGTGGACCGCTCAGATCTGTAGTCGGAGGAGGCTGAGGCGGTCGAAGGCGGCGACGAGCTGGTCGGCCCACGGCCAGCCGGCGGCGATACGCAGCTGTCGGCGCCGGCCGGTGGTGACGATGATGCCGGCCGCGTGCAGCAGGCAGTAGCGGAGCCGTTTCGGCTCGGCGGCGGCGAGTTCGCCGTCGAGGACCAGCAGTCTCGACCAGGCCAACAGGTCACACGCGATCCCGACCACAGCAAGCCAGGCGGCGTTGATAGCGAACGACGCGGAGGGCAGATTGTTCATGCCGGTGTCCTTGGCGTCACAGATCAGCCGTTCGGCTCGGCCCCGGCCGCGTTGGAGGGCTTCGAGGTAGGCGATGTCACCCTCGGTGGCATCGGTGATGAAGGTTGGTAGCGGCGCCCGTCGATATCGGTGAAGGTGAGCTGGGCGCCGGGATGGCAGTGCTCGCGCCGGGCGATCATCCGGGTCCCCGCCGGCCAGGCGGACAAGTCGACCAGCCCGGTGATCTCAGCCACTTCGGCGTCGGCGCGCAGGTCGGAGCCATCCGCGCTGACCGCCCGAACCCAGGCCCTGTTGGCCATGGTGACCGCCACCGTGGCGATCTCCGCGCTGAGGCGATGCCCGAGACTGAAGCGCACATTGCGTTGGCGGCAGGCGTCGACAAAATGATGCGAGCAGCCCGCCGAGTCGGTCCGCACCGTGATCTCGGTGACCGCCGGGTCGACAGGCAGTTGGCCGAGAGCCTGATCTAACACGGTGACATGGTCGGTGGCGGTCCCCGACCCGGCGTTCCCCGGTCGCAAAAGCCCGGCGAGGGCCTCGCCGGTGGCGTCTAAGAACGCCACGAGGGGATGGAACCCGTAGCCGCGCTTGTAGGTCGGCGCCGCGCCCTGTTTATCGGAATGCGACCCGATCAGGGTCCCGTCGATATCGATCACATAAAACCCCGGATCGGCCCCGGCCGCCCACGCCGCCGCCCGTGCTTCGGCTCTCGCCTCGGCGATCCGAGCCAAGCCGGCATTGCCGACGGCTTCGAGGGTCCGCCACGCCGTCGGGGTCGACGCCACCTCGCCGAACAGTTCCGGCTGGTCGCGTAGCACGGCCAGATCCGAGATCGTCTCGCCGCCATCGGCGAGAGTCACCGCCAGATCGACCAGCACCCTGCCACGGTCATGGCCCGCAGAGCGGATCTTGCTCGGCGCCATCGCCACAGACAGCGCTTCGCCCAGCCCGACCGCATCAGCCAGATCAGCCAGCAGGCGGGCCCCGGCATGACCAACCACTCCCTTGCCCCCCGTGGTCACCCTCAAGCCCCGACGACGGCGGTTACGCTTCACCTGAGAAGTGCCCTCCTGGTTGGGTCCCTGCAGCCTTCGACAAGCGCAGTTTCCTTTACCCGGAGGGCCTCTTCGCGGATACACCCAGCACAGCCAGCCCGGCCTACCGAACAGCCTGGGCTAGGGTCGCCAGCCTGTGTCGGAGCCTCCCGACCCCGTTGGCGCGCCCGGGGACACCCAACCCCAAACCCGGGCGCTCCTGGGTAAGCCGGCTCGTCGCCGACGTACGCCCGCTGCGGGAGTCCCCCACCTTCCGGCGGCTGTGGATCGGGACGACGACCTCGTCCATCGGCGGTGGGATGACCACCTTCGCCCTGAGCCTGCAGATCTTCGAGCTGACCCACTCGTCGGCCGCGGTCGGGACCCTGGGGCTGGCGCGTGGCATACCCACCATCGTTTTCGGCCTCTTTGGAGGGTCGTTTGCCGACGCCGTCGACCGGCGGACGCTCGTCCTCGTCACCAGCAGCCTGGCGGCGACGGTCGCGGCCGTCTTCGCCCTTCAGGCCTACCTCGACCTCAGACAGCTGTGGCTTCTGTACCTCCTCGCCGTCGTGCAGGCGGTCCTCGGCGCCGTCAACGCCCCGGCCCGAAGGACCTTCGTCCGCCGGCTGCTCCCTGCCCACAGGGTCGCCGCCGGCGTGGCCCTCAACCAGGTGAGCGGACAGACGGCGATGCTTGTCGGTCCGGCCCTGGCCGGCATCGTGACCGCCGCCGCCGGCCTGCAGGCGTGCTACCTCGTCGACGCCGTCAGCTTCGCCGCCGCCCTCTACGGCATGGCCCGCCTCCCGTCCATGCGAGCCCAGGGTGACATCGGCCGCCCAGGCCTGAAGGCCACCATCGAGGGCGTGCGGTTCATCCGCCGCCACGCCATCCTGGCCGCTTCGTTTCTCGCCGACATCGACGCCATGGTGCTCGGCATGCCCATCGCCCTGTTTCCCGCCATCAACGCCCAACATTTTGGCGGGGCGGCTCAAACCCTCGGGCTGCTGAGCGCCGCCCCCGCCGCCGGCGGGATCATCGGCTCGGCCGTTTCCGGGCCGATTGGGCGGATCGACCGCCGTGGTCGGGCCATGCTCGTCGCCGTCATCGTGTGGGGAGCAACCATCGCCGGCTTCGGCCTGACCCGCACCCTTTGGATCGCCCTGCTCTTGTTGGCGGCGGCCGGCACCGCCGACAACGCCAGCGTCACCTGTCGGGCGACGCTCGTGCAGTTCCTCACCCCCGAGCGCTACCAGGGCCGGGTCACCGCCGCCGACTACGTCGTCGGCGCCGGCGGACCTCAGGTGGGCAACTTCGAAGCCGGCGTGCTCGGCTCGCTCACCACACCGGCCTTCAGCGCCTTTGCCGGCGGCGTCGCCACGGTCGTCGGCGCCGTGGCCATCAGTTTCGCCATCCCCTCCTTCGCCCGCCACAAATTGTCCACGACGCTCGATGAGGCGCACCCATCGGGTCAAGTTTGACGACGAGTCTCAACGACCGGCGCGCAGGGGCCTTCCGGGCAGGGTGTCAGTCATCAGGCCGGCGTCGCGGACGACGAACGTCCCGTCGACGAGAACATGGATAATCCCAGACGACGGTCGGGTCGTGTCGGTATAGGTGGCCTGGTCGCTGACGATCACGGGGTCGAAGACGACGATGTCGGCGTCGGCGCCGAGTTGGATCCGAGCCTTGGTACGCAGGGCCGGCACCGCGGCCTCGAGCACCCGAGCCGGGATCGTGGTGGCGCGGGCGATCGCATCGGGGAGCGATATGAGGCCCTTCTCCCGCGCCAGGCGCAGCGTCTTGCAGAAGGTTCCGGCGCTGCGCGGGTGAGTTATCCCGCCCGGCGGAAGCGGCCAGACGCCGGCCGGCGGGGGCGGGCCAGGCCAGTGGATGGGCATGGCGTCGCTGGCGATCGCCGCCTCGGGCGAGACGAGGGCCCGCTCCACCCACGCCATGTCGGCCGGCGAGTCGTCGTCGAGGAACCGGATGAAGGCGAGCCCACCGGGGTCGGACCTTCGCAGCTCGTCGAGGCGGCCGAAGTCAGCGGGGCGTTCTCCGGTCGGCGCATAGGTGATGGCCGTCGACGCGACCCCCTGGGCGCGGAGACGATCGGGCGAGAGGAAACCGGCACCGATCCCGGTCATCCCGGCCCCGTAGGGGTAGGCCTCCGTCGTGACCTTCGAGCCCTCGGCCTGCACCCGCCCGACGAGCGAGACCACCCGGTCGATATGACGTCCCGACGTGGAATTGATATGGCAGTAGTGCATATGGGCACCTGTTGCGGCCGCGGCCTGCACGACTTCGGTGGCGCCGTCGATGACGACCGCCGGGTTGATCTCCACCAGCTCGCGTGCGTGGGTAAATGTGGGCACGCCGGCCGCCGCGGCCGCCCCGGCGACAGCCAGGTACTCGTCGACCGCGGCTTCGGGCGCGTACCCGATCAGAACCCCGATGCCGAGAGCCCCCGCGGCCAGGTCGCCCTCGAGTCGATCCACGATGCTCGCCACCTCGACGGGGGAGGCCACGCGCTGCCAGCCCGGTTCGGCGATGTGGCCGAGGAAGTCGCCGAGCTGGCCGGCCAGGTCCAGCCCCCCGACGCAGGTCATGCGAGCCAGTGCCCACGACGCCGAGAACCCGTAATGGATGGGCCTGCCCTCGGCCGCGGCCCGCTCGTAGGCCGCGTCGACAGGGTGCACGCCGGCCTCTAACTCGAGGGCGGTCGTCACACCGTCGAGGGCCTGGAGGCGCTGCTCGGCGATCCCCTGCCCGTGGCTGTGGAGGTCAATGAACCCCGGCGCCACGACCTTGCCTCCCACATCGAGCACGGTCCTGCCGGAGATGGGCGCGGCAGTCACGGCGGTGATCCTGCGGCCGGTGATCCCGACATTGAAGGTGCCGTCCGCAGCAGACCCCGGGTCGATCACGCGACCGCCGGAGAGGACGATGTCGTGCTCAACCACCCGATCCCCCATTTCCCCAACGCCTCTTTCCTCGAGTCGGGACAAGAGTATGAGGCAAGGTGATGGGATGAGCACCAACCACCTCGACAGCCCGCCCCTCGGCCAACCACGGGTCGAGGAGATCAGCGACCGGGTGTACGCCTACATCCAGCCCGACGGGAGCTGGTTCATCAACAACACGGCGTTCGTGGTCGCCGACGACGGCGTCACCAGCATCGATGCCTGCGCCACCGAACGACGGACCCGGGACTACATCGAGGCCATCGGGGCCGTGAGCGACCGACCCATCCGCACGCTCGTCAACACCCATCACCACGGCGACCACACCCACGGCAACTACCTGTTCTCGGGCGCCACCATCGTCTCCCACGAGCGCTGCCGGGCCGAGCTCGTCGCCGACGGCATCCTCGACTACGGCGGCGTCTGGAACGACGTCGAGTGGGGAGCACTCCGGCTGGCACCGCCGTTCCTCACGTACACGGAGTCCGTGACGGTCTGGGCCGACGACCTGCGCTGCGATGTGCGCCACGTCGGCGACGCCGCCCACACCACCAACGACTCCGTCGTCTGGCTGCCCGAGCGGTCGGTCCTCTTCTGCGGCGACCTGTTGTTCAACGGGGGCACGCCCTTTGTGCTCATGGGATCGGTCGCCGGCGCCATCGACGTCCTCGAGACCGTCGTGCGTCCCCTCGGTGCCCGCACCATCGTCCCGGGCCACGGGCCGGTCGCCGGGCCTAGCCTCATCGACGACGTGCTCGCCTATCTTCGCTTCGTGATGGCGACAGCGGAGGCCGGCGTGGCGGCTGGAGTGAGCCCGTTGGAGGCGGCGAGAGACATCGACCTTGGCCCCTTTGCCGATCTGTCGGACCCGGAGCGGATCGTCGGCAACCTCCACCGGGGCTACGCCGAGCTCACCGGCACGGAGCGGGGCGGAACAATCGATATACCCGCCGCCCTGGCCGACATGGTCACCTACAACGGCGGGCGGCCGTTGACGTGTCGGGCCTGATCGGACTGCCCGCCGGCCACCCCTAGGAAAGGCATTCAATCATGCGCTGGTCCACCTATCTCTCGCCTCGCGACGGAGCCGAACACGTCGCCGCCGTCTCCGACGGCGCCCTCTACGGACTCGAGGGACCGGGCCAATTGGTCGATCTGCTCGGTGACGACGGCATCCGCCTGGCCGAGGCCGCCGAGCTGGCCCGCACCGACCCGTGGGAGGTCGTGGCGCTCGCCGATGCCATCCTGCGAGCGCCGGTACCGAGGCCGCCCTCCATCCGCGACTTCATGGCGTTCGAGGAGCATGTGGTAACCAGCAGCCAGGCTCTCGGCCAGGAGGTCGACGCCGTGTGGTACGAGATGCCGCTGTTCTATTTCACCAATCCCGCCGCGATCCTCGGACCGACCGACGACGTGCCCATGGCCCCAGGCTCTGCCGCCTTCGACTACGAGCTCGAGATCGCCGCCGTCATCGGGAGGGCCGGCCGCGACCTCGACCCGGCCACGGCCGAGGATCACATTGCCGGCTACGTCATCCTCTGCGACTGGAGCGCCAGGGATATCCAGGGCGTCGAGATGCTCGGCCACCTCGGGCCGGCGAAGGGCAAGGACACCGCCACGAGCCTCGGCCCCTGGCTCGTCACGCCCGACGAGCTCGCTCCGCTCCGGGCCGGCAACGCCTACGACCTCGAGATGTCCGCGTCGGTCAACGGAACCCCCTGGAGCACGGGCAACATGTCCACGATCTATTGGACGTTCGGCCAGCTCCTCGCCTACGCCTCCCGTGGCACCGAGCTGCGCCCGGGCGACATCGTCGGCAGCGGCACCGTCGGCACCGGCTGCATCCTCGAGCTCTCCCGTGTCCACGGCAGCGACAAGTACCCGTGGCTGACGCCCGGCGACGAGGTCCGCCTCGAGGTCGCCGGGCTCGGGGCGATCGTGGCCGCCATCATGCCCGGCGCTGCCGTTGTGGCGCTTCGCTAGTCGCTCGCGGAACGCTCGGCGTTGAACTCCACGTTGACCTCCACCCCGGCTACCCCTCCCTACTTCTGCCAATGGGAGTCACCCGAATTGGTCCGGGCCATTGTCAGGGGCCAGATCCTGGCGCGAGAGGACCCGGCGTGGGCGTCGTCGGGGGCGGAGAGCCCCGATGAATACGAGTACTGGGGCCGGCGCATGTGTGGCGTGGCCTGCCTGCGGTCGATCCTCTCCGTTCGTGGGCTCACGCCCCCGCCGGCCGTCGTGGCGGCCAAGGCGCTTCTGGCCGCCGGCTGCTACCGGCGACGAGGGGACGGGGGGCTCGACGGGCTGATATATACCCCGTTCGTGCGGTATCTCGCATCCGAGTGGTCGATCGACGCCGAGGTCGCTGCGCCCCTGAGCGTTGCCGACCTGGTCGGCGCCGTCGATGGGGGCGCGACGGTCATTGCGTCGGTGAGCTTCTGGATCCGCAGGCCGGAGGCGGTTGCGCGGAGTCGCGGCGGGCACCTCGTGCTCGTCTACGGGCTCGCCGGCGGGGACCTCGTGTTCCACAACCCTTCGGGCGACTCGGCCGCAACCCAGGCCGGCGTGCGCCTCGGTGTGGCGACGTTCGAGGCGTTCTATGCCGGTCGGGGAGTGATTGTCGGGCGGGGCGGGGCGGGGGCTGTCGGGCGGGGCGGCAAGGCCGGACCTCGGGCGGCCGTCGGGCCTCGGGCAGGCAGGCGATAACTAGCGCAAGCGGTGGGTGGGCCGGGCGACGATAATGGGATTTCTTTGCCCACTTTTACAGTGGGCTTTCGCACTTTTGAGGCCTCGGGTTGGTTCGGGTCAGTGGCGGTTGCGATGGTCGTCTTCGACGATGTCGGTGGTGAGGTCGTGTAGCTCGGAGACGAGCTGGCGGAGGCGTCGGTTGTTGTCGAGCCAGGGCTGGTAGTTGGTGAGTTGCTCGTCGTTGAGTGTGCGGCTGACGGTCTTGCCGGCGACCTTGCGGGTCCACACGATGTAGGGGCCGTGGAGGGCGGAGGGTTCGCTGTGGCAGCGGCAGCCGGGCTGGCCGCAGCGGGTCCGGCGCTGTTCGATCGAGCCGGGTAGGGCGTAGTCGAGGCTGGCGATCTCTTTGATGATCTGGCGTTGTCTGGCTCGGCGTGCCTGGTCGATCCGCATGCTGGTTCTGAGGATCCACCCTATCCACGACTGCCGCCGGTCAAGATACCGGCGGCGGAGGGACGGGAGGAGGCCGTGCCCACGTCGGACAGTGACGCCAAGGATGGCTGGGAGGCGCTGGTGGGCCTGGCCAGGGACTGCTTTTCGGCGCCGAGCCTGTCGATCTTCACCACGCTTCTCACCGGGTGGGTCCTGGCCCCCGCCCGGCGCACCGTCACCGCCATGATCGCCGTCGCCGACCCCGACGGCCGACGCGCCCATGACGCCTATCACCGCTTCTTGCGGGCCGGTCGCTGGTCCACCAACGCCGTGTGGAAGGCGCTCGTCGTGCACCTGGTGGCCACGCTGTGTTCCACCGGCACCGTCACCCTCGACGTCGACGACACGCTGTACAAAAGTCGGGACGCCGTATCGATGGTGCCGGCAGCTTCAGAGACGCAGTGCGCTCGACACGCAACCGGGTCGTCTACGCCACCGGGCTGAACCTGGTTGTGGTCACCTTGCGGGTGTCCCCGCCGTGGGGTGCCATGCCCATCGGTGTGCCCGTCGGGGTCCGCCTGCACCGCAAAGGCGGCCCCAAGACCACCGAGCTCGCCGCCGAGATCATCATCGAGGTGGCCTCGTGGCTGCCCGAGCGACGCTTCGCGCTCTGCGGTGACGGGGCGTACGCGTGCCTGGCCCGACGGCAACTACCACGAAGCACCATCACCTCCCGGATGCGTCGCGACGCCGCCATCTTCGAGCCCGCCCCACCCCGCACCGGCAAGCGGGGCCGGCCCCGAACCCGAGGCGCCCGCCTACAGACCCCAACCCAGATGGCAGCCCGCCTCGCCGACGGCGACTTCACCCCAGCCGACGCCGACTGGCGAGGCCGACCCAAGAACCTCCTGGTGTGGTCGATGCCGGTCCTGTGGTACTCCATCGACCACAACCATCAAGTCCTCCTCGTGATCGTCCGCGACCCCGCCGGGGTCATGCACGACGACTTCTTCTTCACCACCGACCTCGACGCCAACCCCGGCGGGGTCGCCTCGCTCTACGCCGGGCGCTGGTCCATCGAGTGCGTCAACCGCGAGGTCAAACAATGCCTCGGCGCCGAAAACCCCCAATGCTGGAAGCATCTCGGCCCCGAGCGGGCCGCGTCGCTGTCGCTATGGCTCTACGCGGCCATCTGGGCGTGGTACATCCCCACCCACGGGACCGCCCCCACCTGGATCCCCCGCCCCTGGAACCCGAACAAGACCACACCCAGCTTCCTCGACGCGCTCGCCGCGCTACGCCGGACCCTATGGACGCAGCGAATTACCGACGTGTCGTCCCCGGGACCACTCCACCCGAAAATCATCGACGGCATCCTCAACGCCCTGGCCACCGCCGCATAAACACCACGCCACCACCGCCCCCCAACCATCCAGCAAAAAGAGCCAAAATGCGAAAGTCCACTGTAAAAGTGGGCAAAGAAAGCTGCAACCCGGTAGCGCCTCCGGTGCCGTGCGGACCGAGGTGGGCAGCGCTCCCGACCGCACGCGACTCGCCATCGTCTCCGGCCCCAACCGCCGGTCACCCCAGCGCCCGAAGGCGCCCCCCAGCCTCAGGCCAGGTCGCTGCGCCGCTCGGCCTTCCAGCGTTGGATGTCGTCCGCCCGCCGCAGAACCACGTCGGCGTCATCACGGGGCACGACGACAACGCCGGCGGACCGATCACTCGTGAACGATGCGGGCCGGGTCACCGGGACCACCGCCGAGCGGATCGCCCGGACCACCACCGAGCGGATCGCCGGCTCCCCCACCGGGCCGGTCGCCCGCAGCGCCACTGCCGCTACTGCCGCTACTCCCGGCGCCACCAGAGGTTCCAGCCCCGGCGGGGTGAGGCGGGCTTGCACTCCCGGCCCCAGTCCCACCGAGAAACGACTCGACGAACTCAGGACTGCCGGCCAGCTCTTCGGGCGAGCCCTCCATGCGAAGCCGGCCGCCGGCGAGCACATAGGTCCGGTCGGAGATCTCGAGCACGGCGCGGGCCCGCTGCTCGACGATGAGCACCGATGCGCCACCGGCGGCGAGCTGCCTGACGTTCTCCTTCAAGAGCTGGTTGGCGATGAGGGGGGCCAGGTTGGCGGTCGGCTCGTCGAGCACGAAGAGCGCGGGCTCGAGCATGAGGACCCGACCCATGGCCAGCATCTTGCGTTCGCCTCCCGAGAGCTTCCCGGCCGGGCGGCGCAACATCTCGGCGAGCCGGGGAAACACCTCCAAGACCTTGTCGACGCGACCGGGGACCTGCTTGGACGGGAGGAGGTAGCCGCCCATCTCGAGGTTTTCCTTGACCGTGAGCGGCGGGAAGACGTCGTCGACCTGCGGGACGTAGCCCACGCCGGCCCTGGCGACGTCCTCGGGCGCGCGGCGGGTGATCTCCTGGTCGTCGAGCATCACTCGCCCGGCCAAGACCTCCACCACGCCGACGATGCTCTTGAGCAGGGTGCTCTTGCCCGAACCGTTGGGGCCCACGACGGAGACGACCTGGCTCGGCTCGACGCGCACGGACACATCCGACACGACGGCCCGGCCTCCGTACCCGGCGCTCAGCCCCTCGATGCGCAGAGCGGCTCCCCTCCGCTCGCCCGACTCGCCGCGCTCAGCCGACAAGGTACGCCTCCACCACCTCGGGCCGGCTGCGAAGGACCGTCATCGTCCCTTCCGCCAGCACCTTGCCCTCCGCCATCACGACGACGGGATCACAGAACTCGTCCATGATGGCGAGCTCGTGCTCGACCATCATGATGGTCATCCCCTCGCCGCACAACGCGACCAGCTCTCTTCCGATCTGCCGGGCCAGGTGCGGGTGCACCCCGGCCATGGGCTCGTCGAGCAGCAGGACTTCGGGTTCGGTCATGAGGGCCCGCATGATCTCCACCAGGCGGCGCTGGCCTCCGCTGAGATCGCCGGCGTAGGTGTTGGTGTACCTCGTCAGCCCGAAGCGCTCGATCATGGCCTCGGCCCTGACGATGTTGTCCTTCTCGGCGTCTCGCCAGTACCGCCGACCTCGGAGCGCCCCCATGAACGTGTCGCCGGGTTGCCCCGGCACGGCGCACAGCAGGTTCTCGGCCACGGTCAGCCGCTTGAACTCGCTGGCCAACTGGAAGGTGCGAACCAGGCCGAGGCGCGCCCGCTTGTAGGCGGGCAGGGCGCTCACGTCGTTGCCGTTGAGGAGGACGCTCCCAGACGAAGCCGGCAGCGTTCCCGCCATCATGGCGAGGGTTGTCGACTTGCCCGCACCGTTCGGTCCGATGAGACCGGTCAGCTGCCCTCGGCGCAGGACGAAGGAAGCGTCGGACACGGCGTGCACGCCGCCGAACACCCGGGCCAGTCCCCTCGCCTCGAGGACGTCGCCGGGCGGGGCGTCGATCGTGCGCAGCCTGCGGACCGAGGTGGTGGCGGTGGCCGATCCTTCGGCGACGCCGGTGGATGGGCCACCGAGCCCGAAGGCGTTGCCCGCCAGCACGTCGTCATCGACCTCGTCGCCGTTGGCGGCGTTGGCGGTGTGCGACCCGCCGGCGCCGTTCCCACCGGCACCATTCCCAGCGCCCGCGGCGGCGTCACCTCCAGCGCCGGCTCCGGCGAGCTGCAAGCCGGTCGCCGGCATGATGCGACCCCACCTGCGAACGACGCCGACCGAGCCGATCGCCCTCAGCCGCTCGGGGAGGATCCCCTGGGGGCGGAACCAGAGGAACAGGATGATCAGCAGGCCGGTGGCGACCCATTGCAGCGCGGGGATCAGCCCGGGGGGCCCGAAGGAGGGGATGAACCTGGTCGCTTCCTCGAAGCCCAAGGGGACGATGATCGCACCGATGACCGCACCCTTGTGATTGCCGGCGCCGCCGATGATGACGGCGGCGAAGAGCACGATGGTCTCGGCGTACATCCATCCCGACGGCGCCCACAGGCTGATGAAGCCGACGAGGATGCCGCCGGAGAGGCCGGCGATGGCCCCACCGAGCACGAGCATGTGGACCCGGAGTCCCATGAGGTTCTTGCCGAGGGAGTCGGCCACGACGTCGTTGTCGCGCATGGCTCTGAGGGTTCGTCCGTAGGGTGAGTCGGTGAGCCTCCTCAAGAGCAGGTACACGAGCACGCCGATGACGACGGCCAGGCCGCCGTACTCCAGCTGATAGCTCAGGGACTGGGGGTTGATGATGGTGCCGAGCGGTGCCGGGATCAACGAGAGGCCGGCGGCCCCGTTGAGGAACGGCACGTAGTTGGTCACGAGGAGGTTGACCATGACCGCCGTCACGAGCAGTCCGATGGCGGCGAAGTCGCCCCGCAGGCGTCTCCCCACGAGGAACATGAAGGGCAGGGCGAGCAGGCCTCCGGCCAGGGCGGCGCCGACCCATGGCAGCGGGAACGGCAGGTTCCAGCCGAAGATGTAGCGCTGAAACCCGCCGTTGGCCGACTGGGACGGTAGAGAGAGCACGCCGGCGGCATACGCCCCCGCCGCCTGGAAGATGATGAAGCCGAAGTTCGTCACCCCAGCGACACCGAACTGCTGGCTCAGACCGAGGCAGGCGATGGCGTCCACGCCGCCGTAAACCAGAAGGGTCGTCAGATAGAACAAGAGAGCGTGCATGTCCCCTCCTTAGGTCCGAGCTCCGAGTAGGCCGGTGGGCCGCAACGCCAGGATCCCGAGGAGGAGGACGAAGGCCACGACGTCCTTGTACTCCGGCACGATGTAGGCCGCGCTGATCTCGGTCGCAAGCCCGATGACGACCGCCCCGATCATGGCCCCGTACGGCTGGCCCGGTCCACCGAGGAAGACGGCGGCGAGCAACACCACGAGGAACAGATCGGTGCTGGTGGCACCGAAGCTGCCGGAGTCCATGGCGAAGACCGTGCCGGCGATCCCGCACAGGGCACCGGTCAGCAGCCAGGTGATCGTCACCACCCGGTCGCTGCGGATCCCGCAGTTTCGAGCCAGTGACCGGTTGGCCGCGGTGGCCCGCATGGCCTTGCCCAACCGGGTGTAGCGCAGGAGGACGTGCACCGCCAGCATGGTGACCACGCTCAAGGCGATGATCACCAGCTGGACGGCCGTGAGCTGGAGGCCGCCTGCGGTCAGCGTCGGCCCCTGCGCCATGGTGTACGAAACGCTCGTCCCTCCGACGATCGCCTGCAACCCGAACTCGAGGATGAGCGTCATTCCCAGCGCGACGATCACCATGGCCACAGGGGATGTCCTGCGGCGCTGGAACGGGGTGTAGATGAAGCGGTTAAGCAGCAAGGAGAGCACTGCGCCCGCCACCGCCGCCACCACGAGCCCGACCCAGACCGAGACGCCATGCTGATTGACCGTGTAGGCGACGAACGCCCCGGCGATCATGACGGCCCCATAGGCCAGGTTGAGCACGTCGGTGACGGCGAACTGCATGGTGAAGCCCACGGAGGCGATGGCAAGCACCGCAGCGGTGACAAGGCCGAAGCCGAAGGAGGCGAGAAACAGGCTCACATCAGGCGCCCAACTTGCGCAGGGTGCTCGACGGGATGTTGCCGACGATGTGCACGTTGCCCCTGGCGTCGTAGGTGTTGATCTGGAAGAGCCCGTCGAGTCGTGGTAGCTGTCGAACTTCGTCGGCCCTCCTGGCCCGACGAAGCGGATCGACTTCCCGGCCTTGATGTCCTTCAATCCCTGGGCGTAGGAGTCGACCACAGTCGCCCCCGGGACGCCGTCAGCGATCTTCTCGATGTAGGGCCGGTACACGCTGGAGGTCGTGCTCTTGGCTTCGGTCATGGCGAGAGCCGCCAGGTTCATCCCGTCGTAGAGGTGGATGGCACCGGGGGCGGTCAGGTAGGTGGCGAAGTTGCCGCTGTTGCCCAGCTTGCTCTTCACTGCGGTCAGCGCCGACTCGAAGGTCTTGTAGGCGGAGCCGCTCGTGAGAACGGCGGTGTTGTCGGCCTGGAAGTTGGCCGCAAGGGTCGAGGCGCCGACGGCGGCGGCGACCGACTTGTACCAGGCCGGGTCGATGGTCGCCGATGTGCCGATGATCGGGATCATCTTGCCCCCGTTGAGCTGCTTGACCTCGGAGAGAAACGCCGCCTCGGTGGGTCCGAGGGCCTCGGTGAGGATCGCATCGGGATGGGCGGAGACTATCTTCTGGGCTTCGGTCCTGAACGTGCTCGATTGCAGGTCAAGGGTCTCGTTGGCGACGACCTGCAGGCCGGCTTTCTTGATGGCCGAGATGGCCGGAGCGATGAAGGTCTGCGAGCCGATGTCGTTTCCAAAGGCCAACGCCAGCTTCTTGTAGCCCTTCTTCTGGGCGATGGCCACCATGGCGTACGACTCGGCCAGGTCGGGAGCGACAAGCCGGTAGAAGTAAGGGAAGTGGGTGTGGTCGAACTCACTCTGACCGGTCATCGAGAAGACGACGGTCTTGTTGGCATTAATGATCGGCACGACCGAGGCGGCCTCGTCGGATGTAACGCCGATGACGAGGGCCAGGTTGCTCGTGGTGGCGTACATCTGCCGGGTGGCAGGCACGGCGTCGGCCGGATCGCCCTTGGTGTCGACCTGCTTGCAGTTGACCTGCTTGCCGAGGATGCCGCCGGCCACGTTGATGTCGTGGGTCGCGGCGTAGCACGACGCCAGGTAGATAGGCCCGAGAGCGGCGTCGGTCCCGGTGAACGGAGCCAGATCGGCGAAGGTGAGCGAACCCCCTCCGCCGCTGCTCGTGCTACCTCCGCCGCCGCCGGCGGATGGTCCGCTCGCCGTCGAGCTCGCCGACCCGCACGCGGCGAGACCGAGCACGGCGGCGGCGGCCACCGCGACGGTACGAAGGGCAGCGTGGCGGCGGAATGGGACGCGGCCCCGTGGGCCATTGGACTTGTGGTCGGAACGACCCGATATCCCTCGGGCCTCGAGCGGTGACGACTTCATCTGGTTCCCCCTGCGGTTGATGGTTCGTTTGGTGGCTGAGCTACAGCGTGCTGGTGGACTTGGCCTGCGGCCGCCAGCGCCAATCGGTCGGGGCTCCCTCCTCGGCGACGACGCGATTGCGGATGACGCCGATGCCCTCGACCTCCACCTCGATGACGTCGTCGGGCTTCAGCCACACCGGAGGGGTCCTGGCGAAGCCGACCCCACCAGGAGTTCCCGTGGCGATGACGTCTCCGGGGCGCAACGTCGTGAACGAGGAGAAGAACTCGATGCAGCTCGCCACGTCGACGATCATCTGAGCGGTCGACGCCGACTGCATCACCTCGCCGTTGAGCCTGGTGGTGAGCATCAGGTTGGTGATGTCGACCTCGTCGGCGGTGACGAGCTCGGGCCCGATTGGCATGCTCGCCTCGAAGTTCTTGCCGGCGGTCCACTGGGTCGACGCTCGCTGCCACTCGCGCGCCGACGCGTCGTTGATGACGACGTAGCCGGCCACGGCATCGATGGCCTTCTCGGCGGTGATGTACCGCCCGCCCTCCCCGATGACGACGCCGACCTCGCCCTCGAAGTCGAAACGATCGGTGAGCGCCGGCTTGACCAGGTCGGCGTAGGGCCCGAGGACGCTGCCAGGACCGCGGACGAACGCCTCGGGCCAGGTCGGCACCTCGCGGCCGCCCTCGATGGCATGCTCGCGATAGTTGACGCCCACACACAGGACCCGGTGCGGGTGAGGCACGGCGGGCCCGAGATCGCCGGGCCCATACTGGTCACCTCCGTCGGTGGCGACCCGCGCGATGGCATCGCGCGCCGCAGGACCGGCACCGAGGACGCCTTCGAGCGAGGCGTACGACGCCTCGCCCGTGGCGTCGGCCACGTCGACGTAGCCTCCCGCGCCGTGTAGATGAAGGCGCGAGCCCCTCGGGGTGTTGACAGTTGCAAGTCGCACCATGCGCTCCTCGATGTTCGGTACCGCTCGACCCCCCAAAGCCGACCAATGTGTCTGGTAGCGGCGTTTGGTTCGATTGGTTGGTGACTGTACTCTCCGTTCTTCTTCGGTACAAGTGCCCAGCGCGGAAGTGCGGGCCCGGTCTTTGGTGGTCAAAAGCGAATATTGGTAGGATTGGTAGGACGGGACAGGAGGAGAGCGAGTGACGGCTGTGGACGAGAGGCGCGAAGCCACCGGTCCCCGCCTGGCCGAACGGATCCTGGCCAACGTCAGGCAACAGCCGGCGGACGCCCGAGGGCGTCTGCCCACCGAGCGGCGCCTGGCCGAGGACCTCGGCGTCAGTCGCACCAGCATCCGTCACGCGCTGGCCCGACTCGAAGCGGCCGGTCTGCTGTCGAGAGAAGTCGGCCGTGGCACGTTCCTCCGCACACCCGAAACCCTTCCCCCCGCGGACGTGGGGGCGGCGTCGCTCGTCGACGTCGCCCCCGCCGACGTGATGGCGGCACGGGCCCTGATCGAACCGCATGCCATGGGCCTGGCCGTGTTGCGCGCCACAGAGCGGGATCTCGACGAGATGGAACGCAGCTTGAAAGGTGGCGACGCGGCCGAGAGCTTTCCGGACTTCGAGGCTTGGGACAGGGCCCTGCACCGCTGCCTCATCGCCGCGACCCACAACCCGCTTCTGATCACGCTGTACGCGACCGTGGACCAGGCCAGGGAGAGCCAGGTGTGGGGCCAGATCAAACGCCGCAGCGACTCGAGCGATCGGCGCACGACCTACCGCTGCGACCATCGGGCCATCGTCGATGCCGTGCGGGCTCGTGACCGCGACGGCGCCATCGAGGCCATGCACGCCCACCTGGCCAAGATCTCGGTCAACCTCTTCGGCACCGTCGTCTACTAGCCCCCCGTGCCCGTCTCGCTCGACCTGGCGGGCTACCTGACCGTCGCCGGCGCCGGCCTGTTCGCCGGAACCATCAACACCATCGTCGGTTCGGGTTCGCTGCTCACCTTCCCCGTGCTCGTCGGCCTCGGCTATTCACCGTTCGTCGCCAACGTCTCCAACACCGTCGGCCTCGTGCCCGGCTCGGCGAGCGGGGCCTATGGCTACCGCACCGAGCTGCGCGGCCAGGGCGGGCGGGCGAAAAGCCTCGGGGCCGCCGCCCTGGCCGGCGGTCTCGTCGGCGCCGTGCTGCTGCTCGTCTTTCCCGGCTCGTTCCAGGCCGTGGTGCCGTGGTTGGTACTCGTGGCCGTGGCCCTCGTGGTCGTCCAGCCCCGTCTGGCTCGCCGTCTGGCCGATGCCGATGCACAGACGGGAGCCACCAGCTGGTGGATGCGGCTCGCCGTCGGTGCCACCGGCGTCTACGGAGGATATTTCGGTGCGGCCCAAGGGGTGCTCCTCATCGGGATCCTCGGGCTCGGCATCGCCGACCGGCTCCAGCGCCTCAACGGACTGAAGAATGTCCTCGCTCTGCTCATCAACGGCGTGGCCGCCGTGCTCTTCATCCTCCTGGCTCCCGTGGCGTGGTTGCCGGCCGTGTTGATCGCCGTGTCGAGCACGGTCGGCGGGCAGATCGGCGCTCGGGTCGGCCGTCGGCTGCCGGCGCCGGTGCTGCGCGGCGTCATCGTGGTCGCCGGGATCGCCGTGGCCGTGAAGCTGTTGGTCTGAGCGACTCCACCCGATCCAGACGATTCGTCGGCCCGGTTCAGCGGAAGTTTGTCCGCACCCGGTCGATGACGATCTCGGGCTTCTCGACCATGGCGTAGTGGCCGCAGTCGGGGATGTATTCCATCGTGTAGTTGTTGTAGTAGCGGGGCAGGTCGACCGAGACCGTCGATGGCACCACCGGGTCGGCCATGCCATGGAGGAAGGTGATCGGTACGTCGCTTATGGTCGTGTCCAGTTGGCTGAAGGGCTGACTGGTCACGGACAGATTGGCCCGATACCAGTTGAAGCCACCGAGCACGTTGCCCTCTTTCATGAAATGGTCAACATAGATCTCCAGTTCCTCCTCGGAGAGGAGGGGAGGCTGTGAGGCCCAATGGTCCAGGAAATGACGGAAGTAGATGCGGCAGGCATCCCGGCTGGAGGAGACCAGCTCTACCGCCATGTCGGTCTGCTGGAACTGCGAGTACCACGACTCCGCCATGTGCGGGAAACCCAGGTAGAACGGTCCGAAATCGGGGGTCATCGGGTCGAACGTCATGGCTTTGATGACCTTGCTTCGGTACTTCCTGACGAACTTGTGCATCATCAGAGCCGCCCAGTCGTGCCCGACGAGATACGCCCGATCGATCTCGAGGGCGCCCAGGAGCGCGTCGATGTCGTCGATGGCGTGCTCTAGGGTGTAGAGCGAGCTGTCCTTGGGGTCGGGTTTCTCCGAGTCGCCGTACCCGCGAAGGTCCGGGACGATCACGTCGTAATCCTTCGACAGCTCTCCGATGACCTTGTGCCACTCCCACCAGAATCCCGGCCAGCCGTGCAGGAGCACGAGAGGCAACCCTGCGCCCTCGCGCACGTAATGCAGTTTCACCCCCGGTAGCTGCTGTTGGAAGTGTTGGAAGTCCTCTGGCCGCCTGATGCTCATCTCTTGCTCCTTTTATTTGATCGCGTGTACGTCGGCTGGGGCGAGCTCGATGGTCGACCGAGCCATCCATTGATATGGGTCTGCAGGTTTCACGGCGCCTCACGGGGGTCGCGGCCAGTCGGGCCACCCGTGACCTCCCGGCGACCGTCGACGGGGTCGGATGGTCATCGCTTTGCATCCACTTCGGTGGATATCTTCCGGAGCAGAGCGAAGTCTTCCTTCACGTCGGAGTAGATGCGGCGGTACAAGTCGCACAGCTCCAGATAGCGCTCGTGGACCTCCGGGTCGGGAACGAGCACCTCGCCGTACTTCGCCCAGTCCCTCGCCACCTCGAAACCGCTCAACTCTCCGATGGCGACCCCGGCGAGGATGGCATCACCGACCGGCGCTCCGACCGGGGACTTGAGCACCGCCGTCGACACGCCAAGGACGTCGGTCACGATTCGTCGCCACACGTCGCTTCGGGCCCCGCCCTCGTTCATGATGAGGGGCCAGCTGATCTCCAGCCCTCCATCCAGTAGGACGGAGAGGGAATGGTGCAGCGCGTAGGCGACGCCTTCCATGAAGGCACGGACGATGTGGCCGCGCCCGTGGTGGAGCGAGAGGCCGAACACGACACCCCGCGCCGCCGAATCCCAGATCGGCGTCCGCTCTCCCATCAGGTACGGCAGAACGATGAGACCTTCGCTTCCCGGCGGTATGTCTCGTGCCTGCAATGTGAGTAGGTCGTAGGGGCTCACCCCGAGCACACCACCGACCTGCTGCTCTACGGATCCGAAGGTCTCCCGCAGGTAGCGGAGGGCCTGTCCTCCGGTCATGGTGGTCGCTACGGCCGAGTACACCGACTCCGGGGCGGTGGTGTAGGGGATGTTGACCATCTTCTGGCCGCTCTGGGAGAAGAGAAAGTCCTCGCTGTCGTGGACCACTCCGAGGACCCCGGACGTACCGAGGTTCAACTGCACGTCCCCAGGCCGCACCGCTCCGCCTGCGATCCAGCCGGCGTTGCAATCCACCTGACCTCCCACTACCGGGGTCCCCTCTCGTAGGCCGGTCGCATGGGCCGCCGCCGACGTGACGCCACCGATAAGCGCCTGGCAACCCACCACCTCGGGCAGCAACTCGACCGGCAGGCCGAGGAGCCGCATGACGTCGGCGTCGAAGCGTCCCTTCCTGATGTCGTAGGCCACTCCGAAGAAGGCCGCCGCGCTCCGATTCACCGTCCGGGCCCCGGTGAGTCGATAGGTCACATACCCGTCGATCGTCAGCGCGGTCCGCACAGCCGAGAACAGCCTCGGCTCGTGGCGCATCATCCAGACCAGGTTGACCAGCCCAGGGTGGTCCTCCAACCGGTTGGCGGAAAGGGCTTGGACCCGCTGCTCCCCGACCACCGAGCGCACGAGGTCGACCTCCTCGAAGGCCCGGCGATCGAGAAGGTTGATGGCCGGGCGGAGGGGAGCCCCGGCGGCGTCGATGACCACGAGGGAAGGAAGCGCGCTCGAAAGCCCGACGGCAGCGACCTCTCCTCCCGGGACCCCGGCCGCCTGCAGAGCGGATTGGATGAGGCTGACGGCGACGGGCCAGTACCGGTTGGCGTCGTGCTCGGACCACCCCGGCTTCTCGTGGACCAGGGGGTACTCCTCGTAGGAGTAGCCGAGCACGTCGCCCGATGGTGCCATGACGCAGGCCTTGGCGCCCCCCGTCCCGTAATCAAGTCCGACCAAAAGTCCCACGGCGCTGCCCTCCCCTGTCGTCGGCAAAATCCAGTAGCCGGCCCCTACCCCCCGTGCCTCACCAGCAGGTGAAGCCTCCGTCGACGATGAGATCGACGCCGGTGCAAAACGAGGCAGCCTCGGAGAGAAGGAAGACGGCCGGTCCCACCATCTCATCCGGCCTTGCCATCCGACCGAGGGGCGTATCGGCCTCGAACTGCTTCACCTGCTCGGCCACCTCCGGGCGGTAGTTCATGGGTGTTGCCGTGTACCCGGGGCTGATGCTGTTGACCCTCACCCCCCGCTCGGCCCACTCCATCGCCAGGGACTTCGTGAGATGCACGACGGCCGCCTTCGACGCGTTGTAGTGCGCCTGGAGGATTCCTCGGTTTACGATCGTCCCCGACATAGAGGCGATGTTGACGATCGATCCCTTTCCTATGGCCAGCATGGGCCGAGCCTCGGCTTGGCAGGACAGGAAGATCCCCGTGAAGTCGACGTCGACCAGCCGGCGCCACTGGTCGATCGACATCTCCTCGGCGGGCGCGGCGTTGGCGATTCCTGCGCAGTTCACGGCCAGATCCAGCCCTCCGAGCTCGCGCTGCGCCATTGAGACGGCGGCTCCGATCTCCTCCGGGATGGTCACATCCGCCGGCGTGGCGCAGGCTCGACCGCCCGACGACAAGATCTCGGTTACCACGTCTTCAAGGCCGCCGTCGGGAAGGTCGCAGCACCCGACCCCGGCGCCCGATTCCGCCAGGCCGAGGGCGATGCTCCTCCCGATGCCGCTGGCCGCTCCCGTCACGAGGGCGGCCATACCGTCTAAGCGAAAGCTTGGCGCTACCGTCATCTCAAGACCTCCTTCTGATCAGGGCCTTCGGCGCCCAGCCGACGCGCGGCGAGACGAAGTCGAACCACGGCGATACGGGTCCCCGCCATTCAGCCGAGGTTCGTGCGGACCGTCTCGACGATCCGCTCGACGGATGGGATCGCGGCGCCTTCCAATGCCGGCGCCGCCGGCAGGGGCACGTGTGGTGTCGTGATCCGCACGATGGGACCGTCGAGGTCGAAGAATGCCTCCTCAGCGACCAGGGACGCCAGCTCCGCACCCCAACCGAGAAGCCGGGGGTTCTCCTCCACCGTGAACAGGCGACCGGTCCCTCGCACCTCGGCGAAGACCGTGGTCAGGTCCAAGGGGACGAGGCTCCGCAGGTCCACGACCGTCACCTCGATACCGTGCTCGGCCGCGAGCCGCTCGGCGGCCGCCAACGCCCTTGGCACCATGGCCGCCAACGCCACCACGGTGGCTGCGTCGCCGTGGCGCAGGACCTTGGCCTGGCCCAGTCGATCCACGTGCTCGCCTTCTGGCACCGAACCCTTCGTCGAGTACAGGGCCTTGTGGTGAAACATCATCACGGGATCGGGGTCACGCACGGCGGCAGCCATCAGCCCGATGGCGTCGGCGGGGCAGGAAGGAGCGACAACCTTGAGGCCGGGAACGGCCATGGCCCAGTTCTCCAGGCTCTGCGAGTGCTGAGCGCCCATCCTCACGCCACCACCGTTGTCGGCCTGGATCACGAGCGGGAGCGAGATCTGACCGTTGGTCATATAGGGCGTCTTGGCGATCTCGTTGGCCACCATGTCCCAGCTCACCCCAAGGAAGTCGGCGTACATGAGCCCGACGATGGGCCTCAAGCCGGTCATGGCCGCCCCCATCGCCGCACCGACGATGGCCTGCTCGGAGATCGGCGTGTCCCGGACCCGCTCCGGCCCGAAGCGGTCGAAGAGCCCCACCGTGGTCTTGAACACCTGGCCGGCGACACCCACGTCCTCGCCCAGCAAGACGACGGAGGAGTCGCGTTCCATCTCCTGGGCGATCCCCGCCCCGATCGCCTGCCGGTAGGTCAGCTCCGCCACGATGCTCCCCCGTCGGCCCACATGTTGGCCTCTACCTGGTCGGGGTTGGGCTCCGGGGCCGCCTTTGCTTCTTCGGTCGCCCGATCCACGGCCTCCGTGATCTCGGCATCCACCCGGTCGAGGTCCTCCTCCGCAACGCCGGCGCCCAACAGTCGGGCCCTGTACATCGGAAGCGGGTCCCGGGCCAGCCAGGCCTTGACCTCTTCCTCGGGGCGGTACTTGGCCGGATCGGCTCGTGAATGCCCGCCGTGGCGGTACGTCAACGCTTCGATGAGCGAAGGGCCGTCCCCTCGGCGAGCCTTCTCGATCGCCACCGTGGCGGTTGCGTACACCACGTCGGGATCGTTGCCATCGATGACGATGCGCTCGAGGCCGTACCCGGCGCTGCGATCGGCGGCGGGATGCTCGACAGCCGTCACGGATCTGATCGGCGTGTACTCCATGTACAGGTTGTTCTCGCACACGTAGACGACGGGCAGCTTCCAGACCGAAGCGAAGTTGAGTGCCTCGTGGAACGCCCCGATGTTGGTGGTGCCATCTCCGAAGAAGCACACCGCCACCTGTCCGCTCTTGCGGTATAGCGCCGACCACGCCGCTCCCGCTGCGATGGGTAGGTGAGAGCCGATGATGGCGTACGAGCCCATCATCGAGTGCTCGACGCTGGTGATGTGCATGGAACCACCGCGGCCGCCGAGGAGCCCAGTGGACCGCCCCATGAGCTCGGCCATGATGCCTGCCATCGGCGCCCCCTTGGCGACGGCGTGACCGTGCCCGCGGTAGGTCGCGAAGGTGTAGTCGGTCGGCCGCATGGCCGTGGCGAACCCGGCACCGATCGCCTCCTGGCCAATGACGAGATGCGACGTGCCTCCCACCAGGTTCTCGAGGAAGAGATCGAAGAGCCGCTTCTCCAGGCCGCGGATCTCGGCCATCCGCCGGTAGATGGCCATCCGAATCTCGGGTGCGACGTCGGCACCGGCGTCGCCTTCATTCGTCGACGACGGCGATGGCCCCGCCTGCTCCGTGACCTGCTCCTGGCTCACCCGCTCCTCCTTGATGCTTCGACGCTCGCACTCGGCGTGGTCCCGCTCCGCAGGCGATCCCGGTTCTCGCGGCCGTACCCGGCCAACTTGGTGGCAACCTCAGCGACCTGCCCCGAATCGAGGACCGGAGGAGAATCGACCAGGGCTCGCGCCCGCTGGTAAACGCCAGCGGCCCAGTCCAACGTGATCGTGTTGGACAGGGCCCGCTCGGGGCTATCTCCCAAGCAGAGAACCCCGTGGTTGGCCAGCAGACAGGCCGCTCGGGCTTCTCCGATGGCGGCAACTGCATTCCGGCCGAGCTCCTCGGTGCCATACGTGGCGTAGGGCGCCACCTCGATCGTCCCGTCGTCGGCCAGGCTCGCGACCATGTAATGGATCGGGGGCAGAGGCCAACTCAAACAGGCCAAGGTGGTGGCGAGGGGTGGATGGGCATGCAGCACAGACTCCGCATCCGGGCGGGCACGGTAGACGGCTACATGAACCGGGGTGTCGCTCGACGGTTGCAGGCCACCCTCGATGACCGCCCCGTCGAGATCGATAGTGACGATGTGCTCGGGCCCAAGCTCTCCATAGGGCACGCCGCTCGGCGTGATGGCGATCTTTTCACGGGCCACGCGTGCGCTGATGTTCCCGGTCGAGCCGGGCGCAAAGCCGAGCCGGCCGAGCTCACGCGCCGTTTCCACGAGTCGCTCGGCCACACGTCGATCCGACAAAGGTCCCCCTGATC
The DNA here is from genome assembly GCA_965276765.1 of Acidimicrobiales bacterium. GTDB lineage: Bacteria > Actinomycetota > Acidimicrobiia > Acidimicrobiales > Palsa-688. Next base: position 671,224 of record OZ255627.1, read on the forward strand.
CCCATCTCATCATTACCATCACGTATGTGATAGCTTCGATCTGCTTGTCTGCAACTAGCTATTATTAGAAGAGAAGTTACCCGGGTGTGTCAAGGCACATACGTGACAGTTGGAGCCGAGGCCCCGACCAGGGCCGGAGGATCGAAGATGTCTGAACCGCGAGCCAGGCGGCTCCTCGTCGAGGCCGCGAAGCTGTACTACGTCGAAGGCTTGAGCCAGGACGAGACGGCCCGGGCCCTTTCGATGACCCGCTCGAACGTCTCCCGAGTGCTGCGGGCCGCCCGGGACGCTGGGGTCGTCGAGATTCGCGTCCACGACGCGTGGGCCAGGGATGCGGAGCTCCAGACCGCCATCCGCGAGCGCTTCGGCCTCAAGGACGTGGCGGTGGCGACCTCGGAGGCCCACGCCGATGGCCAGGAAGGAGCCAACGAGCTGGGCGCCGAGGTGTTCATGGATGCCGTCGCGCCCGCTCGTCTCGTTGCCGTCTCTTGGGGTACGACCCTGCAATCGGTCGTCGAATGCCTCCCGCAGGTCCACTGGCCCAAGATCGAGGTGGTGCAGCTGGTGGGAGGGCTGGTCTCTTTCGACTCGAGGGCGACGGCTCACGACGTCGTACGAGAACTGGCTCACCGCCTCGGATCCCGGTACCGGTACCTCAACTCGCCGGCGGTGTTCGATTCCGCCGCTGCGCTCTGTCATCTCCTCGCCGAGAGCTCGGTTCAAGGAACCCTCGAATCGGCGCGTCGGGCCGACGTCGCCCTCGTGGGCATCGGATCGCCTTCGTCCGGCTCTTCCGCCACCCTGCTCGATCTTCTCAAGCTCAGCGCCAGCGAGAGGGCGCTCCTCTTGTCCCAAGAGCCGGTCGGGGACGTGTGCGGCCGCTACTACGACCTGCAGGGGAATCCCGTGGCCTTCCCTGCCCTTCACGATCGGATCCTCGCCGTCGAACTCGATGACCTCCGTGCCATCCCCGTCGTCATCGGCGTGGCCTGGGGTCGAGACAAGGCTGCCGCCGTCCTCGGTGCCCTGCGGGCACACCTCGTAGACGTGCTGGTCTGCGACCAGGCCCTCGGCCGGGCCACCCTGGAGCTCGACCGAAGGTCGGACCCCCTCGCGCCGTAAGGAGTGGGGCGACCGGTGGTCGGGACGGTCCCACCCCCGTGGCACAATTGCCTTCCCCGTGCCGCACCCGACCCGCTCCCCCCGAATCGCCGCATCGCGGTGAACCGCAGCGTTCGTCTTCGCCCCTGGCAGAAGACCGCCATCGGCCGCTTCGAGGCCTCCCAGGGCCCCGACTTTCTCGCCGTCGCCACACCGGGTGCCGGCAAGACCACCTTCGCCCTCACCGCTTCGCTCCAGCAGCTCGCCCGCCCCGATGGGCCCCGCCGGCTGATCGTCGTCGCACCGACCGCCCACCTCAAACGACAGTGGGCGACGGCCGCGGCAGCCTTCGGCCTCCACCTCGACCCGCACTGGTCGGCGCTCGACGGTGCGATCCCCTCCGACATGCACGGCATCGTCACGACCTACCAGCAGGTCGCGGCGACGGCCCCGATCCTCGCCCGCCTGAGCCGGGGGGCCCTGGTGATCTTCGACGAGATCCATCACGCCGGCGACGAACGGGCCTGGGGGCAGTCGGTGCGCACCGCCTTCGATGGGGCGGCCCGGCGACTGTCCCTCTCCGGCACGCCTTTTCGCTCCGATACCCGCGCCATCCCATTCGTCCGCTACGAGCTCGACGAGGCGAGACCCGACTACGAATACGGCTACGGGGAGGCACTCCGTGACGGTCGCGTCGTGAGGGCGGTGTATTTCCCCACAACCAACGGCCACATGGAGTGGAGCGCTCCGGACGGATCGATGCACGCCGCCACCTTCGACGACGCCTTGGACCGGGTCCGGGCCAATCAGCGCCTCCGCACCGCCCTTTCCCTCGAAGGCGACTGGCTCCCGACGGTGCTGAGCGCCGCCCACGCGCGCCTCGTGGAGATCCGCAAGACCCAGCCCGACGCCGGCGGCCTCGTCATCGCCACCGACCAGGAACACGCCAGGGCCATCGCCGACGCCCTGGCCTGGCGCTTCGGGGTGCGGGCGGTCGTGGCCACATCCGACGACGTCGACGCATCCGACCGCATCGCCGCCTTTGCCGCATCAGATCGTCCGTGGCTCGTGGCCGTGCGCATGGTCTCAGAGGGCGTCGACATCCCGCGCCTGCGCGTCGGGGTGTACGCCACGACCACGACGACCGAGCTTTTCTTCCGCCAGGCCGTCGGGCGGCTGGTGCGGTGGACGGCCGGCGGGGGCGGCCAGCGGTCGTACCTGTTCATCCCCGACGACGCCAGGCTCAGGGCCCGCGCCTTCCAGATCGCCGAGGTCCGCCGCCACAGCCTGCGCCGACAGGCCCCCGCCGCCGGCCCCGGCGACCCCGAGCCGGCCGACCAGGCCGAACCCAGCGACGCCGGCGAGCCGACCGAGCAGATGTCGCTGTGGTCGGTCATCTCCGCCGTGGCCACCGATACCTCGGCGGTCGGCCACGGCGAGCATCTCCCGCTCGACGAGAGCTCGGAGACGGGGGGTGCCGCCGACCAAGCGGCCGGCGACGACGACGGGCTGACGGTCGTCCTGCCGGCGCTGGCCCGAGCCGGCGTGCCGATCCTCGCCACCGGGCCGGAATCGGCGGGAGGAGGTCAGTCGCCCCTCACCCGCAGGGAGCACAAGCAGCGCCTCCGTGACGCCAACGCCACCGTGGCTCGCGCCCTCGTCCACAAGACCGGGTGGCCCCACGCCCAGGTCAACGCCGAGCTCAACCGCCTCGCCGGCCTCCGCCGGGTGACCGAGGCGACCGTCGAACAGCTCCAGCGCCGACTGACCCACGCCGAGCGCTGGTACGCCAAGGGGTGAGCCGCAGCAGGGCCGCTCAAGCATGGCCGCTCAGGTAGCAGGGCCCACTCAGGTAGGGGGCGGCCCGAAGAGCCGGTCGCCGGCGTCGCCGAGGCCGGGCACGATGAACCCCCGCCCGTCGAGCTCGTCGTCGAGGGCGGCGGCAACAAGGCGCACTCCCTGGCACGCCTCGGCCACCCTGGCCACGCCGGGCTTCGATGCGATCAGGCACAGCGCATCGATCCTGGCCGCGCCCCGCTTGGCGGCCAGGGCGCAGGCCTGGATCATCGACCCGCCGGTGGCGACCATCGGGTCGCAGACGACGACCCGCCGGCCGTGCAGGTCGGACGGCAGCCCGTCGAGGTAGGTCGTCGCCACCAGGGTGGTCTCGTCCCTGCGCATCCCGAGATGGGCGACCTCGGTGCCGGGGACGACGGCCTGGATGCCGGCCACCATGCCGAGCCCGGCGCGCAGCACCGGCACGATGAGGACCGACTCGGCCAGGCGCCGGCCGGGCGCGGGACCGACCGGCGTGACGAGCTCGAAGCCGGCGGTCGCCAGATCACGCAGGGCCTCGTAGGCGACCCACCGGCTGATCTCTTCGGCCAGGGCACGGAACCGGTCGGTGCCGGTCCGCACGTCGCGCAGCTCGGCGACCCTGATGGCGACGGCGGGATGCTCGACGAGCGTCAGCGACTCGGGCATGCGCCGGCCCCTCAGTTCCCTTCCCGGTGGACGAGCCACACCCGGGCCTGGGCCCGCGGGCGCATCACGACCCGGTCGATGTCGACGTGGCTCGGCCGGTCGGCGATCCAGGCCACGGTCTCGGCCACGTCGTCGGCGGTCAGCGGCACCAGGCCCTCGTAGACGGCGTCGGCCTTGTCGGCGTCGCCGTCGTAGCGCACCAGCGAGAACTCGGTCTCGACCAACCCCGGGTCGATCTCGCTGACACGAATCGGCCGACCGTTGAGCTCGATGCGCAGCACGTCGGAGATGGCGGCGGCGCCGGCCTTGGCCGCGTTGTAGCCGCCGCCACCGGCGTAGGGCTCGAAGCTCGCGACCGACCCGATGGTGATGACGTGCCCGTCGCCCGATGCCAACAATGCCGGCAGCAACGCCCTCGTCATGCGGGCCACGCCGAGCACGTTGGTCTCGTACATCGTCCGCCAGTGCTCCTCGTCGAATTCCGCCACCCGCTCGACTCCGAGCGCGCCGCCGGCGTTATTGACCAAGAGGCGACAGGACGAAAGGCGTTGGGAGAACGCCTCGACCGATGCGGTGTCGGTCACGTCCAGGGGGAAGGCGGTGGCGGCTGGAGCCAGCTCTTCCGCCAACGCCTTCAACCGCTCCACCCGTCGCGCGCCGAGCACGACATCCCAGCCGCCGGCGACAAGGTGTCTCGCCGCCGCCGCCCCGATGCCGCTCGACGCGCCCGAGACCACCGCGACCGGTCGTTGATCGCTCATGGGCCCGAAGCTACCCGAGCTCACCAAACGGCCCCTCATTCATGGCTTGGCGTACCGTCTTTGCCGTCGGGCCGGTGTGGGGTCCCCGGTATTCTACGGCGATCGAGGCGGCCACGTTGGCCCATCGGGCCGCCTCCACGATCCCGTCCCCCTCGGCCAGGCGAGCCACGAGCACGGCGACATGGGTATCGCCGGCGCCGGTGGTGTCTCGCGCTCGGGTGGGACGGGCGGGCACATGGGTCGAGCCCGGCCGGATCGAATCCGGACGGGTCGGGGGTGGGGCGATCCAGCACCCTTCGGCTCCGGCCCGCAGCACCGTCAGGGCTTCGGGACCACTCAGGTGGCCGACGTGCTCGGCGGCGTCGCCACCATCGCCCGTGGCACCCAACAGTTCGGCCTCCCTGCGGTTGAGGCTGACGATGTTGCTCCTCCTCAATGCAGCCTCGAGGCGCTCGGGCGGGATCTCGTCGACGAGCGGTCCCGGATCGAACACGACGAGCTTGGTGACGTCGATGGACCCGAGCCATCGCTGCAGCGACTGGCCCGACGTCGGATAGCAGAGGTCGTAGCCGGACAGGTAGATCGCGTCGGCCTCCTCCAGCTGGAGGGACGCGAGGTGTGCGGGCTCGAGCTCGGCCTCGATGCCCGGTGAGGTGACGAAGGTTCTCTCACCGTCGGGTTCGACGAGCCCGAGCGTGAACCCGCTGTCACGACCGCGCACCTGGGGCAGGAGCATCGGTATCCGGGCCGCGCTCAGGTCCTCGAGCACCTGCGCCCCGAACACCCCGTCCCCGACCAACCCCCCGTAGGCCGAGGGGAAGCCCATCCGTGCTGCGGCCACGAGCAGGTTGAATCCGCCGCCTGATGTCATGGCGGAGCCGCTGGCCAAGACGTCGCCTCCTCGAGCCGGAAGGCGGGGGACACGGAGAGCGAGATCCACGAGGACGCTGCCGACCACGACCAGTCGCCGCGGGGTGAGTCGGGCGCGGCGCCGACCGTCCGTCGCCGGCCGCCCGTTCAACCGACGCTTCCTTCTCTGATGTGGAGGAGGGACGCGGCCACGTCGGAGAGGTCGAGACCGTTGACATCTTCGACGAGCCGCACGGCGGCGGCGGGGAAGGCGGTGACGCCGACGCCCGCTCCGACGATGGCACCGACCATGGACCCGACAGTGTCGGAGTCGCCACCGAGACCGGCCGCCGCCAGGCACGCCGCCCACGGGTCCGAGGGCCAGACCGACGCCAGGGCGAACGCGGCGGGGACCGATTCCTGGGTCTGGACACCGGTGCCCACGATCTCGTCCACGAGGTCCAACGCCTCCTGCTCGCCCAGGCCGGCCACGGCCCGCGTCGCCCACCCGATCCGCTTGGCCACATCGGCGCCGGCGACGTAGTGCCCACGCTCGTTGGCCATGGCGGCGGCGCGGCCGGCGACCTCGACCGCCGCATCGAAGCTGGCGCCATCGAGCCCGGCGCTCACTGCCGCCGCCACCGCGGCCGCGCCGGACATGGCCAACCCCGTGTGATGGGTGGCGAGACAGGTCTCCTCGACGCGGTCCACGAGAAGGACGAGATCGGCGGCGGGCGTGGCGATCCCGACCGGGGTCACCCGCATGGCCGCCCCGTTGGTGCTGCCCCTGCGACCGGACTCGGTGATCGGCGCGCCGGCGATCATGGCGTCGACGGCGAGGCGGGAGGAGGGGCCGAGCTGCTCGGTGCCGTCTCGTTCAGCCTTTTCCGCCCAGGCCGCCAGTCTCGCCACGAAGAGGCCCGGGTCGACGTGACCCGCACCCTGGACGAGGAGGTGGGCCAGCATGAGTGCCTGTTGGGTGTCGTCGGTGACCTCGCCGGCGGGCCGGCCGGCGCTTATCCGGTTGTCCTCCGGGCCGGGCTCGAACCATGCCAGCTCGGGGAACAGCTCGTGCACCCGCCTTCGCGAGAGCATCTGGGTCGGCATGCCGAGGGCGTCGCCGACGGCCAAGCCGACCAGCGCCCCCTTCGCCCTGTCATCCAGATCCGTCACATCGCTACTCGTCGGGTCGAACGGCCAGGCGAGAGCCGGCCGAGCGAGCCGTACAGTATCCCGGCCACCACGAAGCCGACAATGAGCCCGATGCTGCTGGATCCGACTGCGCCGTTCCTGCCTCCGACGAGCGGGAGAAGATACCCGGCCCATCCGAACACCGCGCTCGTGGAGGTCACCAGGCCGAGGCCGACGACGCTGGCGACGACGAGCGCGGCCAGCCCAGGGACGTTCACAGCGCCATAGATACCCGATCGGCGGTAGAGGTCGGATTGGACGTATCCGTCCCGGCGGTACAGGCCCAGGTCGACGAGGAAGATGGCGGCCCAGCCGGCCAATGGCACGCTCACCGTCACGAGGAATCCCTGAAACGGTGCGAAGAACGAAGGGGCGAAGAACAAGATGTAGGTGCCGCCGGCGATCATCAGGACGGAGTCGAAGGCGACGGACTTGTATCTCGGTATCGAGATGCCGAGCGTGAGCAGGTTGAGCCCGGACGAGTAGCTGCTCATCAGCACGGTTGCGATAAGGCCGCCGACGGCGGTGACCATGTACGGGCCAAGGAACCACGTCGGCAACGCCGAGGCCAGCACACCGATCGGATTCGACGACGTGGCGATGGTGGCATCGTTGGCCGCGAGCAGCGCACCGAGGACGATCAGCACGACAAGGGGCAGGCTCGATCCTGCGACCGTCCACGACACCACGGCAGCCGAGCTGGCCCGGCGACTCAGGTACCGCGTGTAGTCGGCGGCGGCGTTCACCCACGTGATGCCGGTACCGGCCATCACGATCGAAAGGCCGGCGATCAGGCCAGACAGGAGGTGACCAGGGGGCAGCGAGCCGACCTTCTGCCAGTCGATCCTGGTCAGCTCGATCACGACGAAGATCGCCGTCAGCAGGGCGAAGGCGATGGTGAACCATCTCTGGACCCGGACGATGGTGGCGTGGCCGCACACGCTGACGGCCACGGCGACGCCGGCGGTGATGGCAAAGGCCACGGCCAGCGTCGTCGTGCCGGTGCCGACGTCAAATCGGCCGAGCACGGTCTGGACGGCCAGGGCGGCGAGGGACGCCGAGATGATCTCGAAGCCGACGAGCGTGACGTAGCTCACGATGGTCGGCACCACGTTGCCGACGATCCCGAACGCGGCGCGCGACAGAATCAGCGTCGGGGCCCCTCCCCGCTTCCCCGCCAGGCCGATCAGGCCGACGATGAGGAACGACACGACCGCGCCGACGGCGGCGGCCACGGCCGCCTGCCACAGGTCGAGACCGAAGAACACGATCAGGTAGCCGCCGTAGGCCACGGCGAGGACGCTCACGTTGGCGGCGAACCAGATCGAGAAGAGCTCGGCGGGTCGGCCGTGACGCTGATCGTCGGGAATCGAGTTGATCCCGTTGGTCTCGATGCCCCAGACGGCGTCCTCCCCCGGAGGTGCCGGTGCGTCTGCGGCACCGTCGGTCATGCGGTCCCTTCCCTCTCGCCCGGAACAGCTTGCCATCCCGCGTCGCATCCCGGGCGGGGCGAGCGCGGGCCGGCGGCCGAGGCGAGTGAGGCGCGTCGGAGAGCGGAAGGCGGTTGCCGATTGGCCACCGATGGACGGCCGACGAGCGCCGCCGGCCAGGCGCGCGCGCTTTTGGCAGGCCACCGTACGGTCAGGCGACGAGCGCGCGCGATTTCGGGGCGACGGTGTCCCGTAATCGCGCGCGGAGCTCGTCAGCACGTCCCGTGATCGCGCGCGGCTGACCGTCACGGTCGGACGGATGCCTCCTGCGGCCGAGGAAACGCCGGGCGCCTCCCTGGCCGCAGCGGGGAAATGTCGGCACCCTCCCCACCCCTCGGCCTTCACCGCCGACCGCGGCGCCCATGCCGGCGCCGGTGACGGCCGGGAGTCAGCCGGCGGCCGTCTCCTCGTCGCCCGAACCGACGGCATCCTCGGAGTCAACCGCATCCACGCCGTGGAGCTCTTCTGCCCCTTCGGGGTCGTCGGCCTCGTCGACCGGCAGGGCCATGGCGATGGCGTGCTGGCCCGTGTGCTCGGCGCGATCCTGCGCCCGCTCGGCGGCGATCGCCGGCAGCGGACCGATCGTCGGCGTCGGCGCCGGCGGGGCCGTCGGTACCCGCTCGATGGCCCGGTTGAGCGAGCCCTGGAGCGAACGCAGGGCGGCGATGGCGTCGTCGCGCTCGCCGAGCAGGGCCTGGACCTCGGCGTCGTGGTGCCGGCGGATCTTGGCGAACTCCTCCGCCAGTCTGACCTGCTCCGACTGGGTGCGGGCGATGACCTCCTGGGCCCAGCCCTCGATCTGGTCATGACGGCGCTGCGCCCGCAGCTGCGCATCCCCCACGATCGACGTGGCCTTGCCGCGCGCCTCGGCCTCGAGCCTCTCGGCGAGGGCCTCGGCCTGGCGCTGCGCCCCTGCGAGCGTCTCGTTGGCCTGCGCCGAGAACATCTCGGCCTGGCGGCGGGTCGTCTCCGCCTCGCGTTCGGCCTCGCTGACCAGGTATTCGGCCCTCGCCTCGGCCTGGCTGATGGTGTCGGCGGCGCCCTCTTCGGCCTCCGAGAGGATGAGGGTGATGCGCTGGCCGAGGGCGGCGACCGTGTGGGGCGTCTCGGAGCGAATGGCCTCCTCGAGCTCCTCGATGCGGGAGGTAAGCCTCTGGTGCTCGCCCTCGAAGTACCTCGTCTGCTCCTGCATCTCGTAGAGCTGGTCGTCGGCCTCTGAGCTCCGCTCTGACATGCTCTCCAGGTAGTGGTCGACTTGGTCTTTGTCGTAGCCGCGCAGGGCCACCGTGAAGTTCGGGGAAACGTCGATCGCCATGTGGGATACCTCGGTCTGAGTTTGGACGCCGACAAGTCGCGCGCCACGTTAAAACCCACCGGTGACCCGGTCCCCTCCAGATACTTTGCCTGACGGCGGCGTCCGAGGCAAGTACCTTCGGTTCACGAGGGGTGGGCTGTGGACCGCTGCAGCTACGAACTACCCGGTCAGAGGAGTTGCCACGTGTCCCAGCTCGACCCGGTCGCCGCCCAACGTCTGGGCGAGAGCTCCCGGCTTTTTACCTCCGAGCTCTCCGTCGCCGAGTTCGCCCTGCTCGAACAGATGGGCTGCCAGCCGCTCGGGTTCGTCATGGGGTCGTCCATCTACCACGTGGGTTGGAGCCAGACCTTCCGCCAGAACTGCGAAGTCACCGTCCTCTCGCAGGCCATGTACGCCAGCAGGGAACTGGCCATGTCCCGCATGCAGGCGGAGGCCGACGCCCTCGGTGCGGACGGGATCGTCGGCGTCCAACTGGAGTGGAAGCCGGTGGCGTGGAGCGCGGAGGCGGTCGAGTTCATCAGCTTCGGGACCGCCATTCGGGGACCGGCCGGCTCCAACTGGCGGATGCCGGGCACGGGGAGCGCCTTCACCTCCGACCTTTCGGTCAACGACTTCTACCGTCTGGTCACCACCGCCTACGTGCCTGTGGCCTTCGTCCTCGGGACCTGCGTGTATCACATCGCCGTGCAGTCGTTGCGCCAGATGTGGGGCCAGATGGCACGGAACACCGAGATGAGCGTGCAGACCCAGGGGTTGTACGAGGCGAGGGAGATCGCCATGTCGAGGATGCAGGCGGAGGCCGAGCGCGATGGGGCCACCGGCATCGTCGGCGTACGGGTCACCGAGCACCGCTTCGGCTGGGAGAGCCACGTCACGGAGTTCCTCGCCCTCGGCACGAGCGTGCGGCCGAGCGGCGAGGCGACCATGGTCCGCCCCACGCCGGTCATCACCATGTGACCTCCCCTGCCGCGCTCGGCCGGTTGGCCACGGCCCGGCGTTGGGGATATTTTCGCCGGGACGAGCAAGGAGCGGCAGTGGCAGAGGACGCGACAGGTTGGGATGGAGGCGCCACCGACGGCGCCCCGCCCCCGCAGTCCTTCTGGGATGTTCCGCCTCCTCCTGCCCACCCGCCAACGGCCTACTCTCCGCCGGCGGCCGACCAGAACGCCGCCCCCCCGCCGCGCCCCGGATACCCCCCGCCGAGTGGGTCTGCCCCGGCGACGTGGGGTCAAGCACCAGGCGGATCTCCACCGCCGGGGTGGGGGCAGCCGCCGGGGTGGGGGCAGCCGCCGGCGTGGGGTCAACCGCCGGCGTGGGGTCAACCGGGCGGGTATCCACCGCCCGGCGGGGGTCAAACGCCGGGCGGGTATCCACCGCCGGGCGGGGGTCAACCGGGCGCCTACCAGTGGCCGCCGACCCGGCGGCGGGGCAACACCCTCAGCATCATCGGGATCGTCTCCGGAGCGATCGCTCTCTTCTTCGTACCGATCTTCTTCGGCATCGTCGCCCTGGTGCTCGGGGCCATCGCCCTGGCCAGGGAGGAACGCTTCGCCGTCGCCGCCCTCGTCGTCGGCGTCATCGGACTGATCGGCGGACTCATCCTCGGCATCGTCGTCGCCAACAGCCTGTACGGCTGAGGCGATCTCGATCGTGGGACCAGGCAGCAACGACGGCCGGCGCGACGACGACCGGGCCGACAACGACCGGGCCGACGACGCCCCGCTCGGCGATGGCGGCGACGAACGCAGTCACGACGACATGCTCGTCGAGCGGGCCGAGATGCTGGCCGCCCGGCTGCTCGACGAGAGCGACCGCCGCAGAACCCGCCGCCAAAGAGCACAGCAGGCCAGGGTCGCCCGGTTGCTCTCAGATCCGGATGGCCTTGGCTTCGTCCTCTCCCTGACCGACGAGGTCCTGCGCATCCGCAACCCGGCCCGAGCGGCCCGACATCTCGAGGAGCTGGTCTCCTCCTCCGCCTCACCATCCTTTCTCGACCCCGTCGACCGGGTACTGCTGCGAGCGGGCGTGGCCTTTGCCGTCCGCCTGCCCGGCATCGTCATGCCGCTCGTCGCCGCTCGACTGCGTGCCGAGCTCGCCGGGTACGTCGTGGCTGCCGAACCTCGGCCCCTCGGACGTCACATCGCCAGGCGGCGAGCCGAAGGCATCGACCTCAACCTCAACGTCCTCGGCGAGGCGGTGCTCGGCGACACCGAAGCCGAGCGGCGCCTCCAAGCCGTCGTTGACCTTCTGGCGCGCCCCGACGTCGACTACGTGTCGGTCAAGGTCTCTTCGGTCTGCGCCCAGATCAACATCGCCGCCTTCGACCACGAGGTCGAGCGGATCGCCGCCCGGCTGCGTCGCCTCTACGAGGCGGCGACGGCGTCGCGACCCCACAAGTTCGTCAACCTGGACATGGAGGAGTACCGGGATCTGCAGCTGACCGTCGCGGTCTTTCGCGCCGTGCTCGACGAGGCGCCCTTCGACCGTATCGACGCCGGCATCGTGCTGCAGGCCTACATCCCCGACTCGTTCGGGGCCCTCGACGAGCTGCTGGCCTGGGCCAGGCGCCGGCACGCCAGGGCCGGCGGAGCCGTGAAGGTCCGAATCGTCAAGGGCGCCAACCTGGCCATGGAGCAGGTCGACGCCGAGCTGGCCGGCTGGCCGCAGGCACCGTTCAGTACCAAGGCCGACGTCGACGCCAACTACAAGCGGATGCTCGACCTCGTGCTCGACCCCGCCAACCGCGGGGCGGTCCGTGTCGGCGTGGCGAGCCACAACCTCTTCGAGTTGGGCTGGGCCCTCGCCGTAGCCGCCGACCGGAACCTGTCGGACATGGTCGAGGCCGAGATGCTCGAGGGCATGGCCGGTCCGACGGCCATCCCGTTGCGTGACGAGGCCGGTGGCCTGCTGCTCTACGCGCCGATCGCCAGGCGCAGCGACACCGAGTCGGCCATCGCCTACCTCGTGCGGCGCTTCGACGAGAACACCGGGCCCGACAACTTCCTCCGCCACCAGTTCGGCCTCACCGTCGGCTCGCCCACCTGGACGGCCGAACGGGATCGCTTCGTGGCTGCGGTCGCAGCGCGATCTCTCCCCCCGGTGGCGACGCGCCGGGTCCAGGACAGGGAAGCCGAGGCAGGACCGCCCGAGGCAGGACCGGTCGAGGCAGGACCGCCCGAGGCAGGACCGCCCGACAAGAGCACGCCGGCCGGCTTGAGCACGCCGCCCGGCTTCTCCAACGAGCCGGACACCGACGTGTCGGTCGCCGCCAACCGGCGCTGGCTGGCCCACTGGCTCGGGCGGGCCCGCCGCCCGAGCAACGGCGACGGCGACCGGCTCATCGCCGACGTCGTGCCTGCGGTCGCCGCCGGCAGGACCTGGAACCAACCGGCGACCGGCGACGGCCGGGACCCGTCGAGGCCCGAGCGCAGCGCGTACCGCTGGGTCCAGGCCGACGTGGCGATCGTCGACGAGGCCGTCGCCTGCGCCACCCGGGCGGGGAAGGAGTGGCGCTCGGCGCCCTACCGGACCAGGAGAGCGGTCCTCGACTCCGTCGCCGCCACCATCGGCCGCGACCGCGGCCGGTTGATCGCCACCATGGCCGCCGACGGGGGCAAGACCTTCGCCGAGGCCGACCCCGAGGTCTCGGAGGCGGTGGACTTCGCCCGCTACTACGCGGCCGCCACCGAAGGCATCGAGGCCGCCGAGGGGCGGGGCGCCCGCTTCGAGCCCTACGGGACCGTCGTCGTCGTCCCGCCGTGGAACTTTCCCCTTGCCATCCCCGCCGGCGGGGTGCTCGCCGCCCTGGCGGCGGGCGCGGCGGTGATCTTCAAGCCGGCCCCCGAAACCGTCGCCACGGCGTGGGCTCTGGCCGAGGCGTGCTGGGCCGGGGGGGTGCCGAAGGACGTGTTGCAGTTCGTCCCGTGCGCCGACGGCGACGCCGGCCGGCGGCTCGTGACCCATCCCGACGTGGATGCCGTCATCCTGACGGGGGCGTGGGACACGGCCAGGATGTTCGCTGGGTGGCGCCCCGGCCTGCACCTCCACGCCGAGACGAGCGGCAAAAACGCCATCGTCGTCACGGCCACCGCCGACCTCGACGGCGCGGTCGCCGACCTGGTCACGTCGGCCTTCGGCCACGCCGGGCAGAAGTGCTCGGCCGCGAGCCTGGCCATCGTCGAGGCGACGGTCTACGACGACCCGCAGTTCCGCCGCCAGCTCGCCGATGCGGCTCGTTCCCTCCGCCCCGGCCCGGCGTGGGACGTGACCACGACGATGGGCCCGCTCATCAGGCCGGCCGAGCAACCGCTCGCGGATGCCCTCACCCGCCTCGGCTCGGGCGAGAGTTGGCTGGTCGAGCCGGCGACGGTCGGGGGCAACCCGCAACTGTGGTCCCCCGGAATCAAGATGGGCGTGCGCCCGGGGTCGGAATTTCACCTAAGAGAATGTTTCGGACCCGTCCTCGGAGTGATGCGGGCGGCCGACCTCGACGAGGCCATCGCCTGGCAGAACCAGCCGGCGTACGGGCTCACCGCCGGCCTGCACGCCTTGGACCCCGGGGAGATCGGGCGGTGGCGGGAGCGGGTCACCGCCGGCAACCTGTACGTCAACCGCCACATCACCGGTGCCATCGTGCGCCGGCAGTCGTTCGGCGGCTGGAAGCGGTCGGTCGTCGGGCCCGGCGCCAAGGCCGGCGGTCCCAACTACGTGGCCGGCCTCGGGCGCTGGCACGCCGACTTCGCCGGCGACCCGGAGGCCTTCGGCGCCGAGGTGGGGGCGGTGTGGGAGGCCGAGATGGGCCCCGCCGACCCGAGCGGTCTGACGTCTGAGGCCAACGTGTTCAGGTACCGGCCGCTCGCCCGGGTGCTCGTGCGAGCCGGCGCCGACATCGACGACCGCCACGTGGCCATGGCCGTGCACGCCGGCCGGGCCATCGGGGTGAACGTCTCGGTCTCTTCGCCCGTCGCGAGGGCCGCGCTTCCCGTGATCGTCGAGGACGACGCCGCCATCGCCGCCCGCCTCGACACAGACAACCTCGGGGTCGACAAGCTGCGCCTGGTCGGCGCGGCGACCGACCGGTTGCGCCTCGCCGCCCTCGACGCCGGCGTCTGGGTCGACGACACACCGATCGTCGCCGACGCCAGGATCGAGGCGCTCCGTTGGGCCAGGGAGCAGGCCGTCAGCGAAACCCTGCACCGCCACGGCAACATCACCGGCCGTCACCTCGGCCCGCTCGGGCCTGGGGCGTCGGGCTCGTAGCCGCCGGCCCCCCGACCGCGGGCCAGATGGCCTCGCCTCGCCCATCGCCTGCGATTCCTGGTGAACTGGGCCGGTGGCCCCCCGATTTCCTCCCCGCCGGCGCCGGCACGCCGAGCCCAACGCCACCGGCCGACCGACCCCGCCCCCCACCGGCGAAGCGACCGAGGCCCTGCGGGCCGCGCTCGGCGACATCGTCGACGCCTCCACCCGCCGGCGGGCCGAGTACTCGTCGGACGCCTCCAACTACCGCGTCGTCCCCGAGGCCGTCGTGTTCCCGAGGACCGCCGGCGAGATCACGACCCTCGCGGCGATCTGCCGCCAGACGGCCACCCCGCTGACGATGCGAGGGGCGGGCACGTCCATCGCCGGCAACGCCGTCGGCCCCGGCGTGGTCGCCGACCTGAGCCGGTCGTTCAACCGCATCCTCCACGTCGACCCGGCGGCCCGCACGGCGACCGTGCAACCCGGTGTGATCCTCGACGAACTGCAACGGGCGGTGCGGTCGCACGGCCTGCGCTTCGGCCCCGACCCTTCGACGCATGCCCGCTGCAGCATCGGCGGCATGATCGGCAACAACGCGTGCGGCGCCCACGCCATGGCCTACGGGACCACCGCAGCCAACGTGGTCGAGCTCGACGTCCTCACCGGAACCGGCCGGCGGGTACGCGCCCGCCAGGCGAGCGCCCAGGGGGGACTCGACGAAATGGTGCCGGGACTCGAGGCGTTCACGGCCGAGTCCGTCAAGCCCATCGCCGACGAGTTCGGCCGCTTCGGCCGCCAGGTGTCCGGTTACTCGCTCGAGCACCTGCTCCCCGAGCACGACGCCAACCTGGCCCGGGCTCTCGTCGGCACCGAAGGCACCTGCGGGATCGTGCTCGGTGCCACCGTGTCGCTCACGCCGATCCCGCCGGCCACTGCCCTCGCCGTCCTCGGCTATCCCGACATGGCCACGGCCGCCGACGCCGTGCCCGGCCTCCTCGCCCTCGGCCCGGCCGCGCCGATCGCCCTCGAAGGCATCGACGCCAGGATGGTCGACGTGGTGCGGGCCCACCGTTCCGCTTCGGCGGTCCCCGACCTGCCGACCGGCGCGGCGTGGCTGTTCGCCGAAGTCGCAGGGACCACGCCGGCCGAGGCCATCGCCGCCGCCGAGGCCGTGGCGCGCGCCGGCGACGCCACCGCATCGATGGTCGTCCCCGCCGGCCCTGTCGCCGCTCGCCTGTGGGGCATAAGGGAGGACGGCGCCGGCCTGGCCGGGCGGACCGCGGCCGGCCAGCCGGCCTGGCCGGCGTGGGAGGACGCCGCCGTCCCGCCGGCCACCCTCGGCGCCTACCTGCGCGACTTCGAGGCCCTGTTGCGCCACCACGGTGTCGACGGCGTGCCGTACGGCCACTTCGGCGACGGCTGCGTGCACGTCCGACTCGACCTCCCGCTGGCCAAGCACGCCGAGCGGCTCAGGCCCTTTCTCACCGACGCGGCCCGGCTGGTCGCCGGCTACGGCGGCTCGATCTCGGGGGAGCACGGCGACGGCAGAGCGCGCAGCGAGCTGCTCCCCCTGATGTACTCGCCGGCCGCCATCGACGCCTTCGGGGCCTTCAAGCGGCTGTTCGACCCGGCCGGGATCCTCAACCCCGGCGTCCTCGTCGACCCGAGCCCCGTCGACGCCGACCTGCGCCTGGCCGAGGCCCGCCCGCTGCGGACGGCCGGCGGGTTCGCCCTCCACGCCGACGGCGGGCAGCTGACGGCGGCAGTGCACCGCTGCGTGGGGCTGGGCAAGTGCAGGGCCGACAACCGCGAGAGCGGCGGCTTTATGTGCCCGTCCTACCTGGCGACCGGCGACGAGAAGGACTCCACCCGGGGCCGGGCCCGCGTCCTCCAGGAGCTCGCCAACGGCACGCTCGTCGAGGGGGGCTGGCGCTCGCCGGAGGTCCACGACGCCCTCGACCTGTGCCTGTCGTGCAAGGCCTGCGCCCGGGACTGCCCCGCCTCCATCGACATGGCCTCCTACCGCTCCGAGGTCCTCCATCAGGCCTACCGCCGCCGGCGACGACCGGCGAGCCACTACGCCCTCGGCTGGTTGCCCCGGTGGGCGAAGGTGGCGTCGGCCGCTCCTTCGGTCGTCAATGCGCTTCTGAGAATGGCGCCGCTGGCGCGTGCCGCCCGCCGGCTTGGCGGCATCGACCAACGCCGGCCGATCCCTGCCTTCGCGGCGCACCCGCTCGATACCGCAGGGTTACGTCAGGTGGCCGAGCGGGAGGCCGCCGCCCGTGCCGGGTCCCGTGCCGGCGTGGGTATCGAGGCCCGGGGCGGGGTGGGCGTCCGAGGTCGGGGGGGTGCCAGGGCGGTCGTGTGGGTCGACACCTTCACCCGCGCCTTCGCCCCCCAGGCGGCCGAGGCGGCGGTCCGCCTGCTCGTCGAGGCCGGCTTCGACGTGGTCGTGCCCGAGGCCGAGGCGTGCTGCGGCCTGACATGGATCACCACGGGTCAGCTCGAGGGGGCCCGCCGCCGGCTCAGGAACACCGTCGACGTCCTGGGCGGCTACGCCGAGAACGGCGACATCATCGTCGGCATCGAGCCGTCGTGCACCGCCGTGCTGCGCTCCGACCTGGTGGAGTTGCTCGCCGGCGACCGGCGAGCCCAAGCCGTCGCCGACGCCACCAAGACGCTGGCCGAGACGCTCGCCGGCGCCCGTGGTGACCGGCCCCGCGATCTCTCCTGGCTCGCGGGTCGCCTGGCCGGCACCCGGGTGATCGCCCAGCCCCACTGCCACCATCACGCCGTGATGGGCTACGACACCGATCTGGCCGTGCTCGGCGCCGCCGGCGCCGACGTGCAGACCCTCGCCGGGTGCTGCGGGCTGGCCGGCAACTTCGGTATGGAGGAGGGCCACTACGACGTCTCCGTGGCCGTCGCCGAGCTGACCCTGCTCCCCGCCCTTCGCGCCGCCGCCGATGCGACGGTCCTCTTGGCCGACGGGTTTTCGTGCCGGACGCAGGCCGAGCAGCTCGCCGGACGGCCGGCGCTGCACCTGGCCGAACTGCTCGCCCGGCCGGCGCCCTAAGTTTTTCTCGTGATGTTGACGTCGGATTCCGACGTCAACATCACTTGAAAAACCGTCGGGCTGGGTGGCCGCCTCAGGAGCCGGCCGGCTCCACGACGAACACGGGAATCTGGCGCTCCGTCTTGGTCTGGTAGTCCGCGTAGTCCGGGTAGGCGGCAACGGCCCGCTTCCACCAGTCCGCCTTCTCGTCGCCGGCGAGCTCACGAGCGACCATGTCCTGCTTGACCGGGCCGTCCTGCAGCTCGACGTGGGGGTCGGCGACCACGTTGTGATACCAGACCGGGTGCTCCGGGGCGCCGCCCTTCGAGGCCACGATGGCGTAACTCCCGTCGTGCTCGACACGCATGAGGGGCGTCTTGCGGATCTTGCCGGACTTGGCACCGAGCGTCGTGAGCACGATGACGGGCATCTCACGCATGGTCGTGCCCTCCTGCCCGCCGGAGCTCTCGTACAGCTCGACCTGGTCGCGGACCCACTTCTCCGGGCTTGGTTGGTACTCACCGTTCAGAGGCATGACCCAATTCAATCGCCTGGACGGCCCGTCGCGGCACCCGGGCTGCCGCCCTGGCTCCAAGGCCGCCGCCCTGGCTCAAAGGCCGGCGTAGTGGATACGCTCCCACCGGCGGGGGAACTGCTCCGCTAACGATCCTAGGGGAGGAACCAGCTGATGCAGACACGCGGTGCGGTTGTACGCCAGGCACCAGGCCATTACGAGGTCATGAACCTCGAGCTCGACGACCCTCGCCAGGGCGAGCTGCAGGTCAAGCTGACAGCGTCGGGGTTGTGCCACTCCGACGACCACATCGCCACCGGCGACATCCCGGTCGGCGTCTACCCCATGTGCGGCGGCCACGAAGGCGCCGGCGTGGTGGAGAAGGTCGGACCCAACACGGTCGGCTGGGATGTCGGCGACCACGTGATCTTCTCGTTCATTCCCGGCTGCGGCCGGTGCCGCTGGTGCGCGGCGGGGATGCAGAACCTCTGCGACCTGGGCGCCGGCCTGCTCGGCGGGGCGCGCTTCGACGACCCGACCAGCTACCGGTTGCATCTTGACGACGGCACCAACGTGGGGCAGATGTGCGGGATCAGCACGTTCGCCGAGCACACGACCGTCGGGCTGGACTCGGCGGTCAAGGTGGACAAGGACCTCCCCTTGGACAAGGTGTGCCTCCTCGGTTGCGGGGTCGGCACCGGCTGGGGGTCGGCGGTCAACTCGGCCGCTGTCCGCCCCGGTGACACCGTGATCGTGATGGGCATCGGAGGCATCGGCATCAACGCCGTGCAAGGGGCGGCCCACGCCGGGGCCAGCAACGTCGTCGCCGTCGACCCGGTGGCGTTCAAGCGCGAGAAGGCCATGGAGCTCGGCGCCACGCACACCTTCGACGACATCGCCAAGGCCGACGAGTTTGCCAAGGGCGTGACCGACGGGCAAGGTGCCGACAGCGTGATCGTCACCATCGGCGTGGTCAAAGGCGAACACGTCGGCCAGGCGTTTGCCGCCACCCGCAAGGCGGGGACCGTCGTCGTGACCGGCCTCGGCGACATCACCGAGGTGGGCATCCCCGTATCGATCGGCGAGTTGACGCTGTTCCAGAAGCGGATCCAGGGCTCGCTGTTCGGGGAGTCGAGCCCGAGCTCCGACATCCTCCGCCAGGTGCAGATGTACCGCGACGGCCGGCTGAAGCTCGACGAGCTCATCACCCGTGAGTACACCCTCGACGAGATCGCCAAGGGGTACGAGGACATGCACGCCGGCATAAACATCCGCGGCCTCGTCCGCTACTAATCGGCGTGAGCGACGGGGAGTCCACGACGCCGGTCGGGTCGGCCGGCGTCGGTGGCCTGCCGGTCGCCGGCATGATCGGCGCGGCCCGCAGGGCCGTCGTCGGTCGGGTCCGTGACGTCGAGGTCGTGGCCGCTGCGCTCGGGGCGGGGCGCAGCGTCATCCTCGAGGGGCCACCAGGTACGGGAAAGACCACGCTGCTTCGCGGTCTGGCGGACGGCGCCGGGCTGCCGCTCGTCGTGGTCGAGGGCAACGCCGAGCTGAGCCCGGGCCGTCTGATCGGCGGTCACGATCCTTCCCGGCTGCTCGCCGAGGGGTACCGCCAGGACAACTTCGTGCCCGGCCCTCTCGTCGACGCCATGGTCGGCGGGGCGCTGCTCTACGTCGAGGAGCTGAACCGGGTCCCCGAGGAGACCCTCAACGTGCTGCTTGGTGTGCTCTCCGAGCGTCACATCCACGTGCCTCGCTTCGGCCCCGTGGTCGCCGCCCCCGGGTTCCGGCTGGTGGCGGCGATGAACCCGTACGACGCGGTCGGCACGGGGAGGATCAGCCCGGCGCTCTAC
This sequence comes from Acidimicrobiales bacterium, assembly GCA_965276765.1. GTDB lineage: Bacteria > Actinomycetota > Acidimicrobiia > Acidimicrobiales > Palsa-688. The sequence goes on from OZ255627.1 coordinate 691,078, forward strand.
GACCGGACCTGCCGGGTTGCCTTCGGGTATCAGGACCTGGCCGACGAGACCGCCATCGTCACCCGGCAAACGGCCGCATCGACGTCACCTTCGCCGGCCGCGGCGCCGGCCGGGCTCGTGGACGCCGCAGTGAAGGCGGCGCGAGCGACCCGGGAGCACCCGGATCTCCGCATCGGCTCCTCGGTGCGCGGCGCCATCGACCTGGTAGCCGTGGCCCTCGTGCTGACAAGCGTGCGCGACGGTGCCGACCCTCCCGATGCGGCCCCCAACGAGGCCAACGGGGCCGGCGGGGCCGGCGGCTGGCGGCACGCCGGTCTCGACGCCGCCCTCACCGCCCTTTCGGGCCGGGTGACCCGACGAGATGGAGCGAAACGCAGCGTCGAGGAGATCGTCACCGAGATCTGGCGGCGCGCGACCGAGCCCCAGGAGCCCCCCGATCAGGGAAAAGCCGGGGGTCCGGGTCGGCCGACGACGCGGACCGCAGACCACCTCCGAGTCCGACCGCCCCGCTGACCGACCCGGCCGACGTGGCCCGCCTCCTGCGCGACCAGGCGGCGAGAACGACGAGTCGCCGCGAGCTCGAGGCTCGTCACGACGATCTCGGCCAGGTGTCCGCCGACGTCGGGATGCTCGACGAGTCCGCCCTTGCCGACAAGCTCGCCGACGACCCGGATGGGGCCGTGGCGCTACTCGCCGACCTGGCCAGGGCGACAGACCAGGGCCTGCGCGACCAGGCCAGGGCCCTGGCCCCGCAGCTCCTCGTGCCCTTGGCCCGCCACGGTCACCTGGCTCCGGCATCGGGGGCGGTCCGGCTGGTCACGTCGGCGCGTGCCGGGCTCGACCTCGACGTCGAGGCGACCCTCGAACGCGTGGCGGTCACTCCGACTCCTTCGGCCGACGACCTGCGCTGGCGGCGATGGCAGCGCCCGGGGAGAGCCCACGTCCTGCTCGTCGACGCCTCGGGCTCGGTCGCCGGCGCGCCACTTGCCACCGCCCTGGTGACGACGGCCGCTCTCTCGGGACGGCTCGGGCCCCACGACGAGCTCGCCGTCGTGGCCTTCTGGTCGCAGACCGTGGTGTTGCGGACCGTGTCGAGCCCCGAGCCGCCCCTCGGGGTACTCGACGCCCTCTTCGACCTGCGCGGCGGCGACACGACCGACCTGGCCGCCGGCCTGCGCGGCGCCCTCACCCAGGCCGGCCGGGCCACCGCCGGACGTCGCGACATCCTTGTCCTCACCGACGGGATGGCCACGACGGGCGACGACCCGGCGCCGGTCGCGGCGACGGCGGCGGCGAGCGGTGCGGTCGTCCACGTCCTGGCCCTCTCCGACGCACCCGAGGCCGTCGATGCCTGTCACGCCATCGCCGACGCCGGCGGCGGGCGGGTGGCGCGGCTCCTCAGAGCGAGCGACGCTCCTCTTGCTGTCGCCGAGGTCCTCGGGTAACCCCACCGCCCCGGCAAGCCGCCGGCCGGCGTGGATACGGCCATCCGACGGGTTTCTCTGCCCACTTTTACAGAGTCACTCTGTAAAAGTGGGCAAAGAAAGGCGCCGGGCCCGGTGTTAGAGCGGGTCGATGGCCAGCTCGATCTCCTCGAGGGCCGGATGGCTCGGCAACTGCTGCGAGACACCGGTGGGCCGGAACCCATGCCTCCCGTAGAGGCGGCGGGCCGGCTCGTTGGTCGTGACGACCCAGAGCAGCAGTCGGGTGCCGCCGTCGGCTCTGGCCCAGGCGACAACCCGGTCGACAAGCAGGCCAGAGACGCCGTGACCGCGGCGCGCGGGGGCGACCCACATGGCCGTCAGATGGCGGTCGCCCGACGCGCCGCCGGGGGCGCCGGCGACGACACCGACCGGGCCGGCGGCGGCGTCACCTCTCTCGGCCGGGCCGGCCCCAGCAGGGACGCTCGACTGACCGGCTCCACCCATCTCGCCGGCCTCGTCGAAGCCCACCCACCACGCCCCGCTCCCGGCCCGGTCCCGCCACAGCCGCTCGTCGAGGGCCAGTTCCCGCTCGAGGGTCGAGGCGAATGCCGTCGGGCTGTCGCCGAGGGCGGCCAGGCGGACCGCCCGCAGGATCTCCCAGTCCTCCTCGCTCAGCCGCCTGATTTCAACCACTTCGACATCCTCCCCGTTCGGGCCCTCCTCAAGTCGCGGCGCCCATCTGCCGATGACGCGCCAGGCGGCGTCGGTCCTCTTCGGCGTCGCAGCCGGGGAGGCGAACCTGTCCCGGCGCCGCCGACTCGCCGATCTACGTGCAGCTTCGACGGCCGAACGACCCGCTGACAAAAGGACGTTGCCCCCTTGACCCCTGACACCATGGCAACGGCTGACACCCTGGCAACCGCTGACACCGGGGCTTCGGGAAGGGTCGGAGCGAAGACGCGGGTGCTCGTGACCGGCGCCGGCGGGCCGGCGGCCGTGACGCTCCTGCGCAGCTACGTCAAGCGGCCCGAGGTCGAGGTCATGGCCGCCGACATCGATCCGTACGCCGTCGGCCTCTACCTGGTGGGCCCGGCGCAGCGCCGGCTGGTACGGCGAGGAGACGACCCGCTCTTCGTCGACCATGTCATCGATCTTTGCCGCACCGATGCCGTCTCGGTGCTCATTCCTACCGTCGACTCCGAGCTGCTGCCCCTGGCCCGGCGACGCGACGAGCTCGCGGCCGCCGGTGTCACGCTGGTCGCGGCGTCCGAGGAGACCTTCGCCGTGTGCCTGGACAAGGCGCTGCTTGCCGAGCGCTGTCGGGGCGTCGTCGCCGTCCCGGCCACCGCCGTGCTCGACGAGACCTTCGACCCGGCCGACTGGCCCCTGCCGGTGATCGCCAAGCCTCGCACCGGGAGCGGCTCGCGCGACATCACGCTCGTGACCGAGGCCTCGCAGTGGGCCCAGCTGTCCCACGAGGGGGACCTGCTCGTCCAGGAGTACCTACCCGGCGACGAATACTCCATCGACGTCCTCGCCGGCCCGGGCGGCAACGTCGTCGCCGCCGTTCCCCGTAGCCGGCTCAAGGTCGATTCCGGGATCTCGGTGGCCGGCCGCACCCATCATGACGCCGAGCTCGAGGGCCTCGCCCGCGACGTCGCCACGGCCATCGGGCTCGTCGGCGTGGCCAACGTCCAGGCCAGGATGGCGGTCGATGGACGGCCGAAGCTGCTCGAGGTCAACCCTCGCTTCCCCGGGGCCATGGTCCTGACCGTCGGCGCCGGCATCGACATGCCGGCGCTCGTGCTCGACGCCGCCCTGGGCCGGCCTCTCCCCGAAGGACCGTTGCCGTTCGACGAGATCGGGGTGGTGCGACACTGGGAGGAACAATGGGTGTCGATCGACGAGCTGGCCGCTCTGGTCCCGCCGGCGCCGGTCGGCGCCGACCGGCTGCCGGCGTGAGACAGGGCCGGGCGTAGCGGTGGCGGCCACGTCCGGCTACGGGCCGCTCGACGACTACCACGTCCATTCGACGTGGTCCGACGACGCCGTCAGCCCGCTCGAGGACAACCTCGCCTCGGCCGCTCGCCGAGGACTGCGGACCATCTGCATGGTCGAGCACGTGCGGCGATCGTCGGAGTGGGTGCCGGAGTTTGTCGCCGCCGCGGACGCCTTGCGGCCGCGCCGCGACCTGCGCGTCCTCATCGGCGTCGAGGCCAAGATCCTTGACGTCGAAGGCGCCATCGACCTACCGCCCGGGGTCGACGGTCTCGATCATGTGCTCATCGCCGATCACCAGATGCCCGTGGGAGATCGGTGCTGCACGCCCAGGGAAATCGTTTCCCTGCTCCAAGATGGGACGGTCGTTGTCGACGAGCTCGTGACCGGCCTCGTCGATGCCACGGTGGGCGCGGTCAAAGCCTGCGATCACGCCATCCTCGCTCACCTTTTCTCCATCCTTCCGAAGGTCGGCATCGAAGAGGACGACGTCCCCGACGCCGCCATCGCCCACCTCGCCCAGGGGGTTGCGGCGTCGGGAGCGTGGGTCGAGGTGAACGAGAAGTGGGCGTGCCCCTCGGTGCGAACCCTGCGTTATCTGGCCGGCGCCGGCGTCCCGCTCGTGCTCAGCACCGACGCCCATCACTGCGATCGGGTCGGCGCCTACGACTGGGCTCCGGCCGCCCGGGCCGAGGCGCTCGGCGTCGGGGCGCTCGGCGTCGGGGCGCTCGGTGCCGGGGCGGGGCGACCGGTCGGGTGAACTGGGGCGCGGTCGCCGGCATCGGCGAGTGGATCCTGATCGTCGCCGTGTTCCTCGGGGCCGTGCCGCTCGCCGTCAACGCCTACCAGTGCGCCCTCATCGGACTGCGGCGATGGCGTAACCACTACGACCGCTGCGAGGACTACACGCCGAGGACGGCCGTGCTGATTCCCGCCTGGAACGAGGCCGCCGTCATCGGCACCTCGGTCGAGCGCCTGCTCACCCTCGACTACCCACCCGATCGGCTGAGGGTCGTGGTCGTCGACGACGCAAGCACCGACGCCACCCCGGACGTTCTCGCCGAGAAGATTGCGTGCCATCCGGGCCGCGTCGTGCACCTGCGCCGCGCCCACGGTGGGCAGGGCAAGGCCCACACCCTCAACCACGGCATCGACTGGCTCCTCGCCGACGACTGGATGCAGGCCCTGTTGATCATGGACGCCGACGTGATCTACGCGCCCGACTCGCTGCGCAAGATGGCCGCGCATCTCGCCGACCCCGAGGTGGGCGCGGTCACGGCCTACATCAAGGAGGGAAGCAGGGACCGCAACTGCGTTACGCGCTTCATCGCCCATGAGTACCTGATGGCGCAAGCCGTCGCCCGGCGCTCCCAGGAGGTTCTCGGTGCCCTGGCCTGCCTCGCCGGCGGCGCCCAGCTCCACTCGCGGGCCAACATCGAGGGCATCGGGGGGCGGATCGACACCACCTCGCTGGCCGAGGACACCTTCACCACGTTCAAGACCCAGCTCGGCGGTCGGCGGGTCGTCTTCGAAGGCAACGCCACTGTGTGGGCGGAGGAGCCCAGGGCGCTGCGGGCCCTGTGGAAGCAGCGGATGCGCTGGGCCAGAGGCAACGTCGCCGTCACGATCAGGTTCCGTCGGGTGTGGTTCCGGCCGAGTCGCGACCACCGCCTCGGTGGGCTCTCGTTCGGCCTCAACTGGTGGTGCCTCTTCCTCCTCCCGATCCTCATGATCGTCTCCTCGGCGTCCCTCGTGACCCTGTACTTCACGGACTTCTCCCGGTCGCTTCAAGCGTTCCATCACCTGTGGGTCATCAACGCCATCTGCTACGTCTTCGTGCTCGCATTTTCGTGGTTCATCGACCCGGAGACGGCCAGAACATCCTGGCGTGAAGCGGTGCTATTTCCCGGTGTGATCTCTTTTCTCATCATTCTTTACAGTTGTTTCCCTCGCCCGGCACACTGGGTTATTCGCTCGGCTCTCGACGTCGTCGGAGTGCATCTCGGGCCATGGGATCACGTGGCCTTCCTCTTTGCCTATATCTGGGTGTCGGCGTGCATGCTCGTCGCCTATGCGGCCAAGGCCGTCGAGGGGGTCTCGCTCGGACGGTTGGACCTCGGTCGCGTGGTGAGCCCTTTCCTGTTGTACGTGGGCGGGTTTGGGGCGTTCCTTTGCGCCGTCACGATCTCCTCGTACGCCAGGGAGATCACCGGCGCGGAGATGCGCTGGGACAAGACGGAGAAGACCGGGAGAGTCCTGGCATGACCGACGCTCCAGCCACACATGCCGACGACTTTGCCGACGACCAGAAAGCGTCGCGTGCCTTCGAGCGCAGCCTGCCGTGGCGGGAGCTCGGCGCCCTAGCCGTCGTGGCCCTCGTGATCGTCGTCCGCCAGCTGTGGTGCGTCTGAGCGGGTCTGACGACGCGAAGCCGGCCGGTGCCACGTCGTCCGGCGGCCGTGGCATGTGGCTGTGGCACTGGAGCGAAAGTGCCTCCGTCGTCGGCTTCGCCCGCTCTCACGGTGTGCGTCGGATCTTCGCCTACGTCGCCCCGGGATTCCTCGACCCGACCAGGATCCCGCCGGGCTGGTCGCAACCGGAGCTGTCCCTCCTCACCGCCCTCGTCTCCGACGCCAGGTCGGCAGGCATCGGCGTCCAGGCCATGGGAGGTGATCCGAGTTGGGTGACCGCACCCCAAGTCGCCGTGGCCTGGGCCAACGACGTCAGGGACAGCGGGCTGTTCGACGGCGCCCACCTCGAGCTCGAGCCGTGGCAGCTCGCCGACTGGAGCACCGCCCGCCAGACACATCTCGACGACCTGGTGACCGTCGTCGGGGCGGTGCATCACGCCCTCGGTGACGTCCCGCTCGAGGTCTCGATCCCGTGGTGGCTCTACCAGCACGAGACGTCGGCCGGGATGCCCGTGGACGCCGCCGTGCTGCGCGAGACCGACACCGTCGCCATCATCAGCTACTTCGACACCGCCGACGCGGTGACGGACAACGCGGCGCTCGAGCAAGCCGCCGCCGAGTCCGCCGGCGTACCGGTCCGTATCGGGGTGCAGGCCACGGCGGCGGAGCCCGCGTGGACGACGTTCGCCGCTTCGACGGCGGCGGAGTTGGAGCTGGCGCTGGCCGCCATCGACAGGGCTAACGCCTCTCGCCCTGGGTATCTGGGTGTCGGCGTCGAGGACTACGACGGTTGGGTGGCGCTCGACCGAGCGACCAGCCCTGGCGACCTATCGGGAACCGTCGACGGGCAGCGGCCGGGAGGCGGCCAGCTCGTCGAGAACCTCGACGAAGCGCCGGAGATCGATCGGCTTGGGGAGGTAGGCGGCGGCGCCCTGCTCGAGGAGGCGCTCGACCCACCCCTGGCTGACGTCGGCCGAGAGGATCACGACGGGAATGTCGGCGGTGATCGGGTCGGCGACGAGCCGGCGCAGCACCTCCTCCCCTGACATATCGGGGAGGTGGAGGTCGAGGAGGATCACCCGAGGCTTGAGCTCACGAGCCAGGTCCAGGCACATGCGGCCCTGGACGGCGACTTGGAGCGATTCCTCTCGATGCTTGAAGACCCGTTCGAGCACCCTGAGGTTGGCCAGGTTGTCCTCCACGTAGAGCACGACCCCATGGTCCCCGTCGTCTCCGCCGCCGGATCCCGGAAGCCCTACGGACCCGGCGTGGGGATCGGTCGTGATGGCGGGGCTGCACGCCGGGAGGGTGACGGAGAACGTCGAGCCGATGCCGACCTCGCTCTCGACGGCGATCGACCCGTTCATGGCGGCCACGAGAGCCTCCGAGAGGGAAAGACCGACGCCGGTGCCGACGATGTCGCTCTGGTCGGCGTCGAGCCGGTCGAAGGGCACGAAGAGCCGGTCGAGCATCGAGTCGGGAATGCCGGCTCCCGTGTCGGTGACGGCAATCCGCGTCGTGGCGCCGGCCGGCTCGGACGTGACCGTGACCAGGCCGCCATCCCGGTTGTACTTGATGGCATTGGAGAGCAGGTTGAGGACGACCTGCTTGAGCCGCTGGCGGTCGGCGAGGACGGCCAGGTGCTCCGTCGCCGGCTTCTCGATGCGGATCCCGCGCTCGGCCGCGAGCGGAGCCATCAGGGCCACCACCTCGTCGAGCAGATCGGGAACGGTCACCGGCTCGAGCGAAAGCGAAAGGTGGCCGGTCTCGATCCTGGCGATGTCGAGCACCTCGTTGATGAGGTCGAGGAGGTGGTGGCCCGCCTTCACGATCTGGTCGACGCTCTCGGCGTGATCGGCTTCGAGCTCCTCCATCTGCAGCAGCTGACCGAAGCCGAGGACGGCGGTGAGCGGGGTGCGCAGCTCGTGGCTCATGCGAGAGAGAAAGGTGTCCTTGGCCTGCGAGCCGGCGAGGGCGTCGTCGCGGGCGTGTCGCAGCGCCACATTCCGTTCGGCGAGCAGCGCGGCCGCATCGGCGATATCCACGGTCAGGCGCCCGATCTCGTCACGTGAAGGGTCCATGGGCAGCATGGGCTCGTCTTGAATGAACCGCTCGGCGTTGGTGCCGACAAGGACGACCCGGCGCACGATTCCGACGATGAAGAGGTACATGGCCAGGACCCCACCGAGGCCGCCGACCACGAGGCCGGCGACGTCGCAGATCTGGATGAGGCGCTGCACCCCGATGATGGTCGCCCGCTCCTTCGTGATCTGGCGGGTCTCGGCGCTCTGGGTCGTGGCGATCACCAACCGGATCCGGTCCACGACGACCTTGGCCCCCGTCAGGCGGCGCCCGAGGGCAGGGCGCGACAGCCCACCAGCAGCGGTCGCCGTCCTGACCCCCCCGAGCAGTCGTAGCTCCTGCGCGGTCAACGACTTGAGGTTGGCTACGACCGCGGCGCTCGAGGCGCCCCGGATGGCCGGGAGCCGGCTCAGCGCTGTCAGCTCGACCGGCAGCTGCTTTTGGGCCGTGGCGTACGGTTGGAGAAATGTTGTGTCGCCGGTGGCGGCATAGCCGCGAATTCCGGTTTCGGCGTCGAGGACGAGCACGAGGACGCGGTTGGTCCCGTTGACCGCGTTGCTGTCGTTGATGGCGACCGAGCGGTAGCTGTTCTGCTGGCCGACCAGCACGAGGGAAGCGGCCACGGCGACGACCAGGGCCACCACCGGCAACGCCAGCACGAGCAGTCCCTTGGTCAGGAGCGAAGCGTTCGCCCACCATCGGGTGCCTCGGCGCCGGCTCGAAGGGGTCGGAGGCGGCGTCGATGCTGCCGGCGATGTGGCTGCGCTCGACGCGGTCGAAAGCGCCGCGCCGGCCGGCGCCGGGCCTGGCGGGGTCGTGCCGGGCGGGGTCGTGGCCGTCGCCATGGGAAACCTTCCTTCTCCTGGCTTGCTGCTCGATCCGTGCCTGGCACCGACCACTTCACTGTAGGCACTTGCTCTGCTACTTTATGTGAAAAGACATGCGGGGTCGTCCGGTTCGTCCCGGTCTCGCCCCGCAGTGACCGGCCGACACTCGAGGTAGTCATGCGGACCCAGGGCGGGAATGGATCGGAGCCCGAGCCCAACGCCACGGTGCGGTCGCGGGGGCGCGTGCTCGTCGTCGAAGACGACCCGGGGACGAGAAGCTTCGTCACTGCCGCGCTGACCAAGGCCGGCTTCGATGTCACGGCCGTCGGTGCGGCACCCCCGGCCATCGAACTGCTCGAAACGGGCGCGTGGCACGTGCTCCTCGTCGACATCGGCCTTCCCGGCATGTCCGGCTTCGAGCTCATTCATCACGCCAGGCGGCGGGTCCCGAACATGGCCACCGCCCTGATGACGGCGGACGCAAGGCTCGACGTCGCCGTCAAGGCGCTCCGCAGCGAGGTCGACGACTTCCTGCCCAAGCCCATCGCCCCCGCCACGCTCATCCACCAGGTGGACCGGCTGGTGATGCGCCAGCAGACGAGGAACCGCCCGAGCTCCGAACGGGTCCTCGCCGTGGGCGCTCACCCCGACGACGTCGAGATCGGTGTCGGAGGGACGCTCCTGCGCCACCGGGCCGCCGGCGACGAGATCGCCGTGCTGACCATGAGTTGCGGGGCAAGGGGCGGCGACAGGGCCGTTCGCGCCGAGGAGGCGGCCAAGGCGGCCGCCCTGCTGTCGGCGACCCTTCATCTCGAGGACCTCGAGGACACCAGGATCCCGCAGGGCGACCCCACCATCGGCCTGATCGAGGCGGTCATCGCCGAGTTTCGTCCTTCGATCGTCTACACCCACACGGTGCGCGATCAGCACCAGGATCACCGCAGCGTCCATCAGGCCACGCTGGTGGCGGCCCGGCAGGTCGCTTCGGTCTACTGCTACGAGAGCCCCTCGGCCAGCGTCGACTTTCATCCGTCCCGCTTCGTCGCCATCGACCAGTTCCTCGGTGGCAAGGTGGACGTGATCGACGCCTACGGCAGTCAGGTCGAGGTCCGCCCCTACCTGGCCGAGGACCTGGTCCGCGCCACGGCCAGGTACTGGGGGGGCCGGTTCGGCAACGGAAAGTTCTGCGAGCCTCTCGAGGTGATCCGGGACCGCCCCGGCCCGGCGCCGACCCCGCTCGACACTGCCGGCGTGCTCACGGCCGGCTGAGCCCCTCGGCTGCTCAGGACGGCTGGTAGGCGGACGCGTTCGCCGGCTGCACGTCCCGGCGGCTGAAAGCGAGGTAGGCGACGAAGCAGGCGATGATCGCCGTCATCACCAGGCTGACGGGACCCTGACCCCACCCGAGGCCGCCGACGCTCAGCGGCTTGCCCATCCAGTCGGCGACGGAGGCACCGAGGGGCCTGGTGACGACATAGGCGAACCAGAAGGCAAAGACCGGGTTCCAGCCGAAGCGCCAGTAGCCGAAGGCGGGGAGAAGGATGATCACGGCGAAGAGCACGATCGAATAGAAGTACCCGAGGTGGAACGTGGTCGCCGTCAGGTCACCGACCGCAGTGCCGAGGGCGAAGGTCGAGACGACCGCCAACCAGTAGAAGACCTCCCGGCGCGGGGTGTCGATGCTGTGGATCGACAGGGTCTTCTCTGTCTTCTGCCAGGTCACGAAGACGACGACGAGGACCACGGCGTACAGCGCGCTCGACGCGATGTACGGGACGTGAAATCCGACGTGGAGCACATCGGCGGCCATCGTGCCGAACACACCGACCATCACCACGGCAAACCAGTAGGTCCACGCCAGGTAGCGGCGCATCGAGAACTGCAGCGTCAAGGCGATCACGAACCCGACGAAGCCGAGGCCGACGGCGATGACGGGGTTCATGATGTGGACGAGGTAGTCGGACGTCGACTCGCCCATGGCGGTCGAAAGGGCCTTCACTATCCAGAAGAAGACCGTGATCTCGGGAACCCGGAGGGCCCGCCGATAACGCCGCCGCGAGGGCGTTGTGCTCCGAACCATGCGACGCAGCATGCCATGACCGAGCGCCGCTTCACCGGTCGGGCCCGTAACGGCCGAGCCATTTTCGAGCGAACAACCGCCCGTCTGCCACCTCCGGGCTCGGCGCTGGGGATGGCAGAATCCGGTCTTGGTCTCGGACCTCACGTTTCGTCGGTCCCCTGCGTCTGCATGACGTGACGAAGAAGCAACCCTTCGATCAGGTGGTCGCGGACCACGGCGCAACCGTGCTACGGGTCTGCCGGGCCGTGTTGGGTCCCGTCGACGCCGACGACGCCTGGTCGGAGACGTTTCTCTCCGCCCTCGGCGCCTACCCGGAGCTCCCGGCGGACGCCAACGTGCGGGCCTGGCTCGTCACGATCGCGCACCGCAAGGCCATCGACGTCACCAGAGCGACGGCGCGCCGCGCCGTCCCCGCAGGCGACCTCCCCGACCGACCGTCGCCATCCCGGCCCGAGGGCCGCGACCTGGACCTGGCGGCGTCCCTCGCCGACCTCCCCGAGAAGCAGCGTCAGGCGGTCGTCTACCACTACCTGGCGGGGCTGCCCTACGGCGAGGTGGCCGCCGTGATCGGGGGCAGCACCGAAGCCAGCCGCCGAGCGGCGGCCGACGGGATCGCCAGCCTGCGCAGAACCCAACCCACCGACGACGGAAAGAAAGGAACAAGAAGATGACCGCCAGCTACGAGGCAGAAGCAACCGACGTGCTTGGTCCCCAGGCGCCCGTCGCCGACTCAGACCTGGTGGCCCTGCGGCGCCGCCTCGCCGATGCCGCCGCGGCCGATGGCATCCTCGACGTCGCCTACCGGACCGCCGACACACCCATCGGCACCCTGCTCGTCGCCGCCACCCCGACAGGCCTCGTCCGGGTTGCCTTCGAGCTCGAGGGTGTCGACGCCGTGCTGGAGTCGCTGGCGGCGACCTTGAGCCCGAGGATTCTCCATGCTCCCGGCCGACTCGACGCCGTCACCCGTGAGCTCGACGAGTACTTCGCCGGACGCCGGCACCTCTTCGACCTGCCCGTCGACTTCAGCCTCTCGACCGACTTCCGGCGCCGGGTGCTCGCTCACCTTTCCGACATCGCCTTCGGCCGGACGGCGAGCTACGCCACCGTGGCCGCCGCGGTCGGCAGCCCCAAGGCGGTCAGGGCCGTGGGCACGGCCTGCGCCACCAACCCGATCCCCGTGGTCGTCCCGTGCCATCGGGTCGTGCGCTCCGACGGGTCCCTCGGCGGGTACCGGGGTGGACCGGCGGCCAAGCGTCTGCTCCTCGACCTCGAGGCGGCCTGAACCGAACCCGCCGACGCCGGCCTCGTATGAGACGGGCGGCTCTCGGGAACGGTATCGTCCGGCCTCATGGCCGTCGCCCGACTCGGATCCATCTCCCTCGACTGCGCCGAGCCCGAGCCGCTCGCGGCCTTCTGGGCCGAGCTCCTCGGCGGGGAGGTGGCCTTCACGAGTGACGACTTCGTTGCCGTGAAGACCGAGAGAGGCTGGATCAGCGCGGTGCGGGTCCCCGACTTCACTGCGCCCTCGTGGCCCGGTGGCACTGTCCCCAAGCAGATGCACCTGGACCTGGCCGTCGACGATCTGGACGCCGCCGAGGCCGAGGCCGTGCGCCTGGGGGCCCATCCGGCTCCCGAGCAGCCGGCCGCGGATCGCTGGCGGGTGCTGCTCGATCCCGCCGGGCACCCCTTCTGCCTCTCCTCGCAGATCCCGGAGTAACCGCATCCGCCACCCAGGTCGGCTCGCCTCTCAGACCGGCGCCGCCTCGGTCGTGGGCCGCCCGGCTCGGGGCCGAATGAGCGAGGCGATGGCGGTGTAGACGCCCCAGGCCAACAGGGTCAGGCACCACGCCGGCCAGCGCCCCAACCACAGGTAGTCGAACTCGAGGAAGTAGCCGAGGGCGCCGAGACCGCCGGCCAGGACGGCGGCGGTCATCCACTGCGTCCTTCCCGTCTTCGGCGCGACCACCCGGGCCACGAGCACCCCGAGGGCGAGACCGACCATGTAAGCGGGAGCGGTCTGGGCCCCAGAGATCACGCTGTAGTGGACAAGGAGCACCGCCGTGCCCCAGCCGAGCAGGGCAAGGCCGGCGCCGATCAACTGGCGAACAGGGCCCACCGCGCCTGCGACCACGGCGCACAGACCCACGAACGCCGGGGTGATGTAGAAGGTCACGCCGGCCGGGCCCTCTAACGCGGCGTAGACGCCGGCGCCGACGAACAGGACGAGGACGGATGGCAACGGGCCGAGCGATGACCACCGACGCTGTGCCACGCCGTCGAATGTAGGAGGTCGAAGCGACTGTGCGGTCGCGGCCGACGCGTCATTCTTGGCGATGTTGACGGTGGATTCCGACGTCAACATCGCCAAGAAAACAGCTGGGAAGTCGGATCAGTGCGGCGAGGCGGGCGCGGACGGGAACGCCGATGACGACCTCACGCCGCATCCGCCGGCACCGGCCGCACATCGGCGGAGCCGTCGGGCTCGATCGCAGGGAGCGCGGCGACCCGGCGCAGCGCCACCCAGGCGACGACCCCGCCGGTGGCGACGAGGGCGCCGGCGACGATGAGACCGAGCCGATAGCCCGAGAGAAACGATGCCAGCGGTGAGCGCCCCAGCCCGGCCACGGCGTGCTCGCGTGCGGTGAGGACCACCCCGATGATGGTGATGCCGAGCAGGCCGGCCATCTCCCTCGAGGCGTTGAACACGCCCGACGCCACGCCGGCCTGCCCCGCCGGCATGACCCCGAGGATCGTCGAGGTCAACGGGATGGTCAGCCCGCCGCCGACGCCGATCACGACGAACCCCGGCATCAGGTCGAGGAAGGAGGCGTGCGCACCGAGGAGGCTGACCGAGACGATGCCGGCGGCCATGAGCACCATGGCGGCGCCGACCGAGCGGTAGGCGCCGATGCGTGCCGCGACGCGGTCGGAGATCGTCGCGCCCGCCGCCATCAGGATGGCCATGGGCACGAAGGCGACGCCGGCCTTGGTGGCGGAGAACCCGAGCACGTCCTGCAGGTACAGCGAGGTGAAGAAGTAGATGCCGAACAGCCCGAAGGCCCACATCATGAGCGCGGCGGTGCCCCCGGCAAAGGTGCGGTTGGCGAAGAGCGACAGATCGATCATGGGATCGGCGACCCGACGTTCGACGGTGACGAACACCGCGGCGGAGACGATGGCGACGGCGAATGACGCGAGGATGACCGGCCTCGTCCAGCCCGTCTGGGGACCTTGGATCAGGGCGAAGGTGAGAGCGAAGAGGGTCAGCGCCGAGCTGAGCACGCCGCCCATGTCGATCTGGCGCCGCTTGGGGATCTCGAGTCCGGGGATGGCCCAGGCGCCGAGGGCCAGGGTGACGATCCCAACCGGGACGTTGATGAAGAAGATCCAGTGCCAGTTGACATCCTGGGAGAGGACGCCACCGAGCAGCGGGCCGACGGCGAGGGCCAGCGCCCCCACCGCGCTCCAGGCTCCGACGGCACCGGCCTGCTCCTTGGGCTCAGGGAAGCTGGTCGTGAGGATGGCGAGCGTGGTCGGGGTGACGAGGGCGGCACCGAGGCCCTGCAGGGCTCGGCTGGCGACGAGGACGTCGACCTGGCCCGAGACCCCGGCGAGGAAGGAGGCGACGGTGAAGACCGTCAGCCCGATCATGAAGAGACGCTTGCGGCCGAACACGTCGGCCAGGCGGCCGCCGGCGAGCAGCAGCCCGGCGAACACGAGGATGTAGGCACTCACGACCCACTCGATGCCCGAAGATGACAGGTGCAGGTCGCGCTGGATGGTCGGGATGGCCACGTTGATGATGTTGTTGTCGAGGTAGGTCATGAACGTGGCGAGGGCCACGGCGAGCAGCGTCCAGCTCCGACCGGGGACGGGGAGTCGAGTCACGGGGTGCGCCTTCCTTGAAAAGAGAACTATCCGTCGTACATGTACGTTGTACGTGTACGACGCACAGTCAACTCCTACGCTGTACAGTTGTCAAGCGTGACGACAAGAACGGCAGCCCCCGCCAAACCCAAGCTCGGCCGCGATGCCGTTATGGACGCCGCCATGGCGATCGCCGACGCCGAGGGTCTCGACGCCGTCACCATCCGCCGGATCGCCACCGGGCTCTCGGTGACGCCTATGGCGCTCTACTGGCACTTCAAGGACAAGGACGCCCTGCTCGCCGCCATGGCCGACCGCATGTGGGAGGGGGCCCAGGATGTCCTTGAACACTCGATTGCTCAAAGGGAGTCCTCACGGAGCGAGGGTGATGAGTGCGAGGGTGACGATTGGACGGTCCTCCGCCTGACCCTCGACGCCCTCCTGACCGTGATGCGCCGCCACCCTGCCATCGCCCCGCTTGCGCCCCACCGCGTCATGGAGTGCGAGGCCGGGCTCGCGATCACCGAGCGCACCCTCGCCTGCCTCGCCGAGCGGGGCTTCGACCCCGAGCGCGCCGCGGTGATCGCCCGCTACGTGCTCTGCAGCGCCCTGATGCTCGTCGACAGCGAGCCGGGTGCAATGGTCGGCGACCCGGCCGAGCGGGCCGAGTCGGAGCGACGCAAGAAGATCGCCCTCGCCTCTCTTCCGGTCGAGCGGTATCCGCACGTCTCGGCGTCGGCCGAGTACTTCACGAGCTGCGCCCAGGCCGACGCCTATTTCGACGAAGGCGTCGAGCTCGTCCTCGCCGGCGTACGCCACCAGGCGCCGGCCCCGCCGACGGCCAAGCGTCGTTCCCGGGCCAAGAGGTAGCGGCAGAGAAGTAGCGGCAGAGAAGCGGTGACGCCACCGGACGGCTAGACAGTCGCCATGACCGTGGCCGACTGGTTCCTTGCCGCCGACGAACGTGGGAACACGGCCACGCTCATCGACCGTCGCCACCCGACCGGCGAGGCGTGGACGTCGGGCAACGACGTCCGGCCCCTCGTGCACGGCGTGACCTACTTCGCTTCGCTCGTCGCGGCCGTCGAGGCCATGCGCACCGGGGACCTGCTGATGTTCACGGACTGGCGCGGCGACCCCGATGAGCACCTCGACGCCAAAGGCACCGAGGTGGAGCGGCTGCTGTGCCGGGCGGCGGCCGCCGGCGTGAACGTGCGGGGCCTGGTGTGGCGCTCGCATCTCGACAACCTGAACTTCTCCGGGGCGGAGAACCGTCACCTGGGCGAGGACATCGACGCCGCCGGTGGAATTTGCCTGCTCGACATGCGAATCCGTGCGGGCGGCTCGCATCACCAGAAGTTCGTGATCCTCCGCCATCCCGGGCGCCCCGAGCTCGACTGCGCCTTCGTGGGCGGGATCGACCTGTGTCACAGCCGACGCGACGACGCCGACCATGCCGGCGACGCCCAGCACCAGCCGATGGCGGCGGTCTACGGGTCGCGGCCGCCGTGGCACGACATCCAGGTGCTGGTGCGCGGCCCGGCCGTCGGCGATGTCGAGACGGTCTTCAGGGAGCGGTGGGACGACCCGGCCCCCCTGACCCGCAACCCGTTTCACCACCTCCGCGATCGTCTGCAGCGCGCCGACCCGAAGAAGCGGAGGCTGCCGGCGCAGCTCCCCGACCCCGCCCCTTGCGGCACCCATGCCGTGCAGCTGCTGCGCACCTATCCCTCCCGTCGACCCGGCTATCCCTTTGCGCCCGACGGTGAACGCAGCGTGGCCCTCGGCATCACCAAGGTGCTGCAGAGGGCCAAGCACCTCGTCTACCTCGAGGACCAGTACCTGTGGTCCCGTGACGTGGCCGTCGGCTTCTGCCGGGCCCTCGAGGCCAACCCCGGCCTGCTCCTCATGGCCGTGCTGCCCCGCTTCCCCGACCAGGACGGCCGCTTCTCCACGGCTCCCAACCTGATCGGCAGGTGGGAGGCGCTGCGAATGCTCCGTCGGGCCGGCGGTGACCGGGTGGCGATCTATGGGGTCGAGAACCACGAAGGCACCCCGGTCTACGTCCACGCCAAGGCCTGCATCGTCGACGACGAGTGGGCCAGCGTGGGCTCCGACAACTTCAACCGGAGGTCATGGACCCATGACTCCGAGCTGGCGTGTGCCGTCGTCGACGAAGCCGCCGTCGACGAAGGCGCCGCCAGCCGGCCGTACCCGCTCGAGCTGCGCCTCACCCTGGCCAGAGAACATCTCGACCGCAGCGACGACCGGACCCTCGAGGCGCCGAAATCCGCCTTCGCGGCCTACGCGGCGGCGGCCGCCGGCCTCGACGGATGGCACGCCGGAGGCGAAAGGGGTCCTCGGCCGCCCGGACGGCTGCGCGCCTATCCGACGCCGAGGCTCTCCGCCTTCTCGAGGGCCTGGTCCACCCCGCTGTATCGCACGATCTTCGACCCCGACGGTCGTCCGAGGTCGATGCGCTCCGACAACCGCTTCTGAGTGCTGCCTAGACGAAGGCGCTCAGCCCGGTGATGGCCCGCCCGACGATCAGGGTGTTGATCTGCCTGGTCCCCTCGTAGGAGTACAGCGCCTCGGCGTCGTTGAAGAAGCGGGCGACCTGATGGTCGATCAGGATCCCGTTGCCACCGAAGAGCTCACGGGCCCAGCCGACGACCTCACGCATCCGTGACGCGCAGTATTCCTTGGCCAGGGCCGACTTGGCGTCGGAGAGCTCCCCTTCGTCCTGCAGCTGCGCCAGCCGGACGGCCATCCCGAGCGAAGCGGTGACGTTGCCGAGCATCCGGACCAGAAGATCCTGCATGAGCTGGAAGCCGCCGATGGGCCGGCCGAACTGCTCGCGTTCGGCGGCGTAGGCGACGGCCAGTTGGTAGGCAGCCATCATGGTTCCAACCGACCCCCACGCCGCCCCGGCACGGGTGCGCGCCAGCACGCCACTAATTGCGGAGAAATTGTCGACCTGTTTGAGGCGATCGGTTTCGGGTACCCGGCAATCGGTGAGGGTGATCGATGCGTTCTGTGTGATGCGGAGTCCCAATTTCCCCTCCATCTTCTGCGTCTCGAAGCCGGGAGTGCCCCGTTCGACGACGAAGCCGTGGATGGCGTCGGATTCGGCCACCCGGGCCCAGATGACCACGAGGTCGGCGAAGGTCCCGTTGCCGATCCAGCGTTTGGCGCCGTTGATGACCCACTCGTCGCCGTCGCGCCGTGCGGTGGTCTCGAGGCCGCCGGCGACGTCGGAGCCGCCGTGGGGCTCGGTGAGCCCGAATGCTCCGATCTTCTCCAGGCGCGCCATCGCCGGCAGCCACCGCTCCCGCTGTTCGTCATCCCCGCCGGCGTCGATGCTGCCCATGGCCAGGCCGGCGTGGACACCGATGAAGCTGTTGATCGACGGGTCGACACGCGCCAGCTCGAGATTGAGGAAGCCGGTGAACAGCCGCCGGCCCGTCGGCCCCGGAGCGTGCTCCTGGAAGCGGCCGGCGATGTCGAGTCCGGCGAAGCCCTCGATGACCTCGTGGGGGAACTCGGCGCGCATCCAATAGTCGTCCACGATCGGGGCGACGGCCCGGGCGAGAAACTCACGGACGCGGTCAAGCGTGGCCCGTTCGTCGTCGTCGAGCAGCCGGCGGTACCCGTAGAAATCGCCGCCGCCGATGAGCTCGTCGGCAGTCCCAAAAGGTGAAGGCATGCCCCTGTCCTACAACACTTTTCACGACACGCGTTTTCCCAGAGAGCTACCCTCGGGCGCACTGTGATGGATAGCGGTGGGGTACGCCTCGGTCGGGCGAGAGACATGACTCGGGTATCGAGCGCCACCCTCGGTTTCGTGCTCGTTCTCAGTGTGATCGTGCTCTCGTTGCCGACGGTGTTCGAGCTCGACCTGCCCGGCCACGACACGCGAGACGTTCTTGTCGTCTTCGCCCTCGTCGCCGCGCTGGCCGCGGCGACCCACCGATTGCCGTGGGACCGGCTGGAGCGGCGCTGGCTGCTGGTGTGGCCGCTCGCGGTCATGGTCGGATTGGCCGTCGGCGGATTGCTGGCTCCGCAAGGTGCGTCGGAGACGACGTTGGTCGGGCTATTCGTTCTCGCCTTTTTCTACATCGGGATCACCCAGCGACCCTGGACCGGCGCCGCCCTCCTGCCCTTTGCCTTCGTGTGCCTCGTGGCGTGCTTCGGGCACTTGTCGGATCAGCTCCTCGCGCGCCTCCCGATCACGCTGGGCATCTGGATCATCGTCTCCGAGAGCGTCGCCCGCTTCCAAGCCCACGTCGGGCGGCTCACCGCTGCCCTCGAGGAACAGGTCCGTACCGACCCGCTCACCGGACTGGCGAGCCGCCGGCTGCTGGCCGAGCGGCTCACCACCTTGGGCGTCGGCGATGCCATCGTGTTCATCGACATCGACAACTTCAAGGTGATCAACGACCGCTTCGGCCACGCCGTCGGTGACCAGGTGCTCGTCGACATGGGGAACACCCTTCGCCAGGTCGTGAGGATCGAGGACCTGGCCGTGCGCTTCGGCGGCGAAGAACTCCTGCTCGTGCTCCACCACGGCGGGCATTCCGGTGCCGTCAGCATGCTGCAACGCATCACGCAGCGCTGGCGGGAGATCCGCCCGGACGTGACCTTCAGCGCCGGCATCTCCGTGGTCGCAGGCGACACCGACCCGGCCTCCGCCGTGCAGGCCGCCGACCGGGCCCTCTACGCGGCCAAGGCGGCGGGGCGCGATTGCTGGCGGCTCGACAACGCGAACGCTGCGTCGAGGCCGGCGGAGATCGCCTGAACCGGAGGGCGGCCAGGCGGACGAGGCGTCACTGCGCCGGCCAACGGGTAGACCCCGGTGAAGTGAAAGGAGAGTCCCGATGACCTCCCCCACGCCCGAACCCGTACCCGGCGTACCCGACCCGTTCCCTGGAGATCCATTCCCAGGGGAGCCGGCGCCGCCGGCGGAGCCCTCACCTCCGGTCGAGCCGGTACCGGCGGAACCTGTCCCGATTCCCGACGACCCACCCCCTCCCGAACCCGTGCCCGAGCCGGCCTGACAGCGGCGTGGCGCTGAGCTTCGGAATCGAAGAGGAGTACCTCCTGGTCGACGGCCACTCGGGGGCGCTCGTCTCGCGGGCGCCCGATGTGCTCGCCGCCGGCGAGGGGATGGGCGACGTGCTCGCCGCTGAGCTCAACCGCTGCCAGGTCGAGATCGCGACCGGCGTGTGCCGTGATCTCGGGCAGGCCGAGCGCGAGCTCGAAGGCCTCAGGGCGGCGGTCACGACGGCGGCGGCAGCCAGCGGGACCCGCCCTGCGCCGCTCGCCAGCCACCCGTTTTCGTCGTGGCACGACCAGGAGCTCAACACCGACGACGACCGCTACCTGCGGCTGGAGGAGACCTACAAGCGAGTGGCGTGGCAGCAGGCCGTCTGCGGCTGCCACGTGCACGTCGGCATCGATGACGTGGACCTGCGGATCGCAGTCATGGACCGCGTCAGGCCGTGGCTCCCTGTCCTGCTCGCTCTCTCGGCCAACTCGCCGTACTGGCAGGGCGCTGACACCGGTTACTCCAGCTACCGGACGATCGTGTGGGAACCGTGGCCGACGGCCGCCATGCCACCCCCGCTCGGCACCTACCGCGCCTACGAGGCGATCGTCGAGGAGCTCGAGGCGATCGAGGCCATCGAGAGCCCGAGGTCGCTGTACTGGTACGTGAGGCCGTCCCTGCAGTTCGAGACGCTCGAGTTTCGGGTCTGCGACGTCTGCCTCAGGGCCGAGGACGCCGTGACGGTCGCCGGTCTCATCCGTGCGCTCGTCACCGTCTCAGCCGACGCCGTCGTCGCCGGCGCCCCCCATCCCGAGCCGTCCCAGCCGGTCCTGGTCTCGGCCGTGTGGCGCGCCGCCAGGTACGGGCTCGACAACACCCTGGTCGACCCGAGCCGGCGGGTGCTCCTGCCTGCCGGCGAGGCCGTCGGGCGCCTCGTCGACCTCGTGCGGCCCGGCCTGGAAGAGGCCGGCGACACCGAGCGTGTCATCTCCGGTGTCGACGCCATCTTGCGGCGAGGCAACGGCGCCGCCGCCCAGCGGGCGGTGATCTCCGGAGGCAGCGACAACCCCGAGGCCGTCCTGCGGGTGCTCGACGGCTGACCCTTCCCGGCGCGCGAGGAATGCGCCGACCAGCTCGTCGGCCCGCCGGCGCGCCGCCGGCTCCTCGGCACGCGTGGCCAACAGGAGCGCCGAAGGGTCCACCCCGTGCTCGCTCAGCGTCGCCTCCTCTCCGTGTTGCAGCCAGCGATCGAGCTGGTCGCTGTCCACCTCGGGGTGGAACTGGACGCCGAGATGGCGTCCGATGGAGAAGGCCTGCACCCCGAGCTCGTTGGTGGCGAGCACCGTCGCCGCCGGCGGGACCACGCAGCGATCGCCGTGAAACTCAAACCACGGCCCGGGGCCGACGATCTCGGGGGCGGTGGTGTCGATGTCCACCCACCCGATCTCGTGGCGCCGCGCCGGCTCCACCCCGCCACCGAATGCTGCGCTCAGCGCCTGCGCACCGAAGCAGATACCGAGGATGGCGACGCCCTCCGCTTCGGCCCGGCGCAGCCAGTCAAACTCGTCTTCGATCCACGATCCGACGGCGGCGCGGTCATAGACCGACCACGTGGCCCCGAGGACGACGATGGCGTCGACGCCGGCCAGTGCCGGGAAGACGGTATCGGCGCCGACCTGGTGCATCTCCAGGTCCGCTCCCCGCCGGCGCAGGCTCTCACCCACGAAGCCGGGATCGTCCTGTTCGTGGTGGCGGACAACGACCACCCGCATGTCGACTCCTCTCGACTTCACCGACGCGAGCCCCGCGACGCTATCGCCCTGCGCCCAAGGCGCGGGCGGGCCCGGGGCCGGGTCGGCCGTCCGGGGCGCCGGACGACGGGCCCCTCCGAAGGCGGCTAGGTACGGTCGGTCTCGGCGGGCGTGGCATCGAGCACCGAGGCGAGAAGACCGGGAAAGCGGCGCTCGAGGTCGTCGGTTCGCAGGCGGCTCAGGCGCGCGGTGCCTTCGAGGCGGGTGGCGACCACGCCGGCGTCACGGAGGATCTGCAGGTGGTGCGAGACGGTCGACGCGGTAACCGGAAGACCGAGGGCGCTGCACATGGTCTCTCCCCTGGCGGCGAGGATGCGTACGAGCTGGAGGCGGATCGGGTCGGCGAGGGCGTGAAGCACGGTCCCGACGTCGAGGGCGTCCAGGTCGGCTCGCGGCAGCCACGTTTCTTGGGGCTCGGCCATGGCGGATCCTCCCTCGAGGAATACTTCGATGAGCATCGAAGTTGTCGAAGGATACCGCAGAAAGGCAGAACGACATGAGCGCACCCGCCACGATCATCCCCCGTTCGACCGCAGCCGCCGGCGCCGGTCGCCGCAAGCTCAACCGGCGTGCCGCGTTTTGGGTGGCGGCCGCCGTCATGGCCCTCCTGCTGTTCGGATCGGCGGCCCCTTCCCCGCTCTATGCCGTGTACCAGTCGGCGTGGCATTTCTCCCCTGCTGCCTTGACCATCGCCTTCGGTGTCTACGCCCTCGCCCTCCTCGCCGTGCTCGTGGTGGCCGGTTCGCTTTCCGACCACGTCGGGCGCCGCCCGATGATCGCCGTCGCCCTGCTGGCCGAGGCCGCCGCCGCCGGGGTCTTTCTCGCCGCCCACGGACTCACCGACCTGTACGGAGCGAGGCTGCTCCAAGGCATCGCCACCGGGTCGGCGTCCGGCGCCCTCGGAGCCGCTCTCGTTGAGCTGCAACCCACCGACCGGCCGGCGTTGGCGCCGACGGTCAACAGCGCCGCCCCCACGTTTGGCCTTGCCGTCGGAGCGCTCGGCGCCAGCGTGCTCGTCCAATACGGTCCGGCACCGACAGAGCTGGTCTACTGGGTCCTGCTGGCCGCATCGATCGTCGGCCTTGCGGTGCTGGCGTTCATGCCCGAGACCGGTACCCGGCGCGCCGGTGCCGTGCGCTCGCTCGCCCCCAGTATCGGGGTGCCGTCGGCGGCCAGGCGGGTGTTTGTCTCCGCCGTTCCTTCCCTGATCGCCGTGTGGGCGCTCGGTGGGCTCTACCTGTCGCTCGGACCTTCCCTCGCCTCCGACCTGGTCGGTTCGGCCGACTACCTCTGGGGTGGCGTGGTCATCTTCTTACTGACCGGTACGGGGTCCGCCGCCGCCATCGGCCTGCGCCGGCTGGCGGCACCGACGGCGATGGTGAACGGGAATGCGGTGCTCGCCATCGGCGCCGCCGCCACGTTGGTTGCGATCGTCGCCCACAGCGCCGGCGGGTTCCTCGCCGGGACGGCCATCGCCGGCGTCGGCTTCGGTCTCGCCTTCCTCGGTGCCTTTCGCACCCTGAGCGCCCTGGCCCAACCGCACGAGCGGGCCGCGCTCATCACGACCATCTACGTGGTCTCGTACCTGGCCTTCAGCCTTCCGGTCATCGCCGCCGGCATCGCGACCACCCACCTCGGCCTGCACACCACCGCCGTGGTCTACGGGGCCGCCGTCACCGCGCTCTCCGCCCTCGCCGCCCTCGCGGGCCGGACCACCAAAGACGGTGGCCCGGCCGCAGCGTGACGCGAGATCAGCCGTCCAGGGCGTCCTTGACGTTCTCGCCGGCCTGCTTGACGTTGGCCTTGGCCTGATCCTTCTGGCCCTCGTGCTCGAGGGACTTGTCGTCGGTCGCCTCGCCGATCTTCTCTTTGGCCTTGCCGACCACTTCCTGCGCCTTGTTCTTGGCGTCGTCAACGATTCCCATGGTGGGCTCCTTCGTGGAGAGTAGATTTCCGGGGGTCGAGGGTCGACCGCCGGCGGAGGCGCCTGCGCTTCTCCGAGTCGGCGCCAGGCAACTCCATCCATGTCAGACACCACCGCCGGCCGTTGCTCACGGTCCGAGACCGAGATTCGCTTCGCTGCTCTGGACGTCGGGGCGTGACGGCCCAGCAAACCTTCCCGCCCGAGGCTGGCGCCGTCGAGCTCGATGACCGCACGCTCGCGGTCCGGGCCCAGGAAGGCGACATCGCGTCGCTGGAGCGACTGTTCCGCCGCCATCAGCAGGCGATGTATCGTGTGGCGTTGCGGATTCTCGATGATCGTGGGGACGCCGAAGACGCCGTCCAAGAAGCCTTCGTGTCCGCATGGCGAGGAATCAACAGCTACCGGGGCGATGCCGCCTTCTCGTCGTGGCTCTACCGGATCGTGACCAACCGTTCCTTCAACATGACCCGCTCCCGCCGCCATCGCTTCACGGTCCCCGTCGACACCGCGGAATCGCAGGTCCCGGCGAGCACCCACCATTCCCCCGAGGCCGCCGCCGCCGTCGGAGCGGAACGCGACGCCCTGCAGCGGGCGCTGGCCGGGCTACCGGTCGAGCAGCGCGCCTGCTGGGTCCTCAGAGAGAACGACGGCCTCGGCTACGACGAGATCGCTGACGTCGTCGGGCTGTCACCCGACGCCGTGCGCGGCAAGATCCACAGGGCCCGCCAGAGCCTCGTCCAGGCCATGGGAGCGTGGAGGTGAGCGCCCAGACCCTTCCGTGCGGGCGTGATGCCCTCGACGTGTGGGATCACGCCGCCGGTGGGAGCCTCGACGGCCACGAGCAGACCTGCCCCTACTGTCAGGGGGTCGTCGACGAATACGACGCCCTAGCCGAGCCCACCGAGCGGTGGAGGGCCCACCCGATCGACGCACCGATCGCCCTCCTCGAACGGGTCATGGCCACGGTCCGCGCCGGGCTGAGAGCCCGCAACTATCTCCCCCTCGTCTCCCCCTACGGTCCGGTGCAGCTCGACACGGCGACGGCCGCGGCCGCGTTGCGCTGGGTCGTCGACCAGGTGGACGGTTCCAGGGCCCGCAGCTGCAAGATCCAGCCGGTCGACCTGCAACCGGCACCCGACGAAGGCGGAGCACCACCCGACCCGGCCGTCACCGTGCGCCTGACCATCATCGCCAGGTCCGCCGTCCGGCTTCCTCCCCTCGCTGCCGATATTCGCCGGCTGATCAGGGCCGTCGGCACCGAGCTCCTCGGCCTCGACATCGTCGCCGTCGACATCGACATCGTCGACCTCTTCGAGCCGTCTCCTGCGGACGGGCCGCTCGCCTCGCCGGCGATCGGTTGATCCCGATGCCGCGACCGTGAGTCTCGACCGCCGACGGGGTCCAAAGACAAGACCCACGAAGACCGGGTCGAGACAGCGCCCGGTCGACAACGGGCCCGGCCGAGCTCTCTCCCGCCGGGCCGAAAGGACAGCACGGTGACGGCAACGACCCCCACGACCCCAGGACGCCCCGAGGGACCGGTGATCCACATCGGCACCGAGGTGATCGCCGCCATCGGCGCCCACCACGTCCTCGCCGTCCCCGGCGTCACCGCCCTGCAACCCGGGGTGGCCCGCAGCGTGGTGAGCCGAACCCGGCATCGCGGCCATGCCGGCGAGTCGACCGAAACGGCCGCGCCGCCGAGCGACGGGGTCTCTGTCACCATGAGCGCCGAGGGCACGGCCCGCCTGGAGGTGGACGTGGCCGTCCGCCTCGGCGTGCCCTGCCTCGAGGTCGCCAAACAGATCCAGCAGCGGCTCGAGGCCGAGATCCGTGCCGCCACCGGGCTCGCCAGCGTCGTCACCGTCAACATCGTCGACGTGACCGAACCCGAAGACAACGACGCGGACGGCTATCGAATCTCAGGTCACCGGTCATGAGCGCACCCGACGATCGCCCCGCATCGACGGCACCGGTGCCGGACCGCAGCGCTCGGTCCACCGTCGCCGCCGAGCTCGCCGCCATCGTGGAGCGGACACCGGACGCTCGGCTGTGGGCGCCGCCGCCCCTCGACAAGATCCCGCCGCTCCCCGGTCGTCCGCCGGCGGGGATCACCGTCAACGACGCCGAGGTCCACGTCCATCTGGCCGTCAGCACCGTCGACATCCGCCCGCTGGCGGCGACCGTCGCCTCTGCGCTCGGCGAGGCGCTCGACGCCACCCGCTACCAGGCCGCCCGCGTCCACGTCCACATCGACCGCCTGGAGGGCGATCCCTTCACCTGAGCGGGACGATCTCCGGCCCGTCATCGCCGGCGGGACTGATCAAGGCCGAAGGGCCGAGAACAGGACCCAGCGCCGGCCGCATCGAGGTGCGGCAATTCATCTGCTCGCAACGCACTCTTTGCCCGACCCCGTCGATCGGGGCACGGGGTGTGCAGTCGGCCACTCAGTGTGCTGATTTGCCCGTTGGCGGCTCGAGTCGAAGCTTAAGCCTCGCCCAAGAAAGGGTAAAACTACCCATTTCGGCGGGTAAGGTCGGAAACTGAAACCACACAGAGCGTGGTACCGTCCAAGAAGTTCGCGGTCGGAAGTGTCCGACGGTCCCACCACTCCCCCGTTCAGATTGGCTGGCAGTTCCCGGCTGCCCACCGACTCAACGCCCGATCTGAGCAGCTCCCTTCCTTCGGCGCGTCGCGCCCCAAGTACGAGAGGCCCTTCTTCCTGCTATGCCGCAGCGTGCCCTGCTCTCCCACCCCTCCCGACCAGATTCTGGCCCTTTCCCTGTCGCAACCGTCACACCCTCGACCCATTCCGTCCGGCCCGATGTCGACCTCGTGATCCCCGTCCTAAACGAGGAGGCGCGGATCGGTCCGACGGTCGATGCGATCTGCCGCTGGGCCGACGACATCGGCAGAACCGTGCGCCTTACCGTCGTCGACAACGGCAGCGCCGACGCCACGGCCGAGTGTGTGGACCGTGCGGCCAGCCACCGGCTGGCCGCACGAGTCGTCGGTTGCCGAGTGCGAGGCAAGGGCGCCGCCGTTCGAGATGGTGTCCTGCGCTCGACTGCGCCGATCGTCGGTTACTGCGACGCCGACCTATCGACGCCGGCATCGGCCATGACCGACGCCCTCGAGCTGATCGACGACGGCTGGGAGGTCGTCGTCGGTTCCCGCCATTGCGCGGGGGCCGCCTACGCCGTGGCCCCTTCGCTGCTGCGCCGATCGGGGAGCTGGTGTTTCCGCCGGGTCGCCAAGCACTATGTCGGCGCCGTCGCCGACACACAGTGCGGCTTCAAGCTCTTCACCGGTGACGCCGCCCGTCACGTCTTCGCCCACCTCGAGCTGACGAGCTTTGCCTTCGATGTCGAGCTGATCGCTCGGGCGCTGCGCTCCGGCTACCGGCTCGTGGAGCTGCCCGTGCTCTGGAGCGATGCCAGCGGTTCGACCTTCCGGCCCGTGCGCGACGGCGTCTCTTCGTTTCGCGACCTGGCCTCCCTGCACCGCTCGTTGGCGGTCGGCGAGTCAGGCCAATGAGCGCCGCCGCCGACCGACCCCTTCGAGACGTCAGAAGCGTGGCCCGACGAGCCGGCCGGCGCCGGCGCGCCCCCGGTGTGCTCGTCATCGTCAACTGGCGTGACCGCCGGCACCCGGAGGCCGGAGGAGCCGAGGTGGTCTGCGAGCAGCTCGCCCGTAGCTTCGCCGAGCGAGGAGAACGGGTCGTCGTGCTGACCGCAGCCTCGGCGCCCAACCCGTCGACCGAAGAGCGCGACGGGTACCGGATCGTGCGCAGGGGCAGCCGCCTCGGTGTGTATCCCGCCGCCTTGTGGTGGCTCATGCAGCACCGTAGGGAGATCGACGCTGTCATCGACTCGCAAAACGGCATCCCCTTCTTCGCCCCGCTGGCCCTGCCGACCAAGACACCGGTAGTTCTGCTTATCCACCACGTCCACCAGGAGCAGTTCGATTCGTACTTCTCGCCGCTTGCGGCCCGTCTAGCCCGGTTCTTGGAAAGCCGAGTGACCAGCTGGGTTTACGGCGACCGGGTCATCGCCTGCGTCTCGCCCTCCACCCGCAGGGACGTCAGGGTCAGGCTCGGCCTCAGGGGTCAGGGCCGGGTCATCGCCCCGGGAGCGCCGCCGGCGCGGCCCAGGCCCGCCGGCGCCGGACGGTCCGCCCATCCACGTGTCGTCTGCGTGGGCCGACTCGTCCCGCACAAGCGCACGGAGCTGATCGTGGCGGCGATGGCCGAGGTGATCACGGCCGTACCCGATGCGCAGCTGCACCTCATCGGTGACGGTCCCGAGCGCGAGCAACTGGCACGCCTCGTCGCCGAGCGGGGCCTGGCCGCAAGCGTGACGGTCCACGGGGCTCTCCCCTCGGCCGAACGCGACGAGCTCCTCGAAACTGCGTGGCTGACCGTCAGCGCCTCCCAGCGCGAGGGATGGGGGCTCTCGATCCTCGAGGCAAACGCCTTCGGCGTCCCGGCGGTGGCCTTCCGACGCCCCGGTCTGAGGGACTCGATCCGTTCCGGCGAGACAGGTTGGCTCGTCGACAACGAACACGAGCTCGCCGCCGCCGTCGCCGACGCGCTTGGCCGGCTGAAGGATCCCGACGTCAACGCCAGGGTGCGGGCCGCGTGTCACTCATGGGTCGGGCAGTTCTCGTGGGACACCATGACCGACCGGTTCGCGGCAACCATCGCCGGCGAGGCGCAACGCCTCGCGGTGTCTCCCGACGACCGCCGTCTCGCCACCGATCTGGCCTGCGTGGTCGACGTGCCCCGTGCCATCGTGCCCGACGGGTGGGTGCCGCAGCTTCGCCTCGGCGACCAGCTCGCCTTCCACGACGAGCACGTCACGCTCCTCTTCCACGGCGCCGATACCGACAGCGCCCGTGTCGCCTTGGCCCGCATCGGGCTCGGACCCGTCGTGGCGGCCCACGACGACGTTCACGTCCGGGTCGCACGACCCACCGACCTGCTGGCGCTGCCGGCCCCATCACCCCGCGAGAAGGACGGTCATGCGGCCATGACTCCCCTGGTCGCATTGAACGGTTCTCGCCGGTGACGGCGACAGCGATCGGCCTGACCCAGGAGCGCTCCCGATCCCACCGACTGACCGCCGTGGCGACCCGTCTCGGTGTCGTCGCCGTTGCCACCGTCGCCGTAGCGGCCCGGATCGTCAACATCCGCACGTCCAACGACGTCTTCATCGACGAGGTCACCTACGCCAGGCTGGCGCGGAGTATCGCCGAGGGTCACGGGATGGCCCTCGGCTCTGTACCCTTCGACCTCCACCCGGCCGCCGGGCTCGCCGCCTACGGGCTCATCGACAAGCTGTTTGGTCTGCCGGGAGGTTTGCTGGCTCTCCTCCTTGACCTTCGCTATGCCGCTGCCGCCTTCGGCGTCCTGGCGTGCGTCGGCCTCTACCTCCTGGTCCGCAGGGCGGCGCCTGCGCCGGTCGCCCTCATTGCCGGCGTGGTGCTCGCCATCGATCCGTTCGCCATCCGCTTCGACAGCCGGGCCATGCTCGAGGCACCCACTCAGGCCGCGGCCGTGGCGGCGATCGGGTTTCTTGCCGCCGCCATCGGCGTGGAGGACCGGCGCCGCCGGCGGGCGCTGCTCGGGTTGGCGGGGCTGTTTTCGGCCGTCACGATCTGCTCCAAGGAGACCTTCGGGCTGGCGCTGATCATCACATTGCTCGCCCTGGCCGCGCTGGGCATGACCCACGCCCGCAGGGCCATCGTCGGCGTGATCTCCGTCGCCGCCGTCGGGTGGGCCGTCGAGGTCGTCGCCATCGGCTTCAGCACCGGCTTCTCCCCCTGGCTGCACGACCAGCTCGGTGGCGTCGCCCGCGTGATCGGAACCAGCCAGAAGACCGGGTTCAACGCCCCCACGACGCATGTCACGCTGCTGTCGCGCGTTGCCGCCAACGCCGGCCAGGAAGTCACGACCTACCTGTTGCTGTTTTGCGGTGTGCTCGCCGCCGGCCGGGTTCTGCAGGTGGCGTGGAAGGCCAGGAGATCGAAGGCCGATTGGACGCCACTCGATCGGATCGGCGTCCTCGTCGCCGTCTGGACCCTCGGTGGCGTCGTCTATCTCGCCTACGCCACCCTCTTCGGCACCATCGAGGAGCAGATGTACTACATCTGCTTGCTGCCCTGCGTGGCCATGCTCGCCCTCTTCGTCCCGCCTCGTCTCCATCGACTCGGCGGGGCGGCCCGCACCGCCGCGGTGATCCTTGTCTCCGCCGTCCTCGTCTTCGACGCCACCGCTTGGGTCAAGGTCCACACGGTGCCGAGCACCGATTACCTCCAGCTCGTCAGCTGGGAGAAGACCCACCTGCCCCAGGGAAGCGTGGTTGCCACCACCGAGACGACCGCCCAGTTTCTCCTGCACGGCGCCGTCATCGGCCAGTGGGCCACGGTCCCGGCGTGGCGCGCCCATCATGTCGACTACGTCGTCGTGTCGACCGAGCTGACCGCAGAGGGCTACGCCCTGGCGTCGCCGGCGCTGCTCACCACCCTGCAACGCCACGCCCCGCTCGTGTTCTCGGCCGACGACGCATCGGTCGGACGCCTCGAGGTCTTCGACGTGCGGGCCATGGACGGCCAGTCCCACGCCCGGCCGGCGGCGACGAGCCGGGCGCAAGCTGGGCGGCCCGCGAACGGGCGAGATACAAAGAGGCCCGGCAGGTGACCGTCGCCGCGCCCGTCGCCGAAGCCCCCCGCCCCAAGTTGACCCGGGGAGTCCGTCAGCGGCCCGAGGCGATCCTCGTCGCCGCCGGCGGGCTGGCGTCGGTCGCCAACTACGGCTACACCCTGGCCGTTCTCTGGCTGCTGCCCGCGAGCCAGTACGCCGTGTTCGGCTCCGTGGCGTCCCTCCTGCTGTTGTGTGGGACGATCTCGGCCGCCTCCACCCCCTGGGTGGTCGCGCGCGAGGTCGCCCAGGCGGCCGAGGGCTCGGACCGCAGGGCCGCGGCGGTCACCTTCGGGCTCGTCTCCGTGTCCGCCCAGGGGATCGCCGCCGGTTTGGCGACCGGGCTCGTCGCTTCCCACTACGCCTCCGGCGTCACCTCGGCGGTCGTCCTCGGCTCGAGCGTCGCCATCTTCATCGAGGCAGCCGGCATCGGCTACCTGCAGGGGTCGGAGCGCTTTGCCCTGATCGCCGTGCTCAGGGTGCTCGAGGTGGTGGCCAAGATCGTCGCCGGCGTGGTCCTCATCGAGGTTGGCGCCGGGTCGACGGGGGCCATCGCCGGCTTCCTCGCCGGGGCGGCCCTCGTCACGGCCATCACGGTCGTAGCCATGCGTCCCGACCTGCGCCGCACCGCCGGGGCCCTGCGCAGCCGGAGCCTGTGGCGCAGTGCCAGGGGGTTGCTCGCCATCCAGTCCGGCGTCGCCGTCCTCGCCGGCATGGACATCGTCGTCGCCAGCCTGACCCTGGCCCATCGCAGCTCGCTGGCGACGTACCAGGCCGCGCAGATCCTCGGTCGGGTCCCGACCTTCGTTGCGACCGCCCTTTCCCTCGTCCTCTTCGCCCGGCTGGCCAAGCGGGCCGCGACCGGCCTCTCCCAAGAGGCGGTCGGGTTGTTTTTCGCGGTGTGCATCCCCGTGGCCTTCTGCACGGCCACCCTGCCGGGCGGCGTGAGCGGCCTCATGTTCCCGAGGGGCTACGGAGACGTCGAAGCGGTGCTCCCCCTCGTCGCCGCCGGCGGCATCTGCGTCGGCTTCGTCAACCTGATCACCACGGTCTTCCAGGCCTATCAGCGCTACACCGCCGCCGCCGTAGTGGTCTGGACCGGCGTCGCGGTCGGGCTCCCCGTCGAGTACCTCGCCATCCGCAAAGGTGGCATCATCGCCCTGGCGTGGGCCGTCATCGTTATCGCCGGCGCCGTCGCCGTGGCTCTCGCCGTGCTGTGGCGGAGGACCTGGCCGATGCCGTCGGCTCGCCTGCTCGGACGCGCCGTCGCCACCGCCGTGGCCGCGTCCCCGCTCATCGCGCTCCGGCGCTCGGAGGCGGCCTGGGTCGCCTACGTGCTGGTCGTCGTCGTACCGATCGTGCTCGCCGCCCTGTGGCGTGTAGGGGCCTCGGCCAAGGGCGGCGACAGGACCAGACCTGCGGTCCTCCACCTCGGTTTCGAGGATCCGATGCAGCCGGGCTCGGGGGGCGGCTCGGCCCGCACTCACGAGATCAACCGCAGGATCGCCGGCGATGTCGACATCACGGTCGTGTGCGCCGCCTACCCCGGATGTCGCACCCGCGTCGACGACGGGGTGCGCTACGTGCACGTGGGCTGGCGGCGAGGCGGCCACGTCGGGCGCATGACCTATTTCGCCGCCATCCCCTGGGCCTTATGGAGGTACCCGTCCGACCTGGTCGTGGAGGACTTCGGCGCCCCCGTGTCCTCCGTGGCCGTGCCCTGGTTGACGTCGCGGCCGGTGATCGGCGTCGTCCAGTGGCTCTTCGCGGCCGAGAAGGCCCGCCAGTACCACTTGCCGTTCGCCGCCGTCGAGCGAGTCGGGCTTCGATCGCATCGGACGCTCGTCACCGTCTCCGACGACCTCGGCGCCGAGATCCGCCGCCGCAACCCCAGGGCATCAGTGACCGTCATCGCCAACGGCCTCGACGACACGGCCTTCGTGAACCACACGATCCCGCGGCGTGATATCGCCTTTCTCGGTCGCCTGGAGATCGCGCAGAAAGGCCTCGACCTTCTCCTCGAAGCGTTCGCCGAGGCTTCCCCCCTGATGGAGCAGCGGCTCGTCGTCGCCGGCGACGGACCCGATCAACACCGCCTCGTCGAGATGGCCGAACGACTCGGGATCGCCCGGCGCGTGGATTTCGTCGGTCGCGTCGACGCCGGCGCACGAGCCGAGTGGCTGGCCGGCTTTGATCTGGTCGTCATGCCGAGCCGCTACGAGACCTTCGGGCTCGTAGCGGCCGAAGCTCTGGCCGCGGCGACTCCCGTGCTCGCCTTCGCCATCCCCTGCCTGCGCCGCCTCGTAAGCGCCGACGTCGGCATCACCGTCGAGCCCTTCAACGTGTCCGGCCTTGCGGCCGAGATGGTCGCGCTCGGATCCGACGAGCGACGCAGGCGAGCCCTCGGCCGAGCCGGCCCCTCCGCCGTCAAGGGCCTTCGCTGGGACGACCTGGCCGCAACGCAGCTGCGTCTCTACAAATCAAGCTTCCGTCCCCCGACCGAGAGCGGCCGGCAGGCCGACGAGATCCTCGCCCCCGAAAGAGCAGGTGAACACTCATGACCGAGCCGAGGTTGCAGCCCGCAGTTTCGAGCGTCGATATGGCGTGGGACGCGGCACCGTCCTTGGATGCCGCCCGGTACCTGGCGGCATCGCCGTGGCCCCACACCGTCATCGACGGGCTGTTCGATCCCGAGGTGGTGCGGGCGGCCGAGGCGGAACAGCTCGAGGTGGCCAGGACCCTTCGCCCCCATACGTCACGCCGCCAGATCAAGGCCGAACGCTCCCGCATCACCGGACCCGCCAGCGAGCAGCTCACGGGATGCCTCGACGGCGAGCCATGGATCGACCTCCTCGGTCGCCTCACCGGGATCACGACCCTCCACCACGACCCCTCTCGGTTCTGGGCCGGGTTGCACGTGAGCCCGCCGGGCGCCTTCCAAAGCGTGCACCGCGACTTCCAGAAGCACCCGGCGACGGGCCTCTACCACCGGGTCAACGTCCTGCTCTACCTGACCTCGGACTGGCGTCAGGAGGAGGGCGCCGAGCTCGAGCTGTGGTCAGCAGACCTCGAGTCGTGCGAGAAGCGGATCCTGCCCGTCGCCGGCCGGCTGGTGATCTTCGAGTCCCACCCCGGGACACCCCACGCCGTCGGCCGTCAGACGAGCCCGGATCCCAACCGCCTCCGCCTGTCGTTCGCGGCGTACTACTACAGCCCGGAACCGCCGACCGGCGGGCTCAAGCGGCGCGGAACGCTGCTGCAGCCGCGAGCTCCAGGTGAGCCGCTCTCGGCCTCACTGATCGACGTGGCCGACGCGGCACGCGGCGCCACCCGGCGCGCCGGCGTGCTCCCCGGCCGGATCGGCCGGAGCGTCCGGCGTAGGGTCGGCCGCTGAGGCTGGTCCCGGCTCTCCGGCGCGCCCGGGCTCGGCCGACCCCGTCGCCGCTCCACGCCGACGACGGCTTCCGCCGGCAGGGCGTACGACCCCGTCAGCTGCGGTTTTCCCCCGAATCCCCGAATCGTCGGAGATGAAGGCCTCAGCGATGCAAGAGTCGGGTGGCGGCCCCGCCGTAGCTGGAGAAGGTCGGCCCTGAAGGCCGCGACGAGCGCTGGTCGGCGGCGAGCTGGGCCTGGCTCATCCAGTTGACGACCGTGAGGTGATGGGCCCGAGCGGCGCTGAGGACCGAGTCCATGAGCGCCTGCGAGCCGCCCCCTGTGTTCTCTCCGCCCAGCCGGAACCGCCCGGCCCTGTCGATCGACGCCAGATAGGACAGGGGGCTCTCGAGTTGCGGCGTGGGGCGCACCGTCGGCGCATCGAGGTAGGTCGTGTAGAGCACGGTCCCGGCGGGGTGGCGGAGGCCGGCGACGAGGGCGGTCCAGTCAAGGCCCTCGTTGAACTCGGCCGGGCTGCGGGTCAGACGGGACGAGGCGACGGCGCCGGCCGTACCGGGCCGCTGCCCCCATCCCGGTAGGAGCAGCAGCCGCTTGGCCGTGAAGTCAGCAGCGACCTGGCCGTCGAGCCACAACCCGTAGCGGTCGAGGTCGGCGTTGTAGGCGGTGAGGAAGCGACGGGCGGACGCCGCCGTTCCCCGGCCCGGCCTCTGGCGCAGCGCCACCGTCTTCTGACTGCTGGCGTCGAAGGCCCACCAGCAGTCGGTGTGGCCGCGGTATGCGGCGTCGGGGTAGCGCAACTCGCCGAAGGGCCCGCCGCCCTCTCGGACGCTCAGCACCCCGCCACGGCCGATATGCCCGCCGACCCAGCGGAGGTAGCGGGCCTGCGCCGCTCGCACGGCAGGGTCGGTCACCCCGTTGGCGACGTTGTTGCCCGAAGCAGCCGAGCCACCGAAGCTCTGGTGGTACTGGTCGACGAATCGGGTCCCGCCGGCCAGAGAGAACACCCAACCCGGGGCGTACTGCAGGCCGAGGTCGAGAGAAACCTCGAGGCCATGCCGCCTGGCGTCAGCAATCTCGCCGTTGACCCGGGCCGCGTAGGCATCGGAGAAACGGCCGTTCCCCGGCTCCACCTTGGCCCAGAGCACGGAGAGGGTGACGACGCCGATCCCGTTGCGTCGTTCGGTGGCAAAGTACCCCGGGCTGGCCTCGAGGACCCCGACGAGGGTGCGCTTGGGCCACTGCGGCTGGACGGCCTTGCCGGCGCCGCCCCACACGGTGCCCCCCGCGATCGAGAGCCCGACGATCGCCATGAGGGCGATCAGACCGACAGACGTCCGGCGATAGGCGTGACCCGACGTCCCACGCCGGCGACGAAGTCTGGCGCCGAGACGGAAGGCGCTCATCCCTGGCGCCTTCCGCGCGGCAAGAGGGTCGGGTGCAGGAGGGGGGTCGGCACGCCCCTCTATCATGACGCGTCGGGCACCCGTTCGTCACCCCCCTCCGGAATCGCCCGGCGGATCATCCCCTCCCGTCGCCGGTCGCAGCGGCTCGCCCGGTGGCGTGGCTGTAGTGGGACCAGGAACCGGGATAGAGGCGACCGCAGCCGAGACCGGCGTATTCCATGGCCAGCAGGTTGTGGCAGGCCGTCACTCCCGATCCGCAGTAGGAGACCACCCGCTCGGCCTCGACGACGCCGACGTCCTCGAAGCGCCGACGCAGCTCGTTGGCGGGAAGGAACGTCTCGTCGGCGGCAAGGTTGTCCCGACACGGCACGTTGTAGGCGCCGGGAATGTGGCCGGGCCGCGGGTCGACCGGTTCCAGTTCACCTCGGTACCGGTCGCCGCTCCTGGCGTCGATGACGATGGCGGAACGGTCGCTGGCATCGTCGATACCCGCCAGCCGGGCGGCGGGCCAAGGCCTCGGGTCGAACGAGGCTCGAGGCCGGACGACAACGCCGGCCACGAGCGGCCGTTGGTAGCGGGCGAGCCCACCGTCGAGGAGTGCAGCATCGTGGCCGGTCGCGCGGAGCATCCAGACCAGACGGGCGGCGATCACCCCGCCGGCGTCGTCGTAGGCGACGACCGTGTCGGTGGCCGC
Organism: Acidimicrobiales bacterium; assembly: GCA_965276765.1. Taxonomy (GTDB): domain Bacteria; phylum Actinomycetota; class Acidimicrobiia; order Acidimicrobiales; family Palsa-688. The sequence continues at coordinate 726,742 of OZ255627.1, forward strand.
GATCCCACTTTGCGCCATGCCCTCGGCGAACACCTCGGGTTCTGGCAGGGGATGACGGCCGACGGCCGGCCCACCCTTGCCTGCCAGCCAGCGATCCAGGTCGACGAAGACCGCTCCTGGGAGGTGGCCGCGCTCGTACGCCTCGCGCCCCGACCTTCCGTCGAGGTACCAGCGGACGTCGGCAACCACGACATCTTGGTGTCGCTGCCACCAGGCGAGATCGACTACAGGGGCGATCACTGCTGACCTTCCTTCATGGGCGGCCTACCTCGGGTCGGCCCGGTCCAGGTTCCAATGCCGCGAGGCGACGGCGAGCCACGACCCATCGTTACTCGGAACGAGCGCGAAACGACTGATCATCCGTTGCCCACCCTCATGGTCCCCGTAGAGCAGATCCACCGTGATGGGCTCGCGCCGCCCGATCGCGCCACTGGCCTCGGCGAATCCGGCCTCGCCCCCATCCCGGAAGGCACCTTGCCAGAAACCGCCGTCCCCTGCCGGCACGTACAGATCGCGGGTCAGGCGACGAAACGCCGTCGGGTCGGGGTGTTCGGTGTCGCCGGTGAGCCGCTCGGGCCAGAACATCCAGCCGTGCAGGACGGCGATGCCGCTGCCGGCATTGCGCAAGGCGATGGCGAGATAGATCGTCTCGTCGGTCACCTCGGCCAGGCCGTGGCCGCCAGCCACCTTCACCCAGTGGGCATCGATGAACCCGATCTTCTCCGGGGGATCCTGCAGTCGCGACGGCATCAGCAGCGGGCGCAACCCGACGAGCAGCGACTGTTCGGCAAAACGGGCGGAACGATTCCCCGAGCGAACCGAGGCGAACGTGGCTACCGCCAACACCAGCGTGCCCCCGCGGTGGCCAGAGAAGAGATCGTCGCCCAGTCGGTCACACCCGCCAACATAGAGAACGGTATGGGATGCTCGGCGGGTTGGGCCCGACCTGAAGGAAGGTACGAGCGCCGACGCGATCGGCGTCCGGTTCCACCTGAACCTGTCGCGATCCGTGCACGGTTTCGGCCGAACCTGTCGCGATCGATGTACACCCCTCGGTGCAAGATCGCGACAGGTTCGGCGTCGGCCTGACGGTCGGGCGCGCTGCTCGCTGGCCAACGCGGCCGGCCGTTACTCGCCGGTTGAACCGTCGACACGCTCCCGGAGGAGGTCGGCGTGTCCGTTGTGGCGGGCGTACTCCTCGATCATGTGGAGAAGCACCCAGCGCATCGATACGTCCCCGCGCCGGGAGTGGATGAACGTCGCATCCAGCGACTTCGTCTCGGCCACCACCGCCCTGGACACGTCGCACTCCTCGGCCCAGGCCGCGAACGCCTCGCCCACGTCCGCTTCGTCGACGCGGTCGAAGTCGGCATCCGGGTCGTCGTCGGTGATCCACCGGTCGTTGAGGTCCCCGCCTGCGACCACCCGGTGGAACCAGCCCCGCTCCACCTCGGCCAGGTGACGAACCAGACCGAGGAGCGACATCGACGAAGGGGGCAGGGCCCGTTGGCGCAGCTCGACCTCCGAGAGCCCATGGCACTTCTGAGCGAGGGTCGAACGGTGATATTCCAAGAATCCCTCGAGCGTCGCTCGCTCGTCGCCGGAATAGGGTGGGTCGGCCCGCTGGGGCCGCTCCGACCTGTTCATGCGGTGAGGCTAGCCCGGCCCACCGCGACGGCCAGCGGCGGTCGAGTGTCCAGGCGATTCCGCGGGATCGCCGACCACGGCGCCGGAGTACGTGGGACGAGGCAGGCCAAGACGCCGTCGGGGCAGACTGGCGCGGTGCCCACTCAGAGCTCCATCCCGACCCCGCCGGATGGGGAACGGCCGAAGGCATTCGCCGGAGGTGGAGGCGGAGGGGAGCGACGCCGTAGAGCCGGACGGTACGGGCCAGGCGATGGTTGCCGCGATCAGGGTCGTACGGACGAGCACCGGCATCGGCTTGGCTGCGGCCGAGGCCGTCGTCGATCCTCAACGCGCCCGACGTCGGACGGAGGAGCAACGCTCGAGAAGCCCTGTTGCCCGGTCGGGGTCGTCTGGTTGGCGGTGCCAAAACGGCGGTGAACGCTACGACTAACGCGAGTTAGGCGAAGTCTTCGCAGAGGCCGGCGTCCGGTCCGTCTGAGGATGCTGTCCACGTCGAAGCTGAGCGTCCCGTAGGGCCCGCCCCTTCCCTAGGACTACCGGAGCCCGACGAGCTGACTCCGGGAAGCGGTTACTTACGGCCCCGAGCAGGTCAGCGGAGACCGTCGGCACCGTCGCCGGAAAGGGATCCTTCTGACATGCTTCAGCGGCTCCATCGCTGGGAGATGTCGTCCTCCCAGGCGGGAGCGGAGTCGGGGATCAGCCTGGTCGGTAGATGGTGAGAATTTGCTCGGGCTGGTTGGAGACGTGGAACGAGGCGTAGGTCATGAGTTGCTCCCGGCCCGTCCGGGTGCGCACTCGTTTGGCGCCTGCCTGGCTTATGGCGATGTCGTATCGGGGCCACCAGGCGTCTGCGTCGGAGCTGGCAGTGCGGAGTTCGTGTTCAAGGCGTTGGAATATCGGCGAGCCGGGATGTTTGCCTGCGTTTTTTCTGAGACGCGCGAGCAGTCCTTGCGCCACGGTGGGCCAGTCGGGCAGGACGTCGCGAGCGATCGGGTCGATGAAGATCCAGCGAGCGAGGTTCGGATTGGAGCCGTTGGTGGCGCCCGGGAACAGCTCGCCTGCTGCGTCGTTCCAGGCGAGCAGGTCGTAGCTACCGCCGGTTATGTATGCCGGGTTCGGATCGATCAGCTTCGGTACGTCGGCGACCTCCGGGGCGAGGTACTCGAAGTCCTCGACCGGGAGGGTGTTGTCGGTGGCGATTGTGACGAGGTGCGCCCGTTCCGGCTCGTCCAGTCGCAGCGCGTTCGCGATCGCCGTCAGTACTTGGTGGGAGGGGCGGACGTCGCGGCCCTGTTCGAGGAACGTGTACCAGGTGGTGCTGATCCCGGCGAGGGTCGCGACTTCCTCGCGTCGCAGGCCGGGGGTGCGTCGTCGAGAGGATCCGGGGAAACCGACGTCTGCGGGCGATGTGCGTTCGCGTCGCGCCCGAAGGAACAAGCCGAGTTCGTGTCTCCGCTCGGTGTTTACGTCGGTCATGTCGCCTGCCTTACCAGTAGTGAGGGTACCAGTATGAAGGGGATCTGGATACCACGCTCAGGAGGGTCGACACTCAAGAGCATGAAGGCATGGACTCTCGATTCGACTGGTGCTGGGCTTCGACTCGAGGAGGTGCCGGATCCGCAAGTGCGGAGTGGTGGAGCGGTGCTGCGGATGCTCGCCGTGCAGGTGCCGGCCTACACACGTGTGCTCACCACGGGTGGTCGTGGTGATATCGCGACACCGACGGTGCTCGGCATTGGTGGCATCGGCCGGGTGGAGGCCGTGGCCGACGACGTGCACGCCGTGCGGCTCGGCGACATCGCGCTCTGCACCGGCTTCCTCTCCACTGGACGGGTCGCTGACCCGGAGGAAGTGCTGCTCGGCTGGACAGGGATCGGGGGCCGCGGAACCCAGTCCGCAGCTACGGATGGGATGCGCCGGGTGTGGCGCACGGGCACGTTCGCGGAGCGAACGCTGATGCCGGCATCGACGCTGGTCGCTCTGCCCGGCGCCGAGCGATACCCGGACCTGGCCCGACTCGCTTTCCTGCCCTGGCTGACCATCGCGGCCGGCGCGGTGGAGCGAAGTGCCCTGAGTCCGGGTGATCGACTTGTTGTGACCGGGGCGAGCGGGCAGCTCGGAGGAGCAACAGTGCTACTCGCGCTCGCGCGTGGAACGGGCACGATCGCCGCGGTCGGTCGGAACACCGCAAGCCTCGATCGTCTCGCCGCACTCGACCCACGAGTGCGCCCGGTCCGTTCCGTCGGAGATCGGGTAGCCGACGCTGTAACCATCACCGAAGTACTCGGCGGGGACGCCGACGTGACCATCGACGCACTCGGCCCCGCACCGACCGCGGATCTCACAATGGCGGGCTTCGACGTGCTCCGGCTCGATGGCACCATGGTGCTCCTCGGCGGAGTCCGTCAAACCCTCCCGATCCCCTACAACGAACTGATGCGCCGCCGCATTACCCTGCGCGGCTCCTGGATGGCGTCCAACGAAACCGTCTACTCCGTCTGGCGACAGGTAGAAGCAGGCGTGCTCGATCTCAGCGCCCTGGACGTCACCACCGCAGGCCTCGACAACCCCGAAACGGTCCTCGCTCGGGCGGAGGCTACGAACGGGCTCGGCTACGTGGCCATCAAGCCCTGAAGCCGGCACCCTCGACGAAGGGCACCAGAAGGTCATGGACCTCCTCGCCGACAACGTGGGAGGAGTGGGGTGGGCGGGAGCACGTGCGAATCGCCTCCTCCAGCTGACTCAGGCCAGAACCGGCAGCAGAGCCACCCCGGGTGACGTGGTGGCGGGCGTAGCTCAGCTTCGACGTGGCCGGCATCCTCAGACGGACCGGACGCCGACCCTGCGAAGCCACTAACTCGCGTTAGACGAGATCTTCGGCAGTTTTAGCACCGCTAACCATGAGACCCCGTGTCGGGTCGGCTGAAGCAGAAGGTTCGCCGAGACTTCGGGGAAGACGCGGGCGCCGTCATCGACCAGCTGACGTCCGTACCCACGTCGTCCTATCAGCGAGCCCTCCCCGAAGACGTCGAGCGAATCCAAGCAGCGCTCGCGTTCCGCGCTGCTGGCGACCGCGCCAACCTACGCGAGATAACCGAGCTCGAACGCACCGACTGGCGTGATGCCTCGTCGCCGCCGGCTTAGTCAGCATGGAACGGCCGGCTCGCTCCGCGGTTGACGTGGATCAGTCACCCTGGAGCGAAAGTTGCCACATACGGAAGGAGCCGACCGTCCATGTCCCGTTCTATCAGCCCCACGATTCTCGGTCTTGATGTCCACAAGAACACCATCTCGGCTGCGATCTTGCGTCCCGGCGAGGACGTCGCTGACGTGGAGAAGATCTCATCGGATGACGACGCGGTCCGCCGGCTGATCGCCCGGCTGGGGGGCCCTCGCCGACTCCGTGCCTGCTATGAGGCGGGCCCGACCGGCTACGAGCTGGCCCGACTGTTGAAGGCTCTGGGTGTGGCCTGTGAGGTGATCGCGCCGTCGTTGATCCCGACCGCGCCGGGAGATCGGGTCAAGACCGACAAGCGTGATGCCCGGCGTCTGGCTCGGTTGTATCGGGCCGGGGAGCTCGTGGCTATCCGGGTCCCGACCGTGGCCGAGGAGGCCGTCCGGGATCTGTGCCGGGCCCGGGCGGACATGGTGATCGACCGGACCAGGGCCCGGCACCGGCTCGGGAAGTTCTTGTTGCGCCACGGGCGGATCTGGCGCGGCGGGGACAACTGGACCCTCAAGCACCAAGTATGGATACTCGCCCAGCGCTTCGATGACCTCGCCCTCGAGGCCACCTACAGCCACTACCGGGCCACGCTGTCCCCCCGGGAGGCCGCCGTCGACGCTATCGATGCCGACCTGGTGTGCTGGTATGGGCGCCCGCCGTTCTCCGCTACCGTGGCCCGCCTGGCCGCCTACCGAGGTATCACCCAGCTCGGCGCGCTCAGTCTGGCCGCCGAGGTGTGCGACTGGCGCCGGTTCGGGACCGCTCCGACGTTCATGGCCTTCACCGGGCTCACCCCCTCCGAGCACTCCAGCGGACAACGCACCCAGCGCGGGCACATCACCCACGCCGGCAACGTCCACCTCCGAACCCAGCTCGTCGAGTCCGCCTGGGCCTACAAGTCCCGTCCGGGCGTCGGAGTCGACCTGCGCCGTCGCCAAGAGAGCGTCGGGCAGGACACCGTCGCTCGGGCATGGGGCGCCCAGGTCCGCCTGTGCGGCCGGTTCCGGCGTCTCGACGAGCGCAAAACCAACCGCAACATCGTCGTGACCGCCATCGCCCGCGAGCTCTCCGGGTTCGTGTGGGCCGAAATGACCGCCTAAACATTGACAGATCTACCCGCTCGCCCCCGGCACCCGCTGAGCCTGGGCGAGGACCCCACCATGCGCCGGGGCACCGCCGCCGCAGAACTGACCCCCGTTTAAGCTATGCCCAATCCTATGGGCGCTCTTAGTCCAGGGCACCTTTCTGCGAATAGCCGAACTGCGGTAACGACCCGCGTACATCAGTCTGGCGGTCAGCCCACCAGCCCCGCCCCGGCGCATGGTCGAGCCCTCACCCGGGCACCACCCCACCCAACACGGGTCACGGCGTAGCAGCCGCCACCCCCCTGTCAACGTCGTTCGTCCTCGCTTCGCTGCGGGCGCTCCACGTTGACAGCGAGGCCCCGTCGCCTGCTCAGCAATCAGCCAAGCGCCGAACCTATAGTTCGGCGCGGCACAAATGAGCTCCGCAAGCTCCGCACGACCCTATTGACAGGGCCGTTCCACATCAGCTTAGAGAACGACGACTGGCCGGAAGTCCTCGACGAGAAGCTCGGGCCTAACCCGCCGGCCCGCTAGCCCTCAGCTCAAGAAGCGACCGACGTCGGCGGCATGAGCCCGACCGACGTCTCGTCCCTCGCGCGCCGCAGGTCCCCGGGTGGCAGCCGAAAGTGGGTTAGTGCCGAAGGCGGCCATCGACGCAGCATCGGCATAGACCACTCGGGTGTCGGCCGGCTCCAGCCCCTCGAGCTCGTCGTCGAGGCTGCCCCACGACTGCGGTATGTCGACGGGTGAGGGCGTGATGACCACGACGGCGTCGCAGCCGGCAGCGAGGTCGGCGTTGGTGACCGAACGCGTGCCACCGTCCATGTACCGGTGTCCTGCGATGGTCACCGGCGGCCAGACGCCGGGGACGGCACAGCTCGCGGCGACAGCGTCGACGAGCGCGACCCCTGAGTCACGAGTGAATATCACCGGTGCGCCCGACTCGGCGTCCACCGCCGGCAGCAGGACGACCCGGTCGGGCCAGACCGCAACGGGCAGCCGAGCGGCGACGGCAACACGACGGGCCGACTCATCCACCGTTTCGGCGGCGAGGGCGAGCCCACCGATCATTCGTCGCACGTCCTCGGCCGTGGTGGCGCCGGCGGTCGCGGTTGCGAAGCGCCTCGTCAGCTCTTCGATGTCGAGCTCGACGTCGATCTCGCTCGAGGTCTCGCTCAGTTGGGCGTCATACAGATCGTCGAGAGCGGCTCCACTCGTGATCTGAGCGGCGACGGCCGACCCGGCCGACGTGCCCACGACGACGTCGGCCGCCATCAAGCGCGACGCCAACCCCGGGTCGACATCTTGGATGCCGCGCAGGACACCGAGCTCCCAGGCGATCCCGGCGACCCCTCCTCCTGCGAGCACGAGGCCACACTTCATTCCTGTCGCCTCCGTTTCGTTCATTACTGCGACCGCGCAGACTACGACGGGGACGGCGTCCAGCGTCGAGCCGTGTCAGGTGACGTTCCGATTGCTGGGAGTGAGGAGGTGAGGTTCGGTGTCGACCTCGTCGATACCGAAGCTAATGATGCGTCGGGGGTGGATCCGAATGATGTCCTCGCCGCCGACGGCCTCGGCCGTCCCGCGGACCTCGAGACATCTCACGCGCCATGGCTGCCTCGAGGCGAGATCATCGACGACGAAGGCGACCCTTCCGTCGGCCGCCACGTTGCGGAACTTTCGGCTGGCCGCCATGTTGTAGCCACCGATGTCGATTGTCGCCAGCTCCTCGTTGTACTGAAATCCGACGGGGTTGACCTGGAGCGTGCCGTCGGGTTGGACGGTGGCAAGGCGACCGAGGTCTTGGGTCTTCAGGTACTCGATCTCAGACGGGGTGAACATCATGGTCTTCCTCTCCTTTGCGTCCGGCTCGTCCACGAGTCACGTGAAGGCCTCGGCATGGTTTTTCGCCCATTCGCTGAAGGTGTGCGCGGGCGTCCCGGTCAACTCCTGCACAGTCCGGGTGACCGGCTCCGGGCGACTCACGAATCCGGCCCAGGCGTCGAGAGCGCTGTCGGCGAAGCCCGGGTCGCCGAACGCCTCCGCCAGCTGCTCGCGCGCCGCGTGGCGTGAGAGCTCTTCCCAGCGCAGCCGGCGTCCGATGGCCGCGCCGATCGTGTGCACCTGCTCGGCCTGGGTCACGGCCTCCGGCCCACTCAGCACATAGGTGGCACCGGCATGCCCGTCGTCGGTGAGAGCACGCCCCGCCACGGCGGCGATATCGCGCTCGTCGATCAGCGAGCGCGCCGCCTCGCCGTAGACCCAGCGCACGACGTCGCCGGATCGGATCTGATCCGCCCACATGAGGGTGTTGCCAGCGAAACCGGTGGGTCGAAGAATGGTCCACGACGCGCCGGATGCTTCCACTAAGTGCTCCACGGCGGCCCACCACGACCCGGGCTGCTCGGCCGCGGCCTGAGCCGACAGGTACACGATGCGCGGCACCTGGCGGGCAATCGCATCCACCACCGGCGGGGCGAGTGCGGCCGCGGCGTCGAGCGTCGTGAACGGCCAGAGCAAGAACACCGACGTGACCCCCTCGAGGTGACCCATAAGCGACGCCGGATCGGCCAGGTCGGCGCTTACCACCTCGACCCCTTCGGGTAGGGACGCGGATCGTGGGTCGCGAACGACGGCTCGGACCGACTCCCCCCGTTCGTTGAGGTGAGCGACGAGCTGGCGGCCCACCTTGCCGGTCGCACCGGTGACCAAGATCACAGCTTGCCTCCTTCTCGTTCCGCTTCGAGCTGTCCGTGTCAACGCTAAGACCTCAAGTTAAGTTCATGTCAAGGGTCGACTTCAGGACCTGGCGCTCTCCTGCTCGAGACGCTCGGATCGGCCTCCGCGTATGATCATCTGAGCGAGGCAGAGGGGGAGGCGATGTCGCTGAGCAACTGGCCCGATGGAGGGGCGGCCTACGAGTACCCGGGCGGTGACGAGACCAACCGGCGGGCCTGGCAAGAGGCCGTCGGCGAGGCCCAGGAGACCGGCAGGCTGACCCTCCACCGCTCCGAGGGTGCCGTGTTTTATCTCGAGGGGATGTGCCCGCGCTGCGGCCACTTCATGGCACAGACCCTCGACTTCTCCGTGACCATCCCGAAGGAAGTCACCTTGGAGATGATGCTTGAGTGGTTGGAAGCACCAGCGCCGGCCTCGACCAAAGACATCGTGTGCAGCTGCGCCGAGGCCCACGAGGGCCGTGGAGCAGACGAGCAAGGCTGCGGATGGGGAAGGGGCCTGGCCGTCGAGCTCCAGCTGCCATCGGCCGGCCGCCGCTGACGACGCCACGTCAAGGAGTCCGGTCCGTGCCCGAAACCGATGCCGCATCAACGGTCGTGTTGCTGCCCATCCACCACGTGCAGCTTGCCATCCCCGCCGGCGGCGAGGACGCCTGCCGGCGATTCTGGGCCGACGTTCTCGGCATGGCCGAGCTCGACAAGCCGGCGGGGCTCGCAGCTCGGGGCGGCTGTTGGTTCCGAGGCGGTGACCTCGAGATGCATCTGGGGGTCGAGGAGCCCTTCTCCCCGGCCCGCAAGGCCCATCCCGGCTTGCTGGTGAGGGGCCTCGGCCGATTGGCCGAACGCCTCGGCGATGCGGGGTGCCCCGTCGACTGGGACGACGAGTTCCCCGGACATGACCGCTTCTACTCCGCCGACCCCTTCGGCAACCGTCTGGAGTTCCTCGAAGCCCGAACAGGTTGACGACGTCCGGGTGATTCCGGCTCCGTAGTTTTTGGGGATGTTGACCGTGGATTTCGACGTCAACATCCCCAAAAAAGGAGGCAGGACTACCTCCGTGGCAACCCTGGGTCGTCACCTGCGATTCGACACCAACCCGAAGGGAGCGCAGCGACCGGAGGGGCGGTAGGGCAACCGCAGCCGCCCGAAGGGCGGCGCAGGGCGGCAGTACATCAGGGCCACGCCGATCGGGGGCGGGTCCGCCGGCAGCCAGTACCGACCTCGGTTCGACGAGGGCCGCAGCGACGCTGGCTTTAGGGAGCGGAAGCCGACACCCGTGCCGGTGAGATCGAACCACGCCGATCCGAGACCGATGCAGTCAGCCCCGGGAGCCACCGTCGGCGTCGGCCTCCCGACCAGCCTCTTGGGCCGCCTCCTCGAGACGCGCCCGGTAGCTGTCCCACCATCTCTTGTCGCCCGGCGCCATGTTGTCGTTGCCGTCGCGCAGCCCGGCGGCGCCGTCGAGGAGCTCCCTCACGATGTCGGCGTGTCCGGCGTGGCGGTCGGTCTCGGCGATCATGTGCACGAGGATCCGGTGCAGCGTGACCTCGCTGCGCTCGTCCGGCCACCACGGCACATGGCCGATCGCGTCGAGGGTCAGCGCATCGACGGTGGCGTCGGCGTGAGCCCACGATCGGCGGTAGAGAGCGATGATCTGCTCACGGGACTCGTCGGCCGAGGCCCACATGTCGGCGTTGGGCTCGGCACCGTCCTCGAACCAGGGCAGGGCTTCGCCGGACGGCCGGTCGAACGTGTCGCCGAGGTAGCCGAGCTCCACGCTGGCGACGTGCTTGACCAGTCCCAACAGGTTCGTGCCGGTCGGTGTCAGCGGCCGGCGGATGTCGTACTCCGAGAGCCCTTCGAGCTTCCAGAGCAGGGCTTCTCGGCCCGCCTGTAAGTACAGCTGAAGGTCCGCTTTCGGATCCGCTCCGCTCATGGTCGACAGCCTGCCATCCGGCGCGGTGACCCACCAGTGCGGTCCCTCGAGCGTCACGACGGCTGCGTCGGTCTGGAGGCAGGAGGGACAGCCACCGGATGGTCGGGCCAGGTCACGGTCAAGGCCGGGTCCCGGCCCGCCACGAGGCGGCCGAACCTGAGCAGCTCCCGAATGATCCCGGCATTGCCCATGGCCCAGCCCGTCCGAGCCTCGAGCGTGCTCGGGTTGACCCTGTGCTCGTAATTGGACCACCGCACCCCGTCGGCATCCACCGTGGCACGCGCCGCCAGGTCGTCGACGAGGACGGTCGCGAACCCAAGATCGTCGCCGCGCTCGATGTGGCGGTCGCAGGCGAGGGCGAGCACCCCGGCGGTGCCGCAGCAACGACCACTGTTGTCCCAGAAACCAGGCCGCAGCCGATGGGGCAGGCCGGAACGGGTGACGGTGGACCAGCACCTATCCCCCAGCGCGAGCCAGGCCGGATCCTGGGTCACGGCGGCGAGCAGGCGGAAGACCTGGGCGTCGCCCGCCGGGCCGTGGCACCAGCCGTAGCTGTAGCGCTCGATCAGCTCGGGTCGGTGCTGCGGATCGGAGTGCGGCACCAAGAAACCGTCCGGCCCCGCCTCGTCGCGAGCCACGACGTCGGCGGCGCCGGCCACGGCCAGCTCGATCAGGTCGGGACGTCGGGCCGCTCGACCGACGGCGGCCAGAGCCAACACGATGCCAAGCGTGCCATGGGAGATGTGATGGAAGCGGGCCGGCGTCCCCGCCCGCACCTCCCATTGGACGCCATGGGCGGTCGGTGACGCCGTGCGGAGGTATGGCGTCGCCGCCAAGACGGCCAGATCGATGTCGCCCAGGCGGAGGGCGCCGAGGGCGATGCCGGCGTTGCCACCGAGAAGCTCGAACAGGTCACTCCAGCGCTCCCCGTCGAAGCGCGCCCGGACCCGTGCCACGGCGACATCTGCCGCCGCGGCGGCCTCCGGATCGCCCAGCAGATCGTGCACCGCCCACATCGCCACCGCCATCCCGGTCAGACCGAAATACAACGAACAGTCGTCCCACTCCTCGATGGCAGCGGCGATCACCCTGGCGCCTCGCCGGGCGGCGTCGGCATATCGATCGTCTCCGAAGTGGTGATGAGCCTCCAGGAGCGCCAGCACGATCCCCGCACCCCCGCTGTAGAGCGTGGGGTCGATCTCGTCGTCGGCTCGTGTGCCCGTCCACGCCAGGCCGATCTCGTCGGCGCGCGCCGACTCGAGCAGCCAGTCCAACGCCCCGAACGCCAGCTCCTCTGCATCCGACCGGGACCCCGTCACCACCCCAGGCTTCCACGTCCCGGGGGCGCAAGCGACTCCGCGGAACCGGGCGAGAAGGCCCGAGCGGTCTACTTGAACACCGAGGGCTGCGCGTCCCAGACAATCGTGATCGGCGCGACGGCGCCTCTCACGTACCGGCCGTCGTGCAACACGTCGGCTTGGATACGCCACGGCTCGTGGCGACGACCGATGCGCCCGCTCAGGGAAACGTTGTGCTCCTCGCAGCCGTAGTTGATCCGCTGCCCTCCGATCACTCCGGTGGCGCCGTCAAGGAACACGCACTGGTTTCCGGTCTCGAGCTGCATCCCCCAGGCCGGTGGGTTGCGGTACGGGTAGATCCGAGGGAGACGCTTCGAGAGGTCAAGGCGCACGACGCGGTGCTCCCACGGTGCTCCGACGCACACGACCCGGATTCCCCGGCCAGCCTCGGCCCAGCACGGGTCGTAGATGTAGTTTCCTGCCGCGCATCGCCACGCCCCACTGACGCCAATCGAATCAGCGAAACACGACGTGCTGCGGCTTTTGGTGCTTGCCACCGAGTACCCCCGGTTCAACACGCCCTTGGAGTCGACGGGGCGAACCTGCCGGGTCACCGTCCTCGACGCCGCCGGCACAGAGGGCGATTGGGCGATCGCGACCCCGCTGGAGCACAACCCGACAAGGCCGACGAGACCAACCGTGAGTACCAGCGTGCGAAATGGGGAAAATCGACGCATCGCGCCTCCCAGTGAGGCGGGCGACGGCGCCGCTCGCCTGTTCATCATCCCCACCGCTCACCAGACCGTCAATACTGTTCCTGATCTTCCGCGCCCCGCCGGCGCAGGCTCTCGCCAACGAGCCCGGGACCGCATCTTCGTGGTGGTAGACGACGACCACCCGCATTCCCGAATCCTCGACCTCACCGACTCAGGCGACGGGACCGACCTGGGACCATATCGCTGGCTGGGGGGCTTCGTCCCGGGTTTCATACCCGAGATGGCGGCGTGTGAGCTTCGCGCCGTCACGCTATGGATTCGATGCTATTTTCTTTGTGAGCGCTTGTTCGAGCGGGGTGCGGATCGCGGAGGTGACGGCCGCCCCGTTGAGTCTCGCGTGGAGGTGCGATGCTGCTCGGTCAATCGCGGCGGGAGCCTCGGCTCCCCGGTCCGCGATCACTTCCGTGCGCAGATCGCCGTTGGGGGTGATCGCCCAGGACCCGATGATCTCGCCGTTCCACCACAGGGTGGGGCCGATATTGCCGGCGCGGTCGAACACGTGGCCTGGGTCAATGCCGAGGAACCAGTCGCGAGTCTTCCATCCCATGGGGGTGGGGTCGAGCGCTGGCAGCAGGGTCGCGGTCGGGTCGCTCGCCGCCTCATCAGCGAACTCGCCGGCAGGGCCCGCGAGGACGATTCCGGCTTGGCCGTGCAGGTCGACTTCCTCGAGCGCGAGGTCCTCGAGGGCGCGGTGGGTAGTGGCTTTGTTCCACCCTGTCCACCACTGCAAGTCCTCCCTCGTCGCCGGTCCGAAGCGGGCTAGCCAGCAGCGGGCGAGGTTGCGTTGCGCCTCTGTCGTGTCGATCGGCGGTAGGCCCTCCGGCCACCATCGTGAGACCGGCTCCCAGCGATGATGCCGGCTGGTCCAAGCCCCGGTCGGAGTGCCGCGAACGATCCGCCCGCTGGCGCTCATGAGGGTGAGCAGACGCGTGGTGACGTTCTGCGGGCGGTCAGATGGTGCTTTCGCCAGGATGAGCGTCTTCAAGGCCGGCTCGTCATCGGCCAGCTGCGCGCCGGTGGCCGTGCCGCGCCGCGCGAGCGTCTGCTCGACGCGATCCTCAAGGCCGTCCAGCCAAAGGGGGACATCCCCTTCGATGACCGGCTCGCTGCCGTTGCGTTGCAGTTGGCTGATCAGGCGTCGGCGTAGCATCGCAGCCAGGGGCGTGCTGACCGCGGCTTGCACGGTCGGGACGTCCTCGCGCGGGAAGACGAACAGTGTCCGACGCATCGCCATCCATCGCACCAGGCTGCGCCGCTCGTACATCGCGTCGGCCACGTCGGCCAGCGTCGAAGCGGCGCTGCGCGCGAGCACAGACAAGTAGACCGACGCCGGATCGCTGGCGTGCAACGCAACCAGCGCTCGCGTCACCGTCTCTGGACTGTCGGCATCGCCGGCGAGATGGTGGCGGTAGATCATTGCGCGTCGTCGCTCCTGCACCGTGATCGTCCGCACCGTGCACCTCCTTGGTAGGCCTCATTGTTGGTGATGCGACACTCTATATCGATACTTGTGCATAGCGATATGCATGTGTATCATTATCGATATGAGGAAGAGCACGAGCACGGCAGATTTGGAGAACACGGGCGCCGTGCCCGAGCAGCCCCGTTCCCGGGCGGGTCGCAAACGAGACCACAGTCGCGACGGCATCATCCTCGACGCCACGCTGGCCGTTCTGGCCGAGCATGGCTACGACGGTATGACAATTGACATGGTCGCGGCCCGAGCTGGCTCGGCGCGCGCGACGGTCTATCGGCGCTGGGCGACCAAAGCTGACCTTGTGCTCGAGGCCGTGGCGTGGATGAGCCGCGACGATGTCAGCCTCGATCAGCTGCCGGACACCGGGAGCCTGCGAGGGGACATGACCGCCATGATCCTTCCCCTCAGCAACGAGGAGCAGCAGGTCCGCATCAAGGCAATAGCGGCTCTGCTGTCGTTGTCCAAGAATGACGCCCGGCTCGCCGAGGCCGCGACCGGCGCGGGCATCGGGCCCTGGATCGACGTCAGCCGCATCCTGATGCAGCGCGCCGTCGACCGCGGCGAGTTCCCGCCACCGGGCGACATCGACACGCTCGCCGAGCTCATCCCCATGATGTGCGTCTCGCGTGCTGTGCAACAGCGACCGATCACGCGTGAGTTCAGCGTCGCCCTGATCGACGGCGTGATCATCCCCGCCCTGCGTGGCGGCCCCTGATCTCGCGGCCGCAGAGACCGCTCAGGAACTCGCACCGAGGACCCACGTCTCGGTCAAGGCAAAGGCCGGGCGCACCCGTGCCCGGAAACGACCCGACGAAAGGCAGACCAGCATGAGCGTCAGCACCACCACCCACGTCAACTTCCGCGGCCAGGCTCGGGAAGCGCTCGAGTTCTACAAGTCCGTGTTCGGCGGCGAGATCTCGATCGCCACCTACGCCGACATCCACGCGGTCGAGGAGCCCGCCCAGGCGGACCACGTTGCCTTCGGACGCGTCGACGCGCCGAATGGCTTCACCGTCATGGCCTACGACGTGCAGCCGTCCAAGGGCTATGACCCCGGCGAAAACCCGTTCTACATCACCCTGCAAGGAACCGCGGGCGACGAGATCCAGGCGCTCTGGGACGCCCTCTCCGACTCGGCGACCACGGTCCTCATCCCGCTCGCCCCAGCGCCATTCGCCCCCCTCTACGGCATGCTCACCGATCGCTACGGCGTCACTTGGATCGTCGGCGCCGATAGCGCCCCGCACACCAACTGACCGAGCCGATCCCGACATACCAGGCGTCGTGCAGGTCGTTCGTGGCTCACCCCTCGGGGTTGTCCCTCTCCTTGCAAAGGTCGAGGGCCACGTCGACGATCAGGTCTTCTTGGCCGCCGACCATCCGACGCCGGCCGCACTCCATGAGGACGTCCCTCGCGTCGAGGCCGTAGCGCGCCGCGGCCGTCTCGGCGTGGCGAAGGAAGCTCGAGTACACGCCGGCGTAGCCGAGGGTCAGCGTCTCGCGGTCGACGCGCACGGGCCGGTCCTGGAGAGGACGGACGAGGTCCTCGGCCGCGTCCATGAGAGCGAAGACGTCGCAGCGGTGCGTCCACCCCTCCAGGTTGGCGACGGCGACGAACGGCTCGATCGGGCAGTTGCCAGCCCCCGCTCCCATGCCGGCAAGGGCGGCGTCGACGCGATAGGCGCCTTCCTCCACTGCGACGACGGCGTTGGCCACGCCGAGGGTCAGGTTGTGGTGGGCGTGGATGCCGACCTCGGTCTCGGGGTCAAGCACCCGACGGTAGGCCCGGACACGGTCGCGCACCTCGCCCATGGTGAGCCGGCCGCCGGAGTCGGTGATGTACACGCAGACGGCCCCGGCCTCCTCCATGTGCTTGGCCTGCTTGGCCAGCTCGTCAGGCGGACTCATGTGGGCCATCATCAAGAACCCGGCGACGTCCATGCCGAGCTCGCGCGCCGTGGCGATGTGCTGGTCGGCCACGTCGGCCTCCGTACAGTGGGTGGCGACACGCACCGAAGTGACGCCGAGCTCGTGGGCCCGCTTCAGGTCGGCGATGGTGGCGATGCCGGGGAGGAGCAAGGTTGTCAGCCGGGCGGTTTTCACGGCCGCGGCGGCCTCCTCGAGCCACTCCCAGTCGGTGTGGGCGCCGAAGCCGTAGTTGAACGACGAGCCTGCGAGCCCGTCGCCATGGCTCACCTCGATAGCGTCCACGCCGGCGGCGTCGAGGGCCTCACAGATCGCCCGCAGCTCACCGACCGAGTAGCGGTGGCGGATGGCGTGCATCCCGTCGCGCAGGGTCACATCTTGGATGTACAGCTCCACGCCCGTTGCTGTCGGTTCGCTCCCGAGGTCGCTCATGCCCGCACCCTCCGGTTCGCCAGTTCTTCTGCGGTCTTTATGGCCGCCGACGTCATGATGTCGAGGTTGCCGGCATACGGCGGCAGGTAATGGCCGGCCCCTTCCACCTCCAAGAAGACCGACACCTTCCACCCCGTGAACTTCTGGTCCATGTCGGGGATGCGGATCGGCGCCGACTCGTCGATGGCGTCGAACTGCACCTCCTGCTTCAGCCGGTACCCGGGGACGTAGGCGCGGACCCGCTCGACCATGGCGTGCACCGATTCCCTGATGTCGTCGGGCTCGGCCTCTGGCACGAGGGCGAAGACGGTGTTGCGCATGATCAGCGGCGGCTCGGCCGGGTTGAGGACGATGATCGCCTTTCCCCGCACGGCCCCGCCGACGACCTGGATGGCGCGCGACGTGGTCTCGGTGAACTCGTCGATGTTGGCCCTGGTGCCGGGACCGGCGGAGCGCGATGCGATCGAGGAGACGATCTCGCCGTACTGCACGGGCGCCACCTGGTTGACCGCCGCGATCATGGGGACCGTCGCCTGCCCGCCGCAGGTGACCATGTTGAGATTGGGAGCGTCGAGGTGCTCCTCGAGATTGACCGGCGGCACCACATAGGGCCCGATGGCCGCCGGCGTCAGGTCGAGGATGCGCTTGCCGTGAGCCCGTAGGACCTGGTCGTGGTAGGCGTGGGCGCCCGCCGACGTGGCGTCGAAGACCACATCCACGTCGGCGAACACATCGAGGCCGATCAGCCCATCCACTCCTTCTGCGGTCGTGGCGATCCCCATGCGCTTGGCTCGGGCCAGACCATCGGAGGCGGGATCGACGCCGACCATGGCCACGACCTCGATCACATCCGACGTTCGCTTGGACTTGATCAGCAAGTCGGTGCCGATGTTGCCGGAGCCGATCACGGCCGCCTTCAAGGTGGGCATCAGGATTGCTCCTTGCTGAGCATGGTGGAGACGACCCCGAGGGCGCCGAGGTCGGCGAGCACGGCGTCGCCGGCGGCGATGGGGCGCATCGGCCCGAGCGCTCCGGTCATCACGACGTCACCGGCCCGCAACGGGATCGCCCGGGCGCACAGGGCGTCGGCGAGCCAGCGGGCCGCCTGCAACGGGTGACCGAGGCATGCCGAACCTTCCCCCGATGAGACCTCGAGACCGTTGACGGACATGCTCATGGTGACCGTGCGAAGGTCGACGGCGCGTAGCGGCACGGGCCGGCCCCCTACGACGTACAGCCCGCAGCTGGCGTTGTCGGCGACGGTGTCGACCAGGCGGATGTCCCAGCCGGCGACGCGGCTGTCGACGACCTCGATGGCCGGGAGGGCAAACGCCACGGCGGCGATGATCTCGGCGAACCCGTGGGGCGCCCGGTCGAGGTCCCGGTCGATCACGAGGGCCACCTCGGCCTCGGCGCGCGGCTGAAGGAGCCGGCCGGCAGGGATCTCTATGCCGTCGCCGTACTCCATGTCGGCGAAGAGCGTCCCGAAGTCGGGCCGGTCCACGCCGAGCTGGGCCTGCACCGCCGGCGACGTCAGGCCGATCTTGCGACCGGTGACCCGTCGGCCGGCCTGCAGGTCGATGCCGGTGTTGTAGGCCTGGATGGCGTAGCCGGTGTCGACGTCGTCGGGCGAGCCCACCAGGTCCCGGATCGGGGCGCAGGGCTCGCCGGTCTCGGCCGCCCGGCGCAGCAGGCCGGCCGCCTCCTCGACGACGGCCACGTCAGGCACCGGCCGACCCGTTCCCGGCTTCGACCGCCAGCCTGGCCTGCTTGTCCGAGAGGAGCTCACCGCCGGCCATGTAGTCGCCGGCGGGGAACTCGTCGATCCATACGCGCACCGAAGGCCGCGGCGCCCCGACGTGGGTGACCATGGCCTCGGTGATCGCCTCCATCAAGGCCCGTTTCTGCTCCGGCGAGCGGCCCGCAGCCATGTGGACGTTGACGAGCGGCACGTTTTCGACCTCCTCAGGTACCGGTCACGGCGACCGTACCGAAGTGACCGTAACGCGCCGTCGCCTCGGTGCCGACGGCGAGAGGGCGGGCGTCGGTGGGGGCGCCGGCGAGGACCGTCCAGCCGGCTTCCAGCTTGCGCCCGTAGCGGTGCAGGTGGGCAACGAGCCGGGCCACGCAAACCGCCGGGTCGCCGAGCAGGTCGGCGCCGGTGGCCGTGCCCGTCACGGACCCATCGACGGCAAAGGCACACTCCTCGGTGACCAGGTCGACGTGGCGCGGCGCCGCCCTCGTCCGGCCCAGCCGCACTCTGGCCGCCGAGGTGTTGTCGGCGATGACATCGGCGAAGGTGAAGGCAAAGGCCTCGTAGCGCGAGTCGATGATCTCGATGCCGCCGAGCACCGAGTCGGTGGCGTCGAGGACGTCGCCGGCGGTCACGTCGGGTCCGGCCAGCTCCTCGCCCATGATGAACACGATCTCGGGCTCGGCGCGCGGGTGGATCAGCTCGCCGATGGGCACGGCGTCGCCAGCCAGCACCGACCGGTCGGTCAGCCAGCCGTAGACGGGCTCGTCAACGCCCATCTGCTGCTGTTTGGCGACCGACGTGAGCCCCAGCTTGGCCCCGACGATGCGTTCGCCTCGCGTCACCCGGAGGTCGAGCAGGGCGGCCTGCACGGTATAGGCCTGCTCGGCGGTGACGGCGCCCACCTGGCCCGAGATCGACGCCACCTCGACCCTTCGGTCGGCCGCGTCGAGCAGGTAGCCGGCCCAGTGGTCGACGTCGAAGCCCATCAGAGGCCCGACGGGGTCAGCTCGGCGCGCGCCGCGGCCGCGTCGACGTGGAGCTTTTTGAGGGCGTCGGCCTGCGGGCTGTAGCGCATCGACCCTCTTTCGATCCACTGCACGGCAAACTCGGCGCCCCGCCCGAACTTGGACCGCTCGAGGGGCAGCTTGATGCTCTCGTGGGGCTCACGCATGACGGCGACGGGGTCGCGGCCTTCGGCCACGGCGTCCATCGACTCCCTGAACATCCGGCGCAGGGTCACGACACCCACGTCGCTTTTGGTGATGTGCTCGACGGTGCGGTCGGCGATGGCACCCTGGGTCACCCAGGCCATGACGTCCTGACCCTCGATGTAGTCGACGATGTGGTTGCCTTCGGCGTCGATCCAGTCGTAGGTGTAGTCGACGACCGGCGGGCTCGCAGGGAGCTCGCCGCCCTCGGGGGCGTTGACCGTGTAGAAGAGCATCCACGTGTGGGTGTCGTCGACGGGCACCCGGATTTGCATCTGGTAGATGCCGTTGCCACCCACCCACATCTTGTAGGGGAACACCAGCGGATGGCCGATGCGCCAGTCGTCACTGTTCTCGTCCTGACCGACAAGGAGCCGACGCTTGATGATTCCGTGGTCGAGGACATCAAAGGCGATCTTCTCGTGCTTGTTGCGAAACGAGCTCGGCATCTCGAAGCCACGGTGACGGGCGATAAATTCGAAGTACCGGCCGTGGAGGGCCTCGACGTGGTACGGGTCGACGGCGTTCTCCATGATCTGCATCCAGTTGCACGGCAGCATCGAGTGCCCGATGTCGCGGATCCCGTCCATCACGTAGGCCTCGTAGCGGGGCAGCTCGGGGGCCGGGTCGGGACCGACGTAGGCCCAGATCATGCCGCCGAGCTCCTGCGCCCGCCCGGCCTTGACGCAGGACCTGGCCCGAAACGCCGGTGACGATTCCGGTTCGGCCAGGATCTCGACGCACTGACCGGTGGTATCAAACTTCCACCCGTGGTAGCCGCAGCGCAGGCCGTCGTCCTCGACGATCCCGTAGACGAGCGATGCCCCCCGGTGCGGGCAGCGCTCGGCGACGATCCCGTAGTCGCCGCTATCGGTCTTGAACACGGCCCAGTCCTCGCCCAAGAGCCTGGCCTTCTTGACCGGGAACTCGGCGAGCTCGCGCGAGAACGCCACCGGGTACCAGTAGTAGCGGAGCAGCTCGCCCATGGGCGTGCCGGGCCCGACGCTCGTCAGCTCCTCGTTTTGTTCTTTGGTCAGCACGTGCGATCCCTCCGGTTCACTCTGTTGCGTCGAGGAACGTGATGCTCCCCGACGATCCGTCGACTCGGATCATCTGTCCGGTCTTGATCCGTGATGTCCCGAATCCGGTGCCGGTCACGGCCGGCACGCCGTACTCGCGACAGACGATGGCGGCGTGGCTCATCATGCCGCCGATGTCGGTGACGCAGGCCTTGATGCGGGGAAAGACCGGTACCCAGCTCGGCGCCGTGATCGGAGCCACGAGGATGTCGCCATCCTCGACCTGGTCGATGTCGTCGGCGTCGAAAACAATCCTCGCCCTGCCCTCGGCCACCCCGGGCGATGCGGCCATGCCCGCCAGCTCGGAACCCTCGTCGTCGCTACCGAGCCAGGCGCTGACCGAGTCGTTGGTGATGCCCCAGAGCATGATGGTGAACGGCTCGGTCACGACCTCGGGCGGCTCGCCCAGGGCCTTGGGCGGGAGCCAGTCCTTCATCTTGGCGACGATCTGGCGCCGGCGGGTGATCCGATCGGGCCAGTAGGTCGATGCCGCGTTGGGGGCGTTGACGGCCCACGCCATGTAGACGTCCCAGAGGACCTCGTCGATCTCGTCGCGGCGGAAGTAGAAGACGTCCTCGGGGTCGACGACGGCGTTCTCCTTGTGGAGGGTGACACCGAGCTCGCGCAGCTTGCGCCACACCATCGACATGGTCCAGTGCTCGATGTAGAAATTGTGGTTCTCGACGTAGGGGAACACGACCCGGGCGAGGCCAAGCTTGGCCTGGAACGCCTCTCGGTCCTCGTCGGTCGACAGGAGGTCGGCGTACTCTTCCACGACCCGGTCGCGCTCGGCCCTGATGGCCTCGATCGGCCTGGTGATGTCGACACCGGCGCGGATCTTGGCGATGTAGTCCTTGATGAAGGCGTACGGGATCTCCGGGTAATCGGCCCAGGTCTTGTCGTAATAGTAAAAGCCGGTGCCGCTGGAGAAGTTGAACCACGGTTCGGCCACCTCGTCCCAGTACGCCTGCCAGGCTTTGCCCGCCTCGGTTTCGAGGCCGGCCCTGACCTTGGCCGGATCGCTGCTGTCGAACACGTCGGCGATCCCCAGCTCGACGGCCTTGCCGGCGAGGATCTTGAGCTCCTCGTTGGGACGAAAGAGGTCGACCTCGACGCCGGCGACCATCTTGGCGATGCCGAGATCGGGGATGGAGGGGAAGGCCTGCTTGCAGAACCCGAAGAAGTCCAGGTAGGCGGCGTAGCCGAGGTTGAGGAACTCGAAGTGGTACTGCCACACCTTCAGGCACAGGTCCTTGAAGCGGTGGTACTCGGACTGGAGCCGGTAGCCGCTGCCCGTCCCGACGCCTCCGGTGATGACCTCGATGTCCTCCATCTCGGGCAGGGGGCTGAAGTCGACGGCGACGATCTCGTCGATATTGGCCTTGACCTTGCCCAGCCAGTTGTCGTAGAGCTGATCCCAGTTGGCGAAGTAGTGGCCGGCTCGCTCCATGAACTCGGGGACCCGCGCCTCGACCTTGGCCGGATCGTCCACGCCGACCGGGGAGAAGAACGCGTAGCCGTAGAGCACCCGGAAGTCGATGCCGTCGGCGGGCGGGATCCGGTAATGCCGGCTGTTGAACTGGCTGAGCGAGGCGATCGCCATCTCCATGAAGGTGGAATCCCACGGGGTCATGGCCCGGCCCCAGTGCATGGAGTCCCAGAACCAAAAGCGGTTCTCCTCGTAGTCCCTTCGCCCCTCGCTGAACTGCACGCTGTAGGGATAGAGCTCTTCCCACCCGTCGATGCCGTCCGGCCCCTCGAGCTCGAATGGGTTCGGGAATCGTGACGATGCCATTTCTTTGTCCCCCTCTTGTCGTTTCTCTCAGGGGCCGGCTCAGCCGGCCTGTGTCTTGTGGATGGGCGATAGGAGGGTGGAGACGATCGAGGCCACGCCCGTGGCGGACGACCCGGCGATCGGCACGACCGGCTTGCGTGACCACACCGTCTCCGGCCGGCTCTGCAACATGACGACCCCGTCGTCGGCCGGGAGGTGACGGTCGATGGCC
Organism: Acidimicrobiales bacterium; assembly: GCA_965276765.1. Taxonomy (GTDB): domain Bacteria; phylum Actinomycetota; class Acidimicrobiia; order Acidimicrobiales; family Palsa-688. Next base: position 749,335 of record OZ255627.1, read on the forward strand.
CACTCGACGTCCTGCGGGCAGCCATAGTGCTTCTCCGCCCGCCGGGCCAGGCGGGCCACGGCTCGCAGCTCGTCGTCGCTCAGACAGGCGACCCCCTGGCGCTCCTCGTCCACTTCGACCTTCTTTACCGCTCCGTCGCGCAGGCAATACTCGACGGACTTGACCGAGACCCGCCGTGAGACGATCTCGCTGAGGACCTTGTCCACCAGGTAGCTGTCGGGCGTGACCTCGCCTGACACCACCGCCTCGCCGAGGCCCCACGATGCATCGATGGCAACCTGCGAACGGTCGCCGTTGCTCGGGTTGAGCGTGAAGGCGACCCCGGCGACACGTGCGTCGACCATCTTCTGGACCCCGACCGACATGGCCACCGCGTCGTGGGCGAACCCCTTGGAGTGGCGGTAGGCGATGGCCCGGTCCGTGAAGAGGGAAGACCAGCACCTGCGCATGTGCTCCACGACGGCGTCGGCGCCGGTGACCCAGAGGTAGGTGTCCTGCTGACCGGCGAAGGACGCGTCCGGGAGATCTTCTGCGGTCGCAGACGAACGCACCGCCACCGGCACGTCCACCAGTTCGCAGTGCCGGCCGAGCGCCTCGTAGGCATCGACCACGCTGCGGCGCACGTCATCGGGGACGGGCGCGACCTCGATGAGGGCCCGGACCTCGGATGCCACCTTGCGGGTAGCGACACCCGCTTCGTGGTCGATCGACCCGAGCAGCTCGTTGACCCCACGACGCAGGTCGGCGTCGTCCCAGATACACCCGTACGCGGTTGTAGAGATCGCGAACCCGGGCGGCACCGGCAGCCCGGCGCGCAGCATCTGCCCCAGGCTGGCGTTCTTGCCCCCGACGAGGACGTTCTCCTCATCGCAGTAGCGGTCGAACCAGACAACGTGATCGGTCACGGCGTTGCTCACCTTCCTCGACTCAGACGAACGAACCGGCGCCGGCATGGCATCGGCCCAATCGACAACAGGACAGGATCGGCACACCTTTTGTCCCCCCTCCCCCGCATCAGACTCCCCGTCTCCCCCAACGATCCTGCTCCCAGTGCGGCAGCTCGTCGAGCATCGGCACCTTCATCTCCTGCACCCGATTTCGGTATGAGACCTGAGCGTCGGTGTCGCGCTCGGTCCTGCCCTCGTACAACCTGGCCCGCACATGCTCGGCGTTGTAGGGCTCCCCCGGGTCGTAGCCGAAGGCGGCCACGGCGAAGGCTCGGATCGGCCCCGAGTGGGTCGCAATCATCAGCCGGGCGCCGGGAAACTCCCCGGAGAGGGCCAGGATCCCCATCCAGAACCGCCGTACGCACAGCGACGGCGGCTCGAAATGCAACAGCGGCGTCGTCAGCCAGTGCTGGATCGGGTCGGCGCCACCCTGCTGCGTGCGCCAGAACCTGTCCATCTCCACCAGCCAGAGCGGGCGGTCGCCGGCCGCGGTGCGCTCGATGCCCTCGAGCATGGCGTAATAGCGGCGGAAGGCGGCGGTGACGTCGCTCAGCCCATCGGGCGAGGAGAACTGGAAGTTGCGAAAGGCGTCGACCGGCTCCGGCTCGTGGATCTTGACGTCCTTGTCGAACATGACGAGGCCGTCGGCCAGGCCCCTGTGGATCTGCTCGGCGGTCTCACGCGCCCGGTTGGTGGCGGCATGGCGCAAGACGATCGTCTCGCCGGTGCGCACCCGTTTGGCCAGGGTATGGCCGTAGGTGTGGGCCTGCCACACGCCCTGGGGCGTGAGGCCAGAGTCCGTCGAGTACCCCTGCGTCTCGCCGTGGCGGATCAGGTAGACGTCGTTGACGATGCTGCGCCGGGCCTCCGCCGGTGCCGAGATCTCCTTGTTGCGGTTGTCCTCGGTGAGAGCCTGCTGCACCTCGAGGCTGCTCCGCTGCCACAACGGCATCTCCGGGGCGGCGCCGGGCCCGCGGGCGCGGCGCGCCCGGAAGCGGCGGAGGTACATCGGCTCGCCGTCATCATCGGGAGAACCACCGTCAGGAAAACGATCGTCCACCGGCTCGGGCCGTTCGCTGCGAGCCTGGCGCTCCGCCTCCCTGGCCCGGTGGCGGGCCAAATACAAGGGCGCGTCGACCCGATCCGACGGCGGCTGGGCCGGACGGTCGCTCCCGGTCACGAGTGCACCGTCATGAAGTTCTGGTCGACCTGGCCCCGGTAGTAGAAGATGGCCCGGCCCATCTCCGCCTCCGTCCACGTCGTCGCCTCGTCGTCGGGGTCGAACTGATAGCCGCCGGTGAAGACCTCGTTGCGGTTGCCGGCCGGGTCGAAGAAGTACAGCCCACAGCCCCGGGTGGCGCCGTGGCGGGTCGGCCCCGCGTCGATCCTGACGCCGTGGTAGGCGCAGGTGTCGGCAGCATGACGGAGGTCGTTCCATTCGTCGACCCAATAGGCGATGTGGTGGAAGCCACCGTCGGGGCCGGTGATGAAGGCGATGTCGTGGGGGGTGTGAGTGCGCTCGAGGAAGGTGGCGAGCTGGTAGCCGTCGTCGGCCACGATCTGCTCGACGAGGCGAAACTCGAGGACGTCGCGGAAGAAGCTCGTCACGCCGTCCACGTCCTCACACATGAGGAAGATGTGGTCGATGCGCGGCGGATGCATGCCGGGAAGGTCGTTGGGAACCGGCGGTGGATTGACGAGCGGCAGCGAGTTGCCGACCTGCCCTTGGGCGTACTCGAGGTCGACGGTGTGGCCGCTCGGCGAGCGAAACCTGGCGACCTGGCCGCTGCCGGGGCCAAGCTCGCCGACGTCGTAGCGCCGCACCGCGACGCCGGCCCCTTCGACCCGCCCGGCCAGGCGGTCGAGCTCCGCCGCCTCGCTGACCTTGAACGCAACGGATTCCAGGCCGTAGCTGGGGGCCGAGCGCAGGATGAGGCTGTGATGCTGGTGCTCGTCCCAGGCCTTGAGATACACGCGGTCCCCGGCGCGTTCGGTCTCGGACAGGCCGACCACCTCGGTGTAGTACGCGACGGCCAGCTCGAGATCGGGGACGCGGATCTCGGCGTGGGAGAGACGCAGGATCCCGGCGCTCCCGAGAACCGAATGGGCCGGCAGCGCCGCCACCGGGAGGTCCGTCATGTCGACACCGTCTGGAAGCGCTGGTTGAGGCGACCCTCGTAGTAGAAGATGGCCCGGCCGGCCTGCTCATCGGTCCAGGTGATCGTGGGGAAATCAGGATCGGGTCGATATCCGCCGGTGAAGACCTCGTTGCGTGTGCCCATCGGGTCGAAGAAATAGATCGTGTTGCCCCTCGTAATGCCATGGCGAGTCGGACCGATATCAATCGAAATTCCGTGATAGGCCAGGATGTCGGCCGCCTTGCGCACGTGATCCCAGTCGTCGAGCCAAAAGGCGAAATGGTGCAGGGCACCGTTGGTTCCCTGAGCGAAGGCGATGTCGTGCGGCTTGGCGCTGCGCTCGAGGAAGGCAATGACCTGATGGCCGCCACCGTCGAGGAGCTGCTCGGTCAGGCGAAAGCCGAGGGCCTCGCGGAAGAAGCGGGACGCCTCGCCCACCTCCTCGGCGTTGACGAGGAGGTGGTCGATGCGCGGCGGGGCGATACCGACAAGACCGTCGACGTAGAGGCGAGGGTTTCGCAGGGGGATGCGGCCGCCGACCTTGTGGACATCGGCGACCAGCTCCATCTCGTGGCCCGACGGGGTCTCGAAGCGGATCGACTCGCCCTGGCCGATCTCGTCACCCTTGGCCACACGGGTGACGCCGATGCCGTAGCGCTCCACGTTGCTCTCGAGCGCCTCGAGGTCGTCGGGGTGCTCGACCTTGAACGAGAAGCGGTCGATGCCGACCCGGGGGTGATAGCGGACGGCGAGGCAGTGATGGTCACGCTCGTCCCAGCACTTGAAGAAGATCCGATCCTCGGTCCGCTCCGTGATGTCGAGGCCGAGCACCTGCGTGTAGTAGGCGGCGGCGAGCTCGAGATCCGGGACCGTGATATCGACATGGCTCACCCGGAGAATCCCCACGGAAGGAACCGTAGATCCCGACGTTCCTTTCTGCGGGAAACTTCCCGCATGGAGGAACGACGCCGGGTAGCGTCGCTGTCGTGCAGGCGATCGAGCAGGCGATCGAGCCGTCGGGAACGGCCAAACAGTGGGGAAATGCCTCGTCGTCGACGCTGAGCTCGGTGGCGACGGCCATGCGGGTCCTGCGCAGTTTCACCGCCGCCCACCGCGAGTGGGGGGTCAGCGACCTGTCCCGCCACCTGGGTATCGGCAAGTCGACCGCCCACCGCCTGCTGGCGACGATGGTCGAGGAACGCGTGCTCGAACAGGACGGCCGCAGCGGCCGCTACCGCCTCGGCCTCGCCGTGCTCGACCTGGCCGCCGCCGTGCCGACGCAGTTCGGCCTGCACGAAGCGGTCATGTCGCCGATGAGCGACCTGCGCAACCACAGCGGCGAGACCACCCATGTGGCCGTGCTCGACGGCCGGCAGGTCGTCTACGTCGAACGGCTCGACAGCCCCCATACCCTGCGGATGTTTCTCGAGATCGGGCGCCGCAACCACGCCCACTCGACGGGCACGGGCAAGGTACTCCTCGCCTACCTGCCGCCGGGACGCCTCGAGGCCCTCCTCGCCGGCTGGGAGCTGGCGCGGCTTACGCCCCACACCATCACCGACCACCGCACGCTGCGCAACGAGCTCGAGATGATCCGCTCGCGGGGTTGGGCCGAAAACCGCCACGAGTCCGAGCTCGGCGTCGTCAGCTTCGGCGCCCCGCTGCGCAGCGCGACCGGCGAGGTGATCGCAGCCCTGAGCGTGGCCGGCCCGACCGACCGGATGGACCTCAACGCACCGACCATGGTCCAGGCGCTCCTCGAGACCGCCGGCCTCGTGTCGCGCCGCCTCGGTTGGGGTGGTCTCGGATGAGCAGGACCTACGACATGCTGCTGCTCGACTTCGGCGGCGTGTGCCTCCTCAACCCGGTCGAGATGCATCACATCGTCGAGGATCGCCTCGGCCTGCCGGCGGGGACCTTCGAGTGGATGGGACCGATCCGTCCCGACACCGACGAACCGTGGCGGGAGATGATCGCCGGGCGAGGCCTCACGGAGCGCGGGTACTGGCACAAGAGAGCAGCCGACGTGGGCCACGCCGCGGGCCGGAAGATGGACCTGGCCGAATACATGCGGATCCTGTTCCACCCACCGACGCCCGCCATGGTGCGGCCCGAGGCCGTCGACGTCGTCGACCGGACCCGCGAGGCCGGGCTCGGCGTGTCGATCCTGACCAACGACATGCAGGCCTTCCACGGCGCCGAGTGGCAACTCGGCATCGACCTGCTCAAGTCCGTCGACCACATCGTTGACTGCTCGTACGAGGAGTTCCTCAAGCCCGACCCGCGTGCCTACCGGCTGGCGGTCGAGACCACCGGCGTGGCCGCCGACCGCCTGCTGTTCGTAGACGATCAGCCCCGCAATGCCGCCGGTGCAAGGGACTTCGGCATGGACGCGGTCGACTTCGACGTCGCCCACCCGGCCGAATCGTGGCACGACGTCGCCCGGCGCCTCGGGCTCTGATTTCACCTCGTCGGTCCGGGCTACATTCGGCAGGGATGCCCGATGACGTGACGTCGCCCCGGCCGCAAAACGACGACGGCAGCCCCGACGGTCGATCCGTGTACGAGGCGCTTCGGGCTCGGATCGTCGACGGTGAGCTGAGCCCTGGGACGCGCCTCGTCGAGGGCCCGTTGGCGAAATCGTTCGGCCTCAGCCGCAGCCCGATCCGAGAGGCCCTCGGCCGCCTCACCTACGAAGGACTGCTCGAACGCCACGAGCGGGCCATGCGCGTCCGGGTCCTGAAGCCCGAGGACGTCCTCGAGCTCTACGAGGTGCGGATCGCGTTGGAACGCACCGCCGCCCGTGCCGCCGCCGTGCGCCGCACGGACCTCGACCTGGGACGGCTCGGCGGCACCCTCGACGAGATGCGGGCCCTCAAGGTCAAGGATAAGGAACGGCGCCCGAAGCTGGCCCACGGCTTTCACTTCGTCCTGTGGCGGGCCAGTCACAACACGATCCTCACCGAGGCCCTCGAGTCGGTCCACCTCCGGGTCACCAGCCTTTCCTCAACGACGCTTCACTACCCGGAGCGTTGGAAGGTCTTCTCCGAGGAGTGTGTCGGGTTGTTCGGTGCGATCCGAGACCAGGACGTCGACCGGGCCGGCAACATCGCCGAGCAGCAGATGACAAACGCCCGCGATTTTCGGGTCAAGCTGTACAGCTCGACTCCCGAGCTTCTCGACCGCGCCCGATAGCAAAGGCTCCGGAGGGCCCGAAGCTAACGAACCAACACTTCGACCTCGCAGCGGACGTGAGGAGCTCTCGACAACCGGGGCCTCCAAAGCTTCCCGACCTTACGGTCGACAGCGGTCGACAGCTATATTGTGTGAGGGACGCGGGAGGGAGCAACGATGGAGGAAGGATCATGACGATGAGCGAGGGCTCGTCCGCAGACGATGTCGCCCGCTGGCGGGAGGAGAACGACAAGAAGCTCGCCGGTGCCACCCCACGACTGTCGTTGACGGGCCAGCCCCTCGACGTGCTCTATGCCCCCAAGGGAGCCGCCGCCGAGGCCCGTGCCTACCGGCGCGACATCGGTCTCCCGGGCGAGTTCCCCTACACCCGGGGTGTCTACCCCGCGATGTACCGGGACCGGCTGTGGCAGATGCGTCTTTACTCCGGGTTCGGTGACGCGGAGAGCACCAACGAGCGCTGGAAGTTCCTGTTGGCGCATGGCAACAACGGCGTGAGTGCGGCATTCGATCTTCCGACCCAGGTGGGGTTGGACTCGGACGCCTCCGAGGCGGGGCCAGAAGCGGGCCGGGTCGGCGTCGCCGTCGACTGCGCCGGCGATTTCGAGCGCATGTTTGCCGGGCTGCCGGTCGAGAAGATGGGGATCTCGCTGAACGCCCACAGCACCGCCCCGTTCGTGCTCGCGCTGTTTCTCGCCGCCATGGAACGCCAGGGTGTCAGCCCTGGCCAGATCAACGGCTCGATGACGACCGACGTGCTCAAGGATTACGTCGCCAGGGGAACCTGGATCTACCCGCCGAGACACGGGATTCGCATGGTCGGCGACGTGCTGGAGTTCTGCTCGAAGGAGATGCCGCGCTTCTACCCGCTGGTGATTCGCGGCCCGGACATGCGCGATGCGGGCGCCGACGCCATCCAAGAGGTGGCGTTTGCCTTCGCCAACGCCGTCACCTACTTGGAGTACGCGCAGCAACGCGGCTTAGACATCGACACGATCGCCACCCGACTCTCGGCGCAGTTCTACTACTACGGCGACTTCCTTCAGGAGGCGGCCAAGACGCGGGCGGCCCGACGCATCTGGTCTCGGCTGCTCCACGAGCGGTTCGGCGCGAAGGCCAAGGCCTCGGGTCTGTTGCGCGTGACGGCCTCGGTCGGTGGAACCCACTTCCAGATGCACGAGCCCGAGACCAACATCATCCGAGGCACCCTCGGTTGCCTCGGGGCCGTGCTCGGTGGCTGCCAGGGCATGTTGCTCGCCGGCTACGACGAGGCCTTCGACATTCCCACCGAGGACACGGCGCGGCTCGCGTTGCGCACGCAGCAGATTGTTGGCTACGAATCCGATGCCACGGCCGTGTCCGATCCCCTCGGGGGATCCTGGTTCGTGGAGCAGATGACCGACGACATCGAGAAGCTGGTCCTCGAGAAGATGGACGAGATCGACCAGATGGGTGGGTCGGTCGTCGCGATCGAAAACGGCTACATGCAGCGGGAGATCGCCAAGTCGGCGTACTCCCAGGAGCGCAGGGAGCAGAGCGGGGAGAAGCCCATCGTGGCAGTCAACCTCCACCGCGGCGGAGGCGAGCCCCCCGAGCTCGTCGTGCACGCTCCCGACGGCAAGGTGGCCGAACGCCAGCGCGCCGAGCTCGATGAGCTGAGGGTGCGGCGTGACAGCAACGAGACCCAACGACAGCTCGGCCGGTTGCGGCAGGCGGCCGTCGACGAGACCAACATGATCCCGCTCATGATCGACTGCGCCCGCGCCGACGCCACGCTCGGCGAGATGGTTGATGTCCTCCGCGACGTGTTCGGTGAGTTCAAGGAGCCGGCGCTGTGAGCCCGGCGACTCCATCCCCCACGGATCGACGCGCCCGGGTGTTGGTCGCCAAGCTGGGCTTGGACGGCCACGATCGTGGCGCCAAGGTCGTGGCCCATGCCCTCCGCGACGCCGGCATGGAGGTCATCTACACCGGCCTGCGACGCAGCGCCGGCGAGGTCGTGGCCATGGCCATCGACGAGGACGTGGATGTCATCGGACTCTCGATCCTCTCGGGGGCCCATCTCGCCCTGGCCCAGCAGGTACTCGACGAGATGCGGACGCAGGGCGTGAGTGACGTCAGCGTTGTCGTGGGAGGCACGATCTCGGTCAAGGACGCCGCCCTCCTCAGGGGCATGGGCATCGCCGAGGTCTTCGGCGTCCGCTCGCCGCTCGACGAGCTGGCTCCGCGCGTCAGGGCCCTGATCAGCGCGGGGCGGTGAGCCTTCGCCGCTTCGCCATGATTGCGGCGTCGCCATGAAGACCGCAGAGGACGTGGCCGTAGGGCTCCTGGCCCACGACCGCCGGTCCCTTGCTCGCGTCCTGACATGGTTGGAGACCGGCGACGGACGGGCCCTCGACGCCCTGGCCGCGGTGCGCCAACCGGAGGCGTCAGCCTATGTCGTCGGGATCACCGGGCCTCCGGGAGCCGGCAAGTCGACCCTTACCAGCCAGCTCGTGAAACAAGCCCGCCGACGAGACGAGACCGTCGGCGTCCTCGCCATCGACCCGTCGAGCCCGTTCAGCGGCGGTGCCCTCCTCGGCGACCGCATCCGGATGGCCGAACACGTCACGGACCCCGGCGTCTTCATCCGTTCCATGGCCACCCGCAGCCAGCTCGGCGGCCTGGCCCTGGCCGCACCGTCCGCCGTGCGCGCCCTCACCGCCTTCGGCTTCGACTGGATCGTGATCGAAACTGTCGGTGTCGGCCAGATCGAAGTCGACATCGTCGACCAGGCCGACTCGACCATCGTCGTGCTCAATCCCGGCTGGGGTGACCACGTGCAAGCCAGCAAGGCCGGGCTCCTCGAGATCGCGGATGTGTTCGTCGTGAACAAGGCCGACCGACCCGGAGCCGACGACACCATCCGTGAGCTCACCGTCGCCCTTGATCTCGCCGGAGCGCAGGACTGGCGGCCGCTCATCGAACGATGTGTGGCCGTGAGCGGCGACCAGGTGGACCGGGTGTGGGCTGCGGTCCTGCGCCACCGGGAGCACCTCACCACGAGCGGACAACTCGACGCATCCCGTCGCCAACGCCGACTGCACGACTTTCGTACCGCTCTGCGAGATTTGACGTCTCGCTGGGTCGACGAGCAGACGCAGAGTCACGCCGCGGCCGGGCTGCTCGACGCCGTGGCGGCAGGCGAGACGGATCCCGTCGCGGCCGCTCGCCGGTTTGCTCCGGGATGCGTCGCATCCCTACAGGACACGGAACTCGAATAAATACTCCGGTCGACCGCAGTCGACCATGTTGCTATGGTGAGGTCCAAAGCACTCGACATGGCACGGAGACCTGAAGATGCGGACACGTGGTGCGGTCATCCACAGGGCGCCGGGCCGCTACGAGGTGGTCGACCTGGAGCTCGACGATCCGAGGACCGGTGAGATCCGAGTGGGGCTGGTGGCATCCGGGCTCTGCCATTCCGACGATCACATCGCCACGGGCGACCTGCCGGTCGGGATCTACCCGTTTGCGGGGGGTCACGAGGGGGCCGGTGTCGTCACCGCCGTGGGTCCCGGCACGTCCGGCTTCGCCGAGGGCGATCATGTCGTGTTGGCCGTTCCCGGTTGCGGCCGCTGCCGCTGGTGTGCGGCCGGCCAGCAAAACCTCTGCGATCTCGGAGCGATGACGCTGGTGGGCTCGAGGTTTGATGATCCTTCCAGCTACCGGCTCCACCTGGACGGGCGGCCCGTCGGCCAGATGTGCGGCATCTCGACCTTCTGCGAAGACACGACGGTCTCGGTGAGCTCTGCAGTCAAGATCGCCAGCGACATCCCGCTCGAGGCCGCTTGCCTCGTCGGCTGCGGGGTGGCCACGGGATGGGGGTCCGCCGTGATCTCGGCCGACGTCTCACCGGGCGACACCGTGCTGGTGATCGGTGTCGGCGGGATCGGCATCAATGCGGTGCAAGGCGCTCGCTTTGTCGGAGCGGTCAATGTGATCGGCGTCGACCCGGTCCAGTTCAAGCGGGACACGGCGCTGCGGTTGGGAGCGACGCAGGCCGTAGCCACCATCGAGGAGGGTGCGGAGCTGGCCCGGTCGATGACGAACGGGCAGGGAGCCGATGCGGCGATCGTCTCCGTGGGAGTGACCACCGCCGAACATGTGGCCGCGGCCTTCGCAGCCGTTCGCAAGGCGGGCACCGTCGTCGTCGTCGGCCTCGGCAAGCACGGCGACCTTGGCCTACCCATCCCGGCCTCGGAGCTGACCCTCTTCCAAAAGCGCCTGCAGGGCTCGCTGTTCGGCTCATCTTCGCCCAGCTTCAGCATCCCGCACCTCCTGAACCTCTACCGGAGCGGTGCGCTCGCGCTCGACGAGCTGATCACCACCCGGTACTCGCTGGACCAGATCCAGCAGGGCTACGAGGACATGCACGCCGGCAAGAACATTCGAGGCGTGATCGCCTTCGACCGTCCGTCAGCCTGACGGGCGGAGTCAAGCAAGCAACAAAAGGGGGAAGGTCCGCATGAATCGAATGGCTTCACAACGGCCGATCAACGGTCAGGGGGCGTGGCGGTGAGCACGAGAAAGCTGCCGGCCGGCCGTGTCACCGCCGACCTCAATGCCCGCATCGACCGGCTCCCCGGATTCCCCCTCGCCCTCCCGGCCCGGATCCTGCTGGCGTTGCTCTACTTCTTTGCCTTCTACGACATCACCGTCATCGGTGTCACCTTGCCGACCATCGCGACGCGCTTCCACCTCACAACAGGCGACCTGACGCTCCCGGTCACCCTGAACCTGGTCGGCTATGTCGTCGGCTCCTACGTGTTCTCGACCATCGCGGACTACATCGGCCGGCGGCTCGCCCTGATGAGCACGCTCGGCGTCCTCTCCGTTGGCGCTCTCCTGACGGCGTTCTCCTGGAACCTCGTATCCCTCTCGGTCTTCCGATTCGTCGTCGGTATCGGCACCGGCGCCCTGATCTCTCTTGGCGCCACGTACGCCGCCGAGCTCATGCCCGCCCGGATCCGAGGGAGGCTCAGCCAGACCAACATGTTCTGGGCCGGCGTCGGCCTGGGGGCGGCACCGTGGATTGCGATGCCCCTCCTCCCGATCTCCGGCGTGGGCTGGCGGGTGCTGTTGGGGCTCGGGACGCTCGCCGTCTGTGCCGCCTTCCTTGTCCGCTACATCCCGGAATCGCCGAGATGGCTCGCCGCCCACGGCTACGAGGACGAGGCTCGGGACGTGGTGGAGAAAATGGAGGCGCGGGTCCGGGCGACGACCGGGCTCGCGGAGCTGCCTCCCGTCCCGCTCCTCGACGTGTCGGAGACCAACGTGAAGGGATTCCCGACCCTGGCGTTGTTCCGGCCTCCTTACCTGGGAAGGCTGCTCGTCGTCCTGGCGTTCTGGCTGGCCTGGTACCTGTCGAGCTACGCCGTGTTGGGATACGAACCGATCCTCCTGAGCAAGATGGGGGTCTCGGAGCCGAGCAGCCTGTTGTTCACGGCCATCGGCGACGCCGCCTTCCCGGTCGGCGCCCTGCTCGCCTACTTCTTCATCGACCGCATCGAGCGGCGCGTGGCCATCGCCATGATCACGGGCGTCTACACCATTGCCCTCGTGCTCTTTGCTATCGGAGCGAGCGACGGCCTCATCATCGCGGCCGCCATCATGTTCTCGCTCACGATCGTTCCGGGGGCGGGAGCGGGCTATACCTACACCTCGGAGATCTTCCCGACCGACGCCAGGGCATCCGCCATGTCCATCGGAGACGGCTTCGGCCACATGGGTGGGGTCTTCGCTCCGACCATCGCAGTCGCCGCCCTGGCCGCCTGGGGTGGGCACGGCACCTTCTGGCTGCTCGCCGCCTTCGGGTTCGTCAGCTTCGCCGTCATCTCCATCGGGGGCATGCGGGTCACGACCGGGCGCTCGCTCATAGGGTTGGCCAACGAGCAGCCGGTCGTGGAGGAGAGGGAGACTTTGGCCCATGGATAGCCAAGCCGCCACCCCAAGCGATGCGCTCGCCGACCTGAGGGTCCTCGACATGACGGAGGGAGTGGCCGGGCCGTACGCCACCTCGCTCCTCGGGGACATGGGCGCCGACGTGATCAAGGTCGAGCGTCCCGACGGGGAGTGGGGGCGGTCGGCCGGGTATCCGCTGGAGGAAGACTTCAGCGCCATGTACGTGGCCATGAACCGCAACAAGCGAAGCGTGGGCCTCGACCTGAAGCAGCAAACGGCACGCGACGTCGCTCGCGAGCTCGTCGCGTCCGCGGATGTCGTCGTGGCCAACTACCGGCCCGGCGTCATGGAACGAGTCGGCTTGGGGTACGAGGAATGCCGCGCCATCAAGCCCAACATCGTGTATTGCACGATCACCGCCTTCGACCCGCTCGGACCGTACGCCACGCTCCCCGGCAACGACACGGGCCTGCAGGCCGCCAGCGGCCTCATGAGCCTCATTGGTGAGGCGGACGGCGACCCGCTCAGAGCGGGCGTCCCCGTCATCGACATGGCAACCGCCCTCTTCGTCACCCAGGCGATCCTCATCGCGCTCCGGTGCCCCGACCAGTCACCCAGCGGGCGGCGTGTCGAGATCAGCCTCATCAACGTGGCGGCCGCCCTCCAGGCCCTGCCGTTCACCGAATATCTCAACACGGGCGTCGTCCCGACTCGCCATGGAAACCAAAATGCGTACCTCTCCCCGGCCGGGGCCTTTGCTGGCGCCGACGGCAAATATCTCACCATTGCCTGCCTGAAGGAAAGCCACTGGCGGAACCTCTGCGATGTCATCGAACGCCCCGAGCTGGCCACGGACCCTCTCTTCGTGGACAACGGAACCCGCATCGAGAACCGAGCCGCCCTCAATGCCGTCCTCAGGCCGATCTTCTCGGCGAGAAGTGCCGGAGAATGGCTCACCCTCCTGCGGGACTCAAATGTCCTGTGCGCTTCGGTCAACGACCTCGATGACGTCATGGCGGACCCCGGGTTGGGCCCGACCCTTCCAATCGTCGATGTCGACCTGTCGACGTCGGTGCGGACGATGGGAAACCCGGTGCGGTTTGGTGGGGAGTTCCCTGGCGTCAGGCGAGGACCGACGCGCCGCGGTGAGCACACGATGCAGATACTCGAGCAGCACGGGTATGCGCCCGATGACATCAAGACCATGATCGAGGAAGGATCGGTGTTCGGTCACTAATGGACAGCGGAGTAGTTGTAGACGACGTCGAAAGCGTCAGGTGGATCACGTTCAGCCGACCGGAGAAGCTCAACGCGTTGAGCCCCGATGACCTCGTCTCGGCCACCGAAGCGACGCGCGACGCCTCGGCGGACCCGTCGATCGGGGCGATCATGTACACCGGTTCGGGCACGCGGGCCTTCTCCGCCGGGATGCACATCGACAACTTCGTCGGCCTCAGCGCAAGGCCGGCCGACACCAAGCTCGTGATCGGAGCCGTCCGGCAGCTCCTCGATACGGCGCGGACGGTGGAGGTACCGACGATCTGCGCCGTGAACGGGTACTGCCTGGGGGCGGCCATGGAGTTGGCCGCGGTCTGCGACCTGCGCGTCGCCGGACAAGGAGCGCAATTCGGTCTGCCCGAGATCAACGTGGGCCTGCCGTGCATCTTGGACTCGGCGTTGCTCTCGCAGTATGTGGGCTTGTCACGGGCCAAGGAGATCATCTTGACCGGCGACCTCTACGGCGCGGCCGAGCTCCAGACGTGGGGATTCCTCAACCGAGTCGTCCCGGAGGGGGAAGTCGTGGAGTGTGCCTCGAAGATGGCCCGGGACCTGGCGGCCAAGTCCCGTTGCGCCATGGCGTCACAGAAGCGGCTCTTCGAGCTGTGGCAGAACGTCGGCCTGCAGGAGTCCAACTACGCCAGCGTCGACGAGGTCGAGCGGGTCTTCGAGAACCCCGAGACGACGGAGATCGTGCACTCGGTCGCAGCGCGACTCGGCCGGTCGTAGTCACCAGGCAGGCTCGTGGATGGCAGTCACCCTGATCGGCCACATCGCCCTCGACGGCGTCGCACAGGCACCCGCGCGGCCCCAGACGACCTAACGATCGCCCTGGTCGACCGCCACAGTCTGTTCTGCGGAAACGGCCCGATCCGGGTTGCCCCATTCGCTAGAGCACGAAAACAGTCGAAAGCCGTTCACGACTTGGCGCGCAATGTCAGAAATCGAGCTCAGGACAGCCGCAACAAGGTCTTAGATACTCAAAGTAGTGCATTCCGCGCTGGCAGAGGTGAAGGTGGTGAGTTTGTGCTGCGCCACCTTAATCGACCCACTTTCGCGCCATCGATAGAGGGTGGCGGAAAAGTTGCTATTCGTAAACTAACAGGCGCGTATTTTTCCGCACAAGCGGCGTCCGCCGCACGAATTTCCTGAGGCTCCAAACCAGCCCTGGAAGAGAAGAGAGGCGATCCCAGTGTTCCGACGATTCCCAGCCCTCGGGCTGTCGGTCGGTGTCCTGATGGCGGCGAGCACGCTCGCCCTGTCCGCGCCGGCACACGCATCACCCGCACCTCCCCGAGCCGCCCCGGCGACCCCCGTAGGCGAGCAGATCGGTTTCTATGCCAGCGCCTACGGCACCTCCGCCAAGGTCGGTAGCGCCGTACGGTCCGGGCAGTCGGCCCTCGCCCTTCTGGGCTGCACGACCACGGTGGGGACCACCAACGTCAACACGGCGGCTGGCATCAACCTCTCCCCCCTCATCACCAGTGGGACGGCCGAGACCCAAGCCTCGTCGTTCAGCACGAAGTCGTTCGCCGGCGTGGCCTCGAGGGGGCTGTCGACGACCCAAGGGGTGAGCTTGCTCGGCGGCCTGGTGACAGCGAGCGCCGTGACATCGGAGAGCACCACTAACCACGTTCGTTCCACGAACGCCTTCTACGTCAGTTCGGCCGGCACGACGTTCGTCGGTTTGAGCATCCTCGGGGTGCCGATCGCAGCGACGGCTCCGGCCAATACCAGGATCAACCTGCCCGGCGTCGGCTACGTGATCCTCAACCAACAGAGCTCCTCGGTGGGTGCGACGTCGGCCGGTTTGACCGTCACTGGTCTCGATATCGTCGTCAACGCCCCGGGTGTGCCAGGGGTTCCCGTCGGAACGCAGATCACCGTGTCCCACGCATCGAGCAACCTCGGTGGTCGAGTGCTCGGCCTCGTGGGCGGGTACTCCTACGGCACGTACGCCCAGGTCGGCGACGTCGTCAAGGCGGGTACCACGTTCCCGAAGTACATCTCCTGCTTCGGCACCAACGGCAGGACAGAAGCCAACACGGGAGCGAACCTGTCGCTCCCGCCCGTCGTCACCAGCGGAACGATCAAGGACACGGTCGAGGGCTACGCCAACCAGACCCAGCTCTCCGTCCACACCGCCTCCACCGCCGAGGGCCTCAACCTATTGAACGGGACGGTGACCGCAACCACGATCACGTCCAACGCCACCGCCACCGGTAGCCCTCCCAAGTTGACCAGCGGCACCACGTTCGTCGCACTGAAGGTGCTGGGCCAGCCCGTCACGGTAACGAGCGCCAAGAAGATATCCCTGCCGAATATCGGGACCCTCTACCTCGACCGCGTCGAAAGGTCTGCTACCTCGATCCAGGTCTTTGCCATCCACCTGGTCGTGGGAACAAACAACCGGAACCTGCCGGTGGGCGCAATCGTCAACGTGGCCGTCTCCGACGCCAGCACGACCCCCTGAGCTCGGAACAACAGGCAACCGAACCTTTCTGGCTCAACAGCATGTAGGGCGCACAGTATGTAGGGCGCACTGCCGTGGCTCGGCCCCACCGAGCCGCGGCAGCATCGCGCCAACGCCACCCCCGCACCACACCTCGGCGGGCCCTACCTTCTCCGTCGCTCGCGAGGAGTGGGGCGTAGGGGCGACGCCTGAACCCGAGAAACCGTTGACGGTTAGCAGACCTAAGTTGTTAGCCTTGACGTCAACGTCAGAGTCGGTCGTTTCTGAGACCAGGAGTGCGCAGGACAAGCGGGAGGTCAAGTGTCGGTGATCAGCAGAGGGTCGGAGGATCCGGGCAAAGAAGCAAGGGCGCAGCGGGCGATGGCCAACCCCCGCTACAAGTGGGTGGCGCTGTCGAACACCACCCTCGGCATCCTTATGGTCACGATCAACAGCTCCATCATGCTGATCGCCCTCCCCGACATCTTCCAGGGGATCAAGGTCAACCCGCTCACCCCGGGCAATTCCAGCCTGCTGCTGTGGTTGATCCTGGGGTTCCTGGTGGTCACCGCGGTGCTGGTGGTGAGCTTCGGTCGGGTCGGCGACATGTACGGCCGGGTGAAGATGTACAACCTCGGCTTCGCCGTGTTCACCGTCTTCTCGATCCTGCTGTCGGTGACGTGGTTCACGGGTACCAAGGCGGCGCTCTGGCTCATCATCATGCGCGTCCTGCAGGGCGTGGGCGGGGCGTTCCTTTTCGCCAACTCCAGTGCCATCCTGACCGATGCCTTCCCCGAGGACCAGCGGGGTCTCGCCCTGGGTGTCAACGGCGTTGCCGCCATCGGCGGCTCGTTCATCGGCCTGATCCTGGGAGGCCTGCTCGGCCCCGTCGACTGGCGCCTCGTCTTCCTGGTTTCGGTGCCCTTCGGCCTGTTCGGAACGATCTGGGCCTATCTCAAGCTGGTCGACACCGGCGTACGGAAAGCCTCGACCATCGACTGGTGGGGAAACCTGACCTTCGCCATCGGCCTGATCTCGGTCCTGGTCGGCATCGTGTACGGCATCGAGCCCTACGGCGGTCACAACATGGGTTGGACCAACCCGGGGGTGCTCTCCGCCATCATCGGAGGCGTCCTCACCCTGGTGGTGTTCGCGGTCATCGAGACCAAGGTCACCAACCCGATGTTCCAGCTCCCACTGTTTCGCATCCGGGCCTTCGCGGCCGGCAACATCGCCAGCCTGATGGCGGCCATGGGCCGAGGCGGGCTGATGTTCATCCTGATCATCTGGTTGCAGGGGATCTGGCTTCCCCAGCACGGCTACAGCTTCACCCAGACTCCCCTGTGGGCGGGCATCTACATGGTTCCTCTGACGATCGGCTTCCTCATCGCCGGACCGCTCTCGGGCATCCTTTCGGACCGCTACGGCGCCCGACCCTTCGCCACCGGGGGGATGATCCTGGCGGCCATCACCTTCGCCCTGTTGGAGCTGCTGCCGGTCAACTTCTCTTACCTCGCCTTCGCGGCACTGATCCTGGTCAACGGGATCGCCATGGGCCTATTCGCCTCGCCCAACCGGGCCGGCATCATGAACAGCCTGCCGCCCACCCAGCGTGGGGCCGGAGCGGGAATGTCGGCCACGTTCCAAAACTCCGCGACCGTGCTGTCCATCGGGGTCTTCTTCACCCTCATCATCATCGGACTATCGGCCACCCTGCCCCATGCCCTCTACAGCGGCCTGGTGGGCCAGGGCGTACCCCACTCGGCGGCCACCCAGGTCTCCAAGCTGCCTCCGGTGGGGACGCTGTTCGCCGCCCTGCTCGGCTACAACCCGGTCAAGGAACTCCTGGGTCCGTCAGTGCTCGCCCATGTCTCCCAGAGCCATGCCGCCTTCCTGACCGGGCGGAGCTTCTTCCCCAGTCTCATCTCGGGCCCGTTCAAGACCGGCCTGCGCTACGCCTTCGACTTCGCCGTCGTCGCCTGCGTGATCGCGGCGATCGCCTCGTGGCTGCGGGGCGGCAAGTACATCCATCAAGAGCCCGCCGGTACCGACATGACCGGTCCGCTGATGGCGGGCACCGACGACGGGACCGCCGCCCCTGCCCTGGCCACGGTGGGCGCCACCAGCTTCAACGGCAGCGGCAATGGCAACGGAAACGGCAACGGCCCTGGGCACCAGGAAGCGGCTGTCACCGGCACCAACGGAATCGCCGGCAACGGCTACGTCTCCTCCGGTAACGGCTCTGCTGGCAACGGCTCTGCTGGCCACGGCGTCCAGTCCCAGCCGGCGGAGGTCGGAGCCCGGAGCGCACTCGTCGGAGCGGCGGGCTCCGCGTCGTACTCGACTGGAGCCGCCGCCGGTGAGACCCATCCCGCCGACACTCCCCACGCGCCGGCGGTCATGAGCGATCAATCCAGGGTCGCACCCGGCGCCGGCGGGAGCGACGCCGGGCACCCACCCAGGGGCGTGATTCGAGGATCGATACGATCGAGCGATCGTCTGCCCCTGGCGGGAGCGGTGGTGACCGCGATCGGATCCAACCGCGACGTCGACGGCCGGACCGTGGCCGGAGCCGACGGGACGTTCGTCGTCGACGGTCTCACCGAGAGCGATGGCTACACGGTCCTGGCTTCGGCTCCCGGTCGCCAGCCCAACGCAACCGTGGTACGGCTTTCGGACGGCGCGGCAGGAACCGCCGACTTCACCCTGGTCGGTTCCGCCTCGTTGACCGTGAGCGTGCGCGATGGCGGCGACGCTCCCCTCGCCGGAGCGATGGTGACGCTCACCGACGGCGCCGGTCGCGTCGTGGACCAGCGCCATACCAATGACGGCGGCGGGTGCCGCTTCGAGGATCTGACCGAAGGTGACCACACCGTGGTCGCTCAGGCCGAGCACCATCAACTCCAGGCTCGAGCCATCACTGTGGTCGCCGGTGACTCACCGGTGGAGCTTCGCTTGAGCCGAAATGCGACGGTGTCGGGCGTGGTCCGGCTGGCGGCCACCGGGACACCGCTCGTCGCCGCCACCGTGACCCTCACCGACGCCGCGGGACAGGTGGTCCACCAGGTCGTCACCGGGCCGGAGAGCACCTTCAGCTTCACCGACCTGGGTGAGGGGGACTACACCGTGGTGGCCAGCGGCTACGACCCCGTGGCCCAGTCCGTCCACATAGACGGTGGCGAGAGCCACGTCCTCGACCTGGAGTTGGGCCACGCTGCCCCCGACCTCCGGCCCGACGCATGAGGGCCGCCGGCGGGACCCGCCTCGGCATGCGAATCGGCGAGGTGGCAGAACGCAGTCAGGTATCGGAGCGGGCCCTGCGCTACTACGAGGAGGTGGGCCTGCTCCGCCCGGCGCACGAGGCCGGCAGCATCCGCCTCTACCGCGACGGCGACGTCATCCGGGTCCAGCGGATCCGTGAGCTCAAGGATCTCCTCGGCTTCAACCTCGAAGAGATCAGGAAGGTCCTCGCCGCCGAGGACCACTTGGACGCCCTGCGCGAGCAGTACCAATCCAATGTCTCGCCCCGCGAGGAGCTCATCGTCGAGGCCATCGCCACCCTGCACGACCTTCGCGAGCAGATCGGCGCCAAGCAGGCCCGGCTGAGCGAGTTCAGCGAGGACCTCGACAGCAAGCTGAAGTGTTTCGAGCGGCTGTCCACCGACGCCGCCGAGGCGTAGCCGGGCCTGCTCTTCGAGCACCCACACGATCCCGCGGAATCGGTTGCTGTTGAGCGCGGCGGTGCGGTAGGCGTCTCGTGTCGGACGTGCTGGCGATCAGATAGCGACGACGTGGACGAGGTCTTGAAGCCCTGCGAAGTCATCGCCATTGCGGGTGTAGAGGTCGAGACCGTTGGCGTGTGCGGTGGCTGCGATCAGTAGGTCCGCAAATCGGCGGCGCGGCTTGCGCCCTTCGCTTACCACGGCGGCAACCACGAGTCCGTAGCTGCGCACGGCGGTGCCGTCAAAGCGGAGCGGCTCCAGCGTCGCCTCGACTTCCTGGAGCCGCGCCTGGCGTTTCGCGGCCTCGGCCGGGGTGGCGGCGAGGAGCGGTCCGGCCGCCAGCTCGGCCGCAGTGATCGCAGAGATCGCCATCTGTTCCGGCAGAGCCGCGGCGACGATCGGATCGTGCCAGTCGATTACGACCGAGGTATCGAGCAGCGCGGACGTCACGTCACAGTCCCTGGTCGATCACCCGGTCGAGGTCGGCTCGAAATTGGTGCCTATCGATTCGCACGCCGGCTGCGGCCAGGACCGCAACCTCCTCGCGGGAGATGAAGGCGCGGCGGCCGGCCCGGAGCGGCCGGAGCTCGGCGACGGGTTCGCCGTTGCGCGTAACAACGAAGGTCTCGCCAGCCACCACGGCTTCGATCACCTTCGCGTTGTCGTTGCGCAACTCGCGCTGCGCGATGGTCTTCGTCATACCCAACTGTAGCAAGAGATGCGACGATTGCGACGGTCGGGGACGGTTTATCGGTGCGAGACGGCCGAGCGCCGAAAGGCGGCCCAGTCGTGGACGGGCCACATGTCCTGATCCTCGCCCCAGCCCTCCTCGCCGTCGACTTCCCAGCGCAACAGGCTGTTCACGTCGATGAACGTGTGACGGTTGATCACGATCCGACTGAGTGGCTCGCCGACGGCATGCAACTCACGGCCGAGCGCGTCGACGCCGCGCAGCTCCACCCGACAGAGATAGCCGGTCGCCGGATCTCGCTCGACGCTCCGCTCCCCTGAGACCAGTTTGGCAAGCCGACCGTCCCGGCGAAGAAAGCCGTAGGTGACCGGGTCGTGGACGTCACCCGGGTCGGTGACGGCCAGGAAGGCATGGCGATCGTTGACGACGCCATCCACGTAGCTGCCGCGCTGGGGACGCCGTTCGGAGCGCGGACCCCAGCTGCGATCCCGGAGGGCCAGGCAGTCGATGGGCACGTCCTCGCCATGAACGACGAGGTGGCCGTGGACCCGGCCGAACTGGTCGAAGTGCTGCGATGGACCGAAGACCGATGCGTCGGTCACGAGAGGCTCTGGCTCCATGACCCCGTCGAAACGGAGGTCGACCGTGAGCCTTCCGGGGTCGTCGTAGCCGAGGGCGTAGGAGCTGCGGGGCTCGAGGCAGCGGATCGACACCCCCGACGGCAGGGTGATGCCGTCCAAGTCCTGGTCCTGGGGCAGTCGGAGCGCCGAGTAGTTGGCCGAATAGAGGACTTCCCAGGGAAGGTCGGCGGTGTCGTCCCACACCCAGATGCCGCCGGCCACGGTGCCGATGTTGGGCCGCGCCATCGTGTAGACCCATCCACCGAGACGACGATCGGCGTTGTAGAACGAGAACCAGCTCGTCTCCGTCGCCCACCAGCGGTCACCGAGCACCTGGAAATGGAAGCGGTCGTCGCGGTCGGTGAAGGTCAAAGCGCTCCGTCGGCAGCGAGTCGGTCGACCTCTTCTTCGCTCACGCCGAAGCGTCCGAGGACTGCCTTGGTGTGTTCACCCAGGCTCGGACTCGGACGGGGCAGGTCCCGTGGCGCGCTCTCGAAGATCAGAGGACTCTGGGGCACGATCACCCTGCCCATCTCCGGATGGTCGACGTACTGCAGCATCCGTCGCTCCCAGAGGTTCTCGTCGTCAACCACCTCCTGGAGCTCTTTCACCTCGGCGCAGGGGACCTGCCCCTCTTGGAGGATCTCCACGAGGTGGGCTTTGCCATATTCTCCGGTCCAAGCGGCGACGATCTCGTCGACGGCGTCCATGTGTTCGACCCGGTCCTTGAGGCTGCCGAAGCGGGGGTCGGCAAGCAACCCGGGACGGTCCATCAACACGACGAGCCGCTCCCAATGCGTCTCGTTGACGCAGATGATGGCGACATACCCGTCCGATGCCGGGTACACGTTGTAGGGCGATTCGGCCAGGCCGGAGTGGCGGTTGCCGGTCCGCTGGGAGGCGGCGTCACCGCCACCGAGGAGCAGCCCGAGGGCCGACATCAGGCTGGGGAAGACCGACTCCTGCATCGTCACCTCGACGGTGTCGCCGAGCCCAGTCCGCTCCCGACGGTAAAGGGCGGTGACGATCGCCCCGTAGAGGTGAATGCCGGCCAGGAAATCGCAGATGGCAGGGCCGGCCTTGACCGGCGGTCGATCGGGGTACCCAGTGATGGCCATCACCCCGGCCAGGGCCTGCACGGTAAGGTCCATGGCCGCGTAGTTCCTGTACATCCCCGACGAGCCGAACCCGGAGCCCGAGGCGTAGATGAGCCGGGGATTGCGCTCACGAAGCACATTGGCGCCGAGCCCGAGCCGGCCCATGGCGCCGGGGGTGAAGTTCTCGATTACGACGTCGGCCTGGCCGACCATGTCGAGAAACACTTCCTTGGCCCTCGGGTGCTTGAGGTCGAGGGTGATACCAAGCTTCTCGCTGTTGAGCATCACAAATGGATAGGCGGCGCCGCCGACGACCCCGCGCCTTCGCAGGTTCTCTCCGCCGGGGGGCTCGATCTTGATCACCTCGGCGCCGGCCAGGGCGAGCAACATCCCGCAGTAGGCACCGTTGTAGATCTGGCCGAGATCGAGGACGCTCAGGCCATCCAGGGGTTTGGCGCTCACACCCTCACCCTGCGCCCGGCCCGCTCTTTCCTCGTGGCCTCCTCGTCGACGACAAAGCGCCGGTGGCCGGCGATGATCTCGGTGGGGACCAGGACGACGCCGTAGCGCTCGGCCGCGGTCTCGGCGCTGATGTAGGCCCGCTCGAGGTCGCGTCGGACGAGCTCCGGCTCGCGGAGCAGCGGATCGCCCCACCCGGCTCCCCCCGGCGAGCTGGCCTGCACGCCATCGCCGATGTCGAGGGGCTCAGAGTCGATCTTGGAGCGCATCGGCGGGACGACCTGTTCGCCGCCGTGCAGGAGGCGTACCTCATTGGCGAGGGCCTCTCCGCCGCCTCCGACGCCCTGCGGGCTCTTGTCGGCGCGGTCGCCGAGCACGGAGGTGTGACAGGGGGCCGTGGCGCGGAAAGCGTAAGAGGTGCCACACCCGCCGGCCTGCCGCCCGGCGCCACCGGAATCCTCCCGGAGCCCGAAGCGCTCGAAACGAATGGGATAACGGTGCTCGGACGCTTCGAGGGACATGAAGTTGGCCATGGATTGCGGCGTCGTACCGTGGACGAGGCCGTCGGTGGTCGGGCTCCCGCCGTAGCCGCCCGGGTAAGGAAAGACACCGACGAAGTACTGCTGCGAGGTCGGGTGCGTCCCGGAGATGGTGACGACGCCGGTGGTACCGAAGGCGGCGGCCGGCACCCGATCAGGGACGGCCTGGGCCAGGGTGCCCATGACAAGGTCGAGGACCCTTCCGACCGGCTCGAGGTAGCCGCCGACGGGGCTCGGGTAGCGGGCGGCGAGCAGACTCCCGTCCGGGACGTGGCAGTGGACGGGGCGGAACGTGCCTCCGCTCACGGGCACGTCGGGGAAGATGTGCTTGAGGGCCACGTACACGCTCGAGATCGTCGTGTTGCGGCCCAGGTTCATCGGACCGGTGGCGGCGTCGCAGGTCCCGGCGAAGTCGATGTCCATCTCGTCGCCACTGACCTCGACGCGCACAGCCAGTCTGAGCGGCACGTCGACAAGGCCGTCGTTGTCGAGCCAGTCCTCTGCTTGATAGACGCCGTCGGGGATGTCGGTGATGTGGGACCGCATCTGGCGCTCGGAGGCCTCGACAAGTGCAGATTGGATCTCCTGCATGGTGCGAAGGCCGTAGGTCTCGAGCATGCGGTCCAAGCCCTCCCTGCCGATCTTGAAGACATTCACCATGGCCGAGAGGTCACCGGCGATCTGGTTCGGTAGGCGCACGTTGGCTCGGAACATCTCGACCAGGGCGGTATTGAGCACGCCTCGCTCGTACAACTTGACCGGCGGGATGACCAGGCCTTCTTGGTGGATGTCGGTGGCCTTGGGCGCCCAGCCTCCCGACACGCTCCCGCCGATATCCATCCAGTGGCCGGTGTTGGCGAACAGCGCTACCAGTTCGCCCTTCCAGAAGTAGGGCACGACCAGGTTGACATCGGAAAGGTGGGTCCCACCGAGGTAGGGATCGTTGAGGATCCACACATCCCCATCCTCGAAACCGCCGACCGCGGCGGCCCGCTCGATCACGGCTTGGACCGTGAACTGCATGTTGGCCATGAACACCGGGAGTCCGACCCTGCCTTGGGCAATGGTCTCGCCCGTCACCGGGTGGTAGATCCCGTGGGCGCAGTCGTTGGTCTCGGAGATGATCGGCGAGATCGCACTGCGGATGAGCTGTGAATCCATCTCGTCGCTGATCGATTCGAGCGCTCCCCTAAGCACAGATGCGGTCACATGGTCGATCATGATTGCTCCACCTCGAGGATCAGGTTTTCTTGCTCATCGACGTTGCCTCGGGTCCCGAGATCCACCACCGTGGTGGTGTCGTCTTGCTCGACGATCGCAGGCCCGCTGAAGACCATTCCGGGTTCCAGGTCCTTGCGGTCATAGATAGGCGTGTCGACCCAGATCCCGCCGAAGTAGACGGGTCGGCGACGCTCGGCGACGGCTCGTCCCTCGGTCCGTGAGGAAACGGGACGCGCCGCAGGCGAGGGGCGCAGCCCGACGACCGTCGTCCGCATCGTCTCGATCAGCACCGGCAAATTGCCGAGCTGGTCACCGTACTCCTCGGAATACGCCTTCTCGAAGGCCGAGCCGAGCTCGTCGGGCCCCCACGACGCCTCGACGGCAACTCTGATCGTGTGGGTCTGGCCGAGATAGGCCATGTCGGCGAAATGACGGATCTCTCGACGATCAAAGGTGATCCGCTGGGCGTCGAGGTCGGCACCTCCCTGTGCAACCTGCGCCTCGAGGGTGTCCCGGTAGAAGTGGGCGTCGAGGTCGTCGAGCCGGGTGGCGATCGTCTGGCCGTAGTCGTGCTGCACATCGGCCAGGGCGCAACCCACCGCGCAGAGCACCCCGGGGTACCGAGGCACGATCATGGTGGCGATGCCCACCGCCTGCATGAGCGAAGCCCCGTGCAAGGGGCCGGCTCCGCCGAACGCGACCATCGCGTAGTCCCTTGGGTCCTGGCCTGTTCGACGGAGAGCAACCGGATGCGCCCGGCCATGCGCTGGTTGACGACTGTGATGATGGCCTCCGCCATCTCCTCCACCTCGAGCTGCAGCTGCTCGCCCAGCTCACCGATACATCGGCGCGCGCCGTCGACATCGAGCATCTCGGAGTCGTCGCCGATCATCCTCCCTGGAGCGATCCGCCCGAGTACAACGTGGGCGTCGGTGACCGTCGCCTCCGTGCCGCCCCGGCGAAACGCCACGGGCCCGGGGGACGAACCGGCGCTGCGGGGCCCGACTTCCAGGATCCCGCCTCGGTCGACCGACGCGATCGATCCGCCTCCCGCACCGATGGTGTGGACGTCGACCATCGGGATCCGCAGCGGGATCCGAAAGTCGAGATTTGTGGATTCGGCCACGTCGGGACGACCGTCCCTTACGACCGCGACGTCGAAGCTCGTACCGCCCATGTCCGCAGTGATGACATTGCGGTAGCCGGCGTCTACGGCGAGCCTGGTCGCGGCGGTGACGCCGGCGGCGGGACCCGAGCGAATGAAGTTGGCGGCGCGAGTTGGCATCTGGGCAATCGGCACGACGCCGCCGTTCGACTGCATCACGAGGGTGGTACCGGCGTACGACCGCTCCGCGAACTTCGAGGCCAGCCCGGCGGCGTACCTGGCCATCAGCGGCCTGAGGTAGCCCTCGACGACGGCAGTGCTCGTCCGCTCGAACTCGTAGAACTCCCGCAACACGTCGGAGGAGATGACGACGATCCACTCCGGGTTGGCTTCTTGGAGGAGCTCCCTGGCTCGTTGCTCGTGTGCCGGATTGGCGTACGAGTGCAAGAACGACACGACGACCACTTCGAAGTCCGTCCGGGCCAGGTCGGCGGCGATCGCCACGAGTTGGGCCTCGTCGAGGGGCTCGACGACCTCGCCGGTGGCGTCGACCCGCTCGGCGACCTCCCAACGACAGTCGCGAGGTATGAGGGGCTGCTGGACCCCGTCAAGCCCGTAGAGGTGGGGGCGGTCGCGGCGGCCGAGCTCGAGCACGTCGCGGAATCCGGCCGTGGCGATGAGAGCGCTACGCGCGCCGGAGCGTTCGATGACCGCGTTGGTGGCGATGGTGGTGCCGTGCAGGATCGTTTCGAGCTCGTCCATGGGCAACCCGGCTGTGCCCAATGCATGCAACAGCCCGAGCGAAGGGTCCTCCCGGGTAGACGGGACCTTCGTCACTCGCAGCGACCCGTCCTCGGAACGGCAGTACAGGTCGGTGAAGGTACCCCCGACGTCGATGCCGACTACGTGGTGCATAGAAGCATCATTTCCCCAACAAGCTAGCGGTCAGACCATTGGCCAGGTCCACACCTCGGTCCTATCTCGTCGTCTTACCCGCGTCAAACGAGCTTCTAACGTGGGGGATTTCGGGTTGAACTTCATTGGTCAGGCCGTTGCTCTTCAGGCCTATGGGAGGTACGCTTTTCGCTCGTGAAGAGTGATGCATCCGCCTCCACGCTGTTCTTGGAGAAGCTCGAGGTGCCGAGAGCACCTGACATCCTGGCCAACGAGCTCCGGCGCCGGGTGTTCTCCGGCGAGTTGGCGGAGGGCGATCTGCTACCACCCGAGCGCACGCTCGTCGTCCAAAGCGGGCTCGGCCGTTCGTCGGTGCGAGAGGCGCTGCGAACCCTCGAGCTCGAGGATCTCATCACCCCCAAGATTGGACGCTACGGCGGGTGGGTCGTCCGCCGGCCGGGCCGGGACTCCGTCTCCCGCTCGGTCGAGGTGTTCATCCGGGCCCGCAAAATCGACTTCACCTCGTTGCTCGAGACCCGTGAGGCGGTCGAACCGCCGTGCGCTTCCTTCGCTGCGACCAACCGCCGAACCGAGGACCTCGTCGAGCTCGAACGTCGTTGTGCCGCCATGGACGAGCTGTGGCAGGACCCGGCGTCGTACCTGGAGGAGAACCTGCGCTGGCACGCGGCCGTGGTCCAAGCCACCCACAACGAGTTGCTCATCGCCTTCATCTCCGCCCTCTCGGATGCGATCTTCGAGACGAGCGAGATCGCCGACCTGAACTCCGAAAACATCCGCCGCACGGTCGTCCATGTGCATCGCCGGGTCACCGACGCCATCGTCGAAGGAGACGCCGACACGGCTTTTCAGAGGATGCACGCCCACCTCAGTTCCTTCCGCCAGCTGGCCACGAGGTCCACCGGCAGTGGCAAGGCGAAGCGGTCAGGCAGGCCGGCCCGTGGCTCCCGATAGCCGCCCGGACGCCGCGGGCCCCACCCGTTTCCTAGGGGTGGTCGAGACACCGGACATGCTGCGCAAGGTGGCACAGTCCCTGCGCACGGAAGTCGGCCCTGCGGTGGAGCGCAGCTATCCCAAGACCCAGACGTTCATGGCCGCGGTGATTCTCGAACGGTTGGCCGGCCAGCTCGAGGCACCACCCGATGATTCCGTGGCCGCCGGGGACGGCCGGCTGGGTGACGACGTCGCGGCCATCATCGGCGAACCGGCGCCCGCCTCGCTCTCCGCCGCCGTCGACCGGGTCAACGTCGAGTTGTCCGACCGGACCCTCGGCCAGCTCGTGGCCGCCCTCTACGGCGCGTCCGGCGACCTGGGCCTCGAGCGTTTCGAAGCCGCCCTGCGCCGGGTTCGCACCACGTTGCGTCGCCGTCTTGATCGTCAGCTGGCCGCGCTCTCATGACCGAGCGAGCAGACGAACGGCTCGCGCAGCCGCTCACCGAGTACCTCGCGACCAAGCTGCCCCAGGCCGCCAGCCTGAAGGTGAGTGGCCTGGTTCGCCCCTCGGTCGGTTGGTCACACGAGATCTGGTTGTTTGATCTTTCTTGGAATGACGACGTCGATCATCACCTCGGCCTCTGCGTACGCATCGACCCGGGAGACACGCTCCTGCGAACCGAGTCGGATCTGGCCCAGCAATTCCGAGTGCTCGAGTGCCTGGACCCCACGCCCCTCCCGTCGCCGCACCCATACTGGTACGAAGACGATCCGGGTGTCCTCGGGGCCCCCTTCCTCATCATGGAGCGCGTCGATGGCACCTGCCCGAGTCCATGGAGCAGGGAGGGCAAGGCCTTTTACGCGGCGGCGGCGGCCAGGGGGATCATCTCGCGAAGCTTCACCGAGACCCTTGCCACCCTGCATACGCTCGACTGGGAGGGCGCCGGTCTTTCGTTTCTCGGCGTGCCGTCCCCCGGTGAGGCCTTCGCCCGCAGCGAAGTGACGAAATGGCGGTCGCTGATCGAGGCCTCCGGCCTGGATATGGATCCGATCCTGGTCGACCTGCTGTGCCGTCTCGGACAAGACGCTCCGGTCTGCGATCATCCGGTCCTTGTCCACGGCGCCTACAGGACCGGCAACCTCCTGGTGGCCGACGACCGCATCTCCGCAGTGCTCGACTGGGAGTTGCAGGTCATCGGCGACCCCATGTACGACGTGGCCTACGTCCTCTCGGAGCTCAACAAGGAAGGCAGCGACCTCCTCTCCCTCGTCGTGAGCCGAGAGCAGTTCATCGCCGAATATCAGGAGTTGACCGGCTTCACCGTCGACGAGGACGCCTGCCGGTACTACCAGCTCCTCTACGACATGCGAGCCATCGCCTTTTGGATGAGCGCATCGGGGCTGTACTTCTCCAACCGCAGCGCCGACCTCCGTCTGGCCCGGACGGCGTGGTCCGTGCCGCTCGTCCTCGAGCACGCCGCCAGAGACCTCGGGTACTGAAGGCGCCTCGCCGGATCAGATGAGCCGGTCCGTCGCCACGTCGGCGATGCCATCGAAGAACTGGTCGAGCACTTGTCCGAAGAGTGCCTCGTCGGGTGCGACCCGAATGAAAAGGGTCATGGAGGAGTGCAGCTTCTTGGCGTCGACGGGGCCGAATATCTCCGCCGCGCTTCGGTCGTCCGTCTCCGCGACGACCCGGGTGCACTCGATCAGTCGAGGTCCGAGCACCTCATGGTGCAGATAGCTCCGCGCCTCCTCCGACGTCGAGATGGCGAACCTTCTCGACGTCGTGCTCTGACCCAGGCCGGCGATCTGCGGGAACACGAACCACATCCAGTGGCTCGTCTTGTGTCCTCGCCGAAGCTCCCCGATGGCCCGTTCGTAGATCCCACCATCGTCCTGGGCGACGACGAACCGCTCGAGCTCAAAGGGATTGTCGTGAGTCATCACTTCCACCGTACGGGTGTAGCCGAGTACCGACCGCAGGCCGGGCCGGTCGTGGTGGTGCCGGACTTCTTGTCGACGTTGATTCGCTCCGCAGGGATGCTGGCCTCACGTAAGGCATGAATCTGTCGGCCGAGCGCCGCTTCTGTTCCGAGGGCTGGGAGGAGTGGGATATGCGGCGGACACCGTTGATCCCCGTGGGCGGAGTTCCTGGTCGATCACGATGTCGACGCTTTTCGCCGACCATCAGCAGTTGCACGATGCCGTGTCTCAGTACGCTGAGTAAGGCCGCTGCTGGCCACGTCCGACGGCACCGTTCCTGTGCAATAAGATACGAGCGCGGACGGCAACGCGGGACTGTCGATGGAGGCTAAGTCGCAGCGATGGTGAGCGAAGCAGGCTCCGGGACGATCATCGAGATAGCCGAGCTGACCCGACTGCGGATGGTCCTCGGTCGGGTCGGGCGGATCCTGCGGCAACAGGCCGACGACAGCTTGCCCTACCCGCAGATCTCGCTGCTGTTCTGCATCTCGCGCTCCGAGCCGGTCACGCCGAGCCAGCTCGCGACCCTGGAGCGAGTGACACCTCCGTCGGTGACCCGCTCGCTGGACACCCTCGAACACCTCGGCTTCGTGAGCCGCGAGCCGTCGCCTCGCGATCGACGCGTCTCGGTGATCCGACTGACGATTGAGGGCCACCGCGAGTGCGCGCGTCTGCTGCACAGCCGCGACGTCTGGCTCTCCGACCATCTCACGCACCTCAGCTCGGCCGAGCTGACGAAGCTGATCGAGCTCACCCCGGTGCTCGAGAAGCTGTGCGATCCCGCGCTGCCGCAAAGGACGGTCCCCGCCGCCGACTGACGGCCCGGCCGAGCCGAGTCGGCTCGCGTCAGCCTGAGGCGACGGGCAGATCGGACGTGCCACGGTGCGTCCAGGGTGCACGCGAGGCGGCGAGCACCGGCTCGGCCCCGTGATCGCGCAGCTCCTTGAGGAGGTTGAACTCGTCGGGTCCGGCTCTCGGGCTTCCGTATCCCGGCATCGCTTAGCGCACCGATGCGGCCGGTGCCGGCGTCGCGGGCACCTCCACGATCTTGCGCGCGACCAGGTCGGCGATGTCGGCATCGGTGTATCCGGCCCCGCGCAGTTCCTCGACGGTGTCGGCCCCAAGCTCCGGCGTCTGGTTACCGACTCGGGCCGGAGTCGCGCTGAGATGGAACGGATGACCGACGACCTTCTGCTCGCCCCACGTCGGGTCGTCCTGGACGACGATGTAGCGGTTGGCGAGCACGTCCGGGTCATCGGCCAGGTCGAGGAAGGTGTTCACAGGGCCGACCGGGATGCGGTTCGCCCGAAGGATCGGCAGCCAATCGTCCCGGTCGCGGGTCAGGAACGCCTCCTCGACAATCGGTTCGAGGACGTCCCGGTTCGCCTCCCGAACGGCGCCGTAGCGGAACCGCTCGTCGGCGTAGAGGTCGGGACGCTCCAGCGCGGTGCACAGATGCGACCAGAGCTTCTGGTCGGTCGCGCCGATTACCAGCCAGGCGCCGTCCCGGCAGCGGAAGGCCCCCGACGTCGAGGTGACGCGGCGCTGCGGCCGGTTCAGCCGGCCCTGGTTGAGCGAGAGCGTGATTTCGGGCGCGTGCAGGCCAATGCAGGCACCCACCAGTGACGCGTCGATTCGCTGCCCGACACCGATCCGCTCCCGCGCGAACAACGCCGACAGGATCCCCATCGCGAGGAACACGCCGCCGCCGGCGTCGGCGTAGCCGCGGGTAGCCAGGCGCGGCGTGCCGTCCGGCGCCTGGTTGAAATCGGACACCCCCGCCACGGCCTGCGCGACCATGTCGAACATCGGCTCGCCACTGTGCGGCCCGTCCGGGCCGTACCCGTTGGCCGCGGCGTAGACGATCCGGGGGTTGACCCGGCTGAGCTCCGCGTAGCCGATCCCGAGGCGGTCCATGACTCCAGGCCGGAAGTTCTCGACGACGACGTCGCACGATCGCGCCAGCTCGAGGACTATGCGCCGGCCCTCGTCGGTGGTGACGTCGATCCCGATCGAGTGCTTGCCGCGGTTGAGAGCGTAGAAGAACCCGGAGAAACCGTCCGGCGTGGCCCGCAGGCGACGATCCCATTCCCCGCCCGGACGCTCAACCTTGAGCACGTGGGCCCCCATGTCGGCGAGCAGCCGCGTCGCGTACGGGCCCTGCTGGAAGCGGCTGAAGTCCAGGATCCGGATATCAGCCAGTGCCCCCGTGGCCGCGCTCTCCGGGTCGTCGTCCCGGTGCGGGCCGTCCTCACTCATCTGCGGTGCTCCCTTCCGTCGTCACGAGGATCGGTCAGGGCGCTGACCTCAGCGAGCGAGCCCAGCAGCGGCCGCCCGAAGGCGGCGCCCCTGGGGTTCACCATGGTGATCGACGTGGTGCCACCGGTCGGTTCGAGGCTGTGCACCAGATTGCGGGCCCAACTGGAGCTCTCGGACGCTCCGACGATCGCCACGCCGCAGGGCGCGACCATCGACCGGAGTCGCTCCGGAGTGGCCATCCGTCCGGCCGAGTTCAGTTGCGTCACCGGCACTGGTGACCTCCATTCATGAGTTGACCAAACAAATCACAATACTTAATAATGTTTAGTATCAAGCGTATTGGCGACCCTCGACCAAGGTCATCGCGAAGGTGTGGGCCCTGGGTGTGAACTGGCGAAATCGCTCGCGGCGTGATCCATGGCGCTGGACCGGGCCCGGTAACGGGTCTGCAGGAACAGCTCGAGGGCGAGGGCGTCGTCGAGTGGCAGCTCGATCCCCCGCCGCACCATTTGCTTCATGAAGTCCAGCGCGTGACCATCCTTCTGGGCGACTTCGCGGGCCAGTGCGAGAGTCTCGTCAACCAGGGCGGCGGGGGGCACACTCAGGGCGGCCAGGCCGGCCTGGACCGCCTGCTGCCCGGTCATCCGCCGCCCAGTCAGGAGGTGGAACAGCCCACGGGGTAGCCCCAGCTTGCGGGGCAGGCGCTGGGACCCCCCGGCACCCGGCAGGATGCCGCGGTTAATGTGCTCGTCGCCCAGCGCCGCGTCGTCGGCCACGACCATTATGTCGCAGGACATCGCCAGCTCGAGGCCGCCTGCGAGCGCGTAACCGCTGACCGACGCGATGATCGCCTGAGGAGCGCACATCAGGGCCTTGCACAGCCGGGCCAGGCTGTCCTGGAAGGCGATGTGGGCGCTGCCGTCTTTCAGCACACCCTGGCTCAGCCAACTCAGGTCGGCCCCGGGGCAGAAGGCCCGTCCGGCACCCCGCAGGACCAGCACCCGGATCTCGGGCGATTGCTGCGCCGCGCGGTCGAGCTCGGCGATGAGCGAGCCGACCAGATCGCCGTCCAGGGCATTGAGCCGCTCCGGTCGATTGAGGGTGAGCACCCGGATGCCGTCCTCGACATCCTCAACCAGCAGGACGTCGCCGGCTTGAGCACTCTGTCCACCACTCCTCGCAGTACTCACGACCGTGCACCTCCGTCCGTCCAGCCCCGATAAAGTCGCAGCGCGCCCGCCACGTCGTCCGCGCGAAAGGGACCCAGGAGTTCGTCCTGTGAAGGGCGAGCCGAGAGCTCGGGAACGTCGGCCCGAGCCTCGGCGACCGGAAACGACGTTGTCGGCCAACTCCGGTAAACCGTCACAGTCAAACAGACAGCAGATTTGATGGCCGTTACTTTAGAATATTAAGTTGTTTGTACGGTATCCAGACGGCGCTAACGTGTCAACCCTCGACCGAGGGTGGTGTCGTGTCCCTCGGCGCTGGCCGATCACTCAGCCCCGGGCCCAGTGGACACAGTCATCCACCTCGGCGCGGGCGGTGCGGAAGGCATTCGCCGGATGCTCGTCGTCGCGATAGCCGAACGAGACGCCGGCGAGGACCTGCTGCTCGGCCGGGATCTCGAAGTAGCCGCGCAGGAAGTCGGAGTAGTTGGCGAGGGCAGCCTGCGCCACTGCCCCCAGCCCGAGGCTCTCGGCGGCGTAGAGGAAGGTCGCAAGGTAGATGCCGCTGTCCACCGCGCCATACACGCCGAGCTCCGTGGCCGAGGTGATGATCGCGACGTGTGGCGCTCCGAAGAGCTCGAAGTTGCGGCGGGCCTGCTGCGCGCTCGCAGCGCGATCGCCGCGGGTGATCCCGACCGCTTCGTACAAGGCCCACCCGCACGCGCGGCGCCGCTCGAGGCGCACCCCGGTGTACTCGGCCGGTCGCGCGAAATCCGATCGCGCCTCCCCTCCGTGTTGATCGACGTGCTCGAGCAGATCCCGGCGGAACGACTCGGTGCGCTCGCCGGTCGTGACGTAGACCTGCCAGGGCTGGGTGTTGCACCACGACGGCGCGCACTGGGCGGTGCTCAGCAGGCGCCGGATCAGCGGCTCCGGAACCTCGTCGGGACGAAATCCGCGGCAACTGGCCCGGCGGCCCACCACATCTTCAAACGACGTGGTCACCGCCGCGTCCGGACTCTCCAATCGGACCACCATGTCGTCCCCCGGCGTGGTGGCCGCTGATGGGGACTCGGGGGATGTGAGCATGGACAGCACGTCGGCGCGATCGCGGTCGATGTCCAGGGCGCCGGTCCAGCGCACGGTCGGCGGTGACTCGCTCAGGCGCAAGGGGGACCGCTGCATCGACACCTCGCCGAGGTCGGGGTCGGCGGCAGTCACGATCGACCCGCGGGCTGCGTAGTGGGGGTCCTCGACGATGTCGGGCATGGTCAGGATCGGGGCGACCGGCGCTTCGAGGGCACGGAAGGTCTCCAGCACCTCGCTCTGGGGGTGCTTCGAGATCCAGTCCGCAACGATCAGGTCGATCTCGTCGGCGTTGACGCGCCGGGCCTCGGAGGTCGCGAATCGCGGATCGTCGGCGAGTTCGCTACGACCGATCGCGCGAAACACCCGGTTGGCGATCTGCTGCGTCCCCGCCGACAGCACGATCCAGTGGCCGTCCGCGGTCTCATACGCGTTACGGGGAGCGGTGCGGGCCGAGCGGTTGCCCTGCCGGCGGGGCACGATGCCGAGCTGCTGGTACTCGATCAGGGCCGGCCCGAGCAGGGAGAACAACGGTTCGTAGAGGCTCAAATCGACGAGCTGCCCGCGGCCGCCACACTGGTCTCGCCAGCGCAGAGCGGCGAGTATGGCGAGGGCCCCGGTGACCCCGGCGATGCCGTCGGCCAGGCCGAAGGGGGGCAGCATCGGCGGCCCGTCCGGGAGGCCGGACATCGCCGCATACCCAGAGAACGCCTCGGCGAGGGTGCCGAAGCCGGGCTGGCTGCTCATCGGACCGTCCTGCCCGAACCCGGTGACCCGGAGCATCACCAGGCGCGAGTTGAGCTCCGAGAGGACGTCGTAGCCGAGCCCCCAGGACTCCAGCCGCCCGGGCCGGAAGTTCTCGACCAGGACGTCGGCCCACCCGGTCAGCTGGCGCACGATCTCCCGGTCGCCCTCCTCGTGAAGGTCGAGCGCGATCAGCCGCTTGTTCCGGGAGATCACCTTCCACCACAACGGGATGTCGTCCCGGGCCGGACCCCAGCGACGCATCTCGTCGCCGGAGGGGTGCTCGACCTTGACGACGTCGGCGCCGAGATCCCCGAGGGTCGTCGCGATCAGCGGGCCGGCGAGCTGGCTCGAGAGGTCCAGGACATGGACCCCGTCCAGCGCGGCGGCCGAAGCCCCACCGGCGCCTCCCGGATCACCCATGCTCGGCGCTCACCCCGAAGTAGACCTCGTCCAGCGCGGCCCCGGCGTCCTCACTGCGCGGATCCCCGCTCCAGACGATCTCACCCCGGAACATGACGCACATGGCGTCCGCCACCGCCTTGATGTGCTCGACGGTCTGCTCGACGACCAGGACGCACACGCCGTCGTTCGCGACTCGTCGCAAAGAGGCGAAGACCTCGTCCACGATCATCGGCGCTAGCCCACCCGACGGCTCGTCGACGAGCACCACCTTCGGCCGGGCCGCCAGCGCCTGCGCGACCGCGAGCATCTGCTGCTGACCGCCGCTCAGGGCGCCGGCCCGCTCACCTAGTCGGCCCTTCAGCACCGGGAACTCGGCCAGCACCGGCTCGAGCGCGTCCAGGGTGACCCGTCTCCGCTTCCCCGACGAGAACGTCGCGAGCTCGAGGTTCTCCTGCACCGTGAGATCGCGCAGGGTCCTTTTGCCTTCCTGGACGACGGCGAGGCCGAGGCGGGCCCGCCTCCACGCCGGGGTCGACGTGCAGTCGACCCCGGCGATGACGACCCGACCGGCACGGGCCCGGATCAGACCGCCGATCGTCGAGATGGCCGTGGTCTTGCCGGCGCCGTTCGGCCCGACGATGCCGAGGATCCGGCCTGCGTACCCCTCAAACGAGATCCCCTGCAGCACGGATAT
The DNA here is from genome assembly GCA_965276765.1 of Acidimicrobiales bacterium. Lineage (GTDB taxonomy): Bacteria > Actinomycetota > Acidimicrobiia > Acidimicrobiales > Palsa-688. Next base: position 784,924 of record OZ255627.1, read on the forward strand.
CTCCCCGTACCCCGACTTGAGCCCCTCGACGATGAGGGTGGCGTCCTCGGTCATGACCCGCTTCCACCGCGCTCAGATTCCTCGAAGGACGCCTTGACCGGGGCCGGCGACTGCTCCACGAGATCGACCTGGCGCCCGAGGTAGCTCTCCCGCACGCGCTGGTTGCCGACGATCTCCGCCGGCGTGCCGGTCGCAATGACCTTGCCGAACTCGAGGACGACGACATGCGCAGCCAGGTCCATGACGAACGGGACGTTGTGCTCGACGAGCACGACGGTGGCACCACTGGCGCAGAGGAAGCGGATCGTGCTCTCCAGGTCCCGCAGGGCGTGCTCATCCAGCCCGGCCGCCGGCTCGTCCAGCAGGATCAGCCGAGGCGAGGACACCACCGACCGAGCCACTTCCAGGAGGCGCCGAGTGCCAAGCGGCAGGCTGTCGGCGCGCGTCCCGGCGACGGTGTCGAGCCCGCAGATGGCCAGCGACTCCGCCGCCCGAGCCCGGGCCGAGCGCAGGGCCCGCCAATGTCCGGGCAACCGGAGCACGCTGACGTACCAGGACGGCCAGCGCTTCGTGATGGCACCGGTGGCCGCGACCTCCAGCGCCGTCATGTCGGTCTGGATCCGCGGCGTCTGGAACGTCCGCGAGACCCCCAGCGACGCGACGCGATTCGGCCGTCGTCTGGCCAACCGGTCCTCGCCCAGGGTGAGCGAACCGGCGTCGATCGGAAAGTAGCCGCAGATGGCGTTCAGCAGCGTCGTCTTCCCGGCGCCGTTCGGCCCGATAACCGCGGTCACCGCTCCAGGGACCGCGCGCAACGAGACCTCGCTCAGCGCGTCCACGCCGCCGAAGGACTTTGTGACCGCATCGACGGTCAGCACGTCGCCGGGTAGGGACTTCAGCTCGGAACTCTCGGCCACCGGCGCGTCCGCCGTCCGATCTGGCCGGACGATCCGGGTGGCGATCCACGCGAGGACCCAGTGACCGACCCGGGCGAACCCACCGCGGAAGACGAGACCGACGAAGACCAGGAACAGCCCATAGATCAGGGTCGAGGAGGTGTTGAACGAGGTCGTGCGCAGCGGCCCGAGCACCAGCAGAGCCGCTCCCAGCGGCGCCCCGTAGATGCTGGCCGAGCCACCGAGGATCGAGGCGGCAAGGAGGGCTACCGCTAGGGAGAAGTTGAACGCCACCGGGGTCACGTAGCCGGAGTAAAAGGCGTACAGGCAGCCGGCGAGGCCGGCCGGGACGTTGCCGAGGACGTAAGTCGTCAGCTTCAGTCGGGTCACAGACAGGCCGAGCGAGCGGGCCAGTGTGCCGCTCTGCCGCAGCGAGCCCAGCGCCGCCCCGTACGGCGAGGTGACGGCGTTGCGGGCCACCACGATCCAGAGGCACATGACGACGATCGAGATCTCGTAAAAGCCGAGATTGCCCAGCGATTGGCCGAACACAGTCGGATCGATGATGCCGGGCAGCCCCTCGGCCCCGCCCGTCTGACTCGAGAACTCGTCGAGGATATTCGGCACGATGAGCAGGAGGAACAGCGACACCAGGCCCAGCGACCAATTCGTCAGCCGAAGGCCGGGGATGCCGACGATGAGACCGAGGACGACCGCGACGACGATCGAGCAGACGAAGTCGAGGATCAGGTCACTGTGGCCGTGGCTGGTCAGGATCGCGGCTGTGTAAGCGCCTCCCGCCAGGGTGGCCACCTGCCCGAGAGCCAGTTCGCCGGCGTAGCCGAACGTCAGGTTCAGCCCGCTGACGAGCAGCGTGTAGATGGCGATGAGCTCTATCTGCCGCTGCCAGTAGATTTGCAGTCCGAGCTGCGGTAGGAACAGCAGCAGGACGACCACTAGGGCGAGGGCGACGAAGCGACTCTTCGGTTTGACGGTCACGATCAGACTTCCCGCGTCTTGGCGACCGAGAGGAATCCGGCCGGTCTCACCATCAGCAGTACGATCAGGATTCCGAACAGGATCAGGTTGCTGGCGTTGGCGTCGAAGTAGCGCGCGCAGACTTCCTGAACAACCCCGGCGGCTAGGCCGCCGAGCAGGATCCGTTGATAGCTCTGAAAGCCGCCGAGGGCCAGCGCGACGAACCCGTACACGACCAGGCCGTCACCCATGTTGTAGGTGGCCAGCAACTTCGAACAAACCAGGATGCCGACACCGCCGAGGATCAGGCCGGCGACGACGAAGCTCGCCGCGCCGACGAACCGGGTGTTGATTCCGCGGAGTTGGGCCGCCTCGGGATCGCTCGCAGTGGCGCGGATCGCGAGGCCTACTCGCGTTCGGGTAGTGACGAGGTGCAGGGCGAACGCCACGACCACCGTCACCGCGAAGATCGCGACGTCGGCCACCTGGAGGTAGCCACCGAGCCAGTGCAGCGATTTCGAGTTGGACAAGAAACTGACCGAGCGGGGCTGGACCCCCCAGATCAGTAGGGCGATCCCGTCCAGGGCCACCGCCCCGCCGACGGTCGTGACCAGGGCGGCCTCCTGACGCCGGGACCCGAGCAGCCGCAGGAGGAGGAACTCCTCGACTAGCCCGATGACCACGCCGATCAGCGCGCTGAGCACGATAGTCACGACGGGCGACAGAGCCATCTCGTTGTTGAAGACGAAGGCCGCGAAGGCCCCGACCATGACCAACTGCGCCTGGGCGAAGTTGAACGTCCCGGAACTCGTCAGCGTGAGACCGTACGTCAGCGCCAGCAGCGAGTAGATCGCTCCGACCGAGAGGCCTGACCAAAATACCGTCATCGTTGGTGACTATCCGTTCAGAAGTCGTGGGTTCGTGGCGAAAGCCCGGGCGGGGCCGGTGGTTGGCCGCACGCGCAGCGGTCCACCCGGTACCCGTTGGCAACCGGCCAGTGCCTAAGAGGCGGCCGTCACCAGTCCGTTGCTGATCGGTCCGATCGGGAGGTAGGAGAAGTCGCTGCGCACGTAGTGGACGCTGTGCGAGGACTTGGTGAAACCGAGCGGGCCGTTCTTCGACACCCAGGTCACCGGGGTGCTAGCTGGCAGGGTCTCCAGCGCATTCGCGATCTTCGTCCCGTCCGTCGACTTCGCGGACGCCGCGCCGACCTGAGCCGCGATGATGACGTCGTAGCCGTAGCCCGTCGCCGCCAGCGGGTCTTTCAGGGTTCCTCCGGCCGTGAAGGCGGCATAGGCCTTCTTGTAGGCCGGGCTCTTGCCGGACGCCCCAGCCACGTCGAGGGTCGGGTACTGGATGACCACACCCTTCAGCGCGTTGTGCGGCACGAAGGAATAGTTGTCCGACACGGCGACGCCGGCGTCACCGATGAACGGGACGGTCCAGTGGATCGCGGCCCGGTCCTTGAGGATCAAGCCGGTCGGCGTACCGATCGCGTCGAACACGACCGCCTGCGGGTTGCTGGACCGCAGCTTCTCCAGGACGGCTGTGTAGTCGGTACCAGCCGGGTCGAAGTTTCCATAGGACACCTTGACGCCGGCGCTGGCCGCAGCCTGCTTGAACGCTTGCTCGCTGCTCTGCCCGAACCCGTCGGTCCCCGAGAGTAGGGCGATGTGCGTGTAGCCCTTCGACTTCGCATAGGCAATGTTGGCCGCCTGAATGTCGAAGGCGTCGATCGCGGTCGCGAAGAACAGCGGGAACTTCGAGGTGTCGGCGAGCTGGCTGGCCGCCCCAACGTTGATCATCAGGATCTTCTGCTTCTGCAACAGCGGCGCTATGGCGACCGCCTCCTGGGTCGGCCCGGAAGCGACCAGATCGGGCTTGGAGCCGCTGGAGATCGCGGACTGGACGATGTTCACCGCTGTGTTGGGGTCGCCGTTGTCGTTCTTGATCGTCAGCTTGACCTGCTTGCCGTCGATCCCACCAGTCGAGTTGACCTGGGCGACGGCTGCCTTCAGACCGATCTGGATATCTTCGCCGTTGGTGGCCTCAGGCCCACTCAGCGGCAGGCTGGCCAGCACGTTGTAGGTCTTGCCGGACCCGGAGCCGGAACTGCCTGACGAAGTCGACGAACACCCGGCGATGACCGTAACCACGGAGGTCACCGCTGCGATGGTGACCGCAGCTCGTCGAGCGGGTCGGAGCCGGCGGGCCGGCCCAATGGCCACGGATGTATCAGGCCGGATTTCGTTCACCTTTCCTCAGCTCCTCGCCTCGAAGTGTTGGGGCTTGCGCTGTCCGTGCCCGGGATCGCGGGAGATTATTACTTAACCATGTAGAACAGTCAAGCCCAATCTCAGATTTTCGCTCGCGAAACGCAGCAGATTGCGCACGGAACACGGGGTTTGTTCAGCTGTCAAATGGTGCGGCGACTCGTCAGCCGCACGCGACTTCTCGGTACCTCGATCGCGGCGGCGGTCGACGTTCGACGACGCACGCGGATCGCTTCCTAGATCGACTTGCGACGTCACCCGTAGGCGACATCGGCAAACCCGGCCGAGGACACGGGGCGAGCGACGCTCACTCCTGGTCGGCCAACCCACACACCCACTGACGGACACTGGCTGGCTCCCCCACGAGCGGCCTGATCGTTCTGGCGAGGGCTTCCCCTAAGATTCGCCAGACCGAACCTTGATTCGATACGGCGAAGTGAACCATGTCACTTCGCCGGCGTCAAGGTCTGCGGTGAAACTGATATTCCAGCACCGGCCGAGCGGGTCAGTACCCTCGCCACGAGGCGGGTCATTCGACCGCGCCGGCCTGCCGCAGCGCGGCGATCTCCGCCGCCGCGAAGCCGAGTTCGGCCAGCACGTCGGCGGTGTGTTCGCCGCGCTTCGCCGACGGGGTGCGCACCCGGCCAGGTGTCGAGCCCAGCCGAGGAGTCACGCCGATCTGGCGGACCGGGCCGACGCGGGGGTCGAGCACGTCGAGCACTCGGTCCCGGGCGCGGGCGTGCTCGTCCTCAAGGGCCTCGTCGATCGACAGGACCGGGCTGACGCAGTAGGCAGCACCGTCGAGAACGGTCATCCAGTCATCGCGCGAGCGCGCCTGGAACGTCTCCACCAACTCCTCGTAGCACCGCTCCGCGGCGTCCGGATCCCCGACCGCGGCGACCCATTCCGGGCGACCCATCTGTATGCAGAAGGCCAGCCAGAACTCCGGCTCCACGCAGCCGACCGCGATCCAACCCCCATCTTTGCAGCGGTAGACGTTGTAATTCGGGTTGCGGCCGGTCAGTCGGCCCCGGCCCGCCTCCGGCGCGCGCTCCCCGGCCAGGGTCCGCCCGACCTGGGAGGCCAGCAGCGCAAGGTTCCCGTCGGTCATGGCCACGTCGACGTGTTGGCCGTGGCCGTTCGCCCGGGAGGCCCACAGGGCGAGGAGCACGCCGTAGGCGGCCATCAGGCCCCCGCCGGCGAAGTCTCCGGCGATGTTGACCGGAATCGCAAGGTCGCCGGCCCGCGATCCCACGAGGGACAGCAGGCCGGACGTGGCGATGTAGTTCAGGTCGTGCCCGGCCTCCTGCCGCCGCGGCCCGTCCTGTCCGTAGCCGGTCACCGAGCAGTAGACCAACGCCGGGTTGACCTCGCGCAGCTGGTCGTAGCCGAGCCCCAGCCGGTCGGCCACCCCGGGCCGGAAACCTTCGACGACGACGTCCGCTGTCGCCGCAAGCCGACGCACGACCGCCACGCCGTCCGCACTCTTGAGGTCAACCACGATGGAGCGCTTGTTGCGGCGTAGCGGGTTGTAAGCGAGTAGTCGCTCGTCATCGTCCCAGCCGGGTGGACCGTCGGTCGCCACGAGTGACGGCCGGCGCGCGGTGGACAGGCGCAGCGGCGGCTCCACCACCGTGACGTCGGCGCCGAAGTCGGCCAGGAGCATCGTGGCGAAGGCTCCGGGAGGGTAAATGGACAGGTCCAGGACCCGGACCCCGAGCAGCACCTCGGGGAGTTCACTCATCGTGGTTGCGTTCTCGCTTTCGTTGTCGACAACGGCCTGTTTGCGACCCGAATGGTCGCAAATTGCCGGCGCGTCTACTCTGCCCACATTTGGCGGGACAAGCTATGTTCACGACGGCGCGACGCCGTGAGGAGTTGACAACTTGGAACTGTCGGATTCGCCTATTCAGATCACCGGTACTTTACAACGGCAAGCATGGCTGGAGCGCTCGATACCTCCGGTCGAACAGCTGAGCGCCCGACTCTGGTCCATCCCGGTCGTTATGCCCGACAATCCGCTGCGCTACGTAGTGTCGTATGCGCTGGCGGCCCGGGGCGGGCTCACCCTGATCGACTCCGGGTGGGCGTCCGACGCGGCCTGGGACGCCCTCACCGCCGGCCTCACGAGCATCGGGGCGTCGGTGACCGACGTCCACGGGGTGCTCGTGACCCACATGCACCTCGACCACCTCGGGCTGGCCGGCCGGGTGCGCGAAGCGTCGGGCGCCTGGGTCGCGCTGCACCCCGCCGACGCGAATCTCATCAGCCGGCCCGACTACCGCGACCTGCAGCTCGCCCTCGACGGCGACGTCGCCCGCCTGCAGGTCCTCGGGGCGAGCGCGGCTGAGGCGCACGAGAGCGTGAACCACTCCAAGGTCAGTCGAGTCGCCTACGCCGGGCTCGAGCCCGACCGCTTGCTGGCCGACGGGGAGTTCGTCGATGTGCCCTCGTGGCACCTGCGAGCCGTGCACACGCCGGGGCACACCCCGGGCCACACCATGTTCGTGGACGAGGACACCGATACCGTCTTCGCCGGCGATCACATCCTGCCGCGTATCACCCCGAACATCTCCGTGACCCGCGGGGTCGAGGGCAACCCACTCGGCGACTACCTCACCTCGCTGCAGGCGACGGCCAAGATCGTGGCCCGCGAGATCTACCCCGCGCACGAGTGGAGGTTCACCGGTCTCCCCGCGCGGGTCGAGCAGCTGCTGACCCATCACCAGGAGCGCTCGGGCGAGATCGTCGACCTGCTCGGGCACGACGATGGCTTGACCCCGTGGGAGGTCGCACCTCACCTGACGTGGTCGCGTCCGTGGTCGCACTACCAGGGCCGCACGCGCATGCAGGCGGTGACCGAGACAGCAGCGCACCTCGTCTACCTCGCCGGGACCGGTCGTGTGACCGTCCGGACCATCGGGTCCGAAGGCTCGCCTCGGTACTTCGTGTCGCTCCGGCCCGGTGTGGCGTAACCGCACGGCGGCTCGAGCCGACGATCCCTGGCCCAGCCACCGTCACGACTACGGGATCGGTCACAGGACCGGTGCCGGCCCGAACGCTCCGGCGGACCGCGCGGTCCGGACCTCGTCCGCACTCATCCCCAGCACCTCCCGGAGAATCTCGTCGGTGTGCTGACCGAGCAGCGGTGGCGCCACCGCCGGCTCGACCGGCGTGTCCCCAAGCCGCATGGCCGAGCGGATCAGGGACACCTGCCCCGCGGCCGGATGCGAAACCTCGGTCACGATCCCGCGGCGGCGGACGTCGTCCGAGCGCATGGCCTCACCGATCGACAGGATCGGCGCCACCGGCACCCCGGCCGCATTGAGCTTGTCCACCCAGTGGTCGCGCGATGCCTGGCTGAACCGCGAGGCCAGGATCTCGGTGAGCCGCTCGATGTGCTTCACCCGGGCGGCGTTGGTGGCGAAGTCGGGGTCGGTCAGTAACTCGGGCAGGTCGAGGGCTTCGCGCGCCAACCGCTCGAACAGCCGGTTGTTCCCGCAGGTCAGGAAGATCAGGCCGTCGGCCGTCTCGTAGGCGTCGCTAGGGGCCGTCTGCGGGGCCCGGTTGCCCGTGGGACGCAGATCCTGGCCCGAGATCAGGTTTCCCTGCCCGAAGATCGTGAGGGTCGACATCGCCACGTCGAGCAGCGCGATCTCGACGAGCTGGCCCCGGCCGGTCGAGGCCCGCGCGATGATCGCGGCCAGGATCGCGTTCGTCGCGGTTAGCGCGGTGGCGACGTCGAGGATAGGGATCGACGACCGCACCGGCGGGCGATCCTCGTACCCGGTGAGGGACATGAAGCCGCTGCAGGCCTGGATCATCCCGTCGTACGCGCGCCGAGGCACCTCGGACGGGTCATCCAGGCCGTAGCCGGTGACGCTGCAATAGACCAGGCGCGGGTTGTCCGCCGCCAGCGCCTCGTACCCGATGCCCAGTCGGTCGGCCACGCCGTTGGAGAAGTTCTGCACCACGACGTCGGCAGTGGCGGCCAGGGCCCGGGCGATCATGAGGCCCGATGGGCTTTTCAGATCTACAGCAATGCTCCGCTTGTTCCGGTTGGCGCTGAGGAACAATGCACCCTCACCGGCGACCGAGATCGTAGTGTAGTGCCGGCTGTCGTCGCCCCGTACCGGCACCTCGATCTTGATGATGTCCGCGCCGAGATCGGCGAGCTGCTGCGTGCAGAACGGTCCGGACAGCATTTGACTGAAATCGACCACGCGCACGCCCTTCAGCGACGCCTGAGATGGTGACGATGAGGGGCTCATGACTTCCTATCGGGTCGTGGACGCCGGTTCGAACTGCGGCAACGTCAGACCAGCGCGCACGGTACGGAAGACCACCATGACGGGCAGGCCGATGGCGAGTTCGTCGAAGTCGGCGTTGACGACGTTCGACAGCATCCGGACACCGGCCGACAGCGCAACGATGGCCGAGACGTAGGGCAACAGCGGCCCCGGCACCGCCGGGCGGTGGTGCACCGCGTAGGAATACAGCTCGCCGGTGCCGTCGGTGACGGCATAGTCCCAGTCGAGCGACCCGCATGTCGGACAGGCCGGCCGGGGCGGGTGTCGCAGCTGCCCGCAGCCGACACAGCGCTGGATGCGCAGCTCGCGGGCGTCGATGCCTTCCCAGAAGAACCTGGTCTCGCTGGTGCGCGCCGGAATCGGCCAGTTGGATTCGCTCGCCACGGGGTTAGACACGCCGGCCCCCGTCCCGTCCGGACGACGTGCTCATACGTCACGCGCCAGGATCACACCACTGGTCGGAACGGCGCTGCCACTGGTGACCAGGGCGGTCGTGGTGCGCGTCAGCTGGTTGACCGCTATGCCGCGTAACTGACGCACCGCCTCTGCGATCCCGTTGAAACCGTGGATGTAGGCCTCGCCGATGTGCCCGCCGTGGGGGTTGATCGGGAGGGCGCCGTCTAGGGCGAACCTGCCGTCGGCCAGCGCAGCGCCGGCCTCGCCCCGTCCGCACACGCCGTAGGCCTCCATCTGCATGAGCACCAGTGGCGTGAAGTGGTCGTAGAAGATGCCGAAGTCGACGTCGCTGGGACGGAATCCGGCTTGGCGGGTCAGTTCGGTGGCGACGATGCGTGACTCCTCGGCATCGGTCGGATCGGGCCGCGCGTAGTTCGCCATGTGGTCCTGCTCGACCGCCAGCCCCTGCGCCGCCGCCACGATCCGCACCGGCGCGCCGGGGAGATCGCACGCGCGTTCGGCCGTCGTCACCACGAAGGCGACCGCACCGTCGGATTCCTGGCAGCAGTCGAGTAGATGCAACGGATCGACGATCAACGGCGAGGCCTGGTGGTCATCGAGGGTAATCGGCTGGCCATAGAAGTAGGCATTGGGATTTGTAGCCGCGTTCTGCCGCAGCAGGACGGCCAGCCGGCCGAAGTCTTCCGACGTCGTCCCCGTCTCGTGCATGTAGCGACGGGTGACGAGGGCGGTGTGACCGGCCGGGACCGCGACCCCGAACGGGGCCTGCCAGCCGATTCGCACGCCATCGGAGTCGCCCCCGAGCACCCCCGAATTCGCGGCCCGTCCGAAGCGCCGACCGGAGCGCTCGTTCAGGCCGCGGTAGCAGACGACGGTGGTGGCGAGGCCGGCCTCGACGGCGAGCTTTGCGAGCATGAGCGTGCCGCAGCCGCCGCCCCCGCCGTACTCCACGCGCTGGAAGAAGGTCAGCGGGCCGAACCCGACGGCCCGGCCCAGCTCGCTCGGGGTAGTGGTGTCGTAGGTCAGGGTGACGGCGCCGTTGACGTCGCCGGCCGCGATGCCAGCGTCGCGCAGCGCGGCGATCGTGGCCTCCACGGTAAGCCGGTACTCGCTGCGCCCGGAGTTCTTCGAGAACTCCGTCGCCCCGATCCCGACGATGGACGCAGCGCGCGTGGCGGTCATCGGCCCGCTCCCGCGGGCCCGCGTCCGTCAACCATCGCCCTCGACCCGCCCCGCGAGATCGTCGATCTCCGCGCTCGAGATGCCGAGGCCGGCCAGCACGTCGTTGGTGTGCTGGCCCAGGGCGGGGGGCCCGAGGCGGATCGACGGCGCGGAGCCCTGGAGATCGAGCGGGTTCATCGGCGTCAGCAGCTGCTCCCCCGTCCCGTCGGTCATGTGCCGCCAGAACCCGATCTTGGTCAGGTGCGGGTCCTCGAGCAGCCCCTCGAGCGTGTTGACCGGGGCATGCGGGATGTCCTCGACCCCGAGGATCTCGATCCAATCCGCCGTGGACTTGGTCGCGGTCAGGCGTTCGATCACTTGCCAAGAAAAGTGGATGTTCTGTTGCCGGGCCCCGAAGGTCGCGAGCCGCGGATCGGCCGAAAGTTCGGGCTCGCCGGCAAGCTCGAAGAATCGCTTCCACTGCTTGTCGGAGTACGGCAGGACGGACAGGAAGCCGTCCGCGGTCGCGAACGGGTGCCGCGCGGCCTGGCTAACCGGGACGTAGCCCATTGCGGCCAGCGGCGGCTCGAAGCTGTGCCCCCAGAGGTGCTCGATAAGGTTGAAGGCCGCGAGGGTCTCCAACATGGGGACGACTACCTTCTGGCCGCGCCCGGTGCGCTCGCGGTGGAACAGCGCGAGCACGGCAGCGTACGCCAGATGCATCCCGGCGACCTTGTCGGCCAGGATCGTCGGCATGTACCGGGGGACGCCGGCGATGATCGTCTGCATGGACGCCAGCCCGGACGCCGCCTGAATGACGTCGTCGTAGGCCGGACGACCGGAGTACGGGCCGCCCTCCGCGTAACCGACCCCGTGGCAGTAGACGATGGCCGGCGCGTAGACCTGGATCTGCTCGTAGGAGATCCCGAGCCGGTGGGCCGCCTCGCCGCGGATGGAGGTCACGACGACGTCGCTCTCGGCGATCAGCTTGCGGAGTACGGCCAGCGCCGGCGGGGATTTCAGGTCCAGCACGATGCTGCGCTTGTTGCGGTTGCAGGACACGAAGAAAGCGCCCATGCCGTCAGACTTGGATGGACCCATCGACCGGGTGAGATCCCCGCTGGGCGACTCGACCTTGATGACGTCGGCGCCCATGTCCCCTAGGTACTGGGTCGCCATCGGGGCGACGTACATCGACGCCAGCTCGATCACTCGGATCCCGGCGAGGGGGCCGTCGTCGATCGAGCCCGACACAGGGGGATCGGCGTGGCGGGGCGCGGCCCGGAGCTGATCACTCATCGGCCACCCCGAAGACGACCTCGGCCCAGACCACGACCGTGGTCTCGTCGGCCAGTTCGAGCTGCACGGTGCGTCGTCCGCTCGCAGGGTCGTCGGCGACCACAGATCCGCGCAGGCTTCCGGTGAACCCCGCGTAGACGGAGGACAGCATCCGCATCCTCCTCCGAAAGATGAAGGCGTCCGACCCGAAGGTGTCGGTGACGAACTTGTCTATAACGCCGTGCAGGTACAGGGTGCTCGCGAAGATCGTCGGCTGGGCCTGCTCGGCCGCGTAGGCCGGGTTGTAGTGGCCGGGATACCAATCGCCGCTCGTCGCTGTCAGTTGCGCGATCCGCTCGAACGTGACCTCGACCTGGGTTGGCGGCAGCTGATCACCGACGGCGAAGGTCATGGCGAGCCGTCCGGCGTCTCGTGGCGTTCGTAGCGGAACAGGACGTTGGTATTGGTGGCCAGGAGTTCCCCGTCAGCAGTGCTGTACAGCGTCTTCGACCGGATGAAGCTCCCGGCGCCGAGCCGCGTCGACTTCGTGTCGCTGACGTCGTCGACGACGCCTTCGGTCCACACCGTCTCACCGACCCGGATGCGGCGCCGGTGCTCGGTGTCGGTCTCGACGTTCACGATGAAGTGCCCGGGCAACGGAACCTCCCGGAAGATGCGCGTCGGCCGGATGTCCACCGCCGGGTCCGGATGCCAGGGGTAGCGGAAATCGAAAGACAGCAGCAGCGCGAACGGCGCGTAGCCGCCGCCCCAATACCGAAGGTTACCGTCCTCGATCAGCGCGCTGAACAGCGTCGCCGTCCGCTCGGTCACCGGGGTGATGGCGGCCCGGCGGTCGGTGCGGTGACCGACGAAGGCCTTCCCCTCTTCCACGGTCCCGAACACGAGACCGGTTTCGTCGTCCTGCGCGCCCACTTCGCCTCCAGTCCAGACATGGGTCGACCAGCAGCGATGTCTAGTACGACTTGGGCAGGCCAAGGGTGTTCTGCGCGATGTAGCTCAGCACGAGCTCCTCGGACACCGGGGCAACCTTCAGCAGCCTGACGTGGAACCAGTAGTTGACCAGCTGGTACTCGAGGGTGACCCCGTTGCCGCCGTGTGTGTGGATCGCCCGGTCGAAGCTGTGGATTGCCGCGTCGGCCGCCATCAGCTTGGCCATGTTCGCCGATTCGCCGACCGTGTTCGCGTCGGCACCGGCGTCGTAGAGGATGCCGGCCTTCTGCGTCATGAGCCGAGCGGCCTCGATCTCGACGTGGATACGAGCGAGGGGGTGCGCCACGCCCTGGTGGCTGCCGATCGGGGCCCCCCAGACGTCCCGCTCACTCGCATATTTCACCGCCTTCGCCAGCGCGTACTGGGCGAAGCCGTTCGTCATCGCCGCTACCAGGACGCGCTCCGCGTTCAGTCCGTCGAAGATCGCCCGCAGCCCACGGTCCTCCTCGCCGAGCAGGCGGGACTCGTCGACCTCGACGTCGTCGAAGAACAGCGACCAGGATTTCTCCGGCATGCCGATAGCGGTGGGGATGACAGTCTTCGACAGGCCGGCCGAGTTCGCGTCGACCAGGAACAGCGAGATCCGAGCGCGACCCGTCCGCTCGTTCGTCCCGGTGCGGGCCGCGACGATAAGGGCGTCGGCGCTCTCCACCCCGGTGATGAACTGCTTGGCCCCGTTCAGCACGTACCGGCCGTCCTTGTGCTCCGCGCGAGTGCGGATGTTGTGTGTGTTCGAGCCGGCGTCGGCCTCGGTGAGGGCGAAGGAGATGATGCTAACGCCCGACGCCAGACGCGGGACCCACTCGTCCCGGACGGCCTTCGTCGCGTGCTTGGACAGCAGGGGTCCGGCCATCCCGGCCGAGTAGATGAACGCCTGCGGGGCGCACCCGGCGATCGCCGTCTCCTCGACCACGGCCGCGAGCTCGTAGATCCCGCGCCCGCCTCCGCCGTACTTCTCCGGCAGGTGGACGCCGACGAAGCCGTTGGTTGCCAGCGTCTGCCACAGCTCGGTGAGCTGCCCGCCCTCCTGGGCGACGCGCTGGAAGTAGTTGGGTCCGAACTTCGCCGCTATGGACCGCGTGACGTCGCGCAGCGCGGATTCCTCCGGTGTCGCGACCAGTGGCAGGTAGTGGCCGGCAGTTTCACCCGCGGGCGTGGACATGGCGCCTCACCGTCTCGTCAGACCAGCGAAAGTGGCGGACAGAAGCACGAAACAGCATTCAGCTTCGCGAAGACACTTTCGGATTTCCGAATCATTTCTACCGCACGAACAGGAGGCCAGTCAACGGTTTCGAACAGATCTCGATGATCCCGGGGCCCCGGTGCGAGCGCTCGACACGCCGGTCTCGCCCCATGGTCGGCCGGATGCTCGAGAGGGCTTGTCGACCCCTGCCGGTCCGAGCCCTTGACTGGCGTCACCTGCTCTGGATAGATTTGCGTAACATCGAACCTCGCTTCGGGAACACGAAGAGTTCGAAGCGTGAGGCGCCCACCTCAAACCCGGCCCGGAGAACGCAAGGAGCGCTGCCCCGTGACGATCTCTTACTAGTCGCGCCGGTCGTGCCGAGGCCGAGGGGACCGACGCGGAGCCCAACGGTGACAGAGACCGCGTCGGCTCCTTGTATCCGGGGTCTACCTGCAAGCATAATGCAAGCATGCCGAACGTTCTTGTCCGTGACCTTCCCGACGACGTCCATGCGGCCCTTCAGCGCAAGGCCGAACAACGTCACCAATCACTGCAGCAATACCTGGCATCGGAGCTGCGTCGCCTGGCCGAACGCCACGAGGTACGCGACGTACTGGACGGCGTCGAGGCGCGGAAGGGCGGCCGGGTAGGGCTCGGCCAGGCCGTTCAGGACCTCGGCGAAGAGCGCAGCCGACTGTGATCGTTGTCGATGCTTCGGTGCTGGCCAATGCCCTCGGTGATGACGACGATGACGGGCGCACCGCGCGCGACGAGCTTCGGGGCGGCGGGGATCTTGCTTCGCCTGATCTGATCGACGTCGAAACCGTGGCCGTTCTGCGCAAGCGTTGGCTGGCCCGCACGATCTCCGACCAGCGCTTCGAGGCTGCCGTCGGTGACTTGGAGCGGGTGGACCTCGAACGAGTCCCAACGCTACGGCTGATGCGTCGCGCCTACGAGCTTCGCGCCAACGTGACCGCCTACTACGCAGCATACGTGGCACTCGCCGAGGCCCTCGAGTGCGAACTGCTCACGGCGGATCGACGCCTCGCCGGCGCGACCGGACCTCGATGCGCCATACGCGTCGTGTCGTAACGCCCCTGACCGCATCAGATCGCCGCTGAAGAACAAGGCCGCGTCTGCCCGACGACCAGCTCGCACGATCGGCTCATAGAAACGAGGACGAGCATGAACAGCGCCACCGGCGAGGGCCCGGGGGTCATCACCGCCGACGGCTGCGCCGTCGAGGTTTACGCCCGTCTGCCTCCAGGCCCCGAGGCAGACCTCATCCACACCCACAGCCGCCCAGGGGCGTCGATCCTGGACCTCGGCGCGGGCACGGGCCGCACGGCTGATCCGCTGGTCGACCTCGGCCACCGCGTTGTGGCGGTCGACAACTCTGCCGCCATGCTCGCCTTGGTCCATGGGGCGGAGACGGTGCTGGCCGACATCGAAGGCCTGCAACTGCGTGAGCGCTTCGAGGTTGTGCTCTTGGCGAGCCACCTCGTTAACGTCCCGGACCGCGAGACGCGTTGCGCCTTCCTCGGCGCCATTGCCCACCATCTGACTGCCACGGGCGTCGCCTGGATCCAGTGGCATCGTCCCGACTGGTTCGATGGCCTGACTGCTGGGCAGGTCATCAGGAGCGAAGTCGCGGACGTCGCCATCGACCTTGTGGTGCACACCAACGAGGCCGGGCTACTCCACGCGACGGTCACCTACTCGGCAGACGGTGAGCGGTGGACGCAGAGGTTCACGGCTCGCCGCCTCACCCTCGATGAACTGTCCGTCGACCTCCGTACGGCCGGTCTCCGAGCCCTTCCCTCGTCAGCGAATCGGACCGACTCGTGGATCCAGGCGGTCCTTGCCGGCAGAAATCACTGACGGCAGGCAGAGCCCTCTTTACTCCTGGCCCTGGGCTCGCTCTGCTGCGACCAACTGCTCGATGATGCGACGGGAGCGGAGCGGGCCGCCATCCACCTTGAGGTTCAACTCGACGGGGTAGTCCGGCTCGCAGGCCGTGATCATCTCCTCGATGTTCTCACAGGCCTCGATGTCCTGCGAGATGACCGAAGCGCTTCCGTAGGTCCAGAGATCGTCGACCTCGGAGTCGTCGATGTTGTAGTCGCGGGCGACAAGCCAGAAGTAGTGGGCGCTCCTCTCCCGCTCCGGGGTGATGCAGTGGATGGCCTTGTGCTGGCAGAGGTTGGCGTCGTCGGGCTCCCCGGTGGGTTGGGCCCCGACATGGGTGACATGGACGCTCGGCGGCCAGAACTCGGCGGTCTGGTACCGGTCGATCCGGCCCGCCAGATGCATCACCTTGACGAAGTACGGAGGGGAGTCGACATCGTTCATGGCACGCGAGACCCGAATGGACGTGTCGCTCACCGAGGTCTTCACCGGAATCTCCGCAACCTGCGTGGTGCCGATGGAGTCTGGATGGAGAAACGTCAGGTGAGACAAGTCGAGCAGGTTCTCGTTCAGTAGCTGCGTCCTGGCCTTCATGTGCGACACGCCGCCGACGGTCTTCCATTGCGTGCTGCTCAGCCACGGCAGCTCGACGATGCCGGATTCGTCGGCCAGTGCCGGATCGCCCATCCAGATCCACACAAGGCCACCTTGCTCTGAGATCGGATACGAACGGACACGGCATGTGGCCGGCACGTTGTTCTGCGAGGGGATCCTCACCGCCCGACCGTCACTCGCGTACTGGATGCCGTGGTAACCGCATTCGACCAGATCTCCGACGCGCCGCCCTCGGCTCAGCGGCAACTGACGATGCACGCACCGATCGATCAATGCGATCACACGGTTATCACCTTGGCGATACAGGCATACCGGCTCATCGAGCAACCATCGCTGCTTGAGGTCCCCAGTTATCTCATGACTCTGTGCGGCGACATACCATTGATTTCGCGGAAATGCTGTTGGGTACATGACCTTCTCCGTCTCCTTCTTTGCGTGGTGCTCACTGATGCTCGCCTCGGTAGTAGTTGAGGGCGCGCATCGTCGGCTCGTCAGAAATGCTCAAGAGCGTGGCGTCCGACGTGGCCCTGTGGCTGAACGTGGTCCACGTCGGGGCCACGACCGCATCGCCGCGACTCCACTCGTAGCTGACTCCGTCGATCGTGGTCGACCCCTCGCCGGTCGTGGCGACGAAGACCCGATTGGCGTTCGAGCGATGAGGACGGGTGTCGACGCCCGAAACCAGCCGCTCGACGGTGACGTTCATCGTCGGCACGTCCGGCGCGGCCAAGGTCACTCGCGGGCCGTGAGCCCCCTCCGGATCCGGGTTCGCCTTGTCCAGCGCACGCTCGATGTCGTCGCGTGCGAACCGGTAAGGAGAAGCCGTCGCCACGCTGGCAATCTTCTGATATCGGCCGGGATACTCCTCGTAAAACATCGGTTCGAGGAGATGGACCAACGGGATGTCCAGCCCGTCCAACCAATAGGCGGGGTCGGTGCCCTCATGGCCGTGACCATGCCATTTCTCACCAGGGGTGAAGATAACGTCCCCGGTCTCCATCGGAATTCGCTCTCCATCGACAATCGAGTAGGACCCAATGGCGTCCAAGATGATCCGCAGCGCGTGTGGCGCGTGCCGGTGGGTGGGTGCCACCTCCCCGGGAAGGATCATCTGATACGCGCAGACGAGGGTCCGTGCGGTCGCGAAATTGTTCCCCGGCGCAGGGTTACGGAGCACAAGGTTGCGACGCTCCGCCAGCTCGACGTCGATCAGACCGCCGGCGACGTCGAGCGCGTCCCTGACGTGATCGTATTGCCAGAGCATGGGCAGATACGAGGTCCGAGGTTGGGCCCAGAAGATCGGGTCACGCCGGTCGATCCAGCCCGGCGTGACGTCGAGGCGATCGGCCTGCGCATAGAGATCGTCCATGGACTCGCGAGGCGCAAGCACTGTCTGTGGATCGCTCGATAGGTCAGCACTCATGTTCGCGGCACTCCTTGTCTTGTCGTCAGGGACGCGGGAAGTAGATCGTCGGGCGGAGGGACGGCGCTCCCGTCCGTCTCGGTCAAGATCTCCAGACACCTCATGAACACCGGCCGCAGAAAGGCCGGCAGCGGCGCCAGGAATTCGACCTGGGCCTGAATCGCCCCCCGGACGTTCTCCAGCAACGTCGCCTCGCCGAACGGAGTCAGCTCGATCTCGCTCGTTCGGCGATCATCGGGCAGGGTCCGACGAGTAAGTAGCTTCCGGTCGGCCATCCGCTGGATCATCTCACCGAGCGTGCTGCGGTCAAGATGCAGCCGATTGGCCAGCTCGCTCTGTCTCACCACACCGCACTGAAAGACGACCTCGAGGAGGCCGAATTGACGGGTGGTCAGCGTCGACTGGCCGGTGGAGGTCTCGTACAGTGCTGCAGCCCGGCTGTCGAGCCGTCGTATCAGGTAGCCAGGCGCTCTCTGCAGGTTGAGGCGCCGCGCCAGTTCGGCCGGATCAGCCGTCAGCAGGGAGTTCTCATCGAAGGGTACGTCGAAGACGATCTTGTCATCCGCTTCCACGGCTCCTCCGCCGTCGATGGTCTGTAACGGTCGCGCCTTGCTGTCGTGCGAAGCCACTACGCGGACATCACGTTGACGGTCATCTCGCCGAGCCCCTCGCATCCGGCGACGATGATGTCGCCGGGGACGACCGGACCGACGCCGGCCGGGGTCCCCGTCATGAGCACGTCGCCGGGGTAAAGCGTGTAGGCGGCGGACGCCAGCTCGATCAGCCGTGGGATCGCGACGGTCATGGCGCCGGTCGACGATCGCTGACGCTCGATGCCGTTCAACGCCAGCCAGAGGGTGAGGTCTCCCGGGTCCGCTACATCGTCAGCGGTGGTGAGCCACGGCCCGAGGACGGTGAACGTGTCAGCGGACTTCCGGAAGCTCCGGTCTTCGGTCCCTCGCACACTCATGTCGAGTCCGATGCAGTATCCCGCCACATGGCGCATCGCTTCGCCGGCCGGGACCCCGCGAGCCTCTGGCCCAATGATGACCGCGAGCTCAACCTCGTAGTCCGTGCGTCGATCCACTCGACCCACCCTGACGCCATCTGCCGGCCCCGCTACCGACGATGTGGCCTTGAGAAAGAGCCCGAGCTCCTCGACCGGATGCGTGAGCCCTTCCAGCTGCCGGTTGTGTACGCCGTGGTGGACGCCGGGGTCCTGCGCGTCGATCTCAACGTGCAGTCGGTAATTCGCCGGCGCCGCCATGATCTTCGTGGGTGATGTCACGGGACTGCCCAAGCGGACGTCGGCCAGCGGGATCCGCCGTGCCACCTCCTTCGTGGCCTTCATGGCGGCGCCGACGGCCGCCAGGTTGGCGACGAGAGGATCACCCTTCGGTAACGGCCACCGGAGCGAAGGGAAGCTATCCACCGTATACGTAATATCCTGTACGGAGTCCTCCTCGACGACTCCGAGCCGGTCATCGTTGAAGCGGCAGAGTCTCATCAGGTGTTCCCCCCGTCGAGCGGATGCCCCGACCACACGATCTTGGCAGGTGGCGCTCAAAAGTGCAAGGTACACGTAGCTTCTGGCTCGGCCCCTTGAGCCGAGAGGGCCGACTCCTTCTCGGGACGATGGATTAGCCTGCCGACGATGGAGCGCACGGAACACGAGGGCACGACATACATCGATTCGACGTCGGCGGCTTGGGAGGACGCGGGACCAGGAAGCCGGCGACTCGTCTTGCGATCCGACGACTCCAACTACGTCGCCTTGGTGAGGTGGGAGCCGGGGTTCGAGCTCCCCTACGTGGACCGGCACGGAGGCGAGGAACTCGTCTACGTCCTCGATGGCACGTTCGTCGACGAGTACGGCTCATCGGGACCGAAGACCGTCATAAAGAACGCGGCGGGCACATCACATCGGCCGGGTACGCCGGACGGCGTGACCTTCTTGGTAGTGAGGACATTGGGCGGCGACGAAAGCGCCCCCGCCACCGTTTCGCGGCCTGCGCCGTAGGTGCCAGCCACCAGGCATCGTCTGCTCTCCGCAAGGCGCGCTCCGTCGCGGTCGGGGGACGGGGTCGCCGATCGGGCACGTTCAACGAAGGTTGTGGAGGAACCGAGTACGGACCATCGCTTTGCGTCCTTCTCGGCCTGTCCGGCTGCACCATCCGGGGTATAACCTGTCCTGGAGATGGCTAACGCGCAGGACGAGGGGTCGGCTGTTGGTCCCCCACCGGCCGACCCCACCGGCCCGGGTGGGCCGTTCGAGCTGGTTCCCGAGGAGGTCTTCGGGGTGCCGGTACGAGTCTTTGCCGGTGCTCCGGCGTCCATGCGCGACATCCTCCTGACGACCGGAGGCTATGGCGACCGGGACTTCCTGGTGTACGAGGACGAGCGCTACAGCTTTGGCCGACACCTCGCCATCGTCACGGCTCTCGCCGCTCGCCTCCACAACGACTACGGGATCGGCAAGGGGGACCGCGTGGCGATCGCCATGCGTAACTATCCCGAGTGGATCTTCACGTTCTGGGCGACGCAGGCGTTGGGCGCGGTCAGCGTCCCGCTCAATTCCTGGTGGACAGGTCCGGAGCTACGCCACGCCCTCGAGGACAGTGAGGCGACGGCCGTGTTCCTCGATGCCGAGCGCCTCGTTCGCCTCACGGGTCTCCTCGAGGGCTTGCCGCTCTCGACCGTCGTGGTAACCCGCCACGACGGAGTAGTACCCAAAGGTACGATCGCCTGGGAAGAGATGGCGGCCCAACTCGACCTCGAGGCGGAACTCCCTCCGATCGACATCGGACCCGACGACGATTCAACAATCCTCTATACGTCGGGGACGACCGGTCGTCACAAGGGCGCCGTGATGACCCAGCGCAACCATGTCACCAACTACATGAACATGGCGATGCTCGGCTCCCTCGGGCGGCGCAACGGGCCGACGCCGTGCACGCTGGTGACCTACCCGCTGTTCCATATCAGCGGGCTGATGATCATGTACACGTACACGGCCTTTGGGGGAAAGCTCAATTTGCAATACCGATGGGACCTGGAAGGGGCACTGCGGATCATCGAGCGCGAGCGGGTCCTTGCACTACCGGCGGTGCCGACGGTCCTCCGACAGCTCGTCGAGTCTCCTCTCTTGGCAGAACACGACCTCTCCAGCCTGGTCAGCGTGGCCACGGGCGCCACGCCTGTCCCACCGGACCTGATCCATGCCATCGAGGGCGTCTTTGGAGGAAGGGTCACGACGACCAACGGCTATGGCGTGACGGAGACCACCGGCGGCGTCGCGGTGATCAGCGGGGACGAATGTTTGCGGGAACCGACGAGCGTCGGCCGCCCTCTCGCCATGGTGGATGTCCGTGTGGTCGATCCGGAGACCGGCCGCGATGTGGCCACAGGGCGGGTCGGGGAGGTGTGGTTCCGTGGGCCGAACGTGGTGCGGGGCTACTGGAACATGCCGGAGGAGACGGTGAGGTCGTTCACCGACGGGTGGTTCCATACCGGCGATCTCGGCCACATCGAGCAAGACGGCCAGATCTTCCTGGTTGACCGCTTGAAGGATGTGGTCATCAGGGGCGGCGAGAACGTCTACTGCGCCGAGGTCGAGGCGGCCCTCTTCGAGCACCCCGCAGTTGCGGACGTGGCGGTCATCGGCGTCCCCCACCGGCTTCTCGGAGAGGAGGTCGCAGCCGTCGTTCGCGTCGAGGACGACGCGTCGGTCACGACCGACGAGCTGCGTGCCCACGTCGCGGAGCGCCTCGCTGCGTTCAAGGTGCCCACCACGGTCGTTTTGCGCACCGAACCCCTACCCTGCACGGCCACGGGCAAGGTGCTGAAACGTGAGTTGCGCCAGGAGATGGCCGGCCAAGCGGCCGAGCCCCTCGAACGATCCCAGCTCACGCAGACCGATAGGAGCGACCGATGACGTACGGGAACACGACCTACGGGAGCATCCTCTTCGAGCGGCGAGATGATGTTGCCGTCATCACCTTGAACCGCCCCGACCGCCTGAACGCGATGACGGGCCCGATGAGCGATGAGCTGACCGACGCGCTCCGACTGGCCGACGCCGAGACGTCGATCGGCGCCGTTGTGGTCACAGGAGCCGGGCGGGCCTTTTGTGCCGGCGCTGACATCAAGGACAGCTTCAAGGCCCAAATGACCGGTGCCTACGAGCTCCCACACTGGCAGGAGTGGGTCGGGGTGGTGCGGGCAACGAAACCGATCGTGGCGGCGGTCAACGGCGTGGCGTACGGGGTCGGCGCCAGCATGATCCTGCCGTTCGATCGCATCGTGGCGGCCAGGAGCGCCCGCTTCAGCATGCGGTTCGTGAAGGTCGGGCTGGTGCCCGAGCTCGGCAGCAGCTACTACCTGCCGCAGCGCGTCGGGTTCGGGGTCGCCTCCGACCTGATGCTCTCGGGCCGAACCGTGGAGGGAGACGAAGCCCATCGCCTGGGCTTGGTCGACGAGTTGGTCGACGACGACGCCCTCCTGGACGCCGCCATCGGGCGAGCCAGGACGTACGGGGTCAACGCCCCGACCCCACTGCGATGGACCAAGCAGCTATTAACTGAGAACGCCACCGACTCCGACATCGACCGGGTGCAGGCTCGCGAGCTCGAGCTGCTCCTTCGATGCTTCGAAAGCGACGAGCACAAGGAGGCGGTCGCGGCGTTCTTCGAGAAACGGGAGCCGAAGTTCCGCTGACGGGCGCGCCGCCATGAACGGAGACGACGCAGCCGACCTCGACGACGAGCAGCTGCTCGCCGACGGTCGCGCCTGGCTCGCCGAGCACGCCCCGGCGTACGTCTCGGACCGAGTCGAGCTCTCGACGTTCGCCAACACGACCGACGTTGCCCATCGAGAGGCGGTGGAACGCGCCCGCCGCTGGGAACGGCGACGCTGGGAGGCCGGCTGGGCCGGGCTCAACGTCCCATGCGAGCTCGGCGGCCGGGGTCGCAGCGTTGCGGTTGCGCTCCGTTTCGACGAGCTCGAGCACGAGCACAGGCTCCCACTTGACGTCTGCCTCGTGGGCCGCGCCATGGTGCTGCCCACGCTGTTGGTGTGGGGAACCGAGCGGCAGCGCAGGCTTCTCGTGCCTCGCCTCCTCAATGGCTCCGACATGTGGTGCCAGCTGTTCTCCGAGCCCGACGCCGGGTCCGACCTGGCCGCCGTGACCACCTGGGCCCGCAGAGACGGCGAGGGATGGATCGTCACCGGCCACAAGATCTGGACTTCATACGGCGCAGAAAGCGACCGCGGCTACCTGCTGGCCAGGACCGGCCCCGACAAGCACACGGGGCTGACGACCTTCGTCGTCGACATGGCATCGCCAGGTGTGACCGCCACGACCATTCGACAGGCGACGGGCTCACAGACCTTCAGCGAGGTCTTCTTCGACGACGTAAGGCTCGGCGACGACGCCGTGTTGGGAGAGCCGGGCCGAGGCTGGAAGGTCGTGCACACGACCCTGATGAACGAGCGGTTGGCCCTCAACTCGGCTGCGATCCCACTGGACGCTCTCGTTGCCCTCGCCGGACGCCGCGGCGCCCTCGACGATGGCCGGGTGCGCCACGAGCTGGTACGGCTCTACGCCCAAAAACGTGTGGCCGAGCTGGCGCGCCAGGAGCTCGTGACCGCAGTCGAGCAGGATCGCGAGCCGGGTTCGGAGGGGTCCTTGGCCAAGATCATCGTCGCTCGAGCCACCCACGAGTCCGGCCGTCTGGCGGCGCGCCTCCAGGGCCCCGACGCCCTGGCCGACGACGAGTGGTCCCGTGTCACCATGGGAGCCTTCGGCTTGTCCACCGGCGGCGGTACCGAGGAGGTCCTGAAGACCATGCTGGGCGAACGGGTACTCGACCTGCCCCGCGAGCCCCGCCCGTCCCGCTACTGAGCGGAAGGGCAGGACCTACCGGCACGGTCCGGTCTCGACCGACTGGGCCAGCCCGTCGATGATGCCGTCTGGGCCGTCGTGCTCGAGCGATCGGTACCACGCCGCCGTGGCCTCCGGATCGACGCCGTGGGTCGTGTCGGCGCGCCGCCGAGCCCGGCGAACGAGCTCGGCCGTGTGCCCGATCCGCTCCTCCTGGTATCTGGCCAGGGCGTCGTCGACCGAGCGGCCGGTAGCCGTCAGGTGGTGGGTGAGCACCCATGCGTCCTCGAGCGCCTGACAGCCACCCTGTCCGAGATCGGGGGCGAGGGTGTGGGCGGCGTCGCCGAGAAGCGCGACGCGCCCGCGGCTCCACGTGGACGGAGGGGTGAGGTCGTGGATCGGGATGCAGGTCGTCGCCGCCGGGTCGATTCGCTCGATCAGACGCCGAACCGCCGGCGCCCAACCGTCAAACGCTGCCGCCAGAGCGGCTTGAGGCACCGGCAGGGCGCCGACCGCTTCGAGCCCCATAGGCACGTCGAAGAACCAGTAGCAACGCCCGCCGCCCACCGGCATGACCGAGGCGCGCTGCCCGTCACCGACCCATGTCAACCACGTGCCGATGGGGGCGATGTCGGCCGCTTCGGCCACGAGGCCGTTCCAGTTGACATAGCCGACGTAGCGCCGGTCCACGGAATGGCCCACCACGAAGGTGCGCAGAGCCGAATGTGTCCCGTCGGCGGCGACGACCAGGTCGGCGTCGATGCTGCCGGCGCTCGTCTCGAGCACGACGGGCGCAGGGGATCGGCCGGGATCGGGTGACTCGACGACGCCCGTGGCCCGCACCCCGAGGCGCACCGCTTCGGCGCCGATGCGCGAGCGCACCGAGGCGAGCAGCAGCTCCTGCAGCTCGGCGCGCACGATCGGCCTGGCCCTCTCACCGACGCGCTCGTAGAGCCGGGAGAGGGGGAAATCGATCAGCGTGCGGCCGCCGCGGTCGGCGTAGGCCATGCGCTGCATCGACCCGCCGAGCGACGCCACCTCCGGGCCGAGCCCGAGCAGATTGAGGACCTTGATTCCGTTGGGCCACAATGAGATCCCGGCGCCGATGGCGCGCAGCGTCTGGGTCTGCTCGACCACGACGGGGTGGTGGCCGAAGCGGTGGAGGCAGAGGGCCGCGCTCAACCCCCCGATGCCCCCGCCGACGATCGCTACCCGAAGCCCGTGCACCGTGGAAGGATGGTCGATCGGAGCCGCCGGCATGTTGCGCGTAGGTGAATACCCGCTCTGAAGCCTGGCGGGGCCTGCCGCCGAAATTATCCTGGTGCGATGACCCCCACCTTCGGGCTCGACGACCTGGACGGTCTCGAGGCGTGCTACCGCGACAACGGGTTCGCCGTGCTCGCCGGAGCCATCGCCACCGACGTCGTGGCCCAGCTGACCGCGGAGTGCGTCGACGCCCAGGAGCGGCTGATTGCCAAGGAGCTGGGCGAGCGGCACGGCACGACCGTGCTCATCGAAGGCGATGCCGGCGCCAAGGCCACGCGCTTCGCCAACTACGTCATCAACATCACCGAGCTGTCGCCTACGGTGGGCCGGATCGTCCACGACAAAGCCGTCGTGTCGCTCATGAAGCGGTGGCTTGGCGACAACTGCTGGTCGGCCGAAGCCGAACGCTTCGGCTTCGTCTATCAGGACGCCCGCCCCAGCCAGGAGAGCAGCTATACGAGGATCGGGTGGCACAGCGACTGGCAGTCGAGCCCGCACCTCCCCATGTGGCCGGCGACGGCGATGACGATCCACATCGACGAGACCAGCCCCGCCAACGGTTTTCTCCGGGTGGTGCCGGGAAGCCATCGATGGGCGACGCCGCCGCCTACGACAACGTCAACGGCGCGGTCGTGCCCGATGGCTCGGCGCCGTGGGGCGGTTACACCGATACGCCGCCGCCAGTGCCGATGCCGCTGGGCTTCGAGAAGGTTCCGGGAGAGATCGCGCTCTATGCCGACAGGGGCGACATCTTGTTCCACGACTGCTACCTGTGGCACTCGGCCGCCGTCGCCACCGATATCGGTGCCAGGCGCCGCCACGTGAGGGGCAGCTGGTACGCCGGCACGGCGCCGGCCCGGTTCGAACCGGAGGACTTCGTCAAGAACGCCGCCCGCTGACGTTCACCCCGGCGGGTGCCGGTCGATCCAGTGCCTGGCGACGTCGATACGCCGGGTGATCCACACCCTGTCGCAGCCGAGCATGTGGTCGAGTAGGCGCTCGAGCGCTGCGGTTCGCCCGGGCCGCCCGATGAGCCGTCCGTGCAGGCCGATCGAGAGCATCTTGGGGCTGCCCCCCTCGCCCTCGCGCCACAGCAGGTCGAAAGCGTCGCGACAGTGCTCCTCCCACTGCCGGCCCGTCGAGAAGCCGCCGGGCGTGGCCATGCGCATGTCGTTGGTGTCCATGGTGTAGGGCACGACCAGGTGGTCGGTGCCGGCCACCGACGTCCAGTAGGGCAGGTCGTCGGCGTAGGAGTCGGCGTCGTAGACGAAGCCGCCGTGCTCGACGACGAGGCGGCGGGTGTTGGGAGAGTCGCGGCCCGTGTACCACCCGAGCGGCGCCGTGCCGGTCGTCGAGGTGATGATGCGAACCGCCTCGGCCAGGTCGGCCCGTTCGGTCGCCTCGTCGACGGACTGGTAGCTGAGCCAGCGGAGACCGTGGCCGGCGACCTCGTGGCCGGCGGTGACGATGGCGGCCACCGCGGCCGGGTTTCGGGCCAGGGCGACGGCGACAGCGAAGACGGTGATCGGTAGACCGCGCCGCTCGAACGTTTGCATGATCCGCCAGAACCCGGCCCTGCTGCCGTACTCGTAGAGCGATTCCATGCTCATGTGGCGCGCCGCGAAGGCCTCGGCCCCGATCATCTCGGACAGGAACGTCTCCGACGTGGCGTCGCCATTGACCACGCTGCGCTCGGCGCCCTCCTCGTAGTTGAGGACGAACTGCACGGCGATCGAGGCGCCGCCGGGCCAGTCGGCGAAGGGGGGATGGCCGCCGTAGCCGACGAGGTCGCGGGGCGGGTCGTTCACCGCTCGAGCCTCGTGTCGGCGATGAGGATGGCAGTGAGGAGGGTTTCGGCGCCGGCGACCAGGTGCTCGGATGCGGTGGCCTCCGCCGGGTTGTGGGAGACGCCGCCGATGCTCGGCACGAAGATCATGCCCATCGGCCCGAGGGCGGCAACGTGTTGGGCGTCGTGGCCGGCGCCGCTCGCCAGCTCGGCGGTGGTGAGCTCGTGGACGGCGGCCGCCTCGTGGATCACGCTGCGAAGGACGGGGTCGGTCAGGACGGCGCGGCTCGATGACGTTGGGGAAAGTGCGATCTCTGTGCCGGTCTCTTCGGCGATGCCCTTGACCTTCGTCGTGAGCAGGGCGAGAGCGTCCGCGCTGCGGGCGTCGTCAATGCTGCGGATGTCATAGGTGAGCACCACCTGGCCGGGCACGACGTTGGCGTTGCCGGGGCGGACGACGAGGGAGCCGACGGTGGCGGCATCGGCCGGGCCTGTGGTGGCCAGGTCGGCGACGGCGGTGACGAAGGGAACGGCGGCGATGAGAGCATCGTGGCGCAGGTGCATCGGGGTCGTGCCGGCATGGTTGGCCCGCCCGGTGACGGTGATCGTGCCCCGGAGAAGTCCGGTGATACCGGTGACTACTCCGACGGTGCCGCCGGCCGCGTCGAGGATGGGCCCCTGCTCGATGTGCAGCTCGATGTATGCCGCGATCGGGTCCCAGGTCGCGCCGGCGATGCGATCGGGGTCGCCCCCTCCGGCCCTCATCCGATCGCCGAGGGTGGCGCCGTCGGGACCGATCGCCCTCACATCGATCGGGGCGCCGGCGGCGGCCAGGCTGCCGGTGAAGGGCGGTGCTACCACCCCTTCCTCGTTGGCCCAGGCGACGGCCTTGACCGGGTGGCGCAGGTGAACCCCGGCGCCGGCGAGGGCGGTGACGACTTCGAAGCCAGCCAGCGTGCCGTAGGCGCCGTCGAGGGCTCCGCCCTCCACGACGGTGTCGAGATGGCTGCCGGTGACGATCGGAGCCAGGCCGGGCTCGGTGCCGTCCCATGTGGCGACGAGGTTGCCGGCGGCGTCGGTTTCGGTGGCCACGCCGGCATCGGCCAGCCACCCGGTGGCCAGGTCCCGGCCGGCCCGCTCGACCGGCGTCCAGGCCAGGCGGGTCACGCCGGTGCTCCCTTCGGCCGGCGCCGATGCGGCCATGGCGTCGATGCGGGCGAGGAGCCGGCGCCCGTCGATCCTCGCCTTCATCCCCAGAGGGTTGCGCCCAGGCCGGCGTTGGCGGCGAGGAATCGCTGGTAGGCCCTGAACCCGCCGAGCTCGGCGATGTCGACCACCTTGTCGCCGGGCTGCAACCGCGACAGCACGAGGATCATGGCGTTGACGGTTTCGCCGTCGATCAGCTCGATCTCCCCCAGCTCGAGCTCGGCCGGCTCGGAGGGCAGGAGCGTGCCGCGGAGGATCTCGTCGGGGATGTCATAGAGCTCCCCTTCGATGCACCGGCCTCCCGACACGACGGGATACAGGCCGGGGAACTCGTCGCGGACGGCGAAGAACCGATAGCGAGCCGTGGTCGTCGCCGGCCCGAGAAACGTTGAGCCGGCGTGGGCGCCATGGTCCTTCTGCCCCGACATGGCCGTGCCGTTCAAGAACATGACAGTCATCGCGAGGAGATCGTAGCTATCGGGCCGGCGCCGAGAGACGGGACAGACGATCTCTGGCGATGGCAACGAGGGCGGCACAACCGGCGTCGAGCTCCGTGCGGCGGTCACGCTCGATGCGCCGGTCGATGACGGCGACGATGGCATCTTTGGGCCGTCCCGCGACCCACTCCACAAATGGGAACCCAAAGCGCGCCTCGTACTCGTCGTTGCGGGCGTCGAGGACGGCCGCTGTCCCCGACGCTGCGGCCGTCGCGCCGCTCTGTTCTCGATAGGAGAGCACGCTCCGCCTCGCCAGCTCGGCCGGCGGCGCCCCGATCCGCGGGTGGGCCTGCAACAGCACAGCGCGACTGGCATCGTCCATGGTGGCGATGGCGGCCTCGGCCCTGTCCAGGTGCTCGCCCCAGCTGCTCACCGGGCGACCAACGAGGTGCTCGACCAGCGGGCTGGCGTCCTCCCAGAGGGGACGGATGGCAGCCGCCAACGCCTCCGAGTCGAGCGATCCGAGGGTCGAAGCGGCGACGAGCGTCGGGAGGTCGGCGTCGGTCACGGCAGTCAGACCCCGAGATAGGTAGTGGCGGACACCGGCGAGACGAGAAGCGGGACGTGGTAGTGCCGGTCCTCGGCCAGGTCGACGGTCACGGCCACCTCGCGCACGAACGATCCGCCCGTCGCCCACGTGATCAGATAGGGACCGGCGCGGAGGCCGGTGGCGAGCGAGCCGATCCTGCCGTCCGTGTCGGTGATGCCGGAGGCCACCACCGTGCCTCCGGCGTCCGAGACGCTCACCTCGACGTCCGGGCGGGCACCTCCCCCGGCGGAGTCGATCACATGGGTCGAAAGGCTCGGCATGAGCCGGGAGGATACGACCGACGGTCGCCCGGTTGTCACACCGGCGCGTACCGCTCGTCGTCTCCGACCTTGAAGGCCTCTTGGTGGTGCAGCAGGTGCTCGCCGGCATCGACCGGCGGCAGGGCCCGGTTGACGACGCGGTGCACGTTGGCCCGGACGTGTTTCTTGTCCAGGGCGGCGACCTGGGTGACCAGTGTGTCGAGGGCGGGATAGGCGGAGGCCGCCACCTCGGCCGACGGGTCTGGACCGACGACGCCCCCGGGGGTCTCCCGGCCGTCTCCTGCGTCGGCGCCGGCCCCGGCGCATGGCCCTCGTGTACTTCCACTCGAGGTGCGCCCAGCCGGTGCGGCGACGAGAAGGGTGAAACCACCCCTGTCGGTGTGGGCGCCGACGCGGACCTGTCCCTCGAGCGGGGGCCCTCCTGGCCCGGGTAGTTGTTAACGACAAGGTTGGCGAACTGTCCATCGGTCCATGCCCGCAGGTCATCGGATGGCAGATCGAGTGCCCCTGCGATGAGGGTCATGAGCCTCGACGAGAGCGCCGAGCAGTCCCGGTAGTACGCCGTCCACGCCTCTACGAACCCGGTCGGCCGCTGCGGCCACAGCGAATAGCTCTCCAGCTCCTGGACCTCGAGCGCTCGACCAGGTCGGGGACGGGCGAAGCCCTCCGTCGCGGAGTCGTACCGGCCGGACGTGCCCAGCCCCGAAGGCGCTCGACGTAGTAGAAGTGCCGCTAACCAACGTGGCTATCGACGATCCAATCACTCCACGGGAGCCGCCTGGGCGACTCCGATGGCCATGACCAAGCCTCCGCTCACCGATCGTCCAGCGGGCGGTCAAGCGCTCCTTGAGAGCGTCCGCCGGTGGATCCCCGATCGGCTACTGCGACGCCTCGTGGCGCCAGCCGAGAGTGCCCCGTTGGCGACCAAGCAGGTGTGGTCGGCTACGTCTGTTACCGGCTTTCTCGCGCCCATTTGGGGCCTACTCGAACCGGTTAGATTGGACAAGAGCGCGACGGGCGGCCCTGCCTTCGGTCACGCGTCGACCCGTTGCGTACGGTCCGACGCCCAAAGCGCGGCGAGAACCGCCCAAAATCCCGGTTTCCGCCGACCAAGGCCCAGGCTGACATCAGAGGAGAAGACATGAGATACCGCAAGCTGGGCAGCTCTGAGCTTGAGGTCTCCGAGATCGCGCTGGGTTCATGGTTGACCTACGACGGCGGTGTCGAGGCCGACATGACCCGGGCTTGCACCGAGGCTGCGTTCGACGCTGGGATCACCTTCTTTGACACCGCCAACGTCTACGGCGAAGGCGCCGCAGAAGTCGCGTGGGGACAAATCCTTTCGGCTCACCTGCGAGACTCCTACGTGCTGGCGACCAAGGTCTACTCTCCGATGTCCGAGATGGACTTTGGACTATCGGCAGCGCAGATCACCACCCAGCTCGACGCGTCGCTGAAACGTCTGCGGGTCGATTACGTCGACCTCTATCAGGCGCATCGGTTCGACTCCGACGTCGCGATCGAGGAGACGATCGAGGGGTTCCAGAACGTCGTTGCCTCAGGCAAGGCGCGCTACATCGGTTTCAGCGAATGGACGCCGGAGCAAATCCAGGCCGCGATCGACATTGCCGGGCCCGACCTGTTTGTCTCCTCCCAGCCGCAGTACTCCATGCTGTGGCAAGCCCCCGAGGATCAGGTGATGCCGTTGTGCGCGGCCAACGGCATCTCCCAGATCGTGTTCTCCCCGCTGGCGCAAGGCGTCCTCACCGGCAAGTACCGCCCAGGACAGCCCTTTCCCAGCGACTCCCGAGCCGCTAATAAGCAATCGCGGGCGGACATGGCTGCCGAGATCCTAAACGAGGACACGATCGCCGCAGTCGAGCGACTGCGGCCTATCGCGGCGGCGGCCGACATGTCTCTGCCGGAGATCGCTCTGGCCTGGGTGCTGCGCCGCGGCGAGGTCGCTGCCGCGATCGTCGGAGCCTCGCGGCCCGAGCAGATCAACGCCAACGTCAAGGCGTCCGGGATCACCCTCAGCCCTGACCTGCTCACGGCGATCGACGACGCACTCGGTGATGCACCGCGGCGGGGACAAACCATCACCGAGGGGGCCAGCGAGGGCATCACCCACCGAGACTGAGCCGTCCGTCACAGTTCCGCAACCACGACGACTCGGCAGTCTCACGCCGGCCTGGGGCCGGCGCCCGAGCGGCCCCTAGCCACGCCCGTTAGACGAACGTGCGTCCTACGGGACAGCCTCGGTCGGTCAAATACCTAGGTCGGTCTCATCGCTCAGCGACCGTTCGCCGGGCTGCCACAACCTTTCCTCGCCGTGTCGGGCAGGACGTCGCAGAACACGAACCCATCGCGGACGACGACCTCGCCCGTGCGCACGTCAATCGGGCTCGTGAAGCCGGGACCGTCCCAGACGAACGTGTGGAACTCACCGCCCTCCCCGCACGGATCGACATCAGGGGGCAGATCGGCGAGGAGCTGGTCGTCGAAGGCCCGACCCGCGAACGACGCCGGCAATTTCGTCGGATCGACGCAGGTCAGCACCGCTCGAACGCCGCCGGCGACCATCTGGCGCGCTAACCGGCCCGTTGGCCGCCCCCACAGCGGAAAGAGCGGTCGCACGCCTTTGCCGGTCAACGCCTGCTCTCGGTAGGCGCGCACGTCGGCCAGGAACAGGTCACCGAACACCATGGCCTCGACACCCTCCCGTGTCGCCATCTCCATCGCCGCGGCCATGCGGCTCTCGTAAACCTCGTTCGGGCACGGAGAAGGAATCTCGACGACGTGCAACGGAAGGCCGAGCCGGTCCGCCTGGGCGTCGAGCAGTGCGCGTCGGACCCCGTGCACTGCCACCCGGTCGGCGTCCGCGTTCACGGTGACGAGCAAGCCGGAGACGTTCACGGCAGGGTCATCACGGACTGCTTGGAGTGCGTAGGTGCTGTCTTTGCCACTGCTCCAACTCATCCACGCACGCATCGCCACGATCCCATACGACCACGGCACCTCAAAGCGAGCAACCTCGGAAGCCGTCCACGCTCAGCCCACCGCGGAAAAGATGCTTGCGGGCGTCGTCGAGTTGCCCAGCTTCCGATAGCACTCGCCAACGTAGAGATGCAACGACGGGTAGAAACCGGCCACCGGGCTCGTCACCCCGGCCTGCGCGGCCCGCTCATCAGTGACCAGAACGGCCGCCCGTAACGCCCGCAGGTTTCCCCGGCCAACTCGCGCGGGTCGTCTTGCACGTCGGGCGGGCCGACACTGGACTCATTCCACCCACTGGCCACCTCGCCCCGCCCCCACGAGATGACGGTGACGCCGTCGTGGAACTCAGCGCCCCTCGCCAGCGTCGAAGGCGGATGGCAGCCCACTCCCGCCTCCTCACGCTCCCGGTCGCGGCCGTCCTCAGCCTCGCCGTGCTCATCTCGGCCTGCAGCTCCACGCCTCCGGTCGTCAGCCACCACGGCGCCTCCACTCCGACGACCGCGGCCGTCGGGACGAACACCGTGCCGCACAACAGCAACAGCATCCAGCTACTCGGCGCCTCCCTCATACCCGCCACGACCCGCTCACTCGCCGTCACCGCCGGCACAGCATCATCGAGGGACCACCCCCACACCCTGACGCCGGGGCCGCGATCGCCAGGCGGCGTTCGATAGTCGCCGGCCTGCCGGTAGTGGGCAAGACGGCCCGGCTCGACCCGGTCTTCTGCTCGCCGCCGGCGCCGCAGACCTTCACCTTCACCGTCACGGCGAGGGCTGGCGACGGGCGTCGGGTGGCGACGGTGACCGAGGGTGGCGTACCGTGCAGCCCGTCGACGGGAGCGGTGACCGTCTCCGGCCCGGTCATGTGCCGGTGCGCCTGCTCGACCACGGCGCGCTCTCCCGCTCGATCGCTGACTACGACGGTCCGCCAGGGTTGGCCTCGCCGCGACGGAAGAGCGGAGCGTGAGGCCGACCCCGGTAGTGGTCGCGGCCTGCCTCTGCCCATCGCCGCGTCGCTGACGGCCTGCGCGGCGCACGAGCACCCCATCCCCGCCGATTCTCGCTTTTGGGGGCCCCGTCGCCGGAAACCTCTTAATCGGACCGGCCTTCGTAGGGGGCGGCCTGGCGACCGATCCGCGCGGCCACCATCTCAGCCCAGGTGCCCCGGGCCAGGCGGGCGGCGATAACCACGGCCTGCTCTTCATCCGCAACGTTGCCTGGGGGCGCTGCGTGGGAACGTTCTCTGGCTACGGGCGTTCGGTGAACGGGCAGCCTGCCGAGTGTCCGCTCATCGGTCCTCCGCCGAAGAACCTGGGTGTTGCTCGCGTCAACGTCGAGCTGCCGGTTGGTCGAGTTGGCCTGATGGGCGTGGCCGCCGGTATGCCATGCTGATGCGCCAGCTAGGTGACTGAGCAGAAAGGCGGCCGCCTGACGATCTGCCTCCGAACGACCGAGATCGCCCACTGTGTTGAGTCATCTGAGGATTTTGAAGGCCTCCTGAGCCATCGTGGGCGGACCCATTTGGGCGAATTGCGCTGCGAGCCGAAAAACGGCATTTCCTGGTTACCCACCTAGGTGCCGTCGTCTGTGATTGTCAGTACGGGTCGACGGTGGGGGTGTCGGGGATGGTCGGGTCGAGCCGGTGGGCGGCGCGTTGGCCGCGTCGGGCGGGGGGGATCACGGTGGTGGCACCACCGAGGCCGAAGTCGGGGGGCATGTTGACGTAGATGGTTTCGTAACGGTCAAGGATGTAGGTTTCGTGGAAGACGCCGATGTCGCCGTTGTCACGGATGCGCTGGTTGAACTTCCGCCAGGCTGGGAGGTGCGCGTGGTCTTTGGCGGTGGCGTAGGCGTTGAGCTTCTCGGGGTTCTCCCAGTACTGCACGAGCAGTACCGTGAGCCCGCTCAAGTAGGTGTTGGCGCCGAGTAGTCCTAGGTCGGGGTGGCGGCGGAGCTCGTTGAGCATTCGGGGCATGGAGGTGAACACGGGTATCCACTTGTCGAGCTTCCAGGGCCGGTTGATGCGCACGCCGATGAGGAAGGCAACGGTTCCGGGGGGTGCGTCTGCGGTTGTCCGCCCTTTGGTGACGGTTTTGGCGATGGTCATGGGTCCCTTGTCTCGTTGCTTGTCAGCTGGGCCGGACGTTGCGTTCGGCCATGCGGGCCATCACGGCTCGGGGCATGACCCGGTAGCCGCTGGCGAGGAGGCGGTTGGCGGTGCCGGGGATCACGGTGGGGCCGCGGCCGGTGTCGAAGTACCGCAGCGCGGCGGCGGCGACGTCGGTGGGGGACTGGCGGCCGCGGGTGAGGAACTGCTTGGTGGGGTTGGCGGTCTCGAAGAACGCTGTTTCGGTAGGGCCGGGGCAGAGGGCCATCACCCGTAGCCCAGCCGGCTGGGTCTCGGCCCACAGCGCCTCGGTGAAGGACAGGACGAAGGCTTTGGAGGCGGCGTAGACGGCCATCGTGGGGATCGGTTGGAACCCGGCGGTCGACGCGACATTGATGACGCCGCCCCGCCGGCGGGCGACCATGTCGGGCAGGAGCGCACGGGTGAGCGCGACCAGCGAGACGCAGTTGAGCTGGATCTCACGACCGATCGCCCCGGGCTCCTGGTCGACGAGGCGGTCGTGGGATCCGACGCCGGCATTGTTGACCAGCACGTCCACGGTGACCCCGTTCGAGGTGAGCGTGCTGGCGAGGGCCTCGGCGCTGCCCGCCTCGGCGAGATCGGCGGTGTGCGCGGACACGGACAGGCCGTCGTGTCGCTGGCGGAGGTCGGCGGCGAGGTCGTCGAGGCGCTGGCGGTTGCGGGCGACGAGCACGAGGCGGACGCCATGATCGGCGAGCTGGCGGGCGAATTGCTCGCCGATGCCGCTGCTGGCGCCGGTGACCAGGGCGGTCATGCCGGCCTCGATCACTGCGGGGTTGCGAGCCATGGAAACAATCCTTCCCATCGATGAGAGGTACGAGACGGAGCGGCTCCGGATCAAAGCGCGAGGTTGAGGGCGCGGAGGAGGTGGGCGAGCACAGGCACCCCGTGGATGGCGCCGACCTGGCCGTAGCTGTTGACCGAGGCGATCGACCCGACTGAGCCGATGGAGGCGATTGACGCGAACGACCCGATGGAGCAGATGGACGCAACCGATGCGAAGCTGGCGACCGACCACGCACTCGCCGCGGCGGCGATCGACGCGAAGCTGCCCAGCGAGGCGATGCTCTCGGCGGAGGAGTGCGAGGCGATGGACCGGGCGCTGCGGTGTGACGCGATGGACTGGCGGCGACGCCACCAGGGGGAGGGGATGGGCTGGGGGTGGGCGGTGAGCTGTGACATGACGACCTCTCGGAATGAGGGTGATGAGAGCTTGACACTGTCAAGCAGGACTCGATCAGGATGCCACATCGCCTTGACAGTGTCAAGCCGATGGTCAGGAGATCGCTTTGCCAACTCTCGGCGGCGGCAGGGGGCCTCCCCGCCGAGGAGCTCTACCCCAGGGCGGTCATGCGGTCGAGGAGGCGGGTGGCGGCATCCGATCGGTTGTGATCCCAGACGTGGCGTTCCTCGTAGAGCGCCTGGGCCCGCGGCAGCAGCACGCCGTAGTCGACCAGGCGGCCGATGGTGTTCTCGCCGGCGAGGATGCTCCGATCGTCTCGCCGGCCAGCGGGTAGTGGTCGGGCAGGACGTTTCGCATCGACAGGTTGAGCTCCGCGCCCGGCCATCGGGGATCGCCCAGTCGAGCGCCGATCGGCGACAACCACCGCCCGAGCGCCATGCGAGGATCGGCGACCAGCGCGTGGATGAAGAGGACCCGGCCCAACGCCACGTCCATGAAAAACCGCTCGACGGCCAGCTCGGCCTCCGCGAGGTGGCGGTGCTTGATGTAGCCGGCCACGATGCTGGCGTTGTGCGCCCGATACCACGCCAGCGGCGAGGGGCGCTCGAGTAATTGCACCCAGCGGGCCACGGCCGGACGGCCCGGTGAGCCGTCCTGCGTGTCGAGGAGATGGCTCGCTTCCCACGCGTCACGCAGCAGGCCTTCGTCGACGGCCTGCCACCAGGCGCTCCCGGGCTGGGCCGAATCGAGCGGGGCGAACACCCCTCGGGCAGCCTGCCAGCGCATGAACGCCAGCTCGGCGCGCCGGTAACACCGGACCGACGGCCTGCCGGGACGCTGGTCGTAGAACGCGGCGGCGACACACAGTCGTCGCCGCACATCGCCGCGTGCCGCAGCGATCGTCGACTCAGCCCTCTCCGCCGCGCTCTGGGTCACGACGAAGGAACGCTACGTCGCTTGCGACCGCCTCCTCTCGCTGGCGGTGGCGCTGATGGGGCCGGGCCTTCGGGCGGTCGCCCCCCGACGCGAAGACGCGGTCGGTGAACACGTCGGCCAGGCGGTGAGCCAGCTCAGCTCCCGCTTCCGGGCCCCGGGCGCCTGCCGCCGCTGGGAGCGCCCCGTCGCGGACAAGCACGACCAGCCCGTGGACCAGCGCCCAGCTCGTCAACGACATCTCGGTGACGTCGGCCGCCGAGGCAGGAGACCCGGACGCGTCCTGCACCGCCGAGGCGAGCGCTCCGAGGGCACGGGCCTGGGCGTCAAGCAGTCGTGGGTCACCCGGATGCAGCTCGCTCGGGCGGAACATCAAGTCGAACAGCGCCGGGTTGGCCAACCCGAAATCGATGTACGCCTTGCCCAGCGCGGCCAGCGGCCACCCCTCCGCCGCCTCGACCGCGGCTTCGAGCGCGACGGTC
Source organism: Acidimicrobiales bacterium (assembly GCA_965276765.1). Classification (GTDB taxonomy): domain Bacteria; phylum Actinomycetota; class Acidimicrobiia; order Acidimicrobiales; family Palsa-688. The sequence goes on from OZ255627.1 coordinate 821,569, forward strand.
AGGGCGTCGAAGCCCTCGGCCGCCACCGCCGTCAACAGCCCCGCGCGGTCCTCGAAATGGTACTTCGGCGCGGCATGCGACACCCCCGCCCGCCGGGCCACCGCCCGCAGGCTGATGTGCGCATGACTGTGCTCGGCCAGCTCCACCCGCGCCGCCCCCAAGAGCGCCTCCCGGGCGCCCGCCGTCTCCGAAGCCGAAACGGAATCGGAATCGGAAGTCGATGTAGCCACGACAACATCCTCGTCGAACGTACTTGACACTGTCAAGTACGTGTGCGACAGTGGACTCGAGCTTGACAGTGTCAAGCCGAGAGGAGCCACCGTGTCCCACCCCACCCGCCGCCGCACCGCTGCCCTGCTCACGGTCTGTTTGGCTGTGTTCGCCATCAACCTCGACACCACGATCGTTAACGTGGCGCTACCTTCCCTCGGCTCCCACCTGCATGCCGGCACCTCCACTTTGCAGTGGGTCGTGGACGGCTACAGCCTGGCCTTCGCCGCCCTGGTCCTCGCCGGAGGATCGCTCGGCGACCGCTACGGGCGCCGCCCCACCCTCCTGGTCGGCCTGGCCGGCTTCGCAGCCTCCAGCCTTGCGGCCGGCCTGTCGACCTCGGCCGGCGAGCTGATCGCCTGGCGGTTCGTGATGGGCACCTTCGCCGCCTTGGTCTACCCGACCACCCTGTCGATCATCACCAACGCGTACCCCGACCGCAAGCAGCGCTCCGGCGCCATCGGCGTGTGGGGAGCGGTCACCGGGCTCGGTGTCGCCGCCGGCCCCGTTACTGGCGGCCTGCTGTTGGCCCACTTCGCCTGGGGCTCGGTGTTCTTCGCCCTCGCACCCGTCGCGGTCGTCGCAGCGGTCCTCACCATCGCCTTCGTCCCCGAGTCCCGCGCCACCGGCGCCGCCCGTCTCGACATCGCCGGCCTCCTCGGCTCCTCGGCGGCGATCGGGCTCCTGGTCCACACCATCATCGAGGCGCCGACCGCCGGGTGGGCCTCCCCGACCACCCTGGTCGGTTTTGCCCTCACCGCCGCCGTCGGGGCGGTCTTCGTGATCGTCGAGCGCCGAAGCACCAACCCGATGATCGACGTGTCGCTGTTCAAGGTGCCCGCCTTCTCCGCGGCGAGCATGTCGGTGACCATCGCCTTCTTCGCCCTATTCGGCTTCACCTTCCTCGTCACCCAGTACATGCAACTCGTGCGCGGCTGGGGCACCCTGTCCACCGGGCTGCGGATCCTGCCCGTCGCCGCCGCCATCGGCGCAGGCTCGGCGATCAGCCCCCGCCTCGCCGCCCGCTACGGCACCCGCTCGGTCGTCGCCGCCGGCCTCGTCGCCTTCGGCGCCGCCTTCGCATGGATCGCCTTCTCGGCCCAGAACCAGCCCTACACCCACATCGCAGCCGAGATGCTCCTCATGGGCGCCGGCCTCGGCCTGACCACCACGCCCGCGACCGAGTCCATCCTGTCGGTCCTACCCGCCGCCAAAGCCGGTGTCGGCTCCGCCATCAACGACGCCACCCGCGAAGCCGGCGGCGCTCTCGGCGTCGCCGTCATCGGCAGCATCTTCACCTCCGTCTACCTCCACCACCTCTCCGCCACCGCCATCGCCCACCTCCCCGCCCCCGCGGCGGCCGCCGCCCGCAGCTCCGTCGGCGCCGCCCTCGGCGTCGCCCACGCCAGCGGACCGGCCAGCGTCGCACTCACCCACGCCGTCACCGCCTCGTTCATGCACGGCTTCGACCTCGCATGCCTCGCCGGCGCCGCGATCTGCGCCCTCGGCGCACTCGGCGCCCTCCGGCTCCCCGGCCGGGCCGCCGTCAGCGCAGCCGCCACCAACCGTCTCGACACCGCCACCCTCGTCCCCGTTACCGCCTGACCATGAGCAACCGGGCCTACGCTGGTGCGGGTCCTCCAAGCAAACGACCTACGGGACCCCCGAGCCGGCCACGGGGAACCTTCGGCCGTCACCGCAGGGGATCCCTTGTCGAGATGGTGGTGAGGACGGTGCGACGGTGACCGCCTGTGGCGGGACTGGACAACGAGCAGCTGAGCTGGTCACCCTGTCCCAACCGAACGATGCCATTACCGGGTCGAATGGCTGCCTTAGGGTGGCCGTCGTGACGTCCTCCCCCGTAGATGTGCGCCGCCGGGCCGGATGGTTGCCCCAGAACCAAGACGACTTGGAATCCTGGCTCGCCGGCCACCGGCAGCGCGTGGACGCCCGAGGCGAGCAGCTCGTGCTTGATCCCGTATTGATCGAGTTTCAGAAGTTGGTGGACACCGACCCGATCGTGCGCCTGCACCTCAACGAGATGATCGCCCAGGTTCCGAAGGCCAAGCAGTACCGCAAGCGACATCTCGACAACGTGGCGGAGCTACTGCGGCTGATCAACGAAGTGTTGACCATGGCCCCGGAGTTCGGCGACCAGAATGTCACCCTGCCGTTGGGAGCCATCCTGGACTGGACCATGGGGACATCGGCCGGGTTCGCCGCCTACCGCGACACCCGGATCAACGACATGATCAGGAACATCCTGACAGTGTGGAGCAGGTTTCTCAGCAGCAGTGCTTCGCTGTATGTGCTCAACGATTCACCATCGGGCTGGAAATGCGAGGCGGCCCAACAGGCGGTAGGCATCGAGCAGTACCAGTACGACCCGCATGACGAACACTGGGGGTTCGTGTCGTGGAACGACTTCTTCACCCGACGCTTCAAAGACGGCGCACGCCCGGTTCAGTCACCCGATGACGATGACGTCATCGTCAGTGCTTGTGAGTCGACGCCATACGCCATTGCGACGGATGTGCGTCTGCAGGATTCCTTCTGGATCAAAAGTCAGCCGTACTCGCTGCGAGACATGCTCGCCAACAACGACGCCTGCGAGCAGTTCGTCGGCGGCACCGTCTACCAAGCCTTCCTGAGCGCGACGAACTATCACCGCTGGCACAGCCCTGTGGCCGGAACAATCGTGAGCGCGTTTATACAGCCCGGCACCTACTACTCCGAAGCCGATTCAGAAGGCGCTAACGCGGTAGATCCCGTTGATTCCCAGGGATACCTGGCACACGTCGCCACGCGGGCGATCTTTCTCATCCAAGCCGACAACCCCGTCATCGGCCTGGTCGGCTTCGTCGCGGTTGGCATGTCGGAGGTCTCGTCCTGCCTGATCGGCCCTGACATGACGGCCGGACACCACGTTGCCAAAGGCGAAGAACTCGGATACTTCCAATTCGGCGGCTCAACCCACTGCCTGATCTTCCGGCCAGGCGCCGTCGCTGACTTCCACCTGTCCGCCATCCCCCAACCGCAGGACCCCACCGCCCCCCTCGTACAGGTCCGCTCGAAACTTGCCGTCGCGACCCCAAGCCTGTAACCGGGTCACGGCGGCACAGCAGCCGCCCAGCGGCCAGCGCCCGCCCATCTGGTTGGACACGCGAACCGTTGCTCTCGGCCGCCCGACCATCTACCGGTTTGTCCGATAAGCGGTCCGCTTTTGGGCGCCCGGCCCCCTGGTCGAAGAGTCCTCATGGCGGGCCACCGGCCGCCACGGTTTAGCGGGACTTTCCGTTCGGACGTTGCCCACGGGCCGAGAAGAGGTAGCGTCTGCTTGGCCCTGGCTCCCTTCGGTCCTGGTCTAGCGAGCAGATGGCCGCCACGTGTGCGTCTGCACACGAAAGGCGAGCATGCCCTCGCCCGATCAGTCTTCGCCGTGCAGGTCCTCCACCAGGATGGCCGTCGTCACCTACGCGTGGGCGAGGGTGCCTTCATACCGGTCGCGGTCGTACTCAGATCGGTCCCTTTCGTGGCCATGACCCCGCTCATTGCCGTGGCCCTTGGCCGCGGGCTCGTCAGCGTCACGGTGATCGCCGGTATCGTCACGTTCTTCCCGACCTTGGTCAACGTGGTCCAGGGCCTGAGATCGGCACCGGACGACGCCATCCTGCTGATGCGGGCCTTCGATGCGAGCGAGCTGACGACGCTCGTCAAGGTCAGGCTCCCGAGCGCCCTCCCATCGCTGTTCTCGTCGGCGAGGATCGCGGCGCCGGGTGCCTTGCTCGGAGCGATCCTCGCCGAGTGGCTGTCCACCGGGACCGGCTCGGCTACCTGATGCTCCAATCGAGCACCGAGTCCCAATTCGCCACGCTGCGGTCAGGGGTCGTGCTCATCACGTTGGCGTCGGTCATAATCTATGCCGTGGTGAGCGTGATCGAGGTGCCCGTTCTCAAGCGCTTCGGATCGGCCGGCTGAGGCGCTTGCGCGCCTGAGATGGCTGGTTCACCTGACGCCCCGACGGGCCCGTCGGCCGGCGATCGCCGCCCACCGGAGGAGGCCCACGGCCGCCCCGCCGACTTGCTGGTCCGCAACGCCCGCCTGGTCGCCACCGTCGACGACTCCCGCCGCGAGCTCGCCGGCGGTTGGGTCGCCATCACCGGCGGCCTGGTGTCGGGCGTCGGTACCTCGACAGACCAGGAGTTACCGGCGGCGGTGACCCTCGACGCGACCGACTGCCTGGTCACGCCGGGCCTGATCAACACCCACCATCACATCTACCAGAACCTCAGCCGCGCCTTCGCCCCGGCCACATCGGCGTCGCTTTTCGACTGGCTGACGACCCTCTACCCGGTCTGGGCCGGTCTCGACGAGGAGGCCGCCTACCTGTCGGCCTGGGTCGGCCTGGCCGAGCTGGCTCTCGGCGGGTGCACCACGTCGACCGACCACCTCTACGTGCATCCCCGCCACGGCGGCGACCTGATCAGCGCCGAGATCGCCGCCGCGACCGAGCTCGGGATGCGCTTCCACCCCACCCGTGGGTCGATGAGCCTCTCGGTCAAGGACGGCGGACTCCCGCCCGACGAGGTCGTGCAAGACGACGATGAGATCCTGGCCGACAGCCAGCGCCTCGTCGAGATTCACCACAACCCGGCGTGGGGGGCGATGGTGCGGATCGCCCTGGCGCCGTGCTCGCCGTTTTCGGTGACCCCCGAGCTGATGCGGCGCACCGCCGAGCTGGCCGAGCGCCTCGATGTGCGTCTCCACACCCACCTGGCCGAGGACGCCGACGAAGACCGCTTCGCGGCGGAGACGTTCGGTCGTAGGACGATCGACCAGTTCGACGCCGTCGGGTGGATGAGCCCGAGGACCTGGGTCGCGCATTGCATCTACCCCGACCCCGGCGAGATCGCCCGTCTCGGCGCGGCCGGCGTGGGCGTAGCCCATTGCCCTTCGTCCAACATGATGATCGGCGGGGGCGGGCTCGCCCCGGTGGCCGAGTTGCGCGCTGCGGGTGCGCCGGTCGGGATCGGCTGCGACGGCTCGGCGTCGACCGACCATGCCTCGCTATGGCTGGAGACCAGGATGGCGCTCCTGCAGGGACGGCTCCGCGGCGGGCCGACGGCGATGACGGCGCGAGACGCCCTCGAGGTCGCCACACGCGGCTCGGCTGGCTGCCTCGGGCGCGACGGCGAGCTCGGCCAGCTGTCGGTCGGAGCCGCCGGCGACCTGGTGTGCTGGCCGCTCGATGGCTTCGGCTTCGCCGGCGCCCTGAGCGATCCCGTCGAGGCCTGGTTGCGCTGCGGGCCCGTCGCCGCCCGACACACGGTCGTCGCCGGGACACCGGTCGTGGCCGACGGCCACATCGTGGCGAGGGGCGCAGGCGACATCCTCGGCCGGCATCGTCGGGTGGCGACGCGGATGCAGGCGCGATGAAACCGCCGCCGTTTGACTACGTGCGGGCCGCCTCGCTGGCCGAGGCCGTGGCCGTGCTCGCTGCGGACGAGGACGCCAAGGTGCTGGCCGGCGGCCAGAGCCTCCTGCCACTGCTCGCCCTGCGCCTGGCCCGTCCGACCGTGCTCGTCGACATCGCCGACCTCGGCTTGGACACCATCGCTGTCGATGCCGAAGATGGGGGCAGCGCCGGCGGTGCTGGTGGCGCCGGCGTCGTCCGCATCGGCGCCACGGTGCGCCAGCGACGCCTCGAGCTCGACGACCTGATCGGCTCGACCGTGCCGTTGCTGGCCGAAGCGGCCGCCCAGGTCGGGTACCCGGCGACGCGCAACCGTGGGACGATCGGCGGCTCGCTGGCCCACGCCGACCCGGTGGCGGAGATCCCCGCCGTCGCCGTCGCCCTCGGCGGCTCCATCGTCGCCTTCGGCCCGCGAGGCGAGCGCACTGTGCTCGCCGCCGACCTCGCCGATGGCTTCTTCACCACGACGCTCGCGCCCGACGAGATCCTCACCGAGGTCCGGCTGCCCATCGCCGGCGGCCGCCAGGGCGCGGCGTGGTGCGAGTGGTCCCCGCGCGCCCACGACTTCGCCCACGCCGGCGTCGGCGTCGTCGTCGAGCTCGACGCCGGCGGCTCGTGCCGGGCCGTAGGGGCGGCGGCCTGCGGCATCGGCGCGACGCCGCTGGCCCTCGCCGAGCCGCTTGCGGCCGCCGGCGTGGTCGGTGCCCCCCTCCCTGGTCCCGCGCTCCTCGCCGCCGTCGCCACCGCCGTCGAGGCGGCCTGCGCCGGCACAGCCGACGACCGCGACGAGCTCACCGGCCTCCTCGCGGCCAGGGCATTGGCCTCGGCCTGGTCTCGGGCTGCGGCGACCGCGTGGGGTGCGACGTGAACCGGGTCGAGATGGTCGTCAACGGCGAGGCCGTCGACGTGACTATCGACGCGCGCGAGAGCCTCCTCGATGTCGTACGGGACCGCCTGGGCCTGACCGGAACCCACGCCGGCTGTGAGCAGGGAGCGTGCGGCGCGTGCACGGTCCTCGTCGACGGTGAAGTGGCCCGCAGCTGCCTGGTGCTCGGCGTGCAGGCGGCCGGTCACCACGTGACGACCATCGAGTCGGTCGGCACACCCGACCGGCTGCATCCCGTGCAGACAGCACTCAGCGCGCACCACGGGCTGCAGTGCGGGTTCTGCACGCCAGGGATGGTCCTGACTGCCATCGATCTCTTGGCGCGGGTGCCGGCCCCCGACGAGGCGACTGTCCGCGCCGCCATCGCCGGCAACCTGTGCCGCTGCACGGGCTACCAGGGCCTGGTGCAGGCGATCGTGGCCATGGGATCCGCAGCGCAGGGCGGCTCGTCATGACGAGCGTCGACACCAGGCCAGCGACCGGCGGTGTCGTCGGTACCAGCCTGGCGCGCCGCGAGGACCCGCGACTGCTGACCGGCCGGGGCCGCTACCTCTCCGACCACGACGTACCCGGGCTGTGCCACGTCGCCATCCTCCGCTCCACCTGCGCCCACGCCGTGCTCAGGGCTGTCGACGTCGTCGAGGCGGGCGCTCTCCCAGGCGTCATCGCCGTGGTGACCGCCGCCGACCTTGTTGCCGCAGGAGCGGGGTCATTCTCCCATCTGCTCGAAGCACCAGCCAAGCCCCTGCGCTGGGGAGTGCTCGCCGACGAACGGGTGCGCTTCGTCGGCGAGCCTGTCGCCGCCATCGTCGCCACCACGCGCGCCATCGCCGAGGACGCCATTGAGCTGATAGACGTCGACTACGACGAGCTCCCGGCGGTGATCGGAGCGGATCGTGCCCTCCAGCCCGATGCCGTCTTGCTCTACCCCGAGTGGGGGACCAACGAGTTTCTCCATCTCGAGCACACCACCCCCGACATCGATGCCGTCTTCGCCGGCGCGCCCCATGTCCTGCGAGAGCGTTTCGAAAGCCACAGGGTGACCGCCCTCCCCCTCGAAGGTCACGGGGTCCAGGCCGGCTGGGATGCCGGCACGGGCCGACTCACGGTCATCTCTTCGAGCCAGCAACCCCACCAGCTGCGTACGGTCATCGCCGAGATCTGCGGATTGGCCGAGAGCTCGGTGCGGGTGATCAGCCCGGACATCGGCGGCGGGTTCGGCAACAAGCAGCACTTCACGAGAGAGGAGTGCCTCGTTGGGCTCCTGGCGAAGATCACGGGCCGACCCGTGCGCTGGGCCGAGGACCGCACCGAGTCACTGACGGCGTCGGTGCACGGCAGGGCCCAGTGCCACGACGTCGAGGCTGCCTACGACGACGCCGGCCGGGTCCTCGGCCTGCGGGTCAAGGTCCTCGCCGACCTAGGCCACCCCGTCTTGTACTTTTCGGGGGTCGGCCCCGCCCTCGTCACCACCTCAAGCCTCACAGGGGGCTACGACATACCGGCGCTCGGCTGGACGCTGTCTTGCGTCGCCACCACGACCTGCCCGGTCGGCGCCTACCGAGGCTTCGGTCAGCCCGAGGCCCACATGACGACCGAGCGGGTCATGGATCTCGTCGCCGCCGATCTCGGCCTCGACCCTGTGGTCGTCCGTCGCCGCAACCTGCTGCCCGACGAGCCCCGACCGTGGATGAGCCACGGCGGCGGGCGCCTCGATATCGGCGCCCTCGGCCCCCACCTCGACGCCTTGGTCGACGAGATCGGTTACGACGCCTGGCGGGAGCGCCAGGCCACAGCCAGGGCCGCAGGGCGTCATATCGGCATCGGGATCTCCATGCTCGTCCAGGGCACATCGCCCAACCAGCACGACACGGCCGGAAGGTTCGGCTCGTTCGAAACGGCCGCCGTCACCGTCCTACCCGACGGCCACGTCGAGGTCCGCGTCGGCACCAAGTCGCAGGGCCAGGCCCACGAGACCGTCTTCGCCCAGGTCGCGGCCGACGCGATCGGCGTCGCCGTCGAACGCGTCGTTGTCCGCGACGGCGACACCGACGCGCTGGCCTACGGACAGGGGACCTGGGGCAGTAGGAGCACCGTCATGGGGGGCGGGGCGGTCATGCAGGCGTCTCGAAGGGTGAGGGATCAGATGGCCGCGATCGGCGCTCACAACGGCATGGGCGTGCCCACCGAAGGGCCTATACCGCTCGAGGTTGTCGAAGAGATCGCCCGGCTGGCCTGGTGGCACCAGCACCGCCTTCCGCCTGGCTCCGAGCCTGGCCTCGCCGCCTCAGCCGTCTACACGCCCGGCTTCACCGACCCGCGGGCCGATGGCTCGACCAACCACGACGAGACCTACACGGCCTCCATGACCGGCGTGGCCGTCGAGGTGGACCCGGCCACCGGCTCGGTGCAGATCCTCGACGCCGTGATCGTCTCCGACTGCGGCACGGTCATCAACCCGAAGGTGGTCGAGGGCCAGCACCGCGGGGGGTTCACCCAGGGCCTCGGTGTCGCGTTCCTCGAAGAAGTGCGCTACAGCGAGGAGGGCCAGCCGCTGTGCGCGACCCTGCTCGACTACACAATCCCGACGGCCCTCGATGTCCCCGACCTGCGCGTCGTGCTGCGTCACACCCCTTCGGACACCCTCGGCGGATTCCGCGGCATCGGCGAGTCGGCCATCATCGCCGCCCCTGCAGTACTCGTCGGCGCCGTCGATGACGCCCTGCGACCCATCGGCGTCCGACTGCGCTCCACTCGGGTACACGCCGGCGCCCTCCGCCGGGAGGTCAAGGCCACGGGCTGGCGGCCGGATGTGGCGGCGTGGGCGGCCGGCGCCTAAACGAACCGGCGAGGCCGGCCGGCTCTGGGATATCTCTGGGCGCCCTAACAGATATACTCGCCCTCGTGACGAAGCGCTTGGTGGATATCGATGACGAGAAGCTCGAGGCCGTACGGCGCCTGCTCGGCACGCAGACGCTGAAGGCGACCGTGTCTGGGGCGCTCGACGAGGTGCTCGCCCTCGACAGCCGGCGGAGGGCGTTGCTTGGGGAGCGGGGCGTGGTGCCAGCCGCGTTGGCCGATCCTGACGAGCGTCGTGCTGCGTGGGGCTGAAGCCGTACTACCTGGGGGATACGTCCGCCCTGGCGCGGCTGGGTCGGGCAGAGGTTGCCGAGCGGTTTGGTCCCACTCATCGAAGCCGGGCTCGTGGCTCGCTGTACGCCGACAGATCTGGAGGCGGGGTACTCGTCGACCGGACCCCAGGCTCACGCCAAGATGCGAGCGGCGAGGGCGGCCTGGCCGAAGGCGGTGATGGACCAGAAGGTGCTCGATCGGGCCGTGGACGTCCAGGATGCGATGGCGACGCGCCGTCGCCATCGCGGCGCAAAGATCGCCGATCTGCTTATAGCTGCAGCTGCGGAGGCGGAGGGCCTGATCGTCCTGCACTACGACCACAACTTTGAGTTGATTGCCCAGGTGACCGGCCAGCCCGTCGAGTGGGTCCTCCCTGCCGGCGCCGTCCCCTGACCACCGGGGCGACGCGACCCAGCGTCAGCCCTGGATCCGCTGAGCGGGCTTTCTCCCGGTGGTCGGAGCCGGCGTCGATCCGGTGCCGTCCGCTTCTCAGTTGCTGTAGACCCGAGCCGGGTCCACGAAGACGGCGGTGCGGCGTTGCTCGACCATGGCCCGGTCGTAGGCGTCCCAGTCGTCGTGATCACCGCCGGCAGCACGGAAGACCTCTCGAAGCAACGACGGCAGGCGATCGGGGTCGACGTCGGCCATTCGATCATCGGGGCCGACCAGGCCGGCGCGACCCTCGACCGTCGCCCACTGCCACCCGGACCGCGCCGTGACGGCGACGTCGGGACGGGCCCTGAGGTTCGTGAGCTTCACCGCTCCGTAGGTGACGAAACCGACGACCGGCGTCTTGGTCACCGGGTGGTCCAGTACGCCGGCGTTGACGACCGACGACTGGATGGTGCCGTCGGCCCGCATGGTGGAGACGACGACCAAGAAGCTCTCCTGGCGAGCCAGCTCCAACCACTCCGGCAGATTCTTCTCGGTCAACTCGTCGCTCCACGCATGACCACAGTTTGGCTCAAACTCCTCTTGGCCCGGGCGGAGTCGCAGGGGGTTTGCCGACCCGGTCGGCTTCGACCAGGCTTCAGGGCATGGGGTGATTGGCCGGTAGCGAGATCCGCCGATCCGTCTGCGGGACGGGTGGCCTACAGCATGCGAGCGGTCAGTCGCCGCGCAGGTCGCTGGCGGTTTTGGCGCCGAGACCGTGCAGCCAGGTGATCACGTCAGTGGCGCCACTGCGGGCGGCCGCGTCCAACGGTGTCAATTGCTCCCAGCCCGGTAGCCAGTTCAGGGCCGCGCTGCGGCCGAGGAGATACTCGGCCGCTTCCAGCTGGCCACCGTGGCAGGCCGCCCAGAACGCGTCGCCGACCTAATCCGCTTCGGGCGGCGTCGCCCCGCCAAAGTAGTCGTGTAGGTGCTCGATCAGTCCCAATGAGGCGTCGGCGAAGTAGTTGGTCTTCGCGCCGCGCTCGACCAGCCGGCGAGCGGCCTTCCATTGCCCGAATGCGGTCGCGTCCGCGAGCGGAGTTCCCCCGGCGATCACTGCGCCCGGCGCCTCGATGTCGGCGCCCGCATCCAGGAGCGCATCGAGGACATCCACATCATCACTACTTGCCGCCCAGTGCAGCGGGGTCTCCCTGTGCGGGCCGCGGAACGGCGCGTTCACATCGGCCCCGGCCTCGACGAGTAAAGCGATGCTGGCTGCCCCGTTGGGGAAATGGCCGGGCCAGTCCGTCGCCACGTGGAGCAAGGTGCGTGACATTCCTTTCGCCTCGTCGTCACCGAGCCTGGTGGTGGCCAGATCCTGCTGTTCGCCGATCAGCCGGCGCAACGTCGGCACGGCGCCGGAATGTATGGCGTCGACGACAGCTACGGCGAGTGGATCCTCGGTACTGAGCGTCCCCATGACATTGCCTCTCGCCGCGCCGACGACGGCAAGTATGCCTGGCCGACGGCCGACGACACGCACGTGGCCCACGAGTCGATAGGTGAGCAGACCGGCGGCGTTCTGCTTCGGTGATGCCCATCCGGCAGGTCTGCAGGATGGGTGCCCAGCCGAGCATCTGCAGGAAACGCGGCCGGGTTGCTCGACGTGGCGCCCCCGGTCGCCTGCGTCTCGGTCAGCGGTCCGACCGCCATGCCCAGGGCCCCTGCCGCGCCTATTCCTCGTAGCTCAGTGATCGCCAGCCATCAGCCGACAGGACGCCGGGAAGGCCGCCGCGGGGTGGCGTTAGCGGAGGGCCTCGGGCGGCCAGGCCCGCCGTTGGCCGGCGTCGGCCGGTAGGGCAGAGCACCGGCTCCGGAAGGGTGGATGGGACGTTGATTTCGGGCACGGCTTTTGGGGCGGGTTCCGAGTCGGGCCCGACCGGTCGGCGCCGGGTGGTCATTAAGCGTCGTTTTGAGGCAAAGAGAGGAGTCTTGATCCGACATCGTCAGCCGGACGTGCCAGGGCAGTGCGGTTAACGACGGGCGACGAGCCGCCGGAGCGTGCTCAACGCTTCGTCGGCTTCAACAGGCACGGCATCGTCTGCCTCCAGTCGATCAAGCACCCACGCCCGGACCAGTTGGGTGACGCCGACCCCTTCGGCGCCGGCCCTGGCTCGGAGCCGGTCCACGTCGGCGGGGTCGAAGCGGACCGCGAAGGCGGACATGCGCTGAGGCCCTGCTTTTACGTCGATAGGGGGTTCGGGTGCCGAACTCCATACCGTCCGCCTCGTCGGCGTCCGCTTCGTATCTCGCTGCCATGTCATCAGTCATCAGGTTCTTCCTTGGTAGAGGCGCTGCTCCCGGTCGGTTGCGGGTCGGGCTGTCACGCACACCGACGTCCCGGTGGACGCCGGCATCTCACACCACGAACAGGAGACGCCCACCGCTGGTGGGACCGAGCGCGACAAGCCGTGGACGACTGTGGCTGGTCTGGACCTCCCAGCGTGTGCTCGGAGCGAAGACGACGTCTTCCACCTCGGTCGGGGTGACAGCGTGCCGGGCGATGTGGGTCTCGTTGTACTGGTCCCACAGCAACCCGTTCACTCGCACGCTAACCGTGTGTATCACAACGGTATGACACGAAGCGAAGTGACCGAGACTGCCCCGTATAGGGCCCCTGAGCGAAAATCGTCACCGGGCGCGGCATACTGGACACCCCGCTCCAGACAGGCGCTCTGACCTGCGGCGTTGCCAGTTGGGGGTTGGTCTTACGGGACGGTCCCCCCAGCTGCCTGACAGGGTTAGCTGATAAAGCCTGGTCGTCAGGGTATACTGTCAGGGTGGAGCTGTGGGACTCGCCTATTGCTCCCGCCGCCCACCGCCATGGGATCACCGATGAAGACATCCGCCACGCCCTCCGCAATCTGATCGCCGTCGCCGATGACCCCGACGACGAGGACGTCACTCTGTTCCTTGGTGCCGACCGGGCCGTCAATCTGATCGAGGTTGGAGTGCTGGCCACCGACGATGGTCCGCTGATCATCCACGCCATGGCAGGCCGTACCCGTCGATTCCCACCACCCAAGGAGTGACCATGGCTCGAACCATCGCTGAGAAGGAGCGGGTTGTCGCCGAGATCGCCGAGCGGCTCGCCAACCAGCAGGAGCAACCGGAATGGCGTGATGCCGAGCCGTTGAAGCGGATCGCCGACGCCTTCGGTCGCTCGGTATCCGCGGACGCCGAGCTGGCCCAGGCTGTGCATGCCGCCCGTGCCGATGGCTACTCGTGGGCGGCGATCGCTGCCATGTTGGGCGTTTCCAAGCAGACCGCCCAAGCCCGCTATGGCGCCTGACCGCCCCCCGATGCGGTTCTTCTTGCGGGGCCAGGATCCCACTGGAAGCGATAGTCGGGCGCGGTCTGGCCAGACGGGCTACCCAGCGTGGGCCAGACTCTGTGTGTGAGCGTTCCTTTGGTTGACGACGTGCTGGCTGGTCTCGGGATCGCGGATGCTGGCTTGCTGGAGCTGACCGGCGACCCTTACCCGGCGGTGCTGTCGTCGCCGCTCGCGGTGGCCGAGTGCGCTGTTGCGTCGGTGGCTGCCTGTCTGCTGGCCGCCGCTGACCTTTCCTTGGCTCGTAGTGGCCGACGGCCCGAGATCGCGCTTGACACCGGGCACGTGGCGGCGGCCATGCGTAGCGAGGCCTGGCTGCGTGATCCGGCCGGTCGTGGCATGAGCGGGTTCGCGCCGCTGTCGCGTCTGTGGTCGACCACGGATGGTTGGGTACGCACCCACGCCAACTATCCCTGGCACCGGGCAGCTCTGCTCGCTTCGCTCGCTGTGACGGGCGCCTGCGACGCCGACGTCGAGGCGCGCTTGGGCGACGCCATCGCGGAACGAGCCGCACTGGATGTCGAGTCGGCCGTATACGAGGGGGGCGGGTTGGCCGTCGCGGCGCGAAGCGTCGATGAGTGGCGTGGGAGCGAGGCCGGCAACTCGGTGGCGGCGTCGTCCCTCGTGACGACCGAACCGCTGAGCATGGGCGCAGGATTGCCGCCGATGGCGGATCCGGGTGAGCTTCCGGCATCGGGGCTGAAGGTCCTGGACCTGACCCGGGTCATCGCCGGCCCGGTCGGCACTCGCATGCTCGGTGCGCTCGGCGCCGATGTGCTGCGAGTTGACGACCCGACCCGGCCCGAGCTGCCTCTGCACGCCATCGACGGGGTGATCGGCAAAGCCAGCGCCAGTCTCGATGCCACCACCAACCGCGACCAGGGCGTCCTGGCCGCCCTGCTCGACGAGGCCGACGTGGTCGTCACTGGCTACCGGCCCGGCGCGCTGCGGCACTTCGGGCTCGAGCCCGACCAGGTCGCGGAGCGACACCCAGGCAAGATCGTCGTCACCCTCTCGGCCTGGGGCACGAGCGGGCCATGGGGTGCCCGGCGGGGCTTTGACAGCCTGGTGCAGATCGCCTCGGGTATCGGCTGGTCCACCAGCCGCAACGACAACCGCCCGGGCGCCCTGCCCTGCCAGCTACTCGACCACGCCACTGGCTACCTCGTCGCCGCCGGTGCGCTCGCCGCCCTCGCCGCTCGGGCTCGCACCGGCCAGGCCAGCCAGGTGTCCCTGTCTCTGGCCCGGACAGCCCAATGGCTCCTCGATCAGGGCGCCCGATCCGAGGGCGGGGGCGCCACCCCCGAAGAAGCGGAGCTCCAAGTGTCCGCCTACCGTACAAGCCTCGGGAACGGCTGGAGCAGCATCAGCCCACCAGGAGAGATCGATGGCGCCGCCTTGCACTGGCCGCATCTGCCGCCGAGGTACGCGCACGCCGAGCCCGTCTGGACCTGAATCCTCCACCGCCCCCCTTTTCGCAGCAGCCGTCGTCTTGCAGCCGCAAGACACAACGTCCCGAAGCACCATCCTCTTCCGGTGATCGTCGCGGGGCGCTATCCGAGTGGGTCCTTACCGCCCATCAGGCCATACTGGCAGGCGTGGATTGCAGGTCGGCTGACAGGCTGCTCGACGAGGGCGTCGTCGCCGCGATCGTGGCCGATCAGCTTCCATTCCTCGCCGGTGCCCACGTCGGACGCCTCGGTGCCGGCTGGGACAACGAGCTGTTCATCGTGGCCGACGTGTGGGTGCTGCGTTTCCCCAAGCGCGCCGAGCGGGTCGCCTGGCAGGCTCGTCAACGACAGATCGTCGAACTTGCCGGTGAGGCGCTCGGCACTCTGGTACCGGCCTTTGATCATGTCGCTGAACCTTCCGAGCTGTTCCCCTATCCATTCGTTGCCTACCGGGCGCTCCCAGGCGTCGCGGCGGATCACCTGGCTGAACCCTCGGCCGCGTTTGCCGCCGATCTCGGAGAGGGCCTCGGGCGGCTGCACGCCATCGACCCATGCCGAGTACCCGCCACCCCGACGGGTTGGGAGGACGAAGCGCTCGGAACCCACCTGACCGACCTGGTGACCTACGTGAGCGCCCTTCGAGCGCACCTGGCGGGCGACCTCCTCGCCGAGGCCGAGCCTTACCTGACCGGCCGGATCGATCTTCCCCGCGCCGCTGGTTCGCGCCGGTTCACCCACAACGACATTTGCGCTGAGCACGTTCTCGTTGACCCGGCCACCGGCCGGCTGAGTGGCCTCATCGACTGGACCGACGCCATGGCCACCGACCCTGCAGTCGATTTCGTCGGGCTCATCACCATCGGCGACTGGGGCTTCATCGACCAGGTGATCGCCTCCTACCCGCTCGCCCTCGACGGGGACTTCGGAGCTCGCCTCGCCTGGCTTGCCCGCGCCCTCACCCTGCGTTGGCTCGGCGAGGCTCTCACCGAGGAGTCAGCTGCTCCAGCCACCCACCTCAAGTGGGTCGAGCGCGCCTTCACCGGACACCCAGCCATGACGTAGGCAACCAATCGAAGCGCCCTGCCCGCTGATGGATCCGCTTGCGGCGACGGGCTGAGGCGTCGCTGTTCAGCCCGTCGGTGGGCCGTAGGTCGTTCGTCGGATGTCGAAATCATTAGAGCTGCATGACCACCACGCCGTAAGGTCAGCGCTGTGCTGCTCCCGTCTTGGCGCGGACCGACGGTCCGCTTGGTCATGAAGGCGACCACGCCGACACTCGGCGGCCGCCGCTTCCACCACTGCGTCGGAGGAAGCGGCGGGAGGTAACGGCGCGGAGGCGAGCCCCTAGTAGCCGCTCAGTGACCTCCGGCGCGCCCCAACTCCTGCCCTACGTGGACAGGAGGTCGGGCGATGCCCGCGCACCATCAAACAGAGCTCACCCCCGCGGGACCAGGTCACCCACTGGTCCGCCAGTACCTAGCGGCGCGGCGGCAACGGCGCCCCACCGGGGTCGTAGCGCTAGAGGGCTACTGGGCCATCGACACCACCTTGGCCGCGGGCCGGGCGCTCGAAGTGCTGTTCGTCATGCCATTGCTCGTCGAAAACGACCCGGCACGCGCCCTGGTTTCCAAACTAATCCAGCAGCGCAGACCAGTCCTCCAGGTTGGGGCGAAGCTCTTCGGGCGGATGGTGGACCGGGACGGACCCGACGGTCTCGCTGCGCTCGTCCGCTGGCATACCTGGACGCTGGAAGACATCCCCTTCACCTCGACAACACGCGTGCTCGTCGCCGACCAACCCGACCGGCCCGGGAACCTCGGCACCATGATCCGCTCTGCGGACGGGGCCGGCGCGTCCGGCGTCATTGTCGCCGACTCGGTCCTCGCCCTCTCCAGCCAGGCCGTCGTTAAGGCGAGCATGGGCACCATCTTCTCTCTCCCCGCCATCAACACCACTACCCAGGCGGCCCTGGACTGGCTACGCGCCCACGGCTTCAAGATCGTCACGGCGCAGCCCGACGGAGATAGGTCCTACGGAGAAGCCCTCTACCAACCGCCCGTCGCCGTGGTTGTCGGCAACGAACGACATGGTCTCTCATCAGCGTGGTCGCAAGCCGCGCACCACCGAGCAGCGATCCCCATGCGCGGCAAAGCCGACTCGCTCAACGTGACCACTGCGGCGGCGCTGTTGCTCTACGAGGCCCTCCAGCAGTGCCATCGGCGACAGTGACCCGGCGATCCATCTCCGCTGCGACCGGTTGTGGGGTGCGTGCACCGGCGAGCTTCGTCAGCCGCCGCGTCGGCACGCCCAGCGCACGACGTGGAGTGTCGCAGCGCTGGAGAACTCGCACTGAGCGGACTGCTCGGTCGCGTGTGTCCAGCGGCCGGCGGCCCGGGAGTCGACGGACTCGGCGCCAGCCGCGGCAGCAAGTCGCTCGAGCACGAAAGCGCCCGAAGGCAGCACACGATCGATCTCCTCTGCAGCCGAGCCCACGAGAGATTGTCGCGACACCACGACCGGGGCGCCGTTCCGCTTGCGGAATGCAGACGAGTGAAGCCCGGCCGGGTCGGCACCGCGGGTCTGATCGTCGTGCGGCGGTCAGGGCTCGGCAATGACGAGGCGGTAGCCCACGTCGAGCGAGTCCCGCTCAAGAACGTCGGCGTGGTCCTTCTGCCACCGGCCGGTGCGAAGGTCTTCGGCCAGCCGGCCCAGGCCCTCGCGCAGCGCCTCCTCGTCGGCCTTGGCGAACACGGACATCCCGGGCGCACGGCCGGGTCGAGATACGCCGCTGGCGACGCCAGTAGGCGGCACCGAAGCCGTCCGCACAGTCGTGGGGGACCGGCACAGGCCGTATCTCCGCGTCGGAGAGCAGCTCCCTCAAGACGCCAACCGGCACGGCCAGCGCAGCGTCGGTCTCAGCGGCCGCAGGCAGGTACTCCGACAACAACCAGAACTGCGAGAACGCCTGCTGGTACCAGGTGAAGAACACCAGCCGGCGGCGCGCCACCCGTCGCATCTCGGCCACGCCAGCGGCAACATCGCTCCAATGGTGCACGGTGAGCACCGCAAGCGCCACATCCGCGCAGTCGTCCCGAAGCGGAAGGTGCTCCGCTATCGCCTGCACGAACGGGGCAGCGCGCTCGGATCGCTGAGCAATCATGACCCGGCTCGGCTCGACGGCGACGACCCAGATGTCCATGCGAAAGTCGGCTCCCTGAAGATGAGCGTACGGGTCTCCGATGACCACTGCCTCGATGCCGAGCTCTTCGCACAGCTCGCGTTGAAGCGCGTCCCTCGGAGCTTCCTCGTGTTCCACGTGGCCGCCGGGAAGGTCCCATGCGTCGGGATACCACGTGCGTCGAGGGGAGCGGTGGACCAGCAGCGCCCGACCGTCGCGGCGCAGTAACCCGGCCACGACTTGATGCTCGCTCGTCAGCTGCTCCTGCATGCCCATCAGCTTGGCGCCCCGCTGTCGTGCCGATCCCCGGCGACATTGGTCGCCTGGCCACAAAGCCGCGGCGAGGTGCTGGCATGCTGCCGGAATGGACACGTCGGTTCAGGTCGTGCACGAACTCGTCCGTGGCATCCAGCCATACGACGGTCTGGAGAGCGAGCACCGGGCAGACACCCTGAGGTGGCTTGAGACCACGAACGATGTGTTCAGGCGAGCGAAACCGGCGACACCCGAGCGGCACTTGGTCTCCTATGTCGTCATGGTCGACCCGGATGACGGGAGCGCCTTGCTGGTCGATCACATCAATGCCCGTCTTTGGCTGCCTCCCGGCGGGCACGTGGAGCCAGGCGAGCATCCGACAGACACAGCCCGACGGGAAGCTCACGAGGAGTTGGGCATCGACTCGGTGCTCGTCGAGCCCTCAGGCCGGCCATCGTTCGTCACCGTCACCCGCACCGGCGGTATCGACGCCGGACACACCGATGTCAGCCTGTGGTTCCTCCTCGTCGGGCACCGGCACATGCGGCTGAGGATCGACGTGAGGGAGTTCAACGAGGCGCGTTGGTGGTCCTCAACAGACCTTCAGGCAGCAGACCCCAAGGGCTTCGACCCGCACTACTTGAGGTTCGTCGAGAAGGTGTCGCAGTAGCCGATGGGCTTGCGAACGCTTTTGGTGTCCACTTCCGGCGGCTCAGTTGTTGGCGGCTGGGACGAAGACGCCGCCGGTCATCACCGGCACGTTGCGGCTGGTATCGACCTCCGCGGCCACGTCGATATCGTCGCGGAAGCCGGCCGTGGCAAGCTCTTGGCCGCTGGCGCAGGCGTGTAACGCTTCGGGAAGGTGGTGTCGTACGCCGTGGTAGGCGGCCTCGGCTGCGGCCGCTTCGGGGGAGAGGTCTTCCCATCCTCGAGCGCGCAGGGCGGCGAGCAGTGCCCCGGCCCCCCACCAGTCCTCGACACAGGGGCGCAGCGAACCGTCCGGCCAGCGCTCGCCAGCGGAGATGATGGCGATGCTCGCCGTGGCCGGTCGGTGGTTCGCGCTGATCCACGCAGCTACCGCGGCCGTGTTGCGCAGGCAGGCTCCGATCAGCGTGCCGCTGGAGGCGGCGAGGTGGTGGGCGATGGTGGAGCCGTTCGGGGAGGGCAGCACCAGCCGGGCCGGCGGTCGATCTGCGGTGCGCACCGAGGACGGTGACAGGCTGATCTGCCCGGCCTTCGCCGCGGAACGGCTGACAGCGAGGGTGGCGTCGTGCTCGCGGGCGAAGCGCCCGGCGGTGTCGTCGGCCCACCGGTAGGGCAGCACGGCGATTCCGGTGTCGGCGGCGACGCTCAGGGTCGTGGTGAACGACAGCGCGTCGACCACGACCGCCACATCGCTGCCGGCGGCCACAGCAGCGGCGCCTGGCGCTCCCCAGTCGTGGCGGAGTGCATGGGAACGCTGGCGGTGTGCGGGGTTCACCCGGTGACCGCGCTGCTGGCTGAGCGGACGGGGACGTTGCGGCGTGCCACAACCGGCGGGTGACGCAGGGCCCGGCATGGCGTCACCGGCGCAGCGCCGCGAGGTAGTGGCCGTCGCTGTCGTAGGCCCGAGCCTCGTCGAGCAGGTGCGGGTTGTGCAGTTCCTCGGCCTTCTGGCGGGAGAGGTCAGCGAGGTCGTGGAGCCGGATGACCGCCACCCGAACAACGTCGTCCCAGCCGATGACCCGACCGTCGCCGTAGGCGTCGAGGATCAGCTGCACCCGGCGGCGAGCCTGGTCCATGCCCGGAGTGTTCTCGGCTGGGTCGGCGCCCAGGGGGACGGTCCGGGTCGCGAAGTAGGCGATGTCCCACAGCCTCGGTCCGGGCGAGCAAAAGTCGAAGTCGATCGCTCCGACCATCCGCCCGTCGCGGAACACGAGGTTGTGCGGCGAGAAGTCGTTGTGGCAGACGACCTCGGCGGGGATCTTCGCCGGCGACTGCCATATGGCGTCATCGCTGGCGAACCCGACGCTCGCGTCGTGGAGGCGGCGAAGACGCTGCGCGCCCTCGCGGAGGACCTCGTCGGACCACACCCAGTCCGGGAGGGGGTAGACGGGAACGTCGCCAGGGATGTAGGTCAGCCTCTCCCGCTCGGGATCGCCACCTGCGCCGAGCGTGACTTCGATAGGGCGCGGCACCCAGTCGATCCCGGCGAGGTGCAAGTAGTCAAGGTAGCGATGGACGGTCGGCGTCCACGGGCCGGCGTCTCGCACGACGGTGTCGCCTTCGCGGTACACCACGTTCATGTTGCCGCCGCCGAGAGGGCCGTCTGACTCTTCTCCCGGACCTGGCCGCACCGCACCACATTGCCAGCCCGAAGCGCCAAGCCCTCTCACCGCTGACAGAACCGCCCTACGAGAGGCCGCCCCACGCGGGCTCCGAGGCTGCTCCGATCCTCCCAGCAGCGGAGACCTAGGGGCAGGCGTGGTGGCCACCTGACCATGGACCGGCGTGCGCGGTCATGGATCCGTGACCGGGCGCCTGTGGGGCCTTTGATCGCTGCCTGCGGGGGCCATGCGAGCGCTCACGAGCGCATAGGACCTGGTCACCGATCCCTACTGCATGTGGCCACAGCACGGCCCTCGTAGGCTCGCAGGGTGCCGTTCCCGGACGAACTGGCTCTCGGCTTGGAGGTCGTGACCTATAGCCCCAGGTGGCCCGAGGAGTTCAGCGTCCTTGCCACCAGGATTGAAGCCGCTCTCGATGGTCTTGCTCAGGGTGTGGATCACATCGGGTCGACGGCTGTCCCGGGCCTGTCTGCCAAGGACTGCATCGATGTCCAGGTCCGAGTCGACGAGCTTGTCAGGGACACGGTCGTTGCTCGCTTCGACACGATCGGCTTCCGCCTTCGCCCCGAGCGCTGGAACCGCATCGAGGTCAGCGCCGGGCGGTCATGGCCGAAGCTGGTCTTCGCTCCGCCGGTCGGTGATCGGGCCAGCAACGTCCACGTTCGCGAGGCGACCAGCGCGACGGTCCGGCGTAATCTGCTCTTCCGAGACTTCTTGCGAGCTGACGGGCGGCTCGGACCGCTTGGGGTGGGTTCAAGCGGAGGTTGGCGGAGACCGCGGCCGACGTCTACGACTACGGCCAGATCAAGTCTCCAGCTACCACGGTCCTGATGATCGCGGCCGAGGACTGGGCGCGTCGCACCGCGTGGACCCCTGGAGCCGGCACGTCGCCCCGGTAGCCCATCCCCTTGCGGCACGAACGTCCGTTCGCCCCGGAGGATGTGATCGTCGTTCCGTAGACCCTTCGGGTTATGCGACACCCTGCTCGACCGCCTTGTGTCGAGGCTCACTTCTGCACCGGCTCCATGTCGAGGACGTCGAGGGTCTCGGGGTCTGCGAGCAGCTCGATGCCGGCGATCCGGCCGGCGCGCACGGTGAACTCGAATACCGCCATAGGGCGGCGACCGACCGACACCACCGCTCCGGCCAGGCCGTCGACCACGGTGAGTCTGGCGGCCCTCGCCCCGCCGGCGAAGACTCGGGCGACGGCGTCGACACCGCGCATCTCCCCGCTCAGTGCCGGCGCCCCGGCGCTCGCTCTCCGAGTGGCCGTCTCGACGGCGACGGCGTCGGCCCGTAGGACCACGCCGGGGTCCAGTAGTCGCAGCAGCCCAGCGAAGTCACCCTGGCGGGCCGCGGCGAGGAACGCAGCGACCACTTCGCGCTGCGTCGCGGCGGAGGTGTCGGGGACGGCCGGGTCCGACTGCACCCGCCGCCGGGCCCGGCTGGCCAGCTGCCGGGCGGCGACTGGCGTCCGTCCCACGATGGGGGCGATCTCCTCGAAGGGGACCGCGAACACGTCGTGCAGCACGAACGCCAGCCGCTCGGCCGGCGCCAGCGTGTCGAGCACCACCAGAAGGGCCAGGCCGACCGAGTCGGCGAGCAGCGCCTCGTCCTCGGGGGAGGTCGCCGCCACTGGTTCGGGGGCCACATCGGGCGCGACCTCCCGCTTGGTGGGCCGGGCGCGCAGCATGTCCAGGCAGACCCGGGCCACCACCGTGGTCAGCCAGCCGCCGAGGTTGTCCACGGCGCCGGCATCCGCACGGCTGAGACGCAGCCAGGCCTCCTGGACGGCGTCATCGGCCTCGCGGCCCGATCCGAGCATCCGCAGGGCCACTGCCCGGAGATGCCCCCGGTGGACCTCGAAGCGCTGGGCGAGCAGGTCACGGTCGCTCACGGTCACATCCTCTCCTTCGTTGTCGTCATAACTCTTGACGAGACACGTCGGGTCAATGTGACCCACGACTTTGAGGAGTGACCATGACCGACGCTTCCACCACCCAGGGAATCAAGACCGTGCTGGCACCCGTGTCCGACCTGGCGGCAGCCAGGGCCGTGTACAGCGCGCTCCTCGGAGTGTCCCCACAAGCCGACAGCGAGTACTACGTCGGCTTCGACGTCGCCGGTACCCACCTCGGGCTGCTGCCGGGTGGCGGCCCGCAAGGCCTCACCTCGCCGGTGGCCTACTGGCTCGTGGGCGACATCGAGGCGAAGCTCGCCGAGCTGACCGCGGCCGGCGCCACCATCAAAGAGCCCGCAAGCGACGTCGGTGATGGCCGCCTGGTCGCCACTGTGACCGACCCGGACGGAAACGTTCTGGGCATCATGCAGGACCGGTGATACCGCTCTCGTCCTCGCTCGCATCGCTTTCCCCCCGCCGGCCTCGACCACCAGGCTCCAGACCAGTGGTCGCTTCGGCGGCCCCAACGCCCGAACCGCCTCACGAAAGGACTTACCGATGACCTCCATTGACTACGTCACCTTGGAAGTTCCCGACCCGACCGCCGCCGACGCCTTCTACACCACAGCCTTCGATCTGGATGACCGGGTGCGTACACGCGGCTCCGAAGAACCAACGACCGGCTTTCGAGGGTTTACCCTCTCGCTCGTCGTCTCCCAGCCCGCAACGGTCGACCTGCTCATCGGCGCCGCCCTCGACGCCGGAGCGATACCGCTAAAGCCGGTCAAGAGGAGCCTGTGGGGCTACGGCGGAGTGGTCCGCGCACCAGACGGGACGATCTGGAAGGTGGCGACCTCGTCGAAGAAGAACACCGAGCCGGCCACCCGAGCCGTCGACGACATCGTGGTGTTGTTGGGGCCGCCGATGTCGCGGCCAGCAAGCGGTTCTAGGTCGAGCACGGCTTGGCGGTAGACAAGAGCTTCGGCCGCAAGTACGTCCAGTTCACCAGCCCACCGACTGGGATCAAGCTGGCACTCTACGGACGCCGTGCCCTGGCCAAGGACGCCGGCGTCGCCCCAGAGGGCAGCGGATCACATCGGATCGCCATCGGTAGTACCGCCGGATGCTTCACCGACCCAGACGGCCTCGTCTGGGAGGCGCGTGAGATGAACGCGGCGAAAAGAACCCGGGGGTGACAGGTCGATGACGGGAAGCATTAGAGGAAGGAACAACACGGGATGGAAGCTCCACGCAGCGTCGAACAGCGCAAGAGTGACACGCTCGCTCGACTGACCACGGAGATAGACGCCTGGTCATCGGATACGAACCGTCCGACGCACCCCGTCGGAAACCCAGCTGGCCGGCCGGCAGCGGTTCAGTACCGTGAACCAATGAGCAGCCAGCTGGTGCCCGGCGGGGTGGTGCACAAGCTCCCCGTAGATCTACGCGAGGCGCTGATCGCCAACGCCACGGCACTTAATGCCTGGAAGGACATCACGCCCTTGGCCCGTAACGAGTTCATCTGCTGGGTGGAGGACGCCAAGCAGGAGACAACCCGAGCGCGCCGCATTCGCCGGACCCAGGAGGAACTGGAGGATGGTCAGCGCCGGCCCTGCTGCTGGCCGGGGTGCAAGCACCGCGAGCGCACCGGAAAATAGCCGCCCCCGGTCAGCCCATCACCGCCAACATCCCGGCAGGCGCAGAGGATCCTCAAGAACCCTCGCCGTCCCGCTGGCCAAGGATCCTTGTGCGGGCGCTCGGAGGAAAGCGGGGGGAGGGGTGCGATCAGCGCTCGACGGTCGGTCGGTCCCGGGTGGCGGCGGCTCGCAGGAGCCGGTCGTCGAAGGATGCAATGCGCGCATCCGCAGCCTCGGCGCCAAGCAGAACGCAGCAGTCCGGCATCTTCAGCCCGGTGCCCGCACGCAGGAGAGCAAGCTTGACCGCGGTGTCCGCGGGAAAGGGCAGCTCCTGCAGCTCCAGGTCGCCCAGCGCTCGTTGCACCTCCTCCAGCCGGCCCTCACGTACGGGAACGACGAACACCTCAGCCAAAGTGAGCGGGTTGGCAGCGAAATCGTCGTCGACCTCTCGGCCCAGCAGCTCTTCTGCGACGGTGTGCTGGGAGTCGTCGCCGTCGAGGTACGCGATGAGCACGCTGGCATCGAAGACGATCACGCCGGCCACTCCTCGCGGAGCTGCTGTAGATAGTCGGGTCCGTAAGTGCCGGTCAACATCCCACTGTGCTGGTGCACAGCGGCGAGCCGACGGCGGCGACGGTCGTCGTGGGCCCGTTGGGCCACTCGATGCCCTTCCAACGCCAGCTGCACCAGTAGCTGGGCACGGCTCAAGCCGGGCCATCGAGATGCCGCCGCGTTGAGCGCCTCCGCCAGATCGTCGGTTTCGGTCACGAAGTGTCGAGGGCGCCTAGTCGGCATATCGATGAGTGTATCACCTTGAGACGTCAGTGCTACACCTGTGCTGGCTACTTCATAAGAGGATCCGGGAAATGGACGGTCGCGGTCAGGCTGCTCCGAACGTGAAGCGTGTTGGGGAGCCGGTGAAGTCGTTGGAGTCCAAGGCAAACACCCACTCCACGCTCACGGCGAAGACGCTGTTGGACGTTGGGTCCACCATCTCCATGCCGTAGTCGGTTCCGTACTTGGCGTTCTCTGCCGCCAGCATCCTCTCCAGGGAACTCCGGTCGGTGATGCGCCGAGCTTCACCCTGCACGACCACGGGTTCAAGCGCATCGTCGGTAGACAACGTGCAGCTGGGCTGCTCGGCCAGGTTGCGCGCCTTGCGCGAATCGTTGGCGCTGCTGAACCACAGCATGTCCTCGTGCCAGATGGCCCAGACCGGCATGAGGTGAGGAGCCCCGGACGGGGTCACTGTCGCCAACCAGTAGTCGTGCGAGCGGACCAACCTCTCCTCCACCCAGGACCACGGGAGAAGGCCCCGTCCCCTCCTCGGCCGGAAGAGTCCCATACCCCGGCATGTAGGGCCTCGTGACGTGCTGCTTCACCCCGTTGAAGCTGTCGACCCCACGATGACCCCGCCGCCGGCTTGGGCCTCGGCGCCCTCGCCCGCAACCAGGTGGCGTCAGTGAGCGCCGTGTTCGTCTACCTCGCCATCGTCGACCCGACGCTGTCTGCCACCGTCAGCGGATACTCCAAGTTCGGTCCCGCCGCTCTGGGCGTCGCCCTCAGCGGCGGCGTGGCAGCCGGCAACGGTCCCTACGGCAAGGAACTGCTCCCCGCCCTCGCCGCCGGCGGCGTCTACCTGGCCGCCACCGCCATACTGGTCGCCGCCGGGGGCATCGCCACCAGACACCGAGACCTGCTCTGATCAGTGGCTCACTCATACAGCCACTAAAAAAGAGCCATTAGCCCCAATACCGTTTACTTAAGACTACGCGGGTGTTATTCTTTGGTCTGTGCCTCGTGCCGGGTGGGTGAAGCCGGAGACCGACCAGCGGTTGTCCGACCACATTTCGATCGGGGTGCTCACGAGGGTCTTCCCGCCTGAGGTCGTCGACCGCGCCATCACCGAGACGGGCAAGACGGAGCGGCGCCAACGCCTTTTGCCTGCTCGGGTCGTCGTTTACTACGTGCTCGGTCTCGCGCTGTTCAGCCACTGCGCCTATGAGGAGGTCATGCGCATGCTGGTGGAGGGCCTGTCGTGGTCCGAGGGTTGGGCGGCGGCGTGGAACGTGCCCACTAAGGCGGCGCTGTTCAAGGCGCGCCAGCGCCTCGGGCCCGAGCCCCTCGAGGTCCTTTACCGCAGTTGTGCCGTCCCGTTGGCGACCGAGCAGACCCCCGGGGCCTTCTACCGGGGCTGGCGGCTCATGAGCATCGATGGGAGCTGCCTTGATGTTGCCGACACGGCGGCGAACGAGGCGGAGTTCGGCCGCCCGGGCTCCAAGCGCGTCGACGGGGTGGGTGCTTTCCCGCAGATCCGGGTAGTCGGGCTCGCCGAGTGCGGCACTCACGCCATCGTGGATACCACCATCGGCAAGTACGGCGACGCCGAGCAGCACTTGGCGTTGCGTCTGGTGAGGTCGTTCGCGCCGGGCATGCTCGTGCTCGCCGACCGGGGGTTTTTCGGTCACGCTCTTTGGAGCAAGGCCGCTTGTGGCGGTGCGGACCTGCTGTGGCGGACCAAGCGCAACCACGTGCTGCCCGTCGAGCAGCGCCTCGACGATGGCTCGTTTCTGTCGCGGGTCTACCCGACGCAAAAGGACCGCCGGCACGGCACCGCCGGCGTGGTCGTGCGGGTGGTGGACTACGCCGTCGACGGTGTGGCCGCTGCAGACGACGAGGAGACCACCTACCGGTTGCTTACCACGGTCCTCGACCCGGACTTGGCACCGGCAGCCGAGCTCGCCTCGCTCTACTCCCAGCGCTGGGAATTCGAGATCGCCCTCGATGAGCTGAAGACCCACCAGCGCAGCCCGCGTGTCGTGTTGCGGTCGAAGATGCCCGAC
Source organism: Acidimicrobiales bacterium (assembly GCA_965276765.1). Classification (GTDB taxonomy): domain Bacteria; phylum Actinomycetota; class Acidimicrobiia; order Acidimicrobiales; family Palsa-688. Next base: position 848,684 of record OZ255627.1, read on the forward strand.
GGGGTGGTCCAGGAGGCCTACGGCTACCTCTGCGTGCACTACGCCATCCGCTGGCTCATGCACACCGTCGCTGCCGAGGCCCGGGCAGATCCGGACCGCCTCAGCTTCACCCGCACCCTCCGGGTGGCGCGCCGGTCGGCGGCGTCGCACCCGGGTTTTTCCCCCTCAGGTGCTCGATGACGCTCAACGCCAGGCGACCACGGAGCTGCTCTTCGAACTGCTCCCCCGACGTCGTGGTCGTGCCAACCCCCGCGTGGTGAAGCGCAAGATGTCGAACTTCGGTGTCGCCCGCCCCGAGCACCGCAACCGGCCGCCGGTGGAGCGCCGCGTGCGGGTCGTGGGCGAGGCGGTCGGCGTATGAACGCGGTCGTGGTCCCCATCCGCGGACGCTCCAACGCCTGGGCGGTTCTCGCCGAGGGGCTGACTTACCGGCGCACGGTCCGTGCCCGCTACCACGGCACGCTCCGGCTCCTATGCCCGCACGTGCTCGGGTGGAAAAACGGCAGGGGGAAGGTCCTCAGCTACCAGCTCGGCGGGACCGACCGGCCCGGGCAGCAGTGGCGCTCGATGTTCGTCGACGAGATCGACGACGCCACGCTCGGCGACGAAACCTGGCAGACAGCTGACAACTATGCCGGCGACTCGAACGGCATCGATATCGTCGAACTCGCTGTCGACCCCACCCTGGAGCTCCCTAAGTAAACGGTATTGCCATTAGCCCAGGCTGTTCAGTGGGACGGGTTGTCTGAGCTGGGTGTATCCGCGAAGAGGCCCTCCGGGTAAGGGAAACTGCGCTTGTCGAAGGCTGCAGGGACCCAACCAGGAGGGCACTTCTCAGGTGAAGCGTAACCGCCGTCGTCGGGGCTTGAGGGTGACCACGGGGGGCAAGGGAGTGGTTGGTCATGCCGGGGCCCGCCTGCTGGCTGATCTGGCTGATGCGGTCGGGCTGGGCGAAGCGCTGTCTGTGGCGATGGCGCCGAGCAAGATCCGCTCTGCGGGCCATGACCGTGGCAGGGTGCTGGTCGATCTGGCGGTGACTCTCGCCGATGGCGGCGAGACGATCTCGGATCTGGCCGTGCTACGCGACCAGCCGGAACTGTTCGGCGAGGTGGCGTCGACCCCGACGGCGTGGCGGACCCTCGAAGCCGTCGGCAATGCCGGCTTGGCTCGGATCGCCGAGGCGAGAGCCGAAGCACGGGCGGCGGCGTGGGCGGCCGGTGCCGATCCGGGGTTTTATGTGATCGATATCGACGGGACCCTGATCGGGTCGCATTCCGATAAACAGGGCGCGGCGCCGACCTACAAGCGCGGCTACGGGTTCCATCCCCTCGTGGCGTTCTTAGACGCCACCGGCGAGGCCCTCGCCGGGCTTTTGCGACCGGGGAACGCCGGGTCGGGGACCGCCACCGACCATGTCACCGTGTTAGATCAGGCTCTCGGCCAACTGCCTGTCGACCCGGCGGTCACCGAGATCACGGTGCGGACCGACTCGGCGGGCTGCTCGCATCATTTTGTCGACGCCTGCAGCGAACGCAATGTGCGCTTCAGTCTCGGGCATCGCCTCAGCGCGGAGATCGCCACGGTGGCGGTAACCATGCCCAACAGGGCCTGGGTTCGGGCGGTCAGCGCGGACGGCTCCGACCTGCGCGCCGATGCCGAGGTGGCTGAGATCACCGGGCTGGTCGACTTGTCCGCCTGGCCGGCGGGGACCCGGATGATCGCCCGGCGCGAGCACTGCCATCCCGGCGCCCAGCTCACCTTCACCGATATCGACGGGCGCCGCTACCAAGTCTTCATCACCGATGCCACCGAGGGTGACATCGCCTACCTCGAAGCCCTCCAACGCGGCCGGGGCCGAGCCGAACGGCTCATCTGTGACGCCAAGGACACCGGCATGAACAATCTGCCCTCCGCGTCGTTCGCTATCAACGCCGCCTGGCTTGCTGTGGTCGGGATCGCGTGTGACCTGTTGGCCTGGTCGAGACTGCTGGTCCTCGACGCAGAACTCGCCGCCGCCGAGCCGAAACGGCTCCGCTACTGCCTGCTGCACGCGGCCGGCATCATCGTCACCACCGGCCGGCGCCGACAGCTGCGTATCGCCGCCGGCTGGCCGTGGGCCGACCAGCTCGTCGCCGCCTTCGACCGCCTCAGCCTCCTCCGACTACAGATCTGAGCGGTCCACCCGCGGTCTACCGGCGACCGCATCAGCCACGACCACGACCGGCCAACCCAACCCAACCTCAAGCCGCTCTGGACAATCGCGCTCCGACCCCCGCCGCCACCACCAATCAGCGCGTCAACGACCAGATCGTCAACCATCACCACAACCACGAGGGCCTACTGAAAGGTCTGGGTTAGTTAGCCAGTCGCCGCTAACCAGGAGACCCCGCTTCGGGTCGCCATCTCAGGCGCCCGACGTCCGCACCCGCCTCTGACACCGCCAGATGACCGTGCCGCAACACCATCCCCACGTGACAATCGTTGGCATCCCCGCGTGACCCGATCGAGAGTGTGTCAGTCAGCCCTTCCTCCGTCGGGACGGACTTCAGCCATGTTCCTTCGGCTCCACCCAGCCCGAAGCAACCAATGCTTGGATGGTTCTGGTTGTGACGACTGAATCTTCGAGGAGAACAATGACCGACCGCCCTGACGCGCAAGTGAGCCCCGCCCAGCTGAGCATCCCACGAGCCCAAGGTGCCATGGCCCAGCTCGACCACAGCCAGCTGCTCACCTCACAGACCGAAACCATTGAGACCCCCCGACGCCGCTACGGCCTCGGAGCCAAGCTCCTCTTCGCCGTGCTCAACTTGGTCTACGGCCAGCCTCGCACGCTGTCAAAGTTCAAGGTCATCGAACTCGTCGCCCGCGTCCCTTACCAGGCGTGGGAGCAGGTGGCCTATATCGCCATCACCCAGACCCACACCCGGCCCGAGTTCGCTCGACGGATCTTCGACCGAGTATCCGAAAGCCGCGGCCAACAAGACAACGAGCAGTGGCATCTGCTCATCCTCGAAGAGCTGATCGTCAAACAGGGTGCACGGGAGGGCTGGGTCAAGTTCACCGTCATCCCCCAGACCTTGGCGTTCGCCTACTACCAGCTGTCATGGTTGCTCTATGTGATCCGCCCGGCCTGGAGCTACCGGCTCAACGCCGACTTCGAAGACCACGCCGAACACGAGTACGCCCACCTCGTCGCCGAGCACCCCGAGTGGGAGACCAAGCCGTTCGACAGCGCCTTCGCGGACGACTACGCCCGCCTCGCCACCCTTGCCGACCTCTTCCGCCAGATCAGCTACGACGAACGAGTCCACAAGCAAGAGAGCCTCGCAGCCATGGACCGCCCACGCTTCAGCTGACTCAACGCGGTCCAAACAGAGCCGGCCTGGAGGAGCGCGCAGCGCTTGGCCTTCGGGATGCTCACCGGTCTCGTGGGCGGCGGCAAGGAGGAAGCCCGGCGATCACCGGCCAGTTCGTGACAGCTCTCTACGACTCCTTGGGCTCGTCTGAGTCGATCAGGCGGTGAAGGAGCGCGACGAGTTGCCGCAGCTCATCGGTTCGGAGAGCACTGACGGCTCGGGGCGGCCGGAGCAGGATGGCATCGACGGTCGCAACAGCAGCGTGACCGGCCGCCGTGAGGTTGACGAGCTTGCGGCGTCGGTCGTCGGGGTGAGGTCGGCGTTCGACCAGGCCATGAGCCTCAAGCTTGTCGACCACGAGGGTCGCGTAGGGAGCGTCGAAGCCGTTGGCTTCAGCGAGCTGGGAGAGCGTGAGTGGCCCGTGGCGGAGTTGGAACAGGACCTTCCCTCGCCCGGCGCCGAGGCGGAACCCGAGCGCGTTCGCGAGGTCGCCGTGGCGGCTGTGCGCATCGACGAACTGTTGCATGAGGGTCCACGCCTGCTCGGCGGTTCCAGCCGAGCCTCGAGACCTCGTCGCCGTCTTGCCGGTCGGCGCGCCAGTCACCATGGCACCTTCTGGCCGCGGTAATCCACGTAGTGGAGACCCGGCCTGTCGCGAAGGGCGTCGATGATCCTCACCACGTTGGGGATGCTGTCATGGATGGTGAGACGAGCGTTGGGGCCGCCGAGGTCGGTCTTGACCCAGCCTGGAGCCATGAGAAGAAGGGTCCGTGGGTCGTCGCGGTGACGTGCGGCGTAGCTGCGCATCAGTTGATTGAGGGCCGATTTGCTGGCCCGGTAGACCTCGCCGCCGCCTCGTTCGTTGTTGGCGACGCTGCCCTGGCCCGACGACATCACCCCGATGGTCCCTGTCGGCTCGACGTGATCTTGGAGGGCCTCGATGACTCGTAGCGGCCCCAAGGCGTTGGTGACCATGATTCGGATGAACTCGTCAGTGGCCACGTCAGCGACTGTCTCCTCTGCCCCATTGGCGACGCCGGCGTTCACGAAGAGGAGATCAAAGGTTCTCTGCGCGAGGCGGCTGTGTAACGCTGCGATCTGTTCTGGTGCCGTGATGTCGACCGTTTCGATCTCCATCTTGTCGCTGTAGCGGTCGGCGAGGTCGTGGAGGCCCGTCCTGTCCGTGCTGCGCACAGTGGCGGTGACGTGCCAGTCACTACGGGCCCACTCTTCGGCGAGCGCTAGCCCGAGGCCTCGAGATGCGCCGATCAGGAGAACCCGTCTCGTGGGGGTTGCATCTGCGGGGTGGGAGTCCGAGTTCGTTATAGGCATGCCAACAATTGTAGGTCATGTAATGACATCCGCCAAGCCGGGTACCAGACGTTGGATCAGGGTCCGCCGTGACGATCACGAGAACTTGAGGAGGCCCCTGCAGGCGGTTCGACTTGTGGAACGCCTCGCAAGCTCATCAGGTGGCAAGATCTCGGCCGGCTGAAGGTGACGCCTGCGGCTGCTCGTCGGGCAGGCCGGCCGGGCGTGTCGCTTGACGTGTCGTCCCGCCCGGGTTGATCGCGGGTCGTGGCGCCGTCAGGGCAGCTGGCGCCGGTAGCGGACCTCCGCGATGGGGAAGCCGACGCTGTCGTCGTGCTTGGTGGCGCCGTCGTGTCTCCACCCGCCAGCTTCGTAGAACCGGCGTGCTCGCTCGTTGCTGTCGAGCACCCAAAGGGTGGCCTGCGTGTACCCGAAGCCGTCGAGAGAGGCCAGGGCCGCCACCATGAGGTTGCGCCCCGTGCCCTGTCCCCATCGCTCTGGAAGCAGGTAGATCGCTCGGACCTCGCCGTGGTCGCCGTCTTCGTCCCGGGAAGGCCCGACGCTGGCGAAGCCGACGACAGACGCGTCGAGGTCGGCGACGAGCACGACCTCACCGTCGCGAGTTCCACGCTCGAAGTGGCGCCGCCAGGCCTCACCCCGCTGCACCGAGTCGAGCCCGTCGAGATACTCCTGCGGGAATCGCCCTTGGTAAGCGGCCTGCCATGAGCGAACGTGGACGATCCCGATGCCCATGGCGTCGATCGCTTGAGCAGGACGGACAGTCGGGGCTTCTGCATCCATCGTCTGATGGTGCCGGCCGGTGCCCAGCTTTGCAACCGACTTCAGCCGTCGGCCAGAGGAGTGACTCACGCGATTTCTTGGAAAGGGAGCGACCTACGGAGCGACGATCTGCACTTCCGACCGACCACCAGTTCGTGCCGCAAACGGATCGGTCATCGGACGAGGAAGTTGGCTAGAGCATCAGCCAGGCGCGGGAGCTTCTTCGGCCAGGTGGTGGCCAGCGTCGAGGGTGTGGCCGCTCAGGTCGCTGACCCATGGACGCCAGACACCAAGCACGTCATCGTCGTACAGCTCGGCCAGGTCGTCCTTTGCGCCCCAGAGGACAAGCAGGGGGCCGGTGATTCGACGCCCGGCGCGCCGATCCTCGTCGTCTGCGTTTCGGTCGACACCGAGACCGGCCCGGTAGTCCTCGCACATGGCGTGTTGCAGGGCCGGATCGGCGACCGCCCCGGCGGCGTCGGCGTAGTTGTCGACCCCCATGGCGTCCGGTTCCAGCCGGTACCAGGCCTCGACGTCCCTGGCAATCAGCCGCTCGGCCAGCGGCGCGGGCTGACCCATGAAGAACCAGTGCCACCAAGCGGTAGCAAAGCGGGCATCGCAACGTTCCAGGGCCTCACCGATCGGGACGTCACCGAGGATGACCGTCCGGTCGACCGAGTCTGGGTAGTCGAGGGCTAGCCGTTGGACCACGTAGCCACCGCGGTCGTGGCCTACGGTATCGAACCGGTCGTGGCCGAGGGCTCCCATGAGGGCCAGCAGGTCGGCGGCCATGGCCCGCTACCGCGTACCAGGTGGTGTGGGTACAGGATGGCCGTGCACGAGCAGCACAGGGATCGGGCAAGGAGACGGTCAGCCTCGCTTCGAGAGCACCGTATAGGCGTATTCCTCGAAGCGTCGCAGGTCCTCGGGTTCGACATCGCCGGGGTCGTCGTCGCCGCCGACCAGCAGGTCGAAGAGGCTGACCAGGTCCCAGTACGCCTGATCGTGGAGCTCCCGGCCCGTAATCGTCCGGTACCAGGACAGGAACCCGTCAGCAGCGGCTTGGCCGTAGTCAGCAACGAGATTCCAGCGCATGTGGCCGACGTCGAGTTCGGGCGGCCCCCACGATGCCTGGGTCCAGTCCACCACCCCGGTGAGACGACCATCCGACCACAACGTGTTCTCCGGGTGGTAGTCGCGGTGGATCATCGTCATCGCCGTGACCGGGGGTGGTTCACGCACGACGGCGATCGCCCGCGCCCACACCGCTGTCACCGGCATCCAGGAAGGCAAGCAGGCGTGGGCCCGGTCGTAGTAGAGCCGGTACGGCTTAAGTCGGGATCGACACTCGGCGTCGATGTTGTGGATGCGGGCCGCGGTCTCGGCGAGCTGGGAACAAAAGCCGTCGGCGTTCGTGTCCTCCGGGCGGGGCGGATGGCCATCGAGGCGGGTCAGGAGCAGAGCTGGTACGTCACAGGACTCCCCTTCGGGGTCGGCTGCCACGACAGCCGGAGCCGACACCGCGCTCGACTGTAAGACGTCAAGGATGCAAGTTTCGCGTTCGACCGTGTAGTCAGGGTCGTCCGCCTCCCAGCCGGCACGAGCCCAGCGGCGAAGAACAAGACCAAAGGTGCGGTGGCGCTCGTCGACGACGTCGATCGCATGGTTGACATGCCAGCCGCCCAGGGGCAGGCGCTGAACCGACTCGATACGGCTCCCGGGACCGATCATCTCGGTCACCCACCCCATAGCCCGATCTGGCAGCACCCCCCGATTCTGGCCCCTCGGGGCAAGACTACCGATCAAGCTGCCTCGATGACCGATCCTTGATCGGCACGAACGCCGATCCCAGAAGCGCCTACAGTCCTGCGGCTGTTCGGGTCTGCGGGTTCCACTCGACAAACTCAATGACTGGCCCGGCGGGGAAGCCCACGGTGACGTTGCGACCGACGGCTTGTTGGGCGGGCTCCCGGCGGATCGTCGCCCCGCCCGATTGGGCCTCGTCTATGGCTTGGTCAAGGTCGTCCACTACGACGGTGAGGTCGGTGCTCCGGAAGGGCTCAAGCATCTCGTCGGCGGCCGCCAGGACAAGTACGTCGCCGACCAAAGCGAGCTGAAGGCCTGCCGCGTGTCCGAACCGCAGCCGAACGCCGCAGACCCCAGATGCCCCCAACGCGTCGACCGCGGAGTCAAGGTCTTCGACGTACATGCGAGCGAAGGTGGCGAGAACGACCACGCTCCGACGATACGAGCACGCGAGCGTCGTGTCACTCGCCGATCGTCAGAGAAGCCCGACGCTGTGTGCGGCCCCGCCACGGCATGCGACGCTGGTCGGCAATGACCCTCGACCTGTGCGTTGCGACTGCTGCCGACGCGACCGCCATCCAGGCGTTGATCACGGCGTCGGTGGAGGCGATCTTCCCCGCCTTCTATGACGCACAGCAGACCGCGAGCGGCGTGCGGTACATCGGAGTGCTGGACCCGACGCTTATCGCAGACGGCACGTACTTCGTGGTCCAGGCACCGGACGGGACGCTGGCCGCATGCGGTGGGTGGAGCCGGCGGGACAAGCTCTTCAACGGTGCCGCTCTCACCGGGGGCGAGGCCCGACTGCTCGACCCGGCCACCGAGCCCGCGCGAGTGCGGGCGATGTTCGTCCACCACTACTGGACCCGACGCGGGCTCGGCACCCTCATTCTTCAGGCCTGCGCGGGAGCCGCCCGGGCCGAAGGCTTCACCGAGTTGGCCCTGATGGCGACCATGCCCGGCGTGGCGCTCTACCGATCCTGGGGCTTCGGCAACGAGATGCCACAGAATCTGACGATGCCAGACGGCGTCGTGGTGCCCGGGGTCGCCATGTCCCGAAAGATCGCGGCGACCTGATCGACCGTCAGCGGCTGGTGTCCGGAACGCTTGGCGAGCCGGCCGCTGCGGGAGCCGCCCAGGCGGTCACTGGGCTACCACCCCACGATCCCCGCAAGCGGAACGATCTACGGCACACCGAGATGGCTCGCCAAATGAAGGCCGTTGGCGGCGTCGCCGCAAGCGGATCCCGTCGCGGCACAAACCTCTGTTCGTCTCCGAGGAGCCGATCGTCGTTCCGTAGGTCGTTCCTTGCGGGCAGGGTCAGCTTGGTTGCGGTGTAGCGGTCTGCCAGTTGGCGAGTTCGTCGCGGTGCAGAGCCAGACGTTGTCGTGTTCGACGATGTGGCGTAGGGCGCGGTGGAGGTGGGTGGAGCGGAATGCCTCGCCGGCCACGAATGGGTGGATGGCGATGGGCAGGACGCGGGGCTGCTAGGCGCCTTCGGCGTAGAGCACGTCGAACTGGTCGATGATCATATGAGCGAGATCTGGGCCGGTGAGCCCGGAGCGCATCAGCGGCGGCAGGTCGTTGATCTCGAACGAGTAGGGGAGCTGACCAGGCCCGGCTGGTTCAGTGCGAAGGGTTGATCGTCGGCGGCCCAGTCGAGTACGTAGCTGAAGCCGAGCTCGGCGAGTAGACCGAGAGTGTTCACGGTTTGGGACAGCCCGAGCGGGCCGAGCCAACCCTGTGGTCGCTGCCCGGTAGCGGAGGCGATGTCGTCGACGATCCGGGAGAGGTAGACGCGTTCGGCGTCTCGGTCCAGATCGGGAGCGTCGGGCCCGGCGAACTGCGAATTGCTGCGCCCGTGGGCCACCCAGCACCAGCCGTGCTCGACGCCGTGGCTGATGATCTGCGGGTACTCCGAGCACACGTCGGAGTTGACCAGCGCGCTGGGGGTGATGCCGACATCGGCGAGTACCTCGGCGAGGCGCCAGATCCCGACGCGGGGGCCGTACTCACGCCAGCCGCTGTTGATCGGATCGACCGACCGGTTGGCCAGCGCGGGGATGAGCGTTGGGCCGGTGCCGTTGGTGTCGTAGACCTCGACGTTGACTCCGACGTAGACGGCGACCCTCGCGTTGCCGGGCAGCCGCCAGGTGGGGCGGTCGATGATCGGCCGGTACGGGTAGTCCTCGTTTCTTCCCGCCGTGCCCGGTCCCGAGGCTTGGTCCATCAGGTGTGGTCCCAGTCTTGGGGGACGCCGAAGGTGTCATGCAAGCCGGCCCGTCCAGCGTCGGTGAGGGTGAGGGCCCGGGGCTGGGGGGTGTGGCGGATCCAGTCGAGGTCGAAGAGCCGGTTGTTGATGGCAGCGCCGAGGGCGCCGCCGAGGTGGTGGCGCTGCTCGGACCAGTCCAGGCAGTAGCGGATGGGAGCCTGTTTGCGGGCTGTCTCGTCGGTGTCGACGCCGAAGTCGGCGAGCTTGTGGTGGCCGGCGGGGGTGAGGCGGTAGGTGACGTCGCGCCCGGGCCCGGACAGGTGGTCGGCGGGGGCGGTGTCGGGGTAGTGGGTGCCGTCGCCGCCTTCGAGCACGCCGGCCTCGATGAGGGCGGCCATGACGGCCACCCCGAGGCGGCCGGCAAGGTGGTGGTAGCAGGTGCGGGCCTCGCGCAGGGCGTGGGCCCGGGTGCCTTGGCGAAGCGAGCGGATCGGTTCGGGTGGGGCGATGAGGGCGATGGCTTCGAGGGCCCGGGCCACCGATGGATCGACGAGGCGGAAGTAGCGGGACCGCCCGGAGCGCTCCGCCATGAGCAGGTTGGCGTCGACGAGCCGGGCCAGGTGCTCGCTGATAGTGGAGGCGGCCACCCCGGCTTCGGCGGCCAGGCGACTGGCGGGCAAGGCCCGCCCGTCAGCCAAGGCGAGGAGCACCTTGGCCCGGGCAGGCTCGCCGATCAGGGCGGCGACACGGGCCACGTCGGCGTCGCCGGCCGGGGCGGTAGTGGTGTTCGTGGGCATGCCTTGATTCTACGGTCGGGATGCTTCGGTGACGACCGAAGCAACGAGCCCCGATATTGGGGGCATGGCTCCCTCGAGCGCACACCCGACAACGCCGCGGACGTCTGGCGGTGGCCGGTTGTGGTCTCTGGCGCTGGTAGCGGTGTGCCTGGGCTACTTCATGGTCATCTTGGACACCACCATCGTCAACGTCGCCCTCCCGGCCCTCCGTGTTGGCCTGTACGCCAGCGTGTCGGGGTTGCAGTGGGTGGTCGACGGCTACCTGTTGATGCTGGCCGCCCTGGTCCTCTCCGGAGGGGTACTGGCTGACCGGGTCGGCGCCCGCCGGATCTTCCAGGTCGGCCTGGGGGTCTTCGTGGTCGCCTCGGCCGCCTGCGGGCTGGCCCCCGACGTGGTGGTGCTGGTGGTCGCTCGCTTGGTGCAGGGGGTGGGCGCAGCCTTGTCGGTGCCCGCCTCCCTGGCGCTGCTGCGCGCCGCGTTCCCCGACACGGCCACCCGGGCCCGGGCGGTCGGCGTGTGGGGTGGTGTCGCCGGGGTGGCCGCCGCGGCCGGTCCGATCCTGGGCGGCATCCTGGTCGCCGCGCTGAGCTGGCGGCTGGTGTTCTTCGTCAACCTGCCCATCGGCGTGGCGGCGATGGGCCTGACCGCCCGCCACGTCCCCGCCCCCGACCCCCGCGCCCGGGGTCTCGATCCTGCCGCCCAGGTCCTGGGTGTCGTGGCCCTGGCCGCGTTGACCGTGGCCCTCATCGAGGGCGGCTCTTCGGGCGTAAGCGGGCTAGTGGTTGCCGCCGCCGTGATATTCGTCTCTGGCACCGTGGCGTTTGTGGTGGTGGAGGCGCGGGTCGACAATCCGATGCTGCCGTTGGGCCTGTTCGCCAATCATGGCTTCTCGGGCGGCAACGCCATCGGTCTGCTCATCAACTTGGGCTTCTACGGGGAGCTGTTCGTGATCAACCTGTACTTCCAGCAGGTCCTCGGCTACTCGGCGCTGATCGCCGGGGTGGCCTTGCTGCCCCAGATGGGGATCGTCGCCGCCGGCTCCGCCCTGTCGGGGCGAGTCACCGCCCGGGCCGGCAGCCCCCGGCCTACCTTGCTCGTCGGCCTGGTCGTCGGCGGTGCTGGCCTGCTCGGCCTGCTCGCCGCCGGCGCACACACCCCGTACTTGTTGCTCGTCGCCCCGTTGGCGGCAGCCGGGTTCGGCATGAGTTTCACCATGCCCGCGGCGACCACCGCCGTGGTCGATGGCGCCCCGCCCGAGCGGGCCGGGCTGGCGTCGGGGGCCATCAACGCCGCCCGCCAGATCGGCGGGGTGATCGGCGTGGCTGTCCTCGGTGCCCTGGTCGCCGGCGGACGCTCCGGGTTCGTTCCCGGCCTCCACGTCGCCATGGTCATCGCCAGCACGGCCTTTGTTGCCGGCGCGGTGATCAGTGTGCTCATCGTTCCCGGGCGTGCGGCGCCACCCCAAGGCTATGTCGAGCCGTCCGCCGGTGGGAGGTCGTAGGTGCCAAGACAGAATCGGGTCACCCCCTACGGGGACCTGATCGCGGTGGCCGACCGGGGCATGTTGTGGGGCAACCGGGGGCGCTTGCACGACCCCGAGGGCAATCTGGTCCGCTACTCGACGGGCAAGGCCTGGGCTATCTGCGTCCTTGACTTCAAGGGTCGCCGCCGGGAGCTGTGGGCGCCGGGCAATCTCACCGAGCTGTTCTTCTTGGACGAGGCCACCGGCCTGGCTGCCGGACATCGACCTTGCGGGGAATGCCGCAACCGGGCGTACCGGGCCTTCAAGGTGGCCTGGGCCGTCGCCCACCCCGGCGACGAGCTCAACGCCCCAGGAATCGACGCTCGCCTCCACGCCGATCGGCTCTCCGCCCCCGGCGTCAAACGCACCTACCTGACACCGCTCGACACGCTGACCGACGGCGCCATGATCGATCTCGACGGTCAGCCGTGGCTAGTCACCGGCGACGAGCTTGCAGCCTGGAGCCCAGGCGGATACCGCCAACACCGACCCCGCCCAGCCGACCGTGAGGTCACCGTGCTGACCCCGCGAGCCACCGTCGCAACCCTCGCCGTTGGCTACCAGCCCGAGGTACACCCCACCGCGTACCGCTGACCGATGGCGCCACTTATCCGGGCAGGGGTGCCCAATCACTGCCGCCGACGATCGGGAGCTACTCACCCAGCGCGGCAATGATGTCGCGCAGCACCGCCCGTTGCTCGAGTGTCAGCCGGCTTGCGAAATACTCATGCACGGCTGCAGCGAGCGGTTCTTTAGTCAAGGAGAGAGCCTCTCGTCCGGCGTCGAGCATGGTGACCTCGACCCCGTTCTGCAGACGTTCGCGCGCGACGTGCCCGCGCTCTTCCATGCGACTCAGTGAATGTGAGAGCCGCGTGCGATCCCAGCCCGCGAGGGCGCCCAGAGCGTTCTGCCGGAGTGTCCCACCAGCCTCGTCGAGGTGGGCGAGGACGGTGAGTTCTGGCTCGCTCAAGGGGCTGTTAGCGATGACGTCGGCTAAAACCTTGCTGCGCGACACCTCCGAAACGCGCTTCCAAGCCAGCCAAAGCGAAACTTCGCCCGCATCGGCCGTTGACAATTCAACACTTCCTTCCTACTGTTGATCCTACAACACCTGCGGATCGAAGGAACAGAACATGACCGACAACATCCCATTCATCTCCAAGCCCCAGCCCGGCGGCACAGCGACATTCGGCCCCCGCACCGTCTCCCGCATCGGATACGGCGCAATGCAACTCGACCGGCTGCGCGACGACCGCGATAGCGCGGTCCGCGTCCTCCGTCGCGCCGTGGAACTCGGTATCGACCACATCGACACCGCTCAGTTCTACGGGTATGGCTTCGTCAACGGCGTCATCGGTGACGCGATCCGTCCCGAGGACGGCGTTATGGTCGTTACCAAGATTGGCGCTGACCCGAGCCCCGAAGGCCCTCTCCCCATGCGCGCCGCCCAGCGCCCCGAGGAGCTGCGCGCGAGCGTCGAGGAGAACTTGCGCACTCTGAAGCTGGACCAGATCGGCGTGGTGAACCTGCGCCGCATGGACGTCGCTCAGGACGTTCCTCAGACGCCCGACCAGGTCGTCGACATCGACGACCAGCTTGCCGAGCTGACGGCCATGCGCGACGAGGGCCTCATCGGCGGCATCGGACTCAGCAGCATCACCCTTGACATCCTGCGTCGCGCTCTTCCCGCGGGGATCGCCGCCGTGCAGAACGCCTACAGCCTGGTCAATCGCGGTGACGAGGCGATGCTCGAACTGTGCCTCGTGGAAGGCATCGCCTGGGCGCCTTACTTCCCCCTGGGTAGCGCCTTCCCTGGTATCCCGAAGGTCACCGACGAGCCCGACGTCCAAGCGATCGCCGCCTCTATCGGCGCAACGCCGTCGCAGGTCGGCCTCGCCTGGCTGCTGCAGCACTCGTCGAACACGTTGCTGATCCCGGGCACTTCCTCCACCGGGCACCTCGAGGCCAACGTCGCCATCGGCGACGTGCGCCTCGACGCCGCGATGGTCGCGCAGCTGGACCGGATTCCGACGCGCACGCCCGGCCAGCACTAGCGCGGTGCGGCGCGCTGGCGGGCGCATAGATGGTCATCTTCCTGTTTCGTACGCCGATCCGGTTGCGGATACCTGGCGTCGGGACGTGGTCGTGCCTGGCGCCTGTCGACGGTCGGGGGGGTGGAGCCGAGGGGTCACTGGTCGTATCGGCGGCGGGCGGTGCGGGCGTACCGTTGAGCTAGTGCGTCGAAGGCGGAACGCAACTGCTCGGGTCCGACGACCTCGACGTCCGCGTCGAGCTGGCCTATCCGGGCGGCCAGCGCGGGCCACGACCAGGCGCCGAGCACGAGCCGGCACCGCTTTGCCGACACCTCCTCGACGCCACCGTCGTAGACATACGGCGAGACTTCCGATGCGGGCAGGTCGATGAGTACCTCGCCCTGGCACGGCCAGTCCGACGTTGACCCGTCGGTCCCTCGGAAGCGACCGGCCACGAACGCCGCGACGTTCCCGCCGGGGATCTCGCGTGGCGGGAACCGGGGCCCCGTCGGGGTGCGAGGCCGGACCCGGTCGAGCCTGAATGTCCGCCAGTCCTCGCGGTCGAGGTCCCAGGCCACGAGATGCAGCAGGCCGCTGCGCGCGACGACGCCGTGCGGTTCCACGCGACGGGGCAGCGTGTCGGCGTCGTCGCGTCCGGGCGCGTTGTAGTCGAAGCGCAGCACCTCAGCGGCATGCACCGCCGACCCGACGGCACTGAGCACCCCGGCGTCGACACCCGACCCGCGCCGACGGGGCCCGGCGGCAACGACCTGCACCGAGTCCACCCGGTGCCGCAAGCGGGCCGGCAGGACCTGGCGCACCGTCACCAGCGCCCTGGCGGCCGCCTCCTCGACCCCCGCTCCCGTCGCCGAGGCGAGCTGCAACGCCACGGCGAGGGCCACGGCCTGGTCGTCGTCGAACAACAGAGGTGGCAGGTCGGCGCCGCGGCCGAGTCGGTACCCGCCGTACGGTCCCTTCATCGCGGTGATCGGATAGCCCAGGTCGCGCAGACGCTCGACGTCGCGGCGCACCGTACGCGGGCTCACCTCGAGGCGGTCCGCGAGCAGCGAGCCCGGCCAGTCGCGCCGGGCCTGCAGCAGCGACAGCAGGGTGAGCAGCCGTTTCGACGTCGTGGACATGTCCGTTATCTTGCCTCGAGTAGAGGCCAGAACCTGACCTGTATCCCCGACAGACTGGTCCTCGTGGCCGACATCGGGTCGGTCGCCACAGATCATCTCGGAGGGAACCGTCATGGCGCTCACGACCACCACCCACATCAACTTCGACGGCGACGCCCGCGCCGCGCTGGAGTTCTACCGCGACGTGTTCGGCGGTGAATTGGTGCTCATGACCTACGGCATGGCGCACAGCGCCGACCAGGTCGACGACCCCGAGCGCATCATCTTCGGCCAGGTCACCACCGACGACGGATTCCGCGTCATGGCCTACGACGTCCAACATGAACGCCAATACGCCCCCGGCCAGCACCCCTTCTACATCTCGGTCCGTGCAGACTCCGACGACGAGGCCGCTGCGATCTGGCAGAAGCTGACCGACGGCGCGACGATCATCACCCCCTTCGGGCCGTCCCAGTGGTCGACCGGCTACGGAATGGCCACCGACAAGTTCGCCGTGACCTGGTTCGTCGACGTCACCCCGCAAAGCTGAACCGCGCAGCCGGTGCCTCGGAAACCGTGTCCCGCCCGGTTTCCGAGGACAGGCGGCCTCCCAGCAGCGACCAGACGCTCAGGTGGCCAACGAACGCCAACAACCATCACAAAATCGCAGTGACGGATCCCCTTACGACGACCCGACCGGCTCACCATCGACCGGCCCCCGCTTCTCCGCAGCGGGTTCCCGCTACGGGACGGATGCCGTCTTTGGAGTTGACCGTGGGTCCGGTCAGCGACCGGGTGGTCTTGCGGTGCTCGAGCAGTGCGGGCATGCCCCGTTCCTGCCGACGTCGGGCGGCGATGAAGGGCGCCAGCCGCGTCACCAACCAACAGATCCCGGTCGGTGAAGCAAAAGCAGATCGGCTTTTCGGCATGGGGTCGCCAAGATGTTGAGGTAAAGACGCTGCACGGCCCTTGGGCGGGCCGTTACTGGGCTGGGGCCACTGCAGGTTGAGCGCTGCGTCGCCGGCTGGCTTGCCTTTTGCTGGCCCGAGGCCGCGCCGCTGCCTCTTGCGGGATGGCGTGCTCGATCAGCGTGGCCGCGATGCCGGCGGCGGTCGGGATGGCGTCGGTGCCGAGGGTCCGGGTCCGGGCCGAGGCGCCGTCGAGCAGCAGCGCCAGCTGCTCGCCGAGCAGTTCCGGATCGGCGGCACCAGCCTCCCGGGCGGTTTCGGTCAGTCGGGCGGCGACGGACTTCTTGTACTCGCGAGCCCGCACGCGCGCGGGATGCTCCGGGTCGGCGATCTCCACGGCCGCGGCGATGAACGGGCAGAGGGCCGTCTCGTCGTGGGTCAACGCCGGCGGCGTCTCGAACACGGCGAGCAGCCGTTCGCGGGGCGTCAGGTCGGTGCGTTCGAACACCTCGGGCATCGTGTCGGGGTCGTGCCGCCGCAGGTACTCGGCGATCAGTTCGTCCTTGCTGCCGAAGTGCTGGTATGCGGTGCGCTTAGACACCTCCGCCGCCGCGCAGAGCTGATCCATCCCGGTGTTGTTGATGCCCTGCTCGCGGAACAGCTGTTGCGCCGTGCCAAGGATGCGCTCTCGCGCCCCCCTGCCTCGGCGCCGGCCCTGCGGACCCTTCTCCAGCTCGCTCATGCATTTAGGGTAACACTTCCGGTAACGCTAGGTGTACTTAGCTTGCGCTCCGAGCCAACGCCCCGTACTGTTACATACACCGATCGGTCTATTTAACACAGGTCGGACTGCCAGTCTCAACAACCAGAGAGGACGAAGACATGAAGGCATCCATCGACGGCATCGTCGTCGCCGACGCACCCGACTCGAATCTGATCAGCATCGAGGGCAACTACTACTTCCCGCCCTCGTCGCTCAGCACCGAGTTGTTCAGCGACAGCTCCACCCCTTACAACTGCCCGTGGAAGGGCGACGCGCAATACCACGACGTATCAGCAGGTGGTTCGACCCATCACGATGTTGCGTGGAGCTACCCCGACCCGTACCCAGCGTCGTTCGACCGAGTCGGGCGCGATTACAGCGGCTACGTCGCCTTTGACAATGCCCAAGTGACGATCACGGCGTGAGTGCCCTCGCTACGTCCGCGACCTCGGGGGGCGACGTCGCCGCCGACCCCCGCCGCTTCCGAGCTCTCGGCGTCATCGCCCTCGCCCAGCTGATGGTCGTGCTCGACGCCTCGATCGTCACCGTCGCCCTGCCCTCGATCCAGGCTGGCCTTCACATCTCGGTGGCCGACCGCCAGTGGGCGTTCACCGCTTACTCCCTGGCTTTCGGCGGCCTGCTCCTCCTCGGCGGCCGTGTCGCCGACTTCGTGGGCCGCAAGCGCATCTTCGAGATCAGCCTGGTCGGCTTCGCCGCCGCCTCGGCCCTCGGCGGCGTGGCCCAGAACGCGCCCATGCTCTTCGGGGCCCGAGCCGCCCAGGGTGCGTTCGCTGCCCTCTTGGCCCCCGCCGCCCTGTCGCTCATCACGGTGACGTTCACTGATGCCAAGGAGCAGGCCCGGGCCTTCGGGGTCTACGGCGCCATCTCCGCCGGCGGTCTGTCCATCGGCCTGATCATGGGCGGAATGCTGACCCAGTGGGCCTCGTGGCGGTGGACCCTGCTGGTCAACGTGCCCATCGCCCTGATCGCCCTGGCCGGATCGCGCTGGCTGGTGACCGAGAGCAAAGCCGAAGGCAAGGCGCGTTATGACATCGTCGGCACCGCCGCCGTCACCGCCGGCCTGGTCGCCCTGGTCTACGGCTTCACCAAAGCCGACTCCGACGGCTGGACGTCGGGGAGCACGATCGCCTTGCTGGCCGCCGCCGTGGTCCTACTGGCCGCGTTTGTGGCCATCGAGGCCCGCATCAAACACCCCCTGTTGCCGCTGCGGGTACTGGCCGACCGCACCCGGGGCGGCGCCTACCTCGGCAGCCTCCTCCTGATAGCCGGCATGTTCAGCACCTTCGTGCTCCTGACCTACTACTTGCAGGGCATCCTCGGCTACTCGGCCCTCAAGACCGGCTTCGCCTACCTGCCCTACTCGGCCGGGGTCTTCGTGGGGGCCACCCTGGCCGGCAAGCTGATGGCCCGGACCGGACCCCGGCCCCTCATGGTCGGCGGCATGGCGCTCGGCGCCATTGGCCTGGTGCTGTTCACGCAGATCGGTGTCCACACCGGCTTCTGGAGCCACGTCGTGCCGGCTGAGGTGATCACCAGCCTGGGCCTCGGGTTGGCCTTCGTGCCCCTGATCTCGACCGCCCTGGTCGGGGTGCAGCCCGCCGATGCCGGGGTGGCCAGCGCCCTGGTCAACACCACCCAGCAGATAGGCAACTCACTCGGCGTCGCCCTGCTCAACACCATCGCCGCCACCGCAACGGCGAGCTACGTGGCCAGCCACGGGTTGTCCACCGCAGCCCACGCCGTCGGCCTGGTGCACGGCTATACCACGGCGTTCACCGTCGGTGCCGTCTTCCTCGGCGTGAGCGCCGTAGTCTGCTTGTTCCTGGTCCGGGCTCGACGAGAGGACGTAATAGCGGCCGACGCCGAAGAGGTGATGGCCTAATCCGAACCCGCCGAAGCTCGCGCCGATGCCCACAGCTCCGGCCGCCAACAGGCGGTCAGGGCGGGCGTCGACCGCCGGCGGTCCCGACGGCCCAGGTCGTTCGCCGAGGGCCCGAGCCGGCATCGTTGCAAGCAATTCGTGGCAGCGGTGCTCTTGCCAACATCGTGGGGTCGAAAGCGATCCAGGCCGAGGTATCCGCCTCAGAGGGCCAGCGGCCACCAGGACCTCGCCAGGAAGTCGCGGGGGGGGGATCCGCTAGCGGGCGGCGTCGAGTGCTCCTCCGGTGTTGGGTAGCAGAACTGCTACCATCTCCGGGATGGACTCCATCCCGCAGAAGCAACTGCGCAATCAGGTTGGCGAAGTCCTACGACGAGTTGAGGCGGGCGAGACTCTCACCGTGACCGTCGCCGGGCGTCCGGTGGCCGAGTTAGGTCCGGCAGTCCGCCGTCGCTGGGTCGCGGGGCCAGCGCTTGCCCGCGTCTGGCACGGCCCCACACCGCGCGGGCTCGACGACGATCTCGCCCAGCTCGGCGCGGCTGTGGTCGATCCGTTCCGCTCATGAGGGCGCTCCTCGACACCTCGGTGCTGATCGGCGAGGGCGCCCCTGACGACATCGAGGCGGCGATCAGCGTCGCCTCGATCACCGAGCTGCACTTCGGGGTTCTCATCGCCGACGATGCCGACGAGAGGGCTCGTCGTACCGATCGTCTCGCCGCGGTGGAGGCGGCGTTCGATCCGCTCCCGGTGACCATCGAGGTTGCCCGGGCGTGGGGACGCCTGGCGGCAGCGGTTACTCGGCGGGGTGGCAACCCCCGGCGCCGTCAGATCGACCTGGCCATAGCGGCGACCGCGACGGTTGAGAAGGTGCCGCTACTCACCCACAACGTTGCCGACTTCCAGATCATCGAAGACCTGATCGATGCTCGCCGAGCCTGAATGCCCTCGGCCCTGGACGCAGGGCCCACCCTCACCAGGCGGAGAGTGTCCGATAGGGGATCCCGTTACGGACACACCCGCCTCTGCCCGAATGGCTCCGCTCAGGCCGCCTGGAGGTGGTAGGAGGTGCCCGAGCTGCTCTGCACCCACGCATCGGGGAGAGCGCGGGCGAGGGCGTGCTGGGCTCGCCAGCCGGTGCAGTGGCCGGGGACGACCAGGTCCGGGGTCAGCTCTTCGATGGCCCTCACGGTCGGTGCGATGACGGGTTCGAACACCGGTCCGCTCAGGTGGAAGCCCCCGATCACGGCATGGAGTCGATGGACGCCGGTGAGGCGCATGGCGTGGCGGATGATGTTGACGATGCCGGCGTGGCCGCACCCGGTGATGACCACCAGGCCCTTGCCGGCGACGTCAACGACGAGGGCTTGGTCGTCGATGACCTCCGCGTCGTGGTGCCAGCCATGGCCGTCCCATGCCTGGTGGGCGGGAGGCATGCCCCGTTCGAACTCGGTGGTGCGGTCGACCTCGCCGGTGATCAGGATGGAGCCTTCGACCAGCAACGACGGTTGGCGCCGTTCGATCACCTCGAAGCCCTCGCGACCCAGGGCGTGGGCCGACAGGGTCGGCAAGTCGACGGGCTCGGTGTCAGGGGGGGCCCGGCGACGCCGGGTCCAGACGGCGGGGTGAACGGTGAGGGGGAGGCCGTGGCCCCCTCGGAGCCGGTTCAGACCGGCGAAGCCACCGGCATGATCGAAGTGCCCGTGGCTCAGCACCACCCCCTGAAGGTCACCGAAGTCGATGCCGAGACGCTCGGCGTTGATCGCCATGCCATCGGGGGAGACGCCGGTGTCAAACAGCAGCGTCGAGCGCCTTGTACCCCTCCGGACCGTCACGAGGGCCGAGAATCCGTGCTCGGCCAGGAGTCCGGTCTTGGTTTTCCCTCCGTCGAAGAGCGGGGCCGACACCGAACCGATGTGCATTGGCGGGCGCACAATGCCGTCCTGGGAGACGAGCAAACCGTCGAACGTGTTGTCGACAAGGGTTGTAACGGTGGCCTCGTCCACCCCCAGCAGACCGATCGGATCTACCGCAGGTCCATCCGCGACCCTGGGCGTCGTCGCCTCTCGCTGGGCCGGGTCACCAACGTCATCGCACACCATCCGACCATACAAAGCGCAGCCGAGGCAGGGCCATAGCGACAACCGCGACGACGACGCGAGCTCATCCCGGCCAGTCGCCGGCGCCCCAACGCTGCGCCCACCGGTCGCGGGTGAGCACGGTGACGTGCAGCTCGATGCGGCGCACCGGATGGATGGTGACTCGCTCTAATTCGAACCCGAGCTTGGCCATGACTCGCCCGGACGGCTCGTTGGCCGGCTCGAAGATGCTGACGATGCGGTCCAGGTGGAGCGTCTCGAATCCCGATAGGACCGAAGCAGCGCCGGCCTCGGTGGCGTAGCCGCGCCCCCGCCACGCTGCACCCAGGCGCCAGCCCACTTCCACGGCGGGCAGGATCTCGGGAAGGAAGGCCGGGACCGAGAGGCCAGCCCAACCGGCCAGGGCACCGGTCCTGGCTTCGATCACCGCCTGCAGGCCGAATCCCCTATGGGCGTAACTGTCGAGCACCCGGTCGAGGAACTCCTCGGTCTCCGCTCGGGTCTGGCCTCTTCCCAGGGGATACTGCCAAAACCCCGTTTCGGCATGCAGCGCGGTCAGGGCATCGAGGTCGGCGTGGGACAAGGGCCGCAGCACGAGGCGAGCGGTCTCCACGATCCCTATCCCATCTACCGTAATAGTAATCCCATTCAGTGAGATGGCCCCAGGAGGTCGGCGGCGGCGAGGACAAGGCCGAACGCCTCGATGTCGACGGTCTCGCCCCGCCCGGCAATGCGGATCTCCCGGTAGCCATCAGGTCCCGGCAGTCCGGCGGCGTAGTCGTCGGGCCGGGAGCGCAACAGCGCCAGGTCGGGCTGCGGCTCGCTACGGTCGCCGAGCACGACCGGATTCTGCGCCCAAACGACGGCCCGATCCCCCACCGCCGCCTGAAGCGCCCTATCCGTCCGCGACACGCAAGCGGCGTGAAGGCTTCCGACGGGTGCCATCCGTGTGACCTCCCCGTCGACCAGCTCGACCCTGGCGTCGTCGTCGAACAGCCCGGCTCCGCCCATCCGGTGCCACTCCTCGACGCTGAAGGCATACCGGGTCGTCACATCCGACAGCCTACGACCGGCGGGACAAGGGGGAATGGCCTCGCTCGATGACTGCTCGTCGGTGCCCGTCGGCCCCGACGGGCACCGCCAGCCCAGACGCGCCCTGAAGGGATCACCCGAAGAACAACCTGATCGACCGGTTGTCGCTCGGAGGTTGGCAAGCTGGCCATCATGGTCACCATGCTCGAGGCCGACAGCCTCGAAGACACCGCCCCGCGTCAAGCACCGCCGGCGGCGGTGGTCATCTTCGGGGCGTCGGGCGACCTGACGCGCCGCAAGCTGATGCCGGCCCTGCTTCGGCTCTGGCGTCAGGACCGCCTCATGGACGGGATGGCTATCGTCGGGGTTGCCCGAAGTCCCCTCACCGATGATGCCTTCCGCTCGCTGGTGGCCGACGCCACCGAAGGACCCCTTCCCGGGGCGCTGCTGCCCAACATCCGTTACGTCGCCGGCGGCTACGACGAACCCGAGACCTATCGCCGGCTGAAGGAGACGCTCGACGAGCTTTGCGTGCAGGGGGCGACGTGCGGCAACCACCTGTACTACCTCTCCACCCCCTCGAGTGCCTTCACTGCGGTCATCGAGGGCCTGGCCGGCGCAGGGCTGAACCAGTCCAGTCCCGAGAGCTTCGCCCGTATCGTCATCGAGAAACCCTACGGGCACGACCTGGCCAGCGCCGTTCTCCTCGACGAACAGGTCCACGCCGCCTTCGGCGAGGCGGACGTGTTCCGCATCGACCACTACCTGGCCAAAGAGACCGTGCAAAACCTGCTTGCCCTCCGCTTCGCCAACGCCATCTTCCAGCCCATCTGGAACCGTACATGGGTGGATCATGTCCAGATCACGGTGGCCGAAACCCTGGGCGTGGAGGGGCGGGGCGGCTTCTACGAGAGCGCGGGGGCCATGCGTGACATTGTCCAGAACCACGTCCTGCAGGTCCTGGCCCTGGCGCTCATGGAGCCGCCCACGTCGTTCGCCGGTGAGTCGCTCCGCAATGAGAAGGTCAAGCTGCTGCAGTCCGTCCGGCTACCGAGCACCGAGCGCATCGACGACATCGCCGTTCGGGGCCAGTACAGCCGAGGCGGGACGCCAGAGGTCCTGATGCAGGGCTACCGGGAGGAGCCGGACGTCAACCCTCTCAGTGGGACCGAGACGTTCGTGGCGCTTCGCCTCGACGTCGACAACTGGCGTTGGGCCGGAGTGCCGTTCTATGTCCGCACCGGCAAGCGCCTGCCGGCCCGGGTGACCGAGGTCCTGTTGGAGTTCCGCCGGCCGCCGCACCTCCCGCTCCCCGCTGCGCAGGCGCACGGCTTGGAGCCCGACGCCCTCATACTGCGCATCCAACCCAACGAGGGCATCAGCCTGCGGTTCGGGGCTAAGGTCCCCGGCCACGAGTTCCGGGTGCGCACGGCGGAGATGGAGTTCTCTTACGCCAAGACGTTCCAGGAGGAGACCCCCGAAGCCTACGAGCGGCTGCTCCTCGACGCCCTTCTCGGGGATCCCACCTTGTTCATCCGCAGTGACGAGGTGACCCAGTCGTGGCGGATCGTCGACCCCATCATCGGCCGCTGGTCCGAAGAGAACGGCCGAGTTCCCTTCTACGCGGCAAGGTCCTGGGGGCCGGCCGAAGCCGACCGTCTGCTCTCCCGCGACGGCCGCCGCTGGCATAACGCCGAGGTCTGACAGCTTTTCAGGTAGAGGATGACGGTCCATGATGGCCGGCTCAGCCGGTCCTTGCTTCGCGGTTCAGCGAGCGAGCGACCCCATCGCATCCCATGCCGGCAGGACGACCGGCGGCTGGTCGAGTGCGGCCTGGAGCTCCGCAGGAAGCGCTTGGCGGCGGGCGGCGATCTCGAAGACGTACTCGTCGAACCACGAGTCGTTCATGGTGTAGAAGCCGTCGCGGCCCTTGTCCGAACCCCAGCTGTTCTCGACCCGCCACCGGCGGGGAACGTCGTCGACGATGTCGACGCCGGTGAAGAGCATGGCGTGGGTCATCTGCGTCTCGTGGTAGATGAGTCGTTCGGCCTTGGTCAGCCCGAAGGTCGTGTCGTAGACCGATGGAAGGTCAAACAGCTCGGCGTCCCACACCCCGTAGTCGTTGCTCATCATCTTGCCGACGTCGCAGCCAAACCAGACGGGCTCACCCCCTTGGATGGCCTTCGATGCCAGCCGCTTGATGAGATCCATGTCCACGTTGAGGTAGGTGACCGGAGGGGCACCGAGCACGTTACCGAGGTAGTCCACCGTGAAGGTGCGTCCCACGGGGCTCGATGGGCGCGGATCGTGCACCAGGCAGACGTAGTCGTCGATGGGGATGTCCACGTAGGAGGCGGCGAACTCCTGCGGGGTCAGGACTCCGTCGCGATGGAAGCCCCTGTCCTTATCGGTCCACTGCCACAAGAACCGTTCGGGAGGAGTGCCCAGATGGATGCAGAGAGCCCGATGTACGACCCGAAGGACCTCCCCTTTCTCCGCCCTTGCTTCGTCGACGCTTTGGCTGCATGCCTCACGAACCGACTTGGCGCCTTGGCGCAGCAGGCTGCGAAGCACGGAGTTCATGCGGGCGGTGTTCGACGAGCTGTTGGTCTCTGGCATGAACGCCTTCGGGACCAGACCGTGCTTGGCGATGACGGCAACAAACATGTTCCACTGGCCGCCGTCATCGGCCGCCGAGTCGAGGAGGAAGGCGACCGTCCGGTCGTCGATGTCCCGGTCGGCCGTAGCGATGATCGCCTCGAGGAAGTAGTTGGCCCGCTCGATCTTGTCCCAGAACATGGCGTAGTTCTGCGAGAACTCGAAGTCTTTGAGGCCCATCTTGTTCATGGCCCCGACCCGGAGCAGGTTGAGCCCGGCGAACAGCCAGCACCGTCCGCTGCGCTCCTGGTTGGTGACCTTCCAGTCGTCGATGAGGTGCGAGAGGGAGTGGTCGGTGGCGTTGACGATCTCCCGGTTGAGCGCCACGTCGTCGACCGACACGCGCGTCACCGCGTTCTGCGCCAGCCGGTAGCTGGGGTTGGCCGAGAAGTCCTTGCGGAGCAGCTCGAGCTGCTCGGGGTTCAACGTGGCGTCCATGGCGGACCTCCGGTGCGATCGAATCTGTCGGGTCGTTCGCCAAGCTACCAATAGGGTCGTGGCATGGGAACCGAGGCGTTCACCCGAGCCGTGTTCGAGGCCCGTTCCGCTCACGCCGTCAGCATCGACGCCAACGGCAGGGTCCTGGTCCTCTCCGATCTGACCGGCACCTTCCAGCTCTACGAGCTCGACCCGCCGGAGCTCGACCCGCCGGACCATCCGGACCAGGTCCCGCCGCTGCGTCCGCTCACAGACCTCCCCGACCGGGTCGGTGGCAGGTACGTACCAGGCGGACGACGGCTCGTCGTCTCGGCCGACTCCGGCGGCAACGAGCGCGCCCAGCTGTATCTGTTGGACGTCGAGGCCGACGCGGAACCGGTGACGCAGATCTCCGACCTGCGGCCCCTCGTCGTGGACCCCGATCACGTCCACGGCCTCGCCGGCGTCTCCCCCGACGGCCGCCTCGTCGCCTTTCTGAGCAACCGCCGCAACGGCATCGACTTCGACCTCTGGGTCGTCGACATCGCCTCGGGCGAGCAACGGTGTCTCTACGACGCAGGCGGGTGGTGCCAGCCGGGGTCGGGATTCTCCCCCGACGGCCGCCTTGTAAGCGTGATCCGCCCCGGGGCGCGCCCGCTCGACGACGACCTGCTTCTCGTCGACGTACAGACCGCCGCGCTCACGGTCATCGATCCCCACCCCGAAGAGGCGGCCATCGTTGGGGCGCCGGCGTGGCTCGACCCGACCAGGTTCGTAGTGTCGACGTCGGTGGGACGTGACACTCGCGCCTTGGTGCGCTTCGATCTGACCGAAGGGGGCCGACACCCGCTGGTTGCCGGCGAGTGGGACGTGGCCGGGTGGTCGAGCGCCGACGGCTCGACCCTGCTGGCTGCGGTCAACGACGACGGCGCCACTCGCGGGGTCTTCGTGGACCCGTGGACCGGCGAGCGCCTCGGTCAGCTTCCGCTTCCCGAGGACGGCGTCATGGGCATGGCCTCCGCTCTCCCTCGCCCCCGCCTGGCGCCCGACGGCTCGTCGGTGACCTACACGTTCACCTCGCCGACCCGTCCAGCCGACGTCTGGTGCCACGATCGCGGCGCCGACACGAGCCGCCGCCTCACCGTCAGCCCAGCGACGGTCGCTCCCGATGGCCTCGTCGGGCCTGAGCGGCATCACCTCACCAGCTTCGACGGCGAGCGGATCTCCGTGTCGTTGTACCGTCCCTCCCACGCCCCGGAACGCGACAGCGGGAACGCCGCCGCTTCGCTCACACCGGCGGTGCTTCGGATCCATGGCGGTCCCGAGTCGCAGTCGATGCTCAGCTACGCCCCACTCCTACAGGCCATCGTCGCTTCAGGCGTGGCCGTGGTCGTACCCAACGTGAGGGGCTCGACCGGGTACGGCAAGCGGTTCGCGGCGCTGGACGACACAACCCACCGCCTGGACAGCGTCGCCGACCTGGCCGCCGTCCACGACTGGCTGGCGGGCGTCGGTCTTGACCCGGCCAGGGCCGGCCTGGTCGGCACTTCCTACGGCGGCTACATGGTCCTCGCCGGTTGCACCTTCCAACCCGGGCGGTGGGTCGCCGGCATCGACGAGGTCGGCATGTCCGATCTAGTGACGTTCCTCGAGCACACGTCGCCGTATCGTCGCTCCCACCGCGAGCTCGAATACGGATCCCTCGCCGCCGACCGCGAGTTCCTGGCGTCCGCCTCACCGCTGCGTCGCGTCGACGACCTCAGGGCCAGATTGTTCGTCATCCACGGCACCAACGACCCCAGGGTGCCGCTCTCCGAGGCCGAGCAGCTGGTCGCCTCGCTGCGCCGGCGGGACATCCCGTGCGAGCTCGCCGTCTACGACGATGAGGGTCACGGCCTGTCGCGACTGGCCAACAAGCTCGATGCCTATCCGCGTGCCGTGGCCTTTCTGGCCGCCGCCCTCGGGGCCTGAGCCGCACAGCCCCACCCCGGCTGGACGCCGGCGGATCACCATCGCTTTAGCGTCGAGGACTACCGGTGGAGGTGGCATCGCTGCTCGGCTGAAGACGTCAGAGACCGAGTGACCGGCCGATGATCTCCTTCATGATTTCGGTGGTCCCGGCGTAGATGGTCGTGACCCTGGCGTCACGCCACGCCCGCGACATCGGGGTGTCGCCCATGTAGCCCCGGGCACCATGGAGCTGGAAGCACGTCCCGGCCATTCGGACCTGCATCTCCGAGCACCACCATTTCGCCTTGGCCGCCTCTTCAGCGGTGAGCTCGCCCCGCAACAGCTCGATCGCACATCGATCGACGTAGGTCTGGGCCATAGAAATCTCCGTTGCCATCTCGGCCAGCGCGAACTTGTTGTGCTGGTGGCTCCCGACAGCCCGGCCGAACACCTGGCGCTCCTTGGCGAACTCGAGGGTCAGGTCGAACATGTACTGGCAGGCGGCCACGGACGAGACGGCGACCTGGAGGCGCTCGCGGGGCAGGTTGTGCATGAGGTAGCCAAAGGCGGCACCCGGGTCGCCGATGAGGTTCTCGCGCGGGACCCAGACGTCAGCGAACGTGAGCTCGGCGACGTCCTGTTCCTCCCGCCCGGCTCTCGGGAGGTTGGCCCGATCGAAGCCTTCGGCGTCGGTCTCGATGGCGAGGAGGCTCAGTCCGCGGTGGCGTTGCGCTTGGTCGGTCCTGACGACGGTGAGGACGAAATCAGCGTTCATGCCACAACCGATGTAGGTCTTCACCCCGTTCACCCTGTACCCGTCACCATCGACGACGGCCGTCGTCGCCACTCCGGATACGTCCGAGCCCGTGCCCGGCTCGGTGATAGCGAGGGAACCGATGACCTCGCCCCGGCACAACCCTGGCAACCATCTCGCTCGCTGTCCATCCGATGCGAAGGCCGCAAGATACGGCGCGACGATGTCGTTCTGCAGGTTGATCCCGGTGCTGCACGGACCGACCCCGGCGTATTCGAACTCCTCGAGGATCACCTGGACGTAGCGGTAGTCGGCCTTCCCCTGACCCCCGTCCGCCTCGTCGACATCGAGCCCGAGCAGACCGTAGTCGGCCGCTCGGCGGAAGTAGCTGCGATCGATGACGCCGGCGTCACGCCAGGCGGGAGCGCCAGGCACGGCCACCTCGTCGATAAAGGCCCTGACCGACTGTCGAAATTCTTCGTGTTCGGGCTCGAAGTGAGACCTGCGCATGCTTGATCCTCCGATCGAGCGCCGAGCTAGCGGCGTCTGCCGGCCTGTGGGGCGTAGCCCAGCTCTACGAAGTCCCAGACCGAGGCGTCGATGGGGAGCTCCCTGAGCTGAAACTTCATGACCCGCATGACGGCATTGCGAGGGAGCTCTTCGATGATCCGCACGTAGCGAGGAACGGCAAAATACGGTAGATGGTCCGTGAAGAACTCGTACAGCGCCTCGGGTTCGAGCGGCTCGTCCGGGTTGACCACGAGCACGGCGACGACATCGTCTTCGAGGGAGCCGGCGGACATCCCGTGCACGGCCACCTCCCGGATGGACGGATGCGTGACGATGGCCTCCTCCACCTCGAAGCTCGAGATGTTTTCACCGCGACGTCGGATGGCGTCCTTCTTGCGATCAATGAAGGTGAAGAACCCCGCATCGTCGACCCGTCCGTAGTCACCCGTGTGGTACCAGAGCCCTCTGGTCGCGTCCACCGTTGCCTTCGGGTTACGCCAATAACCGTCGAACATGGCGAAACGATTACGGGGACGGAGACAGATCTCTCCTGCGGCGCCGGCAGCCACCCTGACGCCGTCATCGTCGAGGACGCACACCTCCAGGTCCGGGCTCTCACGCCCGATACTGTTGCGATTTCTTGTGCCGCTGATCGTGTCCCATGTGATGCTCACGCACTCCGTCTGGCCGTAGACCTCCGCGTACGCGTCGATGCCGAACCGATCTTGGAACTGGCGCTGCTGCTCGGGCGAAAAGGGTCCGAGCATCATGCTGCGCATGGAGTGGGATCGATCAGCGTCCGAGGGCGGAGTCGAAAGGAGCAGCACTCCGGTGGTCCCGACGCCGAACCCGACCGTCGCCCCGACCTCTTTAGCCCGCGCCAGGAAGGTGCTCGGATGAAACTGCTCGTCGACCACGGCGGTGCTTCCACGTGACAACGCCCCTGCGACCACCATCATCCGAGCCATGGCGTGGAACGCGGGGAGGGCCGTGTACAACACATCGTCAGCCGTCTGCTCCATGCCCGTGGCCACCGCTTCGGCGACACGGAAGTAGTAGCCGTGCGGCAACATGCAGCCCTTGGGCAGCCCGGTCGTTCCCGAGGTGTAGAGGATGGACATGAGGTCGCTTGGGGTGACGTCGACCTCGGGGGCCGCATCTCCGCATCTCCGCAGCTCGGCAAAAGGCACGCCGGCCGGGGGTGACGAGGCCGCGTCGAGGGACGAGTGCAGCGCAGAGTCCAGCGCCACGACGTGCTTGAGGTTGGGCAGCTGGGCCAACAACGGTGTGGCGGCCTCGAGTCCCGGCGCGTCGGCAACGAGGGCCGTCGCCTCCGAATCGGCGAGTTGATACCGGAGGAACTCGCCCTTGATGAAGGCGTTGAGCGGTACCTGCACGACGCCCATACGGGCGAGCCCGAAGTAGAGCTCCAACATCTCGGGTCGGTTCGGCGTCAGGATCGCAACCCGATCGCCCTTCCCGATCCCGAGGGATGCGAAGCCGGCGCTTACCCGGCCACTGATCTCCTGCATCTCGGCGTAAGTCCACGTCGTCGCTCCGCACACGATGAAGGGCTTGTCCGGGTGCAACTCGGATCGCGCCGCAAGGATGCGCCCGATCACCGGCTCACCCAGCTCGGGCGCAGGACCGAACCGAGTCGTCTTCACCCTCGCATCGCCCACCGCCACGCGCCCGCTCCTATCCCCGTCCCAACAGTGACCGCGAGATCACGACCTTCATGACCTCGGCCGAACCTTCGTAGATCCGTGTGGCCCGAATCGCCCGGTACAGCCGTTCGGTGACGCTCCCTCGAGCCAGGCCGACACCACCGTGGAACTGCAGCGACGTGTCGATGGCCCGCTGGGCCGCCTCCGTAGCGAAGAGCTTGGCCTTGGCCGACGAGGTGCGCACGAGGCGGGTGTCCTCGGTCGTGTCGGCGAAGCGCGCCGCTCCGTAGACCAGGGAGCGGGCCGCCTCGATCTCCGCCACCCTGTCGGCGATGTCGAACCGGAGGCCCTGGTTCGTCGAGAGGGCCTGCCCGAAGGCCTGTCGCTGCTGGACGTAGGCCACGACCTCGTCGAGCGCCCGCTGCGCCATCCCGATGGCCGCCGATCCGACGCTTGGGCGGAGTCGATCCAGATTGCCGAGCGCGATCTGCGCGCCCTTGCCGACTTCACCGAGGACCGAGTGGCTCGGGATGACGCAGTCGTCGAATCGGAGCTCCCACTCGGGCCCAGGCGCCATCAGAGGGAAGAAGGTGGCGGTGACTCCTCGTTCCGGCTTGTCCATCAGGAACGCCGTGATATTGCCCCGCTCGTCGGGCTCACCGGTCTTGGCGAACACCAAGAGTGTGTCGGCGACGTTGCCGGCGAAGGCGTAGCGCTTGACTCCGTTGAGCACGTATCCGTCGCCAACGGCGCTCGCCGTCGTGCGGATGCCGAGCACATCGGAACCGGCCGTTGGCTCGGTCAGACAGAACGAGAACAGCCGACGGCCATCGAGCAGTGCGCCGAGGTGTTCGCTCTTTTGTTGGTCGGAGCCAAACAGGGCGATCGGCTGCACGGGGATCCCCTGCGACACGAAGAACTCATCGGCGGCAACGCTGTGATAGGCGAGGCGCTCGCGGATCAGCGCAAGGGCGGTGACGGAGAGACCCGCCCCGCCGTGCTCCTCTGGGACGAAGTGGCGGAAGAGACCGGACCGCCTGATCAGATCGACGAGGCCGAGGTCCAGCTCGTCGCTGCCGTCCACCCGCTCCGCGATCGGACCGATCTTGTCTTCGGCGATCGCCTCCACCGAAGCGGCCAGCTCGCGCTCGGCGTCGCTCAGCGAGAACCCCAAGGCAAACGGAACCGTCAAGGCGCTCCAGGCCGGCAACGGGTCGCCCCTCCGACGACGACAGGCTCGTTCAGCATGCTCACCTCCTCGTCAGAGCGTCGACCGATTGCTCTAGAAACCTACTATCCAAGACCAGTTCTCCCGAAGCTAGGTCGCGCCGGCGAAGTCCAACGGCCCAATCTGGGTTGTGCCTAGCAAGGAGCGCGGATGATGACCTGGGCGCCCGATGGCCTGCCGAATGTGGTCAGCGTCTTACGATCACGACTTGCAGCAGAAAGCGAAGGACGCTCATCACGTTGTCCATGTGGCGGCCTGCGGCCTCGGCGGCGGCGTCTGGGTCGCCGTTCACTATCGCCCGGACCACATCCTGCATTTCCGGCCTGTCCGGATCGTCGCGGGTGAGCTCACTGTCGTCGAGGTTGCTGGCGACGACGGCTGCTCGCAGCGGCTTGAGGAAGCCCTGGTACAGGTCTGCGAGCAGGGAATTGCCGGTGGCGTTGACGATCTGTTCATGCAGGGCGGAATCTGCCTTGCGGTACTCTTTCGAACTAGTCGTGTACGCGGCGTTCCGGCGCTTCAACAGTTCGTGAAGGCGTACGAGGTCGGTGTCGCTGCGGTGCTGGGCAGCCAACCGGGCGGCCTCGATTTCCAGCCCAAGGCGCACCTCGTAGGCCTCGAGGAGATGGGCTCCCATCACTCTTCTCTGTAGCGCAGCATCGATCTCGCGTCGGGCACGAACGTAGGTGCCAGCTCCTTGTCGAACTTCGAGCAGGCCGGCGTGAACGAGGACACGCACGGCTTCACGGACGGTGGAGCGGCCCACACCGAGGTCTTTGGCCAGGGTGGACTCGACAGGGAGCCGGTGATGGAGAGGCCAGGTCCCGTCGGCGATGCGGTCGCGTAGCTGCTCGATTACTCGGTCGGTGAGTCCTCCCCTCGCCACGGGTGTCAGCGAGACTCGCGGTTGCGGGCGGTCTTCGGGTTGCGGCCGCTCGCTCATGTCTGGACGGTAGCTAACCCTGTGCCTGCCGACCGGAAGGCCGTCAGTCGGCCGAGTTGAGGCCCGATGACGCTGCGCCGGATCGGCGGCGAGGGGGCACCCGGACCGAGGTGTCGGGCTTAACGGCGACTAAAGATCAGATGATCTGTTGACCTGTTGACTAGCGTTCGTACCTGTGGAAATATCGGGTGCGATGTCCAGCCGAAGAGAACTCAGACAAGGCACACCGCCGGGGGCGCGGCGCTCCGGTCTGAGGCCAACAGCGTCCGACCAGACACCCCGGAGGTAACTCATGTACAGCAAAGACGGCGTCGATTACTTCGTGCTCGACGGCCACTGCCACTTCTGGGACGCCAGCCCGGCCAACTGGGTGAAGGGAGCCGAGCAGTACGCCAAGGGCTGGATCGAGTGCTTCCACGCCTACCAGGGGCTGGGTCCCCCCGAGACCCACTGGCCCATCGAGAAGTTCCAGAAGTACTCCGAGGAGACGATGCTGCACGACCTCTTCGAGGTCGGCTACGTCGACAAGGCGATCTTTCAGCCCACCTACCTGAAGGAGTGGTACACGGAAGGTTTCAACACCCTGGAGGCCGATGGCGCCCTCATGAGAAGCACCCCGACAAGTTCATCGCCAACGGCCGTTGGGACCCCAGGGAGGGCAAGGCCGGCCTCGAACAGCTCGAGCGCGACGCCGAGCGCTGGAGCCTCAAGGGCGCCAAGCTCTACACCGCTGAGTGGCGGCAGGGATCCCGGGGCTGGACACTGAAGGACCGCGAGGCAGTCCCCTTCCTCGAGAAATGCCAGGAACTGGGGATCAAGAACATCCATATCCACAAAGGCCCCACCATCTGGCCCCTCGACAAGGACGCCTTTGACGTTTCCGATGTCGACCATGCCGCCACCAATTTTCCTGACCTCAACTTCATCGTTGAGCATGTCGGCCTGCCTCGCATCGAGGACTTCTGCTGGATGGCCACCCAGGAGCCCAATGTGTATGCCGGACTGTCGGTCGTCCTCGGTGCGCTCATGTTTTCTCGGCCTCGCTTCTTCGCCAAGGTCATGGGTGAGCTGATGTTCTATGTCGGCGAGGACAAGATGCTCTTCGAGAGCGACTACGCCATCTGGGAACCCAAGTGGCAGGTCGAGCAATTCGTCGCCTGGGACTACCCCGACGACGACGAATTCTCCGACTATCCGAGGCTTGACGTCAATGGCCGCAAGAAAATCCTCGGGCTCAACGCCGCCAAGCTCTACGACATCGACGTTCCCGCCCACCTGGGAATGACGGCTGAAACAACCCCAGCAGCCAAGGACGGTGCCGCCCTCGTCGAATAGCGCCGTCCACTCGGTACCCGAGACGTTCCGG
This sequence comes from Acidimicrobiales bacterium, assembly GCA_965276765.1. GTDB lineage: Bacteria > Actinomycetota > Acidimicrobiia > Acidimicrobiales > Palsa-688. Next base: position 881,811 of record OZ255627.1, read on the forward strand.
TGGTCGTTCCTCGTCGCAGACCTGGGGTCCAGAAACGCAGAGGGATCCTCAAGGGCGACAGGTGAAGCTCCGCCGTGGGCGCCTCAGGCGGTCCCGTAGGTCGTTCGGCATACGGAACAGTCACCCTCGGGTCGGAAGCCAGTCTCGCGCCGCGCCGATGAGTTTCGCTCGCCCCGCCAGTCTGTAGGACGTGACCCGAACCACCGCACACGTCTCCATCTCGCTTGACGGCTTCATCGCCGGACCTGATCAGGATCGAGAAAACCCGCTCGGCCTGGGCGGTCGCCAGCTGCACGATTGGCACCTTGACGAGGAAAAGACAGAGGCCGACGCCGCGCTCACCGCCGAGCTACTGCGGCCCCGCGGCGCGTTCGTTATGGGCCGGAACATGTACGGACCCATCCGCGGCGAATGGGACGAGGACTGGTGCGGCTGGTGGGGAGAGGATCCCCCGTATCACGCGCCGGTGTTCGTCCTCACGCACTATGCCCACGACCCCATCGAGATGGCGGGCGGCACCACGTTCCACTTCGTTACCGACGGCTTCGACGCCGCCTACGCCCAGGCACAAGCCGTCGCTGGCGACCGCGACATCTCGATCGCGGGCGGCGCGTCGACGATGTGCCAGGCTCTGACGGCTGGCGTTATCGACGAGCTCGTCCTGGACATCGCGCCCGTCCTGCTCCGCCGGGGCGAATCCCCGTTCGGGGGCCTCCAGGACCTGGGCCTCGAACCGGTCGAAGCGATCCACTCTCCGCGCGCAACTCACGTCCGCTACCAGTTGAGTAAGGGCTGATCGAGAACCGCCCGACCATCGGTTACCGGGAGGGTGAATCGCTGGGTCGGGGGCCGGACCGCATCGTCGAGCTCGTGGGCAGCCGCAGCAGCCCGTGACCGCTGACATTCCTCCGCATAGGCGGCGACCAGGTCGGCCACGGTGTCGTCCTCGCCGACGACCCAGCTGTGTCTGGGTTCTTTGGGGGCCTCCTCCCGCCTCGCCGGCTGGCCGGACAGGACCTGCTGGAACCATTCCTGTTCGGTGACGGCCAGATGACGCAACAGCCCGGCCAGGGTGGTCGGCGACGGAACCAGCCGAGCCCGGGCGCTCGACATCGTCAGGCCGGCGACCTTGCGGACCACGACACCGCGGTGGAAGTCGAGCCACGACTCGAGCACTTCGCGTTCAGATCCGGTCGCGGTCGCCATCACAGTCGCCATCGGGCTGTTTGCGGCGATCGATGAACTCCACAAGGTCGTCGGGAAGCCTCCACCGAGACGATTGTTTGGAACTCAGGCGTGCTCGAGGCACCTTGTGCGGCATCATATGATGACAAGATTGATGCCTGGGAGAGCTGACTGAGATGCGCACCACTCTGGTTCTGGACGATGACCTGCTTGCAGAGGCGCAGCGCCTCACCGGCACGACCGAGAAGACCGCGCTCGTACGCGATGCGCTCGGTGCTCTGATCGAACGAGAGAGCGCTCGGCGCTTGGCCCGGCTTGGGGGAAGCGAGCCGGCGCTCACTCAGGTTCCTCGACGTCGGGTCGCGGCGGAGTGATCCTGGTTGACACCTCGGTCTGGATCGACCATTTCCGCTCCGGCAGTGCAACCCTCTCAGAATTGCTCGAAGGCAACGCCGTCGTGGGCCATCCGTGGGTTACCGGAGAGCTGGCCCTGGGCAGCCTGAGCCACCGCGATGAGGTCATCGGGCTGCTCCATGCCCTCCCCCAAGCGATCGTGGCCGACGATCACGAGGTATTGCGCCTCATCGACCTCGAGCGGCTGCATGAGAGAGGGATCGGCTACGTCGATGTCCAGCTCGTCGCTGCGACCCGGCTCACCCGTGACACCACGCTGTGGACCACCGACAAGCGGTTGGCCGCGGTCGCCGCACACCTTGGGATCAGCTTTCAGCCGACTCCCCATCCCGGAACGTGATCAGGCCCCATGCCGGAACGTCGATGTGCAGCCGCCGTCGACGGTCACGATCGAGCCGGTCATAAACGACGCATCATCGGAGGCGAGAAACGTGGCGACCCGAGCCACCTCTTCGGCCTGCGCCTGCCGGCCGATGGGCTGGAGGCTGGCGTTGGCTTCCCTTCGGGCCTCGGCCGCTTCTCGTTCGGCCCATGGGAGCGAACCCCGACGACCACCCATGTCGGTATCGATGTACCCGGGACAGATGGCGTTGACCCGAAGACCCTCCGAGCTGTAGTCGACGGCGAGCTGTCGCGTCAGGTTGACGATCCCACCCTTGGACGCGCAGTACGAAGGGGCCAACGGGGCGCCGATGATCCCGTACGTCGAGGCGATATTGACGATGGCACTTCGTGGCCGGTCCAGCAGGTGTGGGATGGCAGCGCGCGCACACAGGAACGTGCCCCGCAGATTCACGGCGATCGTCCGGTCCCACGCATCGATGTCGAGCTCGTGGAGGCGGTGCGAGCCGCCCGAGATACCGGCGTCGTTGACCAGCACGTCGAGCCGGCCGAACCGGTCCATGGCGGCGGCGACAAGGTCGGTGACCTGCCCGGCGTCGGCCACGTCGCATGCCGTGAACGATGCGGTACCTCCGGCCCTGGCGATGGTCTCGGTGGTAGATCGGCCTCCGTCGGCATTCGTGTCGCCGATGGCGACGGTGGCCCCGGCCGCCGCCATGTCGAGAGCGATGGCCCGGCCGATCCCCGTCGCTCCCCCGGTCAGCAGCACGACCTTGTCGGTGAGGAAAGGCATCGTCTCTGGCTCCTTACTGTTCGAGTGAGTTTGATTCTCAAGCGCGAATAACTGGGTGACAAGATCGGTCTCGTCACGCAAATATGATTGGCGGGAAGTCGGGATGTGTCGATTAGGTTCGGCGCATGGCGAACTCCCGTTGTGTGTGGAATGGGCGCCGCCGCGCGCTGCCGCTGCTAGCACCTGGGCGGTGTCGGTGAGCGGCGATCTCGACGGGAGGACCGCGGTCGTGACCGGGACGGCCAATGGCATCGGCGCCGCTGTGGCCGAAGCCCTGCGCCAAGAAGGCGCCGGCGTGCATTGCGTCGACAAGGATCTGGCCGATCTGGCCGAGCCTGCCGCGGTCCGCCGCTACTTCGACGCCCTCGATCGAGTTGATGTGCTCGTCAACGGGGCGGGCGGCGTGTGTGGCCAGTCGGGGCACCCAATCGAGGCGATCACCGATCTCGAGTGGGACTCGGTCTTTGCCGCCAACATGACGACGACGTTCCTCTGCACTCGGGCGGTGGTGCCGGGCATGAAATCGAGGGGATGGGGGCGAATCGTCAACATCTCCTCGGGTGCAGGCCGAAGCATCAGCATGACCGGCATCCAGGCCTACGCCAGCGCCAAGGCCGCCCAGATCGGATTCACTCGCCAGATGGCCGTCGAGCTCGGGCCCTTCGGGATCACCGTCAACTCGGTCGCTCCTGGGTTCATCCTCTCCAACCCGACGACCATCAAGCAGTGGGAGTCCTTCGGGGAGGAAGGCCAGCGGTCCCTCGTCGATGGCATCGCCACTCGCAGGCTGGGGCGCGCCGAGGACATCGCCAACGGGGTGCGGTTCTTCGCCGCCGAGGCGTCCTCCTGGGTGACCGGCCAGACACTCTCGATCGACGGCGGCCATGGCTTCTATTGAGCAGGGAAGCGGCGACCCCGCCGCCGAGACACTCCGGACCATCGGACGCGAGTTCTTCGAACTCCGCCACACCATCGACCCCTTCGGGGCCACCGAGCTGGGCGTCCCCGGCTTCGACCACCTCGTAGCGGACCCGAGCCGGGCCGGTGCCTTGCGGGACGCGCGCCGCATCGCCGATCTGGAAGCTCGCCTGAGGGCTGTCGACGAGCGTGGGCTTGACGACTCAGGCCGCATCGACTGCGCCGTCCTCGCCCAACTGACCCGGGGGGTGCGCTCGGACCTCGAGCACGGCCTCTGGGAGGCCAATGCCTCGGCCGGCGCATACGTGTCGCCCCAGGCCATCGTCTTCCAGTCGGTGCCGACGGCGGTGCTCGGCGACGGCGCCGCCGTGGGCAGCTACCTGCGCCGGCTGGCGGCGCTCGGTCCCTATTTCGATGCGGTGAGCGAGCGGTACCGGGAGGCGGCCGAAGAAGGCCGGGTTCCTACCGCTGTCGGCGTCGCCCAGGCCGTCGAGCAGCTCGATGGTCACCTCGCCGTCGCGCCGGCCGACGACCGGTTGGCCGTCCCCGTCCTCGCCGAGCCCGATGACGCCGCCTACGGCGAGGCCGTCGCCATCGTGGAGCGGACCGTCAGGCCCGCGATCCGCCGACTGCTCGACTGCCTGCGTGACGAGCTCGCTCGGGTGGCCCGCCCCGACGAGCGGGTGGGTATCCGCTTCGTCCCCGGCGGAGCCGAGGGCTACCGGGCCGCCGTAGCCCGGCACACCACGACCGACCTGGCCCCTGAGGAGATCCACGAGCTCGGCCTCGAGCACCTTCGCGCCCTCGAAGCGGAATGGGCCGAGGTGGGACGTCGCGCCCTCGGTATCGCCGAGCTGCCGGCCATCCAGGAGCGGCTCCGTAGCGACCCATCGCTTCGCTTTTCCCGGTCCTCGGAGATCGTCGCGACGGTCGCCGATGCGCTCCGGCGCGCCGAAGCGGCTCGATCCCGGTGGTTTCCTGACTTCGACATCCCCGACTGTGTGATCGAGGAGATCGATCCGGTCGAGGCCGGTAATGCCGCCCTCGCCTATTACCGCCCGCCGGCTGGCGGCGGGCAGCGTCCCGGCGCGCACTGCGTGCTCACCGCCCACCCCGAGGAGCGGTTTGTCTACGAGTACGAGGCCTTGGCCTTCCATGAGAGCAGTCCTGGCCACCATCTGCAGATCGCCTCGGCCCAGACGCTCGACTGGGTCCCGGACTACCGCCGCTATCTCGACGCCGACGTCACCGGCTACGTCGAGGGCTGGGGCCTCTACTGCGAGCGGCTGGCCGACGAGATGGGCCTGTACACCTCCGACCTTCAGCGCCTCGGCATGCTTTCCTTCGACGCCCTGCGGGCCACCCGCCTCGTGGTGGACACGGGGATGCACCTCCACGGATGGTCGCGCGCCCGGGCCGTCGATTTCATGTGGCGCCACACGGCCACCACGGCCGCCAACGTGGCCAACGAGATCGACCGCTACATCGCCTGGCCCGGCCAGGCCCTCGGCTACATGGTCGGCCGTCGGGAAATAGCCCGGTTGCGGGCGCTCGCCGAGGACCGCCTCGGCGAGCGCTTCGACATCCGCGCCTTTCACGGTGCGGTGCTCGGCCACGGGGCCGTGCCCCTCACCGTCCTGGCTCGGATCGTGTCCACCTGGATGGAGGCGACAGCGGCCTGAGCGCTCCCTCGACGACGGCGGCGATGGCGAGCAGGTCGAGGTCGGCGCCGGGCAGGGCCGAAAGCTGGATGCCGACCGGCAGGCCCCCCGCTCCCTGGCCGCATGGCACGACGACCGCCGGGGCGCCAGTGAGGTTGTGGACGGCCGAGAAGAGCGCCTCCTCGCTACCCTCGGGCGTATCGATTGGTGGCGTGGTGACTGGTGCGGTGAATGGCGCCGCCGGAGTGACCACGGCATCCACGTCCCGGTAGAGCGCCGCGACCTCGGGCCGGAGCCGGTCGCGCCGGGAAACCGCACTTCGGTACCGCTCCTCGTCGACGAGGAGCGCCGCCCTGAGGAGCCGGAGCGTGTCCGGGCCGTAGTGGTCGGGGTGCTCGGACACCCGCCGCTCGTGGACGCGCCCCGCCTCCCACAAGATGATGTCGTCGTAGGTGGTCGACATCTCCTCGAGCGCCTCCACCGGGACCGTGCCGAGCGTCGCGATCATGGCCAGGCGTACGACGGCCGCTTCGAGAGCGGCGCGCACATCGGGCCGGATGGCCGGATGGGCCAGATGGCCTTCGACCAAGCCGAGTCGCAGGGACGCGGGCCGGGGCGCCGGCGGCCGACCGATCAGCGCGGAGAAGGCTCGCTCGGTCATCGCCACGTCGGCGCCGAGCAGTCCGACATGGTCGAGGGAGGGAGCGAGCGGCGTCACCCCCTCTGTGCTCAGGGCGCCGAACGTCGGTTTGAACCCGACCACCCCGCAGTAGTGGGCCGGGAGGCGGATGGACCCGCCCGTGTCGGTGCCAAGGGCGACGGGGCAGGCGCCGGCGCCGACAAGCGCCGCCGAACCGCCGCTCGAGCCGCCGGCCGTGCGGGCCCGATCCACCGGGTTGCGGGTCTCTGGCACCTCTGGGTGGAGGGCTCCGGCGGCGTACTCGAGCAGGGCGGTGGTGGCGAAGACCTCGGCGCCGGCCCGGCGCAGTCCGGTGACGACTGGCGCATCGTCTCGCTGAGGTAGACCGGCCATGTCATGGGGATTGCCATTCCCACGCGCGACCCCGGCGACGGCGATGAGGTCCTTGACGGCCACGGCCATGCCGTGCAGAGGACCGTCCTGGCGCCTGTCCGGCACCGGCAGCGTCCGGACCACGGCGCCGATGGGCGGCCCGAGCCTGAGGGTGCGTTCGTAGGTCGCAAGGAGTTCGAGGTTGGCCACCTCGCAGGTACGTTCGCCCCGCTCGATGGCGCCGATGACGTCGGCGATCAGCCACGTCAGGGGCCCGGCCAGGGACTGCAGGTGGCCCCGGACCTCGGTCGGGCGCCGGCGCACCATCAGGTCCCGGTAGACACCGCTATGGGATTTGGCGCTGCGCCGGTTGAACTCGGCCAGCGTCTCGAGTGACCCTTCGAGGTCCCCGGGGTTGAAGCCGTCGAAGCCCTCCGGGCGCACCGGCGCCTGGCCGAGCACCTCGCGGGCCACGGCCAACATGAGCGAGCGCCATTTCGGGTCCTCGAGCGACTCAGCGATAGGGAGGTCGGAGACGGCCCCGGCGCAGAGCATGGCGCCATACGCTTCCTTGCCCCAGAGGTAGCCGACGATGTTGTCGGTGACCTCGGCATACGGGATCGCCGCGGCGAGTTCGAGAGCGCGGGGGGTGACGGTGCCGTCCGCCTCGCCGATCCTGACGGTCGCGGCGTTGCCCTGGAGGATCCGTCCTGGCCCGACGACGTCGGCCCCGAAATTGACCAGCCCCAGCACGACTCGCCCCGCCCCCACGGCGTCCGAGAGGACCGGCAGGTTGTTGCCGTTCTGCAGGCTGACGACATAGCCGTCCTCGCCCAGACGGCCGACGAGGCCGCTGGCAGCGGCTGCGGTGTGCTGGCTCTTGACGGCCACAGCGACCGCTCCGAGCTGCTCCGGGAGCCCATCGGGGGTCACGGCCGGGACCCGTGCGATGAACTCCTCGACCGGCCCCTCGATGCGCAGGCCGATGCTGTTGATGGCCTCGACGTGGTCACGGTCGGTGTCGCAGAGCAGGATCTCGTGGCCGGACCTGGCCATGTAGGCGCCGACAGTGCCGCCGATGGCACCGGCGCCGACGATGGTCAGTCGCACTGTTGCGCCTCGGCGCCCGAGAGCACCCGTCGCATCACGACGCGTGGGGCGGTATCGAGGCCGATGGCCGCTTCGTGCCGGCGGAGTTTCCGCAGCGACGGTGTCCACTCCGCCGGATCCACGAGGCGAAAGCCGCGACGTTCGTAGAACGGGGCGTTCCAAGGGACGGCCGCGTAGGTGGTGAGCGTGATCTCGTCGCCGGAGTTCGTCGCCACCTCGGAACAGACGACCTCAAGAAGTGCAGACCCTATGCCTCGACGCATGGACCGAGCTCCAACCGAGAGCTGCTCGAGATGGGCGTGGCCGTCGACGACGGTGACACGGGCGAAACCGACCACTCCTTGTCTGTCCTCGGCTACCCACAGGCCGCCGTCTGCTGCGCTGTCACGGAGCTCCCCGATGGGCGTCGGCGTCCAACGATCGCTCCCCGGCACGCCGGCGGCGACAAAGAGCTGGTCGCCCTCGGACTCGAGCACCTGCAACGCCGTCAGGTCATCATCGGGGCGGCCTCTGCTTATCGTCACCGTGTCGTCTGCGCGCTTCTGTTGGGGCGTCGTCGGTCGGTCTCCTCTGTGCCTGGCACCGGCGAACGTAGAGGAGTCTGCCGCCTGGTGCAACGACGAAACACGGACTTCACAGTTTTGGCCATTGACAGCGGAAGGCGTTCAGGCAAAGGTTTTACTGCCACTCCCTGGTGGCACCGAGGGACGACGAGGTTCTGATGACGAGGACGCCGCGTAGGGGCAGAAGGTCCGTGGTCGCCGCGGTCGCAGTAGCGATCGGGCTGGTGGCAGCCGGCTGCGGGAGTGGAGGCGGCTCCACCTCCTCCGGCAACACGTCGGGGGCGAGCGGAGGCAGCGCGTCAAGCGGCGGGAAACCAGTGAGAGGCGGGAACCTGGTCATTGCCCGCACCTCGGACTCGGAGTCGATGAACAACACCACCGTCTTCGACAACGAGTCGATATGGGTGTTCGAGAACATCTTCCAGACGCTGTACACGGTCAACAACAATGGGAAGGGCGTCCATCCCCAGTTGGCCACCAGCTACAAGGTCTCGCCCAACAAGAAGACGTACACCTTCACCCTGCGCCCGGGCGTCGAGTTCTCGACCGGCCAGAAGATGACGTCCAAGGACGTGGTCTTCTCCATCGACAAGTCCAAGGCGGCCGCTCAGGGCTGGGGCTACATCGACAGCGCCATCAAGTCCGTGTCCGCCGCCGGCCCCGAGAAGGTGATCGTCGAGCTCAAGCACCCATGGGCGCCGTTGCTGGCCGACCTGTCCCTCTTCGCCAACGGGATCGTCCCCGCCAACTACGGCGGCAAGACCGAGGCCGCGTTCTACAACGCCCCCTTCGGCACCGGCCCCTTCAAGTGGGGTTACTGGCACAAGGGCTCGGCCCTCAAGTTGGTCCGCAATCCCCACTATTGGCAAAAGGGACTGCCCTACCTCGACAGTGTCACCTGGACCAAGGTGCCCGACGACAATACCCGCATGAACGAGTTGCAGGGGGGCCAGGCCCAGGTCGACGAGTTTCCGGCCTGGTCCACGGTCTCATCGCTCAAGTCCAATCCAAACGTGACGATGGATCTGTTCCCTTCCACCCGCACCGATTACCTCGCCTTCAACGAGAAGCTCCCCCAGTTTCAGGACCTGAACGTCCGGCGCGCCATCTCTCTGGCCATCAACCGCAATGCATTGGTGCACGCCGTGCTGTTCGGCAACGGCCAACCCGCCAACTCGCTCTTCCCTCCGCAAGTGCCGTACTACGACAAGAACGCCAACGGTTTGCAGTACAACCTCAGCGCCGCCAAGGCGGCGATGAAGAAGTCGAAGTACCCGAACGGGTTCTCGACCACCCTGCTCATCCCTGCCGGCGAAGCCGACGACAACACGATCGCCCAGGTGGTCCAGTCGGAGCTCAAGCCCCTCGGCATCAAGGTCAACATCCAGCAGCTCGACGCCAACACCACCAACACCAATTTCCAGACCCTCAAGTACGACATGACGCTGTCGTACTGGACGATGGACATCCCCGATCCAGACGAACTGGCCACCTTCGCCGTCGACCCGAAGGCCGGCTCCAAGTCGTTCTTCACCGACTACGACAATCCGACGGTCGTCAAGGACGCCCACGCCGCCGAGGAGACCCTGTCGACGACCGCGCGCCAGAAGCTGTACAACGAGCTGCAGACCAAGGCGGCCAGCGACGCCTTCCTGGCCTTCCTCTATTACTCGCCCTACGCCTATGCCACGTCGAGCAAGGTGCACGGGTTCTTCGTGACGCCGCTCGGCAACTACCACCTCGAGAACACGTGGATGAGCAAGTAGCTCGATGCGTTACCTGACGCTGCTCGGGTACCGGCTGGTCCAGCTCATACCGGTCCTCTTCGGAATCACGGTGGTCGTCTTCTTTATGATCCACCTGATCCCTGGTGACCCGGCCCGGGCTGTGCTCGGCCAGCACGCCACGCCTCGAGCCATCGCCATCCTGCACAAGCAATGGGGTCTTGACCGCCCCCTGCCCTCGCAGTACTGGCTCTTCGTGGATCGGCTCTTCCACGGCAACCTCGGCCAGAGCCTGTACTACCAGTCGCCGAGCCTGCAGCTGATCGCGGCACGCCTCCCGACGACGCTGTGGCTTCTCGTGTACTCGGTGCTCCTCGTCCTGGTCCTGAGCATCCCCCTGGCCGTGCTGGCCGCCACCAAGAAGAACGGGGTGCGCGACCATGCCGTGCGGCTCGTCCCACTCTTCGGGTTGGGGATGCCGCCGTTTTGGGTCGGGATCATCCTGGTCGAGCTGCTGGCCCTCCGGGTCCACCTCTTCCCTGTCGATGGGTACGGCAACGGCTTCACCGGTCATCTCCACTCGATGTTCCTGCCGGCCCTGACCGTCGCCATCGGCATGTCCCCCGTCGTGGTCCGCAGCCTGAGGGCCAGCATGCTCGACATGCTCGGCGCCGAGTACGTGGCCACGGCCAGGTCCAAGGGGTTGAGCGGGGGGCGTGTTTTCGTCCGCCACGTGCTGCGTAACGCCATCATCCCGACGGTCACAGTGCTCGGGCTCAACATCGGGTTCCTCATCGGCAATACGGTCATCATCGAGCAAGTCTTCTCGCTGCCGGGGATCGGCAGCCTGATGATCTCGTCCATCTTCAACCGGGACTTTCCCGTCGTGCAGGGCGTGACCCTCGTGTTCGGGATCCTCGTCGTCACCGTCAACCTGCTCACCGACTTCACCTACGCGTCGCTCGACCCGAGAGTGAAGCTGATCGGATGACGACGGCCCTCTCCACCCCGGCGCCGGTCGCTTCCGAGCGGGCCGCGGCCCGCCGCCACACCTGGTACCGCCAGCCATCCCTCGTTGCGGGGATTGCGATCGTCGCCATCGTCGTGGCCGCGGCCGTCCTGGCGCCGGTGCTGACGCCGTACCAGCCCAACGTCCAGAACATCGGCGCCAACCTGCTGGCTCCCAGCGCCAAGCACCTGCTCGGCACCGACCAGCTCGGGCGCGACGAGTTCACCCGGCTCCTCTACGGTGCGAGGGTCGACCTCAAGGTCGGCTTCATCGCTGTCTTGTTCCCCTTCATCCTCGGAACCGCGCTCGGCAGCCTGGCCGGGTACTACGGGCGGTGGGTCGACACGATCGTCATGCGCCTCGTCGACATCGTGGTCGCCTTCCCCTTCTATGTGCTGATCATCGCCCTCGTGTTCGTTCTCGGAACCGGCCAGCGGAGCATCTACATCGCCATCACCGCCGTGGGCTGGGTCTCCTACGCCCGGATCATCCGGGGCCAGATCCTCGTGGCCAAGGAGCAGGACTATGTGCTGGCCGCCCGCTCCGGCGGCCTGGCCGGCACCCGGATCATCGGACGTCACATCCTCCCCAACGTCATCACCCAGGCCATCGTCTACGCCATGTCCGACATCGTGCAGGACATCCTGGCCATCGTGACACTCAGTTACCTGGGGCTCGGCATCCCCCCGCCGACGGCCGACTGGGGCTCGATGATCGCCCAGGGCCAGGACTTTCTCACGACCCACTGGGAGCTCGCCACCGTGCCCGGTTTCGCCGTCGTGATCACGGGTCTCGGCCTCTCCCTCCTTGGGGATGGCCTGGCCGACGTGTTGCGGGTGGACCGTCGGTGAGCGCAGCCCTCGAGGTCGACGCCCTTTCGGTCCACATCGGCAGTGGCCCCAGAACCCTGCGCATCGTCGAGGACGTATCGTTCTCGGTCGAGCGCGGCCGGGCCTTCGGGCTGGTCGGCGAGTCCGGGTCGGGCAAGTCGATGACCCTGCGGGCCCTCCTCGGCCTGCTCCCGAGCGAGGCCCGCGTCACCGGCGGGTCCATACGCCTCGACGGAACCGAGCTGGTCGGGGCCTCCCGGCGGAAGCTGCGAGACGTACTTGGCCCCCAGATGACCATGGTCTTCCAGGAGCCGATGACCGCCCTCAACCCCGTCATGCGGGTGGGGGCGCAGATCGCCGAGGGTCCCAGGGTCCACGAGGGCCTGAGCCGGTCGGCCGCCGGCGCCCGAGCGGTCGAACTGATGCGCCGGGTCGGCATCCCCGACGCCGAACGAAGGGCCAGGGCCTTCCCCCACCAGTTCTCCGGTGGGATGCGCCAGCGGGTGATGATCGCCATCGCCATCTCCTGCAGTCCCCATGTCATCCTCTGCGACGAGCCGACGACGGCCCTCGACGTGACCATCCAGGACCAGATCCTGCGTCTCCTCGAGGGCCTTTGCGACGAGACCGGCACCGCGCTTGTCTTCGTCACCCACGATCTCCCGGTCGTGTCGCAGGTGTGCCAGACCATCGGCGTCATGTACGCCGGGAGGATCGTCGAGAAGGGCGACGTGGCCTCGGTGTTCCGCCACCCGATGCATCCGTACACGCAGGGCCTGCTCCGCTCCGCACCCGACTTCGACGAGCGGCGGGCCAGCCTGCTCCCCATCGCCGGGTCGCCGCCGAGCCTGGTGTCGCTACCGTCGGGATGCTCGTTTCATCCGCGATGCCCCTACGCGTCCGACGATTGCAGCGCCGGCGAGCTACCCCTGGTCGACATCGGTGGCCGGCTGTCGGCCTGCCGCCACGTGGAGCGGGTCGTCGACGCCGACGACAGGCAGCCGGTGCGATCATGACCGACGACGCCCTGCTCGTGGCGCGGGCCGTGTCGGTGTCGTTCGACACCGGACGGAGCATCGCCGACCGCGCCCGGCAGCGCCAACACCTGCTTCGCGCCGTCGACGGCGTCGACCTCGAGCTGAACCGGGGCGAGGCTCTGGCGCTCGTCGGGGAGTCCGGATCGGGCAAGTCCACCTTCGCCCGGGCGATCACAGGACTGACGCCGCTCACCGGCGGGACCATCACCTTCGACGGCCAGAAGCTCGCGGCCCGGAGGAAGCGATCCGATTCCCGCCGCATCCAGATGGTCTTCCAGGACCCCTACTCGTCGCTCAACCCCCGCCTCACGGTCGGCCAGATGCTGCGCGAGCTGCTCAAGGTGCACCACGTCGTCCCCCGGGACCGCATCAAGGCCGAGGCGTCCGAGCTCGTCCACCGAGTCGGGCTGGGCGAGGACGCCCTTGACGCGTACGCCCGGCAGTTTTCCGGAGGCCAACGCCAGCGAGTCGCCATCGCCCGCGCCCTGGCCCTGCGTCCCGACATCCTCGTCGCCGACGAGCCCGTCTCGGCCCTCGACGTGTCCGTCCAGGCCACCATCCTCAACCTCCTCGACCGACTGCGCAGCGAGACGGGGCTGACCCTGCTGTTCGTCGCCCACAACCTGGCGGTGGTGCACCACCTCTGCGACCGGACCGCGGTCATGTACCTCGGGCGCATCGTGGAGGTCGGTCCGACCGACCAGGTCTTCGATGGGGCCCAGCACCCCTACACCAAGGGGCTACTCGAAGCCATCCCCCGCCTGCACGGCACTCGGGCCGGCGCGCCGGCCGTCTCCGGGGACCCGCCCAGCCCGCTGGCGCTGCCTTCGGGATGCCGGTTCAGGACGCGCTGCCCGGTGGCCGTCGACCGCTGCGCCGAGGAGGACCCCGCCCTGCGCCAGGCCCCCGGCGCAGGGCCCGACAAGCCCCGGCATGCCGCCGCTTGCCACTTCGCCTTCGACACGCCGGTGGCCCTGGCCGGAGCCAGGCCCGCAGGGTCCGGAGGGTTGGCGTGACCACGCCGGTGATGATCGCCAGCGAACGGGGCCAGGTCGGCATCCTCGACGCCGTCGCCGTATTGCGAGCCGGAGGCTCCGCCCTCGATGCCGTCGAGGTCGCCGTCCGCGCCGCCGAGGCCAATCTCGATGACCACTACGTCGGCGTGGGTGGGATTCCCAACCTGGTCGGCGACGTCGAGCTCGACGCCTCGATCATGGACGGCCTCACCCGTCGCGTGGGCGCCGTGGCGGCGGTCCAGGGATTTCCCCACCCCATCACGATCGCCCGATCCGTGCTCGAACGGCTCCCCCAGCATGTCCTGCTCGTCGGAGCAGGGGCCGAGCGTTTCGCCGTCGACGTCGGCATCGCCCGCGGCGACACCGTGACCGAAGAGGGACTCCGGCTCTGGCGCGACGGGCTGAGCACCGACGCCCTCGAGACCGCAGGCACGATCCACCACGGCGAGGCGCGCTACCGGCGCGCCGCCCTTGATCTCCTGGAGTCGATGAAGGCGCCGGATGGGCCCTACGGCACGGTCAACGTCATCGCCCTCGACGGCGCCGGTCACCTCGCCGTCGGGGTCAGCACCAGCGGCTACCCCTGGAAGTACCCGGGTCGCGTCGGTGACTCGGCCGTCATCGGCGCCGGCAACTACTGCGACGACCGGGTCGGCGGAGCCGCGTGCACCGGCCGAGGCGAGCTGACGATCCGGGCCACAACGGCAAGGACCGTCCTCCGTCATGTGTCGGCCGGGGCCGACCCGGACGCCGCCTGCCAGTTCGCGTTGGCCGAGACCCTGGAGCTACCCGACGAGTTCAGGGCGTCGGTGCGGGCCCTGTGCCTGCTCCCCGACGGACGTCACGGAGGGGCAAGTACCGACCCGGGCGCGACGTACGCGGCGATAACCGCAGATGACGACACCTATCGAATCGTGGAGAGGAGGCTGTGAAGGTCTTCCTCTCGAGCGACATGGAAGGCACGGCCGGCATCGTGGCCTGGGAGCAGTGCATCGGGGAGAGCTCCGAAGCCGTCATCGGGCGCCGTCTGCTCCTTGGCGAGGTCAACGCCGCCATCGAGGGGGCCGTCGCCGGGGGCCGACGAGATCGTGGTCAACGACTCCCACTCGACGACGCGCAACCTCCCGCCCCATGAGCTGGCCCACGGAGCCTCGTATCTGTCGGGCGCCCACAAACCGCTCTACATGATGCAGGGCCTCGACGGCAGCTTCGGAGCCGTGCTGTTCGTCTCGTACCACGGGTCGATCGGGGCGCCGGCCGGCCTTTCCCATACCTACAATCCGCGTGCCATCACCGAGGTGCGCCTCAACGGCGTGGTGACCGGGGAGGCCGGCATCAACGCCCTCGTCGCCGCCCATCACGGCGTGCCCGTGGTGTTCGTGAGCGGCGACCGCTGCGCCTGCGAGGAGACGGCCGAGCTCCTCCCCGGTATCAAGACCGCGGTCGTGAAGGACTCGGTGACCAGGATGGCGGCGCACAGCCTCCATCCCGAGCGGGCGTGCGCCCTCATCCGCGAGACGGCCGAGGAGGCCGTCCGCGCCGCCAAAGCGGTGGCGCCCCCCGATCTCGGTCCCTCGCCCGTCCTCGAGGTATCGGTGCGCACGAGCGACATCGCCGAGGCGGCGACGTGGGTGCGCGGCGCCGAGCGTCACGGGCCCAGATCGCTGCGAATCGCCGGACCCGACCCGCTCACGGTGTTCCAGGCGTTCGCCGCCGCGGTGATGCTGACCCGCACCGTCGCCGAGCACACCTGAGACGCCGGAAGTGGCGGAGGGCGGCGCCGGGGACGAAGTACCGTCACGCTGATGGCGACAACTCGCCGGGCGGCCCGGCTCGTTGACGTGGCCGAGGCGGCCGGCGTCCACACCTCCACCGTTTCTCGCGTGCTCAACGCTGACCCCAAGGTACTGGTGCGCCCGGAGACGGCCAAGCGGATCTACGACGCCGCTCGACGCGTCGGCTACCGGCCCAACGTCTTGGCCCGCTCCCTGCGGGGATCGAGAGCCGGTGCCATCGGGATGGTCGTGCCGCTCCTTCGCAACCCCATTTGGACGCGCCTGCAGGCCGGCGCGATCCGTCGGGCCGAGAAGCACGGGTACGTCGTGATGATGCTGGAGCAGTCCACCGAGGCGTCCGCCTTCCCCGTCGACTACCGCTATCTGGTCGACGAGAGCCGGGTCGACGGTCTGCTCCTCGCGACCGCCCTTCGGACCGATCCCCGGCGGAGCTCCGATCCCGGCGTCCCGCACGTGTTCGTCAACCGGCGGGGGAGCCGCCCCGGTCACAACGTCGTCATGGACGAGGACGAGGCCATGCGCCTCGTGGTCGAGCGGGCCGCTGCGCTCGGGCACCGCTCGCTGGGCCTCATCGACGGCCCCCGCGCCGTCGACACCGTCCACCGTCGGGTACAGGCAACCCGACGGCTCTGCGCGGCGCGAGGCCTCACCCTCCGGGTCGTCAACGCCGACGCCACGGAGGAAGGCGGCGCCGACGCGGCCCGACGGTTGTTCGCTTCCGGTCGGCACCCGAGCTTCTGCGCCGTCGGCAGCCTCAACCAGGTGTTCGGCCTGACCGCTCAGCTGCGGACCTGGGGCGTCAACATCCCCGGGCGCGTGTCGGTGGTCAGCCTCGACGAAGACGAATGCCTCGCCTACCTCGACGTGGCTGTGACCAGTGTCTCGATGCCGCTCCAAGAGCTGGGAGCGGTCGCGGTGGAGGCCCTGCTTCGAGTCATCGACGGCGAGCCGACCGCCGACGTCGTCCTGCGCGAGCCCATCGTGCTCATCGAGCGGGACTCGGTGGGCGCCGCGGACCGCCCGGCCTCGAAGGCACGGTAGGCGCCGTCAGCGCCCCCGCCCGGAGGCTTGCCCGATTCGCAAATGACGGCCGCGGTGCTCCGGCGGTGCCTGCCATCACGAGAAGGTGTATTATTGGTGTATGTCGCGCACCAATATCGACATCGACGACGACGCCTGCTCAGTGGTCATGGACCGCTACCACCTCTCGACCAAGCGGGAGGCGATCAACTTCGCCTTACGGACCATCGCCGGCGAGGCGCTTGACCTCGACGAGGCCCGTGGGCTGCGTGGCTCCGGGTGGGACGGCGATCTCGACGAGATGCGGGGCGGCCGGGCCGGGTGACCCTGATCGACACGTCGGCATGGGTCGAGTACCTGCGTGACACCGGCAGCCCCGTCTGTGCCCGAGTCGACGATCTGCTCGCGCACCGTACGATCACCTGTGATCCGGTCCGTATGGAGGTGCTTGCGGGGGCACGCGACGAGCGCCACCTCGACGACCTTCGTGGGCTGCTGGCCAGGGCGTCGTCGCTGCCAACGAGGCCCGGCGACTTCGAAGCCGCCGCCGGAATCTATCGAGCCTGTCGCAGGAGAGGCGAAACCGTTCGCAAGTTGATCGACTGTCTCATCGCGGCGCAGGCCATCGCGGCGCGTGTACCGATCCTCCACGCCGACCTCGACTTCAATGTCCTGGCGCGCCACACGGCCCTGCAGATCGACCGCACAGTTCCGTAGGACCTGGGTAATGAGCCGACACGATGAGCTCTCGTCGACGTCGAGGGCGCGCTTCCCCACGGTCCGCTGGGGCTCGCAACGTTCGCCGAACACACCTGGCGTTTCGCGCCAACCTGTCGGCAAGAGTGCATCGGGGTGCCCCGACACCGGAAAGCAGCCGCCATCTGCGGCCGCCCCGGCGAACCGGTCGCGATCTTGCACCGGACGGCGTACACGAATCGCGACAGGTTCGGACCGACGCGTACACGGATCGCGACAAGAACCGTCTGGGTGGTCACTGTCCCGCTCGGCGTGATGCGGCCGGACCATCACCGGGGTGGCCCTCGACCTCGAGAGCGCCCGACCCCGTGGCTCCAAGCGGGTGGCTCTGGGCTCAGGGCCTTCGGGCCACCCACACGTCTCTTGTGGTCCGGACATGGAGGTCGTCGCGTTGCCAGACGCCGGCCGGGTCTTCGCTATCGATGAGGGTGTCGATCGCGGCCATGTCGTCGGCCGCCAACCGATCCTCGAGCATGGTCCGCGCCCGGCGAAGTGATCCCAGGGCGTAGGGGCGGGTCGAGGCGGGCAGCGGCGGCGTTAGATCGATGGCAAACGAACGTTGGGCCTCGACGGCAAACCCAGCGTGCTCGAGGCGCGCCGCCCAGTCCGCCCCGAGATGCGGGAGTGAATCGGCCAGCCCGTCGGACATGGCGGCGTGGCAGCGCGCTTCGAGCCCGGGGCGCCCGAAGCCGATGTCGTCGGGCAGGAAGCGCATGGGGGCGCCCATCTCGGCTACGACCATCAAACCTCCGGGACGGATCGCGGCGAAGACCTCCTTCAGCACTCGGTCCGGCTCCGCCAGGTGGTGGAGGGACATGGACGCCCACACCACGTCGACGGGATCGAGCGCGGGCCAGGCGGCATCCAGGTCGGCCTGGACGGTGCGAACCCGGTGGGCCAGGCCGAGATCCAGGGTCTTGGCCCTGACGTGGGCCAGCAGCTCGGAGGACACGTCGACGGCGATCACCTCGGTCCCGTCGAAACGCTGGGCCAAGGGCAGGGTGGCGGTCCCGGTCCCGCTGCCCAGGTCGACGACCCTCCGGCGGGGCAGTTCGGAAGCCAGTTGACGGACCCAGCCGATTACCTCGAGGAGGTAGGAGCGCAGCACGTCGCCCTCCAAATCCAACAGCTCGGCCATGGCCGCCCAGTCGGTTTCCGTCTCTGGTCCTCGGTGGTGGTGGTGGCTCATGCCCTGACCCTACGCTCCGCGTGCGCCAGTGACATAGACTCTTGCTGATGACGCAAGACATGGATCTCGACGGCCTCGTCCGCAAGAGGATCAGGGGGCTGCGGGCGGCCAGGGGATGGTCGCTCGACGACCTGGCCGGCCGCTGCTACCTGAGCCCCTCCACCCTGAGCCGCATCGAGACCGGCCATCGACGGATCGCCCTCGATCAGCTGGTCCCGATCGCCGGGGCGTTGGGGACCACACTGGACCAGCTGGTCGAGTCGGTCGATGACGACGACGTGGTGATCAGGCCGCAACGCGACGTGGTGCGCGGGGTGACCACCTGGATGCTGACCAGAGAACGCGGCCCCCACGGCGTAGCCGTTTGCAAGATGCGGATCGCTAAGCCGGCACGCCGCTACCAGCCCGACGAGCTGCGGGTCCATCCCGGCAGGGACTGGTTCACCGTCCTTTCGGGGACCGCCCGCCTCCAGCTGGGCGAGCGCACCATCCTGGTCGAGGCCGGGCAGGCAGCCGAATTTTCCACCATGGTCCCGCACGCCTTCGGTGCCCATGGAGGCCCGGTGGAGGTTCTTTCCATCTTCGATCACGACGGCGAGCGGGCCCACCTCCACCCGTCACCCTGATGGACTGGGGTGCAAGGTTCGCAACGTCCCGAGGAACGGCGGTCACGGCAGGGCAAGTGACCTCATCGGCGATAGTTGGCCACA
Organism: Acidimicrobiales bacterium; assembly: GCA_965276765.1. Lineage (GTDB taxonomy): Bacteria > Actinomycetota > Acidimicrobiia > Acidimicrobiales > Palsa-688. Next base: position 900,896 of record OZ255627.1, read on the forward strand.
TGCGGAGATCGGTGTTCGAGAATTCAAGCGGACGCTGTCCGAGACGCTGCGAGCCGTAGGACGTGGCGAGCTGGTTCGGATCACCGTCCGAGGTCGACCACTGGCCGACGTGGTTCCGGCCGGCGCCCACCCAGTGACGATCGCCTACGCCGGCTGATCGTCGACGGAAGGGTGGTGCCTCCGCTTCGTAGCCGACCCGCCCGGGCGCCCCGGATGGCGACCTCCTCGCGCGTGGCATCCGAACTGTGCTCGCCGAACGGGACCTCGAACCGTGATCCTCTCCCTGGACGCCAGTGCGCTGGTCAAGCGTTACGTCGCGGAGCCGGGCGGCAACGCCGTTCGCACTGCGATGCACACCGCCGACGGCTGGTACATCCCACACGTCGGGTTCATTCTGCGAAATCGACGCAAACTGGCTGGTCAGCCGGCTGCAGCCCGCGGTCTTGGGTCGTCTGCACCACATGTGCACCACATCCGGCCATGAGATTTTTGGCGCTCGGCGGGATGAGGGCAACGAATCGCAGCTCTGCGTATCGACGACGGTCCAATACTGAGCGTGTAGTGCCGGTCGAGGTCTGCGCGGTCCACCATTGCTGAGAGGTTTCGATCGATCCTCGGGTCAAGCTGACTCGGAGAGGAAGCATTCCGGGCATCCGGCCCCGTGATCCGGGCCAGTGCTCGGCGATCAGGTCGACCTGGGCGTGCTCGGTGAGGAGCGGGCCGGCTGCTGGCCAGGGTTGGTAGTGGGCGGCGGGCTGGGGCCGCCACAGCTGTTTGTCGGTGAGCTTGGCGATCCGGGGCGACAGACGCAGACCGACCAGGTCGAAGAGGGCGAAGGTGGCGAGGATCTGGCCGTGGCTGTCGGTGGCGTGCTCGACGATGGGCAGCTCGGTGGTGTTGCCGAGGATCCCACGTGTGGTCACCCTTCCCGAAGAGATCCGCCAGGACCGTGACGACCGGGGCCGCTTCTTGATCTACGACGAGCGCTTCGTCCGCCGCCACGGCGACGACTACCACCGAGCACAAGGCGGGTAGGAGACTGCTCTATGAACTTCGTGGATCGGCTAGACCGCTTCCAGCGCCGCCACCGGTGGGTCGGCTTCCCCCTCACCGTGCTCTACAAGTGTCTCGATGACCGGGCGACATACCTGGCCGCCAACGTCACCTACTACATCCTGGTGTCGCTGTTCCCGCTATCGCTGCTGTTCCTCAGCGCCGCCGGCTTCTTCCTGGACGGGCACCCGTCGGTGCGGGCCCAGCTGATCTCCACGGCGGTCAGGGACCTGCCGGGAATCGGCTCGCAGCTGCGCACCAGCCTGAAGGGTTTCACGGGCAGTGGCGTGGCCCTCGGCGTCGGGGCGGCCGGGACTCTCTACGGCGGCCTTGGGGCCACCACCTCCGTCCAGTGCGCCTTCAACCAGATCTACGGCATCATGCGCCAGGACCAGCCGAACCCGATCGTCACCCGACTGCGCGGCCTGGGCCTGCTGCTGCTGCTCGGCGTCTTCATCCTCGCGTCCACCGGTCTGGCGGTGGCGGCCGCCACCGCCAACGGCCTGTCGGCGCGCTACGGCACCGGTGTGCACCTCGCCGTCTACGGCGTCACCTTCGCCGTCGACGTGGCCCTTTTCAGCGGGGGCTTCCAGCTGCTGACGGCGGGCGAGCTGCGCTTCCGCAACGTCCTCGTTGGCGGGGTCATCGCCGCCGTGGTGTGGGAGCTACTGCAGACCCTCGGCGCCCCCTACATCGCCCACCTCATCGGGCACGAGACGGCCCTCTACGGCGCCTTCGGGGTGGTCGTGACGGCCATCGCCTGGATCTACCTGGAGGCCCTGGCACTGATGGTCTCCGCCGAAGTCAACGTGGTCCGGGAGCGCCGGCTGTGGCCGCGGGCGCTGATGGGGCAGTTCGTCGACGGCGTCGACTTCACCGACGGCGACCGGGCCTGCTATCGGATCTACGTGGAAGCGTGGCGCTTCAAGCACTCCGAGACCGTCGAGGTGGACGGGCCCCCGCCCCGCCGGCCGGGCGCGGCCCTCTCAGCCGAGCGTGGCCAGGAGCAACCGGGTGGCCGCCGCCTCCCCCGGCAGTTCGAACAGGGGAACGTGGCCGCAGTCGTCGAGGACGACGGTCGTGCAGTCAGGAAGGGCGGCGCTCCTCCGGCTGCGGGGGCAGCCGGCGGAGCGGAACGTGACCCAACGGCCGTCGCAGGCGGCGTCCAAGGCGAGTGCCGGCCTCCAGCCGAGGGCGGCGGCGACGACGTGGTTTAGAGAACCCGGTCGCAGCCGTCGATGCGGCACGTGACGGACACGGTCCCCTGGTAACATGTCTCGAAGCGGATCACGCGGCCCGGAGCGGCGCACATGACGGGGTTCGCCTGTTGGTGGAAGCCGGATCGTGCCGCTCGGGGGCCGGATGACCGCGTTAGCGGAAGCTCAGCGCCGATCGATGTCGACTAATCACAATATTGGACGAAGCATTCGCCGCCATTTTGGCGCAGCTGACCAGGAGACCCCAAATCGTGACCGGGCGGGGTATACGGGACGCACTGCTCTGGACAGGTGTTTTGACCTGCGGCGTCGCCGCTGACCGTTCGGCTACTGACACGACGGCCAGTTGGGTGCGCCGATGATGCTCGCGTACCTCTGCGATGGCTTCGCTACCCGAGCTCTGGAGTTCTGTGGGCTGCTCGACGCTTCGGCTCAACACCCAGCCCGAAGCAATGCTTGGAGGGTCTGGCCGTCGGCGACTGAATCTTCGAGAAGAGCAATGACCGACCACCCTGATGCGCACGTGAGCCCCGCTGGGCTTCGCACCCCACGAGCCCAGGGCGCCATGGCCTATCTCGAGCCATGGCCGCCATGGACCGCCCAACGCTTCGTCTGACCGTCAACGCGCTCCAACCGGATGTTCGCACCGCGGTTACGGTTACGAACCGGGTGGTCCTGCTTCCTCCGGCCCCGGCGGGACGGGCACCCCTTGTCACCGGGTAAGGAGCGCTATGGGTGTCGACGACGATGACCTTGTTCCTGAGGATCTGCCTGCTCCGGCGCCGTCGAAGGTCTCTCCCGAGGTGGTCCGTAGTTACCGGTCGGAGCTGACACTGGGCGAGGAGAGCATCGATCCCGCGACGTGGGCGGGATCGGTCCCCGAGGCCACGGGGATCGCTCCTCGGATGCGGGTCGGTCGGAAGTGGTTCAACCTGTTGTGGTTGCTCCCGATCGGGTTGGTGCTGCTCCTGGTTGCCGTGGCGGTCGCCGAGGGTCTGCGCGGTGATCCCACGATTCAACGGTTCATCCACCGCTACCCGGGCACCGACTACACGGCCCGGGCCAAGGCGGCGACCGGGTTCCCGGCCTGGCTGGCATGGCAGCACTTCTTCAACGTGTTCTTCATGCTGTTCATGATCCGAGCCGGGGTGCAGATTCTCTCCGACCATCCCCGCTTGTACTGGACCCGGCACTCGACGCCGGGCCGGGACTGGTTCCGGATCCAAAAACCGGTGCCGGCCGATCCGTTGTGGACCGCCAAGCAGGACTCGATCAGTCTCCCGGGCCAGGTCGGCCTGCCCGGGCTTCGCCACTCCATCGGCCTGGCGCGCTGGTGGCATCTCAGCATGGACCTGTTGTGGCTGGCCAACGGCATCATCTTCTATGTGCTGCTGTTCGTCACCCCGCAGTGGCAGCGGCTGGTGCCCACCACCTGGACCGTGTTCCCCGACGCCCTGTCGGTGCTCATCCAGTACCTGTCGTTGAACTGGCCGGTGGAGAACACCTGGGTGGCCTACAACGGCCTGCAACTGATCGCCTACTTCGTCACCGTCTTCGCCGCCGCCCCCCTAGCGGTCGTCACCGGGCTGGGCATGTCGCCCGCCCTGTCCGCCCGCTTCAAGCGGATCAGCAAGGTCTTCAGCATCCAGACCGCCCGTTCTCTGCACTTCTTGGTGCTCGTCTACTTCTTGTTCTTCATCGTGATCCACGTCTCCCTGGTGTTCGCCACCGGCCTGCTGGTCAACCTCAACCACGTCTACGCCGGGCGCACCGACCACAGCTGGGTCGGGTTCTGGCTGTTCGCGGCGTCGATGGCCGTCATCGTCGTCGCCTGGGTGGCGGCCACTCCGCTCACCCTCCGCCACCCCCGGATCATTCAACGTGTCGGCCAAGCCATCGTCGGCCCGCTCCAGAACCTCTTCGAGCACGTCGACCCCAAACCGGGTGAGTACACCGAGAAGGACATCTCTCCCTACTTTTGGCACAACGGTCAGTATCCCGACTCCGACGAGTACAAGCACCTCTTCGACGGGCACTTCGCCGACTGGCGGCTGCGGATCAACGGTCTGGTCCAACACCCCGTCGACCTGAACCTGCTCGAGCTGCGGGCCCTGCCGCAGCACGAGCAGATCACCCAACATTTCTGTATCCAGGGATGGTCAGGGGTGGCCAAGTGGGGCGGGGTGTCGATGCAGACCATCATGGACCTCGTGGAACCGGACCCAGAAGCCAAATGGGTGGCCTTCTACTCCCTCGGCGAGGGGGCCGACAAGGGCGTGTACTACGACGCCCACCCGATCAGCCACATGGGCCACCATCTCACCATGCTCGCCTACGACATGAACGACGAGCCTCTATCGTTCGGCCACGGGGCTCCGCTGCGGCTCCGCAACGAGATCGAACTCGGCTTCAAACAGGTCAAATGGATCAAAGGCATCGAGTTCGTCGCCGACTACTCCGAGCTAGGCAGCGGTCATGGCGGCTACAACCAGGACCACGAGTTCTTCGGATACCGCCAGTCGATTTGAGCGCTCACATCACACACAGCCGACCGTCGCCCCTGGTCGTCGAAGGATCAGACCTGGACGTCAGGTCTGGCCGGTCAGGACACCTACCACGACGGCTCGAGCAGTCGCGGCCCGAAGGGCGTGGATGGCGCCGGTGGGGACAACCCTGACATCACCCTGATCGGTTGCGGACCGTTTGTCGGCGACGGTGATCACCGGGCGTCCCTCGATGACCAGCAAGGTCAGTTCGCCGGGCGCCGGATGGCGAGGCAGCTCTTGGTCGGGCTCGAGGCACACCACAAACACCGCGGTGGCCCGGTCGGAGGCGACGGTGGCCACGACCGCCTCGCGAGGATCGAACCAGACCACAGACCGGAACGACCCAGCTACCGCCCCGACCGTCTCCGGTGCTTCGCTCACAAATACTCCTCACATCGGTGTTTCCTTCGAGTATCGCATCGGACGCGGCGGTGCCTTCCGCCGGTCGAGGACCGGTTGGGGCCGATGTCAGCGGCGAAGGAACGCGGCAAGGACGAACGCCTCACTGATCTCCGGCTGTTTCGTGGCCGTCAGGAGCGTCAACGTCTGCCGGCTCATCAGATCCCGCAGGTGGTCGGCGGCCTGCGCCCGCTCGGGCTGAGCCAGCTCGGTCTCGTAGCGTTGTCCGAACTCGGTGAAGCGGTCCGGGTCATGGGAATACCACTTCCTCAACGCTGTCGACGGCGCCACCGTCTTGCACCACTCGTCGAGGGCGGCGTCGGTCTTGGTCAACCCACGAGGCCACAACCGGTCGACCAAGACCCGCGTCCCGTCGTCGGACGCCGGATCCTCGTAGACCCGCCGGACCCGCACTGTTCGGTTCTTCGTCATCAAACCGGCCCCTTCCAGACGCCGCCCAGCGGGCGAGCACCGCCACCCTTGCCTACTTCGACCCGCCCTCACACCTCCACGCCGTCGGGGCGGGCGGGAAGCACCGTGTCTGCGGCGGCGAGTTGCGAGTGCAGGTGGTCGACGACGGTGCGGGGGCCGATGACCGCGCTGGTCGCGGCGGGGTGCGCGGTGACGAACACTCAGGGTGCGCGCCTCGGTGTCGAGGTTTGCCATCGGCCGAGCGGCAACGTCGGAGGTTGGGCACCGTGCCCGACCGACACATCGGCTCCCATGTCGAATGGTGGACGACGCGGCAAACACTCGCTTCATGTCCAGCCAGCGGGAGGCCACCGGGACCACGTTCGAGACCTGAATCGAGCCGGCGGCGGCCGTTGCGGTCAGCGCTTTGGCAAGTCGTTCGTCGTCGAGCGATGCCACCTTCGGGTCGCCGCTTGGGATGGGGGTAGCGTGGGGGGTGTAGGGACGCCTCGTTGTAGGTAGGACGACCGGCTCGGTTGTCGCCCGCTCACCGGCCCGACGCCTCTTCTTACCCCGAACAGAGGTGTGCTGCCATGGCCACGATTACATCCGCCCGCTTGAGCGTCGGCGCTGGTCCCGGCCCCGACAGCGTCGTGGTCGGCCTGCACGGCACGCTCGACGCCCCGGCCGCCGCCAGTCTCCAAAGGGTGTGTGATGGCATCCTCGACGACCGGGACGTCCGTGCGATACGCGTCGCTCTCCGCGACGTTCGGAGCATGGACGTCGACGGCATGACCGGTCTGGCCGCCGCGGCTGAGCGGGCCGAGCAACGGGGCGCCGAGCTGACACTGAGCGACCCGTCCGAGCCGCTGTGCCGGGCGCTGGAATCGGAGGGTCTCACCGGGCTCATCCGGATGGGACGCCATGACCGCCGGCCCCTGTCGTCGGCGACCGAAATCGATGGTCACCAGCCGAGGAGACACCATCCCACGGGCCACCTGCCCGTGGTTGATGAGAGTCATTCCCGAGGACAGCTCGGCGCGGTCGGCGACGAAGCCATCCAGCCCCGACCCAGGAACGATCGCACGATCCGGCCAGGTCCCGGCGTGACCGATGCGCCCCGGATGAGCGCCGAGGTGAGTGGTGTGCCGGCTAGGCGCGCCGCCGCCGGAGCGGACCCCATGGTGGCACTCGGTGCCGCCTGGCGCGGTGTGGCCTGCCGCGGCTGCGGTCAGCGACCCGAGAACCTCGCGCCACTCGACGCGGTCGCCGCCACCCGTTCCCTTCTGCGGCGCTGCGAATCGCTGCTCCACCATCACGAGGACTCGTTGCGCCACCGTCGTTGCAGGCCAGGGTCGTGGTCGGCCGTGGAGCCAGCCGGGCGGGTGTCGGCGGTGTTGGACGCCGCCAACAGTCGGCTCCGCTATTTGTTGAGGGGGGCGACCGGGGAGCCGGCTGCGGTGCCGATCGAGACACCGCAGCCCGCCCCAGAGCGGCGGGCGTTCCCGGCGGTCCTCGTCTCGCTGGCCGAAAACGCCGGGCGCTTGGCTGCCACTATCAACGGCGCGACGGCCGAAGACTGGTACCGCGTTCGTCCCGACAACGGCGTCACTTCGGGCGATGTGGGCTGGCTAGGTCTACACGATGCAACCCACCATGTGGAAGACGCCGAGGTCGTGGTCGACGGCGCCGTGGGCGAGCGGCCCAACGCTTGGGCAGCAGCGGATAGTCATCTAGCCGAGACTCCCGTCGAGGAGGAGGACCTCTTGAGCTGCGAGTAGATGCACACCGAGCGCTCCTCGACGTGCAGGAGATCATCTCCGACGATGGCCCAACGCAGGGTTGTCCCGGTTGACGGAGGACGGACCCAAAGAGGGGAACACCCATGAAGGTATGGATCGATCAGGACCTGTGCACGGGCGACGGTCTCTGCGAGGAGATCGCCCCCGACGTGTTCACCCTCCTCGACGACGGCTTGGCCTACGTCAAAGAAGGCACCACGATCTTCGCCGACACCAAAGGCAACCCGCAGGGTGCGGAGGGCACGGCCAACGTCCCCGCCGGCCAAGACGAGGCCGTGAGCGAGGCGGCCGAGGAATGCCCCGGCGAGTGCATCTTCATAGAGGCGGGGGAATGAGCGCGCGTCCGTGGCCCCCCCTTACCTTGTTTGTAGGCCCTTGTCGAGCATGATGAGGGTGGGAAGTCCGGCGGTGCCGGTATGGCTCATTGCCCCCTGCAGCTGTTGATGGCCTGGGGGGTGTTGCCGCCGGCGCAGTCGGTGCGACGACCTCTGATGGGGACATGCGACTTGATCGCTGATTCGTAAGGTGGATGACGGCGAGCGCACCATGGACGGCCTTCCCGAGGACATGACGGAGACGAGGAAGGGAACACCAAAGTTGGCGACACCGGAGCAGGTAGATGTGTGGGTCGGCATCGATGTCGGCAAAGTTGGGATGACTTGGCGGTCACCGGGGAGCGATGAAATGCTGGTGGTGGCTGGTAGGGAAGGTCATCGAGTGTTTCTTGCCGCCTGTGTGCGCGCGCAAAGTTTGATGCGGGGACCGTGGAGGACCTTGGAGTGTCGCTACGAGCACGAACCCCAGATTTCGCTTCGCCGGGTTCTCTCCCTGCCGGCCGTTGTGGCCAATCGAGACGGAGGTGATGGGATGAAGCGGATCAGGGATCGGGTCGCGGGTCTCGATGTTCATCGCGACACGGTCGTGGCGTGCTGTCGAGTCGTTGGTGTTGATGGTGAGGTGGGGGTGTCCAAGGCGAGCTTTGCCACCACACGTAGGGGGCTGGTCGACCTGGCGGGTTTCTTGTCGGACGCGGCGGTCTCGACCGTGGCGATGGAGGCGACCGGGGTGTATTGGAAGAGCCCGTACTATGCGCTCGAGGGGCTGTTCGCCGAGGTGTGGTTGTGTAACGCGCAGCACGTGAAGAACGTGCCGGGCCGCAAGTCGGATCTTTCCGACGCCGAGTGGCTGGCCGATGTCGCCGCGCACGGGATGGTCCGCCCGAGCTTCGTGCCGCCCCCCGAGATCCGAGAGCTGCGCGAGCTCACCCGCTACCGCAAAACCCAGGTCGACGCCAGGGGAAAAGAGATCCAGCGCCTCGAGAAGGTCCTCCAAGACGCGGGCGTCAAGATCACGTCGGTGGCATCGTCGGTGTGGAGTCTGTCGTCGCGGCGGATCATCGAGGCGCTCATCTCCGGCGAGCGGGACCCCGAGGTCCTCGCGGAGATGGCCAAGGGCAGGATGCGAGCGAAGATCCCCCACCTCGCCGAGGCCCTCGCCGGTCACTTCGGCGCCCATCACGGCGTGGTCTGCCGCCGGATCATCGACCACATCGACTTCCTCGACCGGTCGATCGCAGCGCTCAGCGAGGAGATAACGACCCGTCTCGTCCCTTTTGAGACGGCGGTCGCTCTCATGATGTCGGTCCCGGGAGTCTCGGATACGACCGCTGAGGTGATCGTCGCCGAGACCGGCGCCGACATGAGCCGGTTCCCGACCCCACAACAGCTCTGCGCCTGGGCCGGTGTCGCCCCGGGCAGCCACGAATCGGCCGGCAAACGACGACCAGCGGGAACCCGGCACGGCTCGACCTGGCTGCGCCGGACCCTCATCGAAGCAGCACGCGGCGCCGCACGCACCAAGGGCAGCTACTACTCCGCCCAGTACTCGCGTATCGCCAGCCGTCGAGGAGCGAACAGGGCCGCCGTCGCCGTGGCCAACTCGATGCTGTCGACCATCTGGCACCTGCTCTCCACCGGTGCCGTCTACCAAGACCTCGGCGCCGACTACTTCCAGCGTCGCCACGATCCCGCCGTCGAGGCGAAGCGACTCGCACGCCGGATCGAGGCACTCGGCTTCGACGTCAACCTCACCGAGAAAGCCTCATAAACCCACACCACACCACTCCACAACTCAAGCGCCTCCTCACCGACCCGAACCTCCCCCCGCGCGCCCACACCCGTGCCAGGCAAACGCATTTCACCCCAGAAGAGCACTTCGCTGAAGTTCTCGACAATGATGGCGAGCGGATCTTCGCCCGTGGGGTCGTCAACGACCAGGCCGCCCTCGAGGCCGTGTTGGCCCGGGCCGGCGAGCACGGCACCGTCGGGTTGGTGATCGACCAGCCCGGTTCGATTGCCCAGCTCGTCCTGGCGGTCGCCCGAGGTCGGGATGTCCCGGTCGCCTATGTGCCTGGTCTGGTGATGCGCCGGGCCGCTGACCTGTATCCCGGCGAGGCGAAGACTGACAAACGCGACGCCTACATCATCGCTGACACGGGCCGAACCCGACGCAGACATGTCCATTGGCTCGATGCCGGCTCCGACGAACTGTTGGACCGCCTCAAGGTCCTCAACGGGTTCGACATCGACCTCGCCGCCGATCAGACCCGGTTGACGAACCGGCTCCGTGACGCCCTGACGAGCGTCTCCCCACCCCTGGAACGGGCGTTGGGTGCCCGGCTGCATCAGGCCGGGGTCCGGGACCTGGTGGCCAAATACCCGACCCTGACCGGCCTCAAAGCGGCGGGCCGGGCTCGGATCACCCGGACCGTCAAGGCCCGCTCGCCCCGACTGGCCGTCAAGATCGTCGACGCCGTGATGGCCGCCCTGGAGGCCCAGACGGTGACCGTTCCGGCCGAAGCCACGCTTGGCCGGGTGATCGCCGAGCTCGCGACGGAGCTTGACCGGGTCTTCGCCCGCCGTGATGTCCTGGCCGGGGAGATCGAGGAGGTGTTCATGGCTCACCCTTTCGGTGAGTTGCTCTCGTCGCTGCCGGGGATAGGTCCGCGGACCGGCTCTCGGATCTTGGCTGAGATCGACGATGGGAGCCGCTTCGCGGACGGCAACAAGCTGGCCTCCGATGCCGGCCTTGCCCCGGTCGCCCGCCAGTCGGGGAAGTCGATCAACGGCGAGTCGCAGAGCAGACGAGGCAACCACCGATTGAAGAACGCCATGTTCCTCGCCGCGTTCGCCTCGTTGCGGGCTCCGGACTCCAAGGCGTTCTACGACCGCAAACGAGCCGAAGGCAAGAAACACAACGCCGCGCTGATCTGCCTCGCCCGGCGGCGCTGCAACGTCATCCTGGCCATGCTCTCCACCCAAACGCCCTACCAGGCCGGTCATAGTCGTCCAGGGCCAATGGCCGAAGCAGCCTGATCCGGTGAACGACAACACCACCGTCTTCTCCCAACAAGACGCCGGGGTGCGCTTCGAGTGGGGACTGACGGGTGCGAGAGCAGTCTCTACGCCGGTTGGGGCCGTGGTGATCGTGGACGTGTTGTCGTTCACCACTGCGGTCACCGTCGCTGTCGGGAGCGGGACTGCCGTCTACCCGCACCCTTGGCCCTCACCCGACACGGAATCGTTCGCCCGTGCGCATCAGGCCGTTTGCGCAGTCCGTCGACGCGCTGTCGACGCCGACCACCCCTGGACGCTGTCACCCGCGCACCTTCTGTGCGCGCCACCGGTCGACCGTCTCGTCCTCCCATCGCCCAACGGATCGACCATCGCTGCCGAAGTGACCGCCGAGGCGGTCATCGCTGGCCGTCTCCGCAACCCCACGGCGGTCGCCCGGTGGCTCACCGACAGCGGGTTCGGCCATCCCGAGCGTCCCGCCGTCATCATCGCCGCAGGCGAACGCTGGCCTAACGGCGAACTCCGCCCAGCGCTCGAAGACCTCCTCGGGGCCGGGGCCGTCATCGCCAGGCTTCCCCCCGATCTCCGACGCTCACCCGAAGCAACCGCCGCCCAAGCCGCATGGCACGCCCACCGAGACCACCTCGGCCCCGCCATCCAGTCCTGTTCGTCGGGCCACGAACTCATCGACGCCGGCTATCCCGCCGACGTCGATCTCACCTCCGAATCCGACACCGACCCGGTCGTGCCACTCCTCATCGATGGCGCCTTCCGGCAGGGCAACTCCACCTCGAATCAGACTTGACAAGAACATGGGGACACCCCCCCACGGCACCCGGTAAGCCCTGCCCGGCTCGGGCGGGGGCGAGCGGCGGGCCGAACAGCTCGGCGTCCCCTCCCTGCGGGATCGATCCCACTGGACCTGGTCGTGGCCGCCGGGGGCGACGTCGGTGAGCCGGCCGCGAGCGCCGGCGTCGCACACACCGGAGGCCGAATGCATCGTCACCGAGGCGCGCAACAGATCCTTGCGGCCTCGACGCGCCCTGATGCGATCGTCTGCGCCAACGACCTGACCGCCGTTGGTGTACTCCAAGTGCTGCACGACCACGGGGTGGCGGTTCCGGAGGATGTGATCGTCACCGGCTTCGCGACACGCGTCCTCGCGGTCGCCAGTCAGCCGTCGCTAACCACCGTACGCCAGCCAGTGAAGGAGATCGGAGCCGAGGCCCTCAAAATCCTCCGGGGCATGATCACGGTGCCGCCGCGCCCAGGGAACATCTCCTCCTCGAGCCACAACTCGTCGTTCGGCAATCGAGCAGCGGCTCAAGCAACCAGGTCAGAGGCGCTGACGCCCTTGACCTCAGAAAGAGACCGTCAAAGGTGAGGTCCAAGAGAAAGGGGGCGGCGAAGCCGGAGGGCTGAACAGATCGCCGCTGGGGAGCGCATGGTCTTTCGGCGGGCCCTGTCACTACGGCGAGGCCGGCTTGGGTCGGGGCGAAGGCTGGGCGGCTAGAGGCCCGTGGGCCATCTCGGCCAGGACGAGACGGCCGAAGGTCTCGCAGCTCTCGAGATGGGGATAGCCGGAGAAGATGAACGACTCGACGCCAGCGGTTTGAAGCTGGCGGATCGTATCCGCTACCTGGTCAGGATCTCCCACGATCGCGGCGCCGGCTCCGCTCCGGGCGCGTCCGATTCCGGTCCAGAGGTGACGACTCACGTAGCCCTCGTCATCGGCGTCTTCGCGGAGGGCGTTTTGGCGGCTCACACCCGCCGAGGCGACGTCTAGCGAGTGGGTTCGGATCTTTGCCCCCGTGTCCGTGTCGAGGCGACTGACGAGCCGGCGGGCCTCGGCTCTGGCTGCATCCTCTGTCTCGCCCACGATGACGTGGGACCGCCATCCGAAGCGGAGGTTTCGTCCGACCTTCGAGGCTCTCGATCGCATGTCGTCCACGACCAAGCGGACCTCTTGAGGGGTGTCGGGCCACATCAGGTACACGTCAGCTGCTGCCGCGGCACAGTCCTTGGCCGGCTCAGAGAGACCTCCGAAATAGAAGGGAGGGCATGACGCCGATACGGGTCGAGCCCTGGGTGGGTCGATCTGCAGGTTGACGAAGTCACCGTTGAATTCGACCCTGTCGCCGTTGAGTAGCTGCCGGAGCACCGCCATGTGCTCGATGGTCCGACGATACCGAGCCTCCGACGGCAATGTTTCCCCGGGCACATCACTCGAGATGATGTTGAGGAGAAGCCGGCCTCCCGCCATCTGGTCGATGGTCGCCACCTGCCGAGCCAGCTGCGGCAGCACCATCTCACCCATCCGGACCGCCAGAAGCAGCCGTATGCGGTCCGTCTCAACAGCTATCCCCGCGCCGAACGCGACACTGTCGATGCCGAGCGTGTAGCCAGATGGCAGGAGCACGCTGTCAAAACCCTGCGCCTCGGCTGTGCGCACGATCCGCCCGCAATGCTCCCAGGAACTCCGCAGGCGCATATCGGGCACGCCGAGATATTCGTAGTCGTCGTCGCAGAGCGCCGCGAACCACGCGACCTCCGGGATCGGATCAGCAGACATCAATCCGTCTCCTGTCGGCTCGGGGTGCTCGTCGCCGGGTCGCGACGTGCGTTTGGCCGGTACGCCGGCTCGGTCCAATCACCGGTCGCGGCGCTCTCAAGTACCGCTAGCGAAATCGACAGCAACTCGGCACCGTCCTCGATGATCGACACGTCTGTTCCATCTCCACCCGAGACGTAGCGCGCGAACGCGATCGCCTGGTCGTAGAGGCAGTCCCCAGGAGGAATGCGGATGGTCGTGCGCCGCCCCGGCCGATCGACCGTGACCGACTCGCCACCCCACCCGAAGCCCGCGCTCAAGGTGATGACCCCGCGTGGACCGATGATCCGCTGTGGGGAAGGTTGGACCTCGACCCCGGTGCTGAGACCCCAGCTGGTACTCAGCATGGCCATGTCACCATTGCCGAGGTCGGCGATCACGGCGCCGGTGTCGACCGCCAGGTCGGCGATAGCGCCTACTTCGGGTTGACCGGCCGCAAGGGTCCCAACCAGCGCGCTGACCCGCTGGACGTTGGCGCCGAGGCACGTCTGCCAGAGAAGGAAGTAGTGCTGAGCCGCGTCGACGAGGGGCCCGCCGTTGACGTCGGCGTGGTGCATGAGTCGTTTCGGCCGTATCGGGGCAACGAGGTCACTGGTCCACAGGACGGGACGGCCGATCTCGTCTGACTCGATGAGCTCCCGGACCGTGTTCACTTCCACGGCCCGGTTGCGTTGGAACGCAACAGCAAACTTCCGGTCGCTCTCACGAAGGGCATCCGCTATCGACTGGACCTCTTGGAGTGATCGGGCCACGGGCTTTTCGCACAGGACGTGTAGCCCGCTGCGAAGGGCCAAGATCGAGGCGGGAGCGTGCTGATCGAGCGGCACGGCAACAATGGCGATCTCGGCGCTGACTCCCTGCATCGCCTCGGCGAACTGTGTGAAGTGGAGCGTGTCACGACCGCATCGCTCGGCCAGGCGGGCAGCTCTCTCGGCATCGATGTCGACGACGGCGGCGATCTGGTGGCCGGCCTTGGCCCAGGCTTCGACGTGCAGGGCGCCCATGAAGCCTGCTCCCAGCACGATGACCCGATAGGACGGCTGTGGGGTCGTGGGTGACATCTCGCTCACTCCTTTGGATCCTGCGCGGTGACCGAGCCTCTGGAGCCGGTGAAACGAGCCAGGTTGGCTCGACCGATCTCAAGGCCGCGAATGACGCGCTCGTCAGTGCCGGACCAAACCGGGTCCTCGTGCTCAATGATGAGCGGACCGGAGTAGGACGCCTCGAACAGTGCCGTCAAGAACTTGGTCCAGTCGATGTCGCCTTGCCCAGGAACACGGTGTCGCCACCAGCGCAAGGTCAGCATGCCCTCGTCGGCGAGCACGCCAGGAAGGCGCTCCGTATCCTTGGCCTGCACCAGCCATATCCGGTCGCGGAATTCGTGCACGGCCCTCGTGGAGTCGATGCCCTGCCAGACCAGATGGGACGGGTCCAGGTTAAGGCCAAGCATCTCGCTTGGGACCAAGGCAAAGATCTCCCGCCACATCGACGGGGAGACCGCGATGTTGGCGTCGTTGGGCCAAAACTCGTACATAGGGCAGTTCTCAAAAGCCAGCCGCACTCCGTAGCGCTCAGCCATGTCCACGAGCGGAGGGAATACCTCGGCGAAGGCGACGAGGTTTTGCTCAAGCGTCTTGGAGGGGTCCCGCCCGGTGAAGGTTGAGACCACCGGAATCTCGCACCTGTTCGCGGCCCGCAGGAGCACCTCGAGGTAAGAAGCAGCCCGCTGCCGCTCCGAGGGATCAGGAGAGAGAAAGGGAAGCAGACCACACATAATCCCTGCGACGTCAACGTCGGATTGCAACCGAGCCTCGGCCACGGGGTTTTCTCTACCATCGGCGATCGCCCCCCAGTCCACGTGACGGTACCGAGGGCTGCCGTGCAGCTCCACGACCGGCCAGTGGTGGTCCGCCGCCCATTCGAAGAGCCTTCCCAGCTCCCAGGTCATGAGGCAGGCATTGTTGAACCCGATCTTCCACCCACCCATCTCGCTTCTGTGTGGCCCAGGCATAGTGTCCATATTCGTGCTGCCTATCTCTTTGATCATTTGCTTCGATGTGACTCGGGGACTGGGATCCGAGCGCCGCCATCGTGCAACCAGCAGGCGGCCGTGTGGCCCGACGCGACACTGAACTCCGGCGGATCCGCTTCGGCACAAACCGCCATCGCTGCCGAGCACCGGAGCCGAAACGGACACCCAGAGGAGGTGACCTTCGGCCCTTTGCGGTCCATTTGGCCGGACACTTTACGAACCTCGGCATTATCCGGATCTGGGGCCGACGCCAGCAGGAGACGGGTATAGGGGTGGGCCGGCGTCTCGGTCACCGACAAACTGTCCCCGTACTCCACGACCTGACCCGCGTACATCACCGCGACCGTGTCGGAAAGGTACCGTGCCGACGCGATGTCGTGGGTGACGTAGAGGATCGCCAACCCGTCCTCCGAGCGCAGGGAATCGAGGAGATTGAGCACGCCGAGCCGGATGGAAACGTCGAGCATGGAAACAGGCTCATCGGCAAGAAGCACGCGAGGTTCTGATGCCAACGCCCTGGCGATCGCTACCCGCTGGAGCTGGCCGCCGGAGAGGGTGTGAGGCAGCTTGTCCATCACCTGCCCTGAGTTCAGGTTGACCCGATCCAGGAGGGCCTTGATGGCTCCATCGACACCTCCACGACCACGGACCTTGTGATGGATGAGCAAGGGCCGCTCCAAGTGGTACCGGACGGTGTGGACCGGATTGAGCGCCGAGAACGGATCTTGGAACACGAGTTGCACCTGCCGCCGGAACTCGCGACCACGCAGGCGTCCGACCGGCGTTTCGTCCAGGAGGACACGGCCAGACGTCGGCCGGACCAGTCGGGCCATCATCCGAGCAAGCGTCGACTTCCCTGATCCACTCTCGCCGACGACGGCCGTGATCCGGCCAGCCGGCAGTGCCAGCGAAACCCCCGATACGGCCTTCAAACCCGGCGGGGATCGCAGCCCGCGGCGACGTCCTTGACCGCGCTGGGCGAACTCCTTGGTCAATCCCTCGGCGCGCAGCGCGGATTGACCGGCTCCTTCGACCGCGGTCTCGCTCACAACCCCGCCTCCTGCCCGTCGGATACGACTGCAGCGCGCCGCGGCTCGGGCCGATCCACGGCGCTGGGCACGGGCTGGCGACCGTCATGAAGCCAACATGCGACCTGCCGGTCAACATCGACGCCTGGGCGCATCAGGAGCGGTCGCTGCGAACGGCAACGGTCCATCGTATTAGGACAGCGATCAGCAAAGGCGCAACCGGGGCCCAGCTCACGGAGATCAGGCGGCGAGCCTGGTATCCCCTCCAGGCGCCGACGCTCGCCCCGCAGCGACGGGAAGGACCCGACCAACCCGGCCGCATACGGATGCCGGGGGGCTCGGAAGACCGAGAGGGCCGGGCCTTGCTCGACAATCCTCCCGGCATACATGACGCAGATCCTGCCCGCCAGCTCGGCCAGAAGGGACAGATCGTGAGTGATGAAAACAACCGCAAAGCCGAGTCGAGCCTTCAGGTCGACGATCTGCTCGATGATCTCCCGCTGGGTGACTACATCGAGAGCAGTCGTCGGCTCGTCCATGATCACCACCTGTGGTTCCAGCGCAAGGGCCATGGCGATCATGACGCGCTGGCGCATGCCCCCTGACAACTCGTGCGGATAGCTCGTCAGTCGGCTTCTGTCGATGCCGACGAGCTCGAGCATCTCCCCAGCACGATCCCTCGCCATCTCCTTGCGCGTGCCCCGGCGATGAGCTCTGAGCACGTCGGTCAGTTGGGCGCCGACTGAAATCACTGGATTCAGCGCGTGCATGGCCGACTGGAAGACCATCGCCAGCTCAGCCCACCGCAACTGGCGAAGCTCCTCATCGCTCACCTGCAGCAGGTGAATGTCCCGCCCTGGCCCGCCGTCGCCTGCCGGGCGGAAGATGACATCACCGGCGGCGACGACACCTGGCGGTCTGAGGAGTCGGGTAATCGCATATGCAAGGGTCGACTTGCCGCTGCCGCTCTCGCCCGTGAGGCCCAGGACCTCACCGCGGTGGAGGTCGAGGTCGACGTCGGAAACCGCGGGGACAGCATCGCGTCCGTAGCCGTACCGAACAGACATGTCGCGGACCTCGAGGACCACGTCAGAGCCATCTCCTCTTCCATGCGACTCAGTCACCTCTCGGCTGCCTCACGCGCCGAGACCTGCTTCCAGGTATCGGCGACTCTCGACGGCGTAGTCGAGCAGTGAGCGGCGACCCCACTCTTCCCATAGCTCGGGAAACTCCGGGTCCGGCTCGGCCTCGACCACACACCAACGCAGTGACGGCACCGTCGAGCGCACCCAGTCACTCAGCGGTAGCCCACCGTGTCCCAGGGCGGGCATCCAATGCCCGCCGGCTACGTCACGTGCGTGCAGGTACTGCACCCGCCCACCCCACCGCTGGAGGCAGTCGCCGACGTCCTGCCCGGCGCGCACGAGGTGAGCCAAGTCCACCGCCAGGTCGAGGCCATCAGTCAGGATGTCGAACACACCGGGCCGGGCAAACTCCCATCCGTGATTGTGGTACATCAGCCCGCCCCCCTCCGCCTCGAGTCGCCCCGCGAATATACGGAGCTGCGCGTTGGCGGCTCGGGCCAACGCGTCGGCGCCCCGGCCCCGGAACTCGTCAGCGTGTCCACTACTCGTCACGACCAGCGGCGCATGTCCGTCCGGCCCGAACGCGACGAGGCGTTCCCACTCGTCGCTGATGCGTGCCGGAACGTCCGCTTTGCCCCAGCCTGGCGCGTAGTGAATCGCGGCCAGCTCAAGCCCGGCCGACTCGACCTGATCGGCCAACTCTCGGGGGTCCAGCTGGTTGACGAACCCGAAACCCAGCTCGATCCCGCCATAACCGGCCTCGCCCACCTGACTGATGGCTTCGGGTAGGGCGACGCCCGACACGAGCCAAGGTCGAGCCTGGCATCCTAACTTCGCTCTCATCACGTGTTGGCCTTTCGTCGATTCCGGCTCGGGCGCTGTGTTCTCTGTCATGTGGCGGGCTTGAGGTGGAGCAGCACGTACTCGGAGCTTGACCCGCCCGGCGAGTTGGTCATGTACGGATTCGAAGGTGATGGCCAGCCCGCGAACTGCTTGCTGGAGTACTCGCTCCATGCCACTCCGTAGAGGAATGGGATGACCGGGACGTCTGACGTCAGGAGCTTCTCGATACCGTCGAGGGCCTTTTGCTCGGCTGCGGGGCTGTTTGTGGCGGCGTCCTGGGTGAGGAGCCTGTCCATAGCCGGGCTCTTGTAACGCTCGAAGTCCCCGACGGCCTCCTTGCCTTCTCCGGCCGTCAAGGAGCTATTGAACGTGTCGTTGTAGGGAATGTACGGGTCCTGGCCGTTGATCCCGCCATCCCACGTCAACTGAAAGTCACCATCACGGAGGTCGGCGGTCCACGCATCTGCCGACAGAGCTTCGATGGTCACCTTGATGCCGATGCTCTGAAGCTCACTCTGAATGGCAGGATAGGCCCCGATCACGTTGGTGAATGCCGAGTCGCCGATCAATTTGATCGAGAGCTCCTTACCGCCCTTGGTCAGGAACCCGCCCGGTCCCTTCGTGTAGCCGGCCGCCGTCAGGATCGAGCGTGCTTTGGCCGGGTCGTAACTGTAGGAGCTCGATGCCAGCGAAGGATCGAGGTACTTCGAGAAGGAAGGCAGGGTTAGGTCTGTCGTTGTCGTCGCCGGCCTTAAGTACCCGTAATCCTGTTGGCTTGAGATGAGGGGACGGTTGATCGCATAGGCCACCGCCCTTCGTACGGCCGGGTCATTGAACGGGAACTCGCCGTCGTTTGGAAGTAACACCTGCGTGTTGACAGCAGGGTCCCAGGCGTGGTTGTCCGAACTCTTGGAGAGGAAAACCTTTTGAACGTTCGGGATGAAGTTGCCTGCCCAATTTAGCTGACCGTCTTCCAGGGCGGGAAGTATGTTGGTGTTCGAGTCATACGCCGGATAGACGAGTGTTTCCGGCGCCTTCGTGTCCGACTGCCAGTAGTGGGATCTCCGAGTCAAGGACACGCTGGACGTCGAAAACGTCTTCAGCATGTAGGGCCCGGTGCCAACTGGGGAGGGGTCTTCATACGTCGCCGGGTTCGCAACACTGGCCCAAACGTGGTTGGGAACAATGTCCTGGCTACCGATGTAGTATAGATTCACGTATTGCGGTGTCTTGAAGGTCAGCACTACCTTCTGCGGTGACGGCGTGGCGATGCTCGTCGGATCGATACCGTTGCTGTTGGTGTCGGGATATTTCTTGAGGATCTCAAAGGTCGTCGCGACGTCCTTGCTGGTGAATGGCTTCCCGTCGGACCACGTCACCCTCGATCGCAGTGTAAATGAGAGCTGGCGTCCGCCCTCCGCCCAAGAGTACGAGGTCGCCAGCCAGGGGTACACCTTGTTTGGTTTGAGCAGATCGAACTGCAGCAGGGGCTCGTATATCATCCCGGTCGCGCCCAGCTCGTTGTCGGCGCTGGTCGGGAAGAAAGGATTGAAGTTCCGCGTGACAGGTCCTGTAGGAGCCGTCTCTGTGGTCAGCGTCGCGGTGGCAGACGAGGACCCACCAGCGGCGCCACCGCCGGTTCCCTGCGTTCCACAACCAGCGGCCACTAGGGCGATGGCGATCCCGACCGCGGCCGTCGAAGTACGTGTTGTTAGCCTCATGTGTTATCCCCCATTAGGTATCGCAGGCAAGCTATGAGTTCGCAGTCATTTAGAGCGAACCGCGACAAGCCTTGGATTGATCGTCTCGTCGACGGCAAAATTTAGTAGCGACAGTCCCATGCCGAGAAGAGCTACGCAGAGTCCGGGCGGGACGAACCACCACCAAGCTCCCAGGTTGAGAGCAGAGTTGTTCTGGGCCCAGTACAAGATGGTTCCCCAGGACCAGATGGTGATGTCGGTCAAGCCGAGAAACGCCAGGCTGGTCTGAGTCAGGATGGCGAAGATGACGGCAAACAGGAAACCCGAAGCCAGTATCGCGATCTCATTGGGGAGCAGCTCGAACAAGATGATACGCCAGGCGCGCTCGCCCACCGCTTTTGCCGATAGCACATAATCGCGGCGGCGAATCGAAAGAGTCTGGGCCCGAAGGACCCGAGCCGATGAAGCCCAACCGGTCGCGGCAATGACGATGGCGACCGTGAGAACGCCTCGGGACGGCAGGTAGGCCGTGATGGCGATGACCAGGGGGAGTGTGGGTATGACAAGGACGATGTTGGAGAAGGCCGAGAGAACGTCATCGACAACGGAGCCGAGATAGCCGGCCGTGACCCCAACCGCGATGGCGAGAAGTTTGGCGATGATGCCCGCGACGAACCCGACGAGGAGGGTCGTCCGCGTGCCGACGAGCACCTGGGAGAAAACGTCCTGGCCGCTCTGAGTGGTCCCGAGCAGATGATGCGCCGACGGGCCGATGAGCGACGCACCGCTACTAGCCGACGGATTGTAGGGAGCAAGCGTCGGTCCAAAGATAGCCAGCAGGACGAAGAAGCCGATGATGGACCAGCCCGCGATTGCCTTGCGCGTGAGGATCGCGCTGCGGCTGCGGATCCTCCGGTCGTCCTCGGGCCCTTGCTCCTGCAAAGAGGCGGATCCGATCACTGCGGATGTGGTGGACACGTCGAATCAGCGCTCCGCCCTGGTCCGGGGATCCAGCAGGACATAGACGAGATCCGCTATGAAGTTGGCGGCCAGCACGGTCAGCGAGATGATAAGGAAGATTGCCTGCAGCAGCGGATAGTCCTCATTCTGTATCGCCTGATAGAGGATGTAGCCGATCCCCGGGTACGAGAAGACGATCTCAGTAAGTATGGCGCCGGAGACCACGAATCCCAAGGACATGGCGAAACTAGCCACGTTCGGTAGAATCGCGTTACGGGCCGCGTAGGTGAGCATCACCCGACGCTTGCGCAGGCCCTTGGCCTCTCCAACCAGGACCCAGTCCTCCCCGAGAGTCGTCAGCATCATGTTGCGCATTCCCAGAGTCCATCCCGCTAGGGAGGAGGCCAAGATTGTCAGTACCGGGAGAATCGCGTGTCCCGCAGCAGAGAGGAGAAAAGAGAGGTTGAGCCCTGGCGCGACGTCGCTGTTGTAGCCACCCGATACGGGAAGCAGGTGCCAGGAGACCGAAAAAACGGTTAGTGCGATGAGCGCCAGCCAAAAGTAAGGGACGGCGGCAAAAAACATCGTCGCCGGCACCATACTGTCCACCCATGTGTCCCGCTTCCAGGCTACGACCACTCCGAGCAGGGTCCCGAGCACAAAGCTCAGGATCGTCGCCGACCCGATCAAGAAGATTGTCCATGGAAGCGCGTGCGAAATCACGGTGCTCACCGGTGTCGGGTAGAACGTGACCGAGATTCCGAGGTTGCCATGCGCTAGTCCGGAGAGATAAGTGAAGTACTGGCCGGCCTCGCCCTGCCGATCATTAACGCGAAGGCTCGGGACAGGGCCGCGATCCCTGCCGGCGACAGCTGCCCTTGCAGGCGCCCGATCATCACATCGACCGGGTTACCTGGCATGAGGCGAGGCAGAGCGAAGTTGATGGTGAGAGCGGCCCACGCAGCCAACAAGTAGAAGCCAATCCGTCGAACGGCGAAGATCACGACGTGCCCGTCGATTGCCGTGGCGCCCGCCGCGGCAAGGAGAGGGCGCCTTGGTCCATTCGAGTCACACGACCTCCCTCTCCCCAAGGCCCGGTAGGCCACGATCCACGATCCACGATCTATCGCTACCAGCTTGCAGCGTTGCATGCCACGATGCAAGTGTCTTCTGCTGGCCTATCCTTTCGGCTGTGTCGATCCAGGAGGGAATCCAGCCTTGCCCGTGACCCTGCGCGATGTCGCTGAGCGCACCGGTGTCTCGATGCGTACCGTGTCCAACGTTGTGAACGGGTTCGCTTACGTGTCGGCCGAGACCCGGGCGCGGGTGCAGCAGGCAATCGACGAGCTCGGCTACCGCCCCAACCTGGCCGCCCGCAACTTGAGAGGCGGGAGAACAGGCACGATCGGCTTAGCGGTGCCCGAGCTGGCCGCTCCCTACTTTTCGGAGTTGAGTGGTCACATCATCCGCGAGGCGACCGGACACTCCTACACCGCGATCATCGAACAGACGGCGGGAGAGCTCGACGCAGAACGTGGAGTCATCGGCCAGGCCCGACGCACTCACCAACTGGACGGGCTCATCTTCAGTCCGCTCGCCATCCAGTCCTCTGACCTGGCACAGATGACGTCCACCATCCCGTTCGTTCTGCTGGGCGAGCGCGTTCCGACCGGCTCGTTCGATCACGTCGGTATCGACAACGTGAAAGCGGCTGAGACAGCCACGCTCCACCTGGCCGAGCTGGGAAAACACCGGATCGCGGCGATCGGTGACCAGTTTCGCCGCAGTCCGAGTACGGCTCAGTACCGCACACAGGGTTATCGCCAAGGCCTTGCTTCCGCCGGGCTCGCCCACCGCAAAGACCTGACCATGCCCGTCGAGCAGTTCCAGCGGGCCGATGGCGCCAGAGCAATGGCCCGCCTGCTCGACCTCCGTCAGCCGCCGGATGCGGTCTTCTGCTACAACGATCTGCTCGCGGTCGGCGCTCTCCGCACCGTCTTGTCGCGCGGCCTGCGGGTGCCCCAGGACATTGCCATCGTCGGCTTCGACGACATCGGAGATGGCCGATTCTCGACGCCGACGCTCACCTCGATGTCGCCGAACAAAGCCGAGATCGGCCGCGTCGCCGTCGAGCAGCTCCTACGACGGCTCAAAGGTGACACCAGCGCACCCGTCACCCACATGGTCGGCTGCGAATTGCGGGTCGGCGAGAGCACGACCGGCGGGCCGCGGCCGCAGGGATAGCCGCAACATCGAGCAACATGGAACTGCCGGTCGGTCGCGTCGGTCGTCATGTCGTCTGCTCCTGGCTGGCCTGTATCTGGCGCTCTCGGGCGGATTGGCCCGCCCGGATGGTGGCGGCCTCCACTCGGGCCCGCTGCTCGGCCGTCTGGCGCTGCTGTTCGGCCTCGAAGCGCCGTTCGCGCTCTTGTCGGGCCAGGCTCCAGAGCAGGCAGGACTTGTTGGTCTTTGGGACGGTTCGCCAGCCTCTTGGAGGCGACCACATCGGCCAAGGCGGCGACGGGATGTCGACGCCTCTGACCGTGACCAGTCGGGCATTGGGGGCGAGGTGGTCGTAGCCGCCGCCGGAGGGCTCGAAGGTGACGTCGAAGGCTCCGTGGACGCATTGAAGGGGCGGTTTCAAGGGGTGGATGCAACGAGTTGGGCGAGTCGTTGTGATGGTGTCATCCAGTCGAGGGTTTGTCGAGGGCGGCTGTTGAGGCTGTCGGCGATGGCGTCAAGGTCGGCGGGGCTGTGGACGGAGAGGTCGGTGCCTTTGGGCATGTATTGGCGGAGCAGCCCGTTGGACAGACGCTCCCATGTTTGTCATCTATGAAGGAGCGTCTTTTGTCGAGAGCGCCGGACGGTTTTCTGTCCGGTTCGATTGCGCCCCGGAGGGGCGTTGGGGTTCGGTGAGCGCGTCGATGGGGTCTCGGGGGCGGCGTTTGCCGAGACGAGAGGGCGTCCAAGGCCGGCCGGCCTTGGCCGCCGGTAGGGGCAGCCTTGACGGCCCGGTCACTAGGGATCATTGGGTGGCGAGGCCGGTCACGGTCTCGCTGGGTGCGCCGTCGACCCTTTGGGCGCGGGCGCGTTGCGGTTCTTTCTCCAGTGAGCTTGCTTGCTCGGGGCATGCCCGGGTTCCCGGGTGCCGGTCATCTATCCGCCATGGCATGGTGGCATGGAGGGGTTCGGCCGGCCCCAGACGGGCTCAATCAAGCGGGCGACCGCGCCGGGCGATGCCGGGAGTCATGACAAAAAGCGAGCTCGCGTGCTGGGGGCGCCGGCCGAGTCTCATCGGTGTTGGGCCAGGGAGCGGATCTCGCCGTCGCGCAGCCCATAAAACACCAGGGTGAGAAGTTTGCGGGCCGCGGCCACCCGGCCGATGAGTCGACCTCGGGCGGTCCGCGACGCGATGATGGTGGATAGCCACCGGCGTGGATCCGCGTTGGCGTCCGACGGCCTCGGTCGCAGCCCAGCGGACCAAACGGCTGCCCTGCTTGGTGATGTGACCGCGCTGGACGTGGGTGTCGGACTCGCGGTGTTGGGGTGTGAGCCCGGCCCAGCTACACAGCTGGAGGGCTCCCGAGAAACGGTCGATGTCGCCGATCTCGGCCACGAAGATGGCGGCGAGGATCGGTCCGACACCCGGGGTGGTTTGGAGGGTCTGGTAGCCGCGATCCTCCGCGAGCTCGGCGCCGATGAGGGCGACAAAACGATCGACCTCGACATCGAAGGCGTCGATCAGGCCGAGGAGGGAGTCGACCCGCAACCGGTAGGCGGGAGCCAAGGCCGTCTCGGCGAGCAGCGCTCGGCCGCCGACCCCGAAAAGATTGCTGGCCTCCACGGCCACCCCCTCCTTGGCCAGGATGGCGTGGACTTGGGATTTGAGCCCGGAACGGACCGCGACCATCTTCGCTCGATGGCGGACCAGCTCTCGCCACTCGCGCAGCTCGGGCGGGGCGATATACGCTTCGGCCAGTCGCCCGAGGCGTAACAAGTCGATCAGATCGGTGGCGTCGCGCTCGTCGTTCTTGACCCGTCGGTTCCCCCAAGTGTTTCCCAGCGGGTGGGCCAGATGCACGCTCGCGCCGGCCTCGGCCAGGACGTCTGCGGCCCAATACCACCCGTACGTTGCCTCGAGGACGACCTCGGGGGCCTCACCGGCCCGGCCGATCACCTCGGTCAAGGTCACCGGGTCATTGTCGATCTGGACGGTCTCGATCCGCTCACCGAGAGAGTTCTTGCGGACGATCACGCTGCGACGACGGTGCAAGTCGACACCGACATATTCTCGTTCCACGGGGGTCCTCCTTCGACAGGGAGGATGTGGGCAGTGCTTCTGATCCCATCCCTGCTGGTGGACCGTTGGGGGCGTAGGGTCGGGAGTCCTGGGTCCCGGTCTGACCTGCGAATCGGCTGACGCCGCCTCGAGTCGTCTTGTCTAACTGTTCCTGTCGACCGGGTCCCAGGAGTATCCCTGCACCCCACCGGTGTGACCGTCCTGATCTGCCCGACCTGGACAAGAGGTCGGGGTTCACAGGTCCGCTCGGCCAGCAGGTGCGTGCCATCCCTCAACCAGAAAAGAGATGGCCTTGACCATCGTAGAGACCGGCTCGCCGAGCTCATCGCCCCTCTCGTCACCGCCCGCGCCCCGACCCTCCTGGCCGTGTTCGGGGTGGGTCTCGACACCGCAGCCATGCTCCTCATCGCCGCTGGCGACCACCCCGACCGTCTTCGTTCCGAGGCCGCTTGGGCGCACCTGTGCGCGGTGGCTCCGATCCCCGCATCATCGGGCAAGACCACCCGACACCGCCTCAATCCCGGCGGTGCCCGCCAGGCCAACAGCGCCTTGTGGCGCATCGTGTTCACTCGGCTTAAGTCGCACCCGCCGACCCAGGCCTACGTAGAACGTCGCAGCGCGGAAGGAAAATCGAAGCGAGAGATCATCCGCTGCCTGAAGCGTTACGTCGCCCGCGAGGTTTACCCCCACCTCCGCCCGGCCGCCGCCTAACGCGACCTTCTCGGGAACAGCCTGACCCAACTATCGACTGCCGCTACCTGCTGGCCTCCAAGCGATCTGTCGGCCGTCCCGAACAACATCCTGAACTGCTAGGCGTGACCTCATAAGAGCCTGCCCTCCCATCGAGTGGCCCTTCCCTGTCTTGTCCCCACACCCAGCAAAATTGCCCCTTGACATCCATAAGAGCATCGCTTGGATGTTGTGGAAGACCCAAGTTTCCCAACCGCAGTCGGCTTGGACGCAGCGAGGGTCCCCGTCTTTAACCTCGACCCCGATGCTCTCGTCACTGGCCTCTCCTAACCATCGACGCCCGAATCGCACCACTGACGACCCATCACGCAAGAGCAGCGCTACGCTCCTGCATCCCATCAAGCCGGTTTGCGTGGTTCAGTCGCAGCTTGGATGCGCCGGTAGAGACGGCGAGCGAGGGCTCGCTTGACTGACCGGCGCACGTCGCGGTGAGTCTTGCCCTCGGCGGTGCGCTTGGTCTCGTATCGGATCGTCTCGGGGTGACAGCGGAGCCGGGTGATGGCCACGTGTGAAGAGCGCGGTTGAGGTCTCGGTCGCCGCCGCGGTTGAGTCGGCCTCGGCGGGGCGCTCGGAGATCATGATCATGGCGCGGGCCGGAAGATCGGCGAACGCGCACCACTCGACCGCGGCGACCTCCTCGGGCGAAGTCACCGCTACGCCCAACAGCGGTCTGCAGCATAGACGACCGCAAGTCCGCGGACGTCGGAACCGGAACTCGTCCCCAGTCGAGGAACGTGCTCCGGGACCGGCGTGGCCACCGTCGAGACGAACGGCTGTTTGTCCCGCAGGGGATCGGCGGATTCAGGCGGTCGTCGCAACCGGACTGCAGAAGAGTAGTGCTTGGGGTCCGGCGCGAGCCGCTGATGGAGCCGTAAAGGGCGTGAACGGCGGCTGACCCGGGGGGTGCTGGAGTCCCGTGGCGCGCTCGGCCCCGGCCGGCCGCCCGTGGGGCAGGCGGGGACCCCTATGCGCCCGCCGGTCGGGGGAACCCGCAGCACCGCCGGGACGCCGGCCCCTGGGGGGGGGGCCGGCTCGGGCGCCCCCACCTGCCCCACCGGCCGGGCTGGCGACAGACGAGCAACGGGGTCGTTCCCGATTCGATTCAGGCGGCAGGGCTAGCCGGAGCCCTCAGCAGCTTGTCGAGGGCCTGAGCGGGGGTGGCCCATCCGAGGGTCTTACGAGGCCTGGAGTCGAGCTCGGCCGCGACGGCGGCGAGGTGCTCTGGGGTATGAACGGAAAGGTCGGTGCCTTTGGGGAAGTATTGGCGTAACAGGCCGTTCGTATTCTCGTTCGATCCTCGCTGCCACGGCGAGTGTGGGTCACAGAAGTAGATCGCCATGTTCGTGGCCAGGGTGATCTCGGCGTGGTTGGCCATCTCGGTGCCCTGGTCCCATGCGAGCGAGCGGCGCAGCACGTCGGGCAGGGTGCGGATCGCTCCGACCAGGGCGTCGCGCATGGTTTCTGCCGAGTGGTCGCCTGGGAGGTGAACCAAGATCACGAAGCGGCTGGAGCGCTCGACTAGGGTCCCGATCGCCGAGCGGCAGTTCGACCCCAGGATTAAATCCCCTTCGCAGTGGCCAGGAACGGCCCGGTCGTCGGCCTCGGCGGGGCGTTCGGAGATCATCTGGAAATGACAGCCTGAGTTGGCCCCGGTAGGGCCACTTGTGATGGCTTGAAGTGGCCCCACCCCCAACCCAACCAGCCCTACGTTCCGTGGTCAGCACGATCACGAGCGGAGGGAGAAGGAGATGTCGAGGGTGGAGCTTTATGAACGTATCCGCAGGGACAATCGGGTGGAGGGTTTGAGCGTCCGGGAGCTGTCTCGGCGTCATCGGGTGCATCGGCGGACGGTGCGTTTGGCGTTGGCGTCGGCGGTCCCGCCGGCGCGGAAGGTGCCTGAGAGGGTGTCGCCGGTTTTGGGTCCGTGGGAGGAGATCGCTCGGGCGTGGCTGGTCGCCGATCGGGACCTGCCTGTCAAGCAGCGCCACACGGCGCGGAGGGTGTGGCGTCGTCTGCGCGACGAGTACGACGCGATCGTGGCCGAGTCGACGGTGCGGGCGTTCGTGGCCAAGGTGAACTTCGAGCTCGACAGTCAGCTGGGGTCGGTGACGGTCCCGCAGTCCCATGGTCCGGGCGAAGAGGCCGAGTGCGACTTCGGGGAGTTCTACGCGTATGTGGCGGGAGTACAGGTGAAGCTGTGGATGTTCTGTCTGCGTCTCAGCCACTCCGGTGACGGGTTCCATATGGCGTTCTCCCACCAAGCCCAAGAGGCGTTCCTTGAAGGCCACGTGGCCGGCTTCGCCTCCTTGGGTGGGGTGCCTGTTCGGGTCCGCTACGACAACTTGCGACCGGCGGTGGCCAAGGTGCTGTTGGGCCGGGACCGCACCGAGACGGAGCGGTTCATCGCGCTGCGGTCGCATTACCTATTGACTGAACTACTGCCTATAAAGATCCAGGTGAGGGGCTATCTTGGGTATCCGCGGTTTGGGAGTTGGGCCCTGATAGACCGCTCTCACCATGACCGCCGTGCCGGAACCTTTGAGCGATCTAGCTGCAGTCGTAGTGCCCCAGGTCGGTCGCCTCGTCGATACCGGGGATCGCTGGGAGCCTTACCGGGTCGTTGGCCCGGACGGGGTCGTGGTCGAGGCGGTGTCGGCTTGGTTCGCTGATCTCCAGGCGGCGGGCAGATCGGTTGCGACGGTCCGCTCGTATGGGACAGACCTGCTCCGGTGGTTCCGTTTCTTGTGGGCGGTGGGGGTGTCGTGGGAGCGGGCAACAGGTGGCGAGGCTCGCGACTTTTGCCGTTGGTTGCTGGTGGCTGGCAAGCCGGCGAGGTCACATTGGCGGCATCCCGATGTGCCGGCGTCGGCGACGCCGCCGGCTATGTACGCGGCGTCGGTGCGAGCGCACAGCGAGACCGTGCTGCGGGGCTTCTACGACTTTCACCGCGAGGCGGGCACCGGTCCGGTGCTCAACCCGTTCCCGTTGGACCGTTCTCGTCGTGGCGGCCGCGCCCACGCGCATCACAACCCGATGGAGCCGCAACGCAACGATCGGACTGGCCGTTACCGGCCCAGCGTCGTTACTCGGATCCCGCGGGCGGTGCCAGACGACGAGTTCAATGAGATTTTCGTTCGCCTGCCATCGCACCGGGACCGGGCCCTGGTGGCGTTCTACGTCTCGACCGCGGCTCGTGCGTCGGAGCTGTTGTCGGTCACGCTGGGCGGGGTTGATCCGGGCCGGCAGCTGATCAGGGTCATCCGCAAAGGCAGCGGCGCCGCCCAGGAGCTTCCGGCGTCGAGCGACGCGTTCGTGTGGTTGCGGCTGTATCAGGTGGAGATGGGCGACCTGATCCCTCCGGGACGTCGGCAGCCGTTGTGGTGGACGTTACGCCGCCCGCCACGCCCGTTGACCTATCACGGCGCGCACCGCATGTTCGAGCGGGTGAACGTGTCGGCCGGGACCACGGCGACGCTGCACTCGTTGCGCCACACGGCTGCCTACAGGATGGCGCAGGACCCGGCTCTGCCGCTCACCGACGTGCAGGCGGTGCTGGGCCACGCCCAACTCACGACCACCCAGATTTACCTCACCCCCCGCAAGGAAGACGTGATCCGTCGGGTACTGGCCCACCACGCCGAGCAGACCCGCCTCGCGGCAGAGCGCTCCGTGCCCGTGGCCGCGCCGGGATACCGGCCCGAGACGCTCGAGGTCCTCTTTGGCCGAGCCAGTTCGTGAGTGTCGCCGCCGCGCAACAGACCAACGCCAACATCTCGTCGGACCCCGATCAGCCTCTCGGGTTGGCGGAGCCGGCCGAATTCCCGCCTCGCTCGTTGCCGACGCGTTGGCCGGCAACGTGCCAGCCCGAGCAGGAGCTGTTGGCCGGGCTGATGTCGCCGCCGTTCGTGTTGGAGCGGCCGGCGAAGCAGGCCAGACGCGTCGGGGGCTTGAAGCTGATGGTCGCCTGGCTGGCGGACCAGGCGGGCCAGACCTGGCAGCAGCGTTGGATATCGAGCGGGGCCGACGACGCGGTGAGCGGGTGGCGACAGGTCCCTGTCGAGTGGCTGCACGCGCGTGATCATCGAACGGCGTATCGACACGAGGCGTTGGTCGAGGCGCTCCCGGTGCTGGTCTCCGCGGATGTGATTCGCCCATCGCTGCGCTGGCTGGTGGGCGGCGGGCCGGCCAGAGGCGGCCTGCTTCTGCGAACCTTGGCCGCGTCCCGAGATCCAGGAGGGTTCGCCCAACTCGTGGCTGCCTGCGACGCCGCCCCCGGCGTCTCGGTCGTGGCGAGAGGCCAAACGTTGTATCGGGCGGCAATGATCATCGCCGCCAAGGGCGGCACGATTGGCGACATCGTCGTCGGAGACCTCCTGGAGCTCTTCGACGCCCAAGCCGACGCCTACGACAACCCGTCCGCCGGGCGCACCCTGTTCTATCGGCTCCTGCACGACATGGGGACTTTCGGACCGGCCGCACCGCCGACCCTGCGAGCATTACGCACCGAGGGCCAGCGCAGCCCCGAGGAGCTGATCGACCGCTACCGACTGAACTGTCGTCCCGTCCGCGATCTTCTCGTCGACTATCTACGCGAGCGTCAACCGGCCCTCGACTACAACAGCTTGGAGTCGCTCGCCAACTTCTTGGGCAAGCTGTTCTGGTCCGACCTGGAACGCCATCATCCCGGCATCGATAGCCTGCACCTGAGCATCGCGGCGGCCGACGCGTGGAAGCGACGCCTGCAAACCGTGACGAAGACGGTCACGACGTCCGCAGGTGAAAAGACCGAAGTGGTCGTGGAGCGGATCAACTATCGGGAGTGCCTGACCCCCGTGCGGGCCTTCTACCTGGACCTCGCACATTGGGCGGTCGAGGACCCGGCGCGCTGGGCAATCTGGGTGGCTCGTTGTCCGGTCGGCGCCGAGGAAATCAACCGGCGCAAGGCCAAGCGCAAACTCAAGTCCCGAATGGATTCCCGCACCCGTGAACGCCTGCCCGTGCTGCCCGTTGTCGTGCGCTCTGTCGCCGAACGACGCGCCACCACGGCCGCTCTCCTCGGAGCCGCCCGCCAAGCCGGTCCCGGGGAGCCGTTCACGGCCGCGGGACTCACGCTGGTGCGCTCAGTCATCGAGCCGCGCTCGGGTGCCGGCAAAGTCTGGGCGCATGACCCGGCCGATGGCCGACGCCGCGATCTGGTGCGGGAAGAAGACCACGCGTTTTGGGCGTGGGCCGTCGTCGAGGTGCTGCGCGCGACCGGTGTGCGCGTCGAGGAACTACGCGAGCTCAGTCACCACAGCTTGGTGCAATACCGCCTGCCCACCACCGGAGAGATCGTCCCGTTGCTACAGATCCTTCCTTCCAAAACCGACACAGAACGCCTCCTCGTCGTCAGCCCGGAATTGGCAGACGTCCTCGGCGCGATCATCCTGCGCGTCAGCGACGGGACCGGAACCGTCCCTCTCGTCCCCTCCTACGACACGCACGAACGAGTGTGGTCGGCTCCAGCGCCATTGCTGTTCCAGCGTCGTCTCAACACCGAGACCCGGGTGATCGCCGACAGCATGGTCCGCACCCTGCTGAGCGGCGCTCTGGCTCACGCCGGCCTCGTCGATCCCGTCGACGGGGAGCCGCTGCGCTACACGCCACATGACTTCCGTCGGATGTTCATCACCGACGCAGTAATGAACGGGCTCCCTCCTCACATCGCCCAGATCATCGCCGGTCACCGCGACATCAACGTCACCATGGGCTACAAGGCCGTCTACCCGGACGAAGCCGTCCAGGCCCACCTCGCCTTCCTCGCCCGACGACGATCCCTGCGGCCCAGCGACGAATACCGAACCCCTACCGATCACGAGTGGCAGGAATTCCTCGGTCACTTCGAGAAACGAAAGGTCTCCATCGGCACCTGCGCAAGGGCGTTCTCCACTCCATGCATCCACGAGCACGCGTGCGTCCGCTGTTCAATGCTCTGGCCCGACCCCGACCAGCAGCCTCGCCTCCTCGAGATTCGCGACAACCTCACCGCCCGCATCGCCGAAGCCGAACGCGAAGGCTGGCACGGCGAAGTCGAAGGACTCAAGATCAGCCTGGCCGGCGCGCACGAGAAGCTCTCCCAGATCGACGGTCGCGCACATCCCATCAACGTGCGCCTCACGGCACGGCAACAGTCACTCGCGCCGGTTGCAACGAGCACCGCTACTCACGAATAGCCATCCGCACCGAGCTCAGCCGATCCCGCCCCGAGCCCTCAATTTCAAGTTCAGAGAATACGGTTTCGACAGTTTCTATTGCCGGCCAGGCATCGAGGGGGCGCATGAGAAGGGCGGCGTCGAGGGCGAGGTGGGCAGGTTCCGGCGAAACCATCTGGTGCCGTTACCCACCGTCGAATCACTCGGCGAGCTCAACGCGTTGATGGCCGCCGCCGACACCGCCGACCGGCAGCGGCGGATCGGGTTTCGGACTTCGACGGTGGGCGAGATGGCCGAGCTCGAGCGCCCGGCGCTCGCCGCCCTGCCCGAGGTGACCTTCGACCCGGCCACCGAGCTGACGGCCAAGGTCGACACCAAGGGCCGGGTCTGTGTGCGCCAGAGCTTCTACTCGGTGCCTGTGCGCCTGGCTCGACGCCAGGTGCTGGTCCGCTTGGGCGCCCAGGCCTTGGAGGTGGTCGCCGGCGGCCATGTCGTCGCCGTCCATGAACGCTCCTTGCACAAGGGCAGCGAGGACCTGTGCTTGGACCACTATTTGGAGATCCTCGAGCGCAAGCCGGGCGCGTTGCCCGGCTCGACCGCCCTGGCCCAGGCCCGGGCGTCGGGAACCTTCAGTGCCACCCACGAACGGTTCTGGAGGACGGCTCGGACACAGAAGGGCGATGGTGCGGGGACGAGGGCGCTGATCGGGGTGTTGTTGCTCCAACGCCACCATCCCGCTGCCGCGGTAAACGCGGCCATGGAAGCATGCTTGACGGTCGGCAACGTCGACCCCGACGTGGTGGCCATCGAGACCCGCCGGGTCCTCGCCGGACGTCCGCCGGCACCGGTGATCCCCATCGGCACCGTCGCCGGAGAACGCCGGGGAACCCCGAGCCTGGCCGCCTATGACGACCTGCTGGCCGGGAGAGGAGCGTGAACGCCATGGCCGCCATGAGCGAACCCGCCGCGGAGGCCGCCATCGGCGCCGCCTGCCGGGCGTTGTCGCTGCCCACGGTCCGATCCGAAGCGATCCCCCTGGCCGACCAAGCAGCCACGGCCCACCTCACGCATCGGGCCTATCTGGCCGAGGTGCTCTCCGCCGAGGTCGACAACCGCACCATCCGCCGCCGGGCCCGGCGCATCGTCGAGGCCCGCTTCCCTCGCATCAAACGCCTCGAGGACTTCGATGTCTCCGTCGCCCCCGGTGTCAACCCCGCCACCCTCGCCGCCTTGGCCACCGGGGCGTGGATCGATGCCGGCACCCCGCTGTGTCTGATCGGCGACTCGGGGACCGGCAAGTCCCATCTGCTCATCGGCCTCGGGATCGCCGCGTGCGAACAGGGCCGCCGGGTCCGCTACACCACCTGTGCGGCACTGGTCAACGAGCTGGCCGAAGCCGCCGACGAGCGGACCCTGTCCAAGGTCGTCGGCCGTTACGCCCGCCTGGAGCTGCTCATCGTTGACGAGCTCGGCTACGTGAGCGTGGACCCCAGAGGCGCCGAGCTGTTGTTCCAGATTTTGACCGAACGAGAGGAACGGGCATCGGTCGCGGTCGGATCGAACCACCCCTTCAGCGAATGGGGGGCCACGTTCTCCGATCCCCGCCTGGCCGCCGCGGTCGTCGACCGGATGACCTTCGGCGCCCAGATCATCGAGACCGGCAACGAATCGCACCGTCTGCGCTCCGCCCGAGCCCAGCGTTCCACCAAAACCCGAGGAGACCGCCAATGAGCACTCACGCCCTCACCATCGGCGTGAGCACCGTCACCGCCGTCCACCTCGACACCAACAGCGCCCAGGCCGTCGACACCCTGCGCATGCTGCGCTCCAGTGAAGCCCTGACCAGCCTCGTCGCCCAAGCCCAAGCACTGATCCCCGAGACCGTCGCCGACGCCGTCGATCAAGACTTCACCTGGAACCAGATCGCCCACTGTCTCGGTGTCAGCGTCAGCGCCGCCCGGCGCCGCTACGCCGCCCGAACCCCGGATCGGAGGGTGCCGCTCAACCCCGACTGATCCCGAGCAACATCAACCAACCGAACACACCGCCCGCCGCCACACCTTCCATCGACCAAAGGAGCCGCCAACCGTCCATCCCGATCAACACGCCGACCCGCCCATCGCGCCCTGCGTTGGCCCACCAGCAGCCGTCGTCCACATCCCTCTCGTCACTCAACGCGGTCAGCGCCGACGAGAGCCAAACAGCCACGACCCAAGGTGGGGCCACTTCAAGTCAGCACAGTGGGGCCAAATGGGGTTGACATTCCCAATCATCACCATGTTCGGGATCTTCGCTGTTCGCGAGCGCCCCGACCCTCGCGGTCGGCGCATCGCCCGGCCGGTTCGCAGCTTGCGGTGCAGCTCCCGGCGAAGCTCGCCGCGGCCCTGCACGAACAGGGCCTGGTAGATCGTCTCGTGGCTCACCTGCATCTCCGGGCGATCAGGGAACGTTTCGGCCAGGGTGCGGCTGATCTGCTCGGGGCTCCAGCACAACTCCAGTTTCGCCTGCACGAAGTCCCTCAGCTCTCCAAAGGCGGCGAACTTCGTCGCCTTCGGACGCCGAGCCCGCCACTCGGTCTTCTTCTGCGCCGCATACGGCGCGTAGCGGCCCTTCGCCGACCCGTTACGGGCCAGTTCCCGGCTGATCGTGGACTTGCTTCTTCCCAGCTCGGCGGCGATGGCAGTAACCGAGGCCTCTGCGATCACCAGATCAGCGACCCGCACGCGATCATCAACGCAGAGGTAACGCCCTGTTGGCTCTGGGCGCCGACGCGGAACACGCCCACCGATCACCGCCAGCCATCGCCGCCCCTGGGTGCGGTCTACCCCCACGGCCGCCGACGCGGCGGTCTGGGTGGCGCCTTGGCGGATCAACTCCCAGAACCGTGCCTGCTTCTCCAACGACTCCTTCTTCGACATCATCGAACGACAACACCTCGCATGGTACGTGCGGTGTTGCGACGACCGTCTGAGGCCAAGATCCTTTTCCGGCACACCGTCTACGTCCGACCGCCACTTTCTGGCCAGTTGCTACCGGAACCCCCCGTCGTGCTCCGTCGCTCCCCTCCCGGGCGCCGTAGGCTCTCGACGGACATCATGGGCCGTACCGGCCCATTGCGGGGCGCGGCCGGCGGCAGCGGGCGTCCTACTTGAGTCCGGTCCCGGCTACCCCTTCGACGATCTGGCGTTGGCCGAAGAGAAACACCAGCACGAGCGGCAGGGCGGCGAGTATGGCCGAGGCCATCTGCAGGGAGTTGACGATCCCGACCCCGCTGACCACGGTGCCGATGCCTACCGGGATCGTCATCATGGTCGTGTTGGTGGAGGCGAGGAAGGGCCATAAGAAGTTGTTCCAGGTCCACACGAAGGTGAAGATCGAGACCGCCGCCACCGCCGGCCGGGCCAACGGCATGGCGATGCTCTTATAGCTGACCCACCAGCCGGCGCCGTCCGCACGCGCCGCCTGGTCCAACTCGACCGGCACCCCGTCGAAGAACTTCTTGAAGATGAACACCGAGATCGGGGCCGGCACCTGGGGCAGGATGACGGCCCAATAGGTGTTGACCAGGTGGGAGAACTGCAGCTCACGGAACAGCGGGACGATGAGGGCCTGGGGCGGGATCATGATGCCGGCCAGGATGAGGCCGAACAGCAGCCGCTGGCCACGGAACTGGCCTCTCGACAGGGCATAGCCGGTCCGTGAACACCGTGAGGGCGGTCACGATCACCACGACGATGACCGAGTTGAGGTACCAGCGTCCGAGGTCGGTGGCCGAGAACACCGAGCTGAACGACGAGAAGGTCAGATGGGGGATCTTCCAAGTGGCGGGGATGATGATCGTGTCGTTCTCGGTCTTCACCGACGTGTCGATCGTCCACGCCACCGGGATCAGCCAGATCAGGCCGAGGGCGACGACGACACCGACGGTCGTCCGTTTGAAGATCGTGCTTCGCCAGTCCCGCTGCGCTTCGGGGACGACCGGAGCCGACCTGGAGGCAGCGACCCGACGATCCTCGCGTACCGGCACGCTGACAGCCATCGCTAGACCCCCTTCTCCTGCTTACGGACCAACGCCGGCCACACGAACGACACGATGAGGATGAAGACGAAGAGCACCAGCGAGGCAGCGAACGCGTACCCCACGCGCTGGCCCGTGAAGCCGGTGTCGTAGATGTACTCGATCGCGGTCCTGGTCGAATAGTTGGGATCGCCGGCGGTGATCAGGTACACCTGGTGGAAGATCTTGAGCGACGTGATCACCTGCAGCACGGCGACGAGGGTGATGGTCCGCCCGAGCATCGGGATCGTGACGCGTGCCGTCTGACGCCACTGGCCGGCGCCGTCGATGGCGGCCGCTTCGTAGAGCTCTCGGGGGATGTCCTGCAAGCCGGCCAGGTACAGCACGAAGTTGAACCCGATCGTCCACCACACGGTCACGATGACGATGGAGTACAGGGCCAGGTTGGGCGAGGACAACCAGTTCGGAGCACCGAGGCCGAGCGTGCTGAACGCGGTGTCGATGAGCCCGTACCCCGGCTCGTACATCCACGTCCAGATCAGGGCCACGACGGCGGAGGGGAGAATGTAGGGCAGGAAGAAGGCCAGACGGAAGAACCACTGACCATGGGACATGCGGTTGACCACCACGGCGAAGCAAAGCGGGATGACGATCAGCGGCGGGGTGCTCACCAGGGTGAACAGGATGGTGTGCCACATGGCCTGCCAGAACCTGGCGTCGCCGAACAGCTCTCGGTAGTTGGCGAGCCCGGCGAAATGGCCGAGACCGGGGAGCACCAGGCTGGTGTTGAACAGGCTCATCACCACGTCGTAGACGAGCGGGACGAGGAGGAACAGGGCGTAGAAGATGAGGAACGGCGAGAGGAACCCGATCCCGCTCAGATTGCCTCTGGTCATCCGTCGTCGTCCGGTCCGGCGCCCGGTGGCGGCCGGCACGGCGACGGTGGTCGTGGTCATACCGGCACCGCCTCCTTGGCCAGCTGCTCGAGCGCCTGGCGCATCTCCTTGTAGGCAGCCGCCGGAGCGAGGCCGCCGTGCATGACCGTGCCGATCGCGGCGCCGGCGTAATTCTCCATATCGGAACCGGAACCGCGTACCAGGCGGGAGGGTCGTAGACCGCTTCGTTGGCGACCGACTCGTAGTTGGACTGGGGCTTGAGGTGCTTGTAGGCGGCCGAGTGACGGACCGGCAGCCAGGCCGGGATGTGGCCCCCCTCGGCCCAGATGATGCTGTTCTCGAGGAGGGTGTGCACCATGGTCAGGACCAGTGACAACTTCTCGGGGTCGGCCGTGGCCTGCTTGGGCACGACGAACGTATGAGAGTCGGCCTGGGCCGCGCCCGACCCGAACAGGGACTGGTAGGGCTGCATGTTGAAGGGGAGCTTGGCCGTCTGGAAGGTGTCGACATTCCACTCGCCCTCCCGATACAGACCGGCGTCGCCGGCCTGGAAGAGGGCGACCCCGCCGTTGGCGTCCAGGTTGCCGTTCATCAGGCCCTCGGCGGCCATCTGATGGATGAAGCCGAGCACATCCGTCGCCAGCTTCTCGTCCAGGACGACCTTTGGTGCCGTTGTCGGCGATCACCTTGCCCCCGCCCTGGCTGTAGAGGGTGTAGAACAGCCGCCACGGCGTGGCCGGATCGTTGATCTGGTCGCAGACGGCCGGGGTGGCACCGATCTTCTTCAGCTTGCGCAGCACCGACAGCATCTGAGCCGTTCCCTTGATCGGCGGAAGCTGACCGGAGCTGTCGAGCAACCCCGCCTTCTTGCAGATCTTGGTGTTGTAGTACTGGACGAAGGGGTGGGTGTCGAGCGGGATGGCGAGCTGGTGGCCGCGAAAGTGGGCTTTGGCGAACGCCTTGGGCGTGAAGTCCTTGGGCTCCATGCCGTGCTCGGCCAGCAGGTCGAGCGGCAGCGGTGTCAGCAGGCCGGGCGGCCCGAACTCGCTGATGCCAGGTGCATGATGGCCACGTTGGGCGGACTTCCCGATCGGGTCGCCATGGCCAGCTTCGTGTAGTACGGCTGGCCCCATTGGAGGATCGTCGCCTGCAGGTCAACGTCAGGATGGGCCCTGGTGTACACGGTCTCCATCTCCTCCATGTGGGAGCCGTCACCGCCGGACAGGAGGTTCCAGTACACGATGGTCGAGGTGCCGTCGCCGCTGTCGGGCTTGGCGAAACCGGAGGCGACGTTGTAGGTGCTCGAGCAGCCGGCGCCGACGGCCATGGCCGCCAGTGCTCCCCCGGCAGCGAGGAACCGGCGCCTGGTCACCACGGGGCGCTCGCCGTCCTCGGACCGCCCATGAACCCCGGGCCGCTCGCTCGGTGTCTTGTCGATGCTCATGCCAGATCCACCTCCAAGGTGGTGAACGAATGAGGGGGCAGCGCGACTTCGATGTGGCGGCCTTTGACCGGTTGCTCGAAACGGCGGGAGCCCACTTGATCGGGGTGATCGAACGTGTTGCAGGCATCGGGACGGTCACCGTTGACCTCGTGGCCGACCATGGTGCCCGTCGCCTCTGCGCCGTTGAGATCGATGCTCGCCGCGACCGTGCCGTCCGGATCACGGTTGACCACCGAGACGGTCAGGTGATGGCCGTCCCCGTCTCGGGTGGCTGCCACGTCGAGCACCTGGAAGGGACCGAGGTCGGCGATCGCGTGGCTCCGGCCCGATCCGGTCCGGTCGTGATGGGCGTGGGTGCCGGAGTCCACGAACGTGCTCAGCGCCACCTCCCTCGTCAGCGAGGCCATGAGCTGTATCGGGTGGTAGATGCTCTGGCGCAACAGGCCGTCGGGCGACGTCACGATAGGGGCGATCACGTTGACGAGCTGGGCCAGATTGGCCATGCGCACGGTCCGGCAGCGCCGCACGAACACGTTGAGGTAGGTCGCCACGGCCAGGGCGTCGGAAAGGCTGTAGCGCTCGGCCAGCTGGCCGTCGGACGTCCGGTACCACACGTTCCACTCGTCGTAGGCGACGCCGATCTTGTGGTCGACGCCTTGGACATGGCGGGCCCGCTCAATGAGCGCGCCGACAACGCCGAGGGCACGCTCGGCGTAGTGGGGGGCCAGGACGTTGGACCAGTAGTCGTCGGAGCCGGTGTAGAGGTGGATGCTGTGGTAGTCGACCAGCGAGGCGAGCCCGTCGATCACGACCCGGTCCCAGTCGTCGACACCGCTCTGACCGCAGCTGATCAGCTCGACGGCCGGGTCGAGCAGCTTGATGGCCTTACCCCACTGGCGGGCGACGTCGACGTAGTCCTCGGCGCGGCGCTGCCCGAGCTGCCAGTCGCCGTACATCTCGTTGCCGAGGCCCCAGTAACGCACGCGGTAGGGCTCGGCGTGACCGTTGGCCCGCCGCCGGTCAGCCCAGTAGGTGTCGCCCGTGCCGTTGCAGTACTCGAGCCAGGCCAGGGCCTCGTCCATGGTGCCCGTGCCCATGTTGAGGCAGATCACCGGCTCCGTCCCCACCGCCCGGCACCACGCCATGAACTCGTCGGTGCCGAAGCGGTTGGACTCCTCTGCGCCCCAGGCCAGCTCGGGTCGGCGAGGCCGCTGGCCGACGGGGCCGATCCCGTCGGTCCAGTGGTACCCGGACACGAAGTTGCCGCCCGGCCACCGCACGTGCGGCGGCCGCAGGTCGCGCACCGCGTCGAGGACGTCGGTGCGGAAGCCCCGTTCGTCGGCGAGCGGCGAGCCCTCGTCGAAGATGCCGCCGTAGATGCAGCGACCCAAGTGCTCAATGAACCCACCGAAGATTCGGGGATCGACAGACCCGATCGGACGGTCGACATCGACGTCGATACGTGCCAAGACACCCAACCTCTCCCAGTCCCGAAGAACCCGCTCGTCCGGTCGGCCCGGACAACAGTCTCCCTAGATCTTCCATGTTGCATCGTTGCATGGCCGAACGCAACTCTTCGTCCCGATCGCTACTTTTAACGCCGATCGCGCCGGAATAAAGGAAGGCCCTCATGGCGACAGTCACGTCACCGGAGATCGCGTGGTTCGCGGCGCTGTGCGACGACGATTACGAGTACCTCGGGGTGGCCGACGATCGCCTGCTGAGCTCGTGGGATCATTGCCGGGACATCGTGATGGCGGCGGAGGAAAAGGGCTTCGACAGCGTGCTCCTCCCGTCGGGGTTACACCCTCGGGATCGACAGCTGCGCCTTTGCCGCCGCGATCGCCACCCACACGAGCAACATCCAGCTCCTCCTCGCGGCCCGGATGGGAGAAATGATTGTGCCGCAACTCGCCCGCCAGCTGGCCACCATCGACCAGATGGCATCCGGGCGCCTCCTCATCAATGTGATATCCAGCAACATCCCAGGCGAAACCCTGGAGTCGGCGCCCCGCTACCGCCGGACCCTCGAGTACATGAAGGTGCTCCGCCAGCTCCTCAACGGCGAATCGGTGGACTTCAGCGGCGAGTTCGTCGACCTCCACATCGACCCACCGCGCCTCAGCCCCGTCAGCGGTGTCTGCCCGCCCTTCTACTTCGGCGGTCTGTCGGATGCGGCCAAGGAGTGCGCCGCCGCCGGCGCCGACGTCTACCTGATGTGGCCCGACACCCCAGATGCGGTCCGCACCGTGGTGACCGAGATGCGCGAACGGGCCGCCCAGGCGGGCCGGAGCCTACGGTTCGGGTGGCGCTCCCACATCATCGTGGGCGACACCGAGTTAGACGCCCGGGCAGAAGCCCGACGGCTCCTCTCCCGGCTCGACGACCGGGCCGGGGAGGAGATCCGCAGACGCTCCCTGGACACGACGTCGGCCGGCACCGTCCGCCAAAACCAGCTGCGGGACGAGGCCGACAACGAGGGCTACGTGACCAGGCACCTGTGGACCGGCATCGGCCGGGCCCGCAACGGCGCCGGTGCGGCCCTCGTCGGCGACCCCGACCAGGTCCGCGACGCCATCGACGAGCTCCACGACGCCGGCATCGACGCCTTCATCCTCTCCGGGTACCCCCACATCGAAACGGCCCGCCGCTTCGGCGACCTCATGCTCCCCAAGCTGGATCACGAGCCGCTCCACACCACGGCCGCCCCCCTGGCATAAGCCGCTCCGGCTCAGCCCGCAACCAGCATGCCACGATGCAACACACGGATCTCACCGACAGAGCATGATGACCGAATGAGCAAGGATGGGGCCGGCGCCGTCACGTTGCGACAGGTAGCCGAGCGGGCCGGCGTCTCGGTACGCACCGTCTCCAACGTGGTCAACGACTTCGCCTACGTGGCCGCGACGACCAGGGCTCGGGTGCAGCAAGCGATCGACGAGCTCGACTACCGGCCCAACCTGGTCGCCCGGAACCTCCGAGGGGGCCGGTCGGGCATCATCG
The DNA here is from genome assembly GCA_965276765.1 of Acidimicrobiales bacterium. Taxonomy (GTDB): domain Bacteria; phylum Actinomycetota; class Acidimicrobiia; order Acidimicrobiales; family Palsa-688. Next base: position 942,538 of record OZ255627.1, read on the forward strand.
GCGTGGCCGTCCCCGAGCTGCAGGTGCCTTACTTCGCCGAGCTGTGCGGCCAGATCATCCGGGAGGCCGGCCAGCACTCGTACACGGCGATCATCGAGCAAACCGACGGCAACCCGGAAGAGGAACGGGACCTGGTATGCCGGCCTCGCCGCGCCCACCTGCCCGACGGGCTCATCTTCAGCCCGCTAGGACTGGGGTCGGAAGAACTCGTGGATCTGCCTCGTACCCTCCCCATGGTCCTCCTGGGCGAGCGCGTCTCCGGGCAGGCCTTCGACCACGTCGGCATCGACAACGTGGGAGCGGCACGCGCCGCCACCGAACACCTCATCGGGATCGGGAGGCATCGCGTCGCGGCCATCGGCAGCCAGTTCAACCCGGCCGGCGTCACCGCCCAGTACCGCACCGAGGGCTACCGGGCCGCCCTGGCCGGAGCCGGCCTGCGCTACCGGCGCGAGCTGACCATGCCGACACCGAGATTCCACCGGTCCGAAGGAGCCAAGGCCATGAACCGCCTCCTCGACCTCCGCCGGCCCCCCGACGCCGTCTTCTGCTACAACGACCTACTGGCCGTCGGGGCGATCCGGGCCGCCCTCTCCCGAGGCGTCCGGGTGCCGGAGGACATCGCCGTCGCCGGCTTCGACGATAGCGAGGAGGGGCAGTACGCCACCCCGGCGCTAACGACGGTCGCCCCCGACAAGACGGAGGTCGCCAGGCAGGCCGTCCAGCTGCTCGTCAGGCGGCTCAAGGGTGATGAGCAGCCGCCGGTCACGGTCGTCGCCGGCTACGACCTGCGGGTCAGGGAGAGCACGGTCACCGCAGCGGTCACGCCGATCGTCGCCGTACCGGCCCGGCGGAAGTCGCTCCGGCCGGCAGCGGTCACCCCGAACGCATAGTCGCCCGCCTTGGCCCGAAGGCAGACGCCCCTCTCGCCCGGCCGGGGAGAAAGGGGGCGCCGAACCCGGCAGGAATCAGCCGATCGAGAGGCCCTTCGCCGCCTGGTGCCGGCTGGCCACGTTGGACCAGTTGACCAGGTTCCAGAACGCACTCACGTAGTCGGGCTTGACGTTCTTGTACTGCAGGTAGAACGCATGCTCCCAGATGTCGATCACGAGCAGCTCGTAACAATGCGCTGCCGTAACGGTGTAGAGATGTCCCTGATAACTGAGACCGGGGCCCGATGTGCAGCGGCCTGGCGGAGCTGGGTGAACAGGACCAGCTTGATGAACCCGAGCGAGACCGCGATCAGATACAGCTCCCACAGGTGCAGGTTGCCGGTCAGCTCCAACCCGGCCAGTACGGCGGCCTGCACGCCGGCCAGGCTCTGGGTCCAAAACAGCACCCGGTACTTGCCGAAGCGGTCCCCGAGAGTGGCGCCGACCGGTCCGAAGACCAGCACAGGCAGCGCCTGGAAGGCCACCACGAGACCCACCGCAAAGCCCGAGCGGGTCAGGCTGAACACCAGCCAGGACTGAGCGATGCTTTGCATCCAGGTCCCGATCATCGACACGCTCTGCCCGGCGAAGTAGCACCGGTAGTTGCGTATCTTCAGCGCGGAGAAGGTCCTGGCCGTGACGTCGCGTGCCCTGGCCGTCCGCATCCCTGCCCCTCCATCCTCATTCGTTAGTCCTGCTAACGACCCTACAGGTGAACACGGGATGAACGGGCGGGGCCACAGCTGCGGGACTGTCTCGCGAGTGGGGCCTCAGGGTCGTAGAGGATCAACGCTCCGGCTGAGAGTGCTCGGGCGATGATTCAGGGCTGTCGGCTTGGGCGGGCACGGGGAGGTTGATGCGGTGACGGTGAGGCGGCGGCTATCGGACTCATCTGTCAGGGCGAAGACGGCTCGGAGCAATCTCGTCACTTCGACACGCCTGACGGCAAGAGCGGCCGGCGCCGCCAGAATCTTGACGATGGCGACTTTGCGGGCCGGTTGCACCACATCTGCACCACAATGGGGGTGTATCACCGTGCCGGCCGGGGCCACTTGGTGCCACCATCGAAACGGGCCCCGAGCAGCCGGTTCGGCTAAAAGCCCAGCTCACGGGCACACTGCAAAACTCGCTTTGGCGCCTTCCCACACGTCGGGGTCATTCGGCGAAATGAGGGTGTGTGACCCAGCAGCGTGTCCCGTAAGACGCACCCCTGCGAAAATCTTTACCGGGCGGGGTATCTGCGAATCTGCACGTCAGCGGCCTACAGGGAAACCTTCCCGTTGACGAGCTGGTTGCCGTGCCCAAACGACGTTCGGCTATTGAGATCGGGCCTATCGTTATCGTGGTGAAGCACGGTCGGGCACGTTCGTGGACCGGTTCGGTGTATTTCGATGTGGCCGTAGCTGTCGTGGTGGGGGTCACGTTGTTGCTTGGCACGGCTGGGGCGGCCCTCGACCAGGTGCCGCCGCGCCGCGCTCTGGACGTGACGGCGCGGGTGATCTTGGTGTTGGCTGCGGTGGCGATCTTGTTGTGGAGGCGGTGGCCCGACGTGTTTCTTGCCGGCGAGGTCGTGTTGGCGTCGGTGTACCTGGCCCGGGGTTATCCGAATGGCCCGGTGCTGATTGTGGTGGCTGTGGCTGCCTATGTGTTCGCGTCTCGTCGTGGCATCTGGGTCACGCTGGAGGGAGCGGTGCCCGCCGCGTTGGCTCTGGTTGTCGCCGACTTGGTCGGCTATGTCCAGACGGGCCTGTCCGGTAGGGCTGGGGCGGTCGCTCAGGCTGGCTGGGTGGTCGTCCCTGCGGTGTTCGGGGGTTTGGTGCGGGAGACCCGGGCCGCCAGGGCGCGTGCGGGGGACGAGGCGGCGGGGCGACGGGTGGAGCAGGAACGGTTGCGCATGGAGCGGGAGGTCCATGATGTCGTGGGGCACGGCCTGTCGGTGATCTCTTTGCAGGCGGGGGTGGCCTTGCATGTGTTGTCGCGCCGCCCCGACCACGCCCGTTCTGCCCTGGAGGCGATTCAGGCCACCAGCCGAGAGGCGCTCGACGAGTTGCGGGTGTCCCTCGCCGCTGGCCCGGTCGAGGGGCTCTCGTCGTCCTTGACGGGCCTGGCGCGTCTTGAGACGGTCGTCGGCCAGGTCCGCCTGGCCGGCCTGGATGTCGAGATTGACACTGTTGGCGTCGTACGCTCCCTGGCCCCCGACGTGGACCAGACCGCGTTGCGGGTGGTGCAGGAGTCGCTGACCAACGTGTTGCGCCACGCCGGGCCGGCAACGGCCCGTGTGGAGTTGGACTACCAGCCCGAGTGTCTCGCCATCTCGGTGGGTGACAAGGGCCCAGTAGGCCCCGGCGGCGACAAACCGGTGGCGGCCGGGCGTGGCCTGGCGGGGCTGCGCCAGCGTACGGTGAACCTGGGCGGCTCGTTTGAGGCGGGGTACGCCCCGGGCGGCGGTTGGCGGGTGTGTGCCGTGCTTCCGGCTCCCGTCGGGCACCGAGCATCCGGGGGTCGACCGGCGTGATCTCGGTGGTCGTTGCCGACGATCAACCCCTGATCCGCATGGGGCTGCGAGTCCTGTTGGATACCGAGGACGACTTGGAGTTGGCCGGCGAAGCGGCCGACGGTGCCTCGGCGCTGAGTGTCATTCGGGCCACCCGACCCGATGTGGCGCTGCTCGACATTCGCATGCCCGAGCCCGATGGGCTCGCTGTCCTGCGGGCTGTCATGGCCGACCCGGACTTGGCCCGCACCCGGGTGGTGATGGTCACGACGTTCGCCCTGGATGAGTACCTCTTCGAGGCGTTACGTCTCGGGGCGAGCGGCTTCGTGGTCAAAGACGCCGACCCTGCCGAGCTGCTCCAGGCCATTCGGGTCGTCGCCGGCGGCGAGTCGTTGTTGTCGCCGACGATGACACGTCGTTTGATCAGCGCGTTCGCTTCCCGCCCGGGTGTGCACGGCCCCGATCTGAGCGACCTGACCGTCCGCGAGCGCGAGATCGTGGCCCTCGTCGGGCACGGCCTGTCCAATGACGAGATCGCCGGGCGGTTGTTCATCAGTCCGGCCACCTCCCGCACCCATGTCAGTCGGGCCATGATCAAGCTCGCCGCCCGGGACCGCGCCCAACTCGTCGTGTTCGCCCATCAGGCCGGTTTGGTCACCCCGGTGGAGTGACCGGCGTACGCCCATTTGCGTACAGGCGTGCCGCCTGGCGGCCGACGACATGACGACCGGCCGGGCGCACACTCACAGCTATGACCCTCACTGACGAGCCGACCCTGCCGCGACCGAGCCGGAGTACGACGGCCGCGGTCGACGTGCACGGGCTGACCAAACACTTCGGGCGACGAGTCGCGGTCGACAACCTGGACCTGCATGTGCCCACCGGGACCGTCGCCGGCTTCATCGGTCCCAACGGTGCCGGCAAGACCACCACGCTGCGAATGCTGCTTGGCTTGGTCCACCCCACCGCGGGCGAAGGAACAGTCCTGGGCCAGTCGATGGACCGGCCCGAGGGCTATCTCTCCAAGGTTGGGGCCCTGATCGAGAGCCCGGCGTTCTACCCGGGCCTCTCCGGGCGGGCCAACCTGACCGCTCTCGGCGTCCTTGGGGGCCACCCCACTGGCCGGGTGGGTGGGCTTCTCGAACAGGTCGGGTTGGGCGACCGCGGCGAGGACCGGTATCGCAGCTACTCGCTGGGGATGAAGCAACGCTTGGGTATCGCCGCCGCCCTGCTCGCCGACCCTGAGCTGCTCATCCTCGACGAGCCGACCAACGGGCTCGATCCCGCCGGCATCCGCGACATGCGCGACCTGCTGCGGGCGCTGGCCGACAGCGGACCCACCGTGGTGATCTCCTCCCATCTCCTCGCCGAGCTGGAGCAAGTGGCCGACTGGCTCGTCGTTGTCGAACATGGCCGGCGCGTCTACCAGGGCTCGGTCCGCGACTTTATGGCTGACGGGACGGCCAGCGTCCTGCTGCGTCCCGAGCACCCCGACCAGATGGGGCCGTTGGCAACGCTGATCGAGCGCCAAGGCCTTGCCGTCCGCCGCGAAGAAAGCCGGTTGCGGCTGACATTCCCCGACGTGAGCGGCGACACCGACCCTGACGTCAATGAGACCGACGCCGTGCTCGGCCGGCTCGTGCGCGCCGCGTTCGCCGACGGCATCGTGATCGTGGAGATGCAACAAGGCCACCCGTCGCTCGAGGACCGCTACCAGGACCTCGTGGCGCGAGCTGGCGCCGACCGGGAGCCGCAACGATGATTCGCTCCTACCGCTTCGAGCTGGTCAAGTTGCGCCGACCCGGGACACTGCTCGCCGGCGGTCTCGTCGCCCTCCTGGGAGCATTAGCCACCGTCATCGCGTTCGCCACAGCCGGCTCGGGGTCGGCCAAGTCCGGCTCGGTCAGCCTGGCGCAGTTCGCCGCGCCCAACGGGTCGACCCGCGGGTTCACCAGCGGCATGTCGATCATCGGCCTGCTGGTCTTCGTGCTCGTCGTGGTCAACATCACCTCCGAATACGGGCACGGCACCCTGCGCAACCTGCTCGTCCAACAACCCCGCCGCCGGGCGCTCCTCACCGGCAAACTGCTCGCCCTGGTGGCCGCCATAGCCGTCGCCCTTGTCGCCGCGTTGATCCTCAGCATCGTGACTGCCATCATCGCCGCCCACATCCGAGGCGTCGACACCACGTCATGGTGGACCCTGGATGGCGTGGCCAAAACCGCTAACGCCTATCTCAACGCCCTGTTGAGCAACGCCCTGTTCAGCGTCGCCGCCACCGCCCTCGCCGTAGTGGTGCGTTCGGTGGGCCTCTCCCTCGCTGTAGGCGTCGCCTGGCTAGCGCCAGTCGAGCAACTCGTGAAGCAAAGTTGGACCGAGGCTCCCCGGGTCTTCCCCGGCCTTGTCTTCGACGCCGTTTCAAATGGAAGTACAGGTTCGGTCGGCAATCCCGGAGCGGCCCACATCCCTTACGCCACCTCACTGGTCACCGCGGTGGCCTACGGGGTACTCGCTCTGGCAGTGGCGTTGGTGAGCTTCCAGAGGCGGGACGTGACAGTGTGATCGCTCAACCACCGCCCCCAACCACCAGCCGCCCTCAGCAAAGAGCCCGGCACACAAGCGCTCGCACCGCACACCATTGCCTGCGCGGCCTCCACCTCTTCGCAGGCTTGGGAATCTTCGGCTACGTCTACGGGACCGTCCCCCAACACATGGCCCAAGCCCTCTTCGTCCCCCTCCTCATCTTGACCGGCCTCGCAATGTGGCAGCTACCCCGCATCAGACGAGCACGACGGTCATCGCGTGCCGCCAGACGTTCGCGGCCCCATGCCTCACGACATACGACAGAAGACGCGACGCCGAACGCCCCTCGGGTATGTCATTGAGCGATCCTTCGTGACATGCTTCAGCGGCTCCATCGCTGGGAAATGTCATCCTCCCAGGTGGGCGTGGGGCCGGGCAGGTTCTCGCCACTGGTGCTCTGAAGGCCCTGGAGGGAGAGGGCCAGGTAGCGGTGCTGAAAGGCGGGGATGCGTCGGCTGTCGGCCACGCGGACCGTACGAACCTGCTCCAGGATCAGTTGTAGGTCGGCCACGGTCACGTCGGCCCGCACCGTTCCAGCGCGCTGGGCGGCCTTTAGAAGCCGGGCCATGGCATCGCGCATACGTAGGGAGGCGGCCACGATCTCGGGTGGTGGGTCGAAGGTCCCGGCCAGGCGGACGAAGGCGCCGGTACCGGCGTCGAAAGCGTCGATCATGAACTTGTTGAAGGCCGCTCCGGGGGTGGAGCCGGTGGTGGCCACGGCGTCATGTGCGACGACTTCCACGCGGTCCATGGCGTCGAGGCACAGGGCCACGACGAGGGCTTCCTTGCTCGGGTAGTGGCGGTAGACGGTGCCCGTCCCGACTCCGGCAGCGGCGACGATCTGAGACATGGGGGCGTCGGAGTCGGCGGAGAGAACTTCGCGAGCGGCCTCCAGCACCTGGGCCTTGTTTCGGGCCGCGTCGGCGCGTTCGTGGGGCTTGCTGGAGCTGGTCTGCTCACTCACTATCTGCATCGTACCGGACAGGAGTGGAACGTTCCGGTCTGACGGTGGGTAAGGTGGATGCTGCTGAGCGGATCGTTCCGCTCCGAGCCGTTCGGAGGTGACATGTCAAAGGCCCGGACCAATGGCTGGGTGCTGACCCTGATGTGCTTGGGCGAGTTCCTAGTGGTCATGGACACGGCGATCGTGGACGTGGCGCTGCCCGCGATCGGCCGCTCGCTGGGCTTTCCCGGTGCCGACCTGGCCTGGATAGTCAACGCCTACACGATCACCTTCGCTGGTTTCCTGCTGCTAGCCGGCCGCGCCGGCGATCTGTTCGGCCGCCGGCGGATCTTCCTCTCGGGCTTGGTGGTGTTCGCCGTGGCCAGCCTGACCGGCGGATTGGCGGTCGATCCGGCGATGCTGATCGTCGCCCGAGCGGTGCAGGGCGTCGCTGCTGGCGTGCTGGCGGCCACGTCGCTGTCGATCGTGCTCTCCACGTTCACCGAGCCGGCGGCACGTGCTCGGGGACTGGCGTTCTGGGCCGCCGCAGCCGCTGGCGGCGGCGCCGGCGGCGCCGCGCTCGGCGGCGTGCTGACCGACTTCGTCTCGTGGCGCGCCGTCCTGCTCATCAATGTCCCGATCGGGCTGGCCATGCTCATCGCATCGGCGCGAGTGCTCCCCGCCGAACGGACCAGCACGCCAGGCCGGCTGGACCTGCCCGGCGCGATCACCGCCACCGCAGGAGTAGCGGCGTTCGTCTTCGGCGTGACCGAGGCCTCGACCGCCGGGTGGACCTCACCGCTCACTCTCGCGCCGATGCTCGGAGGCATCGCCCTACTCGCCGTGTTCGTACTCATCGAGTCGCGCTTCACCAAAGTGCCGATGCTGCCGCTGCATCTGTTCCGCTCCCGGTCGGTCTCGGTCGGGAACGTGCTGCGAGGACTCGCTGGGGCCACCTCGCTGTCGATGTGGTACTTCCTGTCGCTGTACCTGCAACACGTCCTCGGCTACGACCCGCTGCAAGCCGGTCTGGCCATCGTGCCCTTCGGCCTGATGCTCGGTGGCGTCTCCCGCGCCACCCCACGACTGCTGGCCCGCTACGGGCCCAAACGTCTGATCACCGTGGGCCTGCTCATCGGTGTCGTCGGCTTCGCCTGGTGGTCTCAGAGCCTGACCGTCGGCGCCAACTACCCGATCGCGGTCCTTCTTCCAGGGATCTTGGCCTCCGGCTCGTCCGGACTGATCATCGCGCCCATCACCTCGGTCGCCACCACCGGCGTCGACGCCCGCGATCACGGCGCCGCCTCCGGGCTGGTCAACACCAGCCAGCTCACCGGCGGCGCCATTGGGCTCGCCGTGCTTGCCACCATTGCCGCCAGCCAAGGAGCTGGCGGCCCCCACGCCCTCGCTGCCGGCTACGACCTTGCACTCCTCATCGCGGCCGCCATCCTGCTGGCCGCCGCCGTGGTAAGCGTGCTGACCCCGACCCAGTCGGACCGTCCCGCCATCGAATCCGAGACGGAAACACCCGCGCAGCAGCGGGCTAGCCGCCAGTCACCTACGGAACCGAGTGAGCGATCAGCCTGACCCGCGCCCGGTCGGCCATCGCTGACTGACACATCCGCGGACCGTGGGAGCGCTCGGCCGTCGCGACGAGGGGACGGCCATGTGGACGTTGGGCCATGATGTCGGGGATGGCTCGTGGCGTGCAGGTAACCTTCGACGCGGTCGATCCGCACCGGCTGGCTCGTTGGTGGGCTGGCCTGCTCGGCTATCGGATCGAGGAGGGGCATGCCTTGGTCGCCGGTCTACTGGCTGACGGGGTGATCGCGGAGGTCGACGTGGTGCGCGTCGACGGTCAGCTGTTCTTCGCCGACGCCGTGGCGGCCAGCGACCCGGAGGGACACGGCCTCCGGTTGTTCTTCCAGCGCGTGCCCGAGCCTAAGTGGTCCTCGTCGTAACTACATGGGTGTAATACGATCGGGTGTTGCGGAGGGGTCCGAGGGGAGGGCGGTCGCGTCGTCGTGGGAGTGGCGATGTCGAGACGCAGTCCGTTCCTAATCGTGTTGGGCGACGAGGACCGTCGAGAGTTGGAGACGCTGGCCGCCAGGCATAGAGCTGAAGTTCGGATGGTGTTGCGGGCCCGGATCGTGCTGGCCGCCGCGGACGGGGACGAGAACGTGGAAATCGCGGGGCGCTTGGGAATTGTCGCGGACACGGTGCTCAAGTGGCGGAAGCGGTTCTTCGAAGAGGGTATTGACGGCTTGGCGGACCCGAAACGCTCGGGTCGCCCCCGAGTCTTTTCCCCCTCTGGTGACCGCCGAAGTCAAACGGCTGGCGTGTGAGCTGCCGGCCGCCTCTGGTGTGCCGCTGTCACGATGGTCAAGCGCAGAGTTGGCCCGCGAGCTGGTTGAGCGGGCGGTGGTGGCGGGCATCTCGTCGTCGACCATCGCCCGGGTTCTGGCACACGACCCGATCCGCCCGTGGCGATATCGGATGTGGATCTTCCCCCGCGACCCGAACTTCGCGGCTAAAGCAGCGGTGGCGTTGGACCTCTACGCCCGGGTCTTCGACGGCGAAGCACTCGGCGAGGACGAGTTCGTGATCTGCGCGGACGAGAAGACCAGCATCCAGGCCCGCTGCCGGTGCCACCCCACCTTGCCGCCAGGCAGGGCCCGGTTGATGCGCGTCGAGCACGAATACGCCCGGGGCGGCGCCCTGGCCTATCTGGCCGCTTACGACGTGCACCAGGCCAAAGCGATGGGCCGGTCCGAATCCACGACGGGGATCGTCCCGTTCGGCCGTCTCGTGAACCAGGTCATGACCGCCGAGCCCTACGCCTCGGCCGCCCGCGTGTTCTGGATCGTCGACAACGGATCATCCCACCGCGGTCAACGCTCGATCGACCGGCTGCAAGGCGAGTGGCCCACGTTGCGCCTGATCCACCTGCCCGTGCATGCCTCCTGGCTCGACCAATGCGAGATCTACTTCTCGATCGTGCAACGCAAAGTCGTCAACCCCAACGACTTCAACGACCTCGACCAGATCACCGAACGCCTCACAGCGTTCGAGACCCGCTACAACCAGATCGCCGAGCCGTTCGACTGGACCTTCGGACGCGACGACCTCGACAAGCTCCTGGCCCGCCTCGACGCCCACGCCGCTTGATCCGAGCCGCCTCCCGGGCAGCGCAATAGCATCGCTTGATGGCGATCCCCGACAGCACCCGCCGATCGCTCGCGCAGCGACTCGAAGGCCGCCGAGCCGACCGCTGGAACGGGCTTGCCAAGCTCACGGTCACCTTCCGCGCCAACTTCGCATACGTCACCGGCATCGAGACCGACGGCGAGTCGAACCCGCTGTTCCGTCTCCGCTACGGCGGCTCCGCGAACACCTGGGGCTTCGCCATCTACCTGTGGAGCCGCCAAGTCTACGAAGACTCCATCCTGCCCTCCGGCAGCTTCGCCGGCACCCCAGAAGAAGCCCTCGACTGCGCCTGCGGGCTCTACCTCAACGACCCAACAGCCTGGACCGACAACTCACCCACAAACTTGTGAGCGGGACCACTAAGGTGGCCAAGAACCGGCTGCACCTCGACGTACCCGTCGACGCCGACCGCCTCGACGAGGAGGTCGAGCGGCTGAAGGCCTCGGGTGCCGCGCTGGTGGGGTTCAACAGCCATCCCGGTCACCGCTGGGCGGTCATGGCCGACCCGGAGGGCAACGAGTTCTGCCTGCACTAACCCTCGACCAAGCGGCAGTGTCGGCCTACCGGATGGCGGCCACGCACCTCGACCGCCGGTTGGGCAAGGAGGACCACGAGGTGGCGGCGTTCGGCGGGCTCCAAGACAGCGCTCCTCGCTCCGGGGTGCTCGCCCTGCACGCTCGCATGGAGGGTGTCGGGTCTGGCTCATGGCAGGACCCCCGCCTGGTGCAGGTGTGGTTTCGGTGGGCCGACTATCTGGTGCCTCGGCGCGACGTGGGCGTGTTCACCCTGGGCTGCTCGCCCCGGGACCGGGAACATCGGGTGCCCCTAGACCGCCTCGCTGACGCGGTGGTGGCCGCTTTGGATGGTCGGGCCCTCACCTATGGGGAGCTGGCCGACGCGTGCCCGGCCCTGCGAGACCGTCTCGCTCTGCGGGCCTTGGCCGTGACGGGCAAGGTCCACATCCGCTGGGACGCCCGCACGCTCAAGGTGCTCCCGGCCAACCCGGCAGACATCGACGAGGCGGACGCACGCCGGCAGCTGCTGGGTCGGTTCCTGCACTGGCTGGGACCGTCCACCGCGGCCGGGTTCGCCCGCTGGGCCGGTGTGACTCGACCGGAGGCCGAGCTCACCTGGGACGCGATCCGATCGGGGCTGGTTGCCGTGTCGGTGCCGACGAAGACGGGGTGGGTGCTGGCCGAGGACGAAGACGCCTTCACCCACCCGAGGCCTCCTGCCCAGGGGCAGGTCCGGTTCCTGCCGCCCGAAGACCCCTACCTGTACCCTCACGCCGGCCTGACGGTCCCCGCCGTTCCGGAGGCCGTGACGGACCGACACCGCCACGTTGGCCTGATCCCACGTCTGGCGAACAGCCTCACCGGCCGATTCCTCCACGCCGGTCGCATCATGGGTTCCTGGGGTCGGGCCGGAGGCAACCTGACTATCGCTCCGTGGCGACCGCTCACCGACGACGAGCGCGATCTCGTCAGCGCCGAGATCGCACGACTGGAGTCGGCGCTCGGACAGCCCGTGAGGTGCACCTGGATCGAGTAGCCGATCCGGCCCTACGTCGAGGACACCTATGGGAGCCGGGCTAGCGTTCGCTGAGGGATCGCTCACCGGGGCATGGGCATCGCATCACTTGCGCCGGTGGCCGAGCACCACTCGAAGTCCCTCAGGCAGCGTCTCCTTCCCGAACGAAGACCTCAGCTGCGCCTCAACCCCATGCTCGTGGAGAAGGGGAGGGATACGGGCGGTGTCGACGAGCAGGTTCTCGTGATGCTCGGTGTCCCGGCGCCACGAGCCATCGTCGTTGGGCACGAAGGTCGTCATGTCCCGGACAAAGCGATCGGGTGACGGCATGGAGAACTCGGTGATGATCGCCCAGTCCGGCCCGGCACGCCCCAGATTGGGGACGCTCCTCCGAGCCTCGCCCCATTCCAGGTCGCAGACGTCGATGGCGAGCAGGCCGCCGGCATGAAGCGCTCCGGCCATGGCGACCAGGGTTCGGTCGACCGCATCGGCGTCAGGCAGGTAGCTGATCGGGTGGCCGATAGCGACGATCGCGTCCGCCTTGGGCAGGCCGTCGTCGGGCAACGTCAGCTGGCGCACCTCCTCGGCCCGCTCCCCGATGACACCACGGGCAACTTCGAGCATCGCTAGTGAGGCGTCGGTGGCGATGACCCGGTGACCTGCGGCGATCAACTCCTTGGTGAGCAGTCCCGTTCCGCAGCCAAGTTCGAGCACGAGGCCGTCACGGGCCCGTACCGGGACGAGCAGGTCCAAGATCCCGGGGGCACATGCGGCGGCGTGGAAGGCGAAACCGCGGTCGTGCACGAGCGCAAGATCATGTCGGTAGTAGGGGTCGGCCCGTCCCGTCACATCCTCATGCTGTCACAGGGCCGGGCACGGACTTCGGCCCGCCGGCCGACGTGCCGGCAGACCACTTCACCCCAGGACCCGCGTACGGCGAGCCAGGCGGATCACACCCCGACCCTGTGTCGCAAGCCGATCCGCTTACAGGGCGGTCCTGCTGGCCCTTCTGCGGGTGGAGTGGCGTTCAGTGGTGGGCGTCGAGCCATGTGATCAGGTTGGCCAGCGGTGCTCGGGCGATCGGGGCGAAGTTGTCAGTGGTCGCGCTTGATGCCGGCCCGAGGGAGTGGCCCAGCCCTGGGTAGACCTTGAGCGTCTTGTCTTTGGCGGCGAGCGCCCGGTAGAAGGTGGTGGCGCCGCCGGGCGGGACGTTGGCATCGTTTCGGCCCTGGAGGATCAGCGTCGGCAGGGTGAGTTTGGGCGCTTGGTCACTTAGGACCGGTAGCGCTTGGCCGGGGCCGTAGATGTGGAGCGGCCCGGCGGGGGAGAGCAGTGACGCGACACTTCGGGGGACCTTGGGAATGAGCTCTGTGTTCAGCTCCAGCACGCCGTCGTGGTTGGTGTCCAGGCCTGGTCTGATGGTGAGCTTGCCGGAAGGAGCGCCGGGGGGGTGGTAGGCGATCTCGTGAACGAGGTCCTTGGCGACTCCGCCGCCGCCGCCAGTAGCGGCGCGTTCCAGCACCGCCGAATCGATGCGTCCGTCCGGTGCGTCCGAGCGCAGGTAGGGGACCCCGACGTGGAGGGTCTGGTACTCGAATATGCTCGCCCACGGGGCTACGACCCCGCCCTGGACGATCAGCCCGGAGACCTCGGGGTGGGCGAGCACGAGGGCGGCGGCGACGGTCGAGCCCTCGCTCCAGCCGTACACGAAGACTCGGTGAGCGTCCACATGAGGGGCGTGCTCGGCGGCGGCCAGTACCTTGCCGGCATCGGCGAGCAGTTGGGACAGGGTGTAGCTGGAGCTGCCCTTGCATGCGCCGGTGACGCCGCGTTTGTCGTAGCGCAGCACCGCGTAGCCGCGTGCGCTGAGGTAGGTGGCGATGTCGGCGAAGTTGTGGGACAGAACACGGCCGGTGGGTTCGCATATGGCGGCGTTGAGGTCTTCGGGACCGGAACCGGGGATCAGGACCACCACTGGGTGCCGACCGCCGGTGGCCGGGTAGGTGAGCTGGGCGTGTGAGGCGTAACCCGCGAAGTGCAGTGTCATGTTCTCGCGAGCGATGGCCACGGTGGATGGCGTCTTGACGCCGGATGTGGTGTTGGCGCAGCCGGCGAGCACCACTAAGGCAACACAGGCCACCATGGCGGTCCGCATGGTCCGCCTTCGTCGTGGCATGAGACCCGGCCGGCAGCTCAGTCTCAGCGCAGGGGGGAGGCTCATTGGGTCCGTGGGCGCGTCTGGCCCCCCTGGCCACGGGCGGTCACCGCCCGTGCGAGTTGGACGGCCCCAGTGATCACCAGGGCGATCCCGAGCACTACCTCCCACCAGGAGTCTCCGAGGCCGTACACCGCCAAGGCCACACCGGCGGCGACCATCACGGCCCCGAATACCACTCCCCCCGCGAAGGACCGACCGAGCCCGAAGGGATGTGCCTGTGGGTTCCTGAATCGCATGACGCCTTTACCTCCGTAGATGGCCGTCGCCGTACCAGCACTCGGGTGTTGACCGACACCTGGGTGCCGTCGTGCTCCACTTGGAGCCAATCGTGGGTGTCTCATCCGGCATGCCACCGGCCTGGGAACCGGACCGCCCGACCTGGGGAAGGGGAAGGAGGACCTCGAGGGCGATCAGCTCAAAGATCGCCGGCCTCCGCCAGCGTGTGACGATCGACGGCCGGGTCTGGCGCGGCCGGGGCAGAGGTGCGGGCGATGGCTCCCAAGGCGGCCAGGTGGGCTTCGAAGGCGCGGCGCCCCGTCGGGGACAGCGACAGCCAGGTGCGGGGAAACTTGCCGACGTAGCCCTTCTTGACTCTCACGTAGCCGGCCTGCTCCAGGGTAGATATCTGCTTGGACAGCACCGAGTCGCTCACCTCCACCGTGTCGCGAACGAAGCCGAACTCGGCCTTCTCCGCCGCCGTCAAGCAGGCCACGATCGACAGGCGCACCGGCGAGTGGATCACCGGGTCCAGCCGGTGGCGAGGGTGATTGCCGTTGCTGGTGTGGTCGGTTGCGGTCATCGGCGGGCCGCGACCCGAGCCCCGACGAAGAACGGCAGGGAGACGACCAGAGCGGCGGGCAGCCAGAAGGCGAGCCTTCCGGGGAAAGCACTGAAACCGATCCCCGAAGCGGCAGCCCACAGTGCCCCCCAGGTCCCGAACACAAGTCCGTTGACCCGGGCGAAGCCGCGCCAGGTTACCGCTTGGCGGTGGGAGTAGACGCAAGCCAGCGCCACGAAGGCCGCCCACAGGGCGCTCACCACCAACGCGGCGACCACCGGGACCGACCCCCCGGCCCGTCCCGGAAGCGAGACCACCAAGACGAACACCACGCTGGCCAGCCCGTAGGCCCTCAGGTAGCGGGCCGTCCAGCCCGAGCGGGCCCGTACTGCCGCCTTGGCCTGGTCGGCATGAGCCAAAGCAGCCGCCGCGACCCCCGGGTCCGGCGGGATCACATCGTTCCTCACCGGTTCGCTCATTGGTCCACCATCCCACCTGGTTGCCATTCTGTCAAGTACCTTCTAAGGAGGAGACGATCGACTGCTCGGTGGCCATTGGGTACGCGTGTTCGGCCAAGGATCATCCTTGGGACATCCCCCGACGACGCGCCCTCTGCAGGAGCGGCTACCGGGACTGGACGGATCAGGAGTGCCGAGCTATCGGCGTGGTGTCTGGCTGGGCGGGAGAGTCGACACCGGCTCCGGTTCTTCAGGTATCGCTAGGGCTGCACTCCCAGATCTGGAGGGCGGCACAGGGTTAAGCGGTCCCGGTCGTTCGGTGGTTTTCCTTCGACATCCGGCCCTTCCAGCATCTGCTGGGCTCGCCTGAGCATCCGTTGCTCCCCTTGGCTCAGGCCGGGGCTGACTTCTCGCCTGCTCAATCCGTCGACCACCTCAGCGACTTGGGCGCGATCTCCACACCTCAGCCGTTCAACGTTCGCCAGGTACCGCTGGCTCCACTCCCCGGACGTGGACCCTCTCGGTTGTGGACGAAGCTCGTCATCCACGATCCCATGGTCTCATCATCTGGGCGTTGTCCGTGGTGCTCCAGACCATTACCGAATGACGATCGTCTACTGACGTTGGGCGAGACGTCGGAGTTCGAGCCCTGGCGTGCCGACGAACAGCCCGTCGTCGGACAGAGCGCCAGACCGAGGCGGATTGCAGTCGCAGCGATCCATCGGTCGCCATCGTGAGCTTGTCAGCCAGTGCATGGCCGGCGAGCCGGCAGCGCTGCCGCAGCTCAGCGCACGGGTGACCGTCGCATCATCGGGCTGCACCACGGTCAGTCGGCCGACACGGCGTTCCAAGCGCCGACGGCGAAGTTCGCCCCATCCGGCGCGCAGCGCCCCGTAGCGCAGCTCCATCAGCGTCTGGAAGGCGAGGAGCATCGGTGCCGTACCGATCAGCTCGCGGTACTCGTCGGCCAGGTCCTTGGGGCGGTCATCGAGCAGCCAGCTGATGACCATGGTGTCCACGACGACGCCCGTCGCCTGGGCGGCTCATGCCTCAGCCAAGGCCTCCTGGAAGCGCGCCCACTCCTCTTCGGTGAGATCCTCGTCGACGAGGTCCCCCCGCGGCGGGAGCGGCCGTGCTCGGCGCACGCCTCCTCAGGCGGATAGATCACAACGCTTGCATCGCGCTCAGGCTCGGCCACAGACACGCTGCCAAGTCTACGGCCAGCGGGTTCAGCCGCGCCCCGTGCGCCGGTGTTGCAGTTGAGGATCGGTCAGCGGTACACGTTGCTCGCACGCGGGCAGCGAAGGGCCGGTGAAGGGTGGTCAGGTGGAGACGGCCAGGCGGCGATGGATGGAGGCGGGCACCGAACGGGGCCGAGCCCGGACGGCCACGTCGAGCAACTCTCGATCTGGTCGCTGCTCTACTTCGTCCAGCAGAGTCTCCACCTCGGCGGCATCCAGCCGGCCGACGACAGCACGCAGCGCTTCGAAACGGACTTTGGGGTTGGGGTCCGAAGCGATACAGCGCCGCAGAGGGGTGACCACGTCGATGCAGACCGGCTCGTCCTTGCAGGCCTCGCACGTCAGAGCGTGAATAGCGTGGCGGCGGACCCGCGGTACCGGATCTTCCAAAGCGGCGACAAACACGCCTGCACTCTCGGTTCCGCCAACGTGATCGAGGTAGTCGAGGCATCCTCGGCGCACGGACGCATCCGGACTGTGGACAGCCTCAGATGCCAGGGCGTCGAGCAGTTCCGGCCGGGCCGAACGCAGAGCCGACAACTCCGGCATCGGCTTCGGATGGCGCAGGAGGTCCTCGATCTCGGCCCGCAGATCCTCGGTCACATGGTCCACGCTACAAGTGCCCCTCGCCCCGAGCCACCTACTTGCGCGTGGGACGACACCCAGCGGCGCACAACCTGTACCGCTGACCGATGGTCAACTGCAACACTCTCGTCCCTCGGATCCGGTGAGGGTCTCGAGCCCGTCGAGGAGCCACTCCAGTATTTGTTCGAAGGTCTGGCGCTGGGGGGTGTGACGGTGTGGGTCGCTGGCCCAGCGGGTGAAGTGGGGATGTCGCCCGGCGGCGGCGATGCGTTCGAGGTAGGGGGCGACTGCCTTGTCCAGGTCGTTGTCGGTGGGGAGGCCGACACGGGCTCGCATGGTCTGTTCTTCGAGCAAGGCGAGTCCAGAGCCGAGCACGTGGCCGAGGACGGTGTTGATGAAGCCCATGCGGGTTGGTGCGTCAAGGTCGAGCGGCTCGAGCTCGCCGAGCGCGGCGTCGTAGAGACGAAGGGCGTTGGGTCCCAACGGCGGGCGGCTGTAGGCAAGCCGAGAAGACCACGGATGGCGCTTCATCGCCTCCCAACCGCTGCGCCCAAGGTCCGCTAGAGCGTGGCGCCATCCGTGGTCTCTTGAGACGGTGATCAGGCCGTAGACCTCGTCGACCATCAGGTCGGCAAGGCCGCCCTTGCTGGCGACGTAGCGGTACAACGCCATCGGGCTGCGGACCCCGAGGCGGGTTGCGACGGCCCGCATGGTGATCTCGCCGCCTGGTTGGCTGTCCGCCAGGTCCATGGCGGCTGCCACGATCCGGGGTCGGCTGAGCTGTTCGGTGTTGGTTTGGGGTTCGGGGTGGTCGAACCAGACGATGCCCGAGTTTTCGGATCGGCTCACGATGCGAAGTCTAGTCCCGGGCGTATACGATGTCCACTATGAGTGGACGACGTATACAGACGGACGTGCTGATCGCCGGGGGCGGTCTGGTCGGCCTTACCGTGTCCCTGCTGCTCCGCCACCACGGAGTCGCGGTGACCGTGGTCGAGAAGCGGTCGACTACCTCATCCCAGCCCAAGGCACGCCGGTTCCACATGCGCAGCATGGAGATCTTCCGACAGCTTGGGCTGGCCGGCCTGGTCCACGACGCGGCCCGCGACCTCGCCGGACATGACCACATGGCTTCAGGGCCGACCTTGGCCGACGCCGAGCAGCTCCCGCTCTGGCAGCCCAGCGACCCGGGCGACCCGATCATCGAGGTGAGTCCAGAGCTGCCGTGCCTGATCGCCCAGGACCTGCTCGAACCGCTCCTCCGCCAAGCCGCGACCGATGCCGGCGCCGATGCGCGCTTCGCCACCGAGCTGGTCAGCTTCACCCAATCCCACGACCACGTCGACGCCCGGATCCTCGACCGACAGGGCCACCCTCACCAGATCATCGCCCGGTACCTAGTCGGCGCCGACGGCGCCCACAGTCCCATACGAGAAGCGCTCGGCATCACCCGGTCCGGGCACGGCGCCATCGGCGCTCCCAACGTGAACGTCTACTTCTCCGCCGACCTGGCCGAGGTGGTCCGCGGCCGCGAGTTCAACCTCTGCCAGATCACCAATCCTGACGCCCCCGGCACGCTGGCGTCGGTAGACGGCCGCCGGCGATGGGTGTTCATGAGCCCCGGAGCCAGCGTCGAGCGTGACTGGCCCACCGTGTTGCGTACCGCACTCGGCGTGCCCGCCCCAGACCTACAGGTCATGAGCGTCTTGCCCTGGCGCTCGGAGATGCGCGTCGCTGACCGCTACAGCGCCGGGCGGGTGCACCTCGTCGGTGACGCCGCTCACGTCATGCCTCCCTTTGCTGCCCTCGGGGCCAACACCGGGATCGCCGATGCCCACAACCTGGCCTGGAAGCTCGCAGCCGTGCTCGACAGCGACGCCCAGCCCGGCTTGCTCGAAAGCTACGACACCGAACGCCGCCCGGCGGGCTGGTTCGCCGCCGACCAGTCCAGCCGGCAAACCCAACAGATCCGCGACCGCTCGACTCCCGATCCGACCCTCGCCCACCCGTATGTCTTGGCGGCCGGTGGCTTCCAGTACACCGCCGGGGCCCTGGCGCACAACGCTGACAGCGACGGTGATCCCGAGCCAGTCACCAGCTTCCAGCCCCACGGGCGCCTCGGCACCCGCGTTCTGCACTCCTGGCTCGACGCAAGCCACACGCGCTCAACCATCGACCTAGCCGGACCAGGATGGGCCTTGGTGGCCTCCAACAAGAGACCCCCGCCGACGATCAGGTCGGCGCACCCCAGCATCAAGGTCCACCACGTCGATGCCGGCTTCCTGGACCCCAGCGAGCTACTTCTCCTCCGGCCTGACCACATCGTTGCCTGGCGTGGCACCGACCCGTCCACAGGACTCGAAGCGTTCGAGACGATCCTCTCCGCCAGACCCGCTCACTGTGTCAGTCGGCCATCTTGGCCTCAGACGGTCGTCGGGGGCGATCCGCGCCGGGGCTAGCGTCGAGCGGCAAGGACGCCGACGAGAGAGGAGCAGGTAACTGGTGCCGGAGACGAGTCCGATCATCCCCTTCCTTCACTACGCCGATCTTGACAGCGCCTCGGAATGGTTGCCTCGGGTCTTCGGTCTGCAGCTGACGAGCCTGGAACGAGCGCCAGACGGCACGCCAGTGATGGCCGTGCTCGACCTTGGCATTGGACGCGTCTTCGCCCGTCAGGACCCCCAGGCGACCGCTCTGACCGGCGGCCGACTCTACGTCTACGTGCCTGACGTCGATGATCACTACCAACACGTGCGTTCTGCTGGCGTGGCCGCAAGTGATCCTCGTGACGAACCCTGGAGAGACCGGGTCTACAGCACCCACGATCTGCAGGGTCACCCCTGGACCTTCGCGACGCCAGCGAACAGCAAAACATGACGTCGCTCCAGGACATCGCCCGGTTCCCGTAGCCGGATCGTCAAACGGTGATCAGTCCGGGTCGGACGATGGATTGTTGCCGTCCGGCACCCCTGTCGCTACGTCGTCGGGGCTGCTCATCCGACACCAGCCCGGCCGAACCCGGCTGCGACTGCGTCATAGGTCTCTTGGGCTGAGCGGGCCAGGGTCGAGGCGGCCTCGGCCAGCGGGATCCCGGCGAGCATCAGCCGTCGGGCCTCGGCGTGGAGGGTCGTGCGCACCCCGAGGAGGGTGCGGGCCAGCACGGCCACCACCGGGTCGTCGGCAGGCCGGTGGAGGTCTTCGGCGAGGGTGGCGACCAGGCGGACGGCGGCCTGCTCGGTGAACAGAAGGCTTCGGGCTTGAAGGGCGGTGCTGGCGTCGACGAGGGCGTAGAAGTTCCTCATCCCTTGCCCCAGGCCCGAGGTCCACTCGCAACGCTCGACCGAGGAGAGGAACTCGCTCCGGCACGCCTCGATGATCGAGGTACCCGCCGGTCGGTCCCGGACCACCGCGCTGAGATGGTTGATGACCGCGTCGGAGCGGTCGAAGAACAGGTCCTCTTTGGTGGGGAAGTAGTTGAAGACCGTGGTCATCGACACCTCTGCCGCCTCGGCGACGGCGGCCACGGTGACCTGATCGAAGCCGTCGCGCAGAAACAGGCCCATGGCGGTGTCGGCGATCTGGACCCGCGTGCGCCGCTTCTTGCGCTCCCGTAGGCCGGGCCGCTCGATCATGGATCAAGTCTACACGAACGTGATGACACACCAAAGTTGAAGTGACTATGATTACCGGGATGGGACCACGCGGAGATCGAGCGCAGCGGCCGGGCCACGCTCCCGACAACCCGTTGTTCACCCGGGAGTGGCGCGCCGCTCTGCGACGGGGAAGCCGGCCCATGCCGGCGACGATCATCGTTGTCGCCGCAGCCGTGATCGTGTGGGTGGTCCTCGTGGCCATGGGAGCACCGATCCTGTCGGCTCATGTCACCATCGCCGCCCAGCAGAGCCTGACCCGCAACGCGACCGCTATCGCCGCGGGGTCGTGGTGGCGGGGGGCCACCGCGGTCATCGTCAACCTGGGCGCCCCGGCCCTGGTCTTCGTCATGGCTTTGGTCGTCGTCGGCGGCCTACAGGTGGAGCGGACCTACGGCACCCTGCGATACGTAGCCGTGTTCGTCCCCTCCGCCCTGACCGGGGTCGTAGTGGCGCTGCTCGTCGAACCCGCCCACGCTTTCAACGCTGGGACCTCCGCCGCCGCGTTCGGGGTGGGAGCAGCCGCAGCCATCGACCTGCTCCGCCGGGGAGTGCCGGCGCATCGCACGTTCTGGATCCCCGTACTGATCATCTACCTGATCCTCGGCTTCATCTTCCCCGCCGGCATCACCTGGGGCGCCCATGTCGGCGGAATCGCCGCCGGCGCCCTCACCGGCACGGTGCTGATGACCCCCGACCACACAACCCGGTGGCGCCCGCCTCTCGGCCTCGCTCTCGCCGCCATCATCTCGGTCGCCGCCGTAGCCGGCACCGAACCCGCCGCCCGCCACACGGTCCGCCACGGCCCGGTGCTCATCGGCCTGGTGAGGACGAACGGGCCCGTCCGGCGAGCGGCCCACCACCTGACGGCGGTAGGTCTCCTGCAGCTCGGAGCGGTCGCGGGTCGCTCGCCGGTGAAACGGTGGAGCTGGGGGTCGTCGAGCAATGAGGCCATCTCCTCAGCGTGCTCGACGCGAAGCGGCTCCAGCCGCAGCCGGCGGCTCGTCAAGACCGGCGTCTCGGACCACCCCGGGGAGATCGACACGCTCGACCACGCTCAGTCTCCCGACTTCGCGCCCGACGGCCCAAGCCAGACCCGAACCTACGACCCCGGTGACGGCCCCGCCGCCGAGGTGCTCCGGGTGCGGACAGCCGACCCACACTGCGCCGAGGACGGTCGTCTTTCGGCGTCGCCGCCGCGGTGTGTGGTCCCGTTGGCCGCGCCCGGCCTGCTGGCTACTGCGCGGGCGATGTACACGGGGGACCGATCCCTGGCGACCTGCTCATGCGCGCCATCGTTGACCCTCGCCGCTGTAGCGTCGAGGTCGGCGGTATCAACCAGATCCGGACATCAGATTCGGCTGCCTCGAACCACCGGAAGGGGCCGCGCATGATGGCGTTCCATGGGGCGATCTACCCAGCAGGCACGCGTCGCCGTCGCTGTCGCCGCGCCATGGTCGTGGTTGTTGTGGTTGCTGCTCTTCTCGCTGGATGCGGCGGCGGTCGCAGGGTGCCCACACCGGCCGGACCGAGCCCGCCGGGCGCCGATCTGAAACCGAAAGCCTACGACACCGGCTGGCTCATCCAAGCCGTCCCACTTGCCGACTCAACCGTGCTCGGCGACACCGCGTTCATCGCCGTTGCCGCCACCGGTGATCAGTACCGGCTGGCGGCGCTGTCATTGCCCTCGGGCCAACCCCGATGGCAAGTCCTGCTCACCTCAGCGGCCGGCCCGGCCACGACGGAAATACCGATCGGTCCGGCCAGTTTCCAGTCCTCCTCCGGGGAGGTCGTCGTCGACTCCGAATTCGTCAACGGAACCTGGGAAATCGTGGCACGCCACGGCGGCAGCGGCGCCGTGGCCTGGGCCAAACCGCTATCTTCCCGAACCGCGGCTCTCAGCGGGAGCGCCTGCGCGGACCGTTACTGCTTTTCGACGGAGTCCCAAGACCAGGCGACGGGCACACTCCAGGCTGTATCGCCGGCCACCGGCGCCACGCTGTGGTCGGTGGCGACAAACCCGGGGACGTGCCGCATCGTGGACACCAACGGCAACACCGTCGTCACCGCCCCAGACACACGCGAAGGAGCGCTGATCGCCTACGACGCCCGGACCGGGCAGAAACGATGGTCGGCCAATCCGCCGCCATCCCGCGACCTCGACCTCAACCCGGGAGCCGGCGTGCTCGGGTCGTGGTACCAAGACGGCGGCGCGCTGGTGGGAGACTTGCCCGGCCCGCTCACCGCAACCGGCCCCGGCGCCCTCGAAGCCGTCAACCTACGCAACGGTGCACTACTTTGGTACCGATCCGGAGACCACCTGGCCGGCCCATTGACCCAAGCAGCCGCGGGCCACGACCTACTCGCATCGAGCCTGATCGTGACCACCTCGGATCCCCCCCATGTGCAGCTCCTCGATGCTCAAGGACGCCCGCTCTGGTCGTTCCCGGGCTTTGAGAATTCTCCCCTCTCCTGGTCCGCCGATCGGTCAGTGTTCGGCCCACGCGACGCCACCTACCGATCCGCTGCGACCGGCCGGCCGGCGCCGGACGTGCCAGCAGTCAGTTGGACCCCCACAAGCGCCCCCAACTCCGAGAACATCCCAGCCGGCTTCACACTCGACCGAAACGCAGCCGCGCCGGTACTACCCGCAACGGCTCCTCCCTGGACCGGGCCCGCCGGCGCAGGAATACGACTGGTCCATCTCGACGAAGAACTAGCCGGAATTCCCGCCGGCACCTAGGTTCACCCGGCCCGGTCGGGCTGAGACTGACCCGTGTTCTGGTGGACCATGAACCGCGCCCCGAACGGGTCGGCGACGCTCGCCATCCGGCCGAAAGGAGAGTCGAAGGCGGGGCTCACCACCGACCCGCCCGCTCCCTCGGCGGCGGCGACGGCGTCGTCGGCCGAGTCGACCCCGAAGTAGATGAGCCAGTGGGACCCGCCCTCGGCGCCCATCATCCCCCCCATCCCCCCGAGGGGGGCGTCGTCGCCTCGATGGTGGAAGGTCCGGTAGTCGGGTCCGGCCATGTCGAGGGGCCGGGTCTCGTGCCCGAACACGACCTCGTAGAAACTCCAGGCCGCAGCCGGGTCGGTGGAGCGAAGGTCTTCCCAGGATATGGCGCCCGGCTCGTTGGCCAGCCCGGCGCCGATGTGGGTGCCGGCCTGCCATACCCCGAACACGGCGCCCGCCGGGTCGGTGGCCATCGCCATCCGTCCCAGATCGCCGACGTCGCCGGCGGGCAAGAAGACGGAGCCCCCGTTGGCGTCGATGAGCCCGGCGGTGGCGTCGACGTCGACCGATGCCAGGTAGAGGGTCCAAGCCACGGGCCCGGGCTGCTGCTGGGGGCCGATCCCGGCGACGACAGCGGCGCCCACCAGGGCGCTGACATAGCCGCCGAACTCGTCGCCGGCGGCGGTGTAGCCCCAACCGAGGACGGCAGCGTAGAAGGCCTGAGCCGCCTCGGGGTCGGGGGCGGACAGGTCGGCCCAGCACGGGGTGCCCGGAGGCCAAGGGGACGTGCGTGTCGTCATGGCGCCCAGCCAACCACCTTGCTCCGGCGAGCACCATGGTCGGGCTGGAGCGCTACCTGCTGACAGAGGGCTGTGTCCAGGGCCGCACGACCAGCTGCGGCCAGAGCTCAGCGCTGCCCGCTCGGGGATCCCCCGGCGACACGAACGTAGGTTCGTGTCGCCGGAGGAGCTGATCGCTGTTCCTTAAGCCCTTCCGCTCGCGGGACGACCTTGGGTCGGTGTTTCAGCGGGGTCGGCGCCCAGTCAGCCAGGAGGCAAGTTCGTCGATCGAGTTGCCTCGATCCTCGTGACCGGTTATCCAGCTGAGCAGGCCGTTCAGGCCCCCACGGCCGGGTTTGTGGCCGGTGAGCCAACTGGCGAGGTCGTCGGTGGCATCAGCGAGTGAGCCGGCGAGCTGTCGGGTGGAGTGCGGCTGGGGTCTGGGGTTGGCCATGGTGGTCTTCTTCTGTCGGTAGTGACGCCGGGGGACGATTCAGGTGAGCGGGTTTGACCTGGGTTAGTTGGCGGCGCCGTCGCGTCGCCACAGGACCCAGGCGATGGTGGTGGCGGCGACGGTCCAGGCGGCGAGAACGGCGTCACTGGCCGGGTCGATGCTCCGCCCGGCGAGCACGGCCCGGCCGGTGGCGGCCAATTGGTAGGTGGGGAAGGCCTGGACGAGGTGGTGGAGGGCGGCGGGGAGCAGCGAGACCGGCACCAGGAGCCCGCCGATGACGGATAGGACCAGGGTGAGAAACAAGGTGGCGGTGTTGGAGGATTGCCCGTCAAGGGCCTGGCCGACGACCAGGCCCATGGCGCTGAAGGGCAGGGACCCGACCACGACCACCACGGCCAGCTTCGGCCAGGCGCCGACGTCGACAGTCACTCCATGGCTGGCGGCGGCGGTGATGGCCACGATGGCGGCGCCGGGCAGGGCAAGCAGGGCGCCTTGGGCGACCTTGGCGCCCAGCCAGCCGGCGCCGGTAAGGGGCATGACCCGCAGTTGGCGGATCCAACGGGCAGCGCGCTCGGCGGCGAGAGGCGGCCCGATGGCATAGAGGGCGGCCCCCATGGCCGCGTAGGCGACCATGGCCACCATGAACGTCTCGGCGCGGGGAAGGCCCTGGAGGGTCCCACCGTGGCCGAGACCGGCGATGAGCAGATAGAACACGGCGGGCATGGCCCACAAGAAGAACAAGAAGCGACTGTCTCGCAGCGTCCGGCGAAGCTCGAAGCGGGCGAAGGCAAGCATCGGGTTCTCCTCTAGTAGCTGATCGGCTCGGCCACGCCAGGACCGTTCACGGCTTCGGCGAGGCAGATGAGGGCGTCTTCGAGACTGGCCCCACTGATGTCCAGGTCGGTTGGGCGCAGCTGCGAGGCATACAGGGCGGCGATGGTGGCATCGGGGTCGCGGCTGCGCAGCCGTACCCGGGAACCGGCTGCTTCGACGCCGATGACACCGGGCAGCTCCCACAGTTGGTGGGGGCGCACTTCGGCCACGGTCGCGGCCACTACCCGTTCGCCCAGGGCGGCCTTGATGGAGGTGGGGGTGCCGTCGGCCACGATGCGGCCGGCGGCGAGGACCACGACCCGGCCGGCGTTGGTGTCGACCTCGTCGAGGTAGTGGGTGGTGAACATCACTGTGACTCCCGTGGAGGCGGCGGCCCGCACGACGGCCCAGAACCTCCGGCGGGCTTCCACGTCGAAGCCGACGGTTGGCTCGTCCAAGAACAGCACCTCGGGCCGCCCGGCCAGGGCCACCGCCAGTCGCACCCGCTGGGCCTGTCCGCCCGAGAGGTGCTGGACACGCCGGCCGCCCAGGCCCCCTAGGCCGGCCGTCTCCAGGATCTCGACCAGAGGGCGGGGGTCGGTGTGGCGGCGGGCGTAAAGACGCCGGGCCAGGTCGATCACCTCGCCGACTTTGGCGTTGGCGGGCAGCCCGCCGTCTTGGAGCATGGCCCCGATCCGCCCCTCGGCGGCGGCTTGCCTCGGCGTCTGGCCCAGCACCCACACGGCGCCGTCGGTGGGTTGGCGCAGGCCCAACATGAGATCCACCGCTGTCGACTTGCCGGCCCCGTTCGCTCCGAGCAGGGCCACCATCTCGCCGGGGGCCACCTCGAAGCTCACTTGGTCGAGGGCGATCGTCGGCCCGTAGGTCTTGGTCACCTCGGTGAAGGCCACCGCCGGATTGCTGCCGGTCGGGAGCGAGTTCATCGTTGTCCTCCGTTGTCTTCGTCCTGAAGGGCCTGGACGTGTTCGGCGCGCAGTTGGTGCGCTCGGGTAAAGAAGCCGATCAGCACGTCGAGCTCGGCGTCGCTGTAGCCCGCCGCGTGCGCGGCCCCGGCGGCGGCGACCGGGGCGAAGATCTCCTCGATCAGCTTGGCGAACAGCGGGGTCAGCGCCACCAGCACCAGGCGACGGTTGGCGCTATCCCGGACCCGGCGGGCGTAGCCGGCTCGCTCCAGGCGGTCGAGCACGGTGGTGATGGCCGAGGGGCTCATCCCGCTGCGCTCGGCCAGGTCCTTGGGGGTCAAGCGCCGCCCCGCCCCCGCCTCGTCGGTGAGAATGTCCAAACAGCGCAGGTCGGTGCGGTTGACCCCGAGGCGGTCGGCGACCGCCTGGTCGAAGCGGTCCACGCCTCGTTGGTAGACCCGGACCAGGGCTGACAGCTCCGCCCGGCAATCCTGACCCTTCCCTGCCCCCGAGCCCCTAGGTCCCCGCTTGGTGTTCATCTCAGCCATGACGACGGAGCCTGCCCGCAGCGCCCAGGTAGCCCCGGGCCAGTCTCATGGCGACATAGGCAACGGCCAGAACCACACAGACGATCCCGCCGGGATCACGACCGGCGGCCAGCAGGCCGGCTCCGAGAGCGACGAAGACAACCACGATCACACTCGCCGTCCCGCTCCACCACCGGACTCTCTCCGGAACTCTCTCAGACAGTTTCATACGAATATCGTACTATGCGAGTCCCGTATGTCAAGCGCCAAGAGAGTCGTTCGCTGGACGATCGGCTATTGACCTTGGTCGAGGCGCCGAAACTGTAACCCTGGGGCGCCGACGAACAGCTTGTCGTCGGACACGAGCGCCAGGCCGAGGCGGATCGCAGTGGCGGCGATCCAGCGATCGCCATCATGGTCGGCCAGAGCGGGGCCGGCGAGCCGACAGTGCTGGCGCGACTCGGCGCACTCGGTGACCGTCGCGTCGTCAGGCTGGACGACGGTTAGCCGGCCGACACGATGTTCCAAGCGCCCCCGGCGAAGTTCACCCCACCCGGCGCGAAGCGCCCCGTAGCGCAGCTCCATCAGCGCCTGGAAGGCGAGCAACATCGGCGCCGCACCGATCAGTTCGCGGTACTGGCCGGCCAGGTCCTTGGGACGGTCATCCAACAGCCAGCTGATGACCATGGTGTCCACGACGACGCCCGGCTCGCGGGCGGCGCTCATACCTCCGCCAGGGCCTCCTGGAAGCGCGTCCACTCCTCTTCCGTGAGGTCCTCGTCGACGAGGTCCTCACGTGGCGGGAGCGGCCGCGCCCGGCGCAACGCCTCCTCCGGCGTATACACCACGACGCTTGGCTCGCGCTCAGGCTCAACTACGGACACGCTGGCAAGTCTACGACCGGCGCTCCAGCCACGCGGCCGGGACCGGCCGTCCCGCTGGGCGATCCCCCGGCGACACGAGCGTAAGTTCGTGTCGCCGGGGAGGCTGATCGCTGTTCCTTAAGCCATTCCCCTAACGGGACGCCCCTCTGCCGCATTGGTGTGTCGTCCGTAGCCGTCATTCGGGCGCGTCGGTACGAATCGGGTTGCCGTTGTTCTGGAAACTGTTCTGCATACCTCGAGGATGGCGGAGTGGATAAGTAGGGTCGGTGGGTGGGTGTAGCCAGACGGGGCCGTGGCAAACCAGTGACGTTGTTCGCTCCGGGCGGTCACGGCGAGAATCTCGACATTCGGATGCGGCACGCCGACCATGTCCGAGGTACCAAGGTCGGCTTCGTCTACGAGAGGTCTGACCCCGTTCAAGCCTTCGCCAGTATCCGCCGCCAGGCCGAACGCGATGCTGCCGAGGTCCGAGCGGTCGCCCTCGACCACCAAGCCACTCAAGCGATCGGCTTCTCCCGAGGAGCCCGGGCGATCGTCGGCGCTCTTGCCGAGGGTCTCACCCTGTTTGAGCGGATCGCGCTCGTCATGCCGCCCGGTGGAAGCGCCGCTGGCAAGTACTCCGTCTGGCTGGACTCGCTGACCGGCACGGGGCGTGGCGACCTGACCACCGAGATTCTCGTCGTTGGCCACCGCGGCGATCAAGGGCATCCAGCCCGAGTAGCACAAGCGTGGGCAGAGCAGCTGGGCGCCCACTTGGAGATCCTCCCGTCGCGTGCCATATACACCGAACCCCAAAGAGGGATGAACCTCCTCGCCGAGTTCTTTGCTGACCCGACCAGCTCCGCTGCGCCCGAGCGGAGGCGCACAGAATAACAGCCTGCGTCAAGTGGCGGACGCAGGCAAAATCGGGGATCTGGCGCGGCCTGCGGGCGTATGAGTGTCCCGGATCTGGATCGGTGAGTGGGCGGCCCGGATTGGGCGTAGGGCATAACCTCATGGTGTGGAGAACCCGGTCGTACATTTCGAGATCCTCGGTCCAGATGGCGCTTCGCTCGTACGTTTCTATCGGGAGCTGTTCGGATGGCAGCTGCGCGAAGGGCAGCTTCCGGGCTGGCCGGTGTACGGACTGCTCCAGCCCGGCGACACTGGGATCGGAGGAGCGGTGGGCTCCGCTGACGCCGCCAAGAAGCCAACAGTCGTCGTCTACGTCGAGGTAGATGATCCCGTCGCCTACCTCCAGCGTGCCGAGCAGTTGGGTGCGAGCGTCGTGATGCCGACCACACACGTCGCTGAGGCGGAGATCACCATCGCCTGGCTCCGTGACCCCCAAGGCAACATTGTCGGTATCGTCAAGAACGACGGCGTGACGCAGTAGCCGTCGTCAACTGCGACATGCCTTGGTGGCATCAGGCAGGCTGGAATGGTTCGAGAGACGGGCTCGAGATCGGTCTGGCGACCGATGCGCGCCGGCCGGCGGGGCGTCACGATGTGGGCATGGGGTTTGCTCGATTCGCGAAGCCAAAGCCGGCCAGCCGGGCTCTCGGTGGCGGCGACGTGCCGGTCGAGGCGCCGGTTCCGTCGGAGTGGTCGGTGCGGGCCCTCGCCGGCGGGGTGTTGGTGTTCTTGGCCTACCCGGCGTCAGAGCTGGCGGGCGGGGGCCTGGCGGTGGCGACGATGGCGGCCACATCGACGGCCACGGTGGTGGTCGTCGGCGTGTACCTGTGGGTCGTGTGGCATCGCGGGAGCCGGCCCGGACGGCTGTGGCCGCCTTTGGGGGCGATGGCCGTGATCGCCGTTGTGGTGCCTGCCGTGTGGGGGTCGACGTGGACCGGGCTGCTGCTGTTCCCGGCGATCGCTGCGGCCGTGGTGCTGCGACGCTGGTTTGGGGCGGTGTCGGTGGTGGTGCTGGCCGGGATGCTGGCCGGGGAGGGTGCGGCGTTGGGAGCCGACGGCGGGATGCTGTTGTCGCTGTCGATCGTGGTCGTGCTTGGCGGTCTGGGCGTGGCCGGCTACTTGCGTCTGGTCGAGACCAACGCCTTGTTGCGCTCGGCCCGGGCCGAGGTGGCGCGCCTGGCCGGCGCCCAGGAGCGTTCTCGGCTCGGCCGGGACCTGCACGACGCGGTCAAGCAGGAACTGTTCGTGGCGTCGATGGAGATCGGCACCGCCGAGGCGAACATCACCGCCGACCCTGACGCCGCCCGGGCCGATCTGGCCTGGGCCGCCCGAGCGGTCAGCCAGGCCAAGGCGGAGCTCTCGGAGCTGATCCGCCAAACCCGTCCGGCACCGCAAGCCCCCGCAACAACGGACCTGGCGGCGATCCTGCGCCCGTATCTCACGCAGTGGTCCGAGCGCCACGGGATCCCCGTCGAGGTGAAAGTGTCGGTCCGGGCGCCGCTGCCCGGGGCGGCAGCCGACGCGCTGATGCGGGCGGTCACCGAGGCGCTCACCAACGTTGCCCGTCACGCCCAGGCCACCAGGGTTCGAGTCAGCCTGGACGGCGACAGTGATGGCGTGGAGGTGCGCGTCGCCGACAATGGGTCCGGTTTCGACCCCCGCCCCGGCCCGGCCGGAGGAGGTGGGCACGGTCTGGCCATCATGGCCGAGCGGCTCCAAGCCGTCGACGCCAGCGCCGAGGTCACCAGCGCGCCCGGGGAGGGAACCGAGGTGGTCCTGCGCTGGGCGGGCGCCCAAGCTGGGGTCAGGCGATGAGCGAGCCCATCACCGTCGTGGTCGTCGACGACCACCCCATGGTCCGCCAGGGGGTCGCCGGGTTCTTGGCCGCCCAGGGGGATATCACCGTGGTCGCCGAGGCGGCCTCGGCCTCAGAGGCCGTCGCCGCCGTCGCCGAACACGCCCCCGATGTGGTCCTGGCCGATCTGGTCATGCCCGGCAGCGACGGTGTGAGCGTGATCCGCCACCTGGCCAGCGCCTCGCCGCGCAGCGCGGTCGTGGTGCTCGCCTCCTACCACGACGACGACCACCTGTTCCCCGCCCTCGCCGCCGGGGCCCTCTCCTACCTGCTCAAAGACGTCGGCCCCGACGACCTGGCCGCGGCTGTGCGCCGGGCCTCGGCCGGGGAGGCCGTCCTCGCCCCGGCGGCGGCCGCCCGGGTCATCGCCGAGCTCCACGCCCCCAGACCCCGCCGCGCTGATCCTGCGGCAGCCTTGAGCGGGCGGGAGCTCGAGGTGCTGCGCCTCGTCGCTGACGGTCGCGCCAACGCCGAGATCGCCCGCCAGCTGTTCATCAGCGAGAAGACCGTCAAAAGCCACGTCAGTAACGTGCTGGCCAAGCTGCACCTCGCCGATCGGACCCAAGCCGCCGCCTACGCCTGGAAGACCGGGATCGTCAAACCATGACCGGTAGCCGCTTCGAGGCCAACGAGGTTGCCGGCCTCTACGCCCGGCGCACCCGCAGCTACGTGCGCTACGTGCAGGCCTTCGGGCACCGCCAAGGCCTCCAGGCGCTCCTCGAATCTGTTCCGCTCCCCGACCCCGGGCGGGTCCTCGACGCCGGCTGCGGCACGGGGCTGAGCATCCTCGCCGTCGCCGACGCCGCCCGAGCCCACGGGGCCTCCTGCACACAGATCGACGCCTTCGATCTCACCCCGGCCATGCTCGACGCCAGCCGGGCCGCCCTCGACCGGCGCGGCCTGGGCGGCGTGAAGCTTTGCCAAGCCGACATCCGCCAACTCGACGACCAGCTCCCCGACGCCTGGAACCGCTACGACCTGATCGTCTGCGCGTCCATGCTCGAACACCTCCGACCCCGGGCGCTCCCCGCCGCCCTGGCCGCCCTCGGCCAACGCCTCGCCCCCCGAGGGCGCCTGGTCGTCATCATCACCCGCAAATGCTTCTACCCCACCCGATGGATCTGGCACTGCGCCGGCTACAGCCGCCGCGAGCTCGACGACGCGTTCACCCAGGCCGGCTTCGACACCCACCGTCACCGCAGCTACCCCCTCACCCACGAATGGCTGAACTTCGGCAACCACGTCATCGAGGCCAGCAACTTCCGCCGACACGAAAGCTCGCGCTGACCCGAAGAAGCCGATCCTCAACTGACACATGCCAGCTCAGGGAGGGTTCCCTGAAGCCTCAACGACGGTGGTGGCGGACAGTCCTGGTGGAGAAGAGCAGCCCGGTTGCGTAGCAGCCGAGGGCCACGGCCCACAGGCCAGCCATGATCATGGAGCTGAAGTTCTGGGCGTAGGCGATGAAGCTGGCTCCGTTGAAGGCGGCGCCGATGATGGCGAGTGATCCGAGCCCGGAGGTGATGGCGACGCCTCGCCCGTTGCCGGAGCTGGTTGCGGCGACTATGAGCGAGGCGACGACGAGGGAGAGGCCGAAGGCGACGTGGACGGCAAGCCAGACTGGCCCGTCGGGGATGGCCCAGGCGATCCCGCTGGCGGCTCCGGCGAAGTAGTTGGCGGCGTTGGCGCCGGGGTGGTGGGCTGGGATGGTCACGAACAGGTTGACGACCATGCCGAGCAGGTATTGGGCGAGCAGCAGCAGGCACGCGACGAATTGCGCTTCCCGCAGCGTCGAAGTGGACATTCGACCTCGGTGGTCCTGGGTGCTGGTCGTCATCGGTCAGATACCTCTTGAAGGCGTCGGCGGACGGTTGTTGGTGGAGCGCGACAGCGCCGTCACATGCTCGCCGAGCACGTCGCCAACCGAACGCTGCGGGCGTCAGCTGCCCCGCAAGGATCGGGTGTGCGGACAGTCGGAATCGCCGGTCCCTGATGCCCTCAAGCGCTCCGCAGGTACTCGCGGAGCGCCCGTCGGACTACCTCCCCGGCCGTGACACCTTCGGTCCGGGCTCGCTGCTCGATCGCTTGGCGCAGTTCCGGGTCAAAGCGCACAGGCAGCGCTTTGGCTGGCTCGGCTCCCATCGAAGGGCGCCCCGGCCGTCGACGGAGCTTCGAGACGTCGAGGCCCGCTTCGGCCTCGTCAGCCATCCGTTCGATGACCTCATCGGTCAGCTCGACGCCGCTGCGGGACGTGCCGTAGGAACGCTGCTCAGGCATCGCTCTCCCCAAGGTGATCAAGGAGGAACCCGTACCTCGGTTGCATTTTCATGGCGTGGATCACCACCTCGCTGCCGTCGGCTCGTACGGCGACCACGACTTCGAGGAGACGGGCGGCCCGATCGGGTCCGAGGTAGAGGGCCTTGTCGGGGTCGTCATCGTCGTCGCCGGCGTAGACGGCGTGCTCGATGTCGGCGTCCTCGAAGCGGTCCTCGGCCTGATGACGGCGGGCGGACGGCGCAAACTCCACACGGCCAAATCGTATCACGAAACCTTGCCGCCGTCTCACAACGGGATCGACAACCGGGCACGACGAGCTACCAAACGTAGGGGATGAGTTTCTTGGTCCGCTCGCTGTAGGTGGTGTAGCCGGGCAGGTCACGTCGAAGTAGCTGCTCCTCGGCCGCGATGCGCCGGCCGTAGGCAGCACCGAGCAGCCCAACGATGAGGGCGACGACGGGCACACGGCGCGAGGTGAGGGCGAAGCCGAGCCAGGTCAGGAGAGACCCCAGGTAGCCGGGGTGGCGGATCAGCCGATAGGGGCCGGCGTCGACGACTGTTTGCTTGTCGTCGCCCTCGACAACGCGAAGCGTCCGGGAGTAGGAGCGCCCCAGCGCTCGCATCGACCACGCCCGCCATGCCAGACCCGTCGCCTCCACCACCAGCCCAGCAGGGGCCGCGACTGGCGGCAGTGGCCGCCCCGGGAGCCACCGGGCCAGAAGGGGGGCGTCGACGGCCAGCCCGTAGGCGGCGATGATCATCTTCGTGGTTCCCCGGTCATCGCTGGAGGCTTTCAGGCTGGAGGGTCGGCCGGGCTGACGAAGAAGTCGCTCCAGTACGAAGAACCCGGCAAGTCCCCCGTACGCGGCGGCAAGCCAGCGAGCTTCACCACGGCCACGACGTCGACGTGGAGGCACGCTCGCCAGCATGACAGACCGGCTCCGTGGGCCCGCTGGACGATCCGCTTGCGGACGGCGATCCCGCTCCGAGCCATTAGCGGCCGATCACGAGAGGACGCGTGCGTATGATTCGTCCGGACGTGAAACTCTTCGTTGCTACACGACGTCGGAGGTTCGTGACGATACGAGAGCGGGCGATACGGGCGGTCGGGCTGGCGGCATTGATCCTTGCGGCGGGTTGCGGTTCAAGCACCGGATCGGTCACGCAAAGAGGAGCGACGTCGGCGCGGAGCCATCCAGGGCCCGTGGCGGCCGCACCGGCGGCCATCGCCAACCCGGCGATTCTCGCCGTCGTGCAAGCCCAGAACCTTCAGATCCGCTCCGCCACGACCGGCCGGCTCGACAGGACCCTGACCCACCAGGTAGGCAGCGTCTCCCTCAGCCCCGACGGCACGAGCGTCTACTACGAGACCTCCGGCGGACCGCTCGATCCGTTCCCCATCGACCGCGTCTCCACCACCGGCGCGACGCCCCGGCGGGTTGCCACCGGCGAGGACCCCGCGGTCAGCCCCAACGGCGCCGACCTGGCCTACGCCACCGGCAACGGGCAGGGCGTCGAGATCGAGCATCTCGCCACGGGCCGAACCCGCACGATCGCGCTGGCCCCCTAATCGGAGCAGGGGCCAACTTCAACAACACCCCCGGAACCCTCATCTGGCTCAGCGGCACCCAGCTACTGGCCATCCCCCCCGCCGACGGCAACGATTTGATGACCTCGCCCACCACGACGGCCGCTCCACCGCCGGGCAGTTGCAGCGCCGACTACAACACCGGCAACCAATGCGCCATAGTCATCGACCTCGACACCGCCCGACCAGCCCACGTCGTCACCCTGACCGTGCCACACAATTTCGCTCTCAACGCGGCCGGACCTGGGCCGGCACCTGGGACCCTCCTGGTCGGCGGTGTCTTCGGGACGGTCCTCCGCCTCGCCGTCACCGACACGACGGCGAGGCGCCGGGCGACCCTCCACGCCCCCGACAGGGCGCTCGTCGTCGGCTTCAGCGCCACCGGACGCCAGGTCCTCTACCTGCGCAACCACGGCCCAGTCCAACTCTGGACCGCCAACATCGGCACCAACAGGGTCACCCCCCTCACCGAGCTGCTCGCCAACGCCGACCTCGGCTCCGTCTCTTGGTAGAGGAGCACTCCGCTCAATGGAGTCGGGGGATCATCTCCCCCTCACCGATCGACCTGTGGCGACGTCCAGCGGTCCGAAGGGCGCCGTTGGACATCACCGGTAGCCGGATCGTTCCTGCGGTGCGGGAGCTGTGCACGGGGTTGCCCGCGGCCGGCCGTGATGTGCCGGAAGGGATCCTTGGGCGAGACGTTCGTCGGGGGCGATCCGCTCCGGGGCTAGCGTCGAGCGGCAGGGACGCGGACGAGAGAGGAAGCAGGTATCTGGTGCCGGCAACGAGTCCGATCATCCCTTTCCTTCACTACGCCGATCTTGACAGCGCCTCAGAATGGTTGCCTCGGGTCTTCGGTCTGCAGTTGACGAGCCTGGAACGAGGGCCAGACGGCACGCCAGTGATGGCCGTGCTCGACCTTGGCGTTGGACGTGTCTTCGCCCGTCAGGACCCCCAGGCGACCGCTCTGACCGGCGGCCGACTCTACGTCTACGTGCCTGACGTCGATGATCATTACCAACACGTGCGTTCTGCTGGCGTGGCCGCAAGCGATCCTCGTGACGAACCCTGGGGAGACCGGGCCTACAGCACCCACGATCTGCAGGGTCACCCCTGGACCTTCGCGACGCCAGCGAACAGCAAAACATGACGTCGCTCCAGGACATCGCCTGGTTCCCGTAGCCGGCTCGGCTATTGACCTTGGTCGAGGCGCCGAAACTGTAACCCCGGGGCGCCGACGAACAGCTTGTCGTCGGACACGAGCGCCAGGCCGAGGCGGATCGCAGTGGCGGCGATCCAGCGGTCGCCATCATGGAGCTTGTCGGCCAGAGCGGGGCCGGCGAGCCGACAGTGCTGGCGCAACTCGGCGCACTCGGTGACCGTCGCGTCGTCAGGCTGGACGACGGTTAGCCGGCCGACACGATGTTCCAAGCGCCCCCGGCGAAGTTCACCCCACCCGGCGCGAAGCGCCCCGTAGCGCAGCTCCATCAGCGCCTGGAAGGCGAGCAACATCGGCGCCGCACCGATCAGTTCGCGGTACTGGCCGGCCAGGTCCTTGGGACGGTCATCCAACAGCCAGCTGATGACCATGGTGTCCACGACGACGCCCGGCTCGCGGCGCGCGCGACGCTCGCCGCCCGGTCCCGGCCGGTCAGTAAAGTCAGCAGCACCGGATTCCGGTATGGTAAAAGTATGACTGTGACTAAGGTGACGGTGAGCCTCGACCCGGTGGTGGCAGAACGGGCCCGCCAAGATGTCGCGGAGGGAAGGGCGAAGTCTCTGAGCGCCTGGTTGAACGACGCCGGACGGGCGCGGGTGGAAGGCGAGGATCTCGCCGTCGTCCTAGCCGAGCTGTTCGACGACACGGGTGGCCCGCTGACCGAGCAGGAGCTGGCCCGGGCCGGGCAGAGGCTGGCGCTGGCCGAGCAGCGTTGAGCTTGGTGCTCGACGCCGGAGCGTTGATTGCAGTCGAGCGGGGCGACCGTGACACGGCTGCGGTCATCGAGGCGGCGCGACAACAGCAACGGGTGGTAGTCGTACCGGCCGGTGTGGTCGGCCAGGTGTGGAGAGGTGGCGGGGGCCAAGCACGACTGGCTCGCCTGCTCAACGCACGCGGAGTCGTCGTGGAGCCGCTGACCGACGCCGGGGCTCGGGCCGTCGGGGTCCTGTGCGGCGCTGCCAGAACGACCGATGTCGTAGACGCGTCGGTGGTGCTCGCAGCGCGCCGCCATCACGCCACGGTAATCAGCTCCGACCGAGCGGACCTCCGCGTCCTCGACCCGAGAGTTCCCGTGGTGGACTGCTGAACCACTCAACTCCGTGGCTGTCGCACAACCCCGTGGCGACGACTGGCTGAATTCGGCAACCACCACTGGCACACTGTCCGAGGACCGTCGGCAACTCCCCGGAGCGTGTTCTCCCAGCACGCCGTGACCTGGGGATTCGCATATACCCCGCCCGCATCGATTCTCGCTGGGAGGCGTGTAGCGGGCCTGAAGCGTGATCGAGGGGATCAGCGCTTGACGCTCCGGCACGCAGGTACTGCCTGCTGCCCTCCGACGAACTCGTGCTCGCCACGTGGGACAGGCGCCTCCACGCCGCGGCGCAGTCACATCGGCTCAAGGTCCTGCCACAAACTCTGCCGTGAGGCGGGTTCGGTGGTGGCCGACCCCGCTGCGAGTCAGCTGGCAATGAGGCGCACGGCGACTTCGGGAAGCTCCCCGAAGCGAGCGCGCTCGTCGGTGGTGAGCACGGCGCGCTCGGAGGCACGAGCAGTGGCGGCGATGATGAGGTCGCGGACGCCTCGCTGACTAGCTGGGGGACATAGTCTCTGCCTGGAGGCCCCGACGTCCGGACGGGGTCGAGAGAGGGACCCGTGGACGACAACCGCACGCAGCAGGTCAGCAAGACCATCAACGCGCCGCCCGAGCGCATCTTCGCCGTACTGGCCGACCCCGGCCGTCATCGCGAGCTCGACGGGTCCGACATGTTGCGCGGCCTCGACTCGGGCGACGCCCCGGTCACCGCTGTCGGGCAGGCGTTTGTGATGAACATGAACCAGGACGGCATCGGCGACTACCAGATGCGCAACGAGATCGTGGCCTACGAAACCGACCGTCGGATCGGCTGGGCTCCTTCCATTCACCCGCCGGGGTCGCTGTCGCACATCGTCGGGGAGGTCGACGTGAGCGGCCACACCTACGTCTGGGAGCTCGAGCCGACAGGGGACGGCCAGACCAAGGTCACCCATATCTACGACTGGAGCGGCGTCCGCGACGAGAACGCTCTCAGCTTCTACCCGCGTGTGTCGAAAGAGCAGATGGAGGGCAGCCTGGACCGGGTGGCCACCGCCGTCACCTGACGGCTGGTCTCGAGCGGAACTCGGAAAGAAACGACTCGAAGTCCTTGGCCACGATCCGCTCTCCCGTGACCCCCTCCGCTCCGGCGGAGGCAAGGAACACGATGGGCGGTCCCATTACCCCGGCGTCGAGCATCGAGCGGCGCGCCGCCTCGGGCATCTGTGACGGAATCATCCCGGTGGCGGTGGCGCCGCCGGGTAGGAGCATGTTCACGGTGATCCCGAAGGGACGCAGGTCGTCGGTCATGATCAGACTCAGCGACTCGGCGCCGGCGCGCGACGGTCCGTAGGGGACGAAGCCCCGCCGGCGCATCGTCTCGTGGTTCATCGAGATGTTGACGAAACGCCCGCGGCCCCGGGAGACGAACAAGGGAGCGAACGCCCTGGCCACAAGGAAGTAACCGGTCAGGTTCGTCTCGATGACATCGGTGAACCCCTCGGCGGAGACCTCGAAGAACGGCCTCGGGTCCGAGAAGAACCGGGGATTGACGGTGCGCATGCCGATGCCGGCGTTGTTCACGACCATGTCGAGATCACCCAGGCGGTCCGTTGCCTGCTGGGCCGCGCGCTCCACGGAAGGCGGGTCGCGGACGTCCATGGCCAGCGCCACGGCGGCCAGACCTTCGCCATTCCAGCGACCCACCGCCTCGTCGAGCCTCGGACCGGCACGGCCCGACACCGCGACCGTGGCCCCGGCTCGGAGCAACGCGTCCGCCATCGCCGCGCCCAGACCGCTGGTCGCTCCGGTCACCACCACACGGATACCGCTCAGCAGCATCGTTGGACATCAGCAGGACGCGATTCAGCGGGACGAGTACCTCGGTAGGGGTTCTCGGAATCCTCGTTCGACTTGCGCCTCGGTCGGGAAGATCTGGATGGTGGCGAAACCGGTCCGTTCGGAGCCAGCGTACGGTCGAGTACATGTCGGACAGGCCGACGCGGCTGTGCGCACGGCCGATGGGCAGGTGGATGTCACCTGAGAGCGTGTAGTGCTCGAGGACGTCGGGTCCGGCGCGCAGGACTTCGGCCCGGTCGAAGCGTCTGGGTATTGGGTCGCCACCGAGCGGACCCAGAAGTCGTCGACGGCGTCGATCCGTCCCGACTCGTCGAGGAAGACCGAGCCGGAGGTCCAGGACCCTTCAAACCGTTGCGTCCAGTTGAAGCCGAACACTCGACTGTCGTCGAAGACCATCGGCACCCAGAACAGCGCGTCCCATGACCAAGTGCGTCCGCCCCAGCTGTGGTCGCGGACCAGCAGGCCGCTTGCCTCGATCTCGGTGGCACCGCTCCACAGGCGTCCGGTCCACGCGGCTCCGACCTCGTAATGGTTGCCTTCAGCGTCTAGCAGGTGCTCGCGCACGATCGGATACTCGGACGCGTCGAAGACCGGATGCAGGGTCTGCATCTGCATGTCGAACCCGAACGGCGTGTCGCCGGCCTCGCGGCCGTACCAGCCGCCGGCATCTGGGCCGCGGGAGCCGACGTCCTGGTACCGGACGCGGACTCGCTCGAAGGCGGTGTCGATGTCGACGTCCAACCCGGTGGCGGCAAAGCTGTCGTCTCCGGGTTCTTGGCGGCTCCCTGCGGTGACCTCGCCGGCGATAATGACGTGAGCTCGAACGTCGACGAGTCCCTCCTCGGCGATCCGACCGAGGTGCAGGTTCCAGCCGCACCGGGTCTGTGGGTTCCACGCGTGCCACACGTAGTTCTCCTGCCAGTTCGCCACGTCGGTCGGGTTGTGGGCGTATTCGTCAGAAAGGTTGAGCACGGTTCGACCTCGGTTCTATCGATTGTGCGTGGGGGCGGGTTAGGAGAACGGGAGCAGGGCCAGGGCGTCGACGTCGAGCAATGCGGTGCAGGCTCGCTGCACCAGAGCTCGCTTCCGGCGAAGCGCCCGTTCGTTGGTGTTGACGTTGACGCCGGTGATCCACAGCACGATGGAGAACAGGTAGAGCATGGCGATGCGGTAATCCGTCCAGGCCGTCTCGAATGGGTAGTCGACGCCGAACGCAGAGAGCTGCTCGACATAGGACCGGAGCAACTCTTCTTCACCGCGACGTCGGTCGCTGGTTGCCATGCTGTGTGCCACGAAGTAGGCGAAGTCCCGCATGCCCTTGCCGGTGTGGACGGCCTGCCAGTCGAGCACGACGATCTGATCTTTGCGGGCCGGGTCCGTGTCGAACAGCAGGTTGTCGAGACGGAAGTCGCCGTGCACGAGCGTGCAGGGTTCCCGGACCATCCAGTCGTGCATCGCAGGAATGCTTGCCAGGTACCGTTCTTTCATGTCGATGATCGGTGCCGGCACGAACTCGTCGAATGTCTCAACCATGACCGGCCAGGCAGCGACGACTCGATCCAGGGGGAGCATGGTTGAGGGGGCGCAGCCGGACTCGGTGGGCCGCCCCCAGTAATGGCCGTGCAACGCGGCGAGTTGGGACACGGCGTTGTGGGCCTCGGCCAGTGCGGCGCCGACCGTCTCGTCTCCCGGCCGGTGGGCGGCGAAGTCCTCTACGAGCAGGGCAAAAAACTCGCCTCGGTCATCGGTGGCAGCGAAGAAGCAGTGCGGCACGGTCGTCGTCAGGCGCGTGCTGACGTCACGGTAGAAGCCGACCTCATTCGCGTAGAGATGCGCCGATACGGACGCCGCGCGCCGGGCCGTCTCGGTCGTCGCGAACTTGGCTACCAGCGAACGTGGCGCGCCTACTGGGGGGTCACCCCCGAGATCCAGGTTCACTCGTATCGTGT
The DNA here is from genome assembly GCA_965276765.1 of Acidimicrobiales bacterium. Lineage (GTDB taxonomy): Bacteria > Actinomycetota > Acidimicrobiia > Acidimicrobiales > Palsa-688. The sequence continues at coordinate 982,988 of OZ255627.1, forward strand.
CACTTGTCTGGCCGAAGCCTGCGCTCAGCTCGTGCAACGTCAGGTCCGCCACCCAGCTACCGCTGTCCAAAGCTCCGTCGGGGCGCAGGACCTGAGTCAACCACTCGGACGTGATATCTCCGGCGGTGTGCGGGAACGGGGTTTGGATGGATTGCGCCATTAGACCGTGGTCTCCTTCGCCAGTCGTTCCGTTTCGACTATTGCACGCCGCGAACCGTCCTTGTCGGCCCTGAAGTCGGAGCAGGGCGACGGGCGCGCGGGCTGGCACAAAGAGACGTGGCGAGCCGCCCGGACTGAAAGAGGTTGTTGTGGATCCGATAGTCGTGAGCTAGACTAGTTGGGGCGGCCGGACGAGTCAGCTTCTCCGCCGTGAGCATCGATGACGAGCGCCTGTCGACATTTCGGACAGTTCGCACGATTACGGGGGGAACTCGTTTTGTCTGATCTACGCGATTTGACGGTTTCTTACAACATTGACGACATGGACCCGGGGGTGGCGGCGGCCCTTGACCGCAAGGTGGTGAAGGTCGCCGCAACTAGCGAGTACACGCCGATCGCAACGGCGAAGGTCCTGGGGTCGTTGGAGGGCTTCTTTGCTGTGCAGCGTCCGAAGGCGACGGTGGAAGGTGTCAGTCGGGCCGGTGGCGGGGCTTCGAAGGAGCAGTTCTTCTTCTCCTTGGTCGAGGACGGAGTGTCGAGTAGGCACGTGTTGCGGATGGACCCGATCCAAACGGCGTCGGAGACCGATCGGCGCCGCGAGTTCGAGGCGCTGAAGGTGATCCAGGGGGTCGTGCCGGCCCCGGTCGCCGAGTGGTTGGATCATGAGGGGAAGTTCTTCGGGCAGCCGGCCGCGATGATGGCCTTCGTGGAGGGCGTCACGAAGCCCACCGCTGAGAGCGACGGTCCGAACGTGACGGGGATCGGCACAACGTTCGGTCCTCGATTGAAGGAGCTGTTGGCCCCCCAGTACCTCGACGCCTTGGGACGCACCCACAATTTCGACTGGCGTACCGCAGACCTGCCGAGCTTCGACGTTCCGGACGCCGATCCATATCAGGCCGCTCGGTGGCAGGTGAACTGGTGGTCTCGGGTGTGGCGCGACGACGCGGTGCAGGTAATGCCGGTCGCGGCGATGACCGAGCGGTGGCTGCGCAACAACCTCCCACCTTGTGACGGGCCGGTGCTCGTCCACGGTGACTACCGGACCGGGAACTTTCTCTTCGACGAGGAGACCGGGAAGATCACCGCCATCCTCGATTGGGAATTCGCCCATCTCGGTGACTTCCACGAGGATCTGGGCTGGATGCTCCAGGCCCTTTACGCTTCGCATGTCAACGGTGACACCTGGGTGTGCGACCTCTACCCGAAAGATCGGTTCGTGGCTGCCTACGAGGAGGCCTCGGGCCGGGCAGTGAACCCGGAAACGCTTCGCTGGTACGAGATCCTGTGTGCCTACAAGTGCCTGGCCATAACCTTGGCCACCTCGACGAGGGCTGCCCGTGACGGCCACAACCACCAAGACGTGCTGTTGTCGTGGATGGCCCCGGTCGGCTACCGCTTCGTCACGGAATTGTGCGACCTGATCGGTTCGGAGGTGGGGGCATGATCCCGTCCGTTGACACTCGCCTGGCCAGCATGAGCAGCGCCGTCACCGGCGCCATTCTCCCGGCTCTCGGTACCTCAAACGCCTCGGCCGCTGAGCAGGCGGCACTTCTCGCCGGGCACATCGGTGTTCTCCGAGCCCAGCTACCGGTTTCCGAAGAGTTCGAGCAGCTCGACTACAACCGCAGCCGGTCCTACGCCCGCAAGCTGCTCGTTGACCTTGCTGGCGGCGAGTGCACCCAGGTGGCGGCCCGGCAGCTCCGTGACCTTCTCGACGGGCCCGTGCCCTTCACGCTCCCGCAGCTTCGCTTCGCGCAGGACGAGCTCGCTGCCGCGACCGGCACGCTGATCGAAGCAGGCGGCGTGGACGGCTCACCCGACTATCAGGCAGCGTCTTTTCAGGTGTGCCTATGCGAGGAGCGGGAGCAGTCGATCCGGTCCCGGTCGTTCTTCGGAATGATGGGATACGAGGACGGGTCGACACCCATCCCCGACCTTGACGACATGATGAGCGAGTTCCGCTCTTCTTACGGGGCGGGGCGGGGAGACGCGTCGACGTGATCATCCAGGATGATGTTCAGTTCCACACCCCGCCGGACGTCGACCATCAGTGGGCGGAGACCTACTGGCTTGGCCTGTACGTGCCCGAAGCGAACCTTTACGGCTGGGTGTACATGGTGTTCCGGGCCGGCGTGGGCGCCATGACGTGTGACGTTGAGTTCATCGACCGATGCTCGAAGCAAATGTTCGACGCCCGATACGTCGACATCCAGAACCACCTGCCGCTCCCCGACCGCCTCGACAACTTCCGGCTCCCCAACGGGTTGGAGTTCAAGGCGACGTCGCCGAGCGAGTGCCGCCTCGATTACGTCGGCGTGGGCGACACTGAGATCCATCTCGACATCCGGGGTATTCACACTCCCTACGACATCCACGACCCCAACATCGACCCCCTGGCCCGAGCCGATGCAGCGCAGGCGGTCGAGCACAGCGGCTTCGGGTCGGCGTACGCCAGCCATTTCGACCTGACCGCCCGGACGACCGGCACCGTCCGGGTACGGGGCACCGACTACGACGTTGACTGTCTTGCCACCAACGACCACAGCTGGGGTCCGAGGCCGGAGCGCGGCATGAACATGATGGGCTACTGCAACGCCCACTTCAGCGACGACTACGTCGTGCAGACGATCTGGAGTTTCGACGCCGGGAAACCCGACGGCGAGCAGCACAGCTTCAAGCACGGGTACGCCATCGTCGATGGTCGCCTCATCGGCGGGGTCGACGGCAGCCTGCGAGTCGACCATGACGGGATCTTCGCCCGCACCGTTGCCCTGTCCATGACCGATGCAGAAGGAACGGTTCACGACCTGACCGGCGAACCTCTCGCCTACAACAACTGGGTGCCCTACGGCTGCTGCCCGACCGGGCACTCCATGCTCGGCTGGCGCACAGTCGACGGCCGCCAAGGCGTCGGAACGCTCATGGAGGCGTACCCGCTCGACACAGTCACCGGCGGATACCTCCACGACGACATCCAGGTCAGCCATTCGACGGTCGAAGCCTAAAGCCGACGCAGCTCTCCAGGCGAGCGCATCCGTAATCAACCGGCGAGGGCGGCCCCTCAGCATCTCCCGACTCCGAACAGTTCGCTCACAACCAGCTCACAGAGCCCTCATCGTGGCTTCGTAGCGTTCGGGTCGTGAAGAATAAATTGTTCTCGGGAATCATCGGCGGCGCGCTGGTCATCGCCGCGGCCGGCTGCGGGAGCAGCTCGGCGGCGCCGCCGACCGCCACCACCGCGCCGGCGGGCGCGGCCACAACGACCCTGTACACGTGGGGACACCCGGCCGGCGGCAAGAAGGGCGGCAGCTCCCAGCTCGCCCACACCACGCCCATGAAGGTCACGGGCGTGCAGGGCACCATCGTCCAGGTGTCGACGTCCAACTCCGACTCCTACGCCCTGACGGCGGCCGGCGACGTGTACGCCTGGGGCGATGGTGCGGCCGGCGAGCTCGGAGACGGGTCCACCCCGACCGGCTCGTCCACCGCCGTGCGCGTTGACTTCCCTTCCGCCGTCAAGATCGCCTCGCTGCCCGACCCCATGCCCTTCGACGGTGGTATGGCCATCGACACCAGCGGTGACGCATGGGGATGGGGAAACGACAAGGGCCAGCAGTTCTGTCAGCCCCATAAGGGCAACTTGAGCAAGCCGGTGAAGATTCCGTTGACGCACGTCACTGCCGCCGTCGGGGCCCTCAAGCACACCACCTACGACGCCAATGGCAAAATCGTCGGCTGCGGACAAGGCACCAACGGCCAGCTCGGCAACGGCACCACCGGTAATAGCGCCACCCCGACCGCCGTGAGGGGGTTGCCGAGCGGTGAGGTGAAGGCACTGGTGGCCTCGTGGGGAGACGCCGGCGCCCTGATGTCCAACGGGTCCTTCTACGACTGGGGCTACAACCACCGGGGCCAGCTCGGCAACGGCACCGAGAAGCTCGCCGACACGGCCGTCCACGTCTCACTCCCGGCCGCTGTGCGGCAGGTGTCGCAGGGCGGGAGCACCAAGGCCAACGGGCAGACCCTTGCCATCCTGACCAACGGGCAGGTCTGGGAGTGGGGTACAGGCACGGACGGCCAGCTCGGTGACGGCAAGACCACCAGCTCGTCTACACCGCGCCGTCTGACCGAGCCCAAGGGCGTGACGTTCGTCAAGGTCAACTCGGGCGGAGGGACCAACTTCGCCATCGACAGCTCCGGACACCTCTGGGCGTGGGGCTGGAACGCCAAGGGCCAGGTCGGAACGGGCAGCGCCAAGACCAAGCAGCTCACCCCGGTACGCGTCGGCGCCGTCACCCTCGACCAGGTCTCCTCGACCGCCTCCGTCGTGGACGGCTACGCCAAGACCTGAGCGCATGTCGCGAAGCGGGGATGGTGGCAGTCAGCAGTGCCGACGTCTATCCGTCTTCGTCGATCAGTTGTCGCGCCAGGTACTCCCGGAATCCTGGAATAGAGAAGGCGACAAGGCCATGGTCCGGCGCATGAATGATCCCCTTCCGGATTAACGCGTCACGCGTGGGGGAAACGGCAGATTGCTCGCGACCTAGCGACCGAGCCACGTCTCCCGATCTCGCCTCCCCTTTCTCGTCTCGGTTCATCCTTTTCACCATCGAGTAGAGATACCTCCGCTCGTTTTCGGTGGCCTGATAAAACCGAGCCCCGTATATGCCAGTTTCCTTTTGGCGCTCGGCAGCGGGCCTTGCCGCTTGAACATCGGCAGCAGTGATCCGCTCAATGTGCCCCGGGCGAGCCGCCACCTCCCACGCCTCGAAAGCTGAAAGTTGGAGGAAGTAGGGGTAGCCCTCGGCGCCACCGACGAGATGGTCAAGCGCCTCGCCCTCCCACTCGACGCCTTCTGCCCGGGCCGGCTCGACAATGGCGGACCGAGCCTCCGAATCTAAAAGATTATCTGTCGGCTCATAGCGAAAGCGCTCTGTATAGGTGGCCGCCTTCGCAATGTAAGAGGGCAGGTACGGCAGACCTGCCCCTATGAAGGCAAAGGGGAGGCGGTCACGTACGTCTTGGACGAGATGAACGAGCGCCCCAAGATTGGTCTTCGAGAGCGATTGGAGCTCGTCGACAAGCAGAGCGACCCCCACCCCGTCTTCACGGGCAGCGCCGGCCAACGTCTCGACGACCTTCTTCAGCTCAACGTAGCCACCGGCGGAACGGCCGCTTCCCACAGTCGCCCCCGATGCAAGGACCTGTAAACCTCCACCCGGCCGCAGGAGGGCGTCCAGGCGACGCTTCAGCTTTCCGCCGAGAGGCAGCAGCGTCGCAAACCGGGCGGCCGCTTTGGCGAAGGTGACGTCAACCGGAGCGCCTCGGCGCATTTCGAGATATGGCGCGTACCAGCCGGCCTGTGAGAGCCGGTCGGAGACCTCCTTCAAGAGCACGGTCTTGCCAACTCCTCGAAGCCCCACATAAACGAGGCTGTTTGCGGCGTAGCCGGCTTCGATTTGGTCCCTCGCGCTTTCGGCGAGGGCGAGCTGATCAGATCGACCAACAAGCGCCCGGGGCCGGTCGCCGGCACCGGGTGTGTAGGGGTTCGGCACGCGCATGAGTCCTATACTATAGCTCCTTCCCTAGAGTCGAGAAGTTCTAGCGGGAGTCCAGTGAGGCCGGTGGCACATCAGCCGGAAGGTCGCCGATGGCGTGAGCGCCACGCATGGCGAGTGCCTCCTCCCGGGTCATGGGTTGACCGCAGGGGGGCGCGATACGAGCTCGGGGTCGGGCTGACCGTCTTCCGCGTCCATCGTCCGCAGTGTTGCGCCCGGGCGTCCCAAATGCGGCGGGACGGTGACCCTAGAGTGGCGCCGTGCAGGTCCTCGTGGTGTGCTCAGCCAATCAGTGCCGGTCCCCCATGGGTGCGGCCCTGCTGGCGGCCCACGCCGCCGCTTCCCCCGGGGCGGGGCGGGACCTCGAGGTCGAGTCGGCGGGGTTTGGGGCGACGGGGATCCCCGCGGTGCCCGAGGTCGTCGCCGCCATGGCCGACATCGGGATCGACCTCTCCGCCCACCGCAGCCTGCGCGTCACCCGCCAGATGTGCCGGGAGAGCGACCTGATCGTCGGCATGACCCGCCAACACGTCGTCGACCTGGCCGTGCTCGACCAGGAGGCGTGGCCGAGGACGTGGCCGCTCGTGGACCTGGTCCGCCGGGGCCGCCGGCTGGGCCGGCGCTCACCCGGCGAGGCGCCGGCGGCCTGGATGCGGCGCGCCCACGAAGGGCGGCGAGCATCGGACGTGCTGAGCCTGCCGGAGAGCGACGACGTCGCCGACCCGATCGGCGAACCGTTCGCCGCCTACGAGAAGACTCGCGACCAGCTCGCCAGCCTCTTCGACGACCTCATTGCCCTGCTTGCCCTCGACCGGGACGATGATCGGGCCAACGAGAGCAGCCAATCCCTGACCTGGAGTGGCTGGGGCTCTTGACCAGCCCCGAGGTCCCGGCGGATCGGGACCCCACCCAACAAGAGAGCCACGACGCTGGGACGGGGCGCGCCATGACGTCCGAGATCAAAGAACCGGCCGCCGACCGACGGCGCGACAAGCGGCGTCAAGGCGGTCGGGGCAATCGGCGCGACCAGGCCAGGACGAGCCGGCTGATCGTCGCCGCCCTGACGGTCGCATCGGCGATCGGCGCCGCCCTCGCCGGCTGCCACCCCACCAGCACCCCTATCGTCGACCCGCTCTACACCGCCCTGCTGGCCGCCGTCGTCACGCTGGCGGCCAGCCGGGCCAGCCGCTGGACCCTCCTCGTGCTCGCCGCCGTCGGCGCCGGACTCAGCCGAGGGTGGCTGCTCGTGCCCGGTGCGGCGGGGCTGGCGATCGCATTCGCGGCGGTGTTCCCTCGTCGAGCCAGGCGGCGGGTCGGGGCATTGACCGGGGCGCTCGCCATCCAGGTCGTCCTGCGCTGGCATCCGATCGGATTCCACGGGCTCACCGCCATCGTCGCCGCCGTCGTGGTCATTCCCCCCCTTGTCTCGGCCCTCACCCATATCTCGTCGAGGGCGAGGCGCTGGACGCTGCGGGCCTCCCTCGGCGTGGTGGTCGTGCTGATCGTCTTCGCCGTGCCCGTCGCCATCGGCACCCTCCTCGCCCGCCCGTCGGCCAACCGAGGGACCGTCGCCACCGAGGACGCCCTCACCACCGTGCTGCGGGGCCGGACGAGCGCCGGGCTCACCAACCTCGCCTCCGCCTCCCACGACTTCTCCGTCGCGGCCCAGCGGGCTGGGAGCTGGTGGACGTCGGGCGGCCTGCTCGTGCCCGGCGTGGCCCAGCAGCGCCGGGCCATCGTGACCGCGGCCCAGACGGGTCAGACGGCGACGGCGGTGGCGCACCGGGCTGCGGCGAGCGTCGACATCAACCGCCTGGCGTTCCGCCACGGGCGCATCGACATCGCCCGCATCCGCCGGCTGGCCACGCCCATCGGCGAGCTCCAGACCGGCCTGGCCTCGGCCCAGCACCGTCTGACCGCCATCCGCTCGCCGTGGCTGGTCGGGCCCCTCCGGAGCCGGCTCGCCCTCCTCGGCGCCAAGCTGACCAAGGCCCGCTCGAGCACTGCACTCGCCGCCGGAGTGATCAGGGCCGCCCCCGGGCTGCTCGGCGGCGACGGCACCCGCCACTACCTGATCGCCTTCATGACCCCGTCGGAGAGCCGCGGCCTCGACGGGTTCATCGGCGCCTACGGCGAGCTGCGGGTCGACAACGGCCGACTCCAGCTGGTGCGCTCGGGGAGTGTCGCCAAGCTCAACCGGGCCAAGGACGGGACCCGCCACATCACCGGGCCGGCGGACTACCTGGCCAGGTACGGGGCGTTTCACCCGGCCGACTTCTTCCAGGACCTCAGCTACTCCCCCGACTTCCCGACCGTCGAAGACGTGATCTCGCAGATGTACCCGCAATCCGGCGGTGATCACATCGACGGGGTCATCGCCATCGACCCCTACGCCCTGGCCTCCCTCCTGGCGTTCACCGGGCCGATCAAGGTCCCCGGGCTCGCCTTCCCGCTGACGTCGGGCAACGCCGCCAGCTTCCTGCTCAAGGGGGAGTACGACTCGTTTGGCGCCTCGTCCCAGGCCCGTCACGACTTCCTCCAAGAAGCGCTGGCCACCGCCTTCCACCGGCTCATCGGGGGGAAATTCCCCGCTCCCCTGACTCTGGCCCGTCAGATGGGTCCCGACGTGCGCCAGGGACGGCTGCTGTTCTGGACGGACCGTCGCAGCGAACAGCCCGTCCTGCGCCGCCTCGGCGTGACCGGGGCCTTTCCGAAGGCCTCGGGCCACGACGTGCTGGCGTTGACCACGCAAAATGCCGCCAACAACAAGATCGACGCCTACCTCGAGCGGCGCATCGACGACCGGGTCCTCTACGACCCGGCCACCGGGCAGACCACGTCGACGGTGACGGTCACGCTGGACAACACCGCCCCATCGAAGGGTCTGCCGGCGTATGTCATCGGCGCCAACAACGGCCTTCACCTGCCCCCGGGAACCAACCGGACCTGGCTGTCGCTCTACAGCCCCCTCAACTTCACCGGGGCGACCGAGGGCGGCAAGACGTTGCGGGTGAGCCCGGTGCGCGAGCTCGGGGTCAACACCTACAGCACCTTCGTCAACGTCGGCCCGCACGGCACGACGACGATCCAGTTTCGCCTCACCGGACAGCTGAAGGCCGGCCGGACCTACCAGCTCAGCGTCCGCAACCAGCCCATGGTCAACCCCGACAAGGTCACCACCGAGATTTCCCCAATTTCCGGATGGACCGGATCGGGCGCGTCTGAGCGGACTCTTACCCCGGATCAGGCCGAGATCCAGACCGAAGTCATGACCTTCAAGCCAACCCCGTGACAGATCGTGTGCCATGCGCTACAGTTCCCTCCGTGGTCGCCACGTCCCTTTCGGCGTGAACGACCCACGGCGTCGGCTGGTGCTGGCGGAATACCAGAAGGAGATGACGAGTGACTAAAAGACGGATTACCCGCCTGATTGTCGGACCCGCCGTTGCCGGCGTGGCCATGTTCGGCGTAGCGCCGCTCGTCTTGGCGTCCACCGCCTCAGCATCGCCTGCGGTGGCGCAGTACGGCCCAGTGAGTGCGGCGACGCTGTTCGTCAGCAGCGGCACCGTGGCGTCCGGTGGCTCGGTCACCGTCTCCGGTACCGGCTTCGATGCCAACTCGACCGTCACCTTGACGCTGGATGGCACCGTCATCGGCACCGCCACCACCAATGCCGCCGGTGCCTTCTCGACCACGGTCACGATCCCCTCGGGCCTGGCCGCCGGCAACTACACCATCATCGCCACCGACCCGTCGGGTCACACGTCCTCGATCACGATCTTCGTGACCGGGGCCTCCACGACGGCCGTTGCCGCTCCCAGCGCCGCCGCTCCCAGCTCCACTTCCTCGTCGTCCTCGGGGCTGGCCTTCACGGGTACCGATGCGGCCGCCACGGCCGGCGCCGGTGCCGGTGCGATCGCGCTCGGCGGTCTGCTCGTGCTCGGCTCACGCCGCCGGCGCCGCGACGCCTGGACCGACTGACCACTGCGGGCACGGGACGTCGCAACGTCCAACGGTCGATACTGGTCGGTTAGAAGTGCAGGGATCGTTTACGCGCGTCCGTGACACCCGGCCAGACATTGCTCCGGCTAACGTTTCTTCGGGTCGGGGACGACTATCGGGCTTGGCCCCGTTCGGGCTGAGGCCCGATGCACCCGCCCCCTGGCCGACGACGAGACGATAGGGCAACGAGCGACTTGGAACTGCGCGAAGCAACCCACGAGGACGCGGTACGCACATACCTCCGAGTGCTCAACCGCCGGAAGTTCACCATCATCCTCGTCACGGTGATCGTGCTAGCACTCGCCATCGCGTACGTCGAAGTGAAGACCCCGGTGTACACGGCGAGCGCCCAGGTGCTGGTCCCGGAGCAGGCGGCGACCTCGGCGCTGCAGCCGACGGCCAACGCGCAAACCCCGACAGTGAACGTCCAGCGCCTCTTGAGCGACGCCCAGCAGTTTGCTCAGGGCAACCAGACCAAGGCTGCCGCCCAGGCCATCCTGCACGGCACTCCCAAGGTCACGATCACGGCGTCGACCACCGACGACGTGCTGACCTTTGCGGCGACGAGCGCGAACAGGGGTCAAGCCGCCAATGTCGCCAACGCATACAGCCGGGCCTACATCTCGGCCGACCGGGCCAACCAGGTCGGGCAATACACAGGCCAGGTCACGGCCCTCCACACCAGCATCGGCAAGCTGCAGCGTCAGGTCGCATCGGCCCAGACGGGTAGCCAGCAGCGAGCCGCAGACCGCTCCTCGATCTCCTCGCTCACCCAGTCACTCCAGCAGCTCCAGGCGGCAAGCCAGCTGGTGGCCCAGACGGGACCCACGGTCATCAACGCTGCGAGCGTCCCAACGGCGCCATCGTCGCCTAAGAAGGTCCGCGACGGTGTGCTCGGACTTGTCGTCGGCTTGGTCCTCGGCGTCGCTCTTGCCTTCCTCCGCGACCGACTCGACGACAAGGTGAAGTCGACGCGCGACATCGAGGACGTCTCCGGTGGTCTCCCCATTGTCGGGAGCATCCCGCTGGTCAGCAGCTGGCGCAAGGGCAAGAAAACCCATATCGCCCTTATGGAGGACGCCGACTCGACCGTCTCCGAGGCGTACCGCACCCTGCGCACCTCGATCCAGTTTCTCGGGATCGACGAGGTCCAGCGAGTCATCGCCGTGACCAGCTCCACGCCGGATGAGGGAAAGTCGACGGCCACCGCCAACCTGGCCGTCAGCTTCGCACGGGCCGGCCAGCGGGTGGTGGTGGTGTCATTCGACTTCCGTAGGCCGCGATTGCACCTCTTCTTCGGCCTCGACAATCAGGTGGGCGCTACGTCGGTCCTGCTCGGCCAATCGACCCTCGCCGATGCCCTCCGCGAGGTCCCCGGGGAGTCCAACCTGAGAGTCCTCAGCTCCGGCCCTGTTCCGCCCAATCCGGCCGAGATCCTCTCTCTCGATCGCGTCCGACAGCTTGTCGATGTCCTAGCCGACAACGCCGACGTCGTGCTCCTCGACTGCCCCCCTGTCCTCCCTGTCACCGACACACTCCTCGTCTCCCGCCTCTGCGACACGATGCTCGTCCTCACGGTGGCGGCCAGCACCAAACGAGGCGATCTGAGCCGTACTTACGAGCTCCTGGCCCAAGTCCAAGCGCCGGTGCGAGGGACTATCGTCAACCGTGTCCCCAGTCGCGGTGCCTACGCCAGCGGATACGGGTACGGCTACGGATACGGCTACGAGTCTGCCAGCTATCAGTCCTCTCCGCCCTCGACAGCCCCGACGGAGACCCAGGCCGCTGCCACCGACCCGAGGGCTTTCACTCGGAACGATGCGGCCGCACCGTCCAATCCCTCAACGGTGACGGCGACCGTATCCGCAGAGGACCGTCAAGCCGTTGCACTGACACGGTCCCGTGGTGACGTAGCTAACGACCCAAATGCACCCGGTGCATCTTTGGGTTTTCCGCAGTTTCAGGAACAAGCGCCGCCTGGAAAAAACGGATCCGGCGGCTAGTCCTTCTCTCCTAGACCATGGAGTATGCGATGCCCCCGCTCCCCAAGGATGCCCGAATATTCGTAGCAGGTCATGCCGGACTCGTTGGCTCGGCCGTCGTCGAGCGACTCCGGCGAACGGGTCATACGAACTTGCTGCTTGCTAATCGTGATCAACTTGACCTTCGCGACCAAGCCGCAGTCAACTACTGGTTCCGTGCGAATCGCCCAGAATACGTATTTCTCGTTGCCGGCACGGTTGGCGGGATTCTTGCCAACTCGACACGACCTGCTGAATTTCTGTACGACAACATGATGATCCACGGGACCGTCGTACATTCGAGCTACCTCTTTGGGGTCACGAAACTACTCTATTTGGGCAGTTCCTGTATCTACCCACGCGCAGCTGTTCAGCCCATAACCGAAGACCAGCTCCTCACGGGACCCCTCGAACAAACCAACGAGTTCTACGCTTTAGCCAAGATCGCGGGCATCAAGCTCTGCCAGTCGTACCGACGCCAATACTCATGCAACTTTATATCAGCGATGCCGACGAACCTGTACGGCCCACACGACAACTTCGATCTTGCCTCCGGTCATGTGCTTCCCGCTCTCATCCGAAAATTTCACGAGGCTCGCCTTACTCGAGTACCTGATGTGACCATCTGGGGAACGGGAGCCCCGATGCGTGAGTTCCTGCACGTCGACGACTTAGCCGACGCTTGCCTTTTTCTTATGGAATCTTACAACGACAGCGAGCATATCAACGTCGGTACGGGCAGAGACCTCAGCATTCTCGACGTAGCAACCACCATTCGTGACATTGTCTACCCCGAGGCTCGTCTCTCCTTCGATAAGAGCAAGCCCGATGGCACACCGCGAAAGGTGCTCGACGTCTCCAAGCTAACAGAGCTGGGATGGACGGCCAAAACAGATCTGCGAGCCGGTATCGAATCCACCTATGAGTGGTTCTTAGCGCAGGAGTCGTCAGACATTCGCGGCCTTGATCCCATACCCTCCACTCTTATTGAGCAATAATCAGAATTTGTTTACCAAGATCAACCGCCTCGGATTTCAAACCGAGTATTTTCCCCCTGATTCAAGTTCAAATGCCATGCTCTATGGCACGCTGGTCAGCCATCTGAGTCGTAACTTTGCAAGCATAGACGTTGTCTGTGCCGGGCCCCATAGCGGAGCCCCAGAGGTCCGGCGGAAGCCGAGCGCCTCTAACGTTAAGGTGGTCCGCCTTCGTCCACCCTCCTGGCGCCTGCGCAACTCCCTCTGGACTCGTCTTCTTTCCGAACTGTACTTTGCGCTTCGGTGTACGATAGTGGCCCTTCGGGCGTCCGGGGAGTGGGACGCCGTCCTCGCATCGACGCCACCCGTCACCCTCGGTGCGGGGGCCGCCATCGTTTCATTTCTTCGGCACATTCCTCTCGTCTGGTGGGTCCAAGACCTCCACCCAGAGATCGCCGAAGTGCTCGGGATGACTTCCTCCACGAGTACCTCGTTTCGACTCCTCCACGCTGCCCACAGTCGGATCCTCCGACGTGCATCACTCGTGCTCGCAATATCAGACGCTCAGGCGGACGCTCTCCTGCAGGCATATCCTTCCCTTGACGCAAAGGCCGTCACCGTCCTCGAGAACCCCGCCACTCATGCGGCGGAGGCTTCCGCCGCCGAGTGGGATGGACACCTCGTCGTGTCGTACACCGGCAACATCGGCCTTTCTCAGGGCCTCGAGCACGTGCTTGAGATGGCCGATCTCCTGCGGGACGCTCCGGTCCAATTCCTGATCCACGGGCGTGGTGCGGCCGAGAGAGCTCTGCGTCAAACCACCAACCGCCGTCATCTGACCAACATCGAGTTCAGTTCGTATCTTCCCGATGACGAGTACGTGTCGCTCCTCAAGCGAAGCCATGTACTCCTCCTATCCCTCCGACCGGGCGTCGATCGGTACTCCTTTCCCTCGAAGCTGTGGACCTACCTCGCCGCAGGTCGACCCATCCTCGCCTGCGTCGGGCTGGGAGGCGCAGTCGAGCAGACTCTGCGGGGCACCGGAGCGGGCATCGTTGTCGCATGGGGGGACGTCGCCGGATCTGTTGATGCCATAGTTAGTTTGTTGAACGAACAGCGGCGAGACCAGATGTCCCTGGCAGCCTCAAAGTTGTATCGCAGTCACCCGACACCCGCGCAACACGCCACTCGGATCGCCGAGCTTCTTCAAGACATGGGCTAAAACATGCTGACGGCCGATCCGCAGGTCCTGAGCTACCATGGGCGGGCTCATCACGTCCTCCCGTGAACGTTCGACGTGCGCCGATCGAAGGAACGGTGGACTAGGCTGAGGGCGACCTTAACCTCCGAACGGACACGATGAATATCCTCGTCTACGCGGTCGGGATCCACCGGGGTGGCGGACCCGCCAACCATCTCCGCGGCCTCCTACAGAACCTTTCCCAAGCGGACACTGCTCATTCGTGGCGCTTCGTCCTCCGCCCCGAATTTGAGCTCCCGTGCGAACTTCCACCTCATATAACTGTCTCCCGTCTCCCGATTCGCAGCATTCCCGAACGTCTTTACCAAGACACTTGGGTACAACGACGGGCCGCCGAGAAGTCACGGGCAAATGTCGTGCTCAACCTCATCGACTTCGGACCTCTACCAAGACGTCTGCCTGTCCTCTCGTTCCAGCGAAATCCTAATTACTACGACTCCGACCTCCTGCGGCGCCGACATGGGCGCGATCGCGCTGAGTGGGAGCTTCGCACCCGACTGGCCCACTCTGTGGTGCGTCGATCAGATCGAGTCCTCTGTCCATCACACACCATGGCCACGATGGTTGAACACGCGGTCGACGTCCCCGCCGGCCACGTCAAAGGCTTCTACCATCCCTTTGACAAGGTAAAGATGCGCGGAACATGGGAGCCTGCGTCCCCGCGTAGAATTCTCTACACCGGACACCTTATGCCCCACAAGAACCATGCGTGGCTAGCAAAAGTGTTCGTAGAGAGCGGACTTGCCGACGAAGGTGTCGAGCTGTGGATGACAGCCGCGCGCGACGGATGGCCGGACGGGTACGACGAACTCCTCAACCTTTCCAAGAAAGCAGGACCGTCGGCAGTGCGTCTCCTCGGACGTGTCGCCCCAGAGGAGATGGCTGAGCTCTATAGAGGGTCTACGCTCTTCGTGTTTGCCTCGGCGGGCGAGTCGTTCGGCTTTCCGATGGTTGAGGCTCTTGCGGCGGGCGTACCGACGCTGGCCTACGACACACCGATAGCGCGCGAGATCCTCGGACCCGCCGCTCGATATCTTCCCCACGATTTACGAGAGGCCGCACGCCTCCTTCGCGACACAATGTCCAACGCCCCCGACGCGCTACGGGCCATGAGCCAGTCCTCCCTCGCCCGCGCCGATGACGTCTGCGTCAGCTGGCCGGACTGGGTGGTCAGGCTCGAACACGAGCTAGTGACACTCCACCGGTCCTGGACGGGCAGCCAGTGAGCTGGACTCCTCTGAGCCATTGGGGTTCCGGCGCTAGGCGCGATCGCTTCTCCGGCTCGCCTCAGGCGCAGAGAACGGAATGACTCCGCTGGGCGCGGCCGGCCGCACATCGCCATTGATCAGCGCCGTCGTACTGACCCTGAACGAAGAGGTCAACGTCGAACGTTGCCTTCGATCTTTGGCGTGGACACATGAGATCGTCGTGATCGACTCCGGGAGTTCGGACACCACAACGCAGATAGCCCAGGGACTCGGCGCCACTGTGCTGCACCACCGACAGACCCGCGCGTTTCGGATTTCCGAGCAGCGTAACTGGGCCCTCGACCATGCCAATCTCCAGGGCGAGTGGGTGCTTTTCCTGGACGCTGACGAGGAGATCACCCCTGCTCTCTCGAGGGAGATTCTCCGGCAGTGCAACTCTGCCGGGCCCCCATACGCCTATCAGCTCGCTCCCAAATACCTTTTCTGGGGGCGTTGGATGCGACGTTCCATGCGGTACCCAGCGTGGCATGACCGTCTTCTTCGACGAGGGAGCGCCACCTTTGAGGGTGGAGTATGGGAGCATTTCGCACCCGGTACGCCGACCGGCCGCATTCGCGAGCCATACCTCCACTATGGCAACAGTAAAGGATTTGACGACTGGCTCACCCGACACATTCGCTATTCGTCCTGGGATGCTCAAGCAATAACAGAATATCTGAGCACTAGAGACAGGGGGGCCTTCGGCACCCTGCGTAGGACCCGAGAGCGGCGACTCGCAGCCACATTCTGGACCCTCCGGCCACTCGCGCGGTTCTTCACCATGTACATCCTCCGTGGAGGCTTCCTGGACGGTCCCGAGGCCCTGCTATTCTGTCTCCGCTACGCGCTCTACGAATACATGACAGTAGAGAAGATCGTCGAGCACCGGCGTCGCCATGCCGGCAAATCCCTCTGAACGTGTTGATCGAATGGCAAACACGCCGGACATCATTGTCCTCGCCCCCAGGAGAGATTAGCGCATTGTGCCGCCCCAACTGTAGCCGCTCAGCTCTCAACCACAACGACAAAGCCGCCAATGTGCGGGATTAGTGGAGCAATCGATCCGGACGAATCCCGCGGTCGTTCCCGAGTTCTTAGGCTAAATGCGCTCCAAGAGCACCGGGGACCCGACCATGCTGGCCAGATGACGGAGGGTGCATTCACCGTGGGAAACACAAGGCTTTCCATTCAAGACCTCTCCAGCGCCGGTAACCAGCCCGTCATCTCTGACGACGGAAGGTACTGCTGTGTGATGAATGGCGAGGTTTACAACTTTCGTGAGCTCCGCACTCGATATCAGCTTCGCGTGCAGTCTAATTCCGATAGTGCTGTCATCCTTCCCCTGTGGGCTCTCCTCGGCACGGACTGCCTGCCGCTTCTGGACGGCATGTGGGCCATCGCAATCGTCGATCGCCTTCTCGGAACGCTCACACTGGCGCGCGATCCGTTTGGCATCAAGCCGCTCTATCTTCGTACCTTCCACGACGGCAGTATCGCCTTCGCATCCGAGCTCCGGGCACTCGCTCGCATCCCTCCTAAACCGACGATCGACCCAGCGGCGCTCGAAGGCTATCTCCGCTTCGGTGCCGTCGACGCTGATCGGAGTCCCTGCTTGGGTATCGTCCCGTTCGAGGCCAACAGCTGGGCGACTTTTTCGTCACAGTCATCCGGTGGAGTCCCTACTTCGCTACTCTCCGGCAAGGTGATCGCAGGCGACCATCCTCTGACGAGTCCTTCGACAGCCCGGCCCTGGGACATGCTGCTTGACAGCCTTGACCACCACCTGATCGCAGACGTACCCACCGCTCTCCTCTTATCGTCGGGGCTCGACTCCAGTCTCTTAGCGTGCGCCGCACGGCGCAAGGGCCAATCCCTGGAGTGTTTCACCGTCAAGATGCCCGGACAGGCCGACGAGACCGATGAAGCCGCCATCACGGCTGCATCATACGGTCACCGCCATAACACGGTGGCGACCGGGCTTCACGAGGCCGACCTCAAGGCCTTTTTCTCTGCGATGCAACGACCCACGATCGACGGCCTCAACTCCTTCCTTGTCTGTAAAGCCATCAAGGCCGCAGGGTACCGAGTCGCCATCTCCGGGCTCGGAGCTGACGAGGCTATCGCCGGCTATCCCCACATGCGATACTTTCCGCTCCTACGAGCGCTTGGCCTGCTTGACAAGCTTGGTCTGTCGTCTCCTCTGGCTGCATTGGCCCACAAGGCTAAGTTGTCCGCACTGATCCAGCCCGGCGGCCCCCGAGGTGCTGTCGCCTTCGATGCACTATTCCGCGAGCTCTTCGATACTCACACAACAGGCCGCTTGCTGGGACACCCAGTCGATACCACCCAGTCGGACAGCAACATGAGGTTGACGTCCTTGATCGACCAAGAAGTCGCCAACTACCTGCAACGGACCCTCCTGCCCGACGCCGATGCCTTCTCTATGTGCTCATCTGTAGAACTGCGGGTGCCATTCTTGGAAGTTGCCTACTTCCGCGCAGCCGCGACGTCGGCGCGGCCATTTAGAGGAAAGACGAACCTAGCAAAGGCAGCAGACGACGGACGTATAAATACCCTCCGTCGCCGGCCGAAGCGCGGATTTTCGTTACCGATGAGCTCCTGGATGGCTGACGGGCCTTTGCGAGCCACCGTGCAGGAGACGCGACGTCCCGTCGCACCGGTCTGGGACTTCCTAGATCGCGATATCGGCCTTTCTTTGATCGACGGAACTCCTCCTGGGCGCTGGGCAACCGCATGGGCGATAGTGTCCTTGAATCAGTGGATTACTTCGTACAATGATGCGTAGGCATATCACTACTACGGGTCGCTCTACCCGGGCAAGAGTGGGCTCCTTGCCTCATCACGTTTTAGCGCTCACTCCGAGCCAGGGGCTCGGCGGGGGCATCGACGCCTACTGTGTCGCCCTCCTGGGTGCATTGCGGGATCTAGGGATCGACGTGAATGAGCTAAGCCTGACCTCATCTCCCGCTCCGCCCGGGCCACTGGTCAAAGCAAGGTACTTGTCGAGAGTAGCCCTCGCGGCATTCAAGCTGAGGCCGGGAGAGACGGATGTGCTCTGCTTCCATGCCGGCCTCCTGCCTGCGGCTTTTCTGGCTCAGATCGTCAGTCGAGCCAGCTTCCCGATGCTGAGCTTCTTTTACGGAATCGAGATATGGACGAGCGGCCCCATCGCTCGCCACCTTCGGCGGCCAGCGTCTGTCCAGATTGTGACCATCTCCTCATTTAGCGCTGGCACGCTTGTGGATGCAGGCACGCCATTGGTCCTGCCTCCGGGCGTGAGGCCGTCTGTCGCCGAGAGGCTCCTCAGCATCAAACGTGGCACTCCGAGGAAGAAGGTAGCGGAAGTGCTATCGGTTTTCCGTCTCGAGGACTACGCGTACAAGGGCGGGCGCCAGCTCGTAGAAGCTATTGCTAGCCTACGAGAGGAGGGTCATCTGCTCCGCCTCACAATCTCCGGGCGTGACGCGTCAGTTGCGCTCCTAGAAGAAGATCTCGCACGCCACGAAACTTGGCTGCGGGTCGTTCGGTCTCCCTCTGACGACGACCTGGCAGCAGCCTACGAGCGGGCGGACATTTTCGCACTAGCTACGCGTCAACACCGTCGACCGTTTCCTGCGGGCGAAGGCTTCGGGATCGTGTTGGCTGAGGCTGCTCTCGCGGGGCTGCCGGTAGTGGCCCCCGCTCACGGGGGCAGTCACGATGCCTTCCTCCAGGGCATCACAGGAGTATCTCCGCGTGACGAATCCTGCGAGTCCCTGGCCGACTCCCTCCGCCGGATGGTCGAGGACCCCGATACGACCATAGTGATGGGTCAGAATGCGCGAGCTTGGGCAAGACGCAACTTCGATCCCGGTGCGTATCGGAATCGCGTCGCGCAAACCCTTTGGCGTGCAGGAAGTACCGACGGTGCTCTTGGACTACACCTCAACTGAGCGGCCAACGACATCTCGGCGGCACAGAGCTTTATTGGGACTTGCCCAAGCGAAACCAACTGGTGGTAGGGGGGACCTTTCCGTAGTTCGGCGCGAGCCGAGCGAGATCCCAGATCGCCATTAGTCGCTTCAGGCCTCCGCGGACTGGACGGAAGGAGATGCTCTCGACGTAGGCCGAAACTCCGCTCACGCGTCGTGTTCGGGCCTCGAGCCGATACTTGGCCAACGTCCACAGCGCGTCCACGGGAGAGGTACGATTGTATTTGGTCTCCAGCACCTCGAAGCCATGGCGGTTGGCGAGACGCCGCAGGCTTCCCTCCGTCCATCGCCCGACGTGCAAGGGTGGCATGTCCAGGAAGAGCGTAAGCCGCTCCTGGACGACAGTGTGTGCCGTGTTGGGAACAGCGATGAATACCTCACCCGACTGAGAACAGAGCTTTGCGAGGGAATCGAAGAGGTTGTCCAGACGGTCGAGATGCTCCAGCACCTGGAACATGCAGATCGCATCGAACTGCTGGGCGCCCCCGGCCAGCAGAGCTTCCACGTCTCCTTGCACGACGGTGGTGTGAGGCAGCGCTCGCAACGACTCGACAGCACTATCATCATACTCAGTCGCCGTTAGCGACTCGGTCAGGTGCGCGTCCAGAACCTGGGCAAGAAACCTGCCGGATCCAGCACCTATCTCAAGGATTCGTGGCCGCTCGTAGCGCGGCGCCATCAGGGCGGCCAGGGTCTCGGTGAACTCGAACTTGTCTCCGCCGTAGTAGGAGTGACCACCGCTGAAGAGGTTGTAGATATCCGCGCTGCCCGCAACGTAGGGATCGGAAAAGCCAAAGCCACAATCGGAGCAATACCGAATAGATACGTGATCTCTACCCCACAGGCTTTGCAACGCCTTGACCATAGCCGCGTTTCGCTCCAACGACCGGCGTCGCGGAATCAGGTGGTCGGCAGACTCCTGTACCGTCATACTCATAGACAGCCGCGAGCGTGCTCCGCGGCAGGCCGGACAAGGAGGCTCCGTCACGCGGGACGAGTAAGTGAGCTCGTGGTCAGCTTCGTGGTCCGGATGACCAGGAGCGGGAGGTAGTTGCACTCGATGAGCTTAGATCCTGGCCTGGCCCATGGTTTGCCCACCGCCAGCTTCTGTCAAATTCAAAGCCCCCTGCCAGCGCAGACAACTTGTTGATCCCAGCGGTCCAGGTAGCCTCACCTTCGGGTAAGTTCTTCCAGATGCAGCCGCCCGGGGTTTCACGCCGATCACCCGTCCACTGTGGCCTCTACCCACATCGAGCCGCCTCAACCCTCCAGAGGTGAGCCCACATGGTACTCAAGGGGCCATCCCGTGACTGACTCCGAACGCGCCCCTTGCTGACTGTTTACTCACCCTGGAGCGCCTCTATCCGGGGACAAGCCATCGATCGACCTACTGGTCAGGTGGGCCACAAGCACGGTTCCGATCTCGTAACGGTCAACACGTTCGGCGCCTCGTCTTGACAGGCGATCCTTCCTCCAACCGTCCTCGAAGGGGCTCTCCTCAGCTTCGTTATCTGCTGCGGCATGCTGCCCGCAGCCCTATAGAGGCGGCGCGGAAACTTCCGACGCTCTGTTCCCCGATGACCCTCTACCTAGACCGGTATCCCGACCCCTCGAGAACGGTGTTCGTGCTGAGTAGCGCCCGCAGCGGATCCACAATTCTTGCTGAGATTCTCGTCCGAGCCAGGCCTCTTCGCCTCATCTTCGAGCCACTCCGACGAGATCGAGTTCCATTGAGCCGAGCTGTGAGGTGGGGTCAGTACGTCAATCCAGCTATTGGCGACGAAACCGTGGAGTCGGTCCTCGACCGCGTCGTCATTGGTGACGTCCGCAGTCTCTGGTCGGACCGCTTCAACGCGAGCTACTTGCCGGTTGGACGGATAGTGAAGGAGATCAGGGCTACCAATCTCCTTCCTCTGCTGGTCGCACGGTACCCAGAGACGCCAATCGTCTATCTCCTTCGGCACCCCTTGGCGGCGGCCGTCTCAGCCTCCGACTTGCATTGGAATAACTTTCTCGACGAATTTCTCTCTCAGGACGCTCTGATGAGCGGCCCCCTGGCCCCATACCGGGACATCGTGGAGCGGACTGCTGCCACAGATCGGGGCAGCGTTACGAGCATGGTCCTTCGATGGTGCCTGGAGAACAGTGTTCCTTTGAGGTCGCTTCAGTCTGGAACTGTTCACGTGGTGTTTTACGAGGACCTCGTCCGCTATCCGGAACGCGAGCTCGAACGACTCTTCGCCTACCTCAAGGCTCAAGCCCCGCATCTTTGGAGTACATGGAGTCCTAACAGTGAAGCGCTCTCATCACCGTCGGCAACAAGCTATCGAGATGGACGCTCGCTGAACCTTACCGCGGAACAACGCGCGGCAGATTGGTGGACGAAGACAGATCCGCAGACATTGGAGCAGAGTCTCCAATTGTTACGGGTCTTTGCGCTCGATCATGTCTACGGGCCCTCAACTCGGCCCCTCCTGTCAGCCGACTCAGTGCTGCCGCGTTGAGGCGATCCTCTTCCGGACGACCTAATCGTCGCGGAGGGCGACTCCTCCCATTTAGCCACGGTGTTCTTACGATGGACCTCAGCGGCCTACTCTGAGCTCAGCCGAGCTGTCGTCGACACTTTTTGCCCTGCGGAGCTCACGTGCCGGCGAAAGTGGAGACGGCCTTCTGCCCCTCGGTCGCCATCCGGCACACAACCTCACAAAGACCGCAGCCACGGCCAAGGAGACCGACGCCTGGAGGAGGGCAGCTATTAAGTCAGGCCAATTCACCTCGATCCAGAGCGAATCAGTGACAAGAAGTCCGGCGAACGCATAGCCCCACGCCGATCTCCGCCGGATCGCAACGGCCATCGCGACAGCCGTCAATCCAACCATCTCGATGACCCCTCGCCAGCCAGCCCCGAGAGCATATGCAGACCCCAAGCCGGTCAGCGTCGCCGACGACGTTGCTTGACCGCCGAGCGCGACCGACAGGCTCGAGGCAGTGTCAAGCGACCCCCGACCACGATCGAGGGCGCGCGGCAGGAGACCGAAACGCAATAGCGTCAGGGGCCCCGGCTGGCCGATATTGATCGGCACCTCCGGCAACTCGCTGATCTGTGCAAAGTTGCGGTCCTCTCTAACCCGGTTCGAGACAGTGGATGTGGCGGCGAGACCGGTTGGGACGGAGCTCTTCTGCCGTATGTCATTCCGTAAGTTGTAGGCAGCCGGCAAGCCGAGCACACCGACCACGAACAGAACGACAATGATCCGCAGTCGGATCAAGCGCATCGCAACGGCGATGACGAGAACGGTCAGTCCGAACACGAGCAGGGTGCCAAGGAAGGCCGCACGGTAGGCGCCAAATACCTCTATCGCAAGCGCGAGACCCACACCGGCTACTAGGTGCCGCTTCGCCAGACGTCCCTGGCGGTACAGCCACATTAGCATGACCGTGCCGAACAGCACCCAACTCACGAACGGGGTAAAAATTGCTGCTAGATGGGATTGGGATTGACTCGCAATTTGTGCCGCGTAGCCAGCATTGCCACCTAGGGACTCTCCGAGCTGGGCGACGACGCCCGCCGCCAAGACAACCCCAGCAGATCTCGGTGACAACCGAGACGCCTGAGAGACCGGCCGGGCCCGCCAGAACAATGCCGCTAACTCGACGATGAAGGCCACGCCTAAGGCCAGTAGGACAACTCGGATAAGCAGGCTGGCTAGCGGTGTGTGATGGACGATTGCTGGGTAGACGGCGAGCGTCCCGTACTGCAGGGCCACGAGGACTGTAACAGGGAACTTCTCGAAGAGTGCATGCCACGTCGCGGCTCTATGTTTCGTGGGAGAAGCTATGGGCCGAGGCTGGGACCGTGGCAACGATTTCGGAGGTCGCCGACGTTGAAGTCCCGTGCCAGCCAGGCACGGGACCTGGCCTGACCAGACCTGGCCTGTCTCAAGCTTGGCATACGATGCTTGAGCGCGAGGCCGTGCGGGATCGGCAACCATCACTCGGTTGTCTGCTTGGTGGCGCGTGAGTCCGAGGCGGAAGGGCAATCGGCGTGCGGTCCGTCGCTCAAAGGCCGCGCTGATAGCGTCCATCGCTCGGCTCACCGCTGACCCGACCAACGCTATTGAGCCACCGGCCAAGACGACGCCGATCAGCAGCCAAATGCGGCTGCTCATAGCCTCACGGGTCCGCTCGAACGACCGTTGACGAGCCAGTTGGTCCCATACCAGTGTCCAAGAACGGGAATGCGCATGATCTGCTCCAAGCGAGGAATCAGACCAAGCCGGCCCGCTCCGGGGAAGCCCCCCATTCGTGCTGGGCGCCCAGCCTCGAAGCCCGCCATGGACAGGGCAGCGACGATAGCCTTCGACGTGAAGCCGCGGACATGGGTGGGGTCGGCCCACACCGCGCGCGGGAGCGCTCGAGGAACCTGAACTGTCACGAGCCCACCGGCCCCCATCACGCGTCTGCTCTCCGCAAGTGCTCCGACCGGGTCGGCAACGTGCTCGAGGACATCTTTCAGCAGCGCGCCGTCAAACGAGCCAGTCCGAAAGGGTAGTCGGACCGCATCCGCAATGACGAAGATCGAGCCGTTTCCAGCGGCCGGCATGACATGGTCTACGTTCACAACCTGACGGTCCAGGAGAACCGTCCCCATGCCGGCTCCCACATTCAGAATGCGCCCCTGAGGTAGTAGACCTAGAAGGTAGCTGGCGATGACGTCGGCACCAGCGAACACGTCAGCCGTCGATACGCGCATCCACACCACTATAGGACGACGCAGCGTCCGGTGCACCGCCCCGCCACATATTCGCCGCCAGCTGCTTCCGCCTCTGACTGCACGCCACTCGGCCCTGTCGCAAGAGATCCGTGGTGGTTCCGTCTGGCTGTTCCACTGGCTCCACAGCGACTACGATCTAGGAGTGAAGAAGTGGGCACTCCCCTTGGACTACTCATTGATCGCCTGTCGAGACATCGGCGGGATCTGGCGGTCTGCAGGAATCCACACCGGATTGTCTTACCTTGCCTCGGTCTGCCGAACCTTGCCCGCCGTAGCCAGAGCGAGGAGCTTACATCCGGCTGATGTGGCTATGCCCGGAAGGCTCTACCAGTTCAGGCCCTTTCCAGGCACCCGAGCAGTAACCCTCGACAGTCGGCAAGGTGACGACCCTGGGGCCGTCCTCGGTGGCGCTCGAGAGATGTACTGCCGTAGAGTCTATTTTCCTGACGCCCGCTTCTTTATATCTCCTGGTGATGTGGTGGTTGATCTGGGCGCAAACATTGGCCTCTTCACTGTGATGGCAGCGTGCCTAGGCGCTCAGGTAAACGCGTACGAAGCCCAGTCAGGTTTCGTTTCCCTTCTGCATCAGAATCTGCGCCGTAATAATGTCGATGCTCGCGTCAACGTTCATCTCGCCATGGTCGGCGGCAGATCGGGAATGTTGCGAGACGGAGCCAAGACGGGAAGTCAGTGGGGATCTGAGCCCGTCGACCTTTCCCTGATCGAGATCGTTCGCAGCCAAAGTCTGCACCACATTGATTTCCTTAAAGTCGACATCGAAGGCTCCGAATACCAACTCTTTGACGGAGATCTCCAGTGGTTGGAAATCACTCGACGCATCGCAATGGAAGTCCATCCCGCCTACGGTGACCCCATACGACTCCGAGATAGACTTGCCTCTCTTGGCTTTGACACCTGGCTTACCACCAACACTGGAAGGCGAGTCCACACGGTGACAGGCCCGACGGGGTTCCTCTACGGGGTCCGAGTCACTGATACGATGTCACCGTGATATGAGCGGCACCCGACGGCGGACCGATTGGCCGATTCCGCAATTCACAGTAAAGCAGCTACCGACCGAACTTCAACCAACGACAGTTCAGACACCGCTTTTGGATAACGACGGTCTCCGGAGCAAAGAAGAGCGCAGAGACCGTATAAGCTCCGACCTGCGACGACGCACGACGCTAACTGTTGAGCGATTCCCCGTTTCCATCCTGTTGCTTTTGCAGTACGGCGCCATGGTGCTTCTCCCAGCGCTCACCCACCACGCGCAGAGCGAACGCCTAATATTTGAAGTCTGCCTCGGCGGTATCGCGCTAGCATTTACAATTGAATGCATACTCTTGGCTGTATCCTTTCCCCCACGATCGACCCCTAAGGACCTGGTCTCGCCTCGCCTCGCGATCGTGGTGCTCGTGGTCGGAATGCTCGCCCAAGTCGGCGTCGTCCTCGATGCGGGTGGACAACCGAATATCGTTAGCTTCTTCACGGCTCTAACTTCATGGCTGACCTTCGGATCGATAATGTTTCTCTGGCTCTGGCGACAGGGAATCGTTAGCCGGAGAGTGACCTGGATAGCGCTCGCTGTTGTCGAACTATTTCAACTCGCGCTGGTCGTGAAAACTGGAACTGCCGATGGATTAGCTGCACTTTCAATGAGTCTCGTTTTGGTGGCAGTGCTTGTTCGCTTTGTCAGGCTTCGCTGGCTAGTCGTCGGCGTCGTTCTGGTCCCGCTGCTATGGCCAATAGTTTACCGTTTTCACGAGGGGGCTCGGCATAGTCAGTCCGCTACCTACAGCAGTAGCGCCTTGAAGGCGACTTCGCCAGACTCACGCGCTAATCTCAAGTCGGCCCACATCGCCGAACTACCGACGGCGCCAGTCTTTGCCGTCAGTCCGAGTCTCTCCGGGCCTGGGCTGTTCCCGGGCCTTGCGGACAGCAATCGGCCCAATCTCCGAACGGCCGAGAGAGTCACCGTCACCGAGCCCACACGTACGGCGTCAGTTGCAACATTGACCACGCTCGGCGACGCCTACGCTCTGCATGGTCCGCTCGGAGTAGCTATCGACGTGATCCCCGTCACACTAGCCATGGGCTGGGCTATTCGACGTCGGTCGCCTTGGGGCTACATGGTCGCAGGGGTCCTGGTCACCTCGGGAATCTGGATCGAGTCCACCTACCCCGACTACGTCACCAGCATCTTTCAATCGCTCGTATCGCTGCTCGTGGTGTGGATTCTCGTTCTCTTGGTCACCTGGCGGGTGAGATCCAGCACCAGAGCTGAGTGGCCCGACCGTGGTGAGTCAGTCGCGAATGAGCCTTTCGACCCGCCTACGCTGGATTTGAGCCAGACCACCCCCGCTTCCACCGACGTCCTTTATGACTCGGGGGCAGCCACAACAGGAGGTCTGAGGCAGACAATCGGTCGCGCCTCTATTCTTAACATCGCAGCAAGCGCTGCGTCTGCGATCGCAGGTCTCTTAGCTGCTCGGTATCTCGGACCGTCCGTCAAAGGTCAATATGCGGCGGTAACTGCATGGTTTGGGGCTGCGCTCGTTCTAGGAGAAGTAGGCCAGCAGTCCGCAATTGTCTATTACGTCGCCCACGCTCCCGAGCGGGCGCGTGATTACGTAGCAACCTCGCGTAATATCATGTTAGCAACCGGAGCGGCAGCCGCCATAGTAGGTATCTTTCTGGCCCCGCACCTGTCTCACCATGTGCCAAGTGTAACGCTTGCTTATCGTGCACTTTTCTTGTGCTCACCGTTTGTTTTCATCGGAGGCAGCTTCATGTTTGCGCTGCAGGCTCGCAGCATCCAGCGGTGGATGATCACCCGAACTGTGCAGCCCGTTGCCTATCTGGTCCTGACCGTTACGCTGATTGCCACCCACCTCTTGACCCTTGATCGGGCCGTTTTGGTGGTTATAGGTTCGCTTCTGGTTCAAGCGCTTGTGGCGTACCGGTACTGCGAGCGATCTAGGCTACTGGGTGGTAACCACGATCGTCGATTGGGCAGAGACGTCCTTGGTTACGGGACCAGTCAACTCCTGGCGACAACCCCCACCGCTGTCAACACGAATCTCGATCAGATTCTTCTCTCCCAAAGTGTCCCTTCGGCATCTCTGGGGCAGTACGCCTTGGCGGCATCCCTGACGTCTGTTGCGACGCCCCTTGTCGCGCCAATTGGGTCCGTACTGTTTCCTCGTCTGGCGGCAGGGAGCGACGATGCAGGGGCGGCAAAGAAATTGCAATGGACGGCTGTTCTCGTGACCTTGGGACTCGCCGCCGCAATCATGGCGATCCTGGCTGCGGTTGCCATGCCGATCATTCCGAGTTTTTTTGGTGCCGGCTATCGACCTTCGG
This sequence comes from Acidimicrobiales bacterium, assembly GCA_965276765.1. Classification (GTDB taxonomy): domain Bacteria; phylum Actinomycetota; class Acidimicrobiia; order Acidimicrobiales; family Palsa-688. Next base: position 1,010,348 of record OZ255627.1, read on the forward strand.
TCATGCTGGTTTGGATCATGGCGCCGTCGGGCGTTTTCTTAGCCCTAAACCAGGTAGTGGGGGACCTGCTCCGGGGTCGGGGGCAACCGCTTGCCGTTGCTCTTTCTCAAGGAGCTGGCGCCGCGCTTACCGTCGTCCTACTCATCATCCTGATCCCGATCATTGGTGTGGTCGGAGCTGCGGTCACCACCACGGTCACGTACGGCATCACGACGGCGATCATGCTGCTCGCCCTTCGGCGCCATCCGCAGCCGGTGGGAGGCGCGCGCGGTGCGGACGCTCAGAAGTCGCCCTCGAGCGAATGATCTCCTTTTCGACCGTAGGGCACCCAGGCTCGGCGCGGTCGCGGCCAGCGGCGCAGAGAGGGTCGGCTTGATGGGGCGGCGGTGGCTCAGCGATGTGCCCAAGGTATTAGGTTGGACGTGGGGTCACCCGTCCAACAAGGATCGGCGAATAAGAGCCGTCGGAGCTGCTATCGCCTTTCAGCTCCGTGGGCGGCTCTTACATCGGCGATCCCTCGTGCAACTCGGCTCCCACTCGAGGCTCTGGGCCGATCTCCACCGGACAAGTGCCTCCAAGGCCGTCTACGCCAACCCGCCGGACCACGCGGAGATGCTCATCTGGGCGTCCCATCTTGAGCCTGGTGACCTCTTCGTCGACGTCGGTGCCAACGTCGGGACGTACACCATCTGGGCGGGCGACGTCGGAGCCCGGGTGATCGCCATAGAGCCCTCGCCGGACACCTTCAGACTTCTTGCTGAGAACGTACGCCTCAACGGTTACCCGACGGAACTCGTCCAAGCTGTGGCCGGTCGAGCTTCCGGAGCTACCAAGTTTACCTCCGGGCTGGACAGCACCAATCACATCGATGCAGCAGGACCTCTAGCGGTCCCGATGGTGGCTCTAGATGAGCTTGTCGGTCGGCGGCTCGTAGGCGGGATCAAGATTGACGTCGAGGGCTATGAGCTCGAGGTACTGAGGGGAGCCACCATGCTCCTGCAGGAGGGACGTTGTCGTCTAATCCAGCTTGAATGGAACGACCAGTCCTCGCGGGCAACTGGTCAGGATCTGACGTCGGTCTCGAACCTGCTGGTCGGGTTTGGCTATCGACTATTTCGACCGGACGGATCAGGCCAGCTCATTGCCGTCGGCACGAACCCGGCGTACGGGGCCGACGTCTTCGCCAAGCGGGACTGACGGCAGCCAGGCGACCCTAGGCATCTGTGCCGATGCCGCAGGCCAGGGCGGCTGCCGCCTCGTAGCCGCCGGCCGTCACGGCAAGAGCATGTCGCTCTGAGTTCACCCGGCTCCGTCTCCGCGCCTCGGCCAGGGCCTCAGGATCAGCGACCAGACGATCGAGAGCGTCAGCCAATGAGGAAACGTCTCCGACGGGATACACGGCGCCAGCACCTTGGGCCAGATCTGGACCGCACCCCACGGCGGAACTCACGACTGGCACTGCGCCAGCCGCCATAGCCTCGTTGATAACGAGCCCCCAAGGCTCGGCCTCCGACGGGAGAACCACGATGTCGCTGGCCCCGAACCATCGTCCGATGGCGGATTGGTTGACAAAACCGAGACGACGCACCCGCGAATTCACCCTTGCGGCGTCCGAGACCTCCGAGCTTAGCGGGCCCTCCCCGATCATTATGAGATTGGCGGTAGTCCTCATTCGGTCCAGGGCAGCTAGTACGTCGAGCGGACGCTTATGGGGTTGAAGCTTGGCGGCGAAGCAGAGCGTCGGCAGAGACGGATCAAGTCCAATCGACGCGAGCATCTTAGTCCGCTCGGATCTACCCACTGCCCCCTCGAGGTCGAATCTGTTGGTATCTACAGAATATGGTGCCATAACGATACGCCCATCAGGAACACCATAGGACTGATAGAAGTGGCGATTGCTCGAGCCGATGGCGAGACAAGCACCCGCGCCCCGAAGCAAGGGTCGCAACACCTGCTGCTTCGCCCAGCGCCGGGAGGGCGGGCGACGGACATCCGTCTCCCAGCGAGTCTCCACCCGAAGCATATATGGGGTTCCCTTCACCTTTGCGGCGACACAAGCCCCCCAAACGGCGAAGGAGACATAGCCGTGGACGAGAATGACGTCGCACCTCCTCGGTGATAGATTCGCCCAGAAACCGAGGGGTGGGACCAATCCGCGTCCTGGCTGCTCGGTGAAGCCAGTAGAAAGGAACCTATGCTCGTAGCCGTCCGTCAGCGGTACATCGAATGATAGACTCTGCCCGAAGCCTGGATCGAAAGATGGGGCGACTCCGAAATCGCTCAGAAACAGGACGCGCAGATCGACGACTTTCGAGGCCGCCAGCAGGCGATAGAGCGGGGCTTGGTACTGAATGGGGTGTGATGCGACAACGAGCAACCTAATTCTCTGACCACCAGGCATCCTCTGATGTTTATGGTCGAGCACCGGCGGATCGAGCTGCTGTCCCGAGAAGTCACTCATAAACGCCCATAGTCTATCCTGTCGCACCCTGTGAGCGTGACGGATAAGACTTGAGCAGAGTTCTGCTCGGCGCTTGCTCGACGAGCACGTACACCGGTCGCTCCCTGCGCTCGGCCGAACGCCATCATGTGATCTACCATCGACATACTTTAGCAGCGATGCCCGAGGTAACTCTCAGTGCATTTGTCCCAGGCACTTTAGCGGTCCTTATTCTCGAGTAGCAGAAGTACGCTTCCTCCTCCAACAACTGGTGCAACTTTGGGAGCGAGGCGGTACCCACCCAAACGAACCAGCCCCGTCAATTTCTTAGCTAGTCCTGGAACGATCCTAATTGTCTCCATCGACGCGGCTGAAAATTGATGAGCGACAAGCCGGAAGGGAAGCTCGGACAACAAGACTTGAGCAGTTTCCCAAGAGTAGAAATTTATATGGCGGAACTCGGCATATGATGCGCTCGGCTTGCGAAGGAGAAGGTGACCGATCGAGTGCTCAAGAGGAAGATGCAGAATGACATAAGTGGACTTGCCAGCGAGCGAACGAAGGAATTCGTATGGTTGCTCAACATGCTCGACGACATCCATGCAAAAAATGATATCTAAATCTCGCGGGACATCGGCGGCTGAGCCAACTGCGAACTGAATCCTCTCCGCTCGGCTATTAGCCATATCAATAGCATGCGGAGAAATATCGAGCCCGAGCATTGTCGCATCTACCCCCTTACTCTCGAGCGCAGACGCCAACGGAACGAGAAATGCTCCCTGTCCGCACCCAACTTCCGCAACTCGAAGGTGTCGACGAAGCTTCACGCCGCTGTGGTCGAGTAACGAGAAGGCAAGATTCACCTTGTAGCTGGAATCAGAGGTGGCTCGGTGCTCCCAATACGAGCCATCCAAATAGTAGCGGGCTGCGCCGTCAACGCTGGGCATGCGTGCACACTGCCTTCCGCGCCAGTGCATGTTCGTCTGTGGCTCCGCCATGTCGGATCACCATCCGGCCTCGACGAGTCGATCGAGAGGTTGTCGGATTCATCGCGGCACCCTTTCTGCTCGCAGTGCCTCAGCGAGACGCTCCCACGCCCCCCTGCCGTGGGGCGGGGTAAATCCTTGCTCAGCCAGCCACCCTGGCACTTGCGGCTGGCCCCACCACAGTAACTCAAGGCGCCGATGGTGCGGAGCAGTAGCCGGAACGATGCGGGAGAACGCCGACGTAGCTGTCGTGAGTATGGACGAGGCGGGGGCCGGCAAGCGGACGGGCCAGCGCCCCGAGAGACAGTGAAGGAAAGTTGCGGTCGTCCATCCTTCCCATGGCTGCAAGACGATTGGCGGCGGGAAGACGTCGGCCGCGCAGAGGTACGCAACCGCCGCCCCGACGTTGCTTACAAGCGTCTGCGGCGTAGGCGCGGTTCCAGGAGCGGCGACCGTAGACAGCCGACTGTCGGCGAGTCGGGCAAGGCCTCGAGTCAGTGAGCGCCGACAACCATGAACGGACGTAGGGCGCAGGACGGTAGTTCCGGCTCGCCGGAGCCGAAGGAGACCCTGCTCGCCTAGTGCCTTCGATCGTGCGTAGAGAGAGCGCGCCCGATACTGATCCTCCTCGTCAAGCAGCGCCAGATCACCCTGCACAGCAGCAGAGCTGACATGAATCATTCGGGCTACGTCGGCCCGTTCGCATGCCGCAGCGACGATGGAGGGAAGCAGAGAGTTCGCTCCAACCAACGAGGCGAGACTGCGTCCAGCAGGTAGCGCTAGCCCAGCAGCGTTGACAACAACGTCGGTACCAGCGAACGCTGAGCCGAGGGAGCCGATTACGTCCGCATGATCGGACAGGCTCGTCACCAGTTCTGCGGGGGTCGTAGCCGACGAAGTGAGTCGGGGTGCGGGATGAGATTCCACGATCCAGCGCTGCGCCCTTAGGGTCTGGACGATGGAGGAGCCGACAAAGCCTCCGGCGCCAAGCACGACCGCCCGACGTCGTTCGTCGCCGCCAAACGACCTCATCTCGGTGATGGTGCGACTCTCCTTACGAGGAACGGAGCGGCCAGGTAGGCGCCTAGCAACAAAATCCCAGCCGAGTCGCCCAGCAAACGAGCCCAAGTCACGCGAGTGAGACTCAACGCACCGAGCGCAGAGACGGCAACCATCATCAGTGTGACGGAGGCCGTCGTCCGGGCGTGAGACCATCCAGACTGCTGGAGCCGCTGGTAAACATGATTCCTGTGAGCCGTCGTCCACGGCTCGTGCCTGCGTATCCGACCGACGAGCGTCCAGCCCGTGTCGGCGAGAAACACGGCCTCTGGGGCAAGCAGCGCCTCGATGGGCAGGTGGCTGCGAGCGCCGAGGACGACCAGGATGGCGGTCGCCCCGCCGAGGAGGTAACTCCCCACATCTCCGAGAAAGAAACGGGCGCGAGGAACATTCCACGGGAGGAACCCCAGAGCTGCGCCGGCCATCGCCGCGCCGCCGATGGCGAGGGCAGGATGGTCGCGGCCGAGGCCGACGAGGGCGAAGGTGATCCCGGAGACGGCGGCGGCCGCTCCGGCCAGACCATTGATCCCATCCATGAAGTTGAAGGCGTTGACGTACCCGACGATCCACACCGTAGCGACGACAACGAGGATCACGGTCAAGGCGTCGGCGGTCGCGTCGAAGACAAGCAGCCAACAGGAGGCAACCAATCCCAGTGCGATCTGGATCACGAGGCGTTGGCTCACCCGCAGGCTCCGGACGTCGTCGGCAAGGCCGAGCACCGCAAGCGCCCCGCCGACGCAGAGGATGAGAAGCTTGGGGCTCCAGGCGCCAACCGGCGCAATCAACACGGCTACGACGATGCCGAGCAGGCAGGCGATCCCGCCGCCCCGCGGCGTGGGCACGACATGCGACGAGCGATCCGAAGGGACGTCGATGACCTGTCGACTTCTCAGTGCCATCAGCACCAGCGGGGCACAGGCGACCGTGACCGCGACGCTCGCAGCCGCTACGACGGCGACGGCGACGGCTGGGCTCACAAGGGTCTAACCGGCTGTCCAGGAGGCTCTAATGTCTCGCTGGCTCTCGAACAACTGACAAGCCTCCCGTAACAAACCGGTCACAGCAGCGACCGGAGCGGTGGGATGGAGGATATCGGCCGTCAGGGCTCGAATGGGTGGAACGGCCACGTGAGAAATCAGAGGGTGTATGGGCCGCTCGTCGACCTCCGCCTCGCCGAAGAGGTCCTCATGCATCTTCTCTCCGGGGCGCAGACCGGTGTACACGATCTCGACCGGGCGCGAGGACTCGCGGATGAGCCGTTCGGCCACCTCGGCGATGCGTACGGGGCTGCCCATGTCGAGGACGAGGACCTCGCCGCCTCGGCCAACGGCGCCGGCCTGGATGACGAGCTGCACCGCCTCCTCGACCATCATGAAGTAGCGGGTCACCTCCGGATCGGTCACCGTGACCGGACCGCCCGCCTCGATCTGGGCCCGGAATGATGTCAGGACCGAGCCTCGGCTGCCGAGCACGTTGCCGAACCGGACGCTGAGGTAGGTCCCGCTGGCCCGCTCCCCTGCAGCCGAGGTGAGACCCTCGGCCAGCCGCTTGGTATACCCGAGCACACTGCAGGGGTTGGCGGCCTTGTCGGTCGAGATGTTGACGAACCGCTCCACACCGACGCGGGCGGCGGCATCGAGGACATGCTGGGTCCCTCGGACGTTGGTCTTGATGGCCTCCGCCGGCCACATCTCCAACAGCGGCAGGTGCTTGAGGGCGGCGGCGTGGAACACGACCTCGGGTCGGTGCTCCTGGAACGCCGCCTCGAGAGCGTCGCGGTCGCGAATATCGCAGACGACGAGCGAGCGGACATCGAGCATGGCCCGGCCCTCGATGGACAGCTGGACCTGGTGCAGGCCCGACTCGTCCCGGTCGAGCATCACCAGCTCGGCAGGGGCGAAACGGTAGATCTGGCGGCACAGTTCGGACCCGATCGACCCGCCTGCGCCGGTAACGAGCACCCTCCGGCTGGTCAGGTACCCGGCGATGCTCTCGACCTCGGTGTCGACCATGTGGCGGCCGAGGAGGTCGGCCTCCGAGATCGGGCGTACGTCACTCACTTCGACCCCAAGATCGAAGTACTGCGACACCGAGGGGAGCACGCGGACCGTCAGCTCGGCGGCTGCGGCCAGGTCGGAGAGCTCGCGGATCAGCTCCGACTCGGCGCTCGGGATGGCGATGATGACGGTGTCGGCCCGTAGCCGTGCTGCCACGGAGGCAAGCGCATCCCGGTTGCCATCGACGCGCAGGTGCCTCACCCGGTAGTTCCCCTTGCCGGGGTCGTCGTCGAGGATTGCCACCGGCACATAAGGACTGGCCGGATCGTTCAGCAGGGCGTTGATCAGTTGCTGGCCGCCGACGCCGGCGCCGAAGACGATGGCCCGCTGAGCCGCATCGGCCGGTCGACGGTGCCGCTCGTGGTTGAGTCGCCAAGCGGATCGGGCGGCACCCGCCAGGATGAGGCTGATGGTCCCGCCGCCGACGATGGCGCTGACGGGGATGGGGTGGACGGGCAGGAGGGCCACACCCACGGCCAGGATGACCGTGACGGCGATCACCACCCGGCCGAGTGCCGCCATCTCCTCGAAGCTCCCGACCCGCCAGCGAGCCCTGTAGAGGCTCGTGGCGAAGCCGACGAGGATTTGCAGGGCGATGGCCACGACCACGATTACGGCGGCTCTCGCCCAGAAATTGGGCGGAGGCGTGTTGCCATATCGGAGGAGGGCCGCCGTCACCAACGAGACCAGCCAGATCAGCGAATCGGCAACCGGCTGGACCACGGAGCGGTACCGACTCCAGGTGCCGTAGCCCTTGGGGAGGTCCGCTGGCCACGCCGTTTGTCGGACCTCGTTGTCCATCCCACCGTCACTTCGTCTGGGCGCAGCCCTGCACTGCGACATCCGGGCCTACTTCGGCAAACCTACCCAACCACCTGTTCACGCATAGCGAGAGGGGCGACCACGCATCGTAGCGGCAGCCTCGCGTCCCGTCCACAATTTGTCCGAAGTTGCGGAAAGGGCGGCAATCCATTTCCGGTGTCGTGTACCCGACCCACCCGGTGATAGCGGGCTTGAGCGGCCCGAGCGTCGACGGGTCGGGCAGGGAATGGCGCCACCCGACAGCGCCGGGAACGGCTCCAAGCTCGTCCAGCGGCGCCATTCCCCCAAAAAACGAGCCCATCTGTGGCCAGCTTTCGGAGCGAGCCGTGGGCGGGGCCGAGCGATGTTGCCTTCGTGTTGCCTTGGGTGCACCGAATGTCTCACGGCTCTTCACCGGGGCTTCGCATGGCGTCGTTACGGTCGGGAGCGCTCGTCGACACCGAGCACGAATTCACCCACACGAGCAGACGGAGGCTCCAGATGCGTACACGGCTCGGTTCTATCGTGGCGGGCACTGCGCTCGTGGTCGGTTTGGCAGTCGCCGCACCCGGGTCGCCTGTGGGAGCCGAGCCGGCCGTCGCCGGTGCGGGGTCCACGGGCCAGGTTGCGCGTTCGACGACGGTCACCGCACCGACGCCGCCGGCTCCGAGTGCCATCCCCGACGCGATGTCGCTCGGGGGGACGGCGGCGTCGGGCAACGCCGACAGCCACGACCGGGCCAGGGCGGTGCCGGTCATCTCCGGTGTCCCGGGCTCGGCGGCGGCACACGCATCGGGTGCGGCCGGAACCGACCCGTCGGCGGTCGCCGTGTCCGCACCGCCCCCGGCCGCACCGAGGACCACGACCGGGAAGAAGGGATCGCCGGAGTCGTGGCTGCCGGCCACCCCGAAACTGTGGCCGCAGGTGGTCTCGGCCAGCCAGAGCGCCCCGCAGACCGTCACGCGCGGGGTGACACGAACCCAGGAGCACTTCGAGACGGTGAGCGGGGCGCAGCGAGCCCAGGTCCTCGACGTCAACCTCAAGTCCCCCAACGTGCGCCTCGGTGCCGTCGAGGCGGGCAACCACATCATCGACCCCTCCGATGAGACGATTTCGTCGATGGCCAAGCGCACCGGCGCCGTTGCCGGGGTCAACGCCGACTTCTTCGCCATCCACGCCTCGGGGGCACCCGAGGGCATGGTCATCCGCAACGGGGCGCTGGAGTCGAGCCCGGTGGCCAGCTGGCCCGACGACCTGGTGGTGTTGAACAACGGGCGGGTGCACATCGGGTCCGAGACCTTCACCGGCACGGTGGACGACACGACCCAAAGCTCCAGCCAGCCTCTCGGTGACATCAACCGCCTGGGCCTTTCGGCGACCACCGACCTCACGTTGGTCACCCCGGCCATGGGGGCCACCACCCTCGGATCGTCGGTGGTCGCCACCGCCACCGAGGTCAAGGGGTCGACTGCCAACTCCCCCACGCTCGTGATCAACTCGGTTGCCTCCGGGGTGACGTCGATCCCCACGCTGGCAGCGCCGAGCCAGGACCTGGTGGCCTCGACGGGCACGGCCGCGGCGGCGTGGCTGACCGGCACGGTGAAACCGGGGGACCGGATCGCCGTGAGCGAGAGCCTTTCGCCCTACCCGCTCAAGGGCCAGTCGTCGGCGTCCACTCCCTATGTCACGACGGCCGTGAGCGGAGGCGCCAACCTGCTCGACAACGGAAAGCTCGGGGTGCCGCTCCAGGGCAGCGGTGAGAACAACGTGAGCTATCCCGTCGTCGGCCTCGGGGTGACCAAGAACGGCAATCACGCCATCATGGCCGTCTTCGACGGCGAAGAAGCCGAGGATCAGGCGGTGGGCCTGACCCGACCTCAGTTCGCCGAGTGGTTCGCCCAGCACGGCGCCTACAACGCCATCGAGTTCGATTCGGGCGGGTCGGCGGAAATGGTGGGCCGCACGGCCGGGGCCAGGTCGGTCTCGGTCCTCAACGTCCCCTCCGATGGCCAAGAGCGTGACGTGGCCAACGGACTGTTCATCTATTCGACCGAGTCCAAGGCGAAGGCGGCCACTGCGGCCCAGGTCAACGCGGGCAAGGCGCTCACCATGCTCGATGGCACCACGGTGTCGGTCCCCGTCTCCGCCACCGACGCGGCCGGCAACCCGGCCACGCGCACACCCACCCTCAGTGTCGTCCCGAAATCCGCGGCCAGGGTGGTCGGAGCAACAACGGCCAGCAACGGCGCCCACTACGCGCTGATCAAGGCGGCGAGCACGGCGGCGAGGGGTCGCCTGGTCGTGCGCGATGGGCAGGCGCGCGCCACGGTCGACCTCCGCGTCGTCACCCACCTGTCATCGCTCTCCGTCAGCCCCTCCCAACCCGACATCGGTAGCGGCGGGACGCAGGCCTTCACCGTCAGCGGCAGGGTCGGTGGTGCCACCGTGCCGGTCCCCGCCGACTCCGTGACCTGGACGGCCACCCCGAGCGCCCTCGGCACGATCAGCACGGCCGGCGTCTACACGGCGGCCGCATCGGGCGTGGGACTGGCCACGGTAAAGGGCGTGGCTGGCGGCGCGACGGCCACCACGACCATCGCCGTGGGCACCACCAGCCAGAGCGTCGACACCATGACCGATGTCAGCAAGTGGACCGTGAGCGGCACCGAGGGGTCGACCGGCACCCTGTCGGAATCCACCGCGGCGCCGAGCGGCTTCGGCGGCTCCATGGACGTCCACTACAACATCCCCGGCGGATCTGGAGTCAAGCAGGTGGTCTTCAACCCCTCCACGGTCACCGACAACGTGGGAGAGCTCAACGGCAACCAGGTCCCCACCGCGGTGGGGATCTGGATCAAGGGCGGCTCCGCACCGGCGGGCACGGCCCTGGCCAACGGAGTCCTCACCCTGGCCGAGAACTTCGACCAATCCGGGAACGCCAGCACCGAGACCTTCTATCCGACCGGTCTCGACTTCGACGGCTGGACCTTCGTCGAGACGCAGCTGCCGGCCGGGCTGCAGTACCCCCTCAGCCTGGGATTCATGGACATCCTGGTCATCGACCCGGCGTCCACCTTGACCGGCGACGTGGAACTGGCCGGCTTGCAGGCGCTGTACTCGCCTCGTCCTGTCGTCAACCCGCCCTACGTGCCGATCCCCCGCAGCCCGAAGTGGCTCCAGTACAAGCAGAGCCCCAACGACTTCACCAAGGGCGGCCGGACGGTCATGTCCTTCGACGACGCCCACCTCGTTTCGACCGACCCCGGCTCCACCGCGGCCGTCGACCTCAAGGCCATCGCCTCGCAGGTCAAGACCCTGCCCGCCAGGGCCAGACCCAACGCCATCCAGACCCAAGGAGACATGGTCGACACGGGCACGCTGGCCAACCTGGACTTCTTGAAACAGACCATGACCCAGTTCGGAGTCCCCTACCACCTGGCCGTCGGGAACCATGAGATCACCCAAGGAGCCAACCCCGAGAACGTGAACTTCGCCAGCGTGTTCGGCGCCACCCATTACGCGTGGACCGCGGGGCACGCCCAGTTGATTGTCGCCGACAGCTCGCATATCGGGATCACCGCGTCGGACCCCTACCAGGTACCGGCAAGAGACCAGTACCCGTGGATCGTGAACCAGCTGTCCACGACGAAGACCAAGGACGTCGTCCTCGTCACCCACGTCCCCGCCTACGACCCCCACGTCGTGAAGAACAGCCAGTTCGCCGACCGTTACGAAGCGCAGATGTACGAGCTGCTGGCCCACAAGTTTCAGGTGAGCCACCCCGGCGTGCACCTCATCTTGCTGTTCGGTCACGCTCGCGGCTTCGCCGACCAGCTGCTCAACCAGTACGGCGACCAGGTCCCCAACGGCATCCCGAACCTGACGGTGGCCGACGTGGGCGTGCCCGCCTACGCCCCGGCCGATCAGGGGGGCTTCTACTACTACGCCCTGTTCCACTTCCTGCCCGACGGCACCGTCCAGTTCCTCGTGCAACCGATCCTCAAATCGCTGACCATCGACACTCCCCAAACGACGACCCTCGGCGTCGGCGACCGCGAACACATCACCGCCACGGGAACCAGTTACGCCGACGACGACCTGGCCGCGATCAAGGTCGGCATCGCCAACCCGGCGTCTCATACGTGGACCTCGACGAATCCCTCGGTGGCGTCGGTCAACCCCGTGACGGGGTCGGTGACCGCCAAACGGGTCGGTCGGGTCACCATCAGGGTGGAATCGGGGACCCTGCACGCCTCGCTCCGCCTCACCGTCACGGGCTGAGCGCTCCGGCGACCGGGCTCCCACTGAAGCGGTCTTGGAGGAAGCGGAAGCCGGCGGTGACGAGTCCGCCATCCGGTGCGCACGCGACGATCTTCGCTAAGCCGGGGCCTGCCGAATCAGCGGGGGTCGATTAGATCGAGCCCGAGCCCGGTGAAGTGCCGGGTGTTCCGGGTCGCGAGCGTTGCGCCGCGCGCGCCCGCGATCCCAGCGATTTGAACGTCGCGGAACTCGACGGGGCGACCGATGCGCCGGCGCGCGGCGGCGATGCGTCCCGCCTCGGCAGAGCATGCCCGATCAAACGGCTGGACGCGTCCGTCCATGTCGTCATCGATCAACGACTCAAACGCCTGCTCAAGCTCGGTCTGGCGCTGACCCGGCTCAAGGAGCCGAATGCCCATCACGATCTCGAACACCGAGATCGAGGTGGTCCAGATAGTTTCGATCGGTTGGCAGTCAAGCCAGTTAAGGACTGCGGGCTCGGGTTCTCGGCGCATCAGCGCAGACAGCACGTTGGTGTCGAGCAGGATCACCTGTCGAACTCGGCCGGCGTCGCCGGCTGTCCGCGGAGCTCTGCAATGTCGTCGTCCAGGCCGATTCCGGCAAATCTCGTGGCGATCTTGGATCCAAGACGTCCAGTGGGATCCTCATCGCCCCGAACGGCGGCCCGCAGGATCTCGCGTACCTCCGCCTCGGTGCTGCGGCCGTTAAGCCGCGCTCGGCGTTGCAGTTTGCGCTTGACGTCGTCGTCGAGTTGACGTATCAAAATCTGAGCCACGCCCAAACATGATATCGTGATATCAAGCACGTTCGCAGGGCTTCTCGTTGGGGTGGCTGCTCGTACAGAAGACGGGCACCCTCGGATCTCAGGCTCGATCTCGGCCTTGAGCAGCTGCTGCCCCTTGGCGAGGGCACACGGCGTTGCGCTCGACGAGCTGGTCTATGCCTCGCCGACCGGCGACCCACACATCCACCTCGTCCGATCCCCCGCTACGGGTTGATCTTCGTGCCACTCAGCAGACGTGCCGACGGTATCCAGGGGTGGGTGATTTATCCGCCTCGCAGTTGGCACGCCCGAGTGCCGCATTGCATCGGCGACCCCGGCGGCGAGGCCGCCGAACTCCTCATGGTGTTCGGCGTCCAAGATGAGCGCGCTCCTGTCATCATCCAGCGACTGACGAGCCGCGCCAGCTATCGCTCCACCGACAAGGGCTGAAGCTCAGTCCGACTGGCATCGCCATCATCGTTCAACGAGCAGAGACGCCGGTCTTGGCGTGGTCGGAGAGCATGGAAGCCGTCACAGGGGTGGCGTATGATGAAAGGGGTGTCGAACATACGTTCGACGATGCGGAGGAGGATGTGTGGTGGCGCTGCCGGAAGGGGACGAGATGATGACCGTCGGTGACTATCCGGGCGCCTGGCTGGTTACGCACCGCCGGGACCTGGACCGCGGCGAGGCCAACTGGCTCGTGGCCCTCGCCGACTTCGACCGCCACCAAGGCTGGTACGCCGACGGACAGCTGTCGGGCGCCGAGTGGCTCATGTCCCATACCGGCATGGGCCGAGCCACCGCCTACGAAAAACTCCGCATCGCCACCCAACTCCACCGACGGCCCGCGGTCGCCGACGCCATGTCCGACGGGCGCCTCTCCTACTCAGCAGCCCGGGCCATCACCCGCATCGACGCCCCCGACCCCGCCGTCGACACCGCCCTCATCGACCTCGCCGCGGCCGGGACCGTCGCCGACATCGAACGGGCCGTCCGCCACTACCAACTCCACGCCGACCAACACCGCCCCCCAACCGATATCGACACCCGACGCGGGCTGCGCATCATCCGCAACTACGACGGCACCGGCCGAGTCGAGATCACCCTCACCGACATCGAGACCGAGGAACTCGCCGGCGCCGTCCGCGCCTTCATCGACCACCCCGGACCCGACCAGCCCAGCCCCGACCGGCCCGGGGCTGTGGACGAGTCTTCAGCTGGAGACAGACCGACGCTCAGGGCTGTGGACGAGTCTTCAGCCGAAGACAGACGGCCCTGGCCGGCCCGGCAAGCCGACGCCCTCATGGACATGACCCGTACCGCCATCGCTCACGCCGACGACGGCCACGCCGTCGGCGCCGACCGCTACCTCGTCCATCTCGTCACCCACGCCGACACCCCCGACGACACGCGACTCGTAGATGGCACGCCCATCGACGTCGCCACCGCCGAGCGGGTCGCCTGCGACACCTCCACCGTCACCCACCTCGTCGGACCCCAAGGAGAGCCCCTCGCCCTCGGCCGCAAGACCAGGGAGTGGTCGATCGCACAGCGCCGAGCCGCCACTATCAGAGACGGCGGCCACTGCCGCTTCCCCGGCTGCCAGCGCCGCATCACCGACCTCCACCACCACCAACCGTGGGTGAAGGGCGGCCCCACCGACATCGACAACGGCTACCTCGCCTGCCCCCGCCACCACACCCTCATCCACAGCGGTTACACCGCCACCGGCGACCCCAACCACACCCTCACCTTCCACCGCCCCAACGGAACCCCGATCGGACAGACCGCGCCGGCCCGCTGGACCCCCGTCCTCACCCGCACCGCCTGACCACAGCCGCTCCCCCCACTACCGCAGCCCCCCAAAGGGGGGCTTTAGTTTAGTGTCAGACCGCGGTACTTGCGCAGTGGCTGGACAGGCCGGCCCGCCCGATGGGCAGCGGTCGTCGCCCGCAACGGCCAGAGCATCTACCCATGCTCGAGGATCGAGATGTCACGTGGTGCGCCTTTGCTTGTGTCGGTGCGAACTCGCATGTTGTGCACGACCCGTGCCCACGACCGTTCAGATTCGTGATCTAGACGACGAGGTCTACGCGGGCCTGGTTCGCCATGCCGCCGAGTCCGGCATCAGCGTGCCCGAGCTGCTGCGCGCCGAGGCCGTACGCCTGGCGGGCCGGCCCAGCGTTGAGGAATGGCTGAAGCGAACCGGGCGGCGCTCCTCGTCCCTCGGGCGTGTCGAGATCCTGGCTGCCATTTCTCGGGACGCAGCGGGGCCGCCAGGATGCCAGCTGTCACCGTGGCCCGCGGTGAGAAATGGCGCTACAACATCAGTCGCAAGGGGCTGTGTGCCCGAGGCCGGAGGCGACTCCTAGCTCATCCTTGCCCCTCATGGTCTGACCTCTTGCAGGGGGCGAGCACCGAGCGTGGCTTACAGGATCGTCAAGTGCTCTTCGGTGGCGCCGTGTACCGAGCTGAGGGAGAACGAGCGGTCGAAGGTGACGAACTGCCCGTTGTGCGCGATGGCCACGGCGAGCAGGTAGGCGTCTGTCACTTGGCGGGGGCCGTGCAGGCGGGAGCGGTCCACGATCTGGGGATCGAGCAGGCTGACATCGCAAGGCCAGAACGCGTGATGATCGTTCTCGCAGGCTTGGCTCAGAAGGTCGATGGCTTCGGTAGCCGAGACGGGACTCGGGTAGCGGGGCTGGCTAATGATCCGCACGAAGCCGTTCTCGGTGATCGCGCACGATGCCCAGCCTGCGTCGATCTCGTCGTCGAGCCAGTCGCTGGCTCGATCGTGTTCCACGTGATCGCTATCGAGCAGCGCCACAAGCACGTTGACGTCGAGCAAGGCACACGTCACTGGGGTTCGTCCTCTCGGAGCCGGTCGATGAGGGCATTGGAAACTGCGGCACCGCGGCGCGGTAAGGGGCGGAACCCATGACGGCCCGCTCCACGGTCCTCGACCTGCCGGGACTGACCTGTCAGTGACTGGCGAGCAAGATCCGACAGCACCTGCCCAGCTGTGCGCTTCTCGCGCCGCGCTCGCTCCTGGACCGCGAGCAGAACGTCATCGTCGAGGCTCAGGGTCGTGCGCATGCACGTGATGCTACTGCATCACCAGGCTAATAGTGCGTGCGCTAAGAGCGCATCTAGGGTCACGGCGGCCTGTCCCGGGACGCTCCCACAGTCGACGTGCCTGCCGTGATTGAGTGGCGCATGACCCACCACCCGACCATCCCGGTCGTCGACGTCTCGCCCTTCATCGCCGGCGATGAGGCGGGAGATCCTAGCGTTGTGGCCGATGTGAGACGAGCAGCGGAGTCTCTCGGATTCTTTTGCATCGTCGGCCACGGAGTACCGGAGACCCTGGTCGATCGCGTGCGGGCCGCCTCCACGTCCTTCTTCGACCTGTCGGCCGAAATCAAGATGCGCACCGCCCCGACCGGCACCGTTCGCGGCGGCCTCATGTATTTCCCCCTCAGGGCCGAGGCCCTCGCGTCGGCGGCTGGGGGTCAGTCGCCAAGCGACCTGAAGGAGTCGCTGGACTTCGGCCCGGGCTTCCTTGGAGACACCTGGCCGACCGATCCTCTCGGTCTGCGGGCCGCCTGGCTCGATTACTTCGACGCCATGGGCACACTGGCCGGCCATCTCCGGCGGATCTTCGCGGAGGCGAGTGGAGTTCCCGCCGACTACTTCGAGCCCAGCTTCGTCGACCATCACTCCTCGCTGCGGGTGCTCAACTATCCCGACCAGTCCGCTTCACCAGAACAAGGTCAGCTCCGCGCCGGCGTCCACACCGACTACGGCTTTCTGACGATCCTGCGATCGGAGGACGCCCCGGGCGGGCTCCAGGTGCAGGATCTCAACGGCAGCTGGTTGGACGTCGCGGCCCTACCGGGCTCCTTCGTCGTCAACATCGCCGATTCCATGATGCGGTGGACCAACGGCCGCTGGAAGTCCACTCCCCACCGGGTGGTCAACCCGCCGAGGGACGCCACCGGTTCGACTCGACGCCAGTCGATCGCCTACTTCCACAACCCGGCGAAGAGCGCGGTCATCGAGTGCCTGCCCCCGTTCGTAGCCCATGGCGAGCCCGCCGCATACGAGCCGATCACTTATGCGGACTACGCCGAACTGAGGTACAGCATGGCTCACGGCCACGAGAGTCGGTAAGTGGCGTAATCGGGGGGCGACCATCGCGGCAAGTTGCCGTAGCGTTCACCGCCGTTTTGGCACGGCTAAACAAGAGAACCCGGGTTACAGCACTGTCCCGCGTGAAGTTTGCGTCTTCAAGGTCGCGACCTCGGCCTTTAGCTTGCCGATGGCGTAAACCATCCGGGTGAGAAGCTCACCGAGCTGTTGGGGGTCGCCTGAACGGGCTGATGTGCCCAGACTCGCCATCTGCTCAGGCGATATATCGTCTGGCAGTAGCGCCTTTGCGGCGTCGAGCGATGCCAACATTGCCCGCATCGGCTCGTCGGAACTCGGCCCAACCGTGAGCCCAGAACCGCTCATCGACCGGACTCGAATCGGGTCCACTTGTTCGATTTACCTAGCTTTGTGGTCATCTTGCGTTCCTTCCCGGTCGTGGTCACCAATGTTCGGGCGGGGTGGTCAGTACCATCCGCCGGTGTCGTTCTTTCCTGGGCCGTCACAGCACCCCGGCGGGTTCTCTGTGGCTATGGGTGGCCTGGATGAAGTTCCACGCCTCGTCGAGTTCGGCTTGGGATACGCCGCCAACGTCGAGGACGTCGGGGGTGCCTGAGCGGCGAGCCGCGGCAGTGTCCTGTGCTTCTCTTGCGGCCCGGCCGGCCAGGTGTATCCCGGCGAACAGGACCGCCAGAACAGCAGCGAAGATGAGACCACCGATGATGAAACTGGTAACGAGCATTGGATTCTCCCTTTCTGAATTCATCAAGCTCAACGAGATCAGTTCTACCCTTCGATGATTAGGTGACGACTACGTGACGGCTTGCGCAGGGATATTTATCGGCTGTCCGCCACCGGACGGCGAGTTCAGTTATAGAACGGTTATGGAACGGTGTCTGAAGAAAGAAGGCGGACCGATACGAATCGATGCGGCCGCGCTCCTCGAGCAGGAGCGTGGCGTGGCGCCGCTTCATGTCAGTGAAGTCACCGCTTAGAAGTCCTTGCCGGAATGCGGACAGCAGAAGGAGACGAGACCCGCTCGTTGTTGTCGACCCTCGCCTGGCATCCGGTCAACGAGGACGTGACCCGAGGAGGCTGGCGCTCTGGGCCGGCGATGGCTCGCCAGTCATCACAAGTTCGACAGCGCCGACCTCGCGATCGCTGCGACCGCCATTCGTGCTGAAGCGCGGTTACTTACCTGCAACGTCCTCCACTTTCCGATGTTCCGCGGCCTACGCGCACCCTACTGACGAGGCCGTGGCCGGTTGATAACTCAGCGTCGCTTGCGTCGACGGTCCGGCTGGACCCGACGGGGGCGGGTCCCGGGTGGCGTGGCCCTCCCTGACGACGTCTGAGACGAGCCGGCTGGCAACGAACGACCGAAGACGAGCTCACGCTCGGCCCTTGAGCGCGCGTTGAAGGACGCCATAAACGACTGCACCGCCGCCTCGTCGTCGAGCTCGACGCCCTCGGCCATCGCCGCGCTCCACACGCGCTTGGCCGGGCTGAAGCGAGCGACATCGGCCATGTTCGTGCGGAACCGGGACGAGATCGCATCGATGCGGTCCGCTAGCACACCGGGATCGTCACTTGCCTCGTCGAGCAGACCGGCGTCGCCGAGGAAGGCAACGAACGCCTTGGCCTCGTCGAGCGCGGCATCGAGCTCGTCGGGCCCGGCGATCACCTTGGCCGGGTAGAGCTCCAGATAGACCCGGTCGAGATCGGCACGGCTCCATCGAGTGAGATGACCATCGACGTAGTGGTACTTGTAGTGGACCGGCGCCTCGCCGGGATCGGCGCCGAGCTTCACCCCGTGCTCCGCGCCCCAGGTCGCGAAGCGCCTCTTCAGATAGCCGCGGGAGGCCTCGTAGCCCTCATCGGTCGCGGGAACCGGATCAAACGGCGGCGTTGGTCGAACCATCTCCCCATCATCGCTCAGCAGCCCGCCCGTCGTCTGGTCTTTGCGTCCGGCGACGCCGGATTGACCGGCAAGCAAACCGCTGGCGAACGGCGGAGAACCCAGGGGCGCTCAACCTCGGCACCGCTCGAGCGGCGACCGACGAGGCCGTTCCCGTTGGACATGCCGGAACGGCCTGCCGCTCAGTGGTGTTCAACCAGGACCAATCTGAGCGGGACGGGTCACGAGAACGTCTTCCGCGACTCGCCGGCGGTGGCGGTAGTGGGCGACGTTCGTGCGCGTGGCGCAACGGGTGGAACAGAACCGGCGCGAGTGGTTGGTCGACGTGTCGACGAAGGCGCGGTGACAGTCGGGGGCGGAACAGCGGCCGAGTCTGGTGGCGCCAACCTCAGTCACAAGCAAGGTCACTCCGAAAAGCGCCTCGGCGGCGAGGACCTCAGCCACGACGGCGTCGGCGTCGTTGACATGAAGGTGCCAGCTGGTGGCGTCATGGCCGGAGATGCGAGGGCGGATGGGGTGTTGGGCCAAGAGACGGTTGACCCTCTCGACGACCTCGGCGTCTGCGCTGCGATCGGAAGCGTCGACGACAGCGGCGAGTTCGGCCTGGAGTCGACACAGTGCCCGGACGTCGCCGGGGCGCACGCGTTCGGCGAGCCACGGACGTCCGACCAGGTAGGCCCGGAGCGCTTCGGGCGAGTCGATCTCGGAGTTGACGAGCTCGGCGGCGGCCTCAGCGTAATGGGGAAAGTCCACATTGACAGCTTACTCGCAGCCCAACTACTGTAAGTGGCCCAGAGACAAATGACTATTACGCCGTTCAGGAGCGTGAAGCGTGGAGTGGGAGCGTTGGCAACAGCAGTGGGACGCCCAACAAGAGGCGTACCTGCCGGATCGGGAGGCTCGTCTGGCGGCCATGCTCGACGTCGTCGAGGCAGCTTGTGGCCCGGCTCCCAGGGTCCTGGACCTGGCCGGGGGAACTGGGTCCATCACCCGCCGCCTCTTGGCTCGCTTCCCCAACGCTTCGGCGGTGGTCGTCGACGTGGACCCCGCCCTGCTGGCCATCGCGGCCGGAACCTTCGACGGCGACCGCCGGGTGCGAGTCTGCCGGGCCGACCTGGCCACGCCCGAATGGCTTGGCTCCCTCGGCGAGCCCGAGGCCAGCTTCGACGCCGTGCTTACGGCTACCGCTTTGCACTGGCTGGACCCCGAGCGCGTCGCAGCCGTCTATGCCGAGAGCGGCGGTCTCCTGCGCGAGGGCGGGGTGCTCGCCAACGCCGACCACATGGTCGACGAGGGCATGGGGAGCCTCAACGACGCCCTCGCCCCCCTGTCCGAGGCTCGCAGCGAGCGGCAACGAGCAGATACCGGCGCGTGCGACTGGGACGGCTGGTGGGAGCTCCTCGGCCAAGAGCCGGAGATGGCCGCAGTCGTGGCCGAGCGTCACAGCCGATTCGCCGGGCGAGGCGGGTCGTCACACACAGAGTCAGACCTGGCCTCCTCCTGGCACATCGACGCCCTTCGGGCCACCGGGTTCGCCCACGCCGGCCTCACCTGGCGCCGCGGTGGCGACGCCGTCGTCGCCGCCACCAGGCCGTAACCCGGCCATGAAACCCTGGAAACGCCATGCCGGCTCCAGGAGCGCCGCGCAAGATCAACGCCCGCAACTATCTTCGAGCAGGTGGTGGCTGGCCCGGGGCGCTGACGCGCAGGCCCGCTGCCTTCGCGGCCTCGACGAGCCGTTGGTCATAGGCAATGAACGCCGTCAGCTCGTCACCGAGCAACAGAGCCGAGGCTAGGTGCAGCGCGTCGAGAGTGCGAAGCAGCGGGTCGCCCAACTCACAGGCGACGTCTTGGACGGCGCGGTGGAGCGGGACCAGATCGAGGTCGCCGACGACGGCTCGGGATTCGATCATCACCTGGCCACCGACCCTTCGCGCGGCACGCAGGACCTCCACTCGTCCCAGCTCGCTCGTGACCGCCGGTTGCTCGGGTCGTGCCTCGAGCCAGCTGCGGAGGGCCTCGGTTTCGTCCTCTTGGCGGACCAACTTCATCAGCGCCGAGGAGTCCAGGTAGATCACAGTCGCTCTTCGCGCTGGGCGTCGAGCAGCTCCTTATTGGTTGGTTCCCCCGGGGCGACCGGCACGGGCTGGGAGCAGCGAAGCCGTCCACTTGGACTCACTGCGGGAAGAAGCCGTCCGGCGGCAATGAGCCGCTCTCTGGCGCTTCGGGGCCGTTCGGGCGGGGTCAGAAGGGCGACCAGCTCTCCTCGCTCGGTGACCTCGACGCTCTCCCCAGCCTTGACCAGCGCCAGGTACCGTGATGCATGCTGACGAAGCTCCCTGACGCCGATCCGTTCCATAGAATTCAATTGTAGCACAAGACATGCTACACACCAGCGTCGTGGCGCTCGGCATGGGGGGCACGTGGATCTCCACGGTGGTTGGATTGGTGGCGACCATCTCGTCGATGTGTGGACGGCGGGTGTCAGTCAGTGGAGGTTGTCAGCGGTTGCCGCCCAGTCGGTGAAGTTAGGCCCCAGGATCTCTGCGTCCGGGCCGGGAAGCTGACCGCCGTGGCGCATGGCCTTTCCGGTCGCACCGGGGAAGGTGATCGGCAGCACAGCCAGGCGGCGATGCTGGCGGCGTGCAACGTCCCGGGCCAGTGTGACCAGGTCTGCTTGGTCTGGTCCGGCGATCTCGACGGGGTCGTCCGATGCTGGCTTCCCTGCCGTCTGCACGAGGTACTCGGCGACGCTGCGAGCGGCGATCGGCTGGACGCGCATGATCGGGACGAAGGAGACAGGCCCGACCCGAGTGCGGGCCAGGATCTGGCTGGCGAACTCGTGGAACTGGGTGGCTCGCACGATGGTCACCGGCAGCGGTCCGCGGCGCGCCACTTGCTCTTGGGCCAGCTTGGCCCGGTAGTAGCCGTAGCCCGAGACGCGTTCGAGCCCGACGATTGACAGCACTACCAGACGGGACACTCCCCGGGATGCGCCGCCGCTCGCCAAGCGGGCAGTCACCTCGGTGAAGAACGCCGTGGCTCGCTTGGCGTTCGCTGTCGCCGTGTTGGCCACGTCGATGATGACGTCAGCTCCCTCCAGCGCGGCTGACACCTGTGCCCGGTCGCGCAGGTCGACACCGGCGGATCGGCTGAGGACCACCGTCTCGTGTCCCTCCCCGGCCGCAACATTCACGACCTGACGGCCGACGACGCCAGTCCCACCGGCAATGGCAAGCCTCACCGTCCACCTCCCGAGTAACCCGGATGTCTTGTATCCAGGTTAGGCGGGCCGGGCGGTATCCGGGATAACTAGGGTCCGGGTATGCGGTTGAGCGAGGGCGTCGAATGGGCCGCCCACTGCGCCGCCATCCTGGCCGCCCTCCCCCCCGGGGTGTCACTGCCGGCGGCCCGCCTGGCCGAGTACCACGGCGTGCCCGGCCCGTACCTGGCCAAGACCCTCCAGGCGCTCGTGCGGGCCGAGATCGTCGAGTCGACCAGCGGCCGCCACGGCGGGTACCGCCTGGCTCGTCGGGCCGAGGCGATCTCCCTGCTCGACGTGGTCCAAGCCGTCGAAGGGACCCAACAGGCATTCCGTTGCGGTGAGATCCGCCGGAGAGGACCCTCAGCGGTTGCTGCTCGTCTCTACACGCCGACCTGCGCCATCGCCACCGCGATGTGGCGAGCCGAGGACGCCTGGCGCAGCCAGCTGGCGTCCACCTCGATCGCCGAGATCGCCGGGCAGGTCATGACCCAGTCCCCGCCAGCCGCCATCGACAAGGCCACGGCCTGGCTGGGCGCCGTCCTCGACGAGCGCGACCGGACGGCCACATGAGCGCAGAAGCCACCCACCGCTATCACACCGTGTGCTCCTGGGAAGGATCGACCGGCACCGGCTACGACCACTACAACCGCACGCACCGCGCCAGCGCCCCACCGGCGCAGCCCGACCTGGACTTGAGCGCGGATCCCGCCTTCGGCGGACACCCTGACAAGCTCAACCCCGAGCAGCTCCTGGTCATGGCCGCCTCCTCCTGTCAGCTCCTCTCCTTTCTCGCCGTCGCCGCCCGGGCGCGCATCGACGTCATCTCCTACCACGACCACGCCGAAGCGGTCATGCCCGAAGCCGACCGACCGGCGCGGATCACCGAGATACGACTGCGACCCCACATCATCGTGCGCGCCCCGGCAACCGAGAAGCGCGTTCGTGACCTCACCGACATCGCCCACCGCGAGTGCTTCATCGCCAACAGCCTCCAGAGCCGAATGACCATCCAAGCCACCGTCCACATCGTCGACAGCAGCGAACCCCACCAGCACGACCGGCGCGTCACTTGACCGACCGGTTGCGGGACCGGGATGGCGACCGCTGGGACGACCAGGTGTGTGCACCGCAGGGGATCCCCTTACGACTCCGCCTCGAGCAGCCGCTGGAACGGCGGGGGACCGGCTAGGATGCTCTTCTGAAAGTACGAATGTCAGAGGAGCACGGATGGCCCGAGCGGTGGTCAGGAGCAGGGGGCAGATCACGCTGCCCCGAGAGGTCCGGGAGGCCCTGCACGTCGAGGTGGGCGATGACGTAGCGTTTGTCGTAGAGGCAGGCCAGGTGACGATGCGCGGACTGAAGTCGATCCCGGCCGAGCAGTCATGGTTCTGGACCGACGCGTGGCAGGCCGGGGAACGGAAGGCCAGCGAGCAGATCGCCGCCGGCGAGGGAACCGTCTTCGACAACGGCGACGCCTTCCTTGACTCGCTCCGGTAGGTGCCGACCTACCAGCGGCTTCCTCGATTCGACCAGGACTGGCGGTCCCTTGGCTCTGCCGAGCAACAGCGATTTCGTGCAGCGGTTGCTCGGTTCGTCGAGGATCTGGAAGCAGGCCGACCGTTCCGGCCCGGTCTCCGGGTGAAAGGCGTACAAGGGGCGGGCAACATCATGGAGATGACGTTCGCCCCAGACGGCCGGGCCACCTGGCAGTTCGGAGGCGAGGTCAAGGCCGGCCAGGGGCACGTCGTGTGGCGCCGGATCGGTACACACGACATCTTCCGCTCCCCATAGCTTGTTGCCTGTCCGGTGGACGCTCGCGCTACGGGACTCGGATGCCCCGGAGTCAAGCGCCAGATCGCCGCGTCGGCGCTTGCCAGCCTGACGGTAGTGATGCAGGTGCGTTGTCGTTCTGCGCTCGCACGAGTGCTGTCCCGGGTTGGAACCTGCCTATCCGGACCCGCCAGCCTGGGCCTCAGGTCGCCGGTTTGGTGAGCGATTCGATGCGCGCCACTGCTGCTGGTGCAGCCTGGCCGATGCTCTCGACTTCCATGCTGGCGGGGGCGGTTGGCGGTGGTGAACCAGAGGTGGGGGTGGCCGGACCGGCCGGTTCGACGCCGATGCGCAGGACACGGTCGCAGCCGCCCAACTCGACAAGCACGTCGGGCTGTCCGTCAGGGCCTGAGATGGTGGCAAAAGCAGGATGCTTCCGGACGCACGTGGCTGTCGACCGCTCGTGGCTGAGCCCCCTGAGCAGGGAGGCGGCCGCCGTGCCGCGTTGGCGTGTCCAGCCGGCGAAAGCGCCGATCTCAATGTCGGCGCCCGAGATAGATCGCCCGTCGGGGCGGTTGAGGGCGGGGTTGGTGTCGCGGTAAACGCAGATGGTGAACGGACTCCGCTCGCCGTGGGGCAGCGGCCCTGTCCGAGCCGGCACGAACGAGGCGGCGTCCAGGTCGAAGAGGTCCTTGTAGGCGGAGGGACAGCCGCTGGCCAACTCGGCTGGTGTCTCCACCTGTCGGAGCAGCCGCCGGTGCACCAGCCTCCAGGGCAGCGCACGCAGCGCCGAGAGGGCCGGCGACTGCGGCTGGTGGCACTCGTCGAGCGGGAAGCGGGGCCTCAGTACCTTCCCGCCGCCAACAACCACGACCTGGGGCACCGGAACGAGGACCGCAGCGCAGGCGACACCGCCGGGTGGGGGCGCCTGGTCCCGATGTCGCAGGGCGCTCGCCAGGCGGCTCAGGCCGCTTGATGCCTCCTTCTCGTCCTCTACCAGCCACTGACCGCGCCCAGGAACACTCGCCAGGTCTTCCGAGCACTCGACAGCGCCAGTGACGTCGAACCTGGCTGGCAACCGCTCGATCCGCATGCGCAGCACCCCGGCAGGGCAGAAGCCGGGACCGCTGACGGCCTGTGGTACGGCGATGGTCGTCGTGCTGGTGCTCGCAGCGCCCGAGCCACTCCCAGTCGCGACCGAGGAGCCGCAGCCCGCCAGCACGATCGCCGAGAGCACCGCAGCCACCCAGCCCAGGTTCCGTCGACGCAGCTCCATCGCCTGTTTCACGATAGACGGGGCCGGGCCTGACCAGGATCGGAACGAAAAGTACGGTAGCCGGACCGAGCCTGGCCCGGGCCGCCTGGATCAGAGGGTCGAATGCCCGTAAGCGGTCCTCTACCGGCGGGGACGCTGGCGTCTCTTGTCCGCCTACTGCCGTAGTCGCCGGGCTACCGGCTGGCGGGGGTGGTGATCGCTCTCGACGGGGCCGGCTGGTCGCGGAGGGCCTCTCGGACCTTGAGGCGACGGCCGGTGTGGAGGATGGAACGAGCGAAGATGCCGGCGCCTACCCGGGCGACCACGACGGTGCCGGCCACGCAGATCGCCATGCTGATCGCCACCTGGAGTGGGCCGGCGCCCCCGGCCGCGGTGAGCACGGGCATGTCGAGAGGTGCGGTGGGTGGGAGGTAGGCGAGCACGCGGACCACACTGTTTATCGAACCGGATCCCAAAGCGGTGAAGGCCAGGAAGTAGCCGACGAAGATCGGCAGCTGGAGGGGCAGGCCGACGGACTGGGCGTCCTCGGGTTTAGAGGCCAAAGAGCCCGCTGCGGCGAAGAGGGTGGCGTAGAAGAAGAAACCGATGACGATCCACACGAAGCTCTCCACGATGGTCCCGACCCCGCTGCCGGACAGGACGTGTGATCCGACAGTCTCGGCGGAGACCAGCGCGACGACGGTGAACACGGCGGCTTGGGCCAACACGATCACCCCGGAGCCGGCGACTTTGCCGGCGAGGAGCTCGACGGGACGCAGTGTGCTCAACAGGATCTCGATCACCCGTCCCGACTTCTCGTGGATGACCCCCATGAGCAGCCCGAACCCGTAGCGTTGGACGAGGATCAGAAACAAGATGGCGGTCCCCAGACCGATTAGTCGGCCGCTGGTGCTCACCGGGGCCGGCCGCAGGTGGCCGATCGGCAGCGGGGCGGGGGCGGCCAGTGCCCGGGCCCGGGCCGGGGGAAGGCCGCTGCGGGCGATAGCGCGCTCCACGGCGACCTGGCGGGCGATGTCATCGGTCAGAAGGGTTTCGGTCGATGTCGAGGCGGCCGGGGCGGCTCGGTCCACCATGACTCTCGGCGATGCGCCGGCGAGCACGGCGATATCGGCCCGGCCCGGGCCCTTGGCTCGGAGCGCCTCGGTGGCGGCGGCGTTGTCGGCGACGGTGGTGACGACCACATGGGCACCCACGGCGGGCCCGGCGGCGCGGATGGCGGCCACAGCTCCCGACGGTGCGGGGGAGGCGACGGTCACGTGGTAGGTGGGGCGGCCGCCTCGCAGCTCGGCGGGCAGGACGATAACCAGCACGATCGCCACTACGAAGATCGCCGTGGAAATCCACAGCGCCTTGCCTCGGGCCTGCTCTCGGATCTCACGGCCGGCAACGAGACGGGCGGCACGAGGATTCATTTGCCGACCGCCGCGGGGCGTCGGCCGACGGCCTCGCGGAAGACCTCCGAGAGTCGTCGCCGCTCGAACGCGAAATGCATCACCGGACCGGCCGCGCTCGCAGCCGACAGAACAGACTGCGGGTCGGTCGCCGGCCCAAGGGCCAGGCGCAGCCGGCCGCCGTCGTTTTCCGAGACGGTAAGGCCCGCCACCTTTTCGGCCCAACGACCTTGGCGGTCACCGCCGACAGCGACCACCAGACGGTCGCCTCCGGCGACGGCCAAGTCTTCCACCGTCCCCGACGCCACAAGCCGCCCGGCGTCGATGATCGCCACCGACTCGCACAGGTGCTCGACAAGGTCCAGCTGATGACTGGAGAACAGTACCGTCTTGCCGGCATCCGCCTGCTCGCGCAGCACTCCGGCCAGGTCGTCCACCCCCACGGGGTCGAGCCCGGAGAACGGCTCGTCGAGGACCAACAGCTCAGGATCGTGGAGCAGGGCAGCGCCGAGCTGGACCCGCTGCTGGTTACCCAGCGACAGTGCTTCGAGCTTGTCACCGGCCCGTCCCGCCACCCCCAGACGCTCCAACCATGTCGCCGTGGCTGTCTCCGCTGCCCGGCGGTCCAGGCCGTGCAGCCGGCCCAGGTACACCAGTTGGTCGGCGACGCGCATCGCCGGATACAAGCCGCGCTCTTCGGGCATGTATCCGATACGGCGGCACATCTCGAAACCGTAGGTTTCGCCCTGCCAGCGCACCTCCCCATCGTCAAGGGCTGTCAGATGCAACACGGCCCTCATCGCCGTCGACTTGCCGGCCCCGTTCGGACCGAGAAACCCGACCACCTGACCCGCCGGCACTCGGTAGCTCAAATCATCCAACGCCACAGTCGACCCGAAACGCCGGACCAGACCGGCCAGTTCCAACACGACTGCCGCGCTACCCAGTGCCGCTCAGCCCGAAACCCCGACCACGCCAGGCGTAGCCGCCGCCATCCTCACCCACTTGATGCGCCCTCACGGGTAACGGGGGTCCATCCTGAGGTCTGGCGGCACCCGACGAGCACGCCGATGTTGGAGACGGTGGACAGAAGGGTCAAGCTGAGGCGTCCCGCCTCGGAGCGCAAGGCGGAGATCGCCGGGACGGCTCGGACGCAACCGTCGTCGCCGTTCCCCCGAGCCTTTTCCAACCGTTCACCCCAAGGAGGCGGCGCTATCGGCTCGTCGAGCGCGACGCCGTCGCCGCCACGTCGCCCGATGCGAGATGCCCGGCGAGGCGCGAAGCGAGGGCCATGATGGTCAGCGCCGGGTTGGCGGAGCCTTGGGTGGGACAGACGCCTCCGTCCGTGACGTACAGGTTGGGAACGGCCCAGACTCGATGGTTGCGATCGACGACGCTGTTCGCGGGTGAGGTCCCCATCCTGGCACCCCCGACGAGGTGAGCGAATCGTTGGATGGTGAGGACGTCTTGCGCTCCACTGGCGACCAGGAGGTCCTTGATGATCTTGGCGGAGTACGCCATGTTGGCCTTGTCGTTGTCGCCGAGACTGAAATCGAATCGAGCGACGGGCAGCCCGTAGGGATCCTTTTCCGCCGCCAGAGTGACCCGGTTGTCGGGGTGCGGCAGG
This sequence comes from Acidimicrobiales bacterium, assembly GCA_965276765.1. Lineage (GTDB taxonomy): Bacteria > Actinomycetota > Acidimicrobiia > Acidimicrobiales > Palsa-688. The sequence goes on from OZ255627.1 coordinate 1,038,137, forward strand.
AGCTCGTTGAGGACCCCGATGGCGCTCCAGTGGTTGTAGTCACGCATGTACTCACGCAGCGCCCTACCCCAGTGCCCATCGCCGAGGACATGCTCGGCCCAGGCGATCGGCTCGGGGGAGACGGTCTGGATCGAGAAACCTCGGGCGAAGCCGCGGGAGCCGTCGGTCTCGTAGAAATCCTCGGACGACAGCTCCGGCGGCGGCGCCTTGTACATACGCAGCTCATCGGGGAAGCGTCCTGCGCTCTGCGTGGCGCCTTGGACCATGACGTAGCGGCCGACCTGATCCTCGTTGTTACCGAGACCGTTCGGAAAGCGTGCCGAGGTGGAGTTGAGCATCAGTCGGGGTGTCTCGATGGAATAACCGGCCACGGCCACGACCCGGGCTCGTTGCATCCGCTCGACCTGCTCGCCCTCGCGGATGTAGACCACGCCCCGAGCCCGGCCGGCCTCGTCGAGGTCCACCCTGGCCGCCATGCACGAGGAGCGGATCTCCACCCGATGCTCCAAGGCGTCGGGTAGGTGGGTGACGTACGGGCTCGCCTTGGCGTTCACCTTGCATCCCTGCAGACACCAGCCGCGATAGATGCAGTGCGGGCGGTTCCCGAAGGTGCCGTTCACGATCCCGACCGGCCCGACGCGCATCTTGATGCCCTGGGCGATCGCGCCTCGCCAGAGCACCGAGGCCGCCTCGGACACCGGGTGCGGCGAGAACGGGTACTTGTGGGGATACCCCCACGGCCAGTTCTGCCCGGCCACCGGTAGCTCGCGTTCCACCGTTTCGTAGTGGGCGCGGATGTCCTCGTAGTCGATGGGCCAGTCGGCGCCTACTCCGTCGAGGGTGGCGGTCTGGAAGTCGGATGGATGGAAGCGGGGCGTGTACCCGGCGTAGTGAACCATCGAGCCGCCGACGCCGCGCCCGGAGTTGTTCTTGCCCATCTCGACCGGGTCGGCCCCACCGATGATCCGCTTCTGTGTCCAGAACAGCTCGTGGGATCCGGCCTCGTCGGAGACCCAGTCTTCGTCGGGATGCCAGAAGGGTCCGGCCTCGATGATCACGACACGCCAGCCGGCCCGGGCCAGCCGTTGGGCCAGGACCGAGCCGCCGGCCCCGGCACCAACGATGCACACGTCCACCTCATCGGCGTCGTCGTACCGCCACATGGTGTCCTCCCCGGGCAGGTCACGGCGGTGGACGTCGAGGAGGAAACGGGAGTCGTTGTCGGCGGGGCCGACGGAGCCCTTCAGCAGGCTGCGAATCACTCGCCGAGCCCCTCTTGCACCCGGGCCGGGTCCTCCGAGGTCGCCCCGGGCGTCTCGAACGGCTCCAGCGTGCTCATCGGCCCGAGGCGCATATAGCCCCGCGGGTAGGCGGGCCCACCAAAGCCGATCTCGTTCCACGTCCACGGGTGGGAGTAGAAGGCGGAAAGGGCCATGCGCGTGCACACCGACCAGGCCCGCTTCACGTTCAGACGTTCCCACGACCCGCCGGCCAGATCGGCTCCGGCCAGATCGGACACGATGGCCTCGCGCGCCTCCGCGTCACACATCGCAAGGCTCGGCTGTCCGTACCGTTTCTCGGCGACCTCGTCCAGGCCGGCAAGGACCAGATGCCAGGTGTCGCGATCATCGGGCATGTCGACGTATTGGAAGCCGTCCAAGCGGCCGGCGGCCAACTTGTCGTCGATCAACTCCGCCACCGGGACACGCGGCTCTTCGTCCTGGGCCAACATCACATCGCAGAACGCCCGCAGCGTGGCGATCTCCTCGGGCTCGAAGAACCGGAACGCACCGCCGACCTCCATACGCCCCATGACCACCTTGGCCGTCGCCGCATCCCACGTGTCGGCGGCATCGAAGACATCGAAGTCCGGGTATCGCCCGATCATCTGCGGGGTGGTTCCCCGACGCTGGCGGGGCAGCCACGACGTGTCGGGAGGCTGCCGATCGGAACGAAGATTCGGCAGGTGGTGGGGCTGGGTCAGGTCTCGAGCCCCGGCAGGGTCGGCCCGGTCCGCCGACACGGCTAGTCCTCCCGCCGCAGCAGGGCGGCGAGCAGACCCATGCCGCCCACCATGGCCATCAGGCCGGGTGCAGAGATGGGTGGCCCCATCGGCAGGTTGTAGGAAATCATCTTGAACCCGCCCGGCTTGCGAGCCACCCCTCGGGCGTGAAAATACTCACCGACGAGGCCGTTGGCGGTATAGACGGCGGCGGTGACCGGCAATGCCGTCTTCGCCCATCGCTTCGAGAACACCCCGGCGATACCGGCCACGACGATCGGCGGGGTCACGATGATCGGGCTCCACATCATCTTGTTCCCGAAACTTGCCTTGTAATGCTCGATGTAGATCTCGCTGGTGGTAACCAGTGCGGCGACCGCCGTGCGTCCGGCCAAGGAGCGCTCGAATCTGCCGTGGGCGACATCGGCGAACAACCGGTCGACGAGGTGTTCGACGCCGTGGACCTCGCTGTGGGGAGCCGAGCTCCCTTTCTTTGGCACTCGCAGTCCTTCCGGTGGAGGGGTTCCTCGGAGCAGCCCTTGTCTACCCGTCGCGGCTCCCGCGCTACCCGCCGGGCGGTCCGGTCCCGGCCGGCTATGCCGGGTCGCCACCGACACGAGACCGGAGCAACCGGTGAACACTCCGAGATGGCGGCGACGCGCCCGCGTCCCGGGAGGTCGCAATCCTCTCATCTGGACATAGTTACAGTCTAGCTGTAACTTGCGGCATGGTCGCTCTCCGGAGGCCGTCCCCGACGTTGCCCCGTCTCGGCGTGTCACCTCCTGCGTCGGCCTCGTGCCCGGCCGCATCGAGCGCAGCCCATCGACCTTGAAGGAATGTCGCCATGCCCGTCGAAGGCACCTGGACCCTCACCATCGCCACCCCTATCGGCAAGCAGCACGCCACCCTCGAGCTGGTCCGCCGCGACGACGTTCTGCACGGTGTCGCTCGGGGCAGCGGCGAAGACGTCCCGCTCGTGGACGTGGTCCTGGACGGGGACCGGCTGACCTGGGCGCAATCGATCACCAGGCCGATGCGCCTCAACCTGACCTTCGATGTCACGGTCAACGGTGACGAGATGACCGGACACTCCAAGGCCGGTCGTCTGCCCCGATCCACCGTCACCGGCCTCCGCCTCAACACCGACCAGACCCGCTCGTGACTTCACGCAGCTTCGCCCGGGTCATCGCCGAGACCGTCCTGCTGCCCATCGCCGCCTACCTGGTCCTCGCGGGATCGCCAGCGCCCACACCGTGCGGGTCCTCGACGAGCTCGGCGAGACTCTGGCGAAACGGAAGTGCTGGCCGAGCGCGGCCAGCCTGGCCGAGGTCGAGACCGCCGCGCTGGCCGGGGCACCGGAGGGGACCCGCTTGGAGGTTCCGCTTCTTCGGTTCCAACTGAAGGGACCAGCGGACATTGCTTACTATTCGGCAGTGCCTTCCGACGCTGTCCTCAAGTTCATGAACCGAACCCACCGGGTCCTCATTGCCGTCACCGGGGGTCGGGCGGGGCGGTCGTTCAGCGGGATGCCGGTTGTGGAGCTGACAACCATCGGGCGCAAGAGCGGCCAGGCCCGCTCGTGCATGCTCACCTCCCCCTACCAGGAGGGGGAGCGCACCTACATCGTGGCTTCGCGCGGCGGCGACGACCACGACCCGGCCTGGTTCCTAAACCTGACGGAAAACCCCGAGGTGACGGTGTCGATCCAGGGCGGGTCGGCGCAGAAGATGCACGCCGAGGTGTCGGACCCCGATGAGCGGGCCCGGGTTTGGCCCCTCCTCACGGCCAAGCACACTAACTACGCCAACTATCAGAAGAAGACCCACAGGCAGATTCCCCTCGTTATCCTTACCCCCGCAGAGGTCTGAAGAGGAATAGCTCCTCGACAATTGCCGGCCAAGAAGCCCCACGGATCCGGTGTTCGGGGACGCTTCAACGTAGGTTCCGACGAGTGTTCTGGGATGGGGGCTAGACGACGCGCCCGGCGGACGGGAGCGACACCAGTCGGCAGGAGCGCCGGGCTCGGGCACCCCACTCGTCGGCAGGTGGATGGCCCTCAGCCGACAAAGGCCCTGGCGTTGCGGATGGCCAAAGCTACGAGCGTCAGCGTCGGACCATAGCCGGAGCCGGTGGGAAAGAGCGACGAGTCGGCGACGAGGACGTTGGGCGCCTCTCGCAGCCGGCCCCACTCGTCGCAGACGCTGGTCTCGGGATCGCGGCCCATGCGGGCCGTCCCGACGATGTGGCGCGAGACCGGGATCATGGAGATCTCGGCGTGGGTCGTGCGCAGCTCCCCGCTCGTCTTCGGTGACGTGGCCGTAAAGATCTCCTCGGCGCCGGTATCGCCGAGGATGGCGGCCAGCCTGGCGGCATGATGGACCGACGCCACGAGCTCGTGTTTGTGGGGCTGATAGGTCGTCCGGGCGACGGGGACGCCACGAATGTCTCGGATCGACGGGTCCAGGTCGATCCTGTTCGTGGCCTGCGGTAGGTCCTCTCCCTGCATGCAGAACCCGAGGAAGCGGTCTCGCATCGGCGACTCCCGCATCAGGCGCCTGTGGTCGGGTCCCCACGGGTACTGCTTCGCCTCGGCGATCGGGTGAGCCGGGCTGCAGTGCTCGACCAATCCCCCCTTGATCCAGGGAAGGCCGGCCTCGGTCGCGGCGGCACGCGCCGCGTCATCGACGACGATGTGGTCGTCGTGGAGGTGGGTGACCGACCGACCCCGATGCCCGTGAACCCGGAATGGCATGCGGCCCATCACGAAGGTCTGCATGTGGAACATGAGGTTCCGCCCGATCTGGGGATGTGACAGGCCCGAGAGGAGAAGCAGCCTTGGGGTCTCCATGGCCCCGCACGCGACCACGACGTGGTCCGACAGCTCGCGGTGGACATCGCCTCGCAGGTTGATCCACTCGATACCCTGCGCCACCTTGTCTCGCATGAGGATGCGGGAGACGAAGGCGTCAGGGCGCAGCTCCGCCCGCCCCGTCAGCAACGCCCGCCGTAGGGAGGACACCGGGTCCCCCTTGGCGTGAATGGGGCAGCCGAAGTAGGCGCAGAAGCCACAGTTGTTACACGCGGGCCGATCGTCGTAGGGCACGGAGTTGCACCCGGTCGGTCCCGGATAGGGGTGATAACCGAGCCGTTCGGCCGCGGCGGCCGTGACCGTCGCCCCGTACATGGGTGGCCCAGGAGGCATGGGGTACTCGCCCGATCTCCATGCCGCGAAGGGATTGGCTCCGGCCAGACCGGCCACGCCGATCAGGCGTTCGGCGTCGGCGTAGAACGGCTCGAGATCGTCGTAGGACAGCGGCCAGTCGGCGATCGTCGCGTCGGCGATCGGTCCGAGCTCGGAGAGCACGGCGAAGTCATCCTCACGAAAGCGAGGCAGCTTGCCGTCCGCGTGCACGCCGCCACCTCCGACGGTCGCCGGGAGGTTGTTGACCTCACCGACATGTAGGCGATCGCCATCGGCCGCGGCGCGACGAAACGTGCGGGGCTCGAGCCACGGATCGGGGCCGAGAAAATGTCGCTCGAGAAACTTCAGCTCGTCATTTGAGTACTCGGACAACAAGTGCTGCGGATCATCGAGATCGATGAGCCGGTTACGACCACGTTCCAAGATGAGCACCGACTGCCCCGCCATCGTCAGCTCATCGGCGACGGTTGAGCCTCCGGGACCCGATCCCACGATGATGGTGTCGAAGTCTCTCGTCATGGCCGGCTGACCTCGTCATCGGTGTAGCCACGAGGCTGGACATCACCGAGGTATCCGATGGACTGCCAGCCAAGCTGGTCTCGGTTACCGCCGTACTCCGGTGCCGAGTACATCCCCTCGCACACGTGCCCGTATAACAGCGCGGTGAACGCGGGCAGGTCACGGAGCCGGCCGTCCTGTAGATCCGGGGGCAGGGCAGGAAAGTCGTCGCCAAGGTCGGCCAGCCCCTTGGTGTAGTGCTCTTGCAGCCCGACGACAGGTCCGAGCCGCTCGCGTCCTGGCAACCCGAGCGAACCCTCGATACGGGTGCGCCACGCCAGCTCTTCGTGTTCGGTCAGGCGGACGAATTGCCCGAACTGGGACGGTCCTCCAAACCGCCCGGAGAAGCCGCCTCCGGCCCAGATGCGCGGCGGGTCGTAGTCGAATGCCGTGAGCAAACCCTGAATATATTCGACCACTCCCACCTCCCAAGGACCGACGCCACCATCGGGCGGAATCATCCTGTTACAAGCAGCCGAAAGAATCTCCAACTGCACCTCATCGAGAAACCCAGGCATGCCTATTTCTCTTTCTTTATGCATCCATCCACGTGCTGGACGGCTCTGACCTGCAGCCGAAGGCTCGAGTCTTACGACCGAAGCGTGACAGCAAGAAAGCGGAAGGATTTGTGTAACAGATTGGCCCTTGACACCTTCGGAGCCGAGTATAAGCTGGTGAACAGAAGGATACTAGAGTGAACATTTGTTCATCAGGGGATGAAGCTTCGGGTCGGACAAAGACCCGAAGAACTCAGGACCAGTCGCCAGCGGCTCAGTAGTCGCGGGGCCAGCGCTCGGCGCTCACCGCCGAGAAAGGAAACGTACGTGGAAGTCGTCTCGCTGACGCGCCCTCATCCGAGTGCAAGCCAACCAAGCCCACGTTTGCCAGCCGACGGATCGGTCGGGGCGTGATGGACGACGTGGACCTGCGCGGCGCACGCGAGTCGCTGGTCTCGTGCGGACGGACGCTCACCGACCGCGGTCTGCTGTCACAAACCTCCGGCAACCTCAGCCTGCGACTGGGCGACGATCGGCTGCTCATCACGCCTTCGAGCGTGCCCTACCACGAGATCACTCCGTCGGACCTGGTGATCACCGACACCGACGGCACCGTCATCGAAGGCACCAGGCGCCCGTCGTCGGAACTACCACTTCACTCGCTCGTCTACCGGACAAGGCCTGACCTGACGGCGATCGTCCACACCCACTCGCCCATGGCCACCACGCTGGCGATACTCAATCGGCCTATTCCCGCCGTCCACTACATGATCGCATCGCTGGCCGTGACCGAGGTGCAGGTCGCCACGTACGCGACATACGGGACGGCCGAGCTGGCCGCCAACGTCCGAGACGCCTTCCCTGCGCCGGCGCGCGCCGTGCTCATCGGCAACCACGGCGTCGTCGCCGGTGGCCCCTCGCTTTCGGTCGCGGCCAACGCCGCCGAGTCCGTCGAGCTTCTCGCCGGCCTCTACTACCGCTGCCTCACCGTGGGAGACGCGGTGACGATCAGTGACGAGCAGATGGCAGAGGTCCTCGACAAGTACCGCGAAGCCGGAGTGCTGGAGCCACGATGAGCACCGTCACCTCACCTGACGAGGAGCTTGTTCTAACCGTCGACGTGGGAGGCAGCGGGGTAAAGGTCAGTGCGTACGACCTCTCCTCCCATAGAAGCGTAGGGCGCCTCACTCGCGCCTTCGAACCCGGGTCATGGAATGCCAACGGCACCGAGTGCGACCTGACGAGCTGGTGGAACACCTGCGTGAAGGCGATCGGCTCCCTCGTCGGCGGCTCGGGCCGCCACCCCCGGCATTTCGCCGCCTTGACCGCAGGAGCCATACGGATTCCCTTCGTGCTGCTTGATGGTGACGATCAAATCGTCCGACCGTGCATCGCCAACGCAGACCGCAGAGCCCACGCCGAGGCGGAAGAGCTCGAAGCGGAGCTCGGCCGAATGGAGCTCTACCGTCTCACCGGCCACTGGGCGGCACCGGAGTTTGGCCTGCCCAAGCTTCTCTGGCTTCGACGCCACGAACCGGAGAACCTCCGAAAAGCCCGTCGCCTGCTTCAACTCCACGACTGGGTGATCTTCAAGCTCTCCGGTGCCGTCGCCAGCGAGCCTTCCTCGGCCGCGATGAGCCAGCTCCTCGCCGTATCGGGGGACGGCTGGCTCGGCGACCTCATCGACCATGCCGGCGTGCCCGAAGAGTGGCTACCCGAATTGTGCGCGGCCGGCACCCGCGTCGGTGGACTCTCACCGGACGTCGCCTCGGCGGTCGGTCTCGGAGCAGGGACCCCCGTTCACGTGGGCGGGGGTGACACCCAGCTGTCGGCCCTCGGAGCTGGAGCCCTGGCGTCGGGGGGTCGGGTCGTCGTCGTGGCCGGCTCGACCGCCCCCGTGCAGATGGCGCACCGGGGCGGCACCGCCGCCGACGACGCCTCGTTTCCCCTGCTGATGAGCCGCCAGCTGATCGCCGGGTGGTCGGCATGCGAGGCCAACGCCAGTGGCGTTGGGAGCGTGCTGGCCGAACTCGGAGGCCTGGCCCGGCTCCAGGGGGAACCCCTGCTACGCGAGCTCGAGTCGCGCTCCTTTCTTGTCGATGAGGCGAGGGGACCCGACGATGGGCACCTCTCCGTCGCTGTCGGCAACCCCTTCTTCGGCCCGACATCCTGGTCATCTCCCCCGCCCCGGGTCGTCGCCGGGCTACGGCCCGAGCACACCGGTGACGATGTCATGAGGTCGGCACGCAGGTGCGCCTGCTTTGCCGTCGAGCAAACCGTCGCTTCCGTGCGCCACAGCGTGCCGGGTCCTCGGGCCCCGATCACGGTCACTGGTGGCCTGAGCACCGACCCGACGTGGGCCCAGACCCTCGCCGACACCCTGGGCGAGACCGTCGGCGTGGCCAACGCCGACCTGACCGCCGGCATCGGCGGCGCCTCCGTCGTGGTCGGGGAGTCTCTGTGGTCGCCCGATGACGACCGCGCATCGACGACCTACCAACCCGATCCTGCGCTCGAAAGCGAGCACCGAAAGGCCACCGCGGCATACCTTCGGCTCTTCCAGGACCCTGGCACCCGCGGCCGTCCCGGGGAGGTGACCTGCGATGCTGGCGCTTGTTAGCGCCGACGTCACCGACCCGGTGACGGAGGCCTTCGCGGAACAGCTGGGTTGGGAGACCTGCCGGGTTTCCTCTGTGGCCGACGCCCTGCATGCCATGACGGCAGAGGAGAAGGAGGCCGTCGCGGCCGTCGTGGTCGAGGCCGACCCGATAAATGCTGAGACCATCGAGCAGCTGCCGGCGCTCGAGCTCGTGGCCTGCCTGCGCGGGACACCGGTCAACGTCGACATCATCGCCGCCAGTCAGCGCCATGTCCCGGTCGTCTACACGCCGGGCCGCAACGCGACCTCGGTCGCCGATTTCACGCTCGGCCTGCTGCTGGCAACGCTTCGAAACCTGGCGATAACCCACCATCGAGTGGTTGACCGGGACCTGACCGAGGACGGCACCGGTCTTCGACGCTCGGGCGACGACGTCATCTGGCGACCGTCGGATCCGCTCGAACTTGCGCCATACCACCAGTACATGGGTCCGGAGCTTTCCGGCCTCGTGATCGCGGTGATCGGCTACGGCGAGGTGGGGCGTGCCGTGGCGGGGAGGCTCGGCGGCTTGGTACGCCACGTGCTCGTCGTCGACCCCGCCGTCGACCCGACCAAGATCGTCATGGACGGATTCAGCCCGAGCTCGCTCGACGATGCCCTGGTGTCCGCGGACGTCGTCACCCTCCACGCCAAGAGCCCCACGGTCATCGTCGGGGCTCGCGAGCTCGCCCTGATGAAGTCGGGCTCGTATCTGATCAACACGGCGAGAGCATCCGTCCTCGACTACGACGCCCTTGCGGACGCGCTCCACACCGGTCATCTCAGGGGCGCAGCACTCGATGTCTTCCCCGTGGAGCCGCTGCCGTCGTCGAGCCCGCTCCTCGACGTCCCCACCCTCACCCTCACCCCCCACATCGCCGGCGCGTCGGAGTCTGTGACCGCCAGACATTCCGAGATCCTCTTGCAGGTCCTACCGCGCATCTACGACCCGGACTCCAGTTGGAGTGAGCTCCCGGTCGCCAATGCAGAGGTCCGCTCGTCGTGGAAACCGGCCACCTTCTTGGGGGCGGTCGAGCCATGACCGGGCAGCCGAGACCGTTCACCACACCCACGGAGGTCAGCTCATGACGACGTCGATCGCAGTCATCGGCGGCGGAAGCAGCATGTTCGTACCCGGGCTGGTCAGGCGCCTCTTGGAGCTGTCGTGCTTCGAAGACGCCGAGCTTCGCCTCATGGACGTGGACGAGGGTCGCCTTTCGGTCATGTCCGAGCTCGCCACCGGCCTGGCCGCCGCGGAAGGCAAGTCGCTGCGGGTGCGTGCCACCGTGAAGCAACGCGAGGCCCTCGAGGACGTCGACTTCGCCATCGTCGCCATCTCGGTCGGAGGGATGAGCGCGTGGGAGTCGGACATCGAGATCCCCGCCCGCCACGGTGTCTTCATGCATATCGCCGACAGCATCGGCCCAGGCGGGATCTTTCGGGCCTTGCGGAACACGCCGATCGTCGCCTCCGTGGCCGAGGATCTGGCCGAGGTCTCCCCGCGCGCCGTCGTCCTCAACTACACCAACCCGGCCAGCGCCAACGCCATGGCCATGGCGGAGGCCAGCGACGTGCGATCCCTGTCGCTGTGCTCGTGCTCGCCGTTACCGTTCAACCGGTCCTGGCTCGCCGACACGGTCGGCGTAGGACCCGATGAGATCGTCCTGCCCCTCGACGTAGGCGGCATCAACCACTGCACCGGGATCATGTCGTTGCGCCTCCGCGACGGCACCGACGCCATGCCGCTCGTGCGAGAAAGGACAGAGGACGACATCGTCAGGTGGGCCATGGCCACCTTCGGGGTCATCCCCTACTGCTGGGCGCATTGGTGCGAGTTCTTCCCCAGCCTGCAGCGCCTCGAGGAGCCCTACGACGGCAGGGCACAGGGGCTCGCCATGCGCTACGGCCGGCATATCTACGACATGGCCGCTCAGCGACTGCGGGTGCAGGGCTGGGAGGAGCTGGCCAAGCAGTGGAGCGCATCTCCTGGTGAGCACCGGCTGAGCGACCTCCCCGCCGGCCCCGAGGACGAGGGCATCGTCGTCGCCGAGCTCATGCGATCGATCATCGAGGACCGTCAGGAGCTCTTCGTCGTCAACACCATCAACCACGGTCTGATCGACAACCTGCCAGATACCTGCGCCGTCGAGGTGCCCGCCGTCGCCAACGCCGAGGGCGTGCACTCGCTGCCCATCCCGGCGCTCCCTGCCGGCCTCGCCGGCGTCCTCTCCCGACATGCCGAGACGCAGCGGCTCACCATGGGCGCCGCGCTCAGCGGCGATCGCTCCCTGCTCGACCAGGCCATGGCCACCGATCCTCTCCTCGAGTCCACGTTGGGGCAACCGGAGATCGCCGCTCTGACAGAGGACATGCTTCAGGCGAACCGGCCCTATCTCACCACTCCCTCGGGTCTTCGACTGCTCGAGAAGCGCCCGGCGCGAGGAGGGCCACGATGAGCATCGACAGTGAACAGGTCGGCCGCACCGCAACCGAAAACCCGACGGCCAACGAGATGCCCGACGTCGAGGCGAGGCTCGACGACAAGGAGCGAGTCCGTCTCACGACCTTTGCGTGGCTGTCGCCCGCAACCCTCCTGGTCGTCTTTCTCTTCATCGGGCCGATCGGATATGCCGTCTATCTGGGTTTCACCAACCTCGAGCTCCTCGGCCCCCACGCCCAGACCTACAGCTTCACCGGCCTCGCCAACGTCACCCGACTGATTCACGATCCGGTCTTTTGGAAGTCGACCGAGATCACGCTGATCTTCGTGATCGGCTCGGGAATCGTCGCCCAAACCGTGCTCGGGTTGGCCCTCGCCCTCCTCGGACAGAGAGCCAACGTGGCGGTACGGACCGGTGTCGGAGCCCTCGTCGTGCTGGCCTGGGTGCTTCCCGAGGTGTGTGTCGCCTTCATCTGGTACGCGTTCGCCCAGCCGGGCGGGATACTCAGCCATCTCATCGGTCATCCGTCCACCGACCTGCTGACCTCTGCGCCCCTCCTCATCGTCTGCGTGGCAAATGCGTGGCGAGGCACGGCCTTCTCGATGCTGGTGCTCAGCGCCGGATTGCGCAACGTGCCAGAAGAGGTCGACGAGGCCGCCCAACTGGAGGGCGCCTCCTACTTCACGCGGCTGTTTCGTGTGACCCTGCCCATCATCCGGCCGACCCTCATGACGAACATGCTGCTCATCACGCTGGGGACGATCGCCGACTTCACGCTCATCTTCGCCATGACTCAGGGCGGCCCCGGCAACGACACCGCCATCCTGCCGGTCTACATGTACATCGAAGCGTTCCAGTTCAACGAGCTTGGGTACGGGACGATGATCGCTCTGGCGCTCGTCGTCATCGGAGGGCTGCTCTGCGCCCTGTACGTGCGCCAGCTCCGGCCCGAGCTGAAGAGGGCAACGGCATGACGGTCACCCCGCTGACACCGGGGACGGTCGCGACCGGTCGTCCCGAGACACTGCTGCGGCCGTCGAGGAGAGAGACCCTGCATCGCGTTGGTGTCAACGGTCTGCTCACGCTGCTCGGCGTCGCCTTCTTCCTTCCTCTCCTCTGGCTCGTGCTCTCCGCCCTGACCCCCCACGCCGGTGCGAGCATCGGAGCCCCCCGACTGTCGCTGGACAACTTCAAGATCGCCCTGCAAAGCGGTGCGGGCGGCGCCATCCTCAACAGCCTGTATCTCGCCGTCGTGTCGACGGTGATCGCCACCGTGCTCTCGACGATGGCGGGCTATGCCCTCTCCAGGCGCGTCGTGCCGCTCAAGGGACTCTTCCTCGTGGGCATCCTCTTCCTCACCGGCCTGCCGGTCACGATGCTTCTCATCCCGATCTACGAGCTCTTCGTCCGGCTCAACTGGATCAACTCACCGTTTTACACGTCGCTCGTTCTTGGCGCTACCTCGGTGCCGTTCGCCGTGTGGCTCCTGAAGAACTTCATCGATCAGGTGCCCAGGGAGTTCGAGGAGGCTGCCGCCATCGAGGGGGCGAGCGAGCTCCGCATCCTGTGGCGCGTCGTCGTCCCTCTGGCCCTTCCCGGCATAAGCGTCTCGGCCATTCTGACCTTCATCAACTCGTGGGGCTCGTTCGTGATCCCCCTGGTCCTCGACGCCGACCCCAGCAAGACCCCGGCAGCGGTCGGGATCTACCAGTTCATGAGCGCGAACGGCCAGGTCCAGTTTGGGCCGCTGGCCGCCTACGGCGTGCTCTTCTCGCTACCCGTCATCGTCCTGTATCTCATCTCGTCCAGATGGCTGAACGGCGGCTTCGCCTTTGCCGGCGGGGTGAAGGGATGACCTTCTCCCGTCTCTTCCGCCCGCCTCACCCGCCCATCAAGGAGGGCACCGCACCGTGGGATCGATAGTGCTCCAGCAGGTAACGAAGCAGTTTTCCGGCAAGACCGCCGTCAAAGAACTCGATCTCGAGATCAACGACGGAGAGTTTCTCATCGTGGTCGGCCCATCCGGCTGCGGGAAGACCACCACCCTCAGAATGTTGGCCGGCTTCGAGAAGCCGAGCGGCGGCACGATACGCATGGGCGGCAAGGTGGTCAACCACGTGGCCCCGAAGGACCGCAACCTGGCCATGGTCTTCCAGGGCTATGCCCTCTTTCCTCACATGACCGTGGCGAAAAACCTCTCGTTCGGCATGAAGATCCGCCACGAACCGAGGAAGGAGATCGATCGCCAGGTCCAGGAGGTCGCCGGCCTCCTCGGCATCGAGCCCCTCCTCGGACGCAAGCCCGGCGCCTTGTCGGGAGGCGAACGCCAGCGCGTCGCCCTCGGAAGGGCCCTGCTGCGAAAGCCCGACGCCTTCCTCCTCGACGAGCCCCTCTCCAATCTCGACGCCGCCCTCCGAGCCCAGATGCGCCTCGAGCTCAAAAGGGTGCACGCTCAGTTCCCGATCACGACGGTCTACGTGACCCACGATCAGGTCGAGGCGATGACGATGGCCGACCGCATCGCCATCATGCACGACGGGCACCTTCAGCAGCTCGACACCCCCGATGCCATCTACTCGCGACCCAACAACGCCTTCGTGGCCGGGTTCATCGGGGCGCCCAAGATCAACCTCGTGCCCGCTCAACGGATCCACCACGGTCGGGACACGGCCATCGGCCTGCTCTCGATCGAGGCACCGCCGACGGCGGCCACCGCCGACGCCTTGGGCCGGGCGCCGTCCGATGAGCTCACCGTCGGCCTCCGCCCCGAGGACGTCCGCCCGGCGGGCCGGACCGGCAAACCGCTGCCGAGGATAGGCGGCACGGTGGAAGTCGTGGAGCCTCTCGGTGCCGAGACGCACGTGGCCGTCCTCGTCGGAGAGCAACTTCTGCTCTGCCGATTCCCCGGTCGAAGCGATGTGCGGGTCAGCGAGGCCATCGAGCTCGAGATCGAAACCCAGCACATGCAGATCTTCGACCGCTCCACCGGCCTCAATCTCACCAGCGATGCCATGAAGACGGCCGGCGAGAGACCGGCTTCGCCGGTAGCGACCGGAGCGTAGAGGTACAACAACCGGCCCATCGCGACCGGGGAACTCAGGGCGCCGTCGGCGCCAGGACAACGAGGAGGATACGCCGTGATACCCGCCAAGAAGACCGTCGTCGCCGTCGCCGGCGCCTTGACCCTGCTCGCCGCAAGTTGCGGCGCGGCAAGCTCCTCATCGTCGGGAGGAGGCTCGAAGACGCTGACGGTGCTGTACTCCAACAACTACGTGTTCAACTCGGATGCGCTGGCCACCAAGTGGTGGAGCGGGATCGCCAAGCAGTGGGCGAAGAAGTACCCCAAGGTGCACTTAAAGCTGTTGGGCACGGGTGGCACCGACACCGACGAGATGAACAAGGCGGCCGTGCTCTTTCGCAGCCCATCACAGACGCCCGACGTGATCCAGCTCCCGACAACCTACGTCGGCGAGTTCTCGGGATCGGGCTACCTGGCGCCGCTCAACGCCCACCTGGGCGCCAACGCCCCGAAGTTTTGGAAGAACATGCCCGCTGGGGTGCAGCAGATGAGCACCATCGGCGGCAAGGTCTACGCCGTCAACGCCGGCAACAACGACTCCGGCATCCTGTACAACAAGACGATCTTCGCCAAGGCCGGGATCAAGGTCCCGTGGACGCCGCACAGCTGGGCCGACATCCTCTCGGCCGCGGCCAAGATCAAGGCGTCGGAGCCCTCGGTCTATCCGATGTGGCTCGCGGCTGGGGTCGAGGCGGGACCGACCAACGTGCTCCAGGGCAGTGGAAACCTGATCTACGGCTCGACCAACCCGACCATGTACGACACGAAGACGGGCAAGTGGGTCGTCAACAGTCCGGGGCTCCGCGCCACCCTGCAGTTTTACAAGACCTCGTTCGGTCACGGCTACAACGCACCGACATCGCAGCTTTTCCGCACCGACTCGGTCGGTCAGCCGCCGCTGCTCATGAAGCAGGGCAAGCTCGCCATGGCCATCGGCTCCAACTGGTATCCCACGGTGTGGGCGCAGAGCAACTCGGCCGCACCGTGGCCGACGGCGCCCAAGGACGTGGGCGTCGCTCCCGTGCCGACCGAGACCGGTCAGGGCGCAGGGGCGGCATCAACCCTCGGCGGGTGGGCCTTCGCCGAGACCAAGGCATCGGGGAATCCGACGGCGGCATGGAACTTCATCCAGCTGGCCGAGCAGGACCAGAACCAGCTCAACACCGCCATCTGGTCCGGCTTCGTGCCCCCCGATCAGACCGTCGGACAACTGAAGGAGTTCGTCAACTATGCCCCGCCGTTTCAGGCCGCGTTCAATACCTACGCCAAGTACGGCAAGTCGCTGCCCAACGCCACGTCCTTCTCCGTCTACGCCCGGGCCATGAACACCGTCACCGGTGACTTCGCCCAGAACCCAAACATGAGCGTCGCCGCCGCGCTCTCGTCGATGAAGTCGCTCATCACCCAGCAGCTCGGGAACAACAGCGTGGAGACCCAACCTTGAGATCCAACCTCCGGCCCCGGCCGCCGGGCGAACCGTGAGCTCGTCCCCACCTGGCAGCGACCTCGAGGTGATGGTGAGAGCGGCCCGCCTCCACTTCGAGTTCGGCCTGACCCACGAGCAGGCCGCCGCCACCCTCGGCCTGTCTCGCGTCAAGGTGACCAGACTCCTGAAGCAGGCACGGGACTGCGGGCTGGTCAAGATCACCGTGACGAGCGACCTCGGCATCTTCACCGATGTCGAGGATCAGCTCACCGCTGGTGGCCGGCTCAACCACGCCATCGTCGTCCCCGGCTCTCCGTCCTCGGGGGAGCTACGGATCAGGCTCGCCAAGGCCGCGGCCAGGTACCTCCAGCAGGTCCTTCGTGACGAGATGGTCGTGGCCATGGGACTGAGTCGGACCATCGCGCTCGTCGCCGACCACCTAAGCGACCCCAAACCGGTGCGGGCCCGCTTCGTCTCGATGGTCGGCGCTCTCAGGGAGGGAGGCGCCGGCACCGGCAGCCCCTACGAGTCGACCCAGGCCCTCGCCACGGCGTTCGGCGGCTCCGCCGGTCACCTTCACGCCCCGGTCGCCGTCAAGAGTGCGGAGATGGCCCGCCAGCTGATGCAGGACCCGTCCATTGCGACCACCCTCCGCCAGGCCGGCGCCGCAGACATGTCGTTCGTCGGCATCGGCGGCGCCAAGGATCGGATCGACCTGACCGACGCCGGCTATCTCACGCCGAGGGATATGCGTGAGCTGCTCGCGTCCGGATCGGTCGGCGACATCGGAGGGCGATTCTTCGACGCCACCGGTCGGGCCGTGACGAGCAGCGTCGACCGCAGGATGATCGGCTTGACCCTCGCGCAGTTCTGCAAGATACCCAACCGGGTCATCACCGCCGGAGGAGACGACAAGGTCGGCGCCATCGCAGCAGCGGTGCGGGGTGGCCTGGCCTCGGTGCTCATCACCGACGTGACCACCGGCCGTGCCGTCATCGACGACCTGGCCCGGGACACGACGGGACGCACCGGGTCGCGCCCTCACTCCGGCGAGGGCGTCACGCACAGGGCCGCATCCAGGTGACTGAGCGATACCCGGTCGTTGTCCTCGATGTACCGGCGACCTTGGACGTTGAAGAGGTTGACCACCGGGGCCTCGAGCGGGAAGGGGCCCCAGTGCCACGTCCCTCGATGCAACACGATCGCCTGGCCGGCATCGAGAACGAACCCCTCTATCTGTCGCAAGTCGTCGACGTCTCGGAAGGTCGAGCCCGCTCGGGCGACGGCGACGACGCACGGCTCGTCGATCACATAGAGAACCTGTGCATGGGTCTCGTGACGAAAGAGCTCCGTACAAACAAGGTTGCCTTCGATGTGTCCCACTTCTTCTTGCGTGTGGCGGATGAGGTTGACGTGGGGATCAGCCCACTCGAAATGAAGTCGCTCGAGCCCGTCCCGCTCGTCGGAATCGGCCAACGGCACCCAGCCGAAGGGCCGCCAACGCTCTGCGTCAAACGCACCAGCGTGAAGATACGTCGGTTGAGTTCCCACGACCAGCCTCTCCTTGTCTCTTCCTTGGTTACGGGTTGACCCTAGCGGTACCACCATCAAATGTCACCAGAAATCTCACAAAAGGAGTCCCAAATGGATGTCCGCAATGTTCACGATATCGCGCCGACGATAGAGCACAACGGCTCGACTTCGGTGTGGTATATCGTGCCCCCCGGCACCATGCGAGAGATCACCGAAGAAGGCAAACTCGAGCTGGTGAATGAGTTTGAGATTCCCGGTGGAGGTGCCGTCGAACCACACTCACACCCGACGCATGAGTTTTACTATGTGCTCTACGGCAGAGGGAACATGGTGATCGACGGCGAGGAGCGAGTCATCGCTCAAGGCGACTTCGTGTACATCCCGCCGGATCTCGTCCACAGCCTCCATGCGACAAGCGGCCACGCGCCGCTACGCTGCTTCTGTTTTGCCGTGACGGCCCCCGGTGCCGGCGCTATCAATTACACGAACCACTGATGATCGCCGACGTAACAACGACGCAAGCCGAGCTGCTCGGCCTGGGATCGGCCACGCTTGCGGAGAGCGGGGCCACACCGCTGGCACCACGGATCAGGCCTATCTGGACCGGAGCCCGGGTAGCGGCGCCGGCCTTCGCGGTGAGCTCTGCGCCCGGTGACAACCTGGCCTTGCACGTGGCCACCACGGCCGCGCCGCCCGGCACGGTACTCGTCGCCGACGTCGGCTCGATCGCGGAGCGAGGGTACTGGGGAGAAGTCCTGACCGTCGCCTCTCAGACGGCCGGCATTGTGGGCCTGGTGATCGACGGGTGTGTCCGCGACACTGCGGCGCTGGCCCACCGCCAGTTTCCCGTGTTCGCGCGCGGGATCGCACTCCCCGGGGCATCCAAGGACGGTCCGGGGGCCGTCGGCGGAGACGCAACGGTCGGAGGCGTGAGCATTCGCAGCGGCGA
The DNA here is from genome assembly GCA_965276765.1 of Acidimicrobiales bacterium. Lineage (GTDB taxonomy): Bacteria > Actinomycetota > Acidimicrobiia > Acidimicrobiales > Palsa-688. The sequence goes on from OZ255627.1 coordinate 1,056,462, forward strand.
CTGGCTCGTCGCCGACGAAGACGGGATCGTCGTCGTGGCCGAGGATCGTCTCGAGGAAGTCCTGCAGGCCGGCCAACGGCGACGTGATCGCGAGAGCACGATGTTCGAGCGCCTCGGCGGAGGATCGACCACCGTGCGATTGCTCGACATCGACACTCGGCCCGTCACCCGGATCGGGCCCGGTGGCGACGACTCGAGCGCGGCAACACCGGCGGCGACCGTATCGCTCCCGGCGCCGGCCGGCGTGATATCGACGCCGACCAGCCCGGTCCCATCCGGTGCGTACTCGCAGGGTCGGTCCGTCGCCGATCTTGTCTTCGTCGCCGGCGTCGGACCCTACGACCCGGTCACCCGTGGCATCGTCGGAGACGAGATCACGACACAGACCGACCAGGCCATGCGGAATGTAGAGGCCATTCTCGTGGCCGCCGGCCTCGACCTCTCGTCTGTGGTGGCGAGCACCGTCTATCTCGCCGAGCTCGGTCGGGATTGGACCGCCTTCGACGCCGCCTACGGCCGCTACTTCGCCCCGCCGTTCCCCACCCGAGCCGTGGTGGGCGCAGCGCTGAAAGGGATCCTGGTCGAGATCGTCGTGACGGCAAGTCGCAGCCGATGACGGGCCCAGGGACTCTCGGTGAGCTCGTCTACGTGACGGAGGTGGCGCCGTACCGCTCGCCCGGCAGCTCATCGGCGCCGACCGCCGCCGGGGTGCACCACGGTCTGGCCTCCTCGGTGATCGCCATGGAACAGTTGGCGGCACTGAACGGCCTGTCGTTTCGCCACGCGGCCTCGGCCGCGAGCCTGGGCGACGCCGGAGTCGCCGGCTGCCGAGTGCTCGTCCTCGCCACCATCGGTGAGACCCCGTGGAGCACGGCCCAACGACAGGTCGTCGAGGAGCGGTGGCGCTCGGGTGCGCTCGGCATCGTCGGTCTGCACTCCGCCACCGACGCCAGCTACGGCTGGGAGGCCTACGGCGACTTCATCGGCGCGCGCTTCGACGGCCACCCGATGACGACCGAGTTACCCGTCGCCAGGTTGGACGCGGACCACCCCGCCACCGCCCACCTGCCGGAAGTCTGGAGATTTCGAGACGAGCTGTACCTGTTTCGGGAGATGCACGACGACCTGCGGGTGCTGCTCGCGTTGAGGATGGGACCGGTAAGCGGCTTCGCGGCCGGAGAGAAGCTCGCGGCGCGGGACCTCCCGCTGGCATGGTGCCAGGAGCACGGCCGGGCTCGAAGCTTCTACAGCGCCCTCGGACATTTCACTGCGGCGTGGGAGGACACCTCCTACCTTCGCCATGTGCAGGGAGGGGTGGCGTGGGTCCTCGGCGAGGGCGCGGACAGCGAGGACGGATGAGGGTTGTCATCACCCAGCCGATCCACGACGAAGCCATCTCCAGGCTGACCGCCGAACCCGGACTCGACGTCGTCGGTCCCCTCGCCTCCGGCCCGCTCGACCCGGCCGAACTGGCCAGGAGAGCCGCCGGATCCGACATCCTCCTCACCCAGTTGACCGACACGATCGGACCCGCCATCCTCGAGGACACCACCCTGCGCCTCGTCGCCAACGTCGCCGTCGGCGTCGACAACATCGCCCTCGACACGGCGTCCTCCCGGGGCGTGGCCGTCACGAACACCCCCGGGGTGCTCACCGCCGCCACCGCCGATCTCACCGTCGCCCTCATCCTGGCTGCCGCCCGGCGGATCCCCGAGGCCGATGCGCTCGTGAGGAGTGGCGGGTTTGAAGGATGGCGGCTCATCCAGGAGCCGATGGGAGTCGACGTCACCGGCGCCACGCTCGGCGTCATCGGGATGGGACGCATCGGGACGGCGGTCGCTCGCCGCTGCCACCATGGCTTCGACATGACGATCCTCTATACGGGAGGCGGAAGCGAGCTCGGCAGCGGCGACGCCATCGAAGCCCATGCCCTCCCCCTCGATGAGCTCCTGGCGCGAGCGGACTTCGTCAGCCTGCACGCGCCGCTCAGCCCCGCCACGCACCACCTCGTTGACGGGCGCGCCCTCGGCCTGATGCGAAGGAGCGCCATCCTGGTCAACACGGCACGAGGAGCACTCGTGGACGAAGCGGCGCTGGTGGGCGCGCTCGACGCCGGCTGGATCGGTGGGGCCGCCCTCGACGTGTTCGAAGACGAACCCAGGATTCACCCCGGGTTAATCGGGCACCGCGAGCGGGTCGTGCTCAGCCCTCATCTCGGGAGCGCCACCGATTCGACACGGCGGAAGATGTCGGCCATGGCGGTCGACAACGTGTTGGCCTTCGCCGCCGGCCGGTTGCCGCCCAACCTCGTAACGGGAGCAAGCCGGGTAACGCCGGCGGATGCCGAGGCATTGGAACGGTGAGGCGTGGCGGCGGCCGCAGCGCCGACGACGTCCGAGACGAGCCGGCTGGCAGTAAATCACCGAAGACGAGCTCACGCTCGGCACGTGGGGCCCGCGTTGACGCCGAGGTGACGCAGACGGCACAGGGGCAGAGGGGCCACCATCCGCAAGGGTGCCAACGATGTAGGCGAAGTCGCCCCGGTAGCGGACGGTCAGGAAGTGGAGTTCGGGCCAGCGCTCCTAGCGGCACTGGTCGAGTCGCCGTTCGAGCGTTGCGTATGGCGGCTCGAGAATGGCCATCGCCGCACGATGCTAGGCGGCGACCTGGCTGCTATGCACCTCTCGAGTCTCTCCGGGGAGTGGAGCTCTGCCCAGGTCGTATTTTCTGGTTTGTACGAAGACCCCAGCGGGTAGAGCGTAGTCGAGCGGATTATACGGAGACGTCGACCTATGTGGGTTGACGTAGCTGTGGTTGCCGCTGCAAGGACCGTACCCGGTGAGATCAGCGGCAGGACGAAGGCAAGCAGCAGGTGGGCAACGCGCTCGGCGTGGTGGGGTCGACAGCCAATCAAGGGAGATAGTGTGTTCGGTAACAAGACAGTGACCACGATGATCAACAACAGCGCCGAGAACGAGGTTGATCGGCGTCGGTTCTTGCGGACAGCAGGAGCAGCAGGCCTGGGGGCCGTCGGCGCTAGCATGCTCGGCCCGCTCGGTGCGGCAACCGCTAGCGCGGCGCCGGTATCGGACGAGGCGGCGATCTCGGATTCTGCCATCTTGAACTTCGCCCTCAACCTGGAGTATCTCGAGGGCGAGTTCTACTCCTACGCCGTGCACGGCCACGGCCTAGCCGAAAGCCTGACCACCGGCCGCGACCGCAGAGGCAACGTCGTCGGCGGTAAGCAGGTCCCGTTCAAGAGCAAGGTCGTCCAGCAATACGCCCGCGAGATCGCCGGGGACGAAACCAACCATGTCGCCTTCTTGCGCAGCGCTTTGGGCTCGGCCAAGGTGGCCCGACCGAGCATCGACATCCAGGCAAGCTTCACCGCCGCCGCGCGTGCTGCGGGGGTCGTAGGACCCCATCAGAGCTTCGACCCGTATGCGAGTGACACCAACTTCTTGCTCGGCGCGTTCCTCTTCGAAGACGTCGGGGTCACCGCCTATAAGGGTGCGGCACCGCTCATCAGCAACGCCACCTACCTGGGGGCAGCGGCCGGGATTCTGGCGGTGGAGGCCTACCATGCCGCCATCATCCGCTCCACCCTCTACGCCGAGGCCGAAGCCGACCCGGCCCTGGGGATCATCGACACCGTCAGGAAACTGTCCGAAGCCAGAAACAAGCTCGACGGCCCCGCCGACGACGACCAAGGCATCATGCGCGACGGCAGGGCCAACATCGTGCCCACCAACGCCGACAGCATCGCCTTCGGCCGCACCCCAGGACGCGTCCTCAACATCGTTTACCTCAACCCACGCCCCGTGAAGAAAGGCGGGTTCTTCCCCGACGGCGTCAACGGCTCCATCAACACGGCCGGCTGAGGCACCTTCCAAACAAAACGCAGGCAGGGTGGCGGCCTGAAAGGACCGCCACCCTGCGGCGCATTCACGCCAAGGCTCCTGACTCGGCTTCGTGGTCCTGATCACAAGTTCGTTGGTGAATCCGCGGTTCCATGCTGTTGGGGCCTCGAGGTGGAGCCCGCAGGCGCAGTCGAGGGCTGCTTCGCGGGTGCCAGCGAAGGTTCGGCAGCCCCCGCGACGGGACGGTGTTCAACGCCTGCCGGTTGCGGCTCATCGAGATCGGCGAACAGCAGCCGAGAGCCGAGGAAGCAGCGAACCTGCCTACGGCGCTCTCAGCGCCGCTTGCGCCGCCGGCTCGCCGGTCGCCGAGGAAGGCAACGAATGCCTTGGCTTCGTCGAGCTCGTCAGACTCCGCGATCACCTTGGCCGGGTGGAGCTCGAGATAGACCTGGTCGAGATCGGCGGATCTCCATCGGGTGAGATGACCGTCGACGTAGTGGTACTTGTAGTAGGTCGACGCCTCACCGGCGTCGGCGCCGCTTCAGACAGATGCGAGCGGCCCCGTAGCCCTCATCGGTCGCGGGCGTCGGATCAAACGGAGGCAGCGTTCCAGCCATCTCCCCATCATCGCTCAGCAGCCCGGCCCGGCTGGTCCTGCTGCCGGCGACGCCGGACTGACCAGCCAGCACACCGCCGGCGACGACGACGACGAACCCCGGGGCGCTCAACCCCGGCACCCCCCGAGCGACGACCGGCGAGGCCATTCCCCTCGACACGCGGAGCATCAAGAACGCGGAGGCGAACGCGAGGACGACGCTGGCGAACATATCTTGATTCCGTACGCAGGTGCGCACCAGATAGTGGCGTCGAAGAAGGTGAAGGCACTCGTTCACCCGGGGAACCGTGAAGGATCCGCTGGTAACGTGGCTCCAATGACAACCGCCGCTGATTGTCCCTCACTCGGCTCGGCCCCAGCTTCTTTACCTGAGGACACTGACGCCGGCGGGGATCCCGCCTGCTGGGCGGGGATGGTGTGCTCCGAATGCGGCGCCGTCCTTGACGGCGGACCTCACCGGCAGAAGTGCCCAGTGGTCGAGCGGCCCTGAGTCCTCCTCCAGTGAGGCCAGCCTCGGACCGCTGAAGGTGGCTGGGTTTGGTGGGTTGACGTAACGTTTGGTGGCTCGGGCAGCGGTCCGAGCCTGTCCTCACGATGGGGGTCGTGGCATGGCCGGCACGGTGCGGGTGAGCGAACTGCTCGACGATCATGTGGTCCTCGACTTGGAGTGCCTGGACCGGTTGTATCTCAACGCGTATGTGCCGAACTTGCAGGTGAGCGGGCAGGTCGTGAGGTTCATGCGCGACCATCTTTCCTGCCCGATTCCGTCCCCGGCGATCATGAACAAGATCGGGGAGCGGTTCCGGGCCGCGGTGAGCTCGTTCGCCGAGTCGGCCGGTATCCCGATGCTCCGATTCAAAGCCGCCGACCGCCAAATTGATCTGGTCCGACCGTATTGGCAGCACGCGACCGGCCCGGGGGTGGTGGCTATCGGGGTGGCCCAAGAGTTCCAACGGGTCTTCACCGCCCATCAAAAACACACCCGCAACCCCAACATCCACCTTTTCAGCTTCGACAAGGCCGACCGTCGGGTGACCGTCTACTACTTCTATGTCCTCGACGCCGACTTCGGTCCCGGGTTCGTCAAGATTTGTAGCTATTTTCCGTATCCGGCGAAAGTGTGGGTCAACGGCCACGAGTGGGCGAAACGCCAAGCCGCCAAGGCGGGGATCGGTTTCGGCGAGTTGGCGAATGGGTTCGCGTCCTGTGAGAACCCCGCTGGCCTGCAAGCCGTCTGTGACCAGCTCGGCCCGGACCAGATCCAGGGGTTCTTCGCGGTGGATGCAAGCCGTCCCGACCCCCTTCGACGATGTTGACCGGGCCGGCGGCTACTGGTGGGACCTGTCGATGCGCCAAATCGAGATGTCACGCACGATCGTCTTCGACGCCCCACGGCGAGCTCGCGCGTTTTTCGAGGCCACGGTGGCCGACAACATCGATGTTGGCCGACCCGACGAGATCAAGGTCATCTTCGACCGCCAGATCTATTCGACGACCAAAGGCGAGTTCGCCACCAAAGTCGTCACCCGGGGCACCGACGTGACGATCAACGCCTTCTATAAGCACTCCAGAATCAAGGAGTATCTGAAAGAAGGTCGTGCCCTTCGCGTCGAGACCGTCGTCAACGCCCCCAACGATCTGGGGTGCCAACGACGACTATCCAACCTCCCCGAGCTCCAGACCAAGGCCCGAGCGGTCAACCGCCGTCTGCTCGAGGTGCAACGTGCCGGTCAGGGCTGTGCCATCGAGAGCGCTCTGTTCGAGCGGATCTCACAGCCCTCGCTTGAGGAGGGCCAACGAGCCGCGACGTTACGCTTCGGCGATCCACGCGTCATGGCCCTGACCGGCGCCCTCTGCGTGGCACTGGTGGCCACCGTCGGCTTCACCAACAAGAGCCTTCGTGCCTTGGTGAGCGGCCTGCTCGGTGCCCCCTACAGCCAAGCGCAGATGACCTACGACTTGCGACGACTCCGCCTCAAGGCCCTCGTTGTCCGGGTCGCTCACACCAACACCTACACCCTCACCCCCGACGGCCTGAAAACGGCAATCTTCTACACCAAACTTGACCGCCGCTTGCTCCACCCCCTCCTCGCCGCCGACCAGCCAACCTCACCACCACCGCTGAGAGCGGCTCTCGCCACTATCGATCGAACCTGCACCGACTACATCGCTCGTGCTCAGTTAGCCCTCGCCGCGTAAAACTTGCCTCAAACCTCAAGACCACGGCACCTGAGGAGCCCTAGCCCGGATCTGGTGAACCTGCGCTGGGGAGCCGCTTCGTGGAAGTACCTCGCTTGAGTTGCAACTCCCGGTTGAGGGACGAGATCCCTGCGGAGAGAAAGAGTTGATTGTTGTCTCGAGCGAAGAGGTCGTTTTCTGTCGAGTTCCGCCAGAAAGAGTGGCGTATGGTCGATCAAAAGAAGTCGATCGCGGGCGCCGCGTGCGAGCTTGGGATCGGCGAATAGACGTCGACAACGTGCTCGCCTTCGCCGACGGCGGTGTTCGTGGCCAGTCTTCAGTCCTCGCTTTTGGCCACCAGAAGTCCCCGCCCCTCGCTGTGATGTTCAACCCTATGTGAGTTTAGGTACACCTCCTCGCCGACGGGCCTCCTTCAGGCGGAACGACTCGCCGGAAGTCGCCACCACGATGCCGTGGTGCAAGAGCCGGTCGAGCAGACTGACGGCGGTGTTGTGCTCGGGGAGGAAGCGACCCCAGTCCTCGAACGGCCAGTGTGAGGCGATGCCGAGGGACCGTCGCTCGTAGGCGGCGGACACGACGCGGAAGAACAGCTGGGCGCCGGTGTCGTCCATCGGGGCAAAGCCGATCTCGTCAACCAGGATGAGGTCGGCCTTCAAGAGTTGCTCGATCACGCGGCCGACGCTGTTGTCGGCCAGTCCCCGGTAGAGGGTCTCGACGAGCTCGGTGGCGGTGAAGTAGCGAACCCGCTTGCCGGTGTCGACGGCGTGGTGCCCGAGGGCGACCAGGAGATGGGACTTGCCGGTCCCGGCCGGTCCCACGAGACAAAGATTCTCCTTGGCCGCGATCCACTCGAGTGAGGAGAGGTAGTCGAACGTGGCGCGTGAGACCGACGAGGCATCGACGTCGAAGTCCTCGAGGGTCTTTCGCACCGGGAAGGCGGCGGTCGCCAGACGTCCCCGGGGCGTTAGAGGCGTCGCGCGAGGCGATCTCGGCCTCGACCATGGTGCGCAGGAACTCCTCGGGCCGCCAGCGCTGGGTCTTGGCCACCACCAACAGCTCGGGACTCAGCCGGCGCATGGCGCCGAGCCGTAGGCGGCGCAGACCGGCCTCGAGATCGGCGGCGAGCGGCGGCGGAGTGGTGCTCACGCCTCCTCACCCCCGATGGCGTAGTCGCTAAGTGAGCGGACCGCGACGCTCGGCAAGTCGACGATGAGGGCGTCACCGGGCGCTCGCGGCCGCGGCACCCCGGTGCCCGCGGCGAGGATCGAACGCACGTCGTGGGCGCGGAACCGGCCGAAGGTGACGGCCCGCTCGACGGCCGCCATAACTGCCTCGGTGCCGTGGGCTGCGTCCATGGCACACAGCTCGACGAGGTCTGCGGCGAGGGTGGTCACCCCTCTCGCCGCGGCCCCCTTGATGAAGGCCTCGGCGGCCGGGCCCATGGCGCAGAACGCCTTCTCGGCCGGGGTCCTGGGACGCACCGCCCGGGCCGGGGAGGGCCGGGGTCCGCCGTAGTGCTCGTCTAGGACAGCCGCCTCGCCAGGGGCGACGAGGTCGTGGCTGGCGATGATCTCGCCTAGGAACACGACGAGCACCGTGCCGTCGGCCACCCGCAACTCGACCTGGCGTCCAATGTGGACGGTCGGCACCGAGTAGCGGGCCGAGCCGAAGCGCACACAGCTGAGCCGGTCGACCTTGCGCCCGACGACCTTGCCGATGCGCGCCCGCAGCGACGGCAGGACCCCGAGCAACGGACGCTCGATCTTGAGGCGCTCGGCAGGGACCGCCGAGATCTCCGTGTGCACTCGGGCGTTCACCTCGCTGCACCACGCGACGCCCTTGGCATTGGCCGTGGCGAGGTCCGAGACGCTGAGCTCTTCGGGGATCATGAGGTCGGACTTCACGTAACCCACCAACGCCTCGACGATCCCCTTCGACGCCGGGTCGGCCCCCTCGCAGAAATCGGGTCGCGTGCCGTAGTGGGTAACGAAGCGCACATAGGCCGGTGTCGGGATGACGAGTCCGGCGACGGTCCCACCCTTGAGACAGCCCATGCGATCGGTCAACAGGGTCTTTGGGACCCCGTCGATGGTCTCCATGCACTGGGCCAGCGCGGCCATGGTGGACTCGGCGCCCAGGTTGTCGGCGAAGCAGACGAAGCGGAACCGGCTCCAGGCCAACACGGCGCAGAACACGAACAGCGGTCCGATCTCCCCCCAGTCGAACACCAACATGTCGCCCGGCACCCACACCCCGGGCCGACGTCCCCGGTGCTGCTCGATCCGCCATGTGGCCTTGGCCTCAGCGACCGCCCGGCGCAGGTTGCGCGCCGAACCCTCGTATCCAGCGGCCCGCACCACCGGCAAGAGCCGCTTGGCCGAGATGCGACCCTCGGTGCGCTCAACCCGCTTGGCGATGATGGCGGTCACGTCGTCGTAGTTGTGCTCGACCACCCCTCCACCATCGACGTTGGCTGACTCCGACGACCTGGCCGCCATCACGGCGCGCTTGACGGTCTTGGGGGTGGTGCCGCAGATCTCCGCTGCGGCTCGGTAGGTGCCCACCTCTTGGTAGGCGGCATGCATGTCCATGTGTTCCCTCGCTGATTTCATAGAGGTGTCCCTTCGGTCGGCACGGCGGTTGGCTTGCACCGCCACCGTGACCGGCCGGGGAGACCCTCAGGTGGATGTTCCGGCGAGGGGTGAGGACTTCTGGTGGCCAAAACCGGGGACCACCGGCGGCCACCATCGGAGACCTCTCATGGCCAAAACCGGGGACTTTTCCGTGGCCACGGACAGGCGGATTGCCGTCCAACCTCGTAACAGGAGCGGGACCGGACAGGAACCACGGCTGAGTGCATCAGGCCAAGGCGAGACGTTGTGTTGGTTGCCCGGTGATCTCGGCGATGAGCTCAAAGTCCTCGTCGACGTGCAAAACAGTGATCCCGGCCAGCTCTGCGGTGGCCGCAACAATGAGGTCCGGTACCGACGGTGCACGGTGGTGGCCGCTCTCGGCGAGCAGTGTCTGCACCTCGAGAGCGCGACCCTCGCTCGCCGGGGTTTGGTACTCGACCGGCATCGAGGCAAGTGGCGGTTGACGCGCGGCAGCGCGTAGCTCGGGGCCTGATCTTGCGGAGTAGCCGACCTCCAACCGGGTCACACTGCTGATGCGGACGAGTCCTCGGTCGATCCGATCAGCCCATGTGCCGGCCTCGGGACTGGCGGCAAGCCGAGCAAGGGCAGAGGTGTCGATAAGCCAGTCGGTCACTCCCACGCGCCCTTCATGACCTCAGCGTCAGCGAGGTCAGCGAACGTCTCGGCGAACGCGGCGAGGTGCTCGACGGTCACCACCTGCGGACTGGCCACGGCCTCCTGAGCCAACCTCCGGCGCAGGTATTCGCTGCGGGACAGCCCGAGTCGAGACGCGCGGGCGTCGAGTGCAGCCACCACCTCTTCGGGTACGTCACGGACGAGAACATCGGTCACGTCGTTCCCTCCACAATGATATCCCACGATAGCGCACCACCAAGAGAAGGACGTCGGCACCGCGGACGGGCGCCCAGCTGGCCTCTCCAGCTCCTGGGTGTCGTGACCGGCCAGCGATCGGCCACCGGCCGCTGAAGGGAGATGGTGATGATGGCAGCCGTAGCTCATGGCAAGCTGGTGGCGGTGAGTGAAGCGGCGGCGTGTGCGGACAGCCACCTCCCTGCCATCGAGTGGGACGATGCCGTCGCCCGGATAAGCGGTCAGGGTTGGGCGATGATCCCGGACGTCTTTGACGGGCCGAGTCGCAGACCGGTTGGGTGACGACGACCGTCGCCAGTGGCGGCTCCTGGGCGATGAGGGCGGCGTTCGCCAGCACGCCTACGGCGCTTACCTCGCCTTCGCCGAAGCCCGCCCGGCGGTCCGCGCCCTCGGCGACACGCTTGTTGCGGGCCTGTCTGACGCTGCTGGCCGTGCCGGCTTACCAGTGCTCCCGAGGTTCAACGAGGCCACCTGGGGTCGTTACCCGGCGGGGGTAGGCGGCATCAGCGCGCATCGAGACCCCTCGGCGTACGGGGGCGTCATTGCCGTGTTCACCTTGTGGGGGCGGGCGACGTTCCGGGTCCTCGACGGCGAGCAGACCGTGGCGAAGTGGGAGACCGGGCCGGGCCAACTGGTGCTTTTGCGAGGCTGGGGCTGGCCCCGACCCGATAGCACCTGTCCCACCCATGAGGCCCTGCCGCCACCGGTCGGGGATCGGGGGATCATGACCTTCCGCTACAACCTCGGCGGAGCCGGTGCCGCCTACACCGTCTGACCCTTCCACCAGCAGGACGATCTGGAGCGACGCTCCGGCTGAGGGCGACACCGCCCGCCGAGTACAGACGGTTGTCGCCGCCCAACGATGCTGGCGCCCGGTCGTCCGACAAGCCGAACGGCTTGCGGCGACAGCCATCCAGGCGACCGCAGTCCTCCGGGCGGGAAGTCTCCGTCGCACAAGCGGATGGCTGACCGGGGCACCGCCGGTCTCGTCGATGTGTGGACGGCTGGTGTCAGTCAGTGGAGGTTGTTGGTGGTTGCCGCCCAGTCGGTGAAGTTGGGCCCCAGGATCTCTGCGTCCGGGGCGGGGAAGCTGACCGCCGTGGCGCATGGCCTTTCCGGTCGCACCGGGGAAGGTGATCGGCAGCACAGCCAGGCGGCGATGCTGGCGGCGTGCAACGTCCCGGGTCAGTGTGACCAGGTCGGCTTGGTCTGGTCCGGCGATCTCGACGGGGTCGTCCGAGCCTGGCTTCCCTGCGGTCTGCACGAGGTACTCGGCGACGCTGCGAGCGGCGATCGGCTGGACGCGCATGATCGGGACGAAGGAGACAGGCCCGACCCGAGTGCGGGCTCTCGTCCGCCCACACCCATTCCGGCAGCGGGTAGACGGGGACATCGCCGTCGAGGTAAGACAGCCGCTCCTGGCCGGGTTGCCCAGCCCCATCGAGGCTGACTTCTACCGGGCGCGGCACCCAGTCGATGCCAGCGAGATGCAGGTAGCCGAGGAAGCGGTGAACGGTCGGAGTCCAAGATCCGGCGTTGCGCACGACGGTGTCGCCCTGGCGGAAGACCGTGTTCATGTTGCCGCCGCCGAGCCGGCCGTCTGGCTGCTCCACCCCTCCCAGGTCCACCGCACCACAGTGCCACCCCCAGGCCCGGGGTCCGGCGAGCCGAGCGCACCGTCACAAGCTGAAGGAACGGCCCGCAGAAACGCCAGGACCGTCACCGAGCTACCGGCGGCGCGCCCGGCCGGGGATCCTTGGGAGACGAAGCGGGAAGCCACGTCGACGCCAAGGCCGTCGCAGCCAGTACCGGACGATGGATGCCGGACTCGCTGGCGGCGTCCTCAAATCGCCGCAGGTGATCTCCCCTGGCGACACTCGATGGGAGCGTGCACACTTGATTCGTGGTCAGCATGCCGGCCCAGGCGGCTTCGGAATTAGCGTTGGTTCAAGTCGGACACGTGGACGTCGACCCTGCGGCCCTGACGGTGGCCGGGATAGCCCTCGAGGATTTGCTCGTCGCCTACCCGAACCTGGACGTGCATGCGCCGGCCGAGGTGCTCGACCTGCTTCCTGAAGGCGGCTGGCGGAGAGTTCACTCCAGACCGTCACGCGCCGACCTAGGCGGCCAAGAGGTCCATGCAGCTCCGCACCGTGAGCGACCGGGGACATGGGCGATGATCAGCCTCTCGGAACGCGACGGCATCTGGACACTCAGTGCCGACCCCGGACCGATCCCGGCCTTCCTGGGTCGGCCCGCCCGTCGTGCCGGTCTGCGATTCGCCTGGCCGGAGGCGCTCATCGCCCCGGCTGGCACCACTCCTGACCTGTCGATCGAGCTGCGCAACGTCTCAGACGAAGTGTGGATCAACCAGCCCGACGACAGCGCGCACGTGCACGGATGGCTGCACGGCGCCGACGGCCAGCGCCTGCCAGCTTCCCCGTGGATCGGTTACGGCCATGGCGCATCCATCCCCGCGCTGCAGCCCGGCGAGGCCGCTTCCTTGCCGGTCACACTCGCCACACCCGACGTCGATCTTTTGTCACCTGGCGAGTACGCGATCGAAGCGGTCCTCGTCGCCTTGAACCTGCGCTCGGCGCCTGGCTCACTCCGACTGGTGTAAGCCCCCGGGACAGCCCTCCTCAAACGACGGCTTGAGGCCGATGGGCCGGCGGCAGCGGCCGGGCGCCGCAGCCCGAACGCCACAACCACGAGCTGAACCATTTCTACCGGCGTGGCCAGCCTGGCAGTCGGCCACGAGAGGGGCGCCCCGACCGGCGACACCGCAAGCCGATCGTGAAGCTGGCTCAACGCATGGTGTCTACCGAGTATTGGTACGGCGTCGTTGTCGCAAGCTCGGTGAAACCCAGCCGCTTGAGGATTGGACGACTGTCGGGGGACGCGTCGACCTGCAAGTAGCGGTAGCCGCGAGCCGCAGCGAGCGCTGCCCGGCGGGCCACCAGGGAGCGGAACACCCCGCGTCCGCGCCACACCGGCAACGTGCCCCCGCCCCAGATGCCGGCGAAGTCACGGTCTTTTGGGAACTCCACCCGGCCGGCTGAGATTGGGACTCCATCGGCCACCGCGAGGACCGCCGCCACAGTGGCAGGCTGAGCTCGAAGACCGGCGAGCACAGTGCACCCGATGGCGTCATGGGTGCCACCGAAGACTTCGTCATGCACCGCGACCAGCGCGTCGACTCCCTGCTTGTCCACAACAGCCACGAGCTCGACTCCCGACGGTGGGCTTGCAACGAGGTCCAGCTCATCGAGGGCAGCGACGAGGACGGTCTCGTCCGCTTCTCGTACGAAGCCGGCTGCCACAAGCTTGTCGGAGAGGTCCCCGGGCCGGTCGTAGGAGTAGAGCTTCCACTCCCAATCCCCGTACGGGGTGAGCCGCTCGATCTGATCGGCGATGACCGCGTCCGCGTCGTTGTCATGGAGATCGCTCCAGATCACCCCACGCCACGAGTCAGGTGGGCCGATCACCCGGGTGAGCCCAGGGTCACGTTCAACGGACGTACCGGGCTCCGGAGCCGGATTGCGGCGCATCTGCTCGTCGAACACCGCCAACACCTCGGAGACCTTCACGACGTCGATATCAGCACCCGGCCACCCAAGACGACAATCGGGCTTGGTGACTCGTCCACCCGGAGCCAGATTCGCCCTCTCTCGCAAGCCGAGATCTTCGGGCGCTCCTCAGCTCTCAGCGAGCTGTGTCACTCGGGGATCGGCTACTCGGATGGCTCGAACTAGCTAACATGAGAGACGTGAATACAGAGACCATCTTCACGAACCTCACTCCTGGCGTCCCGAAGACGCACCGCCGGATCGGGCTGCGGTCGCTGGAGGAAGGAAGAGGCCAGCTCGTCATCGAAGGTGACGACGACTTCGTTGGCGCCGTGCAAATCGCAGTACGCACGTTGGCGATCGAGTCCGAGGCTCTCGCCCGCATCGTCGAGGCCATGCAGCCCGAAGACCTAGCTTCCGCCGGAACGGCCGTTCAGGCCCAGCTCAACGCCCAAGCCCAGGCCGAGCTGACCGAGGAGTTCGGGCTACTCAGCGCTACCGAAGTCGCCAAGAGGGCAGGCTCACAGGCTCGGAATACCTCGGCGCTGGCTACCCGCTGGCGTGTCGAAGGGAGCATCTTCGCCGTCCCGGTACGCCACACGCAGCGCTATCCGGGTTTCCAGTTCGACGAGCACGGTCGCCCTTTGACGGTCATCAGCGAGGTGATGGCCGTCGCCGGCCACCTGGGGGGTTGGGGCTTGGCGCTGTGGTTCACCGCCGCCAGCGAGCGCCTCGGCGGCGCCCGGCCAGTGGACCGACTACGTAGGCAGCCCGGCTCGGTGTTGGAGGCGGCCTCGGAGGCGCGAGCGGCCCTGGAGGCCTTCTGAGCTCGAGGCGGCGGGCGGGGCAGGCGATCATCGAAGATTGGGCGGCTGGGCGGCTCATCGTCCGCTGTCACGCTGATGTCCGGGGAGCGACCGAGTTCAACCCCAGCACCGTTTCCCAGCGCTTCGGGCCTATCTACCAAGACGAGCGGGTCGTCCCCACGTTGTACGGCTCGGAGAGCTTCGCAGGTGCCCTGTCGGAGACCGTGTTGCATGACGTGCCCGTGCGGGCCCATGCCAAACGCGTCTCCCAGCGGACGCTTCTGCGCTGGCGTCGCTCGACGCTGGGACCCACCCGGGCTCTGCGCCTGGCCCAGCTGCACGGTCACGGATTCCATGCCTTGGGGGTGAGCAGGGCCGTGCTCATCGAGAGTGGGCCATCGGGCTATGACAGGACTGCGGCCGTAGCCCAGGGCCTCTACGAGGGCGATGAGCATCTGGACGGGCTGGTGTGGCGGTCCCGCCAGTTCGACGATGCCTTGGCGGTGGTTCTGTGGGCCACCCGGGCCGGGCCCGGTGATCTTGAGGTGGTCGAGGATCGCACCCTGATCGGAGTCGGCCCCGTCTTCCACGAGGCTCAGCTGGTCCTGGCTCAGGCCAGGATCGTCATCACGTCGTGAGCCCGTTCGGGGCGGCCGATCAGGGATCGCCAGACATCCTGCGCCTCGGGTCCACAGACTGGACAAGTGCATATGACGCCTTGCCCCGCAGTTCGGCTTGCTCACCGGGGCATGAGCGCGAATACACCCCAGCCGAGATGGTCTCGGGTAACCAGATGGTCCGCGGGGGCACGGTCCAGTTCGCTACGTAGTTGGGCCGACAGCTCGTCAGCGGGGTTCGCGTCCAGCCATCGGCGAAGGTTCAGCCACTGCAAGCCGTGGTAGGCGTCCCAGTCGTCCGGATCGGAAAGCACCATCTGCACCAGGTCCAGGCCGTGGTTACGAAAGGAGGACACCAGGTCCGGCAGGGTCGACCACTCATCGCGATCACGAGCGTGGCAGGCGCGCGCCAGGTCGTCGGTGGCCGGGACGCGAATCCAATACGGCTCGCCAACCAAGATCAACCCACCATCACGCAGCGACCGGGCCAGCAGGTCGATGGTGCCGAGGGCTCCGTCGCCGATCCAGGTGGCGCCCAAGCATGCGGCGACGTCAACCGGTTCGGCGGCCAGGTAGCCGGCGGCGTCGCCATGCTCGAAATGCACGCGCTCCGATACGCCCAGTTCGGTGGCTCGGGTGCGGGCGGCGTCGACGAAGGCAGAGCTGATGTCAACGCCGAGACCGGTGATTGCGTGGTCGCGGGCCCAGGTGCAGAGCATCTCCCCAGAGCCGCAAGCCAGGTCGAGAAGCCGCTGGTCCGGTCGTAACAGCAGCGCCTCACCAAGTCGGGCCAGCTTCGCTGGCGTCAGCGGGTCGTGGATGCGGTGAGTGCTCTCACGGATGACGAACGGTCGGGCCAGGTCCATGCGATCACTCGACCAGACGGCGCCGCCGAGAGCACCCGAATTCGCTCTCGCGACGGGGTCACACCGAATCCGGCCCGCAAGCCGAAGGGCCTACGGAACGACAAGCAGCTGCTCTCACGGAGGTTCGTGTCACATGGGGATCCCCCGGTCGACTTTGTCGAGGGCGACGTCTGTCACTCGCCGTCCTTCGGGTTGTCTGACACCAAGTTGCTCAGGCCACCGCCCTGTCAAGGCTCTCCGGCCAAGTCACGATCCATCGGGGTGAGCGAACTGACTGCATGTCACTGGTAATGGGTTCCTTACCGGCGCCATGGGAACCAACTGGTAACTTATTCCCATGAAGGCTGCTATCGACTCGGTCGGGCGTGTCGTGGTGCCCAAGCCGCTGCGTGACGCCCTAGGCCTCCAGCCGGGATCCGAGGTCGAGATCTCACGCTACGGGGCGGGACTCCAGCTGATCCCGGCAGGTCGCACCGCCCAGGTGGTCCTCGAGGGAGGCGTCCCGGTCGCCACGGGCGATACCAGGATCGACGACGAGACGGTCTTCGGCCTCCTCGATGCCGGCCGGCGGTGAGCGTCCCCCTGGCCCTCGACACCAGCGTCGCCATACCGCTGCTTGTACAGACCCACGCTGCCCACGCCGCAGTGGTCCGCTGGTGGGCCGGCCGAGAGGCCGCGCTTAGCGGTCATGCCATGGCCGAGACGTACTCGGTGTTGACTCGTCTGCCCGGTGACGTGCGCATGGCGCCGGCGGACGCGGCGCGGCTCCTGGAAAACCGGTTCTCCCCACCGCTCCTGCTTGGTCCGAAGACGGCCCGGCGCCTACCCAGTGTGCTGAGCCGGATGGCGATCGCCGGTGGCGCGGTCTACGACGCGCTGGTCGCGCTGGCCGCGGTCGAGCACAAGGCTGACCTCGCCACCCGCGACGCTCGGGCCAGGGACACCTACGAAAAGGTCGGAGCCAGGGTCGTCATCGCAGGTTGAGCCAGGATCGTGGCCGTGCTGGACCGGATTCCCTTACGGGCCTGTGGGCCTCTGACCGCGACGATGCCCGCAGCGACCTCTTCGTCCAGGTACGCCACGTGAGGGTGGACGTCTTTCTGCCGCCTCTCGGCGTCGTGATGGACGAACGTGAGGACGAAATTCACCGAGTTAGCGCACTGCCGGGCGGCGGGTGAGCCGGCGAGCAGCAGCCCTCAGCGGTAGAGCACCACCGGCTGTCGAGCAACCCGGTGACCGTCGGCATCGTCTACACAGGTGACGCTGTTGCCGGTGAGGAGAGACTGTGAACAAGAAGGCAGGCCCGGGAGTTTGAAAGGTTTGTCGCCGAGTCTGGGGGCGGCCTCTTGCGCCTGGCGGTGCTGCTCACCTCGGACCGCAACACGGCGGAAGACGTCTTGCAGGAGACGCTGCAACGGGTCGCGGCCCGCTGGGACAAGACAGACGTGCCAATCGCGTTCAGTCGGAAGGCCCGCGGGTGCACGATGTGGCGACCACCGCACGGGCCCCTACCGGCCCTCGACCAGTAGATTTTGCACTATGACCGAGCAGGCCGTCACGGCGTTGAATCTGGTCGAGTACCTGGGGTGGGAAGAGCGCCAGGAGGAGCGCCACGAGTTGATCGGCGGGCGTGTGTACGCCATGTCGGGCGGGACAGAGCGGCACAGCCTGATGGCGGACCAACTGGCGACGCTGCTCAGACCGGGAGCGAGAATCGGAGGCTGTCGCACCTTCCGCGCCGACCGGAAGCTGAAGGTGCCATCCGGCGACGTGTACTACCCGGACGTGATGGTCGTCTGCGGAAAGGCCGCGAACGTACAGTACGAGACGGACGCCACGCTCGTGGTCGAGGTCCTGTCGACATCGACGCGTGGTCAGGACCGCCGAGAAAAGCTCCGCCAGTACGGGACGCTCGGCTCCATCTCCCGCTACCTGATCGTGGAACCTGACATCCGCCGCATCGAGGTCGCCCATTGGGATCACGCAGAGCTGAGCTGGGACACGCTCGGTCCCGGCGACCAACTCGCCACGCCCTACGGCACGTGGGACCTCGATGGCATCTACGACACCGTGGATACCGACGCCACCACGTAGCGGAGACTCTTGAAGTCCCCGATCCTCACCGGCGACGCGGACGCTTGAAACTGTTTGGAGGACCGGCACGCCTCCGGCGCCGGCGATGCTCGTCGAGAGGGCGCTGACGGTCGCCGGGACCGCTCGGACGCAACCGTCGTCGCCATTCCCCCGAGCCTCTTCCAACCGTTCACCCCGGCGGGCGGTGCTGCACGCCGGCCAGGAAATCGTCGAAGACAGCGGCGGCGCGGCGGTCGAGCTCGGCGGGCCTGATGTCGAGGTCCCGGGCGACGGTCTCACGGAAGATGCCGTAGCCCAGATGCGTCACCGTCGTGAGGGCATGGATGACATCGACGTCGGCGTCGGGTGGCAGCTGGCCGCTCTCACGATCCCGCTCGAGGGAGGTCCGCGTCCGGGCCAGCGCAGGGAACACGGTGAAGTCGGGGTCCCCGTCCAAGGCGAGTAGGGCCTGGAGCTTCACATACTCCGGCTGGCGCAGCGCCACGCGCCACATGGCCCGACGCCGCTCAGCGAACGGCAGCTTCCAGTGCCGGTCGGGGTCCAACCTCGAACGGTCGACGAGCCGCCCAATGGCGGCGCGCAGGAGTGTCCTGCGGCTGCCGAAGTACTGGTAGATCTGGCCGTGGTTCACTCCGGCCTCGCTCGCCACCTCCCGCAGTGTGATCCCGGCGAGAAGGCCGTCGCGCTTCAGCAGCCGCAACACGGCGTCGAGCAGCTCGTTCTCGGTCTCCTCGCGCGTCCCGCGGGGACGTCGCCCTGCGGTCGCCGGACTGGCTTGGCTCACGTCGGCTCCAAGGTTTGGGGGCGTGACAGAACCGAACCGGTTGCCGAAACGCCGGTCGCAGCCTACCACGACGGCTACGAGTCGTTACTAACGTGTCGTTACTAAAAGAGGACATGACCGATCGGCCGCTGGCCCTCGAGGGGGTGCGGGTGCTTGACCTGGCGACGGTGCTCGCCGCGTCGGTGACGGCCACGTTGCTCGGTGACTTCGGCGCCGACGTCGTCAAGGTGGAAGAGCCGGGCACCGGCGACTCCACCCGCGCCGGCCCAGGGGCCGACGCTGCCACCCGCCGGTCATGGCAGTGGGTGCAGGAAGGGCGCAACAAGAAGTCGGTCTCCATCGACCTGCGCACCAAGACGGGCCAGGAGCTGGTGCAAAGCCTTGTGCCGCAGTTCGACGTCGTCGTCTTGAACTACCGGCTGCCGACGCTGCTGCGTTGGGGACTCGACCCCCCCTCGTCGCCATCCGGCCCGACCGCGACGCCCGGCGATTCGGCCTCCGGCCCGCCGCCCGACCGCGACTACAGGAAAGACTGCACCCATGAGCACCCTCGAGGTCATCGGCCCGCCCGGCCACTTCTACGAATGCCCGCGCTGGCACGACGGGCGGTGGTGGGTCAGCGATTTCTTCGATCACCGCGTCGTGACCGTCAACACCGACGGCGCGACCAGCGTGGTAGCGGTCGTCGAAGGCCAGCCCGCCGGGCTGGGGTGGCTACCCGACGGCAGCCTGCTGATCGTCTCCATGCTGGACCGCCGCATCCTGCGCCACGACGGCATCGAACTGAGCGAGTATGCCGACCTCCGAGCGCTGTTCCCAGGTAACGCCAACGACATGATGGTCGACGCCGGCGGCCGCGCCTACGTCGGCAACTTCGGATTCGATCTGACCGACCCCGGGAGCCTCACCACCCCCACCTGCCTCGCCGTCGTCACCGCCGACCGCGACGTCCGGGTCGCAGCCGAAGACCTGCGCTTCCCCAACGCCATCATGTTGGCGAAGAGTGGATCCGAGCTCATCGTCAACGAGACCTTCGCCAGCCGGCACACCGCCTTTACCGTCGACGCCGATGGAGGGCTGTCGGATCGTCGCGTCTGGGCCCAGCCGTTTCCTGAGCCTCCGGACCCAGACCACGCCCTCGATGGATTGCGCTACGCCCCCGACGGCGGCTGTATCGACGCCGGCGGCGGGATCTGGGCGGCGGACGCGTCGGGCGACAGCGTCCTGCACGTGCTCGAAGGGGGGCGGATCGACGACCGGGTTCGGGTACCCGATGGGCTGCACCCTTTTGCCTGCGCCCTCGGGGGACCGACCGGCACGACGCTGCTCGTCGCCGCGGCACCCGACTTTGGGGCGCAGGGGCGCAGCGCGTCCCGGGACTCGGTGCTCCTCCAGACGACGGTGGCGACACCGGCGCCGACCTGAGGAGTTTGGCTCCCTCACCGGCCACCCGTCGTCAACCGAACCATCGAATCGCCGCCGGGCGGGGGATTGACGCGTTACGCGTCGCTTCGCATCGCCGCGGATAGGATTGTGATTGTGACCAAAGCCATCACCGTTCGCCTCGACGAAGCCGATCACGCTGCCCTGGAACGCCAGGCTGACGAGCTTCGGGTCCGCCCTGGCACCCTGGCCCGGATCCTCGTTCACGCCGGATTGAGTGGGAACACGACGGATGCCGGTCGCATGCAGGCCCGCGGGGCGCTCGATCGGTTGGTACAGCGATCTCAGAAGCAGGCTCCGGCCGACGCGGTGGGCCTCGTAGCCGAGGCACGCGTAGCTCTCGACCCATCCCGGTGAGCGTCGTCGTCGACGCCAGCGTCATCGTGGCCATGGTGGTGGCCGATGAGCGCCAAGACCAGGCCCGGACCCACCTGGAGCGCTGGCTCGACCAGGGGGAAGGGTTGCATGCCCCCGCTGTCTTGCCGTACGAGGTTGCCAACGTCCTCGCTCGCTTGGTCTTCGACGGGGCGCTCGAGATGAGCGCCGTGGGCGAAATCTGGGGGGACCTGGCGGCTCTCGGCTTGCTTCTCCACCCCTTCGACCTGGCCGTCGACGGCCAAGAGGTAGCCGCTATCACCGCTCTACTTCGTCGCCGTCACGCCACCGACTCGACGTACGTCTGCCTGGCCCGCCGGCTTGATACAGCCCTGTGGACGTTGGACGGAGCATTGGCCCGCAACGCCTCCGACGTCGGGCTACCCGTTCAGCTCCTTACCTGACAACGCTTAACTCGAACTGAGGCCCGCTCGCAGCACGCCGGCGTCGGGCATTTCCTCCTCGAACCCAGAAGGCCCCATGTTCGTCGGAGGATCAGGGACGACGGGCTCGTGGGGCTCGGCGTGGTCGGTGCCCCCTTTGCCGCCGGGCCGGGCCGAGGACCCCTTCGCCGTGCCAGTGGAATGGCGCCTTGAGCACGGTCAGGGCGCATCTACTTTGCCTGCCTGAAGACGACCCGCCGCAACCAGAAGCCGCCGGACCCGGCGTTGAGCAGTCCGAGCGGGACCCAGTCACCCACGGTGTGAGGGCCGACTTGGGAGTGGGGATGAGAGATGGCCCAGACCACGAGCACCACGGTCAATACCTTGATGCCACTCGACGTGACCGTCAGCGCCACCCGGCCACCCCGGCCCGGCCAGAGGGCCACGGCGGCCAGGAACAGACACCAGGCGGCACTCAGGGCGGCCAGCGCCCCCACCGGAAGGGAACCGAACGAGGTGGCGGTGACTCCGACGCCGGCCACGGCCATGATGACGACCGGCGCCCGACGGGGCCGCGGGACGTGATCCGCCATGCTTGTCAGCACCGTCGCCGGGGGACGACCTGGTCGACGGTTCCCTTCATGCTCGGGTCCCAGGGACCAGGTGGCTTGGGGGCGGGTGCGGGCGCTCGCGGTCACGGCCGGGTTCCTTTCACGAAGACACCGACAAGCTCGGCGAGGTAGGCGTCCGGATCGACGGGATGGACCTGGTTCAGGCCGAGGGACTCTTGGAGGAGGACGAAGGCGACCAGGGCGCCCATGAACGAGCGGGCGAAGAGGTAGCCGTCGAGGTCGGACCGGACTTCCCCAGCGCCTGCCCGTTCGGCGAGTTCGGCTCCCAGGCCGCTAGCGGCCAGATTGATGAAAGCGGCCAGGCGGGCGTCGTCGGCCAGAAGCTGATGCTCGGAGACGAACAGCACGAGCAGGTCGCGCTGGGCGGCGATGGTGGTCAGGAATGTGCGTCCAAGAACGTTCAAGCGCCGCGGGAGGGGCAACTCGCGTCCCTCGCTGGCCGCCGTACTCATGGCCGCGAAGCCGGCGATGCCCTGGTCGACCACGGCCCGCAGAATGTCGGCTTTGCTCTCGAAGTAGCGGTACATCAGGGCGTCGCTCACCCCTGCGGAGCGGGCCAGCTCCCGGGTGGTGGTGGTCTGGTAGCCGTTGCGGGCGAACAGCTCACGGGCCACCTCGACGATCTGGGCTCTGCGGGTATCGCCCTGCAGTCTGGTGAAGGTCACAGCCCCCATAGTAAGCGTGCGCTCACTTAGTTTCAAGGGGGAGGGCCTCGCGTGCCTGAATAGAGTTCGGTCGTGACGACCTGTTCGATCACCCTGTGCGTTCCGAGCCGGGCATTGCAGCAACAGCAGATCGGTGGATGAACTCACCATCGATGGCTCTGTCCGTGAGGCCCCTGAACCTCAATGACGCCGGATGTCCACCACTGGGACAAACCGGGACGAGCGGCCCGATCGACGCGGCGGAAAGAGAGCACGAAGCACGACCGACGCCTCGATCACCCAACTACGAGACGCCATCAATTCGCGCGATCCAGCTCGGGTCGCCGCGTGTTTCGCGTCCGACTACCGGTGCGAAATTACGATGGAACAGCCATCGACGGAAACCCGGGCCCTCATGCGAGGTCGTCATCTCAACGACCAGCGAGGGTCTCATCAGCTGGGCCAGGTTCTACCTGGACCCAGTCGTCGACGATCAGCCCACACCCACCACGTGACGGCGCTCGTCGTTCCATACACTCGGCAACTTTGCCGTCCGCTCGAGGACCTCGGCGGCGCGGCTCATCGGAGTACTTCTTCGGATGGCCTACGCTCGGCAGTCTCCTTCCCCCGCGACCACGGCCACGGGGTAGGCACTACACGAGACCCGGGGGACTCACTGCGGTGGTCCTCATGATGGGCTGTGTGAGCTCGTCATGATGGCGGCGAGGTCGTCGGGGTGGAGGAAGGACGGCGGGGGTGGGGGTCCCCAGGCGTAGAGACCTTGGGCGCCTTCGAGGTCTTCGGGGGTCCAGAGTTGGTCATCGACGAGGCAGTCCATGTCGCTGTAGTACTCGCTGAAGTTGCCGGCGGGGTCTTTGAGGTACCAGAAGAAGTTGGAGCCGCCGTAGTGGCGACCCAGGCCCCAGACGTGTCGTTCGGGGTTGTCCTCGAGCATCCGGTGGGCGCCGCGGCCAACGTCGTCGACGTCGTCGACTTGCCAGGAGGTGTGGTGCAGAAATGACACCGGCGCTCTGAGCGCGAGCACGTTGTGGTGGTCGGTGGAGCAGCGCATGAAGGTGCCGGCGCCTTTGATGCGGTCGCTAATCTTGAAGCCGAGACCGTTGACGAAGAAGGCCTCGGTGACCTCGTGGTCGGTGGAGCCAACGACCGCGTGTCCGAGTTTGCGGGGGAGGACACGACCGTCGCGGACGATGCCCGGCGCCCGCTGGCCCGAGCGTTCGTAGCGCCCCGGTCCGTTGTAGGCGGTGGCCGGGGCGCAGCGTTGATCGACTCGCCCGGCGATCTCCAGATAGGCGCGGGTACCGGTTGCCTTCTCGATCGCGCTGATGTGCCTGGCGCCGGTCTGGACGCTAATGCCCATACGGGTGAGGTTGTCGGTGGCGCGGTCCAGGTCGTCTTGGTCGTCGACGCCGATGTGGAGGTCGATCAGGCGTCGGGTAGGCGCGTCCACGATGTGCAGTTGGCGGCCGCCGTCTTGGGTAGCAAACCAGCCGTCGCCGTCGGGGACGAGGCCGAATTCGTCGTAGTAGGCAGCGGTCTCTTCGACATTGGGAACGCCCATGGTGATGGATGTCAGTCGGTGCAGGGCCATGTTCAGTCGGTCCTTCCAAAGGGGAGCTGATGGCTACGCGGCCGAGTCGGACCGGTAGCGCGAACCGGTGATGCAACTGGGGAACCTGGTGAAACGGGCGGTTCTCCGACCGATGCGTCGAAACCGGATTTGGCGGCATGCACCTGGTAGCTCAGCACGACCGCTACCACCTGGGCTGGCGCGGGCACCGGCGAGCCGAGATCATCGGCGTCGAACACCGATACGTTCTCCCAGCGGGCCGTGGCGGCGCAGGCGAAAACATCGCCCTCAGCGTAGATGGCTTGAGGGTCCGATCCAAACCGGCCGCTCGTGTCGTTTTCGGCGTCGAAGGTGAACCAGCAGAATCGCCCCGGCGGCCACCCCCCCAGTGCCGGGCCCCCGACGGCCGCCGGCGAGCCCGGATGGAGGAGCAAGCACCCGCCGGGCCGGCGACGCAGCACGAGACGCTTGACGCCCGGGGCACTCGAGCAACGACCGGCGACGCCATTCCCCCCCAAGGCACTGGACCATCGACGCTATCTACCGGGAGACCCGAGCCAGGGTGGACCGGCGGGTGGCCGAGGGGTGTACTCGACCAGCCGCCCGTCAGCCGGGTGAGATCACCTCAAGCGTTGGCAGCAGGTCCAGGTGCCGGGGGCGGTCACGGGTAAGGAGCGCCCGGCCGGTCGTTGCGGCATGGGCGGCGATGTAGAAGTCCGGCAACGGTGAACGGCGCGTGCCGCCATGGCGGCGGTACTGCAGGAAGCAACGTCCAGCCAGGAACGCGGCCTCCCAAGGCAGGTCCTCGCGTTCGATGGGGTCGGGCAGTGCCTCTTCAAGGTCCTCGATCCGCTCGAAGCCCACGGAGAGCTCAGCAAAGATCAGCGGGTTGATCGCGACCGCGCCGCCGTCGAAGGCCCTCGCCAGGTTCTCTGCGGACCAGCCGCCCCAGCGCGGGTCGTCGGTGAACACGTCGAGCAGCACGTTGGCGTCCACCAGCGTCCCGACCGCCATGGCTCAGGATCCGCCGCGAGTCAGCGCCATGATCTCGTCGGTGGTCATCGGCAGGCGGCGTCCACGCATCTGCGCGACGAGGGCCGCCCCCCGTCCTTCTGTGGGGCGCCGCACGAGCCGGACGGCGTCGTCGTCAACCTCGAAGTCGACCTCGCTCCCGGCCTCGATGCCCAGACGTTGGCGGACGCCTTGTGGGATGGTCACCTGACCCTTGCTTGTCACGCGCATGAGGTAAGGGTAGCCTCGGTAAGACCACTGAGTATTACTTAGCCAGCGTGTCACCCTCGCCTCGCCTGGGGGCGGGACGTTCGTCGCTAGCGTAGGTGGGTCAGTGAGCCGTACACGGGACAAGCTCGGCCAGATGGTTCAGAGAGTTGTGGAGATGATCGGGGGCGAACGGGGGAAACTGAATGTGCTCGCGGAGGGACGCTGGTACCGCGGACCAGTCGTAGGAGAGCTTGACCTCGGTCTCCGATTGACTGACCGGCGTGAGGTCGTAGCGCCAGATCCACCCGCCGAACTCGAGCTCGCCGCTCCCTGCCCGCTCTTGGCCCGGTTTCCAGGCGATGGCGTGTGGGGACTCGAAAACGACGACCTTGTTCGCCATCTGGTAGCTACCGTCTGGGTGGTTGTCGTGATACATCGCCATCCGGAACACCTGACCTGCCGTCGTGAGCTGGTTGGTTCCGTCGAGGGGTTCGCGGACCCAACCCGTGCCGTCGATCGCGGCATGACTGGCCGGGTCCGCGATGACCGCGAACACGGTCTCCGCCGGTGCCTTGATGGTGACCGTGGCGCTGAGGCTCTCGTTTGTCATGCTGAGGACTCCTTTTGGGCGGCCGGTATGAACGGCAGGGTCGAGCGTCTACAAGGACAGACGCCCCGGCAGGGTGAAAGTCACCGGTCATCTTCCACGCCCTCGTTGAGGAACCCGGGCCGCACAGCAGGATCCGCTATCGGGCACGACGACCGCCAGTTCGCCTTCGCGGTGCTTGCGCGGGACGATGTCGCCGTGATCAGTCGTGGAACGCACCGCCGCGCCGTCATCACAACCAGACGGTTCCAGTCGCGCCAGGAGTCACGACAGTCTCACAGAGGAAGGACCCAACCCTATGATCGATGAGATCACCGTCCGAGCGGCTCGGCGTACCGACGCATCGACGGTCGCAAAGATTCATGCCGGCAGCTGGCGCCGTCATTACCGAGGTGCATTTTCGGACACATATCTGGACGGAGACCTCGACAAGGAGCGCTCGCAGGTGTGGGGGCAGCGCCTCGCGAAGGCCGGCGACGACACGGTCACGTTCATCGCTGAGCTTGCCGATACCCCCGTCGGGTTCATCCACGTCGTATTGGATGCCGATCCGACATGGGGCGCACTAGTGGACAACTTGCATGTGATCCAAGGCCATCAACGCGCGGGCATCGGCACTCGCCTCCTTCAGATCTCCTCACGCACCGTCAACGAGCTGCGGCCGGCATCGGGTCTCTACCTGTGGGTGCTAGAGCAGAACGACGCAGCGCAAGCGTTCTACGTGGCGATGGGCGGGCGATTCGCCGGGATCGAGCCGCAGTCGCCGCCTGGTGGCGACGCGAGGAACCTCGCCAGCTCGCCTAGGAAGATCCGCGTTGTCTGGCCCGATGCGGCTTCGCTGCCAGCGCGCACCAACGCGCCCGCATCGGAGTAGAGCTTCCCACCCTTATTGTCACTACTCCGCCTTGTCCCGCCTCCCCGCCTTCGCCCGCTCCGTGATCAGGGCCCAGATCTTCGCCGGGACCAAGGGCGGACGACCCGCTCTTCTCAACGCAGAAGGCAAACCAGCGCGCGATGACTCGCTTCACCGTCTGACCGCGAAAGCCGCAACTGCCAGCCTCGGCGAGACGGCCGACTCCATCGTCCCCGCGAGAGCCGCGCTCCCACCGCGAGGGTGGCAAGTCTCGTAGAGCGCTGGATGTGGTCCCGAGGGCCGTTACCGTCGTAGTCGTGGCTCGCGTACTCCTGACGGGGATGTCAGGGGCGGGCAAGAGCACCGTTCTCGACGAACTCCGTCGGCGAGGCCACTTCACGGTCGACACGGACTACAACGGCTGGGAGTTGCCCGACCGCACCTGGGATGAACTCCGCATGAACCGGCTGCTGGCCCAGCATGGGGACGTTGTTGTCTCGGGCACGGTCGAGAATCAAGGACGGTTCTACGATCGCTTCGAGCATGTCGTCCTTCTGAGCGCGCCGCTCTCAGTGCTCCTCGAGCGGGTCAGTAAGCGCACGAACAACCCCTACGGCAGGACGACACAACAGCAGGCGGAGATCGCCACATACGTGGAGACAGTCGAACCGCTGCTCCGGCGCAGCGCAAGCATCGAGTTGGACGGGCAGCGGCCCGTGCCCGAGCTCGCCGACGTCATCGAGGGCCTAACGGGACAGACGTCCTGATCTGCGGAGCTTCCCGCGGTCGAAGACCCCCTTATCGATGCGCCGCTCCGGTGCGTCGCGGAGCCCGCGCTATGGCAAGGTTCACATCCCCGTCGCCCGGGCCGCCGAGAACCTCACCGACTTGTTGGGCGAGCCCGTCTCAACCGGGTTCCTCTCGTCGCTGGTCACCGAAGGAACCACGGCCTCGACGGCTTCATGGGCGACCTGGCCGACCCCTGGCCCCACCCTGACACAGGATCACCTCAAGAAGCACCCCGTCGTAACTATGAAAGGGAAGCATGAACGCCGACTATTCGCAGATGACGCACCACACCGACGGCTGGCAGCCCGGCGAGCACCAAATGGTCGCGTCCGAGGGCTTGCGCTATCACATCGTGGCCAGCGGAGCAGGCCCCGTCGTCGTGCTGGCCGCGGGATTCCCGCAGAGTTGTTACGCGTGGCGCCGGGTGGCCCCGCTGCTCGCCGACGCCTTCGCCGTCCTCGCCGTTGACCTTCCCGGTCAGGGCGACTCCGACAAGCCTCTCGACGGCTACGACACCCGCACAACTGCGGGCCGGCTGCATGGACTGCTGAAGACACTCGGCCATAAGGAGGTCGTGTACGTAGGCCACGACATCGGGGCATGGGTTGGATATGCCCTCGCACACGACTTTCCCGACGTGCTGCGGGGGGTGGCGTTGATCGACGATAACATTCCCGGCGTCTCACTGAAGTCTTCGATCGAACTGGGTCCTGACAACTGGCGTAGTTTCCACTTTTTGTTCAACGCCGTCCGCGACTTGCCCGAAGCTTTGCTTGCCGGCCGCGAACGCGTCCTGATCGAGTGGTTCTTGCAAGGCAAGGCCGCCAGCGTGCGGCAGACCTTTAGCCGGGCTGACATTGATGAATACGAGCGCGTCTATAGCATGCCCGGCGGACTGCGCGGCATGCTTGGCTACTACCGCGCCGTGCTGGACGACATCCAGATCCATGCCGAGCTCAAGACCCGTCCAATCGAGGTCCCAATGCTCGCGCTTGCCGCCGACGCGGGCAGCGCACCCGACCTGTACGAACGCCTACTGCCCCTCGGCAACGACGTACGCGGCGGGCGCATCGCCGACAGCGGCCACTACATCCCCGAGGAACAGCCCGAGGCGGTTGCCGAGCAGCTGCGCCAGTTCATCGCCACCCTCCCGTTGGGGCACTCATGAGCGCCGCCCAGTCGACGGCCGGGCCAAGCCGCTTCGTCACCCCGGTGAGCCGAGTACGGCGATCAAGCCTTCAGCAGTGCACAACTTCCCCGCCATGACGACCAACCGGCCGTTCGTTGGCCAGGTCGAAGCCGAGTTAAGCCTCGAACGGGCACAAGAGGCGGCAGTGCTCTGCGCGCAGGGAGGGCATCGCCGTACTGAGGCAGCACCTGCCCGACCGCCAAGTCGACCGATCTTGAAACTCACCAGTTTCGTCGTCAGCAGTCCCACCTTTGATCAGCAGGCCGCCGTCATCGATGCCGCTTCCGACGTGCTGCTCGACGAATTCAGGCCCTCCGGCGGCCACGCCCGCAGCGCGGCCGGTGTCGTCGGTGTCGCCGCATTGCCGGCCGGCCCCAGCGTCGAGATCGAGATCGAGATCGAGATCATCGTTGCCCTACGCAACAATGCGCCATGAGCCGGCGCCTGCGGTTTCGTTCGCCCGGCACAACCTCGCCCGACATATCGTCACGGAATTTCAGCCGTCTCGACTCGGCTGCCCGTTCGACCAGGACGACATCCACACCGCGCTCGCCGACCGGGCTGCGCCCCGACAAACGCGCGAACGGGAATGCTGACCGGCTCGATGGTTATCGTCTCGGTCAAAGGCACGTCCGGTCTGCGGGGAACAGCACCACCCGGGCGTGGCCGGCGTCGGCGCCCCGCATCAGCTTGCGGACCTTCCGACCGTTCTCGCCAAAACACAGACAGGCTGACGCGCGCACCGTAGGCTCGATTCAGTGGAGTTCAGCCGGGAGCTACGCGACGACGTGCGGTCGGGCGCTATCACCGTCTCGTACCGGCTGTGGCGCCGACCGAAGGTGAAGCAGGGCGGCCGCTACCCCATCGGCGACGCCTTCATAGAGGTCGACTCGATTGAGCTCATCCCGTTCTCCTCGATCGACGCCGCAGACATTGCCCGCTCCGGTGAGCAAGACCGCGAATCCCTTCGCCGCCGAGCGGCCCACGCCGGGCCGGTGCACGACGACACGCTGCTGTACCGAATCGAGTTCCACCTCGCCCCGTAGGCGCCCAGCGCCAGGTGATATGGCCGCCCCCTCGGTCGGCTGTCCACAGAGCGATCGGTCAACCAACGGGAACCTCGCTTCAGCGGCGGGAGACGAGCGGAGAGGCGCGTGAGAGTCATAGAAGAAACGGCTGCTCCGGCTTCCGACACTGTGGCACGTTTTCATCGAACCCCGGGCAGCACCGACGACGTTGGCTCCCCGGGTAGCGAGCAGTTGGACGAGGAGGATCCCCATACCGCCTGCAGCTCCAACGACCAAAACCCATTCCGCCTCGTGGGGTGTGTGGTCTTCTCCATTACGCGCAGTGCCGTGGTGCCGTCGTGGAGGACGGCGGTTGCGTCGAGGAGGTCGACCCCGTCGGGGATTGGGACGCAGGCCTCGAGGTCGACCGCCGCCAGTTCGGCGTAACCGCCAGTTCCGCCCGCTCGTCTCGTATAGGCCACCACCGGCCGGCCGAGCCAACTGGCGCTGACCCCGTCGCCAACAGCGGACACTCTGCCGCCGACACCGGTGCCCGGCACGTACGGCGGTCGGATCGGGAAGTATTCGGTTCCCCAACCGAACGGATCATGGTGTCGACGAAGAGCACATCACAGGCCGAGGCCGCTACCAGACCTGCCCCTACCCCGGAACGGGATTCGGCAATTCGTGCAACTCCAGGACTTCGGGGCCGCCGAAGCGAACCCCTCGACAGCGAGCATCTCACGCCATCTCATCGGCATCGGCCGGCTTCACATCTCGGGACGTGAATCCGCGGTGATCAGGGTCGACATTGAACGAGATGACGCGCTGCGGGTGGATCCGGATGATCTCGGGCGCCAGATGGCCTTGGGGGTCATGGGTCCCAACCGCGGTCTCGGCGACGCCACGGATCTCGAGAAAGTGGGCACCTTCCATTGACTCTTCGGTGACCTCGTCGATGACGAAGGCAACGTTCGGATTCGCCTGGACATTGCGGTACTTGGCACTGCTGCCCATGTTGAACCCGGTGATGTCGATGGTGCCGAGTGTCGGGTTATACGTGAACCCCAAGGGCTTCACCTGTGGGATCCCGTTCGGGCCCAACGTGGCCAGGTGGCCACGGGGCTGGCGGGCGATAAAGCGCACTTCGGCGTCACTGAAGATCATATTATTCAGGCTAGAACCTCAGGTAAGGTTGAGGTCAAGGAGAAGTCCAGATCCCTTCTTCGATCGGACGAGCTGACCGTCGGCCACGTAACGGCCCGCAGCGCAGTCTCCGTCTCCGCCCTCCACTTCTATGAGGCTGAAGGCCTCATTCACAGCACCCGCACCGCCGGCAACCAGCAACGGTTCCCGGGCGAGGTACTACGGAGCGTGGCGTTCATATCGGAGACGTCTTCAGATTCTGATCGGATCCGGGGCATCTGCTCAAGCGTGCCGCTATCGGGCTACGGTCGCCAGACCTCGTGGACGGGAGCAAAGTCGCCGTGCCCGGTAGTCCGGGTCAGTAGGCAGGACCTGATGTTGAGGCGGAACAGGGCATGGTCCGGCGCGGGTGTGGGCACGCCGAGCGCTTTGCGTTCCCGCACGAACTGCACCTCTAGAGCTTGCCTCGTCGACGGGTCCACCTCCAGCCGGGCGTGGCCGCTGACGGAGAAGGCGTCCTCGTTGTCCTCGCACGGGAACGAGTGCAGCGTGTAGCGGCCGTCGCGGAGGAGGTCGGCCTGCTTGGGCGATGGGATGATGAACGCGAACAGCTCGTCGTCGGTCAGCAGCGGACACATGGGGTGGAGCCGAGGGCCACCGTCATGGCGGATCGTGGCCAGGAAGCCGAGCCCCACGCCGTGCTGATAGAGCAGGTCCCGGCCGGCACAAGCCAGCTCGGGCCGGTCGGATCGGAGCTCGTGCCACGCAGCCACACGCCGACACTCCCAGACGCCAATTTGCCCGTCAAGGACTTGTGCGTTCCGGGTGGAGCCGTACGCTGGTGATTCGGCGACGAGCCGCTCGACGCGGCCCGCAGACCGATCCCCACCGGTCGATGGCTCCGATGGCAGCCAAGCCGACCGAAGCGTCCGGTTGTCGTTGGTCTTGCGATACGGGTCGGGGGCGCGGTGACCACTGGGGCGCGACAATCAACATGTGGCCCAGGATGGGAGTTCGCCTCGCCAGATCACGGTCGTCCTCTACGAAGGCTTCGAGCTTCTTGACGTCTTCGGGCCGCTGGAGATGTTCGGGGTTTTGTCTGATCACTTCCGCCTTACGCTCATCGGCCTCGCGTCGGGACCTGTCCGTAGCGCGCAGGGCCCCAGCGCGGTAGCTCAGCACTCCTACCGGAACGCTCCCTCCGCCGAGGTGGTGCTCGTGCCCGGCGGGATCGGCACCCGCCGGCTCGTGGGCGACCAGAAGTTCCTCGAATGGCTGGCCCAATGGGCTTCCGGCGCTGAGCTCATCACCTCGGTATGCACCGGTTCGGTCCTGCTCGCCGCAGCCGGCCTGCTCGACGGCTACCGGGCGACCTCGAATAAGCGAGCCTTCGCTTGGGCGCGCGAGCAGGGTCCAGGTGTGGAATGGGTGCCCCAGGCGCGCTGGGTCGAGGACCGCAACCGATGGACCTCATCCGGGGTGGCGGCGGGCATGGACATGGCTCTGGCGCTGATCGCCCGACTTCACGGGAACCGTCTCGCGGAGTCCGTGGCCGACGGTGTCGAGTTGGAATGGCACCGTGATCCCGCCTGGGACCCGTTTGCCGCGAAGAACGGCCTCACCTCGGCTTGACGCCCCGGCCACACAGGCGTGTCTGTTGAGGATCGGCGATCGACACCATGCCTGTCAGGGATCGCACGATGTCTCCTACTCTGGTGGTATGGTTTACCCGTGCCCCGTGGCCGCCCCTCACCCAAGCTCGCCATCACCGTTGACCCCGACGTCCATCAAAGGGTGAAGCAGGCGGCTGGCGAGGACCAGGTGAGCGTCTCGGCCTGGATGACCCAGGCTGCTCGGGCGGCCCTCACCGTCCGAGACGGGCTATCGGCCGTCGCCGAGTGGGAGTCCGAGAACGGACCGCTCACCGAGATCGAGCTGTCCGAGGCTCGTCAGCGGGTGGCTGCCCAGCTCAGGTGGGGGACTGCCGCGCCAGCATGAATGTCATCGTCTATGACGCCGGTGTGCTGGTTGGAGCGGACCGCAGCGATCGGGCTACCTGGGCCGACCACCGAGCGCGCCTGGACCTCGGGCTGGCCCCCGTGACCACAGCGCCTGTCGTAGCCCAGGTGAGCCGCTCTGCCCGCCAGGCCCAGCTGCGCCGTTTCCTCCGCGGCTGCGTGGTGGTCCCGTTCGAGCCCTATCAGGCCCACGTGGTGGGTGCCCTGCTTGGGAAGGCGGGCAGTTCGGACGTGACCGATGGGCACGTGGTCGCGGTGGCAGCGTCGATCGGGGCTACCGTGCTCACCGCCGACCTGGACGACCTCACTCGGCTCTCGGCTTGTCTCGATACCCCCGTTCCCGCCGTGGGGATCTGATCGAGGCCCGTCGCTGATGGGAATCCCCATTCGAGGCGACCGGAACTTCGTGGGCCAAAGCCGTCGACCTATATCCCTCTCTCGGCGTCGCCGAGCGCGACCTGCTTGGATCGGGTGACTGAGCAGCGACGAACGAGGAGGTGCCATGAACATTGAGTTCCTCGCGACCGTGGCCGTGATCGCTCCCGATCCGATCAACAGCCGCAACCTGTATGTCGAGGCGCTGGGTCTCCCGCTGCAGGGCGAGGGTGACGGGTATTACCACAGCGAGCAGATCGCCGGCTGCAAGTCGTTCGGGATCTGGCCGCTCTCCCAGGCCGCTCAGGCGTGCTTCGGAACCGACCAGTGGCCCCCAGAGCGGCCGGTACCGCAGGTCAGCATCGAGTTTGATGTGGCCAACGCCGCCAGGGTCGTTCCGGCGGCACGGGAGCTCGAGCAGGCCGGCTATGAGCTGCTGCATGGAGCTCGCGAGGAACCGTGGGGCCAGACGGTTGCTCGGCTGCAGTCACCCGAGGGCGCGATCATCGGCATCTCCTACGCGCCCGTGCTGCACGACTGAATCGAGCCAGCGAATCCAGCAGTCCCATCTCCCAGCGGTAGCCGAGCCGCGTATGGCGGCCGGGACTGCCCTCGCGAATCGCCAGCGGGCGCCCGCAGGGGAACGGCGTGCGCTCGGCTGAGAGACCACGCGATGGCTCCCTGGTCCACGATCCGCCTCAAGAGGGCACCTGGTATGCGCGACATCCTCCGCGCCAACGGGGTGCAGGTCGACGCGTCCGCCTCGGCTGGATCAGGCCCGGTCAGGTGCTCGACTTCGACGTGGAGCCAGGAGAACATTTCGTCCGCGTCACAATCTCCTGGACGGGCAGTCGGAAGGTCGCCGTCACGGTCCGCCCGGGCGAGTGCGTCGCGTTGACGACTCGGCCGCGCTCGCCGTTTACCGCCCTGTTCGACCTGTTCAGCAGGACGCGCTGGATCAGCCTCGCGGTCGACGAGCCCCAGTCCGGCTCGCAGGACCGGTGACGGTGAAGAGCCCTCGACTCCGACCAAGGGCTAGGCATTCGAGCAATCCGTGCCGACACTTCCAATATCCACAGGAGGGCCTGCGTTGAACCACCTCTCGAACACAAAGACGTTCACCACCTGCATCGGGAATCCACGAGAACATTCCTCGTGCTCTCCCCATCCGACCGCCAGTCATCAAAGACGTAGCGACCGATGAGCACGGCTCACACGCTGCAGGTCAATGGAGCCGACGGGCTCGTCGGCTCTGAGGTCCCCCTACTCGAGTTCGGCAGCCGAACTCTTGGCCCCAGCGTCACACTCATCGCCGGCGTCCACGGCTGTGAGTACTCCTCGATGCTCGGGCTGCGCCGATTCCTGACCGACCTGGACGAGGCCGAACTACAAGGGCACATCACCGCCGTTCCCATCCTCAACCTGGCGTCCTTCCATGCCCGGACCCCGTTCGTCGTTCCCCACGACGGCCTCAACCTCAACCGCTCCTTCCCAGGCAACGCTGCGGGCAGCTTCACCGAGCGCCTTGCGCTGGCTGTATTCGACCAGTTGGTCCGCCCGGCCGACGCCGTCCTCGACTTGCACTGTGGAGACCAGGTGGAGGCGCTGGCCCCCTTTACCCTCTATGACGCCTCAGCCGTGGAAGCCAAGGCGCGAGCCATGGCATTCGCTTACGGGCTGCCCTATTCCATCCGGATGGAACGCTCCGACAGCCCTATCGCCGGCACGTTGAGCGCGGCAGCCTCCAAGATCGGCATTCCGGCCATCACGGCAGAAGCCGGTGGATGCGGACTCGTCGACGAGACATCCGTGCAGGCGCACGTGGATGGGCTCCAACGGGTATTCGCTCACCTGGGCATGCTGCCAACAACCGAAATGGCCAGTCAGCCGCCCGAGGAGTTGAACCGATTCATGTGGCTCCGCGCGACGAACGCCGGATGGTGGACACCTTCGGCGTCGGTCGGTGACCACCTGCCGGCCGGCTCCACCCTCGGGACGGTCTCGCCCCTGCTGGGCGGTGTGCAATTCGACGACGAGCAAATCGTCACACCTGATCCCGGCATACCGATCTTCATAACCACAAGTCCCGCTGTAGCGGCGGATGGACTCCTTCTCGGCCTTGGTGTTCCGTTGCCCTAAGGTCTGATAATCCGCCCCTGTGACAGCCCGGATGGTTATGGTGTCGGGTCAGGTTCACGGACTCTTCTCTGCTAGTTCCGGTCGGTTGGACGTCGTAGTGATGGTCCGCAGGCGTCGCGCTCGGCGTCATGCGCCCGCAACCAATCCCGGAACAGCAGTGTCTCCCGCCACACCGGGGCGGACATGGGTCCGTGGTGACGCCGGGGTATCTGCGACTCCCAGGACCGTGCCTCGCAGTTTGGTGCTAGAAACGACAACGATTAGTTGCATCGACAGGCCGAGGGGGTCGACATGGCTGAGAGTGTGTACAAAGTCATCGAGCTGGTAGGGACCAGCGAAGAGTCATGGGAGAAAGCCGCCACCGCTGCGGTCACCAAGGCGGCTGTCTCGCTGAGGGACCTGCGCGTCGCGGAGGTAGTCGAGCTCGACCTGCAGCTGGAGGAAGGTCAGGTAAAAGCCTACCGAGCAAAGGTCAAGGTCTCGTTCAAGTACGAAGGTGGTGCCTGACGGCAAGGTGTCAAAGCAGGCTACTGAGGCGTCCAGGCGTTGTAACGACCCCAAGGATCCGCCTGAGCAGCCCCGGTCAGTGATCCGGCTGACGGTCGCTTTCGACACCGACGCCCTTTGGATCAGGTGCCGTTGCGATTGTTCTCCGAGCCGGCCCCTGGCCGGACGCTGCTTCAACAACCCATCAGCGCCGGCCCTGCTACTTGGCCAGGCCGACCAGCTCGGTCGCGGCCTGATGCTCCGCTGACACCTCCGCCGGCTTGCGCTTCGCCATCTCGTCCAGTGCTATGGGCATCGTCTGCCTTCCTTGCCGAGCAAGTCCGCTCAGCGTGTCAGCCAGAAACACCGTTACGTGGACACTCTCTGCGCACGCCAGGGATTGCTCCGGGTCGATGCTGCGACCGACGTGGCCGTGATGCCGATGCGCTCAGAGACCTTCGATCAGGGTTCCGGTCCCGAGCCCGCCGCCGCAGCACATGGTGACCATGGCGTAGCGGCCGCCGCTGCGCTGCAGCTCGTGGACCGCCTTGGTCACCAAGAAGCTGCCCGTCGCCCCGAGGGGGTGGCCGAGAGCGATCGCCCCACCATTGGGGTTGATCCTGTCCGGGTTCGCGCCGACGGTCTTGGCCCAGGCCAACACTACGGCGGCAAAGGCCTCGTTGATCTCGAATACGTCGATGTCGTCGATCTGCAGGCCGGAGCGGTCGAGCAGCTTCCTGGTGGCAGGTATCGGTCCCTCGAGCATGAGAACCGGGTCACAGCCGACGAGCGCCGTCTGAGTGACCCGGCCGATCGGCGTCAACTTCAGCCGTTCCGCCGCCTCGGCCGACATCATCAACACCGCGGCGGCGCCGTCTGCAATCTGCGATGACGTACCGGCCGTGTGGATCCCATCCTCCCTGGCGACCGGCTTGAGGAGGCTCAGTGCTTCGAGCGAGGTATCACGGGGAACCTCGTCTCGGGTGACCGTAATCCGCTGTCCGGTCCGTTTGCCCTCAGCGTCGAACACGTCCACGTCGACGGGAAGGATCTGAGTCTCGAACCGTCCTTCGGCGATCGCCTTCGCCGCCCGTTCCTGAGAGACGAGCCCGAAGCTGTCCGCGTCGGCACGGCTCACCTCGTACTTCGTGGCAATGCGTTCCGCTCCCTCGAACTGGCTGGCGAATTCGAAGTGGCTGAAGTAGGACTTCGAGAGCGGTTTGCCCAGGCCGGCCTTGGCGCCGGCGACAGCGTCGGACCCGATCGGGATTCGGCTCATATTCTCGACGCCGCACGCCAAGACAATCTCCTCCGAGCCAGCGGCGATGAGGCCGTGAGCCAGGTTGACGGCGTACTGTGACGAGCCGCACTGTGTGTCGACCGTCGACGCCGCCACTTCTGCCGGGCCGCCATGGGATAACCACGCCGTTCTGGTGATACTCATTGCTTGAGCGCCCACCTTGTTGATGCAGCCACCGACGACCTGGCCGACCTGCCTCGCCTCGACGCCGGCCCTGGCCAGCACGCCCATCTGTACCGGACCCAACACGTCGGCGGGATGAACCTGGGCCAGCAGTCCGTTCCTTCGTCCGATAGCCGACCTACCGGCTTCTACGATCACTACGTCGGTCATGGCAGCTCCTCAGCCTGATTCGGTGACGTCATTGGATCCGACCGGATACCCGACACGTTGCGGTCCCCCCACGGATCCGCGTCGTCGGCTCCGGCCGCGGAAAGTTGCGAACTCGGCTCATGAGCGACACCGTCGAACAGGGCAGGGTATCGAGGGTACCGGTACGTCCCCCAACTCGGATCCTTTCCGCGCTGATACGTGCCGTTGTGCACGATCTGGGGATGTCGAAAGTGCTCTTCGGCATCGAGGACGACCGCCGCAGGCACGTCTCTGGCCCGAACCCGGGCCGCAAAGTCCTCACTCGACAGGTCGGCGGCCGCCGATTCCATCCGCTCGAACAGCCGCTGTCGGAATGCTGCGCCGGATCCAAGGGCCCTGAGCTCCGCGACCCACTCCGGATGGCCGAGAACCTCGCACAAAGCCCGGAC
The DNA here is from genome assembly GCA_965276765.1 of Acidimicrobiales bacterium. Lineage (GTDB taxonomy): Bacteria > Actinomycetota > Acidimicrobiia > Acidimicrobiales > Palsa-688. The sequence goes on from OZ255627.1 coordinate 1,094,356, forward strand.
CTGGGTACCTCCGGCGGGCGCGACGGCCACGAAGCCGTCCGATGTCCTGATCACGCTATTCGTGAACGAGCTCGGCGCCTCAAGGGGTAACGAGCCTGCCGGCGCGTGCTCGGCCAGAAGGTCTGGAAAGTTGAAGTAGGAGATGGCATCGATCATCGCTACCGCCACGAAACCCCCCTTGCCCGTTCGCTCTCGGCGCAGCAAGCCGGCCAAGGCGGCCTGCACGGCGTACCCACTCGTGCTCTTGTCAGCGAGATACGTCCGAAAGGGGGGCGTGAACCCCACTGACGGATCCAACCTTCCGATCCCGCTCTCGGCCTGAATGATGTTGTCGAAGGCTCGGCGGTCCGAACAGGGACCAGACTCCCCATACCCGGTGACGGACACATGGACCACGCGCGGGTTGGCGGCGGACAACGTCTCCCTGTCAAGGCCGAGGCGCTCGGCGACCCCGGGACGCCAGCTTTCGAGCACAACGTCGGCCTCTCGAGTCAGCTCGAGGAAGTTGTCTCGCCCCGAATCGCTCTTCAGGTCGAGCATGACACTGCGCTTACCCCGGTTGACGACGGCAGCGCTGACGCCCACCCCGTTGACGCGCGGTGAGAACTTGCGGTACGGGTCACCAGCCGGCGACGCCTCCACTTTCAACACCGTCGCACCAAGATCCGAAAGCATCAGTCCCGCAAATGGGCCGGCCAGGTACGACGACACGTCGAGGACGCGAACGCCCGACAGGGGCGCAACATCGGCGGGCATCAGATGATGCCGGCGGTCCGCCCCACGGCGGCGTCACGCTCCTCCCATCCGCTGTCGCCGTCCGGTCCCGACCACCCACCGTTGTTCGGTAGCCGACCCGCCCTGCCTTCGAGGGCCCATCCTTCGTACCCATTCGTCCGCACGGCATCGCAGATCTTTCGGTACGGACCGACGCCCCCGAGGTAGGAAGTAACCACCCGGGGTTTCCCCGGTACGTTGGAACCGAGGTGCTGGGTGTCATCGACCGTGAGCAGCGTCTTGCTTGCGACCTCGGCCACATGGGCAGTCCAGGTGTCCTCCGCCTCTTTCGACGGCTCGGCCGTACCGAGCTCTCGATCCCGCATGAACTCGAACAAGTCGGTAATCCAGTCAACATGCTGCTCGATCGAGACCATGACGTGGGATCGGATACCTGGGCTACCGGCTTGAGCGATCATAAAGAGGTTGGGGAACCCTTCGATCCCGATCCCAAGGTAGGTCCGGTGTCCTCTCGCCCATTTCTCAGAAAGCGTCTGTCCCTCACGCCCCCGAATATCCACCTGCAGCATAGAGCCTGTGGCACTGTCAAAACCGGTCGCACAGATGATCATGTCGAGGGGGTACGTCGCGTCCGTCGTGCGGATTCCGGCCGGCGTGACCTCCTCGACCGGCGACTTCTCGAGGTCCACAAGTGAAACATTGTCCTGGTTGAAGATGTCGAAGTAGCCATCGATGATAATTATCCTCTTTGCTCCCAGGTAATGGCTCTTCGCACAGAGGAGCTCGGCCCGCTCCGGATCATCCACGATCTCGCGGATCTTCGTCCTCAGAAACTCTGCGACTCGATAATTTGCACGCTCGTCTACTACGAAGTCAGGGAACATGGTCTGGACTGCGCCCCCGCCAATGGCCCAGACCGTCCTCGCCCGGGACTGAAACTCATCCTCGGGAAGATCGACCGTCCGCCCCTCACCGATCGGCGCCGACGTCACGTCGGTCCCATAGCCGGTCATACGGGACCTGGCCCGGCGTTCGGCGTACGTCGCCTTGTAGTCGGCCTGATATTCCGGGTCGAGCGGGTGATCGACAGACGGAACAATGTAGCCTGGCGTGCGCTGGAAGACGACCAGTTGCCCAACTGGCTCCGAAGCGAGCGACGTTGCTGTCTGCACTCCACTCGACCCTGTACCGATCAGGCCAATTCGCTTTCCTGCAAACGAGACCTCCTCGTGGGGCCACTGGTTCGTGAAGTACAACTCCCCGTCGAATGAGTCGAGACCGGCGATCTCAGGGCGTATCGGGGTGTGATATCCGCCGGTCGCCATTACGCAATATCTTGCCCGTACTCGCTCGCCGGTATCCGTCTCGACGGACCACCGGGCCGCCCCCTCGTCGTAGACGGCGGAGGTTACGGACGTATCGAACTGGATATCCCTCCTCAGATCGAAGCGATCGACCACGTGATGGGCGTATCGCTCGATCTCGGGCTGACTGGCGTGGTGCTCGGTCCACTCCCACTCCTGCTGCAGCTCTTCGGAGAAGGAGTACGAGTACTCGAGACTCGGGACGTCGCAGCGGGCGCCGGGATAGCGATTCCAGAACCATGTACCTCCGACGTCGGAACCTTTTTCGTAGACTCTGGCCCTGAATCCCTTCTGCCTGAGCTTGTGCAGCATATAGATGCCAGCAAAACCTGCTCCGACGACGACGACATCCAGCTCCTCGGTCGGCGCGGTCTCCTCGCCCCGTTTGGGCTCATTTTCGGTCATCACCTCTCCTCTCTGCGCGGCATGACTTCCCGAACACTCACGTCTGAAATGCCCGCTCCAGCGCGGCACTGACGTCCAGACGCCACCGTCGAGATATTGGAGCGGATGGAAGGGCCCGAGGGCTCCCGTGGAAGCCGTTCGGGTACACATGAAGCTCAACGGCAACGTCCGCGCTGATGAGCCTCGCTGCGTACGCGATGCATTCGTCGACGAAGAGGTCGAGCGCACTTACGCACAGGTACACGGGGGGAAGGCCAACCAGATCGTCGGCGATCGCCGGTGACGCGTAGCCAGGTACCCCGGTGGCGTGACCGTCGGGGCCGAGATAGGCATTCCAAGCTGTTTCGTTCGCCTCTCGGTTCCACACCTTGGGGTGTGTCATGTAGTGGCTCGACGCGGTGACGTTGCGGTGATCGAGCATGGGGGCCTCGAGAAACTGGAACAGGACCGCGAACTCCCCCCGGTCGCGAGCAAGGAGGGCGAGGCCAGCGGCGAGGCCGCCGCCCGCTGATGTCCCACCGATTGCGATCCGCCGGTGGTCGATGCCGAGCACCTCGCTCTCGCGGTGAAGCCAGGAGGCCGCTGCGTAGCAGTCCTCGAGCCCGGCTGGGTACGGATGCTCTGGTGCCAGGCGGTAGTCGACAGATGCCACCACACAGCCGGCCCCGGCCGCCATCTCGGCGCACTGCGCGTCGAAGTGAGATACCTCGCCGAGGACCATCCCCCCGCCATGGATGTAAAGGAGTGCCGGGGCCTGCCCAGGGAGGCCGGCTGGTCGGTAGATGCGGACGCCAGTGCTCACGCCCCCGGGTCGGGAGATCCGTTCGTCTCGTACTTCGACGTCCTCGACCACCGGCTGTCGCGCGCTGGCGGCAGCGAGCAACTCGGCCGTAAGCGCTCGCGCCTTGCCGATGTCGCGGAGATCGAGCATGCCATCGGGCGCCAGGTCCAAGGCGGCTCGGTGTTCCGGATCGAGTCGATCGGCGAACGGTGTCCGCTTGCGCTCCTGTGTCATTGCTCAGCACCCCTCACGGTGGGCTCCCTTCACGATGGATCGTCTCTCGTCAAAGCCCGATGGTCTCATCAGACCAGGGAGATTCCGCCGTCGAGGTTGATCAGGGCACCATTGACGTAGGCCGATGCATCCGAAGCAAGGAACACGACGAGGCCTCCCACATCCCGGGGCTCACCGAGGCGCCCCGACGGGACGTTGGACGCATAGCGGGCAACGTCACTCGGATCGTCAAGGACGGGAGCAGACATCTTGCTCCGAACGAAGCCGGGGCAGATGACGTTGGCGCGTATCCCCCGGCCGGCGTAACTGATCACGAGGGCGCGAGTAAAGCCGAGGATGCCTCCCTTCGATGTCGTGTACGCCGTGTTCCTGCTGCCCAGATGCGGTCCCGCGATCGATGCGGTGTTGATAATCGATCCCTTCTCCAGGTGGAGCATGTCGGGCAGGATGGTCTGCGTGACGAAGAAGCACCCGTCTAGGTTGACCGAGAGTGTCTTGCGCCATACGGAGAGCGGCAGATCTCCTGCCGGTTGATCGCCGGCGCCGTAGCCAAAGTTGACCGCAGCGTTGTTGTGCACGATTGTCACCGGACCCCACTGATTTCGGACCGCTCGTAGGCAGTCGTCAACCTGAGCCTGGTCGCTGATGTCACACAAAAAGGCAGCCGCCCTGGGGCCGATCGAGTCGGCGACCTCGATCACCGCCTTCTCGTCGACGTCAAGAAGGGCCACCTGGGCCCCATAACCGGCCAGCGCCGCGGCCGACGCCGCACCCATACCGCTTCCCGCGCCGGTGACGACAGCTGTCCGACCGGTCAAGTCAAACGATGGAGCTGCCAGGTCAGTCATCGGTCGTCTCCCTCATGCTCGAGTTCACGGTCGCAGCGCCTCGGTTCGGTCCCATGTCGTGCCGTCGGCTGCGATACCTCGCTCGCGAAGCTCGACCTTGCGCACGCGTTGGGTCGGTGTCCGCGGCAACTCGGCCAAAAACGTCCAGTACCGCGGAATCATGAAGGCGGGAAGGTGATCCACAAGGGACTCGGCGATGTCCTTCCCCGTCACGACACCTGGCGACATCGGGACCACGAACGCGTGGATCTCCTGTTCGGTCAGGCTCGATTGGACACCGACTACGGCGCAGTCTGCGACATCCTCATGGGACGCGATCGCATGCTCCACGTCGAAAGACGAGATGTTCTCACCGCGCCGCCGGATCGTGTCCTTGAGCCGATCGACAAAGTAGTAGTTGCCGTCGGCGTCGTATCGAAATGCATCACCAGTGTGGTACCACTGGTTGCGGAAAGCCGCTGCCGTGGCATTGGCATCGTTCCAGTACCCCAGCATGACCAGCCACGGATCGTTGGTTCGAACGAGGAGCTCGCCGACGACGTCGGGGCCGACGGGCTCGTCATGGTCATCGACGATCCGGCACTCGAAGCCGCGCAGCACGCGCCCGCAGCTCTCGGTGTTGGCCAGGTCCCAATCATCGACGATGCCGGATCCGAGTGGTGCCGTCGTCTCGGTCATCCCGAACTGCGTTCGCACTCGCAGGTTGAACCGTGTCTTGAAGGCATCCACCGCAGGAATCAGCGGGGCCATCAGAACATTGCGGAGCGGGGTGGCCGCGTCCGTCTCCTGAGGCGTTCGACGCCAGAGCATCTCAGCGATCGATCCCATCATGAGTGCGGAGGTGCATCGATGGTCCCGGATGTCCGACCAGAAAGACTCGATGCTGAACCGCTCGCGCAAGACCGCTCGCCCGCCGGCGAGCGCCATGCAGTAGATACCCACCCTGGCGGCGATATGCGAAAGGGGAAGCGGGCAATAGAACGCATCCCTGCCGTCGAGGTCCTCAGCAGGAAAGAAGATCTCGGCGTGCTTGTAGAACTGCCTCCACGCCACCATCACCCCCTTGGCCGGCCCTGTCGTCCCAGACGTGTAGACGATCGATCCGACGTCCCAGCCCTCCGGGCCTTCGAAGGAGGCCGGCTCAGCTGAGCTGACCGAGGCGGCCAACCGAATCCTCCGCCGCCAGTCCTCCGGTGGAGAACTCCAAACATCTCCGACATCTTCGGGACTCTCGGGCACCACGACCACGATCTCGAGGGAGCCGAGAGTAGACACGATCGGCCACAACCTCTCGAGAAATCGCTCGGCGATCACCAGCACCTTTACGCCCGAGTTATCCAAGACGTGACGCAGCATCGACCCTCGATAGTCGCCATGCACCGGCACCTCGAGTGCTCGCAGCCATCCGACGGCGACCCACAGCTCGAAGGCGGCGATCGACGTTGGCAACATCACGCCGACGCGGTCCCCCGCTACCACCCCGAGGCCGAGAAGACCTGCTGCCCACCGGCGGCTCGACAGATCGATGGCTGCGTAGGAGCGTGACGCTCCGGTCACATCTCCCAGAAATGGCTCGTCGCCCACTGACGATGTGGCTCTGGCCTGGATGAGGTGAGGCAGAATTAGCTCGGTTGCGAGTTTGCCCACACTACTCCCCCGATAGGTGCGCCCCTCATCAGGCTCCTTCTCCCCTGGCCTCGTCACTCGGCGGCTCGCCAAACGGCTGGTCCCGTTGCTTGAGATAAGAAACCAAACCTTGGCGGTTCACCTGGTCGATCATGGGCTTCCACATCTCGCGCTGAAATGCGTCTGTGGCGTGCCCGAACACATGAAGAAGGAAGGCATACTCGAGGGATTGTCCGAGCCCCTGGAGGTCCATCGTGTGATTGATGGCTCGCTTGGCCAGCTTCAAGCTGAGTGCGGGGTTCTTTGCGATGTGCTGTGCCAGCTTCATCGTGGCCGAGTCCAGATCGTTGACAGGTACCACCTGATTGACCATGCCCACCCGGTAGGCCTCGGCCGCGTCCATCGGGTCTCCTGTGAAGAGGAATTCCTTGGCTCGACGCGCGCCCATGACCCACGGTTCCATGTGCACCTCGGCGCCGAAGTTGTACATCCTGACCCCGGGGGTCCAGAACTTCGTGTCCTCGGCCGCGACGATGAGGTCGCACACGTTGGCCAGGGCAAAGGCTCCGAGGACGGCCCAACCCTGCACCCTGGCGATAGTCGGCGTGTCGGTGTTCCAGATGTCGAGACCGGATTTGTGGAAGAAAAACTTCTCTTCCTGTGCCCACAACTCCTCGGGCGTACCGCACGCGGCAACGTACTCTTCGAGACCCTCAGGGCTGAGGTCGTGACCGCCACTGAACACCTTGCCGACGCCACCGATGACGATGACCCTGACATCGGGGTCCTTGTCGGCCTCGATCACCGCCCGGTGCAGTTCGTCCGCCATCGGCCAGCCGATCGGATTTCGCTTTTCCGGGCGGTTCATCTCGATCGTTCGAACGAGGCCGTCTTGGGTGATCCGAAGACCCTCGTAGTCGGCGCTCCCGCTTCCACTCATGGTTTTGCCTTCGACAGGCATGCTCGATCTCCATTCGTTGCTGGGACGTCCCACACGGTCACGTCAACCGTCCTCGGTGGCCGGCTCGATGCCCGATCTGGCTCGCCTGGCGCGCTCGAGGATGGTCTCGACGTGGCGCATGTGGGCGGCGTCGACGAGCATGCCATCGACCCCGATCGCCCCAGTGCCTTCGGCTTCGGACGCGCGGTACAACCGGCGGGTCTGCTCGGCCCACGCGACCTCTTCGCTACTCGGCGAGAAGACCTCATTGGCAATAGGGACTTGATTCGGATGGATCGCCCACTTGCCGTCGAACCCCATGAGGCTGGCATGGGTGGCCTGGGCGCGGTAGGCCTCGGAATCGTGATATCCGGGGAAGGGCGCGTCAATCGCATCGATTCCGGCGGTGCGGGCCGCGGTGACGACATTGAACCGAGCGTGATGCCAAAAGTCCCCTGGGTAGGGGCTGATCGGTTGGAAATTGGTGTCGACCCGGGCATGGAGGGACGCGGAGAGGTCCCCTGCGCCAAAGATGATGGCCTCGAGACGCGGTGAGGAGGTCGCAATCTCGGTCGCATTGGAGAGCCCCTCGGCCTCCTCGACGAGTACCTCGAGCCCGATACGTTTTGCCAAGCCGAGTTTAGCCTCGAGCTGCGTGAGCAGAACATCAAACCACCACACGTCGCGTCCTCGGCGGGCCTTCGGGATGATGATGACATCCAGGGCATCCCCCGCCCCCGTGACCACCTCGACGACATCGTCGTGGCACCATATGGTGTCGATGCCGTTGACTCGGACGGCGCGCGCCGTCGATCCCCAGTCCTGCGCGGTGAGCGCCTCGATGGCATTTTTCCTTGCGGACACCTTGGCGCTTGGCGCGCAGGCATCCTCGAGGTCAAGGAACACCAGGTCCGAGCCCGAATGCGGGGCCTTGGCGAGCATCTTTGGGCTGCTTGCCGGCGTGGCGAGCTCGGAGCGGCGGGCACGTGAGGTCACCGTGGCTCCCCTAGATGACGCCGGTCGAGCGCAGCTCGACCAAGCGGTCCGGTTCGAGGCCGAGCAGCTCGGCATAAATGGGGTCGTTGTGCGCGCCCACGGCCGGACCGAGGTGATCGATCCGACCCGGCGTAGCGGACAGCCTCGGCACGGGAGCTTGCACCCGAACCGGCCCGAGGTCAGGGTCGTCGATGGTCGGGTACGTGGCCCTAGCCCTCAGGTGGGGATCGGCGAGGAGTTGCTCGGCGTCGTAGACGGGGGCGGCGGCGACGCCGCCGGCCTCGAACGCCCCGATGGCCTCGTTCAACGTGCGCGCCGCGACCCAGGCTGCGACCTCGGCGTCGATTTCGGAGGCGTGGGCCTGACGTCGGACGGGGTCGACGAAGTCGGGGTCCTGCGCCCACTCGGCCCGACCGATGGTTTGAAATGCTCGTTTCGCGATGGCCGGGGCTGCGCTTGACATGGCCAACCACCGGTTGTCGACGGTCCGGTACGTGTTGCGCGGGGCGCTCGTGTCCCACCGGTTGCCGCTGCGCTCGGGGCACCAGCCCAGCTGATCGAACGTCAGTGTGGCTGATTCGATCAAGCGGGCCAGGGGCTCGATGAGGTTCACATCGATGTGTTGGCCGATCGCGCCGTGCACGTCGCGGTGATACAGCGCCGCCACGACGGCATAGGTCGCGACCATCGACGCCACGCCATCCGCCAGCATGAACGGCGGGAGGGTCGGCGGGCCACCGGGCTCTCCGACGATGTGGGCGAAGCCGCTCATGGCCTCGGCGAGGGTCCCGAATCCGGGACGGTCGCTGTGGGGGCCTCCGGCCCCGAACCCGGATACGTGCAGCATTACCAAGTGCGGATGCCGGGCTACAACGGCGGTCGGGTCCAGGCCCCAGCGTTCGAGGGCACTTGGGCGATTGTTGACGATCAGGACGTCGCTCGTCTCGAGCAACTGGTGCAGGAGGTCCTGCCCTTCGTCCGCCCTCAAGTCGAGCGTGATACAGCGCTTGTTCCGGCTCACGCTCTTCCAGACGAGACCAATGCCGTCCTTGAGCTCACCCCACTGCCGCATCGGGTCACCGGTGCCTGGTTTCTCGACCTTGATGACATCCGCCCCGAGCTCGCCCAAAGCGGTGCCTACGAGCGGGCCTGCGGCGAGCGTGGCCGCGTCCACCACGCGAATTCCGGCGAGGGCACCTACCGGGCTCACCTCAGGCACCGGCCGCCACCGCAGGGGGCACCTGGCGGCCGACGGATCGGTCGACGGCCGGCCGGCCGAGACCCAAGTGGTCGCGAAGCGTCGTCCCCTCGTAGCCGCGACGAAAAAGTCCGCGCCGTTGCAGCTCGGGCACGACCATCCGCACGACATCCTCGTAGGCGCCGGGCAGGTGGGTCGCAGCGAGGACGAAACCGTCGCAGGCCTCGGTGGTAAACCATTCGGTCATCTGGTCGGCCACCTGTATCCCGGTACCAACGAACCGCGGGCCCTGAAGGAGCGTGGCCCGATGCCCGGCCAGGTCGCGCACCGTAATCTGATCTCCCCCGATGTGAGCCCTGATGCTCTGCACGAGGCCCCGCATCCCCGAAACGTTGGCGATGAGCTCGTCGGTCACCGTGTCATCGAGGTTGTGGGCAGAGAAGTCGTAGTTCATGAGCTCGGAGAGCAGCGTGATCGACGCCATGGGATGCACCAACTCGTTGAGGAACACTTGCTCCCTCTCGGCAGCATGAGCCTCTGACTCGCCGACGACGGCGTAGGCCATGGGGCAGATCTTCACCGAGGCGGGATCGCGGCCGGCGTCCCCGATCCGCGCCTTCTGATCGGCGTAGTGCGCCTTTGCCACCTCGAGACCCGGGTCTCCTGTGAAGATCAGCTCGGCCCAACGCGAGGCGAAGTCTCGGCCGCGACCTGACGACCCGGCCTGGATGATCACTGGACGACCCTGGGGCGAGCGCGGGACCGTCAGTGGGCCCCGGACATCGAAGTACGTTCCGTGGTGGTCCAGCTCGTGAACCTTGTCGGGATCGGCAAACACGCCCGCCTCGCGATCAAGGAGGACGGCGTCGTCGTCCCAGGAATCCCAGAGGCCGGCGACGACCTCAAGGAACTCATCTGCTCGGTCGTAGCGGGCATCGTGGCTCAGGTGGTGCTGGAGGCCGAAGTTCTGCGCCTCGCCATCGTTCACCGACGTCACCACGTTCCACGCCGCCCTTCCGGCACTGAGGTGATCGAGCGTGGCGAAGGTGCGAGCGACATGGAACGGCGCGTAGTAGGTCGTCGAGTACGTGGCGCCCACACCGATCCGGGAGGTGGCTCCTGCCACGACGCCAAGGACGACGCTGAGGTCGAGCTTCACTGGCCGAGCGCCGTAGCGAATCGCCTCGGCTGCCGACCCGGCGTAGATACTCGGCATGGCCAAACGGTCGTCGAAGAACATCAGGTCGAAGCAGCCACGCTCCAGGGTCCGTCCCAGATCCGCATAGTAGGCGGCGTCCAGGTAGCCATGCTCCGTGGCTGGATGCCGCCACGAGCCTGAGTACACAGAGACATTTCCCGCCTGCATGAAGGCCACCAGCGCCAACTGTTCACCGGCTCGCCCCCTCACAGGTAATCAGGTTAGATGTCTGAAACCTCAGATGCAAGGTGTCATGTTACAGTTCACTCGTGCTCACGTCCCGGTCCAGACCAGGCGCGATTGGTGGCACGGTGCGCCAACGAGCCGTGCGCGAGTTGCGTGATCGCATCTTGACGGGTGCGCTCCCGGCGGGCTCCCGACTCGATCTGGAGGCCATCACTGACGAGTTCGAAACCAGCCGAACACCGGTGCGAGAGGCCCTCCTCCAGCTCTCCCACGAAGGTCTCGTGCGGATCGCTCCTCGTAGCGGCGTGGTCGTAATCGGCGTCACGCCCCGAGATGTCCTCGACAGTTTTTCGCTGCTGGCCGCGCTCTCCGGTAAGGCAGCCGAGTGGGTCGCGCAGCGCCACGATGGCGCCGGCCTCGACGAGCTACGCCGCTTGGCCGACGCCGTGGCCGACGCAACCGACGACGGTATCGTCGACGCCAACTGGAGCTTTCATCGTGCCCTCCATCGCGCCGCCGGCTCCCCTCAACTACTCACCTTGATTCGCCAGGCCGTACGGGTCGTTCCTTCCAATTACTTCTATGTCTTCCCGGATCAGGGGCATCACAGCCAGGCGGAGCACGATCAGCTCCTGCGCGCCGTCGCTCGCCGGCAGGGGGCAAAGGCCCGGGTGGTTGCCGAGGGTCACGTCCTCGCGGCCGGCGAGTCGCTAGCAGAATGGCTCGAGCGCTGACGGCGGCGTCGAGGTGGTAGGCTCCAGCGGTTACCCCGATCGTTCGTCGGGCTGGATGTGGCGCTGTTGGGCAAGATGACGGAGGGGCTGGTGAGGGGTCAGTCCTCTGCGCCCCACAGGACGGGGCCCTTCTTGACGCCACGCCGCCCTGGCGCATGGTCGTCTCCGACCACGACGGCCGCGTGGCGATCGATACTGGGTGGGTCTTTGTCCGCAGCGGACGACAACCTTCCCAGCGTCCCGAGTCTCAGGCGGCCACGACGGGTTTCCCCTCGCGCCCGGGCTCGGCAGCCGGCAACGAGGCCGCCGAACTACTTATGTTGTTCGGCGCCCAAGGAGAGCGAGCTCATCTGTCGGCATCCCGCAACTGACCGGACGCCTTCTGAGTGGAGGCGTCGCCAGAACGGGACAGGGGCCGTGCCACCACGTGGCGCTCAGGGCCCGCATGCTCAACAGAAAGGCCACGCGAGCGTTCCGGTCCGGCCTGGATGTCATCGGTGAGATACGTCGGTGCGCGGGCGCCCGGCGGACGAGCGGGTACGCGGGCTGCCGCACGACAGGCGGACTCCCCCGCTAATAGTCCACCTGGCAGCGCCTCTAGCGACGGTAACGGCGGTGGTCATTGCTCGAACGTGTCGGCGACCTGCATCGCATTGGCGATGATCTGGTAGTCGCCGGGCTGTATCCGGATGAGTCCCCGCCTCAGCGCCTGCCGCCATTCGGGCTTGTCGCGCGTAAACGACAAGTGCGCCAGGCGCGGGCCAATCGGTGCCTGACGGGCTTCGAAGTATCGGACGTCGCGACGGAAGGGACGAAACTCTTCGGACTGGGAGACCTGATAGGGCTCTGAGTCGAGGATCTCACCGATCGCCGTGAAAGCCTGCACGGGGTCTCCCGTTCGCATCCCTTCTCGGGCCGAGTAGTAGACGAGCCGGTCGCCCGGGTGCAGCCGCTTGAGTGGCGCTTCCTTTCCGTGATTGACCTGACAGAAGCCGCCGCTGACAGCCGCGACCACGTGCTCACGGCTCACGACCCCGATCCAGCAACTTGTCACTGGGAACTACTCGGCTGAGAGCGTTTCGCGCAGCTCGTAGTAGATCGGATCGAAGGACGTGGCGATGCTGGCCGCCTCGCGCATGTGGTCCTGGGCCGCTTGATCCTCCATCATGGCGTCGAGGTCTTGCTGACTGCGCCACTGCGCGTAGTTCGTGACGTGCCGTTTGTCCTGGCTGACATGGAGGTTGGCCGAGACAAACCCCGACTTTTGGCGCATGCCATTCTTCGTTGCTTGCGATAGTGCACCGAGGAGCTCTTCGGCCCTCGAAGGCTCGACCGTGAAGGTGTTGATGAGTACGACGTAACCGGCAGCAGGGTCAAGGTTGGTCACCCAGGCTCCTTTCGACGAGGCCGGCGGTCACCGACCCCTAGTATCAGGACCCTGACAAGTATGTTGTAAGGAGGCTGATATTTCAAGCGAGGCGATGCCGGAGACGGTGGCCAAACGGTTGGGGTACGCGTTGAAGCGGGCCCAGCACGCCCTGCGGATGAGCATGGATGAGGTTCTGCGCCCACTGGGGTTGACCACGCCTCAGTATGCCGTCCTTTGCGCCGTCGAAGCTCAGCCCGGAATGTCGAATGCCCGCTTGGCTCGGGCGGCATTCGTCTCGGCTCAGACGATGCAGGGGGTGCTCACCAACCTGGAACGGGGCGGCCTACTTGAGCGACGCCCTGACGCGACGCACGGGCGGGTGAGGCCAAGCGACCTTACGCGTCATGGGCGTCGGGTCCTGGCAGATGCACATCTCGCCGTCCGGGTCGTTGAAGACACGATGGTCACCTCCTTCGGCGAGGAGACTGCCGCTCACCTCGCCGTCGCGCTGGCGAAATGCGCAGACGATCTGAGGCCGGCTACCAAGACGTGACCAACTTCGGGAGAACTGGGTCCCCGTTCGTCGGGCTCTGCCCTCAGCTCCAGGCACCGGCCACCTGCCGGGTGGGGACGTTCAGGCGGTTGAACAGGTTGGTGGTGGCGATGGTGAGTACCAGGGCGGCGAGGGCCTTTTCGTCGTGGTGCCGGGCGGCCTCTTCCCACACCTCGTCGGGCACCGGATCAGATCGGTCAGCCAGCCGAGTCACCGCCTCGGTGAGCGCCAGGGCGGCGCGTTCGGCGTCGCTGAAGTAGGGCGCGTCGCGCCAGGCGGCGACGGTGAGCAGCCGGTCGTCGGTCTCGCCTCCTTGCCGGGCGTTGCGCCAGCCTCCGTCGACACAGGCGCTGCAGCCGTTGATCTGGCTGGCCCGCAGGTGGGCCAGGGCCAGGGTGGTCTGGGGGGCACCGGCTTGGCCGGTGGCTGCGACCAGGTCCTGGATGGCGGTCATAGCGTCGGGGATGATCGTCGCCGGGTTGCTCATTCGTGGCTGCATGATGTCTCCTTTGTCACGTCTGCGGTGGTCCGCTCGTCACTGCTATGACGGAGCGGAGCGATGGAGTATGACAGTGGACGAGCAGCAGTGGCTGGCCGAGCGTTTCGAGGCCGAGCGGACCCACCTCCGGGCCGTCGCCTACCGGATGCTGGGCTCGGGTAGCGACGCCGACGACGCCGTCCAGGATGCCTGGTTGCGTTTTAGCCGCGCTGACAGCGGCGACATCGACAATCTGGGTGGGTGGCTCACGACCGTCGTCGCCCGGATCTGCCTGGACCAGTTGCGTTCCCGCCGGTCCCGCCCCGAGGAGCCGATCGGGGAAGGTACCGCAGCGCCCTCGAGGTGACCCTCGACTGCCTCACCGAGGAGCAGGCCCGTCGCCACCTCGTGTCGTCGGCGACGACGTTGCTCGGGCTGCTCAAGCACGTCACGTGGATGAAGCGGGTGTGGTTCGAGGAGTGCGTCGGCGGCGCGTCCCGTCGGGAGCTCGGCCTGGTACAGAACCCGGAGGAGTCCTTCCGGCTCACCGACGACGACACCGTCGCCTCAGTCACGGCAGCCCACCGGGGAGCTTGCGCGACGGCCCGGACGGCGATTGCAGACCTGCCACTGGATGCCGTCGTGACCGGCCACCGGGCCGGGCCGCGCACGCTTCGCTGGGTGTACCTGCAAGTTCTGCGAGAGCTGGCCCACCACTGCGGACACGCCGACATCCTGCGCAAACAGGTACTTGCCGGCTGAGTTCTGAGACCAGGTCTTAGCCTTGTTTCGTCGATGAGCTGAGGGCCATGCGCCCCGACGAGGTAGCCGACGACGAGTGGGACACACAGGTGGCCGAGCTCGCATCAGACATCTCGATGTTGACGGGTAACGACGCCCGCCCAATTGAGTTCACCGTGACCGACCCTGCCGGAGGCGGCTGGGAGGGCATATGACACGCGGCCCCCCACCGTCGTATGGGATCGCCCATCGGCTGTCGATACGTCACAGGTCACTCCACCGTGCCTGCCGGCACCACCCACTGGCAGCGCTGGCCTGTGACCGAGGCGATGAGATCGAAGTCGGCGTCGTAGTGGAGGACGGCCACATCGAGCTCCTCGGCTGCCGCGGCGACGAGGAGGTCAGGGATCTTGCGCCCGCGTTGGCTGCGTCGAGCGAGCAGCCGCTGCACCTGAAGCGCGCGGCGTACGTGTGCGGCGGTTGTGTCGACCGGAACAAACGCGTCGAGGGCTCCCAAGAGCCGGTCCCACTCCTCGGCGTTGCGGGCCGAGTAACCCACTTCAAGGTCGCAGATTCTGGGCCGCGCGAGCTCGCCGTTCGCGGCGAGTGGCTCGACGACTTCCCGGACCTGGAGCCGCGCGAGCCGGTTCACCACACTTGTGTCGAGGAGAAATGTCAGCGCCACGCTTCGGCGCGATCCTCCAGGCGCGCGTCGGCCAGTAGGTCCAGCGCCGCCCCCACTCGGCGCTCCCGACGGAATGTGGCCCGGCGCAGTGCCTCGTTCACCGTCTCTTTGATCGTGGTGGTGCCAAGCTCCGCGCGAGCTGCGCCAAGCGCCTTTTCGTCAAGATCGACCAAGTGCTTCGCCATGAGCCCAGTATATACGGCTGCTGCCGCGTATATTCAGCGATTCGGTGAGCGACGGGTAACGGACGCGGCCTGCAGGCCTGAAGCGATCCGCCCGCGCGAGCACGGAGCGCCAGGTTCCGTGTTCGTCGTGGGCCGGCCGGCCCGGCACCCGGCGGCCGGAAGGCGGGCGAGTTGGGCCAGGTGCAGGGGCGGGCGGCGAGCTGCCCGCCCCCCGCAAGTCTTCAAATCAGCCCGGTTGACGCCACAGGCGACACGACGACACGGTTCTGGTCGACGGCGGGATGGGGCTCGGTGTCCTAGCGCGCCCGTGGGGCCACCGGCGGCTGATTATGCGGATGCGTCGTGGAAGTAGTGGCCCTGGTCGAGATCGTCAATAAGCCCGGGATGGGTGGGCTGCCATCCGAGCAGCTCGCGAGTCAGCGCACTGGAGGCGGGGCTGTCGATAGCAAAGAAGTCGGCCAGCCAGGCGAAGTGCTCGGCGGCAGCGTCGGGCGAGATGGAGACCACCGGGAGGTCGAGATGCCGGCCGATCACTTCGGCGATGTCCGAAGTCGCCACGCCCTCCTCCGCGACCCCGTGAAGTGTCGATCCCGCCGGAGCCGATTCCAGCGCCAAGCGGAAGAGGTGAGCGGAATCGAGGCGGTGCACCGCGGGCCACCGGCTGGTGCCGTCGCCGACGTAACCGGAGACGCCCTTGGCCCGGGCGATACCGACCAGCGCAGCGATGAAGCCGTGGTCTCCTTCGCCGTGATTCGTCGGTGGGAGTCGCACGATCGACGAGCGGACGCGACGGGAGGCGAGGGAGAGCGTTAACTCGGCGGTGGCCATCCTCGTCTGCGGACCCCCGCCCATGGCCCCCACCTCCGGGCCGGAGCCGTGCCCGTCTCGTTCGGTTGCCACATGTCCGGGTAGGAGCCCGAGGGTCCCCGAGGCGATGACGAGCGGTCGGTCAGAACCTGCGAGCGCGTCGCCGAAGGTCTCGACGGCGCGGCGATCCGCGTCGGCCGCGTCCTGGAAGCCCCCAGAGAACGCGATGTCGTGCTTGAACGCGAGGTGGATCACACCGTCCGAAGCGACAGCTGCACGCAGGGCGTCGAGATCATCGAGAGTGCCGCGCTGCACCGCCGCACCGGCGGCGGTGAGGGCCGCAGCCGAGGCATCCGAGCGAGCCAGGCCGACGACCTGATGGCCGGCGCCGATGAGCTCAGGAACGACGGCGGAGCCGATCCAGCCGGACGCGCCGGTGACGAGAAAACGCATGAGAGAAACCTCCAGTTGGTCGTCCTCGGCTGGAGGACAGGTCTTATGTCAGCTGCTGCCATCACTCTACCAGGGATGTCAGTCAATGTCATCACCTAGAGTTGGAGCGTGAGTCGATGGGAGCCAAACGCACGCGGGCGGCTCGAGCAGGCCGCTTTAGAGCTTTACAGCGAGCGCGGGTTCGAGCAGGCCACGGCGGCAGAGATCGCAGCCCGGGCGGGGCTCGCGGAGCGAACGTTCTTCCGACACTTCGCCGACAAGCGCGAGGTTCTGTTCAGGGGGGCGAGCGATCTGCAGGAGCTCCTCGTGCAGAAGGTTGCCGATGCGCCCGACTCCTTGGCCCCCATCGACGCCGTCGTCGCAGCCGTCGAGGATGCCGGCACCATCTTCGATCCGCGCCACGAAATCTCCCGACAGCGCCAGAACATCATCGATGCAAACGCTGAGCTGCAAGAGCGCGAGCTGATCAAGCTCGCCAGGCTGTCCGCGGCGCTCGCCGACGTCCTGCGGCGGCGCGGGGTCAAAGACCCCGCCGCAGGTCTGGCCGCCGAGGCTGGGATCGCCGTCTTCAAGATCGCCTTCCAACGCTGGGTCGACGAAACCAATCACCGAGGCTTTGGCGAGCTCGTCCGGGAGTCGCTCGCCGAGTTGAAGGCTGTGACGGCCGGCAAATGATCCTTTTGTAGCTCACCGGGCGGCCATGGCCGGTGAACCACAGCGGTAAGTGGCGGCTTCTGCGGAGATCGGTGGCCGAGATGACCCAGCCAAGCTACGCCTTGCAACCGCCCCGATGGCCGCGACGACGTGTCACAGCAGCGGCGACTTCCCGAGGCCGCCGAGAGTACCAGCACAGATGCAGAGCCCAATGCCCGCCGAGACTTCCCCGTCGTGAAACCGACCACGTCGGAGCGTGCATAGGAGGACACCGGCCGTGGGCAACGTTCGCAGACAAGCACGTGTTCCGGGTTCCAATTCACAACGTCGCGGTCGGCTAATAACAATGGAGTGAACATGAAGCTTGGACTCGGCTTGCCAGCGCATGGGGATGGACCTGCGCACCGACATCCGCCACGTTGCCACTGCGGCCGAGGAGGCCGGCTTTGACAGCCTCTGGGTGTACGAACGGCTTGTGTACCCCACCAAGCCGCGACAGGACATGTACGACTTCCCCGGCATGCCCTGGCAGCCCGCCTACCGGGGAACGGCCGACCCGCTCACCGTGCTCGCGGTCGCAGCCGCCTACACCGAGCGGGTGCGACTCGGCTCTAGCGTGCTCGTCGCCGGCCTGCATAAGCCGGTCCAGCTCGCCAAGGCGTTCGCCACAGTCGATCAGATCGCCGGGGGTGAGCGGGTGATCGCCGGGCTTGGCAGCGGCTGGATGCTCGACGAGTTCGAGGCAACGGGCACCGAACGCCGGCGGCGCAGCTCGGACCTGGAGGAGACGATCGGGGTGCTGCGCGCCGTGTGGGGTGAGGACCCCGTCAGCTACGCCGGTCCGCACGTGGAGATCGACGCGGCGATCGTCGGACCGAAGCCGCGCTCTTCGATTGCGCTGATGCTCGGCGGCGGGGCCAGTGAGACCGCGGCGCGGCGGATCGCTCGGCACTCCGACGGATGGCTTGCCACCAACCAGAGCGGAGCCGACACGATGGAGATCTCCCGCCGGCTTGACGGGCTCGCCGCCGACGAGGGGCGTGGAGAGATCCATCTGGAGGTCATCAATCGGGCCAACATCACGATGGCCGACGACCCGCTGGGCGAGGATCGCTCCCCCTTTCGCGGAAGCTTCGATCAGGTCGCTGACGACATCGTGGAGAACGCCGTCGCCGGTGTCGACGAGCTGATCGTCGAGCTGCAGCTGCAGGAGCGCTTCGACGGCACGGCGGAGCTCTTGCGGACGGCGCTCGAGCTGCGCGCGGCGGTGCTCCAGTCCGTGGCAGGCGTTTCCTAGCCGTGCAGCCAGCCGGCGCCCGGCGAGATCGTGGGGGTTACCGGCCCCATTCCTTGGGGGTACAGCCCCAACAGCCGGGTTCGTTCGCTCCGTCTACGTCAGGTCAAACTGGGAGGAAAGATTGACACGGACACGCATGTGCGCACTCGCAAGCGCCGTCGCGGTGCTTGGACTGCTCGCCGGCTGCGGCTCGGCGGGCCCCTCGAGCGCCTCGCTCCGCCATGTGGCTGCGACGCCCTCGTCAGACGGCGCATGCCTGGACCGCCATACGCCGCCGCTGTGCTACTCGCCACAGCAGCTGCAGAGCGCCTACGGCGTGAAGCCGCTGCTCGGCCGGGGCATCACCGGCAAAGGGGAGACGGTCGCGCTTCCGGAGGTGCCCGTCGCTGCCGCGGCCGGGCAAGCCTCGAGTGAACCGCCGCCGTCGAATCTGCGCCAGGACATCGCCGCCTACGACGCGAAGTTCCACCTCCCCGCGCCGTCGCTGACGATCAAATCGACAACCGGCGCAGCTACCACGACGGCGTCGGGCGAGGAGGTGCTCGACACCGAGATGGTCCACGCGCTGGCGCCCGGCGCGGCGATTGTGGTCAACCTCGACATGTCCCCCGTGATGGGCTCAAGCCTCGCGTCGGCGGCCAAGCTCGGCAACATCGTGTCCGTCAGCTACGGGAAGGGCCAGGAGTGCGTCTCTTCCGCCGTGCTCAAAGGCGAGACGGCGGCCCTGCAGATGGCCCGAGGGCGGCATGTCACGGTGCTCGCCTCCGCCGGCGACAGCGGGGCCGCCGCCGCCCATTGCCCATCTGAGCACGTCACCAATCGCAACGTGGGCGTGCCCGCGTCCAACCCGCTGGTCACGGCGGTCGGAGGCACCGCCCTCGCGATCAGTCGCGATGGCGCGTACCACGCTGAAACGGTGTGGAACGAAAACGAGCACAAGTACTCGGGCGGGTCCAGCCACCCTCCGGCCACAGGCACGCTGGGGGCGAGCGGCGGCGGCTTCAGTAGCGTCTACGCGCGGCCGTCCTATCAGGACGGGGTACATGGCGTCGGCAGCCATCGCGGTGTTCCCGATGTCACCGCCGACGCTGATGTGCTCACCGGGCCTGCTGTGGTGACTGTCGTTGACGGCCACACGCGCGTGACGGCCTTCGGCGGCACCAGCGCGGCAGCGCCGCAATGGGCGGGGATCGTCGCCCTCGCCGACCAGGACGCGCACCGGTCGCTGGGGTTCATCAACGCCGGCCTGTACCGGATCGGTGCAAGCTCCCAATACCATCGGGCCTTCCATGATGTGACCACGGGCTCGAACTCGGTCGTCCTGCCGAGTGGTGCGAAGCTCGCCGGCTACCACGCCGGCCCGGGCTGGGACCCGGTGAGCGGGTGGGGGAGCCCCGACGCTCAGCTGCTCGTGCCGTTGCTTGGCAGGGAGGTGCACGCCGGCGACGGTGCCGGCCTCTCGTGAGCAGAGCGCCAGCGCGGCGGTGGCGGTCAGCCAGCCCAACACGGCCTGGAACGCCGGCGCTGAGCCATAACCGACACGCTCCCCGATCTTCGCGCCCGGCACGACATCGAGCAGATCACTTTCCTCCACTAGCCCGAGCAACGACGAAAGGACATCAGACGTGGCTACCTCATTAGTGGTCGGCGGCAGCAGCGGGATCGGACGATTCATCGCCGAGCACCTCGCCGAGCAGGGTGACGACGTGATCATCACCAGCCGCACCCCCAAGCGGGCTCAAGAGGTTGCGGCCGAGATCGGCGGGAAGACCCGAGGACTCGCAATCACTCTTCGCCAACCGGCCACGATCGCCGCCACCCTCGCCGACATCGACCAGGTGGACAACCTGGTGATCGCCTTCGATCCCACTCCGATCACCCTCCAGGACTTCGATATAACCGCCGCGATCGCCGCAATCACGGTAAAGCTCGTCGGCTACACCGAGGTCGTGCGCTGCGTGCACGGCCGGATGGGAGAGCACGCAGCCGTGGTGCTCTTCGGGGGAATAGCCAAGGACCTCCCCTATCCCGGGTCCACGATGGTCACGACCCACAACGGCGGCATCTCAGGGTTGGTAAAGACGCTCGCCATCGAGATCGCCCCACACCGCGTCAACGCGCTGCACCCGGGCTTGGTCGGCGACAGCCCCCGTTGGCGAGACGTACCGGACCCCCCGTTCGTGGGGCGTACTCCCACCAAGCGACTCGTCACAATGGCCGACGTGGCCGACGCCACCGTCTTCCTGCTCCGGAATCCCGGCGTCAACGCCCACGACCTCATGCTCGACGGCGGCATGATCATCACATGAGGTGAGGTAACTCTTTGGTGTTGCCCGCCGTGTTCTTCGCTACTAGCTCGCCAATAATCGCAGGAGTCGTGGGTGCTTCTCTGAGGGCCACTCAGCTGTTGTGGAGCACGGCGGCACCGGAGAACCGGCCGTGCTTCAGGTCCGACATCGCCATGGGGGCATCGGCCATAGCGTAACCATTGGTTGTGGCCCGGATGCCGAAGCGCTCGGCGAGTGTCAGGAACTCCTCGCCGTCGGCGCGGGTGTTGGCGGTCACACTGCGCAGTACCCGCTCCTCGAAGAGGTGCATGTCGTAGTTCAACGCTGGGATGTCGGACAGGTAGATGCCGGCAACAGCCAGTGTCCCGGCGCGATCCAACGCCTCCAGGGCAACGGGGACGAGATCGCCGACAGGAGCGAACAGGATGGCGGAGTCGAGCTTCTCGGGGGGCTGGCCCTTGGTTCCACCAACAGAATCGACGCCGAGCTCCCGGGCGAGCTGCTGGTTGGCTTCGCCGCGGGTCAGGACATGCACGCGCGCTCCTTGGTGCAGGGCGATCTGTGCGGCCAGGTGCGCACTGCCACCGAAGCCGTAGAGCCCGAGTCGACCACCAGGCGGCAGGTCGGCGCATTGCAAGGCTCGGTAGCCGATTATCCCCGCGCAGAGCAGAGGTGATGCCTGCTCATCCGACAGCCCGTCGGGAAGGGCATACGTGAAGGCTTCGTCGGCAATGCACACGTCCGCGTACCCACCGTTCACATCCCAGCCGGTGAAGGTGGGATCGAGGCAGAGGTTCTCGCGACCGCTACGGCAGAAACGGCAGGTGCCGTCGGTTCCGCCGAGCCAGGCCACGCCGACCCGCTGGCCCACCTGGAAGCGGGTGGCGCCTTCGCCTCGCTCGTCGACGACACCGACGACCTCGTGGCCCGGAGTGATCTGCGGGTGCTTCGCCGACAGGTCGCCCTCGGCGAGATGAAGGTCCGTGCGGCACACGCCACACGTGACGACACGCACCCGTATCTGCCCCGGACCCGGTGCGGGCACGTCTCGTTCGATCCGTCTCAGCGGACCTTCGTCGATGGGGGCCGGTCTGTCCACAACCCACGCTGACATCGTCATGACACGATGATCGCTCAGGGCACACGGGGCGTGGGCGCGAACCCGAAGCGCACGGCCGGGCGCGGCCCGGTGTTATCCCGTCTGGCAGCCCGCGATCCTCTGGTGACCCGCTGCTCCCCCCGCTACCGCAGCCCCCCACAGGGGGGCTTTGGTGTCGGATCACGGTGATGCGAAGTGGCTGGCATCACTCAGCCGCCGAAAACTACGGCTTGCCCTTTGACGGCGGATGCCGCCGCGTCGAGCGGGACTCCTGCACCTGGGCGATGGCCAGGCGCTTGGCGCTGTCGAGGCGGTCGGCGTCGGCTCTCGACACGATTCTCACCGGCACCCCGATTCATTGGTCGAGCCCCCCGCTGGTGGCGGTGACGAACGCGGCGAGCGCCGTACTCTGTCGCAGCCGGCTCGGCTCGTGGACGTACATCATGTGGCCGCCCTCGTAGAAGTGGACGTCGATGTTGTTGCGCTGGACGGTCGGGATGTCCAGGTGGGCAAAGGCGTGCTCGGCGGCGAAGTACGGGGTGGCGCCGTCGTAGTAGCCGCACGCCAGGTACACGCGAAGGTGCGGATTGTGTCGCATGGCCTCACCCAGCATCGAGGTGACCGTGACGTGGCGGCCCTCGAAGGTGGCATAGCTCCACGGTTGCACCCGGTCGGTGAGGATCTCGTAGGGCAAGTCCGAGTGGTAGCCGAGGTCCTGGCGGACGTAATGGTTGAGCGCGCCGGCGTACGGTCCGTGTATGGCCACGTTGCTCGGGTCGTGGGAAGGGTGCTCGCCACCGTCGTCGGGCTCGTAGCCGGTGAAGCGCCCGTCGAGACGGCCCACGACCTGACCTTTCGAGCGCAGCAACTCCCGGAAGAAGCGGCGGTGCTCGATGCGCAGGTTCACCTGCCCCACATAGGTCTCCGAGAGGCCGGTAACGGCTGCAACCTGACGCACCAGCTCGGCCCGTTCGTCGGCCGGAAGCCGGCTACCGCGGGCCAGACCATAGGGATAGTCGCGTTGCGCCAGCGATTCCGCCTCTCTCAGCAGGTCGGCCAAAGGGCGGGAGCCGTGAAGACCGTGGTAGTGGGCGATGGCGGCATAGGTGGGCAGGTAGAGGGCGGCGGGCAGGTCGTTGCCTTCGGTGAACCTGATCGTCGCCATGTCGACCACCGACGAGATCAGCATGATCCCGTTGGGATAGAAACCGAAGCGGCGTTGAAGGTGAGCGGCCAGAGCACTCGCCCTGAGCGTCCCGTACGACTCCCCAGCCAGGTACTTGGGAGAGAGCCAGCGTCCGTGCCGAGACGTCCAGAGCCTGATCAGCTCCCCCACCGACTCGAGATCCCGCTGGAACCCGTGGTACTCGGCCGGCGTGCCTCCCTCGACAACCCGCGAGTACCCCGTCGAAACCGGGTCGATGAAGACCAGGTCGGAATGCGCCAGCAGCGTCTCGGGATTATCCGCCAACCCGTACGGAGGCGACGCCAGTTCGCCGGCATCGCCCATCAGAACCCGCCGGGGACCGAGCAGGCCGAGGTGGAGCCAGACGCTCGAGGAGCCGGGTCCGCCGTTGAAGGCAAACGTGACCGGTCTCGTCAAAGGGTCGGCGCCGTCGAGGGTGTAGGCGGTGACGAACAACTCCGCTTTGGGTTCGAGTCCCTTGAAGCGACCGTCCTCGTGCACCTCCTCGCGCAGCACGATGCGTCCGGCAACCGCCGTGTAGCGCAGCTCACCTCCCGGCGTAGTGATGGTGTGCTGCGACTCCACCAGATCGTCGCTCGGCGGCGTGACGGGTCCTGCCCCCGGCTTGCCGTCTTCGGGTGTCGGGGTCTCCTGGCTGCTCATCTCGGAATGGTTTCCTTTCTCACGCCGGCGTCGGCGTGGCCCGTCATAGCTGCCTGACATGAAAGCGGCCATTTTGCAGTATGACGACCAGTCTCGCTTGATCCTGAAGGACGCCGATGTCGGTGAGCGGGTCACCGTCCACGACCAGCAGATCGGCCCGCTTTCCTGGCTCGACAGTCCCTACCTCGTCACCGAGTCCAAGGAGCTCGGCGTTGGTGCGCGTCGTGGCGATGAGTGTGGCGTGAGTACCAAGTTCCTTGGCTTTGATCGCCAGCTCTCGCACCCTGTGGCGGGCGAGGGGACCGAGGAGATCCGACCCGGAGGCGACCTTGACTCCGGCCGCCATCGCGATGCGCATGCTGTCAACACCCGCGCCGAGCACCCCATCGAGCTTCTGGAGGTTGTCCTGGCCGAAGCCGTACTTGCGCCCCTCCTCGTACAGCTTCTCGTAGGCGACGAACGTCGGCACCAGATAGGTGCCACGATCGGCCATCAGCGCGGCGGTATCGGCGTCCAGAAAGTTGCCGTGCTCCACCGAGCGGACACCAGCCTCGACGGCGTTTCGTATGGCCGACGGGGTGTAGGCGTGGGCCAGGACATAGCTACCGGCCGCAGTGGCCTCTTCGACGGCGGCCCGGAGCTCGTCGGGTCGGTACTGGTCGGACTCGAGACGATCGGTCGGTGACGCCACGCCGCCTCCGGCCATGACCTTGATGGCGTCGGCCCCTCTCCTGAGCTGTTCGCGGGCGGCGCGCCGCACTCCGTCGGGCCCGTCGGCCACATTGGTAACCATGCCGATGTGGGCACCGCACCCGCACCCGAGGTCGTCTTCGGCCCGGGTGCGAGCGTCGCCGTGGCCCCCGGTCTGGGAGAGCGGGTGGCCGCTGACGAGCAGGCGCGGACCGACAATCAAGCCCCGGTCGACGGCTTCTTTCATGCCCCAGTCGGCGCCCCCGGCGTCGCGCACCGTGGTGTAGCCCTGATCGAGGGTCTGACGTATCACCCTCGCGACCTCGTAGGCGAGGAGACTCGTCGGGTACTCGCGCTGCTGGCGCGCGATGTCCACGTCGAGCGAGCAGACGTGGACGTGAGCGTCGATGAGGCCAGGCATCAGGGTGCGGCCGTGGCAGTCGACGTCCTCGGCGCCAACGGCGGTCGGCGCGGTGGTGACGTCCTTGATGATCCCCCCCTCCACGACGACGGTCGCATCCTCGAGCGGCTCGGCTCCGGTGCAGGCGAGCACAGTGGCGTGACGAAACACGATCGTCTGGGTCGGGGTCATCGGACGCTCCTTGGCCGTCGGGGATCTCATCAGCGCATCGGGGAAACCAGATTGGGGCGCTGGCACCCCGCCGGCGCCGCCGCCGGCATCATAGGAGTCCGGGACGCCGGGACCGCTCGAGCCGCGACCGGGGGCGCCATTCCCCTCAAACGTCGGAGAGGTCGTGTTTCGGGCTCGTTACGGTTGTGCGACACCTCTGTGGCAGCGATCCACAGCACCTCGCCGGTCTCTACGATCCGTCGGTAATGCTCAGCCTCGGCCCCTCCCCAAGGAACACGTGGCACGTCGACGCCGACCGCTGCGACCTCCGCCGCCGGCGCAGCAGGGGGCCGGGCTGGGAGATCGACGCCCACCCCCAAGACCTGATCCTCGACCCCGACCGCACCGGCCTCCTGGTCGTCGACATGCAAAACGACTTCTGCCACCCGAACGGCTGGCTGGCCTCCATCGGCGTCGACGTCACCCCCGATCGCGCCCCCATCGATCCCCTCGTCGACCTCCTCCCCGTCATGCGCGATGCCGGCGCACCCGTGATATGGGTCAACTGGGGCAACCGTCCGGATCGGGCCAACCTCCCCCCCGCCGTCCTCCACGTCTACAACCCCGACGGCTATTCGACCGGTCTCGGTGACCCGCTCTCCGGCGCCGGGCGGGTCCTCGAGACGGGGAGCTGGGGGGCCGCCAACGTCGACGAGCTCCCGCCCGCAGCCGGCGACATCACGGCGGAGAAATATCGCATCAGTGGATTTTGGGGCACCCAACTCGATTCCATTCTCCGCAACCTCGACCTGACCACCCTGCTGTTTGCCGGCGTCAACGTCGACCAGTGCGTCATGGCCACCCTCCTCGACGCCGGCTGCATCGGCTACGACTGCATCCTGCTCACCGACTGCGCCGCCACCACCTCACCCCCCTTCTGCTGGGACGCCACCATCTACAACGTCCACCAATGCGTCGGCTTCACGGCCAGATCCGACACGCTGCGCAAAGCCATCGGATAACGCTCCCCTACGCTCGACAGGCCCATGCCGGGGCTACGCTGAGAGGCCAGATGGTCGACGTCGATGTCCTGTACCGACAACACTTGACCGACGGCGACCTGCGCTTGCTGGCAGACGCGGCCGGTGCCAGGGCCCCGCTGTCGGTTGCGCTCGCCGCGGCCACCACCGAGGCTCACGTGTTCCGGCCCGAACAGTCCGCGCTCAGCGTCGGGGTGTCCCCGTTTCTCACCTTTGCCGTGGCCCTCCACCGCACCGCCGTCACGCTCCAGGAGGCGACCTTCGTCGAGGAGCGCTGGACGCCGCGGCTACGCGTACCGGTCTTCGATGTCGTGGCCCTGCGCCGCCTGCTCGACGACCCCATGCGCCGGTACGCCCTCGTCGAGCTGCTGGCGTCCTACAGCCGGGTGGCCAGCGGTGTCGCTTGGACCCGCTCGGCGCGAGGCTGGCAGCGGCGCCGCTTCAGCGAGCTCGACCCGGTGCGCATGGCCGGCCTGCTCGAGGTGGTCGACCCCGCGGAGCGGCCCGGGATCTACCGTCGCCTCGGCGACCTGGCCCTGTTCACGACCGGGGTGTTCCCCGACGCTCCGATGGGGGTGGCGGGGGCGGGGCGGGGGCGACTGTTGCGCCTGTCGGGGTTGGCCGGCGCCGACGACGATCTGTCCGGCACCGCCCTCCTCGAGCTGCTCGGCACGCGCTGGTATCACCTCGCCGGCCAGGCGGCTCGGGCGGTTGGCTCGCCAATGACGGCGATGCTGGCGGTGACCGCCGACCTCGGCGAGCACTTCGCCGATGCCCGCCGGGTGCTCAACGTCGTGACCGACAGGTACCTCTTCCCACTGCGAGGCCAGTGGTTTGGTGCCGGCTGACGGGCCCCACCTCGGCCGAGGGCTAGTGCCGCGACCGGCAACGTTCGCTCGTTATACCGGATCCGTCTGATTGATGATCAGTGCGGGCGTTGCGGCGTGGTCGTAGCGTCTCGGGGATCCGATGGGCTGGCTCACGAACCGTCTGCCGATCTTCGGGTCTGGTTTCCGAACGAGGTGTCAGTCCTGTCGGGTTTCGCCGTGGTGTGGCTGAAAAGAGGCGCGATCGTCAGGACCTGAAATCAGACGTGCCCGCCACGGTTCCATCATTGACTGGCGGGTAAGGAGACGGGCTGATCGCTGTGATCATCGGGATCGACCCGCACAAGGCATCGCACACGGCGGCGGCGATCGACCCGGCGGAGACACCGCTGGGGCAACTGAAGGTCCGGGCCGGCGTCGACCAGACGGTCCGGCTGTTGGCCTGGGCGGAGCGGTGGCCGGAGCGGACCTGGGCCGTGGAGGGCGCCGGCGGGCTCCAGCTATCTGTTGGCACAGCAGGTTGTCGCGGCCGGGGAGCGGGTGGTGGACGTGCAACCAAGCTCGCCGCTCGAGTGCGGCTGTTGGCCAACGGTTCGAGCAATAGGAACGACCCGAACGACGCCCGCTCGGTCGCGGTCGCCGCCCTGGGTTCCCCGGACGTGCGGGCGGTGAGCGCGGAGGATCACGCGGCGGTGATGAAGGTGTGGGCCAAACGGCAGCGGGACCTCTCCGGGGCGCGCACCCAGGTCGTTTGCCGTCTTCATGCCGTGCTGTGCGAGCTGATCCCGGGTGGCGTCAAGGGCCAGATCCGTGCCACGGCCGCGGCTCGGCTCCTCGAGGCCTTCGAACCGGCCGGTGCCGTGCCGACGGCCCGCTACGAGCTCGCCTGTGAGTTCCTGGCCGACCTGGTTCGCATCGACGAGCAGATCCGCACTGCCAAGGCCCGCTTGGCCGTTACGGTCAAGGCGTCGAGGACGACGCTCACCCCGGTGTACGGGGTCGGCCCGGTCGTGGCGGCGACGATCATTGGGGAGGTTGCCGACGCCGGCCACATCCCGGACAAGGCCCACTTCGCCTCCTACAACGGGACCGCGCCCATCGAGGTCTCGTCGGGACCGAAGAAGGTGTTCCGGCTCTCAAGGCGAGGCAACCGGCGGGTCAACCACGCCATCCACATGGCCGCCGTCACCAAGATCCGGCACACGCAGAGCCCAGGTCGGGCCTACTACGAGCGGAAGGTCGCCGAGGGCATGACCGGCAAAGAAGCCCTGCGCGCCTTGAGACGAAGGGTCAGCGACGCCGTGTTCGCCCAGCTGCTCGCAGACGCCCGCCTCGGCGTCGGGAAGGGTCCGGGAGGGCAACCGGGGAACGTCTCTGCATCCAGCGCGGCCGGCTCGCACCCCGAACACCGACTCTTCGGACCAGCCACTCCCGGACCAGCAACGACCCTACGACGCCCAGCCCGGACCCGCACCACGCCCACCCCCACGGCGCGCCCGAAGAAATCCCAAGCGGCCTCTTGACAACAAAGAGGACTCGATCTGTTCGCCGCAGCCGGAACCCTCGGGGAACGCCCCACGCCGTGGCGCGCGAGGTGGTCGAGCACGTCGTCGAGGCTGGAGCGGTCCATCACGGGGACGAGGGGTTTCGGGGTCGTCTCGGCGAGGGGCCGCAGCTGCGTTCCCTCGCCCCCGACGAGGACGAGCGCCTTCATCGGGCGCGATCCCGTTCGCGGCAGGCCACGACGCAGCCGTGCAGTGCGACAAGCTCCGCGCGTGCCCGGAGCGCCGCCCACGCCAGCGGCAGCGTCGCCTGCCGCCATCCCGTCGCCCGGTGCTTGCGGTAGTAGCGGAAGATGCTCTGCGAGTGCATCAGGTGGGTCCGGCGCGAGCGGCCCGTCGAGACGCCACCCTCGTGCACGACCTCGAGCTCAGGCGACGCGAGCACCTTCCACCCGGCGTCCCGGAGCCGGGTGCACAGGTCGAGCTCCTCGCCGTACAGCCAGAATGCCTCGTCGAACGCGCCCACCTGCTCGAACGCCGACCGCCGGACCAACATGGCGGCGCCGCTCACCCAGTCGACCTCGCGCTCGGTGCTCCGGTCCCAGCTCGTCTGCCGGTACGCGCGTGTGAAGCGGTTGCCGGGCGCGAACGGCCCGAGGAACGCGTGGCCGACGGCCTGCAGGACGCCGGGGAAGGCGCGCCCGCTCTCGTATATCGTCCCGTCGGGGTTGCGGATCATCGGCCCGAGCAGCGCGACGTCCGGGCGCCTCTCGCCTGCCGTCACGAACGCGCCGAGATCGCCTTGCCAGATCTCGGCGTCGGGGTTGAGGAACAGGATTCACGGCGCGTGGACGGCCCGGGCTCCCTGGTTCCACGCCGCAGACAGCCCCCGGTTCGTCGGGTTGTCGATGACGCGGACCTGCGTCGTGCGCGCAGCGGCCGCCCGTGCGCTGCCGTCGCGCGAGGCGTTGTCCACGACAAGGACGTCGAGCGCGAGCCCGCCCGAGGCCTCGACGACGGACGTCACACAGCGCGCGAGGTACTCCCCCGCGTTGTAGTTCACAACGACGACGGCGAGAGCGGCAGGGGACGGGGCCGGGACCTCCGGAGCGCTCATCCCCCGTGCGGCGTCCGAGAGCCGAGGAGGATGCAGGCCGCGATCAACGCGACGCCGCCCCACCGGAGCACCGGCACGGCTCGTCCAGGACGAAGCCACGGGATGGCGGCTCGCCAGGGACGACGTAGACCTCGTGGCCGAACTTGTCGGCGGTCCACGCCAGCGCCTGCGCGCGTCCTCCGCCTCCCAGAATGGAGACCTTCACGAGGACAGGATGTCAGGCCAGGACCCGTTACCGCCTCCGAGTGCCGGTCGATGGTCAGCAAACTGCGGCGAGCGCGAACAGCCGCCGGCGGCTGCAGAGGCGACCGGGGTCGGCGATCGGCGCTTATCGCCGGTGAGGCTGCTCAAACAGCGCAAACGTTGCCGGCCGAGGCACTAGCTGGAGCTACCCGGGGGCAACCCATAGCTGAACCGCGAGCCCAAGCCCGGTCAAGGCGACGAGCCATCGGAGCACGTTGGCGGGGATTCGTCGTGCTACTGCGGGGCCGACCATGCTCCCGACGAACAGGCCGATGGCCAATGGGACCGCCGCGGTCCATTCGACCGGTCCGAACAGGATGAAGGCGGCCGCAGAGAAGACCGTGGCCACGCCGACGAGCATGTTCTTGAGCGCATTGGCCCTGGCCATATTGCGGTCGGCGGTCAGGAGGAGCAGGGCGAGGACCATGACTCCTGCGCCGGCGCCGAAGTAGCCGTTATAGAGCGACACCGCGAACAGCCCACCGCTCAGCAAGACCCGGTTGCTGCCACCGCTGTGCTTCTCCTGCCAGGCCGAGAGACGCGGTTGGAGGAGCAGGCCGAGCGAGGCAAAGACCAGCAAGAAGGGCACGACCCGACCGAATACGCCGGAGGGAGTCGACAACAACAACCCGGCACCGACCGCTCCTCCGGCCGCGGCGACAAGACCCCAGCGCCGCAACCAAGGTGCCCTCCCTCGTAGTTCGGGCCGAGACGCCAACCCGGAGCCCGGCCAGCAGGTTACGAGGGCCACGATGTTCGTCACGTTCGCCGGCAATGCCGGCACGCCGACCGCCAGCAGCGCCGGGTAGGAGATCACGGAGGTGATGCCGCCGGCGGTGCCGACCATCCCGGCGAGCGCTCCGGCCCCTACCAGGAGCAAGCTGTCGACGGGCGAGATCGGAATCGTGCCGAGCCTAGGACCTGGTCCGGCCGGGATGACGCCCGTGGCGCCGGGACGGCTCGCGTGGAGGCGGCGACGTCGTTCCCCCGAGGAGTCGCGGTCCAGCGGCGTGCCTGACAGTCGCAGGGGTGGCGTACGATGAGGAGGTACGAACATACATTCGGTCGGTCGAAAGGGGGCGCCGTCGTGGCGGTCGGCGAAGATGGGGTGATGGCGGTCGGTGAGGACCCGGGAGCGTGGCTGGTCGCGCACCGCCGGGACATCGACCGCGGCGAGGCCGCCTGGCTCTTGGCCCTCGCCGACTTCGACCGCTACCAGGGCTGGTACCTCGACGGCCAACTGTCGGCCGCCGAGTGGCTCATGTCCCATACCGGCATGGGCCGAGCGACCGCGTACGAAGAGCTCCGCATCGCCAGCCAACTCCTCCGGCGTCCGGCGGTTGCCGACGCCATGTCCGACGGGCACCTCTCGTACTCCGCGGCCCGGGCCATCACCCGCGTCGACAACCCTGACCCCGCCGTCGACGCCGCCCTCATCGACCTCGCCGCAGCCGGAACCGTCGCCGATATCGAACGAGCCGTCCGCCACTACCAACTCCACGCCGACCAACACCGCGCCCCGACCGATATCGACACCCGACGCGGGCTGCGCATCATCCGCAACTACGACGGCACCGGCCGAGTCGAGATCACCCTCACCGACGTCGAGGCCGAGGAACTCGCCGGCGCCCTCCGAGCCTTCATCGACCACCCCAGCCTCGAACGGCCGAGGCCTGTGGACGAGTCTTCAGCTGGAGACAGCCCGACGGTGGGGGCTGTGGACGAGTCTTCAGCTGGAGACCCGCCGCCGGTACCGGACGGAAGGTCCTGGGGGGCCCGGCAAGCCGACGCCCTCATGGACATGACCCGCGTGGCCGTCGCCCACGCCGACGACGGCCACGTCACCAGCGCCGACCGCTACCTCGTCCACCTCGTCACCCACGCCGACACGCGACTCGTAGACGGCACCCCGATCGATCCCGCTACCGCCGACCGGGTCGCCTGCGACACCTCCACCGTCACCCACCTCGTCGGACCGCAAGAAGAGCCGCTCGCTCTCGGCCGCACGACCCGGGACTGGTCGATCGCCCAACGCCGAGCCGCCACCATCAGAGACAGCGGCCACTGCCGCTTCCCCGGCTGCCAGCGTCGCATCGCCGACCTTCACCATCACAGCCCCTGGGCGAAAGGCGGTCCCACCAACCTCGACAACGGCTTCCTCGCCTGCCCCCGCCACCACGCCCTCCTGCACCACGGCTACACAGCCACCGGCAACCCCGACCACACCCTCACCTTCCACCGCCCCGATGGGATCCGGATCGGGACGACCACGCCGGCCAGCTGGACGCCGGTCCTCGCCCGCAGCGCCTGATCTGCCCCTCGCCTGTCCCCATCCGCTGTGACCTGTCGCCCAGCAGTACGACCAAATGATCAAATAGGCGGCCGCCATCCGGGTCGGCCCCTCATCAATCGAGTGCCCGCCGAGGCTGGCTGACCCCGACCTAGCGGACCGTGGTCATTGCTCGGGGCAAGACCGAGCTGTTGTTCAACACTAACTACCAGACTGATCAATGATCCGTTACCAGCAAATATGTTATCTGAGCTGTGGGTCCCGGCTCGTGTTGCGTAACGTCCGCTATCGTCCCAGGCCCGACCCGGTCAATCCAAAATCGAGCGTGAATAGTTGTAGCGGCCACGGAAGACTCGTGTTCTAGGTAGCAACCAGACGAAACCGAGAGGTACCTTGTGGCGCCCTCAGGAACGTTGATGACGAGCAGGCTATCCCTCCGCACGCGAAGCGGAGAATGAGCCGAGTTACGCGACTTACGATTGTCGCTCAAGGTCACGGTCGTCTTACTGCGACGACTGAGATGTGACCCCTGACATGACTTGGTGCGAATGAGCGAAAGAGCATGGTCCTGCGCCGGCCCCGGCGAGGTAGCCCCGCAACCCCCTAGCAGAAGTCCGGCAATGGCGACTGCTCCTCCTAGGAACAAGCCCATTCGTGCAAGCCGCGACTTCACTACTCGTCGCAATCGGATGCGGACATCCAAAACTGGCTGCCATTTGCGCTAGCGCCCTGACAATTGACCCCGGAGCCAATACCAGCCCACGAACTCTCGTAAGTGTTTGCAGGTGCCGTCAGGAAGGAGGATGGGATGGACCAATCAAGGGACCCCGCCGCTAGCGCGCCGTCAACCTTCCCCTGATGATCCTTCATGTGATCCGTCCTAAGGTGTCCAGATCGCCCACTACGGACTGTGTTGCCGGGGACCATATCTTACCGCGTCGTCGTCTGGTGCCCGGCCTGACCCCCACCCAGGCTGGCGCTCCAAATGGTGGCCTGCCCGCAGCGCCTGATCAGCCGCCGCGACGTTGGAGGATGTTGACCGGGAGCATGTGCACGACGTTCTCGTCGTTCTGGTTGAACAGCTCGAGTCTCGTGTGCACGAGCCCACGATCCGGTTTGGAGCGCGACGGCCGGGTCTCGATGACGGTCGTCCGTAGGCGCAGCCTGTCGCCGGGGCGAACCGGTCGCGGCCAACGCAACTCGTCGATGCCGGGTGATGCGAGGCTCGCCACGCCCGACAGGTAATGGCCGACGAACAGTTGCATGGCGATGCCGGCGGAGTGCCAACCGCTGGCGATGAGGCCGCCGAACGGGCCGGCGGCAGCGAACGCAGGTTCGGTATGGATCGGTTGCGGATCCCAGCGTCGGGCGTAGTCGACGATGTCCTCCTCGGTGACCGCCACCCAGCCGTACTCGTAGATCTCGCCCGGTACGTAGTCCTCGAAGTACCGGTCGTCGATGGGGGCTGCGAAGTCGGTGGCGCTCAGCGTCTTGGTGCCATCGGCGGGCTCGGGGTGGCTGGTCATGACCGCCAGCCTCACACCCGAAAAGCCGCGGCACACTCGTGGCATGCAAATCGATCACGGCGACTACCAGCTCGACGACGACCGGGCCCGAGTGGATCGCCACGCCGTGTTTTCGTTCCTCTCCACCGAGGCTTACTGGGCTCGATGGCGGTCACGCCCCGATGTGGACGCGCAGATCGACGAGGCCTGGAGGGTGGTCGGCGCCTACGACCGGGCGACGGGCGCCACCGTCGGGTTCGCTCGCGCCATCTCCGACGGCATGGCCCTTGCGTACCTGGCCGACGTGTACGTCGCCGGGCCCGCGCGCGGCGCCGGGCTCGGGATCGCATTGGTCGACATGACCATCGAGCGGGGACCGGGCCGGGACTTCAAGTGGATGCTGCACACCTCGTACTCGCGCAGCCTCTACGAGCGGTTCGGGTTCCACCCACCCGACGCCACCTACCTGGAGCGCCCGGCGAGAGGCCGGCTCAGCGGGGCGCTCGGGAACCCCGCATCGCCTTCGTCAGGTTGATCGGGGCGTCACCCACGGCCGGCTCGGAGACGAACTCGGCGTATTCCGGGGTCTCGACGCCGATCAGGGCGATACGCCCGGCGGCGTCGGCGTGGATCCCCCACCCGTACCGCTTGCCCAGGTCCGAGGCTCGGAGGCACGCCTGACTCCGCGCATAGAACTCATGGCGCGCCGCGGCCCGCTCGTGCTCAGGAATGCCGTGGCGGTCGGCGTAGACGGCGAAGATGACGTCACCTGAGGTGTAGCGGTACGGGTGCCGGGAGATCATCTCGAAGCTGCGCCAGGCGACCGTCGGGTTGCCGGGCTTGCTCGGCGGGACGGTACCCATCGCGGCCGTGCTGTCGTCTGCGACGGCGATGAACGTGTCGACGTAATCGACCGGATCCATGGGCCAGACGGTAGCAATGACCTCAGCCCGGTTGGAGCTCTGTGGCGTTGCGCTCGGTGAGCGTCGCCCTGCCCTCCCCGTCGACCGCTAGGCCGCCACCGGATCGCCGCCGGTTACGGTGCCCCCGGCGCCAGCAGACCGAGCTCGTAGCTGGCGACGACCGCCTGCACCCGATCCCTGAGCCCGAGCTTGGAGAGCACGTGGGAGATGTGGGTCTTGACCGTCGTCTCGGAGATGAAGAGCGACTCGCCGATCTCGGCGTTGGACTGGCCGCGAGCCAAGAGGAGCAGGACCTCTCGCTCCCTGTCGGTCAGCTGGGCGAGGGCGTTCCTGCGCCTCGAGGACTCCGGGTCCGGTGGTGTCAGCGCCGGCAGCACCCTGGCGATGAGCCGGGAGGTCACGGCCGGCGAGAGCAGGGCTTCGCCGCTCGCCACGACGCGCACGGCGTGGACGAGCTCGTCGGGCGTTGCGTCTTTGAGGACGAACCCGCTGGCGCCGGCCCGCAGCGCCTCCCCGACGTACTCGTCGAGACCGAAGGTGGTCAGGATCAGGACGCGGGGGCCGTCGCCTCCGGCCCCGAGCATGCGGGTGGCCTCGATCCCGTCGATGCCCGGCATGCGGACGTCCATGAGCACCACGTCGGGTTGGGTCCTTTCGACTTCGGCGATGGCCGCGGCGCCGTCGGCGGCCTCGCCGACGATCTCGAAGTCGGGCTGGGCGCCGAGGATCATCCGGAATCCCTGCCGGATCAGCTGCTGGTCGTCGACGATGAGCAGGCGGATCATGAGCGACTCGCCTCGCGGGGGACGGTCACGCCCGGCGTAGAAGCGCCCGTCTCCGGTCCGACCCCCGGCGCGCCGGCCGATACCGGGCCGGCGCCTGCCCTGCGTGCCTCGCCCGCAGGGCTGGTCCCGATCGGCAGGATCGCCCGGACCTCCCAGCCGTCATCGCAGGGCCCGGCGGCCAGCTGGCCGTGGGCGAGGGTGGCCCGCTCCCGCATGCCGGTGAGACCGTGACCGGCCCGCCCGGGACTGCGGGCTGCGCCCGTCGGCTGGCGTCCCGCGGTGCTGGTGACGGTCAGCTCGATGGCGTCGGGACCGTACAAGAGGTACACCCGGGTGGACGACGTAGGCGCGTGCTTCACCACGTTGGTCAGCGACTCCTGGACGATCCGGTACGCCGCGAGCGACGTCGTCGGCGGCAGGGGCACGGGGAGACCGGCGATGTCGATCTCCACGCCGAGCCCGGCCAGCCGGGCCCCTCGGACCAGCTCGGGGATCTGGTCCGCATCGGGCTGCGGGGCGCGAGGGGCGCGCGGTGGCACCGACCCGGCCGCAACCGGCGCACCCGCCGGGATACCGGCTCCTGGCGCTTCATCGGCCGGGGCATCGACGCGCAGCGCACCGAGCATGTCGCGAAGCTCGGTCATGGCGTGGCGGCCACCGTCGATCATCGAATCGAGCAGCGGGCGGATCGTCTCGTCCGCCGGCAGGGTTTCCCTAACGGCGCCGGCCTGCACGACGAGCAGGCTCACGTGGTGGGCGACCACGTCGTGGAGCTCGCGGGCGATGCGGACCCGCTCCGCCTCGACCGCTCTGGTCGTCTGCAACCGCTGTTCCCTCTCGGCCGCTTCGGCCCGGTCCCGGTAGCTCTCGAGCAGTGCCCGTTGGGAGCTGATGTAAAAGCAGATGGCCGTCACGGCGGTGACGAGGACAAACGTGCTCCCCACGACGTGCGGCGCAGATCCTCCGAGCACCTGGGCGGCTGAAAGCACGGCCCACGATGCTGCCGCCGCCCCGATGGTCCGCACGCCCGTCGATGTCCGGCCCGACGTGGTACCGACCATGTAGAGCGACAGGGTGACAACGAAGATCGCCACGGTCGTAAGCGGCCCGCCGGAGACGAGGCTGCCGGAGACGAGGCCGATGGCCACGGCGACGGCCAGCTCGGCGCCGAGCACGGCGACCGGGTGGGCGCGGCGCAGGGTGAGGCCGGCGATGCCGACCAGTCCGACCACTGCGGCCAGGGGGGTCCGCAGGCCCGAGGAGATCACCACCTCGAATACGCACAGCGCCGCGAGCAGGATGGCGATGGAGGTGGCGACCGCGGTGACCGCCTTCGCCCACCACTCCGCTCTCGTCGGGGAAAATACGGCTCGCAGCGCCCCGCCCTCGCTGTTCATCCGATTCAGGCGTCTCGGCGCT
Organism: Acidimicrobiales bacterium; assembly: GCA_965276765.1. GTDB lineage: Bacteria > Actinomycetota > Acidimicrobiia > Acidimicrobiales > Palsa-688. Next base: position 1,130,971 of record OZ255627.1, read on the forward strand.
TGATAACCACGACGGCCAGCCCGATCAGTATCGCCGTGAACAATGCCATGTCCCCGAAGCCAAGCCACGCGGACAGCGTATGGGCGGCACGCTGGATCGTGAAGACCTGGCTGCCGGCCTGGGTGGGCCAGTACTCGGTGATGGCGTTGGCCCACGAGGCGGGCAGGGCCTGGACGACGCCGGGAAGCACGAAGATCAAGGCGACAATCGCCGAGATCCCGGCCGCCGAGTTGCGCACCAGGGCGCCGATGGCCGACGCCAGCAGCCCGACGAGGGCCAGGTAGAGACCGGCGCCGATGACCGCCCTCAGGACCCCCGGAGCACCGAGCGTGGTGGTGGGGGCGTTGCCGCCGATGACCGCCTGGCCGACGAGGAAGGCGGCGAAGGCCATCACCTCGCCGACGACGAGAGCGACGAAGGTGAAGACCGTCATCTTGGCGGCGAGGAACCGTCCGCGCCGCGGGGTCGCCGCCAGGCTGGTGCGGATCATGCCCGTCGAGTACTCCGACGTGACGACCAGCACGCCGAGCACGGCGATGGCGAGCTGGGCGATCGTGAGAGCCCGGAAGCTCACCGCCGTCGGGTCCCACGTCAACTTCTCGAGGCCGGAGGAGGCGTAGTGGGTACCGCTCAGGTAGGAGATGAGGGCGCCGACGCCGACGCCGAGAGCCACGGCGACCACCAGGGTGATCCAGGTGGACCGGATGCTGGTGAGCTTGATCCGCTCGGCGCGCACGGCGTCGGCGAAGTTGGACCGATGGTCGCGGGGGACGGGCGTACGGCCCGTCGATGTGGTGATGGTGGCGGTTGCGGTGCTCACAGGGTTCCTCCGCTCGTTGCGTACTCCACGCTGTCCTTGGTCATTTCCATGAACGCCTCTTCGAGCGATGCGCGCTGCGGCGTCAGCTCGTGGAGGATGATCCTGGCGGCGTCGGCGATCTTCCCGATATCCGCCGAGTCGATGCCGGTGACGGAGAGCCCGCCGGCCGGTGACAGCTCGACGGCGGCGCCCCTCGCTTCGAGGAGGCCGGTGAGCACGGCGTCACCCTCGCTGCGAACGAGGACCGAACGCTGCGAGCTCGAGTTGACGAAGTCTTCGACGCTGGTGTCGGCGATGAGCCGGCCCCGCCCGATGACGACTAGGTCGTGGGCGGTGAGGGCCATCTCGCTCATCAGGTGACTGGACACGAGGACCGTCCGGCCCTCGGCCGCCATGGTCCGCATGAAGTTGCGGACCCACAGGATGCCCTCGGGGTCGAGGCCGTTGACCGGCTCGTCGAAGAGCAGGATGCCGGGGTCGCCGAGGAGGGCGGCGGCGATGCCGAGCCGCTGGCCCATGCCGAGCGAGAACCCTCCGGCCCTGCGCCCGGCCACGTCTTTGAGGCCGACCACGTCGAGCACCTCGCCGACCCGGGACGCCGGCAGGCCGTTGCTTGCGGCGAGCACCCGCAGGTGGTTGGTGGCCGAGCGGCCGCCGTGCAGGGCCTTGGCGTCGATGAGCGCCCCGATCTCGGTCAGCGGTGCCGGCAGGTCGGCGTAGTGGCGGCCGCCGATCGTGACGTCACCCGTGGTCGGGGCATCGAGGCCGAGGATCATGCGCATGGTCGTGGTCTTGCCGGCGCCGTTGGGACCGAGGAACCCGGTGACCCGGCCCGGCTTGAGCGCAAACGACAGGTCGTCGACGGCCGTGGTGTCGCCGTACTTCTTGGTGAGGTGCTGTACCTCGATCATCGCCCCTCCAGGGGATTCGGGGAATTGCTGACCCTTCGATGATCCACCGCTTCGCCGGCCGCCACATCGGGCGCCAGCAGGATTGTCTCCTCATCCGAAGGGATGACGCCGGCGAGAGAGGCGTACCACCCACCCACCTCGGAGGGCGCTGTCGCCCTCTCTCGCCCTGCGTCTCCTGGCGGCCCTAAAGCGGCCGGTTTTTTTTGCCCGAAGAAAAAGGGCGGATTGTTGCTGCCAACGACGCTTCGGGCCGACTATTCGCTCTCGCAGATGAGGACGAACGAGTCAACGAGATCCCGGTCGCCGTCGATGTCGACGGCATCGACGGTCAGGCGCCGGTAGAGGAGAAGCACGAGATCCGACGCCGTGGCCCGGATCAGAGCCCCGGCCGGTTTGCTCGGATCGCCAACCTTCCACTCGCCGGCGGTGTCGACGCTGCGCAGCGTGATCTCCCCGGCCAACCCGCTCGCGGCCTCACCCACCATGATGGCCAGGAACTCGGCGACGCCGTCGTCGGCCACGCCAGGGGCGAGGGGCGCAGGGGCGCCGCTCACCGACTCGGCGTCCCAGCGGTGCACGGCCGCCTCTTGGACCTGGTGCCGGGCGACCGCGCCGGCGGTGCGGGGCTCGCCCCACCACGTCCAGCACGGCGACGAGTCGGGGGCGGTCCTGACAGCAGCGATGAGCCGCTCGGTGCTCGCCGCCATCCACCCGGCCAGATCGGAACCGTCGGGCGGCTCCTGCTCGCCGTCCCAATGGGCATCGGGATTGGCGGCCTCGATGTTGGCGGCCCAAAATCGCTGGACCTCTCCGATGTGGGCGACGAGATCGACGAAGCCCCACTCCGGGCAGCCGGGCACTCGGGCGTCGCCTGCCGTCGTCGCCGCCAGCTCGGCGATCCTGGCGCTTTCGGTCGCGATCGCCGCTACCCGATCGAACATGCCGCGAGACTAACGAACGACCCGGAGACGCAGCGGGGTGGTGGGGAGGGGCGCACCGTCACGGCCCCACGCGGCCAGGGCCGGCCGGGCGCTGCGGGCCAGGGAAGGCCGTCGCCACGGTGACCTTCGAGCGTCCCACCGCCCCGTAGTCCGGCGGGGGCGCGTTTGGAGGGTGTTGGCCGTCGAATAGGTTCGACGTGGTGAGTCTCAGGATGAACCCGGATCGTCGCCACCGTTGGCTGTGGGCTTGGGTGGTGATCGGCCTCGTCGTGGTGATCGCCGCAGCTTCGGGAGTGACCTATGCCATCGTGCGCCACCCATCGGCGCCGTCCAGCGCCGGCGGGAGCGGGGCGCGCCCTGGGAGCTCGACCACGTCCGCGCCTGGCGGGGCGCAGGCGTCCACGCCGACCACCGCCCACCCCGTAGCAAGACTCGCGGTGGCGTCCTCCGCTCCACGCTCCGGCGCCCACGCCGTCCGGTCCAACTCGACGATCCAGGTTCGCCTGTCGGCCGCCGTCTCGCTCGGGTCGCTGCGACCCACCTTCAGCCCGGCCGTGGCCGGAACGTGGCGGCAGACAAGTCCGACGGTCTTGACGTTCACCCCGAAGGGGCCGCTCACGCCCTACACGTCCGAGACGGTGACGATCCCCGGGGGACGCCGGGGGCTGCGCGCCACCGACGGCAGCCGCCTGTCGTCGTCGGTGCGAATCCATTTCACCGTGGCGGCGGGAAGCACCCTGCGTCTGCAGGAGCTTCTCGCCGGGCTGCACTATCTCCCGCTTAGGTTCACGCCGAGGGGGGGCACCCGAGCGGTCCAGGACACGGCCCTCCCGCAGCGGGGGGCGTTCGCGTGGCGGTGGGCGCATACCTCGTCGCACCTCACCGGCCAGTGGGCGCGCGGCACCGACAATGTGATCACCAAGGGTGCGGTCATGTCCTTCGAGCAGCAGGCCGGCCTGAGCGTCGACGGCATCGCCGGTCCTTCGGTCTGGAAGGCCTTGCTCGCCGACAAGGCCGGCAACCACATGGATCCGTCCCCCTACACGTCCGTGCTCGTCTCCAAGACCCTCCCCGAGCACCTCACGTTGTGGGACAACGGCCGCGTCAGGTTTGCCAACGTCCCGGTCAACACCGGGCTCGCCGGTGCCCAGACGACCAACGGCACGTACCCGGTCTTTGAGCATGTGGTCGCCTCGGATATGAAGGGCACCAATCCCAACGGCTCGACATACAACGACCCGCACGTGCCGTGGGCCAGCTACTTCAACCACGGCGAGGCCCTGCACGGATTCCCGCGCGCCAGCTACGGGTTCCCGCAGAGCAACGGCTGCGTGGAGATGCCCATAAGCGACGCCGGGAAGCTCTGGCCGTCGACGCCCATCGGGACGCTCGTGACGGTCATCGGGCCCAACGCCACCTGAGCAGTCGAGACTTGCCGATGGCCCCGGCCGCAGGTAGCGTTCTGGCAATCGATTGCCAGGGAGGTCGACCATGCCCGAGAAGCAGCGCATCAGCTACGTCCCGCTCGAGGAGATGACCGAGGAGATGCGTGCTGAGATGGACCGGTGCGCGCGTGACGGAACACCGCGCCCGGAGAGTTCGGCCATCCGGGCCCACCAACCGAACGCCTTCTGGTTCTTCGCCAACGCCTGGAACGACCTGTTCCGCCACGGCACCTGTGACCACGCGCTCAAGGAGCTCTGCCGCGTGTACATCTCCCGCACGGTGAAATGCGAATACTGCGGGAACCAGCGTTCGGAACGGGGTGCCGGACTCGGTCTGGTGGAGGGGCAGTACGACGAGCTGCTCAACTTCGAGACGTCCGGGCGCTACGACGAGCGCCAGAGAGCGGCGCTCTCCTACGCCGAGGCCATTGCGTGGGGGACCAAGACCGACGACGCCTTCTGGGAACGCCTCCACGCCCAGTTCGATGAGTCCGAGCTCGTCGAGCTGGGTTGCATGATTGGCCTGACCCTGGGCCAGCAGAGCTGGCTGCGACTCCTGAACATCGAGCACCACGAGGTCATGGCAGGATCGGCAGCATCGATGGCGCCCGGGTTCGAGACCAGTGAGGCACTGGCCGCCAGCAAGAGCTTGCCGGGCTACTGGGCGCGCTGAGCAGACGACCCACAATCCGCGACGTTGCGGAGCGAGCCGGGGTTCATCCGGCGACCGCTTCGCGAGCGCTCGATCCGGCCCGGGTGGGCCGCATCACGGCCACGACGACAGCGCAGGTGGAGCGGGCCGCGGCCGAGCTCGGGTACTCGCCCGACCATGTCGCTCGGAGCCTGCGGACTCGACGCTCCGACGTCGTCGGCGTCGTGGTCCCCGACCTGACCAACCCGGTCATTCCGCCGATCGTGCGCGGCATCGAAGCGGTGCTGTGGGATTCGGGCGTTGCCTGCGTTCTGGCCGACACCGACAACTCCCCCGAGCGTGAGGCTCAGCTTGTCGCCGAGCTACGAGATCGACGATGCGATGGCCTCATCATCTCGAGCGCGACGCGCTCCAGCCCCGTCCCAGCCCAGCTGACCAGGGACGGGATCCCCGCCGTCCTCGTGACCCGGGGAACCCACCCGGCATCTCTCCCCCTCGTCACAAGCGACGACCCCTCGGGCATCAACGCGCTCGTCGCCCACCTGGCCGAGCTGGGCCATCGCCGCCTTGCTTACCTCGCCGGTCCCCCTGAGCTCTCGACGACTGCCACCAGGCAAGCGGCGTTCGTGGCGGCCGTGGCCAGCAATGGACTCGACCCCAAGGAGATCCTCTTGACGTCGTGCTCTGCGTACACGGTTGCTGCCGCCCTTCCCGTCGCGCGCGCCCTCGTGGCCTCCCAACCACAGGTCACGGCGATCATGGCGGGAAATGACATGATCGCCATCGGATGCATCGCCGCCCTCGAGGAAGTGGGTCTCTCCTGTCCTGAGGACGTCTCGGTCGTCGGCTTCAACGACATGCCACTCGTCGATCGGCTGAAACCAGCGCTCACGACCGTCTCGATCGCCCCGCGCGAGATCGGTACGACGGCCGCCTCCTTGCTGCTCGAGCGGATGGCGGGCCGTTCAAAGGGCAAACGGCCGGTACTCCTTCCTACCCGGCTCGTGGTGCGTGCCTCGACGTCACCGCCGCGACGGTGATCAGGGAATGGTGTCGGGGGTGACCCCGACGTCGACGGTGGTCCAGCCCTCGCTGCCTCCGGCACCGACGGCCTGAATCCGGTAGTAGCCGGCCTGGGAGAACGACGCCGTGAAGGAGACCTTGCCGCCCTGCATGGTGACGGAGGTCGGGAACCCGGCCGGGACCGCTACCCCCTTCGGCGGGGTGACCTTCAAGGTGACAGGACCGGAGATGGTGGGGTCGAGGGTCAGGGCCGGCGTGTTGGCCTGGAGGTTCACGCTGATCGGCGTGCCGGGCGCAGGGGTGCTCGGCGTGTCGTAGAAGGCGATGGTGTCGGATGGGACCTGAGGGAGCGTGGGTACAGGGAGTGGCCTCTGGTGAAAGTCGAAGGCGCCCAGGAGATCGTTCTGGTCGGCATTCATGGCCGTCAGCGGCTTGAGTCCCCACAGGCGCTGCACAAACGACAGGATCGACACATTGGTCGTCTGCTCGTCGAAGACACCGGGCTTGGCGTACGGGGAGACGATCACCATCGGCGTACGGGTCCCGTAGCGCAGCGTGCCCTTCACCGGGGGCGACATATGGTCCCAAAATCCACCGCCCTCGTCGTAGGTGATGAACACCGCCGTCGACTTCCACTCGGGGCTGTCGGCGATGGCCTGGACGACCTGGCCGAGCCAGGCGTCGCCCTGCTCGATGTCCTGACCGCCGTCGCCCTCGCTGTAGTCGTTGTAGTCGGGGCGGACCATGGAGAAGCTGGGGAGCTGGTTGTTGGTGAGGTCGGAGTAGAACTGGGTGTCGGTCGTGACGTCCTGGGGACGGTCCGTGGGGAACATCTGGTACCAGAACTGGCTGAGTGAACCCTGGGGCAACCCGTAGTACAGCTTCGACGTGAGCCCATGGGCGTCGACCTCCTTGAAGATCGAGTGCCAGGTGGCGTTGGAGGTTCCCGGCTGCAGGCTGTTGTACTTCCACCCGTTGTCGGTGCCGTTGAGCGCCCAGTGGATGTTGGGGTTGCTCGGCTCGATGCCCGGCTGGAAGTTCCTGTCGGCCAGCTCGAAGTGGCGGGCGAGGTACTGGTCGTTGGGATCGGTGCTGGCGGGGAACGTGGTGATGGCGGCCAGGCCGTCGGAAGGAAAGGTCGTGTAGTGATCCATCAGGTACCTGCCGCCAGGGGCGTAGTCCATCGCCATCTGCTCGGCGACCGTGCTGTTGTCGAGCACGGACCCGACGTTGCCCTCGTTGGCCGGGCCCGTGATCGGGCGGACAGCGGGCGCCGGATCGAACTCGGCCGCCGGATTGATGAACTTTGTCCCTGCGGGGATGCCGTCGGCACCGCGAAAGTGGCCGAACAGATCGTCGAAGGTGTGGTTCTCGAGCATGATCTCCACCACGTGCTTGATCGGCGACCCCACCGCCTTCGGCGCTGGCACCGCGGCCGAGCTCGCCGCCGCAATGCTCATCGGTACCGTGAGGGCGGCGGCGGCCACCGTGGCCACCACCGCACTATGAAATGTCTTCCGCCGCATCGAACCTCCAAAGGACTCGGACTCTTCCCGTCGGCGAGCAAGATAACGACCCGATCTGACCGGGAACCCAACGGGAAATGAACTTCGGCGGACCGTGGCAAGGCAAGTGGATGGATCGCCGCACACCCTCGGAGGGTGCAGTGTCGGTCGAGCACGAGCCAGGTCCGCCCGTCGATGAGTTCCCTCGCGGAGTCGAGGTGGCCGGCGTGGCAGGCGGTTTCGACGATCACGTGGAGGAGCACGCTTCGCAGGTCACCGAGTCGCCAGTCACCGAAGAGATCGGTCGGCCACCAGGCCGGGGCGGCGTCGAGCGGCGTGGCGGCAATCACGGCATCGGCGCGTTCGATCTCCAGCCGGTAGGCGTCGAGCGCCGCCGCAGCCGAGACTTCCACCGGGACGTGCCACGCGTCGTTCTCTTCGGCCACGCCGGCGATGGCAGACGGCTCGCCGGCGACGACGGCACGGAACCAAAAACGCTCGACGTCTTGGGTCAGATGGCTGATCATGCCGAGACAGCTCCAGCCGGTCGGTAGCAGCGATCGCCTGAGCGCTTCGTCGTCGAGGTCGTCGAGGATGCCGAGCACATGCTTGCGCTGCGCCTGCAAGCAGCCGAGCAACATCGGAGTCTCGAGTGTGGCCACGCCCTCCATCATGTCCGTAGACCACGCGGGCTGCGGCCATCATCGCAGCGGTACGGTCGGACGCCATGAGCGCTCCCACCAGACCAGAGTTGGCCGGCCGCTTCGGGATGGTGGCGGCCACGCACTGGCTGGCCGCGGGCACGGGGATGGCCATGCTCGAACGGGGCGGTAACGCCTTCGACGCCGCCGTCGCCGCCGGCCTCGTCCTCCAGGTGGTCGAACCCCACCTCAACGGCCCGGGCGGCGAGGTGCCGGTGATCCTCTACGACGCCTCGGCGGATCGGGTATCTGTGCTCTGCGGTCAGGGCCCGCTGCCGGTCTCGGCCAGCGTCGCCGCCCTGCGGGATCTCGGCCTCGACCTGGTCCCTGGTACCGGGTTGCTCCCGGCCTGCGTGCCCGGTGCCTTCGGCGCCTGGATGACGATGCTCGAGGAGTTGGGACGCCTCGAGCTCGAAGAGGTCATCGAGCCAGCCATCTCCTACGCGGCCAGCGGCTTCCGCCTTCTGCCCCGAGCGGCCGCGACCGTGGCCGCCAACGCCGAGCTGTTCCGCACCCACTGGCCGACGTCCGCTGAGGTGTACCTGCCCGGCGGGCTCGTGCCGTCCGGCAACGCCACGTTTTCCAATCCCATCCTCGCCGCGACCTACAGGCGGATCCTGGACGAGGCCCGAGCTGCGGGGTCGAGCCGAGTGGGGCGCATCCGCCACGCCAGGCGGTGCTTCTACGAGGGTTTCGTCGCCGAGGCCATCGACCGCTTCGCCGCAACGGCCGTGATGGACACGAGCGGAGTAGCTCATCGGGGTTTCCTGACCGGCGATGACCTGGCTCGCTGGGTGCCGGGCTTCGAAGCGCCCGTCGCCATCGACTATGCGGGGATGCGTGTCCACAAAACCGGTCCGTGGGGACAGGGACCAGTCTTTCTCCAACAACTCCGCATCCTGGAAGGATTCGACCTGGGGGCTCCAGGATCGGCATCGCCCGACCTGGTGCACCTGGTGGTGGAGTCGGCCAAGCTGGCCTTCGCCGACCGGGAGGCCTACTACGGCGACCCCGACCACGTGGACGTGCCCATCGACGAGCTCCTCTCGCCCGCCTACGCCTCCACCCGCCGCGGCCTGGTGACCGACACCGCTTCGCTCGACCTGCGCCCCGGCCGCCCCGGAGGCCGGGAGCCACGGTTGCCCGACCTGTCGGTCACCGGGGGCGCGGGCGCAGCGCTCGCCGCGGCGGGCGCCCCACCGGATCCCATCGGCAGGGACACCTGCCAGGTGGACGTGGTCGACCGAGAGGGCAACATGGTCGCCGCGACCCCTTCGGGCGGCTGGCTCCACGGGAGCCCGTGCGTCCCGGGACTTGGCTTCTCGCTATCGACCCGGGCCCAGATGTGCTGGGCCGAAGACGGCCTACCGGCGAGCTTCGTCGGCGGGCGGCGGCCGCGGACCACCCTCTCGCCAACCCTCGCCCTCGGCGCCCCCGACGCCGGCCTGGCCTTCGGGACGCCGGGAGGCGACCAGCAGGACCAGTGGACGATCGTCTTCTTCCTACGCCGCGTCCATCACGGCCTCGGTCTGCAAGAGGCGATCGATCAGCCGACGTTTCACTCCACCCATTTCCCCAGCTCGTTCTACCCACGAGAACACCATCCCGGTGAGCTCCACGTGGAGGGCCGCTTCGATCCGGCCACCGTCGGCGAGCTACGCCGGCGCGGCCACGACGTGATCACTGAGGGCGACTGGTCCCTCGGGCGGGTGTGCGCCGTCGAACGCCACGGCACCGAGTTGCGGGCCGGCGCCGACGCCCGCCAGGACCAGGCGTACGCGGCCGGGCGCTGAGGCGCCTCGCCGGTGGGGTGCGGTCAGCGGCGGGGTGCAGTCAGCGGTGGGGTGCAGTCAGCGGCCGACGGCGATCATCGCCCCGGGGGCCGGACCTCGGGCGTGTCCTCGTTGGCGCCGCCAACCTCGACGCCGTTGCCGAAGGCCACGTAGTCGCGGATCGTTTCCGCGGCCGGCAACGGTTCGGGGTAATACCAGGCGGCGGCGGCATTGCGCTCCCCATCGGACACCAGGTCGTAATAGCTGGCGTCGCCCTTCCAGGGGCAGTGCGTCTGGGTGTCGTTGGGCTCCAGCCGCTCGGACACGACATCCCCAGCGGGAAAATACTGATTGCCCTCCACCAGTATCGTCCGGTCACTTTCGGCTACGAGAGCACCATTCCATGTTGCACGTACGGTCATGTCAAGGGCAACGCCTGGCCTGGCCGGGCATTCCCTTTCCGGGGGTGGGGGCGCCAGGTCAGCTTCATGTGAAGAAGTGGGTCTCGGGGCGAGGGAGGCGTTGCCCGTCGATCGTGATGTCCACCTTCTCGTTGTAGAAGGCGATGAGGCCCGTGACGGGCAGCAGCTGGCGGGTCGGGAAGTTGTATGCCCAGGCCAGGTCGGCGTGCAACGTGTCACCGACGCGCACGGACCAGTATTCGCTCGTGCGCCCTTTGTAGGGGCAGGCGGTGACGGTGTCGCTGCCCACGAGGTGCTCGGCGTGCACGTCCGTGCGGTTGAGGTAGTAGCGGGTCGGCAGACCGGTCTCGAAGACCATCACGGGTGACGACGAATCGGCGAGCACGGCACCGTCGAGCTCTACTCGGACGTGACGCGTCGAGCGGAGGGCGTCGACGCGGCAATAGGGGTTGCGGGGATGGACGAACACCTCTTCGTCTTCCTCGAACCAGCGGTCCAGGGCCTCCCATTCGAAGCGGACGGTGTCGTTGAGCGCCACCGGCGTGGCCTCGCTCAGCAACCTGGCGGCCGCATCCCTGCGGGTATCGCCGACTCGCAGGCTGTGGTGCCGCACCGTCCCGAGCGGCGTTGGCTCACCGCGGTGATCATCGGCCAGGACGTCGGCGTTCACGTCGGCCACGGGGATGTAGTACTGCGGGTAATAGGGCCACTCCCACACATACAGCGCTCTCAGCGTGTCGACCACGGCCACGTCGGCCAGGAAGGCGCGGACACGCCTCGGCACGGGTTCGACGTGGTTGATCGGCACGATCGCCACCGGATAATCGCCCACAGGGCCTCCTCTCTCTTTGGTCGCACCTCAAGGTTATACTGGTCGGTATGACTTCTCGGGTCGGCCCGAAAGGGCAGGTCGTAATCCCCAAGGCCATGCGTGACCAGCTCGGCATCGTTCCCGGCGATGAGGTCGATTTCACCCTCGAAAACGATGCCGTGCGAGTCGAGCTGAGACGTGACCGGCCGACCCTTCGCGGCCAGTTCGCCGGCCTCGGATTGACCGCAGCACTCGAAGCGGACCGTCGCGCCGAGCGGGGCCGTTGACCGACTGCCTGGACTCGTGGGCGCTCCTTCGCTGGCTCGAGGGAGAGGAGCCAGCGGCTGGCCGAGTCGAGCACTCACTGGAAAGTCGGCCAGTGATGAGCTGGATCAACCTGGGCGAAGTGTTCTATGTGGTCCAGCGGGCCTCGGCGCGGACAGGGCACGAGCGGTCGTCAGCGACGTGCGCCATCGCCTGCAGCTGGACCTGCCGACGGCGGCACTCGTGCTCGCCGCGGCCGGCCTCAAGGCCGACCACGCCCTGGCGTACGCGGACGCCTTCGCCATCGCCACTGCTCTGGCCTACCAAGCCAGTCTGCTGACCGGCGACCCCGAGATCCTCGACGCAGGCGAACCGGCCTGGCAGGTAGTCGACCTTCGCTCAACATCCTCGCGGTAGTGGCCGCTGCGAATTGCCCCGAGCGACGATCCGCTGGAGCCGTTGCTCGCTAACCTTTCGCGATGGCATCTCACTCGGGGACAGCCTGTTGACGGCCCCCGGGTTTCCCGATGAGTACCTCGGCGTCCCGACTCGGCCTCCGGGACGAAACCTCGACCAGCCCGTCGGCCGGCGCCAGCTTCTCAAGGCCGGATTTGGGCTCGGCGCCCTCGCCGCCGCCGGTGTGACGGCCTGGATCCTGGACCCGAGCTTCCACCAGACGGCCAGCGCGGCCGGGCCCGTGCCTCCTCTGGGCAGGGCGAACCGGTCGGCATTCGGGCTGTCAACTCGCCGCCCTTCACGTCCACACCACCGCCAACGGCCGCACCGGTAGAGCCGCTGCCGTTTCACTATTTCGGCCCGAGTGAGGATCGGCGCGTGTACCTGACCATCGATGACGGCTGGTTCCCCAATCGGCGGGTACTCGAGATCATGAGGTCGGAGCACAACCCGGTCACCACCTTCCTGGTCGCGAGATCTCCCTCAGCCACTGGGTGCCAGGGGTAGACATCGACTTCGAGGGGTTGCTCGACGTTGTCCACAAGGCGCGTCTCCACCCGTCGTATCTTCCGGACCGCTGGGAGACCACCACCCACAAGCATTCGGAGCTTTCGCAACAATCAGGACGGGAGTGATCGCTCCCCGGCGATCCGGCCGGGGCGCCCCCTCCGAGCTGTAGTCGCACGCTGGCCCCACCGGGCGCCTCTCCACCCGCAGTCCACCCCCGGGTCCACCCGTGGGACCATGACCGGCCGGCCCGCGCTGCGGATGATGGAGTCATGAGCACATCAACCGCCATCATCGTCACCGTCGCCGTCCTCGCCGCCGTCCTCGAAGCAGACCTGGGCCGGAGGAGAAAGGTCGGGTGGTTCCGGGTGCTGCGACCGATCCTCATGGTCGGTGCCATCGTTCCGTTGTTTCTCACAGCGCTGCCCACTGGCAGCCACGATCTGCTCCTCCAGGCCGCCGGCGCCGCCGTCGGGCTCGTCCTCGGCATCGCCGCCAGCGCCCTGATGCCCGTGTCCTTCGATCCGCAGCGCCAGCGTCCCGTCAGCAGGGCCGGCGTCGGCTACGTGGCCCTGTGGGTGGCCGTGTCGGGAGGCCGGCTGGCCTTCATCTGGGGGACCCACCACGGCCTGGCCGTCCCGCTCGGGCAGTGGATGGTCTCCAACCAGATCAGCTCCGCTGCGATCGGCAATGCCTTCCTCTTTCTCTCGCTCGTCATGGCGCTGTCCCGCAGCGTGATCCTCGGCAGCCGGGCTCTCAACGTGCGCCGGATCGAGGGAGCGGCACCGGCGGCGGCCTCCCGTCGCCTCGAGGGGGTGCGGTCATGAGCGTCACCACCATCCTGCTCATCGTCGCCGCCGTCGGCTACGTCCTCTACAGCCGCATGCAGGGCCAGGCCCTTACCGCCCGCCGCCTGCTCGTCATCCCCGTCATCCTGCTCGCCATCGGCGTCGGCGAGCTCGGCAACGTGTCGGCGACCGGCGTCGCCTTCCTCGTCGCCGCTGGCGCCACCAGCCTGGCGCTCGGCGCCGCCAGGGGCGCCACCGTCGCCGTCTACGCCCGCAACGGCGTCCTCTGGTACCGATACCACAAGTCCACGGTTGTCCTGTGGGTGCTTACCATCGCCGTGCGGGCTGGTCTCGTCGCCGCGGCGACGGCCGTCGGCCTGCCCGGCGAGTACGGGATGCTCATCTCGCTCGGGCTGAGCCTGCTCGGCGAGTCCGCCGTCGTCGGCACCCGGGCCCATGCCACCGGCATCCCCTTCGCCCCGACCACCTCCCGCCGCGGCCGGGGCGGCCATGATGGGATCATGACGAGCGACGCCGGCCCGACCTCCTGGGCCGCTCCCGACCCCGACGGAGCCTCGGCACGACGGTCGGGCCGGGCGACGCGGAGACGCTGAGAAGAGGCCGGCGTGGGTGGGTTCCTGTTCTTCGGAGGGCGCTGGTCCAAGATCGTCCGCCTCGTGGCCTTCGTCGCCGTGGTCGTCGGTCAGGCCGGCTCGGCGCCGAGACCCGGCTGGCACGGTGCTCATCTCGTGGTGCTCGTCACCCTGGTCATCGCCGCCGCAGCCGAGCTGACCCGGATCCTTCTGGCGATCTGGCAAGGGCCGCACCGGGCGGTGCTCATGACCTGCGGGCTCGAGGCCGCGGCCGCCGGGCTCCTCGTCGGCTACAGCCCCAACGCCGCCATCGCCCTGGTCGCCTTCGCCTGTGTCGACGCCAGCGTCGCCCTGGCCCTGACCTCGGCCCTGGCCGTCACGGTGATCGCCGCCGCCGCCATCGTGATCGGGGTGCTGGCGTCGAGCGAAGCGACCGCCGTCGCCCTCGTGGCCCTCGTGCCGTTCGGAGCCCTCCTCACCGGACTCAGCCGCCGGCAGTACGTGCTGCGCATCGAAGAGACGGAGCTCCGGCTGGCCGAAGCCACCCGGGCCCGCGAGGAGCACGCCAGGGCGGCTCGCCTCGACGAGCGGGCCGGGGTGGCCAGGGAGATCCACGACGTGCTGGCCCACAGCCTCGGGGCGCTCGTGCTGCAGCTCGACGCCATGGAGGCGATCCTCTCGGGCCCCACACCCGACATCGACCGGGTCGAAGGCCTGCTCGCCCAGGCCAGGCGCTCGGCCCGCTCTGGCCTCGAGGAGACGAGGAGGGCCGTCGGCACCCTACGCCAGGACCTCCCTCCGATCGCCGATTCCCTGCGCCGGCTCGTCGACGAGACCGCCGGCATCGACGCCGCCCTTGCAGTCACCGGCGCCCCCCGGTCCCTCGCCCCCGACACGACCCTCGCCGTCTACCGCACCGCCCAGGAAGGCCTGACCAACGCCCGCAAGCACGCCCCCGGTGGCGCCGTCACGGTGCGGCTCGACTTCGGCGCCGACGCCACCACCCTCACCGTGACCGACGAGGGCGGAGCCGATGACGCCGCCGTCGACGGGCTCGCCGATACCGGCGGCGGCGTGGGGATCGAAGGATTGAGGGAACGAGCCCAGCTTGTCGGCGGCTCCCTCGGCGCCGGGCCCCACGGCTCGGGGTGGGCCATACGTCTGCGGGTCCCCCAGCCGTGAGCGCAGAGACCGCCTTGCGGGTGGTGGTCGCCGACGACCAGCGCGCCGTGCGCGAGGCCCTCGTCACCCTGCTCGAGACGATGGGCGAGGTGGAGGTCGTGGCCGCCTGCGCCGACGGGGAGGAGGCGGTCGAGGCCGTGGAACGCCATCACCCCGCCGTCGTCCTCATGGACCTGCGCATGCCGAAGGTGGACGGCGTCGAGGCGACCAGAAGGATCATGGCCGGCAACCAACCGCCCCGCGTCGTGGTCCTCACCACCTTCGCCGATGACGTGAGCGTCCTCGGCGCCCTCGACGCCGGCGCTGCCGGCTACCTGACCAAGGACGCGGGACGCGACCAGATCGCCGCCGCCCTGCGCGCCGCCGCCGCCGGTCAGGCCGTGCTCGACCCCGACATCCAGGCCCGCCTGGTGGCGGCGGCCCGGACCGCGCCACCGGCCGGGCACGCCGCCAATCCCCCGACCGGCGCCCTGCCCGACGGGCTGACGGCGCGTGAGGCGGAGATCGTCCGCTCGATCGCCGCCGGCAGGACCAACGCCGAGATCGCCAGGGAGCTGTACATCGCCGAGGCCACGGTCAAGACCCACATCAACAACGTCTTCGCCAAGGCCGGTCTGCGCAGCCGGGCCGAAGCCGTCAACTACGCCCACCGCCACGGGCTCACGGACCCCTGAGCAGACATAACAGAATCATCGTCAGCTGCTCATGCTTCCATCACATTGGCCTGCGACCGTCGCTGTCATGCACCGCCTGCGGGGACGGACAGTGATGGCGTACGGGACGGCGGCCGTGGTGATAACCGCTGCGTTGGTGAGCTGCGGCTCGTCGTCATCGGCGCCGGCGGCCGAGCGAGTGAGCGGCGGCCCGACCGGCAGCTACATCGTCCCGGCCGGGATCCACAAGATCAAGCACATCATCGTCATCCAGCAGGAAAACCGCTCCTTCGACAGCTACTTCGGCACCTTCCCTGGCGCCGACGGGATCCCGATGCGCAAAGGCGTGCCGACGGTGTGCAGCCCCGACCCGAAGACCGGCACGTGCGTGAAGCCCTACGCGGACCACGCCGATGTCAACGGCGGCGGCCCCCACGGGCAGACCAACGCCACCGCCGACATCGCCGGCGGCAAGATGAACGGGTTCGTCGCCCAGGCCGGCGCAGCCAAAAAGACGTGCAAGGACCCCAACAACCCGGCCTGCGGCGGCTCCAAGACCACCGACGTGATGGGCTATCACACGCAGAGCGACATCCCCAACTACTGGACCTACGCCAAGGACTTCGTCCTCCAAGACCACATGTTCGAGCCCAACGCGTCGTGGAGCCTGCCGTCGCACCTGTTCCTCGTGTCGGAATGGTCGGCATACTGCACGCAGCAGGACAACCCGAGCAGCTGTGTCAACGCATTGGAAAGCCCGGGAGCACCGCCTTCCGGCAAAGGCAAGAACCACCATCACAAGAAGGCCAAACCTTTGGCCGGCGGAGTGACCGGTGCCAAGAAGAAGAAGTCGGGCCATGGCGGCCACGGCCCCGGCCAGCCGATCTACGCGTGGACGGACCTCACCTACCTGCTGCACAAAGACCACGTGAGCTGGGGCTACTACGTCTCCAAGGGAAGCCAGCCCGACTGCCAGAACCCCTCGGCGGTCAGCTGCGCCCCCGTGGCCCAAAAGGCCAAGACCCCCGGCATCTGGAACCCGCTGCCCTATTTCGACACGGTCAAAAACGACGGCCAGCTCGGCAACATCCAAGACACCAGCAACTTCTACCGCCAGGCCAAGGCCGGGACCCTACCGTCGGTCAGCTGGGTCATTCCCTCGGGAGAGAACAGCGAGCACCCGCCGTCGCCGGTCAGCTTCGGCCAGAGCTACGTGACCTCGATCATCGACGCGGCGATGAAAAGCCCGGACTGGAGCTCCACGGCCATCTTCTTGGCCTGGGACGACTGGGGCGGCTTCTACGACCAGGTGAAACCGCCGCATGTGGACGAGAACGGCTACGGGCTGCGGGTGCCGGGGATCATGATCAGCCCCTACGCCCGGCGGGGCACGATCGACCACCAGACGTTGTCGTTCGACGCCTACGACAAGTTCATCGAGGACGACTTCCTCCACGGCCAGCGAATCGACCCCCGCACCGACGGCCGCCCCGACCCCCGACCGAGCGTGCGGGAGGACCAGAAGCTCCTCGGCAACCTGGCCTCGGAATTCGACTTCAACCAGAAGCCACTGGCCCCGGTCGTCCTGCCGGTCCACCCCAAGACGACACTCACAGGCACCCCGAGCCGCTCGAAGCTCTCCGCCGCCCAAAAAGCGGGCGACAACGACGGCTGAGGGTCAACCCGAGCACGCGGGGCGATCACTACTGCGGTCTCCGCCGTTGGCTGGGTGTCCGGGGGCGGGTGACGCCGGTTGGGATGTCTCTGATGATGAGAGCCAGGGTTGGGCATGCCGTCACGGCACGACGGCAGTGGTCTTCGAGGTCGTAGGGAATCGGGTCGGGGTCGACGATCGGGTAGCCCCAGTCATCGAGGCGGATGAGTTCGGGGACGAGTTCGGCGCAGAGGCCGTGGCCCTCGCAGGCGACGGGGTTGACGACGAGGTGGCGGCTCATCGCCAGCTGGGGTCGAGGTCGGGTACGGGCAGTATGGCCCGGCGGGCGTCGCAGGGTCCGTGACGTCGATGACGGTCGAGGTCGTCGGCGAAGACGTTCAGGGCGCTGCGGACGAAACGGACCGTGCCGTCGGGGTGATGGCATGCTCCCCGGCCGTCGACCATGTCGAGCCATCGGACTAGCCGTTTGTCCCTCTTGGGGTTTTGGTCGCCGGCGACAAGGGCGTCGAGGGTGGCGGCGATGGCGGGAAGCCCGTTGGAGCACGGCCCGCACTGGCCGGCGGATTGCCCGGCGAGCCAGTGGGTCACCCGAGCGACCTCGGCGAGCCCGCACGAGTTGGGGCCGATGACGGAGATGGCACCGCAGCCGAGGCTGGCGCCGAGCCTGGAGAGGGACACTCCGTCGAGTGTCACGGTGGATGTGACCTCACCTGGGAGCCAGACGCCCGAGTACCCGCCGATGAGCACGCCTTGAGGGGTGGAGCGGGCCCATCCGGCGCTGGCGAGTACCTCGGAGAGGGGCGCGCCGAGGGGAAGCTCGTAGACGACGGGCCGGGTGACGTCGCCGGTGAGGGTGACGAGGGCCGTGCCCGGGTCGTCGGCTGTCCCCAGGCTTCGATACCACTCGGCGCCGAAGCGGGCGATCAGCGCCAAGTGGGCGAAGGTCTCGACGTTGTTGACCAAGGTCGGGCGGCCGCGCACGCCGCGCTGGTAGGGGCGGGGCGGCACGAACGTCGGCTTGGCGTCACCGCCGCCGAGCCAGTGCACGAGCGCCGATTCCTCGCCGCTCACGAATTGGCTCGGGGTGGCCTCGACGCGCAGCTCGACGCGGTCGGGATGCGTGTGGCGGCGCTCCGCCAGCGCGGCGTAAAGCGAGGCGAGCGCGGTCGTAGCGGCTCGATCGATGCAGATGATCGCCTCGCTCGCCCCGACGGTCTCGGCCGCAACGCTTGCGCCGTCGAGCACCAGATGCGGGGAGCCGACGAGGAGCGCCTTGTCCTTGCCGCTGGCCGGTTCTCCCTCCGTCCCGTTGGCCACGACGACGCTGTGCCGGCCGGCCGCGACCGAACGCAGCTTTGTTGCTGTTGGGAACGCGGCGCCGCCCCGGCCGCGCAGCCCCGACCGCCCGACTTCTTCGATGAGACCGAGGTGACCGCCTACGAGGGAACCCCATTTCCTTATGTGGGAGTCCAGGCTGGGGTCGCCGCTCGCTGAGAGGAGCCGGGGAAGCGAGCGTGCGTCGGGAGCCGGCGCCTTGGGGGTGGCGGCGCGCGCTCGGGGCTTGAGGCTCACGCCGTCATCTCGACGCTGCCGGTGAGCCGGCTGCTTGCCGGGATGAGGTGGAGTTGGACCGTGGCGGTGACCGTCTTGCCGGTCGCGTCCGAGAGCTGCGCGACCACGGTCGAGCCTTGGAGTCGGGTGACGTGACCGGTGTATTGGGACGGATCCGACGTCGGGCCGATGGTGACGTGGCTGCCGGTGAGCTGCACCCCGCCGCCGTTCGCGGGCGGGCCGGTGAGGACGATGGTGAGCCTTCCCCTCTGTGGAACGTGGAAGTCGGCTGCGATGGTCAACGAGACGAGCCCGCTGGCATCGGGACCGCTCCTGTGTTGGGTGCCCTTGAACGTGGCGGTGAACGGCGTCGCGAGGTGCGCTCCCAGCGCCCCGGACGCAACAGACCCGCCTGCGGTCGCCGGAGACGACGCTGCGGCTGTGGCCCGGGAACCGAGTTGGGCCGTCGGTGTGCCGGCTCTCTTGGCCCATCCGGGCCGCAGGGGGCCGCTCACCGTCCAGACGGCCAGTGCAATAGGCAGCACGATGCTGGCGAGCAGGGCCGGACCTCGCCGCTTGGTGGTCGTCGATGACCAACCGGCTGCCAGACGCCACCAGAGGGCCGCGAGGACAGAACCGATGCAGACCACATTGAGGAGCAGCACCGCTCCGAGCTTGATGTCCGAGCCGGTCCCGAGGCCGTGGACAACCGCGACCGGCCAGCAGGCGTAGGCCGCCCAGTGGACGGCCCGCCAGGCCCGATGACCGAGCCGCTGGCGCAGGAGGCTCGTGACGATCAAAGCGATCAGCAGGTCCACGGCGATGGCCCCGAGACCCAGCCAGAATGGTCGGTAGGCAGAGATGAAGGGGATAAGCACGTCGGCGAGGTGCACCGGCGCGTAACTGTCGAGGACCGCCGTGGTGATGTGGACGGCGAGCACTGCGACGGCAAGGAGCGACACGTTCTTGTGCAGCCCCGACAACACGAATCGGGGCAGGCCGGGGCGCGTGAAGCGCACGGCGTGGGTGAGTCCGAGCACCATAGTGAGCGTGAGCAGGATCAGGGCGACGAGCCCGAACCCTCGGGTCATGTACCACAGGGCTCGTGAGTTGATGCCGGCTACGAGCACACTGCCGCCTCGTGGAGGTCCGTGCCGGTGCTCTTCGCATCGGGGGGCCAGCCCGCGACGGCGGTGACCTTCCCTCCCGGCTCGATGAGCCGGGAGGGAAGACGTCGAGCTTCGAGCCATCCGATGGCGGCGGAACCGAGGATGATCGCTGCGCAGGATGCGATGTTGGCGTCGAGGCAGGACCCTGCGGCCACGCTCACCGTCCGCCAGCGTTCTCCTGTCGAGGTACCGGTCGAAGGGTCGATGAGATGGTGCAGGACGCGTCCGCCACGTTCCCAGCGGCGGACCGAGGTACTCGAGGTGGCGAGACCTCCCGACACGACGGAGAACACGGCGCCGCCGGCCTCTGGAGGGTCGGCGTGGTTGTGGGTCACTTCTACGATCCAGCCCCCTTCGGGTGAGGGCCCGGCCACCGAGATGTCGCCTCCGAGGCTCACGAGCACCCCGACGCCGGTCGCCGCCGCCGCGCCCGTCGCCGCCCGGTCGGCGCAGAGGGCCTTGGCGGTGGCCCCGAGGTCGAGCTCGACGCCGGCGGGTACCTGCACGGTCAGGGAGTCGGCATCGACCCGGACGGCCTGCCAGCCGGGGACGGGAAGCAGGTTTACCTGGACCGCTGGGCCGGTAGCCGGGACCGCGCCGAAGTCTCGGTCGTAGCCGATGACGCGCAAAGCTCGACCCACGGTGGGATCGACAAGCCCATCGGTTAGCCGAGCGGCCCGCACGGCGGCCTCGACGGCTTCGACGAAGAGCGGCGAAGCTCTCACCGCTCGCCCGGCGGCTGCGTTCAAACGGGACAGCTCGCTTTCGGGTCGGAACCTGCTTGCAGCGCGGTCCATGGAGCTCAACTCGGAGCGGAGCACGCTGAGCGCCCGCCCGGCGTGACGTTCGTCGTTCACCAAGAGGGTGGCGGTGGTACCGAGCGCCGGAAAGCTGGTGGCGCTCGCCGTCACGACCCGCCCGATGACACCACAGGGGGCGTGGTTGCAGGTGTCGGTGCCTGGGCAGGAGCGCTGAGCGGGGTGGTGGCCGCCGCTCCTCTGTCGCTCGTATTTTTGTTGGTCGTCGCGGTCGTCGCTGCGTGGGCGGACGTGGACACGGCACGATGGGCCGAGCTGCCAGGCAGGGCATGAGCCACAAGGACGGAAAGGGCGCCGCCGGCGACGAACGCGCCGACCGCCACGACGCGTGTCGCAGTCGCTATTCGTTGCAGTCCGAGATCACGCGCCGCGCCAGAACCCATGTGTTCAGTATCCGCTTTGGATTTTGAGGTCGGCGTGCGCGGAAGGCAAAGACTCGGTAAAGCCGTCCTCAGGACGGTAGAGGACGGGCATGCTCACAGGTGGTGGTAGTGGGAGGCGGGGCCAAGCATGAGCACTCCGAGCATGACGCCGACGACCAGGCTGGCGGCCAACCCCCACTGGCGAGCGCTGGCCCCGGCCACCTCACGGCGGGTCCTTCGGGCCCAGTCCAGGGGGGCGAGCCGCGTGGTCTCGACAATGTGGCCGAGTACGTGAACCGTCATCGCCACGAACCACAGGACAAAGCTGGCCTTGTGCACAAAGAGCATCGAGACGACCAGCGACTTCCAGCCAAACAGGAGGGCGACGCCGCTGGCGAACATCACGACCGTCAGCACGACAACGCCAGGACCGAGGACCCGAAGCAGCGCCGGCGGCGGTCCTTTCCGCCGGTAGGCGGGCGCCCCCCGGTAGTAGCGGACGAACCGCCAGCCGGTCGAGGCCATCTTCACGAGCACGGGGGGAATGAGCAGCATGCCGATGAACACGTGCAGCGCGAGCAGGGAACGGACCGAGACGATGGTCACGCCCTCAGCGGCGAGAAGGACGAGCAAAAGGACGGCCGTCGACGCCGTGAGGCGGCCGTTGGACTCGACTCCGGCATCCGCAGTGCGCTCTCGGGAGACCGCACGCCTGTGAGCCGGCCCGGGGCGGCGACCGATGCCCTCGAGGTCCATATCTCCTGAGCGTACGAGTCAATGGCGCCAGGGCCCGGAAGGTCGCGACAGGTTTTGCCGTTTCTTTACCTTCTTCCTATGGTGCGCTCCTCCAAGAACCCTGCGACGGAGTGCCATCCTTGCGGTGTGCGAATCCTGGTGGTTGAAGACGACGACGGGATCGCTGAACCTCTGGTCGAGGGACTGGTCCGGGAGGGCTTCGACGTACGCCGGGTGAGCACGGGTTCCGAGGCGCTCGAGCTGCCCTCACCGGATGCTGTCTTGTTGGATCTGGGGTTGCCGGACATCGACGGGTACGCCGTGTGCCGCCAACTGCGAGCTCGCTCCTCGGTACCGATCCTGGTCCTCACGGCGCGCGGCGCAGAGATGGACCGGGTGATCGGCTTGGAGCTCGGAGCCGACGACTACATCGTTAAGCCGTTCGGCTTCAGGGAGCTAGTCGCGAGAATCCGGGCCGTGGCTCGCCGCACATCCGAGCCGGCATCGACCGATCAGGTACAGGTCCTCGGTGCGCTCACCGTGGATCGTCGGTCGAGGCGGGTCCTCGTGGACGGTGCCGAGGTGAATCTGGCCCCAAAGGAATTCGACTTGCTGGCGCTGCTGGCGGAGGACGCCGGCGCCGTCGTGAGCCGCCAGACCATCCTCGAGGAGGTCTGGGATCCGCACTGGTACGGGCCAACCAAAACCGTCGACGTGCACGTGGCCTCCCTGCGCAGGAAACTCGGCTACCCGGAGTGGATAGAGACCGTCCGGCGTGTCGGGCTCCGCCTCGGTGACACGACAAAAGGCGGAGACGCTCCGGTCAACGGGGAGCGATGACTCGACGGCTGGTGCTGTCCTACCTCGGGCTGGCGCTGCTCATCCTGGTCGTGCTCGAGATCCCTCTGGGGGTCCTGGCGTCACGCCACGAACGCGACCTGACCGCAGGCCAGGCTCAGCAGGAGGCAAGCAGCCTGGCGGCGGCCGCGAGCGAGGACGTCGAGCACGGTCGCACGGCGGACCTGGTCACGCTCGTCGCCAGCTACCACGCTCGTACCGGCGAAGAGGTCGCCGTCGTGAACCCCGCGGGCGTGGTGCTTGCAGCTGCGGACCGCGACCATGACAATGACGCTGCCGGCGACGAGCGGTCCGTGATGCAGGTCGCGCTTTCGGGGCGATCGGCGAGCGACTTCTCCTCCGACGAAGGCAAACCGTGGGCGAGCGCAGCCGTCCCGATCGGCTCAGACGGTCAACCTCAGGGTGCCGTGCTTCTCGGGGAGCCCGCCGCTTCGACCGGGCAGCGGATCCACGAGATCTGGCTACTGCTCGCCGCTGGCGCGGCAGGGGTGCTGGTACTCACCGGGGTGGTCGGGTTGCTGCTTGCCCGTTCGTTATCACTACCACTCGCCCGGTTGGAGTCCACCGTCGACCACGTCGGCAGCGGCGACCTGGGGGCGCGGGCCCGTGATGATGATGGGCCACCGCAGATCCGATCTCTCGCTCGCCAGTTCAACCATATGGCTGCTCGCCTCTCGGATCTCGTCGACGCGCAGAGCCGCTTCGTGGCCGACGCCTCTCATCAGTTGCGTTCACCCCTTACCGCCTTACGTTTGCGTCTCGAGAACCTCGAAGCCGACTCGAACGGGTCGGCCGCCGATGGCATCGCCGCGATGAGCCGGGAAGCGCAGCGACTGTCGCGGGTCGTCGATGGCCTGCTGACCTTGAGCCGAGCGGACAGCGTCGAACCGGCACGGCGCCCGGTCGACGTGGAGGAGGTGATCGAGGACCGCTGTGACGCCTGGTTGGCGCTGGCCGACGAGAGACATGTGGAGCTCGTGCAACGACACGATCGCGGCCCTGCGACCGTGTCGCTCGTACCCGGCGACCTGGACCAAATCCTGGACAACCTCCTGGCCAACGCCCTCGACGCCGCCCCCGAAGGGGGCCGGATCTGCGTCACCTTGGGGAGCCCCAACGACGAGTGCCTGGAGCTGCATGTGATCGACGATGGACCCGGAATGAGCGTCGACGATCGCCGCCGGGCCTTCGAACGATTTTGGCAGGGAGCGGCCCACCACAACGGGAACAGCGGGCTGGGTCTGGCGATCGTTCGCCAACTGGCACTGCGCAACGACGCGTCGGTGGAGCTCCGCTCCGTCGCGCCGGCCGGCCTCGACGCCGTGATCCGGCTTGCGATTGCTGGTAGTCGTCTTTCTGCCGTGCCCAGAGAATGAGCTCGCGCTCAGAGGTTGAACCCGCTGCGCATCGACGTGGCCGAGGCGGCCGCGCCCAGGAGAGGGTGGAGGCGGAGCAACTCCTCGGTGGTCCGCAACAACGAATAGTGGTTGTAGTTGACCGCGTCCCGGGTCCCGGGCTGGACAGAGGGCGCCACGACGTAGGTCGGCACCAGGCTTCCACCCGAGTCGTTCTCATCCCAGGTGATGAACAAGGCCGTGCGCCCTCCCCCGTAGATGCGACTGTCCAGAATCTTGTGCATCTCGATGGCCAACCACGCGTCGCCGGCCGCCGTCGAACAGTCGTGCATGTCATGACAGAGATTGGGCGTGATCAGCGTGAAGGGCGCCGAGAGGTCGGGCTTCGATCCGAGCGCCACGTCTTGGGTAGAGCACGCCCCGGCGAGATTCGTGTAATAAGCGGCCGGGTTGTGCTTGACGGCGTACTCCCCCGATCCACTCGAGTCGCAGTTGGCCGGCATGCTCTCCTGCAGCGAACGCCAGCCGGTACCGAGAAGTGAGAAGATGCTGGGCCCGGGGAGCCGGTGGGAGCTGGGATCATTGTCGTCGACGATCCCGTGCGTCGATCCTGACGTCAAGGCGATGTAATTGGGCAGGCTGGGATGGGCCACGCCGGTGTAGCGGGTCGCCACCCCGCAAGCCCGAGCGAGGCTGTCGAGGTAGGGCGCGGACGCCGACCCGACCACCTCGTCCAGGGCACGGTTCTCCATCAGAATCCATACCACGTGGCGATAGGTCGGTGCCCTCGCGGCGGTCCCGCACGGATGCGAGGCAGACGGTCTACGACCGCGGCCTGCGGGCAACGCCGACCTGGCGGGAACTGTCAGCGACGGAGACACGGTCCCGCCCTCTGACGCCCGCTGAACACCGCCGCAACCGGCGACGGCGAACAGTGCCGCAGCCGCGACGCTGCCAGTTCTGAGGCCGCCGTGTCTGGCCCAACAGGTACCAATGCGACGCGACCGGGGGGCGCTCAGCGCGGCGGGGCTTCCGGCATAGCGATGTTGTACTTCAGGTTCGTCGTCTCACTCTGGAGGCGGGTCAGATGGTCCAAGAGGCGCTGGACCACCCGTCTGTCGGCTGTCAAGAGTTCCTGCACCGCCAGGCCTTCAACCGCTTGTCTGGTCTCGGTCATCTGTGTGAGCCACGACCTCCTGGCGACCAGCACTGCCTCGTTTTGCGTTGAGTCCACGAGTTGGTCTCCCCCCGGTGTCGGCGTTGCGGTCCCAGGCAGCGTCCAGTCAACCCTCTGCGCCGCGGGATGTCACTGGTCGGCTTCAAGGCGTTACCCCTGGGCGGGCGGAGAGGGTGATGAAGTCTCGCGCCCACCACGCTTCGAAAAACGTCCAAGGCCCCTGCACTGTGCCCGCCACCAGCTTGGTCCCGTTGGAAGGGGAAGCGAGGCCGGTCAGTGAGGCCGGGTCGTAGGTGGCGAGGACCGTCCAGTCGGGGTTGATGTCGAGCTGCATAGCTCGGACGGCGCCGGCACGGACGAGCAGGTCGGCCAGACCGACGGGGTCGAGGTCGGGTCCGGTGGCGTAGACCAAGGCGCCGTCGGGAGTGATCCCCACGCCCGAACGCCAGACGCCCTCGACGTTGCCGATCGTCGATCCCCACGCCTGCCAGTCGGCGGTCTGGGCTGTCGGCCGGCCGGCGGTGACAAGCGGCGCCAGATTCTGACGGACGTCGACCACCTTGGGTGTCATGGTCACGTCAGTGCCCCACGCCCCTATCTCCACCGAGCCGTCCCTGTAGACGACGAGTGATGCCGCGCCATCCTTCAGAGGCACAACCGCTCGGCCCTGCGTGTAGTAACCGCCGCCGGCCGCTGACATCTTGAATCCTCCGTTAAAGGCGGCCACCAGCGTGGCTGCCTGCGACGGCCGCACCGGCGCCGTGTATCGCCAGGGTCCCCCGCCCGGGCTGACACTTCCCGAGTAAAGCCGAGCCGACAACAGGCGCGTGTCCATCCACGCGATCCCGGCAGCCTGGCTCGACCCCGGAGGGATCAGACTCGTCGTGTACACCGCCGGCACACCATTCACCGGCCGCCCCGCGGGGTGCCACGCTCCCTGCCCGGGCTGGCCGGCCGAGGCGAAGGGCGGGAGGGGCGACGGTGACGGCAGACGCGGCTTCATGACGGCCCGCCGGGACCCACCCGTGCCAGCCGTTGAAGGAGGCCGGGTGACGGCGGGCCGCGCCGTCGTGGTGACGGGCATCGTCGTGGTGGTTTCGCCTGGGGCGGGCGCGGCCGACGATGCCGCGGGGTGCCGGCTCCGAGGTGAAGACGGAGACGCGGATCGGGCCCCGCTGCAGCCCGCGACGAGGACCGCCCCGGCCAACAAGGCAACAAGCCACTGTCCAGGACGGATCATGACTGCTGGTCTGCGGCGATGCCTCACCCGCTCACTGTGACGAGCGTCCCGTAGGTCAGGGAGGGCCACGCGGTGGCCGCTTCGGTGAGGGGTAGCTCGACGCAGCCGAGCGACTGGGGATACCCGTAGGAAGCTCGAGGAATGTAATGGACGGCGTCACCCCCGTTGAAATACGCGACGTACTGCACCGGGTCGGCGTAGTGGCTGCCATCGGGGTTGGAGCCGCGCATCACCTGGGAGCGCAACCGCTCGTAGACAGGGAAGGTCCCGTCGGCGGTGGGAGACGCCGGGATGCCGGTGTTGGCCAGGGAGTGAAAGACCTGCCTGCCGTTGTGCCAGATGGTGAGTGTCTCGGGATTGGCTTTGGAGGCCAGCGCATAGTTGTAGCCACCGCTGTTGACCTGGTGACGGGCCGACGCCGACAGCAGAGCATGCCAGACGGCCGGGCCGGCGATGCCATCCATGGTGAGGTTGTGGTCGGCTTCGAAGGCCATCACCATCCCTTTTGTCATGACGGTGTACTGCCCTCGCTGCCAGGCGGACGTCAAGGTCTTCGGCCAGCTCCGCTGTCGCCACGAAAAGTGGCCTGCCGGGGGGCTGAAGACAGCTCGTGCCGCGGTGGCGGCGTCCGAGGGAACGTTCCCTCCGCCCGTCGGAGTCCAGCGCAGGGGGGAGTACTGCAGCTGCGAGAGCAGCTGCTGGAGACGCAGGACCGACCCGTCGGCCACCTTGAAGCGCTCCGATGCGGCCGCCGCCAGGTGGGCGCCGTTGCTGGCCCGTATCCCGGAGGGGCCGGCGGGAACCTTCAAGCGGATGGTCTCTCCCGGCGCGAACGCGCCTGCCGGCGTGAAGCTGAGGGTCCGAGCCGCAACCGTCGCCCACGTGCCCGGCGTTGGCGGTGAGAACGTTGGGCGAGGGCTGGAAGCGGCGATGGGCGAGGAGAATCGAACCCGCACCCGGACGGTTCCTGAGACTCTCCTCGACCGACCGCTCGGGCTGACCGAGAGCAGTCTCAGCGGTGGGGGGGCAGTGGTGGGTGCCGTCGACGCGGGCCGGGTCGGCCCCGATCTCTGTCGGGCGGGGGCATGCGCAGCGGACGAGCCTGGCGCCGCCCTCCCCGTCGCCGCTCCCTTTGGTGAGAACAAGGAGCCGGATACTCCCCAGATCACGCCGCCTGCCAGCAGTCCAAGTACTGCGGCCGGTGCCGCCCATCTCCCTACCCGTAAATGTGAGGGCGACATTCTTGAGCCCATCGCGCTTTCCTGCTGCTCGTCGGCGTCTCGACAGCACTTGAACCGGTCATGGCTCGATCGGGCTGAAGGTACCAATCCCGCGCTGAGAACCGGTTGAAAGCGGGGATTCATACGGCGGACAAAAGTGTGATGCACGTCGCAGGCGAACCGGCATCCTCGGTCTGCGATGCGTACAGTTGATGGATTGCCGCCACCCCAACACGCTCCGAAGCGCCGTAGACCAGCGCGAAGCTCGCTTCGCCGGGTCCTCGTGGCCTCCGCTGGAGCCGTTCTCGTGATTGGCGCCGTGTTCGGCGCTCGTGGCCTCCACGCCGCCGGTCCCCGACCCACGTCGGTAGTCGCTCCTTCCAGTGTGCCGGCGCCAACGGTCGCACCGCCCACGACGGATCGAAGCACCGCCAAGGCCGCGCCCCCGGCGCGAAGGGTCTACCCGGTCAGCACCACTCGCGTGCTCGTTGGCGGCAGCCCCGAAGGTGACGGCACGGCTGCATCGCTGCCCACCGAAGTGTGGTTCCCGGCCGCATCGCCTGGCAGCAGCCACGTCAGCCACGCCGGCGCCCCATTTCCGCTTGTTGTGTTCTCGCAGGGTTTCGGTCTGGCACCGCAGGCCTACTCGGTTCTCCTGCGGCGCTGGGCCAGCGCCGGCTACGTGGTGGCCGCCCCCGCCTACCCACTGGTCACCCAGCAGCTGGACGAGTGGCAGATCGTTCAGCATCCAACCGAGTTGCGCACGGTCATCGGCACGCTCCTAGCATCAGCGCGCCGGACAGGTTCGGTCCTCGACGGGGCGATCAACGAATCCGCCGTCGGCATCGCCGGACACTCAGACGGAGGCGACGTGACCTTCGCCGTTGAGGCCGGCACCTGCTGTCACGACAATCGGGTCAAGGCGGCGATCGTGATGTCGGGCGCCGAACAAGGCTCCTTCGGCGGTACCTACAGCCTGGGCACGGCACCCACCCTCGTCATCCAGGGAACCGCCGACACGATCAACCCACCGGCGTGTGGCGAACAGGTTTACAACACCCAGCGCGGACCGAAATGGTACCTGTCCCTTCTGGGCGCAGGGCACCTCACGCCCTACCTCCGCCCCGGCAAGGACCGCCGGGTGATAGAGGGGGCAACGGTCGATTTCTGGAACGCCACACTCAAACACTCGGTAGCGCCGTCATCGCTGAAACGAGTCGGTTCACTTTCGGGCGCGACGAGCCTCACCTCACCACCATCGGTTCCGCAGCCGACGCCGTGTCCCGGTGCGCCCGTTCCGTAGCCAACGTCGGCTTGGTGGCCAGGACAACGGCGCCCTCGGCGAAGATGCGCCTGGCTTCAATCTCCACGAAGCCGTTCCGTCGGAACAGAGCACACCACGCCTCAGCCGAGATCGGCCGTTCCTGGGTTCGAGTGAGGTATCGCCACGCTCCCTTCGCGACCCTCCACCACCCGGCTGGACCCTTCCTGGCAAGTACCCTGACCTTGCCAGCGATGATCTTCCGGTCCTCTGCGCTTCGGCCCCGCCCGAGCATCATGTCGCCGATCACGGCGCGCCCACCGGGTCGTAACCAAACCGCCATCCGGCGAACCAGCTCCTCCTTGTCGCGATCACGCAGGTGGTGGAGCGCATAGTTCGACACGATCACGTCGATGCCTCCTGCGGGGAGATCGAGATCCTCGATGGCGTGGATCTGGGCCTCGATACTGCAGCACCCGCACAGGGCCGCTTTACGAACCAGCTGCTCGATCATCAGCGGGCTTACATCGACGACAATCATGCGCCGGACTCCCGGCGCCAGCCGCAGGCTCACACTCCCCGTGCCGGCGCCTATGTCAAGAGCGACCATTCCTGCTTCCGGCTTGGCCAGCCCAACAACGGCGTCCACCATTCGACCGAGAGACGGCCCTCCGTGGTCGTCCCACTCGGTGGCTACCCGACCCCAACGCCGCCGCTGGTTTCGGATGGCGAAGCGGCGTTTGGCGCTCTCCCATCCGGCCGACGTGCTTGCGATGGGTTTGCGCATCGGGCCAGTCTCGGCTTTGTGCACGGCCCCAAGGGATCGCCAAGCTGAGAACGCTATAAGCCTGCGGGCTTCCGATCTTGGCTCTCGTCAAAATCCAGGCCCGCTGAAGGGACGCTGAGAGGGGAGCGCGGGGCACACGTAAGCGCTCGGCACCTGAGCAGGAGGGAGGGCACCGCAAATCTCGATCCGGTGCTGCTCAGCTGGGGGCGGTGATGAGGCAGTAGCCAAGGTCGAGGGAGTCGAGTTCGAGGAGGTGGCCGTAGCGGTGTTTCCAATGCCCCGATTCGATGTCGGCTGCCAGCTGTGCGATGCCCGGATCGATTTGGGTTGGGTCGAGCATGAGGAGTGAGGAGATGTTGGCCCGGACGGCAGGGTCCAAGTACGCCCGGGGCCGGCGCCAGTAGGCAGCCCCGAAGCCGTCGACGCAGTCGGCCGGAATAGGTACAGGCTCGATCGTGGCGCCGCCGAGGCCGGCGACCACCTGCTCGATGCGGGCGGCCCGGCGCTCTTCGAGCTCGGCAGCGGCGGGTACGTAGTCGGCGGTGAGCCACAGTTCGCGTTGGCGGGTGACATCGAAGGTGAAGATCACCTGCCGCTTTGATACTCGGCGCATCTCGTTCAGGCCGGCTTCGAGGTTGGACCAGTGTTGGATGGTAAACACCGCGAGAGTGGCGTCGAAGGCGTCGTCGGCGAAGGGTAGGGCCTCGGCTGCGCCTCGCGCCACGGCGCCCGACCCGCGCGTGCGATGGGCGATCATCCCTCGCGATGGTTCCAGCGCGATCACCGTCCGGTCGCTGGGCTCGTAGGAGCCAGTTCCTGCGCCGACATTCAACACAGTCCGGGCGGGTCCGAGAGCGGTGTTGATCCGCTGTGCGATACGCGGGTCGGGGCGCCGGAAGGTGCCGTATCCGCTTCCGAACAGCTCGTAGCTCTTCCCCATTTTGCCCTGGTCTCCCGTCCGAAAGACCGGACGTTAGCCGGCTGACGACACGACCGACCGGGAAGCGCCCTTGCGGCGTGGTGAAATCTCCTCATGGCCAGTGGAGGTGAATCGTGCTGGACCCCAGCGCTAGGCCCAGGAGACTTAGCGGGTTGCGTCGGCCAGTTGCTGTTCGACTCGACGTTCCGCGTCGCCTTCGCGGGCTTCGGCGCCCGGACTCCGAGCCGGCTTGTCGGTGTGTTGGATGTCGTCGAGGGATCGGCGGGACGGTTCTCGTAGGACCAGGGTGAGTAGGGCGCCGGCGACGGCGAGGCCGCCGGTGAGGGCCAGGGTGCCGCGTAGGCCGAGGGCGTGGGAGAGGATCGGGAAGACGTACACGCCAATGAACGCCCCGATCTTGGCCACCCCGGAGGAGATGCCATGCCCGGTGGTGCGGATGCTGGTGGGGAACAGCTCGGCGGAGAGGACGAAGGTGGTGGTGTTGGGTCCGTACTCGGCGAAGAAGTAGCTGATGCCGTAGACAACCATGAACGGCACGACCGCAGCGCTGACTTCAGGCACCGCTGCGATGATGGCGAAACACGCCGCCATCATGGAAAAGCCGATGAGCTGGAGTCGGCGGTGCCCGACCCGGTCCATGGTGAACACGGCCAACACATAGCCGGGCACGGCGGCGACGGCGAAGAGGGCCAGGGTCAGGGCCAAGGTGACGGCGAGGCTGGCATGGGGCGCAAGCTGGCCCAGGATCACCGGGGTCGAGATGGAGTTGCCGTAGTACGCGTAATCGAAAATGAACCAGGTGCCGGCCGTGCCGATCAGGGTGACCAGGAGACGCCGGTTGGTAACCAGGTCCCGCAGCCCATAGCGGCGGGAGACGACCGGGACTGTGCGCGGGGTAACGCTGATGGCACCGTTCGTGTAGGCGGCCAGACCCTCGATCGCTTTGTCGGGTTGCGCTTCGACCTCGGCTTGGTAGCGGGGCGACTCGGGCAGCGTCCGACGAAGGTAGATGACGGCGGCGGCGGGCAGCGCACCGAAACCGAACAGCATCCGCCACACCATCTCGTGCGAAAGACCGGCCGCAAGCAGGATGAGCCCGATGAGCGGACCGATAACGAGTCCGACGGCCTGCATGGAGAAAACCATGCCGACCAGGCGTCCTCGGTCTTTGACGTTGGCGTACTCGCTCATGATGACTCCCGAGACCGGGTAGTCACCTCCGATCCCGATCCCGAGAACGCAGCGGAACACGATCAGCCAGACCAGGTCAGGCGAGAACGCCGACCCGACGGCGCCGACCACCATGATGGCCGCCTCCAAGCCGTAGACCCGTTTGCGTCCGAACAGGTCGGCGATCCGGCCGAACACCACCGCCCCCACGAACGCCGTTCCGAGCGCCGCCGCGCTCAGGAGGCTGGTCTGTGCCGTGTCCAGATGCCACTGAGACTTCAAGATGACCAGCACGGCGCCGACCACGAACAGGTCGTAGGCGTCGGTGAAAAACCCCATCCCGGCAGTGAGCGCCGCCCGGTAGTGGAACCGGTTGAGGGGGGCGTCGTCGAGTGCCGCCGAGATCCCGTCGCCGGCCCGACTCGCCTCATTGACTGTGTCCACGGGATGACAGTCTGGCCAACGCAAGAAGCCAAGAGGCCACGCCGGAATGAACGACAGGTAAACGGGAGGCGAAGTCTCAGGGGCAGGACTGGGTAGCGTGACGGGCATGTACCTCGACACTGCTGCCGACCCCCCGGTGGATCAGGCGGTGACCGGCCTGATCGGCATGGTGTCAGAAGCCCTCGCCGGGGCCACAGAGGCACTCTTGGGCGACGAACCGGCGGTCGCCCAGACCGTCATTGACCGCGACGCCGACATCGACGAACTCGCCAACCGTGCCGAGCGGCTGGTTTGGGACCGGGTCGACCAGGTCGCCACCGGTGATGCAACCAAAAGTGAGCTGCGTCACCTGGTCGCCACGCTGCTGATCCTTCCCGAGCTCGAACGCAGCGCCGACCTCGCCGAACATGTCGCCCAACGGGCCATGACCGGGATCGGCAACAGCATGACACCCCTGGCGCGAGGGATCGTGGAGCGAATGGCCGAGGCCGCTCTGGAGATGTGGTCGACGGTTGCCGACTCCTACCTGTCCCGCTCCCAAGCGGGCCAGCAACTCGACGAGGCCGACGAAGAAATCGATGTCCTGCACCAGCGGCTCTCAGCCGAGATCGCCAAAGGCGCCATGGACCCCGGCACCGCCGCCCAAGTCACGCTCCTGGCCCGCTTCTACGAACGTCTCGGCGACCACGCCGTCAACCTGGCCCGACGAATCGGCACCTGACCACAGCCCCACCCGATCTATCCGCAGCTTCGTCAGCTACGAAAGCTGGAGCTGGTAACCACCCGCCGGCACGGCAACTTGTGCGGGCGTTGGCGACCGAGGCGCTGTCGGGCTCAACGAGGCGTGAGGCTGGCGCCGCCGGACCGGCTCACTGACGGACCAGGTCGGGGACACCGACGACCGCGCCGGCGGCCTCCGACTCACCCGCCGAACGGGAGCCGACGGCCACGGCGGGCCGGGAGGGCAGCAGGCACAGGGCACCGACGGCGCCGGCCAGGCACACGCCCGCCCCGGTCGCGCACCCGGCGTGCAGGCCCGACATGAATCCGCTCGTCACCGCGGCATGGAGGCGGGCGCCGAGCGGACCCCCGGCGTGGGCGGCCAGGTGGGCGCTGGCCGCCTGCCCGGCGCCGAAGCTGCTCCGAGCGGCGGCGACGGCCGTGGCGGGCACGCCGGTCACGGTGCCACCGGCCAGGTGGGCCCGGTACAGCGAGGCGAACACGCTGCCGATCACGGCCACACCGAGCGTGCCGCCCAGCTCCCTGGTGGCGTCGTTGACCGCCGAGCCGGCGCCGGCCTGCTCGGGGCGGACGTCCACCCCGCCGGCCGCCCCGACCCGGCCTTATCACCACGGCGACCTCTACAACGCCCTCCTCGATGCGGCCACCGAGCTGGCGCGCGAGGGAGGCCCCGATGCGGTGGTGCTGCGCGGCGCCGCCCGTCAGGTCGGGGTCTCCCACAACGCCGGCTACCGCCACTTCGCGTCACGCGACGTGCTGCTCGAGGCCGTGGCCCATCGGGGCCTGGCTCGACTGGCCGACACGGTGGACGCCGTCATCGAGCGGACGTCGGCGGCGACCCACCCGGAGACCGGCGACCCGAAGACGGCGGCGTGGGCACTCCTGCGGGCGACGGGACAGGGCTATCTAAACTTCGCGCTGGCCGAGCCCGGCCTGTTTCGTACCGCCTTCGTCACCACCGCCGACCCCCAGCGGCAGTCGAACTCCGAGGCCAGGGGGCGCAAGGGGCGCACGGCCTGGGAGCAGCTCACCGACGCCGTCGACGGGCTGGTCACCGCCGGCGCCGTGAGCCCAGGGCGACGGGTCAACGCCGAGATGGTGGCCTGGTCGACGGTGCACGGCCTGGCCGTGCTCGCCACCGACGGGCCGCTGCGCTGGTCGACTCGCGAGGAGATCGACGCCGTCCTCGACCGGGCCTGCGAGGTCCTGGCCGATGGGCTGTGAGGACGGGTACCCGACCGCCGCCGATCTGGGGGTGACGGGGCTCACGGATACCGACCTGGTGGCCATGGCCGACGTGCTCCACCTGCCAGAACCGGGCCAGAGTTGCCGCCTTTCGCCGGAGGACGACCTACAACACGGTCGGCAGCTATTGGGAGGACACGGACTTCTTCTCGTCGTTTGCCAACGGCAGCTCCGGTAATCTCTGCGGGGCCTATCAGCCGATCGGCTGACTTGGCTATCCCGCCGCACAGGCCCCTGTGCTCGTGGGGACCGGATGGCGCTCAGCTTGGTCCACGCGTGCAACCACGCCCGGCGAGGTGAGGGCGTAGCCGAGGTGCGAGTTGGCGAGAGAACGGGAGAACACGACGCCCACGACCTCACCGGCGCCGGTCACGAGCGGGCCACCCGAGTTGCCGGGTCGCACCACGGCGGTGATGGCGTAGACCTGACGGGTGGTCTGGCCCCGGCCGTAGATGTCGGGCCCCTCCGCTTCCAGGGACTGCATCACGCCGGCCGGCACGGCCGTGAATGGGCCTCCGCCCGGGTAGCCGAGGACCGAGCCGGTCGTCCCCCGGGGCACCGTGGAGCGGTCGAGGCGCACGGCCGGCTCATTCAGGCCGGAGGTGCGCAGCACGGCTAAGTCGTAGCGGGGGTCGAAGGCGATGGCCACCGCCGCATGGCGGCCGCCGTTGCGACCCACGACGTTGGGATCGGCGATGCCCGCCACGACGTGGGCGTTGGTGACGATCAGGTCGGGGGCGACGACGAAGCCCGACCCTTCGAGCAGGCCGCCACAGCCCGCGCCGACCACCTTGACCATCGACTCGCCGACGCCGGCGACCGCGGCGCGCACCGTCGGAGTGTTGGCCACCTGGACCGGTCCCGACGTCGGCGGGCCGATACCGGAGAACACCTGGGGGAATCCCGACGTGTCGGCGAAGCGGCGGACCCTGGCGAAGATGGAAGGGGCCGACGGCAGGTCGTTGTCGAGGGCCTTGAGCACCCGCGAGCCCTCGATACCCGACGAGATGGTGGGCGATGGCCCGACGACGAGGATCGTCCCTGCGAGCCAACAGGCGAGCAGGGTGGCCACGGCGGCGACGGCCATCCCGACCACGGAGTCGATCGGTCCGAGGTGGCCGCGGCGTAACAACCGCCACGCCCTGACCCCGAGGGCGCCGCCGATGCCCCCGACGACAAACCCGCCGACCAGCACGACGATCACGGCCGACAGGGCCTTGGCGTCGAGCGAGTGGAAGTGGCGAACCACCAGGGGGGCGACGGCGGCACCGACGAGCAGCCCCAGCCAGAAGCCCCCGTAGGAGAGGAGTTGGGACGCTGCACCCCGGCGCCGGCCGCGCGCCAGGGCGAGGAGCACGAGGACGACCACGACGACATCCACCCAGCCAAACTTGAGGGCGCCGATGCTCAGGGCAAGCAGTCTCATGGCGGCGCTGCGCCCGAAGGATCGAGCGCCGGCACGCCGGTGACAGTACCCTCGGGCGCCGCCACCTTCGGGTCGGCGCCGCTCGACGCCGGGCGGGCCAGGGGGAGCCGAACGACGAGACGGGCGCCGGCGCCATCGGGGGCGCC
Organism: Acidimicrobiales bacterium; assembly: GCA_965276765.1. Taxonomy (GTDB): domain Bacteria; phylum Actinomycetota; class Acidimicrobiia; order Acidimicrobiales; family Palsa-688. The sequence goes on from OZ255627.1 coordinate 1,166,737, forward strand.
GGCCACGCCGACCTCGCCCCCGTGGTCGGCGGCGATGGCGGCGACGATGGCGAGACCGAGCCCGCTGCCTCCCGTGGTCCTCGATCGGGCCGGGTCGCCCCGGTAGAAGCGCTCGAAGACCCGTTCCCTGTCGGCCGCGCCGATGCCGGGGCCCCGATCGGTGACGGCCAGCTCGGCCTCGTTCCCAACGACCAGGACGCTCACATCGACGGGGGCGCCTGGCGGGCTGTACTTTCCTGCATTGTCGACGAGGTTGGCGGCCATACGGATCAGGGCGTCGCGGTCGCCTCTTACCCACGCCTCCTCAACGTGGATCGTGACCGGATGGCCGGCGCAGACGGCAGTCCAGTGGACGCGTTCGGCCGTGATCAGCGCCCCCAGGTCGAGCGGCTCGACGACCGCCACCCGGCCGGGGTCGTCGCTGCGGGAGAGCAGCAGGAGGTCGGCAACGAGGCGCGACATCCGCTCGGCCTGGGCCTGGATGTGGGCCAGCGACTCCTCCAGCTCGGCCGGCTTGGATGCGGCGCCGAGGCGCAGGACCTGAGCGCCGCCGCGGATGGCCGTCAGCGGGGTGCGCAGCTCGTGGGAGGCGTCGGCGAGGAACCGCCGCATCGTCGCCTCACGCGCCGCCAGCTGGCTCACCAGGTCGTCGCGCTGGTCCAGGCTGTCCTGCAGCCGGTCGACCATGGCATCGAAGGCGCTGCCGAGGCGCCCGACCTCGTCGCCGCTGCGAGCCAGGTCGGCGCGTTGATCGAGCGAACCGGCGGCGATGGCATCGGCGGTCCTTGCCACCTTGCGCAGCGGGGCCAGGCCCGAACGCAGCAGCGGCCGGCTGGCTAGGGCCGCGACCACGAGGGCGACGAGCCCGCCGATCACGGTGACAAGCAGGACCGTGGCGACGGCGGCGTCGTCGTCGCCGAGATCGGTGACGAGCAGCACGGTGTCGGAGCCAACGGGCTGGGCCACGGCGAGGAGGTGCCGGCCCTCGGCATGCAGGGTCATGTACCCGGAGCCGGCCCCATGGGACGTCACCAGGTCGGCGGCCGCCGCTTCGGGCACGGTGAAGGTCCGCGCCGTGCCCGTCTCCGCCGTCGTGGCGCACGCCAGCACACCCCCACCCGGCCCGACGACGGCGCTGGCGATGCCCCGCTGGGCGAGGACGCCGGCCAGCACCGTGGCGCCCTGGGTCCCGAGGGTGGGGCCCTTGGTCCCGTGGCCTTTCGGGCCGGCGGTCACGGAGCCGAGAGCGGAGCAGGCGGTGGTCACCCGGCCGGGCCCGGCCGGCCCGGTCAGCGACGGCCGGGAGGGTCCCGTGGAGGCATCTGCGACGACGAGCTGGACCTCGGTCCGTAACGCCTGGGCGCTTCGCTGGTACAAGACATTTCGGAGAATGACCACCTCGGCGGCGCCGACGCCGGCGATGAGGGCCACGAGCAGGGCGAGGAGCCCCACGACCAGACGGGTGCGAACTGTCAACGGACCTCTGGTCCGGCGCCGCACCACCTCACGCCGCCAGCCGGTAGCCGAGCCCCCGGACGGTCTTGAGGTAGACCCGCTCGAGGTCGAGCTTGTTGCGCAGATACCGGACGTACACATCGACCACGTTGGCGTCTCCGTAAAACGACCTCCCCCACACCTGGTCCAAGATCACATCACGGGTGAGGACCTGGCGCGGGTGAAGCAGAAACAGCTTGAAGAGGTCGTACTCCCGCCGGCTCAACTCGACGGCGACGCCGTCCTTCGTGACCACCGCGGCGAGGTCGTCGAGGACGTAGGGGCCGGCCGAGAGCAGCGTGGCCTGTTGGGGAAGGCGCCGGCGCAGCAGGGCCCGCACCCGGGCGAGGAGCTCCTCGAAGTCAAACGGCTTGACCAGGTAGTCGTCGGCGCCGGCCTCGAGACCTGCGACCCGTTGAGAGACGGCGTCGGCGGCGGTGAGCATCAGGATGAGCAGGTCACGGTCGCCCCGGAGGCGCTTACACACCTCGATGCCGTCGATGCCCGGCAGCATCACGTCGAGCACGACGAGGTCGACGTGCTCACGATCCACGGCGGCGAGGGCCTCGGTCCCTCCGCCGGCGACGGTCACCTCGTAGCCAAACCGGTTGAGCCCCATGCGCAAGAAGCTGGTGATGGCGGGCTCGTCGTCGACGACGAGGACCCGGGGCGCCGGTTCGCTGCGGTGCAGGCCGGGGAGTTCGTCGGCGATTCGCTGCGACGTGGGCCGCAGGTCCCGATCGGGCCCGCTCATCGCGCGCGGCCACCCCGCGGCGGCGGGGCGCCGGGGCCGGGCCGGGCCGGCGCTGCTGCGCCGGGGCCGGCGCGGTGCAGGGAGGCGAGGCCCGACGCCAGGTCGGTGCCCGTGCTCGCCACCCGCATCGGAGACAATCGATCTCCGATGGCGAGCACCCGGGCCAGGTTAGGGCCGGCCGGCCGCTCGCACACTGCGCAGGGGCGCCCGTCGGTCGTGTCACCGGGGAGGTGCCACAGGATGGGGTAGCGGTCGCTCCAACGAGCGTCCCGTTGCCGGCGCGGTTGGTCGCCACGTCGGTGCCTTCGTCCCGTTCCTCAGCGACCCTTCGCCGAGCTCGAAGGGCGGGCCGCCCGACTGGAGGGGTGCGCGGCCCGGCCCGAGGGAGCCGCTCGCCCCGACGCCGGGCCCGGCTTGGTCCCCGCAGGCGGGGCCTGACCCGGTGCCGGCGGGGTTGGAGCGAGGGAGACCAGATCGGCGTCGAGCGAGGTGAGCCCGGTCTGGGTGCCAACGGCCATCACCATGTCGCCCTTGGCGATCGCCAACGAGCTCTTCCGGCTGGTTCCGTTGTAGTAGCGGGTCGACCCGTTGGTGTGGACGGTAAGCAGTTGGCCCTCGCTGCCGACGAGGGTGTAGGTCCCGCTCCTGATCGACGTGACCCGCCCCGAGAAGCTGGGCTCGACGAGGGTGACCGATCCGGCGTCGACCGTGCCGGTCCCGGGCTCGGGCCTGCTGGTCGAAGACGACGAGGGCTTCGACGACGCGGAACGGCCGGTCGAAGGGGCGACAGGAGCGACCTGGATCACGTCACCGACCTTGAGGTCAGAGGACGAGACGGTCTTCAGCTCCTTGGTGTAGGTGGTGGACGTGGTGGTGTGGACCGTCTCGGTACCGTTCAGCGTGCGGACGTCGATGGTCGAGCCATTGATGGCGGTGACGGTCCCGGCCCCCGCCCCGCCGGGACCACCGGGGCCCCCGAGGGGGCCGCCGTGACCCTTCGGCCCGGGGAGCGTCGAGAAGGCCGACATCGGCGTGGTCGTCGACGACGAGGAGGTCGCAGCACTGGCGATGCCGGCGGCGCCGGCAAAGCCGGCGCCCACGGCCAGACCGCCGATCACGACCCGGCGGGTCGTCAGCGACAGGTTCCGGGGCAGGCCCTTGCGGCCGGTGGATTTCTCTGATGGATCGTTCATGGGGGTGAAGCTACGGAGCCCAGGTGAGAACGACCGGCCGGCGAAATGAGAGTCTCCTGAGCCGGGCGGAACCGGACGGTGTTCCTCGACGTCAGACGTGCATCAGCCACGGCAGACGGTGAGGCGGGCCCGATGGGAGTGATACACAGGCGAGGCATTCGTCGGGCGACCGCCGCGTTGGCAGTTGTTGCGCTCGCGGTGGCGGGCGCGGTGATCGCGGCGGTCTCGGGACCGCGGCACCCGTCGAGGATCAGGACCGTCGCGGGACCCGTCGGCTCGGCCCTTCCGAGCCCGCGTCCTGAGGTCAAGGGTCCGGCCGGTTGGCAGGCGGGAGACTTCGGTGACGCAAGGATCTGGGTCCCCACCAACTGGGTTGTCCTCGATCCCGGAGTGTCATCGTGCCCGCGGGGTGGGGGGACCTTGCTCCTGGGTCGGGGGAGGATGACGTCGTCGTGCCCGGCTCCGCGCCGCAGTTCTCTGCCGACGGTGGAGGTGACGACCCTTCGATCTTCGGACCGGAGCGGGCGGGTGTCGCACATCAACGGCTACCGGGTGACGAGCTCGGTCGAGTCGGGCCGACACGTCTACCGCGTCCCCGCTCTCGGTGTGGCCGTAAGCCTCGACGGTCCGGTACCGGCCGGAGTGATCGCCAGTCTCGGACCGTCCCCGCAGGGCACCGTGATGGCCCCCGGGCCGATCGAGGCCGTGCCGTCCGGCTGGCACCTCGTGAGCTACCGCGGGGTCCGGATCGATGTACCAGCGTCATGGCCGGTCGTCGACGGCAACCACGCCGGTGCGTGCGGCTCTCCCTTCTCCCACCCGACCGTCTATGTCGGAGAGACGCACTTCGTGCCGAGCTGTCCCGCTCCTGATCTCGAGAGCGTGGGCCCGCGGGTGAATGGTCTCTGGCTCGTCCCAGGAGGGAGGAGCACACCCGCAGGGGCCACCGTCAAGATCCCGTCGGGACAGGCCTTGAAGTTGCGAGGCACGAGCCAGTTCAACGACGCGGTCGTGCAGGTCTGGTATCACGGCGTCTCGCTGTCGCTCGGCGTCGGACGGAGCGGAGCGACCGCCAGGGCGGTCCTCGACTCGATCCGCTACAAAGCGGGCGCGCCCGACACGCCGGTCGGATCGGCGTGCCCAGCCGGGCAGACCACGATGCCGACCCCAGAGCGGCTCGCGACCCGCCAGCGGTTTGAGGGAGGCACCTACACGCTCTTGCCCCCCGCGCGGAGCGACAAGCCAACGATGAGCGCCGCTCGGGTATGGAAGGACCACGGGCCTCCGCAGCCCGGTGAGAGAGACCGGCTCGTCCTCGCCCGCTTCAGCGCCAGGCTCCCCGCCCGCCGCAACGCCGACGGCACATTCACCCCCATCGACCGCAACATCCTCGCCTGGGTGGTGATCACGACCCCGACGGCCACTCCCGCGGGTCCCTGCGGCGGCCACGGGCTCCTCGTCTACAACGCCAGGAGCGGCCAGGCCGTCATCTCTGCCGGCTCCGGACCGTGACCCGCCGGCAGCCCACCGGCTACGGCCCGAGCCGCAACCAGGCCGGATTTCGGTCGCGGGCCCGTGACCCTCGACCACGCCACGGCTTTCCCCGGAGCAACGCCGTTCAGCAGGGAAGCACGGAGACCTCATAGCGATCGAACGCCCGATCGCGAGTCACGACGGCGAACCCCTCGGTCAGAGCCTGCGCGACGAGCATCCGGTCGAAGGGATCGCGATGGTGGAGCGGCAAGCGGCCGGCGACCTCGGCGTGTTCGAGCCTGATCGCCAAGGGCTCGAAGCCCTCCTCTCTCACCGCCTCCGCGAGCGAGCCGGCGAGATCGACCTTGCCCAGCCGCGCCTTGATCTCCGCCTCCCAAATGGATGCGGCGCTGACGGCGACCAGCGTGTGCGGATCGGCGATCCGATCGGCGGCTTCGGGGCCGAGGCCCTTCCCGCCCAGCCACCACAGCAGGGCGTGGGTATCGAGCAGCAGCCTCATCCCTTGCCGTCGAACGCGTCGATCAGCCACTCGGGTGTCGCGTCGAAGTCGGCGGCGATCCTCATCCGTCCGGCCCACCGCCCCGGAACCCGCTGCTCTCGTGCCCTCGTATAGGGGACCAGGCGAGCGACGGGCCGACCGTTCCGTGCGATCACGACGTCGTCGCCGGACTCGACCCCTTCGATCAGCCTCGACAGTTGCGTCTTGGCCTCGTGGATGTTGACCTGCATTCGACCTCCACTCCTCTGGATGAACTAAGTCTAGTCTGGTCCTCTAGCCCTTCGATAGGGGGTCGTTGGCGGCCGACGGGTGGACGCGACCTGCGGGTCTCGGACCGAAAGCGGCCAGCACGTTGGCGGTGATCTTGGTGGCGGCGTCGGGCGCCGCGCACGTGGCGCAGTAAGGGTGGACCGAACCGACCCAGTCGATGGTGCCCGTGTCCCACACACCGGCGCCCGACGGCGCGGTGTAGTAGGTCATGTCGGCCTCGTCGTTCACTCCGTTGCAATTCACAGGGGATCGGGCCAGGACGGTGACGTCATTGGGAGCGGGGGCGCCCGGCGTGTAGTGATCAAACTCCGGGCCGACGATGCCGGCGATGTGCGAACCGGCAGTCAATCCGGTGCCGGAGAACATCCAGTTGTGCGGGTCGGTGATCACCATGTCGCCGCGTACCGGATTGCACGCCCACATCTCCCCGAGGATGGCGCTCTCGGGGTTGTTGTTGGGCGGGTCCCGCCATGCGTAGGGCGTCACGTCGGCATTGTCCTTGCCCAACAATGGATCCTTGCTCGGGTCCTTGTAGTCGATCTCCTGGCGGTCGGGACCGAGCGGCGAGGCTTGGAAGCGGATGTGGCGGTAGATGGCGTTGGCGCCGAGGAAGATCAGGTTCACTCCGTGATTGCGAGCCTGTTGCACCCCATTGCGCATGACCAGCGAGTAGTACTCGTCGTGACCGAGCGAGACGAAGCAGTGATGGTGCTCGAGCAGCGCCGGATTCTCGTTGACGTTCACGTCCGTCGTGTAGCTCACGTCGAGGCCGCGAGATTCCATCATGGCGACCATCTTCAACTCGAGCCCGAGGAAGTCGGCAGCACCGTCTCCATTCCCCAGGCTCGGTTCGTAGGGCCGGTCGAACGACACGATGTAGGCCCGGTTGGCGAAGCTCGTGCCTCCCGATCCAGTCGGACCGAGGTAGAGGTCGTAGCCGCCGTAGTTGTTGTACGCCTGCCAGGTGGTGACGTCGTTGTTGACCAGGTAGGCCGAATGGCTGGCGTCGTCGCGGATCGTGAGGGGGATGTACGACTGCCAGCCGGCGGCGGACGTCAGCTTGAACAGGTAGTCGCCTTGGGGCCAGGTCGCCGCGCTGGTGGCCACAGTCACCGGCTTGGTCCAATGACACTGCACCATCTCCACCGCAACCGTCACCGGGCACGCCGGCTGGGAGACGCCGGCGACCGACCGTGAGGACCACACCAGCCGCCCCTCGTTGCCGCCGTAGTAACCCATGCGGAACGCCTCGATGTGATAGCTCGCGGCGGTCGTCGAGACGTAAAGCGCCACGGTGCCGCCGGAGTCGATGCTGACCGTGTTGGCGTAGCCGTCGATCTGCACACCGGTCGATGGCCTGGTGATCCTCCAGGCCTTGGTGCCGGGTTTGGCGTTCTCCTTCTTGACCCATTGCGCCGTGACGCCGGATCGACCGATGGATGTCTTGTCCGGCGGCGGGTGGGCCTGACTGCCAGCGGCGGCCTTGGACGGAGCCGTCGTAGCGGGACCCCCCGATCCGGCCGTGGCCCCGCCGCCCCCGCCGCGCCCACCTCCCCCGCCGAACGCCGACGACACGCCGAGCACGATGGCAACCACGACGGCGATGGCGCCGATACCGACCACGATCCGGCGGAGCCGGTAGTTGGGTACCTTCCGATACGTCGACAACGGCCGTCTTGCCATACCTCTCCCCATGCCTCTCCCCGAGAACGCCGATAGTAGAAATCCCGCAGCTGACCGGTCACGCTACTGGCCAGGGTTTCGCCGCCAGGGGACGCCATAGGGGCGACGGCTGCTACGTATGAGGCATGAGAATCGTCGTCACCGGCAGCTCGGGCCACCTCGGCGAGGCCCTCGTCCGCGTCCTCAGCGAACAGGGCCACGACACGGTCGGCGTGGACCTCCTTCCCTCCCCGTTCACGAACGTGGTCGGCTCGATCGTGGATCGCGCCTGCGTCCGGCGGAGCGTTGAGGGCGCGGACGCCATCGTCCATACGGCGACCCTCCACAAGCCCCACGTCGGGTCGCACACCCGGCAGGCCTTCGTGGACACGAACGTCACGGGCACGCTCAATCTTCTGGATGAGGCCGTCGCCGCCGGCGTCGGGAGGTTCGTGTTCACGAGCACGACGAGCGCGTTCGGAAAGGCTCTGACCCCGACGGCCGGCGAGCCGGCCGCGTGGGTGACCGAGGAAGTCGCCTCGGTCCCCCGCAATATCTACGGCGTGACGAAGTCGGCGGCCGAGGATCTCTGCGAGCTGACGGCCCACGACCATGGGCTGGCGTGCCTGATCCTGCGCACCTCACGCTTCTTTCCCGAGGGCGACGACCGCGACGAGATCAGGGCCGGCTACGACGACCCCAACGTGAAGGCCAACGAGCTGCTGTATCGCCGTGTCGACCTGCAGGACGTGGTCGACGCCCACCGTCTGGCCCTCGACCACGCGCCCCGGATCGGCTTCGGGCGGTTCATCGTCAGCGCCACGACCCCCTTCGAGCCCGGCGACCTCGCCGAGCTCCGGGACGACGCCCCTGCGGTCGTCCGGCATCGCTTCCCCGAGTACGAGGCGATCTACGCCGGGCACGGGTGGCGGATGTTCCCCGGCATCGAGCGCGTCTACGTCAACGCCCGGGCGCGAGAAGCGCTGGGGTGGGCGCCGCGCTACGACTTCGGCCACCTGCTCGACTGCGTGCGGGCAGGCGACGACCCGAGGAGCCCGCTGGCCCGAACCGTCGGCGCCAAGGGCTATCACGCCACACCGACGGGGCCGTACACCGTGCGATCCCGTTAGGGAGCCGGGAGCTCAGGGCGGGGAGCTGGCGGCGGCGAGGAGCGGCACGATCACGTCGCTGATCGGCGTGGGGATCCGGTGCCGGTCCCCGAGCCGGCGTACCACACCGTTGCGGGCGTCCCACTCGAGGGGCCGACCCGCGACCCGGTCGTAGAGGATCGACGAACCGAGGTCGACGGGGTCGGCGGCGAAATCGGCGACGACCTCGTCGGCGACGGTGTCGGGCAGCGCCGCGCCCTCGGCCCTGGCGACGGCCAGGCACTCGATGGCGAGATCGTGGCCGAGGGCGGCCAGGTCGGCGTGGCGGAACATGCCGGCCCGCCGACCGGTGAGGGCCATGAACCCGGCGACGGCGTTCACGCACAACTTGCGCCACACCTCGGTGGTGAAGTCCTCGACCAGGTCGACCCGGGCCTTTCCCTTCAGCAGCCGGGCGAGGTCCCGTCCTTCGGGTCCGGCGGGCACGCTGATCTGGGGCTCGCCGCGGAGGCGGATTCGGCCCGGAGCGCGGGCCTCCGCCGGGCACCAGACGACGGCAGGGAGCACCGTGGCTGCGCCGACAAACGGCGCGACCAGCTCCCGATGCTCGACCCCGTTCTGCAACACGACGACGACCGACTCCGGGCCCGCCAACGCCCGCAGCCACTCGCCGGCCCCATCGGTCTGGTGGGCCTTCACGGCGAGCAGCACCCACGCCGCCGGACCGCCGGCCGCCCCGGGATCGGTGAGGACGGGGCTGTCGACGACGACCGGCGCCTGCCCGTCGGGCTCGACCACCACCTCGTCAAGGGGGCGCCGGGCGCACAACACCAGCTCGGCGGGGCCGGCCTCCTGGACGGCGGCGGCGAAGACGGCACCGATCGCACCGGGCCCGATCACAGCGACGCGAGGAACCGGCACCGGCCCATGGTAAGGGGCAAGGGGAATTGAGCGGCCTGGATGAACGACCCGGTTCGTCTCCCCGGTCCGCCCCGAGTGCCGCTCGCCACACGATGGCCTCATTTTTCGATGGACCCTTGACACGATCGTCAGATGAGCGTATAGTCGAACATACGTTCGAAGTCGACGCACGACTTCCTCCCAGATGGCGCCAAGCGGAGGGAGGGCAAAACGTGGAGTCCGCCGAGCTGTTCGAGCTGTGCCGTCGCATCGAGACGTTCGTGGGCCGATTCCGCCCCGAGCTGTACTCCGGGTCCGACGCCGCCCGCCTCGTCGACGTGTTCGCCAAGATCGAGCACCTCGGCGCGGCCGGCAAGGTCCTCGCCGCCGCCCGAACGGTCAAGGCCAACGGATGGCAGGCGTCGGGCGAGGCCAGCGCCGAGGACTGGCTGGCCCGCGCCACCGGCGCCTCCCGCTCGGCGGCGGCCACGACTCTCGATACCGGCCACCGCCTCCGACACCTCCCCGACACCGAGCAGGCCCTGCGGGCGGGGGAGCTCTCCGAGACCCAGGCGTCGGCCGTGACCTCGGCCGGCAGCGCCGACCCGACCGCCGAGCGCAAGCTGCTTCTCGACGCCAGGCAGCAAAGCGTGGCCGCCCTGCGCAAGACCGCCCATGCCGTTAGGCAAAACGCCCGGCGCGACAACCTCGTCGATCGCAACGCCATCCACCGCACCCGGTACCTCAGGCACTGGACGGCGGATGACGGCGCCTTCGAGGGCCGGTTCCGCCTGACCCCTGACCATGGTGCCATCGTCCTCGCCGCCCTCAGGCCCCACCGAGAGGCGGCGTTCAATCAGGCCCGAAGCGACGGGCGCAGCGAGACGACCGACGCCTACGACGCCGACGCGCTCGTCGACATGGCCCGAGCTTCGAGCGCCGCCGCATCTCGACCGCCCGACCCGGAGGCCGCCGATTCCGGTGGCAGCGCCGATCCCGGCGGCACCGATCCCGGCGGCACCGATTCCGGCGGCACAGACACGAGCGGCCGTGGTCTCAACCCGACCGCAACCATCAACGTCAGAGTCGACCGCAGCGCGCTGCTCCGTGGCCACACCGTCCCCGGCGAGACCTGCGAGATCGAAGGCATCGGCCCCGTTCCCGTCGAGACCGTCAGGGCCGCGTCCACCGACGCCGTGCTCAAGGCCATCCTCGTCGACGGACCCCGCATCGTCGACGTCCGCCACGTCGGGCGGCTGATCCCCACCAAGCTCCGGATCGCCTTGCAGCAACGAGACGCGATGTGCGCCGTCCCGGGCTGCGAAGCGACCCACCACCTCGAGATCCATCACCTCCGACCCTTCGGCCTCGGTGGAGAGACCAGCCTTGACAACCTCGCCAGGGTCTGCTCCCGTCACCACGACCAGATCACCTACCAAGGGGCCGCCCTAACCGGGCACCATCCGCACTGGCACTGGCACCCGCCCGGCTCGCCCGGGCATACAGAGCGAACGAACCCGGACCCACCGGGCGAGCCGACGCGCCCTTCCAGCCCGAAACCGGTGGTACCGGCGGCCCCGGCACCCAGGACAGCCGTCGCCGTTCCCACGCTGTTTCCCGGGGGACCGCCATGAGCCGGGCGCCCACCGAGAGCCAGACGGCCCGGCGGCCGGGCGGGTCACGGAGATCCGAGCAGATCCCAACGGTTGCCGGCGACATCGACAAACACGGCGACCCGACCGTAAGGCTCCGTCCGCGGCGCCGACACGAAGGCAACGCCGGCGTGACGCATCCGCTCGTAGGCGGTATCGAAGTCCTCCACCCGGAGGAAGAAACCAACGCGCCCGGCCACCTGCGTGCCGACGACCGCCGACTGATCGTCACCGTCGGCTCTGGCGAGCAGGATCCCCGTCTGCGCGTCGGGCGGTCGTACCACCACCCACCGCTTCGGCTTCCCACCGGTTGTCGTCGCCGCCGGCGAGTCCTCGACCAACTCGAAGCCGAGCGCGTCCACGAAAAAGGCGATGGCGGGGTCATAGTCATCGACGACGATGGCGGTCAGCTCCAGATGCGGCATGCACTGAAGCCTGCCGCAGCTGACGGGTCGCCGCCCCGAGGTAGGCAGCGTCGTGGTCGAGTCGAGCCCCCGGTCTGGGACACTTGGGGCGTGACGCTCCACGATCCCGGGAGGACCCGGGGGCGCCTGTTGCGGCGGGGCCGACGGCTCGAGGTGGTCACCCTGGGCTGGAACGTCGTCGGGATCGTCGTGCTCGCCCTCGCCGCCATCGGCGCCCGATCGGTGGCGCTGGCCGGCTTCGGTCTCGACAGCCTCATCGAGATCGGAGCGTCCACGGTCGTGCTGTGGGAGCTCGCCAATACCGCAGAGGATCGCCAGCGCCGAGCCCTGCGGCTGATCGGCGCGGCGTTCGTGGCCCTGGCCGTCTATCTGGCAGTGCAGAGCACGGTCGTGCTCGTCGCCGGCTACCACCCCCGCCACAGTCTCCTCGGGATCGTGTGGACCGCCGTCACCGCGGCCCTCATGTTCGCGCTGGCCGCCGGCAAGGCTCGCACCGGTGCCGCCCTCGACAATCCCGTCCTGCGCACCGAGGGCCGGGTGACCGCCATCGACGGGATCCTGGCCACCGCGGTGCTGATCGGCCTCGTCCTCAACGCCGCCCTGGGTTGGTGGTGGGCCGATCCCGCCGCCGGCTACGTCCTCGTGTACTACGGCGCAAGGGAGGCCCGGGCTGCGTTCGCTCACTGAGGGACCGCGAAGAAACAACGCGCGCGGCCGTAGGCCGCAAATGTGGTCGCACCAAGGTCTCATCGACAACGACCGCGCCCGTTGTTTCGTAGCGGGACCTGAGGCTGAGGTCCTGCGACGAAGCGACCGAAGCGGCGGGCGGCGATGAGCCGGGCCGCCCGCCTGAGGTTCGTGCTCGCCCTCAACCTCGTCCTCCTCGTCGGCCTGCTTGCCGTCGGGCTGTCCTCCCACTCGCTCGGGCTACTCGCCGAGGGCGCCGACTACCTCGCCGACGCCGCCGCCATCGGCCTCTCCCTCCTGGCCATCCGCCTCGCCGATCGCCCGCCGACGCCGAGGCGGCCCCATGGCTATCCGAGGGCGACGGCGCTCGCCGCCCTCGCCAACGGCGGCTGGCTCTTGATCCTCAGCCTGGCCGTCATCGCCGGCGCCATCGACCGGCTGGCGACTGGCGCTCGGGCCGTGGACGGTCTTGCCGTCCTGGTCGCAAGCGGCATCGCCGCCGCGGTCATGCTCGCGGGAGCGCTCGTGCTCGGTGCCGACCGGGATGGCGCCGACCTCAACCTCAGCGCCGTGCTCCTCGACACGGCCGCCGACGCCGCCACGGCGGCCGGCGTGGCCATCGCCGGCGCCGTCATCCTGGCGGCGGGTGGCCTGTACTGGCTCGATCCCGCCGTCGCCCTGGCCGTCTCGGCCATCGTGGCCTATCACGCCGTTCGCCTGCTCCAGCGGATCGGAAGGGTCCTGCGGTCGGCCCTGGGCAGAGTATGAAATACCGGAAGGTGATTGGTCATACTCGGCCTCGTACCTTTAGCGTTCCTGCGGGCATCGACCGAAGGCGAAGGCAGAAGGGGACCATGAGGCATCACCGTCGACCACTGGCGCTTCTCGCCGGAACCGCAGCCGCCGCGGCGGCGAGTTTGGTCGTCGGGGTGGTCCCGTCCTCGGCGGCGAGCGCGGCCACGGCGCCGAGCGCAGCCACGCGGAAGCCGGCGACCGCAACGAGCCCATCCACCCTGCCGGCGAGCTACCGCTACAACACGCGATGGGATGGGACCTGGGGCGCCACCCCGCCCCCAGCGCCGCCGGCCAACACGCCACCGCAGGTCGCCGCGCCCTCACCGGCCGGGCCGCTGGCCCTGCGGTCACCGTGGGCGAACCAAGGGGCCTTGACGTCAGCAGCTACCAGGGGAACGTCAGGTGGGAGCGGGTCAAGGCGCACGGAGCCTCATTCGCCTACGTCAAGGCCACCCAGAGCACCGATTACGTCAACCCGTACTTCTCCCAGCAGTACAACGGGGCCTACGACGCCGGCCTCGTCAGGGGCGCGTACACCTTCGCCACGCCCAACACGAGCACCGGCGCGGCGCAGGCCAACTACTTCGTCAGTCACGGCGGCGGCTGGTCGGCCGACGGCAAGACCCTGCCGGGCATGCTCGACATCGAGTACAACCCGTACGGGCGCGAGTGCTACGGGCTCACGCCGAGCGCCATGGTGCGGTGGATCAAGTCCTTCAGCAACGAGTACCAGGCGCTGACCCGCCGCTGGCCGGTCATCTACTCCACGACCCAGTGGTGGAGCACGTGCACGGGCAACCGAGGGAACTTCTCGTCGACGAACCCGCTGATGATCGCCAACTACTCGGCCAGCCCCTACCCGTTGGCCTACGCTTGGCAGATCTGGACCATCTGGCAGTACAACGACTCCGGCACCTTCCCCGGGGATCAAGACAGGTTCAACGGTCCGCTGAGCGGGCTGCGAAGGCTCGCCTCCGACACCTGAGTCGGGCAGCCCCGGTGTCCGGATGGCGGCCCGATGCGAGCCGGCCGCTCGACTCGGCCGTCGCCGCTCACGCCTTCGCCCGGCGCACGCTCACATCGCTGGTCGTGATCGGCGTGTACGCCGTGGGCGTGTGGGTGCTCTTCCAGCCCCTCGGGCTTCTCGACGCCTCCCGGATACCCGCCGAGGCCGCCTCGCGCTGCGGGTGCGGCGACAACGGCCAGCAGATGTGGATGCTTGCCGTCGTCCACGCCCGGCTGGTGGCCGGCCACCTACCGTTTTTCACCAGGGCCGTCAACTACCCGGCCGGGGTCAACCTGCTCGACAGTGCCAGCTTCCCTCTGCTCGGCACCCTGATGGCGCCAGTCACGGCCGGCTACGGTCCCGCCGCCGCCCTCGGCCTTTTGGTGCGGCTTGGGGTCCTCGCCTCGGCCGCCTCGTGCTACTTCGTCATCCGCCGGCTGGGCGTGCGCCCCTTCGCCGCCGCCATCGGCGGAGCGCTGTACGGCTTCTCCCCTTACATGGTCAGGGAATCGGGGGCCCACGTGTTCCTCGTCTTCGTTCCCCTCCCGCCGATCATCCTGCTGATCGTGTTCCGCCGGGTGGTCGGGGACGTCGGCCGGCCCTTCCGAGGCGGCCTACTGATCGGCGCGCTCGCCGTGCTCCAGGGGCTCATCTCGATCGAGACCCTGACGGCCACGGCCACGCTCGTCGTCACCGTGCTCGTCGTGGTCGGTGTGGGCCGGTTGGTGCGCCGGCGGCCGGTCCTGCCATCGCTGGCGGTGATCGCCCGTCTCGCCTTCGGGGCCGCGGTCGTCGCCATTCCCCTGCTGGCCTTTCCTGTCTGGTACCTCCTGGCCGGCCCCCAGCACATCGTCGGTGCGCCATCGCCCCCCGGCGCCTTTGCCGTCTCTCCCCTCGCCACGGTGCTGCCGGGGGGCGGCGGCGTGGTCGCCGGCCTGTGGTCGGGCTGGCGGTTGGCACCGGTCGGTTTCACGACCGACATCGCCTTCGTCGGGATCCCGTTGCTCGTCGTCGTGGTGTGGATCGTGGGCCGGCTGCACCGATGCCCGGTGGTCGGGCCGGTCGCCGTCCTCGGCCTGGTGGCGTGGGTCGCGGCGCTCGGGACGCACCTGACGATCGGCGGCGCTACGGCAGTTCCCCTGCCGTTCGACCTTCTCGTCCACGTGCCGCTGCTTCGCAACATGATCACCAACCGCTTCGCCCTCTACGTCGACCTTTCCCTCGCGGTGTTGGTGGCCATCGGTTTCGACCGGCTGGCGGCCCGGGCCGCCGACGGCCGGGTTCCGACGGCGCTGCTCGGCGGGGTCGGCGTCCTCGCCAGCGTGGCGCTCGTGCTGCCGACCTCGACCGTCCCCGTCGCCGGCATCGCCGGGAGCCAGGTCGTCGCCTCCTCCTCGGGCCGGCGCGCCATCCCCGCAGGAGCCGTCGTCCTCGGCTATCCCTATCCCCGCTACACAAAAGAGGAGGCGATGCTCTGGCAGGCCGAGGCCGGCGTCCGCTTCGACCTCATCGGTGGCTACGCCGAACGCCCCCTCCACCGCGCCCAGACGGCCGTGTTCCCGGGGATCGGCGTCGTTCGCTCCGTCCCCGGCGAGGGGACCAAGTCGCCCGCCCCGCTCGAGCCCCGCGCCATCTCCGCACTGCTGTTGCATCTCGGGCCCGTCGGGCCCCGCACGGTCGCGAGCGCCGCAGCCCAACTGCCGACCTTCGCCCGGCGCCATCACGTCTCGGTCGCCGTCGTGGACACCTCCGTGGCGGGCGAAGCGCCCGTGGTCGAGGCCTTCGACCGGGCCTTCGGTCATTCGACCCGAGTCGGCTCGCTGCGCATCTGGTCGACCGCTTCGGGCTGACCGGCGCAGGCCCGACGGCCCGGTCCGGCCGGCCCGGTCCGGCCGGCCCAGCCGGACCGGCGCACCCCGCCGACCAAAGCACACCCCGCCGACCAAAGCGCGCCGAGCGTCGCTACGCTGCCTCGCTATGCGCGGGGCGGGCTCGACCGATGGCGAACACAGGATCGACGTCCCGCTCCCCGACCCCCGCCATCCGACCCGCAAGGTCGTGGCCGTGTGCCTCTGCGGCTGGCGCTCCGAGCGCCTCACTGCGCACTGGGCCCGCAAGCAGGGCAACCACCACGTCGATGGGCTCACGCCGGGACCGTCGCCCGATGACGGGCGCCCCCCTAGGGCCTAGCTCCCGGGGCTGCGGACACCCCTCACCGCGCCGCCGGGCCCTCGACCCACGGGCCGGCGTCGGCGGGGTGCTCGGGGGGCGAATCGACCACGACGAGCTCGGTCACGCCCACATCGGCCAGTCCGGCGACGTCCTCGGGCCGGCCGGCGGCCAGGGCGACGGCCACCTCGACGGTACCGGGACGGCGCCGGCGCCGATGGCGATGGCGATGGCGATGGAGTCCGGACCTCACTCGGTCGTGCGGGCCAGCCGGCGCAGCTGCTGGTCCCTGGCGCCGAGATCCCGGTCCTGGTGGCGCTGCGCCAGCCGGTCGGCGACGAGCATCCTCCACTCGACGGGCTTCTGGTCGTCGAACTTGAACTTGGCCGTGACCTCGACGATGTGGAGCCGCAGGGCCCTGATCGCAGGGAGCAGCTTCGAGTAGGGCGGCTCTTCGGTCGAGACGGAGGAGAAATCCCCCGCCGGCTGGAAGTGCGTCAGCTGACGGCGGAGGACATCGGCCTTCTCCGTCGGGTCGTCGATGATCTCGGCGTCGCAGCGGAGTTGCACGGTGGCGTAGTAACTGGTCGGCACCCCGTCACGGGCCGGGGTGCCGGCCGGCGCCCGCCACGTCGTCGGGACGTAGGCGTAGTCGTCGAGGACGCTCAGCACGACCCGGGGGTTGGCGTCGATGACCTTCCAGAGCGGGTTGGGCCGGGCCAGGTGGAGCAGGACCCGCCGGTCGCCGTCGAGGATGAAGTGCGCAGGCACGACGGTCGGCCATCCGTCCGTGCCCCCGGCGATCACCTGACCGAAGTCGTGGCCGTCGCGGAGCCAGGTGAGCCATTCGTCGTCGTCGATCGCCTGGTCCCAGGGGTGCACGAGCATGCCCGCCACGGTACGGCGCGGCGTCGGAGCCCGCGCTACCCTGCAGCCACCGACGCCGAGGAGCCGCCGCCGATGATCCTTCGTGTGCTGATCCGATTGGTGCTCTTGGCCGTGATCATCGGGATCGTCGCCGACATCGTGCCCGGCATCACCGTCCACGGCGGCTTCGTCGATCGGCTGTGGGTGGCCGCACTGTTCTCGGTGATCAACGCCATCCTCGGCCCGCTGTTCCGGTTGATCAGCCTGCCGGTCATCATCTTGAGCCTCGGGCTCTTCCTGCTCGTGATCAACGCTGCGCTGCTCGCCATCACCGCCGCCCTCTCGAGCCACCTCGACGTCAACAGCTTCGGCGCCGCCGTGCTCGGCGGCCTGCTGATCGCCCTGTTCAGCTGGCTGGCCGAGCTCCTCGTCCCCCTGCGGCATCGGAAGCCCTCGCCGCAACGCTGAGCCCTGTCGGGCTGCGACCCATCCTCAGGCGTCGCGACGGCGGGCGAGGACGAGGCTGATGGCGAGGGCGACGGCTGCGTACACGGCGAAGGCGGCGAGGCCGAGCCAGGGCGGAAGGGTGGAGGTGTCTTTCCCCGTGGTGAAGATGGCCTGCCCGGCGTTGCCGGGCAGAAACTTGACGGCCGTGTCCTGGATCGACGTGGGCAGGGCAACGACAAGCGCAGGGAGCACCAGGATCAGCCCGAAGAGGGCGGCGATGGCGCCGGTGCTGCGGCGGATGAGGGTGCCGAGGCCGACGCCCATGATGCCGAGGAGGGGCGAAGTCGAGGCCCGCGCCGGGGTGGCGCCGCAGCATCGCAAGCGCGGCGCCGCCCGGCGAGGACAACCCCACCGCATCGGTCCGCTCCTCGTTCACGCCCTCTGACTGACACCGCAAGGGACGCACGGATAGGGGCGCCTCGAAAGAACGGGCCGGAAGGGAATCTTACTCGGCTCCGTCGGAGTTGGCAGGGGCCAGGCGATGATAGGGATGTGACGGCCGTTCCTGCTCGACCCGACGTCACGCTGCTGGCGTTGTACGACCGGGCCCTCCCCCAGGTCTACGGCTACCTGATGGGGCGCTGCGGCGACCGGGCGGTCGCCGAGGACCTCACATCCGAGACGTTCCTTGCCGTGGCCGCCGCCTCGAAGGAGGCGCCGCCGACCGTCGGCTGGCTGATCGGGGTGGCCCGCCACAAGCTCGTGGACCACTGGCGTTGGCAGGCTCGCCAGGAGCGGCTGCTTCACTCGATCGAGGGATCGTCGGTCGAGGTCGACGACCCTTGGGATGTCGAGCTGGACCGCTGGCGGGCCCGTGAGGTGCTCGGCCGCCTCGCTCCTCCCCATCGCGCCGCGCTGACCCTGCGCTACCTCGACGGCCTCAGCGTGCCCGAGGCCGCCGTCATCCTCGACCGCAGCGTGGCCGCCACCGAGGCCCTGCTCGTCAGGGCCCGCAGGGAGTTCCGTCACGTCTACGAGGGGAGCGGCAATGGCTGAGCCACGGACCGATCCGCTCGACGCCCTGCGCGCCCCGATCACCCCCGTCGCGCCCGACCCGACCTTCGCCGCCGACCTGCGGGCCCGCCTCGTGCGAGCCGTGCGAGCCATTCCCACCACTACACCAGAGGAGCCTTCAATGAGCACCGAGATGACCAGCCGCAGCCGCAACGGCCTTCGCCACGGCGATGTCTCCTACATCACCCTCGGGCTGCCCGACCTGTCCAGGGGCCGGGCGTTCTATGGCGCCGTCGTCGGGTGGCGCTTCAGCCCCGGCAGCAGCGAGCACGGCGCCCAGGTCGATGACATCGCCCCGATGATGGGCCTCTGGGGCGGTGAGCAGCCCGAAGGCGACCTCGTGCACGGCGCCGTCCTCGGCTTCCGCGTCGACGACATCACCGCTGCGGTCGCTGCGGTCAGGGCCCACGGCGGCACCGTCAACGACCCCCACCGCGAGCCCTACGCCATGGCCGCCGAAGGCCACGACGACCAGGGCATCCCGTTCTACCTCCACGAGATGCCTCCCGTTGCCGGCCGTGCCACGGCCGCGGGCGAGGATTCCCGCAACGGAGAGCTCGAGGGCGACGTCTCGTATCTGACGATGGTGGTGCCCGACCTGGATGCCGCACACACGTTCTACGCCGGCGTCCTGGGCTGGACGTTCGACATCGGCAGCTCCGGTGGCGCCCAGCTCAGCGGTGTCACCCCGCAGATCGGCATGACCACCCAGCCCGAATCCGGGCCGGCCACACCCGGCGTGATCCTCTGCTACCGCGTCGGCGACATCGCCGCCGCCGTCGGAAGGGTACGGGATGCGGGCGGGCAGGCCCGGGAGGTGGTGCAGCGCCCCTACGGCCTGGAGTCGTTGTGCACCGACGACCAGGGCACCAGCTTCTACCTCCACCAGTTCTGACCCTCACGGCCGGCCCTCCTGGCCGAAGGCCGCTGGGCCATCCTGGCCGAGGGCCACGGGGAACTAAGCCTAGCCTTGCAAGGCGGAACTTGTAAGGCTAGACTTTCTACATGGCCCAGGATCCGGATGTGAATGAGGTCGCGGGAGCGCTTCAGGTCAGCGTCGGCCTGCTCCTACGCAGGCTGCGGCAGCTGAAGGCGGAAGGCGAGCTCACGGTGCCAGAGAGCTCGGCGCTCGCCCGCCTGGACCGGGCCGGGCCGAGCACGCCGAGCGCGCTGGCCCGGGTCGAACAGATCAGCCCGCAGTCGATGGGCGCCACGCTCGGCGCCCTCGAAGAGCGCGGCCTTATCGAGCGGCGACCCGACCCTGATGACGGCCGGCGGGCGGTCATGTCGCTGACCGAGGCCGGCCACCAGACGCTGCGGAACCGCCGCAACGAGCGGACCGAGCAGCTCGCCAAGGCCCTGGCGGCCGGGTTCACCCGCTCGGAGCTGAAGCACCTGATGGCGGCGGCCCCGCTGATCGAGCGACTGGCCCAGAGCATCTGATGAAGCCAGAGCATCTGATGAAGCCAGAGCATCTGATGAAGCCAGAGCTCCGCGACGGCCGCGCCGCGACCGTGAGGACACCGGCGCCAGGGGAGCGCTACAAGTGGGTGGCCCTGGCCAATACGACCGCAGCGGTGTTCATGTCGCAGCTGGACGGGTCTATCGTGATCATCGCCCTGCCGGCGATCTTTCGTGGCATCCACCTCGATCCGCTGTCACCGGGCAACATCGTCTACCTGCTGTGGATGATCATGGGCTACCGGCTCGTCCAGGCCGTCCTCGTCGGGACCGTCGGCCGCCTGGGCGACATGTTCGGCCGGGTCAGGATCTACAACGGCGGCTTCGCCGTGTTCACGGTGGCCTCGCTGCTGCTGTCGTTCGATCCGTTCACCGGTGGCCACGGGGCGCTGTGGCTGATCGGGTGGCGGCTGCTGCAGGCCGTCGGCGGGTCCATGCTGACCGCCAACTCGGCGGCGATCCTGACCGATGCCTTCCCCGACGATCAGAGGGGCTTTGCCCTCGGCACCAACCAGGTGGCCGGCCTTACCGGGATGTTCGTCGGGCTTGTCGCCGGCGGACTGCTGGCCACCCTGGACTGGCGAGCGGTGTTCTGGGTCAACGTGCCCGTCGGGATCTTCGGAACCCTCTGGGCCTACCGCAAGCTCCACGACAACGGCGAACGCCACGGCCGGCGGATCGACTGGTGGGGGAACGTCACGTTTGCCGTCGGCCTGGCCGCCGTGCTGATCGCCGTCACCTACGGCATCCAGCCCTACGGCGGGCACACGATGGGGTGGACGAGTCCGCTGGTGGTCGCCGGCATCCTCGGTGGCGTCGTGTTATTGGCGGCGTTCGTCGTGATCGAGACCAGGATCGCCGAGCCCATGATCCAGCTCAGCCTGTTTCGCATCAGGGCCTTCACCGCTGGCAACGTGGCCGGCTTCGTCGTGTCCATCGCCCGCGGTGGGCTGCAGTTCGTGCTGATCATCTGGTTGCAGGGGATCTGGCTGCCGCTGCACGGCTACGACTACAGCGCCACCCCACTGTGGGCCGGAATCTTCCTGCTCCCCCTCACCGCAGGCTTCATCGTCTCAGGGCCCGTGGCAGGAACGCTCTCCGACCGCTTCGGCTCCCGGGGCATGGCCACCGCCGGCATGGTCGTCTTCGGCGGCAGCTTCATCGGCATGATGGTGCTCCCCGTCAACTTCCCTTACTGGGCCTTCGCCGCGCTCATCGCCGCCAACGGGGTCGGTAACGGCATGTTCGCCGCCCCCAACACGTCGTCGATCATGAGCAGCGTCCCCGCCGACCAGCGCGGCGTGGCCTCCGGCATGCGCTCGACGTTCCAGAACTCCGGCACGGCCCTTTCGATCGGAGCGTTCTTCTCGCTCATGATCGCCGGACTGGCGAGCACCCTCCCCAGGAGCCTCACCGACGGGCTCCAGCACCAGGGTGTCGCTCACGCCGTCGCCCACCAGGTCGGCACCCTGCCGCCGGTCTCCTCCCTGTTCGCGGCCCTGCTCGGAGTGAACCCGATCCAGCATCTCCTTGCGCCGAGCGGCGCACTGGCCACCCTTCCGATCGCCCATCGGCACACCCTCACCGGCAGGGAGTTCTTCCCCAACCTGATCTCGGGGCCGTTCCACCACGGTCTGGTGATCGTGTTCGCCGTCGCCGCCGCCTTCTCTGTCCTCGCCGGCCTCGCCTCCTTGATGCGGGGCGGGCGCCCCACCCACCCGAGCCCGGAGCAATCCCCAATGACCCCAGAGAAAGAGGAACACCATGCCCCTGACCACCCTGGACCCGGCGACGGCACTCATCGTGATCGACCTGCAGAAAGGGCTGCGCGACATCCCGACCGTGCACCCCATGGATGAGATCGTGGCCCGGTCGGCGAGCCTGGCCGCCGCCTTCCGCCGCCACGGCCTGCCCGTGGTGCTCGTCAACGTGGCCGGCGGGGCACCGGGGCGCACCGAGGTCAGCCGGCCCGCCGTCACCCGGCCCGCCGTCACCCCGCCCGCCGTCACCCCGCCCGCCGTCACCCCGCCCGCCGTCACCCCGCCACCGGACTGGACCGACCTCGTCGAGGAGCTCGACGTCCAGCCCGACGATCACCTCATCACCAAGCACCGGTGGGGTGCGTTCCACGGCACATCGCTCGACGCCGACCTGCGAGACCACGGTGTGACCCAGGTCGTCGTGGTCGGCGTGGCGACGAGCGCCGGCGTAGAGTCCACGGCGCGGTCGGCCTACGAGCACGGCTACCACGTCGTTGTCGCCACCGACGCCATGACCGACCGCAGCGCCGACGCCCACCGCAACAGCACCGAGGGGATCTTTCCCAAGCTGGGCGAGACCGCCACGACCGAGGAGATCCTCGAAATGCTGGACAAGACCCATGCCTGAGGTCACCTTCCCGGGATCGCGTGGGGACCTTCGCGCCTACCTGGCCCGACCCGCGGGCGAGGGGCCATGGCCCGGTGTGATCGTGATCCACGACGCGTTCGGGATGACCACCGACCTGCGAAACCAATGCGACTGGCTCGCCGCTTCCGGCTATCTGGCCCTCGGACCCGACCTGTACTCGTGGGGTCGGAAGTTTGCCTGCCTGCGCTCGACCATCACCGACCTCAGGGCCCGTCGAGGACGGACCTTCGACGACATCGAGGCCGCCAGGGCCTGGCTGGCCGCCGACGACAAGGACGGCAACGGGCGGATCGGGATCATCGGCTACTGCATGGGCGGAGGCTTCTCCCTCCTGCTCGCACCCGACCACCGGTACTCGGCGTCGAGCGTCAACTATGGCCAGATCCCCGACGACGCCGGCACCATCCTGGCCGGAGCCTGCCCGGTCGTCGGCAGCTTCGGCGCCAAGGACCGCACGCTCAAAGGGGCGGCGGCCAAGCTCGACACCGCCCTAGCGGCCAACGACGTGGTCCGCGACGTGGAGGAGTACCCCGACGCCGGCCACGGCTTCCTCAACCACCACGACGGCAAGGTCGGCGTCCTCCTCGGGGTCATGGGCCGGCTCATGGGCATCGGCTATCACGAGCCCACCGCCGCGGCCGCCCGCCGCCGCATCATCGCCTTCTTCGACCACCACCTCAAGGTCGCCGAGGGCTGAGGGCCAGCGGCCAGGCGTGCGGCCGGCCCGGCGGGATCGTGGTCGCAGTCGCAGAGTTCGCCGTCGGCGTCGCCCTCGTCGCCGGCTGCTTCACTCGACTGGCCGCGCTCGGCAGCCTCGCACTGCTCTTTACTTACGTGACCTGCATTTTCATCTGGCAAGCCGCGAGCACCGCCTGGCGGCCACCGGTGCAGTACCCGATCACCCCGACGCTGGTCAGTGGGCCGCGTGGGCGCCGATCCGGTCGATCACGGCGTCGAGGACGGCCTCCAGGGCGACGGTGTCGCGGCGGGTCTGGGTGAGCAGCAGGCCCCCCTGGACGGCGGCGAGCAGGGCCAGGGCCAGGCGGGGGGCGTCGATGTCGGGGCGCAGCTCCCCGCGGTCGCGCATGGCCGCGATCCCGTCGCCGATGGCGGTCTCCCACCGTCCGAACCCGTCGGCCAGATCGGCACGCGCCTCAGCATCGGTGTCGGCCAGCTCCCCGACGAGGGAACCGATCGGACAGCCGCCCTGGCAGTGCTCCCTGCGCTGGATCTCGACGACGAAGTCCCGCCACGCCTCGAGGGCTTCCATGCTGTCGAGGCGGCTCAGCATCGGCATCTGGGCGCCGAGCACGACCTCTGTCTGGTATCCGATGACCGCCCGCACGAGGGATCTCTTGTCGGCGAAGTAGTGGTAGATCTGCGACGAGCTGACGCCGGCGGCGGCCTGGACATCCTCGGTGCTCGTGCCGGCGACGCCCCGCTCGTACATGAGAGCGGCGGCGGCGGCCACGATCCGATCCCGGGTCGCCCGGCCCTTGACGGTGAGACGCGGCGCCCTGTCGCCGCCCGAAGCGGCACGGGCCCGTTCCTCCTCGATGGCGTCGGCCCCCACGAGCGAAGTCTATTCCCCCATTTTGGAGTTGACAGTCCAGTTGTGAGAGATAGAGTGGAGTTAGCACTCCATTTTTCGATCGAGAGGCCCTCACCGTGACCACGAGCACCCCCACCATCGCCGAGCAGGTCGCCACCCTCAACGAGGGCATGGCGGCCCAGGCGCCCGCCGAGATCCTCGGCGCCTTCCGGGCCGAACAGACCGCATCCGACGCCGCCGGCATCCCCGCCGGCGTCGCCACCCCCGGCACGGCGCTCCCCGACGCCGCCCTCCTCGACGCCCACGGGCACCCCACGACCCTGGCCGATGCAACGGGCGGCCGGCCGGCTGCGGTCGTCTTCTACCGGGGCGCCTGGTGCCCGTACTGCAACCTGACCCTGCGCACCTACCAGAGCCAGCTCGTCGGCCCCCTCGCCGAGCGGGGCGTCGCCCTCGTGGCCGTCAGCCCGCAGAAGCCCGACGGTTCGCGGAGCATGCAGGAGACCAACGAGCTCACCTACGCCGTCGTCTCCGACCCCGGCAGCCAGATTGCCGGCCGGCTCGGCATCCTCACCAAGCCGAGCGACGCCAGCCACGAGGCCCAGGTCGCCATAGGCCTCGACGTCGCCGCCGGCAACACCGACGGCACCGACACGATCCCCATGCCGACCGTCGTCGTGGCCGATGCCGGCGGGGTCATCCGCTGGATCGACGTGCACCCCAACTACTCGACCCGCTCGGAGCCGGCCCAGATCCTCGCCGCCGTCGATTCGATGCTGGCCTGAGCGTCGATGCTGGCCTGAGCGTCGATGCTGGCCTGAGCGCCCGTAAGGTACCGGGGATGGCCGATTTCGACCTTGCGATTCTTGGCTCCGGCTCGGGTAACTCGATCATCTCGGACCACTTCGACGACAAGCGGGTCGCGCTGGTCGAGGCCGGCGTCTTCGGCGGCACGTGCCTCAACCGGGGCTGCATCCCCACCAAGATGTACGTCTATGCGGCCGAGGTGGCCGAGACCATCAGCGGATCAGAACGCTACGGCATCGACGCCCACATCGACCGGGTGCGCTGGGCCGACATCAGGGATCGGATCTTCGGGCGGATCGACCCCATCTCGGCGGGAGGGCGCGCCTACCGCCAGGACGCCGACAACGTGAGCCTCTTCACCGGGGAGGCCCACTTCGACGGCGAGCGCAGCATCGTCGTCTCCGGCCAGCCGCCCTTCACGGCCGAACAGGTCGTGATCGCCACCGGCGCCCGACCGACCGTGCCCGACGTCGTGGCCGCATCCGACGTGGCGTGGGAGACCTCCGACACGGTCATGCGCATCCCCCGGCTCCCCGAGACGATCGTCATCCTCGGGGGCGGCTACATCGCCGCCGAGTTCGCCCATGTGTTCTCGAGCCTCGGCGTCGACGTGCGCGTCGTCACCCGGGGCGCCGGCCTGTTGACCGCGCTCGACGCCGAGATCTCCCGGCGCTTCACCGCCCTGGCCCGACGGCGGTGGGACGTGACGCTGTCAGCGACCGTGAGCGGCGTGCGCCGGCGGGGGGAAGGCGGCGGCGTGGTGTTGTCGCTCGACGACGGCGCATCGGTGGAAGGCGACCTGCTGCTCGTTGCCACCGGACGCCGGCCCAACTCCGACGGACTCGCCCTTCCCGCCGCCGGCGTCGCCGTCCATCCGGATGGACGGGTGAGGGTCGACGAGTTTGGTCGGACGACGGCGGAGAATGTCTGGGCCATCGGCGATGTCTCGTCGGCTTTTCAGCTCAAGCACGTCGCCAACTCCGAGGCCCGCACGGTGGCCCACAACCTGGTGAAGGGGGCGGCGCTCCAGCGGCTCCGGCACCACTTCGTCCCCTCTGCGGTCTTCACCGACCCGCAGATCGCCAGCGTCGGGGCCACCATTCAGGAGCTCGAGGCCAGCGGCCGGCGCTTCGTCACGTCGAGCTGGGCGTACGGGGATACTGCGTTCGGGTGGGCCATGGAGGACCGCGACGGCCTGTGTCGGCTCTACGCCGACCCGCAGACCGGGCTGCTTCTCGGCGCTCACCTCATGGGATATCAGGCATCGAGCCTCATCCAGCCCCTCATCCAGGCGATGGCGTTCGGGCAGCCGGCGCCCGACGTGGCTCGCCAGCAGTACTGGATCCACCCGGCCCTCTCCGAGGTCCTCGAGAACGCCCTCCTCCAGCTGCCTCTGGATTGACCGGCGGGAGGCACGGGTGGGCGGGGCGGGCGGGGCGCCGGGACGGCGGGACGGGGTGGGCGGGGCGCCCAGGAAGGGACGGCCGGACGGGTGCCCGTTTTTCTCGGCGATGTTGACGTCGGATTCCGACGTCAACATCGCCAGGAAAACGCGACCGGGCTCGGCACGGGACTCCTAACCTCGAGCGGCGGTCACGAGCCTGGCCGCGGCGGCGAACGCCGGGTCCCCCGTCGCCGCCCAACCCCGCAGGCATGCCTCGACCAGCTTCACCTCGTGAGGGTCGCCGCTGCGGTACGCGGACCGGATGACATCGGTCGGCGGCGGGCCGCCGTCGGGCGGCTCCTCGTCGCTTTGCGATGACGAAGCGGCCGCGGGGGCGGCACCGTAGAGCCTGGCGTGCTCGGCGTGGACCTGGGCCAGGCCGGCGGCCAGGTCGCGGGGAGCCAGGTGGGGGGCGAAAAGCTCGACCGCCATGGCCCCGGTCACGCCGTGCAGCGCAACGATCCCCGGATGATCCAGGTAGTGACGCGCCGCCCGCCCGGCGGCGACCACCACGGCCAGGCGCAGGGCGGCCGCGTCGAGGCCCGCCGCCGCCTCGCCACTCCGGGCAGGCGCCACCTCGCCGGTCCGGTCTCTTGGTGGGCCGCCGGCCGGCCCGGAGGGGGCACCGGGCTCCCACCGGGCGGCCCAGTAGCCGAGGGCGCGGGCGAGCTCGGCCCGGCGAGGAGCGGTATCGGCGACGCCGACGGCCCGCACCGCATGGGCGGCGCGTATGGCCCCGTGGAAGAGGACCACCGCCAGCGCGGGGAGCAGCCTCGGTACCCAGAGCTCGACGACGTGCTCCCAGCCCCACTCGTCGATCTCCCGTTCCAGCAACCCGATCCACTCGGGCAGTCGCCTGCGGTCGCCAAGGGCCTCACGCCACTCGAAGGCGGCCGGCGCCACCGGGTCGACGGGCGTACCCCCCGCCCGGGCAAAGCGGCGGGCCCACTCGTCGACCTCGTCGTCGCAACCGAGGGCGTCGAGCGCCTCGCACGCCATGGGCCCGTGGTTGACGAAGCCGTTGGGCAGCTCGAATCCGGCTGCGGTGAGCCGCTCGAAGGCCTCGTCGAGCGTGGTCGTTGTCCCCGTCGCCTGCGATGACGTCATGGTGCGAACGATACGACCTCAAGTTCAGTTGAAGTCAAGAGGTTCCTCCGGGCTGGCCGTCCGGGGCCGACGGGCCCGACGAGCCCGACGGGGCCAACAGCCTCGACAGCACCGAGGCAGCCCGGGCCGGCTCCCGACCGTCATCGGGTGGAGAAGCGAAGGACGACCTGACGGTACGTGCGTTCCGGCGGTCCCTCGCGGCGGGATTGGATCGGGCCGCGTGCGGCCGCCTCGACCACGGCGGGCCAGAAGCCGGCGGCCTCCTCGTTGCCGGCGTCGTAGGCGACCTCCCAACGGCCCGGGCTCCGAGCGAAGAGGGCGGCGGCCGCCCGACGACCGACGCCGGCCCGGCGATGGGCCCTGACCACGAAGAACTCGGCAACCTCCCGGATGGACCCCGCCGCGACGGCATGCGCACCCGGTCCGGGTCGCCGAGCCGGGTCGACGTCGTCCGGCGTCGATCTGGTCAGGGCAAACCCCGCCAGCCGACCGTCATGGCGGACGAACCACGCCTCGCGGTCGGCCTCGACGAAGTAGAGGTCCAAGAAGCGATACACGAAGGTCCCGTGCTCGGTCAGCTCGTAGCCCCCGCGCCGACGAGAAGTCGTGGCGGTAGAGCTGCAGCAGGTTGGCAAGGGTCGCCTTGTCGGTCTCGGTCACAGCTTCGAGCTCAACCGGCCCGGGGGCGGAACCGGTCCCCGGGCCAGGAAGCTGCATGGCGAGCTCGATCTCGTCGTGCCGGGCGATGCCGTGCAGGCCGACGGCGGGGAGGGTGGGGTTGAGGACGCGTGCCGTGTCCGCTGCGCCGTTGTGCACCGCAACCATCCGAAACCCGCGCCGCTGGCAGAAACGCAGCGCTCGCGTGTTGTCGTTGGTCGTCACCAGCCAAACGCGACGGCATCCTCGCCGAGCGGCAACCTCCTGCAGGCGCCGCGTCAGGGCCGTGCCGATGCCAATCGACTCCCGGAGGGCATCGAGGGTCACGATCTCGATCCGATCTGCGACTGGACGGTAGGTCAGAAGCCCCGCCGACCGACCGTCCACATCGGCGACGAGCGCAGGAAGCTCATCCGCCTCGTGGATCAGGCCGCGACTCACGACCTGCGTCGCACCCCACCGTTCGACCAGGATCTTCTGGACCCAGGACCTGTCGTCGGGTCCGGCCGGGCGCACGTCGATCCCGGCTGGCGATATCACGGTCTGCGTCGTCGGAGCCGGGTATGAGGACAGCCCATCGAGACCAACGATAACGTCGCCGTGATCGCTGAGGGCCACCTTCTCACGCTTGGCGAGGACATCAGCGATGCTGCAGCCTGCCGGTTAGTCTTCGGACCTTGCGGCAACCCGTTTCCTCCGCAGAGACCGTGCTGAGAGGTCACGCATGAAGGCTGGCAATCTGAAGGTCCTTTACATCGCTGGGGCCCATCGCAGCGGAACGACGCTGCTGTCCGACGTGCTCGGCAGCTATGCGGGAATCACCGGAACGGGTGAGCTGCACGAGATCTGGGCCGGTTTGCTCTCAGGACGGCCCTGTGGATGCGGACAAAACCTCAATGCTTGTCCAGTGTGGAAGGCCGTCATCGACCACCAGAGACAGCACGGCTCGGTTGCTAGCTGGACTCCTTCGCAGGCCGTGGAGTGGAGGAACGGCTCGGCGCGGGTTTGGCACACGCCCCGCCTCCTGGCCCAGGGGAGATTCGGTCGCTCGGGGTCGGCGGCAACCAACAGCTACCGGCGGCTAATGGCCGATACGTATCGAGCCGTCGCGGCGACGCAGCGCTCTCGTGTTGTCGTCGATTCGACCAAGGTGCCCGCCGGGGCGGCCCTGCTCGATGGTATGGAGGGAATCCAACCCTTTGTCCTTCATCTTGTCCGTGACCCCAGGGCGACCTGTCACTCGTGGGCCAGCAGGAAGGCCGCGAAGATTGCAGCCGATACCGATGATCTGACCCCGGTCGGGACCACATCGGCGGGTATGCGATGGCTGGGCTACAACGGCCTTACGGAGCTGCTGAGGTACTCGCCACGCGCGCCGTACAAGGTGCTGACGTACGAGGAGTTCATCACGTCTCCGCGAGCGACCCTTCGTTCCATCGGAACGTGGCTCGATGAGCCGCTCGAACCCGACCCCTTTCGCAGCGAGGCCGTAGTCGACCTGACGACCGGACACAGCGTCGCAGGAAACCCGAGCCGCTTCGACTCTGGCCCGAAGCAGCTTCGCATTGACGACCGTTGGAAGACCGAGATGCCGAGCCGTCAGAGAATCTACGTGAGCCTGCTTGCCGCTCCGTTGCAGTGGAAGTACGGATACTCCATCCTCGGCGCTTCGTAGGACCCATTGACCCGCACCGAGCGGCGCTACTTCTTCAGCCGGCGGCTGCCGGCATGCCAGTCCTCCGGCGCGCCGGCCTCGCCCTGCTCGACTCCGAGGGCCCGGAGCTGCGGGACCTCCCGAAGGCTGCGCTTCATCTCGGCGAACCCGGGGAAGCCGGCCAGGCCGATCACGTGATCCCACAAGACGAGGGCGTCCTCGTCGCTCGGAAGCCGGGAGATGACCGGACCGAAGAACGCCACGCCGGCCGGCGGCCGAAAGTGGAGGATGGGGGTGCCGACGTCCTTGCCCGTGAGGGCCAGGGCCTCGTCGGTCTCGGCTCCGATCTCGGCGTCCCACGAGCCGTCGTCGAGCGCGGCGCTGAGGCCCGCCGGCAGGCGCACGGCCCGCAGGAGGGGCTCGACGAACTCCGGGGAGCCTCGCCGCCGGCCGGTGACGGCGGCCTCGGGAGCGGCATCGAAGATCCCGGCTCCCAGGGCGGCGTAGAGCCGGCCGACCGCTTCTCGGCCGTGGTCGGCCCTGACCTTGGCCGCCACCCGCAGCAGCTTGAGCCCCGCCGTATGACCGGCCTCGTAGCCCTCGGGGAAGTGGGCGTCGTAGTCCACGTTCGAGTTGATCAGGCGCAGCGAGATGAACCGCCAGTCGACGTCATAGTGCCGCTGGGCCGCGACCGTGCGCACCCATCGACTGGTCATCCACGCAAACGGGCACACCGGGTCGAAGTAGAAGTTGAGATCGGCATCCACGCACGCCAGCGTACGGGGCCCATCGCCGCTGGGAAATCTCCGGGGGATCTCGGCCGGGCCGCCGTCTTCGGCTCCCCAGCTCACGGCCACCGCCCGAGCCCAGACCCGAGATCACGCCCCCGAGCTCACGCCCCCGAGCTCACGGCCGGCCCATCGTCGCCGGCCCTCCATCCGGAGAGCGCCACTTCGAGGCCTCTGACGAGCCGCTCGAAGCTGCGGTCGATGTCGAAGGGGAGCCCGAAACCTCCGCTCGTCTCGAGGGTGACGAAGCCGTGCAGGGCGGCACGCAGCGCCCGGGTGGCGTCGATGGCGTCGTCGCCATCGAGGTGGTAGCCGGCCAGGACGTCGGCGACGATCTGCACGACGGCCAGGTCGGTGGCGATGGCCTCGACGTCGCCGGCCGCCGAGGCCCGTTGGATCGCCGCATACCGGCCCGGGTGCCGGTGGGCCCAGGCCCGGTAGGCGTGGGACATCGACAGGATGGCGTCGGCGCGGCTGCGGCCGGCCGTGGCCCGAGTGAGGGTGCTCGCCAGCTCGTTCTTCGCTCGCATGGCGATGCTGCGTTGCAGGCCGTCCATGCCGTCGATGTGCTTGTAGAGCGACGGTTGACGGACGCCGAGGCGCTGGGCGACCGCGGCCAGGGTGAGACCCGGTAGGCCGACCTCGTCGGCGAGCTCCTCGGCCTCGGTGACGACCCTGGCCTCGTTGAGCCCGGCTCTAGGCACGGCCGTTCACCGTGTCGACGAAGCGCAGGACCGCCGGGGCGGTCAGGTCGGGCCGTTGCGACTGGGGGTAGTGCCCGGCGTCGGGGACCATGACGACCGTCCCTTCGGTGGCGCCGGCGATCCATTCGGCCTCGCCGCTTTGGTCGGGGAAGTCGGGGTCGAGGTCGCCCATGACGACAAGCGTCGGCGCCGACACGTCGGCGATGGCGGCCGCGGCGGCGGCATGGCTGGTGCGGGCCGTGAGGGAGAACGCCCGGGCGTGACCCGGCCTGCGGATGCTCGCCACGACCCGGCTGCGGTAGTCGTCGAAGTCGACCGGTCGGCGGCCGGCGTAGAGCTTGGGCAGGTAGGCCTTCCAGGTGGTGGCCGCCCACGGTCGAGCCATGACGATCCTGAGCATGACCCGGGTGAGGACGTTCGCCTCGGGGTCACGGACGAACGGGCCGACGAGGACGAGCCCGGCGACGAGCTCGGGCCTGCGGGCGGCGACGAGCACGGCCGAACCAGCAGCCATGGAGTTGCCGACGACCACGGCGGGGCCACCGAGCTCATCGATCAGGGCGGCCACGTCGGTGGCCGTCTCCTCGTCGCCGTAGGAGGCGAACGAGGTGTCGCTTTCGCCGTGGCCACGAAGGTCGGTGCACGCCACCCGGTACCCGGCCTCCCGCAGCGTCGGGGCGAGGAACCGGTAGGCGTCGCGCAGGTCACCCATCCCCGGTACGAGCACGACGAGGGGGCCGGCACCCTCCACCTCGTAGGCGACCCGCCCGTCGGGACGGGTGAGGGAGCGGGTGGGGATGGCCGGTCGCACGAGGTTCGATGTCATGCAGCTATGCTACATAGCCGTACAGCTAGGGTCAATAGCCATTCCAGGAAGCGACGATAAGGAATGGCGCCGCCAGGTGCACTCGGGCCTCCCCCGGCGCCGTCTTCGTCCGATCCGCCGTCGGGCGTTGCCCCTACTCTTTCCCACCGCCCCACAACTTTCAGCCCACCTCGACGGGGGTATCGACGGCTGGGAGCACCGCCGCCCGCCGGCGTCGGTCGAGAGCCCAGCTGGTCAGGAGATAGCCGGGGATGGTGGGGCCGACACCGAGCAGGGTCCCCGAGATGGGCCCGATGGCCATCCCGGCATAGCCGGCGATCTGGAAGCCGAGGCCGGTGAACAGGGCGATGAGCGATCCGCCCATGCCGCGCGCATGGATGGTGACCCATCGGGCCCCGAGCACCCGCCGGCCTCGAGGCGTCGCGGCCCAGAACCCCATGCCGAGCAGCCCGAGGGTCGGCCCCACGATGATCTGGAACACCGAGACGGAGGGGGCGTGGCGGAGGCCGACGACCACGCCGAGGATCAGGGCCGGCGGCATGATGGCGGCGTAGATCCGACCGAGCTGCGGATGGCGGGAGCTTCGTTGCTTGGGGCGCAGCGCGATGAACGACCCGAGCACGAGGAGGGCCATGGCACCGAGGCCGTGCAGCAGACCGGCGATGGAGAAGAGTGTCATGCTTCGAGCGTGATCCTCGAGCGGCGACGTGTCGTCTGGCCGGCGGAAGATTGTCGTGTCCCCCTCCGGGCCGACCGCTCCTGACTTCAGGTCGCCCAGCCTCAGGTCGCCCAGCTTCAGGTCGAGTGCGGCTCGCCCGGTCTGACGACCTCGTGGTCGAAGGCGAAGACGATGGCGCCGGCCCGGTCACGGACGCCGAGCTTGGAGAAGACCCTGCCGACGTGGGTCTTGACCGTGCCCTCACCGACGAAGAGCGTCCCGGCGATCTCGGCGTTGGACTTGCCCCTGCCCACCAGGCGCAGCACGTCGAGCTCCCGGTCCGTGAGCGTGGCCAGGTCACGACGTGCTCCGGGGTCGGTCGCAGGGTCGCTGCGGTAGCGGACGAGGACCCGCCCGCAGATCGATGGGTCCAGCCAGCCGTCGCCGCCGGCCACGGCCCGCACCGCCCGTTGGATGTCCTCGGCCGGCGCGTCTTTCAGACAGAACCCCGAGGCGCCGGCCCGTAGCGACGACGCCAGGGCGGCGTCGTCGTCGAAGGTCGTGAGGATCATCACCCGCGCCGCGGGATCGGAGCGGACCAGCCGCCGGGTGGCCTCCACCCCGTCGACGACGGGCATTCGCACGTCCATCACCACGACGTCGGGGCGATGGCGACCGACCTCCTCGACAGCGGTGGCCCCGTTCGCGGCCTCCCCGACGACCTCAAATCCGTAGACGGGACGCAGGATCGTCCGCATCCCGGCCCTGGCCAGCTCCTGGTCGTCGACGAGGACCACCCTGATCACGACGCCCCCCGCATCACGACAGGACCCGGATCACGCCGGCAACGCCGCCCGCACGACCCAGGTCGTGCCGTCGGAGCCGGCATCGAGCCGGCCCCCGACGGCGGCTACCCGCTCTCGCATGGCGACGAGGCCCATACCCGATGGCGCGCCCCCCGTGCCCCCCGTGGCTGCCGACGGCGGAGACGGGGGGCAGGGGTTGGCAACGCACAGCTCCACCCCGCCACGGTCGTCGATGGCCAGGTCGATGTCGGCGCAATGATCGGGAGCGTGGCGGCCGACGTTGGCCAGCGCCTCCTGCACGATCCGAAACAACACGAGCCCCCTCGGCCCCGACACCACCGCAGGGTCGCCCCGGACGCGACACGCCAGCTCGAGGCCGGCCCTTCGGTACTCGTCCACCAACCCGGCGACGTCGGGAGCCCCGGGTTGAGGAGGTAGGACGGAGCCGACGCCTGCCGTTCCGGCGGCTGCCGTGCCGGCGCCTGGCGTTCCCGATGCGCCCTCGCCGAGCACCCGGACCACCGAGCGAAGATCGTCGAGGCTGCGGCGAGCCAGACGCTCCGCCTCTTCTATGGCGGCGGCGGCCTCGGCCGGCGAGTCCCGCACGGCCAGCCGGGCGCCACCGAGGTGGAGGACCGTCACGGCGAGGGTGTGCGCCACGACGTCGTGGAGATCGTGCGCCAGCTTTTGGCGCTCGGCGACCGCGGCGGCGGCCGCGGCGGCGGCCTCGGCCGCGTGCACCCGCTCCACCAGCTCGATGCGATGCCCGGCGAGCCACGACCCCCAGAATCCGGCCGAGATGCCGGCGACCCAGCTCAGCCAGCCGAGCGTCGAGGTCGAGATCGCGGGGACGGCGACGAACACAATGGCGAAGCCCCAGACGATGAGCCCGCGTCGGAGCGGTTGACCCAAGGCCACGTATCCGGCGACGATAACGACGACAAACCAGCCGATATCGCCCGACTGTCCACCGGTCAGACCCCAGACGGCAACGGGGAGCACGAACGCAGGTCCCGCCGTCCACCAGCCGCGTCCTGCGTCGAGCGATCCGGTGGCTCCGACGATCACGACCACCCCGACAAGGCCGAGAAGCGCAGGCCAGAGGGCGCCCCCACCCGTCGCCGTCTGGACCAGGCCACCGGCGGCGATGGCGAACACGGCGGCACCGGCGACGAGCCGCGCCCGCGGAGACAGGACCACGCGGCAATCCTAGGGACGGGCTCATCTGGCAGCGTCGGCCCCCGGGGTGATCCGGGTCTCTGCCCCCGGGTAGAGGCCCGCCGGATGACCGCGACGGCGCCAAGTCCTTAAGTTGCGCTGAACTCCCCCGTCGCAACGAGGCGAACGTCTGAGACAATAGGTCGATGCAGAAGGATTGCCGGGCCCCGGGGGCGGTGGGCCAGCGGCTCCGCGAGATCAGGGCCGGTCGGGGGATGACGTTGACGGCCCTGGCCGAGGCCAGCAACCTTTCGACCGGGCTGATCAGCCAGGTCGAACGGGGCCTCAACGACCCGAGCCTCGAGACGCTCCGGAAGGTGTCCAAGGTCCTCGACGTCCCGTTGTTCAGCCTGTTCAGGGACGACGACGACCCGGTGGTGGTGGTCAGGCGCAAGCGCAGGATGCTGGTCCAATCGCCCTCGCAGGACATCACCTATTCGCGGATTTCCGCCGGTAACGGACTGCTCGAGGTCATCCACGGCCGGCTCAACCCGTACAGCGCTTCGAGCCAGGAGCCGTGGTCGCATCCGTCGGAGGAATGCCTCGTCGTGCTCCACGGTGCCCTCTGCGTGGAGGTGGCGGGCGTCGACTACGAGCTCTGCGTCGGCGACAGCTGCTCGTTCGACTCGACCCGACCCCACCGCTACAAGAACCACTTCGACCAGCCGGCGGAGTTCATGATCAGCATTACGCCCCCTTCGTACTGACGAGGTGCGCCACACTTGTGGACATGAAACCAAGCGGTGTGCACCATGTCTCGATCAACGTCGACGACGTCGATGCGGCCATCGGGTTCTACGTCGACGGGTTGGGGATGACGGTCCGCTCCGACCGGCCCGACTTCGATTTCGGTGGTGCCTGGCTCGACGTCGGGGCCCAGCAGGTGCACCTGATCGAAGCCGACCCGCCGGCCGACCACGGGCAACATTTCGCCGTCGCCGTCGCTGACCTCCACGCGACCGTGGCCGAGCTGCGCGGTCGCGGCCTCGAGGTGAGCGAACCCAAGGCATCGGGAACGAGCCTCCAGGCCTTCGTCAACGACCCGGCCGGCAATCGGGTCGAGCTGCACCAGCCGGGCGCCTTCGCCTCGTAGCGGTCAGGGGCCGGCCAAGCGGAAGAGCTCTTCGCCGGCGTCGGGGACGACGAGCAGGTCGGGGTCGGTCTCGGCGCGCGCCGTCCACGCCGCCACGTCGATGCCGGCCGGATCCAGGTAGCCGAGATTGTGGGCCCGGCACGTGGCCGCATCGATGCCCGTGGCGAGGGTGACCGTGACCCGGCGCCGCTCGCCGTCGATGGCCGACCAGGTGCCGTCGCCGCTGACGTGGGTCGAGTGGGCCAGGACGCTCCCCGGGTAGTGCCCGAAGCGGTCCCACTGGCCGGTGAAGTAGTCACGGACGTGGTAGCCAACCTCGGCGATGAGATCCCCGTGGGTGACCGAGACGGCCGTGACGTGCGGGGCGTGAACGATGATCTCCCCGCCGTCGGCGACGACCGGGTCGACCTTGTAGACGCCCTTGGCCGCCGTCCACAGGTCCTCGTAGCGCTCGGGCATGACGGAGAGGACGGTGCGGACCGGGTGGGGCACCCGTCGGATGTGGACCTGCGCCGAGCGCTCGGCGGCGGCCGCCCACGCCTCCTCGGGCCGCCCGGAGAAGCAGGCATGGAGCCCGCCGCCGGCCGCCACGACCAGAGCCAGGCACCACCGATCGGTGGGGACGAGGGCGGCGGCCCGGTCGATGACGGCCCGCACGGGGTTGGCCCCGAGGGTGCCGATCAGGGCGCTCGAGGTGAGGATGGCCCCCAGCCAGTGGGTGGAGTCGATGATCTCCCGGCCGGCGACGCCGGGGAAGAGGTACTTGTTGCCGCCGGAGAAGCCGACGACCTCATGGGGGAAAACGGGACCGCAGATGATGACGGCGTCGGCTTCGACCACGGCCCGGTTGAGGCGCACGTCGATGGCGTCGGCGATGCGACCGCCACTCAACTCCCTCACCTCGCCGGCGGGGATCGTGCCGACCGACACCAGCCGATCGGGGCGCCACCACTCGTGGTTGCGAACGTCGCCATCGACCGGCCCGACGTGGCGGGCCAGGGCCGGCGCGCTCATCGGCTGGTGGGTGCCGAGGGCGACGAGCCACACCACCTCGGCCGCCCGCCCGCCGATGGCGGCGTCGAGCCGGCCCGCGACCCGCGCCAGCGGCACGCTTCGGGTCGCGTCGGGGACGAGGACGACGATCCGCTTGCCGGCCGGCTCGACGCGCGCCACCAGCCGCTCGACTGCCTCGGTGAGCTCGGCATCGTTCACAGGGTCAGCCGGTCTGGGGGTGCGTCGGGGTGGTGCCGTTGGGGAGCAGCAGGTCGAAGCCGTCGGGGATGGAGATGACCCCTGCGGTCGTCCCCGGCTTGTCGGTGAGGCCGTACTGCCACACGATGCTGTGCGTCGCCGGGTCGATGGCCACCATCCGGTCGCGGTAGTCGTCGTTGACCATGATGAGGCCGTTGGGGAGCCGCTCCGCGAGTGACGGCTTCTTCAACATGGCGTCACCCGATGTGGCGTCGTAGCGCCAGCTCACGTGACCTTGCCGGTCAAACTCGAGGACCCGGCCTTCCGCCGGCGGGTCGTAGTCGGTCATGAGGTACTTGTTGGTCCCGAGCTGCTGGGGGTCGGACGGGTAGTTGACGCCGGGGATGTGCACCGTCCACACGAGCCGGCCCTTGGGCGTGTACTCGTCGACCCAGGAGCCGTGGATCTCCGAGACGAGGACGTCGCCGTCGGCCAGGGGGGTGTCGCCATTCGGGTAGGCGACCGACTTCGGCGGGTTGTGGACGTCGAGACCGTTCCCGATCTTGCCGACAATCCTCTTTCCGGGCGAGATGAAGAGGATCCGGTTGTTGGAAGCGTCGGCGACGGTGACGACGCCGGACTTGAGGAGGTAGGCGTCGTCGGGCTGGTCGAGGTAGCCGGGAAGCGCGCCGGGGACGCCGGGATGGCCGTACTGCCAGAGGAGCTTGCCCGACGGGTAGCCGATCTCGACGATGGTGTGGTTGTTCTCCTGGTTGGAGATGATTCCCGTGCCATGCTTGAAGAAGAAGGCGTCGTCGGGGAAGTAGAACCCTCCGGGCGGCGCCGGGGCGTGGGCCGAAGGATACTTCCACGTGATGTTCCTGGCCCGGTCGAGAGCGACCAGACGGTTGTTGCCCCGATCGGCGACGAGCAGCGTTCCTGAGTAGGGAGCGCCGGCGCCGGGAGCGCCGGCCGGCCCACCGTAGGGGCTCGGCCGCAGGGAGATCACCGTCGTGAGCGAACCCGATGCGATCCCGGCGGCGTCCTTGCCCGACTGGGATGCTACCTCGCCACCGACGAGGTAGCCGATGCTCTTCGCGCTCGATCCGACGGTGGCGTACCCGGCGAAGGCAACCGCCTGGGGCAGCAGCCCGGCGTCGAGCACCTTGTGGGTCGATGGCACGTAGGCGTCGATCTGGGTCTGGGTCGATCCGTGCGGGACCTGCCCGCCGGCCAGGTAGATGGTGCCGTGGATGACGAAGGCGGCGGCGCCGTAGATGGCACGCGGCAGGTGGCCGACGATGCTCGCCGAGTGGGTCGCAGGGTCGATCATCTGGATGTCGTCGGTGGCCGTCGTCGCCGAGCCGCCGGCGGCGGTCTGGCCTCCAAACACGTAGATCCTGCCGTCGATGGCGGTGACGGCGGGGTAGCGAACCGGCGTTGGCAGGTTGGCCACCTTCGTGAAGTGCCGACCGTCGACGGTGGCGAGCACCCCTGGCAGGTAGTGGGTCCCGTCGTACCCGCCGACGATGTAGGTAGTCGTGGTGGCGTGTCCGCCGGCGCCGGCCGAGATCGACGCTACGGCCAGGTCCGACCTGGGCTGCGGCAGCGCGCCACCGGCCGTGCCGGTCGGCTGGCCGCCCGGCGGGATGGCCGGCGCAGGGACCGACTGGACGCCGGCAACGGTCGTGGGGGATCCGCCACCGAAGACAACGGCTCTCGCTCCTATGGTCGCGGCGGCGGCGTCGTGGACCCCGGTCGCGAGCCGGCCGGCGGGCGCGATGCGGCCCGTGGCCGGGTCGATGGTCGAGACGTCGGCGGACGATGTGCCGGCGGCCGTGAGCCCTCCGAGAACGGTCAGCCCGGCGCCGTTGGCGACGACGGCTTCGCGTGAGAGGGCCGCAGCGAGCGACCACGACTCGACGCCGGCCTCGATCGATGGAGGGGTCGTCACGGCGCCGGCCTTCGACCTTCCGGTCCCCGCGACCGAGCGGACGGCGCGTCCCGCTCTGCGCCCGGTGCTCCCCCCGGAGAGCGACGTGGCGAGAACCACGGCGACCACCACCACGAGAAGGCCAGCGACGGTGAAGGTCCGCCGCCTGCGGATCTGGCGACGGCGCCTGGCCCTGGCGCGGGCCGTGGTTCGAGTCGAGGTTCGGGCCGTGGTTCGGGGCGGCTCGGACGGTGTCTGCACGCCTTGTGTTCTACTCGCCGGGCGCGACCGATGGGACACGCCGCCGCTGACGTGGGTGTTCGGCTCCCGGTTCGCCGTAGTCTTGCGAACGGACCTCAACGTCGAAAGGGTTGCGTTGCCGCAGTTCACCTCGCCCGGTGCGCCCCAGCCGTCCTCCGCCGAGCAGGCCGCGCTGGAGGAGGCGGTGACGGCCCGGGTGCTGGCCAGCTTCGACACCAGCACCTCGGCCCGGTACCGCGACGTCATGCGGAGCCTGGTGACGCATCTGCACGCCTTCGCCCGAGACGTCAGGTTGAGCCAGGAGGAGTGGGAGCTGGCCATCGATTTCCTCACCCGGGCCGGCCACATCACGACCGATCGGCGCCAGGAGTTCATCCTCCTGTCCGACGTCCTCGGGCTCTCCATGCTCACCGTGGGCATCAACGCCCCGGTGGCGGCCGGGGCCACCGATGCCACGGTGCTCGGTCCGTTTTTCGTCGACGACGCGCCCGAGGTCGCCATCGGTGCCGACATCGCCGCCGGCGCCAAGGGGGTGCCCTGTTACGTCGCCGGTACGGTCCTTTCGACCGAAGGGTCCCCGGTGCCGGGGGCGCGGATCGAGGTATGGGAAGCCGACGAGGACGGCTTCTACGACGTCCAGTACGAAGGCCATCGGGTGGCGGCGCGGGCTCGAATGCACTCCGGTGACGAGGGTGAGTACCGGTTCTGGGCCGTGAGGCCGGCGCCGTACCCAATCCCCCACGACGGCCCCGTCGGTGACCTGCTCGAGGCGGCGGGACGGGGCGTGATGCGCCCGGCGCACCTGCATTTCAAGGTCGACGCGCCCGGGTATCGGACCTTGATCACCCACCTCTTCGTCGCCGGCGACGACTACCTGGACCGCGATGCCGTGTTCGGTGTGAAGGACAACCTCGTCGTCGACGTCAGCGAGGAAGAAGGTGGCCTGGCGCCCGACGGCTCGGAGCGCGTCGGCGGGTGGAACCGCATCGGCTACGACCTCGTGCTCGCGCCCCGCTGAGGGCAGCGACGCCGACGCTGGCGCTCAGATCCGTCCGGCGGCTCAGATCCGTCCGTCGGCGACGGCCCGCTCGATCCAGGGGATGACCTCGTCGAGCGTCTCGTCGAGGGTCGTCGTCGCCTCGAAGCCGAGCACGTCCCTGGCCTTGTCGACCCCGGGAACGCGGCGTTTGACGTCGTGTTCGAAGGGGTCGTCGCTCGTGAAGCGAAACGGAGCATCCTGGCCTTTGATCTTGGCCCAGATCATGCGGGCCAGATCGAGAACCGTCGTTGACGTCGCCGTCGAGAGGTTGAAGTCCTCGTTCAGTGCCCCCGGGTGCTCCATGGCCATGACGATCCCGCGAGCCAGATCACCGCCGTAGGTGTAGTGCCGGATCTGGCTGCCGTCGCCCAGGATGTGCACGGGATCCTGGCCCTTCAAGATCTTCTGGACCAGGTCGGGGACGACGTGGCTCATGGCGAGCTTCACGTTGCCGCTCATCACCTCGGCGTCGCCGATGGCCCGGCCTTCGCCCACCCCCACGCAGTTGAAGGGGCGGAGGATGGTGTAGGGGAGCTGGTACTGATCCCATGCCGCCCTGGCGAAGTACTCGACGGCCAGCTTCTGGAATCCGTACGAGGACCGCGGCGGAGGATCCGTGTGCTCGTTGCCTTCTTGCGAGGGCCAGCGGTCGGTCGATTCGAACACCATCGAAGAAGACAGGTACGTCACCTTCGCCAGTCGGCCCCCTTGGTGGGCGGCGATGGCGGCGTCGCAGGAGGCGGCGATGATGCGCTCGTTGGTGGCCAGCAGGTCGTAGGCGTAGGTGTGGAAGTAGGAGATCCCGCCGATCATGGCGGCACCGACGATGAAGTGGTCGGCGTCGGCGAGCAGGTCCTTCAGCAGCCCGACATCGCGAGCGTCGGCCTCCACAAGGCGGTAGCCGGGGTGGTTGTCGTACGAGTGGGAGGCGGGACCGTACTTGGAGAGGTTGTCGATCCCGACGACCTCGTGACCGTGGCGAAGGAGCTCATCGACGACGTAGCCACCGATGAACCCGGCGGAGCCGCTCACGACCACCCGGCTCACTTGGTGGCTTCCTGGAGGACGTCGGGGTTCACGGGCCGGGAACCTACCCGCCTTCTGAGGGCTTCCACCGTCAGCTCGGGGCCGAAGGCGAAGCGGTACCAGTAGAGATACCGGGGTAGCCACGCCATGAGCTTGAAGTTGGACACGCCAAAGCTCCGGTCGAGCCACACGGTCGGCACCTCGGCGACGGGGAGCCTGAGGCGGCGGGCCTTGGCCACGAGCTCCAAGCCGACCTCGAACCCGTCGGACGAGTCGATCCCGACCTCCCGGACGAACGATCGCTTGTAGGCCTTGAACGAGTTGGTTGCGTCCCGGGTGCCGACCCGGGCCAGGAGGCCGAGCGACACGCCGGCACCGCGCGACAAGAACCCCTTGATCAGGGGTCCGCCGATCTGCTGACCACCGCTCGAGTACCGGGACGCGGCCGCGACCACCACCCCGCGCTCGACAAGCCTGGCCAGTTGGTCGATCTGCTCGGGATCGTCGCAGCCATCGGCCATCGTGACGACGACGACATCGGCTCGGGCCACAGAGAATCCGTAGCGGATGGCAAAGGCGGGGCCAGGTCCGAGGGTGTTGATGGCAACCTTGACGCGCCCATCCTCACGCGCGTACTTCTCGACCCACGGCACGGTGGAGTCGTCGGGACTGTCGCAGACGACCAGGACCTCGCAGGGCAGCGTGACGACCTCGAGGATCCTGTCGAGGCACGAGACGATGGTCCCGGCCTCTTCGTACGCCGTGACGAGCACGGACACCCGCGGCGTCACACCAGGACCTCGTCGTTGATGACCCCCCAGATGTCGACGACGGGCAGCGTGGTCCTCAGGTCGGCGTAGCGGTGGTGCGGAGCCCCGACGACCAACACGTCGGATGCGGCGAGCACCTCCTCGAGCTCGACGATCTCCTGACCCTTCACGTACGGGTCGGTGCAGAGCACGGCCGCAGCCCGAAACCGCAGGATCCGCCGCAGCTTGTAGCTCAGGCTCGAGCGGGTGTCGTCACTCTCGCCCTTGAAGGCCATCCCGAGGATCCCGACGCGGAGGCGCTCGAGGTCCCATCGTCGGGCCATCCGCTCGACGACGTACAGCGGAAGGCCCTCGTTGACCAGCATGCTGGCGTGACCGAGCACGAAATCGTTGTTGTTGAACGCGGCCAACTGCATCGTGTCCTTCAACAGGCACGGGCCGGCGGCGAAGCCGGCCGCCGGCAGATCGGCCGCACGCGGGTAGTGGTAGGTGAGGGCCGTGCGGATTCTCTCGTAGTCGAGACCGTGATCGTTGGCGATCTTGAACAGCTGATTGGCGGCGGCGAACTTGAGGTACCGGTAGCTGTTCGTGAACAGCTTGGCGAGCTCCGCCTCTTCGGGCAGCAGCGCCACCGTCTCGCTGGCCAAGGCGCCAAACAGCTT
Source organism: Acidimicrobiales bacterium (assembly GCA_965276765.1). GTDB lineage: Bacteria > Actinomycetota > Acidimicrobiia > Acidimicrobiales > Palsa-688. The sequence continues at coordinate 1,209,300 of OZ255627.1, forward strand.
GGTGGCCCGCTCGACGACATCGTCGGTCCTGGCCGCGACGATCTGCGGGAGCTCGAACAACTCGACCATGGCCCGGCCCTCGGCGATCCGCTCCGGGCAGAACGCGACGTCGACCGCAAGACCCGAAGCCGCCAGTTGCTGCTCTACCTTGGCCGTCGCCCCGGGGAACAGGGTGCTGCGCAGGACGATCAACTGCCCGGCCCTGAGGTGCTGGGCCACGCCGAGCACCGCGTCGCTTACGGCTTGTGGGTCGGGATTGAGGTGCTCGTCGATCGGGGTGCCGACGACGAAGATCACGTGCTCGGCTCCGGAGAGGACGGCAGGATCGGTCCCTGCGACGAGCGTGTCGCCGGCCACCCTGGCCAGCATGTCGGATGCCCCCGGCTCGTCGAACGGCATGCGACCGGCGTTGACCCGATCGACGGCGGCCTTGTCGACGTCGTAGATCTTCACGTTGAGACCCCGGCTGGCAAACGCCAGCGCGAGCGGTAGTCCGACGTGACCGCAGCCACCGACGACCGCTACCGGGTACGGAAAATCGTTCAAGTGGGCCACCTCCTGAAGGCCGGACGCGTCCCGCGCTCTTCCTGGGAAGGAGAGGGCGGGATCCGGACCGAACCGCTCAGGACGGTAGCCAGCTTCCTTGCCGGATTGGGCGCGGGCCGACCCACGATGACGGGAAGCTACTGGTAGACCGATGCCCCGATGCCCGGTACGAGCGGTCCCCACGGCCCGGGGCCGCAGGGTGGCACCTCACGGGTCGTCACCGTCACCGGCGTGCCCGTCTCCCGCAGTGTGCTTGCGGCTCACGCCGTCGTCCTGGCCGCCGCCGTCGCCTTCTGGGCGTGGGTCGACCGGCACCTCTGGTTCTACGGCGACGAATGGGACTTCATCGCCCGCAGGGGGGTCTTCCACGCCCCGTTGAGCATCTGGTTTCCTCACAACGAGCACTGGTCCACCCTCCCGATCCTGCTGTGGAGGGGGATCTTCTCGGTCGTGCACCTCTCGAGCTACTGGCCGTACCTCGTGCCCGTGCTGGTGGCGCACGTGCTGATCGTGCACCTGGTGTGGAGGCGTTGCCTTCGTGACGGCGCCAACCCGTGGCTTGCCACCGTCCTGAGCCTCCTGCTCGGCCTGCTCGGGAGCGGGTGGAGCGACCTGGCCTGGGCCTTCCAGATCGGCTTCGACGGCTCGGTCCTCTTCGGCCTCCTCGCTCTCGACCTGGCGGACCGCGACTCGGGGTCCCTGCGCCGCGACGCGATCGTCTCGCTCGTCGCCCTGGCGGCGCTCATGTGCTCGACGGTCGGCGACGCCATGCTCCTTGCTCTCGCCATCCTGCTCCTCGCCAGACGGCCGTGGCGCCAGACGATCAGGGTCCTCGCCCTTCCGGTCGTGGCCTACGCAGTGTGGTGGCTCGCGGTCGGACGCGACGGTCTGGCCACACGACACGACTCCTTGACACCGGCGGTGTTGGCCAAGGTGCCGGGCTTCGTCGTGGCCCAGCTCGAGGCCACCCTCGGCTCCCATCGCCTTCTTCTCGGTGGGTTCGTGGCCCTCGTGCTCGGTGTCTGGCTGGCCCGGCACGTGGGATGCATGTGGTCAAGACATCCGGCTGCCCTCGCCCTCGTCTGCGCCGCCCTGGCGTTCTGGGCCCTCGCCGGGCTCGGGCGTGACAGCGGCGGCAACTTGACCCCGGCGCGCTACGTCTACATCGGCGCCGCGCTCGTGTTGCCGTTCGTCTCCCTCGCCCTCTCGAGCTGGGCTCGGCTCCGGCTGTCGAAGCCGGTATTGCGGCTGGCGCTGCGCCTCTCGGTCCTCGTCGTGGTGTTGTTGTACACGGTGGGCAACGCCGAGCAGGGTGTGCGGTCTCTCAAGACCCGCACGGCGTTCGTGCTCCACGAAAAGAAGCAGATCCTCGGCTCGGCTCGGCTGCTCGCCGACGGTCAGCCGGTCCTCAATCGGCTTCCCTTCCCTTACGGACCTCTCACGCCCGATGACCTCCTGCGGCTGTGGCGCCAGGGAGTCATCCCCCACGTCGGCCCGCTCGCGGCGGGGGTGCGACGCTATGACGCCACCCGGCTCGATGTGCTCCTCGCGGGCGCGCCGTTGGTGTCCGGCCGCTTCACCATCCGAGGCACGACCGGCGTCGTCGCATCGGCCGACCCGCCCGGCTGCATCACCCTGGCACCGCGCATCACCCCGGCACCGACCAACGGGTCCGAGCGGCCCGGATCCCGGCCGGCGGCGCGGCCGGCGGTGCGGCCGGCGGTGCGGCTGGCGCTGAGACCGGGCGAGCGCTCGGCATCGGTGCTGGTCCGGGCACCGGGAGGAACCCTCCTCATCGCCGCCCTCGAGTCCACCGACACGACCGGCGGCCTCCACGCCGGCAGCGTCGCCAAGATCGGCGAGCACTTCCTGACACCGGCCACGGGAACAGCACGCCTCGATGACGCTGCGCCGGGCTCCGACCTGGTCGTGGACCTGCCGAGGGCCGGCGCGGTCGAGCTCTGCGGGCTGGGTCGGGCGCCCCGCCATCTTTCCGCGGCGTGACGGCCTCGTAGCGCGGCTCCTTCGTGGCGTGGCTGCTTCGTGGCGTGGCATCGTCGTGCGGTGAGGGGGAGCGAAATCGAGACCGACGTCCTGGTGATCGGAACCGGGCCGGCCGGCGGGGCGGCGGCGCTCGCACTCGCCACGCTCGGGGTCGATCACCTGGTCATCACGAAGTATCGGTGGACGGCCAACACCCCGCGCTCCCACATCACCAACCAGCGCACGGTCGAGATCTTCCGTGACCTCGGCATCGAGGACGACGTGCTGGCCCGGGCCACACCCCACCACCTCATGGGCGACACGGTCTTCTGCACGAGCCTGGCCGGTGAGGAGATCGGCCGGGTGCGGACCTGGGGCACCCATCCGGCTCGCGAGGCCGATTATGTTGCCGCCAGCCCTTCGCCGAACTGCGATCTCCCCCAGACGCTCCTCGAGCCGATCATCGTTGGTCACGCCGCTTCGAGAGGCAGCCGGATCCGCTTCGACACCGAGTATGTCGGCCTGGCCCAGGACGCCGATGGGGTCAGCGTGCAGGTGCGCGACCGGGTCACAGGCGCCGCTTCTACCGTGCGAGCCAAGTACGTGATCGGTGCCGACGGCGGGCGCAGCCAGGTTGCCATCGATGCCGGACTGCCCTTCGAGGGTCGGATGGATGTGGCCGGGAGCATGAACATCGTCTTCCACGCCGACCTGTCGCACCTCGTCGAACACCGGCCGAGCGTCCTGTACTGGGTGCTGCAGCCCGGCTCCGACGTCGGCGGGATCGGACTCGGGCTCGTCAGGATGGTCCGACCGTGGGACGAATGGCTCATCGTGTGGGGCTACGACATCGATCGGCCGCCACCGGATGTCAACGAGGAGATGGCGAAGAGGATCGTCCACGAGCTCGTCGGCGACGACACGATCTCGGTGACGATCCGCTCCATCTCCCTGTGGGGCAACAACAAGATGTACGCCACGCGCTATCGAGCCGGCCGCGTCTTCTGTGCCGGCGACGCCGTGCACCGCCACCCCCCGTCCAACGGTCTCGGCTCCAACACCTCCATCCAGGACGCCTACAACCTGGCCTGGAAGCTGGCGTACGTGCTCCGAGGCGACGCCGGCGTCGGCCTCCTCGACTCCTACGATGCCGAACGAGCGCCGGTTGGCAAGCAGATCGTCCTCCGAGCCAACAAGAGCATCGAGGAGTTCGGTCCGATCTTCGACGCTCTCGGCTTGACCGACACAAGCGATCCCGACCTCATGACGGCCGGCATCGCGGCGCGCGCCGAGAACACGCCGAGCGCGGCCCGTCAACGTGAGGCGCTGCGGCGAGCGCTCGAGCTCAAGGACTACGAGTTCAATGCGCACGGCGTCGAGCTCGGTCAGCGCTACGCGTCGGGTGCGGTCGTCGGCGACGGGAGCGAGGAGCCCGAGTTCACCCGCGATCGAGAGTTGTACTACCACCCAACGACGTGGCCGGGGGCTCGACTGCCGCACGTCTGGCTGGCCGAAGACGACGGACGGAAGGTGAGCACCCACGACCTCGCCGGGAAGGGCCGATTCGCTCTGTTCACCGGCATATCCGGCGAAGCATGGGCCGGGGCCACCGTGTCGGTCGCAACGGCGCTCGGCATCGAGATCGTCGGCCACGTGATCGGACCCGGCCGGGCCCACATCGACGTCTACGAGGACTGGTCCAGGGCCCGTGAGGTCAACGAGGACGGCTGCGTGCTCGTCCGTCCCGACGGTCACGTCGGGTGGAGGAGCGCTTCCATGGTCGGGGATCCCGCCTCCGAGCTGCGACGGGTCCTCTCGGCCATCCTCGATCGCCCCACATCGGCCTGAGCAGCGCGCCGACCCGGCCGCCGTCGGAGGAAGCACCATTAGGCTGGGTCGAGGCCAGGTTTCGCGGCGGTCGACAACGGAGGTAGAAAATGGCACAGGACGCTGACATTCGTGAAGCGATCGAGAAGACGAAGGCCGAGTTCGCCGAGCGCCTTGAGGCCCTCGGGGCGCGAGCCGACGTCCCCGGTCGGGTGACGGCAGGGAAGAAGAAGGCCAAGGCCTCCAAGAAGCAGGCCAAGCGCGCCGCCAAGAAGGCCGGCCGCAAGGCGGAGAAGGCCGGCCGCAAGGCCCGCAAGGCGCTCCCCGACCCCGGCGACGCCGTCGATGCGGCGAAGGCCAAGGTGAGCGAATCGAAGTCCAAGAAGGGCAAGAAGAGCCGCAAGGCGGACAAGAAGCGCCGCTCGGGCCGGAAGCTGCCTGTGCTTGCCGCCGCCGGCGGCGGTACCGTCGCCGCCGTGATGCTCAAGCGCAGGAAGAGCGGATGAACGGAGGCGACCTCCTCGCCGGCGCCTTCGACCACATCGGCGAACTGGTCAGCGGGGTCGTCGACGGGCTGACGCCCGAGCAGCTGACCGTCAGGATAGACGGTGAGTCCAACTCCATCGCCTGGTTGGTGTGGCACCTGACCCGCGTGCAGGACGATCACGTCTCGGAGGTCGCAGGCGCCGAGCAGACCTGGCTCGCCGACGGCTGGGTCGAGCGGTTCGGGCTTCCCTTCGCCCCTTCGGCCATTGGCTACGGGCAGGGCTCAGACGACGTCGGCGCCGTCAGGGTGCGCTCGGGCGAGCTCCTGACCGGCTATCACGACGCCGTCCACGCCAGGACCCGCCAATTCGTGACGGGGCTGAGCGATCCCGAGTTCGACCGGATCGTCGACGAGCGCTGGGACCCGCCGGTCACGCTCGGCGTCAGGCTGACGAGTGTGATCGGCGACGACCTGCAACACGTGGGTCAGGCCGCCTTCGTGCGGGGGATCGTCGAACGGCGGCGGTGACCGGCTGAGACCGGGCACCGGTTTCCACCACTGAACGGCGCTCGCTTCGCTGCGTCGAAGGGGTGAACGACGATCCGACGTCGCTCCCAGCAGTGCTCTTGTAGCGCTCCTGGATAAACCTCCACGCCTCGTCGAGCTCGGCCTGGGAGACACGACACACATCGAGGGCGTCGGCGACACCGGAGCGCCTCGCCGCCCGCGCCTCCTCGTCGTCACGAGCCACGCGGCTCTCGAAGCGAATCCCAACGAAAAGAATCGCCAGGACAATGGCAAAAACAACGATTCCAATGCTACAGCAGACAACCAGCATGGGCTTTATTCCTCTTCGGCCTCGGTAGTGTCGAAGAACAAAGTAGAAGCTCTCTTATCGGTCGTCATCGGCCGGAATGATGATTGGTTCGGGATTCAGCCCAAACGATGAGAGAAGCTCATTCTGGCGGCAACTATCTGTCCGTCAACCCGCTCGTCGCGGGGATCGGTACGGGCCGACGCCGAGCTCCTGCGCTCGGACCACGAGCTCCGCCCGACTGCGAGCGCCCAACTTCGAGCGCAGGTGTTGGACGTGGGTCCTGACCGTGGTCTCCGAGATGTAGAGCCGGTCGGCGATCTCCCCGTTGGTGGCGCCTTCGGCCACGACGGCGAGCACCTCCAGCTCGCGGGGCGAGCAGTCCGCCGGCGGGGCGGTGACGGGTCCGACCAGGCGGTCGAGCAGGCCACGCAACACCCCGGGGGAGACGATGGCGTCGCCTCCACTGACCGTCCGCACCGCCTGCGCCAGGGCGTCCGGGGAGTCTCCCTTGCACGAGAACCCGGCCGCCCCTGCCCTGATGGCCTGCAGGGCCAGATCGTCGGATGCGAAGGTGGTCAGGGCGAGGACGGCGGGCGCATGGCGGGGATCGCGGACCAGCTCGGCGGTCGCCGTCACGCCGTCCATGCCCGGCATGCGCAGATCCATGACGACGACGTCGGGTCGCAGCTCCCGGTTGCGCTCGATGGCCTCGGCTCCGTCGCTCGCTACCGCCACCACCTCGAGGTCCTCCTCGGCACCGAGGATCACGGCGATCGAGTCGCGGGCCTCGGGCTCGTCGTCGACGACCAGGACTCGGATCATGCCTGGCTCCCAGAAACGGGCACATCGACGACGGGAGGCAGCGGGTGCGGCCAGGGCAGGATGGCCCGCAGGAGCCCACCGCCGGCCGGTCCGACCCCGAGGTCGATCCTGCCGCCGAGCGCCTGGGCGCGCTCCTCCGCCCCGGCCAACCCGAAACCGATGCGCGTTCCCGGTGGCGGGCCGGCGCCGTCGTCCCCGACTTCGACCACCAACTCGGACCCGCTGTGGGTCAGGCGGACCACCGCTCGACGCGCCCCGGAGTGGCGGACGGCGTTGGCGAGGCCTTCGCCCACGATGGACGAGACCGTCTCCTCGATGCCGGATGGCAGGGTGACGCTGTCGACGGCGTCCTCGATGGCGACGTGGAAGTCCGGTCCAGAGAATCGCGCCACGATGCTCGCCAGGTCTCGGGCCGGGGAGGAAGGCGGCTCGGCGGCGTCTCGGAGCACGCCTACTAGCTGGTGGAGCTCGACCATGGCACCGCGGGTGTGCCGACCGATGTCGGTGAGCAACTCCTGGGCCCGCGGCGGGTCGCGGACCACGAGGCGGGCCGCCGCCTCGGCTCGAAGTCCTGCCAGCGTCACCGCATGGCCAACGGCGTCGTGCAACTCCCTGGCCAGGCGCAGGCGCTCGACGGCCGCAGCTTGCTCCGCCTCCAGCCGGAGACCCGCCACCACCACGTCGTGCTCCCTCCTGGCCAGGTCCGCCGCCGCCCGTTGGGCTCGGCCGGCTACCCCGACGAGGGCGGCCAGCGGGACCACGAGGGCGCTCGCCACGACGGGGGCAAGCCCGGCACCCGTCGGGCGCAGGGCACCGACGACCGCGGCCGCAAGCGTCAGCACTCCCGTCGCGGTGGCGCCCACGGCCGGGCGCCGCACCGCAACCGTCCAAGCCAGGAGGGCGAGCATGGCAAAGTCGGCGGGCGACGGCGGATAGGCCAACATGTCGTAGGCGAGGAGGGCCGTCGCCGAGACGGCGAGGGCGACGACGGGCGACCGTCGGATGGCCAGCAGGGGACCGGCCACAAGCACCACCAAGACACCGCCGTAGGCGAGCGGCGGCCGCCACGAGGGTCCGACCCCCGATCCCGCCCAGAGAAACGGTTGGCCGACCACGGCCAGCCCTACGGCCGCGACCGACCATCCGAAACGGTGGACGACGGAGCGATGGACGATCGAGCACCAATGCCCCAAACGGTCCATGCGCACAGCGTAGGCAGCGCCCGGCGGATGTGGAAGCGGATCGTCGTTTGGACGGATGCGGTACCGCCGGCGGCCTCGTAGCGTCGTTGTTGCAGCCGTCAACGAGTAGATCTAGGAGGTGACCGCCATGTGGTGGTGGCCCTAAGCCGAAGCAACGACCGACCCCGAGCCGGGTGCTCCTGCTGTTCTCAGTGGTGGAAGCCGGTGCCATCGGCGGGGGACTGCACCGGGCCGGGTTGGCGGGCCAGCTCGGGCAGGACGCGCTTGAGGTCCTCGAGGAAGAGGACGCCCAGGTCCGATGAGAACCCGTTGCGGCAGACGACGCGCAGCACGTTGAGGTCGGTGCGGTTGTCGGGGAAGCTGTAGGCGGGCACGAGCCACCCTCGTTCCCGCAACCGGCGCGAGACGTCGTAGACGTTGTAGGCGGTGACATCGTCGGTGGTGGTGAAGGCGAAGACGGGGAGCTGGCCGCCGGTGGTGATCAGACGGAAGGGACCGAGCTCGCCGATGCGGTCGGCCAGACCCATGGCGATGTCACGCGACGCCTGCTGCACGGTCTGGTACCCCTTACGGCCGAGGCGGAGAAACGTGTAGTACTGGGCGACGACCTCGGCGCCGGGCCGCGAGAAGTTGAGGGCGAAGGTCGGCATGTCGCCGCCGAGGTAGTTGACGTTGAAGACGAGCTCGGCGGGCAGGGCATCGTGGTCGCGCCACACGACCCATCCCACGCCGGGGTACACCAGCCCGTACTTGTGACCCGATGTGTTGATAGAAGCGACGCGTGGCAGGCGGAAGTCCCAGACCAGGTCGGGGTCGAGGAACGGGGCGATCATGGCTCCCGACGCCCCGTCGACGTGGATCGGGATGTCGAGGCCGGTGCGCCGCTCCAGGTCGTCGAGGGCCGTGGCGATCTCGGCGACCGGCTCGTAGCTGCCGTCGAAGGTCGACCCGAGTATGGCGACGACGCCGATGGTGTTCTCGTCGCAGCGGGCGATCGCCTCCTCGGCGTTCAGGTGAAAGCGGTCCCCCTCCATCGGGACCATCCGGGCCTCGACTTCCCAGTAGTTGCAGAACTTCTCCCAGCACACCTGCACGTTGTTGCCCATGACCAGGTTGGGTCGCGCCGTCGACCCGCCCGACGCAACGGACCCCTGCCGCTTGGCCCAGCGTCGCTTGAGGGCCATCCCGCCGAGCATGCAGGCCTCCGAAGAACCGGTCGTGGAGCAGCCGATGGTCCCAGCCGGGTCCGGGGCGTTCCACAGGTCGGCGAGGATGGCGACGCATCGGCTCTCCACCTCGGCCGTCTGCGGGTACTCGTCCTTGTCGATCATGTTCTTCTCGACGCACTCGGCCATGAGCCGCCCGGCCTGCGGCTCCATCCACGTGGTGACGAAGGTGGCCAGGTTGAGCCGGGCGTTGCCGTCGAGCATCAGCTCGTCGTGGATGACCTGGTAGGCCGTCTCCGCCGGTACCGACCCGTCGGCCAGTCGCACCGTCGGCGGCGCCACCTCCTCGCTGAGGGCGGGGTTGCCCTCGCTCAGCATCGGGTTGGAGCGGTGCGGCAGGTCGAGCTCGGTACGACTCCCTCGGTGCAGGGCCATGCTCAGCGTCCTCTCGTCTCGGAGGCGGACTCCCCGCCCCTGCGCCCGATTGTGACCGACCCCACCCCCGGCACGAGCGCGCGGGAGATAGCGGACCCAGCCGGGTGGCAGGATCGGAGCATGGATCTTCTCGAAGACGCAACGAGCAGGGCCGGCGACCTGGCCGACTTCCGTCACGGCCTGCACAGGGAACCCGAGATCGGGCTCAACCTGCCCAAGACGCAGCGGAAGGTGATGGACGCCCTGTCGGGCCTTCCCCTCGAGGTGACGGCCGGTGACCGGCTGAGCTCGGTGACGGCCGTGCTGCGCGGTGCCAGGCCGGGTCCGACCGTGCTGCTGCGCGGCGACATGGACGCCCTCCCGCTGCTCGAGGGGGTCGATGTGCCGTACCGCTCGAGTGTCGATGGGGCCATGCACGCCTGCGGCCACGACCTGCACACGACCATGTTGATGGGCGCAGCCCAGCTCCTCTCCGCCCGGCGCGACCAGCTGGCCGGCAGCGTGGTGTTCATGTTCCAGCCGGGAGAGGAGGGCTTTGACGGCGCCGGCCAGATGCTCGGCGAAGGGGTCCTTGACGCCAGCGGCGAGCGACCGGTCGCCGCCTACGCTCTGCACGTCTTCTCCTCGACCTGGCCGTATGGGGCCTTCGCCACCAGGCCGGGTCCTTTGATGGCGGCGGCCGACGTCCTGAGCGTCACCGTGCGCGGGGCCGGTGGGCACGGGTCCGCTCCCCACAACGCGAAGGACCCGATCCCCGCCGCCTGCGAGATGGCCATCGGGCTGCAGACGTTCCTGACCCGCTCGATCGACCCGTTCGAGACGGCCGTGATCACCGTCGGGTCCCTTCACGCCGGCAGTCAGCACAACATCATCCCCGAGACGGCCGAGCTGGTCGCGACGGTCAGGACGTTTTCTCCCGCCGTCCAACAACGCATCGCCACCGGGGTGGTGCGCCTGTGTCGAGGGATCGGCGCCGCCCACGGCCTCGAGGTGGAGGCCAACTACGAGTACACGTACCCGGTGACGGTCAACACCGCCGACGACGCCGCCTTCGCCGGCGCCACCGCCACCGACCTCTTCGGCTCCGAACGCTTCGTCGACATGGCCAGGCCGATCACGGGCGCCGAGGACTTCTCCCGGGTGATCGACGCCGTGCCCGGCGCCATGGTGTTCCTCGGGGCCATGCCGCCGGGGGCGGACGGGTCGGACCGGCCCGACAACCACTCGGCCTACGCCTCGTTCGACGACGGGGTCATCGCCGACGGCACGGCCATGTACGCCGAGCTGGCCACCCGTCGCCTGGCCGCCGCCACGCCGGGACCCGCCACGCCGGGACCCGCCACGCCGGGACCCGCCACGCCGGCACCTGCCACGCCGGCGCCGGGCACCGCCTGATCGTGTCATCCGACGCGCCGACGAGGACGACAGAGGCCCGCGGCGTCCCCCGCCTGACCACGCCGGAGGAGGCGCTGACCGCGGCCGAGGTCTACGCCGCCGGCATCGCCCCGGGAGCGGCCGATCGCGACCGGGCCGGCGAGGTGCCCTACGCCGAGTTGGCCGCGCTCGACCGCACCGGGCTGCTCGGGATCACGATCCCCGCCGCCGATGGCGGCCCCGACCTCGACCCGACCGTCCTCGTCGACGTGACCCGCATCATCGCCGCCGCCGACCCGGCCATCGCCCAGGTGCCGCAGGCCCATTTTCTCTTCGTCGACGTGCTCCGCCTGTGGGCCGAACCCCGCACCCGCGAGCGGATCTTCGCCGACGTCCTCGCCGGCGCCCGCATGGCCAACGCCCTGGCCGAGCGGGGCAACAAGCACGCCCAGGACCTCAAGACCCGCCTGACCAAAAGCGAGCGTGGTCTTCGCCTCGACGGCCGCAAGTACTACTGCACCGGCGCCATCACGTCGCGGTGGATACCGGTGAGCGCCATCGACGACGAGGGAAGCCTGATCGTCGCCGTCGTCGGGCGCCACGACGACGGGGTCCACATCGACACCGACTGGACGGCCATGGGCCAGCGGGCGACGGTGAGCGGGACCACGACCCTCGACGACGTGGCCGTCGACCCGGACCTCATCGTCGAGTACTGGCGGGTGTTCCAACGACCCCAGCTCATCGGGGCCAGGGCTCAGCTCGTCCACGCCGCCATCGAGGTCGGCATCGCCGAGGGGGCGCTCCGCGACGCCGGCGACTTCGTCAGGACGAGAGCTCGGCCGTTTTTCGAGGCGGTCAAGGGGGGCTGGACCGAGACGGCGGCCGAGAATCCCCACACGGTGTTGCGCTTTGGTCGCCTGGCCACGCAGCTCGAGGCGGCCAGGGCCCTGCTGCACGCCGCTGCGGTCACCCTGACCGAGCTCGGGATCGAGCCGGCCGATGCCGACGCCGCCGCCCGGGGTTCGCTCGCCGTGGCCAAGGCGAAGGCCTTCGCCAGCGAGACGGCCGTGCTCATCGCCAGCGACCTGTTCGCCCTGACGGGCACGAGCGGCACGGACCGGCGCTGGGACTTCGACCGCCACTGGCGCAACGCCCGCACCCACAGCGTGCACGACCCCGTCGACTGGAAGTACCACCACGTCGGCGCCTACGAGCTCAACGGGACCCTCCCGCCCAACCACGGCCAGCTCTGAGCCACGCCAAGCGAATGGTTCACTAATCGAACTATCTCCTCTAAGGTACCCGCATGACCGCCGCCAAGGAAAGGACCGCCGCCCTCGAGGCGGTGCGCTCCCTGGCCCGGGCCTCTTCTGTGCTCGAACGGGCATCGAGCGAGCTGAGCCTGTCCCACTACCGGGTGCTCTCTTCGATCGACGCCGGCGACGCACGGGCCTCGCGCATCGCGGCCAAGCTCGCCATCGGTAAGCCGGCGGTCAGCGCCGCGGTCGAGGTGCTGCGCCAGCGGGGCCTGCTCACGACCGAGGGCGTCGCCGGCGACCAGCGCGCCGTGTCGCTGCGCCTCACGTCCGAGGGCGAGACGCTCCTGGCCCGGGTGGAGACCCAGATGATCGCCAGGATCGACGACCTGGCCGCCAGGACTCCCGACGCCCCCCGCCTCGTCGAGTCGCTCGGCTGGCTCGGCGCCGCCATCGACGCGCGCAGGGCCGAGCGCCGCGCCGCCACGCCTGTCAGCCCCACCACCCCCACCGGCCCAGCCACCCCCACCGGCCCAGCCAACCCGGCCGGCGCCCGGGGGAGGGACAAGCCGTGAGGACCAACCCCGGCGAACCCGCACGCGAGGCCGCCTCGGGCGACGGCGCCCCGGGGTGGGTCCGACGCCTGTGGGGCTACATGATGCTCCACCGCAGGGACGTGATGCTCTCGCTCGGCGCGGCCGTGGCCGGAGGGATCTGCCAGACCGTCGTGCCGCTCATCGAGCGCCAGATCGTCGACAACGTCATCCTCCGCCACGTCTCCGCCCTGTGGCCGTGGCTGGTCGCCCTCGTGGCCCTGGCCGGCGCCACGTTCGGCTTCTCCTACCTCCGCCGCTACCGGGGCGGCAAGGTGGCGCTCCAGGTGCAATACGACGTGCGCAACGGCATGCACGACCACCTCCAAGCCATGGACGCCGGCAACCTCGACCAGATGCCGACCGGCCAGCTCGTGGGCCGGGCCAACTCCGACTCGACCCTCGTGCAGGGGCTCCTCAACTTCTTCCCCATCATGAGCAGCAACGTCATGCTGCTGCTCCTTTCGATAGCGGTGATGCTCTATCTGTCGCCGCTGCTCGCCATCGTGAGCCTCGTCGTCGCTCCCTCTCTCCTGATCATCTCGTACCGCATGCGGTGGAAGGTTTTCCCCGCCACGTGGGACGGCCAGCAGAGGGAAGGCGACGTCGTCGGCATCGTCGACGAGGACATCAACGGGGTCAGGGTCGTCAAGGCCTTCGGCCAGGAACGGCGCGAGCTCCAGCGCGTCGCCGACGCCTCCGTCGCCCTCTACGGGTCGCAGATGCGCGCCGTGCGCCTCGAGGCTCGCTACCAGCCCGTACTGCAGGCCGTCCCCGCCATCGGGCAGGTCGCCGTCCTCGCCCTCGGCGGCTGGATGGCGCTGCGCCACGAGATCACCCTCGGGACCTTCCTCGCCTTCTCGACCTACATCACCCAGCTGGTGGCGCCCGCCCAGCGCCTGGCGGGGGTGCTCACCGTCGGCCAGCAGGCCAGGGCCGGCGTGGAGCGCATCTTCCAGCTGATCGACCTGCGCCCCGCCATCACCGACGCCCCCGACGCCGTCGAGGCCCCCGCGCTGCGCGGCGACGTCGCCTTCTCCGACATCCACTTCGCCTACGGGGACGGCCCGCCGGTGCTGCGCGGTTTCGACCTCCGGGTGGCCGCCGGCGAACGGGTGGCCATCGTGGGCCCGAGCGGCTCCGGCAAGTCGACCGTCGCCCTGCTGCTTTCCCGCTTCTACGACCCCGACAGCGGCGCCGTCCTCGTCGACGGTCACGACGTGCGCGACGTCACCCGCCATTCGCTGCGCCGGCAGGTCGGCGTCGTCTTCGAGGAGAGTTTCCTCTTCTCCGACTCGGTGCGGGCCAACATCGCCTACGGTCGTCCCGACGCCGGCGTCCCGGCGATCGAGGCGGCGGCGATGGCGGCCGGCGCCCACGACTTCATCGGCCGGCTCCCCCGCGGCTATGACACGGTCGTCGGCGAGCGGGGCCTGACGCTCTCGGGCGGCCAACGCCAGCGGGTCGCCCTGGCCCGCGCCCTGCTCTACGACCCCAGGATCCTCGTGCTCGACGACGCCACGAGCGCCGTGGACGCCACGACCGAGGAGGCGATCCACGACGCCCTGCGCGAGGTGATGGCGGAACGCACCACCATCCTCGTCGCCCACCGGCGCTCCACCCTGCACCTGGCCGACCGGATCGTCGTGCTCGACGACGGCCGGGTCGCCGACCAGGGCAGCCACGACGAGCTCATGGAACGCAGCCCGCTGTACCGGACCCTGCTCACCGGGATCGAGGACGAGGCCGCCGCCGCGGGGGAGATCGAGGCGCTGGCGACGACGGCGTCGGCGTGGTCGAGACAAGGACAGGGGGAAAGTGCCGGCCGGGTCGCGACCCGATCCATCGGTGCCCTCAGCATCGGTCCGGGGCTCGGGGGAGGCGGTGGCGGCAACTGGAGGGCCAACCTCGCACCGACCCCCGAGATCCTCGAGCGCGTCGCCGCCCTGCCTGCGGTCAAGGACTTCCCGACGGTCGACGTCGACGCCGAGTCGAGCCTCGACCGCAGCTTCGGGCTCAGCCGGCTGCTCGGCCAGTTCCGACGGCCCCTTCTCCTCGGTCTCCTCCTCGTCGTGCTCGACTCCCTCGCCGCCCTGGCCGGGCCCGTTCTGATCAAGACCGGCGTCGACGGCGGGGTCTCGGCCGGTTCTGTGGGGGTGCTGTTCGCGGCGTCGGCGGTGTTCCTCGTGATCACGCTGGCCGACATGGTCGACGAGATCGGCGAGACGTTCGTGACCGGAAGGGCGGCCCAGCGCATCATGCTCTCGCTCAGGGTCAGGGTTTGGGCCCAGCTGCAACGCCTCTCCCTCGACTACTACGAGAGCGAGATGGCCGGGCGGATCATGACCCGGATGACCACCGACGTCGACCAGTTCGAAACCCTCATCGAGAACGGGCTGCTCTCCGCCCTCGTGTCGATCGTCACCTTCGCCGGCGTCGGCGTCGCCCTGGTGGCGATCAACGTCGAGCTCGGGCTTTGCACCCTCGCCGTCGTCGTGCCGCTCGCCTTCGCCACCGTGGCCTTCAGGCGACGCGCCGCGCACCTCTACGACGTGGCCCGCGAGCGGATCGCCATCGTCAACGCCGACTTCCAGGAGAGCCTCTCGGGGGTCAGGGAGTCCCAGGCCTTCGTGCACGAGTCCGAGACCATCGGGCGCTTCCATCGCCTCGGGCGCGAGTACCTCGACTCCCGGATCTCGGCCCAGCGGCTGGTGGCGACCTACTTCCCTTTCGTGCAGTTCCTCGCCGGCGGGGCCGACGCCATCGTGCTCGGCGTCGGCGCCGGCCTGATCGCTTCCGGCCACCTGACGTCGGGGGCGCTGATCGCCTTCATCCTGTACATCGACCTGTTCTTCTCGCCCATCCAGCAGCTCTCGCAGGTCTTCGACGCCTGGCAGCAGACCCGGGTCTCGGTCGGTCGCATCTCCGACCTGATGCAGATCGAGACCCTCACGCCGCCGCCGGCCACGCCGGCCACGATCGGCCGGCTGCGCGGCGATGTGACCTTCGACGACGTGCGCTTCTCCTACCCGGTGGCCGAGGCGCGCGCCGGGGCGAGCGGGAGGGCCACCTCGGGGCCGGCGCCGGCGCCGGACGGACGCGGCCTGCCGGCGTCGGGGTCGCCGCCGGCGCCGGGCGGACGCGGCACGCCGGCCAAGGTCGTGTCGGCACGGGGCAGGCCGGCGCGGCGCGGGCCCGCCGACGTCCGCCTTCTCCAGTCATCCGACTCGATGCCGGCACCCCCGGCCGAGGCCCTGCGAGGGATCGACCTGCACATCGATGCCGGCGAGACGGTCGCCCTCGTGGGCGAGACCGGCGCCGGCAAGTCCACCGTGATCAAGCTGCTGGCCCGGTTCTACGATCCCGACCGCGGGGGCGTCCTCGTCGACGGCCACGACCTCAGGTCGCTCGACCTCCCGGAATACCGCCGCCAGCTGGGCTACGTGCCACAGGAGGCGTTTCTCTTCACCGGGACGGTCAGGGACAACATCGCCTACGGACGCCCGGAGGCGACCGACGCCGAGGTGGAGGCGGCGGCCAGAGCCGTCGGCGCCCACGACTTCGTCGCCCGGCTACCCGGCGGGTACCTTCACGAGCTGGCCGAGCGGGGCCGGTCGCTCTCCGCCGGCCAGCGCCAGCTCATCGCCCTGGCCAGGGCCGAGCTCGTCGATCCCGTCCTGCTCCTGCTCGACGAGGCGACGTCCAACCTCGACCTGGCCACCGAGGGGCGCGTCGCCGCGGCCATGCAGCGCCTCTCGCACGGCCGCACGACCATCGTGATCGCCCACCGCTTGCAGACGGCTCGCTCGGCCGACCGGATCGTCGTCGTCGCCGATGGACGGGTTGCCGAGGTCGGCACCCACGACCAGCTCGTCGCCCTGGGGGGGCGGTATGCGTCGATGTGGGAGGCGTTCGAGCTGGTCGGAGGGCGCAGGGCGGGCTGAGGTCAGCCCTCGATGATGACCGAGCTCACATACCACTTGGCGCCCTTCGGCCTGACGTTGACCTCGTAGAGCGCCCCCGACCCGCCTCCGTAGGGGCCATAGGAGCACACCACGGGGAGGAACTGGTCCGAGCAGCCCCGGTCGATCACGTTCTGGCCCTTGTAGGCGTGAGCGAACAGGCTCGTCACGGCCCGCTTCGTGGCCACGCGCTGCGCCTGGCCCCTGGCTCCCGACTTCCAGCCGTCGATGAAGTCGGCCGCGGCTGCATCGGCCGACGGCTGCGGATCCGCCGGCAGGGTCGTCGTGGTCGCCGGCGTGGTGGTCGCAGGCGTGGTCGCCGGGGTGGTCGTGGCCGGGGTGGTCGTGGCCGGCGTGGTGGTCGCCGGGGTGGTGGTTGCCGGCGCCGGCGCCGGGGTGGTGGCGGACGGGGCCGGCGCCTTGGGCGCGGTCGAGGCCGCCGACGTCGGACCCGACGAAGGGTGGGACCCCCCGGTCGAACCGCACCCCGCGCCCGCCAACGTCAGGGCCACGGCGGCGACGATGACCGATCGGCGGGGGAAGCGCACGGGACAATTGTGGCAAACCCGGCATCGCCCCGGGCATCCCAGCGAACCTGTCGCGATTTTGCACCGCACGGTGTACACAAATCGCGACAGGTTCGGGCCGACGCGTACACGGATCGCGACAAGAACCCTGGGGCGGCGGGACCCGTCACCGCGGAACCCCTCGCCGCTCAGCGGGGCCGGGCCGTTTCGACGAAGCCGGCGGCGAGGGCGTGCAGTCTCGGGACCTCGGCCTCGTGCTCGGGCTTCATCAGGACGCTTCGGAGGATCCGGCCGGAGCCGACATCCGCATCGAAGACGTGGCCCCGCCCGGCCAGGGCGGCGGCGGAGACGACATAGGTGGCAAGGTAGACGGCCTCTTCGGGCCGGGCCGCCATGCCGGCGTCGAGGACGCGACCCGAGATGCGGTCGATCTCGGAGAGGCGATCCGAGGTCGGGAACCACGTGACGATGTCGAGCTGCGGCGCCTGGTACAGCGTCATCGAGGTCGAGGCGTCGATGAGCTCGGACCAGTGCCTGGCCGCCCGCCGGCAGGGGCGGAGGGCGGCGCCGAGTCCATCGGCGGTGAGGGGCAGGACCTGCAGGGTGAGCCAAAGCCCGGCCGCCGCAGCCCCGGCACGCGAGCACTCGAGGGAGATCTCGCCCAGGTGGGGCTCGTCGGACGTGAAGTAGGTGTAGGGCGAGTCGTGGTCGTAGAAGCGACCGACCGAAGGGTCCTTGAACAGGACGGCCCCGCAGCCGTAGGGCTGCAGGCCGTGCTTGTGCGGGTCGACAACCACGGAATCGCATTCGGCGATGGCGATGAACGGCGCCGACTCCACGCCGTCATCGGTGTCGTCGGCGATCAACCGGAAGAACCCTCCGTAGGCGGCGTCCACGTGGGCCCTGACCCCGTGACGCCGGCAGACGGCGAGGGCCAGATGGACGGGATCGACGGCGCCGAGGCCGGTCGTCCCCGCCGTCAGCACCACGGTGCCCACGTCGCCGCCCTCGAGCACGGCGGCGAGGGCGTCGAGATCCATGCGGCCGGTCGAGTCCGTCGCCACGGGAAAGCCCCGCACCCCGAGGAGGTGACACATCCGCCCGTGGGTGTAGTGGGCGTCCTCGCTGTAGGCGATGCCCCTTCCCGGGTGCGTCTCCCGGCTGACGAAGAGCGCCTCGAGGTTGGCGATCGTGCCGCTCGTCGTCAGATGTCCGAGCCCGCCGACCAACCCGAACATCGTCGCCAGCCGATCGACGACCTCGCGTTCCATGCGAGCCGTCGCCGGGCCACCGTCGAGGGCATGGTTGTTGGGGTTGACGAGCATGGCGGCCACATAGCCGGCGATCGCCGCCGGATGCGGCGGCTTGAGCATCTGGCCGGCGTAGCGCGGGTGAAAGAACGGATAGTTGTCGCGCAGACGGCCCACCAGCTCGGAGAAGGCCGCATCGAAGGCCTCGTCCGCCACGGCCAGCGACTCGTGGGCATCGAAAGGACCGAACTCGTCCTGCCAGCGCGAAATCTCACGGACGGCTCTGCCCAAGTACCGATCGAGCTCCATGGTTGACGGTACTCCGAGCGCGACGGACCCCCGATGTGGCGTGGCGGTGAACACCCCGGCTCCGCCGGCGCCTCGAAGCGGCGAGGCGTTTCCCCATTGTTCATGGGGCACCAGACGGTGGGCCGATTGCCGCGGCACGGGCGCCGCCGCCCCGTAGGGTCGGGGGGCATACCGGTCTCAACGGAGGCCGGCGCCCAGTAACCATGTGAGGCTGCCCGTGAGCTTGGCCGAGGTTTCCGCTGCCCGTTCCGGAGAGGAGGCAGCGACCGGGTCGGCCGCCGCGGTCCTCTCCACCACCGTCGTGCTCGACACCAGCGTCCTGCTGGCCGACCCGGAGTCGATCTTCGCCTTCGGGGAGGCTCATGTCGTGCTCCCCCTCAAGGTGATCGAGGAGCTCGACAACCACAAGGGTCGGATGGACGAGGTGGGGCGAGCGGCGAGGACGGTGGCGCGCCTCCTCGAGGAGCTCAGGGCGGCGTCGCCAGGCAAGGACCTCAAGGCCCCGACGCCCCTCGCCGGCGGCGGCACGATCCGCGTGGTGATCAACGGCCTCAAGCTCGACCGGGTCCGCCAGCTCGGCTTGGATGTCGACAAGGCCGACAACCGGATCCTCGCCGCCGCTCTCGGCATCGACCCACCGGTCACCCTGGTGTCCGCCGACGTCAACCTGCGGCTCAAGGCGGCATCGGTCGGGCTCAACGCCGAGGAGTACCGCCAGGTCAGGTCCAACTTCCACACCGAGGCCGACCCCGGTTGGGCGTCACTCGACGTGTCGTCCCGTCTGGTCGACGACGTCTTCGACGCCGGCGGCCGAGGCGTCGCCGACGACGACCTGGCCGGCTCCGACCGGGAGGCCATCGCCGCCTTGCGGGTCAACGAGTTCGCCGTGCTGAACGCCGGCCAGCAGTCCGCCCTGGTGCGCCGCCACCACGGCCGGGTACGGGTGCTGGCGCGCCACACCGAGGCCTGGGGGTTGCGGCCGCGCTCCAAGGAGCAGCGCTTCGCCCTCGATCTCCTGATGGACCCGGCGGTGCCGATCGTCGGGCTCTCGGGGCGAGCCGGCACCGGCAAGACGATCCTCGCCATCGCCGCCGCCCTCGAGCAGACCTTCGAGCCAGGCGACGCCCACCATTACGACCGCGTCATGATCATCCGCCCGCTCGTCGCCGTGGGCCGCCAGGACATCGGGTTCCTCCCTGGCGACAAGAACGAGAAGCTCGAACCGTGGTTTGCGACCGTCGAGGACACCATGGCCGCACTGAGAGACGACCTCGACCACAGCAAGGCTCGAGCCACCCTCGAGGGTTGGGTCGAACAGGGGACGCTTTCGATGGAGGCGGTGACGTTTCTCAGGGGGCGCTCACTGCAGCGGACGTTCATCATCGTCGACGAGGCCCAAAACCTCGAGCCGTTGACGCTCAAGACCATCCTGACCAGGTTGGGGTCGGGCTCGAAGGTCGCCCTCGTCGGGGACGTGTCCCAGATCGACAGCCCGTTCGTCTCCGAGCGCACCTCGGCGCTCAGCATCCTGGCCGATCGCTTCTCGGGCCAGGAGCTGTTCGGCCACCTCGTGCTCACCCAGGGGGAGCGTTCGCCGGTCGCCGACCTGGCCGCCGAGCTCCTCTGAGCGCGCCGGGCTCAGCCGGACCGGGGGCGTCAGGGCCGACACCGGCAGGGCCGGGCTCGGGGTACAGGCCGGAGCAGCCTCGCCGGTGACAGCCCACCAGGTGGGCGTCGATCATGCCGATCGCTTCCATGAGGGCGTGGGCCGTGGTCGGACCGACGAAGCGAAACCCCCGGCCCCGCAGGTCGGCGGCGAGGGCCTTGGAGCCAGGGGACACCGATGGGACGTCGTCGACGGTCTCGGGGCGCGGCGTCAGCTCCGGGCGATGCGACCAGATGAGCCGGTCCAGTCCGCCGTCGGCCCTGAGGGCGATCACGGCGCCGGCGTTGGTGCGTGCCGCCTCGATCTTGGCCCGGTTGCGGACGATGGCGGCGTTGCCGAGGAGCCGCGCCACGACGGCGTCGCCGTACCCGGCGACGGCATCGGGATCGAACCCGTCGAACGCGGCTCTGAACGCCGGCCGCTTGGCCAGGATCGTCAGCCAGCTCAGCCCGGATTGGAAGGCCTCGAGGGTGATCCGTTCGTAGAGCCCTCGCTCGTCGTGGACCGGGAGACCCCACTCGGTGTCGTGGTAGGCGAGGTTGAGCGGATGGCCCGTCGCCCACGGGCAGCGGGCGACGCCCTCGCCGTCGATGACCACCCCTGACGCCACGGGCGCCGATGCTAGTTTTGCGATGCCGGCGGACGCTCCACCTTCGTTCGAATGGACCGTGAGTATGCCAAGCAACCAAGCCGACCAGCCCGCCGTCGTACTTGAGACCGTCGGACGAGAGACCGCGGACCGGCCGGATGGCTTGACGCGCACCATCAAGGCGCTGATCACCGGTACCACCCATCTGATCGGGCTGGTTGAAGTCGACGGCACCGTCGCCTACACGAGCCCTTCGGTCACCCGCCTGCTCGGCTACCCGCCCGACGGCCTCGTGGGATCCAACGTGATCTCGCTGCTCCATCCCGAGGACCAGGGGATGGCGCTCTCGATGCTCGGGCACTTCGCAGGAAACGCCATCAAGCCTGCGGGCACCTGGGACGACACCGACGTGGCCGGCGAATACCGGCTGCGCCACGCCGACGGACGATGGGTACCGTTCGAGGTCCTCGGTAACGACTTCCTCGCCGACCCCGAGATCGGCGGCCTGCTCGTCATCGCCCGAGAGGTCGTGGCGCGCCGGGCCCTCTACGACGCCCTCAGCGCCCTGGCCCACGACGACGAGGGCACCGATGCGCTCTTCAAGCTCGTGGAGTACATCGACCTCCGCATTCCCGGCATCATGGGCGCCATCTTGATCGCAGGACCGGAAGGGGACTGGGTCACCGACCTCGTTCCCGCCACCCTGCGCACGCCGGAGGGCCCCTGGCAGTCGGTCATCGCCACCGGCGAGAGCATGATCATCGGCGACATCGAGGCGCCCGACGCCCCCATCGATGAACCGCTGCGCACCGACGCTGTAGCGCTCGGACTCAAGGCCTGCTGGTGCGTTCCCCTGCCGATCCGACGGCTGGAGGTCTACAGCCCGGCGGCGGGAGGTACGCAGGACACGGCCGTCGTCGGCTGCCTCGTCGTCTGGTCGATGCAGCATCGAGAGCCGCTGACCGGTCACCTCGGGGTCGCCGAACGGGTCAGCGGCCTCGCCGACGTGGCCCTGCGCCGCCGACTCACTACCAGGGAGCTGCGGCGCCAGGTCGTCCACGACCAGGTGACCGGCGCGTTGAGCCGGGTCGGCTTCGACGGGCTCTCCACCGCCGAGGACAGTGAATCGGGGATCCTCGTGGTGATCGATCTCGACGACTTCAAGATGGTCAACGACCGCCACGGTCATCCGATCGGCGACGAGGTCCTCCGGATCACCGCCGAGCGGATCCAGTCGCTGCTCCGGCCCGACGACTTCCTCGGACGCCTCGGTGGCGACGAGTTCGTCCTCCACATCGCCGGCACCGACCTCGAGGACGCCAAGACCGTCGCCGACCGGATCATCGCTTCGCTCGAGACGCCGCTCAGCATCGGCGGGGTGGCCGTGCATGTGCGGGCCAGCCTCGGGCTGGCCCCCTTCGACCCGGCGCTGACCTACCGCCAGCTGATCGCAAGGGCCGACACGGCGATGTACGAGGCGAAGCGGGCCGGCAAGGGACAGTGGCGTGTCTGGAGCGAGGTCACATCATCGGGCGGGACGACGTGACCGGCGGACCTGCGGACACGCTCGACGTCTTCTCGTTCAACCCGCCTCCCGAACGACTGGTCTATACCTTCGGCGGTGTCGAAGCCGCCCTGCGGGTCGCGCCCGGCGCCATCCTCGACGTGTTCACCGAGGACTGCTTCGCCGGGCGCATCCGGGGGATCCACGACCTGCCGAGCACGTCGATCGAGGCCCCGTTCCTCAATCCGCAGACGGGTCCGTTCCACATCGAAGGGGCCGAGCCCGGCGACACCATCGCCGTGCACTTCATCGATATCCAGCCGGCACGCGACTGGGCCGTGAGCACCACGGTCCCGCTCTTCGGCGCCCTCACCTCCACGGCGTACACGCCGACGCTTCAGGCGCCGCTGCCAGAGAAGACGTGGCTCTACACCGTCGACCGTGACCTGGCCACGGTGACATTCCATGCCCTCGACTCCGACGTGACCGTCGACCTGCCCCTGACGCCGTTCCACGGCACCGTCGGCGTCGCCCCGAAGGCGTTCGAGGTCCGCAACACCCTCGTCCCCGAGGCGTTCGGCGGCAACATGGACACGCCGGAGATGCGAGCGGGCACGACGCTCTACCTCGGCGTGAACGTGCCGGGCGCCCAGCTGTGCCTCGGCGACGGCCACTACACCATGGGCGATGGCGAGGCGTGCGGGGTGGCGGTAGAGGGCGCGATGAACACGGTCTTCACCGTCGAGGTCATCAAGGGCGTCTACTGCGCCTGGCCCCGGCTGGAGGACGACGAGTTCCTGATGGTCGCCGGCTCGTGGCGTCCGCTCGACGACGCCTTCCGCATCGCCCACACGGAGATGGTTCACTGGGTAGCAGGTGACACCGGGCTCTCGCTCATGGACGCCTACCAGCTCGTCTCCCAGACGGCCAGGACACCGATCGCCAACATGTGTGACACCAACTACACCGTGCTCGCCAAGGTCCCCAAGCGCTATCTGCCCAAGGACACACCGTGGATGGCCGACGCCCACGGGCTGATGCGGGGGCGGGCGCGTGCCTATCGGGCGAGCCGAGCCGGCGCAGGCACCCCGGCCGGCGCAGGCACCCCGGCCGGCACAGGCACCCCGGCCGGCGCAGGCGGCAACCCGGCCGGCGGCGGGCCCGAGACGTGAACGGCCCCATCCGGCCGTCCCGCAGAAGGCGCAACCGCTCGTGAGGCCGGGGCGAATGACTCGTCTGGCGGTGGGCTTGATGCTGGTGGCGACGCTCGCCGTCGCCGGCTGTGGCGCCGCGACCCATCATGCCGCCGCCGGCCCGACACGTCCCAACCCGACACGTCCCAACCCGACGGCCCCCAACCCGACGGCCCCCGACCCGACGGCCGCGACGAACCCGCCAGCACCGAGGACGCCCGCGCCCCGCCACCACCGCGTGGACACGAAGGCGTCACGGCACGAGCACACGGTGCGCGCCGACCGCAGGCACGATCGGGCCGACGCCGGGCTGCCAGCCACTACCGCCGTCGTGACGCCGCTCGCCTCGAGCGGGGCGGCGACCTATGGCGCGCCGGGCGGGGCTCGGGTCGGGCTCCTGGGGCCGAGCACCGACGGCAGCCAGACGTGGGCACCTGTCGAGCAGACGGCGCGCGGCTACGACCGGGTGGAGCTGCTCGGGCCGCCCAACGGTGTCACCGCCTGGGTGAAGGCGACGTCGGTGCGGAAGGCGACCGTCAGGTGGGCCGTCGTCGTGTCCCTGTCGAAGCGGGAGCTGACCGTATTCCACTCGGGCCGATCGGTCGGTTCGTGGCCGGTGGCCGTCGGGGCGCCAGCTACGCCCACGCCGACGGGTAGGACGTTCGTCGCCGGCAATGTCGCCGCCGTCGGGGTCAACGCCGTCGAGGCGCCACTGATCCGCCCCCTGGCCATGCACACCACCTCCAAGCTCGCCCTGGCCGAGTTCCCCGCTCCGACGCCCGGCGGGCAGGCCGGCGTCATCGCCATCCACGGCTGGGAGAGCCTCGTCTCCGACCCTTCCATCTTCGGTCAGGCCATCAGCCACGGCTGCGTCCGGGTGCCGGCCCCCGGCATGGCCGTGATGGCCAAGGTCCCCGACGGGACGCCGGTGCTCGTCGACCGATGACGCCGCCGGCGCTCGACCGACCGCCCCTCCCGTGACCGACGACCGACCGCCCGTCCCGCCCTTCGACGAGGCCGGTGCCCGCCAGAAGGTGCAGGCCGCCGAGGACGCGTGGAACACGTGCGATCCCGTGCGGGTCGCCGGCGCCTACACGGTCGACTCGGTGTGGCGGAACCGTTCGGAGTTCCTCCACGGACGCGAGGAGATCGTCGCCTTCCTCACGCGCAAGTGGGAACGCGAGCTGGACTACGCACTGCGCAAGAGCCTGTGGGCCTTCGGGTCCGACCGCATCGCGGTGCGGTTCCAATACGAGTGGCGCGACGAGGCCGGGCAGTGGTGGCGCAGCTACGGCAACGAGAACTGGGAGTTCGACACCCACGGCTACATGCGCCGGCGGGAGGCGAGCATCAACGACGTCGCCATTCTCCCCGAAGACAGGCGCATCCTCGGTCCCAGACCGGCCGGCGAGCGGGAGACCGCCACACGCGACGGCGACCGGGTCATCCCGCTCGAATAGCTGCGTTCAGCGGGCCGCCTCGACGGCCACGTTGACGTCCTCCGCCTCGCCGACCCCGCCGCGCAGGGCGCCGACGGTCAGGAAGGCGGCGACGAGGGCGGCCACACCGCAGACGATGTAGCCGAGCGAGTAGGCGTGGCCGAGGGCGTCGAAGGCGATCTTCTGCACGGCGGCACCCCCCGGCTTGGCCGGCGAGTTCAGCCCGAGCGGTCCGGCCGCCTTGAGCAGCGGGGCCGGGAGGGACGGCGCCTTGCGGGCGATCTCGTTGGCGGCACGGCTGAGGGCGATGGCGCCGATCACGGCGGGCCCGAGGGTGAAGCCGAAGTCGCGCAGCAGGCTGGTCGACCCGCTGGCCATGCCGGTCAGGTTGATGGGCACGGTGTTGACCGCCACGGCCGTCACCGATGAGACGCTGAGGGCGAAGCCGATGCCGACGAGCAGGAGCGGCGCGACGACGGCGGTGATGTCGCGGTTGGACACCGGGATGGTCGACGCCCACAGATCGCCGGCGGCGATGAAGGCGAAGCCGACGCCGAGCACCCATCGGGGGTTGAAGCGTTCGAGCACCCGGGAGATCACGGGCTGGCCGACGAGGGTCACGGCGTTGAGCAGCACGAAGGCGATGGACGTCTTCAGGGGGGTGAACCCCTGAATCGAGCTCAGCCTGATGCTGGTGGTGTAGGCGGTACCGAGGTAGGCGAACATCCCGAACACCGTCACGACGGCGGTCACCGCGAACGCCCGGTTCTTGAACAGCTCCAGTCTGAGGAGGGGCGCAGCGGAACGTTGCTCGACGCCGATGAAGGCGGCGAAGGCGATCACGGCCAGGACAAACCCGCCGATCACCAGCGGGGCTCCCCAGCCGCTCGTGGGCCCTTGGATGACGGAGAAGAGGAGGGCGAAGAGGGCTACGGCGATGGTGATCTGGCCGGGGAAGTCGAGCGATCTCCCCGCAGGGGACCGTGAATCACGGGCGAGGAGTGCGGTCACGGTCACGCTGATCGCGGCCAGGACGACGACGGCGAGAAACGACCAGCGCCACCCGGCGTTGACGTCGTTGCCCCAGTGGATCGTGCTCGTGAGGCCACCGAGGACGGGCGAGAGGAAGGCGCCTGTGGCCAGGGCGGCGGCCCAGATCGAGATGGCGCGGGCCCGCTGGCGCGGGGTGGTCGTGCCGGCGGCGACGAGGGCGAGGGTGGTCGGGAACAGGGCGGCGGCGCCGATGCCGGCCATGGCCTGGCCGGCCCACAGGAAGTACACGCCGTGAGTGAGGGCCGCGAAGAGTTCGCCGACCAGGATCAGCGCGCCTCCGATCAGTACTAGGCGCTTGCGCCCGAAGAGGTCGCCGACCACGCCGAAGCTGAGCTCCAGCAGGGTGATGGGCACGAGGAAGGCGTCGGAGATCCAGGTCAGCTGCGACGAGCTGGTGTGCAGGTCCTGTTGGAACAGGCCGTTGAGCACGGCGGGGATGGCCAGCCCGACCTGGGCCACGCAGACGCCGACGGCGGCGGCGATCAGGGTCCCTGTGGTCAGCCCGCTCGTGCTGCGGTCGCCTCGGGCGGTGACGGTCATGGATTGCCCCCCCTACACGTTTCGGCAACGAGCCCGAGCCAGCTCGCCCCTAGTCGTACGCTGTGCGCACAGTCATGCGCAGAGCGGTGAGACGATACCCGTTGACCCGAGGACGGTAAACCACCGGATCGTGCGGGCCCGCGAAACTAACCATGAACAGATGGCCGGCGGGAGACCGCCTTGTCGGGCCGTTGGGGCAGGATGGTGCCTCACTTCATCACGTCATCGACACTCACGTCGTCGACAGGAGCCCCGATGATAAGCAGGCAGGTCCACCGTTCGGCGCCGGCACGCTCGGGTCCACCCAAGGACCCCCGCCCCGCCACCGCGCCCAACCCGCCGCCGCCGTGGCGGCACTGGCTGCTCGTCGCCGGCATCGTGATCACGGTCGGCCTGTTGCTCTTCTCCGGCCTCGGCGGCGGCAAGGGATCGTCGCCCAAGCAGCTGTCGTTCACCGACTTCCAGTCGTCTGTGAGCGCCAACCAGATCAAGACGGCGACCATCGCCACCACCGGTGCGGTGAGCGGCAACCTCGTCAAGGGCGGCTCGTATCGCACCCAGATCCCCACGGCGCTGCAGGACACGGGGCTCAACGGGCTGCTCACATCGCATCACGTCCAGGTCGTGGGTTCGGCTGCGAGCAGCGGCATATCCGCCGCCACCATCATCGTTGACCTGCTGCCGTTCGTCCTCCTTGTCGGCTTCTTCGTGGTGGTCACCCGCAGAGCGAAACGCCAGCTGGGCGCCTCGGGAGCAGGCGGCGGTCTTATGGGGATCGGCGGGTCGCGGGCCAAGGTCTACGACGAGGAACGCCCGACGACCCGGTTTGCCGACGTGGCCGGCTACGCCGGGGCCAAGTCCGAGGTCCAGGAGGTCGTCGACTTCTTGAAGCACCCGGAGCGCTACGAGAAGGCCGGCGCCGTCGGGCCCAAGGGGGTGCTCATGGTGGGGCCGCCGGGCACGGGCAAGACGCTCATGGCCCGAGCGGTCGCCGGCGAGGCCGAGGTGCCGTTCCTGGCCCTGACGGGATCCAGCTTCGTGGAGCTGTTCGTCGGCGTGGGCGCCTCCCGGGTACGGGACCTCTTCGCCGACGCCCGCAAGCGGGCCCCTTCGATCATTTTCATCGACGAGATCGACGCCATCGGTGGCAAGCGGGGCGGCGGGGCCGGCGGCATCGGCGGCGGCAACGACGAGCGGGAGCAGACCCTCAACCAGATGCTGGCCGAGATGGACGGCTTCGACCCCGCCACAGGGGTGGTGGTGATCGCCGCCACCAACCGCCCGGAGTCTCTCGACGCCGCCCTCCTCAGGCCGGGACGCTTCGACCGGACGGTGGAGATCCCGCTCCCCAACCTGGTCGAGCGCCGGGCCATCCTCGCCGTGCACGCCGCCGAGATCCACGTCAGGCCCGATGTCGACCTCGACATCGTGGCCAGGGGAACGCCGGGGTTCTCCGGCGCCGATCTCGCCAACCTGGTCAACGAGGCCGCCCTGCACGCCGTGCGCGACCAACGTTCGATCGTCGACGCCGCCGACTTCGACGCCGCAAGGGACCGCCTTTTGCTGGGCCGCAGGGACAGCTCCAATGCGCTGATGCCCGACGAGCAGCACTCGGTCGCCGTCCACGAGACCGGCCATGCCCTGGTGGCGGCCCTTTCCCCGCACGCCGATCCGGTGGCCAAGGTGACCATCCTGCCGGCCGGTCAGGCCCTCGGCGTCACCGAGCAGCTCCCCGAGGACGAACGCCACCTCTACCCCGAGAGCTACCTTCTCGATTCGCTGACCGTGCGCCTCGGCGGCCGCTCCGCCGAGGTGCTCGTCCTCGGCGAGGCGTCGACGGGCGCATCCAACGACCTGGCCGGCGCCACCCAGCTCGCCACCCGCATGGTGCGCGAGTGGGGGCTCTCCGCCCGCCTCGGGCCCATCGGTTACGGCGACGAGGGACCCGGCTACCTGGGCCAGGGACTTTCGGGCCGACCCTACGCCGAGGCCACCCAGCAGGCCATCGACGAGGAGGTCGCCCTGCTGCTGCGCCAGGCCGAACAACGGGCTACCGACCTGCTGCGCACGCATCGGGCCGAGCTCGATCGTGTCGTCGAACTACTTCTCGACAGGGAAACGATCGACGGGAGTGAGCTGCTTGCGGTGCTTGACGCTCCCGCTTCGATGGGTGCGGGCGCCCACGCCGGCGCCTCCCTGGCCCATCAACTCCACCAACCCGACGTGTCCGGCCCCCGCCGCCCGACGTGAGGGTAGGGCCCTAACGAACACGCCGGCCCGGGGATGCGACCCAGGCGGCGTCGTCCACTTCGCCCGGCAGTCGGCGGTAGACGGTGCGACAGCAGCCACACATCGACACCCCGCCGGGGGCCCGAAGGCGCGAGTCGGGGCAGAGCGGGCAGATCCCGGCGGCGATGCGAGCCGATGCCCAGTCCTTCGTGTTGACGTCGGGAGCGACGCGCCGCTTCGTCTCGGCCGCCAGGGCATGACACCGGTCGCATACAAGCTCGCCGGCCGCACCGCCCTCCCATTCCCCGAGAGCAGCCGATTCGCCCAACGGTCGCTCCCTGAGCGCGTCGCGCTCGGCGAAGCTGATCGGGGTGAGGTAGGCGAAGCCGGCCACCACCACGCCGAGGAACATCAGACCCATGCCGGCGAGCCGATCCGCACGGTAGACGGCAAGGACACCACCACCGGCGCCGACGGCGACCCCGAGAAAGCCGACAAGAGCCGAATAGAACGGCACCCGAGTGGGACGGGTTCTCGTGGCCAGGACGAGCACGGCTCCGATCAGACCGAGCACCCCGCCGACGACGGCGTGAACGACGTACACGGCCCGGCCGCCGGTCGGAAGCCATACGTCGGGCCGGCCATAGGGAACCACCACGAGGGCGGCGACGCCGAGGGCTCCCTCGAGGCCGACGAGGGCGGCCATGGTGATCCACGTGGCATGGGCCGACCACGCCGACGCCGGGGCCGCGGGTACGGGGGCGGGGGCGGGAGGCGACGTGGCCGTCTCGGCCGGAGCGGCACGAACCAGCAGGTTGTAGGTGATCAGCGCGATGGCCACGTGCATGGCCACGAGGACGGCAACCGCTCTCGGAGGTTCCCCCCGTGCCAGCAGCCAGGCGTCGGGGGCGATGAGCACGGCCGAGACCACAAGCGCCATCCGGAAGAAGAGCCAGCGCGGCGCGGAGGTCACCCGGGCCACCACCGGCCAGGCCAGACCGGCGGCGAGAATCCCGATGGTCGTCAGCAGGGCGTAGTCGGAGAAGCGAAAATGCGTGTAGCCGGCGATGGAGGGGAACAGCGCCGTGGCGGCAACCACCAGGAGGGCATCGACGCCCAAGGAAAGACCGAGGGAAACGGCGGTCGCCACGACGACGAGAAGGGGAGAAGGCGGGCGGGTAGACGGCCGCAGATCGACCCGAGCTGCGGCCAAGGAGCGACCGGCCCATCCCTCCTGACGCATCGGGGCGAGCGTACGGCTCCCACTCGTCACAATCCACGCGGCGGGGTATAGACGAAGGTCGAAGGCCAACGACGTCGAAGGCCAAGGACAAGGAGACCGAGCGATGACTGGACTCGAAGGAAAAGTGGCTCTGGTGACGGGCGCCGCACGCGGACAGGGAAGGGCCCACGCGCTCACCCTGGCTCGCAACGGTGCCGACATCATCGCGACCGACATCACCCAACAGGTCGACACCGTGCCCTACCCGCTGTCCAAGCCCGAGGACCTAGCCGACACGGCGAAGGCGATCGAAGAGCTCGACCGCCGAGTCGTGACCGTGCAGGCCGACGTTCGTTCCCAGGATCAGGTCGACCATGCCGTGAGCCGAGGCCTGGCCGAGTTCGGCCAGATCGACATTCTCATCGCCAACGCCGGCATCTGGGCCATGACCCCGTTCTGGGAGCTGACCGAAGAGCAGTGGTCGGACATGATCGGCACCAACCTCAGTGGTGTCTGGCGGTCGGCCAAGGCCGTCGCCCCGCACATGATCGAGCGAGGCACCGGCGCCATCGTGATGACCTCATCGGTCAACGGCCTCGAACCAGGCGTCAACTACGCCCACTACGTGACGGCCAAGCACGGCGTGATCGGCCTGATGCGCAACGTCGCCTTGGAGCTCGCTCCCCACGGCATCCGATGCAACGCCATCTGTCCCGGCGCCATCGACACCGGCATGACGAACTGGCAAGGAGCGTATGACATGTTCGCAGGACACGAGGGGGGCACCCGGGACGATCTCCTGGCCGGCGGCGGCTCATTCCACGCCCTCAAAGGCGTCGGCATGCTCGACCCGCAGGTGCTCGCCGACGCCGCCCTGTGGCTGGTATCAGACGGTGCCGCCGCCGTCACCGGCGTCGCCCTCCCTGTCGACGCCGGCCACATGTTGCTCACCGGCGTCAACCCCGCACCGGTTCCCTGAGCGTCCGATGGAGGCGAGATCCGGGTTCCCCGAGCTCCGCCAGGTCGTCATCGACTGCGTCGACGCGCGTGGGCTGGCGGAGTTCTACCGGGAGCTGCTCGGGCTCGAGTACCGGCCGGGGACGAGCCCCCCGCGGCCGGCGAGCCGGACCCGAGGGGGCAGGACTGGCTCGTCCTGCGGAACACGGGGGGAAGGGCCGGCGTGGCCTTCCAACGGGTGGCCGAGCTACCGGAGGCGACCTGGCCGCACGGCCCTGTCGCCCAACAGCTCCACCTCGACCTGACGGTGGCCACGGCATCGCAGCTCGACACGCATCACGAGCGGGCCATCGCCCTCGGCGCCCGGCTGCTCTCCGATCGCTCCGATGACCCCGAGGAACCCCTGCGCGTCTACGCCGACCCCGCCGGCCACCCCTTCTGCATCTTCAAGCTTGATCCGTGACCGGGCCGAGGAGGAGCTGTGCCGCCGCCCCGGTCGTTGCTGCCGTCGAACCCGACGAGCGGCGCCGCGACGCACGCCTGAATCGCAGCCGCCTCCTCGTGGCCGCGACGAGCGCAGTCCACCGGGACGGCCCGCGGGTGCCGATGGCCACCATTGCAGCCGAGGCCGGCCTCGGCATAGGAACGCTCTACCGACACTTCCCGACCCGCGAGGCCCTGCTCGACGCCCTGACCCGCCGCTCGTTTGATCAGGTGCTGCGCAACGCCTTGCGAGCCGAGTCACTCGAAGGGACCGGCTTGGTGTGTGTCAGCGCCTTCCTCGACGCCGGGATCAGCCAGCGCCACGAGCTGGTCCTCCCTCTGCATGGCGGCCCTGACGTGACGACGTCCCACACCGCCGACCTCCGGTCGGAGGTGCATCGCGCCGTGCGGCGCATGCTCGACCGCGGCGTGGCAGACGGCTCGATCCGTGCTGACATCTCCCCCCGTGACGTGGTGATCTTCGGCGCCATGCTCGCCCAGCCGTTGCCCGCCCTGCCGAACTGGGATGACACCTGCCGTCGACTCCTTTCGATCTACCTCAACGGCCTCGCTTCTCCGTAGGCGGGCCAACGACTCGACCCTTTCTTTGGGCGGGGACGCCACCGACGCCTTCACCTCAGTTGATTACGCGCTGGGCGTGGCCGGCATGGAACGACACGATGTCCCCGACGGCATCGCCGTAGAACGTCTCGTACGCTTCGGTTGTCACGTAGCCGATGTGTGGAAGCAGCAGGGTGTTGGGCATGCTCCGCAGTGGGTCGCCGGCGGGTAACGGCTCGATGTCATACACATCCAGGGCGGCACCCCCAATCCGCCGGTGGCGTAAGGCGTCCACGAGTGCGGCGGCGTCGACGATGGGTCCGCGCGACGTGTTGACGAGGTAGGCGTGGGTCCCCATGCGCTCGAGCTCGGGGGCGCCGATCAGCCCTCGAGTGGCTTCGGCCAGGGGCATGTGGATGGTGATGAAGTCGGCTCCGGCAAAGAGCTCCGCCTTGTCGACGGCGCGCGCCCCGACCGACGAGGCCCGCTCGTGGGTCAGATGGGGACTCCATGCCGTGACCGTCATCCCGAAGGCCTGCGCCAGGGTGGCGACGGGTTGGCCGAGTCGACCGAGGCCAACGACACCCAGAACCCGGCCGGCGAGTCCTGGCCCGATGGTGTGCTGCCAGCCACCGTCGCGCATGCTCGCATCCTCGGCGACGAAATGGCGTGACAGGGCGATCATCATGCCGAGGGTCAGCTCCGGGACGGCGTTGCCCTTGCCGCCGGTACCGCACACGGTGATGCCGGCCTGGCGCGCCGCTCGGAGATCGAAGGAGGCATTGACCATACCGGTGGTGACGAGAAGCCTCAGTGCCGGTAGTCGAGCGAGGGTCGTCGCCGGGAACGGGGTCCTTTCCCGCATGGCTACGACCACTTCGCTGTCGGCCAACCGCTCCACGAGCTCGTCAACGTCGGCGATGTGCTCGGTGAGAACCTCGACGTCGTAAAGCGCCGACACCCCTGACCAGTCGGTGCTTGACAACGCAACATTCTGATAGTCGTCCAGAATCGTGACTTTTGGCGCCATCGGCAGGTATGGGCACGCCGCTCGCATGGTGAGCTCGTCCCCGGTCTCCTTTCAATCCAGGTTCTCGGTGTACTTCGATGTGACCGCTATCGGGGGCCCGATGCGGGTCGTGACGATCGCGGCCAGGGCGAGGATGCCTGCGAAGAGAACGTAGGTGAAGCGGAGGGCCAGGGCGTGTGAGAGCCCGGTGGCGGTGATGCTCGACGCCAGGCCCGATCCGATGCTACGGCCGATGAGGGCACCGAAGGACTCGGCGATGATGGCCGATGCGGCGAGCTCGGCGGGAGGGAGCGTGGTCGCGGTGGTGGCGGCGAGGCAAAGGGTGGGGTAGGCGAGGCCGACACCACCACTGGCGATGACCCAGGCGGCGAGGCCGGCCGTCGGGCCGGTCGCGCCGAGAACGAGCGTCCCTGCCGCCGTGAGCGCCAATCCGGCGCAGGCGAGTCGGGCCGCCTTGGATTGGTCTCGTCCGAGGAGACGGGGAGCCAGAAGACTGGTGATCCCCCAGCCGACACCGCCTCCGGTCAGGGCGGCACCTGCTTCGTAGAGCCCGGCATGGTCGGCGCCGGTGACGAAGATCGTGAGAAGACCGTCAGCGCCGAAGTAGCCGGCGCCAAAGAACAGCAGTGCCAACAGGGCGGCGGGCGCGCCCCGGCGCGCGCGGGCTGTGCCGTGCGGGAGAAGCGGGCGCGCCGCGGCGAGCGCCATCCCGGCACCCACGACGGCAGTGGGCCAGGGAGCGCCGGAGGTGCCGGCGTCCCGATCGTCGTGCCCGACACCAGCAGCGCCAGCCGATCGGCGGCCTGCAGGTCGCCGGCTATCAGGGGCAGCAGCGCCGAGGTCACGTAGACCTGCATGGCGCTGACAAACTCCAACAACAAGACCCCCACCGCCAGGCGCCCCTGAGGAGAGCCGACGGAGCGTGCCATCCTCGGCAGGCCCCCGGCGCTCTGGGTCATCAGGTATAGAGCTCTCGCTCGTGCTCGTTGACCTGGACCACGACACCGTCGGGATCGGGAACCTGTAGGGACCGGCCGAAGCTCTCGTCGACGATGTCACCCGGAGCAAAACCTGCGGACCGCAAACGGGCTGCGACCGCCTCGAGCGGTTCGTCGGCCTCGAAAGCCAGCTCGCAGCTCCCGTCGTTGGTCCCATCGGCGACGTGGAGCGCAAGGGTCCCGGCCCGTGCCGACAGCTCGGCCCAGCCACCGGGACGCGAGACGGACCCGACCTCGAGGCCCAGCGCTCGGTAGAACTCGGCCGACACCCTCACATCCCGGGCGTAGCGGATCGGCATCACCTTCATTCGTCCTCCTCTTCCGCTTGCAGGTGGCGCTCGAGCGCGTCGGCCACGAACGCCGACAACGACTGATCGGAGTCGACCGCGGCGTGCTTCACCCGCCGCACCAAACCCGCCGGCAGGTAGATGTTGAACTGCTGCTTGGCGTCCTCGCCGCCACCGCCTTCGGGCACAGCCCCTTCTTAGTAGCTTGCTAGCAAGCTGTCAAACCTGCGCCCGCCAGGCCGACGACACCCCGCCGGCGCATCCTGTATCAGCTCCGGGTCCGTCCCGAGCAATGCCAGGACATGGCCGACTGTGCCGGCATCCATGTCGCCAACCTGGGCGGCACGCATCCCCGCCGTTGTCGCACGAGGCAAAGTGCCTAATGCAACTCCGCAGCGAAGACAGACCTCCAAGGTTCCGTAGCGATAAATACCGTACGCATAGCAGCAAGGGAGGCTTCGTGAAAGCGCTCTTCTGTTGCCGCCGTGGCGTCCCTGGCTACGGTTACTCCAAAGTCGCGCTGCTGGGCCGCTCGGGCCGTGCTCTCCACGCACATGTTCGTCACGATGCCGGCGATTACAACGTGTGTCGTCTCGAGGCTGCGTAGCACGAGCTCTAGGTCCGTGTACAGGAAGGCGTCGAACCTCGCCTTGTCAACTATGGAATCGTGAGGCTCAGCGCAGAGCTCATCCACGATGGCGGCGTCCCAACTTCCCCTCAAGAAGGCGTCTGGTCTCAACTGGTGACGGATGCTCGGCGGGGCGTCGAGATGTCCAGGCCGGTAGGTGTGCCTGGTATACACGATGGGAACCGACTCGCTTCGCGCCACCCGGATGAGCTCTGCGCATTGATCGATCACCCCGTCCAGGCCCATGATGGCCATCCCGGAGCTGCGGGCTGACCCTTCGTCCCGACAGAAGCCGTTCTGCATATCTATTACGACCAGGGTAAGGCTCACAGTGCTCCTTTCCGTGCACGAAAGGTTCGACGAGATCCCCTCGCATATTGCTCAAGTTGATCATCAGCGTCCCGGGCCCCGGCGCTCACCGACGGTAGACGAGGTCCTGCTCGTCGAGAACGAGGAGCTGCACCCACTCCGACAGGTTGTCCTCTCCGGCGGTGCGCTGCAGGGTCCGTTCCGGATCACGGAAAGACGGGGCCCTGTCCTTCGGGGTCCGAGCCGATGTTTGCCATGGCCGGGATCGACCCGGCATCCGATGGCTTGGCGCGCGCTGCCGGCATGGGCATTGCGGTCACGGCCAACGGGTGGCCGTGCTGATCGGGCTCCCGGGATTCGACGAGATCGGCCTCGAGGCGCGATCCATCCTGGTCGAGGCCGGACGCCGGCAGCTCGTCGGCGGGCAGGAGGACCTGATCGCTGACAGTGCCTTTGGACCTGGCCGCCAAGCGCGGCTCGGCGCAGTCGGTGGCCTGACTCCGCCGGCAGCACGGCGCGCTCCTACTCCGACTCTGCCTGCTCCTGCAGGTCGCAGTAGGAGCGGATCGGGTCCGTGCCGCCCCACTCGGCGCACTGCCGGTGCATGAGCGACCAGAGCAGAGTGTTGGCAGTGCCCGCTTCGATGACCTCGACGTACGATCCGATGATCGCCCGGCCGTCCAGGTAGGTCATTCGCCGCCCGTCGCTCAGGTTGGCACTGAGGCTCTCCTCGAGGCCCGACCGCAGGAGCCGCTCGCAGGTGCCGTCGTAGTCGGGTGCGTCGACGAGGACGTGATGGAAGGCGCCGGCGGTCGGCACCGAGTCGAGCGTTTCGAGTAGCTCGGTGTAGGGCGAGGGAGCATCGTTGGTCGGGGCGATGATCTCGACCTGAACGTCTCCGTGGTAGCTGAGAGCGACCTTGCAGGTGCCGTCCGTCGGCCGGCCGCGGAACACCTGGTTGGCCAGGCGGAATTCGGCGAGATAGAACGGCCCGACGCCCATCACGTCATGCCAGGTCCATAGAGCGTCGTCGAACCGGTCGGGCCAGGTCACGTACGCCAGCTGCCGGAAGCTCTCGTGAGGGTTCGCTTCGAGGGCGAGGGCCACGGCCCGGTTCAGGCCCAGCCGACCTGGATGTGCTTGATCTCGAAGAACTCCCGGAACCCCTCGTCACCCGCCTCGCGACCGGTGCCGCTGCGCCGGAAGCCACCCCAGGGGGCGGCCGTCGTCGTACGGCCGCCGCCGTTGACCACAACGGTCCCGGAGCGGATCCGCCTGGCGACGCGCAGGGCCTCGCTTGTCGGCCCGAACACGCCGGCGTTGAGCCCGTAGGTGCTGTCGTTGGCGATGGCGACGGCCTCGTCGACCTCGCCGTAGGTCAGCACGGCGCCGACGGGTCCGAACAGCTCCTCCTGGCACAACTCACTGCGGTTGGAGACGCCTGTCAGCAGGAGGGGAGGCATGAAGAAGCCGCCCTGGGGAGCGCCGCTCGATACCTCGCCACGGGCGAGCACTTCGGCCCCTCCCTCCAATGCCCGCTCGACGTAGCCCTCGACGAAGCCGCGGTGGCGGCCGTCGATCAAAGGCCCCAAGTCGGAGGCCCGGTCTCGCGGGTCACCGACGACGATGCTCGACATGTGCTTCACGGCCGACTCCCCGAAGCGCTCCAGGTCGTCCTCCTGAACGAGCAGACGCGACGTCGCCCCGCACGCCTGGCCCGTGTTGCTCATGAGTCGGTTGATGGCGACCGGTGTCACCGCTTCGATGTCGGCTCCCGGGAGGAGGATGCATGCGGACTTGCCGCCGAGCTCGAGGACGACCTTCTTGACCGAAGGGCCGCCTTGCGCCATGACTGCGCCCCCGACGGCGGCGGACCCGGTGAACGAGACCATGTCGACCTCGTCGGCCGTTGACAGCTGCCGGCCGCCGGACTCCTCGCCGAACACGAGGTTGACCACGCCGGGCGGGAGCTCGAGCCGGTCAAGGAAGCTCCAGAAGGCCCGGACCGAGAGGGCACCACGACTCGAGGGTTGGACGACGACGGAGCACCCGGCCGCGAGCGCTGCGCCCAGCTTCCAGACGAGGTTGGTGTAGGGATAGTTGAACGTCGGCAGGGCCGCGACCACCCCGATCGGCTCCCGCACGAGGACGCTGCTGCTCACCGCGCCGCTGGGCGCCACGTCGGGTGACAACGCCTTCTCGTACCACCCGTCCGGCCCCCGAAGCGCCGCTTCAGCGAACCATCGGAGGTGGCCGAGCATGCCCCCGATCTGCCGGGACTCGGCCAGGGCCACGGGCGCCCCCACGTCGGCGACCAGCACCTCCTGCAGGAAGCTCCGTTCGGCGTCCAGCCGGTCGACCAGCTCGTAGAGCTTCCGCGACCGCTCGGCCGGGCTCGTCGATGGCCACACGCCGCTGTCCTGGCTGCGACGGGCGGCAGCGATCGCCCGTGACACCTGATCCTCCGAGGCGAGGCGGAGCTCCGACAGGGTGGTGCCCGTCGTCGGGTTGACCTTCTCCCAGGTCTCGGCCTCGCCGGGCTCCCAGGCGCCGTCGATGTACATGGTCGGGGCGTCGAGGATCGCCTGGGCTCGGGGGTCGGTGATGAACCCTTCCGTCGTCGTGATCGGCGTGGGGCCCACGGCTCAGGACGCCGGAGAGCCGTGCTCCTGCGCGAAGCGGGCCGCCCCGGCGTTGAGCTGATCGGTCATCTCGTGGGAGTTGCGTGCCACCCAGGCCTTGGAGGAGTTGAGGCGCTCGCGGCTGCCCTGGAACTCGGGCATGACCCGCTCGGCAAACAGCTCGTAGCTCTTCATCGTGTCGGCGTGGTCGGCCCAGTCGGTAGCCCAGTGGAGGAAGGCGCCGACCCTCCCGTCGGACGCTTCCACCATCTCGTGCAACTTGGCGATGGCGTCATCGGCCGTGCCAACAACGGCGTTTCCCGTCTCCATCGCCCACGCCAGCCGCTTCTCGAACGTCCGGCCGGCCGCCTGGTAGCGCTCCTGACCCACGACATCCTGGAAGTAGTCGAAGTAGTGGTCGAGGCCGTAGCGGACCTCTTCGATCGCCTTGTCCTTCGTCTCGGCGATGTGCATGATGCTCACGATCCGCCAGTCGGCGGGGCGAACGGTGGAGCCATACTTCTCCGCCTGCTCCTCGACGACGGCCCAGTGCTTGGGGAGTACCGCCAGGCTCTCGGGCGTCAACCCGGAGAGCTGCAGCAGCCCGACGCCGAAGCGCCCGGCGAGCAGCGGACCGGATGGGGTGAAGATCGACGTCACGGCAATGTCGAAATTGCTGTAGGGGTCGAGCTGTACCCGGGCGTCCACGAGGCGGTAGCGCTCGGTCTCGACGCTGATCAGGTCATCGGACCGCAACAGCCGCATGAGCAGCGGGAAGTCGTGCTGGAGGTACTCCCGGAGGGACCCGACATTGAGGCCGATCATGTCGGCGTCGGTGGCCAACGCACCTGGGCCTATGCCAAGCATGAAGCGCCCGTGGGTCACGTGGTCGAGCAGAATCGCCCGCTCGGCCACCCACAGCGGGTTGTGATACGGGAGCGACACAACCCCTGCACCCAGCTTGATGCGCTGGGTCTGGCCCGCTACCCAGGAGCAGAAGATCTCCGGCGAGCCGATCAGCTCGACCCCGCCGGAATGATGCTCGCCGAACCACATCTCGTCGAAGCCGAGCCGGTCGAGATGCTGGGCGATCTCCAGGTCGCGGTGGAGGCCGAGCGTAGGATTTATCCCCGGCCGGGCGTGGAAAGGCGCCATGAACGCCCCGAATCGAAGCTTCGCCATACGGGCACTCTCCCCTGACAACTCGAGGGGCCGGCCTGTCCGGCTAGCCCAGTATGAAGGCGAGCGTACCGGGCGCCTTCGAAAGGGCCAGATGGCGTTCCACCATCCGAAAACAGCCCCGGATGGGGGTGCGGCGCTCGCCTGCTCGAAGCAGGTCGGCGTGGATCCGAAGGATTCCGGAGGGCAGCACACCGCTTGTCCTGTGGCTGCGGATGACGTGATGCTGTTGCCCATGTCTCCGGCTTCCGGCCGTCTGGTCGACCAGGTTGCGGTTATCAGCGGTGCGGGCGCGGGGATCGCCCGAGCGGCCGCCCTCCTATTCGCCGCCGAGGGTGCCTCGGTCGTCGTCGCAGAGATCGACGAGACGACCGGCGCGCGGACCGCCGACGACGTCATGAGCGCCGGTGGTGATGCGCTGTTCGTACCGACCGACGCCACCGAAGAGGACAGCGTGGAGCGTCTCTTCGCCGAGGTCGACCGCCGCTACGGCCGGCTGACCATCCTCTACAACTGCACCGGTGGCTCGATCACAGCCGACACCATCGTCTCGGAGCTTCCCCTCGACGTGTTCGAGCGAACGATCGCCTTCGATCTGCGGAGCTGCGTCCTCTGCTCCCGTGCCGGCGTCGCCCGACTCAAGGCGAGTGGGGGAGGTTCGATCATCAACATGTCGTCGTATTTCGCCCTGACCGGCCGGGACAAGCTGCACGCTTACACCGCGGCCAAGGGCGGGGTCGTGGCCCTGACCCGGGCCATGGCCGCGACCTACGCCGCCGACCGTATCCGCGTCAACGCCATCGCTCCCGGCGTCGCCGTGACCGAGCGGGTGGCGTCGCGGGGTCACGACGCGTGGCGGAGGATGGCCGAGGCGGGTGAGGGACCGTGGGGCGCCCATCCGTTCGGCGTCGGCCGACCCGAGGACATCGCCAACATCGCCCTGTTCCTCGCGTCCGGTGAGTCGCGTATGGTCACCGGCCTGACCGTGCCCGCCGACGGCGGACGCTCGGCCTACTGAGGGACCCGGGTGCTCGACCGGCAGCGCCTACTCGACCGGCAGTGCTACTCGACCGGCAGTGCCTAGCGGCCGGCCAGGCGCCGCACCACCGGGGCGAAGGCCTCAGCCGTGCGATCCTGGATGGTGACATAGGAGAATCCCCACTCCTCCCGGCGGGCTTCGAGGAGGTCGCAGAGTTCCCCGACCGTGCCGACCAGGGCATGCGGGTGGCGGCGGCCTACCGACGCCGGCAGGTGCAGCATCGCCTCCAGGGCCTCGTCGGCGTCGGACGTCACCGCCACGAAGTGAACACCGATTTCGAGGGTCAGGGCTGACTGTCTCTGTCCTGCGGCGCCGCGGATCCACAACAGCCGCTCGTCGATGGACACATCGGCGGAGCGGCCCACGGCCTCCGCCCCGAGACGACCCGATCGCATGTCGAGGTTGACCGACACGATGTCGGCGCGACGGGCTGCGAGCTCGAGCACGCGCCGGCCGCCCCCACCGATCGCCAGCGGCGGTCGCGGCCGCTGGAGCGGCTTGGGGACCCCCTCGAAGCCCTCGACGGCGAAGCTGTCGCCCCGGAAGTCGGCGGGCCCGTCGGCGAAGCAGGCGTCGAGCACAGCGATGACCTCGGCCAGTCGTTCGACCCGGCGCCCCGGGGAGTCGAACGGGATGCCCATCGCCGCGTACTCCGAGGCCATCCAGCCCGCTCCGAGCCCGATCTCGAGGCGCCCGCCGCTCAGCAGGTCGAGGGTCGCCAGCTCCTTGGCGAGCACCACCGGGTGGTGGTAGTCGGCGCAGAGCACCCGGAAGCCGACGACGAGGCTCGTCGTCGCCTCCGCCGCGAGGACAGCGGCGGGGATGGCAGCCACGGTCTGGGGCGGGTGGGAGGCGGCCTGCACCGCCGGACCTGGCCCGGCGTAGTGGTCCTGCCACAGCAGGCTGTAGTAGCCGAGGTCCTCGAGGCGGCGAGCCTTGGCCCGTATCTCGGCCGCCGACCCGCCGGCGTTGCACGAGACCCCGAAGCGAAAGGGGCGCAGGGATGGCGAGCTCGTACCAACCGGCTCAGGTCGGCCCATTGGTGCCCGCCGGCTCAGGCCGGACCATCGGCTTCGGCCCGCTGGAGCAGCTCGTCGAGGTAGGCGATGCTGCGCTCCGCATCCGCAAGCGCGGTCTCGGCCGGCCGGGCGAACAGCTCCAGGTCGAACAGCCCGCCGTAACCCGTATCGAGGATGCTGCGCACGAACCGCTCCAGCGGGATCACCCCATCGCCCGGGATGTCACGGGTGACGGTCAGGTTGCCGGGGACAAAGTCACTCAGCTGGACGAGGCCGATCCGTGCTCCAGCCTCCGCCACGAGCGACCAGAGGCCGCGCTCGGTCCACGTGGCGTGGACGTCGAGACACACGCCAAGGCCGGCCTGGGCCGCGACGGCAACGGTGTCGGAGAGGGTGTGGAGGAAGTGGGTGTGGGCGAAGCATGGGTTGGCCGTCTCGACAAGGACGGCGACGCCAGCCTCCTCCGCATGGCTGCGCACGGGGGCGAACGCCTGGGTGAGCGCCTCGGCCGCCTGCTCGAACTCGAGGTTCCCCCGGGGACCGGTGGTGGTGTAGATCGTCGGGACCCCGAAGGCCCTGGCTGCGTCGACGGTGGCCACAAGCGCCTCGGTCGACGCCGGCCAGGAGTCCGGGGCGTCCAGCCGGTACATCGGTGCGTGGAGGAGGTACCCGATGGCGATGTCGGCGTCCCGGACCTGGGTGGCCGCCGAGACCCAGTCTCCTCCGCGCCGGAAGCTGGCCAGGCCCACCCGGTCGATCGACGCCTTGCGCCACCAGGCGATCTCCTCGTCCAGGGGCAGGGCGGGGAAGCACACTTCGTTGACGACAATGCGGTGGTGCACTGCGGCTAAGCCTCCTGTTCCCGGCCGAGCGGGGCAACGGGTCTACGACAGGGCAAGGGCGATACGACTCGACGCCTCTCGGACGTGGCCGACGAATCGCTGGGGGTCGGCGTTGGGCCCCACCGTGGACACCGAGACGGCGGCGACGGCGCGGTGGTGCACCATCACCGGCGAAGCGACGCAGCGCACGCCGACGTGGGCCTCGCCGTGGTCGAAGGCGACGGTGGCCTTGAGGACGCCTCGAAGCTCGTCGGCGAGACGCCGGGGCTCGCGGATGGAATACGGCGTCAGATGGGGAAGGGGGCCCCTGATGCGGCCGGCGTCGGCCACAGCCACGAAGCCATTGACGGCCAGGAGGGCCTTGCCGATGGCCGTGCACGACGCCGGCAGGCGCGTGCCCACACGCGACGGGATTCGGGTGCCGCCCGCGGCGGAGAGCTTCTCGAGGTAGACGACGTCAGCGCCCTGAAGGACGCCGAGGTGGACGGTGGAGCCGGTCCGCTCGAACAGCCATTCGAGGACGGGCGTGCTGGCGGTGAGGAGCGGGCGCTGTTCGGGCTGGCGGGAGTGCGAGCTGAGCTCGGCCAGCTTGATCCCGGCGCAGTACTTGACGCCGACCCGTCCGACGAGGCCGTGCGCGCACAGCTCCGTGAGCAGTCGGTGCACCGTGCTCTTCGACAGCCCGACGCGGAGGCTGAGCTCGGAGAGGCTGGCCTCGCCCGACGGCTGCTCGACAAGCGCCTCGAGCACGTCGATCGCCTTGGAGACCGACGAGCGGCCACCCCGGCTGCCCTCGACCACGCCCATCTCGACAGATGACATTCGTCGTTCCCTCCCCCATTGCTGCGAACCGGGATCGGCCCACGCTTTCGGACCGCCCCACAAGGTTTCCACAGCGTGACACTTTTCTGGTTGCTCCGTCGAGCCACGAGGCCGAGCCGGAGCCCAGAATTCCGCTGTGCAGAATAACGATAGTCCTCAGGGTCCGGGACACCCGGTTCCGTTGGCTGGACTGCACGGTTGACGTCGGCGAAGGGCGTCCGTACCGTGCATTCGGAACGCAGCGCACGACGCGGAGGTACGAGTGGAAGCGCCAACCGAACCTGCCGATCCCCGTCGTCCGGCGTCGGAAGGTCCCTACGCCAGCTTGAAGGTCCTGGACTTCACCTGGGCGGCTGCCGGACCTGTGGCGACGACGCTCCTGGCCTTCCTCGGCGCCGACGTGGTGAAGGTGGAGCACAGTTCGCGGCCCGACCTGATGCGGGTCTCTGATCGCCAGTACGGCTACGGGTCGGGCACGGGGATCAACGAGAGCCCGCTGTTCAACGAGCTCAACGGCGGCAAGCGGTCGATCGAGCTCGACCTCGGCGTGGAGGCGGACCGCCAGACGGTGGTAGAGCTGGCTTCGGTCGCGGATGTGCTAATCGAGAACATGCGCCCCGGCAAGATGGAACGGCTAGGGCTCGGCTACGACGACCTGGCCACGCGCAACCCCCGGCTGGTCATGTGCTCGGTGTCGGCAACGGGGCGCTCGGCGGTAGCCGGGCCGCCGGGCTACGCCCCGATCTTCTGGGCGGAGGGGGGCGGTGCCTGGCTGACCGGCTGGCCCCACAGGCCCCCGGGCCTCGTGCGCGGCCCCATCGACCTCCACGCCGCGGCCTTCGCCTGCCTCGGGATCATGGCGATGCTCCGGGACAGGGAACACACCGGGCTCGGCGGCTACTTGGACTGCTCGGCCGTCGAGGCCGTGGCCGCGACCCTCGGCGTGCCGCTGCTCGAGGCCCAGATCGGCGGCGACGAGCCGGGCCGGCAGGGCAACGCCTTCCCAGGTGCGCTCGTCAACGACGTCTTCCCGTGCCTCGGTGAGGACGAGTGGCTGGCCCTCACCCTTGTCGACGACGCCGACGTGGCCCGCTTCGTCGCTGCCATCGACGGCGAGTTCGGACTGACCCTGTCGGCGGCCGAGGTCACCGACCAGGAGAAGGGCTGGATTCGGGTGGCCGACGCCACCGCCGACCTGAAGGCGGAGGCGCTCGAGCGATGCCTCCAAGCCGCCGGGGTGGCCGCCGCCCGGAGCATCTCGCTTCGATCTGCTATGTCGGATGAGCGCCTCCTCGGCCGCCAGGCGCTCCAGCCAATTCGCGACGAGGACGGCGCGCAGATCATCGTCGGGCTTCCCTGGCGGCGCGACGGCGTCGCCTACGCCGTGCCCGGACCGGCCCCTTCGCTGGGCGGGAACGGGGAAGACGTGCGGCGGGAATGGCTCGGCCCACCGTGACCGAAGCCACGACCGGCGCCGCGACCACCGCCAAGGAGCCGGTCGAGCGCCCAGACCTGCGGGCTGCGATCGAGGGCTTCTTGTTCCGGGAGGCCGAGCTGCTCGACGATTGGCGGCTGCAGGAGTGGTTGGACCTCTTCGCTCCCGATGGGCGCTATGTGGTACCAGCGACCGACCACCCCGGAGGCGATCCGACCGAGGACCTGGTGCTCGTCCACGATGACCGGCCCTTGCTCGAGCAGCGGGTGGCGTCCCTCTTGCGACGCTCGGCCCATGCCGAATACCCGCACTCGCGGACCCGCCGGCTGGTCACCAACGTCATGGTGTCCGAGGCCGGCCCCGATGTCCTCGGGGTCCGAGCCAACTTCGCCGTGTATCGCATGCGCTCGGGGCGCGTCGACGACTTCATCGGCCACTACCGTCACCGCGTGGACGCCCGCGGTGGTCGGCTGCTGTTCCTCGAGCGCAAAGCCATACTCGACCACGAATCCCTCGATCAGGGAAAGCTCTCGATC
The DNA here is from genome assembly GCA_965276765.1 of Acidimicrobiales bacterium. GTDB lineage: Bacteria > Actinomycetota > Acidimicrobiia > Acidimicrobiales > Palsa-688. The sequence continues at coordinate 1,254,040 of OZ255627.1, forward strand.
ATCCTCTGAGTGCAGGTGATAGCCGCGCCCCGTCCCAGCCTTCTCGCCAGCTTCTGGACCTTGGCCGGAGATCTGGCCGTCAACGCCCCCGGCCCGAGCCCCTGGCCCGTCGAAGAGCGGGTAGCGGCCGCGGTCGAGGCCGGCTACGACGGCGTCGGCCTCGACCACCGGGACGTCGCCGCATTCGGCGCCGGCCCTGGCCTGCAGCGACTGGCCGCGATCCTCGACGGAGCGGGCGTCTCGCTGGTCGAGCTCGAGTTGCTCACCGGCTGGTGCCCGGCGCCGTTTGGTGGCGTCGCGGCCCGCAACGCCGAGCTGATCCGGGCCGCCGGGGTCCTCGGCGCCAGGCACGTGAAGGCCGGCGCCGGCTTCGCCCCCGCCGACGTGAGCACCGAGATCCTCACGCGCGCCTTCGCCACCCTCTGCGCTCTGGCCGCCGACCATGGGACCGGCGTCGTGCTCGAGCTGCTGGCCACCGGGCCGGTCTCCACCCTCGAGCGGGCCGTTGAGATCGTCGCCGGGGCCGACGCGCCCAACGGCGGGCTGCTGCTCGACGTCTGGCACGTCCAGCGGGCGGGAATTCCTTTCTCCGCCGTCGCCGCCATCCCACCAGGCCTTGTGACCTATGTGGAGCTCTGCGATGGTCGCACGCAGAGCGACGTGCCGGCGCTCGAGGACGCCACGACGAATCGCATGCTCTGCGGTGACGGTGAGCTCGACCTGGCCGGCTTCGTGCGAGCGACCTCGGCGTGCGGCTACGCCGGGCCGTACGGCGTCGAGATCGTCTCGGCGTCGCTGCGCGGCTGCCCCCTCCGACACGTAGCCCGTCGCTCGGCGTCCGGGGCGACGGCCGTGCTGGCGGCCTGACCGATCCCATGCGTCTGCTCCGGCTCACCCGTGCAAAGCCACCGCCGTGGAAGAGCCCGAACATCACCGCCGAGGTCCGCAAGCTCGTGCCGTTCGATGAAGGCGAGGAGCAGGTGGACATCTCGTTCATCCAGTTCCCTGCCGGTGTCGACACTACCCCGCACGTCCACGCCACGGACCAGGTGCTGATCGCGATGGACGGCGTCGGCTACGTCGAGACCGACGGCGAGCGGGTCGAGTTCGAGCCCGGCGATGTGGTGCACTGCCCGGCCGGCGAGCGGCACCGCCATGGTGCGACGAGCGCCGGCCCCCTCGACCAGCTGTCCATCGTCGTCGCCAGGCGGATGCGAGGACGCTGAGCGACGACGCTTCAATGAGGGGGAAAGGGTCAGCCGGTGGCGTCGGCGCCAGGCTCGTTCCCTCCCGGGGCGCGCCGACCAAGCCCAGGGCTCGGCACCGTTACCCGGCCCCTCAATCCCGGTCCAGTAGGCAGCGATGGCATCAGCACCTCACCGAACGCGGTCTCGCGGGTCGCGAAGAATTGTCGGTCGACCAACACCTCCGAACCGAGGACCTCGGAGGGCCGGCGGACCCTGCCGACGGGCACATCAGCGACGGCACCGGCATCCAGCACCTCAGGGACCGTGCGGGCTGCGCACCACTCGGCGAGGGCCGCACGGAGCGGCTCGCGGTTGGTCGACCTGAGCACGCCGTCAGCGAAGCGGGGATCGCTGAGCCATTCGGGCCGCCCGAGCATGGCGCAGAACCCCCGCCACTGCCGTTCCTCGATGACGAAGATGGCCACGTACCCGTCGGTGCAGGCGATGTTGCCGCCGTAGGGGTAGACGGCGATGTCGCGGTGGAAGTCGATCCCGCGGACCGAGGTCCGGCTGTAGAGCAGTTTCTCCAACCAGAGGCCGTAGGCCTGGAGGGAGAAGTCGACCACGCCTCCCTCCGGACGGGACCGCTCGGCGGCCACGGCCACGGCCAGCCCGACCCCGTGGACGGACTCGAACACGTACGGGCCCGGCCACCCGGGGCGCGTGCGCATATCAACGTCGGCCGGGATGATGTAGCCGGACGACCCCGCGTGCAGCCGGGTCAGCGGAGAGCTGGCCACGGTGCTGTCAGCACCGTAAGGCCCGGCGAAGACGTGGAGCTGGCCTTGCCTGCGCTCCGGCAGCTCGAGGTGCAGGTCCCGCAGGGCGAGCCGATCGGCGACGACGATGTCGGCTCCAGCGATCGTCTCGCGCACCGCCTCCGCCGCCGGCGGGTCGTCGGGGTCGAACACGAGGCTGGACTTACCGGCGTTGAGGACCTCGAAGGCGATCGAAACGGGCGCCCCACCGGCGTCCGTGGCCGCCACGGGCGGGCGCGACCGCGACGGGTCGCCGGCCGGCCCCTCGATCTTGGTGACGTCGGCGCCGAGCTGACCGAGGACCATGCCGGCGTGGGCCACCGACTCGATGCCGGTGATCTCGACGAGGGTGAGACCCTCCAGAGGGAGGCGAACCGTCGTCACGACGCGTCCAGGGAGGAGGCAAGGCGGCGAGGGGCGACGAGTGGATCGGCGACGACGCATGGCTCGGGCTCCGACACCTCGCCGGTCATCGCTTGGTTCCAGCGACGCCAGAACACACGCATCTGCAGCTCGTCGCTGTGCCGGGTCCGCTCGGCCCCCATGCCACGGGACAGGTCGGACCACGGCGCCCCGTCACCGGCGGCCAGACCTCGTTGGATGCACTCAAGCGCCTCGACGTCGTCGGGCGTTGCCAGTCCGGCCGGGCCCCAGAAGGTGAGGAAGTTGTCGAGGCGGCCGGCTCGCAGCGCCGGGTCCTCTCCCTTGGGAGCCAGCTCCCATGCCGTCACCGCGACCTTGTCGGTGCCGACCGGCTCGAGGGTCCGGATGATGATGCCGCCCACGAGGTCGATAAGCACGAAGCTCGGATAGACGACGAGGTTGCGGATGCCGTACATCCGCTCGACCCATGCCGGGTCGTAGATGGCTTCCAGGCGGGCCCGGAACCGCTCGGACGCCTCGGCGGCGGCGGCGCCGGAGACCGAGCGCCCGATGCGGAAGCTGTCACGAGCGGTGGCTATGGCGGCGTGGCCGTTGCCGAGGTCGACCGCCCCGGTTATGGCCCGCTCGCCGGGTCGCTTGGCCAGCGGCGGGACGCCGAGCTCCGCTGTCATCTTCAGGTATCGGTGATGGGTCGGGCCGACGTGGTAGGCGTCGTAGCTGTTCTCGACCAGCAGCTTCCAGTTGGTGGCGATCGTGTAGCGGTGGCTGCCCCGGACGACCTCCATGCCGCCGTCGATCCCCTGGTCGACGATCAGGTCGATGTAGGTGCGGGCGTCGCCAAGGAACTCGGCGAGCGATGGCGTCGTCGCGTCGTAGCTCACGAAGTAGAAGCCACGGTAGGAGTCGACCTGGGCCGGCGACGACAGCCCGAGCTGCGTCCGATCGAAGCCCGGGCCGTAGCCCTCCTCGCCGGGAAGGGTGGCCAGCCGGCCCGACGTGTCGAAGCTCCACGCGTGGTAGAAGCAGGTGAAGAAGCGGGCGGTGCCCTGCGCCTCCCGGCACAGCGTCGTACCCCGGTGGGTGCACGCGTTGTAGAAGATGCGCACCTCCCCGGCTGCGCTGCGCACGAAGATCACCGGACGGCCGCCAACCGAGCGGGCCCGGTAGTCCCCCGGCTTCGACAGCTCGCTTTCGTGGCCGACGTAAAGCCACGCCCGGTCGAAGATCTCGGTCTTCTCACGACCGAGGATCCCGGGGTCGGTCATGACCTCCCGGAGGACCCGGAACGTCGACCGGCTGCGGTCGTCGATGATGTACGGCGTCGCGGTCATTCTCCCACCTCCACCGGCGCCGCCGAGCCGGCGGCGACCGTCTCAAACACGGCGTCGTTGTCGTCGCCGAGGCCGGGTGGTCCCCCGTTGGCGAGGAGGGGCCAGCCGTCGATGCGGAAGGCTGATCCGACGGTGCGGGCGACCTCCCCGGAGGGGAGGGCCACATCAACGACGAGGCCGCGGGCCGATGCGTGTCCCGAGTCGAGGGCGGCGCCGATGTCGAGCACGGCGGCCGCCCCGACGGCGCTGCCATCGAAGACGGACACCCACTCCTCGGTCGTGCGCCCGGCCAACGCTTCGGTCACGATCCCTTCGACCTCCTGGCGGTGTGCGAGCCGGCCGGCGGCGTCGTAGCGGGCGTCGCGGAGCGCGTCGCAGTTGAGCCGGCCTAGGAGGTCCTGCCACGCCGCTTCGGTCCACGCCTCGAGGGCGAGGTAGCCATCACTGGTCGGGAAGACCGCGGCCGGCACGCGGTCCTCGTAGGCCGAGCCGAGACGGGTCGGAGCCTGGCCGGTGGCCAGGCAGCGCTGGGCCACGTCACCGAGCACTGTGAGCAGCACGTCGTGCAGGGAGACGTCGACGCAGGCGCCGCGCCCGCTAGCCCGCCGATGAAGCAGGCCGGCGACGGCGGCAAGTGCGGCGAACTGGCCGCCGGCGAGGTCTCCGATCGGTAGGCCGAGCCGGATGGGGGGTCGGCCGGGCTCGCCGGTCACCGAAAGTAGGCCGGCGATGGCCTGGTTGACGAGGTCAAACGAGATCTTGAGGCGGAGGGGACCTGTCTGGCCGAAGCCGGAGATCGACACGAACACGATCCGGTCGTTGACGGCCCGAACGGTTTCGTAGTCGAGCCCGAGGCGCTTCATGACCCCGGGGCGGAAGTTCTCGACGACGACATCGGCGGTGGCCAGCAGGTCGAGGACCGTCGAACGGCCCTCCCGGGTCTTCATGTCCACGCTGACGCTGCGCTTCCCCCGGTTGAAGGCCAGGAAGTACGAGCTCAGGCCCCCGATGGCCGGCACGTTGCGGCGGGTGGGGTCGCCGATCTTCGGCTCCTCGACCTTCACCACGTCGGCGCCAAGGTCGGCGAGCATCTCGGTGCAAAACGGTCCTGCCGCCATGCGCGTGAGGTCGACCACCCGGACCCCGGCCAGCGGGCGGGGTGCCCGGCGGGGGCCGTCGGGCTCAGCCGCGGGGCCGCGGTCGACAGGGGCGGGCCAACCTGGTGCCTGCCGCGGCGCCCGGTAGCGGGGCGCGTAGCGGCTGGCGTCGGCGTAGGTGAACGCGAGCGGCATGGCGACGGCACGCGCCGGTTTCCCGCCGGGGGCGGGCTCGACGCCGACGACGAGGTCGCGGGCCTCGGTCTGATCCATCTGGAGCGCCTCGTTCACATCATTGACGGAGCCGCAGGGCACGTCACCCGCCTCGAGGAGGGCCAGCCAGTCGGCGCGGGTCTTGGTCCGCATCCGCTCGTTGAGCAGCGGCTCGAGGACGCTGCGGTTGTCGAGTCGCTGCTGGAAGCCACGAAAGCGCTCGTCCTCCGCCCACTCCGGAGCGTCGAGGACGCGGCAGAAGTTGCGCCAGAACCGACCGGTGAAGGGCGCGACGACGAGGTACCCGTCGGCGACCTCGAAGGAGTTGTAGGGGTAGATCGTGGGATGGCCCGAGCCGACGCGGGCGGGGGTCCGGCCCAGGGTCAGGTACAGCGGTGCCAGGTAACTGAGCATGCTCAGCGACACGTCGAGCAGGCTGACGTCGATCGTCCTGCCGGCGGCAGCCGGCGAACCGCCTGGCGACTCGAGGAGGCAGGCGAGCACGGCGAGCACGGCCTGCGTGCCGGCGGCCATAGCCAGTACGGGCGCGCCCATGCGGATGGGGGCGCGTCCGGGCTCGCCGGTGACCTCCATCGCTCCTGCGAGGGCCTGGACGATCAGATCGTCGCCGGCGCGCTCCGACCACGGGCTGTCCAGGCCGAACGGCGAGATCGTGGCCCGCACGAGCGTCGGCTGGATGCGCCGGCTCTCGGTCTCGCCGAGGAGGGGATGGGTTTCGGCGGCGGGCCGCCTCGCCAGCAGCACGTGGCTGCCGCGCAGCGCCGACCGGACGGCACCGTCGACCCCGCCGGGAGCGGAAGCCGCGGGGAGGACGAGCCGGTTGCGCAGCAGCCAGGCTCGATCGGGCGGGCGGGCCGCCGAATCGAGCCGGTCGTCGTCGAGCCGGTAGACGTCGGCACCGAGGTCGGCGATCAGCTGGCCTGCGTACAGGCCAGCGACGTCGTCTGTAGCGTCGAGGACGACAATGCCCGCAAGGGGGCCGACGCCCGTCTGTTGCTGTAGGGGCGGCACCTCCCTCACCTTCTCGGTAGGACGGCCATGGCCGAGCCGAGCGCGACCGTCTCGTCGTCCTGGTTGTTCGCGGTCAGGGACACCTCGACCACGCCATTGGCGGCCTGGTCGGTCGGCTTGGCCTCGATCTTCCCGCGGATCCAGACGGTGTCGCCGACCATCACCGGGCGCCGGAGCTGCATGCTCAGCCGGCGCAGGTCGCCCCGGTCCCCGATCCAGTTGGTGAGGAGGGTGATCATCCAGGCAATGCGCTGCGGTCCGTAGTCGTAGGCGCGGGGCACGCCGATGAGCCGTGCGAAGTCGTCGTCCCAGTGCACTGCCTCCGCCGCCTCCGGCACCCCGAAGCTGTTGCGGATGCCGCCGTCGGGGTGGCGGCGCACCCAGCGGACCCAGTCGGCGTGGGCGCGCACGAACTGGCTGCCCCAACCCTGCACGAAGACGCTGAAGTCACTCTTGGTGATCGGCCCCCGGACCACGGTGCCGAGGTCGTCGCCGACGGCGACGTCCTCGTACCAGCGGGGGTCGGCGCCCCGGGGCTGCTCGGCCACCATCTGGTCCCAGATGCGGTCGAGCTCATCGGGGGGGTAGTACGGGGGCGCCTTTGGCTCGTGCTTGGCGCGCTCGCGCCCGGCGTCGCGCTCCATCCGGAACCCGTACGGCCGGCTGACACCCACCACCTCGCCACCGGCGTCGGTGAAGGTCACCTCCGATGTGATCTTGAGCTGGCGGCCGGCGAAGTCGCCTTGGCGCTCCTCTACCGAAGCGATCCAGGCGTCGGCGGAGACGGCGTCCATCTCGTGGACCGGGCGCCGCCACTCCCACTCGCAGCCACCCATGAGGCCATGGATTCCAGGCAGCCCGCTCACCCCGCCGTTGGCCCGCTTGTCGAAGGCGTAGAGGATACTGGGCGGGCCGATCACGCCCCCGTGGGGGCCGTCCTTGGCGTAACCGGGGTCGAGGTACAGGGGGTTGTAGTCCCCGATGGCGTGGGCCCAGTGACGGATGGCGTCGGCGGAGGCGACGGTGACGAAGGGCTGCGGTTTGGTCGGGCTTGTCGACTTGCCGATGCGGGCTCGCAACTTGTCGATCAGCTCTTCGTCGAAGCGCTTGAACTTGGTTTCCTGGGTCACGCGTGTCCTCTCCTGCGTCTCCATGAGACGGCTCAGGCTTGCTGGGCGAAGCCGATGATCTGGTCCTCGAACTCCCGGGCCGCTTCCACCTGGCACCAGTGACCGCATCGCGGGAAGACCACCAGGCGAGCGTCGGGCAGCTGGTGCAGCATGTGGAGGCTCGAGTCCAATGGGATGATCTTGTCCTCGCGGCCCCACATCAGCAGGGTCGGGTGGTGGATCTCGTTGAGGCGCTTCCAGTGCTGGGGTCCGAGCTGTGGCCAGCTCCCGAACAGTCGCACGCTGTAGGCCTTGGTGTCGGGGTCGAGCGCCGCCTCCAGCCGCTCGACGAGCGTCTCATCGGGTACCCCTCTCGCGTCGTAGGCCATGGCCCGGAAGAGCTGTTTCATCCGGTCGAGCGACGCTCCGTCGCCGGCGTAGAAGCGAAACAGCAGCCGGCCCTCGGCCGAGGGTTGGGAGAGGACCGGCAGGGCGCCGCCGGCCGGCGCCATCAAGACCAGCCTCTCGACGCGGTCCGGGGCCTGGAGCGCCAACTCGAGGGAAGCGGCCCCCCCGATCGAGTTTCCGACCGGTGTGACCTTGTCGATCTCGAGCTCGTCCAGCAGGGCCAGGAGCTTCTCGGCTGCAAGCTCGTGCTGCGGGCGGTCGTGGACCGGCTTGTCGCTCGCCCCGAACCCTGGCTGGTCGACGAGCAGGAGCCGGAAATGCTCCTCGAGGCGGGGGACGTTCTGCTTGAAGTTGCTCCAGGCGCTGGCCCCGGGGCCACCACCATGGAGCATCAGCAGGGTCGGCCCCTTCCCCAGGTCGTGGTAATGGAGGCGGAACCCGGCGAGGTCGATGACGCGCGAGCCGGTCTCGGCCGCAATTTCGGTGGACGACATGTGCTACCTCCTACCAGCTACGAGTGGATGACTGCGATGTGGCAACTCACTCCGCGACCGCCTCGTCAGGGGCGGAGCTCTGCTCCCCTGTCGGGGGGATGGTGTCGACGGCGGCGAAGTAGCAGGCCTCGATCTCGTCGACCCGGCTCCTCATCTCCTTCGCCGGTCCCTCCATTGCCGCCGCGCCCCGCCGCATGACGTAGACGTAATCGGCCCAGCGGAGCGCGTAACCGAGCTGCTGCTCGACGAGCAGCACACCGAGGCCGCGCTCCACGTGGGCGCGGATCACCTCGAGGAGGCGGTGCACGATCAGCGGGGCCAGGCCGAGGGACAGCTCGTCGGCCAGCAGCAGCTTTGGGGCCGATGCCAACGCCCGGGCCAGCGTGAGCATCTGCTGCTCGCCGCCGGAGATCAGGCCGGCCTTGCGGTCGAGCAGCCGCTCGAGCTCAGGGAAGATCTCGACGGCGGCGTCGACGCCGCCGCGGCCGATCCGAAGGTTGTCCCGCACGGACAGGCTGCGCACGACGGGTCGCTCGGAAGGCACGAAGGACAACCCGGCGCGGGCCCGGCGGTGCAGCGTCGGCCTGGCCGGGCTGCCGGCGAACGAGATCGTTCCCGTCGTCCGCGCCAGCATGCCCGCCAGACCGAGGACGGTCGTGGTCTTGCCGGCGCCGTTGGCGCCGAGGACGGCGACGATCTCGCCCCGGCCGACGTCGATCGACAGGTCGCGCACGACCGGGACGCGCCCGTAGCCGAGGCTGATGGCGTCGGCTGAGATGATCGGCTCTGGACGGTCGGCGACGGTGGCGCCGGCCCTTACTTGGCTGGGGCTCGGCGTCACATGGCCCCCTGGGCCGAGATCAGTCCCCCGGGCTGGTCCTTGGACAGGGCGTCACCCCCGAGGTAGGCGGCGATCACCGCCGGGTCGTTTCGGACCTCGTCGGGTGTCCCTTGCGCTATAACGCGACCGAAGTCGAGGGCGACGACACGGTCGCAGGTGCCGAGCACGAGCGGGACGTTGTGCTCGATGACGAGGACGCCAATCCCCCATCCGCTTGCCAGCCGACGGATCAGCTCCCCGAGCTCGCGGGTGCTGGTCTCGTCCAGGCCGGCCGCCGGCTCGTCGAGCAGAAGGACCGAAGGTGACGTCGCCACCGTCCGGGCGATCGCCACGAGGTGGCGCTCTGCGTAGCTGAGCCGGTCGGGTGTCAGCTCGAGCTGCGGGGTCAGCTCGAACTCGTCGATCACTGCCATGGTCACCGGGTAGAGCGGAGGACGGCTGGGGTGGACCAGATCGGTCAGGTAGGCGAGGCGGTCACGGCGGTCGGCGGCCACGCGCAGGTTGTCGGCGACCGTCAGGTCCTCGAACAGCTCGAGGGACTGGAACGAGCGGCTCAGCCCGTGGCGCGCCCGGCGTGTGGCGGACCAGGTTGTCATGACATGGTCGCCGAGCTTGACGGCGCCGGCGGCCGGCCGGACGTAGCCCGTCGCCACGTCCACCAAGGTCGTCTTGCCGGCGCCGTTGGGTCCGATGAGGCCGACGACTTCACCCGGGTCGACCCTGAGCGAGACGCCCTCCAGGGCAACGACGCCGCCGAAACGCACGGTGACCTTCTCAAGACATAGCGACCCTCCGGTCGCCACGCTTGTCGCCTCGGCTCGCCACTCGGACGGCACCGCGCCGCCGACGGCCTCGCCGTTGCGGCCGGCGGCCGCTCGGGGAACGAGGCGCCGCCCGGCCTTCCGGCCGAGGTTTACCAGGCCTCTCCATTGAAGAGCCATGGCCACGACGAGCCCGTCGGGGAGCACGACGAGGTTGACGAGGACGATCGCCGCCGTGGCGAACAGGAACCAGTTGCCGAGCGTGAAGAAGTGGGTGAGGATCTGCTGGGCCGTTCCGCCCGAGGCGGCGATGCCACCCACCGGCGCGCCAGCGACGTGCCCGATGCCGCCGAGCACCGAGATCAGCACGAGGTTGATGCTGCCAAGAACCGAGTACTGGCCAAAGGTGATGTAGGTGCTCAGGAAGGCCATGAGGACACCCCCCGCCGCGGCCAGGGCGGAGGCCAAGGCGAACGCATAGAGCTTGGCGCCGACCACGCTCACCCCCAGGCTGGCCGCGGCGCGCTCGTTGTCGCGCACCGAGATCATCCTGCGCCCACTCCGTCCTCGCCGGACGTTGGAGACCATGAGGCCGGCGATGACGAGAGCGGCGAGGCAGACCCACGCGTAGCGCTCCGGGTGGGTGACGGAGTTGATGCTGTAGCCAAAGAGCTCCGGCGGGTGCACCACGGTCCCCCGGATCGCCCCACCGGTATAGGCGGGGTTCCCGAGGACGACGTCGGCGATGACTTCCCCGACACCCATGGTCAGAACGGCCAGGTTGATCCCTCGGACCCGGACGGCGGGCAGGGCGACGATCAGCCCGACCGGAATGGAAACGACGAGAGCGGCGAGGAGGGCGACGAGAAAGGGGACGTCGTAGACCGCCGCCAGCCGGCCGGCCACCAGGGCACCGATCCCAGCCAGCGCGAACTGGGCCAGGCTGAGCTGGCCGCACAGGCCGGTCACGACGACAAGGGACAGGCAGAGGAGGGCGTATGTGGCGCTCGTGGTCACTGCCGCCGACCAGCTGGGCGTGAAGAGCTCCATGGTGATCCCGACGATCACCAGGGCCGCGACCAGCTTCGGCGGGGACAGGTGGCCGCGCCCGAGGCGCGGTAGGCGCTCGGTGAGATGGCTGCGCAGCGGCAGGGCGCGGCCGCGGACGACGAGGAACACGACGATCACGATGAAGGGGACGGCGTCGGACCAGCCGACCGCGGTGACGTAGCGATCCATCTCGGACTGGATGACCCCGATGAGCAACGCCGCAAGGGCGGTCAGCCAGAACGAGCTGAAGCTCCCGACCAGCGCCGCCGCTAGCGCGATGACGATGATCAGCGGCAGCGAGGTCGCGTTGAGGCCGATGATCGGGACCAACAAGCCTCCGCTCAGACCGGCGAGTCCTCCGCCGAGCGCCCAGTTGGCGGCGGCGATCAGCGACGGCGACGAACCCTGCGAGGCGGCGATGACGTCGTTGTCGGCAACGGCCGACGTGAGCAAGCCAAAGCGGGTACGACCGTAGACCAGTGTCAGGACGACCAGGGCCACCAGCGTGATCCCGAGGATCCACAAGTACTCCTCGCCGATGTCGGCGCCGAGGATCTTCACGGTGTGGGTCGGCAGCAGGCTCGTGACGAACGTCGTACCGGTCCCGTAGCGGAGGACACCGCCCTCCTCGATCACGCTCAGGATGGCAAGCGTGGCCACGACTCGGGCCAGCGGCGACGAGCGCCGCATCGGGCCCATGATGAGCAACTGCACGAGGAGCCCGACGATGGCCGTGGCCACCACGCAAACGAGCAGTGACCAGCCGCCCGCCATGTGCCGGCTGCACTCGTAGTAGACGCTGGCACCGAAAAGAGCGAATGCGCCTGCCGCGAAGTTGACGACTCCCGAACCGCGATAGACGAGGACTACCCCGAGCGAGAGCAGCGCGTAGAGGCCCCCGGAGCCCAGGCCGAGCAGGGCAAACGTGATGACTCCTGACACGGCTCAGCACCACCCGAATCGTCGAGGAGAGCGAGCACTGGTCACTGCGACTTTCCGGTGAAGAGGTTGACCGCAGTCCACTTGTTGATCGAAACCCACGATCCGTTCTCGTACTTGACCGGGTAGTAGTTCGGGTTGGGGATCCGGCGGAAGCTCCCGCCCAGCGCCGTCTGCGGCTTGGCGAAGTCGATTGGCGGCGTCATTCCTCCGTCGGTGAAGTTGGTCATCGACTTGAGGGCTGACAGCAGGGACGTCCGGGTCAACGTGGACGAGCCCGCGGCGGCGGCCGACTTGAACAGGTCGATCCCGAGCCAGGCGGCAGCGACAAGGTCGGTATTGTCCTGGAGCGCCTTGGGCTGGTACTTCGTGATGTCGGCGAGGTACTGCTTGTAACCGGCGCTGGCCTCGTCGAACCAGGAGTCGGCATAGATGTTCTGGTTCGCACCCGAGAGCGATTTCTTGATCTCTTGGGCGCTGAGCTCGTTGATCCCGACGACGAACGGCGCAGTCCCTCCCATCTGACGATAGGTCTGGATGAACTGCACCATCTGCGGGGTGAGAAGGCCATCGACGATCGCGCTCGGGTGAGCAGCCTGCACGGCGGCCGCTTGCGACGTGACGTCGGCCGCTGTGATCGGGATGGCGACGTTGCCCACCACCGTGCCGCCGAACGGCTTGATGATGGCCTGGACCAACGGGACGACCTCGGCGCCGGCGGGAACACCCACATACGGCAGTCCCACCTTCGTTCCATGCAGCTGATTGACGACCATGACGCCTTCGCCTCCTGTCCCGGCTGCGCCCGGGTTGGTGTTGAAGGCGATAGGCGACGTGTCGTCGCCATTACTGAAGGGGATGCCGCCGACGAGCGGCATACCTGCCGCGGCCAGGATCGGGTCGATCTGCGCCGAGTAGGACGTGTCCTCGTCGACAACCCCGAGGTTGCTCTTATCGGCCACCGCCGTGCGGGCGCACTGCGCCGCGGTGTTGGGGTCGTTGTTGGTCATGCATGTCGTGAGCGTGAGCTTGTGACCGTGGATGCCGCCGTCGGCGTTGATGGCGTCGATAGCCGCCGAAGTGCCCTCGGCAACGTACTGAGCATTGGTACCGGCCGGGTCCTGGATCGTCGTCAGGTGGTAGACCGGGCCGGACGAGCTCGACGGGGCGGAGCCACCGGACGTGGTGGTCTTGCTCGACGACGTGGCGGTACTGCTACTGCCGCACCCTGCCACGAGGGCACCGATGGTGACGGCAGCCAGAGCGATCGTGCCTGATGCCCGCCATCCGCGACCGGCGAGGCGTTTCCCCTTGTGCATGTCTGAAGTCGTCCCCCTGGTTTGGACGGGGCTCCATACAGAGACCCCCTCGATCGAATTTCGCTGTTGCTTCGGCTCGTGCCCCTCATGGGCCAACCGTTCGACGATCGTGCCGCCCGACCGGACCGGCTACCAGACCCCGTTCCGGATGTCGGTACGCTCCAGCAACCTCGCGGTTCCGGGATGCGGGACGGGCGGGTGACAGGACGCCGGCAACGACGCATGATCCCGTGTGCGGCGCCGCAGTCGGCGCAGAAGACCGTCCACGGGGGAGGGGGTAAACATGACGGCCGTGACGGAGCCGCTGGAAGGCCAGGTTGCCCGGCTCTTCGCGTGCGACCCCGACCTTCTCGCCGATCCCTTTCCCGTGTACCGCCGACTGCGGGCGGAGGCGCCCGTTCTCGACCTCGGAAGCCTCGTGGTCCTCAGCCGATACGACGACGTTCGGGCCGCGTTCGAGGATCAGGGCCGGCTTTCCAACATCCAGTTCCGGGACTCGACTCGGGTGCAGGCCACGGTGGCCGCCCTGCCCGAAGGTGATCGGAGCAGGTTCTGGGAGTTGTTCGACTTTGAGGCGCTCATGGTCTTCGCTATGGATCCGCCCGAGCACGGGACGGTCAGGGGACTTCTGCACCGGGCGTTCACGCCTCGCGCCGTCGGCGCCCTGCGCGGCAGCATCGCCGCCATGGTGAGCTCGATGCTCGACCGAGCCGATCGTGACGGGGAGATCGAGCTCATGGGCGGCCTCGCCTACGAGCTGCCGCTCTACGTCATCTCGGACATGCTCGGTGTACCGGTCGAGGAGCGACCGATGATCCGGGGCTGGTCTGCGGCCATAGGCAACTTCATCGGCAACTACAGCGATATCACCGCCGCCCACGCCGCGCTCACCGACTGGCGTGCCTACCAGCGGGAGCTTGTGGCCCGGCAGCGGGAGCATTCGACGGGCAACCTCATGGCCTCGCTGCTGGCCGCGACGGACGGAGGCGAGCGCCTCACCGACGAGCAGCTCGACGCCACCGTGATCGACCTGCTCTTCGCCGGTCACGAGACCACCACCAGCACCATCGCCAATGGCATGTCGACGCTGGCAGAGCACCCCGCTCAGTACGCGAGCCTCCACGACGACCCGACGCTCGTGGCCGGCGCCGTCGAGGAGATCCTCCGCTACTGCACCTCTGTGCACACCATCCACCGTGTGGCCAAGGAGGACCTGAGGATCGGCGGTATCCCGGTGGCGCAGGGCCGGACGGTGCGGTTGCTGCTGGCGTCCGCCAATCGCGACGAGGCCCACTTCGAGCGGCCCGAGGCCTTCGACACGACCCGCCGCTCTCCCCGGACTCTTACGTTCGGGCAGGGCATCCACTTCTGCATCGGCGCCGCGTTGGCCCGCTTCGAGCTGACCGCCGTCGTCGAGGAGGTAGCGCGCCGGTACCGACGGATCGAGCTCCTCGAGCCAGTAGTCAAACGTCCCAACTTCGGGCTGCAGGGCCCTAAGGCCGTCCGCCTCGGGCTCAGCCGATAACCGAGAGGACTGAGATGAGCGAGACGACAGATCAGAAGGCAGCGTCATTCCCCCTCGACCACATCGCCAACACCAATGTGCTCGAGCCCGGTGGGTGGTACCGGTGGCTGCGTGCCCACGGTCCTGTGTACCGGGACACTGCGACCGAGACGGAGTTCTACGTCCTCAGCCGCAAGGCCGACGTCGAGCGGGCCGCTCGCGACACCGACCTGTGGATCAACCGGGATGGCCCCGGGCTGGCCTACGCAGGGCAGGGCGTCATGCAGACCGCCGACGGCGCGGACCACCGCCGCCACCGGGCGTCGGTCACCCGGGCATTCACGCCATCGGCCATGCGCGAGCTGGAGCCACGGCTGCGCAAGATCGCCCGGCAGCTGTTCGACGCGATGGCCGCCGAGGACGACGGGCGGGGCGATTGGATCGAGCTGGTGGCCAAGCCGCTGCCCGCGATCGCAATCGCTCTGATCCTCGGCGTGTCGCCCGACAGCCGGGACGAGTTCGCAGCGGCCTCCTCGGAGATCGTGGCCGCCTTCGGTGACGGCGATGTCGAGCGGTACCGGCGAGCGAGCGAGGAGCTGCGGGGCCGGATCGAGAAGGTGGCCCAAGCCCGGATGGATGCGCTCGGCGATTGGGACCCGAGCGACGGCGACCCCGAACCGGGCACCGTCCCCGACGACGTCTCGACCATGCTGGTGCTCGCCCACCGTCGAGGCGACCTCCGCCTCGACGAGGTGGTCGGCATCGGCACCAATCTGCTCATCGGCGGCCACGAGACGACGACCAACCTCCTGTCGCTCATGCTGTACCGGCTGATAGAGGCCCCAGCACTCTTCGAGCAGGTCCGGGCCGACCGTGGGCTGGTCGAGTCGACCATCGAGGAGTCCCTCCGTTTCGACTGCCCGACACAGGGGATGTTCCGCACCAACCGCGTCGAGACCGAGCTCGACGGGGCGACGGTCTGCCCCGGCACCAAGATGCAATTGCTGTATGCGTCCGCGAACCGGGACGAGGCCGTCTGGGACGAGCCCGACAAGTTCAAGCCCGACCGCTCCCGCGATCAGCTGCGCAAGCACATGGCCTTCGGCCACGGCATCCACCTCTGCATCGGGGCCCCCCTGGCCCGGCTCGAGGCGAAGATCGTCCTCGAGGAGATACTTGACCGCTTCGCCACCGTCGCGCTCGACGGGAGCCCCACCTTGACCCCATAGTTCATCCTCCGTGGCTTCGAGACCATGCCGATCCGCTGGACGCCGTCGTGACGACGGCTCCCGGCATCGAAGGAGGTGTCGCGCTCGTCACGGGCGCGAGTTCGGGGATCGGCGCTGCCACCGCCGTTGCTTTCGCCCGTGCCGGGGCGGCGGTGGTGGTTTCCGATGTCAACGAGGGACTGGGTCGCAAGACCGTCGAGCAGATCGCAGCCGTGGGAGGCAGGGGCACATTCGTGGCCTGCGACGTGAGCGAGGCGGCCCAGGTCGCCGAGTTGGTTCGCCAGGCCGTCGAGGTCTACGGCCGCCTGGACTTCGCCCATAACAATGCCGGCATCCCGGGGGCCAACGCTCCGTTAGCCGACCAGACACTCGCCACCTGGCAGGCCGTTGTCGGCGTGAACCTCACCGGCGTCTTCCACTGCATGCGCGAGCAACTTCCGGTGATGGTTCATGCGGGCCGCGGAGTTATCGTGAATACCGCCTCTAACGCCGGCGTGAAGGGGTTCGCCAACCTTGCGCCCTACTCCGCCTCCAAGTTCGGGGTGATCGGCATGACCCGCAGCGCCGCCATCGAGTACGGCCCGCTCGGGATCAGAATCAATGCCGTCTGCCCGGGGGCCACCCACAGCGCCCTCCTCGAGGGCGTGCTCGCCCGTGACCCGACGATCGAGACCCAGATGATCAGCCGGGTACCGCTCGGAAGGCTCGGCGAAGCGGACGACATCGCCAACGCCGTCGTGTGGCTGTGCTCCGACTCCGCCGCCTACGTGACGGGCACCACGCTCCTCGTCGATGGCGGCAACACCGCCGGCTGAGCCGGCGCAGGCCCGGGACTCACACGGCCGGGGCGGATTCTTCCTCTCGCCGCGCCGCCAGGACGACATTGAACGGTGCCTTGGAATCGACCCGTGGAGCCGGCAGCGGCTCTTTCCAGATGTCCATCATCGCTGGCCCCGCGGAGAGCCGCCGGGGTCGCCACGTGTCGTCGAGGCGCTGGTGGCCCGTGCAGAACTCGACGGAGAAGTTGTGCACCGGCTCCCGGACGTAGACACCCATCGAACCCGAGGTCGGGTGGCGCAGCAGGTCGCTCTCGAGCTCAAGACCATGGGCGACGGCGTTGTGACGGAAACGCATGACATCATCGATGGTGTCGACCAGGATGCAGAAGTGGGCGAAGCGGGCCCGTTCGAGCCCCTTTGGCCCCCGCCCGAGGGCGAGCGAGTGGTGGTATCCGTCGCCGCAGTGCAGAAAGGCTGCGAGGCCCTCCAGACGGTCGGAGAGCCCAAAGCCGAGCACGCTGCCGACGAACTCGATCTCCGCCTCCAGGTTCGGCACGAGCCACAGGGTGTGCAGCATCTCGGTCAGATTCACCCCGTTGGGGAAGATGGGGACCGGTAGCTCGGCCATGAGGGTGTACAGCTCGAAGGGGATGCCGCCGGGCGAGTCGAAGCGGATGGCGTCCGCGACGCGCTCGCCGACGAAGTCGTCGACCGCATCCCATGCGATCCCGCGCTCGTCGAGGTCGACCTTGATCGCATCGAGCGCGGCGAGGTCAACGACCTGGAACGAGACACGCCGGACACCGGGCGCGTCCGTGCGATCCAGTCTCATCCAGTGGTGCTCGCGGCCGCCGCTCATGAACACGGTCCCCTCCCGTCGCTCGGAGGGTTCGAGTCGGGCGATCCGGGCGTAGAAGTCGACAGCGAGGTCGAGATCGGTGACACCGAGCGTCAGGGATCCGAACGTGGCTATACGATGCATGGTTCCTCCGTCCAAGGTTGTGGTCGGGAGCCGCTCATAGCATCGAGCTCCCGCCGTTGACGCTGATGACCTGGCCGGTAACGAATGAGGCCTCGTCCGAGGCCATGAACGTGACGACCGCCGCTACCTCCTCGAGCGAGGCGGACCGGCCCGCAGGGATCGTCGCCACGATGCGGGTGAGCGCGTCTTGGAGCTCGGGCTGCTCCATCATGGCCGCTACCTTCTCGGTGACAACCATCGACGGAGCGACGGTGTTGACCGTGATCCCCTCGTCGATGAACTCACGGGCCAGACCGGTGGTGAGACCGTGTACACCACCCTTGGCCGCGTTGTAGACGGCATGGTCGTACAGGCCGTTGCGCACCGATTCGGCACCCACGTTTATGATGCGGCCGTAGTGCTGGCGCTGCATGACCGGGATTACCTCGAGCGAGCAGTAGAGCGTCGTCCAGAGGTTGCGGTCGAGGGTCTCGCGCAGTGTCTCCTCGGTATGTCTCAGTGTCGGTCGGATAACACCTCCGCCGGCGTTGTTGACCAGGATATCGATGCGCCCGGCCCACTCGATGGCTCTGGCCATCAGCTCCGCAGCGCCGGCGCGCTTCGAAAGGTCGCCGGCGACGGGCTCGACCTTGACACCGAGCGACTCCAGCCTCGAAACGGCCCGCTCGAGGCCGACTTTGTCGATATCGGCGACAACCAGCCGTACTCCTTCCTCAGCGAGGCGCTTGGCGGTAGCCAGCCCAATGCCCTCGGCGCTCCCGGTCACCACCGCGACCCGATCGTGAAATCTCAACGGCGCGCTCCTCTCACAGGATGAACGACAGCCGTCCGAGGAATGGCGGCCACAGCCGGTCGGCGTCGCAGCGATCTTGGTGCGAAGGTCCTCACTACGCAATCCGGTGGTCCGCGGGCTGGAACACTCGCCGACCGCGAGCGACGTTGCTCAGCCAAAGAGAAACCTTGCTGCGTTGGAGCCTTCTACCCCCTGGTAGGCGCCGCCGGGCTGGGTCCGCGCCGCAGCCACTGCGCTCGAGAAGTCGACGAACGGGTAATCGCTCCCGAGCAGGAGATGATCGGCGCCGAAGACAGCGGCCGATACCGCCAGCTGCGTCGGGTCGAACACAAGGGCGTCGGCCCACAGGATCCGGGCCAAGTCGTCAAGCTCCCGGTAGCGGACGGCCCGCTGGTCCCCGGCCGCCAGTCCGGCGCCATACCGCAGGCGGGCATGCGACCAGGGGTACCCGCCGCCTCCGTGGGACAAGCAGATGCGGAGACCGGGAAAGGCCTCCAGAACGCCGCCGTAGATCAGCTCATGGACGGCGATCGCTGTGTCGGTGAGCATCCCGAGCCCGAAGCCTGCTACCGGGCCGCGGCAACGAGGCACCGCGCCTGCGGCGTCGACGGGATGGACGAACAGCGGCAGCCGGCGCCGCGCGGCTTCCGCGAAGAACGGCCACAAGATGGGGTCGCTGAGCTCACGCTCGCCGATCCTCGTCCCGATCTCGACTCCGACCATGTCCAGGTCGTCGATCGCCCGGCACAGCTCTGCCACGGCGAGGTCGACATCCTGGAGTGGCACGGTGGCCAGGGCGAGGATCCGGCCTCCGGATGCGGCGACCGCCTCGGCCAGCAGGTCGTTGTGGATGCGGGCGAACTCGTCGGCGAGACGGGGCTCGGCCCAGTAGGTCAGGGAGATGGGCACGGGCGACATGATCTGGGTCGACACCCCGTCGCCGTCCATAGAGGCGAGGCGCGCGGCAACATCCCAGCACGGGCGGGCGACCCGCCGGAAGCGGGCCGACCCGCACATAATGTCTCCGGCGTCAGCCGAGCGAACCTCGAGGTGCGGCCACCGGTCGTCGCCGGTGCGGTCGCTCAGAACGGGCAGCTGCGCCGGGAAGAAATGGGTGTGGAAGTCAACGACGTCACCGAGCGAACGCATCCCCTTTGCTAGCACGGGATGAGCGTGGCCGTGCCGGTTCAGCGTCCACCGTTCCGACTCCTGGAACGAATCGCCATAGCCCAGCTCGCCGTTAGTCAGCATGGAACGGCCGGCTCGCTCCGCGGTTGACGTGGATCAGTCACCCTGGAGCGAAAGTTGCCACATACGGAAGGAGCCGACCGTCCATGTCCCGTTCTATCAGCCCCACGATTCTCGGTCTTGATGTCCACAAGAACACCATCTCGGCTGCGATCTTGCGTCCCGGCGAGGACGTCGCTGACGTGGAGAAGATCTCATCGGATGACGACGCGGTCCGCCGGCTGATCGCCCGGCTGGGGGGCCCTCGCCGACTCCGTGCCTGCTATGAGGCGGGCCCGACCGGCTACGAGCTGGCCCGACTGTTGAAGGCTCTGGGTGTGGCCTGTGAGGTGATCGCGCCGTCGTTGATCCCGACCGCGCCGGGAGATCGGGTCAAGACCGACAAGCGTGATGCCCGGCGTCTGGCTCGGTTGTATCGGGCCGGGGAGCTCGTGGCTATCCGGGTCCCGACCGTGGCCGAGGAGGCCGTCCGGGATCTGTGCCGGGCCCGGGCGGACATGGTGATCGACCGGACCAGGGCCCGGCACCGGCTCGGGAAGTTCTTGTTGCGCCACGGGCGGATCTGGCGCGGCGGGGACAACTGGACCCTCAAGCACCAAGTATGGATACTCGCCCAGCGCTTCGATGACCTCGCCCTCGAGGCCACCTACAGCCACTACCGGGCCACGCTGTCCCCCCGGGAGGCCGCCGTCGACGCTATCGATGCCGACCTGGTGTGCTGGTATGGGCGCCCGCCGTTCTCCGCTACCGTGGCCCGCCTGGCCGCCTACCGAGGTATCACCCAGCTCGGCGCGCTCAGTCTGGCCGCCGAGGTGTGCGACTGGCGCCGGTTCGGGACCGCTCCGACGTTCATGGCCTTCACCGGGCTCACCCCCTCCGAGCACTCCAGCGGACAACGCACCCAGCGCGGGCACATCACCCACGCCGGCAACGTCCACCTCCGAACCCAGCTCGTCGAGTCCGCCTGGGCCTACAAGTCCCGTCCGGGCGTCGGAGTCGACCTGCGCCGTCGCCAAGAGAGCGTCGGGCAGGACACCGTCGCTCGGGCATGGGGCGCCCAGGTCCGCCTGTGCGGCCGGTTCCGGCGTCTCGACGAGCGCAAAACCAACCGCAACATCGTCGTGACCGCCATCGCCCGCGAGCTCTCCGGGTTCGTGTGGGCCGAAATGACCGCCTAAACATTGACAGATCTACCCGCTCGCCCCCGGCACCCGCTGAGCCTGGGCGAGGACCCCACCATGCGCCGGGGCACCGCCGCCGCAGAACTGACCCCCGTTTAAGCTATGCCCAATCCTATGGGAGCTCTTAGTCCAGGGCACCTTTCTGCGAATAGCCGAACTGCGGTAACGACCCGCGTACATCAGTCTGGCGGTCAGCCCACCAGCCCCGCCCCGGCGCATGGTCGAGCCCTCACCCGGGCACCACCCCACCCAACACGGGTCACGGCGTAGCAGCCGCCACCCCCCTGTCAACGTCGTTCGTCCTCGCTTCGCTGCGGGCGCTCCACGTTGACAGCGAGGCCCCGTCGCCTGCTCAGCAATCAGCCAAGCGCCGAACCTATAGTTCGGCGCGGCACAAATGAGCTCCGCAAGCTCCGCACGACCCTATTGACAGGGCCGTTCCACATCAGCTTGGAGCAAGGAGGATGTAGTCCATGCGCTTTAGGCCCGACCGGAATATCTGATGCGAGACGATGTACGCCAGGCGCTGGCCATCGGTCGGTCCTCGACCATCGAGGAGCGCACGATCGACATCACCACGACAGGGCGGCGCTCTGGGGAGCCCCGACGGATCGAGATTTGTTTCTATCGGTTCGAGGATTCCGTCTACCTGAGCGGGATCCCGGGGCCGCGCACGCGGGACTGGCTGGTCAACCTGGCCGCCGAGCCGCCTTTCACCTTCCACCTCAAGCACGGCGTCGTTGCCGATCTGCAGGCGGTAGCGACGGTCATCACCGATCCGGCAGAGCGCCGGCGAGTATTCATCGACTTCGTCGACGACTTCAACCATCGCAATGGCCCCGACAGCCCCTGGCCGAAGGCCGTCCTCGACGACTGGGTAGAACGCAGCCCGCTGGCGAGGATCAGCTTCGTAGACGCCAACTGACGCAAGCTGTCAGGCACCACACCTCCAGCCCACCCAGAGCCCCGGGCGCCGGCATCCCGCCGCCGGCGCAGCCAGGGTGGCAAAGATCAATGACGTTGGGGCACTGTTACGGAGGAGTCGCTTTTTGACAGGCTGCCCGGCTCTTGGCGACAGCCCAATCGTTGGCCGGCGAAGCGCCGGCCTGGCAAGTCACGATCGTGTAGGCGGCACTCTGTTTCCTGCGATCGAACTCGCGCCTAAACGACCAAGGGGCGCTTGGAGGATGGCCTCAAGTGCGATCGTCCTTGGTTGCCCGTCATAACACCAGATTGTCCGTTCTACGCGGCCGCAGCAAGATCACTGACGCTCGGCGCCCGGAACGGATGACGGCGCGGTCGTGTACTCGCACCGCTAGCCGTCGGGTGTCCTGGACGGGCGGGCCGCGTCTGCGAGGTGCCCCGGCTCACGCAGCCATCGTGCCACGACCGCTGCGGACATCAGGCCGAGCGCGCCGACAACGGGACCCGCCAGGCTGATCGAACCGAGAGCGATTACCGCCGCGTCCACGAGCGGGCCTGCCGACGTGCCGCCGTCGGAGATCAAGCGCCAGACCGAGAGGAACGAGGCCCGACCGACATCGGGGGTCAGGTCGGCGCCGAGGGTCATGACGATGCCCGATCCCATCCCGTTGCCACACCCGAGGACCAGGGCCACCAGGAACAGCGTCGAGAAGCTGTGACTGAACGGGATAAGCAGGTGCCCGATCGACAGCACGGTGATGCAGGGGAGGGCGACGGCCCGCCGACCCCACCGATCAGAGGCGACACCGGCAGGATGAAAGAACCCCAGGTCGACCGACGAGGAGAACGCGAAGATCGTGGCCGCCGTCGACGAGTCGAGCCCGACATGCACAGCCCACAGAGGGACGATCGCCGTTCGGCTGCCACGAAGCATGCTGACGCCGAACGATCCGACTCCGGAGGTAGCAAACCCCCGGCGGTTGTCGGCCAGTACGCGCAGCGGGCGGACCCGTTCGCCTCGGGCAGACGCGCCGAGCCTGTCCGCTCGATCCCGTTTTATGACCAGCCAGGCGAAGCCGAGAAGCATGCAGACCAGATAGATCAAAAAGGCGGGGCCGGTGTCGTTGTGGGTCGCCACACCGATGTACAAGAACGGCCCGATCACGTTGCCGGCCCGATTGACTCCACCGAAGATCGACAGCGCCCTGCCTCGGGCGAAAGCTGGCGCGACGCGGCTGAGATGCGTCAACCTGACCAGGCTCCACACCGACCACCCCGCCGCCTGCAAGAACACCGAGACGGCGAGAGCGGGGACCGATCCGGCGAGTAGACAGCCGACCAGCCCGACGCTCATGAGCGCCGCGGCGACCCACCCCGATCTCCACTCGCCGAGCCGGGCCACGATGCGGCCCGCAGGCAGATCGAAGAACATCGTTCCAAATCCGTTCACCGCCACGATGGCCGTAGCGACAGCGGGTGACGCGTGCACACCTCTGGCGGCGTAAATGAGGATCGGGAGCATCGCTCCCTGGCCGGTCGCGATAACCAGGTTCGGCAGGTACACCTGCATCCAAAGAGGTCGGACCGTCTTTGCTGCCGACTGCTGCCCCGGGCTGTTCCCAGTGCCTGGGAATCCACCAAAAGAAGCGCCGGCCGGCTCTCCTCCGCTTTCGGCTCCCGCCACGTGGCCCTCCGCGCCTCGGCCGAACAGGAGCGCCAGCCTCCCATCGCGCTCGTCGAAGCGTCAATTCAGAACGCGACGACCAGAGGCAGCAGAATGACCCGGCCACGACTGCAAATCGCGGCGGCCAGGCTCCGCGCGCAGCTGCCGGTGGCGGCTGCGAAGTGCCCGCCTTTCAGGGTGTCGCTTGCGTGCTGGACGGGTTCCGGCTGGTGCCGTCGTGGGCGATGTGGGCGAGTTGGCGCCACATGACCACAACGAACAGCGTCGAGCCGGCGAAGGCGAACCAGAAGGGACCGGTCACCCCGAAGTGGCCGGCGATGGGCCCGGCGACGGCGGCGCCGAGCACCAGGCCTCCGTAGACACCGAGGCTGTTGACGCTCGACACGCGCCCCTGCAGGGCCTCAGGCACGGCCCGCTGGCGCACGGTGACCGAGGTGGAGCCCCACACGAAGGCGTGGGCGCCGAAGACGACCATGATCCCAATGGCCACCGCCGGGCTGGTGGTGAGGGCCAGGGAGAGGTGGGTGAAGGTCTCGATGATCAGCCCGACCCGCATGATGTTGCCCAGGCTGACCCGGCGGGTGAGCCACCCGTAGCCGACCGTGCCCGCCACCCCACCCACGGCGCTGGCCGTGGTCAGTAGACCAAAGCCGATTGCGCCGAGGTGCAGGCGCTCCTCGGCGTAGAGGACGAGCACGGACCAGGCGGCCCCGAAGGTGACGTTGAAGACGAAGATGGTGACCACCAGGGTGCGCACGGCGGCGTGGTGGACGACCCACCCGAAGCCGTCGACCACCTCGGTCCGCAGGTGGGAGGTGGTCGCCGCCGGCGGGCGAGCAGGCAAGCGGATCCGGGTGACCAGCAAGGCGCCGAGACCGACGAGCACGGCTTGGCCGACGAAGGGAAAGACCATGCCGGCGGCGAAAAGGACGGCGCCGAGGGGCGGCCCGGCCAGCTGGTTGAGGGTGACGACCCCAGTCAGGACCCGTGAGTTGGCCAGCGTGAGGTCGTCACGGCCGACGAGGGACGGCAGGAGTGATGTCGAGGCGGTGTCGCTGAAGACTTCGGCCGTGCCCAGGACGAACAGGGCCGAGAGCACCACGGCGATGTCCGCCCATCCGATGAGAATGGCGGCAGCCAGCACGGCCACGACGGCGGCTCGGGCCAACTCGACGGCGGCCGAGAGGGTGACCCGGTTGACTCGGTCCGCAATAACGCCGCCGAACACGCCGAACAGCAGCCACGGCAGGCGCTGGAGTAGCAGGGCGAGGGCGACCAGGCTGGGGTTGTGGGTTCGGGAGGCGACGAGCAACGGGCCGGCGGCCAGGGCGAACCCATCGCCGAGGTTCGCCGTCCAAAAGGAGGCGACCAGCCACCGGAACTTGGTACCCAGGCGGGCGGGAAACAACCGCTCGATCACCGCGCCCACCATCGGATGATAAGCGCGCCCCAGCGATCTGCCGGCGCCCAGAATGTCCGGATGTCAGCGGGCCGCCCCTGCGACGTAGGTGGACAACCGTGATTCCATAGCGATGGACTCACCCCGCCGATGGCAGCTATCGCCACCCGGCGGGCGTCGGTGCGGCACGCCCTACCGCCAGTCTCTTGATCGCGACGCGCTATTCACCGAGCTCACCCACCGCTCGTTCGAGCAGGTGCTCCACAACGCTGACACCGCCGAGATCGGGGACGTCGCCGATAGAGAGCTGTGCTGCTTCATCCGCGCCGGCGGCGCACGCTGGGCGGTTGGGCTCATCCCTTAGCGGCTCGCCGCCCGCAGCCAGGACGTCAGGTCCAGGAGGTCGGCATCGAGGCGCCTGGTGGCCTCGAAGTCGGCCCGATAGGCCGGCGTGTCGACGAACCAGCGGAACATGGCCTGTCGGTCGGTGTCGTCGCCGAGCACGCTGAGCGGTGCCTCCTCGAACCGTCCGGGTTTTCCGAGGTGTTCGCCGATGCGTCGCGCTATCTCGTCGCAGGTCGCCTCGTCTCCGGCGATCTCGATGCTGCCTGCGGGAAGCGCGTCGGGCTCGACCAGAACTGCCGCCGAGACGAGACCGATATCGCGCACCGCGACCATCTGCAGCGTCACGTCCCCACGCATGGGCAGGCGCAGCACGAAGTTGGGCTCTGAGCTCGGGGCCAGCGCCTGCGTGAGGTTCTCCATGAAGAACGTGGGCCGGACAAACGACGCCGGAACGGACTCGGCGAGCGCCTCCTCCACCCTGCGCTTGCTCTCGAAGTGCGGGACGCCGCTTTCTCGCTCGGCGCCCCCGACCGAGGAGTAGACAACGTGCGGGACACCGGCTCGAGCTGCCGCGTCCGCCGTCCCCCGCCCGCGGCGGATCTCACCTTCGGTGCCACCGCTTTCGGCGTCGAAGGTGGTCATCAGGAACAGGCTGCGCACCCCGCCGAGGGCCTCGACCATTGATTCCGGGTCGTCCTGATCGCCAGTGACGAGGCTGACGTCCCGCGCCGCGAGGGCTCTGCTTTTCTGCGATGCCGGATCGCGGACGATTGCCCGAACGGGCATGCCGTGGCGCAGCAGGGCGTCCACGACGGCGCCGCCCTGCTGGCCGGTGGCGCCCGTGACGGCGATGGGGTCGGAGGAATCTGAGGTCATGCACCAAGTATCGCACGATCCGGACGAAATCGTCCTCATCGGAGGTAGCCTGAATCCAGCCCTGCGACCCGCATGTGAATGGAGCCCGACTTGACCAAACCGGTCCACTTCTTCCCGCCCGGTAGCGCGGAGTACGCCGCCGCGACCAGCCCGGACAACTCAAGTGCCGTGCAACAACCGGCGTTCGTGGCGAGTCCTGTCGACGCGGCCGGGGTGAGCGCGGCCGTTGTCGAGGCTGCCGACCGCGGGCTGACGGTGCTCCCGCAGGCCACCGGTCATGGCGCGGGCGGCATCGTGGGCGACGACGCGATCATCCTCGACACCTCGGGCCTGCGGGACCTGACGATCGATGCCCAGGCGCGGACCGCGTCGGCCGGACCCGGCCTGACCTGGGGTGAGATCAACGCGCAGGCCGAGGTCCACGGTCTGCTGGGGCTCGCCGGGTCCTCGCCGTCGGTGGCCATCGCGGGCTACACCTTCGGTGGCGGGTTCGGCTGGCTGACCCGGCCGCACGGTGCCGCCAGCTCCGCGCTGCGTTCGGTCGAGTACGTCGACGGCCTCGGCAGGATCCGGTTCGCCGCCGACGACGCCGTCGACCCGATGGATCGAGATGCGCTCTGGGCCTTCCGGGGCGGCGGCGGCGTCGGTATCGCCACCCGGCTGGACTTCGATCTGGTAGCCGTGCCCACGCTGTACGCCGGACTGCTGCTGTGGCCCATCGACGCCCTCGAAGCCGTCGTCGGCGCCTGGGCGCAGGCGCTGCCCGACGTCGGTGACGCCGTCGCCACCAGCATCTCCGTGCTGCACACGCCTCCCGTACCGGCGTTTCCCGACGGCCTGCGCGGAGTGCCCGTCGTGCACCTAGCCGTCGCCTGTAGCACCGGCGAACAGGGCGCGTTGGCCCTCTTAGGTGCCGTCCGGTCCGCCGCCGCGCCCGGTATGGACACCTGGGGCCCGAAGGACTCCAGTGGTCTCGCGCAGATCCACCTCGACCCGCCTTCGGCCGTCCCGGCCCACGGTCTGGCGCGCTGGCTAAGCCCCGACACGCCACGCGTCGCCGCCGATGTGCTTCGTGTCGCCGCGGACGCTGATTCGGCCCTGTCCATGCTCGAGATCCGCTCGTTTGACAACGAAGCGCCAGCACGTGCGGGAGCCGAGACCGCCATCGTCGGACCGTTTGCCCTGCACGCCGTCGGCGCGCTGGTCGAGCCGTCGTCGCCGGACCGGATCGAGCAGGCCTTCGACACACTGCGATCGGCGGCTGCCTCAGTCGATCTCGGCCGCAGTCTCGGTTCCTGGGCCGAAGGTCAAGACTCGGTGCCGGACGCGCTGCCCGACGAAATCCGCCGACGGGTCGCGGCGATCGCCGACGCCGTGGACCCGAGGGGCACCATCAGCCGCTCGCGCTATCTCGTCTGAAAGCGCTCGGCCCTGCGCCGAAATGACGCTTCGACGTCGGATCCGCCGCCGCCGGCAGGATCGTCACTGGATCAATCATCGGTGCTGCTCGAACGCTCGCCGGGTGCCGGGTCTGGGCTTGCTGTTGCAGCGTGGGTGTGTTGATCAGTGCCGTCCTCGCACGACCTCGCTGAGGGGTGTGGCGGGGCGGCCGAGTAGCTGTGCAAGGTCCTGACTGTCGGTCTCGAGGTCACCGTGGGCGATGGAGGAGTCGAGGGCGGCGACGAAGTGGGCGTTCGCCTCGTCGAGGCCGGCGGACAGGGACAGTCGAGGAACGGCCACAGGAGGCTCCTTTTGCCTAGTGGTCCTGCCGAAAAGTACATCGGTGTAACTTGATGTGTCGGGGGAGCGGTGCTGGGCGGCGTGGGTTGGAGGTTGCCGATGGGTCGTCGCTCGCCGTTCGTGGTCCGCTTGTCGATCGAGGATCGCTTCCTGCTCGAAGCGAGGGCGTCGTCGTACACGGCTTGTCATGCGGTGGTGGTCCGGGCCCGGATCGTGCTGGCTGCCGCCGAGGGTGTGGCCAACACCGAGATCGCCGCTCGTGTCGGGGTGTGTGTCGATGTCGTGTCGAAGTGGCGAAAACGTTTCGTGGTCGAGGGTGTCGCTGGGCTCGCGGATCGGGCCCGGTCGGGCCGGCCCAAGCAGTTCGCGGCTGAGGTGACCGCAGGGATCAAGGCTTTGGCGTGCGAACCGCCCGAGGCCAGGGCGGTGCCGTTGTCGAGGTGGACCTCCACCGAGCTGGCAGCCCAGGCGATCACCGAGGGGCTGGTCAGCTCGATCTCGGCGTCGACGGTCCGCCGTTGGCTGGCCGCTGATGTGATCAAGCCGTGGCGGCACCGGTCGTGGATCTTCCCTCGCGACCCGAACTTCGCGGCCAAAGCCGCCCGTGTGCTCGACCTCTACGGGCGGGTCTGGGACGGTGAGCCGCTCGGCGCCGACGAGTATGTGATCTCCGCGGACGAGAAGTCCCAGCTCCAAGCGCTGCGCCGGGTCCATCCCGAGCTCGGCACCGGTCCCGGCCGCGTGCGGCGCGTCGAGTTCGAGTACAAGCGAGGCGGCACGCTCGCCTACATGGGCGCCTACGACGTGCACGCCGCCCGACTGTTCGGCACCGTGGCGGCCAAGACCGGGATCGTCCCGTTCATGGACCTCGTCGCCCATGTCATGTCCACCGAGCCCTACGCCAGCGCTCGCAGGGTGTTCTGGGTGGTTGACAACGGCAGCAGCCACAAGGGGCAGCCGTCGATCGCCCGGATGACCGCAGCACACCCGACCGCCCGACTGGTCCACCTGCCCGTGCACGCCTCCTGGCTCAACCAGATCGAGATCGTCTTCTCCGTCATCCAACGCAAGGTCATCAAACCGGCCGACTTCGCCGACCTCGCCGCCCTCGCGGACCGTCTCAAACGATTCACCCACCACTACAACACCACGGCCCGACCCTTCGACTGGCGCTTCACCCGAGCCGACTTGGCCGCCATGCTCGAACGCCTCGACACCCACCGCAGCACGGAGATGACCATGGCCGCCTGACCGACCCAGGCAAGATAGGTGCCCATGAAGGGCCCCCCGGCGTCGATGCGATCAAGTCTCTCCCAACGACTCAACGCCCGCGCCCGCGAGCGCTGGCCGCAACTGGCCGGGATCGACGTCCGATTCCGAGCCAACTTCGCCTACATCAACGGCCGCTGGCCCGACGGCACCACCGAACAGCTCTGCCGACTCCGCTACGGCGGCGTCCTTCACACCTGGGGCTTCGCCATCTACCGGGCCAGCCACGACGACTACCACGACAGCTACCTCCCCAACGGCACCCCCGCCGGCAGCCCCGAAGAAGCACTCGACTGCGCCTGCGGCCTCTACCTCAACGACCCAACCGCCTGGCAACCCTGATACACCGACGAACTAACGCCCAGCACCACTAGGTGCTTGCAAGGGACTCGGTGGGGGTGAGACGGGCGGCGCGCACGGCTGGGTATAGGCCGGCAAGAACGCCGACCAGGAGGCCCCCGGCAAGGCCGCCGCCCACGGATGTCCCAGAAATGGCGATGGGGAGACCTTTGTAGAGGGCGTAGGCCGCGGTTCCGAGCGCGCCGACGGCGATCCCGCTCATTGATCCTGCGGCGGCGAGAACGGTCGCCTCGACGAGGAACTGGATGCGGATGTGTCCTCGCGTGGCGCCGAGGGCGCGACGAAGGCCTATTTCGCGCCTGCGCTCGATCACCGCGAGGTACATGGTGTTGGCGATCCCGATCCCCCCCACGACCAGGGATATGCCGGCCAGGCCGAGAACGAGTCCCGACGCGTTGCTGTCCACCGCCTGCTTGGCCGCCAACGCGGTGCTGGGTTGGCTGACATTCACCAACCCTGCAGCTCGGGGATAGAGAGTCGGACCCAGCACGCTCGTCACTTGACCGAGCAAGCTTTGGTCCGCTCGAAGGTAGACGGAAGTAGCGTGTCCGTCGAATCCCAGCGCTGATCTGGCCGCGTTCCATCCGACGAACACGCCGTAATCGAGGTTTGAGGTGACGGGGAGGGCATCGAGGATTCCCACCACGGTGAAGGACGCCGCGCCTATCGATATCTGAGGATGGTTCGGGAGGACGTTCGCGCCGATCCCCAAATTCGCCGCGGCAGCCTGGCGAGCACGACGGTGCGCATCTCAGCCGTTCGGCCGGACAGGAACGCGCCCGCCTGCATGCGGGCGTGCAGCACGGAAAGCAGAGTCGGGCTGGCCGCGAAAGCGTTCAGACCGGCGACGGCATCTGGGGGTATCTGGCCGTTGCGGCGCACGACAGAAGACAGGGTGGCCAGTTCCGCGGCCGATGTCACAGGGCCCATACGCAGCGTCACCGTCTCAGCGTCGGAGACGAACTGCGTCGGTATATTGTTCTGAATCTGCGCCTGAGCGACAAGCAGATTGGCGCCGAGCGAGTTCAGGCGAGCGGATAGGCCGGCGTTGCTCGACCCGGAGATGCCGATGACGAGGACCAGCGTGGCGATACCGATGGCGATACCGACCGTGGACAGGGCAGCCCGAAGCCGGCGTGTCCTGATACCGATCAGCCCAAGGTGAAACACGTCGGCCGGCGACAGCCGGGCGACGTCGGGCAGCCCTGTCGCCGCGCGCCGACGCGATGTCAACCTCATGCCGGGTCGTCCACGACACGGCCGTCTTGGACCCGTATACGCCGCGGCATCCGCTCGGCGATCTCCCGGTCGTGGGTGATCACCGCGACGGTCGTGCCGGCGGCGTGCAACGCGAACAACAGGTCGAGCACGGCACGACCGCTTACGCTGTCGAGCGCTCCTGTGGGCTCGTCGGCCAACAGCAGGCTAGGGCCGTGGGCGACGGCGCGAGCGATCGCCACGCGTTGTTGCTCGCCACCGGACAGCTCGTGCGGTCGGTGCTGTAGCCGTCGGGACAGACCGACCTGTGTGAGGGCCGCAATGGCGAGGTCCCGGCGTCGCCGTCGCGGCGTGCCGGTGTAGAGCAATCCGGTCATGACGTTTTCCAGCGCCGACACGCCATCGGTCAGATGGAACTGCTGGAACACGAAGCCGAGAGCACGGGCCCGAAGGGCCGACAACTGTCTGTCGGTGAGTGTCTGGGTCTGATGCCCGTCGATCTCGATCAAGCCCTCGGAAGGCTGATCGAGCGTTCCGATGATGTTGAGCAGCGTGGATTTCCCGGATCCGGACGGCCCCGTGATCGCGACAAGCTCACCTCGGTCGATGGACATCGAGACATCGCGCAACGCAGCGAAACCACCAGCGTAGAACTTGCCGACACCCCTGAGTTCCACGACCGTGCGCGGTTTCGATGTCTGCGCCGCGGCACTCACGTCGCCGACACCACCCGCAAGCCCGCATGAATGCCCGCTCCGGAAACCTCGATATTTCCTGCCTGCACCGCGCCCGTGCGCACCGCTAGTAACCAACCGTCGGGGAGCTGCAGCGCGTATCCGCCGGACGCCAGCGCCAAGAGTGCCTGAATCGGCACAGCCAGTACATTGCGACGGGCGGCGGTCGTGACCGACATGCTGACCCGTGTCGAACTGACATGCGCGAACGCGCCCTGCTGGTCCAGGTTGACGCGGACCGTCGCAGACCTGCCGCTCGTGGTCACGCTCGCAACGTGCCCGGTGACCCTCCTGCCTCCGGCGGCGGAGACCCTCACGCGCCGACCGAGCGCCAGGGCCGCAGGCACACCATCATGGAATTGAAACGTTGCTTCCCTCGACGGCGAACTGAGCGAGATCGTCACCGCCGAAGCCGCATCGCCCTGTCGACCCTCGACAGCGCCCACCCGGGAGGCGGTTCTCACGACCAGCACCCGGCTCGGGTCGATCTCACCGTTGTCGGTCATCCCGAGGTGACGCTGCCACTGGCCCACCGCGTCTTGCAGAGCAGCAGTCCAGGTGTCTGTGGACCCGTGGTAGTACCCGAGCGAGGCGAGGTTGTTGGCGACCAGCGCAACGTCAGGGCCGCGTTGCGGCACCTCCGCTTGTTGGACGGCGCGCCCAGCCAAGGTGAGCCGTTGTTGGGCCTCGGCGACGCCGACCCCAGCTTGAGCGATGCTCGCATTGCGAGCCGCCCACGACGCTGCGCCGGGGTCCACGCGCCGCGAGGGGGCTGTCCCCACCGATCGTGCGGTTGTGCTGCTGCGGGCCGGGTCGGGCGACCCCATGGCCTCCGACCGTGTTGCCTCGGCAGCGAGCAGGTCGGCCTGCGCCGCCTGTACAGCAAGCTGCTGGCCGGTCGTGTCTGCCAACTTCAGCGTCCGGTAGAGCGGGGTCGAGCCAAACAGCACACCGACCGGTTGATCGTCGACGCTCAACAGCGGATGGTCCCGGGCGAGAATGTCACCGACCCGAGGCAGCGAGGTGATCGTTCCCCCGCTGGTGAGGTGAACGGTTCCGCGGGAGGGATAGC
This sequence comes from Acidimicrobiales bacterium, assembly GCA_965276765.1. Taxonomy (GTDB): domain Bacteria; phylum Actinomycetota; class Acidimicrobiia; order Acidimicrobiales; family Palsa-688. The sequence goes on from OZ255627.1 coordinate 1,286,360, forward strand.
TCAGGATCCCTCGGTAGCTCTGGGTCGTGACGAGATCGGTACGGCTGATGGTGGCTGTTCCCAACGGCACCGATTTGGGTGCCGCCTCCTTAGTGCGCGAGCCGTGCGTGACGAGGGCCGCTCCACCCCAGCCCGCTGCTACCAAGGCGACAGCCAGGCCGGCGAAGAGCGCTCGCGACCGAGCGCTGCGCCCTGAACGCCGGCCAACACCAGCGGGACCCGATGCCAAACCATCGTCAAGGAGTTCATCAACCACGCCGCTAACTCTGACCGACAATCGTGCAGTCGCAGTGAGGTCAATGTGTGAATCATGTGGTGACGCATCATGGATGAATTAGTGCCGTTCTCAGCCTGTTTCACCGAGGGCTCGATCGCCGACATGAGCCGTTTCATCGGCAGCGGAGCTGACCCTCTCCGCCAAAGCCCGGCTCCGATCCATCGACGGGGCGTCGGCCCACCAGCCTTCCCGCCAGCCGGGCAGCGCCGCGGTGACGGCGCGTGGGTCGAGCTGGCCGGGCGGTCAAGTTCCACATCTCCGTCACCGCCACCGAGGCCGCCCTCGTCTCGTATTGGCGGTCGCAGTATCGAGCCCATCCTGTGTCGACGGGTCCGGGTGAGTTTGTCAACCTGGTCTGATTTGGCCCCGGGGGGGTCTGTAATAGCCACGCGGCGGTGTGCCTTCAGCGGGCTGGAACGCAGGGTACGGCCAACCCGCAGCGCCACGAGGTCGAAGGCATCGTCCAGGTGGCGGCGTACCAGACGGGTGCAGCGTGCTCTCTACTCCTTACCGACCAGGTTCGGGCGAAGATGGGGGTCAAGAAGGTGAAGGGTGCGTATGAGACCCTCCTGGAGATCCCCGAGGTTAAGGCTCGGAGCAACAAGACCAAGCGGGAGCAGTACCTCTACGCTTTGGTGGCGAGGTAGCTAGTGGATGGGCGCTACCAGCTGAAGGAGCAGCTTGGGAACGGCAACACGGGGACCGTCTACCGGGCACACCACCGAGATCTAGGCCGTGAGGTCGCCGTCAAGCTGATCGCCCTCGACTTCGTCAGGGACAGGGACGAGCTACTGAGCGGGGCCCGCAGCTGGCGTCCCTGGATGACCACGACAACGTCGTCAAGGTGTGGGACGCCGGCGATTGGGACGACCAGTCGGTGTACGTCGCCTCTGAGTACTGCCCGGCGGATCGCTGGAGGACGTCTCGAAGGGCGGTCTCGTAGGCCCAGGCAGGGCCTGCGGCATCGTCTCCGACGTGTGCCGAGGGCTCGACCACGTCCATCGGGGAGGGCTACTTCACCTCGACATCCGGCCGACCAACGTCCTTATCGGCTCAGACGGAAAGCCCAAGCTCATCGACTTCGGGCTCGCTCGGTGGACCCACGACCCCGCCGTGGAGGAGTGGTACTGGCCCCACGCCGCACCGGAGCTTGTTGAAGTGAGCGAGGGCCAGGTGGCCACTGACATCTACGGCATGGCCATGACGCTGGCCCACCTCCTAACCGGTGGCGACATCTGCCAGCCCTTCCTCGCAGGTGCCGCTCTCGTCGAGGCGAGCGCCAACGGGGACTGACCACGCCTGGAGAAGCTCGGCCCGAACGTCCCGAAGAAGCTCCAGAAGGTGATCGCTCAAGCCGTCGAGTACGACCCAACTGCTCGGCAGCCCACGATCCAGGCCTTCAAGAGGCGGCTCGATGGGGCGACGCCGGCGGTCTCCTTCGCCATCCAAGTAGATGGAACCCTGACAAGCACCACGGAGGCCTGGGCCATCACGACCGTCCCGGTGGGGAAGACCTACGACGTCGAGGTGCGCAAGAGAGGTCGGCGACGGAATGAACTGGGAGCGACCGGGCTAACCGCTCCTAAGGCCCGAGGCCTTGTAACGAACCTGGTCAAGGGCTTCGCCTACCCCAAGAAGTAAGTGGCGCTGCGTCCTGCATTGGTGCTGCTCATGAGATGGGCCAAGAGAGCAGCTCGTTCAGACGGCAGCACCACCTATAAGCACCTGATGAACGTGAAGCGTCGCCTCGAGAGCGAGGTTCGGCACCTGGGACGCCGGTGCTGACCTGGCACTCGTAACGCCGAATCCCGGGCACCTTTACGGATCGGCTTGTCGTGTCGTTATGCACGTCGATGATCTGGTGGTTTGTTTGTGGCAGCCGCCCGTTGCATGGCTAGATGGTCCAGAGTTGCGAGGATCTCGTCGTCGACGGAGGGTGCGGGAAGCGCTCGCGGCTCACGCCGATGGGCGTCAGAGGGTTCTTGACCCTCGGTCAGCATGGCGGCGAGGTGCTTGATCGATTCGGCCACCAGGTAGGCGGAAGCTCCGGCGTCGAGTGACCGGGTTACCGGCCCCTTGGTGTCCACCCCAACCTCGTTGTCTTCGACCTCGGTGATGACGACGCGAGCCTTGGGAAACTGACGGGATAGCGCGCCGATGGTCTGTGGGCTGCAGGGCGGGCACACGACGAGCACCGCATCCGGGGTCGAGTGGGTGATGTCGACCAAACGGACCTCCTCGCCCAGGGACTCTTGCAGACGATCGAGGGCAGCCTGCGGGAGGCGAACGGCTGCGACTACCTCACGAACTTCTCTTCGTCGCGGTTCGGGCAGTCCCACCTCTCGCATACTGGCATGTACACCGATGATCGTGTGAGTCACTGGACCCGAGGCTTTTGAAACCGTGGGGAACGTCGGGCTCAGCTAGCGGCTCTCCGGCGTCAGTCGGCCTAGCCCAACTGGTTGACTGTTCGGTCGTGACGGCCGCCCCGCTACTCAGCATGCTGTGGGAATCAGCTGACCCCGCAGACGCCCTGACCGAGCGCTTCGGCTTCGCCGACGCTGTTTCCGCGGTCGGCTGGATGAGTGACGCCCTTTGGGACACCTGGGCCATCACGGTTGAGGACTGCGATCGTCTCGTCATCAGCGGCAGAAACCTGCTGGCCTGGATCACGACCGATGACAGGCGCCTCATCGCGAAATGGTCCGTCTCCCCTTCGCTGTTCCAGCGCCTGGCCGATACGGCAACTCTCACCATGTGGCTTCACACCCGCGGCATCCCCGTTGCTGCTCCAATTCCGGCAAGAGACGGTCGTCTTCGAGTCGAGCTGAACAACGTCTCCCTCGGCGTCCATCCCGTCATCGACGGCGATCTCCTCGACGTTGACGATCCGGCACAAGTCACCGAGGCGGGCCACATGCTGGCAACGCTCCACGAAACGCTGGCGGCCTACCCCCACCGCATCGACGGCGCCCGGTCGACCCGACACGACCAGCTTGTCCAGAACGACTTTCGGTCCGCCAACATCCTCCACGACAGCACGAGTATCACGGCGGTCCTGGACTTCGAGACGGCGACCTACCGCACAAGGGTCGCGGACCTCGCCCAGGCAACAATTCTGCTCGGCACCCGCTACCACAACTGGGGCCCGACGAGCCCGCTCGTCCGGGAAGCATTCATCGACGCTTATCGCGACCAGACCCCGCTAACTAGCGCGGAACAAAACGAATTGCAACGCTACATCACCACGGGCTTGAAGCACTTCGGTTGGGCATAGGAGGTGCACCGAGGCACCGGAACCGCCCGTCAAGCTTGGACCAAGACGACGGGGCGTGCCGTTGACTTCGACGGAGCGGTCCCCGACCGCCAGGTCGTCGAACGCGCGTTGAACGCGTGGAGGACGGAGGTGAACTTCGCCGAGCAGTTCGTGGCCGAGGCGCCCAGCCTCGACATCACCGGCAACGACCCACTCAATCAGCACGGCAGCGGTGGCGGGCTGATGTCGCTTCGTGAGGTATTGATTGGAATGATCGAGGAATACGCCCGGCACATGGGTCACGCCGATCTACTCCGAGAGCGGATCGACGGACGCCTCCGTCAGTAGTCGGCGAGACCGCCGTCCCGAAGACGCTCACGAGCTCGTCCCAGCGCAGAACGTCCACTGTCCCCGGCCTCAATCCGCTGGCTCCCTCGCGCCCGAGTCGGCGTTCGGATCAGCTTCTCGGCTCCCGCCACCACTGCGAGTGACGCCTACGCCAGCAACTTTTGCCCACCCTCTCACGGACTGCTGCAGCCGGTGACGCAGATGGCAGGCGGGAGTCGCCAGTGAGACCACGGGTCCGTGCCGACCGGGCCGCCTCAGTTCGTCAGGATCGCCGCGTACAGTTCCTCGAGCGCCTGCCAGTGACGGGAGGCTGCAGCCTCGTCGTAGGTCGGGTTGTCGGGTACGGCGAAGCCGTGGAGGGCCGGATAGGTCTCGAGGGTGTGGTCGACGCCCCCCTCGGTGAGGGCCCGCTCGAGCAGCTCGGCCTGCTCCGGCGGGAACGACGCGTCGTCCTGGGCGCCGGCCACCACCACCCGACCGGTGATCCGCCCGACGACGAGGTGCGGGCTGTCGGGGGCGTCGGACGCCAGGTTGCCGCCGTGGAACGACGCCGCAGCCACGATCCGGTCGGGGTGGTGGGCCGCGGCGGTGAGGGAGAGGCCTCCACCCATGCAGTAGCCAGTGGTGCCGACCTTGGTGCCGGCCACCTCGGGACGGCCGGCGAGGAACTCGAGGAAGGCGCCGGCGTCGCTGGCCGCCATGGCCTTGGTCAGGCCCCCGATCATCCCGAACAGCCGGGCCCGCTCGGCGCCGTCGCTGAACGCCGTGGCCAGGTCGAACGGCTCGTAGGCCCCGTGCCGGTAGTACATCTCGGGCAGCAGCACGACGTAGCCCAGGTCGGCGAGATGCTCGGCCATCGTGACCATCGCGGGGCGGACGCCTCCGGCGTCCATGAACAGGATGACCGCCGGCCAGGACCCCTCACCGTCGGGGGTCACAAGGACCGACGGGCACGAGCCGTCGAGGGTGGGCACGGTCACGTCTGCGCGCTTCGTCACACGGCGAGTCTGGCGGAAGAGGTAGCGTTCCACCCAGTCCAGCGGCAGCCCGAGGCCTCCGTGACCGACTTCGGCGGTGCTCTCCGCTCTTGTCTCTGCGGGGACCGCCCGTCCTCGGACAGCTCCATGCCGTGCCCGACCAGTGGGACCGAGACGGATGGGCCGGCGATGAAGCAGCGCTTCGCTGATGTCTTCCTGCAACGGACCAGGGACCAGTGGTGCCAGGTGCTCGGCGACGCCGACGCGTACTTCGCTCCGGTGCTGCGCATGAGCGAGGCCCTGAGGCACCAGCACCACGTCGAGCGTGCCTCGTTGTCGAGGTGGCGGCGTGACCCAACCGGCGCCGGTGCCCCCGTTCAGTGCTACCCCATCCGGCGACCCGGGTCAGCAGGCAAGAGCCGGTGCGCACACGGACGGGATCCTGGCCGAGGCCGGACTTTCCCCGGAGGCGACGGCCGCACAGCGAGCCGGCGGTGCCGTCGCCTGACAAGCCACCACCTGAACTGGTCGTCGCTGCCGGCCTCGCGCCGCCGTCTCTCGCCTGCGGCGCTCAGCCCGGGTCGGCCATCAGGTCGCGGCCGATTATGTGCTTCATGACCTCGATCGTCCCGCCGCCGAGGCGGGTCATCCGGGCGTCTACATAGGCCCGGGCGATCGGATACTCGACCATGTAGCCCCACCCGCCGAAGAGCTGCAGGCATTCGTCCATCACCTTGCCCTGCAACTCGGTCGTGACCATCTTGGCTTTGGCGGCATCCAGTGCGTCGAGGTCACCGCTCATGTGGAGTTCGAGGCAGCGGTCGACGAAGACCCGTTGTGCCAGGACCTCCGAGTGCAGCTCGGCGAGGGTAAAGCGGGTGTTCTGGAAGTCGGCGAGGGTCTTGCCGAACATCTTGCGGTCTCGTGTGTAGGCCACGGTCCACTCGATGGCCGCCTCCGCCGAGGACACGGCCCGCACGGCCTGGACGAGCCGCTCCTGGGCCAGCTCGGTCATCAGGTGGTAGAAGCCCTTCCCCTCCCCGCCGAGCAGGTTGCTCGCCGGCACCCGGACGTCGGAGAAGAACAGCTCGGCGGTGTCCTGGGCGCGGCATCCGATCTTCTCGAGCTTGCGACCCCGCTCGTAGCCTTCGCGGTCGGATTCGACCAACATCAGACTGACGCCCTTGCTGCCCGGCTGGTCGTTGGTTCGGCACGCCAACACCAGCAGATCGGCGGTGATGCCGTTGGTGATGAAGACCTTCTGCCCGTTGATGACGTACTCGTCGCCGTCAGGGGTCGCCGTCGTCCGCAGGTTCTGCAGATCGCTCCCCCCGGACGGCTCGGACATGCCGACAGCGGTGATGACCTCGCCCGACACCATCCGGGGCAGCCACTGCTGCTTCTGCTCCTCGGTGCCGAAGTGCAGCAGGTAGGGCGCGATGATGTCCGACTGGAGGTAGAAGGTCGGCGCGACCGCTCCCGCCCTCGCCATCTCCTCGATCACGACGGCGCCGTGCAGGAAGTCCCCGCCGGGACCGCCGTACTCCTCGGGGACCGTCGGGCAGAGCAGGCCGACCTCGCCGGCTCTGAGCCAGACGTCCCGGGGCACGATCCCCTCCGTCTCCCACGAGGCGTAGTGCGGGCTGATCTCCTTGGAGATGAAGCGCCGCACCGTCTCGCGGAACATCTCGTGCTCATCGGAGAAGATCTCTCTGGGTATCACGGTGATCCTTTTGTGGGTTTACGGCAGGCGGCGCGGGGGGTACCGGAGGCCTCAGCCCTCCCGTGCGCCCGGAGTGAACGCCAGCGGCAGGCTGTCCATGTTCCGGGTGATCGTGCTGTTGCTGTAGGTCGGAGCCGTGCCCTCCGGCATCGCCAAGTCGGGCAGCCGTCGGAGGAGCTCCTGCAGGGTGATCGAGGCCTCGAGGCGGGCGATGTGGGCGCCGATGCAACGGTGCGGCCCGAAGGAGAAGGCGGGATTGATCGTAATCTGCCGGTCGATGTCAACGGTGCCGGGGTCCTCGAAGATCTTGGGGTCCCGGCAGGCAGCTGCGAACGAGAGCATGAGGAAGTCGTCCTTGGCGACCTTCTGGCCGGCGATCTCGGTGTCGCGCATCGCCGTGCGGCCGAGGGCCACGATGGACGCGTAGTACCGGATGAACTCCTCGATCGCCCCGGCGTGCAGGGACGGGTCGGCGGCCAGACGGTCTCGGTCGGCGGGATGGGTGGCCAGGTGGTGCGCCAGCCCCGCGAGCAGGTAGGTGGTCGTGCCGATGCCGCCGGCCAGCAGGTCGGTGATGATGTAGAGCTTGTGCTCCCACGAGCAGGGCCGGCCGTCCTTGTCCTCTACCCCGTTCAGGATTACGTCTACAAAGTCGTCACGGGGTGGTTCGTCCTGACGCATGCGGAGGTAGGTGTCGAGGAACCCGGCCACCTTGCCCCACGCTTCACCCCTGCCGTCCATGGGACCCCGCATGGCGGCGTCCGTCGCCTCCTGGATATAGGGGAGCTCGCTTAGGGGCACGCCGAGGAAGCTGGCGAAGAAAACCCGTCCGGGCAGCTGGGCGGCGAACTGGTCCACGAAGTCGCACGAGCCGCTCTCGACAAACCCGTCGATCAGGGCGGTGACCTGCTCCCGGATGCTGTCGGACCTCCGGGCGATGACCCTCGGGTTGAAGTAGGGGCCGAGGGCCTGGCGCCAGCGGGTCTGATACGGGGGGTCGAGCTCGACCGGGTACAGCTTGGCGCCCCCCTCACCCCCCCGGCCCGGCTCGAAGCCGCCCTCACTCGAGAACGTCTGCCAATCTTGGGCGCTCTCCCTGACGTCCTCGTACCGGCTGACGACCCAGTACCCGCCGGCCACCTTGCTGTGGGCCACCGGGCACTTGCCGACGAGCTCCGTGAGCACCTCGTCGTAGTTCTCGGCGAAGTCCGGCGCGTCGAGATCGAAGTCGTTCTGATAGTCACGGACCTTGCTGTGGTCTGAGACGCCCATGTGTCCCCCCCCTCTTTCTGTTGTCTTGGTCGCCGACGGAAGCCTAGATCGGACCCCACGGCATGTCGACGACAGCTTCGGCCTCGCCCCGGAACTGCTTGATCAGGCCGTCGTTGTCCCAGTAGGCGCGCTCGGCCACCAGCTTGGTGGGGTCGTCACCGAAGAGGTACATGGCGGCAAAGGGGAAGGCGATGAACTTGCCCGAGGCCGGTACGCCGGCGAACTCCGCCGAGTGCGTCCCAGTCACGATGCCCTCACGGACGCAGCAACCGGGCACGTCGTAGCTATGGGTCATCTCGATGTGGATGTCCGGGAGCGTCCCGAACAGCATCTCGTAGAAGCCGGTCACACCCTCCATGCCAGCGAAGTGGGCGAGGCCGGGGGCCACGTCGTAGAAGGCCGAGCCGTCCTGCACGAAGGTCTCCTTGAGGACCCGCTCGAGCTCATGGGAGTTCTCCAGGGCGACGTGCTCGGCGACGCACCGGGCCTGGAGCTCGACGCGCTCCTGGTCGGTCATCTTCTCGGTCGAGAGGCTCATGAATATTCCTTTTTCTCGAAATAGGGTTCGGTTTTTCGAACGATACGCTTGTGCTGCATGGCCGTCAAGGTTGGCGTCCACGGATCAGTCGAAGATCTTGATGGGGGCGCCCGGACAGCCGTCGGCGCCCCGCCGGACCGATGCCCCGAGGCCAACGGAACGTCAACCTCCATGCCGATGCGGCCGTTCTCACCGTCGTCGTTCGCGCTGAAGGCGTCGGGGGCGATGGAGTAGCACTGCCCGTGCGCACAGCACAGGGCGGCGTCGACGACGTACCTCACGTCCTCCACCTCACCGGGTGCACCCCACACCCGTGTCCCTCACCCGATGTGCCTCAGCTTCTCGAACTATTACGGGAAGTCGGTCGGGTAGTTGTAGGAGTTAGTGCACGTAGCGCGACGGGTCCCACAAGTTCCTCACGGACTGCACGCTCCCCTCACCGGGCGTCGAGACCACCATGGGTGTCAGCGTCGACGAGGACGTCGCCGCCACTGGCGCCGACCTCGCCATCCCCTGAGCCTGCGGGCGGCTACGCCTCGGTCTTGAGGTCGCCGATCCACTCGTCGACGGTCATCACCTTGGCCTGCATGGGGAACACCTTCTCCATGAGGACGCGGTGTGCACCTCGGGGTCGCCGTCGGCGCAGCCGTCGGAGAGCACCACGATCTCGTAGTCGCGGTCGGCGGCCTCGCGGAGGGTGGAGAGCACCACGCCTGAGGTGGCCACCCCAGTGAGGTCAGATCGGCCAGCAGCCCTCCCGGGCCGACCAGGCTCGCCCCATCCGCCCGAGCTCGATCCATGAGCTCGCCGGTCAGGTCCTCGGTCGAAATCTTGCCGGCCAACACCTGGCCCGGCGCCCGCTCCATCACACCCGAGCTCGTCGACGCCCGGCGCCATCAGCCGAAATCGTGTCTGTCATCACTACCTCCTATCTCCCCGGGTCCAGCCCGGAATCCTATGGTGGTAGTTACACATTGTTCTGACAGACCCCCCTCTGATGGCTCTCAGCACTCCGCCGGGCTCTACCTTGCGGCCAAGGCCACGCTCGGGAGAGCTAGGCCTTGTTTATGTGATCGTGTTTGCTTCGATGTTGTTGCCACCCACGCCGGTGGACCGCATACTGCGGGTGGTTGATCGGGTGGGTGCGGGGTTCTCCGCGACGGCGACTGCGGAGAAATGGTGCGGATCGATGACAAAACCGAACCGTAAACTGGCGAAGTGTGGCACGCTGGACCTAGTGCGTCGTCCCGGATGGCGAGCGCTGGAAGCTGTTTTATTCCGAGGATGATCTCTGCTCCGGACCTCGCTGGCAGAGACGGCCTTTCTTGCTTCGGCGATGCATGTCGCAGGGCTTCACGGTTTTCCGACATCGAGCGAGGAGTACAATATGCCTGACAACATCAGCCGGCGCCGTTTTCTGCGTCAAGCCTCTGTGGGAACGATTGCTGCCGGGGCTGTCACCGTGGGAGGTATCGATTTGCTCGGCGGGACCGCTAGCGCCGCGCCTGTCGCCAGCCCACACCATCCTGAAACAGCTTCGTCCCCCGATACGTCTGTGTTGGAGGAGTCCGGGATCGTTGCTCACGTCACCGACGCCGAGACGGGCAGGATCTCCATCCTCGTCGGCACCCGAGAGATCAGCTACACCAACCGTGACATGGCCCAACAGCTGCTCAGAGCGGCACAGTGACACATACCTTGCCCGTCACCGCACCGACCACTTCGAAAGAAAGCTGAATCATGTCCTCACATAAAGAAGCACCGGCTATCTCCCAAGACCCCGTCGCGGACAGCACCGACGTCTACGCCTTTGTCAGCCCGGACCGTCCCGACACCGTCACCCTCTTGGCCAACTACGTTCCCGTTCAAGATCCCGATGGCGGTCCGAACTTCTTCGAGTTCGGCGCCAAGACGGTAACGGTCGACGGCAAAGCCGTCGGCGAGGACGTCTTGTACGAGATCCACATCGACAACACCGGTTCGGGTAAGCCGGCCATCACCTATCAGTTCAAGTTCACCACCCACATCCTTGACGCGCACACGTTTCTCTATAACACCGGTCCGATCACCCACGAAGGCGGGCCCGGCGAGAGCCATGGCTCCTACAGCAGGACATGGAACCGGCGGCAGAGGTACACCGTGACGGAGGTGAACAACATGACGGGCAAGACCACCCAGCTCGAACACGACTCAGGAACACGCTTCTCATGCCCGCCGTGCAACATCGGCATACGCTCCACGCCGAACTATGAGAACCTCGCGACGCCCGCCATCTACGAGTTGTCCAACGGCATCAAGATCTTCGCCGGACAGCGAGCCGAGGGGTTCTTCGTGGACCTCGGCTCCATCTTCGACCTCGCAGACCTGCGCCCCCTTTCGAGCGACCAGAAGTACCCCGGCAAGAACACCCCAGGTATCAACTCCCTAGCCGACAAGAACGTCCACTCCATCGCCATGCAGATCCCCATCGAAATGTTGAGCCGGAACGGCAAGACACCGACGGGTCCCGACGATCCCAGCGCCGTGATCGGGGTGCACACCACCGCCAGCCGCCAGAAGGCCCGCATTTTCGATAGCAAGTCCGGTGTCACCACCGCCAGCGGCCCCTACGAGCAGATCTCTCGCCTGGGTAACCCGCTGGTCAACGAGGTCGTCGTCCCCATGGCCTTGAAGGACTACTTCAACAGTCAGGCCCCCGTGGACGACAAGCAATTTGCCGGCGCCATTGAGCACCCCGAAGTGCAAGGCCTTTTGGTCGAGCTCTACCCGGGCGTTTTTCCCCACCTGGCCAAGTATAAAAAGGCCCGAGCCGACCTGGTGGCCGTCTTCACCACGGGGATCCCCGGTAATCTCATCAGTAAAGCCTTCGGGGTGGGCACCTACCAAGGGGGCAAAGTCCTTGCCGAGCAGCTGCGCCTGAACATGGCTATCAAGCCGACCGGCACAAACGGGTGGGGCACAAGCGAGCTCGGGATCCTCGGCGGAGACCTGGCCGGATTTCCCAACGGCCGACGCGTCACCGACGACGTGATCACCATCGAGTTGAAGGCACTCGCCGGCGCCACCATCCCGCTCGTAGACAAGACCTACACCCCCGACACGGCTGTGTCCGCCGTCACCCAGGGCGTAACGTCCAGCCCCCGCGCCTACCAAAAGCCATTCCCGTACCTGGCCAACCCTCACGGCGGGTTCTCCAACCCAACCGCCACCCCACCAAGCAACCCCAATCCCGACCTGTAGATCAGGGCTCGACGCTAACCCCAGGACCGCCACGGGAGAATTCCTCTCAGGCCCGGAGTCGTCGAACCATCCTCCCGACGACTCCGGGCCCATCGATGGCCCCGGTTACGCCCGGGCGGGTTCAATGGATCCGCCCGGTCTGTGAAACAGTCCCAGGTTGCCGGCGCGTGGTGGACGACGATGGGCTGGCCAGCCTGGCGTTGGAATCGCCGCTAGACCGGGAGTGCCAGATCAAGTGGACAGTCGTCCGGTCACCAAGGTCATAGACGGGGACATCGCTCTCATTCGCCCGAGCCTCGGGTGGGTGGGTGAGATTGAAGTCGCCCTCGTGGAACAGCGGCACCACCTCCCGGCCGGCCAGCAGGACAGCGGCGTCGGCGATGAGGCGCCGGTGACAGCGCCGCCACACGACTCCAAGCACATCACGGTGACGTCACGCTTACCGGCGTCGGCCCACCCGCTGCTCGAGGGCGTCGCGAACGGCCTGGAGTCATGTAGTCGCCGTAGGTCTGGAACGAGGAGTCGGGATCTCACACCGGCCGCCACACGCTGGTCTTAATTCGTAGCTCAACCCGCGGCCGGGACTGACTCGGCCATCTCCTCCCGGGTGAAGTGCACCAAGCCGCGGCACGCAGGGTGCGAGCGCGCGTCGATATATAGGGAGTCATTAGGGGCCTTTGGGGGGACGACGCGGGCGGGCAGCGCTGTCGGGGCTGGGCAGTGTGCATGATGGCCGTGCTGAATCGACTCGCCGTAGTGGCGTCGGGGCGGGTACGTCCGCCCCGGCCAGCGTCCTCGACGAGCAGCTGCGTAATCCCTTTGAGTTGGCCGTCGTCGTGGAGCCCGAGACGGGCCTAAGAAGATCTGAAGTTTCCGGGTTTCTGGTGACGGCTCGGGGGTATCGGAGGTTCATGCGTTTAAGGTCTGTCTTGCCGGTATAGCCGTCGCCGCCCTGGTTCCGCTGATGGCGGGGGGTGTTGCCGGGGCATCCGGACCCCCTTCTACGACGGCTCCGTCCCCAACGGCGGCGAAGGCGTCGGCCGAGCGGGCGGTCGCTATCCCGATCTCGTTTCGGGTCCGTAACGTGAACCGCTCGAAGGTGGCGTGCGCAGCGGACGGTCGTACCTACACCGAGCGCGGTCATCTGGTCGGTCCGGCCGGGGTGTTGAGCGAGAAGTCCAAGACGGTGACTTTGTATTTGCATGGGCTGGGTCTGGGACAGTTTTTCTGGCGGCTCAAGGCGGTGGCCGGATATGACTACTCCGCGGCCCTGGCCCGAGCCGGGCAGGCCTCGGTGGTCCTCAACCGTCTCGGCTATAACAACAGTGGCAAGCCTCCCGGCAAGCAGCTGTGCCTGGGCTCGCAGGCCGACATCGCCCACCAGGAGATCGTCGACCTCCGTGACGGCAACTACCACCTCGACGGGCATCGCTCGGCCCGCTTCGAGCGGGTGGTGCTCGCCGGGCATTCCTTCGGCGGCCTGATCGCCCAGATCGAGGCGTACTCCTTCGGTGGGATCAACGGCCTGATCGTCATGTCCTACGCCGATCAGGACACCTCGGCGTTGACCAACCGTCTCGCCGCGGCCTGGACCAAGGCGTGCAAGACCACGGCGGGCCGGCCGCCGACCGACGGCCATCCGGGCAAAGGACCGCTCGGCTACGAGCCGTTCGGCCCGCCATCAGCGGTCCATGCCGCCTTCTTCCACAACGTCGACCCGGCCGTGTTGAAGGCGGCCAAGCCGATGTTCAACGACGACCCGTGCGGTGACGCCTTCTCGTTCCCCGCTGCGGTGACCGCGGATAAGGCCGACCTGGGCCAAGTGCACGTGCCGACCCTCCTCGTCGCCGGCGGCTCCGATGCCCTGTTCCCGCCGCCGGCCGAGCAGGCCCAGGCCGCCCGCTACACCGGAACAACGTCGCTCAGCCTTACGACGATCCCCGACACCGCGCACGCCTTGACCCTCGAGCGCACCCACCGCGTACTCGAGTCCACCGTCGCCGGCTGGCTGCGCCTCAACATCGAACCCAACGGGTTCCCCACCGGCACCTAAAGGTCAGTCGGCCAGGCTGGGAGCCGTTGCGTGGCGTCGTCGACGCGACTGGCGGCCGTGTATGTCCAAAGCGAACCACAAACCGAGGAGAAGAAGACAAACGGTTCTACAGGTGACGGGCGGATGAGCCGGCGCAGGCTGCTTGCGGTCGGAGGAGGCACGGTGGCCGGAGGGCTACTGGCGAGCGCCGGGTCCGGGCTGCCCGGCGGCGTCGCCGATGCCGCCGAGCCCGTCGACCGCCGGCTCGGCGACCGCTAGCTAGCTCGGCGGCCATGCCGGCTCTGGCGAAGGCGACGATCAAGGAGATCGAGGCGATCGTGCGAGCGAAGGGGACCTACGCCAACGGGGTCCTCAACATCGAGATCGACAGAAACGACCTCTCGCAGATCACCAAGAAAGGCGTGCCGATCAAGCCGGCCTTCGAAGTCAACGGCAACCTCTGCTTCCAAGCCTTGCCCGACGGTTCGACCATGCTCAACGCCGATCTCGCCTTCACCGAGGACGAGCTCAACCCGGCGATCCACCAGATGGTCACCCACCACATCACCTTCCAGGCCTTCCACCAGCATCTCTTCGCTTTGCAGCCGATGGTCTACTTCGAGCACTTCCGCGGTCGGGGGAAAGCCGCCGACTTGGCCAGGGCCTGCGCCGACATCATCTCGGTCACCTCCACACCGCTTCCCCAGGCCCCGCCTTCCAACCCCAAGACCCGCCTCGACGTCGCCCGCCTGTCGCGCATCATCGGCGCCATGGGAACCGTCGGCTCCAACGGCACCGTCACCTTCTCACTGCCCCCAATCCGAGCCGATCATCCTGGGCGGGGTCAGGATCAACCCGTATCTCAACGTCTACACCTCGGTGGACTTCGAGCCACTCGCCGACGGGGCACCGTCGTCGTGCCCGACTTCGCCCAACTGGCCCACCAGGTGGACCCGCTGGCCCGCCTCATGCAGGCCCAGGACTGGGAGATCAACTGCCTCTACAACCAGGAGACAGACGAACACCCGCAGCTGTACTTCTCCCACCACCACAAGATCGGCGACGCCTACGCCCTCGCCCGACAAGTCCGACGCGGACTCGACCTCACCTCCGTCACCTTCACCTGAGCACCCTGCCTTCGGGCGTCAGCCGCAACCCGAAGCGGCCGCGCCCGAGGCAGTCGGAGCCCAGGTCGGGCTCGATTTCACGTGCGGCGCGTTCGAGGTCAACGAGTCGCGGGTCTATCGAGTGCCGATCGCCCTCCCCATCACACATCGCTTGACCTTAGGCCGGGCTGCTCTCTGGCGGCCCGCTCGCAGCGCTCGAGGCGGATCTGCCCGTTTGGGCGACGAGCCCAACGGGTACGTACGGGACACACGATTTTGGGGGGATTGTCATGCCGGATGAAGCCGACGCTAAGAGCGAAGCTGAGTCGAAGAAGGCACGCGCTGCTGACGTACGCGAACAACTGTCCGATGAAGAGACTCCGGATGACACGGATCGTCGGAGCCAGGTGGGTCCAACAGGCGGCGGTGGGGGGGAGATGGCGCCGGAGGGTGTGGGCACGAGTTACACCCGAGGCGGCGAGGAGGTGAGCACCCAGGAAGGCAAGGAAGCCGGTCGTGTTGATACTGGAGCCGACGACTCTGATACCGGTCGCCCTACCGGCAAATCCACGCCACGCGACCGCACCGGGGTCGACCCCCAAGAGGGACCCGAGACCTGATCGATTGACATTCCTGTGGGACGGTCGCAGATGTCGATTGTGTCGGTGCTGAGGTTGTCTTCTGGGGGCTGTGTTCCGAATGCCGACTGACGCTCACCATGAAGGAGAAAACACCATGACTGGACCATCGAACGGTCACACCACTACCAACGCCGGTATCCCGGTCGCTAGTGATGAGCATTCCCTCACGCAGGGGCCCGGGGGCGGCATCCTCATGCAGGATCACTACCTGATTGAGAAGATGGCCCAGTTCAACCGTGAACGGGTGCCGGAGCGGGTCGTGCACGCCAAGGGCGGCGGCGCGTTCGGTGAGTTCGTCGTAACCGAGGACGTGAGCCAGTACACGAAAGCCGACTTCCTGCAGCCCGGTAAAAGGACCGAGATGCTGGCCCGTTTTTCGTCGGTCGCGCCCGAGATGGGCGGAGCCGACACGCAGCGCGACCCGCGCGGGTTTGCTCTGAAGTTCTACACCGAGCAGGGTAATTACGACCTGGTGGGCAACAACACACCGGTTTTCTTCGTCAAGGACCCGATGAAATTTCAGGATTTCATTCGCAGCCAGAAGCGGTTGCCCGACTCAGGTCTTCGCAGCAACGACATGCAGTGGGATTTCTGGACGCTCTCGCCTGAGACCGCCCACCAGGTCACTTGGTTGATGGGCGACCGTGGCCTGCCCCGGACTTGGCGGCACATGAACGGGTATGGGTCGCACACCTTCCAGTGGATCAACGCCGCCGGGAAGAAAATCTGGGTCAAATACACCTTCAAGACCGACCAAGGTAACGAATTCCTGACCCAGCATGAGGGCGACGTCCTCGGTGGCACCTCACCGGATCACCATCGTCAGGACCTGTTCGGTTCGATCGCGGCGGGGGACTTCCCGTCCTGGACGATGTATGTGCAGATCATGGCGACGGGCGACGCCGACGGCTACCGGTTCAATCCGTTCGATCTCACGAAGGTTTGGCCACACGGGGACTACCCGTTGATCAAGGTCGGCACCATGACCCTCAACCGCAACCCGGAGAACCACTTCGCCCAAATCGAGCAGAGTTCCTTCGAGCCTTCCAACTTTGTTCCAGGTATCGCCACTAGCCCGGACAAGATGCTGCTCGGTCGGCTGTTCTCCTATCCCGACGCCCACCGATATCGCATCGGCGCGAACTACATGCAACTACCGGTAAACGCCCCCAAAGCCCAGGTGAACTCCTTCTCCAAAGAGGGGGCCATGCGCTACACCTACAACGATCCGAGCATCCCGGTCTACGCGCCCAACTCGCATGGCGGTCCCGCCGCAGACGCCGCGACCTACGATGACGGAGCGGGCTGGTCTGCCGGTGGTGACATGGTGCGCTCGCCCTACGTCCAACACGCCGAGGATGACGACTGGGGTCAGGCGGCCACCATGGTCCGCGAGGTCCTCGACGATGAAGCCCGGGCCCGGCTGGTGAGCAATATCAGCGGCCACCTCCTCAACGGGGTCACCGAGCCGGTCCTGGAACGGGTCTTCCAGTACTGGTCCAACGTCGACGCCGACCTCGCCAAGAAGGTCGAAGAAGCCGTCCGTTCCGAACAAAGCGCCGAAGCTCCCACGACCGGGCAGAGCCCGACCGCCCCTGGCTCACAAGCCGCCAAAGTCTGATCGGCCACCGTGTGGGGGACGCCGGAGGAACCCGCGTACGCCCACCCCTGGCACTTGCGATGTTCGAAGGCGCTAGCGGCCCGGGTCGAATGCGTGCATCGGTCGTCCCGCAAGCGGAACGGCCAGCGTCGAGTATGGGAGCCTCGATGAGCGATCCAGTTGCCCGTATGCCGATCCTTGGCCAGGGAACGGGCTGTCTTCCTGCAGGTCGTGATCCCTACAGGAGTCGGACCGGCCTCCGGCTGCACACTCGGGTGTGGGACGCCAAGCGCCGAGCCGCCCTCCCCAAGTCACCACGACCCGGTCCTTGACGGCGGACACGACGGCCGAAACGACCACCGTGCCGACTTTGGCCGAGTGGGCACCGATCTGGCTCGTCGAGGCCACAGCGCACCTCAGGGCGTCAAGCAAGGCACGAGCCGAGAGCACCATGCGGTCCCAGCTCCTCCCCGCATTCGGGGACCGGCATCTCGACACGATCACCACGGCCGACGTCAGGTGGTGGACCGCCAACCTGGTTGCGGAAGGGCTGGCCCCGACAACGGTCACCAGGCTCCTGCGGGTCCTCGGCTCGTGCTTGCAAGTAGCGGCGGACGACGGGATCATCCCGGCCAACCCCGGCGAGGGGCCTCAGACCACCTCAAGCTCAGCGCTACGAGCAGCGCTTCCTGACACCCGACGAGGTGGCACGGCTGGCCGATGCGATCGACCCGGCCTACCGGGGGCTCGTGTGGTCGTTAGCTCGCTGACCTGGGGTTCCGTGGTGCGCTCGGAGGGATTCGAACCCCCAACCTTCTGATCCGTAGTCAGATGCTCTATCCGTTGAGCTACGAGCGCAGGTGGCCCGACAAGTGTACTGGGTCAACGAAACGCCGGCATCGGCGACAGGAACGCCTACTTGTCGTAGGTGAACGTGTCGCTGGTGTTGACCGGGCTCTTGGGATACACCTTGGTGCTCTCGCTCTGGAGGGTGACGACCCGGACGTTGACCTTGCTGCCGGCCGACCCAGAGGGGGCGGTAACCGTGAACGATGTGGTGCTGCCCACGTCGGACGGCGAGCCGGTGGAGGTGAAGCGCGTGGTCTCCTTCGTTCCGAAGTACACGGCCTTCAAGAAGCCGAGGCTGACGCCGCGGACCGTGACCCGGGTGCCTCCGCCGGCCGGACCGGTCCTCGGCGAGACCGAGCTGACCCTCGGATCGCCGGTCGGGAAGTAGGTGAAGGTAGCGCCCGTGGTCGTGACCGAGCAGGTCGTGGCGTCGCAGACGTGGACGCTGTCGATCCCGGCCGGCGCGGCCGGCGTCTTCAACGTGATCTCGGTGTTGCTGACCACGTGCAGGGTCGATGTGCTCGTCCTCGTATAGCCACGCCTGGGGTCGGTGAACACGACCGTCCCTGCCGCGGCGAGGCCGTCGCCGTGGATGGTCAGGCTCGTTCCCCCCGTCGTCGGGCCGGCGTCATAGCGGGTGGACGTCACCGACGACACCGAGGGAACGGGAGCGTAGAGCACGGTCGCGGCGTTGCTCGGGTTCACCGTCGTGGAGGCCAAGTTGGCGCTGTTGGGGCTGGCGAGGGTCTGCACGAACAAAGGCACCGACCTGATCGTCGTCGACGCCGGTTGCGCGGGCAGCACCACCTTGAGCTCGGTGCCGCTCACGTAGGTGTAGCTGTAGTCCTCGGATGTGTACTGGCTCGCGGGGCCGACGTCGACCCATTCCAAGCCGAGGATGCCGAGACCCCGACCGTTGATCGTCTCGATCGTCGTGCCGTCCGAGCTGGCGTACCTGGTGCCATCGGCGCCGGCGGGCCGGGCCGTGACCGAGGTGATGGTCGGCGTGGGCAGGTAGTCGTACTCGGTCGGCCCCGGCGCCAGCTCGCAGTCACATCCGGCCGGCAGCACCGGCACCTGGAGCGGCCCGACGTTGTAGGCACCCGTCAGCGGGGTGGAGATGGTTCCCGCCGGGCTCGTGCCTGCCGACGTGGTGACCCTGACTTGGACCTGGCACACGTCGGTCGTCGGATTTGTGGCTTGCGCGCACACGGTCGCGCCCGAGTAGGCGGGGACCTGCACGGTCAGCTGACGATCGTTCACGACGGTCACGTCATTCCCCGACACGCCTCCAAACGTGACGGCGGTTGCGCCCGTGAGGCCCGACCCGTAGACGGTGACGGTGTTGAGGCCCGCCTCGTTTCCTCCCGACGCTCCGACGCCGTCGACCTCGGGCGCGCCGGCGGCGGCGTTGGGGTCGGTGACGACGAGCCGGGACGCCGCTCCCGGCGCACTGGTCGTGCCGTTGGTGAGCGAGACGAGTACCTGGTAGTCGCCGTTGCCGTCGATCGGGCTGTTGCCGGCGGCGCCGGCGAGGACCGATGCGGCCGGCACCGTGAGGCTGAGGGTCGTCGCCCCCGTCACGTGTACGTAGGCGGCCGGCACCTGGTAGGTCCCGATCTGGACCCCGGAGACGTCCGACGCCCCCGACGTCGACTCGAACCCGCTGCCCGTGACCGTCACCTGAGCGCCGCCGGCCCCGGACACGACGGGCGGCTGGACCGCGCTCACCGTCGGCCGGGCCGCCGCCGTTCCGCCTCCGGTGGGCGTCGCCGCCTGGCACAGGTAATACGCGAGTCCGTCGCCACCACCGGGCGCGGTGATCTGAGGCGTGCCGAGACCCGACGCCGTGTCGTAGCCGGCCGTGGCAGGGAACAGGCCGCCGTTGACGCTCAGGTCGTCGTTGTTGCCGCTCGTGACGTCGGTGAACGACGCCTTGTACTCGGATGGCACCGAGGCCACGGCGTAGAGGAGGGGGTTGGCGAATCCGACCCCGCCGGTCGTGCCGCAGGCCTCGGACGCGTCGGTATCGGCCAGCATCGCGGCCCAGAGCGGAGCGGCCGCCGACGTACCGCCGACGGTTCCCCACTGACCCTGGTAGTAGACGGTGATGGCGCCGGTGTTCTCGTCGGCGTTGGCGCTCACGTCGGGGACCTCGCGACACGCCGCCGCGCCCGAGGCCGCCGTCTGGCAGAAGTCGTTGCCGGCCCGCTGCTCGGCCTCGGCGACGATGGTGGCGTTGTCGATACCGGGCACCTTGGACGCAGACTGCCACGACGGTGCGGCCCAGGTCCCCGAGATCCCGCCGCCGCCCCCGCCGCCGTCGGCACCGTCGTTCCACACCTTCTCCTTCGGCGGGAGAGTCGCGTCGGTGGTCGTGGTCCCGCCGGCCGACACGACGAAGGGCTGGCTGCCGGGGTCGTCGACGGAGAGATAGGGCTCCGTCTTGGTCGGGCCCGACTCGGCGCAGTCGTCTGACCCGTCGTCTCCGGAGGCCGCGAATACCGTCTGACCCTGGGCCGCGGCCTGCTCGAAGATGGTGTTCTCGACCTGCTGGGTGCCCGGGTCGACCTGCTGGAGGGCCAGCTCACAGAAGCCCCACGAGGTGCTGACCGTCTTGGCCGTGTCGGCATTGACGATGGTGTTGTACTCGTCGAGCGACCCGTATTCGGTGTTGGGCGCCTCGTAGACATGGATGGCCGCCCCCGGCGCGATGGCCGAGATGTTCTGGATGTCAAGGGACGCCTCGCCGTAGCCGTACCCCGGCTGCTCGCCCCCGTCGACGGGAACGGTCGTCAGCCGCGACAGCATCGACGCCGCGGCGCTGGCCCCGAAGTAGCACTGGTCGAAGGCGGATATGTCGGAGCGGGCGTAGGGCTCGAGCTCGAAGATGGCGACCGTCTGCCCCGCCCCGGTGTCGCCGGCCGAGTAGAGGCCATTGACGCCGTAGGCGTTGGCGATCTGGGTGTCGGTGAGACCGCCGTAGCGCTTGGCCGTGGCGGTCGCCGCCGAGCAGGCCGACGGTCCGCCGCTCGCGGCTTTGCTCGATGTCGCCGGAGCCGCCGCCTTGGCGTACCGAGCGTTCCCGTGGTGCACGATCCGCGCCCCGCCGACGCCCTCGGGGTGGGCCTGGACGACGTTGTCGAGGCCCACGACGGCCTGCACCGCCGGTGCGATCGAGGCGGGGAGGGTGATCGGGCCTGCGGTCGCGGTCACGGCGCGCCCGCTCGCCAGCCGGTACGAATCGAGGTGGGTGCCGAAGGCGGCGCCGGCGGCGCCTGCCGACCCGGTGAACTTCACGAGCAACCGGTTGGACGAGACCGACGCGATCTTGAGGCCGGCGGCGTGCAGCTGGGACTCGACGCCGGCCACGGTGGTCGGGCTGGGACCGAAGCGCGCCGCGAAGGCTCCGGGTGCCAGGTACCGGTGGTACACGGCCGAGCCGGGGGTCGACACCCCGGTGGCGTAGGCAGTGAGGGCGGCGGCGTTGCGGGGGCGGAGAGCCACGGCGCCGGAGACCGAACGAGCGGCCGGCACCGTCCCGGTCCCCTGCGTTCCTGAGGGCAGCGTGGGACGGGCCTGGACGACCCGGCGGGTGGCGGAGCTCGAGGCGGTGGTGTTCGAAACGGCGGGGGTCGAGGCCGTCCTCGCCGCCACCGACGGGGCGGCAGCGGCGACCTGGCCGAGGACGGGGCTACCGACGGCGAGACCCACAAGGGCGAAGCCGCCGAGCGTCGCCCGCACGGCGCGGCGGCCGTCCCTGCCGATGTGGCGCCGGAGATGCCCAACTCCCTGTCCCCCGGCCTGACCCTGTCGTGCGTGGTTCATCCCGACCATCCCTCACCGATTCGACCGTGGCGCACCGTAGCCGACCGACGCCCACCCCGATGGCGTCTCTGGGCGCGATGAGACGACGGTCCCGGCCGCACGCGGGCGCACCTGGACGACGACGGTGCCGGCGAACTGCGCCCGCGTTGACCGTCGGCCACCCAGAACGTCGGATAGCCGCACCAAAGCCGGTCGGCGTTCAGGTCGGCGGTCGGCGGTCGGCGTTCAGGTCGACGGAGGCGTGGACGGCTTCGTCGTCGTGGTCGTCGCACCCGTCTTGGTCGTCGTCGTGGATCCCTTGGCCTTCGACTTGGGCGGCGCCGGCGGCGTTGACGTCGTGGTCGTGGTGGAGCTCGAGGTGGGCGACGGCATCGTGAAGACCAGTCGCCGGTTGACCGCCGGCGTCGGACTTCCCTTCTGTGGGCTCACCGTGACGGTCAGGGTGACGGGCACACCGATGCGCGGTGCGAGCGCTCCGAGGGCGACGGTCGTGTCCGAGCCGGCGGCGAGGGAGGGAATGACGGTGGTCGCCGATGCCGTCCCCGTCGAGGCCGAGATCGCCGCCTTGACGTCGAGGTTGTCGGCGGGCTGGTTGCCGACGTTGCCGACGACGACCGTGACCTGCAGATGGGTCCCGGGCGCAAGGGTCTCGGTCGTACCGCGCGACCCGCCGACGGGACCGGGCGCGGTGGCGAGTGAGACGACCCGCAAGCGGTGGACGGCCGCCAGGCTGATGCGGCTATGGAGGCCGGCCAGCCAGACCTGGAGTTTGGCCGGGGCGTAGAGGGCCGAAGACGAGTCTGTCAGCCACACCGACGCCGGCGCTCCCCCCACCGAGGACGGCAGCCGCTTCGTGAACAGGCTGTACGCCTCGTCGGCGATCTCGAGCTGAGACACCGCCGCAGTGATCTGGCGCTGCGCACCGGAGCTCGTCGCCGTCGTTGTCGGCGATGCCAGCTGGGTCCTGACCGCGGCGGCGATGGCAGCGGCCGCCTGGCTGCGAACCAGCAGCGACGTCTGCAGCAGCCCGGCGGAGCCGGCGAGCGAGTTGGGTGCCGTGAGCTTCAGGTACGACTCGTATGTCCGCTTCGTGCCGTTGACCATGGCGTTCAGATCGGTGCTCGCCGTCGCCGGCACCAGCTTCGCCGACGACGACGATCGGAAGCCTTCCAGCTCCCGGCCCGACACGTTGGACTGACCGATGAGCGGCAGGACGCGGTCGACCCACTCCTGACCGGACAGCTGCCGGACAGGTGCCTGGGAGCGGGACTTGATGGACGCGTCGACGAGAAGCACAAGCAAGGTGAGCACCAAGCCAACGATGATCCACCGTCGCCCGCCACCCCTTCGGGAGCGGCCAGCAAGCGCCATCGGGCCACAGCGTAGCCAGCGAAATCGGCCGCCAGCCGTCGCCCGAGCCCCCGGCCGGCGCCGCTAGTCGACGCGGGGCTGGCAGGCTGGCGGTCATGCACTATCGCCAACTCGGCCGCTCCGGTCTTCAGGTCTCGACCGTCGGGCTCGGCTGCAACAACTTCGGTGGGCGCATCGACCTCGACGCCTCACGCCGAGTGATCGACGCCGCCATCGACGCCGGGATCAACCTCTTCGACACCGCCGACACCTACGGCAACCGCGGCGGCTCCGAGACGATCATCGGACAGTCGATCGGCACCCGCAGGGACCAGGTGGTGCTCGCCACCAAGTGGGGTTCCGACATGGGCGTCGGCAGTGGGTTCGCCCTCGGCTCGAGGCGCTACATCCGCATGGCCGTCGAGGCCAGCCTCCGGCGACTGCAGACCGATTACATCGACCTCTACCAGCTGCACAAGCCCGACCCGCTTACGCCGGTCTCCGAGACCCTCGCCGCCCTCGACGAGCTGGTCCACGAGGGCAAGATTCGCTATGTCGGTTCGTCCAACTTCGCCGCCTGGCAGGTCGCCGACGCCGAATGGACGGCTCGTGGGCTCGGTGTGGAGCGGTTCATCTCGGCGCAGAACCACTACAGCCTGCTCGAGCGCGACGCCGAGAAGGAGCTGCTCGGAGCGTGCGAGCACTTCGGGGTGGGTGTCCTCCCGTTCTTCCCGCTGGCCAACGGGCTCCTGACCGGCAAGTACCGCCGCGACCAGGCCATGCCGGAGGGGACGAGGCTCGCCGGCCGCCCGATCGACGAAGGGACCTATGACCGCCTCGAGACCCTCGAGGGATTCGCCAAGGAGCGGGGCCATGCCCTCGTCGATCTGGCCTTCGCCGGCCTGCTCGCCCGTCCTGCCGTCTCCTCGGTCATCGCCGGCGCGACGCGGCCCCAGCAGGTGGCCACCAACGTGTCGGCCGGCGACTGGGTTCTCGAGCCCGACGACGTGACGACGCTCGACGAGATCCTCGACAGGACCTAGCCAAAGGACGCCCGGCGAAGGAGCTACAGGTCGGCGGTGAGCAGCTTGATGACGGCGTCGGTGTCGCTCAGGTCGCCGAGCACGGCGTCGGCGCCGAGGGCGCCCAGGTCGGCGAGCGACGTGTGGCCCGTGGCCACGAGCAGGCAGTGCGCGCCCGCCGCCGCGGCGCAGTCCAGGTCTCTTGGCGTATCGCCGATGACCCACACTGCGTCGGGTTGGAGCCTGACCTCGCGCTGTTCGGCCAGGCGGCCCATGGCCACGGGGACCAGCTCGTTTCGTTCGTGGTGGTCGCTGCCGTAGGCGCCGATCTCGAGGTCGAGCCACCGGTCGAGCCCGAAGGCGGACAGCTTGATCACCGCGTTGGGGGCGATGTTGCCGGTGAGCACGCTGTTGAACAGTCGGTCGTCTCCCGCCAGCCGCTCGAGCACCTCGGCCACGCCCGGGCAGACGGTGCCGACGGTCGCCAACTCGCCGGCCCTGTCGGCCAGCCGGCGCTCCAGGCTCCGCAAGACGGCCACGACGGTCTCGTCGAGCTCGGGGACCTCCATCTGGCGCAGATACTCGCGCACGATCTGGGGATCGGTCTTGCCGCTCGTGGCGATCTGGCCTTCGGGGCGCCGCCCTATGGCCGCCTCGATGGCCTCGTCGAAGACGCTCATGCCGAGCCCGGCGGCCCTGATCAGGGTTCCGTCGATGTCCCAGAGCAGCAGTCGACTTCGCACCCCGCCACGCTACCGACTGGCGGTGGCGTCGTCGGGGACGGCGAGATAGAACGATGACCATGCCGATCACCCCCGTCCTCATCACCCAAACGGACGAATGGCAGGCCCTCGTCAGACACCACGCCGGCCTCGAGCACGCCCACCTGCGCGACCTGTTCGCCGCCGACGCCGGCCGGGGTACGGCGCTCACCGTCGATGCGGCCGACCTCCACCTCGACTACTCGAAGAACCGCGTCACCTCCGAGACGATCAGGCTCCTCGTGGCCGTGGCCGAACGGGCCGGCCTGAAGGAGCGGATCGAGGCCATGTGGGCCGGCGAGCACATCAACGTGACCGAGGACCGCGCCGTCCTCCACGTCGCCCTCCGAGCGCCGGCCGGTGCGTCCATCGTCACCGACGGGCGCAACGTGGTCCCCGACGTCCACGCCGTGCTCGACAAGATGGCGACCTTCGCCTCGGCCGTGCGCGCCGGCGAGTGGGTGGGGTTCACCGGCAAGCGGATCACGACCGTGGTCAACATCGGCATCGGCGGGTCCGACCTGGGCCCGGCCATGGCCTACCAGGCCCTCCTCGACCGAAGCGACCGCTCCCTGACCTGCCGGTTCGTCTCCAACGTCGACGGCAGCGACGTCTGGGAGGCGACGGCCGACCTCGACCCGGCCGAGACGCTCTTCATCGTCAGCTCCAAGACCTTCACGACCCTCGAGACGATCACGAACGCGACCAGCGCACGGGATTGGCTTCTTGCCGGGCTGGGCGACCCCGCGGCGGTGGCCAAGCATTTTGTCGCCGTTTCGACCAACGCAGAAAAGGTGCGGGATTTCGGGATCGACACCGACAACATGTTCGGTTTCTGGGACTGGGTCGGTGGCCGGTACTCCTATGACTCGGCCATCGGTCTTTCGTTGATGACCTCGGTCGGCCCCGACGCGTTCACCGAGATGCTGGCCGGTTTCCACGCCATCGACGAGCACGTCCGCTCCACTCCGTTCGAGACCAACCTGCCTGTAATCATGGGCCTGATCGGCGTGTGGTACAACGACCTGTTCGGCGCCGAGACCCAGGCCGTCCTCCCCTACAACCATTACCTGTCACGGTTTCCCGATTACCTCCAGCAGCTGGAAATGGAAAGTAATGGGAAAAGCGTGACGTTGGCGGGGGATCCGGTGGAATTGGCGACCGGGCCCATAGTGTGGGGAACGCCGGGCACCAATGGCCAACACGCCTATTACCAGTTGATTCATCAGGGGACTCGTATTATCCCCGCCGATTTTATTGGTTTCCTCGCGCCCAATCACCGGGTCGGAACCCACCACGATCTGCTGATGGCCAACCTCTTCGCCCAGACCGAGGCCCTGGCGTTCGGCAAGACCAGGGAGCAGGTCGAAGCCGAGGGCGTGCCCGCCTTCCAGGTCCCCCACCGGGTCTTCGCCGGTAATCACCCCACCAACACGATCCTCGCCCCGGCTCTGACCCCGCGGATCCTCGGCGAGCTGGTGGCCACCTACGAGCACCGGGTACTGACCCAGGGCGTGATCTGGGGCATCAACTCCTTCGACCAATGGGGCGTCGAGCTGGGCAAGGCCCTCGCCCAGCGGATCGTGCCCCAGCTCGGCTCCGAGTCCGAGCCCGAGCTCGATCACGACAGCTCGACCAATGCGCTGATCCGCCGGTACCGGGCAGCGCGGATGGCCTAAGAGGAGCGGTCAGGACCACCACAGGGTGCGACCGGTCTCGTCGCGCTCGTCGGTGTCGGCACTGCCTTCTATGGGGGCGAGGGCGGTGCCGGGGGTGTCGGCCGGAACCCACAACCGATCGATGGTGACGCCCTCGGTGCCAGATCCCGGGCCTACCACGGTGCCGGAGAACCGGGCGAAGGGCACGGCGCCGGCGATCGAAGCGAAGACGTCGAGCGGCGGTATCTGGTTGACCTCGGCCGACCGATTCTCCTCGGGGAGGGCCGCGACCAGCTCACCGAGGGCATCGGCGGGGACGTCGCGCAGCTCCCAGACCCCCCGACGGCTCTCCCGACTCCACGGTTCCCACCGTCGTCCGAGCTCGGGTGCCTGGGTGAAGCCGGCCGGACCGAGCCCGGTCATCGGTTCCGGTCGTGGAGACGAGCGCGGCTCGATCTCCGGCAGGCGGATCGTCCGGTAGGGACCGGCATTGCCCTTGGCCGGGTCCCAAAAGGCATCGGCGCCGAGATGGCGCTTGAGGGTGGCGCGGACCCGCTCGAAGCCGTCGGGATCGGTCTCGTTGTCGAGGATCGAAGCCGTCAGCTGCACGTACCACCGGTCGTCGCCCAGTCGGGTGACGACCTCGGCGGGCGCGGATGCGATCCGTTGGGCACCGAGCACCTCGACGACCGGAGGGCCGAAGACGTTGGCCCACCACACGTTGGGCAGGCCCGTCGATGCGAGGAAGCGGCCGTTGGTCGACATCGCCGGGCCGTTGTGGCTGATCCTGGCGCTGCGGCGCTCGGTCGTCGGCAGGTCACCGGCGACGAGCCGGTGCGCGAACCCGTAGACGGCGTCGGTCTGCACGGCCAGCGTCCGGAGCAGCGCCGCCGCTCGGGCACCGTCGACGAGCGCCTCGGGTGACGACACCGAGACGTCGGAGAAGTGCCGCGGGCCGGCGGCGTGAAAGCTGCCGAGGGGCCGGCCGCTGCCCTTGCCCTCGCCGTACCACATAACCCCGTCGCCCCAGATCTTCTCGAGCTCACCGCGATCGAACGGTTCGCTCAGCGCATCGTCATAGCCCCACTGGCGGGGGAACCACTCCGGCGTGTCCGCATCGATGGCGTCGACGATCGCCTCGCCGTCGGCGGCGGCGGTGAGCGCGCGGGGGGAGAGAACGGTGAGGAACAGATCGGACGTGGGCAACGGCTCGCCTCGGCTCAGGGAATGGGGTCGATCGGACCGGGGTCGATCGGACCGGGACCAGGCTCGGGACCAGGTTCGGGCCCCGGCTCAGAGCCGCCGCCCCCGCCGGGCTCGCTACCACCACCACCGGGCTCGCTACCACCGCCGCCGCCGCCGGTGGGCGGCGCGACGTCGCCAGGGGGAGGAGGTGGCGGCGCCTCCCCTGGGGACGTCGGCTCCCACGTGTGGGTCTGCGGGTTGGCCGAGTACTCCACACCGTTTTCGTCGGTGGCCACCCCGTCCCCCTGTGAGTAGAGGATCGGGGGCACGTCTCCCTGCGACGCCGTGCCCTGCAGGGCGTCGAGGGCACGCAGGAGCGGACCTGACAGCTTGGCGCCGGCCCGCACGACCAACTGGAAGGCCCACCCGCGGTCCTCGGCGAGCTGCATCTCGCCTCGCAGCTGCGAGCTGTTGTACTGGTAGTCGACGTTCTTGTCCTCACCGACGATCTCCGGACCCTGCCCTCCTCCCTCGGGCTCGCCCATCCGGTCGGGCCTCACCCGCACGACCTTGAACCCGCCACCCTTGAGCGGAATCCTGACCGTGAAGGTCTGCGTATTCTCCTGCAGGCCGAGCAGGGCGTTCTGCAGTTGCTGGAAGGTTGCGCCCGACAGGCTGTTGTCGGTGACCGAGCCGAGCAGCATGACGAGGAACGCTTTGCTCGGCGTCGGTGTGAATCCGACGGCGCTGTGCAGCCCGATCTGCTTCGGTAGGCCGTCGACGAGGCCGGCGAGCTTTCGTGCCGCCTGGGCGGCCTGCTGGTGGACCTCGTCGACAGCCCGGCGCTCGGCGTTGACGGCGTCGATGCGCTGCTGCTCGGTCAGCATCCACGCCACCGAGCCGAAGGTCGCGCCCCCGGGAGGCGCCGACGACGGACCTGGGAACCCGGGAACACCGGAAAAGGGGGACCCGGCACCGGGGACGGGGGCCTTGCTCGCCGAAGGACGCGGGGCGGTGGCGAGGGTGTGGCGGGCGGCCAGCTCCTTCGTCACGGCGGTCTGATACTCACCCTGGAGCCTCTGGATGGTGTCGAAGAGGCTGTTGACGATACGGCCGGCGGCGCCCAGCCGTTGCGACACCTCGTCGAGGCCGGAGACGCCCAGCTTCACGTCTCCCTGCCAGGCCGACGCCGCCGCGCCCGTCCACGACGGGACCTTGTGGGGAGCCGAGGCGAGGTTGGTGGCGGCGCCGGCGACCGCCTTGGCCTGCGTCCCGAGAAGGGAACCGGACTCCCAGAGCGATGCCAGGTCGATCTGAGGGAACGGCACGCTCCCCTCGACGACGGCGCTGCCCGATCCGCCCGAAGGCATGACTCGCATCCCGTCTCCTACGCTATGCAGGTCGGGGGGCAGGCCGGGCCCTGCGAGCCGCCACCGCCCATGCTCTGGGCATTGTCGGCCTCGACCCGGGCGTAGACCGTACCGGCCGCCTCGGTGTTGAGCGCCAGGGTCTGCAGGTCGGCGCCGGACTGGGCCAACCAACCGCCGTACGCCCCGGCCAGGCTGGCCAGCGCTCCGTCGAGCATTCCGAGCCCCACGCCGATCCCCACCGTGTCACCGATCGCCGTCCCAGCCGAGGTCACCGCGTTCGCTTCGGGCGTCATCGCGCCCGCGATCCGTGCCAACTCGCCAGGAGACACCGTGAACTTCGCCATCGTTCGTCCCTCCAACCTCGCCATGAGCGACAGGAGAAAGGGTACACGGCGGAGAGACTTGGCACGAGCGGGGCGTCGAAGCACCCGCCGTTCAGTGGAGGCAGAACTCGTTGCCCTCGGGATCGCGCATCACGGCCCACCGGTGGCCGGGGTGGCTGTCGAAGCCGACGAGCGTGGCGCCGCTCGCCTCGAACCTGGCGACCTCGGCATCGAGGGCGGCGGGATCGACCGGGATGTCCAGGTGCATCCGGTTCTTGGCCTCCTTGGCTTCGGGAACGCGCTGGAAATACAGGCGCGACCCCGAGCCGTCCGGATCGCAAGCCGCGACCGCATCGGCGAAGGCCAGCCGGCCGTCGATGCGGACCACCACCGGGCCAGCTCGTGCGGTGAGATCGCGTCGAACGTGACTTGCAGCGGCCGAGCCATCGGGCGGGCTACCGGGAAGCTACGCCGGCGACGGGGCGGTCGTTGATCGGTCCCTCGCGCTCCTTGAGCGGTCTGGCGTCGCGCCCGCAGTGGGCGGCGAGGATCTCCGCGCAGATCGAAAGCGCAACCTCGGCGCCGCCTCGCCCGCCGAGGTCGAGGCCGATCGGCCGGTGGATCGCCGCGAGCTGCTCGTCGGTGCGGCCGAGGGCCTTGAGGCGGTCGATGCGCCGCGACTGGGTCCGCCGCGAGCCCATGGCGCCGACGTACGGCACGGCGCGATCGATGGCGCCGGCGATGGCCGGCACATCGATGTGGGGATCGTGGCTGAGCACAACGAGGGCGGCGGACACGCCGGCCCAGGCGAGGGCCCGGTCGTAGGTCGGCCAGTCCGGCTGTTCGGTGGGGCCCGCCGGGGTCGGCGAGCCGCCGGTCGCACCCGACGGGGCCGGACGGTCCTCTACCGCCATGACGTCCCAACCGAGGAGACCGGCCTGAGTCGAGATGGCGCCCACCAGATCGCCGGTGCCCACCACGATCAGGCGGGGGGTCGGGATCCACGCCTCGACAAGCACCGTGCCGGCATCCGACTCGATCCGGCGCGTGGCGCTGTGGCCACTGGCGAGCACGCCGACGGCCGCGGCGATGGCCTCGTCTGTGTCACCGGCGATCTGGCCGGCCGTCGTCCCGTCGACGTCGACGACCATCGAGGCGGGTCCTCCGGCTGGCCCCTCGATTCTCGTCAGCAGCGCCACCGGCGCTCGTTCGCTGAGGCGGGTCCAGAGGAGTCGGGGGATCCCGGTCGTCGGCTGCAGCAGCAGCTCGGCCCTGCCCCCGCACGAGAGCCCGGCGTCGATCACCTCCTGGCCGTGGATCTCCACGGCCACCGAGCCGAGTCCGGGCGCTTCGGCACCGAGCAGCTCCATCGCCGCCTCCCTGACGGCACGGCCTCCGACCTCGCCGAGGACCCATCCGTGCTGCGTCCCCGTGGCCTCGACGACGATCAGCTCGTCGCCGGCCCACGTCGAGAAGCCCTGGATGTCCACGACCCGCCCTGCCACCGCGGGGCGACCGGCGCTATCGGCCTCGAGCGCAG
Organism: Acidimicrobiales bacterium; assembly: GCA_965276765.1. Lineage (GTDB taxonomy): Bacteria > Actinomycetota > Acidimicrobiia > Acidimicrobiales > Palsa-688. Next base: position 1,317,256 of record OZ255627.1, read on the forward strand.
CCCCGGCCACGGCGGACAATCCGATGCGCTCCACCTGACTCGTTGTCATGGCTACCTCCCTGTCTTGACCCTACAAAAGGCGAGCGGGTATCAGCCGGCGGTGACCACGAACCGGGGCGGCACGCCGAGCAGGCGCTCTGGCATGGGAAGCGACACCTTCGCGGCCCATTCGACGTCGTGGAGTCGCTCGATCCACGGATCGGGCCAGCCGGCCCTGCCCACCAGGTCCACGAGCGCCGAAGGGTCGGTGCCCCCGGCAAGCGGGAGGGCGGCGATGACGTCGGGCGAGTAGTGGGCGTGATGATCGTCACCTGTCCGGCGCAACCTGCGCACCGCCCGCCGCCCCGACGACCGCAGGGACTCCACCGGGTCGGTCTTGCCCCACAGTCCCTCGACGAGGACGAGACGCCCGAGCGGCGCCGACTCCCGCCACGCCCGGACGGCGGCGACCGGGTCGGGGAGCGTCCAGACCACATGACGCTCCATCACGGCGTCGAAGGGTCCCGGCGGAGGACGGTCGGCCGATCCTTCGACGACCTCGACACCGAGACCTTCGAGGTCGGCGGAGACGCGCAGCTTGGCCAGCATCCCCGGTGAAAGGTCGAGCGCGGTGACCTTGTGGCCAAGTCGGGCCGCGATCAGGCTGAGGAAGCCGGTGCCGGCGCCGACGTCGAGGACCCTCGCCGGCGGTGGCGGCAGCAGCCGGGCCATGGCCGCCGCCCAGGCGGCCCGTTCGGCTGCGGCGGTGGGCCGATGGTTGGTGACGCGGTCGTAGGTCGCCGAGTCCGTGTCCCAGTACCTGCGTAGCTCGTCGTGAATGGCCATCACCCGTGAGCATACGGACGTCGGGCCGGCGTTGACTGGGACCGTCGGATCGACCAGCATCCCAGCGTGCCCTCCTACCGCATCAGCCAGGCCGCCAGGCTCCTCGGGGTGAGCGACGATACCGTCAGACGCTGGGCCGACAGCGGCCGTCTGGCCGTTCAGCGCGATGTCAACGGCCGGCGGAGCATCGAAGGGGCGACGCTCGCCGCCTTCGCCGCCGGACTTGCCGACGAGCCGGACGGCGAGGGCGGCCGCCACTCGGCGAGAAACCGCCTCACCGGCATCGTCACCAAGGTCACGCGCGACAGCGTCATGGCCCAGGTCGAGATGGTGGCGGGACCGTTTCGGGTCGTATCGCTGCTCAGCCGGGAAGCGGCCGACCAGCTGGCGCTCGCACCCGGCGTCATGGCCGTCGCCTCGATCAAGGCCACCAACGTGACCATCGAGCTGCCGGCCGGAGGCTGAGCCGGCCGGAAACTGAGCTGGCTCAGCCCAGGGGCACCAGGGGAAATACCGTCCGCTTCCAGGTGCTGTTGACGACGATGGCCATCGACGCGTACCAGGCGGCCACGGCGGTGACGAGGCCGAGGTAGCCACCGATCTTGGTGATCGAGGTGCTCGACGTGTCGAAGGCGCCGATGGCGAGGAACAGGAAGGTCACCGTCAGCAGCACGAACACGGCGAGCACGGCCACGTTGACCTTCGCCGCGGCAATGGTCATGTACAGGGTGAAGACGGTCCACACGACGAGGAAGAGCCCGGTCGCCTTGTAGGCCGTGGCCGCAGGGAGCCCGGGCGCCACAAACTTCGCGTAGGACGCGTAGGCGAGCCAGAAGGCGCCGTAGGAGCTGAAGGCCAGGGCCCCGAAGGTGTTCCTGTTTTTGAACTCCCACATGCCGGCGGCGAACTGGCCGATCCCGCCGTAGAACAGCGCGAGCGGAAGGACCACCGTCGTCAGGTTGGCGGGAAGTATGCCGGCGTTGAAAACCGAGAGGACGGCCGTCGTCATGGCGAACCCGGCGAGGCCGAGAGGCGCCGGGTCGGCGACCGTCGCAACGACGGCCTCGGCTTGTGGTGCTGCTTCTGTCGTGGTCATGGGCCTTCGAACCCCCCGGTAGTCGTGCGCAGCGTGGTTGTGCCCACACCGATGGCAGGCTAAGCCGGCGCGACCGGTTCGCGGGGCGATGCCCCTTCAGTCGTGGCAGACCGGCTCGTGGTCAGCGTGGCCGACCGGCTCGAGTTGGAACGTCGAGTGGGCCACGTCGAAGTGCCCGGCCAGGCAGGCCTGCAGCTGATCGAGGACTCGCGGGGCGCTCCCACCGGCGAAGGTCTCGTCGACGACGACGACATGGGCGGAGACCGCCGGAAGATCCGATCCGACCACCCACGCATGGAGATCGTGCACCGAGGCCACGGCGGGCAGCCCGAGCATGTGGGACCTGACGATGTCGAGATCGACACCCTCGGGGGTGCCTTCGAGCAGCACCCGGCCGGCGCTTCGCAACAGGGGCCAGGCCGCCCTGAGCATGATGGCGACCACGAGGATGGAAGCGATGGGATCGGCCCTGTCGAAGCCGGTGAACACGATCACCACGCCGGCGACGAACGTCCCGGCAAAGGCCCATACGTCGGTGACCAGGTGAGCCACGGCGCCGGCCACATCCAGGCGACCGTGGTCCGCCCGCTTGACCACCATGGTCGCCACGCCGTTGACCACGACGCCGACGGCGGCCACCACGAGCAGCGCTACGCCGTGGACGGCGGCGGGATGGACGAGGCGTTGGACGGCCTCGACCAGGATGACGATGGCCACGGCAACGAGGGTGATGCCGTTGCCGGCGGCCGAGAGGGTCTCGGCCCTCCTCCACCCGTAGGTCATGGCGTTGCTCGACGGCCGGCGCAGCAGGCGCACGGTATAGAGCGATGCCCCGATGGCCCCGGCGTCCGTGAGCATGTGGCCGGCGTCAGCCAGCAGGGCGAGCGAATGGCTGAGGAAGGCGACGACGATCTCGGCGACCATGAAACCGACGATCAGCACAAGGGCGACGACGAGGGAGCGGGCGTCGGCGTCGAGGCTCACGCCGTGGTCGTGCCCGCCATGGTCGTGCCCGCCATGGTCGTGCCCGGCGCGGTCGTGCCCGGCGCGGTCGGGCCCGGCACCAGCGGCTTGGGACTGGGTCCCAAAATCACTTTCAGTGCTTTTCATTCCACTTGGAGTGTAGGCCTGGCGCCGGCGTTCGGCCCATCGCCGGGCCGGTACCCTGGGAGAATGCACTCCGGGCCCGACATCGCCGCCGGCGAGGCGGCCCGACGCCGCACCTTCGCCATCATCAGCCACCCCGACGCCGGCAAGACCACGCTGACCGAGAAGTTCCTCCTCTACGCCGGGGCCGTCATGGAGGCCGGTGCCGTCAAGGCCAGGGCGGGGCGGCGCTCGGCGCGCTCCGACTGGATGGAGCTCGAACAGCAGCGGGGCATCTCCGTCTCGTCGACGGTCCTGCAGTTCCCCTACCGCGATCACGTCGTCAACCTGCTCGACACGCCCGGCCACCGCGACTTCTCCGAGGACACCTACCGCGTGCTCGCCGCCGCCGACGCCGCCGTCATGGTGCTCGACGTGGCCAAGGGCGTCGAATTGCAGACCCGCAAGCTCTTCGAGGTCTGCCGCTCACGCAACCTGCCGGTGCTCACGTTCCTCAACAAATGCGACCGCCCCGGCCGTGACCCCCTGGAGCTGCTCGACGAGATCGAGGAGCAGATCGGCCTCACGCCCACGCCGGTCACCTGGCCCGTCGGCGACCCCGGCGACTTCCGAGGGGTGATCGACCGCCGCGACGGCGACCTCGTGCGCTTCGAGCGCACCGCCAGGGGCACCGGCCTCGCCCCCGAGGAGCACGTGGCCGCCGCCGATGCCGCCACCGAGCTCGGAGACCTCTGGACCGCGGCCACCGACGGCTGCGCCCTCCTCGACGAGGTCGGTGCCACCTACGACCGCAAGTCGTTCCTCGCCGGCGAGACCAGCCCGCTCTTCGTGGGCTCGGCCCTCACCAACTTCGGCGTACGCCACCTCCTCGATGCCGTGGTCGACCTCGGGCCTCCCCCTTCGCCCACCCTCGACGTCGCCGAAGTCCCGAGACCCCTGGACGCCCCCCTCTCGGGCTTTGTGTTCAAGGTCCAGGCCAACATGAACCCGGCGCATCGCGACCATGTGGCGTTCGTGCGGGTCTGCTCGGGGCACTTCGAGCGGGGCATGGTCCTCACCCACGGAGCGACGGGCAAGCCGTTCGCCACCAAGTACGCCACCTCGATGTTCGGCTCGGAGCGCACCACCGTCGACGAGGCGTGGCCTGGCGACATCATCGGACTCGTCAACGCGAGCGGTCTCCACATCGGCGACAGCCTCTACGAGGCCGACCCTGTGACCTATCCACCCATCCCGAGCTTCGCTCCCGAGCTGACCGCCGGCGTCACCGCCAGGGACCTGTCCCGCTTCAAGCAGTTCCGCAAGGGCCTTGACCAACTGGAACAAGAGGGGGTCGTCCAGGTGCTCTACCGACCCGGCGACGACCCCAACCCGGTGCTTGCCGCCGTTGGGGCCATGCAGTTCGAGGTCTTCGCGCACCGCATGGAACACGAGTTCGGCGCGGCCGTCGACCTCGGCGTCGCCCAGAACCGCACGGTCAGGCGCACCGATGCCGACACCGCACCCCGTCTTCAGGACGCCGGAGGAGTCGAGATCCTCGTTCGTCGCGACGGCGCCCTGCTGGCCTCGTTTACCAGTCCCTATTGGCTGACGCGTCTCGAGAGCGACCACCCGGACTGGGCCCTCGAGCCGATCGTCGCCACGTAAATCGGGGCATTTCCCCCCAAATCCCCCTAATGGCGCCGACGACGAACTTTCGCCTTACGGTCGGCTCGCCTGAAGACGATACTGGCGTGGTGTCGCAGTGGCGGGCGGACCCGTGGAGCTAGACGCCGGCTCTTCCGGCGTGCCACCGTTTGCCCGGGGCCTCATCGAGGAGCTGTCGCTGTTTCGCCAGCTCGTCGAGCACACCCATGAGGGCGTGTGGGCCTGCGACCCCGATGGCGTGACCTTCTTCGCCAACCGGCGCATGGCCGAGCTGCTGCGCTGCAACCCCGAGCGGCTGCGGACCGCCGCCATCTGGGACTTCATCGACCCCGAGGCCCACGAGTCGGTCCGGCACAACTTCGACCGGAGGCGCAAGGGCGAGATCGGCCAACACGAGCGTCGCTACCGCAGGGCCGACGGCACGACCCTCGTCGCCCTGGTGTCGGCCAGCCCCCTCACCGGCCCCGACGGCACCCACCTGGGCTCGTTCGCCATGGTCACCGACATCACCGAGCGCGACGCCGCGACGGTGGGCCTGGCGGAACGGGAGGCTCGCCTGCAGGCGCTGTTCGAGCACGCCGCCGTCGGCCAGATCCTCGTCGCCCCCGACGGCCGGGTGCTCCATGCCAACCGCTCGGCCGAGCGGATGTTCGGACTCGACGAGGACGGTGACCTGATCGGCAAGAGCCTCGCAGGCGTCCTGCGCGAAGAGGACCTCTACCGGGCGCGGAAGCTTTCCCACGCCATCATGAGCGGTGAGCGAAGCGACGGTGACATCGAGCTTCGCTACGAGCGCCCCGACGGCGTCACCGTGATGCTCCTCGCGAGCGTCGGCGTCGTCCGAGCCGGAGACGGCAGCACCGACTACCTAACCGCCGTCCTCCAAGACGTCACGGCGCGCCGCCAGGCCGAGCAGCGCCTGGCCTCGCTGGCCCACTACGACGCCGTGACCGGCCTGGCCAACCGCATCCTGCTCGGCGAGCGCCTCGATCTGGCCCTGCGGCGATCGGATCGGGTGGCCGTGCTCTTCGCCGACCTCGACGGCTTCAAGGTCGTCAACGACACCCTGGGCCACGCCGTCGGCGACCGGCTCCTCGCCGCCATCGCCGAACGGATCCGCCAGGTCGTCCGACCGAGCGACACGGCCGCACGCTACGGGGGCGACGAGTTCGTGATCGTGGCGCCCGTGGCGGACTTCGACGACGCCGCCCAGATAGCCGAGCGGCTCCTCGGCGCAGCGTCGGCTCCTTTCGACGTCGACGGGTCGTCGTTCGAGCTCGGGCTGAGCATCGGGGTCGCCGTCAGCGGCGACCACGGGACCACGGCCACCTCCCTCATGCGCCACGCCGACCTGGCCATGTACGAGGCCAAGGACCGCGGCGGCAGCTGCTGGGTCGCCCGGCGGCGTGACGTCGCCGCCGATCCGGGGCACGTCTGACGGTCTGCTCTGCGGTCTGCTCTGCGGTCTCAGGCCGGGAGGGGGCGGCCCGGGAGGGGGCGCCCCGAGAGCGGGCGGCTCGGGAGCGGGCGGCTCGGGACGACCCGTGCGGCCAGGGCCCGTCCCACTCGATCCACGACCTCCGCCTCCGTGTGCGCCGAGGTGACCTGGACGACGAGCCACCCGGCCAGTGCAAGCTCGGTCGAGCGCGCCCGATCGCGATCGAAGCGACGGCGCGTGGCGTGCCAAGCCCACCCGTCGAACTCGACCGCCACCCTGTCGTGCGGGTACGCCATGTCGAGCACGAAGACCGTGCCTCGTACCTCGACGTGATGCTGGCGAACGGGGGCCGGCAGGCCGGCGCCGACGATCCACAGGAACACCGTGTCCTCCCACCGGCTGTCGGCCACCCCGGTCTGGGGCACCCTGGCCGTCACTATCCGCTCGAGGGTCTCGATACCCGCCACCCCACGCCTGGTGCGACCGTGCTGAGCGAGTAGCCGCTGGGGTGTGATCAGCCGGCGGCGGATCGCATCGTCGGTCGCGACGCTGACGACATCCGCCGGCACGATTGCGGCCAGGTCGACGAGGGTGCGGTGGATGGAAGTGACCGGGATCCCGTGGCGCTCGGCTACCTCGTCGGGCTCGAGGCGGCCGTGATGGGTGATGACGGCCGGCAGCTCCCTTCGGCCGCTGCTCCCCCTCGGAACGACGACGTGCACACCTGCCGGCGTGACGCCCTCGAGACCCCACAATCTGGCTGCGGCGGTATGGGAGATCGCGGCCGGAGGTCCGTACGCCAGACAGACGCCCATGGCCCGCTGGCGCCACGAGACCGGGGATCCGGCCAGCCGCCACTGGCCGCTTGCCGCCCTGACGAGGCGCCCGGTGCTCACCCACCGGTCGAGCTGCCGGCGGGTGAGGACCGCGGCGATCTGATCGCGGGTGAGCACGCCGTGCTGGGAGCGGCCCGCGCCCATAAGCGCAGCCGTGGCGACCCGCTCCTCACTCGGCGTCATGACATCAAAATACATGAAAGATCGTTCTTGTCGCGATCCGTGTACGCGACGAGGCGAACCTGTCGCGATTTGTGTACACCCCTCGGTGCAAGACCGCGACAGGTTCCCGCGGGAATCGGACAACCGGCCGCGGCGGACCCGACACCCGAGCGACGTCAACCGACCGATGCCCCCCGGGGACCCCGGAGACCCCGCCCTGCACCCCCGGAACCACCCGGCCCCGCCCTAGAGCGCCCCGCCCCCCGGCCCGACGACCCCCCGAGCGACCAGGTCGCCACACTCGCCCGGCGAGAGCCCGAGAACCTCGGCGAGCACATCACCGCCGTGGCCACCGAGGACGGGCGCCGGCGTCGCCGGCGCCACCAGACCATCGACCGCAACAGGACAGCCAGGCGCCAGATGCACCCCGAGACCGGGCTGGTCGATCGCCGTCATGAGCGGATTGTCCCCCGACCCGGCGGAAAGGTCGGTCACAACCTCGGCAAACGTCCTGTACCGCTCGCAGAGAACACCGGCAGCATCGAGAACGGCCATGGCATCACCCACTGACCGGAACGAGAACCACGGCGCCATCAACCCACCCAACGCCTCCCGATAAGCCCACCGGTCCCCATCCCTGGCAAAATCGACTCCGAGAGCCCCCTCAAGCGCACCAACCGCAGGGCCGACACCCGTCAGCTCGACGAGCGCCCGCCAGTGGCGGCTCGTGAGAGCGACGACCATCACCCGGGTCCCGCCGGCGCAGGCGAAATCCCGGCCGAAGGTCCCGTAGACGTCGTTGCCTGTCCTTTGCCGGCCGGCGCCATTGATCTGGACCTCGCCGAGAAAGCCGAGGTTGCCGGCCATGGCGATGGCGACATCCTCGAGGGCGACGCTCACAAAGCAGCCGTCCCCCGACCTAGCCCGTCTGCGCTCGGCGGCGAGGATCCCGATGGCGGCGTACAGGCCGCAGGCGATGTCCCAGGCCGGGGCGACGTGGTTCACGGGGCCGGCATGTTCGGCTGGGCCGGTGACCATCGGGAATCCGACGGCGGCGTTGACGGTGTAGTCGACGGCAGCTCCCCCGTCGCGACGCCCGAGGATCTGGAGGTGGATGAGGTCGGCTCGGCGGGCCCGCAGGACGTCGTCGCCGAGCCACGGGCGACCGACGGCGTTGGTCAGCAGGATGCCGCCACCGTCGCCGCCACCCGCTTCGCCCGCGATCACCAGGTCGGTCACGACCCGCTGGCCCTCGGGCGAGCGGAAGTCGACGGTCACCGAGCGCTTGGCCTTGTTGAGCCCGGCCCAGTAGATCGACGTCCCCGACTCGGCCAGCGGGAGCCGCCGGTAGTCGGCGGCGCCGCCGAGCGGATCGATGCGGATGACGTCGGCGCCGAGCTGGGCCAGGGTCATGCCCCCGAGCGGGGAGGCCACGAAGCTCGACAGCTCGATGACCCGCAGCCCGGCGAGCAGCCGGTTGTCGGGAGCCGACGGCACGGGAGCCGACGGCACGGGAGCCGACGGCTCAAGATATGACGGCTCGGGAGGTGACGGCACGGGGACGAACGCTACCCTTCGTCCATGTCGCCGCCCGCCCCCTCCTCGATTCCCCCGGGCCCGTGAGACGGGGGTCCTGAGCCGTGGTCGCCGAACCGGCCGGTGATGCGGCCACGCTGTTTTCCGTCGCCAGCAAGCGGGTCCTCGTGACCGGCGGATCCCGTGGGATCGGCTACATGATCGCAGCTGGTTTCGCCGCGGCCGGCGCCTCGGTGCTCATCACGGCCCGCAAGGCCGATGCCTGCCGAGAAGCGGCGGAGCGTCTCTCTCGGGTCGCCAGCAACGGCGCCACGGTCGACGCCGTGCCCGCCGACGTGGCGACGCCGGATGGCATTGCCTCCCTCGTGGAGGCGACCGCCGATGCCCCGCTCGACGTGCTCGTCAACAACGCAGGAGCCACGTGGGGCGCGCCCCTCGAGGAATACCCGGCGTCGGCCTGGGACAAGGTCCTCGGGGTCAACGTGCAGGCGGTCTTCACGCTGACGACCGCCCTCCTGCCCCGGCTCCGCCAGGCGGCCGCAGACCACGGGCCGGCGAGGGTGATCAACATCGGGTCGATCGACGGGATCATCACTCCCGGTCCGGAGAACTACGCCTACGCCGCCAGCAAGGCGGCCGTGCACCAGCTCACCCGGGTCCTCGCCATCCGCCTGGCTTCCGATGCGATCACCGTCAACGCCATCGCGCCGGGACCGTTCGACTCGAAGATGATGGCGTTCGCCCTCGACGACCCCGAGCAGCGTGCCACCATCGCCGGCAGCGTTCCCTTGGGGCGGGTCGGCCGGCCCGACGACATGGCCGGAACGGCGCTGTTCCTCGCCTCGCGTGCCGGCGCCTACCTGACCGGCGCCGTGATCCCGGTCGACGGGGGCACGACGGCCCGCTGATCGCACGCCGAGATCCCCCGACGACAGGGCGGCAGGATGGGGCCATGAAGAGCGAGACGATCCGTGTCCGCACCGGCGACCGGTCCACGGTCGTCGACCTGACGGCCAACTGCGCAACCTTTGTCGAGGGTGAGGGTGACGGCCTGCTCTCGGTGTTCGTGCCCCACGCCACCGCCGGCCTGGCGATCATCGAGACCGGTGCCGGCAGTGACGACGACCTGCTCGGCCTGATCGACGGGCTCGTGCCCGCCGATGGGCGCTGGACTCACCGCCACGGCTCGGCCGGCCACGGAAGGGACCATGTCCTGCCGGCGCTGATCGCCCCCTCGCTCACGGTCCCGGTCATCGACTCCGGGCTGCAGCTCGGCACGTGGCAGTCCGTCTGCCTGGTCGACTCCAACGTCGACAACCCCGAGCGGACGGTGCGCCTCAGCTTCATCGCCAGCTGATCTCCCGGACCCTGATCTCCCGGCCCTGAGCGCCGGACCCTGAGCGCCGGACCCTGAGCGCCGGACCCTGAGCGCCCGGACCCTGAGCGCCCGGCCCTCGCCGGTCCCCCGAGCCACCCGACCCCCCGGTCCCCCAAGCCCCACCCGGCGCCGGCGCCCTACGCCGGCCCGAACCCGAACGGCCGGCGGGTCCCCTCGGAAGGGTGCGGCGTCCAGATCCCGTCGACGAGCCCGTAGTCAACGGCTTCGGTCGCGCTGAGCCACCGCCCGGCGGCCAGGTCGGCCTCGACGTGCTCGAGTGGCCGCAGGGTCGCTTGGGCCAGCCGCTCGGCGAAACGGGTCAGCTGGGCCTGGTGGTGGGCGGCCCAGTCGACGATCTCCGCCGGGCGCCCGCTGACCGACGACTCGGGCTCCGCCAGGCGCATCCTGGCGTGGGGCGCGGCGCTGCGCTTGGGTGCGGCGGCGAGCACGCCGACGGCCGAACCCTCGGCCCGACCGACGCAGACCGCCTCGACGGGCACGCCGAGCAGGTCGATGGTGTCGATGAGGGCGAAGGCGGAATGCAGCGGTCCGCCCCCGCTGTCGATGTGGATGGCGACAGGGCCGTCGCCCGACGCGTCCAACAGCATCAGCTCGGCGGCGATCTGCCCGGCGAGGACGTCGTCGATGGCGCCGCGCGCCAACACGACCCGCCGTTTGAGCAACTCGGCGCGCACCCACCGGTACGGGTCGGCCTCACTCACCGCCCGGCCCCGGGCGACTCTGGCCCCGAAGAGAGGTGCCAGTCCAGCCGATCCCCCACCGCGTCGGCGTAACGCTCGAGGGTGGAGAACAGAAGATCGCCGTGGCCGGCCTCGACCCTCGCGACCGACGACTGCGACGTTCCCATCCGGGCGGCAACCTCGGTCTGCGAGAGACCCTGCTCGATGCGACGGGCGACGAGCGCGGCGGTGAGGGTCCGGCGTCGCTCGGCCAGATCCTTGAAGCCGGGGAAGACGGACCGGTGCCCCCTTTCCCCTCCTCCTACGTCAGCCACACGATCTCACCAATAAGATCACTCCGACAGCGTAGCGCGCAGGGCCGCCACCAGGTCGGCCGCACCTCCGACGGTGGCGGCGGTGCCGAAGAGGTGAAAGTCGGGGCGCTGGAGCACAACAGCGGCGTCGAGCTCGGCCAGCCACCGGCCGTATGTCCCCTCGACGTCGACGACCCCCGACCCGCCGGCCCCCGACCCGCCGGCAACGCCCACGGTGCGCCCGCCGATCGACGCCCACCACGCCGCCAGCGAACCTGGAAGCACCGGTCGATCGCCGGCCGGGTGCAAGAGCAGCCACCCCGCGCCCACCACGTCGTCGAAGCGTCCCCGCCGCCCCTGGGACGCCACCACCGCCTGCACCCCGAGGGCGCCGGCGCCGGGATCGCCGGCCCGGGTGACGCCGGGCCGGAGCGGTGGCCCGGGGGGGATCTCGACGGGCCCCGATGCGGAGGCGGCCGCCACCATCCCCTCGTCGCGCTCCGCCGCAGCGCCGGGGTCGAGGATGCAGATGATCCGGCCGAGGTCAACCGAGAAGTCAATCTCGGCGCGCACCTGGGGGGCGCGTTCGGAGTGGTACGTGTCGATCAGGTCGTCGGGCGCCTTCCCGGCCATGACCAGGTCCAGCTTCCACGCCAGGTTGGCGGCGTCACGCAGCCCCGAGCAGAGCCCCTGGCCGGCGAACGGCGGCATCTGGTGGGCCGCATCGCCGGCGATGACGATGCGGCCGCGCCGCCAGCGGCCGGCCGCGGCGGCCCGGAAGGTGTAGGTGGCGTAGCGTTCGATGGTGGCATTCGCCGGCGTGAGGCCCCACGGCTCGAGGAGGCGCCACACCGCGTCGGGGCGTTCGGCGTCGGACCGTTCGGCGTCGCCGGGAGCGTCGCCGGGGATGCGCATGAACTCGAAGCGGCGCCGGCCGGGCCCACCGGAGACGGCCGTCGTCGGGCGGGCCGGGTCACAGAGCTGGACGTTGAGCGGCCGCCACACCCGGGGCTCGGCGGGCCGGACGTCCACGATGAGCCACGGGGAGGAATACCCGGCGCCGTCCAAGGGGGCGCCGATGGCAGCGGCCGTGACACCCGCCGCCCCCTCGCAGCCGACGACCCACGGGCTGATCGCAACCGTCGTCTCGCCGCCGGCACCGACCGCCGTGACCTCAACACCGCCAGCGTGCGGAGCGAGGCCGGTCACCTCGAGGCCACGCCGAAGCCGGATGCGATCGTGCCGGCGGACGGCTGCCTCGAGGAGGCGTTCGAGATCGGGCTGGGAGAACATCAGCGACGCCGGCCACCCGGACACCCCCAAACCGCCCTCCAAGCGCAGCAGGACATCGCCGGCGCCGTTGCGCCACTCGTAGGCGTCCATGGGCTCGGTCAGCGGGGCTAGCTCGTCCATGACGCCCGCCGCCTGCAGGATCCTGGCGGCCTGATGGTCGAGATGGACCGCCCTCGGCCGGCCGTACGGGTCAGCCCTGCGCTCGATGACGTCGACGCTCACGCCGCGGTGGCCGACGAGGAGGGCGAGGACGAGGCCGACGGGGCCGGCGCCCACGATCGTGACGTCGGCGGTCTTCACAGGCGCTGGCCGCGGGCGACGAGCACGACGACGTCGATCAGGGCCACGACAAGCGCCGAGCGGAACAACAAGCGTGAGCCCGGCCGCCGGCCCAGCGCGACCCCGACGCCGACGACCACGACGGCGGCGACGAGGGCGACGACCGAGCCCCACGCCGGCCGCCCGGGGCCGAAGGTGACGACGACGGTCGCCGCCAGCAGGGCGAGGACGGCGAGGGAGACGCTGCGGCGGTAGCCGAGCCGCTGGGGCAGGCCCCGCACGCCGGCGGCGACGTCGTCGGCCAGGTCGGGAGCGGCGTTGACGAGGTGGGCGCCGCAGCCGAGGAGGGCCGCCGCCACGAGCGCCCACCATGGGGGCCAGCGACCGGCGGGGCCGCCGAGCGAGATGAAGACGACGAGGAGGGGAAAGGCCACGCCGTAGGCGACGATCGAGGCGACGGAGGACTTGAGCCTGGCGTTGTAGGCGAGGGCCAGGGCGACGGCGGCCAGGTGAGCGAGGCCGGCCCGCCATCCGGAGAGGAGGGAAAGCGGCACGACGGCAACGGCGGCGAAGGCGGCGGCTCGGCCGACCACCATCCGCGAGACGGCGCCGGTGACCACCGGTTTGTCGGTTCGGCCCGCGGCCAGATCCCGTTCGGCGTCGAGCCAGTCGTTGTGCCACCCGACGGCGAGGTGGCCGGCGAGGACCGCCGTGCCGACGGCGACGACGCCGGCGCCATGACGGCCCGTGGCGGCGGCGAGGGCCACGGCAAAGACCGTTACGGCCACGGTCGGCTCAGGATGGCCGGCACGCAACAGGGTGACGATGGCCCGACGCCTGGTTTGCGGTCCGCCCCCCATGGGCTCAACGTAGGCGCTCGGTCGTGGAAGGCTTGGGCGGTGAACGACGCTCTGCGGGTGCCGGTCCCGGCATCTCGCGCCCGCAACGACCCCGCGCAGTACGACGACCTTGTCGATGAGTGGTGGGAACCGCGGGGGGCCTTCGCCATGCTGCACTGGATCGCCGAGGCGCGCTCCCGTCTCGTGCCGCCGGCGAGCCGGGCGGGCGCCGTGCTCGTCGATGTCGGCTGCGGGGCCGGGTTGCTGGCCCCCCACGTCGCCGGCCTCGGCTACCGGCACCTCGGCGTCGACCTGACCCGGTCGGCCCTCGAGCGAGCCGCTGACCACGGCGTGAGCGCGGTGCGCGGGGAGGTATCGGCACTGCCGCTGCCCGACGGGATCGCCGACGTGGTGTGCGCGGGGGAGATCCTCGAGCATGTCGCCGACGTGGCTGCGACCGTCGCCGAGGCGTGCCGGGTGCTGCGACCGGGAGGCACCCTCGTGATCGACACCATCGCCGCCACCGCCCTGGCCCGGTTGCTGGTCGTCACCGTCGCCGAACGCATCCCCGGGGCCGCACCACCGGGGCTCCATGACCCTGACCTTTTCGTCGACCGCAAGGGACTCGTCGCCGAATGCGCTCGCCACGGCGTACACCTGCGTCTCGCCGGCCTGCGCCCCGCCGTGCCGGCGACGGCCGCCTGGCTCCTGCACCGACGAACGGCGGCCCGAATGGTGCCAACCTGGTCCACGGCCGTCCTCTTCCAAGGGCACGGCAGGAAAGAGCTTTCATGATCGCACCACGCTCGAGCGCCGGCCGGCCGGCGCCGGCCGTCATCACCGCCGCCGCCAGCGCCACCCCACCCTCGCGAGAGCAGAGCGAGCTGTGGGACGGGTTCTTCGCCGCCCACTTCGGCGACAGCCGCTGGGCCCACCGGGTCTTCGCCTCATCGGGAGCCCGGCGGCGCCACCCTGCCGTCGACCCGACGGTCGAGGACATCTCGGGCTGGTCGACAGGCGCTCGCATGGAGCGCTACCTGGCCGAGGCCATGCCGCTGGCCAAGAGCGCTGTTGGTGCCGCCCTGGCCGGAGCCGGTCTTGCCCCAGGCGATGTCGGGCTCTTCGCCGTGGCGTCGTGCACCGGCTACGCCACCCCCGGCATCGACATCCACCTGGCTCGTGACCTCGACATGGCGGCAACCACCCAGCGGCTTCTTATCGGCCATATGGGTTGTTATGCCGCCCTGCCGGCCATCGGGGCCGTGAGCGACTACGTCGTCGCCCGCGATCGGCCGGCCGTGCTGCTCTGTGTCGAGCTCTCCAGCCTCCACCTGCAACCACCCACGACCGACCTCGAGCAGGTCGTCGCCCATTCCCTCTTCAGCGACGCGGCCTGTGCCATCGTGGTGGAACCCGAGTCTCGGGGCGGAGGCGCCGGGCTCGCACGGGGAGGGAGCGAGCACTTGGGACGGCCCGTGCCCGGACTGGCGGCCGCCGAGCGCCGCGCGCCTCTTGCCGTCGTCGACGTGGCGGCGCGCACCGACCCCGCCACCGCCGACCACATGACATGGGACGTCACCGATCACGGGTTTCGGATGACCCTCTCGCGGCGCGTCCCCGACGTCGTCGCCCGCCACGTCGGGCCGCTCGTGGACGACCTGCTCGCCGCCCACGATGTCGAGCGCGACCAGGTCGCAGGATGGGCCATCCATCCCGGCGGGCCCCGGATCCTCGAGGTCGTCGCCGACCGCCTGGGCCTGCCCGACGACGCCATCAGTGAGTCGCGCCTGGTGCTGGCGGAGCACGGCAACTGCTCATCGGCGACGATCCTCCTCGTCATCGACGAGATCCGCGATCACCGTCATCTCCCTGCCGGCTCGTTCGTGGTCGCCTTGGCCTTTGGGCCCGGCCTCACCCTCTACGCCACGCTGCTCAAGGCGGCGTGACACACGAGCCGGGAACCTCCCGACCCTCCGGCGGGTCCAAGGTGTGTGATCGGTCGACGACCCTCTCCTCGTGCCCGCCATTGCCTCCCGCCGGACCGCGTCACCCCTGACGGCGGTCTCGGCCCAGGCCCGAACGTGGGGCGCGGGCCGGCGGGACTCCATCCGACCTTCGGTGGCGGGCGACGCCGGTGCCTGGTTGCGGCGACCGTCGTCGGAGCCACCCTGGCGATGGCGGCCTGCGGATCATCCAACCCCGCTTCTGCGCCGGCCAGCTCTCCTGTCACGACCGCCGGCGCCTCGTCGACGACGACGCCACCTCCGACGACCGCATCGCCCGCCCCTGCAGCCAGCTCCGCACCGACCACCGCGGCGCCGACGACCACCGCCTCGCCCACAACCCCGGCGCCCACGACAGCACCGCCGGGCGCGCCTACGACCACCTCGCCGCCGGCTACCGCCGACACTGCCTGCCCGAGCAGCCGGCTGAGCGTGACGCTGAGTTCGGCCCAGGGGGCGGGCGGGACCTTCTACTACCAGTTCGAGGTCCGCAACACGGGAGAGCCCTGCGCCGTCGGCGGGTATTTCGGCGTGTCGGTCTACGACCCCGCAGGCCAACCCATCTCGGCGAGCGATCGCAGGGAGCCGACCAGCATCCAGGGCGGTCCGGTTCGATCCGTCCTCCTGCCCCGCGGCGGGAGGGCATCGTTCACGGTCGGACTTGTCGACGTCAACTGCCGAGCGTCGTCACCGAAGATCGGGGCGTTCCACCTCATCCCACCCAACGCCACCACCTTCGACCAGGTCTCGACCAACCACGGGTTCCAGTACTGCGGCCCGAGCATCCTCGTCTACCCGACCGAACCGGGGGCGCCGAAGGCGTAGGGGGACGGCTCGCCAATTTTTTGCGAGATGTTGACGTCGGATTCCGACGTCAACATCGCCAGAAAAAAGGCTCAGACCCCGCTCTCGTCGTCCCACGCCACCGGGGTGGTGATGCCCGACGCAGCGTCGTCGCGAAGGATGGCGTAGCCGACCGCGTCGAGCAGGCCGTCGGCGGCGGCCCACGCCCTGCGGTAGTGGGCCTCCTTGACGTACCCGCAGTGCCGGAGGACGGCCCTCATGGCCCGGTTGTCCTGCCTGGTCGTCGCCTCCACCCGGTTCGCTCCGGGGTTGTGGGCGAACACGTACTCCGTCAGCCAGCTCACCGCTCTCGTGCCGACGCCGCGGCCTCTGTGCGTCGCCTTCACCCGAAGGTCGAACATCGGGGTGTCGTCGCCGAGGTCCATGATCCGGATCAATCCGATCCGCTCGTCGCCATCGATGATCCAGAACGCCGGGCTGGACGCGTCGGCGTAGCTGCCATCGGCCCATTGGGCCCGAACGGACGCCTCGGTCATCCCGCCGGCGTGAAACGGCCACGGTTCCCCGAAGAGAAAGGAGATCAGCCCCTCCAGGTCGTCGGCACCGAGCTCGACGTAGCGGGGCATCAGCGACGACCGTTGCGCACGCCGGCGGTCAGGGGAGCATCCATGGGCGAGCCGAGGGTCGGGCGTCGTAGAGGATCGAGCTGCACTCCTTCAGCAGGTCCTTCGTTCCCTGATCGTCCTTGACCCGAGACCACCGTTTGGCCAATGTCTTGAATCCCGCCTGCTGCCCCCGCAGCCCGCGCTTGTTGACCGAGGCCTTCGGGAACGTGTGGTGGCCGAGGAAGCCGGGGATGAGCTCGGGTGTCTCGGGAAGGTCGATGACCCCGAGGTCGACTGCCTCAAGCTGCGCTTCGAGGACGAGGGCGTTCAATGGCATGGTGTCATCGCCGACCCAGCAGTCCATCACCAGATCCCGAAGGCTCGCTCCCCCTGCGGGCAGGGCGGCGAGCAGTCGGCCAGCCAACCCAGCCTGCTCCACGGGCGCTTCGCCCGGCTCGAGCCCGAACTGCCCGCGCCGCAGGTTCGGATCCTGGCGCAGACGAATGGCCTTCGTGAAGTCGAGGCTCCACACGGTGACGGCCAGCAGATACCGTTCGAGCGCGCCGAGCGCCACCAGCGTGTCGGTCCCTGGAACGGGCACCGCTATCTCTCCCATGGCGTGCTGCCAGTGCCCTTCCTTCGGCAGGAGCCGATCGGCGAAGAGGTAGACCAGGCATGGCGGCGAGGCGTCATCCACCGCCTTACCATCGTCGACGGGGCGCAAAGGAGCCAGTCGGAGCGCCGAGCGCGGTCGAGATCGAGCGCCCGCGGCCCGACCGGGACGTCACCCGATGCCGACCACGTCGCTGCGCCCGATGACCCGGCCCGAAGCGTCGATGGCGGCAACGTCAAACTGGGTGGCGCCGTGGCGAGCGAAGCCGATCGCCGTCTCGAACCCCCGTTTGGCAACGGTCGAGACGGTCTCGAGCGAAGCGCTCGACGACCCCGCTCGCAGACGCCATCTGGCCACTTCGGTGGCGCCGTTCCAGCTCACCCACGCCGTGAAGTGGCCGGTGCCGCCGGACGGGCGCACGACCAGGCGCAGCTCGCGGGGCGAAGGGTGGCCGGTCCAGTCGAAGAGGAACGTCCGGTAGCTGTCCGCTCCTCGAGCGAGGCGGCCGTCGAGGATGAGCGGGGCCTCGATGGAGTCGGGGGCCGGGCCGTAGGCGCTGAAGAACGGGAGGAAACCCCACCCCACGACGTGGCCACCGCCATCCACCAGCTGGGTGTTGCCCTGGCTCGGGGTGTCCAGCTCGTGATCGGTGTGCAGGTAGCGGTGCTTGAGGGTGGCGGTGCGGGCCTTGTGATCCAGCGTCAGCACCTTCCCGGATGCGACCTTCTCCGGTGAGGGCTGGCTGGCGTCGTCGAAGAGGCTGACACCCGACCCTTCGGCCAGTGGCCTGGCGTCGTGCTGGAAGTAGAAGCGCGTGCCGGCGCCCATGGCGAAGTCGCTCTTCTTGCCGCCCAGGCGCCAGATGACCCGCTTGGTGTGCCGGTCCACGAGGTACACGGCGCTGGTGTCCCTCGAGCCGATCAGCAGGTTGCGGGCCGATCCCGGCCACAAAGCGATCGAATTGATATGGAAGTAGTCCCCGAACGAGCGCGTGTAGGAGAGGTCGGGACTCACCGTGGGGTAGCAGGGCCAGTCGAAGAGCAGATCGTTGGTGGCCACGTCGACCTCCTGGGCGTGGCCGACGACGAGCGACACGCCACCGGGGCCGGCGACGTCGAGCTCGTAGGCGGTGTGGAGGGCGGTGCCCTGTGGGGTGAGGATGAACTCGTGGAGGTCGGCGTTCACCTTCGTCGACCGCACCTCGGCGATCTGACGGTAACTCTCGTCGGCCAGGACGTAGTGGCCGACGCCGTGTCCGCCCTGCAGCCGACCCTCGAACCACGTGAGGGTGGGCCTGCCCTTGTAGGTCTGGACCCGAAAGTTGAACGGGATCTTGTGGGGACCGGGCAGCGGCTTGAACCAGACGAGCTCGCCTTCCGTGTCGAGGATCATCAGCCCCGGGGTCGCGCCGGCGGGGAAACGATGGTGCCCCGCCGGTCGCGCGCCCGGATTGGCGGCAAGCGGCGACTTCGGCGCGCAGAAGATGTACCTCGACTCCAACCCCGAGGTTTCGAAGGCCGAGCTCTTGGTCACGCTGACCCCCGGCGGGGTCATCTCGGGGCGCGTCACGTAGCTGCTGTGGGTGCCCGGCTCTCTCGACTCGGTCGTAACAACCCCCCGAGCCGACCGCGAGGGGCCGGTGGGCGCCGGCGTCGTGGTGGTGGGTGCCGGCGTGGTGGTTGGTGCCGGCGTTGTGGCGGTCGTCGGTGACGCGCCAGGGACCGGCTTGTGGCCAGAGCCGCAGGCGTCGAGCCCGAGGCCGACCGTCGCCACGCCGATGCCGACCTTGAGACCACCTACCAGGAACGACCGCCGACTCACACCGGCGCCGCTCGCGCCCGTATCGCCCTCTTCCATGCTCGACTGACCTCTCGCCCGGGGACGGCTGTCCTGTCTAGCGGGCGCGTGCTGCCTGTGCCTGCCGCCTCCCTCACCTCACAACGGGGGCATGGGTAGCTTCAGGTAATGACCGGAGGATGGGAGTGGGATTCGTCGCTGTATGCCGGGAGCGCTCCTTATTACCCGGTTGGCCGCCTTCCGTACCCCTCCGATGTCGCCGCGGCGCTGCGCAGCGAGTTGGCGATGGACGGCACCGGACGGCTGCTGGACCTGGGGTGCGGACCTGGCTCGCTGACGTTGGTCCTGGCCGACCTATTCGACGAGGTGGTCGGCGTCGACGCCGATGCCGGAATGATCCGAGAGGCCGGTCGTCAGGCTCGCCGGCTTGGCCGTGCCAAGGTGCAGTGGGTGTGCACGAGGGCTGAGTTGCTGCCCGCCGGGCTCGGGAAGTTCCGGGTGGCCACGCTGGCCCAGTCCTTCCACTGGATGGATCGTCCCCGGGTCGCCGCCATCGTCTTTGAGATGCTCGAGCCCGGCGGCGCGCTTGTCCACGTCGGGGCGACCACCCATCGGGGCGCGGCCGGCGGCGAGCTCCCCGGTCCAACGCCGCCACGTGACCGTGTTGACGCCCTGGTGGCCTCCTACCTCGGTCCCGTCCGACGGGCCGGGCAGGGGTCGCTCCCTGCCGGCACCGCCTCCGACGAGGACGAGGTGCTCGCCGCGGCCGGCTTCGTCGGGCCACGGCGGCTGAACGTCGGCGGCGGCCAGGTCTTCGCCCGATCCGAGGACGAGATAGTGGCCTCGGTCTACTCGCTCTCGTGGGCCGCTCCCCACCTCTTCGACGAACGGCTCGACGCCTTCGATGAGGACCTCCGAGGACTGCTGCGGGAGGGGTCCCCATCCGGTGAGTTCTGGGAGCGGACCGACGAGATCGGGCTGTCCTTCTGGGCGAAGGCCTCGTAGGGAGGCCCCTTGAGGGAAGGCTCCGCCGCGCTGGGCCGCCCTCCCCGAAGGAAGCGACTTGCAGACCCAGCTCGAGGCCCAGGCGATCGCCTTGCGCCGCGGCATCCGGGCTCACCCGGGCGGCGCCGTCTTGCTGGCGACCAGCCCCAAGCTCTTGAGCATCGGCGCCTTGTCGCTCATGGAGCCGACAGCATCATCAGCCATGTCACCGGATTCGTCCTCCATGAGCACAGCGAGTCGCCCGGTCATCGGCTCGGCGCCGACGACATCGCAGCCCTCTCCCGGCGCCTCCCTATCACGATGGCGGCGTCCGATGTGACGACGATGAGGTCTTCACCGGAAGCATTCGGCTGCTGTGTGCCGGCATCGCCGCCTCGTTCGTGATGCAGCACCTCTAGCGTGGGCGAGGGGCGAGAAGCCTTTCATCGGCAACGGATCACGCAAGAGCCCGGGCGCGACTAGGTAGCGACCGGAGAGCGACCAGACAGGTGATTTATTGCACGGCCGCAAACGGCGGGCGCGGGTACGTTTTCGCCATGACACGCGAATTCCCCGTGACCGTTCCGGGAGGAACCATTACTGCCTGGCAGCAGGGTGACGGGCCGCACGTGCTTGTCCTCCACGGTGGGCCCGGGGTGTCCGACTACACCGAGTCGCTGGCCGCCGAGCTCGAGGACGGCTACACCGTCACCAGGTACCAGCAGCGAGGCGTGGCCCCCTCGACGACGGACGGTCCCTTCGACGTCGGGACCCACATGGCCGACGCCATCGCCGTCATGGACGGCGCCGGCATCGACAAGGCCTACCTGCTCGGCCACTCGTGGGGAGGCCATCTGGCCTTTCACCTCGCCGTGACGCACCAGGACCGGTTCCTCGGGCTGGTCCCAATCGACCCCCTCGGCGCCATCGGCGACGGCGGAGTCGAGGAGATGGGAGCGATCATGGAGGAGCGGGTCGGCCCTGAGCAGGTAGCCAGGGCCGAGCAGCTCGACGCCCGAGCGATGTCGTCGGATGGCTCCCCCGACGACGCCGTGGAAGCGTTCAGGATCATGTGGCCCGGCTATTTCGCCTCGCCCGAGAATGCCCTCCCGATGCCACCTTTTCGGATCTCACTGCCGTGCAACGACGCCACCTTCGAGTCGATCTTCGAACACTTCCAGGCCGAGACCCTCGCCCGCCGGCTGGGCGAGGTGCAGATCCCGACCGTGTTCGTCCTGGGCGCCGACAGCCCGATTGCGCCCCGCCACAACATCGCCACGGCGGCACTGCTGCCCAATGCGACGTACCAGATCGAGAACACCGGCCATGTCGTCTGGATGGAGCGGCCCGGCGCCGTCCGCCGTGCTCTCGACGACCTCGCCGCGCCGGCGGCCCACCGACGAGATTACGATCTGGCTGACGACAGTCGGGCGTGACGGCACCCCGCAACAGCACTTCGGTAGAAGACGGACCTTCCACCAACCGCTCACAAACCTTCCACCAGGGGCTCTACCGTCGGCGAGGGGGACTTGAACTCCGATAAACGGACTATTCGGCGATCCCACACCATCCCGGGAAAGTGTCACTGACCTGCGGTAACTCGCCGGTGGTTTGCTGGGTTGTGCTGACCGCTGACGGACAACTTCAACCGCTCCGGTAGAAGATCAGCTCGCTGGTGGCCTCTGTCGGGCTCGGCCGTTGACCTCGACGCCGGCGACTCGGTGCCGTCGGGAAAGCTGGGTACCGGTTGCTGTTGGCGCCTACGCTGCACCTCTCGTCCACGAGGAAGGTTGAGGTGGTCACGACCACGTCCGACACACGTTTTGACATCCCGCTGTACACCGTCGCCGAGGCGGCCCGGGCGCTGGATGTGAACCCGACGACGCTCGCCACTTGGGCGAAGGGCTACACCCGGCACCCGCCAGGGCGGCGCGCAGTGGTTGGAGCGCCAATCCTGACCGCTTTTAGCGACCATGCGCCTGGCAGCCCCTCGATCCCCTTCATCGGTCTAGCGGAGGGCATGGTCCTCGCCGCCGTCCGGGCCGCCGGCGTCCCGCTACAGCGTGTCCGCCCGGCGCTCGAAGCCGTGGCTCAACAGCTTGGCTTGGAGCACGCGTTGGCGAGCCGCCGCCTCATGACCGACGGTGCCGAGCTGCTCGTTGACTTCGCCGAATCCGTCAGCGACGACGACTCCAGGCCGCTCCGCGAGCTCGTCGTCATCCGCTCCGATCAGCGGGTCTTCGCCGAGGTGATCCAGCGCTACCTTCAGCTGATCGATTACGGCGCCGACGGCTATGCCCAGTTAGTGCGACTCCCCGCCTACAGCGCCGCCGATGTCGTCGCCGACCCCTCACGGGCCTTCGGCCAGCCCATCTTTGCTCGAGGCCGCAGCCGGCTCACCGACGTCCTCAGCCGGTTCTGGGCTGGCGAAGACCTCCGGGCGGTGTCAGATGAGTTCGGTGTGCCGCTGAGCGAGCTCGAGGACGTCGTGCGTGTCGCATCCCGACGGGCTGCCTGACCTCTTTGTCGACCGCAGCCTTGGCCGGATCGTCGTTCCCTCACGCCTGCGCGAGGCTGGCCTGCGATTGGTCACGCTCGGGCTGCTGGATGGTCGGGCAGGTGCTCAACTCGGAGAGCGGCTTCAGGCGCTGACGAGACCGCTGAGCAACGTGAAGCCGCGGTCGACGTGCCGCTGCAGCGGGGTGCCAGGGGCCGCTCGCCAGGCTCCGATCGCGTGCGCGAGAACGCCCCAGGCGGTGCGGGCGACGAGAGCCGCTTCGTCGGCGGAGGCGCCACGGCCGACCAGCTGGTCGGTGATCATGGCGACGAGGCGGGCCTCCTTCGAGACCGCACGCTCGCTCAGAGCCGGCGTCGCCGCGACGATGGCAGCGAGGCGGTCGCTGTCGGGTCGGTTTGCCTCAAGGGGCGGAACGATGAGGTCGACGGTGCGACGCATGGCCGGCCAGAGCGGAACGTCGGCGGGCACCGCCGCAAGCGCCTCGGTCACCCACTCGGTGAGCCGCCGCTCGCCGTCGAAGAGGACCTCGCGCTTGTCGGGGAAGTGCCTGAAATAGGTGCGCTCGGTCACGCCGGCGCGGGCGGCGATCTCGGCCGCGGTCACGGCGTCGAATCCGCGCTCGAGGAAGAGCTCGAGAGCCGCCCTCACTAAGCGCTCGCGTGCTTCCTTCCCGCTTCTCGGCATGCGACGAGTCTAGCCCCACGTAGTGACAGTTACTGGCGCAACGTGGTAGTGTCTGCAACTGACACTACGAACGATCACGAGCGAGTCACGAAGGAGAGAGAGCGTCATGAGCGCAGTCGAGTCACGAGCCATCCGATTCCACGAGGTCGGCGAACCCCTAGACGTCCTGCAGGAGGAGAAGACGCAGATCCCCGACCCGGGTGAAGGCACGATCCGGGTTCGCGTGGCCGCCACCGGGCTGAACCCCGCCGACTGGGAGCTCTGTCGTGGTTTCATGCCCGGCGCCCTGCCGCGCGGCATCGGCTTCGACGTCTCCGGCACGGTCGACGCGATCGGCGATGGCGTCGCTGACGTGGCGGTCGGCGATCTCGTGTTCGGCTCGTCGGACTTCGCCGCACAGCCGAGTGCGGGCGCGGCCGACTTCGCGATCCTGAACCTGTGGTTCGCGGTTCCGACGGGGCTTGATGCCGTCCACGCGGCCGTGCTGCCGATGGTGCTGCAGACCGCGCACTGGACCCTCGACCTAATGAACGTGAAATCAGGCGAGACCGTGCTGATCCACGGGGCGGGCGGCATGGTCGGCTACGCCGCAGTGCAGCTTGCGCTCCGTCGCGGCGCCCGCGTGATTGCCACCGCCGGGCCGACGTTCGCAAGCGACCTCGAGGGGTTTGGGGCCATCGTTACACCGTACGGCGAGGGCATGGTCGAGCGCGTCCGGGCACTCGCCGACGGGCCGATCGATCACGCGCTCGACGTATCCCGCCCGAACGCGGGCGCGATCGCGGCGCTCATCGAGGTCACGGGCGACCCGAAGCGCGTCGTCACGATCAGCAACCACGACGAGGCGCGCAACCAGGGCGCCCGCGTCAACATCGACGAGCTGATGGCTGCGGGCGGTTTCCCGAGCTCCGACTTCCTGGCCGATTACGCGACGCTCGCAGCCGCAGGCCAGTTCACCATCCCCGTGGCGAAGAGATTCCCGCTCGACGAGTGGCGCGCCGCCGCCGAACTCAGCCTGACGGGAGCGCCGCACGGGAAGGTCGTGCTCATGCCGTAGCCCGGCGTCCCTGGCCGGCGGAGCGGTCGACGTGGCGCCGGTACAGCGGAGCGGCGCCGTGTCACATCGTGGCTAAGCCGCTCCGCCAGCTCCTGCGCTCCAGCGACAGCCCGCGGCCGTTGCGCGGGCTCCCGACAAAGGGTGGCCGACGTCTGCGACCACCGTGACACGCGGCTCGAGCCCGCCGACCGCAGCCGCGTAGGCGGGCCCCACTCGGTTCCGGGCGCGGCTCGTCGACGACGGTGTAGGTTCCGGCTGACCAGTCGACTGCGGCCGGCACGGTAGCGCGACATATCGTGTCTTCACCGGAAAGCCCGATAGGACTAGCTTTTGGTCCCACATCGCGTTCGGAAACTGATCGGTCGGTGAGACGCCTGCCGGGCAGGAAGGGTCTGGGGGTGGCTGCGGTTGAAGGGGCCATGTTCAGCATCTGCCGGATGCTCCTGATCTCGGGGAGCCTGCGAACTAACTCGACGAACACCGCCGTCCTCCGCACCGCCCAAGCCAGGGCACCCGAAGGCGTCGACGCAGCCCTCTACGAGGGCCTGGCTGGTCTTCCGCACTTCAATCCCGACGACGATGCCGAACCCCTGCCTTCGGCGGTGGCCGACCTGCGAGCTTTGGTCCACGCGGCTGACGCAGTGGTCTTCTCGGTCCCGGAGTATGCGGGGGCGATGCCTGGCTCGTTCAAGAACCTCTTGGACTGGTTGATCGGCGACGATCAACCCGGCTCTATCGCTGGAAAGCCAGTGGCGTGGATCAACGCGTCACCTCGGGGAGCGGTCAACGCCCACGACTCGCTGCGCAAGGTGTTGGGCTATGCCAGTGCCACCATCGTCGAGTCGGCCTGTACCGAGGTTCCGGTGACCGGCACCATGATCGGCGCCGACGGCCTCGTCGCCGACTCGACGACCCTCGAGCGGATCACGGGCACGGTGACCACTCTCGCCAGCGACGACGAAGGCCGTAATTCCACCGAGGCCACGGCCATCTCGTAGCAGGAACGGTTTACGCACCCTCGTTGCCGTCGCGCAAGGAGTGGATCATGCTCTGCAGGATTCTGAACGCACCCGACTGCTCGTCCTGCGTCATGCCGCCCAGCATCCTGACCTCGACGGATCGGACCGCAACGGTCGCCTTCTCGAGGCTCCGTCGACCGCGTGGCGTGAGCCGCGTGGGAAGAACTTTCCCGACAGGGGCCTGCGCCGGCCTGGTCACGTAGCCGTCTCGTTCCAAGGCTTGCAGCAGCACGTTCATCGACTGCCGTGTCACGAACGCTCCTCGCGCGAGCTCGGAGTTCGACAGGCCCGGGCGCTGTGCGAGCAGCTCGAGGCAGGAGTAGTGCGTCACGGTCATCCCGAGCGGCCGCAGCACTGCCTCCATGGCCGCGCGGAGGGCGCTCGAGGCCTCTTTCAGCAGGTAGCCCAGTGACGTCTCCAAGTCGACGCCGACTCCGTCTTGACTCATGTCAGCATTCTGACATAGATTGATTGATGTCAGAAGCCTGACACGATAAGAAGGAGTATCACCATGCCCGCCACCGGCCCCGACTTCATCTCCCTCCAGGCTCGCGATCTCGACGCGTCACAGGCGTTCTACGAGCAGTACCTTGGCCTCGTCCGCTCTCAGGCGGGCCCTCCTCATGCCGTTGTCTTCGAGACGACGCCGATCGCGTTCGCACTGCGAGACATCGTTCCCGGCACCGACCTTGCGTCCGTTGCTCAGCCCGGCATCGGTGCCGCTATCTGGCTCCACGCCACCGACGTCCAGGCCATTCACGACGCTCTCGTCACCGACGACCACACGATCGTCTCGGCTCCGATCGACGGCCCATTCGGTCGCACGTTCACCTTCGCCGACCCCGACGGCTACCAGGTCACCCTCCACGACCGCGCCTAAGACGCCGAACGCAGCCCGCCGGCCACAGCACTTCCTGAGAGGACCAGCAGGGCTACCTCGGTGGCGGTGTCGAAGCCACGGCCAAACAGGACGCCGATGGGGTACATCTTCCACGGCTTGTCGATCCGCCGAGCGAGCGGCCCGAAGAACCGGTTCATGAGGCCGCGCTTGTTGAGCTGCTCCTCTAACTCGGTGTCGTTGTAGCGGCCTTGGCGCATCTCTCGGAAGAGCAAGCATCAGCCGGCGACCCGAAGGTCAGACCATCGCCCGAGCCGCCCTCGACCGAGGCCGTCAGACCGCCTCGGACCTCGGACCGGCGGCACAACACCCGAATGGCCATGTTGGCAAAGGCCAACGCCCCGACCCTCGACGACTACCTCCGAGCCGCCTACGCCACCGGCTCCAGCCTCGATGACCTGGCCCGGGCGACCGGACTCGGACGCGCCCACCTTCGCGCCGCCATGACCGCCGCCGGGATCACCATCCGACCCGCAGGCACCAACACCGGCGAGGGAAAATGGGCCCGGACCAGGCGAGCCGACCAGGCCGCCGCCGCCAAGGTCGGCACCCAAGACCTGCCCGGCTGGCTCACCGAGCGCCGCGAGCAGGGCTGGACACTCGTCCAACTCGCCGCCGCCGTCGGTCACAGCACCCATTGGGTCCGATGGCGCCTCGCACCGTGAAGCCCACCTCCCGGCGCCGGCTAGAGACGCAAAATCTGCCATCATCAACGAGGACCCGCGACTGCAATTCAGGCGCCACCGGCGCACTAAGGAGCGGGACCAGATGACCGGCGAGAGCGGCAGGAGGGACGGTAGGCAGAGGAGAGGGAGCCTCGTTCTCCGCTGAAGGCGGGGCGGGCGATCGACCTCTGCGTCCCGTCTCTTCCGACGACCGGCGTGGGCGAGGGGGGACTTGAACTCCGATTTCAAGAGTCTCACGCCATGCCATCCGAACCGGACAAGTGCCTCTGACCAGGAAGAACGCCGGTCCAGCCTGTTGAGTGATGCTGAACAAATACAACCAACTTCAACCGCTCCGGTAGAAGTTTCGGTAGAAGCCAACGCACACCACGGTCTTCGGCCGACCACGTCGGCCCGGGGACGGACACGCTGAAGCGGGTAGCTGCCGGCGGCGTCCTTCGGCGGGTAGGCAATCTCGCCCGTCGAACTAGAAGGCTCTGGAGGTCAGGCGTTCCGGCCGAGAATTTCGCTGAGGGCGTCGGTTAGGAGTTGGAGCGCTCGGTCGTCGTCCCAGACGGCATCGGGGTGTCTCCAGGCGACGTAGCCGTCTGGGCGGACGAGGATTGCACCGGCTTCGTGGATCTCGCGTGCTCGCTGCCAGTCGCCGTATGGGTCGGCGGTCGGGCTGGCTCCAATGGTCAGGGTGCGGAGGTAGGCGCGGTCGAGTTTCTCGGCGGCGTGTACCCAGGCGGTGCCGGCGAGGCCGGTGAGGAGCGAGAAGTTGCCGTGGCCGGTCACGTCAAGCGTGGAGACTCGGTTGCCTTGGTCGTTAACGATCCAGGCGTGGGGCAGCTTGGCGCCGGGCCGGGTAGTCGCCTGCAAGTAGAGCTGGCGGTCCCGCGCCCAGTGTTCTACGGCGGGGTCTGAGATGACGGCGGAGGACTGGTAGCGCTGGTTGAGCTCGACGCCTTGGGCGTTGAACTCGGTGTTTTTCAATTCGATGGCCGCACGGAGGCGATTGCGGACCTCGACGCCGGCCGGGCTCGGGTCGAGCAGTTTGGCGATGCCAGCCGCGACGGGGTCGGCCTCGCCGACGGTGCGGAAGCATTCATTGATGGGCCCGTAGTCCTTTCGGGACTGGTTGGCTCTGGCGACGACCTGTGCACCGACGGGCTGGCGCTCGAGGCTGTAGGTCTCGAGGAGGGAGGGATCGGCGTGCCCGTTGATGACGTAGGCGAGCTTCCATGCCAAGTTGTAGGCGTCTTGGATGGATGTGTTGGATCCGAGGCCGCTGCTGGGTGGGTGGCGGTGGACAGCGTCGCCGCCGCAGAAGACTCGTCCGAGTGAGTAGGTCGTGGCGCATGCCTGGTTCACGTGCCATGTGGTGACGGTTTCGATGTTGACGTCGACGTTGGGGTCGCCGATCATTTCTTTGATGCGGGGGAGGACGGATTCGGGGCGGAGGTCGGGTTCGCCGGCGGTCATGTCGTGGCCCCATCCTGCGATCCATTGATGCCAAGGGCGGATGGTTCGGAGGGTGCCCATGCCGATCTCGCCGTACCCGGCACCGGGAGTCATGATCCAGTGCAGGATGCTGGGACGGTGCTCGACGTAGGCGGCGAGGTCGGCGTCGAAGAGCGTGTAGATGGTCGTCGCGCGGGCCATCTCACCTTCGATGGTGAGACCGATGTGGTCGGCTATCAGCGAGCGGGCGCCGTCCGCGCCGATGAGGTAGTGGGACCGAACGCGGTAGGTCCGGCCGGTCAGGCAGTCGCGGAGCTGGGTTGTGACGCCGCTGGCGTCTTGGGTGTGGGACAGGTACTCGGTGTTGAACGCCGTGCTGGCCCCGCGGGCGGCTGCGTTCTTGACCAGGACGGGTTCCATGTAGAGCTGCGGGATGTCGAGGAGAGGGCAGGGACTCCCGGCCAGGTAGTCGCCGATGCGTTGCTCGCCGGTGCCCCACGTGCGGAGGCGGGCAACCTCCTCTCCGGCGAGGCTGGTGGTGAAGAGGGTGTCGCCCATGAGTTTCCAGGGGGTGGCGTAGCTCGTGGCTTCGTCCTCGACGCCGAGGTCGCGCAGGACTTCGAGGGCCCGCTGGTTGGTGATGTGCGCCCTGGGGCTGTTCGCCAGCCAGTTCCAGCGGGTGACGGCGTGAACGCGCACGCCGTAGGTGGCGAGCGCGAGGGCGGCAGTCGCCCCCGTCGGTCCGGTGCCGACAACGAGGACGTCGACTTCGAGCTCGGGTGCTGGTGACGTGATGTCCATCTAGGTCCCCCGGGAAGCGGTGGTCATGGGTGCAGGTGAGAAGGCGCGCTGGTCAAGCGGTCCGGCCGACGAGATCGAGGGCGACGTCGACGATCATGTCTTCCTGTCCGCCGACGAGGCCGCGGCGGCCGACCTCGACGAGGATGTCGCGGGTGTCGAGTCCGTAGGTGCGGGCGGCCCGCTCGGCGTGACGGAGGAAGCTGGAGTAGACCCCGGCGTAGCCGAGGGTAAGGGTCTCTCGGTCGACTTGGACGGGCCGGTCCTGGAGCGGCCGAACGAGGTCGTCGGCGGCATCTTGGAGGGCGAAGAGGTCGCAGCCGTGCTGCCAGCCGAGCAGGTTGGCGACGGCGACGAGCGGTTCGATCGGGCAGTTCCCGGCGCCGGCTCCCATCCCGGCGAGTGAGGCGTCGACGCGTGTCACGCCTTCTTTGACGGCGACGACGGAGTTGGCGACGGCGAGGGACAGGTTCTGGTGGGCGTGGACGCCGAGCTCGGTGGCGGGCGCGAGCAGATCCCGGTAGGCGCGGACCCGGGCCCGCATGGCGTCCATGGTGAGTCGGCCGCCGGAGTCGGTGACGTAGACGCAGTGGGCGCCGTAGGACTCCATCTTCTTCGCTTCGACGGCTAGGGCGTCGGGCGGGGCCATGTGGCTCATCATCAAGAAGCCAGACACGTCCATGCCGAGGTCTCGAGCCTTGGCGATGTGCTGGGCGGCGATATCGCCTTCGGTGGCGTGGGTGGCCACCCGGACCGAGGTGATGCCTGCGTCGTGAGCCCGTTCGAGGTGCTCGATGGTGCCTATCCCAGGGATGAGCAGGGTCGTCAGTCGAGCGTGATGGACTACGTCGGCGACGGCGGCGATCCATTCGATGTCGGTGTGTGCGGCGGGGCCGTAGGTCAAGCTGGTGCCGGCGAGGCCGTCGCCGTGGGCGATCTCGATGGCATCGACGCCTGCATGGTCGAGGGCGGCGGCGATCGTACGGACCTGTTCGAGCGTGTAGCGGTGCCGGATGGCGTGTTGGCCGTCGCGGAGAGTGACGTCTTGGATGTAGACCGTCGGCGTCCGGCCCGGAGTCTGGTCGCTCACTGGAAGACCTCTGACTTCGGGGCGTTACGCCGGGCGGCGATGGCCTCGGCGACACGTAGGGCGGCCGAGGTCATGATGTCGAGGTTGCCGGCGTATGCCGGCAGGTAGTGGGCGGCGCCCTCCACCTCGAGGAACACGCTGATCTGGGTGCGGGCCTGGGCGGTCAGGTCGGGTAAGAGGGTGTGGAGTGGTTCGGTGGCCTCGAGATCACCGAATTGGACCTGCTGCTTGAGGCGGTAACCGGGGACGTAGGCGGCGACGGCCGTGACCATGGAGTGCACGGATGCTTCGACGCGTGCTCTTGTGGCTGCGTCGAGACGGTCGGTGACACACAGGACGGTGTCGCGCATGATGAGTGGGGGGTCGGCAGGGTTGAGGACGATGATGGCTTTGCCGGCTGCGGCTCCGCCCACGGCTTCGATGGCCGAGCTGGTCGTTTCGGTGAACTCGTCGATGTTGGCTCTGGTCCCGGGCCCGGCGGACTTGGAGGCGATGGAGGCCACGATTTCGGCGTAGCGGACCGGGGTGGCCTGGCTGACAGCGGCGACGATGGGGATGGTCGCCTGGCCGCCGCAGGTGACCATGTTGACGTTGGGGGCGTCTAGGTGGTCGTCGAGGTTCACGGCGGGGACCACGTAGGGGCCGATGGCGGCCGGGGTGAGGTCGATGAGATGTTTGCCGAGCGGGGTGAGCTTGGCGGCGTTGGCGTGATGGGCGGCCGCTGAGGTCGCGTCGAGGACGATGTCGATGCTCTCGAAGGCGGGCATGGCGATGAGCCCGTCGACACCGTCGGCGGTCGTGGCCATGTTCATTCGCCGGGCCCGGGCGAGACCGTCGGAATCGGGGTCGATGCCGACCAGGGCGGCGACCTCGAGGTTCTCGGAAAGCCGTTTGATCTTGATGAACAGGTCGGTGCCGATGTTGCCGGAGCCGATGATGGCCACATTGGTGCGGGTCACGAATCGTCCTTTCGATGCGGGGTCGGCTCGGTGCTCTTGCCGGGCTTCGGAGCGAAGCTCACCGAGACCCGGCCGACGCCAACGACATCTGCGCTGTAGGTGGCGCCGAGCTCAACGTCGACCATGGGGCCGAGCGCCCCCGAGAGGATGGTCTCACCGGCCCGGAGTGGCTGGCCGTGATCTCGGACCGTTTCAGCCAGCCAGGCGACGGCCGCGAGCGGATCGCCCAAGCAGTCAGCGCCCGTGCCGGACGAGACGATCGTCTGGTCGCGATGTAGGACCATCTCGACTTCGGCCGGAACGAATGCGTCGAGGGGTGTTTCGTCGCCACCGAGGACGAAAAGCCCGCACGAGGCATTATCGGCGACGGTGTCGATGATGCTGATGTCCCACCCGGCGATCCGACTGTCGACGATCTCCAGGGCGGCGTGCGCATGGGCGATGGCTTTGGCGACATCGGCGGCGGTGATCGGACCGGTCCGGTCCAGGTCGGCGCCGAGCACGAAGGCGACCTCGGCTTCGATCCTCGGCTGGAGCAATCGGCCGCCACCGACGATGCCGCCGTCGGGGACGGCCATGTCGTCGAGGAGGACCCCGAAGTCCGGCTGGTCGACGCCGAGCTGAGCCTGGACCTTTGGGTTGGTTAGGCCGATCTTGCGGCCGACAGCCTTCGCGCCGTGGGCCAGGCGCTCCGCGATCAGCTTCTGCTGGACGGCGTACGCGATACGAATGTCACCGGCGGCTAAGAGGTCCCGGACCGGTGGGGTCGGGCTGGCATTGTTTGTTGCTGCGGCCAGCCGGCGGGCCGCGTCGAGCACCGTCGGCATGGCGCCGCCGTCTGCGGTCACGGGCTGTTCGGTCATGATCTGCTGTCGGCGAGGAACTCGAGGACGGTGTGGTTGAACTTGTCGCGCTGTTCCCACTGGGGCCAGTGCCCGGCGTCGCTGATGTGCTCGAATCGGCCCCCGGGGATCTTCTCGGCCATGTCCATCCCGGCTGCGGCCGGCCCGGACGGATCGTTGGAGGTCCACACCACGAGGGCGGTGTGGGGAACGGCGGCGAGCTCGTCGTCGGTGATGAGGTTCCGGCGGCGGACGTCAGGGTCTTGCAGGCAGAGGATATGGCGCATCGACTCGGCAAAGCCCGGTTGGCTGTAGATGGTTCGGCGGATGTCGACCAGTTCGTCGGTGACCGTTGCCGGGTCGGCCATGAGCCATTCCAGGCGGGCCCGGATCCGTTCGGGGCTCGGGTCGTCCGCGGCGGCCTGGGACAGGCCACGGATGCGTTCCATCACCTCGGGGCGCGCCATGGTGCCGCCCGGCGTGTTGAGCACCAGCTTGTCGACCCGCTGCGGGTAGAGCGCGGCGAACTTGACGGCCACCCACCCGCCGAGCGACTCACCGTTGAGGTGGGCCCGCTTGATGTCGAGAGCGTCGAGCAGGCCGGCGAGGTGGGCGACGTACTCGGGAAGTTCCAGGTCCGTGGTAGCGGGGGTCGTGTAGCCGTGGCCCGGATAGTCGAAGGCGACCACGCGGTAACGCTCGGCGAAAGCTGGGATGTTGTGGGCGTAGGCCTCGAGATGGCCGCCAGTCCCGGCGAGGAGGACTAACGGTTCACCGTCGGCCGGTCCCGCTTCGAGGACCCGGGTCCGCCATGCGCCGACCTGGACGTAGCGGATGGTGTGGGGGGTAGCGCCGAGCGCCACCCACACCGAAGTGTCCGCCTGGCTCATGCGCCCGCCCGTTTGGCGTTGAGGGCGTCGACCACATCTGCGCTGGTGGCGATCTCGGCGAGCAAGCCGAGCGAGGCGATCGAGGCGTCGTGGGCGCTTTCGTCGGCGGCGCTGCACGCATCGGCGATCACGACGGTCCGGTAGCCAAGGTCAGACGCCTGACGGGCGGTGCCTTCGACCGAGGCGTTGGTGGCCACCCCGGCGAAGCAGACAGTGTCGATGTCACGGCTGCGCAGGAGGGTGTCGAGCTGGCTGGCCGCGAAGCCGCCGACACGCTGATGGGTCACAACGAGGTCGTCGGCTTGGGGGGTGAGTTCGCCGACGATGGCCGCCTTGTCGGTGCCGTCGACCAGGCACTGGGACTGGAGGACGATGCCGAGCAGCGGCGAGTTCGCCACCATGTCGAGGTAGCCGGCCTTCCAGGCGACCCGGGTGTAGATCACGGTGGCGCCCGCGGCGCGCGCCGCGTCGAGGACCTTGCCGGTCACGCCGATGACGTCGCGGGCCAAAGCCTGGGCGGCGAAGAAGCCGCCGAAGGCGCCGTCTGCGGCGACGATGTCGTTCTGCATGTGGACCGCGACGATGGCGGTACGGGAGGCGGTGAGTTCCATGGGACTGGCTCCTGTCGAAGTCTGCGGGTCAACTGTGGGCGAGAATGGAGCTGCCGATGTCGGCGACATCGCGCTCGGCGGTGAAGGGGTTGGAGAGGAAGGCGCTGACCATGTCCACGCCGGAGTCGAGCATCAGCTGGGTCTGCTCGCGGACATCGCCGGGACCGCCATACATGCACCAATAGTCGACAAGCTCCTTGGTGATGAGCGGTTTGTGTGCCGGGTCGAGGCCGCGCAGATATTTGGCCCACGTCTCGAGGTAGTGGGGCTGCTCGGGCGCGTTGGGATCGCCCAGATAAGCCATGGCCGCCTGGGTGGAGGCGTTGACGATCCCGGCGCCGAGCTCGTCGACGTGTTCGTTCATGAACCCGGAGTTGGTGAGGCACGACGAGATCGGCCCGGAGCCGAACCCGTTGGTGATGGCCTCTTCCCAGTTCTCGCCGTTGCGGAGCAGGTAGAACCAGGTGAGGGCGATGAGCTTGACCGACCCCTCGGGGCGGCCAGCATCGGCGACGGCCTTGTCAAGCTCTCGGCGGACCAGGCCGATCATGTCCCGGGGTTGGGGCCCAGGCAGTAGATGACGGCGTCGGCCATGCCGGCGGCAGCCTTGAGGCCTTTGGGCCCGCCGGCCGCAACCCAGATCGGCACGTCGTCAATGTCGTACCACAGCCCATTGGTGTCGAGGAACTCGATCTCGCGCTGCTCGCCGAGCCAGTCGTGCATGACCCGCTCACCGCGCAGCAGGCCGCGGGACACGGTGACCGCGTCAACCAGCTCCTTTACCCGGGCCGTGCGATGACCCATGGACCGCAGGGCGTTGTTCGCCGTCCCGATCCCCAAGAAGGTGCGTCCTGGGGCGAGGTGGTTGAGGGTGGCCATCGAGTTCGCCGTCACCGGGGCGATCCTGGTCAATGGGTTCGTGACCATCGTCCCCAGGTTGATGGTCGAGGTTTCCCGGGCCGCGAGCGCGAGCTGCTGGTACGGGTCGGAGAACAACAGGGGTCCCTCGCCCACGCCGAAGTGGGTGACACCGAGGTCCTCAGCCTGCTTGACCAGACCGACCTGGTCGATCTTGGCGCACGTACCGATACAGAAATCCATTGTGCTGCTCCTTTGTGTTGTCCCCCCGGGGGCAACCCCGGTCAGGCGGTTGAATAGTCAGGCGGGTACAGCGGTGGTGATCCCGAACCCAGCAACCCAAGCTGGGATCGGCTCGTAGAACGACGAGACGACTTGATACGGGCCGCTCGCGGCGAGAGCGGCGTAGGCCGCGATCCAGGTCCGGACCTCATGCGCCGAGTTGCCACCCTCCTCAGCGAACGACTCTGTCGACCACGAATCGATCTTCTCGAGGTCCCCCGAAGCGAGCAGATCGAGGAACTGGCGGTCCCACACAGGGTTGATCGGCCGACCCGGCGCAGCGCCGGCAACCGCCGCGATGCCGGCGGCGATGACTCGCTCCTGCCGTTCCCGGCGCTGTTCCGCCGTCAACACGCGACCCTCGGAAATCAGACGCGATGCGACCTCGACGCTCGCTCCCTCCAGGGACGGCAGCGGCGGGTCATGCGACAAGCCGCCCGAGGCCACAAACAGCACCCGCCGTCCCAGATCCGCTGCGGCCCGCCCGATGGCCTCACCCAGAAGACGGCAGCGGCGCACCGGACCAAGCGGCACCGCGATCGAGTTGATGAATACCGGCACCACCGGGCACCGATCGATCCCACCGAAGAGCAACTGGAGCGGCTGAGCGAAGCCGTGATCGACATACATCCTCTCTGAGACGCAGACGTCCACCTCCGAAGCGAGCGTCGCCCGCACCAGGCTGTAGGCGGTTTCCCGATCGACGCTCAGCGCCCCGGCGGGTGTGTAGTAGTCGCCGATCGCAGTCGCTGCTGCGCCCACACAGAACGAGGGCATCAGGTCATAGAAGAACCCGTTGTAATGGTCGGGGCCGAACAACACCACCAGCTCCGGGTCAAACCGACCAATGAACTCCCTGGCCCGGGCGAACTCCAGATCCACCCGATCTCGAACTCCCCCAGCAGGCTCGTTGAAGCCCATCAACGGAGAATGCGACATCGCCACCAACGCGACCGTCACCTCGGTGACCCCGGCGCCGGCCCTGCCGGACACGCGCCGCCCGCTACGCAAAACCCTCGCAGCACTCCTGTTGTCACTTGCGGCTGCACCTGCTCGAAACCCCCGGTACAATTGGCATGCTAGTATGTCAGTTGAGCGTAAGGGGTAGACAGCGCCTTGGCAAGTCCCAATCTTCAACACCGCAGAACAGAACGGACCTCCCCGCTCGATACGCTGCCGCGCAGATGACAGCTTCTGAACCGGCGCCCGGCGGCCCCAACAGGACATCAGCGGTACGTCCGCTCGCCGCGCTCTCCGGCCGCGGCCTATCCCCGCTCGTCTACGACAACATCAAAGAGCGTCTCCTCGAGGGCGTCTACGCCGCGGGCGAACGGCTCCCCGTCGAACAGTTGAAGGCCGAGTTCGAGGTCTCGAAGCAGCCGATCATGGATGCCCTTCGCCGGCTGGCGTCCGAAGGACTCCTCGAGATCGTCCCCCAGTCAGGTACCCGCGTGCCGATCTACAGCCCGCAAGACGTTGCGGACTTCTTCGCCATGTTCGGTGGAATGGAAGGAGCCGTCGCGGGCGTCGCCGCACAGCGAGCCCAAGAGGACCAACTCGCTGAGCTTCAGCGCACGAACGACGACATCGGCTCCCTTACCCGCCAGCCCGACCCCGCCGCCCGATCCCACGGCTACAGGGTCCTCAACCGGAAGTTCCACACCATCATCAACACCATGGCCCACTCCCCCGCCATCGCCGATATCAGCCGGCGGATGTGGGACATCTCGGATCTCCTCATCAACACCAGCGGCATCCCCCAACCACTCGCCGACGCCATCGATGACCGCTTCCACGATCACGACCGCATCATCGAGGCCCTACTAGCCGGCAACAGCGAAACCGCCCGAGCCGAGATGGAAGCACACATCCTCGGGACCGTCGACATCATTCACGCCGGTCCCACCGCGATCTGAGGGCAGCCGTTCCACAGAGGGAGTCGGGGTCGCCAAACCACCTTCCAAAGCGGGATCAGCTGCATCCGCACGCACCCACCCGGACGATGAGTGCCGTTCAGGGGCGTACCAGATTGACGGGTACGTGTTGCCCAGATCGATCCGTCCCAAGGCGCGTCAAGGCCCGTTCCCGACGTGTTGGCCTGGCCCGGAGTGACCGCTCGGGTACCGCCCCAAGACGAGCCGGTCATAGCGCTATGCCTTGGTGTTGGGAGGGTTCCCATCCGGGAGTTTCATGACCGGCGGCGCCCGTTTGGCTGACGGCCGACTGGGCGCCGGTCATGCGGCGGAGGACTTTGGTTTGTTGGCGGATGGCGTGGTCGATCTCTCCGATGCGATCGACGATCTCGGGGTGGCGCTCAAGGAACTCCCGTCGGGCGGCAGCTGCCGCCTCAAGCTCGCTGATGCGAGCCATCAGCGTTCCTGAGCAGTCGAGCGGCCCAGAGATGTTCGCCTCGCTCAGGGTCAGTTCAGCTCGTGCGCCGGCGAGCTGCGCGCTGACGTCAGGCCGGATGCCGGCGATTAGGTGTCCCCGCTCGTCTCGGAGGTCTGCAACCGCCTGGGCGGCTCGCGCCTGGTCGAGCGCCCATTGGTGGCGGCGTTGGTCGTCCCAGGACCATGCCAGGCGGGCGGCGGCATCTTGGACGGTCGAAGCGGTCACATAGACGTGACTCGCCTCTCGGGCCCGGCTCATGGCCACGTAGGCGAGCTCGCGGCCACCGCCGTCGTCGAGGACGTGGGCGGTGTCCACGGTGGCGCCTTGGGCTCGGTGGGCGGTCATGGCGTAGCCGTGGGCAAGCCGGTCGGCGCCGATGTCTTCGGGTCCGAAGTGAAGGGTGCGGCCGTCGACGGTGCGGGCGGTCAACCTGGCGAGGTCGGGGTCTACGGCGGTGACCTCGGCGGTTTGGGAGGTAACCCAGGCTCCGTCGGGCCCAGGGCCGAGGGTGACGATCTGATCGCCAGCCCGATAGCACCGGCCGCCGGGGGCGACAAGCTCGGGACCGGTCAGGCACCCGGCTCGGTTGACGAGTCTGCGGGCAACGTCGTTGAGGGCTTCGACGCTGTCGCGCCGGTGAGCGAGGAGCAGACTCTCGCGCCCGGCAGCAGTGTCGGCGGCCCATGCCCGTGCCAACGCGAGCACTGCAGCTCGGCGGTCGGGTACGGGGTGGATGCGACCCGATTGGGCGTACCAGGTGACGGCGGTGGGAACGTTCCCGGCCCGGAGGTAGCTGAGGGCGGCCGCCTCTTTGTGGTCGGCTTGGCGGAGGTTATCGGTCAGGGTCCAGGTGCGGTCGGGGTGGCGTTCGCATAGGGCGGTCAGGGCGCCTCCGGGGCCGATGGCGCCGAGTTGTCGGTCGTCGCCGACAACGACGAGTTTGGCGCCGCTGCGGGCGACGGCCCCGAGGAGGCGGGCGATGTCGAGGTCGGAGGTCATCGCGCCCTCGTCGAGGATCACGATGTCTCGGTTTCCGAGGGCGACGGCGCCGTGGTCGAGTCGCCAGGTGAGCGAGGCGACGGTGCGCGAGTCGATGCCGGCTCCGTCGCCTAGCTTCCGGGCGGCCTGCCCGGAGGTGGCCGCCCCCAGTACCCGGTAACCGGCGGACTCGAACCCGGTC
Organism: Acidimicrobiales bacterium; assembly: GCA_965276765.1. Taxonomy (GTDB): domain Bacteria; phylum Actinomycetota; class Acidimicrobiia; order Acidimicrobiales; family Palsa-688. The sequence continues at coordinate 1,355,698 of OZ255627.1, forward strand.
CGCACCGCGTCGAGAGCGGTCGTCTTGCCTGACCCGGCGACACCGATAACCAGCTCGAGGGGCCGGCCGCTGGCCATGAGCCCGATGGCCACCTGTCGCTGAGTGTCAGTGAGAGGGAAGCCGGTTCGGGTCTCGGTCGCGGCGATGGCGCGCCGGGCGCTCCCCTCGTCGACTTGCGGTGCCCAACGGTCGGCGACGGCGGCGGCGAGTTCTTCGATGTGTTGCTCGCCGGTGAGCACGCAGCCCGCCACCCAGACGTCGTCCCGGGCGAGAGCCAAGTGCGGAAGCGGAATCGCCTCGGCGTTGGCGAGCACCGTTTTGACGGCGTCGTCGAGCACAGAGAGGGGGAGGCCATGGAGATGGGGGGCAACCGCAACGATCACGTCGCCGGCCGTGAAGGTGTTGGCCTCGGCGAGACGGCCTCCTGCCTCGAGAACCTCGCCGGCGAGGTCGACCAGATCCTGAGAGTCGCGCCGGTAGCGGGCCCCGGCCGCGTCGACCGCGGCGCGGAGCTTCTCGGGTGGGTGGCCCGCGGCGGCCAGCTCGGCCCCCAGCGGCTGGTGTGATCCTCGATGGCGTCGCGGGTTTTGCGGTCCCGGGTGGTCCGGGCGGCCACGGACCGGGCCGTGTAGGAGGCGTCGGCGCCGACCGCTGCAGTGATCTGCGCGGAGCGCGTCGAGTGCTGCGCGCAGACATCGTCGGGGATGCCGGCGATGGCCCACCCGCCGAGCCGCCCGGACGGACCACCGTCTGGAACGATGCCGTAGCCGAGCTCGACCGCTTTGGCGGCTGCGGCCATCCGGCCCACGGCGGTGGCGGCGTGGAGTTGGTCGCGCAAGAACGCGGTGTCGAGACCTTTCCACCCGCCGCGGGCATCGCCCATGGCGACGACGTTGGCGATGAGGACATGGTCATGCACTTGGGGGTCGCCGGCCCGTGTTGTTGCGTGCCGGGAGGTCGCCCAGACCAGCCCGCTGGTCGGGGTGAAGGTCATGGCTCTCCCCCTCCGCCCTCCCCTCTCTGCGACAAGCTGGTCGAGGAAGTCGAGCGTGGCGTCGCGTTCGGCGTCGACGATGGCGTGCATGTCCTCGGCGCGGCCGATCACGCCCAGTTCGGCGACGGACTTGTGCGGGGAGACGACCAGCTCGAGTCCGGGACGACGACAAGCCACCAACCTCGTCCCTGTGGCCGGGTCGAGAGCCCCGCCGACCGCGAAGATCGCCCGGTAATCGCCGACGTCGACCTGGCCGTCGACGCCGAGGAGGGCACGGCCGCGGCCACCCCAACTCATCGGGGTTTCGCCGTGGGAGGCGTAGTAGGTCGCGGCGGCCGCTACCGGGTCGTCGCTGCGTCCGGCGACGGTGTGCTCGTGGTAGTCGACGGAGTCGGCGCCCATCATTCGCATCCAGGCCATCAGCCGACCGACCCCCCAATCGGAGGTTGCAAACGTGTCGGTTTGGGCAGTTTGCTGTCGAGGTGGGAAGGGCTTGGTGGTGAGGGTCGGCATCGAGGATGGGTTGCCTGTCGGGGGCGATAGGCGTCGTGGGTTCGGAGGAGATTGGTGGTGTCGGGGAATGAGGGCTGGTCGGCGGAGCGGCGGTGGCCTGGCGTGTCGGGAGGCTCGTCCCGGGACGAGGCTCGACGGTTCTCGGTTCGTCCCCGTCCTCGTCCCCCTTGTAAGGGGGGGACGAGGGGGACGAGTTCGTCCGGACGAACCCGGGACGAGGTTGGGACGAGGGGACGAGGGGACCCGCTTTCATGTCGATTCCTGGCTGGGCGTGTGTTCCCGGAAGGGTCGGTCGACGTGGTGGCGGATGGCTGGACCGACTCGTTCGGCGCGGAGCCAGCCCTCGCTGACGAGCAGTGCGGTGGCCTTTCGGACGTAGTCGGCTTTGCCCAGGCGGGCCTTGTCGAGGTCGTTGCCGGAGGCACCAGGGTGGTCCTCGAGGTAACGGGAGACTCGCTCCATGAGGTGCGTCGGGCGGAAGGTGGCTGGCTTGTTGCCGGGCCCTTCCGGGACGTCGAGATGGGCCCGAAGGCGGCGGCCGGGACTGTCTGTGGGTGCCGGCTCGAGCACGAATCGGGCGGCAGTCTCGCCCTTCACGTAGGTCCCGTGGCGGTCTTTGGCAACGACGAGCCGGGTGATTCCGACGCGCCCCATGCCGAACTCGTCGATCGTCTCGAGGAGGTAAGCGGCGCCCGAGACGGCCGCCCGCTTCCGCTGAGATCCGGTGGCGTAGAGGCCTCGGCCGTCGCCGCTTTTGGTCAGGTGATCGAGGCAGAGAACGGCCGGTCCAAGGCCGGCAAGCCGCCGGGGTAGACGGCGATACCAGCGCGCCACTTGGTCGTCGTCGTTTGGTTTCACGCCGTCCAGTGCCATGGACTCGCCGACCGAGTCGATGACCACCATGGACGGTCGACCGGCGACGAGTGTCGCCGCGAGTCGTTGTTCGGCAGCCAGAGAGAAGGGTTCGTCCGGGCTCAGATACCGGAAGTGCTCAGTGACGGCGTCCGGCCGCGCGCCGAGATCCAACAGACGCCCGCAGATGCCCTGGGCGTGGTCCTCGAAGTCGATGAACACGACTTGGCGGCCGAGTTCGAGCTGCTGGCGGGTGATCTCCAGGGCGGCCCAGGTCTTGGCACCGCCGGACTCGGAGATCAGTGAGTTGACGCGCCCGGTATAGAGAAGAAAGGCGCCGTCGGTGCGCCAGCCGATCGACGGGGCGGGCGGCTTGATTGTTCCGTCGGCGAGGCCGTTGACGGTCGCCCGGAGATCAATGGGCACCCACGAAGCGCCACATGGGTCAGCCTCTTCCTCCGCCGGTTCCGCTCGCCGGAGGGACGTCACCCCTTGGCTGTAATCGAGTTGGGGCGTCACCTTCGCTCCTCCTAGCGAGCCTCGGAACACGAACGGTCGAATGGCGATGGGTCGCCGAAGGGCTTCGGTCCGGACGACGTCGACGGTTGGTTCAAGCCGCCGGAGGCTGGATGGAGGCGTCGACGAAGCGCTCGAGGGCGGTCCGTGGGATCCGCTTCTGGTGCCCGAACCAAACGAACGGGAGCCCGCTCGCTCCCCGGCTGCGTTCCCACTCGACGCTCAGCTCGTAGGTCTTCGACCGGCCGAGCTGCAGCACCTTGGCGGCCTGCTCGATTGTCATGAAGGGGGGAAGGTCATTCAACATCGTACTACGCCTCCTTGTTGTGGCTCACAACGGTGAGCATAGCATCCGATACGTGACAAGGTTGTGAGGCACAACCTGTGACGGTATGCTCGAGAGGTGCCCCGCAGCCGCCGCAAGCCAGATCCAGAGCCGGTCATAGAGGACGACGACCGTGTGGCTGCGATCGACGTCAACGCCGTGGTCTCCTACAACACCCGGGCTATCCGGGAGCGGCGGGGATTCACCCAGCAGCAGGTGGCCGAGAAGCTGGGGGAACTGACCGGTCACCGACTCCCTCAAGCCTCTATCTCGGCGATGGAACGCGGGTTCGACGGGGAGCGCCGGCGACGCTTCGACGCCCATGAGCTCTACTTGTTGTCGCTGGTATTCGACGTGCCGATCCCCTATTTCTTCCTGCCACCGAGCGGCGGGATGGACACGCCGATCGCAGATACGGGGATCCCGGCGGTGCAGCTCTACTTCGCCCTTCTCGGTAGCGAGCGTCAACTGGGCCCCATCGACGACCGATTGCAAGAGATGGGGCTGCAACAGCCGTCCGGCCTCGATCCCGTCATGGCCGCGGTGCTCGGGGAACCCCGAGACACGGCCTACCTGAACTGGCACGACCACTTCCGCACCTGGAGAAAGCGCCGGGTCGACCTGTTGGCCCGGGAGTACGGCGATCGCCTCGACGACCTGGCCGACGTGCTGTCGGACTTCGCCGGCCGCCTGAAGACCTTCGGCCCTCGCGGGTACCTCCAGTCGCTCGCCCACAAGGAGGGCGAGGTTCCCTTCCCGCTGCCCGCTGCTCCGGAGCATCCCGAGGACCAAGCGCCAGAGCCAGTTCGCCGAGCCGAACCGCAAGGAGAACCGTGAACGGCTCCGTCATCAAGAAGGGTGGCCGGTGGTACGTCAAGGTCGAGCTCGAGCCTGACCCGGGGACTGGCCGGCGCCGCCAGAAGTGGCACTCAGGGTTCACCACCAAGCGCGAAGCCGAGCGCGCCCGCATCGACCTGCTGTCCAGACTCGACCGTGGCGTGTACGTCGAACCATCCCGTCAGACCGTCGCCGAGTTCCTGGCCGAGTGGCTGACGGCGGTCCGGCCGACCCTGCGGACGTCCACGTTCGACTCGTACTCCCGCAACGTCCGCCTGCACGTCATTGCTCATATCGGGACTCTGAGGCTCACCCGCCTCGACGCCGGCGTGCTCAACGGTCTCTATGCCCAACTGCTGGCCTCCGGCCGGCAGACCCACTCGCGCCAAGGTGCCGGCTACTCGCCCGCGGTGCTGGTCCGAGCGCATGAGCTGCGCGCTGATCACGAGTCGCTGTCGGCCACGGCGGAGGCGCTGCGAAATGAGTTTCCCGAGGCGGCCAACCTCACGAAGGACACGTTGGCGTCAATGTTGCGACGCGATGCCGCCCGTCGCCTGGGCGCTGCAGCCCCGCGTCCAGCCGGTCTCGACCCTCGAACCGTCGCTTATATCCACACCATCATCCACCGGGCGCTAAAGGACGCCGTGCGCTGGGATCGCCTGGCCCGGAACCCTGCCGACGCAGCGGACCCACCCCGTGCAGGAGATAAGGGTGGCGTGGTGGCCACATGGGATGGATCCACGCTCCGTGCGTTCCTGGGCTCCTCGCGCGCCGAGGGCGACCGCCTATACCCCCTTTGGGTCCTCCTGGCCACGACCGGCCTACGGCGCGGTGAGGCACTCGGCTTGCGTTGGCACGACGTCGACCTGGATACCGGCCATCTCCGGGTGATGCAAACGGTGGTACAGACGCAGAGCACCGTCGCGCTCGGGTTGCCGAAGACCGCCCAGGGCCGCCGCTCCGTCTCTCTCGACCCCGCTACGGTCAGCGTCCTGCGCGCCCACCGCGCCCGGATGCACCAGGACCGCTTGCTGGTCGGCCCGGACTTCGAGGACCGGGGCCTCGTCTTCCATCACCCCGATGGATTGTGGCTTCGCCCTAACGGCGTGAGCGATGCCTTTCTGCGCAGGGTCGCCCGCTACGGCCTACCCCGCCTCACTCTCCACGGACTCCGCCACACCTGGGCAACCCTCGCCCTCGAGGACGGCGTCCACCCGAGGGTCGTCCAGGAGCGCCTCGGCCACTCGACGGTCGCCATCACCCTCGGCATCTACAGCCACGTGTCGCCCCGTCTCCACGACGAGGCGGCCAACCGCGTGGCGCGACTAATGATCCCCGACACCTGAAATAAGGAGCCGAACTGAGTCACAGACCGAGATGTTGCGAGCGTAAGCGTCCCGAGACCACTGGCTACCTCCGCCGTACTGTCGGCCCCTGCGGCCCCAACACCCTGGCCATTTCCCCACGCCAGCCAAGACTCCAAGGGGGTGACAATCCCGCCGGCGTTCGGACCGTAAGGTGTCGTCGTGAGCCAATCGCTGGCGATCGTCGAGCCATGATGGGCGACGACCGCGTTTCGTTCGAGCATCCGCCGGTAGCGGAGGTCGCGCTCGCCGCCTATTTCTCGCCCCCACTCACCTTGCGGTCGCCACACATCGGGCTCCTGTGGGAGCGATGGTCCGAGCAATTTCCCCGCTTTGAGGACCATCCGGCGCTGCCGGCAGTCATTCCCGAGACCTTCACCCCGTCCGCTCTACAGATCCAGGTCATAGCCGCGCCTGCCGGGATCCGGACGTGGTTCCTTAGCGATCAAGGCGACCGGCTCATTCAGATCCAAGCAGACCGGATCGTGTGCAACTGGCGCCAGGTGATCCCCGGTGGTGAGTACCCCCGATATGACACCCTCCGACCGGACTTCGCCGCCACTCTCGCGGATGTCGTCGAGTTCGCCGCGAGCCAGGGACTTGGGGATGTCAGGATCGGTCAAGCCGAAGTGAGCTACACCAACCCCATAGCGCTCACTGCGCTCGGAGAGTCGGCAGAGCCTGCACGGCTGATAGCCCCATGGTCGGGGGTCCACAGCGACGGATTTTTGCCGGAACCCGAAGATCTCCGCCTCGGCGCTCGTTACCTCATCCCAGACCCGGCTACAGGCGCCCCCGCCGGCCGTCTCTACGTCCAGGCCAACCCTGCGGTTCACGTTTCACCGTCAACGCAGGGCGTCGAGCAGGTCTACATGCTTCAGCTGTTCGCACGCGGTGCCCCGCTGGGCGCCGGACCGACCGGTACCATGGCCTTCTTGGATCTCGCCCATACCTGGGTCGTCAACGGGTTCAAGTCGTTCACTACCCCAGAGATGCACGCCGCTTGGGGCCTGCAAGGAGAGACAGCGTGACCGTCGTTCCGACCTCATCTTTGCCAAGCCTTCCCTTCGACCAACCTCCGTGGGCCACGCCCGGGACCACCCTCTCCGCGGATCCACCGGCTTTGAGTGCGGCCCTCCTGCCTGTGGCCCACCAGCTCGACGAGCTCGCCACACTGCCACCCGGTTGGAACAGCTACAACGCCCGTCCAATCGACCCCCGCTCTCGTGAGGCAGCGCTCAGCGTCCTAGCATTCCTCGCCTGGGATGGACCGCTGCCTACCGTGAGTCCAACCCCTCGAGGCGGAGTGCAACTCGAGTGGGGTGGTGACGAAGACGGCGTCGAACTCGAGTTTGCTCCCGACGGCGTCGCCGCCATCCTGATCCAGGTCAACGGGGAACCCGTCGAGTACCCGCAAGGTACCGTGACCGACTACGCCCTGCGTGAAGCCGCCGCCTGGGCCAGCAAGCTCGCCTGACTGGTGGCGCCCTCCGGCGCCGGATCCGACGACGGCGAGGTGTCCGTCTGGCGCCGCATCCCACCGCTTCACTTCCCCAAGAAGCCGCGCCAGGAGCGTCCTGACAGCTCCGCCTTCGACGATGACAGTGACACCGAGCCGATGTCCGCTGTTCTTGCCGACCCATCGCGAGACCCAAGCGAGGTCATCACGGGGCACGAGGGGTACGGACTCGTGGAGCTCACTGCTGAAGTGCTGCACGCCTCCGGCCAACAAATCGTCCGCGACCCCCAACCGGACGAGCCCGCCCACGTGCTCATCGTCGGTAAAAAAACGAAAGCCCGCCGCCGCGGGCTCGCCGACGCCAGCAGGTGGATCATTCGCCCGCCGGCAGCACACCCTCCCCCGGACCCGTGACCCCGGCCAGCGGCCTACCACAGAAGCTTCCGCTAGCTAACGGTAGAAGTTCGGTAGAAGTGGCGGGATTGGCGGGTCCGTGCAGCCCTTCTGACCAGCACCTTCGTGGTGGGCGAGGGGGGACTTGAACCCCCACATCCTTTCGGACACAGGAACCTGAATCCTGCGCGTCTGCCTATTCCGCCACTCGCCCGAGTGGAGGCTCAACCATAGCTGGACGGTCGGGTCGCCGCCTCCGCCGGGGCGTGCCGGGCTACGCTCCTAGACCGATCATGGGACTCCAGCAGTTTGAACGGCGCCTCGAGCGCCTGGTCGAGGGTGTCTTCGCGCGCGCCTTTCGCAGCGGGCTGCAACCGGTGGAGATCGGGCGGCGTCTCACACGGGAGATGGACCTGCGCCGGACGATCGCCCCGAGGGGCACCCTGACCCCCAATCACTTCGAGGTGAGCCTCTCCCCGAAGGACGCAGGGCGCTTCGCTCCCATCGAGGCCGAGCTCGTCGGGGAGCTGGTCAGCGTAGCCAAGGACCACGCCGGCACGGAGGGCTACGTGTTCATCGGCCCGGTCAACGTCGAGCTCGATATCGATGACGGCCTGGTCGAGGGAACGCTCTCGATCCTGGCCGAGATGACGAGCCCCGACGGCGCCTCGGTGCTCCTCTCCGATGGGCGGCGGGTCAACATCCCCAACTCCGGCCTCGTCGTGGGGCGTCTCCCCGAATGCCAGGTCGTCGTGTCCGACGGGAACGTCAGCCGCCGCCACGCCGAGATCAAGTCCGTCGACGGGCACTATGTCGTGACCGACCTCGGCAGCACCAACGGCACCAAGCTCAATGGCCGCCAGATCGTCGGCTCCGTCCAGCTCGAGACCGGCGACCAGGTGACCGTGGGGAGCACCACCCTGCGCTTCGAATCGGCCTGACGTTGCCCTCACCGGTCCTGAGTCTGCTGAAGTACGTCTTCCTTGCGTTCCTCTATCTGTTCTTCCTCAGGGTCCTGCGGGCCGTGTGGATCGAGCTTCGGGAACCAAAAACGACCGAGTCGCGGCCGACAGAACCTGGCCAGCCTTCGGCTTCGCCTTCCTACCCGGCGTCGTACTCCCCGGCCGGCGCCTCGGCCATGACCACGATGACGCCGGCCATCCACGGAGGCAGGCGACCTGAGGAGCACGAGGCCCAGACGATGGCGTCGGTGCGCGCCGGACCGGGCGGCCGGCTGGTCGTCACCTCCCCCGCCGGCCTTTCCGGCACGACCTTTCCCCTGAGCGACGAGCTCACCATCGGGCGGTCGCCCGGCTGCGGGGTGTCGCTCCCCGACGACACGTTCGTCTCTTCGGTACACGCCCGGGTGTTCAAGAGGAGCGGTGAGTACCTCGTCGAGGACCTCGGCAGCACCAACGGCACCCTCCTCAACGACGCCCGGGTCGCAGGACCGGCCCGCATGCAGGCCGGTGATCGCCTCCGGGTCGGCGAGACCACTCTCGAGCTGGCGACGTGACGGCGCTGAAGGCGGGCGGGGCCACCGACGTCGGGCTCGTCCGGGCCAACAACCAGGACCAGCTGCTCGTGGCCGATCCACTCTTCGCCGTCGCCGACGGCATGGGAGGCCACGCCGCGGGCGAGGTCGCATCGCAAACGGCGCTCGACGCCTTCCACCACGCCTTCGCCGCAACCGACCGGATCACCGCCGAAACCTTGAGCGAAGCCGTGAGGATGGCCAACCGGGCGGTGTGGGATGCGGCCGAAGCCAGTTCCGAGCTGCGGGGCATGGGCACCACCCTGACCGGTGTCGCTCTCGTCGCCTCGGAGACGGCCGAGGAGCTCGCCGTGGTCAACGTGGGAGATTCGCGCACCTACCGCCTGAGCGATGGCACCTTCGAGCAGCTCACCGCCGACCACAGCCTCGTGGCCGAGCTGGTCGCCGAGGGTCAGATCGACAGCGACGAGGCCGAGGTCCATCCGCAGCGCCACGTCCTCACGCGCGCCCTCGGCGTGTCCCCCGACGTCGATGTCGACCTGCTCACCTTCGAGCCTCGGGTCGGTGACCGCTACCTGCTCTGCAGCGACGGGCTGAGCCGCGAGGTCACCGACGCCCAGGTCGCGGCGGTCCTGCGCCGTCTCGCCGACCCCGGCGACGCAGCCCGAGAGCTTGTCGCCCAGGCCAGGGCCCACGGCGGCAACGACAACATCACGGTGGTTGTCGTCGACGTCGTGACCCGCGCCGATCCCATCGCCGAGGATGATCCGCCCACGCTCGTGGCGCCGGCGCTCGCCGGGGCGGCCCTCGTGGACGGCGGTAGCACCGGCCCAGCCAGTCCGGGCGGCAACGGGGCCGGGGGGGCAGGCAGCGTCGGAAACGAAGGCGGCGCCGGCGACCACAGCGGCGCCGGCGCCGCCGCCGGCGAGCCGGCTCCAGACACCGCGGGCGCCGGCCGGCCGTCGCGGCGGGAACGGCGTCGCGCCGCCAAGGCCGCCGGCGACCCCAAGGCCCGGCTGATCACGGTCCGGGTGGTGGGGTTCTTCGTCCTCGCCCTCGCCATCCTCGGGGCGGCCTTCGCCGGCGCCGCCTGGTACGCAAGGGAGAGCTACTTCGTGAGCGTGCGCGGCGACCACATCACGATCTTCCAGGGCCGGCCCGGCGGGGTGCTGTGGTGGCAGCCGACGATCGCCGAGGACACGGCGCTCACCATTGGTGGGGTGGAGAGCCACAACCTGCCGGCGCTGCACGCCGGCGTGCTCGAGACCAGCCTCGGCTCGGCGCGCCGCTATGTGGCCAACCTCAAGGCCGAGAAGGTGGCCGCCACCCCACCCGCGACCACCGCGACGACCACCACGACGACCACCACCATCCCGACGACCACAACGGTGACCAGGCCCCGCACGACCACCACCGTCAGGACCCGCCACCACCGCACACGGACGGCCAAGAAGGCGAGCCGATGAGCGCCGTCGCCACCCCGGCCGCCGCCACCACCGAGCATCGCCGGCCGGCCAGGCGCAGGACGGAACTGGGATTGATCGTCCTTGTCGTCATCCTGACCGGCGGCCTCTACGCCCTCGCGGGTCTGGGCAAGGCCGGCTCGCTGCCCGCCAACATCGGCCCATTCCTCGCCCTCCTCTTCGTCTTGCTGCTCATCGGGCACGTGGTACTGCGGCGCCTGGCCCCCGACGCCGACCCCATCCTCCTGCCGGTCGCGGGGCTGCTCAACGGGGTGGGCTACGTGTTCATCGCCCGGCTTTCGAGCAGCGAGGCCGCCGCCCAGGCGCTGTGGTCGGCCCTCGGCATGGTCTGCTTCGTCGCGACCCTGGTGGCCGTCAAGCGGGTCCGTGACCTCGAGCGGTACCGCTACACGTTCGCCTTCCTCGGCATCGGCCTGCTGGTGCTCCCGCTCCTGCCCGGCATCGGTGAGAACATCAACGGCGCCAGGCTCTGGGTCCATGTCGGCGCCCACGAGTTCCAGCCCGGTGAGCTGGCCAAGCTGGCGCTCGCCATCTTCTTCGCATCGGCGCTCGTCGAGCGGGCCGAGCAGCTCTCCCACGGCACCAGGCGCATCGGGAAGATGCTCGTCATCGACCCCAAGTACCTGGCCCCGATCGTCGGCGCCTGGGGGCTTTCGCTGCTGATCTTCCTCGCCGAAAACGACCTCGGCTCCTCGTTCCTCTTCTTCGCCCTGTTCGTCGGGATGCTGTGGGTCGCCACCAACCGGGGCTTCTACCTGGCGCTCGGCGGCGGCCTGTTCGTCGGCGGAGCCGTGTTCGCCCTCAAGGTGATCGGCCACGCCCAGAGCAGGGTGCAGAGCTGGCTCGATCCCTGGGCCAACGCCCAGGGATCCGGGTACCAGATCATCCACGGGATCTTCGCCATCGCCAACGGCGGCCTTTTCGGTACGGGTCCCGGCCAGTCGAGCGCCGCCATCATCCCCGAGGCGTCCACGGACATGATCTTCGCCGTGATCGCCGAGGAGCTCGGAATGGTGGGGGTCACGGCGCTGCTTCTCGGCTATCTCCTCATGGTCGGCACCGGGCTGCGGATCGCCATCCGCTGCGAGAACCAGTTCGAGAAACTCCTTGCCATGGGGCTCGCATTGATCGTCGGGGTGCAGACCTTCGTGATCGTCGGCGGCGTCACCCGGGTCATCCCCCTCACCGGGATCACCCTCCCGTTCGTCGCCTACGGAGGCTCCTCGCTCATCTCCAACTACATCCTCCTCGCCCTGCTGCTGCGCATCTCCGACACCGCCAACGGGCCGGCCGGCGGTCGGGGGCCGAGGGGCCGAGCGGGACGCAGGGCGAGGCGTCAGGCGCAAGCGGAAGGCTCGCTGGAAGGGGCCGGAGCATGAACCGCCAGATCCGCCTGGTCGGCGTCGGCGTCATGGTCCTCTTCGTCGTGCTGTTCGTCCAGCTCAACTACCTCCAGGTCGTCCACGCTCCGAGCCTGCAGCACAACAGCCTCAACGGCGAGCAGGTCGTCAAGGAGTACAACCTGCCCCGCGGTGCGATCCTGTCATCCGACGGGGTGACGCTCGCCCAGTCGCGCCGGGCCCCGGCGAGCAGCTCCTTCAAGTACGTGCGGCACTACCCGACCGGGTCCCTCTTCGCCCAGGTCACCGGCTACTACTCGTTCATCTACGGAAGCGACGGGGTCGAGAAGACCTACGACAGCGTGCTCGTGGGTACCAAGCACCACTTCGCCGTGCCGACCAACCTGAGCCAGCTCGGCAACCTGCTGACCAACTCGCCGAGCGCCCAGAACGTCACCCTCACCCTCTCCGACAAGCTCCAAAAGGTGGCCCGTACGGAGCTCGCCGGCCGGCAGGGCTCGGTCGTCGCCATCGACCCTTCCACCGGCGCCATCCTCGCCATGTACTCCAATCCGACCTACAACCCCAACAGCCTCTCGCAGCTCTCGACGGTCAGGGAGACCGCGGCGTGGAAGCGCCTGCTCGCCAAGTCCGGCAACCCGCTGCTCGCCGGCGCCTACCGCAACCGGTGGTTCCCCGGATCCACCTTCAAGATCATCACCGCGGCGTCGGTCTACGACCACGACCGTTCGCTCGCCACCAAGACCTACCCGACGCTCTCCGCCCTCCCGCTGCCCGACACGACCAACCTGCTGCACAACTTCGGCGGTGAGACCTGCGGCGGCCAGCTCCCCCAGCTGTTCACGGTGTCGTGCGACACGGGCTTCGGCCAGGTCGGCCTCGACCTGGGTGCGGCCCGGCTTTCGGCCGAGGCCAAGGCGTTTGGATTCAATTCCACCCCGCCGATCGACCTGCCCAACGCCGCGCAGTCCTACTTCCCTCCGGAATCGTCGTTTGTTCGCAACCACCCGGCGCTGGCGTTCTCCGCCATCGGCCAAGAGGACGTGCAGTCGACCCCCCTCGAGATGGCCATGGTGGCCGGCGCCATCGCCGACCACGGCCGGATGATGACGCCGCACGTCCTCGACAAGGTCACCAACTCGCAGAACGCCGTGGTGAGCACGTACAAGCCCAGCCTGTGGCGCCAGGCCACGTCGGCCGCCACCGCCGCCAAGATGACCACGCTTATGAAGTCGGTCGTCGAATCCCCGGGCGGGACGGGGACCGCCGCCGCCATCCCCGGCGTCCAGGTCGCGGCCAAGACGGGAACGGCCCAGACCCAGGTCAACGGGGTCCCCAAGACCGACGACTGGTTCAGCGCCTTCGCCCCCGCCGGCCACCCTTCGATTGCCGTCGCCGTCGTCCTGCCCAACCAGGGCACGGCCACGGAGGTCCAGGGAGGAACGCTCGCCGCCCCTATCGCCAAGGCCATGATCGAGGCGGCCCTCTCATCCAAGTCGGCCACGGGCGGCTCGACGACGACCACCACATCACCGTCGGCGACGACCGCTCCCTCCTCGGCGACGACCGCACCGTCGGCCACGAGCCCGGCGACGGCTCCGGCTCAGACGACCCCTGCCACTGCGCCGGCGGCGCCGGTGACGACGACCCAGACAACGAGTCCACCAACGACGGTTGCGGCCACGACCCCGGCGACCAGCGCATCGACTGCAGCAGGGGGCGGCTAGGCCGTGTCCGATCCCCGCCCCCCCGAGCCCGGCGCCGGTCGGCCCGAGCCCCGGCCGCCCATCTTCGGCGACCGATACCAGCTCGTCCGCCACATCGCGCGCGGCGGCATGGCCCAGGTCTACCTGGCCAGGGACCTGATGCTCGACCGGCCCGTGGCCCTCAAGGTGCTCTTTCCCGAGCTGTCGGTCGACCGCAACTTCGTCGAGCGTTTCCGCCGCGAGGCGCGCGCCGCCGCCAACCTCACCAACCCCAACATCGTGTCGATCTACGACTGGGGCCAGGGTGACAGGACCTACTACATCGTCATGGAGTACGTCGACGGCGACACCCTCTCGAGCCGCATTCGCAGGGGACCGTTGCAGGCCGAGGACGCCGCCCGCATCGCCTCATCGGTGGCCGCCGCCCTCTCCTTCGCCCACCGCCGCTCGGTCATCCACCGCGACGTCAAGCCGGGCAACGTGCTGATCGACCAGTCGGGGCAGGTCAAGGTGACCGACTTCGGCATCGCCAGGGCCGTCGGCGCATCGGAGAACCTCACCCAGGCCGGATCCGTGATGGGCACGGCGACGTACTTCTCACCCGAGCAGGCCCAGGGCAAGGCCGTCGACGCCCGCAGCGACGTCTACTCCCTCGGCGTGGTCCTCTACGAGATGGTCGTCGGCCGCGCCCCCTTCCACGGTGACAACCCGGTCGCCATCGCCTACAAGCACGTGCGGGAGGAGCCGGAGGCCCCGACGAGCCGCAACGCCGCCATCCCCGCCGCCTACGAGGCCATCGTCCTCAAGGCCATGGCCAAGGATCCCGCGGCGCGCTACCAGTCCGCCGACGAGCTGCGGGCCGACCTCGACCGGTTCGTGGCGGGCCGGCCCGTCATAGCCCAAGGGATCGTCGCCCCCGACGCCACGACCGTCGTCGGCGCCAGCGGGGCCGGCGCCGCAGGCGCAGCGGCCATGGCTGGCGCCCCGGACGCCACCCGCATCAACCGGCCGGTCGAGCCCACGACGGTGGCGGCCGGCGGTGCGGTGCCGCCGGGAGCGACCACCGTCTCGCCCGCCGAGGGCCCCGGTGAAGGGGACGACACGCCGATCAGGGAGCGGGACTCGCACACGGTGCGGTGGGTCTCGCTGCTCGTCGTGCTTCTCGCCATCCTGGCCGTGATCCTGTTCTTCATCGCCAGGGGCATCGGTTTGTTCGGTTCGTCGGCGTCCACGCGGACCATCACCGTGCCCTCGGTCGCCGGCAAGCCGCTGAAGACGGCCCAAGCCACGCTGAAGTCCGACGGCTTCACCAAAGTGACCACAAAGGACGTGACGAGCCCGAGGTACAAGAGCGGCGATGTGGTCGGCACCACGCCAGGCCCGGGGACGCACCTGTTGTCCACGAGCCCGCTGACCCTCGACGTCAGCACCGGGGTCGGCCGGGTACGCGTCCCCGACGTGGCCGGCAAACCCGAGCGTCAGGCCATTGCCATCCTGAGGGCCAAGGGGTTCAAGCCGACGACCCCGTCCCTGCAGCCGTCGAAGACCGTCAACAAGGGGACGGTGATCTCCACCGATCCGCGGGCCGGCGTATCCGAGCCCCACAACAAGCCGGTCAAGGTCATCGTCTCCTCCGGCCTCCCGCTCGTGCACATACCGAGCGTGAGCGGCGACACGCCCAACCAGGCCTCCGGCGCCCTGAGCGTGGCCGGGTTCAAACCGGTTCAGGCCTCGTCGCCCAGTCCGACGGTGCCGTCCGGGCAGGTGATCGGGACCAGCCCGACAGGATCGGCGACCGAAGGAAGCAAGGTGACCTTCTACGTCTCGACCGGATCCGGCACCGTCAACGTGCCGAACGTCGTCGGCTTCACCAAGGCGCGCGCCGTCGCCGCCCTGCACGCTCAGGGCCTGCAGGCCAACATCGCCACGGCCTCCGTGACCAAGCAGTACCAGCAGAACCGGGTCCAGTCGACCAGCCCGGGCGCCGGCGCCCCGGTGGCCAAGGGGTCGGGTGTCACCCTCGTCATCGGCGTCTACGCCGCCCCCACCACGACCACTCCCCCGACCACGTCCCCGGCCACAACCGTCCCGCCCACGACGGCGACCACGACTCCGGCGACGACGACCACCATCCCGCGCCCGACCACGACCCCGTCGCCCACGTCCCCTTCGACGACCTAGACGGTCCACGAGCGGGCGCCAGGGTGCTGGCAGTGGCGCTCAGGTGCTGGTGATAGCGGCCAGAGCGTCGGCCTGCCCGCAGCGGGTCAGCCAGTTGGCGATCAGGCGGTGACCCGACTCGGTGAGGACGGACTCGGGATGGAACTGCACGCCCTCCACGTCGAAACGCCGGTGCCGCAGGCCCATGATCGTGCCGTCGGCGGTCGTGGCCGAAACGATCAGGTCGGAGGGAAGACCGGCGGGCGAGACGACGAGCGAGTGGTACCTGGTCGCAACCAGTGGCTGCGCCAGACCATCGAACACGCCCAGCCCGTCGTGGTCGATCGGCGACGTCTTGCCGTGCATCACCGCGGCTCGGACGACGACACCGCCGAAGACGGCGCCGATGACCTGGTGACCGAGGCACACGCCGAAGATCGGAACCCGGCCGGCAAGCGTCTCGACCAGAGACCGGCTGATCCCGGCGTCCTCGGGGCGCCCCGGTCCCGGCGAGATCAGGATGCCATCGGGGGCCATCGCCTCGACCCCACCCATGTCGATGGCGTCGTTTCGGACCACGGTGGGCTCGGCGCCGAGCTCTCCGACGTACTGGACGAGGTTGTAGACGAACGAGTCGTAGTTGTCGACCACCAGGATCCTCGCCACCGTTACCCAGGGTATCTGGCATCCGGTGCGGGGCCCGAGCCGGGCGGCGATACCCGCCCGAATGGCCCGAGAGCCGGACGGCGACGCCTTTCCCCTATTGTCTTGCCATGGCCCGTAGGACCAAGGACGCACCGGGACGGGTAACCCCCAAGGGGGGTAGCGGTCGCGTCACGCCCAGCGCCAAGAGCACGCCATCGCGGACCACGGGGCGGGTCACGCCCAAGGCGACGACGGCAACGACGAGCGGCCGCTACACCGCCCCCATCCCCGACGAGTACCGGTCGAGCCCGTGGTGGGTACCGGCCATCATGCTCGGGTTCTTCGGCCTCGGCGTGCTCGCCATCGTGCTCAACTATCTGAGCCTCATGCCGGCCAGCCCGAGCAACTGGTACCTGCTCGGCGGGCTGGGCTGCATCATCGCCGGCTTCGTCGCCGCCACCCGCTACCACTGAGCACCGGGGTCTCCGCCCGCCGAGCGTGGCCACCCGGCAGCGCTCGGTAGCGAAGGGACCGAACCCTTAGTTACACCGATGGGATCTTCCCCAGAGTTGTCCACACCCTGGGGAGAAGTGTCAGCCCAGTCGCTCGATGATGGTGGCGTTGGCCATCCCGCCGCCCTCGCACATGGTCTGCAGGCCGTAGCGGCCGCCGGTGCGCTCCAGCTCGTTGAGGAGGGTGGCGGCCAGCTTGGTGCCCGAGGCGCCGAGGGGATGGCCGAGGGCGATGGCACCACCGTTGGGGTTGACCTTGGCCATGTCCGGGTGGTGCTCCTTCTCCCACGCCAGCACGACAGAAGCGAACGCCTCGTTGATCTCGACCAGGTCGATGTCGTCGAGGGTGAGCTTGGCCCGCTCCAGGATCTTGGTCGTCGCCGGGATCGGCCCGGTGAGCATGGTGACGGGATCGACGCCGGCCAGGGCGAAGCTGTGGAACCTGGCCCTCGGGGTCAGGCGGAGCGCCGCGGCCCGCTCCTCGCTCATGATGAGCACGGCCGACGCCCCGTCGGTGATCTGCGACGAGTTGCCTGCGGTGACCTTGCCGTCGGGCTTGAAGGCCGGCTTCAGCTTGGCCAGCGTCTCGACGGTGGTGCCCTCCCTGATCCCCTCATCGGTGCGGACCTCCTCGCCGGTCTCGACGATCTTGCCGGTCTCCTTGTCCTTGACGGCGCCGGCGACGGGCACGATCTCCCGCTCGAAGCGTCCCTCGGCCGTGGCGGTGGCGGCCCGCTGCTGGCTCTGGGCCGAGTAGGCGTCGAGGTCCTCGCGGGAGAGTCCCCACCGGTCGGCGATCAGCTCGGCCGAGATCCCCTGCGGGACGAGCCCGCCGATCGGTTCGTACCGGAGCCCGACCCTTGGCCCGAACGGCACACCCACATTGGGGGCCACGGCGCTCGCGCCCATGGGGACGACGCTCATGGCCTCCACGCCGGCGGCGATCACGACGTCGTAGGCACCGGCGATCACGCCCTGGGCGGCAAAGTGGAGGGCCTGCTGGGATGAGCCGCACTGGCGGTCGACGCTCGTTCCGGGCACGGATTCGGGGAAATCCGCCGCCAGGACGGCATTCCTGGCCACATTGAGCGATTGGGCCCCGACCTGCATCACGCAGCCCATGATGACGTCGTCGACAATCCCGGGATCGAGGTCGTTGCGGCGCGCGAGGGCCCGCAGCGTCTCGGCCGCCAGGTCGACGGGGTGCCACCCTGACAGGACACCGTTGCGCTTCCCACCGGCGGTGCGGACGGCGTCGACGATCACAGCATCGGGCATTCGGGGCCTCCTGATATCTCGAGTTCGCGGCCGACTCGATCTTCACCGACGATATCCCCGGTCGCCTCGTTTCCGTCCCCGCCGTCTTGTTCGCCTCGCCTTGTTCGTCAATTCAGATCGGAGTGGTCGGCTATTGGAACCGTCAGGCTAGGGTAGGAAAAGCGAAGGTCACGCCGACAAACGTGGCCACCCTTACTCGAAGGAGAGAGATGTCCCTGCAGCTTGGTGACGAGGCCCCTGACTTCACGGCCGAGACGACCGAAGGCACGATCAACTTCCATGAATGGCTGGGAGACGGTTGGGGGGTGCTGTTCAGCCACCCCAAGGACTTCACGCCCGTGTGCACGACCGAGCTCGGCGCGGTGGCCAAGCTCAAGCCCGAGTTCGACAAGCGCAACGCCAAGGTGATCGCCATCAGCGTGGACGGGATCGACAACCACCGCGATTGGGTTCCCGACATCAACGAGACGCAGGGCACCGAGGTGAACTTCCCGCTGATCGCCGACACGGACCGCAAGATCTCGGACCTCTACGGCATGATCCACCCCAACGCTTCGGACACGGTGACGGTGCGCTCGGTGTTCGTCATCGGACCCGACAAGAAGGTCAAGCTCATGATCACCTATCCGCAGAGCACGGGTCGCAACTTCCAGGAGATTCTTCGGGTCATCGACTCCTTGCAGCTCACGGCCAATTATCAGGTCTCGACGCCGGCGGACTGGAAGGAAGGCGAGGACGTGATCATCGTTCCCGCCGTCACCGACGAGGCCGCCAAGGACAAGTTCCCCAAGGGCTGGGACGCCAAGCGGCCCTATCTCCGCCTCACCCCGCAGCCCAACCGCTGAGGCCGATCGCCGGCCCGGCCCTGCCCCGCATCCCAACGGCCCGGGCCAGGCTGGCTTAGCGCTCCTCCTTCACGTACCCTGGTGATGTGCCTACGGGCCGCTTGGGCCGACGCGCACGTCGCTCGGGCGTTCGGCGAGGCCAAAGAGCGCCGGAGCCGAGGAGGCGATGAGTGAAGCGTACGTACCAACCCAACAATCGCAAGCGGGCCAAGAAGCACGGCTTCAGGCACCGGATGTCCACGCGGGCGGGACGCGCCGTGATCCGGGCTCGCCGGGTCAAGGGCCGCGCCCGGCTGTCCGCCTGATCTGGCGGGTCGAGCATCGCGATACGTTTCTCGCCTTGCGAGCCGCTCGCCGCAGCCGGTCGGGACCGCTGACGGTGGCTTGGGTGCCGGGAGACCCGGCAGAGCCGCCGCGCGTCGCCTTCGCCATCGGCCGGAAGGTCGGACCTGCGGTCGTCCGCAACCGCATCCGCCGGCGGCTCAGGGCGCTGGTACGGGAAACGACGGCCCCGGTGCTGCCCGGCGCCTACCTCGTCGGCGTCGCCCCCGGGGCCACCACGTCGAGCTACGGCTCGCTCGGCGCCAGCCTCGATGCCGCCCTGCGCCAGGCGACAAGGGCCGGGGCTCGTCGATCGATCCCCAGCGGAGGTGGCATGTGACGTCCGTCACATCTCCCGTTCGGCCTTCTCTTGGTCCCGATCCGACCGATGCCGCGTCGCCGCGCCCACCCCGGGCCGCTCGGGTCGTCGTCGTGGTCTTGCGCTGCTACCAGGCGGCGCGCGCCGGGCGGACTTCCCCGTGCCGCTTCACCCCGACTTGCTCGCAGTTCGCCGTCGAGGCCGTGCAACGTCACGGCACGCGGCGGGGCCTCCTTCTGACCCTCGGCCGGCTGGGACGCTGCCGGCCGGGCGGACCCTTCGGGTCCGATCCCGTCCCCGAATGAGAGAACGCTGATGCTCCCTGCCGCCGCCATCGCCGCTGCCAAGTTGACCGCGACGACCGCCCTGCCCCACAACCTCACCACATCCCACTCGTTCCTCAACCCGATCGCCAAGCCGATCGCCGAGATCCTGGCCGGTTTCTACGCCGTGGTCCCCAACTTCGGGGTGGCCATCATGCTCCTCAGCCTGGCGTGGATGATCATCATCGCCCCGCTGACGCTGAAGTCGACCCGGTCGATGCTGGCCATGCAGAAGCTGCAGCCGCAGCTCAAGAAGCTGCAGGCCGAGCACAAGAACGACCGTCAGGCCTTTGCCGCCGCTCAGATGGAGCTGTACAAGCAGCACAACGTCAGCCCGTTCGGCAGTTGCCTGCCCTCCCTGCTCCCCCTCCCGGTCTTCTTCGCCCTGTTCCGCGTGATCGACGGGCTCAGCCGGACGGTGACCTACCACGGCCGGGTCGTCCCGGCACCCAACTTCCTTTCGCAGAACACCCAGATGTACCAGGCGATCCAGCACGCCGGGGGCAAGATCAACGCCTTCGGCCTCGACCTGTCCAAGAACGCCCTCGACGCGCACGGGTCGTTCCTCGCCGCCGTCCCGTTCTTCGTCCTGCTGCTCGTGATGATCGGGACGCAGTACCTGCAGACAGCCCAGATGATGAACCGCAACCCGGCGGCCTCTGACAACCCGCAGATGAAGTTCATGAAGTACCTGCCGATCGTCTTCGGCGTCATCTGCATCCGATTCCCCGCCGGCGTGATCCTCTACTACGCCGTGTCCAACCTGTGCCGGATGGGCCAGCAGACCGCCATGTACCGCTTCGACCCCAAGGTCAAGACCCTCGTCAGCCAGGAGGTCATCGAGGTCGAGGCCACGACCCGCCGGATCGACCGGGGGGGTGGCACCGACGACAAACCCGCTCCCAAGAGCCGATTCCGAGACCTGCTGACCAGCGCCGCCGAACAGTCGGCGACGGCCAAGGCCGAACGCGACAAGTCCAAGTCGTCGGGCTCCTCACCCGCCCGATCCGGGAAGGGTGGCGCCCAGGCGAGAGCCGGCGGAGGTACCAACGGCAAGGGGCGACCGACGCCGAAGGGTGGGAGCGGGGCCAAGCCCGCGCCGGCTCGCAACGCAGGAAACGCTTCCACCGCCAAGAAGCCCACGTCGGGCGCACCGAGCGCCAAGCCCCAGCCGGGAAGCAAGACCCAGCCCGCCGCCAAGGGACAACCCGCGGCCACCGCACCGGCGGCGAAGGACCGGCAGGCGGCGAAGGACCGGCAGGCGCCCCAGACGCCGGCCGCCAAGGGCACCCCGGCCGCCAACGGCTCCAACGGCAGTGCGTCCAATGGCAATGCGTCCAACGGCGCCCCGGCGAACGCGGCCCCATCGAACGGCAGCCCATCGAACGGCAGCGGGTCCGAGGGCAGCGGGTCCAACGGCAGCAACGGGAACGGCAGCTCCGCCGGCACCAACGGCAACGGCGCAGCGCCGGCCCCAGATGACTCGAAGCCCACGCCGGCGAGGACGGGCGGCAGGACCGGCGGTGGCAGAACGGGTGCGCAACCGTCCCCGGCGTCGAAGAAGCGCCGGGCCCGCTGATATGGAGTGGGTTGAGACAACGGGCAAGACCATCGTCGAGGCCAAGGAAGCCGCCCTCGACGAGTTGGGTGTGGACGAGCAGGACGCCGAGTTCGAGGTCCTCGAGGAGCCCAAGCTCGGGCTGTTCGGGCGGGTCCGAAGCGAGGGTCGGGTGCGGGCGAGGGTCCGGCCGAGCACGCCAAGGGCCAAGGAGGACCGTCGTGATCGTCGCCGGCGCAACCGGGGAGCCGCCTCGGCCGAGGATTCCGACAAGCCGGCCAGCGCGTCGAGCGGAGGGCGCGGCGCCGGCCCACGTGCAACCAACCGATCGAGCACCGACTCTCGGCCCCGCACCGACTCCCGGGCCAGCACCGACGCCCGGGCCAGCACCGACGCCCGGGCCAGCACCGACGCCCGGGCCAGCACCGACGCCCCGGCTGACTCGGCCGGGAATGACGGTCCCACGGCCACCGATGGGGGTGCTTCCGGCGCGGCGTCAACCGGCCCGTCGAGGAACCGGTCACGACACCGAGGGGGACGGCGTTCGTCGGCGAGCAGGAATCGAACCGTCAACGGTGCGAGCGCCGATGCGGGCGACGATGGAGCGCTCGCCGCAGGTGGCGTGCCGGCCGATGGACACAACCGGCCCCGAGGAGCGGGTCAGGGTCGCTCATCCGCCGACCGGGCTTCGGAACCTGGCCGGCGCCGCGGGGCCTCCACCACCGAGACCACCAGCAAGGCCAGCGGTCGCCATCTCGATGACATCGACGACGGCGACGCTCGCACGGAAGGAGCCGACATGGACGTTGCACTCGAGGATCAGGGCGTCGTAGCCACGGAGTTTCTCCGGGGACTGCTCGAGCGCTTCGGCCTCGAGGCCAACGTGGATGTGGGTCAACCGGATGATGACACCCTGGATATCCAGCTGCACGGCGACAACCTGGGCCTGCTCATCGGGCCGAAGGGAGCGACGCTCATCGCCATCCAGGACCTGACGCGTACCGTCGTCCAACGCCGCACCGGAGCGGGCAACGGGCGTATCTACGTCGACGTCTCCGGGTACCGGCACAAGCGCAGCGAGGCCCTGGCTCGATTCACCCACAAGATCGCCGCCGACGTGCAGTCCACCCAGCAGCGGGTGGCCATGGAGCCGATGAGCGCTCCCGACCGCAAGGTCGTGCACGACACCGTGACCGAAATCGTCGGTGTGGTGACGCTGTCGGAGGGTGAAGAGCCCCGACGCCGGGTCGTCATCATTCCCGCTGGGGACTGAGCCCCGGCCTCCGCCGGTGGCCGAGCTGAGCGATCGGCACAGGGACGAGCTGCTTGGCGTCCTGGCCGAGGCGCGGGACCTCGGGTTCCTCGGCCCCGGTCCGCTCGAGTTTCACGTGGAACACAGCCGGGCCTTTGTCATGGCTTGGCCCGATGCCGGCTCGCCCCCCGAACGGATCCTCGACCTCGGCAGCGGCGGCGGAGTCCCCGGGCTCGTGCTCGCCTACCTGTGGCCCCAGAGCACGATCGTGCTGCTCGACGGCAGCACCAAACGCACCGCCTTTCTCGAGAGCGCCGTGACAGAGCTTCGACTCGGGCCGCGAGTACGTGTCGTCGGCCAACGAGCCGAAGATGGGGCCCGAGGTCCCCTCCGCTCCACGTTCGACCTGGTTACGGCGCGCGGCTTCGCCCCTGCGGCCGTGACGGCCGAGTGTGCCGCCCCCTTCCTCCGAAAGAGAGGCTCGCTCATCGTCGCCGAGCCGCCGACGTCGCAGCCCGGCCGGTGGCCGCCGGAGCCACTGACCCAACTCGGTCTCGAACCGGCCGGGCGGCTCGAGACCCCATTCCACCTCCAGATCCTGCGGCGGGTAGGTAAGGTCCCCGACCGCTTCCCGCGTCGGGTGGGGATCCCGGCCAAGCGGCCCCTCTGGGAGGAACGACGCACTACCGGCGCCGGCTAGCGGCCGACCGTTCCCCCCTTGGTGCCGTTACTCGCTTGAAGCCGATGCACGTTGCGGAGCGGGGGCGGGACGCGAAGGCCGCAAGCGGCCAGCTGGCCGGCGTACCGATCTCTTGGCAAAGGTGGAGGATCTCGTCAGGTGCCATCCAGACGCCGATGTGCGCACTGAAGGGATCGCGGCGGGCGTTGAAGAACACCAAGTCGAGGGGGTGGGGCGCAGCGACGGCGGTCGTGGCACCGGCATCGCTCCAGAGCTCCGACGACCGCACGGGTGGGCAGGGAATTCCGAACAGGCTCAACACGCCGGAGGCGAACCGCTGGCAGTTGGACGCCTGCAGCCACGACGGAGGTGAGGCGCCGGCGGGGACGGCCGACGACGTGTACGGCACGTGCCACAGGCCCGGCGGCCCCTGGCCGCTGGCACCCTCCACCCCTCCAGGGGCGGGAGTAGGCCGTGGTGCATGACGAAGAAACCATAGGCGCACGGGCTTCATCGCCGGTTCTGTGACCGGCGACGGGCCGACGCAGCATGCGCATCGAGCGCTCGAGACCCCACAATCTGGCTGCGGCGGTATGGGAGATCGCGGCCGGAGGTCCGTACGCCAGACAGACGCCCATGGCCCGCTGGCGCCACGAGACCGGGGATCCGGCCAGCCGCCACTGGCCGCTTGCCGCCCTGACGAGGCGCCCGGTGCTCACCCACCGGTCGAGCTGCCGGCGGGTGAGGACCGCGGCGATCTGATCGCGGGTGACCACGCCGTGCTGGGAGCGGCCCGCGCCCATAAGCGCAGCCGTGGCGACCCGCTCCTCACTCGGCGTCATGACATCAAAATACATGAAAGATCGTTCTTGTCGCGATCCGTGTACGCGACGAGGCGAACCTGTCGCGATTTGTGTACACCCCTCGGTGCAAGACCGCGACAGGTTCCCGCGGGAATCGGACAACCGGCCGCGGCGGACCCGGCACCCGAGCGACGTCAACCGACCGAGGCCCCCGGGGACCCCCGGAGACCCCTGAGACCCGGCGCCCCCCCGGGAGCCCACCGGTCACGATCCCTGGCAAAACCGACCCCGAGAGCCCCCTCGAGCGAACCGACCGCAGGGCCGACACCGGTTTGACGCCCCTCGTTGGACGCTGCCCGACCCGGCTCCCCAAGTGGTCGCTACGGCCATCACCCCTCGGAGTTCTGCTGGCCGTCCGCTTGAGAACAACTGACCGTCAGCGGGGACGAGGCGTGGCCACGTCAGGGGACAAGCCCGAGCTAGCCGCAATACCGTTTACTTAGGGAGCTCCAGGGTGGGGTCGACAGCGAGTTCGACGATATCGATGCCGTTCGAGTCGCCGGCATAGTTGTCAGCTGTCTGCCAGGTTTCGTCGCCGAGCGTGGCGTCGTCGATCTCGTCGACGAACATCGAGCGCCACTGCTGCCCGGGCCGGTCGGTCCCGCCGAGCTGGTAGCTGAGGACCTTCCCCCTGCCGTTTTTCCACCCGAGCACGTGCGGGCATAGGAGCCGGAGCGTGCCGTGGTAGCGGGCACGGACCGTGCGCCGGTAAGTCAGCCCCTCGGCGAGAACCGCCCAGGCGTTGGAGCGTCCGCGGATGGGGACCACGACCGCGTTCATACGCCGACCGCCTCGCCCACGACCCGCACGCGGCGCTCCACCGGCGGCCGGTTGCGGTGCTCGGGGCGGGCGACACCGAAGTTCGACATCTTGCGCTTCACCACGCGGGGGTTGGCACGACCACGACGTCGGGGGAGCAGTTCGAAGAGCAGCTCCGTGGTCGCCTGGCGTTGAGCGTCATCGAGCACCTGAGGGGGAAAAACCCGGGTGCGACGCCGCCGACCGGCGCGCCACCCGGAGGGTGCGGGTGAAGCTGAGGCGGTCCGGATCTGCCCGGGCCTCGGCAGCGACGGTGTGCATGAGCCAGCGGATGGCGTAGTGCACGCAGAGGTAGCCGTAGGCCTCCTGGACCACCCCGTCGGGCATCTTCGACCGCAACACGACACGCGGGCTGCGCTGGTGGGTCTTCAGCTCATCGAGGGCGATCTCGAATTCCCAGCGCTGGGAGTAGAGCGAGGCGAGCTCGGCTGCCGGTGCCAAGTCCGGGTCGAGGACCGTGGTAAGCAACCGGTAGGTGGTCTCCTCGTCGTCTGCAGCGGCCACACCGTCGACGGCGTAGTCCACCACCCGCACGACCACGCCGGCGGTGCCGTGCCGGCGGTCCTTTTGCGTCGGGTAGACCCGCGACAGAAACGAGCCATCGTCGAGGCGCTGCTCGACGGGCAGCACGTGGTTGCGCTTGGTCCGCCACAGCAGGTCCGCACCGCCACAAGCGGCCTTGCTCCAAAGAGCGTGACCGAAAAACCCCCGGTCGGCGAGCACGAGCATGCCCGGCGCGAACGACCTCACCAGACGCAACGCCAAGTGCTGCTCGGCGTCGCCGTACTTGCCGATGGTGGTATCCACGATGGCGTGAGTGCCGCACTCGGCGAGCCCGACTACCCGGATCTGCGGGAAAGCACCCACCCCGTCGACGCGCTTGGAGCCCGGGCGGCCGAACTCCGCCTCGTTCGCCGCCGTGTCGGCAACATCAAGGCAGCTCCCATCGATGCTCATGAGCCGCCAGCCCCGGTAGAAGGCCCCGGGGGTCTGCTCGGTCGCCAACGGGACGGCACAACTGCGGTAAAGGACCTCGAGGGGCTCGGGCCCGAGGCGCTGGCGCGCCTTGAACAGCGCCGCCTTAGTGGGCACGTTCCACGCCGCCGCCCAACCCTCGGACCACGACAGGCCCTCCACCAGCATGCGCATGACCTCCTCATAGGCGCAGTGGCTGAACAGCGCGAGACCGAGCACGTAGTAAACGACGACCCGAGCAGGCAAAAGGCGTTGGCGCCGCTCCGTCTTGCCCGTCTCGGTGATGGCGCGGTCGACGACCTCAGGCGGGAAGACCCTCGTGAGCACCCCGATCGAAATGTGGTCGGACAACCGCTGGTCGGTCTCCGGCTTCACCCACCCGGCACGAGGCACAGACCAAAGAATAACACCCGCGTAGTCTTAAGTAAACGGTATTGGAGCTAGCCGTGAGAAGATCCTGGAAGACCTTGCCGCCCGCTGAAAGAGAGATGGAGACAGAGAGCTCGCGGCGCGTTGGCAACGAGGCCGCGATTCGCGGAGCCGACTGGGACCGTTCCGTCGGAATCCCACGTCCGCGATGCGGTCAGGCCGACAGGCCCACCTCGGGGCGGCCGCGATGCCGCGGAATCGACTGCCGCCCTCACCGCCCACCCGGATGCCATTCACCCGCCGAGACCGGTGCCCTTCCACCGGTTTGGAGACCGACCAGCCAGATGTAGGCGGGTCGGCCGAGGCGGGGGAGAAGATCTCTCTGGCGATGGAAGCCGTGGTGGGTTCGTCGAAGCGCACGCCCACGAGCAGTACCCCGGTGGACGGCTGCGTCGACCTGGCAGGCGCCCCCGCGACCTCGTACGACCCGCGCTCTCCACCTCGAACGCCCGGAGGTGACGTCCCGACTCCGAGGCTGCGCCAACAGCTGGCGGTAACCCTGCTGTCGCGGAAGCCGACCCGGTCCGGCCCGGCCGTTGATCCCGCTGTCGGCAGCCACGCCCGCACGTCCATCGCGATGGCTATCAACCCCGACGATGTCCCGATCGTCACGATCCCTCCGCTCGGGGGCGCCCCTTCGATGCCCCAGCCCGACCTGACGGCCGGAGCGAGGCCCCACGGTCGGCGGCGGCCCTGCGACCAGCCCGCGATTCCGCGGAATCGCCCCGAGCCGCCCCCTCCCACGGCATCGTAGGTCCACTTCAAGCCGCAGTCAGGCGACCCAGACCCGGGACTTCACGATCTCGTCGGATCACCAGAGAGGCCGCAGTACCGCTTGGACGGGCGGGCGGCGCTCACGAGAAAGGGGGAGAGGACGTGCTGCTTCCGCCTTCCGGGCCGGCGGACGTGCACGAGACAGGCGGTCCACGTTTCACGTGAAACGACCCTCCGGCGGCGAACCGGGTGGGGATCCTTGCATGCGCACCTCAAGTGGAGGATGATGGTCGCGTGGCTGAACCCGATGCTCAGCGTTCGAGAGCCGCGGAGATCTTCCGGAGTCTTCGGCTGCCCGAGCCGCCGGACGAGGACCAGGAAGGCCCGGACGGCCCCCTCCACCAGACACCCCCGACCGAGCCCGGCGTCTCGGCGGTCACCGGCGACGACGCACGAGGGCTGGTTCTCGGGCCGCCCGGCCAGCCTGGCGGCGGACCGTCCATCCCGCCACCTCCGCCACCCGAGCCCCGCCCGGCCGGCCCGGTCCCGAGTCCTCAAGCCCCGGCCGCTCACGCCCAGGCCAACCCGACCACGACCGGTCCGGCACCGTCGCCCAGTCCCGCACCGCCGCCCAGTCCCGCACCGCCGCCCGATCCTGCAGCAGCACGTCCGAGACTGCCGGCCGTCCCACCGACGACGGCGGCTAGCCCCGATTCCGGGGGTGGACCGGTTGCAAGTGGCGCCAGTCCCGCCATCGGCGCGACCGTCGGATCGACACCACCTCCTCTTGCTCCTCTTGCCGTCCCGCCCGATCTGCCCCGGCTCCCTCCTCCGGAGACGGCGCCGTCGCTCGCGAGCGAGACCGACGGCAACGGCAACGGTCGCGCCGCCCAGGCCGCCGTGAGCGTCCATCCCGGAGCGCACCGTCCTCTGCCTCGGACGATGGCCGTCGCCAACCAGAAGGGGGGCGTCGGCAAGACGACGACGGCCGTCAATCTTTCGGCTGCGCTGGCGGAGGCCGGGTACCGGGTCCTGGTGGTCGATCTCGACCCCCAGGGCAACGCCACGACCGGCCTCGGGATCAACGCCCGCAACCTCGACCACTCCGTCTACGACATCATCCTCCATGACGTGCCCATCGAGGACGTCATCGAGGCCACCTCGTTACGCAACCTGTTCGTGGTGCCGGCCACCATCGACCTTGCCGGCGCCGAGATCGAGCTCGTCCCGGTCTTCAGCCGGGAGCTGCGGCTGAAACGGGCCCTCGAGCCGATCCTCACCGACTTCGACTTCATCCTGATCGACTGCCCACCATCGCTCGGGCTGCTCACCGTCAACGGGCTCGCCGCCGCCACCGAGGTCGTCGTGCCGATCCAATGCGAGTACTACGCCCTCGAGGGTCTGGGCCAATTGCTCCGCAACGTCAACCTCGTGACGTCCAACCTCAACCATGAGCTCGAGGTCAGCACGATCATCATGACGATGTACGACGCCCGCACCAAGCTCGCCGACCAGGTCGTCACCGAGGTACGGGACCATTTCGAGGCCAGGGTCTGCCGCAACATCGTTCCGAGGACGGTCCGCCTCTCGGAGGCACCGTCGTTCGGCCAGCCGATCATCGTGTTCGATCCATCCTCTCGGGGGGCTATCGCCTACCGGGAGCTGGCCAAGGAGGTGAGCGGTGGCGCGCCGCAGCGGACTAGGTAAGGGGCTGGGCTCGCTGATCCCGACCGAGGTGGGCGCGAATCACACATCCGCCCTGCTCGACCTGCCGGTCACATCGATCGGCCCCAACCCCCACCAGCCTCGCCGGTACTTCGACGAGGAGGCACTCGCCGGCCTCACCGCGTCGGTGCGGGAGCTCGGCGTGCTCCAGCCCATCCTGGTCCGACGGCTCTCCGACGAGCGCTACGAGCTCATCGCCGGCGAGCGGCGTTGGCGTTCGGCCAAGCGCGCCGGACTCTCGACGATCCCCGCGGTCGTACGGGACGGCACCGAGCTGGCCAGCCTCGAACAGGCCCTCGTCGAGAACCTCCACAGGGAAGATCTCAACCCGCTGGAGGAGGCCGCCGCCTATCAGCAGCTCATCGAGGACTTCGGTCTGACCCACGAACTGCTCTCGACCCGGGTCGGCCGCAGCCGGGCCACCATTACCAATACCCTCCGGCTCTTCCAGCTCCCTCCGCCGGTCCAGAAGCTGGTGGGCGAAGGCCAGCTCACCGCCGGCCACGCCCGCGCCCTGCTCGGCACCCCCGACCGAGCCTTCCAAGAAGCGCTGGCACGACGGGTCGTCGCGGAGCAGCTCTCGGTCCGCGCCGTCGAGGAGGCGGTCAGGGCCCGCAACGAGTTCGGCGGCGGCCCCGTGTCATCGAATGAGGCGCCAACGACGCGCCCACCGGCCAAGCTTCGACCTCCCGGTCTACTGGAGCTCGAGGAGCTCCTGTCCGAACGTCTGGACACTCGAGTCCAAGTCGCGTTCGGTTCCGGTCGCGGCAAGGTCGTCATCGACTTCGCCGACCTCGAGGATCTCGAGCGGATCTACCGGACCATGACCGACGCCGCCTCGTGACGGGGCGTCGCGGTACCGAGCCGACGGAATTGAAGGCTCAAGTACACGTCATGACCACGAACCGTGACATTCCAGCAACGTTCCGCCCCTAAGCGCCTTGCGTCGCGCCGACCGTGGTCATTCCCCCGCTGAAGGGTGACGGTCTCGTGGAGACCGGCTCGACCTCATCCACAGACTGTGTTCAAAGGTGTGGATGAAGGTCGGGCCCGGCCGAAGCCGGGCCCTCGATCACACGTTGAGTGGTTGAATTAGCCCTCCAAGTAGGGATGCAGCTCCTGAAGCAGCTGCCCCTTGCCCTTGGCACCGACGATCCGGAGCTGGGGCTCGCCATCCTTGAACAGGATCATGGTCGGAATGCTCATCACGTCGAAGCGACGGGCAAGCTCCATGTTGTCGTCGATGTTGACCTTGCCGAGACGGATCTTGCCGTCGTTGTCGGCGACGATCTCATCGAGGACGGGAGCGACCATCTTGCACGGCCCGCACCATTCCGCCCAGAAGTCGACGAGCACCGGCTCGTCGGACGACTTGATCTCCTCGTCGAACGTCTGATCCGTGAGCTTCAGCTCGTTGCTGGACATATCGATCGCCTCTTCGGGGTTTGCGGACCGGGACACTCCCGGCATTGCCACCGTTACAACGCCGCGAGGCGCCGGCGGATTCCGCGCTCAGGTCGAGTGTTGGCTCTCGAGCCACCGCTCGGCATCGATGGCGGCCATGCAGCCGGAGCCGGCGGCCGTCACGGCCTGACGGTACACATGGTCCTGCACGTCACCGCAGGCAAACACGCCCTCGACCTTGGTCGCAGAGGACTTGGCCTCGGTCACCAGGTAGCCCGCATCGTCAAGGTCGAGCTGACCCTTGAACAGGTCGGTGTTGGGGGCGTGGCCGATGGCAACGAAGAGGCCGGTCACTTCGAGCACCGATTCCTCGTCGGTCACGAGGTTGCGAAGCGAGACCGACTCGACCTTCTTGTCACCGCTGACGGCCGTGACCGTCGTGTCCCAAACGAACCGAAGCTTGGGGTTGGCGAAGGCTCGCTCCTGCATGATCTTCGACGCCCGCAGCTCGCTGCGCCGGTGGATCACCGTCACGGAGTCGGCGAATTTGGTAAGGAAGATAGCCTCCTCGAGGGCCGAGTCGCCCCCGCCAACCACGGCGATGTCATGACCCCGGAAGAAGAAGCCGTCACAGGTCGCGCACGTCGACACGCCGTAGCCGAGCAGGCGACTCTCGTCCTCCAACCCGAGCATCAACGACCTGGCGCCGGTCGAGACGATCACCGTTCTGGCCAGGGTCTCGGTCTCCTTGCCTGTGCTCGGATCGGTGGCCCAGACCCTGAAAGGGCGTTCGGAGAAGTCGACTCTCGTGACCTTGGTGGAGAGCATCTCGGCCCCAAACCGCTGGGCCTGGGCTCGCATGCTGCCCATCAGCTCGGGTCCCATGACGCCGTCGATGTACCCTGGGTAGTTCTCGACCTCGGTGGTGAGCATGAGCTGCCCGCCCGGCTGGTCGCTCGTCGAAGACGGCTCGCCCTCTATGACGAGGGGCGCCAACGTCGCCCTGGCCGTGTAGATAGCCGCGGTGAGACCGGCCGGTCCCGAACCGATGATGATGACGTCCCTGACCTCGGGCGCTACGTCGCTCACGACTACCTCCTAGGACTTGCGGGGACTCCGCTTCGTCCAGCAGAACGCCCCGGCGACCAGGAATATTGCACCCAAGACGGCATACGCCAGCCAGACCCTGCGACCGTAGGGGGAGAAGGGCAGATACACGTCGATGACCCGCAACAGGGCCACCACGACCAAGATGAGCGCGGCGATGGCGAGCAGACCGGCGAGGAGGCCGAAGACGATCACCCTCGCCACCTTGGTAATGGGGACGGTGGTCTTGTCGCGTACCGTCCGCACCGTCGACTCGACCCGGTCGGTGACCTGGTCGGTCCAGTCCCGTTCCGGCCGGGCCGGCGCCGGAGCGCTCCCGGTACCGTCACGACCGACGGCGGTTGTAGCCCCGCTCCCACTCGACCCCTGGTCTGACATGCTCCAGAGACTAGCGAGCGGCCACTTCCCCGGCCCTTTTCGGGCTACCTGGGTGCTTTCTGCGCGGGAGCCCGAAGCGGCTGGTGAGTGGTCCCGTCAACCGGAGACGGCTCGGGTGACCGTCAACTCGGCGATGCTGGCCTGGCCGACGGGACCCAAGTTGGTCAACCACAGCAGAACCCAGCGTCCCTTCCTTCCGCCCAGGGAGAAGGTGGCGTTGCCTTTGATGTCGTGCCTCGACGCCGTGGGCGCACCCCAGCTCGTGACCTGGGATCCGGTCGCAGGCCTGGCGTCCGCCACGTAGGCCGATGCGGCCCAGCCCCTGGTCGCCGATGTGACCTCGAGACGCGCCACGCCTTGCGTCCCGTTCAGCTCGATGGCCAGGCCCTCGCCCGAGTACAGGTTGCCGAATTTGGCCTTGTCGACACCGATGTACGGGGCGGTCTGCCATGCCGTGTGCGGGTTGCCGTCGAAGGCGAGACCGGTCTCGGTGGGATTGTCGGGTGGCCGGAAGTTGTTCATCCACACCGAGACGGCCCGGATCTTGAGCGGCGGCCCCGATGCGCCATCCCCGGTGGCGACGGAGCGACCCGAGGGAGAGCGGCCGAAGATCAGCACCCCGGCGACCACCAGGGCAGCGACCACGACGGCCGCCACGACGACGGTCACGAGCCGGCCGTCACGTCGCTTCCGTCGTCGCGGGACTACGAGAGGTGGGCCCGGCGACGACCGCTCGGAGGTCGAGGCGCGCTCGACCGGTGGCCGGCGCTCGGATGATCCGCCGGCGGCCGGTGGGCGCGAGCGTGAAGGCACCCCCCGTGACGGCGTGGCCGTCGCTCCCGAACCGGTGCGGGCGGCCGCATCGGCCGGCCTCCCCTCCGCAGGCGGACGAACCCACCGGCCGGCCTTGGCGGGCTCGCCACGCGGCGATGGCGTCCAGCCTCCGGCTCCGACGGGCCCGTTGAGCGCCGGAGCTCCCGACAACCCCCGGTCCGGGCCCGGGGCGACTCTGCCGTCGCTTCCGTTGGCCCGAGCGGAGCCGCGACCGGACGACGACCCGGGGGTGTGGCCGTTCAGGCGGGTGCTCGCGGAGAGATCTCGGCCGAGCAGCTCGAGGGCCTGCCGGGCGGCGACAGCCGTCGGGGGCCGGTCGGAAGGAGCCTTGGCCAAGAGTCGCTGGACGAGGGCGTCGACGGCGGGCGGCACGCCGGGGCGAAGCGCCGTGAGGGAAGGGGGCGGTTCGCGCAGATGCGCAACTGCCGTGGCCATCTCGGTGGGGCCGTCGAAGGGAGCCCGTCCTGCCAGCATCTCGAACAGCACGATGCCGAGGGCATAAAGGTCCGACCTGGAGTCGGGTTCCGTCCGCCCCTCCACCTGTTCCGGGCTGAAGTACTTGGGCGTGCCGAGGACCGTGCCCGTCGCCGTCAGGTCCTGGCCCAACTCGGCGGTCGTCTTGGCAATCCCGAAGTCGGTGACCTTCACCTGCGGCGTCGATCCCTCCTCGTCGCAGAGCAGCACGTTGGCCGGCTTCACGTCACGGTGGATCAGCCCAGAGCGATGGGCGTAGGCAAGCGCGTCGGCGATCTGCACGGCGATGGCTACCGCGAGCGCAGGGTCGAGCGGTCCCGTCGACGTCAACAGCTGGCGCAGGGTCCGGCCCCGCACCAGCTCCATGACGATGTAGGCGGTGCCGGCGTCGATGCCAGCGTCGTAGGTCGCCACGATGCAGTGGTGCCCGAGGCGGGCCGCGGTGATGGCCTCACGGCGGAACCGCTCGACGAACACGGCGTCGGCGGCGAGGTGATCCTGGAGGATCTTGATCGCGACGGGCCGGCCGAGGGTGGTGTCGTGACCCTCCCACACCTCGGCCATACCCCCGCGGGCAAGGAGCCGGGTGAGTTGATAGCGGCCCCCGAGCGCTCTGCCGGCGACGAGCGTCCGACCCGTCACCGTTGCGGTGGCGTCGGGGCCGAGCCGGCGATGGCCGGCGGGGTCGGGGGCTGACACGGCACCTTAGGGTACCTCCGGGCGGGGTCCGCGCCCTGTCACTCCGACGGGCTCAGACAACGCCGTCGCAGCCCTCCCTTACCACGGCCTCGCGCTCGCCCGGCCAGGCCCGTGGCTCGGCCTCATTGTCCTTCGTCCGCAGTCGCTGTGAGCCAGGCCACGCCCACGGCACCGGGACCGGCGTGGGTTCCTATCACCGGGCCGATGTCGCCGAGGAGGAGGCGTTCGGTGGGGCGAACACCGTCGAGCATGTCGAGGAATCGATCGAAGTCGGGCGCGTCGGCACCGAAGGCGGCGAGCCTGGTGATCGGTCCGGCCTGCAGGACCTTGTCGGCGAGGTAGCGCAACGACTTTGCCCTCGTCCGCTGCTTGGACTCCTGCTCGACGGCTCCGTCGCGCACCTCGATCACCGGCTTGATGGCGAGCAGCGAGCCGAGTAGCGCCTGGGCACCGCCGATCCGGCCGCCCCGCTTGAGGTTGTCGAGGGTGTCGATGGCGCCAAAGACCCTCGACCGGGCGACGGCCAGCTCGGCGGCGGAGGCGACCTGGTCGAGGTCCCCGCCGCCGATGGCCCGTTGCGCCGCTTCGGTCACGATCAGGCCCTCCCCGAGGGTGACGCTCAGCGAATCGACGACTCGCACCGGCAGCGTGCCCTCGAGATCGCGGGCCGCCTGCCGGGCCGCCTCGATGGTCGCCGAGAGCCGCGACGAGAGGCTGACGCACACCACGCCGGCCGCCCCTTCGTCGGCCATCGCCGTAAAGACGTCGTGAAAGGCACCGGGCGACGGCGCCGAGGTCTCGGGCAGAGAGTCGGAGCGGGCCATCCGAGCCCAGAACTCCTTGGTCGACAGCTCGGTCCTGTCCACCAGCTCCTCGCTCCCGAACCGAATGTGGAGCGGCACGAGGCCGATGCCCATCTCGGCGAGCAGCTCGTCGGGCAGGTCGCACGCAGTGTCGGTGACGACGCGAATCCGGTTCATAGCGGGCTCTCCTCCGGGGTCCGTCCGGTGGCGGTCCCGTGGTTGTGACCTCCGACCGGCCTCGATGGTGACATGCCGACGCGAGCCAGCGTCGGGGCACGGACGCGCGACGAGGTAGCCGCCACCGGGACGCGAGGGTCGAAGACCTCACGGTCCTGCGGCTCGAGGGCCGGACCCGGCGACGCAGGAGCGCCATTGGCGGGATCGATGCCGATACCACCACCCGGCGGGTCGTCGCCATCGTCGTCGGCGTCGTCGTCGGGACGGCGGGCCAGCCGGCGGGGCCTGCGTCCGCTGCGGATGTCTCGGATCCACCAGATCCCGAGGAAAAGACAGGCACCGATGATCAGCACCCAGCCGACCGACGATACGGCCGTGGAGCGAACGGTGTCGCGTGCCGAGGCGAGCACGAGGGCACCGTCGGGCGACTTGAGCGTCAGGTTCAGGGAGAACACCCCCGTCGTCCTGGCCTCGACCGGGAGCTTGAGGGTGGTCTGCGCGCCGCGCAGCACCAGCCGGCAGACCTCGGTCGTCGGGGCGGCGGCTACGCACGTTCCTCCGGGCGGGCGGTACGCCTTGAACAGCAGCTTCGGGCTGTCCAACACGAGCTGGACGTGCACACCGACCTTCGGGATCGACTGGAGGGTCAGGGGCAGGCGCACGTTCCGAGCCGTGAAGGTAACCGACGTCGGGTCGACGAGCCTGACCTGCAGGGCCGTGCGCCTGATCACCCCGGTGGCCGAACCCATGAGCTCGAGTCGTGATCGCCCGGAGAGCTGATCGGACTGAGCGACGAGCAGCTGCTCCCGCAGCCGGGAAAGCAGCGCGGTGTCGCCGGGCACGACCGTGGCGAGCGAGTCGATCCCGCCGGCCAGGCGGCCGGTCTGCGCCGCGAACGCAACGCCACTAGCGGCCCGCCCGACGAGCGATCTGACCGGCGGTCTGCTGCCCTGCCCCGCAGACGACGTGCCGGT
The DNA here is from genome assembly GCA_965276765.1 of Acidimicrobiales bacterium. GTDB lineage: Bacteria > Actinomycetota > Acidimicrobiia > Acidimicrobiales > Palsa-688. The sequence goes on from OZ255627.1 coordinate 1,391,264, forward strand.
GGGAGCTTTCGGGGGAGCGGCGGCGAACAGGCCATCGGCCGTGACCGGCTTGACGAACGGGTTGTGCTTCAAGCCGGCCAGGAGGGCGGAGAGAAGCGGCGTGGACAAGGTCTGCCCGGCGGGAACCTCGATGGCCACACCTCGGGGCATCCCGGGGTTCTCGAGCTGGATCATCGCCAGCTCGGCCACCGTCAGCTCGGCCGAGAGGATCGGGTCCCTCGACGGCGCCAGCCGGGCCGAAAGGACCGAGTCGGTACCGACCACGCGTGCCGGGCTCCCGCCGACGCCGTCTCCGAGGTTGGTGGCCCGGCCATAGGTCGTCGTCTGGTCGGTGGCGGGGAGAGAAGAGAGGTCGCGATCAGGCAGGATCAGATCCTTGAGCCCGCGCTGCTGGAGCAGTTGCAGGGTCGTCGGGTCGAGCGGCTGGCGCAGCACCCAGGTGCCTGCGGATGGCGCGCCCTTCAGGGCACGAAGGAGGGCGGAGGAACCGGCGGTCAGCTGGTTGCCGAGTTGCGGTTGGAGCCCGGCATTGGCCAGCCCGGCATTGGCCAGGCCGGGCAGTGACACGGAGACATAGGGCGCTGGGGCCAGCTCGTCTCCTCTCGCCACGAGCGCGGTGAGCGATCTGACCGTGGCACGATCAGTAGCCGAACCGAGTGAGAGCGCATCGACGGTCTGGGGGGTCACGTCAAGTGTCAGCGGCACGCTCGGAGCGGCGGCGAGGGTCGAGACGAGCTTCGCCACCGCCGCGCCCGCTCCCGGCGCCGGTGGTCCGGTGGCGTTCGCGGCTTGGCCTGACGACGACGGAGACGCGGGCCGGGTGGTCGACACGACCGGCGGGGCGTTGACGGGAACCGTGAACGACACGGCCAGCCTGCGGAAGCCTCCCGAGCCCGAGCCGCGGTAGACGAGGAAGGTCGAGAGCGGAGAGCCGACCGCCGTCCCCTGCGGCGAGTAGACCTGCAGCTCGACGGGGTAGACGCCGGACTCGGTCGTGCCTGGATAAAAGGTGGGAAGCTCCTTGCCGGATGCTGCCTTGTCGACGGGGACCTTGACGTCGACGACCGTGGTGCCGTGGGCGCCGCCGGTCGAGGTGGTCGCGGCGGTCGAGGTCGTCGCGGCGCTGAGAGACTCCGATGCCGGGTACGGCGGGTAGATCGGCGTTTCGGAGCCGTGCTGATCGTTGGCGGCGGCGTCGAAAGCGCTCCGCGTAACCAAGCGGGGGTAGATCGAGACCTCGAGCCGATCGGCGTGGCGAACCGACGCCGGGACCGAGAGGCCGAGCGTCCAGAGCTTCCCTGATCTGACCGTGGTCGACTGGGACGCCAGGCTGAACACGGAGGCCGGATGCGCCGCCGCCGGTGGCGCCGCCCCCGCCGGCGAGGCGGATGCGCCGGGTGCAGGGGCGGCCCCGAGGGAAAGGGCCATCACGACAGCAACCGCCGACCCGGCGAAGAAGGCCCGCTTCATCGCAGCCCGCTCATCGCAGCCCGCTCATCGCAGCCCGGTGGCGAGCACCGAGAGCCCGTTGGGCTGCTCGGTGAACCCGACGGCCAGGTACAGGGCAAGCGCCGCATCGTTGCCCATCTGGGTGTTGACGACCGCCCGGTGCACCCCTCGGCGACTCATCCATCGCAGGCCGTCGAGCAGGAGCCGGCGCCCGGTGCCGTGCCGCTGGACGGTGGGGTCGACGGCCAGGCGCTGGACGAACCCGCGGGAACCGGCCCGCCCGCAGATGACGTAGCCGGCAACGGGCCGGGAGCGAGCCCGGACCGAACCGGGGACTGCAACCCGCCACCTTGTCGTCGGCGTGGCGTTGAGGGCATCGTCGAGGCCGGCCCCGTCAAATTGCCAGAACGGGGCAAAGGCGGCCCGGTCGACGGCGAGAACGTGGTCTCGGTCGCGGCGACGTCCCCTCGCCAGGGTCATGCCATCGGGCACGGTGGGGACAGGCCCGGCAAGATCGATTCCGAGGAGGTGGAGGCGCTCGGCCACGTCGAACCCCGCGGCGATGAAACCGGCCTGCTCGAGGGGCGAGAGGGCCCCGGTGACGACACGAGCGAACCCCCTGGACGCGAGGATCTCCAGGCATCGACGGAGGAACTCGGCCGAGGGGAGGGGCGCGCTGGGGACGGGACTGAGGTAGGCGACGTCCCGATCGCCTCTCCACGTTCCGGTCCTGGCCCGCTCCCGCCCCCATCGCAGGACGTCGACAGAGGGCGCGCTCATGCCGGCAACAGCTCTGCCACGAAGTAGTCCACTTCGAGGCAGATCGTACTCGGCGACCCACCGCTCGGTCACGCAGGCCCGGGTGATCCGGCGGTGGGGTCGGTAGCCACCGCCGAGGGCGTGCTAGGTCCGCTGCGGGCCTACCGTGGAGCTGTGACGACCGGCACGATCCTGCTCGCAACCCACGAGGCGTGCCTCGGCCACGACACCGGGCGGGGTCACCCCGAACGCCCCAGGCGACTGCAAGCCGTTCTCGAGGGTGTCGACGCTTCGGGTGCGGCCGAGGCGACGACGTGGTTCGTGCCCCGCCCGGCGACGCGCGACGAGTTGCTCGCCGTGCACTCGGCCGAGCTCCTCGACGCCATCGAGGCGTACTGCACGCGCGGCGGCGGGGCCATCGACGCCGACACGGTGGCGTCGCCCGGGTCATGGGATGCGGCCCTCGTGGCCGCCGGTGCCGGCCTCGACGCGACCGAGCGCCTCAGAAACGGCGAGGGGGATGCCGCCTTCATCGCCGTCAGACCGCCGGGCCATCACGCCACACCACGCCGATCCATGGGGTTCTGCCTCCTCAACAACGTCGCCGTCACCGCCGCCAACCTGGCGCAGGCCGGCGAGCGGGTGCTGATCGTGGACTTCGACGCCCATCACGGCAACGGGACCCAGGACGCCTTCTACCGCAACGACCGCGTCACCTACCTCTCGCTGCACGAATGGCCGCAGTACCCGGGCACGGGCTGGTTCAACGAGACCGGCGAGGACGCCGGACGAGACGAGACGATCAACCTGCCGATGCCAGCGGGAACGACGGGTGACGTCTTCCTCGCCGCCGTCGAGCGAGTGGTCGGCCCGGTCGCATCCCGGGTCCGGCCGACCTGGCTCCTCGTGTCGGCCGGCTTCGACGGCCACGCCGCCGACCCCCTGACCGACCTGGGGTTGTCGTCGGGTGACTACGGCCTCATCATCGAGGAGCTCAAGGCCCTCGTCCCTCCCGGCCGTCTGCTCGTCCTGCTCGAAGGGGGCTACGACCTGGAGGCCCTGACTGCTTCGACGGCGGCGACGGTCGCCGCCCTGGCCGGGGAGCGTCTCGCGCCCGAGGCCCCCACCCACGGCGGGCCCGGCCTCGATGTCGTCGACACGGTCGAGCGCCTCATCGCGACCTGACGCCGCCATTTTCTTTGCCCACTTTTGCGGAGTGACTCCGTAAAAGTGGGCAAAGAACGCTGCCGCCCCGACCGCAAGCAAGCCGCCGGCACCCCCATATGCCCCGGGTCGCGCCGGCAGGCGGAAGTACTGTGGGTCGCCGTGATCCCCGAGCGCCTTCGACCGCTGCTTGAAGAGACCGCCCCCCTGGCGGCTCGCTTCGACGCGGCCGGCAAGCGCCTCTACCTGGTCGGCGGGATCGTGCGCGACGCCGTGCTCGGGCGGATCCACGCCGGCAGCGACCTCGACTTCACGACCGATGCCGTCCCCGACGACATCGAACGCATCGTCGCCGGCCTGGCCGATGCCGTATGGACGCAGGGCAAGCGCTTCGGGACGATCGGCCTGCGCGTCGGGGAGCGCAACCTCGAGATCACCACCCATCGCTCCGACGCTTACCACCCCGACTCGCGCAAGCCGGACGTGCGCTTCGCCGATGCGATCGAGGCCGACCTGTCCCGGCGGGACTTCACGGTCAACGCCATGGCTCTCGCGCTGCCCGACCTCACCATGATCGACCCGTTCGACGGTGTCGGCGACCTGGCCGCCTCCCGGCTGCGGACCCCGCTCGACCCCGAGCAGTCCTTCGCCGACGACCCGCTGCGGATGCTGCGCGCCGCCCGGTTCCTTGCCGGCTACGGCCTCGTCCCCGACCGGGTCCTTGTCGAGGCCGTCGTGACGCTACGCAGCCGCCTCGACATCGTCTCCGACGAACGGATACGCGACGAGCTCAACAAGCTCCTCGTCGTCGACGCCCCGGGGGATGGCCTGTGGTTCCTCGTTCGTACCGGGTTGGCGGAGGAGTTCCTGCCCGAGCTGCCCGCCCTGGCCCTCGAACAGGATCCCGTCCACCGCCACAAGGACGTGCTGGCCCACACCATCGCCGTCGTCGACAAGACAAGCCCGGACCTCACCCTGCGCCTCGCCGCGCTGATGCATGACATCGGCAAGCCCAAGACGCGCTCGTACGGGCCGAAGGGCATGGTGTCGTTTCATCATCACGAGGTCGTCGGCGCCCGCATGACCCGCGACCGCATGCGCGCCCTGCGGTATCCGAGCGAGGAGGTGGAGGACGTGAGCCGCCTCGTGGACCTCCACCTCCGGTTCCACACCTACCGCATGGGCTGGACCGACTCGGCCGTACGCCGCTACGTCCGCGACGCCGGTCCGCTTCTCGAGCGCCTCAATGAGCTGACCCGCTGCGACTGCACCACCCGCAACGCCGCCAAGGCCCGCGCCCTCGATCGACGCATGGACGAGCTCGAAGCGCGCATCGTCGAGTTGCGGGCGGGTGAGGAGCTGGCCGCCATCCGGCCCGACCTCGACGGCGTCGCCGTGATGAACCGCCTGGGGATAGGCCCAGGTCGGGCCGTCGGCGATGCCCTCGACTTCCTGCTGGAGCTGCGCCTCGACGAGGGACCGATGGACACCGAGGATGCCAGCCGGCGCCTCGACGCCTGGTGGGCCGCTCGCCAAGCGGGCTGAAGCTCAGCTGCCTTCCTTGCGGGCCCGTACGATCAGCGTGCGGGGCAGCATGGCGAACGGGTCCCTCCACGCCTGGCTGCGGGGGGCGCCGGCCACCGGTTCTGGCTCGAGGATCTGGTCGACCCGGTAGCTGGCCCTGACCAGCCCGGTGTAGAGCTCGGAGAACGTATGCGGGTAGTCGGTGAAGTCGATGCCCGACCACCGGTAGTCGATAGGTTTCTTGGAGAAATACGACCGCCGGATGAGCAGCGGGGTCTCCGCATCGTCGTCGATCATGGCGTAGGCAGGATGAGGCAGGCTGAACACGAGCGCCGCACCGGGTTTGAGCACCCGGTGGACCTGACGAAAGACCCGGTTCAGGTCCTCGACGTAGCCGAAGGCGTAGGCCGAGAACACCAGATCGATTGACTCGGCCCGCAGGAAGGCGAGGTCGGCCAGGTCGCCCTGACGCAACTCGATCCGCACCTCCTCGCGCTCGCAGAGCCGGCGCGCGAAGGCCAGCTGCTCGGACGAGAAGTCCACACCGATCGCCGTCGCCCCCGCCTTGGCAAAGGCAATCGAACACTGGGCCCCGCCGCAGCCGAGCTCGAGGACCCGTTTGCCCTTCAGGTCACCGAGGAGGTGAAGCTGGGCCTCGGTGGGGATGTCGGGGCCGTAGTGAGCCACGCCCGTCGGCAGCTTGGCCCCCTCTTGGTACGCGGTGGCGAAGCGGTCCCATGCGGCGGCGTTGTCTGTCGGCACGGCGATCATCCTGCCCGATGGCGGTGGCACCTCGCCGCCGTTCAGGCTGTGCCGGCCGTTCAGGCTGTGCCGGCGGCGAACTCCTCGACCATCCTGGCGGCGACGTCGTCGTGGTGCTGCACGGGCGGCGACTTCATGAAGTACGCCGATGCGGCTTCTATCGGCCCACCGAGACCGCGGTCCTTGGCCAGCTTGGCGCAGCGCAGGGCGTCGATGATGACCCCGGCGGAGTTGGGGGAGTCCCACACCTCGAGCTTCAGCTCGACGTTGAGAGGCACATCGCCGAAGTTCCTGCCCTCGAGGCGGATGTACGCCCACTTCCTGTCGTCGAGCCAGGGCACGTGATCGGAAGGGCCGATGTGGACGTCGTGGGCGTCGATCGAGTTGTCGATCTGGCTGGTGACCGCCTGGGTCTTGGAGATCTTCTTCGACTCCAACCGCTCGCGCTCGAGCATGTTCTTGAAGTCCATGTTGCCGCCGACGTTGAGCTGGAAGGTCCGATCGAGGACGAGGCCGCGGTCCTCGAAGAGGCGGGCGAGCAGGCGGTGGACGATGGTGGCGCCAACCTGACTCTTGATGTCGTCGCCGACGATCGGCACGCCGGCGTCGGAGAACTTCTTGGCCCATACGGGATCGCTGGCGATGAACACGGGGATGGCGTTGACAAAAGCCACGCCGGCATCGATGCAGGCTTGGGCGTAGTGCTTCTGCGCCACTTCGGATCCCACCGGGAGGTAGGACACGAGCACGTCGGCCCCGGTGGCGGTGAGGACCTCACCCACGTCGACCGGCTCGAGCGGCGACTCCTCGATCGTCTCGCGGTAGTACTTGCCCAGCCCATCGAAGGTGGGCCCTCGCTGCACCTCGATGCCGAGGTCGCCGACAGGGGCGAAGCGAATCGTGTTGTTCTGCCCGGCGAAGATCGCCTTGCCCAGGTCGAGTCCGACCTTGGCCGCGTCGACGTCGAGGGCAGCGACGAACTCGACGTCACCGACGTGGTAACCGCCCAGGTCGACGTGCATGAGACCGGGCACCGTCTCGGTGGGGTCGGCGTGGCGGTAGTACTCGATGCCCTGGACCAGCGAGCTGGCGCAGTTGCCCACCCCGGCGATGGCGACCCTGATCTTGCTCATGCTGTGGATTCCTCCTGGTTGCTTGGGGCCTCTGGCCCGGAGATGGGTGCGGTTCTCGAACCGCGGGTCCGCCACAGACCCGAAAGCGTCGGGGCGGCGGAGAGAAGGGGGACGGGACGCGACGCACTCGCCGCGGATTGCGCCGCGACAGACGGCACCGCCGCAGACGGCACCGCCGCAGACGGCACTGCCTCGGGCCCGCCGACCCCGTCGGCGGGGTCGGCCGGGGCGCCGCCGCGCTCCCGTGCGATCAGGCGCTCGATCCATGACAGGTCGTGCTCGGCCGACTCGCGGTCGTGTTCCATCAGGCTGCGGACGTAGCCGTCGATCCGACGACCCGTCCTCGGGCGAGACCCGGCTCGGGTGAGAAGGTCGAGCAGGTGCGCCCGGCGCCGCTCGAGCATCCCGATCCTGGCCTCCGCTGGCAGGTACCTGGCGAATGCCAGGCGAAGATGGAACATGCGGCCGTCATCGACCGACGCCGTCTCTGCGGCGAGCAGCTCGTCGAAGAGCACGTCGCCCTGAGATGTGATCCCGTAGACCTTCCGGCTCCTGCCGGCACGAGGTCGGCGCGCCTGGCCCTCGTGGTCGGCCGCCGCCTCGGTTTCGTCGCCGACGACGGGCTCGATCGTGTGCACGGCGCCGGCCCGCTCCAGGCGACCGAGAGCCGGGTACAAGGAACCGAACGACACCCCACTGACGACGCCGAGCGTGTCGGCGAGTCGCTTCTTCAGCTCGTAGCCGTGCAGGTCCTGCTCCTTGAGCAATCCCAGGATGGCGAGCTCGAGCACGGGCGGTCCTTGAGAGGAAGGATGCGGACGGTCCGCACCTCGAAGCCCGAGTATATCGGTGCGATACATCGACGCGTCATATCGAAGCGCGACAACCGCATTCGAACGCGCCGGCTTCCGCTCTCGTCTGAGCGTCGGGGTAGGGTTTGGCCGTGATGGGATTCCGTCCCGAGTCGCTCCGGGGAGCCACCGCCGGTGGCCAGCTCGCGGGCCAGGTCGATTACCGCCTGGCCCGCAACATGGTCGTGACCGAGTTCCGCAAGGGGCGCCTTTCCCGCCACGACGTGTGCGACGCCCACCCCGAGCTGCTGCGGGCAGCCAGCAACGTGGGGGAGGAGTCGAGGGAGGATTGCCCGATCTGCGAGGCGTCGCGGGTCAGGCTCGTGTCCTACGTCTTCGGCCCCGGGCTCCCTCCGAGCGGCAAGATCGTCACCTCGAAACCGGAGCTGCGCAAGCTCAGCCGGGCCGGCCGGGATCTGGCCTGCTACGTGGTCGAGGTCTGCCCGGCGTGCTCGTGGAATCATCTGGCCCAGACGTTCACCGTCTCCGGCGCGAGAGAGGGCCGCGGGCAGCGCGCCAGCACCTGAGAACACCCGGCGCGGCAAAGCCGCCGGGCTGCACCGCTAGCCTTATGCCGAGAAATGGCCTCCGACCAACCCCCCTGTCGGCGCCCCGGCCAGGCGCAAGGGCGCCGTGCTCCGTCGCGCGTCACGTCGGCCCGGCCCGCCGGTTCGCCGCGCCGGGCCGCTGCCGGTCGCGGCCGTAGCGATACCGGCCGGGGAACAAGCACCCGCTCGAAGGCGGGACGCCGACCCGGCCCGCAGCCCAAGCGCCGCCCCTTCCGGGCCAGGAGGGTCGTATTCATCATCGGTTTCGTCTGCCTCAGCCTGGTCGCGGCCGGGCTCGTGTACCTGGCCCAGCTCCCGCTCCCCGACGCCCATCCCCAGGCTCAGGCCAGCTACGTCTACAGCTCCAACCACCGGCTGATGGCCAGCTACCAGGTGGAGAACCGCACCGACGTCTCGCTCTCCCAGGTCCCGAAGGTCGTGATCGACGCCGTGACATCCACCGAGGACCGCCACTTCTATACGGAGGGTGCCGTCAACCCGATCAGCACGCTGCGGGCCCTGGTGTCCGACCTCTTCGGCTCGGGCGGCCTCCAGGGCGGCTCGACCATCACCCAGCAGTACGTCAAGCAGGCCTACCTGACCCCGCAGCGCACCCTCACCCGCAAGATCAAAGAGGCGTTCATCGCCATCAAGCTCGAGCACAAGGAATCCAAGAACCAGATCCTGCAGAACTACCTGAACACGATCTACTTCGGGCGGGGCGCCTACGGCATCCAGGCCGCGGCGCATGCCTACTTCGGCAAGGACGTCAGTGACCTCGGGGTTCCGGAGGCATCGCTGCTCGCCGGGCTGATCAGGGAACCCGACATCGCCGACCCCGCGGCCAACCCGACGATCGCGCGCGCAAATCAGGACGAGACGCTGGTCTCCATGGTTCGAGACAACCAGATCACCCAGGCCCAGGCGACGGCGGCCATGCGCCTTCCCTACCGGCGCTACGTCAAGAACTCCGGCGAGGACGGTGGCACCCAAACGGCCTCCATCGTGGGGGATCAGTACTTCCTCGACGCCGTGCACGCCGAGCTCGTGTCGGCCTACGGCGCCAACGAGGTGGAGAGCGGAGGTCTGCGGGTCACGACGACCCTCAATCCGACCCTCCAGCGCGAGGCGTACGCCTCGGTGTACGGCAATGGACCCAACTCGGTCGATCCGGCCAAGGGCGATCCGTCCGCTGCGCTCGTGTCCGTCGATGACACGGGCCGGGTTCAGGCCCTTGTCGGCGGGCAGCACTATTCGACCTCCCAGGTGGACCTGGCCCTCGGTGCCAACGGCGGGGGATCGGGGCGGCAGGCCGGTTCGACCTTCAAGGCCTTCATGCTCGCCGACCTGATCAAGCAGGGCTACTCGGTCGAGTCGACGTTCCAGGCTCCTTCGAAGATCGTCGTACCGCACGGCAACAAGAACGGCACGGCGTGGAGGGTCAGCAACTTCGAGGGCGAGGCGAGCAGTACCAAGCTGTCCATCATCGAGGCCACGGCGCAATCCGTGAACACGGTCTACGCCCAGATCGTCGAACGGCTCGGGGCCGCCGGTTTGGACAAGGTGGCGGAGAGCATGGGGATCGCCAAGTCCCAGCTGGCGGGAGCGTACCCATCGCAGGTGCTCGGGGTCTCCGCCGTCTCTCCGCTCGAGATGGCGGACGCCTATGCGACCCTGGCCTCTGGAGGCGTGTACCACTCGCCGGTGCTGATATCGAAGGTGACCACGTCGACCGGCAAGGTGCTGCCGCTGCCCCGGCAAACCGTCAGGCGGGTGCTGACCCCGAAGCAGGCCGCCATCGAGGACTACGTACTCCAGCAGGTGGTGCTCAGCGGCACGGGAGGGGCTGCCGGCGGGGTCGGCTCACCGATCGCGGGCAAGACCGGCACGACGGAGAAGTCGGCCGATGCGTGGTTCATCGGATTCACGCCCAAGCTTACGACCGCCGTGTGGATGGGCTACTCGAAGGGGGAGACCCCGATGGTCAACTTCCGCGGCCTGAAGAGCGTCCAGGGTGGGACGGTTCCGGCGGCGATCTGGCACGACGCCATGACCGCCATGCTCCGCTCGCACCCCGGCTATATCGGCTCGTTCCCGACCGTCGACTCCCTCCCAGGGAAGACGCTTTCCCCGCCGACCAACGTGGTATTTCCCACGACAACAACCACATCGACGCTTCCGCCGGCCACCGTCCCTCCGACGACCACACCGGTCACGGCACCGGCCACCACACCGGCCACCGCCCCCGCGACCACCACACCGGCAACCCCACCTCCTACGACCGCTCCAGCCACCTCGCCGGCGACGACCGCTCCACCGGCGACGACGGCTGCGACCACGGCGGGCGGGTAGCCAGCTCCTTCCTCCCGGTTGCAGGCGATCGGTTACGCTCGGATCGTCGTCACACCCTTCGGGCAGACTGGTGGCAGACATATCGGCCGGGTGGATCTCACGTCCGGCCCTGACGACAAGCACGACGGGCCCGCCGCTGACGCGACGGCTCGATGAGGATCGCTGGTGTCCGGTACCATGTCCGCCACAAACAAACCCTGCTCCGGAAAGCCCGGAGCCCCGAGCGCATCGCACCGGGTCCATAGGGAGGTGGTGATCGGTCCATGAGACCGTACGAAGTCATGGTCATTCTCGACGCCGGCCTGGATGAGGACGTCATCCGGACCACGCTCGATCGAGCGACAAAGCTGGTGTCCGACGGGGGAGGAACCGTCGGCAGGGTCGACCGCTGGGGCAAGCGCCGCTTCGCCTACGAGGTCTCCCACCGCACCGAGGGCTACTACGCGCTGATCGAGACGACGGCCGAGCCATCGGCGATGGCCGGCCTTGACCGGATGCTCGGACTTGCAGACGAGGTCATCCGCCACAAGGTGATCCGCATTCCCGACAAGGTTGCGGGGCGTGCCCCACGGCCGGCGGGCGGCGAACCTACGGCGGCAGACAGCAACGCGAACGGAGCTTGAATCCAATGTCCAACGGCAACCATGTAAGCATCACCGGCAACCTGACCCGTGACCCCGAACTGCGGTTCACGCCGTCGGGGCAGGCCACCACCAGCTTCGGAGTGGCAGTCAACCGGCGCTGGCAGAACCGGCAGACCCAGGAGTGGGAGGAAGCAACCTCCTTCTTCGACGTGGTCTGCTGGGCTCAGCTGGCCGAAAATGCCGCGCAGTCGCTCGGCCGGGGATCACGAGTGATCGTCACCGGCCGCCTCGACCAGCGCAGCTGGGAGAACCAGGAGGGGGAGCGGCGCTCGAAGATCGAGATCACCGCCGACGAGGTCGCCCCGAGCCTGCGGTGGGCGACGGTCACCATCACCAAGAACGAGCGCAGGGGTCCCGACGCCGGGGGGTACGGAGGCAACGGAGCCGGATCCAGCCGCCCCGCCCCCAACGCCGCTCCGGCCGAAGGCGACAGTGGCGGTGGCGGAGGCGGAGGGTCCGGTCAGCCGGCCGCGACCTACCAGTACGAAGAGGAGCCGTTCTAAGTGGCCCGCAACAACGACCGCGATCGCGAGAAGCGCACGGCCAAGGACAACCGCCCGCGCAGCAAGAAGGTCTGCATGTTCTGCGAGGACCAGGCCGCCTGGGTCGACTACAAGGACGTCAACCTGCTCCGACGGTTCATGAGCGACCGCGGCAAGATCAGGTCCCGTCGGGTGACGGGCAACTGCGCCCAGCACCAGCGCGAGGTCCAGGTGGCTATCAAGACCGCCCGCGAGCTGGCCCTGCTGCCGTACGCCCAGCGAACGGTCAGCGAACGGGGCCCAGGTCGCAGCGGGCGCAGCGGCCCCCGACGCGACGCCGAGCGTCCCGGGCCGGCGGCGACCGGACCGGTCGAAGCCCAGTCCGGACCGGCTGAAGCCCAGGCCTCCCCGGGCGCCGGGTCGAAAGAAACCGAGCTCGAGGAGGTGGACGCCTGATGAAGATCGTCCTACGCACCGATCTGCCCAGCCTGGGCAAACGCGGCGACGTCTGCGATGTCGCCGACGGTTACGGCCGCAACTACCTGCTCCCCAAGGGCCTGGCCATTCCGGCTACCGACGGGGTGCAGGCGCAGGCCGACTCCATGCGCAGGTCCCGAGATCTGCGTGACAGCAAGGACAGGGAGGCGGCCGAAACGGTGGCCCGGACCCTTGTCCCGATGGTCATCAAGATCCCGGCCAAGGCCGGGGCCGAGGGCAAGCTGTTCGGCTCGGTGACCACTGCCGACGTGGCCGAAGCCGTCGCCGCGCAGACCAAGGTGGTCCTCGACCGTCGGCGCCTGCATCTCGAAGAGCCGATCAAGGCGCTCGGCACCCACGAGATCCCGGTCAAGCTTCACTCCGAGGTGGAGTTCCGCGTGACCGTCGACGTCGTCAAGGCCTGAGCGCTGGACGAGAGGCAGAGTTCGGGACGGAAGGCAGAGTTCGCTCGCCGCCCCCGCCTTCGGCAGGACGGGAGGCAGCGTTCGCTCGCCGCCCCCGCCTTCGGCGGGAGAACGAGCTCCCTCATCTCTGCCTCTCGTCCTCTTCGGCCCAGGATCGAAAGCCGGTTCGCTACCGACCCACCGGCTCAGCGGATTTCGGGCGAAGGGTCCTGAGGGTGTGCGACTCCTAACGAACTCGTCCGACAAGCTCGAGGCGGTAGGCGATCAGGGGCACCTCGGGCGTCGGCGACCAGTCGCGCTTCGGCACGCGGACGAAACCGTTGCGTTCGTACAGCCGGTGGGCGGCGACCATCCACGGCGTCGAGTGGAGAAACAGACCGAGGCGCCCGAGTTGTGTCGCCCGCTCGACGCATGCACCGACGAGCGCCTGCCCGATGCCCCGACCCTGCGCGGCCGGGTCGACCCCCAGCATCCGGATCGCCGACTCGTCGGCTTCGAGGAGCTCGGCCCACGGTGAGGACACGTCGGCTACGAACGTGACGCACCCCAGCATCTCGTCGTCGCCCCCGACGGCGACGATGACCTCGGTGTCACCGGCCCGGCCGGCGACGTCGGCCAGCTCCTCGGCATACCCGCCCGAGAGGTGGGCGCCAGGCAGGGCCCGGTAGCCGGCCACGACCACGCGTCCGGCCTGCTCGTACTCGGCCGGCTTCACCCTTCGGACTTCCACGGCGCTCGACGCTACCGGCTGGCCCCCATCGTGAGCCGCGCCGTCACCTCGGCGGACGATCCCCCCGCAACCTGGCCACGTAGCGGTCCGCAGAGCGGCGCACCGCGGCGGCGCCGTCGTGCACCACGACGCGGCCCCACCACCCGCCGTAGATGCGATCGAAGGCGAATCGCTCCACCCGGCGGGCGATGTCGAGCACCGTCGCCCCGTCGAGGGGGATGAGATTGGGGTAGCTCCACATGAAGCTGACCCAGTCGCGATCGGGTACGACGGTGATCGTGTCACCGGTGAGCAGGGCACCGCGCCCTTCGGCTCCGGCCGGCCAGTGGAGCACGGCGGCGCCATCGAAGTGGCCTCCGATTCGGGCCAGGGTCAGCCCGGGGACCGGGGCGATCTGTTCGTCGAATACCTCGATGCGCGCCGATGGGCGCCGGATCCAGGGTCTATCGGCTCGGGGCACGAGGATGCGGGCGTCGAAGGCATCGGCCCAATCCACGTTGGCCCCGTAGAAGTGCGGGTGCGACATGCAGATCGCCGAGATCCCCCCGAGATCGGCGATCCGTTCGGCGGCGGGATCGTCGAGCAGCGACACGCAGTCCCACAGCACATTGCCTTGCGGTGTGCGTACGAGCAAGGCCCGCTGTCCGATGGCGAAAGCCGGCGTGGTCCCGACCCCGATGAGGTCGCGCTCCTCCTCCTTCACTTCCGTGGCGTGGTCACGCGCCAGTTCGGCTCTGGTCGTCCAGCGCTGGCCCTTCCAGCCGACGTACTGCCGCTCGTCGTCGCAGATCACGCAGCGCTCCGGCGGGAACTCGGTATCGGAATGCTGGACCCCGCAGGTCACGCAGATCCATGCCGCCACGTCCGGCATCGTATGCGCTGTCCCCCGACGGCTGGACGCCGGCACGTCGCTCTACAGCCTGGCCATGTCCTCGAAGCGGGTGTTGTGCGCGAGGAAGGCCAAGTTGGTCTTGCCGACGGGACCGTTGCGGTGCTTCGAGATGATGACCTCGGCCGTGCCCCGCTCGGCCGACTCCGGGTCGTAGACCTCGTCTCGATAGAGGAACATGACGACGTCGGCGTCCTGCTCGAGCGACCCACTCTCACGCAGGTCGGCGAGGACGGGACGCTTGTCCGCCCGGCTCTCCAGGTTGCGGGAGAGCTGGGAGAGCGCCACGACCGGCACCTCGAGCTCTCGGGCCAGGATCTTGAGCCCACGACTGATCTCGGATACCTCGACCTGACGGTTTTCGGCCGAGACCCTGCCGGTCATGAGCTGTAGGTAGTCGACGATGATCAGGCCGAGACCTCCCTCCTTGGCCTTCATGCGTCTGGCCTTGGCCCTGACCTCCATCACCGTCAGGTTGGGGTTGTCATCGATGAAGAGGGGGGCATCGCCGAGACGACCGACGGCATTGCTGATCTTGGACCAGTCCGACTCGGCCAACTTGCCGTTTCGTATCCGGTTGGCATCGACGCGCGCCTCGGAGACGAGAAGCCGCTGGGTGATCTCGGAGTGGCTCATCTCGAGGGAGAACACGAGCGTGGGCACCCTCGCCTTCATGGCGGCGTGGGCGGCGATGCCGAGGGCGAAGGCGGTCTTGCCCATGGCCGGCCTGGCCCCGACGATGACGAGGGTGGACTTCTGCAGGCCGGAGAGGCGCTCGTCGAGATCGGCGAAACCGGTGGGGACACCGGTGATCGCCTCGCCCCGGCTGTAGAGCTCCGCCAGTCGGTCCATGCCCTCCTCGAGCAGCAGGTGGAGGGGCTTGAGGCTGTCGGTCGTCCTACGCTCGGCGATCTCGAAGACGAGCGACTCGGCCCTGTCGATGGTCAGCGTCACGTCGTCGGGGACGCCGTAGCCGAGCTCGGCGATCTCGCCGGCGGCGCCGATAAGGCGGCGCAGGAGGGCGTGCTCCTCCACGATGCGGGCATACCTGGACGCGTTCGCCGTGGTCGGCGTGTCGTTTTGCAGGCCGATCAGGGCCTGCAGGCCGCCGACGGCTTCGAGGAGTCCGGCCCGGCTGAGGACGTCACCGACGGTCAGCGGGTCGGCCGGCTCGCCCTGACTGTAGAGGGTGGTCACGGCGTCGAAGATGTGGGCGTGTGCCGGCTTGTAGAAGTCGTTGGCCGACGTGGTCTCGACGGCCGCGGCGATGGCATCGCGGGACAGGAGCATGGCCCCGAGGAGGGATTGCTCGGCCAGGAGGTTGTTGGGCGGCACCCGATTGACGGCCTGATTGCGCCGCCGGGCGTCGTCGATCGATTGCACCATGAGGGCGCCACCTTTGTGGCTCGGCGTTGTGGGCGACCAGAGGAAGATCGTGGGGAATTAGCCCCGCAGACCGTGGACGACGTGTGGAGGACATCGGCTGGGCTGGGGACGAACTACAAACACGTGTTCGATGCTATGCCCACGGTGTGACCGTTGCCGTCAGTCGCCGGCGAGGAGCCGATAGAGCCGTTGACGGGCCTCGACCAGGACAGTTCGGGCCGCGTCGACCTGGCCGTCGTCGCCGGCGATCGACACCTGACGGGCCGCAAGCGAGAGCTCCTGGACCGCTCCTCGCAGGTCCCTCCGGCCGCGGCCGGCGTCGGTGGGGTCGAGGGGCCGGCCGGCCCGTGACCCCTCCGCCTCGTGCCGCCCGGCGTCGGTCAGCGAGAAGACCCGCTTGCCGCCCTCGTCACGCCCGGTGACGAGGCCCTGCTCCTCGAGCAGCTGGAGGGTTGGGTACACGGAGCCCGCACTCGGCCGCCACAAACCTCCGCTGCGCTCCTCGAGGCGCCGGATCAGCTCGTAGCCGTGGGCGTCGGCCTCGGCGAGCTCACCGAGAAGGACGACGCGGATATCTCCGCGCCGCATCCGACCTCCGACCCGCCACGGCGCACCGTGGGGTCCATCGGCCCACCCGTCGTAACGGCCATGGTGTCCTCCCGGTCCCCGCCGACGGCGGCCGGGATTGCGATCTCCGAACTCACCAGTGGCGCCATCGCCTGGCTCACGCTCGTCGTGCACCACAAAAGACTATTCGATATGTCGCCAACATGACGGCATGAGCCGGAGGAGTCCCAGGTCACCGGCGCGACGCTGCGGCACGGGTGCTACGTTCTTCGGACGGCGCCGGAACAGGTCGCGGCGCACGAACGGCTCTTCCCCGAAGGGCTCTCGGGGCCGGGCGCTCCGAGGCTCGGCCGTTCTCCACAATGTGTGGATCATCTTGTGGACAAGGGTCGGTGGGAGGCGAGCGCAGCACTGTGATCGATGCTGGAACGTTGTGGAAAACCTCGTCGGAGCATCTCCGCGACCAGGTAGCCGACGGCATGTGGCGACCGTGGTTCGCCCAGATCCAACCCGAGAGCCTCGAAGACGACACGCTGGTCCTCTCCGTGCCGAGCTCCGTGGTCAGGGACCGGCTCGAAGAGCGGTTCCGGGGGCTCATCGAAGGGGCGGTGGCCGATGCCGCAGGGCACAGCCTCGGCGTCGAACTGCGGATACGCCGCGCCGACGGCCGCGCTGACAACGATGACGGCAGCGACGACGACGGTGACCGCCGGAACGCATCCACCGTCGCAGCCGACCGCCGGCCGGTTCCCCCGCCGGCGAGCTCCAACGGGCAGCGCCGGGACGCCAACCGGGAGCTGCCGTCGCTCAACCCCCGCTACGTCTTCGACGCCTTCGTCACCGGTGCTTCCAACCGCTTCGCCCACGCCGCCGCCCAGCGTGTCGCCGAGACCCCCGCGGCCTCTTACAATCCGCTGTTCATCCACGGCGACTCCGGTCTGGGCAAGACCCACCTCCTCCACGCCATCGGTCACTACGTACTCGAGGTTTTCCCGACCCAAAGGGTTCGCTACGTCTCCACCGAGACGTTCATGAACGACTTCGTCGAGGCCATCCGCAACAGCAACCAGGCCACCTTCAAGCGCCGCTACCGCGATTGCGACGTGTTGCTCGTCGACGACATCCAGTTCATGGAGGGGAAAGAGGGACTCCAAGAGGAGTTCTTCCACACATTCAACGCCCTTCATGAGAGTTCCAAACAGATCGTGTTGTCCTCCGATCGTCATCCTCGTTCCATCGCCACGCTCGAGGACCGGCTCCGCAACCGCTTCGAGTGGGGCCTGACGACCGACGTACAGCCCCCAGAGCTCGAGACCCGCCTCGCCATCCTGCGCAAGAAGGCCGAGGCCGAACGCACTCCCATCCCTGACGACGTCCTCGAGCTGATCGCGACAAACGTCAGGGACAACATCCGAGAGCTCGAAGGCGCGCTGATCAGGGTCTCGGCCTTCGCCAGCCTCAATCAGGAGACCATGACCCTGCCCAAGGCCGAGCGGGTGCTCGCCGACATCCTCGACGCCGGGCGACCCCGTCAGATCACCCCGCAGGTCATCATCGAGGCCACGTCGGTGGCCTTCGGTTTCAGCGCCGACGAGTTGAAGGGACCCAAACGTCAACGGCCCTTGGTTCGTGCCCGTCAGGTCGGGATGTACCTCTTCAGGGAGCTGACCGAGTACAGCTACCCGGCGATCGGCCGCGAGTTCGGCGACCGGGACCACACGACGGTGATCCACGCCTTCGAGAAGATCTCGACGCTCATCAAGGAGGACCGCAGAACCTACGACCAGGTGACCGAGCTCATCTACACCATCAAGGGCGGGAGATAACCATGGGGACGCACCGTCGTACGAGCTGTGCCGAACCGATGTCATTTCGGGGGATGGATGGGTCCTGGTCCACAGGCCATCGGCCACACCGTCACATGCCTGTGAGATGCTGGGGACGGCCGGCGCGATATCGCATCCGTCCTGACCAGCAGGGATGCCCGGTTGTCCACAATCCACAGGACCTACTACCGCTGGTACCTAATTACCTCTTAAAAGAGAAGAAGCAGGGAGCACTCCGGTGAAGTTGCGATGCGAGCGTGATCTCCTGGTCGACGCCCTTTCGACCGCGGGTCGGGCCACGGCCGGCCGTGGTGGGGCCCTCCCCGTCCTGTCAGGGATTCGCCTCGAGCTGACCGGCGACCGTCTCCGGGTCACCGGCACGGACCTCGACCTCACCATCGCCGTCGACGCTCAGGTCAACGGGTCATCCGACGGGGTCATGGTGGCCCCGGGGCGATTGGTGACCGACATCGTCCGGGCTCTCGAACCGGGGGCGGTCAGCCTCGAGGCCGACGATGAGGATCTGAGGATCACCTCGGGACGATCGCAGTTCAGCGTGCGGACCCACCCGGCCGGTGACTTTCCCAGGCTCGCCGCTCCGAGCGGTGACAGCGTGACCCTTCCGGTCGACGGGCTTGCCGACGCCCTCCGCCAGGTGGTGCGGGCCGCTTCGAGCGAGGACTCCCGCCCGATCCTCACCGGGGTGCTCATGGCCGCAGAGGGCGAGGGGCTCCGACTGGTGTCGACCGACTCCTATCGCCTGGCCGTGCGTGACCTCGCCGGCGTCGGGGTGCTCGGGGCCGATCAGAAGGTCCTCGTGCCGTCGCGAGCCCTGAACGAGCTGGGGCGGCTCCTCGGGGGATCAGGCGACGTGGCCCTGCGCCTCGGGACCCACGACGCCACGTTCACCACCGGTGATGTGTCGGTGACCACCCGGCTGATCGAGGGCGAGTTCCCCAACTACCGCCAGCTGATCCCGGCGTCGTATTCCAACAAGCTGACGGTCGGCCGCGAGGGACTGCTCGACGCCGTCCGTCGCGTCAAGCTGCTGGCTCGCGACCCGACGACGCCGGTGCGGATCGCCCTGCGCCCCGACGGGATCCAGCTGACCGTGGTGACCAACGACTGGGGCACGGCCACCGAGGATGTCGACGCCAAGTACGAGGGTGCCGAGATGACCGTGGCCTTCAACCCGGCCTATCTGATCGACGGCGTCGAGGCCGTCACAGGAGACGAGGTGGTGTTGAGCACCATCGACGCCCTCAAGCCGGCGACGCTCCGGCCGACCGAGGGCGACGAGTACCTGTACCTGCTGATGCCGGTACGGGTCTCGTAGTCCCCGCGCCGGTCCCGGACGGCGGGAGGAGGTGGCGTGCACCTCGAGCGATTGTGGTTGACCGATTTTCGTAGCTACCGCCAGGCCGAGCTGGCCCCGTCCGTCGACGGTCTCACCGTCGTGGTCGGTGCCAACGGTGAGGGCAAGACCAACCTCCTCGAAGCGGTCGGTTACCTCGCCACGCTGCGGTCCTTCCGCAATGTGCCGACCGATGCGCTCGTGCGGGTCGGGGCCGGATGCGCCATCGTCAGGGCGGAGGGCAACCGGGAAGGCAGGGCGCTGTTGATCGAGGCCGAACTGCGACCCACGGGACGCGACCGGGTCCAGGTCAACCGCCAGGCGCTGCGCCGTACCCGTGACCTCCTCGGGGCGTTGCAGGTCACCGTGTTCGCCCCCGACGACCTCGAGTTGGTGAAGGGAGGCCCGGGGGAGCGCCGCCGGTACCTCGACGACCTGCTCGTGGCGTTGCATCCCCGCCACGACGCAACCCAGGCCGAGGTGGATCGGGTGCTCAAGCAGCGCAACGCCCTGCTCAAGTCGGCCGCAGGACGCTCGAGACCCGATCCGGACGTGCTCAGCACCCTCGACGTGTGGGACGCCAAGCTGGCCCAGGCGGGCGAGACGCTCGTCGTCGCCCGTCGCGCCCTGACCGAGGCGTTGCAGCCGCTCGCCGTCGAGGCCTATGGCGTCCTGGCCGACGCCGTGGCCGTGCGGGTCAGGTCCACCGTGGCGCTCGGCTACGAGCCGAGCTGGGAGGGCGATCTGGCCGCGGCGCTGGCTCGGGCCCGGCCCGATGACCTCAGGCGGGGCGTGAGCACCGTCGGGCCCCACCGAGACGAGCTGCGCCTCGAGATCGGCGGGCTCCCGGCCCGGACCCACGCGTCACAGGGCGAGCAGCGTTCGCTCGCCCTCGCTCTCCGGCTGGCGGGGCACCGCCTGGTGACGGAGAGGATCGGCAGCGCTCCGATCCTGCTGCTCGACGACGTGTTCTCCGAGCTCGACGCCGATCGCAGCGCGGCCCTCTTCGAGAGCCTCCCTTCGGGTCAGGTCCTGCTTACGACGGCCGGACCGCTGCCGGCGGGGGTGCGTCCCCACGTCACGGCGAGGGTGGAGGGAGGAAAGCTCCTTCCATGACCTGGCGTCCCCTTTCCCCTCCGCCGTCCGAACGCGAACCCCGTGCCGTCAACGAGTCGCTCGCTCGCATCGCCGCCAACCTCGGGCTGGCCCACCCCGACGTGCTCGGTGCCGTGTTCGGCCACTGGGAGGACCTCGTCGGTATCGACGTGGCCGGCCACGCCACCCCGGTGAGTCTCAGAAACGGCGTCCTCACCGTGAGTGTGGACCATCCGGCGTGGGCGACGAGCCTGCGGATGCTCGCCGGTGACCTGGTGCGCAGGATCGCCGCGGTGACCGGCGTCGACGCGGTCGGGGAGGTGGTCGTCCGCGTCGAGGGAACAGCCCCTCGATCTTCCCGGAAAGGCCGTACCTGACGGCCCCCTCTGGTAGAATTGCTTCGTTGTGTTTCCCGGACCTGACCTGCGCTTTTGGCGTAGCGGGTGGTCGCTGGACACACCTCCCGACTTCTGGTGTTGAAAGGGCGCGCCCATGGTGCTGCAAGCGAGTCAGTCGACCGACGGTAGAGAGGCGTACACCGCCGCCGACATGTCCGTGCTCGAGGGTCTCGAGCCGGTCAGGAAGCGGCCCGGGATGTACATCGGCTCGACCAGTCTCTCCGGCCTCCACCACCTGGTGTGGGAGGTCGTCGACAACTCCGTCGACGAGGCGATGGCCGGGTACTGCGACCGGATCGATGTGACCCTGCTCGCCGACGGGGGCTGCCGGGTGATCGACAACGGCCGCGGCATCCCGACGGACATCAACCCGCAGTACGAGCTCTCCGGCGTCGAGATCGCCCTGACCAAGCTGCACGGTGGTGGCAAGTTCGGCGGTTCCGGCTACAAGGTGTCGGGCGGCCTGCACGGCGTCGGGGTCTCGGTCGTCAACGCCCTGTCGTCCGCTCTCGTCATCGAGGTCGACCGCGACGAGGTCCACCATCGGATGGCCTTCGCCAATGGTGGCAGGGTCCAGGATCCCCTCGAGGTGGTCGGGCCTTCCTCCCGGGGCCGGCGGGGTACGAGCGTCGCGTTCTGGCCCGACGCCAGGATCTTCGAGGACATCGTTTTCAATGCCCGCACGATCCTCGAACGGCTGCAGGTCTACGCCTTCCTCAACGCCGGACTCGAGATTCGGTTCCATGACGAGCGACCTGACGGCGAGTCCAAGATCTTCAAGTTCCCCGGCGGGATCATCGACTTCGTCCACCACCTCAACTCCTCCAAGGACGCCCTGTTCAAGAGAGTTGGGTACTTTGCCAGCCCTCCCGTCGACGAGGGTGAGGTCGAGGTGGCCTTCCAGTGGAACACCGGCTTCAACCCCGACGGCGTGCACGGCTTCGCCAACGGCATCGACACCACCGAGGGCGGCATGCACATCGAGGGATTTCGCACCGCCCTCACCGCCGTGGTCAACAAGTACGCCAAGGCCAAGAACATGGTCAAGGACAAGGACCCGACGCTGCTCGGCGAAGACATCAGGGCCGGGCTCACCGCCATCGTGTCGGTCAAGCTGACCGATCCGCAGTTTGAAGGCCAGACCAAGGCCAAGCTCGGCAATGCCTCCATCAGGTCGCTCGTGCAGCGGGTGACCAACGAGAAGCTGGCCGAGTGGCTCGAGGAGCAGCCCAACGAGGCCAAGCACATCGTCAACAAGTCACTGCAGGAAGCGAGGGCCCGCGAGGCGGCCAGGGCGGCCAAGGACGCTACCAGGCGCAAGTCGGCGCTCGAGGGCGCCGGCATGCCCGAGAAGCTCAGGGACTGCGCCCGGGGCACCTCGCCCGAAGACGCCGAGCTGTTCATCGTCGAAGGCGACTCCGCCGCCGGCACCGGCATGGCCGCCCGCAATCCCGTGACCCAGGCCCTGCTGCCCATCCGCGGCAAGATCCTCAACGTCGAGCGAGCTCGCATCGAGCGGATGCTGAAAAACAACGAAGTGCAGGCGTTGATCACGGCCATCGGTGCCGGGCTCGGCGAGGACTTCGACGTCACCAAAGCCCGGTACCACAAGGTGTGCATCATGGCCGACGCCGACGTCGACGGGAGCCACATCCGCACCCTCCTCCTGACGTTCTTCTTCCGTCAGATGCGGCCCCTCGTCGAGGCCGGCTACGTGTACATCTGCCAGCCGCCGCTGTACTCGACGCTCATCGGTAAGGAGAAGGCCTACCTGAAGGACGACGCCGCCAAGGTCGTCTTCCTCAGCGAACACCCCACCCACAAGCCCGAGTTCAGCCGCCTGAAGGGCCTCGGGGAGATGAATTTCGACGATCTCGGCATCACCACGATGGACCCGGCGACGAGGACCCTGCTGCAGGTCTCGGTCGAGCAGGCGGCCACGGCCGACGAAGTCATGTCGACGCTCATGGGCGACAGCGTCGAATCCCGCAAGTCTTTCATCCAGCAAAACGCCAAGGACGTGAGGTTCCTCGACATATGAGCGACCAGCTGCCCCCCGAAGGCCCTGGTGACGACGGCCTCGGCGATGACGAGACGACCGTCGCCCTCGCCGGGATCGAGCCCATCGAGATCCAGGAGGAGATGGAGCGCTCCTTTCTGGACTACGCCATGTCGGTTATCGTCAGCCGGGCGCTCCCCGACGCGCGAGACGGGCTCAAACCGGTGCACCGGCGGATCCTTTTCGGCATGCACGAGATGGGCGCCCGTTCCGACCGGCCCCGGCTCAAGTGCGCCCGGGTGAGTGGCGACGTGATGGGCAAGTACCACCCGCACGGAGACGGGGCGATCTACGACGCCCTAGTGCGCATGGCCCAGCCTTTCAGCCTCCGCCATCCGCTCATTGATGGTCAGGGCAACTTTGGGTCGCCCGACGATGGCCCGGCCGCCGCTCGCTACACGGAGTGCCGGCTGGCCCCGATCGCCCACCGGCTCCTCGAGGGGATCGACGAGGAGACCGTCGACTTCACGGAAACGTATTCGGGCGAGTTCAGCGAGCCGGCCGTGCTGCCGGCCCGGTTCCCCAACCTGCTCGTCAACGGCAGCCAGGGCATCGCCGTGGGCATGGCCACCAACATCCCTCCCCACAACATGGGCGAGATCATCGACGCCACCGTCCACCTCCTCGCCCACCCCGAGCTCGCCGACGACCCGGCGGGGGCGGGGGCCGATGCCCTCATGCATTTCGTCAAGGGACCCGACTTTCCCACGGGCGCCTACATCCTCGGACGGGCCGGGATTATGGACGCCTACCGGACCGGTCGCGGCTCGATCAAGATGCGGGCCAGGGCCGAGATCGTGGAGACCAAGAGGGGCACGTCCATCGTCGTGTCGGAGCTGCCCTACCAGACCAGCCCTTCGTCGATCCTCGGCCGGATCAACGAGCTCGTGCACTCGCGGGAGCTCGACGGCATCCGTGACCTCAACGACTCGTCGGCCAAGGGCAAGACCAGCCTCGTCATCGAGCTCAAGCGCGACGCCAACGCCAACGTGGTGCTCAACAACCTCTACAAGATGACGCCGCTGCAGACCAGCTTCGGGGTCAACATGGTGGCCCTCGTCGACGGCATCCCCCGCACCCTCAACCTGGTGCAGGCCCTGCAGGCCTATGTCGAGCACCAGGTCGATGTCATCACCAGGCGCTCGGAGTTTCGCCTTGGCAAGGCCAGGGCGCGCGCGCACATCGTCGAGGGGCTCATCAAGGCCCTCGACCTGATCGACGCCATCATCGCCGCCATCCGGGCATCCGATGACCGCCAGGCGGCCATCGCGGTGCTGCAGGCCGCGCCCTTCGAGTTCAGCGAGATCCAGGCGACGCATATCGTCGACATGCGCCTGTCCCAGCTCACTCGCCTCGGTCGGGCCAACCTCGAGGAGGAACTGGCGGCTCTGCGCAGCACCATCGCCGAGTTGGAGACCATCCTCGGCGACCCGGTCGTCCTGCGTGAGGTCATCAGGTCCGAGCTGATAGCGGTGCGCGACGAGTTCGCCACGCCGCGCGTGGCCGAGATCACCTTCGACACGAGCGACATGAACGCCGAGGACCTGATCGACGACGAGGAGCTCGTCGTCACGATGACGCGGGCCGGTTACGTCAAGGCGGTCAGGGCGTCGAGCTTCAGGACCCAGGGGCGGGGTGGTCGCGGCATCCAGGGCGCCAACGTGCGCGAAGAGGACCTGATCACCCGGGTGATACACACCTCGGCCCACGCTCACCTCCTGTTCTTCTCCAACCGGGGCAAGGTGTACCGGCTGCGCGCCTACGAGATCCCCATCAAGGAGCGGACGGCCAGGGGAACGGCCATCGTCAACCTGCTTCCCCTGGCGCCAGACGAGCGGATCCAGACCTTGATCGACACCAGGGAGTTCCCTTCGGATCGGTTCCTGCTCTTCGCCACCAGGGCCGGCCAGGTCAAGAAGACCACCTTCTCCGAGTACGACAAGTCCCGGCGGGACGGGTTCATCGCCATCAACCTCCGCGACGGCGACGAGCTGATCGGCGTGGTTGTCACGGCCGGCGCCGACGACATCTTCATGGTGTCGCGCGCCGGCATGGCCATCCGCTTCGGCGAGGACGACGTACGGTCGATGGGCCGTGACGCCGCCGGCGTGAGGGGTATGCAGCTTCGACCCGACGACGAGGTCGTCTCGATCGACTTGGCCCGCGACGACACCAGCATCCTGCTTGCTACCGATGCGGGGTTCGGCAAGCGCACCCAGCTCCATCACTTCAACAAGCAGGGTCGCGGCGGAGTGGGCGTGCGAGGGATACGCTTGACCGCGCAACGCGGCCGAGTGGTCGCTGCCTTTATGGTGGGGCTCGAAGATGAGATCCTGGTGATCTCATCAGCGGGAGTAATGGTGCGAATGGCCGTTCGTGGAATCTCGAGTCAGGGTCGTGACGCCACCGGCGTCAGGCTCGTCAGCCTCGACTCCGGTCAGATGGTGGCGTCGGTGGCCCCGGTGCTCAACGTGGAGACCGAGGAGGGGGGATGACCGACCCGGCCCGCCCGGCGGGCGAGGGGAGCGGAGAGACGTCCCCCTTTCCTGCCGCCTACGGGTCGCTCGGGTCCTCTCCATCCCGACAGGACGTCGAGGAAAGAGAGCGGGCGGACGGCGAGCCGTCGGGCCGCAGGGCGGCGGGGAAGCTCAGCGCCGGGCAGGCGCTTCGTCGGGCGATGAACCGGCGTCGGTCGGAGGCGGACGAGCCTTCGGAGCCGGCGGTCGGTTCCGGCCAGAAGGCGCCGGCCGGTCTCGGGAGCCCCGCCCGTCCTGTGGCGTCTTCTGGACCCGTTGCCGCCGTTGCCGGTTCGGGAGCGAGGGGATCGGGCTCGGGTCAAGGGTCGACCGCGGTGCGCTCGTCCGCCTCCTCCGTTTCGCCACGCGCCTCGGGGTCGTCGGCCCGGTCGGCCACGCCGGAGCTCACGTCCGAACCTGGCTCTCCCCGTGGCGGCTCTGGCGGGGCAAGGACCGGGGTACGCAGGGGCAGTCTGCGAGTGGCGCCGCCTCGGCCCGAAGGGGACTGGGCACCGGAAACCGGTCGTGGGTCAGAGACCGGCCGCGCTCCTGTCGAACCCGGTCCTGGCGGGCCAGGACGCCCCTACGAGCCGGAACGGGAGCCGTCCGAGCCCGGCCGGACCCTCGAGCCCGGCCGGACGGAGCCGGGTCCTGCTCGGCACCGGCCTGACCGGACCCTCCCCGACAACGTGGCCCGACAGGTCGGCAGGGAGTATGCCCCCGACTCGGAGATCGCCGTCGGAGCCCACCACTGGTGGCAGCGGCGTCGCAAGGTCACGGTCGTGCGGGCCCGTTCGTCACGCCGCCTCATCCGCAGACTCGACACGTGGACGGTCTTCAAGGTCTCTTTTCTCTTCTACGTGCTGATGCTCGTCGTCGTCCTGGTGGCCGGCCTCGTGGCCTGGCGGGTCGCCATCCAGGTCGGCTTCGTCAACGACATCCAAAAGGCCGTTCGCAGCCTCGCCGACGACCGTAAGTTCAAGCTGCACGGCAACGTCGCTTTCAAGTACACCGCCATCGGGGGTGCCGTGCTCGTCATCGCCGGAACCCTCCTCAACGTGGTGGCCTCGATGCTCTACAACCTCCTCAGTGACCTGGTCGGAGGGATCCAGGCCATCGTCATCAGCGAACCGGACTGACGGGACGCGGTGGTTCGGTACCCACCGGCCCTGCCCTTCGGCTTCTCGGCGCCCGGGAGTCTCTTGTAGTATCGAGCGCTCGTGCGTGCACGGGGCTATAGCTCAGTCGGTTA
This sequence comes from Acidimicrobiales bacterium, assembly GCA_965276765.1. Lineage (GTDB taxonomy): Bacteria > Actinomycetota > Acidimicrobiia > Acidimicrobiales > Palsa-688. The sequence goes on from OZ255627.1 coordinate 1,417,906, forward strand.
GAGCGCAGCACTGATAATGCTGAGGTCGGAAGTTCGATTCTTCCTAGCCCCACCCAGAACACACCAGGTCAGAGGGGTAATCTGGTGAGTAGTTGGAAGCCGGTGGTAGTTCGATAGAACATCTATCGAACATCCTGAGGCGTCCAGCCCAGTACGGTTGTGTTCGATGAGCATCCACGCCCGAGAGACCGCGACGGGCCGCCGCTACGACGTGAAGCTGCGCGGTCCGGACGGCCAGCAGTACTCAAAGACGTTCGCGACCAAACGTGCCGCGGCTGACTACGAGGCTCACCAGTGGGCCGCGGCCGCCGACGGTCTGTACATGAAGCCCAAGGGGGGATCGACGACGCTGGCGACCCTTGGGGTGCAGTGGCTGGCGACGGGTTCGAAGAGGGAGTCGACGCAGGCCCGGGATCGCGCCATCGTGGCGATGCACGTGGTATCGGGGCTCGGCTCCGAGCAGGCGATCAGGACCGTGACCAAGGCGGACTGTCAGGCGCTCGTCGATTCGTGGTCGGCCGCGGGCCAGGCCCCGAGGACGGTGTCGCGGCAGTACTCGGTCCTGCGGGCGATGTTCCAGCACGCGGTTGACGCCGAGCTCATTATGCGGAACCCAGCCAGCCGAGTGCGGCTGCCGCATCCCAACGAGGTGGTCCGACCGGGACTGAAAGCCGGTCAGCTGGAGAACCTTGCTGAGGTGTTGGGCCGGGATCAGGCTCCGTTCATGTGGTGCGGAGCGCTTCTCGGGTTGCGCTGGGCCGAGGCCGCCGGCCTGACCGCTGGGTCTCTCGATCTGGTCGGTGGCACGATCACCGTGAAGGCCCAGCTCGACCGGCACGGTCGGCTCGTGGCCCCGAAGACGCAAGGCTCGGTCCGGACACTGGCCGCGCCGGCGTGGCTCCTCGACGACCTGGACCGACTACTCCAGGGCCGCCACGTCACGGGCGCCGATTCTGGAGTCTTGGTGTTCGTCAACCAGGCTGGCAACGGCTTGTCGTACACCAACTGGCGGACGCGCGTTTGGCAACCGGCGACCACGGCGGCCTGTCTGGCCGGACTCCGCTACCACGATCTTCGGTCTATAGCAGCGAGCGCCCTGGTTGCCTCGGGAGTGGACCTTCGCACGGCGATGCATCGGCTGGGGCATACGACACCGGCGATGACGTTGGCGGTGTACGCCCGGGTGGCCCAGGATCGGGACCGCGAGGCTGCCGAGGCGGTGGCAATCCGGGTGGCGCCCGACAGGGCCCGTCACCCCTCGTAGCGCTGACAAACCGAGACCGTCACGAGGAACGGTCGCCGTCGTTTCGAGCCGCCAAGATGCCCGGGGCGAAACCTGCTCGCCTTGGTCGTCGCTGGGTTTGGGCCAGTGACGCCGGGGATGGAGGTTGTCGACGAACTCGTCGAGGGCGGCGACGGGGATCCTGCGGCTGCCTCCGATGCGCACCGACGGGATGTCCCCTCGAGAGAGGAGGACATAGACGCTCGAGCGGCTGATACCGAGGGCGGTGGCGGCTTCGACGGGCGTATACAGCAGCCGGGTTGGGGTGGAGGCGATTTCGGTCATGACGGAAACTCCTTTGTCTGGGCGGTGGATCGGCTGAGAGGGCATGCGGCGGTTGTCAGCCCCAATTTGGGAGGGCGACGATGTTGGGGTGGTTGTGGGCGGGCCAGAGGGGGTGGGCGGGATTGCCGTCGGCGATGGTCTCGATGGGGAGCCGGGGTCGGCGCTGCGGGCTGGTGGTGGTGCTGACGTGGGGAGGAGGTGGTGGCTTCGGCTCTGGGAGGTGACGGGCACGTCGATGTCCGCCGACGAGCGCACCTATCCATTGGAGGGTGCCCAGGTCGGAGATGCCAGGGCGGGCGTGCGGCGCCGGGCGCGGGCCCGGCGGTCTCGGGTCTTCTGCCAGGCTCGATCGACCACGGCCATCTCGGCACGATCCGGCGACGGGCCGCCATCGGCCGTGAGGGCGCGGGGGTTGGTCCAGCAGGCGGTGTCGAGCTCGGCCTCGAGATCGACAAGATCAGCACCGGGTTACCCCGGCCCCTGCCTACCGGCCGACCACCCATCGCATACGGGGGCCACGGCGGCGAGGACGGTGAGCTACGCCCACTTATCCCCAGCCGGCTGGGCGATCAGCCAGCCGACAATCTGGTCTTGGCGTTCCGGGCTGGAGGTCCGGGCGACGGCGGCGATCTGGGCGGAGCTGGCCCGACCGACGCCAGCCTCCGGGTGCGCGCCGTCCATCGGCGGGCGAATCGCGGTCGGTCCGGGGACGGTCACCGAAGATGGCGACATGGTCGATGACGGCGGAACCGAGGCTGAGACGTGGGCTCATGGCCACCACGATCCGCCCCTGGCATGGACTGCAACGTCGACTGCAACTGTGATTCCAGGTCCAATCCAAAAAAAATATGAATTGGACCTACCCTCACATCAGTGCAGTTCAAGGCCACAATTGGAACAAGAATTGGACCTGAAATTGGACCTGCAGTCCCCAGGCTCGGCCGGCCCGCACGTCGCTTCGACCGGTGTAGGTGTTGGACACATCCGTGCCGTACCGTTTCGGCCCTCCCATGCCCGCGGTGGCGGCCGCGGCCGGGACCCTCGATGTGCAGACCGGTCCAGTGGCGCCTCGGAGCCGTCGGTGTCCAGGGCCGAACGAACAAGGACCGAACGTGCCGGCCCCGATCACCCGAACGTCAACACCGTCCCTGTCGCCGCTCACGAGATCCAAACCGTACCGGCGAGACCCGACGGCCCTCAGCGAACGGCGACCTCGCCGAGCCGCCCGGACCGCTCGCTGCGTGCTCCGCCCCCGGGGCTTGGTTTTGGGCGGAGGCCAACCCGAAGGGAGCGAAGCGACCGCAGGGGCGGCAGCAACTACGTTCGGCCACAGCAGTCCGAATGGTCCCGCCAACGGCCCGACATCGGTGACGGGCGACAGGCCTTTGACCCCGGCTGCACTCCGACGCCGGTTGCACTCGTCTCCCCCCGGGCGCATACTGGCCAAGAGCAGCACGTGGCGCGGGGCCCGGCCCCACCGCATCAGAGATGCAAATGTGTAGAACCTTGCCTGGCCCTTGCAGCCAGGGGGACGACGGTGGCGCCGGCGGACGCTGCGGTCGCGAGGGCGGCCGGCCTGTCGAGGGGCTGAAGTCCCGTTCGGTGCTGGGGCTCGGCCGGATCGTTCGACGGCCTCGATCACACGGCCTTTCGGGGGTCATCCCGTTTGGGGGTAGGCCTCGGGTGGGCGGATCACCCATTGGCAGTAGCGGGCCATGGCGCGCCGGCGGGCCTGGGTCTTAGGGCCGACGACGAGAACGTGGTCCGGTTCGTCCGGACGGGGGTCGGCCACGATGCGCTGTCCTTGGGCCTCGCGGTCGGTGACGGTGAGGGCGACGACGCCGTAGCCGTCGTGGCCGGCGATGATGTCGGTTGGATCGCGCTCTGGTCGGGTAAGAACGGCTGACATCGCCTCGGTGTCGCTGGTGTCATCGAACGCCGAGCTGTCCGGTCGGTCCTGGTGTGGCTTCTTGGGGAAGTGGCGCGGTGGGATCCGGTGCCAGACCGCCGGCTCGTGGTCGCCGTGGCCGGCGCCGGCAGGCGCCACTGGCTCAGGCCAGCTTGCGGGCCCAGGAGGCAGCCTCGTGCACGGCGGCGTCGGTGAAGGTCGTCACCGAGTACTCCGTGGTGTGCCCACCAACGTCGATGAGGATGCCGATGGTGCCGTCGGGACGGAACTCGAGCTCGACGCCGTTGTCGTCGTCCCCACTCCAGCTGTACGCCACCGCCCGCCGTCGGAGTGTGATCTGGGCTCGGCGGGTCGAGAACTGGTCGAGGACGGCGGGGTGGATGCCGTCGATCTCGGCTGCTCCTTTGGTCACCGGCCCCCACGTGACGCCGAGATTCGTGGTGAGTGGTGGTGCAGCGACGCCTGGTAGGCGTAGCCGGCGGTCTTGGCCCATCCGAAGATGCGCCGCCCGTCCAGGGCCCCCCATCGGCCGTCGACGCCGAGGGCGCGGTTGTCGACGAGGGTGTGGGTGTGGAGCTGGGAGTCACCGGCGCGGGAACTGTGATCGAACCCACCGCCGTCACGCCTGTTACTTCCAGGCTGCGGGCGCCGCCGTGACCGCGCCGGCCCCGGGCCGCTTCGACGGCGACCAGCCCGAGCGCGTCGGTGACCGCTTGGCGGTGCGCGGTCGCGACTGCGTCCCGGACGGCACGGTCGGGAGCGAGCTCGGCGAGCACCGATACCGACTTGGGGGCGGAGAAGGTCAGGTCGTAGGCGGCGACTTTCCAACTCGGAGCTGGTGGCCGGGTCACGTCCGGCGAGCACGGCACGGATCTGTTCGGGGTCGGCTTCTCCGAACAGGCCGAGCCCGGCCGCGCCTTCCCCCTACCAGCGTCCCGGCTCGGCCCGAAGGTAGTAGTCGTCGACCCCGGCGCCGACAGTCTGGAGGTAGTAGCCGACCCCGCCCCCTGAGATCACCCCGACCGACAGCACCTAAGCCACCTCCCCCAACGGCCCGAACCGGCGAGGGAACGCAGCGCACGGGACCGTCGGGCCCTGAGAGCCTCGGGGGTTATCCCAGCCCGGCGAGCGATCTCTCGGCCAGCCCCGGTGTGCCACGCCAACGCGGCCGCCCCCGAGACCGGCACCCGCCCCGCGGTGACCGCCTTGGACAGCTCGACCAGGACCGTCTCGAAACTCGAGCGGCCCGCCCCGGTCGCGGTAACACGATCAGGATTGACCCGAACCTGCCGGGTGGTCCGGGCTCTCTCGGTGCGCCGGTCGTTGAACGCTCGATGCCAGCCGGCCTGGACGACCCGGCCGGGATCGACCGGCCCAGGCCCAGGCTGGTCGCGCAGTGCGAGGTAGCAGGCGGCGACGAGATCGGCCTCGGCCGCTTCCAGATCCTGACCGGCAAGCCCGGCCTGCTGCCAGCATCCGATGATCGGCGTCAGCCACGGCACCAGCCCGGCGACCGCCGCGGTGTGCGCCCACCCGTCGCCGGACCGGCCGCCCAGGGCCGCAAAGGGCCCCGCCGCCAAGACCAGGATCGGCGACCGCGACCGCAGCCGCGGCAGGCGAAGCGAAACCGGCCAGGGGCGGGACCGTGGCCCAGGCACGAACAGCGCGGCGGGCGGCGGGGGCCGCCCCTGGTTTGGCCGGTCAGGCCCGAAGAGCCGACTGGAGGGGAGTAGAAGTGGTGGTCATGGAGGCCACGGTCCGCCCCCGACCTTGACGGCAACCTTGACAGCAACATCGACAACCCCGAGTTTTTCGGAGGCTGTCGCCGGCGATTCCTACCGTCTGTGATCGCGAAATAGCAGGTCAACGAGCTGTCAGCATCACTTGTCGCCCTGCACGGCTCCCGAAGCGTCGGGTCCCTCCGGGGAGTTAGTCGCCCTCCGTTGCGGATCGCGGTCATTCTGATGACGGAGTCGAGCGCCGTGGTGATCACAAAGAGCGACTGGAGTTCGTTGATTCGGGCGGCCAACGTCACTCTCCGTCGGAACGTGGCTACAGTGGTAAGCACATGGATAGTTCACAGTCGGGAGGGTGACGAGTGTTCCGACTAGAGCCTCCGGGCCGTTATCGCTTGGCCCGCGCTCCGCTGGCACAGGCATTGGTGCAGGTTCGCTTTCCGATGATCGCCCGGCTGCAGACGGCTGAAGGTATCGCTCCGATCCAAGAGCGGCTCCGTGATCGATACCCCTATATGGCTCCTCGCCAAGAGATCACCGTGCAGCTCCCCACCGGATTGGCCGGGCAGCCACCAGCGATCACCGGTGGCGTCGTCTACGAGCTGGCCGACGACGACGGGCGGATTGCGACGATCGGAGGCGGAAGTACAACCTTGAGTGTCGGTGCGTCTTACCAGGGTGTCGAAGAGTTCGCCGACCGCATAGAGGAAGTACTGACTGTTTTGGCCGAAGAGGCACGAGTCCCACGTTGTGACCGCCTCGGCGCCCGTTACCTGACCGTCGCGGCCTTGCCGCCTGGCCATGAGACAGGATGGAGAGACTGGTTCCGTCGCGAGCTAACGGGGTGGACCGCGAGTGAGGTGGTAGGCGATGAGACAGTCCTGGAGGCCGCGTTGAGCCAGGTGTCTCTGCGCGCGCCGGCTGCTGGGTCGTTTACCGGCCCGGCGGAGATTCGGGCGAACGTGCAACATGGGCTGGTGCCGGCCGGTTCGGGTATCCCGGGCAACCCGCCGGTCACGACGAGCGAGCGGAGCTACATCATCAGCTTGGACCTGTTCTGCGAGGCCGCACAACCCTTCGACGCCGCGGGGTTGCGCGGACAGTTCGAGGAGCTCCACGGCGAGATTGACGCCTTCTTTCGTTGGTCCCTCACCCCGGAGGGCGAGGAACACTTCGGGTACGAGGCGCTCTCATGACCTTCATGCTGGCCCCGGCCACGGTGGGAGCCCCCGATATCGCTGAGCCCGCCGATGACACGCTTCCCGGCTCTTGGACACTGCCGCATCGGAAGGAACCCATTCCTCTCACTCACTTCAATAACCCGGGCTGGACGATCCCGTCGAGCCCGCCCGCCGAAACGCCCAACGTCCAGGTTCAGCTGCGGCAGATCAGAGAGTGGACCGGCTGGTCGCTCCGGACGCTCGGCACGCTCACCAGGACCACCCATCCGACCATCGAAGCTGCCCTCGAGGGCCGAAGCCGACTCATTCGTACACCCGACACCGCCCGGCGGATTTCAGTCCTGCACCGTTTGATAGCTCGGTTGCGGGTCGTCGTCCACGGCGATCCGCAGCTGCTCGTCAGGATGCTCAATGAACCGCCCGATGACGGCCGTCCGACCGCGGTCGAGATGTTCGGCAGCGGTGACGTGGCCGGCGCCTATCTGGCCGCGCTCGACGTGCTCCGCCCTCCCCACTCTGGCGGCATGATGCGCAGCCTGTTCCCCGCCCGACCTGGCGAGGCGACGACCGCGCTCCACGACTAGTGAGGTGGCCAGTCTCTACGCCGCTAACTGGCGTCAAGGCAGCTTTCTAGAAGCCGAGCTGCCTGTGCCCGGCCTCGTCCTCGACGACCACGGACACGTCGGACCGAGAGAGGGAGCTCACCACACCTGGGTTGTGGCCAGCCAGGACTGCGATCTCAATGAGTGGGAGACAACCCGGACCGAACCGCTCGTAGAACTCCGTGCCCGGATCACCGCCGACACGGTCGATACCGAGTGGGGTATCCGTTCCAGGATCGTCCGCCTGACCGACACCGAAGGCGTCCACTCGGACAGGGCACCGGTTCGAGTCTCACCATCGGCCCTGGTCGCGGTGGCGTCGCCAGTCAATGTGATCGCCCCGGACAGGGCCGTCGCCTTCAAGATGTGGCTCGGGCGCCGCTACGACCGACCCGCCGTCCCCGATGATCAGGTGGCGTTGGCGAAGGATATCGCCGCTCGGGCGAGACGCGCATCGCGGCGCGGGTTCGCCGTCGAGTTCCATGACGTGCTCATCCAGTTCGACGATCGGACGACCCCACCGACGTTCCTTCTCGTCGCCGTCGTCCTGGACGGCACAGACAAAGACGCCGCCCGACACTGGTTGACTGAAGTTGGCATGGCCGTACCTGACCGCCTCGGCGTGCTTGGCGGAGTCGACGCCGGTTATCGCTCCGAGACCTCTTTGGAGCTGATCGAGAACGCCTATTCGGCGGACCTAAGCGGTCTCTCCTGGCCGGTGTCGCGGATCGCGGAAAATGTAGGTGGGCGATCACCGAAAATGTAGGTGCGTCCGAGGGCCGTGGGTGGCTGGGGTTGATAGTAGATCAGCGGCTGGCGATCACCTCCTGACCGACAAGCTCGACCACGGCGACTGGGTCCCCGCACGAGGGGCATTCGCCCCCGAGCCCGACACGGCGCATCCAGGTGTTGCACGTCTCGCAGTGCTGTTCGCCGAGGGCCCTGTCGCCGCATGTGTCGCATTCGTAGACGGTGATCGGCCGGCGGGGCTGGGTTTTGGGCACGGTGACGGTTGTTCGACCGGTGTCACGTCGCCGGCGGTAGGCGGCGGCCCGGCACGCGTCGGAACAGTATTTCTGGCGGCCGGTCGGGACGAAGGCGTGCTGGCAGATGGGGCAGTGCATCGTGACGGGATCGTGACAAGACGGGGCGGCCGGTTGGTAGCCGGTCACGATCCCGCCACCGCCTTTCGGGTGGCGTCGGCACGCGCCCGGTGGCTGCGCATCCGGTAGCTGTCGCCGTCGATGTTGATCACGATGCTGCGGTGCAGCAGACGGTCCAACATGGCGGCGGCGACCATCGGGTCGTCGTTGAAGACCTTGCCCCACGAAGCGATCCCGAGATTGGTCGTGAGAGCGATACTCCCCTTCAGGTATCTCTGGCTCACAACCTGGAACAGGGCGGAGGCGGCCTCGGCGGGAAGAGGGAGGTAGCCGACCTCGTCAACGATGAGCAGGCGCGGTCCGGCGTAGAAGCGCATGGTCGTCGCCCACCGCCCCTCCAGCGCAGCTCGATGGCAGCGGGCTGCGAGCTCGGCCGCGGTGGTGTAGTAGACCCGCATCCCTGCGGCCACCGCAGCATGCCCGAGCCCGACGGCGAGCATCGTCTTGCCGACGCCTGGCGGGCCGATCAGCAACACGTTGGTGGCGTCCTCCACGAAACGTAGGGTGCCAAGCTCGGCGATCAGCTTGGGGTCGACCGAGGGCTGGGCGGAGAAGTCGAAGTCGGCGAGGGTGAACGGCGAGGGCAGCGAGGCGAAGCGAGCCAGACTGGCCCGGCGACGCTCGTCTGTGGCGTCGACCTCGATGGCCAGCAGCCGTTCGAGGAACGCCTGGTTGGACCACTTGGCGCCGATCGCCTCGTCGAGCAGGCCCGGCAGGGCCTCGGCCGCCGCGCCCATGCGCAGGAACGCCAGGTGGGCGCGGAGCCGCTGGTAGTCGGAACTGACGCTCATGCCGGCACCTCGCCGCCACAGACCTCCACGCAGCCGGGGAAGGCCAGGCGGATAACCTCGGCCATGCCGGCGAGGTCCACGGATGGCTCGGCGTCGTGGGCGCCCATCAGCTTGGCTCGCTCCGCGACGGCGGCCGCCCCCGGCGGGCGGTTCTCCTTGCGGTCACACGGTCGTGCCGAGCTGAACTGGCCCAGCACGACGGTCTCGAGGGCGTCACGATGCGCGGCGGTGCGCACCATCGTCCCCGAGCCGGCCGGGGCCAGGCTGTGAGTGACGAGCAGCGCCCCGGCGGGGCTGACGACATCGAGCGTGGCGGTCCCCAGGCGATGGCGCAGGGTCATCGTCGCGCCCGCCAGGCCCGGGGCCACCGAGTAGCGGTTGCCCCGGAAGGCGACGGTGGCTTGGTGATCGACCGGCGCGGCCACCTCGATCGTGGCCGGAAAAGGTATGGCCGGCAACGCCGCCAACGGCTCGGCCTCGGCCAGCTCGCCCACGCTCGGCCAGCGCGGCCGGCTCCCATCGCCGGGCGGGTCGGTGATCCGTGACGGGCTGCGCAGCCGAGCATCACCGGTTGTCGACCAGAACCGCTCCAGGCTCACCTGGGCCGCCTCGGGCGACTCCGCGGCCAAGCTGCGCCACCACCGCCCCGTCGCGTAACGCACCGCGGCCTCCACCGAACCCTTGCGGTTACCCCGTCGCGGCGGGCAAGGCACAACCGTGGCACCGTAATGCTTGGCCACCGGGGCGAAGCTGGCCTGCACATCGGAACTGCCCGGCACGATCACCGTCGCCATCCGGTCCACCCGCCAGCGTCGGGCCGTGCCGCCCAGCCGGCGCAGCACGCCGTCCATGGCTTCGATCAGATGGGGCTGGTCCATGCTCGAGGCGATGACCCCGCGGGTGCGACCCGAATGGGGCAACGTCCCCAACAACACGTAGCCGATCCCGCCCCACGGCGCCCGGCGCCGCTCGAACCAGTCCCATTGGATCTCCTCGCCCGGTGGGTGGGCGATCTCGATCGTGTCGCGGCTGGCGACCCCGTCGCACGCCTCGCAGTGTGGACGCAGCCCCGCCACTCGCAACTGGCGGGCGAAGCTCGGATAGCTCCGTTCGTAGCCGACCTGCACCACCTCGTCGAACAGCGCCGACGCCCACACGTGCGGGTCGTCGACGAAGCGGGCCTTCAGATACGGGACGAACCGTTCCAACGGATCGGGCTCGGCCCGCCGGCGCACGCCCGGCTGACGCCCTTCCAGATACGCCTTGACCGTGCGCCAGTCACAACCAATATGGCGGCCGATCGCGACATACGACCAGCCTCGCTTCCTGAGTGCGTAAGCCTCCACGTCTTCTCCCTGTGTGAGCATGAGCCCCGGGGCTCCTTCCTCGACTGAACGGCTTGGACACCGTCAGCAGAGTGGGAGCCCCCAACTCGTTGGTGGACCTTCCACGGGCCCACCCAGGGCACTCAGGGACCGACACTTTCAATGATCGAGTTCCTACAGGGTTACGTGATCCTCAACACCGGGACCAGAATCGCATGGAGCAATCTGAGTCTCCCGCACGGCCGTCTCGGCGTGATGCAGAGCTCGGAGTCGCTCGCATGGGTTTTTGCAGGCGTTCAGGGAGCACGGGGCTGTCAAGGCCGGCCGTAGGCCGCCCGGAGGGCTTGGCCTTGACAGCCCCGCTCGTAAGTGAGCGACCCCCGGACAATTGATCAGGACCCCGCCAGGGGTCGTAGTCGAGGCTGGACAGGCTCGAAGCGGACAGGACCGTCATGTCACTCCCCTTGTAGTCCCCAGGGCGGAGGCACACCCGGTTCCATCGAACATCTATTGAACATTCGTCGTTGTCCACAGGCGTCCATGGATCTGGGTATAACGCTCTGAACTGGGAGAACGTATCCGCACGAGTGCAGGTCCATCCACGAAAGCCGGCCGATTTCGCACTGATAATGCTGAGGTCGGAAGTTCGATTCTTCCTAGCCCCACCACCCTGACCAGGGACTTTGTGTTGAGTCCCCGTCACGGCCGGACATCTGTCGCTTGCCAGCCCTAAGGGACCACTCTGTTGCCAGGAGCATGGGACCACGTCGTGGCCCAGGTTGACCGGCTGACGTGATGATCCTCGGAGTCGGCCCTGGTGTCAAGTTCGACGCTGCCGGCGCGACGGTTGCGATGGTTCGGTCGGGTCGGTGAGGGTGGGCTTTTCGTGTTGCCGGTAGGACTCGCCTTCGATGACGAGTTCCCACGCTGCGCTCTTGAGCCGGTCGACGGCGGACTGGGCGAGGAGTGGGTCGGCCATGACCGCCAGCCACTCGCTCGGGTCCCGGTTCGAGGTCAGCACCGTGGCTGCCTGGTGGTGGCGCTCGACGCAAATCTCGTAGAGGTCGGCGGTCTCGATGGCGTCGAGCGGCTGGAGGGCGTAGTCGTCAATGAGGAGCAGATCGACACCGATGAGTTTGCGCATCTCGGCGTCGTAGCTGGCGTCGAGCCGGGCGGCCTTCAACCGCTTGTGCATCTTGTCGGCCCGTTCGAAGTGCACGCCGATACGACGCCGGCAGGCGATATGACCGAGCGCGCTGGCCAGGAATGTCTTGCCGACGCCGACCGGTCCGAGGATGAAGGCGTTGCGGGCTTGGTCGACGAAGCGCATCGACACGAGCTCTGCCCAGATCGCCTTGTCGTAGGTGATCTTGGCGGTGTCATCCCACGCGTCGAGCACCATCGACGGATCCAGTTTCGCAGCGCGGGCTCGCAAACCGGCCGAGTCGGTGTCACGGCGCTGCACCTCGTCGGAGAACAGCTGCTCGAGGAACTGGGCGTGGGTGAGGTCGTGGCTGCGGGCCAGAGCGAGACGCTCGGGCAGGGTGTCGAGCAGCCGGCCGAGCTTCAGCCTGCGCATCAGCGCCTTGAGCTCGGGAGCGACGTTCGGGGTGGGCGTAGTCACCGTCGCGTCTCCTTGGCGGCGGTGAACTCCGACGGGTCGCGGGCGAAGCGGCCCTGTATCACGACCGGGTCCGGTCGGGCGTCGGACTCAGTGCCTTCCCGGCCGCGTTCTAGCATGCGGCTCACGAGATTGACGTCGACGGCTTCGGCGTCGAGCGCCCGCCGGCAGGCCTGCTCGACGAGGGTCGCCCCCCACTTCTTGACCAGCCCCAATAGCCGATAGACCTGACGCATCTTGGTCCAAGGCAACGGCGTGTCCAACAGCGCGCCGGCGTAAATGCCGATCGCTTCGCCGTGATCGGCGGCCATGCGCCGCAACCGGTCCAGATCGCGGGTGGCGTAGACCTCCTTGCCGGTGGGCAGATCAGCCGGGTCGGTCGAGCGTTGGCCAGGAGCCTTACGTGGATTGGACTTTGACCAGCTCGCCGCGGAAGTACAGCTTCACCGTTGTCTGGTCCCGGCGGGCCTTGAGCCGGTGACCGATCAGGCGGTGCGGTGCCGAGTACAACGCCTTGTCGACCTCGACATGCAAGTCGCGGTGCAGCTTCGGTTCGGACCACGTCGGGACGTCGAACGGCGCGCCCGGCAGGCACAACAACCGGGAGAGTTCGTCGACCCGGAACGCCTCGATCGGCCGGCACTGGGTCGTGCCATGGATGCGCGTGCCGGCGGTCTCGGTGCACCACCGCTGTGCCCGGACCCGACAGTCGGCCAGATCGACAAAGCTCTCACCGGCGAAGAAATTGTTGCGCACATAGGGCACGGTCCGCTCGACGCGGGGCTTATCCGTCGGGGTCGCCACCCGGGCCGCGTCGATCGCGAAACCACGGGACTGGGCATACTCGAAGAACACATCATTGAACCGAGGCGCGATGTTCTCGGCCTTCGCCACGATCGAGGCCATGTTGTCGGGGGTCACGACTGGGAACACCCCGGCGAAGTACAACCAGGCGGCCTCGAACCCGGCGATCACGTCCGCCGTCGTCTGAGTGAACGTCGGCCACACGAACTGATGGCGGCTGAAACAGGCGGTGAAGATCAACGCCCAGCACACACGTCGCTTCTCGCCGTCAGGGATCAAGCCCAGGCGGCCGAAGTCAACCTGCAACTCGACACCCGGCGGCGGGTCGTCCACCCGGACCGTCGTCGATCGCCAGCCCGCCCCACACCGCTGCACCGCGAATCGGGCCAAGGTCCGGTGCGGGACGACGACACCTCGCCGGGCGAGAAGGATGCCGATCTTCACGACGGTGAGGTCTTCGCTCACCCACGACTTGATGCGCTCCTCCTCGGCGAGCAGCGCCCGCCACGCTTCACCGTGACCGTCGGGCCGCAGCGGGCGCACCCGCTCCACCACCTGCCCGATCAGCTCGTCGGTGAGCTGCCCCTCGCCGCCGTCCCGGTTGACGCCGAGCTCGACCGCGGCGACGATGTACCGCCTCGCCGTCTTGCGGTCGATCCCAACCCCCCGAGCGACCGGCCTTTCGCCGTCACCGTTCAACCAGCGCCGCAGCGCCTCTCTGACCTGGACCACCGATACCTCCCTGAACACCATTGGGCCTCCTCGTCAGAGACCCAGCCGAATAACTCTCCGGCCGGCGTTGGTGAACCCTCACCGTGGTCCCATGACTGGCAACAGAAGTGGTCCCATCCCACTGGCAAAACCAGCGGCAACCTGGCCCCATGCGGCTGGCAAACGACAGGCATCTGCACCACATCTGCACCACGGGAGCCACGAGAGGTCACGCTCCAGCCGATGGCGGCGTGGCCCCGCAGATGTTGTCTCCGAAGTCCCCGGACCGGGGGCGGAGCCGCTCGCCGACCCTCTCGGTCGGCCCGTCGCGTGACCTGGGCGTAGACCCGGAGTGTCGTCTGCGGGTTGGCGTGACCAAGTCGAAGCTGCGCTGTCTTCACTCCACTCCCTCCTCGACGAGGGTCGTTGCGGCGGTGTGCTTCAGGTCGTGGAACGTGAGGTCATCGAGCCCCGCCCGAGCGAGCGCAGGCAACCACACCCGCCGACGCCAGTTGGAGTAGTGGAGCGGCTCTCCCCCTGGGGAACGAAGACCAGGGCTTTGGTGTCGCCACCGTTCACGCTTCTGGCGGCGATGCTCGGCCACCATGGTCATCAGCCACTCCGGCACACTCAGAGAGCGGCGGCTCGTGCGGGTCTTCGGCTCCTGGTCGATCATCCGACCAGAGGTCCCTCGGGTTCGTTGCCTGACGATGGTGACGGTCCCTCGGAGGAAGTCGATAGCTCCGACTCGTAGGCCGGCGATCTCGCCCCAGCGGAGCCCCATCGCGGCCAGGTACAGCATCGAGCTGTAGTCGCCCATCGCCTCGGCGAGGTGTTCCAATTGGGCTCCGTCGAGGATCTTCGCGTCACGGGGGGAGACGTCAGGAAGGCGAATATTCCGGCACGGAGACCGGGCTATCAGCTCGCAGCTCTCCGCATAGGACAACAGGCCCCGGAGGCAGGCGTACTGCCGGTGCACCGTCGAGGGAGCGAACGACTTACACCAGTTGTTGACGATGTTCTGCACGTCGCCCCTCGTGATCGCACCGACAGCCGTGGTCCCGATGACCGGCAGGATATGAGTAACCAGGATTGCGATCACGGGCTATTGATCCAGATCGTTTCCTGTGGTCGGACGTGAGCCAGTGCTCGGCAACGGCGGTGATTTTCGTCGCTCGAAAACTGGGGTCGATCCAGGTTCCCCTGCGCAGGTCCGCCTCAGTGGCTGCGAGCCACGCTTTAGCTGACGCACGTGATTCAAATGTCTTCGTCCGTTGACGGTCGCTTCGGTCGCGATATCTCGCTTCCCACCGGGCTGGGTTCCTAGGTGACTTTCGGACGGAGCCCATCGCTGTCTCCTACCTTTCCGGACGAAAGATCAAGGGTGCCCGCCAATGCCAGTGCCTTCGCCCACGCGGTTACGACGCCAGGTCCCAACGGGGCGAGCGCGTCGGTGGCTCCACCCTGTTGGCCTGGACGTAGGCCTCGATGTCCGCCTCGGCGAGGACAATATTCCGGCCCACACGGCTGGATGATATGCGGCGCTGCTGGACCAAGCGTCTGAGGAGGCGGCCGGTGAAGGCCGGGTACGCATCAGCGGCTTGCTGGAGCGTGAAGTAGCGCCCTCGGTCACCAACGTCCCTTGTGTTTCGGGACCGCTTGTGCACCGGTTGGCGTGGTGAAGGCGCGCCCTGACTACTGGCAGCGTTCCGTCCGCGGTGGCGTTCCGACGCCGCTTCTTCGGTGGTCACAGCGTCACTACCCAGTCGTCGCTGGCCACCGGTACCGCTCGGGGAGAGCGGGTAGAACTTCCGAGCCGGCCGAATGCTTGTTCGAGCAAAACCGATGGCTTCCATCCTCTGGCCACTGCTGAGGTCTCGGCGGGCGAGGTGGCTCGCCACGTATGTGGCGGCCCGAATTGGTTTGGGCAGTGATCGAGTGGGGCCGCCCGGTACCCAGGCTCGCAGGCCGTCGTCCCCGTGCTCGGCGAGCCAGGATGCAGGGTCGTGGTCGTGGGGCAGGACGGTCACCGCCACAGTCCGTCCCCGACGAGCGGCGGCGAGGGCATGACGGCAGGCTGCTTCCTGACCAGCCCGGTCGCCGTCGAAGCCGAGGACCGGGGAGGCGGGGTGCAGACCGATCACTCTGGCGAGCTGGCCAGGCGAAAGCTCTCGGCCGGATTGGGTGATCGGGCAGAACCGGTCGGTGCGGCCGGTCCGGATGGCGGCGACGGCGATGGCCATGGCGTCGAGGGTGCCCTCGACGACGATGACCTGTCCCTGCGGGGCGACGGGGGCGGAGTGGGCTGGTAGAGGTTGAAGGACTTGTCGTAGACGGCCGTGCGGGGTGGGTTTTTGTACTTGGCCCAGCGCTGCTGGTCGCCGACGTTGCGGCCGATGAGCCCAACGACGCGCTGTCGGTCGTCTCGGATGGGGATGAGGACCCGCTGGCGGTAGAAGTCGCTGACCGGCCGCCCACCGAGCTGCCGGTGGGCGAGCCCAGCGTCGACCAGCTCGCGGTCGCTGAATCCCCTCGCCCGTAGGATGGTGACGAGCCCGTCGGCCTTTGCCGGGGTGTGGCCGGCCCTGTAGTCGACCGGCAGGGCGATGCCGGCTCGGCGGCGGCTCGGCGTAGCCCGGAGGCGGCCATTCGATCTGATGGCGGGATGCGGAACGGGACATCAGTACGGGTTCTCGCTGATGGTGGCTGTCTCGTTGGAGGCGCCGTCGGTGACCAGCTCTTCGAGGTCGACCGGTTCGGTGTCGCGCTGGTCGATCCACCACGCCCCGGATTCGATGCGCCGGGCGGGGTTCTCGATCCGGGTGGCGAAGTCGTCGTCGGCTAGGCCGAGAGTGTCGTGGGCGGCGGCGAGGAGCCGGTAGCGGACCCGTCGTCCCCACTCGACGGCTTTCTCGGAGCCGTCCAAGGCGGGCATGGCGGCCCGGGTTTCCCACGCCTCGGTCTCGGCCAGTTCCTCGGCGCGCCGCCCGGCCAGCCACGTGGCGCGCTCCCGGGCGGCCGCAGCGTCGCGTCCGGCCTTCCAGCAGTCGGCGCAGTCTCGGGTGGCCAGCCAGCGGGCGTAGCCGGCCCGCTCCGACGGCCGTCTGGCGGAGAGGTCGTGGGGGGCGGTGTGCCCGCAGGCGTGGTGCGCCTCCCAGGTGGTCTTGACGGCCATGGTGACCTCCTCGCCGGGAATGGTGATCCCCGCTCCTGCTGCCCGAGGCGGCCACGCGGTGTCCGTCGGCAACCCGCAGCGAGGGGAGGGGTCCTTCTCGCCGGGGCAAACCTCGAGTTCGTCGACCACGCTCAGATTTTCCGCCCCGTGATCGTTGGGGACGTGATCGGCGTTCTTGGACGATCGACGGGATCTTGCTGCGCTGGGCGTGGTGGGGAATGACGACCACGCTCCCGGTGGCCGTCACGGCTGCCTCGGGTCGGCACCGTCCCCCGAGCGCAGCGCGCCCTCGTGACATCGCTACCCCAATCGACTGATGCGTCACCGTGCCGTGCCTTACAGGCCCGATAGCTCTGCGAGCGCCTTGACACCGTGAACGGGGCGCGGCACTATTTCATTAGTCATATCCATGATGGTCATGCATAAATAGTCGAACACTCTCCAGGGGGAACCTAGAGCATGCGCACCTCGAGGTCGTTCATCGCCACCGTTGGCCTGGTCGGATCGGCCACGCTTGTCGCTGCAGCCTGCGGCAGCGGGTCTCCGTCGAGCTCCGCGGCTACCTCAGGTAGCTCGGCCGGAACGGGGGGGTCCAGCAACAAGACGATCGGGCTCTCCATGTCCGACCAAACGTCGCTCTTTTACATCGCCGAGGCAGACGGGGTCAAGGACGCCGCCAAGGCGGCCGGCTACCGGGTCGTCCTCGAGTCGGCCAACGACGACAGCGCCACCCAGATCAACCAGGTCAACACGCTCGTCAACGAGAAGGTTGGTGCGCTCATCTTCACCCCCACCGACGCCCCGTCGGCCACCGCCGGCGTCACTGCGGCCAACAACGCCAAGATCCCGGTCATTGGCGTCGACGAGCGCCCTCCGGCGAGCGCTACCAACGCCAAGGAGGTCACCTACATTGCCTCCAACAGCGTCGCGGCGGCCGATCAGGAGTGCACCTACATGGCCCAGAAGATCGGCGGGAGCGGCGACATCGCGATCATCGAGGGCGTCGTCGGCGTGACGGCCCAGGTCGAGCGCAGCCAGGGGTGCGCGCAGGCCCTCGCCAAGTTCCCAAACGTCCACGTGGTCGCCCAGCAGTCGGCCAACTGGATGGAGGACCAGGCGTACGCCGCCGCACAGACGATCCTGAGTGCCCACAAGGGCCTCAAGGCGATCTTCGCCGAGAGCGACGCCATGGCCCTCGGTGTGGCGCGGGCTGCCCAGTCCCTCAGCTACTCGCCCTATCCGGTGATCGTCAGCGAGGACGGCTTCCCGACCGACTTCCAGGCCATCCGGGCCAAGACGGTGAGCGCTACGGAGGCGCAGCAGCCCTATCACATGGGGGTGCTCGCAGTGCAGGACGCCATCAAGGCCATGAAGGGCCAGACGTCGGGCATCCCGTCGGTGCAGTACCAGCCGACGTTCCTTGTCACCCAGGCCAACATCAGCCAGTGGCCGGCCAAGCCCGCCCTCGGTAGCGCCAAGGACCTCTACGGCCCCATGGGCGTCTAGATGTCGCAACCACCACGGAGACAGGGGGAACCGGACATGGTGTCGAGACCAGGAACACCGAGTGGGGAGCAGGGCAGCGGTGTCGCCCTGAGTGACGGCAGCGCCAGTGCGAGCACCGAGACGACGTCCGCCCCGGCTTCCCCCCGGGTACCGAGGGGGGCACCCGGGCGCTTCCAGGCCGCCCGGTCCAAGGTGCCCGGGCCCCTCCTCGGGCTGGTGGCGATCGTCATCATCCTGACCTTCCTGTCGCCGCACTTCCTCACCAAGGGCAACATCGGTAACATCCTCGGGCAGACCTCGGCCATCGGGGTGATGGCGGTGGGCGAGACCCTTGTGATCCTCATCGCCGGGATCGACCTGTCGGTCGGGTCGGTCCTGGCCCTGTCGGCGATGGTCGGCGCGTGGTTGTTCAGCACGCACGGCGTCCCGTTTCCCCTCGCCATCGTCATCTCGCTACTCATTGGCACCGGTGTCGGCCTGATAAACGGGCTGATCAGCGTCTTCTGGCGCATCCAGGCCTTCATCGTCACCCTGGCAACGTTGTTCGCCGGTGCCGGGCTGGCGTTGCTCGTTACTGCCGGGTCACCGATCAGTGGCTTCCCCAACTGGTTCACCGAGGTGGCCACGCCCAACATCGCCGGCTTCCTCAGCGTCCAGGTGATCATCATGCTGGCCGCGTTCGTCCTCGGAGCGCTCTGGCTGCGCTTCCGGCCACTCGGCCGAGCGCTCTACGCCATCGGCGGTAATGCCGAGGTGGCCCGCCTCTCGGGCCTCCCGGTGCGCAGGGCCCGCATCATCATCTACTCGGTGAGCGGTTTCCTGGCCGCCATCGCGGGGCTGTTCACCGCCGCTCAGCTGGCCTCCGCCGAGCCCACCTCGGGCACCGGCGGCAGCGATCTGCTTTCAGTTATCGCTGCGGTCGTCATCGGCGGAGCCAGCTTGTCGGGGGGCTCGGGCAGCATGTCGGGCACCCTCGTCGGGGCGCTCATCATCGGGGTGATCAACAACGGGCTCAACCTGCTCAACGTCTCGCCCAATCTCGAGCCGGTGGTGGTCGGCGCCGTCATCGTCGCGGCGGTGGTCACCGACCGCAACCGCAAGTCATGAGGCGACGCCAACGAGGGGAGACGACTCTGGCAGTCCACCGGAGCAACTCACCCGGCGGGCAGGCCAGCCGGTGACCAACGGCGACGGCACCGCTGGCACCCTCGTGTGCGACGGGCTCGTCAAGGGTTACGGCGGCGTCGAGGTGCTGCACCGCATCGACCTGGACTGGCGGGCCGGCTCCGTGCTCGGTCTCATCGGCGAGAACGGCGCCGGCAAGTCCAGTCTGAGCGGCATCATCGCGGGCAGCCACCTCGCCGACGCCGGAACGATGACCCTCGACGGGCTCGCCTATGAGCCGCACACGCCCGCAGATGCGCTGCGACTGGGGGTGGGGATCATTCACCAGGAGATCCGCACCGTCACCGAGCTGTCGGTGGCGGAGAACATCTTCCTCGGCCGCATTCCGATACGACGCGGCCGAGTCGACTGGAAGCGGATGTACAACGACTCCGCGGACGCCCTCGCCGCCCTCGGGGTCAAGATCGACCCCCGACGGCAGACAGGCGGCCTGTCGATGGCCCAGCAGCAGGAGATCGAGATCGCCAAGGCCATCTCGCGCAACCTGCGTTTCATCATCTTCGACGAGCCGACGGCGTCGGTGGGCCCGGCGGAGGTCGAGCAGATTCTCGAGCGCATCCGGTACCTGCGTGACCAGGGTGTCGGCGTCATCTACATCTCGCACCACCTGAGCGAGGCGCGGGACATCTGCGACCAGATCGTGTGCCTGCGCGACGGGACCCTGGTGGAACGTTGGGCCACCGGTGCGGTCCTCGAGGACGAGCTGGTGCGTGCCATGGTCGGGCGTGCCGTCGTCTACAGCGGCCAAGCTCCAGCCGCACCCGACCCCGAGGTCGTGCTCGAGGTCGAGGGTCTCGCGTGCAAGGACCGCTTCGACGAGGTCAGCTTCACCCTGCACGCGGGCGAGATCCTCGGCGTCGCCGGCCTGGTCGGGGCAGGCCGGACGGAGCTGGTCCGGGCGCTTGCCGGGGCCGACCGGCCCGACTCGGGCACCGTGAGGGTGATGGGCTCGCCGGTCGACCTGCGCACCACCCGGTCGGCGATCGACCGTGGCATCGTCATGGTCCCGGAAGACCGCAAGACCCAGGGGCTCGACCTCGGTCAGTCCGGATACCGCAACATCGCCCTCCCGTGGGAGCGCTCGGCCGTGCACAAGGGGATAGTGCGCGAGCGCACCATCCGCAAGCTCGCCGAGCGAGCCACGGAGCACCTCAAGGTCGACGCCCGTCTCGACATGCCCGTCGGCCGGCTGTCCGGCGGCAACCAACAGAAGGTGCTGCTGAGCAAGTGGCTTGCGGAGCGGCCGAAGGTCCTCATTCTCGACGAGCCCACCCGCGGCGTGGACGTCGGAGCGAAGGCCAGCATCCACGAGGGAATCCGCAACATGGCGTCCGAAGGGATCGTCGTCATCGTCGTGTCCTCCGAGCTCGAGGAGGTGCTAGCGCTGTCCCACCGCGTCCTCGTCATGTGCGAGGGCCACTGCCAAGGTATCCTCAAGCGGGCTGACGCCACCCCCGAGCGGGTCATGAGCATGGCCGTCCGGGCAGCCTGAGATGCAGCCCTTGGCACGAGCCCGGGCGGATTTCGACCGCATCAGGGATCCCGGCGACGTCGATCGGATCCGCCACTCGCTGGCCGAGAGCGATCCCGCCGGTCGCCTAGCGCCCGTCGGTCTGCGCCAGGTCGTGATCGGCGACGGGGCCCTCAGCCGCGTACCGGCGCTGGTCAGCGAGCTCCTGGGCCAGGTCGGGGTCGCCGCGGACCGCACCCCGACCGTGGCGCTCGTCGTCGACGAGACCGAGATCCGCGCCGGCGCCCTGGTGATCAAAGACGAGGTTCAACGGTCGCTGGCCGGACGCTTCGAGGTTCGCCGCGTCGTGCTCGCCGCTGACCACCCTCCTCTCCACGTGACCCCCGAGGTCGTCACCACCGCTAGCACCGCCTGCGCCGGGGTCGACTGCATCGTCTCGGTCGGCGGTGGAAGCATCAGCGACATCGGCAAACTCGCGGCACGCCGAGACGGGACCGCCGTGCACGTGGCCGTGCAGACTGCTGCGTCAGTCGACGGCTACACCGACAACGTCTCGGTCATCCTGCGAGACGGGGTCAAGCGGACGGTGCCGTCGCGCTGGCCCGACGCAGTCGTGGCCGACCTCGACGTCGTGGCGAGCGCCCCCGCCGCGATGAACCAGGGCGGCTACGGCGAGGTGCTGTCGATGTTCACAGCGCCGGCCGACTGGTACCTGGCTGCGGTCGTCGGCCTCGACGACTCCTTCCACTGGGGTCCGATCGACCTGCTGCACTCCTTCGGCCGCGACATCAACACGTGGTCGGCCGGCCTGGCGCAGCTCAAGCCGTCGTCGGTGGACCGGCTCACCGCCATGCTGGCCGTGCGGGGCATTGCCACCGGCGTCGCCGGCTCGACCGCCTGCCTGTCGGGCGTCGAGCACCTGATCAGCCACATGCTCGACATGCACCACGGAGCGCTTGGCCTCCCGGTCGGCAGCCACGGCGCCCAGGTCGGGGTGGGCTCGGTGGTGGCCGCGGCAGCCTGGGAGCTGCTCGCCGAGCGACTCGGCGCCGAGGTCCCCCAGCTGAGCGCAGACGACATTGACGTCGACGAGGAGCGGCTGCGCGACGCGTTCTCCCCGATCGACCCGACCGGCCGCCTCGGAGCGGAGTGCTGGAGCGACTACTCCTCCAAGCAGCGCCGCCTCCAGGCCAGCATCGGCGAGCTCAACACCCTCCTCTCGGCGTGGTCCGACCACGCCGAGGTCTTGGGCGAGCTCGTCGCGCCGAGCCGCCGACTCGGCGCAGGGTTGCGGGCCTCGGGCGGGGCCTGCCGCTTCGCCGACCTCGACCCGAGCATCGATGTCGGACTCGCGGCCTGGGCGGTCGGCAACTGCCACCTGATGCGATCGCGCCTCACCGTCGTCGATCTCCTCGACGCCCTCGGCTGGTGGCAGCCCGAGAATGTTGACGAGGTGCTCGACCGGGCCGCGGCTGCAGTGTCGACCGCCTCCGCCGGAGCGGTGACGCCGTGACCCCCGATCTAGTGCTCGGCATCGACTGCTCGACGACGGCGGTCAAGGCCATCGTGTGGGATCCCTGCGGCACCCCCCAGGCGCAGGGGCGGTCACCGCTGCACGTCTCGTCGCCATTTCCCGGTTGGGGGGAGCAGAATCCCGAGGACTGGTGGGCGGCCACCAGCGACGCCGTCCGCCAGGCCGTCGCCTCCGTCGACGGCCGCCGGATCGCGGCGCTTGCCGTCGCCCACCAGCGCGAGACCTTCGCCTGCGTGGCCGAGGACGGCCGCCCCGTGCGGCCGGCGATCTGCTGGCTCGACACCCGGGCGTGGAAGCAGGTCGAGGACTTCGGCAGCGCCGACATCCACGCCCGCACCGGCAAACCGCCCAACACCACCCCGGCCTGGTACAAGCTTCGCTGGCTGTCGGTCCACGAGCCCGAGGTCCTTCGCCGGAGCCAGCGGATCGTCGACGTGCAGGCGTACCTGGTTCACCGTCTCACGGGCGCCTGGCACACCTCGACCGGCAGCGCCGACCCTCTCGGGCTCCTCGACATGTTGTCGTTCGAGTGGGACGAGGGCCTCCTCGCCGACGCGGGGATCGACCTCGCTCGCATGGCCGAGATCGGCCAGCCCGGCACGGTCGTGGCCGAGGTGACCGCCGGCGTGGCCGACGAGCTCGGCCTGCCTGCGGCAGTCCCGGTTGTGCTCGGCATCGGCGACGGCCAGGCCGCCGCCCTGGGCACCGACACCACCCGCAGCGGGCGGACCTACATCAACCTCGGCTCCGGGGTCATCTCCGGCGCCCACAGCGACACGTACCGGTGGTCCGACGCCTTCCGGTCGATGACGAGTGCGGTGGCCGGGGCTTACATGCTCGAGACCTTCATCGGCGGTGGGACCCTCAACGTCTCGTGGTTCGTCGACCGCTTCGCCGGCATCGACGCCGGCCGCCTCGGGATCGACTTGAGCACCGAGCAGGTGCTCGACGCCGCTGCATCCCGCATCCCCCCCGGCTCCGACCGCCTGCTCGTCCTGCCCCACATGACCGGCGCCCTGACCCCGCACTGGGACCACCGGGCGAGCGGGGTGATCGTCGGCCTGCGCGACCACCACGGCAAGGCCCACGTGTTCCGGGCCATGCTCGAGGGGCTGGCCTTCGAGCAGCGGCTGCTGACCGAGGGCGTCGAGGCCGCCCTCGACACCCCGATGGACGACGTCATCCTCCTCGGCGGGGGCTCGCGCAGCGCCGTGTGGTGCCAGATCATGGCTGACGTCTTGCGCCGGCCCGCGCGCCGGGCCGGCGAGTCCGAGACGACCTGCCTGGGCGCAGCGATGCTCGCTGCCGCAGGCGCCGGGCTGCACCCCTCGGTGCGCGCCGCCGCAGCGGGGATGGCGAGCGGTGGCCCGACCTACGAGCCCGATGACGGCGCCTCCAAGCGGTACGACCAGCTCTTCGCCGTCTACCGGCAGTTGTACCCGGCCCTGCGGAGCACGTTCTCGCAGCTCGAGGAGGGTCGGGCGTGATGGTCGAGCGCGGGCTCCGTCCGCACGACCGTGGCGCACTGCGCCCCCCCGATCTGCACTACGAGGGGTACATCTTCGACCTCGACGGCACCGTCTACCTCGGCCGTGACCTCCTCCCCGGGGCCCTCGAAGTGATCACCGAGCTGCGCCGCAGGGGGCGGCGGGTCGTCTTCGTCACCAACAACCCGACACGCCACCCGGCGGTCTATGCCGCCAAGCTGAGCAGGCTCGGCATCCCCACCCGAGCTGACGAGGTCGTGAGCCCCCTCGTGACGGCGCCGGCGTGGCTGCTCTCCCACCACCGCGACGACGGGATCTTTGTGATCGGCGAGGAGCCGATCACGCAGACGTTGGCCCGGGCCGGGCTGCGCCTCACCGACCACCCCGGCGACGTCGGCGTGGTCGTGGCGAGCTTCGACCGCACCTTCGCCTACGCCAAGCTGCAGGTCGCCTTCGATGTCCTGCGCCGGGATGGGGCCGTCTTGGTCAGCACCAACCAGGATCCGTACTGCCCCGTGGAAGGTGGGGGTGGTGAGCCCGACGCAGGCGCCATCGTCGCAGCCATCGAAGCATGCACCGGCGTGCGTTGCAGCACCAACCTGGGCAAGCCGGGCCCGGTGATGCTCGAGACCGTCCGGGCCATGCTCGGCCTCCCGATCGAGCGCTGCTTGATGATCGGTGACCGCCTCGGCACCGACATCGCCATGGCCCGGATCACCGGCATGGACAGTGCCGTCGTGCTAACGGGCGAGACCACCGCCGCCGCTCTCGGGCGCCTCTCCCCGACCCAGGCGCCGACCTGGATCGTCGGAGGCATCGGGGAGCTGCTCCCGGCATGACCACACCACGACGGGTGGTCGCCACCCGACGAACCGACCCGCCACGACCTACGACGCCACGCCGGCCATCCGGTGTGGGCGAGCACACCCGCGAGGAGCTATGAGCGCAGATACCACGATCAAGCTCGAGATGTACCGACGGATGAAGCTGATCCGCCTCTTCGACGAGCAGGCATCGAAGATGGTCAAACGGGGCCAGATCCCCGGGACGGTGCACACGAGCATCGGCCAGGAGGGTCAGGTCGTCGGGGCCTGCATGGCCCTCGACGAGCACGACTACATGACCGGCAACCACCGTAGCCACGGTCACCCGATCGGTAAGGGCGCCTCCGTCGGGCCGCTGATGGCCGAGCTGATCGGCAAGGTCACCGGGGTGTGCGGCGGTAAGGGAGGCTCCATGCACCTAGCCGATTTCGCTGTCGGCAGCCTCGGCGAATCCGGCATCGTCGGGTCGTCCATCCCGATCGCCGTCGGTGCGGCCCTGTCGGCGTCGGTGCTCGGCACGGGGCGTGTGGCCCTCGCCTTCTTCGGCGACGGCGCCGCCAACCAGGGCGTGCTCTACGAGGGGATGAACCTCGCCGGCGTCTGGAAGTTGCCCGTCATCTTCCTCTGCGAGAACAACCGCTACGCCTTGTCGACCCCTGCCCACACCGTCACCTCCGGTGTCGTGGCCCGACGGGCCGACGGCTTTGGCATCGAGGGCGTGCGAGTGGAGGACGGCCAAGACGTCCTCGTCGTCCACGAGGCGGTGAGCGAGGCGGTGCGCCGGGCGCGAGCAGGAGAGGGCCCGAGCCTCGTGGAGGTGATGACCTACCGCTACAACGAGCACTCCGAGGGTCTGCGCATCGGCACCGACTACCGCGACGCCGACGAGCGGGCGCAGTACCTGGCCAAGGACCCGATCACCCTCCTCGCCGACAAGCTGCGCCAGAGAGGCGAGGCCACTGCCGAGCAGATCAGCGCCATCGACGATGCGGTGGCCGAGGAGATTCGCGAGGCGGTCGACTTCGCCAACGCCAGCGACTTCCCCGATCCCTCCGACGCATTCAAGGACCTCTACACCGAAGGAATGGTGACGGCGCGATGACAGTCATGAGCTACCTGGCGGCGATCGGTGCAGCCCAGCGTGAAGCGATGGAGGCCGACGAGCGGGTGATCATCATCGGCGAGGACGTGGAAGCCAACGTCTACGGCACCACCGGCTCGGGCAAGTCCCGCCGGGACAAGGGCGACTTCCTCGAGATGTTCGGGGCCGCCCGGGTGCGCAACACCCCGATCTCCGAGGAGATCATCGTTGGTGCGGCCAACGGGGCCGCGTTGACCGGGCTGCGTCCGATCGTCGACCTGTCCTACTCGAGTTTCCTCTACATGGCGATGGACCAGCTGGTCAACCAGGCGGCCAAGAGCCGGTACATGTTCGGCGGCCAGGGCTCGCTGCCGGTCGTGTTCCGATCCGCGATGTTCTATTCGATGAGCACAGGTGCCCATCACTCCGACCGTCCTTACCCCATGTTCATGAACGTCCCGGGCCTGAAGATCATGGTCCCCGCCAGCCCGAGCGACGCCAAGGGCCTGCTGCGCATGGCGGTCGACATGGACGATCCGGTGATGAGCTTCGAGGCTTGCCCGCTTTGGAGCACCAAGGAGGACGTCGACGAGGAGGAGTACCGGATCCCCTTCGGCGTCGCCCGCACCCTCCGGGAGGGCTCCGACGTCACGATCGTGGCCATCTCGGGGGCCGTGCGCGAAGCGGTCAAGGCGGCCGAGGTCCTCGAGGGCCAGGGCATCTCGGCCGAGGTCATCGATCCCCGCACCCTCGTCCCCCTCGACCTCGACTGCATCCTCACCTCGGTGAACAAGACCGGCCGCCTCGTCGTGGCCGATCCCGCCCACCGCACCTGCGGGGCGGCCGCAGAGATCTCGGCCCTCGTCGCCGAGGAGGCCTGGGATGCCCTCACGGCACCGATCGTGCGGGTGACGACCCCCGACACCCAGATCCCCTTCAGTCCTGCGCTCGAGGCGCAGCTGTACCCGACAAGCGACGGCATCCAGGCGGCAGTGGCGAGGGTCGTCGGCCAGAACGCCCCCGTGAGCGCCCCGTAACGCCAACCGGCCGACGAGACGCGAGAAAGGAAGTCCACACATGGCAAGAGTCGAGGTGCTGCTTCCCCAATGGGGGATGGGAATGAGTGAGGGCACGATCATCGGCTGGTCGAAAGCCGTCGGCGACACCGTCGCCGAGGACGAGGTGCTGGCCGAGGTCGAGTCGGAGAAGACCGTCGAGCAGCTCGAGTCCCCTGCGGCGGGGACGTTGGCGGAGATCGTCGTGCCCGAGGGTGAGACGGTTGACGTCCGCAGCCTGGTTGCCGTGATCGAGACACCCTGATCATGGACGCGCTCGAGACCGGCTTCGACCTGGTGGTGATCGGGGCCGGCATCAACGGCCTCGGCATCGCACGGGACGCGACGCTGCGGGGACTGCGGGTCGTCCTCCTCGAGAAGGAGGACCTCTGCAGCGGCACCTCGGCGTGGTCGGGGCGGCTCGTGCACGGGGGGCTGCGCTACCTCGAGCACCGCGATTTCGCCTTGGTCCGCGAGTCCTTGCGCGAGCGCGAGCGCCTCTTCCGCCTGGCCCCGCACCTGGTGGTGCCCCGGCGCCTGATGGTGCCGTTCTTCCGCCACAACCGCCGGCCCCCGTGGATGATCCGCCTCGGGATGCTCGCCTACGACGTCCTCTCCTTCGACAAGAGCGTGCCGGGTCGTCGGATCGTTGACCGGGACGGCGCACTGGCCCGGTTCCCGGGCATCAACCGTGACGGCCTGAACGGAGGCGCCGTCTTCACCGATGGCCAGGTCGAGCTGGCCGAGCGCCTCTGCGTGGAACTCGCCGTGGCGGCAGTCGAGTCCGGGGCGGTGGTGCGCACCCGGGCCCGGGTGGACGCCCCGATCGTAGAACGAGGCCGTGTCGTCGGCGTGACGTTCACCGACGCCGAGACTGGCGAGCAGCGCCAGGTCCGTGCGCCGATGACTCTCAACGTGGCTGGTCCGTGGATCGACGACCTGTTGCGGGGACGGCCGGGCGGCCAGCGCCTCAATGGAGGGACCAAGGGCAGCCACCTCGTGGTCGGGCCCTTCCCCGGGGCGCCGAGCGACGACGTCGTCTACTACGAATCCAAGGCCGACGGCCGCCTCGTGCTGGTCATCCCCTGGCTGGGCCGGTACTTGATCGGCACCACCGATATCCGCTTCGACGGCGACCCCGACGACGCCCGGTGCGACACCGACGAGATGGCGTACCTGCTCGGCGAGGTCAACGCCCTCGTCCCCGACGCCCACCTGCGCCCCGAAGACGTCCTCTACACGTACTCGGGGGTCCGGCCCCTCCCCTACGAGCCGGGAGTGCCCGAGTCCTCGGTGACGCGCAAGCACGTGCTCCACGAGCACGGTGACGGCCTCACCGGTCTCGTCACGGTCGTTGGCGGCAAGCTCACCACCTACCGGCAGCTCGCCGAGGACGCCGTCGATCTGGTCTTCGAGCGCCTTGGCCGCACGTCACCGCAGTGCGTGACGGGCGAGCTCCCGTTCCCGGGGATGACCGCCGACCCCGAGCGGCTGCGGCGCGACCTCGAGCGCCAGGGCATACCCGCCGCTTCGGTCGACCACCTCGTGCGCACCTACGGCCGGCGCGCCACCGAGGTCGTGGCGCCGGCTGCGGCGCCCGAGGACGCCGACCTGCTCGAGCCGCTCGGGCCGGGCAGCCCGGTCCTGCGGGCAGAGGTCTGCTTCGCCGTCGAGCACGAGATGGCCTCCTCGCTGACCGATGTCTTCGCCCGCCGGCTGATGTTGGCGTTCGAGCCGGGCCACGGACTCAACCTGGTCGAGGCGGCTCTGGACGTCCTCGGGCCCCGTCTCGGCTGGGACGGAGAGCGCCGGGCGCAGGAGGCGGCCGGCTACCGGCGATGGCTCGACCGTTTGGCGGTGCCCCCCCTCCAGCTGGGGACCGACGTCGCGCTGGCCGTGACGGGCACGTAATGCGCGGCCGCTACGTCTTGGCGCTCGACGAGGGGTCGACCAGCGCCAGGGCGGTCGTCGTCGACGAGTGGGGCGGGGTGCGGGCCGAGGCCCGCCGTGGTCTTCGCCCCTTCTACCGCCACCCCGGGTGGGTCGAGCTCGACCCGATGGCGGTCTGGCGTGCACAACTCGACGCCGCCCTCGAGGCCATCGCCAGCGCAGGGATCGGTGCCGCTGACCTCGCCTGCGTCGGGATCACCACCTCACGAGAGACCGCCATGGTGTGGGATCGCCGTACCGGCACGCCGTGCGCCCCGGCGATCATGTGGATGTCCACGCAGACCGACGATATCGTCGACCGCTGGCGCGCCGAGGGTCTCGACGCCGAGTTCCGTCGGGTCACCGGGCTCTTCAACGACTCGTTCGTGACCGCTCCCAAGCTGACGTGGTTTCTCGAGCAGGTGCCCGGCCTGCGGCGCGCCGCGCTAGCCGGCGAGGTCGTCGCTGGGACCCTCGACACCTGGCTGCTCTGGCAGCTGACCGGCGGTCGCTCCCACCTCACCGACCACAGCGAGGCCTCTCGGACGGGGCTGTTCGACCTCGACGAGCTCGGCTGGAGCGAGGAGCTGTGCGCCGCCCTCGACATCCCCCTCGGTTGGCTCCCTCCGACGGTGGCGTCCGATTCGACCTTCGGGGAGATCGACGCTGCGCTCCTCCGCGGGACGTCAGGGGTGGGGATCCCGGTGACCGGCATCCTCGGCGACCAGCAGGCGGGCATGCTCGGACAGGGCTGCCTCGAACCCGGGGACGTCAAGGCCACCTACGGCACCGCCGGCGTCCTCACGGCCAACTGCGGCCCCGCCCCCGCGCGCATTGACGGACTCACTACGAGTGTGGCATGGACCGCAGCTGGTGTAACCCTCTTCGAGGCCGAGGGCGTCGTCTTCCACTGCGGGCAGACGCTGCAGTGGCTCGGGGACCGCCTGGGCCTCTTCGAGTCGGCCGAGGACATCGGACGCCTCGCCCGCAGCGTCGACGACAACGGGGGCGTCTACGTGGTCCCGGCGTTCGCCGGGCTATGCGCCCCCCACTGGGACCGCGAGGCGCGCGGCGCCATGGTCGGACTGTGCCTCGACACCTCCGCCGCCCACCTCGTGCGCGCCGGTGTCGAGGCGATGGCGTACCAGACGCGCGACAACGTGGACGCCCTGCGCGACGGCGGCGTGCCGGTCGATGCCATCAAGCTGGACGGAGGCGGTGCTCGTGACGACCTGGTCTGCCAACTCACCGCCGACATCTGCGACGTGGTCGTCTCACGCCCCGAGGTGCTCGAGCAGACCGCCCGCGGCATCGCCCTCCTCGCCGGCACGTCTGTCGGGATGTGGCGCTACCCCAACGACCTGCGCGCCGCCCCGGCCCGGATCCGCACCTTCGAGCCGTCCATGGCCGCCGACCAACGTGAGCAGCTCTACGCCGGTTGGCGGTCCGCCCTCGAGTCGGCCCGGTCCGCCGTGCGGCCGGCTGGCCCACCGGCCCGACGCACCGTCTGACCTCTACCGCTTCCCAGGAAACAAGGAGATCCGAGATGGCCTGGCGACACCCCCTCGACATGTTGCGAGCAGCCGAGCAGGACGGGTACGCCGTCGGCGCCTTCAACGTCCACAACGACGAGACCGTCGAGGCGCTGGTTCGGGCCGCCGAGGTCGCCGAAGCACCGATGTTCGTCCAGATCGGCCGCGCCGTCATCAGTCACATGGGGCTGGCAAGGGCGTACGCCATGGCGAGGCGGTTCGTCGACAAGTCCGATGTCGAGCTCGTAATCCACCTCGACCACGGGTCGTGGGACGAGGTCTTCGAGGCCATCAGGCTGGGTTTCACCTCGCTCATGTTCGACGGGGCCCACATGTCCCTCGACGACAACATCCGAGCCACCCGCCACGTCGTCGAGGTTGCGCACTCCTTCGGCATCCCCGTCGAGGCCGAGCTCGGCCGGATCCCCGACGCTGACGAAGAGGTCGATTGGGCGTCGTACTACACCGACCCCGACGAGGCGCAGCGCTACGTCAGCGAGACCGGCATCGACACCCTGGCGATATCGGTCGGCATCGTGCACGGCGTAGCCGCCGGCAAGCCGCAGCCCCTCGACATCGACCGGATCCGGATCATCAAGGAGCGGACCGGGATCCCCCTCGTGCTCCACGGCGCTTCGGGCATCCCCGACGAAGAGGTCGAGGCAGCCAAGCGCGAGGGCGTGGTCAAGTTCAACGCCGACACCGACCTGCGCCACGCGTTCCGCTCTGGCATCGAGGAAATCTGGGCCGGGGGCGACCGCCAACTCGAAGAGGCGATGGCGCTCGGGCGCGACCGCATGGTCGAGGCCACCTTGACCAAGATCCGCCTCTACGGCTGCGACGGGCGCAGCCAGAAGCTCGGCTCCGAGGTCACCGGGTGACCAGCCAGGTCGAGCAACCCGAGACGGTCCGGGTCCCGCTCACCCGCATCCAGCGAACCATCGCCCAGCGGATGACCGCTGCCTGGGCTGCGCCGGTCTTCCACCTCGGGCGCGAGGTGGACATGACCGCCGCGATCGCCGGCCGGGCCCCCAAGGTGACGGTCACCGATGTCCTCCTGCGGGCGGCAGCAGCGTCCCTGCGACGCCACCCCGGCATCAACACCCACTTCGACGACGGCGCTTTGCTGACACTCCCGGAGATCAACATCGGCGTGGCTGTGGCCACCGACGCCGGCCTGATCGTCCCGGTCATCCGCCGGGTCGACACGCTGTCGCTAACCGAAATCGCCGCAGCTCGCATCGAGCTCGTGACCAAGGCCAGGGAGGGAGCGTTCAAGGTGGCCGACCTGAGCGACGGCTCCTTCACCGTGTCCAATCTCGGGATGCTCGGAATCGACCGCTTCGACGCCATCCTCAACGTCCCCCAGGTGGCCATCCTTGCCGTCGGTCGCACCGTGACCCGTCCACGCTGGGTCAACGGTGCGCCCGATTGGCGACCCACCGCCGAGATGACCCTCACCTGCGACCATCGCGCCGTCGACGGCGCGGCCGGGGCAGCCTGGCTCGCCAGCTTCGCCGCAGAGGTCGAAGGCGGCGGCGGAGAGGCCGGATGACCCCGACGGCCCCTGTCGCCGGCCAGGTCCCTGGTCTCGGCCCGGCGCAGCGCAGCGAGGCGCTGCGCCGGCTGCGGGAGGAAACCTTCGACGTGCTCGTCGTCGGAGGTGGCGTCACCGGCTGCGGTGCCGCCCTCGACGCTGCCAGCCGGGGGCTCAACGTCGCTCTCGTGGAAGCCCACGATCTGGCCTCGGGCACCTCGAGCGGCTCCTCGAAACTGATCCACGGCGGTCTGCGGTATCTCGAGCAGCGCCGCTTCGCCCTGGTAGCCGAGGCGCTGCGCGAGCGCTCACTGCTCGTCGAGCGCCTCTGCCCCCACCTCGTGCGCCCGGTCCGCTTCATGCTCCCGCTCACCGGGAGGGTGTGGCAACGAGCCTACGTCGGTGCCGGGTTGATTCTCTACGACACCATGGCCGGGCACCGCAATCTCCCCCGCCACCGCCACCTCACGCGGCGAGAAGCGCTGCGCCGCTTCCCTTCGCTGCGCCCCGACGGTCTCGTCGGCGCGATCGAATACTCCGACGCCCGCATGGACGACGCCCGCCACACCATGACGGTGGCCCGCACCGCCGCCCACCTCGGGGCGGCGGTGGCCACTGGCGTGGCCGTGACCGGCCTCCTCCGCTCAGGCGACGACGTCGTCGGGGCAGTGGTCGTCGATGGAGAGGAAAGCGCCCGGATCGAGGTACGCGCCGCCCGCACCATCGTGGCGGTCGGCCCGTGGGCGGGGCAGTTCTCCCGCCTCCTCGACCGACCCGCCGACACGGCGGTGCGGCCGTCCAAGGGCGTCCACATCGTGGTGCGGCGCGCCCGCATCGACGCATCCACGGGCCTGATCGCCCGGACCAACCGCAGCGTGCTCTTCGTCATCCCCTGGGGAGAGGACCACTGGATCATCGGGACCACCGACACGCCGTGGGCACACGGAGCCGGACAGCCGGCGGCCACTGCGGCCGACATCGGCTACATCCTCGACGAGGTCAACCGGCACCTCGTCGACCCCCTTCGGCCGTCGGACATCGTCGGGGTCTACGTCGGGCTGCGGCCGCTCGTCGCCGGCGAGGACGAGTCGACCACCACGTTGTCGCGTGAGCACGCCGTGCGCCGACTCGCCCCGGGGGTCGTGGCCGTCACCGGCGGCAAGTACACGACCTACCGGGTGATGGCCGCCGATGCCGTCGACGCGGCTGTCGAGGGGCTCGAGGCCCGCCCACCCTCGTGCACCGACCGCACCCCCCTCCTCGGTGCCGACGGCTACTGGGCGCTGTGGAACAGCCGGGGCGCGCTGGCGCGCCGTCACAACCTCGCCGTCGGCGACGTCGAGCGCCTGCTCTACCGGTACGGCTCGCTGTTGCCCGACCTCCTCGATCTGATCGGCTCCGACCCCCGTCTCGGCCGGCGCATCGATGGCGCCGGCGCCTACCTCGGCGTGGAGGCGGTCTACGCCGCCAGCCATGAAGGGGCCCTGCACCTCGACGACGTGCTCACACGGCGTTTGCGCGTCAGCATCGAGGAGCCAGACCGCGGCATCCGAGCCGCACCGGCGGTGGCCGCGCTCGTGGCGCCGATCCTCGGGTGGGACGGCGAGAGCGCCGCAGCCGAGGTCGAGGCGTACCGGCGCAGCATCGAGGCGATGCTGGCGGGGGAAGGCATCGACGACGAGGAGCAGGCTGCGGAGCTAGTGCGCCGCGCCGTTGCGCCGCACATCGGTGCCTGAGCGCGCCGCTGGCGCATTCCCGAGCAACCATCCCGCTGTGGCCGTGTCAGTGACGAGGACATTGACCCACTCGCCGACGAGGGCGGCCCGGATGGCTTCGAGCTTGTCGGCGCCACCGGCGACCCCGATACGCAGTTCGGCCCGGCGCAGCTGATCCCAGCTGATGCCGATGACGAGGTCGTCGAAGGGCGAGTCGATCGGGTCCCCGCCCCGGCCGATGAAACGCAGGTTGACCTGCCCGACTGCGCCCTGGCCGATCGCGGCTTGGAACTGCTCCTGACTGAAGAAGTTCTCTCCCGCGCGCAATGGCGGGACGATCTCACAGCTGCCGATGCCGACGAGCGCCAGCTGCAGGTTGTCGAGCAGCGCAAACGCGGCACGCGAGTGGGGATCGCGCCGCAGCAGATCTTGCCGGACTGCCTTGGACCCGACCACTCCGGGGAGGCGGAGAAAGGTCGCTTGTGCTCCGAGTAGCTCTGCAAGGCGCCGGGTCGCCTCGCTCGCCTCGTTTTGGATGCTGGGCGGTCCCACGTCGCCGAGCATCTCGACCACGTCGTGGACCATCGACCCGCGCACGGGCCTCATCGAGCGGACCATGGCCCGCAGCGACCGGCTCCACGATGTGAAGCCGACTACCCCGGGACCCATGCCCAGAGATTCGACGACCGACCCGGCGGCCATGCCGAGCTCGGTGACCAGGTCCCCCTCGCGCTCGGACACCACGTCGACGACGAACGCTTGACGCAGGCCGTAGGCGCGCTCCATCCCGTGCTCGAGGTCGGGATTCAGGCCGGGTGGCATCACCACCGTCGTGCGTACGATGTCGTATTCGGTGGCGAGGCGTAGGAGGCGCGAAACCCTCGACTGCGAGAGGCCGAGGCGCTCGGCGATCTCAGTCTGGCGGAGACCATAGGTGTGGTAGAGGTGGGCGACCTTGGCGGTGACTCGCACCTGGTCTGGCAACCTCGCTCCCGGCCGGGACTCCATGCCCTGATCTCCTTCCCCGACCTCCGGATCGTACCCGAGCGAAGCACCCCCTTCCTCTTCGAGGTACGCGCAGCCCGGCCTGGACGGCATCGCCGACAGCTGGGGTTCACGTCGTCGGCGTACGATACCGGAGTGGCCCTGGAGAGCGGAGCGGCCGACTTTCTGCTGGTCGTCGGTCCGGCGACGGACCGGGCTTCCGGGGTCCGTCTCATCAGGCCGGGGCCGCCCCATTCAGCGCTGACGTGACGTGCTGCGCCCGAGAACGACCGGACGGCTTGTCAGCCGGGACAACCGTCCCGTCCTCTATTGACGGGTCCTCAGCGTCGATCATCAGCGATACCCCGTTTCGCCTGCGCTTCCGGCGCGGGTACGGCGATGACACGCTGTGCGTATCCCGAGTCGAAGCCAAGCGGGCGACTCACGGTCTTTTCTGCCCGGCAGGGCTGGAGGACGCCACCGCCCCCAGCGTGACCACCACATCGCCGCCCAACGGCACGCTCGGCGCCCGCAAGACCGTGGCGGCGTCCCGGCCGGTGACCCGGGGACCGTTCAGCCGGTGTCGCATCGGCGCCCGGAAGGCTCGATAGGCGAGGGAGTGCGCGGTGCGGGCCTCGACGTTGCGACCGAAGGACCGTTCGGCTTCGACCTGGATCGCCTTGTTGTAGGCCACGCACAAGCCCCGAGCCTCGGGCCGGGCGGCGGCGAGCAGGCGCAGCGTCGAGGTCTTCCCGGTACCCGCCCCGGCTTCGATCACCACCGTCCCGCCGGTGGCGAACGCGTCGATGGCCGCTCGCTGCTCGGCGATAGGTCTGAGCGCGCTGGCCCTCACAGTTCAGGCTCCCCAACCGGGCACGGGCGCCTCGGGTAGCTCGATGCGGCGAGGATGGACAGGACGGCGATGAGGCCAGGCCGGCCCGTGCCACCACTGCTCGGGCCGACGGTCGGCTCCCGGCTACGTCAGCATCGCCTGGTTCGTCGGGGTGATACGGGTCCAAGCCGACCGGCTCGGCGAAGCCATAGGCCTCGACGCCTGGGCTGTCGACGCCGGCAAGGGCGGAGGTGCCGGGGGCGGGGTGATGGCCCGCGAGCCGGTCAGCTCCTCTACCGCTTCACGCACCGCCCTGGCAACCGACAACGGCAGCCGGCCCTGGCGTTCGGCGATGGCGCAACCCCGGGCGATGTGGATCGCGGCCACCTCGGTGCTCGACAGCCAGGATCGTCTGAGTGCGTCCCAGTCAACCCACGCCCTGTGCTCGGTCAGCTCGTAGCCGTCGGGGAGGGTGCTGCGATGGTCGAGGAGGTCGGCGAGGATCGCCAACGTGGAGGGGACGTCGTCGTGATGGAGATGCTCGCGTCCGTCTATCACCTTCCCGCCTTCGAGCCCGTGGCGCCGTTGCCGGCAGGGGACCCTTGGGCGGCCTTGGCGATATGGCGGACGTCGGCGGCCTCGACGCCGAGCATCTGGGCGGTCAACTCGACGCCGACACCGGCGGCCATGTCGACGACGGCGGCCTCAACGCCTTCCTGTGCGGCGGCGACCGTCAGGTCGGCCTCGGCCAGCACCTCGGCCCGCCGTGCTCTCGCCTGATCCAGCCGGGTGGTGGCGCGCATGTAGGCGGCATCGAGAGCCGCGAGGGTTCGCTGGGTGCGACGGACTTCATCCCGGACCGGCATGGTGACCTCTGTCGAAGGCCACGACCTGCGGCCCCACACGGTCACCGGCGAGCGGTCCACCCTATCGAAGGGCCCGGCACCTCTCTGTCCGTGGGAGCGTCGGCTGTCGGATCAGTCGTTCATGGTCCGGGCAGGGGGCCTGGCGAAGCGGCGAAGGTCCGCACGGTTCCGGCCGACCAGGCCTGGCCCGGCTGCCCCGTAGCCGAAGGTGACCTTGCTCGCCTCGGCCAGGACGATCCGGGCGGCCAGCACAGCGGGTCGGCTGATGCGACCTCGCGGTTCCGCTCGGCCACGGCCGCCTCAACCGA
Source organism: Acidimicrobiales bacterium (assembly GCA_965276765.1). Lineage (GTDB taxonomy): Bacteria > Actinomycetota > Acidimicrobiia > Acidimicrobiales > Palsa-688. The sequence goes on from OZ255627.1 coordinate 1,454,337, forward strand.
CGCCTTGGCCCGGAGACCAGCCGCCTTCTGCTGCGCCTGGACGACAGAGCGCACCGACCGGCGCCGGCAGACCGCTTCGAAGCGGGCCACGCTCAGCCCGCCGGCAGCCTCGGTCACCTTGCGCTCCATCAGTGCCGCCACCCGGTCCCGAACCTCGACAGCGCCCTCCCAACTCCGATAGGCGTCGACCGCAAAACGGCGAGGCGCTACATCGCAGCGGCAGTTGCTCTCGGCGTTGATCGCTCGGGCGGTGAGGGGCAGCTCAGCGACGAGCTGATCGGCCGACTGGTCGAGGAAGTCCGCCCGAAGCGCACGGACGGTCACGGCGAGGCGTGGCGGTCGTTGCTCGCCGAGCAGGAGCAGATCACGACGTGGGTGAGCGAGGGGCTCACCGTCGTCAAGATCGGGGTCCTCCTCGAGCGCAAGGGCGTCGTTGTCCCTCACCGCACCTTGGAGCGCTTCGCAGTCGAGCGTTGCGGAGCGGGCCGGCGGACCACGACCGTGCGCGTGGACGACTCGCCGCCGGGGACCGAGTGCCAGGTGGACTTCGGCAGGCTCGGGCTCGTCGCCGACGGGGACCGCCGCCGGGTGTGCCACGGGCTGATCTTCACGGCGTGCTTCAGCCGGCACCAGTTCGTCTGGCCGACGTTCCTCCAGACGACCGAGGAGGTGATCGGTGGCTTCGAGGCGGCATGGGGGTTCTTCGGCGGGGTGTTCCCCGTCGTCGTTCCCGACAACATGGCCTCGGTCGTCATCGAAGCGGAGAACTGCGCTCCGCGGTTCAACGACTGTTCTTGGAGTACGCGCAGGACCGTGGCTTCCTGATCGACGCAGCGAGACCGACAAGCCCCGGGTGGAGCGCGTCGTCCACTACGTGCAGAACAACTTCTTTGCCGGCGAGAGCTTCCTCGACCTGGCCGTCTGCCGGGCGCGTGCCGAGACGTGGTGCCCGACGACGGCGGGCATGCAGATCCACGGCACGACCCGGTGCCGGCCGGCCGAGTCGTTCCGGGCCGAGGAGCTCCCGCTCCTCCTGCCCGTTCCGGGCCGAGGAGCTCCCGCTCCTCCTGCCCGTTCCGGGCGCGCCGTTCGACACGCCGGTGTGGTCCGACCCCAAGCTTCACCGTGACTGCCATGTTCAGGTGGCCAAGGCCCTGTACTCGGCGAGCTACACGCTGGTGGGAAGGACGCTGCGGGCCCGGCGGGATTCCGCGACGGTGAAGCTCTACTTGAACGGGGAGCTGGTGAAGGTCCATCCCCGCGTCGCCCCTGGCCGACGCTCCACCGACCCGGCCGACTTCCCGCCGGGCAAGGGCATCTACGCCACCCGCGACGTCGAATCGCTCACGCGTGTCGTCGCCGCCCACGGCCCGTCGGTCGCTGCCTACGCCCAGGCCATCTTGGACGTTGCGCTGCCGTGGACCAAGATGCGCCAGGTTTACCGGCTCATCGGACTGGCCGAGAAGTGGGGCTCGTTGCGTCTCGACCAGGCGTGCCGTCGGGCGCTCGATGCAGAGGCGGTGGACGTCAACCTCATCGCCCGCATGCTCGAGCGCGCCCGCGAGAACAAGACGCCCGAAACCGGACCCGACGTCGAAGAAGATGCCGTTGTCGTGCAAGGCCGTTTCCAGCGGGGACCTGTCCGAGTTCTCCTCGACCAAGGCACAGGACCGATGAGCGCGCCGGCCCCCGCTGTCTCTCCCGAGCTGAAGACGCTCATGCGCAAGTTGAAGCTCGGCCGCCTCAACGACACCCTGCCCGAGCCCCTCGCGTTGGCCAAGTCCCACGGGTTGAGCCACGCACGTTCTCCTCGAACTGGTTGAACACCGAATCCACCGCTCCCCGAACCAGACTCGGGGCCGCACTCCCTGGGCTTTGAGCTCCTCGGGCCGGGTGTCGGTGGCCTGTTCGAACAGGGCGACGAGCGTCTCTCGCCGCTCTGGCGCGGTGATCACGCAGGAAGCGAACCCCTCGCACCGCTGCAGATCCACCGTGATCCTCACGTCCCGCTCTCCGTTCTTCCGGACGGAAGCCCGGCCTCGCCGAGACGGCCCATCGGCTCGATCCCCAGTGCCCCGGCGAGCTGCATAATCAGCAGCGGGTGGGCGCCGCGGGCGTGCAGGACGGTCAGGTCCCCGCTCAGGACGGCCTTCAGGTCGGCCAGTGACATCCCGGTCTGCTCGGCGGTGCGCTCCGGCGCCGCCTCTGCCTCGGCGCGGAACGGCGCGTCCCGCACGACCCGGCGGACGACGTCGTCCAGGCGCAGGTTCACGACACCGGCTCGGGGGCCAGGCGGGCCAGCGCGATCCCCGTGGCCCAGTCGGGCACCGATTCGTAGGCAAGGACGACCCCACGAGGGGTGCGGGCCGGTGCACCGTCGGGTGCCGGACCCACCGACGCGGCGGCCATCGCCGTCACCCAGTTCCTGATCTCCGGGGCGCCGTTGCCCGCCTCGGCGAGGACGTCCGCCGTCTTCAGCGCCAGGATCGCGGGGAGTTCACCGGCGCGCACGTGCTGCAGGAACTGGTCGTCGAAGTCGGTGTTGATCCGGCCCATCTCCGGGGTGCCGACCCAGTGCGACAGCCCGCCGGTGCCAAGGACGACGACCCGTTCGGCGGCCGGGCGGCGCTCGATCACCTCCCGCAGCAGCTCGCCCAGCTGGGCGCAGCGCCACAGCGGCGGCAGGGGCTCGGTGTTGGCGTTCTGGAACACCGGGACGACGGGGATGTCCATCTCCGGCCGGATCAGGGTGAGCGGCGCCATGAACGCGTGGTCGATCCGGGGATTGGCCGAGAAGGCCAGGTCGAAGCCGGCCTCCACGCCGTCGGCGAGCAGCTGCGCGGCGAAGTCGCCGGCCAGCCGCAGCTCCGCACTGGGCACCCCGCCGTCGCCCCATCCCGTGGCCTTCTCGCCGATCCCGATGCAGATCTGCGGGAAGCACTCGTAACCGAAGGAGTTCAGGTGCTCGCTCCCGATGACCACGAGCACATCGGGTGCGAGCCCGTCGACCTCCCGGCGCACCTGGCCGAAGGCCGCGTGCACGGCGGCATGGACGGGGTCCGCCGGCTGGAACTTCCTGATGATCATCGCGGTGTGGGACGTCGCGTAGGCCCCGACCAGCCGTGCCATCAGCCGGCCTGCAGCACGTCGCCGGCGACGGCGTCCGACCGGAGGAACCCGCCGACGACGGCGGCGAACTCCGCCGGCTTCTCGAACTGCGGCCAGTGGCCGGCGTCCTCCATGAGGTGGAACTGGGCGCCGGGCACGATCCGGCTGGCCGCCTCCCCCACCTGCCAGGGCATGGTCGGGTTCTGGCGGGTCCAGAACACCAGCGTGGGGCAGCTGATCGTGGCCAGCCGTTCCGCGGTCAGCAGCTCCTCCGGTCGCACCCCGGAGATAAAGCCGTCGATCAGATCGGGGGCGACGGCGGCGAAGTCCGGGCGGGTGTAGATCCGGTAGCGCGTCTCCACCAGCTCGTCGGTCACTACAGACGGGTCGTGCACCAGCCATTCCAGGCGGGTCCGCACCGACTCCCGGCTGGGCCCGGCGAGGGCCTTGTTCGTGGCGGCCGCGACCTGCTGCCCGACCTTCGCCGTGAGCGCCGCGCCGTCGTCGTCCAGCTGCAGGCCGGCTCCGGTGACGCTGACCAGTGAGGCAACCCGGTCGGGGTGGTGGACGGCGAGCCATCCAGCCACCCAGCCGCCCAGGGACTGCCCGACCAGGTGCGCCCGTGGGGCACCGATGCCGTCGAGGAAGGCGAGCACGTGCTCGCCCAGTGCGCGCACCGAGTAGGTGATCCTCGGCTTGTCGGTGAAGCCGTGGCCGAGCATGTCGATCGCGTGCACCTGGAAGTGGCGGCCGAGGTCGGCCACGTTGCGCACCCAGGTCTCGGCGTGCCCGCTGATGCCGTGCAGGAGCACCACCGGCTCGCCCTCGCCGGCCTCGACGCTGCGGGTCCGGTAGCCGCCGGCCTGCCGGTAGCGCACCTCGGTTCCCAGCAGCTCGACCCAGAACGACGGACCCGGCGCCGCGGTGGCACTCATTCCGGTCCGAAGGGCTCGGTGAGCAGCACCTGGTAGGCGCGCTCGTCCAGCCAGGTCAGGCTCTCCAGCTGCAGGGCGTCGAGGAATACCTCGCGACCGGTGCGCAGGCTCCTGATCGCCAGCCGCAGGTCGTTCCCGTCGTGGTCGGCGCGCACCCGTACCCGGGCGAACTCGTTGCTGATGGTCAGCTCCCCCTCGGCGGAGCCGCCCCGGAGCCACGAGCCGGGCTCCAGACCCTCGCCGGCGGGGGAACCGTTGCCGTCCAGGCTGCCGGCGACCTCGGTCGCGGGGCGCTCAGAAGAAGATGGAGATGGCACGGGGCAGCACCCGGTGGTCGAGGAGCACGGTCCGCTCGGCGATCTTCCAGCTGTCCCCCGCGGTCACCAGCCGGTCGCGCCGGGACCCGACGAAGAACTGCTCGGAGTTTGACCGGCGCGACTGGAAGACGATGAAGTTGCACTCGACGACCAGGTCGTCGGCGGCGCCGGGTGTGACGAGGACGTTGCTGATGAAGCGACGGGTCCGCGACCGGGGCTGCTCGGAGTGCGCGAGGCCCCCGGCCAGGCGCTCCATCCGCTTGGCGAGGAAGCGGGAGTCCTCCTCCATCAGGGCCCACTCGCCGGGGGGGTGGTCCCGCCCCTGGCGGACCTCACGGGTCTCGGTGATCGGCATCCAGTACCGGACGTCCTCGGTGAAGAGCGCCAGCCACCCGTCGTAGCGCTGCTCGTCGAGCATCTTGGCCTCGCGGTAGAGGAAGTCCTCGACGTCCCGCCGCAGGTCGGTGAGAGAACTGGTCACTTCTGCTCTCCCGGGGTGGTCATGAGCTCGAGCCAGTAGCGGTAGAAGTTGCGGTGGTTCTGCTCGGAGAAGTGCGGCCCGAGGTGCCCGGGGTAGCCCTGTTCGGAGATCTCCCCCTCGTGCCCGAGGCCCATCGTGTAGTTGAAGTCCCGCGTCTGGGAGACCAGCCCGCGGGCGGACTCGGTGATCTGCTCGAAGTTCTCGCCGTCGTCCTGACCGAAAATCCCGGCCGCGGCGTTCTCCTGCGACATCTGGGTGCGGGCAAAGTCCTTGATGGACTGGGGCGCGGCGGTGTCGAAGAACGCGGTCTGCCAGACCTCGATCTCCCCCGGGCCCTTGGGGTGCCACTGGAACAGGCCGAAGCTGTGGAAGACGCCGAACTTGATCCACGACAGGTTCGGGAAGATGTTCCCCTCGCCCAGCCCGTGCATCTCCGCCTGCAGCGGGGAGACGCGGGCCTGCAGCCGCTCGTGGACTGCGGTGACGTAGTCGATCGCCTCCGGCCCGAGGAACTGGGCCATCCCGACGTCGTTCTGATAGGCCCGCCCCGGCTTGGAGATGTCGCCCATGCCGTGCCCGTGGTCGAAGTAGGCGATGTAGTCGGCGAGCAGGTCGTAGTCCGGCAAGAAACCGATCTGGAACGCCGACCCGTGGGTGTAGAGCACGTGGTAGTCATCGCCGGCGAAGTTCTCCGCCGCCAGCTTCCAGTTCGCCTTGATCCGGAACTTCATCGTCGGGCCGATCACCGCGAGGCCACCCAGCGGTGCCTCGAAGGCCAAGTCGAGGTACCAGAGCATGTCCGCGCCGAGGTAGTCGACCAGCGGAACGGCCCGCTCGTCCCAGTTGGCGAAGATGAACCCCTTGTAGATCTCGAGCCGGGGCACCGGTTTGAGGCCAAGCCGGGACTTGTCCAGCTCGTCGTTGTAGACCGTCTTCGCGCGCGGGACGCCGATCAGCGCGCCGGTGTTGCTGTACGTCCAGCCGTGGTACGGGCAGCGGAAGAACTTCGACGTCCCGGCATCGGTGGTGCAGACGGCCATGCCCCGGTGCGCGCAGGAGTTCAGCACCACCCGGATAGCCCCGTCGGCACCGCGCGTGGCGATCACCGGGTCCTCGCCCATGAAATTGGTCAGGTAGTCACCGGGTTGCGGGATCTGCGACTCGTGACCGATGTAGAGCCAGGTCCTGGTGAAGACCCGGTCCAGCTCGGTGCGGTAGATGTCGTCGTCGACGAAGACCTTGCGGCTGACGATGCCCTCGTCGGGCTTCACCAGGCCGTGCAGGCCCCCGCCCGCCACGTCGGCTGGGCGTTCACTGATGCTGGTCATGGCCGGGTCCTCTCGTCGGGGCTCACTGGGCGCTGTCGGTGCTGGCCCAGCTGTTCTGGGCGCCGAGATTGGCCATGCCGGCCGTGTAGAGGGCCCCCTGCGCGTCGAAGGGCAGGTGCGCCACGCCCGCACGGTCGTAGGCGGGGGTCGCGGCCTCCAGCCGGCTGTAGACCTCTTCCATGTCCGGGGGCAGCTCGTGGTCCTGCCAGATGGCGTAGTCCCCGTAGCCGTGGTCGTAGTTCCAGTCAGGCACGTAGTACAGGCGGCCGGAGGCGCCGGCGCCGTCCTGCGAGGCGAGGAACAAGCTGATCGGCAGCAGGTGCTCGGGGATCGCGGGTCGCATGAAGTACGCGATGCCCTGCTCGTTGAAGGCGCGGGCGGTGGCATCGAACCACGAGGCGCGGGTGTGGCCGGGCATGATCGCGTTCACCGCCACGCCGTCGCCCCGCACCTCCTCGGCGAGGTAGAAGGTCAGCGCCATCACGGCCGCTTTGGTGGCCTGGTAGGGCATCTCCACCGTCCACGGGCGCAGCCCGTGGTAGCCGCCGCCGGTGGAGACCGGCAGGACGCCGCTGCTGACGACGTTGACGATGCTGCCGCTTCCGGCGGACCGCATCGGCTCGACGAAGGCGCGGATCGCCTTCAGCGTGCCGAAGACGTTGACGCCGAACATGACCTCCCAGTCGGAGTCGGTCGTGTCCAGGGTGTTGCGGTGCCCGGTGGGGGCGAAGAGCGTCTCCGAGACCAGCGCGGCGTTGTTCACCAGGACGTCGACCTTGCCGAACCGGTCGACGACGGCGTCGCGGGCGGCACCGACCGCGTCGGCGTCGGTGATGTCCATGTCGAGCGCCAGGCCGCTGTCGCCGGACTCCAGCTGCTTGCGGAAGGCATCGGCGTGGTCCCAGGTGCGGTCCGTCGCGACGACCGTGACGCCCGCACGGAGCAGCCCCTCGCAGAGAGTCCGGCCGATGCCCCGCGCGCCGCCGGTGACGACCGCGACCCGGCCGGTGACGTCGCCCTCCCATTCGCGGAGCGCCCGGTCCACCAGCTGCCGCTGCCGTGCCGGGACCGCAGTCCCTCCGGGTGCCTCCGTCATAAGGTCTCTCCTCCTGGCGATAGAGGTTTCTGCGGGTGCAGCACGCGACGAAGGGGACGCTATAACCGGCATCGAATAGTGTCCATAAATTGTTCTGGAGTCGTCCTATTCGACTCCGGCATAAATCAACGGTAGGAGGACAGGTCGTGGAGCTGCGCCAGGTGAGGAACTTCGCCGCCGTCGCCCGGGTGGGGTCCTACCTCGGGGCCGCGGCCGAGCAGGAACTGCCACAGCCGAGCCTGTGGCGCTCGGTCAAGGCACTCGAGGGGGAACTCGGCGTCGCCCTCTTCGAGCGCTCGGGCCGCGGGGTGCGGCTGACCAGCGCCGGCCAGCTCCTGCTGCCCCGGGTGGAGCAGCTGCTCGACCGGGCGGAGGGGATCAGCGTCCTGGCCGCCGAACTCGCCCACGGACGCGCGGGCGTGGTGTCCATCGCGTGCGCGCACCCGCACGTGCCCCGGTTCCTCGCCCCCCTCGTCGGCGGCTTCCGGAGGACCCATCCCGGCGTCCACGTCGCCGTCCACGAATCCTCCGGCCTGCCACCGGTCGAGCAGGTCCTCAACGGCGACGTCGACTTCGTGACCGCCCTACCGCGGACCGACGAGGGGTTGGCGGGGCATCGACTGGGCGACGTCCGGCTGGTCGTCGTCACGTCCGACGACCATCCGTGGCGGCACCGGACGGAGATCCCGGCATCGGACCTCGCGGAGGTACCGGTCCTGACCGGCGGTGCCGGCAGTCTGACCCGGCGCCTCCTGGAGCCCGCCCTGCGGGAAGGGGGCTTCGCCCTGGACGTCACCCTGGAGACCGGCAACGCTCCCACGCTCGTGGCGATGGCCCGGGCGGGGCTGGGCGTCGCCGTCCTCGCCGATGACAACCTGGCCGCGGATCCGGTCACGATCTGGCCCCGGCTCGTGGACGACCGCTACCCCATGACGACGCCGATCTGGATCTACTGGGCCCGGCAGCGCTCCCCCGCCCCCTCGGCCGAGGCCTTCGCTCGCCACATCCAGCGCGCCCTGTCACCGGGGGACTGACAGTGAGGACGCAGGGGACGCCACCGGGCTCGGGTCACCCCGGCAGCTGTCTGACGAGGTGGTCCCAGACCGCGGCGAGCGCCCGGTCGTTGTAGATGTGCTCGCGCTTGGCCAGTGACTCCTCCGGCGGCGACCAGCTGGGCCAGCCGCCCGCGGAGGCGGTGAGCAGCTGTTGCTGACACGCCCGTTCGAGCAGGACCGCGGCGACCGTCGCCGCCTGCAGGGTCTGGCCCACCGCGACGATGTCGTGGTTGACCAGGAAGACCGCCCGGGCATCGCGGAGAGCCAGGGCCAGCGACCGGCCCAGCTCCCGGGTGAGCACCAGGGTCGGCGGTGTCGGTGAAGCGCGGGACCTCCGGTGGGACGAAGTGGTTCGCGGCGTGGCTGACCGGGCGCAGCGGCTGGCCGCTCGCGGCCAGCGCGACGGAGTAGGGCGGATGGGTGTAGACCGCCCCGCCCACGTCGGGCCGGCCCGCCATGATCTCGGTGCGGATGGGGTACTCGCTGCCGCGGACCGTCGACGGGCAGGACGGCGCCGTCGGGACCGACCAGCTGGACGCGCTCGGCCGTGACCTCGCCGAGCCCCCACTCCGACGACTTGATCCACACCCCGCCACCACCGGGGTCGCGGGCCGACGAGTGGCCCCAGATCAGGTCGTAGTGCCCGGCGGCGGCCAGGACACGGGAGGAGGTGGCGACCAGGTCGCGGGCTTCGCTGCTCACGGGCGGGGGCGTCCCTTCGACAGGTGCCCCGCGACCGCCGCGGGGCCTACAGCAACAGGCGGTCGAGTTCCTCGGCCGCCGCGAGGACGGCCGAGGACGGCCGTACGGGTGTCCGGGCTCATCCGGCTGGCCGGCACGGAGACGTTGACCGCCAGCCGTGGGGACCGCACGGCATGCAGCGCGACGGCCAGGGAGCTGACGCCGTCCTCGCTCTCCTCGCTGCTCTCGGCGTAGCCCTGGGCGCGCACCTGGGCCAGCGTGGCCAACAGCTCGGTCCGGCTGCCGATCGACCGGGGCGTCAGCTGGACTAGCTGCTCGTCGGGGTAGAGCCGGCGGACGTCGTCGTCGCTCAACCGGGCCAGCAGCGCCTTGCCGGTCGACGTGCAGTGCGCCGGCATCGACCGGCCCAGCCGGCCCCCGACCCGCAGCGCCCACGCCGGACTTGACACCACGACCGGCAACCGAGATCATCTCGCTGGCCGGTCAACAGGGCTACGGGTTTACGGGTAGGCCGCCTTGCAGGCTTTGGCCGACCGCTGGCAAGGGTGAAACGGCTGGCGGCGCCAGATCCACCGCCAGCGCCTCGTCGAGGTGGGCGCCCCCCGCTACGGGCCGGCGCAGGTTAGCCGGATCCGCGCGTCGGGGCCGCGAGCACCTCGACAGCAGGTCATTGAACAGGCCGCCCACGATGAGGACTGCGATAGGGCCGAGGAGCCCGCCGCCCACGTCCTCTGGAAGAAGCGGCCGGCGGGGACAACTCCCGGAATCCAGAGCCCCAGGTGGGCCGTGGCGGCGCCACCGATCGCCAGCACCGGCTGGCTGGGACGTAACCAAACAGACCTCGTCAGGATCTCGGTCTAGACAGACTGCAATCTTCGATCTACAGACGGTTGTATCCTGAGAGGTTGACGGGTACGCTCTGGTCGCATGGCGGGCCCTGCACCCTCGGCGACGCGGGCGGAGTCGGCCTACGAGACCGTGAAGGCATGGATCTTGAGCCTCGAGATGGCGCCGGGGAGCGGCTTCACCGAGCTGCAGCTGGCCCAGTCGCTCGGGATCAGCAAGACGCCGGTCAGGGAGGCGCTGACAAAGCTCGAGCGTGAGCGCCTGGTGGTCGTCATCGCCCGGTCTCGCTATCAGGTCGCCCCGATCATGCTGAAAGACACCCGGGACCTGTTCGCCATCCGCACCCTGCTCGAGGGCGAGGCCGCGTTCCTGGCGGCGGCGCGCCTGACCGACACCTCGCAGCTCCAGGACGTCGAGGCGTTGTGCAGGGAGACGTACGCCCCCGACGACCCCGGGAGCATCGTCACGTTTCTCGAGCACAACACGAGGTTTCACCTCACCGTCGCATCGGCCAGCGGCAACGACCGTCTGACCGATGCGCTCTGCGGCGTGCTCGACCAGATGGAGCGCCTGTTTCGGATCGGCCTGGCCGCCGTGCCCCGACCGCAGGCGATGGTGCACGAGCACACCGACCTGGTGAAGGCGATGGTCAGGGGCGACGGGGAGGCCGCCCGCGCCGCCGCCGTCGCGCAGTGCCGAGCCTCCCAGGAGATGGTCGTCGACGCCCTGCTCGCCAGTGGCGCCCTCGACTCGGTCAACGTCTGGACCAGCTCGTTGAGCGTCGTCGGCTCCAAGGCGGGGGCTTGAGCGCGCCGGCCCAACTGCTGCCGCCGCTCGTGTCGCTGGTGGCCCGGACCCGGCACGCCGTCCGCCGGGGCGGAGTCCCCCACGCCGTGGTCGCCGATGTCGAGGCCGCCCTTGGTTCCCTGCTGGCCGAGACGGCCGTGCTCACCCCGGCGCAGCGGGCGCCTGGAGGAGCGACCTACCGCCAGCACCTCCTGCACGTCGACCCGGATACCAACTTCTCGGTCGTGTCGCTGGTGTGGCGGCCGGGTCAGGCGACCCCGATCCACGACCACCGCTGCTGGTGCGTCGTCGGGGTCCTCGAGGGCCGCGAGCGGGAGGTGCGATTCGAGCACCACACCGACGGGACCGACGAGTGGTTGACCGAGCAGGCGACGACGGTCAACGGGCCGGGCTCCACGTCGGTGCTCGTCCCGCCCGATCCGGATATTCATCGCGTCAGCAACGGCGGGGATGGCATCGCCATCTCGCTGCACGTCTACGGTGCGAACCTCGCCGAGTGCTCGTCGAGCATCAGGCGCACTTACGGACTGCCGGTGCGCGCCGGGCGGCCCTGCTCTGCTCGACGGCCGGCCGACACCGCCCAGATGTCGAAGCTCCCCACGCTCTCAGACCCTCAGGAGACGAAACGATGACGAACCGCCACCTCCGGCCCGCTCGCGCTCAGGCGTTGCGGGAGACGGCCGCTCGCGCGGTCTCGCGGCGCCGGGCGCTCCTGGGTGCCGCGGTGGCGGGGCTGGTGCTGGTCCTCGCCGCCTGCGGCGGCGGGACGGGCAGCTCGTCTTCGGCCGGGTCGTTGACGCCGCAGCGGGGCGGGACCTTGAAGCTCGTCGGCCAGGGCGACGTCGACCATCTCGACACGTCGAGCATCTACAGCGGCACCACCTACACGATCGAGCGGGCCTTCACCCGCCAGCTGGTCACCTACCCGGCGACCGGGCTGCACAGCATGCCGAGCCAGCTTGTGGCGGACATGGCGACGGCGGTGCCGTCCACTGCCAACGGAGGCGTCACCAACGGCGGGACCACCTACACCTATCACCTCAAGCCCGGCGTCATGTGGGACACCACTCCGACACGGCAGGTGACGGCGGCCGACGAGGTCAGGGGCATCGAGCTGCTCTGCAACCCGGTCAGCCCTACCGGAGCGCCCGGGTACTACGAGAGCACCATCGTCGGCATGACCAAGTACTGCAACGAGTTCGCCAAGGTCCCGGCGAAGGTCGCCTCGATCAAGGCGTTTGTCACCAGCCACACGCTGGCCGGCGTCGTCGCCACCGGGCGCCTGACCGTCCAGTTTCACCTGACGAAGCCGGCGTCGGACTTCAACGACATCATGTCCCTGCCGTTTTCCTCACCGGCGCCGATCGAATACCTCCAGTACCTCCCCGACGGCGCCTCGTTCCGCCAGCACACCATCTCGGACGGCCCGTACCGGATCACGACCTACGTGCCCAACCAGCGGATCGTGCTCGGCCGGAACCCGGTCTGGAAGGCATCCACCGACGCGGTCCGGCACGCCTACGTCAACGCCATCGACGTCACCGAGGGGGAGTCGTCGAGCGCGGTGCAGCAGCAGCTCAGCGTGGGCACGGCCGACATGGAGTGGGACGGCAACGTGCCCACCCAGAACCTGCCCGGTCTGGTCGCCTCCCACGACCACCGGCTCCTCGTCTACTCGGCCGGCTCGCTCGACCCGTACCTGATGGTCAACTTCCAGAGCCCCAACCAGCACAAGGCCACGTCCAAGCTCGACGTCCGTCGAGCCATCGAGTACGCCGTCAACAAGGTGGCGGTGGAGCAGGTAAACGGCGGGCCCATTCTCAACCACCTGCTCAACCAGGTCATCACCCCCGGGAACGTTGGCTACAAGGCCTTCGACCTGTACCCGAGCGCCAAGGGCCAGGGGAATCCCAGTAAGGCCAAGCAGCTGCTGGCGGCGGCCGGCTACCCCCACGGCATCACCCTGAAGCTGATCTACGACAGCACCAGCCCCGACCCCCAGAGCGCGGAGACCCTGCAGTCGGGCCTGGCCGCCTCCGGCATCCACCTGCAACTCCAGGTGCTGCCGGTGGCCGACCTGTACGGCAAGTACCTCGTCGACCCGTCCGTGGCCCGGCGAGGGGTCTGGGACCTGGCGCTGGCCGACTGGGGGCCCGACTGGTTCGGCAACAACGGGCGCACGACGGTGCAGCCTCTCCTCAACGGCTCGACCTACGGGCCGGGCTCCAGCGACTATGGGGACTACAACAGCCCGGCCGAGAACTCGCTGATCAACAAGGCCCTGTCCGCCCCCACCCAAAGCGAAGCGGCCGGATACTGGCACCAGGCGGACATGCAGGCGATGAGCGACGCCGCCCTCGTGCCCATCGAGGTCCACGAGCACGCCATCTACTCCTCGTCGCGCGTCCACAACCTCCGCATAGACCCGTACTCGCGGGTCGGAGACGTCACGAACGTATGGCTGCGGTAGACCCGATCGCTCGGCCTGACACCACTCAACCCCTCCTCGACGTCGCCGACCTCCGGGTCTCGTTCCCCACCCCCGACGGCATCGTCCGCGCCGTCCGAGGGGTGAGCTTCGCCGTCGACGGCGGCAAGACGCTCGGCGTCGTCGGCGAGTCGGGGTCGGGCAAGAGCGTGTCCATGCAGACGATCCTCGGCCTGAGCCTCGGTGCCGACGCCACCGGAACCGCCCGCTTCGAGGGTCGCGACCTCCTCGGGCTGCCCACCGGCGAGATGCGCCGGGTCCGGGGGGCGGAGATCGCGATGATCTTCCAGGATCCCCTCTCTAGCCTGCATCCCCACTACCGGGTGGGCTGGCAGATCGTCGAGATGATCCGGGCCCACCGCGCGATGCCGCGAAGACAGGCCACCCGCCGGGCGGTCGAGCTCCTGTCGATGGTCGGGATCCCGGACGCCAGGACGCGCGTCGACGACTACCCCCACCAGTTCTCCGGCGGTATGCGCCAGCGGGTCATGATCGCTATGGCCATGGCCCTCGACCCGAAGCTGCTCATCGCCGACGAGCCGACCACCGCTCTCGACGTCACCGTCCAGGCCCAGATTTTGGCGCTGATCGGCCGCCTCCAACGCGAGCACGGTACCGCCGTCATCATGATCACCCACGACCTCGGCGTCATCGCCGACATGGCCGACGAGGTGATGATCATGTACGCCGGTAAGGCCATGGAGCGCGCCGACACCCGCACCCTCTACTACCGGCCTCATCACCCCTACACCAACGGGCTGCTGCGGTCCCTTCCCGGCCAGGGCGAACGCAAGGGGCGCCTCGAGCCGATCCCCGGCCTGCCCCCGAGCCTGGTCGACCTGCCGTCCGGATGCCCGTTTTACCCCCGGTGCGGCTACGTCATGGACCGCTGCGTCGCCGAGGATCCGCCGCTGCGGGCCGTCGCCGGCGACGAGCACCGCTCGGCGTGCTGGTTGCCCGAGGAGCTGGTGGGAACGGGGGCGCCGGTGGACCAGGCCCGCCTCGAGGCGGCTCGTTCCCATCGGGACGGCGAGGCGCCGGCGGCGGAAACACGGGTCGGTCGATGACGGCGGCCGAGGCGCACGCGATGGTGGAAACACGGGCGGGTCGATGACCCCCGCCGAGTCGCAGGCGGGCCCGGTGCCCGGCAGCCCGCCGGCGGGCGACGTCCTCGTCCGGGCCGAAGAGGTGGTCAAGCGATTCCCGGCCAGGTCCCGGGGGTTGTCCCGCCGAGGCCGCGAGCAGGTCCACGCCGTCGACGGCGTCAGCTTCGAGCTGCGTCGGGGGGAGACCCTCGGCCTGGTGGGCGAGACGGGGTGCGGCAAGTCCACCCTCGCCCGCTGCGTCACCCGCCTCCACGAGCTCACCTCCGGGCGGGTCGTCTTCGGCGGCGAGGACATCTCCCGGCTCTCCCGGCGCCGCCTCCGCCCGTACCGGCGCCGGATGCAGATGGTCTTCCAGGATCCTTACGGCTCCCTCAACCCGCGGCGGCGGGTGGGCTCGATCATCGGCGACCCCTTCGCCATCCACGACACGAGCAGCGGCAGCGACCGGCGCCGGCAGACCCAGGAGCTAATGGAGCTCCTCGGACTGAATCCGGAGCACTACAACCGGTTCCCCGCCGAGTTCTCCGGCGGCCAGCGCCAACGCATCAGCCTGGCCCGGGCCCTCGCCTTGCGGCCCGAGCTGCTGGTCTGCGACGAGCCAGTGTCGGCGCTGGACACCTCCATCCAGGCGCAGATCATCAACCTGCTGGCCGACCTCCAACAGGACCTCCAGCTCACCTACGTCTTCATCGCCCACGACCTGTCGGTGGTCCGCCACGTCAGCGACCGGATCGCCGTCATGTACCTGGGGAGGATCGTCGAGCTGGCCGACACCGAGGAGCTGCACGCCCACCCCCGCCATCCGTACACGAAGACGCTCCTGGCGGCCGTGCCCGTACCCGATCCGGACGTTGCCAAGAGCCGCCCGCCCGTCGTCGTGGCCGGCGACGTTCCCTCTCCGGTCCATCCCCCGACAGGATGCCACTTCCATCCCCGCTGCCCCCGAGCCCAGGCCCGCTGCGCGGTCGAGTCCCCTTTGCTTCGCGCCAGCGACGGCGACGACCGGCACGTGGTGGCGTGCCACTACCCGGTCGGCGACGGCGAGACCATGGCTGCGCCGCTCCTATGACTCAAACTCGGACGGTCGGCGATCCCCTCGGCTCGCCCGACGACACCAGTGCGGCCGGAAGCATCACGGGCCGGGGGCCGATGCAGCTGGCCTGGGCCCGGCTGCGACGAGACCGGGTGGCGATCGCCTCGTTCGGAGTGATCTGCGTCATCGTGCTGGCTGCCATCGCGGCACCGCTCATCGCCGCCATCGTCGGGCACGGACCGAACGCCCAGTACCGCTCGAGCGGTCTGAGCCCCGACGGCATCCCGGTCGGGCCGAGCTCGAAGTTCCTGCTCGGCACCGACGACCTCGGACGGGACGTGCTGGTCCGGGTGGTCTACGGCGCCCGGATCTCGCTGCTGGTCGGCGTGGTCGCCACCGGCCTGGCCATCGCCGTCGGCGTGGTCGTCGGCCTCACCGCCGGCTACTTCGGCCGGGCGGTGGACACCGTCCTCTCCCGTTTCATCGACGTCGTCCTGTCGCTGCCGTTCCTGGTGTTTGCCATCGCCCTGGTCTCGATCGTCGGCCCCAGCCTGGCGATCTCGGTCGCCGTCATCGCCTTCTTCTCGTGGGCGTCGGTAGGACGAGTGGTACGGGGCCAGGTCCTGTCCCTGAAGGAGAAAGAGTTCGTCGAGGCGGCCCGATCCCTCGGCGCCAGCGACGTTCGGATCATGTTCGTCGACATCCTGCCCAACGTGCTGGCGCCGGTCATCGTCTACGCCACCCTCCTGATCCCGCTCTCCATCGTCTTCGAGGCGACACTGTCGTTCCTCGGGGTGGGGGTGGCGCCCCCCACACCGACGTGGGGCAACATGCTGGCCGAGGCGCTCCCCTACTACACCGTCGCCTGGTGGTTCGTCACCTTCCCCGGCGTGGCCCTCCTCATCACCACCCTCGCCTTCAACCTCCTCGGCGACTCCGTCAGGGACGCCCTCGACCCGCGGGGAGCGTCGCTGTCGGCCGCCGGCCGGGACAGGGGCTAGCGGCCATGCTGGCCTTCCTCGCCCGCCGCGTCTTCTTCGGCCTGGTCGTCCTGTGGATCGTCGCCACCCTCGTGTTCGCCATGTACTTCGTGGCCCCCCACGACGTGGCCCGCCTGCTGGCCGGCCGCCAGGCAACCCCCCAGACGGTCGCGGCCGTCAGCCACACTCTCGGTCTCGACCGGCCGATTCTCTCGCAGTACGGCAGCTTCCTCTGGAAGGCCATCCACGGCAACTTGGGCTACTCCTACACCAACTCCACCAAGGTCACGACGCTCATCGCCCAGAACTTCCCGGCCACCTTCTCCCTCGCCATCGGCGGCGCCGTTATCTGGATGCTCATCGGGGTCAGCGCCGGGATGCTGGCAGCGAGACGGCCGAGGTCGGTCGCCGACCGGGCCACAACCGGTGTGGCCCTGCTCTTCTACTCCATGCCCACCTTCCTCCTCGGCGAGCTGTTCCTGCTGGTGGTGTTCCTCAAGCTCCACCAGGCCGGCGTCGACTGGTTCCCTGCCGGCGGGTATGTGCCCTTTGGGCAGAACCCGGCTGACTGGGCCCGCCACCTCGTTCTCCCCTGGCTGACGATCGCACTGGTCAGCGCCGCCACCTACACCCGCCTCACCCGGTCCTCGGTACTCGAGGTCTTCGGCGAGGACTACATCCGCACTGCCAGGTCCAAAGGGCTGAGCGAGCGGAGGGTCGCCTACCGTCACGCCCTACGGGCGGCGCTGGCCCCGATCGTCACCCAGTTCGGCATCGACATCGGAACCCTCCTCGGCGGGGTCATCGTCACCGAGACCGTCTTCGGGCTGCCCGGCCTCGGGCAGCTGATCATCAACTCGATCAACCACCAGGATCTGCCGACAATCATCGGCCTGGTGCTCCTGGCGTCCCTGTTCGTCGTGGTCGCCAACGTCCTCGTCGACGTCGCCTACGCCGCTCTCGACCCCCGGGTGCGGATCTGATCTGCTCTGATTTGCGGCCGCGCCCGACCCTTCCTCGACTGCTCGCTGGGAGGACGCCTATCGGAGTTGGGAGCGGGCAGTCGACGCCCGGGACTGCTCTGCACCACGGATGCACCACAAGCGTTGGCCGCGAAGGGTCACCAAGGGTCACCTTTGGTCAGGCTCACAGGGCGCCTGAACTGGGATTTCGTGCGTTCGGGCAGGTCAGTCGGGTCGCCTGCACAGACCTGATAATGCTGAGGTCGGAAGTTCGATTCTTCCTAGCCCCACGTAAAAGTCCTGGCACGGGTGGTGTGACGGTGCCGAGAGGGCATCCGGGAGCGCAGCACCAGTCCTGCTGAGGTCGCCACAGACGACCGTGCGTTTCCCCAGGCCAGTGGGGCATTCCTGGACCGGAAGGCCTGGTCGGCGCTCAGCAGATCGCTCTTGGCGTCCACCGGTGAGGCACGAACATGGCACGATCCCGGCATGCGGAGATCAGTCGGTGAACTACGGAGGTGGGGTCGAATCAGGGGGGGATTGACTTCCCTGACGCTCGCTGGCGTCGCTGACCGCGAGCAAGGCTTCGGTGCCGCGCTCAAGGGGGCGGGGCGCACCGATCGATGCTCCTATGGGTTGTCGAGGGGCTGGGTGCTGGTTGTGCGGACAGGACAGGGAGTGGCCGCTGCGGGGTGGAGGGCAGGCTCTTATTGGGTCACGCGCCAGCGGTTGTGGGTGGTCGGGGGCGTCCGACAGTTCGTTCGTGGGCCAGCGGTTGGCGGCAGCCGGTTCTCGGTCAGGCCGCCCCCGGGGGGACAGGGTCAGGTGATGGCGGAGCGGAGGTGGGGGAAGGTTTCTCTGCTGACGTAGCGCTTCAAGCAGCGCATGATCTCCGGTTTTGATTTGCCTTCCTTGGTGCGCCGCTCGACGTAGACGCGGGTGGCGGGATGCGCGCTCATGCGGGTGAAGACGATGCGCCACAGGGCATGGTTGGCGTGGCGGTCGCCGGCGGTGTTGAGCCGGAGCCGGCCGGCGGTCTTGCCCGACGATGCCGGGATGGGAGCGACCCCGCAGAGATGCGCCCAGGCGGCCTCGGAGAGGAGGCGAGCCGTTCGGGATGATCCCCGGCGGCGACGAGCAGCGCTGCGGCACAGTCGACGCCGACGCCGTAGAGGCCGAGCAGGCCTGGTGCGCGCAAGCTCACGAGGGCGACGATGAGCTCGTCGAGGCGGTCGGCTTGGGCGTCGAGCCACTCCACCCGGCGGGCCAGTTCACGCACGGCGATGCGGGTGGAGTAGCCGATGACCTCGCCGGGGCGGGGTCGAAGCACGGCCAGCTTGGCGATCAGATCAGCTGTGGAGTGGTTGACGAAGCGGGCCCGGATTTCGTCGGGGCCAGTGAAGACAAGGGATCTGGCCTGGTTGATGGTCGCGATCCGCTGGCCTCGAGCCGAGCGCTTGGCGACGACGAGGACCCGGATCGCCTCGACGCTGCCATCCCGTCCTCTCGAGACGCCACGGGCCCGTCGCGACAAGGCGGAGCGCGCTGCGCTGATGGCATCGAGGGTGTCGGACTTGCCCGACCGGCGGCGGTCCTGGCGGTCCGAGCGGTTCACCTCCACCACCGCGACTCCGGCTGCGGCGAGATGGCGGGACCGGCCGGCCCCGTAGCTGCCGGTGCCTTCGATGCCGACGACCTCGATGGTTCCGAATCGGCGCAGCCAGGCCAGCAGGCGGGCGTAGCCGGTGACCGAGACCGGGAACGCTTCCACGCCGAGCAGTCCGCCGATGTGGTCCAAGGCGGCCGCCACGTGGATGTCCACACCGCCAGTGACGACGCGAGTCTCTACGATGGCCACAGCCACCTCTTTCATGGTTGAGGGGTGGCACGCACCCGCTGGCCGGCGGACCAGTAACCCCGCCCTCTGCAAAGGACGGGCAGATCAGACCGGCGTCACCGGTGGGTGCCGGGAAGAATCCTGGGACCCGGCCGACAGCAGCGTCGCGTGCTCGTGTGAGACCCGGGTGCGTGCGGCGTCCTCAAGGGGTCGCTGAGATGGGTGCGAGTCGGGCGAGTGCGGTGTTGGCGGCGAGTAAGAGGAGGGCGAGGACGACGAGGGCTGGGCCGAGGACGTTCAGGCCTGAGGTGTTGATGAGGAGCCCGATCAGGGCGGAGATAGCGGACCCGCCGCCAGCGGCAGCTCCGACTTGCCAGGCGATGGCATGTTGGGCTCGTTGTTCCCCGATGCGCTGGGGGGTAACGGCGATGAGCGCGGGGAACATGCCGGCGAGCGCGGCGCCGAGGAGCACGAAGCCGGCTACCGACACCACAGTGTCGGCCTGCCACCAGATGAGCGCAGTCGCGGCGACGCTGACAAACATCCCTCCGCCGATGAGCCTCGGGGCGGGGACCGACTTGGTGGGAAGGGCCAGGCCGATACGGACCACGGTCAGGGCACCCCAATAGCCAAAGGCCGCGAGCCCGGCGGCCGAGGCCGACAGGCCGAGATGGCCGCGGAGGTAACTGGTCTCCCATTGGCCGGCACCGACCTCGAGGCCGGTGTACACGAAGAAGACGACCAGTCCCGCGGTCAGGACCGACACGACCCTGTGACGAGACCAGCCCGCTGTCGGCTCGGTCATCGCCGGGGCATCGGCGGAGCTGCCGGCTTCGTCGCTAACTCCGGCGGCGGCAGCAGCATCGGGGGACGCCGGCAGGGGTGGCGGGAGCTTGCGGTGGTAGACGATCCAGGAGGCGGCGGCGGCCAGGTCGACAGCGACGAGGACGAGGTACGCGGGGCGCCACGATCCGGCCAGGATGGCCGCGGTCACCACGAGCGGCCCGAGCGCGGTACCGATGCTGTAGAAGCCGTGGAGGAGGTTGAGCAGCCGCGGTCGGCCGGTGAGCGCGACGGCGGTGTTGAGACCCCCGTCCATCATCCCCGACGCCGCCCCCGTGAGCGGCCCGATGCACAACACGAGCCACAACCCAGGAGCGACGGCGAAGCCGACGCCGCCCACCGCGGCGCACAAACCGGCCACGGCAAGCAGGGCGATCACACCGAGGCGGTGGATGAGCCGGCCGACGAACGTAGAGACGGCCACCGAACCGATGGTGTTGACCAACAAGATCAGCCCGAGGTCCCCGACCGGCGCGCCGAAGCTGTGGCGCATGGCGGGCCATGCCGTGCCGAGCATCCCGTCAGGCAGACCGACAGCCACGAACGTTCCCAGGCTCAAAAGGTCGAACTTGCGGTCCGTCCCGGTCACTGCCTTGGGAGCAGCCGTCATCGATCCTGCTCCCGTGGCCCGCCCTGATCGTCTGAAGGGCCGATGAGTCGGGTGATCGCTTCGCGGGTCTGCGCAGCGGACTGCGGATCGGGGACCAACGCGATGTGGAGCGCCGCGCCTTCGATATAGGCGCCCAACGCTCGTGCCGTGCCAGGCGCGAAGTGCCGTTCCAGGGCGGCGTTGTCCTCAAGGACGAAGTCATAGGAGCGGAGACGCGCCGCGTCTGCAGCCCGCGGGTGCTCGGCGACCCCCGCCGTGGCATCGCCCGCCATCACACCCGCTCTACGGTTAGCCCGAGCGCTTCGAGCTGCGCGGTCGCGCTCGGGGGGGCGTCGGTGACCAGCCGATCGACGGCCGACAGCGAGCAGACATGACCGAAGGCCACCTCCCCGAGCTTGGACCGGTCGGCGACGGCGATCGTGCGGCCGCAGGAGGCAACAGCAGCTCGCTTCACGCGGGCGTCCGCCGGCACGTGGGTGGTCACCCCGTTGCCTTCGTCGATCCCGCAGACACCGAGCACGAACGTGTCGAAGCGGAGCCGCTCGAAGGCGACCTCGGCGAGGTCCCCGGTTACCACGAGTTCTCCGGCACGGACATCGCCGCCGGGGGCGATGAGGCGCACGTGGTCGTCGTACGCCAGGTCGACGAGCGTGCGGATGCCCAACGGCATCACCGTCACCGGCCGGCCCCGCAAAGCACGCCCGACCTCGGCGGCGGTGGTGCCGGCGTCGAGGGCGACCGTCTCGCCGTCTCCGATAAGGGCAGCGACGGCAATACCGATCCGCTCCTTTACCTCGGTTCCCTCGAACGCCCGGACGGCATAGGGCTTCTCGTGGGCTCGCAGGCTGGCGGCCACGGCCGAGCCGTGAACCCGGCGAACCACGCCGTCGCGCTCGAGAAGGTCCAAATCTCGGCGGACGGTCATCTCCGAGCAGCCCAGCTCCGCGGCCAGCTCGTTCACCGGCACCGAGCCGCGCCCGTTCACCGCCTCCGCCAGCGCCCGCCTACGCACCTTGGCGTTCACCCTCTCACCAACCCGAGGCGAGCGAGAACGGGCTCCGGACGGGTATAGATGTAGGCCTCCATCCCCACATGGGCGGCAGCGGCGACATTGACCTCCCGGTCGTCGATGAACAGCGTGGTCTCGGGGTCGAGATCGAAACGCCCAAGCAGCACCTCGTAGATCTGCGGGTCAGGCTTGGCGACGCCCTCAAAACCCGAGACGACCGTGCCCGCAAACCAGCTCAGGAACTCGTACCGGCGCCGACGTTTGGGGTACGTCTCCGCCTCCATATTGGTGAGGGCGTAGCAGGCCATGCCACTGTCGATGACCTGGCGAAGCAGCGCCACCCCATCGTCGAGCGGACCGGCGACCATCTCCTCGCCCCGTTCCCACCACGCCCAGATCAGCCCGGCGTAGGCCGGCCAGCGCCTGGCCAAGACGGCGCAGGACTGGGCCGTGCTCGCCCCCCGATCGTGAGGATCGTGCCACTGCGACGTACAGACGTTGGCGAGGAACCACTCCATCTCTAACGGGTCCGGGATGAGCTTGCGGTAGAGGTGGCGGGGATCCCAATCGAGCAGCACCCCTCCCACGTCAAACACCATCGCTCCCACCATTCGATCGCAACGTCTGTCTGTTCGCACAGAAAAAATGTTAGCGTCATCGTTGGCGTTGTGCACTAACGGGACCGCCAGCGCCGTGGAGTTCCCCTGCCTGCTCGGCGTCTCCGTCCCCCGTAGGGCGCTAGCTACTTGCCCCTGAAAAACTGTTGTAGAAAAGGGCTGTGACCTGCGTGTTTGTGCGGGACGGTCCTCGTGTTGGGGGTCGAGTGGGGTGATGATGGTCCAAACCCCTTGTGCGAGAAGGGATCTGGACCATCATGTTGCGTACCATAAACGCCGAGCCCACTTTGTGGGACGCGATCTTGCCGGAGTGTTGTTTGGGGTTGCCGCCGATGCTGGCCGAGGTCGACGCCTTGTTGGACGATCCTCGGTTCTTCGTGCCGTTCGTGCCGTTCTTCTCGGCCCGCCACGGAAGGCCGTCGATCCCGGTGGAGACCTATCTGCGGATGATGTTCTTGCGGTTCCGCTACAAGCTCGGTTTCGAGACGTTGTGCGCGGAGGTGTCGGACTCGATCGCGTGGCGGCGGTTTTGTCGGATCCCGCTCGACACCGCTGTGCCGCACCCGACCACGTTGGTCAAGATCACCTCCCGGTGCGGTCAGCAGGCGGTCGCCGCGTTGAACGAGGCGTTGTTGGCCAAGGCCGCGGAGGCCAAACTGGTCCGGGTCGACAAGCTCCGCGCTGACACGACGGTGGTGGAGGCCAACGTGGCCTATCCGACCGACAGTGGCCTGCTGGCCAAGGGCGTGGCCCGCCTGGGGGTCCTCGCCGGCCGAGTCAAAGACGCCGGGCTGGCGAAACGGACGAAGTTCAGGGACCGGCGACGCTCGGTGCGTCGTCGTGCCCATGATGTGGCGGTGTGGTTGCGTCGACGCTCCGACGAAGCCCGAGACGAGGTGGTCGCTATCACCGGCGAGCTGGCCGTCATCGCGGAGGCGACGATCGTCGATGCCAGGGCAGTGGCGGCCAATGCCCGCCGGGGCTTGAAGCGTCGGGAGCCGGGACCGCTGCGCCCGGCGAAGATCATGGCCACGATCGTCGAGATGGAACAGGTCGCCGACGCGTTGGAGCGGGTCGTGGCCCAGACCCGGACCCGTATCGCCGGCAGGACCCCTGATGGGGCCACCCGGGTCGTGTCCCTCCATGATGTCGACGCCCGCCCGATCGCCAAGGGACGTCTCGGCCGCCCGGTCGAGTTCGGTTACAAAGCCCAGGTGGTCGACAACGTCGACGGGATCGTGGTCGACCATGAGGTGGTGGTCGGCAACCCGCCCGACGCGCCGATGCTGACCCCCGCTGTCGGGCGGGTCAAGGCCCGGTTCGCCAAGACGGCCAAAGCGGTGACCGCCGATCGGGGCTATGGCGAGGCCGTCGTGGATGCCGCGCTGATCGTTCTCGGAGTGAGAACGGTGGCCATCCCCCGCAAAGGCAAGCCCGGCGCGGCGCGAACCGCCGTGCAGCGAGGTCGGGGGTTCACCCGCCTGGTCAAGTGGCGCACCGGTTCCGAGGCCCGGATCGCCTGTCTGAAGCGGGACTTCGGTTGGCGGCGCACTCTCTTCGACGGTCACCAAGGGGCCCAGGTGTGGTGCGGGTGGGGAGTCCTCGCTCACAACTCGGTCAAGATCGCCAGCCTCACCAAGCAGACCACCCGACAGCGTCGACCACCACCCTCCAGCCTCCCCGGCACCGACCCACCCACGCCGGGACCGACGGAACGAACCGCTGCTTGACCCGGCCCGCCGCTTCTCGCAGCGCGCCCCGACGGTCCCAAAAGGACCGAAAACGGGGGCCCGGAGAAGCCCAAAACGGCCGGGCAAAGCCCCACACGACCCCACAGCCATCGATCAGCCCGACCCGCCCCAGACCACACAACAGTTTTTCAGGGGCAAGTAGCTAGTTACTCCAGCGCCTCCTCGCTTGAGGGCACGTCGACGACCGCGAATCCGCCGAGGTACTGCTTGCTCTCCTCGTACGGGCCGTCGGTGACCGTCCCGTCGGTGGCCACCACGCTCGCCTCCTCGTGGTTCTTCAGCCCGCCGCTGAATACCCAGACGCCGGCGTCCGTCGCCTCTTGGACCACTGCGTGCGTGGCCTCGGCCACGTCGAGCAGTTCCTCCTCGGGGAAGGTCATTGCGCCGTCATGGAACGAGATCAGGTACTTCGGCATCTCATGACTCCATGTCCCGGCGGCCTCCTCCGGCCGCCTTCACAACGCAGATCCTTTCATCTGCACGCGGTCGCCAGCGGCGTCGTTGCCGTCCCGGTGAGCGTCGATCGACGGTTCTCGGATGCCGTCTGGCATCTCGGCCGGCTCGGGCAGGCGATCAGAACGTACACGCCGATCGCACGTGCAGAATGCCGAGCGCGAGGGCACGGTCGGCAGCGCAGATCGGCACGTCGGGATCGCTGTTGGCCCGACAGAGACAGCGGGCCACGTCGTCGGTAGTCGGTTGCTATACGATGGTGGGCGTGGCCCAGCGGTTCGATCCGGACCTTCTCGGTGACGATGACGTATTCGAGATCGACGCGCAGGCTGCTCACCTGTTCAAGCACCCGCACCTTGGGGTGGACGACATCTACGACGTGTGGGCCAACGATCCCCTGTTCTACCCGGCGAGGCCGCCGGCGCACTGGCTGATGTGCGCTGAGGTCGCTGGTCGGGTGCTGGTGTTCCGTCGGCGCCTGCACGTGACGGAGACCCGCTTCGATGCCGACCGATTGGTTGCTACGAGGCCAGCGCCGAGCTGGCGACCCACTACCGGAGGGACCGATGACCAAGACACCGATGACCCCAGATGAGGAGTACGACTACTTCGCCCGCCCGGAGAACCAGGTGCCCGAGGGTCCTCCGCAGCGTCGGCGCGGCCGGCTCGGCGATGCCATACCGGTGCGGTTCCCTCCCGAGCTGGTCGAGGAGATCCGTCGTCGGGCAGATGCAGACGACCGGTCGGTGTCCTCGTGGATCCGTCGGGCCGTCGAACACGAGCTTCAGCGCCCAGCCTGACCAGCTCCCGCCGTGTCGGTCCTTTTCGGCGAACGGCGACCGGCCCACCACTCCGTCCGGTGAGGCACAGTTGAGGCACGACACCACCACATCGACTTGCGAGAAGGCCATCGTGCCTCGTCAGGGGCCTGGTTGCATACGAAGACATGTGCACTGATAATGCTGAGGTCGGAAGTTCGATTCTTCCTAGCCCCACCGATATTCCCTGTTCAGGGTGGGTTTCGAGGTGACCATCCGTGACCGTTCGTGCCCTCCGGGACCCGGTTTGCCCGCTCGGTGGGTCACGCCCTGGCTCGCTCGGCGGCCCTCGTCGAAGTCTTCAGCGAACCGCCGTTGGAGGAGGATGGCGGCTTCGTGGTCGGCGGAGTTGGAGGCTCGGGCGTAGACCTCCATGGGTGGTCTTGACGGTGCCGTGGCCGATGCGTGCCGCCATCACGCGTGGGTACCGACGTCAACGAGCGACGAGGTGTACCGAAAACGCGTCGAGCAGTCGACGAGTCCCGCCAGTGGAACGACGTACGGCGACGTCGAGGACTACGGGTGGGCCGCTCGCTCGTAACCGATAGGCGATCCTTCTGCGGTCACGAGCGGCCGACCCCGTCAGACGCCCTCGACGGTGCTAGTGGGAACCCAGCCCTGCCGGGCACCGCTGGACCGGCACCAAAGCTAACCGCTGACGAGGTCGTCTGCGGTTGCCTTTGGAAGGCGTACATGATGACGAGGACGACGAAGACGATCGGGATACCGTGGCGCACGTCCGGCTGCAGGCATGTGCCGATGAGATTGCTGACCAGCAGCGTCAATCGCCAAGTGGAGGTTTGAACCAAATGCGGGCAGTCCAGTTCAGCGAGTTCGGTGGCCCCGAGGTCCTTGAGATCGTCGAGATCGATGAACCCCACGCCGGACCCAACGAGATCCGCGTGGCCGTGCGTGCCTGCGGCGTCAATCCTCTCGATTGGAAGCTGCGTGAGGGCATGATGGGCGGCGAGCTTCCCCAGCGGATGGGGATGGAGGTCGCCGGCGTCGTCGATGAGGTCGGCGACGGGGTGAGCACTGTGGCCCTCGGTGACCGCGTCTTCGGGCCAGCGGCCGTCGGCGCCGCCGAGTTCGCGGTAATCAGCGAGTTCGCGAAGATGCCCGCAGCGCTCGACTTCGCCGGCGCCGCTGCCGTGCCCGCCGCAGTGGAAACCGCGGTCCGCGGCCTCGAGCTGCTCGGCGTGCAGGAGGGCCAGACGCTGCTGATCAACGGAGGAGCGGGCTCGGTCGGCGTGGCGACGATCCAGTTCGCGCTCGCTCGTGGAGCGCGCGTGCTGGTCACCGCCAGCG
Organism: Acidimicrobiales bacterium; assembly: GCA_965276765.1. Classification (GTDB taxonomy): domain Bacteria; phylum Actinomycetota; class Acidimicrobiia; order Acidimicrobiales; family Palsa-688. The sequence continues at coordinate 1,480,827 of OZ255627.1, forward strand.
AATCCAACCACCAACGTCTGCGCGCCCTTGGGGCCGAGCCGACGACCTACGGCGACGGTCTTGAGAATCGCGTACGCGAGCTCGCCCCCGACGGGGTCGACCGCGTGTTTGACATGGGCCCGGGCGGCGCGCTCCCCGCTCTCGTCGCGATTGCCGGCGACCCCCAGCACGTCCTCACGATCTCTGACTTCGCGGGCGCCGAGGCGGCCGGAGTGACCGCGACGGGCGGGCCGGAGACCGTGCGTCGATGGGACGTGCTCGAACACGCGGCCGCGCTCATCGATAGCGGCGAGCTGACAGTCCCGGTGCAGCAGAGCTTCCCGCTCGAGGACGTCGCCGAGGCGGAGCGCATCTCCCAAGCCGGCCATCTGACCGGCAAGCTGATCCTGCTCGTGCAGTGAGCAAGGTCCCGGCGTGACCGGCCCGTGAGGAACATGGTGCGAAAGTCACAATAAGGCCCTTGGCGCGCAACCCTTGGTCGCCGGACGTCCGGAAACGATCCGCTTGCGGGCACCCGCCCCTGGTCGAAGAGTCCCCACGACGGGCCACCGGCCACCGCGCAGTGTCCGTCGCTCGCTCTCAGAAGAAGCCAGCTGAGGAGCCCTTTCGGGGCTCCTGAATCGCGTCTGGGATTGGTCCATCGCGCGTTCATCGCGCGCTCGGGGGGTCGAGCGCGCGATGGGCGCGGTTGGAGAAGCGTTCGGGGCCCAGCCGGGCCACGCCCGTCGCCTTCGCCTCGCCCTCCGTTCGGAGCCGTGACGAGCCACTCTCCTCGGGGCTTCCTGCGGCCCACGGCCCACCGACGTAACCACGTGACGCGCGCCTCAGACCACAGCAAGGTCCGTGACTATCAGAATGACTTCGATCTCGACGCGCCGGACTTCGCCGAGAACTACGACGAGGTGCTCGCCGAGCTCGTCGGCAAGTGCCCGGTGGCCCACAGCAAGGTGGCCGGCGGGTACTGGGTCGTCAGCCGGTACGAGGACGTCAGGGAGAGCGCCCAAGATCGGCAGACGTTCTCGAGCGAGGTGACCTGGCCCGGATTTGGGCCCGTTCCTGGCAGCGACACATGATCCTGTGGTGAGCGACGCTCAGCGTTGGACCCAGGCGACGACATACCCCGATATGTGGGTCGACCCAGAGAACGACCCGCGCGAGGTGGAACACTCGGACACCGCGGAGCGCAGCGTCCTTCTCGACTACCTGCGGCGGTACCGGCTGACGCTGGAGATGAAGTGCGCCGATCTGAACCCGAGCCAGCTGGCACGACGCTCGGTCCCCCCGTCGACTATGTCGCTGCTCGGACTAGTGAGACACATGGCCGAGGTCGAACGCGGCTGGTTCCGACGGGTGATGGCCGGCCTGGACACACCCAAGATCTGGTGCACGTCCCAGCTACCACAAGAAGACTGGGCCGGAGCGGTCGCCGATGCTGCCGTCGTGCAGCAAGCGTGGCGCGCCTGGCGTGAGGAGGTCGCCTTTGCCGAGCGCTACGTCGACTCGGCCGAGGACCTCGCCACTATGGGGACGACACGAGACGGCAGGACGTTGCCCCTGCGAGACATCCTCGTGCACATGATCGAGGAGTATGCGCGACACTGCGGTCACGCGGACCTGCTGCGCGAGTGCGTCGACGGTCGCGTCGGCCAGTAGCCCAGTGGACGGAACGGAAATCCATGTCGCGGAGAGCGCTGTCGCCGGCGGCCACAACGCCCCGCCCTGCGGGCCGCTCCACCTCGATGATGTCGGCGACCCCTGTCTACGGAGGGCGCGACGACGTCGACCACACCGCTTTGCGGGCGCCGGGAGTGACGTCCGGCTGGCCGGGGATCACCTCCACGAGCACGGCGCCGCAGCCATCGAGCAGGGGCCACCGGCGTCCGGGTCGGGACCCTATTCGCCTACAGTCGGAAGTCAGCCCGTGCCCGATCCGCCGGTCTTCTCGATGAGCACCAGCGCCTGTCCCGCCGGAGCCATCCGGATGCCGGTTCCCCGCGCTCGGCCCGGGAACACCGAACGGCAGCACACATCAGCGAGCACGAACGACGGCGGGACTGCAGGCACTGGCCGCCCCGAACGGCACTTTCCGCGGCCGGTGGGTGCACCAGGACGTGCACGCAGAACATCGTTATCCCGGGTCCCGAACGCCGGGAAAGTGAGATCTGCGGGGCGGCCGGTCATTCGGTGGCGACTCTGACGGTCTGCCAGGGGACTTGTTCTTGGTCGAGAACCCCGGGCAGGACTCCGCGTGCGGTTTCAGTTGAGAGCCACATCATGGCGTCCAGGATCTGTCCGGCGGCGACGGCTTCGAGGTTCAACAGGTTGAGTCGGGGATGGCGCCTGGCGAGTCGGGCCATTTGGGGCACCGTGGGTCTCGGATCTGGGAGCGAGATGTCCGGCCGCAACTCGAGCAGGCTGAGGATGGCCTGCTCCTGCTGGTCGCCTTCCAGGCGCTCGAATGGCCCGGACAGATGGCCGCCTGCGCCGAGCATGGCGGCCCGGCAGGCCCTGTAGTACCAGTAGCTGGTGGTGTGAAGCACGACGTCGTCTTCGCCGACGCCGACGAGTAGCTCTTCGATCAGCAGCCGGTCATCTATCACGACCGGTTGCGGTGCCGAGGGCACCTGCTGCTACTGGTCGGCGAGGTCGGGGTCGTCGATGGCGGTGACCCCCACCGCATAGCGGTCTCGCAGCACCCGACGTAGTTCTCGGCGAGCCGTACCTATGCCTCCGGGCACGACGAGGGCGGCGTCGCCGAGATCGATGAACCCGACCTCGCCGCCGCTCTCGATACCCCAGCGGTGCCGCAGATCAGCGGGAAGGCTCAGCTGTCCTCGGTTGGATACTTTTGAGTTGGTCGTCGTCACCACAAGATGCATTGTACTATGCTCCCCTTTACAAGGTATTAGGGCCCTTCGGGGAGTTGGAGTGACGGGTTTCCACGGTGGGCAGAGGGCGCCCCTTCGACTGCCGGCCCTGGGGGCTCGGGCCCTTCGCGTGTTGCCGCAGCACGCCGGTTCGGTCTTCGCCGGCGGGTTCCCCGAGGCATCGGCGGGTAATCGTTCTGCGGGCCATCGACCCCAGGCCTGGTCCGTGGGCGAATCATGCAGCTCGACTTCACCCCCAGCGGACGCCAGGCCCTAGATCAGGCGTCTGCGATCATCACTCACGCCGAGGATCACTCACGCCGAGGATCAGGTCATCGATGACGTCCCCGACACGGCCCCCCGAGACCTCCTCGAACACCTCGGCCACATCGCCGCCACAAGTTCCGATTGACGATCCGGTTGTGGGAACGGTGATCGGCGTTGGCGCTCCGAGGGATCCCTCAGCGGGCGTTGTCCGCAGACTGGTAGTGGACCCGCTGGTCGCATCGATAGCAGACATAAACCTTCAACCGCACCGACCTCAACGCGGCAGATGGGATGTTTGCCGTTGACGTTCTTCATAAAGAGCGGTGTCGGCGCGAGTAACGAGATCGGCGGACGACTCGTCCGGATTCAATTCGGCCAGCCCGATTGTAACTGAGCCGTGCTCAGGGGAATCAGCCAACTCTGCGCTGACGACCCTGAACCGCTTGGTCGCCTCGGCCATGTCTAGGCCTGACATTACGCAAACGAACTCGTCGCCTCCGTAGCGAATGATCAGATCATAGGGGCGAAGGTTTTCTCTCAAGGTGTTGGCCACCTCGACCAGCATCCGGTCACCAGCTGCGTGCCCACCCGAATCGTTAATGGCCTTGAGTCGATCAATATCCACGAAGGCCACCACGAGTGGCTGACGGGTCCGTTTCACTCTCGCCATTTCTCGCTCCAACTCGACCGAGCCCGCCCCCCGCAAGTACACACCAGTGAGGTCGTCAAATGAGGCGTGTCTCCGCTCTCTAGCTGAGGCGTCGCGGTCGGCCAAAGCGGTGCTGCGATCGAGTCCGGCTTGACTGCGTCCACTTGCGCCAGCGCCGCGGTCCGCCCGAGCGATACCACGATCGAGATCGGCTCGCCGGCGTTCGCTCGCTCCCGCCCGCCGATCGCCAGACGCTCCCTTGCGGTCATCCGCAGCCCGGCGCAGAGCCACCAACGATCGGTCTAAAGCATCGGTCGCGCTCGACTGCCTGGACGCCTCGAAGGCTCTATCCCGCTCATCAGCCGCAGCGTCTCGGGCGTTGGCCGCTTCGTCCCGCTCATCAGCCGCAGCGTCTCGGGTGTTGGCCGCCTCGTCTCGCTCATCGGCGGCGTGGTCTCGCTCAACTCCCACCTCGTCCCGATGCTCGGCGGCCACGTCTCGCCGATCGCCAGCTTGGTCACGCCCTTCGGCGACTGAGAGCTCGCGCTCCCCAGCTTTGGCTGTGTCCGAAGCGTCCCTCTTGATCACGCTCGACTATGGCGCGTTTACACGATGTACGCACCGAAGCTACTGTTTGTGGTTGACCGGTCTCTTTCTGCGCTCGTTATGTCTGTTACTCACATTCCGGCCACGCGCATTGCTACCTCCCCGACCCGGCCGCTACACCGACCGTCACAATACGGGCCACGCTGAGCGCCCGGAGATTGTGGTGGAGGCGACCGGGAACTGGTAACGGGCGTTCGACACGCTCGCCGAGACCGGCGGGCGGACCTACCTGGCGCATCCGGGCGGTCTGCGCTCGGCGGGCGAAGAAGACGTGAACGGCGCCGCCGATCTGATCACGATGGTCCGCTTGGGGGTGGTGCCTGAGTCGTGGCCGGCACCCCCGCCGGTCCGTGAGCTTCGCGAGCTGGGCCGTTACCGGGCGAAGCTCGTCGGCCTGCGCAGCGGGCTTGAAGCGCAGACCCAGGCGACCCTGAGCAAGCACGCGGTGCGGATCCCCGGCTCGCAGCTGTGGGGTTCGCGACGTCAGGCCCTGATCGCCGATGCCGGCCTCGCAGATGAACGGGCTCGCGTGAGCAGAGCCCGTGGGCCAGCCGGGTCTTGAGCATCTCGGAGTGGAGCCAGTCGACCTTGGCTGGCACGGACCGGTTGGTCCCGCGGCGATGACGAATAGTGAGCGACGTCCGTTGGCCTTGGCCATCGCGTGATCGTTTGGGGGTCCCGGCTCGTATTGGAGGGTCATGAGGGGCAACGCCGAGCGGCCGGGGCGGTTGCGGTTGGTAGACGACGCCGACGAGGCGTTCGTGCGCGCCCTGTGCGAGGAGCATGCCGGCGCGCTCCTCGGTTACACGACCGGTCTGGTCGGGGACCGGGGCCGCGCCGAGGACATCGTCCAGGAGGTGCTGCTGCGCGCCTGGCAGCACGCTGATCGCTTGGATGCCCGGACCCGGTCGTTGCGGCCCTGGTTGTTCACCGTCGCCGCGAACCTGGCAGTTGACCATCACCGGAGCAGAAAGGCACGCCCGGTCGAGGACGGCGACGAGGGGTTGGACCGGCAGTCGGCAGGGGATGGGGTGGAGCGAGCGGTCGAGGCATGGGACATGACCGACGCGCTGGGTTGGCTCGGGCCCCAGCATCGAGCCGTGCTGGTGGAAACGTACTATCGGGGGCGGTCCGTGGCCGAGGCGGCGATGGTGCTCGGGATACCGGCCGGCACAGTGAAATCCCGCACCTATTACGCGCTCCACGCTTTACGCCAGATATTGGAGGAACACTCATGACCACGCCATGCGCGCCGACGCGCGTGGCTCTGGGGGCCTATGTCGTCGGCGCGGTGGACCGAGCGGAACAGGCTGAGGTCGACGTCCACCTGGCCGGCTGCGCTGCACGCCGAGATGAGCTGGCTGGCTTGGCGGGTCTGTCCGGTCTGCTCCGCTGGTTGAAGGAGGATGAGCCGGTGGCCGTCGGGACCCACCAGGCTCGGAAGGGGCCCCTGACCTGGTCGATCATCCCAGGTCAGGGGCCTTTCTGCGCTCGGCGGCAACGACATCTCCGCCGGGGCCGATCAGCTACTTTGATGTCTTCGCAGGTTCTGCGGTGCGGTCAGCGCCTCCCGAGAAGGTCGAGCGTGTTGGTGGCGTCGTCCACGAAGTAGACGCCTTGATGGTGGGGGGCCACCACAAGACCGAACAGCGCGCCGGAACCGGCTGGTGAGCCGCTGGTGTCGAGGGTTCGCACGGCGATCTGGGCGCCCCCCGGAGTGGTCTCGACCAGGTTCCCGTCGCCGGCGTTGACGGTCAGGATGTCACCGTCGGGCGCGACGCTCAGCCCGAGCGGGCCGTTTAGGGCCCCCCCACTGGTCACGTCACGGCCCGTGAAGGCGCTGGTTTCCCGGCGGAGAGCGTCGGGGATGGCCGTCACCCGGTTCTCCAGGGTGTCGGCCACGTAGAGCGTCCCGCTGGGTGTCAGTCCGAGCCCGGTCGGTCCGACCACCAAGGCCGAGGTGCTTGTCTGCTCGGCGAACCCGGAACCGATCACCGTCTCGGCGGTGACCGTCGGTACCCCATGGCCGGGACGAGGCAAGGTGAGGTTGATGCGCACCACGGTCCCCTTGTCGACCACGGCGCCGTCGGCGGCCACCGTTCCGTTCAATACGTTCGACACGAACAGGGTGCCGGTGCGGCCGTGGTCCACGGAGGCCAGATCCCAGGGGCCGTTCACCAACGGTCCGCGGATCGTGGCCGCTACCCGACCGGTCGGGCTGATCACGATCAGGCATCCCCGACGGGCCGTGTCGGCCATGCCGTTAGAGGTCGGCAAACTTCCTGCCACGACCCAACCGCTGCGGAACACCGCCAAAGCGGTCGTCAAACCGACCCCGCCCGGGCATCGGCGCCCGGCGCCGAGGGACGGGGCGGCAAAGAGCGACCGGTGGCCTGAGGGGCTCAGCTCCACGATTGTCTTGCCGGTACCCTGCAGGTTTTGAGCATCGTTGAAGTTGCTGACAAGTACGTCGCCTTTCCGGAGGTGACCGACGCTGCGAGGCACCACGGCCACACCGTAAGGGTTGACGTCGCCGTTGGCGGGAACCGTGCTCCCCACAACGCTGACTTTGGCGAACGGTCGAACAAAGGGCCGGATGCCGCTGCTCGCGGCAGCCGGGGCCGCGAGCGACATCGCCGCAGCAGCGACCGTGGTCAATCCGATCACAGCCCCCTGGATCATCCGGCTCCGAGCGCTCCTTCCCCGAGTCGAGCGCCCACCGGGGGCATCCGCCCTCTGCAGGAATGGCGTCCACGCGTCTCTCCTCCAACGATGCATGCGTCGTGCTCCTTAGGTCGGTCCCTAGGCAAACAGGCCGGGGACTCCTGTCACCCATTCATACGCAGGCACGCCCCGATCGGTTCAACCCCGATCTCGGCGACCCCCGACTCAACTCGAGCCCCAAGGAGCTCCAAGGCGACGTGTGCCCAGGCGTTTCATGCAACTGGCTGTCGGGAGTTGGGGAGTTGCGGTCCCGATCTCCGGGTCAGGTCGCCACCTCCGCGGCGGTCCCTCGGCGGGATGCGCAGGGCCACTTCGCTGCCGCCCCGGGGGACGGTTCATCTCTTCGATCCGGCAGTGCACCACCTGGCCGCACAGGTTGTGGATCTCGACCTTGTCACCGTTAGCAGTGAGGAGTCCGGGGTTATTTGTTAGAGAGACCAATCCGATCGGGCGCCCGGCTCGTAGGTCGTTGTGTAGCCACCCGAAACCCGAGGAGCCCGATGATCCGAACCGACGCACTATCCCGGACCGAGCCCGGACCCGGTCCCATCCGCCAGCTCGTCGCCCACCGCGGCGGGAACGTCGCCGCTGTGATGATGGTCGGCGGCATGGTGCCCGCCGCCGGGGTTTGTGGCTCCGCCGCCGCGACCCCTTATCACGGCCCCAGCAGCCCGTTGCAGCCCACCAGCACGTGGGGAGGTGGCAGCGTTGGCTACTGATGCCGCACCCCGCCGGATCGTCGCCGCCGAGGTCACCCTCCGGGTGGCGGCGGCCGGCCTGAGCGTGGCCATGGGCGCCATTCACCTCGTCTTGTGGCAGGACGGCGTCCGCCACGCGTCGATCGTCGGCCCGCTCTTCCTCCTCAACGTGATCGGCGGGTTCGCCCTCGCCGCCGCCGTCCTCGTCGCCCCCCGTCGGCTGCTGGCCGGCGTTGCCTCGCTCAACGCCTTGTTCAACGCTGGTACCCTCCTTGCGTTGTTCGTCGCCATCGGACACGGCCTGTTCGGCTTCCACGCATCATGGCAGGCGCCCCACATCGTCTCGGCGGTCACCGTGGAGGCGGCGGGCATCGCGGTGTCTGCGCTCCTGGTCCTCCTCGCCCACAACCGGTTCCGTCGCTCGACGAGCGCCGTGGTCCGGCGGACCACCGTTCCGGTCCGCTGAGCTCGAGACGATGAAGCTGTCGGCTCCGGCCAGGCGCAACCGGGTCCCCGGCGGTGGGCGGAGACTGCGCCCCATCGGGCCGGCGACCGACGACCTCGCCGACGACACCCTGCTCGCCGGGTTCGCCGGCGGGGACGACGCCCTCGCCCTGGCGTTCGTCCGCCGCTTCCAGCGGCGGGTCTACGGTGTCGCCTTCGCCGTCACCGGCACTCCCGCCGTCGCCGAAGAGGTCGCCCAGGAAGCGTTCGAACGGGCGTGGCGGCGAGCGGACACCTTCGACGTGCGCCGAGGCCCTGTCGGCACCTGGTTGGCCACCATCACCCGGAACATCGCCATCGACGTCGGCCGGGTCAGCCGGCCGACGTCGATGGACCCCGACGACTTCCGGGCGGGGCTCATGGCGCCGATCGGGGACGGCCCCGAGCAGCGAACCCTCCTCGGTGAGTCCACCGACGAGCTGTGGGCCGCGATTCGCACCCTCCCCCCCGAGCAGGCCCGGGCGATCGTCCTCGCCGGGATTGGCGGCCTCTCGGCGAGCGAGGTCGCTACCGCCGAGCAGATCCCCCTCGGCACCGCCAAGACCCGGATCCGCACCGCCCTGCAGCGCCTCCGCGCCGTCCTCGACCCTGGGAGCACCCAATGACCGTCCCGAACTGCGACCCGGCCCGAATGGCCGAGCTGTCCCTCGGCACCCTCGAGGGCCGGGAGCGGGCCGAGGCCGTGGCCCACCTCGATGTGTGCCCGGACTGCCGCCGGGAGCTGGCGGCGTACACCGAGGTGGTGGACCGCCTTGTGGCCGCCACCCCCGAGGTCGAACCGCCCGTCGGCTTCGAGTCCCGGGTGATGGCCCGGGTGGCCGCCGACCGGCCGAGCCGACATCACCGGAGGTCCCTCGTGGCCATGCCGGTGGCCGCCGACCGGCCGAGCCGACGTCACCGGAGGTCCCTCGTGGCCATGCCGGTGGCCGCCGCCATCGCCGTCGCCCTGGCCATCGGCGGCTACGCCGTCGGCCACCACACCGGATCCGACGCCGACCACCCCGTCGAGACCGCGTTGGTCAGCGGGCATCGCCACGTCGGCGAGGTCCTCAGCTACAGCGGCAACCCCGGCATCATCTACATGCAGGTCGACCGGGCGCCCGCCGACGGCCCCGTGGTGTGCCAGGTCCGGGAGGCCGACGGCCAGACGGTCATGGTTGGTTCCTTCACCCTCACCGACGGGCGGGGCTCGTGGGGCGCCAAGCTCCCCGCCACGCCGTCACCCATCGTCTCCGCCCAAGTCGTGGATACCTTCCACCGGGTGGTGGCCGCGGCCCGCCTCGAATGACCGCCATCCCGGTGCCGGGCGCGAGAGCCGCCCGCCGGCTCCCCTGGGCGACGACCCTGCTGGCCCTCGCATCCGCAGGCCTCGACGCCCTCGGGCCCCCCTCCATGACGCCGTCTACGCGGCCGTCTACTTCGTGGCCGTTGTGCCGGCCGTGACCCTGCTCGACACCGGGTTCGCCACCCTCATCCGGGACCGAGCTCCGTGGCTGATCCCCGGGCCCCTCGAGCTCCTCCCGTGCCCCTAGTGACGAGCAGAGACAGCAACCGATCCGAGGAGGACGTTTCGGACGAGGAACTGCTTGCGGGCATGGCGGCCGGTGACGATCGAGCCGCCCGTGCCTTTGTCCGCCGCTACCAGCGCCGATTCTTCGGGCTTGCGAGCGGGATCGTTGGGGATGCGATGCTGGCCGAGGACATCGCTCAGGAGGCCTTCATCCGGATCTTCCGACATGCAGGGATGTTTGACGCCCGGCGTGGGTCGGTGTGCGCGTGGGCGCTCACCATCACACGCAACTTGGCGATCGATGCCCTGCGGGTTCGCCGCGATACCCCAACCGATCCGGGAGACTATGGGTTCCGCGGATTGTTGAGCGTTGAGCGCCTACCAGAAGACGCCGCAACCGCCGACGATGCGCTCCTTCGGGTTCGGGGCGCGCTGGCAGACCTGCCGATGGATCAGCGTCGCGCTGTGCTGCTGGCCGCCATGTACGGACGGAGCGCAACCGAGATTGCCCGCGCCGAGGCAATACCGCTCGGTACGGCGAAGGGCCGGATCCGCTTGGGAATGGCACGCCTCCGAGAAGCGCTGGAGATCGAGTCCCAATGAGCGGCTACATCGAAGACCCGATGCAGTGTGAAGTGATCCGAGACGACCTGCCCGAGATGGCGTTCGGCACCCTGTCGGGTCACAGGCGATCCGAAGTGTTGAGCCATGTCCGGTCCTGTCTGCGATGCAGTGCCGAGCTCGAGCAGCTGTCGACCGTCGCAGACTCGCTGTTGCAGCTCGCGCCGCAAGTCGAACCGCCCCTCGGCTTCGAGCTTCGCCTTGCGCAGAGACTCCAGGCGACAGCGACCCAGGCCACAGCAACCCGCCGACCGAGGCGACTCTGGCGTGTGGGGCACCCTCTGTGCCGCCGCCGTCGCCACGGTGGTCCGCGGCTTGGGTCTTGAGTAGGTGTCACTGCCGTGGTGGCAACAGCAACCATCTGTCGGCGACGGCGGATCTCACCACGGCGGACTTCACGTCAACACGGCTGTTGTGGGTGAGCTCATGATCTCAAGAGGCAGTCCCGCATGGGCGTTCATGACACTCACCGACGTCACCGCGCCGGGCACGGTGACCTGTGAGGTGACGGCACCATCCTTGCGAGCGCACGGGTCACGGCGTGACCTTGGTCAGTCGCCGCCGTCAGGAACACTGCGTTCGCAGTGATCTATCCGGCCGCCCTCGACGTAGGTCATGCATGACGGTAAACACCTATCTTGTGGAGGGAAGTCCGCTGCATCGATCAGCGGGCGTCGGATTTGCCGGCGAAGACATGCCCGCGGCTGTCGTCGCTGCGTCTGTGCCCTCTGCGGTCCTGGCGCCAGCGGGACGAAGAAGTCGAGCAACGCCCGGGTGGCGGATGGCGTTGTCGTCGCGTCTTTACCTGCCGGCGTGCTTGGTCGCGGCTCTCGCCGCCGTCTTGGTCGGGATCGCCTGGCACGTTCTCGGGGGCGCCGGTTTTGTCGCCTCCATGTCCACTCTCAGGGTCGTCGTGAGCGGTCCGACGACGCTTGTGATCATCGGCGTCTTCCTCGTGGCCGAGCGGGTCCGGCCAGCACAACGACGTCCGCTCGTCGCTCGCGGTCACCGCCATGACATACTTTTCGCGGTCTTGAACGCGACTCTCGTCGTTCCCCTGGTCACGGGGATCACTTTTTCCTTTTCTGAGATCGCTCAGAGGGCACTCCCGTGGATCGTGCTACCGAGAATCGGCACGGTGCCGCGTTGGGGGGCGATCGCGGTGATCTTCGTGGCCATGGATGGGTGCAATTGGTTCGCCCATCTTGCCAACCACCGTGTCCGCGTCCTCTGGCGCTTCCACGAGCTTCACCACTCCCAAGAGGACATGAGCGTCCTCACGGTATTTCGTACACACCCCCTCATTCATGTCTCATATCTCATCGCGCTTATCCCCGGCATCGTTCTCCTCGCGAATGGTGCGCTTTCAACGACTCTCCTCGTCGTATACGCGGGCATTGTGGCGTTCGCCCACTCGAACACGAACCTGGGGTTTGGGCCTCTCGGACGAATCGTTGTCAGCCCGAACTTTCATCGCATCCACCACCGGCTGGACGGACGGCAAGATGTCAACCTCGGCTTCGCGCTGACGATCTGGGACCAACTGTTCCACCGGGCGGTGTTTCCGACCGAAGAGACGATCAGGATCGACACCGGCTTGCCGGGACGGCCGCTGATGGTCGAACAGGCAGGAGTGCGACCGCGTCATCTCACCAGCTTCGCCGCTCAGCTCATCGGCCCGTTCCGCCCGATCAACAACCGTACCGACCCCCTCCCGATTCGAGGAGACACTGATCCACCTGAACGAGCGGAGGATCGACTCTCGCCGACCTCGGCACCTCAACTGGACCCGACCCAGCCCAACACGGGCGAAGAAAGTGTGGTGGCCTGATGGTAACCGTTCCGCCGGCCACACAGCCGCGCCGCGCTCGAGCATTGTTGTCGACCGTGCTCAGCACTCGCCCCGCCGCTCTCCCAGCCGATCTGGCCCTAATCGCCGTGCGCGTCGCACTGGCGTGGATCTTCATCTACTACGGCGGCGGAAAACTCTTCGGATGGTTCAACGGTATGGGACTACACCGGACCGCCCTGTACTTTTCCCACACCGCTGGGCTCCATCCCGGAGAGCTCTTCGCCGTCCTCGGCGGCGTGATCGAACTCGGCGGCGGGATAGCGCTTGCGTTCGGCGTCGCCTCGCGCCTTGCCGGACTCGCCCTCTTCGGCGACATGGTGATCGCGATGATCACCGTCACCTGGGCGACCGGGATCAACTCGCAGACCTCGCCTCCTGGTTACCAATTGGACTTGGCGGTCGGCGTGCTCGCCTTGGTCATCACCTTCCTCGGGGCGGGCCGATTCAGCGTCGACGCGCTCGCCGAGCGGCGCGTCGATGGCGGCCAGGCAGGGCCGACACATTGAACGGCGCCGCGACGTCTCTCGGCCGTCGGCGGTTCCGGCCGATCCATCGTCGTATCCGTGCTCGGCCGCCCGCTCCTATCACGCCCCAGCCATCGCAGCGGGCGAACTGCCGGCGCCCCACCCGCCAGGCGCCCCGAGCCCAATCGCCTCGAAACGAGAGGAAGCATGAATCCCAACGCCGTGCTGCGGCCACGAACAACCCCGACCGGCAGACAACGATCCGTTCTTTGAACCCCGAGGCGATTTAGGTTGCGAACTACCGGGGGCGGTGCCGCTCATGTCCACACATAGCAGCAGCCGCAATCCCGAGAGCCCAAGAGCAGCGGGCCCCTCTCGTCAGTCGACTGACCGTCCGACGCCCTCTCGCTCCATCCTGCGGTCCTGGCTGGAGCCCGGACGGCTATCTGCCCGAGCGACGAGGATCATCAGGATCTCGGCGAACCTCGTCGGCGCCGCCGGAGCGGCGCTCTTCGCGGAAGCCAGCCTGAAAGTCTACGTCGAGACCCACAGCTTGATCGGCGCAGCATTCCTCGCCGAGCAGACGTGGGTGGTGATCGCCTACCTTATCCGACGCCCCGCACGCACGGTGAGCCGCCGGCCGGGCGACTGGCTATTGGCGTTCGCCGGAACGTTCGGCGGTGTGCTGTTCCGGCCAGTCGGCGGTCATACTCACTGGGGCGTCGCCGCAGGCCTCGGCCTCCAGCTACTCGGCCTGGCCGCCTGTGTGTTCTCTTTCCTCGCCCTTGGCCGCTCCTTCGGCTTTGCCGCCGCCGATCGAGGGCTGGTAAGACGCGGCCCCTACGCCGTCGTGCGCCATCCCATCTACGCCTCCTACCTGCTACTCCAGTCCGGGTACCTGCTGCAAAGCCTCTCAGTCCGCAATGCTGTCGTGATGGTGTTCGTGACCAGTTGTAACGTCGGCCGGGCACTCGCGGAAGACCGCGTCCTCGCCACGAACGACGAGTACACCACATACCGCGCGCAGGTCCGATGGAGGTTGCTGCCCGGCGTCTGGTAGCTCTCGCGCGAAGCATTGGGCAGTGCCCCTCAACGATGTTCACACTGAGAGAACTCCCGTCCCTCCGCAGGGGATGAGAGCACGATCTGCCGCGCGAAAGGTCGACGCCAATCGGCCACCCGACCCGCCACTCTCGCAGCGACCATAGCCCGACCCAGCAGTCCCGGACCCCGTCGCGGTACACGCCGCCGCTCAGGGCAACCACGGAACAGGAAAAAGATCCTTTCCTTATCGACGCAGTGATCCGGCAAGCCACCCCCGCCGTAGTTCCCCTTGAAAATCCAATCAAGGAGAATACTGTGAGTGGTTCAAGCCTAACCAAAGTAGCTGGCAAAAAGGGTCTACGACGCATGGCACCGCTGTTGTTCGTCGCGGTACTCGGTACCGGGGCAGCCGCCTGCGGATCGAGTGGTGCATCGACTGGCGGCCACACTGTGAGTCACAATGCGCCGAGTCACAATGCGCCGACGCAAACAACCGCACCTAAGAGCGGTGGGGCCGGATTCTAATTCCGCAATCGATCAAGGCGAGAAAAGCGCCGGCGCTCATACCTATAGCCCTGGCCCGCCCAACAGTGTGTGTCTGAGAAATGTTTATCGGAAATGGTGATGATCCATCCGAGACCCCCGACCGTAATACCTGCGTCCAAGAAGCGAGGAGAGCAACGACATGGCAGAGGAAAAACGACAACGACAAGGAGCCTTCCGACGCTCCCTTCGCAACAGAGGAGCCGTACTCGGGCTCGGAGGGGTCGCCGTCGTCTCGATCCTCCTGGCGGGCTGCGGCGGGACGGCGTCCACGCACACCGCATCAGCTCCGCCGGCTACCCACACGGCGCCGTCGTCTAGCCAGACGGCGAAACAGGTCGTCATCTCGACATCTAAAAGCGCGACGTTCGGCACGATCCTCGTCAGTGGCAATACCCTCTACACCTTGAAGCCAAGCAAGACGGCTTGCACCGCCCAGTGCATGAAGATCTGGCCCGCCGCCGTCCTGCCTCAAGGCGTGACCGCAGCAACGGCGGGGCCCGGCGTGAAATCCTCGAAGCTCGGCACAGTGACACGCGCCAACGGCGTCCACCAGGTCACCTACGCCGGCCAGGCGCTCTACCACTTCGTGAAAGACACAGCTCCCGGACAAGTAAACGGCAACGTCACTGACACATGGGGCAAATGGTCTGATGTCGCGACCGCAGGGACCGGTCCGACGGCGACAAAGTCCCCGTCTGCGACGACTACCGTCCCAAAGTCGGGTGGCGCAGGCTTCTAATGGCGCAGCTTCTAATGGCGCAGCGCGAGCGTGATCGCTGTTGGTGTGCTCGGCCGGCGCCAAAGACGGGATATGGCATCGACCGGTGTTCCCAGATGTATAGGGGTGCCAGTTGCTAGTCACGACCCGCTCAGGGGCCAGGTCGCTGCGACCACGATCCACCTCCGGCCCCAAAGTGGGAGAGGAAGCCCAGGACGGAGCCTGGGCCGGGTTTGTCCACGCCGCCCAAGAAGAGATCTTGGTGGTGACCCACTGTTTCGACCCCGCCGGCTTCGGGATCGGCGCCCCCGCCTCCGTGACCGTCCGCTTCTCTGGTCGACGCCAGGAGGTGAGCGACAGAACCGACAGCGGCGACCTCTTCGTGCACGAAGAGGTCGTCGAGGCCGTCGAAGCCGGCGCCGGGGCGATCTCGGTGACCGCCCGGATCGGTGACGTGAACCCGGGCCGCTGGGAGGTGCACGCCCAGGCCGTCTGCGCTGGGCGCAGCTACGAGGCGCCCCGGGCCGGGAGATGGCGGCCCTGGTCCGGCCCCAAAGAAGGAGAGGACAAGCCGGTGACCACCCGTCTGAAGCCGCTCACCAGAGTCCCCGGTCTGATCCGCTTCGCGTGGCTCGCCACGGCGACGCTTGGCATAGCGCTGGGCGTGGTCGTTCAGGCGCTGGTCGCCGCCACGCAGGGCACGGCGGCCGGCTCGGTGTGGCCGGTATCGCTAGCGGCCCTGGCAGCGGGGGTCGCTGGGGCCAAGGTGTGGTTCGTGGTCAAGCACCGAGGGAACAGGCGCACGGAGGGCTGGTGCGTCCAAGGATTCGTGGTCGGCTTCGTCATCGCCGCCCTGACCATCCTGGCCGCGGTCGGCGCGTCGATACCGCAGTTCTTCGACGCCGCCACACCGGGATTGTTCCTCGGCCTCGCCGTCGGCCGCCTCGGCTGCCTGAGCGCAGGCTGCTGCTACGGCCGGCCGACCACCTCACGTTGGGGTCTGTGGATCTCGGACCAGCGGGTGCTCCGCAAACGGGTTCCCACCCAGCTCGTCGAGTCCGGCCTGCTGGTCGTCATCGGCATCGGAGCTCTGGCCGTTGCCCTCGTGGCCAGCACGCAGGGAGCGGGCATTTTCGTGGCCTCGGCAGCGGTCTACGTCGTCGGACGCCGGCCCATCCTCGCCCTCCGCGCCGAGCCAACCCGCTGGACCCCCGGCCGAAGAAGTGGTGTTTGTCGGGGTCAACGTCAACCCCTGATGACAGTCCGACCTTGAAGCGGGCACGATCAATGTCGCACTTGAGGCTTCCTTACGAAGATGACCCCGTATCCTGCGCCGCGATGGTGCCGTTGGACTGCAGACAGGCGTCGCTGAAACCTATCCTTGAGAGGAGCCCTGAGGATGCCAGTCATCTCGCGAGATGCGCCGATCTTCACCCAGATCATTACGATCGAAGTCAAGCCCGAGAACCGTGACGCGCTGCTAGCGCACATCATGGAGGAGGCCGAGGAGGTTGTGCGCCACCTGCCCGGCTACGTTTCAACGAGCCTGCACACCAACGCGGAAGCGACCAAGATCGTCAACTACTCGCAGTGGGAGACCCGGGAAGCCTGGGCAGCTTCGATGGAGGATCGCAGCGAAGTAAAGCCGTTGAGGCAGAAGGTGCTGGAGCTGGCAGAGAGCATCGACCGTAGCGAGTACGAAGTGGTGTTCACTGACGGCGAGTGAGTCGATCGGGGTCCTGTCCCGTCGAGCGATCCTTGATCGAGATCAGCCCCCCGGTCGACGCCGTGTTGGACGCCGCCGGATTTGGTGCGCTGCCCGACTCGGTCACCTTGCGAGGAGGCACCGAGCGCATCGTGACCCTGGCCGACCGGGCCGCTTTCGATATGGGGATCACTTTCTCCGGTGGAGGGCCCGGCGACCACAACACTGGCGTGCTCATCGAGCTGGCCGATAAGGCGGCGTCCGGTGCGCTGCGAATCCGCCATGCCCGTAGCTACCCGCTCACCGAGGCGGCTAAGGCCCAGCAGTTCAGCGCCACCGGACATGCCAGCGGCAAGATCACCCTCGACGTCAACTGATGAGTGCCTGATCCTCCGTTGCGGTAGAGGAGCCCCAGGCTCTCACCACTCTTCGCCAGTAGCCCTGCTTCCATCAGCCCCGGTGGGGAGCCTCCCGCTGACGCTCCCATCGGCGGCCAGCCCGGCCAGGGCGGAACGCCCGGGTTCTTCGCTGCTCGTCGAGATCCGAAGGAGCAACTCGTCGGGGTCGACGGGGGTCGGGCGCCGCACCTGGACCATGTCGATGGCCAGGTTCCGGGTGATCGTCGTGAGCCACCACCCACCGATCCCCTGCGGGCGTCGTAGGTGCCGGGGTGGCGCCAGGCCCGGTCGAAGGCGGCTGCTGGGTCACGTCCTCGGCCAGGCGGGGGTCGCAAGCACCGAGAGCGACACACCGTAGACGCGCCGTTGAAACCTCCGAACGAAGGCCACCGTGAGCTCGTCGTCGCCCCTTCCGACACCGGAAAGGAGGGCATTGTCGGGCATCTGCTCCACCGGTAAGCCCACATGCCGCATGTCAGAGGATACGAGCGAAGACGGGAAACGGATTGGTCCCAAGACGAGAAATTGTTTTCTCGTTCTTTTCGGCCCGCCAGGACATCTGGTCCGGGTTGATGCCCGTAGGTACAGCGTCCCCAACACAACAGGAGCCCTCGGATGCCCAGCCGACTGTCTTTCGCCTTCCCTGCAGGTGACCTAGGAGGGCAGCTCGACACCCTCGACGCCTTATTCGACTTCCAACCCGCCTTCCGCCGGGCTGTGAGGCAGGTGACATCACCCGAATCGAACACCCGGCAAGCGATGCACGAGCTGGTCTGTACCATGGCCACCCGCCTGCACGTCGAGCGAGTAATCCTTCTGCCGCTTCTGGCCGGCCATCCCGACGCCGCCGATTACGACCGACACGCCCCAGGTGACCATCACCGCATCGAAGTCCTTCTAGCGCTCATCGACCGTCGGGCCGGATCAGACCCGAACCTGCCGTCGATGTTCGAAGAGCTCCAGCAGGTGACCTGGGCCAACATTACGCATCAGCAGCCGGCTGCCTCGCTGGTCCGCGCCGGACTCAGCGACGAGCAAGCCGACCGACTGCGCTGCGACCTACAGGCCGCGGTCGACACAGCGATGACTCGCCCTCACCCCAACCTTCCGCGCCACGGCCCGCTCGGACAACTCACGACCACGATGACCGCCCGGTTCGACCGGCTACGCAACCACGCTCCCCTACGGTGAGCGCGACGCCGCAAGAAAACGGCACGTCCCGTCTGAGGTCTCGGACTCCGAGCTGAGCCGGGCGAGATCGGGCCCCCAGAGGCAAACTCCCGGACCGGGATACGACAGCAAAAGACGGCTCTCCGGTTCGCGCCACACGGCCGTTACCCGGTAATAACGCGTTTCCACAACGGGCGAGCTGACCAGAACAATCCGCCCCCGACGACGGCAAGATCGACGTCATTCGAACAGCAAGGGAACCACCAATGATCGAAGTAGCCGCACCCGATTCACCCCGCTCGAATACCGCCACAGCAAGCGCCACCCAGTCGACAGCCGAGCGGACCTCGGCCACAACTGATGCTGATTGCGAAACCAGCCTATGGCGCCTGCCGACCCCTTCTGCGGGATGGACGGGCACGATCGTGCGAATACTGTTCGGCATCATCTTCGGGATCGACGCAGTGCTGAAGTGGCTACCTGGATACAGCGACACCTACATCAGCCAGCTGAAATCCACGGCGCAGGGCCAGCCCTCCTGGCTACCCGTCGTCGAGCCGGTGGCCGTGGGGGTCCACCCCTGAGGGCCTCGGGCGGGATGCCCACTATCACGGCCGGCCATCGCTTCCGATGTTGGCTCGTCTGGTCGCCGCCACCGGGCTCGAGCTGGACATGCGCCTGTCTGCGGGTCTGGCGATCGAGGTGGTCAACGGGTTTCTCGGCGAGCGAGTCCGCCGTCATCGCCTCGAGCTGCCGGAGGTGGTGGCCCGCTACGGGTTGAGCAACGCCCGGGTATTCGGCAGTGTCGCTCGGGGCGAGGAGGGTTCCCCTCAGGACGGATCAGCGCCCGCCGAGCTTGGTGCGGCTGTCGAATAGCTCGCGTGCGATCTCGAGGTGGCCGGAATGCACCGCGGTCTCCTCGATCATGTGGAGCACGATCCAGCGGACACTCGTGACCTGGTCGGCGATCTCCGGGTTAGGGTGGGTCCCGCGTGGAGCCGCCGACAATGCGGTGACGGCGAGCACCTCGTCGGACCGCCTGCATTGGTCTCGATAGAAGGCGACGATGTCGGCGCTCGGCCTGTCGCACACGAAGGCGGCCTCAGGGTCGTAGGGGGCAGTCCCTCGTCCCACGGCAGTTCCTCCACGACACCCGTGACCACTCCCTGAAACCAGTGCCGCTCGACGCCGCCGAGGTGCTCGACGAACCCGGCCGGCGTCCAACCGGACGGTACGACCGACGTGTGCCAGGCCGCCTCGGGTAGCCCCTCGACGATCGACAGCACCGAAGTGCGCTGGTACTGGAGGAAGCCTAAGAGCATGCGCGACTCGTCTTTGCTTGCATCCCTCCCCGCCGGTGATGCCTTGAGCCGAGCGACCGCAGAATCCGACATTGTGCCCACCTTTCGAGTTGGTCCGTCGTCGGCTACGACGGCGACGGCGGTCGAAACTCATTGTGGGACCGTCCCGTGGCGACGCCCCAGCGATGTTGGTCCAGCTCGTCGACAAGGAGGAACCTGTCCCGATGCGGCCCCCGACGCCCCGACCGCATCTGCCCGCCACTTGGTGAACATATATGCCATACCAAGTAAAGTAAGATTGTCGTGTGAACGCGATCCAGGAGTATCTCGTTTCATCGTCGGGCCAGATGTCCCTGCCTGCAGCTGCCCGGCACCGGTGGCACCTCGACCAAGGCGGTCCTGTAGACGTCGTCGATCTCGGCTTCGGTGTCCTGACGCTGCCCAAGGGTGAGGGCAGACGGCTGCTGGGCGATCTGTTGGGCCGCCAGGAGCACGCTGATCGCGTCCGGGCGCTCGCCGACGACCCCGATCTCGCTACCAGGTGACCAGGGCGCTCCTCGACGACCACCTCCTCCGAGATCTTCTCGCTGACGACCGGAGTGATGCGCTCGTCCGCCTCCTCGGCGACCACGATCCAGCTACTACCAATCTGTACTTCTACCGGCTTTCCAAGAGCGTGGTCTCCGCCCGAGGCGGGACCCTCACCGGGTCATGGCCCCTCGAGCAACGACGGGATCTGGGACGCAGGCTCATGGTCCTCCCCGAAGCCATCGAGGTCGTCCCTCTCCGGCTGCTCGCCTACCGCATGGCCGAGATAGCGACGTCCACCGAGTCTCAACCCTCGGGGCGGAAGCTGTCGCCGCCGCAGAACACCTCGATGCCCCCTTGTGTGTCTGGGAAGGAGACGACGGTCTTGCCATCCGCACAGCAATGGCCGCAGTCGGTGCCATCTACATGACTATCGGTCGCTGACGCAACCCCGCTCAAGCCGATGTATCCGCTAGCCACACAATGTGCGCCCGTCGGGTGGGTCACGTGCGGGTCACGACACCGAATTCACCTTGCCGCCTGCAAAGCCGCTGTTCGGAGCCTCGCGGGGACGACATGGCGATTGCACTGATAATGCTGAGGTCGGAGGTTCGATTCGCCCTAGCCCCAGCACGAACTACAACCCTGTGGTGCACCCGTCGCCGCCGGCCTTGGGGAACGTCGACGCCGGTCCATCCTCGATGGCCCGATCGTAGGTGCGGAGGGTCGCTGGCCCGAAGGCGGCACTGTAGGAGGTGTAGGCGTAGCACCCGCCTTGGTGGAGACCGCCGATGACCCCGACGACCAGGCGCCCGTGGCCGTCTCGATACAGCCACGGTGACCCGCTCGTCCCGCCCAGGTACGGCGTGCAGTTGAAGGCGGGAAAACCACGGTGCAAGTAGACACCACTGGTGCAGGTGATGGGGCGGTCGTTGGATCCGGCATCGTAGGCGGGCACGGTAACCGGCTCGTGGTGGGTGGGTGCGAGGCCCAGCTCGTTGCCTCCGGTGACGTCCTGGATCTGCTCCTCCTTGCCGTGCAACCGCTTGGCCGCCACGACGAGAATGGCGAAGTCCCGTTGCTGTCGTTGATGGGCGATCCATCCGGGTGCGCCGTAGGCGGCGACAACCCGCCAAGAGCCGTAGGGCTCGATTCCCTTACGGTAGGCGGGCACAAAGGACATCCCGGCGGCGTTGCCGTCGATGCAGTGAGCGGCGGTAATAAGCAGATCACCCTTGGGGCTGTCGATGACGCTGGCGGTGCAGGTGTGGGCGGTCGCTGTCGCCGACTGGAACAGCGCACCCACCGTGGGGGTGCCGGCGAAGCGATGGGCGGTCGGCGTGCCTGGCGGCTCGCCTGTCCCGGTTGCCCCAACGGGAGGGGCCGTCAGTGCGACAAGCGCGACGACCGCAGCGGCGGCGACCAGGGCAACGGGGCGAACACGGGTGAACATGGCGGAAAATCTACTATTCATGTTCTGGGCCGACAATCGCTACGAGGCCCTGGACCTTGCGGGCCACCGTTGGCACTTCGCTGAGCGTCTATCGGACATTCGGAGCCGTAATGCATAGCCCGCGGGCTGAAACGCCGGGGCGGACAGGAGCAGAGAAATGCGTGTGACCGGAATCGTGGCGAATCTTCGGGTTGCCGACCTCGCCGTGGCCAAGGGCTTCTACCAGGACTACCTGGGGCTGAGAGTGGAGGAGTTCAACTTGGGATGGGTAGCAAAATACACCTCGCCCGATGGACTCGCCTCGGTTCAACTGGTGACGAAGGACGCGAATGCTGCTGAGGACTCGGCCATATCCGTCCACGTTGGTGCCAGCGTTGACGAAGCCTTCGCCGAGGCCAGGCATCACGGCTACGAGATCGTTCACCCACTCACTGACGAGCAGTGGGGCGTGCGGAGATTCTTCGTCCGTGCACCAGATGGGAATGTGATCAACATGGTGAGCCACGTGGACGAATAGTCCCGACCGATCTCCGGACGTCGATCCGTTCCCTGCCGAGCTTGAAGCGGCGGCGAGCCGCGGAGACCGCGTCGGTACCATGCTGGGTTCGCTCGTGGTCGCGCCGAACGCCGACCTCGCGCTCATGGCCCGTCGGCCGCCGTCACTGTATGCGTGCACGGTCAGGCAGTCACCTCTTCGCCGAATGCGTCGCAGTCCGGGTTCTCGCAGACGAACCGGGGCTCGAGCACGTGACCTTCGTCGCCGGGGAGGGCGGTCACGCCGCAGTGCGCACAGAGAGGGGCACGACCCTCATCGATCTCGTCGGGGTTCATCGAAACGAGCCTAGGGGCGTCGAGCCCCTGTGCCGGCGGCCTCGCCCGGGCGACCTGGGAGTCGAGGGCCTGCGTCACTTCGCAACCGTGCTGAGGCTCCCCCCGTAGCTCCCGGCCAGGTCGAGGAAGCACTGGCGCAGCTCGGTGGCCGCTTGCGGCGTGAGGCGGGTCCGGCGCCGCTGGATGACCAGCGTCACGTGGGTGTCGTCGTCGGCGAGCCGGCGCTAGGTGATCACGCCCCGCTGCTCGAGTGGATCGCCGATCACGCTGAAGTCGGGCAGGACGGTGGCGCCGAGACCCTTGGCGACGAGCAGCTTGCCGACGTCGGCGCCGTCGGTCGAGTACGGGAAGGACGGCACCCTGCCGCCAGCTATCCGGTGCAGGTAGCGGTGCATCACGTACCCGGCGCGCATGGCGACGAGTGGCCCGTCGAGCACCTCTGCCACTCGGATCGCAGTGCGCTTCGCCCAGGGGCTGTCGGTCCGGATGCATACGACGGGCCTGCCGCGAAGCAGCTCGGTCGTTTCGAGGTCCGCCGGTGGGTCGTCGCCGTCCAGGTAGTTGACCAGGCCGAGGTCGAGGCTGCCGTCGCGGATGCCCGCGTGGATCTCGTCCTGCTGGGTTGAGGTGATCTCCACCTGGGTAGCGGAATGCCCAGCCCGGAAACGCCCGACGGCAGGGACCAGCAGCGGCGCCGTCGCGGCGTTGACCGTGCCGAGGCGGACCATGCGCGAGGCCTGCTGCTGCTGACCGGCCGCGGCGCGCAGCCGGTCGACGGCGTCGAGGACGCCGATGATGTGCGGGAGCAACTCGTGGCCTTCGTCGCTCACCCGGGCACCGTGGCGCCCACGGTTGAGCAAGCTCACGCCCAACTCGCGCTCGAGGTTGCGTACCGTCTCGCTGAGCGCCGGCTGCGAAAGGTTGAGCTCGTCCGCGGCTCGCCGGAACGACCCGAGGCGGGTGACCGCAGCCACGTACTCCAGTTGCTCGACGCGCACGATCTGGCCCTCCTCGTCCGGCCCTGGCGTTGAAGGGCACCTTTCCGATAGGGAAACCCTATCTGAGGCTCATCTTTATCGACTTGACCGTGGTTCGTCCACGGGTCATGCTTGCTTTCAGGTAAACAAGACTCGATTACTAGACAATACACTCCGGAATCAGGCTTCGCCGGGTGGGAGAGGAACCCATGGGTGATATCGCCCTCATGATGACCGGCGCCGTCTTGTTGATGAACGGCTTGGTCCTCCTCGGCGTGGCCGAAGCGCGATCGGTTGCCGTCATCAACATCTGGGGCGGGCTGCTGCAAACGGTGGCGCCGATCGTGATGCTCGTGCAGGCCCACACGACCCTGCAGGCACTTGCCGTCGGGCCACCGCTTCTCTTCGGGTTGACCTTCCTCTGGGTCGGAACCACCACACTGATGAACTGTCCGCAGGTCGGCATCGGCTGGTATTGCGCCTGGGTGGTCCCGATGACCGTGGTGTTCGCGGCCGTCAGCTACTGGACCTTCAACGACACAAAGTTCGCCCTCGTCTGGCTCAACTACGGTCTTCTCTGGGGCCTCTTCGCTGGCGTGCTCGGCTTCAACCGCCAGGGTTGGGTCCGCTTCACGGGTTGGTCCGCAGTGTTCATGAGCTTCTGGGCGGTCAGCGCCGTGGGCGTCCTCGAGCTGGTCGGCGACTGGACCAAGGTGCCGGCGTGGGCCGCTCTGGCAGCCACGATCGTCGCCGAAGTCGTCGCCGCCGGGTTGGCCCTCCGCCTCCCGCTGCCTGCGAACGGAGCGGCGACGGTAGACGCTGGCCCACCGGACGTTCGGGTACCCGTCTCTGTCGGGACCGAGCGAGGCGCAGCCGTCTGATGACGAGCCCCGACAGCGAGCGCACAACCCGAGGAGACGCAGGGATGTCCACCGTCAGCACCGGACCGGGCGGAGAGATCACCGGCGAGAAGATCAAGGTCGTGCACCGCGACAGGTCTGCCCCCCAACAATTGAGTAGAAGGAGACGTCTTGCCCACCTACCCGGCCCTGCCCATCGCGGAGCTGCCGAAGGCTGATTGGTACGAGCAGTCCGCTGACGAGGTCC
Source organism: Acidimicrobiales bacterium (assembly GCA_965276765.1). Lineage (GTDB taxonomy): Bacteria > Actinomycetota > Acidimicrobiia > Acidimicrobiales > Palsa-688. The sequence goes on from OZ255627.1 coordinate 1,505,367, forward strand.
AATTCGCCTACTGGGTGCCCAACGTCTCGGGCGGATTGGTCATCACCAACCTGCCCCAGGAGACGCGTTGGGATCATGAGGCCAACGTTCAGTACGCCCGGACCGCTGAAGACAACGGGTTCGCGCTCGCGCTGGCCCAGACCCGCTGGTTCGCCAGCTACGGCGCCGACCACCAGCACGAAGCGTTTTCGATCTCGTGCCATATCCTCGCCAAGACCGAGAAGATCCACCTGATCACGGCTTGCCATCCGGGGCTCTGGCATCCTGGCGTTGTTGCCAAGATCCAGGCCACCCTCGACGTCATCAGCGACGGCCGCACCGCCATCAACATCGTGAGCGGCTGGTTCAAGGGCGAGTTCACCGGCTATGGCGAGCCGTGGCTTGAGCACGGCGAGCGCTACCGTCGCTCGGAGGAGTTCATCCGGGTCATGAAGGGGATGTGGAACGAGGACGAATTCACCTTCTACGGCGACTTCTACACCATCGACGGCGCACCGATGCTCCCAAAGCCGGTACACCAGATCCCCGTCTTCCAAGGCGGCAACTCCAAGGACGCCCGGCTCATGGCCGGGCGGGTCTCGGACGTGCTGTTCATGAACGGCAATACCAACCACGGCTTCACCGCCATCATCGACGACACGAGGGCAGAGGCGCTACGCGTGGGCCGAGATCCCGCGGCCATCCGCTTCGGGGCCAATGGTTTTGCCATCGTGCGGGACACCGAGGACGAAGCGGTGGAGACGCTCCGCGACATCGTGGCCGACGCCGACGTAGAGGCGGTCAAGGGCTTCGGTGAGGCCGTGAAACAGGCGGGACGATCGACGTCGGAGAAGGAGGGCATGTGGGCCGACTCCTCCTTCGAGGATCTGGTCCAGTACAACGATGGCTTCAAGACCGAGCTGATCGGAACGCCCGAGCAGGTGGCCGACCGGATCATGGAGCTCAAGGGGCTGGGCGTCAACGTCATCCTCTGCGGGTTCCTCCACTACAACTGGGAGCTGGAGCAGTTCGGCAAGAAGGTCATCCCCCTTGTGCGCGAACGGGAGGCGGCGTTGCGGTCCGGCCGCAAGACCTTCGCTGTCACGGGAGCCCGATGACTCCGCCCCCGAGCACACCGACCTTTTGACCGAGGAGACCCCATGACCGAACAGACCGGGCGGGCCAAGCTGCAGAAGCTAAATGTGGTCGTCGAAGGCGAGCGTTACCGTACCGCCACCTCTTGGCTGCTGGCCGACGACGATGACCGGACTTTTCTGTTTCGCTCGCTCAACTCGGGCTACTTCGTGCAGCGCACCGGCGAGCCCGACCAGCTCGAGCCCCTCACGGCGGGACAGGCGCAGGTGCTCTACCGCCAGCTCCCGTGCCAGCACGAGGACGTGACCGCCGCCTTCCCCCGCGGGAACGGTGGGGTGGGAATGGACACGGCGACTCGATGGGACGACGACATCGAACGCGAGCGCCTCGGCGCCGGCTGAGATGGCCATCACCCTCCATTGGTTCCTCCCGACCAACGGCGACTCGCGCTCCGACCTGAGTCTGGGCAACGCCGTGGGCCAGAGCGGCAGCCGCATCACCGAGCTCGGCACGGCCCGGCCGCCCGACCTCGACTACATCGGCATGGTGGCCAAGGCGGCCGAGAGCCTCGGCTTCACCGGGGCCTTGACGCCGACCAGCAGCTGGTGCGAGGACGCCTGGATCTTCACCGCTGCGCTCACGCAGCAGACCGAGCGGTTCAAGTACCTCGTCGCCTTCCGGCCGGGGCTGCAGGCCCCGACGCTGGCGGCCCAGGCGGCGGCGACCTATCAGCGCGTCTCGGGGGGCCGGCTCCTGCTCAACCTCGTGACCGGCGGCGACGACGTGGAGCAGCGCCGCTACGGCGACGACCTCGACAAGAACGGTCGCTACGAGCGGGCCGCCGATTTCCTGGCCATCTTCCGCCAGCTGTGGTCGGGTGAGCCGGTCACCTACCGGGGCAAGCACCTCTGGGTCGACGAGGCCACGATCGTGCCGGCGGCGACGTGGCCTGACATCTACCTCGGCGGTTCGTCCTCGGCCGCCCTCGACGTTGCCGCCGAGCACGCCGACGTGTATCTCACCTGGGGCGAACCGCCTGAGCAGGTCGCCGAGAAGCTCGACGCCGTCAGGCTCAGGGCCAAGGATCGCGGCCGGGAGCTCCGGTATGGCATCCGCCTGCACGTCATCAGTCGTGAGACGCCCGAGGCCGCCTGGGCGGAGGCCGACCGCCTCCTCGCCGGCCTCGCTCCCGAGCAGATCGCCCGGGCCCAGGCCATCCAACAGGCCTCGCAGTCTGAGGGCCAGCGGCGCATGTCGGCCCTCCACAACGGTCGGACCGACAACCTCGAGATCGCCCCCAATCTGTGGGCCGGCGTCGGCCTCGTTCGCGGCGGGGCCGGGACCGCCCTCGTGGGCAGCCACCAACAGGTCGCCGACCGCATCGCCGAGTACCACGCCCTCGGGCTCGACGAGTTTATCCTCTCCGGCTATCCGCACCTCGAGGAGGCCTTCCAGTTCGGCGAGGGAGTGGTCCCAATCCTCGCCGAGCGCGGCCTGCTGAACGACCCGAGACCACCCCGCTGAAGGGGACCGCCGGGCCCGCTCGGATGACGGTCCCTATTTCCCCCATCCTTCCCAGCAACCAAGGAGCTCGCGTGCACGGCACAGACCCCACCACCACCCTCAGGGACTGAGCGGCATGGTCGTCACCGCCGCACACCGCCTGCAAACCCACGCCGACGCCGTCGACGTGGCCACGGCCTTCGCCACGGCCGTCGCGCCCGGCGCGGCCAACCGTGACCTCGTCGGCGCCGTGCCCGCCGAGGAGCTGGCCGCCTTCGACCGCACCGGTCTGGCCGCCATCACCGTTCCGACCGAGCTCGGAGGCGGTGGCCTCGGCCCGGCCACCCTGGCCGAGGTCGTCCGGATCATCGCCGGCGCCGACCCGGCTCTGGCGCAGGGCCCGCAGTCACACTTCCTGGCCGTCGACATCCTCCGCGTGCTCGGCACCCCGGCCCAACAGGCGGCCGTGCTCGGTGGGGTCGTCAACGGTGGCCGGGTCGGGCTCGTGCTGGCCGAGCGGGGCGGGCACCACGCCCAGGACCTCAAGACCCGCCTCGTCGCCGGCGCCGACGGTCTGCGCCTCGAGGGCACGAAGTACTACTGCACGGGGGCGATCACGTCACGGTGGCTCGGAGCGTCTGCCATCGACGGCGATGGGCACCTGGTGATGGCCTTCGTCGAGAGGGACGCGCCGGGCGTGAGCATCGACGTGGACTGGGCCGCGATGGGCCAGCGGGCCACGGTCAGCGGGACTACCACCCTCGACGGGGTCGCCGTCGACCCGGGTCTCGTGGTCGACTACGGCTCGGCCTACCAGCGGCCCCAGCTGCTCGGGGCGCGCGCTCAACTGTCCCACGCCGCCATCGAAGTCGGCATCGCCGAGGGTGCGTTGGCCGATGCCAGGGAGTTCGTCCGGACGCGCAGCCGGCCGTTCTTCGAGGCGGTGAGCAGCGGCGCGGCCGACTCGGCCGCCGAGGACCCGCACACGCAGCTGCGCTACGGCCAGCTCCGGACCCGGGTCACAGCGGCCGCGCAGCTTCTCGCTTGGGCGGCGTCGACCCTCGAGCGCCTCGGCTTGCACCCCGCCGACGCCGAGGCCGCCGCCGAGGGGTCGCTGGCCGTGGCGCAGGCCAAGACGTTTGCCTCGGACGTGGCCGTGGACACGACACAGCTTTTTGCCCTCACCGGCACGAGCGGCACCGACCGGCGCTTCGATCTTGACCGGCACTGGCGCAACGCCCGTACCCACAGCGTGCACGACCCCGTCGACTGGAAGTACCACCACATCGGCGCCTACGAGCTGAGCGACACCCTCCCCCCCAATCACGGCCAGCTCTAGGGCTCCTTTGCTATGAGGGTCTTCACAGATGAGGCAAGTTTTTGCTTGTCCGGCAGGCAGGCCGGGTGGATCATGGAAGCGAGCTTGACCTGCTCCAACCGGGAGAACGACCCATGTGGCGCCCGGAGCTGCGTAGTGAGGTCGGGGTCTACATATCGAGCCGCGATGGCGGCGGGCGGGTGTTGGGCCTGATCCGTCAGCGGCAGTGCTGGCGCGGGTGGACGAGGACTTGCTCGGACCGCTATCTGTGCCACCAGAACGTTGGGCTGTCCACCGGCTCCAGCCACCTTCAGCGGTCCGAGGCTGGCCTCACTGGGTGTCTCCTGCGGGGCCGTGCGCCTTTCCTGCCGGTCCAGGTTCCTTTGATTCCTTCACCCGTAGGATGGCTGAATGACGGTTTCGCGGGCCCGTACCCACCCGATTACAGACGGGCTGGGGCAGCGGGCCACCAAGACGGTCGTGTCGCCGCCCGGCGAAGGACCCGGCTACTGGGCGGGCGGACCGAGTGCCATATGGCACGGCGGCGCGGTGTGGCTGGCTTACCGGCTGCGGCGGCCGGTCACAGCTGGGCGCGGCTACGCTAACGTGGTGGCCCGGTCGGAGGACGGTTACTCCTTCGAGACGGTCAGCGAGGTCACGAGCGCCCAGTTCGATTCGGCCTCCCTCGAGCGGCCCGCCCTCGTCGTCGGACCTGACGGCACCTGGCGGCTGTTCGTGAGCTGCTCGACCGAGGGATCGAAGCACTGGTGGATCGAGATGCTCGAGGCGTCCTCGCCCGAGCGGTTCGGGCCCGGCCGCGGCCGGGTGGTGCTGCCCGGCGACGAGGCGACGGCGTGGAAGGACCCGGTCGTCTCCGTCGACGCCGACGGCTGGCGCATGTGGGCGTGCTGCCACCACATCGTCCCGGCCGCCGAGGCCGACCGGATGGACACCTGGTACTTGACCAGCAGCGACGGCCGCGACTGGGTGCCCGATGGCCCGGCGCTGGTCGCCACCGCCGGGACGTGGGACCAGCGCGGCGCGCGCATCGCCGCCGTCGTGGCACCCGAGACCGGCGCGGACCACTGGATCGCGCTCTACGACGGGCGGGCCAGCGCCGAGGAGAACTGGGAAGAACGCACTGGCGTCGCCTTCGGCACCGGACCGCAGCGGTTCGAGGCTGCGGGCTCTGGCCCGCTCGTCAGCGCGCCGTCCCTCCGGTACGCGTCACCCGTGCGGCTTCCCGATGGCAGCTGGCTCGTCTATTACGAGCTGGCCCGGGCGGACGGCGCCCACGACTTGCGGGTCGAGTACGTGCCGCGGCCGACCGGCGACAGCCAGTCCTCGTAGGACACGCCGAGGAGCTCGTCGAGCAGGGCGACGTCTTCGGCGAAGCGCTCGACCAGCACCTGGCGATGCTCGGGGTGGAGGGGTGGGCGGTGACTGCTGCTGCGGTGCAGGACGGCGAGTAGCGGCGTGCTGGCGGTTCGCCACACCTGCGGAGGCGCGGAGGCGCCCAGGGCGGCGCCGGCGCGGACCCCCCGCCGGAGCAGGCCGTTGACCAGCGTCGGCTCGACCCAGTGCGAGACGTTGGAGGAGGGCAGGGCGGAGACGCGGCCTTCGCCGACCCCGAGGAAGCGGCAGATCCGGTCGAGGGTCTGCTGCGGCTCGTCGACCAGCTCGCGGTAGCGAAGCACGTGGACCTGCTCTCGAGGGAACAGATCGAAGATGTGCCGCAGTTGCTCCCCGTACCGGCCGACGCTCTGGTAGCGCCAGAAGGGCGCCCAGCCGCGAACTGCCCGCCCGTCCTCGGCGTCGCAGGCCGCGAGGAAGTCGGCCACGGGCTCGAGGCCGTCGCACCACAGGTGGGTCCAGTTGGAGTAGGCCCTGTCGACGGGATCGCGGATCACGGCGATCAACTTCGCGTCGGGTGTCGTGGCCGCGATGCGCCGGTGGGCGTCGAGGCTCCAGAGGTAGAACGGCGTGCTCTCGCCCTTCAGCGTCCCCACCGGAGCTGCGGCGAAGAGCCGCTCGTAGTCGTCGCGGCGCCAAACCCACTCGCGGGCGCTGTGGGCGTCGCCCGGGCCTCGCTGGGCCGTGGGCGGCCCGTCGCAGAGGAAGAACTTCGGCTCCTTGACCGCGCTCAGGTAGAGCTCCGGGTGGCGGGCAAGGGCCTCGTGCAGGGCCGTCGAGCCGGCCTTCGGGGCACCGATGATGAAGAAGTCCGGGAGCGGCACCCCATCATTCTGGTATTCTCTATCGTTCAAGTCAAGAATGACTGGGCGAGGCCGGGTACGGTCGGTCCGTGAACCAGAACCATCAGCTGTGCTCGACCCCGGAGTGGGCCGCACACCTCCAAACCGACGTGCTGCCTTACTTGGTCCGTGATGTGAACCTCGGGGACACGATGCTCGAGGTCGGGCCCGGCCCTGGAGCCGCGACCGGCTGGTTATGCGACCGTGTCGGCCAGCTCGTGGTCGTGGAGTCAGACGAAGGTGCGGCCGACAAGCTCGCCAACTCCCATGCCGGCACCAATGTGACCGTCATGATCGGTGACGGCGCAGCACTGGTGCTCGACGACGGTTCGTTCGACGCGGCCGGCTGCTTCACGATGCTCCATCACGTGCCGACGGTCGCCCTGCAGAACCGCCTACTCAGCGAGATGTGGCGGGTGCTCCGTCCCGGTGGTGTCCTGATCGGCTCGGACAGCGTCCCAAGCGATGGCCTCCACCGATTCCATGACGACGACATCTATAACCCCGTGGAGCCCGGCACCTTCATGATCAGGTTGCAGACGATCGGCTATGAACGAATCACCGTCACGGATGACGGGACATTCAAGTTCATCGCCCACAAGCCCCACCCCGACTGACCGCCCCGGGGATTACGGCGTGGGTGCTACCCGTCCCGTTGGGCGATGAGGTGGTCGATCTCCGTGGTGTAGAGGTGGGCGGGGTCGACGCCGACTTGCTCGAAGAAGCCTTCGATCTCGAGGCTGAGGATGCCGTGAAGTCGGGTCCAGGCGAGCATGCCGAGAAGCAGAACTCCAGACTCGAGGGGTGGTGCCGGGCGATATCGGGTGGCGGCCCAGTCGTCGAGCTGGCGTTTCAGCAGGCCGTCGGTCACATCTAGGACACTGGTGGTGTCGAGGTCGGCGAGGGCGACGAGGATGACGCTCATGGCGCGGTCGGCGGCGGGGATGATCCGGTCGGGGTCCAAGGCGCCGGAGCCGTAGGAGCTGGCGAACACGAGTCGGTAGCGGTGCGGGGAGCCAAGCGCCCAGCCGCGAAAGGCGTTGACGACGGCGCGAAAGCGCCCTTCGGGAGCGCGTCGGCGAGCGTCGCTGCCGGCCTCGGCGAGGGTCGCGGCCAGATCCTCGTAGCTCTCGGTGACCAACGTGGCAAGCAACTCGTCGCGCGAGGCGAAGTACCTGTACATCGACGGACCAGACATGCCCATCGCCTTGGCGATCCCATTGAGCGACAGAGCGGTAGGTCCACCCGTGGCGATCTGGGCGTAGCCATGCTCGCGGATCTCTGCCAGGGTCAAGGTCCGTAGGTGCTCCCGCCGTGACGGGGCGGGCGGTGGACGCATGCACAAAGCGTAACACTGCTAGAGATGTGCTATGACTACTACGAAAAGTTATAGTCCTCTAACACGATGACGTTGCTCCAGCGGAAGGTGTCCACAATGACCTTCGACCCACACCCGACGGCCATCCCGACGCTTACCGAGGTCGTGCTCCCCGGCGTCGTCGACCCGGGCGGCCTGATTGTGCGTCAACGACCGATTCCCATCCCGAGCAGGGGTCAGGCCCTCGTCGAGATGTTGGCTACCGGCGTCTCGTTCGCCGAGAACGCCATGCGTCGCGGTCGCTACCCCGGCCAACCAAAGTTCCCGTTCGTGCTCGGCTATGACCTCGTCGGCGTCGTGACCGCGGTCGGGCCTGGGGTCGCCGACAGCCTGGTAGGCCGGCGCGTCGCCGCAGTGACCAAGACCGGCGGCTGGAGCACCCATCTGGTCATCGACGCCCGCGACTTGGTCCCCGTCCCCAATGGCTGCGACGCCGCCGAGATCGAGACCGTCCTGCTCAACGGCATCACCGCCTGGCAGATGCTGCATCGCAAAGCCCGTGTTCAGCGGGGACAGACCATCCTCCTCCACGGTGCGAGCGGCGGAGTCGGAACCACCCTCGTCCAACTCGCCCGCCATGCCGGCATCAACGTGATCGGTACAGCCTCGCCTCGCAACCACGAGATGCTGCGCGAGCTCGGCGCCGAGCCGATCGACTACCGAGACCCGAACCTTGTCGCCCGTGTCCGCAAACTCGCACCGGGCGGGGTGGACGCCGTGTTCGACAACATCGGCGGTCCCAGCTTCCACCGCTCGTTCCACCAGCTCGCACCACGTGGAACCCTCGTCGGCTATGGCACCGCCAGCCAGCTCCACGACACCAACAACATGGTCATGACCTTTACGGGCATCCTGGTCCGCTTCGGACGTTGGACCCTGCAGCCCAATCACGGTCGGCGAGCCATCTTCTACAACTTCTGGGGAGGCAAGACCCTCCAACCCGAACGCTTCCGACGGCACCTCTCCGCCGACCTCACCGACGTCCTGGCCCTGCTCTCCCAAGGTGCCATCACCGCGCAGATCGCCGCCCGTCTTCCGTTGAGCGAAGCCGGCGAGGGCCTGGCGCTCGCCGATACCCGGACAGTGCACGGAAAAGTAGTGCTCACGCCCGAGCTGGGACCCGGGCCGGCCCGCTTGTCGAGTTGAATCGTTCGCTGGTTCATGGTGAGCGCCGGGCGGCCCGGATCGCCGCCGGCGGGCAGGGCCGCGCCAAGGGGGGCCCTACGGAGAGACCGGGCAAGAAGAACGAGAAGAGAGTGCTTCGAAGCGGTGACGGAGGCGTAATGTCCCCGCCACAGCGGAGCGAAGGGACCAGACCGTTGACCGCAGGCCCCATGGATACCGAACAGTCGACGGCCGCATGATCTCTCGAACCGTGCGAAGCACGCCCGCATGAGACGATGGAGGATGGTGGCGGCAACGCTGGTCGCCTTGACCGCGCTGGCGTCGGGAGGACTGGCGACCTCTGCGCAGGCGGTCCCGGTGGCGAGCGTGGCCCGACCGGCCGGCAAGCCCATTCCCCGGATCGGGGCCTACACCTCGAACGACAGTCTCCTCAACGCCCTCGGGCGAGACATTGGAAAGCCAGTTTCATACATAGACGCCTTCATGGACACGCAAAGTTGGGCGGCAATCGACGACCCTGGCGTCATCGGCTGGTACCGATGGGAATACCCGGGTTATCAGCCGGTTTGGAACGTTCCCATGTTGCCGATGGTGTCGTACGCGAATACGCATGCCGCCGATGGAGCGAGCCTTAGCGCCGAGGCCAAAGGGAGATACAACCGGTATTTCGTGACCCTGGCCCGGGAGCTCGTGGCCGCCGGTCAGGGCCACTCGTACGTGCGGTTGGGCTGGGAGATGAACGGCTCTTGGTACCCGTGGTCCGAGGACCGCTGCCCCGGCACGTGGCACGTGGGGGAGTGGTCGTGCTACTCGCGAGCGTGGCAGCAGGTCGTCACGGCCATGCGTAGTGTCGCCGGTGCCCACTTTTCCTTCGAGTGGGTGCCGTACGCGGGAACCACATCGTCCCTGGCCTCGTGGCCAGGGAGGGCCTACGTGAACGTGGTCGGCCTTGACGTCTACGACTGGGACAAAGGTGGCAAGGTCGCCTCCTGGACCCACCAGATGACCGAGGTGACCGGGTTGGATTGGCTTCGGCACACCGCCCAGAAGCTGAACCTTCCCGAAACGATCTCGGAGTGGGGGCTCACGAGGGCGACGGCGCAAATGAACGGGCCGGTGTGCTACTTCGTGGCCGAGATGGTCGACTGGATCTATCGCCACGATGTGGTCAATGCTGGCTTTTGGGATTCCGGCGGCTTGACGAATCCACACCTCGCCTGGGCGCTCCGCCACAACCTGCAAAACCGCTAGGTCGGTGGCGGCCGCGTGACATACTCGCCGGAGAGGGCCGCCTGATCGCCGGGTAGCCCACCCGAAGAGGGGGTTGGACATGCCGGCGCGGTCTGTTCCTTATGCGGTCGTGTTGACCGTCGTGGTTCTGTTCGCTGGTTTGATCGCCGGCCCGCCGGCCGGAGCCAATCCCAGCCGCTCCGCCGCCAGGGGAAGGACCGACCCACGTCCGGAGCACTGCTCGTCGGGATCCCACACCCTGTCCCATGTCGGTGCCCACCTCTACCCGGATACCGGGAACGGTGGCTACACCAGCGTTCATACCGATGTGCATCTGGTCTACAACGCCCGCAGCAATCGGTTCCTGCCCGGCAATCACGTCTCCCTTACCGATCGAGCCACGCACTGTCTGACGAACTTCAGCCTCGACTTCGAACGTCGATCGGCCAATACCTCGGCCGGACCTGACATGGCCGTCCGGTCGGTCCGTGTCGACGGAAAGGCCGCCAGGTTCCACTTCGTCGAGCCGACCTACCCGGGTGACCCCCACGGCTACAACGATCCCAATCCTGCCGCCCACGAAGCCTCGCAGCTCGACCCCGTTGGCGGACCACGGCACAACCCACTTCCTCCGGCGTGCTCTCCTGAGCTGACATCCACCAACCCCGCTCGCCAGAACGATGACGACGGCCGGCGTTGCCCGGCCAACAAGCTGGTGATCACCCCCCGTCGCCCGATAGCGGCCGGATCCACGTTCACGGTCACCGTTTCCTACACCGGGCGTCCTGGTATCCACAACGATGGCGACGGCACGACCGAGGGCTGGTTCCGAGCGAGCGACGGAGGCTTCGTGACGACCGAACCCGTCGGTACGGAGGACTGGATGCCGCTCAACGACTTCCCGACGGCGAAGCCGACCTACGACTTCTACGACACCGTGAGCACCGGCAAGACCGCCATCGCCAACGGTGTGCTCGTGTCATCGGTCCACCACCCTCGCAGTGCTGCCTTTCCCGCCGGCTCGGTGACCTGGCACTGGCGGTCGATAGCACCCGTCGCGAGCTACCTCGTCGAAGACAGCGTCGGTAACTACCACCTAACGGAGCGAACCGCGGACAACGGAGTCAAGTACTACGAGGCGCAGGACACCTCGATCAGCGCGGCTCAGCAGCGTAAGAACTTGGCCATCATGAATCAGCAGGAGGACATCACCGCCTTCCAGAGCCAGTTCAACGGGACCTACCCCTTTACATCCGACGGCGTCATCGTTGGGACCCCCTCCGCCAGCTTCGAGGAGGAGATGCAAACCATGATCACGTTCGCAGGCGGCTCCATCGACCTCGACACCTTCAACCACGAGAACATGCATCAGTGGTGGGGTGACAACGTGACAGAAGGCGGCTACAACCTGACCTTCTACAAGGAGGGGTTTGCCACCCTCGGCGAGTACCTGCTGGCCGCCCGCACGGCGGAGACAAAAGCGGGAGGACCTTACTCGAGAGCTGGCCAAGCGGCCTTCAATGCCACGCTGATCCGCCAGTTCGACACCGATTACGCCAGCAAGGGGAGCCTCTGGACATCCGCGCCGTCGAACCCCACTCCCTACGGCCTCTTCGACAACGGGCCAACCTACGCCCGCCCGGGCGCCGCCTACATCGCCCTGCGCCAGATCCTCGGCAAGACCAACTTTGCCAAGGCCCTCCAAGAGATCCAGCGTGATTACGGAGGCGGCAGTATCACCGAGGCGCAACTGGAACGGGGCTTCGTGCGGTGGATGCCAAACCGCAGCGCATCGTGCTCGGCCGAGCTCGGGCGGTTCTTCACCGAGTGGTTCGACACTGCATATCCCAACGGTGGCGGTAGCCACCGGCCCCAGATCACCGGGCCCGGCCTGGCCGGCCCGGGGTTCTACGCCTCTCGAGGCGGCTGCCGCAAAGGCCCTCCCGCCGCTCGGTACGGGGTCACCGACCCTTACGGGACGGCGAAGCCGTAGATGCCGACGCCGTTGTAGGCGCTCGTCTGCGAGATCAGATAGGGCCCGTTGATGACGACCCCGTAATGGCCTTCCTTGGCCGGGCCGGCATCGCCTTCGACGGTATCGATGAACCCGTCTTTCCACACCTGGGTGACGATGCCCATGTGCACCGATGTGTTGACGTTTTGCGGGCCCGTACCGTAAAGAACGGCCCATCCCGGTTGGGGCAGCGAGGAGCCGGGGGTCACCCGCGTGTAGGCCTTGGACCAGTCGTAGACGTCACCGGTGAAGGCGTAGCGGGGAATGTTGACGCCGGCCTGCTCCCAGACATACGTGGCGAAGAGAGCGCACCACGCCTCGCATGGGCCGTAGTCGTTGCAGAAGGCGCCGTGCTTGGCATCCCCATACACCCTCGACGCGGCGACAGAGACGATGCGCCGTCCGAGGGTGCTGCCGCCCCCTGGCACCGTGAAGGAGGTGTTGAAGGCATCGGGCTCGAGGATCCAGTAGCCATTGTTGCTGGGAGCGGCGACGATGGCGGCGTCGGGTTGGGTCGGGGTGATGGACCCGTTGGAGCCGTAGTACCGGGCATCGCCATAGGCCCGCACCGACCCGTTGGTCGTCACCAGCCAGTAGCCCTGCCCGGAAGTCGACGCGGCGATTCCCGAGACCGAGCTGGTCAGGCCGCCCCCCTGTCGGAACGGCTCGGCCGCCGCGTCACCGAAGTTGGCGACCGACCCGCTGGCCGTGACGAGCCAGTAACCCTTGCCGTCCCCGGTGCGGGCCATGCCGACCACGGGCGATGTCAGGTGGTCGTGGGAAAGGCCGCCGTGCCAGCGGGCGTCCCCGTAGCTCTTTATGGCGCCGTTGCTCGTCACGAGCCAGTAGCCCTGGCCCGATCGGGTGGGAACGAGGTCGACAATTGGGGTTACGACCTTGCGCTGGACGTCAGAGCCGCGCACCTTGGCGTCGCCGTAGGCGTACACGCCGCCGGCCGCCGTCGCTAGCCAGTACCCCCGGCCCGATGGCGTCGCCGCGATCGCAACCACCGGTGAGGCCAGGTTGAGCAGTCGGGCCGAGCCCCGGTACTCAGCGTTGCCGTAGGTGTATACCCGGCCGCTTGCGGTTGCGAGCCAATAGCCCCCGCCGCTGGGGGTGCTCGCCATGCCGACGACCGGCGACGTGACAGAGCCCGTGGCGGGAGAGCCGTGATAGCCGGCGGTGCCGTAGCCGAGCACACCGTTGTCGAAGTAGCGCGTGGCTGCGGTCAGGCGCGCCGCCCCGGCGTGGCCGGCGGCGCTCGACCGGTCGGCCGAAGGACGGCCCTGACCCACCAGGCCGGACACCAGCGCCACCGCCGCCAACAGGATGAGGCCAAGCTTCCCCGGCGAGCGCATGCGGCCACGATAACGGACAAACAGACGGCTCGAAGCGGAGGTTCCGGGGGAATAGCCCCGCCGACGGTGGCGTCCCCTGCGTTGGGAGGCCGAGCGTGGTGACCAGGTGGGGTTGCTCCCGCGGCCAGACCCGTCAATCCCACGCCGCGTCGAGCCCTGTATACACACGGTCCGTCTTCCTGCACTCTCCGTGAGCCGGGACTGGTCCGAGGTTTGACGTAACGGTCGGGTGTATACAACGATGTCGCGGGCAGGAGGGGAGGTGTGCATGGCAGGGTCGGTCGAGTTGGCGTACGACGCAGTCAAGGGCGAGATAATGAGCGGCAGCCGTCCGGGCGGAAGTCGGCTCCGGGAGGAGGAGCTGGCTGATGCGCTCGGGATCAGCAGGACGCCGGTACGCGAGGCGCTCAGGCGTCTGCATTCCGAGGGCCTGGTCGACGTGTCACCCAACCGGGGCGCGCAGGTGGCTCACTGGGACGACGACGACCTCGATGATGTCTTCGGGCTGAGGGCCCTGGTAGAGGGGTATGCGGCGAGGCGCGCGGCCACCCATGTCGCCGAGTGCGAGCTGGCCGAGCTGGCGGGCCTGTGTGCCCGGATGGGCGACGTGCTCGCCGGGAACCTGCCGTTCGAAGAGGCGACCGAGATCAACCTGCGGTTCCACCGGATCATCCACGGTGCGGCGCGCAGCACCCGTCTCGTGGTCACGCTCGGCAGCCTGATCGAGGTGCCGCTCGTGCATCACACCTTCGCTCGTTATTCGAGCGAGGAGATGGCGCGCAGCCACGCCCACCACCGGGAGCTGGTGGTCGCTCTCGAGGCTCGTAACCCGGATTGGGCGGAGGCGGTGATGCGCGCCCACGTGCAGGCGGCCAGATCTTCTCTGCGGCGGGCCAGGGGCGAACGGCCCGAAGCCGTGGCGGCGATAGCGGCTCACGAGGCGTGGGAGGGAGCGTGACCGCAAGCGGGCCGTCCGCGGAGCCGGCCGCCGGGAGTGGACCGCTGGCCGACGTCAGGGTGGTCGAGTGCGGGTCTCTCATCGCCGGTCCGTTCTGCGGTCAGCTGCTCGGCGACTTCGGCGCCGAGGTCATCAAGGTCGAGGATCCCGGCGGGGGCGATCCGATGCGGCAGTGGGGCGGCCGGAAGGTCGAAGGCCGCTCGCTTCATTGGCCCATCATCGCTCGCAACAAGAAATCGGTCACCGCCGATCTCCGCCGGCCCGAGGGCCAGACGCTGCTGCGGGACCTGCTGGCCAAGAGTGACGTACTCATCGAGAACTTCCGTCCCGGGACCCTCGAGCGGTGGGGTCTCGGCTACGACGCCGTCTCGGCCATCAATCCGAGGCTGATCCTCGTGCGGGTGAGCGGGTACGGCCAGACCGGTCCGTACGCGCCCCGCGCCGGGTTCGGTTCAATCGGCGAGGCCATGGGTGGGATCCGCTACCTCACCGGGGAGCCGGATCGGCCCCCTTCGAGGGCGGGGATCTCGCTCGGCGACTCGCTGGCCGCCACCTTCGCCGCCCTCGGCACCGTGATGGCGTTGCACGCCAGGCACCGCAGCGGGCGCGGCCAGGTCGTCGACTCGGCCATCTACGAAGCCGTCCTCGCCCTCATGGAGGCTGTCTTGCCCGAGTGGGAGCTGGCCGATTACCAGCGGGAGCGCACCGGAGCGATCCTCCCGGGGATAGCCCCTTCCAACGTCTACCCGACGGCCGAGGGTGACGAGGTCCTGATCGGCGCCAACCGCGACACCGTCTTCGCTCGCCTGGCCGAGGCGATGGGGCGCCCCGAGCTGGCGGCCGACGAGCGCTACGCCACCCACAACGCCCGCGGCCCCCGCCAGACCGAGCTCGACGAGATGATCGCGGCGTGGACCGCCACCGTCGATACTGCGGCCCTCCTCGACCTTCTCGCCGATGCCGGCGTCCCCGCCGGCCGGATCTTCCAGACGAGGGACATGCTCGCCGATCCTCACTTCGCAGCCCGTGAAGCCATCGTCCGCCTGACCCACAAGCAGCTCGGGTCGTTTCCCATGCCGGCCGTCGTTCCCCGCCTCTCTGCCACACCGGGTGACGTCCGCACCCTCGGCCCCGAGCTCGGCGAGCACAACGACGAGATCTATCAGGGCCTGCTCGGCCTGAAGCCCGATGACATCCGACGCCTTCGTGCCGACGGGATCGTTTGACCCGAGAGAAAGGGATGTGAAGCTTGGCGTATCGGCTCGGAGTGGACGTGGGAGGCACGTTCACCGACGTACTGCTCATCGACGAGTCCTCGGGCGCGACGCATAGGGCCAAGACCCCGTCGACGCCGAGCGACCAGTCCGAAGGTGTCATTGACGGTGTGCGCAAGGTCTGCCGGCTCGCTGGGATCGACCCGTCCGACGTCGCCCATCTCCTGCATGGCACGACCGTTGCCACCAACGCCATCCTCGAGGGCAAGGGCGCGCGCGTCGGCCTCGTGACCACCGAGGGCTTCAGGCAGGTGCTCCAGGTTGCCCGCTCCTTCGTGCCCGGCGGTCTGGCCGGCTGGATCGTGTGGCCCAAACCGACGCCCCTCGCTCACCTCGAGGACACCGTCGAGATCCCCGAACGCGTCGACACACGGGGCAAGGTCCTGCGGGCCATGGACGACGACGACGTCCGTGTCGCCCTGCGCCGGCTGCGCTCCCGCGGCGTCGAGGCACTCACGGTCGCCCTGATCAACTCCTTCGCCAACGACGACCACGAGCGGAGGATCGGCGAGCTCGCCGCCGAGGAGCTGCCCGGCGTGCCGGTCTCGCTGAGCTCGGTCATCCTCCCCGAGATCCGTGAGTACGAGCGGACCATCACGACCGTCGCCAACAGCTACGTGCGCCCCACCGTGGGCCGCTACCTCGAGTCCCTCGAACGCCAGCTCGCCGATGGAGGCGTCGGCGCCAAGCTGCACGTGCTGCGCTCCGACGGCGGCCTCGAGGGCATCGCCAGCGCCGAGGTCGCTCCCGTGACCCTGCTCATGTCGGGGCCGGCCGGCGGGGTGGCCGGCGCCGTCTGGATGGCGGCCCAGGGCGGCCACCGCAATCTGCTGACCTTCGACATGGGAGGGACGTCGACCGACGTGGCCCTGGTGGAGGGGGGCACGGCGCGCATCGGCCGGGAGACACAGGTCGGCGACCTCACGGTCAGGGCGTCGTCGGTCGACGTGCGCACCGTCGGAGCCGGCGGCGGGTCCATCGCCCACGTCCCCGAGCTGACCAAGGCGCTGCGGGTGGGGCCGCAGTCGGCCGGCGCCGAGCCCGGTCCCGCCGCCTACGGGCGCGGCGGCGGCGATCCGACGGTCACCGACGCCAACGTCGTGCTTGGCTACCTGCCGCCGAGCCTGATCGGCGGTGAGATGACCCTCGACGTCGAGGCGGCGACGTCCGCCGTCCAGTCCGTCGCCGACGCCATGGGCCTGCCCGACGCCCGCACGGCGGCGGCGGGGATCATCGACATCGTCAACGAGAACATGTTCGGAGCCCTGCGGCTGGTGTCGGTCCAGCAGGGCTACGACCCGCGTGACTTCGCCCTCGTCGCCTTCGGCGGGGCCGGACCGTTGCACGCCAACGCCCTCGGGCGGCTCATGGGCTCCTGGCCCGTCATCGTGCCCCCTTCTCCCGGTGTCCTCTGCGCCTATGGCGATGCGACGACCAGCCTGCGCAACGAGGCGGCCCGCACCTACATCCGCCGGTTCTCCGAAACCTCCGACGCCGAGGTGCTCGCCAGCCTCGAAGAGCTGACCGCCGAGGCCAGGGCCACGCTCGACGACGAGGGCGTCCCCGCCGACGAGCAGGTCGCGACCTGGCAGGTTGACGTCAGGTACCAGGGGCAGGGCTTCGAGGTGCCCGTCGATGTCGACGCCGGGGGCGTGGACCTCGAAGAGGTGGGCCGGCGCTTCGATGCCGAGCACACCCGGCTGTTCATGTTTGCCCTCGACAGCGAGCACGAGCTCGTCAACCTGCGCGCCGTGGTCCAGGCCCGCCCCGCCCACGTGGCGGCGCCGGCGTTGACGGAAGGAGATGCGGACGCCTCGGCGGCGCGCCTCGAGACCGTCTCGGTGTGGGTCGCGGGCGAGGATGTCGACGCCGGCCTCTACGACCGGGGCCTGCTGCTCGCCGGCAACGTGGTGCCGGGTCCTGCGGTGATCACCGAGATGGACTCGACGACCCTCGTCCTGCCCGACCATGCCGCCACCGTCGATCGGGTCGGCAACCTTCTCATCCGTCCCACGTCCAAGGAGGGCTGACATGGCCACCGTCATCGAGCGAAGCAGCCCGACCGAGCGCAACGGCCGCGCCGGCGTCGATGTCGACCCCGTCACGGTCGACATCATCGAGAACGCCCTACGCAACGCCAGGGCCGAGATGGACGCGGTGCTGTTCCGCACGGCCATGTCGCCGGGGATCCGCGAGCAACACGACGAGTTCCCCCTCATCGCCGATCCCAACGGCCTGATGGTCGTCGGCCAGTTTGGCCTCTCGATCCCGGCGCTGCTCGACGGCTTCGAGGGGACGATCGAAGAGGGCGACATACTCTTCACCTCCGATCCCTACGCCTGCGGCGGTGCCATCAGCCACGCCAACGACTGGCTGATCGTCCTCCCGATCTACGTCGATGGTGACGTCGTCGGCTGGGCCGCCCAGTTCGGTCACATGACCGACGTCGGGGGCAAGGTCCCCGGCTCGCTCCCGACCGACGCCACCAGCATCTTCGAAGAGGGCGTGCTCGTCCCTCCGGTCAAGCTGTACCGCAAGGGCGAGGTCAACTCCGAGATGCTCGGCCTGATCCTCAACCAGGTGCGGATGAAGGAGTGGAACCGCTCGGACCTCAACGCCCTCGTCGCCGCCTGCCGCAACGCCGGCCGGCGGATCCAGGAGCTGTGCGCCCGTTTTGGGACCGAGACCTACCTCTCCACCCTCGACGCCCTCCTCGAGCGCAACTACCGGGCCATGAAGCAGCTGATCGAGACGACGATCCCCGCCGACGAAACCCTCGAGTTCACCGACTACATCTGCGATGACGGCATGGGGTTTGGGCCATACAAGATCCACTGCTCGATGTGGCGCGAAGACGGGCGGGTGATCCTCGATTTCGCCGGCACCGACCCGCAATCCGGCGGTTCCATCAACTATTACCTGAACGAGAACCTCTACAAGATGTTCTTCGGGACGTACATGATCAGCGTGTTCGATCCGCAGATCCTCTGGAACGACGGCTTCTACCCGCTGGTCGACGTGCGGATCCCCGAGGGGACGCTGCTCAAGCCCCGGTATCCGGCGGCCCTGTCGTGTCGGACCCACGGCCTGGGCCGGATCTTCGACATGCTCACCGGGCTCCTCGGTCAGCGCCAACCCGAGTTTCTCTGCGCGGCCGGGTTCTCGTCGTCACCGCACCTCATGTACTCGGGTACCTATACCGAGGGCGAGCGGGCGGGGGAGTGGTTTCAGCTCTACCAAATCGGATTCGGGGGAATTCCCGGCCGTCCCTTCGGCGACGGTCCCGACGGCTACTCACTTTGGCCGAGCTTCACGAATGTGCCCAACGAATTCCTCGAGTCCTATTTTCCCCTTGTCATCGAGAAATACGAGACGGTTGCGGACTCGGGAGGACCGGGCTACTTCCGGGGAGGCAACGGGATCGACGTCGCCTACCGCTTCTTCGAACCGGGCGAGATCTCGATTCACGACGACCGGTGGTTTACGTACCCGTGGGGTGTCAACGGTGGCCTCCCCGGTGGCAGGAGCCGCAAGTGGCTGGAGCGCGCCGACGGCACCCGCGAGGTCCTGGCGTCGAAGTGCGACCGGGTCAAGGTGGTCAGGGGCGACCTGCTGCATTACGTGACGTGGGGCGGCGGTGGTTGGGGCGACCCCTATGACCGCGATGCCGACCTGGTGGCCAAGGAGGTCGACCAGGGGCTCGTGACCGCGGCCGGGGCCGAGCGGTATGGAGTCGTCATCGCCACTGACCTGAGCGTCGACACGACGGGCACCGAGCACCTCAGGGACCGGCTGCGGGAGGAGCGGGGCGAAAAGCTCCTCTTCGATCGGGGCGGCACCATCGAGGAGCTCAGGGAGCGATGCCTGGCCGAGACCGGGCTTCCCGCCCCCAAGCCTCCGCAGTTTCGCCCCGTGGCCCGATTGGCGACCGGCCCGTGAGCGCCGCCGACGCTGCGAACGGCCCGGCCATCGGAAACGAGGTCGCAAGCGGCCAGGCGCTCGGTGAGAGCTACGAGGCCGCCGGCTTCGCCGGTCGGCTCGGCTGGGGGACGTCGCCTGCGCTCGTGGTGGTCGACGCCGTCCTGGCCTACGCCGACCCCACATCGCCGATGTACCTGGACACCTCGGCCGCCGCGGTCGGGGTCATGGCCGAGCTGATCGGCGCGGCGCGCGCCGGCGGCCGTGCTGTCGTCTACACGGCGCTGGCCTACCGCAATGACCTGGCCGACGCCGGCCTGTTCGCCGTCAAGGTGCCGGCCCTTGCGGCCTTCGTTGCCGGCGGGCCGCTCGGGCGGTGGCCCGACGCCATCGCCCCGGGCGCCGACGACTGGGTGGTGACCAAGCAGTACGCCAGCGGGTTCTTCGGCACGAGCCTGGCATCGGGCCTGACGGCGCGAGGCGTCGACACCGTCGTCGTGTGCGGGTTCTCGACCAGCGGGTGCGTGCGGGCCACGGCCCTCGATGCCCTGCAGTCGGGTTTCCGTCCCATGGTCGTGAGCGACGGTGTGGCCGATCGCGACTCGTTTCCCCACTCGGCCAACCTGTTCGACCTCGAGGCCAAGTACGCCGATGTGGTCACGTCCAGAGAGGCCGCCGGCCGGCTGAGAGGCGCACGGTGAACGTCACGATCATCGAGGTCTCGCCGCGCGACGGCCTCCAGAATGACCCGTCCGACCTGAGCACCGAAGCCAAGGCCGACCTGGTCGGTCGG
Organism: Acidimicrobiales bacterium; assembly: GCA_965276765.1. GTDB lineage: Bacteria > Actinomycetota > Acidimicrobiia > Acidimicrobiales > Palsa-688. The sequence continues at coordinate 1,525,565 of OZ255627.1, forward strand.
GTGGCGGCGGCTGGCATCCGCCGGGTCGAGGCGACGAGTTTCGTCAGTCCTCGCGCCGTGCCCAAGATGGCCGACGCCGAGCGGGTCATCGACGAGCTTCGCCGCCGTCCCGACACCCCGCCCGTCTCGCTCATCGGCCTCGTGGTCAACGAGCGGGGCGTGGCGCGAGCCGCGGCGGCAGGCGTCGACGAGGTCAACGTCGTCGTGGTCGCGACCGATACCTTCAGCGTCCGCAACCAGGGCATGACGACCGCCGATTCACTGGCCCGTCTCCCCGATCTGCTCGGCGCGGCCCACCGCGCAGGGCTCAAGACGTCGGTCACGGTGGCCGCCGCCTTCGGGTGCCCATTTGAAGGCGAGGTACCGGTCGGGCGCGTCGCCGACGTGGCCGGCGCCGTAGCCGAGTGCAGGCCCGACGAGATCGCCCTCGGCGACACGTTCGGTGTGGCCGTGCCGACCGATGTGACCGAACGCTTGCGTGCCCTCGAAGGAATCGCCGCTTCCGGTGTGACCCTCAGGGCTCATTTCCACAACACCCGTAACACCGGGTTGGCCAACGCGGTGGCCGCGGTGGAGGCCGGGGTCACGGCCCTCGACGCCAGCCTCGGCGGTGTCGGCGGCTGCCCCTTCGCGCCCCAGGCCACCGGCAACATCCCGACCGAGGACCTGGTGTATCTGCTCGAGCGGATGGGAGTCTCGACCGGTGTCGACCTCGACCAGCTCATCGAGGAAGCCGGCTGGTTGGCCGATGCGCTCGACCACGCCGTGCCGGGGATGCTCGCCAAGGCGGGCACCTTTCCCGGCCCGAGCGCGACGACCTGACCGTTCGGATAGGTCTCCTCCCTCACCGGTGGACCGGTCGAGAGCGCGCAGATGGCCAGTCCCGTAGCGCCACCCTTGTCCGCACCTGACATTGGGCCTACCGTTGTGGCGCCCGGGCCGGCGCCGGATGGGGGAGTGCGGGCGCAACCGTGTGAGCGGTGTGACCGCGCCTGCCATCGGCTTCGTCCGGGATCCGTCTGATCTCCGAGGAGGACACCATGCAGGTCGAGGAACTACTCAAGCCCTTTCCTATCAAGGAGTTCCACCCGTTCCCGCGTGCCCTGCTCGGGCCCGGGTCGTGGGAGATCATCGGGCCGGAGGCCAAGAAACTCGGCTTCGACCGGGTCCTCGTCATGACCTCTGGTCTCCGCGGCTCCGACATCGTCGAGAGGCTCGTCGGTTCGCTCAAGCACCACGGCCTCACGCCCGTCGTCTACGACAAGGTCGAGTCCAACCCCAAGGACTACAACGTGATGGACGCAGTGTCGCTCTACCAGCAGGAGAAGTGCGACAGCTTCATCTCGATCGGCGGGGGATCGAGCCACGACGCGTGCAAGGGCGCCAGGATCTCCGTGTCCCACGACGGTCGCAGCGTCAACGAGTTCGAGGGTTTCAACCAGTCAGAGAACCCCAAGAACCCGCCCCATATCGCCGTGTCGACGACGGCAGGGACCGGCTCCGAGACGTCCTGGGCCTACGTCATCACCGACACGACGACGGACCCCAACAACCCCCACAAGTACGTCGCCTTCGACGACCATTGCGTCACCACCCTCGCCATCGACGACCCGACGCTCTACTACGACTGCCCCGTCGATTTCACAGCGCAGTGCGGCTTCGACGTGCTCGCCCACGCCTCCGAGCCGTACGTCTCCCGGCTCGACTTTCCGCCCTCGCTCGGCAACGCCCTCTATGCCATCGAACTGGTAGGCCAGAGTCTGCGCACCGCCACATGGAACCCGACGGAGCTCTCTGGCCGCGAGGGCATGATGTACGCGCAGTACATCGCCGCCCAGGCCTTCAACTCCGGTGGCCTCGGGATCATCCACTCCATTTCGCATGCCGTCTCGGCCTTTTACGACACCCATCACGGCCTGAACAACGCAGTGGCCCTGCCCAGGGTATGGGCGTTCAACATGCCGGTCGTCTACGAGCGGTTCGCACGGATCGCGTCGGCGCTCGGCGTCGACACGTCCGCCATGACCACGGTGCAGGCCGCCGACGCCGCGCTCAAGGCCGCCGTCAGGCTCCTGCGCGACGTCGGGATCCCCGAGCGGTTCGTCGACGTCAAGCAGGACAGCTACGGGAAGAACCGCCTGGGTCAGGGACCCACCAAGTTTTACGAGAGCAGCGATGTGATCACCGGTGACGGCGCCGACGTGGACCGGATCACCCGCCACGTACTCGGTGATGCGTGCACCCCGGGCAACCCCAAGGAGTGCACCTTCGAGACGGTCCGCCCGGTCGTCGACCACTGCATGAACGGTTCCCTCGACGATTTCCTCTAACCCCCAGGGGCGGCGAGACTGGCCTGGCCGCCTTCGACCAGGACCAGGAGCCCCCCATGGATGAAGGGACCACCGCGACCTTCGCGAGCCCCGACGATCTGGCCGACGCCCTGCGCGAGCAGGGCTACCTCACCGATCGGCACCTCGCGACCATCGCCTACCTGGTCACCAGGCTGGAGAAGCCCCTCCTCATCGAGGGGCCAGCCGGCGTGGGCAAGACCGAGCTGGCCAAGAGCCTGGCCGCGGCCAGTGATCGCCGGCTGATCCGACTCCAGTGCTACGAGGGCCTCGACGAGTCCAAGGCGCTCTACGAGTGGGACTACGGCAAGCAGATGCTCTACACGCAGATCCTGCGTGAGCAGACGGCGACGCTCGTCGGGGAGGCCAACGACTTGGCGTCGGCCGTCGCCAAGATCGCCGCCCACGAGGGCGTGTTCTTTTCGGAGCACTTCCTCTCACCGCGCCCGCTGCTCGACGCCGTCCGCTCCCCCGACCCGGTCGTGCTCCTGATCGACGAGGTGGACAGGGCCGACGAGGCCCTCGAGGCGATCCTCCTCGAGCTGCTCGCCGAGTTTCAGGTTTCGGTCCCGGAGATCGGCACGTTCAGCGCTGTATCCCGTCCGTGGATCGTGCTGACATCCAACAACACCCGTGACCTCTCCGCGGCTCTGAAGCGACGTTGCCTCCACCTCAGCCTCGGGTATCCGTCGGTCGAACGCGAGATCGACATCATCAAGAGCAAGGGCACCGGGGCAAGCGAGGCGCTGGCGGCGACGCTCGTCGACGTCGTGCGCCGCCTCCGTGACCTCGATCTCCGCAAGCCCCCGAGCATCTCCGAGACCGTCGACTGGGCCCAGACCCTCGCCGTGCTCGGCGTCGACGACCTCGACGCCACCGTGCTAGCCGAGACCATCTCGGTGGTGCTGAAGTACGACCGAGACATCAAGCGGGCCATGGAGGCCCTCCCGCGGCTGGTACCGCTCGAGGGCTGGGACAAGGTGGCGGGGACCGGCCACGAGGCGCACGGCCACGACGCCGGTGCTGGTGGCCATGAGGGGCACAGCCATGGCGTACACGAGCACGAGGGGCACGGCCACGAGGGCCACGGGCACGGTGCGGAAGAGAGCCGAGAGCGCTCGCCCGACGTCGAAGCGACAGGATCGGAGGCGGGCGACGCCGAGGAGGGGCGGGCGGCCCGTGAGGCCAAGGACCAGCCCGGCCGTCACAGCCGTGGCTACTACGGCGCCCCCGACCTCTCGGCGTTCCGCCGGCGCTGAGGGGACACCGAGTGGATGCCGGTCTGCAACGCTTCGCCCGCCTGCTCCGGCTGTTCGGGGTGGCGGTCTCGACCGGCGAGGTGGTTGACGGGCTGGTCGCCACGGCGGCGGTCGGGTTTGCCGACCGCGAGACGGTGAAGAGTGCGCTCGGCGCCGCGCTCGTCAAGGACGAAAGAGACTGGCCGGTCTTCGATGTGCTCTTCGACCAGTACTTTGCCCTCCTGCCCGCGGCCGGGACCGACGACGGGCACGCCCACTCCCACGGACACGAGGACCTGAGCGACCAAGCCGACGCCGACCGGGTGACGCTGTCGGACGACCCATCGGAGAGCCCACAGTTCGGCCACGACCACGGCAAACCGGTGGACATCAGGGAGTACTTCGACCCCGAGGACATGGCCAGCCAGTACAACATGCACCAGCAGGCGGACAAGGTCGACCTTTCGGCCATGACCGAAGAGCTCGTCCTGTCCAAGGACAGGGATGCCGCTGGCGCCGCGGGCGGCAATCGGGTGCAGGTGGAGACGTCGAGACTCAACGGGGCGACGAGCGTGCAGGGCCTGGCGCCGACGGGCGGCGTGCAGATCGAGACCGAGCTCACCCTGGCCGAGCAGCAGGCCCTGCTCGACTGGTTGGCGGACGGCGAGGACGTCGACGACGACGTCGCCGCCGATCTGCGGCGCCGGGCCTCCGCGGTCATCGAGGGCCTCCCCGAGCTCCTCAAGGCCCATCTGGCCAAGCTGGCGGCTCAGCACCGCGAGTACGAGCGGGATGCGGCCCAGGATTCGCCGCTGCTCAAGCGGATAAGCGAGGCCGAGCGGCTCCAGATGGAAGAGGCGCTGCGTCGCCTGGCCCGCCAGTTGCACGGAGCGCTCACCCACCGCAAGCAGGTGGCGTCGCGCGGGCGTATTGACGTCGGTCTCACCATGCGCCGCAACCTGCGCAACGACGCCGTTCCCTTCACGCCGGTCACGGTGAAGCGGCGCGAGGATCGACCCCGCCTGGTGCTCCTTGCCGACGTCAGCCTCTCGGTGCGCAACTCGGCCCGGTTCACGCTGCACCTCGTGCACGGGCTGCAGCGCATGTTCTCGAGGGTCAGGACGTTCGCTTTCGTCGACGACCTCGTCGAGGTCACCGAGACCTTTCACCTTCACTCGCTCGAGGCGGCGCTCGGCATGGTGTTCGGCGGACGTGTCCTCGACGTGGAGGCCAACTCGGACTACGGGCGCTCCTTTCGCCGGTTCGTCGACGATCACCTGAGCGCCGTGAACCATCGGACCGTCGTCCTTGTCCTCGGCGACGGGAGGGGCAACGGCACCGACCCCGGGCTCGAGGCGTTCGAGCGCATCTCCTCGGCGGCCAGGTCGGTGGTGTGGTTGACCCCCGAGCCCCGGTACTCCTGGCGTCTCGGCCGCTGCGATCTGCCTCTCTACGAACCGAGCTGTGACCGCATCGAGGTGTGTCGCGACGTGCGCGGCCTCGACCGGGTCGCCGCCGAGGCGCTCGGCGCCCTCACCGGTCCTCGCGGGGCCAGGGAGGCGATGGCGCGGTAGCCTCGCGACGGTGAAGCTCGACGCCGGGGGGCCTGGACTGCGCACCGATCGCCGCCGCATCGCCGGCGACGGTCGTCGCAGGAGCGACGCCGAAGGTCGGGGTCAGGGCCGCGCCGATGACGGTCCCGGTCCCGGTGCCGTACCCCGGTTGGCGACGTTCGTGGCCCCCGAGATCCTCTTCGGGTGCGGGTCGCTGGCCGAGATCGGCTTCGCCGCCCTGCGGCTGGGGGCCAAGCGCCCGTTTCTCGTCACCGACGAAGGTCTGCTTGCCGCCGGCTGGCCCGACGAGGCGATCAAGCACCTCGCCGCCGTCGGCCTCGACCCGACCGTGTGGTGTGACCTCACCCCCAATCCCAAGGAGCGCGAGGTCGCCGCCGGATCGGAGCGCTACGTAGAGGAGGGCTGCGACGTCATCGTGGTGGTCGGCGGTGGGAGCTGCATCGACGCGGCGAAGGGTGTGGCCGTCGTGGCCAGCAATGGAGGTGGGATCCTCGACTACGAGGGAATCGACCGGGTTGTCAGACCCCTCCCACCGATCGTCGCCGCTCCTTCGACGGCGGGGACGGCATCGGACCTCTCGCAGTTCGCCGTCATCACCGACACGAACCGCCGCCTCAAGGCCACGCTCATCGGCCACGCCCTCGTGCCCGACATCTCGATCACCGACCCGCGCCTGCTCGTGACGATGCCCGACGAGCTGGCCGCAACGACCGGCCTCGACGCTGTCACCCATGCCATCGAAGCCTTCGTGTCGCGAGGCGCGAGCTTCCTCAGCGATCAGCACGCCCTCGCCGCCCTCCGGCTCGCACGCGACAGCCTCTGGCCTTCGCTCGACGAGCCGGGTGACCTGGCCGCTCGGACCGGGATGGCGCGAGCCAGCATGATGGCCGGTCTGGCCTTCACCAACGGCCTGCTCGGGGCGACCCACGCCATCTCCCATCAGCTCGGAGGCGCCCTCGACCTGCCTCACGGGATGCTCAACGCCGTGCTCCTGCCGCACACGATGCGCTTCAACGCCGAGGAGGATCCGGAGCAGTATCTACCCGTGGCCGACGCCCTCGGCGTGCCCACGGAGGGAGTCCCGGCCGAGGAGGCCGTGGAGGCCGCCGTCCAGGCCATCGTCGAGCTCGGAGCCCGATTGGGAGCCCCCCGCCGGCTGGCCGAGCTCGGGGTGCGAGAGGAAGATCTTCCCGGGTACGCGAGGACAGCGCTCGACGACGCATGCCTCGCCACCAACCCCAGAGTGGTCACCGAGGACGACGCCCTTGCCGTCCTACGCGCCGCGCTGTGAGGCGCCGATCATGGCCAGCCCGGATCCAGTCGACAACGACCTGGTCGCCCGGCTCACCGGTGTCCGGTCCTCCAAGCCGAGCTACTACCGGCAGTACCGTCACACCGCCGAGAGCCTCGATCGGAGCATCAGGGCCCTGGAGTCGGCGTCGGTCCTGCTGAGCCGGGTGCCGGCGGGGCCCGAGCAGCTCGTCGACGGCTTCGTCGACGCCGCGGCCGGGATCTTCGACGCGCCGTGGGCCGTCCTGCTGGCCGAGCATCCCGCCTTCGCAGCCGAACACCACGTGGCCGCCGCCGCCGTCGAAGGCGGCAACCACCGGCCGGTCCCGCGAGCCGCCGAGCGGTTCTTGCGTCTCGTTGCCTCCGATCCGGTGGCCGCCGCCGGCCCGTCTCCCGACTGGCTGGCCGTGTCGCTGGCCTGGGACGACAACGGTGGTCGTGGCTGGCTGGCGACGGGGTTGCCCATCGAGAGGGAGGCCGACGACACCGACAGGGCCCTCCTCTCGACGCTCGGCCACCAGCTGGTGGCAGCGGTCCGCAGCGCCTATCTGTTGGTCCAGGCCGAGCAGCTCAGGGCCGAGGCGGGGAACGTTCGCCGCGAGCTGGCACGCGTCAGGGAGCAGGAGCTGGTCGAAAGGGAACGCCAGCGGATCGCCCGAGATCTCCACGACACGGTCGCCCAACAGGTGCTCGGGATCGGCATGAAGCTCGAGTGGTGCCGGCGGGCCGTCGAAGGTGACGCCGCGGTCGGTGGGGCGCCGGGCCAGGTCGAGGAGCAGCTGGTCGAGGCCAGGGAGCTGGCCCGAGCCACCGTCGGGCGTATCAGGACCACCATCGCCGAGCTCACATCCGATCTGCCGTCACGAACCGGGGGGCTCACGGCGGCGCTGCGTGAGGTAGTCGCCGAGTTTGGCCACAGGGGACCGGAGCTCGTCTGGCGCGAGCCGGCCGGCCTGCCGGCGATCCCCGCTTCGAGCGAGCGGGCCGTGGTCATGGTGGTGCGTGAGGCCGTCGCCAACGCGGTGGTCCACGCCAGGGCGACGCAGGTCCTTGTCGGCGTCGATTGCGGCAAGGACCGGCTGGTCGTGACCGTGAGCGACGACGGCTGCGGCGACCCGGCGGCGCTGCAGACCCAGCTGCGCGACGCCATCCGCACCAGCGGTGGCGGCTACCACCGGGGGCTGGCCAACGTCTACGCCAGGGTCGTCGAGGTCGGTGGCTCGCTGGCGATCGAACCGGCCCCTTCCGGCGGCATCCAGATCGCTGTCGCCGTGCCGACCGACGCCCACCTCGTCTCGGGCTGAGGGTGCGGCTCAGGGCCTGTCGAGGCGTCCGGCCCTGAAGGCCAGCTCGGCCCTCCGATGCACACCGAGCTTGCCCATGATGTTGCGCAGGTGGAACTTGACGGTCGCCGTCGAGATGAAGAGGGCCGCGCCGATCTCCTGGTTGGAGAGCCCGCGCCCGACCAGCGTGGCCACCTCCTGCTCCCGTGCGCTGAGCGGCGATGCCTGGTCTCCGCCCTCTCCTGACGCCTCTGTGGCCAGTGACCTCACGACCACGGCAGCGCTGTGGCTGTCGAAGGCGCTCTCGCCTCTGCGAACCGCGGCGACGGCCTTGACCAGCTGTTCTGAGTCGACGTCCTTGAGCACGTAGCCCTGGGCGCCTGCCCGTATGGCGTCGATGACGAGTCGTTCGCTGAGGAAGGTGGTCACGACGAGCACGCCGACATCGGGATGCCCGGCCCGTAGCGTGGCGCACAGGTCGAGCCCGCTGCGTTCGTCGGCACCCAGGCGAAGGTCGAGCAGCACCAGGTCGGGCTTGGTCTCGGAGACGACGAGCTGAGCCGTGGCCGCATCGGCCGCCTCGCCGACGACGGTTACGTCGGGCTCGGCGTCGAGCATCACCCGGAGGCCCTCTCGCACGATGGCGTGATCGTCGACGATCACCACTCGCGCCGGACCGGCGTTCGCGTCGGCGTCGCTCACGGGCGGCACGCTACCAACCGCTCTACCTCGCCCCTCCGGCCGTTCGTTGGGGCATCCGTGCCGGTTCTTGTCGCGATCCGTGCACGCGACGGCGGGTTCCTGTCGCGATTCATGTACACCTGTGGGTGCAAGATCGCGACAGGAACCGGTCGCCCCGAGGAAAACGCCGAGATGCCAATCTCGGGCTCCGCACCGCCGCCCGAATGAACGCTCAGGGTCGCCGACCGCCCACTCTGGGCCGGTACGTCGGCGCCTTGTTCGCCTGCGGAGCCCTCCACGCCTACGCTGTCGCCAACCAGACAGCCGCCGACAACGAGGGGAACGGCTTTGATCCCTGGTGCACCGCTGCGACGGACGTCCCCCCGCCGCCGTCACAGCCAAAAGGTCTATGTCCGCCGCCAGGTCCTTGCGGTGGTCGTGTCGATCACCTTGATCTTTGCCGTCCTCCTCGGCCTCGACCACCTCGTTCGCCTCGCCTTCCCCGGGCACGGACACACGGCGACGTCGAGCAAGTCTCCGACGAGGTCGAAGACCCACGCCACGACCCCTCCCCCGACCACGCCGCCCGTCAACGCCCCGGCCGGCAAGAACTCCGTGTCGATCGCCGCCGCCGGCGACGTGGCCCTCGGCACCGCCGGCAGCCTTCCCCCCGACCCGACCGCCTATCTCGGCGAGGTCAGGTCGGCTCTCGTTGAGCCGATCGCCTTCGCCAACCTCGACGGGACCTTGACGGACGCGACCACATCGAAATGCAAGGCCGGTTCCAACAACTGCTTCGCCTTTCGCGATCCGCCTTCCTACGCCCGCGTCCTGCGCACGACCGGGTTCACGGTCCTCAACAGCGCCAACGATCACTCCCACGACTTCGGCACCCAAGGGGTCACCGACACCAGTGCGGCGCTGAAGTCGGCGGGCATCGTGCAGACCGGCCTTCCAGGCCAGGTCGGCGTGACCAGCGATCGGCGCTCCAAGGTGGCTTTTGTCGGCTTCGCTCCCAACACCGTCACCAACAACCTGCTGAACCTCAGCGCGGCCAAGGCCTTGATCTCCAAGGCCAGGACCCTTGCCCCCATCGTGATCGTCTACATGGACGCCGGCGCCGAGGGAGCGTCCGCCGACCACGTCACCGGCAAGGACGAGACCTACCAGTCGCAGAACCGCGGCAACCCCGAGGCCTTCGCCCACGCCGCCATCGACGCGGGGGCAAGCGCCGTCGTGGCGAGCGGCCCGCATGTCCTCAGGGGCATCGAGTTCTACAAGGGTCACCTGATCGATTACAGCCTCGGGGACTTTGCCGGCTACGGGACCTTCTCGGCCTCCGGGTACCTGGACCTTTCCGGCATCCTCAAGCTGCACCTCTCTCCGACCGGCGCGTTCGAGAGCGCCTCGTGGATCTCCGTGCTCCTCAACCAGCAGGGGCAGCCATCGGTCGACACGACCGGCCAGGCGGCAGTGTTCGTCAACGGGCTCTCGAGCCAGGACTTCGGCACGGCCGCAGCCAAGATCCAACCGGACGGCTCGATCGTCCCCGTCACGCCGGGGGCCGTGCCGACCACCACGACGACGCCCACCACGACGACGCCTACCACGACGACGCCCACCACCGGCGCGTCCACGACGAGCACGACCGGCACCTAGACCGGCCCGCATCTCGACCGGCCCGCACCTCGACCGACGGGTGCCTCGACCGACCGGTGCCGGCCGAGCGAGGCGGACTGTCAGTCGCCGCCGCTCGGCTCGGCCACGGCGCGTACGACGATCACGGCCGTGTCGTCGAAGCGCTCGGCGCCGACCGTGGTCGGCGAAACGAGCAGATCGGCGAGACCCTCGACGTCGCGGTGGCCCGCGGTCCTGAGGACGTCGCCGACACGCCGGATCCCCTCGTCGATGTCCTCCCCTCGTCGCTCGACGAGGCCGTCGGTGAACACCACGAGGTCGGCGCCCGGCGGGAACTCCACCGTCGCCGAGCGATGACGGCCGTGGTCGCTGACGCCGAGGGTGACGCCCGATGCCTCGTCGAGGACATCGACCTGCCCGTCCGGCAGGCGCAGCTGCGGGGACGGGTGGCCGGCGTTGGCGTAGGTGAACAGCCACGATCCGCCGGGGACGGTGGGCCGCTCGAGACGGCCGTAGAGCAGCGTGGCGAGCGGCGCCACGTGCAGGCCCTGGACGAGACGGTCGACGCGGTCGAGGACCTCGGCCGGATCGCACCTGCTGTTCTCGGCGTTGTCCCACGCGCACGCCCGTAGGAGGCCGCGCAGGTGCCCCATGGCCGCCGCCGCGCTCATGTCGTGGCCGGCGACGTCGCCGACGGCGACGCCGATCGATCCGTCCGGCAGCGGGAGGATCTCGTAGAAGTCCCCGCCGACGTCGGCGAGGGCGTCACCTGGCAGGTAGCGGGCGGCGACCCGAAGCCCGTCGACGTCCGGAAGCTCGGGGAGCAGGCTGTGCTGCAGGGTCTCGGCGACGCGGTGCTCGCGCTCGTACAGCCGGGCGTTGTCGAAGGTCATCCCGGCGCGACGCCCCAGGTCGGCGGCGACGGCAAGGTCCTCTTCGCCGAACCGCCTCCCCGATGGCCCGACGACGAGCATCATGGTGCCGAGCGTCCGCTTGGCTCTGGCCACGAGAGGTACGTACATGGCCGAAACCAACCCGAGACGCTCGACGACCTGGCGGAGCTCGTCGGATCTCGTGTGCGAGTGCCACTCGGACTCAGATGCATCGGCGATGAGTATCGGTTCGCCGTCGGCGACGACCCGGCGGGTGCCTGACATCTCGGTCAGGGAGTCGCGTTGGAGCTCGGCGTAGCGGCTGAGGAGCTGACGGAGGCCGGACTGGTGGCGGAGCACCGACCGTTCGATGTGCTGGCGCGCGTCTATCTGGTTGATCACCACCCAATCGGCCAGCTCGGGCACGACCAGGTCGGCTAGACGCTCGAGGTTCTCGCGGGTTTCGAGGGTGGCGGAGAGCTGCGTGCTCGCCTCGGCCAGGAGCCCGAGACGGCGACGGGAGCGTTCGCTGTCGTGCCGGGCCGCCCGCTCGGCCGCGTGGGCCCGGCTGCGTTCGGTCTCGATCCGTACCCGTTCGGTGACGTCGGCCTGCACGGCCACGTAGCTCACGAGTGTGCCGGCATCGTCGAACACGGGGCTCACCGAGACCTGATTCCAGTAGGCCGTGCCGTCCTTGCGATAGTTGAGGAGCGTGGCGGTCACCGGGCGCCTCTCGGCGATGGCGGACCGGAGGCGGGCGACGGGCTCCGCTTCGGTCGCCGGGCCCTGCAGGAGGCGGCAGTTGCGTCCCTCCACCTCGTCGAGTTGGTAGCCGGTCACCCTGGTAAAGGCGGGATTGACCCACACGAGAGGGTTGTCGGCGCGGGTGGGGTCGGTGATGCAGAAGGCGAGGTCGATGGCCCGCACGGCCAGGTCACGCAGGACCGTCAACGGATCGGCGGTCGGCCCGGGTGGGTCGGCCTCGAGGCGGTCTCCTCTCGTGCGCTCGCCCGTCGACTCCCCGCTCGACATGCGGCGACAGCGTACTTGGGGGCCCGAGCGCCTACCATCGCCGGCATGCAAGCGGTGCGCAGGGCGTTGGTTGCCGTAGGAGCGACGCTCCTGGTGACGCTGTTCGTGCGCCTGCGCGGGTCCGGTGGGACCCCGCCGCGGCGGGGAGGCTGGCGCGAGTTGCCCACCTCCGAGCTGGACTGAACCGTTCCCGGTGCGCGTCCTGCTGGCTGGTATCGGCGCCGTCGGGACTCGCGTCGCCAGGGAGCTACTCGTCGAAGACGACGTCGAGGAGCTCAGGGTCCTGCATCGGCACCGGAGTGATGCCCTCGCGGCCATCGAGGGCATGGGGCGTCGCGTCGGTCTCTCGACGGGCCGGGCAAGCGACGTCCCGGCTGGCTTTGACGTGGTGATCGTGGCTCAGCCGGCCGGTGCCGTCGACATAGCCCGGCGGGCACTCGACGCCGGCACGCACGTCGTCGCTGCCGTGGATCACCCCGACCAGATAAGAGAGCTCCTCGACCTGGATGCGCTCGCTCGTCGGGCGGGGAAGGTCGTCGTGGTCGGCGCCGTCATGGCGCCCGGGCTCAGCTGTGTGCTGGCCCGCTTCGCCGCGGCGCGCCTTGACCGGGTCTCGGAGGTGCATGTCGCCAGCTTCGGCACGGGAGGACCGGCGTGCGCCCGCCGGCATCATGTCGCCCTCTCGTCGGCGGGCGCGGAATGGAAGGACGGGGCGTGGCGTCGCCACCCCGGCGGGTCGGGACGCGAGCTCGTCTCGTTTCCCGAGCCCATCGGCGGGGCCGACTGCTACCACGCCGCCCTGGCCGATCCGTTCGTCCTCGTGCCGGCCTTTCCCGACGCGACTCGGGTCACGGCTCGCATGGAGGCCACGAGGCGCGACCGCCTCACGTCGCAGCTTCCGATGCTGCGCCGGCCGCACCCGGAGGGCGCGCTCGGTGCCGTCAGGGTCCAGCTGATGGGCTGGTCCTCGGGTGCGGCGGATGCGGTGATCGTCGGCAGCGCCGGCCGCCCCGCCCTGACTGCGGGAGCCGTCGCCGCGACCGCCGCCCGCTGGGCGGTAACCGGGCGCCTGGCTAGAAACGGAGCCGGAGGACTGGCCGAGCTCGTCGACGAGCCGGGCTCCTTCCTTCGTCAGGTGCGGGCCAGGGGCGTGGCCGTCTCGATGTTTGAGGGGCTGAGCCCCGGCGAGGTCGGCGCCGGGCTCTGAGCGGTCCGGACCCTCAGGGTCGGCGGAACGGCTGGGACCACCGCACCTTCCAGTCGTAGCGGTCCGTCCATCCCACGGACACGAGCGCCTTGTTGAGGAGGGCAAGGGCAGAGGTTGCGGTCCAGTCGCCGGCGTTGCCGTGCAAGCCACGAGCGACCCGGTCGCGCGCCGCCTCGAGCGTCGGTCGGTCGCCGGCGGCTGCCTCGACGAGCTTGGCGACCGCGGCGGGGTGATCCGTCGATCCGGCGAGCTCGGTAGCGAGGCGTCGGATGTCGTCGGATGTGACTGCGGCCATGGTCGCTCTCTTTGTCGTCGCCCCGCACCGGAATCGGGGTCCACGCAGTGTGGCCGCTGCGGCGAGGGCCCGGCCAGTCCGGCCCGACCAGGCGACTGCGTGGGATCGAACGCCACTACGTTGCTTGGCGTGAGTAGGGGGCGCCTCGAAGCCTTCAGCGACGGCGTCTTCGCCATTGCCATCACACTGCTCGCCCTCACCCTGCCCCGGTAGTTGTCCCCCTCGGTTGGCTAGGGGTCGAATCTGGTGGGATGACGGGTTTCGGGAGCGGGCCCGTCGTATCTTGGCGTGTGCCCGCAGCCCGGATCTTCCGTCGCTCCCTGGTTGGCGTCGTCGTCGTCGCCGTGCTGGCCGGTGCGACCGTCGCTGAGTACCGGGTGGTGAAGGGTTCTATCGGTACGGCGCCGGCGGCCGGGCAGACCGTCAATGTGCTCCCACCATCAAACTGCGCGTGGGTAGCGAGCCGCACCATGTCGACCGCCCAGCGAGTTCGGGCCCTCGAGTCCAAGATGTCCAGGAAGGACCTGGCCGACCTGCTCTACCTCCACGGTGTGGACGCCACCAACTCCTACGAGGGGTGGACGCCGGCCGAACCGGCCGTGTGCCTCCCCAGCCTGACAGAGGACGACGCACGGATCGGACTGCACAGCTTTGGTTGGGACAATCGGTCCACCCTGCTGCCCGCTCCCATCAACATCGCCTCCAGCTTCGACACGACCCTGGCCACGACCGTCGGCCGCGTCATCGGATCGCAGGCGAGGAGCCAGGGAGTCGATTTTGCCAGTGCCCCGATGGTCAACCTTCCCCGCGGTTCGGACTTCGGCCGCACGAGCGAGACGTTTTCCGAGGACCCCTATCTCGCTGCTGCGCTCGGAGCCAAACAGGTCACCGGAATCCAGTCGGAGCACGTCGGGGCGATCCTCCAGCACCTCGGCGTGTACTCGAGCGCCCAGGGTCGAGCCACGCCGGGCAAGTCCGACTCGATCGTCTCGCAGACGGCGATGAACGAGGTGTACCTGGCCCCCTTCGAGGCGATCGTGAGGGCGGCGTCGCCCGCTGGGGTGATGATGGCCTACACGTCCACCAACGGCGTCCAGGCGGTCGACAGCGTCGCCCTCCACAAGGATCTGGAGCAGTGGACCGGCGGGCACGTGCCCTTCACCCGCTCGGATTGCGTGCTGCTGCCCGACCATCCGTCGGAGATGATCGCCAGCGACCTCACCCAGACCAAGTGTGGCCCCAACTACGTCACATCGTCGATGGTCAAGCTGCCCAAATCGTCCCTCCAGCGTTTGGCCACGCCGCTGCTCAGCGCGGCGTTTCGACTCGGCCTGCTGCAGCACCCGTTACGGGGTCAGCCCGGCGACGTGTCGGCCCGGCAGCGCGCCGCAGGCCGTGGCGTATCCAGGCTGGAGAGCGAGGAGGGAACGGTCCTCCTCAAGAACGCCGGAAGCATCCTTCCGCTCTCGTCGACGTCGACTGTTGCGCTCATCGGGACCGACCAGTTCTCTGAGTCCCAGGGTGGCCTGTCGATGCCGATCCCGACCGGCTTGGTGTCCGACGCCAAGGGCCTCATGAGCGCGTGGGGCACCAAGCTCACCTACGTGCCCATCCCGGCGAGCTCCCAGGCGCCGGGCGCGACCAACCCGAGCGGCGAATCCATTACCCCTACCGTGATCGCCAAGGCGGTAGCAGCGGCGCGCCACTCGCACACGGCGGTGGTCGTGGCCAGCGAGTGGTCGTCGGAGTGGTGGGACCACACCAGCCTCTCCCTTCCCCCCGGTGAGGTCCCGCTGATCCGGGCGGTGGCCAAGGCCAACCCGAGGACCGTCGTGGTGGTCAACGACGGGGGGGCGTTTCTGACCACGGGCTGGGGTACCCGCGTCAAGGCCATCGTCGATCAGTGGTATCCGGGAGAGCAGGGCGGGGCCGCCCTGGCCGCCATTCTCGATGGCAACGTCAACCCGAGCGGCAAGCTGCCGGTTACGTTCCCGCCATCGGACCGGGCCCAGCCGGCGGCCGCCGGCACTGCGCAGATGGACCCTCCCGGCGACCCGGGACCCGTGCAGTTCAGCGAGGGCACCGACATCGGCTACCGCTGGTATGTCGCCCATCACGTCAAGCCGGCCTACCCGTTTGGCTACGGGTTGAGTTACAGCCGCTTCCGGGTCTCATCGGCGCGCGCCGCCGTTGGCAAGGCCGACACCGTCACCGTGACGGCGACGGTCGCCAACACGTCGGCCCGGTCAGGCACCGACGTCATCCAGGCATATGTGACCAAGCAGCCCGCCGCGGGCCAGCCCCCCATCAGACTGGTCGGCTTCGTCCGGGTCGCCGTGGGTGCTCACAAGCAGACGACAGTGACCATGCCGATCTCGGCCGGCAACCTGTCCCACTGGGTCGAGTCCCGGCCTGGTTGGGTGCTGACGGCAGGCAGGTACCGTCTCGAGGTCGGCGACAGCAGCGCCCACCTGACCAGTTCGGCGACCGTCCGCCTCCACGGGATCAGCAAAGGCCTCCACGGGATCACGGTCTCCAAGTGACCGAGGGCGGCTGAAACGCGAAAGATGCCGGACCTGCCCACCAACACGATGGTCGTGGAGGTCGCGGAGGGCTGGCGTGTGTGGGTCGAGTCCGCCGGGCCGGCGGAAGGTGTTCCGTTGTTGGTCCATGCCGGCCACCCCGGGTCGCGCCGCCTGTTCGCTCCCTCGGTGGAGCGGGCCGCTCAACACGGATTCCGCCTGATCAGCTACGACCGCCCGGGATTCGGTGACAGTCCGCTCCGAGGGGGACGGTCGATCGCCGACAGTGCGTTCGAGGTACGGGCGATCGCGGACCAGCTCGGGATCACCCGTTTGGGTGTATGGGGCTTCTCCGGAGGGGGTGCCTTCGCTTTGGCCAGCGCGGCACTCCTTCCCGATCTCGTGGCCGGGTGCTGTGTGCTTGCGTCGCTGGCACCGTATGACGCCGCCGGGCTCGACTTCGCGGCGGGGTGGTCGGACGCCCATCGTGCGGAGGTCGAGCTGTTCTTCGACGAGCCCGAAGTGGCCAGAGACCATTTTCGTGTCGAAGCCACCGAGATGTTCGCCGTGCTCGGGACGGCGCAAGGCTGGCTGCACCGCTGGGGAGACGCAGCGGAGGCCGATGAAGCGCACAGCCGGGAGGTGGCCGAGCACCTCGCGGCAGTGCAGCGGGACTGCCTCGAGCGCGGCGATCAAGGATGGTGGGACGACTGGTTCGCCTTCCTCACTCCATGGGGTTTCGACCTCGCCAGCATCGAACGGCCAGTGCAGCTCTGGCATGGCGAGCAGGATGCCTCTGCACCACCCGCTCATGGCCACTGGCTGGCCGACCACATCCCCGGGGTGGACGCACGCTTCCCCGAAGACGACGACCACGCCACCATTGAAGCCAACCATCGGGACGAGGCCTATGAGTGGCTCGGACGATGCATGTCGTAGTCGTCCGACGCCGGCGCCGATCCTGGGGCGAGGCTTACCGGCCGGCAGCGAGGCTGGTATCTTGCATCCGCCGCCGGTCAGTATTGGTGACGAGCCGAAGTATGCAGACCGATTACAAACCCGGGGACGTAGCTCAGTTGGCTAGAGCACCTGCTTTGCAAGCAGGGGGTCGTGGGTTCGAGTCCCATCGTCTCCACCACCCCTGAACTGGTGTTTGTCAGTTGCCCCTGCTTCGGCGCGATCGCCGTGTGCGGTCTGTCGGCAGTTGGCCGTACGCCGACGCACTGTTGTGACCGTCTGGGCGCAGGTGCAGTGTCAGCGGCGGATCCGCCGGCAGACCCCCTGCCTGCTTCGCAGCGGACGCGGTTCCTCGAGCGCAGCCGTATCGAGCATCCAGGGTGGACGAACGCCCGCAAGCCAGGGCCCGCGAACTGGACCAGTCTCTACTGGTTGCGATCCAGCGTCGCGGTAAACGTCAGCTTCCGCAATCAGCAGCGGATCTGCGCTGGTACAAGAATCTTCGCCTGGCCTTGACCCCCTACTCTCCCGGCACGTCGGCCCTACCGGCCTGAACGTTTCGCCAGCGTACGAGCTACAAGCCCGGAAGGGACGGCTGGGTCCCTACCGGGTAGGGGCTGCCGTCGGTGGGTGCCGGCCGGCGGGCCCGGATGGAGTCCCACACTTGACCGAGATCATGGATCGTAACATCGCCGGTATCGATCACGTCGGTCCGATCGAGTCAGCCCGGCGGCTTGCCCCTTCGCCGCCGCGCAGACCATGCGGCCCTCGCCGCGCCGATGGCTGGTACCCGCCGGCCCCTCGGCATCGCCCAGGGGGCAGCGTTAGGGTTACGGCTTCGCCGGCCCGTGCGACGAGGTGACGAAGGCGCCGAGGACTTGGAGGAAGCGCTCGTGCTCTTCGATGAAGGGGAAGTGACCGCTGTCCTCGAAGACCTCCAGCCGAGCGCTGGGGATGCCTTTGGCGATGGCCTCTCCCTGACTGACCGGTGTCACCCAGTCGTGGCGGCCGGAGATGGTGAGGGTCGGTGCCGGGATGTCGGCGAGTTGCGGCGCCACGTCGTACTTCGGGATCTCCGCCGCCATCATGTAGTTGACGACTTCGAGCTGCGCGTGCTCCCGACCGAGGATCTCGGCGCAGATGCTGTCATCGGCGTGGTGGAAGTACAGAGGCAGGCAGACCCGCCACCACTCATCGTGCTCCGCCTCGGTTTCGATCACACCGTCGAAGAGCCGGGGCAGCTTCTCCATCTGCTCGGGAGTGGCGACGCCGGCGGCGATCTCCCAAGCTTCGGCCCGAAACTCGTAGCTGGCCGCGGTGGTGCAGGGAATCAACGCTTCCAGGTTCTCCGGATGCCGAACAGCGTAGGTGAGTGCGACCATACCCCCGAAGGAGTGGCCGAGCATCTGGATCCGTCCGTAGCCGAGCAGCTGGCGAAGGGCCTCCAGGTCATCGGCCATCTGGGCGATGGTGTAGGTCGAGGACCCGGTCCGCTCGGAGCGGCCATTGCCGCGATGATCGACGTAGACGAGCTGGACGAAGTCGGCCAGCGGGTCGAGCCACGGCTTGAAATATGAGTGGTCGGCGCCGGGGCCCCCGTGCAGCACGAACAGCACGGGCCGCTCGACCATCGTCGTTCCCGAGGGGACGCTCTGTGCGCCGTCGACATCGACGAACAACCGGGCGCCGTTGACCTCGATATACATGTGATGCCTCCTGTCTGGGTGCCTGCTGGCCTATCCGATCGCTGCCACTGCCCCGTCGAGCGCCTGGCGGTGGGTGCCGCCCACAAGCCGTCCATCGCGCACGACGGCCGCCACCTGCGTAAGGAGTCCGATGTCCAGGGTTGGGTCGCCCTCCACGAGCAGCAGGTCTGCGGCCTTGCCGACCGTCACCGTTCCGACGAGGTGGTCCACGTCGAGGTTCGCGGCGGCCTTGCTGGTCGCGGCGGCGATGGCTTGCCCGGGCGACATTCCGAGGCGAACCATGAGCCCCAACTCTCGTGGGAGATCAGAGTGCATGTTGAAGGGGGTGCCGGCGTCGGTGCCGGCCGCGATGTTGACCCCCGCGGCGAGGGCACGGCCGAAAGCCTCGTGGTGCGCCCCGGCCTCCGTGCGGGCCTTGCGGATCACGAAGTCCGGCATGGAGCCGTCATCGGCATGGTCGAGGATGCTCTCGATGGCGACGAGGGTCGGCACGAGAAATGCGCCGTTGTCGACGGCGAGTTGCGTGGCTTCGTCATCGAGATGAAAGCCGTGCTCGATGGAGTCAATCCCGGCCCGCAGCGCGTTTTTGATCCCGCTCCCGCCGATAGCGTGACAGGCGGTGCGACGCCCGGACTCGTGGGCTGTGCGGGCCACGGCCAGCAGCTCGTCTTGGTTGAGGCCGCCGTGGTCAGGCTCGACTCCGGGCGTCAGCACACCGCCGGTGGCCATGGCTTTGATGAATTGGGCTCCGCTCTTCATCTCGGTGCGCACCGAACGGCGAACGGCGTCGGCGCCGTCAGATTCAATGCCCATGAAGTGCCCGTGGCCACCGGTCATGGTGATGACTCGGCCGGCGGCGACGACGCGGGGCCCGACGATTATGCCGTCGGCGACGGCTTGAGCGAGGGCGACGGCGATCCCGTCGGCCGCTCCGCAGTCCCGGACTGTCGTCGTCCCTGAGCGCAGGGCGAGCACCAGGTTGCGCACGGCGCGCAGTGTCGCCAGGGGGATGGCGTCGTCGTGAACCTGCTGGACCAGGTCAGGAGGGCCATCGTTGCAGAGGTGGACGTGACAGTTGATGAGGCCCGGCAGGAGGGTACGGCCTGCGCCGTCGATGTCGAGGAGCCGATCGGGGACGATGTCCTCTCCGACACCTTCAGGTCCGATCGCTGCGATTCGACCGTCTTCGACGAGGACCGATTGGTCCGGTACGGGCCGGGCGCCGGTGCCGTCGACGACGGCAACGTGTCGGAAGCGAAGGGCCCGCTCGTCCCGGGACCGCCGAAGCTCGGCGCTGATGACGAAGTCGGGTTGCTCAGACACTGGCGGGCCGCACCCAGCGGTCCATCCAGTCGAGGATGGCTTCGGCGCGCTGGACCCGTACAGTGAGGTCCGCGCCGAACGGCGTGTGCGGGACGCCGGGCAGGCGGAGCATCTCGGTGACCTTTCCGGCGAGCTTCAGCTCGTTGTACAGGATGTCGCCCTGCGAGATTGGGCAGCGCAGGTCACCTTCGTGCTCGAGGACAAGCAGCGGCGCCGAGCATCGGGCGGCGTAGGTCGAGGGGGCCATACGCACGTAGGGCTCCATCGAGTCCGGGCCGTCGCCCGGTTGGTGGTCCATCCAGGTGGCGATGACCTGGGGGATGTCGGAGCCGACCATGCCTGTCCAATCCGAGACCAGGCACTCGGCGACGCCGGCCCGGAAGCGGTCACTGTGGGTGAGCAGCCAGGAGGTCAGGTAGCCGCCGCCGGAGAGCCCGAAGGAGGCCACACGGTCGCCGTCTGCGAGACCACGCTCCACGGCTACATCCACCGCTTGGAGAAGGTCGGCCATGTCGTAGCGGCCCCAATCGCCGATGAGCATCTCTGCGTGGGCGTCGCCGTACCCCGAGCCGCCCCGGAAGTTGACTGACAGGACGCCGTAGCCAGCGGCGGTGAGCAGCAGGTTGTCGACATTGAAGATCTCGCCGTGGCCAGCGAACGGTCCGCCGTGGATGTGGAGTACCGTCGGCCACGGTCCCGTGCCCTCCTGTGGCGCCAGATACCAGCCCTCGATCTCCGTGGCCCCATCGGTTGTCGGGTAACGGAGGTGATGGACCTCGAAGGGTGGGTCCGTCAGCCACGTGCTGTTGAGCTCGGTGACGGCCTGGAGCACCCCACTGGCCGTATCCAGCACGACGAGATCGGCGGGTCGGCCGTGGGAGGTGCGAATGGCGAGCACGCGAGATCCGTCGATGTCCAGCGGGACGACGGACTGGCTGACATCGGTGACCGGGTCGACCTTCACCTCCCCGCTCAGCCCGACCCGACAGGTGCGCAGACTTCCGCCCTCCTGAATGTAGACGTAGGCCCACTCCCCGTCGGCGTCCACGACGATCCGAGGCTCGATGACCCGGGAATCGAAACCGGCCTGCATGAGCCCGAAGAGCTGGCCCTGCGGGTCGGGGGTCCGGGTTTCGTGGGTGCCGGTTGCCGGGTCAACGACCATCAGCTGGATGCGCTTGTTGATCTCCCACGGGGAGGAGTAGACGACCTTGCCGTCTGGCATCCACGCGGCCACCGACGTGTAGACGAGCAGTGGGCCGGAGGTGACCGTCCGCGCCTTTCCCGAGGCCACATCGACTGTACGGATGGCGTATTCCGTGGTGTCGCTAGCGCCGAAGGTCCCGTAGAGCACCGACAACCCGTCGGGTGACCACTCGAGAAACGACACGACGCCGTCGTCGGCGGTGATTCGCCGCGATTCCCCTCCGGCCACGGAGACGACCCAGAGATCGGTCTGGCGGTCGTCGATCAGTCCCATCCCGTCCAGACGCCAAGTGCGTCGTGTGATGCGATACGCCTTCGCCGGGTCGCGCTTCGGGGCGTCGGAGGCGTCCACGGCGATCTGTGTGCCGTCGGGAGACCATGCAGGTCCGGCTTGTCCGGTACCGCGAGCGGAGCTCGTCAGGACGGTAGTCTCGCCGCCGGCGCGTGCGCACACGCAGAGCTGCCAGGGGTCGTCGCGGGTCGGACCCGTCTGCTGGAGGTAGGCGACCCGGCTCCCGTCCGGGGAGACGGCCGGCCTCGTCTGGGAGTGCTCGGAGGGAGCTAGGCGGCGGTGCTCCCCACCCTCGATCACCCACAGAGCTGAGGTGTCGCTGGCGGTACTGCCGTCGAGAGTCTTGGCGACGTAGACGACAGCGTCGGTGCCGGGGACGAGCGCCCCGCCGAGGCAGTCGACGAAGCGCAGTAGGTCCTCGGGCATAAAGGCGAGCTTGGAGTCCATGGGTGCGATCCCCTTCGAGTCGGCGGACTAGCTGGAGACCTGACCGTTGATGTTGCTGGCCGGGTCGGGTTGGTTGAGGAGTGGGAAGTGGCAGGCCGTGGCTCGCTCGGAGCCGTGCAGCGATCGAGTCAGCAGGAGCGGTCGTTCCTGCTCGCAGATCCGGCCCGTCCCTGGGTCGTCTGGCCGAGCTGAGCAGCGTGGATGGAAAGAACAGCCGCTAGGCGGGGCCGCCGGGTCAGCGGGCTCTTGTGCTCCACCGGTTCGCTCTGCGAGCAGGGTGGCCGCGCCCGGCAGGCTGTCGACCAAGAGTCGGGTGTAGGGGTGGTCCGGGTCGAAGAGCAACCGGGTCGGCCCGCTCTCCACGACTCGCCCGAGGTACAGCACGCAGATGCTGTTGCAGACGAAGTTTGCCACCGACAGGTCATGGGTGATGAAGACCATTCCGATCCCGGTACGCCGTTGGATGTCGCGGAGGAGGTTGAGGATCTCGGCTTGGACGGAGGCGTCCAGGGAGGACGTGACCTCGTCGGCGACGATCACCTCTGGCTTCACCGCCAGCGCTCGGGCGATCGCGATCCGCTGACGCTGCCCCCCGGAGAACTCGTGCGGGTATCGGCTGGCGACGTCGGAATCCAGTGCGACGATGCGGAGCAGCTCGGCGATGCGACCCTCGTTCCTGCTCGCTCGGCGGCCATCGGGGTCGATGGCTTCGGACAGCGCCCGCCTGATGGTCATCCGGGGGTCAAGCGACCCGTAAGGGTCTTGGGGGATCAGCTGGATGCGCCGGCGGGCGACGCGAAGGGCCCCACCCCGGAGGGACCCGAGATCGGTGTCGCCGAGGGTGACGGCGCCAGCGGCGGCCCGCAGTTGGCCGACGAGGACCTTGGCGAGTGTTGACTTCCCCGAACCGGACTCCCCGACCACCCCGACTGTGCCACCGCTCGGCACTTCTAGGTCGACGTCGTGGAGGACGAGGCGGGGATTCCGTCCGCCTCCGTAGCCCGCTGAGACGGCATTGGCCCGCAAGATGACGTCAGGCACGGGCCACCTCCTCGAGGGGTCCGGTGCTGATCAGGCACGCAGCCCTCCGCCCGTCGCCGAGGTCACGCAACTGGGGGTCCTCGTGCCGGCAGCGGTCGGTGACGAGCCGGCAGCGGGATGCGAAGGAGCACCCACTTATGGGGATGCCCGCCCGTGGGGGTCGCCCCTCGAGGGGCGTGAGTCCGGCACCCTCCTCCATGACTTCGAGCTGGGGGGAAGCGGCGAGCAGAGCCTGCGTGTAGGGGTGACAGACGCGTTGTGCGCGCAGGTCGGCAGCGGAGAGCTCCTCGACGACGCGGCCGGCGTAGGTCACGCACACCCGGTCGCACAGGGAGGAAACGACGGCGATGTCGTGGGAGATGAGCAGCACCGCCATGCCTTGAGTTCGGTTGAGGTTGTGCAGCAGGCGGAGCACGTCGGCCTGCACGGTCACATCGAGGGCTGTGGTCGGCTCGTCTGCGATGAGCAGGGCCGGTGAGGTCATGAGTGCCATCGCAATCATGGCCCGCTGGCGCATGCCGCCAGACAGCTCGTGGGGGTACTGACGCATCCGAAGCTCGGGGGAGGAGACGTGACTCTCCCGGAGACGCTCGATGGCCCGAGCGTGAGCCTCGCGCTTGCTCATCACCCGGTGGACACGGGCGACCTCGGTGATCTGGGGGCCGATGTGGCGTGCGGGGTTGAAGGAGGAGGAGGGGTCCTGGAAGACGATGCCCACCTCGGTGGCGAGGTGGCGAGGCGGGCGCCCCTGGGTGTTGATGTCGCGGCCGTTCACGACGAGGGTGGTGGCGTCCCACTGCAGTCCGACGGGCAGCAAGCGGGCGACGCTCATGGCTGTCATGGTCTTGCCAGAGCCGGACTCCCCCACCAGCCCCACGATCTCTCCCCGACGCACCTGGAGTGACAAGCCCCGCACAATCGGCGTATCCGGGGTGTCGGGCGCCCACACCCGGAGATCGCTCAGCGACACGACCAAGTCCCTGTCGGTGGCCGCAGGCACCTTGGCCGCCAGCGGGGCCGAGCTCTGATTCACGCTCGGGGTGCGGCGCCGACGCCGACGGGAGGCCAGCCGTAGCCGCGGGTCCAGGTAGTGGTTGAGGCCGTCGCCGACAAGGCCGGCGGCGAGACCAGTGACGAGGATCCCGAGCGCCGGCCCCACGACCTCGATGGGGTTGGTGTTGAGGTCCTGCAGTCCGGAAGCGAGCAGCGCGCCCCAGTCGTACTTCGGCTGTTGCACACCCAGTCCGAGGAAGCTGAGCCCGGACAGGGTGATGATCGCAGTGGCGAAGCCCACGGAGGCCAGCACGAGCAGAGGACCGGCGAGGTTGGGGAGAATGTGGCGACCGAGGACCCGGCTCCGACGCAACCCGAGCAGCTGCGCAACCCAGACGAAATCCCGCTCTCGCACCGACGACGCCAGGGTGTTGGTGAGGCGGGCGAACTGCGGCGTGAATGCCAGCCCGATGGCGACGACGACGCTGGTCTCGCTCGGCTGGAAGATGGCCGTCACCGCCAGTGCCACGATGATCGGGGGGTAGGCGACGAGCAGGTCGATCAACCGTTCTCCCACGGCTCGGCTACGCGGCCCGGCGACGACAATGGCGGCGCCCAAGAGGATGCCGGCACCGACGGCGATCAAGGTGGCGAGAAACGCCATCCAGATCGTGAGCCGCGCTGCGGTGAGTGTCCGGGCGAGCAGATCGCGGCCGAGGGCGTCCGTCCCCAGCGGGTGCGCGCCGGTCGGTCCGCTGCGGAACACCGTGCCGAGGCTGTTTGCCTGAGAGCCCCAAATGACAGGGCCGATGATCGCCAAGAGGATCATCAAAGCGAGCACCACGATCCCGATGACCAAGATGGCCGGCAGGCGGCGGCGTCCGCCAGTGCTTTCGGCCTCGTCGATCTGCTCGATCGGTTCGACGGCCCGGGCCTGTTCGCTCACCGCGATCTCTTGGCCACGAGCGTGCGCGGGTCGATCAGTCCGAGAACGACATCGACGGCCAGGGTGATGACGATGGCCAGTGCTCCGAGAGTGAGGATGATGCCTTGGACAGCCGGGTAGTCGCTCTGGAGGATGGCCTGGACGATCTCGGTACCGAGGCCCGGGATGTTGAAGACGTTCTCGGTGACGACCGTGCCGCCGAGGAGGGCTACCAGCAGTAGGCCTCCGAGCGTGAGAGTGCTGGTCACGACGTTGGGCAGCACATGGCTGACGTAGAGCCGCCACGTAGGCAGCCGCTTGCTCACCGCGGTGGTGATGTACTCCTGCGAGAGCACCGTCGCCGTCTCGTTGCGCACAAGCCGAGCGAACACGAAGGCGGGAGCGAACCCTATGGCGATAACCGGGAGGATGATCTGGTGGAGGCTGGTGCCGCCTTGCACCGGGAGGAGACCGAGGCCCAGCGCTACCACCAGGATGAGCACAGTTCCGGTGATGTATTCCGGCAACGCCCCGCCAAGGCTCGCTAGGCCGGTAAACACCGTGCCCGCCCAGCTGGCCCGCTGGCGGTGCTGCAGTGATCCGATGGCGATGCCGAGGGGAAACCCGACCACTAATACGAGCACTACCGCCAGCCCGGCCAGCTCGCCGGTGACCGGCAGCCGCTGGGCGATCATCGTGTCGACCGGCTGGCTCGTCACATAGGAGGTGCCAAGGTCGCCCGAAAATAGGTGTGACAAGTAGTGCCCGAACTGCGAGTAAAGGGGTTGTGTGAGCCCCAACTGCTTGCGGACCTGGGCCACCTGGGCGGCGCTGGCGTTGATGCCGAGCACGTTACGGGCGGGATCACCGGGGACCAGGTGCACGATCAGGAACGTGATGATGATAAGGATGGCGAGGAGGACCGCTACTCCGGCCAGCCGGCTGGCCAGGTAGCCGATCCAAGGCGAGCGTCGACGCCGGTTGAGGGCCTCGTTGCGTGGAGCCTCAACCGGTCCAGGGACAGCGACTGCAGCAGTCATGCGACTCCCGCGATCAGTGCAGGATCCTGAGCGACGAAGGCTGCACGAAGCCCTTTACCGACACGCCCGCAGTGTTGTTGGCGTAAACCACGGTGGTCGGAATCGCCGTGAGGGGAACGGTGTCGTAGCTCTGGAACAGTGACTTCTGCAGGCCGTCCATCGCCTGGCAGCCTTTGGCACCGGCATTCTGCGCTGCGGTCGTGTAGTCCGGGCCGGCGGCCGCATCCTGCACGTCTCCGAGGTTCTCGCCCTTTGGCGGCGCAGCACCGGTGAAGAACCCGGAGGCGGCGAGCAGGCTGTTCTCGGTATTGCCGTAGCCGAGGATTGTGAGGTCCCAGTTGTTTTTGCCCGAGAAGAGCTGGGTCACCCAGGCCTCGTTGTTCTCGTTGGTAAGGGTCGCCTTCGCGCCGGCTTGCCGCAGCTCGGCCAGTAGGTAGGACGTGCCGTTGCCGGCGGCCAGTTGGGTCGTGCCGATGATCCTGAAGTTCAGGCCCTTCAACGCCTTGGACGCAGCCGACAGGTTGTAGGACGGGATGTACTTCGAAAGGGAGCCGTCAAAGCAGGCATAGGTGGACATGCCGAGATTGCTCTCGAGCTGGCCAGCGCCGTTACCCAACACGCTGTTGATTGCCGGTCGGTTGACTGCCTCGGCGATGTCAAGGCGGACCTTGGGGTTGTCGGTGACGTGACCCGGTGTCTCGTTGTAGACGAGCATCGTGTCGGTCTGAGCTTGGGTGACCGTCGTGTCTCCAGCCTTGCCCTTGAATTTCTTCCAGTCGTTGGTGCTGTAGTTCGCAACATTTAGACCGCCGCTGGACTGCAGGTTGGCGGCCGTGTTGTCGTCCTGCACCACCTTGAGGACGAGCTTCTTGGGGACCGTGCCGCTGGGCATCTTGCCGAAGTTCGGCCCACCCCAGTACTTCGCATTGCGGGTGAAGGTGTAGCTGGAACCCGACACCTCGGAGCTGGCGACGTAGGCGCCGGTGCCGTCGGAGTGGGTGAGCAGCGACTTCGGGTTCTTGAGGCCGGTTGGGCAGATAATCCCTGTGAAGTTCGAGGTGAGCCCCGGCAGCAGCTGAGAGTAGGGATGCGCCAGGGTCACGGTGACCGTCTTGGCAGAGTTGTCGCCGGCAACCTTGGCCGAGTTGTTGGCCCCGATCACCTCGGTCAGCAACGGCGCGGCCGTCGACGGGTCCATGTAGCGCTGCAGTGAGGCGGCGGCATCGGTCGCCGTGAGGGCTGTGCCGTCGCTGCAGGTCACCCCGGAGCGGAGGTGAAACGTTGCCGAGTTGGCAGTCGTGGTCCAGCTCGTCGCCAGTTCAGGGATGACCTTCCCGGCCTGGTTGAACGCGACGAGAGGGTCGTAGAGCGCTTGGGCAACGGTGAAGTCGGCGAAGGAGCTGCCCTTCGCCGGATCAAGGCTGGTTACCGGGCTGCCGATCTCGAGCGAGACCGTCCCGCTCTTGGTTGACCCCGAAGCGGATGCCGACGCACCGGCGGCGCCGTTGCCCGACCCCCCGTTCGAGGCGGAGCCCGACGAGGCGCTGCTGCCGCACCCAGCGGCGATGAGGGCCAGTGCGGCGGCCCCAACCAGCGTCCAGCGACGAGATGACCTTCGAACTGGCCTGGCGGGCACCGATCCTCCTCAGCTCTGCGACGCGCGACGCCGGACCCTTTGTCCGCTGCCCCACGTACCGGGTTGGCCTTGCTCGCTCACCCTCCCTCGACGAAACGAGCAACGGAAGGGACCGTACTGCACGGATACGCCACGAATCAAGAGCAAACCACACGATTCCACCGTTAAGGGTGTGTTACAAACTGGGCTCGTGCTTACGGACGACGACGTACTCCTCATCGACGCCCTCCAGCTCGCACCGCGGGCGCCGTGGAGCGCCGTCGGCGACGTGCTCGGCATCTCACCGACCACGGCAGCCAAGCGATGGCAGCGTCTCGTTGAGGACGGCGTCGCCTGGGTCACCTGCAGCCCCGCCATGGCAACGAGCAGCCCGCAGTGCTTCGCGCACGTCGAAGTCAGCTGCCGGGCCGGCGCGCACTTCAACGTCGCCAACGCCATCGCCCACAACCCCCTCGCAGTGACCGTTGAGCTCACCACGGGACCAGCCGACCTGCTCGTTACCCTCGCCGGAGCTGACCTGCCGACCATCTCCCACCACGTGCTGCATCACCTCGACGAGATCGACGGCGTTCTCAACACCAAGACATCGGTCGTCACCCGCCTCTACAGCGAGGGCGGCGCATGGCGCATCCGTGGCCTCCCCGACCAGGCGGTCCGAGCGCTGTTGGCCCTGCACGCCAGCGAACACGAGGCCGAAGAGACCGTGATGCCGAGTGGACCGATGTACGACACGAGCAAGGCCATCGTCGAGCTGCTCAGCGTCGACGGCCGCATGAGCTACACCGAGATCGCCGAGCGGCTGGATCTGAGCCCAACCACCGCACGGCGGCGGACCGCAGAACTCCTACGCTTCGGCCTCATCCGACTGCGGGCTGACGTCTCCGCCCAAGACGCTGGCTGGCCCGTTGAGAACTACATACGCGCCGACGTTCCGGTCCCAATCCTGCGAGAGACCGCCCAGCGCCTGAGCCAGATGCGCCAGTCCCGCCTGACCGCCACAATCGCCGCCGGCCCCCAGCTGTTGCAGTCCTCATGGCTGCAGACTGTCGAGGAGGTTCACCGCCTCGAGCTGTCCATGGTCGAGCAGCACCCCCAGCTGCAAATCGTCGAACGCCTGCTGGTCCTGCGGGTCGTGAAGCGCAACGGCCGGCTGATTGGCCCCGACGGTCGGGCTACCGGCGTGGTCCCGATCAACATCTGGGACGACCCGCTCTGCGACGAGTCGCCGAGTCCGGGCGTCGATTACCGGCGAACGTAGCCGCCTCGAGCTGCTCGGCCTCATTGCTCACCAGCGGCGCGGTATCGGGCTTCCCACAACAGCAGCCGAGCGTTGGCGCTCCCTCTACCGGCGGCGGAACGCGGCGTCCAGCGCGGTCGTGCCGATGTTCCACATGTTGTCGGCGACGTTGATCGTGACCCCGGGGGGAACGATCTGGTCGATGCGATCAAGCAGATCGCTGGACAGGTCGATCCCGTCGGCGGCGAGGTAGGTGTCTAGGTGCTCCATGGTGCGCGGGCCGATGATCGCGGAGGTGACCGCGGGGTGGCGGGTGGCGAATGCGACTGCCATCTGGATGAGGGTGATCCCGGCTTCGGCTGCGAGCGCTCCGAGCGCGTCTACGGCGTCGAGCTTTGCGGCGTTGGCGGGGTTGGTGGAGTCATAGTCCCCGGCGCGGTGCGCGCGAGCGGTGGAGCCCGACGGACTGACCGCCTGGCCCTTGCGGTATTTGCCCGACAGCCAGCCGCCGGCCAGTGGGCTGTAGGCCATGACGCCCATGCCGTGGCGCAGGCAGGTCGGCAGCACGTCGTACTCAATCGCGCGGGTCAGCAGGGAGTAGGGCGGCTGTTCGGTGCGAAACCGTCCGTGGCCGCGGCGCTCGGCGGTCCACTGGGCCTCGACGATCTCAGAGGCCGGAACCTTCGACGCGCCGAAGGAGCGGATCTTGCCCGCGTGCACGAGGTCAGACAGGGCGCCGAGGGTTTCGTCGATATCGGTATTCGGATCGGGAACGCCCACTTGGTAGAGGTCGATCCAGTCGGTCTGGAGTCGTCGCAGCGAGCCCTCAACCCCTTCGGTGATCCACCGCCGCGAGGCTCCGCGATGGTTGGGGTCCTCGCCGAACGGAACGCCGAACTTGACGGCGAGCACCACCTTCTCGCGCCGTCCGCCGGCCAGCGCCTTGCCCAGGATCTCTTCTGACTCGCCGGCGGAGTAGCCATCGGCGGTGTCGATGAAGTTGATCCCGGCGTCAAGCGCCTTGTGGATGATCTGGATGGCGTCGTCGTGGTCGGAGTTGCCGAAGGCGCCGAACATCATCGCGCCCAGGCACAGCTGGCTGACCGAGACCGGTAGTCCATGGAGAGTCTCCTTAGCTAGCTAGCTAGCTAGCCGCGAGCAGATCGCGGCGGTGAGATATGATCCGTAACGAAACGGAGAACCTGTCCGCTCCGACTGTAACGGACAGCCTATCCATATACAAGCGGATGCCCCAGCCAACTTCCCCGCCGCCTGCGAGACGTGCCGATGCCGAGCGCAACCGCGCCAAGATCCTCGCAGCCGCCCGTACGGCATTCGCCGACCCGGGCGCGAAGATATCGATGGCCGAGGTCTCGCGCCGCGCCGACGTGGGCATGGCGACCCTCTACCGGAACTTCCCCGGACGCCGAGAGCTCCTCGAAGCGCTCTTCGTCGACGAAGTCGACGCCATCTGCAGAGCCGCCGAACCCCTCAAGGACGAGACGCCCGGAGCGGCGTTGCTCACGTGGCTGGCCCGGGTCTTTGCCTTCTTCACCAGCAAACGCCAGGTCGGCGCCGAGCTGCTCAAGCACTCAGACGGCGTCAACCCCTTCTTTAGCGAGAACCGGGACCGCGTCCTAGCGGCCGGCCAACCGCTCCTAGCCGCGGCGCGGCGCACTCATGAAGTCCGCCAAGACCTCACGCTCGAGCAGATCCTCGACATGATCGGCGCGATCACCACGATCCACGGCGACCCCGACTACCTTCAGCCGGTCCTGCAGACCGCGCTCGACGGCCTTCGCCCCCCAAACAATGGCAAGCGCGCGTAGACAGCGGCGCCCGGAGCGCGCACTTCTTCTTCGTCGCCGTTCCGGTAGCCACGAGCCGACTCTGCTTTACCTCTGGGCCGCAGCGCAGTCAGCTTTTGAGGTCCGACGCTGGCGGGAGGACCCTTGGGTTTGCCATCCCGAGACGGAGCCGCCGCCCTCATCGACGGAGGGGTGGGTGTTCAGTGCAGCGCCAGGCTGCTTAGCCCGGCCAGCACGGTGAGCCCAACGACGGCCCACGTGACTTGATCACCGACGTGCCCGCTGTGCAGGCGCCGTAGCCCGCGGGTGGCGGCGGCGAGTGACGACTGCACCCGCCTGCGGGACAGGACAAGTGCGGCGAACACGATGGCTCCGGCGGTCTCGGCCAGATCCCCGAGCTGGGCTGACAGCGTCGCTGCCGGCACGGGGGGCAGCGTTACCGCGATTCGACGTCCGTTGAGCACGGCGGCGTCGTAGCTGCGCCGGTCCGTGAATCCGGCGGCGGTGCTGACGGCGTGCCTGGCGAGGTGAGGGACGAGACCGAGGCCGAGCGCGGCGGCGAGCAGGACGACGGCGGGAGCGAGCAGCACAAAGGAGGCCCACCTGGTGGGCGGTTCAGCGGCGTCCTCTGCCGGTGAGAGCTCGTCGGTCGCATCTCCGCGCCAGACGCGTGCTGTGGCGGCGAGCAACGCCGCGGTCGAGCCGATGACGGTGACGGCGAAGACGCCCAGGAGGAGCGGACCGGCCGTTCCGGCCGACGCCACGAGCAGGTCCTTGCCGACCGATGAGGCGAAGGGGGGCAGGTCGGCGAGCGCGAGCGCGCCGACGACCACGATCCCAGCGGCGACCGTCAGTCGGGGTCCTTCCCCTCGCACGGGCCGCCCGCCCGTCCTGCGGCGGTGGCGGCGCAGCACGCCGAGGGCGAGAAACATGGCGGCCTTGGTGAGCCCGTCGCCGACAGCGATGAGCGCTACCCCGCCGAGTGCCCCGGCCCGCAGCAGCGAGAAGCCCAGCAGATAGAGACCCATATGTGCCACCACGACGAAGCCCATGAGGCGGCGGGGGTGCCGTTCGACGAGCGCCATGGCCGTGGCGACGAGGGCCGTGAGAATCCCCAGCGCCCCGAGGACGAGGCGGACTCGGTGCTCGGCCGAGGTACCGACCGCGCCGGCGAAGACGGTTTCCCATGTGCGGGCCAGGCCGAAGATGCCGAGTTCGCTCATGACCCCGGCGAGCAGCACGCACGCCGGGGCAGGGGCGGCACCGTAGGCGTCGGGCAGCCAGAAGTGCCAGGGCACTACCGCCGCCTTGACAAGGAAGCCGGTGGCGAGGAGGGCGAAGGTGATGGCTAGTAGGGCGCCCGGGGGGTGACCGGAGAGGGTCCGCCCCATCTGGGCCAGGTTGAGGGTGCCAGTGCTCCCGTAGAGCATCACCACTCCGGTGAGCACCAGGAGGCCGCCAATGGTGTTGGTGACGGCGAAGTTGATGGCGCCTTGGAGGGGTGCCTCCTGCTCGGCGTAGTAGCCGGTCAGGATGAATCCGGTGACGGCGACCAACTCGAAGGCGACGAACATGTTGAACAGGTCGCCGGACCAAGCGAAATCGATGCTGGCCGCGACGAAGACCAGCACCAGGGCCGGGTACCTCCCTCCGGTCGGTCCGAAGAAGCGGCGGGAGTAGACCAGGGCGGCGACCGCTAGGACACCTGCGAGGACCGCCAGCCCGCCGCCCATAGGGTCGATGGCGTAGTCGACACCGATGACGGTGCCGTGAAAAGGATGCCATCCCCCGAACCAGTAGACGATCCGGTGATGTGCCGACTCGGTCAGAGCGACGGCGGCCAGCACGGTGGTAGCGACGGCCGCGCCGACGCCCAGCGCATCGCGCGCCGGGCCCGGGATGTGCCGGTTGGCCCCGGCGAGGACGGCGGCGGCACCGAGGGGTACTACGACCGTGAGAGGCACGACGACGGTCGGGGCAGCGAGCGGGCTCACCACGGCAAGGTCCGGTCGCTGCGGAGATCGTCGGGGTCGAGGCTGCCGACCCGCTTGTGGATCTGCACGGCAAGGGCAAGGAGCAGGGCGGACACGGCGGCACCGAGCACGACGTCAGTGAGCGACAGGGCCTGCATGATCGCATCGACGGTCGGTCCGGGATGGGACGCCAGGTTGACGAACACCGGGTCGTGGCCGCCCCTGACATAGCCGATCTCGAGGATGAGCACGTCGGTCGCCGATTGGGTCACCGACAGGCAGAGGATGAGATGGATCAGGTTGTGGCTGCTGACGACGCCGTAGAGGCCTACGACGATCAGCCAGACCACGACACCGTAGGCGAGGACGGTCACCGCCTGGCGGCCCGGACGACTTCGGTCTGGTCGAGGAACTCCTTAGCGAGGAGGACGAACCCACCCGCCACCTCCAAGCCGACGACGGCGTTAAGCAACGGCAGGGTCCCTCCGGAGATGAGATTGCCGGGGCGCCCGAGGCCGACCACATTGGTGAGGTAGGCGACCCCGCCGAGCAGCCCGAGAATCCCGACGAAGACATAACCTCCCGCCCCGATACCGTCGGCCGCCTCGACGAGGGTGCCCGGCTCGAAACGCTCGACGTTGAGGTAGCCGGTGGCCAGGTAGATGACGTAAACGGCGCTGGCAAGCACAACGCCGCCCTGGAAGCCGCCGCCGGGCGAGATCTGCCCGTGGGTCACGGTCTCGAGGCCGACGACGACAAGGAGCGGGGCGACCAGGACCGCCAAGAACCCGACGGTCGGGCTCGGTGGCGGGATGCGACGGTCGGGCGCCTCGTCCTCGGGCAGCTGGCGGCTCTCGTCGGCGAGCGGGCGCAGCAGGATCGAGACGCCGGCCACGGCGGCGAAGAGGATGAACTCCTCGAAGAGCGTGTCGACGCCCCGGTAGTCGAAGCTGATGGCCGAGACCACGTCGGTCGCGTGACGCTGCGGAACCGACAGCGAGTTGAGGATCCGGGCGTAGGTGGAGGCAGGCGCACCGAAACCGTGCATACCCCCGAGTCCGACGGCCAGACCGACAGCCAGGCCCGCGGCCGCTACGGCGAACACCCACAGCCGGGTTTTCGTGGTCACTGCCCGCGCCGGCCGACCTTGGCCAAGCTGAGGAGAACCATGAGCGGCAGCGCCACCGCGCCGACCACGAGTTGAGAAAGAGCTACGTCACCGGCCTGCATGCTCAGGTACAGCGCGGCCAGGCACAACCCGAAGAAGCCGACGACAAACGCCTGCCGTAACGGGTCACGGGTGAACACGACGGCCGTGCCCGACGCCGCCACCCAAACCAAGGCGACGGCGATCACTGCACTCCTCACTGCCGTCGCCTCCGAGCCGCCCCAGGGGTAGCCCCGTCGGCCCGGCGGCGAACCTCGAACGAGCGGGCGCAGGCGTGGGAAACCAGCGGGCTCGTGAACAAGGTCACCGCGGCGAGAAGAACCGCCGAGGTACCGGACGCGTCGAGGCCCTCGTGGACAACCACAGCGGCGCAGGCGGCGGCAACACCGAGGGTCGAGGCGGGGGTAACGATGTGGAGGCGGTCCATCGGGTCGTCGAGGACGGCAATCCCCACACACGAGGCCAGGATTACCGCCAGGCCGACGGCAAGCAGAGCGACGGCGACCACGTCACGCACCGGCGGTCACACCCAGCGCTCCAGGAAGCGGGCGAAGGCCAGCGTGCCCCCCGTCGACATGACGGCCAGGACCGCACCAAGCGAAGCGAGAGCCGGTTCGGCGAAGCCGACCGCCAGGAACAACAGGATCAGCGACTGGACCGTCCCGGTGAGCCCCAGCGCCACGAGTCGGTCCTCGGGGCGTCCCCGCCAGCACACCCACGCACACGGGCCCAGCGCGACCATCAGCACCAGCACGCCGACAAGGAAAGCGGTCACCGGGCGGGACCCCGCGGTTTCTCGACGAAGTCGTGCACGGTCGCCACCCCGGTCTCGGCATCGATATCGATCACGATCGTGTCGGGCGTAAACGACAGCAACCCCCCGACCACCCCGCTGCGCCGGGCCGCAGGCCAGCCCCCGCCGCGCACGTCGGTGGCGACGGTCCGGACACCGCCAGGCGGCCCGTACCCCCGAGCGCGCCGCCAGGTGGCCGCATAGACGCCGACGGTCTGCCGGCACAACCGCGGTCCGAGACGGACCAATACACCAAGATCGGAGCGGCGAAAAGAGGGCACGGCCCTGCCCTCGACGCTCACGAACCACGCGGCGAGCACACCGGCGCCAGCAGCGACCAGACCGGCAAGGTTGTCCTGCAGGTCGGCCTGCCCTACGAGAGCGATCCATACCCCGAGGAGAACGCCGAAAGCAATGAGGGCACCGGCAATCAAACGCCCGAGAGGCGGTCGCGGTCCGCCCTCAAGCCCCGCCGGATGTTTCCGCAGCATCGCAGCGACCGTACCGACGATGCGAGGCACGGTGGGGGATCCCAGTACCGGCCCGCCTCCCACGAGCGGGCGCCCCGGCTTCGCGGGGTAGGCCAGGAGAGGCGGCCTAGGAAACTGGTGTCTCGCGCGCCGGAGGGACACCCGTCGGCGTCATGCCGACCCGGCCTATCGCAAGAGCGAAGCGGCGAGCGTCCCGTAGAGCGCAGCCGTTGGTGTCGTTGTTGAAGTACACGTACACGTCGGCCGTTGGCGGCCACATCGACGCAAGCCGCTCGGCCCAGGTCCGTAGGGCTGTCCGGCCGTAGCAGGACTCGGGTCGCGCCCGACCGCCGTGCATCCTGACATAGCCCCACGGCGCCGTTCGCCACAGCGGGCCGTGGACACCGCTCGTGTCGGTCAGGCAAAACGCGGCCCCATGGTTCTCGAGCACCCGTCTCGTCTCTTCGGTGGCCCAGCTCGGGTGGCGGACTTCGACGGCGACTCGGACACCGCTGGGAAAGGCATCGAGCGTCCGGTCCAGCGCGGCCGCGTCCATGCTCAGGGTCGGCGGGAGCTGCAACAGGACCGGACCGAGCTTGGGCCCGAGGGCGCCTGCCCGCTCCATCAGGCGCGCCACCGGCTCCTCCGGTTCCTTGAGGCGCCGGACGTGGGTCAGGTATCTGCTGGCCTTGAGGGCCACCGTGAAGCCTTGGGGTAGCGTCGCCGCCCACCTGGCGAAGGTCGACCGATCGGGCAGGCGGTAGAACGCGTTGTTGATCTCGACCGTCGAGAAGCGTTGGGCGTAGTAGCCGAGCCACTCCGCGGTGGTCAGCTCGGCCGGGTAGAACCCTCCTCGCCAGTGCCGGTAGTGCCATCCCGACGTGCCGATCAGAACCCTCCCGTCCCCGCCGGTCACGGTCGCTCCCCTGTGTCTCGGTGACGGGATCTGTCGCATCCCGGTCGATTCGGCACATGACCTCCTCGCCCCCTGAAGGAGCGCCGAAGACCAACGATCGCGGGGCGCCCAGCGGGTTCCTGGCGTTCAGGCGTTGACGACACCCAGGACCGCGAATCCGGCGGTTACGGCGGCGTCGGTCAGTGCTGCTCGTCGCCAGCGGGCGTTCAGCCAGGCAAAGCCGACGTCGCTCGCGGCATGGATCAGGTCGACGCCCACGCCGATCTCCCGGGCCGTGCCACCGAAGCGCCGTTCGGCGGCCGCCTCGGCCAGGTGCCGGGCGCCGAGGATCCGCATGACCCGCCGCGGCCCCCGGCCCTCGTCGGCCCCGCCCATGAGCCGCAAGATCTGCCCTGGCGCTACGAGTAGGGCGGTGCCCCAGGTGACCCGGACGGCGAGCGGGATCGGTGCCGCCTTGTGCCAGCGAGAGTCGGCGCTCACCCCACGGTACCGGAGCGTCGCGACCGGTCCCTGGCGGTGGCGATGGCTGCGGCCACGAAGGTCTTGCCGGTTTGGGGGAGCGTCTTGAGGAAGCTGGGGTCCAGGAACCCCCCGGCCTTGTCGTCGAAGATGCCGTGCGCGCCGGCGTCGTGGTCGTCGTCGGCGGGGTGGCGGAGGTTGTCGGGCCGGTCACGACCGATGCCCTCTGCGGTCAGCTGGCTGTCCCATGCGCCGATGGCGGCGTAGTGGTTGCCGAACCCTGGGGCGACCGAGCCGGCGGCTACCAGCATCTTGTTCCACGAGCCCACGATCTTGGAGCGTCGACCGTCGAGGGCGGCGGCCACGATGTACTTGGCCGGTATCTCGGGCTGGTAGATCGGGGGGACCGGTTGGGGATGGTGGTCCATGGTGGTCTGGCACCAGTCGAACTGGGGGGTGTTGACGGCCGGAAGGTGGACCATCGAGAGCCGCACGTGGCTGCCCTGGTGGAGCAGCTCGGCTCTCGTGGATTCGAAGAAGCCCCGGCAGGCGAACTTGGCCGAGCAGTAGGTGGCCTGCAGGGGAATGCCGATGTAGGCGAGGGCCGAGCCGACGTTGACGATGTTGCCGCAGTCGCGAGGGCGCATCCGCTCCAGCGCCGCCATAGTGCCCCAGACTTGGCCGAGGAAGGTCACCTCGACGGCCCGACGGAAGTCGTCGGGTTTGGTCTCAGACAAAGGAGCGAAGCTGGTGGTCATGGCATCGTTGACCCACACGTCGAGCGGGCCGAGCTCCGACTCCGCCGTCGATGCGGCCCCATCGACGGCGTCATAGTCGGCAACGTCAGCGGGCACGGCGATGGCTCGGCCGCCGCGGGCTCGTACCTCGGCTGCGGCGGCATCGAGCCCGGCTCTTCCCCTCGCCAGGAGGGCGACGTCGAAGCCGTGGTCGGCCAGGGCGACGGCCGTGGCTCTCCCCACTCCGGCCGATGCGCCGGTCACGAGGGCAACTTTTCGCTTCGCCATGCATTCTCGATTCTTGGTAGGGCCCTTGGTGAACGTCGGGCGTGTCGCGTGGATAACCAACGCGATTTACCCAGTGGCGGCGGAGCTCACCCTTCGGCGTGTTCGGGAGCGAGCGCGATGCTGCACTCGAGGAGCAGGGCGTGGACGAATGCCTGGGGGAGATTGCCGCGCAGCTGGCGCTGCTCGACGTCGAACTCCTCCGCCAGCAGCCCGGGGGAACCGCACGCGCTGCGGTTGCGTTCGAAGTGGGCTCGTGCGCCCAGGTGGGCGCCCTGCCGCTCCTTGGCCAGTGCCAGCAGGAATCCACACAACAAGAACGCCCCCTCCGCCTCGCCGAGAGGGCGGGCATCCTGACGAAAGCGGTATACGTAGTCGTCCCGGAGGAGCTCGGCCTCGACTGCGGCCACCGTGGCGACGCTGCGGGGGTCGGCCGGTGACAGGCCGCTGCGGATGCTGGCCAGGAGCAGAGCGGCGTCGACCCGTTGGTCGCCGGGCGAGCGTTGCCACCTCCCGTCGGGATGGAGGCAGTCGCTCGATACGTCGGCGAGGATGGCGTCGGCCAGGGCACTCCAGCGGCCCGACTGCGCCGCCGGGGCCTCGGCGGCCACGGACCTGAGGCCGGAGACGCAGGTGAGGCGCGAGTGAGCCCAGCGCTGGTCGTCGATCTCCCAGATGCCGGCGTCGGCGTCATGCCAGCGGGCCTCGATGGCCGCCACGGCGGCCTCGACCGCTTGCCAGTGGCTGCCGTCGATGCGGCCATAGGTGGATGCCGCCGCCAGCAGCTCGAGGGCCTCGCCCAGAGCGTCGAGCTGGAACTGCTTGTTGACCCAGTTGCCAGCCTTGTCGGCGCCCCCCGGATACCCGGCCAAGTGGGGAAGGGACCGTTCGTCGGGGACGGCTCCCCCTTTCACCGTGTACGCCGGCTTCAGCTGCGGGCCGTCCGAGAGGATCCGCTCCGAGACGAACTGCACCGTCGAGTCGAGCAGCGGGAAGTGACCATGGGCGGCGACGGCCATGCCGGCGTAGCACTGGTCGCGGATCCAGGCGTAGCGGTAGTCATAGTTGCGGCCGGCCTCGGCGCGCTCGGGCAGGCTCATGCTCGCAGCGGCGACCATGCCACCGCCGCCGCTCGTGAGCCCGGAGAGCACGGCCATCGCCGCCTCGGCGTCGCGCCGGCCGAGCACACGGTCATCGAGCACAGGGACAGCGACCCGCCAACCGGCCTCGGTGGCGCTCCACGCAGCGTCGGGGGTCGGCGCTTCGGCGGGAGCGGGCCGATCGCCAAATTCGAGCACCAGGTCGTGGGTCTCACCGGCCTTCAGTTCCAGGTCGAGCACGAGCGGTCCCCGACCGGCACGGTGGGCGGCGGCGGCGCCCGACCAGCGGAACGACACATGGCCGGATCGGCCGGTCCAGGTGCCCTGTTCGTCACGATGGGTGTCGCGCATGGCCTCGGTCCCGAAGCCGGCGCTGACGTCGAGGACGACCCTGATGCGGGCCGAGCCTTCGAGCACACCGATCCGACGCAAGAGCACGCCCGCGTCGGGATCCGACGGCAGGGCCAGAGCTTCCCGGCTCTCGATGACACCCCCAGATGTCACCCACCGGCTGTTCCAAATCAACGACCTGGGGTCGTAGTAGCCGCCCCACGTGTAGGAATCGACCGGCGTGACGGCGTAGCAACCCTCGCCTCCGATCAACGTGGAGAAGACGGCGTCGGAGTCCCACGCCGGCGCGCACATCCACGCCACGTCACCGCGCGGACCGATGAGGGCCCCGCGCTCTCCGTCGGCTATCAGCGCATACTCGCGCAGGACGTGGGGAGGGAAGTCGGTCGAGAGGTCCATGGCGGGCGCCGATCCTACGCCGTGGAGTTGACTGCCGACCCGGCCGCTCTCCGGCGGGCCGATCGTGTCATGCTGTCGGCGTCGCAGGGCAGCTGGGGGTCGACCGTGGCTCGATGAGCAGGTGAGGAGTGATGGTGGCGTTCACCGTGGATGAGATCCGGAACGCGCTGAGGGACCTCGACAGCGTGCGCTACGGTGCCGGAGACCTGCAGAGCGCTATTGATAAAATCGTTACAACGACGCACAAGCTCTTTTCCGTCGATGGTGCGGCGTTGATGCTCGTCGATGATCAGATGGCGCTTCGGAACGCGGCCGCCTCGGATGATCGGCTCCGGCACCTCGAAGATCTGCAGCTCCGCCACGATGATGGTCCGTGCATCGACGCCTTCGAACGGAAGTCATTGGTTGGCTCTGACGACTTAGAATCGGAGCGGCGATGGAGCGCCTTTTCCTCGGATGCGGCAGACGCTGGCCTTCGTGCCCTTCTGGCCAGCCCGATTCCCTATGCGTCCGACGCCGTCGGTGTGGTCGTCGTGTTCTCGGCAAAGGCGCGGGCCTGGTCACCTGAGGGTGAGCTTGCCCTCATGGCCTTTACCGATCTTGCTGCCTTGGCGATCGCCACCGGTATGCAGAGCGCTGAGCGAGGCGACCGAGCGGAGCAGTTGCAGACGGCGCTCGATGCCAGGATCTCGATCGAACAGGCGAAGGGCGTGCTCGTCGCCTCGGAACGCGTGACTCCCCGTGAGGCGTTCCAGCACATCCGGGACGAGGCACGCCGATCTCGACGGAAGACGTCAGAGGTAGCGGCAGGGATCGTACGAGCTGCGCAAACGGAAGCTGAGCGCTGAGCCCGACGGCAGACAGCCCCACCGGGTCAGCAGCCCACGTCGGCTGACCCGGTGGGGCTGGCTGACCCGCCCTGGAAGAGGGACGGGCCAGACCGGTCCTGGCTAGAAGTAGTGCCGTCTTCCGCCAACGGCGTGCCCAAGGGCGCCGAAAGCAACGAGAATAAGACCAACAACGAGGACGATAATCCCGATCGCCCAGACGATCGCAATTTTGGTCAGCAGGCCGATGAGCAGTAGGACAATTCCAACGATGATCAAGAGAACTCCAGTCTTTGGTCGCAGCGCGACGAGGAACAGCATGCGGTTAGCACCGTCTCGATCCATTCTGTAAGGGGCATCCTCCAGGTGAGGGTAAGGCAGGCGAAGGGCGGAAGAGGCCGTCACGTCCCCTGCGGCGGGTCGGTGGTGTGGGGGCACGCCTTTGGGCCCCGCGCACCACCGACGCTTAGCAACGAGAGGGGAGACGTGCGACTACCTCAGTGCTGCACCGCACGAACATCACCATTCTCGT
Source organism: Acidimicrobiales bacterium (assembly GCA_965276765.1). Lineage (GTDB taxonomy): Bacteria > Actinomycetota > Acidimicrobiia > Acidimicrobiales > Palsa-688. The sequence goes on from OZ255627.1 coordinate 1,566,166, forward strand.
ACACCTCTTCTGAACCTGGGCGCTTCGGCCAGAGGGACGGGATCCGTCAGGGGCCGGGCGCACCGGGCGAGCGTGGTCGCGGGGAGCATGGCGACGTTCGATCCGTTTCTTCCCTACAGCGGAGGAAACCAAACTGGTTCACCGACATTTTCACGCCGAGCAGACGTCATCCTCGTTCGGGGCACCACCAGGGGTGGCTCTCGACTGTTGCCCTAGAAAGCTGAACGTGCTCTCAGGACCCGAGTGTCGGGCATTTTGACGCGGGGTATACGTCCTCAAGCCCTACGACGGAAGGACGCACATATGTCGAGTCCGACAGGATCCAACAGCATAAGTCGGCGCAAGTTGCTTGCACTCGGGGGAGGCACCATCGCCGGGGGTGTCCTGGCGAGCGGAGGTTCGGGCCTGCTCGGAGGCGTCGCCGACGCCGCCACCGACCACTCGCCCGCCGGTGCTGCCGCTGCTCCGGCTACGGGACCTCGCCTCCCGATCAAGGAGATAGAGGCGATCATCAGGGCCAAGGGAACCTACGCCGACGGTGTGCTGAACATCGAGATCGATCGCGACGACCTGCCCAACATCAAGAAAGACGGCGTGCCGATCAAACCGTCATTCGAGATCAACGGCAACCTCTGCTTCCAGTCGCTACCGGACGGGTCGGCCATGCTCAACGGCGATCTCGGGTTTCGACCCGAGGAGCTCAACCCCGCCATCGACCAGATGGTCCATCACGGCCTGCAGTGGCAGGCTTTTCACCAGCACCTCTTCGGCTTGGAGCCGATGGTGTACTTCCAGCACTTCCGAGGGAGAGGGACGCCCAAGGCGCTCGCCAAGGCGTGCGCCGCCGTCCTCGCCGTGACCTCCACTCCGCTTCCCCAGGCGCCCGCGTCCAACCCAAAGACGCGCCTCGATGTCAAACGCCTCTCTCGCATCATCGGAACAAAGGGCACCGTAAGCTCGGACGGTGTAGTCGGATTCTCGCTGCCACCGACGGTGCCGATCATCCTCGGCGGTGTGCGGATCAACCCGTACCTCAATGTGTACACGTCGGTCGACTTCCAGCCCCTGGATCACCGCACCGTCGTGGTACCCGACTTCGGCGTGACGGCCGCACAGGCCGATCGTCTGGCGCGAGTGATGCAAGGCCAGGGCTGGGAGATCAACTGTCTCTACAATCAGGAAACCGACGAGGATCCGCAGCTGTACTTCTCGCACAACTACAAGGTCGGTGACGCCTATGCCCTGGCGGCCGAGGTGCGACGGGGCCTCGACGTCACCGTCGCCAAGCCAACCTGACAGCATCAGCGAACGGTCGGATCGGGCGGCCGGAGCTAGCCGGGAGACCGGCTGGCCCGGTTCGTCCGGCTGGTCTGGTTGGTCCGGCTGGCCTTATCGTTGCTCGATGAGCCCACCCAGCGAGTTGGAGGCCGGAGACAGGGGGAAGGACTCGGGCCGTACTAGGCCGGTCGCGTACCTCGGTGCTTCCGAGGACGAGCTGCGGGCCGTCCGCAAGCCCAAGCGCGTGCTTGCTATGGCCGACCAGCGCCAGCTGTTCCCCCACCACGGCACACTCACCGTCACGTCAGACGCCTTGAATCTGGAGGGTTGGATGACGCTCACCCCAGCCGAAGTGACCAGCGTGGAGTTGACCTTCACCCCGCTGTACTCGCGGTGGCTGGCCGCGGGGGTTCGAGGACGGAACGCCAGCTTCGGGTTGTTCGGCAGTCTCGGCAAGCCGCTGATCCTCAGTGTCCACGCCGAGAGAGCGGCCTACCTGTTGATCGACTTTCACTGGTTCACCGGCGTCAACAAGGCCAGAGCATGGGCACCGCAGATCGCGCGCTGGGCCGAGGACGGAGCCCCGAGATCATGAAAGGTCGAAGCGATCGAGGTTCATAACCTTGTCCCATGCAGCCACGAAGTCCCGGACGAACTTTTGCGGCGCGTCGTCGCTGGCGTAGACCTCGGCAAGGGCACGGAGCTGGGAGTTCGAGCCGAAGAGCAAGTCGACAGCGGTACCCGTCCATTTGACCTCACCGGTTCCGCGGTCGCGACCCTCATAGACGTGCTCGGCAGTGGACATGCGCCACTCGGTGGCCATGTCAAGCAGGTTCACAAAGAAGTCGTTCGTCAGCGTCCCCGGACGGCTGGTGAACACGCCATGAGCGGCCTGGCCGGCGTTCGCCCCCAGGACACGTAGACCGCCGACGAGCACGGTCATCTCAGGAGCGGTCAGGGCCAGCAGGCTCGATCGGTCGATCAGCAGCTCCTCCGGCCGGCGCTTGTCACCGGATCGGAAGTAGTTGCGGAACCCGTCGGCCGTCGGCTCGAGGACGGCAAAGGAGTCAATGTCGGTCTGCTCCTGCGCGGCGTCCGTACGCCCCGGCGAGAACGGAACCTGCACGTCGTGCCCGGCGTTTTTGGCCGCCAGCTCGACGGCGGCACAGCCTCCGAGAACGATCAGGTCGGCAAGAGAGATCCTCTTCCCGCCAGCGCCCGAGCTGTTGAAGTCGCCCTGTATCCCTTCGATGGTCTGCAGAGCTGTCGCCAGCTCGTCCGGGTCGTTGACGTCCCAGTCTTTCTGCGGCGCGAGGCGGATCCGTGCCCCATTGGCCCCGCCGCGCTTGTCGCTGTCGCGGAAGGTCGAGGCGGAGGCATACGCGGTCGAGACCAGCTGGGAGACGGATAGTCCCGACGCGAGGATCGTGCTCTTCAGGCCCGCGATGTCCTGCTCGTTCACCAAGGGATGATCAACGGCGGGGACCGGGTCCTGCCAGATCAGCCGCTCGCCGGCGACGTCTGGACCGAGGTAGCGCGAGACGGGACCCATGTCGCGGTGGGTCAGCTTGTACCAGGCTCTTGCGAAGGCATCGGCGAACTGGTCGGGGTTCTCGTAGAAGCGCCGCGAGATCGGCTCGTAGATCGGATCGAGTCTGAGTGACAGATCGGTCGTGAGCATCGTCGGGGCGTGACGCTTCGACGGATCGTGGGCGTCCGGCACGGTGTCGTCCGCCGCCCTATCGGTGGGACGCCACTGGTAGGCACCCGCCGGGCTCTTCATCAGCTCCCACTCGTAGCCGAACAGGTTCTCGAAGAAGCCGTTGTCCCACTTCGTGGGGGCGGCCGTCCAAATGACCTCCAACCCGCTGGTGATGGTGTCGTTGCCCATGCCGGTCCCGAACGTGTTCTTCCAGCCGAGACCCTGCTCCTCGAGCGGGGCGCTCTCGGGTTCGCGACCCACGTACTCATCGGCGTCGGCGGCACCGTGGGTCTTTCCGAACGTGTGGCCCCCGGCTATGAGGGCAACCGTCTCCTCGTCGTTCATGGCCATGCGAGCGAAGGTCTCCCGGATGTCGCGGCCGGCGGCGACGGGATCAGGATTGCCGTTGGGGCCTTCCGGGTTCACGTAGATGAGGCCCATCTGTACCGCTCCGAGTGGATCCGCGAGATCCCGGTCGCCGCTGTAGCGCTCGTCGCCCAACCACGTGTCCTCCGGCCCCCAGTAGATGTCCTCTTCGGGCTCCCAGACGTCCTCGCGCCCGCCGCCAAAGCCAAATGTCTTGAAGCCCATCGACTCCAGCGCACAGTTCCCCGCGAGGATAAGCAGGTCAGCCCAGGAGATCTTCTGGCCGTACTTCTGCTTGACCGGCCAGAGCAGCCGGCGCGCCTTGTCGAGGCTCACGTTGTCCGGCCAACTATTGAGGGGAGCGAAGCGCTGCGTGCCCGATCCGGCGCCGCCCCGCCCGTCGTGGATGCGGTAGGTGCCGGCGCTGTGCCAGGCCATCCGGATGAAAAGCGGCCCGTAGTGGCCGAAGTCAGCGGGCCACCAATCCTGGGATGTCGTCATCACCTTGACGATGTCGGCCTTCGCCGCGGCGAGGTCGAGACTCTCGAACTCAGCCGCGTAGTCGAACCCCTCGCCTAGCGGATCGATGAGCGGTGAGTTCTTGCCGAGCGGTCGCAGGTTGAGCTGTTCCGGCCACCAGTGCAGGTTCGCCATCGAACCTGTGGCCGTGTGGGAGTTGTTCAACACCGGACACCTTGCTGCGGGCGCGACTTCCTCCGAGCTGGTCACAGTGGCGCCGGTGTTTTCTTCGTTGCTCATGATGCTCCCCTGATCTCGTGGTGTAGCTGATGGTTTTGGCCTTTTGTCTGGCTGTCGCTGTGCTCGGCGTTGCAGGCGGGGCAAAGGCCCCAGTAGACGACCTCGGCTTCGTCGATGAGGAACCCATGATCGTCTGCCGCCTGCAGGCAGGGGGTCAACCCCACCGCACAGTCGACGTCGACCATTTGGCCGCAGCTCCGGCAGACGAGGTGGTGGTGGTTGTCGTCGACTCGGTCCTCGTAACACGCCGGAGAACGCGCCGGCTGGATGCGCCGGATGAGGCTCTTGTCGGTCAGCGTGCCGAGGGCGTCGTAGACGGCCTGACGCGAGATCGAGCCGATCTCGGCCCGCACGACCCCGGTGATGTCGTCTGCCGTGCTGTGCGGCCGGCTGGACACGGCCCGGAGGACGCCCAAGCGCTGGGCCGTCACCTGGACACCGTGCTGGCGAAGGAGGTGGGCCGGATCGAGAGGGTCGTCTCCGAGCACGATGAGACTATGACCCCAGTTCTGGACTGTGTCAACAATCCTTTATCGCGCTCCGATCTCAGCTCGGTCGCGGGCTGTAAGCCGACCCGTCAACCACGCCCAGGGCGCGGAGCCGTTCCTCGAGCTTGGCCGCCTGGTGCTCTCCCAGCGGGGCGCGCGGTGCTACCAGCCACGGCCGGCAGGAGCCGTTGGCGGCGACGGCAGCCTTCCAGCCGGCCGGGAACGTTCCCGTCCGGCAGGCGGCTACCACCTGGCGGAGCCGCCGCTCGAGCTTGCCAGCCTCGGCCAGGTCTCCGCGGGCCCAGGCCCGGTGGATGCCCACCGAAAGGTGGGGGACCAGATTCGCACTGGCGACGATCGCACCTCGCGCTCCCGCCGCAAGGCTGGCGAGCAGCATGGTGTCGGTGCCGGTCATGATCGAGAACTGCTCCGACCCCACCCCGGCTCCGTCCAGGACGTCCACCACCTGCAGCAGGTACTCCATGTCACGGCTGGAGTCCTTCACGCCCACGACCCGAGGATCACTGGCGAGGGCACCCAGCACTGGGGGCGCCAGGGGATTCTTGGTAAACGACGGGATGTTGTAGAGCACCATCGGCAGTGATGCCTGGTCGACCAACGCCTCGAAGAACCCCTGGATGTCGGGCGAGTCGAGCCGGAAGTAGTGGGGCGGCGCCACCAAGGCGCCTGCGGCCCGGTGCTCGGCATAGGCGGCGAGGTCGTCGGCGGCCTCGTCGAGGGTGTCGCGGAACACACCAGGGATGACCGGCGTGCCGGGCGGTACCGCCGCGACCACGGTATCTACCACCGTCAGGCGATCTGCCAACGACAGGCTGGCGCCCTCGCCGGTGGTCCCAACCGGTGAGAAGCCGGCCACCCCGGCCGTCACCAGGGATCTCACCAGCGAGGTCAGCGCATCAAGGTCGACCACACCCTCGTCGGTCACCGGGGTGACGAGAGCGACCATCACCCCTTCGAGCGAATCTGCGCCCAGCGTCATCCGAACCTCCACTTCTCGACCGCGGCCAATTCCGCGCCGAGCCCGCTGCCCTCGGGCACAGTCACCTCGCCCTCGGTCACGAGCGGCGGATCAACCAGCAGGTCGTCGCGCACCGGGTTGGGTCGGATATCCAACTCGATCCGGCGCACCGCCGGGCAACACGCCGCGACCTGCAGCGTGGCCGCGTAAGCCAGGGCGCCACCGTACAGGTGCGGCTCCACACGCTTGCCGGCGGCCTCCGCCTCACGGCACAGCCACAGCAGCTCGGTGATGCCGCCCTGCTTGGACACGTCGGGCTGGAGGACGGCCACGTCCGGAGAAGCCAGCAGCTCCGACCACGCGCGCCGACCGTAGACGTTTTCGCCGACAGCAACGGGCAGGCCGGTCGCCTCATGAAATGCGATCCAGTCGTCGACACCACCGTCCGCAACGGGCTCCTCCACCCACGTCACGTTGGCCGCGGCGAGCGCATCGGACATGGACAGTGCCTCGTCAAGGGTCCAAGCCTGGTTGGCATCCACCAGCAGCTCGCCTTCCTCCCCCAGCGCACGGCGAGCGCTGACCAAGTTGGCACGGTCGGTCTCGGCACCGAACCCGAGTCGAAGCTTCACGGCCGCAAACCCCGCTTCCCGGCACCGCCGAGTCTGGCCGGCTACGTCCTCGGGGCCGATACCGCTGGCGTAGGCCGCCACCCGGTGGCGTCGCTGGCCGCCGACGAGCTCGCACACCGCCAGCCCTCGGAGGCGCCCGGCCAGGTCCCATAGGGCTTGATCGGCTCCACTGAGAGCTTGAAAAACGGGCCCCGGTGCCCCCCACTGGCGCCCCAGCGGCCACAGGCATCGAATGATCGTGTGGTGCACCGCGGCGATGGACACCGCCGGATCAGCCAGATCGAGCTCGGCGCCCATCAGCAGGGGGCGGACACCGTTGGCAACGGTGGCCTCCCGCTCGGCCAAAACCCAGCCCGGATGGTTTGCCCATGTCTCGCCGAACCCGGCACACCCATCAGAGCTGACCACCTCCACCACCGCCATCACCCGCCGGCCCAGGGCACCGAACGCCATGCGAACCGGCACATCAATCGGTCGCTCCACCGCCCACAGGCGGACATCCGTCAATCGGGCTCGTGCCGACTCGGGGATGAGCGCGCCCGAGCTCGGCTCGGGTCCGGCTTCCCTTGTCACGATGACGTCCCGCTCACGTCGGCTGTCGCCCCACGGCGTGGCCGCGCCCGCCAACCAGGAAGTCGAAGTCGGCCCCGAGGTGGGCCTGCTGGACGTGGTCTCGGTAAAGCCGCACGTAGCCACCGCCGTCGGCGTGTGCTGCGGGCCGCCAGGCGGCGCGCCGGCGGGCCAGTTCCTCCTCTCCGACATCCATGTCGAGGCGCCGGGCGGCGACGTCGAGTACCACCGCGTCACCCGTGCGCAGGAGCGCCAGCGGGCCGCCGAGATCGGACTCGGGCGAGACGTGCAGCACGACCGTCCCATAGGACGTGCCGCTCATCCGCGCGTCTGAGATGCGCACCATGTCCCTTACCCCCGCGGCGAGGAGGCTCCGAGGAAGGGCGAGGTTGCCGATCTCGGGCATGCCCGGGTAGCCGCGGGGACCGGCGCCTCGCACCACCAGCACGTCGTTCGCGGTGACGTCAAGGCCCAGGTCGTCGGCGGCGTCGTTGTACTCCTCGATGCTGTCCCACACCAGCGCCCGGCCGCGATGTTGGCACAGCTCCGGCGTGGCGGCAGACAGCTTGAGCACGGCGCCGTCGGGGCAGAGGTTGCCGCGGAGCACGACGGTGCCGCGGCCCGCCGGCAGCAGAGGTTCGGCGCGTGTGCGGATCACTTCCCGATCCCAGCAGACGGCGGCCGAGACGCTGTCGGCCAGCGGCTTGCCGGTGACGGTCAGGGCGTCGAGGTGCAGCAAGTCGGTGATCTCGGCCAGGACGGCGGGCAGGCCGCCGGCGGCGTCCAGGTCGTCCATCAAGAAGCGCCCGGTCGGCTTACAGTCGACGAGGTTAGGGACGTCCGCGCCGAGACGGTCGAAGTCCTCCAAGGTGAGCTCCACGCCGGCCCGCCCGGCCATTGCCAGCAGGTGGACGACGGCGTTGGTCGACCCGCCGAGGGCGGCGTTGACTCGCACAGCGTTCTCGAAGGCGGCTCGCGTCAGGATTGCCGACGGCGGGAGACCCTCCCGCACGAGCGCCACGGCCCGGCGTCCCGCCTCGTGGGCGAACACCTTGCGGCGGGCATCGACGGCCGGGACCACGGCGGAGCCCGGGAGTTGCAGCCCCATGGCCTCGGTGAGGCAGGCCATGGTCGAGGCCGTGCCCATGGTGGTGCAGTGCCCGTTGCTGCGGGACACGCAGGCCTCGGCGGCGACCAGGTCCTCGGGTGCCATCAGGCCGGCCCTGACGTCCTCGGAGAAGCGCCACAGGTCGGTTCCGGAGCCGACCGTCCGGCCCCGAAACCTCCCGTTGATCATCGGCCCGCCGGTCACGAGGATGGCCGGCAGGTCCACGCTTGTCGCCCCCATGACGAGAGCCGGTGTGGTCTTGTCGCACCCAGCGAGCAAGACGACGCCGTCGAGGGGGTTGGCCCGCAGGGTCTCTTCGAGCTCCATCGCCGCCAGGTTGCGATACAGCATGGCGGTGGGCCGCATCAGGGTCTCTCCGAGCCCCATCACGGGGAACTCGAAGGGGACGCCGCCGGCTTCCCACACGCCGGCCTTGACGTGGGCCGCCAGGTCGTGAAGATGCACGTTGCACGGGGTCAGCTCCGACCACGACGCCGCGATCCCGATCACCGGGCGGCCGTCGAAGCAGTCGTCGGGAAGGCCCTCGGACTTGGTGTGGGAGCGGTGGTAAAAGCCAAGCTTCCCTGTGGCGGCGAACCACGCCGCACTGCGGAGCGCGGGCTCGGCGGCGGGTTCTCCTCGGCTCACTCGTCCACCGAGACGTACCGCGTGACGCTGAACTCCTCGAGTCCCTGGTGGCCTCCTTCGCGGCCGATGCCGCTCTGCTTGACGCCCCCCATCGGCGCAAACGCTGCTGCGGGCAGCGGGTGGTTGATGCCGAGGATCCCGACGTCGAGACGTTCCCCCAGGCGCCACTGCCGGGAGGCGTCCCGGGTGTAGGCGTAGCCGGCGAGGCCCATCTCGGTGGCGTTGGCGACGCCGACCGCTTCGTCCTCGGTGTCGAAGGCGAAGATCCCGGCCACGGGCCCGAAAACCTCCGTTGCCGCTAGCCCGCACGCTGGCGGCACGTCGACGAGGAATCCGGGCTGCTGGTAGCAGGAGCCGGGCGGGAGCTTCGACTTCGGCCCGAGCCACGCCGCGCCGCCGTCGATGGCCTCTGACACGAGCGCCTCCACGGCGTCGCAGCGCTCCTTGTCGATGAGCGGGCCGAGGTCGGGGACCGGGTCGTCCAGCGGGTTACCGGTGCGCAGCCGCGACGTGGCCGCGGCCAGCCGCTCGGTGAAGGGGCCAAGCACCGACCGCTCGACGAGGACGCGGTTGGCCCCGATGCAGGACTGGCCGTTGTTGCGGAACTTGGCGACGAGGAGGCCGTCGACGGCGGCGTCGAGGTCGGCGTCGGCGAAGACCAAGAAGGGGGCATCGCCGCCGAGCTCGAAGGCGCAGCGGACGATCCGCCCGGCCGCCTGCGTCATGAGGCGCGACCCGACCGCCGTCGACCCGGTGAAGGACACGACCCGGACGGCTCGGTGACCGAGCACGGCGGCCGACTGCTCGGCGGCCGGACCGTTCACCACGTTGGCGACACCGGCGGGGAGGCCGGAGTCCTCGAGGGCCCGGAAGACCTCGAGGACGGCGAGCGGCGCCTTCTCCGATGCCCGCGCCACGACCGTGCACCCGGCGCCGAGGGCCGGCGCCAGCTTGCGCGCCTGGATGGAAACCGGGAAGTTCCATGGGGTGAGGCAGAAGGCGACACCGGCCGGCCGCCTCAGGGTGTACTGGTGGCGTCTCGTGTCCTCGGGGGTGAGCACGAGGCCGCCCGGCCGGCGGATCTCCTCCGCGAACCACCGAAAGTACTCGGCCGCGAAGCGGACCTCGCCGACGGCCTCGGGGAGCCGCTTGCCCGTCTCGGCGGCGAGGATCCGGCCGATGGCTCCGGCCCGGTCGGTGAGCCGCGCCGCTGTAGCGGCCAGGACGTCGCTTCGGACTCGGGCGGGGCGAGCCGCCCAGTCGGGGAAGGCTCGCTCGGCGGCGTCGGCGGCCTCGACCGCCTCCGCCGCGCCGCCGTAGCTGATGCGCCCCAGTGCCCGCCCCGTCGCCGGCTCGAGGACGTCGATGGTGTGATGGGCCTCCTCGACCCAGTCCCCGGCGATCCACGAGGGGACCGGGCGGCCGGCGGCGAGGAGGTCTTCAGTGGCAAGCACGGGGCTCACGCGCTGCGGTACAGCTTGGTGATGACCAGCTCCCGATGGCCGAGCACCTCGGCGCACGTGAGTCGACCGTTGATCGTGCGATCGACGACGGAACCGAGGCGGTCGCCGGCTTCGGCCAGGTCGTACTCCTGGCGCAGCAATCCAGAGACGTCGACATCGATGTGCTCGGACATGGTCTCGGCAGTAAGCGGGTTGGCCGTCAATTTTACCACCGGCTCGACGGGGTGGCCGATGATGTTGCCCTGCCCGGTCGGGAACAGGTGGACGGTGGCACCCGCCGCTGCCATCAAGGTCACGCACTCCGCCGCCGCCGACGACGTGTCCATGAAGTTGAGCCCCGGGCGGCTGGCCGGGCAGGCCGGGGCCAGGGCGTCCACCACCGGCGACCGGCCCAATTTGGCGATGTTGCCCATGGCTTTCTCCTCGATGGTCGACAGGCCCCCTCGGATGTTGCCCTCGGTCGGCTGCGACCCGAGCATGTCCGCACCGGCCGCCTCGACGGTGTGGAGGTAGTCGTCGAAGAACGCCTGAAACCTGGCCCGCACGTCGTCGTCGACGCACCGGGCCGCGACCAAGTGCTCGCCGCCGGTCAGCTCGGTCGTCTCGCCGAAGAGCACGGTGCCGCCCTCAGCGACGTGGCGCTCGACGACCTCGCCGACGGTCGGGTTGGAGCCCAGGCCGCTGGTGGTGTCCGACTCGCCGCATTTGACCGATAAGACAATATCCGAGCGCGCCACAGGCTCACGCCGCAGCTCGCTTGCGACCTGGAGGTAGCCGGCGGCGACCCGGGCCGCCGCCGCGATCGTCTGGAGGTCGCCGTGGCGCTCGATCGAGAAACGGGCCACGGGCTTGCCGGTCTTCTCGATCCCGGTGGCGATGCGGTCGGTCCAGGCCGGCTCGATGCCGATGACGACGACGGCGGCCACGTTGGGATTGGCGCCGGTCCCGATGAGGGTCCTGAAGGTCAGCTCCAGGTCGTCGCCGAACTGCAAGCGACCATAGGCGTGGGGGAGTGGGAGGGTGCCGGGGACAAGCCGGGCCACGCCCTCCACCGCGGCATTAGAGAGGTCGTCGACGGCCAGGATGGCGACGTGGTTGCGCACCCCGGCCCGTCCGTCCGGGCGCAGGTAGCCGGTCAGGCCGTTGCTTGCCATCTTGCACTCCTCAGATTGTGGACGTGGACGTGGACGCCCGGCGTGATGGCCGTGCGGGCCACGCCGATGCGCTCGCAGTACTCGATTACGTCGTCGCCCTCGGCCAGGGCGACAAGGGCGACCTTGTGTCCGAGCGGGATTGCCGAGCGGACGTCGAGATCGTCACGTCGGCTTGAGTCGAGATAGGCGACGACGGCCGGTCCGGGGTCGCAATCGGCGACGGCGACGGCGACCGTGTCGCCGTCGGCGTGCGCGAGGAAACTCGCAGGGCTGGGCATTGGGCGTTCCCCCGTGGGCGTAGCGGCGAACAAAGGTACTGTGACCATACCTCTATCCTCTGGTCACTGGCTACTCAGAAGCACGCGAAACTGAGGGTGAGCACCAGGAGGGCGGCGTGCCGCTGCCGACCCGGGGGATGCATCACCGGCGATCGCCGGTAACGGCGCTCAAGGCGCGTTTTGCCTGCTGCGCTTGGCCTGGCTGCGCTCGGCTTCCACGCGGTCGAGGGCGGCGTCCCTGGCGCCGTGGATGTGGGCGACGGCGGCGTGTCGCGCCGCTTCGGGGTCGCCGCGACGGATGGCCTCGACGATGGCCTGGTGGTCGCGCCGGGACCGCTCGAGGCGGCCGGGGATGGTCAAGGTGGTCTCCATGCCCTTGCTCAGGATCTCCTGGAGGAGCCCGAGGGTGCGGCTCATGAACTCATTCTTGGACAGCGCGGCGATCTGCAGGTGGAAGGCGGCGTCGAGTTGCGCCAGGCGGCGGAAGTCCACTGTTTCCTTGGTCACCTCCTCATCGAGGCGGGCGAGGGCGCGATCGACGCTCTCGATGTCGTCGGGGGTGACGCTCGAGGCGGCCCAGGCCGCCGCCGGCTCTTCGAGAACCTCACGCATGGCAAACAACCCGGCCAGGTTGACCTCCATGTCGGCGAAGTAGTCCTGCACGGGGTCGCGGCGGCCTTCGCCCACAAAGACACCTTGCCCGTGGCGGACGACCAGGCGCCCGTGTGCCTCCAGCCTCTTGACCGCTTCCCGCAGGGCCGGTCGGCTGACTGCGAGCATGCGAGCCAGATCCCGCTCGGGTGGCAAGCGGGCACCGACAGGCAGCCCCTCGCTGGAGATGATGCTCTCGATGCGCTCGACGATGCGGTCGGTCAGGCTGCCGGTCGGCCTGATCGGGCTCCAAACAGGATCCATTGCTCGTGCCCCTCCCTTTGTCTCATACGCAACTCCGGACTGGATGTTGCCAGACGGGCGTGCCGTTTGTGGCCTGAGGTCATGCCGATGGCCCTCAGGGGCCGACGCATGAGACTGCCGGCCGACCGCTGGCCCCTGGCCTGCACCGAAAGACGCTCCCGGCGAGCGCCCCCCGGCCGGGCCCGGCCCCTTGCCGCCCGGTGGTGATGAACAGCTCCCGACCGTCCGATCCCCCGAAGCAGCAGCTCGTCACCTGGGGGACGGGAACATCCACGATGGCGTCGAGGCGGCCGTTCGGCTGGTAGCGGTGAACGGTCCCGGATCGTGCCATCGCCACCCAGATGTAGCCGTCGTCGTCGATGGTCATCCCGTCGGGGTTGCCGGCGCCGGCCGGCAGCTCGACGAACGGCCGCCGGTTGTAGAGGCGGGAGGCATCGATGTCGACGTCCAGGCGGTCTATCCGCCGTGTCGGCGTGTCGACGAAGTACATCGTCGTCCCGCCTGGATCCCAGCACAGCCCGTTGGAGATCGTAAGCCCTTCGAGCAGCGTGGTGACGGTCCCGTCCGGGGCGAGCCGGTAGAGCGCAGCAGCGCCCGGTGTCCGGTCGTAGGCCATGGTTCCTGCCCAAAACGACCCGTCCGGCGCGCACTTGCCGTCGTTCATCCGGAGGCCGGGAGCCACGATGTCGGCGACCATCTTCAGCTCCCCGTCCTCGCTCAGCCGGCCGAAGCCGCGTTGCACGGCGACGGCGAACCCGCCGTCGACGTGCGGCGTTACCGCGCCGATGTGCTGGCCGACGTCGACGGTCCGGTCCACGCCGGTCTCGGGGTCGAAGACGTGCAGCGCCGATCCCAAGATGTCGACCCACAGCAGGCGGCGCCGGCCTTCATCCCATCCGGGGCACTCGCCCAGCTCGACCGTGGTGGTGGCCAACGCCACCTCAGCCCGGATGCGTCTCACCACTGCGCACCCTCTTGGTCACCGGCGGTACCCATCTTTGTCTCCCACTCAACCCAGGCTTGACCCTCGTGGACAGAGGTCTATACTCACACCGCAGATTATCTCAGACAGGGCCGGGGGCTCGCCAACGCGGGCAAAAGAGGGAGGGACCAGAAGATGCGCTATCCGACCCATCCAGGTGTGAGGTCGAAGGGACGCAGGCTGGCCGTCAGGGTACGGCCTCGCCTCTTCGCGACAGCGGCTGCGGTCACGGTGACCGGGCTGCTCGCGTCGAGCTGCGGAAGCTCCTCGCACGGTGCCGCTACCCAAGCGAACCAGGGGAGCGCGAGTCACCCCGTCACGATCACCTTCGCCAACTGGGCCGACGCGGAGACAGCGACCCAGCCCGGTATCAAGGCCGCCATCTCCAAGTTCGAGGCGACGCACCCAGGAATCAAGATCAAGGAGGAGCCCATATCCTTCACCGACATCGGCCACGAGCTGGTCCTCCAGGTGCGCTCCGGCAACACCCCCGACGTTGCGGAGATCTCGGGCAACGACACCTACAGCGTCAATGAGGCCGGGGGCTTGGAGCCCCTCACCTCGTACGCCACGTCCAGCTACCAGTCGTCCATCATCCCAAAGGAGCTCCACCAGGGCGAGATCGGCGGGAAGTTGGTCGCCATCCCCTGGACCGACGCCCCGCCGGCGCTTTGGTACAACAAGACCATCATGTCCAAGGCGGGTCTCAACCCGAATGATCCCCCGAAGACCACCTCTCAGTTGCTCTCGGACATGGCCACGATCCGCAACAAGGAGCCCAAGGTGGTGCCCCTCGGGCTGGACACGAGCAATCGTGACTTTGCCCTTTCGTCCAACTGGGCGTGGATGAAGACGTTCGGCACCACCCCGTTCAGCGGGTCCAAGGCTACGGCCAACACGGCCGGCATGCGGTCCTATCTGACCTTCATGCGGGAGCTGAAGCACGGCAACGACATCCAGCCCCTGAAGAAGATTGGCGACGAGCGACCGCTGGCCGCCGACGGGGAGCTCGCCTTCACGTGGGACCAGCCTCTGCTCCAGGGCGTCATCCAGAGCAGCAACCACATGAGCAACGCCGCCTTCTACAAGACCTGGGGCGTCGCGCCGTTGCCGACCGGCACGACTGGGAGGCCGTACTCCATCGAGCTCGGCCACCAGCTCGTCATGTTCAAGAGCTCCAAGTACCAGGCCGACGACTGGAAGTTCATGAACTGGTTGTCAACGTCGTCGTGGTCGGTGGCCAACTACACCATCAAGTACGAGTCATCCCTGCCGCCGCTGGCCCATCCGTCGGCCGGGGCGAGCAAGCTGCTCGACACGCCGGTGTACAAGGCGTTCTCCTCGAAGATCACGCCCCAGATCATCACGCCGGCCTACGGGCCGACGTTCGAGGAGGCCTACCCGCCGATCATGTCTGGCGTCGAGAGCGCCGTCACCTCCTCGACGCCGGTCACCAAGATCGTCTCCAGCATGCAGTCGGGCCTTGGGACCGCCTTTGGCTGACATGACGACACTCGCTCCGTCGCCACCTTCGGCCGGTCGGGAAGGTCCTGCCCGGCCGAAGCGCTCCGACCGAGGGTGGCGAGCCTGGTTGTCGGGTCGGCGGTTCGTCGACCCGATGATCCTTCCTGCCGTCGCGGTCATCGGCGCCGTCATCGGCTACCCGATCTACCGGGCCATCTCGCTCTCGCTCGAGCACTACAACTTCGCCTCGGCCCTGCCCCCCACCGGCGTGGGCGCGACAAACTACGACCAGCTACTGCATGACCCCGTGTTCTGGCAGTCGCTGGAGAACAGCGTGATCTATGCCGCAGGCTCGGTCGTTTGCGCTGGCGCCATTGGGCTGCTGCTCGCCCTGGCCACCGAGGGCCTCAAGGGGCGGTGGCGGTATCTACGGACCGTCCTGCTCACGCCCTGGGCCGTGCCCCTGATCGTGGTCGCCTTCCTCTTCACCTACATGCTGAACCAGGACGGCGGCGTGGTGAACGCCGTCCTCATGGATCTGGGCATCGTCCACTCCGGCGTCCCGTGGCTCGACTCGTCGACGTGGGCCATGACCTCGGTCATCGCCGCCACCGTGTGGACGCAGACACCGTTCTTCCTGCTCGTCTTCACGGCCGCGCTGTCCGGCGTGCCCAACGAAGTGCTCGAGTCCGCCCGCGTGGATCGCGCCTCGCGGCGGGCGACGTTTTTCTACGTCAAGCTCCCCTACCTCCGCAACCCGGCCCTGATCGCCGGTCTGATCATGACGATCTCGGCGTTCAACAACTTCACAACGATCTGGTCGATGACGTCGGGTGGACCGGCGTACAGCACGACCACGCTCGTGATCTACGTGTACCGGTTGGCCTTCAGCGCCTACAACATGGGCTACGCGTCGGCCGTCGGGGTGGTGTGGCTGCTCCTGCTGACGCTGTTCGCGCTCTTCTACATTCGGCTGCTCAGGCGGAGCGGCGCGTGACCCGACAGGCGCCCACGACCCGAAGGAGCCGCCCGTGACCGTTGCCGAGACCCGGCCGACCGATCTCCGCCTCGAGGAGCGCGACCCTCCGCCGCGGGTTGGTCGGGGCCGGGCGTGGAGCCGGTCGGCCAAGGGTGTCGTCGTGGCCGTCGCTCTCCTCTGCACGCTTGGGCCCATCTACTGGATGCTGGTCACGTCCATCGAGAGCCCCGACCAGATCGCGCAGCTCACGCCATCGCTGGTGCCGCGATCGACCACCGGCGTCAACTACGGCCAGCTGGTCGGCCATTCGCTCGCCTTCACGTCGTTCCTGACCAACAGCGTCATCACCTCCGTCGCGACCGCCCTCGTCGCCATCGTCATCGCCAGCCTGGCCGGCTACAGCCTTTCTCGTGGCCGCTACGGGCTGCGGGGCCCACTCGGCTACATCATCCTCGCCACCCAGATGCTGCCGCTGGTGGTCCTCGTCGCCCCGCTTTACCTCGTCTTGCTTGACGTCCACCTCCTCAACACCGAGGCCAGCCTGGTCATCGGATTCACCACGTTCTCGGTCCCGTTCGGGACGTGGATGATGAAGGGTTTCTTCGACGCCGTTCCTCCCGAGCTGGAAGAGGCCGCCCGCGTCGACCACTGCGGGAGGCTCCAGACCCTCTTCCGGGTCGTCATCCCCGTGACCATCCCCGGGCTGGTCACGACCGGCATCTTCGTGTTCATGGAGGCATGGAACAATCTCCTGTTTCCTCAGACGTTCATAAACACGCTCTCGAAACAGACGCTGCCTGCCGGGCTGCTTGACAGCCTGACCGGACAATTCAAGACAGACTGGGGCGGTTTGATGGCTGCGGCCGCCATCACAACGATTCCATTGCTCGTTGCCTTCTTCGCCGTGCAGCGCTACATGGTGCGCGGCATGACGGCCGGCGCCCTCGCGGGGGAGTAGCGGAGTGGTCGCCCTGTCGTTGCGGAACGTCGAGAAGCAGTACGGCAAGCAGACAGTCCTCAAGGACTGCAGTCTCGAGATCGAGGACGGCGCTTTCGTCGTGCTGGTCGGCCCGTCGGGGTCGGGCAAGACCACGTTGCTGCGGATCGTCGCCGGGCTCGAGGACCTTACGAGCGGTGAGGTCTATTTCGGTGATCGTTGCGTCAACGGCATCGACGTCGGCGACCGGGACATCGCCATGGTCTTCCAAAACTACGGTCTCTACCCGCACATGACGGTCTACAACAACATCGCCTTCGGGCTCCGCCGGCTCGGGCTTCCCAAGGACGACGTTGACCGCAAGGTCCGGGAGGTCGGCCGCCTGCTTGGCCTCGACCCGCTGCTCAAGCGGCGGCCGAAACAGCTCTCGGGCGGCCAGCGCCAGAGGGTGGCGCTCGGACGGGCCATCGTGCGCGAACCGGCCGTGTTCCTTCTCGACGAGCCGCTCAGCAACCTCGACGCCCACCTGCGAGTGCAGATGCGGGCCGAGATCCTCCGGGTGCACCGCTCGGTGACCGCTACCGCTATGTACGTGACCCACGATCAGGTCGAAGCCCTCACCATGGGTGACCTGGTCGTGGTGATGAACGAGGGGCGAGTGCAGCAGGTCGGCACCCCCGACGAGCTGTACGACCGCCCGGTCAACACCTTTGTCGCCGGTTTCATCGGCACGCCTGCGATGGGGTTCCTGACCTGCCGCCTCACTCGCTACGGCGACGTCGCCGCCCTCGAGAGTGACGGCGTCCGGCTGTGCCTGCCGCCGGCGCGGGCGGCGACCCTGCCCGTGCGCGACGGTGAACGGGTCAAGGTCGGGATCCGTCCTGAGCGGCTGCTCAGCGTCGAGTCGGCGACGGAGGACGCCCGGATCGCCGGCATGACCGAAGTCGTGGAGCCCCTCGGTTCCGAGCAGTACGTCATCATGGACGTCGGTGGGGAGCGGATCACGTCGAAGATGCCCCGGGACCGCTCAGTCGTCATCAACCGCAAGCTCGTCTTTACTACCGACACCAACTGCCTCCATCTCTTCGACGCCGAATCGGGGGCACGCCTTCCTTGACCGCAGGGTCGCGCCGGATCGGCAGCGTGGAGACCTTCATGGTGCCTCCTCGTTGGATACTCGTCCTCGTCTCGACGACCGATGGTGGCGAGGGCTGGGGCGAGGCCATCGTCGCCAAGCGGCCCCGCGCCGTGGCCGGCGCCGTCGACGATCTGGCGGCCAACGTGATCGGCGAGGACGCCAACCGGGTAGAGGAGCTGTGGCAGCGGATGCATCGTGGCGCCTTCTTCCGGGGTGGCCCGATCCTTTCGACGGCGGCGGCAGCCATGGACATGGCCTTGTGGGACCTGAAGGCGCGCCTTGTCGGCCTGCCGGTCCACGAGCTGCTCGGCGGAGCCGTCAGGGAGGCCGTGCGCGGCTACAGCTGGGTCGATGCCGCCGAGCCCGACGCGGTGGTCGTGCAGGCGAAAACCCGGCTGGCCAGAGGCTTCGATGCCGTCAAGCTCGACGCGGCCGGCCCGATCGACTGGCTCCGAGCGACGCCGGCGATCGACGCCGTGGTCGGGCGCGTGGACGCCCTGCGCCGAGAGCTCGGGCCCGATCTGGGAATTGCCCTCGACCTGCACGGGCGGGCGCCGCTCGCCATCGCTCGCGTCCTGCTCCGGGAGCTCGAGTCCTACGGGCTGCTGTGGGTCGAAGAGCCCGTATCGCCCGAATGCGACGACGACCTTGCCGCCCTGCGGGCGGCGGCGGGATCGGTGCCGCTGGCCACAGGGGAGCGTCTCACGTCCCGTTACGACTTCCGACGGCTGCTCGCTGAGCGTTCCGTCGACATCATCCAGCCCGACGTGGCACTCACCGGGCTGTTCGAATTGGAGAAAATCTGCCGAATGGCCGAGGCCTTCGACGTCGCCGTCGCCCCCCATGCCGCCAGCGGCCCGCTCGCGCTTGCCGCGTCGCTGCAGGTCGG
Source organism: Acidimicrobiales bacterium (assembly GCA_965276765.1). Taxonomy (GTDB): domain Bacteria; phylum Actinomycetota; class Acidimicrobiia; order Acidimicrobiales; family Palsa-688. The sequence goes on from OZ255627.1 coordinate 1,584,895, forward strand.
GTTCTGCTGCCGGAACATCGTGATCCAGGAGGTGAGCCGCCACCTTCCGTTCCACGATGACGAGACCCCGGGCGGCCGCGAACCGCCCGTCGGCTACCTCGAGAAGGAAGGTGCCATCCGCCCGCACCGGGGCCGTTTCGCCCGTGCTGACTGGCCCGGCCTCGGTGTCGAGGTCGACGTTTCCGCCGTCCGGACCGTGTCGGAGCGGGCGTGGCAGGTGGCCGACCCGGTGTGGCGCCACGACGATGGGAGGGTGGCCGAGTGGTAAAGGCTCCGGGCCGTGAGGACTCTCGGGCCGTCGCCCTCGTGACTGGGGCGGGGCGGGGGATCGGCGCCGCCATCGCCTGTCGGCTCGCCGCCGACGGCTACGCCGTCGCGCCCATCGACGTCAACCCGGACGGCCTGGACACGGTGGCCCGCACCATCGCCGACGGTGGCGGGACGGCCAGCCCGATCGTCGCCGACATCGGGGAACCGGACGCCCCGTCAAGGATCGCTGAGGAGGTGCGCGGGCGGCTCGGCCACGTGACCGCCCTCGTCAACAACGCGGCCCAGCACGGCGCCCGCCACGGGCTGTCCGATCTGACCCTCGAGGAGTGGCAGAAGATCGTGGCCGTCAACCTCTCCGCGTCGATGTTCCTTGCCCAGGAGCTCGCCGGTCCAATGGCCGATCGGGGTGGCTGCATCGTGAACGTCGGTGCGATCCAGGCCAGGCTGCCGGCGGCGAGCTACCTGGCCTACGTCACGAGCAAGGGAGGCGTGGCCGCACTCACCAGAGCGCTGGCGGTGGAGCTGTCGCCACTGGGCATTCGCGTGAACTCCGTTCTGCCCGGCGCCACGGACACGGAGTCCCTGCGGGCCACGGTCGCCAGCGTCGATCCTGACACGCCCGTCCCGACCCTCCTCGGGCGCAAGGGCCGGCCCGAGGAGATCGCGGCCGCGGTGAGCTTCCTCGTTAGCGACGATGCCTCCTTCGTGACCGGCGCCGAGCTGGTCGTGGACGGCGGCCGCAGCCTGTCGCGCGCCGCCGACCCGTTTGAACGCCTTCGGCGCTGAGGTCCTTGTGAGGGGCGCCCCTGGGCTTCGGCGCGGCGAAGGTCGGAGGCGCCGAGGCGGGCGCCGGCGACCGTCTCGCCGCACTCATCGAGCAGAGAGTTGGTGGAGGTATCAGAGGTCAGAGCTATGTGGTCTGGGGACTGTTGACAGATGGCGAGGCCATTTGTAACGTTCCGGTGCTAAGAGGTCGGGCCACTCGGGTCGTTGCGCCTGACGTTTGGGAGGGAAGTTGTGCCGCCGGAGCCCGAAGTCCTTGTCCTCGAAGATGTGTGGGGTCCCCCATTCGATGAGCTGGCGCGGCGGCGCCCGACCCGGTACGCCCCGCAACTGTGGGCCGATCGACCGGCGCTCCTCGCGTCGCTCGATGCGGCTCGAGCCGTGGTCGTGCGCAACCGGACGACGGTCGACGCGGAGCTGCTCGATGCCGCACCGTCCTTGAAGGTGGTGGCACGAGCCGGTACCGGCCTGGAGAACATCGACGTGGCTGCGGCCGACGATCGCGGTGTCGTGGTGGTGGCCGCCGCCGGTGTCAACGCCCGCAGCGTGGCCGAGCACACCCTCGCCCTCGCCCTCGCCTTGGCGCGCGGCGTCGCCATCCACGACCGTCGGCTCCGCGCCGGCATCTGGCAGCGAGACCTCGGCCAAGAGATCTCGGGACGCACCTGGGGCGTTGTCGGCTATGGCGCCACCGGCCGGGCCGTGGCGCAGCTCGCGTCCGCCATCGCCGGGCCGGTGCTGGCCTTCGATCCGGCCGTAACCGGCAACGGCCACGGGGTGACCCTTGTGACACTCGACACCCTGCTCGCCGAATCGGACGTCGTCAGCCTGCACCTCCCATCGACGCCCGAAACCCGAAACCTCTTCGACGCTCGCCTCCTGGCCAGCATGCGGCCCGGAAGCTTTCTGGTCAACGTCGGCAGGGGCGACGTCTTGGACGAGGCCGCCCTCGCCACCTGCTTGCGCGAGGGGACGCTTGGCGGCGCTGCGCTCGACGTCCGCGCCAGCGAGCCCCCGACTCCCGGTCCCCTCGACGGACTGGACAACGTCGTGCTCACCCCGCACGTGGCGGGGCTGACCGAGCAAGCCAACGAGCGCATCGTCGCCCTGCTCGCCACCGAGGTCGATCGGGTTCTCGCCGGCGGCGAGAGCCCGGCGGCGGCCGGAGCCGTCCGTCGTCTTCCCATCACCACCGCCGCTCAGAAGGAGGAACCATGACCGAGCCGACCAGTCCCATCGAGCTGTCGCGGCGCAACTTTCTCAAGGTCGGCGCCGCAGGGATCGTCGGCGTCGCCGGCTACACGGTGCTGGGCCACGGGGGCGGCCGGACCGTGGTCGACCGTTCGACGGCCCAGCGGCCCTGGGACAGTGCCGCCGCCCGGATCGTCCCGCTCGACCAGAACTGGCGCTTCGGCGGCAACTTCGTCACCGGAAGCAATGAGCCCTCCTACGATGACAGCGGCTTCGAGACCGTCACGGTCCCGCACTGTGTCACTCCGCTCGGTTGGCGCGACTGGTCGCCGGGCAGCTGGGAGCAGCTGTGGATCTACCGCCGACCCTTCGACCTGCCTGCCGGCACGGACAAGATGCGCACCTTCGTGGACTTCGATGCCGTGCTGACGAGCGCCACGCCCACGATCAACGGCACCACCCTCCCGCAGCACCTCGGGGGCTACCTCCCCTTCAGCTATGAGGTGACCAACTACCTGACGCAGAAGGACAACCTCCTGGCCGTCGAAGTGGACGCCACGTGGCAGAACGTCCCGCCCGAGGGGAGCCCCAACGGTGCGGTCTCAATCGACTACTTCGAGCCGGGCGGCATCTGCCGAGGGGTGCGCCTGCGCATGGTGCCGCAAATGTTCATCGCCGACGTGTTCGCCCAGCCGGTCGATGTGCTCGAGGCGTCATCGCGCGCCGTCGACGTGCAGTGCACGATCGACTCGGCGGTGGTACCGACAGGACCGGTGGAGATCGCAGCCGAGCTGTACGACGGCCGCCGCCTCGTGAGCAGGGCGTCGACGTCGGTGACGATCAGCTCCACGGGTCAGACACCGGTCGCCGTCAAGCTGGCGGCACCGAGCGTCGACCTGTGGAGCCCCACGAGTCCCAAGCTGTACGAGGTCCGCACCACCCTGTCGCTCAACCGCCAGCCCGTGCACGACTTCACCCGCCGGATCGGCTTCCGAGAGGCGGTCTTCGACGTCGACGGGTTCTTCTTGAACGGTGAACGATTCAAGATCTTCGGCCTCGACCGCCACCAGACCTTCCCGTACGGCGGCATGTCGATCCCCACCCGCATGCAGCGTCGCGACGCCGAGCTGTTGAGGCAGCAGCTCAACTGCAACATGGTGCGCTGCTCGCACTACCCACAGTCGCCTTACTTCCTCGACGCCTGCGACGAACTGGGGCTCATGGTCTGGGAGGAGACGCCCGGGTGGCAATACATAGGCGATGCCGCCTGGCAGGCCATCGTGCTGCAAAACGTCCACGACATGGTGGTGCGCGATCGCAGCCGACCCTCCGTGATCATCTGGGGGGTCAAACCCAACGAGGCCCCTGCCAGCTACACCGCGCTCTACACCGAGTCCAAGGATCTGGCCAAGTCCCTCGACCCCTCCCGGCCGACGTCGGGCACCAGCTACCACAGCCTCACCGACTTCGTGTTCGATGTGATGGCCGACGACGACTACACGCACGCAAACGGCAACGCCGAGCTGTCGGCGCCGATACCGGGAGTCCCATATCTGATCACCGAGGCGGTCGGCACCCTCGACGGCGCTCCTTTCTACCGGTGGATCGACACCCAGACCATCCAGATCCAGCAGGCTCGTATGCACGCCCAAGTGCATGACATCGCCAACTCCGAGGACGCCTACAGCGGTCTCCTTGCCTGGTGCGGCTTCGACTACGACTCCGGCAACGGCAATGTCTACGAGGACATCAAGTGGCCCGGCGTGTGCGACACGTTCCGGGTGCTCAAGCCGGGGTCCACCTATTACCAGGCCCAGGGCGATCCGAGCGCAGGGGCAGTGATCGAGCCGGCCTTCTACTGGGACTTCGGGCCCACATCGCCTGTCACGTCCCTCGGGACCACCGCTCCCATCTGGTCAAATTGCGATCACCTGGAGGCCTACATCGACGGCCGCCATTACGCCACGCTCACGCCCGATACCACCGACTTCCCAAATACTGCCCACCCGCCCTTTTACCTCGACACCACCGGGATCGACGCGTCGGCCCCGCCGGACCTGCGCCTCGACGGCTACGTGTCCGGCCGCCGCGTCGCCTCCCGGTCGTTTTCCGGCAGCACGGACGGCGACCACCTGCAGGTGACCCTCCCCGACACCGAGCTGATCGCGGACGGGATCGACGCCACCCTGCTCACGTTTCGCTCCGTGGACCGCTTCGGCGCCCCCCGGCCCTACCCGCAAGGCGACGTCACCGTGAGCATCGACGGGCCCGGGATGTGGGTCGGTCAACTGGTCAACCTGGCCGTCACCGCCGAGCCACCGTTGCCATCGCCGGGTCAGACCGCTACGGTCACCGCTACCCTGACCAACGGTGGCTTCCCGTTCCAGGCCAACGGGGGTGTCGGCGGCGCCCTCATCCGCACCATCGATGGGGAGCCCGGCTCGATAGACGTAACCGTGAAACACCCCACGCTGGGGTCGCAGCGCGTGCGCATCGTCTCCAGACCGGGTCCCGGCGGCAGGGAGGCCCGGCCCAAGTACCCCGGCGGCGCCACACCACCGCTCACCGGCGTCAGCCTTGCCCTGACGGTGCCCAGCTCGTGGACGGTGAAGGCCACGTCGCCCACCACGTTTTCCGACGTCGCTCCGAGTAGATCGGTAAGCACCACGTGGCAGGTGACGGTCACCGAGCCGAGCGCCGGCGCCGCCGTCGTCAGTCCATCGGTGACCGCCGACTTCTCGCTCCTCGGCCAGCCGGCCGCAACCTCGACGACTGCGCCGGTGAGCGTCGAGCTCACGATGGCCGAGGCGTACGACAACGTGGCCATCACCGATGACAGCGACGTGACCCCCGGCGACCTCGACGGGGTCGGCAACAGCTTCTCCGCCCAGGCCCTCGCCGCCGCCGGGCTCACCCCGGGCGCGACGTTCAGCGCCGGAGGGCTGAGCTTCACGTGGCCCGACGTCCCGGCTGCCCAGCCCGACAATGTCCTCGCCGCCGGCCAGACCATCCTCGTGTCAGGCTCCGGTTCGACCCTCGGGTTCATCGGCTGCGGCAGCCCCAGCGACGAGGGCGGCACCGGCACGATCTACTACACCGACGGCACCACCTCCACCTACGAGGTCACGCTCGGCAACTACTTCGACACGACGGCGACGGGTAGCACGGCGGTGGTGACGATGCCCTACATCAACGATTCCAGCTCCGCCACCAACGGCGGCTCGCCCCAACGCCAGCACACCGGCACCATCTTCTACGCCGGGGTGCCACTCGTCGCCGGCAAGGCGGTCCAGGCGGTCACCTTGCCCACGGGTGCCGCAGTGTCCGGGGCGCGTGTCACCGCCATGCACGTCTTCGCCCTGGCCGTCGGGTGACTGCCGCTGCGTCCGATATCCACATCGACGTCGGCGTCCGAGAGGCGGTGCGCGGTGCCGCCGGCCTGCTCGGCACCGCGGGGATGCCGGCCGGTCACGCCCGGACAAGTGCCGAGGCCATCGTCCTGGCCGACGTGTGGGGGCGGGGCTCCCACGGCCTGCTCCGTCTGCCGTACTACCTCGACCGGCTCGTCGCCGGCGGCTACAACCCGGCCGCCGCCCTGGCCGAGGTGGCCGACACCGGCCCGTTGGTCAGCTACGACGGTCAGGCCGGGCTCGGACACTGGCAGGTCCGGGCCGCGGCCGAGGTCGCCGCCGAGCGGGCGGGGCGCCACGGTGTGGGCGTCGTCGCCGTCGGCAACTCGGGCCACTGCGGCGCCCTCGGCGTGTACACCCTGACGGCGGTGGATGCCGGCCTCGTTGCCCTCGTCTTCTCCAACGGTCCCGCCGTGATGCCGCCGTGGGGCGGCGACGCCCCCGTCTTGTCGACCAGCCCGCTGGCGGCCGGGATACCCACACGGCCGGAGCCGTGCATCGTCGACCTGGCCACGAGCGCCGTGGCTCGCGGCAAGATCGCTGAGCGCGCCGGGCGCGGCGAGGCGCTCGACGCCGGCTGGGCGTTCGACGCCGCCGGCGCCCCGACGATCGACGCCAACGCCGCCCTGTCCGGCATGTTGGCACCGCTCGGCGGCGCCAAGGGCTACGCCCTCGCCTTCCTCGTCGAGGCGCTCACCGGTGGCCTTGTCGGCCCGGCCCTGGCGCCCGACGTGCGGGACATGTATCGGGCCGACCAGGTAGCCGAGCCGCAGCGGATCGCCCACCTGGTCGTCACCCTCGACCCGCGCCGGCTCGACATCGCCGGGCCAGGCGATGGGGCCCGGCTCGACGCCCTGGCCGAGGCCGTCCACCGGGCCGGGGGACGGCTGCCGGGCCAGGCGAAACCCCGACTGGACCGTTTGAGCCCGGAGGCCACCGTGCGGATCCCGGCCGCGCTCGACGGCCGCCTGCGCGCCTGGGCCGGCGAGCACCGGGGCGCCTGGCCGGGGTAGCCCCACTGCCGGCGTGGTGGCGTTGCCGGTGAAAGTCCGCAGGTCCGAAGCGAAGAGAGCCGACGGGATGGTCACGGACCTCCTCGCCGACTGCAACAAGGCTCTCTACGACGCCCGTCCGTCCGTACGGGGTACTACTAGGAGGCGCGAGCGACACGTTCGGGTCGTCGCCGGATGGGCAGGTCGGCCACGGGCGACCATGGAGGAGGATGTCATGGAGGTAGTGGTCGTCGAGCGACCCGAGGCCGGCGCCACTCTGGTGGCCGACGCCATCGCCGCGCTTGTCGGCGCCCGACCCGGGGCCGTGCTCGGGCTGGCGACGGGAAGCTCGCCGGAGCCGGTGTACGAGGAACTGGCCCGCCGCTCGGGCGCCGGCAGCCTCCACGCCGGGGGCGTGGAGGCCTTTACCCTCGACGAGTACGTCGGTCTGCCACCAGACCACCCGGCCAGCTACCGGTCGGTCATCCGCCGGCAGGTGGTGGATCCGCTCGGGCTTGACCCTAAAGCGGTGCACAGCCCCGACGGCAGGGCCGAGGATCTGGCCGCCGAGTGCAGGACCTACGACGCCCGTATTTCCGCGGCGGGGGGCGTCGACCTGCAGTTGCTCGGCATCGGCAGCGACGGCCATATCGGCTTCAACGAGCCGGGTTCCTCGCTCGGCTCCCGCACCCGGCTCAAGACGCTGACCGAGCGGACCGTGGCGGACAACCGGCGGTTCTTCGCCGGCGGCGAGGCGGCCGTCCCCCGTCACGTACTCACCCAGGGCATCGGGACGATCCTCGAAGCTCGCCACGTCGTGCTGCTGGCGTGGGGCGCAACCAAGGCGCCGGCCATCGCCCGGGCCGTCGAGGGTCCCCTCACCGCCATGGTGCCGGCCTCCGCCCTTCAGCTGCACCCCCACGCCACCGTTGTCATCGACGAAGCTGCGGCCAGCGGACTTGAGCTCCTGGATCACTACCGGTGGGTGTTTGTTTCCAAGCCGTCCTGGCAGGGACTCTGACCGCGTCGCTCGTGTCGACGCATCGGCTCAGCCGGGCCGCACCTGAGCCGGATCGTCGGTCAGGTGCCGGAGAGCTCCGGCGACAAGGCCGTCGGCGGCGGCGAGGGCACGGCGCGCCTCGGCCGGTTCGACGCTCGAAAGGAGTGACACGAGGGCCGTCTTGGCGTCGTTGTCGGCGGCGTGCAGTGCCGAGGCGCAATCCTCCTCGTCCTTCCCGGTGGCCTGCTCCAACATGCGCAGCAGCCGGCCGCGCAGCTTGGCGTTGGTCGGCACCATGTCGATCATGAGGTTGGACCAGGTGCGGCCGGTGCTGACCATGACGGCGGTCGAGAAGGCGTTGAGGACCAGCTTCTGGGCCGTCGCCGACTTCATCCTCGTGGATCCGGTGATGACCTCGGGACCGGTTTCGATGCAGACGACGGTGTCGGCCAGGGCGGCGAGCGGGGCGTCCGGATTGGAGGTGACGAGGGCCGTGTGGGCGCCGATCGTCGCGCCGCGCCGGAGGGCGCCCTCGACATAGGGGGTGTAGCCGGAGGCGGCGAGCCCGATGACGACGTCGCGAGGGCCGACCGAGCCGGCTTCGACCTCGCCCTGTCCTTCGTCGTCCTCCGACCCCTCGTGGGCGATCTGGACCGCACCGTGCCCGCCCGCCAGGTGCCCGACAAAGACGTCGTCGTGGAGTCCGTAGGTGGGGGGGATCTCGGCGGCGTCGAGCAGGCCGAGCCGACCCGAGCTGCCGGCCCCGAAGTAGTGGACTCGGCCACCTTCGCGTAGCCGGGAGACGGTCACCTCGACGAGGTCGGCCACGGCGGGCAGGATCCTGCGTACCGCAGCGGGGACGGTGGCGTCCTCGTCGTTTATCAGCTCGAGAAGGGTCAGGACCGGGACGGTGTCGATGTCCATGGTGCGCGGGTTGCGCTCCTCGGTGGGGGAGGTGACCCGCAGCGCTCGCCCGTTCGTCGCCTCGGGGCGCCCGTTTCCATTCACGTCAGAAGGTTACCGATATGTGAGTCGAGAGGCAACATGTTGACTACCTCATTCGGGGGTATCTCAGAGATATCGGCGCCCACCGGCGAAGCCGCCCGGGTGCACATCGTCGATGGCGGCATGCTCGACCGCCCGGCCGGTGCGGGGGGCGTGCACCATCCGTTCGGACCCAAGGGCGATGCCGACGTGGTGTATCTCCCTCCCGGGTGAGGCAAAGAAGACGAGGTCGCCGGGGCGCAGCTCGCGGCGGGGAATCGGTGTTCCCACCGCCGCCTGATCGGCGGCGTCGCGAGGCAGGATCAGGCCACCGCGGCGGAAGGCGAGCCAGGCCAGCCCGGAACAGTCCACCCCCCACCCCGACGCGCCGCCCCACAGATAGGGCAGGCCGAGGAAGATCTCGGCCGCCGCCACAACGTCGGCTCCCGACCACCGATCCGTGGGGAGGGGAGCCAGCCCGTCGGCCCTCACCTCGAGAGGGTGGCCACCGGCCGTGTCCACCGCCACCAGGCCGCCGGTCACCTCTTCCGCACACTGCTCGGCCCCGTGGAGTCGGGTGGCGAAGCTCAACGCCGGCGGTCCTGGCAGCACTCGTTTGGCCACCACGACCGGCCGCCGCGGCGGCGCCGGTGTCCACGGCGCCAGGTGGGCGCTTGGGACCCAGCCCGGGTAGCCGTGGGGGTTCAGCGACGAAGGCTGGTCGGGTACGACCACGTACGACCAACCGCCCGCCTCTGCTTCTACAAGGACATCGTCGCCGAGCAGCGCCTGGGTCACGACTCGGTCGAGCAGGTCGAGGCGGTCGTTCGCATCGAGCCCGGCCGTCCAGGCCGCCACGTCGGGGGCGGGGGCGACGGCGGCCCTGTCGACCTGTCGGCTCCGGTCGGGGCCGGCCCAGAGCGTAGTGACCGGCACCGCCACACGAGCCCGCCCCGGTCCCTGAGGGGCGGCGGGACCGGACTCAAGTGTCGGAACTACTTGACCAGTCGTAGGCATGAGTCGTAACTTATTACCATCAACGGTCCTTGGGCGGTCCGGCGACAGCTCAGCGGGGACTGCACATGAAGGGCAAGGAGAGACGCGTGCGGCGATCAGCGGGACAACACATGCAAGCATGGCGGGGAACCAGCTGCCGGCGCCTGTTCTTTGCCGCCGCGGCCCTGTTGGGCCTCGTGGTCGGCTCGGTCCCTGCCGCGGCCGTCGCTTCGCCGGTTCCGGCCACGGCGCCGGCGGTCGGAACCCGCCCGGCCATGATCCGAGCGCTGGAAACGGCCTGGGCCGGTGCCGCCGGACGGCATCTCGGCACCGCCGATGTCGCCGGGGTTCGCCCCGGTTCCCTGCGCACGGCGACGTTGCCTTCCGGTGCCCGGTGGGCCATGGCGACCTTCGTCCCTTCCTCCCGAGCCGGATCCCGTATCTCCACCGCCTTCCAGGACGGCGCCGCCACCGGGCTGTTCACTCGCCGCGGTGGCTCACCGTGGCGCCTGGTCGCGGCCGGCCCCGAGCAGGGCACCTGCCACGACGCCGTCCCCGCCGCGGTGCGCCGCCTCTGGCGGATGGGCGACCGGCAGGCGTGCGCGACGTCGGCGGGCATGAACCGCGTCGCGACCCAGGCCCGGTCGGCACTCCCTTCATCCGGTGGCGTTGGCAACACCATCGCCCGCATCGCCCTCGGGCAGGTCGGCGTGTCGGACACGCCCGCCTCCGACAGCTTCGCCAACGACTGCGACCCCTACACGACCCTCGTCGGTCCCAAGATCCCCAACAGCGACGGCTGCGGCGTCGACGGACGCTTCTCCGTCGTCAACGAGAACGAGGCCTGGTGCTCCGACTTCGCCAAGTGGGCGTGGCAACGGGCCGGCGTGACCTCCCACATGGGCCTGATCAACGCCGGGTCCGACTCCTTCTACGCCTGGGCGAAGGCGCAGGGCGAGGCTCTCCCCATCGACCCGCGCACGCCGCACGTCGGCGATGCCGTGGTCTTCTTCCCGCCGGGAACCGTCTCGGCCACCGCCTACGCCGACCACGTCGGCATCGTCACCGCCGTGCACCCCAACGGGACCGTCGACCTGGTCGACGGCGACTTCGCCGGATCCAGCACCATCGGCGTCGAGTACGACACCAACATCGACCTCGCCACCTGGTCCTCTCAGGTCTGGAGCCCCGGCGAGCAATGGGTGTTCGTCGCTCCGCCGGCCGGCCACCAGCAACCCGCCCCAGTGGTCTCCGCCGCCGGCCCCCGGGTGGCGGTGGCAGGCACGGCGGCGACGTTCTCCGGCGCCGCCTCCGAGCGAGGTGGGTCGGTGACCAAGTGGCTGTGGACCTTCGGCGACGGCGGCGCCGCGACCACCCGCAAAGCCACTCACGTCTTCGGTGGTCTCGGACCCCACACCGTCACCCTGACCGCCACCTCCAACCGGCACACCGTCGCCACCCGCACCTGGGACCTCGACGTGGTCGGGGCCTCGTCGCCGGTCACTTCCGAGCCCTCCACCGCCGTGTGGTACTCGACCACCCCCCTGCAGCAGCAGGTGTTCTCGCGGGCCGGTGATGGCTCGCTGGCCGAGGAGCGAAGCGACGGTGCCGACTGGACCCGTGCCGGCCTGCCCGCCACCGTGGCCCCCGGGAGCAGCCCGACCGCCGTCGAGGAACCCACCGCCGACGGGACCCCGCAGACCCGGGTATTTTCCGAGGCCTCGTCCGGGGCCCTGGCGCTGACGACCGCCACCGGCTCGGCGTGGACCACCACCCCCATCCCCGGCCTGGCTGCGCCCGGCCGCGACCTGGCCGTCACCACCGTCCCCGAGGCCGCCCACGTCGCCCCCGGCGCGAACCTCGCCGTCACCGACCACCTGTACTTCGTCAAGCCCGGCGGCCACCTGGCCGAGGCGTCGCCGCGGGCAGGATCGTGGACCGACACCACCCTGCCGTTGCCGCGGACGCCACACGCCGCCCTCGCCGCAGCGGAGTCGACCGGCGCCGGGCCGGCGATCCGGCGGGGCGGTCCCAATCGAGTCATCGAGCACCTCTTCTACGTCGACGGCCACGGGACCCTCGTCGCCGCCACAGGCGGCGCCCGCTGGCGTTCGACGTCCATCGCCGGCGCCCACCCGCGCCCCTCCACCCCGCTGGCGGCCGTGGCCACGGCGCGAGGCGGGGGTGTGGCCGTGTTCTTCGTCGACCGCCGGGGCCGGCTCGCCCGAGCGACACTCGGGACAGGGGGCACGGTGTGGAACGTCCAGGCACTCCCCGGCGCCCCGCAGCCGATCGGCGGCCTGGCCGCCACCGATGCCCTGCTGGCCTCGGGGACCGTACGCCAAGAGGTCGCCTTCGTCGACGCCTCCGGCCACCCGCACCTGGTGTCCAACGCCGGCGCCGGCTGGTCGGAGACCACCCTTCCTGGGACGGCCACCGCCGTCACCGCCATCGCCGCCTTTCCCGAGTACGTCGCCCCCGGCGAGGTCGGGGTGGCCGGCCCCACCGAGGGCGCCGAGCAGCGCCTCTACCTCGCCGACGGCTCCGCCGTCGAGGTCGACGGCACCGCCGTCGGGGGCTCGGGGTGGACGACGAGCACGCTGCCCGGCACGGCGACCACGGTCGCCGGCGCCGTGACCCTCTACGCCGCCACCCCCGCCGACGTGACGGCCGCTTCGCAGGCCGCCGCCGCCGCCGGCCTCTCACCGGCGCAGGTCACCGGGTCCTTCGCCACCGCCTGGGATGACACCCTGAGCGGCGACCACCTCGTGATCGCCGTCGGCCAGGCCGCCACCAACGCGCTCTACTCCAACAGCTGCGGCTGGACCAACCCGTCCGGTGCGATCCCCGGGTCGACCCCGTTCGGCGACACGGCCGGGCCGCTCGACCAGCTGCCCGCCGCCGACGTCTACGAAAACGGGGCCGCGGCCACGGCATCGGCCACCCCGCAGCTGGCCGCCGACCTGGCCTGGTACGCCGGCCACGGCGCCCTCCCTTCCGGGCAGACGGCGCTGCCGGCCCCAGCTGCCCCCTCGTTCATTTGCTTGGGGACGCCCACGGGCAGCGCGAGCTGATGCCCATCCCGACGCCTCGACCACAAGGCCCGCCCGACCCACAGCCAGCGAGGAGTTTCCCCCTATGACCACGACCATCCGCCGGCGTCACCTCGCCGCCACCGCCGTTGCCCTGGCGTCTCTCCTCGGAATGGCCGCCGCCACCCCGGCGACCGCCGTCGCCGGACCCGCCCCTGCCGGTCTCCGTGCCGGCGACATCGGCCGCCTCTCCCTGGCTCAGCTCGCCGGGCAGCGAGTCATCTACAGCTACCCGGGGCTGACGCCGCCCCCTGCGCTCTTCACCGCCATCCGCCGCGACGAGGCCGGCGGCGTCATCTTCTTCGGGGAGAACATCTCCAGCTCGGCCCAGATCAAGAAGGTCATTGCCGAGCTCCAGCGGGCCAACGCCTCGAGCCCCCTGCCCGTCCCGCTGCTCATGATGACCGATCAGGAGGGTGGCCTGGTCCGTCGTCTGCCGGGGGCTCCCGTCCTGTCAGAGAAGCAGGTCGGCGAGTCCTCCAACCCGGCCACGGCTGCGGCCGCCGCCGGGACCGGGGCGGGAGAGAACCTGGCCAGCGTCGGCATGAACGTCAACCTCGCCCCTGTCCTCGGCGTCTACCGCCAGCCCGGTGACTTCCTCGACCAGTTCCAGCGTTCTTACAGCATGGACCCCAAGGTCGTCACCGAGGCCGGTGCCGCCTTCATCACCGCCCAGCAGCGCACCGGGGTGGCCGCCACGGCCAAGCACTTTCCCGGGCTGGGAGCCGCCACCGCCAGCCAGAACACCGACGTGGGGCCGGTCACCCTCGACCTGTCGCGGCGCACGCTGCGCTCGGTCGACGAGGCACCCTACCCGGCGGCCATCGCCAGCGGTGTCCGGCTGGTCATGTGCTCGTGGGCCGTCTACCCCGCCCTCGACCCGTCCCGACCGGCCGGCCTCTCACCGACCATCGTCGAGGGTGACCTGCGCCACCGTCTCGGGTTTCGCGGCGTCACCATTACCGACGCCCTCGAGGCGGGCGCGCTCCAGGCCTTCGGGTCCATCCCCCACCGCGGGGTGCTTGCGGCCAAGGCGGGCATGGACCTCCTGCTGTACTCCAACCGTGATGTCAACGAGGGCCTCGGCGGCCTGCACGCCCTGGTGGCCGCCCTACGCGACGGCCAACTCGACCGCGCCGCCTTCGTGCAGTCCGTCGGCCGGGTCATCGCCTTGCGCCTCGAGGAGGCAGGGGTGTCGGGGCGGGCCTGGACGAAGTGACTTATCTTGTGACGTCATGGTAAACAAGTGGCGGATTCACTAACGAAGAGGTAAATTTACGACGGCGTCGCCGGATGGGGGACAGCCGTACGACCGGCAAGACCGTTGGTCCCGATGGGACCGCACGACAAGGAGCACACCATGGGTTCGATCCACACTCGAGCACGCTGGGGCAAGGTCGGAGCGGCGGCGGCGGCCGTGACTCTGCTGGCCGGGGCGTGTGGCGCAACCGGCTCTCAGTCCACGGGCAACGCCGCCGGGGGCTCGTCGGGGGGTGGTTCCTCCTCCACCGGCAGCGGAGGCCAGACCCTCAAGATCATCACCTGGGTCAACCCGCCGGCGGTCACGGCCATCAAGCAGATCGACGCCGCGTTCCACAAGAAGTACCCGAAGATCAACGTGAACCTGCAGACGGCGGCCAGCGTGACCGGCCCCTATGCCACCCTGCTGCAGACGAGCGTGGACTCCAACAGCGCCGACATCGTCACCGACTACCCACCGCTGCAGCCGCTACCCCTGAAGCCGAGCAAGGCCGACGAGACCACCTGGCAGTACTGGAGCACCCACAACGTCTTCGCGCCGCTGAACGGTCAGAGCTTCCTCGGCAAGTACCAGCCGTCGGCACTCCAGGCCGAGACCTACCAAGGAAAGGTGCTCGGTCTCGTCTCGGGCTCGTACCAAGAAGGCGTGTTCTACAACAAGGCGACCTTCGCCAAGTACCACCTGACCCCGCCCACCACTTACACCAAGTTTCTCTCCGAGCTGAAGACGCTGAAGGGTCGGGGAGTCACACCTATGTTCGACGCCTTGGGCAACGTGGGCCCCGTGTATCTGCAGTTCCTCTACTACCCACTGATGGCCGATCTCTGGTACCCGTCGGCGTCGGGGGGCAACCTGGCCAAGGACCTCGAGACCGGCGCCGTCAAGTGGACCGACCCGCGCTTCACGACCGTGATGAACGAGGAGAAGCAGCTGGCCAAGTACCTCGAGCCCAATTTCACCGGGGTGCCGTGGGAGAGCATGCCGGGCTCCTTCGCCAAGGGTGACTCGGCGATGCTGCTCGATGGTTCCTGGGACATGGCTGCCGTCCACCAGGCGAACCCCTCAATGAAGGTCGGGTTCTTCCCTCTCCCCGGAAGCAATACCGCTGCCGACAACCAGCCCTACCAGTCCAATAACCTGACCTTCTCCGTGCTGAAGAATGCCCATAACAAGGCGGCGGCCATGAAATGGATGCAGTTTTTCTCCAGCTCCAAGACGTACGCCCAATACGTGAACACGACCGGGATCTCGCCGTCGGAGAAGTCGGGCAGCTACCGCGGATTCACCGCTCAGACGCTCGGTAAGTGGCTGGCCAAGGGCGTACAGGGAAGCCAGATGTACCCGACCCTGTCGCCGACCGATCCCTACTGGGACCAGCCCAACAACTGGCCGCAGCTGCAGCTCAACGTGATCCAGGGCTCCAAGACCCCGCAGCAGGTCCAGAAGCTGTACCAGGCGGATTGGAAGACCTCCTGATCTCGTCGCCTCGGGGACGGCTTCGCTCGAGGCGCGGGGCGGAGGGGCAGTGACCACCCGCGCCGCCGAGGCGGGGACGGCGCGGTCGACCGACGACCTCCCGGCAACCGCACGGCGGGCGCAACCGTCCGCCCCCCGCCGGACAAGGAGAACCCAACGCCGGACGCGCCCCGCGGCCAGGCCGGCCCGGCTCCTTGGTCCCGGCTCGCGGATCGTCATGTGGAGCGGATTGCTGGTCGGCATGGCCGTCTATGTCCTCTTCGGGATCGTGCCGGCCGCGGGGAACCTGGTGGTGTCGTTCACCGACTACTCCGGCCTGGCCGGCTCCACCACCAACTTCACCGGCCTGACCAACTACACGGCCATGGCAACCACCGAACGGCCCGGCTTCGTCAGCGCCATAGGCGCCACGGTCGTGTTCGTGGTCGGTGTCACCCTTTTGCAGAACGCCTTCGGCCTGCTTCTGGCCCACCGCCTGCAAGGGGAAGGTCGCCTGGCTGGCTTCCTGCGGGTCCTGGTGTTCCTGCCGATCGTGCTCGGCGTGACCATCGTCGGCCTGATCTGGATCCTCCTCCTCAACCCGTCGGAGGGGCCGGCCGCTTCCCTCCTGGGGGCCTTCGGGACGAGCTCGGCCTTTTTCGGGTCCTCCCGTGACGCCCTGCCCCTGGTGATCCTCGTTCAGATCTGGCAGAACGTCGGCTTCTCCACCCTCGTGTTCATCGGCGGGCTGCGGGCCATCAATCCGGAGATCTACGAGGCCGCCGCCATCGACGGCATCACCGCCTGGCGGAGGCTGCGCACGATCACCTTTCCGCTCCTCGCCCCTTCGATGACCGTCAATGTCCTGCTGGCCGTCGTCGGCTCCTTCACGACCTACAACCTGATCTATGTGCTGACCGACGGCCAGAACGGCACCAACACCCTCGGAATGTTGGCCTTCACCTCGGCCTTCGGGAGCAGCGCCGACCTCGGGTACGGCGCCGCCGTCAGCATCGCCCTGTTCGTCTTCACCCTCCTGGTAGCCCTACCGGTCATGGCCTGGTTGCGTCACCGGGAGCGCCGCCTGCTCGTCTGATCCCGGAGGCCGAAATGCGACATCCGAAGGCTGCAGTCCGCGTCGTCACCGCCCTGCTCATCGTCTTGCTGTTCCTCGTCCCCGTGCTCTACGTGGTGATGATCGCATTCGAGTCACCGGCCCACTTCCTCAAATCCCCGATGACACCGCCGCTGTCTCCTCACCCGGGTAACTTCAGCGCCGCCTGGTCAAGCGCCGGCCTCGGCCTCGAGCTTGTCAACACGGCCCTGTACTCGGTCGTCGCGGCCGGGCTGGCCACGGCACTGAGCCTGCTCGTCGCCTTTCCGATTGCCCGTCGTCTCGTCCGCGGGACGTCGATGTTCTACAGCATGGTCGGCGTCGGCCTGTTCCTGCCGCTGGCCATCATCCCGCTGTTTGTCGAGGCCCGGATGCTGCACCTGTGGGACAACCGGATTGGCTACATCATCCTCCACGTCGAGCCCGGACTGCCGCTTGGGGTGATCCTGCTCACCGCCGCCATTGCATCGGTGCCCGTCGATCTCGACGAGGCCGCCTTCATGGACGGCGCCCATTATCTGCGCTACCTGTGGTCGGTCATCGTGCCACTGGTCCGGCCGGCCCTGCTGATCGCCTTCCTCTATGGGCTGCTCGGGGTCTGGAACGACATCATCGGCCCCGTCGTGCTCCTCTCCAACCCCAGCCTGTTCCCGATCACCCTCGGCATCTACACCTTCTTCGGGGCCAATGAGAGCGAGTGGACCCTCCTGGCCGCCGCCATCGTGGTGGCGAGCCTGCCGCTCGTCGCGCTGTTCGCCGTCACCCAACGTCAGCTGATCCGCGCCGCCGTGGCCGGTTCCGTCAAGGGGTGAGCCTCGCCCCCCTGGTGCGCGTGGCGTGCCTCGACCTGGCGTCGGGCCGTCCTCTGGTCAGCGACCACGACGACGAGCCGTGCTACGCGGCCAGCACCATCAAGCTGGCGATCCTTGTCGCCGCCTTCCGGGCTGCGGATGGCGGTCGCTTGCGCCTCGACCAACCGGTGTCGGTGGCGACGCGCTGGCCGGCGACCGACGGGTCGACCTTCGTCCTTGCACCAGAGGACACCGACGCCGAGCTGGCCGCCAGGGCCGGGGACGAAATCGTCCTGAGCGAGCTGATGGAGCGGATGATCACCGTGTCGAGCAACGAAGCCGCCAACCTCGTCCTCGAGGTGCTCGGCTTCGATGAGGTGGAAAGGGCAACCGCCGCGCTCGGCGCCGGCGGCCTCAGCCTTCGCCACCGCTTCGGCGATCGCCGAGCCCGCGCCGCCGGCCTCGGCAACCTCGCGACCGCCTCGGGGCTGGCCCGCCTGATGGCCGCCGTCGGTCGCCACGAGGCCGCCTCGGCGCCCGCGTGCCGGACGATGCTGGACCTGCTCGGCCGCCAACAGCACCGGGAACTGATCCCCTCCGCCCTACCTGCCGGCGCCGCCTGTGCCGACAAACCAGGGTGGGCCGACGGCGTGCTCCACGACGTTGCCCTCGTCCGGCCCGCCGGAGCACGGGCCTTCTGCCTGGCCGTGTGCACCAGCGGCTTCGCCGATCCCGATGTCGCCGCCGCCGACATCCACCGGATTACACGCCGCTGCGTCGAGGTGACTGGCCTGGTCGGCGACCCGGGAAGCTCGGCCGGCGAGTCGGGGAGCACCGGAGGCGGTCAGGGGAGCATTGTGGGGGGCGGCCGGCCGGCTGCCTGGGGCGCCCGGTGAGCCCCCCCACCCTCACCGAGATCGTCACCCGGCGGCGGGTGGCCGAGCTGCGGTCACCGTTCGTCACCGCCCTGCGCTCGACCACGGTGATCGAGTCGGTCGTCGTGGAGGTGCGCACAAGCGACGGGGCGGTGGGTCGGGGGGAGGCCACGCCCGTCACCGCCGTGACCGGGGAGACGATGGCATCGGTCGAGGCCGCCGTCTCCGGGCCGCTGGCCGAGTCCCTGCGGGGCCTGGACGCCGACGATCCTCAGGCCACCCTCGCCGCTCTCCACGGGACGACCCCCGGCGACCCGAGCGCCCGCGCCGGTGTCGACATCGCCGTCCACGACCTGGCCGCCCGCCGCCGGGGGATGTCGTTGCGGCAGTGGTTGCAGCCGACGGCGGTTTCCGAGACGACGGTCGGGACCGATGTGACGGTGAGCGCCGCCGCCCCGGCGGAAATGGCGAGGGTGGCGGTGGCCCGGGTCGCCGACGGTTTCGGTGTGCTCAAGTTGAAGGTGGGCGACGGCCGAGCCGACGATGTGGAGCGGGTGGCCGCGGTGTGGGACGCCGTCGGCGACCACGCCATCCTCCGCGTCGACGCCAACCAGGGCTGGGATGTCGACCAGGCGGTCCGCATCCTGGGGGCACTGGAGCGCCGCGGCGTTCCCCTGGATCTGGTCGAGCAGCCTGTCCCGGCCCGGGACCTCGACGGCCTGGCTGAGGTCACCGCCCGGGTCGCCGTTCCCGTCCTGGCCGACGAGGCCGTGTGGACGGCCACCGACGTCGCCGTCGTGGCTGCGCTTCAGGCCGCCGATCTCGTCAACCTCAAGCTCATGAAGTGCGGCGGCCTTGGGCCGGGCCGCGCCGCCGTGGCCGCCGCGGAGGAGACCGGCCTGGGGTGGATGATGGGTTGCATGATGGAAGGCGCCGCGGGGGTTGCTGCCGCCGCCAGCTTGGCCGCCACCGGCCCCCCCTTCGTCGTCCACGACCTCGACGGGGCGTGGTGGCAGGTCGATGGGAAGCTGGCCTACGCCGATGGTCGCCTCGCTCTACCCGCCGGGCCCGGTCTCGGGTCCGTCACCGGTGATCGGGGCCGAGCGTCGGATCGGGGCCGAGCGTCAGACGGGGGCCGAGCGTCAGACGGTTGCCGAGCCGGGACCAGACCGTGAGCTTGGACGGGGCGATCCGGGGGCGGCCGCGGATCCGGGTGGTGACGGCGCCGACCGGGCCGGGGTCGCCTCCGGTGCCGGCGGTGAAGGCCGTCCCGAGCCACGGGCACGGGCATCCGACCTGATGGCGGGAAGGCGGGATGGCGGGATGGCCGGTGCGCGGCATGACGGGTGGCCGGGATGAGGGATGGCCGGGATGACGGGTGGCCACCCCGACCTCGCCTGCCTGGCGGTCTGGCCGTCGGACCCGCCCGCCTGCTCGGGGTGGATGCCGGGGGCAGCGGCACCCGGGCCGTTGTCGCCGAGGACGGCCGGGTCGTCGAGCAGATGACGACGGAGCCGATGAACGCGCTCCTGACCGTCGACCTGGCCGACCGTCTCGCGACGCTGGCCACTCGTGCCGGCGTCGGGGCCGTGGGAATCGGCATGCCCGGGGTCCGCTCCGAGGTCGCGGCCGGGATTCTCGCTGATGACGTGGCGAGGCGTTGCGGCTGCCCCGTGCGCGTTGCCCCCGACGCCGTCGCCGCTCGGCTCGGGGCCTTTCTCGGGGGACCGGGGGTCGTGGTCGCGGCGGGCACCGGGTCGGTGGCCATCGGTTGGGACGGCCGACGAACGGCCAGGGCCGGCGGGCACGGATTCCTTCTCGGCGACGAGGGAGGTGCCTACTGGATCGGCGGGGAGGCGGCCCGCTCGACCCTGCGCTGGTGTGACGGGATGGGAGGGTCGGAGGCACTCTCGACCGCCGTGCTCGAGGCCGTGGGGCTCGAGGCGGCCGGGACCGATGCGGATCGTGCCGATGCCGAGGGTCTGGTCCGCGTGGTGCACTCCCGGCCAACCGACCGGGAGGTGCTGGCTCGCCTGGCGCCGATCGTCACCTCCCTGGCCGCCACCGATTCCGAGGCGGCCCGCATCGCCGCCGCCGCCGCCCACCACCTGGCCGCCCTGGTGTCTGCCGTCCGCCGTCGGCTGGGGCCGCTGCCGGTTGCCGGCGTTGGCGGTGTCTTCGGCGCCGACGCAGTGTGGAGACCCTTCGCCGACCTGACCGACGCCCGGCGTCCCATGGCCGCGCCTTCGGTCGGCGCTCTCTTTCTCGCCGCCGATGCCCTGGCCGGGGCCGGAGCACAACGCCATGAGTGAGGAGGATGACAGCGGCGTCCTGCGGCTGGTTGATGAGGCCGTGGCCGGCGGGGCCGTGCCCGGGGCCGTTGCGATAGCCGGGCGCTCCGGCCGGGCCAATGAACGCTGGGTCGCCGGGTGGGCCGACACCACCGCCGGGGCCAGACGAGCCATGACCGCCGACACCCGCTTCGACCTCGCCTCGCTCACCAAGGTGGTTGCGACGATGCCGCTCGTGCTCGGGCTGGTCGCCGCCGGTCGGGTCGACCTCGACGATCCGGTCGGCCGGTACCTTCCGGCGGTCGGCGGGGATCGGGCGGGCGGGGATCGAGCCGGCGGGGATCGGGCCGGTGGGGTCACCGTCGAACGACTCCTCACCCACACCTCCGGGCTGCCCGCAACTGCGGAGCTGTGGCTCAACTGCTCATCGGCCGCCGAGGCCCGCCTGGCCGTGCGTGAGATCGCCCCTGTGGCCGAGCCAGGTACCGCCGTGGTCTATTCCGACGTGGGCTACCTGCTCCTCGGGCAACTCGTCGAAGCCGTCCTCGACGAGCCCCTCGCGGCCGCCTTCTCCCGGCGGATCGCCGGGCCACTCGGCATGGAGGACACCGGTTTCGGGCCGATCGCGGGGCCGGACGGCGTGGCCGCCACCGAGGCCGGCCCGGACGGGCGGCCCTGGGTCGGCGTCGTACACGACGAAAACGCCCGATTCCTCGGAGGAGTAGCCGGCCACGCTGGCCTCTTCGCTCCCGCCGCCGACCTGGCCCGCTTCGCGGCCTGGTGGGTCGGCGACGACGATGGTCCGGTCCCTTCGGGCCTCCGCCGTCGTGCCACTGCCCTTCGCACCGGCGGGCAGGGCGGGCGCCGAGGTCTCGGTTGGGTTCGTCGGGGCGACGCCTTCGACATCCTGGAGGGCTGGCCGGCCGGCGCCGTGTCCCACACCGGGTTCACCGGTACCAGCCTGGCCCTCGACCCCCAGAGCCGGGCGTGGGTGGTTCTGCTCACCAACGCGGTCCACGATGGCCGGCATAAAGAGCCCATCCGCGCCTTGCGGCGCGCCGTTCACGCCGCCCTGGCACCTGCTGAGCCGCCACCTGCTGAGCCGCCACCCGCTGAGCCACCACCTGCTGAGCCGGAGGTCGGAGGCGGTGTCCGCTCAGCGCCGGGACCGGTGCCGGGAACGAACTGACGCCCGGGTGCGGTCGAGGGCCGTCAGCGTGTCGGGATAGCGCCGCTGGGCGACGGCGAGGAAGAGGCAGTCGACCACCGTGAGCTCGGCGATGCGGCTGGCCATCGCTCCCGAGCGCAGCGTCGTCTCCGATACCGATGTGCGCAGCACCACGTCGGCGGCCCGGGCGATGGGCGAGCGGGCGTAGTTGGTGACGGCCACCGCAAATGCCCCCACCTCCCGGGCCTGGTTGATGGCATCGATGGTGTCGATGGTCGTCCCGCTGTGGCTGATCCCGATGGCCACGTCGTCACGGGTCAGGTTGGCGGCGGACGGTAGTGCCATGTGCGGGTCGCTCCAGGCGAACACGGTGAGACCGATGCGATGCAGCTTCTGCTGCAGGTCCAGGGCCACGTAGCCACTGGCGGCCACGCCGTACACGTCCACCCTGCGGGCCACCACGATGGCCTCGACCGCCTGGGCCAACTGGTCGGTGTCGAGGTTGGCGACGGTGTCGGTGATCGCCCGAGCGTCTACCGCGCCGACCTTGGCCACCACCGCCGCCAAATCGTCGTCGGGGTCGATATCGGGCGACAGCGTGGCTCGCGAGTCCAGTCCCGCCCGGCCCGCCGCCGTGGCCAGGGCGATCCGCAGGTTGGGGTAGCTGCCCACCTCGATCGAACGGCACAACCGGATCACCGTCGTCTCCGATGTGGCGGCCAGGCCGGCCAGGTCGGTGATGGTCAGGCGGGCGGCGCGGGCAGGGTCGTCCAGGATCGCTCGGCCGACCCGCTGCTCGGAGGGCGAGAGCGACGGGAGCAAGGAAGCGAGTTGCGCCACGATGTCGACCTCGCCGGTGTCCTCCGCCGCCGTCACGACCGCTCACCGATCGGCTCGGCGGGAATGCCTGCAAGCCGGCCCTCCGGGTCCCAGGCGACCACGCCATCCACGACGGTCGCCACCGCCCGCATGGCTTCGTCGAGGATCACGAGGTCGGCGTCGGCACCGGGTGACAAGACTCCCTTGGTCGTGGCTCCGACGACCCGGGCCGGGGTGGCGGTCGCTGCTTGGATGGCCTGCACGGTCCCGAGGCCGGCATCGACGAGGTTGGCCACCGCCCGGTCCATGGTGAGCACGCTGCCGGCCAGTGTCGCCGGAGCCTCGGCCAGGACCACCCCCTCGTCGGTCAGCACGATCTCCGACCCCCCGAGGCTGTAGCGCCCCGGCGGCATGCCGCACGCACCGACGGCGTCGGTGACCGCGACCAGCCGTTCCGGCGCCGCCGCCGCAACCATGGCAAGAAACCCGGGGTGGAGGTGCAGACCGTCGGCGATGACCTCGAGTGTGGCACTCCCGTCGAGCAGGGCGGCGGCGACGGGTCCGGGTTCTCTGCGGTCCACCCCCGGCATGGCATTGCCCAGATGGGTGACGTGTGAGACGCCGGCGGCGAAGGCCGACCGGGTCGTAGCGAAGTCGGCATCGGTGTGGCCGACCGACATGGTGATCCCCGCAGCCCGCCCGGCGGCGATGAGCTCGTCGGCGCCGGGGAGCTCGGGGGCTACGGTCACCAGCCGTAGGGCGCCTTCGGCCGCGGACACCAGGCGGCCGAGCTCATCGGGGTCGGGGGGTCGGAGGCAGTCTCGGGCGTGGGCGCCCCTGCGGGCCGGGGAGAGCCACGGGCCCTCGAGGTGGAGGCCGAGGACGGCTGGGTCACCCCGGCGTCTCCGCCGTCGAGCGAGGGCCACCCCCCGGGCTGCGGTCTCCAGGCGCTCGGGCGTGTCGGCGACGGTAGTGGCGACGACCGCCGTCGTTCCGTGGCGGGCGTGGTGGCGGGTCAGGACGGCGACTCGTTCCGCGACTTCGTCGGGCGAGTCTCCGCTCACCTGGGCGCCACCGCCTCCGTGGACGTGGACATCGACGAATCCGGGCGCCACCAACGACGCTCCCAGGTCGAGCAGGACCGGTCCTCCGGGTGGACGGCCCACCCCGACGGCCTCAATGCGCGAGCCGTGGACCAGTACCCAGCCGTCCCTGTGGACCGCACCTCGGGCGACGAGGCGACCGCGCACCACCCAGCCCGCGGTCAGTGGTTCACGACAGGGAACGATGACGAGGAGAATAGCAACGCCGGTTCCCGCGCCGGTGTGGCTCACCGGTGGACAGTCTCGTGACGGAGCTCAGCTGCCGTTACGGGGTGCGCCGCCGGCCTACCCCTCCGGACCTCCGGGCGAGTAGCGTTACGTACGCCGAGGGAAGTGGGGGAGAGTCATGGTCCTTTGTCAACATCGTGGTGGCAGTGCCACCACGGCGAAGCTGGTTGTCCTCTTCGAGGAGATTCTGCGTTGACGGACCGTCTGCGCTTCGGCGTCTTCCACGCTCCCTACCACCTGCCCATGGGACAGAATCCGACGTTGGCGCTGCGGCGCGACGTCGAGTTCATTCAGCACCTTGACCGCCTGGGGTTCGACGAGGCGTGGATCGGCGAGCATCACTCGTGCGGCTGCGAGATCATCAGCGATCCCGCACTCTTCGTCTCACACGTCGCGCCGCAGACCGAGCACATCAAGCTCGGGACCGGTGTCTTGTCGCTGCCCTACCACAACCCGCTTTGGGTTGCCGACCGATTCATTCTCCTCGATCACCTGACCCGAGGTCGGGCCATGCTCGGCCTGGGCCCGGGGGCGCTGACCACCGACGCATACATGATCGGGATCGACCCGTTGGAGCAGCGCAACGCGCTCGAGGAGGACGTCGATGTCCTCAAGCGGCTCCTGGCGGGCGAGGTCGTGACCATCAAGACAGACCGCTACGAACTGCAAGAAGCTCGAACCCAGCTGCGCCCCTACTCCAATTTCGACGTGGCCGTCGCAGCGGTCGCCTCGCCCACCGGACCGAGGATTGCCGGGAAGTACGGCGACGGGGTGCTCTCCATCGGCGCAACGATGTCGGCCATGGCCCCCGACGGGGTCGACACGCTGGCGCTGCACTGGGATGTCATGGAGCAGCGAGCGGCGCAGTTTGGCCAGGTGGCCGACCGTTCGAAGTGGCGGCTGGTGGGGCCGATGCACATCGCGGAGACCCGTGAGAAGGCTCGGGCCGACGTCCGGCACGGGATCGATGCGTGGTTCGACTATTTCCAGGAGGTCCAGGCCGCGGTCCACTTCGAGGTCGCCGGCAAGACGACAGAGGAGCGCATCGAGTTCGTCATCAACTCCGGTTTGGGTGTGATCGGGACCCCCGAGGATGCGATCGAGCAAATCGGCAAGCTCGACTCGCAGTCGAAGGGTGGATTTGGTGCCTACCTCGTGATGACGCACGAGTGGGCCGACGTGCCGACGACGTTGCACTCCTACGAGTTGATGGCCGAGCGGGTGTTTCCTGCGTTCCAGGCCGGTCAGACCGAGGCCCTGGTGGCCAGCGCCCATTGGGCCGCGAAGGAGCGTGGGACGCTGGGAGGAGCGCAGATGCAGAGCGTGCAGAACGCCATGGCCAAGCACAGCGCCGAGGTCGGAGCCGGCGCCGGTTCCTGACCGGACCCAAAGGGACCCGTGAGCGGGTCGGCGTCATTTTCCCCGAAGGACGAGTCCCTGCCGGTGCTCGACACGACGGTGGGGTCGGTGCTGCGGGCCACGGCCGGGCGGGCGCCGCAGTCCATTGCTGTCGTCGACGGTTCGGCACCGGGTCGGCCGCGCCGGACCTGGCTCCAGCTGCTTGGCGACGCCGAGCGTATGGCCGTTGGTCTCCTGCAGCGCTTCGAGCCCGGTGAGGCTGTCGCTCTCTGGGCTCCCAGCTCGGCTGAATGGCTCATCTTCGAGTACGGGGCGGCACTTGCGGGCCTGACGATGGTCCCTCTCAACCCGGCGTTTCGATCGGCCGAGCTCGAATACGTCCTCGACCGATCGGGTGCCGCTGGCGTCTGCCTCGTGGAGGAATTCCGTGGCAACCCGATGGGACGCACCCTTGAGGAGGTCCGACCCCGCTTGCGTCGGCTCCGCCACGTACTGACCCTCGATCATTGGGAGACGTGGGCCGGGGCGGAGGGCACCGAACCTCTCGCATTCCCACAGGTCAATCCCGACGACGTCGCCCAGATCCAGTTCACGTCGGGGACGACCGGCTTCCCCAAGGGCGCCATGCTGCACCACCGCGGCATCACCAACAACATGCGCTACAACATGCTGCGGACCGGAATGCACGCCGGCGACGTCTTCTTGAGCCCTGTCCCCATGTTCCATGTCGGCGGTGCGGTGATGGCCAACCTCACGGCGCTCTCTGCCGGCTCAGCCCTCGTGTCCGCCCAGTCGTTCAGCGCCGGGCTGGCCCTCGAGCTCATCGAATCCGAGGCGGCGACAGTGATGATCGGCGTGCCGACGATGTTCATCGACATGCTGGCCCATCCGGCCCTGGCCGAGCGTGACGTCGCCTCGATGCGACTGATGATGATCGGGGGGGCAGGTGCATCCCCCGACCTGATCCGCCAGCTCGAGACCACCTTCGGTGCGAGCGTACGAAACTCCTACGGGCAGACTGAATGCGGGTCGATCATCGCCGCGACCAGGTCGACGACTCTGTATCCGATGTCGCCGAGACGCTGGGTCTCCCATTCCCCCAGCTCGCCGTCAAGATCGTCGATCGAAGGGGGCAGACCGTGGCCCGCGGCACACCGGGCGAGCTGTGTGCCCAGGGCTACCAGGTGATGGGCGGGTACGTCGGTATGCCCGATGAGACGGCGGCCGCGGTCGACGCCGAAGGGTGGCTAGCGACCGGCGACATGTGCGAGATGGACGGACGCGGCTATCTGCGCATTGTCGGCCGAGTCAAGGAGATGATCATTCGCGGCGGGGAGAACCTCTTCCCTGCCGAGATCGAGAATGTGGTTCGGACCCACCCGGCCGTGCTGGACGTCGCAGTGGTCGGCGTCCCGGACCGACGCCTCGGTGAGGTTGCGGCCGCGTTCGTCCGGTTGACCGCTGGCTCGGCGGTCTCGGCCGATGACCTCGCGGCGTTCGTCGCGGGTCAACTGGCCCGGGAGAAGCGTCCGGCGCATTGGCGTTTCGTTGACGAGTTTCCCTTGACCCTCAACGGCAAGGTGCGCAAGCACGAGCTGCAGCGGATCTTCTCCTCGGTCAGAGCAGACGGGCCCAGTGGTAGTTGAGGCCCAGAGTGTGCACGACGTCCCACGTCTCGGTGGCCCGGACGCCGGGCATGGTCCGTAGCTCGTCGACGAGGTCCACGAGCCGGGAGCGGGACCTCCCGGTCACAAAGCTGAGGATGTCATAGCGGCCGGCGGTGAGCGCGACGATCGTCACCTCCGGTAGCGCGCACAGTTTCTCGGAGACCGATCTCGCCGCCCCACTCGTCAGCTCTACTCCAACGAACGCCCACGCCCTCACCACCCCGGTGAGGAACGGGTCGCTCTGACCGGCGATGCGAAGCAGGCCGATGCTCTCCAGGCGACGCAACCGCACCCGTACCGTTCCCTCGGAGACTTCCAGCTGGCGGCCGATCTCCCGGTTGGACTGCCGGCCGTCAGCCACCACGGCCTCGATGAGCGCTCGGTCCAGGTCGTCGAGCTCGAGCGCAGGAGAAGGGAAGTTGAGGGCTCGAGGCCGCACCGGCAGCCGGGCGAACTGCGTCGTGTACTTGCGTGTCTCCAGCGTCACGTTAAGCCGCAGCCGACGCACGCCTTTCACCACCTTGAAACGCTCGGATATGAATTCGACCGCCTCGTCACTGTTGGCGAGGAGCACGTGGACGAGCAGGTCGACGGACCCGAAAACCACATGCACGGCGTGCACGCCTTCGAGCCGGGCCAGCTCCTCGCCGACCGATCTCACCGACTGGTCGCCAACATCGACCTCGACCTCGAACCAGGCATCCCAGCGATAGCCGGCCGCTTGCCAATCCAGGGTCGCGGTGACGCCCACGATTCGTCGGTCGAACAGCGACCGGATTCGCGCCGCCACGGTCGCCTCGGTCAACCCGATCTCGCCTGCAAGAGCCCGGTTGCTCATCCTCCCGTCTTGGCTCAACAGCTCGACGAGTCGCACGTCTGCGTCGTCGAGCCCGGCGCGGGTGCGCCTCGAACGGCTCGGCCCGCCCGTGACCATCAGTGCGATCGCGGCAAGCCGAGCACGTGCTCGGCCACGTAGGCGAGGATGAGCTCCTGGCTGATCGGCGCGAGCTGTGGCAGACGCGCCTCTCGGAAATAGCGCTCGACGTGGTACTCGACGGCATAGCCGTAGCCACCGTGTGTCTGTACGGCCCGGTCGGCGGCGAAGAAACCGGCCTCGGCGGCCAGGTACTTGGCCAGGTTGGCTTCCTCGGCGCACGGCAAGCCTGCGTCCAGCAGGCGGGCGGCTTCGGCAACCATGAGACCGGCCGCCCGGAGCCTGGCATGGGCCTCGGCGAGTGGAAAGGCGATGCCTTGGTTCTTTCCGATGGGCCGGTCGAAGACCACGCGCTCGTTGGCGTACGCCACGGCCCGGCGAAGCGCGGCCCGACCGATGCCGACCGCCTCGGCCGCGACAAGGATGCGCTCGGCATTCAGCCCGTCGAGGAGATACCGGAAGCCGCTTCCTTCCTCTCCGACTCGATCCGAGAGCGGCACGACCACATCGTCATACCTGGTCTCACACGACGCCACGGCGTTGCGTCCCATCTTCGGAATCGGCGCGGCGTCCACTCCTGAGGCGTGACGGTCAACCAGAAAGAGCGTCATCCCTTCGATCGGCCTTCGGCATTCGGCCAAGGGCGTCGTGCGGGTGAGCAGCAGGATCCGGTCGGCTTCGAGCGCCTTCGACGTCCAGACCTTGCGACCGTTGATCGTGTACCGATCACCGTCGCGCACGGCGCGGGTCGTGATCTTCGTGGTGTCGGTGCCGGCGTCCGGCTCCGTGACGCCGAAAGCGACGTGGAGGGAACCGTCAGCGACCGAGGGCAGGAACCGCTCCTTCATCTCTTCGGAGCCGTGAACAACGACCGGGTGCATGCCGAAAATGGAGAGGTGCACCGACGAGGCTCCGTTCATGCACGCGCCAGAGGCAGCAACCTCTTCGAGCACGGCCGCGGCCGCGCCGATGCCCTGACCGCCCCCGCCGAAACGCTCGGGGATGGCGATTCCGATCCAGCCGCCGGCTGCCATTGCGGAGTAGAACTCGCCGGGGAAGCGACGGTCCTGATCGCAGCTCGACCAATAGTCGTCGTCGAACCGCCGGCAGACGTTGGCGACGGCCTCACGGATCTCGCCCAGGTCGACGGCGTCAGGGCTTCCCGACGGCTCCCGCGCATCGCCTGGCGGACTTGTCGATTGCCTGCTTTCGCTCATTGTCTCCATTCCTTCCTGATGGACCGACCACGTCGGCGAGGTGTCGGTCATGGTGCGCTCAGCGGCCTTTCCAGACGCTCAGCGGCCTTTCCAGACGCCGGGTCGCTTCTCCTTGAACGCGGCGACGGCTTCGAGCAGGTCCTCCGAGCCAAACGTGAGCCCCTCGAGGTAGAAGGAGGTGTCGAGCACCTCGTCGGCCCTGGCCATGTAAACCTTGTTGATGGCGCGCTTGGTGAGCTGCACGGCGAGCGGCGGTAGCTCGGCTATGCGCGCCGCCAGCTTCAGCGCCGCGGGCCGAACGTCGGCGGCGTCATCGACGAGATCGGTCACAACCCCGAGCCGGTAGGCCTCCTCCCCGGTCATGGCGTCACCGGTGAGCAGATGCCGCTTGGCCCGAATCATGCCCATGGCCGCCGGCCAGGCGACGCACCCACCGTCGCCGGCGACGAGGCCCATCAGCACGTGAGGATCGGAGAACTCCACCGTTGGGGTCGCCACGATGGCATCTGCCGCCAGGACGAGCGACGACCCCAGCCCATATGAGTTGGCATGGAGCGCCACGATAAGCGGCTTCGGGAAGTCGCCGATGGCACGGAAGAGACGTCGACCGTCGTCGATCATGGCCAGGCGACGCTCGATGTCGCCGGCCGCCTCCAGCATGACCTCGGTGTCGCCTCCCGCCGAGAAGACCTTCCCCGTCGAGCTGAGCACGACGGCACGGATGCCCTGGGTGTCGCCGAGCTGGCCGAGGACCTTGCTCAGCTCGTGATGGAGGGCCATGTCGATCCGGTTCAAGATCTCCGGGCGGCACAGCTGTACTTCCATTACATCGCCGTGCTGCTCGAGGCGCACGGTGTGCAGATCGCTCATCTTGGTCTTTCCTTGGATGGCCGGTCATAGGACAGTTCGGGCAGCAGAGTTGACCGTTGCTGGTCGGGCCGGTATCCGAGGA
Source organism: Acidimicrobiales bacterium (assembly GCA_965276765.1). GTDB lineage: Bacteria > Actinomycetota > Acidimicrobiia > Acidimicrobiales > Palsa-688. The sequence continues at coordinate 1,614,847 of OZ255627.1, forward strand.
GGTCGGCCGATTCCGCCGCCGCTGCGACGAGCCCGGGTACGACGTCGTCAAGCTCGTTTACCGTCCACATCCCGTCCTTGTCAGCGGCCGGCCCGGTGTGCCAGCCCTCTGCGACCGAGACGTGACCGCCTCCCACGTTGAACACCCGCCCGGTCACCGCCTGCGCTTCTCGACAGGCAAGCCAGGCCGCGAGGTGAGCGACGTGCTCGGGAGCGAAGTGACTGGGGATGGCGTCGATGCCCATGCGGGTCAGGGCGATCGGTGCGATGGCATTGGCCGTGACGCCATACCGAGCGAGCTCTTGAGCGGCGATGGCCGTGAAGGCGGCGATCCCGGCCTTGGCGGCGGCGTAGTTGGCCTGCCCGTTGCCATAGAGGCCCGACCCCGACGTGGTGTTGATGACCCGGCCCCATGCGACCTCGTTGGCCTTGGCGCGGGCCCGCCAGTGGAGAGCAGCGAAGTGCGTCATGGCGGCAGTCCCCGTCAGGTTGACCCCGATGACATCGTTCCACTCCTCCCGAGTCATCCCGACGATCGTGCGGGGACGCAGGATGGCGGCGTTGTTGACCAGCACGTCGAGGCGGGCAAACCGATCGAGCGTTTCGACCACGAGCGTCTCTGCGCCCCTCCAGTCACCTAGATCGCTCGTGTCGGCGATGGCCCGCCCCCCTCTCGCCTCGATCTCGGCCACGACCGCAGCCGCCGTGGCGGCGTCGGTCCCTGTGCCGTCGACGGCAACGCCAGCGTCGTTGACGACAACGGTGGCGCCGAGCTCGGCGAAAAGGCGGGCGTGCGCCCGCCCGATGCCGCGTCCGCCGCCGGTGACGATGGCGACGACGCCATCGAGCCTCGCGGTCACGATCAGGTCTCGGCCACGAGCCGCTGCCGGAGGCCCGGCCGATCGACCTTGCCTGTGGGTAGCGTCGGTAGTTGCCCTTCGAGGAAAAGCCATCTCGTCGGGACCTCGAAATGGGCGAGTCGTTCCCGAGCAAACGCGGCGAGGTCACCCTCATCGAGGCCGTCTCTTCGGGCCACGACGACGGCGGCGACCACCTCCCCGTAGTCGGCGTGGGGGATGCCGAGCACCGAGACCTCGAGGACACCGGGATGCTCGGCCAACGCCTGCTCGACGTGCGGACAGGAGACGTTCTCGCCCCCTCTGATCACGATGTCCTTTATCCGGCCGGTGACGTAGACGAAGCCGTCGTCGTCGATGAAACCGAGATCGCCCGTGTGGTACCAGCCCTCGTCGTCGATCGGCTGGTCGTCGGCGCCGAAGTATCCCACCATGATCGCCGCCGAGCGGGCGACCAGCTCACCCTCGCCGCCTTCGTCCGGCTCATGGACACCGATGCTGACGTTTGGTATGGCGCGGCCCACGGTTCCGGGGCGGACCGCGATCTGCGCGCCGGTGGCCAGGGTGAGGAAGGCGGCTTCGGTCATCCCCCAACCGACACCCATCCCCGAGCTCGCCCCCGGGAACCGCCGACCGGCCGCCTCGAGGAGCCGGGGCGGGACCATCGCGCCGCCCGTCGAAGGGGCTGTCAGCGACGAAAGGTCATACTCGGCGAAGGCCGGATGATCGAGGACCCGCTGGTACATGGTTGGTACGGCGTTCCAGGAGGTCACCCGCTCTCGAGCGATGAGCTCGAGCACCTCCCCGGGGTCGAAGCGTCCCTTGGGCAGCACGATCCGATTGCCGTCGAGCAGCGCCGTGATCCCGGCGGTCACGCCACCGCTGTGGAACAGAGGCGTGGTCATGAGGGCAACACTCTGCTCGGATGCCGTGGTCGGCCGCGGCGGTCGCGAGCCGCGCATGACGTGGAGGGTCTGCTGGGTCGCCAGCAGATTCCGGTGCGACCACTGGACGCTCTTCGGGACGCCGGTGCTTCCGGCGGTGAACAGGATGAGCGCAACCTCGTCCTCGCTCTGCTCCTCCTTGACGCCGAGGTCGACACTCGGCGCCGACCACCACTCGGCGACATGGCTGGGCCTGACCACTGGCGCCTGCACGCTGCCCTCGGGGATCTCCCGGTCAGTGATGTAGAGGTTGGGCCTCATCCGTTGGGCTACTTGGGAGAACTCACGCTCGCTCCACCAGCGGTTGCCGAGGACGGGCACGGCGCCGAGCCGCCACGTGGCCCATTGCGCGAGGAGGAACTCGGCCGAGTTGTACAGCACGAGCAGTACCCGGTCGCCGGGTCCGACGCCATGGGCCTCGAGGCTCGTGGCCCCCACGTCGATGGCTCGGACGAACTCGGCGAAGGAGATCCTCCTGTCGCCTTGGACAAGCAGGTCCTGGTCGGGGCTGACAGCGGCCAGGTCGAGCAGTTCGACGATGCGGTGGGGTCGCTGCCGCCATACCAGTACCGATCGGCCGTAGACGGAGGTCTCGACCGGCTCGCTCCACGCCGGCGATCGCAGGTAGTCGGACTCCATCTCAGCGTTCCTTTTTCGCCATCTCGAGGGCCGGCTCTGTCGTGTACTCGTCGAGGACCGCTTCTCTGAGAAGGCGCCAGGTGTCGATCACTCTCCAAGGCGTAGTGACGACGACGCGTCCTCGGCTGTTGCGGTAGTACGTCGTGAACTTGGGGTGGGTCCAGATCATACGGGCGTGCGCCTCGTCGACCTTGCGGTTGTAGTCGTCGTGCAGGTCGCGTCGGGGCTCGACGGCGCCGATGCCCTGCTTCATCATCTTCTCGAGCAGCTGGACGATGTAGTCGACCTGCGATTCCGACCACGACAGGAAGCTGCCTCCCGACCCGCTGGTATTTGGACCGTAGACGAAGAACAGATTGGGAAAGCCGGGTGTCGTGATGCCGAGGTACGCCTTGGCGTTGTCGTCCTCCCAGAAGTCACGGAGGACGAGGCCGTTGCGACCTCGGATGTCCATCGGGAACAAGAAGCGTGTCGTCTCGAAACCGGTGGAGAAGACGATTACGTCGGCGTCCCTCTCGACGCCCGAGGAGCCGATGACGCCGGTGGGCGTGACTTCGGCGACTGCCTCGGCGAACAGCTCGACATCAGGCCGCCTGAGGGCGGCGTACCAGCCGTTGTCGATCAGCATCCGCTTGCCCCATGGTGGGTAATCGGGGAGGCACTTCGCTTGCAGGTCCTCCCGACCGTCGAGCTGGTCCATGAGATACGAGGTGAAGGCGCGGCGATGCCGGTCGTTGACGGCGCTGATCGTGTGATCGGCGTCCGACCAGTTGGGATCGACCTGCAGGGTGGGGTGAAGCTTGTCGTTGAATGTCCACGCCAGCGAGAACCGGTACCACGAGTAGTAGTAGGGGACGTGTTCGAACAGCCAGTGCACCGGAGGGGGGACCGGCTCGAAGTAGTTGGATACAGGACTCACCCACCCGGGGGAGCGTTGAAAGACGTCGATCGACGCGGCCCGCCCGACGATGGCTGGCAGGATCTGCATCGAGCTTGCTCCGGTTCCGACGAGCGCGACGCGCTTGCCCGTGACGTCGAGGTCGGCGGGCCAACGGGCGGAGTGAAAGCTCGGCCCTTCAAACGAGTCGATGCCCGGCAGGTCCGGCACCTTCGGCTGGCTGAAGGCACCGACGGCGCTGATGATGGCGCGAGCCTCGAGCTCGAGCTCGTGCTTCTCGCCGGAGGTAGGGCGCGTCCGCAGGACCCATCGCTGGCGGAGCTCGTCGTACTCGGCACCGAGCACCTCGGTGCCGAACCGGATCGAAGGCGCCAGGTCGTAATGGTCCACGACCTCGTCGATGTACTCGACCAGCTCGTCGCGTTTGGCGAAGTATGTGGACCAGTTCCGCGGGAAGAACGAGAACGAGTAGAGGTAGCTCGGGGTGTCGACCCCAGCGCCCGGATAGCGGTTGTCCCGCCAGACGCCGCCGGCCTGGTCGGACTTCTCGATGACGACAAAGGGAATGCCGGCCTCTTTGAGCCGGATGGCGGACATGAGACCGCCGAGGCCGGCGCCGATGATGACGACCGAGAAACCCGGCGGCACGGGGGCGGGTTCGACCGGGCGGTGCGTGGCAAACCGCATCTGGATGGCGAGCATCGGCTCGTACTCGGGTGGCACCTCCTCGCTTACGACCAGGCTCATCATTCGCACAAGGAGGTCGCCGCCTGGCGTTGGCACTCGGGCCGGCACACCGGCGGACCACTCGGAGATGGCGACGTAGGCCTCGGAGCGGATCTCCTCCTGGAGGTCCTCGGGGAAGCCACCCGAGTCGTTGGGGTCCATCCCGAAGCGGCGCGTCGGGTGGTACGGCTCCTCCAACCAGCGTCCATCGCCGGTCAGCTGGAAGAGCACCATGAGCAGCGCCGGCAGGTTGGCCTGCGCCAGTGCCCGACGCAGTTCGTCGTCGTCGAAGTTTGGACCGGGGACGGGGGTGTTGAGCATCTCTTCTCTCTCACCAGGGGTCGACGAACGGGACTCGTTTCCTCGTCCGTTGTCGATCGGGCTCGTGGGTCGCGATGGCGCCGACGATCCAGCTGCGGGACTCCGCCGGATCGATGACGTCATCGATCTCGTAATGGGTGGCAACCTCGAGGGCTCGGCCCACGGCGTAGAGCTCGGCGACGAGCTGCTCGAAGCGAGCCCGGCGGGCCGCAGGGTCGTCGATCGAAGCCAGTTCGGCGGCGTGGCCGAGGCGGACGTTGCCCTCGATGTTCATGCCACCGAGCTCGCCCGTCGGCCAGCTCACGGTGAAGCGGGTGGCCTTGAACCAGCCCCCGGCCATGAGCTCGGCCCCGATCCCGTAGGCCTTCCGCAGGATGATCGTGAAGAACGGAACCGTGAGGTTGGCTCCGGTGACGAACATGCGCCCCATCTTCCTGACGGTCGCCTCGCGCTCGGCTTCGGGGCCGACCATCACGCCGGGTGTGTCGCAGAGGAAGAGGACCGGGAGGTCGAAGGCTTCGCACAGTTGCATGAAGCGGGAGGCCTTGTCGGCTCCGGCGCTGTCGATGGCTCCTCCGAGGTGGAGCGGATTGTTGGCGATGATTCCGATGGGTCGGCCCTCGACGCGTGCCAACGCCGTGATGATCCCGACGCCGAACATCGGTCGGAGCTCGAGCACGGTGTCGGTATCGGCGAGCCGGCCGACCACCTGGCGCACGTCGTAGCTCCGGAGCCGGTTCTCGGGGACGATCGACCTCAAGGTCCCTTGGTCCTCGCTGCGCCATTCGGGGAGGTCACCCTGAAAGTACCCGAGGTATCGCTTCGCCACCTCGGCGGCGGCCGTCTCGTCGTCGACGAGGAGGTCGACGACACCGTTGGGCACCTGGACGCTCATGGGACCGATCTCTTCGGGCGTGAAGCTCCCGAGGCGGCCTCCCTCGACCATGGTGGGGCCACCGACACCGATGTTGGCGTGGCGCGTGGCGATGATCACGTCGCACGTGGCCAGGACGCCGGCGTTGGCGGCGAAGCAGCGCCCCGTGGTGATGCCGACGAGCGGCACGAGGCCGCTGAGCCGCCCGAACTGGTAGTAGGCGCTCACGTCCATCGTCCAACCGGTTGGTCCGACCTTTCCGTCGGTGTCCCCGGCGCGACCGCCACCGCCCTCAGCGAATAGCACCAACGGCGCACCGGCCTTGTAGGCCACGTCGAGGGCGTGCTTGAGCTTGTCGCGCCCGGCCTCCCCCATCGTCCCGGCGAGCACCGTCTCATCGAAGGCGATCACGCAGGTGTGCGACCGGCGGGCGCCGTAGGTGGACCCGTTGACCTGACCAAATCCGACGATCACCCCGTCTGCCGGCGTTCGTGCCATCAGGTCGGCCATAGGCCGTCGCCGGCGCTGGGCGGCGACGGCGAGCCGCCCGTACTCGCGAAACGTGCCGGGATCGCACAGCGTGGCCACGTTTTCGCGGGCCGTGCGGGCCCCTCTCTCTCGTCGCCTGGCGACGGCCTCGGGGCGGGCTGCGTCCTCGGTCAGCTGCCGGCGCTCGATGACCTCGGCCAGATCGGGGCGAACGTGGTCGAGGTCGAGCGGGACGTGGGTCGCGACGACGTTGCCACCGGCGGTTCCGGGGACGATGGCGACAACGAGTTGTCCGGCTTCGACCGACTGACCGGGCTCCGTCGATACGAGGTGGACGATGCCACCTGAAGGAGCGGTGATGGGCTGCTCCATTTTCATGGCCTCGATGACGACGAGCTCCTGGCCGGCCGCGACCGTATCCCCGACGGCGACGGCCACGGCGACGACGACACCCGACACGGGAGCTTCGACGGCCAAGGCGCCGTCGGCCAGAGCATCGAGCGCAGGAACGGGCCTTTCGGGCGGGGGAGTCGCAGGCGCAGTGTCCGAGGCGTTGTCACGTTCCGCCGCCATGGCGAGCAGCTCGGCCAGGTGCTCATCGACGAAGCGGGTGGAGACTGCTGGTGAGCCGAGCGACGGATGCTCGAGCAGGGCGCGAAGGAATGAGATGTTGGTCTGTGGGCCGCCGACGCTGAACTCGGCGAGCGCTCGCGCCGCCTTTGCCGTGGCCTCAGCAAGAGACCCGGATCGCGTGTGCACGATCACCTTGGCCAAGAGTGAATCGAAGGCCGTGGTCGTCAGATAGCCGGTGTAGCCGAAGGTATCGACCCTCACTCCCGGTCCGGTTGGCACGTCGAACGCCGTGAGCGGACCCGATGTCGGTGTCGGCGTGCCGTCTTCTCGCAGTGTTTCGAGGTTGACTCGGGCTTGGATGGCGTAGCCGCCAGCGGGCGGGCCCTCCAGGTGGAGGGCGTGGAGGGGTGCGCCATCGGCGAGCACGAGCTGAGTCCTGACGAGGTCGACCCCCCAGAGCTCCTCGGTGATCGTGTGTTCGACCTGGAGCCTGGCGTTGGCCTCCAAGAAGACGAAGGGCGGGTCGAGTTCCTCGTCCAAATCGACGAGGAACTCAAACGTTGCGAGGTTGCGAAGCTCGATGAGCGAGGCCATGCGCACAGCGGCGGCGATGAGGGCTTGGCGAGTGGTGTCGGACAGGCAGGGGCTCGGTGCAATCTCGATGAGCTTCTGGCTGCGCCGCTGCAGCGTGCAATCACGCTCTCCCAGGTCGATGACGGCACCCGAGCCGTCCCCGACGACCTGGACCTCAACGTGCTTGGCTCGAGGTAGGGCCGCCTCGACGAAGAGCCTCGGGTCACCGAAGGAGCGTTCCGCCTCGGAGCTGCACCGGGCGTATGCCGTCGCCAGGTCATCGATCTGCGCAACGAGCCTGATGCCACGACCACCGCCACCGGCCAGGGCCTTGAGCATCACGGGCCGATCCAGCCGTGCCAAGAATGCTGTCGCCTCGACCAGACTCACTGGTCCCGGGGTGCCGGCCAAGACGGGGACGTCGCACTTGATGGCGAGGCCGCGGGCGGCCGCCTTGTCGCCGAGCAGCTCGAGTTGCGCCGGCGTCGGGCCGACGAACGTCATCCCCGCCGCCGCGACCGCCTCCGCGAGCTCGGCCCGCTCGCTCAGGAAGCCGTAGCCGGGATGGATGGAGTCGGCCTCGGCATCCCTCGCCGCGGCGAGCAGCTGATCGACCTGAGCGTAGGGAGCAGGACCTCGACCGCGAAGCACCCTGACCTCATCGGCGAGGCGCACGTGGAGAGCGTCGACCTCGTCCTCGGATGCGACGGCCGTCGTTTCGAGGCCGAGCTCGTGGGCGGCGCGGATGATTCGCACGGCGATCTCGCCCCGGTTGGCGACGAGCAGGCGACGACGGCCCTTCCGATGCTCGGCGGTCACCTGGCCCCACCCCCTCTCTGGCGAGCTCTTTCGACGCAAGTACGAAGAATAGTCACTGTGTCGGCCCACTGCCGAGCACTACCGGCCATAAATGTACGCGACTAGTCCTTGATCGCTCAATAACCAACAGCTTGCGTAGCCGACTCGAACGCTGATATCTTGGATGAGCTGCCGACAAAGAGGATTCTGGATGGTCGAACGGATACCGCTGGTGGACTATCTAGTGCTCGATGGGGATCCGCACCTGGTCGCGAACCAGTGTCGTCACTGTAAGGCCCAGTTCTTCGACCGCCGCAATGCATGTGCGGCGTGTGGTGGTCGCGACTTCGAGCGGGTGGATGTGGCAACCGAGGGTACGGTCCGAACGTTTACGATCGTTGCCCACGCCGCGCCAGGCATAGATGTGCCGTTCGTGGCGGCCGTCATCGATTGTGCCGGCACGGCCGTCAGGGGGAACATCGTGGGTACCGAACCGGACCCGGAGCACATACGAGTCGGGATGCGAGTACGACTCTCGACCGTCCCGATCGGTCTGGACGCTGCCGGCACCGAAGCAGTGGGATTTGCCTTTCGACCCTTGGAGAGCACGGCATGACTGACACGGTATGGATCCTCGGGATTCACATGACGAGGTTCGGCAAGCATCCAGACGAGGACACCCTTGATCTGGCCGCGGAAGCGGCGATGGGGGCCATCTCGGATGCCGACGTCTCGATCCGCGACGTCGGTGTGCTGGCGGCAGGAAATGTCATGGGCCGGGGCGGCATCGGTCAGCAACTCCAAAAGCAGATCGGTCAGACGGGGATACCCGTCTACAACGTCGAGAATGCGTGCGCTACCGGGGCGACCGCCCTGCGGACCGCCGTCATGGCGATCAAGGCGGGTGAGTGCGATGCCGGCCTCGCCGTCGGAGTCGAGAAGCTTGCGGGGGCCGGACTCCTTGGCGCCGGTGGCAGGTCCAAGCCCGACAAGTCCGATGTCTGGGCCAAGCAGGGGAGGGTCGGTGCCGTCGCTTCGGTCGACGGACGGGTCGGGACGACAACGATGCCCGGAATCTTCGCCCAGGTCGGCATGGAATACGAGCACAAATACGGCGGCACCAGCTTCGAGCTCTTCGCTCGCATCAGTGAGAAGAATCATGCCCACTCGACCCTCAATCCACTGGCGGCCTACACCAAACGGATGACGCTCGAGCAAATCATGGATGACGTGATGATCGCCTATCCCAACACCCGTCCGATGTGCTCCGCCAACTGCGATGGTGCCGCCGCGGCCGTGGTCGTCTCGGGCGAGAAGCTGAGGACGCTCGATCCGACCCAGCGCCGCCGGGCCGTGAAGATCTCGGCGTCGGTTCTCACCTCGGACCCGTGGCAGGCGGGATGTCAGATCCTGCCCGACGTCAACACCCTGACCCGGCTGGCCGCCTCGCAGGCTTACGAGCAGGCCGGGGTGGCGCCGGCGGATCTCGATCTCGTGGAGTTGCACGACTGCTTCGCCACCGCCGAGTTGGTGCACTACGACAACCTGATGCTTTGCGCCGAGGGGGAGGCGGTGCCGTTCTTCGAGTCGGGCGCCACGTGGCGCGACGGCAGCACGCCGGTCAATGTGTCGGGAGGGCTTGAGTCCAAAGGCCACCCGATTGCCGCCACCGGGATCGCCAACGTCTGGGAGCTTTGCCAGCACCTCAGGGACGAGGCCGGTGATCGCCAGGTCCAAGGGGCGCGCGTCGGGCTGGCCCACGTCATCGGCCTCGGGTCCGCCTGTGGCGTCCACATCCTGGAGCGAGCCGCATAGCGAGTGGCATCCCGAAGGGCATTCCCCGCAAAGGAGAAGATCGAGTGACGGACGCACTTTCGGGCCGGGTCATCATCGTGACGGGCGCCGGGCGGGGGATCGGCCGGGAGCACGCCCTGTTGTTGGCGTCCGAAGGGGCCCACGTCGTCGTCAATGACCTGGGTGGGTCGGCCAGTGGTACGGGTCAGGATGCCTCGCCGGCGTCGGAGGTCGCCGACACGATCGTTGCGGCCGGCGGTAAGGCGATCGCATCGCACGACGACGTGGCCGACCCCGAGGAAGCAGACCACCTGGTTCAGCTGGCGTTGGAGACGTTCGGGGCCCTCCACGGACTCGTCAACAATGCGGGGGTGCTGCGCGACCGGACCCTCGTGAACATGAGCGACGAGGAGTGGGACGGGTCGCTCAGAGTCAACCTTCGTGGGACATTCCTCCCCACCCGTGCGGCCGCCAGGTACTGGCGGACCGAGAGCAAGGCCGGCAAGGACCTGCGCGCCCCGGCGGTCGTCAACACGTCGAGCGAGTCTGGAGTGTTCGGCAACGCCGGGCAGAGCAACTACGCGGCAGCCAAGGCCGGCGTGGCCTCCTTGACCGAGGTGTGGCACAAGGAGTTCGGGCGCTTCGGTGTCCGCGTCAACGCCATTCTTCCTCGGGCCAGGACTCGCCTGACCGAGAGCATGACCGGCGGACCGCCCGAGGGCAGGTTCGACAAATGGGACCCGGGCAATGTCGCACCGTTCGTGGGGTATCTCCTGGCGGAGAAGACGGATATCTCCGGTCAGGTGTTTCTCGTTGGGGGTGGGCTGGTCCAGCGAGCGACGCCCTGGAGCCTCGATCCCCAATGGAAGTTGGAGCGCGCGGCACGCTGGAGCGTCGATGACCTGGCCAAGGCGGTCGCAGAGACGGGCCCGCCGAAGAACGCCGATCGCGACACGGGCATCATCCCGCAGTAGCGGGTATCCGCGCTCATCGGGGCCCGACGTAGGTCGCCCGCACCCGAAACGATGACCGCTCGGCGTATTCCTCGAGGGCGTGGGCGATCCAGCCAGCGGCGCGGGCGAGCACGAAGATGGCCTCGCTCGCTCCTGGCACCATGACGGCCACCTCGGCCAGAGCGGCGAGGGCGAAGTCGCAGTTGGGCGGAGCCATGCCCCGGGCGGCGGCCAGCTCGACCACCCCGTCCACGGCGGCCATCGAGGAGGGCAGGGCGTCGAGACGGCCAAGGAGCTCCCTGGCCCGAGGGTCGCCTTCGGGGTAGAGGGCCTGACCGAAGCCGTGCACCCTGCCGCCCCGACCGAGTACCTCGCCAAGCGCAACGGCAGGACCGTGGATCCTGGCCCTGGCGAGCACCGGCCGCACTTCGAGGGAGCTGGCGGCGTGGAGCGGTCCGCTCGCCGACGCCATACCGGTGAGGACCACGGCGTAGGGGTCGGCGCCGAAGGCAGCGGCTGTCCTAGCCGCCAGCGTGGACGCCGCCACCTCGTGGTCGGCCATGAGCACGAGGGCTGCGTCGAGCGTGGCGAGCTGGTCCGTCGTGGCCGGGAGCGGGCTCAGCCGGGGCCACAGGCGGGCCGCCAGCGACGGCAGCGCCGAGCCCGCCGACCCGGCCGAGCCCGCCGACCCGGCTGACGCAGCCGACCCGGCCGAGCCTGCCGACCCGGCCGAACCCGCCGACCCGGCCGAACCCGCCGACCCGGCTGAGCCCGCCGGCCCGGGCCTCCCACCCGACCCGGCCGAGCCCCCTGCACCTGGCCTCGCACCCGCTCTCTCCGCCGTGCCTCGCTCCGCCGCCTCCGCCCCGGCGCTCCCCGCCGCCTCCGCCCTGGCGCTCCCCGCCGGCCCGGCTCGGCCGGTTGAGCTACCAGTACTCGCCGGTCGACCGACCACGGGCAGCACATCGACCAGGGTGGCGAGCAGGCCCCGGCCTGCAGCAGCCACCGCAGCGGGGGCATGGTCGTGGCGCAGCGGATCGGCGGATGCCGCCGCCGCTACGGCAACCCGCCACCGATCGGCGGGAGAACATCGAGGGTCGAGGGCGGCACAGGCGGCCGATGCCACCTCGAGGGGCCAGGGCGCGGCGACCCAGGGATCCGGGACGGGCGGCCACTCCCCGAGCCACAGCCAGGTGGCAACCTCCTCGAAGGACCGTGACCGGCTCAGCTCGAGCGCGTCGAGGCCTCGGTAGCGCAGGGTGCCGTCCTCGATGAGGGTGAGTTCGGTCACGAAGCTCAGGGGTGCGTCCGCCCTGCTCCGCCGTGACCCCTGGGCCAGACGCTCAATGGCGGTGGCATCGAAGGTGCTGCCCGCCGCAGTCCTCGTTCGCTGGAGCAGGCCCCGGCTCACATAGGCATAGAGGGTCGCCGGCTTGACCCCGAGACGGGCCGCCGCCTCGGCCGTCGTCAGTCGCCGGGTGCTCACCGGCGCGCCGCCATCGGACGTGAAGGGCAGGCGCGCGACGCGTCGTCGAACCAAGGGCGGTGCCGACGGCGCGACAGGCGGACGTCGTCGACCGCCCGGTGCCGCAGGGATGGGCCGGCCAGGTCCCAGACGTCGCTCGAGGCGAACCTGTCGCGATTCATGTACACCTCGGCCCGAACCTGTCGCGATTCGTGTACGGCGTCCGGTGCAATATCGCGACAGGTTGCGCTCGGACGGCCACGAGCAAGCGGCCGGCGGGGTCGGCGGTCGGTGGTGGCGATCCCGATGCGCCCGACCGGCGCCCGACCCGGAGGATATTGATCACGCATCAATCTTGATCCATATCGAGGCGAGGATCAAGATGAACCCATGACGATGACCGACACCCTGATCGACGTTCCGGCCGGCCTCAAGGGGGTGGCCGTGACCGACACCGAGATCGGTGACGTCAGGGGCCGACAGGGCTTCTACCACTATCGCCAGTACTCGGCGACGGACCTGGCGGCCACGCGGAGCCTCGAAGACGTGTGGCGACTCCTGGCCGACGGCACGCTGCCTTCGAGCCCGGCCGAGCGAGACGCTTTCGACGGCGAGACCCGACCCTTGCGGTCCCTTCCATCCGAGACCGCTTCGCTTCTGCCCGGGGTGGCCGCCTCCGCCGGGATCGGCCTCGGCGGCTTGCGCAGCGCCGTCTCTCTGCTGGCGGGTGCGGACGGGATGGCCCCGCTGTGGGGTGGCGAACCGATGACCCGCCGCCGCGACCTGCTGCGCCTGGTCGCCGTCACCCCGACGCTTGTCGCCGCCCTGTGGCGTCTGGCGCAGGGTCAGACCCCCATCGAGCCCAACCCGGAGCTCGGACACGCCGCCAACTACCTGTACATGCTCGACGGGGTCACGCCCGACCCTGAGGCGGTCAGGGCGCTGGAGCAGTACCTGATTCTGACCGTGGATCACGGCTTCAATGCGTCCACGTTCACGGCCAGGGTCATCACGTCCACAGGCGCCGACGCCGGGGCCGCCGTGACCGGAGCCATCGGCGCCCTTTCTGGTCCCCTGCACGGCGGGGCGCCGAGCCGGGCCCTCGAGACCCTCGAGGCCATCGGGGAGCCGGCCAACGCCGCCGCCTGGGTCAGGGGGGCGGTCGAGCGCGGCGAGCGGATCATGGGTTTCGGCCACCCCGTCTACCGGACCGACGACCCCCGCTCGTTGATGCTGCGCGACGTCGCCGTCGGGCTCGGCGGCGAGCTTGTGGATTTCGCCGTGGCCGTCGAACGGACGATCACCGACACCCTGGCCGAACTGCACCCCGACCATCCCCTCTACGCCAACGTCGAGTACTACGCCGGGGTGGTGATGTCCTTGTGCGGGTTGCCTCGGGAGCTGTTCACCCCGACCTTTACGGTCAGCCGGGTCATCGGCTGGTGCGCCAACATCGCCGAACAGGCCGAGAGCCGCCGCATCATCCGCCCTGCGGCCCGATACGTCGGGCCCCCGCCACCCCAACCGGTCCCGGTCGTGTCGACCGAGCCCACCTGAGACGCACCGCCCCGCTGAGACGCACCCGCGCCGCTGAGACGCACCCCGCCCCCGCCTGAGACGAATCGGCCCGGCGTTAGGGTTGGTCAAGCGACCATTTGGGGGTGTTGTGGGAAACGACGAGGTGACGGTTGCAGGGGTCCTGTCCGACACCGCACGAAGGTGCCCCGACAACGTGGCCTTCGTGTTCGACGATGCCCGGGAGACCTACGCGGAGGTAGCCGAACGATCGGCCGGCGAGGCCCGATGCCTCCTCGGCGCCGGTGTCCGCCCCGGAGACCGGGTCGGCATCCTGATGCCCAACTGTGCCGACTTCATCCACGTGCTCTTCGCCGCCGGTCTCATCGGGGCGTTGGCCGTGCCGATCAACTCGCGCTTGGCACCACGGGAGTTGCGGCACGTCATCTCTCACTCCGGGGTCAAGGTGCTGGTGACGACCGACGCTGTCGAGGAGTTCGCGGATTACGCATCCCGACTCCACCTGGCCTTCGACGAGCTGGCCCGGGCTCCGGAGGGCGTGACCCCCGCCGTGGGCGACCTCACAACCGTCGTGCGCTTCGGCTCCCACAGGGCCAACGGGATGATCGACCGGAACGCCTGGGCCGCCCTCGGCCAGGAGGTAGGCATCGACGAGGTCCGGCAAAGCTCGGATGCGGTCCTATCCGACGACAGCTACATCATGATGTACACGTCGGGGACGGCGGCCCAGCCCAAGGGGTGCCCGCTCAGCCATCGGGCCGTGATCCAGGCGGGTCGGGGAGTTGGTGACGTCTACGAGATCGGTCCCGCCGATCGCATGTGGAATCCCCTCCCGCTGTTCCATGTCAGCGCCCAGGCCCCACTGTTTGCCGTCGTCGCCGTCGGTGCAAGCTGGCTTTCCACCGCCCACTTCGACCCCAAGACGGCGCTCGATGCCATCACGGAGGAGGGGGCGACCATCCTGTGGCCGGCCTACCCCACGCTGACCGAACCGCTTCTTGCGCTGCCCTCCTACCGGCCGGAGACCCTCGACGCCGTTCGGATCGTACTGACCGTCGGCCCCCCCGATCTCCTCCGCAGCTATCAGGCTCGGATGCCCCGTTCCCGCCACGTGAGCTGCTACGGCTCCACCGAGCTCGGGGGTGCCGTCGTAGTCGGCCGTCCCGCCGACAGCCTGGACGAACGGCTGACGTGCGGCCGGCCTCTCCCGGGGGTGGAGCTGGAGATTCGTGACGTGGTCACCCACGAACGGGTCCCGGCTCATGCCCTCGGCGCCATCTGGGTGCGCGGATTCAACCTCTTCAAGGGGTATTGGGACGACCCGCAGGCGACGGCGAGGGTGATGGACGCCGACGGCTGGTTCAACACCGAGGACCTGGGCTCGGTCGACGAGACGGGGGCGCTCTCGTACCTCGGACGACTCAAGGACATGCTGAAGGTCGGCGGCGAGAACGTGGCATCGATCGAGCTCGAGTCGTACCTCTGCGCCCATCCCGGTGTCGCTATGGCCGCCGTCGTCGGGATCCCCGACGCCAAGTACACCGAGGTCCCGGCCGCTTTCGTGGAGCTCCGAGGGGGCGAGGTCGTTACCGAGGAGGAGATCCTGCGCTACTGCCGTGAAGGCCTGGCCAAGTTCAAGGTTCCTCGCTACGTCCGCTTCGTCACGGAGTGGCCCATGTCGTTGACAAAGATACGGAAATACGAGCTACGCGACGGTCTGATCGCCGAGCTCGGCTGACAGAAGAGCACGAGAGAAGAGGCCCAACGATATGGATTTCGACCTGAGCGATGAGCAAATCGCATTTCGCGACTCCGTACGCGCCTGGGTGGACAAAGAAGCACCGAAACGGTGGGCCAACGAGCTCGAACGCGACGAGCACAAGTACCCATTCGAGCTGTGGGACAAGATGACCGCAGCCGGATTCCACGGCGTCGGCATCAGCGAGGAGTACGGCGGCCAGGGCGGCGACATCATCACCCAGATGATCCTGGCGCGCGAGCTGGCCCGATCGTTGGCCGGGCTGACCTGGGTGTGGGGCCTGACATCGTTCGCCGGCGGCAAGTCGATCGGACTGTACGGATCGGATGAGCAGAAGCGACGGTTCCTTCCCGCCATCGTCGAGGGCAGGGCCAGGTTCTCGATCGGGTTCACCGAGCCCTCGGGCGGGACCGATGTCCTCGGCGGCATGCGCACCACCGCGACACGGTCGTCGGGTGGCTGGGTGATCAACGGGCAGAAGACGTGGTGCTCCGCCTCTCACGTCGCCGACTACATCCTCCTCCTGGCCCGGACGGACAAGCAGGTCGCCAAGCGACATCAGGGCGTCTCGCTCTTCGCTCTTCCGGCCCGGAGCGACGGCATCACGATCCGGGAGATCCCCAAGCTTGGAATGCGGTCACTCGGATCCTGTGACGTGTTCCTCGACGATGTGTTCGTCCCCGACGATCTCGTCCTCGGTGAGCCGCACAACGCCTGGTACATGCTCCTGCCCACGCTCAACAACGAGCGGATCATGCTCTCGTCGTTTTGTCTCGGGATTCTCGACGGGGTCTTGGAGGATGCGCTCGAGTATCTTCACACCCGCGAGGCGTTCGGCCACAAGATCGGCGAGTTCCAAGCGCTCCAGCACTACGTCGCCGACATCGCCATCTGGCGCAAGCAGTCAGAGCTCTGCGTTCTCGAGGCCGCCAGCCTCCAGGCGCGGGGTCGCCCGTGCGGCATGGAGGCCAACATCGCCAAGATCACCGCATCCGAGGCCGCCAACAAGGCGGCCGATCTCGGCATCCAAATGCTCGGGGGTATGGGGTACTCGGCCGAGACCGACATGCAGAGGTATTGGCGCGACAGCCGGCTCTTTCGGATCGGCCCCATTACAAACGAGATGGCCCGCAACGGTGTGGCCGAAGGACTCGGGCTGCCCCGTTCCTTCTGACCCCGTCCCTTCTGACCCCATGCCCTCTGACCCCATGCCTTCCACCGATCCTGGAGCTTCCGCCGGGGCAGCGGAGCTCGTCGGCCGAACCCTTCCTTCCGGCTCCTACGAGCTGGAAGGCCCAACAGTCAGGGCATTTGCCGAGGCGGTCCGGTCGCCAAACCCCGAGAACGTCCACCCGGTACTCGGCTTCGTGATCACCCAACGCGGCCTCGGCATCGGGCTCGACGATCTCTTCGAGATGTTCGCTTCGAGTGCAGCGGCCGGTCCGCTGCACGGCCGATGCCGCCTCGAGTTCCACCGGCCCATCGTCGCCGACGAGCGCTACGACGTGGAGGCCGTCATTGTTGGGGCCGAGGACAAGCGGGGGGCGAGCCTCGGCGACTTCCGCCTCGTCACCTTCCGAGTCGACGCCAGGGACCGCTCGGGGGTTCCGGTCGTCACCTGTACGAACACCTTTCTGCTTCCTCGAGCGACGACGCCCGATAACCCTCCCGCCCGAGGTCCTTCCCGCCCGACGACCGTCTCGCCCACTGACGCCGGCCGGCCGAACGAGGCCCGCCTCGAAGCGACGGGTGCCGACAAACCGTCGGCGAGACGGCATGTGCCGCCTTCGGCCCCGCCGGCTGCCTCATCGAAGCCCCCGACCGGGTCTCCGCATGTCTGGCAGCTTAACGACGTGGCGGCCGCAGCGGCCCGGATCATGGCGACGATCCTCGACGACCCCAACCCGATTCACTTCGACCGTGCCGCCGTCGCCGCCGTCGGTCTCGGGAACCGCCCGATCAACCAGGGCCCTTCCAACCTGGCCTACGTCGTCAATGCCATCCTCGAGCACTACCCGGATCGCCACATCGACGTCCTCGACGTGCGCTTCACCGGGCGGGTTTTCGTCGGTGACCGAGTCCGGGCGACCGTCACCGAGCTTTCCGAGGAGGCCGAGGGACGCACCCGGTTTTCCGTGCGCCTCCAACGCATCGCCCCCGACCAACCCGAGCAGTGGGCCGGCGCCGAGACCGCCCTCGAAGGCACGGCCGTCCTGCGCTGAGGGCCGGCGACAAGCCGGCGGCACCGCCGTTCGCCGTCTACCGGTCTCCGGACAGCTGGGCCGCCGCCCTCTCCGCCAGCAAGAACTTGCGGGGCCTCCCGCTCGGCGTGGTCGGCACGTCGCCCACCGGGATGGTCAGGACGTGGAGCGGCACCTTGAAGCGGGCCAGCCGTCCGGAACAATAGGAGATGAGCTCGGCGGCCTCGGCGTCGCACCCGTCTGCGAGCACGACCCAGGCGACCCCGACCTCGCCCATGCGCTCATCGGGCAGGCCGACCACGTAGGCCTGGGCCACGGCCGGGTGACCGGTGAGGACGTCTTCGACCTCCTTGGGCATGACCTGCTCGCCGCCGCAGCGGTAGGCGTCCTTCTCCCGGCCGACGAGGGTGAGATAGTCGTCGTCGTCCATGCGGCCCAGGTCGCCGGTGCGCAACCAACCCTCCCTGTCGAAGGCGGCGGCCGTCTCCTCCGGCTTGTTGTAGTAGCCCGAGGTCACGCCCGGCCCCCGGACGAGCAGCTCACCGATCGAGCCGATGGGCAGCTCGGCGGCGGTCACCGGGTCGACGACGCGGTAGACGGCCAGCCGGCTGGCCCCTCCGACATCGCCGGCGCCCCCGACATCGCCGGCCACACCGACATCTCGCAGCCGGCCGTTGGTGGTGTGACGTCGCTCCGGCGGGTCATCGGGTCGCGTGACCGTGGTCGACGCCGTCGTCTCGCTCATCCCGTAGCCGGTGGTGAGCTCCACCGAGGCGAACACCGCGTCGATACGGTCCCAAAGGCCGGTCGGCGAAACCCCGCCCGACGAGATCATCGAGGTGAGCGACGAGAGGTCGTAGTCGTGGGAGTCGAGCTCGTCGAGCACGGCCATGGTCATCGTCGGGATGAACAGGGCGTCGGCGGCACGGTGGCGTGCGATCGCATCGAGGGTCGCGGCGGGGTCGAAGGTGAGCTGGGGGATGATGGCGCCTCCGACGAAGAGCGCCGCCAGCATTCCCTCGACGTAGCCGTAGACGTGGTACATCGGCAGCGAGAACGTGATGCGACGCCCGTCCTCGAACGCCCGACCGTAGGCGCTGCCGTACGCGGTGCGCAGGAGCATGTCGTGGGTGAGCAGCACACCCTTGGGTTCGCCGGTCGTTCCCGAGGTGTAGAGCACGTCGGCGAGGGTGGCACCTGTGGTAGTCGTCACGGGCGCTCCGCCCGCCGCGCTCGATGCCAGATCGTCGAGGGTGGTGGCCCCTTCGCGGGGCACACCGCCCTCGGTCGGGAACACGACGACACGGCGGAGGAGGGGAAAGTCCTCGCCGCCGGCGGCCCGCTCCCACCCGGGGGCGAGGCCGTCGAGGAACTCGAGATAGTCGAGGGAGCGAAAGTGGTCCATCGTCACCAGCGCGGCCGCGTCGGACTGGCGCAGCAAGTAGCCGAGCTCGTCACGGCGGTTCAAGAAGTTGATGGGCACGCACACCGCCCCCGCCCTGGCGATGCCGTACTTCACGGCCACGAACTCGGGGAAGTTGGCCATGACCATGGCGACATGGTCTCCGGGACGGACGCCGATGTCGGCCAGGCCTCGGGCGACGCTGACGGACCACTGCTTGATGTCCCGGTAGGTCCAAGTGCGCTCGTCGGTCACCACATAGGGCCGGTCGGGGAACTCATCGGCCGCGGCGTCGAGCATCTCGTCGAGGCGCCGAACCTCCCAGCGAGGGAATCGCTTCTCCAGGGCAGCTTGCCGCTCCTGCGGTGACGTCAGCATTGCCGTACTTCCCGGCTTAGACGCCCGACCCGTCGCCTGGACCGGAGTCCTTGGTCTTCGAGGCCTGGTACGCATCCCAGTACGTTCGGTGGGTGAGGAACGAGGCGTCCCGGTCCTCCACCGCGGCTCGGACGCCGTCGGCCTTTTGGATTCGCGTGAAGTCGGCCATGGCCGGGCCGGCGATGGCCATGGCGTCGGCGTCGTTGGCGGCGGCGATGGCGGCGCTGATGCCCATGGCATCCCACCATCGATTCGTCGCCTCCTTGTGGGAGTACAGCATCTCGAGGGATACGTGGGAGATGCGCTCGGCGTAGGCCCTGGCCACGGCCAGCACCTCGTCGGCCGGGACGGACCGGTTGACGAGCCCGAACTCGGCCGCCTCGACCCCGGTCATGCTGTCGCCGGTGAACAGCCATTCCTTGGTGCGGCGCATGCCCAAATGGATCGGCCACATGCCGAAGGTGTGGATCTCGCCCATCGAGCGGGCCTCGGGCTGACCGAACTGGGCGTCGTCGGCGGCGAAGACGATGTCGAGGACGCCGGCCAGGTCGAGGCCGCCGGCCACGCACGCGCCTTGCACGACGCCGACCGTCGCCTGCCTGATGCGCCACAGTCGCATCCAGCGCTCGCGTGACTCGTGGAACTCCCGGCGCGAGAAGATGGGAGCCCGGCGGTGGGGCCTGGTGTCCTCCTCGCGTGAGGGCTCACCCGTGCCCCAGAGATAGCCCCATTCGGTGAGGTCATAGCCCGTACAGAAGTTCTTGCCGTTGGACTTGACGATCAGCACGCGGGTGTCGTCGTCGCGGTCGAGGTCGTCGAGCACGAGGTCGAGCTCGTCGCGCAGCTGCCGACAGAGGGCGTTGCCTCGGTCGGGGCGGTTCAGCGTGAGGGTCGCGATCCGATCCTCCTTCTCGTAGATCAGCATCTCGAGTTCCACGCCGCTCAACCTACTCGTCAACACGGATGTTGAACTGCTGGGACGCCACTACTACCGTCGTGGCGGTGAAAGAAACGCGTGACGTCGACGTGATCGTGGTGGGAGCCGGCTTCGCCGGCCTGCGCGCCCTGCACACCTTACGGGGGCTCGGCCTCTCCGTGGCCGTGCTCGAGGCCGGAGAAGGCATCGGTGGGGTGTGGTATTGGAACCGGTACCCGGGCGCGCGCTGCGATGTCGAGAGCTACGACTACTCGTACGCCTTTTCCGACGAGCTCGAACAGGAGTGGCGCTGGAGCGAGCGCTACGCCACGCAGCCCGAGATCCTCCGATACCTCGACTACGTCGCCGACCGCTTCGACCTCCGCCGCGACGTCCACCTCGACCAACGGGTTGCACGCGCCGTCTTCGACGAGACGGGGGGCCGATGGTCGGTGGCGACCGATGGTGGCGACGAGTGGTCGAGCCGGTACCTGTTTCTCGCCGTCGGCAACCTCTCGACGACCAAGGCACCTGAGCTGCCCGGTCAGGACGAGTTCCGCGGTGAGATCTATCACTCCGCTCGGTGGCCACACGAGGGCGTCGACCTGTCGGGCCAGCGCGTGGGCATCATCGGAACGGGCTCATCGGGCATGCAGATGACGCCGGTCGTCGCCGCCGAGGCCGCCCATCTCACCGTCTTTCAGCGGACGCCCAACTTCAGCGTGCCGGCCGCCAACGCAGCGGTCTCCGACGACGATGACTCCGCCGTCAAGGCGCATTACAAGGAACGGCGCGAGGCGGCGCGTAACTCCCCGAGCGGCCTCGGTTTCATGCCGAGCAAGGAGTCGGCGCTCGAGGCGACGGCCGAGGAGCGCCGCCAGCGCTACGAGGCCGCCTGGAAGCGGATGGGCTTCGGTTTTGCCCTCGTCTATCGCGACCTCATCCTCGACGAGCGGGCCAACGACACCGCCGCCGATTTCATCCGCGGCAAGATCGGCGATTTGATCGACGATCCGGAGACTCGCGAGAAGCTGATGCCGCGGGGGTTCCCCTTTGCCACCAAGCGGCCGTCGGTCGACAGCGGCTACTTCGAGACCTTCAACCGCGACAACGTCACCCTCGTCGATGTCAGAACAGACCCGATCCAACGCCTCGACGCCACCGGCATAGAAACCAAGGATGGTCACCACGACATCGACGTGCTCGTCTTTGCCACCGGTTTCGATGCGATGACGGGATCGTTGCTGCGGCCCGAGATCGTCGGTCGCGGCGGCGTGAGCCTGCGCGAGCACTGGGCCGCTGGCCCCCGCACCTTTCTCGGCCCGTTCGTCGCCGGGTTCCCCAACATGTTCATCATCGCCGGCCCCGGCAGCCCCTCGCTGCTCAGCAATGTGATCGTCTCCATCGAGCAGCACGTCGACTGGCTCGCCGAGCTCCTCGTGACCCTGCGCAACCGCGACCAGGACCTGGTGGAGGCCACTCCCCAAGCCCAGGACCGGTGGGTGGCGCACGCCAACGAACGCGCCAACGAGACCCTGTACCCGAGGGCGCGCTCGTATTACATGGGCGACGAGATGCCGGGCAAGCCCCGTGTGTTCATGCTCTACTCGGGCGGGGTGCGCGGGTACCGCCGGATCCTCGAGAAGGTCGCCGACGGTGGCTACGAGGGCCTGACGATGAGCCGGTCCGATGACCGGAAAGACGCGGTGACGCCGGCCCGGAGGTAGACCCATCCCTGGGCGGCGCCTTCGACCTCGATGACCGGTCGACGGCGACCGGGCGGTTCCCCAGGTCGCGACGAACGGCCATCGAGCGGGGTCATTCCCCTAGAGCGGACAGGCACACCATTCCGGCTGCGTAGTCTCTCCCTATGGATCGGCCGATGGTAGAGATCGAGGGCGGCGACACCGTCTGGCGGTTCGATCGGGACTTCATGACATCGCGGTGGACGTGCCTGTGGGGTCGCGGGTGTCTCGGTATCGGTTCCGAGCCGGCCGCTGACCTCGGCCTCGGTTGTTGCTCGGTCGGCGCAGAGCTTGCCGACACGGACGAGGCCATGCGGATCTCCGCCCTGGCGGCCACGCTCGAGCCGGGCCGCTTCGAACGCCACGTCGAGGCCGGCGCTGGCGGAATCTTCGGCGACGAAACCCGCACGAGCACCAGGGTCGTCGACGGAGCCTGCATCTTCCTCAACCGTCCGGGCTTCGCCGGCGGTACCGGCTGCGCCCTGCACCTGGCCGCGCTCGATGCCGGTGATTCGCCCATCGAGTGGAAGCCTTCCGTGTGCTGGCAATTGCCGATCAGGGTGGATTGGGAGCCCACCGGCGAGAGCGCCGAGATAGCGACCGTCCGCCCTTGGAGCCGCAAGGACTGGGGTGAGGACGGCGAGACGATGCACTGGTGCTGTACCGAGGGATCCCTCGCCTACATAGGAGACCGACCTGTGATCGACTCTCTCGGAGCCGAGCTCGAGGCCGTCGTCGGAACCGAGGTGTACGTCGAGTTGCGCCGACGGGTGGCTGCGGCCGCCGATGGAGGCACGGCGGAGTGAAAGTTCGCGTCGGCGTCGGGCTAGGGAGCGGGTCGCTTGCGGGCGGGAGCGTCGAAGCGATCGCCAGTGCCGTCGTGGCCAATGGGCTGGACTCGCTGTGGCTCTCGGAGGTGATGACCGGGCGTACGTTCGACCCTCTCGTCGCTCTTTCGTGGTGCGCGGCACGACATCCCGAGCTCAAGGTCGGCACGACGATGCTCCTTCCCGGCCGCAATCCGTTGCGGCTGGCCAAGTCGCTGGCCAGTCTCGACCGGCTGTCCGGCGGCCGGCTGCTCGTCACCCTCGTGCCCGGGCTCACGACGCAGCCGGAGAGGGACGCCATCGGGGTCCCACCGGCAGAGCGGGGCGCCGCCATCGACGACATCCTGCCGGTGCTCCGCCGGCTGTGGTCGGGCGAGGCCGTTTCATGGAGTCGAGGCGACATCCTTATCGATGAGGTCCGGCTCGGCCCGACGCCGGCTCAGAATCCGCTCGAGGTGTGGCTCGGGGGCATGGCGCCGGCCTCGCTGCGCCGCTGCGGCCGGCTCGGTGACGGATGGCTGCCGTCGCTCTGTACCCCGCAGACCGCCGCCGCAGGACGGGAGGTGGTCGACGCGGCCGCCGCCGAGGCCGGCCGGCAGATAAGCGGCGAGCACTTCGGGGTCAGCATCGGGTACGCGTCGAAGCCCCTCTCCGAGCGCGCCGCGGCCTCGATCCGGTCGCGCGCCAAGGGAGCCGACGTCGACGACCTCGTGCCCGTCGGGTGGGAGCGGACCCGTCGGCTCGTCGAGGACTTCATCGTCGCCGGGTTCTCGAAGTTTGTACTGCGGCCCCTCGACGACCTCGAAGACGGGCCTGCCGAGATCGCCGCCATCGCCGCCGCCGTCGGCGACCTCCAGAGCTGAGGAGGCCGGCGCCGTTCCGCCGCGGGCGGGAAGGAGGGGTTAAGGTCGTAGACAGTTCACCCACCGCACGGCGAACAAGGACACGGGGGTTTTCATCATGCCAGCACCGATATTGACGCACGTCGCTCTCACGGTGAGCGACCTGGGCCGAAGCGTGCCGTGGTACCAAGCCCTGATCGGCTCGGATCCGGTCCTCGACGAGGACACCGGCCCGTTCCGTCATGTGGTCTGGGCGCTGAACAACGAGACGCTGTTCGGACTTCATCAGCATCCCAAGCGGTCGAGCGTCGCCACCTTCGACGAGACCAGCCTGGGTCTCGACCATGTGGCCTTCGGGTGTGCGAGCCGGGCCGAGCTCGAGAGCTGGGAGGCTCGGCTCGACGAGCTGGGCATCGCCAACGGTGGGATCGTGGATGCCCACTACGGGTCGGGACTCTCCTTCCGGGATCCCGACAACATCGCCCTCGAATTTTTCTTCGCCCCGCCCGTCTGAGGCACTCCGAAAGAAAAAACCCGGGTCCCGGGGCGTGCTTCACCCATCTACAGGGCCTACGATTCCGCCGGTCATCGCCTGCCGCAGGGTAACGCTGCTGTTGCCTTCGGCTAGCCGACCCGCGGCATCACAAAGAAGCGTAGAGGGCCCGCTCGAAGTCGGCGTACATGGTCATGGCCTCCTCGGGCACGAAAGGAAGGAACTGGGTGTAGATGGCCCCGGTGATGCCGCTCTTCGGGTCGACCCAGAAGTGGGTGTTCAGCAGACCCGCCCACGCCCCTGAGCCCGCTCGGCGCGCTCCGGGCACGTCGGCGGTGTTGAGCAGCAGTCCGTAGCCCCACTTGTAGCCGGGCCCGGCGTTGAACGGCCCAGAAGCGGACGGGTCCGCAGAGGGGATCGTGGCCGGGAAGTCGAGGTCGCCGATCTGGTTCGTGAACGCGGCGTCCACCGTCGACTTCTGCAGGATGCGCGCGCCGTCGAGCTCTCCGCTACCGAGCAGGGCACGCTGAAACTTCAGGTAGTCACGCGGTGTGGAGTGCAGGCCGTGGCCTCCGGCCCAGTAGTCGGGCGATTGGCTGAGCTCGATCTCACTCGGCGCCCAGGTGCCGTCTTCGCCCTTCAGGTGGACGGGCACCGAGGTCTTCCGCTGTCCATCGTCCATGAGGAAGGTCGTCTCACCCATCCCGAGCGGTCCGGTGATGTCCTCCTTCACGGCGACGTCGAGCGTGGTGCCACTGGCCGCTTCGACGACCCGTCCGAGCCAGTCGGTGTTGATGCCGTACTGAAACTTGGTGCCGGGATCGGCGGTCATGGGGGCGGTGAAGATGACGTTGGAGCCGGAGAGGACGTTGGGGGTGCCCGTGAGGGTCTCCCAACGGAGGACGTCGGCGTTCCAGAACCAGTACCTGAGCCCCGATGTGTGCGTGACCAACTGCCGCACGGTCGCCCGCGACGCCGGCGCGCGGAGCCGCGGCTTGTCGTCATCGAAGCCGTCGAGGACCTGCACCTCAGCGAACTCCGGCCGGTAGGTGTCGATCGGCGCGTCGAGGTCGAGCGTCCCCTTCTCCACCTGCTGGAGGGCGGCAACGGTCGCGACCATCTTGGTCATGGACATGATCCGGAAGTGGGTGTCGACGGTCACCGGGTCGCCTTCGACGCCGGCGACGCGCGGCCCGGCCGCACCCTCGTAGATCACGCCGTTGCGGTCGGCCGCGATGGCCGCCACGTTGGGTACAGCGCCGGCCTCGACGGCGTCGCGCAGCACCTTGTCGATGGATGAGCTCAAGTCGTCCCCCTCTGGCTCGTACTTCTGTGTTGCTGAATCTCACCCTACCTGGGGCCACTGGGGTACGCCCTGCCGGCCCGAGGTGATCGTTCTGAGCTCGATTCGGGGGCGTGGTGTACGGCGACACCGACGATGACGAGCGCGATGCCAATGAGGTCCTCCACGGTGGGGACCTGTCCGAGGATGACGAGCCCGATCACGGTCGCGGCGGCGGGGAGCAGGGCGAGCATCAAGGCGAAGGTGGCGCGGGCGAGTCGCGCCATGGCGAGCTGATCGGTGACGTAGGGGATCACCGAGGAGCACACGCCGACGCCGACGGCCCATCCCAGCCATAGGGGACGGGTGAAGGTGCGAACGGCGGCGCCGAGGCCCACAGGGGTGGCGACGATGGCGGCGACGAGCATGGCGACGCCGAGCTGGTCGATCCCGCTCATGGCCGGCGAGGACCCTGCGCGGGTGGGCGAGTTGCCTTTCGAGGTGGCGGTGTTGGCGATCCGGTGTCCCAGGATGACGTAGAGCATGAACCCGGCGCAGTTGGCGAAGGCAAACACGAAGCCGAGGGGCCGGGCGGTGATGCGTACCTCGGTCAGGGCCAGGACTCCGCCGACGGCCAGGGCGAGGGCAAGCAGGTTTCTCCGGGTCCTGGCACCGAGCGCAGCCAGGATGACGGTGCCGAGAAATTCGATGGCACCCACGGTCGAGAGGGGCAGACGGTCGATGGCGAGGTAGAAGAGCGAGTTCATGGCGGCGAGGACGGCGCCGAGCCCGATGAGCACCCACCGCTGGGAGACCGTGAGCGCCCGGAGCAGCCGCCAGGGACGCCGCCAGACGGCGAAGACGATCGCTGCGCTTGCGATCCGCAGCCAGGCGACTCCGAGCACTCCGACGTGGGCGAACAGCAGGACGGCAAAGGACGGTCCGAGGTAGTGGAACACGGCGCTCGTCAGAAAGTACGAGGCGGGCGGGAGTCGGGTGACGGTTCGTTGCGCCCGATTTGCGGTGCGATCCATGACTTCGAGTCTTGTAGGCTCCTAGGGGGATGTGAAGACCTGATCAAAGGTAGATTTGCTGCGGTGCCTATAGGTTCAAGACAATTTCCGGCAGATGCCTTCGTATCGTCCGATGACCCGTTGGACGAGGTCAACGTGGCGCTGCTTGGCGAGCTGCACGACAACCCCCGTATCACGATGTCCGCTCTCGGCCGCAGTGTTGGCATGTCGGCGCCTGCGGTGACCGAGCGCGTCCAGCGCATGGAGCGGGCGGGGGTTATCGCCGGGTACCGCCTCGAGGTCGACCCGATCGCCCTCGGCCTCCCTGTCGCCGCCTTCGTCAGGGTGAGGCCCGCCCCGGGCCAACTCCCCAAGGTGGCAGAGCTCGCCGAGCGACTCGGGCGGGTGAGTGAATGTCATCGCATCACCGGCGAGGACTGCTTCTTGGTCAAGATCCATGCCCCAACGGTCCCAGAGCTCGAAGAGATCCTCGACCAGTTCCTCGCCTACGGGCAGACCGTCACGTCGATCGTGGTGTCTACGCCCGTCGCGCCACGACCGCTGCCACTGTCCCGCCCACCCAAGCAGTAATGGCTCGTCGGGCATGGCGGCCGCCGATCTCGGCCGGGACTTTCACCGTCCTGTCGACCCGGGAGCTCCCTGACCGATGATCGGCAGCAAGAGACTTGATGGCCGGCTGCCTCCCGAGTAGATGGTGACCGTGTTGTCGAAGAGAGCCGACGGCCGGTCCTGAGGGTGCTCATGGAGGAAGGGGCCGCTCCCGCGCATAATCCTTGCGCCCATTCTGCTGGCGGACAGGCCGTGATCGAAGTCCCGTCCGAGGATCGAGAGGCCCAGACGGTATCCAGAAGGGAGGGCAACGCAGGTCGCCCAGATCTCGATGTCGAGCTCGTAGGCCTCACCCGGGACCAGAGGCTGGGAGACTCGGTGGGGATGCCAGGGCGCCCACGGTCGCGACTGCTGCGGGTCCAGCTCTCGGTGCGAGGCGCGCAGCCAGCCCTGGGACAGCGGTGCCTGCGGATCGTTTGCGCCTTGGAAGAGCACTTCGTGACCGTCCGGTGCAAAGGCCCGCAGCACCAAGAAGAGGTCGGCGTCCTCGGTCGAAGAGGCGATCCACAGTCGGGCCGAGACCGGACCCGAGACCTCCGTGTCCATCGCCAGCGGAGGGGTAGTCAGTGTGATCCCGTCGCCGAGGGCGCGATAGCTGACTTGGGAGGCCGTCGCCGTCGGCTCGGGTGCGAGAGAGAGGCTCGCCAGGTCGAGGTAGCTGCGCCGCCACTCCGTTCGCGCCAGCGGCCACTCCTGCTCACCTCTCTGGAGGAAGGACCCGTCGACCTGACGGAGCTGCAACGATACAGGCGGTTGGCTGCGCCAATCTCCCTCACCTTTGAGGAAATAGTCAAAGAATCTTCGCTGCAGCACCCGGCCGTATTCCGTGTAGAAGGCCGTCCAATGGGTCCCACCGTGCATCTCCAGCCACTTCTGCTTCGAGCCGGCCCTCTCCCACGCGACGATGTTGCCGCGCTGATGATTGCCGAGTCCTCCCCAGTTGCCGGCCGAGAGGACAGGCACAGTGATGTTCTCGGGCCGGCTGGAGTGCCGGGAGTGCCAGTCGTCGTCAAACGGGTGAGCGAGGATCTCAGCGGCAAGGTCGCATCTGTTGGCGGCGAGCTCAGCGTCAGAAAGATCCGTGTCTCCCGCCGCCAGTAGTCCACTTTCCGGGTTACGAAAACCTCGGGATCCGAGACCATATTGAATCGTCGACATACGGCCATACCAGTCGGGCAGAAACGCGTTGTGGATGCCGCCGTGATGAGTCATCTCTCGGTAATAGTCGTTGGCTCCCTCCCACGGGCAGATGGCGGCAAGATGTGGCGGCCGCAAGGCGGCCACCTGCCATTGGTTCTTCGCGTAGTAGGAGATGCCGGCCAGCCCGATTCTGCCGTTGGACCAGGGTCGTTCGGCTATCCACTCGATGCAGTCACGAAAGTCCTTTGCCTCACGTGGACCCCAGACGTCCACGAACCCCGGGGAGCGGCCGGCCCCCCGGGAGTCCACCCGCACAACTGCGTATCCAAAGGGGATCCATTGCTCAGGGTCGACCAGCTCCCAAGCCGAGTACCGTCCTGAGCTACCTTCGAGAGCTTCGGGGTGGTCGTCACGCAGTTGGGCCCACTGGACCGGGTAGCCGGCTTCGAAGGTGAGTCCCTTGGCGTAGGGGCCATGGCTGGCTATCACAGGGTAGGCGCCGGGCGAGATCGGCCGGTAGACGTCGGCGCGAAGAACCGTGCCGTCATCCATTGGGATCGGGACGTCCCACTCGATGCGCATGCCGTCGCAAATCCGGGACTTCAGGGCACCGTCTGTAGCAAGCTGTTCTGCCATCCGCTCCTGACCTCACAAACTCCAAATGTTTGCACAAATCGTAGCTTGGTCTGGACCCTCTTGGGCTTGGTCTGGACCCTCTGGGGCCGCCTCCGGACCCGCGACGGCCCCGCTCTCGCCTGGAAGTCAGTCCGTGAGTTGGTTGGCCATCCAGTCGCCCGCCAACGGCTGGTAGAGGTACGGCAGATTGTTGCAGACGTGGTTGCCATCCTCGTACATGACGAGGCTGGCGTTCGGTGCCTCTCGGACCACTCGCTCGGCCTGCTCGTAGGGAACCAATCTGTCCAGTCGTCCAAAGATGACCAGTAGCGGCTGGACAAGATTGGACAGGACACCTTCTAGGGTCATCTCCATCGCAATCCGTCGTGCCTGGTCGACCGTGGCCGCCTGCGAGTAACAAATGAATGCATTTCGGCTGATCTGTGGACGTGAGTCGAATCGACTCCCTGACTCGTACGGTCCGCCGACGGTCAGCGCCGCGCTGATTCGGTGGTCGAAGGCGGCCGAGCGGGCTGCATAGTACCCACCCATGCTTACGCCGGCTACACCGAGACGATTCAGATCGAGATCTGGCCGAGCGGCCAGGACGTCGATGGCAGCAGCGGTGGCGACCTCGTAGTCGGGCCGCAATGGGAAGAAGTAGCCGCTCTCGCCCTGGCCCGGTCCATCAAGGGCGAAGGTGGCCATCCCTCGCTGGAGAAAGACGTTCTCCCAGCGAAAGAACTCCTCTTTGGTTGAGTCCAGTCCCGGCAAGAGCAGCACCACTGGCGGCCGGTCCTTACCGGGCGGCCGGCGCAGGTTGCCGACGAGCCCTTCGCCCTCGAAGGCAAACTCCACTCGCTCGGCCGTCGGGTCGAGTGCTGCGTGAGCACGACGCATCGCATCGACCGACGCCAGTGTCGCAGCCCGGTGTCGCTCCATGTCAAGCACCCAGACGAACTTCGCAAAGTGGTAGCTGAGCGCAGCCCGCATCCAGGCGTTGCCTGCTGTGAGCCGATGATCCTTCGTCTCGGCGTCCTCGGCCAACCGGGCGTGCATGTCACCGTTGGCACACCAGGCGCTCAGCCAATCAGCCCAGTGGTCGAGTGCTCCAGTGACCCGGATGAAGTCGTTGGGGTCGACCCCCTGCGTGATGAAGCGTGGCGCCCAGTGGGCTATTGCTGCCTCGATGTCTGCATCCGGCACTGCTGCTCCTTGCTCGCGGTCTGTCGTAGGGCAAAACCATCGTCAGCGAGAGCCACCCAGGTGCTCGGCAAGCCAGTCAGCGACGAGCGATCGTGACTGGAACGGGTGGTTGGTGACGCCATGATTGCCGTCTTCGTACATCACGAGGGTGGCGCCCGGTGCCTCCGCGACGAGCCGCTCGGCGTGATGGGCGGGCAGCAGTCGATCGCGCCTTCCATGGACCACAAGGAGGGGATTGGTGATGAGGGGCGCGGCCTGCTCGAGTGTGAGCCGGCCGGCGAACTCCCGAGCCTCCTCCGGGCTCTGCGCGCCAGAGCGGTGCTGGAAGGCGGCCCGAGTGACCGGCGGCAGGTCGGCCCAATCGAGGTCGAACCGGTATGCACCGCATAGTGAGACCGTGGCCTTCAGGCGCGGCTCGTAGGCGACTGCTCTCGCGGCGTAGTAGCCACCGAGGCTGACGCCGAAGAGCCCGATGCGGTCCGGGTCGATGTCCGTCCTGTCCTCGAGCCAATCGGTCACCGACGTCGCCACCCGTTCGTACGCGGGCTCGATTGTCAGGGTGTACTCGGCCTCGCCCTGCCCCGGGCCGTCAACTGCCAATGTGGCGATGCCACGGCGAAGCAGATACTCGGCCGTCGCCTGCAGCTCCTCTTTCACAGAGTCGAGCCCTGGCGCCATGATCACCACGGGCGGAGGATCCGTGGCCGCAGGGACGCGTAGATATCCGACAAGCGCGTGCGAGCCATAGTGGATCTCGACTCGCTCGGCCGGCGGGTCCATCGCCCAAGCCCCACGCGCAAAGCAAGAGATCGTCCGTTCGTGCGCCTCGCGCTGCTGTTTGAGGTCGTCCATGAACAGGAACTTTCCCCAGTGCCAACAGAGGGCGGCCCTGCGCCACGCACCGGCCGCCGTCAACGGCCGGTGAGCTGCCTCCGCCTCGTCGGCCACGGTTTCGTACCCTTTGGCGGTACGCCCCCACTCCATGCACCAGTCTTCCCACCGCGACGTACGGGCCAACGTCGACAGGAAGTCGGCATAATCCGTCCCGTTGGCTATGAAGCGCGGGGCCCAGTGGGCCGTGGCACTCGTGACTCGCTCGTCTGTGACGTCATTGACTGTGCCGTTGGTTGACGTCACCTGCCCCCCACTGCAATCGGTTGTATGTTCCTGAAGAACCAGAGTGACTCCGCCCGGAGACCATGTCAAGTGGAGATATCGGAGCGTTCTGACCTTGCGGTAACGTGGGTGGTCTCCCAAGTCACGGATGCAGGTGGGGAAATTTTGGCTGTCGAAACTCAGAACCCCTCGGCTCCCGAGTCGCATCCGGCGAAGGACGGCGTGGAGGAGCTCGACCCAGCCCCCCTCGTCGGAGACATGTCCCGAACAGCGAATCGACTAGGTGCACCACGTCTCAAGGACGTGGCCGTGGCGGCGGGTGTGCATCTCTCCACTGCCTCGAGGGCGCTGAACGATCAGACCGCGGCAATGGTCCAGGCGGAGACTGTCGCGAAGGTCCGCCTCGCCGCCAGTGAGTTGGGATACCGAGTCAACGGCATGGCCCGGGGGCTCAAGACACGCCGCTCGATGGCGATCGGGATGGTGGTGCCTGACATCACCAACCCTTTCTTCCCACCCGCGGTTCGCGGTGCGGAGGAGGTCCTGACCGAGGCCGGGTTCTCGTTACTCCTCTCCAGCAGTGACAACGATCCCGACAAGGCCCGCACCCAGCTCGACACGATGCTCGAGGCACGCGTCGACGGACTCCTGTTGGCCATGGTTCGCCGCCACGACCCCATCGTCGACCGCTTGGACTCCAGTGGGACGCCCGTCGTCTTGTTCAACCGTACAGTCGATCACAGCGCCATCTCCTCTGTGGTGCCGAACGATGCTCGCGGCATACGGCTGGCCGTGGCTCACCTGGACGACCTGGGTCATCGCCGAGTCGGCCTCGTGGTAGGGCCGCTGTTTACGTCCAATGGTGACCGTCGCCTCCGGGCCTTCGGCCGAGCTATGCGCCGGCTTGGCCGGGAATCCCATGTCGTGGAGGCCGTAGCGTTCGACGAGGCCGCTGGATACCGCGCCGCGCGCCAGATGCTCCGGGACTTCCCCGGTATCACGGCCGTCGTGGCCGGCAACGATCTGATAGCGCTCGGGGTGATCGATGCGGCCGTCGAAGCCGGGTTGAGCTGCCCGCGCGACCTGTCAGTTGTGGGGATCAACGACATGCCCCTTGCCGGCCGCCTGCAGCCACCCCTCACCAGCGTGACGGTACCGGAGCGGGACCTTGGGCGGTTGGCGGCGGAGTGCCTGATCGCCAGGATTGCCGATCCGGGGCAACCGCCGCAGCGCATTGTCGTGCCCGTGAGCCTCGTCGTCCGGGGTTCGACTGCACCTCCCGCCAAGGTGGATCGCTCCGGCTCCTGAGACGGGAGATGACGGGGCGGCTTGACAAGTTTGAGGGGCCGGCTAGATTGTTGTGCAATCGGTTGCAAGAAATGGGGTTGTCTTCGTGGGGGAGATCGCAACGGGTTCGGAGGCGGGAGGCGCGTCGGGTGTGCTGGACATCGACCTCTCACCCGACCCGGCCTCGAACGCCCCCGAGCACGGAGGGGGTCTGCTGACCGCCCTGCTCATTGAGCACGGGGTCGAGTACGTGTTCGGTCTTCCCGGTGGCCAGACCCTTGCCCTCTACGACGGCATCAGCGCGCAGGAGGGCCAGATTCGCCACGTCCTGGTGCGTGATGAGCGGTCGGCGGCGTACGCGGCCGACGCCTACGCTCGGGTTACCGGCCGAGTCGGGGTGTGCGACGCGACGGTGGGGCCAGGTACAGCGAAGCTGCCATCCGGCTTGGGCGAGGCGCTTGGCTCCTCGATCCCGGTCGTGGCACTGGTGAGCGAGCTTCCGGCGCGCTTGGCGCCGCACCGCTACCGGAGCGCAGCATCTCAAGCGCTCGATCAGGCGACGTTACTGGGCCCGGTAACGAAGTGGCAGGCGACGGTGCCCGACCTGGAAGCGCTACCCGACCTCGTATGTCAGGCCTTCCGGGAGGCGACAAGCGGACGGCCAGGGCCGACCGCACTCCTCCTTCCACAAGATGTGCTCGATGGCCCCGTTCCTCCCGCACTTGTGAGTCGTCTCAGGGGGTCTGCCCCGAAGGCAGCCGGTGCGGCCCCCGCTCGGTTCGGCCGGTATCCGGCCTTTCGGCCGGCCCCGGAGGCGGCCGATGTCGTCGCGGCGGCACTGGTGCTTGCGCGTGCCCGCAGGCCGCTCATCGTCGCCGGTGGAGGGGTGCTGATCTCTGGGGCGGAGGCCGCGCTGACCACGCTGGCCGAGAAGCTGTCGGCTGCAGTGGCAACCTCCTTGTCGGGCAAGGGCTCGATTGCGGAAGGTCATCCCTTGGCGGTGGGCGTCGTTGGGTCGATGGGCTGCCCGGCGGCAGCCACAACGATGGACGATGCCGACGTGATCCTCTTGGTGGGCACCAAGGCAGGGAGCGGCCCGACGTTCAACTGGTCCCGGCCTCGTGGCGACCAGCTCGTTGTCCAGGTTGACATAGACCCGGCCGAACTGGGCCGTGTCTTTCCGCTCTCGGCCGCTGTCCTCGCCGACGCAAGAACCGGCTTGCTGGCGCTGGTGGATGCGCTCGATAGGCAGACGAGGGGAGCCGACGCCGCCACTCCGACGGATCGGGCGAAGTGGACCGCAACCGTGGCAGGTCACGTCGCGAGTTGGCGGGCGGAGCGTCATCGGGAGGGGTGTAGCAATGCCCGGCCCATCGTGCCCCAGCGCGTGGTCGCTGAGCTGGAGATGCTCCTTGACCCCGATGACATCCTCGTCTGTGACGCGAGCCTTTCCAGCGGCTGGGTCGGGGTGTATCTCGAGCAACGGGCATCTGGGAGGCGGGTGCTCATGCCCCGGGGCTTGGCGGGCCTCGGGTTCGCGCTTCCCGCTGCAATCGGCGTCGCTACGGCCGATCGGGATCGACGAACCGTCGTGCTCACCGGCGATGGTGCTATCGGATATGCAGTCGGAGAATTCGCGACGGTCGTTGAACAGCGGTTGCCTATCACAGTGGTGGTTTTGAACAATCGTTCGCTGGGATGGATCCGATGGTACCGAAAGATCACTTTCGGCCGGGGGTGGGAGGACGATGACTTCGGTGACGTCGACTACAGCGCGGTAGCGCGCGCTTACGGTTGGAACGGACAGCGAGTAGCGAATCCGGATGCCCTGCGGCCTGCCATGGCCGAAGCGCTGGCCGGGAGACATCCAAGCCTGCTCGACCTGGTCACGGAGACCTGGACGACACCCGTCTCCGGCCATCGGGGCGCGGTCGAGCGCGGGACCACATCCGGATATGGAGGCTGATTCGCCAAATGCCACGTCACGTTGAACGACTGCTCGAGCGGCTCAGCCAACCGGTGGCCGCCCGACTGCTCGCGACGAGCGGCGTCGCCGTCCTTGCGGCCGGCAGCATCGAGCAGCACGGTAGCCACCTACCGCTCGGAACGGACTCGTTCGCTGCCCTCTCGATCGCCGAGCGCGTCGCCGAGCGCCTCGACACCGTGGTGGCCACCTTGGGGCCAATCGGGATCGCGCCCTATCACTTGGGATGGCCCGGCTCCCTCAGCCTCTCCCCTGAGACCCTGATGGCTGTGTTCGCCGACGTGGCGGGAAATCTTCGCGGGGCCGGCGTGCGGCGAGTAGTGGTCGTCAACTGGCACGAGGGAAACTCACCGACGCTTCGGTTGGCCGCCGACAACGCTCAACGGGCATTCGGCTTACAGGTCGTCATGGCCGAGGCTCACGTGATCACGAACTCGTTGCACCCGGACGAGATGGAGTTCACTCACGCGGGCTCAATGGAAACAGCTGCGGTGCTTGCCTATGATTCGTCGCTGGTCAGGTTGGACCAGGTGATGGCGCCCACCGATGCCGGAGCGGGTGAGGCGGCGCATGCCCTGTTCAGAAGACACGATGTCTTCCCCGTCCTCCAGGACTTCCACCAGATCGCCCCAACGGGCTGGTACGGGCACCCGGAGCGGGCCGAAGTGGGACGCTCGGAAGAGATTGCCGAAGAGGTCGCCGATCTCATCGTCAAGCGAGCGAAGGAGGTCTGGGCCGTGCTTGGCGTGCATAGCAACGGCCAATCCAATGAGATGCAGACAGGGCCCGCCGACGGGGTGATGCCATGACAACAAAGACCACCCCTGGTCCCGTCGGCGACACGATGCGCGCGGCGGTCCTCGCCGACTTCGGTCGGCTCACCCTGACCGAGACTCCGGTGCCTCGAGTTGGGCCAGGTGAGGTGCTGTGCCAGGTACTGGCGTGCGGTCTTTGCGGCACTGACCTCAAGATCGTGAGCGGCGCCTTCCGGGGCACATGGCCGCCATCTCTTCCCTTCATCATCGGTCACGAATGGTCTGGCGTGATCGTTGCGATGGGTTCCGGCACGGAGCGCAGTGGCCTAGCGGTCGGAGATCGGGTGGTCGCCGAGAACCACGCCGGCTGTGGAGAGTGCCGATTGTGCCGCTCGGGCCGTTACAACCTCTGCGAGCGGGTCAGAGAACCAGGTTTCAAGCTCTACGGTCACACCGCTCCTGGCGCCCTCGCCCAGTTTGCGGCCCGTCCTGTGACGGCTACCTACAAGCTGCCCGACAGCGTGAGCGACGTCTCCGGCGTCCTCGTCAACCAGGCCGCGTTGACCGTGCACGCGGCCCGAAGGGCGACAATCAGACCGGGCTCGAGCGTGGCCGTCTTCGGTCCCGGGTTGTTGGGACTCCTGATGCTCCAGGTAGCTCGGGCCGCAGGGGCCACGCAGGTCATCACCGTCGGTCGAGGCGCGCGCCTTACGACGGCGAGCGAGCTCGGAAGTACGAACATCATCGACTATGAGCGTACGAGTCCCGTAGACGAGATCCGCGCTCTGACAGATGGTCGGGGAGTCGACTACGTCTTCGACTGCTCCGGCAATCCAGCTGTAGTTGAGCAGATGGTGCGCTCGGTGAGGCGAGGGGGCACGGTCGCCATTCTCGGCCTCACAGGCGGAGCAACTGCGCAACTACCCGTCGATCTTCTCGCCCTCGACGAGCTGACCGTGCTCGGCGTGCGGTCAAGCCCCAACGCCTATCCCGCCACGATCGAGCTGATCGCCAGTGGCGCCATCCGAACCGACCCGCTGACGACGGAGCGATACACCCTCGACAATGTCCAGGACGCATTCCTGGCGCTCGAGAGCCGTTCGGCGATCCGGCCCATCGTGGTGATCTGAGGTCATGGTGGCGTTTGCGCTTGAAGGTGTGATCGCAGCTCCGGTGACTCCGTTCACGGCTGAGAATCAGCTGGATACCGAAATGCTGGGCTGGCTGTGCGACCGCCTGGTGCGTCATGGCGTGCATGGGCTCGCCCTGCCGCTGCACACGGGGGAGTCTCTGAACCTCTCGCAGGCAGAACGCGAGCGCGCCCTTACGACCGCCGTGGCGGCCGTGGCCGGCCGGCTGCCGGTGCTTGCCCACGTCAGCATGCCTGGGACCGATCAAGTGATCGAACTTGCGGTCCACGCCGAGCAGGCCGGCGCTAGCGCCGTCATCTCGGTGACTCCCTACCACTGGCGCCCCTCCCGACGCGGTCTGGTCGAGCACTTCCGCGCCGTGTGTCGCTCTGTGACGATTGGAGTGGTTGCCTACAACTTCCCCTCTCGTCTCGGGGTGACTCTCAGCCCTGATGTGATCGAGGAGTTGTTGGACGAGTGTCCCAACTTCATCGGAGTGAAGGACGCGAGCTATGACATGCAGTTCTTCACCGAGGCCTGTCGGCGCGCATCCAAGCGGCGCCCCGATTTTGCGATGCTTACGGGGGTCGAGTTCCTCTTGGCGTCGATGCCCCTTGGGGGCGCCGGTTGCTTCTCTCCAGCCTCATGCATCGCGCCCGAGCTGATTCTCGAGCTCTACCGTGCTTGCCAAGCCGCCGACCTGGCTCGAGCTCGTCCACTGCAGTACCGAGCTTCCGCCCTGTGGCATCTGCTGCGCGAGTGTGGTTACCCAGCATCGGTGAAGGCTGCCCTCGCGCTGCAGGGTCACCCGGTCGGTGGCGTCCGGCTGCCGCTCGTCGACCTTGATGACGGCACGCTTGACCGCCTGACCCGGGGGTTGCAGGATCTCGGCCTGCTCGGACGGGCGGGGTCAACCCCGCCACCGTACAGCTCTGAAGCCCCTGGAAAGTCCTACGTTTCGACTTGAACAACGAAGGGAAGATGCATCCGCCTTTTCCGCAAACGATTGCCGTTTGCTTGCTTTGCACTATGAACCTGCTCGCATACTAGGAGGTCGACCGTGAAACTCGCCCAAGCGATCACCAGCAGCAAGGCCGCAGGAACACGCCGCCGTCGTGGCCTGGCGTGGACCGCAGCAGCCGCAGCCGTGACGCTGACAGTTGCCGCCTGTGGGAGCGGCTCTACCTCTACTGCCGGAGGTCAGAACTCCGCAGGAAGCAAGTCCAAGCCCATCACCGTGGGTGTCTCGGTATCGCTCTCGGGAGACTTCTCCGGAGATGGGCTGGCGACAGAGCAGGGGTACAAGACTTGGGCCGCGTTCCAGAATGCGCATGGTGGCATCCTTGGTCACAAGGTCGTGATGAGCTTTGTCTCGGACGGATCGAGCCCGACGCAAGTCGTGACCAACTATCAGAAGCTCATAACCGTAAGCCACGTCGACTTCGTGCTCGGTCCCTACTCCACTCTGCTGACGCGACCCGCGTCGACCATCGCCAACCGCTACAGCTACGTGATGCTCGAGGGCATAGGTGGTGGCCCTTCGGTCTTCCAGTCGGGACTGAAGAACGTGTTCGATGTGAGCGCATCCGCGAAGTATCAGATGATTACATTCGCGAAGTGGCTGGTGGCCAAGGAGCCTCGCCAACCGGTCGCCTACGCGACGATGGACGATCCCTTCATCAAGCCCGAGACAGACGGGGCACGGGCGTATCTAACCGCGCACGGCTTCCCGTCCGCGGTCTACAAAGTCTATCCCTTGGAGACGACGGATTTCACTCCAATTGCAGCCGCCCTCGCCGCGACAAAGGCGAAGGTCGTCGTGCTCGGCACGATGCCGCCGGATGGCTACGCGATGATCCAGGACTTCATTCAGGACAAGTACAACCCCAAGTTGCTCATCGAGGCCTCGGGCCCCGACCAGGGCTCGCAGTTTGTCAAGGCGGTCGGCGCCAAGAACACTGAAGCCATCATGGTGCCCAACACGTGGTACCCGGGCTCAACCTTCTACCAGAATTCCGAGATGGTCGCCCAGTACCTGAAGCTCTTTGGAGGCAAGGCCGCCGATATCAGCGCCGACGTTGCCGAGGCGTTCTCAGCGGGTCAGGTCTTGGCTCAGGCCGTTACGCACAACAACTCGCTGAGCAACACCAAGCTTGAGTCCTACCTGCACTCCGGGGCCACGTTCAAGACGGTCCAGGGACCGGTGAAGTTCGCTGCCGACGGTGAGAATGCGGCGGCCACGCCGTACGTCTTCCAGTGGCAGAAGGGGACCCCGGTCGCAGTACTGCCGCTCGGAGCCTCGGATGTCAAGCCGATCGAAGCAACCCGTCCTGCTTGGGGAACGACGAGTGGATCGTAGCGAGGACTCTTCAGCGAGATTGGAGCCAGATTGCTAATCCTACAAGCCATCGTCGACGGAATCCTGGTAGGAGGGTTCTATGCCCTGATGGGCGCAGGTCTCACTCTGGTGTTCGGTGTCATGGACATCGTGAACTTTGCTCAAGGCGCGCTGGTTGTATTGGGAGCCTATCTGAGTTACGCCTTGTATTCCCATCTGAACATCGACCCCTTCCTGTCGTTGATCGTTACTGTGCCGGTGATAGGACTCCTTGGTGTCGGCATCTACTGGCTGCTGATCAAGCCCATCAAACGGGACCGGGTGGTCATGTCACTACTCGTCATGTTCGCGGTAGCCACCCTGGTGGAGGGGGTGCTCGATCTGGCCTTCTCCAGCAACCTGGTGCAGATCCACGCCTCGTACGTCAACGAGTCATTCAAGTTACTTGGACTCAATTTCCCGCTGATCTACGTCTATGCCTTCATCCTCAGCGTCGGGTTGCTTGCCGGTCTCTACGGGTTGCTGTACCGAACCAGATTTGGTCGTAGCTTGCGAGCTTCGATGCAGAATCCCGTGGCAGCCCGACTTGTGGGTATCAACACCGACCGGGTCTCGGCAACGACTCTCGGCATCGGCTTCGGACTCGCTGCCGCTGGTGGGATGGTGTTCGGCACGACAAACGCCTTTGATGCCGCAAGTTCGTACGATCTCATCTCCCGGTTGCTCGTGATCGTCATCCTCGGGGGCTTCGGGAGCGTAGGGGGAGCGCTCGTGGCTGCCGTTCTCATGCTCGTGATACAAGACGTGGTCGCCGTGACCTGGTCGCCGGTATGGGGGCAGACGACCTTCTACATCGTCTTGGTCGTTGTTCTGCTGTTGCGGCCCCAAGGCCTGTTTGGTCGCCAGGGGGTTCGAGCTCAGTGACAACGACCCTCAAGCCAACGGCGACAGTGACGCCGGCATCGTACGACCTGCCCAAGCCGGCCCGGTGGGGCGCGTTGGTGGTGGTCTGCGCGGCGCTGCTTCTGTTCCCACTCGTTTTCTCGAACCCGGCAGTAACGGCTATCGGTGTCTTTGCCATGATCTATCTGTTGGCTGTCTCCGGGTGGAACATATTCTCCGGGTACTCGGGTTACATAGCGCTCGGCCACGCCGTCTTCTTCGGCATCGGTCAGTACACGTCGGCGCTGATGACCAGCCACTTCAAGATACCGCCCGGGTGGGACTCGTTTGCCCTGTTGCCGGTGGCTGGTCTCTTCGCAGGTGTAGCGGCCGTGCCGATCGGACTGATCCTTTTGAGGGTGCGCAAGCACACCTTCATCGTCCTCACCATCGCGGTTATGTTCATCTTCCAGTTGCTCGCATTCAACTTCAGCTCATTTACGGGAGGCTCCTCAGGCTTGCAGATGCCGTTCCCAACCTGGCAGGGAAATTACTTCAACGAGCCCTTCTACTACATAGGACTGGCTGCGGCCGCAGTTGCCATCACTGTTTCATGGTGGGTGCGCCGGTCCAAGTACGGTCTTGGATTGTTGGCCATTCGCGACGACGAGGATCGAGCTCGTAGTCTCGGGATACACACGACACGGACCAAGCTGATTGCGTTCGCCATCTCGGCCGTCTTCGTCGGGGCGGCCGGAGCAATCTATGCGCCCTTCGTCGGGTCGGTGTTCCCTCAGTTCGCCTTCGACCCGAGTTTCGACCTCGCCCTCGCTGTCATGGCATTTACCGGGGGGCTGGGCACCCTGATTGGCCCGTCGCTTGGAGCGCTGGTTATCGCCTCCGCGCAGCAGTATTTCTTGCTCGAGTTCGGTGGTGCCAACGTGTTCTTGATCGTATACGGCCTGCTGTTCGTCGTCATCCTTCGACTTCTACCTTCGGGCGTGGTGCCGAGTGTGTCCCAAGCCTGGCGACACTGGGCGGTAGCTCGTGAGCGGTCCCGCAGCAGACCGTCGTTGCCGCCGCCGGGTCCAGAGCCTCCCCGGGTCTCGGTCGGCGCTGATCGTGAGAGGTTATTGGAGTGACGATGCTCACGGTCGAAGACGTCCGGAAGAGTTACGGTGGCGTACACGCCCTTGGCGGCTGCACCATGACCTTCGGAGAAGGTTCCATAAGTGGTCTGATTGGTCCGAATGGCTCGGGCAAGACCACGCTGTTCAACGTCATCACCGGCTACGAGCGAGCCGAGTCCGGTCGGGTGCTGCTCCGGGGCAAAGACATCACTGGGACCAAGCCGGATGCTGTGTTCGCCGCCGGGGTCGGTCGCACCTTCCAGCTGACGCGCATCTTCCCGCGACTGAGTGTGCTCGAGAATGTCCACGTCGCTGCTCAGCGGCGAGGGTTTGTCGCTCAGATCCGTCGGTGGACAACAGGCAGCGAGCACGAGCGGGCGAGCGAGGCCCTGGATTTCGTGGGCCTCACCGCGCTTGCCCGTGAGCCGGCCGGGAGTCTGTCGTATGGTCAGCAGAAGCTGCTCGAGTTCGCGTTCGTCATGGTGGCACAGCCGTCAATCATGCTGCTAGATGAGCCAGCGGGCGGTGTCAATCCGAGCCTGCTGAAGCACCTTGCCGGTAGGATTCGTGCTCTCAATGCCGAGGGCGTGACATTCGTGATCGTCGAGCACGATATGGAGTTCGTGATGGGACTGTGTGATCAGGTCTCCGTCATGCACAACGGTTGCGCGCTGACTTCAGGGCCACCGGCGCAGGTCCGCGCGGACCCGGCCGTCATGGAGGCCTACCTAGGTAGCGACGTCGAGGAGGCCGAGTGAGATGTTGACGCTGGAAGGCGTGTTCGCAGGTTACGGCGGCGGAGACGTGCTGCGTGGGGTCGACCTCACCGTCGAGGAGGGTTCCATCACGTGCGTGGTCGGTCCCAACGGGGCGGGTAAGTCCACCCTGCTGAAGGTCATCAGCGGACTCCTTCGTCCGCGCCTCGGCAGCGTGACGTTCCAGGGCAAGCCTATTGGTGGAAAGTCACCCCAAGCCATTCTTCGTAGCGGTGTAGTGCAAGTCATGCAGTCGAGGAGCCTGTTCCCAGACCTTACCGTCAAGGACAATGTAGAGCTGGGCGCCTTTCTCGAGCGTGACAAGAAGGTGGTCCAGGAGCGGATGTCTCAGGTCATCGAGCAGTTCCCGATCGTGCGCGAACGGTTGGGAGAACGAGCGGGTTCGCTCTCGGGAGGTCAGCAGCGGACCGTCGAGTTTGCGCGTGCGCTCATGCTCGACCCAGCACTCGTCGTACTCGACGAGCCTTCGATGGGCCTAGA
Source organism: Acidimicrobiales bacterium (assembly GCA_965276765.1). Classification (GTDB taxonomy): domain Bacteria; phylum Actinomycetota; class Acidimicrobiia; order Acidimicrobiales; family Palsa-688. The sequence continues at coordinate 1,656,613 of OZ255627.1, forward strand.
GCCCAAGGCAGCCCGCATGATGTACCAGTACGTCCGGAAGATGCAGGAGAGTGGCCGGACGGTTCTTCTCGTCGAGCAGAATGTTCGTGCCGGGCTCGAGCTTGCCAGCCACGGTGTCGTGCTGGAGGCGGGACGGGTACGCCTGGAAGGGCCGGGAAGGGAGATCCTGGCCAACCCACAGATGCGAGCCCTATACCTCGGCGGGAGCATCGAGGAGACCGATTCATCGCTCACCAGCGTCCGTGACCATGTGACATGACGTCAGTTGGCGGCGCGATCACGGACGTCAGGCGCTGAGCGGTGGACCTACGCCTCACGGCTGAACAAGGCGAGCTCGTCGAGGCGACTCGGGAGTATGCGATGCGAGTCCTGCGTCCGGCGGTTGGCCGGCTGGAGGCGCTGACGGAGGCGGACAACTTTCCTTTTGATCTCATGAGAGAGGGCTCGGCGCTCGGCCTCAAGGCCCTGCCGCTTCCCCGGGAATATGGCGGGCGAGGCGCGGACATGCTCACCCAGTGCCTGGTCGCCGAGGAGCTGGCTGCCGGCGATCTCTCAGTGGCCTATTTCTTCCGTCACTATTGGCGGTTCGCACGCCTCGTTCCTCGACTCCCGGTTGTCGTTCGTGAGGTCATCGTGGGAGGGATCGCACAGGATGAGCGCTTCGTGCCTGCCAGCGCCAGCACGGAGCCGGACGCGGGCAGCGACAATGCGTTGCCGTACGACGCACCCGGGCACGGCGCCCAGCTCTCGGCCTCACGTACTGGCGACGGCTGGCTCCTCAATGGGCACAAGCTGATGATCACCAATGGCGGCATTGCTTCACTCTATTTCGTGTTGGCTCGGACCGATCCCTCCGTTGGCATCCGTCAAGGGGCCACGATGTTTGCCGTCCCAGCGGCAACGCCGGGTGTCCGTCCTGGGCCGTTGTACCGGAAGCTTGGACAGCGGGGATCGCCCCAGGCCGATGTGTGGTTTGAGAACTGCCACATACCTCTCGACCACGCCGTTACCGACGTCGGAGCCGGATACGCGGCAAGCGAGCGAGGCCTTACTGCGGCCAACATCACCAACGCGGCCATGTGCTTGGGTGTGGGTCGTGCTGCCTACGAGGTGGCTCTCGACTGGTCGATCGATCGGGTTCAGGGGGGCCAGCCGATCTATCGCCATCAGTTGGTGGCCCAGGACCTGGGGCGCATGCGCATGGCGCTCGAAGCCGTGCGCAGTCATCTGTGGTGGGTTGCCTGGGAGTACTCCCATACTAATGAGTTCGACCCCGAGCGGTCGTGGCAGGCCCGCGTCCTTGCTGCTGACGCGGCTATCGACGTCACCCAGAAGGCCATGCGTCTCTTTGGTGGACGGGGGATCATGGAGGAGTTCCCAGTCGAGAAGCTGGTTCGTGATGCGCTCACACTGACACACGGAAATGGCACCGACACCCTGATGACCATGAAGATCGGCACCCACCAGGCCGAAGTGCGGAGGAGCTCCCGTGGGCTGGAGGACGGCAACGGCGCTACCTGGCGATCTCAGACTGGAGTCCACACATGAAAGAGTCCGACGACCGACTCGAGTCGATGTACCGCCGCTTCACGTGGCGGATCCTCTCCAACTCGGTAGCGCCGTGGGAGCTCGAGAGCCTGCGGGAGAGCATCACCGATTACGAGCAATGGTGCGCCAAGTGGAGCGAAGTTGCTGCTGGCCACTTCGCCCGTGGCGTCGAGTCAGAGCAGGCCGGGCGGATCTTGAGCGCTAGTGAGGCCTTCGTGCGCGCCGGGTTGCAATACCACTGGGCCAGCTTCATGTTCACGCACGATCAAGTGCAGTTCCGGGGCGCCCTGGCTAATATGGCGAACGCCTGGACGGAGGCCGCACGGCTGGTTTCACCGCCGATGGAGCTTCTCTCGGTTGACTTCGACGGAGTAAGTCTTCCTGGCTATCTGCAGCTTCCCGCGGGGATCGAGCGTCCGCCACTTGTTCTCTTGCTCCCGGGTGCAGACTCCACCAAGGAGGAGCTGTTCGACCTGGGCCAGCACATCGTGCGGCGTGGAGTAGCCGTCGCAGCATTCGACGGGCCTGGACAAGGCTCGGTGAGCCTAGCGACGAAGATGCGCCCCGACTACGAACTGGCGATTCTGACGATCCTTGACACGCTGCTGGCGCGCCCTGACATCGATGCTGGGCGGGTCGCCGTCGGTGGAATCTCCTACGGGGGGCTGTTTGCTCTTCGGGCCGCGGCTCTTGATAAGAGGATAGGGGCCGTCGTGTCGATCTCGAGCTGGTACACCCCGGCAGGGCGTTTTGCTGGAATGGAGCCCCTCACCAGAATCGGTCAGTACCAGTACCTGGGTGATGACCCTGCCGCGATGATGGCGTCCATCACACTGGCTGGCGTGTTGGACCGTGTGACCGTTCCGCTCCTTCAGGTCTATGGTCACTTGGACGCCATGTCGCCGCCATCGAACGCCGAGCGCATTGCCGCCGAGGTAGGCGGCCCGGTCACGACGGTTGTCTACGCCGACGGTGTGCACATCCTGAACAACGTGTGGTTCAAGGCTCGTCCGATGGTGGGCGACTGGTTGGCCGAGACACTCCGGAGGTAGCGAGAGTGAACTATCTGAAGGGCAATGCCAAGCGTGCCGCCCGTGAGTCGTTCACGGGGCTGTGGGCCGCGATCACCACGCCGTTTTCCACATCCGGTGACATAGACGAGGGCGCGCTGGCCAGTGACGTTCAACAGATTACCGGGCCATTGGAGATGGATGGCATCTTCTGCAATGGCGTCATGAGCGAGTTTTGGGCCTTGAGCCTGCCCGAGCGGCGGCGAACGGTGGAGTTGGTGGTGGACGCCTGTCGATCTCGCTGCCCTGTCATAGCTCATACTGGACATCACAGTGCACGAGACACCATCGAATTGACCCGGCACGCGACTGATGTCGGAGCGGATTTTGCGGTGATCATCAATCCCTATTTTCCGGCGGGCTCGGACGAGGGGCTCTACCGGTGGTTTTCTGAGGTGCTGTCCTCAGTCGACATCGGCGTCTGGTTGTTCGACACGAGCTACTCGGGCGTATCACTCTCGCTCGAGCTCGTTGATCGGCTCGCAGACGTAGAGAACGTCTGTGGCATCAAGGTTGGTCATGACCACGCCCGCTACCTCGAGGTTCTCCGTCGAGTCGGAGACCGGATCCTGGTGTGTGAACCGAATGAGAGCGTGTGGCTCGAGAACATGCGAGATCATGGTCAGCGGGTGTTCATGTCTTCGGCGGCACCGTATCTCTTTCAGACGGAGCGGTGGAAGCCTATGCAAGAGTACACACGGATGGCACTGGCTGGTGACTTCGACAAGGCGGCGGAGATCTCGGCTGCTCTCGATCCTCTGCGTGCCCTCGCCGGCAAGTGGTTGCACGGACAATGGAGCCGAAACCGGGTGCATCCCGTGCCATATATAAAAGCATGGTCGGGGCTGACCGGCCTCTCTGGAGGCCCCGTACGTGCACCGCTCAGCCAACTTACCGACGCAGAGCGCAGCGAGCTAGCGGCCGACTTGGAGTCAACGCATATAATTGCCGATCAGCTGACCTGACCTGCGGCCGACTCTGGGGCTGCCTTGACAAGGTCAGCTAAGTCTACGCCCAGGTCCTGCAGGAGCACAGTGGCCGCATTGCGTCCCGGCCCGCCGGTGATTGAGCCACCAGGATGAGTGGTACCACCAGTCTGGTAGAGGCCAGGTATCGGCATCCTGTGGCTGGCCCAGCCTGGAGCCGGACGCAGTGGTCCGCTGAATGCCGGTCCCCGGTCACCGCCGTGGAACGCGCCATGGACCATGTGGATGTTGGACCGCTCGATGTCCGGCGGTGCCTTGATCAGATGCGTGACGATGCAGTCGTCCGTGAATGATGGGGCAAACCGGCGCAAGTGCTCCAATTGGCGCCGCGCATGCTCCTCCTTCACGGTGTCCCAGTCTGCCGAGTCGGGCGGTAGGCGATATGCCTGCGGACTCAGCAGCTTGACGGTGTGCATCCCCTCGGGGGCCCGTCCCGGGTCGACCAGGCTCGGGGTCGCGACGAGGAGCCAGGGCACGGTGTCGATGAAGCGCTCAAGGCGCAGGTCGGCACTGAGTTGAATCAGGTCCTCGGGCCAGCCCACCGTACCGGCCGACACGGCGCTGACCGGAGCGTCCGGGGTCTCGAACATCGGAGGCACCTTGCTCGCGAAGTAGGCAGCGAAACCGGGTATGCCCACGTTGTAGGTCTCGACTCCGTAGTGAAACTCCTCCGGCCAGGCGGTCGGCGGGGCCATGTCGACGAGGTGCTTGACGTGAATCGTGGACAGGACAGCGGTACCTGAGCGGTAGCTGCTGCCGTCCTCGGTCTCGACTCCGACGCAGCGCCCATCCTCGATGATCAAGCGGTCAACCCGCTTCCCGCACAGGACGCTGCCTCCATGAGCCTCGAGATACGCGACGAGGCCGGCTGTCAGACGACCGGATCCACCCACCGGAATAGACCAGCTCCGTGCCTGGCGAGCAAAGACCGAGTAGGCAAGCATTCCGGTGCCGGGCGTGTCATAGAGCACGAAGGTCTGAAACGACATCCACAGCATGAACGATTGGATGTGACGGTCAGCGAACTCGTGGCGGATGACCTCCCATGCACTCAACGCCCGCCGTCGCGCCCACACCTTGCCGGCCGGGTGCTCAGCCAGCCGCTGGTCAAGTGAGGGCCCGAACCCGATCGGGGTGAACTGCGCTGCGCTGAATAGTCCTTTGACGGCATCGTACTCCCGAGACATCCGGCGGTATGCCTCCGCGTCGCTCTTGTTGAAGCGTGCGATCTCGGCCACGGTCCGCTCAGAGTCGAGCCACATGGTGAAGTGCTCACCGTCGGGAAAGGCGACGTGGGCCACGGGATCAGGCTCGAGGTACGTGAGCCCGTAGTCCCTCACGAGGCCCAGCTCATCGTCGACCAGAAGCGGGTTCGTCCGGATCAACGTGTGGCCGGTGGAACAGCTGTCGACGTGGAAGCCCGGGCCAAGTATCTCCTCGGTAGCCGCTCCCCCTCCCGGTATCGCGCGGGCGTCAAGGACCAGGCATCGGTAGCCGGCCTTGGCGAGGTAGCAGCTGGCGATAAGGCTGTTGTGCCCCGCCCCAGCCACAACGATGTCGAAGTCCACGAGGTGTCTGCCTCCTTCGGAGAAGGGCATGCGATGCACTTGAGTCCTCACCTTCTAGTAGGTCACTATGACACGGCAACCGTTTGCAGGCAAGGCCAGGGCGGGGCAGATTCCAGCCACCGTGCCGTCATCGCAAGGAGCTGATGAAGTGAGAGCCGTCGTCGTTCGCCGTTTTGGTGGTCCGGATGTCCTGAACGTCGAGGACGTACCCGAGCCGGAGCCAGGACCGGGTGAAGTTACGATCGCGGTCAAGTTCATCGGGGTGAACTACACCGACGTCCGCAATCGGGTAGGCGATGGTCTTGGAGTCGTACCGTTCATCCCCGGGGTGGAGGTGAGCGGCACGGTACGCCGTAGGGGAAAGGGCGTCAGCTCGTTACAAGTCGGTGAGGCGGTTGCCGCCTTCACGCGCGGCCATGCCTACGCAGAGTTCGTCGTTGCATCGGAGCAGTTCACCGTGGCGCTTCCCGACGCTCTCGCCGATCAGCCCCAGTCGGCCGGAATGCTGGTGACCGTGCCGCTGGCTATGAATCTGCTGGAGCGGGCGGCGAGGGTTCGCTCGGGTGAGACGGTGCTCTTGCACGCAGCTGCGGGCGGTGTCGGCTCGGTCGTGGGCCAGATCCTGCGAGACAGAGAGGGTGTACACCTCTTTGGAACCGTCGGCGACCCCACGAAGTTTGCCTTCGTCCGGGAGCACGGGTACTCGGATGTGTTCGACTACGTCGGGTTTCCTGCGGGAGTTCTCGCTGCGACCGGGGGTAAGGGAGTTGACGTCGTCCTCGACCCGGTGGGCGGTGCACTACAGACCAGATCGTTCGAGCTGCTGGCGCCCTTCGGTCGGCTGGTCTCGTATAGCAACATCTCTCGGGCGGTCCAGACGCTGCCCGACGGAGAGTGGATGCGTTCTCGATGCGTCGCCTACGTAGGCCTCTCGAATGGCCAGCTCACAGCTCGCGCTCCCGAGGTCGCTCAGGCCGGGTTGCGTCGCGCCGTCGATCTTGTAGCAAGCGGGGCTGTGGAGATCGACGTGACCGCCGTCCTGCCGCTGGACGAGGCGGCCAAGGCGCATCGGGTGTTCGAGGACCGCAACGCCGTCGGCAAGTTTGTCCTGGTCGTATAGAGGGACGAGACACCTTGTTGCCTGCCCGCCGATGCCTCGGTCAGTGCTCGTCGAACGTTTGCGGATCGGGTCCTACCCGGCCGGGCGCCGAGAGGCCGGTTAGCACCGAACGTTGCTCATCGGTGAGGGAGAAGTCAAAGCAATCCAGATTCTTGCGGAGGTGAGCGGGGTCGGCCGACTTGGGAATGGCCACGTGACCCTCGTCAAGGTGCCAGCGGATCACAACCTGTGCCGGGGTCCGTCCCAGTTCGTGCGCGATGGTGACTACCCGGGGTGATGCCAGCAGTTCTTGGCCGCGGCCGAGTGGACTCCATGCCTCGGTGGTGACGCCGAGCGCCTGATTGGCCGCCCGAAGAGCCTTCTGCACGAATCCTGGATGGAGCTCGATCTGATTCACCGCCGGGACCAGGTTGCTGTGGTCACTCAGCCGTCGGAGATGCGCTTCCGTGAAGTTGCAGACACCCACCGCTCGAGCCCGGCCCGAAGCATAGATCTGCTCCAGCGCCCGCCAGGTCTGCAGATAGAGGTCCCTCGTTGGGACCGGCCAATGGATCAGGTAGAGATCAACCGCTGGCATCCCGAGCGTTCGTAGGCTCTGCTCGAATGCACGAAGGGCTCGGTCATAACCCTGATCCGAATTAGCGAGTTTGGTCGTGATGAAGATACTGGCAGGATCGACGTCTGCGTCCCGGATGGCCTGCCCAACGCCTCTCTCGTTTTGGTATGAGGCTGCGGTGTCGACAAGTCGGTATCCGACACGCAGGGCGGCTGAGACCACCGCCTCGGCATTTGGAACGCGAAACACACCGAAGCCGAGCTGGGGCATGGTGACGCCGTTGTTGAGGGTGACCTCCGACCAGGACGTGCAGGAACGGGGTGCTGGATCACAGGACGGTCGGGCTGCAACACGGCAACGGATCCGCGACGTCTGCGGGGTTGACGTAGCTGATGCGGGGCATAGATGGCCTCCGATGCAATCGGTTGCTATCCTGCCTGGCAATGGCTCGGAGCGCAAGGTCGTGCAAGGAGGATCGAGACCAGTTGCGAGCGGTGGCTTCATCGACTTCGGTGCGCAGGAGAAGGATCCACCACGTGCTTCAGCGTTCCCGCCCCACCCACCCCGGACTCGCCTCATGAAAGATGGAGCGGGCCGGCCAGCCCTCGATCCGACCCCTGGAGGCAGAGCTATGCAAGCGACCCTTGGCGACCAACCTCGGATCGGATGGGTTGGTGCCGGCCGGATGGGAGTAGCGATGGCGACTCGTCTGCTCCATGCCGGTTACCCGCTGGCGGTCTTCAACCGGACTCCCTCCAAGGCCGCCGTATTGGCCGAACGGGGAGCCACGGTGGTGGAGGGGCTCGTGGACCTGGCCGGCTACGACGTTGTGTTCGTGATGGTCGCAGCGGATGCCGATCTCGAGGCCGTAACCATTGGGCCTGGGGGAATCCTGAGTGGTGAGAAGCCGGCACCGAAGGTGGTCGTCGATTGTTCGACCGTGTCATCGGAGATGTCTGCGAAGGTCCGCACGGCCGCATCCGCGCAAGGCGCGAGCTTCCTTGCCGCGCCGGTCAGCGGGAACCCCAAGGTGGTCCGTTCAGGAAAGTTGACACTCGCAGTCTCGGGGCCGCCGGAGACGTTCGGCGAGGTAGAGCCGCTCCTCCAGGCGCTGGGTGCCGGCGTGACGTACGTCGGTCCCGGTGAGCTGGCCCGGCTCGTCAAGATCTGTCACAACGTCTTCTTGGGGATCGTCACCCAGTCCATGGCCGAGATCACCGTGCTGGCCGAACAGGGTGGCGTAAAGCGGTCCGCGTTCCTCGAATTTCTGAACAAGTCGGTGATGGGTTCGACGTTCACGAAGTACAAGTCGCCGGCCTTCGTCAGTCTCGACTTCACCCCGACCTTCACACCCCCGCTCCTCCGCAAGGACTTCGACCTTGGCCTCCAGGCGGGTCGTGCGTTGGAGGTGCCGATGCCGCTCGCAGCTCTGTGCGCCCAGATTGTCGGAGCGGCGATAGGGGCGGGCCATCGCGAGGATGACTTCGCCTCCTTGCTGCTCGAGCAGGCCCGGGCCGCAGGAGTGACGCTGACGCCCGAAGACACGGACGTCCCGGACGGACTCGACGTGATCAACGGGGAGGTCGGCGGATGAGCGTCGACTTCGGCCAGCTGGTGCCGGCCCCCGGGCATACCGGCGTCGACTTCGAGTCCAGGATCGATTTCGAGCGTCTCCGTTCCTACCGCCTGGCCCGGGCGCGAGAGGCGCTCGAGGAGAGTGGGCTCGGTGCCCTGCTGCTCTTCGACTTCTACAACATCCGCTACGTGACGTCGACGTGGATCGGTGGGGCCCTTGGCGACAAGATGACGCGGTACGCGCTGCTGACGCGCACCGGCGAGCCGATGCTGTGGGAGTTTGGCTCGGCGGCACGCCACCATCAGCTGTTCTCTCCGTGGCTCGAGCCCGACAACTGTCGCGCCGGGATGCTCGGGCTGCGCGGCGCGGTCCCCCCGTCCGCCGGTCTGTTCGCATCGGCCGTCAGTGAGCTGAAGGGCCTGCTCGAGGACCACGGTGTGGCCGGTGAACCGGTCGGGCTCGACATCACCGAGCTGCCGTTCCTCTTCGAGATGCAGCGCCAGGGCATCGAGGTGCGCGACTGCCAGCAGGTCATGCTCGACGCCCGCCAGATCAAGTCAACCGACGAGATCACCCTCCTCTCGCAGGCTGCCGCCATGGTCGACGGCGTCTACCAGGACATCTTCGAGGCTCTGAAACCCGGGGTGCGCGAGAACGAGATCGTGGCACTCGCCAACAAACGGCTCTACGAGATGGGCTCCGATCAGGTCGAGGCGATCAACGCCGTCTCCGGTGAGCGCTGCAACCCCCACCCCCACAACTTCAGCGACCGGATCATCCGTCCCGGGGACCAGGCCTTCTTCGATGTGATCCAGTCCTACAACGGCTACCGCACCTGCTACTACCGAACCTTTGGCGTCGGGAGCGCCACTGCGGTCCAACGCGACGCCTACACCAGAGCCCGTGAGTGGATGGACGCCGCCATCGAGTTGGTGAAACCGGGCGTAAGTACCGACGAGATCGCCCGAGTGTGGCCGGCCGCTACCGACTTTGGTTTTCCCAATGAGATGGCGGCGTTTGGCCTGCAGTTCGGCCATGGCCTCGGCCTCGGCCTACACGAACGGCCCATCATCAGTCGACTCAACAGTTTGAGCAGCCCGCTCGAGATCCGGGCCGGCATGGTGTTCGCCCTCGAGACCTACTGCCCGGCCACCGATGGGATCTCCGCCGCTCGGATAGAAGAGGAGATCGTCGTCACCGACGACGGCCCTCGCGTGCTCACGCGGTTCCCGGCCAAGGAACTGGTCGTCGCCAACCAGTACTGAGAGGATCGATGTCAGCAAACAATGTCAGCGTGCAGGAAGGGTCGGGCGCCGTGGTCGACCATGACACCAGCCTCCGGCTCTATCGACTGCAGATGGAGCTGCGCGGCTTCGAGAAACGCGCCTACGACCTCTTTCTCCAAAACCTGGTGAAGGGCACAAGTCACCTGTCGCTCGGTCAGGAGGCCATCGCCGCCGGCTTCGGTGCGGCCATGCGAAGCGACGACTGGACCTTCGCCACCTATCGAGGTCACGCCCACACCCTGGCGAGGGGCGTACCTATGACGCCGGTGCTTGCTGAGCTCCTCGGCCGGTCCAATGGTCTGATGGCGGGCAAGGGTGGCTCGATGCACCTCACGAGCGTCGAGCACGGCATGATGGGCTCCTACGCCATCATCGGCGCCCACCTGCCCGTGGCGTGCGGGGCGGCTTGGAGCGCCAAGTACCGGGGCACCGAACAGGTCGCCGTTTGTTTCTTCGGCGACGGCACGGTCAACATCGGCGCCTTCCACGAGGCCTTGAACCTGGCGGCGATCTGGAAACTGCCGGTGGTCTTCGTGTGTGAGAACAACCTGTACATGGAGTACACGCTGACGAGCACGGTGACCGCCGTCGCTCGGCCGGCAGCGGACCGGGCGTCTGCCTACGGTCTCGAGCCGATCGTCGTCGATGGCAACGACGCCGATGCCGTCTACATCGTCGCCACAGCCGCGCTCGAGCGTGCCCGTGCCGGCGACGGTCCGAGCCTGATCGAGGCGATGACCTACCGCCACGGTGGGCACTCGAGGGCCGACCCCGGCAAGTACCGGCCCGCGGAGGAGCTGGCCGACTGGCTCACCCGCGATCCTGTTCCCGCCTACCGGGCTCGGTTGCTCGAGGCGGGAGTCACGGCCGAGGAGTTGGCGGAGATCGACGCCGAGGTCGCCGCCGCTGTCGACGAGGCGACCGAGGGGGCCAAGGCGGCGCCGCCGCCGGGTGAGGAGCTGCTGATGAAGGACGTTTGGGCCGACGGAGGTGCGTCATGGAGGAATTGAGTTTTCGCGCTGCGATCGCGCGCGGCATCGCCCAGGAGATGCGCCGCGACGATTCGGTGGTCTTCCTCGGCGAGGACGTCGCCGCCGCAGGGGGCGTGTTCAAGGGGACGGTTGGCCTCCTCGAGGAGTTCGGCGACGTTCGTGTCCGCGACACCCCGATCAGCGAGCAGGCGATCCTCGGGGCGGCCATGGGCGCAGCCATGACCGGGCTTCGTCCCATCGCCGAGATCATGTTCAGCGACTTCTTCGCCGTGTGCTGGGACATCCTGGCCAACGAGATCGCAAAGAGCCGCTACATGACCAACGGTCAGGTGTCCTTTCCACTCGTGGTCCGATCGGGAAACGGTGGCGGTCTGCGCTTTGGAGCGCAGCACTCCCAGAGCGTGGAGAGCTGGGCCATGGCCATCCCTGGGCTCAAGGTGGTCGTACCGTCCAATGCCCTCGATGTCGTCGGGCTCATGGCGGCCGCCGTTCGCGATCCCGACCCCGTCGTGTTCCTCGAGGCCAAGGCGCTTTACCCAACCAGCATGGAGGTGCCCGACGGCGAGATCGTCGACACGCTCGGCTCGGCGAGGATCAGGCGCGAGGGCACGGACGCCACCATCGTCGCTCTTGGCTCGATGGTGCCCCGAGCCGTGGATGCGGCCGACCAGCTGGCGGGCCACGGCGTGAGCTGCTCGGTGGTCGATGTGCGGACTCTCGTTCCGCTCGACACGACGACGATCCTCCAGGCCGTGTCGGCGACCGGTCGCCTCTTCACCGTGGAGGAAAACCCACGGCTGTGCGGGTGGGGCGCGGAGCTGGCCTCCATCGTGGCCGATGAGGCCTTCTACGACCTCGACGGCCCGATTGTCAGGATCACCACGCCGCACATTCCTTTACCCGCAGCCGATGTGCTCGAAGACCTCGCCATTCCCTCGGTCACGAGGATCGTCGAGACCGTCCGTAAGACGCTGGCGTCGTGACCCTCTCCTGTCTCAATCCCGCCTGACGTGACGGTCTCCGGCGAGGAAGGAGTCACCGACGTGCATGTGCACGTCACGCTTCCCGCCCTGTTGGCTGGCCCCGGTCGGGTCGGGTCGTGGCGCCCGAGCGTGTACATCGACGACGATGGCCGGCAGGTCCGAGTGGAGCTCAGGGGCAGGACCCTGGACTCGATCGTTGGCGAGTTGTCGCGTGTCGATCTCGTGCTGGAGGACTCGGCCGATCGGGGGATCGACCGCCTGGTCGTCTCGCCGTGGGTATCCACCCTGCCTCGCGACATGGATAGCGGTGCCGCTGCGGACGTCTGCCGAGCACAAAACGAGGCCCTCGCCGTGGCCGTACGAAACTATCGCGGTCGTGTGGCCGCGTTCGGTGCCGTCCCCCTCGACGTTCCGACCCTGGCCGCTGAAATGCTGGGCGACGTGGTCGCTGCGGGCCTCGCCGGAGTCGAGATCACCCCGAATCCCGGCGGCCGCTGGCTTGGCGATCCGGAGCTCACCCCGTTTTGGGAAGCCGTGGACGACCTGGGCGCCTATGTGTTCGTCCACCCGAGCACCCAGGGCCTCGGCCTCGAGGTGTTCGACGAGTACTACCTGTGGAACGCCGTGGCCAACCCGTTCGAGACGACGACGGCGGCCGCACATATGATCATGGCCGGCGTGCTCGAGCGGCACCCGGACATCCACGTGATCCTTGCCCATGGCGGAGGGGTGCTGCCGATGCTCGGCGGCCGACTCGAGCGAGCCTGGCTCGTTCGGTCGGAGGCGAAAAAACGTTTGTCTGAAGGGCCTGTATCGTCACTCCGCCGTTTTTACTTCGACACCGTGACCCACGGCAGGGGCGCGCTGGCGTCGCTCATCTCGACCGTCGGCGCCGCCCACGTGCTGCTCGGTTCCGATCATCCTTTCGATATGGGCGTTGACGATCCGCTCGGCGAGGTCAGAGCCCTCGACCTGCCCGTCGGGCAGGAGGATCTCGTGGTCAGAACGAACGCCGGGGCGCTCTTTCCGCCGAGCTGATCTGGCCACGCCAGGCCGGGACGGCGAGAGGTTCCCGGCAAAACTTGCCAATTGCCGCGCGGCGTGGTCTATGGTGACGCCTTCCGCCGTAGTGGCTGCGGAGGGTCGACCACGAGTCCGAGCCCCTGTCGAGCCGATCCGACTGCTTCGTTGCAGGGTCGAGCTCGGGGTCAGGGGTGCCCCCGCCAGAGCGACTTCGCCGGAAGCTTCCCCGCTCGCCCGGTTCGGTCGCGCCCTCGGTTCGTCCTGTCGGAATGGCGCGGGAAGTTGCCATGTCCCCCAACGTTAGGAAGCCCTTTGAGACGCATCCACCTGGCAGCTTCAGGCCTTACCGCCGTCGCCGCCCTCAGCCTGCCCTTCGCCCATCTCTCCGGAGTGGCATCGGCCGCTCCTGTCCCGGCCGAGGCGGTTCCACCCCCGTGGACCGCCACCCTCCAATCCAGCCCAGTGGACGCCTCGATGCCGCCGCTTCCGGCGGCATCTTCGCGCTCGTCCCACCACGCCCAGCGCGACACGACGCGCACGGAGCGTCGCGCCGCCGCCCGTCGAGTCTCGGCTCGCGACGCGTCGACCACGACCCGCGCGTCCAAGCGGACATACCGTGTGCAACCAGGAGACTCGTTCTGGTCGATCGCCAAGAGCCAGCATGTCGGGTGGTTCAATCTGGCGGCGGACAACCACCTGCACATGTATGACGTCCTCCACGCCGGTCAGGTTCTGACCCTTCCCCGCCAGGGCGAGGCGCCGCATGCGCCGTTGCCGCTCGCGCCGCCCGAGGCCGTGTCCTCGGCTGCCGGGACGTCCTCCTCGGGGTCGTCGGCGTCCTCGGCGTACGGTGCGTCGGCGTCGGAGACCACGTCGGCACCCGCCACGTCGTATCAGACCTCGACGACGGCTCCGGCCGCCACGACGACTCCGGCCGCGACGAGTAGCACACCGACGGCGTCGAGCTCCCAGGCCAGCGCACCGAGCGGTTCCAGCTCGTTTGAGCAGTGCGTGATCAGCCGGGAGAGCGGAGGAAATGCGCAGGCGACGAACGGCTCAGGTCACTACGGCCTGTTCCAGTTCAGCCAGTCGACGTGGAATTCCTACGGCGGCAACCCGTCGGACTTCGGTAGCGCCTCGACGTCCGAGCAGCAGCAGGTGTTCAACAACGCCGTCGCCCAGGGAGGCCAGTCCAACTGGGCCCCCTACGACGGTTGCTGAGCTCGGCCACCGGCTAGCAGCACCAGGCGTCCCGCGCCCGAGGCGAGGGACGTTCAATCCAAAGCATGTCGAAGCGGTCCCCCCGGCCTCGGGCCGGGGGGACCTGCCGGCGCTCGGCGCCGCCGCCATGGGTAGCGTGACCGGCGGTGAGGGGCGAAGGGGAGCGCGACGGCGAGAGGTCGAAGACCCCGCCGGATAGGAGGCGCCCGCCGGTCGGTCCCGTGCTCGAAGACGCTGCCCTGACGGGTGCGCTCGGCGACTACGTGAGAGAGGCGGCCGACTACACGGAAGCGGATCCAGCCGCCCTGCTCGCCACCGCACTGGTGTGCGTCGGTGCCGCGGCGGGCAACGGCTGCTACATGATGGCGGGCAACCGTCCCCAGCACGCCAACCTCTTCGCCCTGATCGTGGCCGAGAGCCCCAAGGCCAACCGGGGCCTGTCGTGGGCGGTGACACGAAACCTTCTCGACGCCATCGATCCGGGCCTGGCCCGCAACCGGGTCCTCACCGGGCTCGGCAACGGCAGGAGCCTCCTGGACGCGCTGGTCAGCCCACCGCGTCGCCCCGACGTCGGCAGCCCCCTGACGGGACGCTCGAAGACGCCGGCCCCCGATCATCGCCTTGTCGTCTTCGAGCCTGGGGTGACGAGGGCTCTCGGCGTGGCGGCGCGGCCGAGCTCGCCGATGACCTGGGTCCTGCGAAACGCCTGGGACGGCCAACCGATCGAGATCGTGGGGCGCCAGCGCCGTCTCGTTGTTGAGGTGCATCACGTCGGTCTCGTGGCCCACGCCACCATCGAGCAGCTGCGCGCCAGGCTTTCTTTGACGGCGGCGACGGCGAGCCTGGTCAACCGTTTCTTGTTCATCGTCGCCCGTCGCCAACGACATATCCCCGACGAGGGCAACGTCCCCGACGAGGTGACCCGCCGGCACGGCAACGCCCTGGCTCGCTCGCTGGCTCGGGTGCAGGGGATGGGTCGAATCGAGCGCACCCCTGAGGCCTACCTGCTGTGGCGGGACGCCTACGAGGATCTCGCCGACGACGATCCCGACGGGCTCCTAGGAATTGCTCTGGCCCGCAGCACCCGCCACGCCCTCAGGGTGTCCCTCGTGTACGCCATCGCCGATGGCAGCGCGGTCGTCGACGTCCCCCACGTCGCCGCGGCGTTGGCGCTGTGGCGCTACGCGCGCGCCTCGGCATCCGAGGTCCTCGACACCCCCGGCGACGACATCGCCGGCCGCCTCCTCCAAGCCGTACGCGCCGCCGGTCCCACCGGCCTCACTTTCACCGAGCAGGCCGGGCTGTTCGGCCGCAACATCGCCGCCGACCGTATCTCCAGAGGCCGCCAGCAACTCGAGGCGGCCGGGCTCATCGTCACGGCACAGGAGCGGCGGGCCGGCTCCGGGCGCCTACCGATGGTCTCACGCCCGGTCACTGCCGCCGGGAGCGATCCTCCGGTCTGATCTCGCCGGCGACTGCGTTCGCCCCGTTCTTTCGTTTCCTTCGTAGCCATCGACGTTGCGTCACCGTGGGTCCACCTGGAGTGAGGCGACTCTTGGCGCGCTGTTCATCGGGCGGCCAGACGGCATTGGACGTGTCGTCAAACGACGTTCGTACCTTTGGTCGTAGTGCCCCCGAGCGCACTGACCGCCTCATCGACCGCCACCGAAGGAGCCCGCCGTGCCGCGATTCGATGCCGTGTTGTTCGACAACGGCAACACGCTGTTCTACCGGACGTCGCCAATCGACTCGATCGTCGAGCTGGCCCGTCAGAGAGGGGTCTCGGTAACCGACGGGACCGCCCGGCTGGCCTGGCAGGAGGTCAAGGAAGCCAAGCGCAAGGCTAAGCGGGAGGGTGGCCCCGATCACCGTCTCGAGCGCAATGCGTCGAGCGATGCCCACCGTCGCTTCTACCTCCGCCAGTATGCCCCGCTCGACGATCTCGTGGCCGGCATGGCCGAGTTGTTTTACGACGGTCACAAGACGAGCCCGCGGACCATGGTGCCCTACCCGGATACCGAGCAGGTCCTCTGCGCTCTGCGCGACGCTGGCGTTCGTATCGGGATCGTCAGCAACACCGGGTGGGACATAAGCAAGGGCTACGAACGGGCCGGGCTGGCGGCTTCGATCGACGTGTGGGTCCTTTCGTGGCAGCACGGGACGGCGAAGCCCAACAGCCGCCTGTTCACCCACGCCTGCGAGCAGCTCGGCGTCGATCCGACCAGGACCCTGATGGTCGGCAACGACGCCGAGGCCGACGGCGGAGCGGCCGATGTCGGCTGCACCTGCCTCGTCTTGCCCGAGGTCGGGCCGGGGCAGCGGCGGGGACTCGACCATGTGCTCCAGCTCGTCGGAGTCGACGCGGCCGTGACTGCCAGCATGGCCTACGGCTCGCCGCCGGCCGCAGCGGACGTCGTCACCTCCAAGACGGCCTGAGCGAGGGAGCGCTCGTCATGTCCGCCACGCTCATCGCCGCCAACCACACGATCAGGCTCTCAGGCTCGGCCAACCTGATCTCGTATCTGGGCGTCTGGGTAATCTGCGCCCTCTGCGCCGCCATCATCGTCCGCGCCGCCGTTCGCTCCCCCCGCTTCGCCCGCTGGACAACCCGGGACATCCTGGTGGTCGCCGCCCTCTCAGTGCTGCTCGAGGTCTACGACAACATCATCGGGGACCAGTTCATCGGGCCTCTCATCTCGCCGATTCCCGGTGCCGACCTTCTCCAGCTCCAGGACATCGTCTACATGTTCCTGCTCATGGTCGGCATCGCCGTCGTGCGCAAGCCGGGGTGCGTCACGGCCATGGTCTTCATCAACTACCTGCTCGGCCAGCTCCTCTTCGGGACAACCCACGGTGCGCTCGACTGGACCGACGGGCTCACGCAAGGGATCTTCTGCGACGTCTACATCGTGGCCCGCATGGGTCGGGTGTGCGCTCCGGACGGAAAACGGTGGTCGCTCATCGCCGACGGCTTCGTCATCGGCTTCCTGCGCGGCGGCCCCAACGCCTTCCTCACCGACTTCGCCTTCGATCCCTACCTCAACGCGCAGTTCTACACGCTTTACCAGATGTTCGTGGACACCTGGTCGAACGCCGTCGGCAACGCCGTCGAGGCGGCCATCACGGCCCCGCTGGCTTTGCGGGTCGCTAGATCGGTGATCCCGAGCATGGGCAGGAGCGGTGGCGCCGACCTCGACGAGCAGCTGGCGGCCTATGACGCACCCAAACCGGAGGCACGGGCATGAAGCGCATCGGCATCGTCCTCTTCGTTGCCTCTCTCTTCGTGCTCATCGATGGAATCGTCCAGAACGCGACCAACTATCACCCCGGGGACAGCAACCAGGTGCTCAACACCAACCTCACGATCGCCGACGGGACGACGCTGATCATCTCCGGGGTGATCCTGATCCTCGTGTCGATGGCCGTGTGGCTGTTGGGAGCACGCGAGGAACGCCGTCGCCGGCAGGCCACGATCCGGGTCCGACCCCCGGGCGCCGATCGATGATGGACGCCGCCATCGAGGTCGAGGATCTCTCCTTCGCCTACCGCGGCGCGGCCAAGCCGACGTTGCGTCACGTCGACCTCACCTTTGGTGTCGGCGAGCTGTCGCTTGTCACCGGCGTCTCCGGGTGCGGCAAGTCGACGCTCGCCTACGCCGTGGCCGGGCTGATCCCCTCGCAGATCGAGGGTCAGGTGCGAGGCCGGGTGCATTGCGCCGGGCGTCCGATCGGATCGGTCCCTGTCCACGAAGCGGCGCAATCGGTAGGGCTCGTCTTCCAAAATCCCAACCTGCAGCTGTTCCATCAGCGGGTTGAGTCGGAGGTCGCCTTCGGACCTGAGAACCTGACGTTGCCAGGCCCGGAGATCCGGGCGCGGGTGGACCGAGCCCTTGCGGCCACCGGCATCTCAGATCTGCGCCGCGCCGGCGTGCCCACCCTTTCGGGCGGCCAGAAGCAGCGCACGGCCATCGCAGCCACACTGGCCATGGGGTCTTCGGTCCTCGTCCTCGACGAGCCTCTCTCGGATCTCGACCCCGTTGGCGCTCAGGAGGTGATGACCACGCTTCGCCGGCTGGCGACCGACGAAGGTGTCTCCGTCGTGCTGATCGAGCATCGGGTCGACGAGGTCGTGGCGTGGTGCGACCGGGTTGTGCTTATGGATGACGGCGTCATCGTCGTCGACCGACCCGCCCGGTCGGCGTTCGCCAATCGCCTGCCGTGGACGACGAGTGGCGTCGGTTTGCCCGACATGGTGCGCGTCGCCGACGCCTTCCCGGATCTGTTTGCCGGCGCCACCCCGCTGTCGGTGGCGGAAACCGCCGCCGTGCTCGTCGGCCAAGCGCCGACGCTCTCGCTGGCGGAACGGCTCGGCAGCGACGGCGATCCTCACGCGAGGAGACCGAGCTCGGCGACGACGGCCGCCGTCTCGTGGGAGCACGTGGGGTTGCGTTTCGGATCCGGAGAGCCCGTGCTCGACGACGTGTCTCTTTCGGTCGAGACCGGCAGCTGGACGGCAATCGTGGGCGCC
Source organism: Acidimicrobiales bacterium (assembly GCA_965276765.1). Classification (GTDB taxonomy): domain Bacteria; phylum Actinomycetota; class Acidimicrobiia; order Acidimicrobiales; family Palsa-688. Next base: position 1,675,069 of record OZ255627.1, read on the forward strand.
AACGGGTCGGGCAAGACGAGCCTGGTGCACACCGCCGTCGGCCTGCAACCACCGCAGCACGGCCGGGTCAGACTCTTTGACAAGGCGGTGGATTACCGGCACATTGGGGCCCAGGCGGGCACGGCCGCCCTCCTCCTGCAGGCCGCCGACGAGATGCTCTTCTCGACGACGGTCGCGGGGGAGCTGGGCTTCGGCTTCGAGCACCGCAGGGATCCGACGCCGGCGCCTTCGCTCGACCTGGCCACCGTCACGAGCACGTTTGGGTTCACTGGCCTCGAGGAGACGAGCCCATGGGAGCTCAGCCAGGGAGGTCGCCAGCGCCTCGTCCTGGCGTCGCTGCTCGTGGGCGCGCCCGGGGTACTGATCCTCGACGAGCCCACGACCGGGCAGGACAACGAGCACAGGCGGGCCTTCATGTCATTGCTCGACGACGTGCGGGCCACGACCGACATGACCCTGGTGATGGTCACCCACGACATGCGATCTGTCGCCAACCGGGCCGAACGCATCGTCGTGCTCGGCGACGGCCTGCCCCGCCTCGACGGCACGCCGAGGGAGGTCTTCGCCCGTCACGACGAGCTGGCCGGGTGGGGGGTGCTCCCGCCTCCGGTGGCCCGCCTGCAACACGAGCTGCTCGCTGACAGGGCCCGGTGGGTCGCCCTCGACGTGGACGAGCTGCTCGGCCTCATGGGTGCCGACCGCCGGACGATCGGGTCGTCGACGTGAACCTCTTCGTCCGCACGCTCGAGGCCTATGTCCTCGTGTTCATCGTCCCCCTGGCGCTCCCCGTTGCCTTCGTCAAGCTGGTCGGGCTGGGCGGACTCCGAGACCTCGTCACCTTCGAGCCGGGTACGACGGTGCTGCACCGCATGGATCCCAGGCTCAAGGTCCTCTACCCCATCGGGTTCGGAGTACTGACTATCCTCCTCGACTGGCAACTGATGCTCGGGGTCTTCGCCCTGAGCATCATCCCGTGGTTCATCCTCCAGCCATCACGGGCCAGGGTCCGGGTCCTGCTGACCCTTGCCATCGGACCCGCCATCGGTCTGATCTGGTCGCAGGGGCTCTTCTACCTGCCCAACCACCCGCACTTCCTCGTGCAGTTCCCTTGGACGACCTCGTGGCTGGGCTCACCGGGGCTCACGACCTACGGTCTCAGCTACGGACTCACCCAGACGGCAAGAGTGCTCGTCGGGGTGTCGACGTCGATGATGATCCTGCTCACCACGGACGTGTCCGACTTCATCTGGGCCTTCGAGCGCTTCCGCATGCCGCCCCAGGTCGGCTTCGCCCTCACCGCTGCCCTTCGCTTCCTGCCCGAGCTGCTGGCCAGGACCACGCTGCTCATGCAGGCCGTCCAGCTGCGCGGCTACGACCTGAGCCGGCCGAGCTGGCGCCATCCCCGAGCGTGGCCCGATTTCGTCCGTCGGGCCGGGAACTGCACCGTGCTCATTACCGTGCCCCTCCTCGTTGGCGTGCTCCGCAACACCTCGACGATGGCGATGGTCGCCGACGCCAGAGGCTTCGGCTGCAATCGCCGGCGAGGATCGATCCGAGAGCACAAGCGGAGCCGCGCCGACGTGTTCTTCTACAGCCTCCTCATCGGACTTGTCGTCGGCGCCCTCGTGCTGACGCACTTCCATATCGGTCAGCGCCACTACGGCTGAGGGGCCGAGGCCCGCGGCCTGCGCTCGCCCCGGCCGGCGCTCCCTCGGTCCCTAGCGTCGGGCCGGGCGGCGAATCCGGCGATCGGCGACCCACGCCAGCGCTCTCCAACCGAGCAGGAAGAGACCGAGGAAGAGCAGAGCTACCACCACGAAGGCGGCGGCGATGCCCTGTCCTGAAACGACCCGCAGCACCATGCCGACGACGAGGCACGCCAGCCACACGGCCACACCGATGGGGGCAAGCTCCATCGGCCGGCGCCAGGCCCGCACCGCCACCCACCCGACGGCGGCGCCAACAAGAAAGGGCCAAGCCGTCGTGGCCATGCCTCCGACGGTCACGCCGTGGGCGTGGGCCGATCGCCCGATGGCCACGAACACGAGGATGCAGAGGAGGTCAAGTCCGCTGGCAATGACCCGTTGCATCGACCGACAGGATAGGTCTTGGGGCGAGATGGCCTACGGTTGGGCCATGAGATTGAGCGCACGCAACCAGCTCGACGGCGTCGTGGTCAGGGTCGACCACGGCTCTGTGATGTCGACGGTGGTCATCAGGCTCGCCGGAGGCCAGGAGATGGTGTCGGCCATCACCAAGGACTCGGCCGAGGGTCTCGACCTGGTCGAGGGGGACGCTGTCAAGGCCGTAATCAAGTCGACCGAGGTGATGGTGGCCAAGGACTGACATCACCGGAGCAGCGACATCGCGGGAGCAACGACATCGCCCACGGGTCGTTTCCTGTGGGTAGCTTGAGATATGACCGAATTCCGGCCGGCCGATCATGCCATGGGCCTCGAGCTCCAACTCGAGGAGCTGACCGAACAACGTGAGCGGGCCGTCGTCCAGGGCCGCGACGACGACGCCCGCCGGCTCACCGGCGAGATCGAGGCGCTCCAGACGGAGCTGGCTGAGACCGCCGATGTGGCCGCAAGCACACCGCCGCAGCCGGACCCCGAGCCGGTGCTGCACGACCGCCACGAGCTCGAGGTCGACACCGAGCCGACCTGACCTCACAATCCGCCTGGGCGCCGAGGCTCAGGTACTGCGATCGGCCTCGTCGAACACGCGGCTCTTGCGGATGTCGTCGCCCTCGATGCGCATCAGGTCGGCCTTGCCAACGGGGCCCGTCCGTGACACCAGCCGATCGGCATGCCGGAGACGAGCCCGCTCGAGCGCATTCCTCACACTTCTGGCGTTGGCGAAGTTGGGTCGCGAGCGCCGTCTCTCCAGGTAGTCGGCGAACACGGTTTCGGCCTCGGGTGAAAGCAGGTAGCCCTGCTGGTCGAGCATCAGCTGTCCGATGGCCAACAGTTCGACGGTGCTGTAATCGGGGAAGTCCAGATGGTGGGCGATACGGGAGCTCATGCCCGGGTTGGAGTGGAAGAAGGTGTCCATGCGGTCGCGGTACCCGGCCAGGATGACGACGAGATCGGCTCGATCGTTTTCCATCGCCTGGAGGAGGATCTCGATCGTCTCCTGCCCGTAGTCGCGTTCGTTCTCGGCCCGGTACAGGTAGTAGGCCTCGTCGATGAACAGGACTCCTCCCATCGCCCGCTTCAGCACCTCCCGGGTCTTGGGGGCGGTGTGGCCGATGTACTGGCCCACCAGGTCGTCGCGCGTGACCGAAACCACGGTGTTGGTGCGGATGTAGCCGAGACGGTGGAGCATGTCGGCCATGCGCAGCGCCACCGTCGTCTTGCCGGTCCCGGGGCTGCCGGTGAAGCACATGTGCAGCGACGGCGTCGTCGAGTCCAGGCGATAGCGGCGCCGGACCCGATCGACGAGGAGCAGCGAGGCGATCTCCTTGACCCTCGCCTTGACCGGCGCCAGCCCGACAAGTTCGGCCTCGAGGCGGTGGATGACCTCATCGACGTCGGAAGCGGCCCGCTCGGCGGCAAGGTCCACCATTTCGTCGTCGGCCAGCCACCCGGCATCGTCGTCGGCCGCTTCTTGCGTGCCTCCCTTCGAGGGATCGGACGGCGAGGTGGCGGGGCCATTCCCCTCCCGAAGCCCCGGCGTCACCATGGCAAACCCGGAGCGCCCCGGCTCGGACCGATGAGGCACCCTCAGGGCTCGGCGGCGTACCGCTCGCCGTGGGGGCGGTCGGCGGCGTAGGAGTGAAGGGTGTAGCGGATCTGGCGGTCGGCGCTCTCCTGGCGCTCCAGGCGAAAGCCCGGTTCGATCGCTGGGCGGTTGACGATAAAGGACAGGGCGGTCGTCTGGCGGCCGAGCGTCGAGTCGTAGGCGGTGACCCTGACGTACTGGTCGGGGAAGGCGTCCCTGCACCGCTTGACCTCGTGCATCACTGCGGCCGCGTCGTTTACGTCGAACATCGGGAGCCCCCACATCTCCCAATAGGTGTTGCGGGGATGGGGATCGTCGGTGAGCTCGACGGCCAGGGCCCAGCCGTGGTCGATGGAGTAGCGGATCTGGGCCGTGATCTCCTCGTCGGTCAGCTCGGGAAGATAGGAGAACGTCCCCTGCGTGAGGTGCATCGTCATGACGTCGGGGTGGCGACATCGGGTGTGTCGGTCGACTCGTAGTTGAATGAGATGTCGCCCCACGTCTCGATGGCCATCTGCAGCGCCACCGAGTTGGTGGCCGCCGCCTTCAGGATCGCCGGGCCTTCGGTGACGAAATCCTTGCCTTCGTTCCTGGCCTTGATCATGGCCTCGACCGCGACCCGGTTGGCTTCGGCCCCGGCCGAGATCCCCATCGGGTGGCCAATGGTCCCACCTCCGAATTGCAACACGGTGTCCTCCCCGAGATAGTCGATGAGCTGATGCATCTGGCCGGCGTGGATGCCACCGGATGCGACGGGCATGACGCCCGGCATCGAAGCCCAGTCCTGATCGAAGTAGATGCCACGCGTCGGATCGGCGGCGACGTGGTCGAGTCGCAGGGTGTCGTAGTACCCCCTGATCATGTTGGGGTCGCCCTCGAGCTTGCCGACGACGGTGCCGGCGTGGATGTGGTCGACGCCAAGCAACCGGCACCATTTGGCCAACACTCTGAAGCTCACGCCGTGGCTCTTCTGGCGCGTGTACGTGCCGTGGCCAGCCCTGTGCAGGTGCAGGATGACACCGTTGCGCCGAGCCCATTTGGACATAGAGCTCATGGCTGTGTACCCGATAGTCAGGTCCATCATAACGATGACACTGCCGATCTCCTTGGCGAAATCGGCTCGCTCGTACATGTCCTCCATGGTCGCCGCGGTCACGTTCAGGTAGTGACCTTTGACCTCGCCGGTCGCGGCTTGCGACCGCTGGACCGCCTCCATGCAGTAGAGGAACCGGTCCCGCCACCGCATGAACGGCTGGCTGTTGATGTTCTCGTCGTCCTTGGTGAAGTCGAGGCCGCCGCGCAACGCCTCGTAGACGACTCGCCCGTAATTGCGCGCCGAGAGACCGAGCTTGGGTTTGGTCGTGGCCCCAAGGAGGGGGCGCCCATACTTGTTCAGGTACTCACGTTCCATCACGATCCCATGGGGCGGCCCGGGGAATGTCTTGATGTATTGCGTCGGGATCCTCATGTCCTCGAGCCGCAGAGCCTTGAGCGCCTTGAAACCAAAGACGTTGCCGATGATCGACGAAGTGAGGTTGGCGATCGAGCCCTCCTCGAACAGGTCGATGTCGTAGGCGATGAGGGCGATGTACGTGCCCTCCGCCCCGGGGACGGGATCGACCCGGTAGCACTTCGCCTGGTAATGGTCGTGGGCAGTCAACCGGTCGGTCCACACCACCGTCCAGGTCGCCGTCGACGACTCGCCGGCCACCGCCGCTCCCGCCTCGATCGGGTCCACGCCGGCCTGCGGTGTGATCCGAAAGGCGCAGAGGATGTCGCTGACCTTGGGCTCGTAGCCGGGGTCCCAGTAGCCCATCTTGGCGTAGGGCATGACCCCGGCCGCCCACCGGTCCGCCTCTCCTGGATTACCCGTCTGCGTGTCGGCCATCGATCGATCGTCCTCTCCTCGTCCGCCACCATTTTGGACCGAATCACATCAGCCGTCTATTGGGAATTAGCCGCTGATACATAAGATAAAGTTGATGAGTGACGCCGAACCAGCTGCAGACGTTTGTGACCGTTGCCGACGTCGGCTCGGTCCGAGAGGCGGCCGAGCGCCTCTTCGTGAGCCAGCCGGCCGTATCGTCGGTCCTCGCCGCCTTGCACGAAGAGCTCGGCGTGCACCTGGTCGAGCGTGACGGGCGGGGCCTGCGGCTGACGGAGGCGGGCACCGTGCTCGCCGGCTACGGCCGGCGTCTCCTCGGGCTCTGGGACGAGGCGGTGACGGCGACAGTGGCGCGTGCCGATCCCGAGCGGGGGCGGCTGCGACTGGCCGCCGTCACGACGGCGGGAGAGCACGTCCTGCCACCGTTGCTTGCGTCGTTTCGGACGCTCCACCCCAACGTGGAGGTGGTGTTGGAGGTGGGAAATCGCAGCCGGGTATGGGAGCTTCTGACCTTCGGAGCCGCCGACCTGGGCGTGGGAGGGCGCCCGCCGGTTGGTGGTCGCATCGTCAGCGAGGCCACGGCCGACAACGAGTTGGTGGTGGTCAGCGCCCCTCCCCTTCGCCGCCGCAAGGGCCCTCGTCGGGTCCTTCTGTCCGACCTGGCGGCCCAGACGTGGTTGGTGAGGGAACGGGGCTCGGGGACCGCGTCGACCGTCGACGAACTGCTGGCCGAGCTCGGGATCGTGCCGCCCCGCCTCACCGTCGGGTCCAACGGCGCCATCAGGGAATCGGTCATGGTCGGTCTCGGTATCGCTCTGCTGTCGCGTCACGCGGTGGCGAGGGAGCTCGACGACGGCCGCCTCGAGGAGTGGCGCTACGGGCCGCTTCCGCTGCATCGAAGCTGGCACCTGGTGGCGAGAGGCGGAGAAGAGATCCCGGCCACGGCGGCGCTGTTTCGTGATCACGTCGCCGCCGGCGACTCCGGTTGGGTGGCTCGGCGTTGACTGCAGCGCCGGGTTGACTGCAGCGCCAGTTTGACTACAGCGCCGGTTTGACTACAGCGCGGCGGCCGCCACCGGCTGACGGGCGAGGAGCATGTGATAAAGCAGGATCAGCTGCACGACGGCCAGCGGTTCGCTCCGTGTCCTGCCGTCGACGATCCCGAGCGAGTCGGGCAGGTCGCGGTCCATGCCGAGGTCGCTCCAGATGGCGTCCTCTACCTTCCGAATGGCAGCGCGGGGAGCGTGGGCGTGGACGTGGAGGGCATCGACCGGTTTGCCGTCCTCATCCCGGATCAGCTTGATGTGGATGGCGTCGCGGGTTTCGTCCCCAAGGATCCTGGCGAAATCGGGATGCGGGACCGTCGGTCGCAGGAGGATCGTGGCGCTGAGCGTCTGATTGTCCTCGTCGCCGCGTCCTGGGATGGGAGCGAAGCGCACCACCACATCGGCGAACTGGCGCTGGGGTCGGATGAACTCGATGGACTCCATCTCCCGGCGCTCGAGCTCCTCGACGACCTGGGCCCTGCGGTAGCCGCGCTTGGCCGTATCGGGCCCGATCTTCCACTCGCGCCTGACACTCTCGGGAGGATCGAGAAACACACTGAGATCGAAGCAGGCCCTCGTCATCCGAGTGTGCAGCGGGAGGAGACCCTCGATGATGACGTGGTCGGCCGGCTCGAAGAGCACGGGCCGATCGAGGGTGCCCTCGTGATGGTTGTAGACGGGCTTGAGGATGGGCTCGCCCATCGTGAGCAGTTGGAGGTGCTGTTCCATGATGCCCATGTAGTTGCACGCCGGGCTGAGCGGAGTGAACGGCAGGGCCTTGCGTTCGCTGCGGTCGTAGCGGTGGTAGTCGTCCACGCACATCGAGGCGATGCTGTCGTCCCCGACGGCGTCGACGAGGCCCCGTGTCAGGGTCGTCTTCCCGGCGGCGCTGTCCCCCGCGATGGCCAACATCGCCGGGCGCGTCCGGTCGGACACGGCGCCGGCGCGACGCATGAGGATGCTCTTGTACGGAACGTGAGATGCGGCGACGGGAGCCGACCCGGGCGTCATGACAGGACGCTACGTGGCATGGCGTCCCCCGGCGTCCCCCAAAGCGGGGACCCGCCGTGGGATAGACACGCCGCCTAGGTGGAGCCGGCGGGGATCTTGACCGTGACCGACGTGCCCTCGTCGGGCTGCGAACTGATGTCGAGGTGGGCGCCGATGAGAGCGGCCCGCTCGGCCAGACCGCTCAGTCCGTAGGCCGTCAACTTTCTCGCCACGGTCGGGTCGAAGCCCACGCCGTTGTCGGCGATCGTCATCCGGACCTCCTCTCCGGTCCGGCGCAGGGTGATCTCGACTCCCGATGCGGCGGCGTGCTTGGCCACGTTCTGGAGGCCTCCTGGGCCATCCGGTACAAGGCCGTCTCGACATGCGATGGCATGGAGCAGGTGTCGAGATCCACGTCGACATCGATGTCGGGACCGAGTGACGTCGTCAGGCTGGCGATCCCGGCCGCAAGGCCCAGGTCGTCGAGGATGGCGGGCCGGAGGCCGACGATGGCCCGCCTGGCCTCGTCGAGGGCGTCGCCGAGCAGCGCGCCGGTCGCCTCGAGCTCCACGAGGACTTCCCCCGTTGGGTCCAGCGAACGGGCTGCACCCACGTGGTAGTACGCGCTTACGAGGCGCTGGCTGATCCCGTCGTGGATGTCCGCTGCGATCCGCCGACGATCGAGCTCCTGGAGCTCGATCGTCCTTGCCGCGAACCGCTCGAGTTCGTGTTCGCGCGTGGCCAGCCGATCGAAGAGGACTGCGTTTTCTACGATGCCGGCGAGCAGGCCGGCCACCTCGGTGAGACGGGCCGTGTCACCGGGCGCGAAATGACGGGTCTGATGGGAGTGAACGTTGAGGACGCCGGTCACGACCCCTTCGGGCCTGCGCATCGGCACCGAGATCATCGACGTGAAGTCCTCGCCATGCAGAGCCGGGATGTAGACATAGCGGGGGTCGGACCACTTGTCCTCGATCACGGCCGGTTCTCCCTGCTCGGCCACCCAGCCGGCCACTCCCTCGCCCAGTCGAAGCCGAATCGTGCCGGCCAGCACGTCGAATCCGTCCGGCGTCGCCCCGGCCAACACCAGGTCACCGGTCTTGGCGTCGACGAGGTGGACGAAGCACGCATCGGCCCTCGTCGTCTCCACGACGAACTCTGCGACTCGGCGGACGACGGTACGGAGGTTGCGCTCCTCGGTGCTCAGCTCGATGATTCGTCGCAACACGCCCGACCACGCCCGGTCGGATTGGGCCGCATCCGTTCCCTGATCTTTCATATGAAGATGCCCTCCCTGAGCGCGAAGGCGACCGCCTGAGTCCTGTCGCTCACGCCGAGCTTCCGAAAGATCGAGCTCACGTGGGACTTGATCGTCTCCTCGCCGAGCACCAGCCGGGCGGCGATGGCCCGATTCGTGTGGCCATGGACCATGAGCTCGAGGACGGCGCTCTCGCGCTGCGTCAGGCCGAGGTGGGCTCCGGCCCAGAACTCTCCTCGCTCGAGGCGCGACGCCGAGAGCGCGACCCGACCGGCGAGCGAAGGGTCGACGACGATCTCACCGGCCATGACCCGGTCGATGTGGCCGAGCAGCTCCTCTGCCACGAGCTGTTTGGTGAGATATCCGGCGGCACCGGCCCGCAACCCCTGAAAGAGGTACTGCTCGTCGTCGTAGACGGTCAGGAGGATCACCTTGAGCTCGGGGAAGGCGGCCCGCAGCTCCTCGCACAGCTGGAAGCCGCTCATCGTCCGCATGCGCACGTCGAGTAGGGCGACGTCGGGTCGTAGCGCCTCGGTCAGACGTCGGGCCTCCTTGGGATCGGTGGTCGAGGCCACGACCGTGACCCTCGCTGCGTGCGGGCGCAACATGGCGGCGAGGCCGTCGAGCACCATCTGGTGGTCGTCGACGAGGAGCAGGCGGGTCGACATCCCAGGCCCCGCTTGGGGTGCCTTGTCGTCCACGGCAGCACCATACGTCCCCGGTCCTCCCGCCGTGGGGGGAGGACGTTCTCCCCCGTCGGAGCGGGCGCGCGTTGGGCCGGTTCCGGCGCGAAGCTGGCGGGGCCGCCATTTGTACCGCGCCCGACCGCAGGGAGGATCCGATGCCCCAACCACAAGGAGCCGAGCTCGAGGCCGTACGTCGCCGGCGGACGGAGCTGCGCGAGCGCTACCTCGTGGCCGCGCCCGACCGCCCGGCGACCACGGTGCGCGGAGTCCACCACCTCGCACTCATCTGCCGCGACGTGGAAGAGACCATCCTCTTCTACCAGGGCCTCCTCGGCTTTCCCCTCGTGGAGCTGGTGGAGAACCGTGACTACGCCGGGTCGAGCCATTTCTTCTTTGACATCGGTAACCGCAACCTGCTCGGGTTCTTCGACTTTCCAGGTCACGATCATCCCGAGTTCCACGAGACGATCGGCGGCGTCCAGCACCTCGCGCTCTCGGTGTCCAACGAACAGTTCGTCATGGCGAGGGCGAAGCTTGACGCCGCCGGCATCGAGTATCTCGGTCCCGACCGGGGAGCGGACGACAGCATGTACCTGCGCGACCCCAACGGCGTCGGCATCGAGCTCTACAACGAAACGCTCGGCGTCTTTGGTGGCGCCGTCCTCGTCGACGGTCCCCCGGTCGCGGCCGGCTCGGCTGGGTAGAGCGCCGCGCCGGCCCCGGCGCCGGCCGTTCCCGGCCCGGGTTGTCGAGCCGGCCCCGGCCGTTCCGGCCCGGGTGGAGCGCCGCTCCCGTACCTTTTGTCCGGTTGTCCAGCGAACCTGTCGCGATATTGCACCGAGGGGTGTACACAAATCGCGACAGGTTCGGCGCGACGGAGCGATGGCGCGGCGTCAGGCAGGTTCGGGCGGGTGGGGCGGAGGCGGTCCAGGATCGGCCGGTGGGTTATCGGCCGCCGGTGGGTTATCGGCCGGCGCTGGGTTCTCGGGCGGCGCTGGGTTCTCGGCCGCCGGTGGGTTATCGGATGTCGGGCTGGGCCAGGGGGGCGCCGCGGCCGGTGGGGGATCGCCGTACGCCGGCGTCCCGTACGCCGGCGCTCCGTACTCCGGCGACGCGGTGGGGCCACCCTCGGAGGGGAACGGCGTGCCATATGGCGACCCGTACGGTTGGGGCCCTGAAGGCGGACCCGCGCCATACGGTTGGGGCCCGGAAGGCGGACCCGCGCCATACGGTTGGGGCCCGTAGCCGGGCGGGACCGGTCCCGTCGGGTAGGCGCCGGTCGAAGGGCCGGCCGGGTACGGCGCTGGCAGGCCACCCGGCGCCATGCCACCCGGGACGCTGCGGGCCATACGGGTCGTGTTCTCGGCGATGGTGAAGACCGCCATCACGACCTCGAGCGCGACCCGGTAGATGATCACGTAGAAGAGGAAGAGCAGCGGGCCGCCGATGATCAGCACGACGAGTCCGAACACGATGTTGGCGGCGAAGGCGGCGATGATAAAGGCGATGGCGGCGAGGGCCGACACGATCACCACGATGGCGAAGATGACCTTGATGATCTTCGGCGTTACGTAGCTCGTGAATGAGAAGTCGAACAGGGCGGCGAAGAACCCCTTGCCCTGTTGCTGGAGCGGCTGGTTCATCGAATGACCTCCGGGTCGGGCAAGAGGGTGACACATTCTGAGGGCTGGTGACGTCGAAACCGACGTCACCAGCCTCAGAACGAGCCGTCACGCCCGTGATCACGCTGTGTGGTGTGAGCACCATGTATCGTGATTTGCGTGGAGTGCCGCCTCCACGGCGGCCCGATTGACAGGAGGAAGGGATGGCTGGGAGGAAGTACGCGGCCGAGGCTCTCGGCACAGCGCTGCTCGTGTTTCTGGCCGTGGGCACGGCCACCCTCTCGTTCGGGTTCAAGCTGGACGGCATGAGCGTGTCGGCGGGGGTCGTCACCACCGCGCTCGCCTTTGGCCTCGTGCTCGTCGCCCTCGTTTACACCATCGGTCCCGTCTCGGGGTGCCACGTCAATCCGGCCGTGACCATCGGCTTCGTCGTGGCCGGGCGCATGGGCATCCGCGAGGCCATCGGCTACTGGATCGCCCAGTTCGTCGGTGGCATCGTTGGTGCGTTCGCCCTTTGGGGGGTGTTCAGTGGGGCCAAGGGCTACAGCCGCTCCAATCAGGGTCTTGGTACCGACGGGTGGGGATCGCACTCCCTCGTCCACCTGAACGCCGGGGGCGCCTTCGCGGCCGAGGCCATCCTGACCTTCGTGTTCGTCCTCGTGGTCCTCTCCGCCACCAGCCACGCTGCATCGGCCGGCTTCGCCGGCGTCGCCATCGGTTTCGCCCTCACCCTCGTCCACCTGATCGGGATTCCCCTGACCGGCACGTCGGTCAACCCGGCCAGGAGCCTCGGCCCTGCCCTCGTCGTTGGAGGTGACGCCCTCAGCCAGGTGTGGCTCTTTATCGTGGCGCCCCTTGTCGGCGGCGCTATCGCGGCGCTGGCGTGGCGCACCCTTGTCGCCGAGCCGGCCGCCGCCGACACGACCGAGGCGCCCGGAGAGGTGAGACCCACCGATCTGCCGGCCGGCTGAGCGGCGTTTTTCGCAGGGTCAGCGGGAGGGAGCTTCGAACCGCCTCTTGCCAGTTGCAACCTTCGTGCTTAGACTGAATGTTCAGTCAGCTCCTCGAAGAGAAAGCACTGGCCCCTGTGATCTCCGCCTCGCCCTCCACGGCGCTCGACGCCCGGCTCGATGAGGTGGTCGCCACCCAGGAGCAGATCTTTGTCGACCGTCAGCCCGGTTCCCGCCGGCGGGGCGAGACGGCCGTTCGCTCGCTCGCCGGCGGGGTGACCTCGAGCTGGCAGATCACCCGCCCGCAGGCGGTGTGGCTCAGCCACGGGGCCGGGTCGAAGATCGTCGACGTCGACGGGGGCGTCTATGTAGACCTCCACGGGGGCTACGGCGCCGGCCTGGCCGGTCATGCCCATCCGGCCATCGTCGAGGCGGTGCGGACCCAGGTCGGGCGGGGTACGCACTTCGCCCAGCCCACCGACGATGCCCTGGCCGTAGCCGACAACCTGGCCGGACGCTTCGGTCTCCCGCTGTGGCGGTTCACCAACTCCGGGACCGAGTCGACGATGGAAGCCGTGCACCTGATGCGCGCCATCACCGGCCGCGACCTCATCATCAAGGTCGAAGGCTGCTACCACGGCCACCACGACTCCGTCCAGGTCTCGGTGGCGCCCGACGCCGAGGACGTGGGTCCCGCCGCCAGGCCCTTCCAGGTCGCAGCGAGCAGCGGCATCCCCGAGGCGATCAGGGCCCTCACGCTCGTCGTCGGCTTCAACGACCTCGAGGCCGTCACCCGGCTCCTCGACGAGCACGCCGGCGCGGTGGCCGGGATGGTCATCGAGCCCATCATGATGAACGCCGGGATCATCGAACCGGCACCCGGCTACCTCTCGGGGCTCAAGAATCTGCTTCATGCCCACGGCGCCCTGCTCACCTTCGACGAGGTCAAGACCGGCCTCACCGTCGGCCCGGGGGGTGCGACCGCCGCGACGGGGGTCGCCCCGGACATCATCTGCCTGGCCAAGTCGATCGGCGGGGGCCTCTGCTGCGGTGCCGTCGGCGGGAGCCACGGGGTCATGAAACACGTAGCCAACGGTGACTACGAGATGGTCGGCACCTTCAACGGCAACCCGCTCACGATGGCGGCCACCAGGGCCATGCTCGAGGAGGTTGCCACCCCCGAGGCCTACGACCGCATTGCCGTCCATCGACGGACCATCAACAGCCGGCTGGGAGCCACGATCGCCGCCCACGGTCTCGACGCCAGGGTGGTGTCGGTGGGAGCCAAGGGGTGCGTGACCTTCTCTGCTCAACCGGTCACCGACTACCGGGACTTCCTGTGCGTCGACGACCGCTATAACCACGCTCACTGGCTGTTCCAACACAACGGCGGTGTCTTTCTCCCTCCGTGGGGCAAGACCGAGCAATGGCTCGTGTCCGTGCAGCACGACGACGCCGACATCGAGCTGTTCACCCGGAACTTCGAGCGGTTCGCTCGTTCGGTTACGGTCTGATGACATAGGGGTCCCGGCCTTGTGCCCGAGGGGATCGGGTGCTTTACTTCGACTGATCGACTGTTCAGTCAGGTTCGGGAGGGGGTGTCAGGTTGATGTCGCATCCACGAGAAGTAGGCGGGAATCGGGCCTTCACCCGCAGACAGCTGCTCCAGTGGGCGGCCGGTGGCGCCGCCCTCGCCGGCGCCGGAGGGCTGCTGTCCTCGTGCACATCGGCCGCCGCCGACTCGGTGTCGATCCCCCTCGCTCGGCCCGACCGGCCGGTCCTCTGGCCCCTCTTCGATGACAACAAGACCGTCGCATCTGGTCTTGAGCCCGAATACGGCGCAACCCTCCAGATCTACAACTGGTCGGCGTACATCAACCCGGCGACCGTCTCCAACTTCTGCAAGAAATATCGGTGCCACGCCCAGGTCACCACCTTTAACACCATGAGCGAGGCGCTGGCCAAGCTGCAGGGCGGCCAGGTCGCCTTCGACGTGTTCTTCCCCACCCTCGACGTGATCGGGCCGCTGGTCGAGGGGAAGCTCCTCGCGCCGCTCAACCACACCTACATCCCCAACATCGCCCAGGCGTGGCGCCAGTTTGCCGACCCCTTCTATGACCGCGAGTGGCGCTACACGGTCCCCTACACCATCTACACGACGGGGATGGCCTGGCGGAAGGACCTGGTCGACGAGAATCCGTACAAGCTGGCCAACCCGTGGGCCATGCCGTGGAATGCCAAGTACCGGGGCCGCGTGGGCATCCTCGACGACTACCGCGAGGGCATCTGCCTGGCCCTGCTCAAGCTCGGGATCTACGACCTCAACACGACGAGCGAGGCGCAGATCACCGCCGCGCTCCACCAGCTGGAGGATCTCCAGTCGCTCGTCAACGTCGTGATCGACAACAACGACTACACGGAAGTCCCGAGCGGACAGACCTGGATCCATCACGCCTGGTCGGGCGACATGGCCGCCTCCTGGCAATACCTGCCCAAGGGGGTCTCTGAGAAGGTGCTCGGCTACTGGTTCCCACCCGACGGCCGCGGTCCTGTCACCAACGACACCGTGGCCGTCCTCTCATCGGCGAAGAGCCCCGTCCTCGCCCATCTCTTCGCCAACTACCTCCTCGACGAGTCCGTTGCCCTCGAGAACATCGGCTGGAACGGCTACGCCCAGCCCATCAACGGCATCTCGGCCCAACGGCTGATCAAGGAGAAGATCATCCCCGCCAATCTGGCGTCGACGACCGTCCTGCCCTCCTACTTCGACCACGGGATCAAGGAGCTCGAGCTGCCCGAGCGGGCCAATCAGACGTGGGAGCTCGCCTGGACCAAGTTCGGCGGGGGGTTGTAGGTGCTCACGGCCGGCGACAGGGGCGGGCTGCGCACCCGCGCTCGTCTGCGTACCGAGCTCAACCGTGAGC
This sequence comes from Acidimicrobiales bacterium, assembly GCA_965276765.1. Taxonomy (GTDB): domain Bacteria; phylum Actinomycetota; class Acidimicrobiia; order Acidimicrobiales; family Palsa-688. The sequence goes on from OZ255627.1 coordinate 1,690,156, forward strand.
AGTCGTGGCGGCCTCGGTGGTTGTGGGCGCTCCTGGCTCTGCCCGGCGCCGTCTGGCTCGTGGGACTCTTCGTCCTGCCGTTCTATGCCGTCCTCTCGGTTGCGGCGGGCGCCATCAACCCGGTGTTCAGCACCCCGGTCCCTGTCTGGAATCCGCTGGCATGGAGCTGGGCCAACTTCGCCTACACGTGGCACGAGGTCGTCGGGAACCTGTCGTTCCTCGGCCCTCCGCTCGTTCGAACCGTGCTCTACACGGCGGCGGCATCGGCCATCTGCCTGCTGATCGCCTACCCGGTCGCCTACTTCGTGGCCCGGTTCGCTGGCCGGCGCAAAACGCTGTTCCTCGTGCTGCTCATCGCCCCGTTCTGGGTCAGCTACATGATGCGGATGCTGGCGTGGATCGACCTGCTCCAGACGGGCGGCTACGTGAACCGGGCACTGACCTGGCTGCATCTCATGAGCTCGGCGCACCCGGTCGACTGGCTGGGCGGCAAGTCGATCACCGTCATCCTCGGCCTTGTGTACGGCTACATCCCCTACCTCGTTGTCGTCCTCTACGCCGGCCTCGATCGCATCGACGGCAACTACCTGGAGGCGGCCAGAGACCTGGGCCTCAACCGGGCGCAGACGTTTCTGCGGGTGACGCTGCCGCTCAGCCGGCCGACCATCCTCGCCGGGATGATGATCACGGTGCTGCCGATGATCGGTGACTACTTCACCAACCAGCTGCTCTCCGGCAGCCCGGGCACGACCATGATCGGCAACGCCATCGAAGGCCAGCTCAACGTCGGCGACCTGGAAGGCCAGGGCGCCGCCCTCTCGATCGTGCTCCTCGTGGTGCTCCTCGCCCCGCTCATCTACTACGTGCGGGCCACGTCCAGGGCATCGGCGGACCGGGCCTGATGGCGGGGGCGGACATGGCGGGGCGGGCCTGATGGCGGAGCGCGTGCTTGGCCGGCATGAGGCCGTCGATGTGACGGCAGGGTCGGGCGTCGCCGCTCCTCCCGACGCCGCCGGGTCGGATGTCGCAGGGTCGGGTGTCGCCGGGTCGAGTGTCGCAGGGTCGGGTGTCGCCGGTGGGAGCACGGGGGAGACACCCGTTGTGTCGCCGCGCACGGGCCGGTCGCGACGGCGTGGTCGGTCCGGTCCTGGTCGGTCGTGGGGACTCGAGACGTTCACGTGGCTGTACCTGGCATGGTCCATCGTGCCCATCGCCATAGCCGTGCTCTTCTCGTTCAACAACGGCAAGTCGCAGAGCACCCAGCAGGGCTTCTCGCTGCGGTGGTACACCGGGTCGGCCGGTTCGGTGCTGCACAACGCCGGCCTGCACTCTGCCCTGCTCCAGACGTTACGGCTCGGGATCCTCACCACGGTGATCACCGTGCCGCTCGGCGTGGCGTTTGCCATCGGGATCGACCGCTGGCGCAGCCGGAGCTCGAACGGGCTCAACCTGGTGATGGTCTTCTCGTTCGTCATCCCCGAGCTGCTGCTCGCAGTGGCCCTCGCCTTCTTCTTCCGAGACATGTTCAGCGCCATCCACCTCGGGACCGAGGCCGAGGTGGCCGCCCTCGTGGTCTGGAACGTCAGCTGGCCGGCCGTGATCGTCAGGGCCAGGCTGGCGTCGATCGGCTACTCCTACGAGGAGGCGGCGGCCGACCTGGGGGCGTCGACGCTTTCGGCCGTGCGCCGGGTCCTCGTACCGATGCTTTCGCCGGCCATCTTCGCCAGCGCCGTGCTCGTCTTCGCCAGCGTGATCGACGACTTCGTCATCGTCGAGCAGCTCTCCGCTTCAGCGTCGAGTCAGCCCGTCTCGGTGCTGATCTACTCGCAGACCCATGCCGGTCTCAACGGTCCCGCCCTCAACGCCCTCGCCACCCTGGTGCTCGTCGTCTCGCTGCTTGCCGCCGGCCTGGGCTACGTGGCCTACCGGCTCATGACGAGAGGCGAACGGCGCGGCAGCAGCAACGCCATCGAGAGCATCGCGGGGATCTGAGCCATGCCGGCGCAGTCGGATCAGGAGGACCATGTGAGCACCGGAGGCAATATCAGGTTGGTCGAGCTGACCAAGGAGTTTGCCGACGTGGCGGCCGTCGACCACGTCAGCCTGGAGGTCCAATCGGGTGAGTTCTTCTCGTTGCTCGGGCCGTCCGGCTGCGGCAAGACGACGACCCTGCGCATGGTCGCGGGGTTCGAGATGCCGAGCGAAGGCGCCATCTACCTCGACGGCAGGGACGTCACCCTCCTTGCGCCCAACAAGCGCAACGTCAACACGGTGTTCCAGAGCTACGCCCTGTTCCCCTTCGCCAACGTCGGCGCCAACGTCGGCTTCGGCCTCAAGTACCAGCACCTCTCCAAGACGGAGACCACCAGACGGGTCGGAGAAGTCCTCGAACTGGTGCAGCTGAGCGGGTTCGAGCGGCGCAAACCCCACCAGCTCTCCGGCGGCCAGCAGCAACGGGTCGCCCTGGCGAGGGCTCTGGTGCTCAAGCCGGCCGTGCTCCTCCTCGACGAGCCCCTCGGCGCCCTCGACGCCAAGCTCCGCCGCGTCCTGCAGGTGGAGCTCAAGGCGCTCCAGGAGCAGATCGGCATCACCTTCCTCTTCGTCACCCACGACCAGGAAGAGGCCCTGACCATGTCCGACCGCCTGGCCGTCATGTCCAAGGGGCGAGTGGTCCAGCTGGGCACGCCCCGAGCCGTTTACGAGGAGCCGGTCAACGCCTACGTGGCCGACTTCCTCGGGGTCTCCAACCTCCTCGATGCCTTGGTCACAGGCGCCGGCGGCGACTCGGGGTGCTGCGAGTTGCGCATCGGCGATTTCACCCTCGAGGCCAGTTGCGGGGCGGTGGCGTCCCGGGGTCCGGTCAAGCTGGCGATCAGGCCCGAGCGGGTCCATCTCGACCACCACGGTGCCGCCGGCCCCAACCGGATGCCGGGAATGGTCGAGCGGACGGTGTTCCTCGGGGCCGCCAGCCAGGTCCATGTCCGGCTGGCGTCGGGCGAGAAGATCCAGACGCTGTGTCACAACGACGGCGCTGCCATCGGGTGGTCACAGGGCACGCCTGTCAGCGTGGGGCTCGACGCCGACGCCCTCAGGGTGCTCCCCATCGACGAGCTGCCGGCGCCGGTCGATGCCGGCGCCTCGTCGATCTAGCCCACGGGCCGCTCGGGTCGACCGACCCTCGGCAGAGCGCGCGCGCTTTCACGACGCCAGCCGGTCACGCGCGCGCGACTTGACGACGATGGTGTACGAGAATCGCGCACACGTCCCCCGCCGTCCGGACGAAACCGCGCGCGTGTCCGCCAGCCGGCTCGTCGGGCCGCCGGATCCTTCCGTCCGGCCGCCAGCCCAGCCGGCCCCGCCGGCCCCGCCAGCCGCCGGCGACGGCCATGCACCTCAGCCCCCGCCGAGCTGGATGGCCTTGACCAACAGGAGCAGGGCGCTGGCGACGAGGTAGCCGCGCAGCGCCAGGATGCCGACGCGGAGCCCGGGCGACCACTTGACCGGCTTGAGCAATGCGAGCGGCGGCATGCGCCAGGACAGCTTCTCTGTCGTGCTCATGGGCGGGGGCTGAGAGCCGCCGGCGGGACCGGCTCTTCGGGCCATCAGGCGCAGCCCGACCATGACGGCTGCGCCACCGACGGCGAGGGCGATGGCCAGGTACACGAACACGGCCGTGACGTTCACGTGGGGAAAGAGGGTGGTGGCCATGAGGGTGCCGGAGAGGACGAGGAGCACCCCGACGATGACGGCGGCGAGCAGGTTCAGCCACTTGGCGTTGACCCAGGGTCCGAGCACCTCCCTGTCGTTGCAGAGCAGGAGGAGAAAGACGCTTGCCGATGGGAGCAGGAGCCCGGCGAGGGCCTGGACGCTCGTCGTGATGAGCCCGAGGGGGGCGCCAGGGATGAGGACGATTCCCGCGGCGGCGGCGACCATGGCGGTGTAGCTGAGGTAGAACTGCTTGGCCTCGGCGAAGCCCCGGTGGAGGGAGTGGCGGATGCCGAACACGTCACCGAAGGCGTAGCTGGTGGACAGGGTGACGGCCGCGGCACCGAGGATGCTGGCGTCGAAGAGCAGGATGGCGAAGAGGGCACCGAGGGTCTGGCTGTGGTTGGCGAGGAGGTGGGCCACGCCGGCGGCGTTGCTGAAGTGGCCGAACGCCTTTGTCCCTCGGGCCGCGTAGTCGGCGGCGACCATGATGCAGGCGGCGCCGACGACGACGACGATCGAACCGAGGACGGTATCGGCCCGCTCGTAGCTGATGAACCGCGGGGTGATGCGCTTGTCGACGATGTTGGACTGCTGGAAAAAGAGCTGCCATGGCGCGACGGTCGTGCCGACGATGGCGATGATGAGTAGCACCGCACCCGACGAGACGCCTCCGTGGATGGCGGGCACGACGAAGTTCTTGCCTATGGTGCCCCAGTGCGGGTGGGAGAGGAACAGCAGCGGGATCTGGACGAGGCTTACGGCGATGAAGACGAACATGGCCCGTTCCCAGCGCCTGAAGCTCCCCGAGGCCATGATGGCGACGAGGGCGGCCGCTGCGGTGGGCACGGCGATGTACTTGGAGATGCCGGCGTAGGAGGCGGCGAGCGAGATGCCGATGAACTCGGTGACGATGGTGAGGAAGTTGAGGACGAACAGGTCGCCGACGCTGAACCACCCCCACCCCCGGCCGAAGCGCTCGTTGATCAGCCGGGCGTGGCCAACGCCGGTGACAGCGCCGAGCCGGACGACCATCTCCTGGTTGACGACGAGCACGGGGATCAGCAGGATCAGGGTCCAGAGGAGGCTGGTGTGGTAGTTCTGCCCGGCCTGGGCGTAGGTCGAGACGCCACCGGCGTCGTTGTCGCCGACCATGACGATGAGGCCGGGGCCGATGATGGCGGCGAAGGTGAGGAGGCGCTGACGCCAGCTGTGGCGCTCGCCGACGTCCCCTATGGCGACCTTGCCGAACGCCCCTTCGATGTCGCCGATGTGGGCCTCGTCGAGGACGGCCGATGCGGGGGCTTGGAGGTTGCGGCCTTCGTCGGGTGAGTTCCCCCCGCTGTCGGGTGAGTTCCCCCCGCTGTCGGGTGAGCTCCCCCCGCTGTCGGGTGGGTTGCGCCCGGTGTCGGGGGAAGGGTTGCGGGCGTGGTCCCCGGGAGGCGGGGGACCGGCGTCGGGGCGTGACGATTCGGCCGCCCCGGGCTGACCCGTGGCGGCTTGGCGTTCCGTCATGGGCTACCTCCGGGGCTCGGAGCGGTCGAGTATGGCGTGGGCCGATTGGGAATCGGCGCTGGGTTCGGGGGTGGCGCGTTCCGGTCGTGGCGGCGGTTCTCGCCGGCGCCAGTCATCGGGGATGGTCGCCTCGAGGACGTCGTCGACGGTGATGACGCCGAGCAACTGGTCGTCGGGGCCGACGACCGAGACGGTCATGAGGTTGTAGTCGGCCATGAGCAGCGTGACATCGACTACGTCGGTCGCCGGCGTGACCCTGACGGGGTCGGTGTCGACGATGTCGGAGAGGAGCGCCTCGGGATCGGCGTGGAGCAGCCCGATCACACTGACGGTCCCGACCAGGCGGTCGGCGTTGTCGACGGCGTGGAGGGTCACGAGCGCCTCGGGCTGGATCGTCTCGGCCAACCGGATACGGCGCAGCGCCTCCTCGACGTTCGCATTCGCCGGCGCCGTCAGCAGATCCACACCCATGATCCCCCCGGCGCTCGTGGCGTTGAACCCGAGCAGGGTCAGGACCTTGGTGCGAGTCCCCGCGGGGAGGAGATCGAGGACGGCCTGGCGCCGGGCCTGAGGCAGCTCGGCCACGGCATCGGCGGCGTCATCGGCGCCCATATGGGCGACGACGTCGGCAACCTCGGCGTCGGTCCTGTCGCCGAACAGCTTGGTGGCGATGTCGGGGTCGAGCTCCTCGAACACGTCGGCCTCGAGCTCGGGGTCGGCGTGGACGGCATCGAGGATCTCCTCGCCCTCGGTACGCGAGGCGTCCTCGAGCAGGTCCGCTATCTGGGCCGGCTTGAGCCGGCCCACGCGGCCGAAGCCCGCCCTGGCCCTGACGCTCGGGGTGTGCCCGATGAGCGGCTCGAACGCCTTCCAGTCCTGGCACGGGTGTCCGCCCGAGCGGCCGATGAGCCCGAGGAGCCGGGCCGGCCGGCGGGTATCGAGGCACGAGAGGACCCAGCCTTCGCCGGTGGCCCGGAGCTCGACGTCCCAGGCCCGTACCAGCTCGACGTTGGTGACGTCGATGAGCCGATGGCCGAGGATGTCGTCGCGGAGGAGGACCTCGCCGTCGCGGCGCTCGAAGCTGCGCATGTCGACCTTGGACTTGGCCAGCGCGGCCCGCTGCTCGGACAGCTCGGCGATGCGCTCGATGGGCACGAACACCGGGCGGCCTCCGACCTTGGCCACGAGGCCGGTCACGACCGGGTAGTCACCGCCGCGCAGGCGCACGATCACGTCGTCGAGCTTGCCGACGCTCTCACCGCTCGGCGAGAGCAGCTGATGGCTGAGCAGGGCGGACAGGTGCACGTCAGAACTCTACGGCGCTACAGCCGACCTATCGGGACGTCGCCGTCCGCTTCCTCGTCTTCTTCTTCCGTGTCCCGCGCGAGGCTGACGCCCAGGTGAAGCCCAGTTGAGCGGCGGCGTAGGCCATGGACAGGTCGAAGCACCGCTCGGTGCCCATGACCGGGTCGTCCAGGGCGATCTGCACGGCAAAACCGTCCAGCATGGCCGAGAAGCTCTCGGCGAAGTCGTCGACGTCGACGGCGTCGAACTCGCCGGCGGCCTGTCCATCCCGCACGATCTGGCGGATCGTCTCGCGCCAGTGCTCGTCAAACTCCTCGCGCACCTGCCGGACCTCCGCCTGGCGGATGGCCCGGGCCCACAGGTCGAGCCAGAGCGACCAGGAGTCGGCCATCCCCGGACCGATCTGGGGCAGGCAGGTCATGCGGACCAGCTCCTCGAGGCGGCCTGCGGCCGAGTCGATCGCCTTCATCCTCCTGGTCCCCTCTTCGTACCAGAGGTCCTCGGCGTAGCGGGTGGCCTCGGCCAGGAGCTGGTCCTTGGTTCTGAAGTAGTACATGACGAGGGCGGGGCTGACGTCGACGCGCTCGGCCACGTCGGCGATGCGAGCGTCGGGATAGCCACGGTCGACGATGACGTCGAGGGCGGCCCGCAGGATCTGGGCCCTGCGCACGTCCTGCTCGGCCGAGTTGTCGCTTGCGCTGGCTTTCATACGGTCCCTTCCTCGCACCCTTGTCCGATGATACCAGGCCGTCTAGACTGAACAGTCAGTCAGGACTTCGGACGAAAGGCAGTGGAGATGACGTCGAGCGTTGATGCGATTGTGGTCGGAGGCGGTCACAACGGTCTGGTCTCTGCCGCATATCTGGCGAGGGCCGGCCTCAGGACTGTCGTGCTCGAGTCGAGGGCGACGACCGGGGGCGCCGCTACGACCGAGAGTCCGTGGCCGGAAGCGCCGGAGTTCAAGGTCACCCGCCTGTCGTATGTGATGAGCCTGATGCCCCCGACGATCATCGAGGACCTGGGTCTCGAGCGCAGCGGCTACAAGGTGTACCCGATGGGTCCCTACTACCAGGCCTTCCCCGAGGGTGGCTCGATCAGCCTCTTCGCCGACGACGCCAAGCGCAACTACGACTCCATCGCCAAGTGGTCACGCCACGACGCCGAGGCCATGCCCAAGTGGGACGCCTGGCTCGGCGGCCTCGCCGACGTGCTCGGACCCCTCCTGACGACCGTTCCTCCCAAGATCGGGTCCCGCCGGCCCGGCGACCTGGCCGAGACGCTCAGGCTGGCGTGGCGCCACAAGGGCCTCGACGTGCGCACCGTCGGGGATGTGACCCGGCTCATGACCATGAGCATCGCCGACCTGCTCGACGACTGGTTCGAGTCTTCTCAGGTCAAAGGGGCCATGGCCGTCAACGGCGTGATCGGCACGTGGGCAGGGCCGTGCGAGCCGGGGACGGCCTACGTGATGGCCCACCACTCGATCGGCGACGTTGGCGACGGCCACCTCGGCAGCTGGGGCTTCCCCGAGGGCGGCATGGGGGCCGTGGCCGACTCGATCAAGCGGGCTGCGGTCCGCTTCGGCGCCCAGATCCGTACCGACGCCAGAGTCGACCGGGTGGTGACGACCAACGGTCGGGTGACCGGCGTCGCCCTTTCCGGCGGGGAGGAGATCCACGCACCCGTCGTCGTGAGCAGCCTGCACCCGAAGACGGCGTTCCTCGATCACGTAGGCCCTTCCAACCTTCCCGACGACTTCGTCCGTGATATCGAACGCTGGAAGACCCGCAGCGGCGTGGTCAAGATCAACCTGGCGCTCTCCGAGCTCCCCGATTTCACCGCCGATCCCGGCTCCCAGTTGCAGGAACACCACACCGGCTCGGTCGAGATGGCCCCTTCGGTGGAGTTCATCGAGCGGGCTTTCCAGGATGCGCGGGAGGGCCGACCGGCGGCGGCGCCGTTCAGCGACGGTGTCATTCCCACCACCTTCGATCGGACCCTGTGCCCGGAGGGCACGCACATCATGTCGCTGTTTACGCAGTGGGTGCCGGCCGATTGGGCCGAGGCACCGCACACCACGGAGCTCGATGCCTATGCCGACAGGATGATCGACCTCTACGACCAGGTGGCCCCCAACTTCAAGCGCTCGGTGCTTCATCGTGACGTGGTCGGGCCCCATGAGATGGAGCGCGACTACGGCCTCATCGGAGGAAACATCTTCCACGGAGAGCTCTCGCTCGAGCAGCTGTTCCACATGCGCCCGGCCCCGGGCTTTTCCGACTATCGCACCCCGATCGACGGCCTCTATTACGCCAGCTCCGCGACCCACGGTGGCGGCGGGGTGTGCGGCATACCGGGCTGGCAGGCGGCCAAGGCGGCCATCGCTGACAAGGACAAGGGGGCGACCGCCAAGGCCCGCCGCCTCTTGAAGCGGGGGTGATCGACCCGCAGCCCCGGTCGGGTGCGGTCCGGGCCATGCTCGAGGCCGGCAGCGTGGCCGTCGTCGGGGCCAGCGCCCGACCCGGGAGTCTGGGTGAACGGCTGCTGATGGAGCTCGAGCGCAGCCCGGCGGCACCCGCCATCCATCTCGTCAATCCCCGCTACGACAAGATCGGGGCGCGCGCCTGCCTGCCATCCCTCGGGGAAATTCCCGATCCGGTTGACCTGGTGGCGCTGGCGGTGGGCGATGGCGCCTTGGAGGCGCAGCTCGGGGTGGCGGCGTTGCGGGGAGACAGGTCAGCGGTCATCTACGGCAGCGCGTTTGACGGGTCGCCCCCGCCGGCAGTGTCGCCGGCCCGCTCGGGGGGGACCCGCAGGGATCGGCTGGCCACCGTCGCCGCCGGCGCCGGCATGGCGCTCTGCGGCGCCGGGTGCATGGGATTCGTCAACGTCGCCAAGGGAGTCCGGGCCGTCGGCTACCTCGAACCCGACCCGCTGCCCGCCGGCCCCGTGGCCCTCGTCACCCATTCGGGGTCGGCCTTTTCCGCCCTGCTTCGCGCCGACCGCAGGCTCGGGTGGACCGTCGCCGTGTCATCGGGCCAAGAACTCGTCACCACCACGGCCGACTACCTCGACTACGCCCTCACCCTGGAGGGCACCAGGGTCGTGGCCCTGCTGCTCGAGACCCTCAGGCGTCCCGACGAGCTGCGGGCCGCGTTGCGCCGGGCTGCGGAGGCCGAGGTCGTGACCGTCGCCTTGACGGTGGGCGGCTCGCCCGGTGGAAGGGCCATGGTCGAAGCCCACTCCGGCGCGCTGGCCGGTGAGGACGCTACGTGGGAGGCCCTCTGCGAATCGACGGGCATGGTACGGGTCGGTGACCTGGCCGAGCTGGCCGACACCCTCGAGCTGTTCGCCGCCGGCCGCAGGCCGCCACCGACGCGGGCCGCAGGACGGGGGATCGCCGCCGTCCTCGACTCGGGGGCCGAGCGGGCCCTCGCCGTCGACGTGGCCCACGCCGTCGGGGTCCCGTGGGCCGACATCGACGGCACCACCACCACCCGGCTGGCCGCTCTCGTCGACGGCGGCCTCCAGCCCACCAACCCGCTCGACGTGTGGGGAACCGGGGCTGCGGCTCGAGAGGTGTTCGCCGGTTCGCTGCTTGCCCTGGCCGGAGACGAACGCGTCGCCGCCGTCGCCCTCTGCGTCGACCTGCTCCACGAGTTCGACGGCGACACGTCCTACGACGACGCCGTGCTCGACGCCTGGGCGGCGACGACTGTGCCCATGTGCGTGATCACCAACCTGCCGAGCGCCATGGACCGGGCCGTCGCCGGCCGGCTCCGCCACGCCGGCGTGCCGGTGCTCGAGGGCACGAGGAGCGGGATGGTGGCCCTGCGCCACCTGGTCGAAGACACCGCCAGGCGGGCCGGGCTGACCGCCGCCGAAAGCGAGCCGCCTGTCGACGAGGGCCGCCGGCGCCGGTGGAGCCTGCGCCTGGCCGCGGGGCCGTTGGACACCGTCGATGGCCTGGCCCTGCTCGCCGACTACGGGCTGGCGGTTGCCAGGGCGGTCGGCGCGTCGACCGAGTCGGATGTGCTCGCCGCTGCCGTCACCGTCAGGTACCCGGTGGTGCTCAAGACCGACAGGACCGACATCGCCCACAAGTCCGACGTCGGCGGCGTCGTGGTCGACCTCCGCGATCCTGCCGCTCTCTCGGTGGCGTACCGCCAGATGGCCGCCGCCCTCGGCTCCCGGGTCGTCGTGATGGCCATGGCAGCACCCGGCGTCGAGCTGGTCATGGGGGTCGTCCGCGACCCGCTCGTCGGGCCCCTCGTCGTAGTCGGCGCCGGCGGGGTCCTGGTCGAGGTCATTGCCGACCGCAGCGTCGGCCTGCCCCCCGTCGACCGGCGGGCCGCAGCCCGGATGATCGGCCGCCTCGGCGTCCACCCCCTCATCGCCGGCCATCGCGGCGCCCCTCCCGCCGACGTGGAAGCCGTGGTCGGGGCTGTCGTCGCCGTCTCGACACTCGCGGCCGAGCTCGGCGACGTCATCGACGCCCTCGACGTGAACCCCCTCATCGCCGGCCCCGAGGGCGCCATCGCCGTCGACGTCCTGGTTTCACCCCGCCGCTGAGCTCGGAAGCTCCGGTCGACGCGCCTTCTCTGCCCACTCTTACAGAGTCACTCTGTAAAAGTGGGCAAAGAAATCCGCCGTCGACGAGCCGGGCCCGGCTCAGAAGATGACGTACACCTTCCGGAGGGTCTCGGTGATGTCCCACGCCCCGCTCCAGCCCTTGGGGAAGAGCATAGTGTCGCCGGCGGCGAGCTCGACGGGCTGGCCGCCGTCGGCGGTGACGGTCATCCGGCCGGCGATGAGGTGGACGAACTCGTGAGTCTCGAGGGTCCAGTGCGAGGGTCCGGCCGTGCACTCCCAGATGCCCGAGCTCTGGTCGCCATCCTCCCAGAAGGTAAGTCCCGAGGTCTGCATCTGCGGTCCTGTGGCCTCTTCGAGCGGGCCCCAGTCCTCGAGGTCGCTGCGGGCGGCGGCGTCGGCGAGCACGGCTAGCGAAACGGTCGGGGTAGTCATCAGGCGGATGTCCTTTCGGGGAACGGTAGGGCGATGGGGTCGGGTTCGAGCCGGCTGCGGCCGTGCTCGTCGAATCGGTCGAGACCGAGGGATGAGACGTCGACGATGTCGCTCGTCGCGGTGACGACGAGGTCGGCGGCGACCCTGGCGACCGCAGGGCCCCACATCATCCCGTGGCCACCGGCCGAGGCCACGGTGACGCCTTCGATGGGGCCGCTGGCGCCCAGGGCGGGGCCGAGGATGGGGAGGTGGTCGGGGGTGTAGTCGATGGTGGCGGCCCAGACGCGCCTGAGGCCGAGGCCGGCGGTGACGGGGACGAGCTCGGCCAGGCGGGTTCTCATGCGCTCGAGATAGGGCCAGTCGACCTCGGTGGCCTCGCCGGGCGGCTCGTCGGGGTTGGACATGCCGAAGAGGAGACCGCCCTCCTCGGGGCGCCAGTAGAGGCCATCGGCCACGTCGAAGACCATGGGAAGACGCTCGGCGGCGAGGTCGGGGTGGGCCTCGGTCACGGCGACCTGGTGGCGGGTCCCGTCGGCCGGGATGGTCACGCCGGCCAGGGCACCGACGGCCGCAAGCGATGGTCCGCCGGTGAGCAGCACCCGCCGGCTCGGGATGAACCCGCCGGTCGTCTCGACGCCGGTCACGGCGCCGTGCTCGGTGCGCAGACCGATGAAGGCGGTGCGCTCGCGCACCTCGACGCCGGCGCCGGCCAGGGCCGCGGCGTAGGCCACAACGTTGCGGGGCGGGTCGAGGTAGCCGTCGGTTGGCGCCCACGTGCCGCCGAGGTGGGAGCCCAAAGCGAGGGTCGGGTTGCGCTCCGCCGCCGGCCCAGGATCGAGCCACTCGACCTCGAGGCCCACGGACCGCTGCATGGCCAGCCGGGTCAGCGCCGCCGCTACCTCGGTCTCGTCGAAGGCCGGCATGAAGTAGCCCTGCGGGGTGAAGCCGGAGTCGATGCCCATGGTCGCGGCCTGGGCGAGGTAGAAGTCTTTGGTCCACATGCCAAGACGCACGGCGATCTCCGTGCCGCCCTGCCCCCTCACCATGCCGGCGGCCCGGCTGCTCGCGCCCGATCCAAGCACGCCCTTCTCGACCACGACGACCCGCTCGAGCCCGCGGCGGCGGAGAAACCACGCCGCCCACCCGCCGACCGTCCCGCCGCCGATCACGACGGCATCCATCTCAGAACCGGGCTGGATCACGCCGCTATCATTGCTTAGACTGAACAGTCAGTCAAGCGATCGGGAACACCATGTACGGACTGTCCGATGTCGACCTCGACATCCAGGCGAGGGCCAGGTTGCTCACCGACGAGCTGATCGGCTGGGAGGAGCACGCCGAGGCCCACGAGGGCCGGATCCCCGACGACGAGGATAAACGGCTGCGGGCGCGCACGGCCGAGCTCGGCCTCGTCGCCACCAACATGTCCAGGGAGATCGGCGGGGTTGGGGCGACGATGCTCCAGCAGGTCCTCGTCCAAGAGCAGGTCGGTCGGGTGACCAACGCCATCGCCTGGATGGTGACCACGCCGCCGCAGTGGTGGGAGGCCGTCGCCACGCCGTTTCAGGAGCAGCAGTGGCTGCGCCCGACGGTCGCCGGTGAGATCGAGGAGTGCTACGCCATCACCGAGGAGCACGCCGGCTCCGACGTCAGCGAGCTACGGGCGACCGCCACGCGCGACGCCGGCGAGTACATCCTCGATGGCGTCAAGTGGCACGTGACGTCGTACAACGAGGCCAGCTATGTGTTCTTCCAAGGTGTGTTGACCACCGGGCCAGCCGCCGGCGAGCACGCCATGTTCGTCGTTGACCTGCCGAGCGAAGGAGTCGAGGTCGTGCGCACGCCGGCCTACTCGCACACCATCGCCCATCACCATCCCATCGTCGCCTTTCACGGCGTCCGTGTACCCGACACGCACCGCATCGGCGGGGAAGGCGACGGCATGAGCTTCTCCTACGAGTGGTTTCGCTTCGAGCGGTTCATGGTTGCGTCGCGCTGCGTCGGCGCCGCCGAGCGGCTGGTCGCCGAGGCGACCGCCTTCGCCAAGGAGCGCGTCGTCGGCGGCACTCCGATCGTCGAGTACCAGCTTGTCGGCGCCATGCTCGCCGACAGCGTCACCGAGCTGTTCGCCGCCAGGTCCATGCTCTACCAGGCCGCCCGGGGGGTCGACGAGGGCCGCGACATCAAGGTCCAGCACGCCCAGGCCTCGATGATCAAGCTGTACTGCTCCGAGATGGCCAACCGGGTCGCCGACCGGGCCGTGCAGATCTTTGGTGGCCGTGGCTACATGCGTGAAAACGTGGCCGAACGATTGTTCAGGGAGCTTCGCGTCGAGCGCATCTGGGAGGGCACGAGCGAGATCCAGCGAGGGATCATTGCCGCCCAGCTGGCGAAGCGGGGTCCGCACACGCTGGTATGAGGTCAAGGCCGGCGTAGCCGCGAGCGACCATCGTGACGAACTGGTACACGGCGTCCTCGTCGCTCGCCAGCACGCCGGGCATGGCCCGTTCGTGGGACAGGCCGCGCTGCACCGATGCGCACGCGGCCCAGTCCTGGCGGTTGGTCACGTCCCAGAAGTCGACGGCGAACGAAGGGTCGAAGCCGTCCGCCTCGATGTCCTCGGGGGCGAACGCCCAGGCGCAGCGGATCCTCGTCCTGTCGGCGGCAAGGGGGGTCAGGATGTGCGTCATCACGTAGTCGGGGTGGAGGCTGATCAAGACGTTGGGAAAGACGCCGACGTAGATGACCTGCCGGCGTTGCTCGGCGTCGAGGCCGCGTAGCGGCTGCGCCGACGTCGTCCCGTCGAGGGACATGGTCAATGCCTGCTCACGCACCTCCATCCACCCGCCGACCCAGGCCCCGGCGTCGGGGTGGACGTAGTTTTCCCCGCTGTCGGGCGGGCTCACCTGGCACAGCTCGGGGTGGATGACCGGGCAGTGATAGCACTCCTGGTAGTTCTCGGTCAGGATCTTCCAGTTGCTCTCGACCACGTACTCGTGGTGGCCGCCGGCACGGAGGCGGGACATCTCCCACGGGGCGATCAGCTCGTCGAGGCCGGCGACGTGCGCGGCGAAGGACTCCGCCGGTGCGGCCGAGCCGTGGACGAAGATCAGGCCGTTCCATTCCTCGCAAGCCAGCTCGACGAGGGCGTTGTCGTCGGGGTCGAAGCCCGGCAGGTCGCCGCCATCAAATCCGGGGGCCCGGTTGAGGGTCCCGTCGAGGCGATAGCTCCAGCTGTGGTACGGACAGCGGATCAGGGCGCGATCCGACGATGAGCCGCACGCCAGGAGCTCGTGGCCGCGATGACGGCAGGCGTTGGCGAAGGCCCTGACCTTGCCGTCCTTGCCCCTGACGACGAGCGTGCCGCCCGCCCCGGTTGCTTCGGCGCGCTGCGAGCCGGGGGTCGCCACGGCCTCGCTTGTCGTGACACACGTCCATCCCCGGTCGAAGAAGTGGCGACTCTCCCAGGCGAAGACCTCGGGGCTCGTGTACGCGGCGCGCGGCAGCATCCTGCTCTCCCCAAAGGGTCGTAGGGACAGCTCGAGCTGCTGGGGATCCAGCGGAGCCGACACCCACCCATCTTGATTGACCATACAGTCAGTCTAACGCGGCGTTGGTGGCGGTGAGCAGGTCGGTGCGTAGCTGGACGTCGAAGGTCGGTCCGAACTGCTCGAGGCGAGCCCTCAGTTCGTCGAGCAGCGCCTCGCGTCTTGCCGGTTCGAGGACGCGATGGTCGCTGTGGGTGGAGAGCAGCTCGACCCACTCGTCGGGCCGGTAGGCGACGTCCCTGCGGTACGCAGCAGGCGAGGTGGTCTCGACGTCGACGAAGCCGGCCGCCCGCAAGCCGTCGGCGGCGGGGTTCACCCGCTTGGCCATGGAGGTCTCGGCCCCGATGGCGATGCTCCCCGCGAGCAGGTGGGGTGCGTGCCTGTTGTAGATGTCGTCGCAGGCGGCCACGACCTCGGGCCGATGCTCCATCCGGTTCCAGAACGCCGCGAAGCGCCCGCCCGGCTCGAGGACGCCGGCCGCCTTGACGGCGCCGGCAACCGGGTCGACCCAGTGCCACGCCTGGCCCGCCGTCAGCAGGTCGAAGCGGCGACCGGCCGCATCCCACGTCTCGAGGCTGGCGCCCTCGACCTCGATGCCGTAGCCCGTGGCGAGCGCCGCCATGCGGGCGTCGGGCTCGAGCCCGAGCACCTGGCGGCCCGGCGCCACGAGAAGGCGAGCGACCTTGCCCGTGCCGCAGCCGACGTCGATGATCCGGTGCGGGTCGGCGACGGTGAGGTCGGCGATCAGCGCCGCCGGATAGGTAGGGCGGATCGTGTCGTAGAGCTCGGCGGCGGCACCGAAGCCATCGGCGCGCGTGCGGTCGACGTAGGCCATGCACCTCGGTCTAGCCCACCCGAGACGCGTCCGGCGCCGTTCGTGAGCAATTCGGCAAGAGGCCATCGGGCGTTGGGTTCGGTTTCACCCTGGGTGACCAGACTGCTCGGCATCGCCCCTCGAAAGGTCGTCATCTTGCCCTCCCTGCGCCCGTCCCGATCCCTGCGTCTGCGGACCCTGATGGCCGGGATGGCTGTGGCCGCCGGGTTGTCCTTCGCCCTGCTGGCCGCTTCGGCCGTCGCCGATGCGACTGCGCCCGCATCCGCCGCGCCGACAGGGACGCTTTCGACGAAGACACCGACGGTCACCGAGGGCCAGCCCCTCACGTTCAGCTACGCCACGACCCCAGCCCAGTTCAACGCCACCAACTGGATCGGGATCTACTCCGACCCGGGCTGCGGCCCGATCGATGGCACCTACGTGTGCGGATCCACGACCTATCTCTATACGCCTGCCGTCAGCGGCACGGAGACCTTTGCCACCGCTTCCCTGCGGCCCGGCAAGTACATCGCCTTCTACCTCTACGACAACGGCTACACCAGTCTGGCCACGCCCGTACCCTTCACCGTCACGGCGGTGAAGCCGGTTGCCGCGCCGACCTTCGTCTCGGTGAGGAAGCTCCCGGCCGTCCACAACCCCCAATCGCTCACCCAGGGACCTGGCGGTGACCTTTGGGTGGCCGGCGCCGCATCCGACCGGATTGACGAGCTGTCGGCCGCGACCGGCCGGGTGATCCGCACCATCGGCGGGCCGGGACGGGCCCCTGGGTTGCTGCGCGACCCTCGCGGCGTCGCCGTCGACTCATACGGGCACGTCTTCGTCGCCGACACCGGCAACAACCGGGTCGAGGAGTACTCGACGAGCGGTGGCTACCTGGCCACGATCGGCTCGGAGGGCACCAAGGCCGGGGAGTTCGAGAACCCCGAGGGGGTCGCGGTGCACGACGGGATCCTCTACGTGAGCGACGACGCCAACAACCGGATCGAGGAGTTCACCGTCGCCACTGGCGCCTACCGCTCATCGATCACCACCGACGTCAGCTCGCCGGCCGGCCTCACCTTCGACGCCAAGGGTGACCTGTGGGCGGCACAGCAGGGCCAGACGGAGACGAGCCTCGACGGGGTCGTCGAGTACAACCCGACGACGGGCCAGGTGCTCCTCGCCCTCGACGGCGACAACGCCACAACCTACGGCGGGTTCTCCAACCCGACCGACGTCGCCGTCGATGCTGCCGGCCACGTCTTCGTCGCCGAGCCCGACACCGACTACGTCCAGGAGTTCACCTCGACGGGCGTGTTCCTCAACGAGTTCGGCACGTCGGGGCGCGGGACCCTGAGCTTCCCCACCGGCGTCATCGTCACCCATGCCGGCGGTGTGGTCGTCGCCGACTCCGGCCACGGCCGCCTCGTGACCTTCAAGGAGTCCTGACCACTCGGTCCTGGCCCGGCGCCACCCCGACATCGGGCCCCACCGACCTTCCCCCGCACCTCCGACCGCTCTTTCCCCCCATCTTTGCCTCGAGGAGACCCGCCATGACCGACTGCCCCGACTTCGATGTCACCTTACCCGACCGTGTTCCCTTCAGCCGCCGGGAGCTCCTCAAGGGAGCCGCCGTCGCCACCGGCCTCGGCTTTGTCTCCCTGGCCCTCCCTCCCAACGTCCGTAAGGCGCTCGCCGCCCCCGTCCCGAAGGGGGGAAGCATCGAGGACATCGAGCACATCGTGATCCTCATGCAGGAGAACCGCAGCTTCGACGAGTACTTCGGCACCCTTCCCGGCGTCAGGGGCTTCGCCGACCGTTCCGTCAAGCTGCCGAGCGGCGCCACGGTCTTCGATCAGCCCGACTCGACCCACGCCGACGGCTATCTGGCCCCGTTCCGCTACAACACGGCCAAGACGAGCGCGGCGGCCACCCCTGGACTCGACCACGGCTGGGAGACGCAGCACGCGGCGTGGAACAACGGCGCCATGGACGGCTGGGTGGCGGCCAAGTCCGCGTACACGATGGGCTACTTCGCCCGGCAGGACCTGCCCTTCCATTTCGCCCTGGCCGAGGCCTTCACCGTCTGCGACGCCTACCACTGCTCCGTGCTCGGGCCCACCAACCCCAACCGGCTGCACATGTTCACGGGCATGATCGACGGGACCGGCGCCTACGAGGGGCCGATCATCGACAACACGCCCGCCTACTACAACCCCTACCTGACCTGGACGACCTATCCCGAGCGGCTCCAGGCCGCCGGCATCACCTGGCAGGTGTACCAGGAGGAGGACAACTACGACGACAACGCCCTCGAGTGGTTCAAGCAGTACGCCGAGGCCAAGCCATCATCGGCCCTCTTCCGCCGGGGCATGACCAAGAAGCCGGCCGGGTGGTTTGAGGACGACGCCAAGGCGGGCCGGCTCCCCCAGGTGTCGTGGATCGTCGCCCCTTCGGCGCAGAGCGAGCATCCCAACTGGATGCCGGCGGCCGGCGCGCAGTACATCGCCTCCAAGATCGACGCCATTGCATCCAACCCCGACCTGTGGGCGAAGACGGCGTTCATCCTCACCTACGACGAAAACGACGGCTACTTCGACCACGTCCCGCCGGTGACGCCGCCCAAGGGCACGGTGGGAGAGTTCGCCAACACCACCGCCGGCGGTGGACTGCCGATCGGCCTCGGCTTTCGGGTGCCGACCGTGATCGTCTCGCCGTGGACGACCGGCGGCAAGGTGTGCTCTGAACTGCTCGACCACACGTCGCTCATCCGCTTCATCGAGGCCCGCTTCGGCGTCACCGAGCCCAACATCACGGCCTGGCGTCGCAAGACCGTCGGCGACATGACCTCGGCCTTCAGCTTCACCAAGGGAGCCAAGGCGTTCCCGACCACGACCAGGGCGCTCAAGGTTGCCGCCACGACTGCCGACCTGCTCGAGTCCCAAAAGCAGGTCGCCGACAACCCGGCGCCGGTGGTTCCTGCGGTCAACGCACCCCTGCCGGGGCAGTAGGGGGCTGGCGCCGGGCCCGGCCGGACCGGGGCCGGGCTGCGGCCCCTGCTTCGGCCGGCGGGCAGTTTGCGGTATTTGTACCCCTCGAGGCTCGCGAGTGCGGCTGCAATCCACCCAAACAGGCTGCTCTCGCGATCGTGCACCCCGTCAGTGCCACACCACGCGAGCACCCCGGGGCTCAACCGGTTGCGCTTTTGTGTACTTTCAGCGCGGGTCGCCGCTGCGGTCTTCGCGCCGGGCCTGGATCGGCGTCGGGACAGAGCGCCCGGCCTGCCGAACGGCCCCGAACGGGGCATCGGGCGTGGCACCGAGGGCTCGGGTACACCGATGGCGCCCCGAAGGGCGCCATCGGCGGAGCGGATCGAGCGGCGGATCTCGAACCGCTCTCCCGGAGTAGGTGGCGGGTTCCCACTCCGGGTTTGGACACAATATCCTCATCTGGGTCCGCTCCGCAGCGCGACTTGCGACTTCTGCGTGCCGGGCGGGTCGCCGGGTGGGCACCGATCACGGTGAGTGTTCTTCACACCCCTGTAACGGTGCCGACCTCAGGCCGGGTCTAGGTTCCTGCGCGACCCAGTAGGTCGCGGTGTATCGTTCCCACGAATTCGGGAGGAGGGGAAGGGGACCTGGCCCACCGGCTCGATGGGTGATGGACGAGCAGGCAGGACGAGCAACGAAGGCCGCACACGTCGACGCTCTTGCGGCGGCAGCGGCCTGACGAGCAACAGCAGCATCTCAAGACGTCCGGTTCTCAAGGAGGATCAGAGCGGTGTCAACACAAGAGCAGGGGCAAACACAGGCCATCGACTCCGAGGGGATGAGTCGCGACGTCGGTCTTCTCGGCCTCCTCTGGGCGTCGGAAGGATCGATCATCGGGTCGGGGTGGCTCTTCGGTGCCCTGACGGCGGCGACGATCGCGGGGCCTTCGGCCATCATCTCCTGGGGCATCGCCTCCATCATCATCATCCTGCTGGCGCTCGTCCACGCCGAGCTCGGTGGTCTCTTTCCGGTCAGCGGTGGCACCAGCCGCTTCCCCCACTACGCCTTCGGCAGCCTGGCCGGCGCCACCTTCGGGTGGTTCGCCTACCTCCAGGCGGCCACGGTGGCTCCTATCGAGGTGCTGGCCGTCATCCAATACGCCTCGACCGCATCGTTCGCCAAGGGCTGGTACACGAGCTCGGGTGTGCTCTCCGCTTCGGGGATCGTGGTGGCCATCATCCTCGTGGTCATCTTCACCCTGATCAACCTGGTCGGGGTTCGCTGGCTGGCCCGGGTCAACAACGCCCTCACGACCTGGAAGGTCCTGATCCCCCTTCTGGCCATCGTGATCCTGCTCTTCTTCCACTTCCACAGCGGCAACTTCACATCCGGGGGTGGCTTCTTCGTCAAGGGCTCCGAGGTGAAGCAGATCCTCCTCGCCATACCGGCCGGCGGCATCGTCTTCTCCCTTCTCGGCTTCGAGCAGGCCGTGCAACTCGGCGGCGAGAGCTCCAATCCCCGCAACCTGCCGCGGGCCGTGATTGGTTCCATCCTCCTCGGCGCCGCCGTCTACATCATCCTGCAGGTGGCCTTCATCGGCGCCATCAGCCCCCATCTGCTCGCCTCCGGCGGTGGCTGGCTCCATCTGGCCGACAAGACCAAGAACTCGCTGCTCACGCAGCTCAACGCCGGGCCGTTCTACACGGTCGCCAAGGTGGCCGGTATCGCCTGGCTGGCGACGATCCTGCGGATCGACGCTGTGATCTCCCCAGGAGGCACGGGGCTCATCTACCTGACGTCGGCGTCGCGGCTCAGCTTCGGCCTGAGCAAGAACGGCTACATCCCCCACATCTTCGAGCGCAACTCGCCGAGGACCAAGGTGCCGGTTTTCGGGATCATCATCTCGTCGATCATCGGCATTCTGTTCCTCCTGCCCTTCCCGAGCTGGAAGGCGCTGGTCAGCGTCGTCACCAGCGCCTCGGTGATGATGTACGCCGGCGCCCCGCTCGCCCTCGGCGCCCTTCGGCGCCAGAAGCCGGACCTGCCCCGTATCTATCGGCTGCCGGCCGGCAACATCCTGGCTCCCCTCGCCTTCGTGCTCGCCAACTTCATCGTCTACTGGGCGGGATGGGGCACCTACACGACGCTCATGGTCGCCTTGATCATCGGCTTCATCCTGATGGGCGTCTCCTTCGCCTTCCACCTCAACCCCAACCAGCCTCAGGTCGACTGGCGCGCAGCCATCTGGGTGTTCCCCTACCTGATCGGCATGGGGATCATCTCCTACCTCGGCCCTTTCGGGAGCTCGAGCGGTGGCGGGAGCGGCATCATCGGTGGCATCGGCGTCTTCAAGACCGTCCTCGTGGGCGGCAACGGCGACCTCCCGCTCTACTACGACCTCGTCGTGCTGCTCGTCTTCAGCCTGGCGATCTATTACCTCGCCATCGCCCGGCGTCTCACGCCGGCCGAGGTCGACCACTATGTCGCCGAGGTGTACCCGCCGCCCGTCGCGGAGTGAGCTGACCTCCGAGGGTCCGGCCCCTTGCAGCGGGCCGGACCCGACCGGCGACTAGCGGCGTCTGGCGTTGAAGTTTTCGAAGTATCGGCTGGGTGTCGGCCCCCGCTGTCCCTGGTACTTCGATCCGACCTGGCTCGATCCGTAGGGTACGTCGGCCGGGGTGGTCATGCGTAGGAAGCTGATCTGGCCGATCTTCATGCCTGGGTACAAGGTGATGGGCAGGTTGGCCACGTTGGAGAGCTCGAGGGTGAGATAGCCGTCCCAGCCGGCGTCGACAAACCCTGCGGTCGAGTGGATGAGCAGGCCGAGGCGACCGAGGCTGCTCTTGCCTTCGAGGCGAGCGACCAGGTCGGTCGGGAGGGTCACCCGCTCCGCCGTCGAGCCGAGGACGAACTCGCCGGGGTGGAGGATGAACACGTCATCGGAGGGGATCTCCACCAGCTCCGTCAGGTTCTCCTGGTCCTCGCGGACGTCGATCAGACGGCTGGTGTGGTTGCGAAAGACCCGAAAGAACCGATCGAGGCGCAGGTCGACAGACGACGGCTGGACGTCGGCGGGGTCGAGTGGCTCGATCCCGATGCGGCCGGCGGCCAGCTCTTCGCGGATGGTCCGGTCCGACAGAATCACGCGACGCACGGTAGCCGAGGCGGGGCCGGGAAGCGCCGGCGGCGGGTGTCTGCCGACTGTGGGTCGCCTTCGTCCGCCTGAGCCGGTCGGGTGGACCTTCGGCTACGGTTGCTCCGCAAGCTGCGAGCGTAGTTCAGAGGCAGAACATCAGCTTCCCAAGCTGAGAACGCGGGTTCGATTCCCGTCGCTCGCTCTCGAAATAAGTCCAGCTCAGGGGCCCTTTTCGGCCGTCCTTTCTCGTGATTTCAGATCAACTCATCGCGCGTCCATCGCGCGGGGTAGTCGCCTGAGCGGGCGATCGAAAGCCGCCGGGTGGGACCCCGGCTGCGTGCGACTTGACGGTCTACAGTCGTACCCTCGTCGCTACTCTGACGGCATGGGGACGACTCTGGTTGGTTCCGGCGTGTACGACGCCGGTGAGGTGAGCCACCTGCTCGCCGAGCACGTGGAGTGCATCGTGCGGTGGGCATCCCCGGACAGCCACAAGCGGCCCCCTATCGTGGCGTCGTCGCTGGGCCGAGCGTTCTCATTCCTCGATCTTGTCAGCCTTGCCGTGGTCAGCGAGCTGTGGAAGCGGAACGTCTCCGAGGCTGATATGCGACACGGGGTCGCGTTCTTGCAGGAGCTCACTGGGCAGGACAGACCCCTCGCCCATCGGGACACGGTGGAACTTCTGGCTACCTCGGGGACCGCATGGCTGGCCGACGTAGACGGCAGCTGGTACGACATTGGCAACGGCGGCCAGGGGGCTTTCGAGGAGGTCGTCCGGCTCTACCTGCAGGCAGTCTCGTACGACGACGTTGGCCTGGCCCGACTCTGGAAGCCAGCGCCGATGGTCCTGCTCGATCCGAGGATCCAAGCGGGTGCGCCATGCATCGAGGGGACCAGGATCCCGACCGAAACGATCGCCGCCATGGTCGAAGCGGACCCACTCGAGGTCGTTGCCGACGAGTTCGATCTCACGGTCGAGCAGGTCGGGGCTGCTGTCGGTTTCGAGGCCGGCTTGCTCGCCGGTCGGAGCATCGCCGCCTGACGGGCCGGACTACCCGGCCGCCCGTGTCCGTCTGCTCTGGGACGAACTGTTGAGCCCCCGCGTGCCCCGGGCGGTGCGGGTCCTGGGCTTCGCCACCACTCATGTCGGGAACGCGGACGACGGCATGCCGCCACGCGGGAGCACCGACGACATTGTGTTGGAGTTCGCGCTTCGGACCAACCAGATCATTGTGACGTCGAACCACGACATGATGTTGATCTGCGCCGACCAGCGGTTCGTGTGGTTCGATCCCCGGGGTCGTCAGTACAGCCTGCTCGAGCAAGTGCTGCTGGTCTTCTCCCAGATCGAGACGTGGGAGCAGCTGCTCGCGACCTCGCCTGATATGTGTGTTCGGGCGATGCGGACGAAGTGCCAGGTCATCGCCGGGTCCGAGGCCGCTCGCTTGGCCGAGCAGCGAATGCGTGCGCTCCGCCGTCGTCAGCGGTCCCGGCGGGCACGGCCGCTCGGGCCCTTGCTCACGCCCGATCCGTAGTCCGTCGAGGTGTCATCGGCAGCACTTCGGCCGGGCTGTACCAGCTCGGACAGCGCTCGGGCGATGGCCTGGTCGCGGTCGGCGGTAGCGTGCTGATAGCGGAGGGCTGCAGCGGAGTTGGCGTGCCCCATGCGGGCCATCAACTCCTTGGTGGAGGCGCCCGTGGCCGCAGCCCAGGTGTTGCCGGAGTGCCGTAGGTCGTGAAGGTGGAGGGCGTCGAGGCCGCTGGCCTGCTTGGCCTTGACCCACGCTTTTTGCAGGACGTGGGGGCGCAACGGACCGCCCTTTTCGCCCGTGAAGAGGAGGGCGTCAGGTTCCGGGCTCGCGTAGCGCTGTAGATGAGCTTCGACGTCGGCGACGACGTGGGGTGGGATGGCGATGGTGCGTCGACCGGCGTCGGTCTTGGGCGGGCCGACGACGAGGGTGCCGTCGACGAGTTGGTGCATGGCGCGTTCGACTCGGACGGTTCGGTGAAGCACGTTAATGTCGGAACGCTGGAGGGCGAGGAGCTCGCCTCGGCGGAGGCCGCACCAGGCAGAGAGGAGGACGAGGGCACGGAACCGCGCGGCGATGGCGTCAGCGAGGGCAGTCACCTCGGCCACGGTCGCGATCGGACGCTCCGGTGAGCGCTCGACGCCGGCTCGTTCCATCTGGCATGGGTTGCGGACGATCACTTCGTCGGCAACCGCCGTGCGCATCATGGCTCGCAGGAGGCGGTAGGCCTTGGACGCGGTCGAGGCACCGGGCCCCTCTTTACGTGTAGCCCGGCGTGCCAGGCGCGGACTTGGGACGGCGACAGCTTGGACAACTCGACCTGGCCCAGTTCGGGGAGGACGTGGCGGCCGAGGAGCTTCCCAGGTGTGCCCGCACGCGCCGCAGTGTCGGCGGCCCGACCAGTGTCGGGCGGCCTCGTGCCAGACCGCTACGGGCTGGACCCAGCGGGTCGATGCGCACTGGGAGCGGGGCTGCCCCGGTCCTCGTCGCTTCACAAACCGGGCGCACCCTCGAGGGCGGGGGGTGGCAGGTGCAGGCCGGGATCCCCCTGCCAGCCGACCAGACATGACCGCACCGATCCGCGTCGTCATCGTCGATGACCATTCGCTGGTCAGGGCCGGTTGACACCGCTCGGCGCTGGGGATGAGTGTGACACCCAGCCCCGTGGGTGGGCCCAAGCGGACCAGCTTGGATGGTCAGGGCTGACGACAACGACGGGTGGGAAGTGGCCACGGTGGGATCGTGAGGTCCCGAGGTCATTTTCCGCCCTCCCAGTGACCTTCGCCCCCACGCCGAAAGCGGGAGGGAGGGGGCGGGGGAGGGCTTGCCCTCCCCCCGCTAATGTGACCGCCGAGTCGACACCATCGGGGAGTGGCTGTGGCGGACCAGGCTTCGAGCGGGCTGTCGGTGGGCGGCCGGGGACTGGTGGGTCGGGCCGGGGAGTTGGCGCTGTTGCGGGAGTCGTGGATGGCGGCGCGGGATGGTCGGCCGTGGGTGGTGGTCGTCGAGGGCGAGCCTGGTATCGGCAAGACGGCGTTGTTGCGCCAGTTCGTTCGCGAAGCGGGAGCCGTGTCTGTGGTGTGGGTGAGCGGGGAGGTGAGCGAGTCGGGCCTGGAGTTTGGTGTGGCCAAGCAGTTGCTCGATCTCCTTCCGGTGTCGGCGCTCGGGGCCGACAGCGCGGATGCCTTTTCGGTCGGCTCGACGGTACTGGCCGGTATCAGCGCGCTGGAGGAGGGCGGGCCGATCGTTGTCGTGATGGATGATCTCCATTGGTCCGATGTGGCCTCGGGTCGAGCACTGCTGTTTTGCCTGAGGAGGTTACGGGTCGACCCGGTGCTGGTGTTGGTGGCAGTGCGACCCCGCGGGTTGGCCCGTCTGGGTGATGGTTGGGCTCGGCTGCTCGCCGACGCCGATCGGGCCCGGTGGATCCGACTGGGGGGCTTGACTGCTGGGGGGGTGCGGGAGCTGGCCGCGGCGAGGGGCTGGGAGTTGACGGCGGAGTCCAGCGCCCGACTGCAGGCACATACGGCTGGGAATCCACTGTATGTTTCCGCGTTGCTGGCGGAGCTGCCACCCGACGCCCTGCGCGATGAGACGGCGCATCTGCCGGCCCCGCACGGCTTCGCGGGCACTGTGCTGGCCCGGGTGGCCCGGCTGTCCAGCCCGGGGCGTGAGTTCGTGTGCGCGGCGGCGGTGGTGGGGGTACGCTGCCCGGTTCGGGTGGCCGCCGCCACGGCCGGGTTGGGGGAGGGGACGGCTGCGCTGGACGAGGCGGTGACGGCGCGGCTGGTGGATATCGCGCCGGGCGGCGGGGACGAACTGGTGTTCGCGCATCCGCTGGTACGCGCCGCGGTCTACGACGACTTGTCACCGACCCTGCGGCGGCGGCTGCACCGGGCGGCCGCCGGGCTGGTGCCGGCTCCGGCCGCATTCGGGCATCGGGTGGCGGCCACGGCAGGAGGGTTCGACGATCGGCTTGCGGTGGAGTTGATCGGGGCGGCGGGGGAAGCTCAGGCTCGGGGAGCGCTGAACCGCGCGGCGCGTTATCTGGCGTGGGCATCACGGGTGGATAGTGATAGGCAGCGAGGCGAGCGTAGCCTGTTCGAGGCGGTCCGGCTGATGGTGACGACGGGGGACGTCGCTGCTGCAGACGAGCAGGCCGACGCCGTGGCGGCCCGGCCGGAGAGCTCGTGGCGACGATTCACTCTGGCCCTCGTGGCGGTTGTACGCGGCCAGCTCGAGCACGCCGCCGCCGAGCTCGGTTCGCTGGCCGAGGCGATCTCGCCCGAGGATGACGTCGCCCTGTTCGGCTACTGCACGGCGGCGCTGGCCATGGTCTGCGCATCACTCGGCGACGACAACGCGTCGCTGCGGTGGGCCCGGGAAGCGAGGGCGGCCGCAGGGGAGGTGCCGGCGGTCGACGCTCTCGGCATGCAGGCAGAGGCGTGGAGCTATGCCAAGACCGGCCGGTTCGACGAGTCGCTTCGCCTGTTGGACGGTTGCACCATGCGGCAGCCGCAGCCCGGCTCTTTCCATGCGGAGCTATTGACCGTACGGGGGGTGGTGCGCGACTGGGCGGGCGACTTTGCGGGGGCGATCGAGGACTTGGGGATAGTGGTGGGCTGGCAGCACTCGGGGGTGTCGGGCACCGGGATCACCAACGCCTATGTCGCGCTCGCCGAGGCGGAGTTCCGCATCGGCAGCTGGGACGCAGCGGCCACCCATATTGATCTGGCCATCTCGCTTGGTGAGGACCTCGGCCACAGCTGGTTTCTCGCTTACGGGCACTGTGTGGCCGCCTACCTGTACGCGGGCAGGGGGGACCCGGCGTTCGCCGGGGCCCATGCCCTGGCCGCCCAGGATGCTGCCCACGCGGCCCCGTCGATGGAAGCGTTGGGATGTGCAGCGCTGGCCCGGGCTCACCACGCTTGGGGTCGGGCCGACTGGCCGGCGGTCGTGGCGGCCTTGGAGCCGGTAGCCGCCGGGTCGTGCGGAACGGCCGCCGACTATCCCAACCTGGCGCTATGGCGCTACCGGCTGGCCGAGGCCTACCTGGCTCAGGGCCTGCTCCCCGACGCTCAAAGGCTGATCGACCAGGCCCCGGCCACGCCCTGGGGTGGCATCACCAGCGCCGAGCGGGCCCGGCTGGAGGGGTTGGCCTGGCGGCGGAAAGGACAACCTGAACAAGCCTTATCGACGTTCGCGGCGGCGATGCCCGATCTGTCCTCGCGGTGTCTCGCCGACGGGCTGCTGGCCCTGGAGTATGGGCGGGCACTCACTGGGGCCAGGAAACGCAAGGCGGCCATCGCGGCGTTGCTGACCGGCCGGACCATCCTGGCCGGCCTGGGGGCGGCACGCCTGGTCGATGACTGCGACCGGGCGCTAGCCGGCTGCGGGGTGAAGAGCGCTCCCGGTCGTGGTGGAGAGTCCAGCCGGACCCGGCTGGATACGCTGACCGAGCGCGAGCAGGTTGTCGCCCGCCTGGTCGCCTCCGGTATGACCAACCGGGAGGTGGCTACCGAACTGTACCTGAGCGTGAAGGCGATCGATTACCATCTCGGCAACATCTTCGCCAAGCTGGGCGTCCGATCGCGCCGCCAGTTGCCCGCCGTGCTGGCCGACCGGTCACCCTGACCCACCGGACGTTGACGGAACGCTTCCCGTCCCATCGTCAGGCGCTGGACGCAACAAGGATTAGGGCTTTCCCCTAGGGACAGCCGGGTCGTTGCTCCGTCATGCTGACACTCGACGCGGCTCCTGGTATTTGCAGCGGAAAGCGGTGGGATATTTGATGCATCTGCTCATGAGCGTGGACCGGCAGGGCGGCCAGTACGTCGGGTCGCTGCGCCGGCCCGACGATCCGGCCGGCATCGAGTTTTGGGGGGTACTGGAGCTGGTGGCCGCGCTCGAAACGCTCGTTGAGCTCGACCCCCGGCTGGCGCAGCGCGAACCGCCCGGCGACTCTGCTTGGGGGCGGTGACCGAGGTGCAGAACTTCCTTGAGGATGTCTCGAAGCCGAACCTGACCGACCCTGCCCTCGGCCAATCACATCAAGTGTCGCCTCTAGTCCGAGCACGAACCCAGCGCCTGCCGGTCGGGCCGAATGGCCGGGCCGGCGAGCGGCCCGTCAGTCCTATCTGTCCATCTGAAGCCGAGGAACGCTCATGCCTTTCCTGCCTGTGAAGGTCACCCACCGGGCATGCCGGCGGCTTGCCGGTCTCGTCGCCGCAGCCATGGTTGTGTCGATCCTCGGCGCCGGTGCCGGCGTTCCTGGGCAGGCTGCCGCTGCCACCTCGGCCGGCCGGGAACGTATCGACGTTTTGGCTCCCCGGCCAGGTGCGGTCATCGTCACGCCCAACGGGGCGGCTGCTCGGGCCCTGAGGGTGGACGCCAGAGTGGAGACCACCGGCTCGGTCGGTCGTGTCGCGGTCCGCCTCAACGGCCATCTGCTTGGTCGTCTGGGCGCTCACGCCGGGGTGCATCGGGTGCTGCTCGACGCCGCTGACGGGCTGGTCGTGGGGGAGAACCTGCTGTGGGTGCAAGCCAGGGTTCGGGGGACCGGTCAACCGTCGGTGGTCCCGGTCCGGTTTTTCGTGGGATACCGGGCGCGCGGCCTGCTCTTTACGGACCTCCGGCGGGGGGCAGGCAACCAACCGGCCGCATCGGCCAGCATCGGGGTGCCTGCCGCCGGCGTGCACCGCCTCGACGTGGCCGTCGACGGGCGCCGGGTGAACTTACCTGCCCTGTCCGGTTCGGGCGCCCGGCGCACTCTCGACTTGGCCCAGCTCGGAACCGTGCACTTCGGCCGCAACCGACTGCGAGTACGTCTGATGATGGCCGACGGGAAGGTGCAGGTCGCCAGCCAAGGCTTCACCCTGAGCGGCCGGCGGGATGTCGCGGTGGCCCGGCTCGAGGGGGCCGCCACGGTGGGCCACACCACCGTCTTGGACGCCAAGCGGTCGCTGATCGTGCCCGGCACCGCGGGCACCAACCACGCCCGCTGGATGCTGCTGGACCGCCCGATGTTAAGCCGCGCCCATCTGGGTGCGGCCACCGGGACGCGCACGACGCTGCGCCCCGACGTACCCGGCCACTATCTGATAGCGCTGCGCCTCGGCACCGGCCGCCGCACAGGCGTCGATTTGCTCGACGTGGCGGTCACCTACCCCGAGCCCCTGGTACCGCTCGACACCATCGCCTACGACCACGGCAGCCCACCGATCCCCGGCGTGCGGATCGGCGGCACCGTCTACCCAGGCGTCTACGGACCCGACCTTCAGGTGCTCGTCTTGGACCGCAGCACGCTCGGCGTGGTCTCCAACCGCCACTACCTGGTCAACACGCAGGCCTTCGATGACCTGGGCGCCTACCTGAAGAGCCTCCCCAGCAGCGACCTGGTCATCGTCACCTACGCCGGCCCCGAGTCAGGAGCGGTGCCGCTGCCATCGAACACACTGGCCCCCCTCGACAGCTCCCTCCGCACGATCGGCGGCAACCTCGCCGCCCAGTGGACCTTCCACAACAGCGCCTGTTGGTCCGGTGCCACCAACTCCTGTTCCACCAGCGACTCGACCTGGCAGCGCGGCCCGCTGTATGGCGGCTCGTTCACGGTGATCGGCACCCCAGGCCTCCCCGCCGGGCAGGCCTGGCGGGAAACCGCCCAGCAGAACCGGAGCTCCGACGGGCGAATCGTCGGATACCTCACCTTGGGCACCGCCACCGACCCGGGCGGCGCCCACGGCTACACCGTCGTCCCCGGCCCCGACCCCTTCGTGCCGGTCGACACATGCAGTTCCGACGGGTGCGCCGTGACGGTGAACGGGCAGACCTTCGCCTCGGCGCCGGGGGTGAACGGCTTCCACGTTGTCGTCTTGGACCGCACCACGCTCCAGCCGATCCTGAACCGGACCGTCACCACCACCGCCGATCTGCTCTCCGCGATCACCTACATCACCGGGCCGACCATCGGGCACATGCTTATCCCGCCTTACATGGACGACCAGCGCCTGGTGGTGATCCAAAGCGTCGGCGACGGGCACCTGACCGGAACACCATCCACCGGACTGCTCGAGTATCTCGACCAGCTGGGCGGCACCCCCGAGGCCCTGCTCGCCAGTCTGAGCGGAGCGCACCGCTACGCGCTGGTCGGGGCGGCGACCGACCTGCCCTGGCGCTCCACTGCATCGATCGAGTCGAGCACGGCCATGGACCGGGGCAGCAGCCCAACCCTTGGGGAGCCCACCGGTCAGATCTCCGGTGAGCTGCAACGCGACCGCGACGGGCTGTACACCCCCTCAGCGGGTGATCCGGTGGGACCGACCAACCGCGACCTGTACCGGATCCTCTACCAGCCGGCCACCGCCTGGCCCATGGCCGGCGACCCGGCCCTGCCCTACATCGCCAACGGAATCGGCCTGAGCGCCTACCCCGATGTGCGATCCGCCTACACGAACCTGAATATCGACTTCGCCAGCGAGCGAGGGGCGCTGCAGAACCTGACCTGCAGTGGCCAGGACTTCTGCGGGGCCGACTTTGACGCCGTCAAGACCGAGCTTCTCAAAGAATTCGACTGGGTGCAACGCGTCCGGGCCGTGGCCGGAAACCTGCTCTCCCCCTACCAGCAGAACGGGTCGACGTCCTTCTTCGACGTGCAGGAGATCACCGACGAGATCCTCGCCAGCGTCCCCGTCCCACCGTCCCAAGACGCCACTATGCAATGGCTGACCATCATGACCGGGGTTATGAACATCGCGGCCAAAGCCGCCGGGCCCATCAGCCCCGAGGCCTCTGCAGTGTTCGGCATCATGGGCGCGGCCGGAACCCTCGCCACCCAGCTCATGCAAACCCCCGACGGCGGCCCCTCCATCGCCGTGCACAGCGCCGCCAGCCAGCTCGGCGCCCAGATGGCCCACCAGCAGACCGCCTACGTCCAGTGGATCGGCCGTATGGAAACCATCCTCCTCTCCGACTACGGAAAGCTGTCGGCGGTAGGAACCGCGGTCGGCTCCGACCTCACCTGGGCTTGGCAGCCGTCCACCACCATCGACTCCATCACCGCCCTCGAAGCCGGCGCCCGGGCCTCCGCCTACTCCGCCCTTATCCCCGTCGCCTACGGCGGCTACAACCTCAAGCCCGGCACCACCCTCACAGGATCCAACGACACCAACAGCTACATCTGCGACCAGCCCGACAACTACAACCCCCACGACAAGCCGTTCGCTCCCGTACTGGCCCAAAACCAGTTCCACGCCGCCACCAGCTTCTCCACCGGCGGCCAACAAACCGACCAGGCTTGGGTGATCGCCAGCCTCCCCGAGTGGAGCAAGCACAGCGCCCAGGTCATCACCCCCACCGTTTCGCTGACCGACAACATCTACGGCCCCCAATCCACTGAATCCTCCGGCGCCTACCAGTACGGGCCGAGCTGGTGGCGCTCCACCTTCAACCCGCCCGGTCACGTCACCTGCAACCAGTACAACTCCGGGCTCGACGTCAACACCCTGTGGTCCAACCACTACCCGCCCCCGCCCATCGCCCCGCCGCTCCCCTGACAGCTGTGTCGACGCTCACGGCTTCGGACGCGAACCGACGCACCGCGGCCGATCACGCGAGGAGGGCGGCCGTCTCCGGCATCGCCTTCGCCGCCCTCCTCACCGCCGGGCTGGTCCTGGTCGATCGCATTCCCCGCCTCGACTCGCCCGACAGCACCTACACCACCTTCTACACCACGGGGGCCAACACCTCCCTGGTCACCGTGGGCCTGTACCTGGTGCCCTTCGCCGGCATCGCCTTCCTCTGGTACATGACCATGGTGCGGGCCCTGTTGCGGGCCATGCCCTCCCGGCCCTCGGAGATCCAAGAGGGTCTGCAGCTGGCGGCGGGGGTGACCTTCATTGCCCTGCTCTTCGCCGGCACCGCCGCCGCCGGGGCGGTGGGGTTGCTGCTCCACCTCACCAACGTGCCCTTGCCCAGCATCGACGTGGCTCGGGTGCTCTCCAGCGTGGGCTACGGGATGGTCTTCGTCTACGCCGTGCGGGTCGCCGCCATGTTCACGATCGTCACCACCACCATGGTTCGGTCCGCCGGCCTCCTGCCCAGGTGGCTGGCCCTGGTCAGCTACCTCATGGCCGCCTTCCTCCTGGTCAATACCACTAACCACCCGGCCACCCTGCTGGTCTACCCGGCCTGGGTCCTGCTGATCAGCGGGTCCCTGCTGGTGGTGGCCAGGAAGGCCGGGGCCCCCACCGCCCCCACCGCCGGCCCGACCTCGTCCCCGGAGCACCTGCCATGACCGAACCCACCCGTCCCCAACCGCCGGCCGGAGGGGAGCCCGACGCCGTGATCCCTGGGCCCCCACCCAAGAGGGTCGTGGGCAACGCCGGCGACGTGGACCGGGACCACGTGATCGAGAGCACGATGGCCCTGGCCCGGGAGTACGGGCCGATCTACCGGCTCACCGTGCCGGGAACTGGCGACCGGCTCATCGTCTCGGGTGCCGACCTGGTCGACGAGGTGTGCGACGACGCCCGCTTCGACAAGCTGGTCTCCGGTGGCCTGTCGGCGGTGCGCAAGGACCCCGTCAACACCGGGCTGTTCACCGCCGACACCGGCAACGCTCTCTGGCGGCGGGCCCACAACATCCTGCTGCCCAACTTCAGCATGCAGGCGATGCAGGGTTACTTCCCGGCCATGCTCGACCTGGCCGTCCAGCTGATGCAGAAGTGGGAGCGACTCAACCCCGGCGACGAGGTCGACGTGGGCGCCGACATGACCCGCCTCACCCTCGACACCATCGCCCTGTGCGGCTTCGACTACCGCTTCAACTCCTTCTACCGTGACACGCCCCATCCCTTCGTGGCGGCCATGGTCCGCACCTTGGAGGAGTCCCAGACACGCGCCCGCCAGCTACCCCTGCAGTCCAAGCTGCGGGTGCGGGCCAGCCGCCAGCTGAAGGCTGACACCGCCTACATGGAAGCCATGGTGGACGAGATCGTCAGGGACCGGCGGTCCCGGGGCGGGGTCGGGGCCAGGAATGACCTGCTCGGCGCCATGCTCGAAGGGGTCGACAAGCAGTCCGGCGAGCGGCTCCCCGACGTCAACATCAGGGCCCAATGCATCACCTTCCTGATCGCCGGGCACGAGACCACCAGCGGGCTGCTCAGCTTCGCCACCTACTTTCTCATAAAGACCCCCGACGTGGCCGCCCGGGCCCGAGAGGAGGTCGACAGCGTCCTCGGCACCGACCTGGGCGCCCTGCCGACCAGCGCCCAGGTCCGCAAGCTCGCCTACATCACCCAGATCTTGAACGAGTCGCTGCGCCTGTGGCCGACCGCGCCCGGCTTCGTCCGCTACCCCAAGCAGGACACGGTGCTCGGCGGCCGCTACTCGCTGGCCAAGGGGGCGTCGGTCACCGTCCTCACGCCCATGCTCCACCGCGACCGCAACGTGTGGGGAGACGACGCCGACGAGTTCAATCCCGACCACTTCAGCCCGAAGCGGCGGGCGGCCCTGCCCGCCAACGCCTTCAAGCCCTTCGGGACGGGGGAGCGGGCCTGCATCGGGCGCCAGTTCGCCCTGCAGGAGGCGACCCTGGTGCTCGGCATGCTCCTCCAGCGCTTCGAGCTGGTCGACGCCTTCGAGTACCAGCTGCAGGTCAAACAGACCCTGACCATCAAGCCCGGCGGGCTGCGCATCACGGTGCGGCCCAGGCCCGACCGCACTGCAGGCGCCGGCTCGACCAAATCGGCCGCAAGCGGCTTGCTCACCCCCGCCGTCCCGCTTGTGGCCGCACCGGCGGTGGCGGCGGGAATCGTGGTCCACGGGCAAGGCGGGGACGGGCAGAGCAGCGACGGGCAGCAGGGCGACGGGCGACGGGCCCCGGCGGCGACGGGGCGCCCGGGGAGCCACGGCACGCCCTTGTCGGTGCTGTTCGGCTCCAACCTGGGAACGGCCGAGGCCATCGCCACCCGCCTGGCTCAGGAGGGCTCAGACCGGGGCTTCGCCGTGGACCTGGGACCGCTCGACGACCACGTCGGCAGCTTGCCCGCCAAGGGGGCGGTCATCGTCGTCACCGCCTCGTACAACGGGACGCCCCCCGCCAACGCAGAGCGCTTCTGCGGCTGGCTGAGCGACCAGGCCATCGAGCAGGATGCGTGCGCCGGGGTGCGCTTCGCCGTGTTCGGCTGCGGCAGCACCGACTGGGCCTCCACCTATCAATCTGTCCCCAAGCTCGTCGACGAGCAGCTGGAGGCCCACGGGGCGACCCGCCTGCACCCCCGGGGTGAGGGCGACGCCAGCGCCGACTTCGACGCCCAGTACGGCGAGTGGCATGGCGAGCTGTGGGGGGCGCTGGCGAGCGGCCTGGGCCTGAGCGGCGACACCGTCGAGGCCAGCGAGGGCGGCCCCCGCCTGGCCATTTCCCTGGCCAACCGCCAGGTCCTCAACCCCGTGGTGGTGTCCTACCAGGCCCAGCCCTCCCTGGTGGTCGCCAACCACGAGCTCCAGCGCCAGGACGGCCCCCGCCCAGCGACCCGCTCCACTAGGCACGTGGAGGTGGCGCTACCGGCGGGGACCACCTACGAGACCGGGGACCACCTCGGGGTCCTGCCCCGCAACGACGTCGACCTGATCCAGCGGGTGTTGCGCCACTTCTCCCTCGACGCCGGCATGTTCATGCTGATCATCCCCAAGGAGGGCGTCCACACCCACCTGCCAGTGGGCAAGGAAACGCCCCTGCTGGGCGTGCTGGCCTGCAGCGTGGAGCTGCAGGACGTGGCCACCCGGGAGGACATCGAGCTCATGGCCCACTGGTCCTCCGACCCCGAGGAGCAACAGGAGCTGCACCAGTTGGCGGCCCCCCCCGCCGCCGCCCCCGACCGTTACCGGGAAAAGGTCATCCTCCCCCACCGATCCCTGATTGAGCTGCTGGAGGCCTCTCCCCACTGCTCCATGCCCTTTGAGGTCTACCTCGATCGCCTGCCGCCGCTACGGCCCCGCTACTACTCCATCTCCTCCTCGCCGCTGGCCTTCCCTGACCAATGCAGCATCACCGTCGGCGTACTGGAGTCGGCCTCGCGGCTCGGCGGGGGTACCTTCGCCGGTGTGTGCTCGGGCCACCTTTCCCGCAGCTCGGTCGGCAGCACCGTGTTCCCCTTCGTGCGCAAGCCCAGCATCCCGTTCCGGCCCCCGGCCAATCCCCACATGCCCATGATCATGGTGGGGTGCGGGACGGGCCTGGCGCCGTTCCGGGGCTTCATCCAGGAACGGGCCCTGCAGAAGCGAGACGGCGTCCCCGTCGGAGAGGCGGTGCTGTTCTTCGGGTGCCGGGACGAGGAGATCGACTTCCTCTATCAGGAGGAATTGGGAACATACGAGGCGGAAGGTGCGGCGCGCGTCGTGGTCGCCTCCTCCCAGACGCCGGGGAAGCCCAAGCGGTGGGTGCAGCACCATATCGACGATCAGCAGGCCGAGGTGTGGCGCCTCATCGAGGCCGGCGCCGTGATCTACATCTGCGGCGACGCCCACAAGATGGCGCCCGACGTGCGCCGGGCCTTCACCGCCGTGTATCGCTCCCAGACGGGCGCCTCGGAGGCCGAGGGGAAGGCCTGGATCGATGACCTGCGGGCCAGCCACCGCTATCTGGAGGACATATGGGGCGGGGCGGGGGCGCCCGCCGACCAGAAGATCGCCGCCGCGAGCCAAGTTTCTCGGCCAACACAGGGCTTATAGAAACTAAGTGCCGCGGCCGTGAACGATCTCACGTTCAGATGGCATGAAATTATAGGTACGGTATTTGACGGAGGGTAGTGCCCATCTGCGGCAGCCGTCGGGGTCACCTTAGTGGTCCTCGTCGTAACTACATGGGTGTAATACGATCGGGTGTTGCGGAGGGGTCCGAGGGGAGGGCGGTCGCGTCGTCGTGGGAGTGGCGATGTCGAGACGCAGTCCGTTCCTAATCGTGTTGGGCGACGAGGACCGTCGAGAGTTGGAGACGCTGGCCGCCAGGCATAGAGCTGAAGTTCGGATGGTGTTGCGGGCCCGGATCGTGCTGGCCGCCGCGGACGGGGACGAGAACGTGGAAATCGCGGGGCGCTTGGGAATTGTCGCGGACACGGTGCTCAAGTGGCGGAAGCGGTTCTTCGAAGAGGGTATTGACGGCTTGGCGGACCGGAAACGCTCGGGTCGCCCCCGAGTCTTTTCCCCCTCTGGTGACCGCCGAAGTCAAACGGCTGGCGTGTGAGCTGCCGGCCGCCTCTGGTGTGCCGCTGTCACGATGGTCAAGCGCAGAGTTGGCCCGCGAGCTGGTTGAGCGGGCGGTGGTGGCGGGCATCTCGTCGTCGACCATCGCCCGGGTTCTGGCACACGACCCGATCCGCCCGTGGCGATCGGATGTGGATCTTCCCCCGCGACCCGAACTTCGCGGCTAAAGCAGCGGTGGCGTTGGACCTCTACGCCCGGGTCTTCGACGGCGAAGCACTCGGCGAGGACGAGTTCGTGATCTGCGCGGACGAGAAGACCAGCATCCAGGCCCGCTGCCGGTGCCACCCCACCTTGCCGCCAGGCAGGGCCCGGTTGATGCGCGTCGAGCACGAATACGCCCGGGGCGGCGCCCTGGCCTATCTGGCCGCTTACGACGTGCACCAGGCCAAAGCGATGGGCCGGTCCGAATCCACGACGGGGATCGTCCCGTTCGGCCGTCTCGTGAACCAGGTCATGACCGCCGAGCCCTACGCCTCGGCCGCCCGCGTGTTCTGGATCGTCGACAACGGATCATCCCACCGCGGTCAACGCTCGATCGACCGGCTGCAAGGCGAGTGGCCCACGTTGCGCCTGATCCACCTGCCCGTGCATGCCTCCTGGCTCGACCAATGCGAGATCTACTTCTCGATCGTGCAACGCAAAGTCGTCAACCCCAACGACTTCAACGACCTCGACCAGATCACCGAACGCCTCACAGCGTTCGAGACCCGCTACAACCAGATCGCCGAGCCGTTCGACTGGACCTTCGGACGCGACGACCTCGACAAGCTCCTGGCCCGCCTCGACGCCCACGCCGCTTGATCCGAGCCGCCTCCCGGGCAGCGCAATAGCATCGCTTGATGGCGATCCCCGACAGCACCCGCCGATCGCTCGCGCAGCGACTCGAAGGCCGCCGAGCCGACCGCTGGAACGGGCTTGCCAAGCTCACGGTCACCTTCCGCGCCAACTTCGCATACGTCACCGGCATCGAGACCGACGGCGAGTCGAACCCGCTGTTCCGTCTCCGCTACGGCGGCTCCGCGAACACCTGGGGCTTCGCCATCTACCTGTGGAGCCGCCAAGTCTACGAAGACTCCATCCTGCCCTCCGGCAGCTTCGCCGGCACCCCAGAAGAAGCCCTCGACTGCGCCTGCGGGCTCTACCTCAACGACCCAACAGCCTGGACCGACAACTCACCCACAAACTTGTGAGCGGGACCACTTAGTAACGGCGTCAGATCGGCCACTTGGGGTCGGATGTCGAAAGCATGAACCTGACAATCGACGTGACAGAGTTCAACGAGGCGCGCTGGTGGTCCCCCGCAAGCGTTCACGCAGCAGACCCCAAGAGCTTCGACCCGCACTATCTGAGGCTCGTCGAAAAGGTGTCCCAGCAGCCCAACCCCCAACAGCAACAGCCCCGGTCAGACAGTACGACCGCCAGAGGGTGTCCCGTAAGACCCGCCCGGTGAAGGCTAACCGCTACAGGGTCCGGCCCACTGGGCGAGGCGGAGCGCAGGTACCGGTAGGGGGTCTCGCGGCTGATGCCGAGCTCCCGGGGCGACAGCCGCTTTCGGTGCCCCGACAGCCCCGACAACCTGACCCGTGCATGGAAAGACATCCCCCAAACGGGACGGGATGGCGAAGTTGGCGTACATGGCGTACATGGCGTACATGGCGTACATGGCGTATTCTGACGCTATGAAGCAGCGAGGCACCAGAGGTAGAGCTATCGGTTAGCGACGTCGAGGTGGTCGAGGTGGTCGAGCACTTTGATCGAGATGGTGGCGAGGGTTTCGATCTCCGCTTTGGTGAGAAGGTCGATCAGATGTCGGCGAGCTGAGCTGACGTATAGTGGTGCGGCGTTTCGGAGTGTCGTCCAGCCCACTTCGGTGAGGGTGACCGTGGCGCCGCGGGCGTCGTCACTACAGGTGTTGCGGGTCACTAGCCCCCGGCGTTCCATACGCCCGACGTGATGGGCCAGGCGGCTGGTCGACCACAGGAGACGGGTGGCGAGTTCGCTGGCACGCCAGATCGCCTCTGGAGCTTCGGACAGGGTTGACAGCACGTGGTAGTCCGAGTCCGACAGGCGCGAGTCCCGGGCCAGGTCCCGGCTGATCTGCAGATCGAGGAGGGTCCGCATGCGCCGGTAGCCCCGCCAGGCCCGGTCCTCAGAGGTGTTCAGCCAGCGCACTTTGGACACGACGCTCACCATAGCCGACGTTGCTGATACGTCAGCAAAGTATGCTAGATTGCTGACGTGTCAGCTTCTAGGGTGTGCGGGCAGCGTCTTTCC
This sequence comes from Acidimicrobiales bacterium, assembly GCA_965276765.1. GTDB lineage: Bacteria > Actinomycetota > Acidimicrobiia > Acidimicrobiales > Palsa-688. Next base: position 1,728,756 of record OZ255627.1, read on the forward strand.
GCCCAGCGTCTCGACGCTCTGGCGCTGCGGGTGGCGTGGCTGTATGTGGGGCTGATCGGCTTCGGCGTGAGCGTGGCGTTGATGGTCAGGGCCCGGCTCGGCCTGGATCCCTGGGACGTGCTGCACCAAGCGATCGCCCGCCACCTGGCGATACAGCTCGGCTGGGTCGTGATCGCGGTGAGCGCCGTGGTGCTACTGGCGTGGATCCCCCTGCGGCAGCGGCCGGGTTTCGGGACCATCAGCAACGTCGTGGTGGTGGGCTTGGTCGTTAACGTCGCCTTGGGCCTGATCCCTTCCCCAAGCCCGTTGGCGCTCCGGGTGGCGATGCTCGGGGCGGCCATCTTGGTCAACGGTGTGGCCACCGGCTGCTACATCGGCGCCGGGCTCGGGCCCGGAGCCCGAGACGGGCTCATGACCGGTCTTGCCGCCCGGGGCCACTCGATCCGCGCGGCGCGAATTGTCATCGAGGTTTCGGTCCTGGTCATCGGGGTGATCCTGGGCGGCACGGTAGGGGTCGGCACCGTCGCCTATGCCTTGGCCATCGGCCCGCTCGTGGCCTTCTTCCTTCCCCGTCTGACACTGCCAGCCCGCACCGGGGGGCCCACCACCAACCAAGGAGCACCATGAACCAGCTGCTGCGTGAGACTGGTGAGGTCTCGTAATCGGGTGTCTCGTGTTCTGCGCTGATCGTCCTACGTTAGGTGGCGCTGGGCTGTCGGGGTTCGTTTACCTGGGCGAGGATCCATCAGCGACACAGGCGGACTCGGGCCCACCATCCGATGATAAGCGACCCCAGCGAGGATCACGCCGAGCATCAGTCGATGCCGGCCATCCTCACAGATCGGATCTTCCCCCTGCGCCTCATGGTCTTGACAGCGGTGGGATGCCCGGAGCCGGCGGCCTCGCCTACGCCGGCGGCTACCTGGTCTTCCGACGCTCTGCCCCTGAGCCGGGTGGCCCATCACGACCTGCAACGGTGCTCGCCACGGCCGACCGTGGCCGGTCTCCGAACGAGGGATAGCATCGGGGTGCCCAGATCACGACAGGGCCGCCGTCCCTTCTGCCAACGACGGCGCAGATCGTCGAGGTACGCCGGATGGTCGTCGCCGAATTCGGCGTTGTTGATACCTCGGCGGGACCGTCATCTCCAGGCCGGGGCCGACGGCGATCATCGTCGACGAGCCGTACCTAACTTGCGGATCGCGCAGGTCGTCCCCGTCGACAACGAGCAGCTCCCGGCCAAAGTCTGGCTTCCGTCTGGGCGGCGGTGACCGCAGGCTGGCTTCCAGTAGCGTTGCCGCTGCTCATGTACACGTGGGTGCGCCCCGCAAGCAGCTCGGCGAGCTCACCCAACCACACGCTGCCGAGGAAGGCTAGGCCGTCGACGGTCGCCGGCGACAGCCACCACGGAGCGGACGAGCTGACCGGGACGGGGACGCCGACCCCCTCGTCGTGGCACAGCCAGCGAACGAGGTCGACGGTGTCGGGGTCGAGAAGCATGGCGGGCATGATCGGAGCGACGGACGTCGTGCCGACCCCGACGGGCTGCTCACGTGGGCGACCCTTGGCGGTGTTGACCGCTGGCGCATCGGTGCCAATAACGACGGAGGGGAGCGGCGACGGCAGAGGCACGACGAAAGGCGCGCCGGCGTCCAGCTGCTCGACGAGCCGGGTGATGCCGGCAGGGTCCGGGACGACCATAGCCATCAGAACGTGCCTCCCAGCGCGGCCGCTGCGGCTGCCGACGCAGCGTTGTAGCGCTCCTCGGAGAGCTGGCGGTGTACCAGGGCAACCAGGTGCACCTCAGCGCGGACGCGTCGCTGCCCGCCCGGTATGCCAACGGGGGTCGCGCCGACACCGCGCTCCGCACCGAAGGCGGTGATCACCACGATGGTGCCCGCCCCGACCGGTAGCAGCGTGGCGTAGCTTCCGTCCTCCCGGACATCGGCCCGGGTGAGTGGGTGCCCCTCAGCGGTCGTCGCAGTGACGGTTCCTGCCCGGACGGCACGCCCCGCGTCGTCGAAGACGGACCCGTACACAATCACCCACTCGTCACCGCCGGCGGCCGTCATGTCCGGCCGGTCCCGGCCCCGGGTGGCCGGCGATGGCGGAAGCTCGGCCGAGACCTCGATCGAGGCGGTGGCCCCACGCTCGGCGTCGTGCCGCTTCTGGCCGGCGCGGCGGATGCGGAGCCCGGTGTAAGTCACAAGCCCGATCCCGACGGCAAGCCAGGCGCTTAAGGTGAGGATCGGCTGCAACAGGGCGTGGTCGTGGAAGTAGAGAATGCCCCGGGCAGCGCTGACAAACACGCCAAGCGGCATGAGCGGCTGGAACACCTGGTAGAAGCGGGGCACGAGGGCAACTGGCACCACGCCGCCGCTCGACGGGATGCTGAGGAGGATGAACAGCAGCAATAGGACGGCCGGGACGGCTCGTCGTGCAAGCGGGACGAGCCCGTAGCCCACCCACGCGATGGCCTGGGTCAGCAAGAACGACAGGGGTATGACCGCCGGGTTGACCGGGAGCACGCCGCTCGTCCAGGCGACGGGCCACACCACCGCCGACAACACGGCGCCAAAGACGGTCATGAGAGCAAGGCTCCGAGTCCTGCCGAAGTGGGGCTTCTGGATGGTGAACATGACCAGCACGTAGGAGACGAGGTCGAACAGCAGTGTTACGTAGAAAAAGCCTGTGCCGGTGGTATCCCCCTTCTCGAGCGGGGCCACGTCGACCGTCCGCAGCGGCGCGTGGACGGACCGGGCGACGGGTGCGAACGCCTTTTCGAGCACCTGGCGGAGGGCCGAGCCGTTGGCCCCAGCGAGGTAGAGCGTGGCCGAGTGGGGGCTCAGGTCGATGACGCCGTAGACGTGGCGGTCGAGCAGGTCGCTGCGACCGGTCGCAGCATCCGAGACGGTGACGAAATGGAACGAGCCGGGGGCCCGGTCAGCGAACTGGTGGCTCAGCTTGCTTCCCAGCCGCAGGCCGACGACCGCTACGGGCAGGTCGTGCGGTGCCACCTTGTGGAACGGCACGAAGTAGAAGCAGAGGAAGCCGGCACAGAAAAACAGCGGGAACCAGACGATTGCAGCGATCGTCCGGCCTGTGCCGGACCGGCCGCTCCGGCCTGCGCTGGACCGGCCGCGGGCTCCCCGTGTCGTGGGCGGGGTGGCCGTCTGGTCATCGGGCATCTGCACGTCGAATCCTCCTGCGTGTGGTCGTGGTCGATCAGTCGCCATGCAGGTCGGCTGGTCGGGTAGTTACACCGTTGAAGTAGTTACTTAGAGGCCAAGCCGATCGGCTAGTCGGACGGCTCGTTCGCGTACTCCTCCATGAGCAGGGAGGCCATCGAGAAGCTCGGCGTTGGCGACGAACGCCGCGACGGTGCCCTTGCGGACCGTCGTTCCAGCGAAGGTGGCGGTGTCGTCCTCATCGCGCAACACGACCTAGGTCGGATCGGTTTCGACACCCCGCCCATGCTCTCTCGTCCTGGTCGTGATGCGGGAACGCGCCCGCAGCACGAATCGGTGACCAAACGGGCATGCGCCTCCGTATTCATTAGCTCTTGTCAGCCCCAGGTTCAACTCCGGAGACCTCGCTGGCCCGTCAGTGCCGGGGGACCCGGATGGCGAGGAGCCAGCGGGAGCCTGTGTGCTGGTGTCGTGGCCGGTGAGCACTGCGAGGGAGCTGAATATTCCCGTCTCTCGACCCCCGACGAGTTCCCACGCCCGCGCCACCCCGAGGATCAACGATATGACCAGCAGATTGCTCAGCTCCGCCAGTAAGCCGGTGTTACGAGGATTGATAAGAAGCTGAATGCCAGTAGCGATCTGGAAGCCGAAGAACACCAGAACGAGGATGAGGAACGTGACGTGCCGGGCACGCTTGTGCTGCATCGAAGGGTCGACGAGGAAGGATCGCATCCCAGCAGCACTGAAGAAGAAGCCGATGGTAGCGAACGCCACAGCGAGGACGCCGACGTTGGTTCCAGGCACGAGGCCGAACAGCGAGACGGCCAACGCATTGGTGAACGACAAGAGCGCGGCAGCAGCCCGGACCTGTTGGGCAACGACGGGAAGGGACTGCCCGGTACGGCCCTCCCGAACGGTCACGACAACGAACAACAGACCAGTGAGCGCACCAGCAGAGGTCGCTATTGCCGTGAACAGCTCCCGGTAGGTTTCAGTTAACATCTTTCCCCGCGTGCGGTACTGGATGCGGCGGTTGACACGCTCACGATTCCTTCTCCTCTCAGGCCGACCCGATGGTCAACCCACCCATGGACCGTATGAGGAACCGACTGATCGTGGCGTCAGCCCCAGGGGTGACTTCTGGTAGGAGGTTGCGACGGCGACTCACCCCGATGTCACCCCAAGATCATCCTCGGCGGGGCGATGACACCGCTGGGTCTGTAGACGACGATCAGACACGGCCCTCAATGTCTGGAGCTCAGTATGTAACAAGCGTTCATCCTCAACGCCATCGTTCTGATCGTCGTTCCGCATGCGCGAGGCCCGCCAGAAAGGAGGTGGCCCCCGCCCCAACGCCGCCGACGGGCTTGACCGACGCCGCCCCCCGCCGCCAAGATCCACCCGTCGACGCTGGAGGCACCGCCGGACCCGGTCCCATGCCACTGGCGGAGAGGTGGTCCCTTCACCCTGGCGGACGACACTGATGTCTTCGAGAACGCTAATGCTAGGAAGTGGGTCAGATGGTCGCTGCACGTCCCGTGCTGCTTGTGGGTAGCGTACCGCTGGAGTCTTCGTCGGCCGTGTTCGCTGCGACGACCGAAAGGCTCGGTTCGTTAGTCAAGCGTATCCCCGATGGCGAAACAGGCGTCCGCAAGGACTGGGTGCGCTGGCAGGGCGCAGTCATGGCTCGAGCGAAAGGGTTGCCGCCTGGGGGCGCCTCGGTCCGGCAGGGCGTCCACGAGGTTCGGCTTTACCGTCTGGCGGGAAGCCCGGATGACGTCGATTTCGGGCCGCTGGGCTACGCAGCTGTGGCGTTGGCGTCCTACGCCGATTTCGTCCGCCTTCGCGACGAAGGGATTATCCCTGCTGGCACTCGTTTTCAGGTCAGTCTGCCGACGCCGTTGGCGGTGGTCCTTTCGTTCTTCGAGCCCGACGCCGTCGCTGCCGCATGGCCGTTGTACGAGTCGGCCATGCTCGGCGAATTGGCCCAGATCGTGACCGGTATACGGCACAAGGATCTCGCGGTGCAATGGGACATAGCGGCGGAGATTTGCTTCGTGCTCGAAATCCCTGACATGGCCGCTCAGTTGCCGATGGACGGACTGGTTGCGGCGATCGCCCGGATCAGCGCTCAGGTGCCCGCTGAAGTCGAGCTGGGCGTGCATCTATGCTACGGCGACCCTGGTCATAAGCACGTTGTTGAACCGAAAGACACCGCACTGATGGTCGAGCTCAGCAATGGGTTGTTTGCTGCGATCGGTCCACCGATCGCGTGGGTCCATATGCCAGTTCCCCGTGACCGCAACGACCCTGAATACTTCGCATCGCTCGGCGACTTACACCGTCCTGTTGGCACAGAGCTCTACCTCGGGCTCGTGCACCTCACCGACGGCTTGGATGGAGCACACCGTCGCCTCATCGCTGCGCAGAGTGTCGTGGAGGACTTCGGGGTAGCGACCGAGTGTGGATTCGGCCGGAGGCCACCCGAGACTGTTGCCGCCCTCCTCGACCTGCATACCGAGGTAGCCACCGGACATAACATGTAATGGGTGTGGCTCCTCTGGAGGGACTCGGCGTTCGTTCGCCCTGGTTGGATGGCTGATCCGGCGTCCAGCGGCCGTCCCGCTGGCGATCCCGCTACGCGACAGGACTGACGCATAGAGGGGGGGGGTCACGTTGGTGACCATGGAGGGTCCTCCCACATGGCGGCCGCCTCGGTGACGCAGTCGGGGAGCGACTCCGCCGTTGGCTGGAGGATGGACGGCGTGGTGCTGCGCCTGGGCGTCGACGTCGAAGCGATCGAAGAGGGGCCGCCTGGTCCGCCTGGCCGGCGGAACCTGCGCCGAGGGTGATGTAGTCCTGGTCACTGGAGGCGTTGAACCGGGGGGCGCCATCGCCCGAGCGGCGGGTTTGGACGTGGAGGATGGTCGGGTACGGGTCGACGCCAGATGCGCGTGAGCCGCCCCGGGGGTTTTCGCCGCCGGCGACGTAGCCTTCGCCTTCAACGCGGCCGCCGCACGTCACCTGAGCGTCGAGCACTGGGGTGAGGCTCTCGCGATGGACCGGGTGGCAGGCCAGTCCGCCGCCGGTGGGGAGGCTTCGTGGGCCGAGGTGCCAGGATTCTGGTCGACGATCGGCGAGCGGACACTCAAGTACGCCGCCTGGGGAGACGGCTATACCGACGCCGACATCGTCGATCACGGTGCAGGAGCGTTCACTGTGTGGTACGGGCGCGACGACGTCACCGTCGGAGTGCTGAGCCACGACGCCGAGCGCGACTATGGGCGGGGACGGCGCCTCATCGAACAGCGCCGACCGGTGCCCGTTGGGGCCCCTCCCGGACGAGGCCGGCAACCGTGACATCAAGACCCGAGCTTTGCACGCTGACGCACTGTCGCGTGACCCTGGAAAGCCCGGACGGGACGGGCGCTGAGCGCCGAGCGGCTAGACCGTTAGCGTGTCGCGGTAACTGGGCAGCGGTGCCGGGCTCGGCTCGGGCATCGGCGGATCGGTCGGCGGTCCACCCGGGTCGGGCACGGGGTCGGGGGCGGGCATAGGAACTGGGTCGGGGGTCGGTGCTGGCATCGGGCTGGGGTTCGGTGCTGGAACCGGGTCGCCGGGGATGGGGTCGCTGGGGGATGGAATTGGCGGGACAGTGGTCATGGCCGCCCACGCTACGACCAGGGGCTAGCCGCAGCGCAGAACCGCGAACCTGTCGACTCGTTTCAATTCACACGTGGCGCTACCTTCACACGCACACCGATAGCTTGGTATCGCCACGGTTAGAACGTCAGGCCGGCCATACCCTGGGGCGGTCTTGGCCGCCCCCGGACACCTTGGGAAGTCGGCCATGACCTCTCCGAACAACATCGAGCGCACAGCGCCCCCCGTCCTAGGCGACTCCGTCATGATCGTCCATCTGGCAACCTCGGCGATGTGCCCGGACTGCGGAAGCCAGCCCGGGCTGGGCTGGTGGTGGTGCCCTGACTGCGGCGGCCAACTCGACGACGGTCTCGCGGTGCACGCGATCCCTGATTGTCGTGACCCGGGAACGGGGACCAGGCCAGAAGCGAACCACCCCCAGCGCCTTGTAGCCGGTGACGCCTTGTGACAGGCACATGGCAGGCGGGGAGATTCAAAACGTGGTACACGCTTCGTCTGCCGGCTGATGTCAGCTGCTATAAACCGAGGGGGACGACATGGCAGTGCACGCTGTTTCTACCAAAGACCTCCAACCCGGTGATCGGGTGGTCGACGGGAACGAGGAGTACGAAGTCCACGCCATCGAGCAGGAACAGGGCCGCCTGCTCGTCATCGACACCGCCGGTGGCGTACACACCTACCCGGTCGACTCTTCTCTAAGAGCCAACCGTGGCGGTTCTGGTGGAGGGGGGCGCTCCACCCAACACCCCGGCCCCGGCATAAGGACCGTTCAGGGGTGTTCGACGGGGGAGCGTGTCGCTTCGCTGATAGTTGTGGGCGGCACCGTCGGTGTCGGTGTCGGTGTCGGTGACTTGGACTTGTCCCTGCGATGACTCGGCGAGATGAACCTGATAGTCGGCAGTGCCGTCACGCTTAGTTACTTGCCCCTGAAAAACTGTTGTGTGGTCTGGGGCGGGTCGGGCTGATCGATGGCTGTGGGGTCGTGTGGGGCTTTGCCCGGCCGTTTTGGGCTTCTCCGGGCCCCCGTTTTCGGTCCTTTTGGGACCGTCGGGGCGCGCTGCGAGAAGCGGCGGGCCGGGTCAAGCAGCGGTTCGTTCCGTCGGTCCCGGCGTGGGTGGGTCGGTGCCGGGGAGGCTGGAGGGTGGTGGTCGACGCTGTCGGGTGGTCTGCTTGGTGAGGCTGGCGATCTTGACCGAGTTGTGAGCGAGGACTCCCCACCCGCACCACACCTGGGCCCCTTGGTGACCGTCGAAGATGTCGCGGATCGCGGAAAATGTAGGTGGGCGATCACCGAAAATGTAGGTGCGTCCGAGGGCCGTGGGTGGCTGGGGTTGATAGTAGATCAGCGGCTGGCGATCACCTCCTGACCGACAAGCTCGACCACGGCGACTGGGTCCCCGCACGAGGGGCATTCGCCCCCGAGCCCGACACGGCGCATCCAGGTGTTGCACGTCTCGCAGTGCTGTTCGCCGAGGGCCCTGTCGCCGCATGTGTCGCATTCGTAGACGGTGATCGGCCGGCGGGGCTGGGTTTTGGGCACGGTGACGGTTGTTCGACCGGTGTCACGTCGCCGGCGGTAGGCGGCGGCCCGGCACGCGTCGGAACAGTATTTCTGGCGGCCGGTCGGGACGAAGGCGTGCTGGCAGATGGGGCAGTGCATCGTGACGGGATCGTGACAAGACGGGGCGGCCGGTTGGTAGCCGGTCACGATCCCGCCACCGCCTTTCGGGTGGCGTCGGCACGCGCCCGGTGGCTGCGCATCCGGTAGCTGTCGCCGTCGATGTTGATCACGATGCTGCGGTGCAGCAGACGGTCCAACATGGCGGCGGCGACCATCGGGTCGTCGTTGAAGACCTTGCCCCACGAAGCGATCCCGAGATTGGTCGTGAGAGCGATACTCCCCTTCAGGTATCTCTGGCTCACAACCTGGAACAGGGCGGAGGCGGCCTCGGCGGGAAGAGGGAGGTAGCCGACCTCGTCAACGATGAGCAGGCGCGGTCCGGCGTAGAAGCGCATGGTCGTCGCCCACCGCCCCTCCAGCGCAGCTCGATGGCAGCGGGCTGCGAGCTCGGCCGCGGTGGTGTAGTAGACCCGCATCCCTGCGGCCACCGCAGCATGCCCGAGCCCGACGGCGAGCATCGTCTTGCCGACGCCTGGCGGGCCGATCAGCAACACGTTGGTGGCGTCCTCCACGAAACGTAGGGTGCCAAGCTCGGCGATCAGCTTGGGGTCGACCGAGGGCTGGGCGGAGAAGTCGAAGTCGGCGAGGGTGAACGGCGAGGGCAGCGAGGCGAAGCGAGCCAGACTGGCCCGGCGACGCTCGTCTGTGGCGTCGACCTCGATGGCCAGCAGCCGTTCGAGGAACGCCTGGTTGGACCACTTGGCGCCGATCGCCTCGTCGAGCAGGCCCGGCAGGGCCTCGGCCGCCGCGCCCATGCGCAGGAACGCCAGGTGGGCGCGGAGCCGCTGGTAGTCGGAACTGACGCTCATGCCGGCACCTCGCCGCCACAGACCTCCACGCAGCCGGGGAAGGCCAGGCGGATAACCTCGGCCATGCCGGCGAGGTCCACGGATGGCTCGGCGTCGTGGGCGCCCATCAGCTTGGCTCGCTCCGCGACGGCGGCCGCCCCCGGCGGGCGGTTCTCCTTGCGGTCACACGGTCGTGCCGAGCTGAACTGGCCCAGCACGACGGTCTCGAGGGCGTCACGATGCGCGGCGGTGCGCACCATCGTCCCCGAGCCGGCCGGGGCCAGGCTGTGAGTGACGAGCAGCGCCCCGGCGGGGCTGACGACATCGAGCGTGGCGGTCCCCAGGCGATGGCGCAGGGTCATCGTCGCGCCCGCCAGGCCCGGGGCCACCGAGTAGCGGTTGCCCCGGAAGGCGACGGTGGCTTGGTGATCGACCGGCGCGGCCACCTCGATCGTGGCCGGAAAAGGTATGGCCGGCAACGCCGCCAACGGCTCGGCCTCGGCCAGCTCGCCCACGCTCGGCCAGCGCGGCCGGCTCCCATCGCCGGGCGGGTCGGTGATCCGTGACGGGCTGCGCAGCCGAGCATCACCGGTTGTCGACCAGAACCGCTCCAGGCTCACCTGGGCCGCCTCGGGCGACTCCGCGGCCAAGCTGCGCCACCACCGCCCCGTCGCGTAACGCACCGCGGCCTCCACCGAACCCTTGCGGTTACCCCGTCGCGGCGGGCAAGGCACAACCGTGGCACCGTAATGCTTGGCCACCGGGGCGAAGCTGGCCTGCACATCGGAACTGCCCGGCACGATCACCGTCGCCATCCGGTCCACCCGCCAGCGTCGGGCCGTGCCGCCCAGCCGGCGCAGCACGCCGTCCATGGCTTCGATCAGATGGGGCTGGTCCATGCTCGAGGCGATGACCCCGCGGGTGCGACCCGAATGGGGCAACGTCCCCAACAACACGTAGCCGATCCCGCCCCACGGCGCCCGGCGCCGCTCGAACCAGTCCCATTGGATCTCCTCGCCCGGTGGGTGGGCGATCTCGATCGTGTCGCGGCTGGCGACCCCGTCGCACGCCTCGCAGTGTGGACGCAGCCCCGCCACTCGCAACTGGCGGGCGAAGCTCGGATAGCTCCGTTCGTAGCCGACCTGCACCACCTCGTCGAACAGCGCCGACGCCCACACGTGCGGGTCGTCGACGAAGCGGGCCTTCAGATACGGGACGAACCGTTCCAACGGATCGGGCTCGGCCCGCCGGCGCACGCCCGGCTGACGCCCTTCCAGATACGCCTTGACCGTGCGCCAGTCACAACCAATATGGCGGCCGATCGCGACATACGACCAGCCTCGCTTCCTGAGTGCGTAAGCCTCCACGTCTTCTCCCTGTGTGAGCATGAGCCCCGGGGCTCCTTCCTCGACTGAACGGCTTGGACACCGTCAGCAGAGTGGGAGCCCCCAACTCGTTGGTGGACCTTCCACGGGCCCACCCAGGGCACTCAGGGACCGACACTTTCAATGATCGAGTTCCTACAGGGTTACGTGATCCTCAACAAAGAGAGTGCGCCGCCAACCGAAGTCCCGCTTCAGACAGGCGATCCGGGCCTCGGAACCGGTGCGCCACTTGACCAGGCGGGTGAACCCCCGACCTCGCTGCACGGCGGTTCGCGCCGCGCCGGGCTTGCCTTTGCGGGGGATGGCCACCGTTCTCACTCCGAGAACGATCAGCGCGGCATCCACGACGGCCTCGCCATAGCCCCGATCGGCGGTCACCGCTTTGGCCGTCTTGGCGAACCGGGCCTTGACCCGCCCGACAGCGGGGGTCAGCATCGGCGCGTCGGGCGGGTTGCCGACCACCACCTCATGGTCGACCACGATCCCGTCGACGTTGTCGACCACCTGGGCTTTGTAACCGAACTCGACCGGGCGGCCGAGACGTCCCTTGGCGATCGGGCGGGCGTCGACATCATGGAGGGACACGACCCGGGTGGCCCCATCAGGGGTCCTGCCGGCGATACGGGTCCGGGTCTGGGCCACGACCCGCTCCAACGCGTCGGCGACCTGTTCCATCTCGACGATCGTGGCCATGATCTTCGCCGGGCGCAGCGGTCCCGGCTCCCGACGCTTCAAGCCCCGGCGGGCATTGGCCGCCACTGCCCTGGCATCGACGATCGTCGCCTCCGCGATGACGGCCAGCTCGCCGGTGATAGCGACCACCTCGTCTCGGGCTTCGTCGGAGCGTCGACGCAACCACACCGCCACATCATGGGCACGACGACGCACCGAGCGTCGCCGGTCCCTGAACTTCGTCCGTTTCGCCAGCCCGGCGTCTTTGACTCGGCCGGCGAGGACCCCCAGGCGGGCCACGCCCTTGGCCAGCAGGCCACTGTCGGTCGGATAGGCCACGTTGGCCTCCACCACCGTCGTGTCAGCGCGGAGCTTGTCGACCCGGACCAGTTTGGCCTCCGCGGCCTTGGCCAACAACGCCTCGTTCAACGCGGCGACCGCCTGCTGACCGCACCGGGAGGTGATCTTGACCAACGTGGTCGGGTGCGGCACAGCGGTGTCGAGCGGGATCCGACAAAACCGCCGCCACGCGATCGAGTCCGACACCTCCGCGCACAACGTCTCGAAACCGAGCTTGTAGCGGAACCGCAAGAACATCATCCGCAGATAGGTCTCCACCGGGATCGACGGCCTTCCGTGGCGGGCCGAGAAGAACGGCACGAACGGCACGAAGAACCGAGGATCGTCCAACAAGGCGTCGACCTCGGCCAGCATCGGCGGCAACCCCAAACAACACTCCGGCAAGATCGCGTCCCACAAAGTGGGCTCGGCGTTTATGGTACGCAACATGATGGTCCAGATCCCTTCTCGCACAAGGGGTTTGGACCATCATCACCCCACTCGACCCCCAACACGAGGACCGTCCCGCACAAACACGCAGGTCACAGCCCTTTTCTACAACAGTTTTTCAGGGGCAAGTAATTAAGGACTTGGCCGCCAGGTCGGACGCCGGTGACAGCAACGTCGACGGTTGTGATCGTTCCACGCTCGTGCGTTCAATCCGTCCCGGCAGACGAGCAAGGACGGGCCGCCCAGTCTGGTATCCGTGTTGCACGGGATCGCTCATGGCCGGCGCACGCTGTGGCCTCCGCTCACCGATCGGTTACTGATGATTCGTCCAACGGAGATGGTCAGGCCCCTCTGGCTCGGCCACTCTCGACCTGCAGCTCGTCGATGAGCTTGGAGGCGTCCGATTTGGTGAGCGACTCGGGCACCTGTCGTCCGGTGTCGTGGGCCAACGTGGCCAGGTAGGACGCTTGGGCCCCTGTCATCGGCTCGTCGCCGGTGACCCACTCATCGGGGTTCTTCTCGGCGTTGGTGGTCGGCTCGGAAGTGGTCGGCTGAGGATCGCTCATGACGACGTCCTACCCCTCACGGTAAGGCGACAAGCGTTTGGTCAACTGGTACTGCTTCCGCTGCTCGTACCGGTGCCAGCAGCGAGGCCCGTCTTGGTCATTCCGGCCGGCCACGCTTCGGCGAGGCGCCGAGGAGCGGCTTCTTCTCCGCTCTTGGGGAGCTGCACTTGTCACCAGGCGGCGAGGGCGAGTTGGGCGGGGGTGAGATGTCGGCGTCCTGAACGAGGTTGCGCTCTCAGGCGGTCTCGAAGCCGACTCGATGTTGAGAAGAAACCGTGCACCGTGTGACGCGGAGCCGATGCCCTCCCGTTGCCACAGTCGGCGTACCTTGTTGCCGGTGACGTCCAGTTCGCCGTCCCAGGCCAGGTGGTCGGCGGTGAAATCGTCCCCATGCTCGTCGCACAGCAACGCCTGAGCCTGAGTACGGCTGAAGTCCACGGGCGGTCCTGCGGCGGCGTCACGGTCACAGCGCCGACGACGCAGCTCGTCCCTTCCCTTCCCTGGCGGTGGCCATTGAATCGGGTACTCGGGGTGGGCAGGCTCAGTCGGTGGCTCAGGAGCGGGGATGAGCGGGATCGTCGGGACGAGGGATCGGCGCAGTCGTCACTTGGTTACCACTTTGCCATCGGATCCGCTCGCCGGGAACGACTCCTCACTTCGCGGCCCGACTTCTCAGTTTCAGGGTGGGCTCTTGGCGGACGGGCGGAGCTGGACTCGATGGGCTCTGCTCCCGAGGTGCCACTGGAAATTGAGATCCGCCGGGACCCGACCGGTGGCGGTCGGGATGGTGAGGCTGAGAACGCCGCCTTCGAGACGAGCCTCCAGGTGGTCGATGTCAAGGCCTTCGCCCAGGAACACTTGCCGGCGGATGTGGCCCTGGGGCCGCTCGGACACCAACACCTCGTTGTTCTCACCCTCCCATCGGCGCTCCGCCTCGACGGTCACCACGTTGTGCTCGGCCGACACGTCGATTTGCTCGGGGTCCACGCTCGGGACGTCGAAGTGGACGACCAGCTGTCGCCCCGCCGGTACGCGTCCATGGGTTGGCTCGCCGAAATCTAGGTAACCGGGGAGGCTGCCAGCTAATCGAGCCAGTCCGACTTCGAGCCTACTTGCGGGGCTGCCGGCACCGGCAATGTCGCCGTCACTGGTCGAGGGCGACTTAGGGACCTCCCCTCGATGCGGCAGGGGGCGCCCCAACAGACAGCCAGTGAGGCCAGCCTCGGACCGCTGAAGGTGGCTGGGTTTGGTGGGTTGACGTAACGTTTGGTGGCTCGGGCAGCGGTCCGAGCCTGTCCTCACGATGGGGGTCGTGGCATGGCCGGCACGGTGCGGGTGAGCGAACTGCTCGACGATCATGTGGTCCTCGACTTGGAGTGCCTGGACCGGTTGTATCTCAACGCGTATGTGCCGAACTTGCAGGTGAGCGGGCAGGTCGTGAGGTTCATGCGCGACCATCTTTCCTGCCCGATTCCGTCCCCGGCGATCATGAACAAGATCGGGGAGCGGTTCCGGGCCGCGGTGAGCTCGTTCGCCGAGTCGGCCGGTATCCCGATGCTCCGATTCAAAGCCGCCGACCGCCAAATTGATCTGGTCCGACCGTATTGGCAGCACGCGACCGGCCCGGGGGTGGTGGCTATCGGGGTGGCCCAAGAGTTCCAACGGGTCTTCACCGCCCATCAAAAACACACCCGCAACCCCAACATCCACCTTTTCAGCTTCGACAAGGCCGACCGTCGGGTGACCGTCTACTACTTCTATGTCCTCGACGCCGACTTCGGTCCCGGGTTCGTCAAGATTTGTAGCTATTTTCCGTATCCGGCGAAAGTGTGGGTCAACGGCCACGAGTGGGCGAAACGCCAAGCCGCCAAGGCGGGGATCGGTTTCGGCGAGTTGGCGAATGGGTTCGCGTCCTGTGAGAACCCCGCTGGCCTGCAAGCCGTCTGTGACCAGCTCGGCCCGGACCAGATCCAGGGGTTCTTCGCGGTGGATGCAAGCCGTCCCGACCCCCTTCGACGATGTTGACCGGGCCGGCGGCTACTGGTGGGACCTGTCGATGCGCCAAATCGAGATGTCACGCACGATCGTCTTCGACGCCCCACGGCGAGCTCGCGCGTTTTTCGAGGCCACGGTGGCCGACAACATCGATGTTGGCCGACCCGACGAGATCAAGGTCATCTTCGACCGCCAGATCTATTCGACGACCAAAGGCGAGTTCGCCACCAAAGTCGTCACCCGGGGCACCGACGTGACGATCAACGCCTTCTATAAGCACTCCAGAATCAAGGAGTATCTGAAAGAAGGTCGTGCCCTTCGCGTCGAGACCGTCGTCAACGCCCCCAACGATCTGGGGTGCCAACGACGACTATCCAACCTCCCCGAGCTCCAGACCAAGGCCCGAGCGGTCAACCGCCGTCTGCTCGAGGTGCAACGTGCCGGTCAGGGCTGTGCCATCGAGAGCGCTCTGTTCGAGCGGATCTCACAGCCCTCGCTTGAGGAGGGCCAACGAGCCGCGACGTTACGCTTCGGCGATCCACGCGTCATGGCCCTGACCGGCGCCCTCTGCGTGGCACTGGTGGCCACCGTCGGCTTCACCAACAAGAGCCTTCGTGCCTTGGTGAGCGGCCTGCTCGGTGCCCCCTACAGCCAAGCGCAGATGACCTACGACTTGCGACGACTCCGCCTCAAGGCCCTCGTTGTCCGGGTCGCTCACACCAACACCTACACCCTCACCCCCGACGGCCTGAAAACGGCAATCTTCTACACCAAACTTGACCGCCGCTTGCTCCACCCCCTCCTCGCCGCCGACCAGCCAACCTCACCACCACCGCTGAGAGCGGCTCTCGCCACTATCGATCGAACCTGCACCGACTACATCGCTCGTGCTCAGTTAGCCCTCGCCGCGTAAAACTTGCCTCAAACCTCAAGACCACGGCACCTGAGGAGCCCTTGGGGCGCCCCACCCCTGGCGCTGGCTCGAATTAGCACAGGTTGCGGGGGTGGAGGCGGACGGCGAGACTGGCAGCATGGCCAAAGACCTCAGTGCCAAGGATCGCAAGAAGCTGGGCAAGAAGTCGTTCGCGTTGCCCGGCAAGCGGAAGTACCCGATCCCCGACAAGGCACATGCTCGAAACGCGCTCGCTCGGGTTGCTCAAAACGGCACCCCAGCCGAGCAAAAGAAGGTCAAAGCGGCTGTGAAGACGCGCTTCCCGAGTATCGGAAAAAAGAAGACCAAGAAGTCCTGATTGACGGTGGCACTCTGCCCGGACCTTGCGTCCGAGGATAGCTTCGGGAGAGCTGGCCAACCGGGCCGACCCGGCCCAAGTCCCAGGGGGAAGGAGGCCGGCTGACAGCCAAGGAGAAGCCGGGGAGGCGCGGTCGATAGGTTGAAGGAGCTCTACATACGGACCGACTAGGCCCCAAAAAAGAGCGCTGCCGCCATCCGGGATCCCACGCAGACTCGGGTCTGGGAATACTAGGGAAGGACATGTTATGCGCAAGGTTGCCGTCCTCGTCGGAGGGGTCATCGGGTTCTTCGTCGGGTCCTGGGCCGGACGCGGCCCCTACGAGGGGCTCCAACAACGGCTTCGGGGTCTTCGGGGTCAGTCCGATCTCCCTCGTACGGTTCAGGACCTGAGCCGGTCCGCATCCGCCGCCGTCCAATCCGCCGCTGCGCAGGGCAAGGGCGTGGCCGGATCGGCTACCGACGCCGCCCGCCAGACCGCAAGGGACGCCGGAGAGGCAATCTCCGATGCCGGAGAGCGCCTCGGAGAGGGAGTGGCCGGAACCGGGGGTCGGGCCGCGGATGCCGTTGACGAGGAAACCGATCGGGCCATGCGTGGGGCGCAGCACGCCGCCGACGCCCTCGGCACCACGACCGCCGACGACGACACCCCCTCGTCCGGCTGACCGGCTCCTTAGTTCATTCTTGGCTGCGAAACTCGAATCGCTATGCTTCCTAGCCGACCCCCTCCCCCCCGGCGGGGGGTCCCGTCTGGCCCCCTCCTGGACGATCCCCCCAGAGGGGGCTGTGTGGGCTGCCGTCCTCGCCGCGCAGCCCGGAACAAGCCGGCGATGAACGGTGGAAACGTGAGCCGAAGCAGACGGGGCGACGCGTCGTCGCCGGCCGGAGGAGGTTCCCCTGAGCACAGGAACAAGGCTCGTCGTTAGCGCAGGTCAGGGGGCATGTCGCCTCTACGATGGGGTCGCCGTCGAAGCCGGCCTGACCAGGGAAACAACGGGAAGTGCGCCGCCAGTCGGGGGACCCTCTCTCCGGCAGAGCCTCTGGGTGATGATGGTTATCACATTGCGCACGAGGACAAGTCAGGTCGATGGCGAGTGGCTCAGGTGGATTACGCAGAGAGGGTTGCCGTCCGGGTCGGCGAGGACCCGAACTCCGGGTCCGGCGGATACAGGTCCCAGTCGAGCCTGCTTGCCCCGGGCCCGAGAGCCGTTCGACCTTGACCCCCTCTCGGCGGTGGTTTCCACAAGAGGTCAAGGTGGAGGCGCGGATGTGCCTCGACGGGCGACTCGCTGAGCAGCAATCCGAGCGCCCGGCCGGACCTGTCTGCGTGGTGCAGCGTCGTCCGGCTGTCGCTCGACGACTCCTCGGAGACCACGAGGTCGAGCGCCGCTGTCGAGAAAGCGACAGGCCGGGCATGTCGGCCACACCGATCATCGCCAACCCGAGTTTGAGCACGCCCTCGAGCCGACGGTTCTTCGCGCTTGGGCGCCGGCCTCCATCACCCGATGGATGCATCCACAACTTCTTATAGCTCACGGTCGGATCTGGCCGCCGGTGTCGCTTGCCTACAGCTACCGACCGAGCGCCCCTTGAAGATCTCGGACGTGCTCTTGGGTCTGTTCGAGCAACGATCGCAACGCCTCAGCCACGTCAGCCAAGCCGAGCTCGTTCGCTTGCGCGAATCGCTCCCGGTACCGGTCCAGCTGGTTCTCCTCGAGTCGAAGGTCAGCCTCCAACGCTGCCTTGCTGTCGGTCCACTCGGGCACGTCGGGGACCTTCGTCGTCGGCGTGCCACCGAGGAAGGCGATCTGCTCGGCCAGGGTTTGGGCGTGGTTCAGCTCTTGGCCCAGGTGAACCTTGAGCTCGTCGACCGTACTCAGGTACTCGGGGCCGGTGATCGACGCGGTGTGCTGGACGTATTGCACCACCGACTGAAACTCGGTTTCCAGGTCCTCGTTCAGCGAAGCGATAAAGCTGGTCTTGTCCACGCGTCCTCCAAAAGCCGAGCTGGGGGCTGTCCGTCAAGCGAAGCTACCGGATCTACGACCCGACGAACCCGGTGACCGGTGGCGGCTTGGACCCCCCTGACCGTCGAGGGCGGGTGTCCGTGGCCACGGACAGCGGGGGCGGCGGAGGTACGGACGGCACTCCCTTCACCCCTGACCGGCCTGGCTCGCATCGAGTTCGACACCCCACCAACGCTCCGAGTGTCTACTGCGGGGGCTGGGCCACGGGAACCGGTCAGGCTTGGGGCGGCTGCGCCGGTGCCGGCGACGGGGTCTAGCCGGCTGCGGGTAACCAGGCGCGGGGCCGGCCTTGTTGGCGTTCATCGGAGAAGCCATACCAGCGGTCCAGCTCGTCGCCCGATCCCTCTTGTCAACCATTCGGGCGTCGGTGTCGAAGATGGCCAACTCACCGGGGGTGCAGAGGTGGCGGAGTCCAACCGACTCTACGTGGACACCCACTACGACCCCGGCCCACAAACCTCGCATGACGGGATGACCGAACCGCAAACCGCCACCGAAGTGCTCGCCGGGGTCCTCGCCAACGAAGGAGCGGACATCTCCGCCCACGAGACGATGCGCCGAGCGCAACACCGGACGGAGGACTTCACCGTCCTCGCCAGCGAGTACCAGACCCTCGCCCGGACAGCCCAAGCCGAGCGCTGGGAAGCGCTCCTGGAGTGCTCGGGGCTCGTCTCCGAACAACTCGAACAGGTGCGGGTCAGTGAGGCGCACGGGCCGTTACTCATTGCGCTCCGCGACGCCGAGGCTCGCGGCCTCGACGTCGAGACGACGTTCCCGAAGCTCGTCGCCACCCGACCGCTCACCGACGCAGCGGACCCTGCGACGGTACTACACGACCGAGTGGACCGATGGATGGCCGCAGCGGGCAGCAGGCACCAGACAGCCACCAACCTGATCGCCGGGCTCGTCCCCCGCGCCGTCGGCGTCACCGACCCCGACATGGCCCGAGCGCTCCATGATCGCGACCAGGCGATGCAGTGCCGAGCAGCCGAGCTGGCCACACAGGCCGCCGAGCGCGGCCAGGTGTGGGTCCGGCGCCTCGGCTCCCCGCCGGCCGACCCGGCCGCTCGGGAGGCATGGATGCAGGCGGCCTCGACCGTCTGTCAGTCTGGTGAAACGGTCTCGCCGGCATCCAGGTGGAGTTCGACGGTGATTCCGTCCGGCTCGACGGAGTCAACGGGTGGAGTGGACAAATGACCGCTGCGGGTGTCGCTCCCATCGGCGTCGTTGCAGGCGTTGCGTGCCAGGGAACTGGCGCATCCTGCTTTTGGCCGCCTTCGGGGTCGGACTGCCCAGGTCGAGAGGTCCCTAGCATCGGAGCCCAGGGCCTTCGGGCCGGGCGTGGGGCGGTCCGGACCGGCGAGTTGACCGTGCCGGGGTTTCATCACGACCTTTTCTCCGCCTTCTACCCTTTAGCCGCCGCGTCACCGGTCATCGCCAGGCTGGCCTTGGAGTCCCACGGCCTGCGCTGGCGTCGTGCACCGCTGGCGTTGGCTCACCCCACCCCGGACGGAAAATGTGCCGTGATCGCGCCGGACCCCGACCGCAGCGCCGCCAGCCTCGATGCCTACCAGCGCGGTGACGGCGATGGATGGCGTGACCTGATGGAACGATATGCCCGCTATGGACAGACTCTTGTTGATTCCCTCTTAGATCCGTTTCCCCCGGTTCGTGCTGGGCTCAGGCTGGCTGGCAAGCTTCGCTTCCGGGGCGCGCTTGATCTGGCTCGGCTCGGAGTTCTTCCCGCTCGTCGACTCGCCGAGGAGCATTTCACAGGCCAGGGAGGGGCACTGTTACTGGCAGGCAACGCCTTGCACACCGATCTCAGCCCCGAGGCCGCTGGCAGCGGGCTCTTCGGCTGGCTGCTGTACTCTTTGGCCCAGTATGTCGGCTTCCCCGTGCCCGAGGGCGGAGCTGCAGCGCTCACGGCCGCCCTGGTGCGACGACTGGAAGCCGCCGGCGGGGAGGTGCGTTGCGGTGAACCAGTCGCCCGTATCCTGGTCCGCGGCGGACGGGCGATCGGCGTTCGGACCGAAGGCGGCGAGACCATCCTGACGACCAAGGCGGTGCTGGCCGACGTTCCTGCTCCGCAGCTGTATCGAGGCCTCCTGGCTGACACCGCAGTCCCACGGCTCTTGACTGGCGACCTCGACCGCTTCCAATGGGATGCCGGAACCGTCAAGGTGGACTGGGCTCTGTCCAAGCCCATCCCCTGGTCGTCGCCTGACGCCCGAGAGGCGGGAACGGTCCACGTCGCCGACAGTCTCGACGAGCTGACCCACTGGGCGGCCGACTTGGCCACTCACACCGTTCCGATCCGCCCCTTCCTCCTGGTCGGCCAGCAGAGCATGACCGACCCCACCAGACAGCCGGCCGGAATGGAGACCGCATGGGCGTACACCCATGTCCCCCGTCGAATCGACCGCGATGCCGGGGGCCACATCGCGGGCCGATGGGATAGCGACGACGAGGCCGCCATGATCGACCGCATCGAGGCGCGCATGGAGGAGCGGGCTCCGGGGTTCCATCAGCTGATCCTCGGTCGGCACGTCTACACTCCGCGAACCCTTCCGGACGCCAACATCAGCCTGGAGGGCGGCGCCATCAACGGGGGGACCTCGCAACTTCATCAGCAACTGATCTTTCGACCCACGCCAGGTACGGGCAGGCCGGGCACGTTCATCGACTCGTTGTACCTGGCTTCGTCTTCCGCCCATCCCGGCGGCGGCGTCCACGGCTCATGCGGATCGAACGCCGCCCACGCTGCCCTGGCAGCCGCCCGGATCGCCAAAACCGTACGCCAAGCTATGAACGGAGCCCGATGAGCGCAAAGAAGACCAACGACGAACGAGGAGAGCCAAACGACGCGCTGGATCTGCTTTCCGTCCAGAATAAGATCATCTCCGACCTCTTCGACGGCTGGGATGCCAAAACTCAAGAACTCAAACGAGGCGATAGTGTCGACGCCCGATGGGAGCGAGGCTCTACGGTCAAACTCTTGCTCCAGCATCTCGCTGTCCGTGAGTCAGCAAAGCAGGACGTTTGTGACCGGCTCGCCTTTCTCGGCCACGAGACGCTTGGTGCGAAACTTGAAGGCCACGGTGTGCAACGCCGTCAACGGATCGCCCGGCTCGACGAGCTGGTGCGCGGAATGGTCGGAATGAACGCTAACAATCCTGAAGTCGACGGGGCGGTTCTCGAACTGGAGCAGACTTTACGACAAGAGACGAGCGACGAGGCGAACGTTCTTGAGGCCGCCCAGCGTGAACTGGGTCCATCGGGGCAGAGAGACTTGGCTTCCCCTAAATACGTGCGCACTCACAGCCCGACGCATCCGAGCCCCGTACCCAAGTGGCATGATCGCATCGGGCCCCTAAAGGCGCTTCGGGCTCTCTATGACCACCTTCGCGGCTCGCCGAGCGGCGCGACAGCCCCAGGACTCGACGAAGCCCGAGAACAAACACCCGGGATCCGGCCCAACGAGCCGACCTCGGACTCCGAATGAGTATAAAGACCTGCTGGTCCGATATTGCCATGCTTCTCGCAAGATGAGTCGTTGGCACCGTCTCGCCAAATTGGAAGTCAAGCGTACAGTAGGCTCATAGCGCTGCCGCGAGACAGCGAAAGGAACTCAGTCGTCACAGGCCACGCTGCGAGAATGAAGGAGAACTTGCCTAATGTCGGATGCAGATGATCAAATGGGCGGCCATGGTGGGCAAACCGGAAAGGATCCTGCCGACGTGCAGACCAACCACGATGATGAGCCCGCAACGTCCCGACCCGATGGAGGCACTGAAAAGCAAGATGATCCCGAAGAGGGAGGCGTTGAACCGACTGTTCATCGCACGGGGGAGGCTCAAGCCGCGACCAACCGAGAAGACGATCCCCCCGCATGACCGGCAGCCTCTCCGCCGGAGTGCTGTTCGACGTCGACGGAACCCTCGTCGACACGAACTATCTCCACTCCCTCGCTTGGTCCCGCGCCCTTCGAGACGCCGGCGAATGGGCTCCAATGAACGCCATTCACCGCCTAGTCGGGATGGGCGGCGACCAGCTAGTTCCCGAACTTCTCGGACATGATAGACCCGAAGCTACCGCGGCCCGCCCGAGTCGCTATCGCGAGCTCATCGGCGATGTTTGTGTCTTTCCCGGGGCAACTAACCTACTTCGCCGAGTCCATGAACACGGACTTTCTGTTGTGTTAGCCACCTCTGCGCCCGCCGATGAGCTTGCCAGTCTACGAGCACGACTCGGGGCCGACGACGTGATCGACTCTCAGACCACGGCGAACGACGTCGACGTGTCCAAACCCGATCCGCAAGTCTTCCTGACCGCGATGAAAGCGGCGTCAATAGACCCGGATCGAGCCGTCGCTGTCGGCGATAGCATCTGGGACATTCAAGCAGCCCGAGCCGCCGGACTCGGCTGTATCGCGGTTGAAACGGGAGGCTTCAGCCAGCACGAACTCAGCGAAGCGGGGGCGCTCCACGTCTACCGCGACGTCCAAGAGATGCACGACCAATTTCTCACGAGTCCTGTTGCCGCTCTCCTCCGCTGACGTCGACGGCCGGACACTTACGCGCCCCTTGCCCATCATCACCATCTCGACCGGAATGCCGAGATTTCACATGCGACATTCGTGGTCTCTCCCGTCGGACTGCCGGCGACGGCGGGCGCGAGCCCCCGCAAATAGCTGGAAAAGCCGTGCGGCGATCGTCCTGTGAGACGACCACTAGTGAGGACGGGGATCGCCGCCGTTCGGACGACCTTCAGAGTTTGGCGCGTGCTGGCGCGGCTCGCCATAACAATGTCCTCGCCGGAGGAAATGTGCGGTCACCCGCCCAGAGATCGGTAGGCGTCGGCGCGGATGCTGAAATTGGCTCCGTGGATATATGGATGGCCTTCTACCAAGTGATGATGCGCCATCCAGCGACGGCGTGCTGCTGGGCTTGTGTCGTCGCCAGGGATCACCGTGCCCAGCACGAGATGGGCGCCGTGGTCTGCTTCGCCGACCATAGCGGTGATCCAGTTGATCGGTACCTGCGAGTCGGCATCTGTGTTCGCGATCCACGTCTCGTCCGGGCGAGAACCGGTCTTGGCCAGCGCCAAGCGGGCGCCGATGGCTCGCGTTGTTCCCACGCGTCCGGCCATGCAGCTGAGTGTCTCCACGTTCCGGCGGCGCCGGACGATCTCTTCGGTGGCGTCGGCGCATGAGTCGAAAACGACGATGGTCCGCAGCTCTACACGATGGTGGATTCGGCGCTGGCGTGTGCCCCAGCAGTCGCGATGGCGCCCAAACACGAGGAGATGAGCTCTTGTTCGTTTGTGGCGGGGACGACGACGAGCACGGTCCTGATCACGCGAGGTTGCTCGCGGCCCGGGCAACGGAATTACCCGTTGTTGACCAGACGCTGAGCAGAAAGTCACCTTCAGGCTGCTCGACAATGTGATGGAGCCGGACTTCGATGGTTTTGTAGGCCCCGGCAGACGAGCGCAAATGCTCCGCCGCGAGGGGAGCCCAGTGGCAGGCGACCAGCACACTCGGCAGTGTACGATACGGGAACCTCGTCAGCCCAACGAGGTCGTCGCAGCAGTAGCCCACCACTCTGAGCACCATCGGAGCGAATCTCCTAGGCCGTTCGCCGGCATCGTCCCTGCCGCAACGTAATGTTGCCAGGTGCACGAGTCGCTCGCTGGCGTAGCGCCCGCTCGGGGGCGTGGACACTCATGAGAATAGGCGACCTCCGACTCGGCTGGCGCGTAGGGGCGGGTTATTGCGGGTGCAGGCCAGGGACTCGTCGTCACGGGCTCCCGCCAGCCACGAGGGAGGGCGCTGCACCATGCCCGCCTCGACCGACGGGCGAAGCACGGCGCCGAACGCCCGATGTAGCAGGCCGAGCGTTGTAGCCGTACCGAGCACGAAGGGGGAGCCCTGATGGCCGAACCCGCACCGACAGCTCGGCTGTCTATGAGGAAGCTGCGCTCCTCGCCGGCGACACCTTCATCGGAGCCATGGTCGCGGCCCTCGGAGGCCTGCTCTTCGGCCACGACATCGCCGTCGTCTCTGGCGCGGAGAACTCCTCAAGTGCCCCTTCTACTTCACGAGCGGCACCGAGGAACTCGCCGTCGCCGCCGTGCTGATCAGCACCTCGGCAAGGACTGGCCGTTCTGGATGTACGGTAGCGTCGCCGTGATCGCCGCCCTCTTCGTCCGCTTCGCCGTACCCGAGACCAAGGCCCACTCGCTCGAGCAGATCGAGGAGTACTGCACTAACGGTCACCGCCCGTCCGACCAGCGCCAACGGGCGGCCTGATCGGACGAGCGCTGGCGAAAATCCCTCCGTCGGGGTATGCACTACCGGGCGGCTGGGTACTGCTTACCCACAGCGGCCCGCGCTGGTCGCGGCGGCAGCGATCCTCGAGCAACCTTGCGTCAGGAGTCAATGATGGTGGAGCTGGGAGTATTCGTTTCGAGCGAGGAGCACACGAGCCGCTTCCTCGTCGAGTCGGCGCAACGAGCCGAGCAGGCCGGATTTCACTCGGTGCTCGTCTCCGACCACTTTCACCCCTGGATGGCATCCCAGGGTCACAGCCCGTTCGTCTGGGCGGTGCTCGGAGGCATCGCGTCGACGACCGACCTGACGATCACCACCGGAGTGACCTGCCCGACGGTGCGGATCCACCCGGCGATCATCGCCCAAGCCGCCGCCACGGTCGCCGAGATGGCCCCGGGCCGGTTCAGGCTGGGGGTAGGCAGCGGGGAGGCGCTCAACGAGCACATCTTCGGAGACCGGTGGCCGCCGACCGATGTACGCCTCGACATGCTCCGGGAGGCAGTCGAGGTGATGCGCCGCCTCTGGGCGGGAGGTTTCGTCACTCATCGAGGCCGTCATTACACCGTGGAGGGCGCCCGGGTCTACGAGCAGCCCGACCAGCCGATCCCTGTCGTCGTGTCGGGCTTCGGGCCTAAGGCGGTCGACCTCGCCGCCGCCATCGGTGACGGCTTTGTCACGGTAGAGCCCGACGCCGAGAGCCTGCGCCGCTACGACGACGCCGGCGGCAAGGGACCGAAGCTCGGCGCGCTAAAGATGTGCTGGGGCCCCGACGAGGCAGCGGCGGTCCGAGTCGCCCACAGCCTCTGGAGAAACGACGCCGTACCCGGCGAGCTGGCCCAGGTGCTGCCGATGCCGGCCCACTTCGAGCAGGCCGCCGAGATGGTCAGCGAGGACCAGATCGCCGCGTCGATCCCCTGCGGACCGGACCCGGAGCGCTACGTCGCCGCCCTTAGCGCCTACCTCGATGCCGGGTTCGACGAGGTCTTCGTCAACCAGATCGGCGACGACCTTCCCGGCTTTCTCGACTTCTTCAACCGCGAGGTCCGCCCCAAGCTGAGCCTATAAAGCAACACGTCGACAGGAGGTCCACATGGCCCAACGCGACCCTGGTCCGAGCGTCAAAGACAAGGAGCAGTACGAGGCGCTGCGCCGTCAAGGCGAGAGCAAGGAGAAGTCGGCGCGGATCGCCAACGCCAGCGCCGCCTCGAGTCGCGCCGCCACCGGCCGCAAGGGCGGTCGCTCGCCCTCCTACGAGGAGTGGAGTAAGGACGACCTCTACCAGCGAGCTCGCGAGATCGGCGTCGCCGGTAGGAGCCAGATGTCCAAGGCCGCCCTCATAGAAGCACTCCGAGACCACTGACCGATGCAAGCCCTTGATTCCCCGGTGCCTGCTGGTTTCAGCCGCGCAGGCGGTGGGCAGGAGATCCACCGTGGCCGCTCGGTACATCTCCCTGTGGCTCTGTGCGTATCTCGCCTGGATCCAGCTGACTTGGAACAAGACAGCTGAGCAGCTCGTCATCGGGGCTCTGCTGGCTGCGATCGCCTCCTTGGCCTGCCTGCCGCTCGGCGAGGTGGTGCGCCCGGGGTGGCTGCTCGCCCCGCGACGCCTCCTCCTGCTCGGGGAGACCCTCGGTTACGTCGCCGTCCAGATCGTTCGGGCCAAGTCTCCGCTGGCTCACCGGATCTGGACGCCTTCGCTTCCGATACGACCGGGGATGGTGGTGCCGACCACAATGCGATCTGAGGGAGGCGGGCCTCATCACGTCACTGATCGTCGACAACCAGCTGGTCGACGTCGACCGGGAGCGCGGGCAGCTCCAATTCTACACGGTCTGGACGACCCAGTGGCGACACCGAGGCACACCGATCGGCGATCGACCAGCGCCTCAAGCAGCTGCTTCGCCCACTGGAGCTGTCCGTGGCCACGGAAAAGTCCCCGGTTTTGGCCATGAGAGGTCTCCGATGGTGGCCGCCGGTGGTCCCCGGTTTTGGCCACCAGAAGTCCTCACCCCTCGCCGGAACATCCACCTGAGGGTCTCCCCGGCCGGTCACGGTGGCGGTGCAAGCCAACCGCCGTGCCGACCGAAGGGACACCTCTATGAAATCAGCGAGGGAACACATGGACATGCATGCCGCCTACCAAGAGGTGGGCACCTACCGAGCCGCAGCGGAGATCTGCGGCACCACCCCCAAGACCGTCAAGCGCGCCGTGATGGCGGCCAGGTCGTCGGAGTCAGCCAACGTCGATGGTGGAGGGGTGGTCGAGCACAACTACGACGACGTGACCGCCATCATCGCCAAGCGGGTTGAGCGCACCGAGGGTCGCATCTCGGCCAAGCGGCTCTTGCCGGTGGTGCGGGCCGCTGGATACGAGGGTTCGGCGCGCAACCTGCGCCGGGCGGTCGCTGAGGCCAAGGCCACATGGCGGATCGAGCAGCACCGGGGACGTCGGCCCGGGGTGTGGGTGCCGGGCGACATGTTGGTGTTCGACTGGGGGGAGATCGGACCGCTGTTCGTGTTCTGCGCCGTGTTGGCCTGGAGCCGGTTCCGCTTCGTCTGCTTCGCCGACAACCTGGGCGCCGAGTCCACCATGGCCGCGCTGGCCCAGTGCATGGAGACCATCGACGGGGTCCCAAAGACCCTGTTGACCGATCGCATGGGCTGTCTCAAGGGTGGGACCGTCGCCGGACTCGTCATCCCGACACCGGCCTATGTGCGCTTCGTTACCCACTACGGCACGCGACCCGATTTCTGCGAGGGGGCCGACCCGGCGTCGAAGGGGATCGTCGAGGCGTTGGTGGGTTACGTGAAGTCCGACCTCATGATCCCCGAAGAGCTCAGCGTCTCGGACCTCGCCACGGCCAATGCCAAGGGCGTCGCGTGGTGCAGCGAGGTGAACGCCCGAGTGCACACGGAGATCTCGGCGGTCCCTGCCGAGCGCCTCAAGATCGAGCGTCCGTTGCTCGGGGTCCTGCCGTCGCTGCGGGCGCGCATCGGCAAGGTCGTCGGGCGCAAGGTCGACCGGCTCAGCTGTGTGCGCTTCGGCTCGGCCCGCTACTCGGTGCCGACCGTCCACATTGGACGCCAGGTCGAGTTGCGGGTGGCCGACGGCACGGTGCTCGTCGTGTTCCTAGGCGAGATCATCGCCAGCCACGACCTCGTCGCCCCTGGCGAGGCGGCTGTCCTAGACGAGCACTACGGCGGACCCCGGCCCTCCCCGGCCCGGGCGGTGCGTCCCAGGACCCCGGCCGAGAAGGCGTTCTGCGCCATGGGCCCGGCCGCCGAGGCCTTCATCAAGGGGGCCGCGGCGAGAGGGGTGACCACCCTCGCCGCAGACCTCGTCGAGCTGTGTGCCATGGACGCAGCCCACGGCACCGAGGCAGTTATGGCGGCCGTCGAGCGGGCCGTCACCTTCGGCCGGTTCCGCGCCCACGACGTGCGTTCGATCCTCGCCGCGGGCACCGGGGTGCCGCGGCCGCGAGCGCCCGGTGACGCCCTCATCGTCGACTTGCCGAGCGTCGCGGTCCGCTCACTTAGCGACTACGCCATCGGGGGTGAGGAGGCGTGAGCACCACTCCGCCGCCGCTCGCCGCCGATCTCGAGGCCGGTCTGCGCCGCCTACGGCTCGGCGCCATGCGCCGGCTGAGTCCCGAGCTGTTGGTGGTGGCCAAGACCCAGCGCTGGCGGCCCGAGGAGTTCCTGCGCACCATGGTCGAGGCCGAGATCGCCTCGCGCGACGCCTCTAACGCCCGGGGACGTCTGGCGACCGCCGCCTTCCCGGTGCGAAAGACCCTCGAGGACTTCGACGTCGATGCCTCGTCGGTCTCACGCGCCACGTTCGACTACCTCTCCTCACTCGAGTGGATCGCGGCCAAGGAGAATCTTTGTCTCGTGGGACCGGCCGGGACCGGCAAGTCCCATCTCCTGGTCGCCCTCGGGCACCACGCCGTCGACACCGGCAAGCGGGTTCGCTACTTCACCGCCACCGAGCTCGTCGAGACCCTCTACCGGGGACTGGCCGACAACAGCGTCGGCCGCGTGATCGAGCAACTCTTGAAGGCCGACCTCATCCTGGTTGACGAGATCGGCTTTGCCCCGATGGACGACACCGGCGCCCAGCTGTTCTTCCGCGTCGTGTCCGCCGCCTACGAGCGACGGTCCCTCGGCATCGCCTCACACTGGCCGTTCGAGGACTGGGGTCGCTTCCTCCCCGAGCACAACACCGCCGTCAGTCTGCTCGACCGGCTCTTGCACCACGGCATCGTGGTGGCGACTTCCGGCGAGTCGTTCCGCCTGAAGGAGGCCCGTCGGCGAGGAGGTGTACCTAAACTCACATAGGGTTGAACATCACAGCGAGGGGCGGGGACTTCTGGTGGCCAAAAGCGAGGACTGAAGACTGGCCACGAACAGGAGCCCAGATGACCGTCATCTCCGGATGACCGTCAGCTACGGCACGGTCTGCTCGTCGAGGTGGCGATCATGGCCCCCTCACGGTACCCCTCACGCGAGAAGCCGAGCCAGCCGGCTGCCTCCGCGATGGTCATCCACTCGGCCGCTTCGCCCTCGGGCCGGGACCTCACAAACCGCAACGGTAGCCAGCGAGAACCGATCGGCGCGGGGCGATCGGGACGTCGGCTTGGCTGCCCGTTTGGGCGATCTGCGCAGCGGGTACATCTCGCGACACACAACCTCAGGGGGGATGTCATGCCTGACGAAGCTCACGCGAAGAGTGAGGCGGACTCGAAGAAAGAACGCGCCGACGACGTGCGCGAACAACTCTCCGGCGAAGATACTCCGGATACCACGGATCGCCGGAGCCAGGTCGGCCCGACGGGCGGCGGGGAAGCGAAGATGGCACCCGAGGGTGTTGGCACGAGTTACACCCGAGGCGGCGAGCAGATAAGCGGACAGGAAGGCAAAGAAGCCGGTCGTGTCGATACCGGAGCCGACGACTCTGAAACCGGGCGACCCACCGGCGAATCCACGCCGCGCGACCGCAGCGGAGTCGACCCCCAGGACGGACCCGACACCTGATTGAACGGCCCCCTCATCGCGTCCCCGTTAGTACCGCCTCGGTTCTTTCGATGGGTACCGGCCGGGTCTTGCCGTCCTCGCGGAGGTACTGCTCGGTCCCGCAGGCGGGGCAGGTGGCGTCGGTTGGCTGGCCGGGGAAAGCGGACGGGTTCCCCGCAGTCGATACACGGCAAGGTCGGCATCACCCGACCGTACCGAACGCGTGTTCGGGCGGCAACGGGGCGGCGACGGCGGGGGGAGGATCACGAGGATGTGAACGGCGATAGCGACATAGGTGCATGCCCACGACCCTCGGGGGTCTGCCAGGACGAGGTCGCCGCTATAGGTCCTCGGCGGTTTCCGGCGGCCGCCTCGGTAACCTGATCGGTGCCTTGCAGGCCCCACGGTCCCCCCCGGATCGTGGGGCCTCGGCGCGTCCACGGCAGAGGCCGGCGGGAGGACTCAGGCAGCCGTCGGTCGGGCGGCACGACGCCCGGCGTTGCGGGTACCGACGGCCATCCCACCCCAAACGCCGGCCAAGTCGGGGCCCTGCCCGGCCGCCCACTCGGCGCAGGGCCCACTCACCCGACAACCCCGCACAGACCGCCTTCGCCTCATCAACGATCAGCGGGTTGGAGTGAAGCTCACGGAACCACGACACCTCGAGCGGGGCGTCCCGGCAGGCTGCGTGGGCGTGCCACCACGGCCTCGACGTGACCAGCGCCAGGAGCGCACCGACATCCGGGCACTCATCGGACCAGGAGCCGTATGAACCTCGGCCGAGATCGGCCACAGGCTGCCCACCATACGCCACGCCGTCCCAGTCAGTGAGATGTGATTCATGACGCGATGCCCTAGAGATCGACGGCACCCGGGACTGTCCGGCGGCGACAGATGCCGCGGACTGTCGTGGCCGTGTGGTCGACCGAGCAGCCGTACGACGCCGGCTAAGAGTAGGGAGTCGTGACTTCGCCCCGGTACTCGTCGACTCCTGACCTGGCGACGACACCCCAAGCGGTTGTGGCTGACCCGACGTCCACTCCTACTTGGACCTCTGCGCCGTCCTGGCCGCTGTAGGCGCTGCACGACTGGTTCGCGGGCGCCACGACGACGTTGAGCGCCGGGCAGTAAACCTTCACGGGAAGACCCGATTCCCGTGCGAGGACCGAGGCGATCTCTTGGGCTAGGCGGGATGAGTCGACCGTCTTCGCCGCGACGGTTGTCGACGGGGGCACCGTCGTCGTGGTTGTCGTCGTCACGGTTGCAGCGGGCGCCGCTGCCGCTGGCTTCACAAAGAACGTCCCGGTGTCGTTCCCGGCCGACCAGCGGACAACGCCAGCACGGTCTTCGTTTGCCGCTATGGCCGGGATGACGCCGTGACGTACCGTTCCGGAGCAGTCGTACTGGCCTGTGGCGGCCTCGGCACAGGACACCTTCACTGCCAGACCAATCCGGGCGGTGAGCTTGGCTGTGAGACCGGCTGTGACGTTGCGGTAGATCACGGGCGCAGCCGGTGATGGGACCGTGACCGTGGTAGGCGCCCCGCCATGTTGGGGTGTTGCCGCGGCTGCGTGTGCGCTCCGGTGGTCCCGCAGCCAGCGAGGACCCCGAGGCCGAGCAGCCCTGCAGCGACTCGAGGCCACTCACAGGCCGGACGCTACATCTATAGCGGCGACCTAGAGCGGTTGGTTTCGCAGTCTTGTCGGTACGCCTGATCTCAGCCGGCGAGGTCGAGAGACTAAGCGGGCAAGAGGAGCGGCCGGCGAGCGGCGGCCGGCGCTAAGCGGGAGCAGGATGACAAGGCATGAGATTGGCGGCGTCGGGGGAAGCGGACCTCGGCGGCGGGCGAAGGTGAGCTGGCCGGCGAGGGGAAGGTCTGGGGCAGCTGGGTATAAGGAGTGGGTGCCGACTGAGACGATCTGCGTGGTGGACGGATGCGACCGGGCAGCGATCGCCGAGCCGGTCCTGTGGGGAGGCTCGGAGGCATCGCTGTGCCAGGAGCACGTCGATGCGTTCGCAGCCCAACCGACCGATTGGAACGGCGAGCTCAGCGGCGACGGCACGACAGTGACACGGCTGTGGCGGCGGGAAGGCGTCGGCGAAGCGTCCTGACCGACCGGACAGGGAACCGGGCCTTGACGTCGACGGAGGGCACAGCCGGCAAGCTCGAGCGCAGCGGCTGCCGGAGAGAGGCGAGCGGCGGCGAGGCCGGCCGGCGAAGTCGAGCCGAGCAGGCAACTCGAGCGAGCGGCCCGGGACCGGCGTGAGTGGCTGGCGAAGCGAGCGGACCAGCGAGAGGCTGCTGGCGCTAAGCGGGACCAGGATGAGAAGGCACGAGATGGAACAGATAGGCGGTAGGACCGGCTTCCGGCCGCTCTAGGAGGCCCCGTTCCCTCTAGCCCGGTCGCGCCCGGGGTCGACGTAGAGGGCGAAGCCCGACTTGAACACGGTGAGGTTCTCGCCTTCGGGGTCGGGTCCGAGGATGAAGGCCACCCACAACCAGGCACTCGGGTCCCGACGGCCGAGGTCAAAAGGGCACCGCCTGGGGGTCCAGGTTCGTCTTGGTCACGCCCCTCCCGAGAACCAACGTGTCCGACCGGCGCCCGAGACCGCGCTGAAAGGTCACCCCGTCGGTGATCGTGGCGTTGAGAAGCTCCGTGACCTCCTGTGCGAAGCCCCGGGCCTGGGTGGCGAGGTCAGCGGGAGGCAAGGAAGGGCGAGACGACCAACCACGCCCTGCGTGCACGCTCGGAGACGAAGCGGCTCTCGGCGGCCTGGCGGCGGAGCTCCTCGATGCTGACACCGGCAGCGGGGAAGGTGGCAGCGACAGCCTGTTGCATCTCGGCGTCGTCGGCGGACTCGATGACCATCGACGTCTCCTCGGGCGGAGTCGCAGCCTTTGCCATGACCAACATCGTACGCAGATCGCGGTGACAGCGATGGGTCAAGCGAAGAGACCGGGGGCTGGCGAGAGCCTCTCGATCGGCGCCTGGGTCGTGCCACATTCGTGCCACAACGGCCGGTCAAACCCGGTCAGGCCGGGCACAGATGGTCAAGCCGAAACGGCCACTGACCTGCCCGAACGTGCGAAACACCTGATGGGCGAAGGGTGCGACAGCCCCTTCCCAAGCTGAGAACGCGCGTTCGATTCCCGTCGCTCGCTCTCGGAAGGAGTCCAGGAGCCTTTCGGCCGACGGGCGTACAAGCGGGTCGAGAATGCACCGCTGGTGGACCGCTTCCGAGAAGGGAGCGTCCTCGCAGCGTGGATTCGGCAGGGGCTACGCGGCGGTCCGTTCGTCGATCGGGCGTCGCCTCAGTGTCGGCTTCACGACAGCGGGTGAGTTGTAGGCCATGTCGAGCTGGCCGACGTCGGTGCCGGGCGGGACGATCTCGTCGATGCGCTCGAGGGTGTTGTCGCTGAGCACGATCTCGGCGCCGGCGAGCAGGTCGTCGAGCTGTTCCATCGTGCGCGGGCCGAGGAGGGCGGCGGTCACGCCGGGGTGCGCGATCGCGAACGCCATCGCCATGTGGGTCAGCGACATGCCGGCCTCGTCCGCGACCGGGATCAGCTGTTCCACGACGTCGATGCGGCGCTCGTCGCGGAGGTGGGCGTAGTAGTTGCCGGTGCGGCGCAGGTTGGACTGCTGCCCTTTGCGCACGCGGCCGGTGAGCATCCCCTGCGCCAGTGGGCTCCAGACGATGGTGCCCATGCCGTACCGCTCGGTGACGGGGAGGACGTCGCGCTCGATGCCGCGATTCAGGATCGAATAGTTCGGCTGCTCGCACCGGAAGCGCTCGAAGCCGCGACGCTCGGCGACCCACTGCGCCTCGACGATGTCCGCGGCGGGGAGCTTCGAGGTTCCGATCGCGCGGACCTTGCCGCTGTGTACGAGGTCGGAGAGCGCAGACAGCGTCTCGTCGATGTCGGTGTCGGTGTCGGGCCGGTGGTACTGGTACAGGTCGATGTAGTCGGTCTGCAGCCGCTGCAGCGAGTGCTCGACCGCGTTCATGATCCACCGACGCGATGCGCCCCGTCGGTTCGGGGCGTCGCCCATGGGATTGGCGAACTTCGTGGCGAGCACGACGTCGTCCCGACGACCCTTCAACGCCTTGCCGACGATCTCCTCGGACTCGCCGAGGGAGTACACGTCGGCCGTGTCGATCAGGTTGATGCCGGCATCGAGTGCCTTGTGGATGATGCGGATCGAGTCGTCATGGTCGGGGTTGCTTATGGCGCCGAAGTTCATGGCGCCGAGAGCGTATGGGCTGACCTGGATGCCCGTGCGGCCGAGGGTGCGATAGTGCATCGCCGATCTCCTTCTGGCACCCGTGGATGCCGTAGGGTGTGAGAAGTGGGACGTTGTCCCGGTACGGGATTCACTATACGGGACAATGTCCCGGTTAAGCAAGGAGCTCACGGATGCCACGTGCTGATGCGCAGCGGAACATCGACGCGCTGCTCGTGGCTGCGGAGGAGGAGTTTGCGGCGCAGGGCGTCGACGTGAACGTGCGCGCCATCGCGGCTCGTGCCGGCGTGGGCACTGCGACCCTGTACCGACACTTCCCGCTGCGGTCGGATCTGATCACCGCGGTGTTCCGTCGCGAGGTGGACGGATGCGCAGCCGAAGCGCCGAAGCTCGCCGAGACGCACGACCCTGACGAAGCACTCGAACTGTGGATTCAGTACTACGCGAGGTTCATTGTGACGAAACGTGGTCTCGCTGCCGCGTTGCACTTTGGAGACCCGGCATTCAAAGCCCTGCCCGCCTATTTCCAGCAGCAGCTCGGCCCGGTCCTCCAGGCACTGCTCGACGCTGCCGTCGCTGCCGGCGCTATCCGCGACGGCGTCGACCCCCTTGACCTGCTGGGCGCGGTCGCAAAACTCTGCATCCCCCCGCTGGGGACCGATGACACCTCTCGAGCGAACCGAATGATCGCCCTGCTCGTCGACGGCCTGCGGTACGGCATGAATCCGAACCCCGCTCGGAGAGAGTCTGGGCGCTTCTCGCAGGTTTGAGAGCAGTCATGGTCACGATGATCGTGCCAGTATTCTGTGCGGTGACCGTCGGTCGTCGATGGCCGCCAAGTCGACTTGGTGGAGGCGCTCTGGGTGCCGATAACGTCGAGATCGGCGATCTTGTCGCGTTTGAAAGTGAACCCGAGTGCCCCTGAGGATTTCCCCGCGCAGGACTGGCGCAGTTGATCAGAGCGGGTTAGCGAATGACAGGTTCTCCGATCGTTCGACGCATCGCCGAGCTCGCCCTCCGGTAATCGTCGCCGTCAGATCTGAGGATCGGGAGCCGCAGGTCCGCGCTCGAGGGGAAGCTTCGATATCGCATTGTTCAATGCAGCGATCAAGTCTTCGTCTTGCGATTGCAAATGCTTCTGGATCGCTAAGGCTTCACTCAGTATAGCTTCGGCGTCCTTGAAGGTATTTTCGGAGCGTTTGTCGGATGCTGCGGCAGCGATGTTCTGGCCGACGATGATGATCGATAGCAACACGAGCTGGAGGAAGGTTTGTGCAATCCAGGCTATGATGCCCTCACCGCCCGGTTTGAGTGCCGTTGGTAATCCGATCAGAGCGAGCGCAGCGAAGACATAGGCGCACCACATTGTGCCGACGCCGTCCGTGATCTTTACTGCTAGCCAGGCATTGAATTTGATGCTTGTTTTTTCCCTGATCACGTCTTCGGTCGTGACCGCCTTGTCTCGGTGCTCTAGTCGTTCAATGGTGTGAGGATGGGGGGTGTGGGTGTAGTTGCTCATCGTCGTTGTACCTCTCCTTCGGTACCCAAGAGTTCCCTAATTTAGAAGGCTTCGCAGATGACACCTGACCGGCAACGCAAACCGGTCGACTGCTGGACCTGACCTCGCTCCTGGAGCGCGGGCGTGCTATGTCTCCGTCCTGGACGGCCCAGACCTCCCGGTGTCTGCTGCGAGCAGGAGGAGCATGATGCTGACCGTCCGGCGGCCTAATCGCGGCTCCGCGACGACGGGGTTGATGGCGTCGTTCGTTGTTCTCTACGAGCTGGGGGTTTCGTGGCGCCATGCCCAGCTCGTGATCTCGGGCAGGTCGTCGCCGTGCTCGCGTGTGAATGTCTTGGCTCTGAGACGTTCGTCGGTCATGGTTTGGCGGACGGTGGCGGCCCGGGCGGCGAGGCCGGGGACACGATCGATGACGTCGGCGACCAGGTGGTAGCGGTCGAGGTCGTTCAGCATGACCATGTCGAAGGGGGTGGTGGTGGTGCCGTTCTCCTTGTAGCCGCGCACGTGAAGGTTCTGGTGGTTGGCTCTTCGGTAGGTGAGGCGGTGGATCAGCCACGGGTAGCCGTGGAAGGCGAATATGACGGGCCGGTCGGGGGTGAAGAGGGCGTCGAACTCGGCATCGGGAAGACCGTGGGGGTGTTCCGATTCGGGCAGGAGCCGCATCAGGTCCACGACGTTGACGAACCGGACGGCGAGGTCGGGGAGGTGTTGGCGGAGCAGGTCGGCGGCGGCGAGCGCTTCGAGGGTGGGAACATCGCCGGCGCAGGCCAAGACGACGTCGGGCAGTTGATCGACGGTTTCGGTGCCGGCCCAGTCCCAGATTCCGATCCCGCGGGTGCAATGCGAGACGGCCTGGTCGATGGGCAAGAAATCGAGGCCGGGTTGTTTGCCGGCGACGATGACGTTGACGTAGTGACGGCTGCGGAGGCAATGGTCGGCGACCGACAACAGGCAGTTGGTATCGGGCGGCAGGTACACCCGGACGATGTCGGGCTTCTTGTTCATGACCACGTCTAAGAACCCTGGGTCTTGGTGGGTGGACCCGTTATGGTCCTGGCGCCACACATGCGAGGTAAGTAGGTAGTTCAACGACGCAACCGGAGCGCGCCACGCCACGGCGGAGGAGGCTTCGAGCCATTTGGCGTGCTGGTTGAACATGGAGTCGACGATGTGGATGAATGCCTCGTAGCAGGTGAACAGCCCGTGCCGGCCGGTGAGCACATACCCCTCCAGCAGGCCTTGGCAGAGATGCTCAGAGAGGACCTCGATGACCCGCCCGTCGGTCCGGAGATGATCGTCGGTGGGTTTGATCTCGGCCATGAACTCCCGGCCGGTGACCTCGAAGACGTCGCTGAGACGGTTGGAGGCCACCTCATCCGGCCCGAACAGCAAGAAGTTCGTCGGGTTGGCGGTGATCACATCGCGAATCCAGCTGCCGAGCACCCGGGTGGCCTCGTGCTCTCCGCTGCCATGGGAAAGGACGTCGACGGCGTAGTTACGGAAGTCAGGCAGGTCGAGGTCGTGGAGGAGCAGTCCCCCGTTGGCGACGGGGTTGGCGCTCATCCGCCGGTTGCCCTCGGGGGGCAGCTCGACAAGTTCGGCCACCGGACTGCCATTCGTGTCGAAAAGCTCCTCGGGACGGTAGGAGCGCATCCAGCCCTCAAGGGCTTCACGATGCGAGTCGTTGTCGCGGGCCGCGCCGATCGGTACCTGGTGGGCCCGGAAGGTCCCCTCGACCGCTTGGCCGTCGACAGTGCGTGGCCCTGTCCAACCTTTCGGGGAGCGCAGCACGATCATCGGCCAGCGAGGCAAGCTCACCTCGCCGCCCTCGCGGGCCCGGGACTGGATCGCCGCGATGTCATTGAGGCAGCGGTCCAAGGTGGCTGCCATCGCCTGGTGAGCCTCGGCTGGGTTGGTCTCAAGAGCAATGGTCACCACTCGCGGGTCGTAGCCGTATCCACGTAGCAGCCCCATCAGGTCGGCATCGGGGATGCGAGCCAGGAGGGTTGGATTGGCGATCTTGTAGCCGTTGAGGGCCAGTATCGGCAGGACCGCCCCGTCGCGTGCCGGGTTCAGGAATTTGTTCACATGCCAGCTGGCCGCCAACGGTCCGGTTTCGGCCTCGCCGTCGCCGATCACGCAGAACACTGTCAGGGCCGGGTCGTCGAGGGCGGCGCCGTAGGCGTGGAGGAGGGAGTAGCCGAGCTCGCCGCCCTCATGGAACGACCCTGGGGTTTGCGGGGCGAGGTGGCTAGGGACCCCACCGGGGAACGAGAATTGCCGGAACAGGCGGCGCATTCCCTCCGCGTCCCGGCTGATCGACGGGGAGCGCTCGCTGTAGGTGCCTTCCAACCAGGCACAGGCGTTG
This sequence comes from Acidimicrobiales bacterium, assembly GCA_965276765.1. Taxonomy (GTDB): domain Bacteria; phylum Actinomycetota; class Acidimicrobiia; order Acidimicrobiales; family Palsa-688. Next base: position 1,766,240 of record OZ255627.1, read on the forward strand.
GGGCCGGGGCCGCCGTGACCGGGGCCCATCACATACACGGCGTCGAGATCTCGAGCCCGGATGACCCGGTTGGCGTGGGCGTAAACGAGGTTCAGGCCCGGAGTGGTCCCCCAGTGGCCGAGCAGGCGAGGTTTGACGTCCTCTGGCACCAACTGGCGTTCGAGCAGGGCGTTGTCCATCAGGTAGATCTGGCCGACGGCGAGGTAGTTGGCAGCTCGCCACCACGCGTCCAGAACTCGCAGCTCCTCAGTGCCGAGCGGGCCTGGGCTGTCGGAGAGGCTGTATCCGGTAGGGGCCATTGTCGGCCCGTTGGAAACCGAAACGTTATCGGCGGCGGTATCAAGGATTGTCGCTTCGGGGCTGTCAAGCTGCTTGGTCACTGGCTCGACGCTCCTTTCTGAGAGGTGAGGAGTGTTGGGTCGTCTCTAGACGTCCGGCGGCTCTGAGCGAAGCGGACGGCGGCGTCCGATGGAGTCGCAAGATTCGGCCACCTGTTGATCTTGTACCCCGCCAGGACAGGTTGCCGTGGGCCGGCAGTCACTGCGACGAGGGGCGAAGGTCCCTAATTTATCCCATCAGCATGGAAACTTCCCGCAAGACGGAGACACATGACGAAAGGACTTGAGGGCCGTGACAGAGGGTACTTCGGCCCCTGCACTCGACCTCGGCTGTCGTCGAAACTGTTGGTAGGTGGCATCACAGCCGCCCGGAAAGCAGGTAGGGACCGATGGCCGAAAGCACCGACTCGCAGGACCATGTCATTGTGGTGGGTATCGACGGGTCCGATCCGTCGAAGGATGCGCTTGGGTGGGCTGTCCTCCAGGCCGAACTGACCGGCGCCTGCTTACGGGTGGTGATGACGTGGCAGACACCGAGCTTCGCCTACGGCCCTGCGGCGCTCCTCCCCGCAGACATCAACTTCGCCGACCCCAGCCGAGACGTCCTGGACAAGATGCTCTTCGAGGTCCTCGGCGAGCACCCCGCGGTCAAGGTGTCGTCCGTCGTCACAGAAGGAGCACCGGCTGAGAAGCTGCTCGAAGCGGCGGGAGGCGCGGACCTGCTCGTCGTCGGGAGTCGCGGCCACGGGGCGTTCGCCGGGATGCTCCTCGGTTCGGTGAGCCAGCACTGTGCGACCCATGCATCGTGCCCCGTCGTCGTCGTCCGCCACGACGCCCACACAGCCTGAACGAGCGCCTCGGGGGGTGCGACCGACCGCGTAGCCTGCCGCCGGTGAGACCACGGCGACGGGGGAGATGACAGCTTCGATGCGAATTCTGGTCGTGAACGCCGGGTCGAGCAGCGTCAAGCTGAGAGTGGTCGAGGACGATGATCGCGTCGCGGTGAGCGCCGACCTCGGCCCGCCGGGACCGGACTTCGCCGACCAACTGGGCCGCTTTGTCGATGAGGCCGGCCCTCTCGACGCTGCCGGGCACCGTATAGTCCACGGGGGCCCAAGGTTCCACGAAGCCGTCATCCTCGACGAGGAGGCGCGACGTGAGCTCGACACACTCTCGGCTTTGGCTCCGCTGCACAATCCGCCCGCGCTGGCGGCCGTGGACGCCCTCTTCCGGCTACGACCAAGGCTGCCCTCGATCGTGTGCTTCGATACCGCCTTCCATGCCTCCCTACCCCCCGAGGCAGCCACCTACGCCCTGCCTGCCGACTGGATCTCCCGATGGGCGATCCGCAGATATGGGTTCCACGGGCTGAGCTGCACGTGGGCGATCGCCAAGACCGCCGAGCTGTTGGGCCAGCAGCCACACCGGATCGTGGTGTGCCATCTCGGAGGTGGAGCATCGGTTACTGCGGTGGCTGACGGACGGTCCGTGGACACCACCATGGGTTTCACTCCGCTCGAGGGGTTGGTGATGGCTACTCGGCCAGGCGACGTCGACCCTGGGGCCATCTCCTTCTTGCTCGCCAACGGGATCACCGCCGATGAGCTCGACGACGCCTTGGAACATCGAAGCGGTCTTGCTGCGCTCGGCGGTGAGGCGCGTGGCGACATGCGGGTGCTGCTCGACCGCCGACGTCAGAGCGACGCAGCCGCGACCCTCGCCGTCGGCGTGTACTTGCACCGGCTGCGAGCCAAGGTCGCCGCGATGGCCGCCGCCATGGCCGGCATCGACGCCTTGGTGTTCACTGGGGGCATCGGGGAGAACTCGTCGACTATCCGGGCCGAGACATGCACTCAGCTCGGCTGGCTCGGTGTCAGCATCGACGAAGCCGCCAGTGCCACCATCGGGTCTGAAGATGCCGACATCAGCGAGGCTGGTAGGCCCGTCAGAACGGTGGTCGTCCACGCTCGCGAGGACCTGGTGATCGCTGCAGCCTGCCGCCGGCTCATCGACGCATGAGACTAGATCGTTGCTAGCTCGGCGGTGGTCGTCATGAGCGGGGGGAACACGACGGTGGAGTTCCTGTCGGCGCCGATCGCGCCATCACGCAAGCCGATCGGCCACAGAGTGACAAATCCTTTACAAAAGGGACCGTTGGCCCTATTCGGTCCGGCTCATTTGCGGACATGCTGGATGTATGGATTCAGATCGCACCGGCTTGGAGATCCTCTCGAGAGCTGACTGCCTGGGCTTGCTCGCGACTCGGCGCGTGGGTCGGGTGGCGGCCACCTATGGCGCGCTCCCCGTGATACTGCCGGTCCCGTACCGTCTGTTGGACGACGATGTGATTTTTGTGACCGACACCGGCTCGAGAGCCCGGACATCGACCTATGAGGCAGTCATCGCGTTCGAAGTCGACGACCTTGATCCTCTGAGCCGCACAGGTTGGAGCGTCTTAGCGCTCGGAATGGGACGACGAGTTAGCGAAGACGATCCCATGTGGCCGGGGGTTGTGGCCCTCGGTCTGCAGCCCTGGGAACAACACCAGGCAGGCTCAATGATACGTCTTCGCACCGACCGCCTCTCCGGGAGGCGACTAGCGATCGAGCGTCTTCCAGCGGAGCCGTTGCAGGAGGTCAACGTTTCGGAGTGAGCGGACTCCAGCATCCCTTCTCGGTCGCTAGGAGGATACCGAGGCGGTGGCAAGATGGCGGCCGTGCCTTACCATCAGGTGTCGGACCCGGCCAAGTTGCAGGCGTTGCTGGATGCGGTCCTGGACATCGAGTCCGACCTTGACCCGGCCGGCCTACTCCGCCAAATCGTGAGAGCGGCAGCCGAGCTGGTCGGGGCCCGGTACGCTGCCCTGGGTGTGCTCGACCCGGCCGGCGTGGGCCTCTCAGAGTTCGTGCACGTCGGGATGGATTCCACCACAGCTGACAGCATCGGTCATCTCCCGGAAGGTCAAGGGGTGCTCGGGCTGTTGATCGTCGATCCTCATCCAGTCCGACTGACGACTCTCACCGATCACCCCGACTCGGTCGGTTTCCCAGCCGGGCACCCACCAATGGCTTCGTTCTTGGGCGTCCCTATCCGGGTGCGCGGCCAGGTGTTCGGCAACCTCTACCTGACAGAAAAGACCTCGGGAACCGAGTTCTCCGAGGGGGACGAGCAACTGGCCTCGGCACTGGCCTCGGCCGCAGGGATAGCCGTCGAGAATGCGCGCCTGCACGCTCGGGTCCGTCAGCTCACCCTCGCCGAGGACAGGGAACGGATTGCCAGGGACCTTCACGACACGGTCGTGCAGCGGATGTTTGCCGTGGCCCTCTCCCTCGGGATTGCAGAGAGGCAGGCCGGCGACACCCGACTCGCCGACCGTCTACAAAACGCCGTCACTGACTTGGACGAGACCATCCGCCAGGTCCGGACCACGATCTTCGCTCTCGAGCCTCCCCCGACCGCTCAAGGTGGTCTGCGGGTTCAAATCCTCGAGGTTCGGGCTGGGGCCGCCCGGAGCCTTGGCTTCGAACCAGAGATGCGCTTCACCGGCCCGGTCGACCTTGTACCCCCACACATAGGAGTCGAAGTCCTTGCCACTCTGCGCGAAGCGCTGTCCAACGTCGCCCGCCACGCCCACGCCACGCAGGCCGACATCACCCTGACAGCCTCGGGCGAAGAACTCAACCTGGAGGTAACCGACAATGGGGTCGGCCCTGCCGGTCTCAAGCCAGGAGCAACCAGGGGCGTGCGCAACATGGCGGAGCGGGCCGAAACCCTCGGTGGCTCGTTGACTCTCTCAACGCAGCCCGAGGGGGGCACCCGGCTCGAATGGCGAGCGCCGCTCAGTGATCCCCCACCACCACGCCCGACCTAGACATCGAAGCGCTGGCTGCCACAACGCCGGGCAGCGTCGATCCGGCATCATGATGTGGTGACAACCCGCATCTTCCTCCTCGACGACCACGAGCTTGTACGTCGGGGCATTCGAGACGTGCTGGCTGGCGCTGACGACATGGAAGTGGTTGGCGAAGCCAGCACCGGCCCCGAGGCGCTGACCCGTATCGCCTCAACCCGGCCGGACGTAGCTGTCCTCGACGTCCGCCTCGGTAACCAGCCCGACGCTCCGACCGGGATCGAGGTTTGCCGTGATATCCGCTCCGCTCACCCGGAGGTCGCCTGTGTGATGCTCACCAGCTTCGCCGACGACGAGGCTCTATTTGCCTCCCTCATGGCTGGGGCGGCGGGATACCTGCTCAAGCAGGTACGCGGCAACGACCTAGTTGGCGCCCTTCGACGGGTCGCCGCCGGGGAAAGCCTGCTCGACCCGGTGATCACCGCCCGGGTCCTCGAACGACTCCGGAACCCACAGCCCGCCACGGACCCCCTTGCGGACCTTACCGGCCAGGAACGGAAGATCCTGAACCTGATTAGCGACGGGAAAACGAACCGTGAAATCGCCTCCCACATGTTCCTCGCCGAGAAGACTGTGAAGAACTACGTCTCCCGCCTGCTGGCAAAACTAGGAATGCACCACCGCAGCGAGGCCGCCGCCTACGCCGCTCGGATCGAAGCCGAGCACCACACACGACCGCAGCAACAGTAGAGCCCGCCCCAAGCTGGTTCGGAGGCGTCGTGAGGTGCTCGTTGGCGTTGGAGCCGCCCTCAAGTCTGCTGTTGCTGAGCGGGCACCGGAGCCGCCGTCTCATCAGACCGATACCGCTGTAGCGGGAACCTCAGTCCATGACGACAGCAATCGTGACGTGCCGTCGGTCCCCTGCAAACACTGGGCGTCTGCGCCGAGAAGCCGGGACCTTCGGCCCTACGAGAGCGGCCACGCGACGGGCGACAATAGCGGTGAAGCCTGCGGGAACCGGGCCAGAAAGAAGGAAGATCCCCATGACAAACTCTGCTGCACTTCTTGGTATTCCATCCGATCGCCAGAACTCCCGGGCGTGGGAGTGGCTGAAGGAATCGAAGGTCATGGCCATTGGGTGGACAGCCATGCGGGTCTGGCTCGGCGTCATGTGGATTCAGGCGGCCTCAGCCAAGCTGTGGGGTGCTGATAACGCCGCGTTCCTGCACGGTGGCGCCGGGGTCGCCGGCTTCGCTGCCCACGGCACGCCTGCCTACACGTGGTGGGGAAGCTTTCTGCATGGCTTCGTCGTCCCGAACGCTGACTGGATCGGGATCGTGGTCGCAGTCGCAGAGTTCGCCGTCGGCGTCGCCCTCGTCGCCGGCTGCTTCACTCGACTGGCCGCGCTCGGCAGCCTCGCACTGCTCTTTACTTACGTGATGTCAGGAACTGCCAGCGTCTGCGCGTTCTACGCACTGTTTGCGATCGTAATCCTCTCCATGTGGAAGACTTCGAGCTGGATCGGCTTCGACGGTTTGCTCGCCAAATACCGTCAGCGCCACCATGGCGAACACCATCAGATTCGCCTCCCATGGGAACGGGGAGTGACCGCGATAGTAGCTGCCGCCAAGCCCGCCGCATAGATCGTCAGCTTCACGTCATACCTAATGCGGTCTGCTCAGCGCAGACCGCATTGGCACGCCCGGCTGACGTATTAGCATCCTCCGTTTGAGCGCCCGGGGTTGCTTGGTTGATGATGCCGGCCTCCAGAGGGATATTGAATTCGGCAGATCCCCCGGTGGTGAACCCGTGCTCAGTACGAGGCCGCCGTGAATAGCTCGGGGCTGGCGCTGAGGTGGCTCACCGACCGCGAGGGCGGCGGGGAGCACATCGGGGCCGACAACATGATTCCTCACCGGCTACGACCCGATTGGGTCGGCCCGATCGGCTGATGGACCCGCGCTCAGTCAGAGCGTCCCCGTGGAGCTGAGATAGCAGGAGAACCAGTCGCAGACTTTCTCCCAGCCGTCGAGCGCAGCGGCGGTCCGGTACTTGGGACTATCCACGGAGAAGAAGGCATGGCCGGCGTTGTCGTAGACGTGGAACTTGTAGTCCTTGCGGAGCTCCTGGAGCAGCGCTTCGAGCTCGGACACCTCCCGGGGTGACGGTGCGGGGTCCTCGGCGCCGAAGAGGCCGAGAAGGGGGCAGCTGAGGTCGCCGATCACGTCGGCAATCGATGGCCGCGGGAGCTGGTCTCCCTCGGGTGTCGACCGGGTAACATAGGCCCCGTAGCAGTCAACCGCAGCCTGCATTTTCATCTGGCAAGCCGCGAGCACCGCCTGGCGGCCACCGGTGCAGTACCCGATCACCCCGACGCTGCCATTGGCCGATGCCTGCGACTGCAAGTAGCGCGCCGCGCCGCCGACGTCGCCGACGACCTGCTCATCCGGGACACCGCCGGCGGCGCGTACCCGCTTGGCGGCCTCCTTGGCGTCCAGCTCGGGCGGGGCCTGGCGGCTGTAGAGGTTGGGGCACAGCGCGATGAAGCCCGCCGTCGCCAGCTTCCTGGTGATCTCTTTCGTTGCATCGTCGTAGCCGGGCGCGTGATGGATCACCACCACGGATCCAAACGGTCCGGGACCGAGGGGAGTGGCGACATAGGCTTCGATGATCTCCCCGTTGTCTCCGGGGAGGTAGATGGTTTCTGCCTGGATGGCGTCGTACATTGAGGACTCCGATTCGAGTTCGACGTCGTGTTGTGCGCCGGCCGCTCAGGGCAGCTCCGGGACGACCAGCTCGGCGAAGAGATCAAGGGCGCGTAGCCCGAAATCGGCGGGAGTGTTGCCGCTGATGGGTGTGTAGAGCACGTAGTTGCATCCCGTCTTATCGAGGATTGTGCCGAGCTGGTCTCGGACCGCAGCGGGCGATCCAGCGGCTGCCCAGCCCTTGTCCACCGCGTCTCGGAGGGTCGGCGGTGCCATCAGGTTCTGCTTCCGGGTCATCTCCGTGGTCCTGCCTTTCCAGCTGCGCAGGTACGCGAGGTTGTCGTGGTGGGTGCGGTAGGCCATCTCACCGACCTCGAGAGCTTCGTCATCGCTCGGCGCGACAACGATGAAGGGGTGCATACCGAACCGGGTCCGCCCCTGGAGGGCTGGTTCGAGGTTCTCCTTGTACACGCTGACTTGCTCGGCGATGTGGTCGAGCTCACCGGCGAAGATGGTATTGAATCCGCTGTTCGCCACCCACGGGACGCTCTGTAGGTTGCTCGTCGGGTACCAGATCGGCGGATGCGGGCGCTGCGCAGGGGTGAACTCCATCGGGACGCTGTCGTAGTCGTAGTACCGGCCCTGGAAATCCAGCGTCTCCTGCGTGAGGCCCATCAGGATGACCTGGAGCGCCTCGTCGAACATGGCCCGGGACTCCTCCATGTCGACGTTGTAGAACTTCAGTTCAATCTTGTTGACGCCGCGCCCGATACCTAGCTCGAGGCGACCCCCGCTGAGGTGGTCTAGCATGCAGATCTCCTCAATGAGCCGGAGCGGCTGGTAGAGGGGCAGCAGGGCCCCGAGTGGGCCGATGTGCATCCGGCTCGTCTCGGCGGCGAGAACGGCGAGGAGGATGCTGGGGGAGGGGGCCATCGACAGCGGCGTGCCGTGGTGTTCGGACACGTGGTAGCAGAAGCAGCCGGCCTCGTCGGCGGCTCGCGCCAGACGGCGCCGCTCCTGGTAGACCGCTCCGATGGGCTGGCCGGTCTTGCGTTCCGTGTGGTCGAAGATGCCGAATTCCATGTGGTCCTCCCCTAGGGCTGGGTCGCTCAGCGTTCTCTATGGTGGCATAAGTGTCGACAGTGATGGACTGTAGGATGCTCGCCGGGGCCGGTCAAGACGCCCCGTCTCACGGGCGGAGCCGATGAGCACAGCCTCGGCTATCGACATTGGCCCATTATGTATATGGGGTATACCTGATCTGGGCGATTGACGAGGTCAAGAGTGTGTGCTCCGGGAAACCTGTAATCGTCGCGTTGACAGCTGTAACTGGCGACACTACCGTGAAGTGTCGACACGACGAGTGGGGGAGGTAGCCAACGTGAACATGGCGCAGCAATCCGCCGTGAGCGATCAGCGGCGATCCAATGTGGCCGCAGGGCCTGATCCTCGGGCGTGGCGACATGCTGGGATGGAGCTGACGTGCCCGATCTGACTGACAGCCCGACGCCCGGTCCTGTCGCGACCAGGGCCCCGTGCGTCGAGGTCGACAACGTCTTCCTGGGGTACCCGGGTCGGCGGCGCGGTGAGCAGGTGATCGCGTGTCGGGACCTCAACATGACCATCTACCAGGGCGAGTTCATCATGCTCGTCGGTCCCAGCGGGTGCGGAAAGACCACCTTCCTGGAGGCGCTCGCCGGTCTCGTGCACGTTGGGGCCGGTGAGATCCGCGTTGATGGCAAGCCGATAGATGGCCCCGCCAAGGATCGCAGCCTCGTGTTCCAGAGCCCGTCACTTTTCCCATGGCGAGACGTGTATGGCAACGTGATCTTCGGGTGCCAGGCGCAGGGGCGCCTCGACGCCGCCGCCAAGGCCCGGGCCCAAGCCGTCATCGACCTGGTGGGCCTTGGTGACGTCGCTCACCGGAGACCCCGTGAGCTGTCGGGGGGAATGAAACAGCGGGCCAACCTGGCCCGGGCCCTCGTGACCGAGCCTTCGCTATTGCTGCTCGATGAACCCTTCGGGGCCCTGGATGCGCAGACCCGCGAGGTGCTTCAGGACGAGCTGGTACGGATGTGGCAGGGCTCGGCGATCGAGTCGTCCACGACGGCCGTTTTCGTTACCCACGACGTCGGCGAGGCGGTCCTGCTAGCAGACCGGGTGCTGGTCTTCTCCAAGTCACCCGGGACCATCGTCGCCGATATCCCGATCAACCTCTCTCGCCCCCGCACGAGCCAGCTTCGCTCGAGCCGGGAGTTCATCGCATACCACGACCGCATCCTCGACGCCCTGTACGGGCGACCGGCCTTAACACCACCCGACGCAGACGTTGTCGACACGGGGCTCCTGCCCCTGATGCCGAGCGAGGTGCGGGCGCAATGACGACCTCCATCTCGGACCTGACGTCGCCGGGATCCCCGGCGCCCACCGCAGAGCCGTCCCATCCGATCCTCAGCTCCCGTTCGGCGGGAGTAGGACAACGCATCCCTCATGCGTCGTTGATCTTCGGCGCCATCGGTGTGATCCTGCTCCTTGCTGCGTGGCAGGTGTGTGCCATGACGGGCATCGTCGACATCCACATCAGCTCGGATCCGACCCAGGTGTTCCACCAGGAGGTCCACCTGTTCGGCAGCGGCACGATCTGGACGCCGATCGGTACCACGGCCACCGAGGTGGGATGGGCGCTGGCCATCATCATCCTGGTCGGGATCCCGCTCGGGATCGTGCTTGGGCGCTTCGCCCTGCTGCGCCAGATGACCGATCCCATCGTGAGCATCCTCAACTCGGTGCCCTACGTGCTGTTTCTGCCCCTCATCATCTTCTGGTTCGGCCTCGGAGAGCGCTCCAGAGTGCTCGTGGTGGTCTGGGCCGGGATTTTGCCGCTTATCATCAACACGTCGGCGGGCGTGCGAAACATCGACCGCGACTACCTGCGGGTCGGAACGGTCTTTTCGGTTCCACGAGGGCGCTTCTTCGCCTCCATCCTGTTTCCGGCGGCGATGCCCTTCATCCTCACCGGCCTTCGCCTCGCCGTGGCGAGGGCGCTCGTGGGAGCCATCGTGGTCGAGTTCTTCCTTTCGACCAACGGCCTCGGGTACTTCGTGCAGAACGCCACATCCAACTTTCAGATGAGTACGGCCATGGGCGGAATCGTGGTCATGGCCGTCGCGGCCCTGCTGCTGACGCGCCTGATCGGTGCCGTCGAGCGCCGGGTTCTCTCATGGTCGCAGGCCGAGTAGATGTGGTCGCCCGGCGGGCAAGTGAGTTCAGGAAAAGCAAAGGAGCATCATGAAGCTGACGCGCGGGAAAATCGGTGTCGTGGCCGTCGCAATGGCGATGTTGGTGACCGCGTGCGGTTCGTCGACGAGCTCGACGAGCAGCCCAGCCGGCGGTAATGCTTCCGGCAGCTCGAAGTCGTTGACGAACCTCACGGTGGCCTACGCGGCCACAGGGGCCGGCTTCTCCGACCTCTACGTGGGGGTGCGCGATGGCATCTTCAAGCGCTACGGGCTCAACGTGAAGCTCGTGCAGGTCACGCCGGCCAACCTGGTACCCGCCCTCCTCAGCGGCAGCGCCCAGATCGGGGGTGGCGTCGCCGACGGCACCGCTAGTGCGATCCTCAAGGGCGAGCGGCTGAAATACGTCGCCCTTACAGAGGGCACCTACAACCTCCAGCTGTGGGTCAAGAAGAGCATCACGTCGCTCAAGCAGCTCTCGGGTCAGTCGCTCGCACTGACCACGCAGGGGTCCGAGACGGACTTCGCCCTCACCTCGCTCTTGCAGGAGCATGGGATGAAGACGACATCGGTGAACCGGAAGTATCTCGTCTCGGCCGCCGAGATGCTCTCGGCCACCCGCAGCGGCGCTGTCGCTGGCGGCCTGTTCCAGCCGCCGACGGCCCAGTCGCTCAAGCAGATCGGCGGCCACATTCTCACCTCGCTTTCGAACCTGCCCTATGCCGTCGGTTCGTACATCTCGCCTGACTCCTACATCTCGAGCCACCCGCAGGCCATCAAGGAGTTTTACGAGGCGGAGACGGCCAACCTGGCGTACCTGCGCTCACATCCCGCCCAGACGAAGGCGGCGATCGTGAACTACAACCCCCAGACGACCGCTGCGGACGCCAGCATCGCGTACACGTTTTTCCTCAACGTCTGGAAGAAGAACCCGAGCATCAGCAAGCCGCTTATCCAGGCCGCGTTCCAGCGTGCCGCGACCAAGGCAAAGACGAGCCCGGTCCCGAGCGTCACGCAGTACATCTACTCGCCCTCGTAGGCCATGAAAGCGAGCGCACAGAAAAAGCGCAGATCCTCGCTTCCCCGGCAGATCATCGCTTCCCCGAAGGAGACACGTTCTTGACAGTGACAGACGAGCAGTACACCCGGATGGAGCAATTGACGACGACCGACCTGGGTGACGCCATGGACGGCATGGGAGTGGTGCATTCGGGGATCCGGGCGCTGTGGAAGGGTGCACGCTTCCAGGGCCGGGCGCTGACGGTGTGGAGCCGAGCCGGCGACAACCTGCTCGTTCACGCCGCGCTGGACCTGCTGAAGCCCGGCGACGTCCTGGTGGTCAACGGTGAGGGCGATGTCACCCGGGCGCTCATGGGCGATCGCATGGCCGGTAAGGCTCGGACCCAGGGCGCAGTCGGAGTCGTGGTGGACGGCGCCATCAGGGACGTCGAGGCCCTGGAGGAGCTGGGCCTTCCGGTTTTCGCTCGAGCGGTCACGCCCGCAGGTCCCTACAAGCACGGCCCGGGTCAACTGAACGTGCCGGTCGCGATCGGCGGTGTCGTGGTCTCGCCAGGAGACATCGTCTGCGGTGACGGTGACGGCGTGGTCATCGTGCCACCCGAGCGGCTCCACGCCATCATCGAGCGGGCGGAGACCTTCGCGGCTCTCTCTCCGCTGCCTTGATGGGAGCCGTGCCTTCTGCATTCGATCTCCGGGGATGGCTGAGCGCCGCCGAACGGTCCGGCGACCTCCTGCGCCTCTCGGGAGTAGACGCGGCATTCGAGATCGGTGCCGCCAGTCAGGTCAACTACCGGCGCAGCCGGCCGCGGGCCCTTCTCTTCGACGACATTCCGGGCCATCCACGGGGCATGCGGGTGCTGACGGGCTCATTGTCGAGCCCGAGTCTCATGGGCGCCGGACTCGGAATGGGCTCCGGGCTCTCCGACCACGAACTCGTCACTAACCTCCGCGGTAAGCCCGCGGAGTGGGCGGCGCAGGCCGCCGAATGCTCGGCGATGATCGTGGCGGACGGACCGGTGTTCGAGCACATGGTGAAGCAAGACGACGTCGACTTTTCGGTCTTCCCCTGCCCTACATGGCACGAGGCTGACGGCGGCCCCTACATCGGGACAGGCTGTGCCGTGGTAACCGCTGATCCAGACACGAAAGTCCCCAACCTGGGCGCATACCGGATCCAGGTTCAAGACGGCGGGCGGAGCGTCACTGTCAACATCGAGGCCGGCAAGCACGGGTCCCAGCACATCCGGCGCTGGTTCGCCAAAGAGGGCCGAGCTCCCATCGCCGCGTCGCTCGGTCAGCATCCTGCTTTGCTGGTCGTGGCCGGTACGGAGGTTCCGGCCGGGATATCAGAGTACGACTACGCCGGCGCCATCCTGGGTGAGCCGGTGCCCGTGGTGGAGGCGCCCCATACCGGTCTTCCCCTGCCGGCCGAGAGTGAGTTGGCTTTCGAGGGCTGGGTATACCCCGACCGGACTCGCCCCGAAGGCCCGTTTGGCGAGTGGACGGGGTACTACTCTGGCGGTACCTCCGAGGTGCTGTGCGTCGAAGTGGTGGCGATCTACCACCGGACCGACCCCATAAACCTAGGGGCGCCCCCTGGAAAGCCGCCGCACGACTACTCCTATATGCGTTCGGTGATGAAGTCGGCCATGGCCACCGATGCCCTCATTGGCACGGGGTTGGGCGGGGTCACCGGTGTGTGGTGCCACGAGGCCGGTGGTGGACGGTCGATCATCGCTGTCGCGGTAGAGCAGGGCTACGCTGGGCACAGCCGGCAGGCCGGGTACCTGGCGTCGCAGCATCCGGTGACGGCCTACATGAACCGGCTGGTGATCACCGTGGACGCCGACGTCGACCCGCGCGACCTGGACGAGGTGATGTGGGCGTTGTCGACTCGCTGCGATCCCGAGCTCGACGTGGACATCCTCCGCCGCACGTGGGGCAGCCGGGTCGACCCCCTGGGCCTCCCGGGGCGGCCCAACTACAACAGTCGGATGATCATCGACGCGTGCCGTCCCTTCGAGAGGCTGGCCGACTTCCCCGCCGTGGCCGAGGCCGATCCCGAGGCGCTGCGTCGCGTAGTACAGCGCTGGCCGGAGCTGATGCAGTGAGCGGGCGCGACAAGGCGGCGGGTGGGTCGCATCTCGGCGAGCAAACACCGCACCGACGTTCGGACCCTCGATCCTTCGATGGGCCGATCGCGGACGGGGAGGGTGCCGCGACGTGGTTTCCCCGCGTGACCACCCTGGCCGTCGCACCCCTGCCCGCCGGCAACGGCACGCCGCTGGATCCCACCACGGCCCTTCAGGATCGCCGTGGCCTCATGCTCTCGAGCATGCGCGACGACATCGAGAAGGCCCCTCTCGCGCAACAAATCTTTGACGAGATCGCGATCGCCATCGTCGAAGGCCGGCTCCGTCCTGGTGACAGCCTCAACTCCGTTGGCCTGGCGCGCCGCTTCAATACGAGCCGGACGCCGGTTCGTGAGGCCCTGGCCGAGCTCGAACGGCAGGGCGCGATTGTGGTGCCCCCCCATCGGCGCCCGTACGTGGCCTATGTGACGCTGCGGCAGGTGAAGGACACGTACGACCTGCGTTCGAGCTTGTTCACTCTCGTGAGCGAGTTGCTCGTCGCCGACTGCCCCTCCGATCGCCTGGCCGAACTCTGGCGATGGCAGTCCGCGCTGGAGGACGACGTTGCTCGCGGGGCGGTTGACGACTACTTCTGGCACAACGTCGGCTTCCGGCTGGTAGAGGTGCGGCTGGCCGGCAACGAGCAGTTGCAGCGAATCCTCGGCATGCTGGGCATGCGCACACTGCAATTCCGGCACTTGAGCCTGTCGCAGCCCGGACGCTTGCAGCGCTCTGTCGAGGATCACCGCCGCCTCCTCATCGCCTACGAAGAGCGTGACATGGTCGCTGCCACCGCCATGACACGGGGCCTGATCATGGCTGGTTACCGGGCCCTGGAGCGATCCGGGCTCATCCAGGAAGCGATGGCCCCGGTCGCCGACGCCGAGGAGGAAATCCTGTGATCGAGCGCTACAACATCGACGCGCACGCCCATCTCGTCCCCGAGCCCCTGCTTGCCCTCGACGGCGGCCGGGCCCCGGGCATGGTCGACGGTGACCGCCGCCTGGGTCCATTGAGTCCGGCTATGACATCTGTGCCCCATCGGCTGAGCTGGATGGACGGCGAGGGCATCGACGAGCAGTGGGTGTCCCCGTGGCTCGACCTGTTCACCTGGCACGAGCTTCCCGACGCGGAGCGGTGGGCATGGGTTCGCACGGTCAATGGCACCCTCGCTGACGTCACCGATACCAGCGACGGCCGACTCCGTCCCGTGCCCTTTGTCGATGTGTCAGGGGGCGCCGATCGCGCTCTCGAAGAGATGTGCTTCTTCCTTGACCGGGTCGAGGCCCCGGCCGTTGTGGTCAATTCGGCCCCACCCGGCTCGCCTCTCGCGGCGCCCGCCCTGACTCCGTTCTGGGAGGGAATCACAGAGCGGAACGTAACCGTCATGCTTCACCCTCCCGGCAACGGGCCATCCTGTTCGTTCACGAGTCCAGTCCTCCAGAACGTGTCGGGTCGCGTCATCGATGCCAGTGCAGCCGTGGTCGAGCTCATGGCCGCCGGCCTCTTCGATCGGTTCCTCGAGCTGCGCGTCATCGTGGTGCACGGCGGCGGCTTCCTCCCGTACCAATCCTTCCGGCTGGACGGCCTGGCCCGTGCCGGTTTGCTCGACAAGACAGGGATGACCTCCTCCCCTTCGGACATCCTGCGTCGCCTGTGGTACGACACCGTGGCTCTTGACGCCGCCAGCCTGGAGCTGCTGGTTCACAGGGTCGGCGCCGACCGCGTCCTTCTCGGTAGTGACGCTCCCTTCCCCATAGGAGACCCCCACCCGGTCCGTACAGTTCGAGCGACTCGGCTCCCCGCCGGGGTGCAGGACGCTATCTGCGCCGGCAATGCCCGTGCGCTGGCCGGTCTCGGCGCTGCGGCGCACGGTCGGACGGCCTCATGACCGCCGCTCCTACCTTCCTCAACCGCCCCTGGGGGCGGCTCGTCTACAGCCGGGTGGGCTCAGGCCCGCCACTCGTGCTGCTCCACTCACTGGCTCTGAGCGGGCGGATGTGGGAGCTCGTGGTCTCGGAGCTGGCGGCGTCGCACGAGGTACTCATGCTCGACTTGCGCGGTCACGGCGATAGCGATTGGGACGGCCAGCCGTTCACGGTGGACGACCTGGCCGGTGACGTGTCGGCTCTCCTCAATGAATTGCGGCTATCCCGGGCCGACGTCCTCGGAATGTCGATGGGCGGCACCGTGGCGGTGGCGCTCGCCTCTTCTGTCCCCAGTCGGGTCGAGCGGCTCGTGCTCTGCGACACCACGGCGTGGTACGGCCCTGACGCCGTCGCCGTTTGGGAGGAGCGCGCCCGCACGGCCGAGCAGTCGCCCCGGGAGACCCAAGTGCCATTCCAGGTGGACCGATGGTTCGGCGAGGTGTTCCGACGGCGCTGCCCGGCATCGGTTTCCACGGTCGTCGGAATCTTCTTGCGCACGCGCCCGGCCGTGCACGCGGCGGCGTGCCGGGCTCTGGGTGCCTACGACGGTCGGGGGCAGCTGGCGAAGATCACGGCAGCGACTCTGGTCGTCACGGGTGAGGAGGACTACGCCACGCCGGCCGCGATGGGCGAGGAGCTGGCGAAAGGCATTCCCGGAGCCGTCGGCCAGGTGTGGCCCGGCCTTCGCCACTTCGCCGTAATCGAGAGTGGTGCCCTCCGCCGCTCCGTGCTGGCTCACCTGGCGAGCGAGCCGGTGCTCGGCCCGTCCCCCGACGTTGAGTGCTGCCTGGCTACGCCCGTCCCAGGAAGAGCGACGGAATGAAACCCGCACCGTTCCGCTACCACGCTCCGATCACGCTTCCTGAGGCGCTGAGCCTGCTGGGTGAGCTCGGCGACGATGCCAAGATCCTTGCCGGAGGGCAGAGCCTCCTACCCATGCTGGGCTACCGCTTGATGGCTCCGGCACACCTGGTGGACATCGGGAGGATCTCTGAGCTCCGAGGTTGGGAGCTCGATGACATGGGGCTGCGTATCAGGGCCATGGCCCGCCAGCGTGACATCGAACTCGACCCCGACATCGGCCTCCGGTTCCCGATTCTGCACTCCGCGCTTGCCAACGTCGCTCATGCACAGATCCGCAACCGGGGGACCGTGTGCGGAAGCCTTGCGCACGCCGACCCAGCCGCCGAGTTGCCCGCGACCATGGTGGCCCTCGATGCCACCATGGTGCTCGAGCGCGCCGGCGGGGGTCGCCGCGCCGTGCCGGCCGCCGAGTTCTTCCAGTTCCACTTCACGACCGCAGTCGAGACCGGTGAGCTGCTCGCGGAGGTGCACCTCCCCGACCCGGGGCCCGGCCGGTTAGGGGCCTTTCTCGAGGTCAGCCACCGCAAGGGGGACTTCGCCCTCGTCGGCGTGGCCACCGTGGTGGGGACCGAGGGTGACCGGGTGAAGTCGGCGCGCATCGTCTGCTCGGGCGTGGCACCGACTCCGTTCGTTGCCAGCGCCGCCGAGGAGGCGCTGACCGGCCGCCCCCTCGACGATGCCACGATGCTGGCGGCGCAGTACGCGACCGGTGAGGGCATGTCGCCGACCGACGACTTTCACGCCGAGGGTGACTACCGGCGTCGGATCGCCGGTGTGCTGGTCCGCCGCTCCCTCGACGTGATCCGCTCGCAGCAAGGAGTGCTCAGTGCCTGACGACCTCACCCCTGCCCGCTCCGGTGACGAGACCCTGTCCGTCTCCCTGACCGTCAACGGCCACTCCGTGACCGTCACCACCGACGCCCGGGTGTCCCTCGCCGAGATGCTTCGACGCGACCTGCGCCTGACCGGTACGCATCTCGGATGTGAGCACGGCAGCTGCGGAGCATGCACCGTTATCGTCGACGGTGCTGCTGTTCGTTCGTGCCTTATGTTGGCCGCCCAGGCCGAAGGAGCCTCGGTCGAGACGGTGGAGAGCCTCGCGCTCGACGGCGAGCTGGACGACCTCCAACGTGCCTTCCGGGAGCACCACGCTCTCCAATGCGGCTTCTGCACGAGCGGCTTCCTCATGTCGCTGACCGCCCGGCGGCGGGAGGGGCCGCTCGTCACGGAGGCCCAGGCGCGAGAGGCCCTCAGTGGCAACATCTGTCGTTGCACTGGCTACGTGGGTCTGGTCGACGCCGTGCTGTCATTGGCGGCCAAGAGCGGGCCGGGGCCAGCCGCGTGAGCCAGGTCGACACCACTCCCACCCACCGTCACGTGGGCACGGGTATGCGCCGGCGAGAGGACCGGCGGCTCCTCACCGGTGCCGGCAAGTTCCTGGACGACCTCGACTTCGGCAAGTGCTTCGAGGCCGCGATCCTCCGCAGCCCGTACCCGAGCGCCGGTATCCGCTCTATCGACATCGAGAGCGCCCGACGGGCGCCCGGTGTGGTCGCCGTGTTCACCGCGACGGAGCTGCGCCCGATCCTGCATGACCTGCCTCCCAAGGTCACACACCCGTTGCTCAACCGCCAGCCCCGCTATCCCATCGCCGTCGAGGCCGTGCGCTACGTCGGCGAGCCCGTGGCGGTGGTGGTGGCCTCCACCCGCTGGCTGGCGGAGGACGCCCTGGAGCTGATCGACGTCGACTACGACCAGCTCCCGGGTGTGGGCTCGACCGCAAGTGCCCTCGTCGAGGGCGCACCCCTGGTCCATAAAGGTTCTGCCACCAACGTAGCTGTGCACATTGTCCAGCAGTCCGGCGATCCCGACGCCGCGCTCGCGGGCGCGCCTCACGTTCTGCGCGACACCTTTGTGGTCACCCGCGGCGGGGGCCACTCCATGGAGGGCCGGGCGGTCGCCGCCCGGTTTGACGCCGCCACCGGCGAGCTCACGGTCTGGGACTCCACCCAGACGCCGCACTACGTCCGGCACATGCTCGCCACGCTCTACGGCATGACAGAGGACGAGATCCGCCTGATCGCTCCGGCCGACATCGGTGGAGGGTTCGGCCCGAAGGCACAGTTCTACGGCGAAGAGGCGCTCATCCCCTGGATCGCCATGGAGCTCGGCGTGACTGTCAAGTGGGTGGAAGACCGGTGGGAGAGCTTCATCAGTTCGACGATGGAGCGTTCCCAGACGCACCGCGTCGAGGTGGGCTTCGACGACGACGGGAGGCTCCTGGCACTCAAGGATGTCTTCGAGCATGACCAGGGTGCCTACTGCGTGGGCTTGCAAGTGCCCACGATCACCATGTCGACGCTGCCCGGTCCATACAAGATCCCCAACATCCACTCCGAGCTCATCGCTTGCTACACCAACATGGTCCCGACGAGCTCCCTGCGCGGTGCCGGCCGTCCGCAGGCAGTGGTCGCCACCGAGCGCATGATCGACCGGATCGCCGAGCACCTCCGCCTGGAGCCAGCCGAGGTGCGGCGTCGCAACCTGATCCAGGCCGACGAGTTCCCCTACGCGGTCGGCCTCAAGTTTCGCGACGGATCACCGCTGACCTACGACAGCGGCAACTACCCCGCGCTGCTGGACGGTGTTCTGGCGCGCGTCGACATCCCCGCGTTCCGTGTCGAGCAGGCGGCCGCTCGGAAGGAAGGCCGCTTCTTGGGGCTCGGTATCGGCATGTTCGTCGAGGGGTCTGGACTCGGGCCGTATGAGGGGGCCCGGGTGCGCCTCACCAACCGGGGGCGAATCCTGGTCACCCTGGCGGCGTCGCCCCAGGGCCAGGGCTACGAGACTGTTTACGCCCAGCTGGCCGCAGACGCCGTCGGCGTCGACATCGAGTGTGTCGAAGTGCGCCACGGTGACACCTCCACCATCCCGTTCGGCCAGGGCACCTTTGCGTCTCGAGTGACGGCGACAGCCGGACCGGCGGTTCATGAGGCGTGCCTGAAGCTGCGGGCCGAGCTGCTCTCCGCCGGTTCGACCGTGCTGCAGGCCGACGCCGACGACCTGGCACTGATTGGTCGCTCGGTCGCTGTGACGTGGGCGCCGGAGCGGGCGGTCACGCTGGAGGACCTTGCTGCGGTCGTCAATGTTGGACGGCACGGGATGTCGGTCGACCCACACATGCCGGTCGCCATCGAGGCAACGGCATACTTCAAGCCACTGCGGGCTGTGTACTCCAGTGGCATCTATGCCTCGGTCGTGGAGGTGGACGTCGAGACCGGTCTCGTGCAGGTGATGCGCAGCGTGCTCGGCCACGACTGCGGCGTCGTCCTCAATCCCATGATCGTCGAGGGACAGATGTACGGCGCGTTCGCGCACGGCATCGGCAACGCCCTCTACGAGGAGGCCGCCTACGGCGAGGACGGGCAGCCCCTATCGACGAGCTACCTCGACTACGCCCTTCCGACGGCGATGGAGGTGCCAAGGCCCGAGCTCTTCCATGTCGTGTCACCGAGCCCCCTCAACCCGTTGGGGGTCAAGGGCGCCGGCGAGGGAGGGCTCATCCCGGTCCCCGCCGCCATCGCCAACGCCGTGGAGGACGCCCTTCGGCCCTTCGGCAGCCGCATCACGCGATTGCCCCTCACCCCGGCGCGCGTCGTCGCTGCGCTCCACGCGAGAGCCCACAGGTGACGGCCGTACCGAGCGCCCGCCGGCGTCCCTGGGTGGTGGGCATCTCCGGCGCGAGCGGCACCGGCTACGCCGCCTCCGTCCTGCGCGGGCTGCTCGATGCCGGCGAGGACGTCGACCTCATCGTGAGCAGGGCCGCCCGGATGACGTTACGCGACGAGACGGGCATGGTCTTCAGGCCGTCCCGGTGGCGAGAGGACATGGAGGCCTGGGTAGAGCGTGACCTCGCCGCGGTGCGGCATTGGGCCATCGACGACATGGCCGCAGGACCGAGCAGCGGCTCCTATCGGACCAAGGGGATGATCGTCGTCCCCGCCACGACCGCCTCGGTAGCGGGCATTGCGGCCGGTATCTCCAAGGACCTACTCCAGCGAGCCGGTGACGTGACTCTCAAGGAGCGCCGTCCGTTGGTCCTGGTGCTGCGCGAGACTCCTCTTCGGCGGGCCACGCTGCTCCAGCTGGCCGATCTCTCGGCCGAGGGGGCCATCGTCTTGCCGGCGAGTCCGGGCTTCTACGCCGGCGCTCGCTCGGCCCAAGCGCTCATCAACTTCGTCGCCGGCAAGGTGCTTGATGTCGTTGGCGTCGACCACCAGCTCTTCGAGCCGTGGGACGGGCAACTCTCTAAGCCAGCCGGGGGAGTCGGGCGTGATCCCGACGACGGTCACGAGCTCCTCGAGGAGCTATGACGCCGATGGCGTGCGGTCGGCACGTCGCACTCGTCAACGGGACGGTCCATCCCGCCGCCGGTCACCCTCCGGCCGACGCCATCCTTCTCGGCGGCGATCGTGTCGCTGTCGTTGGCACGGCCGCCCAGGTGCGCGACCGGGCCCCAGCCGGGACGACCTTCGTCGACCTCGAGGGCCGGGTCGTCTTGCCAGCGGTTACCGACAGCCACACGCATTACCACCGGGCGGCCCAGCTCGAGGCCCACTTCCTGAACTTCGCCGCCCTCGGTCCCCGCTCGATCGACGCCGTCCTTAGATTCGTCGCCGAACGAGCCGCCCGGAGCCCGGCCGAACCGTGGATCCAGGGTGACAACCTGTCGGCCCAGGCACTTCGGGACCAGCGTCTCCCAACCCGGGCCGAGCTCGACACCGCCTGCGCAGACCGGCCGATCATCCTCCGCACCGTCGGTAAGCATGGAATAGCAGCCAACACCGCTGCACTCGGCGCTGCAGGCATCGTCACCGGGACACCGGACCCTCCAGGCGGCCGAATCGAGCGGGACGAAGCGGGCGAGCCGAACGGGATCCTCCACGAAACCGCCAAGCTCCGGCTCGACGGCACGCGTGCCGACACCGTCGTGCCCGCCATCGATGGGCCGGCGAGGCTCGACGCCCTGGAGGCGGCGATCGGGCGGTTGAGCCGCAACGGCATCGCCGAGATCCACGAGATCGTCCAGAGTCCAGACGAGATGGCCGACTACCAGCGCCTACGCGAGCAGGGGCGGCTGCGGGCACGAGTGGTCTTCTATGTCCGGGTCGTCGAGGGCCAGGCAACCCTCGATGACCTCACCCGGATAGGACTTCGCAGCGGTTTCGGCGACGACTGGCTCCGTCTTGGCGGGGTCAAGGTCAGCATCGACGGTTCGTGCACGTTGCACAATGCCGCGATCTATGGCGGCTACCTCGATCAGCCCGACAACAGCGGCCTCGTCCGAGTGGAGCGAGGCGATCTCGATCGCCTCGTCACCGACGCCTCCCGCGGCGGTCTCCAGGTAGCCGTCCACGCCATCGGCCAGCGCGCCGTCGACATGGCCCTCACGTCCATCGAGGGTGCGGCCCGCATTCCTGGCTCACGCCGCCTGCGTAACCGGATCGAGCATGCCTACCTGGCCCCTCTTCCCGGCCAATTGGATCGCCTCCGCGACCAGTCGGTCGTCGTCTCCACGCAGCCAGCATTCCTGTGGGCGAACGGGGACTCCTGGCCGTCCATGTTCGGGCCGGAGACCGAGCGCATGGTGCCGATGGCCTCCCTGCTCGCTCTAGGGATCCCTACGCAAATTAACACCGACTTTCCCAATGCTCCGCTCGATCCCCTTCGCAACATGCAAGCTGCGGTCGACCGCAGGACCCGGGACGGCGCGGTCGTCGGTGCGGGCGAAGCCATCAGCGCGGCCCAGGCCTGGAGCCTGGCCACAGAAGGGTCCGCCTACGGGGTCTTCGAGGAGCATCGCCGAGGGCGTCTCGACCCGGGCTACCTCGCCGACCTGGTGGTCCTCTCCGCCGACCCCTTAGCAAGCGGCACTTTCGACGGTGTCGCCGTGGAGGCGACGGTCGTCGGCGGCCAGTGCGCGTGGGCGAAGGAATCGCTGAGCGGCCTCTTGGCCGACCCGCCGGCCAGCGTTGCCGGTTGAGGGAGCGTCAGGCCTGGGACGAGGTGGTACGGCGGATGCAGCGAAAGCCCAGGTGCGACATCGACGAGTCGACCTGCTGGGCTTGGCGGCCAGCCGGGCGATAACGCCGGCAATAGTTGGGCGCGCACAGATGTGAGCCGCCCTTGACGACACGCCGCGGGATGT
Organism: Acidimicrobiales bacterium; assembly: GCA_965276765.1. Lineage (GTDB taxonomy): Bacteria > Actinomycetota > Acidimicrobiia > Acidimicrobiales > Palsa-688. The sequence continues at coordinate 1,788,521 of OZ255627.1, forward strand.
GGGCACCCCCCGGCTCGTGGTCGTCATGGCTGCCGGCCGCCGTCAGGACCCGAGGGTCGCGCGGTACACAGCAGCTCTCAGCGCTGGCGATCTCGTGTCGGGGTCGGAAGAAATCCGCGGTCCATTCCCAGACGTTGCCAGTGACGTCGAAGAGCCCGTAGCCGTTCGCCGGAAAGAAGTTGACCGGCGTGGTGCGCTGCTCGGCGTCTCGCTTGTGGTTCTGCCAGGGGAATTCGCCCTTCCAGGTGTTGGCCATCACCCGGCCGCCCGGCTCGAACTCGTCTCCCCAGGCAAACGTGGCACCCTCCAGCCCGCCCCGCGCCGCCCGCTCCCACTCGGCTTCCGTCGGCAGTTCCTTGCCGACCCAGGTCGCGTACGCCGCCGCATCTTCCCACGCCACGTGGGTGACGGGATGTGTCCCTCGGAGGTCGACGGAGCTCTCGGGCCCTTCGGGATGGGCCCAGCTGGCCCCGGGCACGTAGCGCCACCACTTGAGGAAGTTGGCGAGGTCGACGGGGCCATCGGGCGGCGTGAATACCATCGACCCCGCCTGGAGGAGGGCTGGATCCAGTTGGGGGTATTCCCTCGGATCCATTCGTTGCTCGGCGACGGTGACGTGCCCGGTCGCGTTGACGAAACGGGCGAAGGCATCGACGGTCACCGGCGTGGTGTCCATCCAGAACCCGCTGACCGTGGCCGGATGGGCGGGACCTTCCTCCGGATAGTTCGTGGCGTCGGACCCCATGGTGAAGGTCCCGCCTGGGATCCACGCCATGGGCACGGCCCGAGCTGGGCGATCCGCAGTCTCAAGGCCCATGACGAGTGGAATTCTACGCGGCCAGTCGCCAAGCTTCGCCATTGCCGTTCAGCAGCTCGTGCGAGCCGGTGCCAAACTCATCGTCGGCCTCGGTTTCGGGGCGACGCTTGTCTTCCTCAAACTCTGGCGCCACGCAGCAGCACCTCTCGTCGGACCGTCATGATGATCGAACGTGAGCGCCAACCCCAGGAGTCCTCTCCAGGAGCGCCTTCCGCACCGGGAGCGATCGAGACGGCAGAGGCGGCGGCCTGGGCTGGTCCGTCCACGGCTCTGTGCAACGTTCGGGGTCAGCGTCGGTCCTGTTGACACCAGTACCGCAGTGAACGAGGGTACGTGCCGTGACTGAGACAGGCCGCGGCAAGTTGCAGATGACAAGCGAGGAGGTTGACGTCTTTTTGGCCGCGGGGCGGCGGGTTCAGGTGGCCACGCTCGATGGTGGTGGCCGTGTCGACCTCGTTCCCATGTCGTACCTGTTGTGGGAGGGTCGCATGGCGCTGTGGACCGACCCGGGTTCCAAGAAGGTCCGCAATCTCCGGTCCAATCCGGCCATCGTCTGCCTTGTTGAGGCGGGTGACAGCTTCGCGGAGCTCAGGGCGGTGCAGCTACGCGGCCACGCCGAGCTGATCGATGATGTCGAGGTCTCCCGCCAGGCCGGCGAGCTGCTGTCGGCCCGTTACCGGACGGACCCGCTGGACGAGGAAGCTAGGGCAGAGACAGCGGCCCTCGCGTCCAAGCGGGTGGTCGTCGTGGTCCACCCTGAGCGGATCGTGTCGTGGGACCACCGCAAACAGCGAGGGGTTACCCGGGCCGACGCTGGACACTGACGGCGCCGGGTGCCTCGGCGTGGCTCTACACTCTCGTCCGAGAGGAGCAGCCATGGCCATCGACTTGAAGCCGCTGGGCACTCTGACGATCAGGGTGGACGACCAGTTGCGCCTTGCTGGTGGGCCGTTCGGCACCCGAGTAGTCGGCACCGCGGCATACTGCCGCTGGGACGGGGACAGGGTCACAGCCAAAGGCATTCTGACGCCCGCCACGGACTGGGTGATCCTCGACGCGGAAGGCAATGGTGCCGTCGATGCCCGGATGACGCTCGAGACCGAGGATGGCGCAGTGATCTGCCTCCGCTACCAGGGCCGAATCGCCTACCGCGCCGATCGCGCCCACGTTGTGGTGGCACCGACGTTCGAGACCAACGACGCCCGATACTCCTGGCTCAACTGGGTACAAGCCGTCGCCAAGGGCTCGCGGCAAGGCAACGACCTCGTCTACGAGCTGTACGAGGTCGCCTGAACGATCCGGCGCCGCCGACCCGGCGGCGTCGCCGAGTGCCTTGGGTCGGCCGATCGTTGACAGCCCGGGCGTGCCAGCCTCCTGCGACGACACCGCCCGCCCCGCCAGGACGTATGCTGATGTGCTGTTCACGAACGGTTCGTCGCACGGTGCAGCCAGGTCAGGGGGATGTCATGGAAAAGTCGCCAGCGGGTGAGGGCAAGGTGTCGGACTTTCGGGGCGGGCGGCCAAGCAACCGCAGCTTCGAGCTGCGAGGAATCAATCATCTCGCTCTTGTCTGCCGGGACATGGGTAGGACCGTCGAGTTCTACTCCGAGGTGCTCGGCATGCCATTGGTCAAGACCGTCAACCTGCCCTACGGGCGGGGTCAGCATTTTTTCTTTGACATCGGCAACGGCGACTGTCTCGCCTTCTTCTGGTTCGCCGATGCTCCCGAGCCCGTCGAGGGCTTGACGACCGCCGCGAGCCTTCCCGGAGGCGGCGACTACGTGACGGCCATCGGAACCATGAACCACGTGGCCTTCGATGTCGCCCCCGAGCACTTCGACGAGTACCGCCGGCGCCTGATCGAGCGGGGTATCGAGGTCAGCCAGACCATGAACCACGACGACAGCGAGCTGACCGTCACCAAGGAGTTGCATCCCGGGGTGTATGTCCGTTCCATGTATTTCCAGGACCCCGACGGCGTGCTCCTCGAGTTTGCTGCCTGGACGCGGACGCTCCACGAGGGCGATGCCATCGTTCCTGCAGTCACCGCGACCGGGGAGTCGTCCGCCGGCGTTCCCGCCTGACGGACGGCCCTTGGATAGCAACGATCGGCCGTGACGACGAAGTGAGACGAGTGTGACCCTTCCCGCCGGGGTTGAGCGGGAGATCGTCGTGATGGAGGCGCCCGCCGCGCCGAGGGCCGGTGCGGGTGGTCATCCCGTCCAGGGCTTCTACACGTATCCCGCGACCGGCTACCCCCGCGTTGCCATCATCGCCACTCACTACAACGTCGATTTCTCGGAGCACTACCTCTCCACATATCTCGCTGGCCAGGGTTTCGGCTTCCTGGGCTGGAACACTCGCTTCCGTGGCGCCGACCACTACTTCCAGCTCGACCGGGCCCTCGTCGACATAGGTCTCGGCGTCGCCTGGCTGCGTGAACACGGCGCCGAGACGGTCGTGCTGCTCGGCAACTCCGGCGGAGGGTCGCTGATGGCCGCGTACAACGCACAGTCCCACGCCGATGTGCTCGCCGAGTCGTTCGGCACGCCCCTGCTGGCTGAGGTGCACGACCTGCCGCCCGGCGATCTCTACATCAGCCTGGCCGCCCACCCCGGCCGGCCCGACGTCCTCACCGGCTGGATTGACCCCTCCGTCGTTGACGAGACGGAGCCGACATCGGTCGACACCGACCTCGATATGTACGCCACCGGGCGCCAGCCTCCGTTCGACGCCGACTTCGTCGCCCGGTACCGGGCCGGGCAGATCGCCCGGAACGGACGGATCACCGACTGGGCCACAGAAGAACTCGCCCGCCTGGAGAGAACTGGCATCCACGACCGGCTCTTTGTCGTCCCTCGTACCTGGGCCGATCTCCGCTTCGTCGACTCGGCCATCGACCCGTCCGATCGCCCCACTCCGTACTGCTACCGCGGCGATCCCCGCATGGCGAACACCGGCGTCACCGGCATAGGCGCCCTCAACACGCTGCGCAGCTGGCTGGCGATGTGGAGCCTGGAGACCTCGCAGTGCCGCAGCGAGGCTCATCTCTCGGCCCTCACCGTGCCCGCCCTGGTCATCCAGGCCACCGCCGACTCAGGGGTGTTCCCCAGCGACGCGACGGCGATCTACAGCCAAATCGGCTCGGCCGACAAGACCCGCCTCGACCTGCCGGGCGACCACTACTTCCGCAAACCGGACCGCGCACGGGACCAAGTGGCTGGCGCCATAGCCGAGTGGCTCGCCCCTCGGTCTGGCTGAGCCATCGAGTCACCAACTTCCGACGGGGGGCCGTCTGGCCCGACGCAATTGACCTTGACGTCGTGGACACCCCGATGTATGGTTAGCCCAATAGACCATAGTGGATGGCCTTCATGACTGTTGGGTCCTTTGCGAGTGGTCGTTATCGACCACTCGCAGAGGAAGGAGCGCGGATCGTGCCGATCGTCAAGGCTGATCTCAACCTGTGTCAGGGCTACGCCAACTGTGTCGTCGAAGCCCCCGATACCTTTGACATCGGCGATGACGGAGTGGTGGTGATCCTCAGGGCGATGATCGGTGAGGCCGATCGTGAGCGGGTGGGACTGGCGGCTCGGAGTTGTCCTGTGGCCGCCTTGAGCGTCGAGGAGGAATGAGCCCAACCGCCGTTGTCGTCGGGTCGTCCATCGGGGGCGTAAGGACGGCGCAGGCCCTGCGAGCGGCCGGGTACCCGGGGACCATTGTCCTCGTTGGCGAAGAGGAGGTGCTGCCCTATGACAAGCCACCGCTGTCGAAGGGGTTTCTCACGGGCACCGACGAGCGTGCCCGGCTCGACCTGCTGAGCAAGGAGGAGGCAACGGCTGCGGGCATCGAGCTCCGACTCGGCGAGCGCGCCGAGCGCCTTGACGCCGCCGGGCGAGAAGTCCGCTTGGTCACCGGCGAGGACATCGGCTTCGACCATCTGGTGATTGCCACCGGCGCGCGCGCCCGCCCATCACCATGGGCCGCCGACAATGGTGTTTCTGTCCTGCGGAGCATTGAGGACAGCAGAGCGTTGCGTGATCGCCTCCGAGCCGGTGGCCGTCTTGTCGTCGTCGGTGCCGGGTTCATAGGTTCAGAGGTGGCCTCGTCAGCTCGGAGCCTGGGACTCGACGTGACCGTGGTCGACGCCGTTGAGGTTCCCATGGCCCAGGCCGTCGGCGGCGAGGTCGGTGCGCTGTTGGCCCGGTTGCACGCGCAGAACGGGACGGCAACGCACTTCGGGACGGGGGTCGAGTCGGTCGAGGGCGAGTCAGGAGCGTTGCACGTTCGCCTCACTGACGGGACCCTGGTCGATGGAGCGGCAGTGGTGGTTGGTATCGGCGCCCAACCCAACGACGGATGGCTCGAGTCGTCGGGCCTACTCGTCGACAATGGGGTCGTCTGTGATCAATACTGCCGCGCCGTCGGGGCCTCTGGGATCTTCGCCGTCGGCGACGTGGCCCGTTGGTACCATCCGCGCCACGGTTGTCATGTGCGAGTCGAGCACTGGACCAACGCCGTCGAGCAGGCTTCCTGCGTCGCCCACAACCTGACCCACGACGACGCTCTCAAGGCGTATCAACCGGTCGAGTACGTGTGGAGTGACCAGTATGACTGGAAGATCCAGATCGCCGGACGCCCCGACGATGCCGTCTCGTCGGTGATGGTGGGCGATCCCGATGGACGCCCACGCTTCGCCGTCCTCTACGCCGACGACGAGGGTCTGCTCGCCGGCTCGGTAACCGTCAATTGGCCGAGAGGGCTCGTCGAGGGTCGCCGTCTGCTCGCGGCCGGGTCGGTGTTCTCAGCCGCCGTCGACCGGGTCCGCTCGCTTCTTTCGTAGCGGATCCTTCTTCGTGACCCTCCTCAGGCAACGAGGTTATGGGTGCTTTCGGGAAAGAGACTCTCGATGGCCAGCGGCTCATCGAGGATCTTCTGGGTCACGGCGTGGCCGATGAGCTCGTCGATCATGGTCCGGTTGGGGGCGATCCCATAGGGCAGGGGGTCGGCGCCCGTGACCTCCATCACGCGACGATACATGAGGTCGTTCGAGGTCGGAGCGTCGATCTCGTCCTTGCGGAGACGCTCGACGTACAGTTCCTTGGATCGGCCGAAGGCTTCGAAGAGGTCGGTGGCCAGATCGGGGCGACCTTCGAGCAGTTCGTCCTTTACGACCACTAGGTGATTGATCGGGTAGAAGCCGCGTCGACGCAGCGCCTGAAAGCCGGCCTCGGTGGCATCGGGAATCAGGGGTGCCATGTCGGAGCGGTCGACCTCGAGGCCTACCACTGCGGCCAGCTCCCCCGCCGCCAACATGTCCACCAGGTCCCTTCCCTCTTCCGTGGGCACGACATTGGCGGGGAGGCGATAGTCGGCCACGTGCTCGTCACCCGAGACCACCCAGGTCACCCGGCTGAGATCTACCCCGTACTCCTCTTGAAGGATGCTTCGTGCCCAGACCCCGGTCGTCACGGTGTATCCGCGGTTGACGCCGACCCGCCGACCCTCGAGATCGCGCGGGTGATTGATGTCGTCACCGATGCGATGGACGATGGCGCCGTGATGAAACCCCCGTACGAGAAAGATCGGCAGCGCGCTGAAGCGGATCCCATGCGCCTTGGCACAGAGGTACGTGGTGAAGGCCATCTCGCAGACGTCGAACTCCAGTCCTCGCACCATCCGACGAAAGGCGTGCACGAGCACGGGCACCTCCTCGAAGGCAAGGCTGAAGTGCTCGGGCTTCACCACGCCGTCCTTGAGCGCCCGGTTGTTTCCTTGCGTGCGGGTCACTGTCTTGAGGTCGTCTTCCGCCATGAGGCTCCTCCCGACTCGCCCGCCACGGGGACGTCCTGCCGGCCACCGTAGCCGCGGTTTGCCAGCGGTGTTAGAATAGTAAATAATAGTCCTTACGGGGCGTCGCCCCGCCGAGAGAAGGGTCGTCTCAGTGGGAGAGGACGTTGTGGCGGCCGTGAGAACGGCGCCCGGCAAGACCGAGCTGCGTAACTTTCCGATGCCGGATGTTCCCGATGACGGTGCTCTCTTGCAGGTCGAAGTAGCGGGCATCTGCGGGACGGACGTGAAGATGTACGCGTCGCCGCCCTTCGATGATCCGGTGATCATGGGCCATGAAAACGTGGGCGTTATCGTCAGGGCCGGTCCCGTGTTCCTTCAGCGTCAAGGCGTGCGAGAGGGTGACCGGGTCTTTGTCGAGCACTACGTCCCGTGCATGCGATGCAGGTGGTGCCACCTCGGAGAGTATCGTCATTGCGAGGCCACGGACTGGCGCTCGAACCCTGACGCCCGGCGGTACGGGTACACATCGGCCGAGAACCCCTTTCACCTCTGGGGGGGTTTCTCCCGGTATATGTATCTTCCTTGGAATGCCGTGCTTCACAAGGTGCCAAGCGGGGTCTCGGCCGAGTTGGCCGGCCTCGTGACGCCACTGTCGAACGGCATAGAGTGGGCTCTGTTCGACGCCGGCGTCGGCTACAGCTCGACCGTCCTGATCCAGGGACCGGGTCAGCAGGGGCTGTCGCAGACCGTCGCTTGCAAGCAGGCCGGCGCTTCGCTGATCATCGTGACGGGCACGAGCCGGGATGCGAGGCGACTGCAAGTAGCGAGGGCGCTCGGCGCCGATCACGTTATCGACGTCCAGACTGAGGATGCAGTGGAGCGCGTAAAAGAACTCACCGGTGGTCGCGGTGTCGACGTCGTTCTCGATTGCACCGCCGGCGCCGGCGTCGCCCCCGTCTTGCTGGGCATCGAAGCCCTCGAGCGCAGGGCTGGGACATTGCTCATCCAGGGCGAGATGGCCTCATTCCCGAACTTCCCCGTGAAGAAGGTCACCGAAAAGGCCATCACCATCAAGAGCGCGCGCGGGCACAGCTATCGCGCTTGCGAGCTCGCCCTCGAGCAGCTCGCCTCGCGGCGCTTCCCACTCGACCTGCTGACTACCCACACCTTCGGCTTGAACGACGTGGACCAGGCCATCAGGTCGGTCGGTGGTGAAGGTGACGACGGCGTCATCCACGTGTCATTGCTCCCCTGGAAGGAAGACGCGGCGTAGGCCAATGGGAATAGTCGTCCAGAACATCCGCCGGGCCGACCGGTCCGTGACCGAAGCGCTCGGTCAGTACGGCGTCGCCACTGTTCACGAGGCTCAGGGGCGTGCCGGGCTTCTGGCTCCGTACCTGAGGCCGATCTACCCAGGCGCCCACATCTCGGGCACCGCCGTGACCGTCGCCGTCCCTCCCGGCGACAACTGGATGATCCATGTCGCCGTCGAGCAGTCAGAAGCGGGGGACGTCATCGTGGTAGCACCGACGTCCCGGTGCAATGACGGCTACTTCGGGGAGTTGCTCGCTACTGCTTTCGCCGCCAGGGGGGTCAGAGGACTTGTGATCGATGCGGGGTGCCGCGACGTGGCCGAGCTCAAGAAGATGGGCTTCCCTGTCTGGTCGAGGTGCATATCGGCAACGGGCACTGTGAAGGAAACGCTGGGTAGCGTCAACGTGCCCGTTGTCTGTGCCGGCCAGCGCATAGGTCCCGGCGACGTCATCGTGGCCGATGACGATGGCGTTGTCGTGGTCGATCGTATGAGCGCGCCAGAGGTGCTCGAAGCGTCCTCCGTGCGAGAGGAGAGGGAAGCCGTCAGCCGCCAGCGCTACCAGGCCGGTGAACTCAGTCTCGACGTTAGCGCCATGCGCGGGCGACTCCGGCAGAAGGGCGTCACCTACGTCGACCAGCCGCCGACCGGTCAACCATGATCATCGACTGTCACGGGCATTACACCACGGCGCCCGGCTCGCTCCAGGTCTTTCGAGACGAGCAGATCGCTCGACTGGCCGGCTCCAACGGGAGGCAACCGACCCTGGGCCACGTCAGCGATGATGCCATCCGGGACAGCATCGAGAGCAACCAGCTGAAGCTGCTGCGCCAACGCGGTGGCGACATGATGCTCTTCTCTCCCAAGGCATCCGCGATGGAGCACCACGTGACCGACCCACCCACAGCGCGAGCTTGGGCCCGGGCCTGCAACGATCTCATTTATCGGGTCGTCGGCCTGTTCCCGCAGCACTTCTCCGGGGTCTGCCAGCTGCCCCAGACCCCCGGAGGACAGCTCGACGACTCGATTGAGGAGCTGCGGCACACGGTCGAGGACCTGGGATTCGTAGGCTGCAACCTCAACCCCGACCCGTCTGGCGGGTATTGGACGAGCAAGCCGCTGACGGACCGCTACTGGTACCCCCTGTATGAGCAGATGGTCGCATTGGACGTTCCCGCCATGATCCATGTCTCAAACTCGTGCAACCCGAGCTCCCACACGCTGGGTGCGCACTACATCAACGCCGATACGACCGCATTCATGCAGTTGGTCCAGGGTGACCTCTTCGGTGACTTCCCCGACCTGCGCTTCGTGATCCCCCACGGTGGCGGGGCCGTCCCCTACCACTGGGGTCGGTATCGCGGTCTCGCCGACCGGCTTGGTCGTCCGCCGCTCAACGAACACGTCATGAAGAACGTCTTCTTTGACACGTGCGTCTACCATCAGGCGGGAATAGACCTTCTCTGCCGGGTGGTCGATATCGACAACGTCCTGTTCGCCTCGGAGATGTTGGGCGCGGTTCGTGGAGTCGATCCGCAGACAGGGTTTTCGTGGGATGACACGAAACGGTATGTCGACGAGGTTGGCCTCGGCGACGAGGACAACCGAAAGGTCTACGAGTCGAACGTTCGGCGGGTGTATCCCCGCCTCGATGCCCAGCTTTCTGCTGCAGGGAGATAGGAATCGTCGCATGGACAAAATGCGAATTGCCATCGCCGGTGACCACAACGGCGCCGCACTAAAGGCCCAGATCACCGCCTGGTTGACGGCGCAAGGTCACGACGTCGACGACCGTGGCTCCCACGGCACCGATGTCGTCGACTACCCACCGCTGTGTGCCGATGTGGGTCGCCAGGTCATGAGCGGCCGTGCCGACCGGGCCATCGTGATCGGTGGCAGCGGCCAGGGTGAGCAGATCGCGTGCAACAAGATCCGGGGTGTTCGTGCCGGGTTGTGTCACTGCCTTTTCACCACGGAGATTGCCAGGGCGCACAATGACACAAACGTGCTGGTCATGGGTGCGAAGGTGGTCACGCCGGAGCTCGCCGAGGAGATCACGGCGCTCTGGCTCGCCACACCGTTCAAGGGGGGACGTCACCAGGACCGGTTGGATCAGATCGCCGCCCTGGAGCGCGGTGAGACCATCTGACGGAGAGCAGCGCCGCTCACCTCGCATCGAGGAACTGCAGGATGCGTGCCGGCGCGGTCTGCTCCGTCTGATCGCTGACGGGGACATCCCAGTACTCGGCTCGGGGCAGGCATTCCTCGAGGTACCGAGCCGCGGATGTCGCGTGTGACGGATCGTGGCCAGGGACGATGAGGGTGGGGATGTCGAGTCGGAGAAGATCCTCTGGCTCGGCCCCGGGCACGGTGTCGCGATCGAAGAGGAGCCGTGCCATGCCCCGCACGACGAGCCGGTAGCGGGCAGGGTCCTGGCCGGCGTAGCTTGCGGCGAAGGCGCGGTCAGCCCGGATCACCGTGGCCCATGGGCCTACCCTCGGGTCGTCGGCGAAGGTCGTTCCGCCGTCTCGCGCCAGGGCGACTACGTCGTCGAGGCCGTGACTTTCGACGTAGGCCAAGTGCTGAGCGAAGCGGCCATGCTGGGTAATGCGATAGCTCGCGCCCCCGGCAGGGGAGAACAGCACCATGCTCGACACGGCGTCGGGATAGGCGACGGCACACGCCACGACGACCGAGCACCCGGCGCACCCGCCCATGAGATGGGCTCGTGCGATGTGTAGCCGATCGAGCAAACCCTTCCCTTGATGGACGTAGCTGTTCCAGTCGATTCTCTCGACCCGACCACCCGAAAGGCCGGACTCACGTCGGTCGAATGTGATGCAGGTGTAGCGCTCGGTCAGGTGGGCCAGCAGGTCGAGACGGCGGTAGATGCCGAGCGACGTCCAATTCTCGAGCCTCGAATTGAAGCCGCCGGGTGAGAACATGAGGAGCGGGGGTCCCGATCCCTTCACTTCGTAGCGGGTCTCGATACCATCGATGGTGGCGGTAGGCATGCCGTCGGCCCCTTTCTGTGCTGCCTTCGCAAGTACTCGCCGTCGGCAACTATTTGTTAGGCCGGGGTCGCACCTTTGATCTGGCGGCCGGCTCGCACGTCTTGTGAGTACGCCGTGATGGCGTCGAAGGTGATCTGTGCGACGTTGGCGTATGTCTCGGGTGGATCATCGAGGGCTGACGCCGCGTAGCCGATGGCTGCATGCGCCATGCGGATCCGGCCGTCGAGCCACGGCCCCCCGCCGAAGCCTCCGAGCACCGGTATAGATACGGCACCGGCTACCTCCGGCCCGACGAGCGGCCCGGAGTTGGTGAAATCGAGAAGAGAGGCCCCGGCAGCTTCCAAGCGCATCGCCTCAGCAACGAGATCATCTTTCATCTCCGCTGGCACGTTCGCACCGGCAGCAGACATGTGTCGATAGTCGATGCCGTAACGCAACGCCGTCTGTGGCGTGATGCCGAACTGGGCGACAACCGGGATGCCGGCCTGGTCGATAAGGGTAACTGCGTCGAGGAAGTCGGATGCACCGTCAAGCTTGACGAGGTCGACACCAGCTTCCTTGACGAGACGGATGGCCGCACGGACAGCTTCCTTCGAGCCGGCCTGGAGGGGCCCGAACGGGAAATCACAGCTGAGTAGGGCCCGTTTGACACCCCGCCGGACGGCTTGGCAGACGACGACCATCTGGTCCATCGTCACCTCGAGCGGGTTGGACTGCCCCCAGAGGTTTGTGCCAACAGTGTCCCCGACGGAGACGAGGTCAACCCCGGCGCGGTCGACGATCTGCGCAATCTGGTAATCCCAGGCGACTACCCCGACGATTTTCTGTCCGTCGCGCTTCATTTGTTGAAGACCAGGCAGGGTGACTTTTTTCGTATCCATGCTCGGACGTCCTAGGCCCTGAGGGCCGTGAGGACCTCGGACACGTCGCGGTCATCTCGCGAGACCATGAGTACCCGGGCGTGGGAACGCAGCGCCAACATGGCGGCACCCGCCTTTGTCTCATCGCCGAGCATGAGCCCTGCAGTCATGATTCCGCGTCGACGGCAGGCCTCTCCGATCGCCGCTGCAGCGTCGGCCCCGTCGTCGGCGGTGAGGACCATCACCGTGATGTCGGCGCCGGCGAGTTGGTCGTTGAGTCGGGTCGGAGAGCCGTCGAAGGCGCGCAGGTAGGCCTCCGGCCCACTGCCGTTGCCGGTGCTCGAGGGTGCCGCTTCATAGGCGAAGAACGATGCCGCTTTCCAGTCTTGCTGAGCAACGCGTCGGATGACGGACTCCGCCCCGTGATCGAGGGCGATGACGCTCACTTGGGCGGCGCTCACCGGCGCGTTGATCCGGTAGCGCGCCTCCGCTGCGGTTGTTGCCTTGGCACAGCTGTTGAGGAGTATCGGACGTGCCGGCATGTCAGACGGAGGTCTGCGGGAGGCCGGCCCTTACTGCCACGGCGTCCCGGCAGGACTCGATGAACGACTCCTCCTTGGGCAGGACAATGGACACGGATCGAACGCGGTGATGGGCAGGGTCCACCCCGGGTGGTGTCATTCCTTGGTCGCGCAGCGCGGTAACCGCCTTGCGTAGCATCTGGCGTGCTTTTACGATGCCGGCGTCCGCCGCAACGAGGCGCTCCTTGGAACGGTCGACGATGGGCCCCATGCTCTCCTGGAGCGAGGCATCCTGTATGGCAATCCCCTTGACTCCCGAGAACGTATCGCCGCGGGCTTGGGCGTCGCGATCCATCATGTAGTCGTTGTCCTTGTTCTGCAAGGGACGGTAGGTGCCGGGGACATACTCGTTGTGCACGCCGTGACCGTCTCGCATCGCCTGCAATTCGGTCGGACTCAACGCGCGGACCGGGTGATAGTCGAAGGTGAAGACCCAACAGTTCTCGTCGTCGATCGGGACCCAGAGATGGCCATGGACCGGGTGATCGGCTCGCGGTGGGACCATGGTGAAGTTGGGCAGGACCCAGGGCGTGATACGCCAGTAGTAGTGGCCTTCCTCGGCGTTCCGGCGGGCGCCGACGAAGAGCCCGCCGTCGGCCTCGGCGACCTCGAAGAATGGCCTGAGGTCCGCCAGGTTGTACTCGTTGCCCTTGGATCCCTTGAAGAGGGGGTCGCTTCTGAGCCCCGACGAGTGCAACCACGAGACGTGGCTGGAGTCGATCCCTCCCTCGAGGGCCTGTAGCCAATTGCTCTCCTGCCACCGTTTGGTGGTAAAGGTCTGGTCGGATGGGACTTGGACGAACTCGAATTGCGGTAGCTCAGGCTGCCGCTCAGGGTCACCCATGTAGGCCCAGAGGACGTCGCCCACCTTCACCAATGGGTAGGAAGTGAGCTGAATCCGGCTGCAGAACGTGCTCTCTTCCGGCTCACCCGGTACCTCGACGCATTGGCCGTTCACGTCGTATTTGAACCCGTGATAGGCACAACGCAGACCCGACTCCTCGTTGCGACCGAACCAGAGTGAGACACCACGGTGGGCGCAGAACTCGTCGATCAGCCCGTACCGACCCTCGGTGTCTCGGAAGGCGATCAGCCGTTCAGACAGGAGCTTGACCCGCACCGGGGGGCAGTCGTTCTCCGGGAGTTCCTCGGCGAGCAGGGCGGGAAGCCAGTACTGCCGGAAAAGGTCGCCCATCGGCACGCCGGGACCGGTCTGCGTCAGCAGCTCGTTCACCTCTTGCTTGAGCATCGTCTTCCTCTTTCGCCTGCTGACACTCGACTCACGTCTGTCCCACGGGCGGCCCTAGAGCCACCGTCGGGTCTAAAGATGATACCATTCTGCTCGGCGTACGGACCGCTGGCAACCGCGATCGGCGAGCATCAGGACCCTTTGACCCGCCCGGCGGTACGCTCGAGATGCTCGAGCATGATGGCCGAGGCCCTGGAGACGTCGCGCTGGCGTACGGCGGCGACGAACGCCGTGTGCTCGTCGACACCTCTGCGTCCCATTTCGGGAGCGGTCTCTCGAGCGCGTTGCAGGGACAGGAGCAGGGCGCCGCGGAACGACTCGATGATCAGCTCGACGGCTCCGTTGTGGGCGCACTGCGCGACGCGGATGTGGAACTCCGTGGACATGGCCATCGTGTACTCATTACGTGTCCGCGCCCGCTTGGCGCTTTCGCACATCTCCTCGAGCTCGTTGAGGTCCTGTTCGGTAGCGCGCGCGCACACCAAGGGCACGATGCCCATCTCGAGCACCTCGCGGGCCTCGGTCACCTCCGCTGCGGTGAGGCTGGACATTGTAAGCAGATCTTCGATTCCGTCGCGTACTCGGTCACCGCTCGGGGCGGTGACGAACGCGCCACCCTTCGCGCCCACGCGCACGTCGAGCAGGCCGCTGGACTCGAGAACCCTCAGCGCCTCGCGCACTGTCACCCGGCTGACGCCGAACAGCTCGCAGAGCTCGCGCTCGGACGGGAGGCGATCGCCGGGCAGGAGTTGACCTTGGCGGACCAGCCAGCGGATCTGTTCGACGATCAAGCCGGAGGTGCGTCCCGGGCTGACGGGCAAGAACAGGCCGTGGAGGCCATCGCGAGCCGTTATGTCGGTGACGGCTGCTTTGCGCGGGCCGGTCATGGGTCCCTCCCAGGGTTTCTTGACACCAGTATGGCAGGTTGTTATGGTCAGCCCAATAGACCAGAGCCGATGCACGTCTCCAGAGATGGGGCTGAGTTGGGCGCCGAGTTGCACAATATGTCTGTACGGGCGGTACTTGGAGAGCCGAGCCGGAGCGGGGCTTCGGGAGCCTTAGCCACGCGCCGCTTCGGCGCAGAAGGAGACAGCAGATGGCGAAGTCGGGACGGGTATTCCTGCGGGGCATCACCTCGGAGACCTACGGGCTCCAAGAGTTTCGTCGCCAGCAGCGGGAGGCGCCCCGGGTTCGCGGCGAGTCGGTGGTCGTCGACAATGCGGCCGTGGGCCACTCCGGTGACTCTGCGCAGTCTCGCACGTGGTGGAGGGTCGGCCCCGGGGATGAACCTTTCCTGACCCAGACGTTGCAGGTGCACTTCGTCCAGCTCCCGCCTGGCACCTCCAACCACGGGCATGGCCACCAGAACGAAGCGGCGTTTTACATTCTCGAGGGTCGCGGTTACGAGATTCATGACGACCGCCGCTACGACTGGGAAAAGGGAGACTTGGTGTTGGTGCACACCGACTCGGTCCACCGGCATTTCAATCCATACGACGAGACGGCGACCGCTCTCGTCATCAAAGCCAAGTGCGCTTGGATGTATCTGGGTCTCCTCCAGCAGGGGCGAAGTGCTCCATTCGACGATGAGGGTCGCTTTGGTCCCCGTCAGGACTGGTCTCAGTTGTGGAGTCCGGGTGCGGTCGCCCGCAAGAAGGTAGTCACTACGGCCGACACCCACTGGGAGACCACCTCGCTAGGTCGCGTCCGGATCCTATCTTCTCCAGGGCGAACCGATGTCCGCACCTTCAGTGTTGATGCCTTCGAGTTGCAGATCGAGCCCGGAGGTCACTCGGGTCGGCGCTGGCAGATGGGCGACGAGGTCCTGTACGTGATCTCGGGAACTGGCTATAGCCTCCACTGGGACGTAGAGGCGGAGATCGCCGAGAAGTATCATGCTCGGGTCGCGCTCGAGCCGAGCCGCCACGAGCTCCAGCCAGGAGACTCGTTGTACATCCCGCAGAACACGGTGGCGCAGCACTTCGCGGCCGACGGCGAGCCGTTGGTGCTCCTGTCGGGGCAGAATCGCCTGTTCAAGCTCCTCGGCTACGACAACGTTGTGTACCTGGAGGAAGCGTCGGTCGGCCGACCTGAGGCGAAGGCCAATGTCTGACGGCCGGATGGTCAGAGAGGAGAAGCAGAGATGACGACCCAAGGGCGACAAGCCGCGACTCCGTGGCAAGATCCCGATTTCGCCACGGCGTGGGCCAGCAGTGACGCTGGGAACGACCTGCTGGCGCTGCCGCGAGCCATGGCGGCGGCCATCGTGGGCGCGGACCGACCGGCCGCCACCCTGGTGGCCGATATCGGCGCAGGACCGGGAGCGGTGCTCGAAGCATTCCTGACCGAACTGCCCGATGCGAGGGGAGTGTGGTGCGACGCATCCGAAGCCATGCTCGCCCAAGCCCGTACTCGTTTGGCGCCGCTGAGTGACCGTGTCGAGTATGTGGTCGGTGACATGACCGACCTCGACGCCGCCGGGATCCCCGGCGACCTCGACGCCCTGGTCACCTCTCGAGCGGCGCACCACCTCGACCGGGAGGGGTTGGCTTCCTTCTACGCCGCCGCCGCCCGTCACCTCGCGCCGGGCGGGTGGATGGTCAACCTCGATCACGTCGGACCGGCCGAAGTCTGGGACAAGCGTTACCGCCAGGTCCGCAAGCGCTTTGTACCGCCCGCACTGCCATCGGACCGGCACCACCACAACTACCCACTACCGAGCGAAGAGGACCACCTGGCCGGGTTCGCTGCCGCCGGGATCACCGACGTCGCCGTAGCTTGGAAGGCCTTCTACACCTGCCTGTTCATGGGACGCGCCAAGGACTGACGGAAGGTTCAATCTTGGTCTCGCTTCAGCGAGCGCCGGACGAGGAACTTGGCTATTGGGCTGTTGTTGACAATGGTCTGTCCAAACTGTAAACTTTTCCTACTCGAACAAGGGGAGGGATCGCTGATATGCGCAAGGATTACCAGCGCGGCGTGCTGTCGACCGAGCACAAGAGTGCCTCTGAGCTGGGTGCTCGCGATGAGTTCAACCGGCAGCATCCGCCCATCGAGGGCCTGTCGGTGCCGCACGATCTGCGCAAGATGGAGCTGCCCGAGCGACCATGGCGAAACAATCGAGGGCATTGGTTTGATCTGGCTGACTATGAGGTCCTGTCGGCTCATCTGGCAGAACTAAAGCCCGGCGGGGCTTCGGTGCGGCATCGTCATACGACGGAGGCGTACCTGTACGTCGTCAAGGGTCACGGATACTCGGTGATTAATTACGAGGACGAGCCTGAGCAGGTCGTCGAATGGTCCGAGGGAACGCTGTTCGCTCCGCCCCGATGGGCGTGGCACCAACACTTCAATCTCGATGCATCGGACACCTCGCGGTACTTGGCGATCCAGGACACCGGCCTGCTGCGGACGATGCGTCTTCACCAGATCGAGCGACACTCCGTCCAGCTCACCGTTGAGCAGGGCCGGAAGCTCCTCGCCGAACTGGTCGAGCGCCGCGTCGCCGACGAGGATGCCAACTAGCCCACTATCAAACGCCACCGGATCTCGGGCTTCTCGGAGAGAGGGTCAGGTGGGAGCGACCGAGCGGGGGAAGAGTCGACAGAGTGGTCACCGATTTGCTGAGCGGGTTTACCCAGCTCCTTACGCCCGAGGCGATTGTCCTCCTCTTCGTCGGCATGGTTATCGGGATGTTCATGGGCATGCTGCCGGGACTTGGCGTCACGCTCGTCCTCAGCCTCATGCTCCCGTTTCTGTACCATATGAGCGTCGTGCCTGGCGTAGCGCTCATGCTTGGAGCGCAGGCAGGCTCCTATTACGCCGCTTCGATCACCGCCATCTTGTTGAATACGCCCGGAGCCCCGGAGTCATTCCCGACCACCCTTGACGGCTTCCCCATGGCTGAGCGAGGTGAGGCGGGACGGGCCTTGGCGATATCCGCCACGTCAACTTGGGTCGGAGGCTGGATCGGCTGCGCCATCCTGATCGGCCTGTTGCAAGTTGCTGGACAGCTCATCAACGTTTTCCATCCGCCGGAGTTCGTCACCATCATCGTATTGGCACTTGTCCTCATCGGCGGGACCGGGGAGTCGGCCCAGACGAGCAAGGTCGTCCTGTCAGGTGCCATCGGCTTTATGTTGTCGTTCGTGGGTAGCGACCCCGTCACCGGGGTGGAGCGTTACACGTTCGGGCTTCCTTCCCTGTTCAGCGGCATAAATGTGGTGCCCTTCGCCCTGGGCGTCTTTGCCCTCACCCAGATGGTGATGATGTACGGAAGAAAGGACTCGGTGGCGAAGACCGACTCCGCGGCGTTGGCCCGTCAGTTCCGCCAGCAGGTACCCGCCGGCATACGCGATACGGCCCACAACTGGTTCCACGTCGTACGCTCGGCCGTCGTCGCCTCCGTTCTCGGCCTAATTCCGGGTATCGGTGGCTTCACCGCCAACTTCGTCTCGTACAGCCTCGGTCGCCAAACGTCGCGGCACGGCAAGGACTTCGGCACAGGGGTTCCCGCAGGACTCGTATCAGCTGAGGGGTCCTCTCTAGCCAAGGAGGTCGGATCGCTCGTTCCTGCCGTGGCCCTTGGCCTGCCCTCGGGGCTTGGGATGGTCATCTTCATCGCCGCCCTCAGCATCCTCGGGCTGCAGCCGGGTCCGACGCTCCTGGCAACCCAACCAGCGCTGCCCTACACGATGATGTGGGTCATGGCCATCGCCGGATTTGTGTCCTGCGCCGTCGGCCTCTTGATCACCCCTTGGCTAAGCCGCGTGACAGCCGTACGGGGTCCCCTCCTGTTCCCGTTCATTCTGGCCCTGTCGGTGCTCGGGAGCTTCGCTGCCGTCACGAATTTCGCTGGCGTAGTCGAACTGGCCATCTTCGCCGTCGTTGGCGTGGTCATGCGCAAACTCAACTACTCGTTGGCCGCTGCCACCATAGGCTTGGTTTTGGGTACGACATTCGCCGATAACGTCCATCTTACTCGGACAATCTACGGCTGGAGGTTCATCACTCAGAGCCCGCTTGCCGACGTGTTCTTGGCCGCGGCGTTGGTCATGCTCACCCTGATCACTGTGCGCACCCGGCGGGACGGCCCGAGACGGATACCGGGTAGGGAAACCCAGGTAGGAGGTGACAGGGAGCGCCAGCATCGGATCCTGGAGCCGGTGACAGATGCGGTCATTGCTGCCGTGTCGATCGTTTACACCGTGGTCTCGCTCAGGTACCCGCCCAACGCCGGCGGCCTTCCCTCTATCGTCGCTGCGGTCGCTGCGGTGGTGGCAATTCTCCGTTTGGTCGCCTGGTTCGGAAAACGGCTTCGCCCCTCGGGAGGCTCACCCCCGTTGACGCTGATGACTGCGTCGCCTGCTTCTGACGTATCGGTGGGTGCGGTTGTCGGGCCAGGCCTCGCTGCTTCGCCGCTTTGGAGCTCAGGAATGGAGCACCCGCCTGTTGTGCCAGTCGCGCCTGTGACCTCGCCGCCCGTGGAACAGACCGCTCCAGCCCGAACCCAGCATTGGCGAGAGTTGGCGGCCTTGGGATGGGTCGCCGGAGCGGTAATCGCCAGCTACGTGCTCGGATTCGAGCTCGGCATTGCCGCCGTGGTCGGCGCCTACTGCGTCGTTGCGGTGGAGTGGCAAAATCGGTTGGCTAAATGGATATTTGCTGTCATAGCGACCGCCGTCGGCTTCGGCATCGCCGACGCGTTCGTCACGCTGTTTCACCTCACATTCTCGGGCCTGCTCGTGTAGGTGCGGTCGGCATCTCGCGTAGTCCCTCTATATCTAACCGACACCATGGAGGATGACAATGAACCTTCGATCTCGATCCGACGCCGCCGAAGCGCCTCTTCGCGGGCGGCGATCAGCTCGCCGCCAGCGCCTCGTCGCGGCCGTAGCCTTGCTGGCCGGCGTCAGTCTGGTTGCAGCGTGCGGATCCTCGGGCTCGTCGTCGACGGTCGGCGGTAGTGGGGGGTCTGGGTCGAGCTACTTCAAGGGAAAGACGATCACCCTCATCGCCCCCGACTCCCCGGGAGGAAGCTACGACCTGTACGCCCGGCTGTTCGCCCCATATCTCGGCTCGGCCCTCGGAGCGACGATCAACGTGGAGAACATCAATGGAGGCGGAACCCTCGATGGCACGAACCAGATGGCGGCGGCGAGCCCGAACGGCCTGACACTTGGTCTCGTCAACGTCGGTGGAGACACCGCCAGCCTGGTGGAGCACCAACCTGGCGAGAACTTCAAGCTCTCCACATTGAGTTGGATCGGCCAACCAGCAGTGGTCCCTAATGTCATGATCACACAACCCGGCTCGGGCCTCACTAGCTTCTCGTCCCTGCTTCATTCATCCAACTCGGTCCCCGTGCTCGACATCAGGAGCGGTGTCGGCGACCTCTTGAACCGAGTGGTCCTCGGCGCCTTTCATATCCCAAATCATCTACTCACCGGCTTCAACGAGACCTCGGCGCTCAAGCAGGGGTTCCTGGCCAAGGACGGCAAAGTGATCTTCGAGGCCGCCACCACCCTCTACCCGCTCATTGCGGGAAACGAGGCCAAACCTCTTCTTGTCACCGCGTCTTCTAGTCTCCCCAGTTACAAGAAGGTGCTTGGGAGCACGCCGACGCTTTCGAGCGAGCTGTCTCATACGCATCTGTCGAGCTCGAATTCCGCTGCGGTGAAAGAAGCCGTGCTGCTGAGCAACCTGTCGGACGACTTTGCCGGCCCTCCCGGGATCTCCGCCTCCCACCTCGCCGTACTCCGCGCCGCGTTCGCGAAGGTGGCGAGCTCGGCAGCCCTGAAGGCAAAGGCTCAGAAGGAATCACTCGTGCTTGGTCCCACCTCCGGGCCCGCCCTGTCTACCCAGGTGCGGTCGGCCCTGACACAGGGAAAAACCATCACTCCCTACGTGAATGCGAAAGGCTGAGATATGGCTGTCAAGACGACGACGAAGGTCTCCCACTACTACGTGCAGAAGCAGCGGAGAGCCGAGTTCATCGAGGACTGGCGGGCCAACCAGCGAACCGTCGTCAAGGTTGAGGATGTGCTGATGTGTGACACCTCTCGTCGGATGCGGCGAGGTGTCTATGTCGGTGCCGACGGTGATCGACCGACGCGAACCATGGACGCATTGGTTCACGAAATCGACCCCGGCGAGGTGAGCACAGTCCATCGCCATTCCTGGGACGCGATGATGTTGTGTGTCGCGGGATGGGGCTGGACTGAGATTGACGGCCAGCGCATCAATTGGGGTCCAGGAGATTCCCTTCACCTGCCGGCGTGGAGTTGGCACCGACATGGCAATGAGGGCACGGCGGCGGGCCGTTTCCTGAGCTTCTCCTCCGAACCTCTCCTGGAGACGATGGGGATGGCCGTCCAAGAGGACGCCGGAGACACTCCGGTGGGCGACCTCGCGGATCGGCCGGCGTTCAGCCCAGGGGTCGAAGGAAGCGATCCGTACGCCAGGCGGAGGCGTCGGCTCGCCGCGGACCAGGAAGCTCGACGTTCCGGCCGCCTGCATACGAGTTGGGACGACCTCGAGATGCTCCCGAGCCCGCGGGGCACGCGGACCACGTTCCTTGTGGACCGAGCGATTGGGTTTCAGGCTTCGGGGATCACCATGGCGATGTTCGAGATTGGCCCGGGTCGAGCGCAGTCGATGCACCGCCATCCGGGCGAGGCGTGGTTGTACGTCGTCGCCGGCAGCGGCCACTCGTATCTCGGCGCAGAGCCCGAAGGGGGCGCCGTTCACCCGTGGAAGAAGGGGGACATCATTGTGGTCGACCACTACCTGTGGCACCAGCACGTGAACGACGATCCCAACCGCACCGCACAGGTGGTGCGGGTCCACATGTTCGACAGCCTCCTCGAGACCATGCGAGCACTCTGCGACCCGCTTGTCCTGTTCGAAGAGCCCCCCGACCACATCCGCGACAAGCAGGCTGGCGACCCTGGCACCGTCAACTGGCCGGAACTCACTCGTCCGACCTGGCCGTGAGTCCGGATTCGCTGCCGCCGGGATTCCTCTCGCTGCAGACCCTCCCAGCTCATGACCACGACGATGCGTGGGAATCCATCATCGTCCCGGCGAGTGTCAAGGAGCAGCTCCTTGGCGCGACGCTGCTGAGTCTCGTTCAAGGCCGCCATCTCATTGGTGTGGCCGGCGCCCCCGACGGCTTGATCGTGCTCGCGGGGCCACCAGGGACGGGTAAGACGACCCTCGCGCGCGGCCTGGCCCAGGTTGCCGCCCGGGCGGTAGCTGAGCGCGGAGCTACCAGTCTGGTCGAGATCGATGCACATGCGCTGCCCAGCGAGATGCTCGGTGAAAGTCAGAGAAATGTCACTCGGCTACTCCGCACTGCCATCCCAGAAGTAGCCGAGCGTCGGCCCCATACCGTGGTCCTCATCGACGAGGTGGAGAGCTTCGCCGTACGCCGGCAGTTCGTCTCATTCGAGACGAACCCGATCGACGTCCACCGGGCCACGGATGCGGTATTGGCGGGGATCGACCATGTAGCTGCCGCTCACCCTGGGGTTGTCTTTGTGACGACAACAAACTTCCTCACGGCGGTGGACGACGCGTTTTTGTCTCGCGCCGACCTCGTCATTGAGCTGCACTTACCCGGGCTCCACGCTCGGACCCGGATCCTCGAGTTGTCCCTCCGCGACCTGGCCGATGTCTGGCCTGCGATGAAGTCCCTCGCCGAAGACGCCGTCCTCCATGCGGAGCTGGCGCAGCTTACGGAGGGATGGGATGGCCGACGGCTTCGGAAGCTCCCTCTCCAGGCCCTCAGTTGCCACCCCGCGCTGGCTCTCAAACCTGATCTACTGAGTGCCGATGAGCTACGAGCGACAGCGAAGGTCTGAGCGTGACTGAGACGGGTAATGAGGAGCAGCTGCGAGAGCTCGTGGCCACGGCGGGGGCGATCCTCCACCACCAGGGTTTGGTCGACTACCTGGGCCACTGCAGCGTCCGTGTGCCTGGGACCGACCGGGTGATCATCAAACCCAAGCACTCCCCCCGCACGCGAAGCCCGGCCCGGCTCAGCGGCAAGGACATGGCGGTGATCGACTTCGACGGCGACCTCCTCGAGGGCACGGAGCAGCCTCCGGCCGAATGCTTCATCCATACCGAGATCTATCGGAGAAGGCCGGACGTGGCGGCGGTGGTCCACACCCACCAGCCCGAAGCCACGCTGCTCGGCGTCGTCGGTGGCGAGCTGTTACCGCTTCTGCACGTTCCCGCCGTCCTGACCGATGGCGGCCGGATGCCGACGTGGCCGTGTCCGCTTCTCGTGACGACTCCCGAGCGGGGGCGCCAAGTCGCGGATGCCCTCGGTGCCGCCGCGATCTGTCATCTGCAAGGCCATGGCATCGTCAGCGTGGCCGACGACCTCTGCCGGGCCACGGTCACCGCCATCGCCCTCGAGCAATTGGCCGAAGCCAACCTGCGGGTCCTGCAAACCGGCCGCTCGCCGCGCGTCATCACGGCGGAGGAGATCGCCGATCTGAGCCGGACCGTTGCTTCGGTCAGCGGCCGCTGGGCCTACTACCTGCAACTCCTGGAGGAGAACCGGTGAAGATCGACGCGTTTTGTCACATCATGCCTCGTCCCTACTATGACCGGTTCTTCGAGCTGGACGCGTCCCTTCACGCCGCCAACCTGCGCAAGCGCGTGTCCAACATCCCCAGCCTCGTGGACATGGACGTCCGATTCGCCCAGATGGACGAGTTTGGTGACTACCGCCAGATCATCAATATCGCCGCTCCACCGGTCGAGGACCTGGGCTCGACCCAGATCTCCAAGGAGATGTCGAGGATCGGCAACGAGTCGATGGCGGAGTTGGTGCGGGCCCACCCGGATCGCTTTGCCGGTTTCACTGCATGCATCCCTATGGATGATCCGGACGCGGCCGTCAACGAACTCGACTATGCAGTTACCCAGCTGGGTGCTCTGGGCGCGCAGATGTATACCCATGTCCACGGCGACGCCATGGACGGTGCCCGTTTTGATCCTTTCTACGCGAGCGCGGCGGAGCACGGTTGCCTAGTTCAGGTCCATCCGTGCCGAAGCTCATCGTGGGCCGACTACCCCAATGAGCCACGATCCAAGTTCGAAATCTGGTGGACGTTTGGCTGGGAGTACGACCTGTCGGCGTTCATGGCTCGCATCGTGTTCTCGGGGGTGCTCGAGCGTTATCCGTCGCTCAAGCTGTTGATCCATCATGGCGGAAGCATGGTCCCCCACTTCTCGGGTCGGGTCGGTCCGGGCTGGGACCAGTTGGGGGCCAGGACCCCCGAAGAGCAGAAGTCGGATGTCGAGGGATATCCGCTGACCATGCGACCGATCGACTACTTCCGCCTGATGTACGCCGACACGGCCATGTTTGGTGCCGCCCATGCCCTGCGCTGTTCGATCGACTTCTACGGCGTGGATCACGTGCTCTTCGCTTCCGACAGTCCGTACGATCCGGAGCGGGGGCCGGGCTACATCCGCGCCACCATCAAGAACCTCCAGGAGATCGGCCTTCGCCCGGAGGAGCAGGACGCCATCTTTTCGGGGAACGTGACCCGGTTGCTCGGACTGGCACTGACGACGTGAGCGCCTTTGGAGCGAACGGATGAGCAGCGAATGCGTCACCGACGTGCTCATCGTGGGTGGCGGTCCTGTCGGCCTGACGCTGGCCATAGAGCTCGGCCAGTTGGGCGTGACCTGCCAATTGATCGACAGGCGCCCTGCGCTCGGTCGCCTCCCCAAGATGGAGCGTTGCAACGCCAGGACCATGGAGAACTTTCGCCGGCTTGGTATCGCCGACCGTATCCGGTCCGCCGGCCTGGACGGTGATGTGCCCATGGACGTGTTTGTCTGCGTGGAATCTGTCGCCCGCCCACCGCTGGTGCACCATCACTATCCGTCCGTCAATGAGGCGAAAGCCAGCGGCCGGCTGGTCAACGACGGCACGCTGCCCGCCGAGCCCTACCAACTCATCTCCCAGTACACGCTAGAGCCGCTCCTGCGTGACGTCGCCGAACGCACTCCAGGGGTGACTGTCAACTTCGGCTCCGAGCTGGTGGGTCTGACCCAGGACGAGGACTCGGTACGTGCCACCGTGCGAACCGTCGACGGCGCCACGCACATGGTGCACAGCGCCTATCTGGCCGGTTGTGACGGTGGGGCAAGCACTGTGCGCAACGAACTCGGCATCGAGCTGCAAGGCGATTCGATGTTGGAGCTGCACCAGGCGTTGTTCCGCTGCGACGACCTCTTCGAGCGTATCCCCATCGGGAAGGGCCGCCACTACCACGTTGCTGACGGGCGCTCGACCTTCCTCATCGTCCAAGATGACACGAAGCACTTCTCGCTCCATGCCGTTGTCGACGACGCCGCCGAGATGCCCAAGGTGTTCGAGGCGGTCGCAGGCAGGCCCGTGTCGTACGAGACATTGTATGTAGGAAAGTGGACTCAGCGGCTCATGGTGGCCGATCGCTACCGGCAGGGCCGGGTGTTTCTCGCTGGCGATGCCGCGCACCTCGTCATCCCCACCGGCGGCTTGGGCATGAACACCGGGGCGGGAGACGCCACGGATTTGGCGTGGAAGCTAGCCGGCACACTGGCCGGGTGGGGAGGCCCCGACCTGGCCGACTCCTACGAGACCGAGCGCCGGCCCATCGGCATGCGAGCCGTTGCGGCCTCCCGCAAGGCGTCGTCGGGTCGGCGCAAATGGCGGATGGCGTGGCGGCCGGAGATCGCCGATGACACCCCCGCGGGGAAGGAGGCTAGGACCGAGCTGGCGGCGATCGCCGACCGGGAGCAGCGATGGAGCAACGACCTGCTCGGTATCGAGCTCGGCTACCGCTACATCGGTTCGCCGCTCATCGCCGATGAGCCCGGCGAAGGCCCCGACCCCGATAGCTTCCAGTACACGCCGACCACCCGGCCTGGGGCCCGGCTTCCGCATCTGTGGCTATCCGATGGGAGCGCCATCCAGGACCACATCGGACGCTGCTACACCCTGCTGCACCCTCCCGGGATGGCATCGGAAGCACTCGCCCTGGGTGCATCGTTCTCGCGCCTGTCGGCGCCGTTCGCCACGTTCGAGGTGCGCTCCGCAGCGGCCCAGCTCGTTTTCGAGGGCTACCCCCTCGTGTTGGTCAGGCCCGATCTTCATGTCGTGTGGCGAGGCACTGGGCCGCCAGCGGATCCGGAGGCCCTGGCCGCGCTGGCGACCGGGCAGGGCCGCTCTGCCTGAGAGGGTTCGTCGACAACGGTCACCGGTATGCCAGGGCCGCCCGTCGCCGTCTTAGCCCCCGGTGCGCTCCGCTTCGAGGTCTCAGGCACCGAACAGCAGCGACTTGACAACGACCGGGACCACGCCGGCCGGCTGCAGGGGCTTGCCGATGTCGATGTAGTCCAGCTCGCCCAGCTCCAAACCGTCGAGAACCACGAGCGCCGGGGGCGCATCGGGCAACGACCGGATGACACGGGCAAAGGAGGCGGCGACGTCGCGATCGAACACGACGACAAGAGGCTGGAGGCGGCCGCCGTCTGTCCAGGCCCGGCTCACGGCCTTGGCCGTGGCGAGCAGACGGGGGTACGACGGGTTACCACTCCAGGCCAACCCCAGACCAGGGAAGGCGAGCGTATCGACACCGGCTTGGCGCCGGCGCACGCTCTCGGTGATTGTTGCCGCCACCCGCTCGGCGTCGATGTCTTCGTCCCAGACCACTCCGGGAGTAACGATGGGAAGGTTGCGTAGGGGGAGAAGGCCCGCGTCCGCACCGATCGTGCTGCCGCTCACCTGGACTGAGAACTGCGACGCCCCCGTAACGGTGGCCCGGATGCCGGCGTCGAGCGCAATGATGCGATGCCCGGCCTCTTCCATCCGTCTCGCGACGGCGTCGGCCAATGAAGGTGCCAGGTCACCGAAGTGGCGGCCCTCCCGGCCAGCCATGTACTCCGCCACTCCGCCAGAGAACGTGATTGTTGAACCGGTGATCGGCGCCGGGAGTGGTGTTGTGAGCAACAGAGGCGCCTTACAGGGGGCGTCGTCGGTGCCGTCGATGACCGCAGCGAGGACGTCGGCCAGCGTCGCGGTCACGCGACGTTCGTCCTCCTCACTGAGCATGTCGCCGACCCGCAGCGGTAGCCCGAGCCAATCGAGGACCGGCCGGACGGTGGTCTCCGCCCTGGTCACCCGGCGATGTTCGTCGTAGGCGACGAGCCGCCCGCCTACCGCCACGGCCGCCGTAGCGAGTACCTGTCCGTCGCGCAGGACGGCGAGCTTGGTGGTCCCACCGCCGATGTCGATGTGCACGCCGCTCCCACCGTCCCGGGACCCAGCGACGGCACCCGATCCGTGGGCGGACAACACCGCTTCTAGGTGATGGCCGGCGGAGGCGCACACGAAGTCTCCCGACGTGGTCGCCAGTTCCTCGGCGATGGCCCGAGCATTGCGTCGACGCAACGCCTCCCCCGTGAGGATCACGGCACCGGAGTCGACCGCGCTGGCACGGATGCCGGCGGCCCGATAGGCGCCGGTCACGAAGTCGCCCAGGGCTTCCGCGTCGATGAGGCCGTCGCGCCGATAGGGGGTCAGCACGATGGACGAGCGCCAGAGCACCACCCGCTCGACCACTACGTAACGGCTGGAGAGGTCGGTTGCGAGTCGTTGGAGTCGGACCCGGGAGAAGAGGAGATGCGAGGTCGAGGAGCCGATATCGATGCCGACGGTGAGGATCTCGACCCGATCGACGTCGTCCCCGAGCGCCGTGGTCAATCCCGGGGTGGTCACCATCAGCGGAAGGTGGCCGGGCTCAGGCCACGGCTGACAAGCTCCTCTCGGTAGATGTGGGCGATCTTCGGATTCTCGTCCTCGTACTCGATCTGACGACCACCGTTGCGAAGGCTCACGTCCATGCCCTTGAAGGTGAGGACCTTGTCCTCGCTGAACGGATAGCGCAGTCCTCCGAAGGCCACTGCCAGGTATCGGGCCGGGTCGGCGCTGGCGTTGAAGTGCTGGTGGAACATCAAGTCCGGCGGTGCGTACAGGACCCCGTGGCGCCAGTCCACCCGGCGAAAGTCCTCGTCGCCTTCGTACCACAGCAGGGAGTAGCCCTCGCCGGTGACGGTGTAGATGTGGAAGTCGGCACCGTGGCGATGCCCCTTCTTGTAGGTGCCAACCGGCATCTCCGACATGTGAGCGTGCATGGTCCCGTCGGCCAGCACGAACATCATGTTGCTGCCTCCGGCGCCGCGCTCCTTCCACTGCTGGAGCTCGAAAGCGGCCAGGTCGGGAACGAAGTTGGTCTCCCACATGTGGCGGCCGGGTCGCACGGGGATGAACGTCCCCTCGCCAGAGAAGTAGCGGTCGTCGCCGAAGCGCTCGGCGAACTCGGTTGGGTTGTCGAAGATGAACTCCTGATTGCGGAAGGTCTTCATCATCATGGGAAGGTTGTGAGTGCTGGCCAGTCGGGCCGGAGCGTTGCCATCCACGTTGAAGTGCCGGTACCTGAGGTTGAGCGGCAAGGCAAACATGGACTTGGGGCCCCATTCGAAGCTGTGGTGCACGGTACCGTCGGCGCTCTCCACGGTGGTCGTGCCGTGACCAGACAGCACGTAGACGACCTCCTCGTAGAGGTGACGCTGGGGCTCCGTGCTTGCGCCAGGACCCAGCTCGACGACCGTGACCGCAATGAAGTCCCCTCTGCCCTTCAGGTGGACAAACGCCGCGTCCGCCCCGAGGCGGTCCCAGGGCGCCGTCTCGACCTCGAGCAGGTCGACGCCGAAGTCCTCGACTACGGGGATTCCCTGGGCGGTTACCCAGTCCTGGTAGGGGTCAAGGAGAAACTTCACCTCGTCGGTAGGTGCGGCGACTTCTGTCATCGTTGGCTCCTCTCCTGGTAGGTGATCCGCCTGGTGGCGACACGTGTTGAGGAGGACATGGACATCTCCTTGATCGTCGCGCCCAACGGAAAAGGATCATCGAGTCTTCCTCCGCGGCTTCAGCGCTTCGCGACACTATTTAGCATACGAAAGCATCTCTGGTGGACGGTACCGCTGACCCGGAAGCGGGCACAAATACTTGTACTCGTCGGGTCCCTTAGCCGTATCGCTATAGTTCCGGGGGCATGGCCGTCGACCAGCGTGTGTCACTCCAGAAGCTGGAGATCCTCGACACCGTCGTTCGTCTCGGTGGAGTCGGTCGAGCGGCCGATCACCTTGGCGTGGCGCAGCCGGTAGTCACGGCCCACATCCGGTCGCTCGAGCGGCGGATGGACACCAAGCTGTTTTACCGTGAGGGGCGACAACTCCACCTCACCGACACCGGTCGCGCCGTTCATCTGTGGGCACTCGACGTTTTGCGCCGGACGCGCGAACTGTCCCGCGAGCTCGACAGCGTCAACGAGGGCATCCAGGGATCGGTGACGGTGGCAACGAGCATGACCATCGGCAGCTACCGCCTGCCCCCGCTGTTCAGCCGATTCCTTCTCGAGCGACCGGGGGCGGACATGAGGGTCGATGTCATCGATGCCGCTCATGCGATCGCCGACACCGAAGCGGGTGTCAACGACTTCTCGGTCGTGGTTATCGGGTCTCCGCCGGCCACCCCTGCGCTCGTGGCCGAGCAGCTCGGGAGCGAGGAGCTGATCCTGGTTGCGGCGCGCAACGGTCGCCCCCGAGGAAAAGGCCCGTTCGATGTGGCCGACCTGGCCAGCCTGCCCTTCGTGGAGGCGCAGGCCGGGTCGCTCCGCCGCCAGTTCACCGACCGCGAGCTCGGGCGAATCGGTCTCACCCGGCGTCGGGTTGTCATGGAGCTCGGCCACCCGGAGGCGATGAAGCAGGTCGTGAGCGCAGGGCTCGGCATTTCCTGCCTGTTCCGCAGCTCGGTGCGCCAGGAGCTCTATGACGGATCCCTACGCGAGCTGGTCGTGCCGGACGTGACCTTGGGGGGGCCCGTCTTTCTGATCCACCGCCGAGACAAGGCGTTCTCCCCTCTGCACCTGGAGCTCCTTGCCGAGTTGCGGACCTACCTCGCTTCCGATGACCGTGACGCAGTCTTGCCTGGTGGCGACTCGAGGCCGAGGCGCTGATCTCAGGCGGTACCGACCGCATAGCCGACGGCGTATGAGTGCCTGCACGATGAGCTATTTGTATGACCGTTAGTATGTTTTGTAGAGTCAGGTGGTAGGAACACCAGGGGGACGGGGCCGACCACGGAGTTCGTTCAGGCACCACCAGAGGAGGTCGGGAAGCGATGAATTCTCGGACGTTGGTCTCGAGGAGCGATAAGTCTGCATCAGTGGCCAAGCGGGCCAGACGGCGCTGGTTGGCCGGGTTGGGAGCGCTCTCCCTGGTAGGGCTGACCGCATGCGGCTCCACGTCCACCACATCGGCCGCAAACTCATCCGGGTCCTCGGGAACCGGCAAGGGCTCGCCCTACACCATCCATGCCATCCTCTCCGTAACCGGGAGCGCATCCTTCCTCGGGACCGAGGAGAAGGCTTCGCTCATGGATCTGCAGAAAGAGGTCAACTCCACAGGCGGCATCGACGGCCACCCCCTCAACGTTGTGATCTCCGACAACCAGTCCACCGCCTCGACATCGGTTTCTCTGGCATCGCCACTCGTCGGTCAGGTCCCGTTGCTCATCGTAGGCAGCGTCACCACCGTGGACAAACCGGTGGACGACCTGGCCGGATCGAACGGTCCGGTCATCTACGACCTGTCTCCCGGCGACCATCCGGCCCGGGGCAGCTCCGTATACTCCTCGTCGAACTCTACGACCAACCAGACCCAAGCGTTCATCAACTTCGCCCAGGCCAAGGGTTGGAGCCACATCGCAGCCATCACGTCGACCGATGCTTCGGGCCAGGACGGCTGGACGAACATCCAAAAGGCGGTGGCCGGCAGCCATGGCAAGGTCAAGGTGACGGACCACGAGACCTTCGGACCGACCGACGTGAGTGTCACTACGCAGCTGTCGAAGATCAAGGCCACCCATCCCCAGGCCCTGATGATCTGGACGACCGGGACACCCTTGTCGACCGTGCTGAAAGGAATGCAGCAGCTCGGGATGGGCAGCCTGCCGACCATGACCACCAACGGCAACGAGTCGTTGAAGGAGATGCAGAGCCTGTCGAGCTCTCTGCCGACCCAACTCTACTTCCCTAGCTCGCAGTACCAGGTGGGATCACAGAACCTGACCGGAAAGGCGAAGACGGTCGTCCAATCCTTCGAGAAGGCCATCAAGGCAACCGGCCAATCCGTCCCGGACGAGGGTGACGCGTTGGCGTGGGATCCCGGCCTCCTCTTGGTGTCGGCCGTGAAGAAGCTCGGGGTGAACGCGACGGCGTCGCAGATTCACCATTACCTTTCGTCGCTCACCAACTTCGTCGGCGTCAACGGGACCTACAATTTCAAAGACCCATCCATTCCTGACAACAGGGGCCTCACGATCGGCTCGGTGTACATCACCCAGTGGAAGAAGTCGCAAAACAACTGGGTCAAGGTGTCAGGACCGGCTGGAAAGTCCGCGTCGTAGCCCGCCCGCAGGCCACGGAGATGATGATGATGAAATCTCGATGATATGGGGCTAGCCGGAAACATCATCGTCAGCGGGCTGATCACCGGATCCATTTACGCTCTTCTCGCCGTGGGCTATTCGCTGATCTTCAGTGTCAGCGGGGCTCTCAACCTGGCTCAGGGTGCGTTCGTGGCCTTAGGGGCGCTGGTGATGTACAGCTTCATGCACAGCGGTCACTTGAGTACTCCGCTGGCGTTCCTTGCTTCCCTGGTCGTGGTCTGTGTCGCCGTCGGGATCATCGAGTGGGTGGTCATCCGCCGGGCCGTGACCCGCATCTCCCACGCCAACCTGCTGATGATGATGGGCGGCCTGCTGACCGCGTTCGAGGGAGCTGCCTATCTCATCTGGGGTAGCAACCCCTTCTCCTTCAACCAGTTCTCCGGGTCACGCCCGGTTACGCTGGGCAAGCTGTCCATCCCGACCCAGGGGTTCTGGGTGGTGGGAGCCATGCTGGCATCGGTCGGTGCTCTTGCCTGGCTCCTGGCTCGAAGCCGTTGGGGGAGGGGCCTAAGAGCCACATCCGAAAACATGACCGCCGCCCGGCTCATGGGTGTTCCCGTGGACCGCATGATCCTGCTGTCGTTCGTCGCCGCCGCCGCACTCGGAGTGATCGCCGGTGCTGTCATCGCGCCGCTGACCTCGCTCGACTACACCACGATGGCCAGCTACACCAACGAGGGGCTGATCGCCGTCAGCCTGGGCGCCTTAGGCTCGGTGTACGGGGCCGCCGCCGGTGGCTTGGTTCTCGGAGTCATCGAGGCGCTCGTTTCGGGCTACGTCTCGTCGCTGTTCAGCACGAGCATCAGTCTGGTCATCCTCGTGGCCATCATCTACTTTCGCCCACAGGGCCTTCTTGGACGCGTCAGGGGTGGTCGTGCCGACGTCGCCGAACGTGTCAGCGGCCGGATCTACGCGCCGCCCAAACTGCCGCGGAGCTGGATGCGGGGAGGTGCCGGCGCGATCGCGCTGCTCATGCTCTTCTTACCTCACATCATCCCTGCTGGGGATATGCGGGCCGTGAACATCACGGGGATCTTCTGTCTCACCATCGTCGGTCTCGACCTGCTTACCGGCATCGCAGGCCAGGTCAGCCTTGGTCAGGCCGGGTTCATGGCCGTTGGCGGCTATGCCTCGGCCATCCTGGCTGTGCACTTCCAGCTTCCCACCCTGGCGGGGCTGGTGGTCGGCATGGCGGCCTCGGCGCTCGTGGCCACAGTACTCGGCTTGGTATGCGGTCGGCTGCGAGGCATGTACCTGGCTATCATCACACTGGCGTTTGGGATATTGGTGGAGACATTGGCCTCCGGGCTCAACATCACCGGTGGACCATCGGGCATCGCCGGCATCCCGCCCTTCTCGGTGGCCGGCTACGCGT
Source organism: Acidimicrobiales bacterium (assembly GCA_965276765.1). Classification (GTDB taxonomy): domain Bacteria; phylum Actinomycetota; class Acidimicrobiia; order Acidimicrobiales; family Palsa-688. The sequence goes on from OZ255627.1 coordinate 1,821,103, forward strand.
TCGACACGGACACCCGCTTCTTTTACCTGATATGGGCGCTTGTCGCCGTGGCCATCTTGCTGAGTGCGAACTTCGTGCGTAGCAACGGAGGTCGGATCCTCCGGGCCATGCATGGTGACCAAGAAGGTGCCCGCTCGCTCGGATTGAACGTGACACGCGCCAAGATCGCCGTGTTCGTCATAAGCGCCTGCATGGCATCGATCGCCGGCAGTCTGTACGCCAGCTATTTCCGCTACCTCTCTCCTGACCAGGTGGGGAGCTCGGAATCCTTGCAGCTCATCACCATGCTCGCCATCGGCGGGATGGGCACGCTGTTTGGGCCCCTCCTCGGTGTCGCGCTGCTCACGTATCTCCCTTTGGAGTCGCAGTCCTTCGCCAACTACTCGATGCTGGCGACGGGGGTCCTGCTTGTCGTCTTCCTCCGCTACCTGCCGGCCGGCGTCTGGGGCGGAGTGCTCGAAGGAACCGCACGAGCCCGGGCCCGCTGGTCACGCTCGCCCCGCCCGACCGAGAGCCCGGCCATGGTGACCGCGACCCAGGCCGCTCCCGTCCCCGCCGCAGGGGTGGGTCACGCCAACAGGCACAGTGCCGTCGAGCCGGCCCTCGAGTTGCGCGGCCTCTCGAAGTCCTTCGGCGGCGTCGCTGCCGTGCGCGACGTCAGCGTCGTGGTGCCCGAAGGGTCGCTCACCGCCCTGATCGGACCCAATGGCGCCGGCAAGTCGACGCTATTCAACCTGGTGACCAACTTGTACACTCGCGACGGCGGCGAGGTGTACCTACGCGGTCGGTCGATCACCGATTGCCGCTCCGATCGCATCACCTCCCTCGGGCTGTTCCGGACGTTCCAGACCGCCAGGGTCTTCCCCCAATTGTCGCTGCTCGACAACGTCTTGGTGGGCGGCTATCGACTCGGTCGGGCCGGGTACCTCGCCCAGTCACTACGCCTGGGGCGTTCCCGTCGCGAGGAGCGACTCTTCGAGACGCGAGCCCGCCAGTTGCTCGAGGTGATGGGCCTCGCCGACCGGGCCGACGAGCGCGCCGCGGTGCTTCCCCTCGCCGCGCAGAAGTACCTTGAGCTGGCTCGTGCGCTCATGGCTCGGCCCGACGTCGTTCTCTTCGACGAGCCGGGAGCCGGCATGAATGACGCCGAGACCGCCGAGCTCGGCATGATGCTACGGGCCATCCGAGATACCGGGCATACGGTTGTCGTGGTGGAGCACAACATGTCCCTCGTGATGGGCGTGTGCGATCAGGTCGTCGTGATGGACGCCGGACGGGTGATCGCCTCGGGCCCGCCCCAGCAGGTGCAAAGCGATCCGGCGGTCATCGACGCCTACTTCGGCGCGGCCGAGGCGAGCGCCTAGATGTTAGACGTTGCCGATATCCGGGCCGGTTACAACTCCGAGGAGGTACTGCACGGTCTCAGTTTCTCGGTGCCGCCGAAGACGATCGTAGCTATCGTGGGGGCCAACGGCGCTGGCAAGTCGACCACGCTGAAGGTCCTCTCCGGCCTGCTCCGTGCCCGCCGTGGCCAGGTGTCCGTCGATGGCCGGCCCCTCCCCGGGGGGTCGACCAAGGAGGCAGTGAGAGCCGGGGTCGCCCACGTGCCCGAAGGTCGGCAGATGTTCTCCAACATGACCGTTCAGGAGAACTTGCTGCTCGGGGCCTACGGCGCTCGCCGGGCTCTGGCCAGCGGCCGCATCGACGCTGTCGTCGACGTTTTCCCCGAGCTGACTTCCAGGCTCGGCGACTTCGCTGGGTCACTTTCTGGTGGCCAGCAGCAGATGCTGGCCATCGGCCGCGGGTTGATGTCCGACCCCAGCTACGTGCTCCTCGACGAGCCGTCCCTCGGCTTGGCGCCTCAGGTCACGAAGCGTATCTTCGACGTGGTCGTCCGTCTGGCCCGCGAGGGGAAGGGCGTGCTGCTCGTCGAGCAGAACGGGCGGCTGGCGTTGGGAGTGGCTCAGCAGGCCTTCCTGTTGGAGCGCGGAACCATCACCCTCACCGGCAGCGGCAAGGAGCTGCTGGCCAATTCCGAGGTGGTGGAGCGGTACTTGGGCGTGGGCACGGCGACAAGTGAGGCGGGCCGCCAACAGGAGTGGACGCGCGCCTTGCGCGAAGCCCTCACGGATGCCGGCTAGCCGGAGCGTGGCAGGCGACGGATGAGCGCTGGCCGCTCAGCGGTCCACCACCTTCGCCAACAACCGCCGTAGCTCGTCGCCTTCCTCGGGCGTCAGCGGCTCGAGAAGACGGTCGCCAACGGCGGCCACGGCGGGAAGCGCCTGGGCGAGGGTCGCTTGACCAAGGGGCGTCAGGGCCAGCAGCCAGCGTCGGCCGTCACTTGGATCCCGTACCCGGTCGATGAGCGCCCGCCGCTGCAATCGGCTGACGACGTCCTGACAGGTGGACGTGTCGAGGGATGCCAGGAGGCTGAGACGGGTCTGGTCCACGCGGCTCTCGGTCTCGAGGGCGCACAGCACGGCGAATTGCGGGCTGGTGAGCCCACCGTCGACAAGCCCGCTCCACAACTCGACGTGCACCTGCTGAGCCCGACGGATCAGGTGACCAGGTGCGCGCACCAAATCGTACGCGACCGCTCCGGACGGTCGACGGTCAGGCCCAAGTCGAGACACCGTAAAGCCAGTCTATGTGATGGTGGTCGTCGGAGGCGCGCTGGAGAAGCAGCTCGTCACGGAGCAGGGCGCCGACGCCGTCGATGTGCCAGATGTCGCCCCACACGCGCGCCGCGCGCTGCACGCGCCCGGTGTGCGGGAGGCGAACGCGCTCGTATGCGGAAAAGGCGGTCGGAATGTCGGCCCGGGCGGCTGCGACCGGGGCATGGCGGCTGACGGCGGCGCCGAGCGCAGCGGCGTCCTCGAGCGCCTGACAGGCGCCTTGGGCCAGGTACTGCAGCATGGGATGGGCCGCATCGCCCAACAGGGTCACGAGCCCGTCGGTCCAGGTGCCGATGGGCTCGCGGTCATACATCGGCCAGCGATTGTCCCGCCGCAGCGACGGCAGCGCCGCAAGGACCTGGGGACAGGTGATGGCGAAACGCCGGTCCAATTCCTCGGGGCTACCCCAATCGTCCTTGCCGGCGAGATACTCGTCGCTGCGAAATACGGCCACTTGGTTGTAGAGCTGCGTGCGCCGGAGCGGATATTGCACGAAATGCAGCCCGGGGCCGATCCAGGCCACCACGTCGTCCAAGGCCGGATGCTCGACCACCGTGTGCAACGGGACGGCGCCGCGATAGGACACGAACCCCGAGCAGACGGGCTTGTCGTTGCTGAGCCGCCGGCGCAGTGCTGACCACAGTCCGTCGGCGCCGACCAGGGCCGCGGCCGAGTAATGGGCACCGTCGGCGCAGGTCACATCGACGGAGGCAGGGCCTGGTGACACTTCGACGACGTCCCGGCCCACCTCGAGGGAGACGTTTGCCTCGGCGGCGCAGGCATCGAGCAGGATCTTCAGCAGGTCGCCGCGGTGGAGCACGATGTACGGCGCGCCGTAGGCGGCCCGGAAGTCGGCGCCAAGGTCCAACGCAGTGAGCTCCTTCCCCGATACGGCGTTGCGCAGCACGAGCCGACGGGGCAGGACGCCGACGTCGACGGCCTGGTCGAGCAGTCCCATCTGGTCGAGAAACCGGGTCGCGTTGGGTGCCAGCTGGATGCCAGCGCCGATCTCGGCGAAACGCTCCGATCGCTCGAGTACCCGCACGGCCCAACCCGTTCGCGCTACGGCAAGCGCAGCAGCCAAGCCGCCGATCCCGCCGCCCACGACGAGCATCTCACGGCCGGACCGCTCTGTCACCTCTTCTCCACTCTCGCCAGCGAACGCCGGCTATCATTGTCAAATAATAGTACGTTTACGTACGAAATATACAAGACGCTCGACGAGGGATCAAGCTCATGAACCGCTGTCTGACTCTCGCTTGCTGGGACTACGACCGGACCCTCCCGCTGGCGGACGGCCGGATCCGGCCCGAAGGCATTGACATCACCTACCTCAACCTCCCCGTAGAAGAGACATTCTTCAGAATGGCTCGCCACCAAGAGTTCGACATGGCCGAGATGTCGCTTTCGACGTATGTCTTGACCCTGGCCAGGGGCAACGCGTTTGTCGCGCTCCCGGTGTTCCCGTCGCGGGCCTTCCGCCACAACGGTGTGTACGTCCATACGGGCTCCGGTATCGAGACCCCCGCCGACCTGCAGGGACGGGTTGTGGGGGTGCCGGAGTACCAGGTGACGGCCGCCGTGTGGATCAGGGGAATTCTCGCCGAGCACCACGGCGTTCCTGTGGCGTCCGCGCGCTACCGCACCGGCGGCTTGCGGCGACCGGGCCGGTCGGAGAAGCTCGAAGTGAATCCGCAGGGCGTCGAGATCAGTCCTGTGCCGGCGGGCGCGACCTTGGAGGGCATGCTGGCCGGGGGAGAGATCGACGCCCTGTACACGCCGCGGACGCCCCAGCCGTTTGCAGCGGGTCATCCCGCCGTTCGTCGGCTGTGGCCCGACATCCAGGCGGTGGAGGCCGACTACTTCGCCCGGACAAGGATTTTCCCCATTATGCATACGATCGTCATCCGCCGAGAGGTCTACGAACGGGATCGGTGGATCGCCAACGCCATGTACAAGGCCTTCGTCGCAGCCAAGGCCATGGCCGCGGATCGCTTGGAGGAGACGGCGGCGTCAGCGAGCATGCTGCCATGGAGCTACGAGCATGCCAGAGCGGCGCGCCAGCTCATGGGTCACGACTTCTGGCCCTACGGCATCGAGCACAACGATGCCACCCTGCGCGCCTTCCTGCGCTATTCGCACGAGCAAGGGCTTGCCGGCCGCGTCTACGAGCCCGCCGAGCTCTTCGCTCCCGAGGCGATCGAATCCTTCGTTATCTGAGCCGGGTGTCGCGGCCATCCAAACAGGAGGAGAGGCATCGCCTGGTCCAGACCGCGACCATGGCCCGCTTGTAGGCGACCGAGCCCAGTCGGTCGTCCACCGGCTGGGCCCGTTCGGCGGCGGCGTCGGCGACCTCGGCGATCTCCGCCGGGGTCCCCAAGCGTCCGACGAGCCGGTCGGTCTCGGGGACGAGGAACGCGGTGGAGCCCGCCCCGCCCAGCGCAACCGTGGCTTGCCTGACGCTCGCGTCGGGCGACCTGGTTGCGCTCGCCGCTACCGCGACGGTCGGGTAGTCCTCGGCACTGCCGGGGGTGAATCGGTTGTAGACGCCTCGCTGCTCGTAGACGAGCGGCACCGAGATCTTCGTGATCACCTCGTCGGGGTCGAGCGTGGTGCTCATGAAGCCACGAAGGAGCTGCTCGAGTGGTACCTGGCGACGTCCCTGGCCGCCGGCGACCTCCACGACTGCTCCGTGGGCCAGCAGGGCGGGAGGTAAGTCCTGACGCGGGTCGGCGTGGGCCAGCGCGCCGCCGACGGTCGCGACGGCCCTCACCCGTGTGTTGCCTACCGCTCCCGCGGCGGCAGCGACCGCAGGCAGGGCGGCAGTCACCAGTGGGTGAGCGGAAAGAGAACGAAGGGTAACGGCGGCACCGATATCAAGCCTGTCTTCGACCGGTGCGATCCCCCGAAGCTCGGGGATCCGGCCCAGCCACACCAGTCGCGTCGGGGCGATGAGGTCCTGCCCGATCAGCAGACCGACCGACGTCCCGCCGCTGACGGCGATCGCTCCTTCGAAGGCGAGCTCGCCGACCGCCTCATCGACCGTCGAGGGAGCGCGGAAGTCGACGTTCTCACCGTTCAAAGTAGGTCTCCACCGCTTCGACGATGCTGGTATACCCGGTACAGCGGCAGAGGTTCCCGCCGAGGTACTCGCGGACTGCTTCCTCGCCTCGAACGTCGGGACCCATCGACGCGACCGTGACGATCTGCCCGGGCGTGCAGATGCCGCATTGCATTCCCTCGCAGCCGACGAATGCGTCGACCAGGTCGGGGTGGGTGCGGGCCACGCCCTCCGCTGTCCATACGTCCGCACCCTCGGCGCAGGCGGCCAGGTAGAGGCAGGAGCTCACGGGCGATCCGTCGACCAGGACGGTGCACACACCGCACACCCCGATGCGGCAACCTTCCTTCGTGGCGGTCAGCCCGGCGGTGCGCAGAACATCGAGGAGGCTGGACGTGGCCGAGAGGTCGGCGTCCATCGCTGACCCGTTTACCGTAGCGTGCAACCTCATGACTGCTCCCCGGCCCTAAGGGCCCAGTACACCCGCTCGGCCGTGACGGGCAGCGCCCGCATTCGGCAACCGATGGCGTCGGCGATGCCGTTGACGACAGCGGGCGCCACCGGCACGTTGGCGAGCTCTCCTACCGCCTTGAGATCGGCGGGTCCCACCCCGCGGCCACCCTCGATGAGAACGGTGTGAAGTACGGGAATGTCCCCGGCGGTCGGGAGCCTGAACTCCCCGAGGTTGGCGGCCCAGACCTGACCCTCGGACTCGAGGAGATCTTCCAAGCAGGCGAACCCGAGCCCCATCACCGCCCCGCCGTCGATCTGGAGCTGGTGGGCTCGGGGCCTGACTATGGCAGCCACATCGACGGCGGTGGTCAGTTCGAGCACTCTCACCTGCCCGGTCTCGAGGTCGACCGCCACATGGGCGACCTGGGCGCAGTAGGAGAGGGCAGGTGTGTCCGATCCCGCAGCCGTCTGCACGGTCACCGGCCCGTCGCCGTTTTGATCTTCCCAGGCCGCCACCAGCTGGTCGACTGCCGCTATCACCCCGACCGTGACACGGCTGGCTCCCACACCCGGATCGTAGGGAAGGTCGCCGGTCCCGACCTGGACCACGTCGATCGACTCCGAAGCGACGTCGAGCGCCGCCGCCAATCGCTCGCGCACCACGGTGTGGCTTCCTGTGCCGGTTTCCGGGATTGGAACCTGGACCTCGAAGCGGTCGTCGGGATGCCGCATGAGCCGGAGGCTCGTCGTCGAAGGGGCAGCGGTCGGTCGGGCATAGACGGCGAGTCCTCTTCCTTCCCGCCACCCGGGTGGCACTTCGACTGTCGTCGGTTGGCCGATGGCGGCGTCGACGGTCTCCATGCCCCTCGCCTCGGGCCACAGATGACCGTAGGCGTCCCGGTCCCCGTCGGCTAACAGGTTGCGCTTCCTCAGGGCAACCGGGTCGATGCCCGCCGCTTCGGCCAGTTCGTCGATGGCGCTCTCGATGGCGAAGACGGCCTGCGGGGCGCCGGGCGCGCGCATGTGGCCCTTTGGCACGGTGTTGGTGTAGACGATGCGTGACCTGACGGCGTAGCAGGGGAGCCGGTAGCCAAGAGCGCACTCGGCGATCCCGTGGAGGTTGACCGAAGGGATCGGCTTGGCTGCGGCGTAGGCACCCCCGTCGAGGAGCGCGTCGACGGAGAGGCCGAGAAGTCGCCCCTGCTCGTCGCATCCGATCCGCACCTCGATCTGGCTCGAGTGGCGGGCGTCGGTGGACGTCAGGTCCTCACCCGAGCGCAGGGCGAGGCGGACGGGTCGGCCCGCCCGGAGGGCAAGAGCCACGCAGAGGGACGCGTCGACGACGTCACCTTTACCGCCGAAGTCGCCGCCGAGGGGCACCGGTTCGATCTCGACGGTCGCGACGTCGAGATCGAGCGTCTTGGCGATCTGCTCGCGAAGCCGGTAAGGGGATTTGGTTGTCCCCAAGAGCCGGGCTCCGCCCGCCTTCGAGGGCACGGCGGTCCAACAGTGTGGCTCGAGGTATCCCTGGTGGCCTGGCGGTGTCCGATAGGTCCTGGCCACGAGGTGACTGGCCCTTCCGATGGCGTCAGCAACGAGGGCCTCGGACCCTTCGCACAGCTCGGACTGCAGGTTAGGAGGGCTCCCGGCGGTGACGACCGCGCCCTCGTAGTCCCACGGGGTGGCATGCACGATGGGGGCGTCAGGATGCAATGCGCCGGTCGCCTGCAGCATCGCGGGCAGGTCGCGATAGTCGACGTCGACGAGCGCCGCGGCCGCCTCGGCGGCGTCCCGGGTCTCGGCCAGGACGACGGCGACGTTCTCGCCGCTGAAGCGGACTTTTTCACGGGCGAGGAGGGGCATGTCGCGGACCTTTCGTCCGCAGAGGCCGGCAGGGAGATCCGACGAGGTGACCACCGCGACCACTCCGGCCATGGCCGACGCTTCAGTGGTCGAGATGCTCGCGATCTCGCCGTGCGGGACCGGGCTGCGGACGACGGCGGCGTGCAAGGTCCCCTCGACACGGAAGTCGGCGGCGTAGCGCGTCACGCCGGTCGCCTTCGACCGTGCATCCACCCGATCGCCGGCTGCCCTGGTCGTCGTCATGGTCATAGGGTATTACCCTTTCACTGGACGCGCCCGAGCAATGTGATGGTGTGCTCCGAGCGTTCCTTGACCTGCAGGCGGCCCTCCACCGGGAACAGCACAGGCTCGACGCCACTTACCCCGTCACGGGCGGCATCGCACACTCGATTCCGTCGCGCTCGAGCTCGGCGACGTACAGGGCGCGGATGCGGGGATCCTCGTCGGCGTAGTCGATCTGACGGCCACCCTCTGTCACGCTCTTGTCCACCCCGAGGAAGTGCTGGCGTCGCTCCTCGGTGAACGGGTACCGCAGGCCGCCGTAGGCAACGGCCAGATAGCGCGTCGGGTGCTCCGCCGTGTTGAAGTGTTGGTGGAACTGTTGATCCGCCGGCGCATAGACGACCCCGTGGCGCCAGTCGATGCGCGTGAAGTCCTGGTCACCCTCGTACCACAACAGGCTGTAGCCGTGGCCGTCGACGGTGAAGACGTGGAAGTCGGTGCCGTGGCGATGGCCCTTCTTATAGGTGCCGACGGGCATCTCCGACACGTGGGCGTGCATCGTGGCGTCGGCGAGCACAAACTTCAGATTCCGGCTCCCCTCGCCACGCGCCGCCCAGCTGGGGAGCTCGAAGTTCGCCAGGTCGGGGACAAAGTTGGTCTCCCACATGTGCCGACCGGGGGCGACGCCGACGAAGTCGCCCTCGCCTCTGAACCTGCCCTCTTGACCGAAGCGCTGCTCGAAGTCGGCGGTGTTGTCGAACACAAACGACTCGTCGTGAAATGCGTTGAGCATCAGAGGGAGGCTCGTTACCGACGCCAGCCGGGCCGCCTCCGAACCGCTGGCGTTGAAATGGCGGTAACGGCCGTTGAGCGGAAGGCCGAAGAGGCTCCGTGGTCCCCATTCGAAGCTGTGTTGCGTACCGTCGCTGTTCTCTACAACCGTGTTGCCGTGCCCGCGGAGGACGTAGGTGACTTCCTCGTAGAGATGGCGTTGGGGCTCGGCCGATGCGCCAGCAGGAAGGTCGGTGACGATCACGTTGGCCCAGTCGCCTCTTCCGACGAGATGGACGAGCGCCGCCGGCACTCCGATACGGTCCCACTGGGCCGTCTCGACGGCGAGGAGGTCGACGGCGAAGTCTTCGACCACCGGAATCTTCTGTTCGTCGGCCCAGCGGATATAGGGGCGCACGAGCAGTTTGCCGGCGACGGCGGCGTCGGCTATGGCCTTGTCTGTGTCGCTCATGGCGCTCCTCTCTTGCGCGGAAACCGCTTTCGTCACCTTCTCTTGCCGGCTCAGCGGGCGATCGAGATCCACTTGAACCATCGCGCCTGGATCCCGCGGACGATGAGGACGTTGATCACGCCGATCAGCGAGGCGAGTACGACCAGGGCGAGCAGCTTGCCGGTCTGGAAGCCGGTTCCGTAGAAGTTGAGGAGATAGCCAAGGCCGACGTTGCTGACCTCCATCTCTCCAACGATCATGCCGATGACCGCCAGGGCCACTCCGATCCGGATTCCGGCGAAGATATAGGGAGCCGCACCGGGCAGGATCACCTTGCGCAGCAACTGGCGTTCGCTCATACCGAGCATGCGTCCCACCTCCACGTAGCCGCGGCTCACGTTGCGCAGGCCTCCGGCGGTATTGAGCAGGACCGGGAAGAACGTGATCAGCACGACGAACAGCACCCGAGCCTCGGTGGATATACCTACCCAGACGATGAGCAGCGGGATCAGCACGTTGAGGGGAGTGGCGTTGGCGGCGTTGATGAACGGGCTCAGGATGCTGTCGAGCACCCGATACCGTCCGATGACAAGGCCGACGAGTATGCCGGCCGCCAGGCCGATGACCATGCCGATGTAGAGCTCTCGCAATGAGATCTCGAGCGCAGAGGTCGCCGTCCCGGCCTGGAACTGCGTGATGAAGTCGCCCGCTACCTGTTGTGGAGATGAGATGAGGACGGGGTTGATGAACTGGGCCGTGACGGCCCAAGCGGCGAGAATGATGACGACGGCCGCGATCGGAGCGAGAAAGCCGACGATGCGTCGCTCGACCAGCGGCTGCCGAGGCCCACTTGGAGCCCTCGCCGGCCGCTCCAATTCCTTGGCGGGAGAAGCGACGGCGGTCATCGGGCCGGGACGTTCGCGCCACGCAGGTGCTCGGTGATCTGAGAGCGCAGCTCGATCGCTCTCGGGTCGGCTCGCACGTCGTACTCCGTCCTCGGACGGGGGAGGTCGATGTCGATGATCTCGGTGAGCCGGCCCGGGTCGGGTTGGAACAAGCCGATGCGATCCGAGAGAAAGATGGCCTCGTCGACGTCGTGGGTGACGAAGACGATCGTCATGCCGAGATTGGCCCAGAGGGTGGCGATCTCGACCTGGAGGGCCTCGCGGGTGAAGTTGTCCAGCTGTCCGAACGGCTCGTCCATCAGGAGGACCTTGGGTCCGACGGCAAGGGCTCGTGCCACCCCGACTCGTTGCTGCATGCCTCCCGACAGGGTATAAGGGGCCACCTTGGCGACCGAGGCCAGCCCGACCATCTCCAGTACCTCGAGCGCCCGGGCGCGCCGGTCGGTCTTCTTCACGCCCCTGACCTCGAGGCCGAGGGCGACGTTGTCGAGGACGCTCCGCCACGGCAGCAGGTTGATGTCCTGGAAGACGTACGCCATGTCCTTGGACACGCCGCTCAACAGCTCACCGTCGAGACGGAGCTCCCCTGAGTCGGCCTTGTCCAGGCCGTCGATGATCCGCAACAGAGTCGTCTTGCCACAGCCGCTGGTGCCCACCAGGCTGATGAACTCTCCCCGTCGCACCGGGAGTGAGACGCGATCGAGCGCGAATACGGTGCGCTGTGGCCCTGGGAACGTCTTGGATATGTCGCGAACGTCAAGGATCGGCTTTCCGGCTTCGGCGTTTGTCGCCGTCGGTCCCGGAGCGAGGTCGTGGGTCGGGGTCGAACTAGTCATCGTGTGTCACGCCTTCCTGCCGAGGTGGCTGCAATCCAAGGGAACGCTCGGACCTGCAGCATTCGAAGAGCCGAGAAGAGCAGGATCGCAAGAACGGTCGTCGTTGCGATGGTAGCTACGAGGTCGGCGGTCTGGCTGTAGCTGCCGAAGTCCTCCGTCAGGCCGCCGAGGCCAGACTGCCCGATCTCCTGGCCACCGAGGATCATTCCTACGGCTCCGATGGCCAAGGCAATCCGGGCGCCGACGAAGATGAAGGGCATCGTTCCGGGGAGGTAGACGTACCTGATCTGCTTCAAACCGTTCATCCCGAACGTATTGCCGACGTCAGCGAGCCGGCCGCGTACCGCCCGAACGCCGGCGTGGGTGTTGACCACCAGGGGCCAAACGGCGATCACCATGATGAACGCGACGCGAGCGGCGGTCCCGAAACCGAACCAGACCTCCATGACCGGGAGGAGAGCGATGGAAGGCGTGGCGTTGCCGAAGGCGACGAGCGGCTCGAGGGCGCGTTCGACCAAGCGGACCCGCCCCATCAACAGACCCACTCCCACGCCCACGATCAGGGCGATCAGTACACCGCACACCATCTCGAGGAGGCTTCTCAGGAACGCTCCTGGAAGAGGGCCGGAGCCGATGAGCGAGAACAGTGCCGGCACGACCTGACTTGGCGTGGAGATGAAGATGGGCTTCAGGAACAAGGCACTGGCCTGCCACAGCCCGAAAGCGACGAGTACGGCGAGCACCCCCGCAACGAGCTGGTCGTGGGCACGAAACCATGGCCTGGATCCCTGGGGAGCCAGCAGCACCTCGCCTGGAGTTGATGCGACCGCCGGCACGCCGAAGCGCTCATTCGATGAGCTCATAGAGCGCTCTTGTGAGCGGTGAACGCCGTCCACGCCTCGCTCCATGGCGTGAGATTCATCTCCTGGGCTGCCGGTCGGTTTCCCTGCCCTTTCAGCGCCGCCTGCTGCTTGGAGACCTTGAGGTTGTAGTCGACCGCCGACGAGGTCAGGGTTGACTTCGAGACCGGCCATCCGGCCAGCACCTTGAGCTGTTGCCAGGCCTGCTTGTACTGGGCGGTGTTGTCGGCATTGCTCGTATAGGAGGCCGCGTTCTTGATCCAGGCCGATTCGTTTCCGTTGAACAGCTTGGCCGAGGCCAGCCAGGCCAGATCGACCGCCTCAGCCTCCGCTGGGTGGGACTTCAGCCATGATCCCGGCGCGGACATGAAGCTGTCGGCGTAGGCGGGGATCAGCTTGGTCGCAGACGCGAGGGAGCGGAGCTTGCTGGCTGCAGCGGGCAGGCCGCTCGCCGCCGTGAAGGCGGCGTCCACCTGTCCGGCGAGCAGAGCGCTAAGCGATGAGCTGCTCGCGCCAGTGCGCAGGATGTGGAGGTCGGACTGGCTGAGCCCGGCCTTCTTCAGCACAGCATTCAAGAGCACTCCGTCGGGCGAGGCGTCGCAACAGATGGCGACCGTTTTGCCCTTGAGACCGGCCAGGCTGGTGATATTGGACTTGGCTAGGACCTCGTCGTCGAGCCTGGCCTGGTTGGGACCGAACACGACCAGGCCCGAATCCACCTCGGTGGGCAGGGGGCCGATGGCGACGTCTAGCTTTCCACTCTCTACCGCCAGCTCGGGCGCGTTCTGCGAGGCGTTCTGTTGGCTGGCGTTGGCCCCCCACAGCGAGAGGAAGTGCACCAGGTCGTGCACGTTGGTGTCACCGATGTGGGCGCTGCCTGCGGCGTTCCCGATGCGGATCGTCATCCCCTTGAGGTCGGGCGTGCCATTGGCATTGAAGTGCAGGACCGCCGCAGTCGACGCTCCGCTACCGGAGGATCCACCCCCAGATCCTGTCGACGTGCTGCTCGAACCGCACGCCGTCGCCACCAGCGCAACGATCGCGGCCAATCCGATGACTTTCGCTCTCATGCTCTCTTACCCCCGATTCCGACGGATGTGCGCCGCAATGAAGCAATGAGACTTCGTGGCTTCAACAGAAAGCGGTTCTTCGGAATGTAACCGCCGGCCCGTCGGGGGTCAAGGGGCCAAGGAGCGATCGGGGTGCCGATGAGGAGCCCGACACCGGACCGAGCGGCCTTTTCAGCACTAGGCTCGCCTCGTGCGAGAGGGAAAGGGGGCGGTCGAGCCAGAAGTGCCGGTACGTCGGCCCACCTATCCGATCGAGTCGGTAGACAACGTGCTGCGGCTCCTCATCATGGTGGCAGAGCGGAAGCAGATTCGCGTCTCGGAAGCCAGTGCGGAGCTCGGGACCGCCATCTCGACCGCGCATCGGCTGCTTGCCATGCTTGTCCACCACGACTTCGTATCTCAGGACCCGGAGAGCAAGGCCTACAAGGCGGGTCCTGTCCTGCTGCGAGTGGGGCTGAGCGCCGCAAGGAGCCTCGACATCCGGACCCTGGTGCGGCCCTTTCTCGAGGAGTTGCGCGACGAGACGGGCGAGACGGCGCACGCCGCGATCCTCCAGGGACGCGAAGTCCTCTTCATAGACTGCGCTGAGAGCCCCAACGCCCTGCGGGTAGCCTCACGTGTGGGCACACTCATGTGGGCGCACTGCACATCGGTGGGCAAGGCCTGGTTGGCCTGCGAGAGCGACGACTTCCTTCGCGGGCTGTATCCATCCCCCAAGCTCCCGTCGTTGACTGAGCACTCGATTACGTCGCGGGCGGCACTCCTCGCCGAGCTCGCCGACGTGAGACGACACGAGTTCGCTCGCAACGTCGGCGAGAGCGAGGTCGGGGTCGGCTCGGTAAGCACGGCCATACGCGACGAGCGTGGACGTCCGGTCGCGACCATCAGCGTCTCCGTACCGCTCGCGCGCGTTCCGGAGGATCATTGGGCCGTGTTCTCCGACGCGGTGCTCCGAACGCGCCTCGCCATCGAGGCGGCGCTCCCCTGAGGTGCCGCAGGCCCCGGCCGCTCGTGGGGTCCGAAGGTATCACCAGGGGAGATGGCCTTGACACTCCTTGGCTTCGTCGATACTCTCAGAAACAGTTTCTGAAGCACTCGATGAGCAGCTGCTCGTCGGCAGGCGGCTGTGATCCTTGGCGTCGACGGCGTCGAGGTGTGGTCACCCGGACAGAAGCAGGAGACCCCAATGATTGCTGCCGATGGATAGCTCGACGCAGTGGATTTCCGAGCGCGACGTGGCGTCAGTCCTCAACCTCGCTGACGCCGTCCAGGCGCTGGCCAGAGGATTCTCGGAGGAGGGCGCGGGGCGCGCCGTTGCGCTCGAGAAGACCATGGTCGGCTTTGACGGTCACTCGACCCTGCATGCTCTCGGCGCGGCCTTCGGTGACGAGCGGCTGGTCGGCGCCAAGACATGGGCCCACACGCCCGGGGGGGCCGACCCCGTGCTGCTGCTCTTCGATGCAGATACCGGCGCGCTCAGGGCGGTCATCGAGGCGTTCGCCCTAGGACAGTTGCGGACTGCGGGAACCGCTGCTCTCGCCACCGACCGGCTGGCGAGCGCCGATGCCAGCCAGATGGCCATCGTGGGCACAGGTAAGCAGGCGATGGGCCAGGTGGCGGCGGTGGCCAGCGTTCGTTGCCTCGCCGGGGTTCGCGCCTTCAGCCGGGATCCGGAACGGCGTCGCGAGTTCGCCAGGCGAGTGACCGATGAGCTGGGTCTGCCCTGCGCAACGAGCTCATCGGTGACAGAGGCCGTCGACGGCGCGGACGTCGTCACCCTTGTCACGAGGGCGACCGAGCCGGTGCTCCAGGAGGAGATGCTCCCGCTCGGGGTCCACATCAACGCGGTCGGCGCCATCGACTTGCAACGCAGGGAGTTCGAGCCCAAGATCCTGGCCCGATGTGCCTCGGTCGTGACCGACAGTCAGGCCCAAGCGCGCCATCTATCGAGCGAGCTCAGGGAGTTCTACGGCGCAGGCCCCGATCCCTGGGACGGGGTGCGCTCACTCGGCGACGTCGTCCGCGGCGAGTCGACCGGTCGCGACTCGGAAGACATCACCCTGTTCAAGGGGATGGGCTCGGGTATCGAAGACCTTTCTCTGGGGGCGGAGCTGCTTTCCCGAGTGGGTGCCAAGTCACTGAACATTCCGCGTGGCGGGCGGGCCAGCATCGACCTGGTCGGGCCGCCATCGATGAAGAAGGGTGGCCAGGAGCCATGACAGACCAGGCACAACGGTCGGACGGCGTCATCGAGACCGGGGATGCGCCCCGAGCGACGTTCGTCGACAAGGTCGGCGTCACCTCACCAACGATCGAGGAGGGGATCTGGCCACCGCTCGTCATACCTGCCGCCCAGATAGCCGAAGAGGTCGACCGCCTCTCTTCGGTCGCCCGTCCCGACAACGGCCGTCGTAGCTCGCTGATCGTCCACCCGCTGGCCGATGGACCCGGCCTCGGTCTTGCGCCCGGGATCCGCGTCAGCCTCGATGTCCTCCTCCCCGGTGAGCGAACGGCAGCGATTCGTCACAACTCCTCGCAGGTCTGCTTCTGCATCGAGGGATCCGGCTTCTCCGTAGTCGGAGGCAACAAGATCGCCTTCGAGCGCTACGACGTGTGGTATACCCCGGCGCTCACCACCTACGTGCACGTCAACGACACGACTCAACGCCAGGTGCGTCTCACCTACTCCAACGCCCCGCTGCTGGAGAAGCTCCGCGTGCACTACATCGACGAGCGTCCTCCGGAGGAGTCACCGGTTCGGGTGGCCGCCCCGGAGGCTGCGGCCTCCCCGCATCCCGTGGCGCACGTCTTTCCGATGGGGGACGGCGGCCCGATGCTGATGTCCTACGAGCGGCTCATCAACCCCGAGGTCGTCGAGCAGCAGCCACTGCACTGGCCTTGGCACGAGGTCAAGCATGAGCTCGACAAGTTGATGGCACTCGGTCAGTCGTATCGGGGCCGTCGTCTCTACCTGCTCTACAACCCGGCGACGGGTCGCACCAACGGGACGACGAACAGCTTCTTCGCCACCATGACCGTGCGGCCGCCGGGAATCGTCGACCGCCCTCATCGCCATGCCTCGGCGGCGATCAACTACTTCTTCTCCGGCAGCGGCTGGAGCCGCGTCGCCGGCCGGCGTTACGAGTGGGCGGCGGGGGATCTCATGCTCACCGCGCCGGGTTGGTCGGTCCACAACCATGCCTCAAACGACGAGGCCGTCTACGAGCTGACGATCCAGGACAGCCCGTTGCACCTGGCCATGGACTCGCTGATGTGGCAGGAGGACCTCAAACTGACCCCCAGGCTGCTTGGATCGCAGCGGGGATTTGACACCAACAGGGGGACCGAAGAGTGATTCGGCTGCAGCCGACGTCGCTCGTGGGCTCCTACCCGCCGCTGGTGACACCATTCGTCGATGGCCGAGTTGACCTGACGACCTACGAGCATCTGGTGGACCGTCAGGTCGTCAGTGGTTCGCAGGGGGTGCTAGTCACGGGCACGAGCGGAGAACCGAGCGTCCTCAGCATCGGGGAGCGCCTGGAGCTCGTCCGCGCCGCCGTGATGAGTGCGGCCGGTCGCATCCCGGTAGTGGCTGCGACTGGGACCGATTCCTATGACGAGACCCTCGAGCTGTCGTGCCGTGCGGTCGACGCCGGCGCCGACGCCGTGCTCGTCGTCACCCCGTTCTACCTTCGGCCGCCCCAGCGGGGACTCGAGGAGTACTTCGTCAGCCTCGCCGATCGTCTTGAAGCGCCCGTCCTCATCTACCACATTCCCGGTCGCGCCGCGGTAGCGCTCGAAGCTCCCACGATCGAGGCAATCGTCCTCCGGGCCGAGAACCTTGTCGGGATGAAGCACGCATCGAGCGACCTGAGCCTCGTGACCGAGATGCTCAATCGCGTCGGTCCCGAATTCCGCGTCTTCGTCGGACTCGAAGAGCTGAGCCTGCCCATGCTTGCCGTCGGGGCCCGGGGCCTTATGAATGCCGTCGGCAACCTCGTCCCCGACCGAGTGGCATCGCTCTGGCAGGCGGTGGAGGAGGAGCGGCTCTCGGATGCACGAAAGATCCATGTAGAGCTCTGGGAGCTCAACCAATCGGTGTTCTTCGACACCAACCCCATCCCCATCAAGTACATGTTGCGCCGGATGGGCGTGATCCCCAACAATGAACACCGGCTGCCGATGATGAGCGCCACCAAAGACCTTGAGGCGCGCCTCGACGGGGTCCTTGCTCGAGCCGGGCTGTGGTCCGAGTGAACGGGATGCGAGGGACGGTGGGCCGATGACGCTTCCTTTGACGATGGCGATGAGCGGCTACGAGCATGTCCGTGATCTCCAGTCGGGGGCTGTGTCGGTCGAAGGCGTTGACCTGACCACGCTCGCGCTGCCGATCGAGGAGATCTTCTTCAGATTCCTCAGGTATCGCGAGTGGCACGTATCGGAGCTGTCGTTCGCCAAGTACGTGGCCCTTCGCGCCGCCGGTGACACCAGCCTCATTGCCATTCCCGTGTTTCCCTCCCGGGTCTGCCGGCACTCCTCGATCTTCGTTCGACCGGGAGGCCCGAGCGACCCGAAGGAGCTCTCTGGAGCGCGCATCGGGGTGCCCGAGTGGGCGCAGACCGCGGCGGTGTACACCCGCGCCCTCCTCCGTTACGAATGGGGGATTGGCCTCGAGGACGTCGCCTGGTTCCAGGCCGGTGTCAATTCCCCCGGCCGTCGTGAGAAGGTCGCCCTTCATCTTCCCGACGGCGTCTCGCTCACCCAGGTCCCGGAACGCTCGCTCGACGAAATGCTCCACTCCGGCGACCTCGATGCCGTCCTCTCGGCTCATCCGCCGGCAAGCTTCGAACGGGGAGACGGCGAGATCGTGCGGCTCTTTCCGGACTTCGAGCCTTTGGAGCGTGAGCACGTAGCGCGCACGGGAATCTTCCCGATCATGCACGTCGTGGTCATCCGCTCCGACGTTCTCGACGCCGCCCCCTGGGTCGCAGGCAATCTCCTGACCGCGTTCGAAGCAGCCAAGGAGCGCTGCATCGAGCGGCTCTCGGAGATGACAGCGAGCCGGGTGCCGCTGC
Source organism: Acidimicrobiales bacterium (assembly GCA_965276765.1). Lineage (GTDB taxonomy): Bacteria > Actinomycetota > Acidimicrobiia > Acidimicrobiales > Palsa-688. Next base: position 1,839,345 of record OZ255627.1, read on the forward strand.
CATGGATCCCGAGCCTGGTGGAGCAGATGCGCCAACTTCTCGGGCCCGACCCGTGGCCCTACGGTGTCGAGGCCAATCGGGTCACCCTCGAAGCGTTCACCCGCTACGCCCACGAGCAGGGGGTCGCCGCTCGCCGGCTCGACCCCGAGGAGCTCTTTGCCCCGCAGGTGCTTGGCCACTACCGGATCTGAAGCCTCAGGGAAGGAGACATCAATGCAGCAGCTACGTAAAGAACTGGCGGCGGCTACTCGAATGCTCGTGGACGCAGGAATCATGGGCTACAGCGGCCATCTGAGCGCCCGACCCTCGGACCTCGACCGGCTGCTCATCCAACCGATCGACGATCCGCGCGCCGGGTTGCGTGGCGAACGACTCCTCCTCGTGGACTTCGATGGCGGGGTGCTCGAAGGCGAAGGCAAACCGCCATCGGAGCTCGCTATCCACACCGAGATCTACCGGGCCCGTCCTGAGGTGCGCTCGGTGGCCCATTTCCATCACGACCCGACCACTATGTTCACGATGGCTGATGACTGCCCGCTCGTGGCGGTCAAGAACCACGCGAGCCGATGGGCGTCGGGCGTACCGGTCCATCCCGACCCTTCGCACATGGCCACCGCTGACCAGGGCCGAGCCCTCGCTGCCACCCTCGGAGAGGCCGATGCCGCGTTGCTTCGCGGCCACGGCGAGGTCGTAGTCGCCGAGGATGTCCTTACGCTCTTCGCCGATGTGATCCACTTCGTCGAGAACGCCGATGCCTTGGCCATAGCAGCGCGCCTCGGCCCCGTGGTCCCGCTGACCGCGGCTGAGTGTGATCGGTTCCTAGCCACGTTCAAGCGAGAGCGTCACGCTAGAAAGCTCTGGTCGTACCACACCTGGGTCGCGACTCGCCGAGGCACGTTGCCGGCGGGCTGGTTCGAAGGGGCCGACCCCGAGGCCGTCGCTGTCGCGTCTTGACCGGGCCCCTGGTGCACCCACCCTCACGGTCCGATCAGCCGCCTGGCGTTGCCGCCGAGCACGGCGGCCTCTTCCGCTGGCCCGAGGCCGAGGGAAAGGATGGCATCGAGCAACTCGACCATGGTGGCGGCCGAATGCGACTCGAGCGGAAAATCCGAGCCGAAGCACACCCGGGAGCTGGAAAGCACATCGACGGCCATGCGTGTCACCGGTGTCCACCCGCCGTTCCCTGCAGTGTCGACCACGATTCGGTCCCACAACCGGTCGAAGATCTCGTCGATGCCCTCGTCGGCCAGCTCCCGCTGCGTGCGCGGGAGGGTCCGCGGGGTGGCGCCCGGTGGCGTGAAGAACATCTGCAGACGCCCCTTGAGAAACGGCAGGGTCCCCCCGCAGTGAGGAGCGACGATCCGGAGATTTTCGAATCGCGGCAGGACGCCGTGGAGGAGGCGCACGACGGCGACGGTGGTCTCGTGTGGGCGGGCACACGAGCGCTCCATGCCGTAGTCGGTCGACGATCCTGCCGCCAACGACACGGGATGCAGCAGCACCGGAAGGCCGAGGCCGTCGGCGGCCTCCCACAGACCGTCGAGCGCCGGGTCGTCCAGGAGCCTGGTGCGCCCCGAAGTGGGCAGGGCGAGCGCTCGCAAGCCCAGCTCCTCGACGCCACGGACAAGCTCGACCTCTGCCGCCGCGGGTCGGTCGATGTCGACGTGCACCGCACCGTGGATGATGCCCGGATGAAGCGCAGCTGCGTCGGCGAGAGCGTCGTTGATGGCCCGGCACACGGCAGGACCGAGCACGCTCAGGGCGGCGTAGGTGAGCACGGCGGCGTCCACCCTGGCTTCGGTCATGGTCTCGAGCTGGGCGTCGAGGTCGTGAAGCAAGGGGTTCAGGGTGACGCTGAGCTCATCGGTCACCAGCCGGGGGCGCCCGCCGGCCTGCCGCTCGAGGTCTCGGAACACGCCGGGCGGGATGAAGTGGTGATGCACGTCGATCGTCGTCGGGCGCGCCGCTACGGTTCGCATCGCCGAACCCTATGAGCAAGGAGGGCAGATGAGCGGGATCGTCGAGCTCGGGCACACGGGGCTCTGGGTACAGGACCTAGCCGGTATGAGACGCTTCTACGAAGACGTCGTCGGCCTGACCGTGACCGACGAGGACGAGGAGTTCGGGATCGTGTTCCTCAGCTCCCGCCCGGCTCGCGAGCATCACGAGCTGGTGCTGCAACGGGGTCGGACGGCACCAATCGGATCCAAGCAGGTGCACCAGATCTCCTGGCGCCTCGCCGACATCGAGTCGCTCGTCGACTATCACCGCAGGTTTGTCTCCGGCGGGATTCGGATCCAACAGGTGGTGACGCATGGCAACGCGCTCGGGATCTACTTCTTCGACCCGGAGGACAACCGCAACGAGGTCTATTGGCAGACCGACGTGGCGACACCGCAGCCGTTCCGCAGGACCATCGACCTCAGCCGGGACCCGGTCGAGATACTCGCTGACGCGGAGCGAATCCGAGAAGAGGACGGCCCGCCGTATCAGCCGGTGTCATGACCGGGGACGAGGTGCTTCGAGTCGGATGAGCTTGACGCCAATCCGATCGGCCCGTAATTTACAGATCAAGATTCTGCCCTGCAGATTCTGAGAACGTTGGTCGAGACCGGTCTTGCCGGCGCAGCGAGGAGGAAACGTGGGGGAGATCCGCAGGCTGGGCTACGAGGAGCTCGATCCCGGGCTGCGCCAGGCGCTGGGAGCCAAGGTGGAGCGCCTCGGATACCTCGGTGAGTTCTTTGCCGTGGCCGGCCACCAACCGGCGGCGACCACCGCCTTCCAGGCCTTCACCGAAGCACTCAAGACGGCGCTTCCCCCGGAGCTGAGCGAGGTCGTGGCGCTGTGCGTGGCCTCCAGGCTCGACAATGCCTACGAGCAGACCCAACACGAGCAACTGTCAAGCAAACTCGGGTTCTCCCGAGCGTGGATCGAGGCGGCCGCCGGCCGAGGCGATGATGCGCCGCTGAGCGAGGCGGCCAGGACGGCACGTGACCTCGCCGTGGATGTCGTGGCGGGGTACGGCCGGGGCGCGGCCGGAGCTCTCGGGCGGGCCGTCGACGTGCTCGGTGAGCAACAGGCGGTCGCCGTCCTGCTCACGGTAGGCCGCTACGTTGCTCATGCCGTGGTAAGCAACACCCTCCAACTACGAGCGCCGGTCGCCCCTATCGTCTCTCCCTCGTCGCCCGAGCCATCAGGTACCACCCTTTGAGCGCCTCATCCTCCGGACGAGGCGCCGATCTCACCGATGAGCGCATCGGTGTGGCCAGGGCTTGCAGGGTCCTTGCCCTCGAGGGCCTCGTCAGTGACATCCTCGGCCACGTCAGCCTTCGAGTCGACGAGCATCGCATGCTCATCCGGGCCCGGAGCCAGGACGACAAAGGGCTGCTCCTCACCCGGGCCGATGACATCGTGCTGGTGGATCTCGATGGGCACCCGGCCGAGGATATCGGCGAGCATCAGCTGCCCCAGGAGCTGCCGATACACGGCGAGGTGTTGCGCCACCGACAGGACATGGCCGCCGTCGTCCACGCTCACCCGCCCGAGGTCGTCCTCTGCAGCATCACCGAGCTCTCGCTCCTCCCCATTGTCGGTGCGTTCAACATCCCTGCCATGCGTCTCGGGGAGCGTGGCCTGCCCACCTTCGAGTACTACGGCCTGATTCGTGACCGCGCCAGGGCGGAGGAGATGGTCACGGTCATGGGGGCCAGTCCGGCCGTCGTGCTGCGAGGCCACGGGCTGACAAGCACGGCGCCGACCCTGGCCGGAGCGGTCGTGACCGCGCTCAACGTCAACGCCTTGGCCACGATCACCTCGGCCGTCGCCCGCACCGGCCGTGTCGCCCCGGTCGTGCCAGAAGCCGATCGGGCCGAGCTGCCCGACCTCGGATCGGCATTCAATGACGAGCTGGTGTGGCGCCACCACGTGGCCAAACTCGCCTACAGAGGTCTCGACATCGATCCGAAACCAGCCGGTGGCCGAGAGACAAAGGGTCCGACGAAGTAACCGGCGTGGTCGACGCCGACCCGCACTACAGGAGGAGGCGGTCGAGCTCGTCGGCGGCGGCGGTGAGCCGACCGAGGATGGTGCGTCGGGTTGTCGCGCTCATCCTGCTCACCGGCACCGAGGCGTTCACCGCCAGCCGGGGCAAACCCCCGGCATGCAAGGGGACGGCGAGAGAGCTGACGCCCTCCTCGCTCTCCTCCTGGCTGGTGGCGAAGCCGTCGGCGCGCACTCGGTCGAGCTGGGTCAGCAGCTCGGTGCGGGTGCCGATCGATTTGGGTGTGAGCTCGACGAGGTTCTCGTGAGGATAAAGCAGCAACAGCTCGTCGTCGGTGAGGGTGGAGAGGAGGGCCTTGCCGGTCGATGTGCAGTGGGCGGGCATCACCCGACCAAGACGGCTGGCCACCCGCAGGGCCCTGCTGCTCTCGATGGAGTCGATGAAGTGGACGTCGCTTCCTTGTAGCTGTCCGAGATGCACGGTCTCCTGCAGCTCGGCGTTGAGCCGTTCGAGCACGGGCCTGGCCCGGGTGCGAACGTCCAGGCGGCGCAGGACGCCAAAGGCGAGCCCGTCGAGGGTCGGGCCCGGCACGTAACAGCGGGTGTCGGGGTCCTGGCGCACGAACCCGCGGTACTGGAGCATGGCAAGCAACCGGTGAGCAGTGGAAGAGGCGACGCCCAGGTACTGGCTGACGTCGGTGAGCCTGAGCTTCGGGCACTCGCCGAGGAGAAGCAGTACGCGCAGGGCGTTGTCAATGGACTCGATCGGGTATTGGGGGACCTCACCGTGAGCCGGGGTAGGCGGGAAGGCCTGAGAGGCATCGAGGTCGGCTTTGAGCACGGGCACGTCGCGGTTCTCCTCTCAGGAACGCTTCTTCGGGGCCGAAACCCCCGCCCCCCCGTCGGGGTGCACGGACGTCCCGGTGATACCACGGGCCCGCTCCGATGCGAGGAACACGTAGCTCCATGCGTGGTCTTCGCCAGAGAGCGCCACCTGTAGCGGCACCCGAGCGGCGAGTTCCTCGGCCCGGTTGGGGGTGTCGCCGAGGCTTCGCTCGGCGAGGCCGAGACTGTCCAGGCCTCGAAGATCCGTGTTGAGTGTCCCTCCTGGCGCCACCCCATTGACCCTGATATCGGGCGCCAGGTCGTGGGCCAGCGCCGTGACCAGGCCCCGGACGGCGAACTTGGAGGCCAGGTAGAGCACCCCGCCGCGGCCCGGGTAGTACGACGAGGTCGACTCCGTGAGCAAGATGACCCCCTGCCCCGATTGGCGCAGCGCCGGCAGCGCCGCCTTCACCGAGTGGAGGTGCGCCTTGACGTTGGGGTGGAACATCTCATCGAAGGCCGCGTCGATCACCTCGGCGTCGAGGTCCTCGATGCTCCGGTAGAAGTCGAAGAGCCCGACGCAGCTGACCAGCACGTCCAGCCCTCCGAAGGCGTCGGTGGCTGCGGTGACGGCCGCGTCGTTGGCCTCGCGGGTAGTGGCGTCGCCAATCGTGACGGGCACGCTGGGACGTCCGGCGGCCAGGGCCTCGGCCTTGCCCGCGTCGAGCTCGAGAACCGCGACACGGGCCCCCTCGGCGATGAAGGCGTCGACAACGGCCCGGCCGATGCCCGACCCGGCGCCGACGACCAGCGCCCTCTTGCGGTCCAGCCAGGCCGTCACGGCTCGTCCTCGACGAGCGGGCCGAGGGGTTTGCCGATCATGGCCGAGAAGGTCGCGGTTCCTTGTCTCGTGAGCGCCTCGAGCTCGAGAGGACAGATAAGGACTCGCTGCCCCGACCGAGGGGACTCGATCAGCAGGCGGGAGCCGTTGCGGGTCTCGACCTTTTTTACCTGTACCTCGGCGAACTCGTTGGCGATCGTGAGGATCTCGCCGGGTTCCTTCGGTGGGCCATCGGGCTGGCTCGAGCTCATAGGAAGATCGCCAAGTTCTGCATCCGCATCACGGCGTCGTCGACCAGGATCGTCCGACGCGCCAGCTTCCAGCCATCGGCTGTGTGCCGGAGCAGGTCCTCTCGCCCGGCCGAGATGAACGATCCCTCGTGCACGTCGCCGCGGCTGCGGAACAGCAACGTGGCCGAATCGACGACCAGGTGATCGGGTTCTTCGGTGGCGAAGGTGCGGACGTTCGACAGGTGATGGCGCAGCCGGGAGGGTGGATCCTCGGTCCAGGCGTGTTCGGTGACGAAGCGCGCGACCCGGCGCGACAGCGAGTATTTGTCCTCGTCGAAGTGGGCCATGCCGGGCGAGGTGTCGAAGCCGGCGCCGAGGGCCGTGGTTACCCGGACCGGCATCAGGTAGTGGATGTCGTCGGTGAGAAGCTCGATCCACTCCTCGTACGCCTGCTCGTCGAGCAACCAGGCTTCGTCGACGAGCCACCGGTGGGCCTCGAGGTGACGCTCGTCGCCGAAGGGCAGCGTCGGGCCCGTGCGCTGCAGCATGGAGGCGCGCGCGCCCAGCACCGACGCGGTGTTGCGCCGCCTCATGGTCGTGCCGTCGCGATCTGCCGGGGGCCGCCGACCTCGACGGCGGAGGTGGAGGGCAACGGCGTCTCCAAATGGTCGGCCCAGCGGCGCAGCAGTTCGCGTTGGTTGTACTCGCTGTACCCGGTATGAGCCGTGCCCGGGCCGTGAAACTGCTCGGTGTCCAGGGCCGGGACGACCTCCGTGTCGTCTTCGAGGATTCCCATCCGGCTGTTGAGCCGCAAGCGCCGGGCCATCGAGCCGGCTGCGGTGCTCGTGAGCGACACCCAGTTCTCGACGTCGTCCTGCTCGAACATGCCGGTTGACCCGAAGCACATGAGGTACGCCTTGTAGGAGAGCGCCTTGAACTCCTCGGGAGCCTCGGCGTCCACCGCGAACCAGGAGAGAACCTCGGTCTCGCCTTCGCTGATCGGCTGCCACTGCCGCAGGGAGATGAACGGCAGCACGTCGTCGGAGTCGGCGACGCGTGGCCAGTTGTGGACGAACGACAGGTTCGGGAACACGGAAGCGGCCGAGATCATGAACCCGTCGTCACCGATCACCCGCAGCTGCTCGTCGGAGAGCGTCTGCTTCATGTGCTCGACTGTCTCCTGCGGGTACCCGACGTACCGCAGGCGTTTGTCCAGGTCGCCGGGGGGAAGCTTGTAGGTGGTGCCCCCACCGTTCCCGGCCCAGTACGTGCAGCCGTCCTTGCGGGTCTCGGCCTTCGGTTCCCTGAACAAACCGATCTCGACCACCGACGTGTGGGTTTGGGGTGTGTGGTACATGTCGCCGGCGAAGTTCTCGGCGCCGATCTTCCAGTTGGCCTTGATGCGCCACCGCTGCGGGCCACGCAGCTCGATGCCGCTCGGGCTCTGGTGGGTGTAGTAGTCGAGGTAGAAGCGGAAGTCGCCGAGGTAGTCGTCGAGCGAGCCGGCGTCGGGATCGAGGTTGATGAAGATGAGGCCGTTGTAGGTGGCCAAGTTGGGCGCCGGGAGGAGCCGCTGGCCCTTGCGCTTGAAGCCGGCCTCGCCGCCGTAGGCGTCCTCGTGGAATGGCAGGCCGACGATCCGACCGTCGTTGCGATAGGACCAGCCGTGGTAGGGGCAACGGAAATGGGAGGCGTTGCCGATCTCGGCGCGGCAGACCTGCATTCCCCGGTGCAGGCACATGTTGAAATGCGCTCTGACCTCTCCTTTTTCGTCCCGCGTGAGGATGAACGAGTCCTCGAGTACCCGGCGGACCACGTAGTCGCCTGGTTCGGCGATCTCCGACTCGTGGGCCACGAAGACCCAGGTCCTTCCGAAGATGCGCTCCTTCTCCAGCTCGAACAGCTCGCGGTCGTTGTAGATGTGGGCCGGGATCATGCCCCGGCGCACGTCGGCGAAGACGTCGGAGTGGTCGGTCATCACATGCACCCTCCCGTGCTCTGCGGCCCCCGCGGGACGAGTCCACGCCGGCGGTTTCGGTGTCTCCATACCTATCACCCGTCGTGTTCTGCTGTCCAGCGAACACCTCTGTCCAGCAGAGCTGACGTGACCGGTCACGCCTGAGTGTGGCGGCCCAGGTCCGACTGATTTTCCTCGGCGCAGCTGCGAGCGGGTGGGCTCGGGGCCTTCAGGAGATAGCGCCGCGAGCGCGAAGCTCAGCGATACGCCACGGGGGCACTCCGCTCTCGATCAGCACCTGGTCGGTATGCTCACCCGCCGAGGATGGAGCGCGTGGCAGACCTGTTGGAGTTCTGCTGAAGCGTGGCGCTGGCGACGGCTGCATCACGCCAGCGACCTCTACGAAGGTCTGACGATGCACGTTGTGAGGATGATTGATCGCCTCGCTCATCTTGAGCACGGGCGCAAAGCAGGTGTCTGTGCCCTCCAGCAGCTCGCACCACTCGCCGCGGGTCTTCTGCCTGAACACCTCTGCGAAGCGCTCCTTCAGCTCAGGCCAGGCCGCCGCGTCCCACTGATCCGGCAGCTTGTCGCTGTTCAGCCCGATCCGTTCGCAGAGCTGTTCGTAGAAGCGGGGCTCCATGGCGGCTACAGCTATGAACTGTTCATCGGCGGTGTCGTAGACGTCGTAGAAGTGTGCTCCCCCGTCGTTCGGGTTGGACTCGTGCTCTTCCACCCAGCCGCCGCGCCCAAGCAACTCGTACATCATCATCATCAGGTAGGCCGAGCCGTCGACCATGGCGGCGTCCACAACTTGGCCCTCCCCCGATGAGCGGGCCTGTAGCAGCGCGGCCAGGACCCCCAAGGCAAGCAACAGCCCGCCGCCGGCGAAGTCGCCGACCAGGTTCAGCGGCGGCGTGGGCCGCTCTCCGCGACGCCCGATGGGAGCCAGTGCTCCTGCCAGCGCAATGTAGTTCAGGTCGTGGCCTGCGGCCTGGGCGTACGGCCCGGTCTGGCCCCACCCGGTGAGTCGCCCGTAGACGAGTCGGGGGTTTTTCTCCATGCAAACCTCCGGGCCCAGCCCGAGCCGTTCCATCACGCCCGGGCGGAAACCTTCGATGCAAGCGTCCGAGATTGCAACCAGATCGAGGGCCGTGGAGATCCCGTCGGGATGCTTCAGGTCGATGGCGATCGAGCGACGGCCCCGGGTAAGGATGCCGTCGGTGAGCGCGACCATTCCCGACCCCACCTTGTCCGTACCGACGTCGGTCGGTCGGTCGACGCGAATGACGTCGGCTCCCAAGTCGCTGAGGACCATCGCGCTGAAGGGAGCCGGTCCGATGCCAGCGAACTCCACGACGGTGATGCCGGACAGCGGTCCCGTCGCCTGCGGGTCGCCATTCTGGCTCATACGCTGGTTCTTTGCCACTGGTCACGAGCCATCTCGTGGAGAACGCTGCGGGCTAGCTTGCCGGTGGATGTGCTCGGAAACGGGTTGTCTACGATGACGATGAGAGCCGGGACCTTAAACGAGGCAATCTGCTGCCGGCAGAAGGCCTTGAGCCCGGCCTCGTCGCTCGTAGCGGCGGGCGCCAACCTCACGAATGCAACCACCACCTGACCCGAGGCCGCGTCCTCGGCGCCACTCACGGCGGCCTCGACGACGTCGGGATGGGTAAGGAGAAACTCCTCGACTTCGGCGGGGGCGATGTTGATACCTCCAGACTTGATCATCTCGGTCGCTCGCGCCGAGAAGGCCAGGTTGCCGGCCGGGTCGAGGTGGCCGAGGTCCCCGGTTCGGTATTCCCCGCCCTTGTCGAAGGCCGCCGCGCTGCTGTCCTGCTGGCCGAGGTACCCGACCGCAACCTGCCCGGAAACCGTGATCTCGCCTATCTCGTCGGCCGGCAGGATCTCACCCGACTCCGGGTCCGTGATTGTCACCTCGATCCTTGGGAGGGTTGGTCCCTGGGAGGCGAGCTTGCGCTCGAGCGGCCAATTGTGCGGCGTGGCAGAACAGCAGCCATAGATCTCGGTGGACCCGTAGGCGTTGCAGATCCCCTCCATGGCGAGACCGGTGGCCGCGGCGGCAACGTCTGCCCTGGAGCCGATTGTCATGCCCCGCTCCAGACTGGCGACACGCTCGATCGAGAATCGCGGATGGGCGAGCAGGGCTGCAGTGATGTTGGGGAGCGTATAGCCCACCTGGCAGCGGTGGCCCTCGATGAGATCGAGAGCCTCGCCCGCGTCGAAGGTCTCCTGCAGGACAAGGGTACATCCGTGCGTGAGCGCGACCATCAGCGCGTTGGCTCCGCCGTAGCTCCAGAACAGTGGCACCGGGAGCCACACCCGGTCGCCGCAGCGGACGCCCATGCGCACGCCTACGTCGTAGCCGTGCTCAAGCGCGGTGCCCTGCTGGAGCGGCACTGCCTTGGGGCGAGCCGTGGAACCCGATGTGTATAGAATGAGAGCGACGGCATTCCGGTTGGGAGCCGGGAGTTCCACCGCCGCTGTGCCGATGGCTCCGAGATCGTCGAAAGATCGGACACCCGGCGATCCATCGGGCCCGTCGATCATCACAATCTCGCGAAGCGAGGGGTACCTCGTCGAGCGCCACCCCTGGGAGTCGGACTCCCAGGCCTCAGGCACAAGCTGGCGGAGAGCCGGTTGCAGATCGGTCGAACCGAAGCCGGAGAGCGAGACGAGTACCTCGCAGTTCGACGCGCCCAACAGATGGTCGAGGTCCCACTGCTTGGCCCAAGTGTTGAAGGCCGCCACCCGGCCGCCAGCGGCGATCGCTCCCAGAGCGGCGATCACCCACTCGATTCGATTCGTGCAGAGCAGCCCGACGACCGATCCCTTCCTGACTCCCAACGCTGCGAGCCCATGAGCGCAGGCAATGACGCGGCGCTCGAGCTCTGCGAAGGTGCACTCCTCATCGGAGGAGAGGATCGCGGGTTGGTCCGCACGCGCATGAGTCTGGAGCGACAGCAGGTCAACCACCGAGTCGATGGTCGGCTCCCGGCCAAGCGATTCGAGTCCGGTCGTCATGGCCATGTCGCCGGGGGTGCTCACGTCGCTGTCGTCCGGATCGTGGCGTCGATGGACACCTCCGGATCGTCGGTAGGTTCGTGACCTGGCGTGTTGCGTACCGGCTCGAGGATGTAGTCAGCCAGTTCACCGTGTCGCGTCATGTGCCAGAAGTCGATCACACGGAACGGGTTGTTGACCACGACCCGCCCCCGCGAATTCCGGTAGTAGGTGTCCATGCCGGGGTGGGTCCAAACCATGTTCTCGTGCGTGTCGTCGACCCTCTTGTTGTAGCGGTCGTAGGTGTCCTGACGACACTCGAGCGAGCCGATGCCCTCTGCGAACATCTGCTCGAGGAGGCCCATGACATAACGCATCTGGAGCTCCACCATGAACATGACACTTCCTCCATGGCCAGTCTGCGTGTTGGGGCCGTAGAGGCAGAAAAAGTTGGGGAAGTCAGGGATCGTCGACCCAAGGTAGGCTCGGGGGTCGTCGTCGTCCCACGTTGAGCGGAGCGTCTCCCCCGACCGGCCATAGATGTCTATTGGAGCCAAGAAGCGGACGACGTCGAAACCGGTGGCGAAGATGATCACATCGACCTCGTATTCCGCGCCCGACGTCGTCGTCATCCGGTCGCCGTGTATCTGCCTCACGGGATCGGTGACAACTCGCACGTTGTCTCGCGTGAGCGTCTGGAACCACCGGTTGTCGAGCAGCATCCGCTTGCCGAACGGTGGGTATTTCGGCAGGACTGCCTCGAGGAGGTCCTGCCGTTCTCCCAGCTCCGACTCGATATAGCGGGTGAAGAACTTGCGGTGTCCATCGTTTATGGCGTTGATCGAACGCGCCGGGTGGGGCCAGGCGGGGTCCTTCTGCAGGGCGCCGTATATCCTGTCGTTGAAGATCCACGCCTGTCGCAGCCTGTACCAGGCGTGGTAGGGGGGCACCTCTCGGATGAGGAAGCGGATCGGGGCGGGGACGGGTGTTTTGAACTTGTCGAACGGCGCGGCCCACTGTGGAGAGTGCTGGAAGACGGTCACGGATGCCACGTCGGGCGCCACTGCAGGTACCAGTTGCATGGCGCTAGCCCCATTGCCAATGACCGCCACTCGCTTGCCTTCGAGTTCTAGACCCTCCGGGGGCCAGCGCGCCGTGTGGACCGCAGTCCCCTGGAACGTGTCAAGTCCATCGATCTCCGGCATCTTGGGCTTGTTGAATGCACCGACGGCGCTGATGACGACGTCGGCACGTAGGATCTCCTCCGGGCCGCCTTGGTGCCGGATCTTCACGCACCACGACTGGGAGCTCTCCTCCCATGTGGCCCCGGTGACCTCGGTCTGGAAGCGAATGTGAGGCCTGATGTCGAAATCGGTCGCGACCCGATCCAGGTAGCTTCTTAGTTCGTCGCGACCAGCGAAATAGTGGGACCAATCATTCGCGGCGAAGGAAAACGAGTACAGGTGGCTGGGCGTGTCCACGCCTGCACCCGGGTACCGATTCTCCAGCCAGATCCCGCCGATCGCCTCGTTGCGCTCGACGATCGTGTAAGGGACGGCGGCCCGGCTGAGACTGACGGCCGCGCAGAGGCCCGACACCCCCGCGCCGATGATGAGCACACCGAAGCCATCCGGCGGCCGGGCCAGCTCGAGGTCCGGCTCGGACGGGTCGGGGAGTCCGAGCATCTCGGTGATCATCTGACCGTAGGTCTCCGGCACGGGCTCACCCATAGACCAGCTCATCATCCGCAGCAGCAGGCTTGGCGGTGGGACGGGGACCACGGGCGCTTTGCCTTTCCTCCAGTCCAGAACCGCATCAAGGGCCGCGGCCCGGATTTCGTCCTGGACCTCGGTTTCCAGCCCGCCCGTGTCGTTGTCTCCTAGACCTCTTGTCGGCGTCGGCCGGTACGGGTCGCCGAGCCAGCGCTCGTCGCCCGTGAGCTGGTGGAGGACCATCAGCAGCGTCGGAATGTTGGCAACGGCCATCGCTTCACGAAACTCAGTCTCCTCTCGTCCGCTCACGGTGTGTCCTCGTTTGACTCTCCTGTGTTGGTGATTAGAAACACCTTTCTGCGTTGGCTCTTTCGTCTTGACCGGCTTCAGAGAGGCCGTGGACCGAGATCACGGCAGCAATCATGACAAGGTGGCCGCGAGCCGTTGGAGATCGGCCAAATTGACCTTCCCCGTTGAGGTCATCGACCATCCATCGACGAACACCACATGGCGCGGGACCTTGAATGGTGCCAGTCGGTCCCGGGCGTGGGCCAGGACTTCCTCCTCGCTCTGCGGATGTCCGTGGGCCACCTCAACGAAGGCTACGGCGACTTCGCCGAGGCGTTCGTCGGGTCGGGGCACGACACAGGCGGCCTTTACGCCGTCGCAGTCCATGAGGACCCGTTCGATGTCGGCGGGGTGGACGTTGTTCCCCCCGACGATGAACTTGGCGGAGCGCCGGCCGGTGATCGCCAGGTATCCAGCGGCATCGAAGGCGCCGAGGTCACCGGTGTAGAACCAGCCGTTCGCATCCATGACTGCGGCCGTGGCTTCCGGATCCTTGTAGTAGCCCTTCATCACGACATACCCCCGGATGGCGACCTCGCCCACGGTGCCCACCCCGACCGGCGTGCGGGTGTCGGGGTCGACTACGGCCACCTCGTAGCCGCCGAGGGTGACTCCCTTGCCGAGCAGCAGGCTCTCCTGTGGGTCGGCTTTGCGGCCGAGCGTGGTGCACGATGTGGCCTCCGTGAGCCCGTACACAGGTAGGAGTGCTTCCATGCCGAGGACCTCCGCCGCCCCCCGCACGACATCGACGGGAATGTAGGTGCCGCCGATCCATCCTGTGCGCAGGCTCATGGTGTCATAGTCAGCCAGGTCGGGATGGGCCAGAAGGTCTGCGAAATGCGTCGGGATGCCGGAGAGCACGGTGACCCGCTCGGCCTCGATCAGCTCGAGCGCCTTCGGTGCACTCCAGCGATCCAGTTGGATCAGCGCTCCGCCGGTCACCAGGGCCAGCATGAAGCTGCTGAAAACCCCGGATACGTGGAAGAGCGGCATGTGACCCAGGATGCGGTCCTCGGGGCCGATTTCGAACCACCTGGCGACGGTGTCGACCATCCGGAGAACATCATGGGTGTGCATCACTCCCTTAGGAAATCCAGTTGTACCAGAGGTGAAGACGATGATGACGTTGGTGTCGAAGGGGACGGTGTCCTGGGCGGCGCATAGCCGGACGTCCGGCACGTCGTCCGCAAGCTGGAGGAACTCGGAATACGACTCCGGACCCGCACTCGCGCCAAGAACGACCACATCGCGGAGCATCGGGAGATGGTCGGAGTGCCGGTTGTCGGGGCGCCAATCCGGGCAGATGCACTCGAAGGCCGCCACGTAGTTGGTGTCGAGGAAGGTTTCCTCGATGAACAGCATCTTGGCGTCGGACTTGGCAATGACGTAAGCAGCCTCGGCCGGTTTGTACTTCGTGTTCACCGGGACGACGGTGACTCCGATACGGACCGCTGCGAGCCAGAGCACCAGCCACTCCGGATGATTGGGCAACCACAGCGCCACGTGGTCTCCCACGCCGAGCCCCCAGCCGAGCATGGCGCGCGCGATCCGCTTGCTCTCGTCTGCGACCTCCCCCCAGGTTAGCCGCTGGTCCCCGTGGACAATGGCCAGGTAATCCGGGAAGGCGTCCGCCGTCATGTCGAGCCGCTCGGCGAGCCGATCCGCTGTCGTTGCTCCCATCTTGCTATCTCCCCCTCAACAGAGCTGGGCGCTCTCGAGACCATCCACGAGGCGGATGCCGAGGCGGACTGTGAGCCCGCTCGGATGACCGACCAGCGGTTCAAGGCCATCGAAAAGGCGGCGAAAACGATCGACGGCCGTCTCGTCCCCGGTGACGCTCACTCGACGAATGATACCCAATTGTCGCGGCGTCCCGTCGGGCATGACCCCGCCGACGCGTGTCGGCCTGTCACTTGACGTCGATGGCCTCTCGCGGTAGCTTCGAAATCACGGGGGTGGGGGATGGATCAAGGCTCAGTTCGCTACCGCCCCAACTCATGCTGGATATCCCACCCGCCGTCAAGCCCGAGGCGAATGGCACCCTTGCGACCAAGCGCGTCGTGAGCTGCTCCAGCGGCGGTGGCCCCGACGTTCAACGAGCGTATCGTAGTGAGTAACCAGAGCTGCCTGCCGGCTGATCTAGCACGAAACTATCTGGCACTAAAAATAAGGAGGGACTGTTATGAGCACGCCGACTTCTAAGATGACAGATCAGGAAAGGGTTGATCTCCAGCGACAGTGTGTCGCCGAGCACGTCGCATTGGAAAATGATCAGCAGCTTGACCGAGTGTTGAAAGAGACATTTGTCCAAGATGGTTCGGCCTTCTATGACGTCGCCCCCGGGCTTGCACATTTTGATGGGCTCGAGGGAGTCACCGGCTTCTATGAGCTGCTCTTTGCGACATTACCCGATATCCATATCGAGATCACGCACGAATATGATGTCCCAGGTTGTTGTGTTCGTGAAGGAACCGTCACCGGTACTCATTCGGCCGAGTTTGCCGGCGTACCTGCTTCTGGTAACTTCATCGCCTTCCCGTTCGCCGCAATGTACCTTTTCGGCGAGGACCGACAAAGTTGGTGGCGGAGCGCGCCTACTGGGATAACGATGGCCTCATCAAGCAATTTCGTGGCGAGGAAAAGGCCGTAGTCACGATGCCCTGGGATAACACGCTCTAGGCGGTTTCAGAACGGCGGTTTCAGAACAAACCGTCTTCCGCAAGCGTTCTGAAGAGTCTCGCTGAGCACCACCGGCACCTCCTTGCCCCGGCCAGGCCATTGACGCCGTCGCCGTGGGAGGACATGCTCGAAGGAATCACCGGAGACCAAGGAGAGCTATGAGCAACATCGTGCGGGCCGCCCTGGTGCAGAGCAAGTGGACCGGGGACAAGGCGTCGATGATCGAGTCCAACGTGGCCATGGCTCGAGAGGCGGCCGGGTCGGGCGCCAGGGTCCTGTGCTTCCAGGAGCTGTTCTACGGCCCGTACTTCTGCCAGGTCCAGGACCGCGCCTACTACTCATACACCGAGGCCATCCCCGATGGCGAGACCACGGAGCGGATGCGCGAGCTGGCCCGAGAGACCGGGATGGTCCTGATCGTGCCGATGTACGAAGAGGAGCAGCCGGGCGTGTACTACAACACGGCGGCCGTGATCGACGCCGACGGCGCCTATCTGGGCAAGTACCGTAAGCACCATCTCCCGCACCTGCCAGGCTTCTGGGAGAAGTTCTACTTCCGCGGTGGCAACCTCGGCTGGCCCGTGTTCGACACGGCGGTCGGGAAGATCGGCGTGTACATCTGCTACGACCGTCACTTCCCCGAGGGGTGGCGGGCGCTCGGCCTGGCCGGAGCCCAGATCGTGTTCAACCCGTCCGCCACGAGCCGGGGGCTCTCCTCGCAGCTGTGGGTGCTCGAGCAGTCCGCCGCCGCCGTGGCCAACCAGTATTTCGTGGGCGCCGTCAACCGAATCGGCATCGAGCCGCTCGGGGACGACGACTTCTACGGCACCTCCTACTTCGCCGATCCTCGCGGGCAGATCGTCGACAAGCCGGCCTCGGGCACCGATGAGGAGATCGTCGTCCGCGACCTGGACATGGATCTGCTGGTCGACGTGCGCCAGACATGGCAGTTTTACCGGGACCGTCGTCCCGACGCCTACGGCCCGCTCGTAGCGCCATGAGCCGGCTGCTCGTATCGGGAGGGACCGTCGTGGGCTCCGACGGCTCGATCGTGGCCGACGTGCTGATCGACGGCGAACGCATCGCCGCCATCGGCTCGCCCGGATCCGACGTCGTCGACTCGTGGCGGACCGGTGCCGACCGGGTGATCGACGCCACCGGTCGCCTCGTGCTGCCCGGCGGGATCGACGTTCACACCCACATGGAGATGCCCTTTGGTGGCACCTTCTCCCACGACACGTTCGAGACCGGGACCACGGCGGCGGCGTGGGGCGGCACGACGACGATCGTGGATTTCGCCGTGCAACGCAAGGGAGGGAGCCTCGGTACAGCCCTGGAGACCTGGCACGGCAAGGCCGATGGCACCAGCGTCATCGACTACGGATTTCACCTCATCGTCGCCGACGTCAACGACCAGACCCTCAAGGAGATGGCCGGCATGGTCGGCGAGGGGATCACCAGCTTCAAGCTGTTCATGGCCTATCCCGGCGTTTTTTACTCAACCGACGGGGAGATCCTCCAGGCCATGCAGCAGGCGTCGGAGCTGGGAGCGATGACGCTGATGCATGCCGAGAACGGGATCGCCATCGACGTCTTGGTGGCGCAGGCCCTCGCTCGAGGTCAGACCGATCCTCGCTTCCACGCCAGCACCCGGCCTTCGGTGCTCGAGGGCGAAGCGACCTTCCGGGCCATTCAGTTGGCCAAGGTGGCCGGCTCGCCCGTGTACTTCGTGCATCTCTCCGCCACCGAGGCCCTCGTCGAAGTGGCAAGGGCCAGAGCGGATGGCGGCAACGTATGGGCCGAGACCTGCCCGCAGTACCTCTTCCTCGCCGACGACGTCATGGACGCCGATGGTTTCGAGCCGGCCAAGTACGTGTGCTCGCCGCCGATACGCCCGGCCGTGCACCTCGACCACCTGTGGCGGGGGCTTGCCACCGAGGCCCTCTCGGTGGTTGCGACCGATCACTGCCCCTTCTGCTTCAAGGAGCAGAAGGAGCTCGGCCGTGACGACTTCTCCAAGATCCCCAACGGTCTGCCCGGCGTCGAGCATCGGGTCAACCTGATCCATACCGGGGTCGCGTCCGGGCGGATCTCGGCCGAGCGCTGGGTGGAGGTCACCTCGACCGCACCGGCCCGTCTCTTCGGCATGTACCCCAAGAAGGGTGTCATCGCCCCGGGATCCGACGCCGACGTCGTGATCTATGCACCCGACGCCGGCGACGTCATCTCGGCCGAGACCCACCACATGGACGTCGACTACTCCGCCTTCGAGGGCCTTTCGGTCACCGGTCGCGTCGAGACGGTGCTGAGCAGAGGACAGGCCGTCATCGACGGCGGCCGGTTCGTCGGTCGCCGCGGCCACGGCCGGTTCGTGCCGAGGGGGCTCAACCAGTGCCTGCGATGAACGGCACCGGCCTCGACATCGGCCTGGTGCTGCAGACCGATCCGCCTGCTGCCACCCTGATCCAACGAGCCGTCGCCGCCGAGCAGGCCGGCTTCAGCCACTTCTGGACCTTCGACTCGGTCGTGTTGTGGCAGGAACCGTTCGTCTTGTACTCCCAGGTGCTCTCCGCTACCCGGCGCATCGTCGTCGGGCCGATGGTCACCAACCCGCTCACCCGGGATTGGACGGTCACCGCATCGCTCTTCGCGACCCTCAACGACGCCTTCGGGCCCCGCACCGTCTGCGGCATCGGGAGGGGCGATTCGGCCGTTCGGGTCATCGGAGGCAAGCCGGCGACGCTCGCCACGCTGGCCGTCGCCGTCGACGCCATCAGAACCCTGGCCGCCGGTGGTTCCTTCGACATGGGCGGGCGGTCCGTCGAGCTGCCCTGGGTCAGCAAGCCGGGCCCTGAGATTTGGGTCGCGGCCTACGGACCCAAGGCGCTCGCCGTCGCCGGCCGCCACGGCGACGGGCTGATCCTCCAGATGGCCGACCCGTACCTGGTCGAATGGTCGATCCGCACCGCTAGAGAAGCGGCCGACGCCGCGGGCCGCGACCCCGACGCCCTGCGGGTGTGCGTGGCCGCACCGGCTTATGTGGGCGACGACCTCGCCCACCAACGGGACCAGTGCCGTTGGTTCGGCGGGATGGTCGGCAATCACGTCGCCGATCTGGTGGAGCGCTACGGGGAGCGGGGAGGGGCGGTGCCCGAGGCCCTCACCGAGTACATCCGGGCCCGCAAGGGCTACGACTACGCCCACCACGGGCGGGCTGGCAATCCCGACACCGAGTTCGTTCCCGACGAGGTCATAGAGCGCTTCTGCCTCCTCGGGACCGTGCCCGACCACCTGGCCAAGCTGGAGCAGCTGCGCTCCCTCGGCGTCGACCAGATGGCCCTGTACCTCATGCACGACCAGATCGACGAGACCCTCGCCGCCTACGGTCAAGCCATCATCCCGGTGACCGGCGCACCCTCAACTGACGCTCGCCGCTAGCCGCCGGAGGATGGCGGCCGCCTCCGCCGCCATGGCCGGGACAAAGTCGGCGACGTGGATCAACTCGTGGATGGCCGACGCGACCTGACCGGTCATCACCAGGCCGTTCTCGACGTCGCCATCGATCTGGGCCCTTTGCATCGACTCGATCTTCCAGCGCACGGCCTCGACGGTGTCGACCTCGCCGACACCACCGACCTCGCCGAGACCGCCGTGGCCGGCGCCGACGAGCCGGGCGGACGCCGCATTTCGCAGCCCCCGGCAGGGGCCGTACACGCCGTCGAAGGCGACGTCGTCGCCCTCCTCGGCATCGAGAAGGGCCTGCAAATAGGCGGGATGCCAGTCGGAGTTGTCGTGGCTCGTGATGAACCTGGTTCCCATGGCGACGCCATCCGCGCCCATGGCCAGCGCCGCGGCCAGGCCGCGCCCGTCGCGCGCCCCTCCGGTCAGGAGCACGGGCACGTCGACGGCCTCTGTCACGCTCGGGATGAGCACGAAGGTGTGGACGGGCTTGCTCGGGGCGTGGCCTCCCATCTCGAAACCGGCGGCGATGACGACATCGGTGCCGGCCTCGGCCGCCTTCACCGCCTGGCGGGTCGATCCCACCTTGTGCTGATGGACCATCCCCGCGTCCTTGACCATCTGGACGTACTTGCCAGGAAAGCCGGCCGACGTGGTGAGAACCCGCAACTGCTTGGCCAGACCATCGTCGTGCTCTCGGGCGGCGAGGACGGTGCGGATATAGACGTCGGTGAACGGCAGGATCGCTCCGTTGGTGTCCACGCCCACGGGGATGTTGACGGCAAAGGGCCGCTCCGTCAGCGATGCGCACTCGTCGATGTGCTCGCGAAAGGTCCTTGCCCCCTCCTCGAGGTCGGCGGGCATGCCTGGCATGGAGACCGTGCCGAGGCCTCCGGCTTCCGATACGGCGGCGGCGAGCCTCGGCGTCCTGAACGGCCCCAAACCCTCCTGGACGATGGGATGGGCGATGCCGACCAGTTGCGTGTAGCGGTTGGTAATAGGAGCCATATCCAGCTTCCTCAAGAGAATGTCGGTGCGGTTATTGGTTGTAGTACTCGTCCCGCTCGTGGAGCGCCGACCTGGTCCCCTTGTCCCTGCGCCGGCGGAGAAAGTTCAACTCGTCGGGCTCGAAGCGGAGGTTGGTGCCCAACGTGTGCCCCAGGTATCCACGGGCGAACTGCTCGGAGCCGCCGAGGCTCTCGAGGGCCAGCTGCCACATGGCCTTACCCGTCACCAGGGCATCACGCGGATGTTGCGCAACCCGCGCCGCCCACTCCTCGACGGTTCGCTCGAGGTCCGCTTCGGGAACGGAACGGTTGACCAGCCCCCATTCGACGGCCTGCGGTCCGTCGAAATCGTCACCGAGGAGGAGCAGCTCGCGCGCCCGTTTGGGGCCGTACTCGAGTATCTGAGTGTTCAAGTGCCAGGTGTTACCGGCCAAACCGAGGCGCTGCTCGGCATGACTGAAGCGGGCCGAATCCGCACAGATGGCCAGGTCCACCAGCTCGACGAGATACAACCCGGCGCCGGTGCAGACACCCTGCACCTGAGCGATGATCGGCTTGATGGAATAGTGGAAGGCCTTGTAGCACTCACCGAGGTGCCGGTCGCGCAGCAGCCGGCTGCGTTGGCTCGGTCGTCTGGGACGAGAACCGTCGGGGGCGGGTTCGAGACCGTAGGAGCGGGCCGCGTCGTCGTAGTCGTGACCGGAACAGAAGCTCGGGCCGAGCCCCTTGAGGATGACGACACGTGTGTCGTCATCGTCCTCGGCGTCGTGGAGCAGCTCGACGAGGCGGTCGAGGTCGGCGAAGCGCAAGGCGTTGTGCTTTTCGGGGCGATTCATCACGAGCCGGGAGATGGGGCCGTCTCTTTCGACGAACACGGCGCTTGACATACGACCCCCTCCGCTCGTTCAGAACGTAGTACAAGTGTAGATACTCATACACCGCGAGTGTAGACTTTCGGGACCACTCCAGTCGAGGAGGCCGATTGCCAGAGGACACGACAAGCCAGAACGTCACGCCACCACACCCCTTGGACGGCGTGACGGTCGTCGAACTCGCCCACTGGATGGCCGGCCCCGCCGCTGGCGGCGTGCTCTCCGATTGGGGCGCGGCCGTCATCAAGGTAGAGCCGGAAGGCGGCGAGCCGATGCGCAACATCTGGGGGTCGATGGGTGCCAATCCCGATGCCCCCAACGGCGCCTTCATCTCGGCCAACAGGGGGAAGCGGTCGATCGAGCTCGACCTGCGCTCGGACGAGGGTAGGGAGGCGCTGCATCGCCTGCTCGAAGAAGCCGATGTCCTGCTCACCAACCTCCGCCCCGGCGCCCTCGAACGCCTCGGACTCCTTCCCGCCGACGCGGCGACACGGCATCCCCGTCTTGTGTACTGCTCGCTCACCGCCTACGGCTGGGGTGGGCCCGACCAGGACAACGCCGGCTACGACATGGCGGCGTTCTTCGGCAGGACCGGCATCGCCCACGAGATCACCACCCAGGGCACTCCGCCGGCTGCCCTCCTCCAGGGGATCGGCGACACCTTCACCGCCATGGCCGCCGTGGCCGGGATCCTCGCCGCTCTGGTCGAGCGCCAGCACAGCGGACGCGGCCGGTTCGTCGAGGCGTCGCTCATGCGCACTGGGATGTGGGCCCTGGCCGGCGAGCTCGGCGTCCAGGCCATGGGCGGCCACCCCCGCCCGCCAAAACCACGGCAACAGTCCTCGACGCCGCTGTACAACTCCTACGCCACGGCCGACGGCCGCTGGTTCTATCTGGTGGGTGTCCAGGCCGGTCGCATGCTTCCTCGGGTGCTTGCCGCCATCGGTCGCGTCGATCTGCTCGAAGACGAGCGCTTCAACACCGCCTTGGCCATCGCCAAGAATCGAGCGGAGTTCATCCCGATCCTCGACGCCGCCTTCGCGGCCAGATCGCTGAAAGAGTGGGCCGAGGTCTTCGCCCACAACGACGTGTGGTGGGCGCCGGTGCAGACACCCGCCGAGGTGGTCGTGGATCCCCAAGCCAGGGCGTGCGGGGCGTGGATCCGGGTGGACGAGGTCGACGTCGAGTCCGTGGACTCCCCGATCCGCTTCGACGGCACGTCGCGAGCGACGGTGCCTCGACCGCCGCGTTCGGGCGAGCATACGGGGGAGATACTCGGCCGTCTCGGCCTCACCGTCCGTCGATGAGCCTCTCATCGACTCGGAGAGGGTGTCCTCTACGGTGAAGGCCATGGAGCTCAAGGTCACCCGATACGACATCGACGACAACGGCATTGCCACGATCTGGTTGTCGCGGCCGGGCCGGGCCAACTCGTGGACCGGACGGATGCACGACGAATATCGCTGGATCTGCTCCACGCTCGACGCCGACCCTGCCGTTCGCGTTGTCGTCCTCACCGGCGAGGGGGAGATCTTCTGCGGGGGCGCCGATTTCAAGGCGCTCGACCACTACGTGGCCGCCGAGCAGTACGACCCGGCCCTCTCCAGGGGAGCGGCTCAACCCGGCTACGGGGTGCGCCCGGAGTTCGACTCCGACATGGCGTGGCAGCTCGGGCTGCGCAAGCCGATGATCGCCGCCGTCAACGGGGCGTGCGCAGGCATTGCCGTGGCCATCGCGGCCTTCTGCGATCTGCGTTTTGCCGTGGAGGACGCCAAGATCACGACGGTGGCGGCCAAGCTCGGGCTGCCGGCGGAGTATGGGCTCTCGTGGATCCTGCCGCGGCTCATGGGGATCACCTACGCCGCCGACCTCATCCTCACCGGTCGGGTCGTGGTGGCGAGTGAGATGCGCCATACCGGATTCTTCAACCAGGTCCTTCCCCGAGAGGGGTTCATGGAGGCGGTCTACGCCTACGCCGGTCTTCTCGCCGCCGTGTCCCCAGCTGCGCTGACGACGGCCAAGCGGCAGCTGTGGGGGGATGCGATGCAAGCCAGCCCGGCGGCGGCGGTCGAGGCGAGCAAGGAGCTGATCGGGCAGCACATGCGTCACCCCGACTACGCCGAGGGCGTGGCCGCCATGATCGAGAAGCGACCGGCCCGGTTCGCCCCCGATACAGGCGAGGGCGATTGACGCCAAGTACCGCGCCGCTACGGGAGGCCAGAGGAGGGGACCAAAGGCGCGATGTCAGCGTCGTCGGGTCGGGGAGCGCCCGGTCGGTGTTCCTCACGGTCCTCGGCGAGCTGGTGTGGCCGACGAGTGAACCGGCCTGGACTCTTTCGCTGCTGTTCGTCATGAAGGGCCTCGGCATCGAGGAACAGACCGCCCGGCAGGTGATCGCCCGCGGCGCGGCCGCCGGATGGATCGAGTCGGAGCGCCACGGCCGCGAGGTGCGCTGGACCATCACGCCCACCGGGCGGGAGATCTTCGAGCGAGGCTCACGGCGGGTCACCTCGATGAGCGACCCCTTCACCGATTGGGACGGCAACTGGCTGACCCTGCTCGTCACGATCCCCCACTCGCATCGCACGGCCCGCAAGCGCCTCTACGCCGGGTTGACCTGGGCCGGGTTCGGCAATCCTGCGCCCGGGGTGTGGGTGAGCCCGCACCCGGAGCGCAGCGGCGAGGTCGACGCGCTGATCGACGAGCTCGAGCTGCGGGGCCACGCCATGTCCTTCGTGGGCAGGGCCGGCGCCGTCGGGCTCTCCGAGCGGGAGATCGTCAGCAAGGGCTGGGATCTCGACGCTATTGCGGCGCACTACGCCGCCGTCCTCGAGGCGTTTTCCGGTCCGACTCCACCGCCGGGCGACGAGATGCTCTTCGCTCACATCCGCCTCGTCAGCGAATGGCAGCGGCTTCCTTTCTCCGACCCCCAGCTCCCCGAAGCTCTCGTGCCCGGCTGGATCGGCCGGCGCGTGGCTACCCACATCGAGCGGCTACGCGACGAGTGGTCGGCAGCGGTCCACGACCGCTGGGCCGAGATCAACGTCGGCGCCTGAGTCCCCGGGGCCAGGCCCCGATTCCGCGGAATCGGCGAGGAAAGGATCGGCCCAGGGCCCTGTCTATCGGCTCTGGTCGACCACGAACCCGACTCGTTCGGGCCCACGGGTCTGCCCACCGGTCCACTCGATCTCATCGTCGGTCGCCAGGCGGAAGTGCGGCATGGCGCGCAGCCACTCCTCGAGCGTGATCCGCAGTTCGAGGCGAGCCAGAGTCGAGCCCAGGCAACGATGCGGTCCCGAGCCGAACGTCAGATGTCGGTTGCGGCGGCGGTCGATCTGAAATTGCTCCGGGTCGTCGAAGACACTCGGATCTCGGTTGGCGGCCGCAAACGGCAGCACCACGCGATCGCCGGAGCGCACACAGCGCCCGGTCGCTTCGGTGTCCTCGGTGGCGAGGCGTCCGACCGTGACCGGGGCGTAGTACCGCAGAAATTCCTCCCGCGCCGTGTCGAGCAGATCCGGTTCGTCGAGCAGGCGCTTACGGCCCTGCTCGTCGACGGCCAGGTGCCAGAGGGCGGCTCCGATGGCGCTCCACGTCGTGTCCGCTCCTGCGATGAGGACAAGGAATCCCGAGCCGATCTTGTGCTTGCGCGACAGGGGCTCACCCCCGATCGTGGCCCGGTTCAGATAGCTGAGGAGGTCATTCCCCGTGTTTCCTTGCCGGTCTCGCTCGTCGAGGAGGCCCCCGAGGTAGGCGATGATTTCCTGTACCGCGCTGGCCCTGACGGCCTGATCCCTCGGTCCGATACGGATCATCTGGATCATCCACTCGGTGAACTGGCCGCCGGGGGGCACCCCGAGGATCGAGGTGAGGACGGTGAGCGTGAGGGGCTGGGCGAAGTCCTCGATGACGTCACCGCCCCCTTGAAGGGCCAACCGATCCACAAGGCGGCGGGCTTCGGCCCGGATCATCGGCTCCATTTCCGCCACCTTGGCCGGCAGGAAATACGGCATCAGCACGTCGCGGTGCAAGGCGTGCTCCGGGGGGTCTGACGTCAGCGGGGGCAGGGCGAGACCGCCGGCCGCTTCCAGCGGTCCGGCGACCTCGACGGCCCGCGACGTGAATCGCTCTGCGTCTCTGACCATCCGGTGAATGTCCTCGTAGCCGGCAAACATCCACGACCCACCCCATTTCTCGGAGCGGGCGACGGGACAGCCGGCGCGCATGGCCTGGAACTGCACGTGCGGATCGGCACGAAACTCTTCTGAGAAGAGGTCATAGCCGTCGACCCGGTCCTGCCCTTCGTCTGTCATGCCGGAGATTCGCTCGTGTCTTTGGACGCGACCAGCTCCCCAGCGACGAACTGCTGGCGAAGGACGAACTTCTGGATCTTTCCCGACGGTGTCATCGGGAGGGTGTCGACGAAGACCCAGTAGCCCGGCGTCTTGTGGGCCGACATCTGGTCCCGGCAAAATCGCGACAGCTCATCGGTCGACGGGCGTGACCCCCCGGGTCTCGTCCTGATCACCGCGGCGATCTGCTCTCCCCACTTCTCGTCGGGCACCCCGATCACGACGGCCTCGGCGACCGCTGGGTGAGCGAAGAGCAGCTCCTCGATCTCGCGGGGGTAGATGTTCATGCCTCCCCGGATGATCATGTCCTTCAGGCGGCCGGTGATCTTCAGAAACCCGCGTTCGTCCATGGACCCGAGGTCGCCCATATGCAACCAGCCATCGTCGTCGATGGCGGCGGCGGTCGCCTCCGGCATCCCGAAGTAGGCCAGCATGTTCTGATAGCCGCGGCAGCAGATCTCCCCTTGCGCCCCGATCGGAACGGGGCGGCCCGTAACGGGGTCGGCGATCTTGATCTCGAGATGAGAGAGTGGGCGACCGACGGTCCCGGATTGGTCGGCCGGGGAGTCGGTCAGCCGGGTCTGGCTGATGACACCGTGCATCTCGGACTGGCCGAAGAGGATGCTGAACCTGCAACCGAGGAGGTCAATCGTGCGGGTGACGAGGGCCGCGGGCACGGCCGAGGCTCCCGACATGACGGTCTGCAGGCTCGAGAGGTCCCTCGTGGCCCGATCGGGGTGGTCGAGCAGGGCCAGCAGCATCGTGGGCACCACGAGCGAGTGGGTGCCGCGGAACGCCTCGAACAGCTCGAGCATGAGACCGGCGTCGAAGCCGGGCATGACGACGAAGGTGCCGTGCATGGCCATCGTGCCAAACAGCGTCACCGCGCCGCCACCGATGTGGTACATCGGCATGGCGTTGATGCAGACGCCGTCGTCGCCCATCCCGGCCCGCAGCATCACGAAATGGGCCTCGTTGACGAGACCCTTGTGGTGGAGGAGGGCCCCCTTCGGAAACCCGGTCGTGCCGGAGGTGTACTGGACCTGGATCGGGTCCATCGGGGCCACGACGGGCAGCGGTCGGTCGGGGTTGCCCGACGCGACGAACGAGTCCCAATCCGAGAGCGAGATGGCCTCCCGCAGCCCGGGCAATCGCGACACGGCCGACGTGGCGATGGATCCCATGTCCAGGTCGCGATACGAGTCGGCATAAAACAGGCCGGCCGTATCCGACTGCTCGAGCACGTACTCGAGCTCCCTGGCCCGGTAGGCGGGGTTGACGGCGACGAGGATCATCCCGGCCAGGCTGATGCCCTGCTGGAGAATGATCCAGTTGGCGCTGTTGGGGGCCCAGATGGCGATCCGATCTCCCGGGCCGAAGCGTTCCAGCAGTGCTCTGGCGACGGACTCCGCGACGTCGAGGAGCTCGGCGTAGCTCCAGGTTCGCCGCGCCGTTGGGTCCTCGACCCCCTCGACGAGCGCCGGGCGGTCGGGCACGGCGGCGACGGCCTCCCGGAGCAGATCGCCGAGCGTGAGGTCGCGGACCTCATCCTCTTCGTCGGCGGGCCAAAGGGACTCGACGAGAGCCGTCCGTGGTGGTGCCATCAATCCCCCTCCTGCCTCTGTTATAAAAGGCTGGTTACGTTATACAAGGCGGGTGCCTGCCTTTGCAAGAGTGTAGAATATCTGGTCGTGGACGCGAGAGAAACAGCCGGTGGTCCGGCTCTGCGCACTCCGGTCGGCCCCTTTCTCGCCGGTGGGCCGGAGGCCCTCTTCCGAGTGGGCCCGATCCTGGACGCGGGAGGAGTCACGACGGGCGTTATGAAGACAGGTGCCTGGATGCTCGACGCCGAGGACCGGCCCTGCGCGGGAGCGCTCGGCGTGCTCATCGACGACACCTTCGGTTACGTCGTCGTGCTCGAGCGGCCATCGGACCAGGGGTGGGCCGTGAGCACGGAGATCTCGATCGACTTCCCGGGTCCTCTGCCCGTCGACGGTTCGCTCCTGCGAGCCGAGGGGCGCCTCGTCGAGCTGAACGCCCGAGCCGGTCTCTCCCGTGGCCGGGTCGTCGACGGGGCAGGGAGGACGGTGGCCATCGGCACCCAACGCTCGCAGTTCGTCACTCGAACCCCTTCGCTGCCGCTCTCGCCGGCTTCGCCGCCGTCGTCGCCGGCGGGAGTAGCGCCGGGACCGGATGCGTCCCCCCGGGACCTACTGCGGAAGGCGGCGTGGCGGCGCGAAGGTGGTCCCATCCTCGAGCTTTCGGTCACGCCCGAGATGGTGAACCCGATGGAGGCGCTGCACGGCGGCATCCTGCTGTGGGGTTCGGAGATCGTCGGGCTCGAGGCGCTGCGGGGAGCCGATCGCCCCCTGGCCACCGCCGCCATCCGGATCGCCTATGTGCGACCCGGGCCGGGCGAGGGGGCCGTTACCTTTCGAGCCGAGGTCCTCCATCTCGGTAGGACCTTCGGCGTGGCCCAGGTCACCAGCTACAACCCGGCGGGCAAGAAGTGCGGCATCGCTACCGTCACCGCGTACCGACCGTCGTAGGAGGGATCGCCGTGGACTTCGGGCTCGACCAAGATCAGGAGGCCTTCCGGGATACGGTCCGGGCCTTCGCCCGGGCCAAGCTGGCCCCCGGCTATCTCATGCGGGCCAGGTCGGACGAGTTTCCTTGGAAAGAGCATCGCCAGGTCGCCGAGCTCGGCGTGTTCGGCCTGCTCGCCGGCGACGACTTCAACCCGCTCCCTCGCGAGGACTTCGTCGCCGCCGGCCTCGTGATCGAGGAACTGGCCTACGCCGACTTCAACCTGGCCAACGCCGCCATTCCCGTCCTGTTGATGAGCACCCTCATCGCACAGAGCGGAGGTGAGGACGTGCGTCGTACCTGGCTACGGAGACTGGTCGAGGGCGACGCCTACCTCGCCTTCGGGCTCACCGAGCCAGACTGCGGGTCGGATGTCACCGCCGTGCGCACGACCGCAACGGCCACGAGGGACGGGTACCTCCTGGCCGGCGAGAAGACGTCGGTCACCATGCTCGCCCACGCCGAGGCCATCATCGTTGTGGCGGCGACCGTTCGCGACGGTGCGTCGGTTGGAGCTTCGGCCTTCGTCGTGCCGCTCGACGCCACCGGCCTGACAACATCGCCGATCCCCGACACGGGCTGGAAGCCCATGGGCCGGGGGGCGCTCCACCTCGACGACGTCTTCGTCCCGGCCGAGTACGTCCTCGGCGGCGAGGGGACCGCCTTCCGTACGGTCCTCAACGGCTTCGACTTCACCCGTCCCCTGCTGGCCCTGACCGGCATCGGCTGTGCCCAGGCGTCGCTCGACGAGACGGCCGAGTACGTGAGCAACCGCCGTGCCTTCGGGGCGGTTCTGGCCCGCTATGAGGGGGTGTCGTTTCCGCTGGCCGAGCACGCCACCCACCTCGAAGCGGCCCGGCTGCTGTGCTATTCGGCCCTGTGGCACCGCAACGAGCACAAGCGTCACACCGCCCTCGCCGCCATGACCAAGTGGTACGGCCCCCAGCAGGCCGGTCGGGCGATCCACGACTGCCTGCTCCTCCACGGCAACAGTGGTTACTCGACCGATCTCCCCTTCGAGCAGCGGGCCCGGGATGTCCTCGCCGTCGAGATAGCCGACGGGACCGCCCAGATCCAAAAGCTGATCGTGGCTCGCGAGCTCTACGGCCGGCAGTTTCTTCCCTACGGCCCAGCTGGAGGGTGACAATGACGTTCGCCACGGTGCTCGATCGTTACTCGAGCGAAGATATCGAGCGATTTTACTCGACCGGCCAGTGGTCGCCCGAGACCTTTTTCGCTCTGCTCGAAACGCAGGTCGCGCTACAGCCTGATCGGGTGTTTCTGACCGACGACACGTCGGCGTTGACGTTCAGGGCCCTGCGAGACGAGGCGCTGCGTTTGGCCGTCGGTCTCAAGCGCCTGGGAATCGGTGCCGGTGATCGCGTCTCGGTCCAGATTCCCAATTGGGTCGAATTCGCTCCGATTGCGGTTGCCCTTTCCCGCATCGGCGCCGTGCTGGTGCCGATCATGACGATTTACCGGCACGACGAGGTCGGGTACATCCTCGAAAACGCCGGCGTCAGCCTTTCGATCACGTGCGACACGTTCAAGGGATTCTCCTACGTCGACATGTACGAGGACCTTCGCCGCGAGCGGCCCGACGTCGAACACCTGGCCATCGTCCGCGGACCGATCGCAGCATTCGCGGCCGAGTCGACCGTTTCGTACAGTTCGCTGCTGGCCGACATCGACTCGTCCGCAGCCGGTGCCGAGCTCGGCACCGGCGTGGGACCTGACGATCACTTTGTCATCATCTACACGTCGGGCACTACCTCACGTCCGAAGGGTTGTCTCCACACCTTCAACACGATGGCGTGTGGTTCACGTCTCCTCGCCAAGGTGTTCGGATATACGGCGGAGGATGTCCAGTTTGGTCCTTCACCGGTTGCCCACACCACCGGCCTGGTCACGAGCATTCTCATGCCGATGATGCACGGCGCGGCCTCCCACATCATGGAGAGCTGGGAACCGACACGAGGTTTGGAGCAGATAAGTAGGTTTGGATGCACGCTTACCGTCACGGCGTCCACCTTTCTGCACATGTTTCTCGGGGCGTACGACGCCGAAGTGCACGACGCTACGAGCATGCGCCTGTGGGTAGCTGCGGGCTCCCGCATCCCGGCGGCGTTGCTCGAGCGGGCCTCCGCCGTCCTGCCCGGTCTGCAGGTGCTGAGCCTCTACGGGAGGACGGAGAACGTCACAACGACGTCATGCACGATCACCGATGATCCCCGGCGGTCGCTCACGTCTGACGGCTCGGCGCTGCCTCAGCAGTCGGTGAAGATTGTCAACTTGGAGGGTGAAGAACTGCCCCGCGGACAGGAAGGCGACATTGCGTATCGAGGGGCCATGCATATGCTCGAGTACATCAAACAACCCGAGGAGACGGCCGCCATGTTTACCCCCGATGGCTATTCTCGATCGGGGGATCTCGGCCACATGGACGAAGATGGCTACATCCGAGTCACGGGGAGGCTCAAGGACATCGTGATTCGTGGGGGCCTCAACATCAGCGTACGCGAGGTCGAGGATCTGTTGTCCGCGCACCCTGCGGTCGACAGTGTTGCGGTGGTGGCTATGCCGGATGAACGGTTGGGGGAGCGGCTGTGCTGTTATGTGGTCCTCAGGCCAGGCGCACAGAGCGTCACGCTCGACGACCTGAAGGCCTACCTCGGCGAGCACCGCCTGGCCATACAAAAGATGCCTGAGCGACTGGAGGTGCTGGCCAAGATGCCCATGACGGCAACAGGAAAGATCCAGAAGCATCTCCTGCGAGCGGACATCGCGTCCAAGGTCACGTAGTCGGCCTGTGACGGATAGCGTCGGACTGCACCTGGAGACCATACGGCTGGATTGGCCCAAACCTCAGATCGCCGTGGCGACCCTGAATCGGCCCGAGCGGTTCAATGCCATGACCGTCACGATGTTCGACGAACTTGAGCAGATGGCGAGCCACGTCGACGAGAGCGAGACTGTCCGAGTCCTGATTCTTACCGGAGCTGGGAGAGCGTTCTGTGCCGGGTACGATCTCGACGATGCCGATGAGCTGGCCTCCCTTCCTCCCTTGGACATGCTGAGACGACAGGAACGTGCCGCCCGGGCCCTCGGAGCGATTCGCACGCTTCGGATGCCGGTCATCGCCGCAGTAAACGGTGCCGCCGCCGGCGGTGGCTTTTCCTTGGCGCTCGCTGCCGACATCCGAATTGGCTCCAGACTGGCGCGCTTCAATGCCGCCTTCGTGCGGATCGGCCTTTCGGCCGGGGATCTCGGTGCTTCCTGGCTGCTGCCACGTCTCGTTGGTCCGGGTCTGGCCGCCGAATTGAGCTACACCGGTCGGTTCGTCGAGGCTCCCGAGGCGGAACGGCTGGGGCTGCTCAACAAGGTGACCGAGGAGGATGCGCTCCTCGACGAGTCGATCGCGATGGCCGACCTCATCTGCGCGAATTCTCCCGCAGGTGTCCAGCTTTCGAAGCGAGCGCTCCAGGCCAATATGGAAGTAACATCGTATGCCGCCGCGTTGGAGCTCGAGAGTAGGGGACAAGCGCTGCTCACCCGGGGAGAGGACATGGCGGAGGCGCTCCAGGCCTTCAAGCAGAAGCGACCACCCAGGTTCACTGGTCTGTGACGCCGAGGAGGAACGCGGCGGGGAGTGCCCCGGGCGACGAGCTGGCCGAGGACGATGGGCTGTCGTTCCCGCTGGGCGGGGTTCGGGTGGTCGACCTGTCCCGGGCCATCTCGGGCCCCTACGTCGGGAGGATCCTGGCCGACCTTGGGGCCGACGTGGTCAAGGTCGAGTTGGCCGGCACCGACATCAGCCAGATGTTCGGGCCGAGGACCCACGGCCATTCCGGACTCTACGTGCAAGAGAACGCCGGGAAGCGCAACGTGTCGATCGATCTGGCGACCCCCGGGGGAGCGCAGCTGGTCACCCGCCTGGCCGCGGCCGCCGACGTGGTTATCGAAAATTTCCGGCCCGGCACGGTGGACCGCCTGGGAGTGGGCTGGGCTGCCCTGTCGGCCGTCAATCCCGATCTGGTGATGCTGTCGATCTCCGGCTTCGGCCAGTGGGGACCCGAGGCCGGGCGGCAGAGCTACGCCCCTGTGGTCCACGCCGAGTCGGGCCTGCTCGGCCGTCAGGCCGAGGCCGACAGCGCCAGGCCCAACGACATCGTGATGGCCATGGCCGACTCGGTGACCGCCCTGCACGGCGCGGTCGGGGTGCTGGCCGCCGTTCGCCACGCGGGCCGGACCGGAGTGGGCCAGCACATCGACCTGGGAATGCTCGAGGCCATGCTGGCCACCGACGACTACACCCACTACAGCCTGGAGGGCACGCCGGTGTGGCCGGCGCGGGGAACGATCTACGACGCCCCGGGAGGTCTCCTGCTCATCTCCGGGGACACCAGGTACCTGTGGGCTCGCCTCCGGGCCCACGCCGGTCTGACCGATGCACCCGTAGGCCCCGATGCCGGCCCCGAGGCCAAATTCGCGAGCCGGGCGGCCGCCATCGAGCGGTGGGTCAACTCGTTCGCGCAGCGGGCTGACCTGATCGCCAACCTCGAGGCGGCCGGGCTGGCCTGGGCCGAGGTGCGCACGCCGGCGACGGTGACCGATTCCCCCACGGTCACGGCCCGCCGGGTGGTGGCCCAGGTCGACGACGGTGCTGGCGGGACGCGTCCTGTGATACGGATGCCATACCGCTTCTCCGCGGCGCGAAGCGGGCCGCAGCGGGGTGCGGCGCGGGTCGGCCAACACAACGCAGAGGTCCTATCCGAATGGCTGTCGCTCGACGGCGCCGAGCTTGCCGGTTTGGTCGGTCGGGGCGTCGTGATCGACCCACCCGGATGATCACCGATCAGATGCGCGAGGGACGGGGCGGGATGCGGACTGGGACTACCGCCCCCGGAAGGCGGGAGCCCGCCGGCCGCGGAAGGCGGCGACACCCTCGGCGAAGTCGTCAGAATCGAAGAGGGCGACCTGCTGCTCGATCTCCAGGTCGAGGACCTGGAGGGGGTCGAGCGCCACTCGACCGAGGATCGACTTGATCGCCGCCAGGGCAAGGGGCGGGCCATCGGCGAGCTGACGGGCGTCGGAAAGCGCCGCTTCGAGGGCTGCGCCCGGTGCGACGGTCGAGTCGATCAGGCCGATGTCGAGGGCCTCGGGCGCAGCGATCGGCCGGGCCAGCATCATCATCTGCTTAGCGCGCGCCGGTCCGATCCGGGCCGGCAGGGAGGCGAAGATACCGGTGTCGCCGGCCAGGCCGAGGTTGACGAAGGCGGCCCCGAAACGAGCGTCGGTCGCTGCGACCACTCGGTCGCAGGCCAGGGCGAGTGCCAGTCCTGCGCCCATGGCGTAGCCCTCGACGGCGGCGATGGCCGGCTTGTCGCCTTGCCACAGCGCCCGCATGACGCGCGCCGCCGCCTCGGCGCGCGGCCTGGTGAGCTCGGGGGCCTGGCGTTCCATGGTCGAGATGTCGCCACCGGAGCTGAACGTGGCACCGGCTCCGGTCACCACCAGGGCCCGCACCGCGGCATCGGTCATGGCGGCCTCGATGGCCTCGGCCAGCTCGAGGCGCAGCACGAGGTCGATGGCATTGCGACGTTCGGGCCGATCGAGCGTGATCACCCGGACGGCCCCATCGTCGTGGATGAGGACGGGCATCAGCCGACGCACCTGAAGGTCTTCACGTCAACTCGCCTCTCGGTCTATGGTTTTTCGAACCGCCAGTAAACTAGACGAACGTCTCGAGTGAGGAGCGGACCCGCCATGCCATCCGAGATCGTCGAATCGACCCCCGAGCTCGTGGAGCTGCGATCTGCGGCCCGGAAGATCGCCGACAAGTACGGTCACGCCTACTTCGTGAATTGCGCCACTGCCCATCGCGAGCCGACCGAGCTCTACGAGGAGTTGGGCGCGGCCGGGTTCCTCGGGGTCCACCTGCCCGAGGACTACGGCGGCGGAGGCGCCGGGCTTGTCGAGCTCGTCGCCGTCATCGAGGAGGTCTCGGCCGCAGGCTGCCCGATGCTGATGATGGTCATCTCGCCGGCGATCTGCGGGGCCATCATCGCAGAGCACGGCTCGCCCGAGCTGAAGAAGACCTGGCTGCCGGGCCTGGCCGACGGCACGCTCACGATGTCGTTTGCCATCACCGAGCCCGATGCCGGCTCCAACACTCACGCCCTCACCACGTCGGCTCGCCGCGACGGGGACGAATGGGTGATCAGCGGGACCAAGTACTGGATCTCGGGACCCGACCAGGCCGATGCCATCCTTGTCGTCACCCGTGACCGCGACGCCGAAGCGGGGCGCTATACGCCGATGTCGATCTTCGTCGTGCCGACCGGCGCTTCGGGTCTGAGCATGCAGGTCATCGAGGCCGAGCTGGTCCAGCCGGAGAAGCAGTTCACGGTGTTCTTCGACGAAGTGCGCGTGCCGGCGGAGGCACTGGTAGGAGAGGCCGGCAAGGGGTTCAGGGCCGTCTTCTCGGGTCTCAATCCCGAACGAGTGACGGCCGCGGCCATAAGCAACGGCATCTCGCTCTACGCCCTCGACCATGCGACCACCTACGCGAGGGAGAGATCCGTTTGGTCGACGCCGATCGGTGCCCATCAGGGGATCGCCCACCCGCTCGCCGACTGTTACATCGCCGTCACGCAGGCCCGGCTGCTCACCGCCAGGGCGGCGCAGATGGCCGACGCCGGGCTCGAGTCGGCCGAAGCGGTCAACATCGCCAAGTACGCATCGGCCGAGGCCTCCCTCAAAACGCTCGATCAGGCCATCCAGGTGCACGGGGGCAACGGACTTTCGCGTGAGTTCGGGCTTGCCGATCTCTGGTTCCTCGCCCGCATGCTGCGCACGGCGCCGACGAGCCGGGAGATGGTGCTCAACTTCGTAGCCAGCCACAGCCTCAACCTGCCGGCGTCCTACTGACGCGCACGACGCCATGACCGCCCTCAGCCAGGACGAGCAGGACATCGTCGCCGTGGTCGGCGAGTTCGTCGACCGAGACGTGCGTCCGGTCGTGCGCGACCTCGAGCACGCCAACACCTACCCCGAGAAGCTCATCGAGCAGATGAAGCAGCTCGGGATCTTTGGTCTCGCTATCCCCGAGCCCTACGGCGAGGTCAAGGTGACGATGCCTTGCTACGCCATCGTCACCGAGGAGCTGGCCCGCGGGTGGATGAGCCTGGCTGGAGCCATGGGCGGCCATACCGTCGTGGCCAAGCTGCTCGTGGAGTTTGGGACCGAAGAGCAGAAGCAGGCCTACCTGCCCCGAATGGCGACGGGGGAGCTGCGGGCCACGATGGCACTGACCGAACCGGGCGGCGGCAGCGACCTGCAGGCCATGACCACGACGGCCAAGCGATCCGCCGGCGGCGAGGAGCTGATCGTCAACGGGGCCAAGACCTGGATCACCAACTCCCGCCGCTCCGAGCTGATCGCCCTGCTGTGCAAGACCGACCCCGACGCCGAGCCCCGCCACCGCGGTATCAGCATCGTGCTCGTCGAGCCTGGCCCTGGGTTCACCGTGTCGAAAGACCTGTCGAAGCTCGGCTACAAGGGTGTGGAGACCTGCGAGCTGACCTTTGACGACTATGTGGCACCGAGAAGCGCCGTGCTCGGTGGGGTGGAGGGCGCCGGCTTCTCGCAGATGATGAAGGGCCTCGAGACGGGTCGGATCCAGGTCGCGTCCAGGGCCGTCGGCGTGGCGCGTGCCGCCTTCGAGGATGCGCTCGGGTACGCCCAGGAGCGGGAGGCGTTTGGTAAGCCCATTTGGCAGCACCAGTCGATCGGCAACTACCTGGCCGATATGGCCACCCAACTGACGGCAGCCCGCCAGCTCGTCCTGTTCGCGGCCGAGCGCTACGAGGCGGGCGAGCGCTGCGATATGGAGGCTGGCATGGCCAAGCTCTTCGCCTCGGAGACGGCCATGCAGATCGCGCTGAACGCGGTGCGGATCCACGGTGGGTACGGCTATTCGACCGAATTCGACGTCGAGCGTTACTTCCGCGATGCCCCGCTGATGATCGTGGGGGAGGGCACCAACGAGATCCAGCGCAACGTGATCGTGGGCCAGCTGATCAGCCGAGGCGGCCTGAACCCGCCGGGAGGGTCATGAGATGGCCACGGCTCTCACGAAGTCCGAACGCACGAGAGAACGCCTGATCGAGGCGGCAGCCGTCACCCTCGGCCGGCTCGGCTACTCGGGGATGCGCCTGGTCGACGTGGCCGAGGAGGCCGGCGTGCGGGCGCCGGCCATCTACTACTACTTCGACTCGCGCGAGCTGCTGATCGAGGAGGTCGTCGTCGTCGGGACGATCAAGCTGCGCGAGCACGTCAAGGCGGCGCTCGACGCTGCGCCCGACGGCACAAGCGCCCTCGACCGCATCGACATCGCCGTCGACGCCCACCTGCGCCAGCTCATGTCGGAGTCCGGGTTTGCCCATGCCGTGATCCGCAACGTGGGCCAGTTACCTGCGGCGATACGGGGCCGACAGCTCGTCGAGGAACGCAAATACGCCCGGGTCTGGCGATCGATCTTCAAAGCGGCAAGGGACGATGGCAGCCTGCGGGTCGATCTTGATCCCGAGCTGTCCCAGCATCTGATCATCGGCATCCTCAACTGGGCCACCGAGTGGTGGACGCCGGCGAGAGGTTCGCTCGACGACGTGATCGTCACGGCACAATCGATTGTCCGTCATGGCCTGGCCGCGACCTGACAGCCGCGAGCTCAGGGCATCGTGTAACCGCCGCTGACCGAGATGACCTGACCCGTTATCTGGCGCGCCACGCGCTCGGATGCCATCCACGTCACGGCGGCGGCTACGTCGCCGGCGTTGGTGAGTCGCCGCAGCGGGATGTCCTTGCGCAGGTAGGCGATCTGGGCCTCGTCAAACACCTCGTCGGCGCCGCCCGACCAGAGGCTCGAAGGGCCGATCGCTTCGGGGCCTTCGGGGATCACCAACCCGGGACAGATCACGTTGGAGCGAATCCCGTGGCGACCGTGCTCCTTGGCCGTGGTGCGGGCCAGGGCGATGAGCGCCGCCTTGGTCGCCCCGTAGACGCCTTGGCGGATCTGGCCAAAGGCGGCGTCGCTTGCGATCCAGACGATGGCGCCTGCGCCCGCCGCCCGCATGGGGGCGATGGCCGCCTGGGTGCAGGCCAGCGCCGTGTACAGGTTGACCTCGACGGTCCTCTGCCACTTGCCACGATCGGTGTCATCGGCCATGAATCCGGGGACGCTCCACCCGGCATTGTTTACGAGCGCGTCGATGCCCTGCCACCGGCCGACCACCGCATCGACGGCCCGCATCCCGGCCCCTTCGACGGTGAGGTCATCGACGGCGACCACGACCTCGGCCGCGCCGAGGCCGAGTGCCTCGACTCGCACCCGTTCGGCCTGGGGGCCGTCGATGTCGGCGATCACGATGCGGGCCCCTTCGGCCGCGAAAGCGTGCACGATGCCCCGGCCGATGTTGGAGCCGCCTCCCGTCACCAACACCCTGGCCCCCTGCAGGCCGAGATCCACGTCCCCTCCTCGTCGCTCGAGCCGGCCGTGCGTCAGCTCGCCGGAGATGATAATTTATCGCTCGTTCGAAAAGCGATTTCCGTGGGGGGAGCCAAGGTGAGCCTGGGCAGCGAGCAAGCGGTGGGGGCGGTGCTCGCCTATCACGATGCCGGCGTAGCCCACCTCACGCTGAACCGTCCCGAGGCCATGAACGCCATCACCGTCGAGCTCGGCCGGCAGTTGGAGAATGGCCTCGTTCGCATGGCCGACGAGCCCTCCGTGCGGGTGATCGTCGTGGGTGGGGCGGGCGGCAACTTCTGCGTGGGCGGGGACTTCAACGAGGTCGAGCGTCTGCGGGCCGGCGGCACTGGCGACGTCGGACCGCTGTTCGAGCGCTTCGGCCGGGCCTGTGATGTCATCGCCGGCCTGGATGTGCCGGTTGTCGCCGCCGTCGAGGGCTACGCCATGGCCGGCGGCTTCGAGCTGGCGCTTGCGTCCGACATCGTGTTGGTCAGCGACGACGCCACGTTGGCCGACAACCATGTCAACTTCGGACAGGTTCCCGGTGGCGGCAGCTCCCAGCGGTTGGCCCGCATCGTCGGTATCCAGCGCGCCCTCGGGCTCATGCTCAGCGGCGAGCGGCTTTCCGGTCTCGAGGCGGTGACGTGGGGGCTGGCCTATCGCAGCTACCCGCCCGGCCAGTTCGAAGCGGGTGTGGCCGGCTTCGCCGCCACGCTTGCGTCCAAGAGCCCGGCCGCCATCGGCACCATCAAACGGCTCGTCCGCACGGGGACCGAGCTGCCCCTCGCCGAAGGCCTCGATCTCGAACGGCGGACCGTTGCGGACTTCATCTCGGGCCACGCCGGTGCATCCGGCGTCGAGCAGTTCAGATCCAGAGGGGCGTGAGATGACGACCACCCTGATCGGCGAAGGGCCGGTCCTGCTCGACCTCGAGGCGGAAGGCATCGCCCGGTTGCGCTTGAACCGCCCGGCGGCCGCCAACGGCATGAACGTCGAGTTTCTCCAGGCTCTGCACGCCGCCATCATGCGCTGTCACGGCGAGCCCGCCGTGCGGGTGGTCGTGCTCAGCGCCGAGGGGAGAAACTTCTGCGCCGGCGGCGACGTCAAGACCTTTGCTTCCAAGGGAGAGGGCCTCCCGGACTACCTGCGGGAGGCCACGGCCTGGCTACAGATGGCCACCTCGGCGTTGATCCAGCTGCGCGCCCCGGTGGTCGCAGCGGTGCAGGGGTTTGCGGCCGGCGGCGGCGGCTTTGGCCTTGTCTGCGCCGCCGATCTCGTCGTTGCGGCGGAGTCGGCCCGGTTCTTCTCCGGGGCGGTGCGCGTCGGGATGGCCCCCGACGCCGGGGTCACGGTGACCCTCACCCAGCTGGTCGGCCTCCGCAAGGCCATGCAGATCCTGCTGACCAACCCCACGCTGACCGCAGCAGCCGCCCTCGCCGCTGGCGTCGTGACCGAGGTTGTCCCCGACGACCGCCTCGGTCAGAGGGTCGACGAGATCGCCGGCGAGCTGGCTCGCGGCGCCCCACTGGCTCTGGCCGCGACCAAGCGCCTCGTGTGGGCCGGTGTCGGCGCCTCCGTCGAGCAACGCCTGTCCGAAGAGGCCCGTACGGTGTCCGAGCTCTCCGGCACGTCCGACTCCCTCGAGGGCCTCGCCGCCGTGCTCGAGAAGCGCCCGCCCGAGTTCAAAGGCGAGTAGGGCTGTCGTGGCGTTGAGCATCGAAGAACGCAGGCAGCTGCTCCGGGGCCGCTTCGCCGTCTGGACTCCCCGCACCCTCCACGAGCGCCTCGACGACTGCGCCGCTGCCTTCGCCGAGCGCCCGTTCGTGATCACCGATGACCGCACCATCACCTACGCCGAGACGGTGGAGTGGTCACAGCGGCTGGCCGACGGGTTCGCCGCCATCGGCGTCGAGCCCGGCGATCGCGTCGGACTGCTCATGGCCAACTACCTGGAGTTCGTGCCTCTCAAGTTCGCCATCTCCAGGGCAGGGGCGGTGGCCATCCCGTTCAACTTCCTCTACCGGAGCGCCGAGCTGGCCTACGTGTTGGAGCAATCCCGGTGCGACGTGCTCGTGACCATGACGGGATTCGCCGGACTCGACTACCTCGGCATGCTCGACGAGATTGCCCCCGGATGGGAAGGCACCGCCGGCGACCGGCTGCCGGACCTGCGCCGCGTCGTAACCCTCCCGACCGACGGGAGAAGCCGCGACGGCGTGCTTTCCGTGGATGGCCTGGCTGGGATCGGCGACCGTCACCCCGGCGCCACCGCCTCGGTCGAGCGGCGTCCCGACGATGTCGGCGACATCCTCTACACGTCGGGGACGACCGGTGCTCCCAAGGGCGTCACCGTCACCCACGACGCCGTCCAGCGGACCGGCTACGGGTCGGCCCTTACGCGGGCGTACGAGGACGGCCGGCGCATCCTCTTCTCCCTGCCCTGCTACCACATGTTTGGTTACGTCGAGGGGCTGCTCTCGGTGATGTTCGTCGGCGGGGCCATCATTCCCCAGACGTCCTTCGACCCGATCGGGTACCTGAGCGGGGTGGAGCGCCACCGGGCCACCGACATCCTCTGCGTGCCGACCATGGCGGTCGCCATTCTCGAGCATCCCGGCCGCCACGACCACGACCTGGCTTCGTTGCGGGCCATCCTCTGCGGTTCGGCGCCGGCGCCGGTATGGCTGTGGGAGAAAGCCCTGGAGGAGTTTGGTATCAGCGAGATCGTGACCGGCTACGGCATGACCGAGTGCGGCGGGGCCATGACGCTCACCCTGCCGGAGGATCCGCTCGAGCTGACTTCCACCACCGTCGGGCGCCCCAAGCTGGCGGGGGCCGCCGGCGTGGCCGGTGGTGACCTGGTTGTCTACAAGACCGTCGACCCGATCACGGGTGAGGACCGCCCCGATGGAGCCGAGGGCGAGCTGGCATCAATGGGGCCTTCGACCATGCTGGGCTTCTGGGACAAGCCCGAGGAGACGGCGAGGGCCTTTGTGGGCGGGTGGCTGCGCTCGGGTGACCTCGGTCGCGTCGATCCACAGGGATACCTGCGGCTGACCGGTCGGAGCAAGGAGCTGTACAAGAGCGGTGGCGAGCTGGTCATGCCCAAAGAGATCGAGGACCTGCTCAGTGCCCACCCCGACGTGAGCGACGTGTACGCCGTCGGCCTCGTCGATGACCGGTGGGGCGAGATCGGGTGCGCAGTCGTCGTCCGCCACCCGGGGGCGGTCATCACCTCCGACGACGTCATCGCCATCTGCAAGCAGAAGCTGGCTCAGTTCAAGGTGCCCAAGCGGGTCCTCTTCCTCGAGCGATCGGAGCTCCCGACCACGCCCACCGGCAAGGTCCAGAAGTTTCGCCTCGTCGAGCTGGCCCGAAAGAGGCAAAAGGCGGAGCCCGGTTCCGAAGGCCGG
Source organism: Acidimicrobiales bacterium (assembly GCA_965276765.1). GTDB lineage: Bacteria > Actinomycetota > Acidimicrobiia > Acidimicrobiales > Palsa-688. Next base: position 1,880,181 of record OZ255627.1, read on the forward strand.
TACGCCGCGCTGATCCGCCCGACGCAAGTCCACGGATCGTTGTACACCGACCCGGCCATCTTCGCCGAAGAGCTTGAGAAGATCTGGTACACGACGTGGGTCTATGTGGGCCACGAGAGCGAGGTGGCCGAGCCCAACGACTACATCCGCAAGACCCTCGGGCTCCAAGACGTCGTCATGACCCGTGACGGCGATGGCGTCGTCCACCTGTTGCTCAACCGCTGCGCCCACCGGGGCAATCAGGTCTGCGAGGACGCCGGCGGCAACTCCGGGTCCTTTCGCTGTCCCTACCACGGCTGGACCTACCGCAACACCGGTGAGCTGCTCGGCTACCCCTACAACAAGGGGTACGGGGGCAAGAACCGCCTGGACCTGCGCTTGGCGGCAGTGCCGCGCGTCGCCTCGTATCGCGGCTTCGTCTTCGCCAGCTTCGCCTCCGATGGGCCGAGCCTCGAGGAGCATCTCGGCGCCGCCGCCGGCGAGCTCGACCGCCTCGCCCGCCTCTCGCCCGATGACACCGTCGAGCTGACGGCCGGGTGGCTCAAGCACCGCACGATGGCCAACTGGAAGCTGCTGGCCGAGAACGAGACCGACGGCTACCACCCCCAGTTCGTGCACAGCTCGATCTTCAGGGTCACGGGCAGTCCCATCGGGGCGCTCTACAGCGACGGGTCGACGGCGGTTACCCGCGACCTGGGTGGAGGTCACAGCGAAAACGATCTCAGGCCCGAGTTCCGCCGCTTGGCCGAGCCCATGCGCTGGTTTGGTACGACGGCAGCCAAGATGCCCGGGTACGCCGCCGCCATGCACCGTGCGTACGGCGATGAGGCGGAGCGGATCATGATCGAGGGCGGCCCCCACGTCATGATCTTCCCCAACCTCTTCGTCGCCGAGATCCAAGTGTTCAACATCCAACCCGTTGCCGTGGGGGAGTGCATCCAGTACTCCACCGCCGTCCAACTGAAGGGAGCGAAGGAGCTCAACCGGCGCATGATCTCGCAATCGATCGGCTCGGTCGGGCCGGCCGGCATGCTGCTCGCCGACGACACCGAGATGTACGAGCGCAACCAGCGCGGCGTGGCGGCGAGGAACCCCGAATGGCTGGACGTGAGCCGTGGCCTCGTCCGTGAGACGGTCGACGACGATGGATTCACCGTCGGGGCCGCTACCGACGAGGTCGGGATGCGTGGCTTCTGGGCCCACTACCAGGCCCTGATGGAGGCGTAGGTGACGACGGCGGAAAGCATCCAACTCACCAGGAGCGAGGTCGAGGAGTTTCTCTACCGAGAGGCCCGCTACGCCGACGAGAGTGACTACGACGCGTGGGAGTCGCTTTGGACCGACGACGCCATCTACTGGGTACCTGCCGGGCGTCCAGACATCGACCCGGCCACGACCGTCTCGGTGATCTTCGACAATCGCCAGCGGATAACCACCCGGCTCGACCAGCTCCGCACCGGACGACGCTTCGCCCAGTCCCCCGTTTCTCACCTCCGCCGCGTCATTTCCAATATCGAATTCATCGGCGTCCAGCCCAATCCGGCCGGCGGGACCGACACCGAGATCGGAGCCAATTTCCTGCTCCTCGAATCGCGGGCCAGGGGCACCCGGCTGTGGGGGGGCAGGACGACGTACCGTCTGCGGCGGGTAGATTCGGATATCGCCCTTTCGTACAAGAAGGTTGTCCTCGTCGACCTGGACGAGCCCCTTCCGACCCTCGGGTTCCTGGTCTAGGCGGATGGAGCAGGGACCGCCGGCCGAGATCTCCGGCATCGTCGGCAGCGAGTACGCGGAGGTCGCCGTGAGCTTCGACCGCCATGGCAACGGCACCCGGCTGCGCCTCGACGACCTGAAGACCAAACGGACCCGCTACCTCGACGCCCTGGAGCTCGAGACGATCGTCTGGCTGAGCCAGGGCCACATCACCGAGCTGCTCGACCCTTCGTCGGATAGGTGGCGGGAATGACGACACCCGACAAAAGACCGGAGATCATCGAATGACCGTGACCAGAGCCGCCATCGTCGCCCCGCTGCGAACTCCCGTCGGCGGCTTCGGCGGGACGCTGCGCCCCGTCCCCGCCGAGGATCTGGCCGCGACCGTGATCAAGGCGGTGGTGGAGCGTTCTGGCGTCGACCCAGAGCGCATCGAGGACGTGGTGGTGGCCCAGTCCTACGCCAATTCCGAGGCGCCGTGCATCGGGCGGTGGGCCGCCTTGCATGCGGGGCTTCCCGTCGCCGTCCCCGGGCTGCAGATCGACCGTCGCTGCGGCGGCGGCCTCCAGGCCGTCGTCACGGCCGCCATGATGGTCCAAACCGGCGCCGCCGACGTCGTCGTCGCCGGTGGCGTCGAGAGCATGAGCAACATCGAGTACTACTCGACGAGCACCCGATGGGGCAGCCGCTCGGGCACCGTGGCGCTCTACGACCGTCTCGACCGGGGGCGCGAGCGCTCCCAGCCGGAGTGGCGGTTCGGTCCGATCAGCGGGATGATCGAGACGGCGGAGAACGTGGCCTCCGAATACGCCATCGGCCGCGACGAGGCCGACGATTACGCAGCCCGCAGTCATCAACGGGCGGCGGCCGCGGTCGAGGCCGGACGCTTCGACGACGAAATCGTCGGCATCGACGTCCCCCAGCGGCGCGGTGACCCGGTGCGCTTTGCTCAGGACGAGGGCATACGGCCCGACTCCACCGCCGGGAGCCTGGCCAAGCTGCGCACCCTCGTGCCGGGCGGCGTGGTCACTGCCGGCAACTCGGCCCAGCAAAACGACGCGGCCGCTGTCTGCCTGGTCGTGAGCGAGGACCGCCTCGACGAGCTCGGCCTCCAACCCCTCGGCTTTCTCTCCGGCTGGACGGCCGTAGGTTGCGAACCGGCCACCATGGGCATCGGCCCTGTCCCCGCCGTGGCCAAGCTCTTCGCCCGCCTCGGGCTCGGCTTCGACGACATGGACCTGATCGAGTTGAACGAGGCCTTCGCCGTGCAGGTCCTCGGCGTGCTGAAGGGCTGGGGACTGAAGCTCGGCGACGTCGACGATCGCTTCAACGTCAATGGATCCGGCATCTCGCTCGGGCATCCGATCGGGGCTACGGGGGCCAGGATCCTCACGACGATGCTGCACGAGCTGCGTCGCCGAGGAGGGCGCTACGCCCTCGAGACGATGTGCGTCGGCGGTGGTCAGGGCGTCGCCGCGGTGTTCGAGGCGCCGTGAGCGAACCCACCGAGCCGCAAGCGGCCCGGTTCGTGGGCGCAGACTTCGATGCGCTCGTCATCGGCGCCGGTGCGGGCGGCATGTTCGCCGCCGCCCGCCTGGCCCACCTCGGCTACCGGACGCTCGTGGTCGAGCGGCTCGACAAGGTCGGGGGGCGGGCGTCGACCGATGAGATCGAGGGATTCAAGGTCAACAATGGCGCCATCGTCATCGAGGTCGGTGGTATCACCGAGCAGACCTGTCACGAGGTCGGTGCGGCCTTCGACATCAGGGAGCCGAAACCGCCGATCCTCTACCGGATCGGGGGCCGGGACGTGGATGTGACAGGAGGCGGCTGGGGCTTCCTTTTGAGCAAGCTGACCCGCAAGGGGGCGGGCCTCCTCGACGGGCTCGGCGCTGCCCGCCACGAGGGCGGCCTGCCCGAAGACGAGTTGTCCACCGCGGCCTGGGTGGCGAAGTACACCAAAAATGAAGGGGTGCACGGCATCTTCCGCAACATGTGCGCCTCGGTCTTCGCGGTGAGCTCGGAGGAGCTACCGGCCCGGGTGTTCCTCACCTACTTCACCCGCAAGAGCGCCTTCAAGCGATTCGGTTTCCACCCCGAGGGCACCGTCGGCCTGTGGCGAGCGCTCGCCGATTCGATCGTTGCCCACGGCGGTCAGATCTGGCTTTCTAGTGAGGCCCGGTCGGTGCGTCTCACCGCTGGTGCTGAGATCGGCGGTGTCACCGTCGGCGCTGAGATCGCCGGTGTCACCGTCGAGCGCCACGGCGCCTCCGTCGAGGTCACGGCCCGTTTCGTCGTCAGCGACATCGGCCCGGCGGCCACGGTCCGACTCGTCGGCGCTTCGCACTTTCCCGCCGACTACCTCGAGCAGGTGCGCAGTGCCGACCACCCCTGCGCCATGATCGCCGTCAACTTCGCCAGCGACCAACGGCTGATCGACGTGCCGGGCATGCTCAGCTTTGCCAAGTCGCAGAGACTGGCCTACATCGCCAACTTCACCGACACCTGCCCGGAGATGGCTCCGCCCGGGTGGAACCTCTATGTGGCGGCGGCCGTCCCCAAGCCGGCCGTCGGCGACTTCGACGAGCCGGCCGAGATGGCCCTGCTCTTCGATGATCTCCGTGGCGAGATCCCCGACTTCGACACGAGAGCCCGGGTGCTGTCGACGACCGTCACCCGGGATGGCTGGCCGCCGCAGCGGGCCGTGGCCGGCTTCGACCTCCACCCCTCGACCCCGATCCCGAACCTCTGGAACGTCGGCGACGGTGTGAAGGAGTACGCCAACGGGGGCACGACCGCCTGCGCCGAGACGGCCCAGATCGTCGTCGACCGCATCCGGGACCGCTTCGATTCACCCGTGAACCAATAGGACAGGAGAGAACATGGCTGATGCCTTCATCGTCGATGCAGTGAGGACGCCGGTCGGCCGGCGGGGAGGAGGCCTGGCCGATGTGCACCCCGCCGATCTCGGCGCCCACGTCATTTCGGTCCTCGTCGAGCGGGGCGACTTCAACCCGGCGGCCATCGACGACGTGATCTACGGCTGTATCGACACCATCGGCTCACAGGCCGGCGACATCGCCAGGACGGCGGCCCTTGCCGCCGGGCTTCCCGAGTCGGTGCCGGGGGTGACGATCGACCGGCAGTGCGGCTCTTCCCAGCAGGCCGTGCACTTCGCCGCCCAGGCGGTCATGAGCGGCACAGCCGACCTGATCGTCGCCGGCGGCGTCCAGAAGATGAGCCAGTTCCCCATCCTCAGCTCGTTCACCGCCGGCGAGCCGTACGGGGCGACCGACCCCTGGTCGGGATCCAAAGGCTGGGCGGCCCGGTACGGCAACCGGGAGATCTCGCAGTTCGTCTCCGCCGAGATGATCGCCAAGGAATGGGGCTTCGAGCGTGCCGACCTCGAGAGGTTCGCGCTTGAGAGTCACGCTCGGGCCGTGCGCGCTCGCGACGAGGGCCGCTTCGACGCCGAGATCACGCCCATCGAAGGCGTCAAGCACGACGAGGGCCCCAGGGCCGACACCAGCGCGGAGAAGATGGCCTCGCTCAAGACGCTCGTCCCCGATGGGCGCCTCACCGCCGCAGTGTCCAGTCAGATCTCCGACGCCTCCGCCGCCCTGCTCATCGCGTCCGAAGAGGCGGTGAAGACCCACGGGCTCACCCCGAGGGCGCGGATCCACCATCTCTCCGTGCTCGGCTCCGACCCGGTCAACCTGCTTACCGCACCGCTGCCGGCGACCGAGCGGGCCCTGGCCAGGACCGGGCTGAGTGTCGACGACATCGACGTCTTCGAGGTCAACGAGGCGTTCGCACCAGTGGTCCTAGCCTGGCAGAAGCACACGGGCGCCGACCCGGCCAAGGTCAACGTCAACGGCGGCGCCATCGCCATCGGCCACCCGCTGGGCGCATCGGGCGCGCGAATCATGACGACCCTCCTCCACGAGCTGGAGCGCACCGGTGGCCGCTTTGGACTGCAGACGATGTGCGAAGGCGGCGGCCAGGCCAACGTCACCATCATCGAGCGCGTCGGCTGAGCGCCGGTCGCCGGTCCTGAGCTGACATGACCCTGACCCGGCTGTCGGCCCCGTCCCGGCCCCCGGCCCGGCAGCTGGCCCTGACCCGCCCCGCCCCGACCCGCCTTCGGCTCGGCAGCTGGCCCGGCCCGCCCTCCCCTGAGCGGCTTTTTTGAGCGATGTTGACGTCGGAATCCGACGTCAACATCGCTCAAAAAAAGTGTCGCCCCTCTCCGGCTGGCCACGCCGGCAGGAGCCGGACTCAGTCGCCCCGCGATAGATCGGTCACTCGAGGGGCGGGAGCGCCCCCGCCTCGACGAGGTCGGCAAGCTTGAACTTCTGGACCTTGCCGGTCGGGGTCACCGGCAGCTCGTCGGCGAGATACCACCGAGCCGGCACCTTGAACGGCGAAAGCCGCTCACTGGTGTGCTCGACGAGGCTGGACCGAAGCCCGGGCCGCGCCTCGCTCCTGATCCTGACAGCGGCAGCGACGGCCTGTCCCAACCGCTCGTCGGGGAGGCCGAAGACGACCGCGTCGATCACATCGGGGTGAGCGCAGAGGCAGGACTCCACTTCGGCCGGGGCGATGTTCTCTCCGCCGCGGATGATCAGGTCCTTCAGCCGGCCGGTCAGGGTGAGGTAGCCGCGCTCGTCCATTCGCCCGAGGTCACCGGTGTGCAGAAACCCGTTGGCGTCCACGGCGCGAGCGGTCGCGGCCGGATCGTGGACGTACTCGATCATCTGCTGGTAGCCCCGTGCGCAGATCTCGCCCTCGACGCCGAGGGCCTGGATGTCGCCCGACACCGGGTCGATGATGGCGCAATCGACCTGAGGGGCCGGTCGACCGACGGTGGCCAGCTGATCCGAAGGCGAGTCGTCGGGGAGCGTGGCGCTGAGAACGGGAGCCAGCTCGGTCTGCCCGAAGAGATTGACCACCGTGGCACCGAAGACTCGCTTGGCGTCTGTGATCATCGTCGGCGGCACGTTGGACGCGCCTCCGAGGACGGTGTGCAACGTGGGAGCGGGATCGGTGGAGCTTCGTTGGGCCTCCAACAAGGCCCCGAGCACGGCCGGCACATAAAACAGCGTGGTCGCCTTCTCCTCGGCGATCTGGGCGAGCACTGTCGAAGGGTCGAACTGTTCCACCAGGATCATGGTGCCGGCCATCCAGAGCGGCCCGATGGTCGACACGACGCACCCGGCGGTGTGAAAGATCGGCAGCGGGCTGACCGCCACCGCTCCGGGCTCGACGCCGGCGCGCTCGAGGGTGAGCTTGGCCACGTTGACGATGGCACGGTGGCGGAGCAAGACGCCTTTGGGGGCGCCGGTCGTGCCCGAGGTGTACTGAAGCATCACGGCGGCCTCGGGGTCGGTCGGTACCCGGTCGTCGCCGTCCGAATCGATGGTCTCGCTTTGCCAGCGGTCCCGCTCGCCGAGGGCGATGACGTGGCGCAGGTGGGGGCACGCCGCCACCGCCGCAGTTGCGACCTCGGCCATCTCGTAGGCGCGGCTGCGCTCGGCGTGAATGAGGACCGAAGCCCGTGAGTGGTCGATGGCGTAGGCCAGCTCCGGCTCACGGAGCACCGGGTTGAGGGCGACGAGGATCACGCCGGCCAGGGCCGCGCCGTACTGGATGATCGGCCACTCCACCACGTTCGGGGCCCACAGGGCCACGCGGTCGCCCGGTTCCGTGATTGCAGCGAGTCCTGCGGCCACCCGTCGGGCCCGTTCGTAGAGGGCGGCGTAGCTGAGTCGCAGCGCGGCGCCGCCACCGTTGGGGTTGCCCACCACGGCAATCGTGTCGGAGTGGGCCTCGGCCCGCTCGGCCAGCAGCGAGCCGACCGTGTGATCGACGAGCGGGATGCTCTCGTCCCTCGGCCAGTACGACGTCGTCAATCGTGCCATCACCTCACCCCCCGGATTAGCGCGACGGTCACACCTGGTGCGGGCGACCGTCCAGCACCTTGTTGGGGTCGTGGAGGACAACGGTGCCGGCGATGAGGTCGTGGAGGCAGCGGCGGTCGCGGCGCGTAAGAAGGAGGACGAGCGAGATCACCAGCGTGATGATGCCGAGAACGTCGTCGACGAACCGGCCGATCACCTCTCGCAACGCCATCCACCCCCAGCCGGCGACCTTGCCGGTCTCCGGGCGGTAGCAGCGCATCCCGAGCACCTGCAGTGCCGGTGTCTGGCCCCGCCCCCACACGACGAGCCCCCAGATGGCGTAACCGATCCCGAGAGTGACGATCGACAGCGGAATGGCGAGGAAGAATGCCCCGATCCTCCGGCCGACGCTTGCCAGCTGCGTGCCGTTCGGCAGCATCAGCCCGCTCATCTGGTCGTGGTACACGTTGCCGGCCGCAGCGACCGCCGGTGTGCCCTCCCCGTACCAGCCGGCGGACGGCGGCGGGGCGTAGGCGGGAGGCCCCCAGCCGGGTTGCGGTTGGCTCGGCCCCAGCGGCTGTCCCGGCCCCTGTGGCTGGCCGGGGTCCTGTGGCTGGCCGGGATACGGGGGCTGGCTCATGTGGTCGTCTCCCAAGGAGCGGCGCGCGGTCAACGACAAAATACTCCCTGCGCGCTGCCGCTGCGCCTCGAGCTGACGGTCACACCCTTGTCGTATCCTTTGATGCATGGTCGATGTCATCGATTGCTCCACGACGAGCAAGGCGCCGGCAACGGCGCCCGAATTGTCGCGGCTGAATGACGACCAGCTAACCGTTGGATACGACGACGCCCTGGCGACGTGCCACAGGGCCGAGTGGGTCCGCCTCGCCTACGAAGCCGAGATCGAGCGGCGTCGGATGTGGAGAGCGGACGGCACCACGTCGCTGCGGGCCTGGATAGGCATGCGTACCGGCGAGGGAGAGCGGGCCGCCTTCCACCAGGCCAACGTGGCGCGCTCCCTCCCCGACTTCCCTGCGCTTGGTGAAGCCCTCGCCGACGGGCGACTCGGTGTCACCCACGTTCGACTCCTTCTCACGCTGGCCGAGCTGACCGGCGCAGGTGAAGCGGAGTTGGTGGCGGCCGGTGAGCGTCACACCGTCCCGCAACTCGAGACCGCCTGTCGTGCCGCCCGCCGGCTTCACCGCCGCGTCGACCAGGCGGCCCACGAGCGCAGGTACGTGCGCTGGTGGTGCGACGACGGCGGGACCTTCCACCTCCGCGGCCGGCTGCACGGGACCGACGGTTTGACGGTTACCGGCCTGCTCTCGGCCATGGCGGAAGAGCCCCAACCCGATCCCGCCACCGGTGTCCACGATCCGTTCGAGGCCCGCTGCGCCGACGCCCTAGTCGACCTGTGCACCGGGTCCGATGGTACGCCCAACGAGCGGGCCGCCGTCGTGATCCATGCGCCCGTTGAGGCGCTGGACGCCCGGGGCGCCGGCGGGGTGCCGATGACCTGGGACGGGACGGTCATCGCCAACGACACGCTCCGCCGGCTGGCCTGTGACACCAGGTTGAGACTGACCCTCGACGACGCCCACGGTCGAGCCGTCGGGATCGGTCGGCGATCGCGGACCATCCCCAACTGGCTTGTCGGCCAGCTCCGATGGCGCGACCAGCGTTGCCGGTTCCCCGGCTGCGAGCGGACCCGTTGGCTCCACGGCCACCACGTGTGGCACTGGGCCGACGGCGGACAGACCAGCCTGGACAACCTCGTGCTGCTCTGCACGCGCCACCACCGGGGGCTGCACGAGGGCGGCTGGCGGCTGTCCGGATCCCCCGACGACGAGCTCCACTTCACGAGCCCGCGCGGTCTGCGCTACTCGAGCCGCCCGGCCATTCGCCCCGAGGCCCTCACCACGAGGCGCCATCGGGCCGCGTCGTGGCGCCAACATGGGCCGCCCCTGCAGGGCCGGCCACCATCAGAGTTGCCACCACATGGGCCGGCCACGAGCGGCGGCCCGTAGCTCGCCGGCGGAGCCGGTCCTAATTGATCCGACAGCGGCCGCCCGGTGGCGAGTGGGCGGCGCGCCCCGGCTTAGTGGACGCCGTACCTCAGCCGATCCACGTGGACCGGGCGTCGACATACTCCGCCGGGCCCGCCGCAAGCCCGTGCACGTTGGTGCCCGTCGCCCGCAGCTCCGTGATCCAGTAGGCAATGACATCGGGGACCTCGGCGTTTTGAATCTTGGCCATCTCGGCCGCCGTAGTCGCCCTCGTTCCCTCGTCGAGGGTGGAGCAGAGTTGCTTGAACAGCGCGGTGTACCTCGCATTTTTCCAGTGCGCCGAGTTCCAGATCCCGTCGGACTGGAAGGCCGTGAGGATGCTCTGCGCCGGCGTCCCTCGCTCGGCCCACCCGGTGATGCCAAAAGGCACGGTGAGCCACGGCTGGTTCTTCCCCGACCCGTAGTACGCCGTCTGGGACTCCTGATTGATGCCGATGTCGATACCCACCTTGGCGCACTGCTGCTTGACAGCGGTGGCGAAGGCCGGCTGATCCAGGTAGCTCTCGATGGTGAGTGTCGCAGGGAAGCCGCGCGGCGTGCCCGCCTTGGCCAGGTACTTCTTGGCCAGCGGGTAGTCCTGCTTGCGCTGGGCCACCTCCTTGATGGCCCGGCCCGAAACAGGGAAGATCGGTGCAAAGGGATGATCGTTGGCGGGCTGGCCGTAGCCGGTGAGTACTGTCGAGACGATCTGGGGCCGGTCCAGGCAGGCGGCGACGGCCAGTCGCTTGTTAACGTCGTCGAACGGTGGCGTGTCGGTGCGCATCTGCAAGGTGTTGAACGACGAGGTATGGGTGGGGAGAAGGTGCACGTTCGCGCTGTGGCCGAGCGTCTGCGCCCCGCCGTAAGGAATCTGGGCGGTCACGTCGAGCTCGCCGCCCTGGGTTGCCAAGAGCAACGACTGGTCGCTCTGGTAGAAGCTGAGCTTGACACCGTCGAGATAGGGGAGTGTCTTGTCCCAGTAGTCGGGATTCTTCTTGTAGGTCACCGACTGGTTGGGCACGTAGCTGGTAACGATGAACGCCCCGGTCCCCTGAGGCTTCTTCAAGAACGAGCCGAGCACGTAGCCCTTCGGCAGGATCATCGAGTTGTAGTTGAACGAGCACATCAGATAGGGGAAGTCGGCAAACGGCTGGCTCAGGTGAAACTTGACGGTGTAGTCGTCGACCTTTTCTGTCTGGCCGGGCTCGAGGATGCCCTTGGCCTGGCTGAGAAATGACGAGCCGTTGTCCTTGTTGGTCAGCAGGTCGAGGGTGGAGACCACGTCGTCGGCGGTCATGGTCGTCCCGTTGTGGAACTTGACACCCTGACGAAGCTTGAAGGTCCACTCGCTCGGAGTCGTCGCCTTCCACGACGTGGCCAGACGGGGTTCGAGCGAGTAGTCGACCGCAGGCCAGCAGAGATACTCTCCGGCGAGCTGAGCGGCCTGGATGGACCCCTCGTCGAACATCGTCACCGGGTCGGGGGTGGTCGTGGGCACCGGGCTTCCGAAGCGGGCCGTGCCACCCCGCTTGGCCGGACCGGCGAGGGTCGTTGTGCCGGCACCAGTACCACTGGGGCTGGCCGTCGTGTTGTTGCCGCCATTGCAGGCGGCGGCGATCACCGAGATGACCGGGAGAGAGAGCCCCATGACGCCGGCGCGCCTGATCAGCTCCCGTCGGGTCATCCGGCCGGATCTGGCCTCCTCGTAGAGGTGGTACTCGTATTCGTCGAGCGGCGTGTGGTCGTCGTTCATCGCAGGATTCCTCCCGGTTCCGCCAAAGGCATCGGTCGAGGCTAGCTACTCACTCAGACGGCGGCGTATGGTCGTCGTTGATCGCCGGGTGAGCAGCGGCAGAGGGAGAGATGGGATGACGCGTGTGGTTCGCATCGGCTGCTTCGCAGCGTTTTGGGGCGATACCCGTCATGCGATCCGCGACATCTTGGACGGTGCCGAGGTGGACTACCTGGTCTCTGACTACCTGTCGGAGATCACGATGGCCCTCCTGGCCCGGGCCAGGAGCAAGGACCCGGAGGCGGGCTTCGTCGCGGACTTCGTGGCAACGGTCACGCCGGTGCTCGAGGAAGTGGCGGCGCGCCGGATCAAGATCGTGACCAATGCCGGCGCCTTGAACCCTGCGGCCTGTGCCAGGGCACTCGCCAGCGCGGCGGCGTCCGCCGGGGTGCATCTGCGAGTCGCCGCCGTCGAGGGCGACGATCTGACCGGTCGCGCCAATGAGGTCCGAGCGGCGGCGCCGACCGACATGATCACAGGGGCCGAGGTCCCATCCGATCTGGCCTCGGTCAACGCCTACCTGGGCGCTCGACCGATCGCCGCCGCCCTCGATGCAGGAGCCGACGTCGTCATCACAGGACGCTGCGTCGACGCGGCCGTCGCTCTCGGCCCACTGATGCACGAGTTTGGCTGGAGCGACGACGACTACGATCTCCTCTCGGCAGGCTCCCTGGTCGGTCACATCGTCGAGTGTGGCCCTCAGTGCACCGGTGGAAACGTGACGGATTGGGCGGCCGTCTCCGGTTGGGACAACATGGGATACCCGGTCGCCGAGTGCTACGCCGACGGCAGCGCCGTGATAACGAAGCCGGACAACACCGGCGGCCTCGTCTCACCGGCGACGGTCTCCGAACAGCTCCTTTACGAGATCGGCGACCCCGGGGCGTACCTGATGCCCGACGTGGCGTGCGACTGGCGGCAGGTGGAATTCGTGTCCGACGGCGAGAACCGGGTGCGGGTGTCGGGCGCCCGAGGCGGCCCCCCGACCACGACCTACAAGGTAACGGCCACCAACGTCTGCGGATACCGGGCCCTCACCACGGCCATGTTCGCCGGCGTCGACGCCGCAGGAAAGGCCCGCAAGATGGCCGAGGCGCTCGTCGCTCGTACCGGGCGCCTGGCTGCCAGGGAAGGTCTGGCGCCGCTGGTCGAGTCATCCGTCGAGGTGGTCGGAGCGGGTGACATCATGGGCGCCCCTCCCGCCGATACTGCCACCGAGGTCGTCGTCAAGGTGGGTGTGCGCAGCGATGAGCGACCTGCGGTCGACGCCTTCAGCGCCGAGTTCGCGGCCATGAGCCTGGTCGCGCAGGGAATGACCGGTTTCTTCGCCGGTCGGCCACGAGTTGCGCCCGCTATCGCCGTGTACCACTTGCGGGCGGACAAGGGGCTGGTCCCCGTCACCGTGCTCATCGACGGCGAGACGCTCGAGATAAAGGGGGCGCCCGGTTCGCCGGACGCGGTGACGGCGACCCCCGAACTCGAAGAGGGACCGCCGGGTGATGCCGGCGACACCATCGAGGTCCCGCTCGTGCGCATCGCCTCGGCCCGCAGTGGCGACAAGGGCAATCTCGCCAACATCGGTGTCGTCGCCCGCCGTCCCGAGTTTGCATCCGTGCTCAGGGACCAGGTTACGGTCAACCGAGTCGGGGATGTCTTCGCCCGTGGCGGCCACGGTGCCGTCCGCCGGTGGGCTCTTCCCGGCCTGCACGCCATCAACATCGTCATCGACGAGGTCCTCGGTGGGACCGGCGGTACTTCGAGCCTGCGCTACGACCCGCAGGGCAAGTCCTATGCCGCCATGCTGTTGGCTATCCCGGTGCGCGTGCCGGCGGCATGGGAGCGCGACGGTCTGCTCGCCGGACGAGAAGAGGAGCCGACCCGATGACGACCGACCTCCCGCCCGTGATCTACGAGATCCGCGACCGGGTGGCGTGGATCACCTTGAACCGGCCCGAGGCCAGAAACGCGCTGAACAAGGCGGTGAGAGACGGTATCCGATCGGCCTTCGAGCGGTTCGATACCGATGGTGAGGCCGCCGTCGCCGTGATCACGGGCTCGGGTGATCGAGCCTTTTGCGCGGGAGGTGACCTCAAGGAGATGGCGGACACCTCGCTGCAGATCCCGCCTCCCGACTTCGTGGTCCACCTCGGCAGAAACCTCGAGGTGGGCAAACCGGTCATCGCCGCCGTCAACGGCGTCGCCTTCGCCGGTGGGTTCCTGTTGGCTCAGCAGGTGGATCTCTGCATCGCCGCCGATCACGCCACCTTCGCCATCACCGAAGCCAAGGTGGGTCGAGGGTCGCCGTGGGCGGCACCGTTGCCGTGGCTGATCCCGCCTCGTGTCGCCATGGAGCTTCTCCTCACAGGAGAGCCGATCGGAGCGCTGCGAGCCCATGAGATCGGCCTGGTCAACAAGGTCGTGCCCGCCGCCGAGCTCGTCACCGAGGCCCAGAAGATGGCCACCACCATCGCCGACAACGCCCCGCTCTCGGTCCGGGCCGGTAAGGCGCTGGTCTACGCTGCGGCCGAGATGGGCTGGAGTGCCGCCCTCGACGCCGGTGACCGCCTCTACGAACACGTGTACCTCAGCGAGGATGCCCAGGAAGGACCCCGGTCATTTCGGGAGAAGCGCAAGCCGCGATGGAAGGGCCGCTGAAAAGGCCGCGATCCGTCGTCAACGCGTGGGGCCGCGGAGCTCGGGAAACTGGTCGTCGCGCCACTCGTCAGGAGCGGCCTCGGTCAGCTCTTGCTCTCGGGCGCGAAGCTCGACGCGCCTGATCTTGCCCGAGACGGTCTTGGGGAGGTCGAAGAACTCGATCCGCCTGACCCGCTGAAACGGTGCCAGCTTCTCCCGGGCGTGGCGGAGGATCGAAAGGGCCGTCTGCTCGTCGGGCGTGTGTCCCGGGGCAATGGCGATGTACGCCTTGGGGACGGCCAGGCGGACCGGGTCGGGTGCGGGCACGACGGCGGCCTCCATGACCGCAGGGTGCTCGATCAGCACGCTCTCGAGCTCGAAGGGGCTGATCTTGTAGTCGGAGGCCTTGAACACGTCGTCCGTACGCCCCACGTAGGTGATGTAGCCGTCGGCGTCTCGGCTGGCGACGTCACCGGTGTGGTAGTAGCCGCCGGCCATGGCCTCGGCGTTGCGCTCGGGGTCACCGATGTAGCCGGTCATGAGCGTGGCTGGCTTCGCTCCGAGGTCGAGGCAGATCTCACCCTCTTCGGCGGGCTCTCCGCTCACCGGGTCGACGAGGACGACGGGGCATCCGGGCAGCGGTCGCCCCATGGAGCCGGGCTTGAGCGGTTCATCGGGGGTGTTGCCAACCGACGCTGTGGTCTCCGTCTGACCGAACCCATCACGGACGGTGAGCCCCCAGGCGCTCTCGACGCGACCGATCACCTCGGGGTTAAGAGGCTCGCCGGCGGCGACAAGCTCACGCAGGCGGCCGGGGCCGGCAGAGAGGTCGGCGTTGATGAGCATGCGCCACACGGTTGGTGGCGCGCACATGGTGGTCACCTGCCGGCCTCGGATCTGCTCGAGCATCGCCGTGGCGTCGAATCGGTCGTAGTTGTAGACGAAGATCGTCGCTTCACCGATCCACGGAGCGAAGATGCTGCTCCAAGCGTGCTTGGCCCAGCCGGGGGAGCTGACGTTGAGGTGGATGTCTCCTGGGTGCAGGCCGAGCCAGTACATCGTCGTCATATGGCCGACCGGATATGAATACTGGGTGTGCTCGACGAGCTTGGGACGGCTGGTGGTCCCCGAAGTGAAGTACCAGAGCAGCGGATCGGTGGGCGCAGTCCCGGGATGCTCGACCGGCTCGGCGCTCTCCGCCTCGGCCTGGTCGAAAGAGGCCCACCCCTCCGGTCCTTGACCGACCGAGATACGGCCGTAGTCTCCGGTCACGGTCTCAAACGTGCCGGCAGCGGCGCCGGTGGCGATCACATGGCGGACTCCGCCGCGGTCGATGCGGTCTTGGAGATCGCTCGGGCCGAGCGCGGTCGTGGTCGGCATGATGATGGCACCGAGCTTCATCACGGCGAGCACCGCCTCCCACAGCTCGACCTGGTTGTCGAGCATCAGGATGACCGGGTCGCCCCTTCGGACACCCCGAGCGGTGAGCCACCGCGCTACCTGGTTGGAACGGCGGGACATCTCGGCAAAGCTGCGCTGGGACTCGGCCCCGTCGGCGTCCACCACAACGAGGGCGGGCCGCTCGGTGCCTCGCGCGATGACGTCGAACCAGTCGGCGGCCCAGTTGAACCGGGTGCCGAGGTGCGGCCAGCGGAAGTCGGCGGCCGCAACCGACTGCTGGCCCCGCCACCCGACGAGCTGGTCGCGAGCCTGCCGGTAAGCCCGGGTCGCCTCCGATTCCGGCGGCGACGGCATGGTGGCTTGACTCATGATGGTCATCCCTCCCTGGGTGGCAGCCTGATTGTCGCGCCGGCCCGAAGTCAACGACGCTGTTGACGTCATGGTGAGGGCCGCGTACGTTGAAGCGCGGGGGCTCTCGGGGGCCCTTCGTCAGACGTCACGGAGGAGATCAACTCGTGTCCCAGATGAAGTTCGGCATCTTCCTTCCGCCTCACCATGTGCCGGTCGGCCAGAACCCGACCTATTCGATGCAGCGTGACGTGGAGCTGGTACAGCTCCTCGACCGCATGGGGTTCGACGAGGCATGGTTCGGCGAGCATCACTCTTGCGGCGTTGAGCTGCTCGGTGACCCGTGCCTCTTCATCGCTCACACGGCCCAGGTCACCAAGCACATCAAGTTGGCGACGGGTGTCATGTCGCTGCCGTATCACAACCCGTTCCTGGTGGCCGACCGGTTCGTGCAGCTCGATCATCTCACCCGCGGCCGGGCCATCCTCGGCGTCGGCCCCGGCGCCCTCGGGACCGACGCCGGCATGCTCGGGCTCGAGCCGGCCGACCTGCGACCGGCCCTCGAGACCGACGTCGACGTCCTCATGCACCTCTTGACGAGCGACGAGCCGATCTCCATCGAGACGGACCGCTACAAGCTCGTCGAGGCCCGCCTGCAGCTCGACTGCTACACCGACCCCCACTTCGAGGTGGCGACGGCCGCCATCGTCTCTCCTTCGGGCCCGCGCCTCGTCGGCAAGCACGGCCTCGGCATGATCTCCGTCGGTGCCACCATGAGCAGCGCCGGGTTCGACGCGCTGGCCCACCATTGGAGCGTCGTCGAGGAACGGTCGGCCGAATTCGGCCGGATCCCCGACCGCAAGTCGTGGCGGCTCGTCGGTCCGATGCACATCGCCGACACCAAGGATCAGGCCATCAAGGATGTCCGCTACGGCATCGACGCCTGGTTCGACTACCTCCAGCACACCGGCTCGGCTCCGCAGCTCTCGGTCGAGGGGGAGACCACGGAGGAACGCATCGAACACGTCATCGAGAGCGGCATGGGAGTGATCGGGACCGTCGAAGACGCCATCAACCAGATCGAGCGCCTGAAGGAACAGTCCAACGGCGGGTTCGGCACTTTCCTGATGTTCGCCCACAACTGGGCCCCGTGGGAGGCGACCCTGCACCACTACCACCTCTTCGCCAACCACGTGATGCCCGAGTTCAAGGGCACGACCAAGCGCCTGAAGGCCAACGAGGCGTGGACCCGTAGCGTCCGTGACCCGCTCGCGGCCAAGCAGTGGGACGCGATCAACGCCTTCAGCGCGAAGCACCAGGCCGAGCGGGCAGGCGCACCGGCCAGCGCGTCCGCCGCGGCCGGTGGGTCGTGACGACGCCGTTACGTGTTCTCGACAGGATGACCACCATCCGCACCGGTTGACGGCCCGCTAGGTCCCTCCCCATCGGGGGGCCCGATGCTCGGCGAACGCCTGCGCCCCCTCCCGGGCGTCGTCGGAGGCGATGACCTCGGCGAGGGCGGAGCGCTGAAGGTCCCATCGCTCGGCGCGCGGCCAGCTCGGGGACTCGTCGATGAGGCGTTTGGTAACACGCACCGCAAGCGGGGCGTTGCCGGCGACCTGCTCGGCCAGCGACAGCGCGCCATCGACGGCGCGGCCGGGATCGGTCAGGCGGTTGACGAGACCCCAGCGTTGGGCGTCGATCGCACTCATCGGCTCACCCGTCAGGGCGTACTCCATGGCGACGGTCCTGGGCACCCGAGCGGGCAGCCGGAGCAGTCCTCCTGATCCGGCAATGAGCCCCCGCTTCACTTCGGGCAGTCCGAACTGGGCGTCGCGGGCGGCCACGACGAGATCACAGCTCAGCATCAGCTCGCAGCCGCCGGCGAGGGCCCACCCCTCCACCGCGGCGATGAGTGGTTTTTGTGGGGGAGCCTCGGTGACCCCACCGAAACCCCGCCCTTCCATCTCCGGGCGTTCGCCTCGGAGGAAGGCCTTGAGGTCCATGCCGGCGGAAAACGTCCCACCCGCCCCGGTGAGCACACCGACACCGACGCCGTCGTCGGAGTCCAGCAGGTCCATGGCGGCGGCCAGCTTCTCGCTCATGGCCCGGTTGACGGCGTTGCGGACCTGAGGCCGGTTGAGCGTGACGAGCAGCACGCCGCCTCGGTGCTCGACAAGCACCTCATCATCCACCGTGACCTCCCCTTCGATTGCGATGCTCGGTCGACGGGTACGCTAACGGTCCGGACGGAGCACGGAGAGCCCGGGGCGCCCCGATACCGGAGGGAGGGCCGAGTGCCGGGATCGATGGCCGTCATCGGAGCGGGCACCATGGGCACTGGCATCGTCTACGTGTTCGCGGCCGCCGGATGGGATACGACCGTGGTCGAGCCCGACGAGGGACGAGCCGGACGCTTCGTCGATGAGCTCGAAGCGGCGGCAGCGTCGGGCGTCCGCCGTGGTCGGCTCGATGCGGAGCTTGGTCGGACGCTGGCGACCGTTGTACGGAGGGTCACAGACCCGGCCGAGCTCCCCGCTGAGCTCGACCTCGTGGTCGAGTCGGTGCCCGAGCGACTCGACCTCAAGCATCGGGTGCTGGCCACGGCCGAGGGCCGGCGGCCGCGGATCCTGGCCACCAACACGAGTGCCCTTTCGGTCGACGAGCTGGCCGAGCCATTGCACCGGCCCGAGGTTTTCCTCGGGCTGCACTTCTTCAACCCGGTGTGGTCCCTTCCTCTCGTCGAGGTCATCCGCGGCGCGCGCACCGACGACGCCACGCTGCGCGCCGCCCTCGCCATCGTCGAGGGCATCGGCAAAGAGGCTGCGGTCGTCACGGATTCGCCGGGCTTTGCCACGAGCAGGCTTGACCTGGTCGCCGCTATCGAAGCGATGCGCATGGTCGAAGAGGGGGTCGGGGCGCCCGAGGACATCGACCGGGCGATGCGGATCGCCTACCGGCACCCCGTCGGACCGCTGCGGCTGAGCGACATCGTCGGCCTCGACGTGCGTCTCGACATCGCCAGGCGCCTGAGCCAAACCCTCGGCCCCCGCTTCGAGCCGCCCGCCTTGCTGGTCGAGATGGTCGGCTCAGGTCGCCTGGGCCGCAAGAGCGGTCGTGGCTTCTACGACTGGACCGAGGAGGGCGGTTGACCCCCGACCTGGCTCGACGTACTGTCACCCAAGTCAACCGTCAACATAACTGTTGATGCGTCGTGACCTTTGATGCTTCGTTACTGGTGATGCTCTGGGAGGGCTGGAATGGCTGATGCAAAGAGGCCGTCGATCGTCGCCGATCGGACGCCGGAACGCGAGGAGCTCCGCAGCAGCGTGGCCAAGCTGGTCGGCCGCTACGGCCGTAGCTACTTTCAGTCCGTGGTGCGGGATGGAGCCAAGCCCGACGCGCTGTGGTCCGAGCTCGGCAGTGCCGGCTATCTCGGTGTCCACCTGCCGGCGGAGTTCGGAGGGGGAGGCGGTGGCCTGACCGATCTGGGCATCGTTCTCGAGGAGACCGCAGCCGCGGGCTGCCCGATCTTCATGATCGTGATCTCTCCGGCGATCTGCGGTCCCATCCTCGCCGCTCACGGCTCGGAGGAACAGAAGGTGGAGTGGCTCCCCGGCATCGCCGACGGGACCAAGAAGATGGCGTTCGCCATCACCGAACCGGATGCGGGGTCCAATACCCACCGGATCACGACCACGGCCCGTGTCGAGGGTGAAGGCTGGCGGCTCAGCGGGTCCAAGTACTGGACGTCGGGTCCCGACGAGGCGGATGCCATCCTCGTGGTGGCCCGCGGACCGGACGCCGATGCCTCAGGCCGCTACCCCATCTCGCTGTTCATCGTCCCGACGGATGCGCCCGGTCTGACCATGCAGCCCATCGACGCCGCCCTGCAGCTTCCCGAGAAACAGTTCACCCTCTTCTTCGACGACGTGGCGGTCGACCGCGGGGGACTGATCGGAGAGAGCGGTGCCGGACTCGCCCAGGTCTTCGCCGGCCTCAACCCCGAGCGCATCGCCGCCGCGTGCGTGGCCAACGGCATCGGCCGGTACGCCATCGAAGTGGGCGCCGCCTACGCACGGGACCGCACCGTCTGGTCGACGCCGATCGGCGCGCACCAAGGCGTGGCCCACCCACTCGCCAAGGCGCACATCGACGTGCAGCTCTCCCGCTTGATGGCCATGCGGGCCGCGGAGCTTGCCGATGCCGGACAGGACGCTGCAGAGGCGTGCAACATGGCCAAGTTCGCCGCCGGTCGAGCCGCCACCGAAGCGCTCGACCGAGCCATCCAGACCCACGGGGGAAATGGCCTGTCCAACGAGTTCGGACTGGCCGATCTTTGGTTCATCGCGCGCATGTTCCGCACCGCACCGGTGAGCGAGGAGATGATCCTCAACCACGTGGCCCAGCACAGCCTCGGCCTACCGAAAAGCTACTGAGAACCGAGTGAGATGACCGCGACCGAGCCATTCACCCTTGCCGGGCTGATCCGTGGCCACGCCGCCGTACGCCCCGAGCGGCCTGCGCTGACGGCGGGCGAGCGAACCCTGAGCTTCGCCGACCTCGATCGACGTTCGTCTCAGGTCGCGCAGGCCATGCTGTCATCGGGCGTCGGGCCAGGTGATCGCGTCGCCATCGTGGCCCGCAACGGCATCGCCTATTACGAGGTGATGCTGGCCGCGTCCAAGGTCGGGGCGACGCTCGTCGGCGTCAACTTCCGCCTGAGCGCCCGCGAGGTTGCCGCCGTCATGGCCGACGCCAAGCCCCGGCTCGTTTTCATCGACGAGGCACTCGCCGACCTCGTGGCTCAAGGGCCGGGCTTGATCGCCATCGGGTCGGACTACGAGCGTTCGGACTACGAGCGTTGGTTGGTCGCAGGCGACGCCGACGACCCGATGCTGGCTGCGCCCGACGACGTCGTGCTCCAGCTGTACAGCTCGGGCACGACGGGGGCGCCGAAGGGAGCGATGCTGACCAACGCCAACCTGTCGTGGACTCCTCGGATGGGTCGCGAGAACTACCGGATGTCGGAGCGGAGCGTCAACTTGCTGACCTCCCCGCTGTTTCACGTCGGGGGAGCGGGCTACAGCTTGACGACCTTCGGTCAAGGCGGCCACACCGTCATCACGGCCGACCTGGATCCCGTCACGGTGCTCTCCTTGGTGGAGAACCACCGAGTGACCCACGCCTTCTTGGTGCCCACGGTCATCCGTCTCCTGCTCGACGCCATCGGTGAGCACCCGACCGACCTGTCGAGCCTCGAGTTGGTCGCCTATGGCGCCGCGCCCATCGACGACCGAACCCTCATAGAGGCCATGGAGGCGTTTGGCAGTCTCTTTCTCGGCGTCTACGGCATGACCGAGACGGCCGGTTCGGTCACAGCCCTCGGGCCAGAGGACCACGACCCTGGCGGCGACCGCTCCCGCCTCCTTCGCTCCGTCGGCAAGCCACTCCCTTGGCACGAGGTGAAGGTCTTCGATCCCGAGGAGGCCGTCGAGTCGGCTCCCGGCGCCGTCGGTGAGGTCTGGGTGCGCTCGCCGCAGAACATGGTCGGATACTGGGAGCGCCCCGACCTGAACGCGGTGACCCTCAGGCCCGATGGTTGGCTGCGCACGGGCGACGCGGCCTGGCATGACGAGGCGGGCTACCTCTACATTCATGATCGCCTGAAGGACATGATCATCTCGGGCGGCGAGAACGTCTACCCGGCCGAGGTCGAGCGGGTCATCGCCCAGCATCCGGGCGTACGCGAGGTGATCGTCGTGGGTGTCCCGCATCCTCGCTGGGGCGAAACGGTGAAGGCGGTCGTCGTGGCGAGAAGCGGTGTCGAGGTCAACGAGGCCGATCTGCGTGCCTTCGCCCGCGAGCGCCTCGCCCATTTCAAGTGTCCGACATCGGTTGACTTCGTCGAAAAGCTGGAGCGCAACGCCGCCGGCAAGATTCTCAAGCGGGTCATCCGCGATGCGTACTGGAGCGACGGACAGGACACATCCCCATGACCGAAGGGATCGAATCGATCGATCCGCTGGTGGCGCTCATCCGTCGCTTCGTCGTTGACTGGCTGAACCGGGCGGACGTGTCGACGTGCAAGGAGATTATGGCCCCCGGATACACCGCGACAGTTGGCGGGGTCAGCCTCGAGGGTCGTGACGACGCCTATCTTCCCGCAACACTCGGCCAACTGCGGCGGTTCCCCGATCTCCTGGTCACCGTGCACGACTTGTTCGCCTCCGGGGACCGGGTCGCCCTCCGTTTCACCGAGCACGGAACCTCCCTCCAACACCGCACCGCGGCGGCCTGGGCCGGGATCGGAATCTTCGGATGGGACGGTGACCGCCTGACGAGCAACGTCACCGAGGAGGACTACATGTCCAGGCGGCGTCAGCTTGGCGATGGCGCCCCCAACCCGGTGGCGGCTCCGGCCACTGCTCCGTGGTGGGTTCCGCCACAACCGGCCGATCCCGACGCCGAAGCGGCCGTGCGCAGTTGGCTGGCAACCGGTGACTTGTCCGCCGAAGGACGGGTGCAGATCGACGATGGTTGGATGGGACAGCCGACGCCGCCGCTCGTGGGCCCCGGTGCCGTGCACATCGATACCCTCTTCTCTGCGGGGCGCAGGGTTGCCTTCCACGCCACGCAACGCGGGCCCTATGTCGGAGGTATCGACCTGCCCGATTCCCCTGCCGGCGCGACCGTGGACGTCCGGTGTTGCGGGATGGTGGATGTCGACGACAGATCCTCGATCAGCGGCCATCTTGTCCGTGACCGAGTCGGACTCCGACGCGACCTCATCCGCGTTGTCGGCGAGGGAGGGTGAAGGACGGTGTCGAGGTGACCAGCGAGATAGCCAGGCGCAGGTCGACGGCGCTCGACGAGGGTGCCCCCGGTTACCGAGAACGCCGCAAGCAGATCATCGATGCGGCCGCGCTTGCCTTCAAGCGAAGGGGCTACCGAGCCACAAGCCTGAGTGACGTCGCCGAACTGGCCGAGACGGATCGGGCCACGATCTACTACTACGTGTCGGGGAAAGCCGAGTTGTTCGACGAGGTGGTGAGCACGGCGGTGGAGTCCAATACCCTCGTCGCCGAGGAGATACGCGCCGGCAGCGGACAGGCGCCGCAGAAGCTCCGCCAGGTCATCGCCTCCCTTATGGCCTCCTATGCGGAGAACTTCCCGTATCTCTACGTCTTCGTCCAGGAAAACCTCTCGCACGTCGCCCCTGAGCGGGCGGAGTGGTCCCGCCGGATGCGACAGCTCAACCACCGCTACGAGGACGCCCTCGTCGGCATCATCAGGGATGGGATCGAGGAGGGGACCCTGCGACCGACGGGAACCCCTCGCGTGGTCGCCTACGGACTGCTCGGCATGCTCGGGTGGACCAACCGTTGGTTCAACCCCGACGAGTCCCCCCAGACGGCCGCCGAGATCGCCACCACCTTCACCGATACGTTTCTTGCCGGCCTGGCCCACGAACCGGGTGGTGGTCCATAGCAGGGACGGCGCTCGGGTACCTTCGGGCGGGTGGGTTCGCAGCGGGATAGGCGGGAGCACCGCCATCCGGGCCACGCAACGACGCGCCGTCACGGTTTCGCCTTGCGCTGGCTCGTGGCATCGTTTCTGCTTACCGGCATCTGCGTCGTTTGGGGTTTCGCGTCACCGATCCCGTCGGGACCCGACGAGACCGCCCAGATCGTCAAGGCCGTTGGGGTGGGCCAAGGCACGCTTCTCGGTGCCCTCCCGCCCCCGTCGCGCCACCCTCACAACTCCACCCTCGTCGTCCGGGTTCCCGGCACGGTAGAGCGGTCCCTCGACCGCAAGTGCCACAACTACCGGGTCGGCCGGCCGAGCACCTGCCACACGAGCGTCCGCGCCTCGGCCGGCCTCGTGCCGACCTCGACCTATGTGGGCCGGTACCCGCCGCTGTACTACGCCCTGACCGGCAGCCCGTGGCTCGTGAGCGACGCGGCCGGCGCCCTTTCCGCCATGCGGGTGATCGCCGCCCTCGTCGTCGGGGTGCTTCTCGGCCTTGCCTATGCGGTGACGGCTACTTGGGGTCGATCCGGCCTGCGCCTGCTCGCCCTCGGCGCCGTCGTCACACCTACCACGCTCTACTTCGGCGGCGTCGTGAATCCCAACGGGATGGAGATCGCCGGAGCGACCCTGCTGTGGTCGGCACTCGCCGTCTTGGTCTTCGACCCCTCGGATGAGGCGCCGCTCGCCGTCGTAGTCGCCGCCGTCGCCGGGTCGGTGACCCTCTGCGCCAGCAGAAGCCTCTCGACGTTCATCTTTGCCCTCATCGTAGCGGCAACGGTCCTCGTCCGGCCGGCCAAGAGCCGCCGGCTGTGGGCGCAACGGCGCGTCCGCTTCGGATCGTACGGGGCCCTCGTGTTCGCCTTGGCTTCCGGTATCTACGTCCTGGCGGCGCGCTCCTACGAGGTCCAATCCCTGAGGCTGGCAGGCCACTACACCTCGGTTGGGTATGGGGCGGCGATCATCGGTCATACGCCGCGATTCGTGGCGGGAGTCATCGGAGACTTCGGTGCTCCCAACTTCTCGGCGCCGACTCCAGTTCTCGCCTTGTGGGCAGCCGCGGTCGCGTCCCTGGTCGTGGCGGCCTGGACGCTCGCCACCCGCCGAGACGCCATTGTTTTGGCCGTTGTCGTGGCCGTGCTCGGCTTCCTCGTGCCCTTCGCCGTCGTCTACAGCCACGTGCGCCTCGACGGGCTGGTCTGGCAGGGCCGCTACAGCCTTCCGTTCATCGCCGGCGTGCCGCTGCTGGCCGCCGGCGTGATCGCTGACCGTCACCCGCGCGTGGAGCGGGCGGCGCTCGCTCGGCTTTCCTTCCTGGTCTGCTTCGGGCTCGTGGCCGGCGACGTCGCCTCCTTCTACCAGCTGCTCCGTCGCTACACGGTCGGGCTGCGGGAGCACGATCTCAACGCCTTTGCCCTCGTCCCGGGCCACTGGACGCCGTTCCTCGGGGCCGTCCCCCTCTTCTCGATCTTGGTCGCTTTCACCCTGGCGTGGGGCGTGTGGCTACGGACCCAGGCGGTGAGGACCGAGCGCGCCGACTCAGACCCGATCGAGGTGGGGCGCGCTGACCTCCCTGACCACCAGCTTGACGGCGGCGGCGATGGGGATGGCCACGAGCGCGCCGACGATGCCGAGCAGCGCGCCCCCGAGGAGGGTAGCGACAACGGTTACGAGGCCAGGCACCTCGACCGTCGCTCGCATGATCCGAGGGATGAGGATGTAGTCCTCGAGTAGCCGGAACACGATGTAGAAGGCGACCGTGGCAATAGCGATCGGCACCGAGACGCTCAAGGCGACGAGGGCGACGATGATTCCTCCCACCGTCGATCCGACGAGGGGCACCAGATCGAAGATGGCGACGAGGATGGCGAGAAGGATCGGGTAGGGGATGCCGAAGATGGTGGACCACACCCAGGTCGCCACCCCGGCGATGATCGACACGACGACCTTGCCCAGCACGTACCCGCCGACCCGGTGGAACATCTCGTCTCCGAGCAGCACCACCCTCGCCCTGCGGCTCCGCGGAGTCAGCTGGTAGATCGCCCGCTTGACCCGAGGGAGGTCGGCGAGGAGATAGATGCTCACGACCACGACGATCAGCGTCGAGATGACACCGCTCACGATGGCCCGACCCACGCCGACGATCCCGCTGGCCAGCACGCTGCCGTTACCGCTCAGGTACTTTTGGGCCCGGCTGACGAGGTGGTAGCGGGTGTTCAGCTTGCCGAGAAGGCTGCCTTTGCTGCCGACGGAGCGCTCGTAGCTCGGTAGGTGGTTGATCAGGGCTCCGACCTGGGTCGTGATGACCGGCACCACCAGCGCGAGGATGCCCCCGAAGATGGCCAGGCCGGCGACGACCACGATGAGCACGGCGGCCCAGCGGGGGAGAGCGCGGCGCTGGAACCACGCGACGATCGGGTCGAGGCCTGCGGCGATGAACAGCGACAGTCCAAGCAGGATCAAGATGTGCCGGGCCGAGTAGGTGGTCCAGACGATGAAAAACGCTGCGGCCGCACCGAGGCTGGCCGTAAAGGCCACGACGAATGGCGACCGACGGTTGATGGGGCTACCGAGCCGGCCGTACTCGTGACCCTCGCTGACATGGGCCTCGGTCGCCGCCGCAGCGGTGACCTCATCAAGGGTGTGTTCTCCGCTGTCGAGTGGGGCATTGAGCGGGTTCTGAGGCTCTTCACTCCCCTCCTCGGGACCGCTCCCGCCGCCAGCAGGACCGGCCGTCGATATCCCCGTCAAGCGACCGAGGCCCGTACGTACAACCGGTTTGGGTTCCGAGAACGCATGCTCACCATCATTACCGCATCGACGCTCGACCCGGCGGACCTCGAGTTCAGTCGAAGTCGAGGTCTTTGGCGTAGAATGTGACATGGACCCCGAACTCACGATCGGCGCCATGAGCGAGCGGACCGGTGTTTCGCCCTCAGCCTTGCGCTTCTACGAGACCGAGGGTCTGATTCACACCACCCGCTCCGACGGAGGGCAGCGCCGGTACACCCGCGAAGCCATTCGGAGGGTCTCGTTCATCCGGGTGGCCCAGCAGGTGGGCCTTTCCCTCGACGAGATCCGCGCCGCTCTCGCCTCGCTGCCCTCCAACAGGACACCGACGCAGAAGGACTGGCACCGGCTCTCGACCGCGTGGCGCCCGAGACTCAACGGGCAGATCGCCATGCTCGAGCGGCTGCGGGACCGCCTTGACAGCTGCATCGGGTGCGGATGTCTCTCCCTGCGATTCTGCAACCTGCTCAACCCCAACGACGAGGCCGCCAAGCGGGGGCCGGGGCCGCGTTACGTCATCGACGACGAAGCTCCCACCGGCTCCTAGCGGAGCGCACTGATCGGTCGGTCACTCCGTTCGGTCGGTCACTCCGTTCAGTCGGTTTACTCAGTCTGTGGAGGCCGACCGGTGATGCTGGCCCGCAGCGTGGTGGCGCTTGGCGCCCCGTCTCCCGACCCGGCACCTGGGGTGTGCAACCCTTGCCGGCCCCCGTCGTCGCCCGTCGGTGCGCGGTGAGGTGTGTACCCGCCCTTGTACTCGCCAACCGGGTCGCGTGTGGTCGGCTGGCCCGGACGGGCGAGGCCCCGAGTGAACAGCACGACAAGCCCGGCGACGAACACGATGATGCTGGCCCAGTCATTGAGGCGAAGGCCCAGATAGCGGTGGGCTTCGTCGATGCGCATGTACTCGGTGAAGAAGCGGCCGAAGGTGTACAGCGACGCGTACACGGCGAAGAGGTACCCCTTGCGGATGTTGAAGCGGCGTTCGATCAGGAGGATCAGCCCGACGCAGGCCAGGTCCCAGATCGACTCGTAGAGGAACGTCGGCTGAAACGTCGTGCCCGGTGGGTAGACGTGGCCCGGCACGACGGGGTTGTCGATCTTGACGGCCCACGGCAGCCCGCTCTTCCAGCCGTAGAGCTCCTGATTGAAGTAGTTGCCCCAACGTCCTATGGCCTGGGCGAGGACGAGCCCGGGGGCGGCGCAGTCGAGGGCGGCCCGCCAGTCGACGTTGTGGCGACGGGCGCCGATGAGACCGAAGATGACGCCGAAGAGGATCCCGCCCCATATGCCGAGGCCACCGTCCCAGATCTCGAAGATCTTGTACCAGTGGCCGCCGGTGTCCACCTGCCAGCTGGTGACGACGCTGTAGAGCCTGGCGCCGACGAGCCCTGCGGGCACGCCCCACACGGCGAGCATCGAAAAGGTCCCCGGCCGACCGCCTCGCGCCTCCCATCGGCGCTGCGCCAGCCACACCGCCGCGCAGATTCCCACGGCGATCAGCAGCCCGTAGACGTGCAGGCGCAGCGGGCCGATGCTCACGCCGTTGGCCGGGGGGCTCGGGATGTAGGCAAGCAAGGGACTGACCGGCACGCCACGAGCGTACGCAATCGGCCGGTCATAGAGACAGCACGGGGCCGGGGCGCGACCAGGGTCGTCCCGCCGGCACGTATCGTTGGGCGCGGCGTGTTGAAAGACCAGCTGCACCCCCCGGAGTCGTCACCGCCCGACCGCGGCCCGCGCCCGGTGCAGGGCGGTTTGGCGCGCCGCAGTCCACCCCGCCGCAAAAGGCGCCGGCGGAGGTGGCTCCGACGGTTCGTCGCCACCGTTGTCGCAGCTGCGGTCATCGTCGGCGGTGGACTCGTGGCGCTCCTCGCGCTGACGCCGTCGGTCGCCGACGCCCCGCAGCGGGCCAGGGCTATCCTCGCCGCGCATCACACCCCGAGTGACAACGGGGTGGTCCCGAGGAGAGTGGCGGCCGCCCTTCTCGCCACCGAGGACAGCCGCTTCTACTCCGACCCGGCCCTCGACGCCAGAGGATTGGCGCGCGCCGGCTGGGGCCTCGTCACGGCGCGCAACGACGAGGGAGGAGCCACCATCGAGGTGCAGCTGGCCAAGCTGCTCTACACGCCCGCTCGCTCCGGGCCCGGTGCCGAGCTCGAGCAGGTGGGCATCGCCATCAAGCTCGACCAGCGCTACAGCAAGCACACGATCCTGGCGATGTACCTCGATGCCGCCTACTTCGGTGACGGCGCCTACGGCGTGACCGCAGCCGCCCACCGGTACTTCGGCCTCCCCCCGGGTCGGCTCTCGTGGGCCCAGGCGTCGCTCATCGCCGGCCTCGTGCAAGCGCCGAGCGCCTACGACCCGCACCTGCACTTCAGTTTGGCCATCGAACGCCGCCGCCACGTGCTCTCCCGCCTGGTCGCCGTGCACGTCCTGACCGCCGCCAGGGCCCGCCGGATCGAACGCCAGCCCCTGCACCCGGCGGTCTCGTTCGGAGGCTGACCCGGACGACAGAGATACTTGTAGATGGAGTGCAGCACCTACGGTATTTGTGGCGCAAGGGCGGCGACCGGGAGAAGAGACTCGACGATGACAGAGGTGGCAGGCAAGGCGAGTCCCCTGACCAGATCGGGTGCCCGGGATGGCCGCGGGGGTACTCAGCGATCTCTCAGCGGGGGATTCCCATGATGGGCGGCGTGCCTCGCAGTCCCACCGTTACCGGCGCCGACCGGCAACGAGAGTCCGAACGCGCCCCCGAACCCGGCTCGCTCCTTCCGGACAAGTACAACGCCGCTGCAGGGATGCCGGACGGCAGCCGGCCGACGAAGGGTGCCCACCGGCGAGGCGGCCGCCGCCGGTGGCGATTCGTGCTCGTGGGGCCGACGGTTGTGCTCGGCCTGTTCCTCTGGTCGGTCGCCGCCGCGGTGACCACGCCGGGCAATCAGAGCTTCTCCGCCAAATGGACCGACTGGGTGAGGGCTCACGGCGGAGCCGGTGTCGTGAGCGCAGCAGAGAACTTCTATTACAACATCAACGCCCCAGCCAAGGGCGGCCGTCCGAAGAGCCTCAACACCCTGCCGTCGACCAACGGGTTCGGTGCTGCTCCCGGGGCATCCTCGGGCCGCCACAACGGGCACGCATCAACGGTCCCGGCCCACCTGCCTGCACCCAACCCGGTGCCGCTCGTGGTCTCGCCCGCGCTGAAGGGAGAGGGTCAGTGGCAGCCGGTCGGGGCGCGGGTCGACGGCATCCCGGGAATGTACGAGGCGCAGTTTCGAGCCGACAACGTCTACACCAGCGAGATCACGACGGCGGTGTGGATCGACCCGA
This sequence comes from Acidimicrobiales bacterium, assembly GCA_965276765.1. Classification (GTDB taxonomy): domain Bacteria; phylum Actinomycetota; class Acidimicrobiia; order Acidimicrobiales; family Palsa-688. The sequence continues at coordinate 1,909,670 of OZ255627.1, forward strand.
AGCTGCTGAAGGTGAGCTCCGTGCCAGGACAGAGCGAGCCGGGGGGCAAGTGGAGCCACCCGCCGTTCATCACCCAGGCCGAGCGTTCGAGCGTCCTCGCCGCCTTCAATGGAGGCTTCCGGTTCCAGGACGCCCGGGGCGGGTTCTACCTGGACGGCAGGACGGCCGTGCCGCTGCGTCGCGGGGCAGCATCCCTCGTGATCTACAAGAACGGCCGCATTAACATCGGGTCGTGGGGCACCGAGGTGAGAATGACTCCCGGCGTCGCCAGCGTTCTGCAGAACCTCATCCCCATGGTGGACCACGGCGAGGTCTCGACGACCGCCACCTACAACGATGCGAGCATCTGGGGCCAGACGCTCGGTGCCGCGACCGTCGTCGCTCGCTCGGGTGTCGGCATCACCCGCAACGGCGCGCTCGTGTACGTGGCCGGTCCCGCCCTCACCGCGAGGACCCTCGCCGAGTCCCTGCAGCGAGCCGGCGCGGTCAGAGCGATGACGCTCGACATCAACCCCGAGTGGGTCACCTTCAACTTCTTCGGCCATCGCGACCGGCATAATCTGTCGAAGGTGACTCCGGCGAGCCTCTATCCCCAGATGCAGCGCCCCGACACGAGGTACCTCGGGCCGACCCAGGAGGCCCGCGACTTCTTCACGGTCTCGTTGCCGTCGACCTCGTCGCTTTCGGCATCTTCGCGATCGGTATCGTCGAGATCTACATCGGCGGGGTCGGCATCAACCGGCCATACGTGACGACCAACGGCGGCGCCCTCTTTCGCCTGGCCCGTCCGGAGCAGTGGACCAAGAACCTCATTGTCTTCGCGGCGCCGGCCGCGGCCGGCGTCCTCACCGACCCGGGTAGCCTGGGCCGAGCGGCGGCGTCATTCGGTCTTTTTTCCCTGGTGTCGAGCGGCACCTATTTTCTGAACGATTCGATCGACGCCGAGGCTGATAGGAGCCACCCGGTCAAGCGCAAGCGTCCGATCGCCGCCGGGCTTGTCACGGTCAGGGCCGGTATAGCCGGGGCAATCGTGCTCCTCGTCGTCGGCGTCGGCCTGGGCTTTTTTCTCTCTTGGCGACTGGCTCTCGTCCTGGCTATTTACGTCGTCGTGCAGTTGGCCTACAGCCTCCGGCTGAAACACGAACCCGTCTTCGATCTGGCTTGTATCGCCGCCGGCTTTCTCCTGCGGGCCATCGCCGGAGGGGTCGCCGTCGCCGTGCCCGTATCGGAGTGGTTTCTCATCGTCGCCACCTTCGGGAGCCTGCTGATGGTGACCGGTAAGCGTCTGGCCGAGCAGCAGGAGCTCGGCGCTTCGGCTGGTGTCCACCGGGCCACGCTCGACCTCTACAGCCCATCGTTCCTGCGCACGGTGCTCGCTATCGCAGCCGGTGGCGCCATGCTCGGTTACAGTCAATGGGCGTTCAGCTTGCAGACCGCACTGAAGCATCATCACGACCCGATCTGGTATCAGCTTTCGATCGCCCCGATGATCCTCGGGTTGCTGCGCTACACCTACCTGGTCGAGGCCGGAAAGGGCGCCAAGCCCGACGAGCTGGTCCGTTCCGAGCCTTCCCTCGTTGGCCTCGGCGTGGTGTGGGCCGTCCTGTTCGCTCTCGGCGTCTATGCGAGCTGAAACACCTGTCGCGAGCGGCGCGAGCCTCTCTGGTTGGGGCCGGACCGCGCCGACGGTGGCGAGAGTCGTGACGGCCGGTTCGGCCGACGAGGTCTCGGCTGTGGTGGCGGGCGCCGGTCGGCGTGGGGTGGTGGCCCGAGGACTTGGTCGCAGCTACGGCGACGCCGCTCAAAACAGCGGTGGGGACGTGGTGGTGACCACGGACCTCGATCGGATCCTCGAGGTCGACACGGAGGCGGGGACCGTGAGAGCGGAGGCCGGCGTGAGCCTCGATCGCCTGATGCGCATGCTCGTGCCGCTCGGACTGTGGCCAATGGTGGCTCCCGGCACCCGCCAGGTGACGGTCGGCGGTGCCATCGGCTCGGACGTCCATGGCAAGAACCATCGCCGCGACGGCACGTTCGGGGTCCATGTCAGCTCGATCGTGCTCGACACCCCCGCCCTCGGACGGGTGGCGGTCGGGCCGGCTCGCGATCCCGAGTTGTTCTGGGCGACGACGGGGGGAATGGGCCTGACCGGAGTGGTACTCGAGGCCACCATGGGACTCATGCCGATCGAGACGGGCATGATGCGGGTGGACAGCGAGCGGATCAATGACATCGAAGCGCTCATGGCTCGCATGGAGGAGACGGCCGACCGCTACCGGTACTCCGTGGCGTGGGTGGATTGCCTCTCGACCGGCCCTGCGCTCGGTCGGGGGATCCTCGAGTTGGCCGAGCACGCCCGACGAGACGACCTCGGTCGGCGGGGCGACCGCGGTGCCGACCGCCTCCGGTTCACCGCGTCCGACGGTGTACGGACCCCGAGTTGGGTGCCGTCCGGCCTGCTCAACCGCTGGACCACCGTGGCATTCAACGATCTGTGGTTCCACCGTGCACCGAGGCGATCCGATGGTCACCTGGTGCCCGCCGCTTCGTTCTTCCATCCCCTCGACGCGGTGCGGGGATGGAACCGGATCTACGGACGGGACGGCTTCGTCCAGTATCAGATGGCCGTACCCGACGGCGGCGAGGACGCGGTCAGGCGCAGCATCGAGCGGCTGAGCGCGGCGCGCTGCCCGTCCCTCCTCGGGGTGCTCAAACGGTTTGGAGCGGCATCACCTGGCCCGCTCTCGTTTCCTCTGCCCGGCTGGACGCTCGCCCTCGACATCCCCGCCGGCGCCAGCGGGCTCGCCGCCCTCCTCGACGAGATCGACGAGCTGGTCGTGGCCGCCGGCGGCCGGGTGTACCTGGCCAAGGACTCGAGAGTGCGGCCCGACCTCTTCGAGGCCATGTACCCTCGCATCGATCGTTGGCGGGTCGCACGCGACCGCGCCGATCCCGACCGGACGCTGTGCTCGGATCTGGCTCGCAGGTTACCCCTGGTCGATTCGCGGGCTCCGTGACTCGCCACTGGCGGAAGAGGAGGGCAACGATGAAAGATGCGCTCGGCTCGGTGCAGAGCGTCCTCGTGCTCGGGGGCAGCTCGGAGATCGGTGTGGCCATCGCGGCGCGACTGAGTGGGCCGAGACAGGCGACGGTTGTGCTCGCCGGTCGCGACGCCACGGCACTCACGGCGGCGTCGGCGACCGTCAAAAGGGCAGGCGCCGGAAGGGTCGAGACCGTCCCTTTCGACGCGCTCGACGCCGGATCCCACGACGGGGTCATGGCGGCCGCGGCCGCGGTGGCCGGCGACATCGACGTGGTCGTGGTGGCCTTCGGGCTGCTCGGCGACCAGGACACCGACGAGCGTGGCGGCGACGGCGCCGTCACCTTGGCCATGACCAACTACGTCGGGGCGGTGTCGGCCGGGTTGGCGGCGGCCCGTCGGCTGCGCGACCAAGGTCACGGGACGCTCGTGTTCCTCTCCTCGGTCTCAGGCGAGCGGGTTCGGCGTGCCAACTTCATCTACGGCTCCTCCAAGGCCGGCTTGGACGGCTTCGCCCAGGGACTCGGCGATGCCCTCGCCGGTAGCGGCGTCGGCGTCCTGATAGTGAGGCCAGGATTCGTCCGGGGCCGGATGACGGCCGGCCTGCCGCCCGCCCCCCTGGCGACGACCCCCGAAGCGGTGGCCTCGGCCACGGCGCAGGCCCTCGCTTCGGGCCGCGAGGTCATCTGGGTGCCGGCCACGCTGCGACCGGTGTTCTCCGGCTTTCGCCACCTGCCCCGCGCGCTGTGGCGGCGGGTGCCAATGTGAGGGGCCTTCGGTTCCGGTGGGGTGGGCCACCCGCTCACGCGTAGGCCTGGGCGGCGAGGACGACGGCAAGGCCGATCCCGAAGACCCCTATGAGGACACGGAGGGGTGCGGCCGGGACGCGCCGCACGACGATGGGACCGATGCGGCTTCCGAAGAGACAACCGATACCGAGTGGCACCGCCTCGCTCCAGTGCACGGGCCCGAAGATGGCGAACGCCACGGTCGCCGACAGGTTGGCGCTGCCGAGGACGATGTTCTTGGCGGCGTTGGCCCGGGCGAGAGAGTCGCGGGTGGAGGCGAGAAGGGCGGCGAGGAGCAGCACACCGGCGGCGGCACCGAAGTAGCCGCCGTAGACGGAGACGGCAGCCGTGACGGGCGAAAGTGATCGTCGGTCGAGCGCCGCGGCCTGGCCCGGTGGGGTCAGGCGGGGAGCCCGGCCGATGAGGATCACGAGCGCACCGGAGAGGATCAGCCACGGCACGATCAGCTCAAAGGCATGCGACGACGTGAAGAGGACGGCGACCGCACCGACGGCCCCTCCGAGAACTCCGAGGGGCACGAGGCGCTTGAGCCTGGCCGCCTGGCCGGCGAGCTCGGGTCGCGACCCCACGCCCGAGCCGATTCCACTGAAGACCAGCGCCGTGGTGTTGGTCACGTTGGCGGCGATCGGCGAGATGCCGGTTGCGAGGAGCACCGGATAGGTGATCAGCGACGCCAACCCGGCGATGCTGCCCGTCAGGCCGCCTCCGATCCCCGCCACGACGAGAACGACGACGCGCAGGGTGGACATCCCGACATCATCCCAGCCGGGTGTAGACCGAGAGCGTGAAGCTCAAGTTGGACCTCCACGACATCTACAACAGGGGCGACGACATCGACCGGGCGCTGCGGGCCATCATCGAAGAGGCGGTGGAGAAGAAGGCGCCGCTCGTCGAGATCATTCCCGGCAAGGGAAGCGGGCAGCTCAAGAAGCACGTGCTGCGGTTTCTCGACCAGAAGGAGATCAAGGCGCTCTACGACCGGGTCGACAAGGACTCGCACAACTTCGGTCGAATATTCGTCCGGTTCCGCTGGAAGTGAGCGACGATCTGGCTCCTACCACGGGCATCTTCCTGCTGGCGAGGTGGGGCGGCGGGGCCGCCGGCTGCTGCGGTCTGCGCATCCGGGACCCGCGCACGGTCGAACTGGCGCGCCTGTTCGTGCGGCCGGCGTTACGAGGCACGGGGGGAGGTGCCCGGCTGCTCGCCGCCGCCGAGGAAGCCGGTCGCGGGCTCGGCGCCAAGCGCATCGTGCTCGACACCCGTCTCGATCTGGTCGAGGCTCGGGCTCTGTACACCAAGCATGGTTACGTCGAGACCCCGGCGTTTGACGTCCGTCAGCACGGTGAGGTTTGGTATCGCAAGGATCTGGACTCGACCTGACCTCTTGACTTCAAGTCCACTTGAACGTGCACGCTGATCGGCATGTCCGAGCCAGCGTCGTTGCACTACCTCCCGTACCACCGCCTGGACGGACGGCCCAACATCGTGGTCGACGGGTCGCCGGCCAGGGGGACGACGCTGACCCTGACGCACTGGCCCCGCCAGCCGGCCCCGCAGGGGTTGGCTCGGGACCTTTCGGCGCAGATGGCGTTCGCCTACCTCGACGCCGGGGCCCGTTTGCACGGGCCGGCGACGGCGGTGTCCAACAACCACTTCGACCAGGACGGCCTGGTCAGCATCTTTGCCCTGACCCATCCGCACGAGGCGCTGGCCCGCCGAGACCTTCTCGAGGATCTGGCCGCATCCGGGGACTTCGCCACCTACAAGGACCGCAGCGCGGCGCGTCTGTCTGCCGCCGTCGCGGCCTACGCCGATGAGAGCCGCTCGCCTCTCCGCCTCGAAGGCGACCCCTCCGAGCGCGCGGCCCAGCTCTACACCGAGCTGCTTGGGCTTCTCCCCGAGCTGTGTGACCACCCCGAGCGGGTCCGGCCGCTCTGGGCCGACGACGACGACGCCCTCGCCCGCAGCGAGCGGCTCGTCGCCACCGGGGCGATCACCCTCAGCGAGCGCCCCGATGTGGATCTGGCCGTCTTCGACGTGCCGGCCGGGCTCCGACTGGCAGAGGCGTACCGCTTCGCCCACCTGCGCTATCCGGGCCCCCACCCGACCGCGCTCGCCAACGCCACCGGGCGCTTCGCCGTCCTGGTCCGCCACGGCGGCCAGTACCGCTTCTACTACCGCTACGAGTCCTGGGTCGCCTATCGCAGCTCCCGGCCCCGACCCCGGCGGGATCTGCGGCCCCTCGCGGAAGAACTGAGCGCCCTCGAGCCCGGCTCGGTCACGTGGAGCGCCCAGCCCAGTGGAGCGCTTGAGCCGGTACTCGCACCGGTCGAAGGGCGGCCCAGCGGCATCGACCCTCACGCCCTCCTCGATGCGATCGTCCTCCATCTCACGCGGGCCCCGGCCGACTGGGATCCCTACCGCGCGGAGATGACAGCCGATTGACATTGCCTGTGACAATTCATATTGTCACAGGTATGTGGAGTGAAGCGGTGGGCTCGTACACCGCCGAGCTGGCCGAGCGGGGCCGGCGCGCCCATACCGTCAGCGGGTACCGGTCGGACTTGTCGGGATTCGTCGATCACCTCGAGCACCGCGGCGGTGGGCTCGACCGCGACGCCGTGATCTCGTACTCGGACTCGCTCGCCGGCCTGGCGCCGGCGACCCAAGCCAGGAAGCGTGCCGCGCTCCGGGGGTTCGTCCGCTGGGCGGCCACGCACGGCTTGGCACCAGATCGCCTCGACGACGACCTGGCGGGCTCGGCACCGCGCCGGCCGCCGGCGCCGCCGGCGCCGGCGGGTCCGACACCGGTCGACGTGGAGGCCGCGCTGGCGCAGATTCCCCGCGCCGCCGATCGAGACAACCTGCTCTTCGGGCTCCTCTCGCGTCTTGGCCTGCGTCCTGGCGAGGCTCTCGCCCTGTCCATCGACGACTTCGACGAGCGGGAAGGCGTCCTCGAGGTGGCGGGATGGGGAGGAAAGCGACGCCGGGTCCTCGTCGACGACCCCGACCTGTTGATGCGTCTTGCCAACTGGCCGTTGGCGAACGGAAGGACCACGGGTCCCCTGTTCTGCGCTCCCGGTCGGAGCACACCGCTGCGCTATCAGTCCGTGGCCGAGCGATGGTCGCGTTATGCCGCCGCGGCGGCGGTCTCGGTGGGCCTCGGCGACCTTCGCCGGTTCCACGCCGGGCGGCTACTGGCCGGGGGCGTGCCGGAGTGGGTCGTTCGTGACCGTCTGGGTCAAAGAACCGGGCCGCTGACGGGGTCGCGACCGGATCCGGCGGCCGCCGACGACGTCATCCGCGCCTGGCAGGCCGGAAGGGAATCGGTTGCGCGAAGGGAGACGAGCACCCCCGCACGCCGGCGTCGGGGGGCGGGTTGACGCCGAATCCGCCCGGGAGTCGATGGCCTTTCAGGCTGCTGTGGAGCGGTCAGACCGTCAACGGCGTCGGCGGCGTCGTCAGCACCATCGCCGTGCCGTTGGTCGCCGTGCAACACCTCCACGCCTCGACCTTCGACGTCGGCGTGCTCGAGGCGGTCGAATGGATTCCTGCCGTATTGCTCGGCCTGCCGATCGGTGCGTTCGTCGACCGTCACCACCCTCGCGCCCTGATGATGGCGGCGAACATCGGTCAGGCGGCTGCGATGGGCGCGGTGCCCTTCACCGCCGCGTTTGGCGTCCTCAGCCTGCCCGTGCTGCTCGGCGCCGCCGTCACCGCAGGGTTCTTCGGCGTATTCTTCCAAACCGCGTACTCACCGTATGTGCGCGAGCTCGTCGACCCGGGCGACCTGGTGGCGGCCAACGCCCGGATCCAAGCCGGTCGCTCCGCAGCCATGGTCAGCGGCCCCTCCATCGGCGGGGCCCTCGTGGCGGCCATCGGTGCCGCCGACGCCGTCATCGCCGACGCCGCCAGCTTCATCGTTTCCTTCCTCGCCCTCTGGGCCATCGGGCCGAGCACATCGAAGCGGTCGCCATCCGACCGTCGGCCGGTGCTCGGGCAGATCTCCGAGGGTGTCCGCTATCTCCGTACCAGTCCACTCCTCGTGACCCTGGCCGTCGCCGGCGCAGGGGCAAACCTGTTCCTCACGGCCATGGGCGCCGTCGAGATCGTCTTCCTCGTTCGTGTCGTGGGTGTCCCCGCCGGCGTCATCGGTTTGCTCTTCACGATCGGCGGGGCCGGGGGCCTCACCGGAGCCGTCCTCGCGACCAGGCTCATCACCCGCCTCGACACCTTCACCGTGGCCCGCGGCGCGCTGGCGCTCACCTCCCCGTTCGCTCTCCTCATCCCCCTCGCCCACCACGGACCGGCCGTCGCCCTCTTCGCCGTCGGTGGCTTCGCCGTCAGCTTCGGGATCGCCCTCGCCAACGTCTCGTTTCTCAGTCTGACGCAACTCCACTGCCCGAGCGAGCTCCTGGGTCGAGTGACCGGGAGCTCGAGGCTGCTCTCCTCGGCATCGATCCCGGTGGGCGCCCTTCTCGGCGGGGGCCTCGGCGAGCTGACCGGCACCCGAAGCGCGCTGGTCGTGATGGCGGCCGGCTACCTCATCTTCGGGCTCGGCATCCTCCGCAGCCCGCTGAGAGCGCTGCCGTCAACCGCTGGTCACCTCTCCGACGCGAACGAGACAGGCCGGGGCCAGACGAGCACGCGGTAGGTCCCCGTGGTGTACACATGCGCCGGTTGGCCCCAGCTCGCCACCGCCGTCGACATGTCGACGGTCCCGAAGGTGATCGTCGTGTCGATGACGAGGAACTGGAACGATCCGGTGAACCACGAATCCGATGATTCCCGTCGATAGGGCTTGAGGCGACCGCCGGCTCCCGCAATGACCGGTCGGACCGTCCTGGCGCCACCGCTTTGGACGGTGGCGATGCTCGCGCTCCAGTAATCGCCGACGCCGCGGGTCAGATGCTGGCGGGCGAGCAGGCCGACGAGGGCTGACGCCGGCTGGCCCGGTCCCGGGACAGAGAGCGTGTAGCCGGTCGCAGCGGCGAAGCACAGTCCGACGGCGACGCCGACGACGGCGGTGCTGCGCGTGAGCCAGGGGAACGAAGTCCTCGCCCACCACCGGGCGACGACCCGCCCGGCGAGGATGGAAGCGAAGATCACCGAGGCGGTCAGGTACCTGGCGTACTGAGGATCCTGGTCGGTCAGGGTCAGCAGGACGAACGCCGCCGCCGGCCCGAAGCAGGCGATGGTGAGGGCGTCATCGAGGCGCCATCGTTCGGTCTCGGACTGCCACCACGCCACGCGGCGGTGAGCGGGACCGTTGGATGGCACGGCGGTGGCGGTTGTGGCGTCGTGCGGTCCGCCGGTGACCATGCCGGCGACGAGTCGCAGCAGGGCGAGCAGGAAGCACACGACGATCACGGCGGCGCCGACGATGTGGAGTCGCTGCAGCCCGGACGGCACTCCACCCGTGCCCAACACGGCGTTCTGTACACCGAGGAGATTGGCACCGAGGCGCAGCAGGTGCGGGATGTTCCGCTCCATCTGGTGGATGGGGGCGCGTGGGTTGGCCGACCCGATGGCGTAGGTTCCCACCTGATCGGCGAGGAACCTGACCGCGACAGCCAGCACGGTTGCGACCACAGCCGAGCTCGCGGTCGCGGCGCCCGATCGCAGCGACCGCCGGCGGATCATGGCGACGATGCCGGCGATCAGGAGCGGGATCGTGCCATAAGCGAGCGTCTGCAGGTCGCCGAGCATTCCCGCGGTCAGGAACACGACGGCAACGACCCAGCCGACGCCGAAGCGGCCGCGCCTCACGGCGTACATGGCGATCAGCGCCCAGAGCGCGGTGGCGATGTGGAGGGCGCCGCGCAGGTAGAAGTAGGCCATGGCGTGGGTCGGGAACGCCAGGAGAGCAACGAGGGCGATAACACCGGCGATGGCCGCCCCTCCGCGCCTTCCATCGCGAGCGATGAGAACGCCGACCACCACGACGAGGGCGGCGATCAACGCGGGAAGGACGTAAAGCACGTCGGGGTGGAGGCCGACGATCAGGTAGGCCACGGCGTAGAAGATCACGTCGACAGTCCAGAACGAGTCGAGCGAGAGATTCCAGTGCTGGAGGGCGACGTTCCCTTTGACGACGGCCTGGCCCTGGAGGGCCAAGGTCGCGCCGTCCGAGTTCGGCGTGCTGGCGTGGATCGAGCCGACGTAGTACAAGGCGACAAGACCGACGAAGCTAGCCAGCAGCAGGAGCCAGCGCATCGGTGCGGGCAGCGTCAGACGATCCCTCGCGTGGACCGGCCTCGTCGTCGTGATGATCGGTGCCGACTTCACCTCCATGGCGAAGGCGAGCTGCAGTCGGGGCGGTGCTGGCGCCGGCGGCTTCGCGACGCTCGCCTTCTTACGACCACGAAACGGAGCGTAGTGGACCCCGCCTGCGGCGCCGGGGATCGTCCGCCGATGGCCTCAGATGCGCTCGAGGTCGGCGCCGTCGAATAGAGCGACGATGCCGTCGGCCGCGACGTCGGCGGCCATCTCCTCGTCCGATGGAGCGGCGTGGGCCGAGCCGCCGGCCGCTTCGAGGATCGTCCGGAGCACCCGGGTGTCGCTCGAGGAGTTGAGGAAGAGGCCGGGCCGGCCGAGCACCCAGCGCACCGCACGGCCGATCGAGGCGGCCTCGGTGAGCGGCTCGTACCAGCTGCGGCGCGGCTCCGAACCGCCGGCATCGTCGGTCCAGCGTCGCCTGGCGACCGACTTGATCGTCTGCACGGCCACGTCCCGTTCGACGCAGCGCTCGATGAGCGCCTCGGCGTCGGCCCGGTACGCCGGCTGGGAGAGCAGCGCGAAGTTGTAAGGGAGGAGCACCGAGTCGAAGTCGAAACGGTCGAGGCTCATGAGGTGCATCCCGGGGATGCGCAGGCCGTGGCCCGTGACACCGATGAACCGTGTGAGCCCGTCTTCCCTGGCCTTGACCAGCGCCTCGACGGCCCCGCCCGGGCCGTGGGCGATCTCCCACTCCTCGGGTTCAACCAGGTTGTGGAGCTGGATCAGGTCGACGTGCGAGACACCGAGGCGCTCGAGCGACCGCTCGATGCCTGCCCGCGCGCCCTGACCGGTGCGTTCATCCGTCTTGGTCGCGAGGAAGAAGTCGTCGCGGCGGGTGGAGAGGACAGGTGCGAGACGCAATTCCGATTCGCCGTAGCCGGCGGCGGTATCGAGATGGTTGATGCCGTAGTCGTCGAGCACGGCGATCACCCGGTCGGCGCTCTCCTGATCCATGGTCGAGAAGGCGGCGGCGCCGAAGATCACCCGGCTGCTGAGATGTCCGGTCCGGCCGAACCGGGCCTGTTCGATGGCGCTCTGCCCGCCGTCTCGCGGCGTGTCGTTGCTCATCCTTGCTATCTACCCGGTCCATCGCCACCGAACCACCCTGCCTCCGGGATACAACAGCTGTCCCGCACAACAAAAGGAGTTCAGCTACCTTCTCGACGGGAAGGACAGGTCGGCAGAAGGCCGAACTTCAATCCGGGCGGCCCGGGTGCTCAGAGGAGATCTGCGATGTGGCTGAGCGTTCGTATCGGAGGGGTCACAGCGCCGGGAGAGACGGCGCTCGATGGCGGCGCCGTCGTCATCGGTCGCGGCGACGGGTGTGATCTCGTCGTCGACGACGACCGGGCCGCGGCGCGCCACGCGCGCCTGAGCTGGCTGCCGGGCGGATTGATCCGGGTCGAGGATCTCGGCTCGGTGGATGGGACCTGGGTCGACGGCACCCGCATCTCGGTCCCCGTTACGGTCGGCACCGGCAGCGAGATCCGCATCGGCCGCTCCACCATCCGGCTCGCCGCGGCCCGACAGGGGATGGCCCCCGGGACCGGCACCGGGTTCGCCTCGCAACCGCTTTCACCCGCCCCGTTCCCTTCGCAGCCGGCGCCCGGTCTTCCCCCCGCCCCCTCGGTGGTACCCGGCTCCGGAATGCCACCCGTCCCAACGGATCCTCCCCCCATGCCGACGCCGCGGCGTCCTCCGGTGGAACCGAACCCGTTGGCGGTTGGTCGCGCCGGGACACCCCCGCTCGGCTCGCCCCCGCCGCAGGCCCCGCCTCGGGCCGCCCCGCCGGCCTTTGCGCCTCCGGGGGCCGGCGCGGGTCGACCCCGCTTTCCTCCGCCTCCGCCCGCCCCGGGGTGGCCACCCGTCGTAGTCCCGGGCGGGATGGTGCCGGCCTTCGGCGTAGCCGGGCAGGCCGCTCCGCCGTTGGGGCCGCCGCCCGCCGGTGCGCCCGAGCGACGGCGGAAACGGTGGCCGCTGTTCACCGGCGGTGCCATCGTGGGGGTCGCCGCCGTCGTCGCCGCCCTCCTCGTCACGGACCCGTTTGCGACGACGCCCACCTACACCGCCCCGCAGTTGGCCGCCGACTGGGGCCCGTCGACGCTCTACGTCCAGACCGACGTGGCCGGCAAGCCGCTCGAGAGTGGGTCCGGCTGGGTGCTCAACGCCAAGAAGGGTCTGGTCGTCACCAACGCCCACGTCGTCGACAGCGGGCCGTCATCACTTACCCACGGCGGGTCAGCGCCTCCGACGACGTACCAGGTTGGCAAGGGGGCCAAACAGCAGCCGGCGACGCTGCTCGCCGTCTCGCCCTGCGACGATCTCGCCGTGCTCAAGATTGGCCGTACCGCGGGGCTAAAATCGTTTGTTCTCGGGCACCAGAACCAGGTCAAGGACGGTGACGCCGTCACCGCTCTCGGCTACCCGGGGGCCGGTACCAAGTACCCGAGCCTCTCGCTCACGACCGGCGTCGTCTCCAACAGCAGGACGACCTTCGACCTGCCCAGCCTCGACACGCCGGAGTACACCGATTTGATCCAGACCTCGGCGCAGATCAATCCGGGTAACTCCGGCGGCCCCCTCCTCGACGATCGGGGCCAGATCATCGGGATCAACACCGCCGCCATCACCGAGGAACACAACCGGATCGTCCAGGGCGAGGGCTTTGCCATCGGCATCGACCACGCCAGGGTTGCCCTCACCGGCCTGGCCGCCGGGCGGTCCAAGGGGTTCGCCGGGTTCAATTTCGACTTCCCCCAGTCGATCGTCGACTTCAGCTCCTTCGGTCTCAAATACGTGCCCGGAGGGATCATCATCCCGACCGCCGACATCGGTTCGCCCGCCTACCAGGCCGGGTTCGGCCACGGTCGGGCCATGGCGATAAGCGCCATCAACGGCAAGAGCCTCGCCGGGAACCTGAGCTCCTACTGCAAGCTCGTCGGCACCCTGACCTCGGGGCAGACCGCCACCTTCAAGGCCGAGTCGTCGAACGGACAGACCAGCCAGATCAAGGTGAGGTTCAAATAGAGACAAGTGCGACTTTGGGGGGCCGGGCCGGCACGCTCCGGGCGCAGTGGCGTCGTAGGCTGATTCGCATGTCAATGGGCCGGCGGCGAGCCAACCCGCGCCCGCGGCGCTCGATGCGCACGGCATGATCGGTGCCGAGCGCGGGCTCGGCCGCCCGCTCAGGCAGGGGTCATTTCGGGCCCTGTGGATCTCGCTTCTCGCAAGCAGCGTCGGCGACTGGGCGGCGCGCATCGCCCTGGCGATCCTCGTCATCGAGCGGACCGGGTCGGCCTCGCTCTCCGCCCTCGTGGTCGCCGTGTCGTTCGTGCCGTGGATCGGCCCCGGGCAGCTCGTCGCCACTCGCCTCGCCCACTTCAACCGCAAGAACGTCATGATCACGGCCGACCTGGTGCGCGCTGCGGTCTATGCCGTGCTGCTGATCCACCTCTCCATCGTTGTGCTGCTCGTGCTCGTCTTCGCTGCGGCGATGGCCACGCCACCATTCGAGACGGCCCGCAGCGTCCTGACCATCGAGTCCGTCCCCGAGGAGCACTACGGCTCCGCCATCGCCCTGCTCGACATAACCGACCAGTCGGCCATTGTGGTGGGCTACCTCCTCGGCGGCTTGTGGGTCGTGATCGGTGGCTACCAGCTCGCGCTCGTCGCCAACGTGGCGTCATTTCTGATCTCGGCCGTGGCCCTGACCCGGGTTCGCAGCCACACGACGGCTCCTGCGCAGGAGAAGTCCGTGACGCAGCTCAAGCGCGGGTTTGATGTCCTCTGGTCTGACGGCGTCATCCGCAGAGGGGTGGCGATGCTGCTCGTAGCCGGCCTCCCGGTCGCCGCCGTCGAGGCGACAGCGGCCGCCTACGCCCACCTCGTCCTCCACGCCGGCGCCAGGACGGCGGGTGAGCTCGCCGCTGCGGTCCCGGTCGGGATCCTGGCCACCATCCCGTTGCTTCCGCGCGTCGGTGGCGCCCGAAGGTTGCTTCGCGCCGCCGCGCTTGTGGCCATGATCGGGGGGTTCGCGGGCGCTTTGGCCTTCGGCGCCGGCGGCCTGCCCGGCGCCATCGTCGGCTACGTCGCCGCCGGAGTGCTCTCCGCCAGCGGCACGCCGGCGCAGATCATCTATAACCCACGCATCCGTACCAAGGACAGGACGGGGGTATTCAGCCTCATCCAAGGGCTGCTCATGGGGGCCCAGGCCCTCGGCGCCGTGCTCGGAGGGATCGCCGCCGAGGGCATCGGCGCCCGTCAGGCGGCGGTGGGCTGGATGGTCATCGTCGTCATCCTCGCTGGTGTCCTCGTCATCATCGTCCCGGCCGCCGACGCTCCCGCCGACGACCCTGCGTCCGGCGGGGCGGTGCACGGCCCCGAAGGGGGCATGGATTGACGGCGCCGACGCTCCCGGCCCGGACCTCCTCGCCGTAGGCTCGGATCCCCGGTTCGCCCCGGCGCGCATCCGGGCGGGGACATTCCCCCAAAATCCGGCTCAGGAGGCGGCGCCACGCCGGAACATCTCGGCCGCGGCGGTATGAAACCCGCTCGGAAGGCCGTCGGCGGCGAACATCGCCGCGATCTGCTCCATCTCCCCCTCCCAGCGCCACCCCTTGGCCGCGGCCGACCGGGCCGCCCTCGCCGAGCGCTCCGTCAGCTCCGGCAGGGAGGAACGCCACTCGTCGACGAGCCAGGGCTCCACGCCCTCGGCGGCGGCCGCCTCCCGTATGGCGACGAGGAGGGCAGCGGTCCCCTTGGTCCAGGCGGCGTACGCCAGCTTGAGAGCCGACGCCGCCCCCGGCCACTCCGAGATCACGTGCGTCTCGATCAACGGCGTCGCAAACGCCTCGCTCGCCTCGACTGAGTCGGGCCCGGAGAGGTAGAGGCGGGTGGTGCCGGCGGCGAGCGGCGGCGGCCCGATGATCCCCCCGTCCACGAAGCGCCATCCCCGATTCCCTACGCTCCGGCAGATCGTGCGAGCCGTCTCGGGTGACACGGCGTTGGCGTCGAGGTAGATCTTGTCGGCGCCCCGACCGACAAGGGCGGCGACATCGACGGCACCGTGGGGCGGGCAGATCGACACGACCAGCTCGCTGGCCTCGACCACGGCGTCGACCGTGCCGACGTCGTCGAGCCCCGACGTCTCGGCCCGTCTCGCCGTCGCCGGGCTGCGACCCTGCGATGCCCAGCGCACCTCGTGGCCGGCGCCGGCCAGGGCGGCACCGACGGCGGCGCCCATCTCGCCCGGGTGCAGCAACCCGATCCTCATGGCCGGCGCCTCCCGTCGTGCTGGCGGACGGGGCCGGGGGAAGGGGCGACAATCATCTGAGCGTCGAGCGTAGCGGCGGCGCCGGTGGCGTCCGTTGCCCATACGTGCCATGTCCCCTTAGTGTCCGGGAACGGACCTCCCGCCGTCCGAAGAACAAGGGGGACAGCTCGTGGATCTGCTCGCTAGCTATGCCGCATCGACGCCGGACAAGCCGGCCGTCATTGACGACAGGCCCGGCCACGCCGCCGTCGCCTGGTCCTTTCGCGAGCTCGATCGGCGCGCCAACGGGCTGGCGCACCTCTTCGCCGAGATGGGAGCGGCGCCGGGGGTCAAGGTTGTCACCGTCGGGGCCAATTCGGCGGCGCTCGTGGCTGCGGCCCACGCCGTGCGCAGGACGGGCGCCGTCTACGTGGCGGTCAACTACCGGCTCACGGTCGAGGAGGCGGCCTACATCGTCGACAACAGCGACGCCACCATCGTGTACTTCGACGCCGAGTACCAAGAGCTCGTCGACGGCGTCGTGCCCCTCGCTCCCAAGGTCGCCCACATGGTCGGCTTCGACGAGCGCGGCGAGCTGACCGATCCCGATCTGGCGGCGCGCTTCGATGCCGCCTGCGGCCGCGAGCCCCTGATCGTTGCGGCGTCGTCGGGTCAGCCCGTCGGAATGACCATGATCTACACGTCAGGGACCACGGGGCGACCCAAGGGTGCCGTCAAGCCCGCCGCCGGCATGAACCCGCAGTACGCGGGCCTCATCACGCTCATCGGCTATGTCACCGACGACGTGTACCTCACCACGGGCCCGCTGTATCACTCCGGCCCCGGGGGGTTCGCCGGCATCGCCCAGGCGCTCGGTTCGACCGTCGTGGTGCAACACAAGTTCGATCCCGAGGACTGGCTCCGGCTCGTCGCCACCTACGGGGTCACGACGACCTTTACCGCCCCCACCCCGATCCGGATGGTCTGCGCCCTGGCCGCCGAGGTCAAGGCCCGCTACGACCGCTCCAGCATGAAACGGCTGATCGCCAACGCCGCCCCCTGGAGCCTGACGCTCAAGAAGCAGTACCTCGCCGACTTCCCCACCGACTCGCTGTGGGAGGTCTACGGCTCGACCGAGCTCGGTGTGGACTGCATCCTCGGGCCCGATGACCACCTGCGCAAGCCCGGTTCGTGCGGCCGAGCGGCGCCGAGCGTCGAGGTCGTCCTCCTCGACGATGATCGCAAGGAGATCAGCGAGCCGTGGGTCAAAGGGGAGCTTTTCGTGCGGGCCGAGGGCCTGTTCAGCACCTACTACAAGGCCGAGGACAAATACGAGGCCGACCGGGTCGGCGAGCTGCACACCGTAGGGGACATCGCCTACCGCGACAACGAGGACTTTTACTACATCGCCGACCGCAAGAAGGACATGATCATCAGTGGCGGGGTCAACGTCTACCCGGCCGAGATCGAGGTGGCGCTCGACGCGTCGCCCGACATCTACGAGGCGGCGGTGTTCGGTGTGCCCAACGAGGAGTGGGGCGAAAGCGTCCACGCCGTCGTGGTGCCGACGCGATCGGGCGTGACCCCCGACGACGTCGTCCGCTTCGCCCGCGAGCACCTGGCCGGCTTCAAGGTTCCGCGGTCGGTCACCTTCGTCGAGGAGCTGCCGAAGACCGGCTCGGGGAAGGTGCTCAAGCGCCAGCTCAGGGCGCCGTGGTGGCCGGCGTCATCACCTTGAGCGATGCAATACATCTCTACAAACATTTTGACCGATACTGGCGGTGGGTGGCATACTGAAGGCACGCCGGGTGAGGTACCCCCCCACCGGAACCCGGCTGATACCGAAGGGCCCGGCTCCCCCCGCCGGGCCCTTCGACGCGTCCGGGGGCGGGGCACCAGGTGACCGGGAGAGGTAGCTTCCCGGCGTGACCGTCGCCCCCTCAGGACGTCAGACGCTGCTCGTCAGCGGACACCAGCGTGCCGTCGTCGTCGAGGTCGGTGGCGGCCTGCGGACCTACTCCGCCGCTGGCATCGACGTGCTCGACGGCTATGGCGAGGACGAGCGGTGCGGTGCCGGCAGGGGACAGCCGCTTCTGCCCTGGCCCAACCGTCTCGAGGGGGGCAGCTACGAGTTCGGCGGGGTGCACGAGCAGGCGCCGCTCAGCGAGCCCGAGAAGGCCAACGCCATCCACGGACTGACCCGCTGGGCGCCGTGGGCGCTCGTCGACGCCGGCACCGACCACGCCTCGGTCGGTTTCACGCTCAGACCGCAACCCGGGTGGGCGTGGACCCTGGAGCTAACCATCACGTACCGCCTCGGTGCCGAGGGGCTCCGGGTCACGACCATGGCGGTCAACCGCAGCGAGACGCCCTGCCCGTTTGGAGCCGGCTTTCACCCGTACCTGCGGGCACCGTCCGGCCGGGTCGACGACCTGGTGCTCACGGTGCCGGCGTCGAGCTACGACGTCGCCGATTCGCGGGGGATCCCGGTCGGCCGTGCTCCCGTCGCCGCCAGTCCGTGGGACTTCCGGGCGGCAAGGCCGATCGGCGATCTCGTCATGGACGTGGCCTTCACCGATCTCGACCGGGTCGACGGCGCCCCATCGAGTGTGGTCGTCGATGACCGGGCGAGCGGCCGGCGCACCTCGCTGCGTCTCGAGTCCGGGTGGGACTACGTGATGGTCTTTACGGGCGACACGGTCGGAGCACGCGCCCGGCAGGGACTCGCGGTCGAGCCGATGACCGGTCCCGCCAACCTGCTCCGCTCCGGCCACGACCTGGTCGTGCTGGCGCCGGGTGAGCCCTGGGAGGCGAGCTGGTCGATCGTCCCGGGCTGGCTCTGAGGGTCGGGCCCGAGGTCAACCGCTGGACCGGGGCGCCAGGTGGGGTTCCGGAGGCGGCGGGCGGGCTGTTGGAGGCGGCGGCCGGGAACCTGTCGCGATCTTGCACCCAACGGTGTACACGAATCGCGACAGGTTCGGCACAACCTGTACACGGATCGCGACAGGTTCGATCGAAACGCCGAGATTCCGCCGAGGGCTCGCCCCGCCCCCCGACCCCCCACCCTTTCAGCCCCCGCCCCCACCCGAGGGAAACCGGGGTGGGGCCGCCCCTCGTCCCGTGCTCCACGTCATCCCACCGAGGCGCCCCTCGACGGGCGCCTCGGGAGGACGGGTGCGGTACTCGGCTGCCAGCACGGGCTGGGCGTCCCTTCCTTCGTAGAGCGCCAGGCAGGGCGAAGCGAAGGCGCACCGGGCGCAGGCCGAAGCGGAAGGAGACGGGTAGACCGGGACATCGGGACGCGACAGCTCTCTGACCTCGGCGGCCAGTTGTTCGACCGCTCGTTCGACCTCGGGTCCTGTCCTTCGGATCCAGGTCCGACGAAACCACGGGCCTCGCTCTTCGACCACTCGCTCGGGAGTGTCGGGCTCGGTGGCTCGAGCGTAGAGCCGGCGGTGCTGCGGGATCGCCCGGCCCCCGCCGCTCGGCTCGTGTTGGGCCAGGCCGCCTCGCTCGTGGTCCGGGGCCGGCCGGAGCTCCGCCGGTGTGGCAGCGACGTCGGGCTCGGCGGCGACGTCGGGCTCGGCTGCGATGTCGGCCTCGGCTGCGACGTCGGGCTCGGCGGCGCCCGGGAGGCGAATCTCGTTGTGGATGGTGCCGACGATCGTCATCCCCAGGTAGAACTGTTCCCAGGCCCAGCAGGCCGCGACCGCCTCCTCGTCGCGGGTGAGATCGTCGATGGAGGACCACTCGTCGACGACCCGGTGGCGCATCACCCAGTAGGCATCGTGGGCGTCCACGGCGAGCAGATCGACCCGACCCCGATAGCGCATGCCCTCCCCGGTCGGCGTCACCAGGCCGTCGTCCGGTCGTTCGGGGTCGGGGAGGTCCACCTCGAAGTCGATGTCGACGAGGACGGGGGAGAGCCGTTCCACGCTCGGGGCCCAGTCGATGTAGGCCCGCAGAGCTCGGGCCGCCGCTTCGCATCGGGCGTCGATGCCCGTCGTCGTGCTCTCACCACCAGGTTCCGACCCGGCGCCGCCCCGCTGCCGGGCCGCGGAATCGTCCAGCGCCTTGGCCACAAGGGGCAGGACCACGCCGCGCGGCCAGTCCCACATTCCGGGGAAGTAGTACACCGCCAGGGCGTCGCGAAGCATGCGGTCGACGTCGAGCGGATTGCTCGGCGCGACCGGTTGGAGGTTGCGCCGCACCCGGCCTCCGAGATCCCAGGCGCGCCGGCACCGCTTGAACAGGGCCCGCTCCTCGGGCGTGAGGATCACCGGCATGGCGGTGCCGGCCTCGCCCGGACGCTCGGCGCTTCGGACTCGATGGCCGCCCGTCGAAGCGCTGCCCACGACTCGATGCGCTCCACGGTCACCCCCCGAGCGTCGCCACTTGCAATGTATCCCAGCCGGGCTGGCTACGACCGCCCCCGCACGATCCGCCACCCTTCGGATCGCGGGTCCTACCGTTGGGCGCACATCGGTTGGCCGTCCCGCTGGAGGAACCACCTGGCTCCCCTCACCCCACCCCATCTGCGACTGCGCGAGCCCCTGCCCGCATCCGATGGCCACGACCGAGCCGTCGGCGACGACGGCCACGACATCTATCTGGTCCTCGGCGTGCCCCGCCCCGATGGGCCGGGCTGGCTGTGCGCGCCGGCGACGGGCCGAGCCATCGGATGTATCCGGGCCGGCACGACGTCCTCGTGGTCGGTCGTGCACCACAGCTCGACCGGCACCGTCAACTTGTTCCTCACCCTGATCGACGGCAGCGTCTACGACTCCCTTCTCCTCTGCTCGCAGCTGCCGGCCTCGGCGGCGGCGTTCTACCGCTGGGCGTGGACGAGAACGTCGGCTTCGAGCGTTTGGGGTGAGGCGTGGCCGCACAGCCCCATCGTCAGGTCGAGCTCGGCGAGCAAACAGCGAAGCACGTGCCGAACGCCGGCCTCGCCCGCCACGGCCAATCCCCACACGTAGGGCCGGCCCACGAGCACGGCGCGGGCGCCGAGGGCGACGGCCTTGAGCACGTCGGAGCCGCTGCGGATGCCAGAGTCGAACAGCACCGGTAGGTCGCCGGCGGCCGCGGCCACATCCGGAAGGCAGTCGATGGCGGCGCGGGCACCGTCGACCTGGCGGCCGCCGTGGTTGGAGACGACCATGCCGTCGGCGCCGGAGTCGACCGCCTGGCGGGCGTCGTCGGCATGGCAGATCCCCTTGAGGACGATGGGTAGCGACGTCTGCTCTCGCAGCCAGGCCAGGTCGGCCCAGGTGAGCGTGGGATTGCCGAACATCTCCTTCCATCGCAGCACCGCCGTCTGGGGATCGTCCTCGGGGCTGCGCTCCAGTGTCGACCTGAACGCCGGGTCGGAGAAGTAGGTCCCCATGCCATGGCCCGATAAGAACGGCAGGAAGGCCCGGGCGAGGTCACGGGGCCGCCAGGCGAGCTGCCACGTGTCGAGGGTGACCACGATGGCGCCGTACCCCGCCGCCTCGGCTCGGTGCACGAAGCTGGCCGCCACCTCGCGCCGGCGCGGCCAGTAGAGCTGATACCAGCCGCTTCCGGCCAGGTCTGCGACCCTCGAGTCCGGCCGGCCTGCGCCGTCACCCGACCCGCCGTCACCCGACCCGTCGCCGGCGACGCTTCGAAGCTGGCCGGCGACGTCCTCGAGGGAGAACGTCGAGACCGTCGAGAGGACCATCGGCACGCCAAGACCGCCGGCCGCCCTGGCCACGGCCAGCTCCGCCTCCGGATGGACGATCCCGAGGACGCCGACGGGGGCGAGGAGCACGGGGGCGGGCAGGGTGTGGCCGAAGAGCTCGGTGCGAAGGTCGCGTTGGGTGACGCCGCGCAGGTGACGGGGGACGAGCTGCCAGCGGGCCAGGGCGGCCAGGTTGGCGGCGGCGGTGGACTCGGTGCCGGCCGAGCCGGCGACGTAGCCGTAGGCCGCCGGATCGAGGACCCGCTCCGCCGCCGCCGCCATGCCGGCGGCCGTCATCGGCAACTCGGGGATCGAGCCGTCTCGGCCGGCCAGGTAGATCTCGTTCTGGAAGTCGCCGAAGGTCGCCATGGCTGGAGCGTAGGCGCCGCACTGCGGCTGCCCGACCCGCCCGGCCCGCGCCCCTACCCGACGAACTGCGCCTACCCGGCGAACTGCGCCGACTCGGTGGAGCCGGAGAGGGCGAGCGTGGAGGACTCACCGCCAGAGAGGGTGGTGACGATGTCGTCGAAGTACCCGGCGCCGACCTCGCGCTGGTGCCTCGTGGCGGTGTAGCCGTCGGACTCGAGGGCAAACTCCCGCTCCTGCAACTCGACGTACGCCTTCATGCCGGAGCTGGCGTAGCCGTGGGCCAGCTCGAACATCGACTCGTTGAGAGCGTGCCAGCCGGCGAGGGTGACGAACTGGAAGCGGTAGCCCATGGCGCCGAGCTCCTTTTGGAACTTGGCGATGGTCTCGTCGTCGATGTGGCGCTTCCAGTTGAACGATGGCGAGCAGTTGTAGGCGAGCATCTGGTCGGGGTGCTCGGCCTTGACGGCCTCGGCGAACGTCCTGGCCTCGTCGAGGTCGGGGGTGGCGGTCTCGCACCAGATCAGATCGGAGTACGGGGCGTAGGCAATGGCCCTCGCCACGGCGATGTCGATGCCGTTGTTGATCCGGTAGAAGCCCTCGGCCGTGCGCTCACCGGTCAGCCACTCCTGGTCCCGCTCGTCGACATCGCTCGTGATGAGGGTCGCGCCGCGCGCATCGGTCCTGGCCACGACGAGCGTCGGCGTGTCGCAGACGTCGGCGGCCAGGCGGGCGGCGTTGAGGCTGCGGATGTGCTGGGCGGTCGGGACAAGGACCTTGCCGCCCATGTGGCCGCACTTCTTCTCCGACGAGAGCTGGTCCTCCCAGTGCACGCCGGCCGCGCCGGCCTCGATCATCTGGCGCATCAGCTCGAAGCAGTTGAGCGGACCGCCGAAGCCGGCCTCGGCGTCGGCCACGATGGGGGCGAGCCACTCGCGCTGGTCGCCGTTGTGGCCGCCCTCGGCCCACTCGATCTGGTCGGCGCGGCGCAGGGCGTTGTTGATGCGGCGGACGACGGCGGGGACGCTGTTGGCGGCGTAGAGGCTCTGGTCGGGGTAGACCTGCTCGGAGAGGTTGCCGTCGGCGGCGACCTGCCACCCGGACAGGTAGATGGCCTTCAGGCCGGCCTTGACCATCTCGACGGCCTGCCCGCCGGTGAGCGCCCCGAGGGCGTGGATGTAGTCCTCGCTGCCGAGGAGCTCCCACAACCGTTCGGCCCCACGGCGGGCGATGGTGTGCTCGACGGGGATCGAGCCCCTGAGGCGCAGCACGTCGGCACCGGAGTACGGGCGGGTGACGCCGGCCCAGCGGGGGTCGGCGGCCCAGGATGCCTCGAGGTCGGCGGCGGCGGTGTCGAACGATGTGCTCGTCATGGGAAGGTCGGGTCCTTTTCAGTGAGGAGAATGCAGGGGGAATGGCGTGGTCGGATGGCGCAGTAGCGGTGCCGGCGCCGCGGTCGGGATGGGTTCAGGGCAACAGCTCGTAGGCGGGCACGGTCAGGAACGGAAGGAACGTCTCGCCCATGGCGACGGCGGCGAAGACCTCCTTCGCCTCGGCGACGACCCCGGGGTCGGCGCCGGCATCGATGACCGCGGCAGCTGTCGCCTCGAGCAGGGAGGCGACGCGCCGAGCGGTGACCTTCTCGCCATCGGCGAGCGTCACGCCGTGGTGCAGGCACTGCCAGACCTGGGTCCTGGCGATCTCGGCCGCGGCCGTATCGATCGATGCGCCGTCGATGGTCACCGTGGCCGCGCCGGAGAGCCAGGCGACGAGGTAGCGCGCCGCCATCGAGACGCTGGCGGCAAGACCGGCACTGGTGACGGCACCGGGCGGGCAGTCGACCTCGAGCAGCCGGGCGTGACCGACGTGGACCTCGTCGCGCTGGCGGCCGAGCTGGTTGAGCCTGTCGTCGAGCACGGCATCGAAGGCCGCCTCCGCCTCGGCGACCAGGTCGGGGTGGGCGACGGCCGTCCCGTCGAAGCCGTCGTCGGCCTGGCGATGATTGTCGTCTGCGGTTGCGGCGACGGGGCCGATGGCGTGGGCGCAGCGACGATGGGCGGTCTTGACGAGCAGGTCGGTGTAGGCCCGCAGGTACGGCGATGTGGTCGCCGTGGCGACGCCGCCGTCGGCCAGGACGAACGCCGGGTCGCCGTGGAAGCGCTTGGCCAGGCTGAAGAGGTAGTCGCGGCGCCCGGCGCTCAGCGCGCAGGCGTGATGGCGCAGCTCGTAGAGGATCTCGTCCATCTCGAAGGCAGCGGTGACGGTCTCGATGGCCACGGTGGCCCGGATCGAGGCCGGGTCCACGTCGACGGCGTCCTCGGCATGGAAGAACACGTCGGCCCACAACCTCGCCTCGAGGTGGCCTTCAAGCTTGGGGAGGGAGAGATAGGGGCCGGCGCCGCGTGAGAGCGACTCTCTGGCGTTGTGGAACACGTAGAGGCCGAAGTCAAAGAGCGCGGCCGAGATCGGCTCGCCGTCGACGCGGAAGTGTCGTTCTTCGAGGTGCAGGCCCCGGGGCCTGACGACGAGCGCAGCCGCCGTTTCGCCGACGAGCGAGCCCCGGGCGGCATCGGCCAGGTTGACCTGCGCGGTCACGACGTTGTCCCAGGTGGGGGAGGTGGCGTCCTCGAGGTCGGCCACACACACCCTCGCCCCGGAGTGGAGGGCCTCGATCATGGAACTGCGCCCGGCGGCGCAGACGATCTCCACCCGCCGGTCGGCGAGGGCCTTGGGCGCCTCGGGCAGCCACCACTCGGAGCGGCGGATGGGGGCCGTCCGCTCCAGGAAGTCGGGCCGCTGGCCGCCGTCGAAGCGCTCCTGGCGCTCGGCGCGCGCCGCCAGCAGGTCCTTCCGTCTCCGCTCGAAGCTGCGGTGCAGGTCGGCGAGGAACTCGACCGCAGCGGGAGTGAGAACCGAAGTGGCGGCGGGATGCGGGATGAACGAAACGTCGGCGAAAGAAACGTCGGCTCGGGCCATTGACCCCGAGTATGGGCAAAGTTTCGGCATCTGTCGACTCAAACATCACCGGGTCTTGCGTTCAGAGTAAAAAACAGCGAAACTTCCACCTATGACGGCTTCGTCCCTCGATCCGAGGCTCTTCGGTCAGCAGCTCCGCCACCGGCGTCGCCGGCTCGGCCTCACCCTGAGCGACCTCGGGGAGCGCGTCGGGCGGCCCCCCTCGTATCTCTCGCAGCTGGAGAACGGCCGCCGCGAGCCGCGGCTCTCGACGGTCAACCAGCTCGCCGATGCCCTCGGGTGCTCGGCCGCCGACCTGCTCGAGGTCTCGCCCCCGAGCCGGAGGGCCGAGCTGGAGGTCACCATGGCGAGAATGCAGGAGGACCCCAGGTACGCGTCACTGCACCTGCCCTACCTCCGGCCTTCGGCCCGCCTCGACGACACCGCCCTCGAGCACCTGGTCGCCCTCTTTGCCCGGGTGCGCGACCTCACGTCCCCCATCCGTCCGAGCGCACCGCCGCAGGACCGGCTCGGGGCGGGATCTGGGGCTCGCGGCGCCAACGCCGCCATGCGAGACGAGATGCGCAAACGGGACAACTACTTCGAGGAGATCGAGGCCGTCGCCGGCGAGGCCCTCGGTGCCGTCGGCTACGAGGGGCAGACTGCCATCTCCGAGCGCAACCTGACAGACCTGGCCGCCCACTTCGGGTTCAGGATCGCCAGGGTCCAGGACCTGCCCACGTCGACCCGGTCGATCACCGACCAGGAGCGGCGGATCATCTACGTGCCCCAGCGCAACGGGGCCACGGTGCGCACCGCCCGCTCGGTGGTGGCCCAGACCATCGGCCACTTCGCCCTCGGCCACCGCGATCCATCGGACTTCGACGGCTACGTGCGACAGCGGGTTGAAGCCAATTACTTCGCCGGGGCTCTGCTTGCCCCGGAAGAAGCGGTCGTCCACAAGATGCGTGAGGCCAAGGCCAGGGAGGACATTTCCGTAGAAGATTTGAATGAGGTCTTCTACATCTCCTACGAGATGGCCGCTCACCGGGTGACCAACCTGATCACCCGTCATCTCGACATTCCCGTGCACTTCCAACGCTCCGATCCGGACGGGCTGCTGTGGAAGGCCTACGAAAACGACGGTGTGCTGCTCCCGGCCGACGCCGACGGCACCATCGAGGGCCAGCGGGTGTGCCGGTGGTGGAGTGCCCGCCAGGCGTTCGAGTCGGAGGACAGCTTCGCCATGTACTACCAGTACACCGACACGGTGGCGGGGGAGTTCTGGTGCGAGACCCACCTCGAGGTGGAGGGGGGGACGGGCGATGCTGTCACGTTGGGCACGACCGGCGCCTACGCCCACTGGTTCAGGGGGAGCGACACGACGAGGCGGGCGACGTCGCGCTGCCCGGAGCCTTCGTGCTGCTCGGAGCCGCCGGGCGCGCAGGTCGAGCGCTGGGAGGGAGTCGTGTGGCCGTCGGCGCGCGATCACAGTCACTTCGTGTCCGGCCTGCCGACCGACACCGTGACCTTCAACCCGTTCCCTGGCGTCGACCTGACCGATGTGTACTCGTTTCTCGACCGTCACGACCATTAGGGCGTCGTGATGGCCCGCCGGCGGACACCGACGCGCGCGCGGTTTTGGGACGCCGTGGCTTCACGCGCGCGCGGTCGTGGGACGGGGGTCGCCCACGATCGCGCGCGATTGACCGGAGGGCGTCCCGGAATCGCGCCGCGCGTGCGTCGAATGGGCAGGGTCGAAGGACAAGTAGCCAACCGCGGCCGGGCTGGCCGTGGATGGCAACGAAGGGCGAACCTCGTGGCAGGGGCGCTGATCAGGTCAGCGTGATGGGCAGGAGGGGGGCACGCAGGAGGTGCCCGTCGGAGCGTTCGAAGAACACCCGCACGGCCCAGTCTCCCGGTGGCACGGCGTAGCCGAGGCCCGGGTCCCGGCTGGCCGTGCCGATCCGCAGTCGCAGGGAGGCGGCTTGGCGCGGGGCGGCGTCGTGGACGCGCGTCGCCGCCGGCTGGGCGCCCGGCATGCCCGCGCCCACCGTGACACCCGTGTCCGGGTCGACGATCACTGTCAGCGGCCGGCGGATCTCGATGTGGCGCCCGGAGTGGTTGGTGACGACCAGGTCGGCCTCGGCGTAATGGCCCGATGCGACGGTCAGGTCGTGGCGCGCCTCGATCGAGAGCACGGTGGGGTCGGCGAGCTCGGCCCGTTCGAGCGCAGGTGGGTGGGCGGGGAGGCCGCCGGGGAGCGGCCGGCCCCTCCCGTCGACGGGCACACGGGACGGGTACCCGAAGTAGCCGACGCTCAGGACCAGCTCGCGGCCGAAGCGGTCGTGGAGGGCGGCGGCCACGTCGACGGCCCACGGCTCGATGCGGATGTGGAACGGCGAACGCCTCGGTCCCGTGACTCGGGGATCGGGATAGTCGAGGAGCGGGTTGGGGTCACGCCCGCCCAGCTCGAGCAGCGCCGGCCGCAACGTGTCCCAGGTCATTGACCTCAGTGTGCATCGGTCCCGGCGGCCGGCGCAGATCGCTCGGCGCAGATCGCTCGGCGCCTAAGCTCGATTGGTGAGGGCGAGGCAGCTGTCGTGAATCTGACTCCGCACGAGCAGGACAAGCTGCTGGTGTCGGTGGCGGCATGGTCGCCCGTGAGCGCAGGGAGAGGGGCCTCAGGCTCAACCATCCCGAGGCGGTGGCCATCCTTTCGAGTTTCGTCCTCGAGGGGGCGCGCGACGGTCGCTCGGTGACCGAGCTGATGGCCGCAGGGCGCGAGGTGCTCGGCCGAGACGACGTCATGGAGGGCGTCCCTGAGCTGATCCCCGAGATCCAGGTGGAGGCGACGTTCGTCGACGGCACCAAGCTCGTGACCCTGCACCGGCCCATCCCGTGAGCTCCGTGTTCCCGGGGGAGTTTCTCCTCGCATCCGAGCCCATCGTCATCAACGCCGGTCGCCCCACGGTGACGATACGGGTGCTCAACACCGGGGACCGGCCCATTCAGGTCGGATCCCACTTTCACTTCGCGGAGACGAACCCGGCCCTGTCCTTCGACCGGCGTTCGGCGCGGGGCCGGCGCCTGGCGGTGCCGGCCGGGACGAGCGTCCGCTTCGAGCCGGGCGCGGCCCGTGACGTGGAGCTCGTCGTCTTCGCCGGCGCCAGGATCGCCGCCGGGTTCCGTGGCGAGGTGGGCGGCCCCCTCGACGATCCGCCCGGCGGGCCAGGGGATGGCGGGCCAGGGGATGGCGGGTCGGTGGCCTCGCCCGACGGCGAGCCCGGCCGTGGCTGAGCCGCTCGCCCGGTCCCGCTACGCCGCCCTTTACGGGCCGACGGTGGGCGACCGTATCCGCTTGGCCGACACCGACCTGCTGATCGAGGTGACCGAGGATCGCAGCGGCGGCCCGGGAAACGCCGGCGACGAGGTCGTCTTCGGCGGCGGCAAGGTGATCAGGGAGTCGATGGGACAGGGGCGGGCCACGAGGCCCGACCCGTCATCTTCACGAGCCTGGTCGCCGAGACCGGAGCGACCGAGGTTGCGGCCTGGGTTCTCGATCGTCTCGCCGCCGCTGCGGCACATGCGCCGTAGATCCGGTGCGCGCCCGGGCCGAGCTGCGGATCGGGGCCGGAGGTCGGGTCCTGCGCATGGTCGATTCGCCGCCCGTGGCGTGGCGTCCCACCGCCGAAGCGGTGTACCTGGTCGCGACGGCGGGCGGTCCGAGCGGCGACGACGATGTCGAGATCGATCTCGAGGTCGAGGCCTGCGGGTATCTGCGGGTGCGCTCGAGCGCGGCCACCGTGGTTTACGCCGGCACCGGCACGACCAACAGGGTCGACGCTCGGGTGGGCGCTCGAGCCTCGCTCGATTGGGCCCCCGAACCCGTGATCGTCACCACCGGCGCCGCCCATACCCAGTCAGCCGTCGTGGAGGTCGACGCGACGGCCGAGCTCGACTGGACCGAGGTCGTCGTGCTCGGCCGCCATGGCGAGGAGCCGGGTCGGGCCGAACTGCGGCTCGACTGTTCCGTCGGTGGTGTCGGTCGCCCCTCGTCCCCCCTGATCCGCCATCAGCTGGCCATAGGAAACGGGGTACCCGGATGGGACGGGCCCGCCGTGCTCGACGGCAACCGGGCCGTCGGCTTGCGTCTCGTTGCCGCCCCTGGGCTCGCCGGGCCCACTCCGACGCGAGGCGAAGGCTGGACCTGGATGCAGCTCGCCGGGCCGGGATGGCTCCTCACCGCCGTCGCCGCCGATCTCCCGGCTCTGCGACAACGGATGGCCGACGCCGGTTGTCCATCCGCGGGCGAAGGTGGGATGGTGGGAACGGCCGACCGGTCAGGAAGGAGCCATCGTGGCGACCGTCATCCCGCTTTCCCGGCGAACCCGGGCCGGATCTGAGCGCCGGCTGCCGCCCGGCTTCCGACCCCAGCCGGTGTGGGTGCCGCCCGAGGCCGGGACGATCGAGGTGCTCGCTTCTGGCGCCTTCGGGGTCGGGACCGCGATCGTCGCCCCGCTCATCCAGGCGCCGGTGTTGCGCGCCCTCGGTGCGCTCGTGGCCCGTCCGGCATCCTCCGGCCGGACCGCCCGCCCGCCGGCCGGCAGTGGTCAGGCCGAGCGGGGGCGGGCCGACCCCGACCCCGGGTGGTTCGGTCCCGAGAGCGTGGCCTGGAAGGTGCACGCCGACACCTCGATGTTCGTGGCCGGCATGAGCGCCTTTGCCCTGCAGGCCCTTCACCCGCTCGCGCTGGCCGGCGTGGCCGATCACAGTGCCTTCACCGACGACTTCATGGGCAGGATCCGCCGGACGGGGGAGTTCGTGAGCGGCGTCGTCTACGGGTCGGCGGCCGACGCCGAGCGGCGGTGCGCGGCGGTGCGGAGCATCCACGACCACGTCGTCGGCTTCGCACCCGACGGACGACCGTACGCAGCCGGAGCGCCCGACCTGCTCGAGTGGGTCCACGTCGGCGAATACCTCGCCATCGCCGCCGCCTACCGCCGCTTCGGGCTCCATCGCCTGGACACGACCGAGCTTGACCGGTACGTGGGCGAGGTGGCTCGCGTGGGCGAGGAGATGGGGGTGATCGACCCGCCGCGGACCTGGTCCGAGCTCGACGCCTCCTACCAGCGCTTCAGGCCCAGCCTCGCCGTCGGCGAGCAGGCGGTGACGGCCGTTCGCTTTCTCCGGGAGCCGCCCGGGCTGCCCCCTGCGGCCCGCGCCGCGTGGCGGATCGTGTGGGCCGGCGCCGTGGCCTGTCTGCCGCCGAGCGCCAGGCGGTTGCTCGGCGTACCGGATCCTCGACCGCAGGAGCTGATCGCGTGCCGCTCGCTCGTGCGGGGACTCGGCGCCGTGCTCGGGCCACCCCCGCCGCTCGCCGCGGCCCGCGCCAGGGTCGGCCGCACGAGCTGACCCTGCGCCCACCGGCCCGGACGACGGCGTTGGCGATTCTGCGGAATCGCGGCGCAGACCCCGGTCGACTTCTCGCTCAGGCGTCGGCGATGTGGCGCTCGACCGTGGCCACCTTGTCGTGGATGGCGCCGGCGTGGCCCTCACGGACATCAAGCTTGATGACGACGCTGACGCGCGGGGCGACCTCGGCCATGTGCTCGACGCACGAGGTGATCAGTGCCATCACCTCAGCGAGGTCGCCCTCGACGTTGGTGAACATGGCGTTGGTCTCGTTGGGCAGGCCGGAAGCCCGCACCAGCCGCACGATCTCGGCCACGGCCGGACCCACCGAACCGTCATCGGCCACCGCGCTTCCGCCACCCGGTGCGATCGAGAACGCTGCGAGAACCGCCATGGGTGCAACCTAGACGGCGGGCCCCGAAGGAGTGTCGCCGGCGTATCCCTCCGGCTCGCCGGGCTGAGATTCGCTGCCGGCGTCCCCGCCGCCGCTGCCGGCATCCCCGTTGCCGGCGTCGGCGTCGCTGCTGCTGGCGTCCCCGTTGCCGGCGTCGCCCCCGCCGGCGCTTCCCCCTCCCGGCGCGGCGGCGAGGGCGTCAACGAGGTGAATGGCGATGTCGCCGACCTTGATGTCCTCACGCTTGTGGGCCTTGGTTCCGTCGTCGAGCATGATGTAGCAAAATGGGCAGGCCGTGGCGATCCGTTCGGCGCCGGTGCCGATGAGCTCTTCTGAGCGGTCCATGTTGATCTTGGTGCCCGACTCCTCCATCCACATGCGGGCCCCGCCCGCACCGCAGCAGCGCGACCCGCTCCCCGAACGGGGCGCCTCGACGATGTCGATACCGCCGAGGCTGCCGAGCACGCGACGCGGTGGGGCGTAGATGTCGTTGTGGCGGCCCAGGTAGCAGCTGTCGTGGTACACGATCCGCTCGGGGAGCGAGGCGCCCGAGAGGTCGAGGCGGCCGTCGGCGATCAGCTGCTCGAGGAGCTGCGAATGGTGGATGACCTCGTAGTTGCCGCCGAGTTGGGGGTACTCGTTGGCGAAGGTGTTGAAACAGTGGGGGCACTGGACGACGATCTTCTTGACCTTCATGGCGCCGAACATCTCGACGTTCTGCATGGCCAGCATCTGGAACAGGTACTCGTTGCCGCTGCGTCGAGCCGGGTCGCCGGTGCAGCGCTCAGAAGGTCCGAGCACGGCGAAGTCGATGCCGGCCTTCGTGAGGAGGGTGGCGATGGCGGCGGAGACCTTCTTGTTCTTGTCATCGAAGCTGCCGGCGCAGCCGACCCAGTAGAGGTACTCGTGGTCGAGCGGCGAAGCCGGATCGGCCAGGGGGATCTCCTCTGACAGGCCTTCGGCCCACGCCAGCCGGTCGGTCCCAGAGAGCCCCCACGGGTTCTCCTGGTTCTCCATCGAGCGATACATGTTGCCGAGCGACGAGGGAAAGTCCGACTCCATGAGCGACAGGTACCTGCGCATATCGAGGATCTTGTCGAGGATCTCGATGTTGACCGGGCAGATCTCGTCGCACGCCCGGCAGCTCGTGCAGGCCCAGATCTCTTCCGCAGTGATCAGCTCGAAGACGGAGTTGGCCGACACCGTGAGCGGGCCTCCCCCGATGGCGGGCGTGATCGGCGCCACGCCAGGACTTTCCCCTTCGCCTTCCGAACCCGATCCGCCCCCAGCGAACACCGGCGTGGCCGGGTGCGTGGCGGCCATGACGTTGCCGATCTTGTTGACGATCTCGCGAGGGTCGAGGGTCTTGCCGGTGGCGTTGGCGGGGCAGACGCTCGTGCAGCGCCCGCAGATCGTGCAGCTGTCGGTGTCCATCAGCTGCTTCCACGTAAAGTCCTCGACGGCGGCGGCCCCGAAGCTCTCCATCTCCGTCTCGGTCAGGTTGGGCATCGCCCGCATGGCCCCCTTCGGCCGGTCACGGTCGCGGAGGTACATGTTCGCCGGCGAGGTCAGCATGTGGCGCAGCTTCGTCGTCGGCAACGCGATGAGGAACACGAAGAACGCCCCCACGTGGCACACCCACAACACCTGGTAGATGGTGGAGAGGTCGGGCGCCGAGATGGACGTGAACAGGTAGGAGAGCAGGTAGCCGATGTAGGTCCAGCGTTCGAAGGCGGGCTGACCCTCGGCGGCGATCCTGACGCCCTGGACGACGAGGCCGGTCACCCCGATGGCGAAGAACGTGCCGAGGATGAGGGCGTCCTCGGGTCGCGTCTTGGTGCGCAACCGGTACGGCCTACGGATGTAGCGACGGCCGGCGGCCCACCCGATACCGATGACGAACAGCAGCCCGGCGCTGTCACCGATGAACTTGTAGGTCTGGTACACGCTGCCATGCAGGAACTCGAGGCTGCCCGGCAAGAGGTGGTTGATCTCGAGGACGGTCGTGACGGCGAAGAGGATGAGGAAGGGGAAGTAGATCAGCGAGTGCATCAACCCGGCGGCCGGGTCGCGCACGAGGGTGCGCATCTCGAGGCCTCGTCGCAGATCCCTCATGCGCCGGCTCCGGTTGGCTGCGGTCGTGGCCCGCCGGTCGGGCGCGCCCCGTTCCCAGTTCTGCACCCGCACCGAGAGCATCCACCCCGACGCCGTGACAGCCACGACGAGGGCCGTGTAGAACAAGGCCCGCAGGGCGTGGGGGATGTCGTAAAACGTCTCCCGGCTGACCCGAGAAGGGTCGTGGGCGCCCTCGAGGGCGCCGGCGATGCCGGAGGCGGCGATCAGGGCGGCGAAGAGCAGGCTCAGGACGAGAACGATCTGCGACGCCTTGAGCGGCCGCCGGGGCCGAGGAGCTGTTGCCATGGCGCGTGGGAACTTACTCGGGGGCGCCGGCGTCGGCCCATTCCCGACACCGGCCGACTGCTGCATCGGCCGACTTCTGGACGTTCAGCACCTTTCGTGGCTTTCACGAACCGGAAACACGTGGGCAACAGTCGGACCGTATCGTCCGCCCCGTGGACGTCGTCTTGGTGCGCTGGCCGACCGAATCCGCCCGGCGGGCGCGGCTCGTCTCCACTGGCGCCCCGAGGTTGCTCGTCGTCGAGGGCGACGTGGCGCCGCCCGCACCCGCCGACTGCATGGAGGACTGGATTCGGGTCCCGGCCAGCGAGGCCGACCTCTCGGCCCGGCTGCGGGGCCTCTCGGGCCGCGCCGGCAAGCACCTGCCGGACTCGCCATCGCTCGACGCCGACGGCGTCCTTCGTTTCGGCGCCGTGTGGACACCGTTGCCGCCCGTCGAGGCGCGCCTCGTCGATGCCCTGGTATCACGCTTCGGCGCCGTCGTGAGCCGCGAGCTGTTAGCCAAGGCCGGCTGGCCGCACGGTGCTCCGGGACGCAACGCCCTCGACGTCCACGTCCTGCGCCTGCGACGGAGGATCGGCCCCCTCGGCCTGGCCATCAGCACCGTGCGCAGCCGGGGTTACCTGCTCGAAGGCGCGGGTTCATCAAGTGGAAATGATTCGGCCGTTCAGGCGAAATAAAGATTTCCTACCTTCCCTGCGACTCGACCCCTAAGGAGACGGAGGAGCCGTGGTACTACCCACTCTCGTCGACGCCGGCCTGCACGCCGCGGCGTTCGACCCCAACAAGACCGGGGGCATCAACTCGGGCGACAATGCCTGGCTCCTCGCCAGCACCGCCCTGGTCATGCTCATGACTCCCGGGCTGGCGTTCTTTTATGCCGGCATGGTGCGCCGCAAGAACGTCCTCGGCATGATCATGCAGAACTGGGTCTGCCTCGGTCTCGTCAGCATCGTCTGGGTCCTCGTCTCCTACAGTCTGGCCTTCGGGGTGGACTGGGGCGGTCATGGCTTCATCGGCACGCTCCACTTCGCCGGCCTGATGCACATCGACACCCAGGCGGTGCCGGGCGAGGCGCTCACCATCTCGCCCATCGTCTTCTGCCTGTTCCAGTTGATGTTCGCCATCATCACCCCGGCGCTGATCACCGGGACCATCGCCGACCGGGTCAAGTTCGGCTCGTTCTGCGTCTACATCATCCTGTGGTCGATCTTTGTCTACGCGCCCATCGCCCACTGGGTGTTCTCTCCGACGGGGTGGCTGGCCAAGCGGGGGGCCGAGGACTTCGCCGGCGGCACCGTGGTGCACATCAACGCCGCCATGGGCGGCCTCGGCGTGCTGCTCGTCATCCGCAACCGGAAGGGCTGGCCGACCAAGCCGACCAAGCCCCACAACGTGCCGTTCACTGTGCTCGGGGCCGGATTGCTCTGGTTCGGCTGGTTCGGCTTCAACGCCGGCTCGGCCCTCGCGGCCAACAACCTGTCGGCCCACGCCTTCCTCAACACCAACACAGCGACGGCTGCGGCCCTTCTGGCCTGGATCGCCACGGAGAAACTGCGCGGGGGCAAGCCGACGACGATCGGCGCGGCATCGGGAGCGGTGGCCGGTCTGGTGGCCATCACCCCTTCCTGCGGCTTCGTCAACCTCCTCGGGGCGTTGGTGATCGGCGTCGCCGCCGGGTCGATCTGCTGTCTGGCCTGCAGCCTCAAGTTCAAGTTCAAGCGTGACGACGCCCTTGACGTCCTCGGCGTCCACTTCGTCGGAGGGGTCCTCGGCGCCGTGCTGATCGGGTTCTTCGGTGTCGCTGACATGGGCGGCAACGCCGTCGCCAAGAACGGCCTCTTCTACGGAGGGGGCCTCGGCCTCCTCGGTGAACAGTGTCTCGGCGTCGTCTGCGTCGCCGGTTACTCCCTCGCAGTCAGCTACATACTCGCCCAGATCGTCGACAAGACGATGGGACTGCGCATGACCGAGGAGCAGGAGGAGATCGGCATGGACCTCAGCTTGCACGACGAAGCGGCCTACGACTTCGAGAGCGTGCTCTCGGGTGTGAGCTCAGCGCTCACCGGCGGCGAATCGATCAACCCGTTCGCCAAGCCGGCGTCGACGCAGGCCAGCACTGCGCCGATTGCGCCGACGCCGGAGGGTCAGTCATGAGGCTGGTCACAGCCGTCATCAAGCCGTTCAAGCTCGACGACGTCAAGACGGCGCTGAAGGAGGTCGGTATATCCGGCATGACTGTCAGCGAGGTCCAGGGATTTGGTCGCCAACGGGGTCACACCGAGGTCTACCGTGGCGCCGAGTACACCATCGACTTCGTGCCCAAGGTCAAGATCGAGGTACTTGTCGAGGACCAGGACGCCACCGTCGTCATCGACCTCATCGTCAAGGCGGCGCGTACAGAGAAGATCGGCGACGGCAAGGTCTGGTCCGTCGCGGTCGACGACCTGGTGCGAATACGAACCGGTCAGCGGGGCACCGAAGCCCTCTGAATCATGGGTCGGCCGGGCCGCCCTGCTGACGAGCGTGGTCAACCCACCGACGCCGCCCCGACCAGCGCTCCGGCCCGGTCGTTGGCGGACCGGATGGCTCGCCAGACCCTCTCCGGGCTGCACGGCATGTCGATGTGGGTGATCCCGAGGTGAGACAGCGCATCGATGACGGCGTTTTGGATGGCCGGCGTCGCCCCGATCGTGCCCGACTCGCCGATGCCCTTGGCCCCCAGAGGGTTGCGCGGGCTGTCGGTCTGGGTGTTGGACACCTCGAAGCTGGGTAGCTCGGTAGCCGCCGGCACCGTGTAGTCGATCAGGGTGGTGGTCAGCGGGTTCCCTTCCTCGTCGTACTGCATCCACTCGAACAGCGCCTGCGCCGCGCCCTGCGCGATCCCCCCGTGTTGCTGGCCACGGACGAGCAGAGGGTTGAGGATGCGGCCACAGTCGTCAACGGCGATGTGGCGTTGCATCGTGACGTTGCCCGTCTCCAAGTCCACCTCGACGACCGAGACGTGCGTCCCGAAGGGGAAGGTCGAGTTGGAACCGTCGAAGTCACCCTCGTGTCGAAGTGGGCCTGCCTCGAGTCCGTGGGGAAGGTTGCTGGAGTCGCGAGATGCGGCGGCAATATCTTGCCAGGAGACGGTCCGATCGGGAACGCCAGCTACATGGAGGGCGCCGCCAGCGGCGACGATGTCGTCGGGGCTGGCCTCCAGCTGGTGGGCGGCGATCTGCCGGGCCCTGGCGAGCACCTCCTTGGAGGCTGCGAACACGGCGTTGCCGGCGGTCTGCAACGACCGCGATCCGGGTGTGCCCGACCCGTGCGGAACCGTAGCCGTGTCGGAGTTGACGAAGCGGATCTTGTCCATCTCGATGCCGAGGACGTCGCTGGCCAACATGGCGAACGCGGTGTGGTGGCCCTGACCGTGGGCGCTCGTGCCGACGGTCATCGTCGCCGTGCCGTCGTCGTGGACCTCCACTGCGCCGTACTCGGTATGGAGACCGAGCGGGGCCGTCACCTCGACATAGGTGGACACACCGATCCCGAGCAGCCGGGGGTCGCCGGCCCGGCGGCGCCGGGTCTGTTCGGCCCGCAGCTCCTCGTAGCCGGACGCGAGCAGCGCGGCGTCGAGCGTCTTCTCGTATTCGCCAGAGTCGTAGGCTCCGCCGCTGATGGTCGTGAGCGCGAAGGTGTCGGGGGCGATGAAGTTGCGCCTCCGGATCTCGGCCGGATCGATCTCCAAGCGGTCGGCGGCCACATCGATGACCCGCTCGATGAGTTGGGTGGCCTCGGGACGGCCCGCGCCCCGGTAGGCGCCGACCGGGGTGGTGTTGGTGACGACGGTCGTGCCGGCGAAGCGAACCTTGGGGATGTCGTAGACGCCCACCACCATCATCTGCGTGAGCATCGGCAGCACGGCGCCGATGGCCGGATAGGCGCCGCCCGATGCCGCCACGCTGGCGTCAAGGCCGGTGATTCGCCCGTCCGCGGTCAGCCCGAGCTTGGCACTCATCGTGTAGTCGCGCCCGTGGACGAGCGTCACCATGTTCTCGGAGCGGGTCTCAGCCCATCGCACGGGCCGGCCAAGCCGCACCGCCGCGGCCGCGGCGACGAGGTACTCGATGTACATGGCGGACTTCGGGCCGAAGCCACCTCCCACCCACGGGCACACGAC
Organism: Acidimicrobiales bacterium; assembly: GCA_965276765.1. GTDB lineage: Bacteria > Actinomycetota > Acidimicrobiia > Acidimicrobiales > Palsa-688. Next base: position 1,946,463 of record OZ255627.1, read on the forward strand.
CCGGACGTCCTGAGGCTCGAGGCCGAGGACAGCGGCGAACGCCGGGTGCACCGCGTGGGGAGTCTGATGGGAGATCCAGCACGTGATCCCTCCGGTCGGCTCGCCGGGGACCATAAGGCAGCCGTTGGGTTCCATCGGCACGCCCGCGAGCCGCTGGCTCACCATGTCCACCTCGACCACGACCTCCGCGTCGACGAGCGGGTCATCGTCGGTTCCTAACTCGGTGGCGAAGCACACGTTGCTCCCGTGGTCGGGGAAGAGCAACGGGGCGTCGACAGCGGTCGCCGAGGCCTGCGAGACGACGACTGGGAGCGGGTCGGTCTCGACGATGATCGCCTCGGCGGCGTCCACGGCCTGGGCGTTGGTCTCTGCCACAACCGCGGCCACTACGTCACCGACGAAGCGCACCCGGTCGCGGGCGAACACCGGTCGGTTGAGGGTTTCCGGCATCAGCGGGAAGCCCTGGAACGGCGCAAGGCCGAGGTCGTCGCCGGCGGCGTGGTAAACGGCGACAACGCCGGGCATACCCCGGGCGTCCTCGATGTCGACCGATCGAAGCTCGCCATGCGCGATCGCCGACCGTACGAAGACGACCCTCGCTGCGTCCGACGACTCGAGGTCGTCGACGTACCCGCCCGCGCCGGTCAGCAGCACCGGATCCTCCAGCCGCTTCACCGCATTACCCAGAATCGACCCGGCTTCAGCCACTTGCTCCCCCTTGCTGTCTACCTTCCGCCACGGAGGGTAGCCGCCAGGGGCTGAAGCCGGCTCGGCATGGCCTGTCGTCGCGCGTGAGCAGGTGCGTCGGGCCGGGCTTCACAGATGGCGTCAGGGTCCGAGTGCGGCCGTGAGCAGCGAGGCCAGCCGTTGGTGGCCGGCCGCGTCGTCGAGCACCTTTTCGCCCGTCGCAGTCTGCACATAAAACGTGTCGACCACCTCGGCGCCGAGCGTGGCTACCACCGCAGAGCTCACGGAGAGTCCGGCGCCATCGATGGCGTGGCTGACGAGCCACAGGGTGCCGACGGCATTGGGCGCCCGCACCTCGATCAGCGTCGCCGCCGCGGATGCGGCATTGTCGATCGTCACCACGACGGTCGGCTCGTCGGGCTCGACGGCCCTGCGCTCGGCCGCGCGCCGGCGTGGCGCGTTGCGCTCCCGCTCGGCCAGGGCGGTCCCGATGGGCAGGGTGCCGGCCAGGGCCGCCTCGAGATCCGCCTGCAGGCGCGACGGCTCGGGGAGCACATCCCACGTGGGCGTCACGTCGAAGTCGAGCAGCGCCATGGCGGCCGGGTGGGCCGGGCCGGCCGGGTCGGCGGCATCGCCATCGCCGACGGCGCTGCTCTCGTCGAGATCGGCGGCGGCGTAGGTCCGCACCGAAGCGGCCCTGACGCTCGCGCCGTCGACGGCGAGAACGCCGGCCACGGTCGCGAGCAACCCGGGGCCGTCGGGTGCCACCACCGTGAGACGTTGGTTCGAGGTGTCGACGGCCAAGCGGCCGAGGGCGAGCAGCGCCAGCTGGCGGTCGTCGGGTTCGCTGGCGGTCGGCGGCGGGTGGCCGTCGAGGTGGCGGCCCACCCGTTCGACGAGGGTGGCGAACAGACCGGCCTTCCATGGGCCCCACGCCGCCGGGCCTGTCGCCAGGCTGTCCGCTTCGGTCAGAACGGCCAGCATCTGCAGCGTGTCCCGGTCGCCGACGGCGTCGGCCACGGCGTCGATCGTCGCCGGGTCGTCGAGGTCGCGGCGGGTGGCCATCTCGGGGAGGAGGAGGTGGAGGCGTACCAGGTCGACGAGTGAAGCGGTGTCGGCCGCTGACAGCCCGAGCCGGGGACCGATCCGGGCGACGATGTCCATGCCGGCCTCGGTGTGGTCACCCGTCGACCCCTTGCCGATGTCGTGGAGGAGGGCGCCGAGCAGCAACAGGTCGGGGCGGTCGACGCGCCGGACCAGGCGAGCGGCGTTGGCGACCGTCTCGAGGAGGTGACGGTCGACGGTGAAGCGGTGATAGGCGTTGCGCTGCGGGCGGTTGCGGACCGAGCCCCACTCCGGGAGCAGCCGTTCCATCACGCCCTGCTGGTCGAGGGTCTCGATGGCGGCGATGGCGGGCCGGCCCGCGCCGAGCAGGCGCAGCAGGGCCTGGAGGAGAGAGTCGGGCCACACCCTGGCAAGGGGAGGCGGGGAATCGGCCAGCCGGTCGATGGTGTCGCGCGCCAAGGGCACATCGCGCTCCGCCGATGCGGCGGCGGCGCGCAGGGCGAGCGTCGGGTCGGATGCAGGATCGGTGCCGAACAGCAGCGTGATCTCCCCGCCCCGTAAGGCCAGGCCAGGCTCGAGCGGCTGCGACCGCCACTGGCGGGCCTTGCGCCGGCCGGCGAAAAGAGAACGGATCCGCCGCCAGGCGTCGTCGCTCGCCCATGCCACCGCTCGACCGGCGTCGGCCAGATCGGCGGCCAGGTGGTCGGCGTCTGTGCCCAGGGCGGCGGCGACGATGTCCTGGTCCTGGAGAGCCAGGCGGTTGCCTGGCCTCCCCGTGCTGCGATGCAGCTCGACACGCGCCGAGACCAGGGTGGCGTCTGGGTCGTCAAGGCGGCCCTCGGCGACCAGGTCGGCGAGGACCGGGGTCACCTGAGCGAGGGCGGTAAGCAGGCGGAGGTCGCGAAGGCCGCCTCTTGCTTCCTTCAGGTCGGGCTCGAGCAAGAAGGCGAGGTCGCCGGCCCGCTCGTGGCGTTCGTCGACGGCGGCGCCCACCTCGGGCAGCCACCGCTTCGCTCGGCCGGTCCACTTGTCGACGGCGGCGGCCCGCACCTCGGCGCCGAGCGCCGAGCTGCCAGCGACGGCCCGAGCGTCGAGGAGACCGAGCGCGACCTTGAGGTCGGCGTCCATGACGGCGCCCATCTCCCGCAGATTGCGGACGCTGTGGTCGAGAACGACGCCTTCGTCCCAGATCGGGTACCACACCGCCTCGGCCACCCTGGCCACATCGGCTCTGTTGCGGTGGACGATCACCAGATCGAGGTCGCTGCCGGGCGCCAGCTCGCCGCGGCCGTAGCCGCCGACGGCGACGAGGGCGATGTCGGCGGGTGCGGGTCCTGCGGCGGCGTCGAAGAGCCGGCGCAGCCAGTCGTCGGCCTGCGCCGCCAACTCGGTCGTGAAGGCCCTGCCGGTCAGGTCGTTCCTCGCCAGGACGGCGGCTCGGCGCGCCGTGAAGCTTCGAGTGTCGGGGGTCGGGCTTGGCGCTCCGACCGGCTCGTCCACGCCGTAGGACGCTACAGCAGCGCGGATGCTGCCTTCCCCGAGTGGAACGGGAGGACACGGATCGGCAGGTACCGATAGCGAGGTGACAGGATGAGCAAATGACGAGCGACGGAACCGAAGCCGAACGAATCGAAGTCGAACGGACCATCGCCGCCGACCCTCCGACGATCTTCCAGGTCCTGTGCGACCCGAGAGGTCACGTGGCCATCGACAGCTCGGGAATGCTGATGAGCGCCACGGGTGAGCCGGTGAAAGGCGTCGGGGACAGCTTCGTCGTGCACATGGACCGCGAGGCGCTCAACGACATCCCGATGGGCCTCTACGACGTGACCGTCACGATCGCCACGTTCGAGCCCGATCGCGAGATCGCCTGGAAGATCCTCGGTCAGGTCCGACCCCAGATCGGCCACGTCTACGGCTACAAGCTGGCGCCGGTCGACGACGGCACCCTCGTCACCTCCTACTACGACTGGTCGTCCATCGACTCGAAGTGGAGGGAGTCGGGCGTGTTCCCCGTCATCTCGGAGGCCGCCATTCGTGCCACGCTCGGGATCCTCGCCAGGACAGTGGCGCAGGGCGGACTCCCCTCCCCGGCCTGAGTCGCGCGTGCGGGCGGTGAGCCAGGACCGCGCCGGCGGCCCCGAGGTCCTCGGCCTTGTCGACCTGCCCCGACCGCAACCGGGCCCGACCGAGATCCTCGTCAGGGTCCACGCCGCCGGCGTCAACCCGACCGACTGGAAGACCCGAGCCAGCGGGCAGTTCCCCGTCGGCGTGCGCCCGCCGTTCGTCCTCGGCTTCGACGTGTCGGGTGTCGTGGCCGAGGTTGGCGAAGGCGTGACCATCGTTACCCCGGGCGACGAGGTGTACGGGATGCCTCGCTTCCCCTATCCCGCCGGCGCCTATGCCGAGTACGTCGCCGCCCCGGCGAGGCATTTCTCCCCCAAGCCTTCCAGCCTCGACCATGTCCACGCCGGCGCCCTCCCGCTCGCCGGACTCACCGCCTGGCAGGCGCTCGTAGACACGGCCGGCGTCACGGCCGGGCACAGGGTCCTCATCCACGCTGCCGCCGGCGGCGTCGGCCATCTCGCCGTCCAGATCGCCAAGGCCCGCGACGCCCACGTCATCGCCACGGCCAGCGCGGCCAAGCACCCCTTTTTGCGGGACCTCGGCGCCGACGAGACGATCGACTACACCCAGGTCGACTTCACCGAGGCGGCGGAGGGCATCGATGTCGTCCTCGACCCCGTCGGCGGCGACACCACCCTCCGCTCGCTGACCACCCTCCGCCCCGGCGGATGCCTCGTCCGGCTCCCGGCCCTCACCGACGACCGCCCGGCCCGTGTCGCCGCCGAGCTCGGGGTGCGCGCCGTGCGCATGCTCGTCGAGCCCGACCAGGCCGGCCTGCGAGCCCTTGCCGCACTGGTCGCCGCCGGTGACCTCCGGGTCGAGATCGACGCCACCTTCCCCCTGGATCGAGCCGCAGACGCACACCGCTACGGGGAGAAAGGACGGGCCACCGGCAAGATCGTCCTCCTTGTCGCTTCGGGCCCGGCGTAGCGGACCCGGCCCCGCGGGCATTGAACGCCCTCAATCCCGGTCACGGCCGCTGGTAGGAAGCGATGACGCTGTCGAGCACTCCGGGGAAGCGGTCGTCGATGTCGGCGCGGCGCAACGTCGTCCACCGGCGATTGCCTTCCTCCCGCTGGCGGATGACGCCGGCCTCGCGCAGGACCCGGAAGTGGTGGGTCAGCGTCGACGCCGCCACGCTCACGGGGAACGTCCCGCACGCCCGTTCCGGTTCCTCGCACAGCGTCAGGACGATGGTGAGGCGGGTCGGGTCGGCCAGGGCGTGCAAGACGTCGACCAGGCGGAGGTGTTCGGTTGGGGGGTGGACGAGGGAGGGGCGCCGGGAGGATGCCATGGCCGGAGTCTTTCGATGATCGTCGAAAAGGATGGTAGCGTTCGTTCGCCATACTACGAATGTCGAAAGGTGAGTCGGTGCCTCCCCTGTCAGAGTTCATGCAAGCACTCGTCTTCGATGGGCCCGCCGCCGATACCGCCACGAGTCGGATCGCCGAGCTCCCCGCGCCAGAGCCGGGACCGGGCCAGGTCACCATCGACGTCGCCTACGCCGGCGTGAACTTCAAGGACGTGATGGCCCGGCGTGGCGACCCCGGGTACGTGCCGGCGTGGCCGTTCGTCCCCGGTCTCGAGGTGTCCGGGACCGTCAGGGCGCTCGGCGCTGGGGTGGCCGGGTCAGGGGTGGCCGGCTTCGGGGTCGGCCAGCGGGTGGCGGCCCTCACCAGCGCCGGCGGCCTGGCCGAGGTCGCCACTGCGTCCGCCGACCTGGTCGTCGCCGTGCCCGAAGACCTCGACCTCGAGCGAGCCGCGGCCGCGCCCGGCGCCCTGACCACGGCCGCCCTCCTTCTCGACATCGGGCACCTCGCTGCTGGGGAAGCCGTGCTCGTTCACGGGGCGGCCGGCGGGGTCGGCCAGGCCGTCGCCCGGCTGGCCCACATCGCCGGAGCGCGGGTCGTGCTCGGCACGGTCGGGAGCGCCGCCCGCGTCGCCGCCGCGACCGAGGCCGGCTACGACGCCACTCTCGTGCGCGGGCCGGGACTGGCCGCCGCCATCCGGGAGCGCACCGCCATCGGGGAGCGCACCGCCACCCGGGAGTGCACCGCCGGCCGCGGCGTCGACCTCGTCCTCGATCCTCAGGGCACGGCCCTACTCGACCTCGACCTCGAGGTCGCCGCCCCCGGGGCCCGCCTCGTCATGTTCGGCAACGCCGGCGGCGGCCCCATCGCGGCCCTGCCACCTTTGGGTCGGCTGTTCGCTGCCAACGTGTCGATCGGCGGCTTCAGCCTGGCCGCGCTGGCAGAGTGCGATCCGATGCGTCTGGCCGCCGCCCTGGATGCTGTGCTCGGGCGCCTCGCCGCAGGAGAGCTCGACATCGAGCTGACGAGCGTCGAAGGCCTGGCTGCCGCCCCGTGCGCCCAACAGGCGCTGGCCGAGGGACGCGGGCCGGGCAAGCAGGTGGTCCGGGTCGCCCGGCCTGCGCGTGGTTCGCGCTGAGGCCGACTGGACGTCGACCGGCGCAGGCGCTCGGCGGGCACAGTACGGTGGCCCCGTTGGGGTAGAGGACCGAAGCCCGGGGAGGAGTCACCGATGCTGTTGGACGGCGTGAACCACGTGGCCTGGATCTCCAGGGACGTCGAGCGGCTGGGATCGTTCTACGAGCGGGTCTTCGACGCCGCCGTCGGACCGACGCGTCCACACGGGCCGGGCGAGACGATGACCGCCATCTCGATCGGCCCGGCGACAGAGCTGAACGTGTTTGTGATCGATGGCAACACCGAGGCCGACCGGCAGACGCCGATGTGGGGCCGGGGTCGCATCGATCACGTCGGGCTGGCGGCCGCATCCCAAGGCGCCTTCGACACGATCAGGGACCGGCTCGTCGAGACCGGGGCGAGCGACGGTAGCGTCAACGATTTCGGCGGGGCGCTCAGCATCTTCTTTCGCGATCCCGACGGCCTCGAGGGCGAGGTGCTGCTGAAGAAATCGTGATGGGCGCCGGCCGGCGGGCGCCGGCCGGCGGGCCGGCGGCATTCCTCTGCTCGTCCTGCCATCGGCGCCGCGACCAGCGGCTGGCGGCCGGGGCCGCCGGGCGACTCCGCGGAATCACCCGTCCGTCACCGGCGGAACGGGCTGCGTGATGAGATGGCCGCCGCTCTCGAGCAGCGGGATACTGCGTTGCCGGGGCTGGACTGGTTGGACATCACCACCGGGCCGCCGGGCCGATCACTGCGCGGGCCAGCAGAGGTAGGGCGGCGTTGGGGCACGGTGGCGTTGATCGACATACTGAAGGAGACGGTGCTGCGCACCGGGTGCCTGAACGAGGTCAGCGCCGTAGCCGGCGGCGGTGCAGTGCCGGTCGAGGTGCTAGCCGAACGGCTGATGTTGGCGATCTATGCATACGGCACCAACGCCGACATCCGCGCGGTTGCCGCCGGCGCCGGACACCGGCACCGCGATGAGCAGCTGCGCTACGCCCGGCGTCGCTACCTGACCCGCGAGGCCGCGCAGGAGGTCGCGATGGGGATCGCCAATTGCCACCTTCGCCATTCGGCAGCAGTCCCTGTGGGGTGCCGGGTCGACTGCTGTTGCCTCCGACTCCACCCACTTCCGGTCTTGGGACCAGAAACATCTTTACCGAGTGGCACTCCCGTTACGGCGGCCGCGGCTCACCGACCACGACCGACGCGGCCTGACCCCACTGTTCTGGCAGCACATCCTGCCCTAGGGCGAGGTCAAACTCGACATGACCACGCGCCTCGACATCCGCACCGACGCACCGATCAGCCGCCCGTAAGGGGATCCCTGGGTTCTCGCATCCGCCATTCCCTTATGACGATCAGACCGGCTCGCCTTCGACCAGCGCTCGCTGCGCCGCAACGGGTTCCGCTAACGGGCACGACTCCCGATGAGCGAGGTTCCTACCTCGTTCTTGACCGTTAGGTCGTCTCGTCGAGGCTGTGGGCGATCCAGCCGGGCGTTTCGACACGCACCGGCGATGCCCCGACCAGGGCCGCGAGGTCAGACTCAAGGCGCTCGAGCTGCTTGGCGCCGATCTTCCGCTTCCACTTGTCGCGCAATTCGTCGAAGACAGCTTCGCCTGCTCGCATGACTTCGAAGCCGAGCGCCGTGACCTGAAGGCGCTTGCGACGGGCGTCGAGGGGATCGGCATCGCGTGCCACGTAGCCGCGCTCCTCGAGCACCGCCACAGTCTTCGCCGCCGCTTGCTTGGAGACCGACAGACGGCGACCCAGTTCCGAAGCATCGTCGGCGCCCGCCGCGATGGCTCGCATCGCGAAGTCATGGACGGGGCGCACATCCTCGTATCCGCGCTTGGCGAGCTCCAGGACCGCATCGTCTACTAGGACGCGAAATCCTCCGAGGAGGAGCAGTGCGAGGTCGGCGCCCGAACGTGACACGAGCTGAGCGTAAAGCAGATGTGTTGACAAGGTCTACCTGGTTGTCTACTCTTTAGACAACCAGGTTGACGAGTCAAGGGAGATTGACATGACCGCTAGAGCCGAGCAAGCCTCACTGGCCGGGGTCACGCACCATTACGCCAAGGTCAACGGGACTGAGCTGCACTACGTAGCGGCGGGCACTGAAGGACCTCCAGTTCTGCTGGTCCATGGTTTCCCCGAGACGTGGTGGACCTTCCGCAAGCTCATCCCACTGCTCGCCGCCAGCCACCGTGTCTATGCAGTGGATCTGCGCGGGTTCGGTGACTCTGACAACGGGTCAGGCGCCTACGACAGCAAGACCTCCGCCGAGGACCTGCACCTTCTGATCGAAGAGCTCAACGTTGGCCCAGTGCACCTCACCGGCCAGGACATCAGCGGGGCGACTGTCCTGCGTCTCGCCGCTACGCACCCCGAGGGTGTGCTCAGCTTCACCGCCATTGAGATGGGCCTACCCGGGTTCGGCCTTGAGATGCTGGCCGACGTCACCCACGGGGGTACCTGGCACATCGGCGTTCTTGCTGCCCCCGGGATCCCCGAGATGCTCCTCGCCGGTCGCGAGCGCGAGTTCCTCGGACAGTTCGCCTTTCCAGCCATGAGCGCCACCCCCGGAGCGATCACCGACACCGACATCGACGAGTTCGTCCGCACCTACTCTCGTCCCGACGGCTGGCGCGGAGCGATCGGCCTCTACCAGTCCATGCTCCGAGAAGGCGACGAGATCGCAACCCTTGTCGCCGACCACAAGCTGAACGTCCCGGTGCTGGCGATCGGAGCTGGAGGCGGTGAGTTCACCTTCGCAACGATGAGCCAGGTCAGCTCCGATCCAGTCCGGTCAGTGACTCTCGAAGGCGTCGGCCACTACGCAGCCCTAGAGGCACCCGACCAGGTGGCACACGCACTTCTCGACTTCTTCAGCACTGTTGAGGCCACCTGAACGTCTGGATCGCTACCCCGACCACCCAGGGGCCTTCCTGATGCCCGGTCGTCGTTCCTCTTACGGGGGCCACCCTGGCGGGTCACGATCGGCCGCGCAGTTCCGACGCTCCTTCGTTGGCTGACTGATCTAGAATCTGACCGTGCGGTCAGAACGGTCAGAACGGTCGGTAAGTTCGGCACAATCAAATGAACGGACGTTCACGGAGAATGCTCGGCGGGAGCAGATCGTCGGAGCGGCGATCGACACGATCGCCGAGCTCGGCTATGGGCAGGCCTCCCTGGCTCGCATCGCCGAGCGGGTAGGGATCAGTAAGGGGGTGATCTCCTACCACTTCGCCGGCAAAGAGGAGTTGGTGAGGGAGCTGCTCGGTGAGGTGCTGGCCCGGGCGGAGGAGTACATGGGTCCCCGGATCCCGACTGGTTCGGCCGGGCCGGTGGTGTTGCGGGCCTACATCGAGTCGAACCTGAGTTTCATGGGCGAGTACCGCCACCACTTGTTGGCGGTGGTCGAGGTTGCCCAGAACGCCCGGGACGCCAATGGTAGGAGGTTGTTGGATGCCTCGGCGCTCGCCGCGGGCGCCGGGGCGTTGGTGGGCATGCTCGCCGGGTTCCAAGCGCGTGGCGAGCTACGGGAGGACTTCGACCCGGCGGTTATGGCCATGGCCATCCGGGAGGCCATCGACGCGGTGCCGCGGCGCATGGCCCGCGACCCTGGACTCGACGTGTCCCATGTCGGTCGGGAGCTGGCCAACTTGTTCGATCGGGCCACCCGCTCCGAGACGACCCGGAGGCGACGCTCATGAGCGGCACCGCCAGACTCGGCGAGGGGGACGCGGCGATCGAGGTCAGCCACCTGCGGAAGACCTACGGCCCGACCGTCGCGGTTGACGAAGTGTCGCTGTCGGTGGCCGAAGGGGAGATCTTTGGGGTCCTCGGGCCGAACGGGGCGGGCAAGACCACCACGGCCGAGTGTGTGATCGGGCTACGGGCTCCCGACGCGGGGTCGATCCGGGTGATGGGCCTCGACCCCGGCACAGACCGCGAGGCACTGCACCAAGTCGTCGGCGCGCAACTCCAGGCGAGCGCCCTGCCGGCCAAACTCAAGGTGGCCGAGATCATCGACCTCTACCGGTCCTTCTACTCCCAGCCGGCCGACGTCGCCGCGCTGATCGATGCCCTCGGACTCGCAGACAAGCGAAACACCTACTTTCGCTCCCTGTCGGGAGGCCAGCAGCAGCGGCTATCGGTGGTGCTGGCCCTCATCGGCCGACCGAGGGTCGCGGTGCTCGACGAGATGACGACCGGCCTCGACCCCCAAGCCCGGCGCGACGCCTGGGGGCTCATCGAAGGCGTTCGCGACCGTGGGGTGACGATCTTGTTGGTCACGCACTTCATGGAAGAAGCCGAACGGCTCTGCGATCGCGTCGCGCTCATCGACCGTGGACGCGTGGTCGCTCTCGACAGCCCCGCCGGTCTGGCCGCCCAAGCCCGCGGGGGCAAACAGGTTCGCTTCGTCCCCTCCGCCCCCTTCGACGACCGCCTCCTGCGCGAGCTTCCCGAGGTGGCCGCCGTCAACCACGACGGCTCGCATGTTGTCGTGACCGGGACCGGAGAGCTGGTCAACGTGGCGATCCTCACCTTGGCGGCAGCCGGCGTGACGGCCCTCGGCGTGGAGCTCGACACATCAAGTCTCGAGGACGCCTTCGTGAAGCTCACCGGACGACACCTAGACCAAAAGGGAGCCGCGACATGAACTCTCTCGCATCCCTCCACCCCCGGTCGGTGCCACGCGCCGCGTTCGCCCAGATCGTCCTCAACGAGGCCCGACTCGTCTGGAGGAGCCCCCGCGCCCTGGTCTACGCCCTGGGGCTGCCGGTCCTCCTCCTGGTCATCTTCGGCGAGCTCCCGAAATTTCAGGTGCACAAAGCAAGCCTCGGAGGCCTCACCCTCTTCGACACCTAAATCCCGGTCCTCATCTCGATGGTCATCGCCCTTCTCTCCCTCGTGAGCCTGCCGGGACCGATAGCCACCTACCGCGAGCAAGGGATCCTGCGCCGCCTGTCGACCACCCCGGTACCGTCGTCGTGGGTGCTCGCCGCGCAGATCGTCATCAACCTCTGCCTGGCGGTCCTCGCCATGTTCATCATCGTGGTGGTCGGCATCGCCGCCTTCGATGAGCACGCGCCCAATAACATCGGGGGCTTTCTTCTCGCCGTCGTGCTCACCGTCGCAGCGTTGTTTGCCCTCGGCCTAATATTGGCCACCGTCGCCAAGACGACCCAAGGCGCGTACACCATGGGCATGGCCGTCTTCTTTCCGCTCATCTTCTTCGCCGGCTTGTGGCTCCCACGCGCCACCCTGCCCAGCGTGCTGCAACAGATAAGCAACTACACGCCGCTTGGTGCTGCGGTCGAAGCCATTCAGAATTCGATGACAGGCACCTTCCCGCCCGCCGCTCCTCTCCTCACGCTGGGGGCGTACATGGTCGTCTTCGCTTTCTTGGCCGTCCGGTACTTCAGATGGGAATGAGCACTCTTGGATATAGCAAAAGAGCCGAATGTACACCGTTGTCACTACGTGGACGAAAGGATGATTATGGCCACGATCACGATCCCAAGATCCGACATCACCACTGACGAGGTCGCCGCCGCGCTGCGCGATGGGCTACCGGCGCACTACAACGTGGTGCCGGGGACGGGGGTCAACAACAACCCCCTCGGTCGACCGCGCCCGAACCAGCCCGACACCATCCTCGTCGGCATCGGTGCCAACAGGTGGACCCGAGCTCAAGTGCGCATCGTTCGCCGCCCCCGAGACACGGACCTGCGCATCACCCCGGGTGGGCTGCTCGGCGAACGCCTGGTGAACACCTTTGGTCTCGCCCGAGAGATGCGCCGGGTCTTGCGGAACGCCCCCAGCCTCACGTTGCGCTGACGGCGCCCAACCACGGACCGAGTTCCGATTTCAGCACCGCCGCCGGCCTGCTCATCGCACGCCTCGGCCTCGAGCCGCTCCTCAACCCTCAGGCAGCCCTCTACCTCGCGTCGGCGCCATCGCCGCCTACTGGATGACCGAGCGTCTACACAACCGCCAAGCCGCACGAGGCCGCCTCAGCTGAGACGAAGCGCGACGACCCGGCCTCATAGGGCCGTGCAGTGTGTCAGTCATCGATCGGCTACCGACCAAGCTCCGAGTGGTGCTGGTAGAGGTCTCGCAGCAACCCGACTTCGGCACCGTGGTGAACGACCTCGTCGAAGAGGTGTAGGACCAGGTCCATGGTGCTTGCCTGGGCGTACGGTCCCCAGCTGGACCCCAGGGGACCCTGCCAACCTGCCTCATCGAGCCCGGCCAGGCCGGCACGCCAAGCCTGGTAGTGCTCAGCGAGGAACGCGGGGAGGTTGCTGACCGTGGCCGGGTACTCCACCGTCGTCGGCGTGAGTGTGCCGTCCCCGAAGAGCCGATTGGCGAACCCGCCAACGCCCATCCCCGCGAGGTGCCCAATCCTCCAGGCGATGGTGGTTACGGGAACTGGTTCGGGCGCCGGGCCGCCTCCTCCACCGCCGTCGAGCCGCCAGCGTCCGTCGCTCTCCTGTCGGAGGGACCAGCAGCCCTCAACTGGCTCCCAGAAGTACTCCTCGTCGTCCAGGCCGCCGAGGCGGTCGGTGAATCGCTGCCAGACGTAGTCGAAGGCGATGATGAGAGAGACACCAGGGTCTGCCATGGCGCCATCTCAGCATGCTTGCCGGCCCACGCGCCGCTGTCCCACCCGCCCACCGACTACCGGCATCTCGCAGGTCGCGCCGTCCTCGGTAGGGTCGGTCGTCATGCGGATGACGGTGCTCGGCGGCGGCGGTGCGTGGCCCACGCCGGCGCGGGGCTGCAGCGGCTACCTGATCGATGAGGCGGGCTTCCGGTTGCTGGTCGATCCCGGTTATGCCACCGTTCCGCAGCTGCTGAAGGAGATTGCGGCCAGGGACGTCGATGCAGTGCTGATCAGTCACGGCCATGCAGATCACTGCGCGGACCTCAACCCATTGCTGCGGGCGCGGCATCTGAGCGAGGAGCCGCTGCCCGCGCTGGCGGTCTTCGCGCTGACCGGTGCTGCCGATGCGGTACTTGCCCTGGACGGTCAGATGCTCGCCGCTGACTACGCCCTTCAGGAATTTGGGGCAGGCGACCGCTTCAGCGTCGGTCCGTTTCAGGTGACAACGCGTGCGTTGCGGCACTTCGTACCCAACGTCGGCCTACGGCTCGACGTCGGTGACGTTACCGTCGCCTACACCGGGGACGGCGGCGCCGATCCGCAAGTGGTGGACTTGGCGGCCGGTGCGTCGCTGCTGCTGGCCGAGGCCACCTTCCCCGAGCGGGTGCCGGAGGACTCGGTTGGCCACTTGGCCAGTGCCTTCCAGGCCGGAGAGTACGCCGCCGCCGCCCAGGTGAGGCATCTCGTGTTGACCCACCTGTGGCCGGGCACGGACCTAGATGCTGCCGTACGCGCCGCAGGCCGAAGCTACGACGGCCCCGTGTCTGTCGCTGTGCCAGGCCTGGCGATCGACGTTCGCTGAACCGAGCGCGCGTCAGATCCCGCGATGCGGTGGCGAATACGGATCCGCCAGCGGTACACGGAATCGGCGGCTCAGCGGCCCGTTCCGGTTCGGGCGGATGACGGGGAGAGCGGCGCAGGCGGGGGTCGTGGGCGGGGCCAGTATGCCCGGCGACCGGCCCAGCTGGAGGTACGGCCGGCCGGACCTGGCTGGCATGGCGCTGGGCACTCAGGTCGCGTAGCTCCTTTAGGGCGTCGTGGTCTTTGGGGCGCTTCGCCCACTCCTTGGAGGGATCACGTCGTCGATACCGGCAGCGGTGATGATGACGCCCGTCGCCTCGACGACCACCGCACGTCCGGCCAGCTCCTCGTAGCCCAACCGCCCTCCGTCCCGTCCCCGCAGGCTGGTGAGACGTCGAAGTCGCCGGGGTCTGTCCGCCAGGTCGACAGCTCCCGATCTCGCAGCCACCGGCCGTCAAGAGGCAGCGGCAACGCCTTGGCCTCCTCGTCGCCGAGACCTTCGACCCGCAGGCGAGCGCCAAGGTGGCTCAACACCACCGCAGACTGATCACCGCCACCATCGGGCCGGCTCAATGACCGCCAGGAAGTGTGGCCCATAGGGATCCCCTGACGACCGGCTTGCCGTCGACCGCGCCCTCTGTCCCTGGTAGGGCTTCTTCCAGTGCTGCGCGACTCTTATGGAACCCAGTCGGCTAGGGCCGGCTCTCACACAACCCCCATAGGAGAGTGATGTTCGCGCGCGTGATCACCGCCCAGGCAGGCGCTGAAGGGTTCGACAACGCCATCCGCCTTGCCGAGCAACAGCTCCCCGACGCCCGGCAGCAGTCCGGGTTCCAGGGCTATTACCTTCTCACCGACGATGAGACCGGCAAGTTCATCATCATCTCGTTGTGGGAGACCCGCCAGCAGATGGAGGCGGTCGGTCGAGGCACGGCGGCCGGCATCCACGACCAGGCCGTTCCGTCAACCGGGCTCACTTCGCTGCGTCTCGAAACCTACGAAGTCACGATGCAGGCCTGAGCCATCGCGATCGGGCGCGTCGCCAGGCGTCCCGTATGACCAAGGATTTTCGGGCGCTCCTCGGCTCTCAGCGAGCTGTGTCACTCGGGGATCGGCCACCGGCTGCTGAACGGAGATGGTGATGATCGCAGCCGTAGCTCATGGCAAGCTGGTGGCGGTGAGTGAAGCGGCGGCGTGTGCGGACAGCCACCTCCCTGCCATCCAGTGGGACGATGCCATCGCCCGGATAAGCGGTCAGGGTTAGGCGATGATCCCGGACGTCTTTGACGGGCCGAGTCGCAGACCGGTTGGGTGACGACGACCGTCGCCAGTGGCGGCTCCTGGGCGATGAGGGCAGCGTTCGCCAGCACGCCTACGGCGCTTACCTCGCCTTCGCCGAAGCCCGCCCGGCGGTCCGCGCCCTCGGCGACACGCTTGTTGCGGGCCTGTCTGACGCTGCTGGCCGTGCCGGCTTACCAGTGCTCCCGAGGTTCAACGAGGCCACCTGGGGTCGTTACCCGGCGGGGGTAGGCCGCATCAGCGCGCATCGAGACCCCTCTGCGTACGGGGGCGTCATTGCCGTGTTCACCTTGTGGGGGCGGGCGACGTTCCGGGTCCTCGACGGCGAGCAGACCGTGGCGGGGTGGGAGACCGGGCCGGGCCAACTGGTGCTTTTGCGAGGCTGGGGCTGGCCCCGACCCGATAGCACCTGTCCCACCCATGAGGCCCTGCCGCCACCCGTCGGGGATCGGGGGATCATGACCTTCCGCCAGAACCTCGGAGGAGCCGGCGCCGCCTACACCGTCTGACCCTTCACCAGCAGGAGGATCTGGAGCGACGCTCCGGGCGAGGGGGATACCGCCCGCCGAGCTGAATGGACTTGGAGCGGGCTGGGACACAGGACACGTCAAAATCGCTGGACACCCTCAGCGATCGGCTGATGAACTACCAGTCATGATCTTCTTCGTCACGGTCCGCCGCCGTGGCGTCCCCGAGCCGAAACTGGGGATGGCACGAGCTTGACTCCGATTGGGCCCAGCTCCTGGTCGATGAAGCGAACCTCCCGTCGGGATCGTGGGTCATCGACGTCGGCGCTGGCACCGGTGCGCTGACCGGGCTCCTTCTTGAGTCGGGTGCCCGGGTGATCGCCGTCGAGGCGCATCCCGATCGGGCCCGACATCTCCGCCGCCGCTTCGGAACGGCGATCATCGTGGTCGAAGCCGACGCCGGCGATCTACGGCTACCCCGTCGGCCGTTCCATGTGGTGGCCAAACCTCCCTTCGCCGTCACCAGCTTGCTGCTGCGCCGACTGCTCCAACCGGGCAGCAGGCTCCTGAGCGCCACGCTTGTCGCCCAAGACCAAGCGGCGAGACGGTGGGCGAGCGCGGACGCCCCAGGAGCCAGACGATGGCAGCGCGAGTTCTCGATCGAGGTGGGTCGACCGATCCCACGAGCAGCCTTCCGGTCACCGCCCCGAGTCAGCACGCGAGTGCTGTGGATTGATCGGAGAGGTGTACAACGACGCGGCGGCGTCCGCTGAGCGATCGGCTTCTGGACGCGATTACTGCTCGTGGCGACGAGGTCGATCGCCGCCTTCCTGCTCAGCTCCCTCTCCGACGGCACGGGTGTCGTCCGGGCCGGTTGTGGCTGCCGATCGTGCGGAGAGCAGCGGCAACCGTGGGTCCGCCGAAGCTGCGCTTTGGTTGCGCTCGGATGAGAGGCCGGCCGCCAGTTCTACACGGTGGGGAAGGCGCCCCCGTCGATGGTGAACTGTGTGCCGGTGAGGTAGGAGGCGGCGGGTGAGACGAGGAAGAGGATGAGCTGGGCTGCCTCCTCAGCGGTGCCAGCGCGCGCCAGCGGGATTTGCAAAGACGCGGCGATCTGAGTGGTGAGGGTGTCGTTGTCGGTGTTCTGCTCTGCGGCGAGCTCGGCGATGCGGGAGGTGCTGATGAGGCCCGGCGAGACGACGTTGACTCGGACACCGCAGGGGCCAACCTCGCTGGCCAGGCCCTTGCTATAGGCGTTGAGCGCAGCCTTGGCCGCCGAGTAGGGCAGGGAGGTCGGGCGAGCGATCCGGGCCGCGCCGGAGCTGACATGCACGATGGCGCCCTGGCTCTGGGCGAGCATTGCGGGCACGAGCGCGCGGTCGAGTCTGACCGCGGCCAAAAGGTTGATGTCGATCTCCTGCTGCCAGTCCTCATCGCTGAACTGCAGCGCTCCCGGGCGGCGGATCTGCCCGCCGACGTTGGAAACCAGCACGTCGATGCCGCCGAGCCGCTCCAGGGCGCCCGTGGCGAGCGCCTGAACGTCGTCAGGGTCAGACATGTCGGCGGTGATGACCGGAAAGGGACTGTTGGCCGGTGCGGCTCGGGCGCTGACCACAACTTGTGCGCCGGCGTCGGCCAGGGCGCTGGCGGTTGCGGCTCCGATGCCGCGGGTGCCGCCGGTGACCAGCGCTCGCTGACCGGAGAGGAGTTCGGAGACAGGCGTGGGCATAAGAACCATTCTGCCCAATGATCGATCACTGTCAATCATCGATCACGTCATAGAGTCATCGCCACCATGAGACGGCTCGATCACTGCTCGCCAGAAGAGATCACGCTCCCGGCCGTGCTCGTCGCCTTGGGCGATCCCATGCGCCTAGAGATCACCCGGATCCTCGCTGACGGCCACGAGCATGTGCAGGCGGACTTTCCCTCGTGCGTCAGTCAGTCGACGCTCAGTCATCATATGAAGCGCCTGCGCGAAGCCGGCGTCGCCTGGTCTCGACCCGAAGGAACCCGATGCTTCGTCTCGCTACGCCCCGAGCTCGAACAGCGACTGCCCGGACTGCTCGCCGCGATCCTCAAGCTGGAGCAGCCCATGCTCCACCCATAGGCGCCTTTACGAGAACTGCGACCGAGACCACCCAATCGCTTGGCACGCTTCTCCATCCGAAAGCCGGGGCCATCTCACCGATTGGGCGCGCACGACGCAAGGGTGAACCCTTCAGGCCGCAACCAGCAGCACGAAGCACCTCCCCTCGTTCAGCGACGAGGCTCTACCACCCGCACACGACGACCCTTCCTCCGCGCGGAAGGGCACCTCACCACCGCATGACCTGCCTGGTGTCTTCGCCGAGTTCTCCCGGGTGTTGGCGCCCGGCGGGCACCTGTTGGTCGGCTTCCACGTGCGGGCAGCACAGGGTCGGGAAAAGTGGCCGCAAGCTAGCCTCATAGCGGTCAGACGTATCAATCCGTGACCCGGTCAACGATTCCGGCTACGGGACGTTGGTCACCAGGACGGTCGTAACCGGCCGGGTGCGGTTATCGTGTCCAGGGTCGCTTGAAGCCTGGCGAACTCCGCGGGGCGCAGCTGTGATCGCCACTGCTCGACCGTCGCTACAGCAGCAGCTTCTGCGGCCTCGGTACACGCCCGACCTCGATCGGTGAGGGCAAGCAGCCTGGCCCGGGCGTCGCCGGGATCAGGGCAGCGCACCACATAACCGTGGTCGACAAGATAGGCAACAAGCTGGCCGGCGGCTTGCTTGGTGACCCCCAAATGTTCGGCCAGATCGGTCGTGGTGGCATCCCCCGCGCTGATCCGCACGAACGCGAAGCCATGCGCAGGGCGAACGTCAGCGAAGCCCCGGTGTGCGAGGCCCTCCTGTACCCCATCGACCAGCTGGTTGGCGAGCCGCAGCACCGCCACAGCCGTCCCCCAATCATTGATCATCACGGCCACCATCTTGACACCCCGTTGGACAGTCTGCTTGTCTATATAGACAGCCAGCTTGTCTATAGGAGACTCAGCATGTCCATCATCCGCTCTACAGAGAGCACCACCTTCGAAACTCACGGCTCTTGTTTCAACTCCTACGTTGCGCCCTCCCGCGGGAGCAGTCAGCTCTGCGCCTGGCGCCTCGACGTGCCCGCAGGCATTGATGGCGTCGCCCACCGGCCCAGCCGGGAAGAGGTTCTCCTGGTTCTCAGCGGCGAGCTTCGAGTCACTCTCGACGGGATCGAAAGCCACCTCCAACCAGGAGACGTCGCCCTCGTCTCAGCCAACAGCGAACTCCGCGTTGACGCCGGGCCGCAGGGAGCTAGTGCTTGGGTTACCACCACGCCCGGCCTCGAAGCCACCACCGACGACGGAACCCGGATCACCCCTCCCTGGGCTGCCTGACGCACTACCCCCTTGAGCCATTATCACTGGAGGCCGGAGCATGATGGGCAGATCAGGGCGTAGAACAAACCATCCCCAAAGTATCCATCAACGATCGGCGAGCCGACCCATCCCCGTCCCGCAGAGGAGGGCCTGCGGAGCAAGGACTGTGGTGTCCTGACCACGGACGGCGCACCCGGTCAGGGATCGTGTAGCGCACGGTGAAACGCGGCCCGATCGGGTTGGAATACCCGGAGTTGCGGTCGCTACGTGAGCTGTGGGGCGATCTTGACGAGTTCGTCGACTCCGGTAGCGAAATCGCCGCCGCGCGGGACGGACACAATAACGTGGTCGGCCCCGGCGTTGAGGTGACTGCGGACTGTCGCTGCGTCGTTGCGGTTATCAGTGATGGGCACGAAGACAACGAGCAGCTTGTTCGGGCCTAGGACCTCACGGGCCCGGTTAGTGAATTCGGGCGGTGCACCCGCTGGTAGAACCCCGTCGGCAACCTCGTCGGCGAGGTCGAGCATCTTCGGTCCGTTGGCGGCGACGAGGAGCGGGTACGGCGCGCCGCCCGCAGGCAGCTCGGACGGGGCGGACATGTGCTCGAGGTAGCGCCGCATGGTGAGCAGCGGCCTACCGAAGTCGCGCTCGACCGTTGCGGCTTGCGCAGCTGTCCCGACCCCAAGGCCAAGCAGGAAGCGGCCGGGCAACGCTTCGGCCAGCTGAGCCGCCGCGGCGTGCATGGTCGGAGCCGGGTGCGCCCAGATGTTAGCGATACAGGTGCCGAAAGCCATCTGGTCGGTTGCGGAAGCCAACAAAGCGAGTTGAACGAGAGCGTCCTTACCGCCGACGACCTCGTTTACCCAGGCGGCGCGGTAGCCGGCACGCTCGAGTGATCGAACGCCGCTCCGCTGCATGTCCAACGGAGCGGTCTCGGGTGACACCGGTAGCAACGCGCCAACCGAACCGAAGGCGACGCGCGCGACATCGCGAACTTCTTCCTCGGCCATCGGCTGTCAGCATACGCACCAGCGCGGAGTCCGAGAGAGCGCCGCGTGCGATCAATCAACATCGACCGCACCAGCAAACGGGATCTACAGGCGACCCTGGTCCAAGCCCCTCAGAAGGGCACGGAGATCAGCAACAACGCCCCGTAACACGAACCCGTTGCGGCACAGCGAGCGCTGGTCGACGGCGAGCCGGTCTGATCGTCACAAGGGGATGGACCAGCGGGACGGGCGCCATTGTGGCGCGTGTGCTGGATGATGACGAGCTGGTCGGGAACTGGACTCTGGTCGGTGATGAGCTCCCCCAGATGGCCCGGTGCGAACAGGGCCTGTCTGGAGTCGTGTCACGTGGCGGGAAAAGGGGTGGGCGGGATCGCATCGGGCTGGTAGCTTGCGGTCGACCGTGACACCGTCCGAGGAGGCGAGACCCATGAACGCTGTATCGATGTGGGTGCTCCCCCTTTCCGTCACGGTCGGGCGATTGACGTAGGTATCGCCGGGAGCGCCTCGATAACAAGGCACTCTCGAAAGGTGAAACCTATGGTTCACAACGTTGCTCTGGTCCTCGGTGGTGGTGGTGCTGCCGGACAAGCGTGGCAGGTCGGTATCGTCGCAGGCCTGGCCGAAGCTGGTCTCGATATGACAGAGGCCGCCGATCTGGTGGTCGGCACCTCGTCCGGTGCCACCACGGCAGCGCAGGTGCGCAGCGGTATACCAGCGGCCGAACTGTTGGCCTCGGTGCTGTCCGAGCCGGTTCAACCGGCCGGACAGAACCGGGAACAACCGCCGTCCCTGCCGATGGCCACGGTGTTCGAGCGGATGAGGGCCATCGGCGCCGCCGCCACCTCGGCAGGCGATCTACGACGTGCGATGGGCGCGTTCGGGTTGGAGAGCGACTCCACACTCGGACCCGGAGCCGGACAGCGGCGCGCAATGGTCGCCGCCAGGTTACCTCGCCCTGAATGGCCTGACAGGCCGATGATCGTGGTCGCCGTCGACGCGCATACCGGCGAGTTGGCAGCGTTCGACCGCGATTCCGGCGTCGACCTGGTGGACGCGATCACCGCGAGCACCGCGCTGCCCGGTATGGTCCCCACGCACAGCATCAACGGCGCTCATTACATTAACGGTGGCGTGCGCTCCGGCGAAAACGCCGACCTTACCTCGGGCTATGCGAACGTCGTGGTGCTCTCGCCGTTGGGCGGACGGGGCCAGACACCACCGGAACGGGGCGCGGACCCGGTAGGCCAGTTCGAGGGCCTGCGCAGATCACCGGAATGGGGCACGGACCTGGTAAGCCAGGTCGAGGCCCTGCGCAAGCAGGGAAGCAGCGTCGAGGTGATCACACCGGACGCCGATTCCCGAGCCGCAATGGGCACGAACCAGATGGATCCGGCGACCCGCATCCCCGCCGCCCGTGCCGGTTTCGCCCAAGGCAAACAGGAAGCGACCCGCGTGACGTTCCTCTGACGATTGCACGCCGCCCCCCTGGCTGAGGCGACCGCGGGCCGACATGTACAAAGGCCTGGGAGATGCCGCAAAGCGGCTACCGGCCATCTATGTCATCAAGGTGATTCGTGAGTGACCTCACCCCGGGTATTGCCGCGCCCCTATGCCGGCCACGGTCTCATCGGACCGCCCAGGAGGATGGCTGCTCCGAGCCCGTCGTTGGAGCGTTCAGGTCGATGAGGGGAAGTTCACTTGGATCGCTAGTCCGCCTTCTGTGCGAGGGCGTGCGGTGACGTTGCCGCCGTGGGCTTGGGTGATGGCTTGGACGATGGTGAGGCCGAGGCCGTGTCCGTCGGTGTGGCGGACCCGTTCGCTGCCTGCCTGTTGGAACGGCTGGAAGAGTCGCTCGACCTCGTCGGGAGGGATGGCCGGACCGGTGTTGCTCACGGTGATCGCGGATCGTCCTGGGGTCGAGATGGTGGAGACCTCGACTGTTCCTCCGGTCGTGTTGTGGCGCAGCGCGTTGTCTATGAGGTTTGCTACTAGCCGCTCGACCAGTCTCAAGTCGCCGGATGCTGGGGCGGCGGCGAGGCTGGCGTCGATGCGGATGCCTCGGCGTTCCGCCTCTTGTCGGCAGCCCAGGAGGACGGTTTGGGTGATCTGGCCGAGATCGATTGGCTCCCACTGCTCGACGCCGCCGTCGCTGGTCGCCAGGGTGAGCAGCGAGTCGATGAGACGTTCTTGCTGGTGGCTCCATTTCAATACTTTCTCGCCGGTTGAGCGCCACGTTTCGATCGTGGCATCGGGATCGGCGAGTGCCACCTGGAGCAGGGTCCGTTCCGTGGTCAGAGGGCTGCGGAGCTCGTGAGAAGCGTTGGCAACGAAGTGACGCTGGGCTTCGAATGACGCTTGGAGTCGCCCGAAGAGATCGTCGAGGGTGTTGCCGAGCTCGGCGAGTTCGTCGTTGGGGCCGTTGAGATCGAGTCGTCGGTGCAGGTTCGTGGCGGAGATCTCCTGGGCGGTGGTGGTGATAGCTCGGAGTGGTCGCAGGAAGCGGCCGGCGAGCCACCAGGCACCCGCCAACGCGACTACTGCGGCGGCCAGGCCGATGAGGGCGGGGCCGACGTCGAAGCTTTGGCTGGCGGCGACGGGAGCGACTGGCGCGCCGGCGGGGGCTCTCCCAGCGGTGTGGTGATAGAGGACGTTGGTGGCGAACAGTGCGGCGGCCAGGAGGCCGAGGAAGAGCCCCGAATACAGCAGGGTGAGCTGCACTCGCAAGGTGGGTCGCTTCACGTCCGCTAAGAAGGTGAGCTTCTGGCGTAAGGCCATCAGGGTTCTCCGATCCGGTACCCGCCGTCACGGACGGTGTGGATGATTGGCGGGTCGCCGAGCTTCGTTCGTAGCCGGCGCATGGTCGTTTTGACCACGGTGGTGAAGGGATCAGCGTGCTCGTCCCATGCCCTTTCGAGCAGCTCTTCGGCGGAGACAACCTTGTGTACAGAGGCGAGCAGGCACTCCAACACGGCGAACTCCTTGGGCCTGAGCTCAAGGCGTCGTCCGGCGCGGTTGGCGATCCGCAGGCTCGTATCCAGGGACACGTCACCGTGTTCGAGCGTCGGGGGTAGCGGCAGGGTGGACCGACGACCAAGTGCACGAACGCGGGCGACGAGTTCGGAGAAATCAAAGGGCTTGGGCAGGTAGTCGTCTGCGCCCAATCCGAGGCCGTTCACCCGTTCTTTGACAGTGCTGGCGGCAGTCAGCATCAGGATACGGCTCTCACTTCGCTCGGCGACGAGCCGTCGGCAGACCTCGTCGCCGTGCACGCCGGGCAGGTCTCGGTCCAGAACCACGACGTCGTAGCGCGTGGCCGCGAGGTGGCCAAGGGCGTCGCTGCCGTCGAGGGCGACGTCGACGGCCATGCCTTCTCGACGCAGGCCGGTCCCGATGGCCGTAGCCAGATCTTCGAGGTCTTCGACAACGAGCACTCTCATGGCTTCAGTGATCCCTCTTGGTAGAGAGCTTCGCTCCGCTGCGGGCGGCGGGGGCTGCGTACTGAACGATGCCAGGTCGTAGGTGACAGCCCGGTGACACGTGATGTCACCGGGCTGTCACCTGCCATGGCGTACAACGACCTTCGAACGCCTCCCTACGAGCAAGGACAAGCAGATGAGCGACGCAACCATCGAAGTCGCCGGCCTGCGCAAGCGGTTCGGGCCGACCCTGGCCCTCGACGGCATAACGTTCACCGTCGCCCCGGGAAAGGTGACGGGCTTCGTCGGCCCAAACGGGGCCGGGAAGTCCACCACCATCCGGGTGATCCTCGGCCTCGACACCCCCGACGAAGGTCACGCCCTGGTGGGCGGACAGCCTTACCAGCAGCTGCGGCACCCGCTCCGGCGCGTCGGCGCCCTTGTCGACCCCGCCGCCCTGCAGCCCAGCCGCACGGCGCGTAACCACCTGCTGTGGATGGCCCGCTCGCAGAAGATGGCCACGAGCCGGGTCGACGAGGTGATCGAGCTGGTCGGCCTCGCCAGCGCGGCGCGCCGCAAAGCGGGCGGCTACTCACTGGGCATGCGCCAACGGCTCGGCATCGCCGCCGCCATGCTGGGCGACCCCCCGGTGTTGATCTTGGACGAGCCGTTCAACGGCATGGACCCCGAGGGGATCATCTGGATACGCCGGTTCCTTCGATCGCTCGCCGCGGACGGCCGGGCTGTCCTGGTGTCGAGCCACCTGATGGGCGAGCTGCAAGACATGGCCGACCAGGTAGTGGTGGTCGGTCGCGGCAAGGTTCTCGCCGACGCGACTGTCGAGGAGCTGGTAGCCCGCGCCTCGGGCGATCAAGTCCTGGTCCGCACGCCAGCGCCAGCCGAGGCGGCCAAGGCACTGCAATGCGCTAGCGCCTCGGCGACGGTCACGGACCGCACCAGTCTTAGCGTGTCCGGGATCGAAGCGCAGCGGGTTGTGGAGGTCCTCGCCCAGGCAGGCGTTGCGTTCTCGGAGGTCACTGTCCAGCGGGCGACGCTGGAGGATGTCTACCTCCAGCTCACCGGCGGCACAGCCGAGTTCCGGGCCGGCGCCGGCTGGGAGGCGCCACGATGACCGCCACCACCGCGCCACCGCGCCCGACCAGCAAGCCAGAGCCCAGCAGCTTCCGGTGGGTGATCTGGGCCGAGTGGGTCAAGTTCCGCACGGTCCGGGGCTGGCTGATCGGCCTCTTCGTTGCCGCCGTTCTCTGCGTGGCGTTCACGTTCCTGGTCGCCAACGGCAACCACGAGGCCAGCTGCAGCCCCAGTGGTGTCTGCAAGGCGGGCCATCCCTTCGTTCCCACCGGACCGAACGGCGAAGCCGTCGCTGACAGCTACCAGTTCGTCGACCAGCCGCTCACCAGCGACGGCACCCTCACCGCCCGGGTCACCTCGCTCAGCGGGCTCATCGGGAACGGTCCGGCCAACGTGGCACCCTCGCTTGCACACACCCGACCGGAGCTGGAGGCGTGGGCCAAGGCTGGCATCCTGGTCACGTCGAGCACCAAACAGGGATCGCCCTACGCGGCGATCATGGCCACCGGCAGCCACGGCATCCGCTTCCAATACAACTACACCCGCGACCAGCCCGGGACGATCACGAACTCGTCGCCGCGTTGGCTGCGACTGACCCGGACCGGGGACACGCTCACCGGCTACGACTCCACCAACGGGACCGCCTGGACCCCCATCGGCACCGCCCACCTGGCCGGGCTGCCCGCCACCGTCCACGTCGGGCTGTTCGCCACCTCACCCGTCTCGTTCCAGACTTCCGGCAGCGGGGTTCCCACCCAAGCCACCGCGACCTTCAACCACATCACCCTCAACGGTCACGCCGGCTCGAACGGCTGGCAGGCTCACAGCATCGGGGCCAGCTCAAAGGACTACTACCCGACCCTGGGGACCGGCAGCTACCACCGCTCCGGCCACACCTTCGTGCTCAGCGGCTCCGGTGACATCGCCCCCGCCGTCAACCCCCTGGCGGGCGGCAACACCGCGTCTGACAGCCTCTGGTTCGGGCTCATCGTCGCGCTGCTCGTGCTGATCGTGGTCGCGACGATGTTCATCACCGTCGAGTACCGCCGTGGCCTCATCCGCACCACCTTCACCGCCACCCCCCGCCGGGGCTCGGTGCTCGCGGCCAAGGCGGTCGTTATCGGCGCGATCGCCTTCGCCGTCGGGGCCCTCGCCGCAGCCGTTGGCGTCCCCCTCGGGGTGCACATCCTCAACACCGGCGGCAACTATGTCTTCCCCGCCAGCGCGCTCACCAAGCTACAGATCATCGCCGGCAGCGGAGCATTGCTCGCCGTCAGCGCCGTCGCCGTGCTCGCCCTCGGCACCATTCTGCGCACCAGCGCCGGCGCCATTACCACCGGCATCGTCGTATTCGTGCTGCCCTACATCGTCAGCACGTACAGCTCCGGCGGCGTCGGGACGTGGCTGTTCCGTCTCACCCCGGCCGCCGGCTTCTCCGTCCTCGGAGTTCTCCCCCGATCAGCGCTCGTCAACGCCCCCTACACCATGAGCAACGACTACTACCCGCTCGCCCCCTGGGCTGGTCTCGCCGTCTTGTGCGCCTACGCCGCCGTCGCGCTCGGCATCGCCGCCCTCCTGCTCCGCCGGAGAGACGCATGACCGAGGCGCTGCGAGCCGAGTGGACCAAGCTACGCACCCTGACCGGCACCGCCTGGCTGCTCGTCGGGGCCGTCGCCCTAACCGCAGGGGTCAGCGCCGCTATCGCGGCCGCCACTCACCAGTCGTCTCGCGGCGGCGACCCCACCAAGCTCGCCCTGACCGGGATCGACCTCGGCCAGGCCGTCCTCGCCATCCTCGCCATCCTGGCCATCTCCGAGGAATACGGCACCGGCATGATCCGCGTCACCCTCACCGCCATACCACGCCGGGCGGTGCTCCTCGCCGCCAAGGCAGCCAACATGGCCGGCCTGACCCTCGTCGTCGGCGTTCTCGCCGTCGCCGGTTGCCTCCTCGCCGGGCGCTTCATGCTCCCCGGTGCCGGTTTCGACCCGGCCCGCGGGTACGCACTGGTGTCCATTACCCACAGCCCGACCCTGCGCGCCGCTGCCGGCAGTGTTCTCTACCTCGTCCTCATCGGACTGTTGGCCCTCGGCGTCGCCACCGCCATCCGTGACACCGCCGTCTCGATCGGCGCCGTGCTCGCCCTGCTCTACCTGCCACCGCTCCTCGCTCAAGTCGTCAGCGACCCGCTCCGACGACACCTCCAGCAGATTGCTCCCATGACCGCCGGCCTCGCCATCCAAGCCACCACCAACCTCCGATCCCTGCCCATCGCCCCTTGGGCTGGACTCGGCGTCACCGCCGCATGGGCTGCCGCAGCACTTCTCGCCGGCGCCCTCCTCCTCCGGACACGAGACGCATGACACGATGGCCAGGTGTTGCGCGACACTCTCGATCGTTGGGGAGGACACACGCCCATCAGGGAATCGGCTCCACCCAACCAGGCCGGCGGATGAGGCAGAACGGGTGCCCGGCGGGATCGGCGTACACGTCGTCGCCAGGAAGCTTGGTCGCACCCAGGGCCAGCACTCTCAACCCTGCATCAACCACGTCTTCGACCATCACGTCGAGGTGGAACTGTTGGGGAGCATCAGGGTCGAGCCAGCGAGGTTCTCGGTGGTCGTCACTCCGGTGGGTGATCTCGCTGCCGAACAGCTCGGCGTAGAAGGCGGCGAGGCGAAGCGGGTCAGGGCAGTCGATCAAGACGTGGTGCATGCGGCCAATCACGACCCTCATCCTGCTGCAGGACGGAGCGCCCGCAGCGCCGAGCTCAGCGGCAGGCGTCCCCGTCGACCGTCTGAAACCAAGGATGCCTTGCGGGACGGTCATCCGGTGGAGGTTCGTGACTCGAGGAATCGCATCTCGTCTGACTGTGCGGCTAGTCGGTCGAAGGCCACCGTGTGTTCGCAGCCCGCGACTCGGCCGAGCTCGGCGATGACGGCATCGGCGAAGTCGATGCCGCCGCGACTCTCGGTCAGCGCGGCACGGACAATCGAGTCCTGGTCGACCCTGAGCTCGCGGGCGTCCAGGAGGCCCTCGACCAGTTCGGCACAGCGAGCGGTGCTGATCCGACGTTGATATCGAGTCCGATCACGTGGAAGATGCCGTAGCGCCGGAGGCGATGGCCTCGTCCATGTCCTCGAGGGTGACGAGCCCGGACGGCCTCGGCACGGCACCTTTGAGATCCTGGATCGATGCTGCCTGCGGATGGATCTCGTAACCACCGGTGTCGGTGGGAACGAAGGCGAGCCGAGACCCTGGTCGCAAACCGAGCTTGGTGCGCACGTCGACGGGGATGGTGACCTGACCCTTGGCTCAAGGATCCTCATCCGAGACTGCCAGCGGAATCGATAAGGGGGCCGAGGTCACAGGGTTCGGTCGGCTGGATGTGGCACGATCTCGAAGATGGCTGACAGTCTTGTCTCGGCGCAACGCCTGCGCGACCTTGCGTGGCTGCGCCGTGTCCGCGATCGGATTGACCGGGAGTACGCGCAGCCGCTGGACGTCGAGGGGCTTGCCCGCGATGCGCACATGTCAGCCGGGCACTTCAGCCGCCAGTTCCGGCTCGCCTATGGCGAGTCGCCGTACGCCTACTTGATGACGCGACGCATCGAGCGCGCGATGGCGGTGCTGCGCTGCGACGACCTCAGCGTCACCGAGGTGTGCTTCGCGGTCGGCTGCTCGTCGCTGGGTACCTTCAGCACTCGCTTCACCGAGCTGGTCGGCGTGCCGCCCAGCGTCTACCGGCGCCAGGCGGCGCGCGCTACGGCAGGGATGCCGCCATGCGTGGCCAAACAGATCACCCGACCGATCAGGAATCGAGAAGCGCCGGTCACCGAGCCATCCGTAGCGTGATCGCCATGGATATCACCATTCACACGACCGTCCTCCCGCACAACGACCCGGAGGCCTCTCTTAGCTTCTACCGGGACACGCTCGGTTTCGAGGTCCGCACCGACGTCGGACACGGCAGCATGCGGTGGATCACGGTTGGCCCTCCCGATCAACCCGGGACGTCTCTCCTCTTGGCGCCCCCAGGAGGTGACCCCGGGGTCACCGACGATGAGCGTCGCACCGTCACCGAGATGATGGCCAAGGGCACCTACGGCTGGATCATGCTGGCTACGCACGACCTCGACGCCACCTTCGCGAAGATTCAGGCGAGCGACGTCGAGGTCGTCCAGGAACCCACAGAGCAGCCTTACGGGATGCGCGACTGCGCCTTTCGCGACCCGGCGGGCAACACGGTCCGCATCCAGCAGCTGCGCTGAGCCAATGGTGCGATAGCAGGTTGCTTCTAAAAAGTGTCTGGGCTGTCGCTTCGGTACGGCATAGCCCACCGCCGGGACGAATGGCTTTTGTGCCGCTGCAGGATCGGCTACAGGGAGGGTGAGTCGCTGGGTCGGGGAGCGCGTCCTTGGTCAGGCGACGCCGGTCGCGCCGTCGGTTAGCTCGCGCCGGATGTCAGCGTGACCGGCCGGACAGGACCTGCTGGAACCATTCCCGTTCGGTGACGGCCAGATGACGCAACAGC
Source organism: Acidimicrobiales bacterium (assembly GCA_965276765.1). GTDB lineage: Bacteria > Actinomycetota > Acidimicrobiia > Acidimicrobiales > Palsa-688. The sequence goes on from OZ255627.1 coordinate 1,975,451, forward strand.
CCGGCCAGGGTGGTCGGCGACGGAACCAGCCGAGCCCGGGCGCTCGACATCGTCAGGCCGGCGACCTTGCGGACCACGACACCGCGGTGGAAGCCGAGCCACGACTCGAACGAGCCACGACTCGAACACCTCGCGTTCAGATCCGATCGCGGTCGCCATCACAGTCGCCATCACAGTCGCCATCGGGCTGGTTGCGGCAGTCATATAGCCCATCGGCACCACAAGATGGTCAGCGGCCCTGGTGCTCGCGCGAGTTGCTACGCCCGGAACGGCACCTCGGGGACAGGGCCTCGGATCGCCTTCGCCGCGCGTTCTGGGACAATTGCTCCTGATGTTTTGCGAGGCGGTTGACGAGCGCCGAGCCGTTCGGGCGGGATGCCCGTCACGTCCAACCCGGGGTGCGTCCCGCTTGCTCGATCCACTTCTGCAGCTCCGGTCGCTGCGCCTCCTCGAGGCTGGTCACCTTGATGTACCGGGTCCGGTCGGTCGTTCCGAGCGGAGGCGCGGACTCGAAGTCGGCGCCGCCGAGGAAAACGACATTCACGGAAACGTCGTAAGCGGCTATCTCAATGATCCACCCGAGTTCTGGTAGCCCGTAATACGCCCTTTTCCACTTGACGGCGTAGTCAAGGCCCGGGACTGTCGCTCGGATCGACTCATCCAACCGCTTGACGATGGGCTGCAGATCCGGCATCAGGCGCCGGCACCAATCGTCGATGTCGGAGTGGTTCGCCGAGGGCGCTGGTGGCTTTCGCCCAGCATTTCCCTTGATCGCTTTCGGCATCGCGTGTCCTCCTCCACTGGATCAGCATTCTGGTCTCTTTCCTATCCCCAAACGTTCAGCGGCTCAACGACCTGACGGTAGCCACTATCACCGGCCTGGTGACGCAGTATCGAGGCATGCGGGCGAAGGTGCTGCCGCTCGCTAGCCGGGCTAGCGGGCCAACGCTCCGATGGCCGGGCCTTCGGCGCCGCGGCTCGATGGTCGCCCCCAGCGCTGCTCACCTCGGCCAACGCCCGACTCAGCCAAAGCGACGCCGTCGCCCAGACCTCGGGCCCGGCCCTGGTCGGCGGCCTCGTCTCCCTGCTTATCGCACCCTGGGCGGGGCTGCTACGCAGCCCAAGTGGCGGCGACGCCGTCGCCCTCAGCGCCGAGATCTTCGAGCGCCAGCGTGCCCGCTTGGTGGGCCACATCGACACGGATCGGGTCCGCCGGTTGGAAGACGACCTCGAAGCGATCACCTCGACGAGCGGCACCTCGACGGGCCGCACCTCGACGGGCCGCACCTCGACAGGGAGCGCCGGGATCGGCGACCTCCCCGGCTGGCTCGGCTGACGACGGTCACGCGCCGGGTACCTACCGGGCGATGAGATCTTCGGGCGGTTGGCCGAGCAGGTACCGGCCGATGGCGTCGCCGAGTCGCCGGGTTGCGGCCCGGAAGTAGTCGCCGGTGAGGGCGGCGGTGTGGGCGGTGGCGACGACGCGGGGGTGGCCGAGCAGCGGCCCGTCGGGCGGGTAGGGCTCGGTCGGATAGACGTCGAGGCCGAGTCCGGCGATGTGGCCGGCGTCGAGGCGGGCGATGGCGGCGTCGGTGTCGAGGACGGCGCCGCGGGCGATGTTGACCAGCCAGGCGCCCGGACGCATGGCACCGAGGACGGCTTCGTCGACGATGGCGGGCTGACCCGGTTGGTGGGTGGCGGCGATGATGACTGCGTCGGCCGCGGTCACGGCGTCCAACAGCCGCTCGACCGGATACGTGATCATGGAGTTCGCCGCCGGGTCCTGGGCGCGAAGGTGTCTGCGGACACCGATGACCGTGACATCGAAGGCGCTCAGGCGTCGGGCGATCTGGGTGCCGACGGCGCCGGCGCCGATGATGCAGACGGTGCCGCCGGCGATGGAGCGGCCGGCGGGCTCGCCCCACCGTCCCGGTTCGAAACCGATTCGGGCCTCGGGCAGGCGCCGGGCGAGGGCCAGGAGGAGGGCGACGGCGTGCTCGGCGACGGGTACGGCGTTGAGGCCCGCCATGTTGGCCACCCACACCCTCTCCTCGGCCGCAGCGGCCAGGTCGATGTTGTCGACGCCGGCGCCGAACTGCTGGATGAGCCCGAACGTTCCGGTCCTGATGGCGGAACCGGGCAGCGGTGACCACAACGGGACGACCACGTCGATCGGCAGGCCCCCGCCGGTGAGTCGCCCTTCGAGGGTGCCATGGGCCGCGATCTCGATGACGACCCGTTCGGCCAGCGAGGGCGGCCAGTGGTCGGGCATCTCCGACCAGGCGTGGTGCTCGGAGAACCGTTCGGTACCGAGGGCGATCCGGAGGGGCCGGTCAGTGGGTGGGACCCGCCGGTCGGGCCGCGGGCCTACCTGGCTAGCTGCGCTCATCCGGTCAGCTGCTTAGCTCCCGCTTGGCCGTCGGGGTGAGCGACGAGTCGAGGGTGTAGACGATGGGCACCCCCGTCGGGATCTCGACGCCGGTGATGTCGTCGTCGGAGATGCCCTCGAGCTCCTTGACGAGGGCCCGGAGGCTGTTGCCGTGGGCCACGACGATCGGGGTGCGACCGGCGACGAGGTGGGGCACGATGCGGTCGGCCCAGTAGGGCCGCATGCGCACGACCACGTCGGCGAGGCACTCGGTGGAAGGAACGATCCCCGGCCCGAAGGCGCCATATCGCGGGTCGGCGCTCACGTCGTAGGGGTGGCCGGCCGGCATCGGCGGCGGTGGCGTGGCGTAGCTGCGCCGCCAGGCGAGGTACCGCTCCTCTCCGTGCTTGGCCTTGGTCTCGTCCTTGTCCAACCCGGTGAGCCCGCCGTAGTGGCGCTCGTTGAGCCGCCAGTGCCGCTCGACGGGGAGCCATCCACGGCGCAGCTCGTCGAGGGTCAGGTCGAGGGTGCGGATGGCCCGTCGCAGGAGCGAGGTGAACGCCACGTCCGGCGCCACCCCGTCCTCCCCGAGGGCCCGGCCTGCGGCGCGCGCCTCTTCTTCGCCTGCGGGGGAGAGGTCGACGTCCCACCACCCCGTGAAGCGGTTCTCGAGGTTCCATTGGCTCTGGCCGTGGCGGACGAGCACGAGGGTGGCTGGCATCGGGGACGATGGTACGCAACCCGGCCCGCCGAGGATCTCAGGAAGATTTCATGAGTCAATAGGACTCAGGTTTGCTACGATGTCATCAACGCACCCATCCGTGGGACCCCCCCACCCTTGCATGTCACGGAGGCAGCAACCATGCCCAAGGCCGTCGGTATTGACCTCGGCACCACCAACTCGGTCGTCAGCGTCCTCGAGGCGGGCGAACCGACGGTGATCCCCAACGCCGAAGGGGCCCGCACGACCCCGTCGGTGGTTGGTTTCTCCAAGTCCGACGAGGTCCTCGTCGGCGAGGTGGCCAAACGGCAGGCCATCACGAACCCGGACCGGACCATCAGATCGGTCAAGCGCCACATGGGCGACAACGGCTGGAACCTCGACATCGACGGCAAGCGGTACACGCCCCAGGAGATCTCCGCTCGTATCCTCCAGAAGCTCAAGCGGGACGCCGAGAGCTATCTCGGCGACACCGTCAGCCAGGCGGTCATCACCGTGCCGGCCTACTTCGACGACGCCCAGCGCACGGCCACCAAGGAGGCGGGGCAGATCGCCGGCCTCGAGGTCCTGCGGATCATCAACGAGCCGACGGCGGCCGCGCTGGCCTACGGCCTCGACAAGGAAGAGGACCAGACGGTCCTCGTCTTCGACCTCGGTGGCGGCACCTTCGACGTGTCGGTCCTCGAGATCTCCGATGGCATCTTCCAGGTCAAGTCGACGAGCGGCAACACCCACCTGGGCGGCGACGACTGGGACCAGCGCGTCATCGACTGGCTCGTCAAGTCGTTCAAGGACACCGAGGGCGTCGACCTCGGCGCCGACAAGATGGCCGTCCAGCGTCTCAAGGAGGCGGGCGAGAAGGCCAAGATCGAGCTGTCCACGGTCCAGGAGACGACCATCAACCTGCCGTTCATCACGGCCACGAGCGAGGGCCCCAAGCACCTCGACCTCAAGCTGACGCGCTCCAAGTTTCAAGAGCTCACCGCCGACCTGGTCGACGCGTGTCGCGGGCCTTTCGAGCAGGCCATCAAGGACGCCGGGCTCACCAAGGAGAAGATCGACCACGTGGTCCTCGTCGGCGGCTCGACGCGGATGCCATCGGTCCAGGACCTGGTCCAGGGCATGACCGGATCCGAGCCCCACAAGGGCGTCAACCCCGACGAGGTCGTCGCCATCGGCGCCGCCATCCAGGCCGGCGTGCTCAAGGGTGAGGTCAAGGACGTCCTCCTGCTCGACGTCACCCCGCTCTCTCTCGGCATCGAGACCAAGGGCGGCGTGATGACCAAGCTCATCGAGCGCAACACGACCATCCCGACCAAGCGGTCGGAGACCTTCACCACCGCAGAGGACGGCCAGCCTTCGGTCGAGATCCATGTGCTGCAGGGTGAGCGGGAGATGGCCATGTACAACAAGACGCTCGGGAAGTTCCAGCTCGTCGACCTCCCGCCCGCGCCGCGCGGCGTGCCGCAGATCGAGGTCACCTTCGACATCGACGCCAACGGCATCGTGCACGTGGCGGCCAAGGACAGGGCCACGGGCAAGGAGCAGTCGATGACCATCACCGGGCAGTCCTCGCTCGGCAAGGACGACATCGACCGGATGGTCCGCGACGCCGAGTCGCACGCCGCCGACGACAAGGCTCGCAGAGAGGAGGCCGAGGTCCGCAACCAGGCCGACGGCCTCGTCTACCAGACGGAGAAGATGCTCAAGGACCAGGCGTCGTCGTTCAGCGGCGAGCAGAAGGACTCGGTCGAGACCGACCTCAAGACACTGAAGGACGCCCTGTCGGGCACCGACCTCGAGCCCATCAGGGTCGCGACCGAGAAGCTGGCGGCCGGCGTCCAGGAGCTGGGCAAGCAGCTCTACGAGTCCGCCGCAAGTGCCGGTGCGGGCGCCGACCCGACCGCCGCAGGCGGCGGCGAAGGTGGCCCCGCCACCGATGACGAGGTCGTCGACGCCGAGATCGTCGACGAGGACAAGCAGTCGTGAGCGGCCGGAGGATCGATACCGACCCGGTGACGGAGCCCGCCACGGGCGACGCCACCGGGCCAGATCCCGGCCCTGCGAACGCGGTGGACCCCGAGGCGGCCGAACCGGACCTCGCCGGTGACGCCGGCGCCCAAGAGGATGCCGACCCCCCTGACTCCGCCGATGCCGTCGAAGACGACGGCGCCACCGATGAGGGGGACACCGGCGCAGAGGAGGACGCCGGCGGGCTCGACCTGCTGGCCGTGACCCTGCGCGAGCGCGACGACTACCTCGACGCCCTCCGCCGGCTCCAGGCCGACTTCGAGAACTACAAGAAGCGCGCCTTCAAGCAGCAGGCCGACAGCGTCGACCACGCCGCCAGGTCGCTCGTGGACAAGCTGCTTCCCGCCCTCGACACCGCCGACCTGGCCGCGGCCCACACCGAGAGCGAGGAGGTTCGCCAGGTGCGCTCGGCGTTCATCGACGCCCTCGAACGCGAGGGTCTCGAGCGCATCGCCCCCGACGGCGGCCCCTTCGACCCGACCCGCCACGACGCCGTCGCCCACGAACCGGGCGACGGAGGCGACCAGGAGATCGCCGACGTGCTGCGCGCCGGCTACGCCTGGAAGGGTCGGGTGCTGCGGCCGGCCATGGTGAAAGTGCGGGGGTGAGTTGAGTGGCGCCCCAGCGTGAGTGGTTCGAGAAGGACTACTACAAGGTCCTCGGGGTGCCGGAGACGGCCACCGACGCCGAGATCGCCAAGGCCTACAGGACCCTGGCCAAGAAGTACCACCCCGACGCCAACCCCGGATCGGAGGAGCGCTTCAAGGACATCTCGGCCGCCTACGACGTCCTCGGCGACAAGGCCAAGCGCACGGAATACGACGAGGTCCGTTCCCAAACGGCCATGGGGAATGTCTTCGCCGGAGGCGGCGCAGGCGCACCCGGAGGATTCAAGGTCGACGACCTCGGCGACCTGATCGGCAACATCTTCAACCGGGGAGCTCGAGGTCACGCCGGCCCTTCGACCGGCGGGCCGCAGCGCGGCGCCGATCTCGAGGCCGCGCTTACGCTCTCGTTCCTCGATGCCGTCAACGGGCTCACGACCACGGTCAACGTGACGAGCGAGGCGCCCTGCTCCACCTGTGGTGGCAGCGGTGCCGCGCCCGGCACCACGCCGGTCGTGTGTTCCTCGTGCGGCGGCGCCGGGGTCATCAACGACAACCAGGGGCTGTTCTCGTTCTCCCGTGCGTGCCCGACGTGCGGGGGGGCGGGGCGAAGGATCGAGCAGCCCTGCCCGGCCTGCCACGGCCACGGGACCGAGATCAGGGCCCGCCAGGTCAAGGTCAGGATCCCTGCCGGCGTCGACGACGGCCAGCGGATCCGGCTCAAGAACCGCGGCGGCGCCGGCCGCAACGGCGGGCCGGCCGGTGACCTCTACGTCGTCGTCAGGGTGGGCAGCCACCCCGTGTTCGGCCGCAAGGGCCGCGACCTCACCGTCCACGTGCCGGTCACGTTCCCCGAGCTCGTCGTCGGGGCCGATGTCTCGGTGCCGACACTGACCAAGCCGGTGACCCTCAAGGTGCCGCCCGGTACCAAGTCGGGTCGGACCCTGCGCGTCAGGGGCCGAGGGGTCCCGGCGTCGAGGGGCGTGGGCGACCTGCTCGCCACCATCGAGGTCGTCGTGCCCGCCGATCCCGACGCCGAGCAGCTCTCCGCCGTCGAGAAGCTCGCCGCCGTCACCGACGGCGACGCCATGCGCGCCGCAGCCTTCGCTGGGGCCGCAGCCTTCGGCGGGAAGGGGTAGGCGCCACCGTGGCCATGGAGCCGAGCAGGACGAGGGCCGTCTACGTCATCTCGGTGGCGGCCGAGCTGGCCGGCATGCACCCGCAGACCCTGCGGATCTACGAGCGCAAAGGTCTGGTCGACCCGGCCCGCACGGTCGGCGGGAGCCGACGCTACAGCGAGGCCGACATTGCCCTGCTCCGGCGCATCCAGGACCTCACCAACGCCGGGCTCAACCTGGAGGGTGTCCGTCAGGTCATGGCCCTCGAGGCCGAGGTCGGCCGGCTGCGCCGGGAGCTCGACGAGGTCCGCCGCGAGGCGCGCGAGGCCGTCGAGATGACGCATCGGCGCTACCGCAGGGATCTGGTCCCGGTCCGCAACTCCCCGGCGCGCTGGGTGCCCCCCGCCGGCGCAGGACCCAAATCCCCTCGATGACCTCGCACAGGGAATGCGGGGTCATTCCCCAAAGTTGATAACTGTGTACTCAACTTTTGATCCGGAGTAAGCCATCGTGCCCATGGACCCCAACCGCTGGACCACCAAGACCAACGAGGCCGTCAGGGCCGCCATCGAGGCGGCCGCAGCGGGCAACAACCCCGAGGCCACCCCCGACCACCTCCTCGTCGCCATGCTCGGCCAGGACGACACGGCCACCCTGCCGACCCTCGAGAAGGTCGGCGTGGCGCCCCTCACCCTGCGCAACCGTGCGACCGGGGCCGTCTCCCGCCTGCCCAAGAGCTACGGCGGCGCCGAGCCGGGGATCGGCAGGGAGCTGCGTGACGCCCTGGAGCGGGCCGACACCGAGCGGGCCGCCCTGGGCGACGACTACCTGTCGGTCGAGCATCTCCTCCTCGCCATCGCCGACCTGGTCGGGGTGAGCCGCGACGACCTGCTCGGCGCCCTGCGCTCGGTGCGCGGCAGTCATCGGGTGACGAGCCAGACGCCGGAGGAGTCGTACCAGGCGCTCGAGCGCTACGGGCGTGACCTCACCCTCGATGCCACCAACGGACGCCTCGACCCGGTCATCGGCCGCGACGAGGAGATCCGCCGCGTGGTCCAGGTCCTCTCCCGGCGGACGAAGAACAACCCGGTCCTGATCGGCGAGCCCGGCGTCGGCAAGACGGCCATCGTCGAGGGCCTGGCCCTGCGCATTGTCGCCAACGATGTGCCCGAGAGCCTCAAGGGCAAGCGGTTGGTCTCCCTCGACCTGGGCTCGATGGTCGCCGGCTCCAAGTACAGGGGCGAGTTCGAGGAGCGCCTCAAGGCCGTGCTCAAGGAGATCACCGACGCCGAGGGCGAGGTCATCACCTTCATCGACGAGCTGCACACCATCGTCGGCGCAGGGGCGGCCGAAGGCTCCATGGACGCCGGCAACATGATCAAGCCGATGCTGGCGCGCGGCGAGCTGCGCCTGATCGGCGCCACGACCCTCGACGAGTACCGCAAGCGCATCGAGAAGGACGCCGCCCTCGAGCGCCGCTTCCAGCAGGTGTACGTGGGCGAGCCGTCCGTGCAGGACTCCATCGCCATCCTCCGCGGGCTGAAGGAGCGCTACGAGATCCACCACGGGGTCGGGATCCAAGACGCCGCCCTCGTCGCCGCCGCCGTGCTCTCCGACCGCTACATCACCGGGCGGTTCCTGCCCGACAAGGCCATCGACCTGGTCGACGAGGCCGCCAGCCGGCTGCGCATCGAGATCGACTCCAAGCCGACCGAGATCGACGTCGTCGACCGTCGCGTCAGCCGCCTCGAGATCGAACGCCTGGCCCTCGCCAAGGAGACCGATCCCGCATCGCTCGAGCGTCTCGCCCGCCTGGACGAGGAGCTGGCCGACCTGCGGGAGCGTTCCGGCGCCCTCACGGCCCGCTGGGACAACGAAAAGGCGGCCATCGACCGCATCAGGGCCCTCTCCGAGGAGCTCGAGGCCAGGCGGGGCGAGGCCGATCGCTTCGAGCGCGACGGCGACCTGGCCCGAGCGTCGGAGATCCGCTACGGCCAGCTCCCCGAGCTGCAGAGCCAGGTCGACGAGGCCACCAAACGCCTGGCCGAGCTGCAGGGCGAGCAGAAGATGCTCAAGCAGGAGGTCGACGAGGAGGACGTGGCCGAGGTCATCTCCAAGTGGACCGGCGTGCCCGTCACCCGGCTGCTCGAAGGCGAGGTGACCAAGCTGGTGCGGATGGAGGGCGTGCTCCACGAGCGCGTCGTCGGCCAGGACGAGGCCGTCGCTGCCGTCGCCAACGCCATCCGTCGCTCCCGCAGCGGCCTCTCCGACCCGGACCGGCCCATCGGCAGCTTCCTGTTCCTCGGCCCGACCGGCGTGGGCAAGACCGAATTGGCCCGCAGCCTGGCCGACTTCCTCTTCGACGACCCCAAGTCGATGGTTCGCATCGACATGTCGGAGTACATGGAGAAGCACTCGGTGGCCCGCCTTGTCGGCGCGCCCCCCGGCTACGTCGGCTACGACGAGGGCGGCCAGCTCACCGAGGTTGTTCGCCGCCGCCCCTACGCCGTGGTCCTGCTCGACGAGATCGAAAAGGCCCACCCCGACGTGTTCAACGTGTTGCTGCAGGTCCTCGACGACGGCCGGCTCACCGACGGCCAGGGCCGGACGGTCAACTTCACCAACACGGTGCTGATCATGACGTCCAACTTCGCCGGCGATCTGCGCAGCGCGTTCAAACCCGAGTTCCTCAACCGGATCGACGAGATCGTCAAGTTCAGGTCGCTGACCGAGGACGACATGGCCGCCGTGGTCGACATCCAGGTCGCCCAGCTGGCCGACCGTCTCGCCGCCCGGCGTCTCGGGCTCACGGTCACACCGGCCGCCACCGCCTGGCTCGCCCATCGCGGCTACGACCCCGCCTACGGGGCCAGGCCGCTCAAGCGGCTCATCCAGCGCGAGATCGGCGATCGCCTGGCCCTCGCCCTGCTCGACGGCACCTACGCCGACGGCGCCACCGTCACCGTCGACGCCCCCCAGGGCAACGACGGCACCCTGACCCTGCAGTGAGGCCGCGATGTCAGGGCGTCGGTGTGACTGCCGGTTTCGCCCCCGCTGATGCAGACTGTCCCCGACGGGACCACCGGGTCCCACTGGAGCAACGATGAGCACGACCATTGACTCGGCCTTCAAGAGGATCGACACCCAGTACCGCCAGGGTTCAGGGCCGCCGCTGCAGGCCCCGGGTCGGCCCGTGGAGCGGTTCAGGGCCAACCGGGCCTACGACAAGCTGATCGCCCTCTCGACCATCGTGTTGGTGGCCGCCGTCGCCGGCTGGCTTGTCGTGCCCGTCGGCATCGCCTTCGCCTGCATCTTCGTGGCCTTTGCCCTCGTCCTCGTCAGCTACTTCCGGATGCGGTGGGCCAAGTTCCTCGCCCCGGCCTACGCCGTGACTGAGGGCGTCGCCCTCGGGGCCATCTCGGCGTCGTACGCGACCATCGGGCACGGCATCGTGCCGGTGGCGATCATCTTCACCGCCGCCGTGTTCGTCACGTCGCTCGCCCTGTACCGCACCGGGCTCGTCCGGGTCACGCCGCGCATGGTCTCCCTCGCCGGCATGGGGGCCATGGGTATCATCGCCGTGTCGATCCTCGGCCTGTTCATCGGTATCCCGGGGCTGAGCAGCTTCGGTCCCTGGGGCGTCATCATCGGCGCCGTCTGCCTCGGTGTCGCAGTGATCAACCTGTTCGCCGACTTCAACTTCGTCCAGCGCTCGGAGCAGGCCGGCGTGTCGGCCGACGCCGAGTGGGCGGCGGCCTTTGCCATCCTCACCGCCCTCGTGCTCGTCTACCTGAGCATCCTGCGGATCCTCGGCTCCGTCTACGGCGGTGGCGGGGGCCGCCGGCGCTGAGTCGCCCGGCTTGACCGGCCCGGCCCCGTCACGCCCATTTTCTGAGCGATGTTGACGTCGAAATCCACCGTCAACTTCGCTGGAAAAAGTGGGCGACGGCCCCGCGACCCCATGGTGGTGTCGATGGCCGGCGCGCTCATCCCGGGCTTGTATGCTCGGACGGCAACGCCGCCCGGGCGTAGCGCCAGCGAGGCCCAGGAGGACCAGCGTGCCCGCCACCGTCGTCGTCGGCACCCAATGGGGTGACGAAGGCAAGGGCAAACTGACCGATCTGCTCGCCAAGGAGATGCAGGTCGTCGTCCGCTACCAGGGCGGCCACAACGCCGGACACCGGATCGTGGTCGACGGGGATGCGTTTGCCCTCCAGCTGATCCCCAGTGGGATCCTCTACGACCACATCACGCCCATCATCGGCAACGGTGTCGTCGTGGACCCCAAGGTGCTGCTCGACGAGATCGGCGCCCTGACCGGGCGCGGGGTCGACTGCTCCCGGCTGAAGGTCTCGGGCAACGCCCACCTGATCATGCCGTACCACCAGGAGCTCGACGCCCTGGCCGAGCGTCGCCTCGGGGCCAACAAGCTGGGGACCACCAGGCGGGGGATCGGCCCCGCCTACGCCGACAAGGCCACCAGGGTCGGGCTGCGGGTCCAGGACCTCCTCGACCCCAAGATCTTCCGCGAGAAGCTCGACGTGGCCCTCAAGGAGAAGAACCAGATCCTGGCCAAGGTCTTCAACCGCCTGGCCCTCTCCGCCGACGACATCGCCGGGCACTACCTCGACGAGTACGCCCCCAGGATCGAGCCGATGATCGCCGACGGTGTCTCCCTCGTCCACGACGCCCTCGACGCCGGCCACCATGTCCTGCTCGAGGGGGCGCAGGCCACGTTCCTCGACCTCGACCACGGCACCTATCCGTTTGTCACTTCCTCCAATCCGGTGGCCGGCGGGGCGTGTGTCGGGGCCGGCATCGGGCCCCGACAGATCGACCGGGTCGTCGGCATCGCCAAGGCCTACGTGACCCGCGTCGGATCTGGTCCCTTCGTGACCGAGCTGACCGACGAGCTCGGCGACGCCCTCGTCGAGCGCGGTCAGGAGTACGGCACCAACACGGGCCGGCGTCGCCGGACCGGCTGGTTCGACGCCGTCATGGCCCGCCAGGCCGTCCGTCTCAACTCGCTCAGCGAGATCGCCCTGACCAAGCTCGACGTCCTCGACCACTTCGAGACCCTGTCGGTCTGCGTCGGCTACGAGTGCGACGGGGTCCGCTACGACCACATGCCATACCACCAGTCGGTGCTCCATAAGGCCACCCCCGTCTACGAACGTCTCGAGGGCTGGAAGACGGATATCTCGGCGGTCACCGAGGCCCACGATCTTCCGGCCGCGGCGCGCCAGTACGTCGCCTTCCTCGCCGAGACCGTCGGCGTGCCGATCCGGCTGGTCGGCGTCGGACCCGAACGGGGCCAGTTCGTCAGGCTCGCGTCCTAGTGGGGCTCGCGTTCCTGGTGAGGCTCGCGCCTTGGTGAGGCTCGCGCCTTGGTGAGGCTGCGGTCCACGAGCCCACGATCGGTACGTGGGCGGACCAAGGTGTGCGTGGTCGGCTCGGGCGGGCGTGAGCACGCCCTCGCCCTCGTGATCGGGAGGACGGCCGACGTCGTCGTCGTCCCCGGCAACCCCGGCATGGTCGCCGCCGCCAGGGCGGCCGGCGTCGAATCGGTCACCTGCTCCGGCGTCGACCCGGCCGACGTGGACGCCGATCTGTGGGTGATCGGCCCCGAGGCGCCACTCGTCGCCGGCCTGGCCGACCGGTTGCGGGCCGGGGGCAGGCTCGTGTTGGGGCCAGGCGCCGACGGCGCCCGGCTCGAGGGGTCCAAGGCCTGGATGAAGGGCGTCATCGCCGAAGCGGGTGTGCCGACGGCGGCCTACCGCAGCTTCGACGCCGCAGGACCGGCGATCGAGTACCTCGGGTCCCTCGCCCCGCCGTGGGTCGTCAAGACCGATGGGCTCGCGGCGGGCAAGGGCGTGTTCGTCACCCGCGACCGGGCCGAGGCCGAGGCCGACGTGACGGCCAAGCTCGGCGGTACCGCCTTCGGCGACGCCGGCCGGCGGGTCGTGATCGAGGAGGGCCTCGTCGGACCCGAGCTGTCGGTCATGGCCGTCTGTGACGGCACGCACGCCGTCGCCCTGGCGCCGGCCCAGGACTTCAAGCGGGCCGGTGCAGGGGACACCGGGCCCAACACGGGCGGTATGGGTGCCTACTCGCCGGTGCCCGCCGTGGACGACGGGCTCGTGGAGCACCTGATGGACGTGGCCGTCCGCCCTACCCTCGCCGCCCTCGCGGCGCGGGGCATCGACTACCGGGGTGTCCTCTACGCCGGCCTGATGCTCACCGAGTCGGGACCCAAGGTCATCGAGTTCAACGTCCGCTTCGGCGACCCCGAGACCCAGGTCGTTGCCGCCCGTTGGGAGGGCGACGTGGCCGCCGTGCTCACCGCGGCCGCCGCCGGCCGGCTCGACGCGGTAGCGCCGCCCCGGTTCCGCCGTGATGCCGCCGTCTGCGTGGTGCTCGCCGCCGCCGGCTACCCCCAGGCGCCGCGCGCCGGCGACCCGATCACCGGGCTGGCCGAGGCCGGCGCCACCCCGGGCGTAGCGGTCCACCCCGCCGGCGTGGCGGCCGACGCCGCCGGCGGCCTCGTCACCGCCGGCGGGCGCGTCGTGGCGGTCACCGCTTCGGCGCCGAGCGTCGCCGCCGCCAGGGCCCGTGCCTACGAGGCGGCGGCCCACATCGACTGGGCCGGCCGCTGGTGGCGCCCGGATATCGCCGTCTGTCCTACCAAGGAGTGCTCATGAACCTGTCTCACGTGTCGTCGGGCAAGGTCAGGGACATCTACGCCGTCGACGACGACACCCTGCTCTTCGTCGCATCGGACCGGATCTCCGCCTTCGACGTGATCATGGACCAGCCCATCCCCGACAAGGGCAGGGTCCTGACCGCCCTCACCGCCTGGTGGCTCGCCGAGCTGGCCGACGTCGCGCCGTCCCACCTGGTCTCCGTCGACCCGCCGGCCGGCGCCACCGTGGAGGGCTACGACGACCTGGCCGGGCGTTCGATGCTCGTGCGCAAGGCCGTCATGCTCCCCGTCGAGTGCATCGTGAGGGGGTACCTGTCCGGCTCGGCGTGGGCCGAGTACCAAAGAGACGGCACCATGCACGGCCAGGAGCTGCCGGCCGGCCTGCTGCAATCGGAACGGCTCCCCGAAGCGGTGTTCACCCCATCGACCAAGCCGGCCGTCGGCCACGACGAGAACATCTCCTTCGACCGGATGGTCGACCTCGTCGGAGCCGACTACGCCTACCAGGCCAGGGATCTCTGCCTCGTCGCCTACGAGCGGGCCGCAGCCCGCGCCGCGACCAAGGGGATCATCGTCGCCGACACCAAGTTCGAGCTCGGCCTCATCGAAGGCAAGCTCGCCATCTGCGACGAGGTGGTGACCCCCGACTCCTCACGCTTCTGGCCCGCCGAGGAGTGGAAGCCAGGGACGATCCCCCCTTCCTACGACAAGCAGCCGCTCAGGGACTGGCTCGAGGCCAAGGACTGGGACAAGACACCACCGCCGCCGGCCCTCCCCCCCGACGTCGTCGCCGCCACCAGCGAGCGATACGTCTCCGCCTACCAGCAGATCACCGGCCTCGACCTGGCCGCCTGGCCGGGGGCCGCCGGGCCGGGCGCCGGATCTTCAGGCCCCGCCAGCCCCGCCAGGCCCGAGGGGAGCGCCTGAATGCGCTGGAATGCCCTCGTCGAGGTCCGCCTTCTGCCCGGCATCGCCGACCCTGCCGGCACGACCATCGAGCGCTCCTTACCGACCCTCGGCTTCGACCACATCACGGCGGTGCGGACCGGCAAGGCCATCCGCTTCGAGGTCGAGGCCGACGACGAGCCGGCGGCGCGTGCGAGCGTCGAGGACCTCTGCCGGCGCTTCCTCACCAACCCGGTCATCGAGGATGCCGCCATCAGTCTCGAGGCGGCCTCGGGAGGGCCGGCACCAGACAAGGCGACAGCCAAGTGAGCGCCGACGTCGGCGTGGTCCTCTTCCCCGGCACCAACTGCGAACACGACGTCGTCACGGCGGTCGAGCGGGCCGGCGCCACGGCCCGGATCGTCTGGCATGGCGACCGCGACCTCGGAGCGCCCGACGCGCTGATCGTGCCCGGCGGTTTCGCCCACGGCGACTACCTACGCCCCGGCGCCATCGCCAGGTTCTCGCCGGTCATGGGCGCGCTCGAGGCGTTCGCCGCCGCCGGCGGGCCCGTCGTCGGCATCTGCAACGGTTTTCAGATCTTGACCGAGGCCCACCTCCTCCCCGGCGCCCTGCAGAAGAACCGCGGCCTCGGCTTCCTCTGTACCACCGTCGAGCTCCAGGTAGCCAGCGAGCGTTCCGTGCTCACCCGGGGTCTCGGCACCGGCCGGCGCCTGCGCATCCCCGTCAACCACTTCGAGGGCAACTACACCTGCGACGCCGCCACGTTGGCCGAGCTCGAGGCCGACAACCGCATCGTCCTGCGCTATGTCGACAACCCCAACGGCTCGGTCGCCGACATCGCCGGAATCGCCAACCGGGCCGGCAACGTCGTCGGGCTCATGCCCCACCCCGAACGGGCGAGCGACCCCCTCATCGGCTCCGACGACGGCCTCGCCCTCCTCGCTGCCCTCCTCAACACGTGACGGCGCCCATCCACCGGGCTCTCGGTCTGAGCGACGACGAGGCGCAGGCCATCGCCGGCCTGCTCGGGCGTGAGCCCAACCACCTGGAGCTCGCCCTCTACGCCGTCATGTGGAGCGAGCACTGCTCGTACAAGTCCTCCAAGGTCCACCTGCGCCGCCTGCCGACCGACGGCGACCGGGTCCTGGTCGGGCCGGGCGAAAATGCCGGGGTCGTCGATGCGGGTGGCGGCGTGGCCGTCGCCCTGCGCATCGAGAGCCACAACCATCCCTCCGCCATCGAGCCCTACCAGGGCGCAGCGACCGGCGTCGGCGGCATCCTGCGCGACATCTTCACCATGGGGGCCAGGCCCATTGCCCTGATGGACCCGCTGCGCTTCGGGCCCATCGACGACCCCCGTAGCCGCTGGATCGCGGCCGGCGTCATCGACGGCATCTCCGGGTACGGCAACGCCGTCGGAGTCCCGACGGTCGGTGGCGAGACCGTCTTCGACGACAGCTACGCCGGCAACCCGCTCGTCAACGTGCTCTGCTGCGGGTTGCTGCCCATCGAACGCCTCGTCCTCGGCGCCGCCACCGGCGTCGGCAACCTCGCCGTGCTGCTCGGTTCGGCCACGGGACGCGACGGCATCGGCGGCGTAAGCGTCCTGGCGTCGGCCGGGTTTACCGACGACGCCGCAGCCGAGGAAGCCAAGCGGCCCAACGTCCAGGTCGGGGACCCCTTCGAGGAGAAGCGCCTCATCGAGGCGTGCCTGCAGCTCATCGACTCACGCCTCGTCGTCGGCATCCAGGACCTCGGCGGTGCCGGTCTCGCCTGCGCCACGTCGGAGACGGCGTCACGCGGTGGGGTCGGCATGGATGTCGATGTCACCGCCGTGCACCGCAGGGAGCCGGGCATGGAGCCATGGGAGGTGATGACGAGCGAGAGCCAGGAGCGAATGCTCGCCATCGTGACCCCCGACGACCTCGAGCGGGTCCTCGAGTGCTGCTCCCGCTGGGAGGTCACCGCCTCGATCGTCGGCCGGGTCACCGACACCCGGCGCCTGCGGATCCTCGACGGCTGGGATGGCGATGTCCTCGCCGACGTCGCCGCCTCGACCCTCCATGACGACGCTCCCGTCTATCACCGCCCGCTGGCCCGCCCCGCCGACCTCGAGGCCCGGGCGGCCGAAGACCCGGGCCGACTGCCGGCGCCGGCCGACTGCGGCGACGATCTCGTGGCCCTGCTCGTCGACGCGTCGTGGGTGTGGCGCCGCTACGACCATCAGCTGTTCCTCAACACCGTCGAGGCGCCCGGCGGCGACGCCGCCCTGCTCCGCCTGGCTGCCCCCGGCGTGCCGGGCGACCGGGGGCCGGGCGAGCCGCCGAGGGCCATGGCCCTTTCGACCGACGGCAACGGCCGGTGGTGTGCCATCGACCCGAGGCTCGGCACGGCCGCGGTGGTGGCCGAGTCGGCCCTCAACGTCGCCTGTGTGGGCGCCACGCCGGTGGCCGTGGTCAACTGCCTCAACTTCGGCAACCCCGAACATCCCGAGGTCATGTGGCAGCTGTCCGAAGCCATCGACGGCATGGCCGAAGCGTGCCGTGCACTCGGACTTCCCGTGGTCGGCGGCAACGTGAGCCTCTACAACGAGAGCCGCGGACGCGACATCGACCCGACCCCTGTGGTTGGAACCCTCGGCCTGGTCGACGAGCTGCACCGCCGGCCTCCCTCGGTGGGTCTGGTCGGCGGCCAGCGCATCGTCTGCGTTCACCCCCGCAGTGCCGCCACCTCGCTGGCCGGTTCCCGCTGGGCGGTCGAGCGCCATGCCCACAGGGGCGGGCGCCTCCCGCCCATCGACCTCGAAGCCCACCGCCGCCTCGTCGATCTGGTGGCCTCCGTCGTGAGCGAGGGCCGCATCGGTGGGATCCACGACGTCTCCGAAGGTGGCATCGGGCCGGCGCTGGCCGAGATGGCCCTGCGCAGCGGCGTCGGCTTCGGCGTGGCGGGGATCGCCGACCACGCCGCCCTCTTCGGCGAGGGCCCGTCGCGCGTCCTCATCTCCGTCGCCGCCGCAGACTTCGACGCCCTGGCGGCCAGGGTTGCGGCGGCCGACCTGACCCTCACCGATCTCGGCGTGGCCGGCGGGGACCGGCTCGTCGTCGACGGCCTCGTGGACGTGAGCATCCAACGGGCCACCAAGGCGTGGGAGGCCGTGCTCCCCGCCGCCATCGGCCTGGCCTGATGCCGGGGCCGGATCAGCAAGTCGCGCTCGCCGGTCGATTCGTGAGAGACTGAGCCACCGTGACTGCACCGCAGAGCGCCGACGGATCGCCCCGCGAAGCGTGCGGTGTCTTCGGGGTGCTCGCCGCCGGCCGCCCCGTCGCCAACCTGACCTACGACGGCATCTACGCCCTCCAGCATCGCGGCCAGGAGTCGGCGGGGATGGCGGTCAGCGACGGCGAGGACATCGTCGTGGTCAAGGACATGGGCCTTGTCACCAACGTCTTCAACGAGTACAAGCTGGCGAGCCTGCAGGGGTACCTGGCCATCGGCCATACCCGGTACTCGACGACGGGCGCTTCGACATGGCACAACGCCCAACCCGTCTACCGAACGGTTGGTGGGCAGGCTTTCGCCGTCGGCCACAACGGCAACCTCACCAACACCGAGGCCCTGGCCGAGGCGGCGGGGATGCTGCCGGGGACGTTCGGCAACGACAGCGATCTTATCGCTGAGCTGCTGGCCCGGCACCTGACAGTCCACGATGACCACGACCTCGTCGATGCCCTCGTCGCCGTGCTCCCCACGTTGCGCGGGGCATTTTCCCTCGTCCTCTGCGACCACACCCGGCTCATCGGTGTCCGCGATCCCAATGGCTTCAGGCCGCTTTCCCTCGGGCGCCTCGACGACGACGGGTGGGTGCTCGCATCGGAGACGCCGGCGCTCGACATAGCCGGCGCCCACTGCGTGCGCGACGTCGAGCCGGGGGAGGTGCTCGTCGTCGACGACGGGGGCCCGAGAAGCGTCAGGCCCTGGCCGACCGAGGCCATCGACCCCAAGCTGTGCCTCTTCGAGTTCGTGTACCTGGCCCGCCCCGACAGCCGCCTGTACGGCCAGGAACTGCAGGGTGCCCGCATCCGGATGGGCGAGCTGCTCGCCCAGCAGTCGCCCGCCGACGCCGACGCGGTCATGGGTGTCCCCGACTCCGGCCTGCCGGCGGCCGAGGGTTTCGCCCGGCGCAGCGGCATTCCCTACACCACAGGGCTGGTGCGCAATCGTTACATCGGCAGGACGTTCATCACCCCCGACCAGTCGGCGCGGGACCGGGGCGTTCGTCGGAAGCTCAATCCGCTCAGGGGGGCCATCGAGGGGAAACGCCTCGTCGTGGTGGACGACTCGGTGGTCAGGGGGACCACGACCCGCGCCATGGTGCGGATGCTGCGCGAGGCGGGAGCGAAGGAAGTGCACTTGCGCATCTCATCGCCGCCGTACCGCTGGCCCTGCTTCTACGGGCTCGACACGGGCAGCCGCTCCGAGCTGATCGCCGCCAACCTCGAGGTCGGCGGGATCTGCGACTACGTCGACGCCGACAGCCTCGCCTACCTGGCCATCGACGCCCTCAAGGAGGCGACCGGCGCGGCCGGCGCCGGGTTCTGCGACGCCTGTCTGACCGGGAACTACCCCGTGCCCGTCGAGCTCGTCACTGCGCCGGCGGCCGGCGTCGAGCCCGTCGGCGTCCCCGATATGCCGGTGCCCGAGGTGAGCGTCGCCGAGCTGCCGGGTGGCTGAGCATCCGGGTGGCTGAGCATCCGAGTGGCTGAGCATCCGAGTGGCTGAGCATCCGAGTGGCCTGACCTATGCCGGCGCCGGCGTGGATATCGACGCTGCCGACGCCGCCATCGATGCCATGCGCAACCTGGTTGCTTCGACCCAGGACCGGCACGGCCCGCTCGGCACCATCGGCGGGTTCGGCGGCCTCTTCGAGCTGCCTTCCGGGTACCGCCGGCCCGTCCTCGTCTCCGGGACCGACGGGGTCGGCACCAAGCTTGACGTGGCCATGGCCACCGGCCGCTTCGAGACCGTCGGCATCGACCTGGTGGCCATGTGCGTCGACGACCTGGTCTGCTGCGGGGCCAAACCCCTCTTCTTCCTCGACTATCAACTCCTCGGCCGGGTCGATCCGGACCAGGTCCGCTCGATCATGGTGGGTATCGCCGACGGGTGCCGGCAGGCCGGCTGCGCCATCGTCGGCGGCGAACTGGCCGAGCACCCCGGGCTCATCGCCCCCGGTCAGGTCGACCTGGCCGGCTTCGCCGTGGGCATCGTCGAGCGCGACGGCATCATCGACGGAGCCGCCACATCCACCGCCGGCGACGTGCTCGTCGGCCTTCCTTCGCCAGGACTCCGCTCCAACGGCTACACCCTCGCCCGCCGCGCTCTGCTCGAGGTGGCCGGGCGTTCGCTCGACGCTCCGGCCTGGACCGGCGCCGAGCACACCCTCGCCGACGAGCTGCTCGCCCCCTCGCTCATCTACACGCCGGCCGTGCTCGACGCGGTGGCGTGCGGCGGAGTGCACGCCGTCGCCCACGTCACCGGCGGCGGCCTCCCCGGCAACCTGCCCCGGGCCCTGCCGCCCGACATCGACGCCGTCGTAGAACGGGCCCGGTGGCGCGAGCCGAGGATCTTTGCCGAGATCGCCGCCGCCGGCGGGGTCAGCGACGCCGAGATGCTGCGGGTGTTCAACCTGGGGATCGGGATGGTCCTGACCGTCGCCCCCGACGCCGTCGACGCCGTGCTCGCCGCCGTGGTCGCCCGTGGTCACGAGGCCGTGGTCATCGGCCGGCTCGAACCCGGCGCGGGGCGGGTCCGGGTCATGAGCGTCGCCTAGTCAGGGTGGGGGTGAAAAATGACCCGTTTGTGCCATTCTCCGCGCCATCCCTCGCCCGTAGGGTTGGGGAGCAAACCGGACAGACAGAAAGAAAGACTAGTCATGGAAGACCACGCACAAGCGGACACGCTCCTCACGCCGGCCGAGGTCGCCGCCTTGTTCCGCGTGAACCCCAAGACGGTCACCCGTTGGGCCAGGGCGGGCAAGATCACCGCCATTCGCACGCTCGGCGGCCATCGTCGCTTCCGTGCGTCTGAGATCCGCCGTTGCCTCGAGCAGCTGGAGACGGGCCAGACCATCTGAGCCGGGCCGACCATCTGACCGCACTCCCAGAGGGGTTCGTCGCCCACACCGGCCGCGTCGGCGTGAGGTCGGGGCCGGGCGACGACGTCGCCATCTTCTATTCCCGCCGGCCGGCCACGAGCGCCGGCGTCTTCACCAGGAGCCGGTTCGTCGGCCCCAGCGTGGCGCTCAGCCAACCAAGGGCGGCGGGAGGTACCGCGCGCAGCGTGGTCGTCGTCGCCGGCAACGCCAACGTGGCGACAGGCCCCCAGGGGCATCGTGACGCCGCCGAGCTGGCCGGCTTGGCCGCGGCAGCCACGGGCGTGGGCTCCGGCGAGCAGCTCGTGGCGTCGACCGGCGTGATCGGGCGGCCCTACCCGATGCCGCTCCTGCGCACCTACCTGATGGGCCTCGACGCCCGCGACGATGTTGCGTGGGGCGCCGATGCGGCCGGCGTCGCCGCCGCCATCATGACCACCGACACCGTGGCCAAGATCGCCGGGCGCCAGGTCGGCCCGGCCCGGGTGGTCGGGATGGCCAAGGGCGTCGGCATGATCGAGCCGGACATGGCGACCATGCTCGCCTTCGTCGTCACCGACGCCGAGGTCGCCGCCGGCCCGCTCGACCGGCTGTGGCGCCGCGCCGTCGACGACACCTTCAACTGCCTCAGCGTCGACACCGACACCTCCACCTCGGACACCGCCGTCGTCCTCGCCAACGGGGCGGCGGGACCGGTGCCCGAAGCGGAGCTGGCCGTGGCGTTGCGGGAGGTCTGCGTCGACCTCACCCTGCAGCTGGCGCGCGACGGCGAGGGAGCCACCAAGCTGCTCACGGTCACGGTGCGCGCCGCGAGGGACAGAGACCAGGCCCGCAGGGTGTCCAAGGCCATCGTCAACTCGCCGCTCGTCAAGACGGCCGTGCACGGCGCCGACCCCAACTGGGGGCGGGTGGCGATGGCGATCGGCAAGTGCTCCGACGACACCGACATCGACCAGGAACGCGTGGTGATCCGCTTCGGCGAGCTGGAGGCCTACCCGGCCATCCCCGGACCCGAAGGCCTGGCCGCGCTCGCCGGCGTCATGGGCGCCGACCACGTCGACATCGACGTCGAGCTCGGCACCGGCGGCGCCGAGGCGACCGCCTACGGCTGCGATCTGACCGACGGCTACGTCCGCATCAACGCCGACTACACCACCTGATCCGTGTCCGGCGCCGTCGTGGCGACGGTGCCGATGGCGACGACCACGAAGAGCAGGAACGTCAGGGCGTGGACGGCGGTGCAGTAGATGCAGATGTTCTTGATCAGGAAGAGCTCGGCGTAGACCAGCCACAGGATCATCCCCACTCCGACGACGCATGCGGCCACGCGGCCGATGCGGATGAGCGGCGATCGGGACCGCCACGCCGCCGGCAGCTGCAGCGGGATCATGGCGGCGAAGAAGACGAGGCCGAGCACAGCCACCGGGATGCCGAGGATGTGCGAGTAGGAGCTCGTCGTGACCTTGATGCAGTTGACGATGCCCGTGTCCGGGCAGGCCAGGATGGTTGCGGTCGTGTAGTGGGCGTAGGTCAGGTAGGCCGAGACGCCGAGCCCGGCCACGCACAGCACGATCCCTGTGATCGCCGGCCAGTGCGGCGTGGGACCTGGTGCGTCGTCATCCCAGTCGTCGTCGATGTCATCGGGATCGTCCGGTGGCGCTGCGGCCACCTTGGTGTAGCTCGTCTGGCGGGCCATGTCCCTGGCTCGCCGACGCTGGGCCGCGCTGCGGGACGATGCGGTGCGGGATGGTGCCACGGTGGCTCCGCTCGGTTCAGCTCGTGATGGGCTTGGGGAACGACTTGCACACGCTGCCCGGCTTGCCGCCGGTCATGTGGCAGATATGCGAGACGATAGTCCCGGCGTTGGCGTACACACTGCTCGCCAGGCTGGTCTTGCCGGCCGCGACCTGGTTGGCGATTTCGTCGAAGGTCTTACCCTGCAACAGTTGAGGGTTGTACTCGGCACCCGAGAGATAGGACTTCCCGTTGAAGTAGACGAACGGGATGTTCTGGCCGGAGTCGTACTTGGAGATGATGGCGTCTTGCGCCGCCGTTGGCGTCTGGAGCTTGACCTTTTCGTTCTCGGTCGTCGTCTCGACCGGGACGAACTTCACGTACTTGCTCGTGTAGCTCGACTTGTAGAACGAGAAGGTCTGGGTGTTGGCGTAGACGTCGGTCGAGCTCGAGTGGATGTGGCTGAGGTTGGTGAAGGTCCCGAACTTGGAGAGGGCCAGGACCATGGCCCAGCGTTCGGTGGCGCAGTAGGGGCAGTACTCGGCGCCGATGTAGAGGACCTCCGGCTTGCCCGTGGCCGAGACCGGCTTGCCGTTGATGAGGGTCGGATAGGAGATCCCCGTCTTGTAGTTGTTGGCTGCGGCGGCGAGGGCGGCGGGCGTGGCCGCCGTGTACTTGTCGTAGAGCGCAGTGGTGACCGCGGCGTTGGCCGTCGAGGCGGCCGCCGGATCCGTTGACGCCGCCGTCGTGGTGCCGGTCCCGCCTGTCAGCTTGATGATCACGAAGACCGCCACGACCACGATGACGACGGCGATGGCGCCGCCCGTGAGCCACATCTGGCGCTGACGCCGCCGTTGCGCCATGGCCTCCCGGCGGCGCTGGGCCGGACGGTTGGCCGACGACGATCGTGCGCCCGAAGAGGAGCGTGCTCCCGATGACGACCTGCTGCGAGATGACGATTGGCCCGCCGACGACCGGTCACCGGACGGCTCGGCCGGGCGGGATGCCTTGGCCGGGCCCGATGCCTTGGCCGGGCCCGATCGCTTGGCCGGGCCGGAGGGCTTGGCCATGCTCGTCGGCCGGTTGGGCTTGCGCTTGGCGCCTCGCGGCGGGACGGGCGTCGGGCCCGATTCGGACGGGGCTTCGTCGGGTCCGTCGGGTCCGTCGGGTTCGTCGGGTTCGTCGGGGGGAGTCACTGGACCTCGACGCTAGCGGCCGTTCGGACCCGAGCGACCAGCGGCCCCTGCAACAGGAAAGAGAGGATGAGACGGTTCGGCACCGTGGTGAGACGGTGGGGCCGCAGCCGTGGTTCCCCTCTTCAGCAACGTCTCAGGTTGGCGTCCCCGCCGCCATTGGCACCCATGGCCTTCGGTAGGCTCGTCGCATCTCGACCGACGACGACTCCGGTCTGATCGCTCGGGCCCGTTCCGGTGACCGGGCCGCGCTCGACGCGCTGTTGCGTCGGCACCACGATCGCCTCTACCTGGTGTGCCGGAGGGTGGCAGGAACCGACGCCGACGCCGCCGACGCCCTACAAAACAGCCTCATCGCCATCGTCCGCGGCCTCGCTCACTTCGACGGGCGGTCCACGTTCTCGACCTGGACCTACCGGATCGCCGTCAACGCCGCCCTCGACGAGGTTCGCCGCAGGAACAGGCGCCCGGTCGCCACGCCCGACGTCGGCGAGCACGAAGCGCACGATGCGCTCGACGGCGTGGCCGACCGCCTCGACGCCGACGCCGCCCTCCGCCGCCTCAGCCCCGAACACCGGACCGCCGTGGTCCTCCGCGATGTCTGCGGGCTCGACTACGCCGAGATCGCCGAGGTGCTGCGGTTGCCTCCGGGGACGGTGCGCTCGCGCATCGCCCGCGGCCGCGCCGCCCTCGTCCCTCTGCTCGCCGACCCTGGCAGCCCGAAGGCGGTGAGCGCCGGATGACCATGATCGACCCGCATCTCGACGTGGACCAGCTTTCGGCCGCCGTGGACGGCGAGCAAGACGCCGCCGTTTCCGCCCACCTCCTGGCCTGCCTGGCCTGCCGAGAGCAGCTGACGACCTGGCAGACCGCGCTCGGCCGCCTCGATGAACTGGACCGCTCCTCCAGCCCGACGCTGGTCGACGACACCGTCGACGCCGCCATGGCCGCGTGGACTCCGCCGCTTCGCCGGCCCGGACTCAGGGATCGGTTCTCGACACGCGGGGTGGCTGCGGTAGCGGCAATTGTCGTCGCCATCGCCGCCGCGGGATTCGGTCTCAGCCGCATCTCCGGCGACTCCTCGAGCAAGGCGACGGCGACCTCCTCGAGGGCGGCGAGCAGAGCCAAGCCGACGGCGGGCGGGCCGGCGGGTGGCTCGGCCGGGGCCGGATCGGCTACCTCGCCGCACAGCACCGCGCATGCGACCACGCCGGCGTCCGGCCCCCGTATCGTGGCGGCCGACCGCGCCTCGCTCACCGCCCAGCTGCGCCATGCGGTGCCGGCGGCCGCCGGGGTCGCGCCGAGCTCACGGACCGCAACACCGCCATGCCTTCGAGCGGCCAGACGCATTGAGGCCGGCGCCGGCACGGCCACCACCCGCCCCCTTGCCTACGACGCGCCGGTCGACTACGCCGGGGCCAACGGCCGGGTCTTCGTCTTCGCCAGGCCTGGCGGGCACACCGCCATCGTGCTGCGGTCGGTGTCGTGCATCCTGGTGGCCACCGTCAGGTTCTGACGCAGCGTCCAGGTACCTTGGAACGCATGGCCATCGACGCTTCCACCCCCGCCCGTGGCAGGGCGCTGCTCGTGGAGAACATCCATCCCGGCGCCGTCGACCTCCTCGAAGGCGCCGGCTGGGCCGTGTCCACGCTCAACCGGGCGGTTCCCGAAGGTGAGCTCGTCGACCTGCTCTCCGACGTCGAGCTCGTCGGCGTCCGCTCGCAGACCCAGGTGACAGAGACGGTGCTCGACAAGTCGAGGAGCCTGGTGGCCGTCGGCGCCTTCTGCATCGGCACCAACCAGATCGACCTGGCCGCCGCAGCCCGCCGCGGGGTGGGGGTGTTCAACGCCCCGTTTTCCAACACCCGCAGCGTCGTCGAGCTCGTCATCGCCGAGATCATCGCCCTGACCCGCAGGCTCACCGACAAGGACCGGGCCATGCACGCCGGGATCTGGGACAAGTCGGCGTCGGGATCCCACGAGGTGCGGGGCCGTCGCCTCGGCATCGTCGGGTACGGCAACATCGGCACGCAGCTCTCGGTGCTGGCCGAGAACCTCGGCATGTCGGTGTGCTTCTACGACACCGCCGACCGCCTGGCCCTCGGCAACGCCCGCCGCTGCGGCAGCCTGGGCGAGCTGCTCGAGTCGGTCGATGTCGTCAGCCTCCATGTCGACGGCCGCCCCGACAACCGCAACTTCTACGGGGAGGCGGAGTTCGCCCGCATGCGCCCCGGCTCGCTCTTCCTCAACCTGAGCCGAGGCTTCGTCGTCGACCACCGCTCGTTGCGGTCCCACATCGAGTCGGGGCACATCGCCGGCGCCGCCATCGACGTCTTCCCCCAGGAGCCGGGAGGCAAGGGCGAGCCCTTCGTCTCCGAACTGCGCGGCCTCTCCAACGTGATCCTCACCCCCCACGTCGGGGGCAGCACTGAAGAGGCGCAGGCCGACATCGGCCAGTTCGTCGCCCACAAGTTGATCGATTACGCCCGCTGCGGTACGACGTCGCTCTCGGTGAATTTCCCCAACCTTGAGCTGCCGGTCCGTGCCGGGGCCCACGCCGTGGTGCATATCCATCGCAACACCCCGGGTGTGTTGGCCAAGATCAACAACATCTTCGCCGATCACCGGGTCAACATCGAAGGCCAGGCCCTCGGGACGAGAGGCGAGGTCGGCTACGTCGTTACCGATATCGCCAGTGACTTCACCGACGAGATGCTCAACCGGCTCGCCGGGATGGACGAGACCATCCGCATCAGAACCCTCTGAACAGCCCCTCGTCGAGGGTTGACAAGAAGTCTTTCGATAGATAGCTTTCTATCCGTGCGGCGCCTGAAGCACGTCCCCTTCGCTCGCCGGTACCTCGCCGGCCAGGCCCTCTCGATCCTGGGCGATACCTCGCTGTGGTTGGCGCTGGCCATCTGGGTCAGGGAGCTGACCGGTTCCAATGCCCTGGCCGGGCTCACCTTCTTCTTCATGGCCGGACCCTCGATCCTCGGGCCCGTGTGGGGGACCTTCGTCGACCGGTTCCGGCGCCGCCCTGTGCTCATCGCGGTCAACGCCGCCACCGGCGCGCTGACCCTCTCCCTGTTCTTCGTCCACGACCGTCGCCAGGTGTGGCTGATCTGGGCGGTGATGGTCGGTTACGGCGTGTCGAGCTCGATGCTCGGCGCGGCCCAGAGCGGCTTCCTCCACTCCCTCGTGCCCGACGACCATCTCGGTGATGCCCAGGGGCTGCTCTCGACGGTGCGAGAGGGCCTCCGCCTGGTGTCGCCGCTCATCGGGGCCGGCCTCTTCACCGTCGTCGGGGGCCACGTGGTCGCCGCCATCGACGCCGGCACGTTCGCCGTGGCGACCGTGTCCGTGGCGAGCATCCGGGTCGGGGAGCCGGCGCCGGTTCGCAGCCCCGGGCGGTGGAGGACGGAGGTGGCCGCCGGCCTTACCCATATCCGAAGGACCGTGCCAATACGCCAGGTCACCGCCGCGCTCGCCGCGACCTGCTGCGTGATCGGGTTCACCGAGACGGCCGTCATCGCCGTGGTCACCACCGGCCTGCACCGATCTGCGGGCTGGCTGGGCCCGTTCGAATCGCTCATGGGCGTGGGCGCCATCGTGGGTGGTCCGACCGTAGCCAGGGCCATGCGCCGGCTGGGTGAGGGCAGGGTGAGCGCCATCGGCATGATCTGCTTCGCCGCCGGCGACCTCCTCCTCGTCGTCCCCGTGCTCGGGGTCGACGCCGCCGGCGCCGCTATCGCCGGCTTCGGATTGCCATGGCTGATCGCCGCATCCAACACGTTGATCCAACGCCAGACCCCGGCCCACCTCCAGGGGAGGGTCAGCGCCACCCTCGACGTGGTGGTTGGCACCCCGCAGGCCGTCTCGATCGCCGTTGGCGCGGGATTGATCGCCGTGATCGGCTACCAGTGGCTCCTCGCCGCGGTCGGTGTCGTGACCCTGATATCGGGCGTCTGGCTTGTCACTCGCAGGGAGCAGCAGAGCATTCCCGCTCCCGTGCTTGTGGCCTAGCTACCATCCAGGCCAGTCTCGAGGAGGGCCGGCGTGGAACAGAGGTGGGCACGACCGTGGTTCACCGCGACTACCGTCGCCGTCGTCCTCGGTCTCGTGATCCAGGTCCCGGTGGCGGCTACCAATACGCACGGCTACTTCTCGACGTCGGTCGAGCGGGGCTTCAACACCTTCGCGTTCTTCACGGTCGACGCCAACCTGCTTGTCGGGTTGACGACGCTCCTCTTGGTCCTCGGCGTGGGGCGCTCGACGCGCTGGTTTCCTGTCCTGCGGCTGACGAGCCTGATCGCTATCACCATCACCGGGATCGTCTACCACGTGGCCCTCCGGGGTCTCGCCGAGCTGGACAGCTGGGGCCGCGCCGCCGATCAGCTCCTGCACACGGTGGTACCGGTGCTCGCCGTCGTCGGATGGTTGCTGTTCGGTCCGAGGCGGATGACCTCCGCAGCAAGCGCCTGGAGGTCGCTGGTCTTTCCCGTCGCCTGGATGGCATTCACCCTGATCCGGGGCGCCTTCGTGCACTGGTACCCGTACCCGTACCCGTACCCGTACCCGTACCCGTACCCGTACCCGTTCATCGACGTCGACGCCATCGGCTACCTGCGCGTCGCCATCAACTCGGTCTGGGTGGCCCTCCTCTTCTTCGCCATCGCCGCCGGCGCCGTGGTCTTCGATCGCTTCCTCGCTCGGCGGGCGCCGAACAGGCCGTCCGATGACCGCCGCCGACCTATGACTGAGGCCGGCCAATGACCGAGGCTGGCGTTGTAGCACCGCCCGAGGCCTCTCCGCCCGAACGATCCAGCCGGTCGTCACACCCACGCCGTCGGGCCGTGACATGGGGTTTGGCGCTCGTCGCCGTGGTCGCACTCGTCGCCCTCTTCATAGCCGCCTCCCACGCCATCACGCCCAACTCCGACGGCGCATCGCTCGTGCTCGAGGGCCAGTCGGCGGGGAACGGCAATCTCCTGCTGCACGGTTGGGCGTTGTCGCTCGACTCGTTCTGGACCGCAGAGGTGCCGTTCTACACGGTCGGGTACCTCATCTTCGGCGTGCACCCGGCCCTGCTGAGCCTCGTCCCGGCCGTCATCGCCGCCCTTGTCGTCCTCTTCGGCGTCGTCATCGCTCGTGACGGCGCATCCGGTGGCGCCGCGGCCGCAGGGGCCGTGACCGTCATCGCCATCCTTGCCCTCCCGACCCATGCGATGACGATCTATCTCCTCCGGGGCGGCGATCACATCGGGGCGCTGCTGTGTGCGCTGGTTGCCTTCTACGCCATCCGAAGGGGCCGAATCGGTCCTGGTGTCGTCGTGGCCGTGGTCGTGCTGACCGCAGGGATGCTCGGGGACCTCCAGACGGCGGCCTACGGCACCGCGCCGGTCTTCGTCGCCGGCATCGTCGCCATGCTCCGCCGGCGCTCCGTTCGAGCGGGAAGCGCCTCCGTCCTCACCGCCATGGCCGCGGCCGTACTGCTCGTAGTAGTGAGGGAGGCGGCCAAGGCGACTGGCTCGTTCAGCATCGGCAGGCACGATGCCGTCGCTCACAGTCCGACCCAGGTCGAGCAGAACGTCCGGCACCTCTACAGCCTCGGCGCCGAGATCTTCGGACTGCGCAGCGCCGTCTACGGCACGGGTGGTGTTCCGAGCTGGCTCCAGGACGTCCGCGCCGTCGGCACCGTGGTGGTCGTCGTCTGCGTCGTGCTCGCCTTGGCGCGCCTGGTTGCCGGCGTCGTTGGTGGTCCGTCACGTCCACCCCACAGGCCGCAGCCGTCTCATAGGCCGCAGCCGTCCCATAGGTCGCAGCCGTCCCATAGGTCGCAGCCGACCGGCGAGCCCGACGAGCGTGCTTGCTGGTGGCAGTCAGAGCCGGCGCACTGGAGGCTGGACGATTTTCTCCTCGTCGCCGCCTTCGGCTCGGCTGCCTCGTACGTGATGCTCGCCTATTTCAACGCGGATGTCTTTGCCCGCTTCCTGATCGCGCCGGCGGCCTTCATGACCATCCTCGCCGGCCGGGTCGTCGCCCGGGCCTGGGCCCGCACCACCGGGGGCGGCTTCAGGACCGCTTCAGGCGGCATGAGGACGGCCGCAGGCGTTCTCGGGGTCGTCGTTGCGCTCTGCTTCGCCGCCGGCTTCGGCTACACGCTCGCCGCGCCCGGGTTGGCCCGCCCGGCCGCGCCACTCGCATCGTGGCTCCAGAGTCACCATCTGACCAACGGCGTCGGTGCCTACTGGAGCGCCAGCATCACGACCGTCGAGGGTCACGACAAGGTCAGGGTTCGCCCGGTCATCGCGGATCCGAGCAGCCATCTCGTTCGTTACGACAGGGAGTCCGACGCCTCGTGGTACGAGGGACAGCACTTCCAGTTCATGGTGTACCAACCGGGCGCCCCCTGGGGCGGCGTCGACCGGCGCACCGCCGTAGCGACGTGGGGTCGCCCTGCCCGCAGCTACCGGTATCACCGTTACCGAGTGCTCGTCTGGTCGCATCCCTTCACCGTCTCGCCCACCGGCGGCTTCGGCTCGTCCTGAGGGGTCGCACGGCCGACTCCGCGGAATCGTCTATCCGAAGGCCGGGTAGGCGGACGCCCTATTAGCCAGCCAGGTCCGGTCCTCGACGTCGAGTGGTTCTCGCCCCGATCCTTTCTTGGCGTAGGTCAATCGGTCCCATGCGGGTGGGCGATCGGGACCGAGAAGGCCGTCGAGGGTGAGTGTCGTGAGCTCGAAGGCCTGGGGGTGCGGGTCGGGCCGGTCGGGGACACCCACGAGGAGATCGAGCTGGCGCAAAGCGAGCTCGACGATCCACATGGTGAGGAAGTCGTCGATGTCGCAGACGTGACCCTGGAACGCGATGCGCCCCGGTGGGGCCAGGTGGGCGGCGAGCCGGGCCGCGTCGACCACAACAGCGAAATGCCCCCGCAGGCTATCGGCGGTCGCGTAGGAGGCAGCACTGGCCCAGGTCCATCGGACGTCGTCGAAGGTTGCGGGCCCCTCCCGCGGCCAGTCCCGCCAGTACGAGACGAAGTCACGGTCGGCGGGCGCGTCCGTCGGCGTCGCGAGCCCGCAGAGGAGTCCCTCGGCGCCGAGCCGTAGATGTACGAGCAAGTCGGCGATCCGCCATCCCTCGCAGCCGCTGGCTCGAACGAGCTCGTGGTCGCTCAGGCCGCCGACCAACTCGCTGAGGGCGCCCAGTTGCTCGCCGAGTAGCCCGCGGACGTCGTCGGATGAAGGTGCCATGCGCGGAGCATGCCACGCCTGCCGACGGATGCCGGCGACTCCGCGGAATCGCACGCAGACTCCGTTCCATACCCCGGTGAGGGCGACGTCACGCAGGGCGAACCGACCGGTCCTGCACGTGCCTCCCCGATCCGATCGGCCGATCCCGCGCGGAATCGTGGCGCCGCCGAGATTTTCTCTTGCGCTACGAACATATGTTCGATACTCTTGAGCTATGACATGTACTCCTGATGTCACTCCACCTCCCGAGCCCCCGTTGGGGCGACCCTTGACCGGTCTCGATGATGAGGTTCTTGCCGACCACATCCGTGGCTTCGCGTCTCGGATCGCCGCGGCCACCTGCCTCTTCCTGCTCGCCATCGCCGAGTACGACCGACGCAGAGCGTGGGAGGCGCTCGAGTGCCGCTCCATGAGCCACTGGCTGTCGTGGCGCTGCGGGATCAGCCCGGTCACCGCCCGCCAGCACGTCCGTGTCGCCGCGGCCCTCGAGGACCTGCCTCGGGTCCGCGACGAGCTCGGTGCCGGGAGACTTTCGTACTCCCAGGTCAGAGCCATCACTCGCGTTGCTACCCCCGCCACCGAAGAGGCGCTCGTCGACCTGGCTAGGGTCATGACCGCTGGGCAGCTCGAGGTTGTCACCCACGCCTACCACCGGTGTCGCGCCGCGGCCGAGGACTCGGCCAGGCAACGACGTCAGCAGCGCTGTGTCACGTGGAGTACCGACGACGACGGCACCATTGTCGGCAGTTTCCGGCTCCCTCCCGAGCAAGCCGCGCTGCTGATCAAGGCGATCGACCTGCGCTGTCGCCCCGACGATGTTGCGAACGCAGAACGCGACGGTGCGAGCAATCCCTTCGGGGCGGTGCGCGCCGACGCCATCGTGGAGATGGCCCGAGTCGACCTCGACCACCAAGAGATAGCGGACACCGCCGATCACGGGGATCGCTACCTGGTCGCCGTCGTCGCCGAGACCGCAGCGCTCCGCCCCAGCGGCGAGTCCCCCGAACGGGCGGGACCCAGCGAACCACCCCACCAGGCAGGGAGCGGAGATGACCCGTCCGATGCAAGTGCGGCCGCGTCCGGGCCGGGCCGTCCAGAAGGTCTCGGCGAGTTGTGCCAGCTGGTCGACGGTCCCGCCTTGGCACCGAGCACCGTGCGCCGCCTCGCGTGCGACCAGCCGACGGTGTTCATCTCCGAGGATGCCGACGGCACCATCGTCGACCTGGGCCGACGGACCCGTCGGCCCAACCGGGCGTTGCGGCGTGCCCTGATGCGACGCGACGCCAACGCCTGCCGCTTCCCTGGATGCCCGGGTCGGGGCGTCGAAGCCCATCACGTCAAGCACTGGATCGACGGCGGCGCGACCCGCCTCGACAACCTCGTATCGCTGTGCCGGCGTCACCATCATCGCCACCACGAGGGCGGCTTCCGGATCGAAATCAACGGTACCGGCGGATTCCGTTTCGTGCGCGCCGACGGCCACGCCATACCTATCGTCCCGGCTGCCCCGGCGAAGCCACCCGCCGGCGGTGGTCTCGAGGGCTACGCCCGCCCGGACGCCTGCACCCCCAACTGGGAGGGCGACCGCCTCGATCTTCCCATCATCATCGACGGCCTTCTCCGCGCCGATGGGCTCACCGAGACGGAACCCGGGCCCGATTCTCAACCGCCGCCGCCATGACCAGCCGGCCATCCAGGCTGGCAAACGCCCTGGTCGGAGGCAAGGTCGGTGCCAAGATCGACGGGTTGACCTTGGTAGGGTCGACCGGCAATGAGCAGGGACCAGACCGATGACATCGCGCCAGACACCGATCACAGTGCGACCGCTCTCGGTATGCGTGAGCTGCGGGATCCGAGGGACATGCGGGCCCTGGCCCATCCGACCCGGCTGGCGCTGCTCGAGGTACTCGCGGTCCACGGCCCGCTCACGGCGACGCAGGCGGCGGAGCTTGTGGGCGAGAGTCCTTCATCGTGCTCGTTCCATCTGCGCACGCTGGCCCGGCACAACTTTGTCGAGGAAACCGGGGACGGGCGTGGCCGTCAGCGCCCGTGGCGACGGGTCACTCTCGGCACCTCGCTCCGGGGGACCTTCGACGATCCCGAGACGACGGTGGCCGCCGATGCCCTCTCGACGATGTTCCGTGACCGCCAGCTCGATCGGCTTGCGGAGTGGTGGTCACGACGTCACGAGGACGAACCCGAATGGGTCGAGGCGTCGGACGTCCACGAGACCCTCGCCTGGGTCACTGCAGACGAGCTCCAAGAGCTCAACAAAGCGGTCACTGCCGTCGTCGCCCGCTATCGGGATCGGCTCGTGGATCCGACCTTGCGGCCCGAAGGCTCCCGCCCGGTCGAGGCGCTCTACTTCTCGTTCCCGGTCAAGGAGTGGGACCGGCCGGAGTCGTCGCCCCGCCCTCCGCCGGATCGTCGTGCTGCTCCTCCTCCGAGCCGGTCACCTCCTCGCCGATGACCCCGTCGGGTCCCGCCGGGATAACGGCGACCGTGATGTTGTCGCTCCCGCCTGCGTCGAGAGCGACCTGCACCAGCCGGCGGGCGATGTCGGCGGACGCTTCGCCGGGCGTGACGGCCGCGCCGGCGGCCAGGTCGTTGGGCTCCTTGAGGTAATTCCACAGTCCGTCGGTGCAGACGAGGAGGATGCCTGGACCGGATATCTCGAGCACCGAGACATTGGGCGGGGTGACCGTCACGCTGTCCGAACGCAGGCACCTGGTGATCACGTGGGCGTGCGGCGACGAGTAGGCCTGCTCGGGGGAGAGCCCGTCCCGTATGGCCAGCTCGGCCCAGGAGTCGTCGACGGTGACGACCTGATGAGACGCCGTGCCGGTATCGATCCAGTAGGCCCGGGTGTCGCCGATGCTGCCAGCGGCGGCCCTCCCCGGTCCGACGGCGGCGACGACCATGGTGGTCGCGGTGGTGGAGTCCGCCGGCGTGATGACGTTGGTTACCGCCTTCTCGGCTTGTCCCGTCGCCGCTTGAAGCGCATCGACGAGGGCGTCGGTTTCGGGCCAAGGATCGACCTCGAGGAGAGGCCGGAGAGCGTCGATGGCCGCCGCGGTCGCCGCGGCCGACGCCAGGTCCGAACGCCACGATGTCGACACCCCGTCGCACACCGCCACAACGACCCGGTCGCCGGCGCCCTCGATGGCATAGGCGTCCTGATTGTCCTGATGGCGCTTGCCCCGGTCGCTGACCGCTGCGACCCGACCGAGGTCTGTCTCCCGATGGTCCTCGGCGTAGGGCGGCTCGCCTTCGACGGGCACTCAGGCCACCAGATCGAGGGCGCCGGCGAGGTCGGCGACCAGG
Organism: Acidimicrobiales bacterium; assembly: GCA_965276765.1. Lineage (GTDB taxonomy): Bacteria > Actinomycetota > Acidimicrobiia > Acidimicrobiales > Palsa-688. The sequence goes on from OZ255627.1 coordinate 2,009,561, forward strand.
TCGTCGGCCGTCTCGAGCCCCACCGAGAGCCGGATCAGGCCCGGGTCGACGGCCAGGGGCGATGCCGCTACCGACGCGTGGGTCATGCGATGAGGATGCTCGATCAGCGACTCCACCGCTCCGAGGGATTCGGCCAGGGTGAACAGCTCGGTGCCAGCGGCTACCTTCAACGCCGCGTCCTCGCCGCCGTGCAGCACGAACGACACCATTCCACCGAAGCCTCGCATCTGGCGTGCCGCCACCTCGTGGCCGGGATGGGACGAAAGCCCCGGGTAGTGGACCCGTTCGACGGCGGGATGGGCGGTGAGCATGTCGACGACGAGGGCGGCGGTGGCGCAGTGGCGGTCCATGCGGACGGCCAGGGTCTTGAGGCCGCGCAGCACCAGATAGCAGTCCCACGGACCGGGGACCGCCCCCACGCTGTTCTGGTTGAACGCCAACCGGTCGGCCAGCTCATGGTCGTTGGTCCCGATCCACCCGCCCACCACGTCGCTGTGGCCCCCCAGGTACTTGGTCGCCGAGTGCGACACCACGTCGGCGCCGAGACGGAGGGGTTGCTGCAGGTACGGCGTGGCGAAGGTGTTGTCGATCACGAGCCGCCCCCCTCTGGCGTGGACGACGCCGGCCAGGGCCTCGATGTCGACGATTCCGAGCTCGGGGTTGGTCGGCGTCTCGGTCCACACCAGGCGAGTCGTGGGTCGCCACGCCGCCTCCACGGCCGCGAGGTCGTTGATCGGCACCGTGGAGTGCTCGATACCGATCGGTCCGTAGACCTTGTCGATAAGCCGCCAGGTGCCGCCGTAGGCGTCGTTGGGGATGATCAGGTGATCGCCAGGCTTCAACATGCGCAGCACGGCGTCCTCCGCCGCCAGCCCGCTGGCGAAGGCCAAGCCCCTCGCCGCGCCTTCGAGGGAGGCCAGGCAGGCCTCGAGCGCCGCCCTCGTCGGGTTGCCGCCCCTGCTGTAGTCGTAGCCGTGGTGCTGGCCGACGGCCGACTGCGCGAACGTCGTCGACATCGACACCGGCGGGATGACGGCACCGCTGACCGGGTCGGGGTCCTGGCCGGCGTGGATGGCCCGCGTCTCGAACCCTTGTGTCCCGGAGCCGGATGCTTCGGTACGGCGTGTCTCGTTGTTCACCGGTCGCTCCCGGCCAGAAAGTCGAGGAGATCGGATCGGGTCACGATCCCGACGGGGTGCCCGCCGTCGAGCACGAGCACGGCGGGGGCGGCGCTGAGCCGGGCGGCGGCCACGTCCACCGACTCGCCGGTACCGATCGTCGGGAGGGGTGGCTCCATGACCGCACCGACCGTCTCGGCGATCATGGACGGCTCGGCGAGGGCTCGCTCGAGCAGGCGGCGGTCGCTCACCGTGCCGATGACCTCGGCCAGGGCGAGCGGAGGTTCGGCCTTGACGACCGGCATCTGCGACACCCCGTACTCCTTGAGGACGGCGATGGCCTGGCGGACCGTCTCATCGGGGTGGATGTGCACGAGCGGTGGCACGTCGACCGCCTTTCTCGTCAGGACCTGGTCGATCGTCTCGCCGCCGACCCGGAGGAAACCATGATCGGCCATCCAGCCGTCGTCGTAGACCTTGGACAGGTACCCCCGACCCGAATCGGGGAGCAGCACGACGACCACGTCGTCGGGCCCGAGCTCGCGCCCGATCTCGAGGGCCGCCCAGACCGCCGTGCCGCACGACCCGCCGGCGAGGATCCCCTCCTCGCGTGTCACGCGCCTGGCGGTGAGGAAGCTGTCTCGGTCCGAGACCATCACCACCCGGTCGGCGATGGTCCGGTCGTAGGCGTCGGGCCAGAAGTCCTCACCGATGCCCTCGACCAGGTACGGGCGCCCGCCGCCTCCCGAATAGACCGATCCCTCGGGGTCGGCGCCGATGATCTGGAGATCGGGATTGCGGGACTTGAGGTAGCGCCCGATGCCGCTGATGGTCCCCCCGGTGCCGATGCTGGCGACGAAGTGGGTGATGCGCCCCCGGGTCTGCTCCCAGATCTCCGGGCCTGTGGTCCGCACGTGCGATTCGGGGTTGGCCGGGTTGGCGTACTGATTGGGGCTCCAGCCGCCCGGGGTCTCCTGCGCCAGGCGTCGGGCCACCGAGTAGTAGCTCTCGGGGTGGTCGGGCTCGACCGACGTGGGGCAGATCACCACCTCGGCGCCGTAGGCCCGCAGCAGCGCCCGCTTCTCCTCGGCGATCTTGTCGGGCATGGTGAAGATGCAGCGGTACCCCCGCCGGGCCGCCACGATGGCCAGCCCGACCCCGGTGTTGCCCGACGTCGGCTCGACGATCGTCCCTCCCGGCGCCAGCAGGCCGTCGCGTTCGGCTACGTCGACCATCCGCACGGCCGGGCGGTCTTTGACGCTGCCTCCGGGATTGAGATACTCGAGCTTGGCGAGGAGCTGGCAGGACAGGTCTCGTGCGCTGCGATCGAGGCGGACGAGGGGGGTGTTGCCGACGAGGTCGAGGAGCGAGTCGGCGGCCCGCATGGGTTCGCCCCGATCCGAGATCCTGGCCGTCTCGATGCCGTCATCCAAGGGGAGCGGCTCGTCGGTGTAGACGACGACGGGCAGCCCAGCCCTGTGCAGTTGCACCGCCACCTCGACGATCTCGTCGGGCTCGCCGATCACGCCGACGGTCCTCGGGATGTGGGCTCGCAGCTCGGAGACGGTGCCGAGCGGCAGCTGGCCGGCCGGAATGTTGAGCTCCCTCCTGGCCCGGGCCGAAAGGCGCGGCGGTACGGCCACATCGCCGACGCAGACGAGGACATCCATGGCCGCTGACGCTACCGGGATTCGCTTCGGGTCGTGTCCGCTCACGTGGGGGAGACGGGCGCCGCCTGCAGGGCCGCTCCGTGCCCCGCCCCGGCCAGGGCGGCGCCGACGATGCCCGCCTCGTTGTGGAGGGTGGCGGCGACGAGCGGTGTCCGTATCTCGATGAGCGAGAGAAACTTGTCGGCCTTCCGGCTCACGCCGCCGCCGATCACGATGAGCTCGGGCCACAGGTAGTCCTCGATGGCCCGGAAGTACGACTGCAGCCGCTTGGCCCATTTGGACCACGACAGGTCGTCGCGTTCACGGGCGCCGGCGCTCGCCCTCGTCTCGGCATCGTGGCCGTCGAGCTCGATGTGCCCGAGCTCGCTGTTGGGGACGAGGACGCCCCGGTAGAGCAGGGCGGTGCCGATCCCGGTCCCGAGGGTCGTGACCACGACAAGGCCGTCGTGGCCGGCGGCGGCACCAAAGGCCACCTCGGCCAGGCCGGCGGCGTCGGCGTCGTTGACGGCGGTCACCGAGAGGCCCGTGGCGTCGCCGATCACCTTCGTGATGTCCGTGCCGATCCAGGCGTGATCGACATTGGCCGCCGTCCTGGCCACGCCGTCGGTCACCACGGCAGGGAACGTGGCTCCGATCGGTCCTTTCCAGGAGAAATGCTCGACCACCTCGGCGACGGCGGCGGCGACAGCATCCGGGGTCGACGGCTGGGGGGTGGCCACCTTGTGGCGCTCGTCGTTCAACTCCCCTGACGCCAGGTCGACGGGAGCGCCCTTGATGCCCGAACCGCCGATGTCGACGCCGAACCCGGCACGCGTTCGGGAGTCGCCCGGTTGCGGGCTGGAACCGGACGGGGCGGGCGATGGCACCGTGGTGGTCATAGGCACCATCCTGCCTCGCTCGGCGCGCCGGGCGCTCGTTTCCCCTGTCCCTGAATTCCTGCAAGTAGCGTGACCTTTGTGGATCCCGCCTACCCGCCCGAAGCCGAGGCCTACAGGGACAAGATCAGGGCATTCCTCGGTGAGCACCTCCCGGCCGGATGGAAGGGGATCGGCGCCCTGCCCCCATCCGAAGCAGCCGAATTCGCCGCCGGGTGGAGGGCCACCCTCTACGAACACGGCTTCCTCGCCGCCTCGTGGCCCAAGACATATGGCGGTGGGGGGCTAAGCCCGGCCGAGCAGGTCGTCCTCGTCGAGGAGCTGTTCCGTGCCGGCGTCCCGACCGGCACGGCCAACGACGGCTTCGGCATCCAGATGGTGGGCAACACCATCTTGCGATGGGGCACCGAAGAGCAAAAGCGCCACTTCCTGCCCCGGATCCTCTCCGGTGCCGACCGCTGGTGCCAGGGCTACTCCGAGCCCGGCGCCGGCTCCGACCTGGCCAACCTCGGGACCCGGGCCGTGCTCGACGGCGATGAGTGGGTGCTCAATGGCCAGAAGATCTGGACGTCGGCGGCCCACCTGGCCAACTGGATCTTCGTGCTGGCGAGAACCGATCCCGACGTCGGCAAGCACAAGGGCATCACGTTTCTGCTCGTCCCCATGGACCAGCCGGGCGTCGAGGTCAGGCCCATCCGGATGCTCAACGGGGCATCGGAGTTCAACGAGACGTTCCTCACCGACGCCCGCACGCCGGCCGTCAACGTTGTGGGCGGCATCAACGAGGGGTGGGCCGTGGCCATGACCCTGCTCGGCTACGAGCGAGGAGAGGCCGCCGCCACTGTGCCGATCATGTACCGGGCCGAGTTGGACCGGCTCATCGACCTGGCCCGCGAGCGGGGGCGTAGCCTCGATCCGTTGATCCGCCAGCGCCTGGCGTGGTGCTACGGTCAGGTTGAGGTCATGCGCTTCTTGGGGATGCGCACGCTCAGCCGGTTCATCGCCGGTGAGACCCCTGGCCCTGAGTCGTCGATCTTCAAGCTGTTCTGGAGCGAATACCACCAGGTCGTTACGGAGCTGGCCGTCGACGTTCTCGGCGCCGACGCTCTCGTGCCGTCGGGGCGGTGGCCGACGAGCAGCTTCCAGGCCGACAGCGTCGGCGCGCCCAATGACAGCGCCTCGTGGGTCGGGACGTTTCTCTCGGCGAGGGCCGGAACGATCTACGCCGGTACCTCGCAGATCCAGCGCAACATCCTGGGCGAGATGGTCCTCGGTCTGCCCAAGGAGCCCGCAGGTCCGAGGGAGACGTGGCGGGAGTTGCAGGCCCGCCAGCCGTAAGCGCCGCCAGCCCTACCCGCCGCCAGCCGTAAGGCGCTGCGCCGTCAGGCTCTCACGCCGGCGTGGAGCCGCTCGGCGTTGCCACCCCTGATGCCGGCCAGGGCGGCCGGCTCGAGCCCGAGGCCGTCGAGATGGGCCAGGAGATCCGTGACCGTCACGGCGGTGTTGGGGCAGTCGGACCCGAAGAGCACCCGGTCGGCGACGGCGGCCAGCCGGTCGGCGGGGATGGGGATCGGGTCGTGGACGACCGGAGTCAAGTCGGCGTGGACGTTGTCATGCGAGGCCATCAGGTCGAGGGTGGCGTCTAGGGCGTCGTGGCCGAAGTGGGCGACGATGAGCGGCGCTTGGGGCCACCGTTCGGCGACGACCCGTACCGCGTCGACCTCGCCGGCGGCGGTGTGCCCGGAGACGGCGTGGCCGGCGTGGATCACGACAGGAAGGCCCACATCCGAGACGTAGGCCCATACCGCCTCGAGGCGGGGGTCGTCGGGGGCGAACTCCCCGACCGAGCAGTGCAGCTTGAGGACGCGCAGCCCGAGGTCCTCGACCCCGGCCCGCACAATGCCGGCCGGGTCGGCGTCGCCTGGGTGGACGGTGGCCCCGCCGATCACGTCGACGGGACCTTCGGCCAGCGCCGCCGCCGTCTCGGCCGAGGCCTGGTTGAGGGCGGCGGCCGTCCCGGGACGCCGAGCGTAGGGGAGCGACCATGCCTGGGTGATTCCCTCCGCCGCAAGGAGACGGGTGGTCTCGGCGTGGTCGAGCGGGTACCGCCAGGTGTCAAGGCCGACGCCGTTATCGGCGAAGAACGCCCGAATCGCCTGGCCCAGGCGCTGGGGAAGCAGGTGGACGTGGGCGTCGACGGTCACGCCCTCATCCTGTCGCGTCGCGGTGTGGGGACCGCCAATTGGTGGCTTGGTGGCGGCCCATCGCCGGCCGGCCTGGACCGGGGGCGGGTGTGGCGACGATCATGGTCCGGTGTTTCCTGCCGATGAGCGCCCGGGTGACGGGCTTGCACCCGACGATGTCGTAGCCGAGGAGGGCGAGTCTGGTGTGGCGGCCGCCGGCGCCCCGGATGGTGTGGCCGGGGTATCGGGTGTCGGGGTAGCGGGCGACGACGTAGACGGCGGCGACAAAGGCCCGAAGGATCGCAGCGCCGTCATGGCCTTCCTTGCTGCCGTCCTGCTGGCGGCGGCCGCCGCCCTCGAGGTGGTCGCCCTCGCCCTGCGCCAGTCCCCGGGCCAGCTGCCGCTGAGCCACGATGGCCCGACGGTCGCCTCCCACGTGGTCATCGCCGCCGGGTTGCTCGTGAGCGCCGGCCTCTGCGCCGTCAGGTCTCGCGGCCTCGTCGTCGCTGGGGCCATGATCGCCGCAGGGATCGTCGCCGCCAACCTGGGCAACGTCATTTCCGACTTCGGCACCGTCCTTGCGGTCACAACCGCCAGCGGGGGCCTCTGGACGGAGGCCGGGGTGCTCGTGCTCGGTGCCGTTGGAGCGATTGTTGGCCTGGCCGGCTCGACGAGCGCCGGGTCATCGAGCGCCGGGTCATCGAGCGCCGGGCAGGCTCTTGAGCCGTCGGTTGCCTGGACACCGATCGGCGAACCCGGGAGGCGTGGCTTCGACGGTCGCCGGCTTCCCGCGGTGGGGCTTGCCGTCTGGACGGGGATCGCATCGGTGGTGCTCGGCGTGGCCTTCCTGCCGGCGTGGGACCGCTACCACTTCGTCTTCGTGACCGTTGGGACGAGTCGCAACGTGTTCGCTGGTAGCGCCTTCATGAGGGGCACGCCCGGACTGACCACAGCAGGAGACATCGTGGCGGCTCTCGCCCTCGCCCTCCTACCCGTCGTCGCCATCCTTTGGCCCCGGCCGCGTGCGGGCGTCCCCCTCGGGCTCGGCGTGGTGATCGTGGTCGTGGCCCAGACCATCTCCGCCGTCGCCGGGATCTTCCACGTGCCGCTGAGCCAGTTCGTTTCGGCGCGAACCGCCACGGAGTTCGGGGTCGTGCTCCACGTCTCGCTCACCGGCTGGTTCGACCTGGAGGTCGTCGCCGGGCTGGCGCTGCTCGTCCTGCTGGCTTCCCGCTGGGAGGCGCTGGCGCCCGATGACGACGCCGCGCCGGTCCCGCCGCTGCCCTCGGGGAGCACCGGGTGGAACCCGCCGGGCAGCGCCGGGTGGAACCCGCCGGGCAGCGCCGGGTGGAACCCGCCGGGCCGGGTCGGCCACCACGACGCCTGGGTGTCCCAACCGCCGCCGCCGGGGGGCCGCTGACGCTAGGGCGAGCACATCGGGGCCGAGTACCTCGAAGTGAGCGTTTCTTTGCCCACTTTTACGGAGTCACTCCGTAAAAGTGGTCAAAGAAAAGTGTCTATCGGCGGCGCCGAGTTTCAGGCGGTGGCGATGACGTGGCGCATCACATGGAGGGCGTCCCAGACCTCTCGGTAGGTGGTGGTGAGGGGAGCGAGGCCGATGCGGATCAGGTCGGGCTGGCGGAAGTCGGGGACGACGCCGGCGGCGATCAGCTGTTCGGTCACGGCCTCGGCGTCGCTGCCCCTGACGACGATGTGACTCCCCCTGATGGCGGGGCGGCGTGGTGACACGACCTGCCAGCCGAGCGGAGCAAGGAGGGAGTCGGCCAGGTCGGTCGCCAGGTCCACGAGCTCGATGCTCTTGGCCCTGATGCGGCCGATGCCGGCATCGGCTACCACCTTGACACCCTCGTCGACGGCGACGATCCCTGGCACGTTGGGCGTCCCCGAGAGCATCCGGCGTACCCCATGCGCCGGCCGGTGGGAGCGGGCCATGGCGAAGACGTCTTCGGCTCCGAACCAGCCGGGGATGGGCTGTTCGACGTCGGCGTGGTGGCGGTCGGCGACGTAGATGTACGCCGGCGCGCCCGGCCCGGCGTTGAGGTACTTGTACGTGCAGCCGACGGCGAGGTCAACGCCGGCGTCGTCCAGACGGACGGGGACTGCGCCCGCCGAATGAGAGAGATCCCACACCACGACGCCCCCGGCGTCGTGGGTCATGGCCGTGAGGGTGGCCATGTCGGCGAGGTAACCCGAGCGGTAGTCGACATGGCTCAGGACGACCGCTGCGGTCCTCTCGCCGAGAAACGGCCGCAGTTGATCGGCGCTGACACCGCCATCGGGTCCCGGCGGTACCAAGCGGACCTCGAGCCCAAGGGCCGCAGCTACGGCGTTGACAACGTAGCGATCGGTCGGGAAGTCGGCCTCGTCGATGACGATCTCGTCACGGCCGGGACGGAGCCCCACCGCGGCGTGAATGGTCTTGTAGAGGTTGACGGTCGTGGAGTCGGCGATGACCGTCTGACCTGTGGCGGCGCCGAGCACGGCGGCCCCGAGCCGATCGCCGACCTCGTGGGGGAGATCGAGCCACCGTTCGTCCCAGCTGCGGATCAGACGGGTGGCCCACTCGACGTCGATCAGGTGGGCGAGACGGTCCACTGTGGCTCTTGGGGTGCGCCCAAGCGAGTTGCCGTCGAGGTAGGCGGCGGGGTCATCGCGGATCACGAACCGATCGCGAAACGACGCCAGGGGGTCGTCGGCGTCCGCTTGCGTCACGTCGTCGAGAGTCGGTCTCGCGCCCCGAGGCGGCCGGGCGCCGGACGGTGACAGGTCGGTCATGGCTGGTCGCCGATCTCGGCGCGCACGGCGAGCAGCTCGGGAAAGAAGGTCAGCTCGAGGGCTCGACGCAAGAAGGCGACGCCAGAGGATCCGCCCGTTCCCCGCTTGGACCCGATGACCCGCTCCACCGTCTTCAGGTGCCGAAAACGCCACAGCTGAAAGGCCTCCTCGACGTCGACGAGCTCCTCTGCCGTCTCATAGGCGGCCCAGTGCGCATCGGGGCGGGCGTAGATGCGTTTGAACGCCTCGACCACGCCGGGAGATGACACGTATGGCACGGACCAGTCACGTTCGACCACATCGTGGGGGAGGTCGTGGCCGGCGCGGGCCAGGTACCTGAGAAACTCGTCGTACAGGCCGGGTGCGGCGAGGTCGGCGCCCAGTCCGGCGACCGCATCGGGGTCGTGGGCGAAGACCTCCAGCATCCCGGGCGTCTTGTTGCCGAGGAGAAACTCGACGGTTCGGTACTGCAGTGACTGGAACCCCGATGCCGGGCCGAGGTGACCGCGAAACTGCGAGTACTCGATGGGCGTCAACGTGGCGAGCACGGCCCATTGCTCGAACATCTGCTTGAGGATGTGCTTGATGCGGGCAAGGCGTTTGAGTGCGGGCCCGACGTCGTCGGATGCGAAGAGGGCGATGGCCGATCGCAGTTCGTGGATCAACAGCTTCAACCACAGTTCGGTCACCTGATGCTGGACGATGAACAGCATCTCGTCGTGGTGATCCGAGCGGGGATGCTGGGCGCCGAGCAGCCGTCCGAGGTCCAGGTAGGCGTCGTAGGTGAGCGAGCCGGCCAGGTCCCTGTGTACCCCCGGCTCGATTCGGCGGTAACTCGGGGCTTCGGTCACGACCCAAGACTGCCACGCCGTCCCGGGTGGGGCTCGGGGCGGCGTGGCCGAGTCGGAGGTCAGCCGGCGTTGGCTGCGACTGCTGCAGCAGGAACGTAGCTGTGCTCTACCAGCTGGTTACTCGAGGTGAAGCCGTCGACGGCGAAGCCGCTGAAGGTGTTGTGGTACGAATTGAAGTCCTCCGGACCCGTGGCCCCGGTGTAATTGATCTTGGTCCCCTTCTTGATCAAGCCCACGCAGGAAGCGTAGGTGTAGCAGGCTGTGCCCGGGGGATTGGACACCTTGGTGATGTCCGCTCGCCACACCTGCGGGTTGGTGGACTTGGCCTCGGTCATGGCCAACGCAGAGATGATCACCGAGTCGTACATGTTGTACGAGGAGCTCAGGATGTTCTTGGTGTGCCACGCCGCCTGGTAGTCGGACAGAAAGTGCTGGTAGGCCGTTCCTCCTGGCGGGGCGCCCGCTACGGAGTAGAGGTACTTGGTGGCGGCCGGTTGGCCGAAGGCCTTGGCGTAGGCCGGTGACCCGAGTACGTCCTCGCCGACCCAGGGCACGTTGAGATGACCGAGCTGGCGGGCGTCCGAGAAGACGGTGCTTGCTGTCTGCTCATCGAAGGCGCAGAAGACCACTTGCGGGTGATTGGCGAAGGCATTGGTGATCTCGGAGAGATACGAGCTCTGATCGGGGACGATCTTCTCGTTGGCGACGACCGTTCCACCCTGGGCCTTGTACGACTTTGTCAATGGAGCCACGAGACCCTGTGAGTTGGAGGAGTTGTCAAAGACGTACGCGGCTCGTTTGTACCCGTGCTTGACCGCGTAGGTCGCCATCGCGACCACCTCGGCCGAGTCCGACGCCGTCGTCCGGTAGACGTATGGGTAATTCATGTGGTTGAGCTGCGTGGTTCCGCCGATGACGTAATCGACCACGTGGCTCGGGTCGAAATCGCCGATCACCGACATCACCGTGAGCGAGAAGGGCCCGACGATGAACTTGGGATTTTGAGCCAACAACTTGCGGGCGGCGGGCACGGCGTCGACGGCATCACCAGCGTCGTCGGCACTTACCGACTTGAGTGGATGGCCCATCACGCCGCCATTGTGATTGACGTCGTAGACGGCAGCGGCGTCGCCATGGACTCCCCATGTGGACAGCTCAGCCTTGCTTCCGGTGAAGGGGAAGAGCTGCCCGAAGACGATCGGCGACGCGGTCAGGCCATTGGTTCCTGTCCCGGACCCTCCGGCGTTGTTTGGTGGCGAATTGGATTTCGTCGAGCTGGCACTCGATCCGCAGGCTGCAAGCGTGAGGGCGGCTGCGGCCGCAGCGGCGCCGGCGAGGACGCGGTGACGTCGCCGGTTCGGAAGGCCGGGTGGCCTCGTCTGGTACGGGTTGGGTGATGACGGTGTAGGCATGGTGCGTGAATCCCCCTCGCGTTTCGGTAGTCGGTTGGTGCTAGGCGGTGCTCGGCGGTGTGGGCATGGCGCCGTCTCGGCCCAGGAAGATGGCGGCAAGATCAAGGGCGGCGACTTGCGATGACGGACCCTCGACGTGGTTGGCCCCGGCCACGAGCACATACACATAACTGGCGTTGGCAAGGGCCCGATCCACGTTTTGCTCGACAACGAGCGCAGCGGTGCCTGTCGCAGTGATCCGCCTAATCTGCTCCCAGACGATTTCTGTGTACGCGGGAGAGAGACCTGCGGTTGGCTCGTCGAGGATGATCACCCGGGGGTCGAGCATCAGGGCTCTGGCCATGCCAAGCATGTTCTGCTGGCCACCCGAGAGCGCACCCCCGCGCTTCGACGCTGCCACTCGCAGGTCCGGGAACGTGTCCAAGACTTCGTCGATACGCTGCCTGACGCCGGCGGCTCTTGTATAGGCACCCATCTCAAGGTTCTCGATCACGCTTAGGGATGCAAAGACGTTGTCGTTTTGCGGTACATAGGCCAGGCCACGTCGGACGATCCTGTGGCCGGCGAGACCGGTCAGCTCTTCGCCTGCGACCCAGACCCTCCCCGCCGTGGGTCGGATGACACCGCAGACGGCTTTGGCGAATGTGGACTTGCCGGCGCCGTTGGGGCCAACGATCGCCGTCAGCCCGCCGTCGGGCACCTCGACCGACACATCGCGAACGATCGGGACTCTGGAGTAGCCCGCAGTGATGCTTTCAGCTTTGAATGCTTCCACTGAGCGCCCCTCCCAGATAGGCCCTGACCACCTCGGGGTTCCTGCGCAGCTCGGCCATGGACCCCACGGCGAGGGTGCGTCCCTCGGCCATGACGATGACCCGCTCGCAGATGCGCTCGACGATGTTGAGGTTGTGCTCGACCATCAGCACGGTCACTCCCGATTCCCTCAGCCCGACGATGTGGGTACCGATGCGATCGATCAGGGCCGGGTTGATACCGGCCATGGGTTCGTCGAGCAGCAGCACCCGCGGCTCCGCCATCACCGAACGAGCCAGCTCGAGTAAGCGCTTCTGGCCCCCCGACAGCTCCCCCGCCCTACTGTCGCGCAGGTCGTACAGTCCGTAGGTTTGGAGGATCTCGGTGGCCCGGGCCAGGTTGGCACGCTCTTCCCTCCGGATCAGCCCCGGCCGGAAGTACACGTTCCAGAGGGATTCCCCTGCCTGTTCGCGTGGGGTGACCATCAGGTTCTCGAGGACGGTCAGTCGCGCGAATTCTCTCGATAGCTGAAAGGTCCTGATCAGTCCGGCACCGGCCATCCGGTTGGCTGGCCAGCCCGTGACGTTGCGTCCTCCGAGGGTGACTCGCCCGTCGTCGGGTCGCAATGCCCCGGCGATCATGTTGACTGCCGTCGACTTGCCGGCTCCGTTAGGGCCGATCAGCGCGCTTATGGTGCCTTCGGCCACGTCAAACGACGCCCCGTCGACGGCCACGACTCCGCCGAACGACTTGCGCAGTCCTTCTGAGGAGAGTGCCGTCCCCGACGGAGCGCCCGCCGTCGGGACGTTCATCGCCCCGCCCCCGACGTCCCGACGTCGGCGTCTCCCATCGATCGGCTGGCCTTGGCGAACCGCCGCCCGCCGCCGCTGTGGCCCTCGCCCTCCCACGCGTCCATGAGCGACAGCCGCTCGAAGCTTCTCCGCCGTTCGGGGATGACGCCCTGGGGTCGGAACCACAGCACGGCCAGCAACAGGACCCCGATGATCATGTTGTCGATCTCCGGGACGAGAGCGGGGTGGCCTGGGATACCAGGAAGAAACTTCGGAAGCTGGACGAAGACCACGGGCACGATCAGCGACCCGAGGATCGCCCCGACGTTGTTGGCCAGGCCGCCGACAATGAGGGCGGCGAAGATGATGAACGTCTCGGGGGTTGTCCAAGCGCTGGTATTGAACGCCGAGGAAAGCTCGATGAGTAGGCCTCCACCGATACCGGCGTAGAAGGAGCCGATGACCATTGCCGCGAGCTGATAGCCGAACACGTTCTTGCCGAGCGACCGAGCCACGTCGGGGTCGTCGCGGATCGAGCGAAGCGTCCGGCCGAATGGTGAGTTGGAGATCCGGGTCATCAGCCACCACAGCACCGCTGCGACCACGAGGGTGAAGACAGGGAAGACGTAGAGGAACGTGTTGGCGTTGAGGTTGAAGGCTCCCACGAAGGGCTGGGGGACGGCGTTGAGGCCGTCAGCGCCGTCGAAGAGGGCGGTGTAGTTGTTGGCGATGTCGTAGCAGACGGTGGCGAGGGAGATCATGACGATCGCCAGATAATCGCTGCGGAGCCGCCGGAAGGCGATCAAGCTGATCAGCACGCCGAGCAGGGATGCGGCCAGCCCTCCGGCGATGAGGTTGAGTGGGAACGGTACGTGTGAACCCAGGATGTAGCTCTGCCCGCTGGTCGCGTTCGGGGGTCCAAGACTGAGCACGCCGGTGATGTACGCACCGGCCGCAACGAAGGCGATGTAGGCAAAGTTGAGTATCCCGGTCTCGCCGAACTGGAGGTTGAGTCCCCAGTTCAAGATGGTGTAGACGAAGAAGAAGACGACGAGAGTCAGGATGTAGAAGACGAAAGCGGGCACGTCAGGCCTTTCCTGCGGAAGCAAGGATCCCCTGAGGGCGGACGAGCAGGACGATGACAAGGACGCCGAAGGCGAGGTCGAGCTTGTAGGCCGGCATCGCTATGGCGGAGATCTCCGTTACCAAGCCGATGACCAAGGCCCCGAGCATGGCCCCATAGGGTCTCCCAATGCCGCCAAGGATCACGGCGGCGAAGATGACGAACAGGTAGGTCTCACCCGAAGACGGGGTGATGCTGGCCACATTGATGCCGAGTACTGTGCCGGCCAGTCCGGCGAGCAGCCCGCTGATGAACCAGGTGATCATCGTCACCTTGCCGGTGTCGATGCCGCTCACGGTGGCGAGAGAGGTGTTGTCGGACATGGCCCGCATCGCCTTTCCCAGCTTGGTGCGGGTGAGGAGCAGATGGACCGCCACCATGAGCACGACGCCGAGGAAAAAGATGATGATCTCGTCCTTGGTCAGGAGAAACGGGCCAAGGTGATAGGGGTTCTGTAGGGGAAGGCTGTAGAGCTTGTAGCTCGGTCCCCACACCGCCTCGACGAAGTTGAGAATGATCAGCGAGAGGCCGAACGTGACGATCAGGATGTACACCAGGTTTGAGGAGAAGCGCCGGGCGAATGGGCCGAGGACGAAACGGTTCAGGACCACCGCCACGACGCCCATGCCGAGGGCGCCGATGACCATCGAGATCCATATGTTCCATCCGAGGCCGCTGTTGACCTCCCACGCAAAGTAGGCGCCGAGGGCCATGAAGTCGCCGTAGGCGAAGTTGACGTAATTGGTCACGCCGAACTGCAGGGTCAGCCCGACCGATGCGATGGCGATGATCGAAGCGGTGACGAGCCCGAACCCCACGGACATGGTGAATTGATCCATCCGTCGAAGACTCGCACGAAGGCCCAAAATGCGGTCCCCTTCGGATGGCTTCGTCGCGATCGCTTACCTTCCACGACCTTGTGCTCATTGTGCTCACTCGAGCCGCCTGGCCGCGGGCCCGTCCGATGGGTGGCGGCTACCATCGACCGAGACGTGGAGGAGGGGGTCCTGCCCGCACCGTTATCCGAGGGGGGATCGTGGGAGTCGTTATGCGACCGAGGAGGCTCTCGGGGCAGATCACGCTCACGCAGCTCGTCATCCTTGTGACGACGCTGCTGGCCGGCTTCGGGCTGGTCACGTGGCGATTGCAGGTCCATATCGACCGGCTCTACGAGCAGCGGGCGCTGTCGATCGCCGAGACGGTCGCCGCCACGGACAGCATCGCCGACCAGGTGACCGCCGGCGACCCGGGTGGGCGGTTGGAGCAGGTAACGTCGGGGATCCAGCGACAGACCGGCGCGGCGTTCGTTGTCATCACCAACGCGTCAGGGATCCGGTACTCCCATCCCAACAAGTCGCTCATCGGCAAGTCCGTCACCGACGATCCGGAGTCGAGGTCATCCGAACCGTTCAGGACCGGCCGCACGTGGGTCGGAATACAGATCGGAACGCTGGGTCGTACCGCACGCGGCAAGGCGCCCTTGTTCGACGAGGGTCACCGGATCGTGGGAGAGGTATCGGTCGGGTTCCCCGAGGATCAGGCTGCCGCCCAGCTGGTCGCCGAGCTCCCGACGATCGGGCTCTACCTGCTGGCCACCCTGATCGTAGGCATCCTCGCCTCGCTCGGGCTCGCCCGGCGGCTGAAACGCCAGACCTTCGGCCTCGAGCTCGACGAGATCGCCGCGCTGCTTCAGGAGCGGGAGGCCATGCTGCACGGCGTGCGCGAAGGGGTGCTCGGTTACGACACCAAGGGAAGGGTGCTGCTCGCCAACGACAAGGTCCGGGAGCTCCTCGAGCTCCCCGCCGGTGTCGTCGGCCGCGCCATCGACGAGCTCATCCCCGCCGGCAGGGTGCGAGAGGTGGTGCGAGGCACGGTGGCCGGCGCCGACCAGGTCGTCGTCATCGGAGAACGGGTCCTGGTCGTGAATCGGATGCCCATCCGAGTCGACTACCGCCGCCATCTCGGCTGGGTCGTCACCTTCCACGACAGGACCGAGCCCGAGGGGCTCTTGCGCGAGCTCGATACGGTCCTTGGCCTCACGGACGCGCTGCGAGCGCAGTCGCACGAGTTCACCAATCGCCTGCACACCTTGGCCGGGCTGGTGGAGCTCGGCCGTTACGACGAGGCGATCGGCTACGTCACCGAGGTCAGTGTGCAGCGCAATACCTTCACCGACCGGCTCCTGGCCACGATCCGCGACCCGATGGTGGCGGCGCTGCTGCTGGCCAAAACCTCGGTTGCCCTTGAGCGCGGCGTCGAGCTGCACGTTGCACGTGACAGCGAGGTCAACGGGGAGTTGCTGGATACGGCCGACGTGATCACCGTGCTCGGCAACCTCGTCGACAACGCCCTCGATGCCAGTACGGAGAGCGAACGGGCCCCGCGAGTCGAGGTGTACCTGGCATCGGTGGGTAAGGACCTGGTCATACGGGTGAGCGACTCGGGGCCTGGGGTGCCTTTATCGGAGCGTGAAGCGATCTTCACGGACGGCTACAGCACGAAGTCGTCGCGTACCGGAGCCAGGCGTGGCCTCGGTCTATCCGTGGTACGGAGCCTCGCCGGGCGCCGGTCCGGGATGGTTCAGGTTTCCGGCGGCGAGGGCGGTGCAGTATTCACCGTCCTCCTGACGGGATGCGTCAGCCACGACCGCAGCGCGTCGCTGCCAAGTCCCGAGGCCGTCGATACCGAGGCCATCGATACCGAGGCAGCGGTCGGACGATGATCCGCGCCCTAATCGTCGACGACGACTTCAGGGTCGCCAGTATCCACGCGTCCTACGTCGAACAGGTGGGTGGGTTCGACGTGATCGGGCAGGCCTACTCGGGCCAGGCCACCCTCGACGCCGTAGCCACCTCCCGTCCCGACGTGGTGCTTCTGGACCTCTACCTGCCTGACATCCACGGCCTCGACGTGTTGCGCCGCTTGCGGGTCAGCTCTACGACGCCGCTCGATGTGATCGTCATCACGGCCGCGAATGACACCGCGAGCGTCCGTGCCGCCATGCAGGCGGGCGCTCTGCACTATCTGCTCAAACCTTTCGGCTTTCCGACCCTCAGGGACAAGCTCCGCTCCTACCAGGGGATGCGCTCGGAGCTGGTGTCCCGACCACAGACGGACCAATCGCGCATCGACAAGGCGTATGGCGTGTTGCGCAGCCCCTGCGCGGTTGGCTCACACGCCAACGTCTCACCCACCCTCGATGCAGTAGAGAACACCCTGGCGAAAGCCGACAACGCCCTTTCCGCCTCCGACGTGGCTGCCATGACCGGCATGAGTCGCGCTACGGCCCAGCGGTACCTGACTCAGCTGCTTTCGCTCGGTCGGGCTACCATCGCTCTGCGGTACGGGACGAGCGGTCGACCTGAACATCGCTATCAGGCACCGACCGGAGTCCCTGGCGGACCTCATCGTGACCGGTGACGGCAGACGGAGCTGGAGGTCAGCCGGACGAACCGTACTGGATCGGGACGTCGATCTTCTCGGTCTTGGTCCAGTGGCCTGCGCCGGGGTCGAGATGCCACACCGAGAGGACGGAGCCGCTGACGGCGAATGCGTACGCGCCGCCGCCCCGACCCGTCGCCGTGGTGGGAAAGGCGACGGTTCGTGTCGTCGTCGGAGGCGAAGGGAGCGCGGTCCAGTGGTGGGCACGGTCACCGAGGTACAGCTTCGGGTGCGTTCCCCCGGTCAACACCCATAGGCCGCCGGAGTTGGCGGGGCCCGTGGCTCGCAGCGGCCCGGCCGGGGAGAGCCGGAGCGGGGCGGTGGTGTCCCACGTCCCTCTCGTGTCCCAGGCGGCGACCAGAGCGGTCCCGCTCGCCGACGTGGCAGCGACCAGGGCGGCGACACCCGTCCCGGATGGGATAAGGCGGAGGACGGTGGCAGAAGCGTCGGCCGTCGCCCCCGGCATTTTTGGTCCGTCGAGCTGCCAGGTCCGCCCTGAGGGCCGCAGGATCCCGGCGACACCCCTACGGCGGCAGGCAACCCCCAGGAGGGGCGCTCCGGCGGTCCCTGGTCCGATGGCGGTGATGGCGCCGACGTTGCAGGCGCGGAGTGTGGGTCCTCCATCGAGCGCAGCGGCGACATCGGTGACCGGCGCCCACGACGAGAGGCTCTTCGACTCATGGACGACCCGCTGCTTCGATCCGCGCAGGAGAGCGTCGGCACCGGCGCCCGAATCGGTCAGGGCATCGGGTGACGCCGCGAGTGCCGATGGCAGGACCCCGGGGATCCAGGCGGTTCCACGATTGGACGTGGCCACGACGGTCGAAAAGTGCAGCAGGTTCGCCGGGAGCACGCCGACGAGCAGACGCGATGGTGTCCCCGAAGTGACCAGGCCACCGTTGGTTGCTATGCCCGGTGGCGTCTCGAGCTTCCACGAGGACGAGCCCGACGGCAGGGCGACCAGCTGCCAAAAGGTGTTGAGCGCCTCGCCGATGTGGCCCATGGGGACCGTGGCCCACGTGGCGCCGTCGGCCGTGAGTGACGTGGCGAGCGGGTCGGTGGCCGTGGACGTCGCGCGTGCTGCCGGCCCCCCGGTCGACGAGACAGTGGTGGAGCCACACGAGGCGCACAGCGCAACCCCAACGGCGGCCGCGATGGCGGCGACGATCCTTCGGCCGTTCACTTGTCTTGGAGCACCTGGTGGACCTTCGATGCCAAGAGCCCCTCGAATGAGGACTTCAGGCTCGACGAGCCCGATCCGGGGTCGGCACCGAAGACCCACCGGGTCCTGCCGCTGCGGTCGATGACGTAGGCGACGTCGCTGTGGCCGACCATCGCCCCACCGGCAGAGTTGGCCACCTGCACCCCGTACGAGTTCCAGACATGGCGAAGCGTGGGGAGGGACCCGGTCAGGTACTGCCAGTTACCGACCCTGCTCATGTCCTCTTCCCGGTCGAAGGCCCGGAGGAAGCCCGGGGCATAGTCCACGGGGTTGGCGGCGACGGCCACGAGCTCCACGTGACGGGATGCGGCGCCGAGCATACGGTCGGTCTGGACAAGCTCCTGGGCGATGAGCGGACAATCCGATACGCACACCGGGTCCAGAAAGGTGAGCACGACCACCTTGCCGGACAGGCCCGACAGGCTGACGGCCCTGCCATTCTGGCTCTCGAGAGAAAACGGTGCCGCCGGCGTGTCCTCGGGCCCCGGCTGGCCGTTGAGCGCCTCGGTGACGATGGGTGCAGCGGGCCTCACGGACGCCACCGCCATCGGGGCCGCACCGAGCAGCGTGACCAGCACGGCGAACACGGCGCCGAGCGTTCGCGTCAGGTACACCGGTGGCAGCGACATCAGTCGTCCACTCGGTTCGGGTGCCATGACGCGTGACTCCGCTGCGGCGGCATGCGCCGGCCTCACGACGGCCAGGTACCCGGTCACCACGAGCGCGGCTATCGGGATCATGCTGTTGGGGTCGGTGCCGACGCCGCCGAAGAAGCCGAGATCCTGGATCAGGACCCAAACCGCGAGGCAGAACACGACCGCGGCCGCCACCGCCAGACGGTTGACGATCCTGGCCCGCGCGATGAGTCCACCACCGATGGCGGCAAGGGCTACGACGACAAGGAGGTTGACGGCAAACCCGTGCTGGCCGCTGAAGCGGGCGAAGTCGCCGACGGTTTTGGCCACGAACGATGGTTGTTGCGTCTGAGCCATCTGGGTCACCATGGCGGTCACCCCGCCGACCGGTTGACCGCCGACCGAGCCCTGCCAGAAGCCCCGGCCCGGCCACGCTTCCAGCAGTGCCATCCCCACGAAGAACACGCCGACGCCGCGCATCATTAGGCGACCGAGGCGTTCGCCGTTCCATGCTGAGCGGGGAAGGGCAACCAGCAACCCGGCGACGACATAGATCAGGACCGCTCCCGGGGCGCCGAAGAGGAAGCTGAGGCCCGACCCGAATACGCCGCCGAAGGCCTCGCCGAACACCCACACGACCAGGCCCCATCCCACGCTCACCAGGCCGCCAAGGCGCGACCATTGTCCCCGCGGCGCCAGGAGCAGCCACGCTCCGATGCCGACCTGGATCCATACGGTGGCGACCGCGGCTTCGATCGGATGATCCGACCATACGGTCACACCGACATTGACCAGGTGCTGCACCCAGCTCGGGGATGAGGCCGCTGCCGGTTGCACGACGGCGGAAGGAAGCGCGACCGGCATGGCGCCCTGGGCCTGAAGGACGCCATCAAGGATCCAGAGCACCCCGAACGCAACCCGCACCGCCCATCGCCCGGACGGCTCGGCATCCGACCGCAGCACGACGGCGCCGCCCGGGGCATTGGACTGCGCCACGGCCCGGATCTGGAGGATCCGGGCCACCGTCCACGCCACGACCACGACGAGAAGGAGGCCGACGACAACCAGCGTCTGGTGGCGAAGGGCCACACGGAACGCCGAGACGATGAGGGCATTGTTGTTCGAAATGCCACCCATTCCCGGCAAGCTTCCTCCTTCTGGCCGACCCTGCGCCTTGCTTCGAAAACTACTACCCGTGCGACCCAGCCCGGCCTCGGCCGCTTCCGGTGATGGAAGTTACGTCGGCGGCCCTGAGGTGTGCCAGGAGCGGCGCGATAAGAGCCGCAGGCCGTTGAGTCCGACGACAACGGTGGAGCCTTCGTGGCCGGCCACGCCGAGAGGAAGTGGCAGGTGGCCGGTGAGGTCGATGGCGACAAGTGCGCAGATGACGGCGGAGGCGAACCACAGGTTTTGCATGATGATCCGCCGGGCTTGCCGGGAGAGGTCGATGATGGCGGGGACCGTGGCGAGTTCATCACGCACGATCACGACGTCCGCCGTGTCGAGCGTCAGGTCGGAGCCGTGCCTGCCCATGGCCACGCCGAGGTGGGCAGAGGCCAGCGCCGGCGCGTCGTTGACGCCGTCGCCAACCACCGCGACCACCGTTCCATCCGCTTGAAGATCTCTGACCGCCGCCACCTTGCCTTCGGGCAGGAGGCCGGCGCGGATGTCGACGATCCCGACCTCGTCGGCTAGCCGGCCGGCGACGCCGGCGTTGTCACCGCTGAGCATCACCGGAGCTCGGCCGGTGAGTGCTCGCAGCGCAGCCACCGCTTCGGCCGCCGCCGGGCGGAGGCGGTCTGCCAGTCCAATGACCCCGGCGGCATCGTCGTCGATCGTGACGACGACCGCTGTCCGTCCTGCGGCGTGAAGGCGGGCTACCAGCTGGGCCACATGCGGTGCACCAGCCGGCCCCGCGCCGGCGAGGAGCGGACTGCCGACGACGACGTGGCGTCCGTTGACGACCGCAGCGACGCCCCGGCCCGGGATCGAGCTGAAGGCGGTCGCTTCGGGGAGCGACCAGCCGCGATCACGGGCGGCACTGACGAGGGCCCGTCCGAGCGGGTGCTCACTTTGCACCTCGGCACCGGCGGCAAGAAAAAGCAGGTCGTCCACGTCGGTGTCGTCGCCAGGCACGACGAAGACCTCGGAGACTCGGGGCGCTCCTTCCGTCAGCGTCCCTGTCTTGTCGAAGGCGACAAGACCGGCCTGTCTGAGTTGCTCCATGACCACGGCCGACTTTACGAGCACGCCATGGCGGCCAGCGTTGGCGATTGCCGAGAGTAACGGCGGCATGGTGGCGAGCACCAAGGCGCACGGTGAGGCCACGATCATGAACGTCATCGACCGCAGCAGTGTCGACCGCAAGCCACCTCCGGCGGCGAACGGGATGGCGAACAAGGCAATGGTGGCGACCACGAGACCGACCGAGTACCGCTGCTCGACTCTCTCGATGAACAGCTGAAGACGCGCCTTGGTGGCTGACGCTTCTGAGACGAGCGCAACGATCCGGGCGACCACACTTTCCGCAGCCACCCGCTCGACGCAGACTCGCAGCGCACCCGTGCCGTTCAGAGTTCCGGCGAACACCGCACCGCCGGCCGACTTGGTCACTGGGAGCGACTCTCCCGTGATCGACGCCTGGTCGACGTCGCTTATGCCGCTCAGCACCGTCCCATCAGTACCGATCCGTTCCCCTGGCCGGACCAGTACGAGATCGCCGACGGCCAATGTTGCGGTGTCAACTACCTCTTCGGAGCCGTTGGTACCGAGGCGGGTGGCTTGCTCGGGCGCCAGGTTGAGCAGGGAGTGCACACTGTCGCGTGTCCTTTTCGTGGCCACTGCCTCCAGCGAACCCGAGGTGGCGAAGATGACGATCAGGAGGCCACCGTCGACCGCTTGGCCAATAAGCGCGGCGACCAGCGCGGCCACGATCATCAAGAGGTCGACGTCGAGGGACTTGGCCCGCAAGGCCCGCAGCCCGTCCAGGGCGGGTTCCCAACCACCGGCGAGATAGCAACCCACGAGGGCGGCGCCGCTGACGGCTCCAGCGGCTCCAGCGCTGCCGGCCGCCAGCGACGCCACGCCGATGACGAAGAACAGCAACGAAAGCGCTGACCACCGGATCTCGGGCAGCGTGACGAACGCGCCAACCCGATCGACTCGGGATTGCGTCCGACTCGGTGCCGGTTGCAGCGGCCCCGGAGCCGCTGTGGGCCCTGACGGAGCTTTGTGTCCGTCTCCTTCGACGTGGCCGTCGCGCCCGCACGTGGCCGTGTGGGTCACTACGGTCTCCCCGTGGGGGATGGAGCACGACCAGCAGGCCGGGAGTGACCGACGAGGTCATCCAGCAGGTCCTGCACCGCCGAGTCGATCAACTCGTAGACGACGTGCTGGCCGTGTCGACGAGCCTTGACCACGCCGGCCAACCGGAGCTTGGCCAGATGCTGGCTTACGGCGGCTGCGCCCGAGTTCGCCAGCTCAGCCAGGCACCCGACGTCGGATTCGCCTTGGTGCAGTGCCCAGAGGATCCGCAGCCTCGTCGGGTCGGCAAGTAGTCGCACCCTGGTCACAAGGGCGTCCACCTCCGATGCCTCCGGCATCTCGAACCCCTCAATACCTGCGTGCATACGCATATTCTAAGCAATCATTCCGGCCTCTCGATCTTGCGGCTCCGATCTCGCTCCGGTTGGCTGTGGGTTCCTTCCATCGAGAGGATGCGGTGCAATGCCCAAGGCTTATTGGATAAATGCGGTTCGCTCCGTCTCCGACCCGGACAAGCTGGCGGCCTACAGCGAGCTGGCCGGGCCGGCGATCCGTGAGGCCGGCGGACGGTTTCTCGCTCGCGGCAATCCGGCGCGGGTGTTCGAGTCCGGCCTGATGGAGCGCACGGCGCTCATCGAGTTCGAAAGCGTCGGCCAGGCCGAGGCTGCGTACGACAGTCCCGGCTATCAAGCGGCGCTGCGAGCCTTGGACGGGAGTGCCGAGCGAGACGTCCGGATCATCGAGGCGGTGTCCTAAGGGTAGTCGCGGACGCGGCCGAGCCCTCGCCGTTAGCCGCCTGACCCGGGAAGGGGGGTGGATGCAATCCCGACGGGGTCGGATGAGCCCCGCCGCCGGAGGGCGAGCTGGCCCCCCAGGGCGGCGACGAGGGCGAGGGCGAAACCGGGGGCGGTCCCCACGGCCGGGAGGGCAAGGGCGGTCACGGCCAGGAAGGCGATGACGGAAAACGAACCCGAAAGGACGCCGTGGAGGAATCTGGCGGCGGCCACGGGGCCCTGGCGACGGTGGGTTGCCACTGTCAGCACGACGGTGACGAGCGGGATAGCGCCGATCAGGCCGGCCGACCGAGCGCCGAGGGCAGCCGCCGACTCGGTGACAGCAAGGTGAATCCCGCTGCTACGAGCATGCGCACGCCCAGGTCGTGGCCGACCTTGTCCTGAGCCGGCATAGCGGTCGGAACCCTTGGCCACCACACCAAGGCGGCGACGAGGGCCGCCGTCGCCATGATGAACGCGGTCAGCGTCGTCGTAGGGATCTGGCCGAGCACGAGAGCACACGCGGCGAAGGCGGCACCGGCCACACCGAAGGCCGTAAGCGGCCGCATCCGCCGCGAGGCCAGCACATAGGCAACGCACCAGGCACTGGCCGCAACGTCGCCCGTCTGGTCGGAGATGGCCACATGATCGGCGAACCGGGTCCCATCGGTCACGGCAAGCAGCACGAGGAGCGGCGCCGCAGTGAGGGGAAGTCCGACAAGACGACCGCCCACGGCCGGTCCCCACCGGCGCTGGGCGAGCGTCGCGGCGGCGACGACCAGCGGGGCCAGAACGACCTTGACGAGCAGCAGCAACATGCTTCCAGTGTCCGAGCTTCTGTACCTCAATCGGCTCGGACCTATCGACCGTCATCCGTTCTGTGGCTAGTATTTATCGTTAATGAGCTCGTTATGCCTCGTATTCCTCAAATGACCAGTGCTCTGGATCCGGTCGACAGAGAGCTCGTGACCGAGCTCGTTCACGACGGTCGCCTCACGTACCAGCAGTTGGCCCGCATCGTGCACCTGAGCGCCAACAGCACCGCCGACCGCGTCCGAAGATTGCGCCAGGCCGGCATCATCAGCGGGTATCACGCGGAGCTCGACCTGACGGTCATCGGGCGCCACCTTGGCGCGCTCAGCGATGTGAAGCTGAAAGACGACATCGATCGCAGTGACTTCGAGCGGGACCTCGTCCGTCTTCCCCAGGTGCTCGACGCCGTTCACACGACCGGTGAGTACGATTACCAGCTGCGGGTAGCGAGCACGGGGACCCTCGACCTCGAGCGGGTCGTCGATGGGTTACGCCAGATGGGCGCGAGGGAGGTGCACAGCCGCATCATCCTCGGCCAGGTCCGTTACGACCCGACGCGGCTCCTCCGGCCGGCCGACCAGGCCGCATCGTCGGCCCGTCCGGCCGTGCGCCGCCCCCACCCGCCGGGGTGAAGGCCCCGATCTCACCCGGTGGCCAACGGGCGAGCAAAGCTCAACTCGTGGCCGTCGGGATCGCGGATGTGGAAGTAACGCTCGCCCCACGGCGCATCGGCCGGCACCATCTCCGGATCGTGACCGGCAGCGACGGCGCGCCGATACATGGCGTCCACGTCGTCGACCCACAACACGACTCGCCCCCACACCGTCGTTCGATGCGGTCCCCCCGCATCGAGCTGGAGGTTGAGGTAGCCGGCGCCGGCTCGGAAGGTCGAGAATGTCGCAGCTGGCCCTCCGTAGAGCAGATGAAAGCCGAGCACCTGGTAGAAGGCCACGGCCTCGGCCATGTCGGCCGTCACCAGCGTGACCGCGCTGATCGCCTCAACCGGCTCCCGTCCCGCTTCCACGGCCGTAGCCTGGCAGAGGAGAGGCCGGCGTGCTGCTGCGGAGCGGATGGGCTGGAAAAATCGTCGCTCCAGCATCCCCACTACGGCCGCTGCTGCGCACTAGCGTTCGCTCGTTCTAAGCACAATGCGGTTGTCGAAGATGTCTTGTCGACCATGACCGGAACGGGTGATCCAGTCACGAACCGGGCATGGAGTGGACGGGGTCGTTCCGTCGCTGTCGTCGTGGTCTATGCCCTCGCAGCCGGGCTGGTCTTGCGGCCGCTGTCGTTCGCAGGCAACGGCTCATTGCCCCTACTGGCCGACAGCGACCCCGCACAGCAGGCGTGGTTCCTGGCGCTCGCCCATTGGGCGATAACCGGCGGACATTCGTCATTGCTTGTTCGCAAGATCTACTTCCCGAGCGGGTTCAATGCGCTGGACAATGCCAGCTTCCCCTTGCTCGGGGCCTTGGCCACTCCGGTGACTGCCCTGTTCGGCCCGGTTGCCGCGTATCACCTGCTCCTGCGCTTTGCGTTCTTCGTGTCCGCCCTGGCCGGTTACCTCGTGCTCCGTCGGCTGCGGATTTCGTGGTTTGCAGCCGCGGCGGGTGGGGCGATCTACGGGTTCTCCCCGTACATGACGCACAACTACAGCTACCTGTTCCTGATCTTCGTACCGCTCCCACCGTTGATCTTCTTGGTCGTTTACGAACATCTTCGCGAAGCCTCTGCGTCGGAGACACGGAGACTGTGGCGGCCGGCGACATGGCGTGGCGGGCTGCTGGCGGTGATGGCGGCCGCACAATTCCTCATCTCGAGCGAGATCCTTGTCACCACCGCACTTGTGCTCGCCTCGACCCTCCTGGTCCTCGCCGTAGGCGGGCTCCGCCGCCCGAGGGCGCTGGCCGTGAGAGTCGGTGCGCTCGCCCGACTGGCCAGTGCCACCGCAGTGATCGCGATTCCGCTCTTGGCCTACCCGGTGTGGTTCGCGCTGGCAGGTCCCGAGCACGACACAGGCCGTGCGGGCGTTGCCGGAGGCAGTGGCATAGACTGGACTGGCATTCTCTGGCCCGCCGACCACTTCCTGGTGGCGGGCCACCTGCCGAACCCTGGACCGCCCGGGTCGCCCCAGACCTTCGGGGACGTGGCCCTGATCGGGCTTCCGCTCCTCGTTGTGGTCGTCGCCACCATCGTCGTCTACCGGCGCGTCGCACTAGTGCGGGTTCTGGCGGCGCTATTGGTCTGCGCATGGATCTGGGCCCTTGGTACCCGTCTCATGGATGGCGCCGTCCCTTCCCGCGTCCCGCTGCCGTTCGCCCTCCTCGCCCACCGAGCCATCTTCCAGGACGTAGTGGCGCCGCGGCTCACCCTCTACGCCGCCCTCGCCGTCGGCGCCCTCACGGCGATCGGCATCGATCGTTGGCTGCGGCGGGCTGTCCTCAAGTCACGTGGGCCGACGACCGTGCTCTGTGCCAGCGCCGTCCTCGTCGCCCTGTTTGGGCTCGTCTACATCAGCCCGGCCTCCGGAGTCGGGGTCGTTGCAAGAGCGCCGAGTCCGACGGCCACGGAAGGGGCGCTCGCCGCGGTCCCGACGGGCTCCGTCGTCCTCGCTTACCCCTTCCCGAGGTATCCCGACGACGAGGCGATGCTCTGGCAGGCCCAGGCGGGTTTTCGGTTCTCCCTCCTCGGCGGCTACGCCTACCAGCAGAACCCGCAACAGAAGGCCCTGAAGGCGAGTGCCGTGGTTCGCTTCCTCGAGCAGGCCTGGACGACCGGCCGGGTGTCCCACCGGTTGAGCACCAGTGCGGCGGCGCAGGTTCCCGATCTCGTGGACCTCTACCATGTCGGCGTGGTCATGGCTTACCGGTCGTCGCTTGCGGGTGAAGGGGCCTCCTCGGTCGTTCGGCTCTTTACGAGCCTCTACGGACCGCCCGAGCGCCGCGGGCCATTCGATCTGTGGCGCCCTGCTGCTGGAGCCCGGCGGTCGCAATAACCTCGACGTTCTGAGGATCCCGGCTCCTGGGCCATCGGGCCAGCCCGAGGATTACGACCGTCCATGACACAATCATCACGTGTGGCTCACGGTCTGTACATAGGCCCGCAGCATGATCTGAAGCTTCGTCGGACAGCGCAACGCAGGACTCCGATCGCCGACGGCGGTGATGACGACTTGCCCCTGGCGGCTTTCGGAGACCCTCTCATCAATGTCCACGGGACCATCCCTGCCGTAGGCGCCCGAAGCCGCCTACGCCGAAACCCACAGCGCAAATCGCGGCTGTGGCGACCTGCCAGCCGCTGCGGTGACCGAGTACGGCGGCAATTGTGGCTAGCGTCCAGACAAGGCCTGTGATGACCATGAGCTTGGCGTACCGCTGATTGGTCACCTCCAGAAGCTATATCGAGCGCAGAAACTGGCGGAAAAAGCCAGTCCGACGGGACAGCCTCAGCGTTCTGGGTGGAGCGGTTTCGGCGAGCGTTCCAGTGGGCGGTCGCGGGTGGATCCTGGCGCAGTCGTATGGAGCGAGGACGACCCCGACGTACTCCACGTCGCGGTTGAGGTCCGTTCCGGGACTCGGGCGCGAGACTGGCGAGGTGATCGATGGTCTTCCCGGGGCGCTGGGCCGCTACGCCAAGCGACTCCATGCGTGCGCGGGAGACGGCGATCACGTGCTCTCCCCGCTGGGAGCGTGGCTCGTCTTGGCGCTGTGCGCGCCGCTGGAGGGTGGCTTTCGCCGCGAGTTGGCCGACGTGCTCGGCATGGACCCCGCTGAGGCATCGAAGGCGGCCGAGGCCCTACTCGAAAGTCCGCACCCGCTGGTCTCCGCCGGCGCTGGAGCGTGGGTGCGCCCGGCGGCCGAGACGACCGCTCTGCGCCAGTGGCGGGCGGACCTACCTGCGTCGGTGGATCGAGGCGACATCCCGTCCCCGCCCGATCTGGACGCCTGGGCCAAGGACCGCACGCTCGGGTTGATCGAGCAGTTCCCGCTCGAGTTGACGCCCGATGTCGTAGTGGTGCTGGCGTCGGCGCTGGCAACGAGGGTGTCATGGGAGATGCCCTTCGACGTGGTCGACGCCGCAGAGCTCGGAGCGGGCAGCCGGTGGTCCACCGCGCTGGAGCGGGTGCTGCGGGCGCCGGTGGGCGATCCGCGCCATCACCAGTACCTGCTCGACACCCCCAGGGCCGGGAGGATGGGCGTGCACCTCGCCACCGCCCGAGGCGGGCTCGTGGTCGGGTCGGTCATCGCGGCCGATCCGGCCGTCCCCGCCGGCGACGTTCTCGCCGCCGCGGAGGAGATCGTCACGGCCGAGGCCCGCCAGCTACGCAGCGTGAACGGCCTGTCCCTGTTCGACTTGCCGCTGGGCGACGGGACCATCTGCAGCATCGTCGAGGAGCGGGTCGAGACCAAAGTCCACACGGGCCGCGAGGAGCGGGTCCTCTCCGTGCTGCCCGCCTGGTCGGCCACCACAACGGTCGATCTCGACGACGAGCGGCTCGGCCTCCCTGCGGCCTCTCAAGCCTTGGCCGCGGCGGCGGGCCTCGAGCACTTCGCCTACGCGGCGGCCCAGTCGGCCGTCGCCCGCTAGCGCCGTTGGCTTCGAGGCGGCCGCGGTGACCGGCCTCTTCGTCGCCACCAGCGCCCCGGTTACCCGGCCCGGGCTGCGCCGCACCGCCACCGTGCGCTTCGCCCACCCCTACGCCGTCATCGCAGCAGCCGACGCCGACCGAAGGCCCCCGAGCCGTCTCAGGGCCAGGCATGGCACGGACTGCCGGTCTTCTCCGCCTGGGTCAGCGACCCCAGCGACGCCGAACCTGCACCCCGCCCGTAGCCGAAGACGACCGCACCCTCCGCGGCTGTCGCCAACCATCCGATAGCTCACCCACCCAGGCTCCCACCAGCAGGACGAAAAACGCTCCTGAGCAGCGCTTTCCGAGTGGTCGGAGCCGGTGTCGATCCGGCGACCTCACGCTTTTCAGGCGTGCGCTCTACCAGCTGAGCTATCCGACCGCGGACCTGACGGGATTTGAACCCGCGACCTCCGGCTTGACAGGCCGGCGTGCACTCCAAACTGCACCACAGGTCCCTGTGTACCGTCAGAGGGACGAAGCGCCACTGTAGCGCTCAGGCCGGAGGCGCGGCACGGCCGATCTCGGGCGGCGCCGGCGGGGAGGCCGGAGCCCCGTCCGCACCAGCATCGGAACCGGAGGATGCCGGGGCGGGTCCCACCCCGTTGTTGGCCGCCGATGTGGTCTCCTTCGCCACCGAACTCCGCAGCGTCTCGTACAGATTGAGCCCCTGAGCGGCCAGCCCGGAGATCAGCTCGCTCAACCCGTCGTTGCCGTTGAGGACGGTGAGGTTGGCTCCCGTGAGCCCGCTGGCGGCCGCCTGCAGCATGTCGGGAAGCTGCGAGATCATCTGCTGGTCGAGCGAGACCCGGTTGTTGGCCGCGGCCGCCTCGGCCAGCGCCCTGATCTTCTGGGCCTCGGCGGCGGCGGCGATCTTGGTTCGCTCGGCTTCGGCCTCGGCCGGCCTGACGACCTCGGCCACGAGCTGCTGCTCGCGAAGCGAGGCGTTGCGCTCGGCCAGCTCGGTCTGGGCCTGAATGACCTCCTGCTCGGCCTTGGCCTGGGCCAGCGGGCCCGACTGCGATGCGGTCGCCTGGGCCCTGTCGGTCTCGGCCTTGAACCCGGCCTTGGCGATGGCCGTCTGCCGTTCGTACTCGGCCTGGTTGCGGAGGGACGCCTGCTCGGCCTCGGCCGATTTCTGATCGGCCGAGGCCTGGGCGATCCGGGCGTTTTGGCGGACGGCGGCCACGTGCGGAGCGGCGAGGGATGTGATGTAGCCGGCGCCGAGGTCGTCGATGCTCTCGATCTGCAGGGCGTCGACGACGAGGCCGATCCTCGACATCTCGATCTTGGAGGCGTCGAGGGCCTCCTCGGCCAGCCGCTGGCGCTCGCGGATGATCTCCTCGACGGTCATCGACCCGATGATCGAGCGCAGGTGCCCGGCGAATATCCGCCCGGTGAGCTCACCCATCTGGTCCTCGTCGTTGAGGAACCGCTGGGCTGCGTTGGCGATCCCCTCGAAGTCGGCGCCGACCTTGAAGGCGATCACGGCCTTCACCTGCACGGCGATTCCCTGCTGGGTCACGCACTCCTCGGCGACCTCGGCCTCCTGCATCGAGAGGGTCAGGTAGCTGACCCGGGATCGGAAGGGGAGGACGAAGGCGCCGTGGCCGGTGACGATCCGAAACGGCAGACCGGTTTTTGCCTTGCCCCCGCTGACCAACATCGCCTCGTCGGGGCTTGGTACATGCCAACCAAACATGGTGTCCCTGCTTTCGTCCTGCTACTCGGTGTACACGATGACGTCCACGATCCGACCGGGCCTGCGCCCGACGACGAGGACCTGTTCCCCCCGCAGGATCGGGTCGGAGGCATAGCCGATGAACGACTCCGACCCTCCCCGCAATTGCACCTGCACCTCGCCGGGCCGTTCCCCGCCGGGAATGCGCGTCGAGACGATCCCGAGGGACCCCACGACCCGGTCCTCGTCGAGATTTGACATGCCGGCCGCTCCGATTCCTTTGGTCGCTGGTTGCTCTTGTCCTACCCGTCCGCCCAACCGACCAATACGTTACGCCCGAGGCGTAGCCTTCGGTATGGCACAAGCACTCGACGCCCGGTTGGCAGGCATATTCACCTTCGGCGGGGATCTCACGGTCAACCGCATGGGCTTCGGTGCCATGCAGCTTGCGGGACCGGGGGTATGGGGTCCGCCGACCGACCCGGCGGAAGCGGTGGCGGTGCTACGTCGGGCCGTCGAGCTCGGCGTCAACCACATCGATACCAGCGACTACTACGGGCCATACACCGTCAACGAGCTGGTCCGCTCGGCGCTGCATCCCTACCCCGGCGATCTGGTCATCGTCACCAAGGTGGGAGCGCGCCGAGGCGACGACAAGTCATGGCCGGCGGCCCTCTCGGCCGAGGAGCTGACCGCGGCGGTGCACGACAACATCGCCCACCTGGGCGTCGAAGCCATGGACGTCGTCAACCTGAGGGTCGGTGGGATGGGCGCGCCGGAGGCGGGCTCGCTGGGGGAGCCGTTCTCGGTCCTCGCCGGGTTGCGGGAGCAGGGCCTGATCCGCCATCTGGGGGTGAGCAACGTGACCGCCGAACAGCTGGCCGAGGCGCAGGCCATCGCGCCCGTCGTCTGCGTGCAGAACAACTACAGCGTGGCCAACCGGGCCGATGACGCCCTCGTGGCGCAGTGCGCCGCCGAAGGGATCGGCTACACGCCGTTCTTCCCCCTCGGCGGGTTCCAGCCGTTGCAGTCCGAGACCCTCGACCGCTGCGCCGGCGAGATCGGCGCTACGTCTCGGCAGGTGGCGCTGGCCTGGCTCCTGGGTCGCTCCGAAACGACGCTGCTGATCCCCGGTACGTCGACGGTCGGCCACCTCGACGACAACGTGGCCGCCGCGGGGATCGTGCTACCCGACGAGATAAGAGTCGAGCTGGATTCGATCGGTTGAAAACCCTTGGGGGAATGGCCCCGCGCGGTGGTCTCTCAGCCAGCCTTGGGGTTTTGGACCATGGTGGCCATGAGGATGACGCCGGCATCCGAAAAGTTCCCACGCCGACCGGAATACCCCTGGGGGGTTCAAGGTTAAACTTTTATGAAGAGCCCAAAACGAGCCCTTTGACAACGCAAGTTGCCCTCCTCTTCGCTTCAAAGGAGTGCATGTCATGCATGCTCGATTCGCGCAGTCGTCCGTCCTGGCTCTCGCTGGTGGCTTCATCGTGGTGGCCTCGCAGGCCTTCTCGCCTTCAACCACCGCCTGGCTGGCCTTTGCCATCGGCATCGGGGCTGTCGCCCTCGCCGGTGTCCCGTTCGTGGCCGGCGCCCGCCGCGGTGTTCTCGCCCTCGATGGCGTTATCGGCGTCCTGGCGACATGGACCATCGTCGCCAGCCTAGTCTTCGCCGGGAGCCTCGTGCAGTGGCTGTCGTTCGGTGAGGGAGTGGGCTTCGTAGCCCTCGCCCTGGTCGGCCTGACCGTCGACCACGTCCTGCTCAGCCGCAGCGCCCACCGTGGCCTCACCTCGGAGACGGAGACGGTTCCCACCGTCGAGCGGCCCACAGCGGTTGCCGCCTGATTCACCAGCAAACCCAAGCAAACGAAGAGGACCCGGGTGCCGCCCGGGTCCTCTTCGCGTCCCTCGTGCCGCCGATTGGTTAGCAGGCGGAAATACTTTCGCTACCTTGACGTTAACGTCAGAGAAGGATGTGAAGTCGGGCGAGCGGACCTCGCCGCCCCCTCACCTCCTCATACCGACGAGAGACAAGCGAGACGAGGAAGATGAGTACCGACGCGCGCGACGGCGTCACCGGGACGGCCGCCAAGGCCAAGAATCCGGGGACCTACAAGTGGATCGCCCTTTCCAACACGACGATCGGGATCCTGATGGTGACGATCAGCGGTTCGATCACGCTGATCTCCCTCCCCAACATCTTCAACGGAATCCACCTCAACCCCCTCCAGCCCGGTAACACGAGCTATTTCCTTTGGCTGCTCATGGGTTTCCTGCTCGTGACGTCGGTCCTCGTCGTGAGCCTCGGGCGGGTGGGAGACATGTTCGGCCGGGTCAAGATGTACAACCTCGGCTTTGCCATCTTCACGTTCTTCTCCATCCTGTTGTCCGTAACGTGGATGACCGGCAAGGCCGGCGCCCTGTGGCTGATCATCCTCAGGTTGTTCCAGGGGGTCGGCGGCGCCTTCCTCTTCGCCAACTCGAGCGCCATCCTCACCGATGCATTTCCCGAGAACGAACGGGGTCTGGCCCTCGGCATCAACGGTGTGGCCGCCATCGGGGGGTCGTTCATCGGTCTGATCGTCGGGGGCCTGCTCGCACCGATCGAGTGGCGCCTCGTCTTCTTGGTCTGCGTGCCCTTCGGACTGTTCGGGACGGTGTGGGCCTACCTCAAGCTCGTCGACAACGGCGTGCGGGTCCCCTCCAAGATCGACTGGGCCGGCAACGTCACCTTCGCGGTCGGCCTCATCTCGCTGCTGACCGGCATCGTCTATGGCATCCAGCCCTATGGCACAAGCACCATGGGCTGGACCAACCCCGGGGTCCTCGCCGCCATCATCGGCGGGATCACGACCCTCGTGGTGTTCGCATGGATCGAGCTGCACGCCGACGAGCCCATGTTCCAGCTGTCGCTGTTCCGGATCCGGGCCTTCGCGGCCGGCAACATCGCCAACCTTCTCGGCGCCCTCGGTCGGGGTGGGCTGCAGTTCATGCTGATCATCTGGTTGCAGGGGATCTGGCTTCCCCAGCACGGCTACAGCTTCCTTCAGACCCCGCTGTGGGCAGGGATCTACATGATCCCCCTGACCATCGGCTTCCTGATCGCCGGACCCATCTCCGGGATCCTCACGGACCGCTACGGCGCCCGCCCCTTTGCCACCGGCGGCATGATCGGCGCGGCCATCTCCTTCGGTCTGCTCGAGGTGCTGCCGATCAACTTCGGCTACGTCTGGTTCGGCCTCATCCTGCTGGCCATGGGCCTGTCGATGGGACTGTTCAGCTCCCCCAACAGGGCCGGCGTCATGAACAGCCTGCCCCCCGACCAGCGGGGCGCAGGCGCCGGCATGATGACCACGTTCCAGAACTCCGCCCAGGTGCTCTCGATCGGCGTGTTCTTCTCGGTCATCACCATCGGACTGGCATCGACGCTGCCGTCGACCCTCCTCCACGGTCTCCTGAGCAACGGCGTGCCGCAGGCCGCGGCCCAAAAGGTCGCCAGCGAACCACCCACCGGCTCGCTGTTCGCATCATTCCTCGGGCTCAACCCGATCAAGGAGCTCGTGCCTTCCGGTGTCCTCAGCCACCTGACGGCCGCGCAGCAGGCGACCCTGACCGGTCGGGGCTTCTTCCCGCACCTGATCACGGCACCGTTCGGTACCGGTCTTCACTACGCCTTCGACTTCGCCATCGTGTGCTCGCTGATCGCAGCCGTGGCCTCGTGGCTCCGTGGCTCCCGCTACGTCCACGGCATGCATGACGCAACCCTCGATGAACTCGAGTTGGCCGGGACCGGGACCGGGACGGCCCTCGCCATCGAGGCCGAGCCGGCCCGGCGCCAGGACGAGGGCGACGACGTCGACAGCCGCCGGCTCGTCTCGAGTCGATCTACCGGTCCGCAGCCTGACCGTCTGTGACCTGACCGTCCGTGACCTGACCGTCCGTGACCCGACCGTCCGTGACCCGACCCTCTGCGATCCGATCGTGGGCGGTCGGGTCGTCGGGCGCCGGGGCTCGTCTCGGTGGTGCCTCGGAGTGGTGGTCGTCGACCTGGTTTTTCTGCGGCGCCACCGGGAGGACGAGGCGAAAGTCGCTCCCGACACCTGGCTCGGTCTCCAGTTCGATCCTCCCGCCGATGGCCGCCGCCGTGCGGCTGACGATCGAGAGGCCGAGGCCGGTGCCGCCTGAGTCTCGATCGCGGGACCAGTCCACCCGGTAGAACCGGTCGAAGATCCGGTCTCGGTCTTCGTCGGCGATGCCGATGCCGGTGTCCTTCACCGAGATCACGACCTCGTCGTGGCGGCGTTTCGTGCTCAGCGTCACGGTCCCGCCCGCCGGGGTGTAGCGGATGGCGTTGGTCAACAGGTTGGTCACGATCCGGTCGACGCTGCGGGGGTCGGAGATGATCTCCGTCGGGCGGACATGGCTCACCGGATGGAGGCCGGCGTCGGCGGCCGCGGAGGAGAGTCGGCGCAGGGCCCCGTCCGCAAGCAACGCTATATCGACCTTCTGCCAATCGAGCGGTGCGGGCGACGACAGGGAGCCGAGGTGGCGCAGATCGTTCAGGAGGGCCCCGATCCTCACGGACTCGTCACCGAGAAGGGCCTGCGCCTCTTCCCTCTTCGTCGGCGTGTCGATGGTGTGGTCGAGCGCGGCGCCGGCCAGACCGATGATCCCGTTGACCGGGGTGGCGATCTCGTGGGCCAGGTCCGAGAGGAACTGCTCCTGTTGGCGATCGGCCGTCTGGACACGGGTGGCCATCCCGTCGAAAGCCCTCGCCAGGCGGCCGAACTGGTCGGGCCCGGAGGCCCCCATCCTGGCCTCGAGGTCACCGCCGGCCAGACGGTCGGCGACGTGCACCGCCCGCGAGATCGGCTCCCTGATGGCCCGCATGAGCGCAGAGGTACCGACCAAGGCGAGCAGGATGGCGAGCAGGAGCACCAGCCCGGCAACGGCCGTGAGCTCGAGGGTCGGGCCCGTCGTGCTGTCTACATCGCCGACGATGGTGACCTTCCCGTCGCCTGGGAACCGTTGCGTGACGAGGAACGTGCTCTTCGCCGGGTTGGGAGGACCGGAGAAGAGCGTTCGGCCGTCCTTCGTGACGATGAGCTGGTCACCGCCGAGCAACTCCTTGAAGGGGGCACCTGCGACGACGCCGGGATGCTCCGCCTCGGATCGCGCCACGACGTCGGCGACGGCCTTGTCGGTCCCGGCGTCGCGAGTGCGGGCGTGCGAGCTCTCGATGTTTTGGATGAGGAAGAACGCGCCGGCCAGGATCAGGATGGCGGGGGCCAGCATGGCGGCCAGGACCCGGACCCGGAGCGTCACCGACGGCAGGCGTCTCATGAGCTCTCGAGGCGGTAGCCGACCCCGCGCAGGGCGGTGACCTGCACGGCGTCGCCGAGCTTGGCGCGGAGCTTGGTCAGGTGTACGTCGACGGTCTTCTCGGAGATGTCGGTCGTCCCCCACGCCGCCTCGAGGAGCTCGAAGCGGCGGAGCACCCTGCCCTGGCCCTCGACCAGCGCCACGAGCAGGTCGAACTCCCTGCGGGTCAGGTCGACCGCCTCGCCGCCCACGGTGCAGCGCCGGCTGTCGGTGTCGAGCTCGACGGATCCGGCTCTGAGGGTGCTCGTCGGCGCCTCGGGGCCGACCAGCCCCATGGCCCGGCGCCGGCAGGCTCTCACCCTGGCCACCACCTCAGGCATCGACACCGGCTTGATGATGTAGTCGTCGGCGCCGACTTCGAGTCCAGCCACCCGGCTGGACTCCTCGCCGCGCGCCGTGATCAGGATGATCGGGATGGCCGACTCCTTCCTGATGAGGGTGGTGAGGTCGAGGCCGTCGAGGCCCGGCATCATGACGTCGAGAAGCGCCAGGTCGATGCCGCCGGCACGGATCAGGCGCAACCCGTCGCTGCCGTTGTCGGCCTCGACGACCTCGTAGCCCTCCTTGGTGAGGTACTGACGCAGGAGATATCGCTCGGTCCGCTCGTCGTCGACGACAAGTACCCGGGCTCGATCGACCATCGTCACAGTGTCTCACAACGGCGGAGAAAGGAGGATCGAACGGCCCGTCACCCCGCAGTTACCCTTCGATAACCGTCCGATAATCAAAAGGGCGGAGTTTGGAGGACAAAAGCGGAAATTTCTCTCAAGAGGTCGTGTCGTTACCCTCCCGTAATCGGCGAGGGGTACAACGAGATCACACCCCGAACTTCTTGGAGGAAGCATTATGTTGATCTTCGATCTCGTCGCTGGAGCCGTGTTCTTCGCCGTCATCCTGGCGATCATGTTTGTCGGCATCCGCTGGCAGAGCCGGGTTCATGAAGAGGCAGAGCAGGCCCTCGCCGCCCGCCGCTCTGGTGCCGCCGACCTCGTGGATGTCGGGCTCGTGTCACAGGCCGAGCTGGACGAGGCGTGGCGCTACATCCAGGAAAACTACCGGGAGCTGGCCGTCCGATAGCTGTCGGTCGGATAGATGTCGGTCGGGCCGACGGTCATCGGGCTCTGACGTGGGTGGTCATCCTCGCCGTCGGATCGGTTCGCCATCCCTGGCGGAGGATCTTGTCCAAGGCCGCACCGGGACCGTTCTCGTCTCTGATGAACTCAGCGACGGCCCGGACGAACATCGGAAAACACCAGAAGTCCCCGCACACCCAGAGGATTCCCGCCCCGATCTGCTGATCCGCCAAGGGCGAAAGGCTGACACCGGGCAAGTGATTGTAGACCGAGTACCACGAATGGGTGGCGAAGAGGGAAAGCGACATGGCCAGCACGAACATGACGACATTGGTGCCAAAAAGGCCCAGCGCCCTCGGCACCGGCGCCAGCTTGGGTCGCAAAGGGTACGAGCCGATGAATTGGAGCCAGAAGAACATTCCGGCCACGAAGAAGCTGCCGTGCATCAGCCAGATGTGGACGGCCTGGTTGCGCTGAGCGAGGTCGAAGGCGGCGGGCAGGTGCCACACCACCATGACCACGCTGAAGCCGACGATGGCGACCATCGGGCGGGACAGGGTGCGGCCCACGACGCGCAGCGGCGCCGACCACCGGCCGAGCAGCAGGCTCCGCCCGAGCCGTCGGCGAGCCCCGACGGGCAGGCCGTGGGCGAGCACCAGCCAGGGGGCGCCCACCACGACCAGCATGGGGGCGGCGAACATCAGCAGCAGGTGCTGGAGCATGTGAACCCAGAAGTACAGGTCCGCCCAGTAGTCCATGGGTGAGTCCACGGCGACGATGAGCACCACGAGGCCGCCGTAGAACAGAAACGACCGATGCCGCCTGGCTGCGGTCCTCGAGCGCCGCGACCGGCCGGCCAGATGGTGCAGCCCGAGCTCGTGGAGGACGACGATGGCCGCCACGACCACCAGAAACGGGTCGAAGGACCAGTGCTCGAGGATGATGTTCACGCCGTCACCGGGTGAGGCGGGGAAGCCAGGTATTGAGGACGGCGTTGGTGACGGCGCCGAAGTGGACGTAGGCAACCCGGCCGTCGGCATTGATGAAGACCGTTGTGGGCAGGTTGGAGAGGCCGTAGCGGACCGTCACGGCATTGTTCGGGTCGGCCCCGATGGCGTAGCCGACGTGGTCGGATCGCAGTAGCCGAAGGGCATTGGTCCTCGAGTCGTTGACGTCGATACCTACGAAGTCGACGGCGGATCGATGCCGGCGCCACGCATGGCTCAGCAACGGCAGCTCCTGCTTGCAGGGGTGGCACCACGAGGCAAAGAAGTTGAGCACCACGGGTTTGCCTCGCCACCCCGACGACGTGACATGGGGCGAGCCCCGACGCAGCGCCGCCACATCGATCGCAGGCGGGCGAGAGCCAACCGTCAGGCTGGCGGTGGGCGGCGGGAGCGACTTGGACACCGACGCCGAGGACGAGGTGGAGACGGCCGCATAGGCGATACCCGCGCCGATGGCTACGGCCAGGAGAAAGCCGATCAGCGCCACGGCCGGTCGGTGTCGGTGGATCACGGCGCCGATCCTAAGACGAAGGAGCGGGGCCGATGCCCGCGACCCTGACAACCGTCCACGCCCCGGTGCGGGACCGAGGCGAAGCCGTTGGGGAGCGCGTGTAGAGAGGCTCGCCCTGATAGGCCACCTGCTCGGCACCGTCGGGCCTCCTGATGATGCCCAGACGAGATGCGAGGGCCGCACTGGCGACGGGGGTGAGATCACCGGCGGGCAGGAGGACCGGCCGCCAGGATCTCGTGCAGGCTCCGACGCAGGTCACGGTGCCAAGCCCCCCGGCCGACTCTGAGGCCAGGTGGTAGAGGGGCTTTCCGCTCGGGGTCACGAGGATCACGCCGTACCCGGCCGTCTTCTCGAGCTCTACGACCGGGGTATGGCCGGCCGGGGTCGGCTTGGCGGTACTCGTGGATGCGCCGGAGGTGGCGGGAGCCGACGGCCGGGTCGTGGGCGGCGAGGACGATCCCCCGTGCCCACCGCAAGCGGTCGTGGTCAGGGCGAGCCCGGCAAGCAACCCCACGGTCAGCGCGACCGCTCGTCGCTGAGTCGACGGCAAAAGGTTCTTGACGCGCATTCGCCCCGGACTCTACAGTCCGTTCAGTTGAGCTGAAACGGCACTGGATGCCGCAGCCCGGGAGTCGACATGAGGGGGCAGATGTGACGGATGAGGCGGTCGAGCGAAAGGAGTTGGCCCTTCGTATCCGTATCGCCCTGCTCGTCCTCGGCGTCGGCGTCGCTATCGCTCTCGTCGTCGCCGGGGTCGCCAGCTTCCTGCGCACCAGCCCGGCGACGGTCGTGGCCACGACGAAACAGACGAGTGCCGGTACCCAGGCCTACCTGACCTTGCAGACGGTCGGCTCCGTCGGGTTCGGGGCCCGGCCCACGTGGGTGAGCTACCTCGCCAGGGACACAGCGGGCAAGTGGGTGCACACCACCAAGTTCCAGCTCCCCGCCAACGCCACGATCCATGTCACCGTCCAGGAGTACGACGGGCAGGGGAGTCTGCGCAACGGCAAGTGGACCACCGTGGAGGGCACGCAGGGCGGGGCCGAGTACGTCACCGGCAAGGTGGGCACGGGCAAATTCGCCACGAGCGCCGCCGTGTCGC
This sequence comes from Acidimicrobiales bacterium, assembly GCA_965276765.1. GTDB lineage: Bacteria > Actinomycetota > Acidimicrobiia > Acidimicrobiales > Palsa-688. Next base: position 2,048,669 of record OZ255627.1, read on the forward strand.
AGCTCAACATCGGTGACGCGGGCCACACATTCACTGTGCCTGCGCTCGGGATCAACGTGCCGCTCGCCGGCGTGTCCAACTCCCTTCCTCTTTGCGCCGTGGCCCCCTGCACCCTGAAGTCGCCGCACAACATCGTCAAGTTCAGCTTCAAGACCCACGGTCCCAACGTGTACCGCTGGCAGTGCTTCATCCCCTGCGGCCTCAACTACCTCGACGGCAATGGTGGTCCGATGCAGACGATCGGCTACATGATGGGCTTCTTGCAAGTGGTTCGATGACCGACACCGATGGCATGAGCAACATCGAAGGAAACGGCAGCGGCGGGGCACGCGAGCCGCGGCATATGGTCCGCATCTGCGCCATCTGGGTCGTCCTCGCCGCGATCCTCACGCCGATCGTCTACTTCGTGCTCGGGCCCATGATGGCGCCGGGCACGATGACGACGTCGGCGGCGTCGCAGCAGTTCGACATGAAGGTCCTCCTGACCATTGCCGCTCCGATCATGCTGATCGTGTACGTGTGGTTCGGCTACAACCTCATCTGCTTCCGTCACAACACCGACGACGGCGCCGAGGGCGTCTGGTACAAGAAGGACGACACCCGCATCCAGGTCCTCTGGGTGTGCGGCACGGCCGCCGTCGTGCTGTTCCTCTTTGTCTTCGGTACCTACGAGCTGGTCGTTCCCAACGGTGCCGGCGGCGGCGAGGGCCCGACGGCCATCTGGGGTCCGAGCCACGTCAAAGAGGCGGCGGTGTGGAAGCCGGAGGCGAAGCCGGCCATGCTGCAGGTGCAGGTCATCGGCCAGCAGTGGCAGTGGACCTACCGTTACCCGCAGTTCGGCGGCATGGAGACCACCTTCCTCGAGCTGCCGGCCGACACCGAGATCCAGTTCAACGTCACGTCGCTCGACGTGATCCACAGCTTCTGGGCCTACCGCCTCGGGGTCAAGGCCGACGCCAACCCCGGTGTCAACGACATCGCCTTCACCAAGGCCACGGCGACCGGCGAGTTCGAAGTCCGCTGCGACGAGCTGTGCGGCATCTGGCACGGAGCCATGGTCGGCCTGGGCAAGGTGGCGTCGCAGAACATGTTCTACGGCTGGGCCAACAACCAGGAGAAGGTGCTCGCCGCCAACACCAAGCAACTGCCGAAGTACAGCCTGAGCTACACGCCCTCCTACACGGGCGCCGGGGGCGGGTACTACGCCGGGTTGACGAGTCCGAGTCGCAAGTCGGGGAGCTGATCGTGCCATGACGACCATCGAGAGCGACACGACCCCGGCGCCACCCGAGCGCGCACCATTCTCCGAACCTCCTAACCCGACGCCGCGCCGGCGGGGCCGTCCCTCCTGGGCCAGGCCCAACTTCGGCACGGGGCTCGTCGGTGGCGTCCTTGGGTACCTGATCGGGCACTGGCTCGGCAACGTCATCGCCGGCGGCTATCCCCGTGTCGTGAACCAGAGCATGAACGACATCGCCCTGACCCTCGGCTACCTCTTCGCCACATTGGGCTTCCTCGCCGGTCTCGGCATCTTCGGCTACCCCCTCGCCAAGATGATCGGACGGGAGCCGGAGCTCAAGAAGCCGACGGGCGGCCTGGCCCGCTACTTCGCCTTCACCCCCGACCACAAGGTCGTCGGCATCCAATATCTGGTCGGGATGCTCATCTACTTCTTCACTGGCGGCCTCTTCGCGCTCGCGATCCGCACCGAGCTGCTCTCACCCACCCACCACATCTTCAATCCCGACACCTACCTCTCGGTGGTCGGCATCCACGGCACGATGATGATGATGATGATGACCTCGGTCATCGTCGGGCCCTTCGGCAACTACCTGGTACCCCTGATGCTCGGCGCCAAGCGGATGGCCTTCCCGCGTCTCGAGGCCGTCTCGTTTTGGTTGACCCCGCCCGCCTACGTCATCCTCCTGTCGGCCATGCTCCTTGGCGGGTTCCCCACGGGATGGACGGGGTACGCACCGCTCGCCAACCAGGCCGTCGAGGGGATGGACGGGTACCTCGTGGCCTTTGGGCTCATGGGCCTCTCGCTCATCGTGGCGTCGATCAACATGATCGCCACGATCATCAACTTCCGGGCTCCGGGGCTGCGCTGGAGCCGGCTGCCCATGTTCGTGTGGGGCACGCTCACCACATCGGTGCTCACCGCCCTCGCTCCCCCCGTCCTCATCGCCGGCCTTTACCTGATGTCGATGGACCGCACCGTCGGGACCGGGCTCTTTGTCCAGGGCCGGGGCGGCAGCCCCTACCTCTGGCAGAACGTGTTCTGGTTCTTCGGACACCCCGAGGTGTACATCCTCGCTCTTCCCGGGTTTGGGTTAGCGGCCGAGCTCCTCCCCGTTTTCACGAGGCGACGACTGTTCGGTTACAACGTCTCGGCGGCCGGGATGATCGGCGTGTGCTTCCTGTCCTTCTTCGTCTGGCAGCACCACCTCTTCATGAGCGGCATCAACGGCGACATGCGCCCGTTGTTCATGCTCACCACCGAGCTGATCTCGATACCTACCGGGTTCATCTACCTGGTGGCTATGGGGTCCCTGTGGCGCGGCAAGATACGTATGACCGTGCCGATGCTGTTCGTCGTCGCCTTCTACCTCAACTTCCTCATCGGGGGCGTGTCGGGGGTGCTCCTCTCCGATGTCCCATCTGACGTCACCCTCCACGGGAGCTACTTCGTCCAGGCCCACTTCCACTACACGATCATGGGTGGCCTCATCTTCGCCTTCTTCGGTGCGATCTATTACTACGTGCCGAAGATGACCGGGTACCAGATGAACAAGCGCCTCGGGCTCATCCACTTCTGGATCATGTTCATCGCCTTCCAGTTCACGTTCATCCCGCTGTTCATCGTCGGTTGGTTCGGCATGCCCCGTCGGTACTTCGAGTACTCACCCCAGTGGCAGACGCTCAACGACGTCGCTTCGATCTCCGCATACGTCCTCGGCTTTTCGATGATCGTCTTCGTCGTCAACTTCCTCCACTCGACGGTCATCGTCAGGCGAAGGGCCGAGGCCAACCCGTGGAGGTCGCGTGGCCTCGAGTGGCAGGTGTCCAACCCGCCGTCCCTCGACAACTTCGAGCGGATCCCGCTGATCCTCTCCCACCCCTACGAGTACGGCAATCCCGACGAGCTGCCCGTGGCCGACCTGGCCGGGGTGCCTTCGCCTGAGCAACTGGCCGTCGGGCTGCCTGCGCCGGTGGAGCGATGACGGAGATGGACACAGGGCCGGCGCCGGCCATGAAGCCCTTCGACGATGACGAGTACGAGGAGCAGTGCCAGGTCGCCAGCTTCTGGAGCGCCTCGCGCCTCCTGCTGGTGGGAAGCATCTTCCTCTACGGCACCTTCATCTTCGCCTACTTCTACCTGCGGGCCCTCAACAACCACAACAACTGGCGGATCGGTGATCAGCACCCGTCGACGATCATCGGCACCATCGTTGCCGTCCTCGTCCTCGGCGCCGCTCTCATCCACTACGTCGGGGCCCGCCGCCTGCAGATCGGGGCGAGGGTGGACTGGATGGTCGGGGCGATGGTCGCGCTCGTGATGATCGTCATCGCCGGTGGGCTCCAGATCTGGGACCTGACCCGCCTGCCCTTCCAGCCGGCGTCCTCGGCGTACGCCGGGCTGTTCATCGCGTGGATGCCTATCTACGTCATCTATATCTTCGGCCAGTTCTACTGGCTCGAAACCCTCCTGGCCCAGGCGGTCACCCGGCCGTCGAGTGTCCTGCAGGAGACGCCGGAAGGCGTGGTCGTCGTGTCCCGCTTCGGGGCCAACGTCGAAGGCTACGTGCTCTTCTCGCAGTTCATGGGGCTCGGCGCCATCGTCATCTGGGTGCTCTTCTACCTCATCCACTGAGCGTGTTCGCGGTCCGCACGGCGTAGGCGGTCCGCACGGGTAGAGTGAAATCCGAGATCGAGGGGTAGGAGACAGAGATGGTTGATGTGAGTGTCATTGGAGCCGTCGGCAACTTCTCTCAGGCCGCTATCCTCACCTTCGCCATCCCCATCGCGACCCTCGCCCTTTCCATCGGGTTGGGCTTCTATCACCGCAAGCCGCTGCCCGATACCCGCCGGGTTCCACTGTTCCCGCTTTCGGGTATCCCGCAGCGCACCTACGACCTGTCCCTGCTCGCGGCGCTGAGCGAGCGTGATCGGGCGGAACTGGTGACGGCGCACGAGGAAGCCGAGCCCGGTGCCTCTCGGCCTGTCGGCGGAGCCTGACCGAAGCTCCGAGCGCCCTCACGGGCGCCGCCGGTCCCCTTGCAGGGCGAGGCGGCTGGTCCCTTTCAGGGCGAGGGAAGTCCAAACGACGAGACGTGGGTGCCGACGATGCCGGCCGCCTGGGCAAAGATCTTGTCGGCCGACGCTGCGTCGCCCTTCATGATCCCCGACGTCTTGGCCAGGGCGGCGCTCGTCGTCCGGTCGCCGGGATGTTGCGCCAGGGTCTCGATGTCGAGGAGGGCCTTGGCCGCGTTGGGATAGGCCCAGGCGCTCAGTTGGTAGACGGCGAGGGAGAGACGGCCGACCTTGCCGAGGGCCCCGGGGACCTGCAGCGTGGAGAGGGCGTACACACCGCCGTCGTCGCTCACGGGCGTGCAGTTGGCCTCGGCCGCCTTGGCGGTCGAGGCCACGTTGGCCCTGGCGCCGCCGGTCGGGTGCGCGCCGAGAGCGTGCCAGGCACGCGTCGAGTAGTCCAGCCCCTGGGTGCAGGTGGCCAGGTCACCCTTGATCGTCTGGTGGAAGGACCGGAGCTGACCGCCTCGCTGTGAGGTCGTGTAGTGGTCGTAGCGGTCGCTGAAGAAGGCTAGGGCGATGATCACGGCAACGATGGGGAGCTGGTAGCGCCTGAGCCGATACCACGGCCTCGGGCCCGAGGGTCGCGGCTGGTTCGGCGCCGTCAGAAACCGACCGGTCAAGGGCGTAGCTCCTGGCCTTCGTGGTCCTGGTGTCTGACCCACCGGGCCGTCACCGTGCCCGCCGCGGCGACCACGAGAACGCCGACCATGATGGCAAGGACGGCTCGATGGGACGAGAGCAGACCGGTGAGCGAGCCCTGGAAGCCCTCCACGGCCGAGATCGGCCCCGGCGCCGCTCCTCCTCCGATGTCGACGATCCAGTAGTAGACGAGATAGACGCCGACGACGATGAGCACGGCGGACGCGAAGCGGTCGATGTGGTGTCCGGCCCGGCGGAGTAGTCCGACGATCGAGGTCCTGGCGAGGGCCACGGCCACGCTCACGACGGCGAGCACGGCGCTCATGCCGGCGGCGTAGGCGATGAAGGTGGCAGCGCCCGTGGCCCAACCGACCCGAGTGAAGGTTCCGGCGACACCCCCGAGGAAGATGGGAAGGGAGCAGGTGAGCGAGGCCACGGCGTAGGAGACACCGAAGCCGATCATGGACCAGCCGCTCCCGTCGGTCCTCCGGCTGCGAACGGAGGGAAGACGGAACGGGACGTGGCCGCGGACGACGCCAACGCATCCGATCACCACGAAAACCGCCCCCATGACCACCATGACCCATGGCACCCAGTTCATGAACAGGGTCAGCCCGGCGTCGAAGACGGCGGCGAGCATGGCGAAGACGATCCCGAAGCCGATGGAGACGGCCGCAGCCGACCGCAGCGCCCTGACCAGGCGCAGACTGACTCCGGCCTCGTTGGCGTCGGCGCCGACGAAGACTGAGAGGTAGGCGGGAAGCATCGGGAACCCGCACGGGTTCACCGAAGCGGCGATCCCCAGCACGAAGGCGTACGACACCCAGGTGATCACGACGTGATCCCTGTGCGGTCTCGAACGCCGGCCATGAGGCAACCTACCAAGACACCAGAGAGGATTCGAAAGCAGGCTGGGCCCTTCCGCAGCGATTGACCGCCGCCGGATCGCTAGAGTTTGGGGAGGACACGCCCGAGGACACGCCTCGTGGGACCGAGCCGCCGGGAGGGGATGAGGTGCAGGTCGACATCGAACCCGGCTCTGCCTCCGACGGGCGCCACAATGCTCAAGGATTCGACGGTGAGCCGGTCGCCGAAGAGGTCCCGCAGAGGGACCCCAGGCTCCACGTCGAGTGGTTCTCGCGACACGGGTTCTTCTTGCACGCCGTCGTGCTCTTCGTGGTCTCGGGGTGTGTGATCGCGGCGTGGTGGCAAACGTCGCGTGCCCTCGGGGGTAACTCGCTGAGCTGGGCGTACGCCTTCGAGTGGCCGTGCTTCGCCGTCTACGCCGTGGTCCTGTGGTGGAAGCTCCTCCACGACGAGCCCACCGAGGCGGACGACGAGGCCTACGACCTCGACGAGCCGTACGCCCTGGAGGAGCCCGACGGCTTCGAGGAGCTGTACGCCAGCGGGCCTGCCCTCGAGGAGCGGTATGCCGGCGAGGAGCAGGATGCCCTCGAGGAGTCCTACGGGCGCGACGAGCCATCCTGGCTCGGTGAGCGGGCCGGGTCGGCCGACCTGGCCAAGGCGAGGAGCGTAGAAGTCGAGCGAGCCGCCCGCCAGGGTGGCTGGCACCCGTAGGGGCTGCTCCACCCGCAGGGGCTGCCTCCCGCCGAGCTGCCTCCCGCCGAGCCCTTCCTTTCCCTTCCCTTCGGCTCAGACGGGAGCGACGTCGGATCGGACGCCCGGAGCGGAAGTCGATCCTCTGCGGACGAGCAACGGGGGAGGATCGGTGATCACGAGGTCGTGAGGGCTGACACCTGAGAGTCGACTCACGAGCAGCCTCACTCCCTCCCTGCCCATCTCGTAGAGGGGCATGCGCACGGTCGTCAGCCCGGGAGCGACGAACTCGGCGACCCAGGTGTCGTGGATCGCAACGACCGAGAGCTCCTCGGGCACGGCCACGCCGCAGGCCCTCGCCTCGCCCAGCGCGCCGATGGCGGCGTTGACGTTGGCGACGACGATGGCCGTCGGGCGGTGGCCGGGGGCGGTGAGCAGCTGGTTGGCGCCTCTCCTGCCGTCGGTGGGGAAGTAGCCGCTCCTCACCGTCCACGCCGACCGGCGCCTCACGCCGGCGTCGGCCATGGCCCGCGCGAACCCCTGCTCGCGACGCCGTCCGGCCTGGCTCGCCGCCGGCCCGCCGATGAAGGCGATATCGGTGTGACCGAGCCCGAGAAGATGCTCGGTCGCCAATCGGGCGCCGGCCACGTCGTCGACGACAACCGAGCCCCGTCTGGCCCCGCGAGAGTGCAGCAGCACGACGGGCAGCCGGTTGGCGATCGAGCCCTCGAACTCGAGCACATCCTGGTCGTCGCGCACCTGAAGCAAGAAGCCGTCGACCCGGCCCTGGTCGACAAGCCTCCTCAGCACGTCGCCGCCCGGTTGGAGCCGATCGGACGGCGCGAGGAGCACCTGCAGGTGGGCGTCCTCGGCCTCGTCCTCGACGCCGCGGAGGACTTCGGAGAATATGGCGTTCGTGAGGTCGGGAATGACCACGGCGATGGTCTCAGCATGGGAGAGGCGCAGGCTGCGCGCCGCGTGGTTGGGCGTGTAGGCGAGCCGGGCGGCCGCCTCTCTCACCCGGTGGCGCGTGTCCTCGCGGGCGCGGAGGGCTGGGTCGTCATTGAGGACGCGCGAGACCACCGAAACCGATACGCCCGCGGCCCGAGCGACATCCGCCAAGGTGGCCACGGCGGCATGGTAGTGGGTGAGTACGGTGACCCGGAATGGCGCCAGCGGTAGCGGCCATCGGACGAGTCGAGCGGAGGCGAAGGCCTTGGGCAAAGGGGTGGCCATGGTCGAGGCGCTTCTCGAACGCGGCCTCCTGCTCCTCGTGGTCGTCGTTGCGGTCGCCGGCCTCGCCGCTCGGAGCCCGGGAGCGGCACTCGTCGCGCACGGGGGGATCAATGCGGTGCTCGCCGTGCTCGTCCTCTTCAGCGTGCTGTCGGTCCCCGGCCGGGCGCTCACTTCCCTGTCCCACCTCTGGCCTCGGCTGGTCCTGGTGCTCGCCGCGACCACGGTCGTGCTGCCCGTGGTCGCCCTCGGGGTCGGTTACCTGGTCGGCCCCGTTGGCCTCCGCCACGGCGTGTTGGCCGTCGGGGTGGCCCCGGCCGAGGTGGCATCCATCGGAATCACCGGCATCGCCGAAGGGGATGTGGCCGCCGCCGCCGCCCTCCTGGTTGCTTCGGTCGTTATCGGCGTCGTTGTGGGCGGCCCCATCCTCTCGCTGCTCGCCGGTGTGACCGTCTCGTCGGGGCATGTCGTCGGCACGCTCGCCCTCGTGGTCGGCCTCCCTTTGGTCATCGGCCTCGTCGGGCGGAGGCTGGCGGAGACGTCACCCCTCCGGGGTCGGCTGGCGAACGTCGTGGCCATGGTCGCCGTGCTCGCGCTCGTCTATCTGGTGGCGAGCCAGGCCCACCTCAGCCTCGCCTACCTGAGCGCCGCCGGCGCCCTGCTCGTCCTCATTGCCGTCTCGGCCGGGCTCGGCCGCCTCTTCGGCCGGCTCTTTCCCGCCGACGCAGCCCGGGCCGTGCTCCTCCACGTGTCGATGCGGGACTTCGCGGTGGCAAGCGGGATCGCAGCTGCCGCCTTCGGTCCCCGCTCGACCGGGCCACTCGCCCTCTACGGTGTGCTCGTCATCACCTGGGGTGCCGTTGTGGCCCGGTGGCGGGCCGGTTCGTAGGGCGCCTTCTACGCCGGCCGGGAGTCCCCGGGTACGCCGTAGCCCGGGGCGCCGGCCGGATCGAGGCCGCGCTGGCGGTACGCCGCCTCCTCGGGCGCCCACCGCTTCCAGAGGTCGGCCAGGGCGTCGATCGGATCCGCTTCGCTCCAGTCGATGCGTAGGTCGGTGACGGGCCAGGCCACGTCGTCGACGACGAGGAGCCCGGCCGAGTGGACGGGACCCTCTTCCCCTCCGGCGTGGCCTGCGGCCCGGAGGGCCGCCATCAGCCGGTCGGCCAACCCGACGGTGGCGTCGGTCCCAAATCCGGCGACGGCGGCGCCGAGGACGTCGGTCGAGGCCAGCATGTTCCCTGCGGCCACGACGTCGGCGCCGGCCGCGTCGCCGAAGCGCCCCAGGGCATTGGCCCCGCTGTGCGCCGCGGGAGGGCCGGACACGCCGACGGCGGTGAGCTGGCGCCAGGCGATGTCGGCCTCGGCTCCGACGAGCCCGGCGACGGCGGCCGCAGCACTCGCCCCGCCGGCCATGGCGTCGAGCAGGCGGGGACCGAGGCGCGGGTCGGTGACGTTTTGCGAGCAGGCCGCGCCCACGCCGGCGCGTACGTGGGCGCAACGCGATGCCACGGCCGGACTCGACGATGCGATGGCGACCCCGAACCGGCCCGTCTGCGAGCAGCGGCCCGCGACAGAGAACGTCATGGCGGCGTCACGACGTCTCGGCGTGCCGGGCGGCTGCGGCCACGCGACGCTCCTTGGCGGCCTCGACCCGCGCCGAGGGGATCACGGCCGTGACGTCGATCTCGACCCACCACTCGGGGCGAGCCAGGGCGGTAACGACCAGGCCTGTCGACACGTAATGAATACCTTTCATCCACCGGCCCATACTGCCGTAGACGTCTTCCCGGAACCGGATATCCGTCAGGTACACGGTGACCTTGGTGATCTCATCGAGCGACGACCCGCACTCGTCGAGCAACAGGGCCACGTTGGCCATGGCCCGCTCCGCCTGGGCGGCGACGTCCCCGACGCCGACGCTTGCGCCCGTCTCGAGATCCTGGCCGACCTGACCGCGTACGAACACCGTCTGGCCCGGCTCGGCCACGACCGCCTGGGCCAGATCGTTGGACAGGCGTTGCTCCGGATAGGTGTCGGAGGTGTTGAACTTCCTGATCCGCTCGTGGGTCAAGGTCTACCGGCGGCGGGCCGGTACGCGCCCGAGGACCTCGTCGGACAGGCCGGCGGCGTCTTTCACCATGTCCAAAGGGCCGTCCCAATCAAAGTTCCTGTACACGGCGGCCAGGTGGGCGAACGGCGGCGACTGGGCGAAGAGCTGGAAGGTGAGGCGGTGCCCGGCATAGTCGGAGTTGAGCAGGTCCCTGGCGTAGGCGAGGAGCTTGCGGCGGTCGTCGGCCACCCAGTGCTCGTTCACCGAGTAGTACTTGTCGAGCCACGGCTTGGTCGCCGGGTGCTCGAAGCTGGCCTTGTCCGGGGTGATGCAGATCTGCCCGCCGCACAGCTCGCGGGCCAGGTGCATCATCTCGTGGAGCTGGGAGCAGGCCAGCACCCGGCCGCTGTAGAGCAACGACTGGTTGGGCATGAGCAGACCGGCCGGGCTCGGTTCGGCCATGGCGATCGATGCCGTCAGGTGGGCGTTGATGCCTTCCCGGTAGCACGCCAGGGTGGCGAGCTTCTCCTGCACGGCCTGTTGGGCCTCGAGGCCGGTCTGTTTCACGTTCCAGAGGGCGGCGCCGATCATCAAATCGGCCAGCCGAAGATTGCGCTGAACAAAGGCAAAGGCCGAATATCGATGCAAGGTGTTGCGGATGAATGTGGCCGCCTTGGTATGCCGGTAGAACAGCACATTGTCCCACGGGATCTCGACATCATCGAATATCACCAGGGCATCGACCTCGTCGAACCGGTTGGATATAGGGTAGTCGTCGATCGGCTTGGCGCCTGCGAACCCGGTGCGACAGATGAACTTGAGTCCCGATGACGCCATGTCGAGGATGAAGCCCACGGCATAGTCGGAAAGGGCGTCGTTGCCCCAGTTGGCGATGGTCGGCTTGGCGAACGCCTGGTTGGCGTAGGCCGCCGCCGTCTCGTACTTGGCACCCCGCACGACCAGGCCACGATCGGTTTCGCGCACGACGTGGAGGAGCATGTCGGGGTCCTGATCCTGGGGCGCCTTGGAGCGGTCACCCTTGGGGTCGGTGTTGGCCGACACGTGGAACGGGTCACCGAAGCAGGCGTGATCGATATGGCGCTTGACGTTGGCCGCGAACGTCGGGTCGATCTCGTTGAGGACGTCCTGGCCGTCGAGCAGCGACCACATCTCGCCGATGGTCTCGTCACCGACGCGGGTGACGACGCCACCGACATCGTCGAGGACGGCGTCGACGGCGGCGCGCTTGGCGTGCCAGTCCTCGGCCCGGCGGGGCGGCCTCTGGGTGACGGCATTGCGCTCACCGGTGTCGGGGTCGGTGTAGGTCATGACGGCGGCGTGGGCGTCGTCGTGGGCCATGTCGTAGATGCGAGCCCTGATGTCGACGATGGGCCGGAAGGCGGGATGGGTCGTGACGTCGCGGACCGCCTCGCCGTTGATCCAGACCTCACGGCCATCGCGGATCGATTCCCTGTACTCGTCACCAGTGCGAATCACGTGGCTGCTCCTGAAGGAATTGAGGGGAAAGGGGGCCCCGTGGCGGCGGCTCGGTTCACGCGACCAGAGGGGCGTGGCGGCCGTAGGTCCTACCGGCGTAGGCGAGAGGATCGTCAAGACCGCGCACGCACGAATCGACCACGCCGAAGAGCACCCGGTGAGTGCCCGAGTCGGCCGTGCGCTCGAGCCGACAGTCGAAGGCGGACGCGGCGCCGGCGAGCACGGGCGCCCCGCCACCGAGATCCTCCCACTCGCCGCAGGCGAAGTCGTAAGATGCGCCGCTCGTGGGGCGCCCGGCGAAGGTGTCGGCCACGTGGGCCTGGCCGGCGGCGAGCACGTTGACAGCGAAGCGGCGGTTGGTCTCGACGGCGACGAGGAGCGGGCTGCGGCGGTTGACGCAGACGAGCAGCGTGGGGGGTTGGGCCGAAACCGAGCACATGGCGCTCACCGTCTGGCCGAAGCGCCCGGCCGGCCCTTCGGTGGTCACGACCGTCACGCCGGTGACGGCACCAGCCATCGACTGCAGATAGTCACCCAACGCCACGTCGGCCATGGCTCGATTATCGAGCCCGGCGGCGTCCTTGTAAAACGGTGGTTTGTGCCCTTGTGCATCGCCTGAGCCGATGTTCCTCGACCGTGGGCGCTGGCCGGTCACGATGGCGCCGCGGCCGGTCAGGCCGGAACGCCGTCGGCGTCGGTCACGGGCTCGGCGATCGTTCGCTCGGTACGTCTCCTTGTGGCGAGCAGGTAGACGGGCACGGTTACCGCCAGTCCGACGAGCCAGGAGATGTCGGTGTTGATCCTGCTAGCGACCGGGCCCACGTAGAGCCCCGGGGTGTCCATGAACGGGATCTCGACGACGATCCCGAGCAGGTACACGGCGAGGGCGACGATGTCGACCCGACCGTAGATACCGCCATCGGAGCGGAAGAACGACGCCACGTCGTAGTGCCCCTTGCGGACCACGTAGAAGTCGAGGAGGTTGATGGCCGTCCACGGGATCAGAAGGTAAAAGAGCAGCAGGACGAAGTTGTTGTAGTCGGCGAGGAAGTTGCCCTGGACGACGACGGCGATGATGACGGCGACAACCATGATGGCCGCAGAGATGGCCGCTCTGGTCCGTGCCCCCGGGCGCAGCGACGATTTGAAGGTCTGGCCGAAGGTGATGGTGCAGAGCATCCCGCCGTACAGGTTGAGGGCGTTGGTGTTGGTGATCCCGATGAAGAAGATGATCATCAGCAACCAGCCGACGCCGCCGGTCAGTCGATGCAGGGCACCCACCTGATCGGAAGCGGCAAGCAGACCCACGAGGGCGCCAAGGATCATGGGGATGATGCTGCCGATGTTGCATCCCCAATACGACATCCAAAACGTCGAGGAGATCCTGCTGTCGGGCTTCATGTACCGGCTGTAGTCCGAAACGTAGGGCGCGTAGGCGATCTGCCAGAGGGCGCCGATCGAGACCATGCCGAGGAATCCGGCGAACGTGTAGCCGCCGCCGTTGAGCTGCTTGGTGCTGATCCCATGGATGGCGGGAACGGCGATGAAGGCGATGATGAGGGAAGCGACGGCGACCGGTACCAGGTAGCGGTTGATCTTGTGGATCAGGTCGTAGCCGACGGTCGTGATGACCAGGCTGATGGCGGCGCAGATTATGGCGCCGACGTCGACGCCGATGGACGAGTCGAGGGCGTGGAGCGACTGGCCGCCGAGCACCAGATTGGACGTGGCGAAGCCGACGTACATCACGATGGCGATGGCGACGACGAGGGTGGCGCCGATGTAGCCGAACTGGCCGCGGCTCTGGATCATCTGCGGGACACCGAGGCGTGGGCCCTGCGCCGAGTGCAGGGCCATGAGAAAGGCGCCGAGCGAGTTGCCGACGACGATGGCGGCGATCGCCCACGGCAACGAGAGCCCGTAGACGGCGGTCGCCAGGGCACCGGTCACGAAGGTCAGCGGCATGACGTTGGAGCTGAACCAGATCGTGAACAGGTCCCTTGGGGACCCGTGCCGATCGGCGAGCGGGATCGGGGTGATGGTGTAGCGCTCCACCACGGCGGGGACGGCGTCCTCGGTCGTTGCCACGACTGCACCTCCGGCTCGGGCGCCCCACATCGCGCCGTGAGAAACGAACGTAGAAGGAATGGCGGGCGATGTAAATACGGATTGACGGTGAAGAGGATCGGAGGAGGCGATCCAAGGCGCCTGCGCCGTTCACACTGTTTCGGGGCCGTGAACTCCCCCGGCTCGTCAGGCCTTCCTGTGGACGTTGACGCCGCCCACCCACGTCTGGTCGACGCCCACCTCGGCGAGCTCGCCGTCGTCGATGGTCGGGAGGTCGCGGTCGAGGACAACGAGATCGGCCAGCTTGCCCGCCTCGATCGTCCCGGTGGCGGCGTCGATGCCATTGACCCAGGCGCTGCCACGTGTGTAGGCATCGAGGGAGACCTCACGGGCCAGGGCCTGCTCGGGCAGCCACGGCTCGGCGTCGATGTCGATCCGTCTTCGGTTGACGGCAACGTGGATGGCCGCCATCGGGTCGGGGCTGCTCACGTTCCAGTCGCTGCCGGCCGCCAGGTGGGCGCCGTGGGCGTGGAGGGCGCCGAAGGGAAAGCACCACCCCGTGCGCTCGGGGCCGAGCTTGGGGATCTTGAACTCGTCGATCTGCGGCTCGTGGGTCGCCCACAGCGACTGGATGTTGGCGGTGACGCCGAGCTCGGCGAACCGGCCGAGGTCGTCGGGATGCACCACGTCGACGTGGGCGATCTGGTGGCGGCCTGCGCTGCATCCGTTGGTTGCCCTGGCCGCAGCTACGGCGTCGAGGCCGAGACGCACGGCCCGGTCACCGCAGGCGTGGAAGTGGACGGAGAACCCGGCGGCATCGAGGCTGGTAACTCGCATATCCAGCTCCGGGCCCTCGAGGAAGGCGGCGCCAGAGTCGTCGGTCCCACAGTAGGGATGCAGCATGGCCGCCGTCTCCGTCTCGACCATGCCATCGAGCATGATCTTCACGACCGTCGGGGCAAAGCGGTCCCGCCCCGATGTAGCCCTGAGGTCGATGAGCTCTTCGACCTGCTCGGCGCCCCTCCGGCGGTCCCACCACAGCGCCCCGACGACACGAGCCGTGAGCAGTCCCTTCTCGGCGGCGTCGATGTAGGTAGGGAGGGGGCTGCGCCAGCCGAGGTAGTCGCCGATGATGGCGTCCTGCCAGGCCGTGACCCCAACCGAGTGCAGGAACCGTTGCGCCACAAGAAGGCCTTCCAGGCGTTCGGAGTCGCTCAGGACCGGGAGCAGCGGGGTGAAGAGGTCACAGGCCCCCTCGTGGAGGAGGCCGGTCGGGGCGCTGTCGGGGTCACGTTCGAAGCGGCCGTCGCCGGGATCAGGTGTGGCGGCGTCGAAACCGGCCCGCTGGAGGGCGGCCGAGTTGACCCAGGCGCCGTGGCCGTCGGCGTTGGCCAGGAAAACGGGCCGGTCGGCCACGACCCGGTCGAGCAGCTCACGGCGCGGCTTGCCCCCGGGAAAGGCATCCATCATCCACCCCGCACCCACGATCCACGCCTCCTCGGGGTGGGATGTGGCGTGGGCGGCGACCGCAGCCAGGTACTCATCGACACCGGTGCGGTCGTCGAGACTGCAGTGCAGCAGGTCGATGCCGGCAAAGGCCGGGTGCACGTGGGCGTCTTGGAACCCGGGGGAGATCGTCTTGCCGGCCAGGTCGACCACCTCGGTGGTCCTGGCCCGCCAGGAGCGCAGCTCTCGGGCCGTTCCGACGGCGACGATCCGTTCGCCTCGTACGGCCA
This sequence comes from Acidimicrobiales bacterium, assembly GCA_965276765.1. Lineage (GTDB taxonomy): Bacteria > Actinomycetota > Acidimicrobiia > Acidimicrobiales > Palsa-688. The sequence goes on from OZ255627.1 coordinate 2,063,762, forward strand.
CGGCCTCGGCGCCTGGGACGGCCCGTCCCGCTGACATCACCCGTCCACCCGTGAACAGCACGGTCGCCTCGTCGGCCGCCCCGGTCGTCACGGTCGTTGTCCCGCCGCTCGCGACTCCCGCGACGGGGCGCCCGGCGTTGGCAACGAGGCGATAGCAGGGACCACCTGGCGGCACACCTCGGCGAAGGCGGCGGCGCGAGTCGTGGGGCGCACACCTCGTGCCGTGCCGAGAACGATGGGCAGGGGAGCCAGATCGTCGAGCAGGTTCACCGCCGCCACCGTTCCACCGTCGTAGGTCCTATCGGTGAGCGGCCGCTGGTTGAGGATGGTGTAGCCGAACCCACGCGCCACGAGGGCCCGGACCGTCTCGTAGCTCGTCGAACGGAAGCCGATTCGGGGGGCGAAGCCACCCCGTTCGGCAAGGGACTGAAAGTACTCACGCGAATGAGGGAGGTCCAGCAGGACCATGGGCTCTCCGGCGACATCGCCGAGGTGGGCGCCGCGGGCACCGGCGAGGCGGTGCTCGGCCGAGACGAGGAGGTAGGGAGGGGCACCGGCGAGAAAGTCGATTTCGACGTCGTCGCCGAGGTCCATGTCGTAGAGCAGGGCCAGCTCGCACCGCCCCTCGATGAGGGCCCGCCGCAGCGACTCGGTCTCACCCTCGATGGTCTCGATACCGACGCGGGGCTGAGCCACGGCGAAGGCGTGCAGGAGGCCGGGAAGGTAGAAGGGTGCAAGCGGGCCGAAGCACCCGACCGTCACCCGGCCGGCAAGGGAGCCCCCGAGGCTCTTGGCCGTGTCACCGAGGTCGGCGGCGTGGGCCAAAAAGGCCCTGGCATCACGCAGAAACAGCTCCCCGGCCCTCGTCAGCGATAACCCGCGGGCGTGATGGCGGACGAGGAGCTGCACACCGAGCTGGCGCTCGAGCAGCGCCGTCGCCGTCGACACAGCCGACTGCGAGACGAGCAGCCGACGGGCGGCGTCGGTCATGCTGGCCGCCTCGGCCGCGGCGACGAAGTACCTGAGCTGGGTGAGCGTGAATGGTGGTTCGGGGGCGGGAGTCACGCTCGACCTGGAGGGGAGCCGGCCACGTCCGGAAGTATCCATCGCCCGTCGGCATTGGTAAAGGACAACTTCTCGGCTCCGAAGGCCGGTGGCGTTGATGCAGGCGGCGGCCGCCCCCCGCCTCTCTCGTTAGGCGTTTGGCCTTTGGGCCTTACGGGCCAGGGTTCAGCTCGCCAGGCGCCGTTCGCCGAGGATCGAGCGGATCTCCTCGGTCTCCTGGGACGTGTGGCGGTCCATGATCGCCTCGAGCTCTCGGCGGTCGTTGTCGCTGCGGTACTGGGCCAGCTCGGAGCGCAGCCGGCGGCGCGCCTTGCGGGCGGCACGCTGGGTTCGAAACTCGTCGCGGATCGCCGCGAAGAGGGGAGTGATGGAAGCGTCGTTGGTCATAGAGTCGTTGGTCATGAGGGCGCCCTTTCTCGAGGGAATGGCACGCGCCGAACCAGGTCGTCCGGATCGCTCCCGCCGCCGGTGAAGGACATCGCCGGACCCTGGAGGCCGCAGCGGGCTAGCGGGGGTGGCCGGGCGCAGTGCAGATGGCCGAGGCAGTCGACCTGGCCCGATCGCATGTGATTACTTTCTCAAGCATAGCGGATCGGTGGTCGGTCCGGAAGCGACATCGGTCACCTGGCGTCTGCCGGCCGGGTTCAGGGAGTGGCGGGGACGAGGCTTGAGACGTGATGGCGTCCGGTATGCGACAGCTCCCGACCGTTGGCCTCGGGCGCCATTTCAGGCCGGTGGCGCTTTCGGGCGGGAACGCGTGCCGTCGAGTGGGATGATCCGGTGCTCGATCAGCACCCCATCGGCGATTCGTAGCTCGCCGATGGTGTGAACCGGCTGCGCTCGGCGCTGGGTCGGCGAGCCGGGGTTGAAGAGGAGCTGGCCGCCATCGCCCTGCTCGTTCATCGGCGCATGACTGTGACCGAAGACGACGACATCGGCGTCGGGGAAGCGGCGCCGCATCCGGGCGGCGCGGCCGGTCGACGGCCCGCTGTCATGGATCATCCCGATCCGCACACCGCCGAGCTCGACCACCCGGGTCGTTGGCAGTAGTCCCGCCAGCGACAGGTCGTTGTTGCCGAGCACGGCGTGGACCGGTGCCTCCTCGCGCAGCAGATCGAGGACACCGGCGTCGAGGATGTCGCCGGCGTGGAGGATGGCGTCGGCACCACGCATCTGAGCCCGGGCCGCCTCCGGTAGGAGGCGAGGGGGCTGGCGTCCTCCCGGCGGAGCAGTCCGCAGGTGGGTGTCGGCGAGCACCACGACCCGAACGATGCCCGCCGACGAACGTCCTCGGGCCATGCTCGCCAGGATAGGGGCGGTGGCATCGGGCTCGACCGTCAGGTACGGTGAGGCCTTCGGTGCGATTCCGAGATGGGCAGTGAGAGCCTGCCGGTCCCGTCGCTGACGGGACAATCCGGTGCGATCCCGGGGCCACGCGGTGACATCCCGCTGGTGAGACCGACGCGTGGTCCGTCTCTTCTGTCCAGTTGATGGCCGGCGCCGCCGGTCCGACACAGGAGGTCGCAGTGTTCACCGGAAGGATCATCGAGGTCGGTGTCGTCGTGGAAGTCGATGGCGATCGTGTTGCCGTTCGGGCCGTGAAGACGGTGGGATCGTTGCACGCTGGTGCGTCGATCTCGGTCTCAGGCGTCTGTCTGACCGTGACGGCCGTGCGGCCGGACGGCTTCGAGGCGGCGCTTTCGCAAGAGACCTCACGCCGCTCGATGCTCGGGGAGCTCGAGACGGGCGCAGAGGTCAACCTGGAGTTGCCGCTGCGGGTTGGGGACCCGCTCGACGGTCACCTCGTCCAGGGTCATGTGGATGCGGTCGGCAAGGTCGTCCGCATCGATGATGAGGGGATCGGCCGGAGGCTGTGGGTCCGACCGCCGACCCGGTTGCTCGCCGACCTGGTACCGAAGGGGTCGGTGGCGCTCGACGGGGTGAGCCTGACCGTCGCCGAGGTGGTCCGTGACCGCTTCTCGGTGGCGTTGATCCCGGCGACGCTCGCCGCGACCACCCTCGCGGCGGTGACCGTCGGGCAGCGAGTGAACCTGGAGTCCGATCTGGTCGGCAAGCTGGCCCGGGATCAGGGGCCTTCGACGGCTCCGGCGCTCGCCGCCGTGGTCAATGGCATGCCGTGGTCTGGACACCTTTCGGGACGGGCCGGGGTCGAGAAGGCGGTGGCGCAGGTGGCCTCCGGCGGGGCCATCATGATCTGGGATCCCGTTCGTGAGGGAGAAGTCGACGTCATGCTCGCCGGGGCGCGCCTGCAGCCCGAAGCCATCCGGTTCCTGCTCACCGAGGCGTGCGGGCACACGACCGTCCCGTGCGACGCCGACCGTCTCCGGCGGTTGGAGATCCCGCCGCTCGGCGGCTCCGGTGACCACCACGGCACCGCTCCCCATCTGCCCGTCGATCTGGCCGAGTCGACCGGCACCGGGGTGTCGGCCTTTGACAGGGCGGCGACGATCCGCCGCCTCGCTCACCCCAACGCTGTTGCCGACGACTTCCTGCGGCCCGGGCACGTGTTCCCGCTTGGCGCCAGGCCCGGAGGGCTCGCCGAGCGGGCCGGGCACACCGAGTCATCCCTTGCGCTGTGCGAAGCGGCCGGCCTCCCTACGGTGGCAGTCATCTGTGAGGTCATGGGTGCCGACGGGACCATGGCCGGCGCCGGCGAGGCGGAACGCTTCGCCCTGCGCTGGGGACTGCCCCTCGTCGACATCGACGACCTCTGCGCCTGGCTGTAGACCGCGGCCGGGGGCCCGTCGTGGCGGTCTACCGCTCGACGTTCAAGGCCACGCGGGCCTGCTGGGCGATGGCCGGATAGCTGTTGTCGAGGTAAGCCCAGAGAGCAGCGAGCTGTCCGGCTGCGTCCGGCGGCTTCTCCGCCGTGGGTCCTTCGGCCACGATCATGACCGTAGCGTCGAGATCGGGTCGTTCCTAGTGAACTCTTCGGGCTCCCAGGACTCTTCGTGTCCATGTAGACCAACACCGGGTGTCTCCCGCCCGCCGGCAAAAGAATCTGGAGGTTGGAAGCCGATGCTGTGGCCGCACCATGCCACCGAATCATCGGCGCCGATGAAAGTGGGCTAGGTGCTCGATGGCGCCGCGGCTGCCCAGGACTGGGCTCTCTATCGACCCATGCAACAGCCACCCGCACCGATCGAGTCCGGCGGCCGCGAGCTCGACCGCCTTGTGCCGGAGGCCGGGATCGGATGGGGGCACGGCCAGACCGAGCTCGTACATCGGCTTGACGAGGACTAGCCCAGGCTGTTCGGTAGGCCGGGCTGGCTGAGCTGGGTGTATCCGCGAAGTGGCCCTCCTGGTAAAGGAAACTGCGCTTATCGAAGGCTGCAGGGACCCAACCAGGAGGGCACTTCTCAGGTGAAGCGTAACCGCCGTCGTCGGGGCATGAGGGTGACCACGGGGGGCAAGGGAGTGGTTGGTCATGCCGGGGCCCGCCTGCTGGCTGATCTGGCTGATGCGGTCGGGCTGGGCGAAGCGCTGTCTGTGGCGATGGCGCCGAGCAAGATCCGCTCTGCGGGCCATGACCGTGGCAGGGTGCTGGTCGATCTGGCGGTGACTCTCGCCGATGGCGGCGAGACGATCTCGGATCTGGCCGTGCTACGCGACCAGCCGGAACTGTTCGGCGAGGTAGCGTCGACCCCGACGGCGTGGCGGACCCTCGAAGCCGTCGGCAATGCCGGCTTGGCTCGGATCGCCGAGGCGAGAGCCGAAGCACGGGCGGCGGCGTGGGCGGCCGGTGCCGATCCGGGGTTCTATGTGATCGATATCGACGGGACCCTGATCGGGTCGCATTCCGATAAACAGGGCGCGGCGCCGACCTACAAGCGCGGCTACGGGTTCCATCCCCTCGTGGCGTTCTTAGACGCCACCGGCGAAGCCCTCGCCGGGCTTTTGCGACCGGGGAACGCCGGGTCGGGGACCGCCGTCGATCATGTCACCGTGTTGGATCAGGCTCTCGGCCAACTGCCTGTCGACCCGGCGGTCACCGAGATCACGGTGCGGACCGACTCGGCGGGCTGCTCGCATCATTTTGTCGACGCCTGCCGCCAACGCAATGTGCGCTTCAGTCTCGGGCATCGCCTCAGCGCGGAGATCGCCACGGTGGCGGTCACCATGCCCAACAGGGCCTGGGTTCGGGCGGTCAGCGCGGATGGCTCCGACCTGCGCGCCGACGCCGAGGTGGCTGAGATCACCGGGCTGGTCGACTTGTCCGCCTGGCCGGCGGGGACCCGGATGATCGCCCGGCGCGAGCACTGCCATCCCGGCGCCCAGCTCACCTTCACCGATATCGACGGGCGCCGCTACCAAGTCTTCATCACCGATGCCACCGAGGGTGACATCGCCTACCTCGAGGCGCTGCAGCGCGGCCGGGGCCGAGCCGAACGGCTGATCTGTGATGCCAAGGACACCGGCATGAACAATCTGCCCTCCGCGTCGTTCGCTATCAACGCCGCCTGGCTTGCTGTGGTCGGGATCGCGTGTGATCTGTTGGCCTGGTCGAGACTGCTGGTCCTCGAAGGCGAACTCGCCGCCGCCGAGCCGAAACGGCTCCGCTACTGCCTGCTGCACGCGGCCGGCATTATCGTCACCACCGGCCGGCGCCGACAGCTGCGTATCGCCGCCGGCTGGCCGTGGGCCGACCAGCTCGTCGCCGCCTTCGACCGCCTCAGCCTCCTCCGACTACAGATCTGAGCGGTCCACCCGCGGTCTACCGGCGACCGCATCAGCCACGACCACGACCGGCCAACCCAACCCAACCTCAAGCCGCTCTGGACAATCGCGCTCCGACCCCCGCCGCCACCACCAATCAGCGCGTCAACGACCAGATCGTCAACCATCACCACAACCACGAGGGCCTACTGAAAGGTCTGGGCTAGTAGGTCTGCGTCAGGAGCGATACCGAGACACTCCAACTGCCGACCCGCCTGTGCCAGAGCCAGATACGACAGGTCGACGGTGATGACGTCGATGGTCTCGGGCACAAGGCCTGGGTTTAAGCTGCCCAGATTGGTGTTCTCGAGATTCACCACCCGCCCATCGTTGCGAAGGCTGCCGAGCAGCTGGCCGTGTCCGGCGTCGATGGCATACACCCGTCGAGCGCCGGCGTGAAGCAGAGCACCGGTGAATCCTCCCGTCGATGCCCCGATGTCAGCCGCAGTTCGATCTCGCACGGACACGCCGAAAGCGTTAAGGGCACCCTCCAGCTTCAGCTGACCACGGGGACGTGTGACCGGCAGCACCCTGATCGTGGCATCGGAGCGGACCAGGGCGGCGGGATTGGTGACGATGACTCCATTCACGAGCACGACTCCCTGCCGGATCAAGGCGACGGGGTCCGTGGCGTGGGGGTAGGTGTGGCGGATGCGTTGGGTGAGCGCGACGAACCGGGCTTTCCTGGTGCGTGACATTCGTGATCTCCTCGTGGTCGCTGGCGTCTGAGGACGGTCGAGCGAGGAGGAGCACGGGCACGCGAGCGCGCCAAAACGGGTCCCCAACTGCGGGACCCGGCGGGGTTGCTGCGAGGTTCAGCTCAGAACTACAAGAAGCCGGTCATGTAAAACCAGAATGCCCTGGCCGTCTTCCGAACGCAACGTCACGCCTTCACACCGGACGGTTATCTGGCACGAAGGGGCAACAGCGCTGCAGGACTCATCGGAGGGCGTAGGGAGCCGCCCGGAGCATCGCGACGGGGATTGGTCGGCAAGGTCGGGCGGACCTTACGGAAAGGGCATGCAAGGACGATGATGGTTCCGTGGCGTCGGACCCGAAGTCGCTCATGCTCCGCCCGGTCGGCGCCGCCGATTGGTCGTCGATCCACGAGTGGGGGTCTACGGACGAAGCGTGCCGGTACCAGCCCTGGGGACCGAACACGGTTCAGGACACGAAGCGATTTGTCGCCGACGCCGTTGCTGCATGGAAGGAGGACCCGCAAGACAGGTACGTGTGGGTAGTTCTCAGCGACCGAGCCAAGGTCGTCGGTCTCGGAGAGTTGCGCATTCGAAGTCGCCGCTGGGGTCATGCGGACATCGGCTATGCCGTCCACAACCAGTACTGGGGGCGGGGGATTGCTACCGTCGTTGCCGCTGCGCTCGCTCGGTTTGCTTTCGATCAGCTCGACCTCCATCGAGTCGCGGCGACCTGTGACCCACGAAACGTCGCCTCGGCTGCTGTCCTCCGCAAGGTCGGAATGACCTACGAAGGGCGGCTTCGCCACACCATGCAACTGCGCGATGGCTGGCGCGATTCGGATGTGTTCAGCCTTCTCGCCGGTGAGGCACTCGCTTCACCGCCCGCTGTCGAAGCGACCATTTCGCTCGGCCGGTAGTGGCGTTCGTGAAACGCCGAGGCCGGGTCGCCAAGGCTTACGGCAAGGGGGCGTAGTCGGTCCGCCGCCCCAAGCTAGTCTAGGTGGATGGGAAGTTCGGGACCCTCAACGTTGAATGAGCGAGATGCCCTCTGCGGCTTCCTCGATCAGGCGCGTGACGCGTTAGTACGGAAGGTCCAAGGTGTCAGCGAAGTTGATGCCCGCCGGGTCCCGACGGCGAGTTCGCTATCTCTACTAGGAGTGCTTAAGCACGCCGCCTTGTGGGAACGGCGGTGGTTCCAGGTCATCGGCGCTGGCCGTACCTTCCCCCATGAGTGGCCCGAGTCTGAATCGAAGAGCATGGACGAGGACTTTCTGATCGGCGACCAGGAGACAGTCGAGTACTGGCTTGCCTATTACATTAATCAGGCTGCGATCTCGCGGCAGATAACAGCGGAGATGCAGCTGGGAGATCCCTGCGCGCGACAGGATCTCGCGGATCACAATCTGCGCTGGTTACTACTACATATGATCCAGGAGACCGCACGACATGTTGGGCATGCCGACATCATCCGGGAGACCCTGGACGGTAGCCGCGGCCTTTAGCCAGGACGCTCCTGGGCGTTGGCCGCGATTCATGCCAGGGTGCCCGCGGCCGAGTGCCCTAAAACGAGAGGGCTTCCCGAGGATTTGGGTCCTTTGTTGTGTTTAAGTGCTCGGCTCAGGTGCTGGGGCCGCATGTCGTTGGCGATGGTGCATGAGGGTGCGCTGGGCGAACCAAAAGGTGGCGATGATGGCTTTGAATGCTACGATACGGTAAAGCAGCACGGCGGCGACGGCGTCGGCGGGTCGTAAACCGGCAGCGACGAGGGCGGCGGTCATTGTGACCTCGACGACGCCAATGCCATCGGGGGTGGGGCTGAAGCTGCCGGCGCTCACACCGGCGCTCCACACCAAGAGAACGCTGTGCCAAGGAACAGGGATCTCGATGGCTTTGATGGCGAGGATCAGACAGGACGCGTCGGTGAGCCAGTTTAGGATCCCCGAAGCGAGCGCGAAGGCGAGTGTGGTGGGGCGCAGCTGCATACGGCTGAACAGGTCTACGGTGGATTCTGCGAGACGGCCGGGATCGCGGCGCGGGCGGTGCACGACCTTCTGTACGATCTCTAAGGATCGCGTGAGGGCGGGCTGGAAGCGTGGGCTTCTTGAAACGCGCGGCGCGGCGAGAACCATGGCCACGGCGACTAATCCGGTAACCGCGCCGCCTATTCCTCCGGCCGGGTTGCTTGAGAGCAGCGCGGTGATGCCGACAACCACGGCTAAGCTTGCGGTGGAGGTGATTCCGGCGAGGGTGATGGCGGCCTTGGCGATATTAGGGTCGACGCGTTGGGCGCGGAGTTGACGGTAGTCGTAAGCGGTCGCCATGCCAGAGCCGATAACAGGAACGGAGACCGCGATGGCATTCGCCGTGTACGTGGTGGAAAGGAGCCAGGGCATCGTAAGGCGAGCTCCGGCAGCGCGCAGAAGGCACTTTTGGAGAAGTGAGAATGCCACCATGGAAAGGCACTCGGCGCCAACAGCGGTCACCGCCCACGTCGGGTTCGTGTTTCTCGTCAGTATGTGAAGGCCGGGGCGGATGAAGCTCCACTCGTCATAGATGGCCCAGGCCGTTCCAGCGGTCACGGCGATGGTTCCGATTATCTTGGCCAGGGCGGGCCAACGATGGCGAGCCCCGCTAAGGGCGGTGGCTGTCACGGTCCCGGACGTGCCGGGTCTGGGCGTGGCGGACTTCCGGTGTCCACTTCGACAAGGCCGTGAGCGACGGTCACGGGCTTGTCCCCGTAGAGTTCTTTGGCCGGCGGGTGGTCTCCGGTGCAGTGGAATGACGTCGCCTGAGGAGCTGAACGAGGGTAGGAAAAAGCCTGGTCTCTCGGGCGTCGAGGAGTTTCCAGGCCTGGTTAATGGCGATTACGAACAACACCACACAAAGGACCGCCTCGGAGTGGATTTGCCCGGCATCGTGGCGGTCGGGGAGCGAGCGGACCGCATAGATGAGCTGGAGCGCGAACACGACGAGGAGGGCTGCAAGGCTTGTCAGGCCAGCCAGGTGATGACGGCTGTCACCGGATCCGAGGCTGATGACTGCCAGACCGGCCACAGAGCTCATGCCGACGGCCGCCAAGACCAGGCTCGTCAGTGCGAGGTTCGTGCCGGGGAGGAGGGCGATGAGGGCGACGACAAGTGTGTTCAGCAGGGCGGCGAGTGCAGCACCGGCGCCAACTTGAAATGTTACCTCGGCCCGTTCACCTGACATTTTGTCGGGTGCGACCGATATGGCCACGAACAGCAGCCCGATGAGAGCTCCGGCCACCGACGCGCACCCGGTGAAGAAAGGATGATAGGCATCGGGAACCATCAGGGGAGGACCACGAGGAACGCCGAGGCTGAGGGGATGGGCCAAGGCGGCGAGGGCCCTACGCGACCGTTGAGCACAGCTCGGGCGCCCTGCGTCTGGTTATGGGCTCTGCGATCAACTGTCGGGTGAGGCCACGAACCCGAGGAAGAGACCATCGGGAGGAGTCGTCCGAACGGGTGTCGTTGTGCCACCGCCACCCAGGTCAGGGGCCATCCCGTCATCGTATGGGTGTGGTGGACGTGCTGATGGCGGCGTTGGTCGCTCTGAGGTGGCGGGCACGGACAGCCAACCCGATGCTGCGGGTGACGATCATGGCGATGGCCATGAACAGCAGGGCGTCGGTGAGTGCTGCGCTGGTCACTGCGTGACTGGTCATCCACCGGCCGAGTTGTGGGCCAAACCAGTGGACCGAGCCGTAGGAGAACGCCGTGCGGGCAGCGACGACCACCAGCCACAGTGCGGCGTACCCATACCCGGCGCGGGTAACGGGTTTGTGAGTCTTGGGGCTGCGGTAGACGGTAAGCAGTGAAGTGGCTACGAGCCCCAGCAGGATGCCGGCGGCGGCCAAGGCCAGCTCAAGCGTCAGTCCGGTGCCGGTAGTGGTGACAGCCTTGAGGAAAATGGCGACCGCCGCACCGGACGTGACGAGCGGTCGGAGGACCCGGAACCAGTTGAGTTTGCGGTGTCGTCCGAGGTCGGCTTCGAGGACGACGACAAGAACGATGGCGTTGAGGATCAACGCTTGTTGCATAGTGAGCTCCAGACATTGAGGGACGTGTCTGATCGTCGTCTACTGGCCCAGCGGTGTCATCGCCCTACGGAGGGTGATATTGGGTTGACATCAGGGTGAGCTGCCGTCGCGATCTCCTACCAGAAGTCACCCCATGGGCTGACGCCGCGAGCAGTCGCTTCCTCCTACGGTCGATAAACGGGTTTGGCCATCGGGGTCGGCCTGAGAGGAGAAAGAATCGTGAGTGTGTCTACCGTCGCAGCCGGCATCGGAGACGTGGGAACATGTTGATCGGTGTCATCATCAGGGTCGTGCTCCGTCTCTTACGCAAAGGACAGGACGGGTCTTCGGACCCTTCCGTGCCGCGACGGAACGGGTAGTGAGACCGGTCTGCCGAGGCGTTTTCCCGGGTCGACCGCCAGGCTGTCAAAAGTTGTCCAGCGAGGGAGCACCCTGCGTCGATGACCGCAGCCACTGATCTGGGGGCCAGCCCGCCGGCCGAGTCGCCAAGAGCGGGACTCGGCCGGTGCTGGACCCTCCGAACCGGGTTCTGGTTGGTCCGGGCGGCAGCGTACGCGGTCGTCAGCGCATTAACCCTCGCTCGACCCAGCGGTGTCGGCCACCGGGCCTTCGAGGTCACCGTTCTTGTCCTCATCGGTGTCCTCATGGTCTTGTGGGGTGTCACCGACGGCCAGACTCGCGGCCGGCGGACCTGGCAAGTGCTGCCGTGGCCACTGGTTGTAACGCTCAGCGGGATAGGGGTCGTCGGAGGGCTCGGTGCCGCGCTGAGCCCGGCGAGGTCGGTGGTGGCCTTCGCGGTGATGGCTGCGCTCGCAGCCGGCAGCGACCTTCCTTTCGCTCCAGCATGCGCGGTGACCGCAGCGGGGGTATTCGGTGTCGAAACCGGTGGAGTGCTCTTTAGTTTCTCAACGGCCACCTCCATCGGATTGCCTCTCGTGCTCATAGTCTCCCTGTTGGCCGGACGGACCCGCCGCGAATCCCGCCTCCGAGCCGACCAGGCCGCCGCTGTGGTCACCCAGATGCGACAAGCGCACAGCGAGCAGCAACGAGCTGCCGCACTCGACGAGCGCAACCGGATCGCTCGCGAGATCCACGACGTACTGGCACACTCCCTCAGCGCTCTGGGACTCCAGATCGAAGCCGCCCAAGCGGTGCTCGACGAATCCGGAGACACCGCCACCGCCAGCAGACTCCTTGGTCACGCGCACCACCTCGCCAACGACGGGCTGGAGGAGACCGGACGCGCCATCCACGCCCTACGAGCCGACACCCCGCCCCTCCCCGACAGCCTCGCCACCATGGTCAGCCACCACCAACAGCACCACCGGCAACCCATCGACCTCGCCGTCGGCCACGTGCGCCCCCTGCCCCCCGACGCCAACCTGGCCCTCATCCGAACCGCCCAAGAAGCTCTCACCAATGCCGCCAAGCACGCCCCCGAAACCGCGGTTACCGTGACCCTCGATTACGGCCCCGAAGCCACGACCCTGACCGTTACCAACGCCGTCGCCTCCTGCGAAACCGGCACCTCCGGCGATGACGGATTCAGCGCCTGGCACAACGCGGGTGGCGGATACGGTCTCGCCGGCATGCGCGAACGCCTGCTCCTCATCAACGGGACCCTAACTGCGGGACACGCTGCCGGCCGATGGACCGTGGAAGCCAAAGTTCCCCTATGACCGCAGAAGACTCCGCCGCGATGATCCGTATCGTCGTCGCCGACGACCAGACCGCCGTACGTGACGGCCTGATGGTTATGCTCGATCTGTTCGCCGACATCACCGTCGTCGGCGGGGCATCCAATGGCCTCGAAACGCTCGCCCTGACGGCACAACACCACCCTGATGTCGTCCTGGTCGACCTGCACATGCCGGGACTCGACGGTATCGAGACCACCCGCCGCCTCAGCGCAGAACACCCCGACGTCGTGGTCGTCGTGCTCACCACGTACTCCGACGACACCTCCGTCCTCGACGCGCTCGACGCCGGCGCCCGCGGGTACCTGACCAAGAACGCCGGACGCGATGGTATAGCCCGAGCCATCCGTGCCGCTGCCAACGGACAATCCGTCCTGGACCCTGCAGTCCAAGCCGCCCTCGTCCAAGCAGCCACGCGCCCATCGCAGACGGCGACACCCACATCCGCGTCGTGTCTCCCCGACGGCTTGACTCGCCGGGAAGGCGAGGTTCTCACCCTCCTCGCCCAAGGCCTCACTAACAGAGATATAGCTGCCGCACTCTTCCTCAGCGGCCACACCGTCAAAACTCACGTCCGTCGCATCTTTTTCAAGAGCGGCTCGAAGACTCGAGCACAAGCCGTCCGCTACGCCCAACAGCACGGCCTGGCTGCTGACTAGAGGGAAACCCGAACTGATCGCCTGGCCGACGAGACGCGCCGGCTCGCCGTCACGCGAGCTTGTTGTGACCTGTGGATCCTGTTCGACGGCTGGATTTTTCTCCGAAGCCGTGGACGTCATCGGCCGTCCGGCGACGACTGTCGAGCTATGGGCGACCGCCTACGCGCACGGGTTCGGTTATCTCTCTCCGTCTGATCGGAGATGATGATGGCGTGCCGAAGGGACCGGATGGGCAACAGCGACGCAGCTGGGACTGGTTCTTGGAGCGCGAGGGGGCGGTGTCGGCGCTATCCCGGCTGGCTGAAGCTGCTCGGGCGGGGCGTGCCCACGTGCTTTTCGTGGAGGGCGGGGCCGGGCTCGGTAAGACCGAGGTGCTCCAGCGTGCCAGCGCCGAGGGGCCGTGGACCTCGGTCGGCTGGTCCGTGGGCAGCCCGATGGAGAGCGGGTTGGCCTTCTCCTACCTGGGCCAGGCTCTGGAGGCTCTCGGTTTCGCCGACCTGGTGAGCGGGGCACTCGATAGTTCTGGGAGTGAGCTTCGGATGCGGCTGTTCATGGCGGTGAGGGACTGGCTGGTCGAGCAAGCGGTGGCCGGCCCCGTCCTTCTAGCACTCGACGACCTGCACTGGGCCGATGAGGACTCCCTGGCGCTGCTGTCGTTCCTGTGCCGGCGCCTAGCGCGGGCCGCGGTCGCCATCGTGGCCACGCTGCGCCCGTGGCCGAACGGCGCTGCCGCCCTTGCCGGCGACTTGGTGAGGGCAGGCGTGGCGGATATGCAGAGCCTGGCTCTCTTGAGCGATGGGGCCGCTCGTGCCCTGTATCTGGCGAAGGCACCACAGGGACGGGATTCCGCTCAGGCTGAGGTGGTGGTGCGGCTGGCCTCGGGGAACCCCTTACTGGTGGTCGAGGCGGCCCAGGCGCCGGGGCCGGTTCCCGAGGTGGGAGCACAGGCCACACCCCAGGTGATAGACGCCATGCGCCAGGCACTTCTGTTGTCGTCGTTCGGCGGCCTGGCCGAGGATGCCCGTATCTGCGTTCAGGCCGGAGCCGTGCTCGGTAGTCCCTTTCGCCTGGGCCTGGTGGAGGAGGTGAGCGGTCTCGGCCACGATGCTGCGGATGCTGGTATCGGGACGCTTTTCGCTGCCGGCCTGCTGCACACCGCCGGTCCTGGGCGGGCTGCCTTCCGCCACGACCTGGTGGCTGAGGCTGTCTATGGCGACCTGGACGAGGGAAGGCGTCGCCGGCTCCACGAGCGGGCGTGGCGGGCGCTGGCCAACCGGGGGCAGGTCGCGCTGGCCACGGCCCATGCCCTTCCCGCCGACTTGCTGGGCTTGCCCGAGGCCGTTGAGGTGGCCCACCAGGCCGGGAGCGAGGCGTTGAGCTCGGGGGCGGTGAGCTCGGCCGTGCACCTCTTGAGGATGGCCGAGGCCCTCGGTGGCCCCACCGCTGATGCCGCAGTGGTCGTCGACCTGGCCGAAGCCCTGGTCTCATCTGGCCATTCGGAAGAGGCCTTGCTGGCCTGCGAGCGGGCCCAGTCGGTGACGGGCGCCGGGCCGGCGATCCGTCTCCGGGCGCTCGGCGTGTTCGGGCGGGCAGCCCTGCTCTGTGGTGACCAGCCACGGGCCGCGGCGGCAACGGAGGCGGCCCTGAAGCTGGCGGCCGACGAAGACCCCGAGGCCTTCCTCGCTTTCTCCGCCGACGAGGTGGATCGCATCGCCGGCTTCGTCGGCCTGCCCCCGGCACTTGCTCGCCTGGACGATCTTCACCATCAGGCGGTGAGTCTCGGGGCTAGCTCTTCGATGTACCTCCAAAGCCTACGAACCTACCTGGCCCTCCAGATGGGAGTCAGCTACGACCTGGGGCCACTGGACGAAACAGCCCGGGCTGTGGCCGAAACCCCGAGTGCGGCGGACTCGTCGGCGCCCTGGAGTCCCGCCGCCGGCTTCGTGTTGGCCTGCGGCTGGGTGGAGGACTTCGAGGCTGGGGAGCGACGCTATTTGTCGTTGGTCGAGCGGGTCGGCACCGAGGAGCCCATCGTGGCCGACACTGCGCTCGCATTCGCCTTCTCCGAGGGGCTCATCCGCCAGGGGCGCCTTGGCGAAGCGGAAGCCGTGGTGGCAGGCGCCACCCACACCAGCGAGGTGATCTCCTTCGGCGCGGGCGTCGAGCTGCACTCTCGGGCCGTCCTCGCTTTGGAGGCGGGCCAGACCCAGGAGGCAGCGTCCCTGGTCAGCGCCTACCAGGTCGTCGCCGATGCCAGCGGGCAATGGCTCCTGTCGTGTTGGGGGGCCTACACCAAGGGGCGGGTCCTGCTGGCTATGGGGCGGGTGGAGGAGGCAGCCGTCACCTACCGGGGTCTGGCGGAGACGGCTTCGGGGGCCGGCTTGAGGCACCCCTGCGTGGTGCCCTGGGCCGGTGCCGCCCTGGCCGCCTTCCACAGGTCGGGAGCGCAAGACGAGGTGGCAGCCCTGGTGGGGTGGTTGGAGGAGGCCTCGGCGGGCTCGCCCTGCCGGTGGCCGCTGGCCATGGCTGCTATGGGCCGGGGGCTTCTTGCCGAAGATGTCGCTGACCACGCCGCCTCCGACCAGGCCTTCGAGGAGGCGCTCGGCCTGCTCCGCTCGGTCCGCCTCCCCCTCGAGCTGGGCAAGGTGGCGCTGGCTTACGGCGCGACCCTACGCCGGCGGGGCCAGCGCAGGAGGGCCAGAGCGGTGGTGGTTGAGGCCTCCGAGTTGGCGGCCACGTGCGGGTCGGCGCTCCTGGCCGAGCAGGCCCGAGACGAGCAGGCTCGCTTGGGCGCCCGCCGGTCCCGGGGACGTTCCCAGGGCCTGACCGACGCGGAGGCCAAGGTGGCCGTTTTGGCCTCCTGCGGCGCCTCCAACTCGGAGATCGCCGCCTCGGTGGTGGTGTCGGTGCGCACCGTGGAGACCCACCTGAACAGGGTGTATGCCAAGCTCGGTCTCCGGTCCCGTCGTCAGCTCATGGTCCGCTTCCCCGACGGCGCCGGCCAGGCGGCAGGCTCCACCGAGGGCGCGGCACCCCACAGCGACCCCCGGGGGCCTTAGCCCTACGTGGTACCCCCGATGCGAGGGCGCGCTCCGGCACGCAGACTTTGCAGACATGAGCTCGGGCCCCGAAGACAACACCCAGGGCGGGCCTGCGGCGGCCCTTCCTGGACCGCTGTCCAACAAGAGCCGCCCGAGCACGGTAAGAGCCGTCTTACATGTGCGCCGGGGTGCGGGCACGCCCTTTGAGGGCACCGTCGAGGTAGGGACCGGCGGCCCTCGTGCCTTTCATGGCTGGCTCGAGCTCATGGGTCTGGTCCAGGAGGCGAGAGCCAGCGCTGGACCTTAGGGATCTGTGGTTCCACCGATGCGACCTGCAATCCCTCACTGCTCATCATGGACACCGGGAAGGCAACCGTCGCCGAGAAGGAGCCGATACAGACCGTGACCAGCACACTGAGCCGATCCACTCCTACCTACCGGTTGCGGGTCGAGCAGTTCGAGCCGGTTACCGCGGAAGCCCGGCGGGGCGAAGGGAAGAACACCCGGGCCCAAGTGCTCGGGGAGCGGGCCCGGATCGCCAGGGAGATCCACGACGTGTTGGCGCACTCCCTCGGCGCTCTCGGTATCCAGATCGAAGCGGCACGGTCCGTCCTCGCCGACGCCGGTGATATCCCCGCCGCGATCGGCTTTCTCGAACACGCCAGCCACCTGGCTGATGACGGTCTCAGCGAAACCCGGCAAGCGATCCACGCGCTGCGCACCGATACTCCACCGCTGCCCGGCGGCCTGGCCAGCCTGGCGGGGAGCCACGAACAGCACTATCGCCGTCCAGTGGCGCTGTCGATCTCCGGCCGGGCTCGCCCGATCCGGCCGGACGCCAATGTGGCGCTCATCCGCGCTGCCCGTGAGGCCCTGACCAACGCGGCCAGGCATGCCCCGGGCACCGCAGTGACCATGCACCTTGACTACGCCTCCTGGCAGCTCACCTTGACGATCTCCAATCCCGCCCGGTTCCCTGCAGCGGCTGTGGGTTGCGGCGAGGACGGCTCCATGAGCGGCTACGGGCTGGCGGGGATGCGCGAGCGGCTCCAGCTCACCGGCGGGACGCTGACCGCAGGGCCGGCCGGCGGCCACTGGATCGTGCGAGCCCAGGTGCCGATGTGAGCGGCGGCGAGAGAGCTTCTGCGCCGCTGCTTCTTCAACGACGTTCCAACGAGGTTGACCGCCGTTGCGACGCGTCTCCTGACCTGCGAGAACCCCGGTGTCCTCAGCACAACGAGACGTCGCTCACCGGTCAACGGTGGGGTTCACTCCCCAGGAGCTGGATCCGCACGACCAATGACCTGGCGATCCCCGCAACCGGCCAGGACACCAACATCGCCCAACTCAACGATGACTTCCCAGAGCATCGCTTCGACGTGTCGAACATTGACGCCGGGCACATGCCCTTCCTCAGCCACCCAGAAGAGCTGGCTCGAAAAATCACGAATCGGCCAACTCAGCCTCGATCCGGAAGCCGACATGGAGCGATCCTCGCAATTGCGGATCCGCCGACAGGCTCGTGCCTTGTTTGCGGGAGTCGTGGATTAGGGAGCGTGCGCCGGTTCGTCAGTGGGTACATCGCCGGAGTGAATCGAAGAGAGACCCCATCGACGAGCGTCGACATTGACCTTGTCGTCAACGGCGAGGCGCTTACGGCGACCGTGGACCCTCGCGCTACGTTGCTCGACACCCTGCGCGAGCACCTCGGCCTGACTGGCGCCAAGAAAGGATGCGACCACGGCCAGTGCGGCAGTTGCACCGTCTTGGCGGACGGGCGGCGGGTCAATAGCTGCCTTCTGTTTGCGGTCGCCTGCGAGGGCGTGGCGATGACCACCGTCGAGGGCCTGGCGGAAGGAGATCGCCTCCACCCGGTGCAAGAGGCGTTTCTCCGTCACGACGCCTACCAGTGCGGATACTGCACGCCCGGCCAGGTCTGTTCGGCTGTCGGAATGCTGGCCGAGGTGGCGGACGGCTGGCCGAGCGCGGTCACCGAAGGAGACGGCATTGGCCCCCTCGGTACGGCCGAGGTGGCCGAACGGATGAGCGGCAACATTTGTCGCTGCGGCGCCTACGCCAATCTTGTACCGGCCATCTTGGAGGTGGCCCCGTGAAGTTGTTCGATTACGTCCGGCCCGCCGACGAGCAGGGCGCGCTTGCGGGGCTCGGCACGGGGGGTTACGCGCGTTTTCTCGGCGGGGGCACCAACCTGGTCGACCTTATGAAGCTTGGGGTGGAGACGCCCGACGTCCTCGTCGACGTCACTCGGCTGCCCCTCGGCGACGTCACGTCCACCGCTGACGGCCGTCTGCGGATCGGTGCGACTGTTCGCAACAGCGACCTGGCCGCCGAGACCGCCGTGCGCGCCGGTTACCCGGTGCTGTCCGAGGCGCTCCTCGCCGGCGCGTCCGGCCAATTACGCAACATGGCCACTGTCGGCGGCAACCTGCTCCAGCGGACCCGTTGCCGTTACTTCCAGGATGTATCCAAGCCGTGTAACAAGCGGGTGCCGGGATCCGGTTGCCCGGCGGTGGAGGGTGAGCACCACAATCTGGCGGTCCTCGGCTCATCGGACCTGTGCGTGGCTACCCACCCTTCCGATATGGCGGTCGCCCTTCTGGCTCTCGATGCCGTCGTGCATTACGAGACGTCCGACGGATCCGGGTCTATGCCCGTCGACGACTTCTACCGCATCCCCGGCGGCGAGCCGCAGCGCGATACCAACCTGCCGGCCGGGGCTCTGATCACCGCCGTGGAGCTGCCCCCGACGGGAGCTGGTCAGGCGTCCGTCTACCGCAAGGTCCGCGAGCGTGCTTCGTACGCTTTCGCCGTCGTGTCGGTCGCCGCGGTTATCGAGGTCGAGGACGGGGTCGTCAGCTCCGCCCGCCTCGCCCTCGGCGGTGTCGCTCACCGTCCTTGGCGGGCTCGACGCGCAGAGGAGCTGCTAGCCAGCGGCCCGGCCGCCCCCGACGCTTTCCGCCGTGCCATCGACGCCGAGCTCGCCCAGGCCCGCCCGCTGCGCGATAACGCATACAAGGTCGGCCTGGCCCGGGACGTGGCCGTCGGCGTGCTCTGCGAGCTGACCGGCGCCGAGGAGGCGGTATGACGACCACGACCGAAAGGGCCGTCGGGGCGAATCTGTCCCGTATCGAGGGACCGGAGAAGGTCACCGGCGCTGCCACCTACGCCTTCGAGTACGCCCACGACGACACCGCCTACCTGTGGCTGGTCCAGTCATCCGTCGCCAAGGGACGGGTGCGGGGTGTAGAGACCGCCGACGCCTTCGCCGAGCCGGGTGTCCTGGCCATCTTCACCCACGAGAACGCCCCGAGCCTCGAGGAGGGCGACGACCCGGAGCTGGCCGTCCTGCAGTCCGACCGGGTCGCCTACCACGGCCAGATCGTTGCGATCGTCGCGGCCGAGTCGATCGAATCGGCCCGGGAGGCGGCGCGGCTCGTCACCGTCGACATGGACGAGGAGGCCCACGACAGCGAGCTGCGCGTCGATCACCCCGGCCTGTACGCCCCTGAGAAGGTCAACCCCGCCTTCCCCACCGACACCGCCGATGGGGACGTCGACGCCACCCTGGCCGGTGCCACCTTCACTGTCGACGAGACCTACCGGACGCCCGCCCTGCACAACAACCCGATGGAACCCCACGCCACCGTCGCCGTGTGGGACGGTGACCGGCTCACTGTGGAGGATTCCAACCAGGGGGCGAGCGTGGTGGCCACGACGCTCGCCACCATCTTCGGACTCGACGGCCCCGACGCTGTCCATGTCGTCTCCCCCCACGTCGGCGGAGGCTTCGGCTCCAAGGGCACGCCCCGACCGGTCGTGGTCGCTGCCTCCATGGCTGCTCGTGCCCTCGGTCGGCCGGCCAAGCTGGCGGCAACCCGCCAGCAGATGTTCGCCTTCGTCGGGTACCGCACCCCGACCATCCAGCGGGTCCGCTTGGGCGCGGATGCCGACGTCCGCCTCGTCGGCCTCTCCCACGAGGTGGTGGAGCAGACCTCGACGATCCGGGAGTTCGCCGAGCAGACAGCGGTCGCCAGCCGACTGATGTACGCGTCTAAAACCCGCCGTACGACCCACCGGCTGGCCCGCCTCGACGTGCCCACACCCTCGTGGATGCGCGCCCCTGGGGAGATGCCCGGAATGTTTGCCTTGGAGTCAGCCATGGACGAACTGGCCCTCGCCGCCAGCATCGACCCCATCGAGCTGCGCATCCGCAACGAGCCGGCCCGAGATCCAGACACCGGGCATGCGTGGAGCAGCCGCAATCTCGTCGCCTGCCTACGTGAGGGGTCCCGCCGTTTCGGCTGGGACGCCACCTCCGCTGGTTTCGGGCGCCGAGACGGCGACTGGCTGATCGGGGCCGGTGTGACCTCGTCGACCTACCCGGCCATGGTGTCGCCGTCGTCGGCCCGGGCCACCCTTGCCGCCGACAACACGGTCGACGTGGAGCTTGCCGCCGTCGACATCGGGACCGGCGCCCGCACCGCCCTCACCCAGATCGCCGCCGATGCCCTCGGGCTCGGCACCCACGACGTTCGCCTCCATCTCGGGGACAGCAGCCTGCCGGCTGCGTCCCTGGCCGGCGGGTCGATGGGCACAGCGTCTTGGGGATGGGCGGTCACCAAGGCGTGTCGGCAGCTAGCCGAAGCCCGGCGGAGCGGCGCCGGCGACCGCGACGCCGCCGGCCGCCTCTCGGCCGAGGTCGACACCTCCGACGACATCGACGCCCGGGCTGAGCTGGCCCGCCACGCCTTCGGTGCCCAGTTCGCGGAGGTGGCCGTAGACCCCCGGTCGGGTGAGGTCAGAGTCCGGCGGCTGGTCGGCGTGTTCGCAGCGGGCAAGATCGTCAACCCGGTTACGGCCCGCTCGCAGTTCATAGGTGGAATGACCATGGGGCTAGGCAGCGCCCTCTTGGAGCAAAGCCCGATGGACCACCGCTTCGGCAACTTCGTCAACCAGGACCTGGCCGACTATCACGTGGCCAGCTATGCCGACATGCCCGCCTTCGACGTGTCGTGGATCGACGAAGACGACCCGGAGCTCAACCCCGTCGGCACCAAGGGCATCGGCGAGATCGGCATCGTCGGCACCGCCGCGGCTATCGCCAACGCCGTCCACCGGGCCACCGGCGTTCGCGTCCGGGACCTGCCCATCACCCCATCCAAGCTCCGCTGACCGCCGAGGACCGACCCCGCCAGGTCCCCGCCAACGGCCCGGTCATTGAACTGCCAGGCTATGGAGGGTGATGTTCACCTACGAGGCCCTTGACTTCCTACAAGACGGCTACCCCTAACGGGCGGTCAGAATCTGGCCCGCACAGCTCCCCTCGCCGGGCGGAGGTCGTGGCGGCCACGTAGATGAGGCCCCCGAGATCTTGATGGTCCGTGGCGCAAGCTTCGAGGAGCGTCTCAGCTCCTGTTGGGGGGCGCATGGATCTCCCGGGCGCGGACCGAGGGGGGAGGATCGCAGGACGGGATTGACGTCGATCCACCCCCACCGGTCGCCCTGGTTGAAGGAGGCGGACAGGATGGCGTGGCTCTTGCGGATGCTGGGCGTGCTCAGCCCGGTGCGGGCGAGCTGGCTTTCCCGACTCGACGGTGCCGCCGAGGCTTGGCGAGCAACATCAATGCCATCGTGCTAATGACCAAGACCTGTCGGCTTGTTCGTCAATGACCCCATCCCCTTAGCGATCAGCCGAGAGACGGGCCTTTGGGATGAGGTGGGCGCCCCGAGAGAGGACGCCCTGTCGAATCCGATTCGTCCAGAATGGAACGGCCGTGAAGTCTAGAGTAATGGCTTGATGCGTTCATCTCGAATGCAGCGCCATAACCTTCGAAGCAAAGGAATCCAGGGACGTGGTCATGGACAACCCCCTTCGGATTCTCGGTCGTACCCGAGGTGTACAGCAGCGAGCCATAGTCCTCCGGTAGGCCCTCGGCAGGGGGCGGGCTGCAGCCTCAAGCAGGGAGACGAGGCCGCGGCCGTCCCTTTCGGAGTTGTTGAGCCACACGAAAATCCGGCCAGGTAACCTGGCGAACAGCGCTTTTGCTGTCTGTGCGCCAACTGTCGTGGAGAAACACGAATCGCGGGCGAGCCGACATGAAGATCGGCTTGGCGTCGGCGGCCCTGAAGTCGGGTTTGCTACGCTCGCATTAGCCGATCCGATCAGACTCCCCAGCTCCAAATCGGTCGCCCTCGCCGCTGCGTTTGGTGTCGGGGTTGTCGTGGTTATGGAGCAGGCCGGCATCCTCGCAGCGGCGGACCATGGTCCTCCCCTGGAGTGAGCTTCGTGGCCATCCGACTCGACAGTAGTATGAAGTGATGAACGTTGGAGCACTTCGCGAGCGTCGCGACCTCATATTTGGCACCGGCACGGCGCTGTTCTACAACGAACCGCTGGAGATCGTGCGCGGAGATGGCGTGTACCTGTTTGACGCGGCCGGCAAGCGGTATCTCGACATGTACAACAACGTGCCGTGTGTGGGGCACGCCAACCCGCACGTCGTCGAGGCCATGGCCCGCCAGCAGGCGACCGTCAATGTCCACAGCCGCTACCTGCACGAGGGCGTCATCGAGTTCGCCGAGCGCCTGGTCTCCCTGCACGGCGCCGGCATCGAGAGTGTCGTGTTCAGCTGCAGCGGCACCGAAGCGAACGAGGTGGCGTTGCAGCTGGCCCGGGCCGTCACTGGCAAGCGCGGCATCGTGTGCAGCAACGCCACCTACCATGGCAACAGCGAGACCGTCCTCCAGCTGACCCGTGCCGGCGCCAAGCCCTCGGCGTACCCGGACATCCGGACGATCCCGTTTCCCGAGAA
The DNA here is from genome assembly GCA_965276765.1 of Acidimicrobiales bacterium. Classification (GTDB taxonomy): domain Bacteria; phylum Actinomycetota; class Acidimicrobiia; order Acidimicrobiales; family Palsa-688. The sequence continues at coordinate 2,086,555 of OZ255627.1, forward strand.
ATACCGTCCCATCGAGGCCGGCCTCGACGATGTCGCCCTAGCGGACGCGTACTTGTCCCGCCTCAGCGATGCCATCGACAGTCTCGAGGGCGAACATGTTGGGTTCGCCGCGGTGTTGTTCTGCCCGATCTTCGCCAACGAAGGTCTGCCCGATCTTCCCAACGGGTTCATGGCACGCGCTTCTGACATGGTCCACGCTGCCGGCGGACTGGTGATCGCCGACGAGGTGCAGGCCGGCTATGGCCGGTCGGGACACTGGTGGGGTTACCAGGAAACAGGATTGGAACCTGACGTCGTGGTCACCGGAAAGCCCATGGGTAACGGCCTGCCGTTGGCGGCCACCGTCGCCAGCAAGCCGATGGTGGACAGGTTTCGTGGGGTCACACACTATTTCAACACCTGCGCCTCCAGCCCGTTGCAGGCCGCGGTCGGAATGGCCGTGCTCGACGTCATCGAGAACGAAGGGCTGGTCAAGAGGTCGGCTGAGGTTGGGGACGGGCTGAAGGATGCACTGGCCGAACGCATGGCAAAACACGACTGGATCGGCGATGTGCGGGGGCACGGGCTGTTCCTCGGCGTCGAGTTGGTCACCGACACAGCTAGCAGGGAGCCCGACCGCGAGCGAGCTCTAGATTTCGTCAACCGTCTAAAGGACAAGGGAGTCCTCACCGCTAACGCTGGTGCGCATGGCAATGTCATCAAGATTCGTCCACCGCTCATCCTCACCATGGCTCAATCGTATGAGTTCCTTGAGGCTTTCGACGACGTAGTCGCCGACATCGATGGATAGAGTTGCGGCGGAGCGTGCCTACATGCCGGCCGCGTTCGAGGTGTTGGAGAAGTTCCCGATCAGGGCCGAGCGGCTTTGCTTGGTAGCGATGGCCGAGAACGTTACCTTCCGGGTGACCGGTGGGCGCGACGGAGCGTCCTATGTGCTGCGCCTGCACCGCCCCGGCTACCACGACATTGCGGAACTCAACTCCGAACGGGTGTGGGTGCGGGCGTTGGCCGAGACGGGAATTGCGGTGCCGTTATCGATACCGGCGACGTCAGGCCAAGACTACGTGACAGTGTCCATTCCCGCCACCGGTGAGATCCGCCACGCGGGGCTGACCCAGTGGATCGAAGGCCGGGTTGTGGCCGAGATTGAGCACACGGCGGGAACGCGCTGGCTAGAGCCATACTTCGCTCAGCTCGGGACGATCATGGCATCCATGCACAACCAGGCCAGTACTTGGTTGGTGCCGGTCCCATTCAGGCGACACGCTTTCGATGCCGACGGCCTTATGGGCGAGGCTCCGTTCTGGGGACGATTCTGGGAGCATGAGGCCCTCACGGCTAAGGAGCGGCGGACCCTTCTCGACATCCGGGAGCGAATTTACGGAACGCTGGACCACTACGGTCGCGATCCGACGACGTTCAGTATGATCCACGCGGACCTCCATCTTGACAACCTCGTCGTCAATGGCCACCGTCTCACGGTCATCGACTTCGACGACGCCGGATTCGGCTGGCACCAGTACGACATTGCGGTCGCCCTTTACCACTCGTACCCCGGGGGCCGGGCGGATGCCGGTGATGCGGCGGGCAACCGCGCACGCGTCGAACGCGCCTTCCTCGACAGCTACCGGGCGGCGCGGCCAATCACCGAGGAGGCGTTAGCCCTAATTCCGATGTTCCGGCTCATCCGCGGAATGGCGATCATCGGATGGAAACACCAGCGGCCCGAGGTCCAATGGCCGACCGGCACGTTCGACAGAATCAAGGCCGGCGTGATGGCAGGGTGCTCGGCGTTTGAGCCACCATGTTGATTGTGATCGTGGAGACACCAACGTGGAGAGGTTCCACGCGAGACAGCTACCTCGGCTCCGGTGACCTGGGTACGAGAATCCGCTCCATCTTTTCCACGACCGAGTCCGACGTGGCGGCCTCCGCCGACGCCCCAAAGGCGACCTGGCCGTCCACGCTCATGGCGACAAGTACCTGGGGCCAGTCAAACGCATGTGCTTCGGCGCTGGCGCGTCATTCCGCAAGCGAGTTGAAGATGGAGACGACGTTCCACGTTTAGGAGAGATATGAAGGCATCGATTGTAAAGGCCGGGCGGAGCGGTGCACTTGAGGTATTTGACATGTGCGGTGTCGAGCGCAGCGACGACGGCATCCTGCGCTACGTCGACCGGCCAGCTTCACTGGTTGCCATGCTGCGCGCTACCGTCGAGGGTGATCCCGTTGCGGAGGCACTCGTCGAGTTGGGAGGCGAGCGTCTCAGCTACCAGGAACTCTGGGACCGATCGGCGCGCGTGGCCGGCGGATTGCGTGCCGCCGGCGTGGCTCGTGGCGACCGGGTAGCCATCCGCCTCCCAAACGGCATTGCTTGGTGTCTCGCCTTCTTCGGGTCGCAAATGGCGGGTGCTGTGGTAGTCCCAGTAAATACCAGGTTCTTGGCTGCCGAGATCGAGTACGTAATCTTGGACTCCGGCGCCGCCTACGTCTTCGAACCTGACCGCCCTCTCCCGGACGCCGATCCTGTCGCCCCGGAGGAGCTCGGCCTGGCCGATCTGGCTGCGATCTTCTACACGAGCGGCACGACCGGCGTTCCCAAGGGTGCGATGACCACCCACGAGAATTTCCTTTCCAACACTGAGACCTGCCGGCGGGTCATGCACCTTGAGCGGCACCAGACGATCCGCAACCTCGTGTCTGTGCCGCTCTTCCACGTTACGGGCTGTAATAGCCAACTGCTTCTCACTACTGAGATCGGCGGCACGACGATCATCATGCCGACCTTCGAGGTTCAAGCCTTTCTCTCGGCCATAGTGGACGAGCAGATCGACGTCCTCACCTCGGTGCCCGCCATCTACTGGTTGGCCATCTGCCAGGACAACTTCCCCGAGGTGGACGTCGCAGCGGTGCGGTGGGTCACCTACGGCGGCGCGCCGACTCCCCCTGAGCTCGTGGCCCGCATCGGCGATGCGTTTCCCAATGCTCGCCTCGGCAATGGTTTCGGCCTCACGGAGACGTCATCGATTTCCACCTTTCTCCCTCACGAGTACTGCAAGACCTATCCTCACACCGTCGGGATGTGCGCCCCCGTCGTCGAGGTCGACCTGGACGACCCCGATGCCGACGGTGTCGGTGAGTTACTTCTCCGCGGTCCTAACGTCGTCGAGGGCTACTGGGCCAAGCCGGACGCCACCGCCGCCTCGCTCGTTGACGGTTGGCTCCACTCCGGCGACCTGGCCCGCGTCGACGACGACGGCTTTGTACAGATCGTCGACCGTATGAAGGACATGATCAACAGGGGTGGCGAGAATGTCTACTGTGTCGAAGTCGAGAATGCCCTAGCCGAACACGAGGGGATCGCCGAGGTGGCTGTCGTCGGCGTTCCCGATAAGATGATGGGTGAGAAAGTTGGGGCTATCGTCGTCCTCCGTCCCAAGATGAGCACGATATCATCCGACGAGATCGTCTCGTTTGCCCGTGAGCGGATCGCCGGGTTCAAGGTTCCGCAATACATCGTGCTCCGCGCGGAACCGCTTCCCCGCAACGCCGGCGGAAAGGTCCTCAAGGCCAACCTCCGCGACCAGATCGACTGGGGCAGCGGCCTCTGGTAACCAAGCGGGCGCCTCTGATGCGGCGGTCGCCACTGATGCGACCTCCTACTGAGATCCACATCGCAGTCCGCTGACGGCACGAAGGTCCCAGTCCGCTCGTGGTGGAGCCTAACGGGACGTCGCCCAGCCCGACAAGTCATGTGTGGTGATGCTGCTGGAGCCGGTGGTGGCTCCGGAAGCTGGGCAAAGCGTGACCAATCAAGGCCGCGCGGTATTTGCGCTGATGTTAACACTCGTGCATCTTTATCAAAGGCGAACACTCGAAACGCTTACGGCCTCACTAAGACTCTTTGAGTACCTCGCTTTCCTCCGCGTTGATATCCCCAGCCAATCCCGAGGTGCTCGGACCGGCAGCACCCCGCCTAATTTTCCATCCGAGCACAGCAACAAACCACACTACCCCAATACCTTCAAGGTAAAGAAAATACTCACCGTCGATGTGGTTAACGGCAGGCACGGTATCCATAACCATAACCAGCGCCACATACAGGAGTGCGACTATGCTACCGGGAACCAGCCATCTACCCATGTCGAACAGCCCAGGCTCACCCTGAGGCAGCCGGCCTTTAGCATGTGCCCATAGGACGCCAATCAGCACGAAAGCGTAGATACCAAAGCCGGCTACCGACACGCCCGCAATAACCCGCTCAACGATCCCTGCTGACGCCACGTTCGCAAGCTCCGCAATGACTCCCACTATCACAACGGTAAAAATCGGCGTACGCGTCTTCGGGCTGACGTGTGCCCACAATCCGGAAAACGGGAGCATCTTATCTCGCCCGAGCGCGAACCCAACTCGGGTTGCTGCTGCCGCGTTTGCGAGAAGCGCTGAGAACATGGCGAAGCCTAAAATAACCAATACGACATAGGTGAAGCCCGAGCCTAGGTGACTCTGAATTACATTAACCAGTGGTGTCCCAGGTTCGCCCAAGAAATGACTTATAGACCCTCGAATGGCCATTGAATAGATGGCGAAGAGAAACAGACCACCCACGCCCCCGGCGATCACGGCTCGCCGCATAGCTTTCGGGATTACGCGCCGCGCATCTTTGGTTTCCTCCGACAAGTCGGCCGACGCATCCCAGCCGAGAATCGTGTATACCGGCATAAGAGTGGCTAGCGCAAGAAGTGAGAGTGTGACATGCGACGACTTGTAGGGACGGACGGTGAAAAGGATGTGTGGTCCCTGAATATGGTGAAAAAAGAAGAGGCCGACGGCGATGACCAGGGCTATACCTAGAGTGCCGAAAAGCTCCGCTGACGCACCGATATTGTTGACGATCGCGGTGGCCTGCAAGCTGACGATGTTCACCACAACCGCGAGCAAAATGGCTGCGGCAGCTAATAACTCGATGTCGTGATGTGTTGGACTGCGCCAAAAGTACGGTGAGAACACTGTGGCCGCCGAGACAGCAATCCCTGCGGTTCCAATGAGCCAGCCCATAAATTCGGTCCACCCGCAAAACCAGCCATAGTGAGGATTGACGATTCGCGCTGACCACTGATACGCGTACCCAGTGACGGGCATCCGGGCCACGAGGTGGCCCCAGATCGTTGCGATCAGCAGACCGCCAAGGGTTACGGGGATCCAGATCCAGACAGCGACTCCACCGATGGTCTCATACGGCTGCGCGAAGAGGGTAAAGATGGTCACGGTAATCGCGATCTCCGCGAACGCCAACGAGAACGACGTGTACAAGCCCATGCTTCGTCTGAGCTGCTGGCGGTACCCGAAGCGGTGCAGCTCTGTAACGTCCTGGGTGGCTCCTCTCGGGTTGTCGCCAGCGTCGCCCATCGCTCTGTCATTACCGATGTGTGTCACGTCGGCCCTTTCGGTGTAGGTGCTTGCGGCCGGTGCCAGCTCGATTGTGCCTCATTGCTGCCTGTGACGGGCTCGGAGCTACCTGATCTCGGTAAGGGCTTCTGACCTAGCGAGACCGATCGGGCCCGGGAATCAGAACCACAGGGCGCGGCGGGCGGCCGGGTGTGGTTGTTGCTAGGTGGAAAGGGTACTGCTCGCTGGGGTCGGGGGCGTCCGTGCCTCGACCGAGCGTGTCGGCGTCCAACCCGGCTTCGCCTCAATGGACCTGCGCACCACCGCGATCGGCCGTGTCGATCGCTCGTTGGTGGACCTCACCGTCGTCGAGGAATTCGACGGACGGGTTCGCTCGTGAGGGTGTGACCTTCGGGACTGGCGAGCTGGCGTTCAAGATCCGTGAAGGCAGCGATGATCTCTGGTGCCTCGTAAGCTCGATTTCGTCGGCCGATGTTGACCTGGTTGAGGATGCCAGCGTCAACGAGCTGGGAGACGGCATTGTTGGCCGCAGGGAACGACCGACCGACGAGCGCAGCGGCGCTGTTCACCGTGGTCACTGGAGCCCCAGGGAGGGCAGACAGGAGCAGGTCCGTTGCCGAGTTTCTACGGACGTTGGGTACGCGATCCCGCCAGGACCGCTGGATGTCCTGGGCTCGGTTCTCGAAGGCATCCGAGTCGGCGACCGCTCGGATGCAGGCGCCGGCGAACTGAGCGATCCACTGGTTCGCTCCGGCGTGAGCGTCCTTGCCAGTTGCGGGGCCTCGGTGTCGGCTCGCGTCGAGCGCCTCGATGTACGACTTCGACCAGGTCGCCAGGACCAGCGAGACAGGAGGGAGGACCCTAAGAGCGAGTCCCCGTCGACGGAAGACGAGGTGGATGAGAGCCCGGCCGGTTCTCCCGTTGCCATCCACGAAGGGGTGGATCGTCTCGAACTGAGCGTGAGCGATAGCTGCTTGGGCGACCGTGGGCAATGAGTCGTCGTTGCAGAAGGCACACAGGTCAGCGATCAGGTCCTCGACGAACTCGGGGGGAGGGGGTACGAATGCTGCGGAGCACGGGTTGTAGGAGCTACCACCGATCCAGTTCTGCTGATCACGAAAGCGCCCGCCGTACTCTTCGAGCCGCGTCCCGGCGAGGAGTCGCTCGTGGATACCGAGCAGGACATCGGTGGTGATGGTGCCGCTCTCGTTGATGCGCTCGATGCCGTAGACCATGGCGTCGATGTTCCCGAGAATCTCAGTGGCGGCGACATCCGATGGTGCCTCGTCGAGTCCCCTGACGACCTCCGCTCGGAGGAGGCGTCGTGCCCCGATCTCCAGACCTTCGATCCGGGACGAGGCGACGGCCTCTGCCCGGAGCAGGATGCGAGCCAGAGCTTCGGAGTCGATGAGGGCAGTCGCGTCGACGTTCAGGCGAGCGACGGCCGCTTCAGCCTCAGCGACGTCGGCGGCAACCTCACCATCCAAGGCGAACGAGCGACCGACGAGAGGGTCTGGGAGGTACGCTTCGTATGCACACGAGTGAGGATCGCTACGGGACGGACCGGACAAGTCAGTCGTCCAGCGCCGTCGCAGAACCTTTGACATGGGGTCTCCTTGTTAAAGGTTAGTATACGACCTTTAACACACAGATTCCATCTTTACGGTTGCGGCCCGTCCGATCCCGACCCTCCGGCGCTCTCTAAGAGCCGTTCCAGCGCCACCATCGGGATGAGGATGCGCCTCCGATGCGGATGCAGGGAATCTCGCCACGAGAGACAGCATCGTAGGCGGTGAATGCTCCACGCACCGCCCGACGGATTGTGGCCGCTTGAGCCGGAGTGGGTCGGGTCGCCGAGTCCGAAAAGTGGCTCTGACCACCGGAGGGAGAGGGATTCGAACCCCCGGGGGCTTGCACCCCAAGGCTTTTCAAGGGCGGCCTCAGTTGTCGCCTGAGGCGGCCGATGAGCGCTTGACCTGGGCTTTTATCTCCGGCCAACCCGCCGGATCGGCCCTTCGACGGTGGCAGTTGGCGGCAGATTATGGCCATTTGTATGGCCACGCTGACCCCGAGCTCAGTTCCGGCGCAGCCGCATGCCCGTACTCGTCGGAAGTCCCGAACGTTGTTGGTGTGGAGCGCCATCGAGTGGACCAACGCTGTGGCGGCGATGATGGCGGCGGGCTTGCGGAGGGCCGAGAGCTCGCGCCCCAGTAGCTGGCCCGGTCGGCTATTCGGCGATCGAGGGGGGTCTCGTCCATGCCAGCCAGAAGGTGCTTGACATTGGGCTCCTCCACGCTTTTGTCTCCGGCCAGCAGCTCGGGCCGGGGTGATGACCGAGTACCCGAGGCGCCCGGCTCCTCGGGGGAGGCGGCGCACACCCGCGGGGTGGTCGATGCACACGTCGGTATCAACGAGCAGCTCAGCCACGCCGGTCCCATTCCGAGCGTGGTGGCACCCGACTGGCGATTCCTGGGGCGGTAGCCAACGTGGGCTCGAGGTCGTCGTCGCCGGCGAGCAGCCAGTCGACCGCGTCACGGATGAGCTGCGACATTGGCACGCCCTGTCGTTTGGCCCGCTCGGCCAACCTGGCCCGTTGCTCGTCCGTGAGGTAGGTCTGCGTCCGGGTGGCGATATACACCACGCAGCGTAACCATCAATGGGTGGAGACGTGATGCGCCCTTTCGGGGATGACTGACCACCGCCGGTCGTCACCCTTGTCGACCACAGTTCTCCGACCAATGTCGCGCGTCCGAGGCAGCAACGGAGGGTGCGTCCACGATGGTGAGTGGTCAAGCGCGGGGGAGTCCGGGCGGCACAAGGACCTGGAGGACTTCCGCTCCGTGGTGGCGGATGCCGGCACCAGACGAGTGTCGCCGAGGGGTCCCAGCCCGCCTTCGATCAGGTCCGACACGACCGGGTCATCACCCACGGGCTGACCGGTCGTCCGTCGGTCGTGACGCGCCAGGGTTGGCCGGCGAGGAGACCGCGAGGCATCCCAGATGTGCATGCTTGAGACTGGTGGCCCGCCGCCGAAGAGCGCGATATTGATCGTTGGTTATCGCGCGCCTCCCAACGAATCCTCTTTGTGTCATCTATGAAGGAGCGTCTTTTGTCGAGAGTGCCGGACGGTTTTCTGTCCGGTTCGATTGCGCCCCGGAGGGGCGTTGGGGTTCGGTGAGCGCGTCGGTGGGGTCTCGGGGGCGGTGTTTGCCGAGACGGAGAGGGCGGCCAAGGCCGGCCGGCGGCCGCCGCTAGGGGCAGCCTTGACGGCCCGGTCAGGTGTCACTAGGGATCATTGGGTGGCGAGGCCGGTCACGGTCTCGCTGGGTGCGCCGTCGACCCTTTGGGCGCGGGCGCGTTGCGGTTCTTTCTCCAGTGAGCTTGCTTGCTCGGGGCATGCCCGGGTTCCCGGGTGCCGGTCATCTATCCGCCACGGCATGGTGGCATGGAGGGGTTCGGCCGCCCCCAGACGGGCTCAATCAAGCGGGCGACCGCGCCGGGCGATGCCGGGAGTCATGACAAAAAACGAGCTCGCGTGCTGGGGGCGCCGGCCGGGTCTCATCCTTGTTGGGCTAGGCAGCGGATCTCGCCGTCGCGCAGCCCATAAAACACCAGGGTGAGAAGTTTGCGGGCCGCGGCCACCCGGCCGATGAGTCGACCTCGGCGGTCCGCGACGCGATGATGGTGGATAGCCACCGGCGTGGATCCGCGTTGGCGTCCGACGGCCTCGGTCGCAGCCCAGCGGACCAAACGGCTGCCCTGCTTGGTGATGTGACCGCGCTGGACATGGGTGTCGGACTCGCGGTGTTGGGGTGTGAGCCCGGCCCAGCTACACAGCTGGGGGGCTCCCGAGAAACGGTCGATGTCGCCGATCTCGGCCACGAAGATGGCGGCGAGGATCGGTCCGACACCCGGGGTGGTTTGGAGGGTCTGGTAGCCGCGATCCTCCGCGAGCTCGGCGCCGATGAGGGCGACAAAACGATCGACCTCGACATCGAAGGCGTCGATCAGGCCGAGGAGGGAGTCGACCCGCAACCGGTAGGCGGGAGCCAAGGCCGTCTCGGCGAGCAGCGCTCGGCCGCCGACCCCGAAAAGATTGCTGGCCTCCACGGCCACCCCCTCCTTGGCCAGGATGGCGTGGACTTGGGATTTGAGCCCGGAACGGACCGCGACCATCTTCGCTCGATGGCGGACCAGCTCTCGCCACTCGCGCAGCTCGGGCGGGGCGATATACGCTTCGGCCAGTCGCCCGAGGCGTAACAAGTCGATCAGATCGGTGGCGTCGCGCTCGTCGTTCTTGACCCGTCGGTTCCCCCAAGTGTTTCCCAGCGGGTGGGCCAGATGCACGCTCGCGCCGGCCTCGGCCAGGACGTCTGCGGCCCAATACCACCCGTACGTTGCCTCGAGGACGACCTCGGGGGCCTCACCGGCCCGGCCGATCACCTCGGTCAAGGTCACCGGGTCATTGTCGATCTGGACGGTCTCGATCCGCTCACCGAGAGAGTTCTTGCGGACGATCACGCTGCGACGACGGTGCAAGTCGACACCGACATATTCTCGTTCCACGGGGGTCCTCCTTCGACGCTTGGATGTTGTGGAAGACCCAAGTTTCCCAACCGCAGTCGGCTTGGACGCAGCGAGGGCCCCCGTCTTTAACCTCGACCCCGATGCTCTCGTCACTGGCCTCTCCTAACCATCGACGCCCGAACCGCACCACTGACGACCCATCACGCAAGAGCAGCGCTACGCTCCTGCATCCCATCAAGGGGGGTCTCGTGGCCGCCGTGGGGGCGCGCTTGAGTGTCGGCTGGCCGTGGCGTCGAGTTTGGCTGCGTAGGGTGTTGGTGGGTCCGGGAGTGACTTTGCCGAAGAGCCGGCCGTGAGGGATGCGGGGCCGGTCGCGCTGGCTTTGTGAGTCGCTCCCGTCTGTCCTCCCGGGCCCGCTATGCGTGGGCCGTTCGGGCGTCGGCGACGAGGTGGCGGTAGACGCTGTTGCTGATCTGGCGTTTGAGGGCCCGGATCGCTTCTGGGGTGAAATGCGTTTGCCTGGCACGGGTGTGGGCGCGCGGGGGGAGGTTCGGGTCGGTGAGGAGGCGCTTGAGTTGTGGAGTGGTGTGGTGTGGGTTTATGAGGCTTTCTCGGTGAGGTTGACGTCGAAGCCGAGTGCCTCGATCCGGCGTGCGAGTCGCTTTGCCTCGACGGCGGGATCGTGGCGACGCTGGAAGTAGTCGGCGCCGAGGTCTTGGTAGACGGCACCGGTGGAGAGCAGGTGCCAGATGGTCGACAGCATCGAGTTGGCCACGGCGACGGCGGCCTTGTTCGCTCCTCGACGGCTGGCGATACGCGAGTACTGGGCGGAGTAGTAGCTGCCCTTGGTGCGTGCGGCGCCGCGTGCTGCTTCGATGAGGGTCCGGCGCAGCCAGGTCGAGCCGTGCCGGGTTCCCGCTGGTCGTCGTTTGCCGGCCGATTCGTGGCTGCCCGGGGCGACACCGGCCCAGGCGCAGAGCTGTTGTGGGGTCGGGAACCGGCTCATGTCGGCGCCGGTCTCGGCGACGATCACCTCAGCGGTCGTATCCGAGACTCCCGGGACCGACATCATGAGAGCGACCGCCGTCTCAAAAGGGACGAGACGGGTCGTTATCTCCTCGCTGAGCGCTGCGATCGACCGGTCGAGGAAGTCGATGTGGTCGATGATCCGGCGGCAGACCACGCCGTGATGGGCGCCGAAGTGACCGGCGAGGGCCTCGGCGAGGTGGGGGATCTTCGCTCGCATCCTGCCCTTGGCCATCTCCGCGAGGACCTCGGGGTCCCGCTCGCCGGAGATGAGCGCCTCGATGATCCGCCGCGACGACAGACTCCACACCGACGATGCCACCGACGTGATCTTGACGCCCGCGTCTTGGAGGACCTTCTCGAGGCGCTGGATCTCTTTTCCCCTGGCGTCGACCTGGGTTTTGCGGTAGCGGGTGAGCTCGCGCAGCTCTCGGATCTCGGGGGGCGGCACGAAGCTCGGGCGGACCACCCCGTGCGCGGCGACATCGGCCAGCCACTCGGCGTCGGAAAGATCCGACTTGCGGCCCGGCACGTTCTTCACGTGCTGCGCGTTACACAACCACACCTCGGCGAACAGCCCCTCGAGCGCATAGTACGGGCTCTTCCAATACACCCCGGTCGCCTCCATCGCCACGGTCGAGACCGCCGCGTCCGACAAGAAACCCGCCAGGTCGACCAGCCCCCTACGTGTGGTGGCAAAGCTCGCCTTGGACACCCCCACCTCACCATCAACACCAACGACTCGACAGCACGCCACGACCGTGTCGCGATGAACATCGAGACCCGCGACCCGATCCCTGATCCGCTTCATCCCATCACCTCCGTCTCGATTGGCCACAACGGCCGGCAGGGAGAGAACCCGGCGAAGCGAAATCTGGGGTTCGTGCTCGTAGCGACACTCCAAGGTCCTCCACGGTCCCCGCATCAAACTTTGCGCGCGCACACAGGCGGCAAGAAACACTCGATGACCTTCCCTACCAGCCACCACCAGCATTTCATCGCTCCCCGGTGACCGCCAAGTCATCCCAACTTTGCTGGTTTTGCCTTCAGCGACGCGCCGCTCGAAGTAGATCCAGCCGTCGGATCCGGGGTGGCGGAGCTGGCAGATCGCGGCCATGTGGATGGCGTGGTTGAGTTGGCGGTTCCCGCGCTGGGAGAGCCGGTGGATGGTCCGGCCGCCGGAGGAGAACTCGACCGGGGCGGTCCCGTTGTAGGCCGCGTAGGTGTCCCGGGTAGCGAAACGGGCCATGTTCCCGCTGTAGCCGATCAGCATCGCCGCGATGATCGGGCCGACCCCGAACATGTCGGTAACCGACGTGGCTGATGCTTTCAGCGCGACCCGGATCCGTTCATGTGACACTTTCAGCTGCCGGTCGAGGCGGCGGATGTCGTCGAGAAGTTCCACGACCAGGTCATAGCGGATCTGCTCGTCGGGGCTGGTCGCGGTGATGGTCTCGAGGAGCCGGTCAACGTCAGAAGCGTTGATTTCCTTGGCGATTCCGCCCGCGACGAGCTCGACGAGCAAGGCGTGCATGCGACACACCACCCGGGTCCGGTGGTTGCCGATATCGGTGTTGCGTTTCGCCAAGAGCCGGAGGACCTCGGCGTGGCCGGCCGGCTCGACCCGACGGAACCGGCGGGCTCGGAGCGCGGCGACCGCTATCGACAGAGCATCGTTGGGGTCGTTGTTATCCGAGCGGCCCGTGCCCAACACCCTGACTCGTGACGCCAGGGTGGCGGGAACATCCACGACGATCTCACCGGCGGCGACGAGCTGCTGGGACAGCAGATAGCCGAGCCCGCCCGCGGACTCAACCGCCCACGTGCGCCGCCCCAACGGCTTCGCCCAGCCCACCAGCTGGTCGACCTGGACCGCTCCGGCCCGGACCTTCTTGCGGTCGATCTCCTCTTCTCTGCCGTCGATCGCCACGGCGGTATGTGTCGCCTGATGCGGGTCGACACCGATAATGACTGCCACAACCACACCTCCCTGCTCGTCAGATGATGGGGACCGCGGCGGGCACTCCTGCTTTCACATCTTCGTGCTCATTCCTCTTTCGAGCCACACCCCGGCGAGACCCTCACGAGACGCTCTTCGTTCGAAAGCCAAACCACGATGGACGCGGCCGGCAGGCACTTCGTGAACGACCCCGCAAGGACCCCTAAACGCTACGGACTGCCCGCAACGCCTGCCACCACTCTCAAGCAGGCACCTATGGGACGCACCACTTCCGAGCGTGGCTGCGCATTCTGGGGCAGTCGCCAGCTCCCGCCGCACGGTGCCGAGCGACTCCGATGCCTTCCGGAATTCGCCATTTCGGCGTCCCAGGCAGGTTGAGGACCGAGCCGTCTAGTGGGGCTCGGACTTCTCTCGATCCGAGCCGCCTTTCGACGACCGAGGCCGCGTTTACCTACACAACTGGGCGGCGATGGCAACCACGGCGGCGCCTGCGAGGAGAAGGCCGGTGATCGCCAGGACGAACCTTCGGCATGACTTGACCAGCACGGTGGCAGCGTCCACGACGTCCGCCCATGCCTGGAGTCGTTCTTGCGCCGAGTGCACGCTTCGACGATGACAGCATCACTTACGCGGAGCATAGGATGATGCGCCGTGGATGAGATTGAGGTGCGTTCCCGTCTCGGCAGTGAGCTACGCCGGCCGGTGACCGACTCGATGTGGGAGTACCTGACGTGTCGCGGATACGTCGCAGAGACTGTCGAGGGCCTTAGCTCGATATCGAGGCTAGCTGCTTCGGTCCGGGAGCTAGAGGCTGCGGTGTTGGGTGGGAGTCAAGCCCCCCACCGACCCGCTGCCGCCGCGATGGTCGTCGGGGACTTGCGAGACGGTGGTGCGCACCAGTGGGCGTTGTCGGTTGTGGTGGCGGCCTATGCTCGCGACGACTGGCAGGTGAAGGCATTCAGGGAGAGTGTCCTCAAAGGGGAACTCCTGGATTGGGGCGACGTTCCCGCCTGGATCGAAGCACGCGCAGAGGAGCGTCTACCCTACTACTACATCACGGTCGCCCTCGAGGCTGGAGACGAGGACGCAGCTAGCCGGGAAACCTTTACTGCTCCTCGGGCAGGCGCGTCTTATGAGGTACGAATGCTTCGCTATACGGCTAGGGGTGAGGAGCACGTTCGGATGACCGCGGTGCGGCCCGGAGTTCTGGCTGTGCTCTACGAGGTCGCCGAGGCTTTGTCGACCTCATACGCGTGGAGTCTCGACGCGGCGACCGTGTTTCTACTCACCGACGTGGTGCCCTACATCCCCAGCGTCATCATCACCTCCGGCGGCGAGAGGATCCGAGAGGGACGCTCCCTCGAATGGAGCCGTCGAATCAGGCTGGACATTGATCCGAGCACGACGCCGGAAGAGGTGGCACGGGACTATCAGCAAGCAAGGCGGAATAGCAAACAAGATCGACGGCGGCGGCTGAGCGACAAGCATGCCATGCTTGCAGCTTTCGTTGCGACTACTTACGACACGTGGGAAAAGAAGCGCCGGAGTTGGAATGAGCGTCACCCTGACTGGTCGTATAGTCCATCGCAGCTAGGCAACTTTCGGCGCGACGCATATCGGGCCCAAGCCCGCCTGCTTTACCCAGACTGGTTTCGTAACCAACAGCGGCTCCGCCCGGTCCAGGTCCGTGGTGCTTGCTAGCGAGCTCAGCCACGAATCCTGCTGCGCCGCCGTCCCAAAAAGGTCCCGAGCAGAATGCCCGCTCGGGAGTTCGATCTCCGGCGGGCCGCTGATAGCGCCGAACGGACTACGCGCGTCCGGCACGTATCCCAGGAGGTCCACGCTGATTCTCGGGCAGCCCTCCCTCTAAACGCCGGCCGCGGCGAGCGCGTTCTGCTCCTACGACACAGCTCCGCTCCTCCCGCCCGAGACGGCGAAGAGCGCGAAGCCGGCTCGGGCGGTCGGGCGGCTCGGGTCATGCACTACGCTGCATTTATAACGTTGGCAGCAGTCCTGGGTCAAGGGCGATCCTCGTAAGGACTGCGTCGTCTGGTTCGCCAGTTCTTTCGAGGTTGCTGGAGCTGCTCGGGATAATCTTCGTGCTCACCACTGTTGTCGATTGTCCAGGTCTTCAGCACCTCTCCATCTGGCCCGTACAGCGTGAACGATTCCGGTTTCGCCGTCTGACTTGGCCTAGTCTTTCGCTTCCTGTTGAAACGTTCTCCTGCCCATTCTTTGGTACGGTCGATTATTGCGTTCGTGAGTCGATCTATTACGGAAGCGGCTACCTGTGTCCCTATGAATATCCCAACCAACTCGGGCATGTTTGGGCCGAGCCCCCGGCGTCCTGGCTCGTATTCGACTATCTCGACGTCTACGTCGAGGCCGAGCGAGCCGAGGCGCCTCGCTAGCTCGGAGACGGCAGCGCGTCTCTCGTCTGTCGTAACTAAGTACGGCTTGCCGGCGGCAATGACTATTTCTGCCATTGGATGACTGTTCCCAACTAGCTGGCCGAAGCGTATTCCGGACGGCCATTGTGTCATGTCAGGCCGGTCGCTAGGGGTTTTGTTGCAAGCGTCCCGTTCAGCCAGGGAAGACACGCCACCGCAGGGGCATGCCGGCTCGTCGCCCGCCGCGCGTGGATCACCGTCGAGCCTTCCTCCGGCGCCTCGTAGTCGAGCATCGTAACGTCGGTGCACCGAGGTGCGATGCCCCGGATTCACCTCTGGCGCACCCTGATGGACACTCGCGAGTTCCTCTACCAGCGGCGGCAGATCGTCAGGGGTGTACCGGCGTCCGACATGATCAGCGGCGGATGCGAGTGCGCACCCATCCGTTGCAGCGCCGCCACCACGGAGCCTTTACAACTGGTGCAGTCGGGTCGGGCTCGTAGTGTTGCACGGCAACCGTGTGGTCGCGTTCCAACGATGCGGCCGTCTCAGCCTTCGTGAGCGGCCGGGCCCAGCGCACCTGGTTGCGACTGATGATGTAGTGCGAGTTGCACTGCAACGCACCGCTGCCCACCGACGGCGACAACGAGATGCGCTCGCCGTCGTATGTGAAATACCACTGCGCTGGACTGAGCGGCGTTGACACTTTGACGCCACATCCGCAGCAGCACGCGTGGATGATGGCGCCATACGGAATCGAGATGTAGACGATGCCGTCCTCAAGGACGTCGGGGATGAACTCGACAAACTGTGGCTCGACTCGGTCGCGTCTCACGGCAGCAGATCCTCGTTCGTGATCGTGTTGCCGTCGAGCGTGTACGTGGAGAAGTGCTCATGCTCCAGGTCGGCATAGACGCCCATCAACTTCTTCCACTTGATGACGGCGAGCACGGCGTTGAGACAGTTGAGGTCCGACACCTGAATGTTCTCGTTGTAGATGTCGTCCGGACCCGGCTCGCTGAAGTCGATGCAACCATCCAGGTGGTCGCGCTTGGCAGTCGTGATCGTGGTGACACGCAGGACGCCCATCAGGCTCTCGCCGCCGTTCTTGAGGCCCATGCCCACGTCGATGAATGACATCTCCCACTCGGTGAGCTTGCCAACGATGCCGTGCTTGATCGCCCCGCCCTCCATGCTGAGGAAGACAAAGTCGAAGCCGCGCAGCTCCTCGACGTTGGCGTCGGAGATCGCGTACGGGTGCGCCACGATGCCGTGCTTCATCACCGAGTACATCGCCCTCAGCCTGTCGACCTTCTTGGGCTTGACGTTCAACTCCTCTAGCGACGCCGCGCCCGGCGACCGGAAGGCGTTGTGCGACAGGAAGTCGTCACCGTCGAAGAGGTGGATCTCCTTTACCCGGGTCTTGGCGACGTGGTCGAGGATGTGCGCCCCCGTCCCGCCGAGCCCGACGATGGCGATGCGCTGCCCGCGGAAGCGTTCCGTCAGCGCTGAGATGTGCGCCCGGCTCGACGCCGTGTCCGGGTACACAAACGGCGAGTCGGCAACCTCGTCTTCGACCACGCGGTAGGTCTGCGCCGTCACCTTGGAGTCGATCTCCTGCGCCGGACCCGACACCATCGCCACGTAGTTCGTCATCTTGGCGTGGTAGTTCGCGTATGGCGTCGCCGGCTTGCACGAGAAGCTGCACGTGGCGACGAGGTCCGGCTCCAGCGGGGACTGGCCTGGGTTGACCATGTTGGGCAGTGCCATGCCGTTGGCGTCGCAGGGTGGCTCGCCGGTCCAGAACACGACGTGATCGGTGACGGGGTTCGCCGTCACGTCGCCCGCCATAGTGAGCTTCGACACGATCTTGGCGCGCGCCACCTGGCGCTGGCTGTTGACGTAGGGGACGTTGTCGACGACGAGGTGGCCGAGGTCTGTGGCACGGACCTCGTACCCCTCGTCCCGTAACAGCTGAAGGTCCGGGTTACGACTTAGTTGTACGGGAGACATTGAATACGGTGCCCTCGTTCCTCACCCGCACCGTTTTGCCCGGACGCAGGGTGCCGTCGTGCTTCTCCTCGGCGGCGTGCCGGTACGTGACGGTGAAGGTGAACTGCGGGTCGTGGACCTCGCCGGGGTACGCGAACTCGACCACCTGGTCGTAGCTCACGACGTCGGACACGACCTCCTTCTTCTGCCCGTCGACGATGATCGAGTACTCGTGGTGGGGATGAGCCTCGGGGGTGGGGGTCTCGGTGCTGGTCACAGCGCCTCCTCTTCGGTATGATGGAGCGGTGCAGAGACAATCATCTGTCTCGTTCATGAGAATAGCACAGAAGAGGGGCAACAGGCTTCTGATGTCCCGTTGATGGAACAGAAGGCCTCCGATCCACTCGACGACCTAGCCCCGCTCTTCTCGCAGCGCCGGGCCGAGTTGGGCCTAAGCCTGCGTGAGGTGAGCGCCCAATGCCGTGTGCCCGTCGCCACTCTCTCCCGGGTGGAGCAGGGCCGCACCCCCGACCTGGCGACCTTTCGCCGGATCGTGGAGTGGCTGGGACTCTCCCCTGAGCGCTTCCTCAACCCGACGACCAGATCGGTGAGCACGCCTGAGGTGATCAGCGAGCACCTCCGTCTTGATCCCACGCTCTCACCGGATGACGCCGAGAAGATCGCCGGGTTAGTTCGCACTATGTACGACGCGCTCCAGCAGCAGGAGCGCCGACTCGCCCTTCACCTCCGGGCGGCAAAGACCTTCACCCCGCCAGCGATGCGCTTGCTCGGCGACCTGTTGGTCGACATGCAGGAAGCTCTCGAAATCTCCCCAGACTCGGACTGAGGTCGAGAGGTGCGGCGCGGGTTCAAGGCCGAGGCCGAGCGGCACGCTGCCGCTATCCGGGAGCGGCTCCGATGTGGGGAGACCGATCCCGTTCCGCTAGATGAATACGCCAAGGATCTCGGCGTCCGCATGGTCCCGGCGGATCGCCTGGTGCCGCTAGAACGCCTCCAAGAATTGCAGGACTTGCAGGCCGATGCCTTCTCTGCCGCGACGTTCAAGCTGGCGAGCGGCCAGCGGGTCGTCGTGTATAACCCACTGCACACGCCGGGCCGAACCCGCAGCAACCAGGCTCACGAGCTGGGCCACATTTCGCTCCGCCACTCCTTGCGCACCGTGGAAAAGGTGGGCGAAATGTCGTTCGTCACGTGCGATGTCGAGCAGGAGGAAGAGGCGGACTGGCTCGGAGGTTGCCTGCTCCTCCCACGCCCCGTTCTCCTGCAGGCGGCATATAGGGCCATGACACCGGCTCAGATCGCGGAGGAGCACGGCACGAGTGAGGCCATGGCGAGATTCCGGCTCAACGCCAGCGGCGTACTCGTCCAAGTTGGCCGAGCGCGGGCGGCGAAGGGCAGGGCACGCTCGACACGCCACTAGGCGAGGCGGACCGCACGGTACTTCGTCCTAGGAGGCCAACCACAGGTGATCTCTGTCTGGCCCCGCTTGCTAATGCGGGCCTCTAGCCACCGTCGCCAGCCTCGTTCCGCAGTCGCCGAACCCGGCGGTAGGCCAATAGCTCCGCAGGCCAGGACGGTGAGGACTACGAAATAGCCGGATGAAAGCGTCCTCGGCCATCGGCGCATAGCCTCACACTCCAGGCCATTGAAGAGGTCGCGGGCAATCTCCGGATGGAATGCCTGCTGGCCGTCCTCATCGAGGCTGGCTCGGGCTGGAGCTCCCGTAGCGTCCACGACGGGCTCAGAACGCAGATGAGGACGATGTGCGCCGAGACACACGCCCCAACGCAAAGCCGCAGGGTTGAACGTTCGGCCGACTTGCGTATGGGAGAGGCGCGTAATGACGCTCTCGGCGAACTTCGAGGGTCCCGTGACAGAATGCAGATCCGGCGTTCTGTGTCCGGCGGCAGCGGGGAAGATCCTGGCGGCCGCATCCGGGCCTCCGGACGCGGGTCGGAGCGGGAGAAGCTGTGCTTGTGGGCGGCGACGCGGACGGCGGGGACGTCGCCACGGTTGTTGGTCGAGCGCTTCGAAATCCGCCGGTTCGACGGCACTCTGGGCGTTGGCCGGCCGGCGCGCTAGGCGAGCAAGGGCGCGCCGACGAGGATCGTCACAGCTCGACGCCGATCTCGCTCGGAGGCTGGGCAGTCCCTGCTGGGGTGGCGGGCTCGGCTGGGGCGGTCGTGGGATTGCCGGCAACCTGTCGGGCCCGTTCGATGGCTGTTTGGGCGCGGCGACGTTGCCCGACGGCCTCGATGGTTTTGGCGGCGCTCTCGGGCCCGAGGGGCCGATTGTCGTTGCCGATCTCCCAGCGGTCCCGGTAGGCGGCGACGGTCGAGACAGCGTCGAGCCATGCGTGGCGGGCGACCGGGTCTGGGGGCGGTGTGCCGAGGCGGCGCACCCACACGTCGTTGTGGCCGACCGCGTGTTCGGCCAGGTCTCTGGCCCGGCGCTGCATGGCCCGCTCTCCGTCGTTGAGGGCTCGGGCCATGTCGGGGTCGGTGACGCCGGCTGCCCGGGGGATGAGTCCGGCGATGAGGTCGCTGGCCGCCTGGCGCCGCCTGCCGGCCGCTGCCACCCACCGGTCAACTCGGCCGTGGAGCACCGCGGCGGGGTCGTCCGCGTCGGTGAGCGGCCGGGCGGCGACCAGGTTGGGGAACGTTGTTTCGACGTCGAGGCCGCGGGTTTCGGCGTCGCGCAACGCGGCGAGGAGCGGCCCGTGGGCTCCGCTGACCCGCACCTGTTCCAGCTGCTCCGCGATGAGGCCGGAGTGTTCCAGGAGGGCGTCCCAGCGTTCGCCTTGGGCGGCGGTGGCGATGGTCTGGTACTCGGCGGCCAGGGTGGCGAAGTCCTCGGCTTGATGCTGCGCCCTACGCAAACTCTCGTGAGCTGACAGGTCGGCGCCTTGGTGGGCGAGGACACCGGCGAGCACGTCGGCCGCGCTGTGGGGTTCGGTCATCGCGTCATGGGAGGTTGCTGGGTCCGGGTCATAGGCGGTGTCGACGTAGAGCCGGTTGGAGTGGCGACCCCGGGTGGTAGCGACGTACAGCACTTCTCGGGTGGTGGTCGGGGCGACCATGGCGTGGGCGGTGTCGACGGTGCGGCCCTGCGCCCTATGCGCGGTGGTGGCGTAGGCCAGCTCGACATGGACGGTCACGTAGTCGGCGGGTAGCACGACCTCGCCCCCGCCGCCGGCACGCCTGACGGCCATGCTCCCATCGGTGTTGGTGGCGGTGACCGCCCAGCGGTCCCCGTTCTTCACCCAGCGTCTGCCGGTGGCGAGCAGCCGGTTGTTGGCCCGGGTGATCACCTCGTCGCCGACCCCGACCTGCTGGCCGTCAGCCACCACCAGACCTACCTCGGTGACCTTGCCGGCGGCGACCCGGTCGGCTCTGGCCCGGCGGTTCAACTCGGCCACCGTGGCTGCGTCGCCGGCGACCATCAGACTCGACTGGCCGGTGTCGACGTCGGCTTTCCACGCCCGGTAGAGGGCCTCGAGCATCTCGACCCGGTCGCCTCCGGCGACCCGACCATGGGAGCGGTAGGCGTCGGTGGCCGCCACATCGCCAAGGCGCAGCTCCACGCTGGCGGCCTTCTCCCAGTCGGCGGCGAAGCGTCGCACGTCGACCAGTTCGGGGGCGAGGTCACGGCGGTCGGCGACGAGCAGGCTAAACGCCCCGCCGGCCTCCACCGGGGAGAGCTGCGCCCAGTCACCCACCAGCAGAACCTTCGCTCCTGCATCGGTGGCGGCGCCAACCAGCTCGTCGAGGACGAAGGTCCCGGCCAGGCTGGCCTCGTCCACGATGACCAGCTGACCGGGACGCAGTCGCCGCTCGGCGACGGCGCGATCCAGCGTCTCGACCTGGGAGGCCAGTTTCCGGGCGCCGGCAGAAGAGGGGCGGGGGTGGCGGTCGAGACGGGCGGCGACATGCTGGCGGGCCTCCACGAGCTGGGGGATGCGCCGCCATTCGGTGAGCCACTTAACGGTGTTCTCCGCGTCGACGCCGAGCTCGTCGCCGAGGACCTCTGCCGCGGCGGCGGAGGGGGCGAGGCCGATAACCGAGCCTGGCCCGTGCTCGGTCTCCCAGGCGGCGCGCAGGCCGGCCATGGTGGTGGTCTTGCCGGTCCCCGCCGGGCCGACCAACACGTCGAGAGACCGGCGGGAGGTGGCGATCTTCTCGACCGCCACCGCCTGGTCGACAGACAGTCCGTGCTCCCGGCCGGGCAGGTCCGCGTCGGCGACAGCGGCGATGGTGGCCACCGGGACGGCCGGGCCGTCGGTGGTCCGCCCGGCGGCGAGCAATCGGGCTTCGGCGTCGAGGAGGGCTTGGGTGGTGTAGACGATCCGGGTGGCGGGGTGCAGCCGGGAGCTCCCGTCGGCGGCCCGGATGTACCGGTTGGGGGTGTGGTGCAGGGGCGGCGGGGTGAGCGACAAGGAGCCTGCGACGGCGAGGTTGGTGATCCGCTCGGCGACGGCCACCCGGTCGTCGGGTGAGGCGAAGCGCACCCCGTGCAATGCTCGGTGGGCTTCGGCCAGCAGGTTGTGGCGCCCGTAAGTGGCGTGGCGCTCCGCCACGGCGGCGAGCACGGCTTGGGCGGCGTCGGCGAGGATCGGCTCGGCGAGATCGTCTGCCCGTAACAGCGGCAGCTCGTTGCGGTCCTTCAAGCGGGCGACCCACGCCACCTGCCCGGCCCCGACATGGGCGGCGGCCCGGTCGCGCCAGTCGCGGGTCAGCTCGGCCAGGCTGACATGGGTCTTGGTGGCCCGGGTGGCGAGCGTTGCCTGCTGGGCCAGGCGCATGTCCTCCACCTGGGTCGGGACGCGCCCGTGGGCGGCGGCGAATTGTGCCCGTAGCCGTTGGTTGTGTTCGGCGATCTGGGCCGAACGCGTCGAGAACTCGGCCATGAGCGTCTCGGGGACCCCGGCGATCTCGTAGCGCGGCCGGGTCGAATGTCGCCGCCCCCGGGCCTCCCAGCCAACCCCCAAGGCATCGGTGAGTAGGTCGGTGAGGACGCCGTGGTGTAGCTCCGAGAGGGTGGTGGTGGCCTTGAAGATCGCCCGGGAGTCCAACGTTCTCCACTTGCCATCGGAAAGCGACTGCGCCCGGTTCCACACGACCACGTGGTCATGGAGTTGGGGGTCGTCGGCCCTGGAGATCCAGTGGGTGAACGCGGCGGCGACCACACCGGAGATGTCCTCCTCGACCATGCCTCGCGCCCCCGAACGGGACCGGAACACGTGGCCTTCGGCGTAGCCGATCACGTAGTCGACGGCCCGGCGGTGGCACTCGTAGATCACCGCCTTGGTGCCCTCATCGGCGAGCGCCCAGGCCACCGACACCGACTTGCACGGCGAGAATGTGAGGTCGAAACCGGCCACCGGCACCGCGTTCCCCGGCACGCTCTGCCCGCCGGCCACCGACACGCCGCTGATCGGATCGGCCAACCCGACGAGCATCGCCTCCAGATGTCCCTCGGTCACTTCGGAGCCGAGCTCGACGCCGTTCCCACCATCCAAGTCGGCCAGCCCGGCACCCAAGAACACCCCCGGCGGGGTCCCCGACGCGGCGTAGTAGCGGGCCAGACCGTTTGACCGCTCCGCGGCCCCGTCGCCGGCGGCGACCGACTCCATCAGATAGCGGTAGCCGCCGCCCAGACTGATGCGCCGTATCGAGATCACACCGGCTCCTCTCCGGAGCAGGCGACCCGGACCGCTCCAATCCAGAAGCGGCCCGGCGGTCCACGCTATGACCCGCGCCGACGCTGCTCGGGGGTGCGACGGCCCGGTCCGGGCCCTCGCCTCCGCCGCCAGAGCAGCAGCAAAAGGCGCGCAGAAGTTGAGCGGTACACGCTCAGCTTCGCCCGGCAGGCCGGGCCGGCGGTCCTCGAGTGCCGATGGTGTAAAGCCGGAGATTCTGGTTTGGAAGGTGACGGGCAGGTAGACGATCAGGGGTGGGGGCGGAGCGGTGGTGCTGATTGGCTCGTCTGATGGGTGTCGGAGTGGTCGGGTGGTTGTGAGATCAGAGTTGGCTGCTGCGGTTGAGGGGATGAGCGAGGAGGCTGGCCGTTCGGAGGATGCCTCGCAGGAGTGGAGGCTGGCGGTCGAGGTCAGGGATCGGGTCGCGATTCTGGCGGACCGCCGGGTGATCGTCGCGACGGCGGGTTGAGTGTGCGCCGATGGGAGATGGCTGACGGGCTGGCCAGCGCCGACAGGTGGAGCCTGGACAGGGCTCGAGAGCCGGTCGCAGCCTCCGTGACGGCGGTGGTCAGTGAGCGGGCGGAGCTTGTGCCTGCGCGAGCACCCGATCAGCGGCGGCGACCGCCTGAGCGGCGGCCCGCATCGCGCTGCGCGCCTTCGCTGCCGCCACGGGGGCAGGGTCGTACTCGGCCTGATGCTTGAGAGGTAGCACTCGGCGAAGACTCAGGGCGCACTCTTCGCCCTCGCCGCCCGCGGTGGCCACGTGATCGGCGGCCCCGGGGTGGTCGCTCGTCCATCGGCTCTTGAGTCGCGCCGACGAGATGGCGTCGGCTGCGGCGATGGTCGCGTGCACCGCGTTGCCGACTGTGGCGACATGGTTGCCTCGTGCGACGGCGTCCTCGGCGGCTTCGAGGTACTCGTGTGCTTTCGCCAGGTAGGCGATCCCGTCGCCGAGGGTGGCTCGCACGGTGCTCGTCGACCTCCGATCAGGCATGGGCGGTCCTTCGGTCCTCGTGTGTCGTGATGAGCTCACGGAGCGGGCTCCCGGCGATCAGGATTCCGCCCTTCGACGCGTCCCGCAGCCAGGCCGGAGCCTTCCGACCCGACGGGCGGAGCTCGCTGCGGTCAAGGTCGATCAGGTTGACGGCATTGCCGGTGATCGATCCTGCAGCCCGTATCCAGCGCCCGATCGCCTCCAGCCAGATGCTCTCCTGAGGGCCGTCAGAGGTTGCGGTGGGGTCGTGGACGGCGAGCACGTCCACGTCGCTTTCCCGGCGGGCCTCGCCTCGTGCAAACGAGCCGAACACCGTGAGATTCAGCGGGGGCGGTGTGATCGAGGTGGCTTCGTGGCGCAGGGCGTCGATGGCCGGTGTGCGCAGGTCCGTCAGTGCTCGGACGATGCCGGCGGCGACGTTGCCGGGCGTCAGGCGGACCAGGATTGCCCCGGGGGTTTGGCGCCGTTCGACGATCCCCAAGCCGGCCAGATCGTCGATTACTTGGGCCGTCTGGCTCCAGCTGACCCCGGCGCTCAACGAGACCTGCCGGATCGTCTGGGGGGACGTGTCACGCGTGAGGGCGCTGAGCACCTGGCCTCGTGCTCCGGGGATCAGGGCCTCGACCGCCCGCAGGTAATCCACATCGGGCAGAATACTCGAAATATCGAGAACCCTCACGGTTTATCGAGAATAGCCTGTTCCCTGTCCGCCGGCCTGGACACCGGCGCACCTCCAATAGCGTGGACCGCCCGGCGGTGACGGTATGGAGGCCACACGACGCGGCTTCCAGCAAGGAGGTCACTATGCCCGTCTGGAACGAAGCACGAGACACGAAGCACACGCTCGCCCCCCTCGACGCCACATCCGAGGGCCATGTCGCTGACGATGCGACGGCCGTCCACGGTGAGGTCGTCGACGATCCCCATGGAACCAGCGGGGATCGTCACGCCGCCGTCCCCATCGGCGAGCGGCTCGCCCTGAGCGTGGAGGAGGCCGGCGCCCTCTTGGGGATCTCCCGCGACCTCGCCTATGACTTGGTCGCCCGCCGCGAGCTTCCGTCGGTCCGTCTCGGCCGACGGCTCGTAGTGCCTCGTCGGGCGCTCGAGGCGACGTTGGAACGGTTGACCGACGCAGGGTGTATGCCGGTAACGGCTTCCCCGATGGCGTCCGCTGCTTCCCGGTCGGCGGCATCGAGGAAGTGGGCGTAGGTGCGGAGCGTGATCCCGGGATTGGCGTGGCCGAGCCGGCCGGCAATGGTACGCACACCCACTCCTTGCCCGGCGAGGGTGGTAGCGGCGAAGTGGCGAAGGGCGTGGAAGGTCACATGCTCCAGGCCGGTGCGATCGCGCAGCGAGACGAAGGCCCCGGTCACCCGGTCGGGCCGGTAAGGAGTCGCGGCATCGAGGTCCTGGGACCACACGTAGGCGCTTGATCCGAGGACGACGCCGGCCAACCGGGAGCGCTCCTCGGCACGACGACGGTGCTCACGCAGGACGTCGACGGTGGAAGCGTCGAGGGCGATGCGACGCGCCTGGTGGGTCTTGGGGTCCTTTACCGCGACTTCCCCGCCGGCGTCAGAGATCGACCGGGCGAAGGTGGCGGTGGCGGCATCGAGGTCCACGTCGCTCCAGCGCAACCCGCACAGCTCGCCTCGTCGTGCTCCCGTGGTGGCGGCGGCGTAGATCAAGCAGCCGAGGTCGGGGTGGTCCTCGACGCAGGCGTCGATCAGCCGGCGCAGCTCGTCGAGGCTCGGCGGGTGGATCTCGCGCCCTCTCGGCGATGGTGGCGAGGCTCGCACGACCGGGTTGAAATCGATCCAGCCCCAGCGGATCGCCTGGCTGAAGGCGGCGGAGAGGATGGCGTGGCTCTTGCGCACCGTGAGCGCGCTCAGGCCGCCGCGTTGGAGCTGGCCGTAGAACGCGTCGAGGGTGGCGCCGTCCAGCTTGGCGATCTCTACCCGCCCGAGCCTCGGCTTGATGTTGACGTCGATGGCGGAGCGGTAGCGCACGAGGGTGGACGGTGCCCGCCCCCGGGTTTCGATGTGCATCATCCACCGGTCCAGTAGCTCCTCGACGGTGTGACGGCCGCGCTGGCGGTGCCCGCCGCGCTCGATTTCTGCGACCAGCTCGGCGGAGGCTCGCTGGGCGTCGCGCTTGCCCCCGTTGACGTAGCGCTGGGCGTAGCGATAGCGGCCGGTATCGGGGTCCCTGCCGAGCGAGACCCGGACCTGCCAGACCTTCGGCCCCCGCTGGCGAATGCTGCCACGCACGACGACGACCCTACACGTTCGCCCGGCGAATTATGGCCATTTTATGGCCACTTGAGCCGGAGTGGGTCGGGTCGCCGAGTCCAAAAAGTGCCTCTGACCAGCGGAGGGAGAGGGATTCGAACCCCCGGGGGCTTGCACCCCAAGGCTTTTCAAGAGCCTCGCATTCGGCCGCTCTGCCATCCCTCCAACGCCGTCTGAGCCTAGCGGCGGCGACCCTGCGTCAGGCGTCCCAGGAGTCCCAGTGCACGATCGATTCCGCCGGCGGCCGCTTGGCCGGCTTGAAGTCGGTCCCGATCGTGTAGGCGACTGGAAACAACGCCACCTGGGTGTAGTTATCGGGGATCCCGAGCAGCTCCGCCGCTCGTGCCGCCTGGTTCAGGTGCAGCGTCGTCCACGCCCCGCCCAGGTCCCGGGACCGCAGGGCCAGCAAAAAGCTCCAGGCCGCCGGCAGGATCGACCCGTAGAAGCCGGGAGCCATCAGCGAGGGCACCTTGTCGGCCCTCCCCTTGATGCAGGGGATGACGAGCACGGGCACCCGGTGCAGGTTGTCGCGGAGGTAGATGGCGCTCTCACGCACCCGGTCCGTCTGAGGGTTGCCGCTGTCGCCGGCGGGGGGAGCGTCGAAGTAGTCCCCCGAAGCGTCCCGGTAGATCTCGGCCAGACCGGCCCGCTTCTCGGGGTCCGTGACGATCATCCACTGCCAGCCCTGGGCGTTGCTGCCCGTCGGGGCCTGCTGGGCCAGGTCGATGCACTCGAGGATGACCTCGCGGCTCACGGGCCGGTCGAGGTCGAGGCGCTTGCGGACCGCTCGCGTCGTCGAAAGCAGATAGTCGGTGACGGCGGTGTCCACTCAATTCTCCCTTTGCACGGAGGTGCGGATCCGGTCGATCCACTCGTCGGCAGCCTGCCAGGCGGCGGAGGCGTCGCGGCGCCGGTCGTCGCCGCCCGCGCCTGCGGCCGGGTAGGAGCCGAGGAACTTGAGCTCACGCACGCCCGTGTGGAGGTCACGAAGGCAGTCGGCGATCATCTCCTCGGCGACGTGGCCCTCGAAGTCGATGATGAAGCAGTAATCGCCGAGTCCTCGCTTGGTCGGGCGCGACTCGAGCTTGACCAGGTTGATGTCCCGGGCGCTGAACTGGCCGAGGATGGCGTGGAGGCTGCCCGGCCGGTCGGACGACTGGAAGCACACGACGCTGGTCTTGTCGTGGCCCGTCGGGGCGGGGACGCCGGCGGACGGCCGGGCGAGGAGCACAAAGCGGGTCACGTTGTCGGCGTTGTCCTCGATGCCGTCGACGAGGACGTCGAGGCCGTAGAGGGAGGCGGCGAGGGCCGTGCCGATGGCGGCGTCGCCGGGGGTTGGTTCCTCAGCGACCTGACGGACGGCTTCGGCCGTCGATGTGGCGGCCACCTCGACGGCGTCGGGGAGGGTGGCTCCGAGCCATCCCCTGCACTGCGCCGTGGCGTGCGGGAATGACACGATCCGTCGGACCTCCTCGAGCGCCGTACCCCGAGGAGCGAGGAGGCTCTGGGTGATCGGCAGGAGGACCTCACGCACGATGAGCAGCTCACGATCGAAGATCAGCTGATCGATCGCGACGTTGACGGTCCCTTCGATCGAGTTCTCGATGGCGACGAAGCCGTAGTCGACGGCGCCGTCGCTGAGGGCCGAGAGGATGTGAACAAACGATGTCTGTGGGATCAATCGGGCTGCGGCCAGGTCCGGCTGGCTGCGCAGGGCCGCTTCGGTAAAGGTCCCCGAAGGCCCCAGGAAGGCGATGGTGGCCTGGGAGGAGACGGTACCGGTCATGGCCGGGCAGGATAGAGCGGTCATGGATGATGCTGCCCTGCGATTGCTCCTCGAAGAAGTGCGTTCGGGTGCGATGCACCCCGATGACGCCGTCGCCGCGCTGCGCCGGCTGCCGTTCGCCGATCTTGGCTACGCCCAGGTCGATCATCACAGGACGCTGCGGCAGGGGTGGGCCGAGGCCGTCTACGGGCCGGGCAAGACGCCCGAGCAGTGCGCCGGCATCGTCACCGAGCTGCTCGGCGGCCCCGGCACCGCGCCTGTCGTGTTGAGCCGGGCGTCGTCGGCGCAGATCGACGCCGCGCTTGCGGCCGAGCCCGGCGGGCTCGTCACGTCGTCGACGGTCGTATGGCGAGCGGCCCCGACCCGGGCCGATCGGGTCCTTGTCGTCACCGCAGGTACGGCCGATCTGCCGGTGGCCGACGAGTGCGCGGCGACGCTTGCCGCCTTTGGTTTCAAGGCCGAACGGATCACCGATGTCGGAGTGGCCGGCATCCACCGTCTCCTCGCTCGGGTCGACGACCTGCAGGCGGCCGACGCGATCGTGGTCGTCGCCGGCATGGAGGGCGCCATCGCCAGCGTGATTGGCGGTCTCACGCCGGCGCCGGTCGTGGCCGTGCCGACGAGCACGGGGTACGGCGCCTCGCTCGAGGGGGTCACGGCCCTCCTCGGGATGCTGGCGAGCTGCGCTTCGGGGTTGGTCGTGGTCGGCATCGACAATGGTTTTGGGGCCGCCCACGCCGTCGCCCGCCTGCGCGCCGGGACTGCAGGAGGTAATGGGGAAAGTCCTCGCGCCGCGGTCTCGGGGGTGGCGCGGGGGTGAGCACGACCGTTGCGTGGTGGCATTGCTTCTCTGGGATAGCGGGGGATATGGCCCTCGGGAGCCTGGTGGATGCCGGCGCCGATCTCGAACAGATCACGAAGGACCTCGAGGCGCTCCCGGTGGGCGGTTGGTCCGTCGAGGCGCAACCGGTGCTGCGCGCCGGGTTGGCCGCCACCCAGGTTCTCGTGCACGTGCAGGACTCGCCGGTGGTGCGCACGCACTCCCACATCGTCGGCCTGATAAGCGAGGCGCGTCTCCCGGGGCGAGTCCGCCGCCGGGCCCTCGCCATCTTCGGCCTGCTCGCCGAGGTGGAAGGACGACTCCACCGCCGGCCGCCAGCCCAGGTTCACTTCCACGAGGTCGGTGGCATCGACGCCATCGTCGACGTCGTCGGGACCTGCCTGGCCCTCGATCAGCTCGGTGTCGACGAGATCCATGCCAGCGCGGTGGCGCAGGGAACCGGTGTGGTACGCAGCGCTCACGGCCTGCTTCCCAACCCGAGCCCTGCGGTTGTGGAGCTCCTCCGTGGTGCTCCGACCTATGGCACCGACAACCCCGCTGAGCTGACGACGCCAACCGGTGCGGCCATACTCGCCGCCCTGAATCGGAGCTGGGGACCCATGCCGGCCATGGACATCACCGGCGTCGGACGGGGTGCCGGCGGGCGCGATACCGACGGAGTACCCAACTTGATCCAGGTTGTGATCGGCACCAAGGCCGATGCCTTCGACGGGGGAAGGAGCGCGGCCGCCGGCCAGGAGCTCGTGCTGCTCGAATCCAACGTCGACGACGTGACCGGCGAGATCCTCGCCCACACCATCGAGGTCGCCATGGCCGCCGGAGCCAACGATGCGTGGATCACGCCGATCGTCGGTAAGAAGGGACGCCCGGCGCACGTGATCAGCGTCGTCGGCGATCCCCTCGCCGTCGATGACCTTCGCCGGTTGCTCGTCTCCGAGACCGGCACGCTCGGCGTACGGGTCCAGACGGTCCGGCGGTGGGCCGCGAGCCGTGAGATCGGGGAGGTCATGGTCGAGGGCTACCCCGTGCGGGTAAAGAGCTCGGGTGCTCAGGTCAAGGCCGAACACGCCGACGCGGCGCGCGTCGCCCGCCTCACCGGCCTTCCCGCCCGGGAGGTCGCCCGAAGGGCCGAGGCCGCCGCTCACGGCGAACGGGGGCCCGTCGGTGGCGAGGGTCGCGAACCTCCCCCCGATACCCGGCCGACGGCCGGATGAGTGCAGGTGGCGGCTCGACCTGGTGCTCTTTGATCTGGACGGCACGGTCACCGACTCCAAGCCGGGGATCGTGGCGTCCTACCGGCACACGCTCGACGTGCTCGGTGTGCCGATCGACGAACCGATCCTCCTGCGCTGCGTCGGTCCGCCGCTGCGCGACAGCCTCCTTTCGCTCGGCGTGCCGGCCGGTCGCCTCGAGGAGGCCATTGCCGTCTACAGGGCCTGGTTCGTCTCGAACGGGATCTTCGACAACCGCCCCTACGACGGCACCGTCGCCATGCTCGACCGGATCCACCGCACCGGTGTCCGGGTGGGCCTCGCCACCTCCAAGCTGATCGATTTCGCCACGGACATCCTGACCCACTTCGGGCTCGAGGCCTTCTTCGACCCGGTCTGCGGAGCCACACGCGACGGCCGGCTGAGCCACAAGGACGAGGTCGTCGGCGAGGCGCTGCTGGAATCCGGCATCGTCGGCTCCGACCGTGTCCTGATGGTGGGTGACAGGGAACACGACATGTTCGGGGCTGTCGCCAACGGCGTCGTCCCCGTGGGCGTCGGCTGGGGCTACGGCACCCCCGCCGAGCTCGAGGCCGCCGGCGCCAAGTGGATCGTTGACACCCCAACCGATCTGGCCGACCTGATCGTCTCGTTAGCCGGCACCTGAGGCTCCCGCTTGGAGCGCTCGGTCTGCCGTCGCCTCAGTCGGAGTCCGCCCGGCACCGGAGCACCGCGCCGACCCAGCCGTCGAGCTCGGGGCGGTCCATTACGTCACACCCGGCGTACGAGGCGGCCACGTGCGTCCACTGTCCAGGGAGGAGGCCGGCCACGTACAGCCACCCGCCGGCCTTGACCCGGGTCACGACGCGGGGGCCGACCTCGGCGTGGACGGCGGCGGTCACGTTGACGAGGGCCACGTCGGCGGTCACGTCGAGCGAATCGACCGGGGTCGTCGACGGGTGGACCAGCAGGCTTACGCCGTTGCGCTCGGCGTTGGCGGCGGTCACGGCGACCGCCTCGGGGTCGAGATCGACCGCCACCACCTCTTCGGCGCCGAGACGGGCGGCCGCGACGGCGAGGATCCCGCTTCCCGTCCCGACGTCGAGCACGACGGCGCCGGCCGGCGGATGCTCGGCCAGTAGCCGCAGGATCAGCCTCGTGCTGGGGTGGGTGCCGCTGCCGAAGCACGGGCCCGAATCGATCTCGAGCACCAATCGGTCGCCGGCGACGGGGACCGACCGCCACGCCGGCGCGACCAGCAGGTGGGCGCCGACCTCGACGGGCTCGGCGTGGGCCTTCCACGCGTCGCGCCAGCCGGGGTCCACGTCCTCCGTGCCGGCGCCCAACTCGCCGGCCACCCTCATCGCCGCTTCGGCGGTCGGATACGAAGCGGTGAGCACTACCGTCGACGAAGGGCCATCGGCCTCGGCGACGGCGGTGGCCCCGTGATCCCACAGCGTCATCGCGGCCAGCTCGGCGCCGTCGCTCGCGACAGTCCAGCGCACCATGACATCGCGCCGACGCTCCTCCGATCGCTCCGGCTCGCTCACCGTTGCAACCTGCCACACCCCGCTCAGTGGGCCGAGAAGCGCGCCGAACCAGGTGGACGGCATCCCGCCGGCCGGATGCAGAAGGAATACGTTCGCCGGCAACCACGCCGGGCCGCCATCATGGAGGGGTGCTCGCCGTCCGTAACCTCAGCGTGGAGGTCGGAGGTCGCCTCACCCTCGAAGAGGCGACCTTCACCGTGCGCGCCGGTGACAAGGTCGGGCTCGTCGGGCGCAACGGGGCCGGCAAGACCAGCCTGCTCAAGGTGCTGGGCGGCGACTCCCAGCCCGCCGGCGGGGTGGTCACCTGCCAGGGGAGGCTCGGGTTCCTCACCCAGGACCCCAGGCGGCTGATCGAGGTCGACTCCGCCAGCGCCCTCGCCCATGTGCTCGCAGGACGGGGTCTCGACGAGATGGCCGAGCGGCTCGAAAAGCTCCGTATCGCCGTGGAGGAGGACCCGACCGAGCGGGCCATCAACCGCTACGGGCGCGCCGAGGAGGCCTACGCCGACGCCGGCGGGTACGCCGCCGACTCCGAGGCGCGCGCCCTGCTCGCCGGCCTCGGCCTCGAGGCGTCGCGTGCCGATCTACCCCTCGGCGTCCTCTCCGGTGGCGAACGTCGCCGCGTCGAGCTGGCCCGCATCCTCTTCGGCGGGAGCGACGTCCTGCTTCTCGACGAGCCGACCAACCACCTCGACATCGACGCCCGCAACTGGCTCATGGGATTTTTGCGTGGCTACCGGGGGGCGCTGCTCGTCGTCAGCCACGACATCGAGCTGCTCGACGAGGCCATCACCAGGGTGCTGCACCTCGACGAGGGGACCATTGTCGAATACAAGGGCACCTATACCCAGTACAAGGAAGCTAGAGCGCGCGACGAGATCAGGCTGTCAAAGCTGGTCGAGCGCCAGCAGGCCGAGATCAAGCGCCTTTCCGACCTGGCCGACTCGATGCGCCATCAGACGGCCAAGCGGGCCCGCACGGCCAAGAGCATCGACAAGCGCGTCGGACGCCTCCAGGCCGTTGCCGCCGATGGGCCTGGTAAGGGCGACCGGCGCTACCGGGTGCGCTTCCCCGAGCCACCCCACTCCGGCCGACTGGTCCTCGAGGCGTCGGACCTGGCCAAGGCCTACGGCGGCCCGCCGGTGTTCGAGGACGTCGACTTCGCTTTGGAGCGGGGCGAGCGCCTGTTGATCATGGGATTGAACGGCGCCGGCAAGACCAGCCTCCTTCGTATCCTCGCCGGCCAGTCCGACCCCTCGGCCGGCTCGTTTGTCCTCGGGATGGGCGTTTCCCCTGGGTATTACGCCCAGGAACACGAGGGGATACGGCCGGGCGTGACGGTCCTCGACCACATGCGCGAGCTGTCGAGGGCACCGGAGGCCGATCTGCGGGGATTGCTCGGCATGTTCGGGCTCTCGGGCGAAATTGCGTTCCAGGATGCGTCGACGCTTTCCGGGGGGGAAAAGACCAAGCTGGCATTGGCTCAATTGGTGGCTGGCGGGCACAACCTTCTGTTGCTCGACGAGCCGACCAATAACCTGGACCCCCCGTCAAGGGAGGCTATCGGGCGCGCCCTTTCGGCGTGGCCTGGCGCCATGATCATCGTCAGCCACGACGTCGGCTTCGTGACCGAATTGGCACCGGCCCGGGCGCTGCTCATGCCCGACGGCACCGAGGACATCTGGAGCGACGAGTTGCTCGAGCTCGTGGCCATGGCGTGACCGGGGACGATGACCTCCAGGTTGCGCTGATGCTCGCCGAGCTCGGTGACGGCGTGACCCTGCCGGCCTTCGGGCGCGCCGACCTCGTTGTCGACACCAAGCCGGACAAGACGTGGGTGACCGAAGCAGACCGGGCGGTGGAGGACTTGTTCCGCCGGCGACTGGCGACGCTTCGACCCGGTGACGCCGTGCTCGGCGAGGAATACGGGTCGTCGGGTGAAAGTAACCGCCGATGGATCATCGACCCGATCGACGGGACATCCAACTTCGTCCGCCGGGTGCCGGTGTGGGCGACCCTCATCGCCCTCGAGGTCGACGGGGTCATGGAGATCGGCGTGGCGTCGGCGCCGGCGCTCGGCCGGCGCTGGTGGGCGGCGCGCGGTGAAGGGGCCTGGGCCGGCTCGACCGCAGGCCGGTATCCCGACCGGACCATCTCGGTCTCGGGCGTCGCGACCCTCGATGCGGCTCACCTTTCGAGCTGCGGTCCCGACGGTTGGGAGCTGCGGGGCGGAGTGCAGCGCCTCATCGACCTGTCGGGGCGGTGCTGGCGGGATCGGGCCTTCGGTGACTTCTGGTCGCACGTGCTCGTCGCCGAGGGTGCCTGCGACATCGGGATCGACCCGACCGTCTCGTTGTGGGATCTCGCCGCCCTCCAGGTGATCGTGGAGGAGGCCGGCGGGCGCTTCACCGACTTCGATGGCGTGGCCAGGGCCGACGGCGGCAGCGCCTTGAGCACCAACGGGATTCTGCACGCCGAGACCCTCGCCGTGATCGGAGCGTCTTCAGGGGGAAGTGATGACTGACACGATCGAGCCGACGGCGCGCACCAACGTGCGTCGTCACCGGGACCGGGCCAGCTACGAGCGCGAGCAGATCCACGCCATCCTCGACGAGGGGCTGATCTGTCACGTGGCGTGCAGCGTCGACGGGATACCGTGGATGATCCCGACGGCCTACGGGCGCGACGGCGACGTCCTTTACCTGCACGGGGCGGCAGGGAACCACCTTCTCAAGACGGCGTCCGAAGGCGGCGACATCGTCGTGGCCGTCAGCCTGATCGACGGCATGGTGCTGGCCCGTTCGACGTTCAACCACTCCTTCAACTACCGCTCCGTCGTCGTCTTCGGCCCCGCCACCGAGGTGACCGACCCGGCCGAGAAGGCGCACGGGCTCGAGGTGATCGTGGAGCGGATGCTTCCCGGGCGCAGCCACGAAGCGAGGGCACCGAGCGAATCGGAGCTGCGCCAGACCCGCGTCGTGAGACTTTCGATCACCGAGGCCTCGGCCAAGGTGCGCACCGGGCCTGCGTCCGATCAGCCCGAGGATGTGGACCTGCCGATATGGGCGGGTGTGCTCCCGATCCGCACCGTCGCCGGCGCGCCCGAGCCCGACCCGGGGAACGCCGTCGGCCTGCCGGAGCCTGAGGGGCTCGATCAGCCTGACCGCTGGGGCCCGCCTGGTTGACGGCCCTTCGGGGGCGGTGCCGGGTGGGGCATGCTTGACCCATGGCCAACTACATCGCCCCAGGGGTACTCGAGATCGACACCCTCCTCGGAGGATGGGAGCGGATGACCGCCGGCTACCTGATCGAGGGGCCGGCGCCGGTGCTCGTCGAGACGGGCAGCCAGAGCTCGGTACCGGCGCTGCTCGCCGCCCTCGCCGATCACGGCGTCTCGCCCGACGCCCTGGCCGGTGTCGCCGTCACCCACATCCACCTCGATCATGCCGGCGGCGTCGGTGACGTGGCCAAGGCCTTCCCGCAGGCGACCGTGTACGTCCACGAGAAGGGCGCCCGCCACCTCGTCGACCCCGATCGCCTGGTGCGCTCCGCCAACCAGGTGTACGGCGATCTGCTCGACACGCTCTACGGACGGCTCGATCCCACCCCACCGGAGCGCATCCATGTCCTGGCCGACGGCGAGGACATCGTGATCGGGCCCGACCGGGTCCTGACGACGATCGATTCGCCCGGCCACGCCAAGCACCACCTGGCTCTTCACGACAGCGCCAGCGGCATCATCTTCGCCGGCGACGCCGTCGGCGTCCGGCTGCCCGACGTCGGCGTCCTCAGGCCCGCGACCCCGCCGGCCGACTTCGACCTCGAGCTGGCGTGCCAGTCGCTCGGGAAGTTTCGGGACCGCACACCGGCCGGCGTGGCCCTGGCTCACTACGGCCTCCTGCCCGAGCCCATGGCGATGCTCGAAGAGGCGGAGGACGCCTTGCGGCAGTGGGCGGCGACGGCCGAACGGGCGTGGGAGGAGGACCGCGATATCGCCGAAGCGTTGCGCGCCGATTTCGGGCTCCCCGACGACATGGACCCAGACCAGCGCGACCGGCTCGAGACGCTCAACGGCATCCACTCCAACGCCGCCGGGCTCAAACGCTGGCTCGAGACCCGCCACGACCATTCGCATGGATCCTGACGTTCCGGCCGTGCCCGGGCATCTCCCCCTGGCCGGGCGGGTCGCCCTCGTCACGGGCGTGTCCCGTCGGGTGGGTATCGCCTACGCCCTGACGAGACGGCTGCTCGCCGAAGGGGCGGCGGTGCTCGCGACCGGCTGGGCCCCGTTCGACGCCGAGATGCCCTACAACGCCGACCTCGAGGCGCCGGACGACCTTGTCGCCGAGCTCGGCGGGGACGATCGGCTTCGCTACGTCGCCTCCGACCTCTCGAGCGCCGAGGCGCCGGCCACGCTTGTCGATGCCGCCGTTGAGGCCTGGGGAGCGATCGACATCGTCGTCGCCTGCCACGCTCGCGGCGTCGCCGACGATCTGGCCTCGGTGACTGGGGCCGAGCTCGACCTCACGTTCGCCATCAACACCAGGGCGACGGTCCTGCTGGCGCAGGCGTTCGCCGCCCACCACGACGACTCCAGGCCCGGCGGCCGGTTTCTGCTCTTCACGAGCGGCCAGCACCTCGGACCCATGCCGGGGGAGCTCTCCTACGTCACGAGCAAGGGCGCCAACCTGGCGATCACTCCCACCCTGGCCGACGCCCTTGCCGACCGGTGTATCACGGTCAACTGTGTGAACCCCGGTCCCGTCGACACGGGCTACGCCGCCGGCGACACCCACCGCCAGGTGGCGACGGCGTTTCCTGCCGGGCGGTGGGGGACGCCGGACGACACCGCCCGGCTCGTGGCCTGGCTCGTCAGCGACGAGGCGGCCTGGATCACCGGACAGGTGATCAACAGCGAGGGCGGCTTCCGGCGCTCCAAATGACTGGCTGAAGCATTCAGACTCGTATGACGGTGGGGCCGCCGACGCTCTCGATCGCGTCGAAGTTGTCGTCCTGGCTGACGACATCCATCCCGTTGGCGGCGGCCACCGCCGCTATCCAGAGATCGTTGACCTTTGCCGAGCGTCCTTTTTCCGCCAACCGCACTCTCAGGCTCGCCCATTGACGGGCCGCTTCGGCCGTGACCGGCAGCGCCTCGACGACGGAGACAGCATCCAGCGTGGCTAGGCGGCGAGCGCGGGTAGCTGTCTCGGTGGCGGCCAGGACGCCTGCGTGAAGCTCGGCGAGGGTCACGACACTCACTGCGGTCTGCTCGGGCAAGGACTCGGTGTCGAGAGAACGTCCGCTCTCTTGAGCGATCAGTACGCTCGTGTCCAGCAGCGCCCGTCTAGAGCTCACAGCGGGTCGAGGTCCTCGGTCGTCTCCCCTGCGAGCGTTGAAAGATCGTCACGCAGCCCAGGATCGGCCTGTCGTCGAGTCATGATCTCGATGAGATCGGCCTTGGCCAGGAACTGTCCGCGTGCGGAGCGGACGGGGCTGAGCTCGGCCACCGGCAGACCGTTCACGGTGATCGTGACGTGTGTTCCTCCCGAAACCTGCCGCAGGACATCGGCCGTGTGGTTGCGAAGGTCGCGCGACGCGATCGTACTCATGTGCGTGATCGTAGCACACTTGCCCCGCTCGGCAGGTGCCGAGACACGTCAGCACCGACCTGGTCGATAGGTTGACCCCCCACACCCAAAAAACCGATCCTGGGCTCATGCGCCGGTCCATCTCGGTGCCCGCTTCTCCTTGAAGGCGGTGGCGCCTTCGCGGGCATCGGCCGAGGCGATGACATGACCGGCGATGCTCTCCTGGCGATCGAAGCTCTCGGCGTCGGACCAGTCGCGCTGCTCGATGATCACCCGTTTGCTCGCGGCGACGGCGAGGGGTGCGTTGGCAATGATCCGCCGGGCCAGCTCGACACTGCGCGCGAGGGCCTCCCCGGGGTCGACGAGGTGGTTGACCAGTCCGTGTCGGTGCAAAGTCTCGGCCGTGAGCCGGTCCCCGGTCAGTGCAGCCTCCATGGCGATGCGGGGCGGGATGAGGCGGGGCAGGCGGATCAGGCCGCCCGCGGCGGCGGCAAGCCCGCGGGTGACCTCCGGCAGCCCGAAGAGGGCATCACGGGAGGCAACGACGAGATCGCAGGCGAGCACGGACTCGAACCCGCCCGCCAGCGCGTATCCCTCCACCGCAGCGATGAGGGGCTTGGTCGGGGGCGTCTTGGCGATCCCGAGGATGCCTCGCCCCTCGACCCGCGTCACCTCCCCCCTCAGGAAGGCCTGGAGATCCATTCCCGAGCAGAAGTTCCCGCCGCTTCCGGTGAGGATGCCCACGCGGACGTCGAGACGAGCGTCCATCTCGTCGACCGCCGCACAGACTCCGTACGACACGTCCCGGTCGACGGCGTTGCGCACCTCGGGCCGGTTGATCGTGATCGTCATCAGGCCGTCGTCGATGTCGACGAGGACCTTGTCCGACGGGGCGGTGCTGGTCATACACCCTCCATGAGGCGGCCGAGGCGCTCCATGGCCTCCACGTACTCCACCTGTAGCTGGTACATCACCCGGCGGACCGTGGTCTCCCCGGTGATCGCCCCGACGGACTGACCGGCCGGCGCCGAGTACAGGTCGCGTCGCTCGGCCCGCACGATCCGAGCGTGGGCCTCGTTGTAGAGGATTCCCTGCAGCGGCGTCGGCAGATAGGCGGGAGCACCGGGGAGCTCCCATGCCTCCGACAGGTTGCTCTTGATCATGCGGACGGTCTTTCCGGTACGGGCCCGCCGTCTGACCGTGCCATCGGAGCCGGTATCGATCAAGACCTTCCGTTCGAAGTCGGTCAGCTCGCTCTCCCTCGTGCCGAGCCAGATGGTCCCGCACCAGACACCTGCCGCGCCGAGGGCGAGCGACGCCGCGATCTGGCTCCCGTGGGTGATCCCACCCGCCGCCACCACGGTGGCCCGGTCACCGACGGCCCGCACGACCTCCGGCACGAGCACCATGGTGGTGATATCACCGGTGTGGCCGCCGGCCTCCGTGCCCTGGGCGATCACCACCTCGACGCCTGCTCCGACTTGGCGCTGAGCGTGTCGAGCCTTGCCGCAGAGCGCCCCGAGGACGGCACCGTGTTCGCGGACGCGGTCGGCCACGTCCTTGGGCGGCGCCCCGAGCGCGCTGACCACCATCTTCACCTGTGCATGGTCCACGGCGACCGCTACGAGATGACGGGCGCCGTCGGGCGTCATGCCGCCACGTCCAGCCGCCAGCTCGTCGCGCAGGCTGCGGCGCTCGTCGTCGGACAGCTCCGGTACGCCCGCATCGGCGAGGATCCCGTCGAGGAAATCCCGGTGCTGCTGGGGGATCAGACGCTCGAGCTCGTCAGGACTGACCTCGGCCTGATGGTCGTACGTGGTCGGCACCAGCACGTCTACGCCGTATGGCTTGCCGCCGGTGTGCTCGTCGATCCAAGCGAGCTCTGTGGCCAGCTGGGGCGGCGAGAAGGTCGAGGCGCCCAGCACACCGAAGCCACCGGACCGAGTCACCGCGGCGACGACGTCCCTGCAGTGGGAGAAGGCGAAGATGGGGACGTCGCAGCCGAGTCGGTCGCAGATGGGCGTGTGCACGATGGTCCTCGAGTCAGGGGTCTTCCGGCACGAACACCGGTAGGGGATCCCTATCGCTGCGCTGCTCGAATGTCAGTCGGACGGGCAGCCCGCAGCGGATCTGCTCGCTCCTGCGGAGCAGACCCAGCATCCGGACCCCGGAGGACATGTCGACGGTGACAAGGGTGTAGGGCGGTTCGGCGGGAAGGTCCCGGGCGAAGGCATGATGTGTGACCGTCCAGCTGTGGACCTCGCCGGTGTCGCTCACCTCGACCGGGGAGGTCGCGAACGAGTAGCAGTGGTCGCACAGGACGCGCGGGTAGTGGCGGATCTTGCCGCAGTTGTCGCAGCGCTGGAGAACCAGGGCGTTGCGGCCTGCACCCTCCCAATACGGGGCGGACAGCTCGTCGGTCATCGGCCCCTCCCCATGATGGCGAGGCCCCCGTCGCCCATGTCACCGTAGCCGGTGACCAGCCCGACGTCGGCGCCGGCGACCTGGGCCCGGCTGGCCTCACCGCGGAGCTGATGGACGAGCTCAACGATGTGATTCATCCCCAGCATGTGTCCCTGGGAGAGGAGGCCGCCATGGGTGTTCGTCGGAAGGGGTCCTCCAATCCGGAGCCGCCCGCCGGTCACAAACGGTCCGCCGTCGCCCTTGTCGCAGAACCCCATGTCCTCGAGTTGGCACAGCACGACCCAGGTGAAGCAGTCGTAGATCTCGGCGACGTGGATGTCGCCAGGCCCCACACCGGCCATGGGAAAGGCGATGGGTGCGGCCTTAGCCATCCCGATGCGTGTCATGTCCTGCCGCTGGGTGATTGCGCTGGGGGAGTCGGGGTGACCCATGGCGATTCCGAGGAGGTCGACCGGGGGTCGGGCGAGGTCGCGCGCCCGTTCTGCCGAGGTGACGACATAGGCGGCTCCGCCGTCGCTCTCCAGGCTGCAGTCGAGCAGGCGGAACGGGTCGCTGATCATCCGGGATCTCTGGTGGTCCTCGAGGGTGATCGGCTTCTTCATCACGGCGTTGTCGTTGAGGAGCGCGTGGGTCCGGCAGGTGACCGCGATCTCGCCGAGTTGCTCGCTCGTCGTGCCGAACAGCTCCATGTGACGGCGTGCCATCGGCGCGTAGAGCTGGGCCGGGGCGATGGCTCCGACCGGTCGCTCGAACTCCGTGACGTACCGGAACTGCGGCATCGCATGGATCCGTTCCCCGGCGCGCGCCCCCGAGCTGACGGTGCGGCCCGATGGGACCAGCACCGTCGTGCACACGCCGGCCGCGATGGCGGCGGCGGCGCACTGCAGCGCCCCGATCCCGCTCGCCCCGCCGTGGGGTACCAGCGCCGAGAACCGAAGGTCGTGCAGGCCGAAGTTGGCGATGTACTCCTCCGCCGGTGCACCGGTGATGCCGATCGGGATGACGCCGTCGACATCCTTCGGGGTGAGGCCGGCGTCCTCGATGGCGCGTAGCGATGCTTCCATCTGCAGCTCCAGGGCCGACTGCGTCGAACTGCGGGTGTACGCCGTCTCGCCGACGCCGACGATGGAGGCCTGTCCGCGCAGCGACAACTCAGACCCCCGTCGGTTGGTGCAGCGCCTCGGCGATCTGCTTGCGGTACCTGACGGGATCGAGCTCGAGGCCATAGCGGGCCGCGTCGGGGAAGCGTCGCTCCATGAAGCGTCGCTCGGTGGTGATGTCCGCCCGCATCTCCTGGCGGCTGGGGAGACCGGCTCGGCCGTTGACGACGGCCGTCAGCAGCTCGGACTGCACGTCCATCATGGAGATGTTGGCCCCCCCGCTGACATTGAAGAAGCCGATGAAGTAGAGGCCTGGCCACTCGGGATGGATGATCCGCCGGTAGGCATCGAGTCGCCGGCCTGTGACGGGTGCCAGCGCCCGGTCGAGGAAGGGCAGGTTGAGGTGGTAGCCGGTCGCGGCGATGACGGTGTCGACTTCGATGCTGTCTCCGTCGAGGAAGGTCACTGTCTTCGCGTGGGCTTCTCGGACACCGGGTTTGACGGTGATCTTCTGATAGGCGACGTGCGCCATGTAGGTGGCGCTGCTGGCCGGGTGGGTCCGCTTCGTCGGCGTCCGCAGCCCCCACTGTTCCATCCGTCCGTGGTAAATGCGACTGATCGCCCTGAGGATCCGCATCTGCACCGGCCACGGAAGGTAGGGCCTGGCGACCAGGCTGATTACGCGTGCCGACGGCACGCCGAGGATCATCCGGGGCATTATGAGGACCGGGGAGCGCGCCGAGGTGTAGGTCTCGGCCGCGAAAGGTGCCAAGTCAGCGGCGATATCGAGGCCGCTGTTGCCGACGCCGACAACCAGCACCCGCTTGCCCTCGAATGCGTGCGGAGCGCGGTAGGAGTTTGAGTGGAGGTACTCGCCATCGAACTGGTCCGCCCATTCCGGGTGGGCTGCGACGCCCTGGTGTCCACTGGCCACGACGACGCTGTCGAAGCGTTCCTGAGGCCCGTCTTCGACCCTGACGAGCCATCCTGTGCCCGGAGCGCCCTCTGTAGGTGAGATGTCGGTGACGCGGGAGTTGAAGCGCACGTGCTCGTGGATCTTGAACTCGTGGGCGAAGGCGAGGAGGTAGGCGGCCACCTGCCGGTGCGACGGGAAGAGCGGGGTGCCGGCTGGGAACGGATAGTCCCGGAAGGAGGTCAGGCGAGGCTCTGAGTTGATGTGCAACGAGTCGTAGGCGACGCTCAGGTCGTTGTCATTGTCGTAGACCCACAGCCCACCGACATGGGACCCGGCCTCGAAGATCGTCACCCGGTGGCCCGCCTCCATGAGGTGGCGGGCGGCGCTGAGCCCTCCGGCCCCGGCTCCGACGACAGCGATCGACCGCACCGTCATGACGTCCTCCCCCGGCTCGGCCTCTCCTCCATGACGCTCCTCCAGTTCGCTGGGACCAAGTCTCCCCTAGTTCGACCAGCACACACGCTTCGTCATAGCGAACAGCCTTCCGAAATTTCGATCTTGTACCGACCCCTCGGGGTTTGTCAAGGTGGCACCCACGGCCCCACTTGGCGCGCCCTATGACGGTTGACAGAAGGTCATACGCTGCGTAGAGTTTCGTATAATCGAAATTAGTTTCGGTTATTGAGGTATGAGGACGTCTATGCCACGTCGCGACGCGACAATGATGGACAGCCTGCAGGCCTTCTTCGGCCATGAGCTCGCAGGCGCGTCCGCCGTGGTCGAGAACCTTGTAAACATCTCGGCTGGCCGATCACGGGAGAACTGGTCCTTCGACCTCTCCTGGGAGCTCGACAACCAGCGGTGCCACGAGTCGTTGGTCCTCCGGCGAGACCCCGCTGGCGGGTTGGTCGAGACCGACCGCAGCCGCGAGTTCGGGATTCTCCGGGCGCTCGAGGCCAGCGATGTGCCGTCCCCCGCCGCCCGCTGGCTGGACGCGCAGGGGACATGGTTCGGGCGGCCGTCACTCATCATGCACCGCGAGGCGGGGCTCTGCGACTACTACGTCCTGACCGGAAGCCGCCCCCTGGCGGAGCGGAGGTCGCTCGCGGACCAGTTCTGCGCGCTGCTCGCCCGGGTGCACGGCGTGGATTGGAAGGGGATCGGCCTCGACGGCACCCTCGAGGATCCAGGAGCTGGCGCCGCAGAGGCGACTCTCGACCATTGGGAGAGTGTGCTCCGGCGCGACCAGCTAGAGGCGTACCCCGAGCTCGAACTGGCCTTGCAGCGGCTGCGGCGCAATCCTCCTCTTGCCGCCGAGAGGGTGCTCGTCCACGGCGACTTCAAACCCGGCAACGCCCTCCTGGAGGGCGATCGCATCGTCGCCCTCCTGGACTGGGAGCTCGCTCACCTCGGCGATCCGGTCGAGGACCTCGGCTGGATGACCCAACCCCTCCGCCAACGGGAGCATGTCATCCCCGGCGTCTGGGAGGCGGCTGACATCCTCCGCCGTTACGAGTCTGCGACGGGGCGCGCCGTCGACCCGGCTGGCGTCAGATGGTGGAACATCTTCGCCACCTTCCGGACCGC
Organism: Acidimicrobiales bacterium; assembly: GCA_965276765.1. GTDB lineage: Bacteria > Actinomycetota > Acidimicrobiia > Acidimicrobiales > Palsa-688. The sequence goes on from OZ255627.1 coordinate 2,129,869, forward strand.
GGTCATGCAGGTGAGTGGTCTACGGTCATTTCTGGAGGGTCGGAGCTCCGAGCCCTACCGCCCGACCGCGAAGGTCCTCCGCACTCTTCTCGAGTACGTCGACGACTGAAGCGGGTACACGCATGGAACCCACGATCGAGGCCGAGCTGGCTGCGGTGCGTCGCATCCTCAACGATCTGGCCTCGGGTGGCGAGGTCTCGGATGAGGTGAGCACCGAGCTGGTCGGACTGGACCACAACCTCCGGCTGGTCGAGCGTTCGTGGGCGCGGAGACTGCCGTATCTGCTCGCCGACAACGGCGACCTCGTGACGCTCCTGCAGGAGCTCTCGCCACCACCCCCCGCTGACGGGCTCGCCCGCGAGATCCGCGAGACCGTCGGGGCGCTGGCCGAGAAGGCCGAGGTGGACGGTCAGGTCCTTGATCCCGCAGCTGCCGACGAGACGAATCGGGTCCTGCGGGGTCTGCTGGCCAGACTCATCGTCGAATCAGCCGAGGAGGACGAGACTCGGCGGTTGACCGTGCGCCGCCGGGTCTCCGCCGCCCTGGCCGAGAGTCTTGAGGAGCGCCCGTGGTAGCGACGAAGCCGGCTGGTCCGGTGCCGGCAGGACTCGGGAGGAAGGGTCGTCGTGAGCGGTGATCCGATCGGGCGCGGACTGAAGGTCAGCGACGACCATTTCGTCGAGCAGTTCCCCTTGTCACCTCTCGACGACTACATGATCCATCAGACACCCGATCCGATCCGCGTCATGGCGACGAGCGACTTTCGCGCCTACGAGCGGTACTGGATGGTGTGTCACGACCCGAGCGGTGAGGTACTTGTGGCCACCGGCGGGTCGTTCTACCCCAACCTCGATCGAGCCGAGGCGTTCGCGATCGTCAACGTCAAAGGCCGCCATGCCGCCGTGCGGGCGTTCCGGGAGCTGGGAGCGGATCGGGCCGACATGCGCGTCGGCCCGATCGAACCTGTGATCGTCCGTGGGCTTCGCCAGTGGCAGTTCTCTCTGGCCCCCAACGACCAAGGCATCGCGTATGAGATCGAGTTCACCGACACCACCCGGCAGGTCTTTCGCGAGCCGCTATCCGACCTGACCCACGGGACGCCCAGCGGTCGCCGCAACGACGTGACGACCGGTTTCGAGGGGTTCGGCGATGTTCACGGCTGGGTCGACGTGGACGGCCGGCGCATCGAGCTGCTGCCAGGTGCGTCGGGGACCCGCGACAGACACTGGGGAACGGGGCGGGGAGTCGGAGGCCCGGCGCTGGCGCTCGGGGGCCGACTCCATGTCGGCACCTCAGGGAACGCCTTCGTCGCCTTCCCCAGCTGGAACCTGTGGGGGGACCGCGTCTTCTACCCGTTCGGTGACGAACGCCAGGGGTCGTCCCGGGTCGGCAAGCCCACGCGGCGGCTGCGCTTCGAAGACGACACCCACATATTCGTCGAGGGGCTCGTGGACTATCCGCTCGAGACGGGTGAGGTGCGTCGTGTCCACTACGAGCGGATCGGCCACCAGACCGCCTACCTGCGCTGCGGGATGTACGGCGGGACGCCGGACCTCGACATTCACCAGGGCTCGTACGACGGTCCCCCCGCGGTGCAGGGCGAGATCTCCGACATCGGCCTCCCCGGCGTGCGGGGCCGCCTCGCCGGGCTCGACGAGCACCTGTGCCGGGTCACGAGCGGCGACGAGGCCGTGAACGGGATCTACCAGACGATCGACCCTCTCGCATACGACCGCTGCGCGGAGGGACGGCCCGGATGGAGCTTCCTCTGACCTGGACGGCTGCCGGCCGGTCTGCCGCAAGCCGCGACGGAGCGTAAACGAGATGACGACGGCCGTGGGGGCAGACGGCGGCCTGGTGGCGGGCGTGGCCCCGGACCTGCGGATGTTCGTCCGGCCGGGTGACACCGTGCTGTGGGGGCAGGGCGCCGGTGAGCCGCGCACGCTGACGGAGGCCCTGGTCCACCAGCGCGCCGGCCTCGGCCGGGTCAATGTCTTCCTCGGTGCGACCTACTCCGATACGCTCCGGCCGGAGCACGCCGACCACCTCAACTTCCTGGCGATCGGAGGCATCGGCAGGAACGCCGGGCTGGCCCAGGCGGGGGTTCTAGAGATCGTGCCGTGTCACCTCTCCGCCCTACCCGCACTTATCATGAGTGGCCGCCTGCCGGTCGACGTGGTGTTCGTGCAGGTGAGTCCGGTTGGACCGAGCGGTTGCCACTCGCTCGGGCTGGTCGCTGATTACGTTCGCCCGGCCATGCAGCAGGCCCGCACGGTGCTGGCCGAGGTCAACGACCAGGTCCCCTACACACTCGGCGACAGCCTGGTCCGTCCAGAGGAACTCCACCACGTCGTGCGGACGTCAAGGCCGCCGGTCTTCGTGCCCACGCGACGAGTCGGTGCTGACACCCGTCGCATCGGCCATCTCAGCGCCTCGTTCGTCCCGGACGGCTCGGTGGTGCAGTTGGGAATCGGAGGAGTGGCGCCTGCGGTGGCTGCCGCGCTCCACGGGAAGCGAGATCTCGGCATCCACTGCGGCATCGTCGGGGACTGGCTCGTCGATCTCTACGGCGCCGGTTCGGTCACAAACGCCCGCAAGTCCCTGGACCGGGGGATCTCCGTGACCGGGGCTATCAGCGGGACTCGGCGACTGTACGACTTCGTTGGCGACAACCCGGCCGTCGAGCTGCGACCGGTCTCCTACACCCACGACCCCGGCGTGCTGGGGCGCCTCGACAACCTGGTCGCAGTGAACTCTGCGGTGGAGGTCGACCTCACGGGCCAGGTCAATGCCGAGACGCTCGGAGGCAACCACATCGGAGCCGTCGGTGGGCAGGTCGACTTCGTGCGGGCCGCGACTTCGTCGGCGAGCGGTCGTTCGATCATCGCTCTCCCCTCGACGTCGAAGCGCGGCCAGGTCTCCCGCATCGTCTCGCGGCTCGCCGACGGCGTGGTCACCACGCCTCGCAGCGATGCGGACCTGATCGTGACAGAGCATGGTGTCGCCGACCTCCGGGGGGTCCCGCTCGCCGAGCGGGCCCGCAGGTTGATCGCCATCGCCGATCCGAAATTCCGCTCCCAGCTAGCGGAGTTTGTCCGCCGGACGGAACCGATGTGCTGAAACGGCCCGCTCAGGCGATGCCCACGGACGATTGGCCCAGGCCTCGTCCGGCGTTGGAGTGAAGCCGGCCCAGCTCCTTCTCGATCCCAGCGGCTGCGGCCGTGGCGGCCGCGATCAGCTGCCGCTCACGTGACTTGCTGAGATGTGCGCTCAGGGTGGACACGTGCACGGCGGCAGCAAGCACGCTGTCGGCGTCGTAGACCGGGATGGCGAGGCCGACGATACCCGGGATGGCCTCCTCTCGGCTGACCGCGTAACCCGATTTGCGGATGAGGTCGAACTCGACCTCGAGCTCGTCGGCTCGGGCGAGCGTCCGGGGGGTGAGTTTGGGCGGGATGTCGGCGAGGAGCTGGCGGTGCAGCTGCGGGACGTGGGCGGCGAAGAGCTTGCCGACCGACGTGGCGTGCAGGTAGAGCGACTGGCCTAACCGGATGTCGACGCTGACCATGTGCGTTCCGGGCACCCGGTCGACGTAGGAGACGCGGTTGCCGACCCGGGTCGCGAGGTACACGTCCTCACCGGTCTGGCGCGCCAGCTCCTGGAGGGAGCGGCGAGCCGCGACGCGGATGTCCATCTCGCCCACAATCCTGATGCCGAGCCGCACCGCACGCGCACCCATGCAGTACCGCAGGTCCTCGGTGACGAACACCACGTCAGCGGCCACCATGCGTTGGAGCAGGTTGTGGGCACTGCTGGTCGGGAGCTGGAGATGGCTGACGATCTCGGTCAGCCGCATGCCCTCCGCGTGCCCGACGAGGAGCTCGAGTACTTCGAAAACCCGAGAGAATCTGTCCCCGCTCGAATCCGTTCCCCGCACCGGTGCTGCCTCCTGTGATCGACTCGTGGCAAGGCCGGGTCGAAAAATCGTACCTGTGAGACCCGGCACTGTAAACGACTCTCCGGGTAGAGTCCATCGAGAACACGAATCGTGTTCCTGAATGCGGGAACTTCGTAGGATGAGGACCAGGGCGTGCGGCCTTGGCCACCAAGGGGAATGTGTCGTCTGATGGATCCTGACCAGCCCGCCGACGATCGGTGGCACCCCACCGGTAAGGCGTACCTGTGAGCGATAACTGGGGCCGCTGGGGCCGCGACGACCAGGCCGGCGCCGCGAACCTGATCGGGTCCGACGAGGTGCTGGCCGGCGTCGGTCTGGTGCGCCAGGGACGCGTCATCCGTCTCGGCCAGGACCTGGGCCCGGCCAGCGCCGTTACACCGCACCGCAAGCGGGTGGAACGGTTCATGACCCGCGACGGCGGTGACTACGCTGCCGGCGCCCGACGCCCAGACGGGTTCCAGTTTGCCGAGGAGGTGTGGTCCTTCTCCGCCCACAGCGGCACCCACATCGACGCTCTCTCCCACGCATGGTACGCGGACCAGCTCTACAACGGCTTCCCCGGCCACGGTACGAGGAGCACCACGGGCGCTCGCCGCTGCGGAGCCGAGCAGCTGCGCCCGATGGTCACGCGCGGGCTGCTGCTCGACCTCACGGTCGACGGAGGACCCCTGCAACCCGACGAGCCGGTGACCGCGGAGCGGCTGCAGGCTTCGGCGGACGCCCTCGGTCTCGCCCTGCGCCCCGGCGACGTCGTGCTCATCCGGACCGGCTGGCTGGACGTCGCCGGTGACGACCCCGTCAGCTACTTCGCCACGGAGCCCGGTATCGACCGGCCCGCAGCCCAGTGGTTGGCGGACGCCGACGTCGCGGCCGTGGGGGCCGACAACTACGCCATAGAGGTGCAGCCCTCGGTACCGGACACCACGTTCCCTGTGCACCAGCTCCTCATCCGTGACCATGGTGTTCCCCTCATCGAGGGCATGCCGCTCGCGGAGCTAGCCGAGGCCGGGGCCACCGAGTTTTGCTTCGTTGCCTCTCCGCTGCCCCTGACGGGCGGCACGGCGTCGCCGGTCACCCCGCTCGCCATCCTCTGATCCCGGGCTCGCAAGACAATGGTGGTCGCGAGGGAGCGTAGGACTAACATTCGAGCTATCGAACTTTGTTTTCGAAATACGAAGAGCGCAGGGGGGAGTGAAACCGTGACGTCGCCGACGATGGAGGCGCTGGAGTGCGACGTGGCCGCCGCCGGCGTGCTGCTTTCACCGCGATCGGTGGTCGTCGTCGGCGCGAGCGATCGGTCGCGCTGGTCCGCCGCCGTACTCGAGAACCTTTCTCTGCATCAGTTCCAGGGCACGGTCCACATGGTCAACGTGCGGGGTGCCCCGGTCGCCGGTCGCCCAACCGCCACGACGTGCGAGAAGCTGGGCGAGCAGGCCGACCTCGGGGTGCTGTTGGTCCCGGCCGACGCGGTCGTCGAGGCGCTGCGGGACCTGTCCCACACCGGCGCCCGATCGGCCATGATCCTCACATCGGGCTTCGCTGAGACCGGCCCGGCCGGCACGGAACTGCAAGCCAAGGTGGCCGACGTGGCTGCCGACGCTGGCATCCGACTCCTGGGGCCCAACAGCCTCGGGTTCATGAACTTCGTCGAGCGCACGGTGGCGTGGGCCGCTCCTACGGAAGGAGGCAGGAACCGGGGCGGCGTGGCCGTCGTCTCCCAGAGCGGTGCGACCGCCTACTTCGTCGCCCGCATGGCGGAGGAGCAGAACGTCGCTCTTAGCTACGTCGTGGCGACTGGAAACGAGGCCGACCTCGATTGCAGCACCTTCGCCGCCGCGCTGACCGCCGATGCGCACACCACCGCCGTGGCGATGTTCATCGAGTCGGTCCGCCGCCCGGAGCGCTTCGTCGCCGCAGCCGAGACCACCATCGCCGCCGGGAAGCCGTTGGTCGTGTTGAAGGTGGGGACCAGTGAGGTCAGCGGCCGGGCTGCGTTGGCGCACACCGGTGCCCTGGTCGGCGACGACAGGGTGTTCGACGGCATCTGCGAGCGCTATGGCGTCATCCGGGTCCGGTCGCTCGAGCAGCTCCTGACGACCGCCGACGTGATTGGCCGCACCGGCGTTCTCGCGCCGGGGGGTCTGTGCCTGATCTCCAATTCTGGAGGTGTATGCGAGATCGGGGCGGACGCCGCCGGGGCGCTGAACATCGATCTGCCGGCCATCCCTACCGCTGCGGTCAACCAGCTGCGCGACGAGATGCCGACCTACGCGACACCGCACAATCCCCTCGACCTGACTGGTGGCATCGAGCCCCAGGCGTGCGGGCAGATCGTCACCACGCTTGCGGACTCGCCGGAGTACGCCGCCGTCCTCGTACCCTTCTACCCGGTGCCGTCCGCCGAGGTAGCAGACGACAAACGGCTGACCGACCTTCACCGCCATCTCGGCCGGGCATTGCGAGAATCGTCCACTCCGGGATTCCTCGTCACGTACACCAACGGCACGGTCGAGGACGCGGCTCGCCGTCGCATCGAGGACGGCGAGCTTCCCTACCTGGCCTGCGGGATGGATCGAGCTCTCGCTGCACTGGGCCACGCCTTTTGGTGGTCGCGGCTCCACCGTCGAGGGGACCTCGGCCGTCGGTCCGAGCCGACAGGGGGAGCGCTGAGCGAGCGACCCCGCTCGGAACTGGCCATGCTCGACCTCCTTGCCCTCCACGGTGTGCCGACGGTCCCCCACGCGCTCGCCGTCGACGAGGCCGCCGCGGTGGCCGCTGCTTGTCAGTGGGATGGTCCCGTGGCGGTCAAGGTGGCGTCGGCGGATATCGGTCACAAGACCGATATTGGTGGTGTCGTCCTCGGCGTCTCCGGTCCCGACGCTGTCGCCTCGGCCTTCCGCCGAGTCATCGCCGCCGGCCGGTCGCAAGCGGGCGCGGTCGTCGACGGCGCCGCCGTGAGCCCCATGCGACAGCATGGAGTCGAGCTGTTCGTCGGCTGCTCACGCGACCCGGTCTGGGGGCCCGTGATCGCCGTGGGCGTCGGTGGGATCTGGGTCGAGGTCCTCGCGGACGTGGCTATTCGCCCACTTCCTGTCAGCCCGGCCCACGTCACGGGGATGCTCCTTGGCCTGCGGGCCTCCCAGTTGCTCACCGGTGGGCGCGACCTTCCCGTTGCCGACCTCGACGCGGTCGGAGCTGCCGTCGCCGCAATAGGTGACGTCGCCCTCCGCCTCGGGGACCAACTTGCGGCCCTCGACGTGAACCCCCTGTGGGTCCGGGGAGGCCGTGTCGAGGTCCTCGACAGCCTGGCGGAATGGGCGAGCTGATGCCCGACGCGGCGACAGGAGGTACCCGGGCGGGCCCCTTACAGGGCATTAGGGTCGTCGAGTGCGCCTCGATCGTGCTCGGTCCCATGACGGCGCAGTACCTGGGCGATATGGGGGCGGACATCATCAAGGTCGAGCCGCCCGAGGGGGACCTGACGAGGGAGATCGGACCGCGGAGGGCGGAAAAGATGGGCGCCCTGTTCCTGAGCAATAACCGCAACAAGCGCAGCGTCGTGCTCGACCTCAAGAACCCCGATGACAGGGACGTCCTCCACCAGATCGTGAGTCGGTCCGACGTCCTGCTGCATTCGATCCGCTCGTCGTCGGCCGAGCGCATCGGGCTTGGTTACAACGACCTCGCTCGCCACAACGGTCGGCTCGTCTACTGCCACCTGGAAGGCTTCTCAGAGGAGGGGTCGTACGGGGGGCGGCCCGCCTACGACGACATCGTCCAGTCGTTGAGCGGGCTGGCCATGCTCCAGACCGTCGTGACCGGTCAGCCCCGGTACGTGCCCTCGATCATCGCCGACAAGGTCACGGCGGTGCACGCCGCCTATGCCATCGCCCTCGCGCTCTTCCATCGCGATCGGACGGGTCGGGGCCAGGAGGTCCATGTGCCGATGTTCGAGACGATGGTCCGCTTCAACATGGCGGAGCATCTCTGGGGGCACGTCTTCGAGCCGCCCATGGGACCGATGGGCTACGAACCGGTGGCCACCGCGTCGCGCCGACCGTTCCCCACGCTCGACGGCTACCTCGCGCTCATCCCGTACTCCGACGCGCAGTGGCACCGCTTCTTCGAGTTGAGCGGACGGAGCGACATCATCGCCGACCCGAGGTTCGCGACGTTCCGCGGCCGGCAGCAGAACGTGACGCTGATTTGGAAGGAGGTCGCCGACCAGGTCGCCCTTCGGACCACCGCGGCCTGGACAAAGCTGCTCGAGAACGAGGACATCCCCTTCGCTCCGGTCCTGTCCCTGGAGCAGCTCCTTGCCGACCCACACCTCGAGGAGACCGGCTTCTGGCAGACCGTCGCCGACCCCGTCCAGGGCATGTTGCGGTTCCCGGGTGACCCCGTCACGCTCTCGGAGTCGCCTGCTTCCCTGCGCCGGCTCCCTCCCCGTCTCGGTGAGCACACCGACGAGGTGCTGGCGGAGCTCGGGATCGTAGCCCGCCCCGTCGGGCGCCGGGAGGGGACGGGATGACCCTGCCGCCGAGCAGGACGCTCTACGCTCTCCTCGCCCACCAGGCCACCGCGGACCCGAATCGCCCGGCCGTGGTCGCGGCCGCCGGCCAGCACACCTACGGTGAGCTGCACGCCGCCGCCGGCCGCGTGGCCGCCGGGCTCTATGACCTCGGCGTCGGTCCCGGCGACACGGTCGGGCTGCTCATGGACAACCGCAGGGAGTGGCTAGAGGTCGCCTTCGGCTGCGCCGCCGTCGGCGCCCGTCTGGCTCCCTTCAACACCTGGGTCAAGACCCGCGACCTGTCCTACCTGTTGGGGCATGCCCGTCCGAAGGTGTTCGTGACCGTCGATCGGTGGCTCCGGCAGGATTTCCTCGATCAGCTGGGCGCGATCCTCCCCGGGCTCGAGCACGACCCGTTGCCCTTCGAGCAGGTCCCTGAGCTCCGTCAGGTGGTCGTCCTCGGAGACCGGAGACCGGGGCACACCGTCGACTATCGAAACTGGACCGGACTCGATCCGATCGCTCCGTCGGGCCGCGGCACCGCCAAGCCCGACGATGTCGCCATGGTGCTCTACACCTCCGGCTCCACCGCCCGACCCAAAGCCGTAGGGCTGACCCATCGCCACCTAATCGAGAACGGCTTCGGCATCGGTGAGCGCCAGCAGCTCGACGCCGACGACCGCGTGTTCCTTGCGTCGCCTCTCTTCTGGGCGCTCGGCGGCGCCAACGCGCTGATGGCGACCTTGACGCACGGCTCGAGCCTTGTTCTCCAGTCGCCCTTCGAGCCCGCCGCCGCCCTCGATGTCCTCGAGAGCGAACGTTGCACCGCCGCCTATCTGCTGCCCTTGATGGTCCACGCCCTCCTCAAGGAACCGTCGTTCTCGCTCGAACGCCTCGTTGCGCTGCGGCGGGGCGTGACCCTCGGTACTCCCTCTGAACTCCGCCTCGCCGCCGACACCCTCGGCGTGACCGACATCTGCAACATCTATGGGTCGACCGAGACCTACGGGAACTGCTGCGTTACGCCGGCGTCGGCGCCGATCGCCCGGCGGGCCGGGAGCCAGGGACCTCCCCTCCCAGGGGTGGACATCCACATCGTCGACCCCGATGACGGTCACCCCCTCCCTGCCGGTGAGGTGGGCGCGATCCTGGTCAGGGGCCACATCACGCCCGGCTACCTAGACGAGTCCGGCGAACCCCGACCCGTCGTCGACGACGAGGGGTTCTTCAACACGGGCGATCTCGGGTCCGTCGACTCGGAGGGGTGGATCTCGTTCGTCTCCCGCAGCAGCGAGATCATCAAGACGTCGGGCATCAACGTGTCGCCCGCCGAGGTCGAGGACTTCCTCCTGTCGCACCCCGACGTGGCGCAAGCGGTGGTGACGGGTGGCCATGACCCCGAGCGAGGCCAACTCGTCGTGGCGTTCGTCCACTTCCGACCGTCGTCGGTCACCACCACCGAGCAGCTGCGGGATTGGTGCCGTCAGCAGATCGCCGGATTCAAGGTTCCGGCCGTCATCGTCGCCCTCGAGGAGGTTCCCACGACCGACACCGGCAAGGTCGCCAAGAAGCGGCTGGCCTTGCTGGCCGACCAGGTGCTGGCCGAGCGGGCCGGGCCCACCGGCCCGGGCCACTAGACCAGGGGCCAGGGGAGCTTGGCGGAGGGAGTGGGATTTGAACCCACGGTGCCCAGGGGACACAACGGTTTTCGAGACCGTCCGATTCGGCCGCTCTCGCATCCCTCCTCGACTGCTCAAAGTACCTATTTCGCTGCGCTCGGGCAAGCTAGTCTCTCCAAGCGCCGACCTCAGTGCTACCAGCGCGACGTGGGACGAAGATCGAGATATCGCGTCGTGGTCATCCGGGTGGTTCGATTCGGCTCACCGTTCCGACCCGGTCGATGCTGCGGTCGAAAGACGCCATGACACCGACACCGCTGCGCTCGGCGGCGGCGGCGAGGTAGGCCTCTGCGAAGTCGAGGCGGTCAACCTCGTAGATCTCGATCGCCCGGAGCAACAGCTCATCGTCGATCACGCGAATCGCATCAAAGGCGATGATTGCTCGGGTCAGCTCCGCCACGCGCTGCCGCTCGACCTCGTAAAAAGATTCGAGCACATAGACGACCTCGGCGACGACCAAGTCGGGGAGCAGTAGCGCGTCTTCCTTCTCGAGGAAACGTGTGGCCCGGATCGCTTGTTCCGGCGGGTCTCCGATGAGGTGTCGGATGACGACGTTGGTATCGATGAACGCTGTCACCGACGAGAAGCGCCGCGCGTCCGGTGAGTGCGGTGCAGGACCTCGTCCCAAGGGATCCCTCGTTTGCCCGCGGGTACTGCGACGGTACCGGCCAGGTCGAGAAGGTCGGGAGTGCGAGCCAGCATGGCCCGGCTGCCGTCGAGGCGGAACACGACGGCATCACCCTCCCCCAGGCCGAGGGCGTCTCGCACCGCCTTCGGGATGGTGATCTGGCCCTTCGAAGTGACCCGCGACGCTGCTTCCATCAGCTCCTCCTTACAGTTTCCTATAAGTAAGGGTATCCGGACTGCGGCAGCGATAGCCTCAGGCCGGTGTCAGGGCGAATCCCTCGTACTCCTTGGCGGCAACGTCGTCGCACTTCTCCCGGTAGGTCCCGACGCCGCCGACGTAGGCGAGGAAGACCCGCGGTTTCCCGGGGACGTTTGATCCCATGTACCACGAGTCGGCGGTGGGGAACAGGGTGTAGGCGCCGACCTCGGCGACGTGGTCGACCCAGGCGTCCTCGGCCGCGACCGTGGCGTCGATCTCGTCGGCTCCCTGCCTGCGCATGAAGGCGATGCAGTCGGTGACCCACTCGACGTGCTGTTCGATCGACACGACCATGTTGCTCAGCACGGAAGGGCTGAGCGGACCGGTGATGGTGAACAGGTTGGGGAATCCGGCGATGGCGAGGCCCAGGTACGTCCTCGGCCCCTCCTTCCACTTCTCCTCGAGGGCGATGCCGCCCTTGCCCTTGATGTCGACGGCGGTCAGCGCGCCGGTCATGGCATCGAAGCCGGTGGCGAAGACGATGGCGTCAAACTCGTAGTCCTGCTCCGAGGTCCTCAAGCCCTTCTCGGTGAGCTCGACCAGGGGGGTCTTGCGCAGGTCGACCAGGTGGACGTGGTCCTTGTTGAACGTGTTGTAGTAGCCGCTGTCGAGGCAGGGCCGTTTGGTGCCGAAGGGGAAGCTGCGGGGCGAGAGGGTCTCGGCCAGCTCGGGGTTCGTGACGATGGTCCTGATCTTGGCCCGGATGAACTCGGCGGCCGTCTCGTTGGCTTCCTTGTCGGTCAGCGTGTCGGTGAACGCGCCGAGGATCGCAACCAGGTTGCCCTTCTCCCAGCCGTCCTGATACCTCGCATTCCGCTCCTCGGCGGACACTTCGAGCGCCGAGGTGGTTGCCCCGTCGACGGGGACCCCGAAGGCAGAGGTGCGCTGGTCCTGGCGCCACTGGCGGTAGCTGGCCTTCATCTCGCTGACCTCGGCCTCGTCGAGCGGGCGGTTGCCTGCGCCCATGCTGAAGTTGGGCGTGCGCTGGAAGACCGTCAGGTCGGCGGCCTGCTCGGCGATGATCGGGATGGACTGGATGCCAGATGACCCGGTCCCGATGACGCCGACGCGCAGGCCCGTGAAATCGACGCCCTCGTGAGGCCAGTGGCCCGTGTGGTAGGTCGGGCCCTGAAAACGATCGATGCCGGGTACTTCGGGAGTCTTGAGGGTGGAGAGGCAGCCCGTCGCCATGATCACGAACTGAGCGTCGAGGGCCTCTCCATTGTCCGTGCGCACGAGCCAGCGCCTGGTCCCCTCGTCGTAGGTCGCGCTCGTCACCCGGGTGTTGAACGTGATGTCACGGCGGAGGTCGAAACGGTCGGCGACATGATTGATGTAGCGGAGGATCTCCGGTTGGGTGGGGTACTTCTCGGTCCAGGTCCACTCCTGCTCGAGCTCAGGGGAGAACGAGTACGAGTAGGACAGGCTCTCGACGTCGCAGCGGGCGCCGGGATACCGGTTCCAGTACCAGGTACCCCCGACACCGTCGGCGGCCTCGATGACACGCGCCCCGAGGCCGAGCTGGCGCAGCCTGTACAGCTGGTAGACGCCGGCGATGCCGGCCCCGACGATCACCGCGTCGACGGACGCCGGCACCGGTTCGGGAGAGGCAGGCGCGTTCGTTGCGGATTGGGTGGATGCGGGTTGGGACATGGATCCTCCTCAGGCCCTGCCGGTGGCGGCGTTGGTCGTAAGGTGCCGGTCGACGTGCTCGACGACGTAGTCCATCCCGGCCGCGGCGCCGGGCAGCACGTTGACCATGGTGAAGAAGCCGTGCATCTGGCCGGGGAAGCGGCGGTGCACGACGGGGACCCCGGCGGCCTCCAGCTTCTTGGCGTAGGCCTCGCCCTCGTCGCGCAGGACGTCGTGCTGGGCGGTGAGGACGACGGCGGGCGGAAGACCGGAGAGGTCGGTGGCCCGCAGCGGTGAAGCATCGACGTTGCTCCGGGAGGCTTCGTCCGGCGCGTAGTGATCCCAGAACCAGATCATGCTGTCTCTCGTCAACATCAATTGGTTCTCTGGATCGCCGTAGGTCCCGTTGTCGAAGTCGTCGTCGGTCACGGGATAGACGAGTACCTGCATGGACACGGGCGGACCGTCGTGGCGGGCCCGTTGGGCGACGATCGCCGACAGGTTTCCGCCGGCACTGTCGCCCATGACGATCACCGGTGCCCCTTCGGACGCCAGCTCGCCGGTGTGGGCGCCGACCCATTCGAGGGCGGTGTAGGCGTCGTCGGCTGCAGCCGGGTAGCGATGCTCGGGCGCCAGCCGGTACTCGACGAGGACGACGGTGCACGACGTGCGCTCCGCCAGTTGCCGGCCGAGGGTTTCGGACTCGTCGATGTTTCCAATGACCCAGCCGCCACCGTGGTAGTAGATGATGATGCCGCGCGGGGTCTCGTGCGGGACGAGCACGCGGACAGGGATGCCGCCGTGGGGCGCAGGGACGGCGATGTTCTCGACGCGAGCCATGTCGGGTCCAGGTCCCGACATCTCTCGGAGGACCTCGCCGACGCCGCGGGCTTCCTCCGGAGTCATCATGTGCAGCGGTTTCATCCCACTTTCGGCCATCTGACCCAAAAGGCTGCTTGTCGCCTCGTCGATCGCCATGCGGTCCCCCTCTTCGATCGGTATCTGGGCACAACGTACAGCGCCGGCGCCGAAACCGTGAGCGGTCCGTGCCCGTAGCATCCGGGTTAGCATTCCTCGACGATGGCGGAGACGCAGACCGAGGCCTCCGAGGACGAGCGGCCCGAGGTCGACACGAGGACCAAGCACGTCGTGTTCGCCACCATCCTGCTCGGCATGCTGATCGCCGCGCTCGATCAGACGATCGTCTCCACCTCGCTTCCCTCGATCGTCGGGGATCTCGGAGGGGCCGGCCACATCTCCTGGGTCGTGACCGCCTACCTGCTCGCCGAGACCATCGTGACCGTGGTTGCAGGAAAGCTGGGCGACCTCTTCGGTCGCAAGACCATCTTCCAGCTGAGCGTGGTTGTGTTCGTCGGCGGCTCGATCCTGAGCGGTCTGGCCCAGAACCTCGACTGGCTCGTCGCGGCCAGGGCGGTGCAGGGGCTCGGAGGTGGCGGCCTCACGGTCACGGCCACCGCCCTGATCGGCGACGTCATCCCGCTCAGGGAGCGAGGAAAGTACCAGGGCGCGCTGGGCGCCGTGTTCGGGGTGACCACGGTCCTCGGACCGTTGCTCGGCGGGTTCTTCACCGACGACCTCTCGTGGCGCTGGGACTTCTACCTCAACGTGCCGATCGGCGTGGTCGTAGTCGTGCTTGCGGCCCGTACGATCCCCTCGATTCGCGCCGGGACCCGACCGCTGATCGACTACGCCGGCATCCTCTTCATTGCCATCGGCTCCTCGGCCTTGATCCTCGGGACCAGCTGGGGTGGATCGAGCTACGCGTGGACATCGCCGACGATCATCGGCCTGTTTGTCGGCGCCGTGGTCGCCCTCTCGGTGTTCGTCGTGGTCGAAACGCGGGCCGCCGAACCGATCCTGCCGATGCGGCTGTTTCGCAGCCAGGTGTTCTCTGTCTCGTGCTCCCTCTCGTTTCTCGTCGGCTTCGCCATGCTCGGCTCGATCACGTTTCTGCCGACCTTCCTCCAGTATGTCGACGGGGTGTCGGCGACCATCTCCGGTGTTCGCATGCTGCCCCTCGTCGGAGGGCTGATGTTCACGGCGCTGCTGAGCGGCGTGCTGGTGAGCAAGACCGGGCGTTACAAGATCTTCCCGATGATCGGCATGCCCGTGATGGCCATCGGGTTCTTTCTCTTCTCCCGCATGGACGAGCACACCTCGGTGCTCATCACCTCGCTCTCGATGGTCGTCGTCGGTGCGGGCATCGGCCTGTGCATGCAGGTCCTCACGCTGGTGGTGCAGAGCACGGCGAGCTATCGGGACCTCGGTGTCTCGACATCGGGTGTGACCTTCTTCCGGACGATGGGGAGCTCGTTCGGCACGGCGGTGTTCGGGTCCCTGTACACCAACTTCCTCACGCCCCGACTGGGCGCAGCCCTCCGGGCCAGCCCCGGGGTGCCCCCGACCGCAACCACGAGCCCCTCGGCCCTCCACCGCCTGCCCGCCGGACAGATCGCCGGGATCCTCCATGCCTATGCCACCGCTTTGGACAAGGTGTTCATCTGGGCCGTCCCGGTCGCAGCTCTCGGTTTCATCCTCGCCATCGCCCTCAAGCAGGTACCGCTGCGTGGCACCGAGCGGGCCGGCGCCACCGACCTGGGCGAGACCTTTGCCATGCCCAAGTCGCAGGACTCGATGCAGCGTCTGGAGGAAGCCATCTCGCGGGTCCTGCGCGAGGACCGCGGCCGCTCGACTCAGGAAATCCTGGCTCGGTCGGCCACGACGCTGAGCGACGCCGACCTGTGGGCGCTCATGGAGATCTTCCTGCCGCGCCGCCACGACACCGG
Organism: Acidimicrobiales bacterium; assembly: GCA_965276765.1. Taxonomy (GTDB): domain Bacteria; phylum Actinomycetota; class Acidimicrobiia; order Acidimicrobiales; family Palsa-688. The sequence goes on from OZ255627.1 coordinate 2,145,344, forward strand.
GAGGCAGATCACCATCACCTCCATCGCCGTCGGCCATCGACTACCCGTGTCGGTCATCGCGCCGGTCTACCGCCAGCTGGAGTCCCGCCGACTGGTCTCGACCGATGGTGATGGGATCGCCCTTTCGGACCTGGGCCAACAGGAGGTCGGCCGGTTCGTGGCCGCCTTCAAGGCGTGGCTCGCCGAACGGATCGGGGACTGGGACACTCGTGCCGATTCGGCTGAGATCAGCGTCGCCCTCGACCGGGTCACGACCCGGCTCGTCAGCGACGAGGCGAACCGGCGGCGCGAGTTGCAGCCGGCCTGAGCCGCCTGACATCAGGCCCCGGGTCAGTCCCGGTGACGACGGGCGGCAAACCACTCCTTCAACAGAGCGGAAGCGGCGCCGGCCCCGACACCGGGGACCACCGTCAGCTCGTGGTTGAGGCGCGGGTCGACGCAGAGGTTGTAGAGCGACCCGCACGCGCCCGCCTTGGGATCGGGCGAAGCAAACACGATGCGCTCGAGGCGCGCCGCGATCGACGCCCCGGCGCACATCGGGCACGGTTCGAGAGTGACGTAGAGGCTGGCGCCGGTCAGCCGCCACGACCCGATGGCGGTACCCGCCTGGCGCAGGGCGATCATCTCGGCGTGCGCCGTCGGGTCGGCCAGCTCCTCGCGCCGGTTGCCGGCGGTGGCGACGATGCGCCCGGCGACCACGACCACGGCTCCAACCGGCACCTCTCCACGCGCTCCGGCGGCCTCGGCCTGCGCCATGGCCAATTCCATGAAGGCCTCGTCGGTCGTACGGTCACCTGGCACGGCCGCACCGTACCCGTCCGCCCGCTGGCCGAGCGCCCGACGGCGGGTCGTGCAGGTACGCTGCCCAGGGTGAGTGACCGAGAGCCAGGGCAAGGAGCGACCCCTCCGCCTTCACCGGCTCCACTCGCTGACGAGGCGGCGCGCACCGACCGGCCGGCGCCGGCGGCACCGCAGTTACCGGCACCGATACCGGGCGGCTCTTTCCCCGAACCGTCGTCTGCGTCCATCGAGGTGCCCCCACCGTCCGGCTCGTGGGACCTCGACCTTGCCGCCGCTTCGCTCCAGATCGACACGAGTGACACGGATCAGCTCTTCGAGGCCCTCGGCGCCAAGCTCGAGCGGATCCTCGGCCGGCGGGTCCAGATCCGCAGGGGTGGGGGGCTGCGAAGGCGCCAACGGGTCGAGCGGATCATCGTCGACACCGGAGAGGCCAGACTCGAAGCGGTGCGGGAGCGAACGGGTCCCGTGTTTCTCGCCGTGCACGCAGTGCGGGGCATCACCCTCCAAACCACGGAGATCGACGCCGACGAGTGGCTGCAGCGGCTCGTGAGCCTCGTCGGCCAGGAATCGGCCCGAAGCAGTGACGTCAGGTCCGCGCTCGGCGGACTGCTCGAATGATCAGAGAGGCACCATGACCGCTGACACCGAAGGCTTCGACGCTCCGCCGCCGGCCGGACCAGGGACGGCGACCCCGGCCGAGGTCCCCGACGCCAAGGAGGTCGGCCTGCCACCCGACGCCATGCGTCGTCTCGCCGAATTGGCGGGAAAGGGCGACGGCCGACCCTTCTTCACCAGTGACCTGTCGGTCAACGAGTTCCTTCTCGTAAAAGAGGCCGGATTCGATCCCCGGGGACTCGTCTATGGAAGCTCGATCTACCACATCGGACTGCAGCGAAAGACGTGGTCGCAAAACCAGGAGCTCGACAAGCTGACCCAGGCCATGTACACGGCGAGAGAGCTGGCCATGGCCCGCATGGAGGCCGAGGCGGAGATCCTGAATGCAGACGGAATCGTCGGAGTGCGACTCGATATCAACTACTACGACTGGGGGAAACACTCCGCCGAATTCATTGCAGTAGGTACCGCAGTATCGGCCCGGGGTGAGGAAGGGAGTTGGCGCACCGACGCCGGCAAGCCCTTCACCAGCGATCTGAGCGGGCAGGACTTCTGGACCCTGGTGCAATCCGGGTATCTCCCGCTCGGCCTCGTGCTCGGAACCTGCGTCTACCACGTCGCCCATCGCGGCCCCATGGCGGCCGCCATGCAGACGGGCGTCAACGCCGAGCTCGAGAACTTCACCCAGGGTCTCTACGACGCCCGTGAGCTGGCCATGACCCGCATGCAGGACGAGGCCATTCGTCTCGGCGCCGAGGGCATCGTCGGCGTGCACCTCGAGGAGAAGAATCACTTCTGGGGGAGTCACGTGATCGAGTTCCTCGCCGTCGGGACCGCCGTGCGCCCTGCGCCGGGCGCGATCGGGCCCGGCCACCCGCAACTCATGCTGCCGATGGACACCTGATGACCGATCAGGCGGCCGCGCCGCTCGCCGGCGTCGGGTGGTCGAGCTCCCTTTCGGTCGCGGAGCTGGCCGCGGTACGCGAGGCCGGCTTCGAGCCGCGAGGGCTGGTCATGGGGAGCTCCGTCTACCACCTCGGAATCAGCTATTCCCCTGGCGACTACTACACGATGACCTACGGCAACGCCGGTCCCTGGGGCGGTGGCGGCGGTCCGTGGGGCGGTGGCGGTGGCCCCTGGGGCGGTGGTGGCGGTGCGTGGGGCGGTGGCGGTATCGCCGGCGGTGGCATGCGTTCCGCCCGTGGTTTCCCCGGCTGGGTCAAGTACTACTCCTACGACGATCTGGGCCTCGGGGGCGGCTGGGCCCGGGGCCCGGGGATCGTCGGTGGCGGCTATGGGGTGGGATACGCGCCGGCCGCCCTGTGCTGGGAGCGGCGGGTTTTCGAGGATGGTCTCGAGGATGCCGCCTCCCTTGCCCTGCAGCGGATCGAAGCCGAGACGGCAAGCCTCGGCGCCCACGGGGTGATCGGTACCAGGCTCAACTTCCGCTACCTCGAGGACATGCCGTCGACGCTCGAGTTCACCGCCATCGGCACGGCGGTAGCCCGACCGGGAGCGGCTCCGCTGCGGCGGCCGTTCACCTCTCACCTCACCGGTCAGGAGCTGCTGAAGCTCCTGCAGGCCGGGATGGTGCCGGTCTCGGTCGCCGTTGGTGCCGGGTCCGTGACCGCCGAGGTGACGGCTATGACGCCGGGCGGTTCCTTCGAGCTCGCCCCTTTCGGCGACGCAATCGAGACCAGCCGGCGATTCGCGGCGGAGCGCCTCGAGCGGGCGGCACGCGCCGGGGGCTGGGCCGTGCTCGGGACCCTGGCATCATCGGGGATGGAAGGCGAGGCCCGCGGCCGGGTTATGACCACCGTCCTGACCGGGACGCTCGTCCGCCGCTTCGCCAAGGGAAGCTGGGATGCGCTGCCGCTCACCGTTATGAGGTTGTCCAAACCATGACCACCCGTCAACCGATGGCCCCGGCCGACCTCGCCATCGAGGCCCTGCGTGACCCCAGGGCGGGCGGCCGCCCGGCCGTGACGTCGCTCAGCGTCGACGAGGCCATCCTCCTCGACCAGATCGGCTTCGAACCCATCTCCATGGTGAGCGGCGCCTCCGTCGTCCAGGTGTCGAGCCTGGTCCGCCTCAGTGCCGGATTCAGCGAGAACACCGAGCTCGATCAGCTCAGCACGGCCCTCGAGGCGGCGAGGACCAACGCCGTGACCCGCATCGCCGATGCCGGGCGGGGGCTCGACGCCGACGGCGTCGTCGGCGTGTCGCTCGACCTGGGCGACATCGGCTCGGATGCCAACCTCGTCCACCTGGTCGCCACCGGCACGGCGATGCGTTGGGCCGAAGGCGGAGCCGGCCGAGGCGGCTGCTTCACCGCCGCGCTCAGCGGACACGAGGTGCACCTCCTGTCCAGGGCCGGCTACCAGCCGCTCGGCATCGTGAGCGGCGTGTGCGCCTATCACGTCGGGAGGCGGGCGTTCGGCTCGTGGGCCGGGTCGGTGACAGAGAACCAGGAGATGACGATCTACACCGAGGCGCTCTATGACGCCCGCGAGCTCGCGATGGGTCGCCTCCAGGAGATGGCCATCGCCCTCGGAGCGGACGGGGTCGTCGGCGTGGCGGTGACCGAGCGGACCGGCGCGTGGGGGTCTCACGTGATCGAGTTTTCCTGCATTGGCACGGCGGTTCGCCTCGTGGCGGGCAGTCACCAATCACTCAACCCTCGCCTCGTCATCGATCTGGCCGGGCCGGTCTGAGGGACCATGCTGCGCCGCTCTCAGAGGACCCCGAAGAAGCAACTGGCGGGGCCGTAGGGCCAAAAAGTCATCGCGCCGAGTCGAATTGGGCACGGGCCCGAGCGGCGATTTTCGCAGCGCTCGCCCGGTCGGCCGTCGACTGGGTCACCACCTCGGAGAGCCGCTGGCTTCCCGTACAAAACCCCCAGCAGCCAAAGATGAGCGGGCGGGCGCCGACGAAGGCAGGAAGGCGGTCGAGCTCTTCGGGTTCGGGATGGACATGGGAGCGGTAGGCGGAGACGACGGCGTCGACGCATCGAGGGCTTTTCCCGCCTGCCACCCAGAGCAGGAATCCGAGGGAAGCGACACGGGGTCCTGTCCCAGCACCGGTCCAGTCCACGACCACCATGTCGCCGCGCGGAGAGGCGATGACATTGGGAGGCACGAAGTCGGGATGGACCGGGGCGTGCGGCAGGTCGTGGCCATCGTCGGCTTGCACCAGCTCGTCGCGCAACACCCGGTGCAGCGGCCGCTCGGCCACCTGGACCCGTGGCTCGGCATCATCGAGGAGCGAGACGGCGGCGGCGATCTCCTCTCGTGGGCCACCGTGGAAGGCCAGGTGGTGCCAGGCCCCACCGGGGCGCGCCCAGGCTCCCGGGCTCGCCGGCAGGGTGTGGAGACGCCCGAGGAGGTCCCCGAGCCGGCGGAGGTTTGCCTCGGTCCCGACCGGGGTCTTGCCCGGGACGTACTCGGTGACGACCACCGGCTGCCCGCAGTGTGTCGACACCGGGTCGGGGTGGGCGCAGCGCTCGGCGGGGAAGTCGCTCCGCTCGAGGGTTTGGAGGATCTCGGCGTCTCCCTGCGCCGACTCGACCGGTCGACTCGCAGGAAACACCCGCGCGACCCAACTCGGGCCGTCATCCCGCTCGACATGGAATACGCCGACATCGAGCTCCCGTAGCCGGGACACGGCGATGCCATAGGTGCCCCGGAGATGGTCGGGGAGGTCGTCGATGCCCGAGCGATGGAAAGTCCCCTCCATGTAGGTTCCCATCCGGCTCGCCGTCGGGGTCCGATCGGCATCCGGCACCCAGCTCGGAGCGGCGACGACGAACCCGGCGCGCCGAGCTCGCTCTGATAGGTCGACGGGGCGCCACCGGGTGGCGGTGAGCAGCTCGCTCGCGTCGTCGGACGTAAGGGCGGGGCGCGCCGGCTCGCCGACGGCGGCGACGCTTGCTTGGAACCGAGCGCGGCTCGCTGACCGATCCGGCGAGGTCCCCGCGGTCGACAGCGAAAGGGCCAGCCGGGTCCCGACGGTCGCCAGTGACCGGAGCTCACCCAGGAGTCGTTCGAGCACCGTACGGTCGAGGTAGACGGCCACCCCCTCGCACACGATGAGCGAGAGGGCATCGGGCTCGAAGCCGCTCTCGACCAGGGTCGACTCGAGCCCGGCATGGGTGAGGTCGGTGGCGACGAAGGTGATGTGCGGGGTGTCGATGCCGAGGCGCTCGAGGCGGGCCCGCTTGTCGCCCTGGGTGTCGGGGTGATCCACCTCCCACCAGCGCACTCCCGGCTTGGCGTAGCGCAGCGCCCGCCCGTCGTACCCCGCTCCGACGGCGATGACCTGAGCGACGTGGCGTTCCAAGGCATTTATCACGACCCGGTCGAAGAACGACGTCCGGCCCCGCAGGTACCGGGCCATGTTCTCACTGCCCCCTGTGCCCTCACTCGGTTCCGAAGGCGCCGGCCGAGGTGGGGCCGAGCTGGCCACGTCGAGTGCCAACCGCTCATCCGCCGACGGGTCACCGAACGGTGCCGGCAGGCGGTCGAAGCCGAGACGAGCCGCCGCAACCCGTTGGGCGGTGATGGACGGCATCCCCTCACGCATCGGAGCGCCTTCCAGGCCCGAGGGATGCCAGGGTCGCGCGGGTATGCACCACGTACTCCTGACCCACCTGCGCGACCAGCTTGGCGTCGACGGCATCGACGGCCGAGCGGATCACGGCGGCGGCGGCCTCTCCTCGCTCGGTAAGGGCGATCGTCAGCCGCCTGCGGTCCTCGGGGTCGACCGATCGGTCCAGGTAACCCCGCGTGACCAAGGTGTCAACGAGCTGCCCGGCGGCCTGCTTGGACACCCCCAAACCCTGGATGATGTCGCTCAGCGGTGCGCCGGTACGGGCGATCGCACCGATCACGTAGCTGCCGTTGCGAGGCACGTCGTCGCAGCCGACTTCGGCCAGCGCCTCCCGGATCGCCCATCCGTAGGCGGTCCGAGCCGTCCGTAGGAGCGCCGGCAGCGACACCACCTCTGACCAGTCCTTCGCTTCGCTCATGACGCTTCAGGATAAAGACAAGAGTCAGAACAGTCAATAAGATTGACTGTAAAGCCATCTCGGCGCACCCGGCAGCGGTGGTCGGGGCCGTTGATATGCAGCCACTTGGCTGCATATAGTTGCTGTGCAGCCGTGAAGCGGCACATCGGAGGTTGCAGGATGGGCGAAGGGCCGAATGGGACGGAGGCGCCCGGGGACGACGAGGTCTTCAAGGCGTTGGCCGACCCAAGTCGGCGTCGTCTCCTCGACGACCTGAACGCCAGCAACGGACAGAGCCTGAGGGAGCTTGGCGGTGGCCTCGTGATGGCCCGTCAGTCGGTCAGCAAGCACCTGGCCGTCTTGGAGGCAGCCAACCTGGTGGCCACGAGATGGCGCGGGCGAGAGAAGTTGCACTTCCTCAACGCCGCTCCGATCAACGCCATCTCCGAGCGGTGGATCAAGCGGTACGACCGCGAGCGGGTGCACGCACTAGCCGACCTGAAAACAGCATTGGAGCAAGAACCGATGACCGACACCGTGCTCGTCTACACGACCTACATCAAGACAACCCCGGAGAGACTCTGGCAAGCCCTGACCGATCCGGTCTTCACCCGGCGGTACTGGGGCGTCACCTTCCAGTCGGATTGGAAGACAGGGTCCCCGATGACCTGGGAGCAGGCGGGCGTCACCGTCAGCGATCCCGCCCAGGTCGTCATCGAATCCGAGCCGTATCGCCGCCTTGCCTACTCGTGGCACACCCTTACCCCCGAGATGGCCGAGGCCTTCCACTTCAGCGAGGAGTTCCGTGCCGCCGTGGCGAGCGAGCGGCGGTCCAAGGTCACCTTCGACATCGAGCCGCTCGGTCAGATGGTCAAGCTCACCGTCGTCCACGACGAGTTCCCACCCGGCAGCAAGGTCCTCGAAAGCGTCAGGGCCGGGTGGCCGGCGATCCTCGCCAACCTCAAGACCCTCATGGAGACCGGCGAGACGCTCCCCGTCCCCGAGGCTCGAGCCGATGCGGCGCCGGCGGGTTCTTGAGCGGCCGATCAACCTCAAATGGTGAACTTCATCGTGATCACCGTCCGTCGCTGCGATGCGCTGAGCGTGAAGCCATGCTGATCTACTCGATGAGCGTCTCGGTGGACGGCTTTATCGCCGACCGCGAGGGCGCGTTCGGCTGGACGGCCCCGAGCGAGGAGCAGTTTCGTTTCCACATCGCGCAGACACGCGAGCTCGGCGGCTATCTGTGCGGCCGCAGGCTCTACGAGACCATGCTGGCGTGGGAGACGGATCCGTCGATGCGAGAAAACGAGCTCGGGGCCGCGTTCGCCGACGTCTGGTGCGCTCTCCCGAAGGTCGTCTTCAGCCGCACGCTCGACAGCGTTCATGGCAACGCCCGCCTCGCCGATGCGTCGGTGGCCGAGGAGGTCGCTGCGGCCCTCGACGCGACCGACAACGACGTCTCGATCGGCGGCGCCGGCCTGGCCGCGGCAGCGATCGAGCTCGGCCTCGTCGACGAGCTGCGCATGTTCCGCAATCCGGTCGTCGTCGGTGGCGGCACGCCCTTCCTGCCGCCGGTCACCGAAGACGTTCCGCTCAACCTGGTCGAGACCACGACGTTCGGCTCGCGCGTGATCTACGAGCGCTACGGGCGCGCCCGCGATGAGTCGGACTGACACCGCCGTCCGAGTCATCAGCGCATCGCCGGACCGGGTATTCGCCGCGTTGACCGACTCCGACGTGGTCGACGCCATGGGAGGTCACCCCTTCGACGCCCGATCACGCGTCGACTCCGAGGTGTTCGACGCACTCGACGCCTGAGGCGCCTGAGGCGCAGAGGGCTCTGATCCCAGGAGCCCGGCTCGCTCTGCTCGAGCCGGGCCCCCTGCTGCAGCGGAGAGGGTGGGATTTGAACCCACGGTCCCGTGAAGGACACACGATTTCCAGTCGTGCCGATTCGGCCGCTCTCGCACCCCTCCTCGGGTTGCGGGCTGACACGCTATCGTGTTGGGCGGAGGCTCGGAGCCGGGCGCGGCGGTCGGGTCCTGCGCAACGATGCACCGTGAACCGGGTCAGGGCCTGACGGCAGCAGCTCTCAGCGGATCGCACCGTGTGCCGCAGATCGCCTGACCGTCGCGCCGGACTCCGAGCCTGTCGCCGGCCTGGTGCCGTCTCGACCCCTGTGTGGCGTCACCACCCTGTCGTAGGGTGCTTCCGTGGTCGAAGTCCCCGAGCCCTCCTCCGTCCCAGAGCATCGAGCGGCCCCCGATCCGGTCGAAGAGCCCTACCGGTCCCTCTACCGCCGCTACCGGCCCCAGCGCTTCGATGAGGTACGCGGGCAGGACCACGTCACGCGGGCCCTGCGCAACGCCGTCCGCGAGGAGAAGGTGGCCCACGCCTACCTTTTCAGCGGCCCACGCGGGACGGGCAAGACGTCGACTGCCCGGATCCTGGCGATGGCCCTCAACTGCGAGCACCCCGCCGACGGCGAACCCGACGGGACGTGCCCGTCTTGCACCGAGATCCGCCGCGGCGCGTCCGTCGACGTGCACGAGCTCGATGCCGCATCCAACCGCAAGCTCGACGAGATGCGCGAGCTGCTTTCGCGTGTCGCCCTCGGTACCACCGGTCGCTGGAAGGTCTACATCGTCGACGAGGTGCATCAGCTCACATCCGACGCCGCCAGCGCCCTGCTGAAGACGCTGGAGGAGCCGCCCGGCCACGTCGTGTTCGTCCTGGCGACCACGGACCCGCAGAAGGTCCTCCCGACCATAAGGAGCAGGACCCAGCATTTCGAGTTCCGCCTTCTCGGTGCGGAGGTGCTCGGTCGCCTCCTGACCGACGTCAACCACAAGGCCGCTCTCGGGTTGCCCCCCGAGGCCATCGACCTCGTTGTCCGCCGAGGCCACGGTTCGGCGCGCGACGCCCTTTCCGTGCTCGACCAGGTTGCCGCTGCCGGTGATGTGGAAGACGAGGCGGGGGTCGTCGGTGGGATCGTCGATGCCCTCGCCGACCGCGATCCCGGCCGGGTGTTGACCGGAGTGGCCGAAGCCATATCGGCGGGGCGTGACCCGAGGCGGCTGGCCATCGACCTGCTCGAGCAACTGCGCAATGGATTCCTCGCGACCCAGGCGAGGAGCCTCGTGCTGCTTCCCGACGATGCCGTCGCCGAGGTCGAAGAGCAGGCCAGGCGTCTTGGTCTCGCCGGCGTGGTAAGGGCGCTCGAGGTCGTCGGTCAGGCCGGCGTCGACATGCGAGAGGCCATCGACCCCCGGGTGACGCTCGAAGCCGCCCTCGTCCGCCTGGCTGCTCCAGAGATCACCGGTGAGGTGAGCGGTCTCCTCGAGCGAATCGAGCGCCTCGAGCATCAACTCGTGGCCCTTTCGGCGCCGCCGAGGCAGGGGCCACGGGAGGGACGACCAGAGGGCGATGGCCGCCACGTTGCGCCCCCGGCCCCGCCGCCGCCGATGCCGGGCCGGCAGGGTCCCCCCACGCCACAAGGAGCTCGAGCATCGAGCCCTGGCCCGGCGCCGAGGGCCGCCCTCGGCGCGCACCGGCAGCGTCCGCCGGCGGAGGGCGTGGGCCCGGAGGCCGGGTCGGGGCCGGGCTCACCGCCTCCGCCGAGAGGGACCGCTGGCGGGCCGCCGGCGCCCCCCGGCGGACGCGTGGCTGAGGCGCCGGCCCGACCCGGCCCACCTACCCCTTCGGCCGCAGCGGCCCCGACGAAGCCGGAGGGTCCCCACCCGGATCCGGCGCCCGCCCCATCCGGTCCGCAGGCAGCTCCATCCGGTCCGCAGGCAGGTCCGTCCGGTCCGCAGGCAGGTCCGTCCGGTCCGCAGGCAGGTCCATCCGGTCCGCAGGCGGCTCCGGGCGGTCTACGGGCGGCTCCGGGCGGTCCACAGCCCGCGCCATCCGACCCGTCACTTGGCCCGAACCGCGACGAGCTCACCAAGGCGTGGGGAGACCGGGTGCTGCCCGGTCTGCGGCCGGCTCTCAAGGCGTACATCGCCGCCGGCCGTTTCGTCGCATCCGACGACGGCCCGGTGTACGCACTGCCCGATCGGGGCCTCCTCACGAGGGCTCTCCCCCTCCAGCCGGAGATCGAGGCCGCCCTCAGCGCCCACTTCGGCCGACCCGTGACGATCCGACTCGTCGTCGACGGTCAAGCGGCGCCGGCACGCCCCGAGGAGGCCGCACGCGACGCCGACGAAGACACTGCCTGGGACCTCGATGACCTCCAAGACGCCGGCCCGGCGGTAGCCTCCCCCGAGCAGCGCCTCTTGGAAGCCTTTCCTGGCGCCGAGGAGGTGACGCCATGACGACCGACGACCCCGGGCCCGATATGGGGGGTCTGATGGCGCAGCTCGGCCAGATGCAGCAACACCTCAAAGCGGCCCAGGATGCGGCCACCTCGAGCGTGATCGAAGGGATCGCCGGTGGCGGCGCAGTCAAGGTCAGTGGCACGGGAGGCCTCGACGTGTCCTCCGTGCAGATCGATCCGAAGATCGTCGACCCGTCCGACATCGAGATGCTCCAGGACCTGGTTCTTGTCGCCGTGCGTGACCTGATCGAGCAGGCGCAGGCCCTCCAGAGTCAGGCCATCGGCGGCTTCGGGCTCGAGGGTGGCATCGAGGGGTTGCTCGGTACCTAGATGTACGCCGGCGCGGTCCAGGATCTCATCGACGAGCTCGGACGTCTTCCCGGCGTGGGTCCCAAGTCGGCGCAGCGCATCGCCTTCCACCTCCTCAAGCTCCCCAACGAGGACGCGCTGCGCCTGGCCACGGCCATCAACGTGGTGAAGGCACGCGTGTCGTGGTGCCCGCGCTGCTTCAACGTGGCCGAGATGGACTCTCCGGTCGAGGCCCCTGGCGGCCCGCCGGGCCTGTCCGGAGCCGACCCGCCGGGCCTGTCCGGAGCCGACCAGCAGGGCCTGTCCGGAGCCGACCAGCAGAGCCCGTCCCGGACCGAGTGCGAGATCTGCCGTGATACCAGGCGGGATTCGACCGTCGTGTGCGTCGTCGAAGAACCCCGGGACGTCGTGGCGGTCGAGAAGACCAGGGAATACCGGGGTCGCTACCACGTCCTCCAGGGAGCGATGAGCCCGATCGACGGAATCGGGCCGGATCAGCTCAGGATCAGGGAGCTGCTCGCCCGGATCGGGGCGGAGGGCATCATCGAGGTGATCCTCTGCACCAACCCCAACATCGAGGGCGAGGCGACCGCCCTGTACCTGGCTTCGCTCTTCAAGGACCTCCCCGTCCGCGTCACTCGGATCGCTTCCGGACTCCCCGTGGGCGGCGACCTCGAGTATGCCGACGAGCTGACGCTCGGCCGGGCCATCGAAGGCAGGCGGGAGGTGAGCGCCTAGCGTCCTCGGAGCGAACCTGTCGCGCTCTTGCACCGTACGGTGTGCACGAATCGCGACAAGAACCGGCTCGGCCGTACATGGATCGCGACAAGAACGCTCCGACGGCCCGACCGGCGCTGGACGCCGGCCCAACGAGGGCCCGACCCTGCTCGTCGCCGGCTCAACCCTGCTCGTCGCCGACCAGCCCGCCGCGCCCCGCCGCCCCCCCGCCGCCCCCCGCCGCCAGTTGGTCCCCGAGCAATGGGTTGAGGGGTCGCCCGCCGCGTGCCAGTCTCGCAGGGCCCGAGGGGGCACCGGCATGGAGGTGTGCTGTGGGGGAGGACGTAAGCGCCACGGAGTTCACCCATCAGGATCGGCAGCGCTACCGAACCAAGGTCAAGCGGTGCCTCGATGTCTTCGCGCGGATGCTCGCGGAGTCCAAGTTCGATTTCTCGCACCCCATGACCGGGATGGAGATCGAGCTCAACCTCATCGACGAGCTCGACGACCCGGCCATGCGCAACGCCGAGGTGCTCGATGCTATCGCCAACCCGGAGTTCCAGACCGAGCTGGCGCAGTTCAATGTCGAGATCAACGTGCGTCCCAATCAGTTGACAGGAGACACGGCGAGCGGCCTTGAGTGGACCTTGCGAGACAGCCTGAACGATGCCGAGAGCAGGTCGGGGGCGGTCGGTGCTCACATCGTGATGATCGGGATCCTTCCGACCCTGACGACGGCCCATCTGAGTGCCGACGTCTTCAGCGCCAACCCGCGCTACGCCATGCTCAACCGGCAGATCCTCGCGGCTCGCGGTGAGGAGCTCCTCATAGACATCCGGGGTCCCGAGCAGCTCACGGTCCACGCCGCGAGCATCGCCCCCGAGGCGGCCTGCACGAGCGTCCAGCTCCACCTCCAGGTCAGCCCGCAGTCCTACGCCGACAGTTGGAACGCAGCCCAGAGCATCGCCGGCATCCAGCTGGCGCTCGGGGCCAACTCACCGTTCCTCTTCGGCAAAGAGCTGTGGCGCGAGACCCGCATCCCGCTCTTCGAGCAGGCGACCGACACCCGGCCGGTGGAGCTGAAGGCGCAGGGAGTGCGGCCGAGGGTCTGGTTCGGAGATCGTTGGATCACCTCGGTCTTCGACCAGTTCGAGGAGAACGTCAACTACTTCCCGGCCATGCTCCCGATCTGCGACGACGAGGATCCCGAGGAGGCCATCGACAGTGGCCGCACCCCGCTGCTGCAGGAACTTCGCATGCACAACGGGACCATCTACCGGTGGAACCGCCCGGTCTACGACCTCTATCGGGACGAGCCTCACCTCCGGGTCGAGAACCGGGTGTTGCCGGCGGGGCCGACCGTCGTCGACATCTTGGCCAATGCCGCGTTCTACTACGGGATGGTCCACATGCTCGCCGACGACGAGCGACCCATCTGGACCCAGATGTCGTTCGATGCGGCGAGGGACAACTTCTTCCGCGGCGCGAGGGACGGGATCCACGCCCAGATCTTCTGGCCCGGGGTGGGGCAGGCGCCGGCGACGGAGGTGGTGCTGCGCTACCTGCTACCGATGGCCCACGAGGGTCTCACCCGGCGGGGCGTGGACCCGGCGGTGAGGGAACGCCTCCTCGGCATCATTGAGCGGCGCTGCGTCACCCACGTCAACGGGGCCGAGTGGCAGGTCCAGATGGTGCATCGGCTCGAATCCGATCAAGGGCACGGCGGCCGCAGCGACGCGCTGCGGGCCATGCTGCGCCGCTACGTCGAGCGCATGCACTCCAACGAGCCGGTCCATACGTGGTCACTCGACGACTGACCCAGCCACGGAGTGTCCAACCGGTCGGGGCCGAGACCTGCGTCACGTTTCTCTGCCCACTTTGACGGAGTCAGTCCGTAAAAGTGGGCAAAGAAGCCGTCCCTGTGTGGTCTGGACCCAGCCGGCCGGCCCGCCAGCCGCAGAAACCCCGAGGGCCGGTCAGAGGGAACGGACGACCAGGGCGTCGCCCTGCCCGCCACCGCCACAGAGGGCGGCCACGCCGGTGCCGCCCCCCCGACGGCGCAGCTCGTGGAGGAGCGTGAGGGCCAGGCGGTTGCCCGAAGCGCCGATGGGGTGACCGAGGGCGACGGCGCCGCCGTTGACGTTCACGATGTCGTCGCCGACGCCGAGCTCGTCGAGCGAGGCGAGGGCCACGGCGGCGAAGGCCTCATTGATCTCGAAGAGATCGACGTCGCCGACGCCCATCCCGACGCGCTCGAGGGCTCGGCGGGTCGCGCGTGACGGCTGGGTGAGCAGGTTGGTATCGGGGCCGGCGACCATGCCGTAGCTCATGACCTCCCCGAGGGGCACCACGCCGGCGCGCTCGGCCGCCGCCTTGGACATGACCACCACGGCCGATGCACCGTCGGAGATCTGGCTGGCGTTGCCGGCCGTGACCGTCCCTTCGGTGGCGAAGGCGGGGCGCAACTTGGCGAGGGACTCGCTCGTCGTCCCCGGCCTCACGCCCTCGTCGGTGTCGACGACCACGGGATCGCCGCGTCGCTGGGGGACCTCGACGGGGGTCAGCTCGGCCGCGAACCGCCCTTCTTTGGCGGCGTCGGCGGCCCGCTCGTGGGAACCGGCGGCGAAGGCGTCCTGGCGCTCGCGGGTGACACCGGGGGAGCGAGGGAGATAGTGCTCGGTGTCCAATCCCATCGCCTCGTGGCTCCCGGCGTCCTCGAGGCCGTCATACATCATGGAGTCCTCGGTCGTGGCATGCCCGAGGCGGTATCCGGCTCGCGCGCCGCGCAGCAGGTACGGGGCGTTGGTCATCGACTCCATGCCGCCGGCCACGACAACATCGGCGTCGCCGGCGGCGATCATCAGGTCGGCCTGGTAGATGGCATTGAGGCCGGAAAGGCACACCTTGTTGACCACCGTGGCCGGGGTCGTCATGGGGATCCCCGCACCGGTCGCGGCTTGCCGGGCCGGCACCTGGCCGGTCCCGGCGAGCAGGACCTGGCCCATGATCACGTAGTCGACGTCGGGGCCGGCGACGCCGGCCCGCTGCAGCGCGGCGCTTATAGCGACCGAGCCGAGCTGCGCCGCCGACTGCGACGCCAGGGCGCCGGACAGCTTGCCGATAGGGGTGCGGGCGCCGGCGACAATGACCGATCCGGGCATGAGACTCCTTCTTCCGTGGTGCCGATTGGTTGCGTTGTGCGCCAGTTTACGGAAGCGGGGATCTACCGGATCGGGTCGGCTCGGACCAGGATCAGTACGAGCGTGGCGGCTTGAAGTAGGCCGTCGAATCTCGTCGGTAGAGCAGCACGATCGCTCCGAGTCCGGCCAGCCAGACGAGCAGGGAGATGATCTTGCCGAAGGCGGTGGTGTGTTGGGCCAGGTCGGCGATGAACGAGATGGTGTTGAGGGCGAAGAACACGGTGGCCGTGATCCGGGCCCAGTTGTGACCGCTCTTGTTGGCCCTGGCCATCCACAGCCAGAGCCCGACGCCGATGAGTCCGACGACCACGGCGAAGCCGACGGCCACGTTGGCCGTGTTGTTGACCGAAGCCTGGGTGGCGCTCGGGTCGGCGTTTCTGACCGCCGTCTTGATGCTGCTGATGGTGGCGAGACCGATGATCAGGCTGATGAGGCTCAGGGCCGCGCCCACGTACATGAGCTTGACGGCGTTGAGCACCGAAGGCGGCGCCGGTGGCCGCGGCGGGGGTCCCTGGGGCGCCCCGCCGGGATACGGCTGGCCCCCCGGATAGCCCGGCCCGCCCTGGTACCCCTGCTGGCCGCCCTGGTATCCCTGCTGCTCACCGGGGTAGGGCGGCGGCGCCGGCGGGTAGCCCTGGGGACCTCCCGGGTAGGGCTGCTGTCCGGCCGGGTCCTGCGGCGGCCCGCTCGGATAGGACGGGTAGTCGGTCATCGTGAGTCTCCTCGCCTGATCAACGT
Source organism: Acidimicrobiales bacterium (assembly GCA_965276765.1). Taxonomy (GTDB): domain Bacteria; phylum Actinomycetota; class Acidimicrobiia; order Acidimicrobiales; family Palsa-688. Next base: position 2,161,050 of record OZ255627.1, read on the forward strand.
GACGGCCGCCACAGTAGAGGAGCGGCAGCACCGGTTTGTGGCAAAAGGCGGCGATCCGTCGGGACCGTGGCGTCGGACCGGCGATATCCTGGCCGGTGTGCTTACCGAGATCGACCACGTCGCCATCGCCGTGCACGATCTCGAGGCCGCCATCGACTGGTACGCCACGACCTTCGGCGCCACCGTGACCCACCGCGAGGTGGTGGCCCACGACGGGGTCGAGGAGGCGCTCGTGGCCGTCTCCGATTCCTACATCCAGCTGCTCACCCCGACGCGAGATGACTCCCCGGTGGCGCAGTATCTGGTCAAAAAGGGCGAGGGCCTCCATCACATCGCTTACCGGGTCCCCGACTGCGCGGCCGCACTGGCCGCCGCAACCGCCGGCGGGGCCCAGGCCATCGACAACGTCCCGAGGCCCGGCTCGCGTGGGACGACCGTCGCCTTTCTCCATCCCAGAACTTGCTTCGGGACCCTCATCGAACTGGTCGAAGAGGGTCCGAGCTCGGAGGTCAACGTATGAACCGGGTGCTCATCAAGTCCAACGACCTGTGCTGGTGTGGCAGTGGCCGTAAGTACAAGCGCTGCCACCGCGGTCGGGAAGATCGGGTGCTCCCCGGCCGGGTAGGCCCCTGGCGCGACGTCCCCGACGGTCTGAAGCGGCCCGACTACGCCGAGAGCGGGACGCCGGGCGGCGACGCCGAGGAGATGGTCAAGACGTCCGACGTGCTGGCCCGGATGCGGGTCGCGGCCACGGTCGCAGCCGAGGTGCTCGCCGCGTCGGGGGCGGCCGTGGCGCCGGGCGTCACGACCGACGCGCTCGACGCCGTGGCCCACAAGGCCTACCTGGATCGGGGGGCCTACCCGAGCACCCTCAACTACCACGGCTATCCCAAGTCGATCTGCACGTCCGTCAACGAGGTGATCTGCCACGGGATTCCCGACGACCGGGAGCTCGAAGATGGAGACATCGTCAACATCGACGTGACCGCCTACATCGGCGGGGTGCACGGGGACTGCAGCGCCACCTTCTACGCCGGCGATGTGGACGACGTCAGCCGGCGTCTCGTCGAGGTCACACGCGAGTGCCGGGACCTCGGGATCGCTGCGGTCAAGCCGGGCCGGCCGATCTCCGACATCGGACAGGCCATCGAGACCCATGCCCATGCTCACGACTACGGGGTGGTCAGGTCGTTCATCGGTCACGGGATCGGCGAGACGTTTCACATGGCGCCGAGCATCCCGCACTACTACACGCCGCAGGCCTCCACGATCATGGAGCCGGGCATGACCTTCACCATCGAGCCCATGATCACGCTCGGCTCGTGGAAGGAGAAGATGTGGGACAACGGCTGGACGGCCGTGACGACCGACGGCAAGCGGACGGCGCAGTTTGAGCACACCATCGTTGTGACAGCGGACGGTGCCGACGTGCTCACCTTGGAGCCGGACCTGCGCTGAGGCATCGCGACAAACGACGTCGCCGGCCGTGGGCCGCAAGACGTCTTTACAACACGGGCTCATCGGCGGCCGCCGCCCAGGGCGTTTCGCAGCGGGGCCGGCCGACCGTCACGTCCTTGCCGCGAAGGGTACGGCCGCCGACCGAGAGCGTACCGGCGAGGGCGGCGAGTAGCACGCAGAGCACCACGACGAGACCGAGGGCGGCGGGCAGGCTCACGACGCTGGCGAGACCGCCGATCACGGCGGGTCCGGAGAGCATGCCGACGTACCCGCAGGACGTCACGACGGCGACGGCGGATCCTGCCGTGCCGAGGCCGGACGCCGCAGTTATGGCCAACGGGAAACAGACCGAGAGGCCGACGCCGAGAAGGGCGAAACCGGCGACAGCAACCACGGGGTTGGCGACGGCCAGGCCGGCGCCGAGTCCGACGGCGCCGAGGAGGGTGCCGGTGCGCACCAGGCGGACCGGGCCGAACCTGGTCGTCAGCCGGTCGCCGGTGAGGCGGCCGATCACCATGGTGGCGGTGAAGCCCACATAGGCGAGGGTGGCCACGGCCGGGGCCGCGCCGAGCGAGGTGTGGAGGTACACGGCGCTCCAGTCGCTGGCGGCGCCCTCGCTCAGGAGACCGGCGAAGCAGATGACGGCCAGGGCGACGAGGGGCCAGCCGACGTCGAGACGGGACCGGCGCCGCGGCCCACGCGCCCGTTCCGACGCCGCGGCATCGCCGCCGTCACGGTCGCCTCTGTCACGGTCGCCGCCGTCACGCCGGGGACCGGCGTCTCCCGGTTGGAGGTCGGCGGGCGCGACGGCCGTCGTCGGCAGGCCGGTGATGGCGAGCAGACCGGCGGCCAGGGCGAGGGCGCCGAGGATGCTCCACTGGACCCGAGGTGCGACCGACGCCAGGGCGGCCAGGGCGCCGATACCGGCACCGATGAGGGCCCCGACGCTGTAGAGGGCGTGGAAGCTCGCCATGATGCGCCGCCCGGCGTCGGCTTGGACGCGCGTCGCCTCGGTGTTCATCGACACGTCGACCGCACCCATCCCGACGCCCCAGATCAGCAGGGATCCGAAGAGACCCAGCGGTCCGTGGACAAAGCCGGCGACGGGCAGCATCACGGCGAAGGGCACGATCCCGAAGGCGATCCAGCGGCGCGGAGCCACATGCTGCAGGACGATGCCGGTCACCGGTGTCGACAGCACGCAACCGAGGGCGGGTCCGAGAAGGACGAGACCGAGGGCGCCGGCAGAGAGATGCAGATCGGCCTTGACCGCAGGGATGCGGGCCGCGAACCCACCGCTCACGACACCGAGCATGAAGAAGAGCGCCGCCACGCCGCCCCTCGAGCGCCCGCGTGCGACCCCGCGGGCCGCGGGCGCAGGCGAACGGGTCACCCCTCAACGCTACCGGCGCGAGCCGCCGGCGCCGAGGGGCAAGCCCTACCAGTCGAGTGCGCCGAGGGCGGCGTTGACGATCTGCTCGGGGCGCAGACCGAGGTGCTCGTACAGTTCGTCGACGCTGCCGGACTGCCCGAACTCGTCGAAGCCGAGCGGCACCACCGGCGCCCCGAAGCACCCGCCGATCCAGGCCAGGGCGTGGCTAGCGGCGTCGTGGACGGTGACGATCGGGGCATGCCTTTGGTCCGGGGCGAACAGGGTCCCGATGGTGCCGGCGTTGACATCCGGCGGGGCGGCGCGCGAGGCGGCGGCGCGCAGGGTGTCCTGCCATGACCGGTACAGCCGGTCGGCGCTCGTGACGTCGATGACCGGTGCGGCGACGCCCTCATCAGCGAGCAGGGCGGAGGCGGCGACGGTCTCGGGCATGACGGCACCCGAGGCGACGAGGTGGACGGTCGGGGCTTCGGCCAGGTCCCCGGCGGGTTCGACGAGCCGGTAGCCGCCGGCGAGCACCGCGGCCCTCAGGCCGTCGATTCCGATGCGCTCTGCGGCCGCAGTGAAGGGGGACTGGTCGATGGGTCTTGTGGTGAGGCGGAGGTAGAGCGAGTCTCCCTCGGGGGCGGTGAGCCGGTCGAGGCCGTCGCAGAGAATCCAGTCGAGCGCTTGGGCGTAGGCCGGTTCGGCCGCGGTGATGCCCGGCAGCTCGAGACCGATCGACGCCGTGATGGCCGACTGGTGCGCGCCGCCTTCGGGGGCGAGCGTGGCGCCGCTCGGCGTGCCGACGACGATGAACCGGCTGGCGTTGTAGGCTCCGTAGATGAGCGAGTCGAGGCCCCGGCACACGAACGGGTCATAGACCGTGCCGATGGGGAGGAGCACCTCGCCGTGGTGGGGGTGGGAGAGCCCGAGCTGGCCGAGGAGGCCGAAAAGGTTCATCTCCGAGATGCCGAGCTCGATGTGCTGGCCGGTGGGCGATTGGCGCCAGCGAAGGATCTGGGTGTCACCGAACCAGTCGTGGGCTTCTTCGGGGCGGAACACGCCGACCTTGTTGATCCACCCTCCGAGGTTGGTCGACACACTGACATCCGGGGAAAGGGTGACCACTCGGCGTGCGAGCTCCTCGTGCCGTCCGAGGGAGGTGAGCAGCCGGCCGAAGGCCTCTTGGGTGGAGACCGAAGCAGGGGGACGCCCGCCGACCGACGACGGGACGGCCAGGCGCGGCCGGGGTGGGACGGGGCCGTTGTTGAGCCGCTCACCGATCGTCTGGCACCACCGGCCGGCGGCGGACTGCGGGTCGAAGCGGTCCCATTCGGTTGCCGGGTCGAGCCCGAGCGAGGCGCGCAGCTCGTCGATCTGGGCGCCGGTGAGCAGGGCGGAGTGATTGAGGGGCTCGCCCGAGATGGGGAGGCCCCAACCCTTGTGGGTGTAAGCGAACACGACACTCGGTCGCTGCGTCTCGGCGTCACATTCCCCGTACGCCTCCGAAAGCACGTCGTGGTCGTGGCCGCCGAGATCGGCGACGAGGCGGCGCAGCTCGGCGTCGTCGACGTCTGTGAGCGAAGCCTTCACGCCGGCATCGGCGCCGGCGAGCAGGCGGGCGCGCACCTCCGACTCGGGGGCGGTGACGACGCTCTGATACTCCTCGTTGGACATCTCGTCGAGGCGGCGCCGAAACGGCTCGCCACCCTCGGCCTCGAAGCGGCCCGTGATCCGCCGCCCCCACTTGGCTTCCACCACGTGCCATCCCGACGCTTGGAACAATTGCTCGAGACGACGGACCTTCATCTCCGGGATCACCCGGTCGAGGCTCTGGCGGTTGAGGTCGACCACCCACATCACGTTGCCGAGGCCTTGGAGGACCGGGTCAGCAATCGCCTCCCACACGTTGCCTTCGTCGAGCTCGGCATCGCCGACGAGGGCGATGAAGCGTCCCGGTGCCGGCAGGTCGAAATGGGCGGCGAGGTATCTGCGGGTGGCGGCGGCGAAGAGCGGGGCCACGGCGCCGAGGCCCACCGAGCCGGTGGAGAAGTCGGCCACGTCGGGATCCTTGGTCCTGCTCGGGTAGGCCTGCAGCCCCCCGAAGGCCCGGAGACGGGGGAGCCACTCGGCGCCGATCTCGCCGGTCAGGTACTTGATGGCGTGGTACACCGGCGATGCGTGCGGTTTGATGGCGACCTTGTCGTCGGCGCCGATGTGGTCAAACCACAGGGACGTCATGATCCCCACCATCGACGCGCTCGACGCCTGGTGGCCGCCGACCTTGACCCCGCCGGCGTCGGGGCGGTCGTGGTTGGCGGCGTCGACGATGCGCATGGCCAGCCAGTGGACTCTGCGCTCGATGTCGCTCAGGGCTCCGGGCGGTGGTTGCTTTGGTGTCATCGCCTCATCTCGCCCATCGTATGGACATGGTCGGGTAACCGAGGTACCCCGTACGGCTGTTGCCAGACGTTGAGCTGCCGTTCTCGGTTGCCGTGAGCGCCGCCTGAGGCGCCCTACTCAGTTGGGTCGCCCGGCCTTGCGAGCTACCCATGCGACGAAATCAAGAGGATTCGGGAACCCGAGGTGCCCTCAGAACTGCGGTCACCGCCCGCTGGTCGCACCCGGCCGACCCAGGTCTTCTGAGTGCGCTTGCCGCACTTCGGCGACTCGGGTAGGGAAGCGCAGCGGCAGTCGTGATCGTTGGCCATGCCAGATTGTGGCCGAAACCGGGGCCCAGCTTCGCGGGCCGGCTCCGGCTGCAAACACGGAATAGTCGGAATGTCCGAGTTCTACTCAGTTGTGCTGTCCTAAAGTCGGCTACCAAGGCGGAGCAGGAGTGCATGGAATGCTTACAAAGGCTGTGGGGGCACTTGGCGTAGCTGTTGCGGTTGGACTGTCGACAACCGCGTGCGGCAGTACAAGCGTGAGCAGTACACCGACGCCGACGAACTCGCCGTCAGCGACGGCGGCGCCGTCGACTCCGGCGACACCCGCTGCGACGACGGCGACCACGGCGACCACAGTGCCGGTCACCACGACTGTCAAAAAGGTCGCTCACGTCGGCTCGACGGTCGAAGTGTCGATGGCAACCAACGGATTGAACGACGCTAAGGCCGATGTCACGCTTGAGAAGGTCATCGACCCCGCCACCGCCGACCAATACACCCAGGCGCCGGCGGGCGACCGCCTGGTTGCTGCCGAGTTTCAGATCACCGCCAAGGGCGTCTTGTCCGACGACGCTAACAACGACGCCAGCCTCGTCGGCTCCAATAATCAAACTTACACCCCAGGATTCGACACCATCCCGGCTTGCACCAACTTCAACAGCGGCCAGGTCACGTTGGCCACCGGAGCCTCGTCTACCGGCTGCGTCGTATTCGAGGTGCCGAAGGCTGTTACCACGACACAGATCAACTTCGGGGACCAGGCCGGGACTATCGGCCAATGGCAGGTCCCGTAGGCCCCACCCCGCATCTAAATCTGAACCGGATATTGAGGTTGAACCTGTTCTAATTCAGAGGACCTATTGTGCTCGAACCGTCATCGTATTTTCCTGGAAATATGACTATAGGACAAGCGGTATTCGTGTCGGTGATGGTCCAGGAGCCGACGACCGACGAGCCAGCCGACGACGTCAAGACCCGCGCGGTCCTCGACCAGCTCGGCCTTGCGTCGTGGCGGGTGGGGAGACGAGGAGCTCGAGGGGATCTTCGAGCGGCACGAGACGGCCGCCCGGGTAGCGGAGACCCGCTCGGAGTTGCGCTCCGGTGTGGCGAGCGCACGGCGGGCGATGTCGGGGCTCGACGACGCCCACGCCGCCTACATCATCGACGTACCGGAGGTGATGGTCAGGGCGTGGGAGGCGGGGATGACGGTGCCGAACGACAGTCAGGCGTTGCTGTACGCCATGTTGCTCGACGACGACGGGTGACCGCCCCGGCGTACCGGACGCCAGCACCTTGAACGCTTTCGGCCCGGGCTACCAACCTCGCCAGGCCGAACGTTGGACTCACTACAATGTGCGGCGGATGCTGCTCGACGCCCGCATCTCGGGCCGGTGGACCTACGGGCTCGGGTCGGGCTGGGGCCGAACCGACCGCCCCGGCGTAGTCAGCGTCACGATCCGCGAAATCATCACACCCGAGCGCCACGACCAGCTACGGACGGCCCTGGCGGCGTCCTCGAGCGGCCCGAGGACGGCCGACGACGGGTTCTACCTGCTGCGAAAGGCGTGCTCGTCAGCGCCTGCGGGACAGAACATGCACGGCCTGGGCCGCCGTGACCGCGGCATTCGACAGTACCGCTGAAACAACAGCCTGCCCGAGGTGCACGACCGGTGCGACTGCCAGCGCCTGTACGCCGACGAGGCGGAGCAGCAGGTGTGGGCCGAGGTCTCCCGGCGGCTGGCCGACCCGTCGAAACTGATGGCGCTGGCGGCGGAGTACCTCTCGGTCCGGGGCGAACAGGAGGCCGGCCAAGAAGGCGACACGGTAGACCTCGATGGCCAGATCGAACGGCTGGAGGCGGCTCGCAGCCGGCCGGCAGCGGCGGTCAAGGCTGGGCTCGATCCGCAACTGCTGGCGGCTATCGGCGCGATCGACGGGGAGTTGGCGGTCCTGCGGTGCCGGGCGAGCCAGGCGGCCGCCTTGCGAGAGCAAACGGCGCCCACACGGAGGGGATGCGGCGCCTGGTGGATATGGCGCAGCGGGCGCACGAGCGGCTCGGGTCGCTGACGCCGACTCGGCAGCGGGTGGTGCTCGACGCCTTGGAGGTGCGGGTACGGGTGTTGAGTTGAGACGGCTGCGAGTGGCGGTAGTGGCGGGACGCCGTGCCCGAGCTGCCGGATGACGTGGCTCGTGCCCCTTTGCGGTTTTTGGGGGACGTGGACGGCGGCGCTCTTGGACGCCTATGGCGTCGGCGAGCACTCGGATGGGTATCGACCACCCGCGCGGCTGGTGGTGTCAGACGTGGGTAGAGGCCCGCCGGGCGCCCATGGCCCCGAGCGGGTAGCCGTAGCGCAGGAGGCTCCCGCCGCTCAGGCCGGTGACGGCGATGCGGTCCCTGCCCCGGAGACGGTCGCGCCACGCCTCGTCGGCGACGACCCGGGTGGGGCCGGTCCTGAAGCGGTCGGGGTTGCCGGCGACGGTGTGACCGGCGGAGAGCACCGCCCGGCCGTCGGGACCGATGGGCGACGGCGCCTCGTCTTCCCCGACGAAGCCGAGGATCCGTCCGACGGTGTGAGAAGGGTCGGAGGTCAGGTCCTCGTAGCGGAGCCGCAGGTAGGGATGGCCGAGATGGCGCGAGGCGCTCGTCAGGGCGTTGATGGTGTTCCACTCGATCGCGGTCCGCCACGGAGGCCAGCGGTCCATGGGCCGATCGGATCCCGGATTGTGCTTGTGGCGCTGCCAGGAATGGGCGACGGCGCGCGGGTCACGTATCAAGTGGAGGATCCGGAGGTCGATGCCGGCGTCGAGATGGTGCAGGACGTAGCCGTGGGAGACGTCCTTGGACGAGTCGACGAGGACCCGTGCGCCGGACACATCGGCGGCCGCCAGGTAGAGCCGGGTCAGCAGGTCGGCGTATCGGCGCAGGTCGGGATCCTCCCCGCTTCTCGCGAGGGAGGGGATCTTCCACCACTGGTCCACCTTGCGTTGCAGGGCCACGACCTCGGCACCGTCCACCCCGCCGGGCCCGAAGGCCGCTTCGATGACGGCCCCCCAGCGGGAGCAGTCGGAGAAGGCGGCGCCGCATCCGCAGCGACGGTTTTCGACGAGGCCCTCCTTCCAGATGTGGCGGACCTCCCCGAGCGAGCAGACACCGTCCACCTCGCCCAGCAGGCGGTCGAGCAGGGTGCTTCCGCTGCGACCGTAGCCGCCCACGAACAACAGGCGGATGGGTCGGGTTTCGGTCCGGTTCTTGCGAGCAATCGATTGGTTCATGGTCGAGGTCATGCGCTGGCCTCCTCCTCGGCTTCGACGTCCGGGTGGGTTCCGGGCGCCGCGGCCCGATCCGGTGTGGCCCCGTGCCGACTCCGGCGGGCGGGGCCGGTCAGCGCCTCCCAAGCGCCGGCAAGCAGCACGCTCACATGGAGGGAGGCGAAGGCGACGTTGTTGAACATGGCCGGATCCCGGCTCTTGACCAGGCCGTAGACGGCCACGCCGATCAGCACGGTGGCGGCGGCAAGGGCCGGGGCCACCGCCATCGGCTGGCGACCGCCGGACCCGCTCTTGTCGGTGACGACGAAGCGGCCCGGCCTTCGGAACAGGGCGCGCAGGCTCGACAGGACGTGGATCCAATAGCTGGCGAAGGCCAGCGTGTAGGCGCCGAAGCTGTAGGAGCCGGCGCCCGCGGTGGCCACGGTCAGGAGCGAGACCACGAAGTACGGGGCGAAATGGACGAGGAACCCCGAGGCGGTGGCGGACGCAAGGGGCTGGGCTCCGCCCAGGATGTGGACCGCGGGAAGGGTCATGTAGAGGAGAAACGTCCAGCCGGTGAGGAAGTACCCGGCGGACAAGAGGTACTGCGCTCGCAGGCGCCACGGGAGCCTGGCCCTGAGCACCTTCGGGATGGCCGAGAGGCAGCCCCGCGCCCAGCGCAGCTGCTGGCTCCCGTAGGACGCGGCATCTTCGGGGCCGAGGCCCCGGGCCAGCACCTCGGGGACGTAGGCGCTGCGCCAGCCCCGCTCGTGGATCCGGATCGATAGCTCGAAGTCCTCGGTGACCGACTCCTGGGGAAAGCCACCTACCTCCTCGAGCGCCTTCCTGCGGAACACGACGTTGGTGCCGCAGCAGAACATGGCCCCGAGGCCATCCTTGCCCTGGGCGATGCTCCCGAAGAAGAGCGCCTGCTGGCTCCACGCCGCCTTCGCCACGGCGCTCGCCTCGCTGTTGGCGTAGTACTGGGGGGTCTGCACAAACGCCAGGCGCGGGTCGGTGAAGGCGGGCAGGGTGGCATCGAGGAACCGGCGGTCGGCCACATGGTCGCAGTCGAAGACGGCCACGAACGGTGCCGAGGTCCTGGCCAGGGCGTGGTTGATGTTGCCGGCCTTGGCCCCGGCGTTGTCGTCGCGACGGTGATACCTGGCGCCGTGGATGGCCGCCAGCTCGGCCAGCTCGGGCCGGCCCTTGTCGTCGAGGACGTGGACCGTCGCGCCCTGCAGCCGGCAGGCGGCGATGACCGTCGGGCCGACCACGCCCAGCGGCTCGTTGTAGACGGGGATGAACACGTCGGTCCAACCCTCGGGCCGCCACGCCGGCCGGGGACGGGTCCGCTGTGCCAGGGTCGTCCACCAAAAGCCGCCGGCCTGGACCAGATTGAACACCTCGGCCAGGATCAGCAGCCCGTACAGGTAGGGGTTGCCTACCCGTGCCGGCTCCAGGAGCCAGCCGAAGTACCAGGCGGCGAGGGCCAAATCGGCGACGACGAGCAGCCTGAGCCTGGCCCTGGTGTTGAAGAAGGCGGTCGTCGAAGGCCACACCGGAGGGAGGTGCCGGACGTCGGTTGTCTCCTGCTCGATCGGCCCGCTCATCGGCGGAACTCCCAGACGTCGACGTTGGGAAGGACGATCTGCTTGATCAGATGGTCCTCTCTGGTGAGGTGGTGTACGAGCTCGTAGACCTTGTAGCGCTCGCCCTGCTTGGTCATGAGCGACTGGCTGTCGAGCACGAAGAGGGTTCCGTGGGCGGGCGGCACGAGGTGATCGCTCGGGAGCGCCTCCTTGTGGTCGGTCGGCGCGTAGTAGCTGACCACCTGGGCCAGGTCGGGTGGGTCGTAGACGAGGAGGTCGCCGGGACGGTAGGTGCGGTCCACCGTCTGGATGGCCCGCTGGAAGTCGTAGCGACGGGGGTTGGATCCGTTGAGCTGCTGGTCGAAGAGCCCGACGGCCAGACCGCAGGTGACGAGCCCGCAGCAGAGCGCGACGGTCAGCCGGCGCTTGGCGCAGCCCGTCACCACCCGGGCCGCGAGCAGGACGAGCAGCGGCGCCAGACCCGAGATGTAGCGGACGTCGAGCAGGCTGGGTTTGAACGTGGCCAGTGCCACGTCGAGCGCGAGCGGTCCGACGGCGCAGGCGACGACCAGCTTGGTTTCTGGTCTGTGACGGCGTCCGAGCACGAGGAGGCTGGAGAGGATCCCGAGGGGCCACAGGGCACCGAGGGCGGCCATGATGGCATTGGAGTGATATCCGACGGCGGCCCACAGGACGTTGGCAAGCACCGAGTACACGTTCACGCCGCTGATCGCCCCCGAAGCTCCTGCGCCCACCTGCGAAGGGGCGCCGATGCCCTTCCCGGCGCTCTGGTTGACCATGAACTGGTGGAGGCAGAACGGAGCGAGGGGGACGAGCAGGGCGACCATGGCGCCGGTCGAGACCAGCCACGCCTTGGCCAATGGCCTGACGCTCGGATGGTGGCGCCTGCGGACGATGATGCCGACGAAGATGAGCTGTTGGACGACGACCTGGAAGAGGCCGAAGTACTCCGTCCAGCCGAGGGCAGCCGAAGCGAGCGCCCAGATCGCCCAGTACCTGGCGTTCCCCTTCCTGATGGCCATGGCCTGGGCCCAGACGGCCACCAGGGCAAAGAACATGAACATCGAGTACATGCGGGCTTCTTGCGAGTACCAGACCATCAGCGGCGCCACGACGGCGAAGACGGACGCGACGAGCCCGGTGCGCTTGTCGAACAGGTCCCGCCCTGCGATGTAGACGACCGGGGCGATCAGGGCCCCGAAGAGGATGGAGAGGGCCCGCACCCCCAGCTGATCGGAGCCGAACACCCTGATGTCCACCCACAGCAGCGAGAAGTAGAGCGGGGGATGGACATCGTGGTTGTAGAGCTGGGAGATCATCCGCATATAGGGCAGGCGGGCCTCGAAGATGCTCGTGGCCTCGTCCAGCCAGATCCCCCGCGGGATGTACAGGCGCAGCGCGACCCCGGCGAGCGACGTCACCGTCACCGCCAGCCCGACCGGCGTGCGCGCCGCGGCGAGGGCCGAACGCCACACCGACGAGGTGGAGAGCGCCAACGCCCCTTCGGCGACGGTCAGGCTCCCCATGGTGGCGAGGGTCGTGAGCGCCACGTCCTCGACGCGGTGCGGGACCGCCACGATGGCGACGGCCTGACCGACGAGGGCCAACCCGACGAGGACCACGGCCGGCACGCCCCGGTTGACGGCCAGGTTGTGGGCGGCGAGGACCCTGGCTATGCCGAAGCAGGCCATGGCCGCCAGGTAGAAGCCGAGCAACGGGGCGATCGTCTCGTAGCGGGCGCCGAGCAGCAGGCGGACGACCAGGTGCGGGTCGGGGACCACCACGGCGACGGCCAAGAGCCCGATCCCGCCGGCCACGGCGAGGGCGACGGGCAGAGCCTGGTGTTCGGACCGATGGGCCTGGGGCAGGAGCACGAGTGGGACGGTCGCCGTGGCGAAGGCGGCCACCCCCCCGAGGGTGGAAAGGGCGGCGTAGGCGGGAGCGGCCGTGCCGAGCAGCCGGTTGGCCATCAGCAGGTCCAGGTTCTGGGCGATGCCGAGGAGCAGGAACGCCGCCGTCGTGACGATGAGGGGCCGGATCGCCAGGGCCGGCCTCGAGTCGGGCTGCTCTGTTGAGACGCCGGCCAGGGCCGGCTCCTCCGCCGGGGCGGCAGAGGCCGGTTCGGCCATCGCGGCGGCGGCGATGGCTGCTGTCCCAGGGGCGACCTCGTCGATGGTCGCCACGGTTTTTCTGCTTCGACGGGCGTGGGCGGGGCCGCGAGCGTGAGCGGCGGGCCGGGCGCGTCGCGCCACCTCGAGGGCGGCCACGCCGGCGGCGACGACCCCGATGCCGCCGCCGCCCGCGCCGATGGCATCGGCCAGGGCGAGCCCTGCGGTCAACCGGACGGCCGGCTCGGTGACGAGGCTGGCCACGACACGCCCGTGGCGTCCCCAGCCGTAGAGCCGGCCCCTGGCCATGGCCAGCAGGGGAGTCAGCGGGCTGGCGGCGGCGAGACAGAGGAGGAGGGCGACGGGCAGGTGCAGGGCGGTCGATAGCAGCGGTGAGGTGCAGGCCACGGCGACGCCGAGCCCGAGGCCCACGTAGGTGACGTTGCGCCGGACGCGATCGAGGCGGTCGGGGTACAGGGCGGCCAGGGCGGACAGGCCATTGCCGGGAAGGCTCAACGCCAGGTAGAGGGCGAGGAAGGTGGTGAGGCTGGCGAAGGCCTGCGGGGCGAGCAGCCGGACGGCGATGAGGCCGAACACCATGTTCCCGAGGCCGGCCAGGCCCTGGCCGACGGCCACGCCGATCTGGGCCTTGACCGCCGCAAGCCGCCCTGTCTTCGCCGACCGGTCCGGGATGGTGGTCGGGTCGAGGGTCGCGGTCACGTCCGTCTTCATGGTCTCGGGCGCGTACGACGACGCCCCCTGTCGGTCCGGGCCGTCCCAACGTTGCTTCGTGTCCGCGCTCCACGGATCTGGCGCCGCCACCGTGGCGGGCGCCGTGGCGCGATCGCTCACCTGGCCAAGGGCTCCGGCCAGAGCGGGAGGTCACCGCCGGCGTCGCCATCAGACGAATGTCGTGGCGATACGACGAGACGCAGCAGGCGGACGCTCTCGCGGGCGCGCTGCCGCAAGGACTCAACCGCGTCGCGGCGGTCCCGGCTCGGTGGCGGCGGCTCGGCCAGCGCGGCGACCAGACGACGATCGCTCGTCGAGGGGGCGAGCGCGGGCTGGCCGAGCTGTCCGGCCAGAGCCAGGCATTCCTCGTCTCCGCTTATGACCACCGCAGGTGTACCGGCCAGGGCGGCGACCACTTGGGCGTCGACATCGAGGGCGACGACGGCCCGGCTCCTGGCGGCCGCCACGAAGGCGGCGTTGGCGTCCGACCAGGCGGGCGGGCTCTCGAGGCGATCGGGGGGGAGCCGGAGGGCAAGCGTGGTGGTCAGCTCGGGGCTATATGGATCGGCGCGCCCGGCCCAACCAGCGAGAACGACCCTGAAGCCGTCGGCGACGAGCGCGGGGAGCGCCTCGGCCAGGACCCTGGTGACGTAGGGGTCAGGGAGCCCCCCGAGGACGAGGAGGTCGTCGTTGCGATCGATGACGGGAGGGGCCGGAGGTTGGAGCCAGGCCAGGTCGGCACCGATGCGTATGGGGGCGGCAACCCCGGCCACGGCGAGGCGGTGGGCGGCGGCTTCGCTTCTCATGACGAGGAGGCGGGCATGACGCGACAGGTGGCGGGCCAAGATGCGGTCCACGGGACGCGGCACCGGACCGGCGCCGAGGCCGAGCCCGGCGACGACCGTTCCCCTGGCCGCGGAGGCGAGCAGTGCGCCCACGGCGGCCCTGCCTCCGGTTTCGCCGCCCAGAATGGTACCGGCGGCGGCGACCACCGGCAGGAGATTGTGCCGGCCGGGGTTCGAACCGCGGTGGTTCGAGCGGCCGGGGTTCGGACGGCCGGGGTACAACCGCCCGTCGGCGGCGCCTTCCGTCGCTTCGGCGGCGCGTGGTGCCCGCCCGTCGAGGGCACGAAACACGACCGAGGCTTCACCCAGCTCGGCCGCGACGAGCTCGAGGCGGAGCCGATCGATCGGGTGGGTGGTCGTCCACCCCGGAGGCGCATCAGGCATGGGCGGCAACACCCTCGGAAGGCTGGACATCGGTCACCCCCTTGTAGAGCTCGAGGTGACTGCGGGCCACTTCCGGCCACGACCGACCGGACGCAAGGGTCCGTGTGGCCGTGGCGATGTCCCCACGCCTGGCCGGATCGGCGGCCATGGTGCGGAGAAGCCCGGCGAGCTCCCGGGGATCCGCCGGCGCCACGAGCTCGGTCGGCGCCTGCAGCGTGGCCGCGACCCCGGAGGACAGCAGCACGGGCCGGTGATGAGCCAGGGCGAGGGCGAGGGCGCCGCTCGACGAAAACGGCCTCGGGTACAGAACCATGACCACGTCGGCGGCGGCGAAGACGTCGTGGACCTCGGCATCGGGGACGTACCCGGTGAAGAGGGCCGAGCTTCCGTACGTTCGTCGCAGACGGTCGCCGTACTCGTCGCGACCCGCGAGGCGCGGGTGGGCACCTCCGGCGACGACGACGCGTACCCGAGAACCTGCGGTGAAGTCGCCGTCATGGAGGTGGGTCGAGGCATCGAGGGCCGCCTCGAGACCCTTGTAGGGAGCCAGATAGCCGAAGCAGAGGGCCACGAAGGCGGTGTCGTCGATTCCGAGGGCGGCTCGGGCCCTCGCCCTGTCGGTCCCCTCGGGCCGTTCCTCGACCCCGTGGGGAAGCAGGACAGCGTCGCGAACGGCGTGGCGAAAGCGGTCCTCGAGGACAACGGTGGCGTCGGCCAGGCGGGGAACGGCCCCTTGGAGCAGGGCCAGAGCGCCGCGAGCCAGGGGTGCGGGGACGCTCACCCGGTGCAGGCGCGCAAAGGCCTGGTCGACGGTGGACGTCTCGACGACCTGATGGAGGGTCACGACGGTCGGCCGGTGCCGACCGAGCCAGGCCAGCCCTCCGAGCATGCCCGGCATCGCCGACGCCCCGCCGTAGAGGAACGCCTCATGTTGGAGGTGCACGATCGGAGCCCTACTCCCGACTGCGGCCCTTGCCGCCTGCGGGAGGGCAAGGGGACCACGGTCGAAGACCCGTTCGACGATCACTCCGTCGTCGGAAGAGTGCGCGGGTGAGTCGGCCTCGCGCGGGGCGAGCACCGTCACTTCCGCTCCCTCGCCGTGGAGGGCGTGCGCCAGGTTGGAGGTATAGGAGGCCACGCCGCTGCTTCCCCCGTGGCGTTGCATCGGAGGCGGGTACGGCGCGACAAGGGTCACGTCAGGACTGGGCATTCGCGGCCTTTCTGGGCTCGAGCTCGTAGGCCTCGGTGATGAGTCGGACGGGCGGCTCGAGGTGTTCCTGCAGCTCGATGACCACGCCGGGCTCGGGGCTCTGCGACACGAGGCTCTCGGGTGCGGGGACGGGGACGGGGAGGATCCGGTGATGCAGCCAGAGCCGAAGCGACGACATGGCCATCCGCCGCGAGTCCTTCATCACGTCGAGCCGAGATCCCTCGCAGTCGATCCAGACGGTAGGGACCTCGACCACCTTGGCGCCGAGGCGGGTGGCAGTGACGAGGAGATCCACATCGAAGAGGAGGTCACGCGAGGAGAGCAGGGGGAGGCAGTCCTCGACGACCTTGCGCCGCAAGACCTTGGCTCCGCATTGTGTGTCGGAGAACGGCAGCCCGAAGAGGGCTTGGACTCCCATGGCGAAGCCAGCGCTCGTCAGGCGGCGCAGGGGGCTTCGCTCGGTGGGGAGCACGGCCGAGCTATGGCGCCGGCCGGCGATGGCACCGTCGACGCCGGTGCGCTCCACGACGGCCAGCAGCCGGAGCAGCTCGGATGGTGGCGTCGAGCCGTCGGCGTCGACGAATCCCACGGCCTCGGCCCGACACCGACGGAACGTCTCCATGAGCACGCCGCCCTTGCCGAGCTTGGGGTAGTCGTGGATCTCGACCCTCGGGTCGCCGGCGGCGGCTTCGGTGACGACGTCGGCGGTGTGGTCGGTGCAGCGGTCGAGAGCGACGAGAATGCGGTCGTCGGCACCAAGGCCGCCCAGGTAGGAGGCGATGGTCGAGGCGATCCGACGTTCTTCGTTGTGGGCGGGGACGACCAGGTCGAGATGCATGGTGATGGTGACCTCCATCGGGGAGCCAGGCGGGGGCGGGTCGGCGTCGGGAGGCGAGACCGCACTCCCGACCGGGTGTGGTCCGGGTTTGTGGGCGCGGGGGAATCACGGCATTAGATGCAGAAAGGAGCCGGGCGGCTCGGCACGGGCAATTCCGGCTGGTCAGGGTGCCCAAGAATGCGACATTCTGACCGGTGCTGCGGCGACTGTTACTTACGTCACAGTTACCGACAACACCGCCAGGAAAGGGGGAGATCCCGAAGGAATTTCGTCGACGCTAACCACCTTGCCCCGGTTATGTCAACGGGAGGTTTCGGTTGGTAGAAGGCGAGGAGAACAGTGCTGCAACCCTCGCCCTCAGCGCTCGACCGGCCGTACCGAAGCAGTCGGCTGGCGTGGTGCCGGCGACCTTGTTGGCCATAAAAGCCCAGTACTTGCAGGTGTTTTAGGAGCCAGAGGTGGGGACGAGCATGCTCTGGCGGCCGTGGGCGAACGCCTCGAGGGCGGCGCGGTCGACGCAGCCGGCATCCACGCAATTTCCCCCCGGGTCGGAAACGACGGAAGGAAAGCGGTAGCCGCCCGCCCACCATGCCCAGGCCGTCCACGAAATACCGCGCTCACGGAGAAAAGCCAGAATGTCTCGGTCGTAGGTGGTGGTTCCCGGACGTTGGTCCCCGAATTCGGTGGCCACGACCAGGTCCTTAGTGGCAAGGAACCCGAATCGTCGTTGCCACTTCTTCTCGTTGGTGCCATCTATGCCGGCGTAGGGGTGGACGGCGTAGCCGATGCCCCCGCCGTCGAGGGGGTGGGAGGGCACCCCGGCGAGGGAGGCGGCGTAATCGTTGCCGTCGACGAGAATGACGTTGTGGGCTCCTGTGCCCCGCACGGCGTCGACCAGCTGTTGCATCCCGACGGCTCGGTAGCGCCCGTCGGCGGCGTGGACCTCGCCCCCGTGTTGCCAGACCGACCAGGGAACGTCGTGGGGCTCGTTGAACAACTCGAAGTACACGCCCCAATCGGAGCGGAACGTCGTGGCGACCGACTTCCAAAAGCGGACCGAGCCACGATCGGGCATGGGCTCGGGTCCCGCCTTGACGAGCGGGTTGCCAGGATCAGAGGCGTGAAGGTCGAGGATGACGGCCAGACCGTGGGACTCCGCCTCCTTCACCACGGCCTTCACCGTCTGGACGTAGTGCGGACACTCCTCCCCTCGGGCCACCGGTACTCCTTGGGACGACCGCCAGTAGTCCTGATTCAGCGGGATTCGCACCGTGTTGGCACCCCAGGCGGCGATGCGGGCGAAGTCGGACGCCGGGATCCCTTGGCTCCCGTTGAGAGCCTGGCCGGAGCAGGACCATTCGAGCGAAGGCCGGTTGACGCCGTGGATGAAAAAGCTTCGCCCCTTCCCGTCGACAAGCACGTTGTGGCGCACCGTGTAGGGGCCGATGGCCGGGGCATCGGCGGCGACGCGTCGCGTGGGAGACAGCGGTGGCCCCAAAGCGCTCGGAGCGCTCGGCCTGCTCCTGGCAACCAGGACCACGCTCACGACGACCGCGACCGTGACAAGGGCGGCCAGCGGGACGAGCAGGTGGGAGCGTGAATGCAGGTGGCGCGCCAGAGCAAACTCTCCTCGATGGTCGGCTTAGAGCTGGGCGAGCCGACTGCAGACACAAACTCGCTGCGGGCCTTGAGTACCCGCAACCGTAAGTCTCAACCAGCACTATCGAGCCTACCCGGAGTGTGGGAGCGGGCGCATGGGTCTCGTTCGAAGCCGAACCAGCCCGTCACGGGTTGGAAAGGGGGAGCTGGGAGCTCCTCTTGATCGAGTGTCAGACGTCTGACAGACTGGGAGCGGTCACACGGGTTCAAGAGCTCCCGGGGGGGAACGAGGCATGAGCGAGAGCGTCACCGACGATCAAGCAGTAGGCGAGGGTCAGCCCGGGCTGAGGCGCAACACGGTCGGGTTGACCGGTGCGGTCATCATGTCGGCGGCCATCATGGGTCCTGCCGTCTCGACATTCTTCAATCCGCAGTTCTCGACGCCATTCTCCGGGTTCGCCACGCCCTTTGTCTATCTACTGACGCTCGTCATTACGTTGATCGTGGCCAACGGGGTCATGGAGATGTCGCGCGTGGCACCCAGCGCCGGCTCCTTCTATACCTACATCACCCGGGCGCTCGGGCCACGAGCAGGCTTCATCACCGGTGGGCTGATGTTCGTCGCCTACGCGCTCCTTGCCCCGATCGAAATCGGGTTGCTTGGTTCCTACTTGCAACAGACCTTCATGCAGGAGTTCGGCGTCAACATCCCGTGGGTCCTGATCGGGATCGTGCCTTGGATCCTGATGGCTATCTTGGCCTTCGAAGGGATCAGCGCTTCGCTGCGCACGGCCTTGATCCTCTTCACCGCCGAGGTCATTGTCGTGGTCGGTCTCGGACTGATCGTCGTTGCCAAGGGCGGGGCCCACGGGTTGACGGCGGCGCCGCTCTCTCCGGCCTCATCGCCGAAGGGCTTCGGCGGCATCATCACCGGCTTCGTCTTCGCCGCGCTCAGCTTCGTCGGATTCGAAGGAGCGACTGCGCTAGGCGACGAGGCCAGGAGACCGCACCGCACCGTGCCGCTCGGAATCCTCTTCTCCACACTGCTCGTCGGGCTGATCTACCTTTTCGGTACCTGGGCCGAGGCCGTCGGCCTCGGCCGGGCCAAGATGAACGCCCTCACGGGCGTGGACACGCCGTGGAACACACTGGCGGCGACCTTTGCGCCCTGGGCGAAGTGGTTCGTCATCGTCGCGTCGGTGTCCAGCATGTTTGCCGTGATGATCAATTCCAACAACGGCATCGTGCGCATCCTGCACACGATGGGTCGGGAGCGACTACTTCCAGAGCAGCTCGGCCGGATCAACCTCAGGCACCGTACTCCGGGCCTTGCCATCGTTTACGAAGCGGCATTCGCACTGCTCGTCGCGGTGGCTGTCGGCCTGTTTTCCGGAGGTCTTGGCAACCCGACAGGCGGAAGCAATGTATACGGCTATTTGGGTTTCGCGCTGACGTTGGCCATACTGCCCGTCTATGCCCTGGCCAACGCAGCAACCATTCGGTATTTTCAGCACCGAGAGGACTTCAACCTGCTCCGACACCTGCTGCTACCTCTGCTCGGAGGAGGGCTCATGGTCGCCCTTCTTGTCGGCCAGGTCATCGAGAACCCAGCACCGCCCTACAACTGGATGCCGTGGATGATCATCGCCTGGGTTGTCGCCGTCGCCGTCGGAGCGGTGTCGCTTGGCCGTCGCCGACCCGAGAGCCTGCGGAGAGCGGGCTCCGTCATGGCGACGGGAGAGGCGATCGAAGACACTCCTTCCGCCGCGGGTGCGTCCTCTTGAGGTCGGGATCGCATGTTCGTCGACGGAGCTGCCTGTTCGAATATGGGAGTGAGCCCGGTTGGGCTACTTGATTGGCGTTGATGTCGGCTCGCAAAGCATCAAGGCCGTCCTGACCTCGGCCGAGGGCAAGGTCGTGGCCACTGCATCCCATTCGTGTTCGATGGAGCATCCGGCGAGCGGCTGGTCCGAACAGGATCCGGCTCAGTGGCGTGAGGGGTTGGCCACCACGGTGCAGAGCGTCCTGGCCCAATCTGACCTCCGTACCTCCGAGGTCAGCCACATCGGCCTTGCCTGTCAAGTGGACGGCGTCGTCCCGGTCGACCGAGACCTTCAGCCTTTGCGTGCTGCCATCATCTGGCTGGATCGGAGGGCCACAGCCCAGGCGCAGCGGCTCGTGGACCGGGTCGGCATCGAGACGATCTTCAAGACGTCAGGACTCAACCCCGATGCATCGCACATCGCCCCGAAGATGATGTGGCTCCGCGATGAGGAGCCTGAGGTCTACCGGAACGCGGCACTGCTGCTTCCTGTGGGTGCCTACCTGCTGGCATGGCTCACCGGTCAAGTCGTCCAGGACCACGCCAATGCATCGTCCACGCTCCTCTATGATGTCACTGCTCGCCGCTGGTCGGAGATGTTGTTGGATGCGGCCGGCATCGACGGGGAGCGGCTCGCTCCGTTGGCGGAGGCTCACGAGCCGGTTGGACCCCTGACCGCGATGGCGGCCGAGAGGCTCGGTCTGACACGTGCGTGTGTGGCCGTGGTCGGTACCGGTGACGACCACGCCGCAGTGCTCGGCGCGGGGATCGTGGCCCCCGGTGTCGTCGCCGACGTCACGGGCACCGCCGAACCGGTAGCGGCCGTTGCCATCGAGGCGGTCTTCGATCCCAAGCGGCTGGTGGAGACGCACGCCCACGCCGTCGCACGCACCATCCTCGTAGAGAATCCGGGTTTTGTATCCGGTGGCAGTACCAAGTGGCTCGCCAGCCTTTTGGGCGGCGACCAGCGTGCTGTGTTCGAATGGGCCGGAGGCGCGAAGGCCGGGTCAGACGGCGTTACCTTCCTGCCCACGCTCTCGGGCGCCACGGCCCCACGATGGAACGACCGTATGCGGGGGACGTTGGATGGCCTTTCGATGAACCACGACCGGCGACATCTCAGCCGGGCCGTCCTTGAAGGGTGTGCCTACGCTCTGCGCGACATAACGGACCGTTTGGGCGAGCTAGGGCTCGGCGGCCGAGAGATTCGGGTCGTAGGGGGAGGCAGCCGTAGCCGCCTGTGGATGCAGATAAAGGCTGATGTGTGTGGGCTGCCGATCCGCCCGGTTCTTGGTTCCGAAGCCACGGCCGTCGGTGCGGCCATGCTTGCTGCGGTCGGGGCCGGGGTCTGCGTGGACGTCGCACAGGCGGCCGAGCAGATGACCGAGCTGGCGGGCTGGTGCTTCGAACCCGACCCGGCCGATAGTGAGCGCTACGAGGACAGTTATCGCCGATATCGTCGGCTGTTCGACGCCATAGAGGAGGTGACTGCATGATTGCGCCCGGCGGACGGTTCGACATCGAGACACTCATCGCCAGTCTCCAATTCGGTGGGGGAGCCGGAACCAAGCCAATCGGGCTCCGGTCGGTCGAGATCGGCTTTGATGCCGTCGAGCGACTTCCCGCCATCCTCGCCGACGTCACTCGAATGGCTACCGCGTCAGGACCAGTCGTCGTCCTCACCGACGCTGTCCCCAAGAGCCGCAGGGGTGTAGACGTAACCGACCTCGTGGTCGACTTGGCCGGGCGTCAAAGAGAGGTGCAGCAGGTAGCCGTGAGGGACCGCAACGGCGTCCACGCTGACGCAGCGACCGTCTCCGAAACCGTGGCGGCCGTGGCGGGAGCATGTGCCCTTGTGACCGTTGGTTCCGGTACCGTGGTCGACATCGGCAAGGCCGTCTCGGCGTCACTCGACGGGCTCGGTCACATCGTCGTGCAGACGGCCCTTAGCGTCAACGGCTTCGCCGACGATCAATCGGTGCTCTTGATCAATGGCGTAAAGCGGACGACGCAGACCCGCTGGGCCGATGCGCTGATCGCTGACATCGGGGTGCTTGCCGAAGCACCGCTAGCCTTGAACCTAGCGGGAATCGGAGACCTCCTCGCCATGTTCACCGCCCCGGCCGACTGGCAGCTGGCGAACCTCCTTGGGATGGGCGACGGCTACTCTTCGTCGGTTGTAGCCCTCGTTCGGGTCCACGGGCCGGCTTTGCTCGCGGCCGCTCCCGGCCTGAAGAACCGAGACCCGGCTGCGATCGATCTCGTGGCCCGTGTCCTGACGCTCAGCGGTCTCTCGATGGGGGTCGCGGGATGTACGGCGCCATCGTCAGGATCGGAGCACACGGTCAGCCATCTGATCGAGATGGCCACCAGCCGCAGCGGCGCGAAGGGAGCATTTCACGGCGCCCAGGTCGGTGTGGCTACGGTGCTCGCTGCCCTCGTATGGGAGCACGTGCGTCGGCGAGTGGCGCAGTCGCAGGTCACCCTGAGCTTTCCCTCGGATGAGACGATGCAGCCGCACGTTCGCGATGCGTTCTCGTTCCTTGACCCTTCTGGCGCGATGGGCGATGAGTGCTGGAAGCTGTACCGCAGGAAGCTCGCGCGATGGCGCGCCCGGGAGAAGCCCCTTTCGACCTTCGACTGGGACGGAGCAGACCGGGCCGTGTCCGGGCTGCTCGCTGCGCCCGAGGAATTGGTCGCGACTCTGGTCCGGTCCGGCGCCCCGACGCGTTTCGCCGATCTCGCCCCGCCAGTCGAGGCGGCGACCGCACGTTGGGCTCTGGCCAACTGCCACCTATTGCGGGAAAGATTCAGTATCTTGGATCTTGCCTTCTTTGCTGGAGTGTGGGAGCCCGACGACGTCGAGGCCATCCTCGATCGGGCCGCTCGGCTCGGTGCTGGGCTATGAGTTCGACGTCCGCCGTCGTTCGACGACCAGATCGATTCTTCGACGGCTACGCCTTCGATCTCGATGGAACTCTGTACCTGGGAGACGCCCTCCTGCCGGGGGCCGCAGAGACCGTGCGAGCGGTCCGAGCGGCTGGCCGGCCAACCGCGTTTCTTACCAACAACCCCCTGCGGTCCGGCGGCGACTACGCCACCAAGCTGTGTCGACTCGGTATCCCGGCCCACGAGGATGACGTGCTGACGGCTACGGATTCGCTCGTCCATTATCTATCTACGGTTCACCCGGGTCAACCGCTTCTGGCCCTCGCCGAGGGACCCGTTTGCACGGCACTGGTCGACGCCGGGTTCGCTTTGACCAACGACCCTTCAGCTGCGCGGGTGGTAATCGTGTCGTTCGACCGCAGCTTCGACTACGGCAAACTCAACGCTGCCTACCGGGCCGTACGACTCCACGGCGCCGCGCTTGTTGCGACCAACCCGGATCCCTATTGTCCGACGCCCGAAGGAGGCCTTCCCGACTGTGGCGCCATTCTCGCTGCGGTCGAGGCCTGTACCGGCGCACACGCAGAGGCCATTACGGGCAAGCCGAGCGCTCACATGGCCCGCGCCGCTCTCGACCGCCTTCGAGTACCGGCGTCCGGTGCCGTGATGGTCGGTGATCGCCTCTCGACGGATATGGTCCTCGCCGAGGTCTCCGGGATGGCCGGCGTCCTCGTGCTCGGAGGAGCGACCTCCCCCGCTGAACTCGCCTCGAGCGCGCTGCAACCTCGTTACGTCATCGAGAGCATCGGCCAGTTGCTCCCTGGTGGCTCCGATCATTCTGCCGAGGACCTGTCGCAGCCCGAGGAGGGGTCACCTTGACCGAGTTTGTGTTCATGCTGACTCACGACGACACAACGGTTGGCGACGCCATCGGCGTGTATGAGCAGACGCGCGGCACCGGTCTGCGATTTGTCGGTTTCAAGGACATCGGAGCGACGCCCGAGCATCTCACTGAGATCACCCGTGTCGCGCACGATGATGGTCTCGAGGTCATGCTCGAGGTCGTTTCCACGAGCCAAGAGGACGAGTTGCGAAGCACGGCGGCGGCGGCGAGCATCGGGGTGGATTGGGTGCTCGGCGGGACCCACCCGGAAGCAGGGGCCCGCATCCTCGCAGGCAGCGGGATCAGATACCTCCCCTTCCCCGGCCGGGTCGAGGGGCATCCCAGCGTGCTCGGTGGCGAGATCGATTGGATTGCCGCTCACGCTACGGCTCTGGCGGCGACCTCCGGCATCACCGGCGTCGACCTGCTCGCGTACCGTCATGTGTCGGCCGACCCTGTTGCCCTGGCCCGAGCCGTGGTGAAGGCGGTACCGGGCCCTGTGATCGTCGCAGGTTCCATCGGCAGTCTCGAGCAGATACGGGCGATTGCCGGGACCGGCGCGTGGGGCTTCACAATTGGGGGCGCCATCTTCGATGGTTTGTTGCCTGGCGCGCCCGATGTGGCCGACCAGGTTCGAGCAGTGCTTGCGACTTGCTCCTCGCTTGCGGACGAACCTCAAGGCTCGGAGGAGTGACTGGTGGCGTCACGCCAGACGCTCGTCCAAGATGTGAGGAACGCGCTGCTATCGGACCTTCGTGCTGGTCGTCACCGCGTCGGCGACAAGATCCCCAACGAAGCGGAGCTGGCGCAGCGCTTCAATGTCAGCCGGGCGACATTGCGCGAGGCCGTCCAAGGGCTGCTCGAGGCCGGGTACCTCAGCCGCGCTCACGGACGCGGCACATTCGTCACCGGCGTACCGAGACACCGACATTCGCTCGACATGACCGTCAGTTACACGACGATGATCAAGGAGGCCGGCATGACTCCGGCCGAAATCGTGCTTGCCCGCAGCCAGCGGCCTGCCGACGCTCACGAGGCAGAGCTGCTTGGCCTCGACGTCGGCGCGCCGCTCGTGTGGATCGAGCGGGTAAGGACGGCAGATGGTACTCCGGCGATCTACTCCGAGGACCGGTTACCGAAGGCGCTTCTCGGCGACATGTTGGATGCCCCCCTCGACCGCTCCCTCTACGTCTTCTTCGCCGACGCCGGCCTCGCCATCCATCATGCTCTCGCCACCCTCCGACCGGTCGTAGCGGACCGACGCCTCGCTCGGCTACTTGGGGTATCGCGCGGCTCGGCCCTTCAGCAGATCGAGCAAGTCGACTTTACGGCCAAGGGAGCCGCTGCGATGCTCTCGTCGGAGTGGCACGTACCTGGCGTCTTTGAGTTGTCGATAAACCGTCGCCCGGTGACCGGTTCGGACCACGAGGATCGTGACACCATCCGAGTTGGGAGAAGCTAGTAGGTGGAGATCAGCTCTGAGGAATGCGGCTCGATCATCGCTGCGGCCACTGCTGCCGCAACGGCTCTCGAGGCGACGGTATCGGTTGCGGTGGTAGATGCCGGCGGTAACCTGAAGGCTTTCTTGCGCATGGATGGCGCCGAGATCGCGGGTCCGACGATCGCCGTCGACAAGGCCTTCACCGCCGTGGCCAACCAGACGGCGACCCACCTGTTGGCTGAGCAGGCCGCTCCGGGTGGCCCTCTCTTCGGGCTCCACACCTGTGGCGCCGGCCGTTTCGTGATCTTCGGCGGAGGTATCCCCATCACTCAAGAAGGGCTGGTCGTGGGCGGCATCGGGGTGAGCGGTGGCACCGTCGATGAAGATGTCGTCTGTGCAACCGAGGGAGCAAGATCAGCCGAGGTGGCGCTTTTACATCGGGTCGAGAAGGAGCGCTGACGTGAAGGTCCATCTGGTCGACGGAACCTATGAGCTGTTCCGCCACTTCTTCGGGGTGCCGTCGCACCGAACCGCCGACGGCAGAGAGGTCGCCGCCATCAGGGGCGTCCTCGGCTCGGTGTTCGGGATGCTGGGTGACGGGGCGACGCATGTCGGCGTGGCGACCGACCACGTGATCGAGTCGTGGCGCAACGACCTGTGGCCCGGGTACAAGACCGGCGCCGGCGTCGACCCCGACCTCTGGTCGCAGGCGTGGCCCCTCGAGGAGGCCCTCGTTGCGCTCGGTGTCGTCGTGTGGGCCATGGTCGACGATGAGGCCGACGATGCCCTGGCCAGTGCCGCGGCCGTGGCCGCCGCCGATCCGGCGGTGGAGCAGGTAATCATCTGCACGCCCGACAAGGATCTCGGTCAGTGTGTCACCGGGCGTCGCGTGGTTCAGCTCGACCGGCGCAAGAGTCTGATGTTCGACGAGGCCGGAGTGGCGGCCAAGTTCGGCGTCGGGCCGGAGTCGATCCCCGACTACCTGGCGCTCGTCGGCGACACCGCCGACGGATTCCCCGGCCTCCCCGGCTGGGGCGCGAAGTCTGCCGCCGCAGTCCTCGCTCGCTGGAAGCATCTCGAGGACGTGCCCGCCGACCCGGCCGACTGGGGAGTGAGTCTGCGCAGCGGACCCAAGCTGGCCGCGGCGCTCAGGGACGGCCGCGAGGAAGCGCTGCTCTTCAAGCATCTCGCCACCCTGCGCGTGGACGGATCGTTGCTCGGCTCCGTGGCCGACCTGCGGTGGAACGGTCCGACCGACGCCTTCGGCGCTGTCTGCCAACGCATCGACGCCCCCACGCTCGCCGATCGAGTGGAGGAGCTGGCCGCTGCCCGGCGCCAAGGATGACTAAATCAGCGGCGACGCCAGACGTCGAGCAGGAACGACGGCTCCTCGTAGTGGGCCACCGATGACCACGGTCCGCCGCCCGCCAACCGGCGCTGGGCCTCGTCGCCGGAGATGGGGTAGTCGGTCGGACCTCGCCAGTGGACTCCGACGAGCACGCCGCCGGGCGCAAGCGTCTCCTGCATCGACGCCAACAACCGGACGAGGTCGGCCTCTCCCAGGTAGTACGCCAGCTCACTCACGACGATGAGGTCGAAGGGGCCGTCGGGCCAGTCCGCTGGTATCTGGCGGTGCTCTACACGGACGTGTGAGTGACCGCTCAACCGTTCGCGGGCGCGAGCCACGGCCGCGTCGACGTGGTCAGCGGCGATGAGCGCGTCACAGCGCTCGGCCAGGCTTGCGGTGAAGACACCGTTGGAGCAGCCCGGCTCGAAGGCAGAGGTGTACCGCTCGTCGGGAAGGGCCGCCAGGGTGAGCGCATACTTCCGCCGCTCGTACCAGCGCGAATCGAAACCCCACGGGTCGGGGTTGTCGGCGTACAGTTCGTCGAACCAGGCCTGCCCCTTCGGTGTCGGCTCGCTGGTAGAGATCCCACGATGTTAGCGCCTCGAGCCCAGGAATTGCGGCCGACGAACCCGTGTCATGCAGAGACAGCACATCAACCGAGAGCAGCGGAGATCGTATAACCTCCACCGACGATCAGGGATATACGAACGTTGGGGGGTGGCTGACCTTTGTCGATTTCCAGTGCGGGTGACCCGACGGTAAGCATCATTCTTGCGACCAACCGTTCCAGTAGGTTTTTTGCCGAGACGTTGGCTTGTGTCAGCGCTCAGGTCTTCGCGGGATGGGAGCTCCTTATTATCGACAATGGTGTTCCCGATCCCGAGAGCGTCATTTCTGCCACGAGAGGGATACCCAATACGCGCATCTACAGAGTCGAGGGACCCTGTACCGTGTCCACTGCTCGAAACGTCGGAGTCAGTCACAGCCGCGCTCCGTTTATCACGTTTCTCGATGATGACGACGTCTGGTCGAAAGATCGACTCGCTCTGCAGGTGGAGTCGTTGGAAGACCATGCCGACGCGCCCTGTAGTCTCGTCGGCTATTGGTACCTTGACGGCGAGGGTGCGCAGATCGGGGAGGGCAAGGATGCCCAAGCTGGTTCGGCCGAGGAGATGTTGAGCGGCCGCCTGCCGTACCTCTACGTTTCGGCCGCCATGATGGTGCGTCGCGAAGAGTTCTTACTCGTCGGTGGGTTCAGCTCCGAGATGGCCATGTTGGAGGACTTTGACCTCACCCTTCGTCTCCTCTTGAGAGGGAATTTTGTTTCAGTCCCCGGCCACCACTTTGGTTATCGACGTCACGATGGCAATGTCGTAAAGTTCTCCCCAGAAGGGAATCGTCTTCGGCGGAAGGTAATGGAGGGCATATTGATTCGTCATGCGGACGCCGCTGCAGTGCGTGGTGACACGGCAGCTGAGCTTCTCCTATCCGAGCACCTCGACCGCTTCCGTTCCTACCAGGCGACACAATGTGCGCCTGCGCTCGTGCATCAGCTCAGGGCGGCCAAGATTGCGGAGGCAGCGCGCGAGGGCTGGTGGGGGTTCAGCCGTTCGCCTGTGGCGATGGGGCGATCGTTGGCCAAGGGATCGCTCACCCAGCTGAAATTCAGGTCCCGCTCGGCCTAAGGGACCGCGAAGAAACAACTTGCACGGCCGTAGGCCGCAAGTGCCGTCGCACCAAGGGCTCATCGGCATCAGCCGCGCGAGTTGTTTCGCAGCGGGACCTAACCCAGCGGCCGGCCATCTGCGCCCACGATATACACCTCGCTCGTCCGCCACGATCGGCGCAGCATCCCGTCCGGGAGTACCGGGCCGTCCCTTCGGTCGGGCCCGAGCG
Source organism: Acidimicrobiales bacterium (assembly GCA_965276765.1). GTDB lineage: Bacteria > Actinomycetota > Acidimicrobiia > Acidimicrobiales > Palsa-688. The sequence continues at coordinate 2,189,406 of OZ255627.1, forward strand.
GTCGGATCTGTGACAGAAACGCCATCGTGGCCCAGCGCTTTCTCGCTGCGTCCCTACGGGTGAGGTCCAGACGTCGACAATCTTCCCAAGGCAGATCTTCACCGTCGGGAGTGGCCCAGTGCCATGCCCAGACGAGGTAGTTGATGATGTCACATCCAACGTTTCGTGACGCCTCGATCGCGGCGCGACCGACAGCGTCGTGGTCGGGATGGCGCTCACTCGTCCACGGGGCCACACAGACGTCGCCAGGGGTGAGCCAGTCCTCGAGTTTGGTTCTGAGAGGCCCTGACGCACCGGTTACTCGACCGTCGGGAAGGCCGAGCCGCTCGACCGGGGGAGCATCGTGTAGGAGCCGGCGGAGAGCGGCCGTCCTCTCCTCCGCTCGAACGGAGGGTAGGTCGATCGCGGCGGCCGCCGACGATCCGGGATGGGAGGCCTCGCCGTCCGTGACGGCGACGACGGCAATCGGTACACCACCTCTCGCCAACCGCTGCATGAGCCCGCCGGCCCCGAGGACCTCGTCGTCGGGATGAGGCGCGACGACGACGGCGCGCGACCATCGACCGAGGTCGAGCGGGCGAAGGCCTTCGATCCGACCCGAACTGCGCCAAACTGCCTCAGGTGTCCCCTGGTGGTCGACGTCGACGACGAGCCCGCTGCCATCGTCGCCCCGTAGACGGCGACGGACCCGTCCCGCCAAGCGCCTGGCGTGGACGATCAGATCCTTGTGCGGCGTCGAAGCACCCGGCTGCGCTGTCGGTTGCCTGGCCACCACGTCATTCTCGCAGACCGCAGTATCGCGGACCTCATGATCCGTCGAGCGCCGAGTCGATTCGCAACTGTGGGCGGCTCACGGCGTCGGCCAGTCGCCGGTGGTACTCGGCCCTCGGGATGCTGACGGCGCCGAGGGAGCTGAGATGATCGGTGGCCCACTGGACGTCGAGGAGGGCTCCACCCCCGGCGCGCAAGCAGGCTACTAGGCCGACGAGGGCGACCTTCGACGCGTCGCGGCGCCGATGAAACATCGACTCCCCGGCGAACAGCCCGCCCTGGGCCAGCCCGTAGAGGCCGCCGGCAAGGCCTTCCGCGTCCCAGGCCTCGATACTGTGGACCCACCCCAGCCGGTGCAGGCGTTGGTAGGCGTCACGGATCGCCGGGTTGATCCACGCACCCGGCCGGCGGCGGTCGGCGCAGGCGTCCATGACCTCGTCGAAGGCGGTGTCGACGCGGATCTCGTAGCGGCGACAGGAGCGTCGCAGCGAGCGGCTTACCTGCAGGCCGTCGAGGGGGAGTATCCCTCGCGGTTCGGGCGACCACCAGCCGACGACGTTGCGCCGCACCGGCATGGGGAAGAGGCCGCAGCGGTAGGCGGCAAGGATCGTGGTGGGTTGGAGGTCGGCACCGACCGCTGCGAGCTCCCCGTCCCCTGCGACCGCGGCGATGACGTCGGGCCCCTCGGGGAATCGCCACGGGCTCGGCAACGGAGGAGCCGGTGGCCTCGGACCTTCGAGCATGGGCGGATGGTAGGCGGGTGGGCGGCTCGCGCCGGTAGCCTCCTGGACGATGTCTGTGAATCCGCCGCCCGGGCACACGATGGCCGAACGTCTCGAGGACCTGGCCGGCCGGAAGGAGTCGGCCCTGCACGCCGGCTCGCCCCATGCCATCGAGCGCCAACACGCCAAGGGCAAGATGACGGCTCGGGAGCGGGTCGACTACCTCCTCGACGACGGCTCGTTTCAGGAGCTCGACATGCTGGCGAGGACCCGTGCACCGGGTCTCACCGACGATAAGCGCCCCTACACCGACGGCGTCATCACCGGCTTCGGCACAGTTGACGGTCGCAAGATCTGCTTGTTCAGTCAGGACTTCACGGTCAACGGCGGGTCGCTCGGTGAGGTCTTCGGCGAGAAGGTCCACAAGATCATGGACCTGGCGACGAGCCTGGGTGTTCCCATGGTCGGGATCAACGATGGCGGTGGGGCCCGGGTCCAGGAGGGTGTCGTCGGTCTCCACTACTTCGGCGGCATCTTCAAGCGGAATGCCGACTCGTCGGGGGTGATTCCCCAGATCAGCGTCATCATGGGCTCATGCGCGGGGGGCGCCGTCTACAGCCCCGCTCTGACCGACTTCATCTTCATGGTGCGGGAGACATCGCAGATGTTCATCACCGGACCCGATGTCGTGAAGACCGTTACGGGGGAAGAGGTGACGCTCGAGCAGCTCGGCGGTGCTATGACCCATGCGACCAAGTCGGGGGTTGCGGCCTTCGTCGCAGCCGACGAGAAGGCCTGCCTCGACGATGTCCGCGACCTGCTCGGATTCCTCCCGGCCAACAATCTGGAGGAGCCGCCGCGCCTCGAGACGGGCGATGATCCGACCCGGCTGGTACCCGAGCTGCAGGAGCTGATCCCGCCGAGCCCCAATCAGCCCTATGACATGAAGCGGGTGGTCACGGCGGTCGCCGACGACGGCGACTTCGTCGAGTACCACGCCATGTGGGCCATGAACCTGGTGTGCGGCTTCGCTCGTATCGGCGGCTCTGTGGTCGGTATCGTCGGTAACCAGCCCCAGGTCCTCGCCGGCGTGCTCGATATCGAGAGCTCGGAAAAGGGCGCGCGCTTCGTGCGAACCTGCGACAGCTTCAACATCCCGCTCATCACCTTCGTCGACGTTCCCGGGTTCATGCCCGGGACCGACCAGGAGTACGGTGGGATCATCCGCCACGGCGCCAAGCTCCTCTATGCCTACTGCGAGTCGACGGTGCCGCGCATCCAGGTGATCACCCGGAAGGCCTACGGCGGTGCTTACGTCGTCATGAACTCGAAGGGCATCGGGGCCGATTTGGCCTATGCGTGGCCGTCGGCCGAGCTCGCCGTCATGGGACCGCAGGGCGCCGTTGATATCGTCTATCGAAGGGAGCTGGCCGAATCGGCGGATCGGGGGGCGCGCCGGGCGGAGCTCGTCGACGAGTACACGGAGAAGTTTGCCAACCCGTACCTGGCGGCCGAACGCGGGTACGTCGACGACGTGATCGACCCGGCCGACACTCGGAGGGTCCTCGCCGCCAGCCTCGACCTCCTCCGCTCGAAACGCGAAGAGCTGCCCAAGCGCAAGCACGGGAACGTCCCGCTTTGACCTCCTCGGCGGAAGCAGGCGAGGGTGGGCTCCGAGGCCCGACCGATGCCGAGCTCGCCGCCATCGTGGCGGCCATCGAGGCCGCTTGGCCGCGCCGAGCGGTCGATACGGCGCCAGCCGCGCCGGTCTCGTTGCCGTGGCGGTTCTCCGGTCGATGGTGGTCCCGTTCGACCATCAGTCGCCGAGATCGGCCGTGGGCCGGCCCCCAGCGGTAGACCCAGGCCGTGATCAGGCTCCCGTGTCAGGGGCGTCGATGTCGTAGCCAAGTTCGACCATCGGCTCGGCCAAACGTCGCTCGATCTTGCGAACGTCGGCGGGGTCGAGGTCACGGCGCCAGCGGCCGATCGATGCTTCGGCGCTCGACGATGTCATGTGAGCCGCCGTGTCCGCACCGTGACCGCCGGCGCCATCCGGCCTGATGGAAAGGCCGATGAGCTCACCGATCCGTTCGCAGGTGTCGGCGCGTTTCGTGACGAGGTCCTCGTAACGCACGGTGATCCTCGGGACCGAGAGCGGTGCCCCCATCGCGTTCAGACGGAACGCAATGGCGGCAGCCAGATGGCGTAGGTGCGAGTCTTCATCCGTCGCCTGCGGTCGCCCGAAGAGCTTCTCGTCATGAAGGCGATTGAAGGCGCGGTGCGAGGCCACGACGTCACGCGGATCCCGCACGAGGTCGATGATGCTCGGCCGGAGACCGGCATCGATGATCGGCTTCACCTCTCCCCAGTACTTCTCTGCGTAATGCGAACATCGCCGTGGCCCCTGCGAGTTCACGGCCGTGGAAAACGTCCGCCACAGGGCGGCGAGACCGGTCCGACTCAGGTCTGCGGGCCGGACTATCGCCGCCTCGAACGGCAACGGGCCGACGCGGTCGTCCTTGCCGTAGACCAGGCTGTCCATGACGAAGCCGTTGAAGTCATCTCCGATCGGTTCCGTCTCGGCGAGTTGGCTGACCAGCCGCACGAGGTAGGTCAGATAGCTGTGCTCGAAGGGGTAGACACGGTCGAGAGCCATCGATGAGGAGGAGGCCAGCAGCTCCATAGTCAGCGTGCTGCCGACTCTTGCATCCATCATCCGCACGAGGACGGGCCTCAGATCTGTCCCGTCCGGGTCATCCATAACGGACCAGATGGTAGTAGAGCGACTGGCTATCAGGCGACCCAAGAGGCCACATTCGAACGCTTGAGGCGTTTGGTTACGCGCTACGCGTGCTGAACTTTGGGAGGATCCAGGCGCTTCGGGCCGTACCGAGGGCGTGCTTTCCCCAAGCTGGGGATCAACCTGTGGATCAAGGGCGATGGAGATGTGGGTATCTCTTTGGGTGGGTTTCGATCCTCGGCGCCGCATCGTCTTGAAGTGCTCGTTTGGGGCCCCCCCACCTTCTGACCTGTGGAACACCGGGCCGCCGTCTCGGCCGTTGACTACCATGCCCGGTGGAGAAGGGGACACCCCCGAGGGTGCCGACGGGCCGGTGGTGTCGAGCGCCTCCGGCCCGTCGTCACGCTTCACCAAGTCGACGATTGCGCCTGGTCGGACGCCGAGCGTCCGACCGCTACCGTGAGCCGGGATGAACAAGCATTCCGAGACGTGCACCGGTACTCCTGGGCCCTTGGCCCTCATCGGAGGAGCCGAGTGGACGGAAGGGTGCAGCTTCGACGCCGAGCTGTGGCAGGCTTCGGGATGCGGTGAGGTGCTCGTGCTGCCGACGGCGGCGGCCTACGAGCATCCGCAGCGGTCGGTCGGTGCGGCCACGGGCTGGTTCGAGCGGATCGGGGCCGTCACCCGGGGCCTGATGGTCCTCGCCCGGAGCGATGCCGACGACGAAGAGAACGCCGCCGTCGTCGGGGCGGCCCGGTTCATCTACCTGGCTGGCGGCTCACCCTTGCATCTGCGTTCGGTGTTCAAGGACAGCAAGGTATGGGCGGCCATCGTCGACGCCTGGCACTCCGGCGCCGTCGTTGCCGGCTCATCCGCCGGGGCCATGGTCCTCGGCGACCCCATGGTCGATCCCAGGGGTGGAGCGTTGACCCTCGGGCTCGGGTTGGTCTCAGGGCTCGCCGTCCTACCTCACAGCGATACGTGGTCGGAGGAGAAGTCTCGGCGGACCGTCGGCTTGGCGACCGGCCGCCTGCGCATCGCCGCCATCGATGAGAGGACTGCGCTCATCCGCGATCCGGACGGGTCGTGGCGGACCGCAGGGGCGGGCGCGGTCTCCGTCCACGTTCGCGGGGAGCTTGCGCCCGTCGAGACGCTTGCCGACGTGCCCGTGCGAGCCTGTGCTTGGGCGGGGGAGTGATCACCGCATGACCCCACCGACAATAGCCATGTGGCGGGTGAAAGCCGATCGGCTCTTGGCGAAGTCGCCGACCAGTCGTGGAGAGCATTGACCGTGATATCGGGCTATGCGCTACGGCCACATCGTCGGCGATGTAGGACTACGTGGGTGCCGCCAGCACAGGGCTGATATGGGCGGAGGTCCGCCGGTGGATAGGGCGATCGCTTAGTAAGCGCACCCGCCGACCCTCGCCGAGCGCGACACGCGCCGGGTAACGGCGCGGACACGGGGCATGTCAGGGGGCGGGCGGTGCGGGCGAGTTACCGTTGACGAGCCCGACCGCGTACGCCGCCCAGAACTGCCCGGACGGCGGGGCGTTCGGATCGGGGGTGCCGTTCCCGGTGCACGCTCCGTCGGACTCCCCCGGATACTTGACCCACAGGTAGGCGTCGTTGAGCGGATCGGACGTGACCGGCGACGGGTAGTGACCGAGACCGAGATGGGGGAGGTTGCAGAACCCGGACTGGCCGGCGTCCCCGTTCCCGTTCCTCGACGTGTCGATGGTGTATCCCTTCCCGGTGACGCCGTTCGCGGCGAGGTCGTTGCTGACCTGGTCGCCGTAGGCCTGCAGGGTTGGGGTGGCCGTGTCACCGCTGGTGCCGAGCTCGAAGCCGGCGTCGGTGGTCACGCCGACTTTGATGAGCATAGGTACGAGAAACGCGGCAGAAGCGGACGGGTTGCCTTTCGATGTGCCGGACCCGGCGTCCACGAACACGCTGGTGCCGGCCACGGAGAGAGTGTCGGATGCGTATTTGAGGTCGGCGACGCGCTCGGCGATCAAGGTGGGAGTCATCTCCGAGCAGACGCTTCGGTCGGCTTCGACGAGGGCGTCGGGTTCGATGTCAACGACGGCTTTCCGGCCGCCGATCCCCGCCTTCACGTAGTTCACGAATGCTCGGTAGGCGGCGTCGGATGGTTCCCCTCCTGAGGAGTAGGAGCCGCAGTCGCGGTACGGGATCGCGTAGAGGGTGAAGACCGGTATCTGGCCGGCCCGGCTGGCTTGGGTTTCGATCGAGTTGACATACTGCTGGTTGTTCGAGTCGGGGGATTGTGGGGTCACCCAGTAGGCGGTGGACTGGCCGGCGATCACGTCCAGTTGGGCGGCTTGGGACGGGTCCGACGCGGCCGCTTGGGCGGCCTTGTTCTCGGCTCCTTGCTGCACATAAAACTGGTCGCCTGCCAACGGGTTCGTTGTCGTGGCGGCCGTGGCGGCCGTGGCGCCCGTGGCGCCCATCGTGACGGCGGCGGCCGCCGTTACGGCGAGCAGGGCGCTTGCGAGTAGGGAGGTTTGGGTACGCATACGAGACTCCTGTGCCGAGGGGGGAAGGTTCTCAGGTGGGCGCGGCGTCGAAGTGGGCGGCGACATCAGCTAGCAGCACGGCGGCCGGTTTGGAACGCCACTGGTTGCACCCGAGCCCGTCGGCTAGACGGCGGATGCGGGTCGAGCCGCTTGGCGGCGCTGGTGCCGGGGCCAGGGTGCGGTCATGAGATGATCTCTTCGGTTCGGGGTTTGTGGAGCGGGTGGACCGTAAGCACGGCGACAACTGGCCCCACGAGACTAGTCCCTCGTCAGGTCTCGCGACCATGATGAGAGATCCGCCGAACCTTCCGCAGCGCATTGCCAGCCGCGTCCGCCGGGCTGGCAATGCCCGTGTACCAGGGATCCTGCGGTCGGCACGGCCGGCGCAGGTAGGGGCGCCCGCGGTCATCGGGAGCGGGCTCCTCTGTGTAGTAGTAGCTGGCCAGCGTCAGGCGGAATCGATCCGGGTGGCATGTCAGCGGATCGGGCACGCCGTGGTAGGTCTCGGGTCCGGTTTCGAAGATGACCGTCCGACCGGCGAGCGGAGCAACTCGCTGTCCGCACGCGCGCATCCCGCGTCCCCAGAGCTCGAGATGACCGCCCCAGGAGTCCTGCCAGTCCGAGTTCAGGTAGACGAGGACGTTGATCCGATGGTAGAAGCGAGTGTGCCCGTGCTTGCGAAAGTCCGAGTGCACGGCCTGGAAGGATCCGGGCTTACCGACGTGAAGGCCGGCCCGGTAGAACGTGGGGTCGGCGACCACCGATTCGACTCCCGTTAGGTCGCTGACGAACCGGACGAACTCCGGAGAGACGAGGCGTTCGAGGATGCTTGCTGCGGCAGGACCGGAGACCTCCGGCGACTCCGCCTTCACCTGGCGATAGGACTTGTGGGCCGGAAGGGAGGTGGCGAAGGGCATCTCCTCTGCCTCGGCGGCCCGCACTACTGCCTCGTCGAAGACGCCGTCGAGGACCAGGTGGGGCCACGGGATGGCCGACATATAGCGGCTTCGGTAGTCAGAAGCGGCGAGTGACCATTCGGTCCGGTTCATGTGCGATCCCCAGAGTGTTCTGTGATGTGTGGCCAACCGGCGCGAGCCGTCTCAGCGGACGCGCCAGGCCAGGCGGCGGCGAGAATAGAACCGGCCCGTGGTGCTGCCAACGATGATTCCTCGAAAAAGGGAAAGTCTTCGGTGAAGAACCCGAAAATGGCACCGGTCGTGGTTGTGTCGGTGCTCAAAGTGTAAGCGGACATGATGATTCGACCGCTCCGCTTCAAACTACACAGCGTGCTTGTAACACTACGACGAGCGTCCTGTGCTGCGCCTTCACTGCGAAAGGTAGTGGGTGACGCGCGGTTGGTGATATTCATTCCATAGTTCTTTCTGCGTTTACCGATGTGCCGGTCGGTGAACCCCGCAGCGGTTGACAATGAGGAGTAGATCGCCCAAGCTCGATGCTCGAGAACAGACTCGAGAAAAGAGCGCTGAGCGGTCCATGCCGACCCGCTTGCGAAAACCTCGAATGGAGATCAAATGACCACGGAGAGCGTGATCAATGGTGCAATGGGAGAGGTGGCGACGACAGGTTCGGGACTGACGTCAGTGCATGTGGATGTGGTGGACCGGCGACGGGGTGCCGTGGACCGGCGACGGGGTGTCGTGGACCGTCGAGAGGGCTCCCCTGATCGGCGCCAGACGGTGGCACCATCGGACCAGGTTGGGCTCGTTGTCCACGCCAACTCCGGGGCCGGAGCCAATTTGGACCCGATTGTCTCGGCGGTCCCAGTGACCGTGGTGATCCCGACGCTCAACGAGGCCCGCAATCTGCCCCGGGTCCTGTCGCGCATGCCGAAGGAGGTGGCCGAGGTGATCATCGTCGACGGGCACTCCACCGACGGCACGACCGACGTGGCCCGGAAGCTTTGGCCCGGTGTCCGCATCGTCGATCAATTGGGTTCTGGCAAGGGCAATGCCCTCATTGCAGGATTCTGGGCGGCCACCGGCGAAATAATCGTCATGATGGATGCGGATGGCTCGACCGACCCTGCCGAAATTCCACGGTTTGTGGCCGCCTTGCTCACCGGAGCGGACTACGCCAAGGGCACGCGCTTCGTGACCGGGGGCGGGAGCTCCGACATCACCCAGATCCGGCGCTTGGGCAACAAAGCCCTCTCCGGGCTCGTCAACCGCATCTGGTCGGTCGACTACAGCGACCTCTGCTACGGCTATAACGCCTTCTGGCGTCGTCACCTTCCCGAGGTCGTTCCCGACTGTGCCGGCTTCGAGGCCGAAACCCTCATGAACATCCGGGTAGCCAGGTCACGGCTCAAGGTCGTCGAAGTACCAAGCTTCGAATACGACAGGGTCCATGGTGTGAGTAATCTCAATGCCCGTCGCGACGGTGTCCGAGTCTTGCGTACGGTTGTGGCCGAGCGCGTACGTCCGCGCTGAGACCGCACGAGTGCAGCCTGCTGATCTGACCGCCCTAGGCGGCGCGCCCAGAGGAGGAGTGCTCGTCGTCGGGCCCGGAGTTAGATTTCTCTCTGGTATCAGCTATCACACGGCGGCGCTGGTGAGAGCCTTCCAGAGACGGGGCGATCCGGTGAGCGCCCTGCTCATCCGGAGACTCTGCCCCGAGCTGGCCTATCCGGGGCGAGGACGAGTCGGTGCTTACTCGCCCGACATCTTGGACCTCGATAGCGTCGACTGCCATGAGGGTCTCGACTGGTTCGTGGTTGGATCACTGCGACCGGCCCTGCGCTACCTCGAGGCACGGCGGCCCGAGGTGGTGGTGCTTCAGTGGTGGACGGCGGTGACGGCCCACAACTATCTGGTACTGGCCAGGGCCGCGCATCGACTCGGTGCGCGGGTAGTGATCGAGATGCACGAGGCGAGTGACGTCGGAGAAGCGGCCTTGCCGTTGGTGTTGCGATACTCGAAGTTCATGATCGCCCGGCTCCGGCCGTACCTTTCCGGTGTCGTGGTCCACTCGAAGGAGGACGCGGGTGCGATGTCAGATGCCCACCCCGCCCTTCGCGATTTGCCCACGGTGGTCGTCATTCCCGGGGCCAACGAGCACCAGCCGCTGTCCCCGAGGACCGGCCCGAGGGTTCGTTCCACCGGCGATCACGTGCGCTTCTTGTATTTCGGGGTCATTCGACCGTACAAGGGTGTAGACGAGCTCGTGTCGGCCTTCGAGGCGCTCGGCGTCCATAGCAACGTGCACCTCACGGTGGCCGGCGAGCCATGGGACGACGCGGGGAATGCCATCGCGAGGCTCAGAGCCCTGGGTGAGGAGCGGGCGACGGTTATCGACCGGTTCCTGGCGGACGTGGAGATCCCTCGGTTGTTGGAATGGGCCGACGTCGTGGTCCTGCCGTACCGGAGAGCCTCGGTATCGGGTCCCGTCAATGTGGCCATGGCGGCCGGGCTGCCGCTGGTCACCACGACGGTCCCAGCTCTTCGCGAAGCGTGCGAGAACTACGACGGCGTCGAGTTCGCCGACCCGCGAAGCGCCGTCTCTCTCGAGGCGGCGATGCGCCGGGCGCTCTCCAGAGTCGGACAGCGATACACCAACCCGCACAGCTGGGATGCCAGTGCCGCACTCTACCGGGAGTTCTTTGAGAGCATCTCGGTGGCCCCCCGCAACTTCAAGGTCGCACAATGAAGGTCCTCGTCGTCAGTGAGTTCTATCCTCCTATCCTCGGTGGCCTGGAGATACACGTCGCCGGTCTGGCGGAGGAATTACAACGGCGGGGTCACGACGTCGAGGTAGCGACGCTCGGTCCGGTCGAGTCCCTCCAGCAGGAAGGCGCCATCCGTGTCCACCGAATCAAGAGCACGGCGTCCCGGCTCCGGTCACTCCATGCCGATCCCACCCGGCCGTTTCATCTTCCCATTCCAGATCCCGAGGCCTGGTGGTGCTTGAAACAGATCCTGGGCACCTTCCGACCGGACGTCGTGCACGCTCACAACTGGATGGCCGCCTCGCTGGCCAGGACAGGGACACCGCTCGTGCTTACCGCTCACGACTATGCATGGGCCTGCCCGAAACGGACCCTGCTGCGCCCCGACAAGACGATCTGTTCGGGGCCGAGCCTGACTCGCTGCGTGCCCTGCAGCGCCGAGCGATACGGAAAGGGAAAAGCGGTCCTGGTGGACCTGACAACCCGGCTGGGACGCAAATGGGTCAGGCCCGATGCTCACATCGCCGTCAGCGAGGCGGTGGCGACAGCCGTCGCACCCTTCACCCGGAGTGAGCCGGTGGTCGTTCCCAACTTCGCGCCCGCGAAGGTTGAGTCCGTCCCGGCGGCGACGCTCTCTGGCCTACCGTCCAAACCGTTCGCCCTGTTTGCTGGCTCCGCGAGCGGGCACAAGGGTATCGACGTGCTGACGGAGGCCTGGGCCGAGCGGCCTCCATGCCCTCTAGTGGTCGCCGCCCTCGACGTCGGGACGCGTACCTGGCCGCAGGATGTCTCAGTCGTGAGCCTGAATCGGGCCGAGATGAGCATGGCGTGGAGCCGCGCGTCGGTCGGCGTCGTGCCGTCGGTGTGGGCCGATCCTTGCCCAACGGCGGCCCTCGAAGCCCTCTCTTTCGGTGTTCCGGTTGTCGCCAGTAGCGTGGGCGGTCTCGTGGACCTCGTCGATGACGGCATCACTGGCCGCCTGGTGCCCCCGGGCGATCCGATCGCCCTGCGGGAGGCCGTCGCGACGTTGATCGATGACCCCAACCTTCGTTCCCAGATGGGGGCCGCCGCCCGCAAGCGAGCCGAGGTTTACTCCGTCCGAAGCGTGGTCGACGAGATCGAGCGGATCTACGCGCGGGTCGTCGGGGCCAGAGCGGCCCATGGCTGATCTCGGCGGTCCCGGACTCAGGGTGGCCCTGGTTTCACCCAGCTTCCCCCCGCTCGTCGGCGGGATAGAGACTCACGTGTCACAACTGGCTCGAGGTCTGGCCGCGCTCGGATGCCAGGTTGATGTCCTGGCGCAGTGGCGCCGGCTGGATGGAACCATGCCCGCAGATTCCTCGCCCTGTGCGGGCGTGGACGTCCATTGGTTCAGGAGCCGAACCCGAAGCCGGCGTTTTCCCTTTGCCCCGGGTCTCGTTCGCTATCTGCGGGGTCATGCCAGGGATTACGACATCGTCCACGGGCATAGCTACCACGCCGTGCCGGCGGCGGTAGCTGCGCTCCTTTCGACCGTTCCTTTCGTGTACACTCCGCACTTTCACGGCGGCGGGCACACGACGCCCGCCAAGGCCCTCCACCTCTTCTATGGTCCCATCGGTAGAGCCACCTTTGCAAGGGCGTCGGCCATCTTCTGCAATACCGAGTTCGAGGCGTCCAAGGTCAGGAAGAGCTTCCCATTTGTTGGAGATCGGATCCGGCTCGTCTATCCCGGGGTGGACGCCGATGAGCTGCTCGAGGCCGATCCCTACGAGGAGGCCCAGTCCATTGTCCTGACGGCGGGTCGACTCGAGGGCTACAAGCAACTCGACCTGGCCGTGAGGGCCATGCCCCTGCTGCCGGCGTCGGCGAAGCTGGTGATCGTCGGCGACGGCCCTCAGGCGGATCAGCTCGGGGCCCTGGCCGACGACCTCGGGGTGGCCTCCCGGGTCTCCCTGCTGGGCCGGCTGGACACCGACGCGGTTCGTCGCTGGCAGAGGACTGCGCACGTGACACTCACCCTGTCCCTCCACGAGGCCTTCGGCCTTGTGCTCCTGGAAGGTCTCGCCGCCGGAAGCCGGGTGGTCGCGAGCCGGATCCCGGCCCACGAGGAGGTGGCGAGATTGGCATCCCGGGTGCGCTTCGTCGCCTCGGATGCCACGCCGTCGGTCGTCGCCGAAGCCATAGCAGCCGAGCTTGATTGTGCCCGACTCGATCCCTCCGTGGATGGGTTGCCGACCTGGTCCGCCATGAGTGCCCGATGCCTCTCCGTCTACGACGACGTTCTCGGCGTCTCGTCGACCGCGGCCCGGTCGGTGACCTCGTGACCGCCTCTCCTGGTGCGCGCGGCGTGGTGGTGCTCGGAATGCACCGCAGCGGGACCTCGGCGATTACCCGGGCCGTCAACCTCCTTGGCCTGCCGTTGGGCCGACACGACGATCTCTACTCTGCGCCCGACAACCCAAGCGGGCACTGGGAGAGCAGAGCCCTGTGCGCATGCAACGACACGGTGCTGAAGCTCTTTCGGGGCACCTCTATGACTCCGCCGCCCCTCCCGTCGGGCTGGCAGTTCAGCCAGAGATGCGACCAGGCACTCCCTGGTCTAAGGGGCGCGTTCAGAGATATCTACCACGGCGACCGTTGGCTGTGGAAGGACCCGCGGCTCTGTCTCACCCTCCCGGTCTGGCGGCGTGTTCTCCCGGACTTTTGTGTGGTGCTCGTGTTGCGGGACCCGCATCGTGTGGCCGACTCCCTCCACCGTCGGGAGGGCTTCCCCCTGGCCTACTGCCTGTCGATCTGGGATAGGTACACCCGCGCCGCACTCGATGCCGCTCGAGGGCTACCGGTGGCTGTGGTCCGGTTCGAAGACGTCCTCGACGATCCAAAATCAGAGACGCTTCTGCTCGCGGAGCGACTCAGCGCTGCCGGTGTCGAGCTCAGCGGCGACCCTGCGGCCGCCGCTGATGCCATCGAGCCTGCCGTCGTTCATCGTCGCAACCGCGGTCGGTATCGCCACCTGACCGATCCGCTTTGGGCCGCGATCTCGGAGTTGCCCGGCTACTCCCCTCGTTTTGGTCCCCCCTCCCTGCCGGATCCGTTCCCGGGGACCGGTCCGATGTTCCAGCTGGCCCGAGCCTGGAACGAGGTCCGCGAGGTCAGGACCGATGTCTCCCGCCGCCGGGCGCTGGCCCCGGATCCCAGCTGCGGCTTCGACCGATGATGGATGGAGAGTCCACCGTCGAGACAAAGGAGTCGAAGCCGACCCGGCCGGCGCCGACAGGTTCACCCCCGGCCGCGGCGGCGAGGTCCTCCGGGGAGGGCGCGAAAGCGGCCCCCACCGGAGGCGCCAACGGCGACGTGGCGGCCTCGCTGCACGGCATGTTTGGTGCGGACCTCCTCTACATGGTGGCTGCTGCCTTTCAGCTTGTCTTGACGGGCCTCATCACGCCACTGTTGACGCGGACGCTCGGACCCACTGGGTACGGTCAGGTCACGCTCGCAACCGCGGCCACCCAGATTCTCAGCTTGGGCTTGGCCCTCGGCCTGCCCTTCGCCGTGCAACGCGAGTTCGCGCGACGAGGCTCGAGGGACGCGCAGGGAGTCGTCGCCTTCGCCACGACCGCCGTTGCGGCCGGTGCTGCGGTCCTCGTTGGGTCCGCGCCGTTGTGGCACTCCGTCGCCGGGATCGATGCGATTGGCAATGCTCGACTGGCGGCACTCTGGGGTTCAGGATTCGCTCTCGGCCTCACCTGCTTGGCCCTCCTCCGATCCCAGAAGCGGCTGAAGGTCTTTATGGCCGTGGCCCTGCTGCAGTCGGCGGGCGCTCAGGGATTTGGGCTTGGCCTCGCCGCCCTTGGTCCCGCCACGGTCACGAGATACCTCACGGGGGTGGTGATCGGTCAGGCCGGCGCCCTGGTCGTTGCCGTGGTCACGCTACGGCCGTCCTGGCAGCCGTGGGCCCAGGGCGGCCTGCTGCGGCGGACCCTGAAGTTCTCTCTGCCGATGGTGCCCCAGCAGCTCAGCAGCTTCACCCTGGCAGCCGGTGACCGGATCGTGATTCGCCACGAGCTCGGCTCGGCTGCGACGGGGCGCTACGCCGTCGCCTACAACATTGGATCCCTCGGCATTATGCTTCTCACCTTCGTCAACCAGGCCTGGCTGCCGAGGACGTTCTCCATGCGCGAACCAGAGGGTCGAGGCCAACTCCTTTCGGCCAGCCGTGACGTGCTGAGCATCATCCTCGTCCCGGTCGTGCTCCTCCTCACCATCTGTGAACCGGTGATGCTCCACATCTGGGCCCCCAGCGATTTCCACCCAGGCTCGTTGGGGGAGATCGTGTCTCTCGTGGCGATCTCTACTTTTGTCTACGGCCAGTTCCTGGCCAACCTGCGGGGCCTCATCACCCTGGGATCAACGGGCCGAGCGGCGGCGATGACCGCCGTCTGTGCCGTCGGCAACATCCTGCTCAACGTTCTGCTGATCCCGCCGCTGGGCATACTGGGCTCGGCCCTGGCCACCCTCATCGCTTATGTGGCCCTGGCCCTCGTCACACGAGTGCCACGCCGGTCGGGACTCGTCCTCCACCGCCCGAGCGGGATGCTGCTCGCCATCATCGCGCTGGCAGCCGTGCTGGCAGTAACTTTGGGCTACCTTCCCGACACGAATACGTGGCTCTTCGTCCGATTGGCCATAGGCGTCGCCGTGTCTCTTGTCGCTGCCGGAGCCGGCTTCCTAATCAGGCGGGGCACGACGTCGCCGGCTCGGCTTATGCGTCGACTGTTGCTCGAAGGTGGCCATGCAGGCAATTGAGGCTCGCCACCTTCTATATGACCGCCGTCAGGTCATCGAGACGGCCACCACGCTGGCGGTTCTGGCGGTTGGCGCAGGAGTGGTGACCGTGGCGTACGGCATGGCTCGTACGAATTCTGGCACGGGCTATTACTCGATCTTCTGGGTTGGATTCGGGCTCGGCTACGTGGCGGTAGGCCGCCAGATCATCCGTCGGAGAGCCGAGCTTCCCTGGCTCCTCGTCCTCGGCGCCTTCACCTTCCTGCCGAAGCTCTTGATGAGCCCTTCTGGCCCGATCTACTACGACGAGACCGCCCACTTCCAGCTCCTCCGAGAGACCATTTCGTCGGGAATGCTATTTCGGCATACATCACTTCTGCCAATAGGGACGTATTATCCGGGGCTGGAATCGGCCACCGCTGCGGTCCATTTCGTCTCGGGCGCGTCACCGTGGATCTCCGCTCTCATCGTGCTCGCGATAGCGCACTGCCTCGTGCCGGCCTTGATCTATCTGGTAGTCAAGGAGATCCCTACGGCGGCACGCTACGCCGGGGTGGCTGCTCTCGTCTACGTGCTCAATCCGAGTTACGTGTACTTCGACTCCCAATTCGCCTACGAGTCCGTCGCCCTTGTATTCGTGTTCGCCACCCTAGGATTTGCCTTGCGGGCCGTGAGGGCATCGACCCGGGCGGAGGCGCTCGGCAACGGGATCTTGGCTGCGTCGGTCGGGGCGGGCTGTGTCGTCACGCACCACGTCTCGGGCGCCGCCCTGGCGGTTCTGCTCGTCCTCGTCGCCGTGCTGGCCGAGCGTCGGTCCGCTCCCTCCCCGCTGCCGAACGCTATTCGCCGGCTGGCCCGGTACGGGCCCGTCGTGGTCGTCGTGGCTGCTCTCGGCTCGTGGGTGGCGTTCGTCGCGCCCTCGACCATCGCCTATCTGAGTCCTACCTTCGCTTCGCCGATTCGGGATGTGGCCTCGCTGCTCGGTCTCCGCCATAGCCCTCTCCCAGGTGTCCTTGGGGGCTCGGCCGTCCACACCATCTTCCTCCGGTCGACGCTGCCGGCCTACGAGCGCATCGCCGCCTTTGTCGCCCCTGTCCTCCTAGGAGCGGTCTGCCTCATGGCCGGCATCCGGTGGATCAAGTCACGGTCGATCCGAAGCAATGCATCGTGGGCCTTTCTCGTGGCCGTGGCGTACTTCGTGGCCCTTCCGCTGACCCTCCTCTCTGGCGGATCGGTCGGATCCCACCGGAGCTCGGCCACGACGTTTGTCGGCATCGGGATCGTCATCGCCGTTGCCGCCATCTGGGCTGAAGGCCGCCTACGTTGGCGCCGCTGGTACGGCGCGGCGCTGGCTGTGACGATGGTGATCGTGCTCATGGGTAGTGTCGCCCAGGGGGTGGCTGCCGATTACCGCTTCCCTGGCCCCTACGAGTACGGGTCCGACACGAGGAGCGTTACCCCCCAGACCAAAGCCCTGGCCGCCTGGGTGCTGAAGCATCTCGGCCCCCGCTCCCACGTGATCACCGACCGGTACACCGCCCTTCCTTTGATCACCGAGGCGGACGCGGTGGCCCCGAGGCAAACCACTGGGCTGCCGATAGGCGAGTTTTGGTATGATCGCTACCCGCCGGGTCCGTCTCTCCTCAGGAAACTACAATCCGGCCACGATTCGTATCTGGTCGTCGATCAGCGGTCCATAACCCACACCCCCGTGGAGGCCAGCTTGTTCTTTGCTGGGGAGCCGGCGAGGGTCCCCGCCCGCAACCTGAGCCGGCTCAACGAGTGGCCCTGGCTGATCAAGCTGTACCAAAGTCATGACTACACGGTGTACCGCATCAGTTTTTCCGGGTATCGAGCCTGGTATCCCACCCACGCTGGGGAGCATTGAGTGAACCGGTCGAGAAGGCTGGAGGAAGCGATGATCCTTCTTCCGGCCCTGACCGCACCGTTGTTGGCGGTGTCCGCCCTGATCCCAGTGTCGTGGCGGATCGTGCTGCTGCCGTTCCTGCTCGTCGTGCCTGGTTTTTCCCTGCCGTTCAGCTCGTACCGTCGGAACACGAGGATCCTCGAGGTGGTCGTATCAGGCGTGCCGGTGTCCGTCGTCGAGATGATCCTGGTGTCGCTGCTGCTCTACGCCATCGGCATCAAGCTGAATGCGGCCTCGGTGGGGGTGGCGATGGGCACCGTCTGCGCCATAACGGCCACGGCAAACCTCTGGCGCGACGGCAAGGTCCGGTCGGGCCCCGGCGGCCCAGAAGGTGCGAAGGCCGTCGAGGCGGGCCGGGCCGTCGAGGCGGGCCGGGCCGTCGAGGCCGTCGATGCAGCTGCTACAGGCGCTGGCGACCTGGTCGACGCCGTTAGCCGCGACCAGGTCTGCGAGACGCCGAAGCGCCAAAGCTCCGGCGGCAGAGAACCGGTCGCAGCTCTCGTCCGTCAAAAGAAGTCGATACGAGCAGGACTCCGCCTCGAGCGAGCCACCAAGGTGGTCGGGGAACTGGCTGACACCCGCCGCACGGGCTCGCTGGCGGAAGCCGCCGGGGGGCCGGACACGGGGGGCCGCTCCATACGGCATCTCCCCGGGGCCGTTCGCGACCTGCTTCCCTGACGGGGCCTCGGCGCAGCAATGCGCCCGCGCATCAGTCGCCCTCGAGGGAAACGGCGACTACCCTCGCCCCGCATTCTGAGCGGACGGCGGCGGCCATGGGCGGCCGCGTGTCCGGCATCGAGGTTTGCCGCCGCACCCGAGACGGCGACGCCAGCTAGATGGGCGGCGACCTGGGCCGACTGCAGTACGGGCCCACCGGCTCGTACTGTGAACGTAATGAATCGCTTTGGTCGGAGAGCGTTCCTTGGCGGTCTCGTCGCAGGGTCTCTCGGTCTGGTCGGCTGTGGCGCAACACCCAGCCGCAGCACCGGAAGCAGTCGGGCCAGCAGCTCGAGCAGCAGGGTCTCCTCTTCGACCTCCACGACCCCTCCGATCGCTACGACCCCTCCGATCGCTACGACCCCGACGACGGCAGGCGGTCCACACGCGAACCACCGAGCCGAGCTTGCGGCCATCACGGCGCTGAAGCTGGTGAACTGGTATCCGCATGACGCCGGGTGGGCACGGCTGTGGACGGCGGCGACCCAGCCCGAGGCGAGCGTCGACTTCGCAGCCATCGCCGCATCGGGAGCGAACGCCGTGCGCATCATCGTCTCGACGTATGCGTTTGGCTACCCGACGCCCAAGACAACAATGATGACGAAACTCTCAGGCCTTGTCGACTTGGCGGCCAAGGAGAACCTGAAGGTACAACTCACTCTGTTCGACTTCTTTGCTGACTACCTGGACATTGCGGGATCCCTGGCTTGGATGAAGACCGTCGTAGCTCCATTTGAGAATGACCCTCGGATCTGCTTTCTCGAGTTGCGAAACGAGGTCGATCCAACCGACGCCTCGGCTGTCGCCTGGGTGCGTGAGTTGTGCCCGGCGACCAGGGCGGCCATCGGTTCTACGCCGCTGACCGTTTCTGTGACCTCGTCGGTCGGTACCGCGGCCCTCCAATCCTGGGTGGATCAGATGAAGAGAACCAAGGACATCGACTTCTTTGATTTCCATTGGTACGGGGAGCAGGGGCAGGCCGCGACCGACCTGGCCGCCATGAAGGTCCTGACCGGCGACAGCCTACTGTTCATCGGCGAGACTGGATCCAGCACCTACCCCGTCGGCGGCGAGAGCAGGAGCCAAGCCGAAGCCGCCCAGGCCAGCTTCTACCGCGCCGTCATCGATTCCTGCCGCTCGTTGGAGTTGCCCCTCCCTGCGCCATGGGTGTGGCAGGACTTCACGACCGCTGCCCTGCCCAACGTCAGAAACAACGTTGCCCAGCTCTATTTCGGATTATTGCGTCTCGATGGGTCACGAAAGCCGTCGTACGCGGTTGTCCAAGAGGCCTTCGCGTGACGGCACAACTCCCGGTTCGGTGGCTCACGGCTTCGTTGAGCACCCAGGTGCGACGGCGGACCTTCGCCGGGCTCCGTCGGCTGGCACGACGCCGTCGGGACCTTGGTGGGTAACGGTCCGAGGTCCGGTTGATGGGGAGCCCCGGCGTGGCCCGGTCGAGGCGGATCGCGGCCCTCCGACGCGCCGAAATGTCGGTAAGCTCGCGAAATAGGCGATTTGCCTGAAGACGGATCGCGGGTGTGCCGAACGATGAGAGGCGACCGGCCGAAGTCCTGCCCGAGCTGATTTTTCCCCATAGAGGTAGTGATGCCCATTCGTGGTTTTCGATTCGAGGTTGCGCCAAGGCATCGCAGAGGGTGGCATGCCGACCTCCGGGCAGATGCTGATGCCTGAAACACCGGTCTGGTTCGGTGACGATCATCGCCGCCTTTTCGGTTGGCTTCACGTCCCTGCGGACGGGAACGCCCGTCTCGGTGTCGTGCTGTGCCCGCCCGTTGGCCAGGAATACAGAAACTCCTATGGCACCTTCCAGCTGCTCGCCGGCCAGCTCCAAGACCTCGGCTGTGTCGCGCTCCGATACGATCACCCGGGCACCGGCGACTCGGCTTCAGGCACCAAGGAGCAGGGTTGGATAGCGGACTGGTGCGCCGGCGTGCATCGGGCCGTTGAGTTGGTCAGAGCGACCGGATGTCGGGAAGTGGTCGTCGTTGGCATGCGCATCGGGGCCGCCGTGGCCGCCCTCGAGGCCTCGGAGCTGGCGCCCCTGCGAGGTCTGGTGCTGTGGGACCCTGTCGTCTCCGGGCGCCGGTTCCTTCGCGAGCAGCAGGTGTTGAGCTCCGTGGCTGCAGGCGAGTCCGATGTTGCTACCGCCGGCGAGTTCGTCGAAGGCCCCGGGATTGTCCTCCCCAAGGAACTCGGAGAGAAACTGGACTGGTTGGATGGCCCGCCGCTCAGCGGAACCGACCGTCTCCTGGTGCTCACCCGCAACGGACGCACGCTGAAGCGGCTCAAGAGCTGGAGCACCGCCACCGAGATCGAGCTGGCGGAGGCAAAAGGCCAGACCGACCTGCTCCAGCTTGCCTCACCTCTGTATCTCATCCCGCACGAGACGGTCGCCTTCATCGCGGCGTGGATCTACCGGATAGCCGGCCCGGCCGCAATCTCCGTCTCGGCCGCCGGTGAGCGCTCGTCGGTCGTCGACCGCCCCCGGGGCTCAACCATCATCGAAGAGGCGATCCGCTTCGGTCCCGGCCTCTTTGCCATGTCCACCCGTCCCGAAGGCAAGGCGCGAGGTCCCGTCGTGGTCTTCGTGAACGAGGCGATCGACCACCACATCGGGCCCGGCCGACTGTGGGTGGACCTGTCCCGCACTCTGGCCGGCGCCGGCATCCGTTCGCTGCGCATGGACCTCAGCGGACTCGGAGACAGCGCAGCACGAGACGGCGTCGAGGCCGGCGTGGCCCACAGCCTCGCCGCTTTCGACGACATGGAAGTGGCTGCGCGCACCGCCGACCCGGCCAATCCTCGCAATGTCGTCTTGGTGGGGTTGTGCTCGGCCGGCTATCAGTGTTTGGAGGCGGCCCTGGTACAGCGCCCCATCGGTGTCGTAGCCGTGAACCCCATTTTGGATTTTGTTCCCCCCGAGATGCTCGACGGCACAAGCGACATGGACCCGATTCGAAAGTTCTGCATCCCGCCGGTAACCATCGTGAAGGTAGCTCGTCTGGCGCCACGAGCCGTCGCGTTCGCCGAGCGATTTCCGAATCTCACCTGGAGGGTCCGCCATCTTCTCTCTAGGAGAAACGTCCCGGTCCAGCGGCTGGGTGCTCTGATCGAGGCGGGCGTATCCACCCTGTTGGTGTGCGGGGAGTTGGAATCCACGGCCCTGCGTCAGAGCGGGCCTCACCTCATGAACCGCTTGGAGCGGACCGGACAGTTTCACATGGAGACCGTCCCCGACGTCCAGCATTCCCTCCCGACCCATCGGATGCGCGAGCTCGTCGGACAGCTCGTGACCGACTTCGTGCTCGGCCTGGCGTCGGGCATGAACGAGCACTCGTCCGACCCTTCGCCGGTCGGCGGCGACCACGAACGTACCTGATCGCGGCGTACCCCTACTCGGCCTCGGCGATGGTGACCGACTCGATGGTGACGTCCTCGGACGGCGTGCCTGAGCCGGTGCCGATGGCGTCGATGACGGCGACGACCTCGAGGCCGTCGATGATCTGGCCGAAGAGCGCGTACTGAGGGGGAAGCCGGATGCCCTGCGGCCCGGAAATCACGAAGAATTGGCTGCCGTTGGTGTCGGGACCGGCGTTGGCCATGGCGAGGGAGCCGAGCTCGTAGCGGCCGGCCGATGGCAGCTCGTCGGCGAAGCGATACCCGGGGCCGCCCCGTCCGGTGCCGGTCGGGTCGCCGCCCTGGAGCACGAACCCGGGGATGATCCGGTGGAAGACGATCCCGTCGAAATAGTGGTAGCGGGCCAGGTACACGAAGTTGTTGACCGTGTTGGGGGCTCCGATCGGGTCGAGGGCGATGACCATCCTCCCCTTGGAGGTCACCATCTCGGCGCTGTAGCGCTTCTCGGGGTCGATGCACATCGGAGGGGGACCGTCGAAGGTCTGCAGCTTGGGGCTCGAACCGTCGGCGGCGGGGCAGGGAGCGGCCATGAGGCCTCCTCGTTGGTCGGGGACTGCGAAGAACCTAGCGACTCGGGTGCCCGGCTGCCCCGCCGAACCCACTCAGCCGGAGCCACTCAGCCGGAGCCGCTCAGCCGGAGCCGCTCAGCCGGCCCGCTTGGCCGTGATGCTGATCGACTTGATCCGATACAGCGTGGTCGGTGTGCCCGACGCCGCTCCGCCGGCATTGATCTTGTCGGCCACGGCCAGACCGGAGGTGACCTGGCCAAACTCCGAATAGGCCGCCTTGCCGAGACCCTGGCCTCCGTTGCCGACGGTGACGAAAAACTGGCTGCCGTTGGTGTTGGCCCCGGAGTTGGCCATGGCCAGCGCCCCAGCGTCGTAGGCCTTGGTGCTCTTGGGCAGCTCGTCTTTGAACTCGTAGCCCGGACCCCCGGTCCCGGTGCCGGTCGGGTCACCCGTCTGGTCGACGAAGCCGGGGATGACCCGATGGAAGACGATGCCGTCGAAGAAGTGGTAGCCGGCGAGGAACACGAAGCTGTTGACCGTGACCGGTGCGTACTTGGGTAGCAGCTCGAAGGTCATGGTCCCCGCCGTGGTCCTCACTTTGGCCAGGTAGACGTCGTGGGTGTTGATGCAAAACGGCGGCGCCGAGCTGAACTTGGTGTAGCGGGGAGACGAGCCGTCGAGCTTGGGGAAGCCGACACCGGCTGGTGCCGCCACCATCGAGACGGCATTGCCCTTGGCTGGAATCGTCGTGGTGGTCGTGGACCCTGACGACTTGGTGCCGGTGTCCGATGCGTTGCAGCCCTTGCTCCGCGCCGGGGCGGGCTGGGCGTTGAGCGCGGCCTCCAGCGAGGGCACCGAGAGTGGCTTGACCGAGGCGAGAGGCGTGGTTGTCGGTGGCGTCGTCGACGCGGTGGTGGTAGACGCCGCCGACGAGGGGGGCGACGAGGTGGCAGTCTTCTGCTTCTTGGACCCGAAGATGCCACCGCTGTAGAGGGCCAGGACCAAGGCGATGACGACGAAGATCCCCACGACGCCACCGCGCTTCATGTTGCGTCGGCGTTGTTGGGCACGGCGCAGCTCGGCCATCTTGGCCTGGCGGGCGGCCTTGTGGCGGGCTCGCTTCTCGGTGGGCACGAGGTCCCAACCTAGTCGGCGGTTCGCGAGGGCCCCAGGCGCCTCAGGCTTCGGGCCGCGCTGGGTCCGTGACCGCGAATGACCGCTGGTAGCCTTTCGGGGTGGCTCTGCTGGTGATGAAGTTCGGCGGCACCTCGGTGGCCGACGGCGACCGGATACGCGCCGTCGCCGATTACGTGGCTCGCACCGTGAAGCACGGCAACCAGGTGGTCGTCGCCGTTTCGGCCATGGGCAAGGAGACCGACGAGCTGTTGCGGCTGGCCGAGGCCGTGTCGTCGGTGCATCCCGGCCGCGAGATGGACATGTTGATCACCGCCGGCGAGCGCAAGGCCATGGCCGTGTTGTGCCTCGCGTTGCACGCCCTTGGCATCCCGGCCGACAGCTTCACCGGTAGCCAGGCCCAGATCATCACAGACACCGACCACACCAGAGCGAAGATCGTCGAGGTCCGCCCGGACCGGCTGCGCAAGGCGCTCGACGCCGGCCGGGTGCCGGTCGTGGGGGGGGCCCAGGGGGTGTCGGTCGACCGGGAGGTGACCTTCCTCGGGCGCGGGGGCACCGACACGACGGCGGTGGCCCTGGCGGCGGCCTTGCACGCCGACACCTGCGAGATCTACACCGACGTGTCGGGGATCTTCAGCGCCGATCCCCGGCTGGTGCCCGTCGCCCGTCGCCTCAAGCGCGTCAGCTACGAGGAGATGCTCGAGATGTGCGCAGCCGGCTGTCCCAAGCCGGCCATGCGGTCGGTCGAGTTTGCCCGCAACCACCACGTGCCGTTGCACGTGCGCTCGGCCTTCACCTGGGAGCCGGGCACCTGGATCGACGAGGAGGACCCGAGCGTGGAGCAAGCGATTGTCTCGGCGGTGATCGCCGACGACTCCGAAGCCAAGCTGACCGTGACCGGGGTGCCCGACAAGGTCGGTGTGGCCGCCCGGCTGTTTCGTGCCCTGGCCGAACGTTCGATCAACGTCGACATGGTCGAGCAGAACGTGTCGGTCGACGGGACCACCGACATCTCGTTCACCGTGCCCCACGACGACCTGGCCACGGCCGGGTCGGTCGTTGAAGGGCTGCGGGACGAGCTCGGGGCGACGGGGGTCACGGCCGACCCCGACATCGCCACCGTGTCGATCATCGGTGCCGGCATGAAGACCCAGCCCGGCGTCACGGCCACGATGTTCGAGACGCTGGCGGCCGAGGGGATCAACATCGAGATGATCTCGACGTCGGCGATCAGGCTGACGTGCGTGGTGCGCGCCGAGTTGGCTGAGACCGCGGTCGTGAGCCTCCACCGAGCGTTTGACCTGGACGCGGTCTGATGGCACTTACCGTCGGGATCTACGGCGCGACCGGCCAGGTCGGTGGCGTGATGCGCCGAGTGCTGGCGGAGCGATCGTTCCCGTACGACCGGTTGCGGCTGTTGGCCTCGGCGCGGAGCGCCGGTTCGTCGGTGGACGGGCTCGTGGTCGAGGACGTGGCCACGGCCGACCACGCGGGCGTGGACATCGCCTTGTTCTCGATGGGCGCCGGTGCGTCGAGGGAATACGGGGAAAGGGTGGCCGCCACGGGGGCCACGGTCATCGACAACTCTTCGGCGTGGCGCATGGACCCCGACGTCCCGCTCGTGGTACCCGAGGTCAACGAAGCGGAGATCGACGCGGCGACCAAGGGGATCATCGCCAATCCCAACTGCACGACGATGGTGTGCATGCCGCCGCTCGCGCCGCTGGACGCCGAGGCCGGGCTGCGGTCGATGGTTGTGTCGACCTACCAGGCCGTCTCCGGTGCCGGCCTGGCCGGCGTGGCCGAGCTCGACGAGCAGGTCCATGCCATCGGCGACAAGGCGGCCGGCCTCACCTACGACGGTGGCGCGCTCGGGTTCCCGCCGGCGAGCGTCTTCCCTGGACCGATCGCGTTCAACGTCTTGCCGCACGCCGGCGGCTTCGTGGATGACGAGACCACCGAGGAGCTCAAGTTTCGCCATGAGAGCCGCAAGATCCTCGGTATCCCCGAGCTGTCGGTTGCCGTGACGTGCGTGCGCGTCCCGGTGTTCACGGGCCACTCGGTGGCCATCAACGCCACCTTCGAGCGGCCTATCTCCCCGGCGCGGGCCGTCGAGCTGCTGGCGTCAGCCCCTGGCGTCTCACTCGTCGACGTCCCGACTCCGCTGGACGCGGCTGGCGTCGACCCCAGCCTGGTCGGCAGGGTGCGGGCCGACCCGACCGTCCCCGGAGGCCGCGGCCTTGCGCTCTTTGTCTCCGGTGACAACCTGCGCAAGGGTGCCGCGCTCAACGCCGTGCAGATCGCCGAGACCGTTCTCGCCCGGCGAGGCTGAGCGAGGGGGCGGCGAGGGCTCAGGGCAATGGCGGTAGCTGCCGGCCCTGCACATCGGAGACGGAGGCCCGACCGCCGTAGACCTGAACGGCATGAACGAAGGCCACACCGGGGGTGCCGGCCGGCGTGAACGACGGGATCCCACCGCCCGAGTAGCCGCCGTAGTTGATCCGGGTGACGGCGATGCGAACGGCGCGCGCCGGCCGGGGTGCAATGGTCACCTGTTCTCGATGGTTGCGGAACTGACCGACGACACGAGCGGCGACCGACCACCGCCCGTCGGGCGATTCGACCGACACCGAGTAGTCGCGAAGCCCGGTGGCGGTGCTGCCCACCGATTGGGTGTCGACGATGATCCGGTTGATGGTGGGGTGACCGTGAAGGTCGATCGTGAGGGTCGGGGCTTTGTCGTGCGGGCTCGACGACCACCCGACCCCCATCGTGTTTGGGCTGATGGCACCGCCGGCCTGGCCGCTCGAGGCCGAGGCCCGCGCGCCGGCGGATGCGAGGGCGAGGTTCGGCCCGTAGGGCTCGGTCGGGCCGATGCTCAGGTGATCGCCGTGCGGGTAGTTGAGGAAGGCGACCTCACTGCCGACCGGGAGACGGTACCTGCGGCCGGCGACCAGGCGTTCGGACGAGGACTTTCCCCATTCGTTTACGATCGTGACCGGCACGGCACCGGAGCCCCGGCCGGTGACCGTCACGGCTGCGTTGGTGCTGAGGCCGTCGGACCAGACGGCGGCGAGATCGGTCGAGCCGCCACCGGGACGAGGGCCGAAGGTGGCCTCGTAGGTCGAAGGAATGCCGGTGTCCGGCATGGAGAGGTAGGGGCGGTCGGCCAGCTGTCGAGAGGTCGTCATGGTGGCGAGGGCGCCGGCCTTGACGTAGTCATCCCGGCCCGACGACGTCTGGATCAGCGTGAACGAGACGCTGCCGGGAGGTGCTTCTCCCTCGCTGTAGTAGTAGTTGAGGACCGGGATGTGCAGAGCCCGGAGGTAGACCATGGCCTGGGCGATGGAGTCGGCCTGGTTGACGACGTTGTAGTCTCCGTCGCCCCACCAGCCGATCTCGGTGATCCACAGGGGCGTTCCCCCGAGCGTCCGCTGCAGACCCCGCAGCTGGGAGAGGATCCCCCATTCCTCCAGCGAATCGTTGTTGCCGGGATAGGGGTGGACGGAGGCCACATCGAGGTCGTGGAGGCCGCCGGCCTTGACGAGCTGGTCCCACCAACTGGGGGTAATGCCGAGGGTGGACCCACCGATGACGGTGGCGTGGGGATCGGCCGCCCTCACGCCGCGGTAGAAGGGGGCCAGCACCTCGGCCACATAGCTGCCTCCGGTGCTCCACCCGGTGTTGTTGGGTTCGTTCCACGGCTCCCACGCCTGGACTCCTGCGCATCCTGCGCAGCCGGCCGGCGGATGGGAGTAGTAGGCGACGAGCTTCTCGATGTCGGCCTGCCACCACCCGTGGTGGGCGAGGGCGGCAGACACCGGGTCGCCGCCCGTGATCTGGATCCAATAGGTGATGCCAAGTCTCTTGGCCTCGGCGGCGGCGTGGAAGTAGGCACTTGGCGCGTGGGCGAATGTCATGGCCCCGGCCCCGCATTGCGCCTCGGTCGGGGAGGAGGCGTTGCATCCCGGGAGGAAGGTGGTCCAGTCGATGTTGGTGATGCTGCGGAGACCGTTGAGTCCGAGCTCGTCGTTGAGCTCGAGGCCGCGCTGGTCCGAAGCACCGCCGGCATCGACCCCTGTCGGGAGCCGCGCGAGGTCGAGGTGATCCCCGGCTGCGCCGACCGTGAAGGGGAGGCACGTTGATCCGATGAGCCGGGCCGGCGAGGTCGCCGTGTCGTACAGGGAGGCCTGCATCTCGTAGGGCCCAGGTGCTCGGTCGGCGGAAGGGATCGCCAGGTTTACGTGGGCCAGGCCGGTGCCGGAGGTCGGAAGTCGAATCGATTGTTGGCGGGGCGCTTTCACCGCCAGGTCGGCCGTGGTCCAGAGCGAATAGTCGAGGCGCAGATGCTTGGCGTTGGCCGCCCACCACGGGGCGAAGTTGGCGGCAGCGGTCGGTGTCGACCCGGGCGCGAAGTAGTTTCCTGCGGCCGGGGTCGAGAGCCCGGCACCCCAGCCGAGTCGGTCGATGGCGGGGTGGGGTGCCTTCAGGTAGGTGTCGAGCGTCGTCCGAGACATGGTGGAGACCGACGTGCTGGACGTGAACGCGCTCCCGGTCTCGAAGTACAAACCCGAACCGGCCTCGTACAGGTAGCCGCCGGCGAGCGCCAGGTGCCCCCCGAGCGTGGTCGTCGCCTGGAGGACGCCCGTCGAGCTCGATGCCTCGAACGTGGTGAGGGGATCGGCCGTGACGATCGCGCCTCCGGCCTCTTGGACGGCCTGGCCGGGATAGTAGAACTGGTAGGGACCGCCGGTGCGCAGGTCGTTGCCCTCGATGCGTTGCGAGCCAAACTCCCCGAGGACCTTCGTACCTCCTGGGTTGGTGATTTCGACGTGGCCTGCGTTGGAAACGAGGAGATCGCCATTGGCGGTCTCCGTGACGTAGCCGTCGGTACCGGTGGTCACGGGGACGGTCCCCGCCGGCTGTCCCGAGGTGTCGAGCAACTCGCTGGTGTGGGCCCCGGCGGGTGTGACGGCGATCCGGAAGGTGGCGCCCTTGCCGAGCGAAAACAACCCGGCCGGGTGATCGACCTTCTTGGCCCAGGCCATTCGCCCGGTGGGAGTGAACTTGTCGAGGACGCCGGTCTGGTGGTCGGAGACGTAGATACCGCCTTGCGGATCGACGGCAAGGGAGCTCACGTTCAGCGCCGTGGAACGGAGATCGGCGGGGAGGGAGAAGTGGCCGATCGAGGTCCCCTGCAGGGTGTCGATCGACAGCTCTGTGGGCGACTCGACGTAGATCCGCCCGTTGCCGACGACGAAGTCGACGATCCCCCCCGCCGGGCTGATCAGCGCACGGGTGGGGTGGGTCGGAAGCACCGGTGCCGGCCCGAGGGTTGATGCCGGTGCCGGGTTGCCGCAGCTCGCCGTGATCCTGGCGTTGCCCGATGATGTGACAGAGAGAGGAAGCGATGGCGGCGAGGCCCCGGTCGACGTGCGCTGCGCCCCGCTTCCACGATTCGGATGGGCTCCCTTGCCCTCACTTACCACGATCAGCGCAACGACGAGTGCGCCGAGCGCGAGGACGGCGGCGACCACCGTTGCCCGTCGAGTCAGGGCCGGCCTGAGGCCGGTCACCGCCTGCCGACGCCAGCGCCGGCCGTAACGAAGGACACGTGAAGGGGATCCCCTTGTCGTCGGGGCGCAGCGAAGGACTTGGCGGCAACGGTACCGGTTGCCGCATCGCTTGGTCCGTCGGGAGGATCCTTCGCGGCCGATGCCTGGCTGGTCGATTTGCTCGAACCGTATGCCGACCCGCGGGTCGGCGGCGTCGGCGGCAGGGTCTCAGGTGCCCGGCCGCTGCCTTCGCAACAGGTTGGCGACGAACCGGCGCATGGCGGGATCGGTCTTCATGAGCACGGGAACGAGCGCAGCCCAGGCGATGACGGTCACGGCCACGCACTCGAATGGGGTTCTCACGTCGTCGTTGCGGCCGAGGACCTTCACGGCCACGATGGCGACGACAACAGCGGTGGCCAACGGCACAACGAGAGGAGCGATGGCCTCCCTGAGGAAGCGAGCGAAGCGGACCTTCAGGACCCGACAGCAGATGATCGGCAGGATGACGAGCTCCAAGATCAGCACCTGAGGCAGCGAGCCGACCGCAGGTCCCACGGGGCCGAAGAGGAAGGTGCCGGCGACGCTGAAGCCGAGGTTGACCACCGCGGCCGGCAGGGCGATACGGGCCACGAGCCCGCTCTTGCCGATGCCGATGAGAAACAGAAACGACTGCACCCCGGGGAGCTGGAGGAACACGACGGCGTTGAGCACGACCATTACCTGATAGCTGTGGGTCGGCACGGGATGGCCGCCGCGACCCACCCATAGGTGGAGGAGGCTCTGCCCGAAGACGAGCAGGGCCACGACCACGGGGACGCTGATGGCCATGCTGATGAGGACGGCTCGGGAGTACAGCCGAAACTGGCGTTCGCTGTCGTCGAGGGCAGAAGAGTGGGCGTAGGAGGGGATGAGGACGCTCGTGCCTGCCGTGGCCATGCTCTGGGTCAGGCCCGACGTGCTGAGCGCCAGGTCATACGGGGTGACCTGCCTTATTGGGAGGATGACGCCGACCACGACGGCATCGAGCTCGTAGGCGATGGTGCTCGCTAGCGACACCAGGACATTTCTCCGGCCCGACTTGAACAGGTCGCGAAACATCGATCGCGTGGCCCGGCCGCGCCCTCGCGTCAGCAGGCCGGACCTCCTGGCGACGTGGTCGGTGAGGAAGAAGCCGCCGATCTCGCCGACGGCGGCGACGGCGAACAGCCCGATGAGCCCCCCGCCGAGTAGGACGACGGCGATCTGCGCGCCCTGGGTCCCGAACGAGATTGCCAGGCCGAGGATGGACTGGATGTCGTTCCGGCCGCCGCCATAGAGCGCGGCGGCCGGAACGCAGTTGAAGAGCCCGGCGGCGGTAAAGACCCCCATGAGGAGCATGGCGATCTCGGCGCCGTGGTGGGTGCCGGCTGGGAGGTGGAAGATGTCGCCGACGAAGGGGACGATGGCCGCCGTCACCCCGAAGGCCAGGATGCCGCTCACGGTGAAGAAGACCCGCGACGTGGCAAGGACCTCGGCGAGCCGTTCGTGATCGTGCAGGGCGATGGAGGTGGCAATCCGCTGGACTGCGGCCGTGCTCACCCCCGCGCCGAGAAGGCTTACGTAGGAGCCGAGCGTGGTGATGGCGACCCAGAGCCCGTAATCGGACGGCCCCAGACGGTCGAGGGCGATGGGCGTGAGGAACAGGCTGAGGACGAGTGAAGCGCCGAGCCCGAGATAGCCCGTTGCAAAGTTACGGACGAACTGTCGCCCACTGGCGTTGGCAAGGGGCTCGAGCGGGGCGGCGTCCTCTCCTTGTGGAGAGGTCATCGACGGCGGAGCTGACCGCCGCGCGCCTCCATCGGACCGGCGATCACCTCGTCGTACACCCGCTCGTAGCGCCGGGCGATCAACGGCCAGTCGAAGTCGGCGACCCGCCGGCGGCCCATTTCGCCGAGGGTCATCCGGTAGTCAGGGTCGGCCAGCACCCGTTCGATGGCAGCGGAGAGCGCCGCGGTGTCGAAGGGGTCGGCGATGAGCCCAGTCTTGCCGTCGTCGACGAATTCGGGGGGTCCACCACGTGAGGTGGCGATCGTCGCCCGGCCGGCCCGCCATCCCTCGAGGACGACGATGCCAAACGGCTCGAGGCGGCTCGGCATCACGAAGATCTCGGCTTTCGCCATGGTCGCCGCCACCTCGGTGCGCGACAGCCGTCCGAGGAAACGAACCCGGTCGCCGAGGCCGAGCTCGACACCGAGGCGGTGCAGTGCCGCCTCCTCTCTTCCACTGCCACCGATGGCCAACGTGACGTCGGGGTATCGACTCGAGAGGGGGGCGAAGGCCCGCATAAGCAGGTCGAAGCCCTTCTTGCTGACCACTCGACCGAGCGCAAGGACGTAGCGACCTTCGATCGCTGTCCTTACGTCGGACGTGTCCCCTTCGGCCGGCTGGTCGGCGATGGCTACTCCGTTGAAGATCACCTCGCCCCGACCCGGGGCGAGGCCAAAGCGAGCGATGGCGTCGTCGAGCGTGAACTGCGAGCATCCCGTGACACGAGCTGCCTGTCTGAGGCCCAGCCGCAGGGCCGTCCTGAGGGTGGTGGAGACGTCGAAGGCGTCGTGGTCATCCATGATCGTCTCACCCTGAAGGGAGATGACGAGCGGGACGCGGACGAGGCGCGAGAGCAGCGATGCATACACCCCGTTGGGCCCGAAACACTGGACGTGGAGGACATCGGGCCGGAAGTCCCTGACGGCCCGGCGGAGGGCCCGAATGGTGCCGACGCCCACCGTGGCCACGGAAGGCAGGGCTTGGAGCTCGGCGCGTGGCAGCGGAAATGGAAAGCGACGGACGGTCAGACCGTCGATCTGGTCGACGGTGGCTTCGTCGACGTCACTGTCCTGCTGGGTCCACACCTCGATGTGATGACCGGCGGTCTGCAGCGCAAGGGCAAGATGTCGTGTCAGCTCCTCGACGCCGCCAAGGCTGGGGAGGTAGGCACTCGGCAGGAGCGCGATGCGGCTCACGAGCGTGGGACGCTACCACTGGCCGGCAGCTGCGAGCGCGCCGCCACGATTGCCCTTCCCGGCCCGGCGTCGGTCCTGTTACCCTGCCGCCCAGACCAAGGTACGTACGATCCGGAGGGCGTGCCATTCATCCAGCGCACGACGCTGATGCGACAGCAACACCATTCTGGTTCGGGACGACCCAACGGCCTCTGTCCGGTTGGCTCCACGTCCCGTCCGGTGGAAGAGCGCGCGGCGGCGTGGTGCTCTGTGCGCCGCTTGGCATCGAGGCCCTCTGCGCCTACTTCACGTTTCGCGTCCTCGCCGACCGACTGGCCCGGCGCGGCCTCGCCGTCCTGCGATTCGACTACGACGGCACGGGGGACTCGTCGGGCGATCAGGATGACCCGCACCGGGTTCCTGCGTGGCTAGGGAGCGTGACCGCCGCCGTCGATCTCATGTCGGGTCTCGGCCTCGACTCGCTTGGTCTCGTAGGGATGCGCATGGGCGCCCTCTTCGGCGCCAAGGAGGCGGTCAGAAGGGCGGGAGTCGACGCGCTCGTCCTCTGGGATCCGTGCGCCTCAGGAAAGGCGTTCCTTCGCGAGCAGCGGGCCTATCGGATGGTGAGCCTGGGCGGCGAGGATCATGATGGGGCCGTCGAGGCGCCGGGTGTTCGTTTCGACGCCGCGACGGCCGGTGACCTCTCGGGACTCGACTTGGCCGGGCTGGAGGGGTCGCTGGCCGATCGCCTCCTCGTGCTCGAACACCCCGAGCGACTTCGTCCTCGCCGCCTCGTTCGTCGTCTCGACGGCCTTGACGTCGAGTGGGCCGCCGCTGTCCGACAGGGTGAGCTGCTCGATCCGCCCGTGCAGCGCCCGGCGTACGAGTCGATCGAAGTGGTGACGGCCTGGGTCGACCGAGCCATGGCAGGCGCCGACGTGGCCGTGGCTGCGCCTCGTACCGCTCCTGTCGTTGTGGCGAGGACCGCGTCCGGAGCCGAGATCGTCGAGCGCCAGATCGCCATCGGACCGCACCGCCTCTTCGGCATCGTGACGGAGCCGTCCGCTCCAGCCCACGGCCCGGCCATCGTGTTTGTCGACGAGGGCAACACGCCCCACATCGGCCAGTCGCGGATGTGGGTGGATCTGGCTCGCTCGTGGGCGGAGGCCGGACTGCGGGTGCTCCGATTCGATCTGAGTGGCAACGGGGATAGCGAAGTGAGACCGGGCCAGCAACCGCATCTCGTCCGTGCCCCCGAAGCCGTCGATGACGTGCTCGATGCGGCCCATGCGGTCTCCCCAGGCGATCCGTCCGATGTCGTGTTGGTCGGGTTGTGTGCCGGCGCCTACCAGTCGATGGAAATGGCGTTGGCCAACCACGTTCGCGGGATATGCGTCGTCAACCCGTTCGTCACGTTCAGGCCCCCCGAGGGATGGAAGGCGTCGGGATTCCCTCGTCGGCAAGCCATGCAATCGTCCAAACGCTGGTTTGCCACCCTGGCCCGAGTGCCGGTGGCGATAGTCGCCAGGTTCACGGCGTCCGACGATGCTGACGATTGGGCGACGGCGCTCGACACCGGATCCTGGCCGGTCGCCGTGGCGTCACGACACCCCTGGATACCGGCATTCGTGTGGCGCGTCGTCGATCGGTTGCTTCTCGACAACACCCAGTGTGCGACGTTCGAGCGGTTGGTCGCCTCCGGCGTCGAAGTGTTTGTGATCTGCGGCGAGCCCGACCTGCCGCCCGTTACTCTGGGCGCCGATGTGACCCTCAAGCGACTGCGGCGATCGGATCGGTTCGGTCTCGCGATGCTCGACGGGCTCGACCACGCCGCCCTCCTGACCGAGCAGCGACTTCGACTGAAGCGAGCGCTGACCGACCACGTCGTTACCAGTTACGGCCCGGATCGCTCCGATGGCGGCGTGCTTCGACCCGGAAGGCGCGATACCGTCGTCGACTGAGACCGAGGGTCGAGGTCCGAAGCGGCGGCGGCGTCGAGGACGGCGAGAAACTGCCCCGCTCGTTCGGCCCACGTCGTCGGCGACGACTCCAGCGGTCCGGGGCCTGGGGGGAGTGACGTCTCGTCGAGCACTGCCATGGTCTCGTCCACGAACCGCTCGCGGGTGGCCACGACGACCGGTGGCCCGAGGTCGCGAAACCCGGCCACGGGTGTGCTGACGGTCGGCCGGCCGACCGCAACAAACTCCCGAGCCTTGATCGGGTCGAGGCTCTCGGTGAACGCCGTGACGCGATGCGGTACGAGCAGGGCATCGGCGTGCTGGAGGTAGCCGGGCATGCTGGTGTACGGCCGCGAACCGAGGATCACGGTGCCCGCCTCGCGAAGCCGATCGGCGGAGCCATCCGAGAGACTGTCGGGACCGAGCAGGACGAGCGTGGCCCGATCGGCGACCCTACGGGCAACGTCAATGCACAGGTCGACGTCGAGGCGACCGTCCGTCAGCGACCCTTGGTACATGAGGATCCTCCCCGGGGGCAGATCGTCGGGGCGCGACTGGGGGCGTCTCAGATGGTCGACGTCTACGCCATTTGGTACCAGGTGTACGGGCCGGTCGCGCCCGCGGGTCTCGGCCAGCGCGGGGGAGCAGACGACGACCTCGGAGGCCCGGTCGAGCAGCAGTCGATCGTTCCGCTGCTGGCGGGCGAGCTCTCGTTCGTTGGAGTGAGCGAGCAGCCAGTCGTCGGTCACGTCGTAGACGCTCGGCCAACCGGTCGCGGGGACCAGGTCGGCGTAGGTGCTGTCGTTGACCCAGAGCACCGGGCGGGACATGCCGAGGCGCCTGGCGGTGCGGAGGACCTGGCGACCGAGGTCACGATCGCCGCCCGGCCACACCCGGCGGGGTGCCCACTTGTAGGGAGCCATGGCCCATAGGCGACCGGAGTCCCCGATCGCCCTCAGGCCGGCCCGATGAGGCATCTTTCGTTGGAAGAGCGACCAGATGACATCGACCGGGAGCTCGGCGAAGAGGAGACGCAACGAGGGGCGGAGACGCAGCAACTCGGTGCTGAGCCACTGGTTGCGCCGCCACACCTCGTCCCACGGCTCGAGCGAGAAACAGACGACGTCCAGGTGGTCTGGGGCCGGTCGTTCGTCTCGGGAATCTGTCATCGCACCACCGAACGGTAGACGTCGAGGGTCTTCGACACCTGACGGTCGAGGGAAAAGCGATCGGCATGGACGCTTCGCAGGGCACCGCCGTAGGCGTCGCGGCGAGGTGGGTCGGTGGCGAGTTCGCGAAGCATTCGACCGGCGGCTGCCGTGTCGCCCGGGGGGTACAGGGCCGCGCCGGGAGTCACGCCGACGGTTTCCATGTGGCCGCCGCCCGCGGCCGCGACGACCGGGAGGGCGAGGGCCATGGCCTCGACGACCGAGAGGCCGAACGATTCGATGGCGCAGGGGGCCAGGAGGATGGATGCCTGGCGCTGCAGGCGCCCAATGTCGCTGCGCAGCCCGAGAAACCGGCAGGAGTCCTTGATCTCGAGCCGCGCCGCCAGCTTTTCGAGCCGGGGTCGTTCGCTTCCCTCCCCGGCGACGAGCAGGCGCCAGCCGAAATCGGCGAGACCGCACCGTTGCCAAGCCTCGAGCGCCAGGTCGGTCCGCTTCTCGGGCTCGAGCCGCTGGGCCACGAGGACGACAGGCCTGCGACCGGCCGAGCCCGGAGCGTCGGCCGAAGGGTTCGTGCCGAGGGGGATGACCACAGTTGGGTTCTCGGTGGTCCTGGCCACGTACTCGCTCACGGCCACCTGGACGGCCAGGCGAGTGGCGATGACCCGTCCGATGAGCCTGACCGGCGGGTTTGATCCCCGGTGGCGGGCGAAGTGGCGGGTCGCGACGACGGGTGACCTCACGACGACGCCAGCGAGCACCGTCGCCAGCTCGGCCGCGGTCATGTGGGCGTGGATCACGTCGAAGCAGCGGTGGCGGAGCAGGGCCGCGAGGGCATCGAAGGGGCGAGCGCCTGGTATCCAGGTCGCACCGGCCTCCTGGAGGGTCGGCCTCATCAGCGATCCCTGGCCACCGATCACGGTCACGTCACAGCCGCTCTGGGCCAAGCCGCCGGCGAGGGTCGTCACGTGACGCTCGACCCCGGCGAAGGCTTCGGTGCAGACCACGTGAGCCACGCGCAGTCCGCTCATGCTCGACGCAGCCGGCCCTCGGCCCGGCAGGGGCCCTCCAGGTAGAGGCGAAGTCGGAACCGGGCCCGCCGTCGACGTTCGTCGGGCAGGACAACCGATCGCACCGTCGCCGCTGCGATGCAAGCGGCCCGGAAGACGTACCAACCCGAGACGCCGTGGTGCTTGCGGATGAAGCGCTCGTGGGAGGCGTGGAAGTGCGTTTCGCGCCGCCGGGGATCACCGCCGGTCCCGGCCCCGACGTGGGTCGCGAGGACCTCGGGGCACAGTCCCACGCTCCACCCCGCGCGCGTCGCCCGCAGCTGCCAGTCGGTCTCCTCCGAGTAGAGGAAGAATCGTTCGTCCAGCCACCCGACCTGGTCGACGGCCTCACCGCGCAGGAGGAGCACGGCGCCGATGACGAAGTCGCAGGCGGTGCGGCGAGAGCCGAGGCCGATCGCCTCCATCCATGCGCCGGCCGGCGTCGGGAACGGCCAGAACACTCGGCCCGCGTTTCCGTCCACCGGATCGATCTGAGCGGGAGCGACACATGCGAGCCTCGGCTCTCCATGAAGCTGCTCCGAGAGTTGGTCGATTTCGGCCGACGAGATCGTGGCGTCCGGGTTGAGGAGGAGGACGTCGGCGTGGGGTCGCCGCCGATGACGGAGGGCGTGATTGACGCCGGCGGCGAACCCGACGTTGGCCCCGGGATCGAGATAGGTGGCGCCGTCATGGTGCTCGACCACGGCCCGCGTCGAGGGAGACGAGGAGTTGTCGACGACGAGCGGCTCCCACCCCGGCCCGAGGGCCTCGAGGCAGTCCACCAACGGCTGCGGCTCGCCGTAGGCGACGATCACGACCTCGGGCCTCTGCGCCTCATCGACCCATCGGGTCACGCGATGGCCTCGGCGCGATAGAGCTTCAGGTAGTCGTCGGCGACCGATTCCCAGCTGAACCGAGCGGCTCGCTCCAGACCGGCCTGTCGAAGCTTTTCCCAACCTCGGGGATCCGATGCCACCCGGTCGAGGGCGCGTCGGAGTTCGTCGGCGTCACCCGGCGCGGCGAGGATCCCGGCATCACCGATCACCTCCGGCAGGGCTCCCGACCGGCTGGCGACGACGGGTACGCCCGACGCCATCGCCTCGACCGCGACCCGGCAGAACTGCTCCTCCCAGCGTGGAGTCGGCACCGAAGGGATGGCCACGACGTCGAAGGACCTGTAGGTCGCAGGAAGGGCGCCGTGGTCGACGGGGCCGACGAAGTTGACCCGCTCGACCAGGCCGAGGACCTCGGCGCGCCGTCGGAGGTCCGGCTCGGCCGGACCTCCCCCCACGATGGCGAGCGTCCAGGTCGGACGGGGAGCCATGCTCTCGAGGAGGACGCCGATCCCCTTGTGCGCTTCGAGCCGGCCGACGTAACCGATGCGAAGCTCCTCGCTGGGGGCATTACGGGCGGCGGGCGTGTGACGGCCGACATCCACGCCGAGGGGGATCTCGACCACCCGCCCACGCAGACCCTTGCGGCGAAGGATCTGTCCCGCCGCTTGGTTGCAGACCGACACCGCCGCAACGTGGCGGACGGCCCATCGCTCGATCCAGCGGAACGGTGGCGGGTAGTGCTTGTCGATGTTCTGTGCCGAGTACAAGACGAAGGGCGTACGGATGGCCCGCAGGGCTCGCAGGAGCAGGATCTCGGCGGTCGCCAGGCTGCAGGGCTCCTCGTGGATGTCGATCACGTCCCAGCCCTCGGCCAGCCGGTGCCAGAGTGGCCGAGGATCAAAGACGAACACATTGGGATGTTGGCCCCACGTCCGCACGCCGATGGCGAAGTCGTCGCCGTTGGCCTCGAAGGGGACGACGGTGCCGCCCTCGTTCCACGCACGGGCCGTAACGAGCGAGACCTGCACGCCCCTTCTCGCGAGGGCTCGTTCCCGCTCCCTCCAGGCGTCGACGACGCCGCTGTGACTGATCCTCAGGACGCGCACGGCTTGGCTATCGGACGGTCGGCACGGGGGAGATCGGGGCGGGCAACGCCAGCCCCGATGGCATCGACGGCAGCCCCGGGGGCGGGCGCGCTTGAGATCGTTCGAGGGCAGCGACGCCGAGGACGAGCCCGGCGATCATCCAGGGGAGTGAACCCTGCGCCGCGACCCAGAAGATGTCGAGCTGACCCTGGACGAACCGCATGAGCAGGATGGCAAGCGCCAGCGTGCCGAGGCGGCGGGGTATGGCCCTGAGGACCGAGACGGACCCGACAAACAGGGTGATGAGACCGAGCAGCCCGAGAATGCCCGCCGAGGTCAGCATCTCCATCTCGGCGTTGGGCGGTTGGATCGAGCCGACGAATCGCGACGTGTACCACCACCGGAGGCCCACGCCGACCAAGGGCGAATGCTCCCAAATGGTGAGCGATTGGCTGTACGAGGACAACCTCGTATAGAAGCTGTTGAAGCGGTTGTGCGAGGAGATCTCGCTCGAGATGACGCTGTAGGCGATGATCACGAGCGGCACGATGGCCACGAAGATCACCTTGGATCGGTTCCCGAGGCCCCGGTTGCGGAAGTAGATGAAGCCGATGCCGATGGCGAGGCTGATGATCGCCTGCTTCGATTGGCTGCTCAGGATGCCGGCGAGACAGATGATCATGGCAAGGCGCGGCCAGAGAGCTCTCCGCCAGCCGACCCAGTAGGGCCGGCTGTAGGCGAGCACCACGGCAAACGCGAGCATGTCGCCGATGTAGTTCTTCTGCATCCCCCCGGGCAGGTAGGCGGCCTGTAGGTGGTGGGTGAGCGTCTGCAGACAGGCCCACAAGGCGATGAAACAGGACCCGAGCACATAGACCGTGACGGCCGGTCTGGCCTTGCCGGCTCTGGCGACGACCCATCCGACGATGAGGCTCCCTCCGACGAGGAAGGCCTCGTGGACCCACTCGATGATGTCGGAGCGGTACGGGTTGTCGATCACCGTGAGGATGGTGCTCGCCTGGTAGATGCAGAGGATCCACAGCAGTTGGCGCATCTCGGGCGACTCGCGGAGCCGGAAGACGGAAAGTGAGCACAGGGTCCCGAGGAACAGCACCAGGTCAGAAATGCTCAATCCCGAGCTGCCGCCGACGCGAAGGACAATCAGTGTGCAGGGGACGGTCAGCAGCGGGATGAAGCGGACGTCGACGATGAGGACACCGGCAAGCAGGAGCAGGCCACCGGCAGCGAGAACGTAGTGGACGTGCGAGTGCGCGAGGTACCCGAGAGCAGGAAGCCCTCCGGCAGCAACGATGGCGACGATGAGCAGGACCGTTCGCCGGAATCGGAGGCTCGCGCGTCGCGCGGAGAAGGCACGAGCCAGCCCGGTCATGTGGTCAGGGTACTGCTCGGTCGGCGGCTCTTTTGTGCGATAGCGTCCGATGTGATCGGTGCTATCCCACGGTCGGCGTGCATCCAACTACCATACGCAGCTCAGGGTTCGCTCGGGACGGTTCAGCATGTATGAGCTCGCAAGTCAGGCACAGCCGACCGGCCTGTCGTTCGGGCGTTTGGCTCAGATCGGCAAGCGCCAGTGGTGGGTCGTCGTGCTCTGCATCGTGCTCGCTGCCCTGGGCTCCCTGGTGTATGTCAAGACGAGGCCGATCACCTACAGCGTGGCCGCCGATGTCATCGTCGGGAATGCGTCCGTCAATTCCTCGTCCAACCCGACGACCCAGGCGCAGAATGCTGCGTTGTTGGTCGGCGGACTTGCCCCTGCGGCCGAGATCAAGGCGCCGGCCGTCGTGAGAGCGGCCGCCTCCGCCGGCCATGTCGCCAAGAGCGATGTGAAGCTGACCGCCACGTCGAGCGGGACCACCAACGTGCTCATCACTGCGACAGCGCCGAGCGCCCGCCAGGCCACCGATATGGCCAACGTCGCAGCCTCGGCGTTCGTAAGCCAGCGGATCAGTGACCTCAAGGCCTACTCCAAGAAGTTCGACGGGCAGCTCGGCCGGCTCAACAACGAGATCACGACGGTCAAGGGTCAGATCGCCGCCAAGGGGCCAAAGGGCAACACCGGCGCCGACCTGCAAGAGCTCGGCGTGCTCAACACGGAGTACAGCACGCTCTACCAGACGCAGGTCACCGTCGCCGGGTCGGCGTCGGCGGTCAGCACCGGCACCAAGGCGAAGGTTTCGTCGGCCACGGTCATCGGCCGCAGCAAGAAGACCATCGAGGTGGCGCTGGCTGCCGGTCTGCTCGCGGGTCTCGGGATCGCCCTGGCCAGGGAGCAGCTCGACGACAAGATCCGCTCGTCATCGGAGGTGGCCGAGTTCGGCAAGAGCGAGCTGCTGGCCGAGCTGCCCACGAGCGACATCGGCCCAAGGTCAGCGACGATCGCCGACAAGCCCTTCGGTGAGATGGCCGAGGCTGTCAGGGAGCTGCGGACGGCGCTGCGCTTTCTCTCCGTCAAGCATCCCATCAGGACCGTCCTCGTGACCAGCGCCGGCGCCGGCGAGGGAAAGTCGTTTGTCGCCGCCAACCTGGCCGCCGCCTGGGCCATGTCCGGCGTTCGTACGATCCTGGTCTCCTCCGATCTGCGCAAGCCGAGCCTCGAGCGTCTGCTGCGCGCCGGAGAGGAGAGGAAGGGACTCTCGGAGGCGATCGTCGACGCCGCCCTGCTCGGCCACGGCCGCTCGATGAGCGGGTTTTCTTATCTGGACCATGAGACCGCGAGTGATGCTCTTCCCTCGCCGTCCGGCGAGCGGGCCGAACGAGTGGAACCCACCCCGCTCGATGTCGACGACCTCGAGCTGGACGGTCTCGAGGTCGATGATCTGCTGGTACCGACCGCCGTCGACGGCCTCATGCTCCTTCCGTCGGGTCCTTCGCCGCCCAACCCGGCGGAGCTGCTTGGCTCTCCCGAGCTCGGCAAGCTGCTCGTGGCGCTCCGGGAGCGGGCGGAAGTCGTCGTGCTTGATAGCCCGCCGGTCCTTGCCGTGACCGACGCCCTCGTCCTCACCGCCCAGGCTGACGGCGTGCTGTTCGTCGTCTCGGAGAACCGGACCTCACGCGGTGCGGCCCAGCGTGCCCTGCGGCAGCTGGAGAGCGGACTCGCCCCGGTGCTCGGGGTCGTTGTCAACCGGAGCTCGCGTCAGGTCGTCCGCTACTAGCCTCCCAGCGGCATCCGACGACAGGAGAGGTGGAAGCGGTGCAAGTAGGGGTCATCGGCGCCGGGTACGTGGGCCTCACCACTGCGGCGTGCTTGAGTCATCTCGGTCACGACGTGGTCTGTGCCGACGTGGTCGAATCGAAGGTCGATGCGCTCAACCGCGGCGTGATACCGATCGTCGAGGACGGACTGACCGACTTGGTGGTCGAAGGCTTGGCTGCGGGTCGGCTGCGCTTCGTGCTCGGCGCCCGAAACGCGGCCGAGGGAAGTGACTTCGTCTTTCTCTGCGTCCCGACGCCGCAGGGAGAGGATGGATCGGCCGACATGTCCTACATCCAGGCGGCCGCGGCCGAGATCGGCCCCGTGCTCGGACCCGAGACGGTCGTCATCAACAAATCGACGGTGCCGGTGGGCTCGACCCGGGTCGTCGAGCAGGCGCTGCAGCGCAGCGACGTGTTCGTCGTGTCCAACCCTGAGTTCCTCCGCGAGGGCTCAGGCGTCCACGACTTCTTGCACCCGGATCGGATTGTCGTCGGGTCGGACTCGCAAGATGCGGCCATCCGGCTCACCGAGCTCTTCGAGGGGATCCGCGCCCCGTTCGTGGTCACAGATCCGCCGACCGCAGAAACCATCAAGTATGCGTCGAATGCTTTCCTGGCGACCAAG
The DNA here is from genome assembly GCA_965276765.1 of Acidimicrobiales bacterium. Taxonomy (GTDB): domain Bacteria; phylum Actinomycetota; class Acidimicrobiia; order Acidimicrobiales; family Palsa-688. Next base: position 2,230,827 of record OZ255627.1, read on the forward strand.
GTCAGCTTCGTGAACGCCGTAGCCAACCTGTGTGAGGTCGTCGGAGCCAACGTCAGGGAAGTCGTCCTCGGGATGGGCTACGACAAGCGGATCGGCTCGGAGTTTCTCAAGCCGGGGCCTGGATGGGGAGGATCCTGCTTCCCCAAGGACTCGCACGCCCTCGTCAGGATCGGGGAAGAGGCGGGCTACAGCTTCGACCTGCTCAAAGGGGTCATCTCCGTCAACAACGAGCAGTACGCCCGAGTAGCGGCCAAGGTGGCGCAGAACGCAGGGGGCACCCTCGGCGGCAAGCGGGTGGCGGTCTGGGGCCTCACGTTCAAGGCGCGGACCGACGACCTCCGCGACTCGCCATCGCTCCGAGTGATCGAGCTCATGACCAAGGAGGGGGCCGACGTGGTGGCCTACGACCCGACGGTCTCGGATGCGCTTCCCGACGTCATGGTGGCGACCGATCCTTACGACGCCTGCGACGACGCCGATGTTCTGGTGATCCTCACGGAGTGGGACGAGTTTCGCTGGCTCGACCTCGGCGTCGTCAGGACCCGCATGGCCCGGCCGACCATCGTCGATGCCCGCAATTTGCTCGAACCGGCGGCGGTCAGGCGGGCCGGTTTCCGGTACGCGGGTATCGGGCTGGCATGAGAGTCCTCGTGACGGGTGGTGCCGGCTTCGTCGGTTCGCACCTCTGTGATGCGCTCGTCGGGCGGGGCGACGATGTGGTCTGCGTCGACAACCTGTCGACGGGGACAAGGGACAACCTGGCGCAGCTGGCTCCTTCGGACCGGTTTACCTTCGTCGAGGGTGACGTCTGTGCCGAACCGGAGGTCCCCGGACCCTTCGATGTGATCGCCCACCTGGCTTGCCCGGCCTCGCCCGACGAGTATCTTCGTCTTCCCCTCGAGACCCTGGCCATCGGCAGCCACGGCAGCGAGTGGGTCCTCGGGTTGGCCGAGCGCAACGGCGGCAGAGTGCTGTTGGCTTCGACAAGCGAGATCTACGGCGACCCCCTGGAGAATCCCCAGCGCGAGTCGTATTGGGGCAACGTCAACCCCATAGGACCGAGAAGCGTCTACGACGAGTCCAAGCGATTCGCCGAGGCTCTGTTCATGGCGCATCGGCGGGCCCGCAAGACCGACGTCGCCATCGTCAGGATCTTCAACACCTACGGCCCGCGCCTCCGGGTCCGAGACGGCAGGGTCGTGTCCAACTTCGTGGCCCAGGCCCTCGCCGGCGATCCCCTCACGATCTACGGGGACGGCAGCCAGACGAGAAGCTTCTGTTATGTGTCGGATCTGGTCGACGGCCTCATCAGGATGGTCGATTCGGCCGAGACCGGTCCGATCAACCTCGGCAACCCCAACGAGATCACCGTCCGGCAACTGGCCGGGATGATCCTCGAGCTGACTGCGTCGTCGTCCGAGCTCGTCACCCGCCCCCGCCCCGAGGATGATCCGACCGTTCGCAGGCCCGACGTCGCCACCGCCCGCCGAGCGCTGCAGTGGGAGCCCACGGTGGCACTCCGTGACGGCCTGCTCCGAACCATCGATTGGCAACGCCGCGAGGCGAAGCAAAACGACTAGTCACGCCGACCCGCCGACGACGGAATGGTACATCTCCTGCTCCTCGGCGGCGATCGGCCCGGCGGCGAAGCGCGCCGCACCCTTGGGCCCTGCGGACCTGAGGCGGTCCCTGAGCGCGTCGTCGGCGGCCAGGCGGCCGAGGGCTCGCGCCAGCGCGGCCTCGTCGCCCGTCTCGAAGAGCAGCCCGTCGGTGCCGGGATCGATGATCTCGGCCGGACCCCCGGTGTCGGAAGCGACGACACAGACGCCGAGGGCCATACCCTCGACGACGACCTGACCGAAGGGCTCGGGCACGACGGAGGCATGGACGAGGATGTCGAGCCTGGCCATGTCGGGCCACGGGTCATCGAGGTGTCCGGTGAACCGGATCCGATCGGCGATGCCGAGCTCACCGGCCAGGTGTCCGAGCTCATCGGCGAAGTCGCTCTCTCCGAACAGGGCCCCTCCGATCACGAGTCCCCGGGCGTCGCTGGAGCCGAAGGCGCGGGCGAAGGCCCGCAAGAACAGGTCCTGGCCTTTCCACGGCGCCAGCCGTCCCACGATGCCGACGGTGAACGGTCTGTGCGACTCGCGGGGCTCCTGGGGGGATGGCGTATCGGCCAAAGGGCAGACGTTGCCGATGACCCGCGTGGCCGGATGCCGGCCCCGGGGGAGCTCGAGGGTGGCGAGGGTCGTCTCCGAGTTGGCGATCACCGCCTTCGGCAGGACTCGAGCGGCGACCCGGATCAGGCGTACCGCCGCCGATGGGAGGTAGTCGACGGCGATGCGGTCGTGGAGATGCCAGATCAGTGGGACTCCGGCGAGCCGGGCGGCGACGCCACCGTAGATGGCCGCCTTCAACGAGTTCGTCACGACCAGGTCGAGTCGGCGGTGACGCAGTTCTCGAGCCAGGGCCAGGCTGTAAGCAAGTGTCCCTGCGACGGCCCGGAGTGCCCCGATCCCGGGAACGACCGCCGCCCGGCGCAGGTTGCGAGATCGCTCGGCCATAGGGCGCACGGTCACAGCGATCCCGCCTTCTTCGAGGAGCGCCACGAGCGGCCCTTCCTCGGCCAGCACCACGGTCGCATCGACGTCGTCGAGCGCGGGCAGAAGTCGAGCCAGCGCAAGCTCCGCTCCCGATCGGAGCGCACAGTGGTCCAGGTAGACGACCCGGAGTCGGCCGTTCTCGCCCGCGCTCATGGGCGCCGAGTGGACATCGTCATCGCCGGCAAGCTACTCCCCGAGCGTCCCAGCAGCGGCACCGGGTTTTTCTAGCGATGTTGACGTCGGAATCCACCGTCAACGTCGCTAGAAAAATGGCCGGGGGGGGGCCGGAGGGGCCGGGGGGCCGGGGGTCGGGGGTGCCATACTGACCCGCACATGGCAAGCGTCGAGCTCGTCCACGACTACCTGACCCAGCGCGGTGGCGCCGAGCGGGTCGTGCTGGCCCTGGCCGGCGTCTTTTCCGGGGCACCCATCCACACGTCGCTCTACGACCGGGCCGGTACCTTCCCCGAATTCGCCCACACCGACGTGCGACCTCTCCCGATCGACCGGCTCTCCGTGCTCCGACGTCACCATCGCCTGGCCCTACCCGCCCTGGCACCGGCCTTCAGCAGCCTTCGTGTCGACGCCGCCGTCACCGTCTGCTCGTCGAGCGGTTGGGCCCACGGGGCCCGAACGTCGGGACGCAAGGTCGTCTACTGCCACAGCCCGGCGCGGTGGCTGTATCAGTCCGATCGCTACCTCGGCGGTTTCGCCGGGCCGGCCGGCGCCGCCATCGGAGCCCTCGGACCGGCCCTTCGGGCCTGGGACCGCAGGGCGGCAGCCAGCGCGCACCGATACCTGGTCAACTCGACGGCGGTGCGCAGGCGGGTCTCCGACCTCTACGGCATCGAAGCCGAGGTCGTGCACCCTCCGGTCTCGTTGGATCCCGACGCGATGGTGGTGCCGGTCTCAGGAGTGGACCCCGGCTTCTTTCTCTGCGTGTCTCGACTTCTCTCCTACAAGAACGTCGATGCCATCGTCGCCGCCTTCGCATCGCTGTCCGGCTCTCGGCTGCTCGTCGTCGGGACCGGGCCTCTCTCGGCGGAGCTCGCCGCCGGTGCTGCATCCAACGTGACGATGCTCGGCGAGGTCGACGACGCCCAGCTGCGGTGGCTGTATCGCAACTGCTGCGCCCTGGTGGCGGCGTCCTACGAGGATTTCGGCCTGACCCCGGTCGAGGCGGCATCGGCCGGCAAGCCGACGGCCGCGCTTCGCTGGGGCGGGTTTCTCGACACCATCTTGGAGGGGGAGACGGGCGTGTTCTTCGACCGACCGGAGCCGGCCGCCATCGCCGCGGCGGTACGGTCCATCGCCGGAGGCGACTGGCCGGCGTCGAGGCTCACTGCCCATGCCGAACTGTTCTCGCTCGAGCGATTCGCCGACCGGATGAAGGCCGTGGTCGAGGAGGAGGCCGCTCAGTAAGCGCCGCGGCGCCTGAGCACCGACGACGGCGTGTGCCACAGGATCCTGAGGTCCCACCACAGCGACCACGAGGCCACGTACGAGTAATCGAGGCGGCACAGCTCCTCGTATGGGAGGTCGTTGCGCCCCGAGATCTGCCAGAGTCCGGTCATCCCCGGTCGTACGGCGAAGCGGCGCGCCGCCCAGCCGGCGATCTCGGCCGACTCGGACATGACGAAGGGTCGGGGTCCGACCAGGCTCATGTCACCCTTGAAGACGTTGAGCATCTGGGGAAGCTCGTCGAGGCTGGACTTGCGCAAGAGGCCGCCGATCCCCGTGATGCGCGGGTCGTCGTGGATCTTGAACAGCGGACCGTCGACCTCGTTGACCGTGCCGAGATCCGCCTTGCGCTTCTCCGCATCGGTGTACATCGTGCGGAACTTGCAAATGCGAAAGGCCTGCCCATCCTTGCCGGTCCGCTCCTGGCGGAAGAGCACCCGTCCTGGCGAGGTGAACCTGACGGCGATGGCGAGACTGATCATGACGGGGGACGTGATGAGGAGCCCGACACCCGAGACGACGATGTCGAGGGCTCGCTTGGCGAATCGGTCCGCCGGCCCCAGAGCGGCCGGCGCGACGTCGACGACGGGAAGGCCGTGGAGATCGTCGACGTGGGAGCGGACCGTGAGCAGGTCGAACAGGCGGGGCACGACCGAGATCTGAACCTGGTCGGCGAGGGAGCGAAGGAGTCCGGCGAGCTTGGCGCCCGTGGCCGGGCTGAAGGCGACGATGATGTGATCGATGGCCTGTTCGTGGACGATCCGCGGCAGATCGTCGAGGGTGCCGAGGAGGTTGGATTGGGGGCTCGGCTCGCCGCCGAGCGGGAACCCGTCGTCGACGCAGCCGATCAAGTTCATCCCGTCCACGTTGGTGAGACGTTGCAGCACCACCGATGCGACCTGGCCAGACCCGACGACCAGCATGCGTGCCCCCGACTGGGCGCTGGGTCGCACGAGCCATCGCGTCGCGGCTCGGGCCATCGGCACGAGGAGGACGGCGAAGACGCCGACCAGGGCGACGGCACCCCTGCGCATGATGGGAAGGCCGACGAACTGATGGACGAGGCCGGTCGCTACCAGAATCAGCAGGCAGCCGATGATCAGGCTGTGGAACAGGTGGCTCAGGTCGGGAAACATGGATGCGACCAGGCGGCGGCGGGCTCGCCGGTACAAGCCGTAGCAAGCCATCACCGGGATGAAGATCGCCAGGTACGGCACCGAAGCGAAGATGCTGCCTGCCGACACCTGGTTGTGGTAGGCGGCGATGGCCCAGATGCCGAGGAGGCCGGCGATGAGTAGCGCCAGGCTGTCGCTCACGAGCAGCGCCGGCAGCACCGAATGGTGCCGCCTGGTCTCGGCTGACGCCGCGTCCTTCTCGCCATGGAGGGTCTCGGTGTCGAGACCGAACTCGCGCAGGACGACCTGCTCCTGGGTGGCCAAGATCGACTCGTCGGGGCGCCCAGGCTCGTCCCCTACCGGCGCCCGCTTGCCCTCAGACGGCGCGTGCGCCGGTGCCGGATTGGGCCGTGACGACCCGGGAAAGGTCAGTGACATGTCGCCTCCCGCCAGGATGGCCTGCCCCGAGAACGATAAACGCCCGCCGCGCTCTCCTGGGCGCAGCCTTTGGCGTGGGAGCAGACCTCGGGAGCGTCAGGCATCGGCGCCGACACCGATCTCGACCAGCGCGTCGTGGATGGCGACGACGGAGCTGAACGTCCGCTTGCGAAGCAGCCGGTCGGGAAACTCGAAGTCGTAGGCGTCCTCGAGGGCGAGCATGACGTTTACCGTGGCGTGAGAGGTCAAGCCGTTGCGGTACAGGTCGTCTTCGGCGCCGATGGAGGCCGCGTCGACATCCAGCTTGCCGTGTTCCGTGAGAATCTCTCGGATCACGTCGTCCATGGCAGTTGTTCTCCTCTGCAGGTAGATGAGCTGTGACCGGAAACCGGCGGTCCCTGGCCGCACGCCGCGACCACGGCCACGGCCGTCGGGCCTTCGTGGCAGAGCGACACCGACCACGTGTCGAGTCCGGCCTCCGCTGCCAATTGGCTGGCGCGACCGTCGAGTCGCAGCTCGCAGGCCCCGCCCGCGCCCCTCAGGACCTCGATGCTTCGCCACGGGGGTGGGTCGTCGGCAGGGGCCAGCGCCTTGATGGTCGCCTCCTTGGCCGCAAACCGGGCCGCCAGGCCGGCGGCTCGAGATGCGCCGGCCGTGTCGGTGATCTCCCGTTCGGTGAAGAGCCTTCGTGCGTAGCGCTCTCCGAAGCGAGCGAGCGACTCGGCCACGTCGTCGACCCGTGTCAGGTCGACTCCGACACGGAGAGTGAACTGTCCGAGATTCGTGACCGACTCACCGCTGGTCACTGCTGCAGTGGGCATGGGCAGAACCCTTTCTCGTGGTCACGCTCCGTGAGCCACCGATCGTAGATCCTCTGAGTGGTCTCCGCGCCCGAATCGGACGACAAAGAAGTCCGTCTCGGGAAATTTTGGAGGAACGGCGAGTCTTCGGCGCCGTCGGTCTCCTCAGATGTGCTTCGGCGCACCCGCTCGCTACCCTGCCACGCATGGACATTACGGGAGCATCAGCAATCGTCACGGGAGGCGCCTCGGGCCTCGGTGAGGCCACCGTTCGGGCGCTCACCGACCTGGGCGCACAGGTCGTGGTGCTCGACATGGCCGACGACAAGGGCGAGGCCCTGGCCAAGGAGACGGGCGGTGTCTTTGCCCATGCCGATGTGACCGACACCGACGAGGTGATCGCCGCGGTCGAAGCGGCCAAGGAGCTCGGCCCGTTGCGCGCCGTCGTCAACTGCGCCGGCATCGGGTGGGCGGGCCGGACGATCGGTAGGGACGGCGCCTACGACTCCGCCCACGATTTGGATCTGTACAAGAAGGTCATCTCGGTCAACCTGATCGGCACCTTCAACGTGACCCGGCTGGCGGCCACGGCGATGAGCACGACCGAGCCTCTGGACGACAACGAGCGCGGAGCGATCGTCAACGTTGCCTCGCTAGCGGCGTTCGACGGCCAGGTCGGGCAGGCGGCCTACTCCTCGTCCAAGGGCGGCATCGTGGGTATGACCCTTCCGGTGGCGCGGGATCTCTCCGTCGTCGGCATCCGGGTCAACACCATCGCTCCCGGGCTCATCGACACCCCCATCTACGGCTACGGCGGCAACGCCGAGGAGTTCAAAGCCAAGCTCAAACGCGACGTGCTCTTCCCCGACCGCCTCGGCCAGCCGGCCGAGTTCGCCCGACTCGCCGTCGAGCTCGTCACCAACAGCTACATGAACGCCGAGGTCATCCGCATTGACGGTGGCGCCCGGCTTCAGCCCAAGTAGGCGACGATGAGCATCGATGTCACCGTCGACGGCCACGTGGCGGTCGTCACCATCAACCGTCCCGAGGCCCGCAACGCCGTCAACGACGTGGTCGCCGAAGGTCTCGAGGCTGCCGTCGACCGTATCGAGGGCGACGACGAGCTCTGGGTGGGCATCCTCACCGGCGTGCCGCCCGTGTTCTCGGCCGGTGCCGACCTGAAGATGATCAACGCCGGGAAGGCGGCCAAGCTCAGCACGGTCAGGGGAGGCTTCGCCGGCATCACACGCCGGGAGCGGACCAAACCGCTCATCGCTGCCGTCGACGGCCCCGCCCTGGCCGGCGGTACCGAGATCGTTCTCTCCTGCGACCTGGTCGTGGCCTCCTCCTCCGCCTCATTCGGGATCCCCGAGGTCAAACGCAGCCTGGTAGCCGCCGGAGGTGGCCTCTTTCGGCTGCCCCGGCGCATCCCGTTCAACGTGGCCATGGAGTGCGCCATGACAGGTGATCCCATCGATGCCGAGGCCGCTCACCGCTTCGGGCTCGTCAACCATCTGACGGCACCCGGTGGCGCCCTCGACGCGGCCCGCGTGCTCGCCGCTCGAGTGACGGCCAATGCCCCGGTGGCGGTGAGGGAATCTCGCCACATCGTCGTGGACTCGGCCCTTGCCGACGACGCCACCGGCTGGCGTCTCTCGGAGCAGGGGATCGCCAAGGCGATGGCAAGCGCCGACTTCGCCGAGGGGTTGACGGCGTTCATCGAGAAGCGGCCTCCCATCTGGTCCGGTCGCTGAGTCCGGCCCCAGGACTGGCCTGTGACCACGAACGGGGGGCCATTCCCCTCTGTCGTCATTGCCACCATGAAGCAAAGGGACCCCGGCGCGGCCGAGGTGCAGGGCGACTGAGCGCCGTGGACCAGCGGGCCCGATGGAGGTCGCAGCTCGGCGCGAGCGCGGCGTGGTGGAGCTCGAAGCGCCACATCGTCGATGACGATCTCTGGGTCGCCTTCTCGGGGCAGCACAGCACCGAGCTCAACCTTGCCCTCTGCTCGGGACGCGACGTCGCCATCGTCGAGCGCAGCCTGGAGGAGGCAGGCGACCTCGGTTCCCCCACCGTCATCATGCTCGGCGGGGAGGCGCTCGGCTCCGCTCAGGTTCTGGTCGACGCCGGCTGGGTCTGCGTCGGAGTGGCGCCCTTCATGCGACTCGACCACATCGATGACACCCGCATAGTCGGCGATACCGCTGTCCGCCGGCTGACGCCCGCCGACCTCGAAGCCGCCCGAGCCGTCGTGTCCGAGGCTTACAATGACGAGGCCGGTGTCGTGGGCCTCACAGCTCTGGCCGACAACGTCATGGCCTCTGACTCGGTAAGCGTCTGGGGTGTCGAGGCCGAAGGCGAGCTCGTCACCGTCGTGGTTGCTTCCGCGACCGAAGAGGCTACGGGCATCTGGTTCATGGGCACACGGCCGGCCGGTCGGCGCATGGGATACGCCCGCCGCCTCTTCAATGTGGTCCTCCACGATGCGTTCTCCTCGGGGAGCAGTCATGTCCTGCTCCACGCCTCTGAGCAGGCCGCACCGCTGTACGGCTCGATGGGGTTTGTCGAGGTCGAACCGTGGCAGCTGTGGTCGCGGCCACGGTGGATCCCGGGTCGGACCTGAGGAACCGAACGGCCTTCGGTACACTTCGACGAGCCCGTCGATGGCCCCATGACCTGGCCGCGTGAAGCGGCCGCATGACGCGGCCCAGGAGGATCCGATGACGACCGCAAGCACCCAACCACCCGTCCATTCGAGCGGGACCTTCCAAGCCGGCGGGCTTACCGTGCACCGGCTCGGTTTCGGGACGATGCAGCTCCCGGGGCCCGGGGTTTGGGGCCCACCTGCCGACCATTCCGCCGCCGTCTCGGTGCTTCGACGCGTCGTCGAGCTCGGCGTCGACCTCATCGATACCGCCGACTCCTACGGACCGGACGTCGCCGAGGACCTGACCCGCGAGGCGCTCCACCCCTACGGCGACGTCAAGATCGCGACCAAGGCGGGGCTGCTGCGGACCGGTCCCGATCAGTGGGCCCCACTCGGGCGTCCCGAGTACCTGCGTCAGGAATGCGAGATGAGCCTCCGGCGTCTCGGAGTCGAGCGCATCGACCTGTTCCAGCTGCACCGCATCGACCCTCGGGTGCCGGCCGACGAGCAGTTCGGGACGCTTCGCGACCTTCGAGACGAGGGAAAGATCGCCGAGGTCGGTCTCTCCGAGGTGGAGGTCGCCGACGTCGAGGCGGCGCGAAAGGTGGTCCCCATCGCCACCGTGCAGAACCAGTACAACCTGGCCAGTCGCAGCGCCGAGGAGCTGCTCGAGCACTGCGAGCGGGAAGGCATCGGGTTCATCCCGTGGTTCCCGCTCGCCAGCGGCAAGCTGGCGAGGCCCGGCGGTCCGCTCGATGACGTTGCCGGCCAGACCGGCGCCAGCGTGACGCAGGTGTCCCTTGCCTGGCTGCTGCGGAGATCACCGGTGATGCTGCCGATCCCTGGCACCTCATCGCTCGAGCACGCCGAGGACAATTGCAAGGCGGCCGAGCTGCAGCTCACCGACGAACAGTTCGCCGAGCTCTCCGACGCCCGGAGGCCGCTGCGCCGCTGGGCCATGACCTGAGGAGGGTCCACGTGACCGACCTCGTGGTTCGTAACGGGATGGTTGTCGACGGTACGGGGGCCCCGGCCCGACGAGCCGACGTGGCCGTCCAAGACGGGATCATCACCGACGTCGGCACCGATATCGGTCGCGGCCGGCGCGAGATCGACGCCGAAGGCCTCCTCGTGACACCCGGCTTCGTCGATCCCCACACCCACTACGACGGGCAGGCGACATGGGATCCCGTGCTCCTGCCGTCGTCGCAGCACGGGGTCACCAGCGTCGTGATGGGCAACTGCGGCGTCGGGTTCGCGCCCGTCGAACCCGACCGCCACGACTGGCTGATCTCGATGATGGAAGGCGTCGAGGACATCCCTGGCACCGCCCTCACCGAAGGGCTCCAATGGGGCTGGGAGTCGTTCCCCGAGTACCTCGACAGCCTCGACGGCCAGGCGCGCACCATCGACTTCGGCACCCACGTCCCCCACGCCGCCCTTCGCGGCTACGTCATGGGTGACCGGGGCGCGGATCCGACGTGCGCGCCTACGCCCGACGAGCTGACCAGGTTGGCGGACCTCGTCGGCGCCGGCATCGACGCCGGTGCCGTCGGAGTGTCCACCTCGAGGACCGAGGTGCATCGGACGAGCGCCGGCGACAACCTCGGGACGCTGCGGGCGGGTGCGGCCGAGCTGCTGGCGATGGCCGGCGTGCTTCGGGACCGGGCCGCCGGCGTGTTCCAGCTCGTCTCGGACTGTTACCGGACCGAGGACGACGACTTCGCCGCCCAAGAGCTCGATCTGATCGAGCGGATCGCACGGACGAGCGGGCGGCCCGTCAGCTTCACTGTCCAGCAGAGCAAGGAACAACCGGAGCGGTGGCGTGACCTCATGGCCAAGGCGGAGGCCCTGACCGCATCGGGGTTCGATGTCAAGGGCCAGGTCGCCCCCAGGCCCATCGGATTGCTGATGGGCCTCCAGGCCACCACCAACCCGTTCTCGCAGTGCCGGGCCTACGCCCGGGTGGCCCGCCTGCCGCTCGACGAGCGGCTCGGTGCGCTCCGCGAGCCCGACCGCCGGCAACGGATCCTCGACAGCCACGCCGCCATGACGACCGGCGACGACGCCTTCGCCGGACTGGCCTTTCTTGGCCGCTTCGACGACATGTACGTGCTCGACGACCCGGTCGACTACGACCTCGACGCCGGCCGTTCCCTCGGGGTCGCGGCCCGCAAGGCCGGCGTGAACGCGGCCGAGTACGTCTACGACCTGCTGCTCGAGCGGGAGGGCCGGCAGCTCATCTATGCGCCGTTCTTCAACTTCGCGCACGGCAACCTCGATGCCGTGCGGGAGATGATCACGTCGCCGGTGGCGATGTTCGGGCTTTCCGATGCCGGTGCCCACTGCGGGTTCATCTGCGACGCCAGCATGACGACCAGCTACCTGTCGGTGTGGGGTCGGGACCGAGCCACACGCGACGGCCTTCCCATCGAGAAGATCGTCCATCAGATCACCCAGCGCCCCGCCTCCCATGTCGGCTGGCTCGACCGCGGCGTGGTCGCCCCCGGCTACCTCGGGGACCTCAACGTCATCGACCTCGACGCCATCGGTTGCCATCCCCCACGGCTCGTGACCGACCTCCCCGCCGGCGGACGGCGGCTGATCCAGCAGGCCGAAGGCTACCGGGCGACGGTGAAGCGCGGCGCCGTGACGTTCGTCGAAGGCGAGCACACCGGGGAGCTGCCCGGTCGCTTGGTGCGAGGGGCGAGGCCCACCCCCGGGGCGAGGCCTACCGGCGCGGCCGCCGGCTGAGCGCTCGACGGCCGAAATGATCGACATCGTCGGGCTCTTCATCGGGCGGGCGCGCGCCGCCCCCGAACGACCGGCGGCGAAGGATCCCACCCGCGACCTCACCTACGCCCAGCTCGAGCGGGAGGTCCGTGACCTCGCGGCGGGACTCGAGGGTCGCGGGGTGGGGGAGGGCGACCGGGTCGCCATCCACCTCCCCAACTCGGTCGACTTCCTCGTGGTCGCCCTGGCTTGTGGCTGGGTGGGGGCGGCCTTCGTGCCGCTCGCCGTCACCGATCCCGAGGCTCGCCTCTCGGTGATCCTCGACGACTGCGGACCGGCCCTCGTGGTCACGAGCGAGGCGGAATCCGACGCCGCTCCCCTTCCCGACGGGCTCGTCCGCCATCGTCCGGTCACGATCTCCGCCGTCAAGGTCGCCGAAGGCCGGCCGCACCCCCATGAAGGTGAGGCGGACCGGCCGGCGTATGCCATCTACACGTCGGGGACGACGGGAACGCCCAAAGGAGTGTTGATCGGCACGGCTGCGTTCGTCGCGGCTGTTCGATCCACGATCGACGCTCTCGGCCTCGACGCCGACACCCGTACCCTCTGCGTCTCGCCGTTCCACTTCGACGGGTCGTTCGCCACGCTGTTTCCCACCGTCGCGGCGGGCGGATCGGTCGTGATCCTGCCGCGCGAGTCGTTGCTCTTCGCCAGGACATTCTTCAACGCCGTCACCCGCGAGGAGATCACCTACACCGGATTCTCTCCTAGCTACCTGCGGATCCTCCTCGCCGACCCGAAACGATCAAAGCTCGCAGGTACCTCGCTTCGCATCATCGCCCTGGGCGGAGAGGCCAGCTCTCCTGCCGACGTCGCCTCCCTTTGGGAGGTCGCACCCGACATCCGCGTGTTCAACCGCTACGGGCCGACCGAGACCACGATCGCCGTCACCCACATCGAGCTCGACGCCGACATGATCGGCCGGCACCACATACCGATCGGCACGCCGCACCCCGGTGTGACCTTTCACCTCGTCGACGACGAAGGCCGGTTGGTCACCGAGGTCGGGCCGACCGGTGAGCTCTACGTCGGTGGCGCGCAGCTGATGTCGGGGTACTGGCGAGCCCCGGAGCTCACCGCCGGGGTCCTTCGCACCGACGTCGTGCCGGGGCGGACCGTGTACCGGACGGGGGATCTCGTCGCTCGCGACGAGGCGGGCAACTACGTCTACGTGGACCGGGCCGACCGCGTGATCAAGCGCAGCGGGGTCAGGATCTCGCTGATCGAGGTGGGCGAGACGCTCCGTCGGGTCGGAGGAGTCTCGGCGGCAACGGCGGCGGCCTTCGACGACGATGGTCGGCTCGGCATCGTCGCCTTCGTCGTCTCGGCCTCCATCGGCCCCGTCGACGTCAAGCGACGCGCCACCACCCTCCTCCCCGACACCATGGTCCCGGACCGGATCCTTATCGTCGACGAGCTCCCGATCACTGCCTCGAGCAAGGTCGACGAGCGGCGCCTACTCGCCGGGGCCGGTCTGCGCCCTCCGCCCAAGGGAGGCACTTGAAAGACCGCACGGTCCGGGCCAGAGCCGGGCGCGCCGGAGCGGACGACCTCAGGCGCCGGAGGACGGTGAAACAGGGTCCCGTCGGGCGTCGCGTTCGGCCGCGCCGGCCCTGACCATCGGCAAAAGCTCCTTGCCGAAGGCGGCGGCGTCGTCAAGCGGCTCGAAGCCGCGGAGCAGCAGTGTCGTGCAGCCCAGGTCGTAGTACCGCAACATGGCCTCGGCGACCTGCTCGGGGGTGCCGACGAGGGCGGTGGAGTTGCCCGCCGCTCCCGTGAGGTTGGCCACCTTCATCCAGAGCCGCTCGTCGTAGACGTCGCGGTCTGCGGACATCTCGATGAGCCGTTTGCGACCCTCGGAGTTGGTACCGCTGACCTTGCGGTCGACCGAGTAGGTGGCATTGCGGGCCCCGCCGAGCCCGGCGTAGGTGTCCTCGTGGCCGGCCATGCGCTGGCGGGCCAGTTCGATGCGCTCGGCCGTCGTGGCGGCAATCCACTCGGCGCGCTCCCAGGCCTCGGCCTCCGTGTCGGCGATGATGGGCCGGATCGAAAGGCTGTAGCGCAGGGTGCGGCCGACGTCGGATGCGGCCGCGTTCACCGCCGCCATGCGTTCAGCGACGGCGGCTCGGGGTTCGCCCCAGAAGGCGTACACGTCGGCTTGTCCGGCACCGACGCCGATGGCGACCGGTGACGCCCCGGCGAAGTACATAGGGATGCCGGCTGGACCGGCCGGCTTCACCGAGCTGAAGGCCGCCACGTTGCGATAGAACTCGCCGTCGTGGTCGAAGGGCGAGTCCTCCGTCCAGATTCGCCGGAGCAGCCCCATGAGCTCGCCGGTCCTGCGGTACCGGTCCTCCTTGGGCAGGAAGTCACCCTCGCGCTGCTGGTCCGCCTCGTCGCCCCCGGTGATGAAGTGGACGGCGACCCGGCCACCACCGCTCAGGTTGTCGAGGGTGGCCGCCTGGCGGGCGAGGACCATGGGCTGCACGAACCCGGGACGGTGGGCGATGAGGACACCGAGCCGCTCGGTCGAAGCCAGCACGGTCGCGGCCACCGCCCACCCCTCGGGGCCGACGGCGCCGTAGCCGACGAGCACCCGGTCGAAGCCGCTGGCGTCGTGAGCTCGGGAGATGGCCTTCAGATAGTCGGGATCGACGACGGGGCCGTCGGTCCAGTCGACAACGGGACCGTCGACGAGCGGCCCCTTGATCTCCGAGGCATCTCTTGTTCCCACCATCCCGATGATCTCGACCGGCACGTATCCTCCCCCGTCCAAGGCGGGCATCTCTCCGTCCACGACGGAACACGGACACGATAGGCGTTTTGTCTCCGCTCCGGAGAGGCCCTTCGTCGCCACCGAGCGGTCACCCGCACTCCAGGTATCATCTCGGCGGCGGTACGCAGAGGAGAAGAACTGGTGCAGGAGACAAGGTGGTGGTGACCGGTGGTCGTCCCGGCCGGGCGTCGGCTGCGCCGCTCGTGGCCGTTGGCTACGGGTTGCGCTGCGTGCCGGTCATGGCTCTGGCCGAGGCGGCTGCGGGGGTCTGCGACCTGCTGTGGCTGGTCGACCGGCGGGTCCCGGGGATCGCCCAGATGGACGAACTGCTCCAGCGGGTTGGCACCACCGTCGACACCGGCGGTCTCGACCCTGCGGAGCTCACGACCGCCGTCGGGGCCTACCAGCCCGACGGGATCGCCACGTTTCTCGACGACGGCATGACCGAGCTGGCCGAGCTGGCCGAGCACTTGGATCTTCCCTTTCACACCCCTGCCACCGCCGCCGCTCTCACCGACAAGGCGCTCCAGCGCCGAGTTGTGGCCGATGCCGGGCTTCCGGGACCGGCGTGTCACGTGGTTCCCCCGGGCCCGGCCGCCATCGCGCTCAAGGGCATCGAGGGCGACCTGGGCTGGCCGGCCATCCTCAAACCGCGTTCGGCCCAGGGAAGCCGCTACACCTTCCTCGCCGAGAACGCCGCCGAAGCCGCCCGCCTCATCGATGCCCTCGGGCCCGATCGCAAGGAGATGGTGCTCGAGGATTATCTGCCCGGCGACCAGAACCGGGCGTCGCTGCCCTACGCCGACTACGTCTCGGTCGAGAGCATCGTCGCCGACGGGGTCGTGAGCCATCTGGCCGTGACGGGCCGGTTCCCGATGGCCGAGAACTTCAGGGAGACCGGGTTCTTCATCCCCGCCGTCCTCGCTCCCGACGAGGAGGCCGCCGTCCTCGACCTGGCCACCGCAGCCATCCGGGCCCTCGGGATCACCGTTGGCTGTCTCCACACCGAGGTCAAGTTCACACCCTCGGGTCCCAGGCTGATCGAGGTCAACGGTCGCGTCGGCGGCGGTGTCCCCGAAATGCTCGAACGGGCCGCCGGCGTGCCGCTCGTCGAGTGGAGCCTCCGGGTCGCTCTCGGCGAGGACCTGCGCGTCGACGGACCCATCCCCTGCGAACGGATCGGGTACCGGTTCTTCCTCCAGCCGCCAGCCGTGTCGGCGACGGTGAGGACCATCGACGGGGTCGACACCGTCACCGACCACCCGGGCGTGGACAACGTGAGTGTCCACCAGGCCCCGGGCGCAGAGCTGGACTGGAGGGACGGCACGAGGACCTACATCATGGCCGTCGTCGGGTCCGCTCGGGACCACAAGGAGCTGCTTTCGGTCGACCGGCTCTTGCACCACGACGTAGAGGTCACCTACTCGGAGGCGCACCACTAGGTGTCCCTCGACATCCTTCGCCCTGGAGCCGTCCCCGCCGTCCCCGCCGTGCGAACTGGGCAAGAACCGGTGCTTCGCTGCGCCTTCGTCAACAACATGCCGGATCCGGCCTTTGCCGCGACCGAGCGGCAGTTTCTCGGCCTGCTCGACGCCGGCGCCCGGGCCGCGCTCGTCGAGGTGCGCCGTTACGCCTTCGCCGCCCTTCCGAGGGGACCGAAAGTCGGCGCCTATCAGGCCGACGAATACTTTCCCATCGACGAGCTGTGGGACGGTGAAGCCGACATCGTCATCGTGACCGGCTCGGAACCACTCGCCGATCGTCTCGATGCGGAGCCCTACTGGCCGGAGACGATCAGGGTCCTCGACTGGACCGCAGGGAGGCGTACCTCGGTAATGCTCTCGTGCCTGGCCGCCCACTCCGCTCTGCTCGCCTTCGACGGTATCCAACGGTCCCTCCTGCCGGCGAAGTGCGCCGGCCTGTTTGCCCACGAGGTCGACCGGTCGTCACCGCTCACTACCGGCATGGCCCTCCCGGTGCTTGTTCCCCACTCGCGGCTCAACGACGTGACGACCGATGCCGTCGCCGCGGCCGGCTACGACGTCGTGGCGTCGGCACCCGGCGTGGGCTGGAGTGCGATCACCGCCCGCCGGGCCGAATGCGACGTGCTGCTGCTGCAGGGCCATCCCGAGTACGACGCCACGTCGCTGCTGCGGGAGTACCGCCGGGACGCGGGGCGCTACCTGCGAGGCGAGCGCGACGTGCCGCCGGTGCTTCCACCCGGCTGTGTCGGCGCCGAGGACGCCCAGGCCATCGACCTCTTCCACGAGCGGGTCAGGTCGGGGCCGCACGATCCCGAGGTGCTCTCGACGTTTGACTTCGAGGCGACGGCCGCCCGGGCGCCGTGGCCGTGGAGGACGACGGCGACGGTCCTTTACAGCAACTGGATCGACGGGATCGCGGCTCGAAAGGCCGGGAGGGCCGTGTCGAGTGCGGCGAGAGAGACGAGGTAGAGGTGCACGACGAAACCATCGCCATCCACGGCGGGTACACCGCGGACTCGAAGCGGGCCGTCGCCGTGCCGATCTACCAGACCGTCGCCCACGACTTCATCGACGCCGACCACGCCGCCGACCTCTTCGACATCAAGGTCCCCGGCTTTCACTACAACCGGATCAACAACCCGACCAATGATGTGCTCGAACGGCGCATGACCGCTCTCGAGGGTGGTACCGGGACCCTGGCGGTGGCCTCGGGGATGGCGGCAGTGAGCTACTCGGTGCTGAACGTCGCCGTCGCCGGGTCCAACCTGGTGATCGCGCCGCAGCTCTACGGCGCCAGCTACACCTACTTCGCCCACGTCCTACCGACCCTCGGGATCGAGGCCCGCTTCGCCGCCGACGACCGGGCCGAATCGATCGCCCCTCTGATCGACGAACACACGGCCGCCGTGTTCTGCGAGACGATCGGCAACCCGGCCGGCAACGTCGTCGACCTCGAGGCCGTCGCCGCGGTGTCCCACGCCGCCGGCGTGCCGTTCATCGTTGACAACACGGTGGCGACGCCGCTCATGCTCAAGCCCATCGAGTACGGCGCCGACGTGGTCGTCCATTCGCTCACCAAGTACATCGGCGGGCACGGTACGACCCTCGGCGGTTGCATCGTCGACGCCGGCCGCTTTCCCTGGACCGAGCACGCCGAGCGGTTCCCCATGTTCACCACGCCCCAGCCAGCGTTTCACGGGGTCGTCTTCGCCGAGGACTTCCCGGTGGCTCCCTTCGTCGTGCGGGCCAGGAGCGTCCCATTGCGCAACACCGGCGCCACGCTTTCGCCGTTCGCGGCGTTCATGCTGATCCAGGGCCTCGAGACGCTCTCGGTCCGCCTCGACCGCCACGAGGCCAACGCCAGGGCCGTGGCTGCCTACCTGGCCGCGGATGCCCGGGTCGAGTGGGTGAGCTTCGCCGGGTTCCCCGACCACCCGCACTACGACCTGGCCCAGCGGTATCTGAAGGGACGGGTCCCCGCCATCGTGACCTTCGGGGTCAGGGGGGGCTACGACGCCGGCCTGGCCTTCTTCAACGCGGTCGACCTGTTCAAGCGGCTCGTGAACCTGGGGGACGCCAAGTCGCTCGTCGCCCACCCGGCGTCGACGACCCACCGCCAGCTGACGCCCGACGATCTCAAGGCGGCCGGCATCCCTCCCGAGACGATCCGGCTCTCGATCGGCATCGAGCACATCGACGACCTCATCGCCGACATCGACCAGGCCCTCGACAAGGCCACCGGGGCGGTATAGCTCTGCTCTTGGGGCGGGCCCCAGGGAGATCGGGCTCAAGGTCGGTGATGGGGCTGCCGATGCCCTCAAGGTCGAACTACCGACCAAACGACTTAGGAGCCAAATGCGAAAGCGGATGACACCGAGCCTGGTGCTCACGATCTCCGTCTTCGCAGCGCTGGGTCTGTCGTCGTCCAGCTACGGCGCAACGGTTCACAAGGCCAGAGCCAAGACCGACCCGCTGGCCGGCGATGTGTTCTACGTGCAGCCGGCGAATAGCAACGACGCAGCGAGGGCGGCCGCCGGAAACCCCTCCGAGGCCCCGGCCCTGGACAAGATCGCCGATCAGCCCACCGCTTCTTGGGTCACGCCGAGTCGCCAGCCTCGCTCAACCAACGGACTGTCGACACCCGTGAGACGGCGGCGAGGAGGTCCAACCGCGTTCCGGTCTTTGTCCTGTACGCCATCCCGTACCGGGACTGCGGTTCGTATTCCTCCGGAGGAGAAAAATCGAATGCGAGCTACCGGGCCTACGTGAACTATGTCAAGGCTGGTATCGCCGGTCGCAAGGCGGTGGTCATCGTCGAACCGGATGCGCTCCCCGAGGCTTCCACGAAGAGTTGCCCGGAACTGACGCCGGCGCTCGTCAGAGATCGGGTCAGGGACATCCGCTACGCCTCGGACCGGCTGTCTGTTCGGGGTACCAGCGTCTACCTGGCGGCGGGAAACCCGACGTCGAAAGGTACAAGCGCCGCCTCGTTGTCGTTCATCGTCCCGCTGCTGATCAGCTCCCAGGTGGCAAGGGACGCCGGCTTTGCCCTGAATATCAGTTCCGACGAACCGACGAGGGTGGAACAGGCCTACGGGGATCGGGTTAGCAAGGCTCTTGCGGCCAGGGGTGCCCCCAACAAGCACTATGTCGTCGATACGTCGCGGAATGGCAGGGGTCGGGCCGGAAACGCTGCCGGCGCCTTCTGTAACCTCGCCGGACTCGGGCTTGGCCACGTACCTTCGCCGAGGACAAGCGATCCGCTCGACGACGCGTACCTGTGGATCAAGTATCCCGGTGAATCCGATGGTAAGTGCAGAGGTGCCGGCATCCCCGACAATCACGCCCCCACGTCGGGTGTCTTCTGGCCGGCCTACGCTGTTGGACTCGTCAAGGGTGATTCCCCCGCGCCTGCTCGCTGAAGCCGGTCAGCCCAGGATGGCCTCCACGCAGGCCTGGGCGTCCATCACGGCCCGCAGGCGACTGCGGGGGGACGGCAGGTAGTGGGTGAAGTAGCGCACGCCCTCGGTCAGCACGCCGAGGAGCGAGAGCCGACGCTGCAGGCGACCCTCGATGTCGTAGGGATGGAAGTCCTCACTAATGGCCACGCTGCCGACCGGCGTCTCGCCGTAGTGCAGCTGGGTCAGCCGGCCCTTGTTGTAGAGCCGCTTCAGGAGCGGCGATGCCGAGCGGGGAAGCGAGGGCAGGTCGAGGTGGCCACGCACGACGGCGGTGACCGTGGAGGCGTGGAAATGCTCTAGTTGGGTCGAACGGATGTTGACGCGACCGTCGGGGGCGGAGCTGATCTCGGGAGCGGGACCGTACGGGATCCTGACGACGCCGGCGTCGAGCAGGGCAAGCATCTGCTGGGAGCGAAGCGGGGGAGGACCGGCCTCGAGCCGATTGATGCGGCCGCGAATGTTGGACTGGAAGTCGATGTAGGACTCCAGGGTCAGGCCACCGAACTCGATCACCGAACGCAGCTGGTCCCGCAGGATCCGCAGCACCTCCTGCGCGGCCTTGACCGGGCTTCCCCCCTCGGTGAGGGCCTCGTCGAGGTCGGTTTCGATCATGTCATAGACATAGGACTCGTAGTCACGGCTCGACGGGTACTGCCGACCGGCGCCGGCGAAGAGGTGCTCGGCGGGGTCGAAGCGACCGTGCCTGGTCTCGAGCTCGGCGACCACCTTGTCGTAGGTACCGTCCGCCCAGCCGGCCCGGAGCCGTCCTGCGACCTGATCCGACGCACCCTGACCGTGCTCGAGCAGGGCGGCGTGGGTGTGATATCTGGCCTGCATCTCGGCGAAGAGCAGGGGGAGGAGGTCCCCGCGGAAGTCGACCCGCCGGCGCAGGCGCCCGGTCGACTGGCCGCTGAGCGAGTCGAACATCTCCGGGGTGCAGACGACCGGCCGGTAGGTGCCGGTCGGGTCCACACCGTGAGCCGACTTGGCGCAGCAGGGCACTCCGGAGCGGCAGTAGAACGAGATCGTCGGCTCGTGGCCGCTGCGCACGTAGCGCATCCGACTGCCGACCTCCTCGAAATCACCGCCCCGTCCGACGGTCAGGGCGGCGAGCATGTCGAAGCCGACGAGGCCCATGCCGGCCACGGCGATCGGGGCGCCGGCCGGGGTGATCTCGTTGAAGTAGTCGACCGGGTAGGGGCGCCGATATGACACCGCGCCCGACGACGCCGGCGGTTCGGCGTTCCAGGTGTGACCCGAGGTCAACACCACGTGATCGACAACGAGGCTGCGCCCGTTGGCAAGCGTGACCCGCTCCATCCCGCCGATCTCGGGGGCGATGTCGACCGCCGGCGAGTCGTGGCGCACGACCTCGAGGTTGGCGGGCGCTTCGGCCACGAGCGTCTCGTAGAACCAGGACAGGTACTCGCCCATCACCCGCCGGGGGAGGTAGTCGGTGGGCTGGATCGGTCGTCCGCCCCCGGTGCGGCGGCATTCGTAGCCGTGCCACTCGTATCCCCGGCCGATGGCCCAGTCGAAGAGCCCAAGGGCGTAGCGGGGCTCGGGGCCGTCGGGCACCGGTGACGCGTAGAGCGACAGTTGCCCGCACGCGTTGTTCAACACGAGGTAGTCGGGTTGGTCGAGGCTGTAGACACCGCCGCCGGGGGCACCCGGCTGGATGACATGGACCGTCACGGAGCCGGACATGCCCCGGGCCTTGTTGACCGTGCGCTCGAGCACCGAAAGCCCCCACGAGCCGAGGCCGACGATGGCGAACTCGGTCACGTTGGTTGTTGCCTTCGGGTGAGCCGCACCGTTCTCGTCTCCGTACTCCTGGTCATCGTCGAAAGGATCGGCTCGTCCGATTCGGGACTGAAGCGCCGAATTGCACGATGGTAGGTGCTCGCGGCCGGGAGGTGAGGCGCCTGCCGCAAACAGGTTCATCGACCGAGGTGGTCATTCCCCCCTGGGCGTCGGGAAAGGTGATCGTTTCCCCGAGCGTTCGAGCTCGACGAGGGCGGGTCCGCCACGTTAGGATGAGCGGGGAGGAAGACTGCGATGACTACTGCGTCCGGCGATGCTCAACCGGGGGGATCCGGATCCATCGGTCCTACTACGTTTGCCGGGAGGTGGGCGCTCGACGGTGAGCGGACCACGGTGCGCTTCCGCTCCACGAGCCTCTGGGGCTTGATAAAGGTCAAGGGCCGTTTCGCCACGGTGCGAGGCGAGGCCCAGGTCGATCCGCAAGGGACGGCCCTGACGGGTCGCTTGGTGCTCGATGTCGCCTCCATCGACACGGGCAAGAGCAAAAGGGACACCCACCTGCGATCGGGCGACTTCTTCGACGCGGCGACGCATCCCGAGGTCACCTACGAGGTCACCGAGTTCCGGCCCGCCGGCGAGGACCTGGCACGCCTCATCGGCACCCTCAGCATCGCCGGCCGGGCTCGCCCCCTCGAGCTGAACGCCATGACCACCGATCGCGACGACGACTCGGTCACGGTCGTGGCGGCGACGACGATCGATCGCTCTCAGTGGGGGATCGGTTGGAAGAAGATGGGAATGACGAAGATGGCGACGCCGATAGAGATCTCGGCGCGTTTCGTCCGGGTGCCCTGAGAAGCTCCCCGGGTGATCGGCCGGCGCCGTAACAGCGTGGACCGCCGGCCGATCCCTTTCCGGCTTTCACCTCGGTGGCAAGGGCTGGGCTGCAGCCGCGACCACGGATTCCCAGTGAGCACGCGCAGGGCCAAGCCACGCCGCACGGTAGGCCAGCAGCTGCCTGGCGGCGTCTCGGCTGGTGCTGGCCGGTGCGAGCGCCGCCGGTAGCTGCGGGTCTAGAAGGGGGAGGTCTTGAAGATCTCCATCGAGTCGGAGTACGCATTTGATCGCCTCCTCGCCCGCCTGGGGATCGCAGCGTCGGTAAAGGGCCACGAGTCGTTGGTAGTGAGCCTCGAGGTCGTCGAGCGCCCAGGCACGGTCGACGATGGCGGATTCGGTCAGTCCGAAGGTGGCTGGGGTCCCGATGAACGAAAGCGTGGTTTCGCTCAGTTCGAAGGTGTTGATGGCGAACTCGGCGCCGTGGGCGCGATCCGCAAAGGGTGCTATCCAGACGCCCGGTACAGGGCTCCCAAAACCCGACCAGGTTAAGTAGCGGTAGAGGCGTTGTCGTTTGGCGCGCTGGGCGTGCGGAACTGTCGCGACGACCACGACCCAGCGACCGTCCCAGTCGAGGGCATCCCGGCCTAGGTCGGCCACGCGCTGGAGACCGTCTTCGATCAGCCGGTGGCCGTCGTCGGTGATCGCCCACCAGGTCTCCCTGCCGCGACGGGCTCCGACAATCCAACCCGCATTTCCGGCCCGGGCGATGGCCTGACGAGCGGCGTGCTTCTCGTAGCCGGCTTGGCCCAATACGGTGAGAAGCGCAGAGGTAGGCACGGCGTCGGGCGATGGGTGGACCAGGTCGCCCAGGGCGTACAGCAGGGTGGAGCCTGCGCTCGGGCGCTGCATGGGGCCGGCGGCCTCGACGGCGGATGGCTCGTGACTCATGGAGCCGCCCTCCCGGAGCCCGAGATCCCGCTCGGTAGCGTGGTCAGATGCGACGGTCGTGGCCCTCCCACCACGGGTCACGCAGGACATTTTTTCGAATCTTGCCAACCGGGGTCATCGGAAGGGGACCGCCGACAAACTCGAGGCTTTGTGGACACTTGTAGCCGGCGATGAGAGTGTGGCAGTGCTCCGATAGCTCCTGCTCGGTGGCCTCGTGGCCGTCTTCGAGGACGATCACGGCGTGGACCGCCTCGACCCAGACCGGATCCGGGATGCCGATCACTGCGCATTCACGGACAGCCGGATGCTCGTAGAGAGCCCGCTCGACGTCGACCGAATAGACGTTCTCCCCGCCCGTGATGATCATGTCCTTCACTCGATCAACGACGTAGACGTAGCCGCGATCGTCAAAGTGTCCGGCGTCCCCGGTGTTGAGCCACCCGCCGGCTAACACCCGTTCGGTGTCGATGGGGTTGTTGAAGTAGCCGCGCATCACGTTGCCTCCCCGAACGACGATCTGACCTACCCCGGCGCCTTCCACATCGTCGCCTGCGGCGTCGACGATGCGTACCTCCATCCCCGGTACTGCGGACCCGGCCGACTGCAACCGGACGGCGTCACCTACGAGGGCATCGCGGTGGTCCGCCCAGGTAAGCGCCGTGGCGTAGCCCGAGGACTCGGTCTGACCGTAGATCTGGTGAAACTGCCACGTCGGGAGACGTTTCATCGCCTCGTCGAGGATAGAGCGTGGCATCGGGGAGCCGCCGTAGACGCAGGTTCGCATCGAGGTCACATCGGTTGCCTCCAAGTTGGGTTGGTGCAGCAGCATGCTGATCATGGTCGGCACCATCACCGTGTTCGTGACGCGGTGCTGCTCGAAGGCGGTCAGGGTTGCTTGCGGTTCGAAGCTCTCGTGGATGATGTGGGTCCCGGCGACCATGGTGATGTACCACAGGGGCTGGGTGCCCCCGACATGAAAGAGCCCGAGAAGGTGGAGGTGGATGCTGTCGTTCGAGAGAGGAATCGTCGAGTGGAACGCCAGCGCCGTGAAAAGGGCGTTGTCATGCGTCAGCGCGACACCCTTTGACTGTGCTGTCGTCCCCGACGTGTACAACACCACGTAGGGATCGGCCCCCCGGCGTCCCGCGTCGGGCACGGCTTCGGCAGCAACGAGGGTGCTCTCGTAAGAGACGAGGCCGTCGGGCGGTACCCCTTCACCGATGTAGACGAGTGTCTCGAGGTCGTCGCAAGCGTCCAGCAGTTCCCGACCCGCGTCCAGGAAATTGTCGTCGACCAGCAGGACCCGGGCGTGAGCGGCCCGGACGGCGAAGGCGTTCTCGGGGATGGTCCAACGGATGTTTAGGGGTTCGACCACTCCGCCGGCCCACGGAATCGCGAAGTGCAACTCGAGGTAACGGTCCGAGTTCATGGCGAGTATGGCGACGCAGGTGTCGGTGCCTACACCGAGCTCGCGGAGACCGCCGGCCACCCGCTCGACGCGACGCCGCACGTCATCCCAGGTCCGTTGGCGATCACGGTAGACGGTGGCGACACCGCTCCCGTTGTTCCTTGACGCTGTGCGCAAGAGGCCGGCGAGACTCGACATGGCGCATTTCCTCCTTGGTTGGCTCCGCTAGCGACCGGTGAACATCGGTTCCTGCTTGGCCAGGACCGCGTTGATGGCACTCCAGGCGTCATCAGATCTCGTGGCTCGGACCATGGCCCGAGCCTCCTGTTCCATCTGGGCCTCGACGGGCTGCTCGTAGGTTGACAGCAGGAGATTCTTTATCTCGCCAAACGCGACAGTGGGACCGGCCGCGAGCTCGCGAGCCAGGGCCCACGATTCACTCTCGAGGTCCTCGGGGTTGAAGACCTCGTTGATCAGGCCGTACTCCACGGCTTGTTCTGCCGTCCACGTGCGGTTGCGCATCAGGAAGTCGGTGGCGCGCCTGGTTCCGACCCGGCGCGGGAGGAACGTGCTGCCGCCGCCGTCAGGGACAAGGCCGATGCCCGTATAGGCCGAGTAGAATCGGGCGGTCCGCGCCGCGATACAGAAGTCAGCGGCGGCGCACAGTGCAACCGAGCCACCTACCGCCAGGGCTTGGACCGAGACGACGACCGGCGCCGGCATCCGACTGAGCCGCGAGAGAGCCATGTGGAGTCCTGCGGTCGCGTTCTTGATGAACTTCGCCAGCTCGCCTCTGCCCGTGACCATCGTCTTCAGATCGGCGCCGACACTGAAATACTCCCCTCGGGCATCGATGAGCACGCTGCGCACCGAGGTGTCCTCGTCGACTTCGGTAGCGATCGCGCAGAGCTCGAGGCTGAAGGCCAGATCGAACGGGTTGCCCCGCTCGGGTTGGTTGAGCGTGATATGCGCCACGCCGTCGACCACATCAAGCTCGAATGCGGAGTAGACCATTTGCCTTTCTTCCTTCCTTCTTTTTGTCCGATCGCTGGGTTCAGTTGGGCACGAAGCCGCGTCCGGCCCGCTGCCTCGCTATGACGAGCTTCATGATCTGCGCGGTCCCATCTCCGATTTGCAGCCCCAGCACGTCACGCATCCGCTGCTCGAAGGGGAGGTCTTGGGAGTACCCGGCGTGTCCGTGCAGCAACAGGCAGGTGTTGATGGTGTCATAGGCAAGCTTCGGGCCCCACCACTTGCACATCGCCGCTTCGGCCGTGTGGGGCAGTCCTTGGTCCTTGAGCCACAGAGTCTGGAGGCACAGCAGTCGCGCTGCGGTCACCATGGTCTCAGCCTCGGCCAGCGGGAAGGAGACTCCCTGGAATGCAGACAGCGGCTTGCCGAAGGCTTGCCGCTCGGTGGAGTGGGCCCACGTCTCCTCCATACTCCGGCGGGCGACGGCCAGGCACTGCAGCCCCAGCAGTGCTCGGCTGTAGTCAAAGCCCCCCATAACCTGAGCGAACGCACGATTCTCCTCGCCGAGCAGGTTCTCGGCAGGTACTCGCACATCGTCGAAAAACAACGAACCACGGCCGATGCTCCGATTGCCGTGGTCTCGAAATCTCGACCTGGACACTCCAGGTAGATCGAGCGGCACCAGCAATGCGCTGATTCCCTGAGCGCCGCTTCCTGGTTCACCGGTGCGGACAAAGGCGACGGTGAAGTCGGCTTGCGTGGCCAGACTGATCGACGTCTTCTCCCCGCTGAGCACATAGTCGGAGCCATCTCTTCGTGCCTGCAGGGTCAGGTTGGCGGCGTCCGAGCCGCCATTCCGCGGCTCGGTGAGCGCGATCGAGGGAAGCAGCTCGCCGGTCAGCATGCCCTCGAGCCACCCCTTCACGACCTCGGGCCGCCCATAGCTGGAGAGGAGCTGCCCTATCAGGGACACGTTGACCGTCACATATCCGATGTTCATGTCGTCGGCACACAGTGCTTCAACGACCAGTCCGGCGGTGACGCAGTCCAACCCGAGCCCGCCAGAGCTCACCGGGAGCTCGACACCAAAGAAGCCGAGGCGACCCATGTCGTGAAGGGTTTGGCGATCCAGGCCCTCCTCCTTCTCTCGCAGGGCGTAGACGGGAGCGAGCCGGTCGGCGGAGAACCGCCGAGCCGCCTCAATCAGTTGGAGCTGATCCGGGGTGGGGGCGAAATCCATTACGCCACTCCCTTCGCCTTGAGAGTCGAGGCAGAGCGAAGCGGAGCGGGCCGGCGGCCGGTCGCGGTCATGCCGTCAGGGTCGCCGTCATCGGGTCGCGGTCATCGGGTGGCCGTCATCGGGTCGCCACCGCCGTCGGCGGCGGCCTGACGGAGCCAGTCTCGGAGGATGTATTTCTGCACCTTGCCCGAAGCCGTCATCGGTAGCTCGTCGAGGACGATCAACCGTTCGGGTGCCTTCCGGATCGAGATCTGTCGCTCGGAGACCAGGAAGTCCCTGACGGACTCGAGCGTGAGATCCGATCCCGGTTCGAGGACAATGTAAGCGCAGACCTTCTCGCCGAGCCGCTCGTCGGGATAGGACACCGCCGCCGCGGCGTGGATTTTGGGGTGGGCCGTGAGGTGGTTTTCGATCTCGCCGGCGCTGAGATTCTGCCCGCCACGGATGATTACGTCCCTGACTCGTCCCGTGACTCGAAGGTATCCGTCCTCGTCCATGACACCGAGGTCGCCACAGTGGTGCCAGCCCTCCTCATCGATGGCCGCGCTCGTCAGCCCAGGATCATCCCAGTATCCTAAAATGGCGCCCGGGCCGCGATAGCAGATCTCGCCGGATTGACCGGCCCCGACCCGCTCACCGTCCTGATCGACAAGCTTCAATTCCACGGCGTAACTGAGCACCGCCCCGTCGGAATTGGCGATCTTGTCGAGGTCGTCGTCCAACCGGCACACCGTCGCCGCCAACACCTCCGTACAACCGTACAAGGGGAGAAGACGGGCATTGGTAAACGTCGCTTCGAAGTCCCGGGCCAACGATCGCGGAATCGGCGCACCCGCGCAGAGCCACGCCCGCATAGAGGAGACGTCGGCAGCTGACGAAGCGGCGGCCTGTAATGCCATTGTCACAAACGGCGTTGCAGTTGCCGTGATGCTGCAACCGTACGTCTCGATTCGCCTGAGCGCCTCGGACGGCTCCCAGACGTCTTGGAGGTGGATCGAAGAGCCGGCCAGGATGGGGGTGACCAGGCCGATGACGATGCCGGTGGAGTGCGCCACGGGTGATGGCATGAACATCGTGTCAGCGGGCGTCATCTCGAACACTTCGTGGGCGAGCGCCCTGGCCGTGAAGGCCAAGGTGTTCCAAGTGTGCAGACAGCCCTTGGCCTTCGACTCCGTACCGGAGCTGTAGATAACGACGTGGGGCGCATCCGCGCCGGGATGCGCCCCGAGGGTCTCCGGCGGGGGAGGAGCCGCGACGGCAGAGCCGCTGACGATGTCGTCGAACGCCACCTCCCCCGCTCTGGTCGATTCCCGAACCAGCAGAAGGTCCTTCACGTCGGGCGCGACGTCCCGGAGATCTCGGAACATCGATGCATGATCGAAGCCGCGGAACGCGCCGGTGGTGACGGCCAGCACGGCTCGTGAGCTGCGCAAGATGTGGCTGACCTCGTCGTGTCGATACACCGTCATGATCGGCACCGTCACGGCCCCGATCCGTGCGGCCCCAAGATAGGTGACGAGGAACTCCGCCCAATTGGGCAGCTGCACCGCCACCCGGTCACCGGGAGCGATGCCCGCCCGTCGCATCCAGCCGGCCACGGCATAAGCCTGGGCGCGCAGGGTGCCGTAGTCGATGGCATGAACGCCGTCCGTGATTGCCAGGCGCGTCGGCGTCTGATCGGCCCACCGGTCGAGCCACTCCGTGAGCGAGTCGTCGCGCCACAGCCGGGCGTCACGGAAGACCCGCGCCCCGTCAGGCCCATATCTCCCCTCGACCGTCGGCCTCCAGCTGGCGTTCACTCGCCCCCCTATTTGACGAAAGTTTGGTCTAGAACATACTGTTTGTCAAATTATGAACGTGGTGGTCACTCCGTGAGCCGCGGTCCGCTGGCCGGCCTCAGGGTGGTGGAGCTCGGCTCGATCGGCCCCGGGCCGTTTTGCGCCATGATGCTGGCCGATCACGGTGCCGATGTCGTACGAATCGATCGTCCGCCGGGCGCCGTGTCTGTCACCCCGGCTTCAGACCCCACCCACGAGCTGCTGCATCGGGGCCGCCGCTCGATCTCGATCGACCTCGGTCACCCGGCCGGAGCGGAGACCGTTCTCAGAGTCGTCGAGCGTGCCGATGTGTTCATCGAGGGGCAGCGCCCCGGTGTCGCCGAGCGACTGGGCGTGGGACCGGCCGCCTGTTTCGGCCGGAACCAGCGCTTGATCTACGGGCGGATGACCGGTTGGGGCCAGGACGGTCCAGATGCAAAGACGGTTGGCCATGACCTCAACTACCTGGCCAAATCCGGCACGCTGAGCCTGATCGGAAGGGCTGAGCAACCTCCAACCGTTCCCCTTGCCCTGCTCGGGGATTTCGGAGGCGGAGGACTACCGCTGGCATTTGGGGTCCTTGCGGCGTTGGTGGAGCGCCACACCAGCAATCGAGGCCAAGTGGTAGACGCTGCCGTTGTCGACGGTGCCGCCTTGCTTGCCACCCCATTCCACGGTTACCTCCAGACGGGCGAATGGGCGCCCGAGCGCGGCCGGAACCTCGTCGACGGCGGTGCGCCGTACTACGACGTGTACCTTACGGCCGACGAGGGTTGGCTCTCCGTTGCCGCCATAGAGCCGCGCTTCTACGCCGAGCTCCTCGATGTTCTCGAAATCGACGCCACGAGCCTCCCCGCGCAAAACGACCGGAGACATTGGCCCGAGATCAAACGGGTGTTCGCCGACAGGATCAGACAACGGACATTGGCCGAGTGGATGGACGCCTCAGCGTCCCGAGACGCCTGCCTGGAGCCGGTACTCAACTTCGAGGGCGCCGTCGCCGATCCTCACAACCAGGCCCGACAAACCTTCGTCGAGCAGGCAGGGATCGTCCAGCCCCGACCGGCACCACGCTTCGCTCGCACACCTTCCCACCTCGGCCCTCCGCCGCCTCGACCAGGGCAGCACACCGCTGAGGTACTCAGGGAATCGGGCTTCACCGACGACGAGATCCGCCGGCTGATCTCAGAAGCAGCGGTACAGGAGTCGCCTCCTTCGACTGCGCCCGAGGAGCACTCGCCATCGTAGGGGCCCCGTCCGAACAGGGCGCTCGTGGTCGGGAGGGCCGGCTCTAGGTCAATAGGTGCATCGCTCCTTTCCTTTACTCAGTGGGAGTGAGTTCGGCGAGGAGCGCCTGGACGCGCCGGTCGATCTCGTCGCGGATGGGGCGGATCTCCGCAACGGTGAGCCCGTCGGGGTCGGCGAGGTCCCAGTCGCTGTAGCGCTTGCCTGGGTAGACGGGACATGCGTCCCCGCAGCCCATGGTGACGATCACGTCCGCGGCCCGGGTGACCTCATCGGTGAGCGGCTTGGGCAACTCGCGGGAGACGTCGACGCCCAGTTCGGACATGGCCGCCACGACCTCGGGGTTCATGTCGTCGGCTGGGGTCGAGCCGGCGGAGCGCACATGGACCCTGCCGGCGGCGTGATGGTCGAGGAGGGCGGCGGCCATCTGGGACCGCCCGGCGTTGTGCACGCAGACGAAGAGAACCTCGGGGACTTCCTTGGCGACGGTCATCCTGCCTCCTGTTACTCGGCGGGGGTCGG
This sequence comes from Acidimicrobiales bacterium, assembly GCA_965276765.1. GTDB lineage: Bacteria > Actinomycetota > Acidimicrobiia > Acidimicrobiales > Palsa-688. Next base: position 2,261,161 of record OZ255627.1, read on the forward strand.
GTTGGGGTAGAAGCGTCGGCGAGCCCACAGCGCGACGTAGACCAGGCCGACGAGGACCGGAACTTCGATGAGTGGGCCGACGACACCGGCGAGAGCCTCGCCACTCGTCACGCCGAAGACCCCGATCGCCACGGCGATGGCAAGCTCGAAGTTGTTTCCCGCCGCGGTGAACGCCAGAGTCGCCGTCCGCTCATAGGGGAGACCGATCGCCCGACCCCAAGAGAACGCTCCGAACCACATGACGGCGAAATAGGCGAGCAGCGGCAGCGCGATCCGGGCGACGTCACCGGGGCGGGCGGTGATGGTGTGGCCTTGGAGGGCGAAGAGAACCACGATGGTGAACAGCAGCCCGTAGAGAGCGAAAGGACCGAGTCGGGGCAACAGCTTGGTCTCGTACCACTCCCGACCCCGGGCCCGTTCGCGGAGCGTGCGGGTGAGGAACCCTGCGACCAATGGGACGCCGAGGAAGATGAGCACGGTCTGGGCGACCCGCCACACCGACAGGTGCAAGCCGACTGTGCTCAGCCCGAGCCAGGCGGGCAGCACCTTCAGATAGAAGTAGCCGAGAAGGGCGAACGCAACGATCTGAAACAGCGAGTTGATGGCCACAAGCACCGCCGCGGCCTCGCGGTCGCCGCCGGAGAGGTCGTTCCAGATCAGGACCATGGCGATGCAACGGGCCAAGCCGACGATGATCAGCCCGGTGCGGTAGGTGGGCTGAGCGGGGAGCAACAGCCACGCCAAGGCGAACATGAGCGCCGGGCCGATCAGCCAGTTGAACACCAGCGACGACACGAGCATGCGGCGGTCTCGGGTGACCGAGCCGAGTTGGCCGTAGCGGACCTTGGCCAGCACCGGGTACATCATCACCAGCAGGCCGATGAAGATTGGCAGCGACGTCCCCGAGGTCACCTGGACGGCATTGAGGTCGCTGTTCAGGCTCGGGATCGCCCGACCCAGCCCGATGCCAACGGCCATGGCGGCGATGATCCACACCGGCAGGAACCGGTCGAGGAACGACAGCCGGGCAATGACCGCGGCGTCGACGTCGACGCCGACCGGTCGCTCGCTGATCACGTCGCTCATCGGGGACCTCCACAGTCGACCGCCGCGTTCAGCAGCACGAGGTTGCGGCCTGGCCCGCATCGGCGAGGTCCGGTCGGGTGGCGCAACAGGCCGCCTCGCCGGGAGCGGCGGAACGGAGCTGACCGGCCGGCATCTCCGCGTCGGCGAGCACTGTGTAGACCTCCCACGCTTCCCCACCAGGACCATCCACCCACACCTTGTCCTGCACCGCGAAGCAACACGACGTCTGCTCCTCGACCGCCGTGGCCAGGCCTTCGCCGGCCAGGCGGGCCTGGGCCGCGGAGACGTCGGCAGTGGTGGGGACCTCGACGCCGAGGTGGTTCAGCGTCCCGGGCGCCTGGTTGGCGTCTTCGATCAGCACCAATTTCAGCGGTGGGTCGACGACGACGAAGTTGGCGTACCCGGCCCGGACCTTGGCCGGCGCAATGGCGAACAACTTCGAATAGAACGAGATGGCCTCTCCGATGTCGGAAACATTCAACGCAAGCTGGACTCTCGACACGATGGGCCTCCCTGGGTAACATCAACGAACGTCAATGAGTTCATAATCGTAGATGCATTGACGTATGTCAATGGGAGATATCTGGATGGCCAAGCCCGCGACGCTGGTAGAGGTGACAGGGGGAGACCTGTGCTGCCCGTCGCTACTCGACGCCCCGCTCGATGCCGCCGAGGCGGCCGAGCTCTCCAAGGGGTTCACCGCCCTGGCCGACCCCGTCCGCCTCCGGGTGCTGAGCATCCTTGCCTCCGCGCCCGAAGGCGAGGTCTGCGTATGCGATTTCGTCGAGCCGCTCGGGAAAAGTCAGCCCACGATCTCTCACCACCTCAAGATCCTCAGCGAAGCCGGCCTGGTGAGCGGCGAACGACGAACCAAATGGGTCTGGTACTCACTCAACCGAGACCGCCTCGCCAACCTCCGCGCCGCCATCGACGCCTGACGTACCTGCGAGTCGAGGATGGAGAGCGCCAGTATCGGGTGTCCTTTTCGGACGGCCCCGCTCGTTCTTAGGGTGGAGTCGGCAGCGAGCCGGCCCTACATCACGAGGAGATGAAGATGCCCCAGTACGCAGCGCTGATCTACGAGCAGGGGGACCCGGACTGGTCAGTCTTGGACAGTCCGGAGAAGAAGGCGACAATGGGCGACTACGGCGCCTTCGGGGCGGCAGCAGCTGCGGTCATGCGTGGTGGTGCTGCCCTGTACCCGACCACGACAAGCACGGTCGTGCAGGTCGAGGGCGGGAAAGGCGGGAAGGTCGTAACCTCGGATGGGCCGTTCGCCGAGACCAAAGAGGTCCTCACCGGCTTCTATCAGCTCGAGTGTGCCGACTTGGACGAGGCCGTTGCCTGGGCGGCCCGGATCCCCGCGGCGTGGATGGGCAAGGTTGAGGTCCGCCCGATCATCGACTTCGGTGCCGGCACCTCCTGAAGACGGGTTGACACAAGCAGGCCGCGAGACCCTCGTCCGGCTGGTCCGGGACGAGGGCTCGCGTGTCCTCGCGACCTTGGTGCGTACCACGGGATCGCTTGAGCTCGCCGAGGACGCGGTACAAGACGCCGTCCTCAGGGCCTTGGACGCCTGGCCGCGAACCGGGGTCCCCCCACAGCCGCGAGCTTGGCTGACCCTCGCGGCCCGCAACCGGGCCATCGATCTGCTCCGCCGGGAAGCCGGAAGGGCCGGCAAGGAGACGGCCGCCGGGGTCGTTTGTGTGGCGGCTGAGGCTCCGCTACCCGAGCCCGATGTTGTCGCCGACGACTTGCTGCGGTTGCTGTTCACCTGCTGTCACCCCTCTCTCGCGGTCGAGACTCAGACGGCGCTGGCGCTGCGCACCTTGTGTGGACTGAGCACGGCGGAGGTGGGCCGAGCGTTGTTGGTACCCGAGGCGACGATGGCCAAGCGGCTCACTCGAGCCCGACGCAAGATCGCCGTCGCCGGGATCCCCTACCGAACCCCGCCCGCATCGGAATTGCCTCGGCGACTCGACGCGGTCCTGGCCACGATCTACCTGCTGTTCAACGAGGGCTACACCGCGACCGCCGGCGACGACCTGATCCGATCACAGCTGACCGCCGAGGCGCTGCGACTCGGGCACCTTCTTGGCGAGCTGCTGCCTGGCGAGCCCAGCGTCATCGGCCTCCTCGCTCTGCTGTTGCTGCAGAACTCCAGGCACGCGGCGCGTCTCGACGGGCACGGCGACGTGGTGCTGCTTGCCGACCAGGACAGAACCAGATGGGACCGCGCCGCCATCGCCGAGGGCATGTCGCTGCTCGGCGTCGCCCTGCGCCGAACCCCGACCCACCCCGATCTCTACGTCACTCAGGCGGCGATCGCCGCCTGCCACGCTCTCGCCGAGACGTGGGCGGCCACCAACTGGCAAGCCGTCGTGAGCTGGTACGACGTCCTCCTCACCATTAACGACACTCCCGTGGTACGCCTCAATCGAGCCGTCGCCGTCGCCGAGCTGCATGGGGCGCAAGCGGGACTCGCGGCCCTCGACGACGTGGGTGCACTGTCCGGCTACGCCCCACTACCGGCCGTGCGCGCCGAGCTGTTGTACCGGCTCGGAAGATCCGACGAAGCCGCAGCGGCGTACCGCCAAGCCCTCGACCTGCCTCTCAATCGCGCCCACCAACGCCACCTTCTCCAACGCCTGGACCAATGCCAACACAAGCCACGCAAGTTCTAGGTGAGCCTTGGGGGTATCCGAGGCTGGCGCCGCGGAGTACACCTGCGATTACGGCTTCGCGGCGGGCAGCGTCGGATACTCGGCGGGATAGAGGCTGGCGACGAAGGCGTACGGGATGTCTCCTTGGCGCGGTAGTTGGTTGAAGTCGTTGATGAGGGCGCTGACGCGTTCCCAGAACTCTCCGGCCTGCTCGTTGGAGATACGAACGTGCCGGCGTAGCGCCCGCATCCGGTCGGCCTGGTAGGCCGGCATGGATTCCTCTGCCGCGTCGGAGAGCTCGTTGGTCCACGGCGGCGGGGTCACATCCTGGGGCTGTACCCGGCCGACAGAGAAGGTGCGCGCCGTCCGCCCGTAGAAGCGCTCGTCGATTGCCCGCACGCGCCGGGTGCGCACGACGCGGAGCATTCCCGCGTCGACGAGCACCTTGACGTGGTGGGCCACGGTGCTCTTCGGTCGTCCGACGGCCGCAGCCAGCTCCCCGACCGTGGCGGCCCGTTCGAGAACCAGGTCGAGGATGGTCGACCGCAGCGGTTCGGCCATTGCCCGCAGCTGCGCGGGGGCAGTCACCACGATCCGCTCCTCGAGGTCGTAATCCGGGAACGCCCTATTGATCGACATCTCCAGATCATTCTAGACTATTGGATCGTTGACGCCGAGTTCGTCGCAAGAATGGAGCGGAAAGATGGTCGAGATCGTGCTGTTCCACCACATGCAGGGGCTGACGCCGGGGGTTGTCGCATTCGCCGACGAGCTGCGCGGCGCCGGGCACAGGGTGCATACTCCCGACCTGTTCGACGGCCGCACGTTCGCCAGCATCGACGAAGGGCAGGCCTTCGTCGCCGACCGTGGCTTCGAGGAGCTGGTCGAGCGCGGCGTCCGATCTGTCGACGGCCTGCCGGAAGCGGTGGTGTACGCGGGGTTCTCCTTCGGGGTGGTCGCGGCTCAGAAGCTGGCCCAGACCAGGCCCGGTGCTCGGGGGGCGCTGCTGTTCTACTCGTGTGTTCCGACGTCCTTTTTCGGCCCGTGGCCGGCCGGGGTTCCGGTCCAGATCCATGGCATGGCCGACGACCCCATCTTCGCCGGCGAGGGCGACCTCGACGCGGCCCGCGCCCTCGTCGCCGACGCTCAGGAGGCGAAGCTGTTCGTTTACCCCGGCGATCAGCATTACTTCGCCGACAGCTCGCTGCCGTCCTACGACGCCGATGCTGCCGGGCTGCTGACCCATCGGGTGCTCGGCTTCCTCGCTGCCATGGAGGCGAGACCGGGCCAGGCGACGGTTGTCGAGGTGACGATGGACTGTGCCGATGCGGCCGCTCTGGCGACATTCTGGACTCGCGCCGTCGGCTACGTCGACGAGTCACCAACCGTGGACGCTGACCGTGGCTTCGCCTGGTTGCATGATCCCCGCGGCGCCGGGCCGCACCTGTGCTTGCTGCAGGTCCCCGAGCCGAAGACCGTCAAGAACAGGATGCACCTCGACCTGGCGGTGTCCGGCCAGGGCTCGCGGGACGAGCGGTGGCAGCGGGTGACCTGCGAGGTGGACCGACTGCGGGCCCTCGGCGCTTCTGTGCTCGCAGAGGACGACGGGCACCACGTCACGATGGCCGATCCCGAGGGCAACGAGTTCGATGTGTGCTGAGCCGACCATCACGATCACCACTCGCAACCATGCGCCGCCCGGCGGGCCCCCGCACCCCGCCCGATGACCGTGCACGAGCTGTCACGGGCCGAGGCGCGCCGCATCGCCGTGCGCGCCCAGCTGCTCGACAGCCCGCACCCAACCGATCTGCACGACGTTCTGCGGCGCCTGACGCTGCTTCAGATCGACCCGACCGCTGCCATCGCGCCGAGTGCTGACCTCGTGGCTTGGAGTCGCCTCGGGTCGTCGTACTCGCCGATCGAGCTGACGGCCGCACTCGAGAACCGGACGCTGATCGAAGTGCGAGCCATAATCCGCCCCGCCGAAGACCTCGCTCTCTACCGCGCCGAGATGGCCGAATGGGGGCGCGGGGCGCTGGTGTCCTGGCGGCGGTCCCAGTCGGCCTGGGTGACGGCCAACGATGCCTGCCGCCGCGACATCCTCGATCGGCTCGGCTCCTCCGGGCCACTGAAGTCACGCGATCTCCCGGACACCTGCGCGGCGGCGTGGAAATCGACCGGGTGGACCAACAACCGCAACGTCACCCAGCTGTTGGAGTTCATGGTGTTGCGCGGCGAAGTCGCGATTGCCGGACGAGAGGGGCGGGAGCGGCTGTGGGATCTGGCTCATCGGATCTATCCGGACGACCCGGTGGTCTCTGCCGACGAGGCGCTGCGCATCCGCAACGAGCGGCGGCTGAGTGCACTGGGCATCGCCCGCTCCGGCGGACCGGAGTGTCCCGTCGAGCCGCTCGATGTCGGGGAGGTCGGCGAGGCCGCCTTCGTGGAAGGAGTCAAGGGCCCGTGGCGAGTCGACCCGACGCTGTTGGATCTGCCCTTCTCCGGGCGTGCGGCGCTGCTTTCACCCTTCGACCGGCTGATCCACGATCGCAAGCGCACCGTCGAGCTGTTCGACTTCGACTACCAACTGGAGATGTACAAGCCCGTCGCCAAACGGCGCTTCGGGTACTTCGCATTACCGATCCTCTACCGAGACCAGCTCGTCGGCAAGCTCGACGCCGCCGCAGACCGTAAGGGCGGCCTGCTCCGCGTCGACACGATCCATCGCGACGTGCCCTTCACCAAGACCATGACGGCTGCGGTACATCGTGAGATCGAGGATCTGGCGCGCTGGCTGGACCTGGAGCTCACGGTGTCTCAATGACTCTCGTCCGTCGACACCTGAACACCGCGGCGCCAGGGTGCGGATACCTAAAGGGGCGCGGGCCCTCGACACGACCGCTGAGGGACGTCGACCCACTCGTCCGGGCCTTGACACGGCCGCCCCTGCACCGCAGTATATTCCGCAGTCGACATCTGTCGACCATCGCCGCAGCGATCGGGCGAAGCATCCAGATGGGAGCGTCGGCATGAGGGCAGTGCGGTTCCACGGCCGAGAGGACCTGCGCACCGAGGACGTCGCCGAACCCTCCCCCGGTCCAGGCGAGGTGAAGCTGCGCAACGCGTTCAACGGCATCTGCGGATCCGACCTTCACTGCTACTTCAACCCCGAGTCGTTGGGGTTCGACTTCTCCGTGCCCCACCCGCTGACGGGGGCAACCCTTCCCCAGGTGTTCGGCCACGAGTTCTCCGGCACCGTCGTTGAACTCGGTCCAGGCGTGGACGGCGTGGGCGAAGGCGACCGAGTGGCGGTGTGGCCTATGCAGAGCTGCGGTCACTGTGCCGCGTGCGATATTGACCTGGGCACCAGCTGCCGGACGCTCGCCGTGACTGGAATCAACAGTCCGGGCGGTGGAATGAGTGAGTTCACGACCGTGCGCGCCGACGACGTCTACGTGCTGCCTGAAGATGTCGACCTGTTCCACGGCGCGCTTGTCGAGCCGATGGCTACTGCCTGGCACGCCGTCTCGCGTGGTGGTGTGCGGGCCGGGCAGACGGCGCTCGTGGCGGGAGCCGGGCCGGTCGGGGTCGGGATCTGGTTCGCGCTGCAGGAGCACGGTATCGATCCGATCGTCGTCGAACCGGTTGCCGACCGGCGCGCCGTGCTCACCAGTCTCGGCGCCCGTCACGTGATCGACACCGAGGAGGCCACGGACGTCGTCGCCGAGGTGACCGGTGGCCGCGGCGTCGACGTCGCGTTTGAGGCGGCTGGTGTCGGCGCGGCGATGGCCGCGTCGCTTGGCGCCCTGGCCCCCCGGGGTGTGCTGGTCGTCGTCGCCCTGCACGAACACGAGTTCGGCTTCAACCCGATCGGGCTGGTCTTCGCCGAGAACGCTATCGTCGGCAGTCTCGCCTACCGGCCGGGCGACTTCAGAGCCGTAATCGCGGCCATGGCCGCCGGGCGCCTCGATACGACGGGCTGGGTCTCCACGGTGCCGCTCGATGACGTCGCACCCGTGCTGCACGAGCTTCGCGCCGGCCGGGGCATGAAGATCCTGGTGGCCCCGTGAGCCGGTTGAAACACGAGCGCCCGACCCATCATGGTGTCCGGGTGTCGAGAATGGTCGACCAACGGCGGAATGCCAGCGCACCCGGCACGGGAGCGAAGCAGTGGCGGACGCCCCGCCGACTGACCTAACGGGAGGACACACCGTGAACACCTCAGATGGCCACATGCGCTTCGGCATGTTTATGGCCCCGCTGCACACCTCGATCCAGAACCCGACCCGCGCGCTGCAGCGCGACCTCGAGCTCATCCAGCTCCTTGACCGGCTCGGTTACGACGAGATCTGGATCGGCGAGCACCACTCGGCCGGAGTCGAGATCGTCAGCTCGCCCGAGGTGTTCATCGCTGCGGCCGCCGAGCGCACCCAGCACATCAAGCTGGGTACCGGAGTCGTATCGCTGCCGTATCACAACCCGCTCTGGGTGGCCGACCGGGCGATGCTGCTTGACCACCTCACCAGGGGCCGATTCATGCTCGGGGTCGGCCCCGGCTCGCTGCCGACCGACGCGGCGATGATGGGCCTGGAGCCGGACGTGCTGCGCCCTCGGCTCGAGGAGGGGCTGCAGGCGGTTCTGCACCTGCTCAGCAGCGACGAGCCGCTGACGATGGAGACCGAGTGGTTTACCCTCCGTGACGCGGTGTTGCAGCTACGCCCCTACACCCGGCCGCGGATCGAGATGGCCGTTCCCGGCGTTGTATCGCCGACCGGGGCCCGCTTGGCCGGTAAGTACGGTATCGGCCTGCTCACCATCGGCGCCGCGGCCGCCCAGGGCATCGACACGTTCGCTCAGCACTGGAACGTCGTGGAAGAGCAGGCCGCGAAGCACGGTCAGCAGGCCGACCGCGCCGACTGGCGGGTGATGACAATCGTTCATCTCGCCGAGACCGAGGAGCAGGCCCGGCGCGACGTCGCCTTCGGAATCGCTGACTTTTTCCGCTACTTCCAGCACGTCGCGGCGTTCCCGCAGTTCGCGGTCCAAGGCGAGCACGTCGATGAGATGATCGACTTCGTCAACGCCAACGGCCTCGGCGTGATCGGCACGCCGGACATGTTCGTGGAGCTGATGAAAAAGTGGCAGGCTCAGTCCGCCGGCTTCGGGACCTGTATGCTGCTGCACCACGAATTCGCGAACCCGGAGGCCACTCACCGCTCCCATGAGCTGGTCTCGCGCCTGGTGATGCCCGAGTTCCAGGGCTACGCCGCCGCCCAGCGCGCCGCGAAGGACCGCGCCGCCACGCAGCGCGAGGGGCTCGTCACCAAGAGCCAGGCCGCCGTGGACGCGATGACGGTCAGCTACCAGGCGGAGCTCAAGGGCGGGAGCTGACCCGGTGGGACTGCTGGAGGGAAAGGTCGCCTTCATCACGGGAGCGGCCCGCGGCCAGGGGCGCAGCCACGCGGTGCGCCTCGCCGCCGAGGGCGCCGACGTCATCGCCGTCGACGTCTGCGAGCCCGTGCCAACGATCGGCTACAAAACGGCCACTGCTGCGGACCTCGCAGAGACCGTTCGCCAGGTCGAGGCGCTCGACCGTCGCATCCTCGCCACGCCCGCCGACACCCGCGACCTGGCCGCGCTGACATCAGCGGTGGACGCGGGCGTCGCCGAGCTGGGGCGACTGGACATCATCTTGGCCAACGCCGGCATTTTCAGCGCCGGGCGCATGCTCGATATGGACGAAGATACGTGGTCGACCATGATCGACGTGAACCTGTCGGGGACGTGGAAGACCATCCGGGCGGCCGCGCCGCACATCGTCGCGGGCGGGCGGGGGGGAGCCATCGTGATCACCAGCTCACTGGCGGCCATCACGGCGAACGAGGGCATGGTTCACTACTCGGCGGCGAAGGCCGGCTTGGTCGGCATGATGAAGGTCGTCGCGAAGGAGCTGGCGCCAGAGCGGATCCGGGTGAACAGCATCCATCCGACGACCGTGGCCACAGACATGATCCTCAACGACTCGTTCTACCGCCTGTTCCGGCCTGATCTCGCCGCTCCGACCAGGGAGGACTTCGAAGTCGCCGGGCGCACCCTCAACTCGCTGCCGGTCGCCGCGCTCGAGTCGAAGGACGTCACCGACGCCGTCATGTACTTGGTGGCTGACAGCGGCCGCTACGTCACGGGCAGCACCCTGGTCGTCGACGCCGGTGCCTCCCTGGTCTGATCGGAGCACGGCTCCAAGCCGGCCTGTCGACCACAGTCGACCGTCGTGTAGATTCACGGGCAGGGAGTGTGCGAGATGACCATGAGCAGCAAGGGCCCGGGTCTGACCTCCGAGGATGCCGGCACCCGTGAGTACGACGCCGTGGTCGTCGGTGCCGGTTTCGCCGGCATCTATCTGCTGTACCGGCTTCGGGAGTTGGGCTTCTCCGCTCGGGTCCTCGAGGCAGGTGACCGGGTCGGCGGGACCTGGTATTGGAACCGCTACCCGGGCGCCCGGTGCGACGTGCAGAGCTTTGACTACTCCTACTCGTTCTCCGAGGACCTCCAGCAGGAGTGGCGCTGGAGCGAGCGGTACGCCACCCAGCCGGAGATCCTGCGCTACCTCGAGCACGTCGTGGAGCGGTTCGACCTGGGCCGTGACATCCAGTGCGGAACGCGGGTCACCTCGGCGTCGTTTGGGGATGGGACCAGCAGGTGGACGCTGAACACCGACGGCGGAGGGTCGTTCGTCGCCCGGTTCGCGATCATGGCGACCGGGTGCCTCTCGGTGCCCAAGCGACCGGGGATCCCTGGGTTGGAGGCCTTCGGGGGCGAGTCGTACCACTGCGCGGACTGGCCGGCCGGCGGCGTCGACCTCGCCGGCCGACGGGTCGGCTTGATTGGTACCGGCTCCACCGGCATCCAGTTCACGACCGTCGCCGCTGAGCAGGCCGAGCACCTCTACGTTTTCCAGCGCTCGCCCAACTACAGCCTGCCGGCCCAGAACCGGCGCCTGGAGGAGCAGTTCGACCGGGAGCTCAAGGCGACATACCGGGAACGCCGCGCCGCCGGCCGACAGACCACGCGCGGCTATCCAGTCCCCGACATCCTCGGCGACCGGCCCGCGCTGGAGGCGCCTCACGAGCAGCGCCAAGAGGTCTTTGAGCGCGTCTGGCGCCACGGGGGGCCGGTCTTCACCAGCAGCTTCCCCGACCTGCTCGTCGACTCCGCGGCCAACGACACCGCAGCGGAGTTCGTCCGCGCCAAGATCCGCGAGATCGTCGTCGACCCGGACACGGCGCGGCTGCTGGCGCCTGTCGACCATCCGCTGGGCACGCGGCGCCCGTGCGTCGATACCGGCTACTTTCAGACCTTCAACCGTGGCAACGTCACGCTGGTCGACGCCCGCAGCGCTCCGATCGAGACGATCACGCCTACCGGGCTGCGCACCGCCGAGAGAGACTATGAGCTCGACACGATCGTGTTCGCCACCGGCTTCGACGCGATGACCGGCGCACTGCTGCGGATGGACATCACCGGAGTCGGGGCCTGGTCACTGCGCGACAAGTGGGCTGGCGGTCCGGTGTCCTACCTCGGGCTGAGCATGGCGGGGTTCCCGAACCTGTTCACCGTGACCGGTCCCGGCAGCCCGTCGGTGCTGACGAACATGGTGGCCTCAATCGAGCAGCACGTCGAGTGGATCACCGAGCTGCTCCGCTACGCGCGGGACAACGGGATCGAGCGGGTGGAAGCCTCGCCCGAGGCCGAGTCCACCTGGGTTCGCCAGGTCGTCGCCGCGGCCGACGCGACGCTCTTCCCGCTAGGGAACTCGTGGTGGAACGGGGCCAACGTCCCCGGCAAGCCCCGGGTGTTCATGCCCTACGTCGGCGGCCTCGGACCGTACGGGCAGATCCTGGAGGCCGTCGCGATGAAGGGCTACGAAGGCTTCGTCCTGTCGGCTGAGCCGAGCTTGCAGAGCGAACATCGGAGCTGACCGGCACGCGCAGCCGGCCACACTCTCTGGGGGGCACGCAACATGGCGGCCACGTGGGGCGGTCCTGCGGCAAGCGCCGGGACCTACGAGGTGGTCGACCTCGAGCTGGACGCCCCCTTGGCCGGGGGAGATTCAGGTTGAGCCGGTCGCGTCCGGACTCGCTTCCTGCTCGTCGCGTCGCGTCGCCTGGACGCTCGAGGCGGCATGTGCCTCGGACACCGAGCCCCATGGGCGGTTCGCTCGCAGCGGAATCGTCGCGAAAGCCGGGTGCTCGGCCTCCTACTGTGGGTAAGGATGTCCGGGACCGATCGATCGCTCCTGACGTCGCAGCTGCACCTGGTCCCGATCGGGCCGAGCAACGCTACCGACCTGTGGCTCGTGCACAACGACGACGCGGTGGTCCCGTGGTACGACGGCTGGCGGCCGTCCCGTCGAGAGGCAGACGACCAGGCCCGGCGGGTCGCTGAGTCGTGGCGGCTCCACGGCGTGCACAAGTGGATGGCCTATGACCGTGAGACTGGTGAGGTCGTGGGCCGGGGCGGTCTTTCGCGGACTCCTATCGACGACGACTGGGGCCAGATCTACGCCTTCTTGCCCGACGAGTCTTGGGTGCGTGAGGCGCACGAGAATGAGCGCCCGTTCAGAGTGCACGCGCACTGGCTAGAGATCGGGTGGGCGCTGCGCCGAGAGCGCTGGGGTCAAGGCTACGCGTCGGAGATCGGCGCGGCCGGCCTGGCCTATGCGTTCGGCGTGCTCGGGGTGCGTGCCGTCGTCTCGTGCACTGCGCGCCACAACCTGCGGTCGCGGGCGGTGATGGAGCGCACCGGCATGCACTACGTCGGCGAGATCTACAGCGGCGGCACAATTGAGGGCGAAGACGACGAGCGGGACGACGCGCCCTTCGCCGTCTGCGTGATCTTCGGAACAGAGCGCCACCTATGACCTGTGGGTAGTCCCGCCCGCCGACGTCGGGACCGCCAACTCGAAAGCATGTCGCCGGCCGTGAGGCTCTCGTACATATCGACGTTGCACATCCACCGATGCCGGAGTCGGCCCTCTCGCAAGCCGAACGATCAACGGGACGAATCCCGGTCCACGTCGATAGTCCCGCCGGAACGCCAGTAGCGGCGGTCCTCGCGCTCCAGCAGGCCTTTGTCGACGAGAGCGCGCCGAAGCGTCGCGTGGTCGTCCCACAGTTGTTTCAGGGTCTGGTTTACCTCGGCTTCGTCGTAGAGGCGTCCTGGCTCGAACCGCTGGACGACGAAGTCGAGCACGACGGCTCGTTTTGACTGCTGAGCGGGCAATCCGGTCAGCCGGCCGTCGGCCAGGAAACCTCGGAGGATCGGTGCCTGTTCCGGCGTGGCGCCGAGCTCCTCGGGGTCGACCAGGGGCCGCATCCGGTTCACGAGACGTGCGGCGGCCCCGAAGGTTGACGGCACCGCTTCCCAGCTCGGGTCATCCTGTGCCGACGCGCCGGCTGCCCGGACCACGCCGGCCGCCTCCAACGACTGCAAAGCGTGTTCCACCCGCTTCAACGCGAGGCCAGCCGCGTCGCTTAGTTGCGCGGCGTCCACCGGCCCGGGTGCCAACACGACAGCCGCAAGGACTCGAAGCCGCGTCGGGTCGGCTACCGCACCGAGCACCCGGCCGGGGTACACCTCGGCAGCGAGCGGGCTAGTAGTAGGTCTCCTGGTCACGACTTGGGACCTTAGGATGTGGGCAGTCCCGCCAACTTGCGAATTCCACCGAGCAGACGGTGGAGACTTGTTACACGGCGGCCCAAACCGGTAGCGGGTACGTTCTGGCCATGACACGCGAATTTGCCGTCACCGTGCCGGGGGGAACCATCACCGCCTGGCAGCACGGCGACGGGCCCCACGTGCTCCTGCTTCATGGCGGGCCCGGCGTATCCGACTACACCGAGTCCCTGGCCGCTGAACTCGAGGACGGCTACACCGTCACCAGGTTTCAGCAGCGAGGCGTGGCCCCCTCGACGTCCGAGGGCCCCTTCGACGTCGAGACTCACATGGCCGACGCCATCGCCGTCATGGACGGCGCCGGCATTGACCGGGCCTACCTGCTCGGCCACTCGTGGGGCGGCCACCTGGCCCTCCACCTCGCCGTCGCCCACCAGGACCGGTTCCTCGGGCTGATCCCCATCGACCCCCTCGGCGCCATCGGCGACGGCGGAGCCAAGGAGATGGGCGAGACCATCGAGGAGCGGGTCGGCCCCGAGCAGGCGGCCCGGGCCGCCGAGTGCGACGCCCGAGCGATGTCGCCTGAGGGCTCCCCCGACGATGCCGTGGAAGCGTTCAAGATCATGTGGCCCGGCAATTTCGCGTCGCCCGAGAAGGTGCTCCCGGTACCGCCCACGAGGGTCTCACTGCGGTGCAACTTCGACACCTTCGCGTCGATCTCCAAGCACTTCGAGGCCGAGACCCTCGCCTGGGGACTCGGTGGGGTGCAGTTGCCGACCGTCTTCGTGCTGGGGGCCGACAGCCCGCTCAAGCCGCGACACAACATCGCCACGGCAGCGCTGATGCCCAACGCCACCTACCAGATCGAGGACACCGGCCACATCGTCTGGATGGAACGGCCCGGCGTCATCCACCGCAGCCTCGACGGCCTCGCCGCTACGCAGGAGTAGGCGGCTCGTTCAGGACCGGGGCACGAGAGGGAAAGATGGCTGCTGGTAGCCCTGGCCGGGAGAGACCAATCGCATGGTCGAAACGACGAGCGGAACACTCATGGCGAGCTGGGCCGGGACGCCCACAAGCCCCGGATGGGGAACGGCCTACGAAGTGACGATCGGCCGTTCCAGGACGAACCTATGTCCGTGTCACTCGGGGATCGGCTACCGGGCGCGACCCTGGTGTTCAGTGGTTATCGAGGTGCGCCTCGGCGAGACTGGGCTCGAACAGCTCGACCGGGTTGCCTGAGGGGTCGTCGAGCACGATCTGCTTGCCGCCGACGCCTGTGACGATGTCATCGCGGAAGTGGGTCCCGGCTGCACGTAGTTCCTCCACGGTGGCCTCAAGGTCAGCAACCTCGAGCGAGAAGCGGTTCCATCCACCGGGTTCGGGAGCCGTCCCGTCGGGCATGGCCTGACCGCCACCGGGTCCCCCGCCGGGCACGCTGAGCACGAGGCGGAGGTCTCCTCTGGAGAGCATGGCGAAGGCCGGAGCGGGGTGCATCTCCTCGCGGAAGCCGAGGCGTTGGCAGTAGAAGGCGATCGCGGCGTCCACGTCGTGGACGATGTAGCGGACGCTGACCGTTGCCAACTCAGGCCTCCTTGTCTCGTCTGCTCAGAGGATACTCCTGGAGTCCGCTGGAAACCCTTGCTGCCGCTACCTCGGTCAGCCGTGAGCTGCGTCGGATGCCGATCCGCTTCCGGTGACCCGATCCCATGCATGGCGTACCTGTGGCGGTGCTCCGTAACGGGTTTCTCTATCGATACCACGCTAAGGCGCTGCCGCCCTCGTCTCCGCCGCGGTCCCCCCGGGGACCTACGACGGGTCAGCCACGTCGAACTGCACCCGGGCCACCTGGTCCGCCAGCGGCGCAAGCTCAGCCCGCAGCCGGTTGTGCTGGGCATCGGCGTCGTACGCCTGGTAGGCGGCGGCGTTCGCGAAGTCGGCGACGATGGCGAACGACCACGTCCCCTCCCGCAGTCCGAGGTCCGGGCCGATCGTGTAGCTCAGGGTCCCCGGGCAGTCGAGGCCGGCGAAGCGGGCGAGGAGGTCGCCGAGCTCGGCCACGTCCTGGCCCGGTCGGAGCTTGCACACCACCACGTTGCGGATCATCGCCGCAGGCTAGGGCGCAAGGCCCGGGTGGGTGATGAGGAGGGGCCGACCGAAGGCGCCGCCAGCACCGCATGCTCGGAGGGATTTGGAGGTCTTCAGCTCGGCGTTTTGGACGATGCCGACCCGTTACATCGAGCGGTCGCGCTCGCGATCGTTGCCTGCCCGCGACCGGCACCTCGGGGCCAGGGGGTCGGATCAGGGCGACGAGGGATAGTGGGCAGCCCTCACTAGCTCCTCCTCGACGGACGAATTCGACTTCTTCCCGCCTTCAAGCTTTGCACCATAAGCACCCACCGCCCCGCCAAAACCCCCTTCTCGTGCCGTCGCCACTCTTGCAACGACCTCGTCGACTTTGCCCGCTTCAATTGCAGAAAATGAATTTATGACAGTCTCGTCGTCTAGGTAGTAGAACCCCCGATGGATGCGCTTGCTGGGCTTGTCATACTTTGCCATCTCAACCCTCCCGGTCCGCATTCTACTGCTTTGAATACCACGCCTTCCGACCGCACCTACAGGGGTATGCGTAAGCCTTTACGGGGTTGGTCGGGGCGGTCGACCGTCTGAACCCAGAGAAGTGGCCGAGGAGCACGCCGCAAGGGTTGGCCCCTAGGCACAGCCCGATTGCGCCATCTGCACTGGTGTCGTGACGCCGTGACCAGGACCAGAGCGAGCCGACCGACGGTTCCATCAACCCTGGTCGCCGCCGGCCAGCAGTTCGACGCGGAGCCGATCCGGCGCCCAGAACGTCCGAGGAGGCTCGGGCGCTCGGGGGCGCATAATGACGTCCGACCGGGCCGTCCGTCGCGTGCGGAACCGGAACCGGGCGATCTGCGCTCCTCCGAGTCGCCCTCGTCTGATCGCCCGGCCGATGCCGAACGACGGTGCTGCGCTCGCCCTCCAGTCCTCGCCCGACGACCGAACACGCCACATCATGCTCAGCCGCCTTCGGCCCAGGGTGCCCCAACCGCCGGCTCCGAGACACCCCGCCGGCTGCGGTGGAAAACGGAGCATCATGTTCACCCGGTAATGACGTGCCTCAGGATCGGCTGAAAATACATGGCGCCGAATCGCGCCATCGAGTGTTGGGCGACCGACGTCGTCATGTGTACGCATGCGAACCCACGTTGGGGGTCACCTCGGGTGGGGGGATGTCATCAGTCGACAACGGGCGCTTGCGCCCGCGGACCTCACGAGTTCCAAGGTCGTTGACCCTCGGGAGGATAAGCTCACATAGGTGTCAGCACTGGCTTTTGTGATTGATCGTGTTAGACCTTGCGTGGTTCAGATTAGGGCTGGCGAGATCGCCTCTGACCAGGTGATTGGAACCGGCTTTATTATCCATAGTGGTGGCTTCGTGATTACCGCGAAGCATGTAACTGAAGCTGCACATAGGTTGGCGGCAGGGGGTGAATCGAGAATATCGGTCGGTCTGGCCATTCCAAACATGGACGGACCTGTCAAGATGAGAGGCAGCTTCGAGATCGTCGAGTGTGAGCTTGTTGAAGAGGACCCACGACACGATCTCGCGCTCCTGAAGATGACGAATAATCCGTTCGCTAGCGGGCGTCAGCCGGGCGTAAGCACAGTGGCTGGGGGCGGGATGGCTGTAAACGGGCTGTGGGGATTGGCACCCCTGAATGTTGGACGGCCGAGGGACGGCGACGGGATTGTTGTATCCGGGTATCCCATGGCCTATCCGACTCTGATAACAACAGCAGGCATCATTGCGTCAGCTTGGCATGTCGATTCAATGGAAGTCACTCCTGAAGGCGCACCACCGGGATTCACGATTCCAGACATGCAGGATGCTTACCTTGCAGACGTAGCTGTCAACCCTGGGAACTCCGGTGGCCCCGTTTACCTTCAAGATGACGGGACCGTTATCGGCGTCTGTGTGGCATTCCGGATCGCAGAAGCCGACGCCGGAGGAATCTCTCTCCGGTATAACTCGGGACTTTCGATTGTGGTTCCGATTCGATACTCGGTAGAGCTACTGGGTCGCCACGAGAAGATCCAGGCTCCGAGCGGTTGAATGACGACGCTCGTGATCCAGGGAGGGTGCAACCCTTGTAACACAGCACCCCCAAACTGCATCGTAGGGCCTGTCTAGTCCCGCCCGTGGACTATGAAATCGGAGGCAGGCAGAACGAGCGCCCCGAATATCGCAGCGGACGGTTCTCAGGCGCGTCGGATCGACGGGTCGGCGCTCGGCCCACCCCGTCGTCGCCGGTCACGACGTGCCCCAAATCGTGCGCCCATAAGGTACCGGCCCGCGCGTCCCCGAACGCCGGATGGGGGGAACGTTCTGCACTGTCGTCGGAGCCTCACGAGCTCTCCCGAGGGGCGCCAGTACGCCGATTCGATGCCATTGGTCGATCGCGGCACCCCCGGCCGCGACGTACGCCGAACGGCCGGCTATGCACGCTGGTGCGGACTAGGACTCGCCGACCTCACGTTCGACGGCGACACGTTTCGCGTCGAGGCCGACTTCCCGCCGCGCCAGGGTCAGAAGGTCCATCGGGTGGCGCCGCCAGGCTCCTTGGTGGCGACGGCGTAGGCATCCTCGGGCATGAACTCGTAGACGTACCACGGCGGCGCCCCGGCGCTGGGGGCGCTGTACTCGTGCGTGAAGCCGCCGTCTGCCACGCTCGGTGCCCAGCCGCCCCCGGCGAACACGACGGCGAGGCGCTGTAGCAGCGCGTCGTCGGTGACCCGGACGGCCCGGCCTTCGAGCGCCACGTCGTAGCCGTGGATGGCGACGCCGAAGGCGCAGCGCCGGTCGCGCTCGACGTTCCGGATCTTGCGCGACCGCGGACCGCCGCAGAAGTAGTAGCGGCCATCGACCCAGAAGGCGCCGACGGCGGTCATGTGGGGCCGGCCATCGGCGTTGATCGTCGACAACCAGAAGGTGTGGTGGCCGGGTCCGCCGGTGCCCGGTTCCTGGGTCAGGTTGGTCTCGAGCGTCCGGCGCACATCGGTCCAGTCGAGTGGGGGGAGGTTGTAAAGGTCGGCGAGATTCTTCACTCGAGGTTCGAAAGCAGCCATGTCAGTACCGACGATTGTCGGCGGTGGAACTCATCGGTCAAAGCACCGGGAACGTGAAGTCAGCGAAGCCGCCCCGGTACCTGCCGCAGAGCACGCCCTCGGACGGGCCCTGCCACCTGGAAGTCACCGCGACGACGCGCCGGCGGACGGGCCAACCGGCAGCTCCTGGTGGTGGCGCACCCACCGTTCTGCCACCGCCCCGACGACCCCCTCGGCGTCATCGAAGGCGGTGAGGACGGTTGGGTTGGTGATGGCCCGTATCCCGAGGTTCCGGCGGTGGGCTCGGCCAGCAAGCCCGAATCTGCCCCACGTCTTCTTGATGTCGGGGCCGAGGTCGAGCAGCTCGCAGACGAAGGGCTGCCCGCAGGCCATTGTTGGACTCTCCGCCGAGTTGCCCGAGCGACACGATCGGTGCCATCGCTCGCTCTCAGAGACCCCTGCGGACCTCTGCCGACCGCAGACGGATGTGGTCTATGTGTGGTCTATCGGGCCCTGTCTCCGGCCTGTAAATAACAAAGTAGGGCTCTGACTAGCACCTTTGTGGTCGGGAAGG
This sequence comes from Acidimicrobiales bacterium, assembly GCA_965276765.1. Classification (GTDB taxonomy): domain Bacteria; phylum Actinomycetota; class Acidimicrobiia; order Acidimicrobiales; family Palsa-688. The sequence continues at coordinate 2,280,289 of OZ255627.1, forward strand.
CGGGATTCGAACCCGCGGCCTCAGCGTCCCGAACGCTGCGCGCTAACCAAGCTGCGCTACTTCCCGGAGGGCACGACACTAGCCGACCTCGCCGGCGGGACGACCCGGCCGCCGGACGACCGGCCGGCCGGTCGGGCGGTTTGGGGGAGGGCTACGCGCCCTCTTCCGCGACCGAGGCCGGGACGGCCATGGGGATGGGGGCGTAGGACTGGTCGTGCCAGGTGCCGCCTTCGAGCAACGCCGCCGCCGCACGCCGGACTCGGATGGGGTCGAGGGGCTTGAGCAGCCAGCCGGCCACACCCGCCCTACGGGCGAGGAACACGTCAGCCCTGCGGTCCAATGTCAGCAACACGGGGCACGCCCTGAGCCGTCCCGCATCGGTCTCAAGCCGCAGGTCCATGGCGACCGCCACGCCGCCCATGGTGCCGATCTGCATGTCCACGACGGCCAGGTCCGCCGGCCTGCGGTCGAGCTCGGGGCGCACATCGCGGCCACCGGTGACCCATCGGATCTCGGTCGACGGCCCGGCCAGGACCGAGCTGAGTGCGTGGTACACCGACGCTGCGTCGGTCGCTATGAGAATCTCCGGCACGGAACGAGGGTACCTCTGGTCCGCTCGTGGGTACCATCCTGAGGTCCGCCCGGATGGCGGGCCCGGGAGGTCGAGTGCTCACGATTCAGCAGGAACAGACACCAGAGGGCTACACCATCTGCCGCCCCGTCGGCGAGCTCGACGCGTTCACCGTCAGCCAGTTCCGTCAGTCGCTGGCCGAGATGGCGTCGAGCAATCGCCTGCTCATCGACATGTCGGCGGTGCCCTTCGTGGATTCCGCCGGTCTCGGTGCGCTCATCGGTGGCATCCGCAGAGCCAGGGAGCTCGGCGGTGACGTGGCTGTGGCATGCAACCGCCCGACCCTCGTGCGGCTCCTCAGGACGACGGGGTTTGACCGGATCGTGACGGTCACCGAGACGGTCGAGGAGGCCATCGCCGCCCTCGATGCCGAGGACGCCCCCGACTCCTAATCGCGCCACGATCAGGACGGTCAGCCGCCGCCCGAGGAGCCGAGGAGATGCTCGCCGATGGTGGTGAGACCGCCGAGGTCGTTGACCTCGTCGGCGAGGTAGGGCACGCGGGCGACGCTGGCGTCTGGCGCGCCGGCCTGCAGGGTCCGGATGTGGGCTTCCTCTCCCCGGGCCACGTCGGACAGCTGCTCGAGGTTGGTCAGAAAGGCGTCGAGGTCGGCGGCCCCTTCGCCGTCCTTCTCGGAGGCGTCGCCGCGAGGAATGGGGGCGAACGAAGGGAACGTGCGGTTGACCACCAGGGCCGCAACGTGAAGCGAGGCGTCGTTGAGGCGTGCGGTGAAGTAGGCGGCCTCCTCCACTGCGTCTCGTCGCGCCGCGGTGATCACCACGTACGACGTGTCCGGAGCTGACAGGAGTTGCTCGACGCGGCCGGCCCTGTCCCTGAAGCCCTGCTCCATCCCGTCGAAGGCGTTGAAGAAGGCGACGGCGTCGCCGACGACCTCACCGCCGACGACCTTCGACACGGTTCGCAGGAACAGTTGCGTGGCCACGTTGACGGCCCGCAGGCCGGCCCGTGTCGGCATCATCAGCATGCGGAAGATGCGGTTGTTGAGAAAGCGTAGGAGGCGGCGGGGCGCGTCGATGAAGTCGAGAGCGTGGCGTGTCGGTGGGGTGTCGACCACCACCAGGTCGAATCGCCCCGAGTCGTGCAGCTCGTAGAGCTTCTCGACGGCCATGTACTCCTGCGTGCCGGAGAGCGCCTCGGAGATGTTCCGGTAGAACCGGTTGTCGAGGATGGCCTTGGCCTGGGTCTCGTCGGCCGAGTACCGCCTCACGAGGGAGTCGAACGTGCTCTTGGTGTCGAGCATGAGCGCCCACAGCTCGCCCGGTTCGCCCCAGTCCCCTTCGACCCGTCCCGGCTCGTCGGTGAGCGCCTCGAGCCCGAGGGCGTCGGCGAGCCGCTTGGCCGGGTCGATGGTGACCACGCAGGCCCTCCGGCCCTGGCGCGCCGCCCACACGGCGATCGCGGCCGCCGTCGTGGTCTTCCCGACGCCGCCGGGTCCGGCACAGACGATCACCGAACGGGCCTGCGCCAGCTCGGCTATGCCGGTCACGATGGCGGCCCCCTGCGGGCCACGGTCTCGCCTTCGCTTCCCGCATCGGACGCTGGTGCCGGCAGCTTCGCCACCTCGGCGGCGAGTGCCTCGGCGATCATGCCGACGTCGTGGGGTCCGAGGTCGGTCGTCCACACGTTGGGCAGGTGAACCTGGGGGAGCGGGAGGCCGGCGGCCAGGCGTTCCATCTGCTCGGCCTGTATGTCCTGGCGGGTTCGCCGGAAGGCGGCCGCCTCGTCGAGCGCTCGAATCTGGTCCCGTCCCAGCGTCCGGCCTGCTCGCTTGGCCGCTCGCCCTGCGTCCGCCCGGAGAGTGAGGTGCGGATAGATGCCGTTCACGATGATCGGCCCGAGCTGCACGCCGGCCCTGTCCTCGAGGTGGAAGGCGGTTTCGACGGCCTCGTTGACCGGTGTCTCCTCGGGGAGCGTGACGAGGAGGACCTGACAGCGGTTGGGGTCGGTGATCATGTCGACGACGTCGGTGGCCTGGGTCTTTATGGGCCCTACACCGATGGCGTCAAGGAGCCCACCGGCGCTGGCGAGAAAGGTCACGGCGTGACCGGCGGCAGGACCGTCGACGACGATCAGGTCGACCGCTCCCTCCCCTCCCGCATCGGCGGCCTGCGCCAGCTGCTTGACCTTGCCGAGCACCAGGATGTCCTTGATGCCGGGGATCGCCGTGGCGACGAGGTCGAGGGTCCCTGTCGTCGACATCCGCTTGGAGACCCGTCGCAGGCCATGATCGTCGAGGTATTCGATCAGCGCATCATCGGAGCTGATGGTGCGCCCCACGATCTCCGCTCGACCGGCCGCCGGCGCCTGCAGCGTGACCTGCTCGTAGCCGATGGCGGCGTCGTGTCCGAACAGGGAGGGAAGGGTGGCCGTGCCCTCCACCTCGACCACGAGCGTCCTCAGCCCGGCCGCTGCGGCCATCCGGGCCAGGGCGGCGGACGCCGTGGTCTTGCCGACTCCCCCCTTGCCGGCGACGACCATCACGCGCGACTGGGAGCAGAACGCTCGGGGATCCACAGGCCTCCATACGTGCCACCGGCGACTCCGATGGCCCATCTTCACTGCACGCTAGTCACCGCGGCGCCGGCCCGAGCGCCTGCTCCCGGCCAGGCTCCGACCACCCTTGGTGAGATCGCAGAGAACGAAGAGTAGGAAAGTCCTGGTCAGCGGCCTGCACTTTGCGAAACTTGCTCTTGTTGAGCGAGAAAGACGGGAGTAGCGTTTGGCTCGAAAGGGGGGTTCCAACGTGAGTGTCCAGCCGGTCGAAGATCTGTGGCAGGGGAGGGCAGCCTGCCGCGGGCCCAACACGTCGGTCTTCTTCCCGCCATCGCACTTCGAGCGCAAGGATGATCGGGAGCTGAGAGAGGCGAGGGCCAAGGCGATCTGTCGGGGTTGCCCGGTGCGAACGGAGTGCCTGCACTACGCCCTGCGCATCCGCGAGCAGCACGGCATCTGGGGCGGCCTCAACGAGGCCGAGCGGCGTCTGCTCCAGTCCTGATCCTTCCCACGAGGAGGAGGGGAATTACCTCGCCTGGTGGGCTCGGGGTTCGACCCGGGCTCAGAGGCCGCCGACGGCCTCGAACAACCTCGCCGTGCAGTCGCGCATTTCAACCACGGGGGCCACCTCGACGACGGCGTCCACGAGACGGCCGAAGGCATCGGCGACGGGACCCGAGCCGAGCGCAGCAGGGGAACCGATGTCCCCGCCTTCGGACACGGTCGCCTCGAGCGGGATGCTGGCGAGGAGAGGAGCCCCGATCTCGGCGGCCAGGCGCTCGCCTCCTCCCGAGCCGAAGAGTGCGTAGGTTTCACCGTGGGCGCACGTGAATCCGCTCATGTTCTCGATGACGCCGGCCACGCGCAGGTAGCCCTTACGCGCCATGTCGGCCGCCCTGACCGCCACCTTCTGAGCGGCGATAGCTGGCGTGGTCACGATCAGCATCTCGGCGCGAGGAATCATGCGGGCCAGACCCATTTGGATGTCCCCGGTCCCCGGCGGCATGTCGACGAGCAGGTAGTCGAGGTCGCCCCATTCGGCGTCTTCGACGAAATGCTGCACGGCCCGGTTCAGCATCAGGCCCCGCCACATGATGGCCTCGTCCTCGGCCGAGAGGAATCCCATCGAGAGCACCTCGACGCTGCCGGCGCCGACCTTCTTGACGAGCGGCACCATCCGGGGGTCACCGCCATCGCCGGCGTGGGCCTCGATCGTGCCGCTCATGCCGAGCATCCGGGGTACGGAGAACCCGGCGATGTCGGCGTCGATGAGACCGACCCGGTACCCGCGGTCGGCCAGGCCGGCGGCCAGGTTGACGGTGACCGAAGACTTGCCGACACCACCCTTGCCCGATGAGATGGCGAGCACCCGGGTCCGACCGGGGATCTGGGTAGCCACGGCCCGGTCCCTCGCCTTCCACCTGGCCTTGGCCATCAGCTCGGATTTGGCTTCTGGGGACATCTCCGATGTGCGCACCGACACGTGGGTGACGCCGGGCAGGGTCTCGACCCTGCCGGTCACGTCGTGTTGCAGCTGGGAACGGAGCGGGCAGGCCGCCGTCGTGAGGGCCAGGTGCACCGTCACGTGGCCATCGGCGTCGATGTCGGCACCCTGGTACATGCCCAGGTCGACGACGTTGTCACCGAGCTCGGGATCGATCACGCCGAGCATGGCCCCTCGCACGGCCGCTTCGCTTGTGCTCGTCACGACGCCATCGTACGGTGCGGTAAGCGCCGGCCGGTCGGTGACCGAATGTCATGTGTTGTATTCGCTCGGTGTGCGCCTACGATGGTGCCGGTCGGGCCGCACGAAGCCTGACCGACAGGAGGCACCGTGAGCACGACAACGACCGAGACCGCACCCATCAGCCTGACCGATGTAGCCACGACCAAGGTTGGCGAGCTGCTCGTGCAGGAGGGAAACGCCGACCTTGCCCTCCGGGTCGCCGTGCGTCCGGGCGGATGCTCCGGCTTCAGCTACGAGATGTTCTTCGACAGCGACGTCGCCGACGATGACGTGGTCTCGACGTTTGGCACCGTGAAGGTCGTCGTCGATCCTGCGAGCGCCGCCCTCCTCACGGGTGCGACGCTCGACTTCAAGGACGGGCTGCAGGGCGCCGGGTTCAGCATCAACAACCCCAACGCCACCCGCACCTGCGGTTGCGGCAACTCCTTCAGCTGATCCACCCAGATCCGGTCGCTTGACCGTCGAGCTCGTGGTCGACGGCCAAGCCGTCGTGATCCACCGCGACGACGTTTCGTTGCTCGCCGCTCTGCGTGACGAGCTCGGAGTCCGCGGCCCCAAGGACGGGTGCAGCCCGCAGGGTCAATGCGGGTGCTGCACCGTTCTCGTCGACGGCGCGGCCCGCGTGGCATGCGTGACCGCCGTGACCCGGGCCGCCGGACGCACCGTCATCACATCCGACGGCCTCGACCCGGCCGTCGCCGGACCGTTGGTCGAGGCGATGAGCGAGGCCGGCGCCAGCCAGTGCGGCTTTTGCACGCCGGGCATCCTGTGCCGTCTGGCCGCCCTCGGCCCCGACCCGTCGTCCCAAGCCGTCGACCGGGCGCTCCTCGCCCACCTCTGCCGCTGCACCGGTTGGCGAGGGATCATCGACGCCGCCACCGCCACCGCCACCGCCGGCGCCGCGGGCAGCGCCGATCGGCGCCGCCCCTCGCACCTCGACCAGGAGGGCGCCGGCCGGCGGGCGAGCATCGAAGGCAGGACACCCCAACGCACGGGCGCCGACGTCGTGGCGGGACGAGGCGGGTTCGCCGACGACTCTGCGCCCCTCGACGCCCTCGTCGCCGTCCCCGACGGGCAGGGGGGCTGGGCCGTCGGCGAGACGGTCTCCGAGGCCAGGTCCGCCGCCGGCAAGGCCCAGGGCCGCCGGAGCGGTCACCTCCCCACCTGGCCCGTCGCCGTACCCGAGGGGCGCTGGGACGTGACCCTCCAGACGACCTGGGTCGAGCCCGGGTACCTCGAACCCGACGCGTCGTGGTGCCTACCCGGAGGCCAGCCGGCTTCGCCGGTCGCCAACGGCGGGGCGTTCGGGGGGAAGACCGAGTCGATGGCGCCGGCCGCGGCCAGGGCCCTGGCCGACCGGCACGGCCGGGCCGTCCGGGTTCTCTACTCGCGTGAGGACGTCGTCAGGCTCGGAGCCAAGCGACCACCCCTCGCCGCCGGCGTCAGGGCCGACGGCACCGGGACCGTGCGAGTGGCCCGTACCCCCGGTGTGGCTCGGGTGATCGCCGGCTACGCCCCGCACCTCGACGTCGAGGAGCTCGACGTGGCGGGACCGCTGACGTCGGGTCGGCTGAGGGCGGCCGGCTGGGCGGAGGCGGCCGTTCTGGCCGCCGCCGTGACGGCCAAGGCCGAGGGCCGGGTCGCCGTGCCGGCGGAGACGGGCGCGTCGGGATGGGCGAGCGTCGAGTCGCCCGAAGGAGCCACCGCGGGAGCCCACGTCGCACTCGGCGAGGACGGCCTTCCGATCGGCGTCCGTATCGACCTGGCCTGCGGTGAGCCCCTCGACGAGGTCGTGCTGCACAGCTATGCCATCGGTGCCACCCACATGGGTCTCGGCTGGGTGCTGAGCGAGGCCATCGCCGTCGACGACGACGGGAGGCCTGAGGATCTGACGATGCGTTCGTGGGGGATCCTGCGGGCCAGGGACACCCCCCCGGTCGACGTGCGTATCGACCCCGCAGGAGGCCCGCCGGTGAACGGGTCCGACGCCGTCTTCGCCGCCGCGGCCGCGGCCACGTGGATCGCCCAGGGCCTGCCACCCCGTTGGCCGACCCGCCGCGGCGCCTTCCGCTGACCGGCTGGCCGACCGGCCGGCTGACCGGCTGGCGGCCGGCCGGGCGCCCACCGGCCGACCGACGCGCGCGGTTATGGGACGGGTCGGAGCGACGCGCGCGCGATTCCGGTACGACAGACGCCCGCAATCGCGCGCGCGGCCACCCGGGCGCGTCCAAAACCGCCCGCGAGCGGGTCGGGATTGGCATCCGGCATGGTAGGAAGGGAGCCCGGCGGGCGCCGGCCGGCGCCGGCCCGTCAAGACGAGGTGCCTATGACCGACGTCCCGACCTCCAAACCGGTCGGCCCCTACAGCCCGGTGGTGCGGGCCGGCGACTGGCTGATCGTCTCCGGTCAGCTCGGCCTTCGCAACGGCGTCCTGGTCGATGGGGGCGTCGCCATGCAACTCATGCAGGCCATCGCCAACCTGGCCGGGCTGCTCGAGGCGAACGGTGCGACGCTCGCTTCGGTGGCGAAGACGACGGTGTTCCTGACCGACATCGGCGACTACACGGCCATGAACGACGCCTACGTCACCGCCTTCGGCGACCACCGCCCGGCACGAAGCGCCGTCGCCGTCGCCGGCCTGCCCCTCGGCGGTCAGGTCGAGATCGAGGCCTGGGCGCACCACGCACCATGATCGGTGCCATCGTCATCGCCGTGATCGTGGTCGTCGCGCTGCCAGCGGTGTGGTGGGTCACATGGGGGCTGATGGCCGCGGTGCTCGGATGGCTGTTGAAGCGCAACGCCGAGGCGACCCACGCCGGCAGCGACCTGATCGACACCAACTACTGAACCGACAGGCAGCGGAGGGAGGCCATTCCCCCCCATTTTCCCCGGCTCTCCTCAGACGCCCCAGCGACTCTGGCCGAAGCGGTAGCCGACCGAACGAACCGTGGAGATCAGGTGGGCGTGCTCCTCGCCGAGCTTGGCCCGAAGCCGCCGGATGTGCACGTCGACGGTGCGGGCCCCCCCGTAGTACTCGTAGCCCCACACCCGGGAGAGCAGGGTCTCTCGGGTGAACACCTTCCCCGGATGGGTGGCGAGGAACTTGAGCAGCTCGTACTCCATGTAGGTCAGGTCGAGGGGCCGGCCGGCGACGGCGGCCTGATAGGTCTCCAGGTTGAGCACGAGCGTGGCGTACTCGACCAGCTCGGGTCGGGTGCCCCGACCGGTCCGCCAGAAGAGATGGGCGATGCGCGCCTCGAGCTCCTTGGGCTGGACCGGCGCCAGGCAGAAGTCGTCGAAGAGGTCCTCGCGCAGCTCGAGATCGGGCAGCTGACCGGCGCCCACGACGAGGAGGAGCGGCTCGAAGGGGAGGTCGCGCTTGCGCAGCGCCCTGCAGATGGCGAAGGCCCCGTCGGGGTCCACGTCGGCGCACACCACGGCGCCGGCCCAGCCGTCGTCGGGCTCGATGCGGTCGGCGGCGTCGGGCGATGCGACCGCCTTCCACGGGTAGCCGGCCAGGTCGAGGCTCTGGACCAGCGGCGGGGGGGCCGGGTCGGGGAAGATCAGCAGGGGTTCCATGGGCGTCACGACCCACTCAGAGCGACGAGAGGTACCGGCGCAGCTCGAACGCCGACACCTCCGCCTTGTAGTCGGCCCACTCCCTGCGCTTGTTGCGCACAAACCACTCGAAGACGTGCTCGCCGAGGGTCTCGGCCATCAACTTGGAGTGCTCGAGCTCGCCGACGGCGTCGGCAAGCGATCCGGGCAGAGCCTCGATGCCCTTGGCCGTTCGGTCCTCATCCGACAAACGGTAGAGGTTGGCGTCGGCCTCGGGCGGCAACTCGTAGGCACCCTCTATGCCGTTGAGGCCGGCGGCGAGCACGACGGCGAAGGCCAGATAGGGGTTGCACGCCGGATCGGGCGCCCGGTACTCGATGCGCGTCGAGTCACGCTTGCCGGCCTTGGTCGGCGGGACCCGGACGAGGGCGGAGCGGTTGTTGCGGGCCCAGGAGACGTACACCGGTGCCTCGTAGCCGACGATGAGCCGCTTGTAGGAGTTGACCCACTGGTTGGTCACGGCCGTCAGCTCGTCGGCGTGGCGGAGCACTCCGGCGATGAACCGTCGGGCGACCGCCGACAGGTGGTACTCGTCGTCCGCGTCGTAGAAGGCGTTGTCGTTGCCGTGGAAGAGCGACATGTGGGTGTGCATCCCCGACCCCTGCACACCCGCCAGCGGTTTGGGCATAAACGACGCCAGCGCGCCACGGCGAGCGGCGAGCTCTTTGATCACGATCCGCGTGGTCATGACGGTGTCGGCCATGGAGAGGGCGTCGGTGTGTCGCAGGTCGATCTCGTGCTGGCTCGGGGCGTCCTCGTGCTGGCTGTACTCGACGGGGATGCCCATGTCCTCGAGGGTCAGGACGCTCTCGCGGCGCAGGCTGCTCGCCAGGTCGTTGGTGGTCAGATCGAAGTACGAGCCCTGGTCGAGGGCCACCGGGGACAGCCCGTCGGGGGCGCCAGGGGCAGGCGGAGCGAAGTAGAAGTACTCGAGCTCGGGGGCGACGTAGAACGTGAAGCCCATGGCGCGGGCTCGTTCGAGGGTGCGGCGCAGCACCTGGCGGGGGTCGCCCTCGAACGGCGTGCCGTCCAGGTTGACCACGTCGCAGACCACCCGGGCCGTGGCCGCGCCGTCGGCGAGGTAGGGGAGCAGCTGGAAGGTCGTGGCGTCGGGCATGGCCAGCACGTCGCTCTCGTGCACCCGGCTGAACCCGTTGACCGTCGAGCCGTCGAACGTCATCCCCTCCTCGAGGGCGTTCTCGAGCTCGGCCGGCGTGATCTGAAACGACTTGGGGCTGCCGAGGACGTCGGTGAACCAGAGCTGGACGAACCGCACGCCGCGCTCCTCGACCATTCGCAGCACGTAGTCCTGTTGGTGTTCCACGCCCGCATGGTGGCCGACAGTCGACCCGTGTGCGAGTCGCAGGGGCCGATGTCACACAGCGTTCATCGAGGGCCGATGTCACACAGCGTTCATCAAACCGGAAAGCGAACGAAACAGCCGGCTGGCAGGTTCGCGCCCGTGACCATCAAAGCCGAGTACATCTGGATCGACGGCACCGAGCCTTCGCCGCTGCTGCGGTCCAAGACCAAGATCCTCTCCTCCGCAGGGGAGCTTCCCATCTGGGGCTTCGACGGCTCGAGCACCAACCAGGCGCCGGGCAAGGCGTCGGACTGCGTGCTCAAACCGGTGTTCTCCTGCCCCGACCCGATCAGGGGCGGGAGCAACCTGCTCGTGCTCTGCGAGGTGCTGCTCACCGACATGACGCCGCATCCCACCAACACGAGGGCGCCGCTCTCGGAGGTCGCAGAGAAGTACGCATCCCACGAGTCGTGGTTCGGGGTAGAGCAGGAATACACCATGTTTCATGGGAGCCGCCCGCTCGGGTTCCCCGATCAAAACGGATACCCCGCACCGCAGGGCCCGTACTACTGCGGCGTCGGCGCCGACGACATCTACGGCCGCCCCCTCGTCGAGGCTCACCTCGACGCCTGCCTCGTGGCCGGCCTCTCCCTCTCCGGCATCAACGCCGAGGTCATGCCGGGCCAGTGGGAGTTTCAGGTCGGACCCCTCGGACCCCTCGAGGTGTCCGACCAGCTCTGGGTCGCCCGGTGGCTGCTGCACCGCATCGGGGAGGATCACGGGGTCTCGGTCACCCTCGATCCCAAACCCGTCAGGGGCGATTGGAACGGCGCCGGCTGCCACACCAACTTCTCCACCGTCGAGATGCGCGACTCCTACGACGCCGTCGTCAAGGCAGCCGAGGCGCTCGGCAAGAACATCGACGAGCACGTCTCCAACTATGGCTCCGGCATCGAGGATCGCCTCACCGGCCAGCATGAGACCGCCCACTTCGAGACGTTCAGCTACGGGGTCTCCGACCGGGGCGCGTCGGTGCGTATCCCATGGCAGGTCGCCCAGGACGGCAAGGGGTACCTGGAGGACCGGCGTCCCAACGCCAACATGGACCCCTACACGGTCACCCGGCTGATCGTCGACACCTGCTGCTCGGCGTTGGACTGACGGCGGGCCGGCGGGCCGGTGGGCCTGACCCGGGGCCTTCCTGCAGCTTTCTTTTGCCCACTTTTACGGAGTGAGTCTGTACAAGTAGGCGGAGAAAGGGTGCGCCGGGTGGCCGATAGTCCCTTCATGCCCCCCGGCCCCGCCGGCCAGGACCCAAGCCCGTGCTCGGCCGGCCTGTCCACCAACCCGAGCCGGCTACTTCTCCTTGACCACGTCGGCGACGAGCATGGTCACGGTGCCGGTCGCGAAGTTGGCCACGTCGGCGGAGGCGATCTGGCCTTCCCGGCTGGCGAGAGCGGCCTGCATGGCGTCTTGGCTCTCGAAGTAGAGCTCGGCCTGCAGGTGATACGGCGACGACGAGCCGTCCGCAGCCCCCGAGAACGTGCTGACCTCGTTGCGGAGGATGCCGGGCAGCTTGTCGGCCAGCGGGACGTGGGTACCGAAGTAGTGCGAATCGAACGCCGAGACATCCGTCGGCGTGCCGTAGAGGACCGTGAGTTTGACCATGGAGAGGAATGTAGGTCGCCGCCGGCCGCCCGCGCCGGGCCGTCCTATCCGCCCGTCGGCCCCCGATCGACGATCCTCAGGCTGGCGTCGAGCGGCTCCCGCCATGGGAGCGCCGCCAGCCACCACGTCACCCCACTGCCCTCCCAGCGCGCCGGTCCGCCCCCGCCGGCGACGACGATGTCAAACGGGCGCTCGTCTGTGCGGCCGGCCGCCGCGCCTGCCGGGACGGCCCGACCGGCGTCGCCAAGGGAACGCAGCAGTGCCGGCAGATCGTCGGGCTCGATGCCGATAGGAAAGATCCCGTCAAGGGTGGCGGCCCTGCGGAGGGCCCGGCCCCTGACCGACTCGGCCGCGCCCCAGAGGGGGATGCCGCCCGCCTGCAGCGGACGGGGGAGAAACCGGATGCCGTCGATGCGGTACCCGGTGCCGGCATGGTGGACCGGTTGTCCGCTCCAGGCGTCCCGCACTACGGCCAGACCCTCGTCGAGCAGGTCCCCTCGCCGGCGGGGGTCGACCTCCTCACCGAAGGCGGCGAACTCCGGTCCCCTCGAGCTGCCGATCCCGACGCCGAGGACGAGCCGGCCGTCGCTCAGGTGGTCGAGGGTGACGGCCGATTTGGCCACGTTGGCCGGTCGCCGGCGAGGCAGGGGGGTGACGAGCGGGCCGATCGTGACCCTGCTCGTGGTCATGGCCATGGCGGCCAGGGCGATCCAGGGTTCGGCCAGGTCGAAGTCGCCCTCGTGGCGCACGACGTGGTCCCAGACGAAGATGCCGTCCCATCCGGCCGCCTCGGCTCTTGCGGCCAGGTCGGCCGCCACCCGAGCCGAGCCGAACGGCCCGAAGTTGGGGATGTGGAGGCCGAACTTCACGGCCGGGCCGGCGTCACGGGAGGTGCCGGCGACCGACGAGTTGCGGGCGGACGAGTTGCGGGTGGAGGAGTTGCGGGTGGAGGAGTTGCGGGCGGAGGAGTTGCGGGCGGCACGGGGACCATCACGTCATGATGCCTCTCCGGCTTCGCTCCCCAGGCCCTCAGCACGGCAGCTCGGTGTCGGGTGGGACGGCGACGGGCCTCGCGCCCGTCGCCTGGGCACCGGTGACTGGCCCCCCGCCCGACTGACCAGCCGGCGCCGGTTGGAGATGTGGCGTCCTGCGCCCCGCCACGATGAGGCTGGCGACGGCCACGACGGCGCTGAGCCCTGCGCCTCCGGCGAACACCGCCCCTGACCCCAAGGCCGCGTATACGGGCGCGCCGGCAACGGCCGCCATCCCCGCCGCCGCCGTCCCTGATCCGCTGAACCACCCTTGGCCGGTGGCGGCTCGCGCCTCGGGGAACACCCGGGCCACGGCCGCGTACCCGCCGGGGATGGCGACGCACTGGGCGCACGCCTCGCCGACCCCGAGAACGAGGATCACGATAGGGGAGGGCACGAACCCGTAGCTGGCCATGAACACGTCGGAGACGATGAGGGCGATGGTGGCGGCGATGAGCGGTCCGCGCCGTTCCGCCATGCGCCCACCGAAGGGTGCGAGGACGATGAAGGGCAGCCCGAAGAGGCTCAGGCTGAGACCGATCAGCAGCTCGTTGGCGCCGCGGTCGGTGAGCAGACGCGACCACAGCGAGTCGTAGAGGCCGTTGGGCAGTTGGGACGCGGCGCCGAAGAGGAGCACGGCGACGACCCCTCTGGTCAGGAGTCCCCGCGCCGGAGCGGGACCGGTCGCGTTGACGTCGTCGTCGCCGGCGGCGCGGGTGGGCACGGCGGCGAAGGCGAAGGCGAAGAACAGCACGGCCAGGAGGCCGGCGAGCACCTCGAAGGGAAGGGGCACGCCGCCGAGGACGGCGAGGAGGCTGCCGAGCAACGGGCCGATGACGATGCCGGTCATCATCAGGCTCGAGAGCAGGCCGAGGCGCTGACCCCTCCGTTCTCCTTCGACCCCGATGGCCGCAGCGCGCAGCGCGGCCGGCCCGACGATGCCGTAGCTGACCCCGCTCAGAGCGCGGGACGCGACGAGTTGCCACAGGTCGCCGCTGTGGGCGAACCACACGAGAGAGAGGCTGCCGACGGCGAGCCCGACGAGCAGAATCCTGTGGGATCGGGCCCCATCGAGGAAGCGGCCCACGCCGACCTGGGCGAGCAGTGCGGCAAAGAAGTTGGCGCCGGACATGAGACCGAGGGCGTAGGTGGGTAGGTGGTGCTCGTTCTGGATCCTTGCGAGCAGCGGAAAGAGGGTCCCCACGCCGGCCGCGTCCACGAGCACGGCGGCGCCGAGCATCGCAAAGCGGAGGTCCACGCCCCCGAGACGGCGACCGGTGCGGTGTGGGAAAGCGGCCACGACGGGCCATGCTACGGGTGGCCCGATGCCGCCGGCCGTTGGATTTGCGTCAGAGCGGGCCCGCCGCCGAGCCCGCCGCTACGACGGCGATGGGCGCGCCTCGGCCGCTACGAGCCCATCGAGTACCCGCCGGGCCGCCAGCCCGCCCCGGTCGACCTTGATGTTGACCTCGAAGGGATCGGGGTCGGACGCCACGCGACGCTCGAGGACGTTGAGGGCGTCGACGTCCTGGCCGACGACCTCGGCGTTGAGCTTGTAGAGATGCTCGTCGATCTCGGCGTCTTCGACGGCGAAGTTCCGTGAGACACCCCAGAAGTCGTACGTGCTGTGCTCCGTCGAAGGGGTGATGGCGTAGCTGATCTTCAGGTGAAATGCGCCGTCGTCGGCGCCGTCGTCGGCCGGGGCGAGCCCGACCGGTGCGATGCGGGAATGGAGCAGGTAGTAGCAAGGAGCGAAGTATTCGATGTCCTGCCAGCGGTCGATGCGGCCCTCGATGCCGGTCGTACGGGCGTAGAATGGTGGGCACTCGACGTCGTTCATGTGTCGATTGACCCGGATGATGCCGAGGTCCTCGTCCACCGAGGTCTCGATCGGGGTCTGCGCCACCTCGGGCGTGCTGATGTAGCCGGCGTGCAGGTAGGTCTCGTGCGACAGGTCGAGGAGGTTGTCGACGAGCAACTGGTAGCGAGCATCGAGCGGTGCCATCGACGTCTGCACCGACCACTCGTCGCCGTCGGTGAGCCACGGGGTGCTTGGTAGGTCCTTTGTGTCGTCGGCGTCGGGATCTCCCATCCAGATCCAGGTCCAGACGCCCTGTTCGACGACCGGGTAGGGGCGCACCCTGGCCTTGGACGGGATGTGCTCCTGGCCGGGCACGGCCACGCAGGTGCCCGAGCAGTCGAACGTGAACCCGTGGTACCCGCACACGATGAGGTCACCGCTCAGTCGGCCGAGCGAGAGGGGGTAGCGGCGGTGGGGGCAGCGGTCGGCGAGCGCCCTCGGGGTGCCGTCGCTCGTGCGGTAGAGCACAACGGGGTCGCCGAGGATCGTCCGGGCCAGCGGATGGTCCGACACCTCGTCGGAGAGGGCGGCCACGTACCAGTGATTCCGAGCGAACACGGCGTTCGACCTCCCGTCTCGCGCCCCGGGGTCGGACGCGCCTCCCGGCATTACTGTGAGCCCGCCGCTCCCGGGTTGTCAACCTCTTGACACGGTGGCCGGCCGGCCCGTATCCTCGTCGCCAAGCGCACACCTGTACGCGATGCGCACGCTCGGAGGGACGGTCGGCCGTGGGGAGCAGTGGATGGCCAAGGTGATGTCGCTCGCCGACGCCGTCGGCGAGCTCGTCGGCGACGGGGATTGCGTGGCCATGGAGGGCTTCACGCACCTCATTCCCCACCTCGCCGCCCACGAGATCATCCGTCAGCACCGTCGGGAGCTCACCCTCGTCCGTCTGACCCCCGACCTGCTGGCCGACCAGCTGATCGGGATGGGGGCGGTGGGGCGGTTGGTGTTCGCCTGGGGCGGCAATCCCGGGGTGGGCTCGTTGCATCGTTTCCGCGACGCCGTCGAGCACGGGTGGCCGGCGCCGCTCGAGATCGAGGAGCACAGCCACGCCGGCCTCACCAACCGGTATGTTGCCGGCGCTTCGAACCTGCCTTTTGCCGTTCTCCGGGCCTATGCCGGCACCGGCCTCGACGGCCGCCACGCCAACATCTCCAGCGTCGTGTGCCCCTTCAGCGGCGAGCGCCTGGCCGCCGTCGCCGCGCTGCGGCCCGATGTCACCGTGATCCATGCCCAGCAGGCCGATCGGGCAGGGAACGTGTTGCTTTGGGGAATCACCGGGGTCCAGAAGGAGGCCGTCCTCGCAGCCGGGCGATCGCTCGTCACCGTCGAGGAGATCGTCGAGGAGCTCGAGCCGCGACCCGGCGGTGTGATCCTGCCGGCATGGGTCGTCACCGCCGTCGCCGAGGTCCCGGGCGGCGCGCACCCCTCGTATGCCGCCGGGTACTCCCAGCGCGACAACGGCTTTTACGAGGCGTGGGACGCCATCAGCAGGGACAGGGATGGCTTCGTTCGCTGGATGCAGGCCAACGTGCTGGACGCGGTGCCAGCGTGAGCGGTGCCGACGAGAGCGGGGCCGGGTATACGCCGGCGGAGATGATGGCGGTGGCGGCGTCGCGCGCCCTGGCCGACGGTCAGGTGTGCTTCGTCGGCATCGGTGCCCCGAGCACGGCGTCCAACCTGGCCAGGGCGACCCATGCCCCCAACCTGGTGCTGATCTACGAGTCTGGCTGCATCGGCGCCAAACCCACGCGACTCCCGCTCTCTATCGGTGATGGTGAGCTGGCCGAGACGGCCGACTCGGTTGTGTCGGTGCCGGAGATCTTCAACTACTGGTTGCAGGCCGGGCGGATCGACGTGGGATTCCTCGGGGCCGCTCAGATCGACCGTTACGCCAATCTCAACAGCACGGTCGTCGGTGACTACGACCACCCGGATGTCCGGCTCCCGGGCGCGGGCGGGGCCCCCGAGATCGCATCGTCGTGCCGGGAGGTGCTCGTCATGATCCGCCAGAGCCGTCGTACGTTCGTCGACCGCCTCGACTTCCGCACCTCCGTCGGCTTCGGTGACGGCCCCGGTGACAGGGAGCGACTCGGGCTCACGGGGCGCGGTCCACGGTTGGTGATCACCGACCTCGGTCTGCTCAGGCCCGATCCGGTCACCTGCGAGCTCGTGCTCACCGGGCTCCACCCCGGGGTCACGATCGAGCAGGCACGCGACGCCACCGGGTGGGACCTGGCCGTCGCCGAATCGCCTGTGCCGGAACGTCCCCCAGCAGCGGAGGAGTTGGCGCACCTCCGGCGCCTCGAGGCCGCATCGCAGCCCGGGGCGAAGACCGCTGAGGTCGTCGGATGAAGGTGACGCCCGATGAGGGTCGGCCCGACTCGTTCGAGGGTGCCGTCGACCCCGCCTACGACAGCCCCGAGTACCGCTCGAGCGCCCTGCGGTTCCCGCAGCGGCCGCTGCTCGCCCTCCCCGATGGTCCGACGGAGCGCAGCGGTCCCGTCTTCGGTGACGGCCCCGTCACGGCCGAGGACGCCGACCTGACCCGCCGGCATGCCGGTGAGCCCATCGGCCAGCGCATCAACGTGTCGGGTCGCCTCGTCGACGCCGCCGGACGCCCGGTGAGAGGCCAGCTCGTCGAGCTCTGGCAGGCCAACGCGGCCGGTCGTTACAACCATGTCGTCGACCAGCATCCGGCGCCGATCGACCCCAACTTCACCGGGACGGGCCGCAGCCTGACCGACGACCAAGGTCGCTACGCCTTCCTGACCGTCAAGCCCGGCGCCTACCCCTGGGGCAACCATCCCAACGCCTGGCGGCCGGCCCACCTGCACTTCTCGGTGTTCGGCCGGGCTTTCACCGAGCGGCTCATCACCCAGATGTACTTTCCCGGCGATCCGCTGCTGGCCTATGACCCCATCTTCGCGGCCGTTCGCGACCCGCAGGCGAGGGACCGCCTCGTCTGCGACTTCGATTGGCAGACGACCGAGGACTCGTGGGCCCTCGGCTTCCACTTCGACATCGTGGTCGGGGGCCACCTGGCGACCCCGAGGGAGACGCCGTGAGCCTCGAGCCCCAGGTGTCGCGGTACCGGGCCGTCGACGGTCCTTCGCCTTCGCAGACTGCCGGTCCCTATATCCGCCTCGGCATGGGATGGTGGCGTGGAGAGGACCTGGTGGAGCCGGGATCGCCCGGGGCCGTGGAGATCGCCGGCCGGATGCTCGACGGGGCCGGCGTTGCGGTCCCCGATGGCATGCTCGAAATCTGGCAGGCGGACGCCGCCGGCCGCCTCAACGGTGGCAGCGGATACGGTCGTTCGCTGACCGACGACCGGGGCCACTTCAGGTTCACGACGGTCAGGCCCGGCTGCGTCGACGATCGGCAGGCGCCACACATCGACGTCTCGGTGTTCGCCCGTGGTCTGCTCCAGCGGCTGGTCACGCGGATCTACTTCCCCGACGAGGCGGCCAACTCGAAGGACCCGGTGCTCGCGTCCCTTGCCGCCGACCGCAGAGCCACCTTGATCGCCCGGAGCGAGGGGCCGGGTCTGGCCTTCGACGTCCGCCTCCAGGGCGAAGGCGAGACCGTCTTCTTCGCGTGGTGAATCGGGCGCCCGGTGTTCGGTGACGGCCTGTTCGGGCCTATCACGGTCAGCGACGAGCTGGCCGACCTGACCGGGGACGGGGCGTGGCTGCGGGCCATGCTCGACGCCGAGGCGGCCCTCGCCGGTGCCGCGGCGGACGCAGGGCTCGTTCCCACCGAAGCGGCCGACGCCATCGCCGAATGCTGCAAGACCATCCGTCTCGATGTCGCCACAATCGGTCGCAGGGCCAGGCTCGGCGGCAACCCCGTGATCCCGCTCGTGGCCGACCTCACCGCCGCCGTGCCCGATGCGGCCCGCACGTGGGTCCATTGGGGTGCCACGAGCCAGGACATCCTGGATACGGCCGCAGCCCTGGTCGCTCGCCGCGCATCGGGGGCGGTCGAACTCGAGCTCGTGGCGCTCGCCGACGCCTGCGCCACGCAGGCCGAGCGTCACCGCGGCACCCTCATGGCGGGTCGCACCCTGTTGCAGCAGGCGGTCCCGATCACCTTCGGGCTCAAGGCCGCCGGCTGGCTCGCGGGGGTTCTCGACGCCAGACGGATGTTGGAGCGGGCCACCGACGATCTGGCCGTACAGCTCGGTGGGGCGGCGGGGACGCTCGCATCGCTCGGGAGCGAAGGGCCGGCCGTGCTTCGTCGCTACGCCCAACGTCTCGGTCTGCCGGAGCCGCTCGTTCCCTGGCATACGGCCCGCCAGCGCGTCGCCGGCGTCGGTGCCGCCCTCGGCACCGTGACGGCGACGGCAGCCAAGATCTGTGGCGACATAGCGCTGCTCATGCAGACCGAGGTGGGCGAGGCGGCCGAACCGGCGGCCCGCGACAGAGGCAGCAGCTCCACGCTGCCCCACAAACGCAACCCGGTAGCGGCGGCGGCAACCGCGGCCGCGGCTCGGCGGGCCGTCGCCCTCGTGCCGTTGCTCATCGGCGCCGTCGTCGCCGAGCACGAGCGACCGGTCGGTGCCTGGCAGGCCGAGTGGGGGGCTCTGGGCGAGCTGCTCGCCCTGGCCGGCGGGGCCGTCTCCCATGCCGCCGAGACCGTCGCCGGTGTCGAGGTCGACGCCGAGCGCATGGCCGCCAACCTGGCGCTCACCGGAGGCCTGGTCCTGGCCGAGCGGGTGACCTTCGCGTTGGCCGAGAGCATGGATCGGGCCGAGGCCAGCCGCCTGGTGGGCCACGCGGCCCGGCGCGCCGCCGAGGGAGAAGCGACCTTTGCCGACGCCCTCACCGCCGACGATCGGATCGCGGCGCGCATCGACCGCCGTCGGATCGACGAGCTGCTCGAGCCTTCCGGCTATCTCGGTGCCACCGACGTGTGGATCGACCGTGCCATCGAGGCCCACCATGCGGCGATTGCAGAGACCCGGCCGATGCCGGAAACTCGTTTAGTCGCCCCCGAGACCCGACCGACCAGGCCGCAAACCCCGACGGCCACGTCGCAAACCCCGACAGCACCGAGGGAGGGCCTCCCATGATCCCCGCCTACCGCATCGAGGGACCGCCGGACGCCCCGGTCCTTGTCCTGGCCAATTCGCTCGGGACGTCGATGGCCATGTGGGACCCGCAGGTGTCGACGCTGGCCCAGCGCTTTAGGGTCGTCCGCTTCGAGCATCGCGGCCACGGCGGGAGCGGTCCTGCGCCCGCCGGCCCGTATCGCATCGCCGACCTCGGTGAGGACGTCGTCTCGCTGCTCGACCACATCGGCGTCGAACGGGCATCGATCTGCGGTGTCTCCCTCGGGGGCATGGTCGCCATGTGGCTCGCCGCCCATCGCCCCGCCCGCGTCGACAGCATCGTCCTCGCCTGCACGGCGGCGGAGCTCGGACCACCCGAATCGTGGCAGGAGCGAGCGGCCACGGTCAGGGCGGCGAGCCCGTCCGTGCTGCTCGACGGGCTCATGGGGCGGTGGTTTACCGCCGGCTACCTCGACCGGGACCCCGAGATCGGGGCCACCGTGGCGTCGATGTTGGCGTCGGCGGACGCCGAAGGCTACGCCGGGTGCTGCGAGGCCATCGGCGCCATGGACCAGCGAGGTGACCTGGCCCGGATCGCCGCGCCGACGCTCGTCATCGCCGGCGCCGACGACCCGGTGACGCCGCCGGCAGCTGCCTTCGAGTTGCAGGCCGCCATCCCCGGCGCCGCCCTCTGCGTCCTCGCCTCCGCCGCCCACCTGGCCAACATCGAACAGGCCGAGCGGTTCACCGCCGCCGTGGTCGACCACCTGGCAGGACCGGTCGCTACCCGGGGTGATCGCGTCAGGCGCGACGTCCTCGGAGACGCCCACGTGGATCGCTCGGTGGCCGGTTCGTCGCCGTTCACTGCGCCATTCACCGACTACATCACCCGCGCCGCATGGGGAGAGATCTGGACCCGCCCCTGGCTCGATGGCAGGACCCGCAGCTTCGTGACCGTCGCCCTCCTCGCCGGTCTTGGCCGCCTCGACGAGCTGCCTCTCCACGTCCGTGGGGCCAAGCGCAACGGTCTGAGCGACCAGGAGATCGGCGAGGTCCTCTTGCACACGGCCGTCTACGCCGGCGTCCCTGCCGCCAACGCCGCCTTCGCCGTGGCCCGCAAGGTCCTCGAGGAGATGGACGGCGGGTCGGATGGCTGACGGCCCAGAGAGAAGACCCGACTTCGTCCAGTCGCTCGAGCGGGGGCTCGCAGTGCTGCGGTCCTTCGACGAGGACCACCCCGAGATGAGCCTCTCCGACGTCGCCCGCAGGACCGGCCTGACGCGGGCCGCGGCGAGGAGGTTTCTGCTGACCCTCGCCGAGCTCGGATACGTGCGCACCGAGGGGAGGACCTTCGCCCTCAGGCCCCGGGTGCTCGAGCTGGGATACGCCTACCTCTCGGGGCTCGGGCTCGCCGACGTGGCCACCCCGCACATGGAACGGCTGGTCTCCTCGACCCGCGAGTCGTCGTCGATCACGGTGCTCGACGGTGACGACATCGTCTACGTGGTCCGGGTGCCGACGAGCCGCATCATGACCGTCGCCATCGCCGTGGGGACCCGTTTCCCCGCCTACGCCACCTCCATGGGCCGGGTGCTGCTCGCCGCCCTTCCGGCCGCCGACCTAGAGCATTACCTGGAAGGGGCGGCGCTCGTGGCGTTGACCCGCAGGACCCTCACCGATCCCGACGCGCTGCGCCGGGTGCTCGCCGAGACCGCCGCCCAGGGCTACGCCCTTGTTGATCAGGAGCTCGAGGAGGGATTGCGTTCCGTGGCCGCTCCCATCTACGACTCCGGCGGACACGTGGTCGCCGCCATCAACGCTTCCGTGCACGCCAGCAGAGCCACCCTCGACGTCCTCCGCAGGACGCTGCTTCCCCAGTTGCTCGTCACCGCGGCGGCGATCAGCGCCGACCTCGAGGCGACGGGGGTCGCCCCCGCGCGGGTGCCGGTCGGCGTCTCCGGGGGCGGCGGCGTCTCCAGGGGCGGTGCCTCCGGGGGCGGCGGCTCCTCCCGGGACGGAACGGCGCGGCCCGGCGGGTCATTGTCCGGCTCGGCGCCGGACGGGCGGACGTGAGCGCCCTACCCGACGCCACCCAGGTCGCCGTCATCGGGGCGGGACCCGCCGGTCTCGTGCTCGGTGCCCGCCTGGCCGCGGCCGGCATCGACACCGTCGTGATCGAGAGCCGATCCCGTCGCTATGTCGAAGCCAGGGTCCGCGCCGGCGTCCTCGAGTCGCCGACGGTCGCCCTGCTCACCGAGATGGGCGTCGCCGACCGGCTCCATCGCGATGGCCTGGTCCACCACGGTGTCAACCTTCAGTGGGACGGCGTCCGCCACCGGATCGACTTCGCCGACCTGACCGGCAAGGCCGTCACCGTCTACGGCCAGCAGGAGGTGGTCAGGGATCTGATCGCGGCCAGGGTTGCGGCCGGCCACGGCCTCTATTTCGACACCGAGGTCGTCGCCGTGGACGGCGTCGAAGGGGATCAGCCCGTCGTCCGCTACCGCCGGGCCGGGGGTAAGCGGGGTGAACCGGGCGCCCTGGTCGCCGACCTGGTCGCGGGCTGCGACGGATTCCACGGGGTCAGCAGGGGCGTGATCCCCGAGCGGCTGGTGACGTCCTACGACCGTGAGTATCCGTTCGCCTGGCTCGGCGTGCTCGCCGACGTGGCGCCATCAACCGACGAGCTGATCTACGCGTTCCATGAACGCGGCTTCGCCATGCACTCGCTGCGTTCGCCGACGGTCAGCCGCCTCTATCTGCAGGTCGACCCCTCCGACGACATAGCCAACTGGCCCGACCGGCGCATCTGGGACGAGCTGCAGATCCGCCTGGCCTCGGACGGATGGACCCTCACGGAGGGGCCGATCACGGAGAAGGGCATCACCCCGATGCGCAGCTTCGTGGCCGAGCCCATGCGCTACGGTCGCCTCTTCGTCGCCGGCGACGCCGCCCACATCGTCCCGCCCACGGGCGCCAAAGGGCTCAACCTGGCCGTCGCGGACGTCAAGGTCCTCTCCGACGCTGTCGTCGACTGGTACTCGAGGGGGACGACGACGGGTCTCGACGACTACGGCGCTCGGTGCCTCGAGCGGGTGTGGCGGGTGCAGGACTTCTCGACCATGATGACGACCCTGCTGCACGTCGACCCCCGCGCCGACGCCTTCGACCGGCGACTCCAGCGGGCCAGGCAGGACTACGTGGCCACGAGCAGGGCCATGGCCAAGAGCCTGGCCGAAAATTATGTCGGCCTGCCTATTCCCTAAGGGCGGCGCCTGCGTTGGGCCAATAATGCCGCTGGCAAGCTGCCGTTCACCTTCGGCCATTCGGTGTTTCGATACGGCGTATCCACCGGCGGCCTGACTACTCTGATGGCCCGGTGGCCCTCGGCGCGACGCATGGGCTCAACGACAAGGAGGCGTACGTACCGTGATTAAAGGTTTCAAGAACTTCTTGCTGCGCGGGGATGTGGTCGTGGTGGCCATCGGCCTCATCGTGGCCCTTGCGTTCAGCACCTTGATATCGGCGTTCACCACGAGCATCATCAACCCGCTCATCACCCGGGCTCAGGGGAAGCACCAAGTGGGGCTCGGGGTGCAACTCGGTTCCCCCGGCAACACCGCGACCTTCCTCAACATCGGTACCTTCATCTCGGCGCTCATCTATTTCGTCATCTTCATGCTCGTTGTCTATTTCGCCATCGTCATCCCTTACAAGATGATTTCGTCCCGACGCGGCGTGACCGTCTTCGGTGATCCGGCCCCGGCCAAGACATGCCCGGCCTGCCTTTCCAACGACCTGCCCGTGGCCGCGTCGAAATGCAAGTACTGCGGCACGGACCAGCCGACCGAGAGCACCTCGAGCGGCGATCGCCTGGGCGGTCCGTAGGTCGCGCCGTCACGCCGGCGCCGATTGCGTCGGCGTGACGGGCTCGACTCGAACGGAGGATCAGGTCCCGCTGCGAAACAACGTGCGACGGCCGCTGTCGATGAGACCTTGGGTCCCTCAGACGGCCAAGGCCCCTTCGGTGGCCGAAGCGGTCGACGCCAGGTCCTCGCGGCGGGCGTTGACGAGGGTGAGCGTCACGGCCAGGGCGATCAGGAGGAAGAGCGCTCCGACCGCGTAGGCCACGGTGTAGCCATGGACGAGGCCTGCGGTGGCCGCCAGCCGTCCGTGGGTGACGACGTAGCTCGCCGTCGCCGACACGGCGATGGTGTTGAGCAGGGCGGTGCCGATGGACCCACCGACCTGCTGGGTGGTGTTGATCATCGCGCTGGCCACGCCCGAGTCGCTGCCTGCGACGCCGATCAGCGCGGTGCTCGAGACGGGCACGAAGACGAGGCCGAGTCCGAGGCTCATCACCACCTCGGCGGGGAAGACGTGGGGCCAGTAGCCGCTGTGGGCGGCGAGCTGGGTGAACCACAGCATGCCGGCGCCGGCCATGACGAGTCCGACGGACATCACCCAGCGGGGCGCGATGCGGGGAAGCAGGATGCTGGCGACCGTGGCGCTTACGATGACCCCGACGGAGAAGGGCAGGAAGGCGAAGCCGGTTCGAAGGGGGCTGTAGCCGAGCGTGGTCGGGCCCTGCAGGTAGTACGTGAGGAAGATGAACGTCCCGAACAGGGCCACCCCGACGAGGGCGGACGCAAGGAAGGCGCCACCCCGGTTGCGTTCGGTGACGACCCTGAGGGGCAGGAGCGGGTGCTTGCTCGAGCGCTCGATGAGGACGAAGGCGGTGAGGAGCACCACAGCGGCGACGAGGAGGCCGATGGTGGTCGTCGACGCCCATCCCTTGGTTTCCGCCTCGGTCACGCCGTAGACGAGGCTCACGAGGCCCAGGGTCGAGGTGAGCGCACCGGGCAGGTCGTAGCGGCCCCGGTTCGTCGACTTGCTCTCGGGGATCAGCCGGAAGGCGGCGATGGCGGCGAAGATGGCGATCGGGGTGTTGACGAGCAGGCACCAGCGCCAGCTGGCGAACTGGGTGAGCACGCCGCCCGCGATGAGGCCGAGGGCGAGCCCGCCGCCGGCGATGGCGCCGTAGACACCGAAGGCCCTCGCTCGTTCCTTGGCGTCGGAGAAGGTCACGCTGAGCAGTGAGAGAGCGGAGGGAGCCATGACGGCGGCGAAGGCGCCCTGGACGGCCCTGGCCCCGAAGAGCACGGCGGCGTCGGGGGCGAGTCCGCCGAGGGCGGAGGCGGCCGCGAATCCGATCAGGCCGATGAGGAGCATCCGTTTGCGGCCGGCGTAGTCGGCGATCCGCCCGCCGAGGAGGAGCAGCCCACCGAAGGCGAGCGTGTAGGCGGTGATGACCCACTGCCGGTCGGCGTTGGAGATGCCGAGAGCGGCCTGGGCGTGGGGTAGGGCGATGTTCACGATCGATGCGTCGACGACGATCATCAGCTGGGCGATGGCGATGACGGCGAGGATCAGCCAGCGTCGCGGGTCGGGGGCGGCTGTCGCCCCTTCGGTCTTCGGGCTGAGGGACGTGCTCACAGCGCGAGCTCCTTGCTTTCGGGGGGAGGGAGGGTGGTATCGGTCTGGTCGGGGGGAGTACCGGTCTGGTCGGGGGAGAGGAAGGTGAGGAGGGGGATGGCGATGTCGTCGACGAGGTGGGCGGCAAAGGCGTCGTCGAGGGCGTCGCCCTTCATGGCCCGCATGACCGCCACCGCCGGCACGACCTCGAGGAGGACGTCGCCGGTGACGCCGGGGGCCACCTCGTGGCGCCGGGCGGCGCGCCCGAGGATCTCGTCAAACTTGGAGGCCTTGTTGTCGATCAGGTTGCGCTTGACGCAGGCCGCGAGCTCAGGGTCGGCGCGGGTGGCGGCGGCGAGGCCGCAGAGGAGGCCACCGTCGAGCCCGCCGATGTGGCTGCAGACGCGGTTGACGAAGACGGCCAGGTCGGCACGGAGCGATCCCGCGTCGGGGTACCCCTCTCCGGTGATGACCCGTCGGCGCAGGGCCTCGCTCACGAGCTCGGCCTTGCCGGGCCACCGCCGGTAGATGGTCGCCTTGCTCGCCTTGGCCGCCGACGCCACGGCGTCCATGGTCATGCGGTCGTAGCCGACCTCGGCCAGGACGGTGACGGCGGCGTCGAGGATGGCTTGTTCTCTCGCCTCGTCGCGCGGGCGCCCGGCGTGGGCGGCGGAGTCGGGAAGCGCGCCGACGGAGTCGGGAAGCACTTCCTCGGTCGAGTCGTGGAGAAGTTCGGGCTGGGTCATGGGCACCTTGACTGGAACGAAACAAGTACGAAACGGTTTCGTATTCGCACTGTACCCCAGCGCAAATTGAAAACGCGCCGGTTTCGTATCGAATTCTTTCGCTCGTTACCAGGACGCCGGCCTCCGGCCATCGACGGCCTACCCGCCGTCCCGCCCGCCGGTCGCCGCCGGTCGCCCGCATCGGTGCGCGATCGACCTAGCCTCGCTCGTATGAGGCGACTGCGTGTGGCCATCTGCCAGCTGAACCCCATCGTCGGTGACCTGGCCGGCAACGCGGCGCGCATCGTCGATGCCCTGGGCGTCGCCGAAGAGGCCGGTGCCGACCTGGCCGTGTTCGGGGAGCTGGCCATCACCGGGTACCCGCCCGAAGACCTGCTGCTCAAGCCGGGCTTCGTGGCCGACAACCAGGCTCACCTGGCCCGGGTGGCCGCCGCGACGGGACGCTGCGCCGCGGTGGTGGGGTTCGTCGACGAGGCCAACGACCTGTTCAACGCCGCCGCCGTCTGCGCCGAGGGCGCGGTGCGCGGCGTGTATCGCAAGCAGACGCTCCCCAACTACGGCGTCTTCGACGAGCAGCGCTACTTCGCTTCGGGGACCGGAGCCGAGCAGCTGTTTTGCATCGGCGGGGTGCGGGTCGGGGTCTCGATCTGCGAGGACCTGTGGGACCCTTCGGGTGCGGTGGCCGCCCAGGCGGCGGCCGGTGCCGAGCTGATCGTCAATATCAACGCCTCGCCGTACTATGCGGACCGGCTGGTCGAGCGGGTTCATCTCCTTGCCACCAGGGCGTCGGACGCCTCCTGCGGCGTCGTCTATGTCAACCAGGTCGGCGGGCAGGACGAGCTCGTCTTCGACGGGTCGTCGATGGTCGTCGACGACGACGGCCGGCTTGTGGCCTCCCTCCCGGCCTTCGCCGAGGAGGTCGCCGTCGTCGATCTCGAGGTCAGACCCGTGTATCGCAAGCGACTCCTCGACCCGAGGGGGAGGCAGGCGGGGGTGCCGCTCCCGGTGACGATGGTGACCGCCGAGGGTCGCCAGGCGACCGGTGGGCCGAGGCTTCCGCTGCCGGTGGCGCGCCGCCTCGGGCCCGAGGAGGAGGTCTACGAAGCCCTCGTGACCGGGACACGCGACTACGTCCGCAAAAATGGCTTCAGCGACGTCGTCATCGGCCTGTCCGGTGGCATCGACTCGTCGCTCGTGGCCGCCATCGCCGCCGATGCCCTCGGTCCCGGTCACGTGCACGGCGTGGCCATGCCGTCGCGCTTCTCGAGCGCCGGCTCGGAATCCGACGCCGAGAAGCTGGCCCGCAACCTCGGGATCGATTACCGGACCATCGCCATCGAGCCGGCCCACCAGGCCCTCCTCGACATGGTGGCGCCGAGCTTTGGCGACCGTCCCGGCGATCTCACCGAGGAAAACCTGCAGAGCCGGGTCAGGGGCGTCACCCTCATGGCGCTGTCCAACAAGCTCGGCTGGATGGTCCTCACGACCGGCAACAAGAGCGAGATGGCCGTCGGCTACTCGACCCTCTACGGCGACACCGCCGGCGGGTTCGCCGTGATCAAGGACGTACCCAAGACCCTTGTGTACCGGCTGTGCTCGTGGCGGAACCGCCGCGGCGATGCGATACCCGAGACGGTGCTCACCAAGCCGCCGTCGGCCGAGCTGCGCCCCGACCAGCGCGACGACGAGAGCCTTCCGGCCTACGACGTGCTCGACCCCATCCTCGAGGCGTACGTGGAGGGCGACCTGACCGCCGACGAGCTGGTCGAGGCCGGCCACGACGAGGCCACCGTGCGGCGGATCGTCTCGCTCGTCGATACCGCCGAGTACAAGCGGCGCCAGACGCCCCCGGGGGTGCGGGTGACCCCCAAGGCCTTCGGCAAGGACCGCAGGATGCCGATCACCAACCGGTATCGGTAGGGGCGCCCCGCGCTCGTCGGAAGCTCTGGGGGGAAAGAGCGACCGCTACGCTCGTCAGCGTCGTGGAGCCATCGACCACCATCCGAGCCGACGCCGAGCCTGGCGATGCCCAGCCTTGCGATGCCCAGCCTTCCGATGCCGCGGCGTCTCCACGTCGCTCACGCGCCCGGCGCGGCGAGGGAGACCGGCTGAGGGAGGAGATCCTCGCCACCGCCGAGCGGATCCTCATCGAGACCAACGACCAGGCCGCCCTTTCGATCCGGGCCATCGCCTCGGCCGTCGGGGTCACGCCGCCGTCGATCTACCTCCACTTCGCCGACCGCAACGACCTCATCTTCGAGGTGTGCGAGCGCCACTGGTTGCAGCTCCAGGCGGCCATGGACGCCGAGGCCGAAGGCGTCGGCGACCCGATCGAGCGGATCCACGGGCGGGGGCGGGCCTACCTCCGCTTCGGTCTCGAGAACCCCGAGCACTACCGGGTCCTCATGATGAGCAGGCCCGATCACACGCCCGACCGTTTCGCCGACGAGCGGCTCGCATCGACCGCCGGCATCGAGGTCATCGCAGGCGACCTGGCCCAGGCCATGGACGCCGGTCTGGTGGCCCGACAGGACCCGACCGAGGCGGCCTGCCTGCTGTGGATGGCCATCCACGGGATGGTGTCCCTCCTCATCTCCAAGCCGGACTTCCCTTTTCCCCCCGTCGAGCAGCTCTTCGTACACCTGGCCCAGCTGACCACCGCCGGTCTCGGCCGCGCCGCCCCATGAGCCTCACCCTCGAGGAGTCGGCCGCCATCGCCGGCGGTCTTTGCTGGGTGGAGCGAGGCCTCTTCCAACGCCTCGGTGCCGCCGTCGCCCCTTCTTCGACGGCGCAGGTCAAAGTGCTCCTCGACCGCCACTCTCAGCACGCCGCCTGGCGTGCCGAGCAGTGGTGGGATCGGCTTCCGGTGCTCACCGGCGTCGAGCGAGATGACCTGGTGAAACCTCCGGCCCGGTGGGCCGCCGCCCTGGAGAAGCCGGCCGGGTCCGACGACCCGCCTGCGAGCGACGTGACGAGGCTCGCCGTCGCCTACAGGGTCCTTCTACCCCGCCTGGCCGTCGCCTACGACCACCACATCGAGCGGGTGTCGCCTGTGGCCGAAGGGCCCGTGCGCCGGACCCTCGGCCAGGTGATCGTGGACGTGAGGGCCGACTGGGCCGAAGGCGAGGCTCGCCTGCAGAAGCTGATCGACGACGCCGAGACAACCGATGCGGCCGCCGCCGCCGTCGCCAGCGTGGAGCGCCTCTTCGTCGGCTGACGGCCGGGTTTCAGATACCGTACGGGCCGTTTCAGATACCGTACGGGCCATGAAGAAGCTTCTCCTGCTCGCCGCCGTCCTCGGTCTGTCGTTCTTCGCTGCCAAGAGGCTCAGGGCGACCTGAACCGGCCCGCTGGAGCCGCAGCACACAACCGTCGCCCCTCCGGGGCGGCGTTCGACTTGGCACCGCCGGAGTGGCAAAACCGGGCCATCTCCCAGCCGTTGCGCCCCGCCAGGACGCGCAGCGCCCTGTCGGGGTTGACGGCGACGGCGTGGCCAACCGCCTCGAGCATGGGGGCATCGGTCGCCGAGTCGCTGTAGGCCCATGACGACTCCAGCCGGATGCCCTGGCGCGCCGCCGCCTCCTTGATCAGCTCCGCCTTGGTCGCGCCGTAGGCGTAGCGCTGGATCTCGCCGGTGTAGCGGCCCTCCTGGTCGATCAGGGCGCGGCTGGCGATCGTCTCGTCGACTCCAAGGTGCCGGCCGATGGGCTCGACGATCTCCTCGGGCGCGGCCGAGACCAGGTAGACCCTGCGACCGGCGGACCGGTGCTCGGCGATCAGGTCGCGGGCCTCCGCGTAGGTGATCGGGTCGATGACGTCGGTGAGGTGCTCGGCGACGATGCGCCTGACGTGAGACTGCTCCCAGCCGGCGGTCACGGCGAGCACCGAGCGTTGGACGCGGGCCAGCTTCCTGGCGCCGGCGCCGAGCTGTACGTAGAGCAGCTGAATCCACGCACCCCGCGCCAGGGTCCGTCGCTTCACCAGGCCCTCGCGGTAGAACGGGCGGGCGAACGCCATCATCGACGACCGGGATATCACCGTTTTGTCGAGGTCGAAGAAGGCTGCGTCCACGACAAGGAGCCTACGGTCGCGTGCCGTCTGAGCGGCGTCGTCGCACGGGGAGGGACTGCGAAGAGACAACTGGCGCGGCCGGAGCCCGCAAATGTGGTCGCACCAAGGTCGCACCGATGGTGGCCGCGCAAGTTGTTTCGCAGCCGGACCTAGCCTGCAGCTGTGCCCGAGCTTCGCCAGCAGTTCCACCAGCAGATGGAGCTGATCGAGGGAAAGGTCATCCAGCTGTTCGCTCTC
Organism: Acidimicrobiales bacterium; assembly: GCA_965276765.1. Taxonomy (GTDB): domain Bacteria; phylum Actinomycetota; class Acidimicrobiia; order Acidimicrobiales; family Palsa-688. The sequence continues at coordinate 2,310,250 of OZ255627.1, forward strand.
GTCGCCGAAGGGATCGCGGCGGCGACGCATGCCGTGCTGACCGGTGACAGGGAGGCGCACCGGGTGCTCTTCGAGCGCGAGGAGCTCATCGACACCCTCTATCGCGAGGCCGAGACGCTCGTCACCCAGCAGCTTGCGCTCCAGGGGCCGGCGGCGACGGATCTGCGCTACCTGCTCTCTGTGCTGCGAACCGTACCCGAGCTCGAGCGAAGCCACGATCTGGTCGAGCACATCGCCCGCAGGGCCGGGCAGGGCCTGAGCGAGGAGCTCACGCCGCGAGCGCGAGGGCTTATCGAGCGCATGGGCGGGGTCGGCACCGAGATGTGGCGGGAGGCGGCCGACGCCTGGTACGAGCGTGACGCCGCCGCCGCCCTGGCGCTCAACGAGCGTGACGAGGAGATGAACGAGCTGCACGCCGCGCTCACCGCCGAGCTCGGCGGAGGGCGGATGACGTTGCCTGTGGCCATGGACATGGCGCTTGTCGCCCGGTTCTACGAGCGCCTCGGCGACCATGCCGTCAACGTGGCCCGGCGCGTCGTCTACCTCGTCGGCCAGGGCTCCAACGGCCAGGACTCCGCTGGCGGGGCCTCTGAAGCGCGGCCCGACCCGTAATCCCGACGGGCTCGGTCGGTTAAGGTCGGGCCTGTTCTACGGTGAAGGGTCGCAGTTGCCCCGACCGCCCGCAGGAAGGAAGAACCGCTCATGGAGCTCGGCTTGGAGGTCGACGACACCAGGCCCCCCTACACCGTGCTTTCGGTCAAGGGGGAGGTCGACGTCTACTCGGCGCCGCGCCTTCGCGAGAAGCTGGTCGAGCTGGCGAGCGAGGGTAAGTATCAGATCGTCGTCGATCTCGAGGGTGTCGAGTTCCTCGACTCGACGGGGCTCGGGGTGCTCGTGGGTGGCCTCAAGCGCTTCAGGAGCAATGACGGTGAGCTGGCGCTCGTCTGTACGCAGCACCGCATCCTGAAGGTCTTCGAGATCACCGGTCTCACCAGTGTGTTCCCGATCTTCGAATCGGTGGACGCCGCGACGGCCACCTCCTAGGGTCGCAACGACCGTCAGCGTGTTCGGCCTTTCCCGATGATCCTCGCCCTCGAGCTGGCCGTTCCGCCGGGACCCGAGTACATCGCCGTGGTTCGCCTGGTCGTGTCGTCGCTCGCATCGGCGCGCCGCAACCTGGCCGACGAGCGCATCGACGACCTCAAGCTGGCGGTGTCGGAGGCATGCACCAACGCCATCGAGGCCCAACGCGAGTCGGCGACTCGCGATGCGGTCACGGTGCGGGTGCTCGAGGCCCCCGAACGCCTCGAGATCCAGGTCTGCGACCGTGGTCCGGGCTTCGACCCCGACCAGTTGCCGGGTCATCCTCCCGTGACTGACCCCGAGCGGCTCAACTTCGAGCGCGGTCTCGGCATCCCGCTTATGCGGACCCTCGTCGACTATCTCGACTTCGAATCCCGGCCCGGGCGCACCGTCGTGCGCATGATCGTCTTCGGCGGCCCCGCCGACGATCACGGCGACGAGACGAGCGAGATCCTCCGCACCGTCCTGGCCGACGAGGAGTAGGCCGGCCACAGGCGCGCCCGACCCTCAGTGCCGGTCCGACAACGCCGTTCGCAGCCTGAGCCCGAGCTGCGTGGCCCGAGCGGTGGGCCGGGCCGGGCGCCAGACGATGATGAGCAGGCACCAGGTGAGGTGGCTGGCGACCGGGGCCACGAGCCCGCCGGTGAGCCCGAGGAGGGCGCCCCACCACGCCCCGGCGACGAGGGCCGAGAGCACGAGGATCACCTTGCGTTCCCAGAGGTGCACGGCCCCGTAGACGACGACGGCCGCCACGAACCCGGCCCGCTGCTGGAGCAGACCGCGGAAGAACAGCTCCTCGCCCGATGCCGCCGCCGCGAGCACGAGGACCATGACCGCAGGGTGGGTCGCGCCCCGCACCGCATAGAGGTCCTGTACCTCAGACGCCAACCCGGGGACGATCACGACGAGTAGCTGCTCACCCAGCCAGAAGAGTCCGTAGAGGGCAAGACCGCTCGCCACGCCGATGACCGCTTCGATGGCAGGGTCGCCGTGGGTGAACAGCCTTCCGATGGCCGCAGGCCCTGCGGCCACGGCGTAGATGGCGATGACGATGCCGGCGCCGGCGGCGCGCGCCCAGAACCGGCGCCGGCCGAGGGCAAACATCGCCCCCCACGCCCCCGCCGCTACCACGACACCGCCGACCAGGGTCGGCGTCACGCTACGGCCCAGGGTCGCGAGGAGAACGACGCGTGGCAGGGCAGCGGTGGGCGTAGTCACGACACTCGATTATCCATGGAGGCGTGCGCATACTCCTCACCGGCGCGACCGGTTTCATCGGCCGGGCCCTCGCACCCGCGCTCGTGGACGCCGGCCACGACGTCGTCGCCGCCACCCGCAGGCCCGACGAGTACGAGGGGATTGGGACCCCGGTCGCCGTCGACCTCTTCGATGCGACGAGTGTCGAGCGGGCCATCAAGGGCTGTGACGCCGCCTATTACCTCGTGCACTCGATGGAGACGACCGGCGACTTCGCCGAGCGGGACCGGGACGCGGCCGTGGCGTTCAGGGACGCGGCGGCGGACGGCGGGCTCCGGGTCGTGTACCTGGGTGGGCTCGGCGACGTGCGGGCCGCGGCCGGTCGCAGCGAGCACCTGAGGAGTCGGCACGAGGTCGGGTCCATCCTGCTCGATGGCCCCGACGGCGTGGAGCTACGGGCCGCCATCGTCGTCGGCAAGGGGAGCAGCGGTTTCGAGATCCTGCGCCAGCTCGTCGACCGCCTCCCTGTCATGGTCTGCCCCCGCTGGGTGACGACCCGCTGCCAGCCGATCGCCATCGCCGACGCCGTCCGGTATCTGGTCGGGGCGCTCGACGTCCCGGCCGGCAGCTACGAGATCGGCGGGTCCGATGTCCTGACCTACGAGACGATGATGCGTCGCTACGCCGCCATCACGGGCCGGCGCCGCCTGATCGTGAAGGTGCCGGTGCTCTCGCCCGGGCTCTCGTCACACTGGATCGGCTACATCACCGACCAGTCGCCTGCGGTCGCCCGGCCCCTCGCCGATGGTCTGTCGGTCGAGGTCGTCGTCTCCGACCAGCGCATGCGCGACCTCGTCCCCTTCGAGCTCACGGGCTACGACGACGCCGTGTTGGCCGCTTTGTCCGACCCTTCGGGTTGACAGCGGGGCGGGCGTGGCCGAAGGTTACGTACTTCCGCAGATACCGTCGTCCGCAGATACCGTGATCGGCCGGCGCCCGGCGCCGACCCAAGCCACCTTTCATCCCGCGAGCCAAAGCAGCCCATGCCCAAACCCCTCGTCATCGTCGAGTCGCCCGCCAAGGCCAAGACCATCGCCGGTTTCCTCGGCGGCGACTACGTCGTGGAGTCGTCCATCGGCCACATCCGCGACCTTCCCCGCAACGCCGCCGACGTCCCCTCCGCCTACAAGGGCGAACCGTGGGCCCGGCTCGGCGTGGACGTCGACAACGACTTCAAGCCGCTCTACGTGGTGTCGCCGGAAAAACGCGATCAGGTCCGCCGGTTGAAGTCGCTGTTGAAGGATGCGAGCGAGCTGTATCTCGCCACCGACGAGGATCGCGAGGGAGAGTCGATCGCCTGGCACCTCCTCGAAGTCCTCGCCCCGCGGGTGCCGGTGCGGCGGATGGTCTTCCACGAGATCACGCGCCCGGCCATCGAGCGGGCCGTGCGCGAGTCGCGTGACCTCGACCGCAGGCTCGTCGACGCTCAGGAGACCAGGAGGATCCTCGATCGCCTGTACGGCTACGAGGTCTCACCTGTGCTGTGGAAGAAGGTGATGCGCAACCTGTCGGCCGGTCGGGTGCAGTCGCCGGCGACCCGGCTCCTGGTCGAACGCGAACGGGCCAGGATGCGGTTCCGGAGCGCCGGGTACTGGGATCTGGCCGGCACCTTCGAAGTGGCGCAAGCCGACGGCGGGGCGCTCGATCCGCAGAAGGCGGGGTCGTTCCCCGCCGGCCTTTCGTCGCTCGACGGCAAGCGGTTGGTCTCGGGGCGCGACTTTGGTGAGGACGGCCAGGTCACCAGGGCCGATGCGGTGCGCCTCGACGAGGCCGGAGCGCGGGCCTTGGCGGCCCGTCTCGAAGGCCGGCCCATCTCGGTTCGCTCGGTCGAGGAAAAGCCGTGGCGGCGTTCCCCGCCCCCCCCGTTCATGACCTCGACCCTCCAGCAGGAGGCCGGCCGCAAGCTGCGGTTCGGCTCGGCCCGGACGATGCGGGTGGCCCAGGACCTCTACGAGTCCGGCCATATCACCTACATGCGTACCGACTCGACCACCCTGTCCGAGCAGGCCATGGATGCCGCGAGGGCCCAGGCCAGGTCACTGTATGGCGACCGCTACGTGCCCGATCGGCCCCGCCGCTACGAGAAGAAGGTCAAAAACGCCCAGGAGGCCCACGAGGCCATCCGCCCGGCCGGGGACTCGTTCCAGACGCCGGAGCAGACCGGATTGTCGGGCGACCTGCGCCGGCTCTACGAGCTGGTGTGGATGCGGACGGTCGCGTCGCAGATGACGGATTCGAGCGGGCAGAGCATCCAGGTGCGCCTCGGGGGGACGTCGGATGCGGGCGAGGACGTCGAGTTCGCCACCGCAGGACGCGTCATCACGTTCCCCGGATTCCTCCGGGCTTACGTGGAGGGCTCGGACGATCCCGACGCCGAGCTCGGTGACCGCGAGGTTCGCCTGCCGGCGCTCACCGTCGGAGACGCCCTCGACGTGCACAGCTTGGAGGCCGAGGGGCATGCCACGTCGCCGCCGGCCCGCTACACGGAGGCGTCGCTCGTGAAGGCGCTCGAGGAGCTCGGCGTCGGCCGGCCTTCGACGTACGCCACGATCATGGAGACGATCCAGAACCGCGGGTACGTATGGAAGAAGGGCACGGCCCTTGTGCCCTCGTGGACGAGCTTCGCCGTGATCAGCCTTCTCGAGCAGTACTTCGCCCGCCTGGTCGACTACGGGTTTACGGCGTCGATGGAAGAGGAGCTTGACGAGATCGCCAAGGGATCGGAGGAGTCGGTGCCGTGGCTCACCCGGTTCTACTTCGGGACCGTGGGGCCGGGCGCAGCGAGCGGCGGCGACGGGCCCGGGCCGGTCTCGGGTGCGGGTGCAGCTTCGGGGGAAAAGGCGACCGGGGCCGCCAACGGCAACGGCGGTGCCGGTCTCAAGCAGCTGGTCTCGGGCCAGCTCGACGCCATCGATGCCAGGGAGATCAATTCGATTCCGCTCGGTGAGGCGAGCGACGGTGAGCCCGTCGTGTTGCGTGTCGGTCGCTACGGGCCGTACGTGCAGAAGGGTGACGAGCGGGCGTCGGTGCCAGAGGATCTGGCGCCCGACGAGCTGACTCCGGCCAAGGCCGAGGAGCTGCTCGCCGCCGGATCGACCGACCGGGTGGTCGGGACCGAGGAAGCGACCGGGCTGCCGATCATGGTCAAGGCCGGGAGGTACGGGCCCTACGTGCAGGTCGGTGAGGCCGATCAGGTGGAGGGCAAGCCGCGGACCGCTTCGCTGCTCTCGACCATGGACCCCGCTACGGTGGCCATCGACGACGCCTTGAAGGTCCTTTCCCTGCCCCGGGTGGTCGGCGCCGACCCGACGAGCGGCGAGGACATCGTGGCGACCAACGGCCGCTACGGGCCCTATATCAAGAAGGGTTCGGACTCGCGCTCGCTCGACTCCGAGCAGGAGTTGTTCGACATCTCGCTGGAGCGGGCCCTCGAGGTCTTCTCGCAGCCCAAGTTGCGCCGGGGCCAGCGGGCCACGGCGCCATTGCGGGAGCTCGGTGCCGACCCGGTGAGCGGTGGACCCATCGTGTTGAAGGACGGCCGGTTCGGGCCGTACGTGACCGACGGCGAGACCAACGCATCGCTGCGCAAGGGCGACACGGTGGAGGCCATCACCCCGGAGCGAGCCGCCGAGCTGATCGCCGACCGTCGGGCGGCCGGGCCGCCGGCCAAGCGGGGGCGCAAAGCCGGCGCGGCGCGGAAGGCCGGTGGGGCCAAGAAGGCCGGGACGGCCGGGGCGAAGAAGGCCGGCGGGGCCGCACGGAAGGTGGGCGGGGCGAAGAAGGCGGCCTCCAAGCGGGCTGCGGTCGCCAAGACGCCGGCGGCCAAGAGGGCGTCTGCGGCCAAGAAGACGCCGGCGACCAAGAAGTCGGGGTCCTAGGCGCCGGCCGATGGGTCGGCTGATCGTGCTCGAGGGCGGCGAGGGGACGGGGAAGTCGACACAGGCGGTCCTGCTTGCCTCCCGGCTCGGCGCCGTCTTGACAAGGGAGCCGGGCGGCACGGCAACCGGCGAACGGATCCGCTCCCTGCTCCTCGATCCCTCCCTTTCCGGTATAGACCGGCGGGCCGAGACGCTGTTGATGCTGGCGGCGAGGGCGCAGCACGTGGCCGAGCTGATCACTCCGGCGCGGCGCGCCGGGCGCGACGTCGTCTGCGACCGCTTCTCGGGCTCGACGCTCGCCTACCAGGGCTACGGGCGGGGTCTCGACCCCGCTGCCCTGGCCGAGCTGTCGCGCTGGGCGAGCGAAGGACTCGTCCCCGACCTCCAGATCCTGCTGCGCGTGTCGCCAGAGGTCGCTCTCGAGCGGCTCGGCCGCCGGGGGGGCTCGGCGGATCGGATGGAGGGCGCAGGCGATGAGTTCTTCGGGCGGGTGGCCGACGGGTTCGCTCGGCTGGCCGCCGAGGATCCGACCTGGCGCGTCGTGGATGGCGACGGCACGGTCGAGCAGGTCGCGGCGCGCATCGATGCCGTGGTGGGGTGACGCCAGGCCCGCGGAGTAGCTACTGGCCGGCTGCGGCGGCGATGAGCGGCACCGCCGCGACCGCCCAGGCGCCCACGACGGCGTCGAGGTCGTCGAGCTGGGACTCGAGCACGTACAGCGCCCGGCTGGGGACGCTGGCGCCGAGCTCGACGAGCAGGGGGCGCAGGTGGACCTCGGGGGCGAGGGCGTGGATCGGTGCCGCCCCCACCATCACAGGGACGGCGGTCACCCCGGCCAGGCCGTCGTTGCCGTACCGGTCGAGGAAGGCCTTGAGCAGCCCGGTGTAGGTCGCCTTGTAGGTCGGGCTGGCGGTGACGACCACGTCGGCGCCGGCGACCGAGGCGTTGAGGTCGATCACCTCGGGATCGCCCCAGTCAAAGAGGCGGGGGGCGACGTCGGCCAGCTCGACCACGGTGACGTCGGCACCGGCGGGGAGACCGGAGCCGATGGCTTCACCTACGGCCTCGGCGACGCGCCGGGTCCTCGATGCCGCCTTGGGGTTGCCGACGACCAGAACGATCCGCATGGCCCGTCACCGTATCGTTTGGAACCTCGGCGGGGATCGGCCGGTCGTCGTGGCCGACGAACGACGGCAGGCGGGCGGCATAGCCGCTGCGGAACAGCGGTGAGGAGATCACGTAGTCGGCCGTCGCTCGGTTGCAGGCCACCACGACGTTCCACATCACCGACACCCGGAGGAGGGCCTTGACGTCGGGGTCGTGCGGTTGTGGCTCCAATGGGTCCCAGAAGAAGATGAGGAGGTCGACCTCCCCCTGGGCGATCATGGCGCCGAGTTGCTGATCACCGCCGAGCGGGCCACTCAGCAGGCGCATCACATCGATGCCGGCCGATTGGATCAGCTTGCCGGTCGTACCCGTCGCCACGATGTCGTGGTCCGACAAGCTTCCGTGGTTGAACCTGACCCACTCGAGCAGGTCCGCCTTGCGGTTGTCGTGGGCGACGAGGGCGATCTTGCGTCGGGTCTTCGCTCGCCGTGGCGTTGCCTGTGTCGTGGGTCGGGCCATCACGGTTGTCCCCTGATCTCTGCGCCCGTGCCACGATACGCGCCGGGTGGCGCGGCCGGTTGGCGTAGTACAACGGCGGTGTGGCGAACCCGTCGATGCGGCCGAGGGCCGGGTCGAGCGCCAAGGCGCTCCTGCTCACCATCCTGGGCGAGTTCGTCCTGCCGGCGGGCGGCTCGGCTTGGACCCAGAGCCTGGTGGGCTCGCTTGCTGCCCTGGGCGTCGAGGAGCGCAATGCTCGCCAGGCCATTGCCCGCCTGGCCGAGCAACGCGTCATCGTCGGCGAGCGGCGGGGGCGCAGGACGAGGTGGTCTCTGACGAAGGACGGCCGGCGGCTGCTCGTCGATGGCACCCGCAGGATCTACGAGTTTGGTACGGCCGATGATCCTTGGGAGGGTCGGTGGCTCATGGTGCTGTACTCAATCTCGGCCCCGCAGCGGGCCAAGCGGCACCAGCTGCGCAGCCGCCTGGCCTTCGCCGGTTTCGGATTCTTTGGCACCGGAGCGGCGATCACCCCGCACCTCGATCGGGAGGCCCTCGCCAACGAGGTGCTCGAGGACCTCGGAATCGTGGCCGGGTCGTTGGTGATCAGGGCCGAGACCGGCGACCTGGTGCCGGCCGATGAGCTGGTTCGCAGGGCGTGGGACCTCGACTCGGTGGCCGAGCGCTACCGGTCCTTCATGGCCGATTTCGGGCCGCGCCAGCCCCGCGAGCCCCGATTGCGGTTTGCGGCCCTCGTGCATCTCGTCCACGAATGGAGGAGATTTCCTTTCATCGACGCCGAGATTCCGGTCCAGCTGCTCCCGGCCAGCTGGCCGGGAGGGGCGGCCAAGCGTCTGTTCGACCAGCGCCACGGCGCCTGGGTGAAGGACGCGATCGGCTACTACAACGAGCTCGAGGAGGCCAGCCGCTGACGTTGGCCGCCGACCGCTTTCTCGTGCGGGTCAGCGCTGGATGGGCCGACCGAGCGGGACAGGCTTGCCGCCGAAGGCCTGCGACATCGTGTCGAAGTACACGAGGAACCCGACGGCGGCGAAGGCGAACACGACGTAGCCGCCGATGGTGTGCCATTCCTGCGAGGCCTGGATCGTCCCGATCAGCACGCAGACCAGGGCGACGTCGACCAGGACGAAGATGGCGCTGAACGCCAACGGCAGTCGGAAGGTCGCCAACGTCAGAGCCACGATGACGGCCAACCAACAGATCAGAAACAGCTCGACAGTGTGGGTGACGTCGGCCGCCGCTTTGATCTCGTACCAGTTGTGGAGCAGGCCGAGGACCAGGGCGGCGTAGCTGATCCAGAACCCGGCAAAGATGCCGAAGATGCTCCCGACGATGCTCTCACCGAGGGCGATGCACCAGATGGCGGCGATGAGCTCGAACAGTCCGGTCGCCGTCAGGATGATGGCAATTGGACCGCCGATGACGGCGCTCGGGACGAACCCGATCAGCGAGAGTCCGAGGGCGATGGAACCGACGACGAAAAGTGGCACGCCTATAGCTGCGGGTGCGCCCTTGTGAAACGGCGTGAGCGAGGCAGGGCCGACGACTCCTGCCGCCTCGTCGCCCCCAATTTGCTCGGCCGCGACGTCTCCCGTATCTGACATTGTTGGTTCCCCCATCAATAGTTTCGGCGGACATTTAGGCGCTATTACCGCCTATGTCCCGGTATGTAGGCTTTCACATGGTGGCTTGAGGGTCAACGAAAATTCGTTCTTCGGCACCTGCTGACCCCTTGTTGTCCCGGCTCGTAGGGCCCGGTCACGGAATTCTGTCGGCGTGCACCCCTCGGCCAGGCGGAACTGCCTGGAGAACAACGATGCGTTGGCGATGCCGTGACTTGCGGCCAGCCACGAGATCGGGTGGTGGGCGAAGCGGGGATCGGCCAGGTCCCTGCGCACGGCGCCGAGCCGCTCGATTCGGACATGCTCGCTCACCGTTCTCTCTGTGGAGGAGAAGAGCTGGTGGAGGCGCCGCACGGAGACGCCGACGGCTGCCGCGATGCGTTCGGGTCCGAGATCGCGGTCCTGGAGGTGGGCGTCGATGTAGTCCACGGCCTGACGCACGAGCAGGCGCTGCGGGTCCTTTACGGCCAGGTCGCGGCCGAGGTGGGAGCGGAGGAGGGTCACCACCAGGTCAGTGGCGTGCTCGCACAGCTGGCCGTAGACGCCCTCGTCCTCGAGTCGGTCGGCTCGTACGGCGAGGTCCCGTAGAAACCGTATGACGATGGCGGCCGCATCGGTCGTCGACTGGACGGGCCTTGCCGTCAGGTCGGCGATCTCGCCGTCGGAGCGGCGCACCCGGTTCTTGGGGAGCACGAAGAGCTGTCGGGAGGACCGCCCGTCGGTGACCAGGGAAAACGGCCGGCCACCGTCGTAGAGCACCAGGTCGCCGGGTCCAAGCGTGACTTCCCTGCCGTCCTGGGCGAGGACCGACCATCCCGAGAGCTGGAGCCCGATCAGCAGAACGTCGCTGTGGGCGGGGCCGACGGAGGGCTCGGTGCACACGGCGAGCCCGCCGCGGTTGGAGCGCACGGCGCTATCGAACACCCGCTCGCGCTCACCGATGGCCCGCAACATGTGTGACAGGCTCGCGCCCGCTGGCCGTGTTCTGTGGTGCTTTATGAGACGGGTGGTGTCGGCAGGCCCCGCCCGGAAAGCACACAGGCTACTGCGGTCAGTTCGGCGGTCTCGTGACCGCAGGTGCGGCATCCGGGCGGTCCCCGTGGCTTGATTCGGGTTCTCTAGCGGGGACGGCGACCCGATCGGGCGGCGGTGCGCCGCCCGATCCCCCGCCGGCGAGGTGGGGCTTGGTCGGCCACCAGAACCAATGGCCGAGCAGCGAGGCCATGGATGGCACCAGCCTCGTCGCCATGAGGAAGGCAGAGAGGATGATGCCGATGGCCACACCGAAGCCGAGCTCGGTGAGGGTGGCGATCCCGGTCAGCATCAGGGAGGCGAACGATCCGGCCAGGATCAGGGCGGCGGCGCTTACGGCCGGCGCGCCGTGGAGTACGGCGAGCTCCGCTCCCTCGTGGGGTGCTTTGCCTCCCAGGGTCTCCTCCCGGAGTCGATGCGATGTCAGGATGTTGTAGTCGGTGCCGATGGCGACCACAAAGAGGTACAGGACGATCGGGATCGAGAAGTCGATCCCGGTGAGCGAGGCGGCGTTGATGAAGACGAGCACCGAGAGCCCGAGCGTGGCGGCAAAGGAGAGTGCGACACCGACGAGGAGGAGCAGTGGCGCCACGATGGCTTGTAGGAGCAGGCCGAGGATCACGGCGATGATCACGAAGGCCACCGGGATCACCACCGTAAGGTCGCGGTTGAGGGCCGCTCGCACATCGACGAGTTGCGAGCTCGTGCCGCCGACGAGGACCTGATCTCCTGGCACGCTGCCGTGGGCGGCAGAGCGGACGGGCCCCTTGACGTTGTCGAGCGCCGTGGTGGAGTAGGGGTCGTTCTTCAACAGCACCGTGACGAGGGCCGACTTCTTGTCGTTGGAGAGCGTCGGTGTCAGCACCGCCGCTACTCCCTTGGTCTTGGACAGCTTGCTCACCATGGGGTTGAGCAGGTCGGAGGTGAGGGTCTGCTTGCCGGTGACGAAGACCTGCGTCGGCCCGAGGGCGCCGGCAGGGAACGAGGCTTCGAGCGAGTTGAAGGCCTTGAGCGAGAGCGTGCCCGACGGCAGCTCCTGGAGGGTGTTGTAGGTCGGTTTGTAGTTGATGAGCCCGAGTGAGAGGCCGGCGAGCACGATGATGCAGATCGCGCCCAGCCGCAGCGGGTGGCGAGACACGCCCCGGCCGATCCAGGCGAGGCGGCGCGACGGCTTGGCCTCTCGGATTCCATAGGGCCAGAACAGGTGGCTCCCGAGCAGGCTGAAGACGGCAGGGACGAGCGTGAGCGCGGCGATCAGCATCAGCACGACGGCCACGACGAGGCCGGGAGCGAGCGTCTGGAGCGAGCCGAGACTGGCAAGAAGGAGGGCGGCGAAGGCCGCGACCACGGTCAGGGCGGCCGAAGAGATGACCACGCCGACCTTGTGGACGGAGAACAGGAGGCCGGCGGCGGTGTCGTCACCGGCGCGCAGCTGTTCTCGATACCGGTAGAGCAGGAAGATGATGTAGTCGGTCCCGATGCCGAACAGCACGACGATCAGTAATGGTCCGAGCGTGGGACCGACCTCGAAGCCGAACGCCTTGGACAGGTCGGCGGACAGGGCAACGGTCATGGCGTGTACCACGGCGATGATGATGATGGGCAGGATGGCGATGAGGGGACTACGGAAGATCAGGCCGAGGAGCACAATGATCAGCAGGACGGTGGCGATACCGATGATGCTCTCGCCCGATGCGTAGGCGTGGCCCGTGTCGACGTTGATGGCAGCGTTTCCTGTCAGGCCGGAGGTGAGACCGCTGCCGGCCAGATAGGACGTCGCCTTGTCCCGTACGGTGCCGACGGCCGTGTTCACCAGCGAGTCGCCGGGCTGACCCTTGAAGGCCACCTGGATGAGGAATGCCTTCTTGTCCGATGAGAGCGAGCTCTGGGTGGCGCTCACCGAGGTGACCCCGGGAATCTTGTCGGCGGTGAGGGCGCCGGCGAGGCCGGACGCCTTCTGCTGATCCGTTGAGGTCAGCGCCTTCTTGTCGCTCCGGTTGACGACGAGCGACCCGGTCGCGCCCGCCTGCACGGGGAAGTCCTTCTGCGCGACGGCCTGGGCTTTCTGCGACTCGTAGTGGCTGGGGAGAAACTGCGACTGATTGGAAGTCGTGTAGTCGGCCAGGCTGGGGGAGAAAAGGACGACGACGACGGCGGCCACGACCCAGGCACCGATGACCCACCAGGCGTGGCGGGTGACTCCGTGAGCCAACTTGTCGAACATCAGCTGGTACTCCTTCTCCCTCGTATCGGGATCGGCGGCGCCGCCGCCATCAGCGGTCGTCGCCCGGTGCGAGGTCCGGAGTGGGCACCAGCTCCTCCAGGACACGGAGGAGCTCGAGCGTGCCGGAGAACGGGAGGGTCGTCGCGTCTCTGTCGTTCGACCAAGCTTCGCCACAGAGGCGCCCTTCGCTTGATCGGCTGAGCTCGACGAGCACCCGCACCCCGATGCACCTGCCCTTCGGACCGGCGGCATTGTGCCGCTGGTGGGCGACGGTACGACCGCCTCCGTCCGGCCGCCCTAGGGAACATCCCCAAACGAGTCCCTAGGCGCCCTGGTGGTAGCGGGCCTCGGGGCGCAGCTAGGGATTCGTTCAGGCGACTTCCCCGATCTCTATCGCACCTACTTGGACCACTACGGTTCGATGGGCTAACGATTCCCGATCCGACCGGCACCGACGGGCAGGGCAACCTGGAGGATCCGAGCATCGCCAACTAGGCGATCGAGTGGCTGCACAAGCGTCGCAATACGCACGATCCTTTCTGTTTGACGGTGAGTTTCATAAATCCCCACGACAAGGAATACAATCCTCCGCTTTAGGGATTCCCCGACGTCTTCCAAGTGGTATCCCGGGACGACCTGGATCGTGCCCGAGTCCGTCGAGGTCGAGTTCTACGACTACTCGTGGTCGCAGCTGATCCAGGGTGGCTTCCTCACCGAGTTGCTCGGCTACGGGATCACGGGCTGAGGTCCCGCTGCGAAACAACTTGCGCGGCCGCTTATGCGCGGGGCCGCCCGAGCGTCACGGCCAGGTCGCGTCGCGAGCCGATGGCGAGCTTGGCGAAGATGTTGCCGAGGTGGTATTCGACCGCCTTGGTGCTGACGTAGAGCTCGCTCGCAACCTCGCGGTTGGAGAGTCCCTTGACGACGAGGTGGGCGACGACCTGCTCCTTGCTCGTCAGGCCATGGGGGTTTTCCTCGGTGGGACCGGCAGGGCCGCGGACGCCGCAGGTGACGAGCTCGGCGTCGCACGCGGCCACGAACGCACCGGCGTCGAGGGCGGCGAGGATGCCTTGGGCCGTGCGGAGATGGGGAATCGCTCGACGGCGCTGGCCGGAGAGTCGCAGGAACTTGCCGTACGCCATCTCCAAGAGGGCATGGCCGAGTGGTGTTCCGGCTGTCCGTCCGTCTTCGAGCCCGGCGGCGAAGCGCCCGGCGCCATCGTCATCGCGCCCTTCGGCCACGGCGAGGAGGGCTCCGATGCGGTGGATGTCGGCGGCGAAGGCGTCGCCGAGCCCGACGGTGACCTCGGCGAGGACATCCGCTGCCTCGGCCTGACGACCGGTGGCGATCAGGGCCTCGGCTCGCCAGAGGCGCACCAGTTGGCCGTTGGCGCCGTCGAGCATCCGCCACGAGTCGCCATGTTGGAGCATCGACCAGCACCGCAGGACGCCGTCCCAGTTGCATTGAGCCCACGCCAGATCGGCCTCGGCCAGGTGGGCGTAGGCACCGGCGGCAGGAATGCCGACGGCAAGCGCCTCATGGCGCGCCGCGTCGACGTGCTCGCCGGCCATGCTCCACGAACCCCTCCCGGCGTGGAGGCTGGCGACGACGGCGTGGGCCCAGGACAGAAACCAGCGGTGATCGAGATCGTGGCAAAGCGACACCGCCAGCTCGGCGTGCACGAGAGCGTCGTCCCAGGCACCGGCCCGGTACTCGGCCTCGGCCAGTGCGGAGTGGGCGATGTCGATGCTGCGAAGGGGCGCGCCCTCGCGAGCCCAGCGAACCACGACGGTCAGGTCGGTGACGGCCCGAGCGACGTTGCCCAACTTGAGATGGAGGTTGCCGCGAGTCGCCATCAACTCGGCCTCGAAGAAGGTCCTTGGGAGCGCCCCGCCGACCACCAGCTCGTCGAGCCTGGCGACGGCCTCGTCCGCTCTTGCGGTCATGGCGAGCCCAGAAGCGAGGGCCTGATGGGCGACGGATGCGGCGGCTGGGTCGGCGTCGGCGTCGAGGGCTCGCTCGGCCCACTCGACCGCCTCCTTGCCATCGCCGAGCATGCTGTAGGCGAGCGCGACGGATGAAGCGGAGCGGCCGACGAGCTCGCGCTCACCTGAGGCCATGGCCGTCTCCGCCACCTGACGCATCTCCGCCGCGGCCTCGGCCATCTGCCCATCGGCGGCCAGTAGCGCGCCGAGGACGTACCGCTTCTCGGGTGTGTCGGCGCAGGCGACGACGGCGTCACCCACTTGGTGAGCGCCAGGCACATCGCCGGCAATCATCATCAACTCGGCGGCACGCAGGAGATGGGCTTCGGAGCGACCGACGTCGGGGGTCAGGTTGGCCGCCCACAGGAGGTGCTGCGCGGCTCCGGCCAGGGAGCCGCGCGCCACATCGGCCGCGGCAACGGCGGCGACGGCGTCGGCGAGCCCGGCGTCTCGGCCTTGGGTTGCGATCACCCGGTGGGCGAGGGCGGCCGGCCCGCTGAGCAACTGCCCAACGAGCTTGTGCAGATCCCGACGACGAGGCGGAGCGAGATCGTCGTAGACGGCGGCTCGTACAAGAGGATGGGGAAAGGCGACGTCTCCCGTGGCCGGATGGGTCGTGCGGATCAGCAGCCGCGCCGCTCGGGCTTCGTCGAAGGCGCCGGGCGTGTCAGCGGTCCCCGCCACCTCTGCGGCCAGCTCGAGGAGAAACGAGACGCCGATGACGGCGCCGGCGGCGAGGAGGTCCTGGGTGGAAGGGGAGAGGTCGGCGACCCGGGTGAGGACCGTGGCCGCATACGAATGCGGAGCCGGCAGCGGTTGATCGAGGTTGGTGAGGGCCTGGACGGGGAGCTCCTCGAGGAGAGCGCGCACGTAGAGGGGGTTTCCTCCGGTGTGGTCGCGGAGCCGCTCGCCTGCCCCTTGTGAGAGGTCGACGCTCACCGAGACCTGAGCGAGTCGGCGCAATTCGGCCGGCTCGAGGCCGACCAGGCGCAGCCTCCTCGCCCGTTCGGCGATGAGTCGGGCCCAGCTCTCACCGAACGCGTCGCTGGCGCCGCTCCTTCCGGCCACGAGGACGAGGACGTGATCCTGGCGCAAGCGGCGCAGGGCGAAGAGCACGGCCCTGACCGACGCAGGATCGGACCATTGGAGGTCGTCGACCACGACCACAACCGTGCCCCTGTCCTGTAACTGACCAAGGTCGACGAGGAACTCGGCGCCGACGGCGAAGCTGTCCGCGTGCACCCCCGCGCTCAGCGCGCCGACGGCAGAATCGTGCGACGGCTGCAGCGTGGCGCGCAGTTGGCCGATCACCCCATGCTCGAGGACCGTCTCCGTCTCGTCTCCGCTGGCCCAGAGGACCGGGAGACCGGCCAGCTCGGCGACGAATTGGCGCAAGAGCGCCGTCTTGCCGATACCGGCATCTCCCTCGATGGAGACAAGGGCAAATCGCCCGTCTCCGGCGTCGGTCAGTGCGGCGCGCATCACCTCGAGCTCGGATTCACGTCCCACGAACGAGTCGCCAAGCTCCTGCGCGATCATTCCATCTCCTCGGCCGTCCCCGTTTCCGAAGGTTGTCGGGCTTTCCGTAGCGATGGACGCCTTCGGTGGACCTTTCCTGAGCACACAATGTATCCGTCACCCAGGGGCGGCGCTGGCCTTCGGATCAGCGGTGAAGGACGGCGGGGGCGAGCGCCTCGAGCTGACGGACGGCGCCGTCCAGGTCGCCGAGCGGCTGGAGCAGCACGTGGTCGGCTCCGGCGTCGATGTGCTCCTTGATCCGCGTGGCGATGTCCGCGTCGCTGCCCCAGGCCACGATGGCATCCACGAGTCGGTCACTGCCACCGCCGGAGACGTCGTCGTCGCCGTAGCCAAGGCGCCGCAGGTTGTTGACGTAGTTGGGCAGCTGCAGGTAGAGCTCCATGTGCTCCCTGGCCACACGGCGGGCGGTGGCCGGGTCGGTGCTCAGCACCACGGCCTGCTCTGGGATCAACAGCCGATCGGGTCCTAGGGCGTCGCGGGCGGTCGGCGTGTGCGAGGGCGGCACGAAGTACGGATGAGCACCGTCGGCCCGGTCCCTGGCCAGGTCGAGCATCTGCGGCCGCAGGGCGGCGAGCAGGCGCGGCACGGGGACGTCGGTGCGCGGCGCGTCGTCGGCGGCGGCGTCCATGTCGTCGAGGTAGTGACTCATGCGCGCCAGCGGCTTCTCGTAGGTCTGGCCACTGCGGTCGACCATCGGGGCGTGGCTGATGCCGATCCCGAGGATGAAGCGACCGGGGTATCCGGCGCCGAGGGTCGCCGCACCGCCTTCCATGGCGGCCGGGTGACGGGCCCACACATTGGCGATCCCCGTTCCCGTCACCATCTGTGTCGTCGACGCCAAGAGGATGGCCTGGTGCGAAAAGGCTTCCTTGCCGCCGATCCTCTCACCGCTCCAGAGCGATCCGTATCCGAGCTCTTCGATGCGCCGCGCCGCCTCGCGCTCGGCGGGGACCGATGCCGGCCGGAGCGATCCCAGCCACACGCCTACCGGTCCCAACCGCTCCCTCGTCGTACGGATGACTTCGTCTTTGGCCATGGCTGGGCGCTCCTTGATCGGTCGTTGCCCGGTTCGGGTCGGATGCTCGGTCCGATCGCAGTTTGGGTCGGTGTCCTGACTTAGCGGCTCGCTTGCGGGCAGCCCGGGGCCGAGGGGCCGGCGTGGATGTGGGCCTTGTAGTCGTCGGGAAAGAGGATCAGGCTGCTCATGATCGGGGCCACCGCGGACGGTCCGATCGGGCAGATCGTGGTCTGCCGGTAGGGGAACGGGACGCCCGGTTGGGCTCCGACCGGTGGACGGGGAAACGGACCGGGCGAGATGTTGTCACCGACGTCGCGCAGCAAGTCGAGATCGTCGGGCCGGCCGTTGCCCTCTGCGATGCGGCGCATGATCTTCTCGAGCCAGGCCGCCCCCTCCCGACACGGCGTGCACTGACCGCACGACTCGCGCTGGAAGAACCGGACGAGACGCCACGCCAGGCGAACGGCGCAGACGGAATCGTCGAGCACCATGATTCCTGAGCCGAGGGAGGACCCGTTGGCGCTGACGGCGTCGACGTCGAGCGGGAGGTCGAGTTGTGCCGCCGTCAGCCAGGGAAACGAAGCGCCCGGCAGGATCGCCCGGAGGCGACGTCCGGGTCGGAGGCCGCCTCCGAGGGACGGGTTGAAGATGAGGTCTCTGAAGGTCGTGCGGTGCAACTCGACCTCGTAGACGCCGGGCCTGAGGACAGGTCCGCTCAGGCTGAAGAGGCGGGTGCCGAGAGACCGTCCCGCGCCGAGAGCAGCGAACTCCGCCGCACCGTGGTCCAAGATCCACGGCAGGGCGGACAGCGTTTCAACGTTGTTGACAACGGTCGGGGCCCCGAGATAGCCGGCGGCCGCCGGATACCACGGCGGCTTGATTCGCGGGTAGCCGCGCTTGCCCTCGAGGCTCTCGAGGAGCGCCGTCTCCTCACCCACCACGTAGGCGCCGGCCCCGGGATGGACGATCACCTCACAGGAGAATCCCGATCCGTCGATGCCCCGGCCGGCGATTCCTCGGCCGGCGATGCCGAGCCCGTAGACATCATTGACCGCAGCCGTCAGTCGTTCGATGGCGAGGCTCATCTCGCCACGCACGTAGACAACGACGGTCCTTGCGCCCACGGCGTAGGCGCACAGGAGGGCCCCTTCGATGAGTTGATGCGGGTCGGCCTGGAGCAGGAGGTGGTCCTTGAAGCACCCCGGCTCGCTTTCGTCGCCGTTGACGACGACGTACGCCGGCCGACTCGGCCCGAGCCTCTCCCACTTCTCCGCCGTCAGGAAGGCGGCGCCGCCGCTCCGGCCCGTTAGCCCAGAGCGCCGGACCTCCTCGACTACGTCTGCTGGTGACCGCGTGGCGAGGACGGACCGCAATGTCCTGTACGCCCCTGATCCGAGCGCTGTCTCCAGCGTGTGGCCGCGTGGTCGACCGACCCGGGAGGTCAGGACCCTCGGGGCCGAGTGATCGCGCATCTCGTCATCGCCTCCAAAACATGATGTGTATCGGTTTTATCTCACTTTTGTATCATCCGGGAAGTCCGATGAGCAACAAACCCACGCCGTGAGCAGTTGGCAGCCGCGCCAGCGGCGCGCCGTCGAGACCCGCAGGCGGATCCATGACGCCGCCATGGCCGAGATGCAACGGGTCGGGGTCGAAGCCGCACGCGTCGAGGACATCGTGGCGGCTGCGGGGGTGGGCTGGGGGAGCTTCTACCGCTACTTCCACAACAAGGGTGACGTCCTCCTCGATGCGGCGGCGAGCGTCGCTCAGGTCTTCGTCGAAGCATGCGAGGTCGGCGTCGAGACCGGTCGGCCGGCGAGCGAGGTGATCGCCGGCGCCTTCTGGAGGGCAGCGAGCTCTGCGCCGGCGGCCCCACCGCTCTGGGAGGCCACGTTTCGCTCCTTGACCGAGAAGCCCCAGAGGCTGAGCGAGTTGCTTGCCGACCGAAACGTGTCTCAACCGGTCGATGTCCTCGCCGAGCTCATCGACGGAGCCCAGCGACGGGGTGAGATGCGCAGCGACCATCCCTCCCAGTTCCTCGCCCACGTCGTCCTGACGGCGGTGTGGGCCAACGCCCTGCTCGAAGGACCCGTCGGGGTTACGTCCTCTCGGCTTCCACCGCCAGGTCGGGGGGTAAGGACCAGCCGTCGCAGCCTCACGGTCACGCTCCTGGTTGACGGTCTTCGCAAGGAAGGCGAGACCGCTCTCTCGGAGGACATGACGGTGCCCATGCCCAATCGCATCGGTCGAAAGCGCTCCCCGGGCACCGGGTCACCGCCCCGAGCCTGACCCTGCGCCAAAGGAGCTCAGTCGTTGAGGAGATGCCGGAAGAAAAGGGCCGGGTCGCTCAAGAAATCCCGCCAGAGCTGCACGGCCTGGACCTGTTCATAACCGACCCGGTGAAGGCCGTCGGCGTCGAGCTCCATGATGACGGCGCCGGGGAAGGCCATCAGGATCGGCGAGTGGGTCGCGATCACGAATTGGCCGCCGTCGACACAGCTGTCGTGGATGATGTGGAGCAGCCTCAGTTGACCTTGGAGTGACAGGGGAGCCTCCGGCTCGTCTAGCAGGTAGAAGCCGGCTTGCCCGAAACGGTTGACGGCGAGGTCAAGGAACGACTCGCCATGTGACTCTTCGTGAAAATCCGGGAAGGTCCCCTGTAAATCGCTGTCGGTGGCGATATGGGTCGCCATGCCGTAGAAGGTTTCGGCTCGCAGGAACCACCCCCATCGTGGTCGCCGGCGCCAGACGAGCTCGAGCTCGTCCGACAGTGCGCTGTGCGTGGCGAAAGTATCGAAGCGGAGATTCCGACTCCCGCCCTCGGCGTTGAAGCCGGCGCAAACCGCCACCGCCTCCATGATGGTGGACTTGCCGGCGCCGTTGTCACCGACGAGGAATGTGACCTGGCCGAAGGCAACTTTCTCCAGTTCACGCACTGCAGGTAGCTCGAAGGGGTAGCCGTGGGTGGGAGCGTCTCCGCGCAGTCGGACGCCGCGAAGAAAGGGTGCACGAGCCTCGTTCAGCGGCACTGCGCGGCTACAGGACCTTCTTTTCTATCTCCGCGAAGAACGCGCATTCCGACCTCGTTGAGCGGCTTGCCGTCCTTGTCCGTGGCCTTCTTGTCCGGCTTTCCGCTACCGATGGTGCCGATAAGCGTCTCGTACACGGCAAGCTGCCGATCGACCGCCGCCTGCTCTGGGGGAGTTCGTCCTGGGTGTAGGTCTTACGGCCGAGCATGGCATCGCATCCTTCCACACGGCTCTACTTCCCGCCGGGCTGCGGGTACCGTTGGAGGGTGACCATGGCGATAGCCCGGTTCATGCGGGAGCTCGAGCGGATATGGGACGAACACTGCGAGGCGTCGCTGGTGAGGCGCGACCTGGACCGATCGCTGGCGAACACGGTGGCGGAGCATTCGGTCCTGCACCTCCCGACGATGGCCGGCGCGGTGGGCCGGTCAGCCCTCGAGAGCTTCTATGCCGAGGAGTTCTTTCCT
Organism: Acidimicrobiales bacterium; assembly: GCA_965276765.1. Classification (GTDB taxonomy): domain Bacteria; phylum Actinomycetota; class Acidimicrobiia; order Acidimicrobiales; family Palsa-688. The sequence goes on from OZ255627.1 coordinate 2,331,010, forward strand.
CACATTCCCGATGACATGGTTCGGAGCAGGGTCTCTCGGACCGTGGACATGTTCCGATTAGTTGACGAGACGATGGTGTCGTTTACCCACGATCGGGAGTTGCCCTGGTTGTTGCCCGGCCTTGGCCCCACGCATCGGCGGGCGGAGGTGCTGACGATCGGAGTCGTCGGCTTCGAGCGCGGGCGGATGTGCTCGGAGCGGACCCTCTGGGACTACGCCACGCTGAGCATGCAGCTTGGCGTTCCTGACCTGCTCGCCTCGACCCCGCGTCCGCCAGCCGGGACGCCGTTCGCCGCCCCCGCCTAGCACAGGGTTCGCTCGCGTGTCCCAAGAGGCCCGCACACCCGTGACCTTGCTCGTGGGAAGCCGGAGAATCACCTGTTGTCGGGCGATCGGCGTCGAGATGGTTCCCATTCCTGCCTGCCAATCATGTCCATTCTCACTGCGCAACCGGCTCGAGGCCGGTGGCGCGCCACACTGTGCCGCGACGTTCGTAGGCGAAAAGCTGCTCAACGGCGCGGGCGATGCGCGCGCCGAGCTCACGTTCGAGCAGGTAGATGGCCAGGTCGAGGCCGGACGTGACCCCGGCCGAGCTGATCAGATCGCCGTCGTCGACGACACGGGCGTCGACGACGCAGGCGCCGGTGGCGTCGAGGACGTCCATGCCGAGGTGGTGGGTGACGACGTGGCGTCCCTCGAGCAGCCCGGCCATGGCCAGAGCCAGCGAGCCGCCACAGACGGTGGCGACGAGTACAGAGGGATCGTCGAGGGCGTGACGCATCAGCCCTGGTAGCGGGGTATCGATCGTGCGGGCCAAGAGCATCGGAACCGAAGGAGGCGTGCCCCGGGCTTCGTTCGGCGCGCCGTCATCGTCGCTACCCAGGGGGCCGGACGCTCCAGGGACGATGACCCAGTCCGCACGCGAAGGGTCTAGGGTCGCCGTGGCCCGCAGCGCCAGGCCACCCGATCCGCTGATCACCTCACGGGGACCCTCACAGGAGACGAGCTCGACTTGGAGCGCTCCAGGGGCGGCCATGCCACCGGCGTGCAGCACCTCGAACGGTCCGATCACGTCGAGCGGGTCGAAGCCGTCGAAGAGGACGATCTGCGCCTGGAGAGGGACGGTGTCAGGAGATCGCGAGCGGGTACCCATCGTAAGTTACAGTGTAACTGAAACTCGGAACCTGGCAAGATACCACCAGTGCCTCCGTCTGTGACTCCAACCCCGGCTGGTGGCGCGGGGCCAGGCGCCCCGCCGCCCGATCCCAGCCCGGCCTTCTTCTTGATGGGGCTGGGCCGGATGGTTCGTGACGACGTCGAGGCCGCGCTCAGGGCGCAGGGAATCTCGCTGCGGCACCTCGCCGCGCTCGGGCACCTTTCCCGCCAACCGGGGCTCTCCTACAGCGAGCTCGGGCGCCGAGCCGGGGTTACGGCGCAGAGCATGCAATCCACCCTCTATCAGCTGGAGAAGCGAGGAGCCGTCGAGCGCCGTACCGAGCCCGGGCGCGGACGCACCGCCGAGCTGCACGTCACCCCTAAGGGATCCAAGTTGCTTCGCGATGGGCAGGGCGTGATCCACGACGCCGACCGGCGTCTGCTCGACGACGTTCCTCCTGACCAGCACCAGCAGTTCACCGCCACGCTGTTTCACGCCTTCACCACCGCCGTCGGCCGGCGAACGGCCGACAGGGCTCGACTCGCGCCGTAGTGAGGCAATGCATTCGTTCCTCAGGGCGATGGCCTCGCTGGCTCGGATCTCTTACCGAGGGGATGAACTGCTCGTTCGTACACTTTCCGCTGTCCCGGTCGATGTTCTGGCGGTGTAGTGGTGGGCGGTGACTTGGTGGGGATCGTTGTGATCGTTGTGTCTCGGGTCGGTATGGATGGTGGTGTTGGTGAGCCGGGGGACGTGGTGGAGGAGGTGGTGGCGGACGGCCTCGGCTACGTCGTGGGCCCGATGGACGGGTAGGTCACGGTCGACGGTGATGTTGAGCTCGGCTCGGAGTTCGTGGCCGAGCCAACGGACTCGCACGTCGTCGACGTGCCGGACCCCTTCGGTCTCGGATGCTTCCTGCTCGATCTGGTCGATCAGGGCGGGATCGACGGCGTCCATCAGTCGGCGGTAGATGTCACGAGCGGCACCTCGCAGCACGGTCAGGATGGCCATGGTGATGGCCAAGCCGACGATCGGATCGGCCAGGCGCCAGCCGAGCGCTACTCCGGCGGCACCGGCGACCACGGCGAGGCTGGTGTAGCCGTCCGTGCGAGCGTGGTAGCCGTCGGCTACCAGGGCGGCCGAGCCGATCTGACGGCCGACGCGGACGCGGTAGCGCGCTGCGAGCTCGTTGCCGAGGAAGCCGACGACCCCGGCGGCCGCCACCCAGGCGAGGTCGGTGACGTGGCGAGGGTGGATGAGGCGGTTGACGGCCTCCCAGGCGGCGATGACTGCGGAGGCGGCGATGACCGCAACGACGACCAGGCCGGCGAGGTCTTCTGCTCGCCCGTAGCCGTAGGTGTAGCGCCGGTTCGGAGCCCTTCGTGCGACGACGAAGGACAGACCGATCGGCACCGCGGTGAATGCGTCGGCGAAGTTGTGGATGGTGTCGGCCAAGAGCCCGACCGAGCCGGACAGCGCGAACACGATCAACTGGATCATGGCGGTGACGGCTAGCCCGGACAGGCTGATCGCCAGAGCCCGGGTCCCCGCCCGGCTCACCATCAACGCTTCGTCGAGCGAGTCTGTGTCGTCATGGCTGTGGGTACGGACCAACCCGACGAGGAAACCCACAGGACCACTCCGGGGCGCATGGTCATGGCCGCCGGCGGGGTCATGGTCGGGGTGCTCGTGGCCGGAGTGGGCTGGGTGGGCGCCGTGGGGTTCGTGGGCCTCGCTGTGCTGCGCTTGGCCGGTCATGCGCTCGTCGTGGCGGTCAACCCCCGATGGTCGACGCCCTCGCCGTCGGCGACGTGTTGGGCACGCGACAGTGCCTCGGTCGCCAACGCCCGGACATGGGCGTCGTCACAGGAGTAGTAGATGAAGTTGCCCTGACGGCGGGTGGTCACCAGCCCCAGCCTTCGTAGCTGACGAAGATGCTGGGATACCGCCGAGGCGTTCGCGGCGGTGTGCTCGGCCAGGTCGTTTACGGAGTGCTCACCGTGGAGTAGGGCCCACAGGATTCGCAGGCGGGTTTCCACGGCCACCACCTTGAGCAGCTCGACCGCCGATCCGAACCATTCCTCCGGCGGCTCCTCATCTATCTGCGCTGTCATGCGGACAGCATACGCTATATGAGCGGCGGTGCGGATAGATAGAAGCGCCGTGGTCAGGTACCGCTGTGAGGGACCCATGTGGCGCCCGGAGCTGGTCGCGACGCCAACGCCACCTCGCGATCGCAGCGTTCACGTGCTAATCCCAAAGGGATCGCGTGCACACATGCAGGCTGTCGTCGTGTACACTTATCCCATGGAGGTCGGTGTTCGGGAGCTGCGTGGCCGGTTGAGCGACTACTTGGAGCGCGTCCGCGACGGTCAGGAAGTGGTGGTTACCGAGCGGGGCGTGGCTGTAGCCCGAATCGTCCCCATTGTGGGAGGGCGCGCTCTGGACAAGGCCGTGGCGGACGGTCTCGTCTTACCCCCACCGCAGCCGGCCCGCACTCGGCCCAAGAGACGAACGCCCAGCCGGGACTCGGTCAGCGACCTCGTCGCTGAACAGCGCCGTTGATCGTCTACTTCGACACCTCGGCAATCGTGCCGATCATCATCGAGGAGCCGTCCAGCCCCGTCGCCTCCCGCCTCTGGGACGAGGCCGAACGCGTGGTCTCCTGCCGGCTGGTGTACGCAGAGGGCCGTGCTGCTTTTGCCATGGCGCGTCGCTTGAACCGAGTCGACGACGATGAGCTCCGAGCGGCGGTCCAAGACCTTGAATCCCTCTACCAGCAACTCGACATCGTGGAGGTCACAGACAGCCTTGTTCGAAATGCCGGGTCGTTGGCAGAGCGGTTCGCTCTTCGCGGCTACGACGCCGTACATCTTGCTTCAGCCCAGGTGGTTCACGATCCCGACCTGGTGCTCGCGGCCGGCGACCAAAACCTCATGAGGGCCGCCCGTACTCTCGGGATCGCCACTTCGAAGCTACTAATAGAGCCGTAAGGCCCCTCCAGTGCTGCCCCGACCCGGCGTACGGCGGACGTCTCGGCTCGTCGTTTGCAAGTTGGAGCGAGTGACATTGCCTGCTACAGCCGGACCTGGAGGGACTCCACCGACCGCATCTTGAGGCCCTTCCATCGTGGCCGGAATCCTGGCGCCAGGTCCATCGCAGCGAATCGGTCGAGCAGCGCGTTCGAGGCGTGCTCCAGCTCGCTCTTCGCGAGCATGGCCCCGAGACAGAAGTGACGACCGCCACCGAACGCGAACTGTTCGCCCGCGGCCGTGAAGGTCCGCTCGTGATTGAGGTCGGCCCGCGCTGGATCGAACATCTCAGGATTGGAGAAGCGGCGCTCGTCACGATTTGCGGAAGCGATGAGGAGGAGGACTAACGACCCCTCTGGAATCGTGACGTCCTCGACCTCGACGTCGTTGGTGAGCTGTCGGCCGTTCATCTGGGAAGGCGGCGACAACCGGAGCGTCTCGCTGATGGCCGCAGGGAGCGTCGAGCGGTCGTCCCGTACCCGCTCGAACTGCTCGCGATCGCTCAGGAGGTGCGTGAACAGACTGGCGAGGGCCTTGCCGGTCGTCTCGGATCCGGCGTTGAGCAGTTGGGTGATGTGTGTACTGACCTCGACGTCATCGAGTGACTCACCGTCGACCTCGGCGGTTACGAGTGCGGAGATGAGGTCCTCGCCGGGATGGGCACGCCGGTCTGCGATCACGGGCTTCAGGTAGTCCCAGAACTCCTCCGTGGCCCTTACCCCGACGGCGTCGATGCCCGGATCCCGGCTGAGGTTGCTCAGGAAAGCGATATGAGCCGTATACCAGTGGAAGAGGCGGTCGCAGTCCGTGTGGGGAAGACCGAGCATGTCTGTGATGACATAAACCGGCAGGTAGTAGCCGAAGTCGGCGAGCAGGTCGACCGTCGAGCCCTCCTTGAAGCCGTCGACCAGCCTCGTGGTCGCCGACACCACGGATCCTTGCAGGATTACGGCGAGGTTCCGCGCGATAACCGGCATCCACTTCTCCAGGCCGCTCCCGCGAAAGTAGGGGGACACCAGGGCACGTTTCCTGCTGTGCTCCGTGCCGTTCATCTGCAGAAGGGACCGCCCGAAGACGGGTTCCAGCTGGGTCTCGTAGTTGCGGCTCGAGAAGGAAGCGTGCTTGTACGCCCTCCCGACATCAGCATGGCGGCTGATTAAGAACCCACCGAGGCCCTCGTCCCAGTGGACAGGGTCGTCGCTCCGCAGCCGCTGGTAGAAGGCGTGAGGGTCTGCTTCCACCTCTGCGGAAAGAAACGCCGGCCAGTCTCTCGTTCTGTTCATGGTTGCATGTCACCTCGCGGTTGGAAGGGGTCGCCGTGGGATACCCACTCGGGCGCGCCACCGATGGTGGGTATGACCGTCAACCTGCGCCGTCCTACCGAGCCACGGATGAAGTGAATCTCGGGCTGATCGGCAGGGTGAGGGGAGTCCGAAGGGACCCGCCACCCCAGCTGACTGGTTCATCGACCATCTCAGCATCAGGGAACGTCTCGGCCATCGACCGAAAGAGCATCGTGGCCTCCATTCGAGCCAAGCCCGCGCCAAGACAGAAATGCGGTCCGAGCCCGAGGGAGAGGTGCATACGGGTGTCGCTGCGCTCCAGGTTGAGCGTGTCGGGGTCGGCAAAAACGTTCGGGTCTCGGTTAGCGGCGGCGAGGACGCCGACGACGGTATCGCCGACGGCGATCTCAACGCCGTTGAGGACCCGGTCCTCAACGCTCACATACTGGAGAAAATGCGCAGGGGTGACGTAGCGCAACAGCTCCTCGACCGCCTGGGGAGCGAGCTCCGGCTGCCGGCACAACTTTCGCCACTCGCCCGGGTTCCGTAGCAACTCGAGCATCCCGATGGCGAGAAGATTGCTCGTGGTCTCGTGGCCAGCAAAGATCATCAGCGCAAGCATCTCCATCGTCTCGTCTCGGGAGAGATGGCCCGCCGATTCGCCATCGAGCAGCGCCGCAACGAGGCCGGTGCTCGACCCCGAGCGGACCTGCCGCTCGATCACACCTGCGATGTAGGTCATGAGTCCGTCGTACGCGACGTCGGCGGCGCGTGCTTTTACCTCCGACGCGGCGTTCATCTTGTTCTCGGCGATGGCGAACGCCCACGCATGGACTTGATCCAGGTGTTGGAGCGGGATCCCCAACAAGTCTCCGAGCACCCTGAGGGGGAGCGTGTATGCGAACTGTTTGAGATCGACCGGGCCATTCGACCGGCGCAACTCGTCGATGCCCTCAGACACTCGGGTCTCGACGCGCGCCCTCATCTCGCGGGTCAGGCTCCGAGTAGCGAACGGCGCACTTACGGTCCGCCGGACCCGGCTGTGGTCGGGGGGATCCATCCGGACAAGCTGGCCGAACTCGTGGTCCAGAACGCGGTTGAACGCGTTTCGGTCAGCCGGTCTGAAGCGGCTGGCGGCAGCGGCGTACCGCGTCGAACCTTTCGTCGCCGCCCGGCTGTAGCGAACGTTGTTGTCGCCCAGCAGCTCTTTCACATCGGCGTGCCGGCTCAGAACCACCTGGTCGCCGGTGCGCCAGACGGGGATCTCCTCTCGGAGCTGGTTCCAGATCGGGTACGGGTCGGCTAGCAACATCGGGTCGCCTGCAAAGAGAGCCACTACCCGCTCATGTAGTCGCTGGGACCCAGCTCCAACCATCGTCTTCCTCCCCGGGCGCCTAGAGCGCTTCACCTAGTGAAGTGTATCCTCAAGCAGGCGCGAGTCAAGAAGAGAGTCTCCGCCTCAGCTGGGGCCCTCTCCATGCCAAGCCTCCGAGCGCAGGCGATGTCCCTTGCAATCCGATTAACTATGTGAAACACTAAGAAAGGTGCCCCGGGGGGATCCGGTTACTGCTTGATACTCACACACGGGCCCAGCACTGACGCCAGTGACTGGCCGTACGGCTAGTCATGGTGGCGAGAGCGACCAACTCAAGGGGATGCAGATCATGCACAGAGCAGAGAGATCGAGGGCCTCCGCCCATGGCGGTAAAGCGATCGGAGCGATCCTCCTAACCGCTGCACTCGTCGCCGGTTGCGGGTCGTCGGGAGGCTCGGGTACATCCTCGCCGACGAGCTCAGGAAGCTCAGGGACCACGGGCACGTCTGCTGCCGCCGCAGTGGCTGCGCCATCGGTCGCGAAATACTTGTCCGCACCGACTGGCATTCCGCAGGCGGCCGCCTTGAAGACCAAGCCGCCGAGCGGAAAGTCGATTATCTACATCATCAACAGCATCCCCGCGGACACCCAGATCGGCCAAGCGATGGCCGAAGCGGCTAAGGCGACGGGTTGGAGCTACTCGGCAATCAATTACGACCCTTCAAACCCGGCGACCGTCCAGCAAGCCTTCGCCTCGGCCCTCGTCAAGCGTCCAACCGTCGTGGCCATCGGCGGCGTGGCGCCGGACCTCTTCGGCGCAGGCACCCTGTCCAACTACGCCAAGGCTGGCATCCCGATCATCGCCGCATCGACCTACCCCGTCCACACGACGAAGACCCTCCTCGGAACACCGAACAGCATCGCAAACCCCAGTGAGGCCGGGAGTCTGATTGCGAAGTGGTTCATCTCAGACTCCAAGGCTAAGGGAAGCGCCTTACTCGTACATGTCAGCGCCTTTCCTTTGCTCAGCGGATTTGAGACCGCATTCGATAGCGAGATGAAGTCCAAGTGCGCCGGCTGCAGCGCGACCACCGTCAACATCACGGCACCCGAACTCGCAGCAGGCCAGATCGCACCCAGGGTCGTCAGCTACCTTCAGGCCCACCAAGGCATCCACTACGTGTTTTTCGACCTGGGCAACTGGGCTGATGGGATCCAATCAGCGCTCGCTGCGGCCGGACTGTCGCACGTGAAGGTCGGAGGGCAGGGAATGGACGTCGACGGGTCGGCGGGGCTAAAGCAGAAGACGGAAGCAGTATGGACTGCCACGAGCAACTACTACACAGGCTATGCCATTATGGACTTTGCCTTCCGGCACCTAGAAGGGCTTACAACAACAGGTGACGAAACGTCACCGATCCAGCTCTTCACACCCGCCAATATTGGTACGGTCACGAACTGGAACGCCCCGTACAATGCGCTGGCACAGTTCGAGCATCTCTGGAAGGTGCCGGTCACGAAGTGCACCGTCGCGTGCTCTTAGCTGAGCCATGCCCCTAACCGACGAGTCCTCCAACGTGAGCAACCGTGTCCCGGCTCTCACTATCGAGGGCCTCACAAAGTCCTTCCTCGGCAACCGAGTCCTGACCAATGTCAATCTCACCGTCCGAAAAGGAGAGGTGCATGTACTGGTCGGCCAGAATGGCTCGGGAAAGTCGACCATCATCAAGCTCCTCTCTGGTTATCACCGACCCGACCCGGGAGCGAGGGTCGAGGTCGATGGTGAGCCGCTTGAGCTGGGCTTTGCCGAACAGGCGTACCGCGCGGGATGCCGGTTTGTCCACCAAGACCTGGGCCTGGTCGAGCTCGCTTCCATCGCGGACAACCTTGCCTTCGGGGTGGGCTACCCGACACGATGGGGAACGATTCGGCCGAGGTCGGCCCTGGCCTCCGCAACCTCGGACCTACGGAACATCGGGCTCGAGCTGGACCCACGGAAGCCCGTGTCGAAGCTGGGAGCGGCGGAGCGCACCGGCGTGGCTATCGCCCGAGCGCTCCGCGACGACCGGAGCCACCCGCCCCGCGTCCTCGTCCTCGATGAGCCCACGGCGACGCTGCCGGTGGACGAGGTCGAGCATTTGCTCGCGACCCTGCGCCAGGCGGCGAAACGCGAGATCGGCATCCTGTACGTGACGCATCACCTCGAGGAAGCCCTTGCTATCGCCGACCGCGTGACGGTTTTGCGCGACGGCGCTGTTGTCGGGACCTACGACATCGCATCGCTCAGTCGCGACGAGCTCGTGCGGCAGCTCGTCGGTGACGACATAGCTGCAGTCCAACGAGTCGACGTTACTGGCAGCGGGTGTGGAGAAGGCGCCGTGCTCAGCGTCGAGCGACTGTCGGCCGGACCGTTGCACGAGGTGTCGTTCAGAGTGATGCCGGGCGAAATCGTGGGCCTGGCTGGATTGACCGGCTCAGGCCGTGAGTCGGTCCTCGGAGCGATCTTCGGTGCCACTGCACGCGACAACGGCACCGTGACGGCCGTCGGTAGGGACCTTCCGGGGATGCGCCCGGACCTGGCCGTTCGAAGGGGCATCGGCTACCTGTCCGCCGACCGCAAAGGGAGCAGCGGGATCATGTCGATGTCGGCACGCGAAAACCTAACGGTTGTCGGGCTCCGAGCCTTTTGGCGGTGGCTGCATTTCGATGCGAGGGCCGAAATCAAGGAGAGTCGCGTCTGGCTGCGAAAATTGGATGTCCGTCCCAGGAATGCGGCCGAGAAGCCACTTGCGACTTTTAGTGGAGGTAACCAACAGAAGATCCTCTTCGGGAAATGGCTGAGGCAGCGACCGAAGCTGTTTCTGCTGGACGAGCCGACCCAGGGTGTCGACATCGGGGCCAAGGCTGAACTCCACCGCGCCCTCCTACAATTGTCCCACGACGGAGCCGGCATAGTCATAAGCTCAACCGACACCGACGAGCTCGTGGCGGTCTGCGCCCGTGTCCTCACCATCCATGAGGGACGAGTCCTGGCCGAGTTCAAGGACGCGGAGCTGACACATGCCGCCGTGATGAGCAGCTTCATGGCGGAGAAAGTGAGTTAGGAGCCATTATGTTGCGCGGACGTAAGCTCGGATTGGACCGATTCAGTGGGCTTTACCTTTTTGTGTTGTTCATGGTCGTCTTCGGCATTTGGGCCCCCCACACCTTCCTGACGGCGTCGACGCTGCACTCGGTGGCCTCCACTCAGGCCGTCAGTGGCATGATCGCGTTGGCCGTGCTCCTCCCCCTTGTGTGCGGTCAGTACGACCTATCCGTTGGAGCGACTGCGAACTTTAGTGGCATCCTGGTCATGGTCGTCCAGATCGACTGGCACTGGAGCGTTCCGGTCGCGGTCATCTTTGGTGTCGTTGTCGGCGTCGTTGTCGGTGCGGCCAACGGTTTCATCGTCGTTCGCCTAAAAGTGAACTCATTCATCGCCACGCTGGGTATGGGCTCGATTCTGGCTGCGCTGCAGGTGATCACTACTGCGGGCAACCAGCCCAATCCGATCCTCACCTTGAGCTGGAACAAGCTCACGCAGGCCTCCGCCGGCGGCTTCCAAGTGGTCGTGGTGTATCTGGTTGTACTCGGCGTGCTCGTCTGGTGGTTTCTCCAGCACACTCCAGCCGGGCGGTACCTCTATGCAACCGGCGGTAACGCGGACGCAGCCCGACTATCGGGGTTGAGGGTCGATCGCTGGGTCTGGCTCTCGCTCATAATGTCCGGTGCAATATCCGGCTTAGCCGGTGTCTTCTACACGTCACTCTCGGGGCCGTCACTCTCGTTCGGCTCCACGCTTCTACTGCCTGCGTTCGCCGCAGCCTTCCTCGGCTCGACGCAACTGCATCCGGGTAAGTTCAACGTGTGGGGGACCTTCGTCGCCATCTTCGTCCTCGCCACCGGCGTTGAGGGCTTGGAGCTGGTGTCGGGCCAGCAGTGGCTGCCTGACATGTTCAACGGAGTCGCGCTCGTCGCCGCAGTTGCACTGGCGGTCGGACGGCAGAGGCCGTCGCGGCGAGCTCGACGGCGGTCGCAGGCGGCGGACGTTGACGAGAGCGCACTCGAGGAAGCTCCGACCGCCACCTTGGAGTCGGTGGGTGCCGCCTCGCCCGACGAGAGGGCGGGGAGTTAGCGGACCGTGCTAACGGACAGGGACGTATGGTTCTTGCGTCCAGCAAGATCAGAACTATGACGCACGTCAAAGACGTTGGAGGAGATCGGATGGATCGACCGGCAATGAGGCTGTATCACACCGGCGTGATCGTCGACGACCTGGATCGGGCGACGCAGTCGATGAGGGGGGCGCTGGGGTTGAAGTGGGCGCCTCCAAAGGTATCGACGGTACCGCTACGTGGTCCGGATGGGGTGCAGGACCGGGAAGTCCGCTTCACGTACTCCCTCGAGGGGCCCCATTTCATCGAGCTGCTTGAACAGATTAATCCGGCGCCGTACGTCAACCTCTCCGGCGGTCGGCGGGTTCACCACGTTGGGTATTTCACCGAGGACCTCGTCGCCGCATCGGCGCATCTCGAATCCAGCGGGTACCCGTGCGAGCTATCGGGCGTTGGCGACGACGGCCAGGTCGCACGCGCCACCTTCCACTCCAACCCGGATGCGCCAGGTCTATGGATTGAGCTCGTATCGAGCGAGATCGCCGGGGAGATCGAAGGATGGATCGCCGAGGCGGCAGCAGCGCAGGGCCTACCGTTCGAGTCTCCATTCGCCAGGGAGTCGAGTCCGATCGCCCGATGGGCGGAGGAGAGCAGGAGATGAGATGAACGACTTCGCGCCCGAGTTGACCTACACCAGCTTCGGTCCCCATATGCACAAGGCGACGACGCCGAGACAGAAGGAGATCCTCGAGCTCGTCGTGCACCACTCGAAGGGCGAGGTGCTTGCCGACTTGGACATGGTGCTACCGACGCTGTCGGAGGAGCCCGAGTACCACGAGTACGGCGTCTTCGCCAACACGCTGGAGGACACCGGCCCCAAGGGGACCGCCGCCGTGCGAGCCAACTATGAGGCCATGGTCGCGAACGGCTCCTACGTCATCGAGTCCAAGAAGGACCGCGTCGTCGTTTCGGAGGACGAGGTCGTGACGGAGGGGACGTTCCGCCAGATCCTCACGGCGGACGTCGCCAAGAAGCTCGGCTTCGTTCGTGCCGATTCCGATGAGAGCGCGCATTACCTTCTGAAAGCACGAACGGTGGTCTTCTGGCAGTTCAACGCTGCAGGCAAGGCGACCGGAGAGGACCGGTTCGTGTTCGGACACGTTGTTGAAGCTCTTCCCGAAGATGACCTTCCGGAAGACTATCCGGCCCAATTCCGGAGCTGAAAGGATAAAACCGTGAGTACCGAAAACGAGCGAACTCTGGAAGAACGCCTCGACGAACTCGAGAGCCGAACCTCGATCTCCGAGCTCGTCGCTGGCTACTGCGAGACCGTTGATCGGCGCGACGAAGGGCGCTTCATGCGCCTATGGCATGACGACGCCGCGTACCTGATCCCCGGCGGTCGAGGTGACTTCATCGGCACAGAGCAGATCCGCCATTCCCTCGAGGTGATTGCGAAAGCGTGGAAGGAGACATACCACTGGACCACCAACCACGTCGTCCGCTTCGAGGGTCACGATGTCGCACACGGCCGTAGCGACGTCTACGCGATGTGCACGCACCACGGCGGGCAGTTCAGTTTTGTCGGCGGAACGTACGAGGACACGTACGAGCGGCGGGACGGAGCGTGGAGGTACGCACGACGCTACGTCGATCGTCATTTCGTCAGTGCGCCGGTGGCCGTCGAGCTCCTGCCACCCTTCTGAGCGGGGACATCATCGCATCTATGCAGACCCCTGCCGACCAGGGCGGATCCCCGTGACCCACGTTGTCGTTGTCGGGGCGAGCGGCCTGGTGGGTCGGGCCGCGGTGGGGGCGTTCCTCGACAAGGGTTGGAGAGTCACGGCAGTTTCGAGGCGGACCCCGGACGTGTCGCCGGACGCGTCCTATGCGCACCTGGCGGTCGACATCTTCGACCCCACCCTCCCGGAGTACCTGCGCGTCCTCGATGCCGTGACCCACCTCGTCTTCGCCGCCAGCTACGAGACGGCGAGCCTTGTCCAGGGCTGGTCCGATCCGGAGCAGATGGAGACGAATCTCCGCATGTTTACTCGGGTGCTCGGGCCGATCAGCGAGGGCCGCGAGCTTCGGCATGTGACCCTGATGCAGGGAACGAAGGCCTACGGGGTCCACCTGCATCCGATACCGGTACCGGCACGGGAGCGCCATCCGCGGGATCCTCACGAGAACTTCTATTGGTTGCAGGAGGAGTTTCTCCGGCGAGCCGCGAACGAGTGCGGGTTCTCATGGACGATCCTCCGTCCGGTCGGCGTCGTCGGACCCGCATTCGGGGTCAGGTACAGCATCGCATCGGTCATCGGGGCGTTCGCGGCCCTCTGCCATCGTGAGGGCAGGGCGTTTGGATTCCCGGGGGGAGCCATCTATCCGGCCCGACAGGTGGTCGATGTCCGCCTCGTCGCCAACGCCGTCGTCTGGGCGGCGACGGCCAAGGCGGCGGCCGCCGAAACTTTCAACCTCACCAACGGGGAGGTCGTCTCCTGGGAGGACCTGTGGCCTGTGCTCGCCGACATTCTCGCAGTGGAGGCTGGCCCACCGGCTCCCCTGAGCATGAGGCGACACCTGCGGGCAGGAGAGGAGGCGTGGAGCCAGATTGTCTCGGAGTGCGACCTGCGTCCACTGTCTCTCGCCGAGGTGGTGGGCCAGTCGGACCAGTACGCGGACTACACCTTCGGCTACGAGACCAGGGAGGGGCCGCCGGCGCTAGTCAGCTCGATAAAGGTGAAGCAGGCCGGTTTCACCGAGGTGCGGGACACGGAGGAGACCTTCAGGAACGCGCTGGAGGGTCTTGTCGAGCAGCGAGTGATACCGGGTCGGAAGCACCGTTCCGTGACGCTCTAGCAATCACAGTCTTTGGGTCACGAGAGATGAGGGCGGAGGTAGTCGATGTCGAATCAGAACGGTAGGCACGGCACGTTCGTGCTGGCCTGGGGGACCCTGCGCCATGCGTCGCTCCGCGAGCGCGTCGAGGCCGCATCTGCGGCAGGCTTCCGGGCCATTGGGATGGCGGTGCCCGACTACCTCCGACTCCTCCGAGCCGGTTGGACCGACAGCGCTATCGGGGACCTCCTGGCCGAGCACGATGTCAAGATCGACGAGATCGAGGTCCTCTTCGGCTTCGCCGGGCCACCTGGGCCGGCGAACGTCCCCGAGCGCCCGGGACTCGTCTACGCCGACCAGGAGACGGAGGCGACAGCGTTCCATCTCGCTGACGTGTACGGCGCTCGGCACCTCCAAGCGACCGGGCGGTTCGGGGCCAGTGACCCCGGCGAGGAGGTCGGGCTTGCCTTCCGGGCTCTGTGCGACCGGGCGGACCAGCACGGGCTCCGTGTCGCGCTCGAGTGCGTGCCGTACACCGATATACGCGACGTCGGGTCCGCCGGTAGCGTGGTTGCCGAGGCGGACCGACCCAACGGTGGGCTCTGTATCGACGCCTGGCACTTTTTCCGGAGCCGATCCAGCTTTCAGGATCTGGCTGAGGTCGACCCGGCGCGTATCTTCATGGTCCAGTTGAGCGACGGGCCCGTTGTGCCAGAGGACGACAATCTGGCGCGAGACGCCATTCACAACCGCCGGTGTCCAGGGGACGGCGAATTCGACCTCGTCCGCTTCCTCTCGACGCTCAGCTCGAACGGCGCTCCGCCGGCGCTCTCCGTCGAGGTCTACTCCGACCACCTCGACCTGCTCGAGCCGAGGGCGGCGGCCGCACTCGCGGGCGACGCTTCCAGGACCGTGATGGACGAGGCCCTTCGAGCAAACGAAGTCGACGGAGGTCCGCCGCTATGATAGTTAACGTAGTCAAATAAATTAGGGCGCCCTGTCATGACACCCACGAGATCCGAGGCACGCTGATGACCCTTCCCGAGTACTCCGCTCGCCAGCGAGTGGTCAACCCGACACGCCTCCGCGGACTCTTCGGAGCGCGCAATATTGCCATCGTCGGTGCCTCGAACACCTCGAGCTGGGCGGTCAACCTGCTCCGGAGCCTGGAACAGGGGGGCGGGGTCAAGAATCTGACATTCGTGCACCCGAAGTACCAGGAGCTGTTTGGCCGGCCCACGATCCCGTCGTTGCGAGCTCTTAGCAGTCCGGCCGACCTGGCTTACATCATGGTAGGCCCGTCCAGGGTGGAGGAGATACTGGACGATGTTGCCGCGGCGGGGATCAGTAACGCGGTGGTGCTCGCCGCTGGATACGGCGAGGCAGGCGACACCGGGAAGCAACTGCAACAGTCACTCGCGCGGCGAGCCGTCGAGCTCGACATCACCCTGATGGGGCCGAACACCATCGGCTTCGTCAACGCGACCGAAGGGATCGCGCCCTGGGCCGTTGCCGTTCCTAGCGCCGCACCGCTCGCCGGCCCGGTCGGCGCTGTGTTCGAGAGCGGCTCGATGGCTCGCGCAACCTACGAGTTTGCTATCGCTCAAGGAGTCGGCTCCAGTATCTGGGCCTCCGTGGGGAACTCGGCCGTCGTCACCAGCCTCGACGTCATGGAGTACCTCATCGAGGACGAGTCGACTCGTTCCATCGCGCTCTTTCTCGAGACGGTACGCGAGCCAGATCGCCTCTTCACTCTCGGACGGCGGGCGTTGGAGGCCAGCAAGCCGGTCGTGGCCTTCAAGGCCGGTCGGAGTGAGGAGGGGAGGCGCTCGGCGATGGCGCACACAGGAGCCGTCGCCACAGACGACGCGGTCACGAACGCCGCATTCCGTCAGGCTGGCATCGTGCGGGTTGACAGCATCGAGCAGCTGGTCTCGAGCGCCGGTCTGCTCGGCTATAGCCGCCGCCTTCCGGAGGGTCGGCGCATGGGTGTCGTGACCTCGTCGGGTGGCGGATGCAACGTCATTGCGGACCTGGCCGAGGCCAACGAAATTGCACTCCCGGCCTGGCAGCCCGACACCGAGGCCAAGCTCCGTGACCAGCTCCCGGATTTCGCCTCCGTGCTGAACCCACTGGACACCACAGGATTCGGGCACGCCAGGGCCCGACCGCGGCCCACGAAGGCCGAGGACGATCTCATGGAGCTCGCCGTCGGGGACGCCGGCATCGACTTCATGTTCACGATGATGACACCCCTGCCGCCAGTCCCCCCGGAGGACCCGACGCCTATCGAGAGCAGAATGACGATCATCGGGCAAATCGCCGCTGCCTCTCCTGTACCGGTCTTCTTCTCGTCGAACACCTGCCTCGACATACCGGAGTATCCTCAATCCCTTCTCAGCGACAACGGCCTTTATCTCCTGCCCGGCGCGGACCTCGCCCTGCATTCGATCGGCCACATGCTCCGATGGATCGATCAGCGTCGCGCCCTCCTCGGGCGTGCTATCGCCAGTCGCCCGGACGGTCGACCCGTGTCGGTCGGCGCGCCCCAGGGCACGTGGTCGGAGGACGAGGGGCGTCTCCTCCTCGCTGACGCGGGCGTGCCGCTGGTGCCCGCCAAGCTGGTCACCTCCAGCCTCGAAGCCGCCGAGGAGGCAGCCCAAATCGGGGCGCCCGTCGCCATGAAGATCTGCTCACGATCCATCCCACACAAATCAGACATCGGGGGCGTGGTGCTAGGAGTGCAAGGCGGGCCGGCAGCGGCGCAGACCTACCACGACATCCTTGCACGGGTCGCGTCCCAGGCGCCGCAGGCCGATCGCCGGGGCGTCCTCGTCTCGCCGATGAGCGAGCCAGGCCACGATCTCCTCGTCGGGATCACGGTGGACCGCACGTTCGGACCCCTACTTGCAGTGGGTCTCGGCGGGGTCTGGGTCGAAGTCCTAAATGACACATCACTGCGAGTGTTGCCGGTAGGACCCGAAGACGTGGTCGAGATGATCGAGGAGCTGAAGGGAGCAGCACTCATGAAGGGTGTCAGGGGTGGGATTCGTACTGACCTTCGCAAACTCGCCGACGTCGTGGTCGCCATCAGCGCAGCGGCGCTCTCGCTGGGGGACCGTCTTGAATCCCTCGAGGTGAACCCGCTTCGACTCGGTGCATCGCGGATCGAGGCGCTGGATGTGCTGGTCGTAACCCACGACGGAGAGGGCAGTGCGAAATGACGGTCGAGGCCGCTCACGACGTGTCGCCGTCGGGTGCCAGCCGGGCACTCAACGGGATACGGGTGCTGGACTTCACTCGGTTCCTTCAGGGTCCGTACGCGACGCGCCTGCTAGCTGACATGGGCGCAGACATCATGAAGGTCGAGCGACTTGGCGGAGAATGGGATCGACGTCTCCGGCTGGCGCCCGGCGGCTTCTTCCACGGGCTCAACCGCGGCAAGCGGTCCGTGGCTATTGACATCACCACGCAACGGGGCCGCGAGATCGTGCTCGAGATGGCCGAGCACTCAGACGTCGTGGTAGAGAACTTCCGCCCCGGAGTGATGGATCGTCTTGGGCTTTCGTACGACGACTTTGCTGCGGTCAACCCTACAATCGTCTATGCCGGCGCCTCGGGCTATGGGCCGCTCGGCCCTCGGAGTGCGGAGCCCATGTACGACATGGTCGCCCAAGCCGTCAGCGGGGTCTCCGACTTCGTGAGGTCACCAGAAGGCACGCCGCGTCTCGCGACGAGGGCACTGGCCGATTCGGCGGGGGCGATGTTCCTAGCCATGGCCATCGTGGTCGCGCTGTTCGATCGCCAGCGGACCGGCATGGGTCAACGCGTCGATGCGTCCCTCGTCGGAGCCTGCCTCGGCATGCACACGGCGGAGGTAACCATTGCGTTGCATCAGAACAAGGTGTTCCGTCCCCAGGGACGCGTCACCTCAACTTCCGGTGCGTTCCGATGCCGAGACGGCCGTTGGATCGTGATCGGAGCGACCGACCAGAAGTTGTGGAGGAACCTCACGTCAGCGCTCGATCGAGACGATCTCTTTCGAGACTCGCGCTTCAGCTACGGAAAGGTCCGGGAAGAACATCGAGGGGATCTCGAGCCGCTGCTCGAGGCGGCGTTCTTGACTCGCGATCGAGACGACTGGGTCGAGGCGATGCGGGAATTCAACGTGCCGGTGGCTCCGGTGAACAGCTTCCTGGATCTGGCCGACGATCCAGACGTCCTTGCCAACGGCTACGTGGTCGAGCAGGAGGACCGGGAGTGGGGCCCAGTCAAGACGGTCGGATTCCCCTTCCACATGAGTCGCACACCGGGGTCAGTCGGCTCCACGACACCACAGCTGGGCGAGGACACCGAAGAGGCCCTGCTGGCACTGGGCTACCGGCGAGAGGAGATCGAAGCGCTGATCAAGGATCAGGTCATCGAGACGGCACCGGGCGCCGACCCAGGGGCCGGCTCGTGAGCCGTTATGGAACGAACGACAGCAAGGAGGCGGCCGCGGGACAGGTCCTCTATGAAGTAGATCGCAGCAGTGGCATCGCCTACCTGACGCTTAACCGCCCAGAGAAGCACAACGCCCTGAGCGTCCCGATGCGGGACCGGATCAGCGACCTGATGGCCGAGGCCAACACGGATGCGGACGTCAAGGTGATCATCTTCCGTGGCACCGGCAAGTCGTTTTGCAGCGGCAACGAGATCAACGAGGAGTGGGGTCAGCGGCGTCCACATGAGCGGCGGCGGACGCTGACTGTCGGATACCGCTACGGCGCGGACATGGCTTGGGGGCGTCTCGGCTTCAGCCAGGCCATCTCGCGGTCCTCGAAGATCACGGTGGCGCAGGTCCACGGCTACTGCGCTGCAGCTGCCTATTTTATGATCGCCTGCAAGGTCGACCTCGTCGTCGCCTCGGAGGATGCGCGAATCGGGGCCCTCGAGGCTCGATTCCTCGGCCCGGCCGGAGCCGCGGCGAGCGTCCATATCAACAGAATCCTCGGCATGAAAGCCGCAAGGCGCACTGCCTTCACGGCCATGTCCATGAGTGGTCGCGAAGCATTCCAACTGGGCCTCGTCACCCGATGCGTCCCCCGTGACGACCTGGAATCGGCAGCCCACCAGTTGGCCACGGAAATTGCGACTGAAGCGGCGGCACAACTCCTCTACCTGAAGACCCGGTTGCGGGCGGCGGAGGGACTTATGGATACCAGCGTGCCCTCAATCACCGGTTTGCTCGTATCTCATTTTCTCCAGCCAAACCCTGACGAACTGGACTTTTGGCGCGCAACCCGAGAGATCGGGGTGGGTGGAGCGCTCGACGCAGACAAACGGCGCCATGGGGCCGCTGATCCCCGCCTCGCCGAACGAGAGGAGCAACCATGATCGATGAGGTCGTCAGCGAGGGATGTGCCACCCTCGAGGTGGACCACTTTGCCCGCCTGTCAGCCCACGATTCCTACTTTGCGCGCGACCTGTGCGGCCGTGTGCAGGATCTCTCCGATCGCGACGATGTCAAGGCTATCGTTCTGCGCACCCGGGGCCCGGACTTCTCGCCCGCCGCCCCGCCCCCCGCGCACCAGCGCGTCAGCGATGTCCTCACCACGTGGCACCAGAGCTTCGCGGCCGCGACCGCCATCTATCAGAGCATGTGCTTCTCGAAGAAAGTCGTGATCACGGAGGTAACGGGTGAGTGCTCAGGCGCGGGAAGCATGCTCGTCCTTTGTTCGGATCTCACCGTGGCATCGAAGAATGCGAGGTTCACATCTCCGTTCAATGATTACCCTGAGGCCAATTTCGTGCTGGCTGCCTTGACCATCCGACTCAATCGCGCCAAGTCATGGCTGCTCACGGGCGCAAGCATCGTGGCCTCTGACGCGCTGCAGTTCGGGCTCGTCAACGAGGTCGTGCCGACCGAGCGGGTGGCCGAAACCACGAAGGAGATGGTGGACCAGGTGAGGGCCATGCCGCTTGACGGGATCACGATGTCGAAGATGCTCTTACAGGCCGTGCTTGACGCCCATGGAGTCGGGCGAGAGTTCGACATGGCTGACCATTACGCGATTCATCGGTTGGGGCTGCATGGCGAATCAGCGAGGAGTGACTGATGGCGGGCGGCATCATCGGAACTCATAACGAACCTGTCGATGGTGGTCTTCATGTTTCGGTCGACCGGGATCGTTGCGTCGCGCACCTGGAGATCCGCCGGCCTGAGCGCGGAAACATGCTCACGGCCCGGCTTGCCCACGACATCACGGAGGCGCTCGACGTCGTGGATCGTGACGACGACATCAAGGTGGTCATTATCTCGGGACAGGGACAGCACCTCTCGTCGGGGTGGGATCCCAAGGATTCGTGGGACCAGTACGTCGATGCTCCCGGAGGGGCGGTCCGAAAACACCCCAGCCAGCGCGCTCGGTTGATCGCCCTCGACGACAACTGGTGGGGACCGAGGGGGCTGTACGGGCGCTTGCTACGGTGCCGAAAAGTAGCGATCGTCGACGCTCGCGGGGATTGCCTCGAAACCGGTCTCTACCTGACGTTGTGCAGTGACCTCGTCGTGGCGTCTCCGGACGCTGCCTTCGGGTGCCCACGTTGGCGCAACGTCGGTCTGGACGGCGACCCATCGCTCTTGATTGCGGCGGTCGGACTCAAACGCGCAAAGGAGTTGATGCTGTGTGGTCGGTTGTGGTCAGCACAGACGGCTCTGAATGCGGGACTGGTCGATTATGTTGTCGACGAACCGACTACGAAGATCACCGAACTGGCCTCCATGTGCAGTTCGATCATGCGCGACGGTATCGTCACGGAGAAATTCGCAGTGGCCGCGTCGCTTGAGAAAATGGGCATCGGTCATGCCTTTGCGGCGGCGACGGTCGTCGGCGCTTCGCTCAGTAACATCCACTTCCAGCCCGACGAGTACAACTTCCTGAAAGACCTCCGAGACAACGGAACGGAGAGCGCGCTCGAGCGCTCCAGGTCTCGCGCTGCTCCCGAGTGACGGCGGGGCGCATAGCCCGTGCTACGGCTCGGGTGGGAGTTCGGGGTCGCAGAGATGCTCCAGGGCCGGTAATGCGGCCAAGAGCGCCTCGAGTTCGTCCGTCGTGAGCCGAGCGAGGTGCTCGATGAGCCAGATTTCCCTCCGGCGGAGAAGCTGATCGCGCTCGGTTGCGCCGGCCTTCGTGAGCGTGATGAACGACGATCGGCGATCAACCGGGTCGATCTCTCGCGACACGTAGCCGAGCTTCATCAGTCGATTGAGGGAGCGTGTCACTGCAGGCGGGCTCACGCCCTCGCTAATGGCCAAGTCGCCTGCAGACACGGGCTGACTCCGATAGATGTTTAACAATAAAGAGACGAGGGCATAGCTGAGTCCCTCGTCACTCTGCTGACGGAGGACACGACCGAGTCTTCCCAGGACCATGCGGAGCCGCCTGAGCTCAGCCTGGCGGACCTCCCAGCCCCTACGCGCGCCTGTCGGGCTTCGCACTTGGTTTCTGCCTCTCGTCCGTTTCCGACCGGCCAGCCACACCCTGGACTGTGTGTGCGGTTCCTATGTTACCTGGTGAACTAATCACATCAGCTCAGAGCTACCGTCGTCGTCGAGCCAAGTTTGGTTCGCCAGCGGTGAGACGCTCATTGCCGTGGCCGTGTCTGAGGTCGCTTCTGGCGCTGTTGGTGGCGTCGTTTTGACATGCTTCGGTGGGGGGCTGTGAGGATTGATTGGATCAGCTAGCTCTGGCTACGTGAAGATGTGGTCGCAGTTGGAAGTCGTGGCGCCGCTGATGGTGCTGGGCCCGCTCAGGGGGCAACCCGGGGCTGGAGCGGATGCTGGGCTTGACGGCGAGGGAGCGCTCGAGCGGCGGGGGCTCCTGTCGCCCCGCCCGGTGATGGTGCCACCTGAGGGGTAGTTCCGCCACGGTGATGGGACCACCTTTTCGCCAGTCATGGGACCACCGGGGGCATCCACAAGCGAAGGTGTAGCTGCCGGTGGACTTGGCTGTTGAGGATCACGTAACCCTGTAGGAACTCGATCATTGAAAGTGTCGGTCCCTGAGTGCCCTGGGTGGGCCCGTGGAAGGTCCACCAACGAGTTGGGGGCTCCCACTCTGCTGACGGTGTCCAAGCCGTTCAGTCGAGGAAGGAGCCCCGGGGCTCATGCTCACACAGGGAGAAGACGTGGAGGCTTACGCACTCAGGAAGCGAGGCTGGTCGTATGTCGCGATCGGCCGCCATATTGGTTGTGACTGGCGCACGGTCAAGGCGTATCTGGAAGGGCGTCAGCCGGGCGTGCGCCGGCGGGCCGAGCCCGATCCGTTGGAACGGTTCGTCCCGTATCTGAAGGCCCGCTTCGTCGACGACCCGCACGTGTGGGCGTCGGCGCTGTTCGACGAGGTGGTGCAGGTCGGCTACGAACGGAGCTATCCGAGCTTCGCCCGCCAGTTGCGAGTGGCGGGGCTGCGTCCACACTGCGAGGCGTGCGACGGGGTCGCCAGCCGCGACACGATCGAGATCGCCCACCCACCGGGCGAGGAGATCCAATGGGACTGGTTCGAGCGGCGCCGGGCGCCGTGGGGCGGGATCGGCTACGTGTTGTTGGGGACGTTGCCCCATTCGGGTCGCACCCGCGGGGTCATCGCCTCGAGCATGGACCAGCCCCATCTGATCGAAGCCATGGACGGCGTGCTGCGCCGGCTGGGCGGCACGGCCCGACGCTGGCGGGTGGACCGGATGGCGACGGTGATCGTGCCGGGCAGTTCCGATGTGCAGGCCAGCTTCGCCCCGGTGGCCAAGCATTACGGTGCCACGGTTGTGCCTTGCCCGCCGCGACGGGGTAACCGCAAGGGTTCGGTGGAGGCCGCGGTGCGTTACGCGACGGGGCGGTGGTGGCGCAGCTTGGCCGCGGAGTCGCCCGAGGCGGCCCAGGTGAGCCTGGAGCGGTTCTGGTCGACAACCGGTGATGCTCGGCTGCGCAGCCCGTCACGGATCACCGACCCGCCCGGCGATGGGAGCCGGCCGCGCTGGCCGAGCGTGGGCGAGCTGGCCGAGGCCGAGCCGTTGGCGGCGTTGCCGGCCATACCTTTTCCGGCCACGATCGAGGTGGCCGCGCCGGTCGATCACCAAGCCACCGTCGCCTTCCGGGGCAACCGCTACTCGGTGGCCCCGGGCCTGGCGGGCGCGACGATGACCCTGCGCCATCGCCTGGGGACCGCCACGCTCGATGTCGTCAGCCCCGCCGGGGCGCTGCTCGTCACTCACAGCCTGGCCCCGGCCGGCTCGGGGACGATGGTGCGCACCGCCGCGCATCGTGACGCCCTCGAGACCGTCGTGCTGGGCCAGTTCAGCTCGGCACGACCGTGTGACCGCAAGGAGAACCGCCCGCCGGGGGCGGCCGCCGTCGCGGAGCGAGCCAAGCTGATGGGCGCCCACGACGCCGAGCCATCCGTGGACCTCGCCGGCATGGCCGAGGTTATCCGCCTGGCCTTCCCCGGCTGCGTGGAGGTCTGTGGCGGCGAGGTGCCGGCATGAGCGTCAGTTCCGACTACCAGCGGCTCCGCGCCCACCTGGCGTTCCTGCGCATGGGCGCGGCGGCCGAGGCCCTGCCGGGCCTGCTCGACGAGGCGATCGGCGCCAAGTGGTCCAACCAGGCGTTCCTCGAACGGCTGCTGGCCATCGAGGTCGACGCCACAGACGAGCGTCGCCGGGCCAGTCTGGCTCGCTTCGCCTCGCTGCCCTCGCCGTTCACCCTCGCCGACTTCGACTTCTCCGCCCAGCCCTCGGTCGACCCCAAGCTGATCGCCGAGCTTGGCACCCTACGTTTCGTGGAGGACGCCACCAACGTGTTGCTGATCGGCCCGCCAGGCGTCGGCAAGACGATGCTCGCCGTCGGGCTCGGGCATGCTGCGGTGGCCGCAGGGATGCGGGTCTACTACACCACCGCGGCCGAGCTCGCAGCCCGCTGCCATCGAGCTGCGCTGGAGGGGCGGTGGGCGACGACCATGCGCTTCTACGCCGGACCGCGCCTGCTCATCGTTGACGAGGTCGGCTACCTCCCTCTTCCCGCCGAGGCCGCCTCCGCCCTGTTCCAGGTTGTGAGCCAGAGATACCTGAAGGGGAGTATCGCTCTCACGACCAATCTCGGGATCGCTTCGTGGGGCAAGGTCTTCAACGACGACCCGATGGTCGCCGCCGCCATGTTGGACCGTCTGCTGCACCGCAGCATCGTGATCAACATCGACGGCGACAGCTACCGGATGCGCAGCCACCGGGCGCGTGCCGACGCCACCCGAAAGGCGGTGGCGGGATCGTGACCGGCTACCAACCGGCCGCCCCGTCTTGTCACGATCCCGTCACGATGCACTGCCCCATCTGCCAGCACGCCTTCGTCCCGACCGGCCGCCAGAAATACTGTTCCGACGCGTGCCGGGCCGCCGCCTACCGCCGGCGACGTGACACCGGTCGAACAACCGTCACCGTGCCCAAAACCCAGCCCCGCCGGCCGATCACCGTCTACGAATGCGACACATGCGGCGACAGGGCCCTCGGCGAACAGCACTGCGAGACGTGCAACACCTGGATGCGCCGTGTCGGGCTCGGGGGCGAATGCCCCTCGTGCGGGGACCCAGTCGCCGTGGTCGAGCTTGTCGGTCAGGAGGTGATCGCCAGCCGCTGATCTACTATCAACCCCAGCCACCCACGGCCCTCGGACGCACCTACATTTTCGGTGATCGCCCACCTACATTTTCCGCGATCCGCGACATGGCCACCCGGCCGAGCTGCGGCCGTTGGGAGGTGGCCATGGCGTTCCGGGAGGTCCGTGTGTACGAGATCAGAGAAGTGCTCCGGTTGTGGGTGCGCGGCGAGAGCTTGCGGGCGATCGAGCGGCTGGCGAGAGTGGACCGTAAGACCGTCCGCCGCTACGTGGCCGCGGCGGTCGACCCCGATGTTTGTCGGGAGGGCGGTGAGGGCCAGCTGGACGACCTGCTGCTGGGCGTGGTGTGCCCGCACCGCCCAGCCGGTCACGCCCCGGCGTGGGAGGTGCTGACAGCGGTCCTGGGGGTACTGCCGAGGTTGGGGTGGCTCACGGAGTCGTCGAGATGACCTGCATCGTGAGTGATTGGCTGCCCGGCGTCGGGCGACGACTGCGGTTCCGCTGCATCTTTCAGTCACCTTGGGTGTCGTCGGGGACGGGCGCGGCCCACTGCTCGAGGCAGCCGGCAATCTTGACGACGGGCAGACTGTCGACGACGGCGTCGATGACGACGTGCATCAGATCGAGCTCCGGGGCATCCACGTACCAGCCGTTGATGGCGTAGAACGTGAAAGTGGCGATGAGCGCAGTCCGCTTGTTGCCATCGAGGAATCCGTGCGCCGCGGCCACACCGCTCATGAGCACGGCCGCCTTGGTGTGGATGGTCGGGTACATGTCGACCCGGTCGAAGCCCTGAGCGATCGCGGCGACGGCCGACTCGAGGGTGGCTCGGTTGGTGAGAGGAGCGCCGGGGATCTCGAGGTCGTGGATTCGGGTGACCTCGTCGACGGTCAGATAGAGCATCTAGAGCTCTTTGAGTCTGTCCAAGGCGCCGCGATACTGGTCGCGGGCTGCAGCTGTCGCGGTGTCGATCAGCTCTGCTCGACCAGCATCAGACAGGAAGCTAGCTACTGCCTTGACGATGACCTCGTTCATTGGTGTCTTGGTGAAGAAGCTGTAGGTCTTGAGTGCGTCGTACTGCTCGGTCGGCATCCGCACCGAGAAGGCCTGGCGATCCTGCGGGGTCGGCATGGTATGATGATACCAACCGGCCTCGTTGGCGTAGGCGCGATCTTGGTAGGCGCTTGGAACCAGGACCGCGGGGTGCTGCGAACTCCTCTACTTCGACGGCGACGTGTACATCGGCAACAACTAGCTGAGATTCGGGCTGACTGGAGCCCGCTAGTCGACAGTCCAATGCGATTTGCCGTGTCGCCGAGGTTCCCGATGCTGCCGGGCTACTCGTAGACGCGCAGTTCGCCGGCGTCGAAGATCCCGGGGGTGCCTTGTGTGGGGCCTCGTGGGGCGTACCCGCCGACACAGCAGACCCAGTCACCCGCGTCGGCGAACGGGAGTCCGGCGGCGTCGAGCACGAGCCGCTCGCTGGGAGATCCGACGCGGTGCTCGGGGACGAGATGGACGCGCGTCTCTCCGACGAGGACGTCGCAGTTGTCGTTGGCCGCAGCCCGTCGAAGCGTGCCGCGCAAGGCTGCCAGTCGCATGGGAGCGCCAACGAGGGTTAGGGCTCGGTGGGCTGGTTCTCGATCGGTGGCGGGACGCTGGGAGCGAACGGTTCGCACGGCGTCGACGCGTTCGATCTCGACGGGGATCGGGTCGGCGGCCGCTCGGATCGCGGCCTCATCGGCATCGGGGCGCAGGCGGATGGTGGCAACCCGATCGCCGTCGCGCTCCTTGACCCCGAAGCTGCTGATGCCGGAGAGTCCCCCGCGCCCGAACCTGCGGCCGAGCATGGGGGCAATGTCGTCCGTGGTTTCGTTTGGTCCGGGTGGCCAGAGGTGGTCGCGGTAGTCGCCGACGGGCGCGCCGAAGTCGCCTCGGGGGCAGTGCCAAGCGATCGTGTCCCCGGCACGGACGGGGACCAGTCCGAGCTGATGGGTCGGGCAGGGCGGAACGGGGGTCCCGAGCTCGATGTTGAGGAAAAGCTGGACGCGTTCGGCAAAGGCGATCCGGTCGTTGACACCATCCCGGCGGAGCACGAACTGGCCGGTCGAACAGTCAGCCGGCGTCACGGTCGCGGTGAGCGGAGGCTCGGCCCGGTCGACACTCCAGCCGACGCCGAACGGAGAGCGGGCGAAGCAGTCATCGAACATTCCCCTGATCCACTCCACCACGTCGTCCACAGGCAACATTGGACCACTCAGCGTGTCCCCCCACCCAACAAGGCCACTCCCCGGCCGCCCTACCCTCGAGTCCCGCTGCCCGTCCCTGGCTGCCCGCCAACTTCACAACCGACTTCAACAGCCTCACGCGATGGGCATTTAGGCGTTGCGGAGCCGGGAGCCGCTGTACTCGACGGTCGAGGCGACCACCTGCCGCCAGAACGGCCAGATCGACGGTGTGATCCAAAGCTCGATCCCCGCCCGTGCATGCCGCCCAACCAGGTCGTCGATGACGACTTGCTCGGTGGCCTCCACCTCGTGGTCGGTGATCCAGTAGCCGCCGACATCGTGGGGGTGGAACGCCTCGACAGGCAGCCGATAGGCGTAGAGCTGACAGGCCTGCATCCGGGCTAACCAGTCGGCTTCGATCACGTGAACCCGGCTCGTATCACCCTGCCCGAAGAACCGTTCCCGGTCCTCCGCCATCGTCGTCGACACGAGCCAGATGCATCCGCGTGGGCAGTCCCTGGGGAACCAGAACGTCGGCGCGTGGCGGGTATCCACAGCCCACACCAGGGGTGGGGCGTCGGGATTAGTCGCCGGCCGGTGGGGTCGGAACTTGCCGAGAGCCGGGTTCTCGCTGAAGTGCCAAAGGGCGAACGTGCCCTCGCCTCGGTATGGGGCCGGCGGTTCCCGGGCGAGGAGGTGCTCGGGGTAGTCGCCCATCGAAGACAGTCTCCCATCTGCCGACAATCGGGCGGTGTCCTGGGTTGACGGCGGCGACCCGCGTGTTGCTATCGAGCGGCTCTTCGGCGTCTTCGAGCCAGTCGACCGGGTAGTGGATCCGAGCGGAGTCCGCGAGTGCCGAGGTGCCAGTGGGAGGGCGCCATAAATGCGCACGAGGACACGCTGTAGTGGCTGACCGCCGCGCGCCTAGAACGGCAGCTCGGGCGTCGCACCGGCGCCCCCACACGTGCGCGCTGAAGATCCGCCGGCCTGTCTCAGAACGCCGGCTCGAGGTCGATCACGGGCTAGTGTCGGTCACAGGTTGGTGGGCTGTGGGTCAGCTGGCTGGCGAGCCGCTCGGCGTGCGAGTCGTCCCGACTGGAAGGCGGACAAGACGCTGGCGGCTACCTGCTCAGCATCTCCGTCGGCGTCGATGAGGTTAGCCTCCCTCTCGCCGAGGTCCATGAATCTGGCGTGCAGGGCCTTGAATGCATCGAGATCTGGGGGTCCGGCCCGGTCCCGACGGGTGGCGCGCTTGAGGCAAGTCGACAGGCGAGTTCGCAGCACGGCGTAGTGGACCGACACACCCCGGTGTTCGCAGATCTCGGCCATGCCATCCACGCCGTTAGGGAACACTGTGCCGTCGAGGATGACGGTGTATCCGCCCAGGGCAAACTGGGCAGCAGCGGCCGCCAAGGCTGTCCCCACCACTTCGTAGCGGTGAGCCGAATCGGGCGCCGCCGGGTCAGGGAAGGGATCGTCGAAGAAGCGGAGAAAGACATCGGCGGGAAGCTTGATACTCGAGTCGAGGCATCCACAGAGCAGTCGGCTTACGGTCGACTTGCCGACGGCGGAGCAACCACTGATGACAAGGACCGGGGCGGCCACACACCGCAGGCTAGGGCCTTTCGGGGCGAGCCGGCGTGACCGCCTCTTACCGCCCCTGCCCCGGCGTGAACAAGCACGTCCAAGTACGCCGGCCCGGAGTCACGGAGTCGGTCGCTGCCGGTACAGGTCACGCAAGAGGCCGATCTCGTCGCTCAGCGCTGACTGCAGCCGCCGGCTTCCTTGGCCGCGTCCGCCGTCGTAGGCACCCGATCGCCGTTGTCGGTTCGGCCGCGGGCGGAGGCCGAGCCAGGGGCGGAACCGGTCGGCGTTCACTGTGATGTGTGCCATCCGCCAGGCGATCGTCGTGACCGGAGGAGGTTCGAGCTCGGGCGATGTGAAGTCCCAGGTCCAGGTGTCGGCGGGGTCCTGGCCGGATGGTCCAGCATTCAGGAACCGGCTCCTACAGGTACTCCGTGTTGGGTCAGCACGTCGGGCCGGTCTGCCAGTCGCTGCCAGGCGTGGTCGGATAGGCCGACCAGCGAACATGGCTGACAGCCTGGGCACGGTGAGGGTACGCCGGACTCCGGTGCTGGCGGTCGAAGGGAAGTACCGGCGACAGCGATTGGCGGTCAGCGAGCCCAGGGCCGAGCGCCGCATGACGGGTAATGTTATGGCGGCCGTAAGGGTGGCCCACAACGCAGGGTCGTGGCGGCATTCTGCGCCCGCCTCCGGGGCCGGCCTCTGGGCCTTTCCGTGCGGCCCGCAAAGATGGTCGCCGTCGCGATGAGTATCGGAGCCGCCTATCGTCCAACCTCGCAGAAGACAGCTCCGGCGGACAGGCCGACGGAGGCGACGGCAAGGAGAGCAGCCATGAGCCGAGTCAGCACCTACTTGAACTTCATGGGGACGGCTGACGAAGCCTTCAGTTTCTACAGCTCTGTCTTCGGTACCGAGGTCACCGGTGAGATCGCACGTATGGGTGACATGCCAAGCGGGCCAGGAGCGCCCGAGCTGTCCGCCGCCGAGAAGAAGATGGTCGCCCACGTCGAGTTGCCGATCGTGGCTGGCCACGTGCTGATGGGCACCGACATGCTCGAGTCCATGGGCCATGAGCTCAAGGTTGGGAACAACGTGACAATATGCCT
This sequence comes from Acidimicrobiales bacterium, assembly GCA_965276765.1. Taxonomy (GTDB): domain Bacteria; phylum Actinomycetota; class Acidimicrobiia; order Acidimicrobiales; family Palsa-688. Next base: position 2,360,348 of record OZ255627.1, read on the forward strand.
TGAGCCCGACAGCCGGGCTGAAACCGATCGCCTCTACGCCGCGCTCAGCGAGGGCGGGAGTGAGTCGACGGGAATGCAGCAGATGCCGTGGGCGTACTGGGGGTGCAGCCTGGACCGTTTCGGTATTCGCTGGATGTTCAACTGTTACGAGCCGGCTCCGTAGGGACCTATCTTCCACCGTCGCCCTACGCCTGCCCGCTGCTAGCGATCAACAGCTGAATGCGACGTCGCCCACGGCCTGATCGGACAGGGGAGCGTGGAAGGCGACGTAGGAGCCCGGATGTTCTTCGACCGGGCGGCGTCGAGCGCAGAACGGTCGTCAACCGTGGCCCCAGCTGAATCGGCTGTCCACCGATATCGGTGGGAAGGTCTGGGCGGGCGACGGTCGTCCCGCTGAAAGCCGGCAGTAGAGCCGAGCGCCGACTCGGCGCTGCTCTGGCATCACCTGGAGTTGGCTGGTCTACGGTCGTTCGGTGCCCCCGCGTCCTACGAATCGTGATACACTAGGCAACGTGGCCAGAGCGATCTCCGTCAGGCTCGACGGCGAGGCCGAAAAGGCGTTGCGAACGCTCGAGGCCACCGGCCTCACCCAGTCCGAGGCCATCCGAACGGCCCTGCTCGGGGAGGTCCGCCACCGCCGTCGCAGCCAGGAGCTGGCGGCCGAGGTGGCTGCCCTGGAAGCCGACGACGCAGATAGAGAGGAAATGCTGGCTGTCGCGGAGCTGATGGAAGCACTTCGTGCTCCGAGGTGACATCCACCGCTTCCGTCTGCCCAAGGGCGTCGGCCACGAACAGCATGGCGACCGCTTCGCCGTCGTGGTTCAAGCGGACGAGCTCCTGCCGAGGTCGGTCGTGATCGTTGCTCCCACGTCCCGAAGCGCACGACCGGCATCCTTCCGACCAGAGGCCGAGATCGCGGGCGAGACCACCCGCATCCTGGTTGAGCAGATCGGCGCGGTCGACGCCAAGAGGCTCGGAGAACTGGTCGGGCATCTCACGCATGAGGAAATCTGGGGCGTCGATGACGCGCTCCTGGCCGTTCTCGGCCTGCGCTGACAGGCGGCGTTCGGTGCGGCAGCGCAGCTGACCACCACACTGCGGCACGTGCGCGCGATCGCAGAGTCGGGCGTGGAGGTTTGCCTCTCGGCTCGCCTCGGTGACGCGTGCCGTGACCGGTTCGACGGGCGCCATCGTCGCCACGGCAACCTGTAGCGCCCGTTCGACGGCTGCTTGTGCTCGCCGGTCGTCGGCGTGCAGCAGCGGCAGGTCGTTCCGTCCTTTGAGGCTGGCAACCCGTGCCACCTGTTTGCCGCCGATGTGCCTGACGGCCGTGGTTGTCCAGCTCTCGGTCCGCTGGGCGAGCCTGTTCTGGGTCTTCGGGGGATGGGTGGCGACGGTGGCCTGCTGGGCCAGGCGCATCTGCTCGACTGCGGTTGGTTGCCGTGGGTGGCGAGGAACGCTGCGTTCAGGTCGTCGCGGTAGGCGGTGATTTGACGGGCGCTGGGAGAACTCGGGCATCAGGACCTCGGGGACACGCCGAGCCGCCGAGCGACTCCTCGACGGAGACGTCGGCCCCTACGCCGGAGCGCGGAAAACCTCGCTGCCCGCCAGCGCGCAGCAGGTGGCGCCGGGGTGACTGCCAGGCCTGCGCAGCGTGGCGCCACCCCGGACCATGGTCCCGTTCCAGGCGCCCGCTTGTCAGTCGAGAAGGGTGCCCATGTGCTCCGCCGCTCGCCGGTCCTCGGCCGACACCGCGCCCGTGTAGTGGCGGGCCATGTGCACCGTCGACCAGCCCAGCCGAGCCTGCTTCTGGGACTCGCTGATCACCCGGTCCAGCTCGGTCGACTGGAAGTGGCGGAGCGAGTGCAGGTGGACGTCGGAGGCGACCCCAGCCCGGTCCCGCAGGGCCGAGAAGGCGTGGCTGAGGGTGTCGGGGTAGGGAGGGAGATGGCCGCCGGGCTCGTAGGAGAACACGAACGATTCGCCCCCCACCTCCACTCCTGCCGCGACGGCCAGCTCGACCTGGTGGTCCTGAAGGCGGCGAAGCTGGTCGATGGTGGAGGCGTCCACTGCGACGCCCCGCACGCTGGCGCGGGTCTTGGGTCCGCGAACCGTCACCCCGCCGGTGAAGGTCACGAGCGCCTCGTCTATGCGGACGGCCGAGCCCTCCCAGCCGACGTCGTCCCAACGAAGCGCGCACGCCTCCCCGCGCCGCATCCCGGTGGCGGCCACCAGGCGCACGAACGCCGGCACTCTCGGGTCACGGTCGGCACCAGCTGCGGAGAGGAGACGGCGCACCTCGTCCGGTGTGGGCGACCGCACCGCCGGTCCCGTCTCCGCCAGCGACCACTCCGGCAGCTCGGTGTCGGTGATCGGGTTGGGGAGGGTGTTGTTGCTCCACTTGCGGGCCAGGCGACAGGCACGATGCAGCACGGCCCGGACGTAGCGGACCGACGCCTGCGACAACCCGGCCGTCTTCAGGTCCCGGAAGTAGCGCTCCACGTCGTAAGGCCCGAGGTTGGCTATCCGGCGCCGCCCGATCGAGTCCCTGATGTTGACCCTCCATACGCCCTCGTAGCGGCGGGCCGTGCTCGGCGAGAGGTCGTCCCAGCCGTTGGCCTGCCAGGCCTCGATGGCATCGTTGATGGTGGTGCACGGACCCCAGGCGCGGGCCGTGTCGTCGGGGACCACCGCTGGCGCACGATCCTGCTCGGCGGCAAGTCGTGTCAGCTCCCGTTGCGCAGAGCGCTTGGTCCCCCGGAACAGGACGCTGCGGTGCCGGACCTTGCCGGCCGCGTCCCGGCCCAGGTATACCCGCAGCTCCCAGGCATCGGCCCCACGATCCGGCCGCTGTCGAAGGCTCCCCGCCATCGAATTACCTCCTCCGTCAGCGTCCCCTTTTGTTGGGACAACTGTTGGGACGAAACTTCCAGGAAGGGTGAGACATCAACCCGATACCCATGCTGAACTGCGGTAATATCGAGCCCGAGAAGGGAATCGAACCCTTGACCTACGCATTACGAGTGCGTCGCTCTGCCGTCTGAGCTACTCGGGCCTTCGTGTCGCGTTGCGCCCGGGGCGCCGGCGGAGGGCGACGCGGGAACGATGCGGCCCGACCAAGGTAGCAGGAGCCGCTGCCGTGATTTCCAGCCGAGAGGGCCGGGGGCGGACGTCCAGCATCAGGGTGGTGGCAGCCGTCGTCGCCGCCGTATCCTTTCTCTCCCGTGAGTACCGTCGGCGCCTCAAGTGACGGTCCGCTCCAAGGCGTGCGGGTGCTCGACCTGACCTCCGTGGTGATGGGGCCGTTCGCCACGCAGATCCTGGGCGACCTCGGCGCCGACGTCATCGTGATCGAGGGAGGCAAGCTCGATACCAACCGGGTGATGGGCCCCGGGCCCCACCCCGAGCTCTCCGGCGTCTCGCTCAACCTGATGCGCAACAAGCGCAGCGTGAGGCTCGACTACAAGACCGACGACGGCCGCGACGCCCTCTTGCGGGTGGCGGCGACGTGCGACGTGGTCGTGACGAACCTGCGCGTCGGGACCCTGACCAGGGCCGGCCTGACCTACGACGACATCGTCGCCGTCCGCCCCGATGTCGTGTACTGCGAGGCGCACGGCTACGCCACTGGCAGCCCCCGGCAGGAGGACCCTGCCTACGACGACGTCATCCAGGCCGCCACGGGGGTGGCGGACGCCAACCTCCTCCAGACCGGCAGGCCCGCCCTCGTGCCGACGATCTTCACCGACAAGCTGTGCGGGCTCAGCATCGCCTATGCCGTGGCTGCGGCGCTCTTTCGCCGGGCGCGGACGGGTGAGGGCGAACGTATCGAGGTCCCGATGGAGGACACGGCATCGGCGTTCATGCTCGTCGAACACGGCGCCGGCGCCATCCCTCGCCCGACGGTCGGTCCCGCCGGGTACTCGAGGATCCTCACCCCGCAACGGCGACCACAGGCGACCGCCGACGGGTGGATCCAGGTCCTGCCCTACTCGAGGCAGCATTACGAAGCCATTCTCACCGAGGCCGGCCGCATCGACGTCGACCCGGAGCTTTACACGTCGGGCCGCTCCCGCATCGCCAACGCCGACCTGCTCTACCGGCTCGTCGCCGACGTGATGGCCACCCGCACGACGGCAGCATGGATGGCCTTCTGTCGTAGGGCCGGCGTCCCCGCCACCGAGGTCGTCGCCCTCGCCGACCTGGTCGACGAGCTCCCCGACGCCGAGCACCCCGTCGCCGGCCGCTACAAGCAGATCCCACCCCCGGTGCGCTTCGACCGCGCCCCGCAGAGCGTCAGGCGCCCGGCGCCCCTCGTTGGCGAGCACACCGATGAGGTCCTCCTCGAGGTCGGCGTCGGCCCGGCTCAGCTCGAGGCCCTCCACCGCAGCGGCGCCGTCCCGCCCCCGCCCGAGGATCGCTGACGCCACGGAGGGCCCGCCCGGGCCGAACGGAGGCCCCGACCGGGCCCGGTGAGCCGCCGTCCTCAGGCCGGCGACTCCCCGATCCGCACGAGCAAAGCCTGGAGGGCAAGCAGTTCGCCGGGGTTGTGGGCCAAGTCGGCGCCCAGTTGGTCGATAGCAGCGATGGCGGCGATGGCGTGCGGGCGGGTCGACGCCTCGCCGAGACGGTCTCGCCAGGCACCGGCCAGCACGGCGAGACCGCTGCGGAGCTCGTCGGTGCGTTGCCGGCGGAGCTCTCTGCGGTGGCGTTCCTCCTGTTCGCGTACACCGACGGTGAGGCCCGTCCTCCCGCTCCTCGCGACCTTGCCGTTGACCTCGGCGGCGCGCCGGTTGCGGGTCTCGAGGGCGGCGCGCTCCTCGGCCTGACGGGCCTCGAGCGGCTTCACCGAGGTGTCGAGCAGACCGATCAGCTCGTCGGCGACGGCCGCGACAGTCGCGCCGGACCCGTCGAGGCGGCCGGGTACGTTCAACCAGGCCTGCCGGCGGGCGCCGAACTCGGGGTCGGTGGCGAGCAACCTGGCCCGGTCGATGCGCCCGCCCGTCACTTCGGCCAGCTCGGCCGCGACGGTCGCATCCACTCCTTCCGCCACCAGCATCTCGATTACCAGGGGGTGCGGAAGCGGGCTGAAGTCGATCCGGACGCATCGGCTGGCGATGGTCACGAGCTCCGGAGGGAGATGCTCCGCCAGGATCACGAAGATCGTTGAAGGCGGCGGCTCCTCGATCGTTTTGAGCAGCGCGGGACCGGCGTCCTTGACGAGGTGGAAGTCGTCGAGGATGAGGACTTTCCTCGACCCTTCTAATGGGCTGCGCGCCGCCAGGCGGGCGACCTCGCGGGCCGAGTCGATCCCGATGGCGGCACCCTGCCGTTCGACGGTGACCACGTCGGGATGGACGCCGGCCAGCACTCGGGCGGTCAGGTCACCGGTTGCGTTGCCGTCAGGATCGAGCACCGCGGCGGCAAACGCCACGGCCGCAGGGCGCGTTCCCGTTCCCGCCGGCCCGACAAAGAGGTAGGCGTGAACAGGTCGCACCGCCGCCGCTCTCAGAGCGGAGACGGCGGCGGGATGGGCAGGGACATCGGCAAACGGGTCGGCCATCGCCCCCATGATGGCCGACCGCGGTGACGCTCAGGCGCCTCGTCGAAGCGTGACGGTCACGGCGCGAACACGCGCCCGAATGGTGACGGTCCCGGTGCGCTCGTCGACCACGCCCCTCGACGCGGTGGCGATGTTGCGGACGAAGGCGGGAAGCTGGAACTCCACGTCCCCTGCGGGCTTGTGGCCTGAAAGGGTGAGTCGCACCGTGGTGCCGCTGGCCTGCTCGCTGAACCCCATTCGGTTCCCGGCGGTCGTCGGCACGTTGGTCACGGCGATTCGCGTGCCGCCCGTGACCCAGGAGTCGGGCACTCCTCGGCCGATGATGATCGTCCCATCGGACCGTTCGGCGATGAGCGAGTCGAGCAGGACCTTGTTGGCGTTGGCCATGCCCCAGGCGTGGGGTGAGGCCCCGTTACCGCTGGACGGGTGGACTCCCACCCAGGGAGATCCGGGGTTGGGTGTCGCCGAGCTTTCCCACCACGAGTAGGGGCCGCTCTGGTCGTTGGCGATCATGAACTGATAGGAGAGGACCCCCTGGTCACGATGAGATGTGCTGGCCAGACCCCAGCTGCCGTAACCGGCGTTGTAGGCCGTCGACCAGAAGTCGGGGGAGTAGCCGCCGAAGGTGTTGGCTGGCAGCTTGCCGGCGAGGCGGCCGAAACCATAGTCGTAGGTGGCATCGATGAGGCTCAACCCTGGTCCCGATCGCCTGGCGCCGAAGAGATAGCCGTCCCACGCCCAGCGTCCGAACAGAAATGGGGCGGCCCAGTTGGCATCTTCGGCATTGACACAGCGATTGTCCGTGTTGGGCTCGACCATCGAGCATGGCAGGTAACGAAGATGGTGCTTCGATATCGTGGCGTCGAGGGTCTTGTTCGTGGCGGCGAGCAGGCTGTTGTACTGATGCGATGCCCACGCCACCTGGGCCTTGTTGCCGACCTCGACGGCGAGGTACTTGTAGGCGGCGAGTCCCATCAGGGCCTCATAGTTGTCGATGGTCCAGTACCCGTTGGCGTCGATGTCGTTGGTCTCTTCCATGATCCCGCCAGGACCGGTCCTATCGGCGGCAATGGCGTGGGCGGTGGCCTCGATGCTCGGTTCTTTCTTCGCTCCGAGGCTTCCCGCCGTGGCGAAGTGCTGCTTGACGAAACTGAGGTCGCCGGTTTTCTCCAGGTAGATCGCCCAGGGCCACGAGTAGGTCCAGACCCCGTCGGCATACTGGGTTTGGGTGCCGATCACGTAGTTGGCTCGGTTGAGCAGGGCATGAGCGTCGTTGAAGTCACCCTGCGTGAACAGGTTGGCGAGGATCCCGATGACATCGTGGCTGAACTCGGCGATGTAGCCGTTGGACCCGGTGTAGAGCTCGTCTCCGTTCCTGATGATCTGGGTGTAGACGAACCCGGTCTTGTAGGCGTCGATCAGCGTCCGATCGGGAAGCTGGCGGAGCTGAGCGATGCGGCCGAGCTGACCAGTCCAGAACGATCGCATGTGGGCGAAATGGGTCGTGTATCCGCCGGCCGCGACCAGGGCCGAGGCGGTCGGCAGGGTGTAGGTACCGCCGAACCGGTTGGCTACGACGGCATAGTCATGATCGACCGTGGCTCCGGCCGCAACGGCGACGGGAGCCTGGACCAAGGGCACGAGGCCCGTGGTGGGCTGCGGGTTGATGCGGACTGTTTGCGAGGTCGGGTTGTGGACCTTGACCCGGCTGTAGACAACCTCGAAGGGATGGCCTCCGATGACCACCCGGTCGGCGAAGTTGGTGATCGACACGTCGGTGCCGCTCCGCTTGAAGGACGTCACGAGGGCGGGAAGGAAGCGGTCGGCGTTGACCCAGGTGGTGGCGGTGTCGTTGTAGACGCCGTAGCCGTACGTTGTCCCCGTGGTCGCGCTTGCCTTGACGTAGAAACTTCCGCCGAGGCAGGCGACGACGCCGTTGTCGCCGGCCCAGCCGATGAGGCCGGCGTCGCCGAAGGTACCGGAGACGGCGCTGCCATTGAGGCCGCAGCTGTAAGGCTCGCCCTTGGCCGCAGCAGTGGCCGGCGCCGCCCCACCGGGAGGAGCGCCGAGCACGAGCATGGCTCCGGCCGTGACAATGGCCACCGCCGCGACAAGGACACGCGAACCGCTCCGACCAAGATGAACCATCAGACTTCGCCCTCCCCCTTGGAGTAAACCCGACGGTGTGAAGCTACGCCGCGGAGCCCCGCGCATCAACCGAGGGCCGCGCCGATCGTGCCGTCCCACGACCGGCGGCCGATGAGCCACGACGCCGAGCCCGTGTCGTGGGATACCTACGCCGCGACGATCGTGTCGGTCCAGATCCCCACCTCGGAGGCGTCGGACGCTGCAGCCCGTTCCGGCTGGGTCGACATCAACGGGCCAAATGCCGTTGTGTCGCTCCCGATGGCGCCGCCGGCCTACATGCTTACGGCATGGAACCCGATGGGCCGGCGGGCGGACGTTGCCGTCAACGACGCGTCCCAGGCCCGGCTCGTCGCCGACCTGGAAGGCTCAGGAGCCCGCTGGTGGCGTGCCCTCGGACGGGCCGTGGACGGTAGCTGGGCCGAGGAGGGGTTCGCGCTCAGCGGCGTCCGTCTCGACGAGGTGCTCGTCCTCGGCCGGCGCTACCGCCAAGATGCCGTCTTCGAGGTCACCGAGGCCGAGATCTCCATCCTCTCGTGTTGGGACGACCGGGTTCTCCGGCTGGGTCGTCGCGGCCTTTGAGCTTGCGAGCTCACCCGGCGAGCCGGCGCAGGCCGGCGACGAACAGCTTCCCATTGGGCGTGCCGATCCCGGTCATGGAGTCGTATCCCTTCAGGGTGACCTGTGTCGTCAGCGACTTGGACTGGACGTCGAAGACCGAGAGGGCCGGCACGCGGAAGGCAACTCCGCCACACAGCAGCGCGTACCGGGCCGGGCATATGACGGCCCTGAATGGTGGCCGGCTGCGGTTGGTCAGCGGTCGCGTGTCGTGGAATGCGCCCGTCCCCGCCAGCTTGTAGAGCGCCGGGTTGAGGAACCCGAACGGTGTGCGCTGCCCCTGCTCGGCGGCCGCGACCATCCCGGCCACGAGCGGCGATGCCACGCTCGTGCCCCCGACCGGAAGGGCCAGATAGGCACCCTTCTTGCCGTACAAGGTCCCGACGAGCATGCCGGTGTACTGGTTGGCATCGGCGCTGACGTCGGGTACGGCGCGAGCCGGGCCCTTGTTACCCGGTGCCTTCGACAGTCGGCTCGGGACCACACCGCGCTGGTAGCTCGGTTCGGCCCAGGCCAGGCTGGCTCCGCCGCCGGCCGCACCGTCGGCGAACGAAAACGCCCACCTTCCCTTGAATTGCTCGAACGTCTGGTTGGACCAGCCCGTCTCGAACAGGCGGTTCTGATGCTTGCCGATGCCGAGGGTGGTGCCGCCGACCGCGGTGGCATAGGGATCGTTGGCCGGTGCGCCGACGCCGGATGAGTCACCCGAGGAGAACAGCATGCTGACGCCCTCACCTGCCGCCCGCAGCAAGAAGGCGTGCTCGATGTTGGTCCACGAGATGGGCTGCGTCTCGGCCCCGCTCTCCCAGGAGTTGGAGTCGATGGAGACGAGGGGGTGGGAACCGTTGCCGTCGAGGACGGCCTCGTCGGCGCCGAAGAGACCGTACAGGCCGAAGTGCGAGGCGCAGCTGTCACCGCCGACGACGAGGATGTGGGACCGGTAGGCCATGTCGTAGACGGCTTCGACGTCGAGCTGCTCCTCGACGGCAAAGGGGTCGCCACAGTTTGAGCCCCGTCCGATTGACAGCTCGCTGTACCTCGAGGCCGAGGGGCGCGGCATGCCTTCGTGGTGCGCGTAGTCCACGAGGGTCTGGTACATGTCGGGGGCCAGGCCGAGCTCTGTCACGGCCACCCTCACCCCCTTCCCTGTGTTGGTGCGGTTGGCGCCATACGCGGACCTGAGTTGGTTGGCGCCGTACCCGCACACGGCGAGAGGAAAGGTCTTCTTTCCTAGCTTCTCCGGCACGTTGTAGGCGCGCTTTTGCCCGTAGTACTTCGAGCAGTTGGCCGTGATGCTGGCCTTGGCCCTTGATGCCGCTGCGACCGCTCGCAACGGCCGGTGTACCAGGGTGGAGACGGGCGCCACGTTGGTCAACCCGGTGACACCGAGCACACCCGAAGCAAGGGAGGTCGGCAGGGAGATGGCCCGGTCGTTGGAGCGCAGGGCGTACGGTCCTGCGTTGAGCGTCTTGGACGCTCGGTACCGCTTCTCCTGCACCCGGAAGGCCTTGTCGACCACTACGGTCGACGCCGAAGCCGACACATAGGCACGCTGGGAGTCGACCGCGACCGACGTGAACCCCTGCGTTTGCAACCACTTGGCTACATCGTTGGCCCTCTGCCGGCTCGCCGCGAAACGACCGGTGTACGCGTCGGGGCTCAAGTAGTGCCGATACGACGGGCTCCCGGGTTGGCTCACGGCGTCGGCGAACCGGCCGGCGGCGGCGATGTCGGGCTTCAGCCACACGGCGACGGAGAACGTATCGGATCCGGCCACGTCGCCGATCGCACGAGCGTGCTCCGTCCACGGCGAGGCCGTGCCGGCCAAGAGGGACTCGCCCGAGGCCGGGGCGGCGCCTGCGGATCCGCCGACTGTCGCCATCGACATGCCGAGCATCGTCGCCGTCGCCGCGACCGCGCCGACCAGCATCCTGGTCCTTGCCATTGACTGTCCCCCTCCGAGTTGCTTCGCCCTTGTCCGACCGGGCATGCCACATGCCCGCTGGTGGAAGCCGGCCGTAGCCGGCGTTCGATGTCTAGCACCCCGCAGCGCGCCTCGCCGGGTGAGCTCGCAGTCCCTACCCGCCGGTCTCGTCGCCCCACAGTCGCGGCCGCAGGCCCGAGGCTCGGGCCACCTCCCTGGCGACGCCGGCCCTGACACTGGCCTCGTCGCCGATCAGGTGGACATGTCGACGGGCCCTCGTCACCGCGGTGTAGAGCAACTCTCGGGTGAGGATCCTCGAGTCGGCATCCGGGAGGACGACCCCGACGGTGTCGAACTGCGACCCCTGGCTCTTGTGGATCGTCATGGCGTGGACGGTCTCGACCGCTTCGAGCCTGGACGGGGCTACGAGCGCTACTGCACCGCCGCGCTCGAAGGCGGCCGCAGTGCGCCCCGGGCCGGTCGCCACGATGACGCCGACGTCACCGTTGCTCAGGTTGAGGCCATAGTCGTTGCGGGTCACGAGCAGGGGACGTCCGACATACCAACGGCCTCCCGTGCCGTAGCCGGGTATGGCGGCGGCGAGCCATCCCTCCGCCGTGGCCATCCATGTCGCCGCACCGCTCGGACCGCTCCGGTGCGCACAGAGCAGCCTTGTTGTCGCCAGGGCGCGGAGCGCCGACCTGCCGTCCCCGCACGCGGCCGCATCGACCGCAGCCCGACCGGTCGCCACGACCGCCGTTCTGACCGCGTCGAGGTCCGCCTCGGCTCGGTGCCACGTGACGCTCCCTGGGTGCTCGGTCAGGGCCCTGACGCTGGCGTCGGAGTCGCCGCTGCGGATCGCCTCGGCGAGGGCGGCGATACCGGACCCAAACCGATGGACGTGGCGAAGCACCACGACGCCGTCGCCGATCCCGGCCGGCCCGGGAGATCGGGCTCCCGCCCGGTCCTCGTCGGGAACGGCCAAACGGGTGGCCTCCGACGCTGCGGTGCGTGCGGCGGTGCTCATCCGTAGGCCGTCGGCGGCGGGACCCACGATGTCGCCGAGCACGGCGCCGGCCTCGACCGAGCTCAGCTGGTCCGGGTCCCCGAGCAGCACGAGGCGTGTGTCGGGGCGGAGGGCCTCGACCAGTCTTGCCATCATCGACAGCGCCACCATCGACGTCTCGTCGACGATCACCGTGTCATACGGCAGCCGGTTGCGGTCGTCGTGGCGGAATCGGCTCCGACTGTCCGGTCGGGTGCCGAGCAGGCGATGAAGGGTCGACGCTCGCAACCCGAGCAACCGACTGCTGACCGCAGCGGGAACGTCGAGGGTGGCCGCAGCGCCGTGCACCCCCTCCTCCAGCCGGGCCGCAGCCTTGCCCGTCGGCGCCGCCAGGGCGATCTTCGGTGGTGGGCCGCCGGCCGTCGTGGCCTGCTCGTCGAGGAGGGCGACCAGGCGGGCGACGGTCGTCGTCTTGCCCGTGCCGGGACCGCCGGCGATGACGGCGAAGCGGCGCAGGACCGCGACTGCGGCTCCCAGCCGTTGGAGCTCGGACTGGTCGCCGGGGAACATTCGATCGAGCCCGGAACTGAGGACCCCGATGTCGACCGGCCCGCCGGCGGCGGCGCGCGCCTCGAGGTCGTCGGCCACCGACCGCTCCTGGCGCAGGTAGCGGTCGAGGTAGAGCAGGGTGCCGATCAGGTGAAGCGGTCGCCCGGTCTCCGGATTCTCCCCAAGACCGACGAGCGGACTGGACGCCAGCCGGGTGATCCACTCGTCGACCGAAGGCCAGGGGAGGCTCCCGATGTCGACGTCGTCTTCGGCGTCACCGATGGTGGTGAGGGCGACCTTGGCCAGGTCGACGCAGACGTGTCCGATCCGGGCGGCGCGCACGGCCAGGGCGGCGGCAAGCAGGACCACGTCGTCGGAGTCGCCCGTGATGGCGCCGAGGCGCGCCGCCACGTGGACGTCCGCAGTGCTCAGGACCAGAGCGCGATTGAAAGCCCCGAGCCGACCGGTCACGCCCATGGCCTGGCGGCCATCGAAGCGGTCGGGGGCAAGGCCGATGGGGTCGTTCATCTGGCTCCCCCTTTCTCCAGAAGATCGCTGAGCCCGGTGACCAGCTCGACCGGCGGCGTCCATGCCCACACACCGCACGGCTGGCCATCGACCCGGGCCACGCCGACCCCGCTCATCCCCCGCAGGAACAGGTACAGCACACCACCGATGTGGCGTTGCGGGTCGTAGCCGGCGACCCGCCATCGCAGGTAGCGGTGCAGCGCGCTGCAATACAGCAGGGCTTGGAGCGGGTAGTGGGCCTGCATCATGGCGTCGTCGAGGGCCTCGGGCCGGTAGTCCCATGCGCTGAGCGTCGAGGGGTCGGAACCGAGCCGGTTGGTCTTGTAATCCATCACGACGAACCGGTCATCATCGCCGTCCCGGAGACGGGCGACGAGGTCGAGGCTGCCCGTCAGGAAGCCACGGAACGCCCCGGCGGCCTCGAGGTCACGGAGACGGTCCGGGTAGCCGTGCAGACGGTCGCCGGCCGGAAGCTGCTTGGCGACGAGGTCGGCCACGTCGCCGAGATCCACCGTCCCCTTGGGCCGGTCGCCGCCGGCGACGGGCAGCTCGAAGGCCAACTCGTCGAGACGGTCGGATCGCCCGATGTCGGCCAGGCGGCGTTCTCCGGCCGTCGAACCAAGCGGGGTCAGGACGGCAGCCTCGATGCCCGCCGCGGCGACGCCGGGAGAACCGAGGTCGACGGGCCAACGGGCCGACTGTCTGGCCACGGCCTCGGAGATGGCGGCGGGGAGATTCTCGGCCGTGAAGTCGAGATCCTCGAGTACGGCGTGGATCAACGATCCGACCCGCGCGCCAGCCGGCATGGCGGCGAGCGGGAGGTCGACGCTTCGCAACTCGTCGTGCGGCGGTTTAGCGCCGTCCGATCCGGTGCCCGGCGGTTGGGTCCCGCCGGGGCCGGGGCCGGGAATGCGGGCCGCGACACCGTCGAGCTCGGGGATCCGCTCGTCGGCACGGCCGAGGTGTTCGGGTTCGCTGGCCACCGTGGCCTCGGTCGCATCGGCGGTGAGACCGGTGTAGGACGTGCGACGCCAGGCGTGGTCGATGGCGCGGTCCCATGTCGCAGCCGAGAGGGTCGGCGGATCGGCCGTGGAGGGCGTCCATGCAGGTGTGGGTCCGATTGCGACTCGTTCGACCGACCACCGCCCCGGGGCCGAAGCAGCCAGACCCTCGAAGCGGGCCAGCGCCTCGGCGTCGCTCGGCGTCCGCCGGCCCTGCGCGGCCACGCCACCGTCGGCGGTGCGGGCGAAGAGGAGCCGACCGAGGGGGGAGTCCCGGCAGTGGGCCGAGCCGACCCACCAGACGACGGCCTGATGGCGGGCCCTCGTGAGCGCGACGTAGGCGAGGCGGAGGTCCTCGCCCCTTCGCTCGGCGAGCTCCCACGCCTGGTGCTCCTTGTAGGTCTCACCGGCGCAGGACACGTCGATGGTCCTTGGCGTGTGGGCCCTGGCCCTGTCGTGGTAAGCGACCGGCCGGTCTCCCTGGGGCGGCTTGTGGGGATCCCAGAGGTAGGGGAGGTAGACGACGGGAAACTCGAGACCCTTGCTCCTGTGGATCGTCAGTACCTGGACCGCCTCGGCGTCGGACTCGAGACGGCGACTGCGCTCCTCGGTGCCCACGTCGTCGTCCGCCTCCCTGATCCGGCGCCGCAGCCAGCCGGCCATGGCCGTGACCCCGAGGCGCTCGGTGGCGGCCTCGGCGTGCAGGAGCTGGCCGATGTGGCGGAGGTCGGTGAGCTTGCGCTCGCCGTCGGCGACCCGCAGCAGCCGCTCGGGCAGGCCGGTCACCCTGGTGACCAGCTCGAGGAGGGTCGCGACGCCCGGTCCGGCGAGCACGCCGGCCCAGTGGTGCAACCTGGCATGCAGCTCCTCCCAGGCCGCGTCGCCTGCCGTGCCCACATCCGCCGCGGTCCAACCGACGAAGGGCGTGAGTGCCGCGGTCCTCACCCTGGAGGGGGAGGTAGGGCGTTCGAGCGCCTCGAGCAGCAGGAGCCAGTCGCGCGCCACGGGGGTGGCGAAGACGCTTCCGTCGCCGGTGATCACGGCGGGGACGGAAGCGTCGATCAACGCATCCCTGACCGCGGCGGCGTCGTAGCGGCGCTCGGTCAGCACGGCGATGTGGCCGGGCCGCAGCGGAACGCCTTGCGTGACCTCCCCTTCGGTGTCCCTCTGGACCAAGCGGGTCTCGGCGGCCAGCGAGCGGGCGACGTCTGATGCGACGTCGCGTGCGACCACGGCCCGAGCCGAGGGCAGCGCCGCCCAACCCTTGGGCGACTTGGCGACCTGACCGTCTTCAGCGTGCACCATGCGGAGTCTGAGTGCGGCCGACGGGACCGGGGAGTCGATGCCGGCCAACCGGTGCTCGGGCGCGGCGAGGACCGGCCGGTAGGCGATTCCGGGGTGACCGAGGGTTGCCCGGTCGAAGAGGAGGTCGTAGGCGTCGAGCAGCCCCTGGTCGCTGCGACGGTTGGTGTCGAGGGTTTGGACCCTCCCGGCTCGCTCGGTCGCCTCGAGGTAGGCATGGACGTCGGCGCCCCGGAACGAGTAGATGGCCTGCTTCGGATCTCCGATCAGCACGAGCGTGTTGCCGCCTCGGCCGAAAGCCGAGGAGAGGATCTGCCACTGCAGCTCGTCGGTGTCTTGGAACTCGTCCACAAGGACAACAGGGAATCGATTGCGCAAACGAGTCCGGGCTTGAGAGCCCTCATCGCCGAGGGCGTCGACCAGCCGGGTGAGGAGGTCGTCGTAGGTGATGAGGCGCGCCCTGCGCTTACGGAGGTCGACGGCGACCCGGGCCTTTTTGGCCATCCGGACGCGTAGCTCCTGTTCGATGTCGGGGTGGTCTTCGGTCTCGGCGATGTCGGTGCGGGGATTGGACAGGGCGAACCGGGCGACCTCGATGGCAGCGGCCCGACGCAGCGGGGTCTTGTCACCCCTGAGCACCCTGGCTGTGAGGAGGTCGTCGACGACCTCGGCGACCAGGTCGTCGACGTTTTCGACGAGGGTGACGTCCGGCTCGATGCCGCCGGCCACCCCGAGCCCGGAGAGCATCTGCTGGCAAAACCCGTGGGTGGTGGTGATGGTGGCGGCGTCGAAGCCGGCGAGCGCCGTCGCCAGCCGCCGCCTGCGCACCTCGATCTCGGCGGGATCGGCGTCGGCAAGGGATCGGAGGACCCGATCGTCGGGATCGGTGGGTCGAGCGGCGACGACATCGGCCAGGCCTCGCTCCGCCGTGACCAACCGCTCTCGGACCCGTTGGCGCAGGTCCCCGGTGGCGGCGCGTGTGAACGTGACGAGCAGCATCTGGTCGAGGCCCACGCCACCGGCGACGTAGCGAGCGGCGAGGGCGGCGATGGCGAAGGTCTTGCCGGTGCCGGCACTCGCCTCGAGCACGGTGAACCCCTCCGGAAGGGGGCCGCACAGGTCGAAGGTCCGGGTCGTCATGCGACGACCAGGTCTTGATGGGCGAGGGGTCCGGCCCACAGCCGAAGGGCGTAGCGGCCGATGCGGCTCGGCTCATCGGCCGGCCAACCGGGGCCGGCCTCGTCGGGGTGGGGGCCTTGGGCGACGAGGTCGTCAAAATCGGCGATGCCGCCGAGGACGAGGCGGTGGTAGGCGTCGCGGTCCTCGTGGTCGAACAGTGGCGGTGTCGTCTTCCACTCTCGGACGGCCGCCGCGTGGGGGTCTTTGCCCGCATGGGCGGCCGCGGCCCATGCCGCCGATGTCTCGCAGTACAGGGGGAGGGGTTGGGTCATGCCTTGCCGGTAGAGGTCCGTGAGGATCCGAAGTTGATCCAGGGCGTAGCTGTGCCGCTCGGTGGGGGAGCCGGGAAGCGGACCGAAGGTCGCAATGCTCAGCTTGCGCTTGCTCTGACCAATGGTGACGGCCATGTAGGGGATCTCGGGACGGGTCGCGGCCAGCGCCAGCAGGCGGACCCATCCGGCCAGGCGTTTGTCGCTCGCCACCCTGGAGAAGGTGATGACCCGTGCCGTCTCTCCGACGATGTCCGACACGGTGCCGGCGATGGTGTGGCCGTTTCCCAGGTCTACGGCGACATCGAGCGACGTCGGAGGGACCGGAACCGGAGGATGGCGCCGTCCCTCGCTGACCAGCCGCTCGACCACGGGCACCACCGCGTCGAGCACGGAACGTCCGAGGCCGCCGGGCGGCAACCCTCCCCGGGCCAGCTCCGCCGCCCGGCAGGCGTCGACGGTGGCGCCGGCCAGGCGGGCGGTGAGCATCCGATCCCCGATCTGCCAGCGCTCGAGCCCGTCGAGCTCGACCGGGAGCCCGTCGTCGGGGTCACCGGACCTGTCGCTCAACACGATGCCAAGACGATGACGGAGAAAGGCCTGAACCGGGTGGCGCAGGAATCGGATCAGGGCGTCGAGCTCGATGGGTGCGGCAGGGAGGGCCGGCAGAGGGGAGGTCAAGAACGGGGCGACCTGCGCCCGATCGGCCAACAGCGCCCTGGCCCCTTCGAGGTAGACCGGGTCGAAGCTCCACGGGCCGACCTCGGCCGGGTCTCCTCCTGTGGAGTCCAGGGCGCCGGGCGCGAAGTTGCGGGGATCAAACGGCTGCAGAGGATGGACCGTGACGATCCGGTCCCTCACCTCGGCCGGGCGGCCATCAGGTCGTCGGTCTTGAACCCGACAGGTAGCGTCCGCCACGTCGAGGAGCTCCCCGAGCGGGACCGCAGGGGGCCGCCGGGCATTGGTCCGCTCGTCGCGTCCGCTGTAGGTGACAACCAGGCACTCGGTCGCTGCCAGCAGGGCGTCAAGGAGCAGTTGGCGGTCCTCGCCCCGCCCGTCGCGATCGCCGACGTACGGCGCCCGCTCGATCAGGTCGTCACCATCGACGCCGCCCTGACGGGGGAAGGCGCCGTCGTCGATTCCGAGCAGGCAGACGACGCGATGCGGCACCGATCTCATGGGCACGAGCGTGCATACGGTCAGGTGACCGGTCCTGAAGTTGGCGCGTGTCGGGCGCCCTCGCAGCCGATCGGCGAGCAGGGTCCTGGCCTCGGCCGGCAGGAGCAGGAGGGCACCCCGCCGGTCGGTGCCGGCCTCTGCGACCACGTCATCGAGCAGTCGCCGCAACTCGGTGACCTGCCAGTCGTCCGCCTCGCTCGTCGCCGTGAGCGAGGCGGCGGCCTCGGTGATGGTCGCGGTCCAGTCGGTCAGGATCTGGGCCCGGCCGAGTGCGGCGACGGCATCACCGAGCCGGTGGACGAGCTCTGCGAACCGTCCCACCAGGTCCAGGTCGCCGCTGCCGACGTCATCGACGGGCAGCACGCCACCGACCACCGGGTGACCATCCTCGGTCATCGCCGCGCCGAGCAGCAGCCGATCCATGCCTGCCTTCCAGGTGTTGGCGCTCAGACCGGGAAGGCCGTAGGGCTCTCGATGGGCGGCGTCGAGTCCCCATCGGATCTCGGCGGCTGCGACCCATTGCTCGATGCGCGCCAGGTCGTCGTCGTCGAGGCTGAAGCGTCGGCGCACGGGGTCTCGGCCGGCCAGATCGAGAACCTGGGATGCCGTCAGGCGAGCGTCGACGAGCGCAAGGAGCTCGGAGACCACGGCCAGGACCGGGTTGGTCTGGCGGATGGATCGGTCGGCGAGCCGCACGCGCAGCTGGCCCGGCTGCCTCGATGCGTCGTCTGTATCACCGTCGGTCGCACGGCTGACGTCGGACCGGGTCGGCCCGGTGCCGACCGGGTCTGTCCTCGCCCCGAAGGTCGCGTGGATGAGCGGCGCGAACGTGTCGATATCGGGGCACATGACGATGATGTCGCGCGGCTCGAGCGTCGCATCGGCTCGGAGGAGGTGAAGGATGGTGTCGCGGAGGACCTCGACCTGACGGGCCCGGCCATGGCAGTTGTGGACCTGGATGCTGCGATCGCCGGCGGGCAGCATCGGCCGCTGGTCGTCCTCCGGGGCACGGGGGGGTCCAGGCGGCGTCAGGTTGCCTCGCACTCCGGCTTGGACCTGGGCGAGCAGCGTTCCCGCTTCGGCCGGCTCCGGCGCGCGGCCGGGCGCCCGGTCGACGGGGTGGTGATGGTCGACGTGGCCCGTCGGAAGCACGAGCTGCATCTCGCGTGCGTCGCGTCCCCAGCTCGCGAGGAGAGGATGGCGCGCCGCGTCGACCGTCGGGTCGGCGTCTCGACCGAACGGCCCCCGCCCCAGCCGCAGACTGGCCACGTCGGCCCACAGGGCCGGTGAGGGGTGGAGGGCGAAGAGATGGATCTCGCGGCCGACTGCAAGGGCATCGAGGACGTCGACGTGGCTGGCGGGGATCCGGGTGAGGCCGAAGAGCGAGAGCCGCGCCGGGAGCGTGACGAGCGTGGGGTCATCGCCCAGACGGGCGCAGGCGGCGACGAGGCGCTCGGCCGGGCTCGGCGTCCCGAGCCAGGCCCTCAGCCTTCTCCATAGCTCCGCCTGCCAGATGCCGTCGGCCGGCAGCGGTCGGCCCTGGGCGTCGACATCGGCTCCCGTGGCCCACGCCCGCAGCATGGCCGGCCGGTGCACGCCGTAGCGGTCGAAGAGATCGGCGACGTGGCGGACGGCACCAAAACGCCGGCCGGGCCCCATTTCAATGTAAGCGGCCAGGGTGCGAAGCCACGACTCCCCGATGCAGGCGTCGGTGACCTCGAGCAATGGCCAGACCAGATGGTCGGGCCGCCACGCATCGGTCCCCGCCTCGACGCCGGCGGCCCCCTCGAGGGCCGCATCGACCAGCCGGCCGGGGAAGGGGAACTCGATGTTGGCGCAGATCCCGTCGGCACTCCCAGGCGATGCCCCGAGTGTCGCCGAAAGGCGCTGGGTGAGCCACCGCTCGACGCCGCGCGTCGGCACCGAGACGACCTCGGCGGCCATCGGGTCGTCGACGGGGCCGGCGAGCAGGCCGGCGAGGGCGTCCGCGAGCCGATCGGCCCGCTCCGAGCGGTGGACGTGCAGGGCCATGAGCTCAGCTCCTGCGCTCTCGGTGGCCCATCACGTTTGTCCCGCTCCCTCGACTCGATCCGACGGCGACGAGGGTACAAGGGGGGTGCGACGACAGCGGCCGACGCCGCGCTCAGTGGTCCCTTTCCGCCGCTTCCGGGCCGCCGAAGAGGAGGCAGCCCGCCGTCGCCAAGCGGGCCGCAACGTGGTCTCCTCGCGCCCACCTGCGCTCGTCGTGGATGCCGATGAGCTGGGTCCCGTCGCCGAGAAGCAGGGCGTGGTCGTAGCCCCTGCCCCGGTAGGCGGAGTCGAGGACCATGGCGTCGAGATTTCTCTCCGGGTGCTCGGGCGGGAGGAGCCGGACGGCAGCGGGGCGGATGAGCAGCGTGCCGGTCGCCATGGCCGGAGCATCGGACGGGCGGTAGGCAACGATCGGCTGCCCTTCGCCCCGGTCGAAGCCGACCGGACGGACCGTGACGCAAGGGCGGCCGTCTCCGTCGGGGTCCGAAGGACCGTCGATGGCAACGTTGAGCTCACCCGCGAGGCCGGTGAACCTGGCCACAAACGGCGTGGCCGGATGGTGGTACACGGTCTCGGGCGTCGCCAGCTGCACGAGTCGTCCGTTGGACAGCACACCGATCTTGTCGGCGAGGGCAAAGGCCTCCGACTGGTCGTGGGTGATGTAGACCGACGTCGCACCGCTATCGCGTGCCAGCGTGGCGATCTCCAGTCGCATGCGCTCCCTCAGGTCGGCGTCGAGGTTGGAGAGCGGCTCGTCGAAGAGCAGTACTCCGGTGGCGCCGACGAGGGCTCGGGCCAGCGCCACCCGCTGCTGCTCGCCCCCCGACAGCTCGTTGGGATACCGGTCGGCGAGGTGGCCGAGCCCGACCCGGTCGAGCATTTGACGGGCTTTTCGCCCGGTGTGGGAGCGGCCCAACTGCCGTCGCCCGAGCGCGAACTCCACGTTGCGGGCCGTCGTGAGATGGGGCCAGAGGGCGTAGTCCTGAAAGACCATCCCGAGATCGCGTTGCTCGGGTGGGCTGTGGGCGGTGCCGTCGGCGACGAGGCGGCCGGCGATGGTGATCCGGCCAGCGCTCAGCCGCTCGATGCCGGCCACGCAGCGGAGCAGGGTCGTCTTGCCCGACCCGGAAGGGCCGAGCAGCACACAGAACGACCCGGCGGGAACGTCGATGCTGACGTCGTCGAGCGCGGTCTTGAGCCCGAACCGCTTGGTGGCGTGGTCGACCTCTATGGACGCACCCGTCCCCGCTTGGGTCTCGGTGCCTTGACCCCTGCCTCTCCGGCGGGCGAGCACGGACTCAGACATCGATGAAACCTCCGATTCGCTGCCATCCTCTCGGGGCGAGCAGCCGGAAAAGGCCGAGGCCGACCACGATCACCCCGAACATCTCTCCCATGGCCACGACCGACATGGCCGTGGCCTCCCCATAGTGGGCCGAGGTGCCGACGAAGTTGTTGATGGCGACGGCGGCGGGGTTGCTGCCCGGAGGGTAGAGGAGCTGGGAGACCGGCAGCTCGAGCAGGGTCTTGGCGAAGGTGAGCAGCCAGGCCCACAGGAGCAGTCGCGCCAAGACGGGCAGGGCGGCCTTCCGCCACGAAGCCAGCTCGCCGGCCCCGTGGACCCTGGCCGCGTGGAGCAGCGAGTCCTGCAACTGGGCTACAGGGCCGACCATCAGGCGCGACTGCGGTGGGAGGCTCGTCGCCACGTACGCCAGGGCGAGTAGGGGGGTGGTCCCGTACAGGGCCAGTCCGAGATGGGAGGCCAACGGCAGGTTGTACGTGAAGATGTACCCGGCACCGAGGACGATGCCGGGAAGGGCCACCGAGCCGATGAGGACGAGGTCGATGAGCTTGCCGATGGCCCCTGCGCCTTTCGCGGTCATCATCCGAGCCACGACCAGGCCGAGGATGGCCACGATGCTCGCCGTGATGACGGCCAGCCGGGTCGAGTAGGCGAGGGGGGCGCCCAGCCCGGCCGCCCCGTTGAACACGAGGCGGTAGTTGGCCAGGGTGAAGGTGTGAGCCGAGAAGGCGGTCCCGAAGTTTTTCAGCAGCGAGCCGACGGCGGCACCGGCGATCGGTGCCCCGAGGGCCAGGACAAACAAGCCGGCGGCCCCGGCCGTGGCGATCACCTGCGCCCGTTTGCTGAGCCGGCGCCGGGCGGGGTTGCGAGTCCGGCCCGAGAGGACCGCGTAGGAGCGTCCCCGCAGGGCGCGCGCCTGCAAGGCGATGGGGATGCCGGCGGCCGCCACCAGCACCCACGCGATGGCCGCCGCCGCACCGAAGTTGGTGGGGTAGTTGTCGACCGCATTGAAAAGGTTGTATGTAGCGACGGGAAAGTGGGCCCCGGCGGCGAGGGTGGAAGCGACCCCGAAGTCGGAGATCGTCTCGGCGAACCCGATGGCCAACGCCGAGAACAGCGCGGGGGTCAGGATCGGCAGGACGACCCGGATCGTTCGCAATCGGCCGGCCCCGTGGACCCGGGCCGCGTCCTCGAACTCCGAACCCAGGTTGGCCAGCGCGACCGAGACCGCCATGTAGGCAAAGGGCACGATGGTCATGGTGTCGATGAAGACCACGCCGGCGGGGCCGAAGAACTCCCGGTAGGCGAGGCCCGTCGGGATACCGAACTGGTTGAGCACCCCATGCGGCTGGAGCATGTACTCCCAGCCCTCGGCCACGAGGAACGACGGCATGATCAGCAACGTCCAAACGGCAATGGGCCACACCCGCCGGCCGATGAGGTTGGTGCGCTGGACTCCCCACGCCAGGGCCAGGCCGACGGCCAGGGCGAGCACCGCCGTGAGGGTGCTCAGCCACAGGGAGTTGATCAGGCCCCGGGCAAGGAACCCGGTGAAGGCGGCGTGGAAGTTGGAGAGCGTGAACCAGGAGTTGCCCTGGGAGAACAGGCGCGGTGACACCGCCAGTACGAGGAAGAACAGGACGGGGATAGCGAGCAACAAGGCCAGCGCCACCCAGATGACCGCGGAGAGGGCCAAACTCGGGACGCGTAGAGACGCCCGTCTCCTCCAGCCGAAGCCGGCGGCCGTCGCCGGCTCGGGCGCCTGCCCCCCACCGCCCGATCCTTGCTCCCTACCTTCGCCGGACCCGGCCGGGGCCAGCGCCCCGGCCGTTTCCGCTTCGACGGTCACTGGACGATGTTGTCCGTGAACCAGGTGTTGATGGATGCCTCACGGGCGCCCCATTGGGAGGCGTTGAGCACCTGGGTCGGTACCGTCGAGAGCGCCGGCAGCGGCTTGAGTGGCTGCTCACCGGTCACCGCCGGCCAGAACAGCGAGTCGCCGGTCGGGTCGCCGGATTGCATCACCTTTTGACCCTTGGCCGAGTAGACGAAGTTCACGAACCGCCTCGCCTCCGCCTGCGCCGTCTTGGACACGTGGGCGTCGATGCCGAGGACTGAAGGGAGCACCGTCTCCGGCTTGAGGTAGGCAACCTTGATGTCGTGGTTGCTGAATCCGGCGCCCGTCCCGGCCGAGCTCTGGATCGTGGCCAGCTTGATCGTGCCCGTCTCGAGGGCCTGCAGGGTGTTGGTGTTGGTCTGGTAGACGTGCAGCCCGTTGGCCTTGAGCTTCTTGTAGAAGGCCTCCCCCTGGGACACGCCGCCAAGGCTCTGCGACATGCCGGCGATGTAGGGGTAGGTCGGACCGGAGACGGCCGGGTCGTTCATGCCGACCGCACCCTTGTACTTGGACGACAGCAGCTGTGACCACGAAGTGGGTGGGTTCTTCACCGTCTTGGTGTCGTAGACGAGGGCGGCGGCGGCGGTGACCCCGGTGGGGTAGTAGCTCTTGTCGCTCGGCGCGATCTTCTTGGCGAGGGCGTCGTAGCTGACGGTCGGGGTGAAGCCCTTCAGGAGCAGGCCTTGGCTGTCCAGGGAGGCAAAGACCTCGTCGCCGTCGACCCAGAACAGGTCCCACTGCGGGTTGTTCTTCTCCGCTTCGATCTTGGTGGTCAACGGGCCAGTGCTGTTGTCGTCCACCTTGGTGGGGATGCCGGTGGCGGCCTGGAAAGCCTTGCCTTCGGCGACGTCGTAGCCCTCAGCGGCGTAGATGACGAGCGGCACCTTGGCGCCGGCGGCCGACTTCGACGAGGTGTTGGTCGACGACCCGCACCCGGCGATGAGCCCGCACACCGCGATCCCTGCGACCGCAGGCGTAAGAGCCCGCATCGCTCGACCGGATGGGGACGCCCCTACCCGCTTGCCCGACGTGTTGCCCAGCATCGCTTGCCTCCAGGTCGCCATGATCGTGTGGTCGAATAACGACCGTTACAAACCATCACAGACGCCAGTTAGCTGCGGGTTACATCGAGCGGTACATCCGCCGAACTCCCGGCGAACAGCTGGTTGCCGCAGGGCGCGGGTCTTGGACCCAACGACCGGACGCGACGCCGGCTCCGCCGGGGACGAGCCGACGTTACGGCCCTGCCCCGGCGAAGCCGGTCGTCGAGTTATCAGTTGGCGAACCGCCTCAGGCGGTGCTGACCTCAGGCGGTGTTGGCCTTCGATGCCACGAGCTCGGTGGCACCGTTGAGCTGGGCCGGGTCGTGACCGAGGCCCTTCGCGACCTTGGCCCCCAGGTCGGAGTCGACGCTCGTCCAATAAGCGATGACGCGATGTTGCATGTCCTTGTTCACGTCGTCGCTGGCGTGACCCACGATGTTGGTGACCAGGTGCTCGCGGTCGGTGTCGCTCATCACGGTGTTGTACAGCGTCCCCGCCTGGCCGAAGTCGTCGTCCTGGGCGTGCTTGGCGTAGGCGTAGCGACCGAGCTCGCCGGCCTCGACATCCCAGTTGACCTGCCCCGCTTGCTCGGCGCTGGCCACGGGGCCGCCGAAGGAGTTGGGCGCGTAGACCGGCTGGTTGCCGGAGTGGTGGTAGGTCATGGGCGCGTCCTTGTTGTAGGAGTGCACCTCCACCCGCGGAGAGTTGATGGGCAGCTGCTCGTAGTTGGCACCGATGCGGTGGAGATGGGTGTCGTGATACGAGAACACCCGGCCCATCAGCATCTTGTCCGGGCTCAGGCCGATTCCCGGAACCAGGTTGGCGGGCGAGAAGCTGGACTGCTCGACCTCGGCAAAGAAGTTTTCCGGGTTGCGGTCGAGGACCATGCGTCCCACGGTGACCGGTGCGTAGTCCGACTTCGGCCACACCTTGGTGAGGTCGAAGGGGTTGAACCGGTAGTCGGCGGCCTCGGCGAAGGGCATCACCTGCATCTCGAGGCGCCACTCGGGCGCGTCGCCCGATGCGATCGTCTTGAACAGGTCACGACGGTGGAAGTCCGGGTCGGCCGCGGTCATGGCCTTGGCCTCGTCGTCGGTGAAGTTCTCGACGCCCTGGACCGTCTTGAAGTGGAACTTGACCCAGAACCGCTCACCCTTGGCGTTGATCGTCGAGAACGTGTGGCTGCCGTAGCCGTTCATATGCCGGAGGGTGCGGGGCGTGCCGCGATCAGACATGAGGATCGTCACCTGGTGGGCGCTCTCGGGCGAGAGGCTCCAGAAGTCCCACTGCATGTCGTTGTTGCGGAGGCCGGTATCGGGCAGCCTTTTCTGCGAGTGGATGAAGTCGGAGAACTTGGATGCGTCCCTAATGAAGAACACGGGCGTGTTGTTGCCGACAAGGTCGTAGTTGCCCTCGTCGGTGTAGAACTTGAGCGCGAACCCGCGAGGGTCACGGACGGTGTCGGCGTAGCCCTGCTCTCCCGCGACGGTCGAGAAGCGGGCGAACATCGGCGTGCGCTTGCCGACCTGGCCGAGGAAACTGGCCTTGGTGAACCACGTCACGTCCTCGGTGACCTCGAAGAAGCCGTGGGCGCCGGTGCCCTTGGCGTGCACCACCCGCTCGGGCACACGCTCCCGGTTGAAGTGCTGCATCTTCTGGACGGTGTAATGGTCGTGGAGGACCGTGGGACCTTCGGGACCTACCGTGAGGGAGTGTGCGTCGCTCGGGGCGGGAATCCCCGAGTCGGTCGTGGTGGTCGGTGGGTTCTCTTGGCTCATGGGGCCTCTCGTTTCGATCGCTGTGTTGACCTGCCTTCGGGTCTATACCCGGAGTTAGACGCTGTCAAGAGTCGTGATGGGTCGGGATATCGACTTCTTCGACGGTGCCGAGCTACGCTGGTCCCGTGGCACAGGTACGTGAGGGCCCGCCGGCTCCCGAGCTCGTCGAGCGGCTTCGTCGGCGCGGCTGGCGCATGAGCGCCCAACGTCGGGTAGTGGCCCAGGTGCTCGCCGGCGATCACGTGCACTTGACCGCAGACGAGGTTCACACCAGGGCCAGGGTGCTGCTCCCCGAGATCAGCCTCGCCACCGTGTACAAGACCCTCTCGGAGCTGACCGAGATGGGCGAAGTGATGACGGTCTCGGCCGGTGACGGACCTCGCCGCTACGACCCCAACGTCGGGATGCGCCACCAGCATCTCATCTGCGTCGCTTGCGGGGCCCTGCGGGATGTGGCTCCGCTTGGTGAGGACCACCTGCGGCTGCCGGCATCGGAGCGGCACGGATTCGTGCTCCACGATGTCGACGTGGTCTTTCGCGGGCTCTGTCCCGCGTGCGCCGACCGCTGAAGGGACGGCGACGGACGCTTCAGGGCTGCGGGCGCTTCAGGGCTGCGTGGCCGCTGCGGTCGATGCCCCACCTGACGACGAGGGGAGCGGCACGGCGCCGCGAGGGGCGGAGACGGATTGCGATGCACCCCAATGTCCGAACGACGCCCCAGCCGCTCCCGCTTTGCCGACGGTCACGAACCGGACCGGGAGGGGATGAGAGGACTTGGTCAGGAGGAGGACGCCGTTTCCGGCCCCGACACCGGCGGCAGGGGACAGCTTGCCGGCGATCAGCAGGTAGGTGGTACCAGCGTGCGAATAGTCACGGACCGTCAGGGGTGCCGTGAACCTGAGCTCGCCGAGAAAGGAGGGGAGCGTCACGCCGGCGGTCAACTTGGCGTACTCGGGGTCTTTCGACGTGAGGCGGATCCACCGATTCGCCACCTTGGATGCCGCCGCCGCCGGCACGGCGAACACGCGGGTCAGGGCGACGGCGCTGCCCTTGATGTACGTCGCTCCTGGCACGACGATGATCAGGCCGCTCACCGAGTCGAGGGCGACCCTCTGTGTGCCCCGATCCGGGCCCGCCACCGTGGTCAGGACATTGGTCCTCGTCGTGTTGGAGCTCGTCACGTGAACCCACCCCTTCGCCCTGGCGTCGACTATCGCCTTCTGCAGCAAGGAGGCGGCCTGTGCCGAGCTCGGTTGGGTCGTCGATGGCCCGGCGCTCGACGGTGGCGAGGTGCTCAATGGCGGCGAGGTGCTCGGTGAGCCCGTGCTCGACGGTGCGGTGCTCGAAGGAGTGCCGGCCGAAGGACCACCGCTCGTCGGGGACGACCCCGTGGCGGGCGACGCCACCGACGTCGAAGGGATGCTCACCGGTGAGCTCCCGCCGCAGCCGGCGGCCGCCAGTACGGCGCCGACCACGGCGCAGGCGATCGTGAAGCGACGGCGCAGGCGGCTCCGCCCATGAACCTTCATCGGCGGTCGGCCGCAGCCTCGTCTACCGTGAGCTCGGCCGCAGGGTCCGCCTCGAGGCGCTCATCGGGGATCGCAGCGCCGCTGCGCACGGAGCGGCCGTAGGTCCCCTCCGCCAGACGCTCCTCGGCCTTGGCCACGGCGATCAGGCGTTCCTTGAGGCGCTCCCGCACGTCGTCGTCGGCCTCCTCGGCCGTCATCGGTTGGGCCGCGTCGCTCCAGTAGCCGGGCGCGTCGGCCCCCTCCCGGTTGGCTGCGCTGTCGGCACTCGTCTCGGCGATGAGCGCCTCGACTCTGAGACGTTCATCCTCGAGCAACTTTCGGGCCCTGGTCTCTTTCATTGCTGTTCCTTCCTCGACGTCGATGCAGCCAAGGCGAGCGAAGCTAGTTGCCGCTAACCCCCCCGACGCGACTCAGCCGGTCAGGAGGGTGACCGGCACGGATCGGGGACCGCGGACCTGGCCGGCGGACCAGGTGACGAGCGCCGGGTTGGTCAGCTCGAACTCCGGGTAGCGTTCCAGCCACGTCTCGATGGCCACTCGCAGCTCCATTCGAGCCAGGTTAGAGCCGAGACAGCGGTGGATGCCGAGGCCGAAGGCGGCGTGGCGGTTGATGGTACGGTCGATGACCACCTCGTCGGCGCGCTCGAACGCCTCGGGATCGCGATTGGCCGCAGGAAACGGCAGGAGGAGCCAGTCGCCGGGCGAGAGCGTCCTGCCCCCGAGCTCGACCTCCCGGTCGACGAGTCGGGCCATGGTCACCGGCGCGTAGGCGCGAAGCAGCTCTTCAACGGCCCGCCCGATGAGATCGGGGCGGTCCACGAGGTTTCTGCGGTCGGCCCGATGACCGGCGAGATGCCAGAGGGATGCGCCGATCGCGGACCAGGTGGTGTCGATGCCGGCGACCATCAAGAGGAGCATCGTGCCTCGCACGTGCTCACGAGCCAGGCGCTGGCCATCGAGCTCCGCTTCGATGAGGTAGCTGGTCAGATCCTCGCGAGGAGCGGCGACGTGATCGTCGATGCGGGCGTCGAGGTAGGCCTCGAACTCGGCGAAGCGCTCCTCACGCTCCTCGGGTGGACGGTCGACATCCTCGAGGACGAGCTTGATGTACTCCCTGAACCGATCGGCATCGGCAAGCGGGAACCCCAGCATCTTGGCGATCACCCTGACGGGGATGTGCTGGGCGAAGTCGGTGGCCGCGTCGGCGAGGGTTCGCCCTTCGGCCGCGAGCGTGTCGAGGAGCTCGTTGCAGGTCGCGCGGGTGAACGGTTCGAGCGCGGCGATGGCCTTAGGGGAAAACGGTGGGAGCAGCAGACGTCGGGCCAGAGCATGGAATGGTGGGTCGGACGTGATGGGCGGCGCAGGTCCGATCGGTGCCGGCAGGTCCTCGGGTCCTGGCCGGGTCTCGTTGACCACGACGCCCTGGGAGGTGAAATGCTCGGTGTCGTAGGCGACTGCGGCGACATCGGCGTGGCGAACGGGGAGCCAGGTCCCTCCGTAGCGGCCGGAGTACGCAACCGGGCACCGGTTCCGCAGGTCCTCCCAGATCGCGTACGGGTCGGCCGTCCACTGCGGGTCGGTGTGGTCGAAGTCGGTGGCCCAATCGCTCACGGGAGGGTGCGAGCCCACCTCAGAGGTCGATCTCTATGGCGAACTCGGGGCAGTTGGCCGCCGCCAGCTGGGCTTCTTCCTCGAGGCCGGGTGGTACCTCTCCGTCGTTGCGCTCGTGAGCCTGTCCCAGGTCATCGACGTCGAAAAGACCAGGGGACAGGGCATAGCAACGACTGTGGCCCTGGCATTTCTCTTGATCCACGTGAACCCGCATCGGCGATCACCCCGCTACCCACTTTACGGCACCACGATCTCAGGTGAACGACGTTATGCGTGTGCCGCTGCCGGACGGCTCACCTGGGCATCCCCTTCCGAGGTCCTACGTTGGCGGGATGGTGTTTTCGACCGGCCGGCTGGCCCTCCGGGGTGACCAGGGTGCCGGGGCGGGCCGACTGCGCCGGATGAAGCTCGGTGCGACCGCCTTGCTGGTCGGCGCGGCGGCGATCTACGTGGCCACATTGACCGTGCCGGGGTGGCACGGTTCGCTTCGCGGCTTCGTGCAGGCCGGAGCCGAAGCCGCAATGGTCGGAGGACTGGCCGACTGGTTTGCCGTGACCGCGCTGTTCCGCCACCCCCTCGGCGTGCCGATCCCCCACACGGCGCTGATCCCGAGAAAGAAAGACGAGCTCGCCACTAAGCTCGGGGAGTTCGTCACCGGCTACTTCTTGACTCCCGAGGCCCTCCAGGACCAGGTCATCGAGTCGCGCCTCGTCACCAGGGTGGGGACGTGGCTGGCCGAGCCCGATCACGCCTTAGCGGTGGCACGCGACCTTGCCGCGCTCGCCACCGGCGCGCTCGAAGGCGTCGAAAGCGACTCGATCGCCGAGTACGCCGTCGATGTCCTCAAGCGCGACCAGGCCAAACGGAGCTATGCCCCTGTGCTCGGGAGACTGTTGGCTCGGGCCGTCGAAGGGGGCGCGCAGCGGCCCTTCGTCGATGTGGTCGCGGCGCGAGCCCGCGAGTACCTGGAGGCCAATCAGGATGCCCTGCGCCCTACCGTGAAGCGTTTCATAGAAGAGCGCCACTGGGTGGCGTGGATCGTCACGACAGACCGTGTCGTGAACCGGCTGCTCCGCGACACGATCCATGAGCTCGATGACATCGAGCACCGGCCCGACCACCCCTTCCGTGTCGCCCTCGAAGGCGTGCTGCGCTCGGTGGCCGAGGATCTGCAGTCCGACCGGCGGATGATCTTCAGAGTCGACCGACTGGTTGGACGCCTGCTCGACGACGTCAAGACGCGAGCCATTGTCGGCGACGTGATCGGCGGGGTGATCGAGTCGGTACGCGAGTCGCTCGTCGATCCTTCCGGCGATCCGACCGCCAGGATCGCCACCCTCATCACCACGCTCGGTGACCGCATCGCCGGTGACACGGCCGTCCATCGTCAGTTGGAGGGTGGTCTCGTCGACCTCATCGGCCACGCCGTGCGCCAGTACGGCCAGGCTCTGACCCAGCTGATCCGGCGTCAGGTCGGCGGGTGGCCGGCGGCCGATGCGTCCCGTCGGATCGAGCTTGCCGTCGGCAGGGATCTCCAGTTCATTCGCATCAACGGCACCGCCGTCGGTGCGCTCGCCGGTCTCGCTATTCATGCCCTGAGCCTGCTCATCTGAAGCGGGATCGACGGAGAGGGCAATTCGCGCCGACAAAGCGGACAGAATGCGCGTAGGTTCGCTTTTATGCTACGAGCGGATGACGGACCATTTCGGTCCGCGCGCCACGATGGAAAGAAGATTCGCGTCCCGGTCGATGCGCGCACCGTCATCAGTCGAACACTCCGGGTAGTGGTGCTCGGCGCGGTGCTCGGTCTTTCGGCCGCAATCGTGCACCCGCCACAGGCACGAGCCGACGATCTGTGCCTCAATCGGCAAGGAAAGTTCGTCAAGTGTCCGAGCTCGAGCGGGCCGGCGCCACCGACATCGCCGGCCACGGCGCCGGTCTCGACGCTTCCGACCACGGTGCCGCCGACCACGGTGGCACCGGCGACCGCCCCTCCGGCGACCGCCCCTCCGGCGACGGCCCCTCCGGCCGGCCCGCCGTCAACCTCGACGCCGACCACGGCGCCTGCGACGAGCTCATCGACCACCACGGTGCCGGCCAGGGCCGGATCGACCGGTGGGAACGGCGCCGGCCGCTCGGGACCTCGATCGGGACGGCCACGGGTGTCGCAGGTACGGCAGCTCCGTTCCGATGGGCTCAGCCTGGCGCGCCCCGCCGTCATGACCGCGGCGGCGCTTCTTGCCGTCGAATCCCTCGTTGTCGCCGGTCTCTTCTTCCGAAGAAGAAGAAACCGGCTCCCGCCCATGGCGCCATCCTGAGCCGGTCCATTCGTTCGAGTCCCGTCCATTCATCCCGCGAAACCACCCTGCGAATGCCGACGACCACGCTTAGCGACCTTCGTCTATTTCCTCAGAAAGCTACACATTGTGGTCGAGCGGTGGCGGCTCGTGGAATTCTCCTCGAAATCCGCTATATGTCGGCAAGAGCAGTAATCTCGGCCCTTCATCGGGTCGGCTGGAAAGACGTGGCGTCGTGTTCGGTGAAGGGCGCAGGAACCGAGCGGGCCGTACGACAGCCGCCGATCCACTTCGAGATGGCAATCGTTATCGTGTCGGGACACAAGGGGTCCGCTTGACGTCAACGGTCGAGCTCATCGAAGCCGGTACCGCCGGCCGGCTCGCCGGTCGCTCCACCCTGCCCGTCACCGATCGGGTGGGAGTGAGTCGTCACTCGGCGTGGGGGCCAGTCGCCGGGTTGAGCGTCGTCGCCCTCGCCCTGCGCCTCGTCGTCGTGCGTAACTTCTCGACCGGGGAGGCGACCGGCGGCTATGCGGCGCGGCGGTCTTTCTCGGCCTTCGGTCACTCCCTCATCCACTCGATCGCCGCGCCAGGAGTCCCGTTCATCCTCTGGACCGTGGCCCACACGGTCGGATCGACCGAGACGGACCTGCGTCTGCCTTCCATTCTCTTCGGTGCACTGAGCATTCCCATGCTCTACCTCGCCGGCAAGGCGCTCTACAGCGAGCGGGCCGGGCTCACGGTGGCGGCGATCGGGACGGTCGGTGCCACCGCAGTTTGGTACTCGCAGGAGGCGAGTGCTTCCGCCCTCCTCATGCTGCTCGTCACGGTGACGATCTGGTCGCAGCGTCGGGCCCTGACGAGCGCCAGGGGCCGGTATCTGGTGGCGTGGGCCGCCGCCGCAGGCGGGATGGTCTGGGTGGAGTGGGACAGCGCTGCCGTGGTTGGAGTCGAGGTGCTCGTGTTCGCGACGATGGTTGTGGCGCGCCGCCGTCAACGGCAGCAGGGAGCGGGCGTACGTCCCCTCGCGACCGCCGTTGCGGTTGTCGCCGTCGTCGCCGTCACCGTTCCTGGCGTCGCGCTCTTGATCGACCAGCTGCGCTCGGCGGCGGTCCGGGGGGATGAGGCGGGTGGGCCGGTCCTCAGCGCAACGACCGGACCCCTTTCCCCCTACGGCATCCTCCACGGCCTCGTGGTCGCGGTCTGGGGATACCACTCTCCCGGGGTGACCGGCGCCGCCGTCGCCCTCTGGCCGGTGGGGCTTCTCGGCCTCCTCCTCGTCCTTGGCCGCACCCAACACCTGTCCCACTGGTTGCTGCTCGCCCTCGTGGTGGTGCCGGCCGCCGCCCTCGGCACCGCCGGCCTGCTCGCCGGGAGGGACCTGCTACACGCCGGCAACCTCGTCGGGGCCGTGCCCGCCATCTACCTCCTGGTCGCCGGGGTGATCTGGACGGCCGCGCCGAGCCCGGCGGCCAGTCGCATCGTCGCCGCCGGCCTGCTCGTCGTGCTCGGTGTCGGTCTCGTGTCGCAGCAGACGGACAGCCGCAACCCCGAGCTGTACGGCTACGGAGCGGCCTTCCGGCAAATCGCATCCGTCGCCCGTCCCGGAGCGGAGATCGTCTACACCCCCTCGTCCATCGGCGAGACCGTCGGTTACTTCGCGCCCGGCCTTCGCCGGTCGCCGCTCAACCGAGGCCCGAGCCACGCGGTCGTGGCGAGGCAGGTCTTCGTGGTCGGGTCGTTCGCCGGCACCACCGGCCTGCAGCCACTCGGGACGACAAAGCTGCTCCTCCACGGGCTGGAAAAGACCAGGCGCCTCGTCGCCGTCTTCCACGCCCCGCATGTCGTCGTGTGGGAGCTGTCGTGAGGAGAGACAGGCCCTACGGCAACTACGGCCGCCGGGAGATCACCACCGAGGTTCGCGCCGAGCGCTCCCGGCTGCTCCCTGCCTTCCTCGTCGCCGACGTCGTGCTGGCCGTCTGGTACATCACATGGCTTCTCTCTCCGTCGCACGCCGGCACCAGGTGGCTGTGGGTCCTCCTTGTCGTCGCCGAGGTCTTCAACCTCGTCAGGGCGGCAGGGTTCTGGTGGACCGTGTACCGGGCAAAGACGGTAGCCACCCCTCGCTGGTTCGGAGCACCGCCTCGCGTCGACGTCCTGATCCCCACCTACGACGAGGCCATCGATGTCGTCGAGCCGACCCTCGACGCCGCAATGGCGATGAGAGGAGCGAAGGTCACCGTTCACCTGCTCGACGACGGCGCTCGAGACGAGATGGCCGAGCTCGCCGCCCGCCACGGCGCTCGCTACGTGTCCAGGGCGGAGCACACCGGGGCCAAGGCCGGCAACATCAACCATGCGCTGGCCCGCTGCGATGCCCCCTTGGTCGCCATCTTCGATTGTGACCATGTGCCCGACGCCGGGTTCTTCCCCGCCACCATCGGACATCTTCACGATCCGCTGGTGGCCTTCGTGCAGACACCGCAGTCCTACGCCAACCGCGACGCCGGCCCCGTGGCCGCGGCGGCGGGCGATCAGCAGGACCTCTTCTACGGTGTCGTGGCGCGTGGTCGCAACGTGGGCGGGGCCATGGTGTGCTGCGGTACCAACGTCGTCCTTCGCCGCGCCGCGATCGATGATGTCGGTGGGTTCCCGGAGGATTCCCTGACCGAGGACTTCGAGCTCTCCCTGCGCCTGCACGAGCGCGGCTGGTCCAGCGCCTACGTGCCAGAGGTGCTCGCACGCGGCCTCGGACCTGAGGACATGGCCTCCTATGTGGCCCAACAGGCCCGGTGGGCCCAGGGATGCCTGAGCGCGGTGCCGAGAATCCTCTTCGGCCGGCTCCCGTGGCGGCTCAGGGTCCAGTACCTGCTCGCCGCCTCGTATTTCGTCTCGGGGGTCGCGATGGTTCTCTACCTCTCGCTGCCCATGCTGCGGATCTTCGCCCACGTGCAACCCGTCAGACACGGTGCCGCCGCCCTGTTCCTCCTGCACTTCGTTCCCTATTTCGCCGCGTCGGTGCTGACCGTCGCCCTCGCATCCGAAGGCCGTTACAGCTTCGGCGCCTACAGCCTCGGCGTAAGCAGCTTCTGGGTGCATCTTCTCGCGGCCGGCCGGGTGCTCACAGGAAAGAAGGGACGTTTCGTCGTCACCCCGAAACACGGCTACGCCGCCCCCCAGCTGCGGGCGGTGTGGCCGGCCCTCGGGTTCGCCGGCGTGCTCGTCGTCTCGATCGGCTATGCGCTCGTGAACAGTCGGGGTCCCACCGCCATGACCAATGTGGGCTTCGCGCTGTTCTACGTCGTGCTCCTCGTCAGCGGGGCATGGGATGCCATCGCCGGCGCCCCGAGATCGGCCGGGCGCGTGGACCCAAGGACCGAGACCGCCACGGCCTCCGCTCCTCCCGAGCTCGTCGCTCGTCACGCGTCCCTTGCCGGTGTTGCCAAATCCAGGGTCCCCGGTTCCAACGTAGAGGTGCCCGGATGACCACCGGCCCATCACAGAAAGGTCCGATCCGATGAACGATCGTCAACCCAAGGAGCGTTTCACGCGGAGAGGGGGGATACGCGTCCGCTCTGTTTCTTCGCGGTCCCTCCGGGCCGCAGGTGGCGCGGCCGTGGCGCTTGGCGTCGTCGCCGTGACCGTTCTGGCTCAGCCGGCGCTGAGCGCAGGCGCTGCGGTGCCAACGGCGAGTGCCGCGACGGCTGCGAAGGCAACGCGAGGATGGATCCGCTTCGGGCACTTCGCATCCGGTCAGGGCCCCGTCAAGGTTCGCATCGACGGCCGGATGGTGACATCGAAGGCTCGTTTCGAGACGGTGACCCCGTACCAGTCCGTTCCCGACGGCATGAACACCGTGACCGTCACCGCCGCGGCCGATCCCTCCGTACGGCTCACGAGCCACGTGGTGGTCACTCACGGTGCCGCCATCACCGTGGCGGCCCTGCGGACCGGCGCCGGCAACGGTCTCGTCCTGCACCAGTATCACGACAACCTGGCCGCCGCGCCTGCGGGGGAAGCCAAGGTCAGGATCATCGACACCAATCCGTCGGACCCGTCCCTCAGCGTGCACCTCGTTCCGAACGTGGCGCCGGCGACGGTGGCGACCAAGGGTGAGTCGACGGGCGTGGCCAAGCGCACCCCGAGGTTCATCGACGGCGTGGCCTTCGGTCAGGCATCCCCCTACGTCGACATCAGCGCCGGCACCTACCAGGTGACGGTCAGGAATGGTCAGGGAACGCAGCTCATCAAGGGCACCGACTGGCCCGTCGTCGCCGGCACGGTCGCGTCGGTCGTCGTCGTGAGGTCGTCCAAGTCCGCGACCCTCGAGGTGCTGCGTGACGCGGCCGGCTCGAGTCGGATGCCCGGTGGGGGGGTCGAGACCGGCTTCGGCGGCATGGCCGGCCTTCCGAGCAGCCACGGCGACCTCGGCCTCGACGCTGTGGTCGCCCTCGCCGCCCTGCTGGCTGCGGGCTGGGTCGTTCGCCGGGCCGGCCCGCGGCTGCGGCGGGTTCGCCCTCGCAGTGCGGCGGCGGCGGTGGTCGTGGTGTCGGCCGCCGTCGTAGCGGCGGGCTGCGGCGGGGTGTCCTCTCAGGGTTCGGCGTCCGGCGCAAACCACACGGCATCCACGTCCGTCGTCGCCCAAGGGGCGCCCCAGGACGCGCCGAGCGCGACCACGCCGGCGGCGCCATCGGGCTCCACCGGCGCGACTTCGACTCGAGCCACGCGCCTCGATCTCTCGGGTGTTGGGACCGGGCCTTCGTCCAAGCCGGTGCCGACCGGTCTCACGATCGGCTCGATCGGGGTCCATACCTCGCTCGTGAAACTGGGGCGCAACGCCAACGGCACCGCCCAGGTGCCATCGACCACCAAGGTGGCCGGATGGTATGCCGACGGGCCATCGCCGGGCCAGGCCGGGCCCGCAGTGATCCTCGGGCATGTCGACTCCTACAAGGGGCCGGGCGTGTTCTTCCAGCTGAAGGACCTGAAGCCCGGAGCCAAGGTCGAGGTCGCCGAGGGCTCCAAGACCGTGACCTTCGCCGTCCAGCGGGTCGCCACCTACAGCAAAGCGCACTTCCCGACGGCGGCCGTCTACGGATCGGTCCCTGACCGGGCTCTGCGGTTGGTGACGTGTGGAGGGCCATTCGACTATGCGAGCGGCCACTACTACGACAACGTCGTGGTCTACGCCACCGCGGTGAGCTGAGCTACCCGGCCATCCCTCTCAGAGAGGCCCACGAGGTTCGCGCCCCGGAGCCGACGGATGCCATGATGGCGCCCGTCGTCCGGAGCCGCACCGGGCCCGAGGAAATGAGGGAGATGTGCCAGCAGAGCGGAGCCCGACCGCTGTCGCCGAACACGAGGAGGACGCGGCCGCACTCGAGCGGCTCGGCTACCACCAGGAGCTGAACCGGGTCCTCGGACTGTTCGACAACTTCAGCGTCGCATTCTCCTACCTCTCGCCCATGGTTGGCGTTTACTCGCTGTTCGTACTCGGCGCAGGAGCGGCGGGACCCCGCTACATCTGGCTGATGCCGATCGTCGTCGGCTTCATGCTCCTCGTCGCCTTGGTCTTCGGCGAGCTGGGCAGCAGCTATCCCATCGCCGGCGCCCTGTACCAGTACGGCCGCAGGACCGTAGGGCCCGGCTACGGCTGGTGGGTGGGGTGGATCTACGGCATCGCCCTGCTCGTGACGGTCGCCAGCGTGGACACCGGCTTCGTCATCTACTTCTGCCCGCTGCTCAACCAGCTGTTCAACACCCACCTCGACCCGACGAACCACACCACGATCCTCGTCTCGACGGTGATCCTCATCCTCGTCCAGGCCGTCCTCAACACCGCAGGCGCCAAGATGATGGGTCAGGTGACCCGCTTCGGTGTCTACGTGGAGACCATCGGCACCTTCGGAGTGGCCGTCGCCCTCGGCTTCGCCGGCTTCCATCACGGCCTGGGATTTCTCCTCCATTCCCACGGTGCCGAGCACCTGAGGGCCAATCCCCTCGCCGTCAACTTCGGCGGCCGCTGGTGGTCGGGCGCCGCCCTGGTGGCCGTGCTCGCCAACGTCTACATCTTCTACGGCTTCGAGTCCGCCGGCGACATCGCCGAGGAGACCAGGGGCGCGTCGCGACAGGTGCCAAGGGCCATGCGCTCGAGCCTGCTCTACGGCGGGATCGCCTCGTTCGTGCTCGTCGCCGGGCTGCTGCTTGCCACCCCCGCAGGATCCAAGGCCTACGACACGTCGGTCTCGTTTGCCGGTGGCATTACCACCATCCTGGCCGAGCTACCCACCTGGACCCAGGACCTCTTCCTCCTCGTCATCTGCGTTGCCTTCTTCTCGTGCGGCACGGCCGTGCAAGGCGCCGGGTCGCGGGTCGTCTACTCATACGCACGGGACGGGGCGCTTCCCGCCAGCGGCTGGCTGCGGCGGATCTCGGCCCGCTTCAAGACGCCGTCGCACGCCATCGTGGTCGCAGCCATCATCCCGATCCTCTTCACCCTCCTGGTTGCCATCAATCCCAAGCACAACGTGCACATCCTCTGGTTCACATTCCCCAAGGGCATCAACGCCCTGAGCCTCCTGGTCTCCTTCGGTGTCTCGGGCATCTACCTCTCCTTTCTGCTCACGGTGATCGGCTCGATGATCGCCAGGGCGAGGGGCTGGCAGCCGGCCGGCTCGTTTCGTCTCGGCCGGTGGGGATGGCCGGTCAGCATCGTGGCCGCCGCCTACCTGGCCGCCATGCTCGTGAACATCGTGTACCCGTCGGGTCTCACCAGCCCCCGCGGTGCGCTGTTCAACTACGACTGGATCACCCTCGTCGTCGTCCTGATCATCGTCATCATCGGTGCCGTGTACTACGTCGTGGCCCGGCCGTCGCGCCGGCTCACCGCCCGCCCGCCCATCGAGGTGAGGCCCAACGCGGAAGCCGCATCGGAGGGCTAGCGGATGACGACCGAACCCATAGCGCCGCGCTCGTTCCCCGAAGGGTTCGTGTGGGGGACGGCAACGGCGGCGTATCAGATCGAGGGAGCGGTCGGTTCCAAAGGGCGGGGCGCATCGATCTGGGACACCTTCAGCCACACGGCCGGGGCCACCGTGAACGGCGACACCGGAGACGTCGCCTGCGACCACTACGGCCGCATGGAAGAAGACCTTGACCTCATCGCCGGACTGAAGGCGCCGGCCTACCGCTTCTCGGTGGCGTGGCCGCGCGTCCAGCCCGGCGGTCGCGGGCCGGCCAACCAGAAGGGGCTCGACTTCTATCGACGGCTGATCGGCGGCCTGCGACACCGCGCCGGTCGCCACGCTCTACCACTGGGATCTGCCTCAGCCGCTGGAGGACGCCGGCGGCTGGCCGGTGAGGGACACCGCGGCACGCTTCGCCGAGTACGCCGGCCTGGTCGCCGCGGCCATCGGCGACGGCGTCGGATTGTGGATCACGATCAACGAGCCGTGGTGCTCGGCGTGGCTCGGCTACGGGTCCGGCCGGCATGCGCCCGGCCGGCGCCGCGTCGGTGAGGCCGTCGCCGCGGCCCACCATCTGCTCCTCGCCCACGGCCTCGGGTTGCAGGCCGTCCGTGCGGCCGTCGGGGCCGCCGATGTCGGAGTGACCTGCAACCTGGCTCCCGTTCGCGCTGCGACCCAACACCCCGACGACGTCGCCGCTGCCCGCAGGGTGGACGGCAATCTCAACCGCATGTTCATCGACCCGCTGTTGAAGGGCCGCTATCCCGACGACGTCGTCGCCCACCACAGCGAGGCCGAGCCCGGTTTCTCCGTGGTGGAGGACGGTGACCTCGAGGTCATCGCCGGGCCGATCGACTTCCTCGGCGTCAACTTCTATTCGCCTCAGGTGGTGGCGGCAAGGGACCGGGTCGAAGAGACCCGAGCCGCCGGTTACGGGGTCGAGCCCCCCGATGACGACGTCGTCGCCGCCGACCTCGGCTCGATCGCGGTGCAGCGGCCCGGCGTCGAGCGCACCGCCATGAACTGGGAGATCGATCCCGGTTCCTACACCGACCTCCTCGTCGGGCTGCGAGCCGGGTACGGGAGACTACCGATCTACCTGACCGAGAACGGTTGCGCCTTCGCCGACTACATCGGTCCCGACGGTGGCGTTCACGACGCGAGGCGGATCGCCTATCTCGATGGCCACCTCGAGGCCGTTCGCAATGCCATTGCCCACGACGTCGACGTGCGCGGCTACTTCGTGTGGAGCCTCCTCGACAACTTCGAGTGGAATCTCGGCTATTCCAAGCGCTTCGGGATCACCTGGGTGGACTATCCGTCCGGCGCCCGGCTCCCCAAGGACAGCTTCGCCTGGTATCGAAGGGTCGTGGAGGCCAACGCCCTTCCGCCGCGCTAGTCGGGGGCCTCGCTCCGGCCCGCCCTGCGTTCAAGGGCGAACCCACCGCCCATGTAGAACCCGACGATCCCCATTGTTTCCCATGTGCACCGCCACCCTCAACTTCCAAGCTCGCGATGATGGACGAATGATGCCGCCCGTCGCCGAGCTCCATGTGCATCTCGAGGGCACGCTCGAGCCCCAACTCATCCTGGCCCTCGCCGAGGCCAACCACGTCGGCCTCCCGTCGAGTGACGTCGACGCTCTGACGGCGCGCTACCGGTTCAGGGATCTGCAGTCGTTTCTCGACCTCTACTACGACAACCTGGCCGTGCTGCGCACCGAGGCCGACTTCGCCGCCATGACCGATGCCTACCTCCGCCGGGCCGCCCGCGCCGGGGTCCGCCATGCCGAGGTCTTCTTCGACCCGCAGGCCCACACGGCCAGGGGTGTTCCTCTGTCCGAGGCCATGGCGGGCGTGCTCGGAACCCTGGCCCGCAGCGAGCGCGAGATGGGGATGAGCAGCGCGCTCATCGTGTGCTTCCTGCGTCACCTCGGCCCCGGCGACGCCATGGCAACCCTGGACGAGGTCCTTCGCCTCGACGTGCCGATTCTCGGTATCGGTCTCGACTCGTCGGAGGTGGGGTTCCCGCCGGCCGCCTTCGCCGACGTCTTCGCCCGCGCCAACGCGGCCGGCCTTGTCGGTGTTGCCCACGCCGGCGAGGAAGGGCCCGCCTCGTATGTCCGCGAGGCGCTCGACGTCCTGCACGTCGAGCGGATCGACCACGGCATCCGGGCCATGGATGACGACGCCCTCGTGGCGCGCCTCGCCTCCGAGCGCGTCCCCCTCACGGTCTGCCCGCTCTCCAACGTTCGGCTCCGTGCCGTCGCGACCATGGCGGACCACCCCATCGGCGCCATGCTCGCCCGCGGCCTGGCCGTGACCATCAACTCCGACGATCCCGCGTACTTCGGCGGCTACATCGACGACAACTACGCCGCCGTTGCCACCGAACTCGGCCTCGAGCGCGCCCAGCTGGCGGAGATGGCTCGCAACTCGTTCGATGCATCGTTCCTTGCCGCCGACCGGCGGGCGCTCTGCCTCGCGGAGCTCGAGGCGTGGCAAGGCGCCGTCGGGCCGGCCGGCGCAGCCGATGGTGTCGGCGGGGCCGGCGAGGCCTCCTCGAGTCGATGAGCCACGCCGAGCCGCCGGCGGCGGAGAGATGGGCCGCCGCCCTCGACGGTTGGGCCATCCCTGCGCCGATCCTCGCCGCCGCCCCGGAGCCTCCTTGGGGATTCCCAGCTTCCCTGTTCAGGGCCGAAGCGGCCGCCGTCGACCTGGCCAGGGCGGATCGCACGGCCCGTCTGTCTCTCGGCTCCGGCGGCACCGTCGTCGATGTCGGCTGCGGCGGAGGTGCGGCGAGCCTGAGTCTGGCTCCGCCGGCGGCCCTGATCCGCGGCGTCGACGAGCAGGCCGGGATGCTCGAGGCCTTTGCCGCTTCGTGCATCGCCGCCGGCGTGGTCTCGGAACAGATCGAGGGCCGCTGGCCTGACGTGGCCGCCCGGGTGGCTCCCGCCGACGTCGTGGTGTGCCATCACGTCGCCTACAACGTCCGCGATCTCGCTCCCTTCATCGTGGCGCTCGACGACCACGCCCGCGCCTGGGTGGAAGTCGAGTTGACCGCCGGGCACCCGTCGGTCGATCTGGCCGGCCTGTGGCAGCGGTTCTGGGGAATCGACCGCCCCGACGAGCCGTCCGCCGACTTGTTCGTCGAGGTCGTGCGTGATCTTGGCCTCCGCCCCCACGTCCGCCGGGCCCGACGACCGGCCCGCCAGCCAGGCGCGGGCCGGTCCGACTACGTCGCCTTCGTCCGGCGTCGCCTCTGTCTCCCGGCGGACCGCGATGGCGAGATCGCAACCGCC
The DNA here is from genome assembly GCA_965276765.1 of Acidimicrobiales bacterium. Classification (GTDB taxonomy): domain Bacteria; phylum Actinomycetota; class Acidimicrobiia; order Acidimicrobiales; family Palsa-688. The sequence continues at coordinate 2,401,365 of OZ255627.1, forward strand.
CTGGGCGACGACGCCGACGGGTCGGGCCAGCGCGAGGTCGTCACCGTTGGCTGGCGTCCGGCCACTGCCGGTAGTCGATTGGCCTGAGCTGGTTCAGACCGGCTGTATCCGTTCTCTTTCTTTGCCCACTTTTGCTGAGAGAGTCCGTAAAAGTGGGCAAAGAAAGCATCCTTTCGAAGCCGAGCGGCCGATCCCGGGTCTCGGGCGGATGGGGCGGCTACCGGCCCACCCGGCCCACCCGGCCCGCCCGGCCCACCCGGCCCACCCGCTCGGTCTCTCGGGGCCGGCTCAGGTGGCTGGGGCGCGCCCTAGACCGCCGGCACGCAGGTGGCGCCAGGCGATGGCGTGACGGTCCAGAACCGGGGGGCGACATAGCCCCGGCCGGCGTAGGCGCCGGCGACGGCCGCTTCGATGCGGGAGACGTCGTCGGCCCTTGCCAGCGTGATCGTGCACCCTCCCCATCCGCCGCCGGTGATGCGGGACCCCAACCCTCCAGCGGCTCTCGCCGTCTCCACAGCCAGGTCGACCTCGGGGGTGCTGACGGCGAAATCGGTCCTGAGTGACTCGTGAGACTCATCGAGGAGGGGCCCGATCTCTTCGATCGCACCGTGACGCAACCGCTGGGCGACACGGAGCACCCGCCCGTCCTCGGTGATGACGTGGCGGGCGCAGCGCAGGGCCTCGTCGTCTCCGGCAAGTGGAGCCAGGGCGCCGGGAAGGTCACCGTCGTCGATGTCACGGAGCGCGGCGACCCCCACGGTGGCCGCCGCCCGCATGCAGGCGTCGCGGCGGGCGGCGTATCCGCCGACGGCGTGGGCGTGGCGGACGCGGCTGTCGGTGACCAGGAGGGCGAGCCCTGCCGGCGCCGGATCGAGCGGCACCTGCTCGGTGGTTTTGGCGCGGGTGTCGATGAGCAGGGCGTGGCCGGCCTGGCACAGCAGCGAAGCCGTCTGATCCATACCGCCGGTGGGCGCGCCGACGAAGCCGTTCTCTGCCTGCCGCGACAGGTCGACGAGCTCTGGGCGCGAAAGGCCGAGGCCGAGAACCTCGTCGATGGCGGCGGCCGTCGAGCACACGACGGCCGCCGATGACGAGAGGCCGGCGCCGAGGGGCACGTCGCCGTCGATGGCGATGTCGAGTCCCAGACGCCCCAGACGCCCCGGACGCCCCAGACGCCCCCGACGCCCGGGGCCCCCCGGACGCCCGGGGCCCGCCATACGTCCGGGACGTTCACTCCCTTCGAGGAGCTCGAGGAAGGCCCAGACCACCCCGGCGGGGTAGGCGGCCCAGCCGGTGAGCGAGCCGGGCGCCAGCCGGTCGAGGGGAAGCTCGACGCGGTCGGGTTCCTGGGCGGAGCGGATCCTCAGGATCCCGTCGGCGCCCGAACGCACGGTGGCGGTCACGCCGCTCGGGATGGCGAAGGGCAGGGCGAACCCGTCGTTGTAGTCGGTGTGCTCACCGATGAGGTTGACGCGCCCCGGTGCCCGCCAGCGCGCAAAAGACCGCCCCGCCGACGGACTGGTCACGGGGCCTCGCCACCCAGGATGGCGGCCCGATCACGCGTCGCCGCCAGGCGCAGGGTGGCGGCGGCCGCCTCGGGCGCGATGTCGTTGACCCAGACGGCCGCTCCCGACTCGGAGCCGGCCAGGTACTTGAGTCTCCCCGGTGCCCGGCGGATGGTGAACACGTTCACCGAGAGGTGCCAGGTCGTGCCGAGCGGCCCGTTGGGCGCCTGGTCCCAGCCGGCGATGTACGGAGCCGGACCGTCGACGAGGTGATCGAAGCGGCGCAGCACCTCGGGGTAGATCACGGCGAGATCGTCCCGCTCTTCGATGCTCAGATCGGCGAGGGAGCCGACGTGGCGGCGCGCCACGAGCCGGACCTCAAACGGCCAGCGGGCCGCGAAGGGCACGTAGGCGGCCCAGTGCTCGGTGGCGGCGACGATGCGTTCGCCGTTGGCGATCTCGGCGCTCAGGACCTCGCACTGCAGGCAGCTCCCGTGGCGCCGGTCGTGGTCGTGCAGCGTCTCCGCCGCCCGCTCGAGGCGGGGAGGCACGAAGGGGTAGGCGTAGATCTGCCCGTGCGGGTGGGCCAGGGTGACGCCGATCTCGTCGCCACGGTTCTCGAAGCAGTAGACGGCACCGACCTCGGGGAGGCGGCCGAGCTCGGTGGTCCTGTGGATCCACGCGTCGATGACCGTCCTGACCCGCACGGCGGGGAGGGAGTCGAAGGCGGCGCCGTGGTCGTCGGTAAACACGATGACCTCGCAGCGCCCGAGGCCAGGTCTCGACCGCCACGGCCCGGACTCACGGCCCCGGACATGCTCGCCGGCGTGCGGCGAGAGCGAGGCGAACCGGTTCTCGAAGGCGACCACGTCGTAGTGGTCCTCGGGTATCTCGGTCAGGGCGTCGCCGCGGGTGGGGCACAGCGGGCAATCCGACGTCGGAGGTTTGTAGGTGCGCTCCTGGCGGTGGCCGGCGATCACCGCCCACTCGCGAGCGATCGGGTCCCACCGGATCTCGGAGGCGTTGGCCTGGGTCGGGAGCTGGCGGCGGTCCACGCCATCGTGGACATGGCCCGACTCGTCGTCGAAATAGATCAGTTCGCGGCCGTCGGAAAGCGTCCGGCGCGCCGCCGGGGTCCTCGGAGCGCTCACTTCGCCGGGCAGTGTAGCGGTGGGAATGGCTCCCACCGACCCTGCGTTGGCCCGGTATGTCCAAGTTCGTTGTCGCGTCCGGTTTCGGCGGCCCCGAGGCGCTTTTGATCCTCGACGAGGAGGTGGCCGACTCGCGTGAGGGCGAGGTGCGGGTCGTGGTCCGAGACGCCCGCGTCAACCCGGTCGACCAGAAGCGCTACAGCGGGCGTTCGGGACCGAGGTCCCTACCGGTCGGCTGCGGCGCCCGATCGGGTGTCGTCGAGCGCCAGGCGGCCGAAGACCTGTTGGTAGGTGATGGTCCGCTCGCTTCGTGACCTTCCGACAAAGCTCACGGCCCAGTGGCTGACCGTGTACAGCCGGTTCTTGAACCCGGTGAGGAACACGAGATGCACAAAGGCCCAGAGCAGCCAGCCGGTCATGCCGGAGAAGCGGAAGGGCCCGATGCTCGCAACGGCGTGAAACCTGGCGACCGAGGCCATGGTGCCGAGATCGTGGTATTTGAAGGGCTTCGCCTTCGACGCGCCGGACAGCCGGCCGCGGATGGTCGACGCCGCGTAGCGACCGGTCTGCATGGCGACCTCGGCCACGCCGGGGAGGTCGTCGAGGGCCATCAGGTCGCCGACGACAAACACCTCGGGATGCTGCGGAATCGTGCAGTCGGGGGCGACCTCGACGCGGCCCGTGCGGTCGACGGTGGCGCCGGACCGCTCCGCCACGATCCGGCCGAGCGAGGCGCCGGCGACGCCGGCCGCCCACACCTTGATGTCGGCGTCGAAGCGGCGCAGCGACGGGTCGTCGCTCTCGACGTCGACGCCGGTCGCGTCGATCCCGGTGACCTTGGCGCCGAGGTGGATCTCGACGCCGAGGCGCCGCAGCTCCGCGGCGGCCTGGCCCGAGAGCCGCCCGCCGAAGCCGGCGAGGAGCTTGTCGCCACCGTCGAGGAGGACGACCCGGGCGTCGGCGGGGTCGAAGGTGCGGAAGTTGTTGCGCAGCGTGCGCGAGGACAGCTCGGCGATCTGCCCGGCCATCTCGACCCCGGTGGCCCCGCCGCCGATGACCACGAACGTTAGCCAGTGCCGGCGCCGCTGCGGGTCGCCTTCGAGCTCGGCCATCTCGAAGGCGCCAAAGATCCGGCCCCTGAGCTCGAGGGCGTCGTCGATGGTCTTGACGCTCGGTGCCTGCAGGGCGAAGTCGTCGTTGCCGAAGTACGACGACGTCGAGCCGGCGGCGACGATCAGGCTGTCGTAGGGCGTCTGGGTCTGGCGGCCGATGACTTCGGAGACGACGAGGCGTTGGTCCATGTCGATGTCGACGACGTCGCCGATGAGGACCTTGGCGTTGGCCTGGTGCTGGAGGACGTCACGGGTCGCCGGGGCGATCTCCCCGGGGGAGAGGATGCCGGTGGCGACCTGGTACAAGAGCGGTTGGAAGAGGTGATGGTTGGTGCGGTCGATGACGGTCACGTCGACGGGGGCGTCGTCGAGGGCCCGGGTGGCGAACAGGCCGCCGAACCCCGAGCCGATCACGACCACCCGGTGGCGCCCCGGCCCTGCCCCTGCGTCTGCCATGGTTCCCAGTTGACCACAGCGGACGGGAGCCCCGAAGGGCCGGGCGTCGGGCACAGTGGAGCTCCCATGGCCGATCTCGCTGAGCTCAGCGCCGCCGCCCCGAGCGTCGAAGATGCCCTCGACGGGTTCGTAGCCTGGGCCGCCGAGCGCGGGGTGAGCCTCTACCCGGCCCAGGAGGAGGCACTCGTCGAGGCGTTCTCGGGCTCGCATGTCATCGTGAACACGCCGACGGGATCGGGGAAGAGCCTGGTGGCGCTCGGTGCGCACGTGGCCGCCCTCGTCGAGGGAAAGCGGACGTTTTACACCGCGCCGATCAAGGCGCTCGTCTCGGAGAAATTCTTCGCTCTCTGCGACGATCTGGGCGCGGAAAGGGTCGGCATGCTCACGGGGGACGCCACGATCAATGCCGGCGCCCCGGTCATCTGCGCCACCGCCGAGGTGCTCGCCAACATGGCCCTTCGCGCCGGAAGGAGCGCCCCGGTCGACCAGGTGGTGATGGACGAGTTCCACTTCTACGGTGACCCGCAGCGGGGTTGGGCGTGGCAGGTGCCCCTGCTGGAGCTGACCGACGCTCAATTCGTCCTGATGTCGGCGACCCTCGGCGACGTGAGCCGGATCGCCGAGGGGCTCGAGCGGCGGACCGGTCGTCCCGTCGCCGTCGTGCGCTCCGCCACGAGGCCGGTGCCGTTGGTCTTCGAATACCGCCGCTCCCCGCTCCACGAGACGATCGAGGCGCTGCTCGCCGAGGACCGGGCGCCCCTGTACGTCGTCTACTTCACCCAGGCTGCCGCCGTCGCCGAGGCGCAGGCTCTCACCTCGGCGCAGGTCACCACGAGGACGGAGCGCCAGGCCGTCGCCGCCGCCATCGCCGACTTCCGGTTTGCTCCTGGGTTCGGCCCGACCCTGGCGCGCCTTTTGCGTCACGGGATCGGCGTGCACCACGGTGGGATGCTGCCCAAGTACCGGCGCCTCGTCGAGCGCCTGACCCAGGCCGGTCTCCTCCGCGTCGTCGTCGGGACCGACACCCTCGGCGTGGGCGTCAACCTCCCGTTGCGGACCGTGGTGTTCACCGGGCTGGCCAAGTACGACGGCACCGGCTCGAGGCTGCTCAGCGCCCGCGAGTTCCGTCAGATCGCCGGCCGGGCCGGGCGCCCGGGGTACGACACGAGCGGGCTCGTGGTGGTCCAGGCGCCCGAGCACGTCATCGACAACGAGCGAGCCGTGGAGAAGGCGGCCGGCGACGCCCGGCGCCTTCGCAAGTTGGTCAAGTCGACCCCGCCGAGAGGCTACGTGCCGTGGGACCAGGCGGTGTTCGAGAAGGTGAGTGTGGCCGAGCCCGAGCCCCTCACCTCGCACTTCGCCGTCACCCACTCTCTGCTGCTCTCGGTGCTCGACCGCCCCGGCGACGGGTGCCGGGCCCTTTCCCGACTGCTGGTCGACAACGACGAGCCCAGGCCGATGCAGCGTCGCAACATCCGCAGCGCCATCTCCATGTACCGATCGCTTCTCGCCGCCGGCGCCCTCCAACGTCTCGAGCGGCCCGACGAGCTCGGCCGTCGGGTTCGGGTCAGTGGTGGACTGCAGGTCGACTTCGCCCTCGACAACCCGCTCAGCCCCTGGGTCCTCGAGGCCGTGCCGCACCTCGATCCTGCGGCGCCGACCGCCGCCCTCGACGTGGTGAGCGTGGTGGAGGCCACCCTGGACGACCCCGGTCCCGTTCTCGCCGCGCAGCTCGACCGGTTGAGGACCGAGACGCTCACGGCGCTCAAGGCCGAAGGTGTGGAGTACGAGGCGAGGATCGAGGCGCTCGACAAGCTCGAGTACCCCAAGCCGCTCAGGGAGTGGACCTACGATCTCTACGACCGCTACCGCCTCGAGCACCCATGGGCGGCCGATTACAACATCAGGCCGAAGTCCGTGGCCCGGGATCTCTACGAGCGGGCCATGGGCTTTGGTGAGTACGTCGCCTACTACGGGCTGACCCGGTCGGAGGGCCTGGTCCTGCGCTACCTGTCCGACGTATACAAGGGCCTGGTCCGCACGGTGCCCGAGGACGACAAGACCGAGGACCTCCTCGACCTCACCGAATGGCTCCACGAGTTGGTCCGCCAGGTCGACTCCAGCCTGATCGACGAATGGCAGGGCCTGAGCGAAGCAGCCAGTCGGATACGGAGCGACCCCTCTGATCTCGGGGTCGGCGGGCGGGTCCCCGACGGGTCGATCCCGCCGGCGCCGCCACCGCCGCCGGTGACGGCCAACCCGAGAGCCTTTCGTGTCATGGCCCGCAATGCCGCCTTCCGACGAGTCGAGTTGGCGGCGCGTCGCGACGTCGCCGGCCTGGTCGCAGGCGAGGGACCGGGGGGCTGGGACAGCGAGGAGTGGTCCGCCGCGCTGGCCCGCTACTTTGCCGAGCACGCCGAGGTTGGCACGGGACCCGACGCCCGCTCGGGCCGTTGGTTCACGACGACGGGAGGTCAGGGGCACCTGGCGGTGCGCCAGGTCATCGACGACCCCGAGGGCTGGCACGACCGTGCCATCGAAGGCGACGTGGACCTGACGGCATCCGACCTGGCCGGCGAGGCGGTGTGGCGGACGGTCTCGTTCGCTTGAGCTCCGGGGGGCTCGCGCTTCGATCGGACCGCTTTGTAGGGTGACCGGGATCGACGACTGAGACGAGCGACCGCAACCGCGGGCGAGCAAGGTGACGATGACGACGACCACGAGCGAGCCCGGCCAGCGATCCCCTGCGGGCGTGGTCGGTGACGACGTCGAGGTCGGAGAGGGGCCTCACGATCCGGCGCCGGCCGAGGTCCGCAGAGCCCGCAGGCCGTCAGCACGCCGGCCGTCGCCCCGCGAGCCGTCGTCCCTCCGGTCGTCGACACGCGGGCGGTCGGTTCGCCGACAGGTGGAGCGCCGCCATCACATCGCCGTCGAGATCGTGGCCATGGTCTGCCTCTACGCCATCTACGACAGCGCGCGCGGCGTCGTGGTCGGTGGCGCCGCCACCGCTATTCGAAACGCGAGGACCGTCGCCGGCATCGAACGCTCCCTGCATGTGTTCGTCGAGCCGAGCATCCAGGCCGCCCTGACCCATGTGCCGGGGCTCGTGACCCTGTTCGGTTTCGGGTACGCCACCTTTCATCTCGGCGTGACCGGAGCCGTGCTGCTCTGGCTGTACTACCGCCGACCGGGGGTCTTCGCCCGGGTGAGGACCCTGCTCGTCGTCACGACCCTTCTTGCTCTGATCGGTTTCGCCTTCTTCCCGGTGGCGCCCCCTCGGCTGGCCGGCGTGGGGATCGCCGACACCTTGAACATCGGCAGGGCCACGGTCGAATCCGGCGTCCTTCACTGGCTCTACAATCCCTACGCGGCCGTGCCGAGCCTGCACATGGCGTTCGCGGTTATCGCCGGCGGCAGCGTCGTGGCCTTCGCCCGACACCGCGCCGTGCGCCTCGTCGGGCTTGGCTACCCCGTTTTCGTTGCCGCCGAGGTGCTCGCCACGGGCAACCATTTCCTCTTCGACGTGGTCACCGGCGTGGCCGTCGTGGCCGTCGCCGCTGTGCTCACCCTCAGATTGCGTCACGAAACGGTCGGTCCTACGCTCGCCCGGTGCCCGGCGACGTGTTGGCCTCAGGGGGATGGATCGAGGATCTCGGCCTTGTCTTTGACGAGGCCGGAGGAAGCCGCGTCAGCGCCCACCTGAACCTCACCGGCCGGCATCACACGCCCTGGGGGGTCGTCCACGGCGGTGTCTACACGACGATCGTCGAGACGGTTGGAAGCGTCGGGGCCTCTCTCGCCGTCGAGGACCGCGGTGAGTTCGCCGTTGGTGTCAACAACTCGACCGACTTCATTCGCTCGGCCACCGGCGGCCGCGTCGACGTGGTCGCCACCCCGGTGCAGCAGGGCCGGGTGCAGCAGCTGTGGGACGTCCTGATCACCAGGGCGGAGGACGGCAAGCACGTGGCCCAGGGGCGCCTGCGCCTCCAGAACGTTCCCTTGCCGACTACCCAGGCGACCGAACGAAGAAGCCATGACCGAGCCGATGAGCTGCTCCCCGAGGAGCGGACGGCGGGCAGCGATGATGCCACGAGGCAGGCCGGCGCCATCCTGGCCGAATCCGACGCGCGCTCCGACGCCCGTGAGACGGGCGCAACCGGCGCGGAGCATCGCACATCGGACGAGACGGTCGAGCCGGGCAGCTAGCGGCGGGGCCGACCGCCGATCACATCGCCCGTCGGGCCCGGCCGCGAGCCGGCCGTCGTGGCGCCAACCGGCGATCACATCGCCCGTCGGGCCCGGCCGCGAGCCCGCCGTCGTGGCGCCAACCCGCCGCCACCGTTGTGCCTTTGTCGCCTGCCCCTTGACGCCGTCGGGGTCAGCTGTGATGGTGTTGCTTCGGGCCGGGGGACGGTCGCAGACAGGAGGCAGCTGTGACGGCACTTCTCGTAGTCCTTTTGGTGGTGACGGTCCTGCTCGTCGTGGTGGTCACCGGTCTGTTGCGCAGCCACGCCGACATCATCAGGGCCCTCCACTCGCTCGGCGTCGGGGTGGGAGACCCCGCCGATGGCACCGCTCGGACACCCGACATCCCGGTCCACCTGACCGCGGGGCCGCCCCTCCCGGGCGAGAGGGACTCGGCGTCGGGCCATGACGTCGAAGGCGTGTCGCCCGATGGAGACTCCGTCGTCGTCTCGATCGCTTCGGCCCCCCAGACCCTGCTCGCCTTCCTGTCTTCGGGATGCGTCAGCTGCAGCACCTTTTGGACCGCCCTCGGCCAGCCCGACCAGATGGCCCTCCTCCCGGCGGGCATCCGAGTCGTCGCGGTGACCAAGGGCCCCGAATGGGAGAGCCCATCGGCCATAGCGGCCAAGGCGCCCCGCGGGCTGGCGGTGGTGATGTCGACCGAGGCGTGGGGCGACTACGAGGTGCCAGGGTCCCCGTACTTCGCGCTCGTCGACGGGGCGTCGGGGGGGCGCATCGGCGAAGGCGTCGCCAACCAGTGGAGCCAGATCGCCGACCTCGTGGACCGGGCCCGCAAGGACACCACTGCGTCGACGGCCACATCCGGGCGGGCCATGTCACTCGGGTTGAGCGGTGCCGAGCGCGAGACGGTCAACGACCAGGAGCTCATGGCCGCCGGCATCCGCCCCGGAGACCCGAGCCTCTATCCCCGCAGCCTCGACGACGTCTTCGCCGCCACCGCCGATCAGGGTGGCGACGCCGGGCCGCCGCGGGGCGCGGGAAGAGACTGATGGCCCGGCTCGCCTCCAAGGGCATCGAGGTCTACCTGCCGAAGGGCTGGGAGGGACGGATCTTCGCCCGCGAACCGAGCGGGGGCGTCGAGACCCACCCCGTCGCCCATTTCGCCACCTTCCCGCTGCCGGCCGACGTGGCCGACTTCGGCGGTGCTCTGCCGGCGTCGATGGGCCCGAGCGACATCTTCGCCGTGCTGTTCGAGTACGGCCAGGAGAGCCTGGGGACCGCCCTGTTTGCCAGGACGTCGATGCCAAGGGACCTGAAGGCCGCCGACTTCCACCCCTACACCCTCCGCCGTGGGGTTGGTGGCCAGTCCGGCACGCAGTGGTTCTTCACCGAGCAGCGCAGACCCTGGACGCTCTACGTCGTCCTCGGCAGTCACGCCCGGCGCAACCTCCTCGTGCCGAGGGTCAACCTCCTGCTCAAGCAGATCACCGTCCTGCCCGTCGGGGCCGTGCACGCCTGATGGCCGCCTTCGGCATCTACCTGATGGGCTGCGCCCTGCTCGCCGCGGCCGGTGCCGCCAAGTCGATCCGCCCCGGTGACACGGCCCGTGCCATTGCCGGCGCCCTGCCGAGCACACCACCGATGGCATGGCCCCATGTCGTGCGGTGGTTCGCAGCCGGCGAGGCCATTCTCGGAGTCATCGGCATCGTCCACCCCACCGTCCCCTTCGCCGCGGCCGTCGCCGCCTCCTACGCCTGCTTCTCTGCCTTCGTCCTCTACGCCAGGGCCAGGGGCGGTCCGCTCGCCACCTGCGGGTGCTTCGGCACGCCCGACACCCCGCCGACGGTTCTCCACGCCGGCATCAACCTTCTCGTCGCCGCCGGCGCCGTCTGGGTCGCGGCGGCGGCCACGAGCGGGTCGATCACCTCGGTCCTCTCCGGCCAGTACCTCGACGGTGTGCCGCTCGCGGTGACCAGCGGGATCGCCGCCTGGCTGGCCTTCCTCGTGATGTCACCCCTCGCCCGGCTCCACGCCATCCGGCGGGCCGAGCCCTACCTCCCCGGAGGCCACGGATGAGCCTCGTCACCAAGCTCTCCTCCGCCCTCGACGGGCGCCTGTCGCGGCGGAGCTTCGTCGTGCGCAGTGCCTTCGTCGGCAGCGCCATCTCCGCCGGCGGCGTCGGCTTCCTCGTCAAGCCGGGCAGCGCCTACGGGTCGCTCTGCTACTGCGGCGACGCCAACTGCGCGTGCGGGACGACGTGCTGCGCCGGCTACACCGAGTTCTGCTGCGTGCTCAACGGCGGGTACAACTACTGCCCAACGGATACGGTCATGGGCGGCTGGTGGAAGGCGGACGGCTCGCAGTACTGCGACGGGGCCCGCTACTACATGGACTGCAACGGGGTCTGCTCGTGCAGCGACGGGTGCGGCAACGGCTACCAGTTCTGCGACCCCGGTTGCGATGGCCTGAGCTGCGGTTGTGCCGACGGCAGCTGCGACCACTACCTGACCGGGTGCTTCCAGTTTCGCTACGGCCAGTGCAACCAGGACGTCTCTTGCATCGGTCGGATCAAGTGCCGGGTGGTCACGTGCGTGCCCCCGTGGGAGATCGACAAGAGCTGCACCCACACCAACGCCGAGGACGACGGCACCGCCAATCAAAACGCCTCCTGCCTCACGCCGGGACCGACGAAGCCGCCGCCGCCCAAGCCGCCGTGCGACTCGCCCGAGACCCGCTGCGACGTGGTCGGCATCGCCGCTTCAAGGGACGCCAAGGGGTACGGCCTCGTCACCGGGTTCGGCCGGGGCTTCTTCTTCGGCGACGACCGCTACATCGGCGAGGTCACCAGGCCGCTGGCGGAGCCGATCTCGGCCATCGTCACCTGTGCCAACGGCGGGTACTGGTTCGCGAGCAGGGCGGGCCGGGTCTTCGCTTACGGCCAGGCCAACTTCCACGGCGACGCCTACGACAAGCACCTGGCCGATCCGATCGTCGCCATGGCCGGCTCGAAGAGCGGTAACGGGTACTGGCTGATGACCAACGCTGGGAGGGTGCTCGCCTTCGGCGACGCCACCTATTACGGCGAGCCCACCGACGGCGAGTACCCGAGCCCCTTCGTCGGCATGGCGGCCACCAAGACCGGCAAGGGGTACTGGCTGGCCACGTCGGGCGGAAGGGTGCTTGCCTTCGGCGATGCCACCTACCACGGCGAGGCCAGGTTCAACTACTACGTCGACCCATTCGTCGCCATCACGGTGACCCCATCGGGCCAGGGGTACTGGCTCCTGACCTCGGGGGGAAGGGTGCTCTCCTTCGGCAGTGCCGGCGACCACGGCGGCCCCCAGGACCGCACGCTCGTGTACCCCATCGTCGGCATGGCGTCGAGCTTGAGTGGACGCGGATACTTCCTCGCCGCCTCCGACGGGAGAATCCGCACCTACGGCGACGCCGTCTATCAGGGGGATCCGCTGTGAGCGACCTTAGGTACCGCGAAGAAACAACGGGCGCGGCCGTGGGCCGCGAATGTGGTCGCACCAAGGCCTCATCCACAGCGGCCGCGCCCGTTGTTTCGCAGCGGGACCGTGGGAGGGCACACCGATGAGCGCCGCCGTCGTCACCGCCGCCTTCGCCGTGGCCATCGTGGCTGCGGCCCGCTCGACGTGGTCACCGTGCGGGCTGTCGATGCTCTCGTCGATCACGCCGATCGGCGAGCGGGGGAGAGGCCACACCTTTCGCTCCACGGCCGGGTGGTTCGTGTTCGGCTCCGTCGTCGGCGGGGCCACCCTTGGCGCTGCCATGTTCGCCCTCGCGGCCGGGGTTGCCGCCCTCCCGGTGTCGGCCGTTGCCCTTGCGGTCGCCGCCGCCATCGCGGCCGCCACCACGGCGGCCGTCGATCTTGGCCTGACGGGTGTGAGGATCCCCGTCGTGCGCCGGCAGGTCAACGAGGTGTGGCTCGACCGGTTCAGGAGCTGGGTGTACGGCGCTGGGTTCGGGTGGCAGATCGGTGTCGGGTTCTCGACCTACGTGATGACCGCGGCGGTGTTCCTCCTCGTCGTCCTCGGCGCCCTGACAGCAAGCCCGTGGATCGCCTTCGGTCTCGGGGTCACCTTCGGCGCAGTCCGAGGCCTCAGCGTGTTCATGGGTGCTCGGGTCACGAGCCCCGCCCGCCTGCAGCAGGCCCATCGACGGCTCGCTGAGCTCCGCCGTCCGGCGTGGGTCGCCGTGATCACCGTGCAGATCGCCGTCGCCGTCGCCATCGGCGGCCTGGTCTGGTGGCCATCCCTCGTCGTGGAGGCTGCGGTCGTCGCCGTGGCGTTGGCCGTGAGCCAACGGCGAGAGGTGTTCGCCGGTCTCGCCGCCCGGGCGAGCGAAGCGCGCTAGGCCACCCTCGTGGCCTTGGATGCGGGCGACGCCATCGAGCGGTCGGTGCGTGAAGCGGCCGCTGACCTCGTCGATCTCAGCCATCGGATCCACGCCCATCCCGAGCTCGGCTTCGACGAGCACAGGGCCGCATCGTGGGTCGGCGAGGCCCTCGAAGCGGCGGACTACGACGTCACCGCCGGCGTCGGAGGTCTCCCGACGGCCATCGCCGCGACCAGGGGGACCGGTCCCCTCCACGTGGCGATCTGCGCCGAGTACGACGCCCTGCCGGGAATCGGCCACGCCTGTGGGCACAACCTCATCGCTTCCATGGCCGTCGGCGCCGCCGTCGGTCTGGCCGGGGTCGCCGACGACCTCGGGCTGACCGTCACCGTGATCGGCACGCCGGCCGAGGAGGGCGGCGGCGGCAAGATCGAGTTGCTCGACGCCGGCGTCTTCGCCGGCACCCACCTGGCCCTGATGGCCCATCCCGGCCCCGGGGACTCGATGGAGATCCATCCCCTGGCCGTGGCCCACGCCCACGTGCGCTACCAAGGGAGGACGGCGCACGCCGCCGCCTACCCCGAGCGGGGCATCAACGCCGCCGACGCCTTCACCGTGGCCGAGGTGGCGATCGGGCTGATCCGCCAGCACCTCCCTTCCCACGTCAGGGTGCACGGGATCAGGACCCGCAGCGGGGACGCGCCCAACATCGTCCCCGACCTGGCCGAGGGCCGCTGGTACGTGAGGGCCGACGACCTCGTGGAGCTAGCCGGCCTCGAGGAGCGGATCTGGGACTGCTTCAGGGCCGGCGCCCTCGCCACCGGCGCCACCCTCGAGCTCTCGATGGAGAGCAAGCATTACTCCGAGATGGTCAACGATCCCGATCTCGTGGCCGCCTTCGCCCGACAGTGGCGGCGGATCCGACAGGCCGCCGCCGGGCGCGTCGATGCGCCGATGGCCATGGCCAGGGCGTCGACCGATATGGGCAACGTCTCGCTCGTGATCCCCTCGATCCACCCCTATCTCGGGATCGATTCGGGGTCGGCGGTCAACCATCAGGCCGAGTTCGCCGCCCACTGCGTCACGCCGGCCGCCGACGCCGTCCTCGTCGACGGTGCGGTCGCCCTGGCCGCCACGGCGGCCGAGGCCGCCACCGACGAGGCCCTGCGGACCAGGTTGCTTGACCCGGTCGGCTGACGTCCCTTTCTCCGCCCACTTTTCCGGGTTCGCTCCGTAAATCGGGCAGAGAAAGCTCACGTTCGGAGCGGTCGCGATCGGCTGGCGCGACCGTTGCGTTTCGTCGCCGTTCCCTCGGCTCAGGGCCGCATGAGGGCGGGCATCATCAGCTCGGCGTCACCCTTGCGGAACAGCTCGGGGGCGCCCGATGCGGCCGCCCTACGGCCGGTGGGCTCGACGAAGCCCTCGACGGAGCGGACCTTCCGGGCGAAGTTGGAGTGGTGGAGGGCGACACCCCACACCGACTCGTAGACCCGACGCAGGTCGCCGAGGGTGAACTCTTCGGGGAGGAGGGCGGCGCCGAGGGTGGTGTACTCGAGCTTGGAGCGAGCCCGGTCGACGGCGTCGGCGACGATGCGGCGGTGGTCGAAGGCCAGCGGCGGTGCAGGCGAACGCGACGCGAGGATGGCATCCACGGGGAAATACCCCGCCGTGGCGTGTCCTGCGCCCACCAGGGGTTCGGCGTCGAGCGAGAGCAGCACGAGATAGGCAACCGACACGACCCGGCACCTGGGGTCACGTCCCGGTGCGCCGTACGTGCCGAGCTGCTCGATATGGGGGATGGCGCGGCCGGTTGCCCCCACAAAAGCCCGGCCGGCGGCGGCGTCGAGGTCCTCTTCGACGTCGATGAGGCTACCGGGAAGCGCCATGGTGCCTTCGTAGGGCGGTCGGTGTCGGCGAAGGAGAAAGGTCGCCAGCGCACCGTGGCGCACGGCGAGCACGACCAGGTCGACGGCGACGGCAAACGACGTCGCCGGGCGGCGACCGGCCACGGCGTTCGTCGGGGTCTCAGGCCGAGGCGGTCGGGCCGGCCGGCGACGCCGCCGCCGGCGACGGCGCGGTGGTCGGCTCGGCGATAGCCTCCTGGCGCTTTACTGTCAGGCGGCCGCCGATGAACCATCCGACGAACCCGACGAGGAGGGCGATGACGACGCCCAGGTTGGCGTAGGCCCACGAGCCGCTCTTGCCGCCAAGGCCGAAGGGGCCGAGCAGGTAGCCCTGCCACTTCAGCCAGCTGGCCGACGAGCTCGTCACGAGCCCCCAGCCGACGGCGGCCCCCACGATCACGAGCAGGACGGGCAGGACGCGCACGTTCCCGTACCGACCGGCCGAATGGTAGAGGTCGCCATCCGCGTAGTTGCGCCGGCGAAGCGCCACGTCGGCGAGCATCACGCCACACCATGCCGCGATCGCCACGCCGAGGAAGATCAGGACGCCCTCGAACGGCCCGATGAAGTTGTGCGAGAAAAAAACCACGTAGATCGTGCCGGCGATCATGATCGTGCCGTCGATGCCGGCGGCTACGTAGCGGGGGGCGGGTAGGCCCACGCTGAGGAGGGTCAGCCCCGACGAGTAGATGTCGAGGACGGCGCCGCCCACGAGGCCGAGGATGGCGACGATGCCGAAGGGCACCAGGTACCACGTGGGGAGGATGGTGGTGAGGGCCCCGATGGGGTCGGCGCCGATGGCGGTGCTCAGGGTCTTGGATGAGCCGGCGAGGAGCAGCCCGAAGATCACGAGCACGAGGGGGGCGACCGAAGAGCCGACCGTCGTCCATCCGACGACGCTGCCGCTCGAGGATCGCCGCGGCAGGTAGCGGGAGTAGTCGGCGGCGCAGTTGACCCAGCCCAGCCCGAAGCCGGTCATCAACAGGATGGTGGCTCCGACCACGGCCTGGATGGGGCCGGCAGGCAGGGCGGACACCGTGTGCCAATGGATCTTGTCGGCGACGAGGCCGATGTAGACGACGGTGAGCACGGCGGTCACGACGGTGATCCACGTCTGCATCCGCATGATGGCGTCGAAGCCGAGGACGCCACCCCCGACGATGAGGGCGGCGACGACGGCGAAAGCGATCACCTTGGTGAGGTCGCCTCCTCCGACGCCGAGGCGGTCGAAGACGGTTGCCGTGGCCTCGGTGGCGAGGGCGGTGAGCGCCGTCTCCCATCCGACGCACAGCACCCACGAGATGGCGGCGGGGAGCCGGTTGCCGGTCACGCCGAAGGCGGCGCGTGACAAGACCATGGTCGGGGCGCTGCCCCGCTTGCCGGCCACGGCGACGAAACCGCAGAGAAGGAACGAGAGGATCACGCCGATGATGGCGGCGACGGTGGCCTGCCAGAACGAGATCTTGGTGAACGATCCGAGCACGAACGCGCCGTAGCTCAGCCCGAGGACGGACACGTTGGCGGCGAACCACGGCCAGAACAGCTGGCGGGGGCTCCCCTTGCGCTCGGACTCTTCGATGATGTTGATGCCGTTGAGCTCGATCCCGGCGGTGTGCTGTCCGGGGTCGTGCTGCCCAGCGACGTGCTGTCCGGTGACGGTGGCCATCCCGCTCCCCTCAAGGATCAACTCATATTGAGTTGAAAGTATCAGCAGGATATCAAGCGGGCGCGGCTGTGTCGACCTCCGGCCCGGCGGCGCCCGGGCGGTGGCACTTTTTCTTTGCCCACTTTTGCTGAGAAAGTCCGTAAAAGTGGGCAAAGAAAACGGTGCGACCAGCGCCGCCGGCGGGGCCAAGCCTCGAGACGACAGGGGACGGTAGCGTGCAAGGATGACCGGCGCATCGGTGAACGGTCACGGCGGCGACGACCGCACCATCGCCCTCACGGTCCACGAGCTGCGGATTACCCTGCTCGACGTGTCGCCTCCGGTCTGGCGTCTCGTCAGGGTGCCGAGCGCCCTGCCGCTCTCGACTGTCCATGCCATCGTCCAGGTCGCGTTGGGCTGGGAGGACCGCCACCTCCACGAGTGGCGGGTGGGGGACGTGACCTACGGGCTCTCCGACGAGGAGAATTGGGGCGAGGAGCTGGCCGACGAGTCGGCGGCCATCCTCGCCGATGTGGCGCCCGCTGACAGCGTGCTGCGCTACGACTACGACTTCGGCGACGGCTGGGAGCACGTCGTCGAGGTGATGAGCGTCACGCCCTACAACGCCGACGTGCCGCCGGTGGCGTGCCTGGCCGGCGCCATGGCCTGCCCGCCAGAGGACTGCGGCGGACCGCCGGGCTACGAGCATCTCGTGGACGCCCTTCGCGACCCGTCCGACGCCGAGCACGAAGAGGTCGTCGCCATGCTCGGCGACAGCTTCTCGCCCAATGTGTTCGACCTGACGTCGGTCAACCACCGCCTCGAAGCGCTCTGGCGCCAGATCTGAGCGCTCCGGCGCCGGCCGGTACGCTCGGGTCCCCTCGGGCGCCGGCGTCGATGGTCGGCGGGAGCGCCCGGAGGTGGAGGCCGTCATGAACCGCATCAGCCACTGGATCGGCGGCAAGGTCGTCGCCGGCGAGTCGGGCAGGACAGGGCCCGTCTACGACCCGGCGCTCGGCACGGTGACCGCCGAGGTGGACCTGGCGTCGGTCGCCGAGGTCGACGCGGCCACGGCCACGGCGAGGGCGGCCTACGACGAGTGGCGCCGGAGCTCGCTGAGTCGCAGGGCGCAGATCATGTTTCGCTTCCGCGAGCTGCTCGACGCCGAGCGCTCCCGCATCGCCGGCGCGGTCACGTCCGAGCACGGCAAGGTGCTCGCCGACGCCATGGGCGAGGTGTCGAGGGGCATCGAGAACGTCGAGTTCGCCTGCGGCATCCCGCACCTGCTCAAAGGCGAGCACTCCGAGCAGGTCTCCGCCGGCGTCGACGTGCACACGATCCTGCAGCCCGTCGGGGTCGTGGCCGGCATCACCCCCTTCAACTTCCCGGTGATGGTGCCGCTCTGGATGCTCGCCAACGCCATCGCCTGCGGCAATACGTTCGTGCTGAAGCCGTCGGAGAAGGATCCTTCGGCTTCGGTCGTCATCGCCGAGCTGTTGAAGGAAGCGGGCCTGCCCGACGGGGTCTTCAACGTCGTCCACGGCGACAAGGAAGCCGTCGACCGCCTGCTCGCTTCCCCGGATGTCGACGCCGTGTCCTTCGTCGGCTCGACACCGATCGCCCGCCACGTCTTCGAGCAGGGCACCGCCCACCACAAACGGGTCCAGGCCCTCGGTGGGGCCAAGAACCACATGGTCGTCCTGCCCGACGCCGACGTGGCCGGCGCCGCCGACGCCGCCGTCTCCGCCGGATACGGCTCGGCCGGCGAGCGTTGCATGGCCGTGTCGGTCGTCGTCGCCGTCGGGGCCGTCGCCGACGAGCTCGTCGCCGCCATCGCCGAGCGCATCCCCGGCGTCGTGATCGGCGCCGGCACGGACCCCGAAGCCCAGATGGGCCCGCTGATCACCGCCGAACATCGTGACCGGGTCGCCGGCTACATCGAGACGGCGGGGGCGCAGGGCGCAACCGTCGTGGTCGACGGGCGCGCGTCGGAGGCGCGGCTCGCGGGGTATTTCCTCGGATGCTCGCTCGTGGACGGAGTCCGGCCCGGCATGAGTGTCTATGACGACGAGGTCTTCGGGCCCGTCCTCTCTGTGGTGAGGGTCGACACGTACGAGGAGGCGGTCGAGCTCGTCAACGCCAACCCCTACGGCAACGGCGTGGCCCTCTTCACCCGGGACGGGGGCGCGGCCCGCCGCTTCCAGTTCGACATCCAGGTCGGCATGGTCGGCGTGAACGTGCCCGTCCCGGTGCCGGTCGGCTCCTACAGCTTCGGCGGCTGGAAGGACTCGATCTTCGGCGACTCGCCGATCTACGGCCCCGACGGGATCCGCTTCTACACCCGGTCCAAGGTCGTCACGACCCGCTGGCCCGATCCGGCCACGAGCGTGATCGACCTCGGGTTCCCCCAGACGAGGTGAGCGAGGGCCGCATCACGCCCTGAGCTTGGCCAGCTCCGTTTCGACCATGGCCTCGTGGGCCTGCTCGTCGGCCCTGGCCTTCGTCGGGCTCCACCGCCCTTTCAGCAGCGGGATGCAGAGCAGGAAGAAGACCACGCCACCGAAGCAGATCCAGTACCAGGTCTGCCACTGTCCCGGGGACTTGGCCTTGGCGTTCACCACGCTGGTGGCGTGGGCGCTCATGTAGGCGACGACCGGTTTCGGCACGGCCGCAAGGGCCCGGAGCTGGGCGCCGTGCGTGGCCGCGGCGGCCAGGTTGGCCGCTCCTCCCGGTGACTGTCCGAGCTTTTGGAGCGCTAGGAGCTGGGGGGCGTATTTGGCCACCCCCTGGAGTTGGGGAGCCACGGCGATGACCCCGGCGATGGCCGCCTTGTTGGTGGCGATGCTCTGCAAGACGGCGACGTTGCGGCCGACCGCCTTCTCCGCCTCGGCCAGCAGACCCGAGGGGATGGCGGTGATGCTCGTGTAGGACTCGAGCTTCTTGAACAGGACGGGGTTGGCTTCGATCACCTTGAGCTCGGGCGCGAACCTCTGCGCGTCGGCCAGCTGCGTCTTGTACTTCGTGGCGTCGGCGATCACGGCGGGGTGCGTCTGGGCGAAGCCGAGCACCGTGGCGTTCTTGGTGGCGAAGGCCACGAGCCCGGGGTTCTTGGATACGAAGGCGAACTGGCTGCCGTAGGTGGTGTTGTAGGCGGCGACCTTGGCTCCGTAGTTGACGAGGGGCGTGACGGTGTTGATCACGAGGGGGACGAGGATGAAGGCGAGGAACACGATCACCCGCAGGATCCACCCCCAGATGGCGAGGCCGGTCGCGGTGAGCGCAGGGTTGCGAGCCTCGACGCTCTCGGTGAAGCTCGCCATCCACGAGACGTAGGCCACCCCGAGCCCGAACGAGACGAGCCCGGTGAGGACGGCGACGTAGAGGAAGCTGTGGGGGTGGCCGGCGGCCGAGAGGTAGAAGACGAGCATGACGGCCGCCCACACGCCGCCGATCACCATGAACGGCTTGCGGACACGGAAGCGGTCGGAGACGAGGCCGACGGCGATGAGGGCCACGGCGTTGACCCCCCAGTTCCAGTCGCCGAGGTGGTTGGCCGACTTGAGGGAGAAGCCGAAGATCGTCTGGTAGTAGATGACACCGAAGCCGACGGCGGTGTAATAGGCGAGCAGCAGCACCGAGACGCCGAGGGCGGAGATGACGATCTCGGGCCGCAGGAGCTGGCGAAACGGGTGCTTCAGCGACGCCTCGACGTCGATCCCCCTCGCCCGCGCCTCGACGAGGGCCCGGTCGCGCATCGACACCATCAGCTGATCACGAAGTCCGGGCGACAGCTCCCTGAGGAAGAAGAAGGCCAGGACGAACACGACGAGGCCGGCGATGCCGCAGATGCGGTACTCGTGACCCCACTGCGCCGTGAGGGTGGCCCCGCCGACCCCTGCGACCACGAGCGAGCCGAGGACGGGGCCCATGGTCCACATGCCCATGGCCGTGCCCCGACCGACCTGGGGGGAGAAGTCACGGACGAGGGCAGGGGTGGCGACGAGGCAGATGCCCTCGACCAGGCCGACGACGAAGCCCTCGACGCCAAAGGCCCACTTGCTCGTGGCCTCCGGCAGCACGAATGCGGTCATGATCCCAGTGATGCCGAGCCCGACGACGACCAGGTTGCATCGGCCGACGCGGTCGGCGAGGCCGGCGAGCAGCGACCCGAAGGCCCCGATCAGATTGCCGAAGGCGAGGAGGGAGACGTAGAAGGTGAAGCTCATGTGCAGCGACGTGAGCTGCAGGGTCGAGACGGCCCCGGTGACATAGAGCTCGTAGTACAGCGCCACGGTGATCAGCACCGTCAGGATCAGATAGGCGGTGCGCGCCCCCGTATCGGGATACGAGTCGAGTTGGCGCGTGCCGAGTGACGACCAGAATCCGCTCGTGGGCCCACTACGGGCGGAGCCCGCGGTCGAAACGCTCATGTTTTCCCCCTGCAATCCTCACCGGATGCCCGGCGACGAGCTCACCCTAGACGCACGGACAATGCGACTTCAATGGATGCCGGAGGTGGTGGCAGGGGCCAGGGTCGCGGTCTGCATGGGCCGGGTGGGTAAGAGGTTTTGCACCATCAGGCGCACCACGGCGAGGGCCTGGTTCCGGTCGAGGCCCAGGTCGCTGCGGACGTGGTCCCAGAGGTCCCAACTGGTGGCCGCGCTGAGCGCCGTGAGCGACTGTTCGCCTCCGACGCCGGCCAGCTCGGGCTCGAACGCCTGGCGGCACTGCTCGACCAGCTGGGCGACGAGGTTGTCTCGGTTGACCCGAAGCTGGGGGGAAAACGGCTCGCGCAGCCGCGACGAGCGCGCGACCGGCGCGATCAGCTCGAAGATCTCCCGGCGCCGCTCGACGAACCCGTCGATCCGCTCTGCAGTCGGCGAAGTGACGTCGAAGGGTTCGAACAGCGGCTCCAGGCGGGTCCATGTCCGCTGCCCGGCCTCCTCGAAGATCCCTTCGATGTCGTTGAAGTGCTGGAACACGCTTCGCCTCGACAGCCCGGCCCGCTCGGCGATGGCGTCGGCGGTGGGCCGCAGGACACCCTGCTCGATGAGGGCCAGGAGGGCGTCGACGACGGCTTCCCGGTTGCGCCGGCCTCGCAGGACCCGGCCATCGGGGCTGGCGGCGACGGGCATGCCAAGACCCTATGGCCGCAGGTCTCCGCCGTTCCACCGGCCCCGTTCGGTGAGGACGGCCTTGAGCGCGCTCGGGCGGTCGGTCATGATGCCGTCCACGCCCAAATCGATCAGGCGGCCCATGGTCTCGGCGTCGTCGATGGTCCAGACGTGGACGCTGATGCCCTGCCGGTGGGCGAAGTCGACGAATCGGCGACCGACGACTGGGAGCGCCCCCCAGCGAATCGGGACCTGTGTGGCGCCGGCGCTCCGCCAGAGGTTGACGACCGGGCCGGCACGGGGAACCACGCTGGCCAGGCGCAGGGCGGCGATGGCGCGCGGGCCGGTGCTCGTGCAGAGCGTCGGGCCCGCCGCCGCTCTCATCCGGTCGATGCGGGCATCCGAAAACGACGTCACGCACACCCGTTCGAGCGCATCGGCACGGCGGAGCACGTCGATGAGGGGCTCGACGACGGCGTCGTGCTTGGCGTCGATGTTCCAGCGCTGGTCCGGCCACGCCGCCAGCAGCTCGTCCAGGCGGGGGACGGCTTCGGTCCCTGCGATCCTGGCCCTGGCGACATCGGACCAGGGGAGCGCGACGACGGAGCCGTCCCGGTCGCTCACCCGGTCGAGGAAGGGGTCGTGGATGACGGCGACCACACCGTCGGACGTGGCGTGCACGTCGGTCTCGAGGTAGCGATAGCCAAGGCCTCGAGCATGGGAAAAGGCGGCCCACGTGTTCTCCGGGCGTTCCTTGCCCCCGCCCCTGTGGGCGAAGGGGATGGGACCTTCGTGGTCGAGGAATCGGAAGCGGGGATGCGATCGGGCCACGGTTCAGCCCGGCTCCGACTCGTGGCCGGCATCGACTCCGAGGCCGCGGTAGGCGTCCATGGGGCTGATCTCTCCTTGGACGATCCGGTGGATCTCGGTGCAGATCGGCAGGTCGACGTGATGGCGTTGGGCCAGGCGGAGGACGACGCCGGCGGTCGAGACCCCCTCGGCGACCATGTGCAGCTCCGTCAGGATGCTCGGCAGCGTCCGGCCCCGGCCGAGCAGCTCGCCGACGGTGCGGTTGCGGCTCAACGGGCTGATGCACGTCGCCATCAGGTCACCCAGGCCGGCCAGGCCGGCGAGGGTCTGAGGTTCGGCTCCCATCGCTACCCCGAGGCGGGTCAGCTCGGCCAGGCCCCTCGTGACCACGGCGGCACGCGTGTTGTCGCCCACGCCGAGGCCCTGGGCGATGCCGGCGGCGATGGCGATGACGTTCTTGAGTGCCCCGCCGACCTCGCAGCCGATGACGTCGTGGTTGGTGTAGACGCGGAACAGCCGGTGGCGGAGGACGTCTTGGAGGGCGGCGGCCACGCCGGGGTCCTCGGTGGCGATGACGCTCGCGGCAGCCTGGCCGCTCAGAATCTCGCGCGCCAGGTTGGGGCCGCTCAAGGCGGCGGCCGGGTGACCCGGGAGCAGCTCGTCGATGATCTGGGTCATGCGCAGGAGGGTGTCGCGCTCGAACCCCTTGGTCAGGCTCACGACCGGTACCCACGGACGCATCAGGGCGCCGGCTTCGGCGACGACCGCTCGAAAACCGGTGGAAGGGACGCCGACGATGACCACATCGGCGCCGCGCACGGCCTCGCCCAGATCGGTGGTGG
Organism: Acidimicrobiales bacterium; assembly: GCA_965276765.1. GTDB lineage: Bacteria > Actinomycetota > Acidimicrobiia > Acidimicrobiales > Palsa-688. Next base: position 2,424,472 of record OZ255627.1, read on the forward strand.
CCCGAAGCCGGCGGGCCAGCGCAAGGCCGGGCAGGTAGCGCTCGTTGGTGTGGTGGCGGTTGATCTCTCCGACCGTCGCCTCGTCGCGTGCCCACAGCGTGGTGGGGTTGCGCGCCGTCGTCAGGCTGGCGACGGTCGTCCCCCACGAGCCGGCCCCGAGCACTGCGACGTTCACGGGAGCACTGCGACGTTCATGGGAGCTGCGACGTTCATGGCTCGACGAATCTTACGTTTCGGTTCATAGGGTCGTCTCTTGGGGAGGCCGTCACACGGCGTGGGTAGGGTGGCGGCCATGGCCGACCAGGCGACCTTCAGCGAGCAGGCCGTGCCGTACATGGGTTCGCTTTACACCGCAGCGTTGCGCATGACGCGCAACCCGGCCGACGCCGAGGACCTCGTTCAAGAGACCTACCTCAAGGCCTACCGGGCCTTCGGCGGGTTCCGCGAAGGGACCAACCTCAAGGCCTGGCTGTACAAGATCTTGACGAACACGTTCATCAACTCCTACCGGTCGCGCAAGCGAAGGCCGGAGCAGACCGAGCTCGACGAGGTGGAGGACCTCTACCTCTACCGGCGCCTCGGGGGCCTCGAGGCCGTGGCCGCGAGCCGCAGCGCCGAGGAGGAGGTCCTCGACCACTTCACCGACACCGACGTGAAAGGAGCGGTCGAGGCGCTGCCGGAGCAGTTCAGGATGGCGGTGCTTCTCGCCGACGTCGAGGGGTTCTCCTACAAGGAGATCGCCGAGATCCTCGACATCCCGATCGGTACGGTCATGAGCCGACTCCACCGCGGAAGAAAGGCGTTGCAGAAGGTGTTGCACGACGTGGGTGTCCAACGAGGGCTGGTCGCGCCGGCCGTCGACGCACCCACGACGTAGATCCCGAGCGGGCTCGATCCGCTTCCGGCGAACTGAGTGATGCGATGCACGAACACGACACGGCCGGTGAGCCGCCTCTCGATGGTCCCGAATGCCAGGAGGCCCTCGACACCCTCTATCACTTCCTCGACGGGGAGCTGACACCCGACCGCCGCCGGCAGATCCAGGAGCATCTGAGCGACTGCTCCTCGTGCCTCGAGGCCTTCGACTTCGAAGCCGAGCTGAAGATCGTGATCGCGCGCCGGTGCAAGGAGTCGGTTCCGGACGCGCTCAGGGCCAGGATCGCCGATGCGTTGGCGGCGGCATCCGCCGGCCCGTCCGGCTCCGAAGACCGACTGCAAGCCCGGCGCAGTTCAGATGAGCGATGAGTAGGAGACAATGAGCGAACGATCGTCACTTGGAGGGCACACCCTGAGCGGCAGTGAACGGCCGTCCAAATCCTTTTCCAGGGACCGGGTGTGCCGCGAGCCGGGCTGCGAAACCCGACTCTCGATTTACAACAACGGCAAGTTCTGCTTCCAGCACGAGCCGATGGCCGTACCGAGGACCCGCGGCAAGAAGATCGCCTGAACCCTGGCGCAGCGGCCTAGGCACGTGGCGGGGCTACCCTCACCCCATGAGCTTGGGCCCGGCGGATGAAGCTGTCGCCACGATGATGAAGGCCGAGTTGAGCGGGCTGGCGGCGTGACGGCATCGGAGCCGAGCCCGGTCGACTGGAGGGCCGCCGAGCGCACGGCCGTATCCCTCGCCCACCGCCACTCGCCGCTGGCCGACTACGTGGTGAGAGCGATGCAGGCCGACTTCGATGAGCTGACCGCTCAGGCCGAGGAGCTCGTCGAGGCCGAGACCGGGCTTCGCTCCCTCGCCGGCCCGGCGCGAGCCCGGGTGACCGACCGGCCCGGTTGGGTCAAGGCCAACGTCGCATCGTTCCAGCGACTGCTCGACCCGCTTGCGGCCAAGCTCTCGGCCGAGTCCGCCACTCACAACGTGCATCTGCCGCCGGCGGTGAGCCGCAAGATGGCCGGAGCGCAGGTGGGATTGCTCCTTGGGTGGATGTCCTCGCGTGTGCTCGGCCAGTACGACCAGCTGATCATCGAGGACGATCACCCCGAGGATCAGGACATCGTTTACTTCGTCGGGCCCAACATCGCCGCCGTGGAGCGCAGGTACGGCTTCCCTCCGCGCGAATTCCGGCTGTGGATCGCCTTGCACGAAGTCACCCACCGGGCCCAGTTCACCGGGGTCCCGTGGATGCGTGAACACTTCCTCTCCCTGCTCAACGGGACCGTCGAGGGGTTCGACCCGGATCCCGGCCGGCTCATGGAGGCGCTGCGGCGCTCCATCGAAGGGATCAGGGCCGGCCGCAACCCCCTCGACGAGGGCGGGTTGCTCACCCTGCTGGCGACCCCCGAGCAGTTCGCCGTCATCCAGCAGATCGGTGGGCTGATGAGCCTGCTCGAGGGACACGGAGATGTCACGATGGACCGGGCCGGCGCCGATCGGGTCCCCAACTCGGCCGCCTTCAGCGCCGCGCTACACCAGCGCCGACGCCAGAAGGGGGCGACCAAGGTCGTCTCCGCCCTGGTCGGCCTCGACGCCAAGATGCGCCAGTACGAGCAGGGAGAACGCTTCATCGAACAGGTCGAGAGCGCCGGCGGTCGCGACCTCCTCGATCGGGTGTGGCGGGGGCCGCAGTGGCTGCCCGACTGGCCCGAGATCCGCCAGCCGCGCCGTTGGATCGATCGCACCGCCGACCTGGCCGCATCGATCGGGCTACCCCGACCCGTTCCCGGCGCCATCTAGCCATGCCGGGCCGCCTGGACGAAGCGGTCGGCGCCGGCGACGACCCGGTGCCAGGTGATGAGCTGCTTGCCGGGCTGAGCCAGCGCTGCGTCTGGCCCGACGGGGAGAAGGTGAACCTGGCCGTCTCGGGGGGAGCCGACTCGCTCGCCCTGCTCCTGCTGGCCCGCCACACCGGCCTCGACGCCGTGGCCATCCATGTCGATCATGGACTGCGACCGGGCTCGGCCGCCGAAGCCGACGTGGTGGCCGCGGCCGCCGCCGCGTGCGGCGCCGGATTCCGCTCCCTGCGTGTCGAGGTCGCGGCCGGATCCAACGTCGAGGCCAGGGCCAGGGCGGCTCGGTATTCGGTGTTGCCGGTCGGTGTCCTGACCGGCCACACCGCCGACGATCAGGCCGAGACCATCCTGCTCAACCTGGCCAGAGGAGCAGGCATCGACGGCCTGGCCGCCATGGCCACGCCCGGAGCCGTCCGACATCCCATCCTCGCCATCCGACGAGCCGAGACCCACGCGCTGTGTGCCGCAACCGGGCTCGACCCGGTCGTCGACCCGACCAACGAGCACCTCGACCTGCGCCGCAACGCCGTGCGGCACCGTCTCCTCCCTCTCCTCGCCGAGGTGGCGGGCCGCGATCCGGTTCCCGTGCTCGCCCGTCAGGCCGCCCTGCTCGCCGATGACGCCGCTTACCTCGATGAGGCCGCGGCCGGCGTCGACCCGACCGACGCCCGCGCCCTCGTCGCCGCACCGCTCCCCGTGGCCCGCCGAGCGCTGCGCCGCTGGCTGCGGGAGACCGCAGGCCCCGAGCGCCACCCACCGTCGGCGGCCGAGGTAGCCAGGGTGCTCGGCGTCGCCGCCGGTGGCGCCGTTGCCTGTGAGGTCTCTCTCGGCCGGCGCGTCGCCCGGCGCCAGGGCAGGCTGCGGGTGGAGACCGCACCGGACGAGCCCGGCCGCGCCGGCCAGTAGGGTTCGACGCCATGAGCCCGTCGTCATCGGAGCCGGCCGACGACGCGCCGGCGGACGGCGTCGGGGCCATGCGAGGCGGCGGCGTCGGGGCCGGCCCCGGGGCGGCGTCGGCGGGTGGAGCCAGGACCGTACCCGGGGCAGGAGCTGCGGAAGCACCGGCCGGTGGACCCACGGAGGCGCCGGCGGCGCAGGGCTGGCCCGACCCTGCGCTCGGGGCCGTCATCGTGTCGGAGGTTGACCTCGAGCGGAGGGTTGGCGAGCTCGGCGCGGCCATAACCGTCGACTACGCCGGGCGCGCCCCTCTCCTCGTCGGGGTGCTCAAGGGGGCGTGCATCTTCCTCTCCGACCTGGCCAGGGCCATCGACCTTCCACTCGAGATGGACTTCATGGCCGTCTCCTCCTACGGGAGCGCGACCCGCACGAGCGGTGTGGTGCGGATCGTCAAGGACCTCGACATCGACCTGAGCGGTCGCCACGTGATCATCGTCGAGGACATCGTCGACTCCGGGCTCACGCTCTCGTACCTGCGGCGCAACCTGGCGGCTCGCCACCCGGCATCGCTCGCGGTCTGCGCCCTGCTCGTGAAGCGGGGACTGCAATCCGTCCCCCTCGACCTGGCCTACGAGGGGTTTGCCATACCGCCCGAGTTCGTGGTCGGCTACGGCCTCGACGTGGCCGAGCGATACCGCAACCTTCCCTACATCTGCCGGTTCATCGAGGACGCGGCCGGCGCCCCGGGTTCGTGAGCGAGACCGGGCCCATCGACCTGGCGAGGATCGAGCGGGCGGTGAGCGAGATCCTCGCCGCCATCGGCGAGGACCGGGGTCGTGACGGGCTCAGCGACACCCCGGCCCGAGTGGCCCGCATGTACGCCGAGGTCTTCTCCGGACTGCAGGAGGACCCGGCCCGCCATCTCAACGTCACCTTCGACGCTCACCACGACGAGATGGTCATGGTGAAGGACATCGACGTCTACAGCATGTGCGAGCACCACCTCCTGCCGTGGCATGGGCGGGCCCACGTGGCCTACATCCCCAACGGCGAGGGACGTATCACCGGGCTCTCCAAGCTCGCCAGGCTGGTCGAGGGTTTCGCCCGCCGGCCCCAGGTCCAAGAACGCCTCACCACCCAGGTTGCCGATGCCGTCGAGGAGATCCTCGCTCCCGAAGGTGTCCTCGTCGTGGTCGAAGCTGAGCACTTGTGCATGTCCATGCGCGGCGTCCGAAAACCGGGCGCCCTCACGGTCACGTCCGCCGTCCGCGGCGTCTTTCGGGCCAATCCCGCAACCCGCAACGAAGCCATGAGCTCCATCCACGGGGGGCGCTCCTGAGCCCGGGTCGGTCGTGCCAGCGGCGCGAACCGGCTCGGCCTGGCCCCAGCCCCAGGTAGCCTGCGGCCGTGGTCAAGGTGATGGGTGTCCTCAACGTGACGCCGGACTCGTTTTCCGATGGTGGACTCTGGTACGACCGCGACCGGGCCGTGGAGCACGGCATCGAGCTGGTGGCGGAAGGAGCCGACATCGTCGATGTCGGTGGTGAGTCCACGCGGCCGGGGGCAGAACCGGTCGACGAAGTCGAGGAGCTGCGCCGGGTGGTACCCGTCGTCGAGGCCCTGGCCGGCCGCGTCCGCCTCTCGGTCGACACCCGCAAGCGGCGGGTGGCGGAGGCGGCGGTCGGCGCCGGCGCGACGATCATCAACGACGTGTCGGCCGAGCTTTGGCCGGTCGCGGCGGAGGCCGGGGTCGGTTGGATCGGCATGCACCTGCCCGCCGACCCGTCGGTGATGGCCGACCACGCCCACTACGCCGACGTCGTCGGCGAGGTCGGGGCCCACCTGGTCGCAAGGGCCGAGGCGGCCGTCGAGGCCGGCGTGGGTGAGGTGTGGATCGACCCCGGCATCGGCTTCGGCAAGACCGCAGCGCAGAACCTGTCCCTCCTGCTTCATCTCCGCGACCTGGTCGCCACGGGGTGGGCGGTCGCGGTCGGGACGAGCAGAAAATCCTTCATCGGCAGGCTCTTGGGCGCCGGCGGCGAGGTGCCGGGCCCTGGCGACCGGCTGGAGGGTTCTTTGGCCACGGCCGCCTGGTCCATCGCCGCCGGGGCGGACATCGTCCGCGTCCATGACGTGGCCCCCACGGTGATGCTCGCCCGGCTGGCGATGACACCGGCCGAGCCCGCCGTGAGCGCGGTGGGCTCGTGAGAGGAAAGTGGGCCGCAGGGATCCCACCCCGCTTCTTCGACTGGATCATCAAGGGTCAGCTCGCCGTGAGCGAGAGGCCCGGCGGCTACGCCCGCAACCACCGGAAGGTCCGCCGCCACGAGGAGATCCTGTGGCTGCGCAACGAGGGCTTCACGAGGGTGGTCTCCCTGCTGCCTTCGACGCACAACCTGCACGCCTACGACGAGCACGCGGTGACGTCGTCCCATCTCCCGTTCGGGCCCCACGACGATCCTCTGGTCGTCCTGCCCGACCTCTACGTCGCCATCAAGGGTTGGCTCTCGGATGGCGAGCGGGTACTCGTCCATCAAGAGGAGCTCAACGACCGGCTGATGGGCGTGGTCGCCGGCTACCTCCGCTGGTCGGGTCTCGTGCCTTCGGGTCCCAAGACGATCGCCGTGGTCGAGCAGATACTCCACCGCCAGATGGGAACCGAAGGACGCCAGCTCGTCGCCCTTGCGCCCGAGCTGCGCGGGCATATGTCGACACCGCTTTGAGGTGACCGACAGGATCGAGCTGCGGGGCCTCAGGGTCGTCGGCACCCACGGCGTTCTGGCCGAAGAGCACAAGCGCGCCCAGCCGTTCGTCGTCGACGTCGACATCGACGCCGACCTGTCATCGGCCGGGCGCTCGGACGCCCTGGCCGACACCGTCGACTACGGGGCGGTCGCAACCGCCATCGCCGGCGAGGTCGCCGGCGGTGCCCATGCGGAGCTGCTCGAGCACCTGGCCGAAAGGATCGCGACCACCGTCTTCGCCGTGGCCGGCCCCGGCGCCACGGCCGTTTCCATCACGGTGCGCAAGCTTCGGCCGCCCGTGCCCGTGGATCTGCTGACCGCCGGCGTCACCATCACCAGAACGAGACCCAGCGGTGCCGGCTGACCCCTCGATCCCGGCTGGCCCATCGATCCCGGCTGGCCCATCGATCCCGGCTGGCCCATCGATCCCGGCTGGCCCATCGATCCCGGCTGGCGGAGCGTCCCAGCGGCCCGCCGGCACGGTGCGGGCCTTCCTCGGAATCGGATCCAATCTCGGCGATCGGCGCAGGTATCTGGCCGACGCCGTCGCCGGCCTCCCCGACGTCGTAGCGGTCTCGCCGGTCTACGAGACCGAGCCCGTCGGCGGCCCGGAGGATCAGGGACCGTTCCTCAACTGCGTCGTCGAGCTGCGCACCGCGCTCGGACCCCACGAGCTGTTGGCCGCAGCGAGGAGGGCGGAGGCTGCCGCCGGGCGGGTCAGGATCCAGCGGTGGGGTCCGCGCACCCTCGACGTCGACGTCCTCCTGGTCGGCGACGCCACGGTGGACGACGACGAGCTCATCGTTCCCCACCCCAGGATGTGGGAGCGCGCCTTCGTCCTCGTGCCGCTCGCCGACTTGGCCCCCGACGTCGTCGGGGAAAGGTTGGAGGCCGTCGGGGGCCGAGTTGCGGCCGGGTTGCGCCCCGCCGGTACCCTCTAGCGTCAGCGACGAACGGCACCCCACGGCGACCCTCGCCCGAAGGGGCCGGAACGTCGACCTACTCCCGTGGCCCATGCGGCCGCAACGATCGAGGTGAACGACCCCCCGGTGCCAGTCCTCGTGGTCAAGGGTCGAGAGGATTGGCGGCGCGCCGTCGATGACGTGAGGAGGGCCGGCGCGACCGTCGGGTTGGTGCCGACGATGGGCTCGTTGCACGCCGGGCACCTCTCCCTCGTCCGCAGGGCGAGGGCGGCCCACGACTTCGTCGCCGTGAGCGTGTACGTCAACCCCTTGCAGTTCGGTGCGAGCGAAGACCTGGACGCCTACCCGCGTGACCTCGAAGGAGATCTCGCTACCGCCACCGGGGGCGGCGTCGACGCCGTGTTCGCGCCGACGGTCGGGGAGATGTGGCCCGAGCCGCCGCTCACCTCGATCGCCGTCGGCGCCACCGCCGGACGGCTCGAGGACGTGGCGCGACCCGGGCACCTCGACGGCATGGCGACGATCGTGACCAAGCTGTTTGCCTTGACGGGACCGGCGACCGCCTATTTCGGCGAGAAGGACTTTCAGCAGCTCGTCGTGGTTCGGCGTCTGGTCGAGGATCTCTCCCTGCCCATCGATATCGTCGGCTGCCCGACGGTGCGCGATCCCGACGGCCTCGCCCTGTCGAGCCGAAACCGGCGCCTGACGGCCGAGGAGAGGGAGCTGGCACCGAGGTTGTACTGGTCCCTCCTGGCCGGCAAGCGGGCCATCGAGGAGGACGGCGTGACCGACCCGGCCGCCGTCGGCGCCATCATGACCGCCTCGCTCGCGGCCGAGCCCCGCTTCAGCGTCGAGTATGCCGCCGCCGTCGATCCCGCCGACCTCGGCCAACCCGGCGTCCTCGCCGGCGAGGCCCGGCTGCTCGTCGCCGCCGACCTCGGCGCGACGCGCCTTATCGACAACCTGGGCGTGACCGTCCCTGTGGGGGACTGAACCGTGCTCGTCACTATCGACGTGGGCAACACGCAGACGGTCATCGGCCTCTTCGGTCCCGGTGAGGGCCCGGCGGGAAGTGGGACCGAGCTGTCCCATCACTGGCGGGTCTCGACCGTCGAGCGGCGCACCGCCGACGAGTTGGCCCTCCAGCTCACGCAGCTGTTCTCCCTCGACGATCTGGACATCACGACGACCGTGACCGGGGTGGCCGTCGCCTCGGTCGTGCCTCGGCTGAGGACGGCACTGCGCGACATGACCGACCGGTGGCTGCGCGTCGAGACGGTCATCGTCGAGCCCGGGGTCCGGACGGGCATGCCGATTCTCTACGACAATCCGAAAGAGGTCGGAGCGGACAGGATCGCCGATGCCGTCGCCGCCTTCGCCAAGTACGGCGGCCCGACGATCGTGGTCGACTTCGGCACCGCGACCACCTTCGAGGCCGTCTCGGCCAAGGGCGAGTACCTCGGAGGGGTGATCCTGCCCGGCATCGAGATCTCCCTCGAAGCGCTCTTCGCCAAGGCCGCCCTCCTGCCACGCGTCGAGCTGGTCGAGCCGACAACCGTCTTGGCCAAGAACACCGTCGAGTCGGTGCAGTCCGGGGTCATCTACGGCTTCGCGGCCCAGGTCGACGGGCTCTGTCGAAGGCTCAAAGAAGAGCTCGGCCCCGCCACGGTCGTCGCCACCGGGGGGCTCGCCGGTCTTATCGGACCCGTGTCCGAGGCCATCGACCACCACGAGCCCTGGCTCACCCTCGAAGGGTTGCGGCTCATCTTCGCTCGCAACGAGCGGGGCCAGCGCGGCGAGCTCCGCCTGCCGCAGGGCTGAGCTGAGCGGGGCGCAGGAGACTGACGACCGACTGCTCTCGGCGACGGCGATGGCCGGGTGCCGTCCAGGCTTCGAGGCCGCCACCAGCATGGTTGAAGCGCTCGGAGGTGGGCCCTAGGGTGGCGAGATGCGCCTTGGATCGCCCGGCCGATGCCCTGCTCGGCGAGGTTCGTGACTACCGCCCGAGCGAACGCAGCTCGAGTTCGCCCGCCCGGCTGACCCGCGACCTGCACGTGCCTCGCGAGCCCATGCGGCGAGACTTCTCGGTCGTGCTCGAGGACGCCGTCGCCAATCCCGACTACACCGTGGCCGAGCACGCCAGGGACCTCATGGGAGCGGCGCGCTCGAACACCCCGGGGACCGTTCGCCGCCTCGCCGGGCGAATCCGTTGACGGATATCCCGTCCCGGCCGGGCGGATCCGATGCCGCCACGACGGCCCCGCCGTACAGCTATGACAGGACGGCGACGACGGCGGAGCTGGTCGCCGCCCACGCCGGGCTCGAGCCGGGGGAAGGCAGCGGCCAGGTCGTGTCCGTTGCCGGAAGGCTCATGTTGCGCCGGGAGATGGGCAAGCTGGCCTTCGGCGACCTGCGGGACTCGTTGGGGTCGGTGCAGCTCTTCGCCGGTCGGGCCTGGACCGACGACTTCGACGGCTTCACCCACCTCTCCCTCGGCGACTGGATCGGCGCGACCGGCGAGGTCGTCAGGACGCGCACAGGGGAGCTCTCGGTGCGCGTCGAGCGCTGGGTGGTCCTCGCCGCCACCAGGCGCAGCTTCGGCGACAAGTGGCGCGGCATCGCCGACGTCGACCTCCGGTATCGCCAGCGCTACGTCGACCTCTGGGCCAACGAGGGGTCACGCGATGCCTTTCTGCTACGGAGCAGGGCCATCTCGCTCACCCGCCGCTGGCTGGAGGATCGCGGTTTCGTCGAGGTGGAGACCCCGGTCCTGCACCCGATCCCCGGCGGCGGTCACGCCGAGCCGTTCGTCACTCACCACAACGCCCTCGACCTCGACCTCTACTTGAGAATCGCTCCCGAGCTCTACCTCAAGCGGCTGATCGTCGGCGGCATCGAGAAGGTCTTCGAGATCGCCCGCGTGTTTCGCAACGAGGGGATCTCCACCCGGCACAACCCCGAGTTCACGATGCTCGAGCTTTACGAGGCCTACGCCGACTACCACGACGTGATGGCGCTGACCGAGGAGCTGGTGGCGTACCTGGCGAGGACCCTTGTCGGGACGACGGTCGTCACCTACGCCGGGCGGCCCCTCGACCTGACGCCGCCGTGGCGGCGGGCCACCATGATCGAGCTGATCGCCGAGTATGCCGGCCTCGACGTCGACATCGATATGCCCCTCGCTGAGCTGCGGTCCATGGCCGATGGGCTCGGGATCCCTGTGAGCGAGGCGTGGGGGCAGGGAAAGCTGATCCTCGAGATCTATGAGAAGACGACCGAATCCGCCCTGTGGGATCCGACCTTTGTCATGGACTATCCGATGGAGGTTTCTCCCCTGGCCCGCGACCATCGCAGCAAGCCGGGATTCGTCGAGCGCTTCGAGGGAATCGTTGCCGGGCGCGAGCTGTGCAACGCCTTCTCCGAGCTGACCGACCCCGACGAGCAGCGGCGTCGTCTCGAGGCCCAGGCCGAGGCCAAGGCGGCCGGCGACCTCGAGGCCATGGTCGTCGACGACGACTACGTGCGGGCCCTCGAGTACGGCCTGCCGCCGACGGGAGGTCTCGGCGTCGGCTTCGACCGCCTGGTCATGCTTCTCACCGGCGTCGAGGCCATCCGCGATGTTGTGTTGTTCCCGACCCTGCGCCCCGAGCAGGCCTAGGTCCGGTCACTTCGGTCGACGGCAGCACGGAAGGGCGGAGCGAACGGGCCCGCTCTTTCCCCCCAGGAGAACCGGGAGGTTCAGGCGACCTCGAGGCCGTCGAGGAGGTGATGGCCGAGGTCCCCGAGGCTCGTCAGCATCTCGCTCGGTGCCCCGCCGGCGCGCAGCACGGCGAGCGACGTCGTCGCCTTCTCCGCCCACCTGCGTCCCTCCGTGACGGATCGACGGATGGCGTCGGTTCCGAGGATGAGGTCTCGTGCCTTGTCCCTCGCCGGGGCATCGATGGCGCCGCCGAGCAAGGCCCGCAGGTCGTCGCCGACGCCGGGCCTGGCCAGGGCGTGGATGACGGGGAGGGTGTAGGTGCCCTCCACCATGTCGTGGCCGGCCGGCTTGCCGAGCTCACCCTCCGTGCTCACCAGGTCCCTGATGTCGTCCCAGATCTGAAAGGCCATCCCGAAGTCGTGTCCGAACGCCGTCAGGGCGTCGACCCACGCCCTCGGTAGGTCGCTGACGAGCGCACCGATGCGGCATGCCGTGGAGAGCAGCGAAGCGGTCTTGCCCGAGATGGCGGTCAGGTAGGACTCGTAGCTGCGGCCTCGGTCGAAGGCGCTCTCGAGCTGGGCCACCTCGCCGCGACACAGCTGACCGATCGTGTGGGCCAGCAGGCCGGCGACCTCGGTGCCGAGAGAGGCGGCGATCTCCGACGCCCTGGCCAGCAGAAAGTCCCCCGCCAGGATGGCGATCAGATTGCCCCACCGGGAGTTGACGCTCTCTACGCCCCGGCGCGACGCCGCCTCGTCGATGACGTCGTCGTGGTACAGGGAACCCAGGTGGACGAGCTCGACCGAGACGCCGCCGGCGATCACGTCGTCGTCGACGGGAGCGCCCGCGGCGAGGGTCGAAGCGATCACGAGCGCCGGCCTGAGGCGCTTGCCTCCGGCACCGACGAGGTGTCCTGCGACCTCGGAGAGAAACGGATCGTCGACGGCCACGGCGGTCGTAAGCGCGTCCTCGAGGCGGCCGAGGTGCCCGTCGAGATGCGGAAGCTGAAGCTGCTCGAGGACGTTCACCACGCCTGAGAGTACGCGACGGGTGCGCCCAAGCGCGAACCGCAGCCCATACTGCGACGTTGCGATCCGGTTGCGATCGGGTGAAGCGGCGCCACGGGTGAGGTCGCAAGGGTGGAGCGCTGGGTACACTGTCGGAACGAAGGACGCAGGTGGACTTTGCTGGTCGGCTGGCCCGGACGGGCTCGGTTTAACGAGCTCTACGGCCGGAAGGGCAGCGGGTGTGCCTCGGGTCCAAGAGCCGTGCAGGAGGCGGTCCACTTGTTCGAACGTTTTACCGACCGAGCCCGAAGAGTCCTGGTACTCGCCCAGGAAGAAGCGCGGCTGCTCAACCACAACTTCATCGGCACCGAGCACATCCTGCTCGGCCTCATCCACGAGGGTGAGGGCGTCGCCGCCAAGGCCCTCGAATCGCTCGGGATCAGCCTCGAGGGCGTCAGGGAGAAGGTGGAGGAGACCATCGGCCCCGCCGGCTCCTCGACGACCGGTTCGCCGCCGTTCACCCCCAGAGCCAAGAAGGTGCTCGAGCTCTCCTTGCGAGAAGCCCTTCAGCTCGGCCACAACTACATCGGCACCGAGCACATGCTGCTCGGCCTCGTGCGTGAGGGTGAGGGCGTCGCCGCCCAGGTCCTCGTGAGCCTCGGCGCCGACCTGTCCCGCGTGCGCCAGCAGGTCATCCAGCTGCTCTCTGGCTACCAGAGCCCGGGGGGCAAGGAGGGCGCCACGGCCGGCGCCGGCGGACAGCCGAGCCCGGAGACCCCGACCGGCTCGCCCGTGCTCGACCAGTTCGGCCGCAACCTCACCCAGCACGCCCGAGAACGAAAGCTCGACCCCGTTATCGGTCGCGACCGAGAGATCGAACGCGTCATGCAGGTCCTGTCCAGACGTACCAAAAACAACCCGGTCCTCATCGGCGAGCCCGGCGTCGGCAAGACCGCAATCGTCGAGGGGCTCTCGCAAAAGATCGTGAGCGGGGACGTGCCCGAGACGATCAAGGGCAAGCAGCTCTACACCCTCGACCTCGGTGCCCTCGTCGCCGGCAGCCGGTACCGGGGTGACTTCGAGGAGCGGCTCAAGAAGGTCCTCAAGGAGATCCGCACCAGGGGCGACATCATCCTGTTCATCGACGAGCTCCACACCCTGGTCGGCGCAGGAGCGGCGGAGGGCGCCATCGACGCCGCCTCCATCCTCAAGCCGATGCTCGCTCGCGGCGAGCTGCAGACGATCGGGGCGACCACGATCGACGAGTACCGCAAGCACCTCGAGAAGGACGCTGCCCTCGAGCGGCGCTTCCAACCCATCAAGGTTGACGAGCCCTCGCTCCCGCACACCATCGAGATCCTCAAGGGTCTGAGGGACCGCTACGAGTCCCACCACGGGGTGACGATCACCGACCAGGCCGTCGTGGCCGCGGCCAACCTCGCTGACCGCTACATCGCCGACCGCTTCCTTCCCGACAAGGCCATCGACCTCATCGACGAGGCCGGCAGCCGCCTTCGGATCCGGCGCATGGCGACGCCGCCGGATTACAAGGCCATCGAGGACGACATCGCCAAGGTCCGCAGGGACAAGGAAACCGCCATCGAGAAGCAGAACTTCGAGGCGGCCAAGCGCTTCAGGGAACGCGAGGAGGAGCTCCTCCAGCGCAAGGCGGCCAAGGAGCAGGAATGGCGCGCCGAGGGCGTCGACCTCTTCGACGTCGTTGACGAGGAAGTCATCGCCGAGGTCCTGGCCAATTGGACCGGTATCCCCGTCTACAAGCTCACCGAGGAGGAGACGGTCAAGCTTCTCCGCATGGAAGAGGAGCTCCACAAGCGGGTCATCGGGCAAAACGACGCCATCAAGGCGGTGTCCCAGGCCATTCGCAGGACCAGGGCCGGCCTCAAGGATCCCAAGCGGCCGAGCGGCTCGTTCATCTTCCTCGGCCCATCGGGCGTCGGGAAGACGGAGACGGCCAAGACCCTCGCCGAGTTTCTCTTCGGCGACGAGTCGGCCCTCGTATCCCTCGACATGTCCGAGTACATGGAAAAGCACACCGTCTCGCGCCTTGTCGGCTCGCCTCCCGGCTACGTCGGCTACGAGGAGGGCGGCCAGCTCACCGAGGCGGTGCGCCGCAAGCCGTTCAGCGTGGTCCTCTTCGACGAGATCGAAAAGGCTCACCCCGACGTCTTCAACGCCCTCCTGCAGATCCTCGAGGATGGTCGGCTCACCGACTCGCAGGGCCGGACGGTGGACTTCAAGAACACCGTGATCATCATGACCTCCAACCTTGGTACGGCCGACCTGCGCAAGGTGGCGGTCGGCTTCGGTAAGTCCAGCGAGGCCATCACCTACGAGAAGATGAAGGCCAAGGTCGGCGATGCCCTCAAGGCGCACTTCCGTCCCGAGTTCCTGAACCGGATCGACGACACCATCGTGTTCCACGAGCTCACCAAGGACGAGGTCACCGAGATCATCGACCTGATGATCAAGCGGCTCCAGGTGCAGCTCGAGACCCAGGGTCTCGCCATCGAGCTCACCCAGGCGGCCAAGTACTTCGTCGTCGAGAAGGGCTATGACCCGCAGCTCGGGGCCAGGCCCCTGCGTCGGGCTCTCCAGCGCCTGGTGGAGGACCCCCTGTCGGAGAAGATCCTCTGGAAGGAGTTCCGACCCGGCGAGACCATCGTCGCCGACGTCGAAAACGAGGAGATCGTCTTCCGCAGTGTCGCCAGCCTCGAGCCGCCGACTCCGGAGCTCGCCGGCGCCGGCAGCGGGGAGTAACCGGCCCCAAGGTCGCCGTCTTCGTTCGACTGGGTCCCCCGGCTTCGGCCGGGGGACCCGGCGCGTCCGGGGTGAGCGCCTCGCATGACGCCGGCGGTCTGCGCCGGCTCCGACCGCGGCCGTGGGGAGCGGACTATCGTGAGCCGCGATGCCAGGGCGCAGCCGGTCCGGCCGACTCTGGCGCGTGGCGGTCGCCGCTGCCGTCCTCGCCGTCGCTCTTGCCGGCTGCCGGGTCACGACGACTGTCGGCGTGCGGGTCTCGGCCGGTGGTGCCGGCGCCGTGACCGTCACGGTGGTGCTCGACCGTCAGGCCGCCGCCCAGGTGGGGGGCCTGGCCGGGCAACTGCGAACCTCTGACCTCGTCGCCGCCGGTTGGGTCGTCGATGGTCCATCCGCGGGACCCGACCACACCACGGTGGTTGCCGTCAGCCACCCGTTCAGCCATGTGTCCCAGGTTCCCGGAATCCTGGCCGAGGTCGCCGCCCCGGGCCCGGGCAACGCCGGGAAAACCCCATTCGCGCTGAGCCTGCAGCGCCGGTCGAGCGTATCGGGTACGAGGATCACGGCTGCCGGCCGGGTGGACCTGCGCTGCGGCGTCTCCTGCTTCGGTGACGCGAGCCTCCGAAAGACCTACGGGTCAGAGGTTGGTGTCAACGCGTCCGGCTTCGCCGGCCGCGCCGGACGGGCGGCGGCCCGACGCGACTTCGTGTTCGAGTTTTCCCTCGCGGTCCCGGGTCAAGTCGCGTCGAGCGATGCGGCGTCCGGCGGGGCAGGAGTCCTGCGCTGGCACCCCGCACTCGGATCGAGCGTTCCGATCAGCGCGTCCGCCGTGGTCGTCGCCCGACACCGGGCCGCACCGACAAGCGGCGCCGGCGGCGCAGGCGGCGGCGCCGTCGAGATCGTCGTCGTGGTGGTTGTCATCGTCGGCATCGCCTTCGTCTGGCGGCGGCTGCGTCGACCAAAGGCGCTGGCCGGCGGTCCGGAAACCGCCGACTGATCGGACCGGCCTCCGCGGCCGCCCCGCCACCGGCGTCACAGCCTCCCGATACGGTCTGGCCATGCCCAGGGCCCGTACCGTCCACCGATGCCAGGAGTGCGGGGCGACGTCGCCGAGGTGGGTCGGGAGGTGCCCGGCCTGCGGCGAGTGGGGGACCCTGCAGGAGGAGCGCGACGCAGGCCACCTGCCCAAAGAGGCCGCGGCGACCGGGTCGCTCCCGGTGTCGCTTCCCGAGATCGGAGCGTTGGACGCCGCCCCCACCCCGACCGGGGTCGCCGAGCTCGACCGGGTGCTCGGTGGTGGCCTCGTCCCCGGGTCGGTGACGCTGATCGGCGGCGAGCCCGGCGTCGGGAAATCCACCCTGCTGCTCCAAACCATCGGCGCCATCGCCGCGAGCGGCGCCCGGTGTCTTCTGGTGTCGGCCGAGGAATCCGGTCCGCAGGTGCGGATGCGAGCCGAGCGCCTCGGCGTCCTCGACCCCGGCGTCTGGCTCGTGGCTGAGACGGCCCTCCCCGGGATCCGTCAGGCCGTCGCCACGGTCGAACCCGATGTGGTCGTCGTCGACTCCATCCAGACCGTGTGGGATCCCGACCTCGAGTCGGCGCCGGGGTCGGTGGCCCAGGTCAGAGGCTGCGCCCACGACCTGGCCGGCCTCGCTCGCAGCCGGGGGATGGCCGCAGTGCTCGTCGGCCATGTCACCAAGGACGGCGCCCTCGCCGGGCCTCGTGTCCTCGAACACCTCGTCGACACCGTCTTGACCTTCGAGGGCGACCGCCATCACGCCCTCCGAATGCTGCGTTCGGTCAAGCACCGCTTCGGGCCCACCGGCGAGCTCGGCTTGTTCGAGATGACCGACGCCGGCATGCGAGGTGTGCCCGACGCGAGCGGCGTGTTCCTCGGCGACCGACGTCACGACACCCCGGGTTCGGTCGTCTTTCCTGCGATCGAAGGCGTGCGCCCACTGCTCGTCGAGCTCCAGGCCCTTGTGGTCGGGACCAAGAATCCTGCGCCGCGACGGTCGGCCTCTGGCCTCGACCAGGGTCGCCTCGGGCTCCTGCTCGCCGTGCTCGACCGCAGGGCCGGTCTGGTCACGGGCTCTTCGGACGTGTACGCATCGGCCGTGGGCGGGGTGCGGGTGTCCGAGCCGGGCGCCGACCTGGCCGTGAGCCTCGCGGTGGCGTCGGCCGTGCTCGGTCGGCCGATCCCGGCCGACATCGTCGCCGTCGGCGAGATCGGTCTCGGTGGCGAGCTGCGGCAGGTCGCCCAGACCCAGCGTCGTCTGGCCGAAGCCGGCCGCCTCGGCTTTGCCAGGGCCGTGGTCCCGCACAGCGCCCCCGGCGACCTGCCCGTCGATGCCATCAGGGTGGGCAGCCTGCGAGAGGCGGTCGACCTGCTCCTCTGAGGCCCGCCGCTGAGACCGACCCCGACCGGCACCTCGCAGGGTGTCTTGTACCATGAAACGGTGGCAGACCGCTTCAGCATGGCGATGGTGGAGTCGCTCCAGTCGATCGCCCCCGGCCGACCGCTGCGTGACGGGCTTGACCGGATCCTCCAGGCCAACAAGGGAGCACTCGTCGTGGTGGGTGACGGCCCCGACGTCCTGGCCATCTGCTCGGGCGGGTTTCTCCTCGACAGCGAGTTCAGTCCTCAGCGCATGGCCGAGCTGGCCAAGATGGACGGCGCCATCATCCTGGCATCCGATGCCAGCCGGATCGCGCGGGCCAACGTCCACCTCGTGCCCAACCCCGAGGTGACCACGTCGGAGACCGGGACCAGGCACCGCACCGCGGAACGCGTGGCCCGGTCGATCAACGTTCCGGTCATCGCCGTGTCCGAGGACATGGCCGTCATCACCGTCTACCGAAACGGCGCCAAGCACCGGGTCGATGCCATTGCCAGGCTCCTGACCCGTGGGAATCAGGCGCTGCAGACCCTGGAGCGCTACCGGACCCGACTCGACGCCGTGACCGGGTCGCTCTCGGCCCTCGAGGTCGAGGACCTCGTGACGGCGCGGGACGTGGCGACCGTGCTCCAGCGGGCGGAGATGGTTCGGCGCATCGCCGAGGAGGTGGAGGGCAACATCACCGAGCTCGGCGACGATGGCCGGCTGCTCCGCCTGCAACTCGAGGAGTTGATGGCCGGCGTCGACGACGACCGTCGCCAGGTGATCCTGGACTACCTCCCCGACGACGAGAGGACCTGGGTGGACGAGACGCTCGGGCAGCTCACCGAGATCCCCACAGAACGGCTCCTCGATGCCAAGCTCGTGGCCGAGTTGCTCCGGCTGTCGGTCGGGACCGATCTCGATGCCACGCTCCAACCACGGGGCTACCGGCTGCTCTCCAAGGTCCCGAGGCTCGGCGATTCGGTCATCGTGGCCGTCGTCGACCACCTCGGGACGTTGCAGAAGGTCATGCGAGCGACGGCCGAGGACCTCGAGGGCATCGACGGCGTCGACGCGGCCGACGCCAGCCTCGTCAAGGACGGGCTCTCACGCCTGGCCGAGGCCAGCATCATCGAACGATTCGGCTGAGATCGAGGTCCCGAGCGAGCATCGTTCGCCCGTCGCGACCATTCGCTCATCGGGCCCGTTGGGCGAGCCGGTCGCGTTGGGCGACGCGGTAGCGGCGATCGTACTGCTCGATCCATCCCAGCCTGACGAAGGCGGCGATGGCCTTGTTGACCCGCTCACGCGAGGCGCCGACGAGTCCGGCGAGCTCTTCTTGGGTAATGGGCAGTTGAAACTCGTCGGCATCACCGGCCAGCTCGAGCAGGCGCTTCGCCGTCCGTCCTGTCACGTCGAGGAACACCGCGTCGGCAAGGGCCGAGTCCGTCGACCGCAGGCGCTGGGCGAGGAGCCCGACGACATCCCAGAGCAACTCGGGACGAGCGCGGAACGCCTCCTCGACCGGTGCGTAAGGGACACGAAGCAGCTTGGAGGGCTCGAGCGCACGGGTCGAAGCCGAGCGCAGGCCGTCATCGAAGAGGGCGAGCTCGCCGAACAGGTCCCCTGCCTCCATCAACGCCACGAGCGATTCGCGCCCGTCGGGTGACCGCCGGCCGACGGCGACGCGCCCCGAGCGCACGACATAGAGGTCGGAGGCCTCCTCGCCCTCGTCGAAGATCACATCTCCGCGATCGCAGTCGACGGCCTCGACGACTGCAGCGAGCCCATCGAGGGCGGCGTCATCGAACCCCGAGAAGAGGTCGGATTGGGCCAGGAGGGCCAGGTCGTCCATCGTCCTGAGCGTACTGTCCGGACCTGTGAGCCGCGACGGGGTTGCTCACGACGCGCCGAGCGATATCACAGTGCACGGGATCGATTGGCTGAAGGCGCCAAATCCCCGTACCCTGGATTAGCTCATCCGCTGCCTGCTGATCTGGAGAAGTATGCCCTTCGACGTCGGTGACAAAGTCGTCTACCCCCATCACGGGGCCGCGGTCGTCGAACGCCGTGAGGTTATCGAGGCCTTCGGTGACACCAAGGAGTACCTCGTGTTGCGGTTGGCGTACGGCGACTTGATCCTGCGGGTGCCCACCGACAACACCGAGGAGGTCGGCCTGCGGGAGGTCATCAACGACGAGGAGGTCGAGGAGGTCTTCGCCGTGCTGCGCAAGAAGGACGTGCGCATGCCCACCAACTGGTCACGCCGATACAAGAACCACGTCGAGAAGCTGAAATCTGGAGACATCTACCAGGTCGCCGAGGTGGTGCGAAATCTCTCCAACCGTGACAAGGACAAGGGGCTCTCGGCGGGGGAGAAGCGGATGCTGACCCGCGCTCGCCAGATCCTCGTCTCGGAGCTGACCTTCGCCCTCGCCGTCGACGAGGATGAGGCGCAGAAAAAGCTGGACGACGCCCTCCCGTAACCGACCGGCGCCGCTCGGCGTGGCGAACCGAAGGTTCGGGCGTCGGCCTGTGGACCGGGTGGGGGCGTGTACGCTCCGCTGACCGTGAGCGCGAGCCGGCCACAACCGATCCTGCCGATGGCGGGCGCGTGGGCCGTGATCGTTGCCGGCGGCAACGGCACCCGCTTCGGGCGGCGCAAGCAGTTCGCCGAGCTGGCCGGTCGGGCGGTGGTCACTTGGTCGATCGACATTGCCAGGCAGGCCTGCTCGGGGGTCGTCGTCGTGTTGCCGGGAGGCACCGGGCCCGGCTATGACGACGAAAGCTGCGCCGACGATGGCGGGGTGTCGGATGTCGATGTCGCAGCAACGGCCGGTTTGGCTGCGTCACTCGACGCGGCCGACAAGATCGTGTCCGGTGGCATCCTCAGGTCCGACTCGGTCAGGGCCGGGTTGGCGGCTGTCCCTTCCGATGCGGAGATCATTGCCGTGCATGACGCCGCCAGGCCGCTCGCCGATGTCGCCATCTGGGCGGCGGCCCTGGATGCGGTGGCCGGCGGCGCCGACGGGGCCATTCCCGTGGTGACCGTTGCCGACACGATCACCAGGATCGAGCCGGGGGGCACCCGTACGGCCGTGGACCGCAGCCCCCTGCGGGCCGTCCAGACGCCACAGGCGTTCAAGGCCACCATGCTCAGGCGGGCCCATGAGGCGGGCGGCGACGCCAGCGATGATGCCACGCTCGTCGAAGCCGTCGGCGGCCGGGTGGTGCTCGTCGAAGGTCACCCGGTCAACCTCAAGATCACGACGCCGAGCGACCTCGTCGTCGCCGGCGCTCTCCTTGCCCAGGTCCACGCACTGTGACGTCGGCGGCGACGCCACGCGTCGGTCTCGGGTTCGATATCCACCCCTTCAGCACCGACCCTTCCCGGCGGCTCGTGCTCGGAGGAATCGGTCTCAAAGGCCCCGGGCTCGAGGGCCACAGCGACGCCGATGTGATTGCCCACGCCGTGGCCGATGCCCTGCTCGGCGCGGCGGCGCTCGGCGATCTCGGCACGATGTTCCCTGCGAGCGATGCGGCCTTGGCCGGGGCCGACAGCATGGAACTGCTGGCCCGGGTGGTCGCCGAGGTCACCAAGGAGCACGCCATCGGGAACGTCGACGTTTCGGTGGTGCTCGAGGCGCCCCGGCTGGCGCCGCGCCGCGCCGAGATGGAGCGACGGCTGAGCGATGTCGTCGGTGCCAGGGTGACGGTGAAGCCGAAGCGGGCCGAGGCCATCGGCGCCATCGGCCGTCGAGAGGGCGTGGCCGCTCTGGCCGTGGCCCTGGTGACCGGGCCATGAGCCCGAAGCGCGCCGGTCGTCAGGATGGTTCGAAGGGCGCAGGCCCGCCTCGCCAAAAGACGTCGGGCCAGCCGGGGCGCTCGAAGGCCTCGGGCCAGGCGGGTCGCTCGAAGGGCGCCGCAGCTCGGGCCGTGAAGGGATCGCCGACGCGCCAGAGGACTCCGCCCTCACGCGCCCGCTCCGCTGCCCCCGACCGGGACACGGGTGACCAGGTCGAGGGTCGCCAGGCGGTCCATGAGCTCCTTCGGGCTCGCCGGCGCCGAGTGCATCACCTGATGTTGGCGGAGACCGCCACGCAGGGCGGCCTGCTCGACGAGATCGTGGCACTGGCCGACGGTGCCGGCATCCCGATCCGGAGGGTGGGGCGCGGGCGCGTAGATGCGGTCGCTCTGACCGACGCCCCGCAAGGCGTTGTGGCCTTCGCCGACCCGCAACCCGAGGTTGACCTGGCCGACTTGATGGTCGGGGGCAAAGGTCGCCCGGCGCCGTTTCTCGTGGTGCTCGATGGCGTGACCGATCCGCACAACGTCGGAGCGGTGATGCGTAGCGCCCTGTCCGCGGGTGCGACCGGGTTGGTCATGGGTCGCCATCGGGCCGCTCGGCTGGGCCCGACGACGACCAAGGCCGCCGCCGGCGCCGTCGAGTGGCTGCCGCTCGCTGTGGTAGCCGGCGTGCCGGCCGCCCTGAGCCAGCTGCGTGACGCGGGGGTTTGGACGATGGGCCTCGACGCCGGGGGCGAGGGGTCGCTGTGGGATCTCGAGGTAGCGACGGAGCCCATCGCCCTCGTGCTCGGTGCCGAGGGCGGCGGTCTGGCCCGGCTGACGCGTCAACGCTGCGACGCCGTGGTCTCGATTCCCATGCGCGGCCCCCTCGGGTCGCTGAACGTGTCGGTCGCCGCCGCCCTCGGCTGCTTCGAGGTGGCCAGGCGACGTGGGTCGTCGCCCCCCATCTGAGCCACCGCCGACCGACCGACTCCCGACTGCTCGAACGCCCGGCCGGCGGGATCCCCACGCCGGCGCATGCGGCAATCGACGGGATACGGAGGGTTTGGGCGAATTATGCCACGAACTATCTCTGTAGCTCGAACTAACCATTGACCTGGTGGAATGATGTAGGTAGAAATAACTAGTCCTTCGTGCGCTCGCGCATCGGGACCACCGCACCTCACATCGCACCCACCCACGGGAGACCCCTCCACCATGGCCTGCAGCCTGGGTTTTGACTCCGCCGCCGATCTCACCGACGAGCAACTCGTCGCCCTCTCGCAGCAGGGGGTCAATGAGGCCCTCGACGTGCTGCTCCGGCGGTACCGCCGCTTCGCCCGCTCCAAGGCCCGCAGCTACTTCCTCGTCGGCGCCGACGCCGATGACGTCGAGCAGGAGGGCCTGATCGGCTTGTACAAGGCGGCCCGCGACTTCAAGGCGGACAAGGAGGTCAGCTTCCGGGCCTTCGCCGAGTTGTGCGTGACCCGTCAGATGATCAGCGCCATCAAGACGGCCACCCGGCACAAGCACCGTCCCCTCAACCGTTACGTCTCCCTCTCGGGGGTGCAGGGATCCGACGAGGCAGGGGAGCGCAGCCTCGACGACCTTCTCAACGACCACCGAGGCCTCGACCCCGCCGACGAGGTCATCTCCCAAGAGCAGGTCCGCGCCATCCGCCGTTCCATGTCAGAGAGCCTCTCCTCCCTCGAGGTCGAGGTGCTGCGTCTCTACATCGAGGGCAAGTCCTACCACGAGATCGGCGAACGTCTGGGCCGCAGGACCAAGTCCATCGACAACGCCTTGCAGCGCATCAAGCGCAAGCTCGACGTCCGCCCCGCGGACCACGTGCCGCTCGTCGCCTGACACCCGGGCGCAGCCGTTAGCGTGACACGGTGAGCGCTCCCGAGGGACCGACCGAGTACCGTCAGGCCCGCTTCGTCGCGCCGGAAGGCTCGACGACGATCGTGCTCGTGCGCCACGGTGAGTCGGCCGCCGCCCGCGCCGATCGGCCCTTCGATCTGGTCGAAGGCCACGGCGATCCGCCCCTTCATGACGAAGGGCGCGTCCAGGCCCAGCGCGTGGCCGATCGGCTCGAAGGCGAGCCCATCGCCGCCATCTACGTGACCACGTTGCGCCGCACGGCGGAGACCGCAGCTCCGCTGGCAGCCAGGGTCGGCCTGACCCTCGAGGTCGAGCGGGACCTGCGCGAGGTGTATCTCGGAGACTGGGAGGGTGAGAAGTACCGCCGCCACATTCGTGAACGTGACCCGTTGGCCCTGCGGGTGTGGTCCGAGGAGCGTTGGGACGTCATTCCCGGCGCCGAACCGGCCGAGGCGTTCTCCGCCCGTGTGCGCGCCGGCATCGGGCGGATCGCCGCCCGACATCAAGACCGGGTCGTCGCCGTGTTCACCCACGGCGGGGTCATCGGTGCTGCGCTCGCGGTGGCGAGCAGATCGAGGCCGTTCGCCTTCGTGGGGGCCGACAACGCCTCGATCTCCGAGCTCGTGGTCACCCCTGACCGTTGGATCGTCCGCCGCTTCAATGACACCGCCCATCTCGGCGTCGGCATCGTTGCTCCTGCGGCCCGCGCCGGTGACGGCGTGCCCTGAGCATCGGACGCTCCGCTGACAACTGTCATGGCGGAGCCGTGCCCCATGGGACTTCCCCGGGCGCCGGCGGGCTGTCAAGGTCAAAGGCGTGGCAATTCATACGACGGAAAGGCATCGTCCCGGTATCGAGCTGCGCGGCCTGGTGAAGTCCTACGGGCGGGTGCGGGCGGTACGGGGCATCGACCTCACGATCGAACCGGGCGAGACGGTGGCGATCCTCGGCCCCAACGGTGCCGGGAAGAGCACCACCATCGACCTGCTCCTCGGGTTGGTCAAGCCGGACGGGGGGAGCGTGTCGGTGTTCGGGTATCCCCCCGATGGTGCCGTCAATGCCGGCCTGGTCGGGGGGATGCTCCAAACCGGTGACGTCGTCCGCGAGCTGACCATCAGGGAGCTGCTCACGATGATGGCGTCGCTGTATCCCAAACCGCGCCAAATCGACGATGTCCTGGCGATGACCGGCCTTGCCGACCTGGCCAATCGGCGAGCTACCAAGCTTTCAGGCGGTCAGGCGCAAAGGCTGCGATTCGCGGTGGCCCTCGTCGCCGATCCCCAGCTCCTCCTGCTCGACGAGCCGACCGTCGCCCTCGACGTGGAGGGACGCCGCGAGTTCTGGACGGCGATGCGGGCCACGGCGGCCGAGGGCAAGACGGTGATCTTCGCCACCCATTATCTCGAAGAGGCCGACGCCTACGCCGATCGCATCTTGTTGATGGCAAGAGGCAGGATCGTTGCTGACGGGCCGACGAACGAGATCAAGGCCAAGGTCGGGATGAAGACGATCACGGCGACCGTGCCCGGCGCCGATACCGCCACGCTTGGCTCCCTTCCCGGAGTGTCGAGCGTCGACGCGAGAGGTGAGGCGTTCATATTGCGGTGTGGCGACTCCGATGCCGCCGTCCGCCGGCTGCTTCACGATCATCCCGAGGCTCGCGACATCGAGGTGCGTGGGGCCGGGCTCGAGGAGGCCTTTCTCGAGCTCACGAGCGATCAAGACGAGGAAGAGGAGATCACCCGATGAGCACGGCGACCTACACCCGATACGAGATAGTCCGGTCGTTTCGGAACAAGCGATTCTTTGTCTTCACGCTCATCTTTCCACTGCTACTTTTCTTTCTCGTCGGTGGTGCGAATCGTCACGCCAAGGTCTCTGGCATCAGCTTCCTGCTCGTCTATATGACGGGGATGATGGCGTGGGGGGCCATGTCTGCGGTGATAGGAGGCGGGGCCAGGATCGCCGTCGAGCGTGACTCCGGATGGTTCAGGCAGATGCGGATCACGCCGCTTTCGCTGCGCGCCTATTTCCGGGCCAAGGTCCTGAGTGGCTACGCCACCGCGGCTATCAGCATCGTGTTGATCAGCGTTTCCGGCCTGGCCCTCGGGGTGCATCTCGGGGCGGGAAGCTGGGCCAAGATGATCGGCCTGATCCTGATCGGGCTCATCCCCTTCGCCGTCCTCGGCATCCTCATTGGCCACCTCCTCACCCCCGACTCGATGGGCCCTGCCATGGGGGGCATCACCTCGCTGCTCGCCCTGCTCGGGGGTCTCTGGTTCCCGCTGCCGGGCAGCGGGTTGCTCCACGAGATCAGCAAGCTCATCCCTTCGTACTGGATGGGGCAGGCCGGCAGGACGGCGCTCGGAGGCGGTGGCTGGGCGATCGAGGGTTGGATCGTGATGGCGGTGTGGACGGCTGCGCTCGTCTGGCTCTCGGCGTGGGCATACCGGCGGGACACGACGAGAGCCTGAGCCCCTCGCGATCTAGCCTCTCGGTCATGGACTGGCGGAAGGCATGGGGGGGAATGACGGCGCCCGTTGCGGCTGTCGGGCTTTCCGGGGCGATTCTGGTTGGGTGCGGCGGGACCGGCGTCGACGCGTCATCGCCGACCAGCCCGGCTCCTCCGGTTGCGACGCATGCGCCGGCGTCGGCCCGGCCGCAGGATTCGTCGACGATGGCCGTGCCGAGGACGACAGCGGCGCCCTCGACCACGGCCGTGCCCTCGACCACGGCCGTGCCCTCGACCACCGCCCTGCCCTCGACCACCGCCGTGCCCTCGACCACCGCCGTGCCGGCAACGACCGTTCCCGCCGATGCCCCCGGCACGAGCCTGTGCAGCGGCGAGGCCATCGGCGCCGCCGGTCAGGCCTACGAGGCCAGGCATAGGGGACGAGCAACCATGACCGGCTATGCGTGCGTCGGTCTCCATGCCGCCGCTACCATCACCAGCGGAGGAGACCGGATGGTGATGGTCCTGCGCCGGATTCGCTCCGGGTGGGAGGTCGTCGGTGTGACGAGGGCCCTGGAAGCCGACCACCTCGGGCTCTCGGCGGCGGCAGCCGGGCGCCTCGACCGGCTGGCACACCGTCCCCGCCAGGGCGTCGATATCCCTCTCTGATTTCGAGAGCGAGGTCGGCCCGGGCGGGGTGGGCGCGCAATATCGTGCACGCCGACGCGTAAGACCGGGCGCCTGACGAGGTAAGAGGAGATGGTCCGTGGGCATCGGACCCACAGGTCGTGCACATTCGTGCAACCTGCTTGCATTCTCCATGCGGGCCGACTTGCGTGAGCTGACGTAGATCGCTCCGGGGTGCAACCTCCCCGGTTTCACAGATCGGCAAAAGAGGTCATGGGCGCATCGTGGAACACGTGCGCAGGGTGGCTCTGGTGCCGGCCGTCTTCTCGAGGGGGATCTCGTGAGCTCGACGCACGATGCAACAAGTCAGACCGGTGTGGACGGCAGGGGAGATCTCCTGACGGCACCGTCGGCCCCGCCGCCACGGTCGAGGTTCGACGTGTCCCGCTTCGGGCTCGGTGGAGAGCTGTTCGCCGAGTTCTTCGGCACCTCGCTCATCCTCCTCTTCGGGGCAGGTGTGGTGGCCCAGGTGGTAGCAGGGGGGTCGAGTCTCGGTGGCCACGACAGCATCTCGTGGGCCTGGGGTTTCGGGGTGATGCTCGGCGTCTATGTCGCCGGCCGCAAGAGCGGTGCCCACCTCAACCCTGCGGTGACGCTCTCCCTTGCCGTGTTCCGAGGTTTCGAGTGGTCCAAGGTGGCGCCCTACTGGTTGGCGCAGACCGCCGGCGCGTTCGCCGCCGCCCTCGTCGTGCGATTCGACTACGCGTCGGTCATCGCCGCCGTCGATCCGCATCACACGCTCAAGACGCAGACGATCTTCGCCACTCTCCCAGGAAACGGCTCGTTGCCGGTGCACATCTGGGCGGCATTCGGGGACCAGATCATCGGGACCGCCATCCTGCTCTTCTGCATCTTCGCCCTCGTCGACACCAAGAACGACGGCCCTCCCGCAGGGATCACGCCGATCGTGATCGGTCTGCTCGTCGTCGCCATCGGCATGGCCTTCGGGACCGATGCCGGCTATGCCATCAACCCGGCTCGCGATTTCGGTCCCCGACTGGCCGAGTACATCACCGGGTACTCGCACGCCTGGCGTGACCAGTATGGCGACTACTACTTCTGGGTGCCGATCGCCGGACCGCTCATCGGTGGGATCATCGGTGGCGGCCTGTACGAGTACTTCATCGGGCGCAACCTGCCGAGCAAGGACGAGAAGCAGATACCCGGCGAGCTGCCCGTCAACTAGATCCGCATGACCGTCGACGCATCAGAGAAGAAGGGGAACGCACATGGCTGATTTCGTAGGAGCGGTCGACCAGGGAACGACAAGCTCTCGGTTCATGATCTTCGACCACGAGGGGAGGGAGCAAGGGAGATACCAGCTCGAGCACGAGCAGATCCTGCCCCAGGCCGGATGGGTCGAGCATTCGCCTGTTGAGATCTGGGAGCGGACGAGCTCGGTGATCCGTAACGCCATCAACGCCAAGGGGCTTTCGGCTTCGGACTTCGCGGCCTGCGGGATCACCAACCAGCGCGAGACGGCGGTGGTCTGGAACCGCAAGACCGGTAGGCCGTATCACAACGCCATCGTGTGGCAGGACACCCGCACCGACCGGATCGCGTCGGCCCTCGAGCGTGAGGGCAAGGGTGACGTGATCCGCCAGAAGGCGGGGCTGCCACCGGCCACGTACTTTTCGGGCGGCAAGATCCAGTGGATCCTCGAAAACGTCCCCGGCGCCCGCGACGACGCAGAGCGGGGGGACGCCCTGTTCGGCAACACGGACAGCTGGGTGGTGTGGAACTTGACCGGTGGCGTCAACGGCGGGTCGCACGTGACCGACGTGACAAACGCGAGCCGCACCATGCTCATGGATCTCGAGACCCTGGAGTGGGACGACGAGCTGCTCTCCTTCTTTGGTATCCCTCGCCAGATGCTGCCCAGGATTCGCTCGTCGTCCGAGCCCGACGGTTACGGCACGACGCTCGACGACGGGCCCCTGGGTGGTGCCGTCCCCCTGACCGGCATTCTCGGTGACCAACAGGCGGCCACGGTCGGACAAGTCTGCTTCGCCGTCGGCGAGGCCAAGAACACCTATGGTACGGGGAATTTCATGCTGCTCAACACGGGCGAGGAGCTCGTTCGCTCGACCAATGGCCTGCTCTCCACTGTGGCCTACAAGTTTGGCGAGGCGAAGCCAATTTACGCGCTCGAGGGCTCGATTGCCGTGACCGGCTCGGCCGTGCAATGGCTACGTGACCAGCTTGGGATCATCAGCGGCGCGGCGCAGAGCGAAGCGCTCGCCGGCCAGGTGGAGGACAACGGCGGCGTCTACTTCGTCCCGGCGTTCTCCGGGCTCTTCGCCCCCTACTGGCGGTCGGACGCCAGGGGGGCGATCGTCGGGCTCTCCCGCTACAACACCAACGCCCATTTAGCCCGGGCCACGCTCGAGGCCATCTGCTATCAGAGCCGCGATGTGGTCGAAGCGATGGAGCAGGACTCGGGCGTTCACCTCGAGGTGCTCAAGGTCGACGGCGGTGTCACCGCCAACGGCCTCTGCATGCAAATCCAGGCCGATGTCCTCGGTGTGCCCGTCAGCCGTCCGGTCGTCGCGGAGACGACGGCGCTCGGAGCGGCCTACGCGGCGGGGCTCGCCGTCGGCTTCTGGAAGACGACCGACGAGCTCCGCGACAACTGGAACGAGGACAAACGATGGAGTCCGGCGTGGGACGAGGACAAACGCCAGGCGGGCTACGCCGGCTGGAAGAAGGCGGTCGATCGGACGCTCGACTGGGTCGACGTCTCGTGAGGGCGGCCGGGGCGCAGCCATGACCGAGGCCGCCGCCTCGCTCGGCCCCGAGGCGCGGGTTGCCACGCTGGCGCGCATGCGGACCGAGACGTTCGATGTGGTCGTCATCGGCGGTGGTGTCACCGGGACCGGTGCCGCCGTCGACGCCGCCACCCGTGGGCTTTCGGTCGCGCTGGTCGAGGCCCGCGACTTTGCGGCGGGGACATCGAGCCGCTCGAGCAAGCTCATCCACGGCGGGTTGCGCTACCTCGAACAGCTGAACTTCGCGCTTGTCTTCGAGGCGCTGCGGGAGCGCTCGCTGCTCCTCGATCGTCTCTGCCCGCACCTGGCTCGTCCCGTGCCGTTCCTGCTCCCTTTGACGCACCGGTTCTGGGAGCGCATCTACATCGGCTCAGGGGTGTTGCTCTACGACACGATGGGAGGCAGGAAAGGCTTACCGAGGCACCGACATCTCACGCGTCGAGCGGCCCTACGAGCGGTGCCATCGCTACGTCGCGACGCGCTGATCGGGGCCATCCAGTATTACGACGGGCAGGTCGACGACGCCCGTCACACGATGTTCTTGGCCCGCACGGCGGCGCACTACGGCGCCGCCGTGGCCAACAGCGTCCAGGTCGTCGGTCTTCTCAGGGAGGGCGACCAGGTCACCGGCGTCCGGGCCACCGACATCGAGACCGGAGCGCAGCTCGAGATCAGGGGCCGGCAGACGATCAACGCCGGCGGGGTATGGACCGACGACATCCAGGACATGGTCGGGGGTCGTGGCCAGTTTCACGTGCGAGCCTCCAAGGGCGTCCACCTCGTGGTACCGAGAGACCGGATCCGCTCTGATACCGGGCTGATCTCGCGAACCGAGAAGAGCGTCCTGTTCGTGATCCCGTGGGGAGCAAGCCACTGGGTCATCGGCACGACCGACACCGATTGGCACCTGGATCTGGCCCACCCGGCCGCGAGCAAGGCCGACATCGACTACCTGCTCGAGCACGTCAATGCCCTCCTCGTCACCCCGATCGGCCACGAGGACATCGTCGGCGTCTACGCCGGCCTCCGACCCCTCCTCGCCGGTGAGTCCGAGGCGACGAGCAAGTTGTCGCGTGAGCATGCCGTGGCCAGCCCGGTCTCTGGGCTCGTTACCGTGGCGGGTGGGAAGTACACGACTTACCGGGTCATGGCCAAAGACGCCGTCGACGCCGCCGCCCACGGCCTCGAGGAGACCGTGGCCCCATCCTGCACCGACAAGGTCCCGCTGCTCGGAGCCGACGGCTACACGGCGGCATGGAACCGCCGCTACGCGCTCGCCGCCCGCAGCGGTCTGCACGTCCATCGCATCGAGCATCTGCTTCACCGGTACGGCTCGCTCATTGATGATCTCCTCGCCATGGTCGCGGCCAAGCCTGGCCTTGGGCACCCCATCCCCGGCGCTTCGCAGTACCTTCAGGTCGAGGCGGCCTACGCCGCGTCCCACGAGGGCGCCCTCCACCTCGACGACATTCTCACCCGCCGGACCCGTATCTCCATCGAGACCTGGGACCGCGGCGACGAGGCGGCCGCACCGGTGGCCGAGCTGGTTGCGCCGATCCTCGGTTGGAGCGCCGGTGACGTCGATCGGGAGGTGAAGGACTATCACCTTCGGGTGCTCGCGGAACGCGACTCGCAACGCCAAAGCGACGATCAGACCGCCGATGCGGCCAGGCTCGGCGCTCCGGAGGTGCGCGCCGAGCGGGAAGGGTGACGCGGGGCGCCGGCTTGGGTGGCGTCCCTAGGCCGCAGGAGAGACGAGGGCGGCGCCCGTCGCTTCGTCGACCACCAACTGGGTCACAAGGCCGGCGGCGATGGCGCCCCTGAGCCCAGAGAGCCGGTGGCGTCCTGCGACCACGCAGATGCGATCGGGAACCCGAGCCAGCTCGGCCAGATCGGGTCCGCTCGACCGCTTGTTCAGCTGCACGCTGCGGTACGTGCCGTCCTCTCGGATGAACACCGTGGCCACGTCGCCGACCACTCCGTCTCGGTCGAGGCGGGCCAGATCGGACGGCTCGAGGTAACCGGCCCTGTAGACATGACTCGGGACGTGGCCACCTATGGCGCCGATACCGAACAGGGCGACGTCGGCGTTCCGCTGCAATTCGAGCACCCGGCGGATGCTCCGCTCCCGCCACAGCACCCGTTTGGTGGTCTCCGAGTCGAAGAAGGTAGGCACGGGGAACTGCTCGACGCGCGCATCGAAGGCATCGCCAAAGCGGCGGAGGATCTCGCTGGCATATTCGATGCCGGTCGTCTGGCCGTTTCCTGCGCCGTTCAGCTGGACGACGAGGCTGTTTCTCGTCATCTTCGGCATCAGGTACCGACTGATGGCCGTCGTGGTCGTCCCCCACGCCAGCCCAAGGATCATGTCGGAGCCGAACACCGCGTTGAACATCCGGGCCGCGTATTTGGCGACGTTCTCCAGCACCTGTAACTCGCTGAGCCCACCTGCGGTGTTGGGCACGACGTGCGCCTCGACGCCGTAGCGATCGGCGATCTGACGCTCGAGCTGGGGTGTGGCCAGAAACGGATTGTGCAGGCGGAACTCGATGAGACCGCGATCCCGGGCGAACCCGAGAAGCCGCGACACCGTGGATCGCGATCGGTTCAGCTCCGTCGCTATGGCATCCATGGTCATGTCCTGGAAGTAGTAAAGCCGCACGGCGCGAAGGGCGTCCTCCAGCTTCTCGTCGGGCATGTCCGTCGGAGCCTAGTTATCGATCCGATCCCTCCCCCGATGGCCACGGCGGCCCCCGCCACGGCCAGAATGAATCATGGCCGACAAGTCGACGCCAAGGTCCGACATCCCCTCACGGCGCAAGGACGCGGGCAAGCGGCCGGCCGGAGCGCGTGGGGCACCCCGAGGCGGCAGGGGGAGCTCGACGGGCGGCCGGCGCGCCGCCCGCCAACGGGCCGCCAACCGAAGGAGGCGTTGGCTCGTACTCGGGGTGCCATCCGCCGTCGTCGTCGTTGCCCTCGTCGTGGTCCTGCTCTTCGTGACGAGGTCCCCGTCGTCCAACGGCGTCGTCACGGTCTCTGCGGTCAACTGGTCGACGCCGGCGGGGGTGAAGGTCTACGGCCGCGACGGCCCGGAGGGCATACCTCTCGAGGTCGGCGCGGCCCTCGGCTCCGCCAACGCCGGCCTGACCGGCGCCACCATCGACGGTGTCCAGTGCAACAGCACCGAGCAGCTCGTTTACCACCATCACGCCCACCTGGCCGTTTTCGTCGACGGGCATCCCCGCTCGCTGCCGCTCGGTGTCGGGATGGTCCCACCTGCGATCGTCACCAAAACAGGGGACGGTCCCTTCGCAACCGGCAGCCGCACCTGTCTGTACTGGCTCCATGTGCATGCCCAGGACGGCGTCATCCACATCGAGTCGCCTCGGGCCGGCAACTTCGTGCTTGGCCAGGTGTTCGGCATCTGGCACGAGGCCCTCTCCGCCGACCGGCTCGGCCGCTACACCGGCAAGGTGACGGCCACGGTCAACGGCAAGGCCTACACCGGCGACGTGACCCAGATCGCCCTGACCGAGCACGCGCAGATCGTGCTCAACGTGGGTTCGCCCGTGATCAAGCCTCCACCGATCAGCTGGGCGGACCACCTCTAATCTAATGGTCTGGCGCTCAAATGGCTTGAGTGGTTCCCTGCCGCAGCGCCCCTGGTCGTCCGCGCCTGGCTGCCGGCACTTCCCACAGTGTCATCCCGTGGGTGAAGCGCTTGACCCAGACCGGGCGCTTTTGGAAGAGTACCTTCACGGCGGCGACCGGTCGCCGAGCTGTGGAGCATCCGCCCCAGTCGGGGTTCCATCGGCGAAGGGGATTCGCCTTCTCGGTCGTCAGTGTCACAGGCCATCTTCCAACACCGCGTCGCTGGGGGACGAGGGTGTCAAGAGGAGGCTTTTCCATGACCAAGGACGCCAGCTTCAAGCAGGTTGTCCGGCGCCACGCCGAGGAGACTGGGCAGCGCTACACCGAAGCGCTGACGGATCTCGAGGGTCTCGGTCCGCGCATGCACCACGAGCCCGTTGCTGAGCGCCTTCTCGTCCATCTCCGGGATCGCTACGGCATTGATCCGGTCTCGGCGACGAAGCTCAGTGTGCACAAGAGCTACGTGTTCCGCATCGACCGCAATGACGGCAGCCCGTGGGTCGCCCGCGCGTTTCCCCCCGCTCGGCCGCGTGCCGGTGTCGAGGGCGACGCCGCGATCCTGGGACTCCTAGAGCGGCAGCACTATCCCGCGGAGCGTCTGGCGGTCGATGATGCCGTATCTGACTTCGACGGCAGCGCGGTCCTCGTGACGCGGTTCGTCGAAGGCGTCCAGCTGCCTGACGGTGCCGCGAAGTTCGCCATGATGGGTGAGCTGCTCGGACGGCTGCACGCGCTGCCGTACGACCATTCCGTCAGCCGCCCGGGTGGAGCGAGTGGTGAGGACCCGAGCCGTGAGGGCACGCCGCGTCAGGACCTGCTGGCCGCCCTGTCGTTTCTTGACGCCGTCGACACGAAGGTCGCGGCCGACGAGCGCGAGCGGTTTGAACAGCTCCGCGACCAGGTGCGCTCGGCCGACGACGGTCACGGCCTTCCGGAAGGCTTGCTCCACGGAAATCTCCTCCACGCCCCCGATCACGCCATCCTGAGCGAACGAGGGCCAGTCGCGATCAACTGGAAAGCGTCCGGGCGCGGACCGCGCCTCGCCGACCTTGCTTACTTGATGTGGGGCACGGGTTCGTGGAACCCACGTCGGCCGAACCGGGAGCGCATCGACGCTGCCGTCAACGCCTACCGCCGACACGTCGAGCCGACCGACGACGAACTCGATCGGCTCGAGGCGGTCATGTACGTCCGGACGCTCTATCTCGTCTGTTTCGGCTACAGACGCGCGCTCACCAACGGCTGGACATTCAACGAGTGGGGCTTCATCAAACCACGCGAGTACTTCAGCTCCACGGCAACCGCAACCCGAGCCGCGTTCGGTCGGTAGGTCTTCGGTGCGAACGTGTTCGATCGTCCAGCGGGCTCGTTCGGCGGTGCTCGCGTGAGCGCGCCCCTAGAGATCCCCGAGGACATCGTCGAGCGGGTGCGCACGCTCTGCCTGGCGCTGCCCGAGGTGACGGTGCGTGTCGACGAATCACTATCCAGAACGAGATCGACGGCGTGGTCGTTTGACATTCGCCGGAGGTCGTTCTGCTTGCTCGTGGCATTCGAGAACGCGACCGGGAAGCGCGTCACGCACCTCGTGTTGCGGGCCGACCCAGAAGAACGCGAGGCGTTGCTGTCGATAGGCCACCCGTTCTTCACCTCGCGAGCCGGACGTGATCGCGTCAGGGTGGTGCTCACCGACGACACGGACTGGGAGGAGATCCGTGAGCTCGTGACCGAGAGCTACCGGGTCCTCGCTCCGAAGAAGCTCTCCGCACTGCTTGACTAGTAGGCGGCCCAGGTGCAGCTGGCGGGATTAGCCGGAGGCGTTGCCGGTGAAGTTCCATGCCGCCAGGTGGAGTGTGGGCGCGTGGTGCCAGGAGACATGCAGCCCCCCGGGGGCGAGCGCCGCATCATCTCCCACCCCGAGCACGTGACCACGGCCGAAGGCGGCGACCGGCGATTGGGTGAACCTGAGGTTGCTCACGGCCGGTCCCACCCGGCCGTCCTCGATCAGGAACACGCCGTTGCGGGTGAGTCCGGTGACCACCAATGTCTTCGGGTCAAGCACCCGGGTGTACCAGAAGTCCCTGACCAGCAGGCCCCGCTTCACCCCGCCGATCAACTCGTCAACGGGCGACGAGGTGGCCCCCTCCAAGAAGAGGCTCGTCGCGATGGCCCCAAACGATCCCCCTCCCGGCACGGCATGGCCGGTGCTCATCGTGTTTGGGCCGGCCTTGGATGCGGTGCGCCGGTCGTGCGTCACGCCGATCACCTGTCCGGCTCGGACCAGGTCGACGCGACGCTTGGGCGTCCCCTCGGCGTCGAAGGGGAGGCCCACGTGGCGGGCGTCGGTGGCGTCGTCCCAGATGGAGAGGACCGGGTCGAGTTGCTCGTCCCCGAGAGAGGCAAAGGACTGGCCTTCGTGCACCGCTTTGGCGTTGAAGCCGTAGACCGTGAAGAAGTCGAGCATGTAGGCGACGCATCGGGGTTCGAGGATCACCTCGTACCGTCCGGCGGGCAGCTCGATCGACTCGGCGCTGCGCCGGGCGACGTCGGCTGCCACGGCGCCGACCTTGGCTCCGTCCAGATCGGCGAGGCGGGTGGACAACGCCGATCCGCATCCGTCGGATCGGCCGAGCCGATGGATCCCGTCCACGGCCGCCGTGGTCGCCGAGGCCTCCATGCGCTGGCCCAGTGAGTTCACGAACCGGTCGTGGGTGACGGTCGTCTCGCAGTATCCGGCGGCCTCGAGCTCGGGGCCAGCGGCGACGAAGGCCGCGACCACGTCGGCCCGCTCGCCAGGACCGGCCTCGGCGGTCGCTCGGTCGAAGTGGCCGCCCGGGTCGCCGACCAGCGGCGCCGGCGACCCGAGCCCGGGCCAATCGGCGTCGACCGGCTGCACCGAGGCGGCCTCGAGGGTCGCCTCTACGAGTCGCCGCAGCGCGTCGTCGCCGACGTTGGTCGTCGTTGCCGCCGCCGACCTTCCGTCGGCGACCACCTCGAGGGTCAGCGCCACGTGCTCGTCGCCGACGTTTTGGTGGATGAACGAGTTGGCGAAGCGGGTGAGGCCTTCGTTGACGTGACGGACCGTGACGGCCGTCTCAGCCCGTCCGTCGACGAGCTCGAGGGCGCGGCCGGCCAGCGCCTCGAGGTCGACGTCGCTCACCCGCGCACTCCCACCCGCACCTGGCGGAAGCGGCACGGCACCGCCGGGTGGCCGGTGTGTCCCACCTGTCCCGGCTGTCCCTTCCCGCAGTTCGGCGTCCCCCAGGACGTCAGCTCCGATGGCCCTCCGACCATGTCCATCGAACCCCAGAAACGGGGGCTTATGCCCGTGTAGGTCGGGTTGCGGAGCATCCGACCGAGGCGCCCGTCCTTGATCTCCCAGGCGATCTCGCAGCCGAACTGGAAGTTGAGCCGCCGGTCGTCGATCGACCAGGAACGGTTCGTGTCCATGTAGACGCCATCGCCGGTCTCGGCGATCATCTGCTCGAGTGAGTTCAGGCCGGGCTCCAACCCTATGTTGGTCATCCGGACCATGGGCAGCCGATCGTGACCGTCGGCCCTCACCATGCCTCCGGCGGGAACACCGGCCAGGGCGGCCGAGTCCCTTCCCGACAGCACGCCGACCCACACTCCGTCGCGGACGATGTCCACGCCGCGCGCCGGCGTGCCCTCGTCGTCGTAGCCGAAGGACCCGAGGGCACCAGGGATGGTGGCGTCGGCCGTGATGTTCATCAGCTCCGATCCGAACCGAAGCGAGCCCAACTGGGAGAGGTCGAGCCACGATGTACCGGCGAACGCCGCCTCCCACCCGAGGATCCGATCGAGCTCGGTGGCGTGGCCGACCGACTCGTGGATCTGCAGCGCCATCTGCTCGGACCCGAGGACGAGATCGGTGGTCGCGTCGGGACACATCGGCGCCGAGAGCAGAGCGACGGCTTCTTCCCCCACCCTGGCGGCATGGCCCGGCAGGTCAAGCTGGCGCACCAGCTCCCATCCCCTCGTGCCGTACTGGCCTCTGATCCCGGGGTAGGAGCGACGCTGGGTCTCGCCGTCACCAATGGCCGTGGCCGACAGGGCAGCGCCGCATTCTCGGATCCGTTGGGAGATCCGATGCCCTTCGCTCGAGGCGAACCATTTCTCCGTATCCCAGATCTGATAGCTGGCCTGTGATAATTGCGCCCCCGCTTCCGTCCCAATCTTCGTGATCGCGACGAGCAGGTCACCCTTTACCGCCAGCGACACCGCCAACGGGTCCTCTTCGCACGGACTCTCCCAGTGGGCGGTCGTCACCTCGACGGGTGCCAGCTCGACCTCGGGCCCGGGAACCCGGGCGGAGGCTCTTGCCGTCTCGGCCGCCACCTCGCCCGCTCGTCTCGCCGCGGCCTCGCTCTCATCCGAGGTTGCGAAGAAGCCCCAGGCAGATCCGACGAGCGCCCGCACACCGACACCCGCCTGTTCGCCTTGGCGGAGGGCCTCGATCTCGCCGTTCTGCGCAGCCATGGACTCCGAGCGTCGCTGCATCACCCGGGCGTCTGCATAGCGGGCGCCGGCTGCTAGCGCGCCTTCCACCCCGGCGACGGCATTGTTCATCACCCCGGCCACGCTACTTTGCGCCGGGAGTGGAAAGGCCTTGCCCTGACGGCAGGGGGCGGATGCCCGTTACGAACGCCGTGCTCGCGGCTTTCGGCAGTCGGCGGTGCCTCTCCGTCGACCTCGGGACGCTTCCTCAGCGGGCGGGCCGGGCACGCTGACGGCCAGTCCCCGAGCGCGGGGCCGACGGGTGACGGTGACGGATTCATCCGCAAGCCATGACATCGTGCGCCTGTACGCTGTGGCCGCGAGAACCGGTCCTTGACCGAAATCGTACGGACCCGGTGACGGTGGCTGGGCCGAAGGCACGACGTGGACGTGGCCGCCGCTTACGGCCGCATGGTCGATGGCGGCGGCGAGCTGAGCCTGAGAGGTGCGAGCCGTCAGGTGGGCGACGGCGTCCATGGCGACCGCCACGGCGCCGCGCGCCGGACGGAGGCGGGGAGCGGTGGCGGTGGTGATCACATACACCTCGTCGGCGCCCAAGGCCTGCGCTTGCAACACCGGCCGCCCGGACGATAGGCCGCCGTCGATCAGCCATCGACTACCAATTCGAACCGGTGGGAAGAGTCCGGGGATTGCCGCGCTGGCCGCCACGGAGCCGACGAGGTCTCCGCTGGTGAGGACCACTGTCTCCCCGTCGAGGGCATCCGTGGCGACGACAGCGAGTGGGATGGTCGTCTGCTGGATCTGTTCGACCTGGACCCATCGCCGGATCAGTCGCCGCAGCTGTCGGGCCGAGACCAAATGGTCATGGGCACCGACGAAGCCGGCTAAGGCGACGAAGGCATCGAAGCGAAACGCCTCGCGGCGGTGCAGTCCGGACCAGGCAGCCATGAGCGCTCGTGCCCCTGCGACGCCCGGCCGGGTCGACAAAAAGGCGGCGTTGAGTGCCCCGACCGATGAGCCGACCAGTAGATCCGGCTCGATGCCGGCTTCTGCGAGCGCGACGACTGCGCCAGCTTGCATCGGCCCGAGGTTGGCTCCGCCGGACAGCACGAATGCGACGGTCATGAGCCGAATCCCTCCTGAGCGGGGCCGCCTCGATGGGCGGTCATCGTGTGGGGCGTCATCTCTTGGTCCGCTTCGGCTCTGTCAGCCCGGCCGCGAGTACGCGGAGCGTGCAGGCCAGTTCCTCGGCCAGCGGGACCTTGCCTTCGTGGTCACACCACGTCATCATCGCCACGCGGGCGGCCGACAACGTTGTCGCGACCACGAGTGACGAGTAATGATCATGCGCCGGGTCGGTGCCCCTGCGTTCGGCGAGCGCAGTGGCGAGGGAACG
The DNA here is from genome assembly GCA_965276765.1 of Acidimicrobiales bacterium. GTDB lineage: Bacteria > Actinomycetota > Acidimicrobiia > Acidimicrobiales > Palsa-688. The sequence continues at coordinate 2,462,738 of OZ255627.1, forward strand.
CTCGGTCTCTGCCCACCGTGACACCAGATGGGCGACCAGGTGCGGATCTGAGCGCGTCACGCGCAGTCGATCCAGCAGCTCCCGGTAATCGGCATCGACGGGCGCCAGGACCTCGAGCAGCGCCGCCCGGAGGGCGACGGGTGGGGACTCGGTGGTAGGTCGGTCTCGCAGGCGCTCGGTCATGTCGGTCATGACGGCCGGGTCCCAGCCGTTGACGGCGTCCTCCTTGGTGGGGAAGTAGTTGAAGAAGGAGCGTGGTGACATGTTGGCGGCTGCGGCGATCTCTTCCACGGTCACGGCTGCCAGGCCGCGGCTGGCCACGAGGCTCACGGCCGAGTGGTGCAGAGCGTCTCTCGTGGCCTGCTTCTTGCGTTCCCGCAGCGACGCCAGCGGTGCCCCGGTCTCGCGCATTTTTGTGCCCGCCACGCCCATGCGTGCAGGATATGCATCTTTGCGGGCCATGCACTTATCTTCTTCGTGCCGCCGGTCTCCGATCTCAGCGAATCCGGTCTGCCGCCACGCGTGCAAGGTCGAGAAGGCTCGTGGCGCCGGTCACTTCTCATCCTCCGACGCCGCGTCCAGGGGGGTGCTTGGCGCGCTTGATGGCGTCTTGGTGCGCAGGCTGGCGCTGGTGAGCAACCCGATGGCCGGGCCGAGCATGGCGGCCCCGACGAGCAGGGCAACGCGAATCGAGGCGATGGTGCCGATCAGCCCAAAGACCGGTCCGGCGACGACTTGGCCTCCGCTGTCGCACATGTCACGAGCGGAGAGCACCGTGGCCCGGACGCCCGAGTTGACGCGTTTGACCATCCACCCGTTCATCACCGGCTCATAGGCCGGGCGGAGGGCGGCAACGACCAGGTAGCCGACGATGGCGAGCGGGAAGCGGTGGACATGACCATGCCCACGACGGCCGCACCGGTGACGGCAAGCAGACCGGACAGGGCGCCCGACAACGACGCCCCGTTGACCCGCCCGATCCGTCGCTTGACCAGCTGCGTGGTGCCCAAGGCGAATGGAGCGTGCGTTCCCCGAGCTCCTGGCACCGAATCCGCTGGGCAGCGATTAATCCGACTCCCTGCCGCCGTCCTAACTGCGAAAGCGACGGGACCGGAGGTAGACGAAGATGCTCGCTATGGATGATGCAGTGCAGGGCTACATCGACCGCATCGCACCCGAGCACCGCCCTTTGTTCGACCGGCTCCACCGGTTGATCCTGGCGGTGCACCCCGACGCTGCTGTGGTCCTCTCCTACAAGATCCCCACCTACAAGGTCGGCAACCGGCGCCTCTTCGTGGGTGCCTGGAAGCACGGCTTGTCGATCTATGGCTGGCAACAGGGCCGCATCGACGCCTTCACATCCCGGCACGCGGCGCTCAAGACGAGCAAGGGGACCGTCCAGCTACGGCCCGAGGACGCAGCTGAAATCGCCGACGACGAACTCAGCGACCTCGTGCGCGCTGCCCTGGATCCCTGACAAAGCAAGGACTGCCAACCGCGAGCAAGGCTGCCGAGGACGGCTTCGAGCCAACGAGCGCGGCCCGGCGGAGGATCCTGAGATGATCGGCTTGTGCCGCTCATGCCGAAGCCGTCTGCCGCCGACCTCGATGACGCCGTTGCTCGACTTGGCTTGCAACTCGACGGGACGCCATTCCGCTCGCTGGCGTCTCTGGTTTGTTGGGTCACCCTCGACGGACGACCGGCGGTCCTGAAGGTGACCAATGAGCCTGAGGAGCTGGCCGGCGCTCGTGCGCTGGAGAAATGGGAAGGCAACGGCGCCGTCCAGCTGCTGGCCAGGCACAGCAATGCCATCGTGTTGGAACGTGCCGGCCCGACGCTGCGTTCGGTGGTCGCCGACGATGCCACTGCCACCCACGTGCTCTGCGACGTAGCGGGCCGACTCCACGGCCACAGTCCCGCTGGCCACGACGAGTTCCCAACGCTGCGCGGCTGGTTCTCCTCGCTCTTTGCCGACACCACACCCCGCTTCGATCAGGTCAGGGCGATCGCCGAGCGACTCCTCGGCCGCCTCACGCCACCGGCGCTCTTGCATGGCGACCTTCACCACGAGAACGTGCTCGATGGCGGTGACAGAGGTTGGTTGGTGATCGACCCGAAAGGCATCGTCGGGCCGCGAGAGTTCGACTACTGCAACATCTTCACCAACTGGACGGCGCAGCAGGCCATCGGGCACTTCGACACGCGCCTGGACATCGTCGCGAGAACCGCCGACATCAGCCATGCCGACCTGCTCCGCTGGATCGCGTCGTGGTCTGCGCTATCGGGCATCTGGCATCTCGAGGACGGGCACCAAGCACTTGCTTCGTTTCCCCACCGAATCACAGATCTTGCCCTCGACCGACTCCAGGCCCACGGTGCGCAGCGCTCCGATTGAGCGACCTGCTCCAGGAACGCCGCAGCTTGGCTCGCCTGGCCGCCGACGGATCGTTCACGGTGCCGATCGCGCGAACCTTTACGCTCGAGCAGATCGCCCCCGCCGCGAAGTTGAGCCAGTCGGGGCGGATCTGGGTCAGCCCTCGTCGAGCATCTCCTCGATCGGCCGGACGCCGGCCCGGCCGTGCTTGAGCCGTCGGCGGAGCACGGTGATGTACCACAGCGCGGCCACCACCGCCGCCCCGCCGACCACCTTGTCCGCGCCGTGGAAGCTGGACGGCAGCGACAGGGCGGCGATGAGCGCCAGCGTCCAGGCAAGCACCAAACCGATGACGAGCGGCGCGAACCGACCCAGGCTGAACGCGCCGGTGACCTGTTGCATCACCCGCCGCTTTATGGCGTAGGCCAAGGTGATCATGAAGTAGATGATGAAGGGAAGGATGGCGGTGGCGCCCACGAGGGTGTTGAACGAGTTTGTCTGCAGGTACCCATAGAACATGAAGCCGATGTCGATGACACCGAACACGACCAGCGCGCCGATCGGCGTCTGGGTCCGGTGGTTGACCTTGCGGAAGAACCCTGACATGGGGATCATGTTGTCGCGGGCCATCGAGTACACCAGGCGGCTCTGGGCCGCGATGATGACGACGTTGATGGAGAACATGGAGAAGATCACGAAGCCGATCAACACCTTGACCACCCACGACGTCAACCAGTAGTGGGCGATGGTGACGAGCGGCAATGACGACTGCTGCGTGGTGGCGAGCTGGGGGATGGCGACGGTGAACCCGATCAGCGCCACCATGCCGAGGACGACCGATCCGGCCACCGCCAAGATGATTGCCCGTGGCACGTTGTAACGCGCATTGACGCTCTCCTCGGCCATGTCTGCGGCGAACTCGAAACCGGCGATCGTGTAGGCGCCGAGGAGACCGGCCAGCACGACGGCGTACCAGGTCGGGTGGTGTACGAGCCCGGTGGTATTCCCGAGAAAGCCGAAACCGTGGTGGCTGGGCTTCGCCTTCACACCCCACAGGACGAACAACAGGACGCCGAACACGACCGTCCCGATGATCTCGGTGATGACCGCGACCGTGTTGACTCGGGTGGCGAGTTGCACGCTGATGATGTTGATCGCCACCGGAAGCACCATGAGGATGACCGCGACCGTGAGGACCAGATGCCCGCTCGGGTTGTTTTCGCCGAACTCACTGAGCAGGAGAGGGCTGGCGGCGAGCAGGGCGATCGAGCCGCCGCCGATCGTCATGTTCATGAGGCCGGCGAAGCCCACGAACCACCCGTAGGTGGAATTGACCAGTCGCGAGCTCCATTGGTAGGCGTACCCGGCGAGCGGGATCCGGGTACTGAGCTCGGCCACAACCAGGGCTACCAGGAGCTGGCCGGCGCCAACGGCCGGCCATAGCCAGATCGCTGCCGGCCCCCAGTTATCGATGGCCACGCCGAAGTTCAAGAAGATCCCGGTGGTGATTGAGATGATCGAAAACGACACCCCGAACACCGCGAAGAAGCGCAAGGTGCGCCGGAGGTCCTGGCGATACCCGAAGCGCTCGGCATCGTTGCCGTCGGACACCTGAGCGGCCGGCGGGTTGGTCGTGGGTCCCGGTCGCGGGGACGGCTGCTCAAGTTTGGACACGTGCGTTCCCCTCCGAATGATGTCCGGTTAGAACCTCTTCGACGACCGTGGCGATACCCGCCGGGTCGAGCCGGTGATGCGCATACAGGGCCGCGGGTGGGCCGATCTCCACGTAGCGGTCGGCGACCCCGTGGCGGCAGAACGGGACGGCGATACGGTTGTCGGCCAGCACTTCAGCGACGGCGCTCCCCAGGCCACCGATCACGTTGTGCTCCTCGACTGTGACGATGCCTCCCGTGTCGCGTGCGGCGGAGATCACCGCGTCGACGTCGAGCGGCTTGATCGTGTGCATGTCGACCAGACGTACCGAGCGGCCCCTCTGGGCGAGAAGGCGGGTGGCCTCGAGAGCGGGATGGATCTCCGAGCCGGTGGCGATGATGGTGATGTCGGCACCGTCCCGCAGCCGGTTGGCCCGGCCGAAGGCGAAGTCGTCGGGGACCGTGGCGTAGACGTCCGGGTCCCTGCCCCGCCCGAGCCGCAGGTAGACCGGTCCGGGTTCCCGGCTCAGGGTGCCACTCGGCGCCTCCCGGCGGAGGACGGCGCGAAGCATGGCCCGCAGTTGGTTGCCGTCCGCGGCGCAGGCGACGACCAGGTTGGCGACGGCGCGCATGGCCGCCAGGTCCTCCAAGGCGTGGTGGCTGGAGCCGTAGTAGCCGAGCGACATGCCGGAGTGGTGGGCCAGCACGCATACCGGCATCCCGGGGTAGGCGCAGTCGGTGCGGATCTGCTCGAAGCCGAGCAGAGCAGCGAAGGACGCGAACGTGCCAACGAACGGTCTCAGGCCGGTCGAGGCCATGCCTGCGGCCGCCGTGATCATGTTCTTCTCGGCAATGCCCATGTCGAAAAACCGCTTCGGGTGCCGCGCGTCGAAGTCCGCCAGCCGGTTGGCCGACGCCAGGTCGGCGGTCAGGACCACGATCCGCTCGTCGGTGTCGGCCAGGTCGGCCAGCTCTTCGCCGGCCACGAATGCCGGCACCGATGCGGTGGCAATCCCTTTGTCGGTGGCCTGCCGGCGACCGTCACGGGTGACGCCTCGGAACACGTCGCTCTGGTCTTGGGCCGTCAACGGATCGCTCCACCGGCGAGCTCGGCCATAACGGCGTCGTAGTCGTCTGGTCCGAGGTTGCCGACGTGCCAGTCCACGTCGAGCTCCATGCGGGCTACTCCCTTGCCCTTGACGGTGTCGGCCACGATGACCTGTGGCGTGGCACTCGTAGCAGGTGGCAGCGTCTCGAACGCAGCCAGGATGGCCTCGGTGTCGTGGCCGTCGATGCGCTGCACGCCCCAGCCGAAGCTGGCGAAGCGGCCGTCTATCGGCTCCACGGCCATCACGTCCTCGGTGTAGCCGTCGATGCACAGCTGGTTGCGGTCGACGATGCAGACCAGGGAGCCGAGCCGGTGGTGGCTGGCCGCCATGGCCGCCTCCCAGATCTGGCCTTCGGCCAGCTCGCCGTCGCCGACCATCACGTACACCCGGTAGGTCCGGTTCTGCACCCGGCCGGCCAGCGCCAACCCCACCCCGATCGACAATCCGTGCCCGAGGGAGCCGGAGCTGAAGTCGATGCCTGGCACCTTCCTCATGTCGGGATGGTCACCGAATGGACTATCGAATCGGCTGTAGGCATCGAGCAGGTTGGGTTCGAAAAACCCGACGTCGGCGAGCACCGGGTACAACCCGATGGCCGCGTGGCCCTTGCTCAGCACGAATCGGTCGCGGTCGGGGTCGTCGGGGCGGGTGGGGTCGTACGACAGCTGGTGGTAGTAGAGGGCAGCGAGCAGCTCGGCGGCCGAGAACGTGCCGCTGTAATGGCCCGCGCCGGCGATTCGAGCCAGCCGGACGGTCTCTTGGCGGATGAACCTTGCCCGGTCAGCCAACCGTTCGTGGATCTTGCGGTCGCCGTCACGCATCGGGGTGCACCCGGGTGACCGCGGCGAAGGCGGCATCGGTGGTGGCCAGGACCGCGGCCACGTCTGCGTCTTCCATGGCGCCGGAGACGAACCAGTTGTGACGGGGATGCAGCCAGACGCCTCCGTGGATGGCTGCGGCCGCGAAGGCGTCGGCCAGCCGGAAGTGCCGGTCGCCGACGAAGGTGAGAAACGGCATCTGCACCGGCCCGCTGAGGTTGACCGCCAATCCGTGGGCGTGCGCCTGCTCGGTGAGCCCGACGCGGAGCGCCGTCCCTGCTGTCGTCATTCGGTCCAGCACGTCCTCCTCACGGAGGACGTCGAGCGTCGCCAGGGACGCAGCCATGGACACCGCCGCAAACCAGAACGACCCCGTCGTGTAGATCGACGCTGCGGCGTCAACGAGATCCTGGCGGCCGAGGACGGCGGCCAGGGCGTAGCCGTTGGCGATGGCCTTGCTCCACGCGCTCAGGTCGGGCTGCACCCCGAGCGGCTCCCAGCTGCTCCCACGACTTAGCCGGAACCCGCATCGGACGTCGTCCAGGATCAGGACCGCCCCGGTGCGATCGCAGAGGTCTCGCAGCCCTCGGGCGAAGGCGGGGTCAGCGAACTCCTCGTCCACTCCGATGTCGTGGCGGATTGGGCAAACCACCACGGCCGCCAGGTCGGTTCCCATCTGGGCGGCGGCGGCCTCCACCGAAGGGAGGTCGTTGTAGTCGAAATACCCAAGGTTCAGCCGATCCTCGTCGGTGATCCCCGCAAGCCGGGGCGTGCACCACGGCGCCGCTCCGTGATACGCCCCCCGGGCCACCAGCACCTTGCGACGGCCGGTTGCCGCCCGAGCGATGGTCACGCACTGGGTGGTGGCGTCGGTCCCGTTCTTGGAGAACAGCGCCCAGTCGGCGTGGTCGACGGTGCCCACCAGCGCCTCGGCTAGCTCCACCATGCGGGGAGACGGGCCGTTTTGACAGTCCGCCTCCAGCGCCTGGCGATGGGCCGCCTCTTCGACTCGGGGGTGGCGGTGGCCGACAAGCACGGGGCCGTAGCTGCACAGGAGATCTATGTACTGGTTCCCGTCGGTGTCCCACACGTGACACCCACGACCCCGGGCCATGAACTGCGGGTAGCTGGGCGGCAGCTTTGCCACGCTCTGGTGTCCGTACATGCCGCCTGGGATGACGGCCTCCGCTCGCTTGCGCAATGCCTGGTCGCTTGACCGGCGCGCGCTGGTCTCGTATCCCACAAATTTCCTCCCCTACGCGAGTTCCTATGGTATTCGGTCGTCCGATTACTGTCAAGGACTGAAAGGCTTTCGGCAGGGCTCTCGCACGACGACTTCTTACGGCGTGAATCGCGCCGACGAGCGGACGCCGTCAAGGCGATTATCGAGCAGCGCTACCTGCTCGTCCTGGTCAGCTCGGCCAGGGTGCATCACGGCCTGGAGGCTCAAGCCGTCCATCAGCACCAGGCACTCGTGGACCAGGCGGTCGACGTCGACCCCGGCCGCAAGCTCGCCGTCCTCATCTGCTTGGACCAGCAGGGCACGGACCCGACTGCAGAAGCCGTCAACTTCCTCGTTTTGCAGTTTCATCAAGGCGTCGTTGCCGACAGCCTCTCCCCAGAAGCTGACCTCGATGCGCGCCTCGAGCAGACGCGCTGGATCGAGGGGCAGGCTCTCGAGCATCAGCACTCGCAGTGCCTCCAAACCCCGGCGATCGCCGATGCGACGGTCGGTGCGGGTCCGCACTCCCCGGTGAGCCATGACGAGCGCCGACGCCAGGATGTCGGCCCTGTCCGTGAAGTAGTGGGCCAGCACGCCGTTGGAATAGCCCGCCTCCCGGGCAATCTCGCGCATGGTGGCGTGAGCCAGGCCCCCACGACCGATTACGCGCCAAGTGGCTAGAACGATCTCCCGCCTCCGCTCGACATGGTCGACGATCTTGGGCATGTCTCGGGTCCTTCCGACCGACTACCAGTGAACAGTGCCGGTCTGCGATGGTCAGGTTACGTCGGGACTCTCGGCGTCCAGTCGTCGTTCACGGCCCGGGCGGCCTCGTCGAGGACCTCTGCGGTCTGCCCGGCCCGATCGGACCACCACCTGTCGGTGTCTTCCTGACGCCGTTTGAGATGGCGTTCGCTCCACACGCGGGCATGATCAGCCAGCCAGGCCAGACCGCCGGTGGTGTCCTGGCGGAGCACGGCGTCGAGCACGTAGCGCCTCTCGCCTCGGCGCAGCCCGACGGCCAGGGCACCCGACGCAGCCGAGAGATCCTGGTGGGTGAGGACGAATCCGACCCGCACCGGTGCGACGAGGGCGTCGAGGAGGTCGGCGTAGGGAGCACCCACCCCGAGGGGTTCGGGTGCTGCCCGCAGGGCAAGGGGGAGGACGTGGGCCGGGTCGGTCAGCTCCGCCTCGCGTCCCACAGCGCGGCGCAGGAGGCGGGCCCACGGGACAATGATCGGGTCAGCATCCCCGAGGGCGTCGAGGTAGACCGGCACCCAAGAGCAGAGATGCTCCCAGAGCACCGTGGCGCGGACATGATCGAGACGGGCGCGGGCGTCGTCGCTGCCGGCGACGTCAGACGCGTCGCCGAGCTCGGCGTAGAGGGCCAGGATGGAGCTGAGGTGGTCGGCGTCGGCGGGTGGGACCAAGCCGAGGGTTCGCCAGACACCGGCGACACGATCGGCCCCCTCCCCGCCGAGCTTCCCTTCCGGACCGAGGTAGATCGAGGCGTACGGAGGAAGGCCGAGGACGAAGGCGTGTGTGTGCTCGACTCCGGTCCACGCCGGGAGACCGAGCGCCGCGGCCAGCGGGTCGGATTCCGGAGGGGTCACGAGTGCCATGGCACCGAGCGCCCGCAGCAGCTCCCAACGGTTGCGGCGCCTCGCCGAGTAGGCCGGGGCCACGATGGGGGTCGCTTCGACGGTCATATCCCGACGGGGAGGTCGAAGGTGTGCGGCGCCGGTTTGAGCGGCCGCATCAACCACGCCGGTCGGCGCTTCCCGTCCGGGGACACCTGCCCCGCCGGACGCGTCTCTGCCATCCACCGCTTGTACACCTCCCGGGCCTTGGCGGTGTCGACGGCGATGTCCCCATGTGCGTCATCTGGTCCGGCAGGAGTAACGCGGACCGCTTGATGCCAGCAGTGCATACCCGAGATGGGGTCGGGATGGACCGAGAACGTGAGGTTCTGATGTACACCGGTATCCGCACCCCACCAGATGCGGGACGTGTCCGGGTCCGACGACACGTACGGCTTGACCATCCCCGTCCGGTGCATGGACCAGTCGTCGCCTTTGTGGTCGAGGTCGACCGTTGCCATCATGCCGCCGACCCCATGCTCGTAGCCGGTGAGCTTCCATCGGCCCATGTGGTGGCTGCAGGCCACGACCCCGGGACGGATGCCCTCGGTGATCCAGGCCTTGGCCACGAAGTGACCGATCTCGGTCTCGATCCGGACGAGGTCACCGGTGCGGGCGATCCCGAGCCGGGACGTGTCGAGCGGGTTGATCCAGACCGGGTTGGTGTGAGCCAGCTCGTCGAGCCATTTGCTGTTGGCCGAGCGGGTGTGGATCTGGGTCGGCAATCGGAAGGTCGAAAGGAGCACCATCTGGTCGGCGGCCAGGCTGGTCGGGTGGACGTGGCTGCGGATGTAACCGGGTAGGGCGTGCTCCGGCCAGCCCCACGCGGCGATCGTCGATGAGTAGAACTCGAGGCGCCCCGAGGGGGTAGGGAAACCCTGCCGGATGACCCCGTCGACCTCGATGCCGACCGCGCGCCGTCCCCGATCGTCGGGGGCGGGGGCGCCGAGCGGGCCGATGTTGGGCTCCTCCGGTTTGGCTGCTGCGGTGTAGACGCGCCCGGAGGGGCTGATCGAGATGTCCTCGAGCTGGGCGGGGTCGACCTCGTTGGTGTACAAGGCCCCCTGTCCTTTCGTCACCTCGAACGACCCGTAGCGACGCATCCACTCGAGGGGAGTCAGCCCTTCCGCCGCGGCACGCTCGGGCAGGCCGGGCACGGAGTGCTCGAACATCCACGCGTAGTACTCGTCGACGGTCAGCTTCTGGCCCGGGTTTGCTCGCGACTCGTGGTGTTGACGGATCCCGAGGGCACCGTCAGGATCGATGCGCCACGACAGGTCGATCCAGAACTCGTTCTCCTCCCACACCTCGCCCGGGTTGACCTGCCGGGTGTCGGTGATGGTCTCGCCCATCCTTTCCCTCGCCGTGCGCAGCACCGGTTGACGGAAGGCCAGCCACTGCCCGTCGTACTGCTCGTAGGAGAGCGTGTCGTGGCGCTCCGAGGCATGGCCCATCGGCAGGATGTAGTCGGCGAGATAGGCCGACTCGTTCCAGGTCGGCGTGAGCGCCACGTAGCAGCCGACCTTGTCCTCGTCGGTCAGCACCTCCATCCAGCTCAGGCCGTCCGGGTTGGTCCAGACCGGGTTGTAGACGCGCGTGAAGTAGGTGTCGAGGCGGCCGCGACCGTCCTTGAGGAGGTGGGGGAGGAGGTAGGAGAGCTCGTTCTGCGTCAGGGGGAACTCGAGGGGCCACGACAGGTCCTGCCACACCTCGGGATGGGGCGGAGTGTGGATGGGCTTGGGGACGAACTTGTTGTAGGCGTTGGGAAAGGTGCCCCCCTCGGTGGCGATCGCTCCCAGGAGGGCCGAGATGAACAGCACGGTCCGGGCCACCTGCCATCCACCGAGGTTGGCCGCGGCGGCCGATCGCCACGAGTGGCAGGAGAAGCGGGTACCGGCGCAGGCCACGGTCTCGGCCACGTCGGCCAGGGTGGCGGCGTCGATGCCGGACTCCGCAGCGGCGAAGGCGAAGGTGAACGGGGCGTACTCGGCGCGCAGGGCGTCCTCGAACGACTCGAAGCTGACCGGGAGGTCGGGACGGCAGGCGGCGAGGTACTCCTCCCAGTTCCACCATCGGCGGATGAACTCCCGTTCGTGGCGACCGGTGTCGATGATGTGGCGGGCGATGGCAAGGTTGATGGCCGCTTCGCTGCCCGGCTGAGGAGACAGCCAGAAGTCCGCATGGGTAGCGGTGTTCGACAAGCGGGTGTCGAGGACGATCAGCTTGGCGCCGTTGGCGCGGGCCTCTGTGATCCGCTGGGCGTGGGGATTGAACGAGTGACCGGTCTCGAGATGTGAGCTGATCAGGTAGATGACCTTGGCATGGGCGTGATCGGGGCTGGGCCGGTCCATCCCGGTCCAGAATTGGAACCCGGTCCGCCCTGCGCTCGAGCAGACGTTGGTGTGTGAGTTGTGGCCGTCCACGCCCCAGCTGGCCAGTACCCGCTCGGTGTAGCCGTCCTCTCCGGGTCGGCCGAGGTGGATCATGATCTCGTTGTGTCGATTTTCGATGATGGCGGCCCGCAGGCGAGCGGCGATGGGCTCGAGCGCCTCGTCCCAGCTCACCCGCTCCCACTTTCCCTCGCCTCGGGCCCCCGCCCGCTTGAGCGGATACAGGATGCGGTCCGGGTCCGTGACCTGGTTGATGGTCGCCGGCCCCTTGGCACAGTTCCGGCCCCGGGATCCGGGGTGTTCGGGGTTGCCCTCGAACTTGCGGACCTGGAGGGTCTCATGGTCAACGTAGGCCAGGAGGCCGCAGCCCGATTCGCAGTTGAAGCAGGTGGTCGGGACGAGCATTGAATGATGCTCGACGCGCTTGGGCCAGGCGCGGGAGTCGAGGTCGACCCAGTCGTCCCACCGCTCCTTTGGGGGGAACCCGGCGAGCAGTGTCTTGCTCGCCCCCTGGTAGAAGGTCTCGCCGCGCGCTTCGACACTGGCCCGGTCGACCTGCACGCGGGCGCCGATGGTGTCGAGGTCCTCCTCTCGGCGGTGCTTCCTGGCCATGTGGCGTCTCCTCAGGCGAGAGGCACGGACTGGCCGGCCTGGACGTAGGAATGCTCGTGGGCCAGCAGGCCAACGAGAGCGAAGGGGATGGCGACCAAACCGATCCAAGGTGCGGCGACCGCGACGGCGATGCAGGCCACGCCGGGGAGGAAGAACTTGGCGAAGCGACCGCGGGTCATCTCCTCCGTGGCGAGGTGCGCATGCGCCGTCGGGTGGGTGAGGGTGATCTCACCTCCAACGAAGAGCAGATGCGCGACTGCGGCGGCGCACAGGAGGGCCTCGACACCGAGCACGCCCCGGTGCGGCGACAGCCACTCGGCGAACGGCAGGATGACGGCAGCACCGACGAGCACGGCCTGCACCGCGAGGTGGGCCGGGAGCAGCGGGCTCTGCCACAGGTCCCTGGCCTTGGCCTGGGCGAAGAGATATGCCGTGTAACAGGCCGTCCCGAGGGCGAGGGGGATGGCGAATCCGGTCAGCACCTGCCGGGCGACCACCGAGTCGACCACCGACCCCAGGAGGTAGAGCGTGACCGCCCCCCCGTAACCCCCGATGATGAACGACCCGCGGACGAGCCAGCTCTGCCAGTGGTGTCTGGTGAAGATCAGGTAGAAGCGGAACGGGTGCTTGAGGTCCCAGATCAGCAGGACCCCGGTCACGCCGAGGAACCCGAGTGCCGTGAGCGGAGCCACCCACCGCGCCGTCGAGTCGTTCCAGCTCAGGCGGCCGGCGATGACGAGGATGAGGGGGACCAGGAAGCATCCGGCGGCCAGGCCCTTGGTCCAGGTGTAGAGGCTGACCCGCCATCCCCACGGGGCGTGGTGGGGGATGTCGTAGGAGAGCAGCGCCGCAGCGGACGAGTTCCGCCGGCCCGGGTGGCCGGAGGACACGTGCTGGGCGTCACCGGTCCCCTGGGTGGCCCAGGCGAACAGGTCGCCGTCGGGGCGGCGGGCGGCAATGGGGTCGAGGGTGGCCTGGTGGGCGCCCTTGTAGAACAGGCCGGGTTTGGTCTCCTTCTCCGGCCGACGGACCGTGACAGCCTCACGCTGGACCATCCGGGCGACCTTCGAGGTCGGGTCGTTCAGGTCGCCGATCAGGATGGCCTCGGTCGGGCACACCGACACGCACGCGGGCTCGAGACTGATGTCGAGGCGGTGGGCACAGAAGTTGCATTTCTCCGCCGAGTGGTCCTCGGGGTTGATGAAGATGGCGTCATACGGGCAGGCCGCCATGCACGCCTTGCACCCGATGCAGATTGACTTGTCGAAGTCGACGATGCCGTCCGGCCGTTTGTACATCGCCTCGGTCGGACATGCCGCCACGCACGGGGCGTCGGTGCACTGGTTGCAGCGGGTGACCTGGAAGGCCCGTCGGGCCTCGGGGAAAATCCCGACGTCCACCGACTTCACATAGGTTCGGGTGACGCCGAGCGGCACGTCGTTCTCGCTCTTGCAGGCCGTGGTGCAGGCATGACATCCGATGCACTTGGTCTGGTCCAAAACCTTGACCCATCGTGCGGATGAGTCTGATGTGACGGACACGCTCGCAAGCTAGGCCGCAGCCGTCAATCGTGCTAGCGGGCCGGAGGTTATGGGTGGATCAGCTTCGCTTGGGGCCTGTGCCGTCCAGGGTTCGCGTTGCGGCAGAGAGGAGACGGCGGGCCAGGGCCGGCAGGGGCCGCTCCGAGGGCCACACTGCCCGGAGCGAGCGCTCGAGGCTGATTCCGTCGGTCTCCACCATCACCAGCCGGCCTTCGGCGATGTCATGGGCCACGGCCAGCTCGCTCAGCACCGCCGCCGCCACGTGGTCGCGGCGGACGGCGTCGAGGATGGCGTACGGAGAGCCGAGCTCGAGCCGTGAGCGCACGCCGCCCCACGGGGCGAGCGCGTTGTCGAGGACCTCCCGGGTGCCGGAACCTCGTTCCCGGACGATGAGCTCGGCGTCGGCGAGCTCCCTCGCGTCGATCGGCCCTCCCCTTCCGGCCCAGCGGTGGGCCGGCCCGACGACGACCACCAGGCGATCGGTGCGCATGATGACGCTGTCGAGACCCGGGAGGTCACGGTCGTTGCCCTCGATGAAACCGACGTCGGCCAGGCCCGCCGTCACCGCGGCCAGCACGCGGGCGGAGTTGGTGACCTCGAGGGCCAGGGACGCCCCCGGGACCTCCCGGTGCACGATGTCGATCCAGGATGGGAGGAGGTGGTCGGCGACGGTGAGGGAGGCTGCGACCCGCAACCTCATGCCGCCCTCGTCCCTGAGGCGCTCGACCGCGGCCATCAGCAGCTCGGTCTCGGCCAGCACCCGCCGCGCTCCCGCCACGACCTGCTGTCCGGCCTCTGTGAGGCGCGTGCCGGATGCATCGCGCCGCAGAAGGTCAAGGCCAAGACGACGCTCGAGTCCGTTCATCCTCATGCTCACGGCGGGCTGTGACAGGTGGTGCCGCAGGCCGGTCTGTCCCAGGCTGCCCAGCTCGGCCACCGACACCAGGAGGTCGAGCGCTATCAGGTCGGGAGTCGGGTCAGGGAGCATCGATTCCTCGCACCAAAGTCATACGTATGTCTACTCGACGAAGTCCCTGCTCATCGGCTCAAGACATCAGAGATGGTTATCGGTTCATAAAGAACGGCGGGACGGTACGAGCGAGACGGGGCAGACCGCGTTATCGATGCATGACCGGTCCTGTTCGCCTCGTGCTTTGCCGCCGAAGCAGACGATCTGCGGATCACTCACGATGGCTCCTCTATCGGCTCGACCGGCACCGTCGCGCTTGGCGAGGCGTCGAGGTCCAGGTGCACGAGCCCGACATCGACCACCCGTTCGGGGTGGGTGCGGTAGTGCCAGACCAGGTAGACGACACCGAGCAGCATCCAGGCGCCTACCACCGGGCCCATGTAGGAGTACGGGGGGGTGAGCGCCGACGTGAAGGAGAAGACTCGGAGGCCGGCGGCGTTGAGCCAAGCGGGGACGAACGCGACGATACCCAGGATGGGCACGACCAGGTGCAACAGCGGGTTCCAATGTTCGCGATTGCGCAAGAAGTAGCCGATGCAGGCCGCGTCCACCACGATGTATACGGCAGCCAAGACGATGACGATACCGGTGCCGACCATGGAGAAGGCGACAGTAGGCGTATAGCCAAACCCAAGACCGAGGGTTACCCCGAGAGCGATGACAGTGGTCACGGCGATTGCCGCTGTCGGCGACTGGTGTTTTCGGTTCAAGGTGGCGAGCGCGGTAGGAAACACCCCGACGCGCCCCATGGCGAACGTGGTGCGACTGGTCACATTGAATCCGGCGTTGGCGTTGGCAATTGTGGAGTTGACCACGGCGAGAAACACGAAGAACCAGGTGATTCCGAACAGCGAACGGGCCAGCCCTTCCCATGACGCCGCGCCACTGACACCAAAATTGGCGAAACGGTCAGGTCCGAAGGCGACGGACGCCGCGTAGGTAGTGAGGATGTAGAGGACCCCGACCCCGAGGGTGGCAAGCAGGACGGCCCGCCGGATGGTGCGATGAGGGTCACGGACTTCCTCGGCGAGGGGCGCAGCGCCCTCGAAACCGGCGAAGGCCAGGATGGTGAAGACGGAGCCGGCGATCACACCCGACAAACCGCGGTGGCCTGCCGGGGTGTACTTGGTGGTGAAGACCGCCAGGGTGTTGTGGTGCCCGGCGTGGACGATGAAGAGCACAGCTACCACGACGAACACGGCGACTTCGAAGGTCCCAAGCACCAATCCGAGACGTACTGAGGTCTGGACACCGAACCAGCAGGCACTGAGCACGATGAGGGCGCCGATCACCGCCCATGGCCACCACAGGTTGGCCGGGTAGGCTGACCACTCCTGGTGGATGGTGGACGCAGTCGTGAAGCCCAGTTGGAGGAGCACCAAGGGGGCAATGAGGGCGGCGGCGAAGGCGTAGCCCCAAGCGACGAGGAAGCCGACGGCAGGATGGAGGCCTCTGGCCGCGAAGGTCGCCACCGAGCCAGCCGCGGGCAAACGGGTCGCCAGCTCGCCTACGCACGAGGCGCACAGGAGCGAACCCACCAGGGCGAGCAGCACCGCCAGGGGAAGGGCGCCCCCGGCGAAGGCAGCCCCAGCAGGAATCGAGGCGGCCACGGCTGCGCCCGGTGCCATGTCGGTGACGCTTTGGAACAGGACCTCTTTGAGGCCGATAGCGTCGGCCTTGAGAGTCGGTGCATTAGCGACCTCGGGGTCGGGGCTCACCCTGGTCTCCTCCTCGTGCCGGTGCCGAAACTCTATGGAGGACTAGGTCCAACGGCAAGTGGCTTGTCTGGGACCCGCGTGGGTGGTGTGAGACCCGGCATCGTGCCGCGTCACAACCCGACAGCATACTCGAGGCGAGCGGACCCAGTCGAATTGGAGCGTCCTTGATCGCCCGACGTCTGCTCAAGGTTCCCCCTGGAACCTGGCTGGCCCTGAGCGTCGGCGAGTCGTGGTCCAACAGGGTCGTCGTCGACGGCGTGGCTCCTCGGCGGGGCCCCAGCGCAGGGGCGCCTGCGAGGCGCACGGCCCGGTCCCGACGTGCTGTGGGTCGCGGGGTGCACTGCGCCGCAGAGGTCGCCGTCCCACGGGAGGCTCGACGCGCCGAGCGGATTGCGGGCATGGCGGCCTCCCAGGCCGACCTCGTCGTCGATGGGGTCAGCATCGAGATCGAAGTGGAGACTGCCATAACCAGATCGGTCGGCTACGACTCATCGTGGCCCACCCGACCAGCGACCCTCATCGAGACGGTCGGTTCCGGTCGGGGATGCAGCCCCCTGAACTTTGACGCTGAGGAGTTCGCTCGGCTGGCGCCTACGCTCACCGGAGGTGTGGGTCCCGAGGGAGGGCAGGGGAATGACCAGCCCGCAGTTGTACGAACACCATCGGAGCGACCTATTCCGTGACTCGGCGCAGTGATCCGCGGATCGCCGCGAGGATGTGGTCTGCGCTTGGCGATGCGCGGACGGTGTTGAACGTCGGGGCCGGCACCGGCTCCTACGAGCCCGCCGACCGCCATGTCATCGCAGTAGAACCGTCGGCGGTCATGCGGGCACAGCGACGCGCCGCAGCGCCAGGCGTGGCTGCCACCGCGGAGAGCCTCCCGTTCGAGGACCGGGCCTTCGACGCCGCAATGGCCGTGAGCACCATTCACCACTGGCAGGACCCGATCCGCGGACTGCTGGAGATGCGGCGCGTGGCTCGCCGAGTGGTGGTGTTCACCTACGACGCGACTGGCACCGGATGGCGTAGTCGATTCTGGCTCACTCGGGACTACCTCCCCGAGTTCGCTGACCTTCTCGTCGGCCGGCCTTCGCTGCCCGAGTTGGCCGGCGCGATCGGAGCCCGCATCGAGCCGGTCCTCATCCCGTGGGATTGCACGGACGGCCTCTTCGAGGCCTACTGGCGCCGACCCGACGCCTACCTGGACGATCGTGTACGCCGCGGAGTATCGGTTTGGGCCCGAGTCGGCCCGGGGGCCGAGCAGCGCGCAGTGCGCAAGCTCCGCGATGACCTTCTCTCAGGCCAGTGGGCCGAACGCAACCGCGACCTCGTCACTCTCGACGCAGCAGAGCTTGGTCTTCGCCTCCTTGTAGCCTGAGCGCCCCGCCGAACGGCGCCCAGCAGCAGGTGGTCTCCGCACCATAACGCCGGCGTACCCCGTTACCCGTCCCATCACGAAGTGCGCTCGGAATCGGCGTACTGCGTCATGCAAACGGCGCAGAATGCCGCGCCCGAACGACGGCCCCCGCCCGTCCGGCAAGCACCCGGATCGGCACCTACGCGCGCCGCTTGGCTGGCCGCATCATGAACTGAGCGACAACAAAACCGGGGGAACTCCAAACCAGACTTGACAAGAACATGGGGACACTCCCCGCCACCAGTCAAACGACGCCCCGCCAGCGCCCCAAACCGTCATTACCCAAAAACGTGAAACAGGGAGGCTAGTTCCCGGCCGGACTGGGGCGTCACCCCGCCAGGCACGTCGGCGGGCGTTCATGGAGCATCCAGATCGTCGAGGAACTGGATGATGTGTCGTGCGAAGGCGGGGTCGGTGACAGCGGCGCGGTGGTCCCCGGCAACGACTTCAAAGCTTCCCTTAGCCCAGGCTGTTCGGTAGGCCGGGGTGTTTGAGCTGGGTGTATCCGCGAAGTGGCCCTCCTGGTAAAGGAAACTGCGCTTATCGAAGGCTGCAGGGACCCAACCAGGAGGGCACTTCTCAGGTGAAGCGTAACCGCCGTCGTCGGGGCATGAGGGTGACCACGGGGGGCAAGGGAGTGGTTGGTCATGCCGGGGCCCGCCTGCTGGCTGATCTGGCTGATGCGGTCGGGCTGGGCGAAGCGCTGTCTGTGGCGATGGCGCCGAGCAAGATCCGCTCTGCGGGCCATGACCGTGGCAGGGTGCTGGTCGATCTGGCGGTGACTCTCGCCGATGGCGGCGAGACGATCTCGGATCTGGCCGTGCTACGCGACCAGCCGGAACTGTTCGGCGAGGTAGCGTCGACCCCGACGGCGTGGCGGACCCTCGAAGCCGTCGGCAATGCCGGCTTGGCTCGGATCGCCGAGGCGAGAGCCGAAGCACGGGCGGCGGCGTGGGCGGCCGGTGCCGATCCGGGGTTCTATGTGATCGATATCGACGGGACCCTGATCGGGTCGCATTCCGATAAACAGGGCGCGGCGCCGACCTACAAGCGCGGCTACGGGTTCCATCCCCTCGTGGCGTTCTTAGACGCCACCGGCGAAGCCCTCGCCGGGCTTTTGCGACCGGGGAACGCCGGGTCGGGGACCGCCACCGACCATGTCACCGTGTTAGATCAGGCTCTCGGCCAACTGCCTGTCGACCCGGCGGTCACCGAGATCACGGTGCGGACCGACTCGGCGGGCTGCTCGCATCATTTTGTCGACGCCTGCCGCCAACGCAATGTGCGCTTCAGTCTCGGGCATCGCCTCAGCGCGGAGATCGCCACGGTGGCGGTCACCATGCCCAACAGGGCCTGGGTTCGGGCGGTCAGCGCGGATGGCTCCGACCTGCGCGCCGACGCCGAAGTGGCTGAGATCACCGGGCTGGTCGACTTGTCCGCCTGGCCGGCGGGGACCCGGATGATCGCCCGGCGCGAGCACTGCCATCCCGGCGCCCAGCTCACCTTCACCGATATCGACGGGCGCCGCTACCAACCTTCATCACCGATGCCACCGAGGGTGACATCGCCTACCTCGAAGCCCTCCAACGCGGCCGGGGCCGAGCCGAACGGCTGATCTGTGACGCCAAGGACACCGGCATGAACAATCTGCCCTCCGCGTCGTTCGCTATCAACGCCGCCTGGCTTGCTGTGGTCGGGATCGCGTGTGACCTGTTGGCCTGGTCGAGACTGCTGGTCCTCGACGGCGAACTCGCCGCCGCCGAGCCGAAACGGCTCCGCTACTGCCTGCTGCACGCGGCCGGCATCATCGTCACCACCGGCCGGCGCCGACAGCTGCGTATCGCCGCCGGCTGGCCGTGGGCCGACCAGCTCGTCGCCGCCTTCGACCGCCTCAGCCTCCTCCGACTACAGATCTGAGCGGTCCACCCGCGGTCTACCGGCGACCGCATCAGCCACGACCACGACCGGCCAACCCAACCCAACCTCAAGCCGCTCTGGACAATCGCGCTCCGACCCCCGCCGCCACCACCAATCAGCGCGTCAACGACCAGATCGTCAACCATCACCACAACCACGAGGGCCTACTGAAAGGTCTGGGTTAGGGATCTGGGCGGCGAACGGTTCGGGCGCGCCAGCGAGCTGGTCGTCGGCACCGGTGAGCACGAGCGTGGAGACGGGGATCGCGCCCAGGTCGAGGGCCCGGTCCTTCATGGCTCGCTGGGCGGTGGCGAGGGCGAGACGGTCGTTGGTCGTCCTGTCGGCGGCGACCCGGAAGCCTCTCGCCGCAGGGTCGGTGATGGTTGAAGGGTCGTCGACCTCCAAACCGGCTGCGATCACCTCGTGGTCGAGCTGCGTGCCGTTGGCGTCTATCATCTTTGCGCCGACACCGCCGAGGACGATCGAGCGGACACGGGGCTCGGTCACGCCGAGGGCGACCGCGGTTGCGGCCCCCATCGAGTAGCCGACGACGTCGGCGCTGCTGAGGCCGAGGTGGTCCATCAGCGAGCACACGTCCTCCACCAGTCCGTCCAGTCGGTAGAGCGCGTCGTCGTGCGGCTTATCGGACTGACCGTGCCCCAACGTGTCCGGCGCGATCACCTGGCGACCGGCTGCGCCGAGCGCGGCGGCGACGCCGGGATCGAACCAGTTGATCTGCGCGCTCGCCGCGAAGCCGTGCAACAAGATGACGGCGGGGCCGTCACCCAGGATCTCGTAGGCGATTCGCAGTTCATCTCTCGATGTGAAGCTCGGCACGTTCGTCCTCTTTCCTCGAGCCTTGCGTGACCGGCCTGGCCCGATCTCCTGTGATTCCCGGCAACGGAAAATGGCACGCCACCTGCTGCCCGATCCCGACGTGGCGCAGCTCGGGGACCTCCTCGCTGCAGCGATCCTGAGCGGACGGGCAGTGGGTCCGGTAGCGACATCCGCTGGGCGGCTGGAGCGGGGAGGGTGCCTCCCCGGCCGTATCGGTGCTCTTCGTCCCCGCCGCGGCCGCCAAGAGGGACGCGGTGTAGGGATGGGCGGGAGCCGTGTAGATCGCCTCGCTCTGTCCGAGCTCGCACAGCCTGCCCATGTACATGACCGCCACCCGGTCGCTGACGTGCTTCACCACGGCGAGGTCATGGGCGATGAACAGGTACGTGACGTGCAGCTCCTGCTGCAAGCGTGTCAAGAGGTTGAGGACCTGTGCCTGGATCGACACGTCCAGGGAGGAAACAGCCTCGTCACAGATCACCAACGCCGGGGACAGAGCGAGCGCACGGGCGATCCCGACTCGTTGCGCCTGCCCCCCCGACAGCTGGCGAGGCCGGCGGGGGCCGAACTCACGAATGCTCAGACCGACCAGGTCCATGAGCTCGGCCACGCGCGCCGCCTGTTGCGGCCGGCTTCCGATGTCGTTGATCCGCAAGGGCTCGGCGACCAGATCGGCAACGGTCCAACGCGGATCCAACGACGAGTACGGATCCTGGAAGACCATCTGGACGTCACGCCGGGCGCGGCGCAGCCGGGCGCCGTGTTGAGCGCTCAACTCGACGTCTCGCAACCGCACGGTGCCGCGCGTCGGTCTGGGGGCCTGCACGATCGCGCGAGCGACGGTCGACTTACCGCAGCCGCTCTCGCCCACCAGGCCGAGCGTCTCTCCTTCCCGCACCACGAACGAGATGTCCGACACCGCCGAGAGCACGCCCCGGCGCCGGCGGCCGAGGTTCACGTGGAATTCCTGGCCGACGCCGCGCAGCTCGAGGAGCGCACGGGCCTGGTCGAGGCGGGCATCGGAGCTCACGACGGTGCCCCCAGCGGGTACCAGCAGGCCCATGCGTGCCCCGGATCCCCCGTCACCAAGGCGGGAGCCTCGGCGCGACAGCGGGCCCGGGCGTGCGGGCAGCGGGGCGAGAACGAGCAGCCTGGGGGGAGGGCGGTCGGATCGGGCGGACTTCCCTCGATGGCGCTCAACGAGGCGTGCGGCTCGTGGTCCATGGTGGGGACGGCGTCGAGAAGCGCCTTCGTGTACGGCATGCGGATGGAGGCGAACAGCTTGCTCGTCGCTGCCATCTCGACCACCTTGCCCGCGTACATCACAGCAACCCGGTCCGTGTGCCGCTTCGCGACACTCAGGTCGTGGGTGATCAAGATGATGCTCATCCCGTGGCGGGACTTCAGCTCGTCGAGCAGGGCGAGGATCTCGGCCTCCGTGGTGACGTCAAGGGCGGTTGTCGGCTCGTCGGCGATCAGCACCGCTGGACGTGACGCCAGCGCCATCGCGATGACGACGCGCTGGCGCATGCCCCCGGAGAGCTGGTGCGGGTACTCGCCTGCTCTACGCCGAGGATCGGCCAGTCGCACCGACGACAACAGCTCCACCGCCTCCGACCTGGCCTCCCTCCGCGGCATCGGGCGGTGGAGTCGCAGCGCCTCGACGATCTGCGATCCGACGCGCATCGTCGGGTTCAGCGACCTCATCGGATCCTGGAAGACCATGGCCAGCTTCGCCCCCCGGTAGCGGCTCATCTCCCGCTCGGAGAGCCCGACGAGCTCGTCCCCGTCGAAGCGGACCGAGCCCGACAACTCTGCCTCGCCGTCCAGGAGGCCCATTACCGCCCGGGCCGTCACCGACTTGCCCGAGCCGGACTCCCCGACGACACCGAACGTCTCGCCCGCCCCGAGGGCGAACGACACCCCTCGCACCGCGTCGACACGGCGGTCGCCGGCCGCGAAGCTGACCCGCAGCCCTTCCACCACGAGCGCAGCCTCGCGCCCCGGCTCGGCCGAGACCTCACCGCTGAGCGACGTCGGCGCGCTCACGGTCGGCGCCCGCCGCCGTCGGAGCGTGTCCGCAAACCGTCGCCGAGCATGTTGAGCGCGGCGACGGCCACGAAGAGGAAGACTCCCGGGACCAACGCGATCTGGGGAGCGCTCGTCAGGTAGGACTGGCCCTCGGCGATCATCGCCCCCCAGCTGGCGGTCGGCGGACGGACGCCCAGCCCGAGGAAGCTGAGCGCGGCTTCCACGATCATGGCCACACCCACGCTGAGCAGTCCATAGGTCATCAGCCGCCCCGCCATGTTCGGCAGGATGTGGCGCGCCACGAGGTAGCGGGGCCCGCCCCCTGCGAGCGAGCTGCTCAAGACGAACTCCCGGTCGCGCAGCTGCAGCATGCCCGCCCGGGCCACGCGGGCGTACGTCGGCACGGTGAAGAAGCCGATGGCAAAGATGACGTTGCGCTCGCTCGGCCCGAGGTAGGTCGCCACCACCAGCACCAGCACCAGCGACGGGAACGCTAAGAACACGTCCAGGACGCGCATGACCGCAGCGTCTACCAAACCGCGTACGAAGCCGGCGACGACACCGAGCGATACCCCGACGACGAGACCTAAGAGCACGGACAAGACACCGACCTCGAGCGACGTGCGCCCGCCGTAGAGGGACCGCGAGAGCAGGTCGCGGCCGAGGTCGTCGGTGCCGAGCAGGTGCCCGGGGGAGCCGACGGGGAGGCGGGTGTGGCTGAGGTCGGTAGCATTAGGGGAAGGAAGGTGGCTGATGTACGGGCCCAGGAAGCAGGCACCCACGAGCAGGATCAGCACCGCCCCCGGGATCCACACGTCGAGATCAGCCCGCCGCCACCACGACGACCGGGGGGCCACCAGCTGCGGCTGGAGGGTGGCTGCCACGTCAGCCACGGCCGCCCCCGTGGCGCACGCGAGGGTCGATGAGCGAGTAGACGACGTCGACGGCCAGGTTGATCGCGACGAACGCCACTGCGATGAATATGACGACTCCTTGCACGACGGTGGTGTCCTTGTTGCCGATGGAGGTGATCAACAGGTTCCCGACTCCCGGCAGCGCGAAGAGGATCTCCACGACCACCGCGCCACCGATGAGCGTTCCGATGTTGAGGCCGACCACCGTGATCAGGACGAACACCGAGTTGCGCAGGACGTGCAGGACCAGGACCCGCCAGCGGCGAGCGCCTTTGGCGCGCGCCGTGAGCACGTAGTCCTCGCGCAGCTGCTCAAGCATGTCGCCACGAAGGATGCGCGAGTGGAAGGCCCACTCCCCTATCCCGAGACTGGCGGCGGGCAGGATGACCGACCGCACGTTTCCCGAGAGGCTTTGCGTCAACGGGACCCAACCGGTCGCTGGCAGGAGGTGGAAGTGGACCGAGAACAACAAGATGAGCACGATGCCCAGGAAGAACGGCGGCACCGATATGCCTCCGAACGCGACCACACCGAGGAGCCGGTCGGCCAGCCGGTTGCGTCCGGCGACCGCCACCAGCGCGGTCGGCACCGCGATCACGAGGGCGACGATCTGGGCGACCAGGATGACCTCGAGGGTGACGGGCACGGCCTGGGCGATGAGGCTGCTGACGCTCTGGTCGGAGATGAGCGATCGTCCGAGGTTGCCTTGCACGGCCTGGGACAGCCAGTCCCAGTACCGCTGCCACAGCGAATGATCGAGGCCGAGCTGGCGTTCGAGGGCGTGCAGCGCCTGCGGGGTCGCTCCTGGGCCCAGGGCGGCGACGGCGGCATTCCCCGGTAACAGGTTGAGGAGCAGGAACGTGAGGATGCTGACCCCGACCAGGACCGGTATGGCCTGCCCTACGCGCCGGTAGAGCATGCCCTTGCCCCCTCGCGCCGCCGCGCTCCCGGCTGCGGCGGGGTCAGCTTCGCCACGCCCCGGCCAGCTCGACCCAGCTGTTCGCCAGGCTCGGGATCCCATGGACGGTCGTCGCCGACCCCCGCCAGAAGTCGTTGGCGAACAACGGCGCGTAGGGGTCGTCCTTCGCCAGCTGCACGGCGAGCTGCGCGAAGATCGGCTTCCGCGCCGCTTGGGAGGTGCCCGCTTGCTCCGCGGCGAGCAGGCTGTCCACCTTCGGATCACAGAGCCTCATGAAGTTGCCGGGGCTGCCGCACTTGAAGAAGCCGGAGACGTTGCCGTCGGGGTCGTACGAGCCCTGCCAGAGCCACAGGGTCGCTTGGAACGTACCCTTGGCTGCGATCGTGATCGCCGCCAGCGTCGACGGAGAGGATATCTTCACCTTTATCCCGGCGGCCGACCATTGGCTCTGCAGAGCCTCTGCCAGCGCCAGTCCGGCGGGATCGTTCGATGTCTGGAACGTGAACGACAAACCCCCGAGCTGCTTGACGAGCTGCTTGGCCTTGGCCAGGTCGTAGCCGGAGTACCCCGTCACGTGGGCGCCCGGATAGGCCCATGACTGGGTCGTCCAGGGGGACTCGATCACCCCGTACTTCCCGTTGGCGATGGCCTCATCTATCTGCGTCGGGTCGGTGGCATAGGACACCGCCTCGCGGGCCAGCACGTTGTCAAACGGTGCGGCCTTCGTCTGAAACCCGACGAAGTACGTCCCCAGCCCGCCGAGGCTCGTCACGGTGAGCCCCGAGGATGTCGCAGTGCTGATCTGCGTCGGACTGAGGGCGGTGTCGGTCTGGATGGCGCCCGATTGCAAGCTGGCAAAGAGGGAGTTCGTGTTGGAGAGGACCTTGAACGTCACTCCGGAGAGGTACGGCTCCGGCTTGTCCCAATATCCGTTCCACTTGACAAACGTTATAGAGTTGCCGGCGACCTGGCTCTGGTACTTGAACGGGCCTGCGCCGACCGGATGGTTCCCGAAGTTGGCGCCCTCTTTCTTGACGGCCGTGGGTGACACCATCATCCCTACAGGTCCGGCGAGCAAGTTGGGCAGGCCCGCATCCGGCCGCACCAGGGTGATCGTGACCGAGTAGGCGCCGTGGGCCACGACCGAGGTCACGGGTGTGAGGCCGCTTGCGCAGGCGCAACCGTCCGATGGCTTGAACACCCGTTCCAGGTTGAACACGACGGCCGACGAGTTGAACGGGGTCCGGTCCTGGAACGTGACTCCCTTTCGGAGCTGCAGTACGAAAGTCTTGTTGGAGTTTTCGGCCTTGTAGCTCGTGGCGAGGTCTGGACTGAGTGACCCGCCCGGACCCAGCTTCAGCAGCGGGGCGAAGACGGCGAGGCCGATGTCGTCGTCGACCGCAGTGTCGAGCTTGAGTGGGTCGAGGGGGTGCCACGCCGTCGGGACCCCCACGGCGAGGGTGCCCCCTTGTGTCGGGGCGGCGGTCTCCGAGGTGCCCTTGGCCGCATTGGACTTCACGCTCGACCCCGATGACCCTCCGCATGCGGCGGCGAGAAGGGCGAACACTGCCGCCACCGCGAGCAAGGCCGGTCCTCGACGACGCGCCTTGCGCGAGAGGCGCACCCCCCGGTGGTGCGAGCGTCGGCCCGATGGCGTCGTTGACAGGCGTTTCATTGGATGACTCCGTTCGATGAGACTGTGATACGGCTGGCATGTCACTCAGATGACACCGGCGGCGTGAAGCTCGGCTAGCTCGTCGGCGGCCAAGTGCAACAGCTCCGTGAGGACCTTGTCGGTATCCGCGCCGAGCGCCGGCCCAAGGTGGCGAATCTGACCGGGCGTCTCGGAGAGCTTGGGGAGCGGCGCCACCATCGCCACGTCCCCGTGATCGTCGTCATGGCAACGCACGTACGTGGCTCGCTCCCGGTAGTGGGGGTCGTCCGCGATGTCAGCGATGCTCATCACGATCGAGGCCGGTACGCCGGCGTCGTTGAGGAGGGCGACGACCTCGGCTGCGGGATAATGGCCAACCCATTGACCGATGACCTCGTAGAGCTCCGCTTGGTGCGCAATGCGCTCGGTGTGATCGGCGAACCGTGGATCCTCGCCGACATCAGCCCGGTCCATAGCCGAGCACAAGCGAGCGAACAAGGGCTCGGTACCGGCATGGATCGACACCCGTCGCCCGTCCGCAGCATCGAAGTCACTGGCCGGAACCACAAACGGATTGCTATTGCCAGCTCGCTCCCGGATGTGACCGAGCGCGCTGTATGCGAGCAAGGAGGCCTCGGACGCCCGGAACCCGGCTTCGTAGAGGGCGAGATCCACGATCTGGCCACCGCCGCCGTGGAGGTCCCGGTGGTACAGGCAGGTAATCGCGGCGAACGCAGCCATGTAGGCCGCGCAGTAGTCAATGATGGCATAGCCGCTTCGTACGGGCGCCCGCCCTTGCTCACCGGTGACATAGGTCAGGCCGGAGAAGGCGCTCGCTATGCGATCGAACGCACCCCGATCGCGGTAGGGACCGGTCAGCCCGTACCCCGTCAAGCAGACGATGATGCCGTCCGGGTGCAACTCGTGCAGCGTGTCCGGGCTCAGCCCCCACTTCTCGAGGGTGGGAGGACGAAAGTTGGTCACGACGACGTCGAAGTGCGGGATCAGATCCCTGGCCAGTTGCTGGCCGCGCTCGGTGCGCAGGTCGATCGTTACCGACTTCTTGTTGCGCCCCTCTTGGAGCCACTGAAGCGACCTCTGGCCCGCAGTGGCGCCAGGCCCTCGGCGCGTGAAGTCACCCTGTCCCGGCTCTTCGATCTTGACGACCTCGGCGCCGAAGTCGCCCAGCATCGTCGCAGCGACGGGCGCCGCGAGAACGGTCGCCATGTCGAGCACTCGACGACCGGCCAGCGGCAGTTCACCTTGTTGCACAGGCCCCCCGAGATAGCACGAAACGTTAGTAACGGAACGTTTGGATCGGTGTTAGCTTGGTACACTCGGGCTAGGTTGTCAACTCCCATCCACCGTCAACTTCCATCCACCGAGCACGGAGACCTGCGTGAGCGCGGCCCGCACCACCCCAGCACCCACCCGGCGCTCTCGCGGCACCCGGAAGAACACTGAAGAAGAGCTTGCGGCGGCAGCACTTCGCCTGCTCGAGCGCGATCGCGTGCTGTCGGGGATCAATCTCCGTGAGGTCGCCGCCGAGGCCGGAGTTAACCACGGGCAGATCTACCAGTACTTCGGCACGCGCCAAGCGCTGCTACGGGGCGCCATCACCGATCTGCTCTCCCGCAGTTACCCGATCCGGGCCCGTCACTGGCAGCTGCCCTACGCCGAGCGGAAGAAAGCGATGTGGCAGTGGGCGCTCAGGCACTCCGACGTGTTGAAGCTCCACGCCCTGCTGGCGCTCGACGACGAGGAGGTCGACATCTTCCCGGATCTCGACCTGACACGCGCCGCTCTCGAGCGCGACCAGGCCAGTGGCGCCCTGGCCGCCGACGCAGACGCTGTCGTGATCCACGCCCTCACCAGCATCGTCTATCTCGGCTATGCCATCTTCCGGACCGCCATCGCCAAGAAGCTGGAGATCGGCGTCACGGAGCTCGATCGTCGCGCCGAGAGAGTGTACGAACTGATGCTCAAAGGCGTGAGCGAGGACCCTGGCTCCTGAGGTCGCCTCTGGCGACCCCGACAGAGCAAAGAGCTGGCGAGCGGACGGCGCGCGCCATGCAGGCCTCGACGTCCCGGTAGAAGACTGAACCGGCCTGGGTTTGTTGGAGATTCGCGCGCTTTGGTTCTCGGGCAGCGGTCTGCCCGAGCATGATTGTGAAACGCCGGCGTCGAGGGCGGCCATAATGAACGCAGCCCTGAGCATGTGCGGGTGCACCTGCCCGATCCCGGCTCACTCGCCGATGGTGCGCACCCAGCGATGGGCGGTACGCCGGTCGAGGCGCTGACCGTCATGGCGCAACAGGATGGGACCGTCTCGCCGTTCACCGACAGCGAGGTCGAGGGTTCGGGCGGTACGAGGCACCAGAGGAATGAGGGCAGGCTTGGTTCCCTTGCCTACGATCCGCAGCACCCGATGGCCTCGCTCGAAGGCCATGTCCTCGATGTTGGTGTCGCAGGCCTCGCTGACACGCAGGCCATTCAACCCGAGGAACACCGCCAGAGCGGCGTGGGCATGGTCAAAGCGCTCGGCGGCGAACAGGAACTGACCCAGCTCGCCTCGGTCCAGCCCCCGCCGCTCGGAGGGATGCACGGTGGGGCGGCGGACATACTGGGCCGGGTTGGAGCCGATCCGGCCGTCGATGTGAGCGATGCGGTAGTAACCGCACGCTGTGGATAGGCGGCGGTCGATCGTCGATGCCGCTAGGCCGCGTTCCTCCATCGAACTGCGATACAGCTCCAGATCAGCCCGGGTCGCTTCGAGCACAGCCAGGTCACGATCGGCAACCATGGAACAGGTTGCGAAGGTCGTGGCGGTAAGCGTCGAGGGTTCACCCGCTGTAGCGGGCCAGAAAAGCGATAGCTGCCAGTTCGGCCGGATCGAGGGTGAGCTCCGCCCCTGGCCGCTCGATGGTCGTGGTGATGGTGGTCGTTGGAGTTCCTCCTTCTGGTGAGGAACCCAGCCGAGCCGCGGCCGCCCGTCACTGCCGTCGCAGACCATGACCATATGGTGTACCATATGGTGATGGGACGGAAGGAAGTGCTCGTACAACTCGACGACGACCTCATCGACCGCCTCGACCGACTCGCCGACAAGCAAGGAACCAGCCGCTCAGAGCTACTGCGACGCGGGGCCGCTGCGGTCCTCGAAGCCGCCGAGCACGCTGAAGCAGACCGGGCCCTGCAGGCGGCTTACCGGAGGCTGCCACAGGATCCGGCCATTGTCTCCGCCGCATCGCGACTCGCGTCACTGGCCGCCCCCGAGTGGTAGACCGCGGCGACATCATATGGGCCGACCTGGGACCACCCGGCGGCAGGCGGCCCGTCTGCGTCCTCACCCGAGACGCCGCGATCGCCGTCCTCACCGCGATCACGTGCGCGCCGATCACACGAACCATCCGTGGTATCCGTTCGGAGGTTGAAGTCGGGCCCGCACCGGGCCTTCCCGATCAGAGCGTCATCAGCTGCGACAACCTGATCGCCATTCCCACCACGCTCCTCGACCCAGAACCCGTTGGTTATCTCGACCTCAACACCCGGGTCAGGCTCGACCAAGCGCTGCGCTACGCCCTCGACATTCAATACTGAGCTGATACCCGGCGATCAGGGGTCACCGGCCGGCTGGTGATAGGAGCCGCTCGTTGCGCTTGGTCTGGGGCACATTCGTGGCGCCGGCTGAGGGTCCTGGATGCTGCGGCGCAGCCGACTTGGTGGGAGTGGCCGAGCGATACAACCGTCGATGGCCTTCGCCGGCGGACTGAGCCGGGGGTTACTCTCTCGAACTCGGGGGCGCTGCCTGCCCGGCCGGCGGTCCCGCATGCCACACCGGATCAGTCGAAGTTATCCACGATGCGCTGCTTCAGGTCGGCGACCGCGACCGCCGGGAAAATCAACCTTCTGGGTCGGGGCGGCGCGCGAGGATGTACCTCGTTTCGGGACGAATCCGTGGACGCCAAGATAGGAGAGTGTGTAGGTGATTAAGAGGCTCCAGGCGGTGGCGCTGGACTGCGCAGACCCGGTGCGGCTCGCCGAGTTCTACGCCGAACTCCTCGGCGGTCGGGTGGTCATGGAGCCGGACGAGCCGGACTGGGTGGAGGTGGTTGGGTTCGAAGGGACGCCGCTCGCCTTCCAGCGAGTAGACGGCTATCGGCCGCCGAGCTGGCCTGGGCTGGAGCACCCGCAGCAGGTCCACCTCGACTTCGACGTGGACGACATCGAAGCGGACGAAAAAAGGGTGCTCGAGCTTGGCGCAACCGTGCTCGAGCGCACCGACCAGCTGCGCCAGGATGCCAACTGGCGGGTCTACGCCGACCCGGTCGGGCATCCATTCTGCCTCTGTCTCCACTGACGGCGGCGCCCGCCCAACCGGCGTTCAGGGGCAGGTGCGAGTTGCCGCTCGGCGTGCACGTTCTGGGACAGACTGTCGGTCCCGGCGACACGCCCGAGCGGTCGTTCGAGCGGTAGCTGCGTGCCGAGGACGCCCCGTGGTCGTTCGCACTGAGACTACAGGTCCGGCCATAAGCCCTCCCGCAGATACGCCCCGTCTTGGGCGCCCTAGCGACTCAGACCTTTCTGGGGTGTAGCGGTCGTTTCATACCCCCGGCGCACCATCGGCTTCTAGCCGTATCATCGGCGCAGCTGGTCGACGCCGGTCTGCTCACCCGCGAACAGTGCGGACGCTGGTCGTACTACCAAGTCGTCGGCGGTGCCTTGGAGGCTACTGCCGTCGCGATCACTCGTTCGGCGGCGTACACCCGACTCTCCCAGTTGGGGCAAACTTCTTGCGGGCACAGCCGAGGGGTCGCGCCTCGATGGGACCTTCGTCACGGGGGAGCGGATCGGCTAGCGGCCGACCTCACAAAGGGCAGCTATCTGCCCCGTCGGCTCCTCGGCGCGACCATCGTCGTGATGCAGAACGGATGCCCGGCCGGGTCCAGCAGCAGCCGCCAACAGGGGCTGGAGAGAGGTGTGACGGGCCTGATATCGAATTGTGACCCTCGAGGGACGGCGGAGGTCTCGACGGCCGGGCCGTGGGCTGGCCACGGGCTGTCGGGAATGTCAAGCTGTTTTGGCCCCGGGGTGCTCGTTTGGTGTGGCTCCAGGGGGCTGGCACGTAGGGTTGGCGAATGCCGGTGCCTCCGGGGCAGGTCGTGGTGCAGTTGCGGGTCACGCTGGAGGACATCCGGCCGGTGATCTGGCGGCGGTTGTTGGTGCCGGGCGGGGTGCGCCTGCCCCGGTTCCATCGGATGTTGCAGGTGGCGATGGGCTGGACTGACTCGCATCTGCATCAGTTCGGGATCGGTGAGCGGCTGTGGGGGATGCAGTTCGAGGACCACCCTGGTGACGAGATGGACGAGGAGACGGTGACGGTGACCGGGGCGATCAGCGGGGTCCGCCGGTTCTTCTATGACTATGACTTCGGTGATGGCTGGTCGCACGAGGTGGTCGTGGAGGACGTCGCCCGCCTGGATCGGGGCTTGAAGCACGCAGTGTGCCTGGACGGGCAGCGGGCGTGTCCGCCCGATGTTCGTGGCCAGTCTTCAGTCCTCGCTTTTGGCCACCAGAAGTCCCCGCCCCTCGCTGTGATGTTCAACCCTATGTGAGTTTAGGTACACCTCCTCGCCGACGGGCCTCCTTCAGGCGGAACGACTCGCCGGAAGTCGCCACCACGATGCCGTGGTGCAAGAGCCGGTCGAGCAGACTGACGGCGGTGTTGTGCTCGGGGAGGAAGCGACCCCAGTCCTCGAACGGCCAGTGTGAGGCGATGCCGAGGGACCGTCGCTCGTAGGCGGCGGACACGACGCGGAAGAACAGCTGGGCGCCGGTGTCGTCCATCGGGGCAAAGCCGATCTCGTCAACCAGGATGAGGTCGGCCTTCAAGAGTTGCTCGATCACGCGGCCGACGCTGTTGTCGGCCAGTCCCCGGTAGAGGGTCTCGACGAGCTCGGTGGCGGTGAAGTAGCGAACCCGCTTGCCGGTGTCGACGGCGTGGTGCCCGAGGGCGACCAGGAGATGGGACTTGCCGGTCCCGGCCGGTCCCACGAGACAAAGATTCTCCTTGGCCGCGATCCACTCGAGTGAGGAGAGGTAGTCGAACGTGGCGCGTGAGACCGACGAGGCATCGACGTCGAAGTCCTCGAGGGTCTTTCGCACCGGGAAGGCGGCGGTCGCCAGACGTCCCCGGGCGTTAGAGGCGTCGCGCGAGGCGATCTCGGCCTCGACCATGGTGCGCAGGAACTCCTCGGGCCGCCAGCGCTGGGTCTTGGCCACCACCAACAGCTCGGGACTCAGCCGGCGCATGGCGCCGAGCCGTAGGCGGCGCAGACCGGCCTCGAGATCGGCGGCGAGCGGCGGCGGAGTGGTGCTCACGCCTCCTCACCCCCGATGGCGTAGTCGCTAAGTGAGCGGACCGCGACGCTCGGCAAGTCGACGATGAGGGCGTCACCGGGCGCTCGCGGCCGCGGCACCCCGGTGCCCGCGGCGAGGATCGAACGCACGTCGTGGGCGCGGAACCGGCCGAAGGTGACGGCCCGCTCGACGGCCGCCATAACTGCCTCGGTGCCGTGGGCTGCGTCCATGGCACACAGCTCGACGAGGTCTGCGGCGAGGGTGGTCACCCCTCTCGCCGCGGCCCCCTTGATGAAGGCCTCGGCGGCCGGGCCCATGGCGCAGAACGCCTTCTCGGCCGGGGTCCTGGGACGCACCGCCCGGGCCGGGGAGGGCCGGGGTCCGCCGTAGTGCTCGTCTAGGACAGCCGCCTCGCCAGGGGCGACGAGGTCGTGGCTGGCGATGATCTCGCCTAGGAACACGACGAGCACCGTGCCGTCGGCCACCCGCAACTCGACCTGGCGTCCAATGTGGACGGTCGGCACCGAGTAGCGGGCCGAGCCGAAGCGCACACAGCTGAGCCGGTCGACCTTGCGCCCGACGACCTTGCCGATGCGCGCCCGCAGCGACGGCAGGACCCCGAGCAACGGACGCTCGATCTTGAGGCGCTCGGCAGGGACCGCCGAGATCTCCGTGTGCACTCGGGCGTTCACCTCGCTGCACCACGCGACGCCCTTGGCATTGGCCGTGGCGAGGTCCGAGACGCTGAGCTCTTCGGGGATCATGAGGTCGGACTTCACGTAACCCACCAACGCCTCGACGATCCCCTTCGACGCCGGGTCGGCCCCCTCGCAGAAATCGGGTCGCGTGCCGTAGTGGGTAACGAAGCGCACATAGGCCGGTGTCGGGATGACGAGTCCGGCGACGGTCCCACCCTTGAGACAGCCCATGCGATCGGTCAACAGGGTCTTTGGGACCCCGTCGATGGTCTCCATGCACTGGGCCAGCGCGGCCATGGTGGACTCGGCGCCCAGGTTGTCGGCGAAGCAGACGAAGCGGAACCGGCTCCAGGCCAACACGGCGCAGAACACGAACAGCGGTCCGATCTCCCCCCAGTCGAACACCAACATGTCGCCCGGCACCCACACCCCGGGCCGACGTCCCCGGTGCTGCTCGATCCGCCATGTGGCCTTGGCCTCAGCGACCGCCCGGCGCAGGTTGCGCGCCGAACCCTCGTATCCAGCGGCCCGCACCACCGGCAAGAGCCGCTTGGCCGAGATGCGACCCTCGGTGCGCTCAACCCGCTTGGCGATGATGGCGGTCACGTCGTCGTAGTTGTGCTCGACCACCCCTCCACCATCGACGTTGGCTGACTCCGACGACCTGGCCGCCATCACGGCGCGCTTGACGGTCTTGGGGGTGGTGCCGCAGATCTCCGCTGCGGCTCGGTAGGTGCCCACCTCTTGGTAGGCGGCATGCATGTCCATGTGTTCCCTCGCTGATTTCATAGAGGTGTCCCTTCGGTCGGCACGGCGGTTGGCTTGCACCGCCACCGTGACCGGCCGGGGAGACCCTCAGGTGGATGTTCCGGCGAGGGGTGAGGACTTCTGGTGGCCAAAACCGGGGACCACCGGCGGCCACCATCGGAGACCTCTCATGGCCAAAACCGGGGACTTTTCCGTGGCCACGGACAGCCCGAGGATGTCGGCGGCCCGCGGGACTATGGCGAGCTGCTGGGGGTGCTGGCCGATCCGTCGCACGAGGACTTCGAGCACTACATGGGCTGGACCGGCGGCGGGTTCGACCCCGAGGACTTCTCGCTGGCAGCGGCCAATGTGGCGCTGCAACGGTTCGTGACCCCGTGAGGTCTAGGCGGAGCGGCGCCGGTTGGTGGTGGTCCGGAGCCGGTAGCTGTGGGTGCCGGTCTGGAGGATGTGGGCGTTGAAGGTGACCCGGTCGACGATGGCGGCGACGAGGCGGGGGTCGGTGATCACTTGTCCCCATTCGCTGAATGGCAGGTTCGACGCCACGGCGATCGAGGCTTTCTCTTCGCGTTCGGTGAGGATCTGGAAGAGCAGTTCGGCGCCTCTGGCGTCGAGGGCGACGTAGCCGAGCTCATCGAGACAGAGCAGATCGAGTCGCCCGTAGCGGGCCACGACCCGCGACAGGCGCCGTTCGTCGGCGGCTTCGGCGAGCTCGTTGACCAGCTGCGCCGCGGTGGCGTAGCGGACCCGGCGTCCCTGCTCGCACGCGGCGATCCCCAGGCCGATGAGCAGATGCGATTTTCCGGTGCCGGAATCACCCAACAACACGACGGGTCGCCGGCGTCGAGGTAGCCGCCAGCAGCGAGCGTGGCGACGGTTGCTGGGGTGATGTCGGGCGTGGCGGTGGTGTCGAACTCGGCGAGACGTTTGATGCGGGGGAAGCGGGCCTCGCCGATCCGCCGGGCCCGGCGGTGTTCGGTCCGGGCGTCGACCTCGGCGGAGAGGACCTCGGCGAGGTAGCCGAGATAGGTGGTCCCGGCCGCTGCGCAGACTCGGCGAGACGGGCAGCGTCGGAGCGCACGACCGGCAGGCGCAACTCGCGGGCCGCAGCAGCGATCGTCGCCTTGGCGGCGTCATCGGACAGCTGGCCGACCTCGGCGAGACCCCGGCCGGCGCCGAGACCACCCACGACTGCGCTCGACCCCCCGGGTGGTCTACAGCGGCGGGGAAGCACGACACCGTTCCGCTGTTCACTCCTATCGACCGTCACGGCGCCCCCGAGACCTGGGCGCTGTCCACCCGGTCCATAACCGCCATCGTCGCCACCAGACTCGCCTCGCCGACCTTGCAGCACCTGCGCGGCGACAGCTGGGACGTGTCAGATCACGCCTCCAGCGGTCCAAGCCACGTGTGGGTGACGCTGATCGAGCCCGGATGCTGGCCGAGCGCAAGGCTGCCACCGACCGCTTGGCGGACATCGAGACCGTCCTGGACGAGGCCGACGCGTACGCCGAAGGCATCCTTCAACGCCTCGACATCGCCCTTAGCGGCGATCCTGCCGGCAGCAACGAGGAGTTGGGGTGAGCCGTTCGTTCTCCTGCCTCGGGGGCGGGAGCCACTTATGAGCTCGGGGTCGGCAGGTCGCTCACGTTTGCCCACACTCTTACAAGCCGGGGGGTCAGGGGCGCCGAGCCCAGGTTCTCTGGGAACACGGCGAGGACCTCGTCGACGTCGGTGGCGGAAGGGGAGCGGATCGCCTGGAATCGGAGCTCGTGGGCCACCTCACCGATTTCTCGGGTGAATCCTTGGTCGGGACGTATGAGGTCGCCGATCTCGAGACGCAGCTCGTGGCGAACTTTGGGATCTCCCAGATCGAGGACTGTGTCCAGGCTGAGGGAGATCGTCCACAGTTCCCGTGGTAGGAGGTCCGCAACGCGAAGACCTTGCCGGGTGGCCTGGGCTGTGAGCTCGGCGACGACACACGGTGTGGTGGCGCACAGGTAGACGACCGGGAAGCTGTGGGGCGGATTGAAACGTCCGCCGAGTCGTCGGGCGCCCTCTCCGCTGACCGGATCGAAACCGGGAGCTTGGTTGCGGTAGGCGGGACCGGTGAAACCCGTCGCCTTGATCGCAGCCAGCAGCGCAGCGTCGAACTCCAGCATGTCAGGCAGTGACGCCCTCCGCCATGGCGAGCAGCAGGTCGATGACGCGTTCGTAGCGGCCTGCGCCGATGAGGTCCAAGGGCTTTTCGTAGGCCAGCTCGGGATTCGGGGCTCGCAACCACAGGCGGGCCGCGTCGTCTCGCACGACACGGCGCAGCAGGTCGACGACGGCCTTCAGCTCGAGGAGGCGCTCCTCGGAGTCCCGGCGGGCAGCGCCCTCAGGAGACTGCCACCGAGCCACGCTGCGGGGATGCGACCCGCTGACTCGCGCCACGTCGGCGGTGTCGACGATGTCGCCTTCGTAGAGTTGGTCAAGCAGTGCAGCGAGGGATGCCACCGGTCGCCTCCCGTGTGTCGCGCTCGTGTCTTCCTCGTGGCGTACTATATGTCCATCCAACGTCGGAAGGTCGTCAGAAGGACCTGGATTTCGGACATGGGTTCCTTCCTCGGATCGGCAGCGACAACTACCAGGCCGTCGATCGGTGCCTCGGGCCCACTCAGCTGTTCTCGGACCCGATCGACCTCCCGTGGGCGGTGATCGACGCCGCCTGGGCCGAGCGGCGCTCCGAGGTTCTGCAAGCTTTGCGATCGCACGGCACCCAGTTGATCGCCGACACCTCGGCGTGGCGCCTCCGTTTCGACTCCGCCTTCGACGTCAAGCGCCTTGCCCGAGCCACGTGGACGCCCACCAAACCGATCGATGTGACCTCGAGGGATGAAGTCGCGGCTCTGGTGCGGACGAGCTTGAGGGCCCAGGCCGCTATCGGCCCTGCCGTCTACCTCGTTCCCGGATTCATCCCTGTTGACGGTGGCGAGGACCTCGCTTCGACGTACGAGACGATCATCTCCACGGTGACCGAGTTCACCGATGTCGAGGCCAAACCGTATTTCCTATACCTGGGTGGTCACACCAGGGGCCTGGACCTGGTCCACCCGGCTGATCGACGAGCTGCCGTCGTTCCTCTCGGGCGTGTACGTACAGCTCAGCCCGATCGAGACGACGAAAGACACACCGGCCAAGCTCGAGCGCATGACCGAGGCCTATCAGCACGTCTCGGCTGGCGGGTTCAAAGTGATCGCCGGATACGCGGGAGCGATCGTCCCGGCGTTGAGGGCATTGGGGGTGGATGCAGCTGACGCCGGGCTGGCGACCGCCGAGGCGTTCGACCAGCCGGGTTCGCGCCGGAACAAGCCCAGCGAAACCAGCGAGGACGACGACCGACCCGGGGGTGGTCCGCAATCCCGGATGTACTTTCCGACGATCGACCGCAGCTTGGACGGGAAACAAGCCTGCCGACTCCTCGACGTCCCAGGGGCCGCCGCCCAGCTGCTCGGCTGTCGGCTCCCGTGTCACCGCTTCACCGGAGGGGACCCGCTCGACAGGGCTCGCGAGCACTCGCTGTGGGCACGGGTTGACACCAGTCGCGAGATCAGCGGCCTGCCCGCCACGATGAGGCTCCAAGCGTTGTATGAACGAACCCGGAACCAGCGCTCGCGGCTGACGACGATCAACGGAGCCTTGGTCGCAGCCGCTCAAGCTCCGCTCGACACCAAGCCGCTCGACAACCGGCTTGTGTGGATATCCCGGACTCTCCAGGCACGCCCGGCCGCGTAGGCCCCCTCCGAGGCGGTGCGCCGGACGCCCCCTCAAAGCGGCCACAAGTCGGGGATAGAGCTCGGCGAGTTCGTCGAAGGGACCGAGGGCGCTAAGAGCCGGCTGGGGCAAGCCGGGCCGCCGTTGTCGATGCGAGCTGATCGAGCTGCCAGGGTGGTCGTGAGATCGGAGTCGGCGAGGATTTCCTGGGTGCGTTCGATGTGTGCTTCGAAGAGTGTCCCGGCGCGGTTGGGGTCGTGGGCGATTGCGGCGTCGAGCAGGCCCTTGTGTTCGCCGGCGATGTCGCGGTGGACCTTCCGGCTGCCTAGGCCTGACCAGGCGCGGTACACGTCTGCGGCGTCGGACAGCCGCGCACAGATGTCGAGCAGAACCGGGTTGCCGCAGGCCTCGATCAGCTTGTAGTGAAAGTCGATGTGCGCTCGTGCCCACTCCTCGTTGCGTGGGGGCGGGTCTCCGGGCAGAAGTATCGGCAGGCTCGCCATCCGGTGGTGCGCGGCGATGACCTCGGACTCCCAGGTCAGGCCGCCCAGTTCAACTGACAGCCGCAGCGCCGCGCCTTCGGTGATCTTGCGGGCAGCAGTGAGGTTGGCCAACGCTTCCATCGACAGCGACATGACGTAGCAGGCACGGTTGCGGTCGATCCGAACGAGGTCTTTGGCCGCAAGCAGGCTGATTGCCTCGCGCATGACCCCGAGGCTGACCGCGAAGCGAGTGCTGAGTTCGGCGGGCTTGAGTCGTTCACCCGGCGAGAATTCGCCGTGGAGGATGGCGGAGCGGAGCTGTTCGTAGACGCTCATCGCCAGAGTTTCGCTGCCCGCTCTCTTTGCCATGGGACTGATACTAACAGTTGGCCGGATTATCGAATCTCTCTTGACATTCGATAATCCAGGAGGGAGTATAGCGTCATCACATCGAAGACGGGGAACTGTTGTGCGGATCGCGAACGTCGCTGGACGAGCCACGTTGCTGAGTTCAGGCGGCTCGGGGTTGGACATCTCGAAGGCGAGCGGCGGCAAGTTCTCGGCCGATGTCCAGGAGCTGTACGAGCGCTGGGATGTGTTTCGCGAGTGGGCCGCAAATCAGGAGGAGTCCGCCGACAGCGCAATCGATCCTGGCGACCTGGGCGCTCCGACACCGGTGCCGCGACAGGTCTTCGCGATCGGACTGAACTACGACGATCACATCACTGAGTCGAAGATGGGCACGCCTGAATCGCCAGCAGTCTTCACCAAGTTCGTGACGTCGATCGCTGGCCCGAACGCCACGGTCACCCTGCCCTGTGCGACTGTGGACTGGGAGGTCGAACTGGTCGTCGCGATAGGGCACCGCGCGTACGAGGTCTCCGAAGACCGGGCCTGGGATCACGTGGCGGGACTGATGGTCGGTCAGGATCTGTCCGAACGGGTGCTGCAACTGGTCGGACCGGCGCCGCAGTTCTCGCTCGGCAAGTCCTACCCGGGATTCGCTCCGATCGGTCCATGGCTGGTAACTCCCGACGCCGTCGACAATCCCGATGACCTTGAGCTCGGTTGCCGGCTGGGCGACGAAGTGCTGCAGCTCGGCCGCAGTCGCGACATGATCTTCAGCGTCCCCGAACTCATCGCCCGTCTTTCGGCTGTCTGCCCGCTTCTGCCGGGCGACATCATCTTCACCGGGACTCCGTCGGGCGTCGGGGGAGCTCGGACCCCGAAGCGGTTCTTACCGCCCGGCGGGGTGCTGACCAGCCACATCGAGGGTGTCGGCGAGCTGCGCAACACCTTCGTAGCCGGCCCGCACCACCCGGCATCGGCCGACACGGCGTCGGAGGACTGAGGAGGACGGCCATGTCACTGCACAGACTGACCCGCATCACGATCGGCGTCCCGGACATCGCGGCCACCGCCGAGTGCAGTCGATTCGCGACATCCAGGCCAGCTGCCCGACCGTCGCTTCGGCGAGATCACCTCCTGGGCCATCAACGGCAACCGCGTCTACGCCGAGCACGACTGGAGCGCCACGCCAGCGGAGTCCGACCCGTCCTGGGGCTGGGAGGCCGGGGTCCCCACCTCGATGGACGCCTGTAGCATCTTCGTCGTCGAGGACGGCCGGGTCAAGGAATGGGCCGACTATGGCTGAGCCCGACCAGGACCCCACCGTTCCCGCGCCGCTGCGTCCCGGCGCCAACGGTTCGGGCGTGATCGACCTGCACGCACATCTGCTGACGCAGACCTACCGGAACGCCTGCCTGGCCGCCGGCCACGACCGGCCGGACGGAACGCCGGGACTGCCCACCTGGTCACCGGAGGGGGCGCTAACCCTGATGGACGAAGCGGGAATCGACGCCGCCGTGCTGTCGGTGTCCTCACCCGGGGTCTACTTCGGCGACATCGATGCAGCCATCGAACTGTGCGCCACCGTCAACGACGAAGCCGCACAGGTCGTGCACGATCGACCCAACCGATTCGGCTTCGCCGCCAGCCTGCCGCTGCCGGACATCGACGCGGCGATCCGCGAGATCCGCCGCGCTTACAGCGACCTGGACGCGGACGCCATCTCGCTGCACACCAACTACGGCGGCCTCTACCTCGGCGACCCTGAAGCGGATCCCCTCCTCGAGGTGCTCGACTCCGTGAACGCGGTGGTCCTCATCCACCCAACCTCACCGCCATGCTGGGAACAGCTGTCCTTCGGGCGACCCCGGCCCATGGTCGAGTTCCTATTCGACACCACCCGCGCCGTCGTGAACCTGGCGCTCACCGGCGCCCTGCACCGTTACCCGGGCATCCGCTGGGTGGTACCGCACACCGGCGGAGCGCTACCGGTGATGGCCGACCGGGTGCATCAGTTCGCCCTCGCGTGGGCCGCGTCCGCCGACGATCAGGTCGACGTCCTCGGCGGCCTACAGCGGCTGTACTACGACGTGGCCGGGGTGCCGACCCCACGCGCCCTGTCGGCCCTGCTACAGCTCGTGAGTACCGGTCATATCGTCTACGGCAGCGACTATCCGTTCACCGCACCGCCGTTCGTCATGCGGTCCGCGCAGGAATTGGTCGACGCGGACGTGACCGACCTTCAGCCGCTAAGCGAGACCCTGCGCCGGAACGCCGAGAAGCTGGTCCCCCGTTTCGCAGTAGAAGGCTCGGCGCCGGCTGGTCCGGAGGTTGGAAAGTCAGGGTGAAGAGATCACCGAAGGGCGATCATCAGCTGTGCCGTCACCGGATCGGCCCACACGCCGAGCATGTCCGACTATCTGCCGGTCACGCCGAACGAGATCGCGACCCACAGCATCGACGCCGTCCAGGCCGGGGCGGCGATCGTGCACCTACACGCCCGCGACCCGCAGACCGGCGCGCCGACAGCGGACCCCGACGTCTACATGCAGTTCCTTCCGCGCATCAAGGAGCAGACGAACGCGGTCGTGAACATCACGACCGGCGGGGCCATGACCATGTCGATCTACGACCGGCTGGCCGCCGCGCGGAAAGCTCAGCCGGAGCTGGCCTCGATGAACATGGGCTCGATGAACTTCGGCGTCTTCCCGGCCGCCGATGTCGATCGGATCTGGAAGCACGACTGGGAGCAGGGCTACCTGCGCGCGTCCGAGTCGGCGATCTTCGCCAACACCTTCGCGCAGATCGCGACCACCCTCATGGAGCTAGGCGAGGGCACCGGCACTCGCTTCGAGTACGAGTGCTACGACGTCGGTCATCTCTACAACCTCGCGCACATGGTGGATCGTGGCCTGGCAAAGCCGCCGTTCCTCATCCAATGCATCTTCGGGATCCTCGGCGGCATCGGTGCCGACCTGGACAACCTGCAGCACATGGTGACGATCGCGGATCGGCTGTTTGGCGACGACTACTACCTATCCGCCTTCGCCGCCGGCCGACACCAGATGCCGTTCGTCACGCAGGCCGCGTTGCTCGGCGGTCACGTGCGGGTCGGACTCGAGGACAGCCTGTACATCGGCAAGGGCGAGCTCGCCACGTCCAACGCGCAACAGGTTGCCAAGGTGGCCCGAATTCTCACCGAGGTCGGCCGGGACATCGCGACACCGGACGAAGCTCGCCAGCTGCTGGACCTAAAGGGAGCGTCCAATGTCAACTTCTGAGCCGACTGGAACGTTTGTGGTCACTGGTGCGCGTGTCTTCGACGGCGAGCAGGTGCTCGACGGCGTCGACGTGCTGGTCGACGACAGCCGGATCGTGGCGGCCGCCGCCCACCAAGCGCACGACGGACTCCCCGTCGTCGACGGCGCCGGGGCCACCTTGCTGCCCGGACTCATCGACTCGCACACCCACCCAGCCGGCAACGCACTCGCGCTGGCGATCAAGTTCGGCGTCACCACCGAGATGGACATGTCACCGTCCCGGAGCGGCTGGGCAACCAGCGCACCCTCGCCGCCGAGCGAAACGACGTCGCAGACATCCGATCGGCCTCGACCGGCGCGACCGTGCTCGGCGGACACCCGTCTATGCTCATCGGTCTCTCCTTCCGCGAGCAGTTCCCGGTAGTCACCGGCCCCGAAGACGCCGCCCAGTTCGTCCGAGACCGCATCGCCGAAGGAGCCGACTTCATCAAACTGCTGATCGATGATGGCACCGCCATGGGGCACCCGTCGCCGACACTGACCGAAGAGATGGCCACGGTGGTCGCAGCCGAGGCACACAATCACGGCAAGCTCGCCGTCGCGCATGCGACAAGCGTGCAAAACACGCTGGCTGCGGTGCGGGCCGGCGTCGACAGCCTTGTGCACACCTTCATGGATCAGCCGCCGACCGAGGAGGTCATCCAGACCATCAAGCGCGCCGGAGTCTTCGTCATCCCGACGTTAGTGACGCTGGGCTCTATGGCCAGCGAGCTCACAGGCCAGGCCGTCGCCGACGACGACCGCGCTCGGCGATTCATTCCCGACGACTGGCACCAGAACCTGTGCACCTGCTGGCAATTGGGCAGCCCCAGCACGCTGGAACACGCGAAACTGGCAACCGGAGCCCTACACCGGGCCGGCGTCAGGATTCTGGCCGGCACCGACGCCGCCGACGTCGGCGTTCTGGGCACCGCGCACGGCGTAAGCCTCCACCAAGAGCTTGCCCTCCTCGTAGCCTCTGGGCTAACTCCAATCGAAGCACTGACGGCCGCGACGTCCTCGGCGGCCGATAGCTTCCGGCTCCCGGACCGAGGGCGTATCGCACCGGGCCTGCAGGCAGATCTGCTGCTAGTCGAGGGCGACCCGACCGTGGACATCACGACCACTCTGTCGATCCGCGCCATCTGGCGCCGCGGCCAGCGGCTCGACCGTATCCCCGCGTGACTAAAGAGTGATCGGCAAACGAAGCGGGGATATTGCCAGACGAGCCTGTACCGCAACGCCCGCGACCAGCGCAACGTGCCCGGGCAGGTCCGCGACCGCGTCGAGCAGGTTAACGCCGAGCGTGCCTCCAGAGCCCAGACACCCTCCGCGCCTTCGGCGTCACCCGCCGGCTTCGGGCCATGGGAGACCGACGTGCTCGACGTCGCCGGCCCCGCCCTCGGACACCAACTCCTCCGCTCCGAGGGATGGCCGCACCTCCAAGATCGACTGACCGCCCTCAACCAAGGCGGCGACGACGTCCGCCAGCGTCTCAGAAGCGCGATCGGCGAGCGGGAGCTCGATAGCGCCAAAGACAAGAGCCTGGCGTTGACCTGGCGGCTCAAATCCCCCGCCGCCGATCGCCACGACGGCAAGGAGGGCGCCAACGCCGCCCGCAAACGCGTCCCCCCCCTGGGAAGCAATCCGGCCGCGCCGCGACGACCACGACCGACCAACGGCGGCGGTCATCGTTCGCGGAGAACCAACGGAAGCAGGGGCCCGGACGCGACAACGGTCGGGATGCTGCGGTCGGGTAGCGCGTAGATTGGTCGTCGCCGGCGCAGCGCCCCTCCCACCCACGGCGGCGCCCCCCGGCACCCCTGCAGCTCCCGGTCCCGCCCCGGGGGGTGCCCCGCGTCGTCCGACAGACGACAACCGATCGTGTCGTCCGTTACAAGCTTGATGCCCCTGCCGGTGGACCCCACCCAGGGCCAAGCCAGACGAGCATCACCGCAGCAAATGGGGCCAGATCAGGAGAGCACACCCAGGCTGTCGGCTGAGAGAACGGGTAGCGTCTGGTTGTGGCCCCCGGACTCCTTCGGTCCTGGTCTAGCGAGCAGATGGCCGCCACGCGTGCGTCTGCACACGAAAGGCGAGCATGTCCTCGCCCGATCCAGGCTTCGCCGTCCAGGTCCTCCACCAGGACGGCAGTCTGACCCTGCGCCTCACCGGTGAGCTCGACGTCGCGACGGTGCCGGTGCTGCGTCGCAGTGTCGCCGAGCTAGTCAGCCCGCACCTGCGGGCCGTGACCGTTGACATGGGAGGATTGGACTTCGTCGACCTGGTCGGCCTGGAAGGGATCTATGAAGTCAAGCTGACCGTGGCGGCTGCCGGCGCCGAGTTCAAACTTCGCGCCGTGAGCGAACTTGCTCTTCGAGTCATGCAAATCGTCGACCTCGAAGACCTCCTCGGCGCCATCGACCCCGCCTCGGCACCCGAACGGAGTGCGCCCGGGAGGAGCGAGCTAAGTCGCCAAGCGTCACCCCGACCAACGGTGATTGGACCGGCCCTGCGGGGGGCGGCCGGGTGCGCCTGCTCGACCCCAACCGGTTCTGCCCCGCCAATCGGAGAGCGATCAGCCAGATGGGCCATCACCTCACCATGATCGCCTACGACATGAACGACCAGCCCCTCACCTTCGGCTATGGCGCCCCGCTACGGTTCCG
This sequence comes from Acidimicrobiales bacterium, assembly GCA_965276765.1. Classification (GTDB taxonomy): domain Bacteria; phylum Actinomycetota; class Acidimicrobiia; order Acidimicrobiales; family Palsa-688. Next base: position 2,506,850 of record OZ255627.1, read on the forward strand.
CAACGAGATCGAGCTCGGCTTCAAACAGGTCAAATGGATCAAAGGCATCCAGTTCGTCGCCGACTACTCCGAGCTCAGCAGCGGCCATGGCGACTACAAGGATCACGAGTTCTTCGGATACCGCCAGTCGATTGAGCGAGGACACCGCACACAGCCGACCGTCGCCCCTGGTCGTCGAAGGATCAGACCTCGACGTCAGGTCCGGCCCCTCAACACACCTACCACGACGGCACGATCAGTCTCGGCCCGAAGGGCGTGCATGGCCCCGGTGGGGACAACCAGGACATCACCCTGATCGGTTGCGTACCGTTTGTCGGCGACGGTGATCACGGGGCGTCCCTCGATGACCAGCAAGGTCAGTTCACCCGGCGCCGGATGGCGAGGCAGCCCTTGGCTGGGCTCGAGGCACACCACAAACACTGTGGTACCCCGGTCGGAGGTGACGGTGGCCACGACCGCCTCGCGAGGATCGAACCGGACCACAGACCGGAACGACCCAGCTACCGCCGCGATCGTTTCCGGTGCTTCGCTCACGAATACTCCTCACATCGATTTTCCCTTCGAGTATCCCATCGGACACGGCGGGCCAAACAAGCTGGCATCGTTAGACGGTCGGGTCGGTTGGCACGGGGCGCTCTCGAGCCTGGCGGTCACGGATGTGCTCGGTCTCGGCGGCTCGGACGTCGCGCACACCGCGGACGGTCAGGCGGCCGAGAGCGAAGGCGGCCAGGAAGGTGATCACCGCGCCGAGGCCTAGGAAGTAGCCCATGGCCTGGGCGACCTGGGAGCCGGTGTTGCCGGTATAAGCGCCGGCGTCGATGACCCCGTTGTTCCACAGTCGGCTGATCTCGGCTCCGACCACGAACCACACCCCACCGGCGACGGCCAGCGACGCGCCCATCGAGGCGTTAATCCGATTGTGGCTGAACGCCAAGAGCGCTCCGCCGACGAGGACGGCCACGCCGGGGATGATGTCGAGCCATAGCCGACCGAAGGTGAACGTCCAGGCCGGCCGGCCTCCGATGCCGTATTCTCTGAACTTGAAATTGAGGGCTCGGGGCGGGATCGGCTGAGCTCGGTGCGGATGGCTATTCGTGAGTAGCGGTGCTCGTTGCAACCGGCGCGAGTGACTGTTGCCGTGCCGTGAGGCGCACGTTGATGGGATGTGCGCGACCGTCGATCTGGGAGAGCTTCTCGTGCGCGCCGGCCAGGCTGATCTTGAGTCCTTCGACTTCGCCGTGCCAGCCTTCGCGTTCGGCTTCGGCGATGCGGGCGGTGAGGTTGTCGCGAATCTCGAGGAGGCGAGGCTGCTGGTCGGGGTCGGGCCAGAGCATTGAACAGCGGACGCACGCGTGCTCGTGGATGCATGGAGTGGAGAACGCCCTTGCGCAGGTGCCGATGGAGACCTTTCGTTTCTCGAAGTGACCGAGGAATTCCTGCCACTCGTGATCGGTAGGGGTTCGGTATTCGTCGCTGGGCCGCAGGGATCGTCGTCGGGCGAGGAAGGCGAGGTGGGCCTGGACGGCTTCGTCCGGGTAGACGGCCTTGTAGCCCATGGTGACGTTGATGTCGCGGTGACCGGCGATGATCTGGGCGATGTGAGGAGGGAGCCCGTTCATTACTGCGTCGGTGATGAACATCCGACGGAAGTCATGTGGCGTGTAGCGCAGCGGCTCCCCGTCGACGGGATCGACGAGGCCGGCGTGAGCCAGAGCGCCGCTCAGCAGGGTGCGGACCATGCTGTCGGCGATCACCCGGGTCTCGGTGTTGAGACGACGCTGGAACAGCAATGGCGCTGGAGCCGACCACACTCGTTCGTGCGTGTCGTAGGAGGGGACGAGAGGGACGGTTCCGGTCCCGTCGCTGACGCGCAGGATGATCGCGCCGAGGACGTCTGCCAATTCCGGGCTGACGACGAGGAGGCGTTCTGTGTCGGTTTTGGAAGGAAGGATCTGTAGCAACGGGACGATCTCTCCGGTGGTGGGCAGGCGGTATTGCACCAAGCTGTGGTGACTGAGCTCGCGTAGTTCCTCGACGCGCACACCGGTCGCGCGCAGCACCTCGACGACGGCCCACGCCCAAAACGCGTGGTCTTCTTCCCGCACCAGATCGCGGCGTCGGCCATCGGCCGGGTCATGCGCCCAGACTTTGCCGGCACCCGAGCGCGGCTCGATGACTGAGCGCACCAGCGTGAGTCCCGCGGCCGTGAACGGCTCCCCGGGACCGGCTTGGCGGGCGGCTCCGAGGAGAGCGGCCGTGGTGGCGCGTCGTTCGGCGACAGAGCGCACGACAACGGGCAGCACGGGCAGGCGTTCACGGGTGCGGGAATCCATTCGGGACTTGAGTTTGCGCTTGGCCTTGCGCCGGTTGATTTCCTCGGCGCCGACCGGACAACGAGCCACCCAGATTGCCCAGCGCGCCGGGTCCTCGACCGCCCAATGTGCGAGGTCCAGGTAGAAGGCCCGCACGGGGGTCAGGCACTCCCGATAGTTGATCCGCTCCACGACCACTTCGGTCTTTTCACCTGCGGACGTCGTGACCGTCTTCGTCACGGTTTGCAGGCGTCGCTTCCACGCGTCGGCCGCCGCGATGCTCAGGTGCAGGCTATCGATGCCGGGATGATGGCGTTCCAGGTCGGACCAGAACAGCTTGCCCAAGAAGTTGGCGAGCGACTCCAAGCTGTTGTAGTCGAGGGCCGGTTGACGCTCGCGTAGATAGTCGACGAGAAGATCGCGGACGGGACGACAGTTCAGTCGGTAGCGGTCGATCAGCTCCTCGGGGCTGCGCTGGCCCTCGGTGCGTAATGCTCGCAGGGTCGGCGGTGCGGCCGGTCCGAAAGTCCCCATGTCGTGCAGGAGCCGATAGAACAGGGTGCGCCCGGCGGACGGGTTGTCGTAGGCGTCGGCTTGGGCGTCGAAGAGCTCCAGGAGGTCTCCGACGACGATGTCGCCAATCGTGCCGCCCTTGGCGGCGATGATCATTGCCGCCCGATACAACGTTTGGCCTCTCGCCACGACCGAGACGCCGGGGGCGGCGTCGCAGGCAGCCACGAGTTGGGCGAACCCTCCTGGATCTCGGGACGCGGCCAAGGTTCGCAGAAGCAGGCCGCCTCTGGCCGGCCCGCCGCCCACCAGCCAGCGCAGCGATGGGCGAATCACATCCGCGGAGACCAGCACCGGGAGCGCCTCGACCAACGCCTCGTGTCGATACGCCGTTCGATGATCACGCGCGTGCAGCCACTCGACAGGGACCTGTCGCCACCCGCTCACCGCGTCGTCGGCCCCGCTCGATATCCAACGCTGCTGCCAGGTCTGGCCCGCCTGGTCCGCCAGCCAGGCGACCATCAGCTTCAAGCCCCCGACGCGTCTGGCCTGCTTCGCCGGCCGCTCCAACACGAACGGCGGCGACATCAGCCCGGCCAACAGCTCCTGCTCGGGCTGGCACGTTGCCGGCCAACGCGTCGGCAACGAGCGAGGCGGGAATTCGGCCGGCTCCGCCAACCCGAGAGGCTGATCGGGGTCCGACGAGATGTTGGCGTTGGTCTGTTGCGCGGCGGCGACACTCACGAACTGGCTCGGCCAAAGAGGACCTCGAGCGTCTCGGGCCGGTATCCCGGCGCGGCCACGGGCACGGAGCGCTCTGCCGCGAGGCGGGTCTGCTCGGCGTGGTGGGCCAGTACCCGACGGATCACGTCTTCCTTGCGGGGGGTGAGGTAAATCTGGGTGGTCGTGAGTTGGGCGTGGCCCAGCACCGCCTGCACGTCGGTGAGCGGCAGAGCCGGGTCCTGCGCCATCCTGTAGGCAGCCGTGTGGCGCAACGAGTGCAGCGTCGCCGTGGTCCCGGCCGACACGTTCACCCGCTCGAACATGCGGTGCGCGCCGTGATAGGTCAACGGGCGTGGCGGGCGGCGTAACGTCCACCACAACGGCTGCCGACGTCCCGGAGGGATCAGGTCGCCCATCTCCACCTGATACAGCCGCAACCACACGAACGCGTCGCTCGACGCCGGAAGCTCCTGGGCGGCGCCGCTGCCTTTGCGGATGACCCTGATCAGCTGCCGGCCCGGATCAACCCCGCCCAGCGTGACCGACAACAGCTCCGACGCACGAGCCGCGGTCGAGACGTAGAACGCCACCAGGGCCCGGTCCCGGTGCGATGGCAGGCGAACGAAAATCTCATTGAACTCGTCGTCTGGCACCGCCCGCGGGATCCGAGTAACGACGCTGGGCCGGTAACGGCCAGTCCGATCGTTGCGTTGCGGCTCCATCGGGTTGTGATGCGCGTGGGCGCGGCCGCCACGACGAGAACGGTCCAACGGGAACGGGTTGAGCACCGGACCGGTGCCCGCCTCGCGGTGAAAGTCGTAGAAGCCCCGCAGCACGGTCTCGCTGTGCGCTCGCACCGACGCCGCGTACATAGCCGGCGGCGTCGCCGACGCCGGCACATCGGGATGCCGCCAATGTGACCTCGCCGGCTTGCCAGCCACCAGCAACCAACGGCAAAAGTCGCGAGCCTCGCCACCTGTTGCCCGCTCCCACGACACCCCCACCGCCCACAAGAAACGGAACCACCGGAGCAGGTCTGTCCCATACGAGCGGACCGTCGCAACCGATCTGCCCGCCGCCTGGAGATCAGCGAACCAAGCCGACACCGCCTCGACCACGACCCCGTCCGGGCCAACGACCCGGTAAGGCTCCCAGCGATCCCCGGTATCGACGAGGCGACCGACCTGGGGCACTACGACTGCAGCTAGATCGCTCAAAGGTTCCGGCACGGCGGTCATGGTGAGAGCGGTCTATCAGGGCCCAACTCCCAAACCGCGGATACCCAAGATAGCCCCTCACCTGGATCTTTATAGGCAGTAGTTCAGTCAATAGGTAGCGGAAGTACGGCCCGACAAAGGGGATGATGGCACCCCAGATCCCGAGCAGGACTAGCAGACACCCGCTCAAGGCGCCCTTGGAACGAGCGATACGTAGTGTGCCTCCGGAGCGGCGACCGCCCAGCGCCGGGACGGCGGTGGCCACGGTCGTCCGGTGTTCCGGCGCGACGTCGCCTTCAACGGGACGCTCGGCGGGCCCCTCAGGGTTGACGTTGGGGGAGGCGGCCGGGGTCTGTGCCGAGTTGACCTCGGGATCGCAACTGGCGGTGACCGCTTGGATGTGCTGTTCAGCCATTCGTTTCATCTTTCATGTTCCGTTGGTGAGGGTCGTAGAGGGAAAGGGAGAAGCGGTGGTCGTGTCGGGGGCGCCGGCGGCGGACCCGACGGGGGCACGGTGGAGCTCGACGGGTATGTCTCTGCTCGACGCCCTTGCCTCCGGCGGCCGGCTGACGGTACGTTCGGAACTCGAAAGCGACGACGTTGACCACGCTCGGTCAGTCTCGTTGCGTTCAGTCTCGTTGCGCTGCGCGCCGGGCTTGGTCTTTGTCGCCGAACTCGCACGGGTCTCGATGCCGGGCGGCTTTGATGCACACCCGACCGGTACCAAGATCGGTGAGGCCACGGCGATGAGCGGCGGCCAATTGCGTGTCGACGCTGGAGTTGTGGACGTCTTGGCGCCCGTCGAAGTCGCCGGTCACAACCACGCTCTAGTGACGATGGCGTGCGGATCGCCTGGTGCGCTCTCCGGGAGCGCCCAATCCACGGCGAACCCGGCGCCGGGCGTCGCCCCTACGCCAAGAACAGCGGCCGACCGATCGGTAGCGACGGCCTCCCGGCAGGGCTTGCCGCTGGAAGTCGTGGTCGCGGGCGCCATGTGGGGCGAGGGTCGTGTCTCGGTGGTCATGTCGTGTCCCTTCCATTTTTAGGAGCCTTTCTTGCCGGTATGGTGCTGTTGGTGGGGGAGGGGGCCAGCGGCGGGTCCACGATGAGGGCTCGTGGCCGCCTCTGCTTGGTCAAGGGCGGCGCGAACTCTGTTTGTTATGTCTCTGGTCGAGGACCATCCCCGCGCCCGCTGCGTGGCCACCCGTGGCTCGACGGGGATAAGAAAGCCTATGTCTCTGGTCGGGAGCCGTGCCCCTGCCCGCTGCGTGGCTACCCGCAGCTCGACGGGGATAAGGAAGCCCCGTTGTAGCTGTCCCAAGCTCAGGTTGCAGCGGTCGAGAGCGGCCAGTACCTCGCCGGCGAGGAAGGGGGGTGCTTGGGAGTCGCGAGAGAACCTGGCTTTGACGCGGGCCAGGGTCTCGATGTCGGCTCGCGACCCGTGGGCGAGGGTGTTGACCCACACCCAAGGGGAAACCCGTCGGCGCCGGTGGGTATGGCGATGGAGGTACCGGCCGGCGAGGAACGCCTCGCAGTCCTCACTCAGCGTCCGCTCGGCTCTGCTCGCCCGGTCCTGTCGGCCACGCCACGTCCGCATCGTCTTCTCCGTTCTCCCAAACAGGTGATGGATCTCTGGTTGCTCTTTCGGTTGTGTCCAGCAGCTCTGGGGCGACGTGTTCGATGTCGAAGAGGTGGTGGACGGCGGCGTGCACCGCGCCGTTGGCCAGTCCCAGGGCCGACAGGGGCCGGCCGTGCCATACACCACCACGATGCCAGCGGTCCGCGGGGAAGTCGTCGAGGACTTCGGCGAGGGCTTCGATGTTGGCGACCAGCCCGACGATTGCCGCCCAGGTGTAGTCGAGAGCGAACGGCTGGACGGGTTGGGGATCGAGGTCACAGAAGACCGGGGTGTCGCCGCCGGCCAGGCGGATGAGACGGCTGGTGTCGCCCTGCAGGGCGTCGCTGACGTCGATCACCTCTTCGAGCACCAACCGGCCCGCCTCGTTCCACGACCCGCCGGACGCTTGCGCGGCGACAGCAAGGACTACGAAGGCACGCTGGTAGCGCACCGCGGTACGCCTCAAGATGCGGTCGAGATGGGCTGGCCGGTCGCAGGCAGCGAACCCGCAGTGACCACAGACCGCGTCCGACGGCTCGGTTTGGATAGGGAAAGCCAACGTCGAGTGATCCTCGCTCCTAGGCCGCGTCGTCCGAAGGCGACCCAGGTACCACGGGCGAACGTTCGGCCAGCTCAGCGGGGGCGTGATCGACGGTTGTCAGGGCGGTGTCGAATCCGAGGGCAAACGCCGCCAGGACCGCCACGGTGCTGAAGCCGCGGGCGAACGCCGCCACGGCCGCCACGGTGCTGACGCCGTCCGCATCGGCGCCGAGGCCTCCGGCCACGCCGAGGGCCTCGTTCAACAGGTAGGCGAGTCCGGCGACTCCATCTTCGAGCCGGTCCCGGACGACACCGATAGGCGCCACGGACGCTTCGAGCGAGGACGGCCGAGACATGGTGACCTCGATGTTGTCTGCCGATAAGACCGGCGCTGGCGCTGCGGGAACAATCCTCAGATGAGCAGCCATTCGATCCTCGGTTCCTCGACGGACCAGCCGCAACTGGACCGGGCCGGAGGTAAGACCGCACCGGCGCTCAGACGACCGGCACCCAACCACAGTTACGTCGTGTTCCGATATGTTGTTTAGTGCTTTTGTTGGTACCCACGACCGGACGGCCCTACACGTCCTTCGCCGAATTGATGAGGCGAACTTGTTGCGGTCAGGACGACGTGGCGGCCAAGCATGTCGGGACCGTCGGCGCGCCGACATTGGGCGTCGACCGCGTCGGTCACAGTGTCGTGGAGCGCCAAGAGCGTGTCCAGGCCGGTCAGGGCAAACACTCTGCGGGGCAGCGGCTGGCTGCAGGCCACGTCCAGCCGGGCGTGGTCGGCCACGGCCCGCCGGTGGGCGAGTACCAGTGCCCCCAAGCCAGACGCGTCCAAGAAGCCCACCTCGGTCAGGTCACAGACCAGCCGGGTGACACCGCAGTCGAGCGCGGTGACCAAGGTCTCGGACAGCTGGGCGGTGGTAGCCATGTCGACTTCCCCGCTGACTGACACCACCGTCGAGTCGCCGCTGCTCCACACGGCAAGATCGAAGCCCCCCATCGCATCGATTGCGGCTATCTGCTGGGTCATCGCCATGGGCACCTCTCGTCGTCATGCGAGCTATACCGGGCCGCTGAGCGTGGCCTTGCCACCGGGACGCCGAGCGATCGGGCCGCTGCGTCTGCCGATGACCGCCACAACCGTCTATGCCCACCTTCAAGGTTCGCTCCGGGCACGTCGCCCCCGTCACACGAAACCCTCGCTGTAAAAGGTGCCTCAATGCTATCGCTGGCAGGAGGCCGAGATAAGACATATTGGGACTCGAATTGAGACCTCTTTCGGCAGGTCGGGGTTGGGCGGGTCTGGCGGGTCGAATGTGGGTTTATGGATCGTCCGGTCGGGGAAACGACGCTTACGTGCTCGACGATCAGGTCACGGTAGTGATCGCAACTGGACCCCTCGGAGACCGGATTTGGTCCCGTCGATCCGAACCGGTCTGATGTCGCCGCTCCTGGCACCAGCGGACCGGGCGACCGCGGCGGGCCGGGTCGTCGGGCCAGCCTCTTGCTCTGGGACACCCATGAGCCAGCCCAAGCCGCTGAGCTCGGACCGCTGGCGCCGGCTGATGGCCCCTGGTTTTCATCACCTACAGCTTCGCCTACATCGACCGCTCCAACTACTCGATCGGCGCCGCCGGCGGCCCGCAACACGCCCTGGGTATCACCTCCGGGCAGTCGGCCTGCTCGGCGGGCTCTTCTTTGTCGGCTATGTCCTCTTCCAGGTGCCGTCTGCGACCTTCGCCGAGCGGCGCAGCGTCAAACGGCTCATGTTCTGGTCGCTGCTCGTCTGGGGGGTCCTCGCCGCCGCCCAAGGCGTCCTGCCGACCTTCTCGCTGCTGAGCTTGAGCGTGTCCCGGCTCCCGTTCAAGCGGATCAACAAGGTCAAGCTGTACCGTCCGTCGCCGGCGAGCCCGACGCCTACCCTCACTTGGCCCCGGCACTCACCCGGCCCATCTGCTGGGACCTGATTGCCCAGCAGTGCGAGACCAATGGGACGATACTCCCGACGGGCCCTTGCTATCGGCCGTATGCAGGGCGGCTGCTATCAGATGCTCAAGACGATGGCTGACCTTGTTGGCCGTTGTTGTCGTTGCTGATTATTTCCGCCTCGCTCAGCGTGGAGGCTGGTGTGCCGGCCTTGGCGTGCCGGCGTCGCCATAGGTGGCGACCGATCTGAGCGGCGGTGAGCACCAGGATGGCGATCACCACGTAGATCAGGTAGCGGCTGATGGTGGTGTACACGGCATCGATGTGACTGCCGGCGACGTAGCCGACGGTGATCCATACGCCAACCCACAGGAACGCTCCCAGCGTGTTGTAGGCGGCAAACCTCAGCCAGCGCATCTTGGTGATCCCAGCGATGATGCCGTTGGCCTGGCGTAGCCCTTCGATAAAGCGGGCCACGGTAACCACCTTGCCGCCGTGGCGTTGTCGCGGATCGCGGAAAATGTAGGTGGGCGATCACCGAAAATGTAGGTGCGTCCGAGGGCCGTGGGTGGCTGGGGTTGATAGTAGATCAGCGGCTGGCGATCACCTCCTGACCGACAAGCTCGACCACGGCGACTGGGTCCCCGCACGAGGGGCATTCGCCCCCGAGCCCGACACGGCGCATCCAGGTGTTGCACGTCTCGCAGTGCTGTTCGCCGAGGGCCCTGTCGCCGCATGTGTCGCATTCGTAGACGGTGATCGGCCGGCGGGGCTGGGTTTTGGGCACGGTGACGGTTGTTCGACCGGTGTCACGTCGCCGGCGGTAGGCGGCGGCCCGGCACGCGTCGGAACAGTATTTCTGGCGGCCGGTCGGGACGAAGGCGTGCTGGCAGATGGGGCAGTGCATCGTGACGGGATCGTGACAAGACGGGGCGGCCGGTTGGTAGCCGGTCACGATCCCGCCACCGCCTTTCGGGTGGCGTCGGCACGCGCCCGGTGGCTGCGCATCCGGTAGCTGTCGCCGTCGATGTTGATCACGATGCTGCGGTGCAGCAGACGGTCCAACATGGCGGCGGCGACCATCGGGTCGTCGTTGAAGACCTTGCCCCACGAAGCGATCCCGAGATTGGTCGTGAGAGCGATACTCCCCTTCAGGTATCTCTGGCTCACAACCTGGAACAGGGCGGAGGCGGCCTCGGCGGGAAGAGGGAGGTAGCCGACCTCGTCAACGATGAGCAGGCGCGGTCCGGCGTAGAAGCGCATGGTCGTCGCCCACCGCCCCTCCAGCGCAGCTCGATGGCAGCGGGCTGCGAGCTCGGCCGCGGTGGTGTAGTAGACCCGCATCCCTGCGGCCACCGCAGCATGCCCGAGCCCGACGGCGAGCATCGTCTTGCCGACGCCTGGCGGGCCGATCAGCAACACGTTGGTGGCGTCCTCCACGAAACGTAGGGTGCCAAGCTCGGCGATCAGCTTGGGGTCGACCGAGGGCTGGGCGGAGAAGTCGAAGTCGGCGAGGGTGAACGGCGAGGGCAGCGAGGCGAAGCGAGCCAGACTGGCCCGGCGACGCTCGTCTGTGGCGTCGACCTCGATGGCCAGCAGCCGTTCGAGGAACGCCTGGTTGGACCACTTGGCGCCGATCGCCTCGTCGAGCAGGCCCGGCAGGGCCTCGGCCGCCGCGCCCATGCGCAGGAACGCCAGGTGGGCGCGGAGCCGCTGGTAGTCGGAACTGACGCTCATGCCGGCACCTCGCCGCCACAGACCTCCACGCAGCCGGGGAAGGCCAGGCGGATAACCTCGGCCATGCCGGCGAGGTCCACGGATGGCTCGGCGTCGTGGGCGCCCATCAGCTTGGCTCGCTCCGCGACGGCGGCCGCCCCCGGCGGGCGGTTCTCCTTGCGGTCACACGGTCGTGCCGAGCTGAACTGGCCCAGCACGACGGTCTCGAGGGCGTCACGATGCGCGGCGGTGCGCACCATCGTCCCCGAGCCGGCCGGGGCCAGGCTGTGAGTGACGAGCAGCGCCCCGGCGGGGCTGACGACATCGAGCGTGGCGGTCCCCAGGCGATGGCGCAGGGTCATCGTCGCGCCCGCCAGGCCCGGGGCCACCGAGTAGCGGTTGCCCCGGAAGGCGACGGTGGCTTGGTGATCGACCGGCGCGGCCACCTCGATCGTGGCCGGAAAAGGTATGGCCGGCAACGCCGCCAACGGCTCGGCCTCGGCCAGCTCGCCCACGCTCGGCCAGCGCGGCCGGCTCCCATCGCCGGGCGGGTCGGTGATCCGTGACGGGCTGCGCAGCCGAGCATCACCGGTTGTCGACCAGAACCGCTCCAGGCTCACCTGGGCCGCCTCGGGCGACTCCGCGGCCAAGCTGCGCCACCACCGCCCCGTCGCGTAACGCACCGCGGCCTCCACCGAACCCTTGCGGTTACCCCGTCGCGGCGGGCAAGGCACAACCGTGGCACCGTAATGCTTGGCCACCGGGGCGAAGCTGGCCTGCACATCGGAACTGCCCGGCACGATCACCGTCGCCATCCGGTCCACCCGCCAGCGTCGGGCCGTGCCGCCCAGCCGGCGCAGCACGCCGTCCATGGCTTCGATCAGATGGGGCTGGTCCATGCTCGAGGCGATGACCCCGCGGGTGCGACCCGAATGGGGCAACGTCCCCAACAACACGTAGCCGATCCCGCCCCACGGCGCCCGGCGCCGCTCGAACCAGTCCCATTGGATCTCCTCGCCCGGTGGGTGGGCGATCTCGATCGTGTCGCGGCTGGCGACCCCGTCGCACGCCTCGCAGTGTGGACGCAGCCCCGCCACTCGCAACTGGCGGGCGAAGCTCGGATAGCTCCGTTCGTAGCCGACCTGCACCACCTCGTCGAACAGCGCCGACGCCCACACGTGCGGGTCGTCGACGAAGCGGGCCTTCAGATACGGGACGAACCGTTCCAACGGATCGGGCTCGGCCCGCCGGCGCACGCCCGGCTGACGCCCTTCCAGATACGCCTTGACCGTGCGCCAGTCACAACCAATATGGCGGCCGATCGCGACATACGACCAGCCTCGCTTCCTGAGTGCGTAAGCCTCCACGTCTTCTCCCTGTGTGAGCATGAGCCCCGGGGCTCCTTCCTCGACTGAACGGCTTGGACACCGTCAGCAGAGTGGGAGCCCCCAACTCGTTGGTGGACCTTCCACGGGCCCACCCAGGGCACTCAGGGACCGACACTTTCAATGATCGAGTTCCTACAGGGTTACGTGATCCTCAACACCGTTCGAAGAAGGCCTCAGCCTTGTCGAGCCGTTCGGCGGTCAAGAACACGTACTTTCCCCACCGCAGGGCCAGGGGCCGCCCGCCGAGGTGGCCGATGGCGAAGCCGATGTTGTCACCGATGATTGCCGCCACCACGGCAATGAGGCCGACCGCCACGATGTTGAGGCGGCCGGCGCCAGCGTAGACGGCGGCGGCGATGAGGACGGTCTCGCCGGGCACGGGGACTCCGAAGTCCTCTAGCAGCACGAGGCCACCGACTGCGAGATAGCCGTAGTTGTTGAGTACCGGCTCGAGGGTGTGGAACACGCCGGGGAGCATGGGGGTCGAATCCATCTAGCGAACCTGGTTGCTTTCGGTCATTTGGGGTCCCGAGCCGCTTCTACGGGCGCCCCCTGATGTCGAAGGATCTTGGCCATGTTTGTCGGCGACGAGATTGGCGGTGCCCTGGATGGACAGGCAATGCACCTCAGCCCCATCCTTCACGTCGTACAGCCTTCCTTCCCGAGTTAGCCCGGATCGAGGATCGATCGAAACCATTCCGGGGTGCTGGACCGCGCAGGTCTCGACGGGCGCTAAATGCCCAGTACTGGTCGTCGACAGACCGAACGCACTCGAAGGACCGGCGTCTCGCCGGCTGGGCCACCGGCCTCTCGGGCGTCCACCAGACGGGGTTGCGTCGCACCGGCAACCACCGCGGCGTGTCGCGACATCGGCGGCGCCGGGACTCAATGGCCAGCAGATCGTCATCGCCGCCGTGGCTTCCGGCTCGTAGTGTCGCGCCGAGCGCCTCCATACAACAGGCCGTAACGCCGAGCCCGCCCATGCGAACCGGGTCTGGGCCAGATATACCACCCGGCCGGGCCGACCGCTCGGGCTGGCTTGACGCCGACGTGCACTGGCCCGGTCGGCACGGCTCGCGGCCGCTAGCTGCCCACCCCGTAGACCGGTCGGACGCCCGGATCCGTGGCGCGGATCGACCGCCTGAATAGCTGTCGGCCCGACTCGACGTGCCCGCTGATAAGGGCACACTCGGGCAACCCCCGAGAGGGTGCGTGGCCGCAGTCTGGCACTCGGACTGGATCGAAGAATTGAGGTCAAGACCGCCGGGTGGGATGTTACGGGGTTTGGTGGGGGGGTGTCTTGTTGGATGGACCGGCTGGCGTCGCGGTCGGTTCGGCTGGTCGTGGTGTGACGCGTCGCAGGGTGAGGACTCGTTCGGCGTGCCGTTCTTCTTCGAGGAGCTTTTGGCGGGCGTGAAGGAGATCGAATTGGGTGATGAGTCCGTCGAGATGGCTGGCGTCGGCGCGGTCGACGACGGGGATGACGCCGATCCCGTGGGCGGCCATGCGGTCGGCGACACCGCGGAGTATCTCGTCAGGGTGGGCGGCTGCAACCGGGTCGATCATGGCTGCGCTGACCTGTTGTTGGGGATCGTCTCGACCTGCGAGCACGGCGGACCAGGGTAGGACGCCGACGAGGTGGTCTCCATCGTCGAGTACCGGGTAGAGCCGTTGGCGTCGCTGGGGTGATCCTTCGGTGAGTGCCTGGTAGAGGTCGGCGAGCTTTCTGGTCGGTTCGACGGTGTAGACGTCGCTGTCCATGACTTCGCGCACGAAGGTTGCCTCGAGGGGGTCGACGGCGTACTCGCGCATGACGTGGAAGCCTCTGCGTGCGACCTTCTCGGTCAGGATTGACCGTTTGAGGATGAGAACACTGACCAGGTGCGAGATCGTGGCCGCTACGAGCAGGGCGAGCAGACTGTTCTGGTCGTGGGTGAGCTCGAAGGCGAAGATGATGGCGGTGAACGGGGATCGCGTGACCCCGCCGAGGGCTCCGGCCATACCGAGGAGTGCCCATACGCCTAGAGACGCGCCCGGAAGGACGTGGCCGAGGACTCCGCCGAGCGCGGCGCCCATCATCAGGATGGGGGCGAGGATGCCACCGCTGGTTCCGCCGCCGAGGCCGCCTGACCAGATGGCCAGTTTGACGACGAACAACAAGATGAGGGCGCCGATGCTGAGTTGCCCGAGGAGTTCGGCGTGGATGGTGTTGTAGCCGACGCCGAGAGCGCGGGGATCGATGAGGCCACCAACGCCGATGATGAGTCCGCCGATTATCGGCCACCACATCCAGTGGAGATGACCGGTCAGCTTCTTGAAGAGATCTTCGCACTGGTAGACGGCTTGGGTCATGACCCAAGCGGCCAGGCCGGTGGCAATGCCGACCGCCGCCGCTCCTAGCAGTACGATCCCGCCGAGGGGAGCGTGGCCGGGGACCGGAAAGAGCGGCTGGGGGGAGACGAGTCCCGCGTGGGCCATGACCATTCGAATTCCGTCCGCGGTGGCGGCGGCGAGGCCGATGAGGACCATGGAGCGGGGTTTGAACTCGAAGGCCAGCAGTTCGACGCCGAATAGGGTGGCGGCGACTGGGGTTCCGAACACGGCGCTCATCCCCGCCGCCGCGCCGGCGACGAGCAGGCTCCGGCGTTGGGCGGCGGTGAGATGAAAGAACTGGCCGACAATCGATCCGACGGCACCGCCGGTGAGGATGATTGGCCCTTCGGCGCCGAACGGCCCGCCTGTGCCGATACTGATGGCGCTCGAGATGGGTTTAAGAATGGCCAGACGGGGCGCGACCCGGCTGCCGTTGATCAAGATCCGCTCCATGGCCTCGGGGATCCCGTGCCCGCGGATCTGCTCGGACCCGTAGCGGGCCATCAGCCCAACGATCAGGCCACCCCCGATCGGGATCACGACAGCAATCCAACCGAGAGTGTTGGCGTTGGGCGAAACTAGATGGACGCTGAGGCGCTGGTAGTAGAAGAGATTGGTGAAGAACCCGATCATGTCCAACAACGCGAGCGAAATGCCGGCCCCGAGGGCTCCCACCCCGACCGAGAGGGGTACGAGCCACAGGATCGCCGGCGTGGTGGTGAAATCGCCCAGCCCCCGCTCGGCGGTTTCTGGCGGCCGCCGGTCGGGACCGAGGTAGGTCGAAGCGGTGTCGGGTGAGACGACCGCTGGTACGTCGTGGATGGCGGTTTTCTCGGTTCGGGGTTGGCCGCCGGGGTCCGCAGCGCTCGCTGGTTTGGGTCTCGCCTCGGGTTCGTTCATGCCAGCTCGCCTTGAAGCGCGCCGCAGCTCTTGCTCAGAGAAAAATTCATCGCGTCAGGATGGTATCGTAGGAAGAGTGAGCTTGTCTGATGAGGTGTACGCGCAGCTACTGGCGCTCCGGAAGGGGCTGCGCCACTTCGAACACTGGAGCGAGCAGCAGGCTCTTGCGGCCGGCCTGACTCCAGCCCACCATCAGCTCCTTCTCGCCATACGGGGTCACAACGAACCACGAGGTCCGACCGTCGGCGAGGTGGCCGACGACCTGTTCCTACGCCACCACAGCACCGTCGGCCTCATCGACCGCGCCGACGAGGCAGGCCTCGTCACCCGGACCCGGGACGACGACGACCATCGCGTCGTTCGTTTGCACCTCACCAAGACCGGCGCCGAACGGCTCGAGGCCCTCTCGGCCCTCCACCTCGAAGAGATCGAACGACTCGGCCCCTCGCTTGCCGCCACGTCCGAGGGCCTAGGCCCGGTCCAACGAGCCCAGGGCCGGCCTGGATTGGACGCGTCACGCTTCGGACAGTCGGGCCCCGTCAAGGTCCGTTTTGCCGGCGTTTACGACGAGGTCGACGGGAAAGCCCACCGGGTGTTAGTCGATCGGAGCTGGCCGCGCGGACTGGACCGGTCCGTATTTCCCTTCGAGGCTTGGGCCAAAGACGTCGCCCCCAGCGCAGCATTACGTCGGTGGTACAGCGGTCGGCCGGAACGATTCGACGAGTTCGCCCGTCGCTACCGTGACGAGCTAAGGGATGGCCCACCTCGAAGAGCGCTAGAGGACCTGTATCACCAAGCCATCGAGACCGACACCGTGCTGCTCACCGCGACCAAGAACGTCGAATTGTCAGGTGCGGCCGTGCTGAAAGACGTTCTATCCTTGCCGGGATAGAGGAATCCGAGACACACGGAGGAGGGCCTTTCCTGGCCTAATGACGCGGCATGACTCGTCGCCTATCCGATCCCTGCGCGACGTCGACGTGATGTAACGCGTAGAGCGGGTGAAGCAATCGGCCGTGACGACAGTAGCCGCAGGACCGCAACGGCTCGGCTGGCGACGTAACGCCGAGACGTCCGCAGCGGTCGCACGGCACGAAGCGCACGGCACCAATGACCCCCAACAGACCGGCGTAAGCCGCGAGCACCGTGACGACCGCCAGCGCAGCAACAAGAACACATACCACAACTTCGATGGTCATCAGATCGCTCACCTTCCCTCAAATCGCTTCGTATAGAGATAGTATCGCGTTACGATCTCAATGGCAATGGAGAGTTCAGGTCGAGGAGAGCATGAAGCTTGCGCTCCATCACCGGACATCGCGCAATAGCGCCCTCGGCGCCTGTCCAGAGGGTGTGGCGGGTTGGGATTAGTTGGTCACGCGGAACTGTTCGGCGTCGGCCCGTTTGAGGTCCAGGCCCATTCCCGAGCGGGACAGGTCGGGGTGGAGCGCACCGCCGGCTGGGTCGATCACTCCGTCGAAGAGCAGGCGCTCCAAGCGGGCGTGGTCGGCGAAGTACTCGAGGTGACGGATGTTTGGCACCGCGCAGGCAGGGTGGAGATGGACGGATTGGGCGCAATGGCCGGAGATCTGGAGGCCGTGGGCCTCGGCCAAGGCGGCGACGCGGAGCCACTCCGTGATGCCGGCGCAGCGCGTGACATCAGCCTGGAGGCAGTCGACCGCGCCGGCGCGGCACATGGCTTCGAAGTAGAACAGGTCGTAGCCGTATTCACCAGCGGTCACGTCGATGGCCGTCTGGGCGCGGATCTCGGCCAGAGCGTCGAGGTGATCGGAGGATACGGGCTCCTCGAACCAGGTCACGCCGAGGTCCGCGTAGGCGCCGGCCATCCGAATTGCCTGCTTGGTCGAGTACCCGCCGTTGGCGTCGACGAACAACTCGACGTCGCCACCTATTGTCCGTCGGGCGACTTGCGCACGTTGTAGGTCTCGATCCGGGCGGCTTCCCCACGCTTGTCCTACCTTCATCTTAACACGGGGGATGCCCTGGTCATGGGCCCACCCACCCAGCTGGTTGACTAACTCGTCATCGGTAAGAGACGTGAACCCGCCGCTGCCATAAATGGCCACATCATCGTGGACCTGGCCGAGGAGCTTGACCAGCGGCAGATTAAGCAGGCGGGCCTTGAGATCCCACAGCGCGGTATCGACGGCCGCGATGGCCATAGAGGCGACACCGGGCCGGCCGATGTTGCGGATCGAGCCGACCATGGCCGACCAGCAGCGTGGCACGTCCATGACGTCCTGTCCGAGCACTGCCTCGGTGAGGACGTCGCCTATGAGCCGGGCGCAGGCCCCAGTCGCGTAAGAGAAGCCGAGGCCGGTCGCGCCGCCCGCCTCCGGCTCAACCGCCACCACGGTCGTCGAGTTCCATGTAAACGTCCCGTCCGACTCCGCCTCCACGGTGGGGACCTCGTAGACACTGACAGCCAATTTCTCTACTTCGGTCATTTTGACAGTTCCTTTCCGGCCTCGTCCACAGGCAGTGCTCGGGCAGGCCCGATCGTGCGAGAAGGAGCGTGATGAGAAGCTACGAGTCCGAGGGCGATGACAACGACGTCAGATCCATACCCTGACGGGGTCGTTTGGCAATCGTCTGTGCAGGGAAAGGTAGGCAACGAAATGAAAGCGAAGGTCGCCAGGAGTGGTAGCGGGGAGAGGCCAGTTCTGTCGAATGGCCCTGTGCGCCCAGCACTCCTGAGGAGGTTCCGCTTCGCGCTGGTTGTCCGCCTTTGAGGTCGACAGCCGTCGTGCTCGGTCCACGCTGATCTACTTTTTGTGGTGGCGATGGTTTGGTCTGGGTGTCGGCGGGGCAGGAACTATCGTGACACGAGCTTGTGCGGCCGGGCCGATGTGGGCCTGCGCCGTCTGCCCTACCAAGACTGGTCTGCGCGGCCCACCGGCGGCGAGCAGTGACCACGACAAAGAAACGAGGAGGCCCATATGGGCAGCACCGCTGGCGACAATCTCTGTGACCGGTTGATCGACTGGGGGGTGGACACCATTTACGGGTTTCCCGGTGATGGCATCAACGGGATCCTGGGGGCGTTGCGCCGCTATCAGGGGAACCTTCGTTTCATACAGACCCGTCATGAGGAGATGGCAAGTTTCATGGCGTGCGGGCATGCCAAGTTCACGGGCGGGGTGGGTGTGTGCATGGCCACGTCGGGACCAGGGGCGATCCATCTGCTGAATGGCCTCTATGACGCGAAGCTCGACCATCAGCCAGTCGTCGCGATCGTCGGCCAGACGTTCGTGCGGGCACTCGGCGGCGACTTCCAACAGGAGGTCAACTTGCTGCAGCTCTATTCGGACGTGGCGTCTTCGTGGTGTCAGCAGGTCAACACGCCGTCGTCGGTCCGTCATATCGTCGACCGGGCCTTCCGCATCGCTCAGGCCGAGAGAACAGTGACCTGTGTGATTATTCCTGCCGACGTGCAGGACATGGACGCGGTGGACGAGCAGCCCAAGGCGACCCATACCGTCCATACCGGAGTGGGCTGGTGGAAGCCTCGCGTCATCCCTTCGACCGAGCAGTTGCGCCAGGCCGCCGACATTCTCAATGCCGGGGAGCGAGTGGCGATGCTGGTCGGGGCGGGGGCCATGGAGGCGACCGACGAGGTTTTGGCCGTGGCCGACGCCCTCGGGGCCGGAGTGGCGAAGGCGCTGCTGGGCAAGGCATCGGTTCCCGACGACGTCCCCTATTGCACGGGCAGTATCGGGCTGCTGGGAACGAAGCCATCGTGGGACATGATGCAAGATGCCGACACGTTGTTGATGGTGGGCTCGTCTTTTCCGTATTCAGAGTTTTTGCCCACTACCGGGCAGGCGAAGGCGGTCCAGATCGACCTGGCCCCGCGGATGCTGTCGCTTCGCTACCCGATGGACTTGGCGCTGGTCGGCGACGCCAAGGACACCCTGGCCGAGTTGCTGCCGCTACTTCATCGCAAGCCCGATCGTTCCTGGCAGGACAAGATCGTCGGGGACGTGGAGGACTGGTGGGGCGAAATGGACACGCGGGGCCAGCCGTCGGACCTCAATGGCCGGGTCCGACCCCAGGGCCTGTTCTCTTCGCTATCGCGCCACCTGCCCGACAACTCGATTCTGTCGTCGGACTCGGGGACGGCCGCGGACTGGTATGCCCGTCACATCAAGATTCGTCGCGGCATGAAGGCGTCGCTTTCGGGGAACCTGGCCACCATGGTCCCCGGCGTGCCGTACGGGATCGCGGCCAAGTTCGCATTTCCCGACCGGGTGTCGGTGGCCATGGTCGGCGACGGTGCCATGCAGATGGGCGGGATGGCCGAGATGCTGACCGCCGCCAAGTACTACAAGACCTGGGCCGATCCCCGCTATGTCGTGCTGGTCCTCAACAACGAAGACCTCAACCAGGTCACTTGGGAACAGCGGGCTATGGAGGGCGACCCCCGCTTCGACGCCTCCCAGTCCATCCCGTACGTTTCCTACGCGGACTGGGCTGACATGATTGGGCTGAAGGGCATCAAGATCACTCGCTCGGATCAGATCGAGGCGGCCTTTGTCGAGGCGTTCGCGGCGGACCGGCCGGTGATCGTGGACGCCCTCACAACACCGGACGAGCCGCCCATGCCCCCGCATGTCACCTTCAAGCAGGCCAAGGCGCTCACCGAGTCGGTCATGGCCGGACCATCGGAGGGGATCGCCGGGGCGAAGGAAGGTGTGCGCGAAATGTTCCAAGAGTTCTTCCACCGGAAGGATTGACGTGTCTATCCAAGTGAATTCTGCCACCCATAGTGAGGTTCACGGTGTCGAGCATCTCATCGACCGGGCCTTCGCCGATGTCGCCCACGGCCGTTTCGAGCGGTCTCTGGCCGCCCTGACCGCCGTCGCTGCGGTGGTCACCACCAGCGAGATCTACATCGAGCACTACAAGGCGAGCTTCGGGAACAAGATGATGTGGAGTCCGATCATCGTGACGCCCCCGATCGTCGTGGCCGGTATTGCGGGAGTGTTCTCCAAGAAGTGGGCCAAGACGGCGCTACCGGTCACCGCGGCGATCTACACCCTCAATGGGTTGGTCGGCGAGTATTTCCATATCCGTGGTGTGGCCCGCAAGCCCGGCGGGTTCACGATGGCTTCCTA
The DNA here is from genome assembly GCA_965276765.1 of Acidimicrobiales bacterium. Classification (GTDB taxonomy): domain Bacteria; phylum Actinomycetota; class Acidimicrobiia; order Acidimicrobiales; family Palsa-688. Next base: position 2,527,220 of record OZ255627.1, read on the forward strand.
CAACCTGCCGATGGGCCCGCCCGTCTCGGCGCCGGGACTGATGGCGATGGTGGGCGGCATGGGTCTCCTGGCCGCGTTGTTGCGAAGGGAGGACTAGGCGTGGCATCCGAGCCCACCCCGACGCTACGGCGCGACATGTCGACGCCCGATCATCTGCCGAACCTGCGGCCCGGCAAGGAGCCGCCCGACAAGTTATGGCTGCCCGAGCAGCGTCGGGGCACGACCCCGCAGATGATCGGCCGGTACCCGGACTTCGATGTCTTCGACGCTGCCGACACCTGGGATGACGCCACCACCAAGGTCGTTGCCGCCCGGCTTCACCTCGATGGTCAGTTCCGATTCTTCAGCGCCGGCGAACTGGCGACGCTGCGGACCTTTTGTGACGTGACGATGGCCCAGGATGGCGAGCCGAGGGTGCCGGTGCCGGAGCTCATCGATGAAAAGCTGGCGGCGGGGAGAATGGACGGGTACCAGTACGTCGACATGCCCGACGACCGCGACACCTGGCACCTTGTCCTCGCCGGTCTGGACGAGGTCGCTGAAGGCCGCTATGGGCGGCCGAGTTTCGCGGCGTGCGACCCCGAGGCCCAAGAAGCCATCGTCGGCGATCTGGCCGACGCCGAGTTGGCCGGCGGCTCCTGGGAGCGGCTCAACGTGGCTCGGGCTTGGTCGGTGTGCATGCGCATGGTTCTCGCTGCGTTTTACGCCCATCCGTGGGCCTGGAACGAGATCGGATTCGGCGGACCGGCCTACCCGAGGGGGTACATGCGCCTCGGGCCGCTCAGTACCCTCGAGCCGTTCGAAACGCCGGGCGCAACCTCGGAGGACCCGTCCCGGGTGGCGCCGGAGATCGGCCCGTGATACGCAACCTGCTCAAGGGCGCGGTCGGCCCCAAGGACAACGATTCCCGTTTCCTCCTCGACGTGCACCGCCGTGACCTCCCCGGAGAGGACACGATGTGCCGCTACGACGACACCGACGAGGTCGACGTGTGCATCGTCGGGGCCGGCGCCGGAGGGTCGGTGCTGGCCCAGCGGCTGGCCCGGGCCGGATGGCGGGTGGTGATCATCGAGGCCGGACCGTTTTGGCATCCCGATGAGGACTGGGTCTCCGACGAGGCCGGTTCGCATGAGTTGTACTGGACCCAGAAGCGGATCATCGGGGGCGCCGACCCGATCGAGATGGGCAAGAACAACTCCGGTCGGGGCGTGGGCGGCTCGATGGTCCACTACGCCGGGTACTGCCCCCGTTTCCATCCCTCCGACTTCCACACCCACTCCGTCGACGGAGTCGGCGCCGACTGGCCCATCACCTACGAGGACATCCGGCCGCATTACGAGACAGTCGAGCGCGAGTTGCCAGTCGCCGGCCAGGACTGGCCATGGGGCTACCCCCACAAGTACCCGTTCTCCCCGCACCCGATCTCGGAGGCGGCGTCGGTGCTGTGGCGTGGCGCCATCGCCCAGGGCATAAAGATGCGGGTCGGTCCGGTCGGCATCGTCAACGGTACGTTCGGGAACCGACCGCACTGCATCTACCGTGGCTGGTGCCTGCAAGGCTGCAAGGTCAACGCCAAGGCCAGCCCCTATGTCACCCACCTCCCTGACGCCCTGGCTCACAGGGTGGAGATCCGTTCTTCTTGCATGGCAGCCCGCGTCGAGCTCGACGCGGCCGGCCGGGCCAGCGGTGTGACCTACATCCGCGAGGGCGAACAGGTCGAGCGGATGCAGCAAGCCCGATTCGTGGCCGTAGCCGGCTACTCCATCGAGACACCGAGGCTCTTGCTTAACTCCACCTCGCCGCGCTTCCCTCACGGTATTGGGAACAACGAGGATCAGGTGGGCCGCTACGTGATGGTCCAGGGGGCGACGCAGAGCGCTGGGCGTTTCCCGACCGAATTGCGCATGTACAAGGCGCCGCCTCCCGAGGTGTCGTCGGAGGACTTCTACGAAACCGACGTATCCCGCGGCTTCGCCCGAGGGTTTTCCATCCAGACCGTCTCGCCCCAGCCGATCGGGTGGGCGGAACACGTCCTCGCCGACGGTCACTGGGGTCGGGCCCTGCGCGAGTACATGCGCGACTACAACCACTGGACCACCGTCGGGGTCCTCAACGAACTCCTCCCCCTCCCCGACAATCGCGTCACCGTCGCCTCGGAGACCGACCCGTACGGGCTGCCGGTGGCGCGCTTCGACTACTCCCTCGGCGACAACGACAAGGCCAACATGGCCTACTCGGCCAAGGTCATCAAGGGATTACTGGAGGCGGGGGGAGCCCAAGACGTCCTCACCATCCAACGCTTCGCTCACCTCGTCGGCGGGGCCCGGATGGGCACATCGCCGGCGAACAGCGTCGTCGACGCCAACCAGCGGTCCTGGGTCGTACCCAACCTCTTCGTCAGCGACGGCAGCGTCTGCCCCACCCAAGGCTCGGCCAACCCGGCACTGACGATCATGGCCTTGGCGTCCCGCCTGGCCCAACGGCTCATCTCGGGCGCGGCCATGTCACCCGCAGACCGGTAGCCGAATGCTTTGGGTATTGGGAGGCGGCGCAGCGTGACGAACTTCAAAGACTTTCCGCTGTGGATCGTGGTCACCCACTTCCTCAACCTCTTCCTCCTACTATTTGTCGCCCGATCCGGCCTCGAGGTCCTCTCTGCGTTCCCGAAGTTCTACCTCTCCGACGACTGCCCCCCTGGCAAGGAATGGCTACGCCTTACCCGCCGCGTGTACTCAGCCGACGCCGCCCACCCGTGGAGCTCGCTTGACGAGGAGGAGGCGTGGTCACCGATCATTGCCCTCCCCGGCCGCAAGAACCTCGGCCTCGGCCGTCACTGGCACTTCCTCACCGTGCAGTTCTGGATCGTCACCGGAGCGGTGTACATCTCGTTGCTCTTCGCCACCGGCTACTGGCAGACGTTGGTCCCGACCAGCTGGGAGATCTTCCCCAACGCCCTGCGAGCCGTCGGCACCTACCTGATGCTCCATCTTCCCGCTCCCCAGCCCGGACTGCCGTTCAACGCCGTCCAGCAGCTCTCCTACTTCTTCGTCGTGTTCATCCTTGCCCCGTTCCAGATGCTTACCGGGGCCGCCATGTCGCCGTCGATCCTCGCCCGTTTCCCTCGCTACGTCTGGCTCTTCGGGGGGCGTCAGCGGGCCCGCAGCCTGCATTTCCTCGGGCTGTGCACGTTTTTCGGCTTCGTCGTCGTCCACACGATCATGGTTATTATCAACGGCCTCCCGCGCCTGTGGACCGTCATCGTGCTCGGCCACGCCGAGTCGGCGCCCTACTCAGGACAGGAGGAGGCGCTGATCGTCGGGTTCGCCGGCTTGGCCGGGGTGGTGCTGCTCAGCGTGGCGGCCGGCGTCGTCAGTCACCGCCATCCCCGTGGCACCCAGCGCATGCTCGGTCGGATCGTGAACCCGTTGGAGCGGGTTCTGTCCCGCGCGTTCACGTCCCACCAGCACTATTCATGGGAGGACATCTCCCCGTATCACCGGGTCAACGGCTACCCGCCCCCTGACAAGGACTACGCCGAGCTCGTCGCCGGCGACTTCACCGACTACCGGCTCGAGATCGGCGGCCTTGTCGAGCATCCCATGTCGCTTTCGCTGGCCGAGCTGCGAACATTCGGCACCCAATCCCAGATCGTAAAGCACAATTGCATCCAGGGCTGGTCGGCCATCGCCCAATGGTCGGGTGTGCCCGTCGCCGCACTCATGGAGCACGTCAAACCATTGGACGGTGCCAAACACGTCGCGTTTTACGCGTTCGACGACAAGGCGATCACCGAGGGGGAAGGACGCAGCGGGTACTTCTACGGGACCATCCCCATGTATCTGGCCACAAATCCCCAGACGATCCTGGCCATGGACATGAACGGCAAGCCGCTTCCGATCGAGCACGGCGCCCCGATCCGGCTGCGGATCGAAACGCAGCTTGGCTTCAAGATGGTCAAATGGGTTCGGGCCATCGAGTTCGTCGACGACGTCTCCACCATCGGCCAGGGGCAGGGCGGATGGCGCGAGGACCAGCAGTTCTACGCCAACGCCGCCGGCATATGAGCAGGCCGCGGGTCGTCATCGTCGGCGCCGGTTTCGCCGGTCTGGCCGCGGCCCGAGCCCTGGCTGACCAGCCGTGGCACCGCGCCCTGGTCGACGTCACCATCGTGGATCGCCACAACCATCACGTCTTCACGCCCTTCCTCTACCAGGTGGCCACCGCCCTGCTCGAGCCATCCGCAACGGCCCGGCCGATCCGCTCCCTCATCCGTAAGCTCCCTAACGTCGACTTCCGGTTGGCGACGGTCACCGGCGTCGACGTCACCCTGCGCCGGGTGGAGACCGACCGGGGGCCGCTTCCCTACGACTACCTGGTCCTTGCCGCCGGGGCCGTGAGTGACCACTTCGACAACGCCGACGCCGCCGCCCAAAGCCTCGGGCTCAACGACCTTGGGGACGCGTTGGCCCTACGAAACCACCTCATCGCCTGTTTCGAGGCGGCAGCCTGGGCCGACGACCGGACCCGGCGGACCCAGCTGCTTACCTTCGCCGTGGTGGGTGGCGGTCCGACCGGAGTGGAGTTCGCCGCCGCCCTGGCCGTGCTCGTCAAGGAAATGGTGGGGAGCGACTTCCCCGGAATGGAGGCTGGCGAGCCCCGCATTGTGCTCGTCGAAGCGTCCGACGCTCCTCTCGGATCGTTCGCCACCGATCTCCGAGAGGCGGCCGCCGGCGGCCTGCGGGCGAGAGGTGTCGACGTGGTCTCAGGGGCCAGGGTGGCCGACGTGGACGGCGCCGGCCTCACCGTGGAGGGAGGCCGCCGCATCGAGGCCGCCACCGTCGTATGGGCTGCCGGGGTGCGGGCCAACCCGCTGGCCGACGCCCTGCCGGTCACCGGGTCCCACTTCCGGGCCGTCGTGACAGACACCCTGCAGGTCCCGCGCCATCCCGAGGTCTTCGTCGTCGGTGACATGGCCGAGATCGCCGCTGGCGCCGGCCCGTTGCCAATGGTCGCCCAGGTCGCCATCCAGTCCGGACGCCAGGCGGCCAACTCTATCCTCGCCCTGTGCCGGGGAGGGGAGGCCAAGGCGTTCCGGTACCGAGACCTGGGCACCATGGCCACGGTGGGGCGAGGCGATGCGGTGGCCCAGATCGGCTCGGTACACCTCTCCGGCCTGGCCGGCTGGCTGGCCTGGCTTGGCGTCCACATCGCCAGGACCGCCGGCCCCGAGGCCAAGGTCTCCGTGCTGGTCGGCTGGCTGTCGGGCTTCGTCTTCGCCGACCGTCCCGTTCGCATCATCACCGGCCCCAAGCAGACCGGAGGAACCCGGCCCGAGCTTGCCGACCGGACGCCGACGCGTGCCGACCTGCCCAGCGTGAACGTGGGCAACGCCAACGAGTTCGGCCCGAGAGCGGCCTACGCGTGGTGGAGCCAGGACCTGCCAGGACGCAAGCCGCCACCGAGCCCTCCGGCCAATCCGATCGAAAGGCTTCGTTCTCGGGCGACCAGGTTGCGTCACGAGATCTTCGGCGTCAGGTCCCAGACCGAAGACGACTACCGTCGATGACGGCCACCCACGAAAGGTGGCGGGTCCGGCCGGGCAAGCTCGCGGCGTTCGCGACCCTGGGCGTGTTGGTGTCGTTCCTTGGGGCGAAGCGCTTCGGAGGGGTGGTGCTCTTCGACGGGCCAGGGTCTCCCATCCCCTACGACCCGGTGCCCTACGCCCAAGAGCTTGTCGGCCGACACCCCAGCGCCGTCGGCGTCTCCGCCACCGACCCGACCGCGCTGTGTCCCACTGCGGCCATCGCCCGAAGAGCCGGCGTGCTGTTCTTCGCCGCCGGTTCTGACGTGGCATGCCCCGGCGTCGGACTCTTCGTAGAGCCGGCGCCTCCCCGCGCGGTCGGATACGACGCCGTCAATCTCCTCGCCGCCAGCATCCACGGCTCCGGGGAAGTCGCCATCGTGATTGCCGGTCCGACCCAGCCCGACCTCGGATCCTGGGTCCACTACATGCAGGTGCGGCTGGCTGCGTTCCCCCGCCTTCGCCTGGTGCCGGTCCAGGCCGGCGCCATCGACGGCACCGACACGGCCGTCGTCGCCGACCGGCTCATGGCCGCCTACCCCGGCCTCAAGGGCATCATCGGCGCCAGTCCGACCAACGTCGGCGCCCTGGCCCGGGCCGTCGACCAGGCCGGCAAGAAGGGCGCGATCACCGTGACCGGCATCGCCGACCCCAACGCTATGAGGTCGGCGATCGACGATGGGACCGTGGCCGGCGTGGTCTCCTATGACGGCGCCCATCTCGGCTACCTCACCTACTGGGCCGTGACCCAGATGCTCCACCACCGACCGTTCGCCCGAAGGAACAGCGTTCCCGGGTTGACCGCACCGGCCACGTGGACGGCGCCCAGTCACACCCTGCTCCTCGGACCTCCCGTCGTCGTGACGAAGGCGAACATGAACAGCGTTCACTACTAGAAGGGATGTTGATGGCAACGCCACCGATAAGAGAGCCCGCCCGTGGCTGACACCAAGGACCCGACCGCCGGATTCCCCCCTCATGTGTTGCGGGAGTACGCCCTCCTCGCCGACGGGGAACGCGGGATCTTGGTCGGCCCGAAGGGTGACTGTGTATGGATGTGCGCGCCCCGTTGGGATTCCGACGCCGTGTTCTCCACGCTGATCGGCGGCAGCGGCCTCTACGCCGTCACTCCGACCGATGAGCGTTTCGTGTGGGGCGGCTCTTACGAAGACGGCTCGTTGATCTGGCACAGCCGTTGGGTGACCACGACGGGGGTCATCGAGTGCCGCGAGGCCCTCGCGTTCCCGGCCGATCCTCATACCGCGGTGGTGCTGCGCCGGGTGACCGCCATCGAGGGCCCGGCCCGGGTCCGGGTTGTTCTGGACGCCCGAGCCGATTTTGGCCGCAAGAGCATGGTCGACGTGGCCCATCACGACGGAACCTGGACCGCCCGCAGCGGCGCGCTGCGGCTGCGCTGGTCGGGCGGGGAGGGCGCCAAGCAGGTCCGTAAGGAAGCCCTGGTCGTTGAACTCGACCTGGCCGAGGGAGCGCATCACGACCTGGTCCTCGAGATCTCCGAGCGGGCTTTGACCGACGAGCCCGTCGACGCCGACGTGGCGTGGGAAGCGACGGAGGCGGCCTGGTCGGCGGCAGTACCGGAGATGAACCAGACGCTCGCCCCCCGCGACGCCCGACACGCCTACGCCGTGCTGCGAGGACTGACCAGCGCCGGGGGCGGCATGGTCGCTGCTGGCACCATGTCGCTACCGGAACGGGCCTCGGCGGGCCGGAACTACGATTACCGTTACGCCTGGATCCGCGACCAGTGCTACGCCGGCCAGGCCGTCGCCGTCGTCGAGCCGCTCCCGCTGCTCGACGATGCGGTGGAGTTCATCTCCGAGCGAATCATGGCCGACGGACCCCAGCTGAAACCGGCTTACCGGATCGACGGCGCCCCGGTTCCCGACGAGCGCCGCCTGTCCCACCTGGCCGGTTACCCGGGAGGAGCGGGCAAGATCGGCAACTGGGTGAACAGCCAGTTCCAGCTCGACGCCTTCGGCGAGGCGCTGCTGCTGTTTGCGGCGGCGGGCCGCCACGACCACCTCGACACCGCCCATTGGCGTGCGGTGGAGGCTACCGTGGCCGCCATCGAGGCCCGCTGGGGTGACGTCGACGCCGGGATCTGGGAGCTCGACAACCAGCATTGGGCGCACTCCCGGCTCATGTGCGTGGCCGGCCTGCGAGCCATGACCGCCACCGCGTCGTCAAGCCAGGGCGGGGCGTGGAGTGCCCTGGCCGACACCATCGCCGCCGACGTCGCCGGCGACTGCGTGCACCCGAGCGGAAGATGGCAACGTTCGCCCAGCGACGAGCGAGTCGACGCCGCCCTGCTACTGCCCGCAATCCGAGGAGCCGTGCCCGCCGACGACCCCCGCAGTCAGGCCACCGTCGCCGCCGTGGCAGCACAGCTCGGCCGAGAAGGCTACGTATACCGGTTCCGCCACGACGAACGCCCATTGGAAGACGCCGAGGGAGCGTTTGTGCTCTGCGGATTCCTGATGGCCCTGGCCGCCCACCAGAACGGTCGGGACAGCGAGGCCGTCGCCTGGTTCGAACGCAACCGGGCCGCGTGCGGGCCTCCGGGCCTGCTGACCGAGGAGTTCGATGTCGGCCAACGCCAGCTTCGAGGCAACGTTCCCCAAGCATTCGTCCACGCCCTGCTCCTCGAGTGCGCAGCCCGCCTGCCCCGGCCGTGGCAAACCCTGTAAACGAAAGCATCGTGCGAACCGAAGGCAATCGTGTGACAGAAAGAACCGTGATGATGACCTCCCCGTCGGGTGAACAGTTCGAGATCCGACACGGGTCGCAGCGAGCGACGGTCGTCGAGGTCGGCGGCGGCGTCCGAGAGTACACGGTGGGGGACCGCCCGATCCTTGACCCGTACCCCGTCGATGTCATGTGTGACGGCGCCCATGGCACTCCGCTCATCCCGTGGCCGAACCGTCTCGCCGACGGCGCCTACCGCTTTGACGGCACCGACCACACCGTGGCGCTGACCGAGCCGGACAAGCGCAACGCCATCCACGGTTTCTTGCGCTGGCGGCCGTGGCAGGCCGTCGACCACCAGACAAACCGGGTAATCGTGGGAACCCGACTCCATCCCCTCACGGGCTTCCCTTTCACCGTGGATGTCCGGGTGGCCTACGAGCTGGACGACAACGGCCTGACTGTATCCACCACTGCCACCAACATCGGCGAGACGGCCTGCCCGTACGGGGCCGGGCAACACCCGTACCTGTCGCCGGGGTCGGCCCGCCTCGACGACTGCACCGTGGAATTGGGGGCGGCAACTCGCATTCTTACCGACAACGAACGTCAGCTCCCGACCGGCACAGAGCCCGTCGAAGGAACCGACTTCGATTTTCGGGCCGGCCGACGACTCGGCGACCAAAAGCTCGACACGCCCTTCACCGACCTGGCCCGTGACCAACAGGGGCGGGCCTGGGCTCGGCTCACCGCCCCCGACGGGAGCCGGGTCGGGATGTGGGTCGACGAGCATTATCCGATCATCGAGATCTACACCGGTGACACGTTGAGCCCGCCGCGCCGCCGTGCCGGGATGGGAACCGAGCCGATGACCTGCCCCCCCAATGCCTTCCAGAGCGGGGATCGGCTGTGTCGCCTAGAGCCGGGCCAGTCGCTGACTACCACCTGGGGTGTCGGCCTGGAGACAGCGTGACATCGGCCGCCGCCGGGTCGGCGACCGGTCTCGACGTACATCGCCTCGAGGCGGACCTGAACGCCCGGGTGGCAGGTCGGGTGTCGTTCGAGGACGGAACGCGAGCCCTGTACTCAACCGACGCCTCCAACTACCGCCAAATTCCTATCGGCGTCGTCGCGCCGAGCAGCGTTGACGACGTGGTCGCCGCGGTGGCCGTCTGCGCCGCCCACGGCGCTCCCGTCCTGCCGCGGGGCGCAGGCACCGCCATGGCCGGCCAGTCCACCAACGCGGCCGTGGTCATCGACTGGTCCCGACATCTCCACCGCGTTCTGTCCGTCGATTCCGAGCACGCGCAGGCGAGTGTCCAACCCGGGTGCGTCCTCGACACGCTCCGGCACAGGGCCGCCTGCCACGGACTGACCTTCGGCCCCGATCCGGCCACCCACGACCACTGCACCCTGGGGGGCATGATCGGCAACAACTCATGTGGGACCCACTCTCTCATGGCCGGCCGGACCTCGGACAACATCGAGCGCCTGGAGATCCTCACCTACGACGGACAGCGCATGTGGGTCGGACCCACCAGCGACGACGAGCTGGCCGCCATTATCGCCGCCGGCGGGCGACGAGGCGAGATCTACGCCGGCCTGGCTCGCATTCGTGACGTCCACGGAGCCGAGATTCGCGCCCGCTACCTTGACATCCCCCGACGCGTCGCCGGCTACAACCTCGACGAGTTGCTCCCAGAGAACGTGTTCAATGTTGCCCGCGCCTTGGTGGGCACCGAGGGCACCTGTGTCAGCGTCCTGCAAGCCGAGGTCGCCTTGGTGCCTGACCCGCCGGGGCGGGCCCTGGTCGTCCTCGGCTACCCCGACGTGGGCTCGGCCGGCGACGCCGTGCCGGGCCTGCTGGATCGCCGCCCGATTGGCCTCGAGGGCTTCGACCGCCAACTGGTGGACGACACCAAAGCCGAACACTTGCTCCTCCCCGGCCTTTCGGCACTCCCCCCGGGCGGCGCATGGCTTCTCGTGGAGTTCGGAGCAGACACCGCCGACGACGCGACCGCCAACGCGCAGGACCTGATCGACGACATCGGGCACGGCGACGAGGCTCCTTCGGTCAAGCTGTTCGAGGATCAGGACCTGGCCGCCCAGGTGTGGGCGGTACGCGAGGCTGCGCTGGGCGCGACGGCGCGGCTGCCCGACGGGACTCGAACCTGGACGGGCTGGGAAGACTCCGCCGTAGCTCCGGCCCGGCTCGGCGGCTACCTGCGGGACCTGCTCGCCCTCTATGACCGTCACGGCTACCACCCCGCCGTTTACGGGCACTTCGGCGAAGGGTGCATCCATAACCGCCTCAACCTGGACTTGACCTCCGCCGACGGTATCGCCGCCTACCGGGCCTTCGCGCAGGAAGCCGCCGACCTGTGCGTGTCGCATGGCGGGTCGATCTCCGGTGAGCACGGTGACGGCCAGTCGCGAGCCGAGCTGCTGGCGCGCATGTACGGCTCCGACCTGGTGGCCGTGTTCGAGGAATTTAAAGCCCTCTGGGACCCGGACAACAAGATGAACCCGGGCAAGGTCGTACACCCATCCCGAATCGACGAGCACCTCCGACTCGGGCCTCACTACCGACCGCCCGCCCTCAAAACGTTCTTCGCTTTGGCCAGTGACCAGGGCAGCTTCGCCGAGGCGACCCTGCGCTGCGTCGGCGTTGGCAAGTGCCGAAAAGACGGCACCGGGACGATGTGCCCCTCCTACATGGCTACCCGAGAGGAGAAGGACTCAACCCGGGGACGCTCCCGGCTGCTCTTCGAGATGCTCCAAGGGGAGGTCATCACCGACGGCTGGCGCTCCGAGGCGGTCCGCGATTCCCTCGACCTGTGCCTGGCCTGCAAGGCCTGCAAAAACGAGTGCCCCGTCAATGTGGACATGGCAACCTACAAAGCCGAGTTCCTCGCTCAGCACTACCGCGGCCGACTGCGGCCCCCCGCTCACTACTCGATGGGCTGGCTGCCGTTGCTGGCCCGGGTCGCCTCCCGAGCTCCCCGCCTGGCCAACACCGCCAGCCACACCCCGGGGTTGGCCACGGCAACCAAGTGGGCGGGCGGAATCGCCTACGAGCGCGACATCCCACGTTTCGCGACCGAAACCTTCACCGACTGGTTCCACACTCGGGAACCGTCGAAGTCGCGAGACCGGCCGGGCCAACCGGTGGTGCTATGGCCGGACAGCTTCACCAACTACTTTCACCCGCACGTGGGTCAGGCCGCCGTCAGAGTGCTCGAAGCCGCCGGCTTTCGCCCCCAGATCCCCGAGCGACCTCTGTGCTGCGGACTGACCTGGATATCTACGGGCCAGCTGGGAATGGCCAAACGCATGCTGCGACAGACCGTGGGGACCCTGGCTCCCGCCGTCGAGGCGGGAATGCCGGTCGTCGGTTTGGAGCCGTCGTGCACGGCGGTGTTTCGCTCCGATCTGGCCGATCTGCTCCCCCGAGACCAGGACGCCAAACGCCTCGCGGCGCAGACCGTTACCCTCGCCGAGTTGCTCGCCGACCGGGCGCCGAGTTGGGACCCACCCCGCCGCAACGGCGGCGCAATCGTGCAGGGCCACTGCCATCAAAAGGCCGTCATTGGTATGGCCCCCGACACAGACCTGTTGGCCCGAAGCGGAATCTCGGCCGAGATGCTCGACTCCGGGTGCTGCGGGCTAGCGGGCAACTTCGGCTTCGAACGCGGCCACTACGAGGTGTCCATGGCCTGCGCCGAACGAGTCCTGCTCCCTGCCGTGCGCGCCGCATCCCCGGCGACTTTGATAGTGGCTGACGGATTCAGCTGCCGAACCCAAATCGAGCAGGCCACCGGCCGCAGACCCCGTCATCTCGCCCAGATCCTCGATCCCGGACCCCCGACCCGGCCGGCCACCTCATCGCTGTCTCCGCCTTCCTACGAAACGGGACAAGATGCTCGGTAGGCCCGCCGCTTCACTTGAGCTCCCCGCCAGCCGATACCCAGACCGTGAGCAGCGCAAGGCAGGGACTGGGCGCCTTGCTGCACGTATGGGGACCTCGCAGCGAACTCCTCGACGTCCTCGCTGCGCCCGAACCGGAGGCGCACCACCGCTATCCACTCGACCATGGCCAAAACGTCGAGGCCGAGACCGCCGACGCCATAGAGAACGCACCAGCATCCGTGATACGGGCGGCCGCCGGTCGACTCTGGCGGACCGCGCCGAGTGTTCCACGGCTCGAGGGACCCGAGAGCAGAACAGCGGCCACATTTGCGAGAAGCACCTGGCGACGTGACCGACCTTCGGACCGAGGGGACATGACCAGAGGGGGCCACGTCGGGCACGGACGCTTTCGGCGTCTGCATCAGACGATTCGATTACCTACAAAGAAGCGAGAACTGACACATGCGACAGATAGCTGTTATTACGGGAGCGTCCGCGGGAGTGGGGCGGGCCACGGCCCGGGCATTCGCCGAGCGTGGCTTCGACGTCGCGCTACTCGCACGCGGCCAGGCCGGCCTCGACGGGGCCGCCAAGGAGGTCAGGAACGCCGGTGGTCGGGCGCTTGTCGTTCCGACCGACGTGTCCCACTTCGACCAGGTCGAGGCTGCCGCGACCCTGATCGAGGATGAGCTGGGTCCCATCGACGTGTGGGTTAACGACGCCATGACAACGGTGTTCGCCCCCGCCTGGGAGGTAAAGGCCGCCGACTTTCAGCGGGCCGTCGAGGTGACCTTCTTGGGTCAGGTGTGGGGCACGATGGCGGCGCTGTCGAAGATGCGCCCCCGGGACCGGGGCCAGATTGTCAACGTAGGCTCCGCGCTGTCGTTCATCGGTATCCCACTCCAGTCTGCCTACTGCTCGTCGAAGTTCGCGTGTCGCGGGTTTTTCGAGTCGACGCGCGCCGAGCTGATCCACGAGAAGAGCCACATTCGTATGAGCATGGTGCATCTCCCCGCGGTCAATACCCCGCAGTTCGACTGGTGCCAGTCGGTCTTCGACGTTCACCCCATGCCGGCACCCCCGATCTACCAGCCCGAGATTCCCGCCAAGTTCATCCTGGATGTAGCGCTCGATGGGCGCAGGGACAAGGTCATCGGGTCGTGGAACAAGATTCTGGTGGCGGCGGCCAAGCTGGCCCCCGGGCTCGGCAACCAGTACGCGGCGATCGGCGCCTGGGAGAGCCAGCTCACCTCCCAGCGTGTGAGGCCCGATCGGCCGAGCAACCTCTACGAACCGGCCGACGCAGGCATCGACCACGCCGCCCACGGCGAGTTCGACCACGACGCTCACGGCTTCTTTACGCCGAGCTTCCTCAAGTCGCTGCCCAAGACGGCGGTCACGTTCTGCAAGGCGGCAGCCGCCACCATCGAGGAAAAGAAGCGTCACCATTGAGCCGTCCGTTGTCGCATACTACGTGCTCGTATCGGGCGATATGCCTGCACATCGCTGTCGCCGGCGTCGTGACCCTCTTCCTTGGCCTCGGGTGGTGGCAGCTGGCGCGAGCCCGGTCGGGTAACGAACTCAGCTGGGCCTACGTCGTGGAGTGGCCACTCTTCGCCGCCGTCGCCGTAGCTGTCTGGAGGATGCTGCTCCACGACGTTCCCGACTATCGGGCGCGCCTCGAAATTCATCCGGTTTCCCTCGCCTTGGGCCCGACGACCTTCAACCGGCTGGCCTACGACGTTAACGCCGACGTGATGTACCTCCACGTGAACGGCGTGCCGCCCGATATTCATGTCGAGCGGTGCCGTGAGGGGCACCAGTTGCGCTTCGACGAGCGCGGGAATGTCGTTGGACTGACCCTCGTCGGAGTGACCAGGCTCCTCCACCACGGCGAGTCCTTGGTGATCACGGCGTCCGAACGCATCGAACTGGTCCCCGGGGCGCTGGCGACTGCGCTCGGGGTGGAGCTCTCCTCACTGGCCTCGGTCCTCCTTTCGGTATCTGGCGCATCCGGGTGATCAGCTACCTGCTGGCCGTGCTGGCCGCCTGCGCCAACGCCACCTCCTCGGTCCTCCAGCGCAAGGCCGACCGCGCCGAGCCTCCCGACGAGAACCTTTCGCTGCGACTCATCGTCGATCTGTCGCACCGACCGGTATGGTTCGGCGGCCTTATGGCGGTGATCGCCGGGTTCTTGCTGCAGGCCGCAGCGTTGCGCACGGGTGCGTTGGCGGCGGTCGAGCCGGTGTTGATCTTGGAGCTTCCCGCTACGCTGCTGCTGGCCGGTGTGGTCTTCGACCGTCGGCTGCACCTAAGAGAGTGGACTGCGACAGCGGCCATCACCGTCGGGCTGGCCGGCCTGTTGTACTTTCTTGCTCCCGCCGGCGGATCCGGGCACCGGATTCCGGGACTCGAATGGGCACTGGGGATCACAATCAACCTTGCGATGGTGGCCGGTCTGGTAGCCCGGGCTCGTCTCGACCGCAGCGGCACTCGCAGGGCCGCCCTCTTAGGAGTGGCGACGGGCGTCACCTTCGGGATGACCGCTGCGCTCATGAAGGCGATGACCGGCGCGATCGCGCACGGACTTTTTGCCATCTTCGCTACTTGGCAAACGTATGCGATGATCGCCACGGGATTGTTCGGGATGTTCCTGCTCCAAAGCGCCCTGAACGCCGGGCCGCTGGTGGCCGCTCAGCCCGGCTTCTCCGGAGCTGACCCGGTAGTCTCGGTCCTGTGGGGAGTGGCGGTCTTCGGTGAGCGGGTGCACACCGGGTGGCCCCTCGCCCTGAGCTTCGTGTCCGCGGCGCTGGCCGTCCTGGGGGTGGTCGGGCTGTCGACCTCCCCCCTCGTCACAAGCGATCCAGGCGAATCTGTCGAAGTAGACCGCCCCGAGCCACCACCCGGGGTTCGCTGTGATCCGGCGGCCGCTACGTGATGGCCCGACGGGCGCGGCCATGAGGGCCTCCCCAAGGCGGCAGCTTTCGAACGACGGTGGGCGCCGAGCGCGGCGCTCGACGTGACCAACGCGGAGGGCGGCGGCCTCAGTTTTGCCCTGCAGGACTGGTTCCGCGAAGGAGGGGATAAGCTGTCCGAGCGGGTGGGAGGGCGAGCCCGTCTACGGGTCATCACTCTTCTCGCGTCTGTGCTCGGGCTGGAAAGCGCCGACAGTGCCACCGTCGGGGCGGTCGCTGCGCCGCTCGAGCACGCCCTGCATATCGGTAACACCCAGCTTGGCTTGCTGGTCACTGTCTCCACAGCCGTTGGGGCTGTGGCCACACTGCCAATGGGAATGCTCGTCGACCGGATGTCGCGCGTCCGGCTGCTTACCACCGCCATCATCGTCTGGTCGGTTGTGATGGTGGTTTCGGGATTCGCCGTTTCGTATCTGATGCTCCTCTTGACCCGGCTGGCCTTGGGCGCAGTCGTTGCCACGGCGGGGCCGGCCATCGCGTCGCTCACCGGTGATCTCTTCCTGCCAGGCGAGCGGGGCCGCATCTACGGATACATCCTCTCGGGTGAACTCATCGGGGCCGGGACCGGGCTGCTCGTCGCCGGCGATATCGCAGGCGTCCTGTCGTGGCGGGCGTCGTTTGTCATCCTCGCTCTGCCCGGCATGGTCCTCGCCGTCGCGCTGCGTCGATTGCTTCACGAACCCCTCAGGGGCGGGCAGAGCCGCCTGCTACCAGAACACGAACTGGACCAAGATGACGACGGGGAAGGCCGACCACGCCCCGACGACGAGGGCGAGCTGGCCCAAGAAGTAGAGTCGGCCAAAGTCGCTCCCCACCGGCAACGGGTCCTACTGACCGATCCGGGGTTGATGCCGCTCACTAAGGCCGTGCGCTACGTGCTGTCGGTGCGTACCAACGTGGTGCTGATCGTGGCGTCAGCGCTCGGCTACTTCTTCTTCAGCGGCCTTCGGACCTTCGCCGTGGAGTTCTTACGCGGCAGGTTCGGGCTCGGCCAAGCGACCGCCAGCACCCTCCTGGTAGGGGTTGGAGCCGGCGCGGTGGTCGGGGTGCTCGCCAGCGGTCGTCTCGCCGACCGACTGATTGGTGGCGGCCGGATCGCGGCCCGCCCCCTCGTGGCCGGACTGGCCTTCCTCGGCGCCGCCGTGATGTTCGTGCCCGCATTGCTCGTCGTTTCTCTCGTCGCCGCGCTGCCGTTGATCCTCGTCGCCGGCGTCTTCTACGGTGCCACCAACCCGCCACTCGACGCAGCACGCCTCGACATCATGCAACACCATCTGTGGGGCCGAGCCGAAGCGGTCCGCACTTCACTGCGTTCTCTCTTCGAGGCATCCGCGCCTCTCGTCTTCGGTATCGTCTCGGCCGACTTTGGGGGCAGCCATGCCGGGTTGGCCGCCGCCAGCGGTTCGAGTACAAGCGGCGCAGCCGCCAACTCCAACGCCTCGGGCCTCGACGCCACATTCCTCGTCATGCTCGTCCCACTCCTTGTCGCCGGCCTCACCCTGCTCGTCTTCGCCCGCCGCACGTACCCTCGAGACGTCGCCACCGCGGTCGCCTCCGAACACAACACCGCCCACCAGGACGAAACCGGCTAATCCCCTCGACCAGCTTCCTCGGGGTGGCCGAACCCGTCGGTAGTTGTGCGCTCGACCTGTCCCCGGGGCGGGGCTGGGCCTCAAGATAAACGGGCGGCTCAGCGTTGTGAGCGCAGTTGCGAGGCTCGGGCCGGCAGCACAGCGAAAGCGGCCACTGACCCGGCGACCTGCCCGCTGTGTTGGCGACGAAACCAGTCCGTTGCCGCTATCGGCGCCAGCTCAAGGATCCACAACCTCCAAGGATCCCAGGACTCTTTCCCCCGTCACATATTCCTCTGATACAAAAGCGACTCCGACAGGCCTGAAAATCGGCAACTGGTCTTGCACCGATCAGAGGATCCGTGTCACGACATCGCGAATCGAGCACTGCCGGATACGAGCCGAGCCCGCTATGAGGACTTCTCGCTCGCCGGCTCCTCGCGGCCTGTATCGGGGCCGCCCATACCGTCGGGCTCCGGTTGAGGGTCCGGGCCCCCCATACCGTCGCGCGTCCGTTTAGGGTCCGGGCCGCCTATACCGTCGGGGCGCAGCTTCCGGCGGTGGTGTTTATCCTCGTCTTCTCCTGATCCAATGTTCGGATTTGCTGGTTCGTTCATCATTCCCCTTCGGGGTTTTGCCTATTGTCCAAATCTAGAAAGGAGATCTGTCAGTTGCAACGTTACCGGCTTCCCGGTCGAATGGCTCACGTCTGTGTCCCCGGTCATCGCCTGTCGTGCACCGCGACGACAGGTCATTTGCCCCGCCGCGTGATCCGGTCGGCCGTATGGTCGAACAGGACGATCGCCTTACCGAGTCGCTCGTGGCGCCCGGGGCTTGCCGGGGCGCTCGGGTGGGGCCGAGTCGGCGCGGTGGCACGCCCGGCGACGAGTTGCGCAGCTAGTTGGTCTCGGCGGTTTTCGTCCAGAGCTGCGAGCATCGCTGGCCAGATCGTCCGTTCCTCATACGTGATGTGCGCGGCGACAGCCAGAGAGAACGTCTCCAACAACGAGCGAAAGTCAGGGTCCTCCGGCTTGCGGTTCTCCAGATCGTGGAGGAGTCGGCGCCCGGCCAACTCCTGTTCGGTCGCGAGCCGCACCATGGCCTCGCCGCCATCGATAGTGTCGCGAACGAGCGGCCAGAGGTATGTCTCTTCGACTGCCTCGTGTTTGGACGCGTCGATCACGAGACGCTGCATCTTCGTCTTGGCCGCGACTCTCTCCTCCAAACGTCCGGTGGGCAGGCCAAGCAATTCAGCGGCCTGAGCGTTGAGCTGGTCATGTTTGCGGCGTAGTAGGGAAAAGAGCTCTGTCCCAGCGTTGCTGTCGTCGGGCGTGCGGACCCAGGGGGGAGCTGCCCTCGGCGTGTAGGTCGGGGCAGGATCCGGTGTCCGGCGTCGGGTCCACCGACGCTTCTTGATGGCGGCGAAGATGGCCACCCCGACCACGACAGCGAATCCAACACGCATGTCGGTGGGCTCCTTTCTTGGTGATGGACAAAACGGACGATCTCCACTTCGGCGGTGACGGCCAGGCCTGGGCCAGTCGGCACGCCACACCCACCACTGCAAGATGATGAGGCCGCGCCACAGTGAGCGGCACGAGGGGCAGGCTCGATTCGGTGCGCTCGATGGCGACCGTCACAGTTGTTCCCGCACGCCGGCCTCGTTTTGTATCCGGGCGACTTGGTCCAAGACGGTGCCGTCGAGGGCCCGCTTCCCGACGCCGTGGCGGAACACGGGAAGGACGGTGGCGCGACGGGTGTCTTCTAGTTCGAAGGCCATCGTCGCGTACAGGGCGACGACGCAGAGTCCGATACCCCACCACGCCGAGGCGCGTTCCCACCCGCTGCCCCCGACGAACTCGTACATCCCGGTCAGAGCGAAACGGGCGCCGGCGCCGAACATGACCACGGCCGCTGCTACCTTCCCTAAGGCTGCGGCCGTGGTTGGCACCATGAGGCCGACCGCGACGAAGAACAGGAAAAGCCCGAGCGTGCGGCTGGTGGAGCCGGGAGTCGAGGTGAGGAGCAGGGTGCCGGTGGCGAGCCATGTTCCGCCGAGCAGTCCCATACCGGTACCCCCAACCGAGTCCCGGGCCAGGAACCCGAATATGGAGGCCAGGAGCTGGAGGGGCACGGCGAAGACGATGACGACGAGCGCTACCTGATGGCTGTCGGTCATGGGAACCCACCCGAGTTGCAGCCCGCTGAGAACTACCGACGCCGCCCCGAGAGCGGCGAAGCCAAGAGGTAGCGGGCTGCCAATGGGTCGCAGCACGATCCGCGCCGTGCGTTCCAGCCGCTCGGATGTCACCGCCTCGGACGGCCCGCCCGGTACCGGGTCGGTGTCTGTCACCTCACCTCACCCCACCCTGTGCCGCTCGGTACGGCTGGCGGTCCGTGCGCATCTAGGGCTCATCGCTGCGGAGTTCGACGTGACGTTCGGCCCAGACGTCGGGTTGGTGATTTTCGTTGCTGGCCACTACCCGGGTTACCTCCAAGAAGTTGCTAGTCAGCCGGGACGGGTCACGGCGGCGCCAAGCCATGCCGGCCGTGGTCACCGGAGGTCCACTGAGCTGGCCATACTCGATGCCAGGAACGGGGTAGCTATGGACGATGCTGGCCGGCACGAGCGCCACGCCCGCCCCGGCCGCGACGAGCAGAAGGACCGCTGTTAGGGGGCTGGTTTCCCGGGACACGTCCGGCTCGAAACCGGCCTCGGCGCACGCTGCGTCGATGTCTTTGCGTAGGCCCTGGGCCGCCTGGTAGCCGGGCAGCACGAAGCGCTCGTGGGCGAGGTCGGCGAGAGGCCGAGGTCCGTCCCAGGGCGGGTGCGCGCTGGGACGCGCCGCGAAGAGCGCCTCTTGAATCAGCTGCTCATAGTCGAGGTCGTCGACGATCCCCGGCGAGCGTACGAAAGCGACATCGACCTGATGTTGCCGGAGCGCGTCAAGAAGCCGGCCGGTGGTGCCCTCGCGCAGATCGACCTCGATGTCGGGGAAGGCGTCCTTGAAGGCCTTCAGGCTGAGGGGCAGCAGGTCGGCCGTCACCTCGCTGACAAAGCCGACACTTATCGTTCCCACCTCACCCCGGCTGGCCCGCCTAGCCAGGTGCACCGCCCGATCCAGGTCCTCAAGGACTGTCGTGGCCTCCCGGAGGAAGGCGTGGCCGGCGTCGGTAAGGCCGACCACATGATGGGCACGGTTGATCAACTCGACGCCGATCTGACGTTCGAGTTGACGGATCTGTTGACTCAAGGGGGACTGCGCCATGTGCAAACGTTCCGCGGCGCGACCGAAGTGGAGTTCGTCGGCGACGACGACGAAGGAACGCAGATGCCGGACTTCGATCACTGCACGCTCCTAACGCGCGGAAGGATCCGCCGGAGGTTCTACCACCTGCCGCCCCGGCCACGCTGACCGGTCCGTCAACGTCTCGACTTGAGCTGAAACTGGTCTGAATTAATCCGGCTTGGAGTGGGTAGGCCCAGAACCAGAGAAAGGTCGTGTTACGACACAGTCTTGGAAGGGAAGAAGTTCTTATGTGGATCGGCGATGACGACAGTCACTCGGTCGGCGCGTGGTCAGTTCGATTTCTGTGTTCCGATGGTGACGGGAGTCCCGTAGTCGAGGTAACGGGCGAGTTGGACGCGCACACCGGGCCCCGGCTACGAGAGGCCATCGTTGGAGTGCTGAAGCAGTTCAGCCCCCGTCGCGTGTACGTGGATGTGGGTGCTGTCTCCTTCGTGGACTCGTCCGGGCTCTCGGTGCTAGCCGGTAGCTACAAGCGTGCTCAGCTAGCGGATTGCGAGATGTGTTTGTGCTCACCTCGTCCTGCCGTGCAGCGGGTGTTGGAACTGACGGGCCTGGCTGTCTACATCCCCATCGAATCACGGCCCTCGGGTGCACATGCGACCACGACGTGACGCTGCGGGCGACCCCACCGTCATTTGTGGGTCTTCCGGCATGAATGTGGGTGCCTGGCGGTGATGATCGGCGTGTTGGCCGCTGGGGCGACCGGTTTTTGGCGGTGAGGGCGGGCCGCTGATCTGTACCCGTTTGGTGACCTCGTGGCGTGGGGTGCCGGGCGGGGGCTGTCGGTGGACCATCCGCGTGACCCGCACGGGCGGTTTCTAGGTTCGGGGTTTGCGAAGACCATCGAGCCAAGGAGACCGAGTCCCCGTGCGGGTCACTACTGCATTCAAGCGCTTGTTGAACCTGCCCGGGGTGACCGTCACCGGCGTGGACTTTCAGCCCGCGGCGGTGACGGTGACGGTCAGGTTGCGCTCGGCCCGCCTGGCCTGCCCGGAGTGCCCGTTTTCGACCTTCGCCCGCTACGACACCCGGCGGGTGACCTCGACGTGGCGGCACCTGGATCTGGGGTCGTGGCGTCTCGAGGTCCGCGCCGGGCTGGCCCGGCTGAACTGCCCTACTCATGGGGTGCGCACCCAGGCGGTGCCTTTCGCCCGGCCCGGGTCCCGGTTCAGCCGCGACTTCGAGGACCTCGTCGGGTGGCTGGTCACCACCACCGATAAGACCGCGGTGTGCCGGCTGGTCCGGGTCGATTGGGACACCGTCGGACGGATAATCGAGAGGGTCATGGACACCGGGCTCGACCCGGCCCGTCTCGACCGGCTGTTCAAGGTCGGCGTCGACGAGGTGTCGTGGCGCAAGGGCCACTCCTATATCACCCTGGTGTCCGATCACGGCTCGGGGAAGTTCGTGTGGGGAGCGGAAGGCAAAGACACCGCCACCCTCGACGGTTTCTTCGCCGAGCTCGGCCCCGAACGCTCCGGGCAGGTCGAGGCGATCTCGATGGACATGGGCCCGGCGTTCGCGGCCTCCGCCACCAACCACGCCCTCCAAGCAGTCATCTGTTACGACCCTTTCCATGTCGTGGCGCTGGGCACCGCCGCATTGGACAAGGTCCGCCGGCAGGTCTGGCAGGAACTGCGCCGGCTCCCCGACCGCCAGGCCGCGAAACGGTTCAAGGGAGCCCGGTGGGCGCTGTTGAAGAACCCCGACGACCTGACCGACGACCAGGCCGTCACCCTCCGCAAGCTCAAACGCCGAGGAGGTGACCTATGGCGCGCCTACGCCCTCAAGGAGGCCCTGCGGGCCATCTTCGCCGGTGACCTCGACGAGGCCGACGTCGGGGTCCTCCTCGACCGGTTCTGCTCGAAGGCATCACGTTCCCGGCTCAAACCGTTCGTCACGTTGGCCAAGACCCTACGGAAACGGCGAGCCGGGATACTCACCGCCATCCACCTCAAGATCAACAACGGCCAACACGAAGGCCTCAACCGTCGAGTCCGCCTCATCGTCAACCGGGCCTACGGGTTCCACTCCGCCAACGCCGCTCTCGCCCTGATCATGGTCACCCTGGGGCCAATCGACCACGTCCTCCCCCACGAACGAGCCAAAGCCCCAGACCCCTAAAACCACCCACATTCATGCCGGGAGGCCCTCATTTGTGTGGACTGCGGGTATGTCGCTGAACGCGAGCCTGCCCGTCTCAGCGACACCGTTTGGCGTGCCGCCGCCAGCTACGACAATGTCCTGCTGGCCTTCGCCTCCCCGGCGAGCGAGCTCGGGGGAGCCGACGAAGACGTCCTTCGATCCGTGCTTGATCACGTGATCGGCGTCCGTGACGCAGTACACCTCCAGACCAACCGCCTCATCCGCCTCGCCACCGTCGACAGCGCAGCCTTCAGCGATCTGGATCCTGGGCCCATGCAACCCTTCGCCCTCGACTTCACGTGGGCGGCTGTCACTGGGGTCGTCGCGAACCTCGAATGCCTCGCCGGAATGATCAGCAGGTTTCCCGCGGACCGCTGGAGCCGCCGTGGGTCGCTGCACGGTCGCGATCTGACGGCGACAGAGCTAGCCAACGACGCGGTGCACGAGGCCATCCACCATCTGCTCGACATCGAGCGGCTCGCTCCATACAACGAGGGACCGCAGAAAAACAGTGACAACACGCAGTCAGTGAAGGGAGAAGACCATGAGGATGTGGGCCCACCGGCAGGAGCGTCGAAGCAGAGAGGAGCGGGCGTTAGTTGAAGGTGCCGAGGCATTCCTAGCCGGGCGCTACCTTCCTCGCCTCACACAACGCCACGAGTGGGTTCCCCCCTGGGCCTGGATCAACACCCTCGCTCACGGCTCACGTGCCGACATAGAGGCACTGGCCGCGACCACGAGTGGGCTCCCTCGAGCGACCGGCGCGGCTCCGTACGTGGCGGGCGAGGTATTGGCTGCGCTCGACCGCGACGACATTGCCTTACAAACGCTACAACGATCCTTCCTTATCCCTCTCGAGCTCAAGTGTGCGAGCAGCGCGTCAGCCGGGTCGCCCTGGACCACGGGAGTCGCTACCGCCCGGGTACGCGCCGAGACGAACAGGGCCCACGCCGCCGCTGTGCGGCGTAATGCCGCCACCTCTTCTCACCCACAGGCCGATCCGCACCAATCAACGGACAAGAAGGGCTGACAGATGACGGATCACGAAAATTCGATGTTCACGACCGCAGTCGCTGACCCCAATTCGTCGCAACCCCCGGGCACCGCTTCCTCTGACGGCGACGCTACCTTCGAGCCGTCGGGCACCGACTCCTCCACGGTAGGCCAGAAATGCAGCTCCTCGACCGCCTCATGGCTCGAGCAGTCCATGATCAGCTCCTGGACCGACTCGTTAGAGCGGAGACCATCCTCCGCCCTGCCATGCGGTAGGGCCGCCAACCGATCGAGGGTTGACACGACCTGGGCATGGTCGACTCGCAAGAGCTCGCTGATGTTCTCCACATTTCAATACGTACCCACTCGGTTGCCGAAAGACACTGCCCCGACGACGTCATGGTCCCGGAACTGCTGGCCCGCTTGGGATCGGGACAGGTAGGAGTCGGCGACCGTTGACCGCATCTCGAGAGCGGCCTCGGCCAATCGCTCCACGGTTCCTCGCGCCAGCGGTCCGCTGTCGATGATGTGTCGACCGCGACGCTATCCGGCGCCCCTCCGATTGCGGTCAAGCGCCCCTCAGGACTCATGATGGCATGAGGCTACTGCCACCGTTTTCAGATGGCTGGCGGGTGGGTCTGACAGGCCGTTGCGTCCTCCGGCCAGATGTGGCTATGAGCTCGTCGAGGGCATGCCGGTTGATCGAGAGGTGGATGCTGGCTCGCTTGGGGGCGGTTCCGTCTGGCCATCCGACGCCACATACGCCGTCGGCGACGTCGAGCAGTTCGTGGTCGAGCACTACGTGATCGACGAAACCGGGGCTCCGCCGGTGGGCGTTCCAGGGTTGGAGACCACGAGCGTTCAGCATCGGCGCCGATCGGGTAAGGACGATGGGGATGGCCGCACCGAAGGACACTGCAGGGCAGCTACGCCGCGGTAACGTATCGGCGTTCGAGCCGGAGAGGTGGACTTCGGTCCCCCCGGCAGTAGACCGACGATCGCTGCAGACGCTCGAGCCGTTGTCGGCTGATGTCGCCGCTTCGGCGGTGACACGGCGACTCAAGGCCTTGCTCGAGGTGGTGCGGGTCAGCCGGGAGCGGCCGATTGGCGAGGTGGCCCAGGTCGTCGTGGACGTCGTCGAGCGGGTGGTGGGTTTCACTACGGTCGTCGTCAACATCTATCGGCCCGCCTGGGACGACTACCAGGTGGTGTTGGTACACGGTCCTGACGCCACCCGTGAGGCCCTGATGCACACGGTGAACCCTCGAAGGGAGTGGGACGAGGTGATCTTCCAAACGGCGCATGAGAAGGTGCCCGGCGCCTTCTTCCTCGACGCGGAACATCCCGAGACCTGGGACAGCATGACCGGATCGTTTTACGATCCCGAGATCGTGGAACTCGCTGGCGACGCCGACCGGTGGCGGATCCAGGATGGACTGTTCGTGGCCCTGCGGGCGTCGAACGGTGCGATGCTGGGTGTCCTCTCGCTCGATGTGCCGTCCTCGGGGCGGCGTCCGAGCGACGACGACTTGGAGATGCTCGTCGCCGTGGCCGACTATGCGTCGCTGGCGCTCGAGAACACCCGAATAGCGGCAGAAGCCGAACGGCACCGTCGTACGCTGGCGGATCTGCTCGAGGTCTCGTCGAGGCTGGCCTCCCAGACCACCGAGGCCGGCGTGATCGATCAGGCCTGCATCAACTCGGTGCCCGCTCTCGGCTTCGAGACGGTCACCGCCTTTCTCGTCGTCGGTGACACACTCGAGCTGCGGGCGCACCGCGGGCTGGCGAACGACGACGAGCGCGCTGAGCCGATTGACGTTGCTTCGCTCACGGCGCTCCTCGCCGAGCACGGTCAAGACGGCTGCGCCCTGGTCGAGCGCTCCGATGTGGGCGCTACTGCCGGCGCGTCGCAACGCAACGGGCGGGGACCGCTGGCCTGGCACGACCATCGCCTGGTCGTCCCCCTACACCAACGCGACGGCCGACTCCTGGGTGTATTTGTCTTCGACAATCCCGTAGACCGGCTGCTCCCCGACCCCCAGCGTCGTCAAGCGCTGCGCCTTTTCGCCGGCCACGTCGCCGCCGCCGTCGAGTCAATCGATCGCCAATCGGGCCTCGAGTACCTTGCCAGTCACGATCCTCTAACCGGCGTTCGCAACCGCCGCGATCTGCGCGGCGCCATCGAGGCGTTCGCTGCCCGACCCGAAGGCGTCTCGGTGCTTGTCTGCGACCTCGACCGGTTCAAAAGCGTCAATGACCGCTTCGGCCACGGTGTCGGTGACCAGGTCCTCGAAAAGTTTGGGACGGTGCTACGCGACCACGCCCGCGTCGACGACGTGGCCGTCCGGACCGGTGGAGAGGAATTCTGCCTCGTGCTGCCACGAATCGACGCGTACGGGGCGATGATCGTCGCCGAGCGACTTCGACAAGCAACCGCAGCCGCCATGGCCGACGTCGCGCCCGGACTTACGGTCTCGATCGGAACCGCCACCTACGAACCGGGTTCGGGCGACGTTGGCGGGCTCCTCGTCTCCGCCGACCGTGCCATGTACGCCGCCAAGGCGGCCGGGCGCGACCAGTGCCGAAGCGCCGAGACGCCACCCCCTCGCTAAAGATCCTGGACCCGGCCTCCCCGGCCATCTTGGACAGTCCCCTAACCCAGACCCGCCGCAGGAGCAAGGATGGTCCAGGCCCCAATCCCTCGATCCACCGGTCACCCCCGCTCGGCTCATGGGCCTCACTGCGGGTCACGGGCGCCCAGACCGACCGGAGGGGGCCATAACCCCGCCGAGGCGGTCAGCAGCCTCGGTGTGATGTGAACGGCATTACCGAAATGCAAAGTCAAGACGGCCCTTGCGCTGCTTTACAAAACGAGACCGGCAAACACGAGGTACCCGCAACGCGGCCCGCTACCCCGATCCTCGTGTGGCTTCCCCATTTTGGGCAGACAGGTTGGTTGTGATCATCAGGCCAGGGTCGACGGGGCTCTGCATTCATCATGGCCCAGCAGCGCACCGGCGTGGCGGCCACAGCCAAGCATTTCCCTGGTCTCGGGTCTGCCCACCGCCGACCAGAACACCGATGAGGGGCCGGTCACCTTGACCGTTCCGCTCGGCTTGCTCCGCCGCCGCGACGAGGGTCCCTATCCGAGCGCTGTGCACGCCGGCGTCCAGCTCACCATGGTGTCATGGGCCATCTACACGGCCATCGACAAGCACTATCCGGCCGGGTTGTCGCGTGACACGGTGCAAGGGGAGCTCAGGGGGCGACACGGTTTCGGCGGCGTGACCATCACCGACGCGCTGGAGGCCGGAGCTCTCAATCCCTTCGGCTCCATCGCCCAGCGGGCCGTCTTAGCCGCCCAGGCCGGGATGGATCTCATCCTTTGTTCCGCTCAGGACGTGAGCGAGGGGCAGGAAGCTGCTGGTGCACTCGCCGCCGGTTTGAGCAACGGCAAGTTGCGGTCGGGGGAGTTCGACCGGGCTCTCGGTCGGGTCACGGCCTTGCGCCATGCTTTGGCCTGACCCGAAGTTGAACCGACCCCGGGTCAGGGACCACCGGGTCGTCGCCGACACTGACCGGGCCAACACGCCGATGCGAGCCGCGTTCATGCGAGGCGGATACCGAGAGTTCCGGTGCCGCGACAACTACTGGGTGGAGGCGCGCCGCGCTGTGATGTCCTACCCGGACAGTGGAAAGCAGCCTGCCTGCTACATGTTCCAAGACAGCTAACGGCGGGACGTACCGGAAACTGCCCGCGAGCGGATCACCGCGAGCGGATCCCGCTCCGGCATCTGTTTGGACCGCGTTGAGTCAGCTGAAACGTGGGCGGTCCATGGCTGCGAGGCTCTCTTGCTTGTGGACTCGTTCGTCGTAGCTGATCTGGCGGAAGAGGTGTTGAGGATCACGTAACCCTGTAGGAACTCGATCATTGAAAGTGTCGGTCCCTGAGTGCCCTGGGTGGGCCCGTGGAAGGTCCACCAACGAGTTGGGGGCTCCCACTCTGCTGACGGTGTCCAAGCCGTTCAGTCGAGGAAGGAGCCCCGGGGCTCATGCTCACACAGGGAGAAGACGTGGAGGCTTACGCACTCAGGAAGCGAGGCTGGTCGTATGTCGCGATCGGCCGCCATATTGGTTGTGACTGGCGCACGGTCAAGGCGTATCTGGAAGGGCGTCAGCCGGGCGTGCGCCGGCGGGCCGAGCCCGATCCGTTGGAACGGTTCGTCCCGTATCTGAAGGCCCGCTTCGTCGACGACCCGCACGTGTGGGCGTCGGCGCTGTTCGACGAGGTGGTGCAGGTCGGCTACGAACGGAGCTATCCGAGCTTCGCCCGCCAGTTGCGAGTGGCGGGGCTGCGTCCACACTGCGAGGCGTGCGACGGGGTCGCCAGCCGCGACACGATCGAGATCGCCCACCCACCGGGCGAGGAGATCCAATGGGACTGGTTCGAGCGGCGCCGGGCGCCGTGGGGCGGGATCGGCTACGTGTTGTTGGGGACGTTGCCCCATTCGGGTCGCACCCGCGGGGTCATCGCCTCGAGCATGGACCAGCCCCATCTGATCGAAGCCATGGACGGCGTGCTGCGCCGGCTGGGCGGCACGGCCCGACGCTGGCGGGTGGACCGGATGGCGACGGTGATCGTGCCGGGCAGTTCCGATGTGCAGGCCAGCTTCGCCCCGGTGGCCAAGCATTACGGTGCCACGGTTGTGCCTTGCCCGCCGCGACGGGGTAACCGCAAGGGTTCGGT
Organism: Acidimicrobiales bacterium; assembly: GCA_965276765.1. Lineage (GTDB taxonomy): Bacteria > Actinomycetota > Acidimicrobiia > Acidimicrobiales > Palsa-688. The sequence goes on from OZ255627.1 coordinate 2,555,158, forward strand.
GGAGGCCGCGGTGCGTTACGCGACGGGGCGGTGGTGGCGCAGCTTGGCCGCGGAGTCGCCCGAGGCGGCCCAGGTGAGCCTGGAGCGGTTCTGGTCGACAACCGGTGATGCTCGGCTGCGCAGCCCGTCACGGATCACCGACCCGCCCGGCGATGGGAGCCGGCCGCGCTGGCCGAGCGTGGGCGAGCTGGCCGAGGCCGAGCCGTTGGCGGCGTTGCCGGCCATACCTTTTCCGGCCACGATCGAGGTGGCCGCGCCGGTCGATCACCAAGCCACCGTCGCCTTCCGGGGCAACCGCTACTCGGTGGCCCCGGGCCTGGCGGGCGCGACGATGACCCTGCGCCATCGCCTGGGGACCGCCACGCTCGATGTCGTCAGCCCCGCCGGGGCGCTGCTCGTCACTCACAGCCTGGCCCCGGCCGGCTCGGGGACGATGGTGCGCACCGCCGCGCATCGTGACGCCCTCGAGACCGTCGTGCTGGGCCAGTTCAGCTCGGCACGACCGTGTGACCGCAAGGAGAACCGCCCGCCGGGGGCGGCCGCCGTCGCGGAGCGAGCCAAGCTGATGGGCGCCCACGACGCCGAGCCATCCGTGGACCTCGCCGGCATGGCCGAGGTTATCCGCCTGGCCTTCCCCGGCTGCGTGGAGGTCTGTGGCGGCGAGGTGCCGGCATGAGCGTCAGTTCCGACTACCAGCGGCTCCGCGCCCACCTGGCGTTCCTGCGCATGGGCGCGGCGGCCGAGGCCCTGCCGGGCCTGCTCGACGAGGCGATCGGCGCCAAGTGGTCCAACCAGGCGTTCCTCGAACGGCTGCTGGCCATCGAGGTCGACGCCACAGACGAGCGTCGCCGGGCCAGTCTGGCTCGCTTCGCCTCGCTGCCCTCGCCGTTCACCCTCGCCGACTTCGACTTCTCCGCCCAGCCCTCGGTCGACCCCAAGCTGATCGCCGAGCTTGGCACCCTACGTTTCGTGGAGGACGCCACCAACGTGTTGCTGATCGGCCCGCCAGGCGTCGGCAAGACGATGCTCGCCGTCGGGCTCGGGCATGCTGCGGTGGCCGCAGGGATGCGGGTCTACTACACCACCGCGGCCGAGCTCGCAGCCCGCTGCCATCGAGCTGCGCTGGAGGGGCGGTGGGCGACGACCATGCGCTTCTACGCCGGACCGCGCCTGCTCATCGTTGACGAGGTCGGCTACCTCCCTCTTCCCGCCGAGGCCGCCTCCGCCCTGTTCCAGGTTGTGAGCCAGAGATACCTGAAGGGGAGTATCGCTCTCACGACCAATCTCGGGATCGCTTCGTGGGGCAAGGTCTTCAACGACGACCCGATGGTCGCCGCCGCCATGTTGGACCGTCTGCTGCACCGCAGCATCGTGATCAACATCGACGGCGACAGCTACCGGATGCGCAGCCACCGGGCGCGTGCCGACGCCACCCGAAAGGCGGTGGCGGGATCGTGACCGGCTACCAACCGGCCGCCCCGTCTTGTCACGATCCCGTCACGATGCACTGCCCCATCTGCCAGCACGCCTTCGTCCCGACCGGCCGCCAGAAATACTGTTCCGACGCGTGCCGGGCCGCCGCCTACCGCCGGCGACGTGACACCGGTCGAACAACCGTCACCGTGCCCAAAACCCAGCCCCGCCGGCCGATCACCGTCTACGAATGCGACACATGCGGCGACAGGGCCCTCGGCGAACAGCACTGCGAGACGTGCAACACCTGGATGCGCCGTGTCGGGCTCGGGGGCGAATGCCCCTCGTGCGGGGACCCAGTCGCCGTGGTCGAGCTTGTCGGTCAGGAGGTGATCGCCAGCCGCTGATCTACTATCAACCCCAGCCACCCACGGCCCTCGGACGCACCTACATTTTCGGTGATCGCCCACCTACATTTTCCGCGATCCGCGACAGAGGTCGGCAAGGGTGGCGAGGCGGGCGTAGTCGTCCGCGAAGGCGCTGTCGAACGGCTTGGTCTCCCACTCGGGGTGCTCGGCGACGAGGTGGGCGTACTCGTGTTCGGCGTGGTCTTCGAAGTCGGCGTTGAGCCGGTAGCTCCAGGCCGGGCGGATCACATAGAGCAACCATGACAGCTGGTAGTAGGCGAACGCCAAGGTCTGGGGGATGACGGTGAACTTGACCCAGCCCTCCCGTGCACCCTGTTTGACGATCAGCTCTTCGAGGATGAGCAGATGCCACTGCTCGTTGTCTTGTTGGCCGCGGCTTTCGGATACTCGGTCGAAGATCCGTCGAGCGAACTCGGGCCGGGTGTGGGTCTGGGTGATGGCGATATAGGCCACCTGCTCCCACGCCTGGTAAGGGACGCGGGCGACGAGTTCGATGACCTTGAACTTTGACAGCGTGCGAGGCTGGCCGTAGACCAAGTTGAGCACGGCGAAGAGGAGCTTGGCTCCGAGGCCGTAGCGGCGTCGGGGGGTCTCAATGGTTTCGGTCTGTGAGGTGAGCAGCTGGCTGTGGTCGAGCTGGGCCATGGCACCTTGGGCTCGTGGGATGCTCAGCTGGGCGGGGCTCACGTGCGCGTCAGGGCGGTCGGTCATTGTTCTCCTCGAAGATTCAGTCGTCACAACCAGAACCATCCAAGCATTGGTTGCTTCGGGCTGGGTGGAGCCGAAGGAACATGACTGAAGTTTGTCCCGCCGGAGCAACTTTGGGTTCAGACGGTCGTGCGGGCACGGCACCCGACGCGCTAAGGGGGAGGCTCTCTGCCGTGGCCGCTGGCCTGCAGATTCGCAGATATCCGCCCGGCGAAGATTTTCGCAGGGGCGCGTCCCTACGGGACAGGCCCGCTGGGTCAAAACCGCCGCTGTTAGTAGCGACCGGTGACGGTGGGCAGAGGTGAGGCTCAGCTTGCCGGCCAGCCCGTAGCCCGCAGCACCTCGACGGCCACGTCTGGAGGCGAGCGGTCCTCGTTGTCGACGGTGTAGTTCCTCCACGGCCGCTGTCTTCCGGCTTCTCGGTCAGTAGGTGCCAGTTCGGGTCGGCCGCTTCTCTGGCTCTCACCGTCCTCGCTGTCAGCTTTGGGGATGCTTTGTGCCCTCGGTGACACCGTCTGCGGCGGTATGGAAGTCCCTCAAGAGCCCGGGGCGGCGATTGCTCCCGGGGTCAGGCGCCGGCCCTCGATCTGGGCGCCGATGTCCTCCAGTCGCAGCCCCTTGGTCTCGGGGACCCGGCGCCAGAAGTAGACGACCGCAACCACGGTCAAGAAGCTGAACAAGAAGAATGTGCCGGCGTCGGTGATGGCGTGGAGCAGGGTGAGGAACGAGATGGTGACCACGAAGTTGGCCGCCCAGTTGGCGAAGGTGGCCACGCTCATGGCCGGCGCCCTGACCCGTACGGGGTAGATCTCGCTGATCAGTAGCCAGAACACCGGTCCCAACCCGATGGCGAACGACCCGGTGTAGAAGAACAGGAAGACGATGGTGACGATGGCCGCTGTGCCCGTTAGATGCGAGCCGCCGACGAGGAACGTGAGGGCGATCACCAGCAAGGCGACGGCCATGCCGCAGGTGCCGGCGACGAGCAGGGTGCGCCGTCCGACGCGATCGAGCAGCGAGATGGCCACGATGGTCATGCCGACGTTGATGACCCCGTTGACCACATTGGCCAGCAGCGCAGACGAAGAACCCAGCCCGGCGTTGTTGAGCAGTGTGGGGGCATAGTAGATGATGGTGTTGATCCCGGTGACCTGCTGGAAGATGGCCAGCAGCACGCCCAGGGTGAGCGCTCCTCGCAGGCGGGGGCTGAGCAGTTCTTTAGCGGAGACGTTCTGGCGTTGGGACCCCTCCTTCATGCTGGCCAGCTCCACGTCGACGTTGCCGCCGTGGCGCACACGCGACAGCACCCGGCGGGCGTCGTCCTCCCGGTCGTGGGTGACCAGCCACTCGGGGCTCTCGGCCTGGGTGAGCATGCCCACGAACAGCAAGATGGCAGGGATGGCAGCCAGGCCGAACATCAGACGCCAGTCGCGCGACCCGGCCAGCCCGTAGTCGATCAGGTAGGACACGAGAATGCCCGAAGTGATGGCCAGCTGGTTGAAGCTGACCAAGGCCCCCCGGTACTTGGGCGGGGCGACCTCACCGATGTACATCGGCACCGACATCGACGCCGACCCCACCGCCAGGCCGATCACCACCCGGGCGCCCAGCAGGACACCGAATACCGGCGAGAAAGCGGCGGCGAGCACGCCCACCACGAAGATGGCCGCGGTAACCAGGATCGTCGGCCGCCGTCCGATCCGGTCGGCCACCCGGCCGGCCCCGATCGCCCCGATGGCCGCCCCAACCAGGAGCAGGCTGGTGACGAGCTCCTTTTGGAACGACGTGATGTGGTGGAAATCGTCCTTCAAGAACAACAGCGCACCAGACACCACGCCGGTGTCGTAACCGAATAGCAGACCACCCAGGGCGGTGATAGCCGCCGTCCACACGACGGCTCGACCTGGCCCGCCGGCGACGGCCGGGTCGACCGCCTTTTCACCGCCCGACTCACTCCGGTTATCGACCATAACGGCAATCTCGATTCTCCAGCCCAAAACCCTGTAGAGCCTGCCGGATGGAAGCTCCCGCACGGCCCGGCGGACCCCTCGCCTATGACGACCCAACCAGGCCCGCGGTCTCACGTCAAGAGCGAATCTCGGCCTGGACGCTTACCCGATCACCTGCACCGGCGCTCCGCCTAACGAGCACCCGAAGCCGAACCTTGCGGGAACGCCCCAATTCAGAGGGGGTGAGCGTCCGAGGGTGTGGCGTAAGCTCCGCCCGTTGCCATGCTCTCCAGCCGGTCACCGAGCGGCCAAGGAGCCCCGCCCGGATGGGGGCGCGAGCGGATCTCTTGGAGTCTCGGTACGCTCGTGATTGTAGAGGGCAGGACCATGAGGTTCACGTCCGCGGCGAGGCCTCCCGGATAACCGCAGCACAGTCGCCCCAGGACCGTGGTGACCCAAGATGCCAAGGAGACGGCCAAAAGCGATGCGTGTCAATGTTGGCTCCGCTGCTATGACCCTCGCGATGGCAGGGACCGGGGCGTGAGCCCCCAGGCCGGACGAGACCGTCCGCCCTCCGAGCCTGAGGACCGCCTCGAAGATCCTTGCCGGCACGGAACAGTCCCGGGCGGCCCTGCGCCCGGACCGGACCCGCCCGTGAAATTCGCCCATGGCCACAATGATGGTCACCCTAGGCGCAAGGTTGAGAGGGCTGTCTCACCGGCCGATCGCATCTGATCCTGGGCTGACCCGGTTTCGTGTGGCCGCCACGACGGTGGTCACCCTGGCGGGGCCAGCCTCGTCCGCAGCGGTCGACGGGGGTCCCGCCCCGGCGGCGGGCCCGCCCGGACAGCAGCGCCGTCCTGGTGGGCTGGCCGTGGGCGGAGGAGGTCGGGCAGGCCGGCAAGGACAGCCGGCCCGTCGAGACCAGTGACCGAGATGGCCGACGATCTCCAGCTTCTCGCCCCAAGTCCCCCACGTCTGTGGAACGACCGCTGGTGTCGAATAGCCGATCGGTCATCGAGACGCCGACAGGGTGTCAGCAGCGTGATGCGCTGCGAGTTTCGACCACCAGCTTGCCAAGCCGGCGCGCGGCGAAGTCGACGAACGGCACGCTGCTCATCAACTGCCAGCGGGCACCCCGATGGTCCGGCTGGCGATCCCGCCTGCGGCCTCGAACTCCTCGCCGACCCGGGGGAGTGAGTGCCATTGTCGTTACCGACGTCGAGGCCTCTACCCAGACTCTCTTCCCCTCGACCAGGCACGGGAACCGCCGGAGTTTCGTGCGGTGCGGGCGGGCCAGCGACTCGGCATGGGTGCAGGAACGAGTTGCGGTTGTGGCCGACACCCAGCAAGACGATGACCGCATTGAGGTTGTACATGGCGGCGAAGGGAGAGCCGTTACCGACGGCGTAGGCACAGAGGCTGGTTTCTGACGATCTCCTCGGCCCGGGCGCCGACGGCGTCAACCGGCGCTTGGGGGTGGCGGCTACGGCGGCGAGCGGGATCAGCCAGGACCGCGTTTGGGAGCGCCCCCATCGCGGTCGGCATGTCGTTGTGAAACATCGGCACCCGCTCCCGGGCCGCGTCGACCTCGGCATCGTCACCAACGGTCAGGTTCGGGACGGGTCGCTGACCTCGCTGCTGAAGGTGGGTACGACGATGGTCCCCTCAGGTCCAACGCAACGCTGCAAAGGCGTGGAGGACGGTCGGCGCTATCTCGCGACCGTCCCGAAGGCGGAGAGGCGAGTGCACCATGACCACCGAGCCGTTGGCGACGCCGAGAGCCCGTAACCCGGCCGCCAGCCAATCGAGATCAAGGCTGGGCTTGCTCGACACGACACCCAAGTCTGCCACCGGGAACCTCTGTGTTCCCGAGAACGGCCAGCGGTGACCGCCCGGCTCCGCCGAGCACCTCGGGGGTAATCAGTCATGATCGAGCGCATGGCTCCGGATGAGGCCTCGGGCCGGACGCTCTTGGCACGACGCTGAGCATTCCTGTGGGCCCGTCGTCCGATCACCAATTCTGGCGGGGGAGTCCACGGTGCCCCCTGCTGACCACGGCGACCTGGCTGAGGATGAAGGGTCACGGATGGGAGCGGACGCCTGCCTGCAGCAGCTCGGGAGGAACGACCAGGGGCAGAGCGACGGCAGCGAGATCTCACCTGTCAGTTCGGCGCAAGAAAACCTCTTGTTTTTGTGCGGACGTCCGACTACCCTGGTCGGTTAGGGCGCTCAGGGCGAGACCGGTCTATGGAGACAGCTCTGGTTGGGGGCCGGGCCGGTGTCGTCCCATCGGTCTAATGCGTACGGCTCGGCCTCGGGCTGCTCGTCCGCAGGCATCAGGGGTCGTGGGGAGGGATTTGCGTGAGGGTCAACACCGAAGGTCGTCTCGCCAGGGATCGGGTTCTGCGTGACCGGGCAAGGGTGGTGATTCCTGGTGGCATGTATGGCCACCAGAGCGTTTCTAGCCTTCCTTCCGGGTTCCCGCAGTTCATGAGCCGTGGCGAGGGAGCACAGGTTTGGGACGTCGACGGCAACGCCTATGTCGACTTGATGTGTAGCTACGGGCCGGTCGTCCTTGGTCATCGACATCCGCGGGTCGAGGAGGCCGTACGGCGTCAGGCCGCGGAGGCGGATTGCCAAAACGGACCGTCGGCTCGCTTGGTCGAGTTGGCGGAAGCGCTTGTCGAGGTGGTGGGTCATGCGGATTGGGCACTGTTCGCCAAGAACGGCACGGACGCCACGACGCAGTGCGTGACGATCGCGAGAGCTGCGACCGGGCGCCGCAAGGTGCTTGTGGCGCGGGGTGCGTATCACGGGTCCGCCCCTTGGTGCACCCCGAGGCTCGCCGGGGTCACGACCGAGGACCGGCTTCACGTGATCTACTTTGACTACAACGATCTTGCGTCGGCGGAGGCCGCCGCTTCTGAGGCGGGTGACGATCTGGCGGCGGTGATTGTGACGCCGATCCGACACGACATGGGCATACCCATGGAGTTCCCGGATCCGGGTTTCGCCCGGGGGTTACGGAGGCTGTGTGACCGCACAGGTTCGGTTCTAATCCTCGACGACGTCCGCTGCGGATTCCGGCTTAATCTGGGTGGAAGCTGGGAAGCTCTGGGTGTAGCACCGGATCTCAGCGCGTGGAGCAAGGCCATCGCCAACGGGTATGCACTGGCGGCGGTACTTGGCAAGCGGTGGCTGGTCGATGCGGCCCAGTCGATCTACACCACGGGTTCTTTCTGGTTCGCCGCGGTATCTATGGCGGCCTCGCTGGCGACGATCGAGGCCATGCGCGATGAGGACACAGTTGGGCGCATGGTGAAGGCGGGGACCGTCCTGCGCGACGGACTTGCCGACCAGGCATCGGGCCACGGCGTCGACGTCACGCTAAGCGGGCCGGTGCAGATGCCGCAGCTCACCTTCGACGACGACGTCGACTTCCAGCTGGCTGACGCCTTCAGCGCCGCGGCGGTGCTTGGCGGCGTCTGGTTGCACCCGCGCCACAACTGGTTCGTTTCGGGCGCGATGGAGGAGACGGACGTCCGGCACGTGCTGGAGGTGACCGACGACGCCTTCGCTCTGGTAGCCAAGGCCGAGCCAACCGGGGTGCGGTCGCCATGACCGGCGGAGCATCCGGTCATGACGAAGGGCGCAATATGCCGGGGACGAGATTGGCTGACTTTGCGCGGCTCGCAGACCGGGCCCGGTTCATTCGCCTGCAGACGCTGCGACTGAGCCGCATCGCCGGTGCGGGCCACTACAGCGGAACGTTTTCTGCGGCCGAGCTGCTGGCGACGCTTTACTACTACCAGCTCAGGTATGACCCGGGCCGACCCGACTGGCCCGGTCGGGACCGGTTTGTCCTGAGCAAGGGCCATGCCGCCATCGGGTTGTACCCGGTGCTGGCCGATGTGGGGTTCTTCGAACCAGAGCTGCTCGACGGCTACACGAGGCTGGGAAGCCCGTTCGGAGATCATCCCGACATGCGGAAAGTGTCCGGCGTCGACTTCAGCTCCGGTTCTCTCGGCCACGGCTTGTCCGTCGGGGTCGGCATGGCCCTGGGCGGACGGGTGCGCAACGAGCGGTTCGGTGTCTATGTGATGGTGGGTGACGGCGAGCTCGCCGAGGGGCAGGTTTGGGAGGCGGCCATGTCGGCGGCTCACTACCAGCTCGGAGCGCTCGTCTGCATCGTCGACCGCAACCAGCTCTGCATCGATGGATTCACCGAGGATGTTATGGCCGTGGAACCGATAGAGGCCCGCTTCGCCAGCTTCGGATGGGACGTGCAGCGAATCGACGGTCATGACCTCCCGGCGATCGTCGCCGCGTTTGACCGTCTCGCCCCGGCAGCCGCCGGCCAGGACCAGAGCGACGTCTTCCGTGGCCGTGCTCCGATGTCAACGGAAACTCCGCCAAACAAGTCGACCAAGGGGACCCGCGGAGACTCCGTTCCGGCGTTCGTCGCCGGCACCGAGCTGGCCGACCTGACGCACACCGACCCTCGCATCGTCGTGCTCACCGCTGACCTGGCATCCGCCAACCGCCTGCCCGATTTTGGTGCCGCTCACCCCGATCGCTTCTTCAACATGGGCATTGCCGAGAAGAATATGGTCACCGCGGCCGCGGGGATGGCATCGACCGGTCTTATCCCCTACGTTGGCACGTTCGCCGCCTTCGCGGCCCTCCTCTGCTTCGAGCAGATACGTACGGACTGCGCCTACCCGGGCATGCCGGTACGGGTCCTCGCCCACCATTCAGGCATCTCACTGGGGTACTACGGGACCAGCCACCACGCCCTCGAGGACCTCGCCGCCATGCGCGCCGTCGCCAACCTGATCGTCGTCTGCGCCGCCGACGCCAACCAGCTCCGGGCCATTCTCCGTCTTTCACTGACGACCCCGGGCGCCATGTACATTCGCCTCGGGCGGGGTCGAGATGCCGAGGTGTACTCCGTCGTCCCTGACAACTTCGAGTTCGGGCGTGCCATCCGACTGCGCGACGGCCTCGACGCCACCATCATCGCCACGGGCTCGGAAGTCGCCCCTGCGCTGCAGGCCGCTGATCTCCTCGGTGCTCGAGGTTGTGGTGTCCGGGTCCTCGACATGCACACCATCAAGCCGCTGGATGTAGAGGCCGTGCTGGCGGCCGCCACGGAGACGGGGGCCATCATCACTGTCGAGGAGCACAACGTGACCGGCGGGCTCGGCGGTGCGGTCGCCGAGGCGCTTGCCGATCACCAGGTGGCCGTGCCGTTCCGCCGCCACGGGATCAACGACGAGTACGCCGTCCTCGGACCGCCGGCTGCGCTCTACGCCCTCTACCGGCTAGACCCCGAGGGTATTGCGGGCATCGTGGAGGAGGTCCGCGGAGGGCGTGAACGGACGCCGATCGCACCTCGGCGCCAGGGAGTGTGAAGAGGTAGGGCGAACATTGGGGATCACCGAGCCGGGTCTCGGTGGTATCGACCAAGGAGAAGAGGGCATGTCGAAAGTGAATGAGCCCGTCCCGACTACCGAGACGGCGCACCCGTCCGACGTGACGGTCGCGGCTGATCGTGGGATGACCGAAGGGTTCGGTTACCGCCAGGACTTACGTCGAACCTTGAGGTTTTTTGCCCTGTTCGGCGTGTCTTTTTCCATCATATCGATCACCACCGGAATCTTCCTCAATTTTGGTGTCGGCATCAGCAATTGGGGTCCGGCGTCGATTTGGCTTTGGCTCGTGGTCGGTGCGGGTCAGCTCCTCGTCGCCCTGGTCGTCGCCGAGCTCGGGACCCGCATACCGCTCGCCGGGTACGCCTACCAGTGGAGCTCACGTCTGGTGAACTCTACCTACGGTTGGTTTGTCGGCTTCGCTGGACTGATGTACATGACCGTCGGAGGCGGCAGCATCATCCTCTTGGCCGCCAGCCCCCTGCTCATCAGCGAGTTCGGCAACAACGCGCCGAGCGGACATCTCGTCTTGACGGTAGCGATCATCTTGATGGTCCTGCCGGCGATCATCAACATCATCAGCGTGCAGCTGACCGCTCGTATCAACTCCCTCGCCGTCATCACCGAGATTGTCGGGACCGTCGTCTTCGGCGTGCTGCTTCTTGTGCTGTGGGGACTGAAAACCAAGCCCTCGGGCCACGGCATAGGTTTCTTGACCAACACCACGCAGCTCGTGCATCACTCGACCTGGTACGCCATCGTTCTGGCCGGACTCCTCGGTGCCTACACGCTCGTCGGCTTCGAGCTCGCCGCCGACCTGGCTGAGGAGTCTGTCAACGCCCGGTTCAACGTCCCCCGGGCGATCATCGTGGCCGTCGCCGGGTCGGTCGTACTCGGGTTCGTGGCTCTCATCGGCTTTACCGTCGCCATCCCGGATCTCGCTGCCATCCAGAAGTCGCCCCTTCCCCTGGTCGACATAGCCCATTACTGGTTGACGTCCTGGCTGGTCAAGGTGTTCATTGCCCTCGTGATCTTCTCCATGTTCGCCATCAACGTCATCGGAGCCGCAGCCCAAAGCCGTCTCGTGTACTCAATGGCCCGGGATAACATGCTTCCGTTCTCCAGATACTTCCGTCGGGTCAACACACGTACTCAGACACCGATTATCGCCCTGGTGACGTTCGGGGTCATCGACATCGCCTTCATGTTCTATGGGTACCTGCAGACCAACTCCTTCAGCACACTGGTCGGAGCGACGGCGATTATCCCCTATATTATCTACTTCCTCATCACGATCGCTTACGCGATGAAACGTCGTGTCATGGACCGGGTCCCGGGTGCCTTCAGCCTGGGCCGCTTCGCCCCGGTAGTGATCGCGCTTGTCTTGGTCTGGACGGCCGCGCTGATCCTCGCTCTGTCGCTGCCCCACACCTTCCATGGCTCCGACAAGGTGATCGGAGGGGCCGCGGTGCTCGCCCTCCTTTGGTATGTCCTCGTTCTACGGAGTCGCCTGCGACGGGGCACCGCCGGGGTGCGACCGATCGAGGAGATGATCGACGAGGGTCAGTGACGACCCCGCTCTCTCGCGACATCGACGTGGCGCGGACGGCGCTCGTCGAGCACGGACGGCGGCTGGTCGCCGACGGGTTGGTGGTAGGTAGCGCCGGCAACCTCAGTATGCGAACCGGCGACCACATCGCCATCACACCATCGGGGATCGACTACGAGACGATGAGCACAGAGGCGATCTGTGTCGTCGACCTCGACGGAAAATTCCTCGGCGGCTCCCGCACGCCTTCCTCGGAATGGCCGATGCACCGCAAGATCTACGCGACTATCCCCGGGGCCGCCGCCGTTGTTCACACCCACTCACAGGCCGCTGTCGCGCTGTCGACGGTTGCCGCCGAGTTGCCCGCTATCCACTACTCGATCCTTCGGCTTGGCGGCCCCGTCCGCGTCGCCCCTTACGAGACATTCGGCTCGACGAACCTGGCCGAAGCCACGAGCGAAGCGCTGCAGGACCGCTTCGGGGCCCTCCTGCAAAACCACGGTGCCATCACCTACGGGGCGTCGCTCGAGGAGGCATACGAGCGGGCCCAGTTGCTCGAATGGTTGGCCGGTATCTACATCCAGGCACGCCTGATGGGCACACCGCGTATCCTCGACGAAGCCGAGCTCGACGAGGTTCGCCGCTCCGCCGAGCGCCGACGCTACAAGGCTGGGCACGCGCCGATATGAGCGCGATCGCTTCGGGCCAACGGGTGGTCTGCCTTGGCGTGCACATCGTCGATGTCCTTGGCCGTCCGGTGTCGCACATTCCCCCCGGGCAGGGCCGACAGATCCTCGAGGAGATCCGCATCACCGCGGCCGGGACCGCGGCCGGGACCGCCGTGGATCTGGCCAAGCTGGGAGTCGATGTTGTGGTCATGGGAGCCGTCGGCGATGACCTCTTGGCCGATTTCTTGACATCCGCCTTACAACAGCACGGGATCGACACCTCGCACCTCCGACGCAAAGCCGGCATACAGACCTCCGCCACAATGCTCCCGATCCGGTCCAACGGCGAACGCCCCGCCCTTCACTGCCCGGGAGCAACCTCCCGCCTCGAGCTCGCCGACATCGACTGGGATGCCCTGGCGGCCGCTGATCTGCTTCATGTCGGCGGTCCCGACGCCCTCGGTCCCTTCGGCGGCAAGCCGCTACGCCAGGTGCTCGGGTTCGCGCGCGACCACGGTGTCATCACCACTGCCGATGTGCTCACCCCCGGCGACACGCCGACGTGGCGTTGGCTGCGACCCGCCCTCGAGCTCGTGCAGTACTTCCTGCCCAACGACGACCAGCTCCGCAACCTGACCGGCAAGGCCGACCTGACCACCGCAGCCGATATGATCCTCGACGTCGGAGTCGACGCGGTCCTCGTTTCTACCGGGGCGGCCGGGGCCGCCCTCTTCAGCGCCGGTCAACGCGTCGCCCTGCCCGCCTTCAACGTGCCCGTGGTCGACACCACCGGCTGCGGCGACGCCGCCTCCGCAGGTTTCATCGCTGGACTTCTCCGTCACGGCGACCTGGAGATCTCCGCCTGGCTCGGAATGGCAGCGGCCGCCCTGGTAGTCCAGGGTCTCGGTTCGGATGCAGGCATCGTCGACCTCGATGGGACCGTCGCATTGTTGGTCGACCACGCTCCTGCGGCGCTGACCGAACGGGTCCGGTCCCTGCAGCGCTACTCAGGATAGGGCACAGCCATCGGCGGTCCGGCCCGGAAGGACAGCAGCGACACGTCAGAATTCGCGCATGGCAGGCTGAGCTGGTGACCATGGCGAGGTCGTATAGTCTCCGACCCGACTCCAAGACCACCCCGCGGTCGGCGGCGTTATGACGACGGAATCGTTGGCTGCAGGGACGCTCGGAGAAGAAAGCAAGGTGTCATGCCCAAAATTGTTGACCACGACACCCGACGGAATGAGATCGTTGTCGCGGTATGGCGCGTCATCGCCCGCAGCGGTATCGCCAACGCCACCACAAGAGAGATCGCCCGGGAAGCCGGCTACTCCAACGGAGTGTTGGCTCACTACTTCTCGGACAAGGCCGACATTCTCGCCTCTGCACTGATCACGGCCCATCGGGGCGTCAGGGAACGCACCGACAGGCGCAACCGCACTCGACGAGGGATCGACGCCCTGCGCGTGCTCATGATCGAGGCGCTCCCCCTGACCAGACAGGGGATCCTCGAGGCCAAGATCGAGGCCAGCTTCTGGGGGGAAGCAGTCGGATCACCCGCATTGCGAAAGATCCAGAACGACGAAGTCGATGGGTTCTGCACCCGCGTCCGCCGCCGGCTCGTCGAAGCCCGCGACGACGGGCAGCTCGCTGAAGGGCTCGACATCGACCGGGCGGTCCACGAATGCCTGATCCTCATGGACGGCCTCAGCATCCAAGCCGTGATGTACCCCGCCCGCGCCGCCAAGACCGAACAGCTCGAACTGTTAGACGCCCTACTCAAGCGGATAAGCGGGGCGGCCGTCGCCCCTGGCAGCGAACCGCGCAGCACACAAATGAGCGGCTGACAAGACTGGCGGCCAGGTCCAACGCGGCGGAGGGGTCGGTGACACCGTTGCGGACGTAGTCGTGCGTCGCCGCTCGACTTGGCCGGCCCGCATCGGCAGGATCGGCTGTCGTCGAGGCGCAAGAGTGGCGGGACGGACGGGACACAAAGCGGAGCACGGGCCCTGCTCGGCGCTCGCAAGCAGCCGGTGTCACCGATTTTCTGTCTGGAACGTGGCTGGGCCACCGTTGCACCCGGCCCTTACGGACGTGCTTGGGGCGTGGACCGGCTCGCTGGAGTAGGATGGTCGCAACTGGTCATTCAGCGAGGGCCCTTCCGACTCGTTCGGCGGCTGCGGGTCGATGGAGGATGACCATGACGGCGGTGAGGGCGGAGACTGCCACGATGGCGAGAATGAAGATCCAGTAGTGGTTGGCGGGTGGCGGTTGGCTGGGCAGAACGAATTCATAAATTCCGTAGGCTAAGACGGCCGACCCGACGAGGGGAACGAGGACGTGGCGGACCCAGGAGAAGGATCGCCGATGGGCTCGGTACAGGTAGATTGGTAGGCATAGGTTGGCGATGAGGTACACGAGTAGGATGGGTACGGTGCCGACGCCGGCTTCGTCGGAGAACACGGTGATCGCACTGGTGTTGAGCCAAAAGTATGGGACCGCCACCAGTAGGGCCGTGATAGCGACGTAGAGCAAGATGGCTCCGATGGGCGCCTGTTGCCTGGTCACTTTCGCCATGACGGGGGGAAGCAGTCCTTCCCGAGCGCCGTTGTAGGTGATGCGGGCCTGAGAGGTGGCAGCGGCGATGTAGCAGCCGAAGGCGCTTGTGACCCCGATGAGGCCGACCGCCCAGGTCCACCAGGGGGTGAAGTGTCGTGACAGATCGAGGAATGGGGCGGCGTTGGCCACGTTCTCTAGGGCGCTTGCCCCCCCGGCGGTCCCTTTCCATGCGATGAAACCTGAGGCGGCTGCCCAGCTGGCCAGGAAGTAGAGGACCATGATCACCCCGATGGAGGTGAAGATCGTGCGGGGAATGGCTTTGCGTGGGTCGCGGGCCTCCTCGGCGAGTGGTCCCGAGTTCTCCCACCCGATGAATCCTGAGACGGCCAGCGCGAACGTGATGCCCGAGAGCCCGCCGAAGCCTCCTGGGGTGCCGCCGATGTTGTGAGCGATAACAGTCACGTGGGTGCCGGCGTCGGCGAGCAGGGCGACCGACAAGACGATAAGCCCGGTCGCTTCGACCGTGAACATCGCGAATGCGACCTTGGCTGACAGACCAACCCGCCGCAGCAGCAGGGGTGTGGTGACGACGAGCACGCCGAGAGAGATAAGCAGCCAGGCCACGTTCGGCAGGTTGAACACGATTTGTAGCCACGAGCCGAGAAAGACGACGACTGCTGCGATTGTGACCGGGTAGCTGATCATGAGCATGTAGTAGGTCATCGTGGCCAGAAAGTTGCCGCCCGGTTTAGAAACACCGCCTGCGCTACGACCGATGAAGGTCACGAACGACCCGGCGCTGGGGATCAGCTTGGAGAACTCGGCCAGTGTGTTTCCGGTGGCGGCGATGGCCACACCGGCGATGAGAAAGGCGAACGGTGCCCGTGTCCCCATCGCGGCGGCGACCAGCGTGATCGACAGGAACAGGCCCTCGACGGGCGCCAGGTTGGCGAGGGTGGCGGAGAGGACCTCGAATGGGCTGAGGGCGTTTCGCCTGAGGCCAGTCGAGCGGTCCGTACCGGTTGTGGCGGCGTCTCCGACAGGTAGCTGCATATCGGTCATGAGCGACACTCCTCGGGATGGGTCGTGAAGGGATCGGCGTGTGGGGCTGCGGGACCACCGTCGCAGTGAGGGGAGCGAACAGTGGTCTGCGACGGCGCCACCAGCTAGGAGGTACCGGCAGCGGGGTCGGCGCTCATCGCTACCGTCCTCGACTCCGGCGGCCTCCCTCCGACGACCCCGTGCTGTCCGGTGGCGTCTTGTGGGCGGACGACACGAGTCCCATCATGGAGAGCAGCTCGTAGGCGACGTGAGAAGCGGCGATCCCTGTGATCTCGGCGTGGTCATAGGCCGGGGCTACCTCTACGATGTCGGCCGAGACGATCTCGAGATCGGCGAGGCCGCGCAAGATCCCGAGGAGCTCACGAGAGGTCATGCCGGCCGCCTCGGGTGTCCCTGTACCGGGCGCGTGCGCCGGATCGAGAACGTCGATGTCAACCGAGACATAGACCGGGCCGACACCGAGACGAGAGCGGGCCGCCTCGATCGTGCCCGCAACGCCGAGGCGCTCGATGTCGACACAGCCGATAACCCCGAACCCGAAGCCTTCGGTCTCGGCCAGATCGTCGACGCCGTAAAGCGGTCCGCGGATACCGACGTGCAGCGAGCGATCACCGTCAATCAGCCCCTCTTCGCTGGCCCTCCGAAACGGAGTGCCGTGGGTGTAGGGCGCCCCGAAGTAGGTGTCCCAGGTGTCGAGATGGGCGTCGAAGTGCAAGACGGCGACCGGCCCGTGGCGCTCGGCCATCACCCGCAGCAACGGAAGCGCGATCGTGTGGTCACCGCCGAGGGTGACCAACCGGGCGCCGTCGGAGCGCAGAGTGCGTGCCGCCGCCTCGATCTGACCGATCGCCTCGACCACATCGAAAGGATTGCAGGCGATGTCACCGGCGTCAGCGACCTGATGGACCCCGAACGGCGCAACGTCAAGAGCCGGATTGTAAGGCCGGAGAAGCCGGGAGGACTGACGGATATGCGCCGGACCGAACCGGGCACCAGGGCGGTAACTGGCGCCGCCGTCGAAGGGCACCCCAACGACAGCGACCGCGCACGGCCCGACGTCCTCGAGGCGAGGCAACCGAGCAAAAGTCCCCAGACCAGCGAAGCGAGGCACCTTCGTGGCGTCGGTCGGCCCGGTCGGCTCTTGCTCCTGTCTCACTCTAATCCCCCGGCCCCCGACGCGCACCGTTCGGTCCGCTTCTGCTGCGCCGACCGTAGCCGGCTCAGGGTCCGCCGGGAAGAAGAGGACCCCTCCAATGTTCGGCGGTCGCGTTGGAGAACCCCCCCGAGAGCGGTCGCTCTAGCCTGCAGGGCCAGGAGCAGGCTGACCCGGTCCTCGGTCGTGTCCTGGCCGTGGAACGATCGGGTTTCTTGGTTGCCATGAGCACAGCAGTCGGTGCAGTCGACTGTAAAGGCTCTCTGATGGCTGCGCATCGCCTCCGGCGCTTCCGTCACGGCGCCAGCTCACGCCGGCTTCGAACGGCTCACGACGATGTCGATGGCGCGCCGAGTCGCTTCGACGCTGCGCTCCATTTGTTGGTCGGTGATGACCAGTGGTGGGCAGTAGGCCAACGTGGAGTCGCCGACGGGCCGGGCGATGACCCCGAAGTCCAGCAAGGCGTCACGGACGACGACAGCGTTGAGATGCGTGCCCAGCCCGATGGCCCAGATCCCCATTGTGCCCCGGGCCTCCACTACGTGTTCACCGTCGACCAGACCGCTGAGACCACTCCCCAACCGTTCACCGATACCCTTGGCCCGATCGAGAAGACCTTCTTGTTCGATGATATCGAGGTTCGCTAGAGCGGCGACAGCTGGCAGCGGATGCCCGCTGTAGGTGTAGCCGTGCTTGAGGACGAACGCAGAGTCGGACTCCAATGGGGCTCTCACGGCGGGACCGACCAGCACCCCACCGAGAGGCAAGTAGCCCGATGTCACTCCTTTAGCAAAGGTGACCATGTCCGGCCGCACCCCGAAATGATCGGCACCCCACCACGCCCCGAGACGACCGAAACCGCAGATCACCTCATCAAAGATGAGATACGCCCCCCAGCGGTCGCAGCGGTCACGCAGCCCGGCGAGGTAACCGTCGGGCGGCGGGTACACGCCGCCGGCGCCGACGACGGGCTCGGCGATCACCGCCGCAATTCGGCCCTCGCCGACCTCGGCCAACCGATCGAGGGTGTCGATGTCGTCGTAAGGGACCTGGACCACGTCGGGCAGCAGCGGACCGAAGCCTGCCTGGTTGGCAGGCAGACCAGTAAGCGACAGGGCCGCGTAGGTGACGCCATGATAGGAGGGATAGCGGCTCACCACGACCGTGCGTTCTGGGTGGCCGGCGCGTCCCTGGGCGATACGGGCCAGCTTGATAGCCGTCTCGACCGACTCCGAACCCCCGGACGTGAGAAAGACCCGAGCATCCGGCATCGGCGCCAGCCCGGCCAACCGGTCGGCCACGGCGTCGGCGGGGGAGTTGGTGAACCGATCGAAGGTATGGAACACCTCGAGGCGGCGCATCTGGGCGGCCACCGCCTCGGCCATCTCGACTCGACCATGGCCGACATTGCAGTACCACAGGCTGCCGAGCGCATCGATATAGACACGGCCCTGCGCGTCGGTGACCTCGGCGCCGCTCCCAGCGACGATGTCCAAAAAGGCACCGCGGGGGGCGCCGGGCCGGGCGAAGGGGTGCAGGAGACTTGGAAGACTGCCAACCGTTGCCATGGCACTCATCCTCGCGCCTGAACACACCTCGTGGCGCTCGTCGCGTACATCGAGAGCGGCGTCGTAGAGGCTGAGCTAAGCCGGGTCGCACGTCGGGTCCCCTCTGGGATAAAGCCGGCTGCCAGGTGCGCTCCGGCATTCGACATGCCACCGACCCTTCTCACTATTCCCGATCCGTGATGGCACCACCGGGGGCCTTTGGCCCTTGGAGCGGCGCGACGAGACCGCGGCGCGAGGGTGTTAGCCATTGCATAAGGATAAGACTCGGTGCGCTACGAGGTGCGGTCGGTCGAGCACGCGATCGACGTCGTCGTCCCTGTCGGTCGCCAAGCTCGAAGGCGCCGACCTCCTCGTCATTTGGCATCGATCACCAAGACCGAGTACTGGCACCGGGCAGCCTGGCCGCAGCTCTCTCCTATAGCGCCGCCTGCCCTGTTGTAACCGTTCCGGCCCTATCTCGAAGTGATCGTCGGAGCTTCAAACGCCCGCACAACTCCTCGTGCGAGGACGGGTGGGTGTGCTCTGCTGATCTGGCCCCAGTAGCGGCGGTGGTGCTCGGTCCACCGGCAGCGGCTGCTCGGGGTGGACCGTTGGGGTCATGCCGAAGGAATCGAGGGTCCCGTCGCCGACCGCGACCGACTCCATCAGATAGCGGTAGCCGCCGCCCAGGCTGATACGCCGTATCGGGATCACACCTGGCTCCTATCCCGGAGCGGGCGGACGGGCACGCTCCTATCGGGAAGCCGCCGGGCGGTCCACGCTATTGAGGTCTCGGGCCTCCCGGAACGTCTGGCCGGCCGGTTCCCGCTGTGATCCTGCATGTTTGCCGTGGCCGCGTCACCTCTGCGTTGCCGCGCCGGCGAGGCCGAATCTCTTCGAATGCCAACTGTGTAAAGCCGGAAATTCGGGTTTGGAAGGGGGGAGGGTCGATGGCTGGCAGTTGGGGCGCCGGAGGTGTTCATCTTGAGGAGCGAACGGTCGTGTGGTTGACGGCGATGAACATTCGACGGAGGTGGCCGGAGGGGAGTGATGACCGGGGAACGCTCGACGTTGGTGGCGTTCCTATTGTGTGAGCCGCTTCGACGAGATGGGAGCACGGTGACGGCCTGAGACGGTCGGCCTTCGGCCTGGGTTGTCTCGGTACTCCTGGCCCGGCCGTCCGGGGCATGATGGTGAACATGAGCCTCGGCGAGGAACTTCTCGAAGAACGTCGTCAGCGTCGCCGAGCTGGCGACCCCCGTCTCTCACCGAGGGCAAGGAAGTGTTCCGTCGTATGACGACGGGCGACTTGGTCGAGGACTTTCAGGCTGGCCTTGACGCCGTCTCGGAGGCCGATCCGCTCCTGGGCGGTAGCGACGGCACTAGCGACGACTGAGCGGCGCCGTCGTGATCGTGATCGACGAGTACCTCGCAGGCGCGTTCTGGGCGGCGACTGGCCTGAAGCATTGCCGGACGACGAGCTCGCCCTGCCTGCGACTCGGCACTGGCGTGGAGGAACCGTACTGCTGGTCGCGGAGACACTCGCCGGGCTCGCCTACGGCCGGCAGCTTTGGCTTGGCACTCCTGTCAATGTCGGTGACCTGCTCCGCCGAGCTGCTGGCGAACTGGGCATTGCAGTCCACGTCGCAGGCACCTGACACACACGACTCGTCTCCGACGACGCAGTTGTCGACACGTCGACTCGGAATAGCGTGGACCGCTCAGCGGCGACGGTGTAGAGGCTGCACATCGCGGCCTACCGAGGAGGTCACCATGTCCGTCCACGCCGCCCCAACCTCCCGCCGGCCATGACGGTGCAACCGACGGACGGGTTGGCTGATGGCGGTGACCAGGTCGCATCGGTCCGCCGGCAGGCGGGGGCCGTCGAGCAAGCCTGCGCCTCCCTCGCCGAGCAGGTGAGCCGTCTGGCTTCCACCATCACCGAGCTGGTCGAGCGGCCGGCACCCATGCCGCTGTCGGTCTCGGTCGACGAGGCGGCCCGGCTGCTCGGGCTCGGCCGCTCCAACCTTTTCAAGCTGCTCGAGTCGGGCGAGATACGTTCCGTCAAGGTCGGCGCCCGCCGACTTGTTCCTCGGCGGGCGCTCGAGGATTTTCTAGCCGAGCAGCACATCCGAGCGGCGGGCTAAAACAGGGCCATGGCGAGGCTTACAGCCAACGGGCGTTCCACGATCTACGAGGGCAACGACGGGCGTTGGCACGGGAGGGTGTCATGGGCGTGGGACCCGGTGGGTGGGACGACCGTCGGCACGTGACCGGCAAGACACAGTCGGTGGTGGCCGCCAAGGTCAAGAAGCTCGAACAGGCGCGTGACGCCGGGACCGTCACGGCAACCGGCAGGACCTGCCTGGCCGACTATTTGAGCGAGTGGATCGCGCGGAAGGAGAAGTTGCGGGCCGTCCGGCCGCTGACGCTTTCCGGCTATCGGACCGACGAGCGCCACATTGCCGCCGCGATCGGCAGGGTCCGCCTCGATCGACTCGCGCCGGCGAACATCGAGCACCTGTGGTCGTACATGATGGACCGGCGTCTGCACGTCGCCCACTGCCGCCGAACCTTGAACGCGGCGCTGAACGACGCGGTGAAGCGGGGTCTGATTGCCCGTAGTCCGGTCAAGGCGGCAGACACCCCTCGAGACGAACGAACCGAGATCGAGCCCTACAGCGTCGGGCAGATGGCGACGCTTCTCATCGCCGCTCAGGGGATGCCCAACTCCGCCCGCTGGTCGGTGGCTTTGGCGCTCGGGCTCCGACAGGGCGAGGTGCTTGGGCTCAGGTGGGACGATCTGGAGCTGCCCGTAGAGACCGGCACCGAGGGCACCATGACCATTCGCAGGCAACTCCAGCGCGTCTCGTGGCAGCACGGTTGCCCCGATTCGAGCAGATGCCTCAACCGGGCTGGGAAGCTGTCCAAACGTGCTGCTGATTGCGAGCAACGCTGGGGCGGGGGGCTAAAGGTGTCCGAGCCAAAATCCGACGCTGGCCGGCGCACCCTCACCATTCCAGTAACTGTCACGGCGGAGCTTCGGATCCACCAGACGGCGCAGAAGGCCAAGCGCCTTGCAAGCGAGATATGGGAACCCGGCCCACACGGAGGGTGGATGTTCGCCAACTGCGCAGGCGGACCGATCGACCCACGGGCCGACGCCCGCGACTTCAAGGCACTGTGCGCTAAGGCGAAGGTTCCGGCCAGACGCCTTCACGATCTGCGTCATTCGGCGGCGACAATGATGTTGGCCTCCGACCTAGACCTAAGGACCGCCGGCCAAGTGCTCGGGCACTCCCAGGTGGCCCTCACCGCCCGTTACTCCCACATCCTGGCCGATCGTCGCTCCGTCGCCGCTACCCGCATCGAGGCGACACTGTTCGGCGAAAAGCGGGAGGGATCCTGAGTCCATGACCGGCCACGAACTGAGACCAAAACTGAGACCAAGGTGCTCTTCCCTTCGTATGGGTCGAGAAAAGTCCTGGTCAGGCGAGCCCGAGGTCGGACTCGAACCGACGACCTGACGCTTACAAGGCGCCTGCTCTGGCCAACTGAGCTACTCGGGCGGGATGTCCGTGGGGACCGAACCGCCACGGTAGTGGGTGACTCTCGCCCGCTCGGGGCCGTCGTCATCGTGGCCTTGTCATCCTGGTCCTCGATCGCACCGATATCCGTGCAATTCTCCACGGAATTACGTGCAAGCCGGTACGATGACGATCATGGCCGGCGCCGGCATCAACCCGTTCCGCTACAGCGGTCCGATCCCCGTGGCCGACCTGGTCGACCGGCAAGGCGAACGCCAGGCCATCATCGACCTCGCCTGGTCGGGCAACAACGCCCGCCTGGCCGCCCCCCGAAGGTACGGCAAGACCTCCCTGCTGCGCGCCACGCTGGCGCGTGCCGACGCCGAGGGTTGGGCATGCGTCTACGTCGACTTCTTCGGCGTGCTCAGCCTGGCGGACATCGCCCAGCGGATCGAGGCCGCGTACGGCGAACAGCTCACCGGCCGGATCAACCAGTGGTTCACGAGCGTTCGCCGTACCCTCAACCCCGTCGCCCGCGTCGGAGGCGGCCCGGTGCCCGCATCCCTCGAGGTGAGCGCCACGCTCTCGGCCGACGATCCCCTCGTCGAACGGCTCAACCTGCCCCGACGGCTCTACGACAAGGACGGCCGTCGGGTCCTTGTTGCCTTCGACGAGTTCCAAGACGTCCTCGCCGCCGGGCCTGCCGACGCCGTCATCCGCTCCCAGATCCAGCATCACGGCGACGCTGCGAGCTACATCTTCGCCGGCAGCCACGTCGGGATGATGGAGCAGCTCTTCGCCGACAAGCGTCGGGCCTTCTACACCCAGGCCAAGTCCATCGCCCTTCCGCCGCTCGATCCCGTCGATCTCGGCGAGTTCATCGCCGACCGCTTCGCCGCCACCGGCCGGGACATCGGTGCGGCTCTCGGGTCCCTGCTCGACACCGCTACCGGCCACCCCCAACGGGCCATGCTGCTCGCCCACACGGTCTGGGAGCTGACGCCCGCAGGCGAGGCCGCCGACGAGGAACGCTGGACCGCCGCGCTCGCCCAGGTCCTGGCCGAAGGCGTCGACGAGGCCAAGACCATCTGGACCAGGCTGAAGGCGACGGAACGTCAGGTGCTGACGAGCATCGCCGAGGACCGGGGCGGGTTGTACTCCAAGGCCAGCCGCAACCCGCGTGGTGGCAGCACGACCGGGGCCATCGAAACCCTCGTCGCCGACGGCGAGGTCGTCCGTGACCGGGCCCGCCTGACCGGCTACCGGGTGGTCGACCCGCTCCTGGCCGAATGGCTCAGGGCCGGTCGCCCGTCGCAGTAACGACAAAAGGCGTTGGGGGGAAAGGGGAGACCGAATGAACGCACGTCGGTCGTACCGCTCACGTCTCGGTGACCCGGGCCACGACCTGGTTGAGCTCGACCTGGTCACCGGTCTTTACCATCACCTCCACGGTGCCGTCGTGGGGGGCGGAGAGGCTGTGCTCCATCTTCATCGCTTCCACGACGATGACCGCCTGACCTGTGGTCACCGCGTCGCCGTCTGACACGTTGACGGCGAGGACGGTGCCCGGCATCGGACTGCGGATGTCGGCATCACCGGCCCCGTCACCCTCGGTCCTCCGCGTCGGTTGGGCCTCGGTGATCGGCCACGCCGCCCCGTCGATGTGGATCCAGGTCGTCGGCCCTGCGGTGGCGGCGACGACCGGATGGCTGAGACCGGCGAAGGTCACGAGCGCGCTGGGTCCATGGGCGGCTGACCCGGTGGCCACGATGGTGGCGGGGACCTCGGCATCGTCACCGACCGTGACCCACGCCGATGCGGGTGTGCCGCGCACGGCGACCTTCGCCGTCTCCCCGTCGGCGCCGGCCAAAGCGAAGCGCAGGGGGCTGGTGTCGCCGACGCGCCAGCCGTTGGGGAGGTCCCAGGGGTCGATGATCGGTCCTTGCGGCCACGCTTCGAGCAGGCGCCACAGGGCGTAGGCGGCCGCGACGACCGGCGCCGGTCGGGCGCCGACCAGCCGGTCGAGGTCGCGCTCGATGAGGCCCGTGTCGAGGCGACCAGCGACGACGTCGGGATGCCCGATGAGGGCCCGCAGAAACGCGACGTTGGTCCCGAAGCCGAGCAGCACGGTGCCGGCCAGGGCCCGGTCGATGCGAGCCAAAGCGGAGGCCCGATCCGGGGCCCAGGCCACGACCTTGGCCAGCATGGGGTCGTAGGTCGTGGCGATGTCCACGCCGGCGACCAGGCCGCTGTCAAACCTGATGCCTTCGCCGGCGGGCTCGTCGACGACGATGGCCCGCCCTCCGGTCGGCAGAAACCCCTTGGCCGGGTCCTCGGCGTAGACCCTGGCTTCGATGGCGTGGCCGTTCAGCTGCACGGCGCCCTGGTCGAAGCCGAGCGCCCCGCCTGCGGCCACGAGGAGCTGCTGTTCCACCAGATCGAGCCCCGTCACCATCTCGGTGACCGGGTGCTCGACCTGGAGGCGGGTGTTCATCTCCATGAAGAAGTACTCGTCGGGCCGGTCGGCTCCGACGATGAACTCCACGGTGCCGACGCCGGTGTAGCCCACGCTCCGCGCCGTCGAGCAGGCCGAGGCGCCGATCCGCTCGCGCGTGGCGGCGTCGAGGAGCGCCGATGGGGCCTCCTCGATCACCTTCTGGTGGCGGCGTTGGAGGCTGCACTCCCGCTCCCCGAGGTGGACGATCGTGCCCGCCGTGTCGGCCAAGACCTGCACCTCGATGTGACGGGGTCGCTCGACGAAGCGCTCGAGGAAGAGGGTGTCGTCGTCAAAGGCCGATGCCGCTTCGCGTCGGGCCCGCCGCAACGCCTCTGGTAGGTCGGCGGCCCGCTCCACGAGGTGCATGCCCTTGCCGCCGCCGCCGGCGGACGGCTTCACGAGGACCGGGTAGCCAACGTCGGCGGCGGCGGTTACCAGGTCGTCGTCGCTCACGGCGCTTCCCGGCGATCCCGGGACGACGGGTACCCCGGCCGCGCCGACCGCAGCCTTGGCCCTGATCTTGTCGCCCATGACCTCCATGGCATGCGGCGAAGGTCCGACCCACACGATGCCGGCGACGGCGCAGGCCGTAGCGAAGCGAGGGTTCTCGGCCAGGAATCCGTAGCCGGGGTGGACCGCCTGGGCGCCCGTCGATCGGGCCGCCTCGATGATCCGCTCAACGTGCAGGTAGCTCTCCTTGGCCGGTGCCGCACCGAGGCGGACGGCCACGTCGGCCTCGCGTACGTGCAGGGCGCCGGCGTCGGCGTCGCTGTAGACGGCAACGGAACGGACGCCGAGGCGGCGGAGGGTGCGGATGATCCGCACGGCGATCTCGCCCCGGTTGGCAATGAGGACGGTGTCAAACATGGAGCTCACATCCTGAAGACGCCGTAGGAGACCGGCTCGAGTGGGGCGTTGGCGCAGGCGGAGAGGGCGAGGCCGACGACCGTTCTTGTGTCGAGCGGGTCGATGATGCCGTCGTCCCAGAGCCGGGCGGTCGAGTAGTAGGCGTTTCCCTGCGCCTCGTAGCGCTCGCGAATCGGCGCTCGGAAGGCCGCCTCGTCCTCTTCGCTCCACGTGTCACCCGAGGCCTCGAGCTGGTCGCGCCGCACCGTGGCGAGGACCGCAGCGGCCTGATCGCCGCCCATCACCGAGATCCGGGCACCCGGCCACATCCACAGGAACCTGGGGGAGTAGGCCCGGCCGCACATCGAATAGTTGCCGGCACCGAAGGAGCCTCCGATCACGATGGTCAGCTTGGGTACCCGGGCGCAGGCCACGGCCATCACCATCTTGGCGCCATGCTTGGCGATGCCGCCCGCCTCGTACTGCCGGCCGACCATGAATCCGGTGATGTTCTGCAAGAACAGCAATGGGATCTTGCGCTGGTCGCACAGCTCGATGAAATGGGCCCCCTTCATCGCCGACTCGGAGAACAGGACACCGTTGTTGGCCACGAGGCCCACCGGGTGGCCGTGGATGCGGGCGAACCCGGTCACGAGGGTCGAGCCGTACTCGGCCTCGAACTCGGAGAATCGGCTGGCGTCGACGATGCGGGCGATGACCTCTCGGACGTCGTAGGGAGCGCGCGGGTCGGCAGGGACGGCGCCGTAGAGGTCGGCGGGGTCGAGGGCGGGCTCTTCGGGTGCCACCACCTCCCAGGGGCACGGCTCCCTCGGAGCGAGGGTCGCCACGATGGAGCGGACGATCCGCAGGGCGTGGGCGTCGTCGTCGGCGAGGTGGTCGGTCACGCCCGATGTGCGCGAGTGCAGCAGGCCGCCACCGAGGTCCTCCGCGCTCACTACTTCGCCCGTCGCCGCCTTCACCAGCGGCGGCCCGCCGAGAAAGATCGTCCCCTGATCCCGGACGATGACGGTCTCGTCCGACATGGCAGGCACGTAGGCACCGCCGGCCGTGCACGAGCCGAGGACCGCCGCGATCTGAGGAATTCCCTTGGCGCTCATGGTCGCCTGGTTGTAGAAGATCCTGCCGAAGTGCTCCCGGTCGGGAAAGACCTCGTCCTGGCGGGGGAGGAACGCCCCGCCGGAGTCGACCAGGTACACGCACGGCAGCCGGTTGTGCAGGGCCACCTCCTGGGCCCGTAGGTGCTTCTTGACCGTGATCGGGTAGTAGGTGCCACCCTTGACGGTGGCGTCGTTGGCGACGATCACGCACTCCCGTCCGCTGACCCGACCGACGCCGGTGATGATGCCGGCGCCGGGGGCCTCGTCGTCGTAGAGGCCGGTGGCGGCGAGGGGGGATAGTTCGAGAAACGGGCTGCTCGGGTCGACGAGGGCGTCGACCCGGTCGCGAGGCAGGAGCTTGCCCCGAGCGACGTGGCGTTCCCTGGCCCGAGCCGTCCCGGCCGATGCCCTCCTCAGCCTGCCCTTGAGCTCATCGACGAGGCGGCGCTGGGTTGCGGCGTTGCTGACAAAAGACTCGTGTCGCCGGTCAACGCTCGTCTGCAGCTCGTCGGCGACCATTCTCCATCTTGGTTTGAACCGGGGTCGTGCCCGCAAACCCGAAGTTAGGATCCGCCGGGGAAAGGAGAGTTGATGAACAACGGCACTGCGGATCGGTCAGAGGGTGTCTTCGACCTGCTCGTGATCGGAGGAGGGGTGATGGGCCTGTTCACCGCCTACCACGCCTCGATGCACTTCGACCGGGTCGCGGTCCTCGAGCGCGGCCGGATCGGCGACCCCGCCACGGCCTCCTACGGGCGGACCCGCTCGTTTCGTCGGGATTACCTGGACGCGACCTACGCCCGGTTCGCCGAGGAGGCGATCGGGCTGTGGACCGAGTTCGAGGCCGTCACCGGCACCGAGGTCCTTGTCCGCTGTGGGTGCATGAACATGGCCACGACTGCCGTGACGCCCGAGCTGGACGCCACCTACGCCCAGCGCACCTTCGAGATCCTGCAACCGCTCGGGATGCGGATGCGTTCCTTCGACGCTGAGCAGATCGGGCGGCGGTACCCCTACCTCCGCGCCGACCTGGCCCACCTCGACGAACGAGCCGGATTGGTCAACCTGCCGGCCGTGACGGCGGCCCTGGTCGGCTCGTTGCGCCAACGCCAGGTGCGGGTCGTCGAAGAGGTGGAGGTCCTCGGCATCTCCGAGGAGGGCGACGGTCTCCGGGTCTCGTCGGACGTCGGCGAGTACCTAACCCGCTCGCTCGTCGTCACCGCCGGTCACGGCACCAACGAGGTGTTGGCTCAGCTGCCGGGCGGCTCGTTGCAGATCCCGATCACCAAGGACCGACCGAGCGAGGCCAAGTACTTCGTGCCACCGGCCGAGACGAGGCAGCGGTTCACATCCGACGCCATGCCCGTCATCGCCTACCTGGACACCGGGATCTACGTGCACCCGATCGTCGATGGCCTCGTCGACGCCGTGAAGGTCGGCTACTACAACCCGCCCGACATCCCCCGCCACGCCACGAGCGTCGACAGCATCGCCAGCTTCGTGACCCAATGCATGCCGGGGCTCGAGGGGGCGCAGGTCACCGACGTGGCCGACGTCGATCAATGCGACTACGACTTGGTTGGCGACGACGACTTCGTGCTCGGCGCCGTCCCGGGTTTCACCAACGTCTTCGTAGGCGTCGGCTGGCGTGGCACCGGCTACAAGTTCTCGCCGTGGGTGGGCCGGGTCCTCTTCGAGCTGGCCCTGCAGGCCGGCACGGTCTACGACATCCGACGATTCGACCCGGCCCGATTCGATCCGGGCGCGGTCGGCGCCGCCGCGGCGCACGCCGGAGGGACGGTCCGGCGATGAGTCGTCCTTCGCCCAAGAGCCTCGAGCAACGTCTCGGCGAAGGAATTGTCGTGGGCGCCGAAGGCTACGTCTTCGAGCTGGAACGCCGGGGCTACATCAAGGCCGGCCCCTACGTCCCCGAGGTCATCCTCGATGCCCCCGACGCCGTGCGCCAGTTGCATCGGGAGTTCATGCGGGCCGGTGCCGACGTTATGGTTGCGCTCACCTATTACGCCCACCGCGACAAGCTGAGAGACGTCGGGCGCGCCGACGACCTCGAGGCCATGAACCGTCAGGCCGTGCGGATCGCCAATGAGGTGGCCGCCGAGGGTGGCGCTCTCGTGGCCGGGAACATCTGCAACACGTGGTCCTACGACCCGGCCGACCCCAAGGGTTCGGGGGAGGTGGTGCGGGCGCAATATCGAGAGCAACTCGAGTGGGCGGCGCAGGAGGGCGTCGACTTCGTGATCGCCGAGACCAACGACTTCGTGGGCGAGGCGCTGATCGGCTTGGAGGTCTGCCAGGAGCTCGGGCTTCCGGCCATGGTCACCTTCGCCAGCGTCCAGGACACCACGACCTACGACGGTTACGACTACATCGAGGCGTGCCGGCTACTGGCCGATCGGGGCGCCGCCATCGTCGGGCTCAACTGCTCGCGAGGACCGGCGACCATGTTGCCCCTCCTCCAGCGGATCCGTGACGCCGTCGATGTCCCCGTCGCCGCCCAACCGGTGCCGTACCGAACCACGTTGGCGACGCCGGCGTTCGAGTCGCTGACCTCCGACGACGGCCGGCGAATGTTCCCCATCCAACTCGAGGCGTTTCAGCACACCCGCTTCGAGATGGCCGAGTTCGCCCGCCAGGCCGGTGATATCGGCGTCAACTACATCGGTATCTGCTGCGGCGGGGGGCCGCATCACGTCCGGGCCATGGCCGAGGCGCTCGGGCGTCACACCGAGGCCAGCCGGTACTCCCCGGCCATCGAGCTGCACCCGGTGCTCGGCGCCGACGGTGATGGCGCCGGCCACCAGGTCATGGGGAACTGGGCAGGGGGCGGCTAGCTGCCGGAGAGCGCAAGGCCGGTGGCGAGCGAACGAAGACGAGAGCTCACGGCGGCGGACGCTCCGCCACGAGGTCGGTGAAGGGGAGCTCGTCTGCCCCCTGGCGTCGGCGGCGCTGGTAGTAGCACCCGGCGATCGTGATCAGGGCGGCCGTGCCGTAGAGGATGCGACCGACGGACACCTGATGGGTGTGCAGGAAGTGGTCGTGGGTCCGCATGACCACGGCGGCGTAGTAGGGCTCGGCGACGAGCGGGGCGATGAGCAGCCACGGGCATCCGGCGAGGATGGCGACCCCGGCGACGGCGACGGCGTACCAAGGCTGCGTCGGCGTGGCGACGAAGATGAGGACGCCGAGGGCGACGGTCGTCCCCGCGGCCGGGTCGAGCCGCGAGCGCCATACGTACACGACGGTGCCGACGATGCAAGCGATGGCCAGGATGAGGGTGGCCTGGCCGGGCAGATGGAGCAGGCCGAGGAGCAAGAACCTGCCCCCTGAGCCGTACCGTTCCTCCTTGAGGTAGCCGGGGATGTAGCCGATGACCCGGGTGCCCACGGCGATCACGTGGGGTGTCTCCGTCAGCACGCACACGGCGATGGCTGCGAGCACAAACCGCCATCGTCCCTTGCGCCATCCCGCCGCAAGCGCGACTCCCGGGTACAGCTTGACCATGATGGCGAGACCGACGAGCACGCCGGCCCACCCCCGTCGCCCTCGGTGCAAGGCGACGAGGCCGCCGACGAGGAGCAGCAGGCCGAAGCCGTCGACGTGGCCGTTGCCCGCGAACTCGATCACGGGCAGCGGGCTGAGGGCGTACCAGGCCACGCGGCGCGGGTCCTTGCGACGGTCGCGCAGCCCGAGGGCGAGCAGGACGATGACGCCGTCGTCGACGAAGCCGCCGGCCAGCTGGTAGGGCCGCGAGCCGGCGTCGCCGGGGTTGATGAGGTGCACGACGACGAACCAGCCCTCCGCCACGGCCGGGTAGATCGTCCGGTCGTTGGGGCGGTTGAGCACGGTGCAGCCCGGTTTGCTCCGAATGTGGCGGCACTCGGCCGGCGACGGCCAGAACCCCGACGTGCGCAACGACCGCTCCTGGGGCGCGGCGGGCGGGTAACGGTACGGGTCGGTGCCCGAGAGTTGGACGTGGGCGTCCCAGGCGTATCTAAAGAGGTCGTTGGATATCGAGGGGGTCGTGCCGGTCGCGGCGGCGAGGCGGAGCAGGATGGCTATGCCGATGACGACCAACAGCGAGGCGCGCACCGGAAGGTTGGTCGCGGCCCAGGCGCCGACAAGCCAGAACGGCACCCAGACCCCGATGAGGATGATGAACGTCCAGTGGGCGCCGCTCAGGGAGTGCTGGGCGATGAACCACGAGAGCCCCACACCGATGGCGCCCGTGGCCCCGACGAGAAGGAGTCGAGGCCACATCCGTTCCTGGCCCACAGCCCGCTTTCCCATCAGGCGCCAGTGTCGCAGGCTGTGTCGGCCTGCGCCGGCAGCAGGTCGCCGTCGGGGGCCTCGCTTCGTATGATCCCGGCCGGTTCCCTCGGGGTCGCCGCCAGCTGATCGACGTGTCCGTAACGTTTCGTATGATGACGTCGTCATGAGGATCCTGGTCGTCGGTGCCGGCGCCACCGGCGGCTTCTTTGGTGCCCGCCTCGCTCGGGCCGGTCGCGACGTCACCTTCCTCGTCCGCCCCGCTCGCGCTGCGACACTGCGCGAGCGGGGCCTGCGCGTCACAGGGTGCGGGGAGGATGAGACGATCGCACCAGAGCTCGTGACGGCCGGAAGCATGACCGGCATCTACGACGTCGTGCTCCTCTCGGTCAAGGCGAGCGGTCTCCAACGTGCCATCGACGACGTGGCATCGGCCGTCGGAGCCGACACCTCGATCGTGCCCTTTCTCAACGGCATCGCCCACATGGACCGGCTGAGCGCCCGGTTCGGCCGCGATGCGGTCCTCGGTGGGGTGGTCAAGGTCGCAACGACGGTCAACAGCGACGGTGACATCGTCCGCATCGCACCGATGGCGGGCCTCACCATCGGTGCCCAGGACGGCCGGCGATCGTCGCGTCTCGACGAGCTGCACACGCTCCTCGGCGCCGACGACTTCGACCTGAGCGAATCGGATGACATCGTCGCTGCCATGTGGCACAAGTGGGTGTTCATCGTGACGGTCGGTGCGCTGACCTGCCTCATGCGAGCGACGGTCGGCGAGATCGTCGCCGCACCGGACGGCGCCGCCCTAGGCCCTGCGATTCTCGCCGAGGCCGCGGCCGTGTCGGTCGCCGCCGGGTTTCCCGTACCCGCGAACGAGCTGGCGGCGACCACAGCCACCGTGACCGCCGCTGGCTCGCCGCTGACGGCCTCGATGTTCCGGGATATCGCCGCCGGCCGACCAACCGAGGTGGAGCACGTCTTCGGTGACCTCGTCGCCAGGGCCAGGGCTCTTTCGGTGGAGACCCCGCTGCTCGATCTGGCCACGTTGCAGCTGCGCATCTTCCAGCGTCAGATCGCACCCGAATCCCCTTGACCGACCTCGACCGAGGCGGCGCGCTGGCCGAACGGGTGGCCGAGAGCGTCGCTGCCGATCCCGCCGACCGCTCCCTGCGACATCGCCAGCTGCGCTTCGTCAGGACCGTCGCCCTCTCGGTCGGGATTCAGGGGCCAGTCGCCGGCGTCATCGTCGGTCCCGCCGTGCTCGCCGGGATCGTGGGCGGCGCCGGTGCCCTCTCCTACCTCGTCGGTCTCGTGGCCATGGGGTTCGTCGCCTACGCCTTCGTGATCTTCTCCCGGTCGTTCAACTCGGCCGGATCCGTGTACGCCTTCAACGGCTCGGCCCTCGGCCCCACCTACGGGTTCGTCTCCGCCTGGATCCTCCTGCTCGTGTACGTGTCCTTCGCCGGCGGCGTGTACGCGAGCACCGCCGACATCACCCAGTCGCTCTTCGCCTCGTTCGGGATCCACGGCTGGTGGGTCTGGTTCGGGCTCGCCGGTTTCGCCCTGACCATGCTCTTCGCCTACCTGTCAATCGGCCTGTCGTCGGTGGTGATCTTCGTGTGCGAGGGCGCCGCCGTCGTGCTCCTGACCATCGTCGGCGTCGTCGTCATCGCCAAGGGCGGCTACCACCATCACGCGTTGTCGTCGTCGCCGTTCCAGCTGCACGGACTCACCGTCGCCGTGCTCGGGCTGGGAGTGGTCAACGCCTTCAGCGCCTTCAGCGGATTCGAGGCGGCCGCAACCCTCGGCGAGGAGACGCGTCGCTCGACGCGGACGATCCCTGCCGCCGTCACCTGGTCGCTCGTCGGCGCCGGCGCCGTCTACGTCGTGTTCACATGGGTCGCCAACAACGCCTACCCGAGCGCCGCCGCCCTGGCCGCTGCGCCCGCCCCGTTCGTGCACCTGGCCACGATCGACGTCGGCTCGACCATGGGCAAGGCGGTCAACGTGGCCGGCGTGATCAGCGCCTTCGGCGCCCAGCTGGCGTGCATCAACGCCGCCAACCGACTCGTCTTCGCCCTCTCCCGCGACGTCGGTCGAGGGTCCGGCCGACGCAACCTCCTCACCCGCACCGACGCCCGATTTGGTTCACCCGTGGGAGCCCTGGCCCTGACAGGCGGGGCCAGCCTCATCGCCCTCCTCGCCTTCAGCTTCGAGGCGACGGCCGTCAGGGCCTTGACCCTCATCGTCGAGTTCGGTGCCTACCTGATCATCGTCGCCTACTTGCTGACCGTCGTCGCCGCCATAGCGTGGGTGTGGCGCCGAGACCGCCGGCCGGTGCCGCTGATCGTGCTCAGCGTCGGAGTGGCCGTACTCGGCTACGTCCTCTACGACACGTTCGTGCCCCTGCCGCCTGCACCGTTCGACCGGATCGTCATCGTGGCGGCGGCGAGCATCGCCGTCGGCGTCGCCGTCGCCATGCTCCCTGCCGTGAGGCCGCGCCTCGCCGACTCCCCCCTTCTCCGTGCGACCAGGCGACGTCCTGCGTCGGCGCCGGTCGAAGGCTGAACGCCGGCGGTCGCTGCGTGCCTCGAGCCGATGAGGGGTCGTGGACGAGGTATCTCGATGAGTTCCACGCCGAGCGTCCCGGCATCACCGAGGACACCCTCGCCCGAGCGCGAAGCGGCGCCACCACCCCGTACGGGTGGCTCGTCGAGCCGCTCGGCATCGCCGGTCCCGTGCTCGACCTGGCCTGCGGGAGCGCTCCCCTCCTGGCCGGGAGGGGCTGGACCGGATGGGTCGGCGCCGACCTCTCGGCCGCCGAGCTGTCCCGGGCCCGGGCAAGAGGCGCAACCCGCCTGGTGCGAGCCGACGCCGCCGGGCTCCCCATCGCCACCGGCTCCTGCCGCCAGGTCGTGTGCTCTATGGCGATCATGGTGCTCCAACCGCTCGACGCCGTGCTCGGCGAGCTTCGACGTGTCCTGCACACTTCCGGGGTCGCCGCCCTGCTCCTGCCGGGCACCCTCCCCGTCACGCCCCATGACGTCGCCCGCTACGGCCGCCTTATGCTCGCCGTGCGCCGCGCCCGCCTGACCTACCCCAACGACCGTCTCGTCGGCCGGCTGCCCGATCGGCTGGGGGCCGCCGGTCTCACGGTCATCGACGATCGCAGGCGCCGTTTTGCCCTCCCCATCGCCGATGCGGCGATGGGCCGGCTGTTCGTGCGCTCGCTCTACCTCCCCGATGTCCCTCCGGCCCGGGTCGAGGTGGCGGCCCAGGTCGCCGCCGGGTGGGCCGGGAGCGACATCGGGATCCCGCTGCGCCGGCTCGTCATTCGGGGGACGTGACCCGGCCCCGTTCGGCCGAGCGCACCTTGGGGAGCGGGAGCAGCTGGGAGAGGACGACGTTTTCCTGAGGGTCGAGCACTGAGTGCTGGACGCAGGCCGGCACGAGCCTCCCGGACTCGGGGTGAGCCATGGCATACGAGCAGGCCCGGAGGCGCTCCTGGGTCTCGACGATCTTGGGGTCGTTGCTCGTCTCGCCCCGCTCGAGCATCTCCCACGCCGGTGCCACCTCGTCGGCGTGCATGAACCGGTGCATGACGAAGGTCATCGGAGTGATGCCGTGGCGCAACAGCGGCACGGGCCCACCGACCCGACGGACGGTCCGCAGCGCCCATCGGAGCGCGACGGCGATCAGGCGCGGGCGAGCCACGGCCACGCGGGTCAGCCGCGGGACGAGCAGGCGCAGTGGGGCGTTGAAGTGCACCCCGCCGAGATGGGCGAAGAAGTCGTCCCGTGCCGCCAGGTCGGCGGAGTCGGTGTCGTCGAGGAGACTGTGCCACCTGTCGCCGACGTAAAACCCCCACGCCGTGCGGTTGCAGCGCTCGTCGCCGACCTGGAGGACGCCGTAGGGCAGGCGAGCCCCCGCCCCTCGCTCGATACGACCCCAGACCTCGTCGGCTCCGAGCGAGCGATAGTCCTCCTTCCAGCGCCGCTCGTCACCGACGAACGCCGCCGGCTGGAATGACAGCATGTTGAATCCCATGCTCCTCGCCCCGGCGATCACCTCCGGGATCTGCCCCACGTTGGAAGGGGTAACCGTCATGTTGTGGGCCAGGTAGGAGCGGACGCCGTGCTCGGCCCGTAGCCGCCCGAACATCTCGCAAAAGGCCCGCCGGTAGGGGTCCAGGTCCCGCTCGGCCTCGGGCCTGCGCATCCCACGACGACCGAACATCGTGGTGTCGAAGTGAGCGGCAAACGAGAGGCGGCGAAAGCGGGGCGTGGTATCGGGGCCGAGGGCCAGGCGCTCGAGGTAGCCGTAGTCGAAGTCCCCGTGGGTGAAGCTCATCGGCTCGCGACCCTGCGCCCGCATGGCGAGAAGCGCCTCGGCGTGGTCGTCGGGATCGAGCAGGCTGACCTCGCCGCCGATCAGCTGGGCGTGACCGTGCGGGCCTCGCAGCCGCCGAACCAGCCGCATCTGGGCGTCGACCGCGGCCCGGGTGTGGCCCCCGTCGACGCGGACCCGGTTGGCCTCGCGGGAGTGGTAGCAGG
Source organism: Acidimicrobiales bacterium (assembly GCA_965276765.1). GTDB lineage: Bacteria > Actinomycetota > Acidimicrobiia > Acidimicrobiales > Palsa-688. Next base: position 2,590,460 of record OZ255627.1, read on the forward strand.
GAGTACAGGAGAAGTTGCAGCGCGGAAACACCCCGTGGGTCCCCTCGCATCCGACGGCGTGGCGACCGATCAGCTGCGCGGCGGTCCGGGCCCGCTCGGGAAGCTCGGCCCATCGGGCGGCGTAGGCGGCACGGGTCTCGGGATCGACCGGCCGGGTGGCCCGTTCCAATCGCCGCCACCACCCGCCGAGCACGTTGGACCAGGCCGCGATCACTCCTTCAGTCTCACACAGCCGTCAGCTGCCGGCGAAGCCGGATGGCCACCGGGATCCCCAGGAGGGTTACGGCGCCCATGAGGAGCCACGCCGGCGCCGGGTGATGAACGAGCAGCTGGACGAGCAGGGCGACGACGAGGCCGCCGGCGTTGCCCGAGAGCCACAACAGGCCGGTCGCCGTCGACGCCCGGTCCCCCGACCGCTGCTCGATCAACTCGAGGAGTACGGGGAGGGCCGGGAGCAGCACAAGTCCTATGAGGCCGAGGGCCAGGTATCCGCTTACGGTCCCCGGCGCGACGGCGAGCATGAGGCAACCGACGGCTGCCCCGAGCCCGGCGACGCCGAGGGCGAGGGGTTGCGCCCTGCGCCTGGCGACGGTCGGGGGCAGCACGACGGACGACACGATGCCGGCGACGACCATGGTGACGAGCAGCCCGTCGGCGCCTGTGGCGTCCACACCGGCCGGCTGGAGCAGGGTCTGGACCCAGGTCGTCACGGCCACGAACACGCCGAAGCCGAGGAAGACGATCGCCGCCACCGAGCGCATCACCGGATCGGCCCACACCGCCCGCAGGGCGGCCCTCTGCTCCGCCCACCGGGCCGCTCCGCTGCCGCTTGGCGCCGCACCCCCCGGTCCCACAACGCCCGGTCCCACAACGCCCGGTCCCACAACGCCCGGCCCCGCATCCGCTGGCAGCCCGACCTGACGGCCAGACCCGACGGTTGGCATGAGCCGCAACGCCACCAACAAGACCACGGCGCCGGCAATGGAGTAGAGGGCGCTGGCGACGAGCACGGTGTGCAGGCCCCTCGCTCCGAGGGCGAGGCCGAGCACGAAGGCGAGCACGAACCCGAGGAACGTCCCCGCCGACCCGACGGCGATCCCCGCCGGGCGGTCCTCTTCCCTGAGGGCACGGGTGGCCACGCCCGTCACGGCGTTGAGCACCGCCGGCTGCCCCACGGCGATCACGATCTGGCCGGCGAAGACTGGCGCGAAGCCGCCCCCGCCCAGGCGCAGTGCCGCCCCGCCCGCAGTCAGCAGCGCCCCGACGGTCAGGGTGGCCCGAAACCAGCGGTCGAGGGCCAGGCCGACGGGGAGGGCGAGGATCACGTAGACGAGCGGGAAGATCTCCGCCAGCAGGCCGATCGTCGACGACGACACCCCGAGGCGCTGGGCGCTGCCCGTCGTGATCGGTGCGAAGTTGAGCCAAAGCATCTGGTTGGCTGACGACACGAGGACGAACCCGACGACCGGCGCCCAGTTGTTCCTGGCCCTGGTCGCAGCTTGCGGTTCGCTCGTTGCGCCCTGGCCGGCGCCCTCCCAAGGTTCGCGACCCGCGGTCAGGGGTGGCATTTCCCCGTATCCTCGCTGCTCAGCAGACGGGACCGAGAACCCGGTCCAACTCGGCGTTGGCGAACAACCCCTCGGGGTCGACGGCCTTTCGCACCGCGGCGAAGGCGTCGAAGCCCGGGTGGCGTGACCGCAGGATGGGGGCGTCGAGGTCGTGCAGCTTGCCCCAGTGCGGGCGGCCGCCCACGTCGTCCATCAACCTGGCCACGAGGGCGAAGTAGGCCCGGTGGTCGGTCCCCGCCGGCACGTGCACGGCCACGTACGCCGAGTCGCGCCCGTTGGCCGTGGACAGTGGGATGTCGTCGCCGGCTGCGACCCGCAGCTCCACAGGGAAGACGATCCGCAGCCCCGAACGCTCGACCGCAGCGGTCATCGCCTTGATCGTGGCGACGGCCACGTCGCGCCCGATGGCGTATTCCATCTCGACGAAGCGCACCCGCCTCGGCGTCGCGAACACCCGGTGGCACACGTCGGTGTAGGCCCCGGTCCCGATGGCGTTGGCGGCCAACCGGTTGAGCGCAGGGATCATGGTGGGCGCCATCCGACCGATGGCGACGACGCCGGCGAAGGCCGTGTTCTGTAGGAACGAGTCCTCGGCCCACTCCCTCCACCGAGGTCGCGGCGCCAGCTCGTCGAGGCCGACCCTTGTGTTGCGCTTGGTCGATGTGGTCGCGGTGTGGGGAAACCAGTAGGCCTCGAAATGGTCGCTCCCGTCGGCGAGCTCGTCCCACTCGTCGAGCAACCGGTCAAGTGGCATCACGCCTTCTTCGGCGCGCAGGGCGAAGAGCGGCACCGTTTCGAGCTCGACCGCCGTCACGACCCCGAGGGCGCCGAGGTGCACACGCGCCGCCGACCACAGGTCGGGTCTCGTCTGGGCCGAGCACCAGACAACGGAGCCGTCGGCTATGACAAGCTCTACGCCGGTGACCTGCGTGGCGAGCCCCCCGTAGCGGGCGCCGGTCCCGTGCGTGCCGGTGGCGACGGCGCCGGCCACGGTCTGCACATCGATGTCGCCGAGGTTGGTCAGGGCCCTCCCGGCCGCGGCCAGGGTGACACTCAGACGGCGAAGGGTCATCCCCGCCTCGACCACGACGCGACCGGTCTCGATGTCGAGGTGGCGCAGGCGGGCGCACCCGGCGAGGTCGACGGCGACGCTGTCGGGGCGGCCGATAGCGGTGAAGGAGTGTCCGGTGCCGATCGCCTTCACCCGCGTCCCTTCGGCGGCGGCGGCGGTCACGAGCTCGGCCACCTCGGCGGTATCGTGAGGCCGCCACATCCTCACCTCTTGCACCGACTGGTTGGCCGCCCAGTTGCACCATCGGGTCGGCGACCCGACCGCTGTGCTGACGACCATGCGCGACGGTACCAAGCGCCGGCCCAAGCGGCCCGCCTCGACGGGTCCTTGATCCGCAAGGGCCCGAGTGTCAGGATCGCCGGAATGGGACTCTCTGAACGCGACCGGGCGATCCTTGAATTCGAGGGTTCCTGGTGGACCGAGCGGGGCCCCAAAGAGGACGCCATCAAGTCCCATTTCGGCCTTTCCGGCACCCGCTACTACCAGATCCTCGGAACCCTCGGCGACCGGCAGGAGGCGGAGGAGTACGCCCCCCTCGTCGTCCGCCGGCTCAGGCGCGAGCGCGAACGCCGTCGCCGGGCCCGCTATGAGGGCCGCCGAGCGGACGGCTGGCCGCAGCGGTGAGCCAAGCCGAAGACGACCCGCCCGGGCACGAGGGTGCCACCCAGATCGGCCGGGCGATCATCCTGATCATCGTGGTGGTCGTCGTCGCCGTCCTCGTCCTCCACCGCGTCGGCTCATCCAACGGGGGCCAGTCGAGCAGCGCGGCAACGACCACAACGACGGCACCGAGCACGTCCACCACCAAACCGAAGTCCAAGACGACGCCGAAGCTGATCGCCCCCTCCAAGATCAAGGTCCAGGTGCTCAACGGGCTGCAGACCGACTCGCTCGCCGGCAACCTGAGCACCACCCTCAAGAGCGGCTCCGGCTACAACACGCTCCCCGCCAACAACACGACGGCCAAGGCGACGACGTCGAAGATCTACGTGGTGACGTCGGGCTACTACCAGGACGCCAAGCGCTTGGCGTCCACCCTCGGGCTGACCAAGAAGAGCATCACGCGTGGAGTTCCGTCGGCGGCGCCCATCCCTTCGGGGGTCGCGTCGCAGGCCAACCTCATCGTCGTCATCGGGACGAGCCTGCAGGCCAAAGCCGGGGGATAGCTCCCGCCGTGGCCGGCGTCGACCTCGAGACCCTCCTCATGCCCTGGCTCGACGACCCCGCGCGCGGAGGGATCTTCACCGACTTCGACGGGACGCTCGCGCCCATTGTCAGCGAGCCGAGTGAGGCGGCCGCCCTGCCGGGGGCCATCGATGTGCTCCGCGTCCTCGCCGGCCGTTACGCAAGGGTGGCGGTGATCTCGGGTCGGACGGCCGGGTTCCTTGCCTCGGAGTTCGGCGGAGTGGCCGCCGTCCCCGAAGGCCTCACCCTCGTCGGCCTCTACGGCCTCGAGCGCATCGAAGCGGGTCGGGTCGTTCCCCGGCCCGAGGCGGCCGGCTGGCTCGAGGTCGTCGACGGCGTGCGCGCCGCGGCCGAGCTCGCGGCGCCGCCCGGTGTCCTGGTCGAACGCAAGGGCCTTGCCGTCGGCCTCCACGCCCGGCGCGACCCGGCCCGGCTCGGGTGGATCGAGGCCTTCACCGCGGAGCAGGTTGCGGCCACGGGTCTTGTCGCCTCCTCCGGCAAGCTGTCGTTCGAGGTGCGCCCACCGCTCGACATCGACAAGGGCACCGTCGTCGACGAGCTGGCGGCCGGGCTCGGCGCCGTCTGCTTCGCCGGCGACGACACCGGCGACCTCCCCGCCTTCGCCGCCCTGGCCCGGCTGCGCGCCGCCGGCACGGCCACCCTCGCCATCGCGGCGCGCAGCGCCGAGTCACCACGTGGCCTGAGCGAAGCGGCCGACCTCGTGGTCGAAGGCCCGCCGGGGGTCCTCGACGTGTGGCGCCGGCTTGCCGCCTGATGGTCGCCTTCGCGGTCCCTTACCGGCGGCCGAGCGCCTCGCCCACCAGCTCGGTGACGCAGGCCGGGCCGTCGGCGGCGGCCCGCTCCTTGCCGAAGCGCTCGACCAGGCTCTCGTGGGCAACGGGCTGTTCGCCGACGGCTTCGCCGGCGATCACGAGGACGGGTACCGCGAGCTCGGCGGCCAGGGCGACGACACCGCCGACGGCCTTGCCGTCGAAGGACTGCTCGTCGAGCACGGCCTCGCCCGTGACGACGAGGTCGGCGCCCTCGATGCGCTCGGCCAGCTCGACGGTGTCGGCCACCACGTCGAAGCCGGGGACCAGGGACGCTCCGATGGCGGCCAGGCCGCCGGCCAAACCGCCGGCGGCGCCAGCGCCCGGCAACCGGGACACGTCGATGCCAAAGCGATCCTCGTAGACCTGCACCAGCCTGGTCAGCCGGCGGGTGAGGAGCTCGACCTGTGCGGGAGATGCCCCCTTTTGGGGGGCGAACTCTCTGGCCGCATCGACGAACGGCGTCGTCACGTCGCACGCCGCCACCAGCTCGATTCCCTTGAGCCGGCTGTGCGGCTCGAGGACCTCGAGGGCGCCGAGACCGCCGTCTGTCGTCGCCGAACCACCCATCCCGACGAGCACCCTGCGGGCGCCGGCTTTGACCGCCTCGGCGATCAGCTCGCCCGTGCCGGTGGTGTCGGCCCTGACGGCGTCATTGGTCTTCGGCCCACCCACGAGAGCGAGGCCGGACGCGAGAGCCGTCTCGACCACGGCGACCCGATCCCGATCGATGAGTCGCCATTCGGCTTGGACACCTGCACCGAGCGGACCGCGCACCCGAACGGGGCGCGACCGTCCGCCCAGGACGTCGCAAAAACCCTCGCCGCCATCGGAGACCGGGACCCGGTCACACGCCCAACCCTTCGCGGCCGCCGCTCGCGCCACCGCCAGCGCGATCTCCCCTGCGCTGCCGCCTCCCCTGAAGGAGTCGGGAGCAGCAACCACGCGAGGCATTTCCCCATCGTGCCCGCTCCGACAACGGAGCCAATCATTTCTTGGCGTACGGGCCCAGATTGCGCCCGGCAGCAAGTCCCCGGTGGGCCTCAGGCCGGCTCGGCGCGGCGAGCCCTGACGTCGACCAGCGGCGGGCGTTCGATCATCGTCACGTCGACCGGCGGGGTCCCAGGCCGATCGAGGCGAGACGACCATGGCAGGGTCCCGCCGAAGGGCTCGCCCCTTGCGCTCTGCACGCCGGCTCGCTGCAAGGCGACCTGGACGATCGCAAAAGACTGCGCGCCCAGCTCCGCCAGGCTCCGGTTGCGGTGCACCCGCACCCCGAGGTCGCACTGGGCCAGGCTCGAAACGCCGAAGCGGGCCGACACGTCGATGAGCAGCCCGAGGTCGACGCCATAGCCGCCGACGATCGGCACGGCATCGATCACGTCGCGACGCAGGGCGCACTCGCCGGCGAGGGGCTGCACGAGACCGGCGAGGTGGGGAAAGAGGAGGGAGATCAGGGGCCGGGCCGCCAGTTCTGTCACCCTTCCGCCCTCGCCCGGCCGCCCGTCCATCGGTCGGTCGTAGAACCCCTTGACGAGCGCCAGGTCATCGCAGGCGAGCAGCGGCCCGGCCAGGCCGAGCACGAAGCCGGGGTCGAAGGAGCGGACGTCCGCATCGCAGAACACGACCACGTCTCCGGTCGTGACGTGGGCGCCACGCCACATGGCCTGACCCTTACCGTGCTCCGTGCCGTGCTCGGGCAGGACGTCGGTGGCCGCCACGACGTCGGCGCCTGCGTCTCGGGCCACGGCGGCGGTGGCGTCGGTGGACCCGTCGTCGATCACGACCAGCTCGTCGACGACCCCGACCTCCCCCATCAACAGGTCACGGACGCACCCGACGACGCCGCCGATCGTTGCCTCCTCCTCGCGCGCCGGGACGCACACCGAGATCCGCCGGCCGCGCTTGGATGCGGCGACTGACTCGGCCGGGAAATCGTGCCGGTCGAAGCGGCGAAGCGGGTCGGGGGAGCTGAGCAGGTCGGGGGGGCTGAGCGGGTCGGGGGAGCTGAGCAGGTCGGGGGAACGAAGCATCTTGGGGGAGCGGAGCACCTCGGCGGGACGGAGCACTCGGGGAATACTGCCTTGCCACGTTGCGGGACCCGTCCCGGATGGGCCAACATGGTGGGCGACATCATCAAGAGCAGCCGAGGGACGGGCCCTGTGACGCTGCGGCAACCATGAACCGTCTTCCCCAAGAAGCCGGCGAAGAGGTGCCAATGCCCGGTTCGATGAGGAGGAGCAGTGACGTTTGTCGAAGGTCTCAGGTGTCGTGAATGCGCGCGCACCTATCCAGCCGGTGCGCTACACGTCTGCGACTGGTGCTTCGGTCCGCTCGAGGTCGCCTACGACTACGAGCGCGTGGCCGGCTCGATCTCGCGGGAGCGCATCGCCGCCGGCCCGAGCTCGATCTGGCGCTACGCCGATCTGTTACCGGCCGCGGCAACGGGCGCGGTCTCGCTCGGAGCGGGTTTCACCCCGCTCCTGCGGGCCGATCGCCTGGCTGCGGAGCTCGGCATCGGTGAGCTGTGGATCAAGAACGACAGCCTCAACCCGACGGGCTCGTTCAAGGATCGTGTCGTCTCGGTCGCGCTGACCAAGGCCCGTGAGCTCGGGTTCAAGGTGGCGGCCTGCGCTTCGACGGGCAACCTGGCCAACTCGGTCGCGGCCCACGCCGCCCATGCCGGTATGCGTTCGGTCGTGTTCATCCCCGCCGACCTCGAGCCGGCCAAGATCGTGGCCAGCGCCATCTACGGAGGGGACCTCATTGCCGTCGAAGGCACCTACGACGACGTCAATCGGCTCTGCGCCGAGCTGACCGGACGTCACCAGGACTGGGCCTTTGTCAACGTCAACGTCCGTTCGTACTACGGCGAGGGCTCCAAGACCCTGGCGTTCGAGGTCGCCGAGCAGCTCGGCTGGCAGACCCCCGATCATGTGGTCGTCCCGATCGGCTCCGGGAGCCAGCTCATCAAGATCGCCAAGGGCTTCGGCGAGCTGCACGCCGTCGGACTGGTCGACGACGAGCCGTCCATCAGGTACTCGGGGGCCCAGGCGACCGGTTGCGCCCCTGTTGCCAACGCCTTTGCCTCAGGGAGCGACGACGTCCTTCCCGTCCGGCCGGACACCATCGCCAAATCGGTTGCCATCGGCGATCCTGCCGACGGGTCCTACGCCCTCGACCTGGTGCGAAGGACCGGCGGCGCTGTCGGCTCGGTCACCGACCCCGAGATCGTCGAGGGCATCAAGCTGCTGGCCCGCACCGAGGGCATCTTCACCGAGACGGCGGGCGGCGTCACCATCGCGACCCTGGCCAAGCTCGTCGGCGATGGCACCGTCCGCTCCGACGAGCGCGTTGTCGCCTATGTCACCGGCCACGGCCTCAAGACCCTCGACGCCGTCGCCGCCGACTGCCGCCCGACCGTCACCATCCCTCCCAACGTGGACGCCTTCGCCGCGGCCATCCCCGAGACCGAAGCGAGCTGAGCTCATGCCCCACGTCCGCATCCCCACCCAGCTGCGGTCGCTCTCCGGAGGCGCGGCCGATGTCGACATCGAGGGCTCGACGGTCGCCGAGGTGCTGAAGGGCCTCGAGGCCACCCATCCCGGCTTCGGCGAGCGGCTCTTCGACACCGAGGGCAAGCTTCGCCGCTTCGTCAACGTGTTCGTGGCCGACGAGGACATCAGGTTCCACCAGGGAGTCGATACCCCCGTGACGGAGGCGGCGACCGTGTCGATCGTCCCTGCCGTCGCCGGAGGCTGATTCCCTTCCACGAGCCGGCTCGGCCCGGGTTGCGCTAGCGGCGCAGGGACGGTTTACTGTTAGCACTCCCCTAGCGAGAGTGCTAATTCCGGTTCGCCCAACGGAGGGAAATCCAAGACCGATGCCCAAGATGATTGCTTTCGACGAGAACGCCCGTCGCTCCCTCGAGAGCGGCATGAACCAGCTGGCCGACGCGGTGCGCGTCACCCTCGGCCCCAAGGGCCGCAATGTGGTCCTAGAGAAGAAGTGGGGCGCTCCCACGATCACCAACGATGGCGTGTCCATCGCCAAGGACATCGAGCTCGAGGACCCCTACGAGCGGATCGGTGCCGAGCTGGTGAAGGAGGTCGCCAAGAAGACCGACGATGTTGCCGGCGATGGCACCACGACCGCCACCGTTTTGGCCTGGGCCCTCGTCCGCGAGGGTCTGCGCAATGTGGCCGCAGGCGCCAACCCGATGTCGCTCAAGAGGGGCATCGAGGCGGCCGTCGAAGCGGCGACCGACTCGCTGAAGTCGATCTCCAAGGAGACCGAGACCAAAGAGCAGATCTCCCAGGTTGCTTCGATCTCCGCCGCCGACGTCGAGATCGGCGGTCTGATCTCCGAGGCCATCGACAAGGTCGGCAAGGACGGCGTCATCACCGTCGAGGAGTCGCAGACCTTCGGCATGGACCTCGACCTCGTCGAGGGCATGCGCTTCGACAAGGGCTACATCTCCCCGTATTTCTCGACCGACACCGAGCGTATGGAGGCATCCCTCGAGGACCCCTACATCCTCTTCGTCGGGTCCAAGATCACCGCCGTACGTGACCTGCTGCCCATCCTCGAGAAGGTCATGCAGTCCGGCAAGGCGCTCGTGATCCTGGCCGAGGACGTCGAGGGCGAGGCCCTGGCCACCCTCGTGGTCAACAAGATCCGCGGCACGTTCAAGAGCGTCGCCGTCAAGGCTCCCGGCTTCGGCGAGCGCCGCAAGGCGATGCTGCAGGACATGGCCATCCTCACGGGCGGCCAGGTCGTCACCGAGGAGGTCGGCCTCAAGCTCGAAAACGTCACCCTCGACCTGCTCGGCCGAGCCCGCCGTGTCGTCGTCACCAAGGACGAGACCACCGTCGTCGAGGGCGCCGGCACCGATTCCGACATCAAGGGCCGCATCTCGCAGATCAAGACCGAGATCGACAACACCGACTCGGACTACGACCGTGAGAAGCTCCAGGAGCGTCTGGCCAAGCTGTCCGGCGGCGTGGCCGTCATCAAGGTCGGTGCCGCCACCGAGGTCGAGCTCAAGGAGAAGAAGCACCGCATCGAGGATGCGGTCTCCACGACCAAGGCGGCCGTCGAAGAGGGTGTCGTCCCCGGCGGTGGCGTGGCGCTGCTCCGCTCGCAGGCTGCCATCCTGGATCGGGCCGAGAAGCTCGAGGGTGACGAGGCCACTGGCGCACGGATCGTGGCCAGGGCCGTGGAGGAGCCGCTGAAGCAGATCGCCGTCAACGCCGGCCTGGAAGGCGGCGTCGTCGTCGAGCGGGTCCGGAATCTCAAGAAGGCGGCCGAGGGCCTCAACGCCGCCACCGGCGAGTACGAGGACCTGTTCAAGGCCGGCGTCATCGACGCCGCCAAGGTCACCCGTTCGGCTCTGCAGAATGCTGCGTCGATCGCCGCCCTCTTCCTCACCACCGAGGCGGTCATCGTCGACAAGCCGGAGAACGAAGGCGCCCCGGCCATGCCCGGCGGGGGCATGGAGGACTTCTAGTCCGAGCCGGGAAGTCGGCGGGAAGTTCGTCCGCTTCCAGTCGTAACGTAGGAAAGGAGCGCCCTTGGGGGCGCTCCTTTTCGTTCGGGCCGGGGGGAAGGGCGCGGGAGTCCTGGCCGGAGGGGGCCGTAGGATCGGGTCCATGAGCGAACGCTTGAGCCCGTCGGAAGGCGAGGGAGTCCTGCACCTCTTCGCCAGGATCGGCGCCGGGGTCGACGCCGAGGCCGTCGTCGCCGCCGTCAAGGGCGCCGCCGACGGCGAGCATCAGGTCGTCTCAGCCTCGATCCTCGGCCACAAGGCCGACCTGGCGGTGATGGCCATCGGGCCGGACTGGGGTCACCTGCGCAGCCTGCAGGCCGGCCTCAGGGCCGCCGGCCTCGAGATCGTGGATTCGTACGTGTCGCTCACGGAGGTCTCGGAATACGCCAAGGGCATGCCGGCCGAGCACCTGCAGTCCAGATTGCATCCTGTCCTGCCGCCGGAAGGCAAGCGGGCCTTCTGCTTCTACCCGATGTCCAAGCGGCGCAGCGAGGGACACAACTGGTACAGCCTCGACTTCGACGCCCGCAAGGAGCTGATGATGGACCACGGCCGCTCGGGGCGCCGCTTCACCGGGCGGATCGTGCAGCTCATCACCGGCTCGACCGGGCTCGACGACTACGAGTGGGGTGTCACCCTCTTCGGTGTCCACCCCGACGACCTGAAGGACTGCGTGTACACGATGCGCTTCGACGAGGCGTCGGCGGACTACGCCGAGTTCGGCCGTTTCTATGTCGGCATCGTCGACGGGATCGATGGCGTCGCCGCCCAGATCGGCATGACCTGATGGGGGACCTGCGCGCCCTCAGGGACCGCCTGGCCGAGCTGCGCTCGGTGGTGATCGCCTTCAGCGGCGGCGTCGATTCCGCCCTCGTCGCCCATCAGGCCGCCGAGGTGCTCGGCGAGCGGGCTCTCGCCGTGACCGCCGTTTCCGCCTCCCTTCCTGCCGAGGAGCTGGCCGGCTGCGAGGCCGCAGCGGCAGCGTGGGGATTGAGGTGGAAGGGCGTCGGCACAGACGAACTCGATCGCGCCGCCTACCGGGCCAACGGCGCCGACCGCTGCTGGCACTGCAAGACGGCGCTGATGGACCGGATCCAGCCGCTGGCCGACGAGGCCGGCGCGACCGTGGTACTCGGCATCAACCTCGACGACCTGGGCGACCATCGTCCGGGACAGCAGGCCGCCGCCGACCGGGGAGCCGTGTTTCCCCTCGTCGAAGCCGAATTCACCAAGAGCGACGTGCGGGCCACCGCCCGCCGGCTCGGCCTTGACGTGTGGGACAAGCCGGCCGCCGCCTGCCTGGCGTCGCGCGTGCCGTACGGCACGCCCGTCACAATCGGCACCCTTGGACGGGTCGCGGCGGCCGAGTCGGGGCTTCGGGCGATCGGCTTCGAGCAGCTGCGGGTGCGCCACTACGGGGACCTGGCCCGCATCGAACTGGTCGGCGAAGACGTGGAACGGGCGGTCGCCGAACGCACGCGCGTCGTCGCCGCCGTCAAGGCGGCCGGCTACACCTACGTGACCGTCGACCTCGAGGGGTTTCGCTCCGGCAACCTCAACCAGGCCCTGCCCCAGGGGCAGAGGCTGGATTCGCCCCGCTCGGAGCGGAGCCTCGACGCGTCCGCTTCGGGGTGGGGCCCCGCCGGTCCCGCCGGCGGCTGAGGAGGTGCGCCGAGCGATCGTCGTGGTCGTCGTCCTTGCCATCATCATCGGGGGTCTTTCGATCGCCGACGTGGTTGTCAAGGACTCGGTGCAGTCGGCCGTGGCGTCGCGGATCGAATCCCGATCCCCTGGCAGTCACGCCAGCGTGCGAATCTCGTCGTTTCCCTTTGTCGGTCGCCTGGCCGTGTCCGGCGACGTACCGAAGCTGGTCGCCGACGTCACCAACGTCGACGCCGGAGCCATCACCTTCTCGAGCGTCCGGCTCACCATCACCGATCTCAAGGTCGACCGGGGCCAGCTCTACCACGGTCGGGTCAAGCCGATCTCGATCCAGCGAGGACGCGTCGTCGCCTCTATCGCCCAATCGTCGGTCGACTCGGCCGTCCATCTGCCCCTCGTGCTCCGACCCGGACGGGTCCGTACCGGACCTATCAGCGTCCCGGCCCGGCTCACCGTGTCAGGAGATCGGATCGGCTTCAGCGCCGCCGGGCTCCCGAGTCTCTCGATCGTCATCCCGGTTCTCGACATCCTCCCGTGCGTCGGCTCGGCTCGGATCGTGACGGGCGCGGTGCGGCTCTCCTGCCGCTTTCGGGCGCTGCCACCGCTGCTTTTCGGCGCCGACTTCAGCTTCTGAGCGCGGGCGGGGTCTCCTCGCGTCGCGTAAAGGAATGGCAAACGGACCGTCACATACCGGTAATGATTCCGTGGATAGTCTTCGTCCTACCCATTGAAACCGTCGTGACGGGCGGGATAGGGTCGTGATCGCGACCGGACGGGCACGCGACCGAATCGGCGCAGGGGAGACCCGCACAGGGGGAGAGCATGGCACCGAGCCAACCGACCGCTACCGACCCGACGGCTCAGAAACCGAGTGCCGCCGGCTCGGCCGGGCCTGCCATCGGCGTCGCCGGCCCTGCCGGCCGCGTGGAGGCGCACGGCCCCGGCGCCTCGGCGCCGGCGCACGAGGCCGCCGTTTGCCTGCAGGGCGTGGCGCGGCGCTTCGGTGACACCGTGGCGGTCGCCCACATCGACCTCGAGCTCGCCGGCGGGGAGTTCTTCGCTCTGCTCGGACCATCCGGCTGCGGGAAGACGACGACGCTTCGTATGGTCGGCGGCTTCGAGACTCCGAGCGCAGGGCGGATCTACCTCGAAGGTCGCGACGTGACGCGGCTGCCGCCGTACCGCCGTGACGTCAACACCGTGTTCCAGTCTTACGCGCTGTTTCCACATCTCGACGTGTTCGACAACGTGGCGTTCGGGTTGCGTCGCAAGGGTCTCGACCGCACCGAGACCCGCCGGCGGGTGCTTCACAACCTGGAGCTCGTCGGGCTCGAGGGTTTCGGCAAGCGACGGCCGGGGCAGATCTCGGGTGGCCAGCAGCAGCGGGTGGCGTTGGCCCGGGCCCTCGTCAACGAGCCCAAGGTGCTGCTTCTCGACGAGCCGATGGGTGCCCTCGACGCTCGGATCCGCAAGACGATGCAGCTCGAGCTCAAGCGCATCCAACGTGAGGTCGGCATCACGTTCCTCTACGTCACCCACGACCAGGCCGAGGCCATGGCCATGTCCGACCGCCTCGCGGTCATGCACGCCGGACGCTGTGAGGACATCGGCCCGCCCCACCGGGTCTACGACCGACCCGGCACCCAGTTCGTCGCCGAGTTTCTCGGCACCTGCAACCTGCTGCCGATCGAGTCGGCCGAAGGCCAGCTCCGCCTGCCCGACGGGACACCTGTCGCCGTCGCCCACAGCGACGCGCACGCGGCGATCCGCGACGGCTTGAGGGTCGGGATCCGCCCGGAGAAGCTGGTGCTTACCGCCGGCGTCGGCACACCGTCGGGGCCTGGCCCGGAGAACCGGCTGGCGGCGAAGGTGACGTCGGCGACCTATCTCGGTGCGAGCACCGAGTACCAGGTCGAGACGGCCTGGGGGGGCAAGCTGATGCTCTTCGCCCAAAACCTCGACCACACCTCGCGAGCGGAGCCAGGCGACGACGTCGAGGTCAGCTGGGATACGGCCCACTGCTTCGTCCTGCCGCCGAGCGCATCGGACCCCCGGTGAGGGACCGCGAAGAAACAGCTGGCGCGGCCGTAGACCGCAAAGGCGCTCGCACCAAGGTCTTATCGACAGCGGCCGCGCACCCGCGGATGTCACGCCGGTCGCTGCTCAAGGGGGCCGCCGTCGGCGTCGGCCTGCTCGGAGCCGGGTCGCTCATGGCCGCCTGCGGGATCAAGGGATCGGTCGCATCGGCCGCCCAGGTGAAGGTGGATTGGGCGAGCTACTGGGCCAGGCAGAAGAAAGCCGGCGTGCTCGACTTCGCCAACTGGCCGCTGTACATCGACCAGGAGCACGGCAAGAGCGAATCGCTCCAGCTCTTCACCAAGGCCACAGGGATCAAGGTCGACTATCAGGCCGTCATCCAGAACAACGCACCCTTCTACGCCACCGTCTCACCCGAACTCCGGGCGCACGAGGCCACCGGGTACGACATCGTCGTGATGACCAACGGTTGGGAGCTGACCGAGATGATCGACAACGGCTTCCTCGTCGAGCTCGACCACTCCAAGCTGCCGAACTTCGCGAAGTACGCCTCGCCTGCGGTCAAGAGCCCCAACTACGACCCCGGCAACCGCTACAGCACCGTGTGGCAGACCGGATTCACCGGCATCGCCTACAACACCAAGATGATCAAGCGGCCCATCACGAGCTTCGACGACCTGATGGACCCGGCGTTCAAGGGTCACGTCGGGATGATGAACGACAACACCGAGCTCGGCAGTGCCGCCCTGCTCAAGCTCGGGATCGACCCGGCCACCTCGACGCCGGCCGAGTGGCGCAAGGCGGCGGCATGGCTGAGAGCGCAGCGCTCCGTCGTCGCCGGCTACTACGACCAGAGCTACATCCAGTACCTCGAGAACGGCGACACCTGGATCACCCAGGCCTGGTCGGGGGACGTGTTCCAGGCCAACCTGTCCGGCTACCCGCACCTCAAGTTCGTGACACCCAAAGAGGGCCAGATGATCTGGCACGACAACATGCTGATTCCCCGGCAGGCCGCCCACCCGCTCGATGCCCTCATGTGGATGGACTTCTACTACACGCCGAAGATCGCCGGGCTCGTCGAGGACTGGGTCAACTACGTCTGCCCAGTGCCCGACGCCAAGGCGTACATCGCCGATGTGATCAAGGACCCGGGCGTGGCCAAGAGCCCGCTGGTGTTTCCCGACGCCTCGGTCGACTCGGCGTCGCACAACTTCTACGTGTACAAGGACTACGGCGAGTACCAAGAGTGGAACGACATCTTCAACCCGATCATCCAGGCATGACGGCCGTCGCCCCACAATCCGATGTTCCGCCGTCGGACGCACCGCCGTCGGACGGGCCCGACATACCGGCGGGTCCCGCGACGGGCGGGCGTCGGCACTGGCTCGCCCGCCACAGCGTCCCGTACTGGCTGAGCTTGGCCGGTGGGGGATGGCTCATCTTCCTCTTCGTCATCCCGCTCATCTCGGGCCTGATCGTCTCGCTCGAGACCGGTAATCCCGACGCCGGGTACCAGCTCACCTGGAACTGGAGCATCTACCGTGACATCTTCGTCCACTCGGATGTCTCGTATTCGACGTTCTTCCTGCGATCGCTCTACTACGGGGCGGCGGCGACGATCCTCACCATCCTGATCGGCTACCCCGTCGCCTACTTCATCGCCTTCCGGGTGCGGGAGCGCTGGAAGAACCCGCTGCTGCTGCTCGTGCTCCTGAGCTTCCTCGTGTCGTTCGTGATCCGCACCGAGATGTGGGCCTTTGTGCTCGCCGATCAGGGGCCGGTCCTTTCGGTCCTCCGCGATCTCCATCTGGCCTCGAAGGGCTTTCACATCCTCGGGACGTCGGGTGCGGTCATCGGCGGCGACACCTACAACGACCTGGCGTTCATGGTGCTGCCGATCTACGTAGCCCTCGAGCGCCTCGACCCCCGGCTGCTCGAGGCAGCCGGCGACCTGTACGCCAACCGCCGTCAGGCGTTTCTCAGGACGGTGCTGCCGCTCTCCCGGTCGGGGATCTTCGCCGGCGTCCTGCTCGTGTTCATCGACACGGTTGGCGACCCGGTCAACGCCAGCCTCCTCGGCGGCACCCACACCTACACCATCGGTCAGGCCATCCAGGACTCCTATCTGACCAACCAGCAGTACAACGTGGCGGCCGCGCTCTCGACGGTCCTGATGGTCGTTCTCGGAGTCATCCTCTTCCTTTACGCCCGAACCGCAGGAACCGAGAACATCGAGGATCTCGTATGACCGCCACGCTCGAGCATCGCGACCCCGGTTCGGCTGGCCCCGGTCCGGCCGACCCCGACACCGACGCATCGAACGTGCCGCCCGAGCCGAGGGCGAAGCGTCGGCCCCTGCTCGCCACGTTCTTTTGGGTCGTGATCGCCATCACCCTCGTGCCGATCGTCGTGATGTTCGTCTACAGCTTCAACAATGCTCCGACGAGCCGGATCACCTTCGCCTGGAACGGCTTCACGCTGTACTGGTATCGCAACCTGACCCAGGTCAGCGGGCTGACCCACGCCTTTGTCGTCTCGCTCGAGATCGCCGTGCTGGCCTCGGTCATCTCCGTCGCCGTCGGCACGCCACTGGCCATGGCCCTCTCCCGGTACCGCTTCGCCGCCAGGGGACCGCTGAGCGCCACGGTCTTCGTCGACATCGCGGCGCCGTCGATCGTCGTCGGGGCCGCATCCCTCTCGTTCTTCCTCTCCCTCAACCTTGCAACCGGCTACCTGACCATCCTTCTCGTGCACGTGGCGTTCGACATCGCCTACGTCGTGGTCGTGATCAGGGCTCGCCTCTCCGGCATGGGAAGAGCGCTCGAGGAGGCCGCCGGCGACCTCGGGGCCAACCCGCTGGTGACATTTTGGAAGGTCACGCTGCCGCTGCTCGTCCCCGGCCTGATCGCGGCCGGGTTGCTCGCGTTCGCCATGTCGATCGACGACTACGTGATCACGAGCTTCGTGGCCGGCCCCACCGTGACCTTTCCGCTCTTCGTGTACGGCGCGGCCAAGGTTGGACTGCCGCCCCAGGTCCTGTGCTTCGGGACGCTGATCTTCGTCGTCGGGTTGCTCGTCGCCATCCTGAACGGCCTGCTCAACCGCCGGCTGGCGCCGGCGACGGTGACGGAGGACTCGCTCACCGCCGCCACGAGCTGAGCGGTCCTACCGGCTCAGCCCTACCGGCTCGGCCCTACCCGATCGGCCCTATACAGTCCAGCCATACCCGATCGGCCCTACCATCCCAGCGTGCCCGGCTCGCCCTTGAACGGCCCGGCCACCCACGACGTCACCCACCCGCCGTAGAAGCCGCCGGGCTGCGGCTCGGCCACTTCTCCGCCGACCTCGCAACGGTCCATGGCTGCGCAGTACACCGCCACGTGGTCGACGATGGCGGCGTAGGACGGTGTCGGGTCGGGGTACGACCAGCCGGCTCGCACGACCCGCTTGTCGCCACCGCACAGCGTCCAGTACCGAGCCGCGCCCTTCCACTCGCAGAAGCTGGAGCCGGGGGCGGTCACGAGGCTGCCGGGGATGAAGGCGCCGGCTGGCAGGTAGTACGTCGGTGGGTGGCTCGTCTCGAGCACCCGTAGAGCCTTGACGGTGTCGAGGATCGTGACCTCACCGAGGACGATCGTGATCCTCCTCGGCTCGGCCTCGAGGCGCGGCGGTCTCGGGTAATCCCACACCGACTCCATGCCTGGCCCCGGTTGGACGGGCGCCGGACGTTTGGCGAAAACGCTCACGCCGACCAGCATGGTCGACGTGGACGACTACTCCAAGGCCCTCGCCGACGGAATCGAGGCCGCCCTCCCGACGTGGGTGGTGCACTCGGTAGTGGGGGTGATGACGGCGTGGGCGGGTGGGGTGGAGCCCGACGTGATGCTGGCCGCAGAGGAGGCCGCCACGCGGGCCGGCTCCGACATCGGCTCGGCAGTCCGCGCCCTGCTCAGCGCCGACATCGACGACCAGCGCACCACGCCGCTCGCCATCGTCAGGACCGCAGTCAGGTATCCGACCGAGGTGCTCGTCGCGGCCGGCGTGTCCGAGATCCAGCGGGACGAGTTCGCTGAGGCGGCGTTTCCCGACGACGTCTATGACCTTTCACCCGCAAGCTTCGCCGATATCGCCCCCGCTCTCGCCGATGTCGGCATCGCCTGGGGAGCATGGAAGGCCATGGAGCACCGGCGTCGTCACGGTGGGGCGCCGGCCGGCAACTGATGGCCCCCGGCGTGGCAGGGCAGGATCACTGATCGTCCGGGTCGTCCCGGGTAGTCCGGGTCGTCTGGGTCGTCCCGGGTAGTCCGGGTCATCCCGGTCAGCCGGCTCATCCCGGTCATCCCAGTCGTCCGAATTGTCGGGATACCCGAGTTACCTGTCGCGTTCTTGCACCGAGGGGTGTACAAAAAATCGCGACAGGAACGGGGCTGGGTGTGCACGGATCGCGACAAGAACGGCCCCGACCGCTTTCGCCGGCCCGGACGGCCCCGCCCGCTTCCCGGCCCGGACGGCCCCGACCACGGTCGCCGACGCGGACGGCCCCGGTCGCGAACGACCGGCCACGGATGGTCCCCGACTGCGAACGACCGGCCAGGGACGGGCCCCGACCCCGAACGAACGGCTTCCGCTCCCACGCCGGCCTCCGCCGGCCCTCGCTAGCGTTTGCCCTTGCCCCGTCCGCGCCCGCGCTTGCGGGCCGGGAGATCGAGCAGTCCGTCGGCGGTGTTGCTCATGGGTGCGCTCGGGGCCTGCGCCCACCCGGCCCCCGAGACGGACCGCTCCTCGAAGAACACGCAACCGTCCGGGCAGCCGAACGGTTGCTCTTGTGCGGCCCCGAGCCGGCATCGCTGCACGACCTCACCCGACGCGATGGTCCTGGCCAGGTAGTGGCGGCAGTCATCACGAACGCGCATTACTCCATGATCGCGCGCCCGATGTCCCCAGTTGCTGGCGCGACGCCCGGATAGCCTCGGATCCGCATGAAGGAACCGCAGATCTCCGAGCTCGACCTCGTTCGCTGGAGTGAGGCGCTGGCCGGGATCGCGCGGACGGGCCTCGGGTTCACCGACAACCTCTATGAGCGGGAGCGCTACGAGGAGATCCTCAAGGTGGCGGCCGACATCAGGGTCGCCGCCGACGACGGCTGCCCTTCGCCGCCGGAGGTCGTCGCTCACTGGATGGGTGAGGTGGGCCGAGGTATCCCGGGCTACGTGACCCCCAAAGTGGCGGTCGGAGCGGTGGTCGGCAACGACTCGGGCGAGATGCTCCTGATGCAGCGGGGTGACTCGGGGGTCTGGCTCTATCCCACCGGCTGGGCCGACATCGGCTACTCGGCGGCCGAGGTGGCCGTGAAGGAGGTGCTCGAGGAGACGGGCATCGATGCCGAGCCCTTGCGCGTGATCGGCGTGTTCGACGGCCAGCAGTTCGGGGCCAGGGGTCTGCCGTTCTACTCGGTGGTCTTCCACCTCAGGGCCGTGGGCGGGGAGCTGCACCCCCATCCCCTCGAGGCCCGGGACGTCGGCTGGTTTCGAGAGGACTCGCTGCCCACCCCGCTCGCCGGGGCAGACCGCTGGGTGCCCATGGCCTTCGCCGCCATCAGAGGAGACGACCTCGACGTCTTCTACGACCCGCCGCGCGACGAGACCTGGCGAGGCTCCGGCGGCCACGGGCACTGACGGGTCGAGGCCCCAACGATGTTCCGTAAGTCAGATGGAGCGCGACACACGGCCGTCGGTGTGGTCACCGATGCCGTCGACGAAGCTGCCGTCACCGCCAGGCTCGGCGAGTTGGGCGACGACGGTGCCGCCGCTCACCGCCTCGACCTCGCCGCCGTCGAGGTCATGGCCGACGTCCGGTCCCTGAGCCAGCTGTCATCGCCGCTGGCCGTCGACTACCTGGAGCGAATCCAACGGCCCATCTCGACGCTCGATCTCGGTGTCGGGGCCTTCATCACCACGAGGGGCTACGCCGCCCACATGGTCATCGAATCGGACCCCGACGCCTACGGCGCCGCCGACATCCCTGTCCTCGGGACGCTGCCGCCGCTGCGCCGGGGCCGCCCACCATCGGATCTGCTCACCCGGGTCGTCAAAGCCACCAAGCGCGGGTTCGTGGGGATCAGGGCCGTCAACGACGGGGTCTGGGACGGCTTCGTGCTCGCTACGGTCTGGCGCGTGCACGACCAGGGCGCCGGTGGCGCAGAAGGGGACGGCGCCAGCGGGACCAAGGAGGGCGGGGCCGTCTACCTCGCGCCGGCCGTCGTGGACGGGCTTGTCCGCTTCGGCTGGGTGCTCCGCCAGGTCGACCTCCACTACGGCGTCGAGCCCGAGCGGGCCTGAGGGTCTGAGCCGCTGGGGGTCTGAGCCGCTGGGGGTCTGAGCCGCTGGGGGGTCTGAGCCGCCGAGCGGCCCTGAGGGCCCTGAGGCCCTGATTCCCCTGGGCTCCGCCCTTCCTCGCCGCTGGCGCCTCAGGCGCCGAGCTGGCCGAGCAGGCCGGCGACGATGGAGACCTTGCCGGCGGTGCGTTCCCACTCGTCCCCGATGCTCCGATGGTCGACGAACCCGACGGCATCGGGGGCGCAGCCCACGGCGTCGGCCGTGCACGCGGCCAGCTCAAGGGGGACGAGCTCGTCGTCTCCAGCCCCGAACACCTCGAGACCGTCCCAGAGCGCATCGAGGGGAGCGACGGGGCGTCCGCCCGTCCCAAGGGCGAGCGCCACCGAAGAGAACACCTCCTCGGTCGTGGCCCCCGCCGGCCTCCGGTACCCGGCCACGGGGTGGAGACGCCACTCGACTAGCGCGCCACCGGGGCCGTCGTCACGCAGCCATACCTGCGAGCCGTTGACGTAGGTGTCCAGGGGCTCGCCGAAGCGGGCGTCGACGGCGACGATGAGCTCGGGCGTCGCCCGCCACACGCAGCTCGCGACCCGCTCGTCGGTCGGGCCGCCACCGCCACCAGCGCCGGCACCGCTCACGGTCAGGGATCGCCCGGCTGCTGGCGCAGAAACCGCTCGACCTCGTCGGCGAGCCGATCGGGGTCGGCAGGAAGCGGGGGCGCCGGCTCGCTGTCGTCGGCCGCCTCGAGCTGGGCCACGTAGGCGACGGCGTCTTCGTCGTCGGCAACGCGCTCGCTCACCTGACGGACGTACTCGTCGGCGGCGACGCGCAACTCGATCGGGTTGAGCCTCGTGCCGAGCAGCCCGGCCGAGCGCTCGAGCAGGGCCAGGGCGGCCTTGGGCGAAGGGACTTGGTGGACGTAATGGGGGACCGCGGCCCAGAAGCTTGCCGATGCGATGCCGGCGCTTACGAAGGCGTGGTGCAGGACGCCGATGATCCCGGTCGGCCCCTCGTAGTTGGAACCCACAAGACCGAGCCGCAGCGAGAGCAGCTCGTCGGCGGTCCCGGTCACAGGCACCGGCCTGGTGTGGGCCACGTCGGCGAGGAGGGCGCCGAGAATGACGGCCATGTCGGCGTGATACGAGCTCACGACCTCGACGACCGCCTCGCAGAAGGTTCGCCACCGCAGCTGCGGTTCGCTGCCCCGCACGAAGATGACGTCGCGCTCCGTGCCGGGGATGGTGGCCGAGAGGAACTCGACCTCGGGCCACTCGATGGAACGGCTCGACCCTCCTACGAGCTTGGCCTGCGGTCGTGTGGTCGTGAAGTCGTAGAACTCCTCCGGGTCGATGGAGGCGAACCGCACGGCGTCCCAGGCTCCGGCGAGGTAGCCGAGGGCGAGGGAGGCGGCGTCGCCCGCGTCGTTCCACCCCTCGAAGGCGATGACGACGAGAGGTCGACGGAGTGCGGGGCGCTGCTCCCAGCGCAGGTGAGGCATCACTCGACGCTACCGCTTCGCCGGATGAAGTCGACCGAAGAAGGTAGGCGAGAGGGGACCGGTGAACAGGGGGGGATACCACCGGCCACGCGCCTCCCGCCCGGCAAAACCTTACCAACCGGGGCGCCCGGAGCGGCGGACGAATGCTCGGTCACAGCCACCCCGTACCCTTGGCATCGTGGCCTTCTCCGCTCCGACCCAGGCGTGGTTCGACGCCGCCTTCGACGCGCCGACGGCGGCGCAGTCGAAGGGATGGGATGCGATCGCGCGGGGCGACCACACGCTCATCTTGGCTCCGACAGGGTCGGGGAAAACCCTCGCCGCCTTCCTGTGGGCCATCGACAGGTTGGTGACCGCTGCGCCAGGGGCAGGGGGCTGTCGGGTGCTCTACGTCAGCCCCCTCAAGGCCCTCACGTATGACGTGGAGCGCAACCTCAGGGCGCCACTGGCCGGGATTGCCAGAGAGGCGGCCCGTCAGGGCATCGAGATCCCCGACGTGAGAGTGGCGACGAGGACGGGTGACACCCCTTCCGATGACCGCAGGGCCATGACCCGCAGCCCGCCTGACATCCTGATCACGACGCCCGAGTCGCTGTACCTGCTGCTCACGTCGAGGGCCGCTTCGATCCTGACGACGGTCGAGCACGTCATCGTCGACGAGGTCCACTCGGTCGCGGCGACTAAGCGTGGCGTTCACCTGGCCGTGTCCCTCGAGCGGCTCGAAGCCATCGCATCGGCCCCGGTGCAGCGCATCGGCCTTTCCGCCACGCAGCGCCCGCTGCAGGAGATGGCCCGGTTCATCGGCGGCCAGGCGCCGGCCGGCGGCGGAGACAGGGCGCAGGCCGGGGCCGCCGGACGGGTTGGCGACGCCGGCGACGGGGGCCGGCTCGTGGCCCGGCCCGTCGCCATCGTCGACGCCGGGATCCGCAAGCCACTCGAGCTCGAGGTCGTGGTCCCGGTCGAGGACATGGCCCAGCTCGGCAAGTCGCTCGCCGCTCCCGACGACGAGGACCTCATCATGCGCGGCGCTGCCGCCGGCTCTCCGGAGGTGCGCGCCTCGATCTGGCCCTCGATCTACCCGGCGCTGCTCGAGCTGATCCGCTCGCATCGCTCCACCCTGATCTTCGTGAACTCCCGCCGGCTGGCCGAGCGACTTTCGGCGCGGCTGAACGAGATGGCGTCGGAGAGCGCCGACGCGCCCGACTATGGCGGTCTGGCCGTCGACGGACCGCACGGCGTCGGGACCGGCGCCCCGGCCGACCTGGTCAGGGCCCATCACGGGTCGATCGCCAGGGAGCAGCGCCTGGAGATCGAGGACGCCCTCAAGGCGGGGCGCCTCCCGGCCCTCGTCGCCACGTCGAGCCTCGAGCTCGGCATCGACATGGGTGCCATCGACCTCGTGATCCAGATTGAGGCGCCCACATCGGTGGCGTCAGGGCTGCAGCGCATCGGGAGGGCCGGGCATCGGGTGGGGGAGCCGTCCCGAGGTCGCATTTTCCCCAAATACCGTCATGACCTGCTGGTGGCGGCCGTCGTCGCCGAGCGCATGCACGCCGGAGCGGTCGAGGAGACCAGGGTCCCGCGCAACCCGCTCGACGTGCTGGCCCAGCAGATCGTCGCCATGGTCGCAGCGGCCGAGGCGCCCGTCGCCGTCGACGAGGTGGCCGCCGTGATGCGGGGCGCCTACCCCTATGTCGACCTCGGCACCGAGGCATTCGAAGGCGTCCTCGACATGCTCTCGGGTCGCTACCCTTCCGACGAGTTCGCCGAGCTGCGCCCCCGGCTGGTCTGGGATCGGGTCAAGGGGACCCTTGCGCCGAGGGCCGGCGCCAAGATGCTGGCCGTCACGAGCGGCGGCACGATCCCCGACCGGGGCCTCTTCGGCGTCTTCACCCCCGACGGCGGCCGGGTCGGCGAGCTCGACGAGGAGATGGTCTACGAGAGCCGGGTGGGCGAGACGTTCCTGCTCGGGGCCACGACGTGGCGCATCGAGGACATCACCAAGGATCGTGTCGTCGTCATCCCCGCGCCCGGGGTCCCGGGCAAGATGCCGTTCTGGCACGGCGACACGCTGGGCCGGCCCTTCGAGCTCGGCGTCGCCGTCGGTGCGTTCACCCGTGGTCTCGCGGCGCGCTCCGACGACGAGCTGGCCGCCCGCTGCGGGCTCGACGCTCTGGCGCTCAGCAACCTGCGCGCCTATGTCGCCGAGGAGATGGAGGCGACCGGCGGGCTCCTGCCGACCGACCGCCAGATCATCGTCGAGCGCTTCCGTGACGAGCTCGGCGACTGGCGCCTGGCCGTGCTCTCCCCGTTCGGCGCCAGGGTCCACGCCCCGTGGGCGATGGCCATCGAGGCCAAGATCAGAGCCCGTGCCGACGTCGAGGTGCAGTCGGTCTGGAGCGACGACGGGATCATCCTGCGCCTGCCCGAGGCCGACGACGCGCCCGATGCCTCGTTGGCCGTGCTCGACCCCGACGAGGTCGAGGAGTTGGTCGTAGCGGCGACCGGCGACTCGGCGCTGTTCGCGTCCCGGTTCAGGGAAAACGCCGCTCGCGCCCTCCTACTTCCCCGCCGCCGGCCGGGTGCGAGGACACCGCTCTGGCAGCTGCGCCAGCGGGCCGCCGACCTGCTGGCGGTCGCGTCCAAGTACGGGGAGTTCCCCATCCTCCTCGAGACCTACCGGGAGTGCCTGCGCGACAGCTTCGACCTGCCGGCGCTCGTCGGGCTGCTCCGTGACGTGGCTTCGCGCAAGGTCCGGGTCGCATCGGTCGAGGTCCCGATGCCCTCACCCTTCGCCAGCGGCCTGGCCTCGGCGTACGTGGCCGCGTTCATGTACGACGGCGACGCCCCCCTGGCCGAACGGCGAGCCCAGGCCCTAACCCTCGACCGGAGGATGCTGGCCGAGCTCCTCGGCTCCGACGAGCTGCGCGACCTCCTCGACGCCGGCGTCATCGCCGGCATCGAGACCGAGCTGCAGGCCCTCGACCCCCGACGCGCCGCCACGAGCGTCGACGGCGTCGCCGACCTCCTGCGCCGGCTCGGTGAGCTCAGCACCGACGAGGTGGTCGCCCGCTCCGCTCCTGGCCTCGGTGAGGGTGCACTGGCCGAGCTGGTCGGCGCCCGGCGGGCCGTCGTCGTGCGGGTGGCGGGGGAGGACCGCTACGTGCTGGTCGAGGACGCCGCTCGCTATCGCGACGGCGTCGGCGCCTCGTTGCCGCCGGGTCTGCCCGATGCTCTCCTCGGTCCCACCCCCGAGCCGCTCGTGCAGCTGGTCAGGCGCTGGGCGCGCGTCCACATCCCGTTCAAGCCCGAGGAGCCGGCCGCCCGCTTCGGTGTGTCGGCGGCGAGCGTCGTCGTCGTGCTTGCCACCCTCGAGCGCGATGGCCGCATCGAGCGGGGAGCGTTCCTCCCCGGCGGTTCGGGCGACGAGTGGTGCGACACCGACGTGCTCCGCCTGGCCCGCCAACGGTCTCTCGCCGTCCTGCGCAAGGAGGTGGCGCCGGCCGAGACCGAGGTGCTCGCCCGGTTCCTCCCCGCCTGGCACGGCGTGGCCACGGTCCACACCGACCCTCCCGCCGCCGGCGTCGACCGCCTCTACGAGGTGATCGGGCAGATCCAGGGCGTTCCCATCCCCGCCAGCGTTATCGAGCGCGACGTGCTCGCCAGCCGGGTGCGCAACTACTCGCCCCGCCTCCTCGACGAGCTGCTCGCCGCCGGCGAGGTGCTCTGGGTCGGTGCCGGCGCCGCCGGGCGCGCCGACGGACGC
This sequence comes from Acidimicrobiales bacterium, assembly GCA_965276765.1. Lineage (GTDB taxonomy): Bacteria > Actinomycetota > Acidimicrobiia > Acidimicrobiales > Palsa-688. The sequence continues at coordinate 2,615,964 of OZ255627.1, forward strand.
ATCGTCTTGGCCCAGCGCGACCAGGCCGGGTTGCTGCTTCCCCGCCTGGGCCATGGGCCCTCGGTCCTCGGTTCCGACGGTGGGTCGGAGCCGGATCAGGACAAGATCCATGACCACCTCCGAGATGTGCTCGCCTCCCGCGGTGCCTGCTTCTTCCGGGAGCTGGGCCTGCCAGGGGCGAGCGACGCCGAGGTGCTCGAGGCCCTCTGGGATCTGGTCTGGGCCGGGGAGGTCACCGGTGATGCCTTCGCCGCCGTGCGGGCGACCACGGGTTCGGGCCGCATCGGCGGCCGGGCCGCCCGGACGTCATCCGCCAGGGCCAGGGCCCCGTGGGCCGCTTCCAGACCGAGGCCGAGGCTCGGTTCGCTCACCGCCCTTGGCCCACCGCGGGGTCAGGGTCGGTGGTCCCTCGTCTCCCGGGAGGTCGGGGTCGGGGCCGACGGTGTCGGCGGTGCGGGCGGTGCGGGCGGACGGGCCACGTCGACCGAGGCCGGCGTGGCCGTGACCGGCCTGTTGCTCGAGCGCCACGGGATCCTCACCCGCGATGCGGTGCGGGGCGAATCCGTGCCCGGCGGCTTCGCCGGCATCTACCCCGTGTTGCGGACCATGGAGGAGGCGGGGCGGCTGCGGCGGGGGTACTTCGTCACAGGCATGGGGGGCGCCCAGTTCGCATTGCCGGGTGCGGTGGACCGGCTGCGGTCCTTGCGCGAGGGTCCCGGCCTGGGTTCTGACGGGCCCGCCGCCGTCCACGTGCTCGCCGCCACCGATCCCGCCAACGCCTACGGGCTGAGCCTGTCCTGGCCCGTCAAGGGACCGTCGCGTACCCCCGGCGCCTACGTGGTCCTCGTCGGCGGGGTCGCCAGCCTCTACCTCGAGCGGGGCGGCCGCAGCCTCGTCGCCCTGCGGGCTTTCGATGGCGGCTGGGAGGCCGCCGCCGTGGCCGGGCTCGGCTGGCTGCTCCAGACCGGGCGGGCATCGAGGCTGGCGCTGCAGCGCTACCCCGAGGAGCTGGACGAGACGTTGCGCGACGCCGGCTTCGTCCCGACCCCCAAGGGCCTCGTCCGCCATGCGTGAGGGCGCCGGAGTCGTCGGTCGCCGTGTCGGCGACACTTTCTTTGCCCACCTTGCCGGGGTGAGTCCGTAAACGTGGGCAAAGAAAGGTGTCTTTCGAAGCGCGGGAACCGCAACGGTGCCTGAGGGCGACACCATCTTCCGCACGGCGACATCTCTGCACCGGTGGCTCGGCGGGCGGGAGGTGACCGCAGCCAGCTCGGGGCGCGACGTCGTCGACGTCACCCGCGTCGTCGGCTCGACCGTCGACGGGGTCGACGCCAAGGGCAAGCACCTCCTCATGCGGTTCTCCTCCGGTCTCGTGCTTCACACCCACATGCGCATGAGCGGCTCGTGGCACGTGTACCCGGCCGGCGAGCGCTGGAGCCGGCCCGCCCGCCAGGCCCGCCTGGTGATCGAGACCGGCAGCCGGCTGGCGGTCTGCTTCAACGCCCCGGTGATCGAGCTGCTCGCCGGCGACGCCGTACGTGCTCACGGCTCGTTGCGCCGGCTCGGCCCCGACGTGCTGCGCCCTGCGGACCTCGACCTCGGCGAGATCGTCACGAGGGCGACGGCCAGGGCGGCGGCGTCGCCGACGGTCGGAGAGCTGCTCCTCGACCAGCAGGTCGTGTCGGGCATCGGCAACATCTACCGCTGCGAGTCGCTCTTCCTCTGCGGCGCCAACCCCCGGCTGGCGTCCGCCTCCCTCGACCCCGAGCTCGTCGGGCGGCTGGTCGACACGGCGTCGCGCCTGATGGGCGCCAACGCCGCCACCTCAGCGTTCGACCGGTCCTTCGACGGCGGGAGGGACCGGCCATGGGTGTACGGCCGGCGGGGCCGGCCGTGCCGCCGATGCGGGACGCTCGTGCAGCGAGATCTGCTCGGCCGTCAGGCCAGGTCGGTGTACTGGTGCCCGACGTGCCAGCCCCTCCCCCCACGGCCGGGCGTACCCTTGCCGCCGTGTTGAACGTCTCCGAAGCCACCGCCGTCGACGACGAGCTGGTCGAAGCGGTGGGCAGGCTCCTCCCCCAGCTGTCGCGCTCGGCACCGGCCCCGAGTCGTGGTGAGCTGGACGAGATCGTGAGCTCGCCGGCCACGCGCCTCCTCGTCGCCAGGGTCGACGCCGGCGGGCCCGTGGTCGGGATGCTGACCCTTGCCGTCTTCCGGATCCCGTCAGGGGTCCGGGCGTGGATCGAGGACGTCGTCGTCGACGACGCCGCCCGCGGCCAGGGGGCGGCTGACGCCCTCAGCCGAGCCGCGCTCGACGTCGCCCGGAATGCCGGCGCGCGGACCGTGGAGCTGACGTCCCGCCCGGCCCGGGATGCGGCCAACCGGCTCTACCTGCGCATCGGATTCGTGATCAGGGAGACCAACGTGTATCGCATCGACCTCGCCGAGCGGTGAGGTTCGGGGCGGTCCGGGGCGGTTCGGGGCGGTCCAGCGGGGTCGCCCCCGTTCCGATCCCGACGCCGGCGGGCTGCTGGTAACTTCCGCCGGTGCTCCCCACTCCCCTCGACTCGGTCACCGTCGACGAGCTCGTCGACGCGCTCGATGCCGGCGACTGGACGAGCCGGTCGCTCGTCGAAGCCCACCTCGAGCGCATCGACAGGATCGACCCGGCGTTCGGCTCCATTCGCTGCGTGGCGCCCGACGCCATCGACCAGGCGGACGCGAGCGACGCCATCCGGCGCGCTACCGGCCCCCGGAGTCGGCTGGAGGGCATCCCGGTGCTCATCAAGGACAACATCGACGTCGCCGGCCTGCCGACGACGGCCGGCGCCCTCGCCCTCGAGCATTCGGTCCCCTCGTCTGACGCCCACCTGGTGACCCGGCTGCGTGAGGCGGGCGCAATCATCCTGGGCAAGACCAACCTCTCCGAGCTCGCCAACTTCCTCACCGACGCCATGCCGTCGGGGTATTCGTCTCTCGGTGGTCAGGTCCTCAACCCCTACGACACGGCGCTCACCCCGAGCGGATCAAGCAGCGGGTCAGGGGCCGCGGTGGCCCTCGGTCTCGCGCCCCTCGCCGTCGGCACCGAGACGGACGGGTCGATCACCAGTCCGGCCGAGCATCAGAGCCTCGTCGGCCTCAAGCCCACCATCGGTCTCGTGAGCAGGACAGGGATCCTGCCGGTTGCCGCCAGCCAGGACACGGCCGGACCGATGGCGCGGACGGTCGCCGACGCCGCCGCCCTGCTCGCCGTCATCGCCGGCGCCGACCCCGACGACCCCGTCACCGCCGGCGCCGCACCGCTCGCCCACTTCGGCGGTCCCGCCACCCTGAGCGGTGTCCGCATCGGCACGGTCGGGCCGACCCCGCCGCCGGCAGCCCCGACCGACCCCGAGCGGCTGGTCTGCTACGCGGCGGCCCTGGACAGCCTGCGCTCGACGGGCGCCGAGATCGTCGATGTCGTGCTCCCCGCCGTCGATCGTCGGGACGAGCTCACGGTGCTCCATTACGAGTTTGCTCTTGGCGTCGACCGCTACCTGTCGACCGCAGGGGCCGGGGCGGCGGTGCGCTCGCTCGCCGAGCTCAAGGCCTGGAATCTCGTCCACGCCGGCCAGGCCCTGAAGTTCGGGCAGGCCCACGTCGACGCAGCGGTGGCGGTCGATCATGACCTCGAGCGCGCTGCCTACACCGAGGTGAGGGATCGCGACCTGAGGGCGGCGACCGCCGGGCTTGGCGGTGCGCTCGGCGAGCGGCTGGAGGCGCTCGTCTTCCCCGGTGTCGACGGTTGCGGCTGGGCGGCACGGTCCGGCTGGCCGAGCGTCGTCGTGCCCGCCGGCTACACCGCCGCCGGTCGCCGTCCCGTGGGCATGCTGCTCGTGTCGCGTCCGGGGACCGACGCCCGGCTCCTCTCGCTGGCTCACGCCTTCGAGCTCGCCCACCCGGTCCGGCGCCCGCCATCGGAGATCAACCCCGCTGCCTTCCGGCGCTGCGGGGTCTGAGCGTTTACGTCGGCCGGTGGCGCGGGACCCTACTGTCGGGCGATGACGCTCGCCGACGAGAAGTACATCCTGGTTACGACCTTTCGCCGCAACGGAACACCGGTGGCCACGCCGACGTGGGTCGTGGCGCTCGAGGCCGGCACGATCGGGTTCTGGACCAGCTCGGGCTCGGGCAAGGCCAAGCGGTTGCGCCACACCGCGAGGGTGACGGTGCAGCCATGCGACGCCCGGGGACGGGTCAAGGGGGGTTCGACGGCGGTCGATGCCACGGCGCAGGTGGTCACCGGCGCCGGCCTCGACGCGATCCGACATGCCGTCGTCGCCAAGTACGGCGTCGTCACCAAGATCACCAAGCTCCTCGGCACCCTCGGCGGGATCGTCAAGGGCAAGCGCATCCCCTACGGCGACTGCGGCGTGGTCATCACCCTTGCGGCCTGAGCCCGGCGCCCGGGTTTCGAGCGCAGAGAAGCAGAGAAGACGGCGTGAAGGGTCCTGCGCCGTTCAGGTGTCGGGACCGAGCTCCTCGACCTCGAGGAGGGTGAACCCGTCGATGATGGTGCGGAGCACGTGCTGGGCGACGCGAGGGTCGAGGCCGTTGGCGACGGCGGTGTCGGCGATGGCGGCGATCATCTCGTCCTCACGCCGGCGGTCCACCACGCCGAGATGCCGCTCCCGTTTGTAGGTGATGACGCCCTCGACCAGGCGCTGTCGCTCGGCGAGGAGGGCGACGAGGCGACGATCGACGTCGTCGATGCCTTTACGGATGGCGGGAAGGTCGATGGGTCCTGTCGGGTCCACGGCCCGATCTTGCCCGATTTTGGCCCCGGTGCGCAGGCGTCGCCCGGTGAGAGCCCTGGCGCATGGCCGCCCGGGTGGACTCGACGGGTGCGTGGGTACGATGATCGAGAAGACACGTCCGAGAAGGCATCACCCACCCATTCCCGTCAACGAGGGGGCACAGTGGCCGAGTCCATCACCGTTACCGACAACCGCACCGGTGAAGCGGTCGAGATCCCGATCCATGACGGCGGCATCTCCGCCGACGAGATGCGCAAGCTGCTGCCTGGCATCTGGTTCAACGACCCGTCGTTCATGACCACGGCCCTCGGCTCGAGCGCAGTGACCTACCTCGACGGCGAGGCCGGCATCCTGCGCTACCGCGGCTACCCCATCGAGCAGCTGGCCGAGCATTCCACCTACCTGGAGGTCGCCTACCTCCTCGTGCACGGCGAGCTCCCGACGCCCGCCCAGCTCGGGACGTGGACCCACGACGTCACCAACCACACCTACCTCCACGAGAACTTCCGCAAGCGGTTCCTCGACGGGTTCCACTACGACGCCCACCCGATGGGGATGCTGATCTCGGGGATGGCCGCCCTCTCCACCTTCTATCCCGAGGCCAAGGACATCAGCGATCCCGAGGTGCGGCGCCGCCAGATCGTGCGCATGATCGCCAAGGTGCCGACGCTCGCCGCGGCCTGCCACCGCTTCAGCGTCGGGATGCCCTTCGTCTACCCGGACAACGCGCTCGGTTTCGCCGAAAACTTCCTCTCGATGATGTGGCGGGTCGCCGAGCCCCGATACGAGCCCAATCCCGTCCTGGCCCGCGCCCTCGATGTGCTGTTCATCCTGCACGCCGACCACGAGCAAAACTGCGGGACCCTGGCCATGCGCACCGTGGGTTCATCCCACGCCGACCCGTACCTGGCTGCCGCTGCGGCGGCAGCGGCCTTGGCCGGTCCCCTCCACGGCGGCGCCAACGAGGCGGTGCTGCGGATGCTCACCTCCATCGGGTCAATCGACAACGTCGATGCCTTCATCGCCGACGTCAAGGCGGGCAAGGGCAAGCTGCAGGGCTTCGGTCACCGCGTCTACAAGAACTACGACCCCCGGGCCAAGATCATCAAGAAGACGGCCGACGAGGTCTTCGATGTGACCGGCAAGAACCCGCTGCTCGACATCGCCCTCAAGCTGGAGGACGTCGCCCTCTCCGACGACTATTTCATCTCGCGCAAGCTGTATCCCAACGTCGACTTCTACTCCGGCCTGATCTACCAGGCGATGGGGTTCCCGACCGAGATGTTCACCGTGCTCTTCGCCATTCCCCGCGTGTCGGGTTGGGTGACCCACTGGCAGGAACTGCTCGAGCAGGACGCCAAGATCTACCGGCCCCGGCAGCTCTACATCGGCCCCGACGAGCGGCAGTACGTGCCGATAACCTCCCGCTGAAGCGGCCGCTCGGTTCCCCCCACCCGAAACCGGCCCGATGAGGACTGCGCCGAAACGTCAGGTAGCTTGGCTAACCATGCCGAGGACGCGGACGGATGTGATGGCCAAGGTGCGGTCCCCCGAGGGGCGCAAGCTGCTCAAGTACTCGGCCGTCTCGGTCATCTCCATCATTGTCAGCGTCTGCTTCCTCGTGCTCTTCGACGGCGTCTTCCGCTGGGGGGCGGTGGTCTCGAGCACCCTCGCCACGGCCATTGCCACCGTGCCTTCCTACGAGCTCAATCGGAAGTGGGCATGGGGGAAGCACGGCAAGAGCCACCTCGGGCGCGAGGTACTGCCGTTCTGGGTCCTTGCCTTCATCGGGTGGGCGGTTTCGACCTACTCGGTGAAGCTCACCGAGAATGCGCTCAAGGGCTCCTCACTTGCCCATATCGAGCGGACGGGCGTGGTCGCTCTGGTGTACATCGGGGCCTTCGGGGTGCTGTGGATCGCCAAGTTCATCATCTTCAACAAGGTGCTCTTCGTCCATCACCCCGCGACGGCGGCGGTCGGAGCGACGGCGGCGGGAGGGGCGACGACGACCACGGCCAGGGCGCCGGGGCCGGCCACGAACACTCGGGGGCAGGCCGGAGCGACGGGCGGAGAGCCGACGGGCCGGGTCGACGCCGTCACGGGCTGAGACGGCCCAACGAAGGCCGCTCGGCCGGAGCAGGTTGATGGACGAGGCGACCCTTGCGGTGGCCAGGGGGGCCAAAGGGTTCATGCCCGACGACGAGGGGCTCGCCCTGCATCGCATCGGGGTCAAGGCGGCGGCGAGTGGCCTCGGTCCCATCCTGGAGATCGGCACCTACTGCGCCAAGTCGGCGGTGTATCTGGGCTCGGCGGCCGCTCCCCCCGGCGTGGTCGTCTTCAGCATCGACCACCACCGCGGGTCGGAGGAGAACCAGGCCGGGTGGGACCACCACGACGAGGACGTCGTCGACCCGGCCAGCGGGCGGATGGACACGCTGCCGTGGGCCCGGCGCACCATCGAGGCGGCCGGACTCCAATCCACGGTCGTCCTGATCGTCGGGTCGTCGACGACCGTGGCCGGCGGGTGGAGGACACCGCTTTCGCTGCTTTTCATCGACGGCGGCCACGGCCGGGACGTGGCGTGGGCCGACTACAGCTGCTGGTCGTCCAAGGTCGCCCCCGGCGGCTGGCTCGCCATTCACGACGTCTTTCCCGACCCGGCCGACGGCGGACGCCCTCCCTACGAGATCTACCTCGACGCCCTCAACTCCGGTGGGTGGAGCGAAGACGCCCCGGCCGGCTGCGGGAGCCTTCGGGTGCTGCGGCGGATTCCCGCCACATCCTCAGCCTGAGGCGCCCGAGACCCACGAGGGTGCGGGGGATCCGACCGGCGATACCGGTGCGGGGTGGGCGCTGCTCGGCCACGCGAACCGGGACCTCGACGACGTTGCGCCCGTCGCGCTCGGCCCGCAGGATCAACTCGGTGTCGAAGATGTCGGCGCCGCTGCGACACGACGCCACCAGGTCGACCATCGACGCCTTGCGCAGCAGCTTTATGCCATGGGTGTCGGTGGCTTGCAGCCCGAAGCCGTGGCGCAGCAGCGCAGAGAACACGCCGGTCACCAGGCGCCGGGCCAGCGGGCGGCCATCGTCGGCGCCCGGGCTGCGCTTGGAACCGATGACGATGTCGGCGTCGTGGTCGTCGGCCAGGAGCAGGGCCCGGTCGAGGAAGCCGAGGTCGATGAGGTCGACGTCGAAGTTGACCACGAGCCGACTGTCCGAGGCGAGAAATCCGGCCCGCAGGGCCCGGCCGTAGTCGGGCGTCGGGAGGGTGAGAAAGCGCACCTCGTCGTGGCGACACGCCAGTTCCCTGGCCACGTCGAGCGTGCGGTCGGTTGAACCGTTCTCGCAGATCACGACCTCGAAGTCGATGCTGCGATCCCGAAGCCCGGAGATCAACCGCTCCACCGCTTCGACGAGGTAATTCTCCTCGTTGTGGGCGGGCGCAACGACGCTGATATCGGGCGCGTCGTGGCCCTCGGCGGGGATGCTTCGGGCCTCCATGACCTGTTCTACGCTAGTCAGCGACGCCCGGATGACCGGGTCGGGACGCCGGGCGGCCTCGGCTTGACCGCCGGCGCACCCCCCGACCACAGTTTGTTCCTCATGGGCACCGGATCCGCTTCGCTCCGAGTCGCCCTGCTCGTGTACCGGGGGAACCCGCACTCGGGGGGCCAGGGCGTCTACACGCGGTATCTGGCCAGGGAGCTGACGGCGCTCGGCCACGAGGTCACCGTCTTTGCCGGGCAGCCGTGGCCGAGGCTCGACCCCGGCGTCGGGTTCGTCGCCGTGCCGAGCCTCGACCTGTACCGCCAGAGCGACCCGTTTCGCTTGCCGCGCCCGACGCAGCTGCGATCGCTGATCGACGTGGCCGAGTTCGGGTTGATGTGCACGGCCGGATTCCCCGAACCGCTGACCTTCAGCTGGCGGGTCCGCAGGGAGCTGGCGGCCAGGGCCGGGCGCTTCGACGTCGTCCACGACAACCAAACGTTCGGTCGGGGCCTGCTCGGCGTCATGGCCGATGGATGGCCGCTGCTTGGGACCTGTCACCATCCGATCACCGTCGATCGCGACCTGGAGCTCGGCCACGCCGAGACATGGCGCCGCCAGATCACCCTGCGGCGCTGGTACGGCTTCCTCGGCATGCAAAAGCGCGTGGCTCGGGCCATGCCTCGAATCGTGACGGTGTCGGAGTCCTCGAGGCGGGATATCTCGACGCAGATGGGCGTGGCCCCGGACCGCCTCGCGGTCGTACCCGTCGGCGCCGACCACAACAAGTTCAGGCCCGATGCGTCCGTGGCCAGGGTGCCGGGGCGGATCATGACCACGGCGAGCGCCGACGTGGCCATGAAGGGGCTGACGCCGTTGCTCGAGGCGCTGGCCAAGGTGCGCGCCGGCCGGCCCGACGCCCACCTCGTGGTCGTGGGGAGGCTCCGCGCCGACAGCCCGGTCGCCGCCACCATCCGCCGGCTGGACCTGGAGGGCGCCGTGCAGTTCGTTTCCGGTGTCAGCGACGATCGGCTGGTCGAGCTCTACCGCAAGGCCGAGGTCGCCGTCGTGCCTTCGCTCTACGAAGGGTTCTCCCTGCCGGCGGTCGAAGCCATGGCGACCGGCGTTCCCCTCGTGGCCACGACCGGCGGTGCCCTGCCCGAGGTGGTCGGCACCGGCGGGGAGACCGGGCTGCTGGTGGCGCCCAACGACCCCGGCGCCCTGGCCCAGGCCATCGAAGAGGTCCTGGCCCGACCCGAGCTTGCGGGCCGGCTGGCGGTCAACGGGAGGCGCCGGGTCGTCGAGCGCTTCACGTGGCGGGCCTGCGCGGCCGGGACCGTCGAGCAGTACCGGTGGGTGCTCGACAGTGCCCGCGGGCGGCGCCCCTTCCCGCCGGCCACCGCCACCCCCCGGCCCCCGAAGCGGCCGGCGTGCTGACGGTTCGCTACCCCATCCTCGGCCTCGACGCCGGCGACCGACTGCTCGACCTCGGGACCGGTGGTGGCCGCCACGCCTTCGAGGCCATGCGCAGGGGTGCGGTCGTGACCGCGGTCGACGCCGACCGATCCGAGGTCAAAAGGGCCGCGGCGATGATGGCCGCCATCGCGGCCGAGGAAGGCGAGGCGGCGACCTCGTCGGGAGGGGATGGGGCCTGCGTGGCCGGCGACGCCCTGCGGCTGCCCTTTGCCGACGCCACCTTCGACCGGGTGATCGCGGCCGAGGTGCTCGAGCACATCCCCGACGACGTGGCGGCCATGCGCGAGCTGGCCCGGGTCACACGGCCCGGGGGGACGATGGCGGTCACCGTCCCGCGCTGGTATCCCGAACGCATTAACTGGGCGCTCTCCGACGAGTACCACGCCAACGCCGGAGGCCACGTCAGGATCTACCGCCGCTCAGACCTCGTCGCCCGGCTCGGCGCCGTCGGCCTCGAGTGCTACGCCCACCATCACGCCCACGCCCTCCACAGCCCGTACTGGTGGTTGAAGTCGGCCGTGGGCGTGAGCCGAGATCGCCACGTCGCCGTCAGGCTCTACCACCGGCTCCTCGTGTGGGACATCACGGCCGCCACGCCGTTGACCCGGGTGCCGGATTCGGTGTTGAATCCGGTGCTCGGCAAGAGTGCGGTCGTGTACGTGAAGAAGGCGGCATGAACTCCCTCGAGCCGATGAGCGCAGGTTGGTGCGCCGTCGTGTCGATGGTGCGCCCATGAGCGCGCTCGACTCGAGCGAGATCGACGCCACCGCATCGTGGATCGCGTCGATGCAACGCCCCGACGGCATGATCCCGTGGTGGGAAGGGGGCCACGCCGACCCGTGGAACCACACCGAGGCGGCCATGGCGCTCGTCGCCGCCGGTCGTTCGGCCGAGGCCGCCGCCGCCCTGCGCTGGCTGCGGACCAGCCAGCTCCCCGACGGCAGCTGGTGTCTGTACCACCTCGCCGATGGCATCGAGGAGCCGCGGCGGGACCCCAACGTCTGCTCCTACGTAGCGACCGGTGTCCTCTGGTACCACCTGACGACCGGTGACACCTCGCTGGTCGAAGAGATGTGGCCCGTCGTCGACAGGGCGCTCGCCTGGGTGCTGCGGCGGCAGCGTACGGGGGGCGAGTTCGTCTGGTCCGTCGACGTCGACGGCCGGGCGGGGCGCTTCGCCCTGCTGACCGGCACGTCGTCGATCCGCCACAGCCTGCGCTGCGGCGCCGCCATCGCCGACCTGGTCGGAGACCCCCGTCCCGACTGGGTGCGGGCCGCCGACGCCGCCGGCGAGGCGGTGGCGGAGCGGCCCGATGCCTTTGCCCCCAAGGACCGATGGGCCATGGACTGGTACTACCCGATGCTTTCGGGGGCGGTCGATCGGGACGAGGGAAAGCGGCGCATCGAACGGGGCTGGGATCGCTTCGTCTACGACGGCGTCGGGGTGCGCTGCGTCTCCGACCGGCCGTGGGTCACCACGGCCGAGACCGCCGAGTGCGTCATGGCCGTCGACGGCGTCGGTCTTGGCGCCCACGCCCGCCAGCTGCTGACCTGGACCCGGCACCTGCGCGACGACGACGGTGCCTACTGGACCGGGTGCGTGCACCCCGACTGCGTCCGCTACCCGGGGGGCGAACGCTCGACCTACAGCGCCGCCGCCGTGCTCATGGCCGACCACGTCGTGTACTCGAGAAGCGCGGCGTCCGACCTGTTCAGGGCCGATCCCCTGACGCTGGCCGGCGCCGGCCGGGCCGGTCAGCGGGCGCTGGCTTCGAGCAACGATGCCGCCGCCCGCCGTCCCGAAGCGATGCAGGCCGGCACGCCGGCGCCCTGGTAGCTGGCCCCGGCCAGGCGGGCGAAGGGGACGACGCCTCGCAGCTGTTGCTCCATGGTCGCGACGGCGCCGAGGTGGCCGACGCGATATTGGGGAAATGCGTCGGGCCAGCGCGTGACCCGCCAGGCGACCGGTTCGCCCCTTGCGCCCACCAGGCGGCGCAGTTCGCCGGCCAGCCGCTCAACCAGTTCGACGTCGCCGAGATGGGCCTGGCGTTGGTCCCCGTCGCGACCGCACGAGACCCGCAGCAGCACCCGGCCCGGCACGGACCAGTGCGGCCACTTGGTCCCTGCGAACGAGCAGGCCGTCATCAGCGTGCCCTCCGAGCGGGCCACGAGGACGCCGCTCGTCGCCGGCGGCGGGGCCAGGTCGGCCTCGGCGTACTCCATCGTCACCAGGGTCACCGAAGCGGTCGGGATGGCGGCGAGCCCGGCCGGCGCATTGTCGCCGAGGATGCCGGCCGCCGCGGCCGCCGCCACGGCCAACACCACCCCGTCGAAGGTCGTGCTGTCTCGGCCGGCGTCTGGCGCGCCGGCCGGGCTGTGCTGGCCGGCGTCTGGCGCGCCGGCTGGGTTGTGCTGGGCGGCGTCTGGCGCGCCGGCTGGGTTGGCCAGATCGACGGTGACCCCGCATGGGCGGGGGAGGACAACATCAACGGCGGAGGAAACGAAGGTCACTCCCGCCTGGCGCAGCCGGTCGACCAGCCGGTCGGCGAGGACCTGCATGCCGCCACTCGGCGCCAGGAACACCGGTCCGCTCGCTCCCGTCCCCGATGGCACGGCATCCCTGAGGGCTCGCATCAGGCTGCGCGAGCGCCGCGCCGCGCCGAGCAGCTGCGGTGCGGTCGCCGCCGCGCTGAGGTCCTCGGTGCGCCCGGCGTGGATGCTGCCGACGAGGGGGTCGACGATGCGGGTCGCGACCTGCGAGCCGAAGCGGCGACGGATGAGCTCGTGGACCGAGACGTCGTCGGGCCAGTCGGTCGCGGGCAGGACCAGGTCGAGTGCGGCCCTGGCCACGCCGATAGGCCCGACGAGCGAGGAGTGCACGAGGGGGGTGAGGCGCCGGGGGGCACCGAGCAGCCCATCGGCAGGGAACGGGTGCAGCCGGCCCCCCGAGCACACGAGGGCCTGGCCCGCCGATGGCGCGACGAGGTCTCCCTCGATGCCGAGCTCGGCCGCAAGCGCCACCGCCTGAGGCACCCGCGTCAGGAAGGCGTCGGCTCCGCAATCGATTTTCCTGCCTTCGAAGGGCCTGGTGCGGAGTTTGCCGCCGGGGGTGGCCGGTTCGAAGACCGTGACCTCGGCCCGGTCGCGGGCTTCCCATGCGGCCGCGAGCCCGGCGATGCCGCCGCCCACGACGGCGATGCGCATCAACCGCTGGGCCGGGCGCTCGACGGCCGGGCCGTTGGCGCCCCGGCCGTCGGCCGCCCCGGGTGGGGGGCGCCGGCCGCCGATGCCGTCTCGGCGTGGACCAGCTCGACCACGGCGGCGAGCACGCCGGGGTCCGTGGCGGGCAGGACGCCGTGGCCGAGGTTGAACACGTGACCCGGCCGGCCTCCCACGTCGGCGAGCACGATCCTTGTCGCCGCCTCGACGACGGGCCAAGGGGCCAGGCAGACGGCGGGGTCGAGGTTGCCCTGCACGGCCAGGCCGGCGCCGATGCGCTCCCACGCCGCGGAGATCGGAACCCGCCAGTCGACGCCGACGACATCGGGACCGGCCGCGGCCAGGTCGCCCAGCAGCTCACCCGTGCCGACACCGAAGTGGATGCGGGCGACGCCCGTCGCCGCCACCGCCGAGAACACCTTGGCCGTCGCCGGCAGCACGTACCTTCGGTAGTCGGCAGCGCCGAGGGTCCCGACCCAGCTGTCGAAGAGCTGGACGGCCTGTACCCCGGCGTCGATCTGCGCCAGGAGCGACGAGACGGCCAGGTCGGCGAGGCGGTCGAGCAGTTGGGCCCACAGCGCCGGGTCGCCGTACATGAGCGACTTGGTCCGGGCGAAGTCGCGGGTCGGGCGGCCCTCGATCAGGTAGCTCGCCACCGTGAACGGGGCGCCGGCGAAGCCGATCAGCGGCACGTCGAGGTCGCGGACGAGGAGCTTGATGGTCTCGCCGACGTAGGGGGCATCCGCTTCGGCCTCGAGGGGCCGAAGCCGCTCGAGGTCGGCGCTGGATGCGAAGGGGCGTTCGACGACGGGACCCACGCCGGGGGCGACGTCGACGCCGAAGCCGATGGCGGCGACCGGCACGACGATGTCGGAGTAGAGGATGGCGGCGTCGACCCCGTAGCGGACGACGGGCTGCATCGTGATCTCGGCCGCAAGAGGAGGGTCGCGGATGGCATCGAGGATGCTGCCCGTCCCCCGGAGGGCGCGGTACTCGGGAAGCGAACGCCCCGCCTGGCGCATGAACCACACCGGCGTGTGGGGGACGGGCCGGCGCCCGCAGGCGGCGATGAAGGCCGAGCCGCTCGTCCCCGTGCCGGTGGCGGGGGCGGATCGGTCGAGCACCCGGCCACGCTACCGCCGGGCCCGGCACCACCCCCACCAGCACTTTCTCCCATATCGGGGTGAAGAGACCTTCACTGTGCCTAAGAAGCCGGGTCCGGGCTTGCGAAATCGGCCCTAACCACGCATTGTGGATGCTTTCTTATGGCACACCCGGACGTCCCGGCCGAGCAGGCCCACGTGGATCACGCGTACGCGCGACTCCAGCAGATGAGGGACAGAGCGGAGGGGATGCTCCGCGATGCCTTCGGCGAACGGGGGGGGACCTTTCAGGCTGTCACCGAGCGCGATATCCGGGTGAGGACGAGCCTCGGCCGCCTCGACCAGCTGCAGATCGGCGTCGAGGCGCTGGTCTTCGGGCGGATCGACAAGCTCACGGGGGACGCCGGCGGTCCTTCCGAGGCCTTCCACATCGGCCGCCTGGCCATCTCCGACGTCGACCAGGAGCCGCTCGTCGTCGACTGGCGTGCGCCGATCGCCGAACCGTTCTACCGGGCGACCGGCGCCCACCCGATGGCTCTGCGCCGGCGCCGGCACTTCCTCACCGAGGGCGAGCGCATCGTCGACCTCGAAGACGAGCTGTTCGGTGCAGGGGATGGCGAAGACCAGGGAGCCGATCTCGGCCTTTCGGGCTCGACGGTCCTGCTCTCGGCCCTGGCCCGGTCGCGCACCGGGCGCATGCGCGACATCGTCGCTACGGTCCAGCGAGAGCAGGACGAGGTCATCCGGGGCCCGCTCGGCGGGGTGCTCGTCGTCCAAGGTGGTCCCGGGACGGGCAAGACAGCCGTCGCCCTTCATCGCGCCGCCTATCTGCTCTACACCCATCGGTTCCCCCTCGAGAGCCAGGGGGTGCTCGTCGTCGGCCCCAACCCCACGTTTCTGCGTTACATCGAGCACGTGCTGCCGTCGCTCGGCGAGAGCGGGGTCGAGCTTTCGACCGTCTCCGGTCTCTTCGGACCCGTGGCCCGCACCGGCACCGAGGAAGGCAACGTCATCCGGCTGAAGGGTGACCCCCGCATGGCCGGATTCCTCGCCCACGCGGTGGCCGATCGGCAGCGGGCCCTCCGCCGCCCCGTGCTCATCCCCTATGGCCGGGCCTTCCTGCGACTCGACCCGGCCATGAGCGAGCAGATCGTCAACGCCGTGAAGCGCCGCCCTGGTCCCCACAACGTGCGGCGCAGGAGCGTCGAGAACCTCCTGTGGCGCCACCTCGTCGCCGAGGTCGAGCGGCGCGTCCCGGACGCGCCCGGCGATCCGGGGGATCGGCGCATCGAGATCGATGGCGACGACGGAGCGGCCGAGATCGTCGAGCTCCCGCCCGTCGCCGCGGAGACGCCGACCCCGGCCGAGCTCGGCCGTTCGCTTCGCCACGTCCCGGAGGTGGCCGAGGCCCTCGATCGCATGTGGCCGCTGCTCAGCCCCGAGGCATTTCTCCACGACCTGCTCGGCGCCAGGCCCCTGATCGACCTGGCCGGCCGAGGGTCGCTCGGCGACGCCGACCGGGGCCTGCTCTACCGGGAGCGCAGCCCGTCGGCGAGCGACGTGGCGTGGACCGACGCCGATATCCCGCTGCTCGACGAGGCCAGGTCGCTGCTCGGCCCGGTCCGGCGCCGGTCGGCGAGCGAGGAGGAGATCCGCACCTACGGCCACGTCGTCGTCGACGAGGCCCAGGACCTCTCGCCCATGCAGCTGCGGATGCTGTCACGTCGCTCGCTGTCGGGGTCGATGACCGTGGTCGGCGACATCGCCCAGGCCACGGGCAGCTGGGCCCCTTCGTCGTGGAACCAGGTCGTCGAGCACCTTCCGGCCCGGCGGGGCTGGCGTCTGGTGGAGCTGACGGTCAACTACCGGACCCCGGCGGAGATCATGGAGCTCGCCGATCGTGTCCTGCGTGACGCCGCCCCCGGGGTGCGGCCGGCGGAGGCGGTGCGCGCTGCGCTCGAGGCGCCCGAGATCGTGGGGGTCAAAGGCGACGGCCCATTTCGGTCGGCCGCCCTGCCCGGTGCCGTGGCCGAGCGAGTGGCGGCCGAGCTCGACATTGTCGCCGGCGCCGACGGTTCGGGCACGGTCGGGGTGATCGTCGCCGCCAGCCTGATCCGTCCGGTGGCCGACCGGCTGAGCGCCGAGGGGATCGCGTTCGGCCTGGCCGCGGGCGGGGCCCTCGACCTGCCCGTCTCGCTGCTGACGGTGACAGACGCCAAGGGCCTCGAGTTTGACTCGGTCGTCGTGGTCGAACCGAGCCGCCTCGTGGCCGAGGCGCCGCAGGGAGCCAGGGCGCTCTACGTCGCCGTCACCAGAGCGACCCGCCGCCTCGCCGTCGTCCACGCCGAGCCGCTCCCTTCGAGTCTGGTGACCGAGGCCGAGTCCTCGGCGTAGGGCGCGAGCTGAGGTCCCGCGGCGAAACAACCTGCGCGGCCGCCATCGCTGAGACCCTGGTGCGACCACATTTGCGGCTTACGGCCGCGCCCGTTGTTTCTGCGCGGTCCCTCAGGAGGCGGGGACATCGCGGCCCCTCCACGTTGCCGGCTGGCGTCTGGCCACGAGGAGTGCGGAGCGCACGAACAGCCCCACGAATGCGCCCACAGGTACGGGGAAGGCGACGGCCGTGATCCGCCGCCAGCGCCCCACCCGTCCCATGAGCCAGGCCATCTCGACGACCCAGGCCCCGTAGACGGCGGCGTCGACGGCCGTACTCGCCCCCGGGCGGCCTCGGATGCAGGCGCCAACGACCGAGGTGCCGCGCCGGGCGCCGAGCAGGGCGCCGGCGACCCAGATACCAACGGCCAGGCGCAGGGGCCACGGCGTGAGACGGCCGCCGTTGCCGATCATCTTCGTCCATCCGGCGACCAGCTGGCCGACGCCGTCGGGGTACATCCTGAAGCCGACGATGTCGCCGCCGGCGAACAGCGTCACCGGCCGGCCGATGGAGCGCACCCGCCGGGCCAGGGCGATGTCCTCGGCCACCTGCAGTCGGACGGTCGCCTCGGCGTGCCCCCCGACGGCGTCGTAGTCGTGTCGGCCGATGAGCAGGCACGGTCCGAAGGCCATGGCGGCCGGCCGGCGAGGCGGCCCGGTGAACGCCCCCGTCCCCATCATCGTGACCACGTTGCAGACCGCAGAGAGCTGCTCGTGGAGCTCGACGCTTCGATGGGAAGGTTGGACCGACACGAGACCGCCGACGCGATCGTGCTCGCCGATCAGGCGGGCCAGCGCATCGGGGGCCAGCTCGACGTCGGCGTCGAGGAAGAGGAGGAGCCCGCCGGTCGCGGCGGCAGCACCGTGATGGCATGCCCACGTCTTGCCCACCCAGCCCGGCGGCAGCGGCGGCGCTGCCACGACGACGGCGCCGGCGGATCGAGCCCGCTCGGCGGTGCGGTCGGTGGAGTGGTCGTCGACCACGATGACCTCGTCGGGCCTGCGGGTCTGGACCGCGATGGAGGCGAGGAGGGTCGGAAGAGACCGCTCCTCGTCTCGGGCCGGGATGATGACGCTCACCCGATGCGGCGCCGGCAACGCAAGGGGGGAAAGGGCGGTCGGGTCGTCGGTCTGGGCGCGGGGTGCCCTGACCCTCCCGAGCAGCCAGATGCCGGCGGCGAGTGGGACCCCGGCATCGAGCAGACGGCGGCGATGCGGCATGGCGGCGCCATCCTCGCAGGCTGCCGACCGCCGACCCCCGCCCGCATGTCGTCGCCGCGTCGTGGAATTGCGCCCGCAAGTCGTCGGCGCCTCGTGGAATTGCGCCCGCGTGTCGTCGGCGCCTTGTGGAATAGCGTCGGAGTACCATCGCCCGGATGCCGATCGACGTCGACGCAAGCCGAAACGATGCTCGCAGGGGCCTGGCGGACCTGGTGCGCCGCCTGGGGTATCAGCGGCGCGATGAGCCCTTCGAGCTGTCGTCGGGCGGGTGGAGCCACGACTACGTCGACTGTCGTCATGTCGTGGCCGGCGGTGACGCCATGCGGATGGTGGGCCAGGCGATCATTGGCGCCGTCGACGTGGCATGGGACGTCGTCGGAGGCCCGACGATGGGCGCCGATCCTCTGGCTCACGCCGTGTCCATGCTGTCCGGTCGTGACTGGTTCTCGGTGCGCAAGGCGCCCAAGGGCCACGGGCTCGGTTCGTGGATCGAGGGCCACCGGCTCGAGCCGGGGGACCGGGTGCTCGCCGTCGAGGACACGACGTCGACGGGTCGGTCGCTGCTCGAAGCCATCGACAAGGTGATCGACACCGGGGCGAGCGTGGTGGCGGCGACGACGCTCCTCGACCGCAGCCCGGCCGTGGCCGGGCGCCTCGCGGCCGCAGGGATCCCTTGGTTCCCCCTGCTGACCTGGGCCGATCTCGGCATCGAGCCGCTCTGAGGGTGCCGCCCGCCGGGTGGGATCCCGAGCCGATGGACCAGTTCGCCCGGTGGTACGCCGAGGCCGAGGCGTCGGGCGAGAAGGAACCCGAGGCCATGAGCCTCGCCACCGCCACCCTTGACGCGGCGCCATCCGTCCGGTTTGTACTCCTCAAATCCTTCGACCGGTCCGGATTCGTCTTCTATACGAACCGCACGAGCCGCAAGGGTGAAGAGCTCGCCGCCAACCCCGCCGTCGGCCTGGCCTGGCGCTGGGCCATCCTCGAGCGCCAGGTCCGCGTCACCGGCCGGGCCGAAATGCTCGACGACTCCGCGTCCGACGCCTACTTCGCCAGCAGGGGGCGGGGCTCGCAGCTCGGGGCGTGGGCCTCGCGGCAGAGCAGCGTGATCGCAGATCGCGGCGAGCTGGAGCGACGGGTGACCGACACGAACGAGCGCTTCGCCGGGACCGACGTCCCCCGCCCCCCGTGGTGGGGGGGTTACCTTGTCGTGCCTGGCAGCGTCGAGCTGTGGCAGGGGCGCCCCGACCGCCTCCACGATCGGCTCGTCTACACCCGCGACCGGACACGGCCCGATTCGGGCTGGCGGATCGAGCGACTCTCACCCTGAAGGGCGTCGTGGAGGCACAATGGAGCCATGGCCGATGCCCCCGATTCCCTCGAAGTCGATCTCGATACCTTCGCCGACGCCTACGCGAAAGGTGCCACCGTCCTCGACGTCCGCAACCCGGACGAGTACGAGGAAAAGCATGTGGCCGGCGCCGTGCTCATCCCCCTCGGCGAGCTGCCGTCCCGCATCGACGAAGCGCCGACCGGTGACCCGCTCTACGTCATCTGCGCGGCCGGCGGCCGCAGTCTGACGGCCGCCCACGCCCTCGCCGATGCCGGCCGTCAGGTCGTCTCGGTCGCCGGAGGCACCAACGGCTGGGCCGCAACCGGCCGGCCCGTCGTGGCCGGACCCGAGCGAGGGTGAGTGGCCGGGCGGGCGTCGCTGCCGGCCGGCTCGCTCATTTGTCGCCTCGTGCTCGCATCGCGTTCATCCACCGGTGACCTTCACCCACTCTGCGTAGCGCAAATGGACCGCAGGGTGGACAAAGGGTGGGAGAAACGGTGCTCGCGCCCCGCGGAACCGCCCCGATGACCGTCTGCCCCCTTCACGAATGGGAATATGTCCGGTAGGCTCTCTTTACCGCCAGCACGTGGCATCCGGCCTGTCCCTGTGCGAGCACCCGCCAGACTCTTGAGCCGGTTTCATCGAGAGACGAAGGACAGAGTGCCCAACAATCACGCCGCTCAGCCAGAGGAAGATCTGGTTCGCCTCTATCTGAACGACATCGGGAAGCACGCCCTCCTGACCAAGGACGACGAGGCGAGGTTGGCCCAGGCCATCGAAGCCGGTCGCGAGGCGAGGGCCGAGATGGGTTCGGGCAAGACGATTACCCCCGCAAGGAAGCGCGAGTTGCGCCGCATGGTGCGCAACGGCGACGACGCCGCCGAGACGTTCGTGAAGGCCAACCTCCGGTTGGTCGTGTCGATCGCCAAGAAGTACCAGGCCGCCGAGCTGCCCCTGCTCGACCTGGTCCAGGAGGGCAACCTCGGCCTCATGCACGCCGTCGAGAAGTTCGACTGGCGCAAGGGCTTCAAGTTCTCCACGTACGCCACCTGGTGGATCCGCCAGGCCATTACGCGCGGCATCGCCAACACCGGCCGCACCGTCCGCCTGCCGGTTCACGCCGGCGACCTGCTGACCCGTGTGACCAAGGCGAGGGGTCGACTCGAGGGCCAGCTCGGCCGGCGGCCGACCGTGGCCGAGCTCGCCGTCGACCTGGAGTTGGAGGAGGAGAAGGTCACCGAGATCCTTCGCCACGCGGCCGAGCCGCTCTCCCTCTCCGAGCCGCTGCGCGAGGACGGAGACGCCGAGCTCGGCGACGTGGTCGAGGATCGCAGCGCCGTCTCACCCTTCGATGCCGCCGCTGCTTCCCTGCTCTCCGGCGAGGTGGGCAAGATGCTCGTTGCCCTCGACGAGCGTGAGCGCGAGATCCTGCGCCTGCGCTTCGGCCTCGACCGGGGCGAGCCCCGCACCCTCGACGAGGTCGGTGAGCACTTCAGCCTCACGAGAGAGCGCATCCGCCAGATCGAGGCGAGGGCCATGTCCAAGCTGCGGCACCCCTCCACCGATCGTGGGGCCCGGGAGCTACTGACGGGCTGATTCGCCACCTCGGCCTGCGTCTCAGCGGCCGAGTCCCAACGATGTCGAGCGCGACCTCTCCTGAGGGCGTTCGATCGCGATGGCCTGGACGACTCGTCCGGCGTGGCGGCCGATGTCGGCTCGGTTCCCGAGGACCATCACCGGCCCCGGGTTGAGCCTGAGCATGGCGGGAGTGGTGGCGTAGGCGTGACCGATACGGGGCGCCGTCTGCCGACCCACGATCTGATGACCGCCGCCGGCCCAGGCCACCTCGATGGTCCCGGCTTGCCGGTTGACGCCTTCGATCCTTCCGTACGTGCCGGCGGGGATCGAGGACCGGCGCAGGGTGACGACCCGGTCACCCGGCGCGTAGCGGCGGCCGCCGATGACGGCGTCTGGTCCTCCGATCACCCCGGCGGTGCGCAGACGGCTTCTCGCTCGATCGTTGAGCAGGTCGCACTCGGCCGGCCCTAGGCCGACGAGGACGGCCCGATCGCCGGGCTCTCCCGAGGCTTCCCACGCCCGCATCAGCCGATCGACGGCCCTCGGGGTTGCGCCCGCAAGAGCGAGGTCGTCACGATCGGCGAAGCTCGGGCCGATCCGGCCCAGATCGGCTGCGGCCCCTTCGAGGCCCTCGCTTATGGCTCGCCGCCTGGCCGGCAGGGTTCCGCCCTCGACGAGGACCACGGTGGCGCCGTCCCGTGTCGCGCCGGCGAGAACCGTGGTGAGCTCTGTGGTCGTCGCCCGGTCGGCCCGGTCGACGACGAGGACCGACGGCGCCTCACGGTTTGTCTCATCGACGGCGTCTCGGCCCGCGACCCCGGTGAGGGCCCGCCATCGACTCGCGGCCACCGTCGACGGCGTCTCGACGGCGACCGGGATGCGGGCGGCGTGCCAAGCCTCGAAGGCGGCCTCGAGGACCGTGGCCTGCGCGATCCACGCTCCTTGAAGGGGTTGGCGCCCCCCGTCTCGGGGTGAAGCCAACACGACGACGCCGTCGGCGCTTGTGGTCAGCCGGTGCACGGCGTCGGCCATCTGCGGCCCCAGCCGGCGCGACGAGAGGACCTTGTCGACGACATCGGGCTCCACTGCCGTCGAGCTGCGACCGACGCTGGCTCCCGCCAGCCTTCGGAGGTGGTCGTCGATGGCGAGGGCGTAGGGCGTCGTCCATCGGCCTCCCTCCGCCGGCAGCGAGCTGCGGCAGAGCGCCGAGGCCCATCGATGGGCCTCGGATGCCGTCGTTCCCTCACCGTGCGCCGCGGCCAACGCACCCATCACGTCGACGACGCCGAAGGTGGAGCGCCGTGCGCTGAGGTGCCGGACCACCTCCGCCACGAGGGCCCGATCGGCGGGACCCGGGTCGGCTCGATCCCCTCTGCTCCGGTGGTCGGTGGCCTCCGACCCCGGTCGACTCGGGTGTTTCCGGTCGGTCGAGTCGTGGGCGCCGGCCGGCGAGACTGCCAGGCGGTGCCGGCGCAGCAGCGCATCGGCATCGGCGGGAGCGAAGCCGGCGGCCGCCACCCGCTGCATCCACGGCCCTGCGGCGGTCGTCCTCAGGCGTTGTCGGGCCGCTTCTCCCGCCCGGCCCTGATGCTCGCCTGCACCGAGCTGCGCCTGGATGGCGCGCCGGCGAGAGCTCACGGCGTCGATGGCCGAACGGGGCACGCCGGCGATGTCGGCGGTGCCGTCGGCCGCCACCTGCCACGACAGGTCGATCCCCGATTGACCGATGTGGTGGCGAAGGCCGAGGTGGTAGCCCGCAGCCAGGCCGCGCCGTTGCAACCAGAGCCCGCTGCCATCGAGGGCGGACCATTCCCCCCCTGAGCAGACCACGTTGGTGACGACGACGTGGGTGTGGAGGTGGGGTTCGCCGGCCGAGCTCGTGGCGTGCTCGAAGCGGGCGGAGACGATCCCGTCCGTGGACACGAGCGCCCCGCCCCTTCTGGCCCAGCAGCCGTGCGCCTCGAACCAGCGCAGGGCGTCGTCGACGGCTTGATGGTGGGCGCCGGCGATGGCGGGTCCCGAGTCGGACAGGGCGGCGACGAGCGACACCGACTTCGGCGCGGTGAAGATCAGGTCCCATCCGGCGCGCTGGTGGGCGGGGGTCCTGGCCTTGATGGGCCGGCCCGATCCCGGCTCGACGCCTCGCAACAACGCCTTGAACGTGGCCTGATCGACCCCGCCTTCGAGGCCGAGCGCCGCCGTTCCCCCGCCCCACCAGCGTCCGGGCGGTCCCGGCGCGTAGTACGCCGCTGCCCCCACGCCGATGCGGTTGACGATCAGCACGGTCCCGTCCCCATGGCGACAATTGAAGCATTGTAAACACTGAAAAACTATGAAATAGTATCAAGGACCACACAAAAAGGAGCCGGTTCATGCTCATCACCCCACCGCTGGGCGCTACTGACGCCCTCCTCTCCGGTGTCACCCTCAAGCCCGCCGCCGGCTACCTGCCGGGGACACGCGTGCTCCAGCACCTCGCCGACGGCGTGGACTTCTGGGCCCTCATCGCGGCCATGGTCGGGATCGTGATTGGCGCCATCCTGTGGGCCTTCGGCCATTACTCGCAGAACTACCAGCAGGCCTACAACGGGAGGAAGGGCGTCATGGTGTCGGGGCTCGCCGCTCTCCTGATGGGCGCAGCGCCCGAGATCGTCAACTTCTTCGTCGGCCAGGGACACCACGCCTGATGAGCGTTCCTGTCGGTGCCATCCCGGCGGGATGCGGGGTCGTCACGTGCCAAGGACTCCTCGGCGGCGCGACCGGCGGTGCGGTCGGAAGCCTGGCCGGCCACGCCGCCGTTCACGCCGCTTCGCACGCTGCGCTCTCCACCTTCGATGCCTTCGCGGCCTGGGTCGTGACCGGGGCGGCCTGGCTCATCGACCGGTCGATCGTCCTGATCAAGGGATCGACGAAGGTGGACTTCACTGCAGGGTGGTTCCTGCACCGCGAGGCGGTCATGTTGCGGATCGCCCTGCTCTTGATCGTCCCCATGGTCCTCGCCGCGACCGCCGGTGCCGTCGTCCGCCAAGACGGCCGGCGTCTGGTCAGGATCTACGGCGTCGGCGTCCCTGTCGCCGTCGTCTCTAGCGTCGCCGTCGTCGCCCTCAGCCGGTGGGCCATGGTGCTCGTGGATGCCATGTGCAGGCTCGTCACCGGAACGACGAGCTACAAGCCCTACGCCCACCTCGACGGCAACATGACCGCCCACGGCATGCCGGTCGTTGTCCAGCTCATTATCGGAGCGGTGGTCGTCGCCGCCGCCCTCGTGCTGTGGCTCGAGCTCGTGTTCCGTGCCGTCGTCATCTACATCGCCGTGTTCTTCCTACCGCTCGGTCTTGCCGCCCTCGTGTGGCCGGCCACGTCGCACGTCGCCAAGCGGTTCGTGGAGGTGGTCGTCGCCGTCATCGGCTCCAAGTTTGTCGTCGTCGCCACCCTGACGTTGGGTGCCGCCATGGTCGAGCATTCTGGCGCCGGCGTCGATGACGCCATCCAGGCCGCCGTCGTGGTACTCATTGCAGCCTTCGCTCCCTTCTCTTTGCTCCGCCTGGTGCCGCTCGTCGAGGTCGCCGCCATCGCTCATCTCGAGGGCATGTCCCGCCGGCCGATACATGCCGGCAGCGCCGTTGCATCGACGGCGGCCGGAGGCGCGCGGAGCGCTATGGGGCTCCTCTCCGGGGGATCGGGCCGCGGCGATGCGTCGACCGATGGTGTCGGGCCCGTCGGTATCGCATCACGCGCCGGGGACTTTGCCATCGGGGGGACCCCTTCCGGTGGCGGATCGTCGGATGCGACGGCGGGAGCGGGGCCGCCGGCCGGAGTCGGGCTCTCGGGGGCGGGGCCTTCGGGGGCGGGGCCTTCGGGGGCGGGGTCGCCGTCGGGAGTCGGGTCTTCGCCCGCGGCCGGCCCTTCGGGGGTGGAGTCGTCGCCCCGGGCCCGGTCGGCGTCGGAGGTCGGCGTCGGGTCGTCGTCGGCCGAGCCGGTCTCATCCGGACCTCGGGCATCTGGTGTGCCATCTTCGGAGTCGACCCATTCGGACGCTCCACCCGGTCGCGGTGGAGTCGCATCGATGGCGCCGAGCTCGGCCATCGCCGTATCGGCGCTTGCTGGCGCGAGTGGGCAGGCCGACGCCCCTTCTCCTGCCGGAGGTGATGTGGTCGTCGGTCCCGACCTGCCTGACCCTGCGGACCTGGCTGGGTCGATCCCCGTCCTCCGGCGTCCTCTGCCGCCGACAGGGGACGGTGAGCCGACCGATGACTGATGTTCGCAGCTACCGCTTCCACCCCCTCGAGCGACGCGGGCTGCTTCTCGGGCTGCAGGCCGGGCAGCTCGGCACCATCGGCACCGGAATCCTCGGAGCCGTGGTCGTGTTACGGGTGGCGCCCGGTGGCTTGGGCCTGCTCCTTGCCGTCGCCGTCATCGCCGGCACCGGTGCCATGGCCTGCTGGCCGGTCGCCGGCCGACCCTTCATCGCCTGGTGGCCCCTGGCCGTGAGCTGGTTCGTGATCCGGCGCGGGCAGGTGGCGCTCTGGGCGCCCGGCGCCGGCGCGGCACCGGCGCCCGAGTCGGCGTCGGGCCGATTCGGTACCGCGCCGGAGGAGCGTCGGAACGGCCCTGGACCCAAAGGAAGGAGGGCAGGGACTGCGACGAAGGCGAGCGACACCGGTCCGCCGGGAGTGGTCGTCCTGGCCGCGCCGGCGGCGCCGGGTGAGGAGCCGATCGGGGTCGTGCACGACCGCAGAGCGGGTACCTGGTCTGCGGTCATGAGCGTGAGTAGCCGACCGTTCACCCTCCTCGACGCCGAGGAAAAGGAGCGGAGGCTTTCGGGGTGGGGCGCGATCCTGGCCGCCTCGGCCCGGGCCGGGAGCCCCATCCATCGCATCCAGTGGATCGAGCGCACGACCGCCGGGGATGAGGACTCGTTGGTCGAGTATCTGGACCGGGCCCCGACGCCGCCCGCCCACGGGCCCATTGCCCGCGCCCATCGCAGCTACCGGGAGGTGATCGCCGGCGCTGGACCTGTGAGCCGGCGCCACGAGGTGCTGGTCGTTTTGTCGGTCGATCCCCGCCGGGTCGGCCGGGCGCTGCGGTCGTTCGGCGGACGAGGGACCCCTGCCGTCTGCTCCCTGCTCCGCAGGGAGCTCCGGCTTCTTCAAGGCCAGCTCCGTACGGCCGACCTGCGCCCGGGACCGCCACTCGATGTGGAGTCACTCGTCGCCGCGCTGCGCGCCGGTTCCGAGCCAAAGACTCGGCGGGCCCGGGGGCCAAGAGGCCCGAGCGCGGCGTGGCCGATGGCGATGGAGGAGCGATGGGCCTCCTTGCACGTCGATGGCAGGTGGCACTGTGGCTACTGGATCTCGGAATGGCCGCGTGTGGATGTCGCCCCGGACTTCATCGCACCCCTCCTCCTCGTCGGGGGCGTGCGGGTGGTGTCCGTGACGATGGCTCCCGTTGCGCCCGACCGTGCCAGGCGTGACGTCGAGTCGGCCCGGACCGCCAACCTGGCGGACGACGAGCTGCGGCGAAGGGCCGGATTCCTGAACACAGCTCGCCAGCGGCGCGAGTCGGAGGGGGCGCTCCAGCGAGAGTCGGAGCTGGCCGAAGGCCACGGCGAGTACCGCTTCTGCGCGTACGTCTCGGTGAGCGCGGAAACCGTCGACGGGCTCGAAGGGGCCTGCGCCGCCGTCGAGCAGGCGGCGCTCCAGTCCCATCTCGAGCTGCGGCGGCTCTACGGTCAACAACGAGAAGCCTTTTGTTGGACCCTTCCGCTCGGGCGGGGCCTGTCGTGAGCTCGGCGTCGCCCCCGTCGCCCCACCGTTCCACGACCGCCCACCTGCAGGCTGTGTACCCGTTCGTCGCCGGCACCGGTCTCGGTCACGGCGGCACCTACCTCGGGCGGGACCTGCACGGCGGGGCGTTTTGCTTCGATCCCTGGGAGCTGTACTCCAGTGGCATTCTCACCAGCCCCAACATTCTGGTGGTCGGCCAGATCGGGCGCGGTAAGTCGACGTTCGTCAAGACGCTCGTGTGGCGCGAGCTCGTCTTCGGGCGGCGAGCCTGGATCGTCGACCCCAAAGGCGAGTACAGCCCGTTGGCGGCGGCGTGCGGGACACGCCCCGTACGGGTCAGCCCGGGAGGCTCGGTACGGCTCAACCCGCTCGATCCCGGGCCCGATCGGGCCGGGATCGATCCGGTACGCGAACGAGGAGAGCTGCTCTGTTCGGTGGTCGGCGCCGGCCTTGGGCGGACTCTTTCGCCGGCCGAGCGCACGTCGGTCGAGCTCGCTACTCGCCTCGCCTTCAGCCGCTCGACCGCCCCCACCCTGCCGGAGGTCGTCGGGTGCCTGCTCGACCCCGACCCTGAGTTGGCCGCAACGGTGCGTACCGATGTCCGCGGTCTTGCCGCGGACGGGAGGACCGTGGCCCTCGAGCTGCGCCGCCTGGTCGAAGGCGACCTGGCTGGGATGTTCGATGGCCCGACATCGACCGACATCGACCTCGACGCGGCGGTGGTGGTCCTCGACCTTTCGTCCCTCTACGACTCACCGGCGCTCGGGATCCTCATGACGTGCGCGACGGCGTGGTTGCAGGCCTCGCTCGGCCGGCGGGACGGGGCGAAACGCCTCGTCGTCGTCGACGAGGCATGGGCGATCCTCCACGACATGGCGACGGCTCGATGGCTGCAGGCCGGGTTCAAGCTCTCACGGGCGTTCGGCGTGGCCAACGTCGCCGTCGTGCACCGCCTCTCCGACCTGAGATCGGCCGGCGTCGAGGGCTCGGCCCAGCAACGTCTCGCCGAGGGGCTCCTTGCCGACTCCGAGACGAGGGTTGTCTTCGGTCAGCCCCCTTCCGAGGTCCGTGCGGCGAAGGCCATGCTCGGCCTGACCGGTACCGAGGCCGAGCTGATCGCCCGCCTGCCGAGGGCGGTGGCGCTCTGGAAGGTCGGCGACAGGTCGTTTCTCGTCGAGCACACTCTCGGCCCGAGCGAGGCGGAGCTTGTCGACACCGACGGGGCCATGCGCCTCGACGATGGGCCCGTGGCGTTCGGACGCCCGGGCGATGCGAGCCGATGAGCGGATCCCACCCTGCGGGCCGGCCGCAGCCGGGCGGACGCCCGGCGGGGGACTCCGTCGCTGCCGAGCGGTCGGTCGCCGTGGTCGGCGGTATCGCCGTCTTCGGGGCGATCTGGGCTTGGGCCACCTTGCAGCTCTCCGCCCGCCTGGCCGGGCCCAAGTGGGCCGTTTTACCCCTTGGCCGAGTCCCGGTCGCGCTCATCCGGCTGCCCTCCCATCTCCGCGACCCGCGAGCGGTGTGGCCGGGACCGGGCCGAAATCCTCTGCCAAGCGACGGCACCCTCACCGCCGTCGCCATCTTTACGGCGCTGCTCTTGGTCGCCGCCGGCGTCCTCGGCTGTGGCCTGTGGAGGCGGTGTCGCCGCGCCGATCGGGTGATCGGGCGATCGCCGTCCTCAATGCGAAGCACTCCTGCAGCCCGTCCGCCCCGCCGGTCGCGACGTCCCATCGGGGCTCGGTGGGCGACGCGCCGCGACCTTCGAGCCGTGACCGCACGCGTTGCTCGACCCGGCCATCTGGTCATTGGGAAGGTAGGCCGGCACCGGCTGCTCGCGACCGAAGCCCGGCACTCGATCCTTGTCTTCGGACCCACCCAGTCAGGCAAGACGTCTGGCCTCGCCATCCCGGCGATCTTGGAATGGAAGGGACCGGTGATGGCCACGTCGGTCAAGGGGGACCTGGCAGCCACGACCATCGGCTGGCGTCGTTCGCTCGGGAACTGCTGGGTGTTCGACCCTTCGGCCACGTCGGGGATCTCGGCGCCCGGCGGCTGGTCTCCGCTTGCCGAAGCCGGCGACTGGAGGGGCGCCCAGCGGGTGGCCGGATGGATGGTGGAGGCCACGCCGGCCCGGTCGGGGCTGAGCGAAGGTGACTTCTGGTTCGCGGCGGCAGCCAAGCAGCTCGGGCCACTCCTCCTTGCGGCTCGATGCGGGGGGATGAGCATGGCCGATGTGGTTCGCTGGACCAACGCCGGCGAGTGGGACGAGCCCTGCGCGCTTCTCGACGGTTCAGGACAGAAGGAGGCGGCCGGCGCCCTGCTCGCCTGTGAGGCGCGCGACGAGCGGATCCGCAGCTCTGTCAGCACCACGCTAGAGACCGTCCTGGCTCCTTTCGAGGACCCGACCGTCGTCTCGTCGATCGCTGGCCGTGACATCGAGCCCGACGTCCTTCTCGGCGGGTCCAACACGCTCTACCTGTGCGGGCCTAGCTACGAGCAGGCCCGCCTTCAAGGCCTCCTTGCTTCGCTTGTCTCCTCGGTGGTCGCCGCCGCCGTGGAGCGGTCGGCGCTTCGCGGTGGCCCGCTCGATCCGCCCCTGCTGCTCGTCCTCGACGAGGTGGCCAACATCGCACCGATCCGGGATCTCGATGGTCTGGCGTCGACCGGCGCCGGTCTTGGCATCCAGCTCGTAACGGTCTGTCAGGACCTGGCCCAGCTGACGGCGCGCTACGGCGCCGACCGCTCGAGAACCATCGCCAACAACCATCGGGCCAAGGTCATGCTCTCCGGCGTCGCCGACCTGGGGACGCTTGACCTCGTCTCGGGTCTTGCCGGCGAGGCGGCCGTCAGGGAGGAGACCATGACCGCCGATCTGCGCGATGGTCGCAGGACCCGTTCGTCGTCGGTGTCGTTCCGTCGGCTGGCTCCGGCGGACCAGCTGCGACGGATCCGGCCGGGCGAGGGCGTGGTCATCTATGGGCACCTCCCCGCCACCAGGATCGGGCTGCGCCCGTGGTACCTGGATCGCGCTCTCCGCCGGCGAGCGGCACGCCGATCGGCTGACCCTGCCTCGGCCCGTCTCGCCGGATGACCGGACGCCTGCACGCGACCTGCACGCGACCATCGCGAAGACCGGCCGTTCCTTTCGT
The DNA here is from genome assembly GCA_965276765.1 of Acidimicrobiales bacterium. GTDB lineage: Bacteria > Actinomycetota > Acidimicrobiia > Acidimicrobiales > Palsa-688. The sequence goes on from OZ255627.1 coordinate 2,645,546, forward strand.
GTCTTCACGGCATGGCGTTCGGTGCCGGCCCGCCGGCCAGGTACCCTGCGCCATCATCGGTATCGACCCCAACACCCGCACCCGGCCAAGCTCGGGCGGCCCCGACCTCCCCGTGCGGACCCGGGTCGCGGCGTCAATCGGTCGAGGGGTCGCGACCTCGTCACGTCGTCTCGGACGCGGCGACGGCTCGGTGATCGGGGGTCGGGCCATCCTCGCCATCGACCCTGCCGCCCTTCGCCACCTCGCCGCCGGCCGTCGCTCCTGCCTCGTCTCCGGCACGAACGGGAAGACGACGACCACCAGCCTCCTCCGTTCGGCCCTTTCGACCCTCGGCCCTGTCGTGACCAACCTCGAGGGTGCCAACCTCCCGCCCGGCGTCGTGGCCGCCCTCGCCGGAGGTGCACGGGGCGCGACGGCCGCCCTCGAAGTGGACGAGGCCTGGTTGCGACGGGTCGTGGAGGACACCGACCCCTCCGGCGTGCTCCTCCTCAACCTCAGCCGCGACCAGCTCGATCGCAATAACGAGGTCCGTACGCTGGCCGGGGCCTGGCGCGTCGCGCTCGACGGCAGGCCGCAGACGGCGGTCGTTGCCAACGCCGACGATCCGCTCGTGGCCTGGGGGGCGGGCACCGCCCCCAAGGTCGTCTGGGTTGGTGCCGGCCAGCCGTGGACCGCCGACGCAGCCGGTTGCCCGGCGTGCGGGAGTCGGATCGTCTTCGACGATCCGACCGAGCTGCCGGCCGGCGGTGGTCACGACCCGGCGGTGTCGACCGCCGGCGGCGGCGCCGATGACCGGGAGGCCGTGGCCGCTGGCGGGGAGGCCGCTGGCGGGGAGGCCACCGGTGCGGAGGCCACCGGTGTGGAGACCGCCAGAGAAAGGGACCCCTCACGCCGATATGGATGGGCCTGCTCGTCGTGCGATCTGCGCCGCCCTGCGCTCGACGTCTGGCTCGAAGGTACCGCCGTGGTCGGACCCGGGAGCAGGACCGTCGTCGACCTGGCGTTGCCCGGCCGGGCCAATAGGGCCAACGCCGCCATGGCTCTCACTGCCGCCATCGAGCTCGGGGCCGACGCCGATCGGGCCGCATCGGCCATGGGAGCAACCAACGAGGTCGTCGGCCGATACCGGACCGTCCACGTCCACGGTGTCGCCGGCCGGATGTTGCTGGCCAAGAACCCGGCCGGATGGCTCGAAGTCCTCGACGTGATCCGACCGGCACCGCAACCGGTCGTGATCGCCATCAACGCGCGGATCGCCGACGGACGCGACCCGTCGTGGTTGTGGGACGTCCCCTTCGAGCGGTTGGTCGGCCGGCTCGTCGTGGCCACGGGTGAGCGCGGCCTCGACCTCGCCGTCAGGCTTCACTACGCGGACGTCGACCAGCGCTACGTCGCCGACCCCGTCGAGGCGGTCGAGGTGGCGACCGACGCGGCCCGAAGCGCTGGGCTGCGGGAGATCGACGTGGTCGCCAACTACACCTCCTTCCAGGCGCTTCGGGCCCGGTTGCCGTGACCGCAGCGACCACTGGGCCTTCGGCCGTCAGAATCGCCCTGGTCTACCCCGACCTGCTCGGAACCTACGGCGACTCGGGGAATGCCACGATCCTGGCCCAACGCCTGCGCTGGCGGGGCCATCCAGCCGAAGTGACCACCTTCCACGCCGGCCAGGCCGTGTCCGACTCCTGCGATCTCTATGTCGTCGGCGGGGGGGAGGACCTGCCCCAGGTGTTGGCGGCACGAGACCTCGGCCGTCCCGGCCCGCTGCATCGAGCGGTGGATGCCGGAGCGGCGGTGTTCGCCGTCTGCGCCGGCCTGCAGATTCTCGGGAGCAGCTTTGTGGGCCCCGACGGCGTCAGGGCCGATGGGCTCGGCCTGATCGACTGCCACACCGTCAGGGGTGCGGGGCCACGAGCGGTCGGCGAGCTGGTCGTCGACCCCCATCCCGACAGTGGGCTGCCGACCCTGACCGGCTACGAGAACCATGGCGGCGTGACGCTCATCGGGCCCGGCCAGCGGCCCGCGGGATGGGTTCGCACCGGCGTCGGCAACGGTGATGCCGGTACGCCGCGGTCCGTCGGCGACGCCTGGCGCTCCCCCGACTCCGACCGCAGCACCGACGGCATCTGGTCCGGTCACGTGTGGGGGAGCTACCTCCACGGCCCTGCGCTGGCTCGCAACCCGGCCCTCGCCGATCTCCTCCTCGGGTGGGTGGTCGGGCCGCTCGGGTCTCTGGACGACCGCGCGAGCGATGCGCTCCGCTCCGAGCGGTTGGCGGCGACCTCATCGTCGGTGACGGGCGGCGCCCGCAGTCGCTGGCGTGCCGGGGTGGCGCAGCTCGAGAAGCGGGCCAAGCGGGTCCGGGCACGTGCGGCGACCGCAGCGGACGGAGGAGTGCGGTGACCGACGACCGACCGACCGGTCTGATGACCGACCACTACGAGCTGACAATGCTCGACGCTGCGCTCCGGTCTGGAACCGCCGAGCTGCCGGCGACCTTCGAGGTGTTCTCCCGGCGGCTGCCGCCGGGCCGAGGCGTCGGGGTGTTCGTCGGTCTCGGACGTCTCCTCGATGCCATCGAAAGGTTCCGCTTCGGTCCCGATGAGCTGCGGTGGCTGAGCGAGCTCGCCGTGGTCTCTGAGCCCACCATCGAGTGGCTGGCCGGGTATCGCTTCGCTGGGAGCATCGACGCGTACGCCGAGGGGGAGTGGTACACCCACGAGTCGCCGGTCCTCACCGTCGAGGGGACCTTCGGCGAGGCGGTGCTCCTCGAGACCCTCATCCTCTCGATCCTCAACCACGACTCGGCGGTCGGCGCGGCCGCCTCGCTCATTGCGTCCGCCGCCGGCGCTCGGCCGATCATCGAGATGGGAAGCCGCCGCACCGATCCCGACGCCGCCATCGCCGCCGCCCGGGCCGCCTATGTCGGTGGCTTCGCCAGCACGTCCAATCTCGAGGCCGGCCGCCGCTACGACATCCCGACCGCAGGGACGGCCGCTCACGCCTTCATGCTTGTGCACCAATCGGAGCGTGAGGCCTTCGCCGCCCAGGTCGCCGTGCTTGGTCCTTCTACCACGCTGCTCGTCGACACCTTCGATATCGAGGAAGGCATCAGGACCGCCGTCGAGGTCGCCGGCCGATCGCTTGGAGCCATCCGCATCGACTCGGGCGACCCCGTCCCGACCGTTGAGCGGGCGAGGAAGCTTCTCGACGAGCTGGGCGCGGCTTCGACCCGGATCATCGTGACGGGTGACCTCGACGACCGGGTGGTCGCCGAGCTCGCCGCCGCCCCTGCGGACGGCTACGGGGTCGGCACCAACGTGGTCACGGGTCTCGGCGTCCCGACGGCCGGTTTTGTCTACAAGCTGGTCGCCGTCGGCGATGCCCTCGGCGAGCAACACCCCGTGGCCAAGCGGTCCCCCGGAAAGGCGAGTACCGGGGGGAGGAAGTGGGCGTGGCGGGTTCGCTCCGACGTCGAGGCGGGCGCTGTCGACGAGGACGGTGAGCCGCTCACGGGGGCGGTGTTGAGCGATGTGGTGGCGCTCGCGGATACCGGGCGGCCGCCCGGGCGTCCGCTGCAGCGGCGGGTCGTCGACGCCGGAGTCGTCGTGGAGCGAGCGGACGTCCAGGCGGCCAGAGCCTGGCACGCCACGGTTCGCGTCGAGCTCGGCCCGTCCGAGCCACTTCGTCTCGTCCGCCGCTACGACGATCCGCTCGAGCGGTAGCTCGAACCACCTCGCACGGCCGAGGATCGATTGGAGCGAATCCTGGCACCGATTCCGGGCCGGTGTGCTGCGGAAACTGGCGAAGGGTCGTAACCTGAACCTCGTGACTCGCAGCTATCGTTTCGCCGTTCCCGTTCTGGTCGCCGGACTGATCGGCTTGGGCGCCTGGCTTCCGCGCATGGATGCCGCCGCTGCACCCAAGTTGCCGGCGATCAGCGCTTCCAAGCTCCTCACCAAGGTCGCATCGGAGCACGTATCTCACCTCTCCGGCACGGTCGGATGGACCGCCAACCTCGGCCTGCCGTCGCTCAGCAGCCTCACGAGCGGTGGGGGCCAGACCGTCTCCTCCGGTTCCGGCTTCGACCCGACCTCCCTCCTCTCGGGGACCCAGCACTTCAACGTCTGGATCGGCGGCGCCAATCGGCAGCGAATCTCCGCACAGGGCTCCCTGCAGGAAAACGACGTCGTCCGTGACGGCAACCAGGTGTGGCTGTGGAACAGCTCGACCAGTCACGTCACCCATCTGGTCATCCGCTCGCAGCGGCCGCAGACGAGCGGCTGGACCGGGTACGCCCCGCTGACGGCGCAGAGTTCGACGCCCAAGGGCGGGATGATGGCCAAGCACTGCCCCAAGGGCATGGCCGGCTCGATGGTCCCGTCGGGTGCCAAGCGACACACCTTTAGCTACCACGGCCCGATGGCCAAGGACGGCTCGATGGCCAAGGCCGCTTCGATGGGCACCGCCGGGTCGGCAATGTCCGCAGCGTCCATGGCGGAGTCGCTCACCCCCCAGGCCGTAGCCAGCGATGTCCTGGCCGGGCTCAAGGCCTCGACCACGTCGGTCTCTGTCGGTTCACCGGTCCGGGTGGCCGGCCGCTCCGCCTATGTCCTTCACCTGACGCCCGATCGTTCGGTCGCGGCCAACCGAGCTTCCACGGTGTCGTCGATTGACTTGGCCGTGGACGCTACGACCGGGTTGCCGCTGCAGGTCTCGGTCTACGCCACGGGACAGTCGTCGCCGGCGCTCCAGTTCGGCTACACGGCGATCGACTACTCGGCCCCTTCGGCCTCCGCTCTGAGCGCACCTAAGGGTACGACCACGTCGACCAAGGTCGTCCACCTGCCGGGTCCCGGAGCCGTCGCCTCTCACACCCATCTCCGCCCGGCGCACCGCCAGCCGGCGGGACATCAGTCAAACGGGCCCAAGGTCATCGGCTCCGATTGGGGTTCGATCTTCAGCCTCTCGGGTGGCACGCACCTGTTCGCATCGGGCTCGGGGGCCACGAGCAGCGAGCTGACCACGGCGACCACCGCCGTATCGGGCTCGTGGGGCTCGGGTCGGCTCTTCAAGTCGGCGCTCGTCAACGCTCTGTTCCTCCCCAACGGCCGGGTGCTCGTCGGCTTCGCCACGCCGTCCGCCCTCGAGCACGCCGCCAGCGGGCTCGCGTCCTGAGCGAGACGAGCAGTTCGGCCATCGTCAGCGATGGCCTAACCAAACGCTTCGGTGATACCGCCGTCGTCGATCGCATCGGCCTCGACGTGCCCACGGGGAGCGTGTTCGGCTTTCTCGGTCCGAACGGCTCGGGGAAGACCACGACCATCCGCATGCTGCTCGGGCTCATCGCCCCGACGGCGGGATCGTGGAGTCTGCTCGGACAGGAGATGCCGGCGGCAGCACCGTCCGCCCTCGGCCGCATCGGCGCCCTGATCGAGGGGCCGGCGTTCTACCCGTGGTTATCGGGTCGCGACAACCTGGCCAGGATCGATGCCGCCGGCCCCGACGGCCAGCGCGCCTCGCGAGAGGCCCGCATCGACGAGGCCCTGATCCGGGTCGGGCTCACTGCGGCGGCGAAGAAGAAGTACAAGGCCTACTCGCTCGGTATGCGTCAGCGACTGGGGCTGGCCTCGGCGCTGATGCGACCCCGTGACCTGCTCGTGCTCGACGAGCCCACCAACGGGATGGACCCGCAGGGCACACGCGAGATCAGGCATCTGGTCACGGACCTAGCGTCGGACGGCACGACCGTATTCCTCTCGAGTCATCTCCTCTCGGAGATCGAGCAGGTGTGCACCCACGCCGCGGTCATGGCGCAGGGGGTGCTGCTCGCGCAGGGCACGATCGGCGACCTGAGGGCAACCGGCACGGCCCGTCTGCGAGTGGAGGTCGACGACCCCGAACGAGCGGCCAAGATCCTCGAGGGCCTCGGGCTCCTCGAGGTCCGGGTGGGCCTCGGCGAGGTCACGGCCCGTCTCGGCGATGTACCGGGCTCCGCCGACACCCCCACGAGCTGGGAAGACCCACAGCGTGCCGCGACCGGCGTGCCAGGCTCCGGCGGTGGTCTCCCTGCATCGCGGTCGACGCCGGCCGATGCCGCCTCGGTCGGCGCGGAGCAATGCTGCCGGGAGCTCGTCCTGGCCGGCATCGGCGTGCGGGGCCTCGCCACCGAACGTCCCAGCCTCGAGGACTTCTTCGTCGGCTTGACGGGGGAGGGCTTCGATGTTGCTCGCTGAGCTTCACACCCTGTTCCGGCGCACGATCGTCCGGGTGCTGCTCATCGTGCTGTTCCTCATCCCGGTCCTCCTTGCCGTCGCCGTCGACGTGTCGGGTGGCCCGACCTCGGGCAACGGTCCGACGTTTCTCGACCAGGTCTCCCACAACGGCGTCTTCGCCGCCCTCGCCGGTCTCACCGTGTGCATCCCGTTCTTCCTGCCGCTGACCGTCGCCGTCGTCGCCGGCGACACCATCGCCGGCGAGACAAGCCTCGGCACCCTTCGCTACCTTCTGACCCGTCCTTCGGGGCGGCTGCGGCTGCTCGCGGTCAAGGCGGTCACCGTCCTGGCATTCTCCCTGGTGGCGGCCATCGTGGTTGCCGTCGGCGGGCTGATCGCCGGTGCCGTCCTCTTTCCCCTCGGCCCGGTGATCGGCCTGTCAGGGACGAGCTTCTCCCTCGCAGACGGCATCGGGCGCACGCTGCTCGCCGCCGTCGTCGTGGGGGCTTCGCTGCTCGGGATCGGAGCCGTCGGGCTGTTCATCTCCACCCTTGTCAACACCCCGGTGCCGGCGATGGTCGTCACGGCCGGCCTTGTCGTCGTGGCGCTCGTCGCCGACAGCGTCCCGCAGCTGTCGTTCGTCCACCCGTGGCTGTTCAGCCACGAATGGTTGAGCTTTGGCGACCTCCTCCGCACTCCGGTCGTCTGGCAGGGGATCCGACAGGATCTGCTCCTTCAGCTCGGCTACATTGCCGTGTTCGGCGCGGCCGCGTGGGCCCGCTTCACCACCAGGGACATCCTGGCCTAGCCGGCCGTAAGGCGAGCTCATTTGACGACCGACCTCGCCTCCCAGCCGGCAGCCGCAAGCGGCCGATGGCGACCTGGGCCGCCGCCGAGTGATCTCGCCGCCTACCGGTTCGGTCGCGCCATCCTCTTCAGCCTGGCGGTCGGTGGGATCTCCCTGTTCGCCATGCCCGACGGCATCGGCTACGACCCGTGGTCGTGGCTCGTGTGGGGGAGGGAGCTCTCCCACCTCAACCTGGTGACGGCCGGCGCCGCTTCATCGGTGAAGCCGTTGCCGATGCTTGTCGATGCGGTTCTCACCATCGCCGGGCCCGCAGGCCCGGACCTGTGGCTCGTCGTTGCCCGGGCGGGCACGGTCATGGCCCTGCTGCTCGCATTTCGTCTCGGGACCAGGCTCGGAGGAAGAGCGGCCGGGCTCATCGCCACCGCGGGGCTGCTGACGAGCTTCCAGCTGATCGGGTACCTGACCATCTCAGGGATGTCGGAGCCGATCGGGGCGGCCTTCGCCCTCGCCGCCTGCGAGGCGCACATCGAGCGTCGCCGCTGGACCGCCCTGCTCCTGCTGTTCGGCGCCAGCCTCGTGAGGATCGAGGTGTGGGGGTTCATGGTCGTCTATGCCGCCGTCTGGATCCTGCCCCGATCACGGCACAGAGTCAGATCGGCCGCGGTCGTCGGCGGCGTCCTCGTCGTGGTGCTCCTCGCCTGGTTGCTGCCCGACGTGATCGGCTCCGGCAGCGCCCTGCGGTCGGCGTCGCGGGCCACCTTCCAAAGTCAGGGCGGTCCGCTCGCCGCCAGGTACCCGGGCCTCGCGACCCTCAAGGAGGCGACTGGGATCCTGGTTATCCCCATGTCGGTCGCCTTTGTCATCGAGGTTGCGATCGGCCTCGTTGCGCTTGTGCGCCGCCACCGTGTCATTGCCAGTCTCGGCCTCGCCGGCGTGGCCGTGGCGTGGGTGGTCGTCGAGGCAGTCATGGCCCAGCTCCATCTGGCCAGCGGTGCCCCTCGATACCTCCTGCCCGCCGTCGGTCTCGCGTCGGTCGTCGCCGGAGCCTTCTGGGTTCGTGCCACCCGGTGGCTCGCCGCCCGGGTGGCCGCCCCGAGCGCCAAGCGGCTCGCCGGCCCGGGCGTCGGCGTCGTGCTCGTCGCCACCTCGGCCGCGGGGCTCGTCAACTGGTCTGCTCGGGTCGACGGTGGCTGGCAGAACAACGGGCAGCTCGCCACCCTCACCCGGGCTCTCCCCGCTGCGGCGGCGGGTGCGGGGGGCACCGGGAGGATCCTCGACTGCGGTCGGATCGCCACCGCGCCGCTCCAGGTTCCCGCGCTCTCGTGGGTCCTGCGGGTCCCCCTCGGCGACGTCCACGACGATCCGAGCGTCCCGGGCACGGTGTTTTCGCCGGCGCCGAGACAGCCGGTGATCCCGGCCCGGGACGCCCACGCGTACCGACCGGTCGAATCTGGGGGAGCGACCCCGCCGTGGCAGGTGCTCACCACGTGTCCACTCGAAGGCTCCGTACCCTAGGCATCCGCCCGCCGTTCGGTGCGCCGGATTTTTCTGGCGATGTTGACGTCGGAATCCACCGTCAACATCGCTAGGAAAAATCCTTCGCGCCTACACCGGACGGTGAAGGTCGGCGTTGAGCGTTCCCCAGCTGCGGTCACGTCGCTTGGCCTCGATCGCGCCGGTGAGGCTGTTGTGCCAGAACAGCAGACCGGGCTTGCCGCTCAGCTCCCTTGCCCTGACCACCCGGCCGTCCTCGCCGGTCACCTTGGTCCCGGCCGTCACGTAGCACCCGGCCGCAACCACGCACCCGTCACCGAGCGAGATGCCGATGCCGGCGTTGGCGCCGACGAGGCAATCGCGCCCGACCGTGATCACCTCGCTGCCGCCACCGGAGAGCGTCCCCATGATCGAGGCGCCGCCACCGATGTCGGAGCCGTCCCCGACCGTTACGCCGGCGCTTATCCGACCCTCGACCATGGAAGCGCCGAGCGTGCCGGCGTTGTAGTTGACGAACCCCTCATGCATGACGACGGTCCCTGGGGCCAGGTGGGCGCCGAGCCTGACCCGGTCGCCGTCGGCGATCCGCACGCCATCGGGCACGACGTAGTCGACCATCCGCGGGAAGCGGTCCACGCCGAGGACCGTCAGCCGAGCGCCCGAGCGCCTGGCCCGCAGCCTGGCCGCGTCGACCTCCTCCGGTGCGCAGGCACCCCGGTCGGTCCACGCCACGATGGGGAGCACGCCGAAGATCCCCTCGAGGTTGATCGACCGGGGCACGGCCAGGCGGGACGAAAGGAGGTGCAGGCGCAGGTACCCATCGGCGGCATCGGCGGGGGCGGCGTCGAGGTCGATGCGGCGCCGCACCGCCACCGTCCTCACCCCCCGCACCGGGTCCGCCGGCCCGCCATCCTCCCCCCCGTCCGCCCCGCCTGCCTCGCCCTCACCGAGGCCGAGGCGCGGGTACCAGACGTCGAGCACCACGTCGTCGCTCGTGACCGTCGCCCAGCCCTGACCCCAGGCCCAGCGTTCTCCGTCGCCGGCGGGGTCATTCCCCGAGACAGTCCCCGAAACATCCGTCATGGCGGACAACCTTACGGTCCCCGCCCGGCCCCGCCATCCGCCGCATCGAAGGCGCCCCGGGTCCCGCCGCGAAGCAACCGGTGTCCCCGGCGGCGATGAAAGCTCCCTGTCGCCGTCTCAACCCACCCACGCCGCCAACCACGTCCCCATGGTCTCGTAGGCCCGTCGCCGGGCCGGGAGGGCGGAGAGGAACAGGTCGTGGAGCCCGTCGGCGATCCGCACGACCGTGACGTGGCGCCCGAGCGCCGGCGCCCACCTGGCGATGGAGTCGGCGTCGAGGACCGCATCACCTCGGCGCAGGTCGTCGTCCCAGCCCTTGACGGTCACGGTTCTCGTCGACGACATGACCAGGGCAGGAACGGCGAGATCCAGTCCGGCGTGCAGGCGGCGGTGCCCATCGATCACGGCGGTCAGCCAGCCGAGCCTGACAGGGAAGCCCGGCGACGGCTTCCACGCCAGGTCGAAGTCCCACTCTCCCTTCCGGCTGGCGTGGATGCTGTCGCCGTAGAGCGAATCGACGCCGCCGGCGGGCAGGGTCCGCATCGGCTGGCGGCGGCCGACGACCGAAGCGGCCCGCCCCACCAGGGCCCGGACGACGGCCGGCTGCTTGAACTCGAGGAACGGGCTGTTGAGCACCAGCCCGTCGACGGGCACCTCCGGCCGGCGCTTCACCCACAGCGCCAGGATGAGCCCGCCGGTCGAGTGCCCGGCGAGCACGAGACGCTCGTGGCCAACGCTGCGGATCACGGCGACGGCGTTGTCGAGGTCCTCGTCGTAGTCGCGCAGGTCGGTGCAGTAGTTGGCCGTCTGCCCGGGAAGCAGCGAGCGGCCGTAGCGGCGGAGGTCGACGGCGTAGAAGTCGATGCCCCGCTCCAGGTACCAGGCGGCCAGCTCGCGTTGGAAGAAGTAGTCGTTGTAGCCGTGCACGTAGAGCGCAGCCCGCCGGCTCGGCGCCGCCGCGCCTCGGTGTCGGACGAGCGTGGCCACAGGCTCCTCGTCCGTCAAGGGGCGCAGGGCCAGGGTGGCCGCATCGAACCCTGCGCCGAGGATGTCGGGGCGCCAGTCGACGTTCACGCCGGGGTCAGTGCGTTCGTTCCCAGAGCTTGATGCCACCGAGGATGCCGGCGCTGTTGTCGACGACGGTCACGTCGGCGGGCAGGTCGAGGTCGAGCTTGGACGAGTTGCCCCCGCCGAGGTAGCAGTGGTCGAAGTAGCACAGCGCCCGGAAGGCGTCGATGGCCTCGGCGACGCGCTTCTGCCATTTTTTGTGACCGATCGACTTGCGGTTGGCGTCGCCGATGACGTCGTTGTAGGTCTGGCCCTTGTGGAACGGGTGGTGGGCGAACTCGAGGTGCGGGAGCAGCAGCCCGTCGTGGAAGAAGGCGCTTCCGAGCCCGGTGCCGAGTGTGAGGACGAGCTCGAGCCCGGCGCCCTTGACCACCGCCGCGCCCTGCAGGTCGGCGTCGTTGGCGACCTTGCACGGCTTGGTCAGGGCCTGGCCGAGCTCGCCTTGCAGGTCGAAGCGGGCCCAGGCGTCGGTGAGCTTGGTGGACGGCTCGCCGCCGGGACCGTGGGGCGAGACGAAATGGGGGGCCGACAGGATCCGCCCGTCTCGCACCATCCCGGGGAACCCGGCCGAGACCCGGTCGTAATGGGGGAGGGAGGAGACGAGGTCGGTGAGGACGGTCACGAGCTTGGCCGGCGGGAGCGGATAGGGGGTGTCGATGCGGACACGGTCGTGTTCCATGTCGCCGGTCCTGTCGAGGACGGATGCCTTCAGCCCCGTGCCGCCGATATCGATGGCGAGGGTGTCGAGGCCAGGCGGCGAGCCCGCAGAGGGGTGCGAATCGGAGCCAGGCGTGACCATGAGCACAAATGTAGTGAGGGCGGCCTGCGCTCCGCCGTCCCACCGGCCGGGCCGACCTCCTGACATCTGTCATGGCGCCTTCGGGACGGGCGCCACTTCCCGGCGGGTCGGCCCGGCGCGTACGGTCGAGCTCGGTAGGTGATGCCAATGCCGGTGATGCCAATGCCGGGCCGAGGGCCGATGTCTGCAGTGGGCGACGTGGACGTCGCCGCATCCGAGGTGACGACGGGTGCTTCGGACGCGGACTGCCCTCGGTCAAATTCGCGGCCGGCATCGTGGCTTTTGGGCCTACTGAGCCGCGGCCCGTTCCTCGAAGGCCCCGGCAAGGACCGACCGGTCGGGCTCACCGGAGTCGGGCCCGCAGCCGCAGGGGTTGCAGACGTCGCGGTCGCCGGCGGCGTCAGGCGGTGGCGAAGCGATCGCAGCCTGGCCGGGCGGTCCGTCGCCCTGATCTGGCTGGTCTTCTTGATCGAGCCCCTCCTGCAGCTCCTGAACGACGGCTCGAAGGTGACGGCGACGCATCGCCTCGTGACCATCGCCGTTGTGGTGGTCTTCGCCACCCTGTACTGCACCCTCAACCTGGTCTCCGACGAGCGAACCAACGCCATGTCGCCGGCGGCCAACCTCACCGTCGTGGCCGCCATGTGGGCGCTCACGGTCTTTCTCGTCTTCTACGACCGGCCGAGCTGGGACTACGAGTTCATCTTCAGCGTCTTTCCTGCCATGCGTCTCCTCGGCTGCCGACCCCGAACGGTGATCGGCACGGCCGTGGTCGCCATCGGTGTAGGAGTGATCGCCGGGCTCGACCCGAGCGACCTCCTCGTGATCGCCGTCATCATCGTCGGGGTCGGCATCAGCATGTTCGGTGTGTTCCGCCTCATCGACGCCAACGTCGCCCTGCAAGGAGCGCAGGCCGACCAGGCCCGGGCGGCCGTTGCCGAGGAACGCCTCCGCTTCGCGCGCGACCTCCACGATCTGCTTGGGCATTCGCTCTCGGTGATCAGCCTGAAGAGCGAGGTGGCCGCCAAGGTGCTGACCTCAGATGTGGACAGGGCCGGGAGGGAGGTCGACGAGATCCACGACATCGCCCGCCGGGCCCTGCGCGAGGTGCGTGACGCCGTGAGCGGCTACCGCCAGACCACGGTGGACGTCGAGCTGGCCGGCGCCAGGACGGCGCTCGCCGCCGCCGGCATCGCCTGGCAGGAGGACATCACCGACGTCGACCTGCCCGAGGACGTCGAGGCCACGCTGGCGTGGACGCTGCGCGAGGGGGTCACCAACGTGTTGCGCCACGCCGGCGCGTCGGCGTGCGAGCTGCGCATCGGCGCCGACGACGAGCTCGTGACCGTCACCGTGGCCGACGACGGTGGGGGCTGCGGTGCGCCAAAGGACGGGGCCGATCCCCTCCCCATCCCCGGTAATGGCCTGGCCGGTCTCGGCGAGCGGGTGGCGGCCCTCGACGGTCGCATCGACGCCGGTCCCGGTGCCGACGGCGGCTTCACCCTGCGCGTCTCGCTGCCCCGGTGATCCGGCTGCTGCTCGCCGAAGATCAGGTCATGGTCCGCCAGGCGCTGGCGACGCTGCTGTCCCTCGAGGACGACATCGAGGTCGTCGCCCAGGTGGGTGAGGGCGGTGCCGTCGTGGCCGCGGCCCGCACGAGCCGGCCCGACGTCGCCCTCCTCGACGTCGAGATGCCGGGCGGCGACGGGCTCGGGGCCGCAGCCGAGCTCGGCCGGGAGCTTCCCGAGGTCCGGGTGCTGATGCTGACCACGTTCGGGCGGCCGGGCTACTTACGCCGGGCCATGGAAAGTGGCGCCATCGGCTTCATGCTCAAGGACGCGCCGGCGGCCGAGCTCGCCGCCGCCGTGCGCCGGGTCAGCGCGGGGGAGCGGGTGGTCGATCCCGGCCTCGCCGCCGCCGCCCTCTCCGACGGCGCCAACCCCCTGACGACCCGGGAGCTCGAGGTGCTCGAGGCGGCCCGCGACTTCCCGACCGTGGCCGAGATCGCCGCCGCCGTCTACCTGTCGCCGGGGACGGTGCGCAACCACCTGTCGGTGGTCATCCAGAAGCTCGGCGCCCGCAACCGGGTCGATGCCGTTCGCATCGCCAGTGAGAAGGGCTGGCTCTGCGCCGGACCCTGAGTTGTTGGGGAATGGCGTGGCCGGGCGAGCAGGACGGAGCGCCGGCGGCGCGGCCGGGGCGCAGGTCGATTCAGGCCCAGTCGAAGGTCACGCCGGTCAATGCCTCCGACGCCTCCCAGAGACGAGCGCCGACCCCGCCGCGATCCGGGCCTCCCGGAGTACGGACCCGCCTCGGGCTGGCCCCGAGGCGCAGTGGGCCGCCCACGGCAAACGGGCCACCCGGGCCGTAGCAGCGCCCGCCGGCGACATCGGCGGAGGTGGCGGCGTAGATCTGGGGGAGGGCGCCGGACGCGGCCGACGGGGCGATCACGTCCACGGCCCGGTAGATCGCCTTCCCGAATGCTCCCGAAAACCGCCCCGGCCCGTTGGCGACGAGCCCGGTGGCGGCGTAGCCGGGGTGAGCGGCGACGCTGACGATTCCCGCCCCTGCGGCATCGGAGCGCCGCTGGAGCTCCTGCATGAACAGGACATTGGCTCGCTTGGAGCGACCGTAGACGCGCCATGGGTCGTAGCCCCGCTCGCTCTGCAGGTCGTTGAGGTCGGGGCCGGCCATGTAGGCGGCCAGGCTGGTGAGGGTGACCACCCTGGGGCTCACACCGGCCCTGATCCGGGCGAGGAGGAGACCGGTCAGGGCGAAATGACCGAGATGGTTGGTGCCGAACTGCAGCTCGAAGTCGTCGGCGGTTCGCATCGGCGGCACGGCCATGATCCCGGCGTTGTTGACGAGCACGTCGAGGCGCTCGAATCGGCCCTTCACCTCGTCGGCGGCGTCACGGACCGAGCCCAGGTCGGCCAGGTCGAGTCGAACCGTCTCGGGCGCAGGACCGGTGGCGGCGGGGGCGACGGCGCGCCGCGCCGCCTCGGCCCTTGCCGGGTCACGACAGGCCAGGATCACCGTCGCCCTCCGGGCCGCCACGGCCTTCACCGTCTCGAGGCCGAGGCCGCTGTTGGCCCCCGTCACGACAACGATGCGCCCGTCGAGGTCGGGGACGTCTTCGGCGGTCCAGGGCATCGGGCCACCCTACGGTGGCGCTAGCAGAAGCCGCTGCTCAAAAGGGGGATGGGGAGCCTATGATGAGAGGAAACGGGCTGGCCCCGTCCGACCGGGACAAGGCGAATCGAAGGTGTCGTCATGAGCAACGAAGCGGGCCTCACGGACAAGGAGCGGGCGATCCTCGCCGGGCTGGCAGAGAAGGCGGCCGCCGACGACCCCGTCCTGGCAAGCACCCTGCGCGGGGGTGGCAGGCTCGATCGCCTCAAGCTCCCCGAAGTGCCCTCCTTCGTCCATCATTGGGCGGCCGGCGTCGTGTGTGCCGTCGTCGGCCTCGTCGTGGTCATCCTCGCCATCTCCACGTCGATCATCCTCGGCGTCGTGGGCCTGCTGTTCACCATCGTGGGCGTGCTGCTCGCCGTCTCTTCGTGGTCTCGGCGCCTCGACGATCGCACCGACGACGGGACCAAGTCTCTGTAGGGTCGCCGCTCAAGAGAATGGCTTGGGGTCTCCCGACAAACTAGAGTCTTCCGAGGTTCGTTCGGTCCGCTTCGGGTAGAGGGTGGGCTACGGCGCGCCGGATGTGTCCCTACTGCCCTTTCGGACGGGAGTTCCCTGCATGCGCATTCTGGTACTCGGCGGTGACGGTTACCTCGGTTGGCCCACCGCCCTGCATCTCTCTGCGGTCGGCCACGACGTTGGCATCTGCGACAACCTCGTCCGCCGCGACTACGACAAGGAGATGGGCGTCGCCAGCCTGGTGCCCATCGCGACGATCGAAGAGCGGGTCGCGGCGTGGGGCAAGGAGTCGGGCAAGAAGCTCGAGAGCTACATCGGTGACCTGACCGACGCCTCCTTCGTCCACCGCATGATCGCCGAGTACGAGCCGGACACGATCGTCCACTTCGCCGAGCAGCGCTCGGCGCCGTATTCGATGATCGACCAGAGCCACGCCGTGTACACCCAGACCAACAACGTGGTCGGCAACCTCAACGTCCTCTACGCCATCGGTGACATCAACCGGGACATCCACCTGGTCAAGCTGGGCACGATGGGCGAGTACGGCTACCCCAACATCGACATCGAGGAGGGGTGGATCGAGATCAACCACAAGGGCAGGACCGACCGGATGCTCTACCCCAAGAAGCCCGGGTCCTTCTACCACCTCTCCAAGGTCCACGACAGCCACAACATCGAGTTCGCGTGCCGCATCTGGGACCTCAAGGCCACCGACCTCAACCAGGGCATCGTCTACGGCCAGTGGACCGACGAAAGCGCCGACATCCCGGCCCTGCAGACCCGCTTCGACTATGACGCCGTGTTCGGCACCGTCCTCAATCGGATGGTCATCCAGGCGACCCTCGGCCACCCGCTCACCGTCTACGGTGCCGGCGGCCAGACCCGAGGCATGCTTAACGTCGTCGACACGCTCGAGTGCGTCCGCATCGCGTCGGAGAACCCGGCCAGCGCCGGCGAGTTCCGCGTCTTCAACCAGTTCACCGAGTCGTTCTCGGTGCTCGAGATGGCCAACATCGTCGCCGACGCCTACGACGGCGACGTCACCATCGAGCACGTCGAGAACCCGCGTGTCGAGGCCGAGGAGCACTACTACAACGCCGTGCACAGCGGTCTGATCGACCTCGGCCTGAAGCCGCACCTGCTCAACGACACCCTGATCGACGACCTGTTCAAGGTGGCCGAGAAGTACAAGGGCACGGTCAACGTCGATGCCATCCGCCCGACGGTCAAGTGGCGGGCCACGACGAGCGAGCTCTCCACCAAGAAGTGACGCCTTCGGCCGCGGCGGGCTCGAGGGACGGGTGACGTCCGTCTCCCGCCACTCGGAAACCGACGCCGGTCGTGCTCGCCCCCCGGGCTCAGGGCCGGGTGCGCTTTCGACCGATGGGGACATCGTCGCGGCGTCGGCCGAGACGGTCCGCTTCGCCCGGCTCCGCCGTTCGCCGCTCGTCCGGCGTGTCACCGGGTACTCGGCCGGTTCGGTCATCGCCGCCTTCATCAGCGAGTTGGCCTTCGCCGGGGTGTACGGCTGGCTGCACGGTGGCACGACCTGGGCGTCGCTCGCCGGATTCGTCGGCGGAGCCGTGCCCAACTACTTCCTCAACCGGAAGTGGGCCTGGCAGGACCGTCGGGGCCGCAGTCGCCGCCAGGAGATCCTGCTCTACGCCGCCGTCTCGCTGGCGAGCTTCCTCGTGTCGATCGTCGTCACCGACAAGGCCGAGGATCTGGCCCGCCACATCACGCACACCCACAACCTGCGGGTGCTCCTGGTGGCCGCCGCCTACCTGGCCGTGTCCGGGCTGTTCTTTGTCGGGAAGTTCGTCGCCTACGAGCTGATCGTGTTTACCAAAGGCCCTGGTGAGCGGGCAGGTTCTGCTTCGCCACCGGACGAAGCTTCCACCACGTCGTAAGCACGACCCGGGCGAAGCGGAGCCCGTAGATCAGGTTGCCGCCCTTCTTGGACTCGCCGGCCGCCCGTTTGTACATCGTGGCCGGCACCTCCTTGACCGTGAAGCCGTGGGCGATCACGTTGATCAGCATCTCCGACGTCTGATACTGCGTCTGCTTGAGCTGCACCTTGGCCGTGACCTCCGAACGCATGGCCCGCAGGCCGTTGGCCGGGTCCGTGATCTTGGTGCCCGTAAGCACCGAGAGCAGGTTGGCGAAGACGACCACGCCGAGGTTGCGGACCGGGTCGGTGTTGTGGGTCATGCCCAGCTTGCGCGAGCCGTTCACGAAGTCGGCCTGCCCGGCCAGGATCGGCCCGACGAGGGCGGGGAGCTCCTGAGGGTCGAACTGGCCGTCGGCGTCGGCGGTGCAGATGAACCGGGCGCCGCGCTCTCTCGACACCCGGTACCCGAGGCGGAACGCCGTGCCCTGGCCGAGGTTGATGGGCAGGCGGCACACGAGGGCGCCGGCGCCCTCGGCCTCTGCGGTGGTGTTGTCGCGGGAGCCGTCGTCGACGACGACGGTCTCCACGCTCAGCCCGCAGATCGTGTCGGGCACCGACTTGACCACGTCGGCGACGGCGTCCTCCTCGTTGAAGGCGGGGATCAGCACGACCACGTCGGCGCCGGGGCCTGGATGGTCCTTGGCGAAGACGAGGGCCGTCTCGTCGGAGATCTCCTTGGAGCGGGCCGGGTCGCGGACGGCACCGGTTTCGAGCGGTGGGCGGCGGAGGGGGAGACTCATAAGGCGGAAACTATAGGTGAACGCCACCCCGGCCTCGTGATGCTCCGGCGACCGCAGGAAACCGGGGAGGGGCGAAGCGCACCGGTCGCTAGGGTGAGGCGACCCGTTCGCCGGTCCCGGCTCCCCCTTTCCCCCCCCAAAATCCCCGAAATCCTCCATGATCGATCCCCGCCTGCTCCTCGATGACTTCGATGCCACCGCCCGCCGCCTGGGTCGTAAGGGGGTGGCGCGCTCCTCGCTCGAGGAGGCGAGGGAGCTGCTGATCCGCAGGCGAGCCGAGCGCAGCGGCGTCGAGGAGGCCCGCCGGCAGATGAACACCGGCTCCGCCGACGTCGGGCGGCTCATGCGCGCGGGAGAGCGGGCCGCGGCCGAGTCCGAACGGGCCAAGCTCTCCGACCTGAAGGCGGACCTCGACGTCAGGTCGGAGGCGCTCAGGGCCACGGAGGCCGGCGTCGACGACGCCATGGCCCGCATCCCCAACCTCCCCGACGACACCGTGCCCGACGGCGTCTCCGAGGCCGACAACCGGGTCGTGAGGGTCCACGGCTACGAGCCAGGCGACTACGAGGGCAGGACGTGGCGACCCCACTGGGACGTGGCCTCCGACCTCGGGATCTTCGACGCCGAGCGGGCCGCCAAGCTGAGCGGTGCCATGTTCAGCGTGCTGCGCGGCGGCGGCGCCAGGCTCCTGCGGGGCCTCGTCAACTTCGGGCTCGACCTGCACAGGGACCGCTACGAGGAAACGGTGGTCCCCCACCTGGTGCAGACGGAGGTCATCACCAAGACGGGGCATCTCACCAAGTTCGACACCCAGGCCTACCGGTTGCGCGACGACGAGCTGTGGTTGCTGCCGACCGCCGAGGTCGCCCTCATGGGCCTGCCGCAAGGGGAGTTGCTCGCCGAGGCCGAGCTCCCGAAGCGGTCGATGGCCTACAGCGTCTGCTGGCGCAGGGAGGCGGGGGCCGCCGGCAAGGACACGCGCGGCATGCAGCGCCTCCACGAGTTCCACAAGGTGGAGCTGGTCTCGCTGTGCACGCCGGAGTCGTCGGCGCGGGAGCTGACCTCGCTGCTCGCCGACTGCGAGCGCTCGCTCCAGCTCCTCGGGCTGCCCTACCGGGTCCTCGAGCTGTGCGCCGGCGACCTCACCTTCTCGGCGTCACGGGTCTACGACCTCGAGGTCTACGCCCCCGGGGTCGACAAGTGGCTCGAGGTCTCATCGGTGAGCCTCGTCACCGACTTCCAGGCCAGGAGGGGGTCCATCAGGTACCGGCGTGAGGGTGGCGACAACGTCCTCGTCCACTCGCTGAACGGTTCGGCCATGGCCACGCCCCGGGTGTGGGCCGCCATCATCGAGCACGGCCAGCAACCCGACGGCACCGTCCGGGTCCCCGCCGCCCTGGTTCCCTACGTCGGCGAGGTCATCACCGGCTGAGGTGGGGGCGTGTCGAGGGCTGCGCCGCGCGGGGGCGAGGGCGCCGGCTCGGTGGTGGGAGGCCGGGGTCAGCGCCGGCCGGAGGCGGGCCGAGCTGATGCGATGGCCGCTTCGAAGGAGGTCAGGGAGGCGGCGAACCCGAACCGCCGGGCGACCCGGTCTCGGAGCTCGGCTCGCACTGTCGGGGTCACGCCGCCGGCGGCGACGATGGCGCGGGCCAGCGCTCCCGGGTCGTTGGGGTCGACGATCAGCTCGGGGAGCAGGGTTGCGTCGGCCAGGCCACCAAGGCCGCTCGACACGACTGGGATGCCGACCGCTTGGGCTTCGATGGCGGTGAGCCCGAGGCCCTCTGGCCGGATCGACGGGCACACGACCACCTCGGCTCTGGCGTAGAGCGCCGCCATCGCCGCCCTCCCGTGCGGCGGTCGGATCAGCCGGCACCGCCCCGACGCCAGGATCGTGTTGCGCAGCCGGACGTGCTCGACGGTCGGTGCGGGCCACGGCGAGAGGTAGTCGGTGATCTCGATGTGCCGCCCGGCCAGTTGTGGCCGGGCGCTCGCTGCGACCAGCTCGGCGATCCCCTTCTTGATCATCAGCCGGTTGGGGCAGACGACGAGGCCGGGTTCGGGGGATGGGGCCACATGGAGGAGCCGGTCGTCGACATAAGGGGTCACGACCCCGACCTCCGTCGGTTTTCGTCTCATGACGGCGGCCACGGTGGCGGCGAGAGCGGGGCTCACGGCGGCCAGAGCGGCGCCACCGACGGCCCTGGCGGGACCGGAGCCGGCGGGTTGGGTGTCGGCGGGCAAATCCCAGGCGTCGGGCCAGTTGTGCATGAGGTGAACCGTTGGCGCCGAGACGAATCGCTGCCACGCCGGCCGGTTGTTGATCACGACGGCATCGGGCGCCAGCGTGTCCACGAGCCCCGCCAGGTCCTCGGCCCTCGAGAACGTGAGCGTTTCGGCGCCCGCTGAGGCGTCGGCGAGGTCGGCTCCTCCGTTGGGGCCGGCCACGGAGAGGATGAACACGTCATGGCCGGCGGCGCCGAGGCCGCCGGCCCACCCCGTCAGGAGCCGCTCGAGGGCGCCGCTCTCGCCATGTACGGCGGCGAGGTCGGTGCCGACCAGGGCGATCCTCATGATCGCCGACCTTATCAGCAGAAAAGCTGAGTCTATCTAACTCAGCTTATACTATGACGAGATACGCAGCCCTGCTTGAATCTTGCCATGGTTCGTCGCGGCTTCGGGTGGCGCCGGGCGGGTAGCCGGCTTCCGGGAGTCTTCTGGCTGTACTTCGCCGGCCAGACGGCATCCAACCTGGGTGCCGCCTTCACGACCGTCGCCCTCCCACTACTCGTCTTCCGGCTGACCGGGTCACCAACCGATCTCGGTGCCGCCACCGCCGTCACCTACGGCCCGTGGGTGCTCTTCGGCCTCGTCGGCGGCGCCGTCATGGATCGCGTCGACCGCAAGCGGGTCATGGTGGCCACCGATGTCGGGCGGGCCGTGGTCATCTCGCTGCTGCCCCTGCTCGCCGTCTTCGGGGCACTCGACCTGGCCTGGATCTACGCCGTGAGCTTCGTGCAGTCGACGCTCCAGATCCTCTTTTCCGGCGGCGAGTACACCGCGGTCGTGGCCCTCGTGGCCGACGATGACCTGGTCGGCGCCAACAGCCGCTTGTCGGGCAGCTACTCGGTGGCGACGGTGGCCGGTACCGCCGCCGCCGGTCTCGCCGTCCAGCTTGCCCCGGTGGCCGACGCGCTGTGGATCGACGGTCTCAGCTTTCTCGTCTCCGCCGCCTCGCTCGCGGCCATCCCGACGAGCTTCAACGCGGTCGCGCCATCCGGCCTGGGAGCGGGCGGGTGGCGGGCCATCATCTGTCGACTCGTTGCCGACACGCGGGTCGGCCTCGAGTACGTGTGGCGCCGGCCGGTGCTCCGGGTCATCTCGCTCCTGGTCATGGTGGTCAACCTGTTCGGATCGGCGGCCACGTCGGAGCTGGCCTTCTTCGCCGTCCGTCGCCTCGGCGCCGACAACGCCCAGGTCGGATACCTGTACGCCGCATCGAGCGCCGGCGTGCTCGTGCTCTCGC
The DNA here is from genome assembly GCA_965276765.1 of Acidimicrobiales bacterium. GTDB lineage: Bacteria > Actinomycetota > Acidimicrobiia > Acidimicrobiales > Palsa-688. The sequence goes on from OZ255627.1 coordinate 2,666,875, forward strand.
TCGCCGTTGCGCCCCTTGCCAGGAGGGTGCCGACCGGCCGGCTCGCCATCGTCGCGCTGGTCCTTTACGGGTCGGGCATGGCCGCCCTCGGGCTCAGCACCTCCTACGGCCTCGGCCTCGTGCTCGAGGGCTGTATCGGCGCGGCCACCGTCCTGTTCAACGTGAGCAGCATGAGCCTGCGCCAGAAGATCGTGCCCAACGAGCTTCTGGGGCGGGCTTCCAACGCGGCCATCGCCCTGGCCTGGTGTGCCATCCCGGTTGGATCGCTCGCCGGTGGCGCCATCGTCGCCGCCACCCACAGGATCGACCTGGTCTACGCCGGCGTCGGCGCGGCCGTCGTCCTCGTCGCCCTGGCCGCCACCCGCTCGGCTCTGGTGCGCTCGGACGAGGCGGGAGGCGGTCGGGACGAGACGGGAGGTGGCCAGGACCCGGCGTGAAGTGACCGGGGGGTGCGGCACGCGTGGTGGCCGGGCGGTGGGACCCGGGTGGCGGGACCCGGGTGGCGGGACCGGCGGTGGGACCGGCGGTGGGACCGGCGGTGGGACCCGGGTGGCGGGGCGTTCCATGTCCCTCGTGGCGCTGACGCGGCGGAATCGCTCGAGGGGCGGGCGACGCCCGTGCCGGCTGGCTAGCCGGCGAGATGACCGGCGAGGAAGGCGAGCGAAGGGGGCTGCTGGGAGTAGAAGTACGGATCGGTGTGACAACCGCCGGAGAAGGTGACGATGGTGCCGCCCGGCAGCCGGTGGGCCAGGGTGACGACGCCAGGGTGGAACGGGTCGCTGTCGCCAGACGCGATCCGGATCGGGGTGCGGACCAGGGCGGCGGTGTGGGTGACCACGTCGTTGGCGGCGAAGTCGGCGGGGGATGTGTACGCCCCGGGATTGGCGCCGTGGGCCTGGCTCCACGAGGTCCACACGGCGGGGCTGATGGCCGCCACCGCCCGGAGGAGGCCCGGATGTTTCTCGGCGAGGAGCAGCGAGCCGTAGCCGCCCATGGAGATCCCGATCGCCCCGATCGACATGCCGGCGGCGCCGAGGCCGAGGCGCCGGCACCGTGGGATCAGCTCGTCGACGATCATCGCCATGGGGTCATCGCCGGGGTGGGCGTGCCAGTAGAGGCCCCCGCCGTCCACCGACACGAGCGCCATCGGGGCCAGCGCGGTGCCGTCGACCTTCATGGCGACGGCCCGACCGAGACTCAAGCCGCTCAGGGCGGTCCTGTGATTCCCCCCGTAGCCGTGGAGGGCCACGACAAGGGGGAGGACGTCACCGGGGCGATGGCCGGCCGGCCAGGCGATGCTGTAGCCGACGGTGCGGTGGCGGGCAGCCGAATAGAACGTGCCGGACCGCTGGAGTCCCGTCGGGCCGAAGGCCAGATCGGGTCGTGCCACCTGGCAGGCCCCGTCGATCCGGTCGAGGTAGGCGTGGCCGGGTACGACATTGTGAAGCGCCAGTTCGACGCCGGTGACCCCGGCTGCAGCGACGACGCCGACGGCCCCGAGCCCGGTGCCGAGGAGGCGTCGGCGAGTCCAGCGCCGGCCATCCTGAGCCGGTCCATCGTCGCCGGTCGTGGCGTCGCCCCCATTCACGGCGGGAGACGATAGACGGCGCCCCGGCCGGGAGATCGGCGCGGGAGGTCCGTGATAGTCAACGCGCGCGCGATTTCGGGACGCCTCCGGCCACGCGCGCGCGGTTGCGGGCGACCCCCGGCCTACAACCGCGCGCGCGAAAGCCACAACGTCCCGAAAACGCGCGCGCCGCGCCCGGCGTTGCCGGAACCGCTGGGGGCTTGAGCCCGCTGGGGCGTGAAGGCGGCGCGGGAGGAGGGCGGGCCGAGGTCGCCGACGGCCGTATCGCCCGAGCGGCGTATCGCCCGAGCGACGCAATTCGACGACGCCTTCCGTCGGCCTGGCGCAATTTCACGGCACCGTTGTCGTCCGTATGCGCCCGCGTGTCGTGGGCCCGTTGGCGACCTGCGCTGTCACGCGCCAGGCCGGAATCTCGCGTCGCTGCTCCAGCCTGTGAGCCCGTGGCATCCCACGACGCGTCTCGCTCGCCGAGCGCATCGCCCCGGAGCGTGACGGACCTCGGGGCGCAACGGGCCGGGAGCGCGTCACAGTCCCTACAGTTGCGCCCATGCCGATCAATCCAGACGCCGCCGGTCACAGCGGCGAAGCGACCACCTCGTCGTGGACGTCCAAGGACTGCCTGCTCTACGCCATCGGCGTCGGGGCCGGCGCCACGGACCCCACCGGCTTCGAGCTGGCATTCACGACCGAGAACACCGATGGAGTCTCACAGCGCGCCCTGCCGACCTTCCCGGTCGTCATCCAGGGCAGCCCGGGCTGGCGGGGAGCCATCGGCGACTACGACCCGGCGATGCTCGTCCACGGAGAGCAGTCGGTCGAGCTGCATGCGCCCCTTCCCGTCGCCGGCAGCGTCGAGGCCACGACGACCATCACCGGTATCTATGACAAGGGATCCGGGGCGGTGGTCGCCTCGGAGACGAAAGCGGTGGATACCGCAACGGGCGCCCCGCTCTACACGACAAGCTCGTCGATGTTCATCAGAGGCGAGGGCGGCTGGGGCGGCGATCGCGGTCCATCAGGGAAGGTGACGATGCCGGAGCGTCCCGCCGACCACACGGTGAGCTACGCGACCCGCTCCGACCAGGCCCTCGTCTACCGGCTGTCTGGTGACCGCAACCCGCTGCACTCTGATCCGGCCTTCGCGGCCAAGGCCGGCTTCGAGCGACCCATCCTGCACGGCCTCTGCACGTTCGGCTTCACAGGCCGGGCGCTGCTACACACCCTGTGCGGGTCCGATCCGGACCGCTTCGTGTCCATGGCCGCCCGCTTCTCCAAGCCGGTCCTCCCCGGCGACGAGCTCAGCGTGGAGATGTGGGAGACGGGTTCGGGGGAGGCCACCTTCAAGACGACCACGCCGGCCGGCGTGGTCGTCGACGGTGGCCGGTTGCGCTACCTCCCGGCCTGAGGCTCCTCGCCGCCTTCCGTTCCGTACGGCACTGCCGGGTCGGGACGAGGTCCTGGCTCCGGTCCGGGCGTCCCGTCGGACGCGCTCGGATCCGCCGGCGGCGGTGTCGCCGCCGGCCCTGGTCGTGGCCCCGGGCCTTGGGCCTCGGCCGGTGCGGATGCCTCGGCCGGTACTGACGCCTCATCCGGTGCCGACCCCTCGGCCGGTGCCGACCCCTCGGCCGGTGCAGGTGCCGGTGTCTGGTCGGATGCCGGTGTCGTGAACACCCCGGCGGCCGGGGTTGGTCCCGGCGCTGCTCTCTTGGCGGTCATCTTCTTGGTGGTCGCCTTCTTCGCTGCCGCCTTCTTGGCCGCTGCGGTCTTCGTCGCAGCTTTCTTGGTGCCCGCCGCCTTCTTGGCCGGCGCCTTGCGGGGCGCCCCCTGCTTGGCGACGAGCGGCCGCTTCGCTGCCGCCCGCCTCGCCGCCTCGTCGGCGGCGTCGTCGGGATCTACGCCGTCCGCGTCTCCCACCAGACCGAGCGCGCCCGACCCCGGTTCCTCCACGGCGCCCCAGACCTCTTCCTCGGCTTTCTCGGGCGGAACCCAGCGGGTGCCGTCGGCCAACACCCCGGCCTCATCGAGCACCTGAGACTTGGCGTAGATCTTTGCCCCGTAGGCCCGAAGGGCCAGGGCGAGGGCGTCCGATGGCCGGGCCGCCAGCAGGAGCGGATCTGGATCGGAACCCCGGTAGACGACCAGCTGAGCGAAGTAGTGGCGCAGCTCCTCGACGTCGTTGATGATCACCCGCTCGATCCTGCCCTCGAGCATCGCCACGGTCGTCACGAACAGATCCCAGGTCGAAGGCCGGGGAGGCACCGTGTTCGACCACGGGATGTGGATAGCTCGCGCCTCGTGCTGGCCGATGAACATCCGCAGCATTCGATGGGGATGGTCCTCCTCCCTGAGGACGAGCAGGCCGGCCTCGACGCCGTTGCCGGCGGGCACGGCGACCTTGACGTCGGTGACCGTGAGCTCGATCAGGTCGTCATCCACGCCAGGCGACACTAGTCATCTCGCCGTGCCATTCGGGTCGAGCGAGGACGAGGCCGGCGACCTCCCTTGCGCCCGACCTTCGAAGCGCGAGCGCCACCTCCCGGAGTGTGCTGCCCTCGGCGAGGACATCGTCCACGATGAGCAGCCTGGCGCCGGCCACCGCCCGCAGGTCCGGCACCGCAAGCGCCGGGCGCAGCTGCCGGGACGCCGTCCTCTGACGCGAGCGGCGCGACCCACCCGTCATCGGGCTCGTCTCGGCCCGCTTGGTGATCGCTCCCCACCCGATCGGCCACAGGGGACCGACGATGGTGGCCATCGAAGCGACGATCTCGCCGACCGGATCCCAGGACCTCCGAGCTCCAACCCCCAGGTAGGCGGGCATCGGTACGAGCAGATCGAAATCGTCGAACCAGGGAGCACGACGATCGAGGAAGCCGGCGAGCAACCGGGCAAACACGTCTGCCCACCACCGCTCCCCGCCGTACTTGTAGCGCACGATGGCCCGCTGCAGGCCGGCGCGGTGCACGCCGACACCGAAGACCACCGACCAGCCACGGTCCTCCCGCCCGCACCACATCGTCGGGCATGTCGACGAGGGCCGGCGCAGCCCGCCACAGGAGGCACAGCACACCCACCCGCCCGTCTCTCCGCCACCGGCTTCCCCGCCACCGGCTTCCCCGCCACCAGCCCCCCGGCCGGCGCCGGCTCCGGCTTCCCGGCGCTCGCTGGCGTCCCGGCCCCCTCTGGCGCCCCGACCGCCTCCGACGCCGTGTTGCCCGGCGCTGCGCTCGAGACAGGACAGGCAGACATCGGGCCGCTCGAGCCGCCGATAGGCGCACAGCCGGCACCCGGGGAAGCCGACCGGACGGGGCAAAGGATCGACCGCAGGGGTGACCCTGCGGGTGCTGGCGCATGTCGGTCGGTCAGCCACGTGCATCTCCTCGTCGAGACCGTTATCCGGGCTCGGCGGAGACGCTGCCGGGCGAAGCCACCCCCATCCTGCCATGCCGTCCTACCATCGTGGCAATGGCCATTGCCGAAACGAGTCACGCCACGTCGTGGTGGACCGAAGAGGAAGGCGTCCGCTACGAGCGCGGTCGCCCCAACTACCCGGACAACCTGGCCGACGTCCTCACCGACCAGCTGCGGCTCCGTCGCGGCTCGAAGGTCGTCGACCTGGCGGCCGGCACGGGCAAACTGACCCGGCTGCTCGCTTCGACCCCGGCCGACGTGACGGCGGTCGAACCCATGCCCGGCATGCGCAGCCAGCTGCTCAGGCACGCCCCCTATGCCCACGTGGTCACGGCCAGGGCCGAGCACCTCCCGCTCGGGTCCGGGACGGTCGACGCGGTCACCGTCGCCCAGGCCTTTCACTGGTTCGACGTACCCGCCGCGAGCCGCGAGCTGCGTCGCGTGCTTCGTCCAGGCGGACGGCTCGCCCTTGTCACCAACAAGCGCCACACTCCCGCCCCCTGGTTGCACGAGCTCTGGGACGTGCTCAGGCGCTACGAGCGGCTGGCGCCGCGACCTCCGTCGTCTCGCAATTGGCGGCGCGCCCTCGACGAGACCGGCGACTTCGGCAGCTTCGACCGCTTCGAGCTCCACAACCAGCAGCATTTCGCCACCCTCGATGCCTTCGACGCCCGGTTCACCTCCATCAGCTTCGTGATCCTCCTGGGCGAGGAGGATCGCCTGGCCCTCCTGAGGGACCTGCACCAGGCCGTGGCCGGTGTCGACCCGTTGGTGGTCCCGCTCAGGACCGAGGTCGAGGTCGCCAGCCGCCGGGGCTAGCCCGTCGGCCCCCTGCACCGCGGTCGGTCGTCACGGCCCGAGCAGCCGATCCACCTCCGGGCGCGAGGGAAGGCTTGGCACCGCCCCCCGTCGCGTCGTGGCCAGCGCTCCGGCCGCCGCCGCCCGACGGGCTGCGCCGTCCATCGGCTCGCCGCCCGCACGAGCCGCCACGAGGGCGCCGATGAAGGCGTCGCCTGCGGCCGTGCTGTCCACGGCCCGCACCGCGAACGGCTCGACACGACCGGTTCCACCCGCAGCGACGACCACGGCACCGCGCCGCCCGAGGGTGATCACGGCCGTGCCGGCGCCGGCGGCGATCAGCGCCGCACCCGCTGCGCGTGCCCTCGCCGCCGAACCCCGCCGCCCACCGGCCGCGGGCACGAGCATGTCGGCCTCCGTCTCGTTGGGCACGATCAGGTCGACGAGACCCATGAGCTCGGCCGGCAGGGGCGCGGATACCGGGGCGGGGTTGAGCACCGTGAGAGCGCCGGCGGCGCGGCCCGCTGCCAGCGCGGCACCCACCGTCTCGATCGGCACCTCGAGCTGGCACAGCACCACGGCGGCGCCTTCGAGCAGACCCGGATCGATGTCGGCGACGCCGAGGCGACCGTTGGCGCCGGCGGCGACCACGATCGTGTTGGACCCGTCACCGGCGACGGTGATCAACGCCGTCCCACTCGGACCCTGGCGGCGTACGATCCCCGCCGTGTCGATGCCCTCCCGGGCCAGGACGTCGGCGAGGAGCCCGCCGGCGGCGTCCTCTCCGATGGCGCCGATCATGCGGACCTCGGCACCCTGACGAGCGGCGGCGACCGCCTGGTTGAGCCCCTTCCCTCCGGCGGCCGTGGCGTAGTTGTCGCCGCTTACCGTGGCGCCGGAGCGGGGAAGGCGGTCGACCTCGACGATGTGATCGAGGTTGAGGCTTCCGACGACGACGACCCGGCTCACAGGTCGGCGTTCTACCAGGTCGTCGTCGGCCACCGACACCCGGGACGAGCGGTCGGGTCGTGGGCGTGGTACGTAAGGGGGATGCAGATCGACGCCGTGATCGAAATTCCGAAGGGCACGAGGAACAAGTACGAAGCCGACGACGACGGCAACCTCTGGCTCGACCGCACCCTCTTCACCTCGACCTGCTACCCCGAGGACTACGGCCACGTGCATGCCACCCTCGCCGAGGATGGGGATCCGATCGACGTGCTCGTCCTCCTGGACGAGCCGACGTTCCCCGGCTGCCATATCCACGTTCGCCCGGTCGGCATGTTCAACATGAGCGACGAGAAGGGTCTCGACGAGAAGCTCCTGTGTGTCCCGGCCACCGATGCCCGCTGGGCTCACATCACCAACCTCGAGCACGTCGCGCCCTTCCGGCTCGACGCCATCGCCCATTTCTTCAAGGTGTACAAGGATCTCGAGCCGGGCAAGCACGTCGAGCCGGGGGACTGGGTCGGGCGCCTTGACGCCGAAGCCGCCTACGAAGCCTCGATCCGGCGATTCAAGGAGGCGTGATTCGACCAGGCGCGACCCGACGAGGCGCGAGCCGATCAGGCGCGATCCGACGAGGCGCGATCCAACGGGTCTCGACCGGCCGGAGTCGGCGCCGCACCGTGCTGGTGGGCCTCAAGGTGCTCGCCGGCGTGGGTGCCGGCGCTATTGGTCTCGCCGGCGCCGCCGCACTCCGCCGTCCTCAGATCCGCAGCCCCGGCCACGACCGCCGGCGCAGCAGCACCAGCCCGACCCGCAGCCGCCGGTCGCAGCCCGTCCGGTCCATCGGCCGCTTGAGCCGGGGTCTCGAGCTCGCCCGGATGGGCTCGAGAGTCGGAACGGCGTACGCCGGCGACTCGGCCCGACAGCTGTTCGCATCGGCCGAGCGGCGGGAAGGGATCAGGGCCGACCGCCAGCTGCGAACCACCGCCGAGGTGGTCGAGACCCTCGGCTCGATGAAGGGCGCCTTCATGAAGCTCGGCCAGATGGCCAGCTACCTCGACGCCAGCCTCGACCCCGAGGTGCGCAGGACGCTCGCCCAGCTCCAGGCGGACGCCCCCCCGATGTCCGATGAGCTGGCCGCATCGGTCGTCGAAGCCGAGCTGGGCCGCCCACCCCGTGACCTGTTCGCCGAATGGGACCCCGATCCGCTGGCTTCGGCATCGATCGGTCAGGTGCACAGGGCCATCACGGCCGACGGTCGGGCCGTCGCAGTCAAGGTGCAGTATCCGGGAGTCGACGACGCCATACGCGCCGACCTGGACAACAGCGCCACGCTGCTCTCGGTGATCCGCCTGGCCTTTCCCAGCCTCGACGCCCCGAGCGTCGTCGGTGAGCTGCGGTCGCGCATCGGCGAGGAGCTCGACTACACGCTCGAGGCGCGGAACCAGACGATGTTCGCCCGCCACTACGAGGACCACCCGTTCATCCACGTGCCATCCGTCGTCCCGGAGCTCTCGACCGCTCGGGTGCTCACTTCCGACCTCGTCGTCGAGACCCGTTACGAGGATGTGCTCGGCTGGTCGCAGCACGAACGGGACCTGGCCGGCGAGACGATCTTCAGGTTTGTCTTCGGCGGCCTCTACGAGACGCACGTCTTCAACGGTGACCCGCATCCAGGCAACTACCTCTTCCATGGTGGTGGGCGGGTCACCTTTCTCGACTTCGGCCTGGTCAAGTGGTTCGAGCCTCGCGACGTCGACCTGCTCGCCGCCATGGTCCAAACGGCGGTGATCGTGCCCGACGCCGCCGACTTCCGCGCCGCCGTCGAGCGGGCCGGGTTCCTCCGGCCCGACCCGACCCTCAGCGACGAGGAGGTCGCCGGCTACTTTCGCCACTACTACGAGCTGGTGCTCAACGATCGGGAGACCCACTTCAGCAACGACTACGCCACCGAGACCCTCCGCCACTTCTTCGACGCTTCGAACCCGGTGGTGCGACGGGCCAACGTCCCGTCGTCGTTTGTGGTGCTGCAGCGCATCAACCTCGGTCTCTATGCCGTGCTCGCCGGCCTCGAGGCCACCGGCAACTGGCGTCGCGTCGCCGAGGAGGTGTGGCCGTGGATCGCGGCGCCGCCTTCGACCGAGCTCGGGCGGGCCGACGCCGCGTGGCGAGCCGCACGGGCCGGCGCCGGCCGGGATGGTCAGGCGCTGATGAACCCGCCCGACTGATGCTCCCAGAGCTGGCGGTAGGTGCCGACGGGGCTCTCGTCGAGGAGCTCCCTGTGGGTGCCGAGCTCTGAGATCCTTCCGGACTCGACGACCACGATGCGATCGAGGTTGGCGATGGTCGACAGCCGGTGGGCCACCACGAGCGCCGTCGACCCGGCCATGAGCCGCCACATGGCCAGCTGGACGAGCCGCTCTGACTCCGAGTCGAGGGCGCTCGTCGCCTCGTCGAGGATCAGGAGCGGCGCGCCCTTGAGCATGGCCTGGGCGATCGCCACTCGCTGGCGTTGGCCACCGGACAGCTTGAGGCCGCGTTCGCCGACGATGGTGTCGTAGCTGTCGGGGAGATCCTCGACAAACTCCGAGACGTGGGCGGCCGCCGCCACCTCCTCGACCAGGGCCAGGTCGACCTCGCCGTCGTGGCCGTACCAGATGTTCTCGGCGATGCTGCGGTGCAGCATCTGCGGGTCCTGCGGCACGTAGGAGATCGACCGTCGCAGGCTCGACTGGGTGACCGATGCGATGTCCTGGCCGTCGACGAGGATCCGGCCGGCGTCGAGGTCCATGAAGCGCAGGACCAGGCGGGTCACCGTCGACTTGCCACCCCCCGAGGGGCCGACGACGCCGACGTGCTCACCGGGTGCCACGGTCAGCTCGAAGTCCTCGAGGAGCGGCACGTCGCGGCGGTAGGAGAACCCGACGTGGTCGAAGTGCACCGAGCCCTTCTCGACTACCAGGGCCGGCGCCTCCGGGGCGTCGACCACCTCGGGAGGGGTACGGACGAGGGCGACGAGCTTGCCCGCTCGGCCGAGCCCGCGCGTGAGATTGCGGATGTGCTCGAAGCTCTCGACCATCTGGCCCGAGACCTGGGCCGCGTAGAACAGCACGAGGTAGATCACCCCGGTCCTGATGTCGCCGCGCACGGCGAGGATGATCCCGACGAGCATTGCCCCCCATGTCATGAGGCCGATGGCACCGCCCATCCACACCCGGGTGATGGTGAACGCCCGCCTGGCCCTCAGGTCGGCTCTTACGGTGCGGTCGAGCAGGCGCTCCACCCGGTCCGACTCGTAGGACTCGGCCGAGGCCACGAGCACGGTCGTCACGTTGCGCACGACGTCGGATGCGTTGCCCTCGGCCCTTGAATGGGCCTCGGAAAATTGCTTGGCCGCCTCGGACACAGGACCCGACCGCTTGACGATGATGCCGACGAAGGCCAGCGTCAGGGCCACGAGCACGAGGGCCACCGGCCAGGCCACCACGGCCATGACGGCGATGGCCGACGCGACGACGACCACGATGCGCAGGAGACCCCACTGCACGGTGTCTATCCCGTCGACGAGGGCCCAGGAGAACGAGCTGAGCGACGACGCCACCTCGCCGGCCGGATGGTCGACGTGCCAGCGGTAGCCGAGGCCCATCAGCCGCTCGAAGCTGCGATGGATGCCGTTGGCAAAGGCCCGCAGCGACCCCTCCCATTCGAGCCAGCCGGCGGTGCGGAAGGCGACCTGGCCGGCGACGACCAGGATGGCGTAGATGACGATGAACGAGCCGAACCGCGGCCACAGCCTGGTGTGGTGGCCGAGGGTCGCAATCCGGTCGAGGACGGCCGCGAACACGAGCGGGGTGGCGACATCGTTGATGGCCACCCCGACGACGAGCCCGATCCATCCGCCGACGATCTGGCGCCGGTACGGGCGCGCCAACTCGACGCAGTACCTGACCGTCTCTCGGGTTGTGGCGGCCTCGCCGTTGAGGTCGTCCACCGGTGCTCCTCCCTCGCGCGCCTGGCGATCGGGTAGTGGGGGAACCGAGTCTGCCCGTCCGGCCCGTTTGGGACAAACGAGTTTTCCCTGCCGGGACCTGCGGGAAGGTCGGCCTCGCTCAGGCCCGCCGCTTGGGCGAGGCCCTGATGGCGTCGACGAGGTCGGCCATGGTCAGGCCGGGTCGACCGACAAGCACCGAAGGGCCACCGGGCCCGCCAGGCCCACCGGGGCTGCCCGACCCGCCACCGGCGCCGCCACCGGCGCCGGAGCCGCCGAGCCCGGCCACGATCTCGTCCACCTCGGGCAGGGCGGGCAGCCAGGTGACGCTCACGACCACCAGGTCGGCGGCCTCGAACTTGGCCAGGGCGACGATGTCGGCGACCGGAACTCCGACGCCGAGGTGGTGCACACGCCAGTGGTCGGCACGCAGCACCACCGTCGCCATCTCGCCGGGGATGGCGTGCTCGTCCGAAGGTGGCGAGCACACCACGGCGACGCCACGCGGCCGGCCGGGTCTCGTCGTCGGCCAGCGACCGATGGCCCGCTCACAGATGCCCGACGCCCGGTGCTCGTCGGCGATGCTGATCTCGCCGTCGTGCCACTGCTCACCGATGCGGACGAGAGCAGGAACGATGGCCCGGTCACAGATCTCGGCGAGGGGGAGGCCGTCGGCGGCGAGGCCTCCGATCAGGTCGCCTGCGGTCGCCTCGTCGCCGGCGATCAGGCAGCGGTGGAGCCTGTCGGAGAGGGGCGGCCAGTCGCGCACCCGGCGAACCGGCGGGGGCGTGGGGTTCGTCCTGGCGACGACGAGGGCACTGATGGCGGCCGGTTCGACCTCGTAGGAGCCGCCGACCTTGACGGCGGGAAGCACACCCTGGCGCACCCAGCGGTAGACCGTCTGGTAGTGCACCCCAAGCCGCGCCGCGGCGGCTTGGAGGGAGACTCGGTTGGCCGCGACGGTCACGCTGTCATTGTGGGTGCGATCGGCGGCCAAGCCCAACTCAAGCGGCCCCGGCGCGCCGAGCGGTGGCGGCTCAGAGTCCGATCAGTCCGGCGACGATCTCCCACGCCTGGCCGACCGTCTGCATCGCCTCGGGGTCGACGTCGGGAACCTTGATCGAGAAGGCGTCGTTCAGGGCCAGGGTGATCTCGACGACCGCAAGGCTGTCGGCGTCCATGTCCTCGCGCCACCTCGCGGCCGCCACGACGTCGGACGGCTCGATGTCGAGCACCTCCGCAACGCACTCCTGGAACGTCGTGAATGCCTGGGCGCGGTCCATGCCTGCCTCTTCCCTTTCTCGGACCCTGTGACGCTAGCCTCATCGGCGGTGCCGTCCCGGTCACCGGGTAGCATCGGCGGCCATGTCTGGACTCCTCGAGGGCAAGCACATCCTGGTCGCTGGGGTCCTCACCGACGACTCCCTCGCCTACGGCGCAGCGGAGATGGCCCAAAAGGAAGGGGCCGAGCTCGTCCTCACCAGCTTCGGGCGCGCCATGTCGCTCACCCGCAGGGTCGCCAAGCGCCTCCCGACCCCACCGGACGTGCTGGAGATGGACATCACGTCGCCCGAGCAGGTGGCGGCCGTAGCCGCAGACCTCACGACACGCTGGGGGCGCGTCGACGGCGTGCTTCACTCGGTAGCCAACGCCCCGGCGTCGTGTCTCGGTGGGGGATTCCTCGACGCCCCGTGGGAGGATGTGGCGACGGCCCTGCACGTGTCGGCGTTCTCGTTCAAGACCCTGGCTGTCGCCCTGCGGCCCCTGCTGGTCGCATCGGGGGGCGGCTCGGTCGTGGGCATGGACTTCGACAACACGGTGGCGTGGCCCGGTTACGACTGGATGGGCGTGGCCAAGTCGGCGCTCGAGTCGACGTCGCGCTATCTCGCACGCGACCTCGGCGCCGACCGGATCCGGGTCAACCTCGTGTCGGCCGGCCCGATCAGGACCGTCGCCGCCCGTTCGATACCCGGGTTCTCCACCTTCGAGGACGTGTGGGACGACCGGGCCCCGCTCGGGTGGGACATCACCGACTCGGCCCCGGTGGCGAGGGCGTGCGTCGCCCTCCTCTCGGACTGGTTCCCGATGACCACGGGCGAGGTTGTCCACGTGGACGGCGGCTACCACGCCATGGGCGTCTGATGGGCGACGAAGGCCGGGTCGTCCTCGTCACGGGCGGCAACCGTGGGATCGGGCTGGCCATCGCCAGGGCCTTCGATGCCGCAGGCGACCGGGTCGTGGTCACCTCGAGACAGGGCGACGTCGACGGGCTCACGACGGTCCCATGCGACGTGACCTCGAGCGAGGACGTCGACTCCGCCTTCGCCCGCATCGAGGCGGAGATCGGCCCGGTCGAGGTGCTCGTCGCCAACGCCGGCCTCAATGTCGACAAGCTCTTGCTCTCGATGGACGAGGACGCGTTCACTCGCGTCGTCGACACCAACCTGACCGGCACCTACCGGGTGACGCGGCGGGCCACGGCGAAGATGATCAGGGCCAGGAGGGGACGGGTCATCCTGATCTCGTCGGTCGTGGCCATGATCGGTTCCGCCGGCCAGTCCAACTACGCCGCGTCCAAGGCGGGGATGATCGGTTTTGCCCGGTCCCTGGCCCGAGAGCTCGGTGGTCGCAACGTCACGGTCAACGTGGTGAGCCCCGGTTTCGTGGCGACCGATATGACCGCCGAGTTGCCCGAGGCTCGCCAGGCCGAGATCGTCGCCCAGGTGCCCCTGAAGCGGATGGCGACACCCGCCGAGATCGCCGCCGCAGTGCACTTCCTTGCCTCCGACGCTGCCGCGTACATCACCGGAGCGGTCATCCCCGTTGACGGCGGTCTCGGCATGGGGCACTGATGGGAGCGGACGAAGGAGAGGGGAAAGTGGGATCGGCACGCGCCCCTGCCCCCCTTTTCCCCGAACCGTCGGCCGTGCTGCCGCATCGCCCTCCGTTCCTGTTCGTCGACAAGCTCACTGAGCTCGTGGCGGGCAAGTCGGCCAAGGGCGTGTGGCACCTGACCGGAGAGGAGGCCTTCTTCGCCGGGCACTTCCCGGGCCGACCGACCCTGCCCGGAGTGCTCATGGTCGAGTCCCTCGCCCAGCTCGGCGGTCTCGCCGTCCTCTCGGATCCCCGCTACGCCGGCGCCCTGCCCCTCTTCGGTGGCATCGACAAGGCCAGGTTCCGACGTCAGGTGGTCCCCGGTGACACGCTCGAGCTCGAGGTCACCCTCGACCAGCTCGGCGCCAACGCCGGCAAGGGTTCGGGCGTGGCGCGCGTGCACGGTGAGGTCGCCTGCCAGACGTCGCTGCTTTTCGTCATCGTCAGGCCCTGAAGCTCAGGCCCGGCGCCACACCAGCGTGGCGTTGTGGCCGCCGAACCCGAAGCTATTGGAGATGGCCACGTCGACGGGCACACTCCTGGCCCGATTGGCCACGTAGTCGAGGTCGCAGTCGGGATCGGGCGTCTCCAGGTTGATGGTGGGAGGGAGCACACCGGTCTCGATGGCCTTGATACACACCATCGATTCGATGGCGCCGGCGGCGCCGAGGGTGTGGCCCGTCATCGACTTGGTCGACGACATCGGCGGCGCCTGGTCGCCCCAAACCCGGCGCACGGCGAGAGACTCGGTCCTGTCGTTGGGCACCGTCGACGTGCCGTGGGCGTTGATGTAGTCGATCTCCGCGGGGCCGACGCCGGCGTCGGCGCAGGCCGCCAGCATGGCCCGGACCGCCCCTTCGCCCTCGGGGTGCGGCGCCGTCACATGGTAGGCGTCCGACGTCGACCCCCAACCGGCGAGCTCGGCGAGCACGGTGGCGCCCCGGCCGATGGCGGCGTCGCGCTCCTCGAGGACGAGGGCGCCGGCCGCCTCACCCACGACGAACCCGTCCCGGTCGGCGTCGAAGGGTCGCGATGCCCGTTGCGGATCGTCGTTGCGGGTCGAGAGGGCCTTCATCGCCGCGAACCCCGAAAGCCCGAGCCGGGTGACGGCCGCCTCGGCCCCGCCGCAGACGATGGCGTCGGCCCGACCCAACCGGATCTGGTCGAAGCCCTCGCCGATGGCCTGCGCCGACGCCGAGCACGCCGTGGCCGTGCAGGAGCTGTACCCCTTGATGCCCCATTCGATGGCGATCTGCCCGGCCGCCATGTTGGGGATGACCATCGGCAGCAGGTACGGGCTGATCCAGTCGGGCCCACGTTCGCGCAGAACCCTTGAGCCCTCTTCCAGCGAGGCAAGCCCGCCAATGCCGGTTCCGAAGACGACCCCCATCCGCTCGGGGGCGGCGGCCACGTCCAGCTTGGCCGTCTCGATGGCCTCGGCGGTGGCGACGAGGGCGAGCTGGGTGACCCGGTCGAGATGCCGGGCCCGGCGTCGCCCGAAGTAGGCGTCGGCGTCGAAGTCGAGGACCTGGGCGGCGATGCGCACCGGGAGGTCGTCGATCTGCATTCCTTCGACCGCGGCTACCCCCGAGGTGCCGGCGCACAGACCGGTCCACGTCGTGGCCACGCTCGAGCCGATGGCGGTGACGGCTCCGAGGCCGGTGACGACGACGCGGCGACGACTGCCAGCTTGCACCGCGCCGACTCTAGGGGCTGCCCGCTGAGGGACCGCGAAGAAACAGCTGGCGCGGCCGGAGGCCGCAAATGTGGCCGCACCACGGTCTCATCGACGGCGGCCGCGCAAGTTGTCTCGCAGCGGGACCTCAGCCCCGGATCAGGTCGGTGATCTCGACGAGCACAGCATGGGAGCCCTCGGGAAGCTGCACCACGAAGCCGCCGCTGGCGTGCGATGCGACCATGGCATACCAGGTCCCGGGCTGGAGGGTGGCGACGGGGGCGGACGGGTTTTGGGCGTGGTACACGGTGCGAGGCGATGGCACGGCGGCCCAGAAAGGCGCGAACGGCGCAGGAGTGGGCGTCGTCACCTGTGGCTCGCTCCTCTCGCCCCACGCCGGGGCCGGCGGTGAGGGGTCGCTCTGGGTCTGACCCGGTTGGCCCGGCCCCTGGCTCCACGAGGGAGACGACCACGCCGGAGTGGGCTCGGGTCTCACCGGGGCCGCGTCGCCCCCCTGGGTGGGACGGTCATCCCCGGGGCGCCGTTCGCCGGGGACCGGTTCGCCGGGGACCGGTCCGCTGGGTCCGGGTCCGCCGAGGGGGGATCCACCGGGAAGCTGCTCGCCGGGACCCGGCCCGCTGGGGTGCGGCTCCCCGGGTCCGGGTCCAGGCCCGCCCGGACCGCGCTCGCCGGCCATGGGTCCGCCCGAGTCGGGCCCGCCCTGGCGCCGTTCGCCGGGAGTCTGGCGTCCGGGAGTCTGGGTGCCGGGAGTCTGGGGGCTGCCGAAGGCCTGTGGCGGGCCGGGGAAGGCCGCTTGCCGGTCTGGGAAGGGCTGCCCGGATGTCGGGGGCGGGTAGCCGCCCTGGGTCCGCTCACCGCTTGCGCCGGGGTAGGAAGGTCCGGCCTGGCCGGGGCCTGCCGGGGCCGGGGGCGCGTACCCGCCCTGGGCCTGCGGTCCAAACGGGCCTGGCGCCTGCTGGCCCTGGTAGCCGGTGGCAGGACCCGGATGGCCCTGGGCTCCGGCCTGCTTGCTTTCCGCCTTCTGGCGCCGGCGCTCGACGGCGTCGGCGCTGATCAGCGGCCGGCCGAGGGCCGGGACGAAGGCGAGGGTGCAGCCGGCGAGGAGGACGATGGCGCCAACGATGGCCAGGTAGAAGCCGATGCCGATCCCCGGTGAGGTCGTGAGCTCGGCCTGGGCGAGAAAAAAGAGAACCTGGGAGAAGGCGACGGCGCTGAAGATGGAGTTGAGCAGGACCACCACGCTGGCGCCGACCGTCAAGGTCGCCCACGGAATCCGCGCCGGGAGAAGCCCGAGGGTGGCGAGGATCAAGACGATGGCGGTGGCGAGGCCGAGCAGGTCGGTGACCACAAGCTGGTTAATCAGTAGCTCGTGCCAGGCGGAGTACGACCCGGTGCCCCCATGGTTGAGAAACGAGCTGACGAACACGAGGATGCCACCCACCGCCGCCAAACCGTCCACCGGCCTCAGTTTCCGACCCATTCCGTGTCTTCCTCTCGTCGATGCTCACGACCGGCGGCGCCACACCCGGTCTGGATTCCTGCCTATCTAAACAGACACCGCTGACAACGGCCGGGCTTGATCCTGCCCGATGAGTGCCGCCGGCTGTACTCACAGCGCAATCCCCTTGCCCTGCTGGCCAAAGGGGCTTGACGAACTCCGGGTCGCGACCGAGGATGGACAGGCACGAGGCTTGGGGGGTCGGAGTTGAAAGCCGTCAGAGTTCACGCGTACAACGAGCCGGCGTCGCTCGACGACATTGCCGAGCCCAAGCTCACGGGACCGCTCGACGTGCTCGTCGAGATCGGCGGGGCGGGCGTGTGCCGCACCGACCTGCACATCATCGAGGGCCAGTGGGCGGAGAAGTCCGGCGTCGAGCTCCCGTACGTGATCGGCCACGAGAACGCCGGCTGGGTCCGCGAGGTCGGCTCCGCCGTGAGCAACGTCGCCCCCGGTGATGCCGTGATCTGCCATCCGCTGGCGACGTGCGGGCTCTGCCGCGCCTGCCGGGCCGGCGACGACGTGCACTGCGAGAACTCGGCCTTCCCCGGCATCGACACCGACGGGGGGATGGCCGAGCTGCTGCTCACCAACGCCCGCAGCGTGGTCAAGCTCCAACCCGGTCTCGAGCCCGCCGACGTCGCCGCCCTCGCCGACGCCGGCCTCACCGCCTACCACGCCGTGCGCAAGGCGGTACCGCTCCTTCGTCCCGGCACCCACGTGGTCAACCTCGGGGCCGGCGGGCTCGGCCATATCGGCGTGCAGTGCCTGGTGGCCATGACCGCAGCCGAGATCACCGTGGTCGACCGGTCCAGGGAGGCCCTCGAGCTGGCCGAGCAGCTCGGTGCCCACCACACCGTGCTCGCCGACGGCAACCAGGTCGCGGCCGTACAGGAGATCACCGGAGGCGGCGCCCAGGTGGTCATCGATTACGTCGGCGAGAAGGGGACCGAGGCCGAGGGCGTCGCCATGTTGCGGCGGGCCGGTTCGTATTTCGTCGTCGGATACGGCGGTCACGTGGACATCCCCACCATCGACATCATCTCCACCGAGATCAACGTCATCGGCAACCTCGTCGGCAGCTACAACGACCTGGCCGAGCTCATGGCGTTGGCCGCCGCCGGCAAGGTCAGGTTGCACACCCGCACCTACTCCCTCGACGACTACGCCAAGGCGATCGACGACCTCGACGGTGGACGAGTCAGAGGGAGAGCGATCCTCGTACCCGGGGCGCACTGAACCGCAGGTAACACCAACACGTTCGACACGAGCATCTGGAGGCATCATGTACAGCAAGGACGGCGAGGACTACTTCGTGGTGGACGGGCATTGCCACTTCTGGGATGCCAGCCCCGCCAACTGGGTGAAGGGCCACGAGCAGTACGCCAAGGGCTGGATCGAGTGCTTCCACGCCTATCAGGGCCTCGGGCCCCCCGAGCACGTCTGGCCCATCGAGAAGTTCCAGAAGTACTCGGAAGAGACGATGATGAAGGACCTCTTCGAGGACGGCTACGTCGACAAGGCGATCTTCCAGTCGACGTACCTGAAGGAGTGGTACTCGGACGGGTTCAACACCGTCGAGAAGAACGGTGCCCTCATGGAGAAGCACCCCGACAAGTTCATCGTCAACGGCCGCTGGGACCCTCGCGAGGGGGACGCGGGCCTCAAGGAGCTCGAGCGTGACGCCAAACGGTGGAACCTGAAAGGCGTCAAGCTCTATACGGCCGAATGGAAGGACGACTCGCGCGGCTGGAGCCTCAAGGACCCCGAGGCGTCGAGGTTTCTCGAGAAGAGCCAGGAGCTCGGGATCAAAAACGTCCACGTCCACAAGGGCCCAACGATCTGGCCGCTCGACAAGGACGCCTTCGACGTGGCCGACGTGGACCAGGCGGCCACGTCGTTCCCCGATCTCAACTTCATCGTCGAGCACGTGGGTCTCCCCCGCATCGAGGACTTCTGCTTCATGGCAACCCAGGAGCCCAACGTCTACGCCGGCCTCTCGGTCGTGCTGGGCGGGCTCATGCACGCTCGTCCCAAGTTCTTCGCCAAGGTCATGGGCGAGCTGTTGTTCTGGGTGGGCGAGGACAAGATGCTGTTCTCGAGCGACTACGCCATCTGGGAGCCCAAGTGGCAGGTCGAGGGCTTCGTCGACTGGGACTACCCGAACGACGACTACTCCGACTACCCCCGGGTGACCACGGCCACGCGAAAGAAGATCCTCGGCCTCAACGCCGCCGCCCTCTACGATATCGAGGTGCCGGCCGCGCTGCGGCTTCCCGACACCGCTGGGACACCGGCGGCAGAGGCCGACGCCGCCTTGGTCACCGAGGGGTGAGCGAGCACCTCACCGACGCCGCAGCCAAGCCGAGGAGCCCCATCGAGCAACGGGTCTGGACCGCCCTCGGCGCGGTCATGGACCCCGAGCTCGACGAGCCTGTCACCGACCTGGGGTTCGTGACCGCCTGCGACGTCGACGACCAAGGGGTAGCGGTCGTGCGGCTCCGCCTGCCGACGTACTTCTGCGCGCCCAACTTTGCGTGGATGATGGTCGCCGACGCCCACGACGCCACCAGTGACGTCGCGGGGGTCACAAGAGCCGACGTGGCCCTCGATGACTACTTCGCAAGCGACGAGATCAACCGGGGTGTCGCCGATGCCACCGGCTTCAAGGCGGCCTTCGATGGTGAGGTGGAGGACGAGCTCGGCGAGCTCAGGCTCACGTTCCGCCGCAAGGCCTACATCGCCGCCATCGAACGCGTCTGTCAGGGTTTGCGCCGGGACGGCGTGACGCTGCAGGACCTGGCCACGCTTCGGTTGGGTGACGTGCCCGCAGGGACGGACCGCGACCGCCTCGGGCGTCGCCGCCAGGATCTCGGGTTTTCGCCGGCCGACGAGGCGCGGCTGCTCGTCGACGAGACGGGCGATCCCATCCCGCCCGAGGGGTTGGCCGTCTGGCTGCGGCGGGCCCAGACGGTCCGGGTGAACATCGAGGGCAACTCCGAGCTGTGCCGCGGCCTCCTGCACACCCGCTACCACCTTGGTGAGCTCGAGGAGCGGCTCAGAGCCTCTGGATAAGCGCCGCCTCCGGGTGAACCCTTCAGACAGGGTTCGCCCGGCCGTCATCGCTTCGTTGCATCGGCGTTGCCGGAGGCGCGTACCGTAGTCGGCACCCCCAGCGGAGGAGGACACGATGCGACGTCATTGGCCGAAGGCTCGCCGGCCCATGCGACGGTGGCTCGTCGCCGGCCTGACGCTGATGGCGTCGTCGGCGCTCGTCACCGGCATGGCCTCGAGCGCTGGCGCCCAAGCCGCCGGCTCCACCACGCCACGAGCGGCGAGCGGCGCCGCCGGATCAGCGGGAGCCGGCACCTGCAGCCTCGGGCCCACCGGTGCCGTCAAACATGTCATCTACCTCCAGTTCGACAACACCCACTTCACCAGGGACACCCCGAGCGTTCCTTCCGACATCCAACAGATGCCCAACCTGGCCCATTTCATGGAGCGCAACGGGACCGTCATCGCCCGCGACCACACCCCACTGATTGCCCACTCTGCCGATGACTTCCTCACCTCGCTCACGGGCGTCTACCCCAACCGCCACGGCATGCCGGAAGCCAACGAGTACAAGTACTACAAGCCCGACGGCACGACCGACGAAGCCGGATCCTTTGCCTACTGGACCGATCCGGTCGACAGCTACACGACCAAGAGCGGGCTGAGCGCATCGGATCACACGCCGAATCTGGTGGACGCCAAGGGCAAGATGGCGCCCGCCCCCTGGGTTCCCTACACGAGAGCCGGCTGCAACGTCGGCGACGTGGCCATGGCCAACACCGAGCTCGAGAACACCGAGCCCGACATCCCCGATGTCTTCGGCGCCCATTCCGCCCCTGCCAAAGAGGCCCTGGCCCAGCCGAGCCTGGCCGCCACCGACTTCGAGGGGCTCTCGGTCCACTGCGCCAAGCGAAACGCCACCTGCTCGGCCGATCCCCACGCCGTCGCCGACCGGCTCCCGGCCGAGCCCGGCGGCTACCACGGGTTCAGGGCCGTCTTCGGCGCCAAGTACCTGGACGGCACGCTCAACCATGGACCCGTCACGAACCTCGACGGCAAGGTGATCACCGACAGCAGCGGTCACGCCGGGTTCCCCGGCTACGACGCCATGCAGGCGACCAACGCCCTCTCGTACACCCTCGACATGCAAGAGCACGGGGTCCCGGTCACCTACACCTACCTGAGCGACGTGCACGACAACGCCACGACAGGAAACGGCATGGGCCCGGGCCAGGCCACCTACGAGTCCCAGCTTCGCTCCTACAACCGGGCCTTCGGGCAGTTCTTCCGGCGCCTGAGAGCCCACGGCATCACCAAGGCCAACACACTGTTCATCTTCGGCGAGGACGAAGGCGACCATTATGTGGGCTCGAAGCCGACCAACCCCGGTTGTAACGGCGTCACCACACCGTGCCGGTACTCGCAGCTCGGCGAGGTCGGCCTCAATGTCCAGGGCCTGCTCGCGGCCAAGCAGGGGATCCGCACCCCCTTCAGCGTCCAGGCCGACTCCGCGCCGTTCGTGTACCTCAACGGCCAGCCGGCGCGAACGGCGCCGGCCGTTCGTCGCATCGAAACCGCACTCGGCCGCGTGAAGGCCGAAGATCCGTACCGCAAGCGGGCGGTGGACCTCACCCACTACCTCGCCGACCCCGTGGAGATGCGGCTCCTCCACATGGTGACGTCGGACCCGGCGAGGACGCCGACCCTGACGTTGTTCGCCAATCCGGACTTCTACCTGTCCGCCGACGGGACCACGTGCAAACCGGCGAGCTGCGAGTCCTACCAGACCGACGTATGGAACCACGGTGACGTGGCCCGCAAGATCAACACGACATGGCTCGGCCTCGTCGGTCCCGGCGTGCGTCACCTTGGCGTTGACCGGGCGACCTGGGCCAGCGAGACGGACACGCGTCCAACGATGATGTCCCTCCTCGGCCTGCGTGACGACTATGCCCACGAGGGCCGCGTCCTCGTCCCGGTCCTACGCGCGTCGGCCCTGCCCGGCGCGCTCAGGGGCAGGGCCGGCCGTGCCTACGACGGCCTCGCTCGCGCCTACACCACCATCGAGTCCCCGGTCGGGCGGTTTGGGCTGGCCACGCTCAGGATGTCGACGACCGGGCTGGAGAGCACTAACGCCAGCGTCTACCGCCACATGGAGGCGCGCATCGCCGCCATCGGAAGGACGAGAAACCGGATCGGCGCCCAGATGATCCGCAGGCTCGAGGCTGCATCGTTTGCCGGCCGCCCCGTCGCCGGCGGCGTGGCCAGGTCGCTCGAGGCCCGAGCGGCTCGGCTCGTGCATCGAGTCGAGCCGGCATAGGCGCCAGTCGGAGAGGCGCCCAGGCGCCAGGACTCACTATGCTGGTCGCTTCGTGTGTGGAATCGCAGTGCAATGGGGCCAACCGAATCAAGCCTCGGGCAAACGTATGCTCGAACGGCTGGTGCATCGAGGACCCGACGACGTAGGCGAGCTGACGATCGGCGCCACGTGGCTCGGTCACACCAGGCTCTCGATCGTCGATGTCGTTGGCGGCCACCAGCCTCTGCGTACCCCGGACGCCAGGGCGGCGATCGTCGTGAACGGGGAGATCTACAACCACAAGGAGCTGCGCCAGACCATCTCGGGCGTGGCGTGGCAGACCGATTCCGACAGCGAGGTCGCGCTCCACATCATCGACCGTGAGGGTTCCGCAGGGCTGCCCCGTCTCCGGGGCATGTTCGCCCTAGCCTACGCCGACGACAGGGAAGGTCTGCTGCTGGCCCGGGATCCGGTCGGGATCAAGCCGCTCTACTGGGCCAGGCGCCACGGCTCCGTGGTCGCCGCATCGGAGCTCAAGGCCTTCGACCCCCCGCTGCGCGCGCACGTCGAGGCCTTTCCCCCCGGGCATTACTGGACGCCGCAGGACGGCCTTCGACGCTTCGCCGACGCCGTGCCCCAACGAGTCAAGGTCGATCCCAGTGGTCCCCTCGGCGATGATGCCGAGGAGCGGGTTCGCACGGCACTGATCGCCGCCGTCGAGCGGCGGATGATGGGTGACGTCCCGGTTGGCTGCTTCCTCTCCGGTGGGCTCGACTCCAGCCTGGTCGCCGCCATCGCCTCCCGGTGGATGCACCGGAGGGGCCTGCGCCTGCAGACCTTCGCCGTCGGCACGGAGGGCTCCGCCGATCTCGCCGCCGCCCGCGTGGTAGCCGCGGCGCTCGACACCGACCACCGCGAGGCCGTGTGCACCGAGGAGGAGGTGCTCGCCGCCGTCCCCGACGTGGTGCGATCGATCGAGCACTTCGACCCTTCACTCGTGCGCAGCGCCATTGCCAACTATCTCGTGGCCCGCCTGGCCGCCGCCCACGTGAAGGTGGTCCTGACCGGTGAGGGCGCCGACGAGCTATTCGGCGGTTACGAGTATCTCCATGCCGGCGACTTCGACCAGCCCGAGCGGCTCCACGCCGAGCTGGTCCGATCGGTCGAGGAGCTCCACGGTCTCAATCTGCAGCGCTGTGACCGGGTCACGATGGCCCACGGACTCGAGGGCCGGGTCCCGTTTCTCGACCTCGACGTCATCGAGACGGCCCTTTCGCTGCCGGCGTCGGCCAAGGTCCCGACGCCCGACCGCATGGAGAAGGATCTGCTGCGCCGGGCGTTCAGGGGCTGGATCCCCGACGCCGTCCTGTGGCGGGCCAAGGAGCAATTTGGCGACGGTTCGGGCGTGGCCGAGATCCGGTCCCGCGTGAGTGCGACGGTGCCGGCGACCGACTTCGCCTTCGAGAGCCCCCTGACCCGTCCGCCTCTCCGCAGCCGCGAAGAGGTTGCCTATCACCGGATCTGGTCCACGGCCCTTGCGCCCACTCGCCCCGAGGCCACGCTGTCGCGTTTCGCCACGACCTGAGCGCCGGACTACCCGGCCCAGCCGGCGAGCGCCACGGGCAGGGTGAGCGGGCCGCGAATGGTGTTGGCATTTCTGCGTTTCGCCGGCCCTGACCTGACCATGTCCGCCAGCCGCTCGGCGATGGCCTCGAGAGCGATCGTCGCCTCCAGCCGGGCAAGGGGCTGGCCGAGGCAGTGGTGGATGCCGCTCGAGAAGGCCAGATGGTCGGCCGAGCCCCGCCCGATGTCAAAGCGGGCCGGGTCTCGATACGCCTCGGGGTCACGGTTGGCGGCCCCGATGAGGACCTGGATCCACTGGCCCATGCCGACGGTATGCCCATCGACGGCGACATCCTCGAGGGCCACCCGCTCGGTGCGCTGGACGGGGGGATCGAAGCGCAGGACCTCCTCGGTCGCGCGAGACGCCAGCGCGGGGTCCGCTCGGAGGGCGGCCCACTGATCGGGATGGTCGAGCAGGGCGAGCACACCGTTGCCGATGAGGTTGACCGTGGTCTCGAACCCGGCGATGAGCAGCAGGATGCAGAGCGGCAGCAGCTCGTCAGGTCGTAGCTGATCGCGGTCGGCGGCAAGGAGCTGGCTGACGACGTCGTCGGCCGGCTCGCGACGGCGGAGCTCGAAGAGCTCGGCGAAGATCTTGTCCAGCGCGGCGTTGGCCGCCATGAGATCGCGGGCGTGGGCGAGTGAGCGGACACCATCAAGGGCGCTGCCGATGGTGGCGCCATAGCGGGCAAAGTCAGACGCGCTGGCCTCGGGGATACCGAGAAGGTTGGTGATGACGGCGATCGGCAGCGGTGCCGCGAACGCGGCGATGAGGTCGCCACCCTCCTGACGTCGCACACCGTCGAGCAGGCCATGCACGGTCGCCTCGATGCGCTCCCGGTAGCTCGTCATCGAGGCCGGGCCGAAGGCCGGCGCCACCAGCCGACGCAGGCGAGTGTGGTCGGGCGGGTTGAGGCCGAGGAAGGAAAGGTCGCCCTCCGGAGGGGTGTCGTCCTGTCCATCTCCAGTGGGCCGGACACCGAGACGCCGGTCGCGGAGCACCTGGGTGCAGATCGCGTGGCTCGTTGTCACCCAGTTGCCATTGCGGGTGCGACTCATCCGCCCGCAGGCGCGCAAGCGTTCGTAGATGGTGTACGGATCGCGCCGTCCGGGAGCCAGATCCAGCAGCGCCACCTGGTCGCGCCGCACGTAGCCGTCGAGGGCCGTCACCGCTCGCCGGCGGTACAGCCGCCCTGCAAACCTTGCCACGTCCGTCGATGGGCTCACGGCAGCGACTCTAAGCCGAAGCAACCGGGCCCCAGGGTTTGGGCGTGAGCGCTACCACTCGCCGGCTTCGGAGCTCCCTTCGGCACGCGGCCGGGAGCGGGCATGACGAGCTTGATCTCGGTACTCGGCGGCGTTTTCCACCAGTTTCAGGTTCAGCCGACCCATTGCCCGCGCGAACCCGGCCCGTTCGGCCTCGCTCCAGGCCCCGACCAGGGCGGCGATCTCGCGGCGCCGTTCTTCTTTGACCCTTCGCATGGCCCGGCGTCCAACTGGGGTGGCGACGACCGAGACACTACGTCGGTCCTCGGTGTCGGGCCGGCGCCGAACGAGGCCGGCGCCTTCCAGGCGTCCGACCTGGCGGGTGACCGTCGACGCGTCGAGGTGTAGCTCGTCGGCGAGCGTGTTGACGCTTAGCTCCCCGAGCCGGTCGAGGGTGCGCAACACAACGTAACCAGCCCTGTCCACCTCGATGTATAGGTCGCTCCTTCGTCCGAATGTCTCCAAGTAGCGGACGAGCTTCAGCAGCTCGATCTCGATGTCCCCGACGGCATCGTCGGACCCGGTCCGTCGACTTCCGCCCATACCGGCCCCCTCACCGAGAGAATTCACCTGTACTATACACGTAAAGTCCCTGTATCATACAGGTAAAGCTAGACGTTGGGTCGGCGAGAGGAGTGGGAACAATGCAGGGCATTCCTAGCGGACGGAAAGGCAGAGGACGATGAGCTCGAGCCGCTCCAGTCTCAAGGTCCGTCCATCGCTGCCGACGGCGGTGCCGCCGCTCAGATTGGCCGAGCCGCCGCCTTCTTATCCCACGGGCACGGCGCTCGAGTCCCGACCGCTCCTCGAGTTGCTCTTCGCCGGACCGCCGCCGGTTACGTTCAAGTTCTGGGACGGCACCACCATCGGTGATCCCGATGGCCCCGGGAGCGTGGTCGTGAGGTCGCCCGATGCGGCCCGGCGCCTGCTGTGGGCCCCAGGAGAGCTCGGCCTGGCCCGCGCCTTCGTCGCCGGCGACATCGAGGTCGACGGTGACTTGGCGGCGACCCTGCAGCTGTTGGCCGACCCTGGCCGGCGCAACCGGCACCCCGGGATGCGCATCCTGCGCCTCGGGCTTTCGACGGCGCTGCGTCTCGGGGTCATCGGACTGCCATTGCCGCCCCCGCCGGGGGAAGCCAGGTCGAGCGGACGCCGACACTCCAAGCGACGCGACTCGGAGGCCATCGGCCACCACTACGACGTCGGTAACGACTTCTACCAGTTGGTGCTCGGGCCGAGCCTCGTGTACTCGTGCGCGCGCTTCGTCGAGGACGACACCTCGCTTGAAGCCGCGCAGGAGGCCAAGCTGGATCTGGTGTGCCGAAAGCTCGGCCTCGATTCCCGACCCGGTGCCCGCCTCCTCGACGTGGGGTGCGGATGGGGCTCCATGGCCATCCACGCCGCCCGGGTCTACGACGCACGGGTCGTCGGCGTCACCCTGAGTCGCGAACAGGCCGACTTGGCCCGGCAGCGGGTTGCCGAGGTCGGGCTCGACGAGCAAGTGGAGATACGCCTCCAGGACTATCGGGACCTCGGCGCCGAGCGCTTCGATGCCATCTCGTCGATCGGGATGTCCGAGCACGTGGGTGGCGCGAACATGGTGGAGTACCTCGGGGTCCTCCACGAGCTCTTGGTCGCTGGAGGGCGATTGCTCAACCACGCCATTTCCCGGCCGGGTGGCTCGACGATGGGGCCCCGCTCGTTCATCGGCCGATATGTGTTCCCTGACGGTGAGCTGATCGACGTCGGCGATGTTGTCCTCGACATGGAGCGGGCCGGTTTCGAGGTGAGGGACGTCGAATCGCTGCGTGAGCACTACGTCAAGACGCTGCGGGCATGGGTCGCAAACCTCGAGCGGTCCTTTCCCCTCGCCGTCGACCAAGTCGGAGCGAGCCGAGCGAGGGCCTGGAGGCTTTACATGACGGCGTCGGCCAATGCCTTTGCCGATGCCGTCATCTCCATCCATCAGGTGCTCGGCGTCAAGCCCGAAGTCGGTGGGGCCAGCATGATGCCTCCCACCCGGCGCGCCTGGGCCTGATTCCGCCGGGCCCTGCTACCGCAAAAAAGCGTCGGACGGCTGTGCCAGGATCTCGGGCATGGCAGGAGTCGTTCCCCGTCCGACCGAGGTCAAGCAGGCGTTCCACGAGGAGTTGCATCCCGGGCAACGGTCGGCGCTGATCGGGTGGCTGGCGTTTACCGTGACCTTCGCCGCCGTGCGCGTGCTCACGCATCGCATCAGGAGCGGCAAAGGCCCGTTCCGCAATGTCAGCGCCGGCGGCACGCATCTGCACCACTACCTGTGGGGAATCCTCATCGTGAGCCTGATCGGTGGCGTCGCCCTCCGCGGCGACGATCGGATGCGGCGCCACCCGCTGATCGCCACCGCCTACGGAGCCGGGTTGGCCCTCATCGTTGACGAGTTTGCTCTGCTCTTGGACCTCAAGGATGTCTACTGGGCCAAGGAGGGTCGCTCGTCGGTCGACTTGGCCGTCGGCCTGATCTCTGTCAGCGGCTCGGCGTTGGTCGGCGCACCCGTGCTCCGCCGTCTCTACCGCGAGGCGATGTCCCAGTCGACGCCTCCCTCTCCACCGAGTGGTCACGTCAAGTGATGAGCGCACCACATGTCCTATGCGTCGCCTAGCGAAATAGGTCATCGGCTGGTGCTGAGGCGTTCGTACGAAGGAGCGGTGGGGTGCGATCAAGGCGTTGGCTTCTCGGCAGGAAGCCTGTCTCTCCGGAGCATGGCGGAGAACCTGCTGATCGGTACCCGCAACTCTGTCTCAGAGGATAAAGCTGATGCTCGACTGTGGGCGCAGACCCTCGTGATCGAGCAGACATCGGCGCTCGAAGAAGCGGAAGCCGAGCTCGCCGCCCCGCTCGAGTACGTGCCGGTACTCGCCCCTCTGGCTCGACGAGCGCCCGACGGCTGATGCGAAACTGAGGAACCGTCCGGTCATCAATCATGTATGCGGACAACTGCTTCCTCCCCCAAAACCGTCAGCGTCCTATCATTGGATCCCGACAGCTCACCAGACGACGCGTCTGGACACGATAGGAAGTCGATGGGGAATATGGCCAAGATCAAGCGGCTCGGCTACCTGACTATCGGGGTCGCTGACCTCGACGAGGGCGTCGAGTTCTACCGCCGGGTCGCTCGTCTCGATGTGACCGAGCGCATCGCCGACACCGTCTTCATGACCGGAGGGCTAGAGCATCACTGGGTCAAGCTGCAAGAGTCGGTCCGACAGGGTGTGCGCCGTATCGGCTTCGAGGCCACGAGTGAGGCCGCCCTTGACGAGG
Source organism: Acidimicrobiales bacterium (assembly GCA_965276765.1). Lineage (GTDB taxonomy): Bacteria > Actinomycetota > Acidimicrobiia > Acidimicrobiales > Palsa-688. The sequence goes on from OZ255627.1 coordinate 2,695,215, forward strand.
TGCGGAGCGATCTCCAGGCCCGGGGCGTCGAGCCGATCGAGGGTGGCGACATGGAGACCGACCGGGTGCGGCGCTGGCTTCGCTTCGTCGACCCCGCCGGGATCGAAGTCGAGCTCTTCGTGGACATGATGCAGCGGCCCGTCCCACCGCCGTCGCCCGGCGTGGTGTTGGAGAAGTTCCTGCACGCCGGTTGGGAGGTACCCAACTACGAGGCCACCTTCGATTTCTACACCGACGTGTTGGGATTCAGGCCATCTGACTTCATCGGAAACGCGGTGAGCTTCTTGCGCTGCGAGGATCGCTACCACCATTCGCTCGTGCTGATCCGCAGCCCCAAGAGCTCCCCTTCGTTCAACCATGTGTGTTTCCAAGTCGAGTCTCTTGATGATGTGATGCGCTTCCGGCACAACGCAGTTCGCAACGGCGCACCCATCCGCGACGATCTCTTGCGTCACGCCCCCTCCGGCTCCGTGGGCGTCTATGTGAAGGACACAGCCCGAGATCTTGCGGTGGAGTACTGCTACGGGCACCCACAGGTGGCGGATGACCACGAGCCGCGAGTCTTGCCTCTCGCGCCCGAGACCGTGGACGTGTGGCAGTCACCGCTCCCCGATCTTGGAGGGCTCCGCCCGTCTGACCCGCCTATCGCATCGGTCCTGCCAACACCGTCCTCCACCGCAACGTCACCCGCCTTCCAGCTGGTCGAGCGCGAGCGCAGAACACCGGCATAAGCGGGTATCCGAAAGCACACACTGCTCTCAACACTGCGTTGACAGCCCATAGGGCCGCGCCGCCTCGTGGTCAACACGGCGTTGACGCAGTAACCTGAGGCCCGTGAGCCGCATCGACGAAAGACGCAAACAGGCGCGGGCCGATCCCAGCGCCGAGTATGAGCAAAAGCGAGCAGCTCTCGTCGAGGTTGCCGCACACATCTTCAAGCGACGCGGTTTTGGTGGAACCAGCATCAATGACATAGCCGCCGAATCGGGAACCGACCGGGGGACTGTCTATTACTACTTTGCCGACAAGAGAGAGCTGTTTCATGCGGTGATCCTCGACGCCGTGCAACACAGCGTGGACACGGCTGCCGAGATCGCGCGTAGCGAGGCGCCCGCGGCCGAGAAGGTGCGGACCCTGTTGACGGCACTCATGAAGGACTTTGAGGAGCATTACCCGTACCTGTATGTCTACATTCAAGAGGATATGGCCAAGATCGGTCAGGACGAGACCGAGTCCAGCCGCAAGCTCCGTGATCTGCAACGCCGCTACAACACCCTCGTGGAATCGATGATCAAGCAAGGTATCGACGCCGGCGAGTTCAAGCCCGGCCTCGACCCAAGACTCGTTGCCTACACCGTGCTGGGAGCCGTCAACTGGACGCACCGATGGTTCACCCCCGGTCGAGCGCGGCCCACCACCGAGGTCGTCAACGTGATGGCGGAGATCCTGTTGGGCGGGATGGTCGCGCCTGCCGTACCGGGCCGCTGACATGCCCGTGAGCCCCGAGACCCTGGAGCTGCATGGTGATGGTGGTCTGCGACTGGTGGCAGACGCGTGGGGTCAGAGAGGAGATCCACCCGTGTTGCTCTGGCACGGAGGTGGCCAGACGCGCCACTCGTGGGGGAGGACGGCGCGAATCTTGGCGGACCACGGATGGCGAGCCCTGACCGTTGACTTGCGGGGTCACGGGGACAGCGCGTGGTCCCCCGAGGGACTCTACGATCTCGACCACTTCGCCGCCGACGTCACCAACGTGGCCCGCGGCTTCGACTCCCTTCCCGCACTGGTCGGCGCGTCCCTCGGCGGGGTGGCGTCACTTGCCGCCGTGGGTGAGGCCGATCGACCACTCGCCCGGGCCTTGGTGCTCGTCGATGTCGCACCGCGCGTCGAGGCCGCTGGTAGAGAACGCATTACCCAGTTCATGCGCGCCAACGTGGAAGGCGGCTTCGCAAGCCTGGAGGAGGTGGCGGACGCGGTGGCGGCGTATAACCCACACCGGCCCCGCCCCGCCGACCTGAGCGGCCTGCGCAAGAACGTGCGTCAGCGTCGTGACGGCAGATGGTTCTGGCACTGGGATCCACGGTTCCTCCGAGTGACCGACGACGAGGGAGGAGAGCCGAGGGCCTCGGGGATCAATGCCGAGCGGCTCGAGGCCGCCACCCGACGCCTCGAGCTGCCGACGCTGCTTGTCCGGGGCCGCCAGAGCGACCTCCTGAGCGAGAAGGGGGCGGAGAGCTTCCTTGCCCTTGCACCCCACGCCTCATTTGTCGATGTCGAAGGCGCCGGCCACATGATCGCCGGCGATCGCAACGACATGTTCAACGATGGCGTCACGGACTTCCTGGACCGGACGCGGGACCTATCCGCCGGGAGCTCAGAATGATGTCTGCCCACGACTAAGCCAAGGTTGTGGCTACCGGACCCTACATACAGCGGAGAGATGGTTTCATACGGAGGTCGCCGTCTATCGATCCATCCGGATATTTATTTTATATCGAGGAGTATCGGTTGCGAGCGGAGGGAGTAACGGCCGACACGTGGGATGCGGAGGCGGGTGCATAGTCGGGACGTCGTGGTGAGCAGCCCGGATGCGTGCGAACGGTTTCGATGGGCGTCATCTTCTCGTGGATGTGTGGAGCCGAGTCTGAGGATTCGCCTCGCGGATGCTCGGGAGGTGTGTGTTCGACGACGCGGTATGTTTCCCGGGTGACGGCGACCCCGAGCACTGGACCGCGGTCACCGGCGCCGCCCTCCGTAGTGGGGCGAGGCCAGCACGTGCGCCGACACAATGGTGACGCTGCGGGTGGGGGAGACGACGTCGGGTCACGGACCGGCGCCGCCGGAGGACTGGTCAGACGCCGGACGCGTCATCGAGGAGAGAGCCTCGCCGCCCTGGTCCTGATGACGGGTGTGGCCGTGGCGTGGTTCGCCCACACATGGGAGGCACCTGGGCTTCGGCTGGTGGGAGCGGGGGCGGACGGCTACGGGGTCCTGTGGTGTATCGCCTGGGTGCCATTCGCGCTCGGTCACGGCCTCAACCCACTGTTCAGCCACTACATCCACTTTCCGGCCGGCAACAATCTGATGTGGGGCACGAGCATGCCGCTCGTGGCCGCGTTGGTGTCGCCGATCACGGTAACGGTTGGCCCCGTGGTCGCTTACAACGTGGTGGCGACGGCCGGTCCTGCGCTGGCCGGCTGGGCCGGCTACCTGGCCTTCCGGCGGTGGACGGCCCCCCTGCCCGCGCTGGCCGGTGCTCTGGTCTTTGGTTTCTCCCCTGCGATGGCCGCGCAGTCCGCCCAGCATCCGTTCCTCACCTTCACCGTCACGGCACCGCTGTTGCTGATCGTCGGTGACCGATTGCTAGTTGTCCAAGGCCGGCCGGCCTGGCGCGACGGGCTGTGGTTGGGTCTCCTGGTGTGGGCCCAGCTGCTGATCAGCGAGGAGGTGCTGGCGATCGAAGCTCTCCTCGCCGTGCCAGCCGTTGTCGTGCTCGCTCTTGGCTCCCGCAGGGCTGTACCCGAGAGGATGCGCCACGCCCTCAGCGGCCTGGGGGTGGGCGCTGCGGTCGCGGCCTGCCTGTCCGCCTGGCCCCTGAGTGTCCAGTTCTTCGGGTCGCAGCGGCTCGGCCAGCTTCACCCCGCCGGCGTCTTTGTGAGCGATCTGTGGTCCTTCGTCACGCCAAACCCGGTGACGCAGCTCTCTTCGAGGTCGATTCGGACCTTTAGCTACCAGTTCACCGGCAACTGGACGGAGTGGGGCTCCTACCTCGGCGTCGCACTGCTGGGCTTCCTCGTGGTGGCCGGCGTCATCTGCCGTCGGCGCCGGGTGGCATGGGTAGCGGTGGCGGTGGTCGTGGTAGCGGGCGTCCTCTCGCTTGGCGGCTCGCTGCATGTGGCCGGCCACGACACCCACATCCCGCTTCCTTGGGCGCTCTTCGGCGGCCTCCCGGTGCTCAAGAACCTGCTGCCCGTGCGGCTGTCGGTGATCATGTTCCTCGGCGTCGGACTCCTGGTGGCCCTGGGGCTCCAAGAGCTCGCCGCGCGCAGCTTCGCTCCCCGGTCCCGCCGGCCGCCCCGCCGATCCCGGAGCGCAATCAGCAGGCTGGGCGGCTACGGCCTTGCCGCCGTCGCCCTCCTCAGCCTGATCCCAATCGTGCCGTATATGACGACGACGGCACCCTCCCTTGACGCGGCCGCCCGGCGGGCCGCCTGCCCCGCCCGCCCCGGTGCCGACGTGGATCTGCTGCCATCGGACGAGGAGTACGTTGTGGCCTGGCAGGCCGAGTCCGGGTTCTGCTTCACGATCCCGAGCCGGTCGGGGTTGACGGGGGTTCGGGGTGGCACATCGGTGCTCCAGGAGGCCAGCGGCGACGCCAGCATCGGACGGCCGATGCCAACCCTCACCCCGGCCCTTGTCGCCCAGGTCCGCCGCGAGCTGAGCGCCCGGCACCCGGCGGCGATAATCATCGGTCCCAACGAGCCTCCGGCTCGGCCCGACACCGAGGTGCGTCTCAGTGGCTGGGTGACCCGTCTGCTGGGCGCGCCGCCCGCAGCCGAAGGGGACGTCCTGATCTGGCGGCACCCGCATGTTGCCGATCGCGGCGCGCCGTCACGGTGATGGCGCGCTTGTCTTTCGCCGGCGCCAGAACCGTGTCAGGGCGGTCTCGGCGCCGATCACGGCCGCGGGTGGCAGCAGCACGAGCAACGGCAGTTGGTACCGGTAGCTGAATCCCGTGACGAGGGCGGGGCTGACGATGAGGACGGCGGCGGTGGCGGCGAGCAAAAGGGCCGCCCAGCGCGCCTGGCGCAGGCGTGGTGGGCCCCGCCGACGGATCAGGCCGGCGGCGGCGATGAGGGCGGCGGCCAGGCAGCCCAACAGGACCGGGCCTTGGGTGTAGACGACGGACTGGTAGGCCCGCAGTGGTTTCGTCAGCCCCACGTCCACGTGCGGCCGGATCCGCTTCCCGTCGAAGGAGGTCCGGGCGAAGCTGACGTGAAGCTTGTCGCGGCTGGTGTGGAGCTGGTTCCCGGGGAAGCGCCACCGCTGCAGGTCGACCCGGTCCGACGACATCTGTCGGCCGGGTGAGAAGTAGTGCAACACGTCGGTCCACACGGCTTTGACGTAGTCAGCGGGTTGGTTCTCGATGACCTTGATCGAGAAGCGCTCGGCCAGCTGGTTTCTCTGGTAATGGGTCCCGAGGTGGCCCTGGTAGAGGCGGGACCTCCCGGCCCACACGAAGAACTCGTCGTTCTGGGGTCGCTTGGCGACCGGGGACAAGGGGCAGAGCCGTTGCTCCTCGTAGGTCAGGGTGTAGTCGCAGGTGACAAACGGGGCTACTCGGCCGTACAGGTAGATGCCGTTGTAGTCGGAGAAGGCGAAGTGGCCGTTGGTGAGCGAGTACCAGCTGCCGTAGCCGATCAGCACGATGGCGGCGACGGCGATGCCCGAGAGCAGGGGGCGCCAAGCCCAGCGCAGGAGCAGGTAGACGGCAGCGATGATAAGGACGGGCAGTGCCGCGGTGCGCGTCAGGGTGGCGGCGGCGAAGAACAGGGCGGCAAGTGCCCCCTGCCACGCTCGGGGCCGGGGACGCCAGAGGATGAGGAGGAGCCCGGCAACCAGCAGGACGTCGAGGAGGGTCTCGGACAGGATGAACTGCTCGATGTCGAGTTGGTAGCCGTCGAGGAGAATCGGCAGCGTCCCGATGGCAGCCAACCATCGGCGGACACCGAGCCGGACGAGTAAGACATAGAGCGCAACGGCAAGCCCGAGACCGAAGACGTGCTGGGCGATCGTCACAGAGACGAGGGCCCCGGTCGGCGAAAGAGCCCGGAGCAGCACGGCATATCCGATGGGGTGCCACCGGCCTGGAATCAGCGTCCGCGCGTTGTGGAGGTACAAGAACGAGTCGCCGTAGAACTCGAGCGCCGGCTGGTAGGCGAGACCCACGAGCACCCGGAGCCCAGCGCCGATGGCGAGGACGACGCCGAAGACCACGTTGGCCCGGCAGCAGCGCCCCGTGGCGGCGAGAGAACGCCGGGCCCAGCCTGCGTCCTTCGCAGCGGCCCCGGAGGGAGCAGCGGCGCCGCCGGAGGGAGCAGTGGCGGCGGCCTGGGCAGCGGCGGCTGAAGCGGCGGCGGCCGGAGCCGCGTCGCTACGAGTGGCACCGAAGATCCGGGAGCGCAGGCTGGGGGCGGATGAGTCGGCGGGTTCTGGTAGGCGGGCCCGCCCCCTGGCCGGCCCTCTTGTCTTCACGCCGAGTCGCTCATCCGCCCGGGACGCGGGCCACGCAGATGATGGACTGGCCGAACGGAGGCGTCATGACTCGTTCGAGGGCCCGGGTTGTCGGTATCAGCAGACGGTCATAGAGCTTGACGAGCCGGGGGTCGGGGTATCCGGCCCCGCCTCTGCGTACGGCCAGCCACCACGCCATACCGCCGAGGAGGTTCACCGGCTTGAGGTGCTCGATGCTCAGTCCAGCGCGGTCCACGGCGCCCCGAAGGGTCTTCGGCGTGTACCGGCGGACATGACCGACTCGGCGATCGAAGTCACCGTAGAGGGCAGGGTAGGCCGGCACCCAGATCACGAGTCGACCACCGGGGCTAACCACCGCCGCCAGGTTGCGCAGGGCAGCGACGTCGTCATCGACGTGCTCGAGGACGTTCATGGCCACCACGGTGTCAAGGGGTGGGTCGACCTCGACCGGCCCGGGAAGAGCGAGGTGGACCACATCGACTTCGGGCCGGTCGGCGAACCGCTCCCGCAGCCGGTCGAGCAACCATGGCTCGGTGTCACTCACTACAAGGCGGTCGAGGTCGCCGAGTGCGGCGGCGAAGTCGCCCAGACCCGACCCGACCTCCAGCACGGCCCGCCCGCAGTGCGGGGCCACCAGGTCGAGCTCGTATTGGCGGTACCGCTCGGCGTTCTCACCGCCGAGGTGATTCTCGAGGATGCCCGGAGGGGCCGGTGGAGGTCCGGCAACCCGGCTCCCGTCGGCGGCTACGGGCATGTGGGAATCGGGGATTTGGGGTGGGCTCATCGTTCCGTTCCTTGGATGGAGCCGGTTTCGGCCGGTCGGGCGAGGCCGTTGGCGCTCTGGTCGCCGCTGCCGTTGGCGCTCTGGTCGCCGGCGCGCTCGGAGAGAGCGCCCTTGCCGTTGACGTGGGCGACGGGCTCTTCGCTTGTCACGTCGCTCTCTGTCGGCGGGATCACCGAAGCGGGCCCGGGTTCGACGGTCCGGATCTCCGTAAGGGAGAGGGAGGCGAACACAGTCTCGATCCCGACGACCATCAACGAGAGAGCGAGCAGGGCCGGCTTCATCTCGTTCATCGGCCCACGCGAGTGGCGGAGCCACTTGCCGAGCACGTAGGTGTCGAGGGCGAGCCCGGCGGCGAAGGTGGCACCGCCTGCGATCAGGCCGTTGTGCGGCGAGGAGTTCCGTTCGACCCATCGGGTGGCGCGGCCCGTTCTCGGCTCATAGCCCTGGGCCCTTCCGTGGGTCGTCGCCATGAGCCCGAAGACGCTCGCGCTCGACCCGGCGACGGTCAGCAGCGAGAGCAGGGCCGAGACGTGCATGTCCAACCGGTGAGAGCCGATCCGGAAGCGGCCCGGGATCACGATTACCTGGCCGGCCAAGCCGATTCCGAAGGCGATGCCACCCGGTCCGACGAACAAGGTGCCAGGGGAGCGCAGGAGCATGAAGCGGAGGTGGCGCCAACCGTCGGGCCACGACCGCAGCTTCGACTCCCCGTGGCGCGGATAGTAGGTGATCGGGATCTCGGTGATCATGAGGCGGGCCTCGGCCGCGGCGATCACCATCTCCGATGCAAGCTCCATCCCAGGGGACACCAGGCGCATCCGCTCGACGGCCTCGGACGTAAAGGCCCGCATGCCGCAGTGGGCGTCGGACGTCCTCAGCGAGAACAGCACGTTCAGGACGCCGGTGAGGACGGGGTTCCCCACATACCGATGCAGCCACGGCATGGCACCCGGCAGGATCTCACCGGAGAACCGAGACCCCTGGACGTAGTCGTACCCGGCCTGCAAGGGGCGCACGAATTCTCCGAGCGCGGTGAAGTCGTACGAGCCGTCGGAGTCGCCCATGACGATGTAGCGGCCGCGGGCCTCGGCGAAGCCCCGTCGGTAGGCAGCCCCGTAGCCTCGCTCGGGCTCGTGGACCACCCGGGCGCCGGCCGCTTCCGCTATCTCAACCGAACCGTCGCTGGACCCGTTGTCGCAGATCACGACCTCGCCGGAAAGCCCGGCGAGCGTCAGTCCCTCGAGCGCCTGAGCGACGCAGACGCCCACGCTGGACGCCTCGTTGAGGCACGGCATGACGACCGAGACCTCGGGCCCACGCTCGCTCGTAGCGGGAGCCGACCCATTCCCGACTGTCACGGGGTGAGGTGTTGCTCTGCGCCAACTGGCGGACCGACCCCTGGCGAACACGGCCAGCACACTACCCGGCCGGGACCTGCACGCCAGTCACGGCGTCATGAACCGGCCACCTGGCGGGACCCTAGTCAAGATAGGCGACGAGATCGAGGAGCAACTGGACCGTGCCAGCGGCGTTCTCACTCACGTGCATGGACACCTTGCCGAGGTTCGTTCCGGTGCCGAGCCCGAGGACAACCTGATTGACGCTGGGTTCCCCCCGATCGTTGAAGTACACGCCGACGGTCCCGTCACCGGCGGTCCCTGCCGGGTAGGCGCTGACCAGGCCGTTGTAGTCCGAAGCCGGCACCGAGAGGTTCCCGACGACCCCGACGGCAGTGTCGGGGATGTGGGGATGGCCCGTGACGTCGACAGTGACAATGGCGCCGGCCGGGATCGGGCCGACCGGAGCTCCGGGGATACCGCTGCCGTCGCGGGTGTCGAGGACCCGGATCGGGGTGAGCGGGACGAGGTTGGCGCCCGCCGGCCACGCCCGGGCGCTCGTGCCATCGGAGCGGTCAGCGCTTCTCGTGGGGGCTCTGGGGTCCTCGGTAGGCCCGGGTGGCGGGTCGGTAGGTGCCAGAGCGGCCCCGAGGCGCGTCGACGCCAGGCGCCGAGCGACGCGTCGGCCGGCCACGACGCCGACGCTTCGCGGGCGGCCAGGAGCATCGTGGACGGCGGGCGATGCCCCCGGCTCGGCGCGCTCCGTCGAGGACTCCGGCCCGGCGGCCTCCGGAGCGACGGTCGCCCAGGCCGTCAGGGCGCGTGCCGGGAGACGGGCCACCGTGCGGGGCGTTGCCAACAGACGGTCTCGGGCTTGTACTTCGACCTCGACGGTCAGGGGTGGGGTACCTCGCTCCGAGAACCAGCTCACCCCGACGCAATGGAGGTCCCACTCGATGCGGTAGCGGCCCGGTTCGTAGGGGGTCCACAATCCGGCCGTCACCGTGACCACGTGGCCCGGCTCGACCACGCCCGGCAGGAGGGTCGCATCGCCGTCGCGCAGCAGAACCCCGTGCTCGGCGTGGACCCAGTGGTAGCCGAGCTCGACCCGGCCAGTGTCGCGTCCTGTCGTGCGCCATCTCAGCGCCGAGGTGTTCTCGATCTCCAGTCGTGCGGTGTAGCCGCGGTTGGCCAGGACCCTCTCGGGTGTGGTGTGCGATCGGTAGGACGCAGCGAAGAGGTCGGCGTTGGGACGGTAGCGGGCGATGGATGCCTGGAGGCGGTCGATGGACACCGGCGGCCCCTCGTCGGGTGCGTTGGTCGCCGCAGCCTTCGCCGCTCGGGCGAGCGCCTCTTGCCCCGGCCGTCGCTCGATCACCGTGGCGTCGAGGGCCACGATCTCGGCGGTCGACTCGTAGTCCTCCCAGAGGTAGTACTCCTCGCACGAAGGTGCGGGGTGACCCTGGTAGCGGGCCACCTTTCGCTCGCGGGCGGAGCGGTCGCGCAGGACGAAGTCGAGGTGGTAGATGGCCGTGTCCCCATCTTCGAGGACACGCCCCTCGCCTTCGACGTCGATAGGACTGTGAAGGCGGCCACGGTGGGAGAAGACGCTTCCGACCCGACGGATCAGCCGCAGCCGCGGGTTGGGGTGCCAGGGAAACGTCGCGAGCCAGCCGTACCCACCTTCCGGCCGGCGTACGACCCAGCGCTCGGCTTGCCAGTAATGCGTGACATCACGGTCACCGAGGAGCTCGTCGATGCGGTCGGGAAATCCGGGCGCAAGCACCTCGTCGTCGTCGAGCCACAGGACCCACTCGCCTCGGGCCGACCGCAGTCCCCAGTCCATGGCGACCTCGATGAACGGCGGGTGCTCGACCACCTGGACCCGGTCGGCTACCCGGCGGGCGAGGCGCACGGTCTCGTCGTCGCTGGCCTCGTCCACAAGGAGAGCGATCTCGTCGGCGTACTCTCGAGCGAGCGTCGCCCAGCGTTCCAGCCGGTCGGAGGAATTGGCGGTGATGCCGACGACGCTCAGCCGGGGTCGCGAGCTCACAGCCGAGGAGGCTACCGGCGCCGAGACGGGGGGAAATTCCTCGTCGGTGGGATTGTGCTCCCGCTCGTCAGGGGAAAGGGCATCGTTGGGCTCGCCGCCCTCCTCGTAAGGGCCGACGCGTCGGAGGTGGTGACCAAGACCGAAGCGCCCGGATCCACAAGCGTGCGGTCATTTCGGGCGCCGGGCCAAGAAGACGAACTCTCGCCCGGGCCGATCGGGAGCGTCGCGGATTTCATCCACGACGTAGCCGTGGGCGACCAACGAGGCCTCGACCTCTCGGCGCGGCCGGAAGCGCAGGGTTGAGTCCGATGTCAGGACCTCCCCGTCGGAGGCGAACACCCACGTCCCCTGGAAGCTCACCAGCGGCCCGTTGATATCGGTCACATCGACCCAGCTCTCGACGGGACCGACGCCGCTGACCTCGGTGGTCTTGTGCGAAGCGGTCCGGTTCCAGGCCTGCCAGGCCCGGTAGGCGGGGTCGCGGGTCTCGAAGACGAGATGGCCGCCGGGTCGCAAGGCGTCGTAGATGCCGCGCAAGGTCTTCTTCCAGTCCACGGGGTCGACGATCGCTTGGGCGACATTTGCGGTCATCGTCACGAGGTCGACTTGCATCGGGGGCAGGCTGCTTGCGTCGCCGTGGAGCCAATGTACGCGTGGCGCACCAGGCTTGGCGCGTGCCACCCCGAGGGAGCTGCCTGAGGGGTCGACGCCGGTTACCTCGAGGCCGAGAGCGGCGAGACGCAGCGCCAAGGTCCCTGTCCCGCAGCCCACGTCGAGCACGTTGGAGGCGCCGAGCTCGTCCGCGATGGCGACGTAGGCGTCGAGGTCGATGCGGTCAGGGTCGAGTGGGTCGTAGATCGCCGCGAGACGCGGGTGGTCGAAGATGGCGTCCGGCATGGCGCCGACCATAAACGGGAACGGCCGCCGGGTGTCTAGATCTCGGCACCGTCAGGTTGCTCCAGGCGCAGGCGAATCACGCAGCGCGTTCCCGTCGCAGCGGATGGATAGGACACGGTTCCGCCGTGGGCGGCCACAAGGGCCATGGTGGCGGGGATGCCGGTGCCGATCTCGGTGGGAAGGTCGTGTCCACCCGCCGCCGTCGTGATGGCCCCGATGACGAGCACGGGCAGCCCCCCATGGGTGCCGGGCGGGTTGTGGCCGAAATCCGGTCGCAGCGTCCATGCACTGATCGACGCCAGGGTCAGGATGTTATCGACAGTCCGTGCGAGCCTTGCCGACTCAGACACGATCCCTCTCAACAGACGATTCTCCGACTCGGCGTCCCAATCCACGGCCGGTTGCAGCAGACTCGAGGCGTTTCCGAGAATCGTCGTGAGCGGTGTCCGCAAACTGTGGCTCAGCGCCCCCGGCCGATCGGACAGGCCGCCATCGACGGCAGAGCAGCTCTGGCGGTCGTCGGCCAGATAGCCGGCCACGCAGTCGCCGCAGTCGCCGCAGTCGAACCGCTGGCTCGCCGAGCCGGTCAGAGAAATGCGGTACCGATTCCCGGTTCCACAGGGCGCTCCCGCTGTTCGTCGAGCACCCTGCGGGCGTCAGGCTCCAACGACCTCTCCCGGTAGGACTGAACGCCCACGACTACCCCCCGGATTCCGTGCTGCTCGTTCCCCCCAACGATACGCAATCGTGGAGATCAGGGGACGGCGGCGACTGCCTCAACTTCGACGAGTTGGTCGGGATAGCCGAGCACGGCGACCCCCAGCAGGGTGCTGGGAACGTCGTGCTGACCGAAAGCCTTGCTGATCACCTCCCACGCTGCCAAGAGGTCGTGGCGCCGGTCGCTGGCGACGTAGACGGTCGTCTTCACAACATCGGTCAGACTTGCGCCTGCGGCTTGGAGGGCCGTCGCCAAGTTGGCGACCACCTGCTCGGCCTGTCGGGCCACGTCGCCGACGGCGACGGTGGCACCAGTCTCGTCGAGGGGACAGGCGCCGGCGGTGAAGATCAGCCGGGACGCGTCGCGCACCGCAGCGGCGTAGGCGTACGGGGCGCGGTCGGTGAGCTGGGATGACCGGATCAGCTCGACAGGGGACGGTGTGGTCATCTCGTCAGCCTCGCATGTCAGCGAGCAAGGGTTTGAATCTCTGCCGGGTTCAGCGGGCGTTACATAGGCGGAACGACCCCGCGTGCGAGCCAGGCCATGTTGTCGTGGATCTCGGCGACGGGCTCACGGGGGAGATGACCACCTTCGCGATCGATGACGGTCGTGGCCGTCGAGATGTTGTCGCTCAGCCACGTGCCGTGGGGGACAGGAACGGACTCGTCGAGGAGGCCGTAGGCCACGAGCACCGGGACGGTGATCCGCCGGGGGTCGAACCCCCACGGCTTGACGAAGGCCAGGGAGTCATCCACCCAGCCACCGATCCCTCGCGCCGCCTGCTCGGGCACAATCCTGGCGAACGCCTGGGCCGCTTCCGGTCGTTGTAGGAATTCGAGATCAACCTCCCCGAGCCCGTCGGCGAAGGTCCCGCTCGGGTCCGACGCGAGCTGCTGCACCATCTCGTGCTGTTGACGCTCGTACTCCACCGTGAGCACCTCCTCGCCGGCTTCGGACCATGCCACGTCCTGTTCGGCCTGGTCACTCATCCCGGCCGTCCAGTCGGAGCGACTCAGTCCGCCGTTCTCGTATGGCGCTAGCCCGGAGAGGCTCGCGGCGCGCTCAACCCTGCTCGACAGCAGGGCTGCACAGGCCAGTGCGTGCGGCCCCCCGCCCGAGCCTCCGACTACCCCGAACTGTTCGAGGCCGAGAGCATCGGCAACCGCCAGCACATCTGCGGCTTCGTCGGCCACGCTCCTTCCGGGGTGCCGGTCGGCTTGACCGTACCCGGCCCTATCGGTCGTGACGTAGAAGACGCCCGCGTCTTCGTATACGCGGTCATCGGGCCAGCGGCTGAACCGGCAACCCGGCGTGCCGTGCAAGCCGATGACCGGGTAGCCCCTGAGGTCACCGCCGATCTCGTAGGCGAGCTGGCGCCCGTCTGATGCCCTCACGGTCCTCACGGAGCGCTCACGACCTCCGGCCCACAAGACCCAGCCCGTCCACCATGTCGGCGACCGTACCGCCTTCTCTCTTCATCAACGTCAGTGGCCTCAGCGCCAACATCCCTCGCCCTAGCCAAGCAACCGCCCCTTCGGTGCGTCAAGCGCAACGGAGGAGCTCACCCCGGGCATCGGTAGCCCCTTGACTTTCGGTCGTGCCGGCTCCTGACGCGCTCGGTGTCGAGTCGGTCGCGGTCGCGGGCGGGTTCGGCCGGGTAGACCGGGGCGCAGGCGTGCAGGTCCTCTACGGCAAGGACGGTTCAGCAGCCCCGGCTGTGGCAGTTGCCGCCAGGCGAGTCGGGCTCAGCCAGCGGATGTCGTCCCGAGCTGGCTGGTGGCAGCGAGGGAGCGCCTCCAGCTCTCCGTGTCGCGCGGGGAGCGAAACAGGACGGTCGCCTGCATGGTCGGGTCGGATGCCCACGCCCGCATCTGGGACCGCTTGCTGGCGAAGGAGTGGAAGTGCCACCACAGGATGGAATTCTGGGCCAGGATCCCGTGCCAGGTCTCCACATTCCCGTTGCAGATCGGCCGCTTGTCCGCGGCTCGGGCCACCGAGCGGCGTACCAGTCGGGCCAGCGACACGCTACGGGAGTAGTCGAGGCCGACGAGCAACTCGGCTCGTGTCAAGGGGATGTCGAGCCACTGCCCGTAGGCGGTGTCGAGGATCCAGCGGTCACCGTCACAGATGGCTTGGATCCGCCGGCGTTGCTCGTCGACGGGCACGGTCACCCAGCCCGGTTCCCATGTCAAGTCGTCAACGGAGTGCCAGGGGAGGCGGGTAACGCCGCCCAGCCTGGCGGCCAGCGTGGTCTTGCCGGACCCGGTGACGCCGTAGACGAGGATCCGTCGCGGTGCATCTTCCGCCTTGCTCACCTCTGGCAGGGTACCGAGCGACGGCAGGCGCCGCGAGGCCGCAAGCGAGTCCCCTCCTTCGGGCGGGCGGGAGGTTTCGTTGACTGGGACGAGCCTTGCCGCCGATCAAAGTCATCGGCCGCTACGACCAGCTCGTCTCCGCCGGACCCGGTAACGAGGATGAACGCCTCGCCGTCCTAGAAGCCCATTGCGATGAGCTAGCAGCCAACCTCGCCCAACTCCACGACCACCTCAAGCTGATCGACGGCTACCGGAGTCGGCTCGCTGAGGGTGACGCCGACCGTCTCAGCGCGACCGGACACACCGGCGATTAGGACGATCCGAAGGCTCCCGCTAGCCCCACAGCCGTGGGACTCCGATCGACAAGACCCGAAGTGGCCACGGACTCGTGGCGGCAGCTTCGCCTGGGCGGAGGTCGGCAAGGGGATCCGCTTCCACCTCCTTCTGTGCGGCTGGTTGGACGACGAGGGGACGAGGCCGATGCCGTGGCCTTCGAAGTCGATGACGATGGTACGGCGGGCGTACACCCCACGACTTCAGCTGTCTTCGATGAACAGGGTCGCGTAGCGGGTCAGATACAGCGGCCATCCGGCGTCGCCGCCGACACCGTCGCCTAAGGCCTGCCAGCCCGGTCCGTGCCGGTCGATGTGGCGGTGCTCCAGTTCCACCCTGGTGCGCTGCGGAGTCTCAGCGATGAAACGGACCTCGACCTCGCTGGTCCGGTCCGGATCAGTCTCGATCTGCCACTGCGGGCTGATGTCCCAGCTGAACACGACCCGATCGGGTGGCTCGTAGGCCACGACACGCGCCCAGCGGCACTCGCTGCCGTCGACACCGCGGTCGTAGATGTGGCCGCCGACGCGTGGCTCGAAGATGGTTTCGGCGATCGGTGCACCGAGCAGGTTGTGCTCGGGCGGCTTGAAGTCGCCGAAGCGCTCCGTGAACACGGCGAACGCCCGCACGATCGGGGCGTCTACGACGGTCTGCTTTCGGATCACCGCGGCCTGGGTCATGTGCTCTCCTCTGTTGGTCCTTCGGCGACGTCCTGATAGCCGGCAAGCGCCCGGTTCCAGAAGGTGTCGAGCTGGTCGCGCAGTGCGGCCACCCCGGCTGGGTTGAGCCGGTAGATCCGACGGGTCCCGGCCGCCCTTTCGCTGACCAGGCCCGCCTCCTTGAGCACCTTCAGGTGCTGTGAGACCGCAGGTCGGCTAACCGGCAGTTCTCCGGCCAGCTCGACCACGGCTCGGGGTCGCTCGGCCAGGCAGGTAACGATGGCGCGTCTGGTGCGATCCGCCAGTGCGCCCAAGACGTCTACGTCACGGTAAGTGGCCACGAACGGTAAGTATGATCGAACATAAGCTCTCCCGTCAAGCACCAGAGGACGGGCAGCGACAATCGTCACCGCAGCCGACTGAGCGAGCAGGGCCACACCGTCTACATCGGGGCGCGAGGAGAGTCGGCTGCGGTCGAGCTCGGCGCGACGGTGGCCCCGCCCGATGACGCGCCGCCGTCATTCGCCCCTCCGCCGGCCGACGCACATGCCGCCCCGGCGGGGATGGCCTCGGCGTCGGCGCGGACACCCGAGAACCCATGGCCGACGGTCGCAACGGCGAACACCAAGGCGTCGGCTTGGAGTCGTCGATCTTCGGCGTGCATGCGGCTGGCCCCATGGCGGGGTGCGTAAAGGTCGGACCCGGGAGGCTCGTCACCCGCCGGGCACCTTCCGGCAGCACGATCCCGGCCGGCATCCGCCTCGCCAGGACGCGAGCCGGCCCGAGTCTGATCGGAGCAGCCCTCGTCCCAGGGGCCGTGGGTACCGGCTGGCCGTGGATCACCGTGGTCGGCGCAGAGCTGACGACGGTCGTCGGGGGCGTGGTCGACGCCGGCCGGTCGCTCGTCTTTCCTCCTCGGGTCCCACCCGTCCAGCGTCGCGGTCACCCCGCTCGATCGCGGTCCATGTCGGTGTCCGTGAAGCGCCGCTCGTCCATGGCGGCTGGGAGGGCCGTGTCGAAGGCGTGCGCCGGCGGCCATCAGATCAGCCCTGCGGATGTGACGGAGTTTCCAACTCCTACGAGGACCTACACCGAAGTGAACTTTGCGCCATACTGCTCGGCGAGCTGATGCTTAATAACTTTCCCGCCGGTGTTGCGCGGTAAGGCATCGACCACGATCACATCCCTAACTCGCTGAGCTTTCTCCAGCCGCTCGTTAGCCCATATCCGCAGCTCGTCTGGGGTCGGCCCGTTCGGATCGGACAGGACGATGAAGGCGACTGGCGTTTCTCCCCACTTTGGATGGGATACGCCGACCACGGCGCAGTCGCTCACGCCCTCGTGGCGGATGAGGACGGGTTCGATA
Organism: Acidimicrobiales bacterium; assembly: GCA_965276765.1. Lineage (GTDB taxonomy): Bacteria > Actinomycetota > Acidimicrobiia > Acidimicrobiales > Palsa-688. The sequence continues at coordinate 2,711,932 of OZ255627.1, forward strand.
TCGCCCGGAAACACGTTGAGGCCACCTGATTTGATCATGTCCTTCTTTCGACCGCGAATCGTGACCCAGCCGTGCTTGTCTATCGCCCCGAGGTCCCCCGTGCGGATGAAGTCAAGCCCGTCTGAGGACCTCCAGAGCAGCTCCGCGGTGGCGTCTGGGCGGTTGTGATAGCCCGTCAGAACGTGCGAGGAACGTCCGACGAGCTCACCTTCGGTACCCCTGGGTACTTCAGCGCCATCTTCGTCGATAACCCGAATCTCGTTCTCTGGGGCGGCCCGTCCAGCCGATTCGAGGTGTTCACCCATCTCGTGTGGCTGCACGACCGTCAGGATGCCCTCCGTGAACCCCCACAGTTCGCCCAGGCGGTTCCCGGTGAGCTCGACGATTGCTCGCTTCTGCGCGGGCGGGGTGGCCGAGCCTCCCGTCATGACGAAGTCGAAGCAGCCCCAGTCGATCTCTCCAACTCCCGGATGCTGCATGATGGCGTGCAGCATCGTGGGGACCAACAAGACGGCTGTGGGTCGATAGGCATCGACCTCCCTAATAAACTTGTCGGCAGAAAACCCCGGCGAGCCGATCGTGGTCCCGCCGACGTACAAGGCAGGAAGGATCATGAGCCACGAGCCGTTCGTGTGTGGAGGCGTGGTGATCAGCACTCGAGCATCGGCAGAGAACCGCATCATCGATGCTGTGAGTGCTGCGAAATGCGCACGAGAACCGTGGGAGTGGACGATCCCCTTGGGGATCCCGGTGGTACCAGACGAGTAGATGATGTTGATGGGATCGGACCGGTCAATCACGACGCCGGGAGGGGTTTCGGACGCTCGACTTGTCCGCTCAGAGAGTGGCTCGCCGCCGGGTAGATCTGTGTTCTCGGTGAGGACAAGCAGGTCGTGTCCGGCCGATCCGAGAGCATCGAGGACTTTCGCGGCGAGGTCAGAGAGCCCGTTACCCACAAGCAATATGTGACCGCCGCAATCCCTGATCATGTTGGCCAGTGTGTCGGCCCGGAGCATGCTGTTCAGTGGTGTGGCCACTCCACCAGCGCGCAACAAGCCGATCGCTTGCGTCCACGTCCAGGCCGAGCTGTCGGCCAGAAGGGCAACCGGGTCACCTTTCACGAGCCCTGCTTCCACCAGTGCATTCGCCGACCTGGTGACGCCACGGTCGAAGGCGGCCCAGTCGAGATCCCCCTCATCCGATCTCCAGGCAAGGACGCCCGGTCGAGTCCGAGCGTGAATTCGTACCATCTCAGGAATGGAGATGAAGGGCACGGTGATCATCTGAACTCGCTCTCCGTGTAAATGCGTGGCTCAAGTAAGGCCGGTAGGCTGGAACACGGCATGATCGGTCCGTCCTTCACGAGAGGGAGATAGACTGGCTCAACTGCCATGCCGATGACGATATCCGGCTCGTCCACGCCCAAAAGCCGCGAAACGAGACGGACGCTGGCAGCCTCGTCCAGCTCGACGAAGGCAACAGTGAAAGGCACGTCGGCCCCCGGCTTGAAGGGATGACGGACCGTGGTGAAGGTGAACAGCCGTCCCGTCCCGCCGATCTCAGTCCACGCCCAGTGAGGTGCTCCACAATGGGGGCATCGAAACTTCGGGTACCAGTGGAACGCCCCGCACGACCCACATCGTGGCAGCACAAGGCGTCCTTCGGCGGCGGCCTCAAAATAGGGGCGCTGCTCGGCGCGGATGGTAAGCATGTCGATACCTGGCTACGTGGCTGCCAGCACGATGGTGGCGTGATCGTGGCCCGGCGCAAGCGCGACAGCGCCGAGTCGCGCGTTGGGAACTTGGCCGGCACCGGCGTCTCCGCGCAGCTGGCGTGTTGCTTCGGTGACGTGGGTGATACCGAGCAGGTAGGAGTGGGACAAGGATCCGCCATGTGTGTTCAGAGCGATGGGGCCGGTTCCGCCGACCGCCGTGCTCTCACGAACATACTTCCAGCCCTCCCCGTGTCCGCACAGACCTAGCTCCTCTATCTGCAGCACCGATAGCGTCGTGAAGCAGTCGTACACCTCGAGAAAGTCGAGTTCACCAGGCGCGATGCCGGCGGCGTGGAAGGCGGCTGCGCCAGACCTGGCGGCCGGATCGATCCTTGGGTAGTGGGTATTCTGGGTGAAGAAGTCCTGCTCGCTGAACCGGCTGTCTCCGTAACCCTCCCCGATGATCGTGGCTTCTCGTGGGCGTCGGGTTCTGCCGCCGAGGTCGTTTGCAGTGATGACGAAGGCAGCGGCACCGTCGGTGATAAGGCAGCAGTCGAACAGTCCGAGCGGGGAACTGATCGGCTTGGCTGAGAGGTACTCGGAGATGTCGAGGGATCTCTTCATCTGAGCGTCGGGATTCAGCAGGGCGTTTGCTCGCTGATCGACGGCGAGCTGACCGAGTGCCAGCTTTAGCTCGGATATCGGCACGGCGTGCTCGTACGCGTACCGCTGGGTCATGGCCGCCACATAGGTCGGTTGTCCGAAGAAGCCATAGGGCTCCTCGTAGATGCCCTTCATGGGGTAACGATCATGGAAGCCGTATGGCCCACCGGGCGCTGAGCCCCAATCGACACCGAAGTAAACGAGAACTGCGCTCGACAGCCCGGACCTGATCCGCTCGGCTGCCACCTTGGTCGCATAACTTATGCCTGTTCCTCCGAGCGAGTACATGCCCGTGGCCTGTACATTCTCAAGTCCGTTGACGAGACTCTCGAGGGAGTCAATGCCGAGCAGACTCGGCATGACCTCACCGTCGGTAAAGATCGTGTCAATATCGCCCGGGCGCAGTCCGGCGTCCGCGATCGCGGCTTCGACGGCGCCAACCTGCAGCTCGGCAAAAGGACGCTCCGAACGGCGAGCGAACGTGCTCTCGCCGATACCGGCGATGATGGCGTCTGGCATTCTCAGAGTCTGCCAGCGAGAAAAGCGCCTCGACAGTCGTCTACGCCGGGGCTCTTTGGGGCAACCATCAACATTATCCTTCCCACGAAGCCACCACGGCTCCTACGCCCAAGATACACACGGGGGTGGTTCGAGCGAGGTACGGCTCTCTGGAGTTGTTCCATGTGTTTCCAATGTGTTCCAATTATTGCCGTACGGTGGGCTTATGTCAACGGCTTGGCCCGCTGGTAGCCCCAGAATCCAGCTATGGTCACCTGCGGTGGTTCTTGGGACGATCGTTCGATTACCACTGCCGGTCATTGCGGTGGAGCCGTCGCCTTTACCAGGTCGCCGGGTAGATGTAGTCGGCGGCCGGTCGGCCGATCCACTGCGATTCGCATGGCCAGGTCCATGCCGGTGGCGTACTTCGCGGTGCGCAAACCGGTGAGTTGGTTGGGGCTGCAGCCCAGGATTGAGGCGAGGGCGGGCCAGGTGAGCCCGTCCTCTCGTCGTTTCTCGTCCATCGTGGTGTAGAGGAGCTTCAGCGCCCATCGCAGCCGACGGTCCTGGCCGGTCGCGGGGAGGGCGAAGCGCTCGTCGTCACTGGTCGCACCCTTGAGGAAGCTCTCCGGGGTTCGCCCGAGCCAGCGAAGCATGAAGAGGGCGTGTTGGCACGAGGTTCTCGGGTTCTTGGTCATGTTCGTCAGGGTGGACGGGCTGATCGGATGGTTCCTGCGACGGTCGTTGAGGTCGGAGGACAGCTCCCAAAGCTGGTCGGCGACTCTCTTCCAGCTCATACCCAACTCGGTTCGCTTGTCGTCGAGGGCTGCATAGAGGGCCCCGATGTCGAAGGGTCGGATCGATTGGTCCGTCATCGTCTCATTCTCGTCGACATCGACCGCCTGAACCCAGGGCCTCTGTGGGACGCCGGGGGTCGGAAAGCAGGGGGAGGGGAGAGCGGCTGCGAGACTCCTCGCCTACCGCGCCGTACGCCTATGTGATGACTCGGCGTATCGGACGCGCGATGGCGGAGATGCCGTCGTGCGTGGCGAACAGGTGGCCAGACCGATCAGGAATCGAGAAGCGCGGGTCACGGAGCCGCACCTAGCGTGACCGTCATGGGCATCACGATTCACTGGACCTTCCTCTCGTACGACGACCCGGAGGCCTCTCTGGCTTTCTATCGCGACACGATCGGCTGCGAGGTCCGCACCGACGTCGGAGACTGCGGGATGCGCTAGATCACGGTCGGCGCCGCCCAGCAGCCCGGGACATCGATGTTCGGGCCTCCCGTTCGTCTTTAGGCTCGACAAGACACACCGGGTCGATATGACCCACGACTTCAGGAGTGACCATGAGCGGCTCTTCCACCAGGCTGGTACCGGCCCGTGGACCGCAGGGCATGACCTCACCGGTGGCCGACTGGCACGTACCGGACATCGAGGCGAAGCTGGCGGAGGTGAGCGCCGCGGGTGCCACCGTGAAGGAGCCGGCGCACGACATCGGTGGCGGCCGCCTGGTGGCCACCGTTACCGACCCGGATGGCAACGTCCTCGGCCTGCTTCAGAACCGATGAGTGCCGACGCCTGCTCGCGCTCAGCGTCGTCGCGACACCGAGCATCGGCTCACCCCCGACATCGAGATCGATGGCGATCGAGGGTCTTCGAGATCGACGCGCCGCAGCAGCAGCGGGCTGGCCGCCTTGTATCGCTGGTTCGGCATCTGCCCGCCTCGCACCCAGGTCTGGCGCGAGTTGCCCGACCTGCCCGACCGCGAGCTGACGCGAGACGGCCGCTGGTTGGTCTGATGCCTCGGCGGGGCACGCCGCGTGGCCGGGGCAGAGAGACTCCAGGGGCCGAACCGAAGGAGAACCAGACGTGCTCTTCGAAGCTGGTCAGATCGACGCCGCCGGAGACCGCGAAGATGGGCCCCGCCGAACAGATGGAGACACGATGAGCAAGGCCACGAGGACAGACACGCAGTTGCCTGCGCTGCATGCTGCCGACAGCCACGATTTGATCCGCGTGCACGGCGCGCGCGAGAACAACCTCAAGGACGTCAGCGTCGAGATCCCGAAGCGCCGGCTGACGGTTTTCACCGGCGTGTCCGGCTCGGGCAAGAGCTCCCTGGTGTTCGGCACGATCGCCGCGGAGTCGCAGCGGCTGATCAACGAGACCTACAGCGCCTTCGTGCAGGGCTTCATGGGAACGCTGGCGCGGCCCGAGGTCGACGTCCTCGACGGGCTGACGACCGCGATCCTCGTCGACCAGCAGCGGATGGGTGCCGCCGTCCGCTCCACGGTCGGAACCGCCACCGACGCAGGCGCGATGCTGCGCATCCTCTTCAGCCGGCTCGGGGAGCCGCACATCGGCTCTCCTAATGCGTTCTCCTTCAACGTCCCGTCGGTCCGGGCGAGCGGTGAGATAACGGTCGAACGCGGGGACGGCAAGACTGTGACGCGGACATTCACCCGCGCCGGCGGCATGTGTCCACGGTGCGAAGGCTTGGGCACGGCCTCCGATCTCGATCTCACCCAGCTCTACGACGACTCCAAGTCGCTCAACGAGGGTGCGCTTACCATCCCCGGCTACAAGGCGGGCGGTTGGAACTATCGCCTCTACAGCGCTTCGGGCTTCGTCGACCCGGACAAGCCGATCCGCAAGTACACCAAGAAGGAGCTGGACGACTTTCTCCGCCATGAGCCGACCAGGATGAAGATTGCGGGCATCAACATGACCTACGAGGGGCTGATCCCGCGGATCCAGAATTCGATGCTCTCCAAGGACAAGGAGGCGATGCAGCCGCACATCCGGGCATTCGTGGAGCGGGCGGTCACCTTCACCGCCTGCCCCGAGTGCGGCGGCACCCGGCTCAGCGAGGCGGCCCGGTCGGCGCGAATCGGCGGGATAAACATCGCTGATGTGTGCGCGATGCAGATCAGCGACCTTGCCGCCTGGGTTCGCGACGTCGACGAGCTGTCGGTGGCGCCGCTGCTGGCGACGCTGCAGCAGACCCTCGACTCGTTCGTGGAGATCGGGCTCGGTTACCTCTCGCTCGACCGGCCGTCGGGCACGCTGTCGGGCGGTGAGGCGCAGCGCGTCAAGATGATCGGTCATCTCGGCTCCTCGCTCACCGACGTCACCTATGTCTTCGACGAGCCGACGATCGGCCTGCACCCCCATGACATCGAGCGGATGAACGACCTGCTGCTGCGACTGCGCGACAAGGGCAACACGGTTCTCGTGGTGGAGCACAAGCCGCAGACGATCGCGATCGCCGACCATGTCGTCGACCTCGGGCCCGGCGCCGGAACGGCGGGCGGCACTATCTGCTTCGAAGGCACCGTCGAGGGCCTGAAGCGCGGCGACACGCTCACCGGGCGGCATCTCGACGACCGGGCCGCCCTCAAGGAGACGGTGCGGACACCCACCGGCACGCTGGAGATCCGCGGCGCGGCGGCGCACAACCTGCAGGACGTCGATGTCGACATCCCGCTCGGCGTGCTCCTTGTCGTCACCGGGGTCGCGGGCTCGGGTAAGAGTTCGTTGCTCCAGGGCTCGGTGTCCGGGCGCGACGGTGTGGTAACGATCGACCAGGGCGCGATCCGAGGGTCGCGACGGAGCAACCCGGCGACCTACACCGGACTGCTCGACCCGATCCGCAAGGCGTTCGCAAAGGCCAACGGCGTGAAGCCGGCACTGTTCAGTGCCAACTCCGAGGGCGCCTGCCCCAACTGCAACGGCGCCGGCGTGATCTACACCGACCTGGCGATGATGGCGGGCGTCGCAACCATCTGCGAGGAATGCGAAGGGAAGCGCTTCGAGGCGTCGGTTCTTGACCACCGCCTCGGCGACCGCGATATCAGCGAGGTGCTGGCGATGTCGGTGGAGGAGGCCAACGAGTTCTTCGGTGCCGGTGAGGCGCGCACCCCGGCCGCGTGTGCGATCCTCGACCGACTTGCCGACGTCGGGCTCGGCTACCTCACCCTCGGCCAGCCGCTCACGACGCTGTCCGGCGGCGAGCGCCAACGGCTCAAGCTGGCCACCCACATCGCCGAGAAGGGCGGCGTCTACATCCTCGACGAGCCGACCACTGGCCTCCACCTCGCCGACGTCGAGCAGCTGCTCGGCCTGCTCGACCGGCTCGTCGACTCCGGCAAGTCGGTCATCATTATCGAGCACCACCAGGCGGTCATGGCGCATGCCGACTGGATCATCGACCTCGGCCCCGGCGCCGGCCACGACGGCGGCCGGATCGTCTTCGAGGGCACACCCGCCGACCTCATCGCCGCCCGCTCCACCCTCACCGGCGAGCACCTCGCGGCCTATATCGGCACCTGACGGAGGCCCTTGCTGACACAGCGAGACGAGTTCGCTCATCTGTCTCGACTCGTCCCGACCGGTAAAGGGTCGTGATTAAGAGGATCGAGTAGGCATTCAGGCTGCTCTACATACAGCCACATGGGCACGATCTCGCAGGGACCACGGCGAGCAGCACCGGCGCGACCTCGCGCGGCTGCGCTGCGCCCGCGCTCGGATCGACCCGCCCTTGATTGGATGCTGGCTGTGGTTGTCGCCGCGGTCGTGCTTGTCCTTTCGGTGGTCGTCCGGGTACCGCGTACCGCGTGGCGGTGGAGACAATCTCAGGCAGCTCTGGGTCGGTCCTGAATCGACGCCGGAAGAGCTCCGCTTGGGGAATTAGCCTGGATTCACGATCGCCAGCTGTGCCGGCGGCGGCATCGGTCGACCGCGGAGTCTCTTCGGTGTTTGGATGTGGACATGACAAGTCAGGACGGAGTTCCGGGCCTCGTAAGCGCCACTCGCGTGGTCGCGGCTGGCGCCGGGCGGATCTTTCAGCTGATTGCCGACCCGTCTCAGCAGCCGCGCTGGGACGCTAACGACAACCTGGCCGAGGCTGCAGGCGGGCAGCGAGTCCAGGCTGTCGGTGACGTGTTCACGATGACGCTGACCGGGGGCAGCGTCCGGGAGAATCACGTCGTCGAGTTCGAGGAGGAGCGACGAATCGCCTGGCGGCCCGCAGAGCCGGGCGCGGTGCCGCCTGGGCACCTGTGGGTCTGGGAGCTCGAGCCGATCGACTCGTCACGAACGCGCGTTACACACACTTACGACTGGACTCAGTTGACTGACGAGACCCGCTTTTCTCGTGCGCGGGCGACCACCGCCGACATGCTTCGGGGGTCGCTCGACCAGCTCGCAGCCCTCGCCGAGCACGAGTGATCCACGCCACCTTCTACCCCGTAAGGCCTGGATTGGTGTTGACGTCCTTAGCGCGGCGTGTTCGGGCATTGTCCTGCCACCGTGTACAACCTCGATGCGTTCATCGTCTTGCCGGGTGTGGGCCACAGCCGCAACTCGTCCCTCTACCATGCTGAGTTCTTGGCCCGCCCGCACTGCATAAAGCTTCGGCGTTCCCCTACCTGGTCGAGGGGGAGAGAGTCTGGATCGAGGCCCCAGACGTTGGTAACGGCGACAGCACCCACCTCCCCCGGGTCGGCCACGGCGGCGTGATCAACGACCGGACTATAGGGGGCCGCCCGTTGCCAGCTGATGAGCATCGTGCCGTCTTGTCGACTTAATCTCTCGCCGTTCTCGACACTACTTGACGGGTCGGCAAGTAGATGACAGTATTTGCGGTGTGCGAAGAGCTCTGCAAGACGAGACGTTCCCTCCTGACCCGGCCATGGCCGCCGCTACGTTGGCCCATGCCAATCAGGCTCAGGCGGCCGCGCTGGACGCCGTGCGACGGGCTGGCTCTGGGTGGACGGCTCACTTTCTCGCCGCCTATGGGGCCGCCAACGTCGTCTTCGTCATCTTGACCGGAACCCTCCCAGGGGTGGGTGGCGCCATCGCCTTTGGAGTCTCCTGGCTGGCCTTCGGGGGCATCTCCACCTGGTTCAACCGTCGCCAGCAGGTGTGCTGGCGGGGCTTTGACCGGCTCGTCGGGATGTCGTTCGTCGCGTATTTCGTGCTCTGGGGGGTAGCGGGCGGGGTAGGGTTCAATCTGTTTCCCGGTCAGGCGGCGTACTGGTTCCCGGTCGCCTTGGTGGTGTCCGCTCCGTTGTTCATCGGAGCCTGGCGTTCGGCATGCCGATGAAAACGGCCGACCGCCCAGGCGAGGGCAACCATCCCCGCCACCGGCTGGATCCGGTGATTTTCTCCCCGGTCCGCTTGTCGATCGTGGCTTGCCTGGCTGCGGTAGAGAAGGCCGAGTTCGGCTTCGTCAGAAACACCGTTGAGGTGAGCGACTCGGTGCTGTCCAAGCAGGTCTCCAACCTGGAGGACGCCGACTACGTGAAGGTCAAGAAGGGCTACGTGGGCAAGTTCCCCCGCACCTGGCTTTCGCTCACCGCCTCCGGCCGTTGCGCCTTCGAGGCACATTTGGCCGCGCTCGCGGCCATCGCCAGTACATCGCGCACTCCGGACGATGCCCTGGCCCCGGCGACTACCGTTCGACGCCGTGATAGTGGCTATGCCGGCGATTGAGCTTCGAGCGGTCCACAAGCGCCTCGATCCCGTCGAGGCAGTGCGCCGGATCGACTTGAGCGTCCAACCGGGGGAGGTTCTTGCGTTCTCGGGCCCCAGCGGGGCCGGCTAGACCGCCACAATCGACATGATCCTTGGCCCGTCCGCCCCGAGCTCAGGGTTGGTCGAGGTTTACGGCATGGCACGCCGCTCACGGGATCGGGACCGCTCGGGGGTCAAGGACACGAACCGCGGCGGCCCTATCACAACGCCAAGTACCGGGACCTGGCCCGCTTGCTCGGGCTGCCATGCGACCAGGTCGGCTTGATCGGATGGTCTGAGACGGATGTGACCGAGGAGCCGGCCGGTCCGTACTGTCCGTTTCGAGGTCTTGAGTACGCGTTCAGACAGCGTCGAGGACCTGCCGGATGGCAGCTACGAATTGCTCGGGGCCTTCCATTGGCATGAAGTGGCCGACACCGCCGACCAGCTGAAGGCTGACGTTGGTGAAGAACTCGTCGAGTCGATCAGACCACTCGCGAGGAAAGAGAGGATCATGTTCAGGCCACAGGACCACCGTTGGTGTGGTGATGCGATCGGCCGAGTCCGGCGCTCGTTCGTCGAGGGACCTGGCGATCGACCCGCCACCAGCGCGGTACCACGCGATCGAGGCTGTAAATGCGCCTGGAGGCGCGTAGGCGGTGACGAGGTGGTCGAGATGGGCATCGGTGATGCAGAACTTTGGCCCGGACCAATGGCCCAGAAATGGCGCAAGTAGTGGCGGACGGCCTCGACCTGGCCGTCAATCAGATCGTCAGCCAGTGGGAGCTGATGAAGGGCCTGATACCAGAATTCGCGCTGCGGCTGGGCGTGGACCACCCGGTTACCGATACCGGGCAGCGGTGGGGATACAACCACGGCCTTGACCAGCTCTGGGCGTTTCTGCGCGAGGGTCTGGGCGATGCGGCTTCCGATGTCGTAGCCGGCCAGCACTGGGTGATGTAGGTCGAGCTCTTCGATCAGCGCAGCAATACTGCGGGCCTGTGCCGCGGCGCTGTACCCCTCGGCGGGATCGACTGGGTGCTTGTCTGAGGATCCGAAACCCCGCAGATCCGGGACCACGACATAAACGTGGTCGGCGAGCATCGGCGCAACGTAGCGAAAGTCGGTGTGGTCTCCGGGCCAGCCATGCAACAGGACGACGGACTGCCCACCGCCTCCCTGACGTTCATAGGCCAGCCGGAACCCATCACATGGCGAACTCGTCAGCATGCCAATGACACTACGGCGCAAGGCTTGGAGACCCCGGCATGCGGCAGACGGGGGTGCCCATGTGACGATGCCGAGACCCTGGGCGCGCCCCCCTGTCCTGTGCCGCAGCAGGTTTCGCTACTGAGATGTACCCTCAAGTGGTGGTTTCGGTCCGGACGCCAACGCGGAATGATCCACGTCGACACAACGATCCCTGGTCCCTTTGTCTTCGCGTTCCTCCTCCAGCTTGTCATCCCTGAGTCGAGCGTCCTTCGAGCCCGGGGACTCCTGATCGGATGCCTATCCACCATTACCACCGTCACAACTCTCGAAGGTGGCGCTCCTACCTGAATCGAGTCGACCACGAGCACGAAGGTTCAGTGGCCGGGGGGTGTACAAATGCGGGTGTTGTGTCGTTTGCGACAACCTTGTCCACCCCTTCTAGCGAGAGGAATATTCCTGCGACTGTCCCCTTGTGCTCCCCTCACGCCAGGGGTAGTCGTCGTTCCGTAAGCTCCTCGGCTAGTGGTCCGTCGCTCAAATGGCTTGGGTAGTAGGCACGCCGCCCAGAGGTGCCGATTCGGCGGTAGTTGCTTCTCCGTACTTCGTCGAGACAGATGGGGATACCTATGAAGGGCTCGTGCCTTTTCTCTTCGCTGCGCTACCGGTCGAGCGATGCCCGCGGGTCGCGTCCCATGAAGGCGGCAAGGCGTTCCCAGTCGTCGGCATCAGGAGGTGGCGGAACCTCCGCCCCGAAGGGCGATCCCGTCGCCACCATGTCGCGATACTCCGGTTTGATCATGGCTCGCGCCCCGTCGAGCGCCGACACAGCTAGGGAAGGGTCGAGCCTGTCGAGCTGCCCGGTGGCCAACGCCAGGTCCCAGGCATGGGCCGCCAACTCGGCGAGATACATGTTCACCAACGTCGCACCCGGGTACTCCTCACCCCAGGGCATGGTGAACGACGACGACAACCGGGAATCGTCCCCCCATGCCTGCGCCGCCTCCTCAGCGGCGCGGCGTAGCTGGGCGGGCGCGTCAGCCAGTTCGACGTGGGGCGAGTCGTCTCCGGCCGGAGGGGTCCGGCCCCGACCGAGCGCAGCTGCCCGGTAGGCGGCCTCGACCATGTGGTCGATCAGACCCGCCACGTCATAACCGGGGCATGGAGTCCGGAGGGTGACCTGGTCTGCTGTTATCCCCGACACGATCACGGCAGCGTTCTCGTACGACTCCAGTAGCGGAGTACGACGGTCAGGGTCGGCCATAGGGGTATTCCTTCCAGCGACCAGCAAGTAGACGCCACAGTATTCCGCGGGACAGGGACCCCCCTGCGAGACGTCTTTCGGACCCGCCACCAAGCGTCTGGCGGCCGTCAGCGGAATACCGGTCAACCGATAGGAGGATCGCCCTAATGGCCCCAAGCCATTTGAGCGACAGACCACTAGCGGGACGGCCTCGGTTCGCCGAGCCGCTGGACACGTAGGTGCGCGCTCGTGCGGTCAGCCTTCATCTCGGCAGAGGCAGAAAGGGTGGCCCGCTGGGTCGAAGAGCACTCGTACGTTCCCCTGCGGCTGGTGCCCGGCCATCGTTGCTCCGAGAGCGAGCGCGTCGGCGACGGCGGAATCGAGGTCGCCGACCTGGAAGTCGAAGTGCACCATGGGCCGCTGTTCACCGTCTGCGGGAGGCCACACTGGGGGTTTATAGTCGGTTGCCTGCTGAAACACGATGTAGATGGATCCCTCGGGCGCAGCGAGGATGGCGGTTCCCGGTTCTTGATGACCGATGGGCCAACCGAGCAGGTCGGAGTAGAAGTTCGCCAAGGCGGCCGGGTCCGGCGCCTCTATAGCGGTCCCCCACCACATGCCTTCTGTTCGTGATTGCATCCTTGCAGCTTGTCGCAACGGCTCAGATATGTCGAGGGGGACGCTCGCTCAGCGGGTGCTGCGGTGGCGTCATTCATGCTGCTGAAAGTTCGACGGGCGCGAAACTGCTCGCATTGATCAAGCACGGTGCCAGTTCGGAATTCGTTTATTTCGGTGATACCTTTGGGTGCCCATCCGGGAGCTCCTGCCGTGGGTCCAGGATGGCGCCGAACGCGCCGCCGAAATGTGGGCTAGCGCCGATGACTAGCGCCAAAGACATGGTCGGGCTGTACCAAAGGGCTGAGCCCACTCCGATGAAACCATGCCGGCCTGCTCGACAACCAGATCCTCGATGAAACGAGCACGGGCCACGATGACCGCTCGGAGCGAGCTGGTGCCGGCCGGGTCCATGTCCAGGAGGTGGCGCCAGCCGTGGCCGGGCGCGGCCAACTGGAGGCCGATCTCGTCGTCGAGCACGTGGGTCGGCGGATCGACTTGGACGTGCATCGCACGCTACGGGGCGACCCGCACCGCGGTGCCCTCTGGCGCCGCGGACCTTTTGTCAGCCATGGTGTCCTCTCCTTGTGGTCAGTTGGAGGCCAGCACGCCGGCATCGCCGAGGGGACTCGGGGCACCCGAGACCGGTGGCGGCTCGTGTCTTCGCTCCTCGCGTCCGCGAGTCGTAGCGACGTGGCGGACAGGTCGCGGTCCAGCCGGTCCCCGAGCTTGGGTGAGGTGAGCTGGTCGCAGATCGCGGTCCCCCGGTCCGGCTCACGACGAGGGTCACCTTGCGCGGGTCGCCCCCGAACGCCGCAGCAAGATTCCATCTCGCCGCGGGCAGGGAGCGGAGGGCGGCCAGGTTTGCGAGGGTGTAGGCGCGGATCGTCACGTCCGTCCGTCCGCCTCGACACCGACCCAGTCGCTGGCCGTTCAGGCCTTGTCATTCAGGGGTCCGTCGATCAAACCCTGTCCCAAGTGTTCCAGGCGATGTTCGGCGCTTCCCAGAGAAGTAGTGACCTTCTTCAAGGTCCGGGATCAGTCCGGGGTGCGTCGGCTGCCATCCGGCTCGTTGCCGGGTGAGCGCGTTCGATGTCGGGTTGTCAGCGGCCACAGCGAACGACAGCCAGCCGAAATGAGCGTCTACCTCGTCGCGAGAGATCGCGACAACGGGCAGATCGAGGTGTCGTCCGATGACCGAGGCGATGTCTCGGAATGGCACGCTTTGGTCGCCCACTCCGTGGAGCCGGGCGCCCGCCGGCGCGGACTCTGCGGCCAGCCGGAACAGCCGACGCAGCGTCGAGCGTGTGCACGGCCGGCCACCTGTTGGTGCCTTCGCCGATGTAGGCCGACGTGCCCTTGTCGCGGGCGATGCTGATGAGGCGGGGAACGAACCCGTGCTCGTCGAGTGAACTGTGTACCGACGGCGGGAGGCGGACGACCGACGATCGGATCCTACGCTTGGCCAGCGCGACTGCGGCGTTCTCCGCCGCTATGCGAAGCGCGGCGGGCGCGTCTGGGCCGAGCGCGTCGTCTTCGGTGCCCACGCGTCCAGGTGAGAGCACGAGAGTGCCGGACGTGCCGACAAATGGCTTGTCCGAACCTTCCAGCGCGGCGCCAATCGTTTCGATGGCTTTCAGATCGGCCGCGGCGGCGTCAAGGCCCTGGGTGACGGGATCGTGGATGTAGGCAAGGTGGACGACGCCATCTGCGGCCAGGGCGGCCTCCCGCACGCTGTCGAGGTCGTCCAGGGCGCCGCGGTGTGCCTTGGCGCCCGCCGCCGTCAACGCAGCGGCAGACCTGTCCGACCGCACAAGTCCGAGAACCTGATGGCCTGCTCCGAGAAGTTCGGGAACGACAGCGGAAGCGAGGTGCCCGCTTGCACCGGTAACGAAGAAACGCATGAGGTGAAGCCTTTCCTTGATGTGGGCTAAGTCGAAGCTGCCGATTCCAGTCCGGCGCGCATGTCCAAGACCTGTTCTGTACCCCGCCGCCGCAGAAACCGCGTGACCGCCGGGTTAGAACGGTCGGTGCGCAAGCCGTGCGAACAGCGACGTTGAGCCGGTTCGGAAATCGTCGATGCGTCGACGCGTCGATGCGTTGATGCGACGAGGCGCAGGACCGGAGAACGTGGGGACGGCTGCCCGTCCACCCTCAGAGCTGGGACCCGCCGCCGTCCACGGCGAGTTCGGACCCTGTTGTGTAGGTCGCATCGAACGCGAGGAAGGCGACCGCCTTCGCCACTTCCTGTGGCTCGCCGAAACGTAGCATCGGGTTGTCCTCGGTCATCTGAGCCTTCGTTCGCTCGGCGGCTTCCGTGGGCATCGCCCTTTCGAGGATGCCGGTGTTGATGGGGCCGGGGCTCACCGCGTTGACGCGGATCTTCCGCGGGAGGAGTTCACGGGCGAGACTGCGGGTCATGGAGCGGAGCGCCGCCTTGCTAGCTGCGTACGCGCTGACCATGGGAAGGCCCTTCATGTTCGCCACTGAGGTGGTGAGGACCACGCCGCTTCCCTCGGACATGAGCGGGGCGAGCTTCTGTACGGTGAAGTACGGGCCTTTGGCGTTCACCGTGAGCAACTCGTCGTATACCTCCTCGGTCATCGACTCGAACGGTACGAAGCGCGTCACGCCGGCGTTTACGAAGAGGAGATCGAACGTGCCGAACTCGGACTTCACTCGATCGGCAAGCGCGTCGATGTCGGGCAGTGACGCCGCGTCGCTGTGCACGGCTATAGCGTAGCTGCCGAGTTGTTCCTTGGCGGAGTCGAGCGTGGCCTGCGTGCGCCCGGTGATCAGAACGCGCGCTCCTTCAGCCACCAGGAGCTTGGCCGTAGCAAGCCCGAATCCGCTCGTACCGCCCGTGATTACTACCCTTTTCCCGTCGTATTGCTTCATCTTCGGATGTCCTTTGTCGTCGTCACTATTGTGGGTTCGCTGGTGGCATGCAGTCTTGCCGCATACGGCGGCTTCTTAGGGGGCTCCGAGCATTAGGCTGAAGCGATCCTGCGATCCTGCGATCCTGCGATCCTGCGATCCTGCGATCCTGCGATCCTGCGGCGAAGAGCTTGCCATTTCGCGACCTTGTTCAGCTGGCGCGTTGGACCCTGCTCACGTCAGGAGAAGTAGCCGCCCTCGTCGCATATGGGTGGTGCACCGACTCCGAGGGACGAGGCCGCAGACGTGTCGGGCGATGCCGATGACCTCCTGGCCGGCTTCCAGGAGCTCGGGGATTGCTGATGTGTCTGTGTACCTCCGTAACAAGGACACGCATTGATAGATGGCCTCCTGGTAGGTGCTGGCTCGAGTTAGGCCCGCCGTACGCGACGGGCTGACGACCGACCCAGGTAGCAACAAGAGCGATACCCCTCGACGAGACCTCACGACCGTTCTTGTCGACGGGATCGGACGGTGCCGGCCAGCACCCCGCCGCTGAGCGCCGCTGCCGCGGCGCAGGCGGCCGCGGCGGCCGAGGTGGTGGTCGCGGCATGGGCGGGCAAGCCGCTATGGGTTAGGGACAGGTAGAGGGTGCCAAGGGTGGCGACGCCGACCACCTGGCCGAGCTGGAGCATGGTGACGATGACACCGCTGGCGTCGGCCGCAACGGCGATGGGCACCTGGGTGAGCGCCAAGGCGATCACCGGCGAGTAGGCAAGGCCGAAGAGGATGCCGAAGACGAACAGGTCGGAGACCAGCCAGCCGGTGTTGAGCCGCCCGGAGTGCTCGATGGGGGTCAGGAGCAGGTAAGCGCCGGCGGCGCCGGTCATGCCGATGGGAACGAGCCAACGATGCCAGGGTGCGGGCAGGCGCGACCAGGTGAGGGAACTGATCCCCGTTCCGATGGCGGTAGAAGCGAATATCAGTCCGGTGTGCAGGGCGGAGAGGTGGAGGCTGGTTTGGAGGTAGAGCGCGAAGGCGAACAGGACCCCGCTGTTGGCCGCCATGGCCAGAAAGATCGTCCCTGTCCCCGCCACCAGGCCGGGCGCACGCAGGACCCGGCCGGAGACCAGCGGAGCGCCGCCCGCAGCCCCGACCCGTCGTTCGACGCCGGCGAAGACGCCGAAGAGGACCACCGACACGGTCATCGAGGCCCAGCACCAGGCCGGCCAGCCTTCTTCGTGACCGATCACCAGCGGGACGACGAGGGCCAGCACCGCGGCGGAGGAGGTGACCACGCCCAGCGGGTCGAGCCGGCGGCTCGCCTGGGCGCCTCCCGGGGGCAGATGGCGGCCGGCCAGCACCGTGAGTACGGCGCCGATAGGGACATTGATCAAGAAGATCGGCCGCCACCCGCTGCCGGCCACGTCGGCGCTCACCAGCGCCCCGCCCGCGACCTGGCCCACCACCACGGCCAGGGCAACTACAGCCCCGTAATAGCCGAGCGCACGGGCCCGTTCCGGGCCCGGGAACGTGCGTTGGATCAGGCTCATCACCTGCGGCATCATCGCCCCCGCGCCGAGCCCCTGGACCAGGCGGAACACCACCAGCTCCGTCTGGTTCCCCGCAAGCCCGCACGCGAGCGACGCCAACGTGAAGCCGACCAGCCCGGCCCGGAAAACCCTGGCGTGGCCGACCCGGTCGCCGAGCCGGGCGCCGGTGATCAGGCTCATGGCGTAGGTGACGACGTACCCTGAGACGACCATCTGCAGGCCGGGCCCCGAAGTGTGGACATCGCGCTGGATGGTGGGGGCGGCCACGTTGACGATGGACAGGTCGATGAGGGCCATGGCCTGCGCGGCCAGGACAACGACCAGGACGACGGCCGCCCGCGAGGGTGTGCGGTCAACCTCCTCCGAGATAGTTGCGGTCCTCATGGCTCCAGTATCCGAGCCGTCCAGGGGATGTGTCCAAGGCCTGTTCTGCACCTCGCGATGCAGAAAGCGCATCACGGGTAGAATGCTGGGATGTCCGACGTTCCCTCGGTCCCGGCGGACCTCGATCTCCGTCTGGTGCGTTACTTCACCGTCGTCGCCAAGCACCAGAACTTCGGCCGTGCGGCCGCCGCGTTATACGTCGGGCAGCCGTCGCTGAGCCGGCAGATCCAGCGCCTCGAGGACCAGTTGGGCGTCCGCCTGCTCGATCGCACGCCTCAGGGCAGTCGCCTCACCGAGGCCGGCCGGGTCTTCCTGCCCCAGGCGCAGGCCCTGTTGGCATCCGCCCATCAGGCCGCCGTCGACGCGCGCGCTGCCGCGCCGGCCGCCAGGATCGTCATCGGATACGTCGGGGACTTCGTCGTCACCCCCGCCGTGCGTGATCTGCGCCGCCGCCACCCCGACGCCGCAGTCCGTACCCGGCATCTGGAATGGAACGACGCGCACACGGCCCTCCTGGAGAACCGGGTGGACGTGCTTGTGGCGCGACGGCCGTTCCCGTTTCCGACCGACCGGCTGCGCTTGACGGTCCTCTACGACGAGCCTCGAGTGCTCGTGGTGTCCGCGTTCCATCGCCTAGCTGGCAAAGAGTCCATCAGCCTGGACGATTTCGCCGATGAACCGATGGTCGGCTACCCCGGCACCACCACGGCCTGGAGCGCCTTCTGGCGTATCGAGCCGCGCCCCGACGGACGCCCGGCTCCGCTCGGACCACGCGTCGACACCTTCGAAGACAAACTCGAAGTAATCGCAGACGGCCAGGGTGTCGCCATCCTGCCGGCCGGCGAGCGGCGGACTGCCCTGCGACAAGACCTCACGAGTATTCCCGTCGAGGGCATCGAACCGTGCCAAGTCGTGCTCGCGACACGCGTGAACGAGCGCAGCCGCCTGGTCAAGGCCTTCCGCGAATCCGCCCAAACTCATCTCACCGCCCGCGGCCTAGACGGCATCGAGACCGTCATCCCCCACCGGCCCAAGCACTCCAGCCGTCGATCCGGGTTGCGCCTCGCCCGGCCTGCCTAGGGCAGCCACCTATCGAAGGCATTACCGACTCCCGTACCTGGACCGCTCACTGGGCGGTTCTGTAATACCAGCATTGGGTTGGTCTTGGTGAGAGTTTTGTGAGCGACGAGGAGGAAGCAGCCGTTGCCGCAGGCGGGGTCGCCGATGGTGCCGGTGATCTGCGGCTGCATGACGTCGAGGATGGCCCGGATGAGGGACCGGAGGGTGAAGTGCTGGCGGGCTTTTAACCTCGAATCGTTCGGGATAACGATCGGCAAGCGGGCATCTCGTCCGGTCAGAACCCCGCGATATCCGAGGCGGTGGACGCAGCGCACCAGTGAGGTGGCGATCTTTGGGCGGCGCCTCGCGGCGCAGGACAGACTTGGCCGGTGACTCCGCTGCCCTACACCGACACCGGGGCGCAGATCGCGTTCTATGTGACGGTCGGCGTGTTCGTGCTTCTGGAGCAACGCACCCGGTTCCGGAGCTTGCTGAATCGAGAGGGGTCCCGTTCGGACAAGGGCAGTCTGGCAGTAGTAGTCGCGTCAGTCGTCGCAGGCATCCTCGGGGCCTTCTTCCTCGCCAGCGATGTCCCTGGGGCGGCAGTTACCTCTGGGCGATGGCCCTTCTTTGTTGTGGGCCTGGTTCTGATGTGGGCCGGCATCGTCATCCGTCAGTGGGCGATCACCCTGCTCGGCCGCTTCTTCACCGTCGACGTCCGGGTCCAATCGGGCCAGACCGTGGTGGACCGGGGACCGTATCGGTGGGTACGTCATCCCTCCTACAGCGGGATGATCATTACCTTCGTGGGCATGGGCTTGGCCTTGGGGAATTGGGCCTCGCTCGCCGTGCTCGTCGCCGTTCCGACCGCGGGGCTCATCCTCCGCATCCACGTCGAAGAGCGAACCTTGTTCGACGCCCTCGGAGACCCGTACCGCCGCTTCGCGGCCGGACGCCGGCGGCTGTTTCCTGGTGTGTGGTGAGTCGTCGTTGTGCCGCTTCCACGACGAGAAGACCCGGGCAGCCAACCGCCGTTGGCCGATGGGGTTGCGTTACACCCACCGAGGCGACGGAGTATTGCGGCGGTCCGCGCAGTCGGGTCGGACTTGGCAGGCCCCCGATAGTGGTGGTGCCCGTTCCAGTCGGCCTGCCTGCATTACGTGGGCTCTTGCTGAGATCGGGCATGATCGGTTCCGCAGGCCACATGACAGACCACAGCGTGACCTACCACTACATCGGGTTCTCCCGACGCAGCGTCGTCGCCATCGCCACGGTAAGCCTCTCGGTGGAACACAGCTCCAGGCGGCATCCCTGAATGTCGGCGCGATCCAGGGACCCTTGTGCTCCTAGCTCACCTCCGTCGGGGCGGTGGGCATCCTCGGCATCGCGACAGGCCAGAAAGGCCCCACCACACCCTTGCTCCTCTCCCCGCTCGCCGAGCTTCCGATGCCAGAAGCAGCTGGCTACCTGATCGACCTGCGAGCCAGGCGCTTGGACCTCGGCCGACCAGCGTTGGACGTCATCGGCCCCAGGGAGGCGGCTGGGTTTGGCGACTGCGCTCGGAGGTCAAGGTCTTCTGCACTAGCACAAGGTCGCGCCAGGAGCCTTTGAGCAAGCCGACTTCTGGCATCCTGGCGACCTCTACGAACCCCGCCCGGACGTGGAAGCGCAACGACCCGTCGTTGGCCGCGTCGATGCCGGCGACCATGACGTGGGTTCCGCGGCTACAAAGGGCGTCTTGGATCCCAGCGAGCAGGCCGGCACCGATGCCCCGCCCGCGGGCATCGCGCCGGACGTGGATGGAGTGCTCGCAGGTGGTGGCGTAGCCGGGCCACGGGCGGAACG
The DNA here is from genome assembly GCA_965276765.1 of Acidimicrobiales bacterium. GTDB lineage: Bacteria > Actinomycetota > Acidimicrobiia > Acidimicrobiales > Palsa-688. The sequence continues at coordinate 2,732,116 of OZ255627.1, forward strand.
GACCGGCCGCGATGAAGCCGAGCACGCCGGAGCTGTCTTCGGCGACCAAGGCAGGGTAGTTATGTGCCCGGGTTTCAGCGAGCCATTCCCGGCGTTCGCGAACCGTAGTTGGCTGCTCGTTCCAGATCGCCGAGGTACTACTGCAGCACCTCGTTGTAGATGGCGACGATTGCGGTGAGGTCCCGTTCCTTGATCGGGCGCAGGACTGGTGCGCTCATCGGGCCCGGTTTCCGGGTGGCACAAGAAGTCCCCGCAGCAGCAGGGTCAATCCATATTCGAAGTGCTCGTCGAGGCGGGCGACTTCGTATTCGTGGCGGTTCGACATCAGCACTGGTCGGGTCACCCCGGTCCACTGGAGCGATCGATGCACCCCCGAAGACCGCACCGCTTCCTCGAGCTCGCCGCGGGCGAGCACCCAGGTGAACACCGAGTTGGCGGCTGCCACGAGCTCGAAGCCTCCATAGCCGATCTCGGCGAACAGCTCGAGGAGCGCCTCGAGCACGTCGAGGAGCGGGGGGAGCTCAAACCAGCGGAGCAACACCACACGAGCAAGGCCACGAACCTCTTGCAGCCACCCCCGGAACTCCGCAGCCCATCCCGGAAGCCGGTCGAGCGAGACGGGCGGCGCTGGAAGCGACTCCAAGAGCACGGCAAGTACCGAATCGCGGAGATCCGTAGCGTCGGACACGTAACGGTACAGAGCCATCGGAGTCACCCCGAGACTTCCTGCCACCGCGCGAACGCCGAGCGCCTCGATCCCGTCCCGGCGCGCCAGCTCACAACCCGCCGCCAAGACCGCCGAACGATCGAGAGCCAACCTCATTGCACTAATATATGCCCGTATACTTCGGGCCTTGCACGAAGCCTGTCGCCGCGAGCGACTCCTGCCCAAAGGCACACCCAGGCCGGCAAGACCCGTCCGACTGGCGCGGCGCGGCGCAGATGCGAGGTGCTGGGTCGACTGGTAGGGTTGATCCGAGTCTACGCTGCAGCCGGTGGAGCGCTTGACGCCGGGAGAGGTGCTTGCAGCCGCGGCGGCCGTCGATGACGCTTGGCCGTTGCCGTCGGACGTGGACGTGGTGCGGACCGAGGACTGCTTGGTCCTTGGCTGGCCGGCGCATTTGTCGTCTCCCACGTCTGGGCGTGTGCAGGCATGGGTCAGCTCGCCCCGACCGTTCTCGGAGATCCGCGCCGAGGTGGAGCGCCTTGCGCGGGAGTGGGGGGCACGCGAGGTGTGGTGGTGGGCGGAAGGAGAAGTCGGACCGGCCGTTGATGAGGCGCTCCGCTTTGCCGGTGGGGAGCTGATGGTGACGCAGGTGGTCATGGCACGGTCGCTTGTGGGCGGCGACGCGGACGTCTGGTTAGCCGACGCCGACCCGCCGGGCGTGGCGACCACTGTCGTCTCCGACGAGGCGGCGTTTCGGGCGCTCACCCAGGTGGAGACCGCCGGCTGGGGTCGGGTTCCGCCGTCGCCGACGGTGCTGGCCGAGGACTGGGAGCGGTTACGAGCCGACGTGGAGTCCTCGGCCGCCTTCGCGCTGGTGGCGGCGATGGACGGGACGCCGGCGTCGGTCGGCCGGTGCCGTTCGTTCGGCTCGGTCATCCGTCTGTTCGGCGCGGTCACCGTCCCGTCGTTCCGCCGGCGCGGGCTGTACAGCTCGGTTCTGGCGGCTCGCTGCCGGCTCGGTCGGGATGAAGGAGCGACGCTGGCGTTGACGAAGGCCCGGTCCGGCACGTCGGCGCCGGTGCTGGAGCGGGTTGGCTTCCGCTCCTACGGTGTCGAACGCTCTTGGCGCCTCCAGGTCGACGGCTGAGCACAGCGCACAGTCGGGCGACCGGCGAGCGGACCGCCACCGCGCTGAGCATGAAGACGACGGCGTGTTGGGCGCCGGCGTCCGACGACCGTCATCCACGGTGCCGGACCGGGCGGCGCACACTCCTGTCGGTAGGGCGCGCCTGGATGGAGTCGGCGGTGTCGTTCTGCTCCCCATTCTGCTCGTCTCTGACCGCACCTTTGGGACGGTCAGATTCCGTGCTCTGGTCCTCCGGCGCCTGCCGGTATGCCGACTCGGGGATGCGTTGGCCGAGATCAAAGTAGGGACCCTGAGCTGCTGAAGTTGTGAGCATTACCGACCATCGGTCAGCCGACAGAAGGCCGAAAGTTTTTGGCGAACTGCTACCAGGGGCCTAGTAGTGCGGGTGCGGTTGCTCGGCCGAGGAGCCAAGCGAGAAGGTCGGCGTGGTCAGCCCGGTCGGGGAGCGAGCGCAGGCGCTTGGCGAGTTCGTCATCGACGAGGATCGGGGGCCAGCTGGAGGCCACGTATCCGATTTCAAGGTCCACGTGATGTACTTCGACATTTCGCAAGTGATGGGTGACGATCTGGGCCATCGTTCGAGGGCCGGCCGTCATCATTCCTTGCCGACCCCACATGGTGTGGTCAAGCGAATCCCATGCCGCCTCGAGGAGTTCAAACGACTTTGCCAGGTCGAAGCAGAGCTCCGCTGCTGAGCGGCTCGCGCCGGCATCCGCGGCTTGGTCTGGGTCGTACCCATCGGGGTGGAGCTGGCGGATCTCACCTGCGGCCGCACCAGCGAAGAGCGAGACATGGGCCTTGGTCTTATTGGCGATGTGCGTGACGACGTGCCCACGTGAATATCGGGGCAGTAAGCTCGGCGAACGGAAGTCGTCATCTGTGAGTGGCGATAAGCCTGCGAGCAGCCGTCGATGGCTCTTGCGGCAGGCATCGATGTAGGCGGCGGGCTTCATCTCGTGATGCTAATCGGCGATCTGCTGACGCTCACCTTGCCGAGGGACTCGCTGCGATCCATCCTTGGACCCTCGGGTCGTGGGCGTGACGTCCCTCGCCGCACCGCCGGAAATCGCCAGTCGCGGTCTCACCAAGACCCTTCGGTCGCTATAAACGACGGCGCCCGGATCGCGGCTGAGGCCGCTGGGGCGTGGCGTCGTCAGCCGCAGGGCGGGGGAGCTATACCGCTCCGGTCCTTCGGCCTCAAGGCCAGGGACAAATCGGCGTCGCGGGCGAGCCCAGCACCATTTTCACGTCGGCACGACGTCACCGCCAGGGACATTGAGACTTACATGAGACGACTCATCGGATGCTGGGATGATTGCCTGCTGCTTCCGGCTTCCACCAGTAGGTGCAATCCGGCTCTTGCTCCTCGTTGCGATTGCCATCGCTCTCCTTCGCGAGGACAAACCCGGCGGCTTCGTAGAAGCGGCGAGCGCGGAAGTTGCGGGTGAATACGTGCAGCCACAGTCCCTGAGGGCGGGCGTCCTTGACTGCCTGCAGCAGCATCCGTCCGACGCCGCCACCCTGCATTTCGGGATCGACGTAGAGATGTTCGAGCCACTTCTTTTCAAGCGCGGCGAAACCCAGTAGCCGCTCACCGTCGACGGCGACCCACACGCTCTGGTTGGCAACGACGACGTGGCGCATCCAATCCGAAGTCGACGCCTCGTCATGAGGGCTGACCAACCAAGGCATCGCCGTGGTCCTCGACCGTATGTAAAGCGCAGTCAAGGTCGCCGCGTCTGCCGGTATTGCGGCCCGAAGAAAGTAGGTCCCCCCTGACATAGCCCTCAGACCCTAAACGGCCTCGGATCGTCGCGCCTCCACGAACAGCCTGAAAACCTGACGGGCGCGCACTCTCCGAGGAAGCGCACGCTACGTGTGTCGTCGTCGCGTCCCTACTCAGCACTGGAGGTGCCGGGCATCGAGCGAGGGAGCGGCTTCGCCTCGATCCGACCTGGACGTGCCGCACTTGCTCGACGTCGATGTGACAGGGGGCACTCCCTCGGCGGGTTCGCCTCGGCCAGACGGCCGCCGAGGTGGCCACGGAAGCCCTCACCGACCTCACTGACCGCGCAGCCCTGCGGTGGGGGCACGAGCCGCTCCTTCGCCGACTGTGGGAACTGCACGAGATCGTCACGGCATACGCGCCGTCTACGTCGTGTTCGCCGAGATGCTGGACGTGGTGGTGGTCACCAGCGACGCCAGGCCGGGGCCGCGGTGTGCGCTCGCCGGCAGATGTGACGGGCGCTGGTTACGATCGGCTTGCACGGCGCGGCCACACCAAGGCCCACACTGGTGTCACCTGGTGAGGGTCGAGGTTCGCGAGACGCGCCTCTATCCGAACCCATGCCGACGCATCGAAGCCGTGATGGCGATGAGAAGACTCCCCTCTATACCTCCAGACGCCCCTCGGCGGGCGCTCTTGTGAGCATCCTTCCCAGAGGCCGACTCGCCGGCCGCGTCGGGGTGTTGGGGGAGCGGAACTTTCGCTTGTTCTTCGCCGGCTACACCACATCGCTGATCGGGACGTTCATGGTCCCCGTGGCCTTGACGTTCGCCGTCCTCGCCCAAGGCGGTACCACGCCCGACGTCGGCTACGTCCTGGCGGCCGAAACCGTGCCCTTAGCCTTGATTCACCGATGAGCTGAGGGCCCGGCCGGGGGCATCCGCGGAAAGTGCCTCTCCTGCAAGGGAGGATGACGGTTACGACGCCAACATCCACTCTCGCCGAGGAGGCACTTCCGGTGAAGTCAGTATCGCGCTCGATCGAGCACGTGTCGGTCACCTTTGACGACCCCACGCTGGTCGCTGGTGCCGGGCTGGTGTTGCCGGCCACGTTGATGGTCCGTCTCGGCCTCGAAGCGCTGGTCAATGACACGGTCCGTCTGGCGGGCCGGGTCGGTGGCGCCCTGGCGGGACGCAAGGTCCTCACCGTGATCTCGGCCATCTTGGTGGGGGCAACTCACATCGACCACGCGGACCGGCTCCGGGCCGGGGCGACGCAGCGGGTGTTGCCGTTCCGGGTAATGGCCCCGTCCACGTTGGGCACGTTCTTGCGCGCTTTCACGTTCGGTCATGTCCGCCAACTCGACGCGGTGATCGCCGAGAGCCTCCGGCGGGCGTGGAACCTCGGCGCCGGACCCGGCGCGGAGCCGCTCACCGTGGACATCGACTCGACGATCTGCGAGGTCTACGGCAAACAGAAACAGGGCGCCGCCTACGGCTACACGAAAGTCCTCGGCTACCACCCGATCCTGGCCACCCGGGCAGACACCGGCGAGGTCCTCCACGCCCGACTCCGCAAAGGCTCCTCGCAGCGCGGCGCCCGCCGTTTCGTCGAAGAACTGATCCCCCGCCTGCGTCGCGCCGGGGCGGCCGGGCTCATCACGGTCCGGGCCGACTCGGGTTTTTGGTCCTGGGCGCTGATCGACACGTTCTGCCGGCTCGGTGTGCGCTGGTCGGTCACCGTGGCCATCGGCGCCCAGATCCGCGCCGCCGTCGACGCCATCGACCCCGCGGCGTGGACGGCGATCGACTACCCGGCGGGCGGCGAAGCCGCCGTGGCCGAGACCACCATCACCGCCCACAAGTCCAAGCGGCTCGAGGTTGTCCGCCTGGTCGTGCGCCGCACCCGGCTGACCGATCCCGCCCAGCAAGCGTTGTGGCCCGACTGGCGCTACCACGCGTTCATCACCGACCTCGACAACGACATCGTCGCCGCCGACGAGTTCCACCGCGACCACGCCAGAGTCGAGCTCGCCATCCGCGACCTCAAAGAAGGTGCCGGCATGACCCACTGCCCCTCCGGCCGGTTCTACGCGAACGCCGCCTGGCTGGCGTGCGCCGTGCTCGCCCACAACCTCACCCGCTGGACCGCCCGCCTCGGCGGGCTCCACCCCACCGGCCAGCTCACCGTCACCCGCAGCGTCCGAACCCAGACCCTTTGCCTCCCCGGCCGGCTCGTGAACAGCAGCCGGAAACTCGTGCTGCGCCTCCCGAGCAACTGGCCCTGGGCCACGGCCTTCACGACTGCTCTCGACACGATCCGCGCTCTGCCCGCCGCGGTCACCTGAACCTTGACCCGGCGGGCCGGCGTGACCGCACACGACACCACACGCTGACAACCAGCACCACCTTGAGTCCAACCAATTCGACGCGGGCCGACACCGGCCCACGCGCCCCGCGATCAGGCCGACACCCCATTCCGCTAGAGCCGGCCACCCTCAAGCCGCCCATCGGTGGATCGAGGCTTAGTGGCCTTATTGCTCGTAGGTGGGGTGATTGCCGACCGGTTCCCCCGCAAGACGTCAATGGTCGGTGCTGACGCCGCCCGTTTGGTCAGCGAAGGACTCCTCGCCGCCCTCATCCTCACCGGCTCGCCGCCCCTGTGGACTTTCATGATCCTGGCCGGCGTCCTCGGCGCCGGGCAGGCGTTCTTCAACCCGGCGCTCACGGGGCTGTTCCCCGAGATGGTCTCGCCCGGACGCCTCCAACAGGCCAACGCTCTGCGAGGCATGGCGCTGTCCACCGGCACAGTCATCGGCCCCGCCCTCGCCGGCCTCATCGTCGCCACCGGCGGGCCGGGCTGGGCCATTGCCATCGACGCCGTCACCTACGCCGTGAGCGGCTGCTGCCTCCTGCGCCTCGATATCCCCTCCCGATCCCAACCAGACCGCACCTCGATCCTGGCCCAGTTCGCCGGCGGGTGGAACGAGTTCCGCTCTCGCAGCTGGCTGTGGATCATCGTCGCCCAGTTCGCCTCGTTCAACCTCTTCACGTACGCCCGTTCATCATCCTCGGCGCCATCGTCTCCCACGACCGCCTGGGAGGCGCCGGAGCCTGGGGCGCCATCCTGGCCGGCCTCGGGATCGGCAGCATCGCCGGTGGACTCATCGCGGTCCGCCTGCGACCCCACCGTCCCCTGGTCGTCGCCACCTTCGGCGTCGTCCCCTTCGCCCTCCCGGTCGCCTTCATCGCCCTATCGAGTGACACCGTCGTCATCGCTGTCTCGGCCGCTGTCGCCGGGGTGGGTCTGTCGGTGTTCGACACTCTGTGGGAGACCACCATGCAACGGGAGGTTCCGGCGGAGGCATTGTCACGAAGTCAGCTCCTATGACTGGTTCGGATCAATCGCGTTCGTCCCCGTCGGATACGCCCTCGCCGGCATCCTTGCCGCCACTATCGGCGTCCGCCCCATTCTGCTCTTCGGAGCCGGTTGGGTGCTGGTGAGTTGCGCAGTCGTCCTTTTCGCTCCGAGCGTCAGGAGCCTTACCTCGCCCTCAGCTCGTGGCGCCCCGATCCGAGACCAAGACCCTGACCCAGCATCGCAGAGCGGCACGACCTGAGCAGCTGCTACGGCCAATGGGCCTTTGGGGAGCGGCCTGTTGGTCCACGTGAGCGAAGACACGGCCCTGCCACGCCGGGCACATTGACATTCTGGGGATTACTCGATGTCACCAGTCGGGACTCGATCGCCGTCACCCAAGCGATACTGCCCCCTCCTGCGCGAGGCTCTGGTGGGACGCATCGTCGGCGCGTGAGCGCCGGCGGATCGCTCCCGCTCAACTCTGATCCGACGAACCCGCACAGCGCGATGTTTGGTACCTACTCGTTATCCGAGGCCGCGCTCAACGCGATCACCGTCGCGTTCGCCGCCGACCTCGAGTCGGCTCGGATCAGGGTTCACTGCTGGTCGTCAGCCAGTGGACGACCCGCGAGCGGGCCGACATGTCGATCAAGGAGTACACCGGCCATCCAAAAGCACTGGCCGTCAACCAACTCGTCGCCGAGCCTCGACGCCGCTTCGTCGCCATCCCGGCCAGCGATACCCGATGACCCCCGAGACCCTGATCCGCCTGGCGAACCTGGGCCAGCCCGCTGGCCGGGGGAGCCCCCGCCCGGTTGGTCGAGCCGGCACTACCCGATCCCGACACCGCCACCCGACAGTTGGACTCGCTCATCTCCCGACCGGTCACCGGGGACGACTTGGCGGCCCTCCGCCATGTCCAACAGGTCGGAATCCAAGTGGCCGAGGATCTTCTCGCCGGCAGGCCAGTCGACTGCGGGCCGCTCAACGCCCTCATCCAAGCCGGCACCGCGCATGTCGAGCTGGCGGTCAACGACGGCTCGGTTCATCAGCGCCTGGTGTGGGACGACCCCTCCATTGTCGTCGGTCTGGCCCGCCGGCTCGCCGAGGAGCTTGCTGGCATGGAGCCCAACCGACTGCGTCGCTGTGCGGGCAGCGAGTGCCCGCTGGTCTTCTACGACACCACCCGCTCTCGCACACAGCGGTGGCACGCGGAAGACCCCTGCGGCTGGCGAGCACGCCAACACCGTCGCCGCGCTCATACCTAAGGCGAGTCCCGCACGAGCGCCGGAGACGGATCGGTCGGGACGTCCACCCTCTCGGCGGGTGATTGGGTTCCGCGGTAACTGCGGTCTGACCGCGGAAACCTACGGCGGCGATTAGAGCAGGCGCCGAGTCTCCCGCACATGCGCAAGTGCGCCGGATCTGTTGGCCACGATCGGCTCACCGGGAGCCGGGCCGGCGGATTGAGATTGGGTCTGCCAGCGACCCGGCGACGGCCCTCGTTCTGGGACGGCTGGGGATCCGCCATGGGTGCGTCGCGCCGGGTTTCCGGGGCGTGGCTCCGGGATCGCCCGGCATCTCCAGTTCAGCCGTGGCCGGGGGTCACCAGGCCCGTCTCGTAGGCGATGACGACGAGCTGGGCCCTGTCGCGGGCGTTGAGCTTGGTCATGGACCGGCTCACGTGGGTCTTGGCCGTCAACGGGCTCATGTAGAGGGCAGCGCCGATCTCGTCGTTGGTCATCCCGGTGGCGACCAAGGCCAGCACTTCGCGCTCGCGTTCGGTGAGCGCCGACAGGGAGGCGCTGTCCAGCGGCCGCCCGGAGCCCCGGCCGGCGATGCTGGATATCAGCCGGCGGGTGACGCTCGGCGACAAGAGGGCGTCGCCCCTGGCGACCACCCGGACTGCGTCGATGAGGCTCTCGGGTTCGGTGTCTTTCACCAGGAACCCGCTTGCGCCTGAACGCAATGCCTCGAACACGTACTCGTCTGCCTCGAAGGTGGTGAGGATCAGGACCCGGAGGCGGGACAGGTCGGGGTCGGCGGCGATCCGCCGGGTGGCCTCCAGCCCGTCGACACCCGGCATGCGGATGTCCATGAGCACGACGTCGGCTCCGACGGATCGAGAGACGTCGATGGCCGCCTGGCCGTCGCCGGCCTCACCGACGACTTCGATGTCGTCGGCCATGGCTAGCAGGACGCGGAACCCGGCGCGAACGAGAGCCTGATCGTCGGCGAGGACGACGCGGATCACGAGCCGAGCGTCTCGGGGGCGGAGGAGACGGTGACGTGCGGTTTGGGGTCGGGCGGCGGAGCGAAGGCTGCCGGAAGTTCGACGTAGACACGGAAGCCGCCGCCGGGGATGGGTCCGGCGCGCAGGAGCCCGCCGAGGGTTCGGGCCCGCTCCTCCATCCCGACTAGGCCGGTGCCGGTGCCCCCGACGAACAGGTCGTCGCGGCCCTGATCGTCGTTGACCACGTCTACGACGATGAGTCCGTTCCGGCGCGATATGGTCACTTCGGCTGTGGCTCCCCTGGCGTGGCGGATCACGTTGGTCAGCGACTCCTGCACGATCCTGTAGGCAGCGAGAGCCGTTTCGGGGGGAGCGCCCTCGAGGTCGGCGTCGCAACAGAAGTTGGTGCGGATCCCGGCTGTGCCGGCCGCGTGGGCCAGGGCCTGCAGCGCTTCTCGGTCGGGGAGCGGCACGGCCGGCTGGTCCTCGTCGACCTGGCGGAGGACGTCGAGGATCGAGCGCAGTTCTCGCAACCCTTCCTTGCTGGCCCGACGGATGGCCTGGAGAGACTCCGCCACCCGTAGCGGCTCGGCGTGGACGAGGGTGGCCGCCGCGCTGGCCTGCACGTTGATCATCGCCATCGAGTGGGCGACGACGTCGTGGAGTTCCCTGGCAATGCGCAGACGCTCCGACGTGACCTGGCGGCGGATCTCCTCCGTTCGGGCTCGGTCGAGCTGCTCTCGGCGGAGTTGTTCGCTGAGCTTCCAGTGCCGTCGCGCCGCGACGAACGATCCGACGGCCCCGGCCGCCACCATCTCCGCCCACATGTCGAGCTGCGGTCCACCCCACCACCCCCAGGGCCCCCACACCCCGCCGGCCACCCAGATTGTCAGGGCGCCCCCACCGCCGAGGGCGACCAGGACGACCCGTCCGGACCGGGCCACGGCCAGCGAATACAACGCCACAAGCACCATCACCAGGGCCGCGCCGTAGACCTGACCCAAGGCCGCCCACCCGGCAACACCGAGCACGGCGGCTACATAGACGGCCACGGGATGGGAACGACGCCACAGAAGGAGTGCGGCAGGAACGACGAGCAGGGCGAACGCGGCCGGGTTGGGATGCGAGTGCAGGTGCAGGCCGGCATAGCGGTGCGCGGGGTAGGCCTCGGCGATTGATCCCGCGACCACGAGAGCGACCACGAGCGCGACCCCGCCAGGTTCGGCCCACCGCCCGTTCACGACTCGAGCAACCGCTGAACGCATCACCCCAGAGGCTACGACCCACGTGGCGGCCGAGCCATCCTCCCCCGGGAGACGCCTCGACTACTCCCCAGGGAGTACGTCGCTACGGCCAGCGACGCAGCTTGAAGATCTCCACCGAGACGATGCCCGACGAGGCGCCGTCGGCGGAGGCTGACTCCAGTCGATGTCCCACCGGATCACAGGAGGATCCCATGTCCATCATCCGCCGCAACCGCCACGCCACCGTCGCCGCCACCGCTGCCACCGCTGCCACATCCTGGGCCGTCGTCACCCAGGTCGCCGGCGTGCACCTTGGCGTCCAGTTCCCCAGCTCCGGTCCCACAACCGTGGCGCTCGGCCCCACCATCGGTGCTGCAGCCACAATCACAGTTCTCGGCTGGGCGGTTCTCGCCCTCCTCGAGACGACGGCATCCCGGCCCCGCCGCACCTGGGTCGCCGTCGCCGTCGCTGTCCTTTTCGTCTCGCTCGGCGTGCCCGTTGCCTTCGCCACGACCGCCTCCGCCGCCGTCGGCCTGGCCGCGATCCACGTGGCCGTTGCGGCCGTCGCCATCACCGGCCTCGCCCGCACGGCGACCGCACGCCGGGTCCAGGCCAGCTCAACCTTCGAGCCGACCCGCCAGCCTCATCCGGTGGCCTAGGCCTAGACGTTCCTGGCCCTCACGGTCTCTGCAACCTCGCCCTCTTCGACCCTCGCCATACCGACCACCACGACAAGGAGCATCCAATGAAGTCCCGAACCGCCAGCCTGAAGCGTCGCCCGTCCCGCACCTTCCTGACCACCACCCTCGCCGCGGCCGCAGTGACCGCTGCCTTCGCCGCCGTCACCGCAGCCTCCCCCGCCGAGGCCAGCAACGCGTCGGCCGTCCCGGCACGGGCCTCCACCTGGTCTGCGGGGAGTGCGTGGCCGGGCTCGTCCGCCGGCGGCCGTTGGACCGGCAACGACCCGGGTGTGTGGTTCCACACCGGGACCGCCCGCACCGAGTACTTCCGCGTCGTGTCGACCAAGCCCTCCGGCCCGGGCACCATCATCGTCACCGGGGTCGTCAACGCCGGCGGCACCGAGAAGCCGGGCCGCGCCATCGACGGTGCGACCTTTGCCAGCGGCAGCTTCCGCATCGACCACAGCGTCGGGCGACCTACGGTGCGCCTTGATCCCGCCACCTGCGTAGGGACAATCACCCAGGTCGGGCCGTTCAAGGTGATCGACGCCACCGGCGACATGGGCGGCCTGGCCGGCACGGGCCGGTACGTCTTCCGGGCGCTCTACACCACCGCCCGCGTGGCCACCCACTGCTCCTCGACCATGACGGCCTACACCGAAACCATCGAGGGGGTAGCGACGGTCAAGGCCTAGTTGGGTGGTCGGCAATGAGGGTTCTGGCGGACGGGTCGGGCGGACGTGACTGTGGTGACGCCCCCCGGTTGGCGCAGCCGGTGGGGCCTGTGTGACTGATGATGCTGCGGGGCGCGGCGCTGTGGTGCTCAACAGGCCGTCACGATGGCTTTCCGGCCAAGGCTGTCGAGGTTGAGGGCGGCCATCCGTAGTTTCAACCAGGCGTTGGCCTTCCGCACGCCGCGCCAGGGCAGCTTCTGCTGCCGTGATTTGAGTTGCGCGTTCTTGCGTTCGACCCGGGCTCGTTGTCGGTAACGCTGCTTGAACTGGGTGGTCCAGCGGGCCTGGCGGGCAGCGACGAGCAGTTCCTCGTCTTCGTTGATCTCGATCAGCCGGCCGCCGGAACGTTTCGTGCAGCGGTCCCTTAGTGGTCCCGCTCACAAGTTTGTGGGTGAGTTGTCGGTCCAGGCTGTTGGGTCGTTGAGGTAGAGCCCGCAGGCGCAGTCGAGGGCTTCTTCTGGGGTGCCGGCGAAGCTGCCGGAGGGCAGGATGGAGTCTTCGTAGACTTGGCGGCTCCACAGGTAGATGGCGAAGCCCCAGGTGTTCGCGGAGCCGCCGTAGCGGAGACGGAACAGCGGGTTCGACTCGCCGTCGGTCTCGATGCCGGTGACGTATGCGAAGTTGGCGCGGAAGGTGACCGTGAGCTTGGCAAGCCCGTTCCAGCGGTCGGCTCGGCGGCCTTCGAGTCGCTGCGCGAGCGATCGGCGGGTGCTGTCGGGGATCGCCATCAAGCGATGCTATTGCGCTGCCCGGGAGGCGGCTCGGATCAAGCGGCGTGGGCGTCGAGGCGGGCCAGGAGCTTGTCGAGGTCGTCGCGTCCGAAGGTCCAGTCGAACGGCTCGGCGATCTGGTTGTAGCGGGTCTCGAACGCTGTGAGGCGTTCGGTGATCTGGTCGAGGTCGTTGAAGTCGTTGGGGTTGACGACTTTGCGTTGCACGATCGAGAAGTAGATCTCGCATTGGTCGAGCCAGGAGGCATGCACGGGCAGGTGGATCAGGCGCAACGTGGGCCACTCGCCTTGCAGCCGGTCGATCGAGCGTTGACCGCGGTGGGATGATCCGTTGTCGACGATCCAGAACACGCGGGCGGCCGAGGCGTAGGGCTCGGCGGTCATGACCTGGTTCACGAGACGGCCGAACGGGACGATCCCCGTCGTGGATTCGGACCGGCCCATCGCTTTGGCCTGGTGCACGTCGTAAGCGGCCAGATAGGCCAGGGCGCCGCCCCGGGCGTATTCGTGCTCGACGCGCATCAACCGGGCCCTGCCTGGCGGCAAGGTGGGGTGGCACCGGCAGCGGGCCTGGATGCTGGTCTTCTCGTCCGCGCAGATCACGAACTCGTCCTCGCCGAGTGCTTCGCCGTCGAAGACCCGGGCGTAGAGGTCCAACGCCACCGCTGCTTTAGCCGCGAAGTTCGGGTCGCGGGGGAAGATCCACATCCGATCGCCACGGGCGGATCGGGTCGTGTGCCAGAACCCGGGCGATGGTCGACGACGAGATGCCCGCCACCACCGCCCGCTCAACCAGCTCGCGGGCCAACTCTGCGCTTGACCATCGTGACAGCGGCACACCAGAGGCGGCCGGCAGCTCACACGCCAGCCGTTTGACTTCGGCGGTCACCAGAGGGGGAAAAGACTCGGGGGCGACCCGAGCGTTTCCGGTCCGCCAAGCCGTCAATACCCTCTTCGAAGAACCGCTTCCGCCACTTGAGCACCGTGTCCGCGACAATTCCCAAGCGCCCCGCGATTTCCACGTTCTCGTCCCCGTCCGCGGCGGCCAGCACGATCCGGGCCCGCAACACCATCCGAACTTCAGCTCTATGCCTGGCGGCCAGCGTCTTCATCGAGAGCCACCCGACCAGCAAGCTGGTCATCGACATGCGCTGGAACGGCGGCGGCAACACCTTCCTCGGCCAGTCCTTGCTCCACCACCTCATTGCCTGTCGGACAATAAACCGCCGCGGTGCGCTCTTCGTCATCACCGGTCGCGGGACCTTTTCAGCGGCGCAGAACATTGCCACCGCCATCGAACGCGAGACCGAGGCCATCTTCGTGGGTGAGCCGACAGGTTCACGTCCCAACTTCATCGGTGAGACCATCCCCTTCGAGCTTCCCTACAGCAAGGTCACGGCGAACATCGCTGACCTGTACTGGCAGACGTCCTGGCCGACCGACGACCGGCCATGGATCGCCCCCGAGGTCTACACGCCGCCGACGTTCGAGGCCTTCAGCCGCAACGAGGATCCAGCCATGGAGGCCATCTTCGCTTACCACGAACACCTGCCCAACGGTTGACCAGCGAAGCTCTTGACCCAGCCTCCCGTCACCCGGTCGTCGTCGAGGTTCTGAACCGGCGCCTCCGAACGGGCACGAGCACGTACCCTGCGCGACCGACGCGCCGCGGCCCAGTCATCACGTCACTGACCGCTACGGCCCGTCCCGCAAGTCGAACGGTTTACGCACCCTCGTTGCCGTCGCGCAAGGAGTGGATCATGCTCTGCAGGATTCTGAACGCACCCGACTGCTCGTCCTGCGTCATGCCGCCCAGCATCCTGACCTCGACGGATCGGACCGCAACGGTCGCCTTCTCGAGGCTCCGTCGACCGCGTGGCGTGAGCCGCGTGGGAAGAACTTTCCCGACAGGGGCGTGCGCCGGCCTGGTCACGTAGCCGTCTCGTTCCAAGGCTTGCAGCAGCACGTTCATCGACTGCCGTGTCACGAACGCTCCTCGCGCGAGCTCGGAGTTCGACAGGCCCGGGCGCTGTGCGAGCAGCTCGAGGCAGGAGTAGTGCGTCACGGTCATCCCGAGCGGCCGCAGCACTGCCTCCATGGCCGCGCGGAGGGCGCTCGAGGCCTCTTTCAGCAGGTAGCCCAGTGACGTCTCCAAGTCGACGCCGACTCGGTCTTGACTCATGTCAGCATTCTGACATAGATTGATTGATGTCAGAAGCCTGACACGATAAGAAGGAGTATCACCATGCCCGCCACCGGCCCCGACTTCATCTCCCTCCAGGCTCGCGATCTCGACGCGTCACAGGCGTTCTACGAGCAGTACCTTGGCCTCGTCCGCTCTCAGGCGGGCCCTCCTCATGCCGTTGTCTTCGAGACGACGCCGATCGCGTTCGCACTGCGAGACATCGTTCCCGGCACCGACCTTGCGTCCGTTGCTCAGCCCGGCATCGGTGCCGCTATCTGGCTCCACGCCACCGACGTCCAGGCCATTCACGACGCTCTCGTCGCCGACGACCACACGATCGTCTCGGCTCCGATCGACGGCCCATTCGGTCGCACGTTCACCTTCGCCGACCCCGACGGCTACCAGGTCACCCTCCACGACCGCGCCTAAGACGCCGAACGTCGCCCTACTGCCGGCCGCACCGCCCATTCCCCAAAGACGAATCCCCAACGGCAACAGCCCCGGTCAGACAGGGCGACCGCCAGAGGGTGTCCCGTAAGACCCGCCCGGTGAAATGCCCGCTGACGGAGACTGTCGCATAAACGGTGTAACCGGTCCTCGTTGATTGAGGATTCTGTCGGCTATTTCGTTCCCGTTATCATACGTCCGGGGAAGGCGATCGTGAACGCGTTTAGTGCCGGTTTCCAACGATTCGTCCACCGCTGCCGGCCCTTGCCGGTCGGGTCCAGGCTCATCACGGCCAGGTACACGCACTTGAGCGCCGCCTGCTCGGTGGGGAAATGCCCTCGGGCCTTGACCGCCTTGCGGATCCGGGCGTTGATGCTCTCAATCGCGTTCGTGGTGTAAATCACGGTGCGGATCTCGGGATCGAAGCTGAGGAACGGAACGAACTCGGCCCACGAACGCTCCCACAGGGCGATGATGGCCGGATACTTGGCCTCCCAGCGTTCGGAGAAGTCGGCCAGGCGCTCGAGGGCGGCCGCCTCGGTGGGGGCGGTGTAGATGGGCTTGAGGTCCTTGGCGATCGCCGACCAGTCCCGACGGGATGCGTATCGGAACGAGGCCCGCAGCAGGTGAATCACGCACGTTTGGGTGATGGTTTGAGGCCACACCGAACTGACCGCGTCGGGCAGACCGCTCAGGCCATCGCAGACCAGAATGCAGCAGTCGGCCACCCCCCGGTTCTTGATCTCGGTCAACACGTGATGCCAGAACTTGGCTAAGGCGCACAGGTTCGGGCGAACGTGTGCAAGGTGTGGCCTGTGTTTCACGGGTTCGGTACTCGGGTGGGATCGATGGTGTCGGCGACGTAGGCGGTGACGGCTTCGTTGGTCATGCCGTATGCGGACGCGACGAGGTTGGCGTCGATGGTGTTGACCAGGGCGAGCAGTCGGGAGGAACGCAGGATCCGGGGGCCGATTCCCGCGGGATCGAGGGTGTGTTTGATGTATCCGTCGGATGCCGCCCGGCGGGTGGCCTTGGTCTGGCGGGTGACGATCACATGGGGGTTGGTGCTCTGCAGGGCGACGCGGTGGGCGACGCAGTTTTCCAGGGCGGTCCAGGTCCAGGGGTCCAGCGGTGTCGGGTGGGGCCGACCGGCGAGCGTGACGGTCCGCGCGGCGCGGTCCATGGCGTCGATGGTCAGGTGGCGGATCTCTTGGGTGGTGGCGCCATGCAGCAGGGCGAGGAGCCCGACGAGTGCTTCGTGAGGATGGACGCCGGGGTCGGTGGTCCAACGGCGGAACAGGGTCTTTTGTTGGCCCAGGGTCAGGCTGCGCCCTCGGAAGCCCCAGGGTTGCGGTGCGCTCAGGCCCCGGGTCGGGTCGATGAGGATGAGATGGCAGCGAGTGGCGTAGGCGAAGAACTGGTGTAGACCGGCCAGGCGGTGGGCTCGGATGGAGGGGTGTAGGGCCAGGAACGCCTCGACATCGCTGACGTTGACGGTGGCCCAGTCGGTGATGGCCCGGCGGGCGACGAGGAACTTCGCCAGGTCGCGCACGGCGTCGAGGTGAGCGTCGATGGTCTGGTGTTCGCGGGGTTTTGTGCCGGCGCGCAAAGCACGACGGCGTCTGGTCAGCTCGTCTTGGGCGAAACCGGCGACAGTGTCGGCCAGCGGGGCGGGAACGGCGTTGAGGCGACGAGCACGGCGTGTGGCAGCGTGTTGTTCCTCGCGGTCGAGGGCCAAGGCCAGGCCGTGGCTGGTTAAGAAGTCCTCCAGGGCCGCCTCGAGTGGGCGGTTGAGGGTGGCGGCACGTTCCAGCAGGGTTTGGGGATGGACGGCGGTCCCCTCGGAGAGGAGTGGACCGAGAGCTGCGATCATCTTGGTGGCCCGAGCGGGATGGTGACGGCCGACCAGGTAGTCGGCGAAACCGGGCAACCATTCCGGGGGCTGGTCGAGGGTGTCGGCCAGGTGTTCGGCTCGGACCGTGATGCGATGCGGAGATCTCTGCCAGCAGCGACGGCAAAGACCGGCCCCGGCCAGTCGAGTGACTTGGCCGCAGTCCCGGCACGCTGTGTCGGGACAGGGGGGTCGTCCCGGATGCGAGCACGGCCCGCACCATCGCTTCGGGCCGCGCAGGTAGCCGGGTTTGCCGCAGCGCGGACAGGTCTGTCGGGCTTGGTCCGCTCGGGCCCGGCGTGCGCAACGCCCGCACACCGACAGTCCCAGCCGGCCGACGTGTGCACCGCAGAGGGCGCAGGTCCGCGAGCAACGCACGCATCGATCGGAGCCGGGGCGCAGGACCCGCTGCTTCCCGCAGTCCGAACAGGCCTGGGTGGCTCGACGATGCACCACGTTGTAGTGGCAGCGGGCACAGTGGGAGCGCCCGGCGATCCCCACCGGCCGGCCGCAACGCACACAGTCGGCCAGCCTGGCCGTCATCGCCGAGACCCGATCTCACAGGGGCGGCATCGACCGCCCACGACCCGAGGAGGCACGGGCTTTGCGGGCCGGCTCGGCCCGGGCCGGAGCCGACGCGGGCCGCTCGACGGGTGTGGTGTCGATCTCGAAGAGGTCGTCGGGAGTGCAGTCCAACGCGGTGCAGATCGCGGCCAGGGTGGACAACTTGACCTGGGATGGTTGCTTGGTGAACAGCGCGGACACCGACGCTGCCGACATTTCCAGCCCGGCCCGCTCAGCGAGCAGCCGGCGAAGCTGCGTCCCGGTCCACACCTCCCGCTGCGCGGCGGCCATCCGGAGTTTCCAGGTGATATCCACGTCTCTAGCCCTCCCCGGAAAGCTCGGTCACCGTCACCGATATCGCCCGGCGATAGGCGTCTTCGATAAACGTCTCAGAGGGACGGACATATCGCATGGTCGACGCGACCGTCCAATGCCCCAACATCTGTTGGATCGCGACCAAGTCCATGCCTCGCTCGTAATTGTGGGTGGCGCACGCCCGGCGCAGGGCGTGAGGACTGAACCATTCGCTCGACGGTCGTCCCTCCAACTCCATCAGATGGTGCAGGCGGTTGCGGACCGTTCCACCCGCGAGCCGGCCACCCGACTCGTCGCAGAACAACACCGTCGAGTCGGGGAACCGGTCTCTGATGTCGACCAAGAACCAGCCCAAGATGACCTCCAGGCCGTCAAGCATCGGCACCCAGCGCGGCCGGGGCCCCGACGTCCGAGCACCCTTGCCGAACCGGACATGCAGCTTTCCAAAAGGTCCCCTCTCCCGATGCACATCGACCACATCCAGCCCGGTGGCCTCCTCGCAACGCAGACCGCCGTGATACAACGTGCGGAACAACGCGTAATCCCGGGCCGCGGGACCATACTTGCGGGCTGTCGCCACCCGGCCCCTCAAGAACTCGAAGAACTCGTCGAGGCGCTGCGGGCTTGGCGGCGGAGCGGTCGCCGGGGAGTCGTCGCTGACATGACGAGACGAGTTGAACTCGTCGATCGGGCACGCCAGGCGAACCCCGAAAGTCGCCTCGATCTCCGCCGCCTTACGTGTTTCCAAGAAACGGTGGAACGCCTTGAACACTCCCAGATAGTTCCGGCGGCTCGACACCGACCGTCCCGCGTCGGCCAGCCCGCCGACTACCCGATCCACGTCGTCCGCGGTGACCTCCCACGCCGGGCGGCCCAGGCCGGCCAGCATCCGCTCCAACACGCCGACGTCGTTGTCGATCGTGGTCGACGAGTACCCCCGAGCCGTCCACGAGGCCACCAACGCCTCGACACAATCGGCCTGGAACCGATCAGGATCGACCGGCACCCTCGGCACCGCAATCCCGCCGCTGACCACCCGCAACCCGGCTCGGCCCACCGCGCACCTTCTTCCAACCGAAAAAGCTCAGGTGACACCTAACAATAGAGCGACCTACCTCGAAAGGCGCGGACCTTCGAACAGGACCCATAACCCCAGCCAGCACGCCCTTTCCGCCCCCACGAACAAGTGACCGTCCCACAACCTTCGCCGCCATCCCCGGCCCACAACCCCAGAATGTCCCGTTCGCCGTCGACGGTCACCCCCACGGCCACGTAGATAGGCCTGTTAGCGACCTGGCCATCGCGGAGCTTGACCACGATCGCATCGACGAAGATGACCGGATAGACGGGGTCCAACGGCCGGTTCTGCCACTCGACCATGCCCTCCAGGACCCGATCGGTGATCCGGGTGATCGTCTCTTTCGATACCTCAGCGCCGTACACCTCGCCCAGATGGGCGCTGATCTCGCCATGAGTGAGCCCCTTGGCCGACAGCGAGCACACCATGGAGTCCACCCCGCTCAGGCGCCGCTGGCGTTTCTTGACGATCTGGGGCTCGAAGGTCCCGGCCCGGTCCCGGGGAACCTCGAGCTCCACCGGGCCGATATCGGTCAGGACCGTCTTCGATCGGGTCCCATTACGGGAGTTGCCGGAGTGATGCCCGGCCGGGTCGTGCGCCACGTAGCCCACATGCTCGGTCATCTCTGCGTCCAGGGCCGACTCCAGCACCGTCTTGGTCAGTCCCTGCAAGATGCCGCCCGGGCCAACCAGGCTCACCCCCTCGGCCCGGGCCCGTTCCATCAGCGCCCCCGCCATCTCCTCGATCGGGCCCCGAGCGTCCTCACCACCCGGCGACCTCTCTTCCGTCCTTGCGTTGTCGATGATCTCTGTCACTACCACTCCTTCCACCCAGGTGTTATTCCCAGGCTCCTCGGGTAGTTACACCGTTGTTGTTACAGACCCCGCTGACGGGGGGGTGTCCCCATGTTCTTGTCAAGTCTGATTCGAGGTGGAGTTGCCCTGCCGGAAGGCGCCATCGATGAGGAGTGGCACGACCGGGTCGGTGTCGGATTCGGAGGTGAGATCGACGTCGGCGGGATAGCCGGCGTCGATGAGTTCGTGGCCCGACGAACAGGACTGGATGGCGGGGCCGAGGTGGTCTCGGTGGGCGTGCCATGCGGCTTGGGCGGCGGTTGCTTCGGGTGAGCGTCGGAGATCGGGGGGAAGCCTGGCGATGACGGCCCCGGCCCCGAGGAGGTCTTCGAGCGCTGGGCGGAGTTCGCCGTTAGGCCAGCGTTCGCCTGCGGCGATGATGACGGCGGGACGCTCGGGATGGCCGAACCCGCTGTCGGTGAGCCACCGGGCGACCGCCGTGGGGTTGCGGAGACGGCCAGCGATGACCGCCTCGGCGGTCACTTCGGCAGCGATGGTCGATCCGTTGGGCGATGGGAGGACGAGACGGTCGACCGGTGGCGCGCACAGAAGGTGCGCGGGTGACAGCGTCCAGGGGTGGTCGGCGTCGACAGCGCGTCGACGGACTGCGCAAACGGCCTGATGCGCACGGGCGAACGATTCCGTGTCGGGTGAGGGCCAAGGGTGCGGGTAGACGGCAGTCCCGCTCCCGACAGCGACGGTGACCGCAGTGGTGAACGACAACACGTCCACGATCACCACGGCCCCAACCGGCGTAGAGACTGCTCTCGCACCCGTCAGTCCCCACTCGAAGCGCACCCCGGCGTCTTGTTGGGAGAAGACGGTGGTGTTGTCGTTCACCGGATCAGGCTGCTTCGGCCATTGGCCCTGGACGACTATGACCGGCCTGGTAGGGCGTTTGGGTGGAGAGCATGGCCAGGATGACGTTGCAGCGCCGCCGGGCGAGGCAGATCAGCGCGGCGTTGTGTTTCTTGCCTTCGGCTCGTTTGCGGTCGTAGAACGCCTTGGAGTCCGGAGCCCGCAACGAGGCGAACGCGGCGAGGAACATGGCGTTCTTCAATCGGTGGTTGCCTCGTCTGCTCTGCGACTCGCCGTTGATCGACTTCCCCGACTGGCGGGCGACCGGGGCAAGGCCGGCATCGGAGGCCAGCTTGTTGCCGTCCGCGAAGCGGCTCCCATCGCCGATCTCAGCCAAGATCCGAGAGCCGGTCCGCGGACCTATCCCCGGCAGCGACGAGAGCAACTCACCGAAAGGGTGAGCCATGAACACCTCCTCGATCTCCCCGGCCAGGACATCACGGCGGGCGAAGACCCGGTCAAGCTCCGTCGCGAGCTCGGCGATCACCCGGCCAAGCGTGGCTTCGGCCGGAACGGTCACCGTCTGGGCCTCCAGGGCGGCCATCACGGCGTCGACGATCTTGACGGCCAGTCGGGGCGAGCGGGCCTTGACGGTCCGGGTGATCCGAGCCCGGCCCGCCGCTTTGAGGCCGGTCAGGGTCGGGTATTTGGCCACCAGGTCCCGGACCCCGGCCTGATGCAGCCGGGCACCCAACGCCCGTTCCAGGGGTGGGGAGACGCTCGTCAGGGCGTCACGGAGCCGGTTCGTCAACCGGGTCTGATCGGCGGCGAGGTCGATGTCGAACCCGTTGAGGACCTTGAGGCGGTCCAACAGTTCGTCGGAGCCGGCATCGAGCCAATGGACCTGTCTGCGTCGGGTTCGGCCCGTGTCAGCGATGATGTAGGCGTCGCGTTTGTCAGTCTTCGCCTCGCCGGGATACAGGTCAGCGGCCCGGCGCATCACCAGACCAGGCACATAGGCGACCGGGACATCCCGACCTCGGGCGACCGCCAGGACGAGCTGGGCAATCGAACCGGGCTGGTCGATCACCAACCCGACGGTGCCGTGCTCGCCGGCCCGGGCCAACACGGCCTCGAGGGCGGCCTGGTCGTTGACGACCCCACGGGCGAAGATCCGCTCGCCATCATTGTCGAGAACTTCAGCGAAGTGCTCTTCTTTGCCGACATCGATGCCGACCCACACATCTACCTGCTCCGGTGTCGCCAACTTTGGTGTTCCCTTCCTCGTCTCCGTCATGTCCTCGGGAAGGCCGTCCATGGTGCGCTCGCCGTCACCCACCTTACGAATCAGCGATCAAGTCGCATGTCCCCATCAGAGGTCGTCGCACCGACTGCGCCGGCGGCAACACCCCCCAGGCCATCAACAGCTGCAGGGGGCAATGAGCCATACCGGCACCGCCGGACTTCCCACCCTCATCATGCTCGACAAGGGCCTACAAACAAGGTAAGGGGGCTAACCGCTACAGGGTCCAGCCCGTTGGGCGACGCGGAGCGCAGGTACTGGTAGAGCGTCTCGCGGCTGATGCCGAGCTCCCGAGCGAGAGCCGCTTTCGGTACCCCGACGGCCCCGACAACCTGACCCGTGCATGGAAAAGACATCCTCCACCGCTACGCCGGCATCGATGAGCCGGTCCCCGACGCGCTCGCCCGCTATCACAAACTCCGCCAGCGGCCCTGAGTCGGGACCGGTCGGTGCGGTCATCGTGTGTCCGGCTGCAAGGGCCAGGCAAGGTTCTACACAGTTGCACCCATGGTGCCCTCCCTGCTCTTGCCGCCCTGCTGCCCCATCGCCGGGTCCTGATCGAGCCGGATTTGGGACTACGAGATCGCTGTGCCTTCGGCCGACCGGCTTGCTCCTGGGCGAGCCGGCAAAGCCGGCTGGCGACACCAATGGTCGACTGGCGCAGAGTCACGACCGGGGCGTCAAGGGCCGCTGCGAGCCTCCGCTCCGCTCCGGTTCTCGCTGAGCCCTCCGGGCTCACCCTTGACCCCCCTTCCTGGCCGAGACCTCGGCGATGATCGTCTGCCGCCCGGTGAACTCGGTCAGCACTCCGCTGCCAACGCCGGCTTTGGGCGCGGCGCCGGATCAACGTCTGGACCGGATCGGTGTCCTCGAGGGCGCTGGACCCAGCTCCAATTCCAGGTCCAATTCTTGTTCCAATTGTGGTCTTGACCTGGGCTGATGCCCGGCCAGGTCCAATTGAGATTCTTCTTGAATTGGAGTTGCAATCCATGCTCCAGTCGACGTTGCAGTCAATCGTTGAGGTGGATCGTGGACGCCATGACCACGCGTACCCGCACCACGACCACATCACAGCCGCCGGCGACGTCCACGCCGACTACGAGGAAGCGGGTCCTCACCGTCGCCGAGACGGCCGAGGCTCTTGGCATCTCCCGCTCACTCGCCTATGAGCTCGCCGCTCGCGGCGACCTTCCCAACCTCCGGCTTGGGAAGCGCATCGTCGTACCGCAAAGGGCCATCGACGAGCTCCTCGGTTCGGCAGTAGACAACCAGGGGTGAGGCTGCAGTCATTCCGTGCTCGTCAGCACCCGCCCCATGTGCCGCGCCGCTTCGGCGTCGGCGGCAGGGAAGAACGCGCTGTACACCTTCAAGGTGACCGACGCGTCAGCATGACCCAGACGGCCGGCAAGCGTGCGTGCCGACAGGTCACCGCGCGCCGCCAGGGTCGTGGCCCTGAAGTGTCGTAAGCCGTGCAAGGTGAGCCCGTCGAGCCCGAGATCGTCCACGATGTCGGCGAAGGCCTTGGTGAGCCGGCCTGGCACGATGACCGTCGAGCCGTCCAGGCTGCGGTCGCTGAACACGAACCCGTCGGCGAGGACGTCTACGCCGGCGAGGGCGGCCCGCTGGTCAACGTCCACACGGTGCAACCGAAGGAGAGTGACGGCCGCATCGTCGAGGGACACCACCCGCACCTGGTGCGTCTTGGTGTCCTTGACCTTGATCAGCCCGGGCACCTCTTGCACGCTGTGGGCGATGCGGAGCGTGCCGAGGTCCAAGTCGACGTCGGGCCAACGTAGGGCACACAGCTCCCCTCGCCGGGCGCCGGTCAAGGCCGCGAGCATGAACAGCCGGCCGAGCATCGGGTCGGCCCGTTCGGCTTCGGCCAGAATCCGGCGCACCTCGACCGCAGTCGGGACCCGGACGGCGGCCTTGGGCTGGGCTGGTGGAGACGCCATAGCGGCGACGTTGGTCGGCACCATCTGCCACTTGACCGCCTGCTTGAGCGCACCCGACATCACGACGTGAACCTTGCGGATCACCGCCGGGGACCGCCCCGCGGCCGCCATCCGGGCGTAGAGCTGGTCCAAGTCGAGCGCGGTCAGCGTACGAACCCGCTTGGCGCCGATCTCCGGCACCAACACTCTCTCGACGTAGTTCCGGTAGGTGTACAGAGTCTTGTCGTCGCGACCCAGGCGCTCCAGGTTGGCCAGCTGCCGATCGAGCAGGCCCGCCACGGTCACGCTGGCATTGTCGGGCAGGCCGTGCCGGCCGGCGGCGACCTCGGTGTCGAGCTTGGCCAGCTCCTTGCGGGCCTGGCGCTTGCCGCCCCGGAACGTGCGGGATACCTGGCGCGGCCGTCCGGTCCCGTCCCGGCCCAGGTAGGCCCGGAGCTCCCAGACGCCCGGGCAACGCTCCCTCAGGGTTCCCATGACGAAAGCGCAGGCCGTAGTAGGGATAAAGCGTAGGGATTGGCCTTGCCGCAATCCAGAGCAGCAAAACCCCTGCTCAACGCCGTGCCCCCGCTGGGACTCGAACCCAGATCTGCTCTTTAGGAGAGAGCTGCTCTATCCCTTAAGCGACAGGGGCGGGACGACGTGACAATCTAGCCGCACCGCCGGGTCACTCCTCGGCGAGCTCGACGTCGACGTCGGGGTCCGTCGCGTCGGCGGCAACGGTGAGGACGAGCTCGGCGACCGAGCCGGCCTGTTTGATGTCGTCGGCCGCGAGGGTCAGGGCGGCGATCGTGCGCTCGTCGTCGGTGACGGCCAACCGGGCGACGCCGGCTCGCATCGACCGGCTGGCTTCGGTCTTGGCCCGGCGAACGGAGCGAACGACGGCGCTGGCGTCGGTCCACACGGCCGGTTCGGCGCCGACGAGGCCGGTCTGCAGCTCGGCGGCTGTCGGCCACGCCTCCCGGTGGATCGACCCCTCGTCATGCCACCACGACCAGATCTCCTCGGTGACAAACGGCAGGATCGGCGCGAAGAGCCGGAGCACGACCGAGAGGGCGGCGCGCAGGGCGGCGTGGGCGGACGCGGCCCGCTCGTCGCCGAGAGCTCCGTAGGCTCTGCCCTTGACCAGCTCGACGTAGTCGTCGCAGAAGCCCCAGAACCACGCCTCGGTCCGCTCGAGGGCCCGGGCGTAGTCGAAGGCGTCAAATGCCGTCGTCGTCTCTTCGACGAGCGAGGCGAGCGAGGCGAGCAGCGAACGGTCAACCGGATCGGCGACGGCAGAGATGGAAACGGGAGCGGCGGCCACGTTGGCGAGGACAAACTTGGATGCGTTGAGCAGCTTGATGCCAAGCTTGCGGCCGATCTTCATCTGGGCCTCGTCAAAGGCGGTATCGGTCCCGAGGCGGCCGCTCGCCGCCCAGTAGCGAGCGGCGTCGGAGCTGTGCCGCTCGAGCACGTCGAGCGGGGTGACGACGTTGCCCTTGGACTTGGACATCTTCTTGCGGTTGGGGTCGAGGATCCAGCCGGAGATGGTGGCGTCGCTCCACGGCAGCGAGTCGAACTGCAGATGGGCGCGCACGACCGTCGCGAACAGCCACGTCCTGATGATGTCGTGGGCCTGCGGGCGCAGGTCCATGGGCCACACCCGGGAAAACAGGTCGGGATCATCCTCCCACCCGCCGGCGATCTGCGGCGTGAGCGAAGACGTGGCCCACGTATCCATGATGTCGGGGTCACCGGCAAACCCGCCGGGCCTGTCCCGCTGGTCCTCGCGGTATCCGTCGGGGACCTCGGTGCTCGGGTCGAGCGGGAGGCGGGACTCGGCGGGCAGGAGCGGCCGGCGATGGTCGGGTTGGCCGTCGGCGTCGAGCGGGTACCACACAGGGAAGGGCACGCCGAAATAGCGCTGCCGGCTGATGAGCCAATCGCTGTTGAGGCCCTCGACCCAGCTGGTGTAGCGCCCACCCATCCAGCTCGGGTGCCAGGCGATCTGCCGGCCCCGCTCCAACAGGGCCTCTCGGTGCTCGATGGTGCGGATGAACCACTGGCGGCTGGTGACGATCTCGAGGGGACGGTCGCCCTTCTCGAAGTACTTGACCTGGTGCTTGATCGGTCTCGGCTCGCCGACCAGCTCGCCTGACTGGCGGAGCAGCTCGACCATCCGGATCTGGGCCTGCCTGACGGTGCGCCCCGCCAGTTCGGTGCCGTAGATCTCGGCGCCGGCGGCGGGCATGTCGTCGGGCGCGGCGCGCACCAGTCGGCCGTCTCGCCCGATCACGGATCGGACCGGAAGCCCGAGCTCCCGCCACCACACCACGTCGGTGACGTCACCGAAGGTGCAGATCATGGCGATGCCGGTGCCCTTGTCCGGCTGGGCGAGCGGGTGGGCGAGGATCGGGACCTCGACCCCGAAGACGGGCGTGCGGACCGAGGTGTCGAACAGCGGCTGGTAGCGGGCGTCGTCGGGATGGGCGACGAGGGCGACGCAGCTCGCCAGCAGTTCGGGCCTCGTGGTCTCGATCTCGACGTCGCCGTCGCCCGAGGTCCGACGGAAAGCGATGCGGTGGTAGGCGCCGTTGGTCTCGCGGTCCTCGAGCTCGGCCTGGGCCACGGCCGTGCGAAAGTCCACGTCCCACAGCGTCGGGGCCTCGGCCAGGTAGGCCTCGCCCTGCGCCAGCAGGCGCAGGAAGGCCCGCTGCGAGGCGCGCTGCGAGCTCGGGCTGATGGTTGTGTAGGTGTGGGACCAGTCGACCGAGAGGCCGACGCGGCGCCACATGGCCTCGAAGGTCTGCTCGTCGGTGGATGTGAGCCTGACGCACAGCTCGACGAAGTTGGGCCGCGAGATCGACACGACGTCCTGGCCCTTGCCCAGGCCACCCTCGGCCGGCGGCCTGAAGTCGGGTTGGTAGGGGAGTGAGGGGTCGCAGCGGACGCCGAAGTAGTTCTGCACGCGCCGCTCGGTCGGCAGGCCGTTGTCGTCCCAGCCCATTGGATACCAGACGGCCTTGCCCGACATGCGCTGGTAGCGGGCGATGGCGTCGGTCTGGCTGTAGCTGAAGACGTGGCCGATGTGAAGCTCCCCGCTCACCGTCGGCGGCGGCGTGTCGATGGCGAACACCCGTTCGCGAGGCGCGGAACGATCGAAGCGGTAGGTGCCGTCGGCCTCCCACTGCTTCGCCCACTTGTCTTCGAGCCCGTCGAGCGACGGCTTTTCTGGGACCCGGGGTCCAGGGACTGCATCAACCATGATCCCGCTACGGTACTTGTGTGCTGCACCTGTACGACACCGCAATGGGCTCGGTGGAGCCGTTGGCGCTGCGCCGGCCCGGTGAGGTGTCAATGTACGTGTGCGGCCCGACCGTTTCCGGCGAACCGCACGCCGGCCACGGCCGTTTCTGCCTCATCTGGGATGTGCTGTACCGCTACCTCACCTGGAGCGGCCTTCGCGTCGACTACGTCTCCAACATCACCGACATCGACGACAAGATCATCGACCGGGCCAACGCCGAGCACACGAGCGCAGAGGCCGTCGCCAAGACGTGGGAGGCGGGGTGGTGGGACGCCATGGACCGCCTCGGCGTCGAGCGCCCCAACCGGGCCCCGAGGGCGACCGATTTCGTCGGCCGGATGCTCGAGCTGATCGGTGAGCTCGTCGACCGCGGCAAGGCCTACGTGGGCGGCGACGGCGTGTACTTCAGCGCGGAGACGGTCGAGGACTATGGGCTGTTGATCCATCAGCCCATCGCCGCGTTACGCGCCGAGTCACGCTTCGAGGTCGGTGCCGATGCGGCCAAGCGTTCGCCGGTTGACTTCGCCCTGTGGAAGTTCGCCAAGCCTGGTGAGCCGAGCTGGGACGCGGTGTGGGGAGCGGGCCGGCCCGGATGGCACACCGAGTGCGTCGTCATGTCCCTCGATCTCCTCGGCGACGGCTTCGATCTGCACGGGGGCGGCATCGACCTTGTGTTTCCCCACCACGAAAACGAGCGCGCCCAGGCCG
Source organism: Acidimicrobiales bacterium (assembly GCA_965276765.1). Classification (GTDB taxonomy): domain Bacteria; phylum Actinomycetota; class Acidimicrobiia; order Acidimicrobiales; family Palsa-688. The sequence goes on from OZ255627.1 coordinate 2,760,021, forward strand.
TCGCCGCCGGCCATGCCTTCACATCCCGCTGGGTGCACTCGGGCATGGTCGTCGCCGACGGTGGTGTGAAGATGTCGAAATCGCTCGGCAACGGGCTCTCGCTGCCCGAGCTCCTCGAAGCCTACGACCCAAGGGCCTACCGCCTCCTGACCCTGCAGAGCCACTACCGCTCGCCCATGACCGTGAGCACCAAGACCATGGAGGCGGCGTCTCGCACCGTGGACGGCCTCGACGCCTTCTCCCGCCAGTTTGCCTCCGCTCGCGGCGCCGATCCCGACGGCGAGGTGCTCGACCGGTTTCGGCGGCGCATGGACGACGACCTCGACACGCCGGGGGCGGTGGCCGACCTGTTCACCGCAGGCCGCGAGGCGCGCGCCGCCGAAGGGGAGCGAGCCGATGCCCTCGCCGCCGCGGTCATCGGTCTGTGGGAGGGGCCGCTCGGTCTGCGCCTCGACGAAGGATTCGGGGAAATACCGCCCGACGCGCGGGCCAAGGCGGCCGAGCGGGACGAGGCCCGCGGCGCCAAGAACTGGTCGCGTGCCGACGAGCTGCGCAACGAGCTCACGGTCGCCGGCTATGTCGTCGAGGACACCGCCCAAGGGACCAAGCTTCGCAAGGACCCCAACCGGTGAGCGACTCGGAGTTCGAACGAAACACCGCCGTCCACGCCGGCGACGACGGGTGGGTCGGCGAGATCGACGCCGGATGGAACGTCGGCACCAACCCCAACGGCGGTTACACGCTTGCCATCGCCGGTCGGGCCATGCTCGCCGCATCGGGCCGGCAGGACCCGCTCACGGTGACCGCCCACTACGTCGCGCCACCCAAGGTCGGAACGGTCGCCGTCCGCGTGGAGACGGTCCGGTCGGGCCGGCGGTACGCCACGCTTTCGGCGGGGATGTGGCAAGAGGGTAAGGAGCTGATCCGCGTGCTCGGCGCCTTCGGCGACCTCGAGGCCCAGCACGGGCCGACGCGCGTCGCCGCGGCGCCGCCCGAGATAGCGGTCCCCGACGAGTGCGTGAACGTGCTCGATGCCAGTGCCGCGGGCGGCATGCGCGTGCCCGAGGTGTCGCGGCGTTACGACCTGCGCCTCGACCCGGCCAGCCAGTGGGTGCAGGCCCGTCGCGACGGGGGAGTGGCGGGGGCGGGCCGCGACGAGGTCCGGTCGTTGAAACCCCTTGAAGTCAACGGGTGGATTCGTTTTGCCGACGGGACCGAACCGTCCGTCATCGCTCTGCTGGCCATGGTCGACGCCTTTCCCCCCACCCTCATTGGTTACGAGGATGTCGGGTGGATCCCCACCATCGAGCTCACGGCCCATGTGCGGGGGCGGCCCGCGCCCGGCTGGCTGCTCGGCACTTCGACCACCCGGTTCCTCGTCGACGGCCTGCTCGAACAGGACGGCGAGCTCTGGGATAGCAGCGGCCGCCTCGTCGCCCTCTGCCGGCAGATGGCGATCGTCCTGCCTCGCCGCTGAAGGCCGCACCCTATGTTACCGTGTGGTAACTAACGATCACGGGAGGGCTGCGGCCGATGTCCGACGTTTCCCTGGACCTCAACGAGGACCAGCTCCAGATCAAGAAGTGGGTCCACGACTTCGCCGAGACGGTGGTGCGCCCCGCCGCCCACGAGTGGGATGAGCGGGAGGAGACGCCGTGGCCCATTATCGAGCAGGCCGCCCAGATCGGGCTCTACTCGCTCGATTTCGTTACCACCGCCTTCGCCGATCCGACCGGCGTACTCCTCGCCGTGGTGATGGAGGAGATGTGCTGGGGTGACGCCGGGATCTCGCTCGCCCTGTTCGGCACGACGCTCGCCGTGTCGGGGATCTACGGCAACGGCACGCCCGAGCAGATTGGTGAATGGCTGCCGCAGTGTTTCGGGACCCCTGAGCGGCCCGTGGTTGCGGCGTTCGCCGTGTCCGAGCCCGACGCCGGCTCCGACGTCAGCTCGATGCGCACAAGGGCGGTCTACGACCAGGCCACGGACGAGTGGGTCATCAACGGCACCAAGACCTGGATCACAAACGGCGGCATCGCCAACGTGCACGTGGTCGTGGCGTCCGTCGACCCTGAGCTCAAAGGCAGGGGCCAGGCCAGCTTCGTGATCCCTCCGGGGACGAGGGGCCTGCGCCAGGGGAGGAAGTTTCAGAAGATGGGCATCAGGGCGTCGCACACCGCCGAGGTCGTCCTCGACGACGTCCGGATCCCCGGCCGGTTGCTCCTCGGTGGCAAGGAGAAGCTCGACGCCCGCCTGGCCCGAGCCAGGGAGGGGACGACAGGTCAGCGGAGCCAGGCGGCCATGGCCACGTTCGAGTCTTCCCGACCCACGGTGGGCGCCATGGCTGTCGGTATCGCCAGGGCGGCATACGAGTATTCGCTGGACTACGCCAAGGAGCGCAGGCAGTTTGGCCGGGCCATCGTGGAGAACCAGGCCATCGCCTTCAAGCTGGCCGATATGAAGATGTCGATCGACGCCGCCCGCCTGCTGGTGTGGCGCGCCGCGTGGATGGGCCGCAACGGCAAGCCGTTCGAGGCCGGCGAGGGTAGCCAGTCCAAGCTGTTCGCCGGCGACACGGCCGTACGCGTTACCGAGGAGGCGATTCAGATCATGGGCGGCGCCGGCTACATCCGGGAGCACCCGGTGGAACGCTGGCACCGCGACTCCAAGATCTTCACCATCTTCGAAGGCACATCGGAGATCCAGCGCCTCGTCATAGCCCGGGCGATTACCGGTATCCACATCCAGTAACTTTTCCCAGCGTATTTGCCTCTGACCCGCGTGCCGGCGGCCTCCCGCGGTGACCCTTGGGCGCGCCCTGGACGGCAATCGTTCGTGAGCTGGCTCGCACCGGGACCACCGCAGCGAGCGGATTTGAGAGCTGCGCTCGAAGAGGAGCAGCTTGAGGTCGCAGCCTGAGGTTCAGGGGTGGGGCGGGAACTCGGGTGCGTACGCCAGGCGGGGACAGGCACAACGATGAGTTTCTGGAGGCGAAGTCGTCTACCAGGAGGAGCTTCAGGATGAGGAGAGGAGACCGGATGAGCGGTGTGCGTGTACTCGTAGGCACCCGGAAGGGCGCATTTATCTTGACGTCTGACGCCGGACGCCAGACCTGGGAGGTGAACGGTCCACTGTTCGCCGGCTGGGAGATCTACCACGTCAAGGGTTCTCCGGTGGACCCCGACCGGCTGTACGCTTCGCAGTCCACGAGCTGGTTCGGGCAGCTGATCCAACGCTCCGACGACGGCGGCATCACGTGGGAGACGGTAGGGAATCAGTTTCCCTACGACGGCGTGCCGGGCACGCACCAGTGGTACGACGGGACGCCGCACCCGTGGGAGTTCGCCCGGGTCTGGCATCTCGAACCGTCCCTCACCGATCCGGACACCGTCCTTGCTGGCGTCGAGGACGCCGCCTTGTTTCGTTCGACCGACGCCGGGGAGAGCTGGCACGAGCTGTCCGGGCTCCGAGGTCACGGCTCCGGGCCGTCGTGGCAGCCCGGTGCCGGCGGTATGTGTTTGCACACCGTGATCGTCGACCCCACCGACGCTCAGCGCATCTTCGTCGCGATATCGGCCGCGGGGGTGTTTCGAAGCGACGACAGCGGCGAGACATGGCGGCCCGCGAACCGCGGCCTGCGCTCCGAAGGAATCCCCGACGCCGATGCCGAAGTTGGCCACTGCGTGCATCGGCTGGCCATGCATCCGTCGCGCCCGGAGGTGCTGTACATGCAGAAGCACTGGGACGTGATGCGCAGCGACGACGCCGCGGACTCCTGGCAGGAGGTCAGCGGCGACCTGCCGACTGATTTCGGCTTCGCCATCGATATCCATGCCCATGAGCCCGACACCGTCTATGTCGTGCCGATCAAGAGCGACTCCGAGCATTTCCCGCCCGACGGCAAGCTGCGGGTGTATCGCAGCCGGACCGGCGGCCACGAGTGGGAACCGCTTACCAACGGTCTTCCGCAGGCCAACTGCTACGTCAACGTCCTGCGCGACGCCATGGCCGTCGACTCGCTCGATGAGTGCGGCGTGTACTTCGGAACGACCGGCGGCCAGGTCTACGCATCGGCGGACGCCGGGGACACCTGGGCGCCGATAGTGCGAGATTTGCCTGCCGTATTGTCGGTCGAGGTCCAAACGCTGCCATGATCCGCGTTGTACTTCCCGCTCACCTCCGGACGCTCGCTCACATCGAGCATGAAGTGGACCTGGAGATCGTCGGCCGACCCACCCAACGATCGGTCATCGACGCGCTCGAGGTCCGCTACCCGGCCCTCCAAGGGACCATCCGAGACCCGGCAACCCACAAACGCCGGCCGTTCGTGCGCTTCTTCGCCTGCGAGAACGACCTGTCACACGAATCCCCGGACCAGCCGCTGCCCGACTCAGTGGCAAGGGGGACCGAGCCGTTCTTCATCGTCGGCGCCATGGCCGGCGGATGACAGGACCTGGTCAGATGCCGGCAGGTGGTGCCGGCGGAGGCCGAACCTGCCCCGTTCGCACTGCAAAAACCAGCCGTCGCGAATGCCGCTTCGGTTCGGCCGTACCACGGACGGCGAGCATGGTTACCGCTACCGCGGCGTCGGTTACGGTCGGTAAGGCGGAGCTACGCCCCAACCCCAACGCGGCACCGGGGCGTGCTCGACGACCGCGGCGCCGGGCTGCGAATTCTCGACAGCCAGGCGAGTACCCCATTCAAGATAGGCGACGAGGGCAGAACGAAACTCTGGGTCGGTGGGCATCCCGGCATCGTCGGCTGCCAGGCTCATCAGCGAGGCGAACCGGAATCGTTGCTCGGCTGTTATACCGAGCTGTCGATGTTTCGCGAGCATTCGTTCGTATCCGCCCAGCTCCTTCGTGTACGCGGCCGGGCCGCCGAACACCTCACTCCACCAGGTAGCGACGTTGCGCCGGTGCTCAGCGTGTACGCCGCCAGGAAAGAACGGCGAGAGCAACTTGTCGCCCTCAACTCGATCGTAGAAGGCGTTGATCATCCGATCGAACGCCTCGCGCCCACCAGCCCAGTCGTACAGCGTCGGATCCTCGGCCATGGGACCATGATCCCACGCCGCGTCAGCGTGACCCCATGTCTTTGACCACGCAGATCGACCACCGTGCGGCCGCCTTGACGACCAGGTGGACGATCTCGGCGATATCGGGGGCGTCGGGTGTACGGCCACGACAATGGTTCCCGTGGCGAAGACACCAGTGTCGCGTGCTCGTTGAAGAGGGCCTCCCGGCATGAATGTGGGTGGTTTTAGGGGTCTGGGGCTTTGGCTCGTTCGTGGGGGAGGACGTGGTCGATTGGCCCCAGGGTGACCATGATCAGGGCGAGAGCGGCGTTGGCGGAGTGGAACCCGTAGGCCCGGTTGACGATGAGGCGGACTCGACGGTTGAGGCCTTCGTGTTGGCCGTTGTTGATCTTGAGGTGGATGGCGGTGAGTATCCCGGCTCGCCGTTTCCGTAGGGTCTTGGCCAACGTGACGAACGGTTTGAGCCGGGAACGTGATGCCTTCGAGCAGAACCGGTCGAGGAGGACCCCGACGTCGGCCTCGTCGAGGTCACCGGCGAAGATGGCCCGCAGGGCCTCCTTGAGGGCGTAGGCGCGCCATAGGTCACCTCCTCGGCGTTTGAGCTTGCGGAGGGTGACGGCCTGGTCGTCGGTCAGGTCGTCGGGGTTCTTCAACAGCGCCCACCGGGCTCCCTTGAACCGTTTCGCGGCCTGGCGGTCGGGGAGCCGGCGCAGTTCCTGCCAGACCTGCCGGCGGACCTTGTCCAATGCGGCGGTGCCCAGCGCCACGACATGGAAAGGGTCGTAACAGATGACTGCTTGGAGGGCGTGGTTGGTGGCGGAGGCCGCGAACGCCGGGCCCATGTCCATCGAGATCGCCTCGACCTGCCCGGAGCGTTCGGGGCCGAGCTCGGCGAAGAAACCGTCGAGGGTGGCGGTGTCTTTGCCTTCCGCTCCCCACACGAACTTCCCCGAGCCGTGATCGGACACCAGGGTGATATAGGAGTGGCCCTTGCGCCACGACACCTCGTCGACGCCGACCTTGAACAGCCGGTCGAGACGGGCCGGGTCGAGCCCGGTGTCCATGACCCTCTCGATTATCCGTCCGACGGTGTCCCAATCGACCCGGACCAGCCGGCACACCGCGGTCTTATCGGTGGTGGTGACCAGCCACCCGACGAGGTCCTCGAAGTCGCGGCTGAACCGGGACCCGGGCCGGGCGAAAGGCACCGCCTGGGTGCGCACCCCATGAGTAGGGCAGTTCAGCCGGGCCAGCCCGGCGCGGACCTCGAGACGCCACGACCCCAGATCCAGGTGCCGCCACGTCGAGGTCACCCGCCGGGTGTCGTAGCGGGCGAAGGTCGAAAACGGGCACTCCGGGCAGGCCAGGCGGGCCGAGCGCAACCTGACCGTCACCGTCACCGCCGCGGGCTGAAAGTCCACGCCGGTGACGGTCACCCCGGGCAGGTTCAACAAGCGCTTGAATGCAGTAGTGACCCGCACGGGGACTCGGTCTCCTTGGCTCGATGGTCTTCGCAAACCCCGAACCTAGAAACCGCCCGTGCGGGTCACGCGGATGGTCCACCGACAGCCCCCGCCCGGCACCCCACGCCACGAGGTCACCAAACGGGTACAGATCAGCGGCCCGCCCTCACCGCCAAAAACCGGTCGCCCCAGCGGCCAACACGCCGATCATCACCGCCAGGCACCCACATTCATGCCGGAAGACCCGTTGAAGAACGTCCAGACCAAGCCGGTGTCGTCCCGTCATTTAGGGCGAGGATCGAGCCGCCACCGATTCCGTAGATGCCACCGACACAGCCGACGATCGCGGCGATGGGCACCGAGCGGCATGAGGAGAGCGAGCCCGGATGGTTTGGTGGCGGTCCGTCGGACAAAAGAGACGTGCCGAGCGGGATGAGGACGACAGCGATCACCGCGTCGAAGGCTCGGGCGCCGGGAAGTAACTCGACTCGGATGATCGATCCGACGATCACCCCCGGGACAGCGCTCACGCTTTGTACCCGAGCCCACTCGGCCCGAGTTGGGTGGGGCGAGCAGCTTGGCGTCCGGCCAGGATCGAGTTGTCCCGACTTCAGAATCCGACGTCGCACCGAATCGAACCAACAGCGCGTGTCGACTGCTCGAACCGCTGGGACCGACAGGGGAGAGCCAATCGAGAACTACGGCACAGCAAAGGTGAGATCACCGCTGGCCTAAGACCCCCGGTGCTCCGGCGGCGGTGATGGTGACCAGCGGGGGGTCGCTGCCCGCGGCCACGATGCTGGCGGGCCGGCCGTGGCCGGCGACGTAGACGCGAAGGAAGGCCTCGGTGGTCGCTTCGACGGCCGGCAGCCACCGACTGCCCTCCTCCAAGGGGCCGAGATGGCCTCCGCCGTGCAGGATGGCCAGGTACTTGGGGGTGGCGGCCTCGGCCCAGGTCCTCCTCCCCCTGCTGGGACGGTTGATGGTGTCGGCGTCGCCCTGGGTCACCAGCAGCGGCGGGTTGGTCGTCGCCGTCACCCCCAAGAGGGGCTGAACGGACATGGCGATGACGCCGCGGATGGCCGGCTTCCCGGGAGGTGTCTGGTCGAGGCTGGCAACCAGGGCTGTCTCTCCCCCGTCGCTGTGCCCGGCCACCCCGACCCTGTCGGGATCGATGCGACCAGCCAGCGGGGAGCCCCGACCCACAAGCGAGTCGATGACGAAGCGCACGTCGGCGGGCTGGTGCACGATGTCGCTCTCATCGAGATAACGCCCGGCGACAGCCTCGTCGGTGAGGGGGAACTCCGGCGCCGCCACGACGTAGCCCCTCTCTGCCCAGGCCCGGAGCAGCGGAACGTAGGGCGTCGGGCCGACCTGGTAGCCGTGCGCGAACACGACGAGCGGCCAGCGTCCCCGTGCTGCAGGGGCCCAGACCAGGGTGGTCAGCTTGCGGGAAGGGGAGATGGTCACCCCGTGGCTGACCGTCGGCCGGGTCCGGTCGACGAGGGGCAGTGTGTACTGGTCGAGACCGTACGGGGCGGTCGCCCCGGCCGCCGGGCGGGGTCCGCCCCGACCTTTCGCCGGCGCCGTTGCCGCCGTCGTGGTGCTGGCGGCGCCCGTGGTGGGAGCGACCGGGTCGGGTCGGGCCTGGCGCTGCGTAGAGGCCGACGAGCAGGCCGCCGTGACCACGATCAGACTCAGAATCGCCAGTGTCCCCACGGTCCGCCTCGGCGTCGCCCTCTGCTTCCGCCTCGTCCTCTGCTTCCGCCTCCGGTCAGGTCTCACTGCTCCACGCTCTCCGACGCGGTGGCCTACCTTCGCCTCTCATACCGGGAGCGGGCCGCCGAGGAGGACCGATGACGCCGCCGGACTTCGGGTCGTCGAGGCCGGCCAGCACGACCGCGACCGTACCAACCGGGTGAATGAGCTATGGGCTAGCGGCGCTCGGGCTCGCGGGCGGCCGTTGCCATCCCTATTTTTATCCCTAGTTTTGGCGGTCCGACGAGGGATGGCGGCGGATGCTCCTGGACAAAAGTCCTGTTCAGGACACATGCCGGGATGATGGCGGACCCCCGCAGTGGATCGTCATCAGTCGTTTCGACTCCTGGCCGGGGTCGACCCCCAAGAAGTGCTGAAACGAGACACCCGAGGCGACTCCGCGGAATCGCGGTGGAGGGTGTCTGCGGCGTCGCCCGTCGGGCGTCGGGCCGCCTGGAGACAACGAGGGAGCGTCCCGCGCTTAACTCGCCGTTGGTGATCTCGACGGGCTCGGCCGCGTTCGGCGGCCGGCGGGGACGGTCAGCGAGACGGATGGAACCGAGGTCATACTGCGGAGCGTCGTAGGTATGTGGCAGCAGAAACGCTCGGGCGCGGAGTGAAGAGCTGACTTGGCGGCGTGGAGGGGCGTGGCTTGTGACCCTGGCGGTCGGCGGGATGGTTCTTACCGGGTGTGGCGGCCACGACGCGGGGTCGCATGTTGCGGTCGGCTCGGGTTCGCCGACCGGCGGTAAGGGAGGTGCATCGGGTCGGCCGGCCGGCGGGAGAACCTTCGCTCCGCTGTCCTCACCACCGTGCGGGCAACCGTTTCGGTCGGGCCTGCAGGCGCGACGGCTCCCTCGCACCTTCAAGGTAGCGGCCGTCTACGAGTGCGAGAGCGAACCGCAGACGATCCCCGGTCGTGGGCAATGGCAGGTCCTCGTCGAACGCAGAGCCACGACCGCTCTGGGCCGATTCGACGCCGCCCTGCGCCGGCCGGAAGCTCCGCCGGCCGGGCCCGACGTGGCCTGCGCGGCCGTGGCCGTCACCCTGCCCCGGTTGATCCTGGTGAATAGCGCCGGTGGGCTCCTGGAACCGGCGATCCCGACCGACGAGTGCGGCCAACCGCAAGCCCAGACCCAGCAATCCCTCAACCATTTGCCGTGGAGGACGGTCTCGCATCGGCTGCTCACCCAGATCGAGACGCAGCCGGAGTTGGCCACGGGGTGCGGCCCCGCTTACAAGGACCTGTTCGCGCTGTATGCAAGCCAGTTGCAACCGGCCAAGAGCGGCCCGGTCTTTCCCGTCCGGCGGTCGCGTCTCACCGTATGCATCTTCCGCGACGGTCATGGGTCCAACTCACAGGTAGGCAACTTCGTCCGAGGCGGCACCATCGCGGGCGCGACCCAACGTGCGGTCATCGACGGCATCAGCAAGGGGCGCAGCACCCCCGGGTGTGCGCGCCCCAGCGCAACGTTTGCCGTGCTCTGGTACGTCTCCAACGGGCCTACGGCTACTGTCGAGCTCGGCGGCTGCGACCGTGTGCTGCGTACGCAACTGACCATCCACAAGTCGCGTCGCGTTGCTGTTCAACACGAGGAGATCGGTCAGGCCAGCCCGACGGCCGTACGGGTCATCGAGAGTTCCGGGCGATAGCAAGGGTCTCCTCGACCGGCAGAGAGCAGCAGAATATGTCGGCGCTTCGGAGGGTCGCCCCCGGCGCGAATGAGCGTTCAGTCAGAATGGGGGAGTGCACGTCCGACGCCGACAGCTCCGGATGGCCGTTCTCGATGGTGACGGTGCGGCTGTTGTGGCTGCGGTCGCCGACGTGCTCCCCGTCGACGCCCTCCAGCTGGTTGAAGACGGCCTGCTCGCCGCCGTCGCTGGGAAAGTCGATGGCGCCACCGGGTTGGCTGCGGCATGTGTCGACGCCCTTCGCCTCCGCGACTGGGATGGCGACAGCGAGCTCGCCGACCAGTTGGGAGTGGCGGCCGGGCTGAACCCAATCCGGATGCTGCGACCTCTACCGGTTGATCTCGAGGAGCTCGCCGGCATCCTCGAAGGCGACCCCCTCAGCGGCGGGGGCCGAATCGACCTGAGGACCGGTGAGGTATGGAGTGTTCCCGCCATCGACTACGCCCGAGAGATGGGCGAGGAGGACGAGGACGAATCCGACGACGCCGACCGTTGGGTGTGGGTGAACTGCGAGGGGTCCGGCGACGGCTATCGAGACATGGAACGCTTCGCCGGAACGGTCACCGCCCCCATCCTGGCGGACCGCCTCGACATCGCCCTGAATGGGCGCGGGGCGTTCCGCCGGTTCAAAGACGTTCTCGCCGGATCCGGCGGCGAGCTCGAACGGTGGTACGGCTTCTCCGACGAGCGCCAACGTGGCCGTGCCCGTAGCTGGCTCGCGAGGGCCGGATACACCCCGTCCCCGCTACCGGCTCGACCGCTCGAACACTGACTGGCGCCCCGTCATCATTCTTGGCGCGGCTTGGGGTCTGTTGATTCCGATGGCCGCGACCACATAAGGGGGGCCGAGGACAGCTCGCCGAGGCGACGCCACGCCGGCGACACCGTGTCGAGCTGGGCGGACAGCAAGATGCCGACGGCCGAGATATCGGCATCGCAAGGAAACGGCGGCGGCCTGATGGGCTTCGTCGCCATCCAGGCGGCACTTTCGGCGGCCAGCTCGATAAGGCGGGGGTCATCGGGGTCCCAGTCGTAGGCCTGCTCCCACCTGGCGTACAGCCGCTGGAAATCGGGGTCGGCGAGGGCGGCGCACTTGTCCGCCCCCCACTTCGCCACGAGATGGGGCGATCGTGCCATGAGCAATGTCCAGCCGTCGCGCTCGAGAGTCAGCGTGCGCTCATCGACACCGATCGAGCGCATCAGGTCGAGGAGATCGACTATCTCGGGCGGCAGGACGAGCCGCTCGCCGGCCATCAGCCCGGCGAGCTCCCCGCGGAGTTGCTCGAGGTTGCTGATCCGCTCTTGGATCCCCTGGTCGATCTTGGTGATGGCGTCGGCGAATTCCGTGGGCCCGGCGACGAGGAGCTGACGGATCCGGGCGAGGGGGACGCCGGCGCCGGCGAGCGCCTTGATCCGGATCAGGTCGGCCGCGGCTTGGGCGTCGTAGCGGCGGTACCCCGAGGGGTCACGGGCCGGCTCGGCGAGCAGGCCCAGTTGGTGGTAATGGCGGATGGCCCGGACCGTGACACCGACGTGAGCGGCCAGCTGGCCGATGGTCAATACGGCGGCATCGGGTGGCGTCCGTCGCGTTGTGGGTGGCCAGGTCACCGTGTCGCCGCCGCCGGCCCCCGGTTGTAGCGAGCCACGGCCCAAAGGTAGCCGGCGACGGTGATGCCGACGCACCAGGCCGCGCCAACGGCGGCGTGATCGCCGATGGCGGCTCCGGTGAGCAGACCACGCAGGGTGTCGGTGAAGGACGTGAAGGGCTGGTAGGTGGCGAACTGGCGCAGCCCGGTGGGCATCGACGCGGGCGGGACGAAGCCGCTGCCGAGGAAGGGCAGCAGAATCAAGAACATGGGTGTGTTACTGGCTGTCTCGACGCTCTTGGCGACGAGGCCGAGGGCGACCGACAGCCAGGTGAGGGCCAGGGTGATCATGGCCAGGACACCCGCAGTGGCAAGCCATTCGAGCGCTCCGGCGGCCGGCCGGAAGCCGACCAGCACGGCGACACCGATGACGACGACAACGGCAAGCAAGGTTTGGATCATGCTACCCAGAACGTGGCCAGCGAGGACCGAGGGCCGCCAGATGTCCATGGTGCGGAACCGGTCGATGATGCCTTCGGTCATGTCGGTGGCGACCGAGATGGCGGTGGCCGTCGAGCCGGAGGCCACGGTGAGCAGGATGACAGCCGGGGAGACATAGCCGACGTACAAGCCGCGCCCACCGGTCGGCCTGCCGAGTCCCTGGCCGAGTCCGTTGCCAAGCGTGGCGCCGAGGACGTAGACGAAGAGCAGGAGGAACACGACGGGCAGCAGAACCAGCATGACGGTGAGGGCGGGGTAGCGCTGCATGTGGCGTAGCTTTCGGCGCACCATGGCGGTCGTGTCACGAGCGGGATGGGGGGCGCGAGCGGTCATCGCTTGTGGTCCTCTTCGGCGTCAGGGTGACCCGTGACGGCGAGAAAGACGTCGTCGAGGTGGGGCGTGTGGATTGACAGGGTCTCGACGCCGATGGCGTGCCGGTCGAGTAGGTCGAGCAGGGCCCGCAGGGCGGGAACGCTCCCGTCGCTCGGGATACGCATGCTGAGCGTCCCGTCGTCGTGCCCGGCGATGGCCAGGAGGCGTACGGCCGACTGCAGATGGTCCCCGTCGGTGAATTGCAGGCGGATGTGTCCGCCCGGCACGCGAGCCTTGAGCTGCTCGGGGCTGCCTTCGGCTACGACGACGCCATGGTCCAACACGGCGATTCGGTCGGCGAGCTGGTCGGCCTCGTCGAGATACTGCGTTGTCAAGAGGATCGTGACCCCTTCGGCCACCAGGCTGCGGATGAGCTGCCACATGGCGCGGCGGCCGCGGAGATCGAGCCCGGTGGTGGGCTCGTCGAGAAAGACGATCCGGGGGCGGTCGACCAGGGTCATGGCCAGGTCGAGCCGGCGGCGCATCCCACCCGAGTAGGTGGCCGCCGTCTGGGCCGCGGCGTCGACCAGATCGAACTGGTTGAGCAGCTCGGCGACTCGCCGGCGTCCTTCGGCTCGGCGCAGGTGGGCCAGGTCCGCCATCAGCATCAGGTTCTCCCGGCCGGTGAGCAACTTGTCCACCGCTGAGAACTGTCCAGTGACTCCGATAACGGCTCGCACCGAGTCGGGCTCGCGGTCTACGTCGTGGCCCGCCACCGTCACCGCGCCGTCGTCCGCCGCCAGGAGGGTGGAGAGGATCCGCACCGTCGTGGTCTTGCCCGATCCGTTGGGACCCAACAAGGCGAAGACGGTCCCCTCCGCAACCGCGAGATCGATGCCGACGAGCACCGGCTGATCCCCGAAGGACTTGCGGACCCCTCGGGCCTCGACGGCCAGGGCGGGCCGTACGACGCTCGACGGAGTTGCTGACGGATGGGCGGAGGGACGGCGAGCGGCCGAGCCGACATCCTGGGCGCCTCGGGCGGCCTCCGGGGGCACGCCTGCCCACCGCTCCATCGGGTTCGGAGTGCGCATAGCCCTATCGTCCAAGGTTGACGCGACGTCAATGTCAAGGCCCTCGGGCCGAAACCTCCGCAACGCTCACCTCGGCGTGGGCGTTCGGGTCGTGCCGGGTTTCCCGTCCCCGGCATTCGGCGTGCGGGTGTGGCGTCGGTCGACCCCGAGGTTGCGCGCTCTTCTCCACGTCGAGTGGGGATTGTTGACGAGGTCGCCTTTGTCTGCCAGCCTTCTCCCCGCGGCGTCACGAACATTTCGAATTGTCGGTGAGGATCCGGCGCGATCACAGGGGGTATGACCACGTGAGCTCTCGGGGCCTGAGCCGGCGCTCGTTCATCACCACGTCCATCAAGGCGGGGCTCGGCGCGGCGGGAGCCGGGCTGGCGCTTGGCGGTCCGCTCGCCCTGCTCGATGATGCGGCCGCCTCGGCGGCTCCTGGCGGCGCCCAGGTCGGCAGCTCCCGCGTCGTGTACGGGCACGCCGACCCTTCGGAGGGACCGAGCGACGCTCCGCTGATCACCCGGCCGCCGACCCCTACGGGACATCGCAACTACGTTTCCCGGCCCGATCTCCGCCCGCCGTCGGTCGATATCACCACGACGGCGGGATTCCCCTATTCGTCGTCCCAGCCCGGCTACATCTTCAGCGCGCCGAGCGGGGTAGGCGGCGGTGGGCAGGATGGTTTGATGATCATCAGCCTGACCGGCGAGGTGATCTGGTTCATGCCTCGGCCCAGCACCAGCGTCCTCCCCTTCAACTTCAGGGTCCAGACGTATCAGGGCAAGTCCGTGCTCACCTGGTTCGAAGGAGCGCTGGACAAGGTCGGTTACGCCACCTCGGGCAACTACTTCATCTATGACAGCAGCTACAACCAGCTGACCACCGTGGAGGCGTCGGGCTACCAGAGCGACCTGCACGAGTTTCTTCTCACCTCGGAGGGCACGGCGCTCGTCACCGCCTACCAACCCGGTGTCACCGGACCCAACGGCGGCACCATCGTGGTCGGCCATGCCCAGGAGATCGACGTCGCCACCGGTGGCCTCGTGTTCGACTGGGCCTGCTATCCGGCCGTCAGCCCCTCGGAGTCATACGTGTCGATGACGGGGGACTACTTCCACATCAACTCGATCGACCTGTGGCCGGGGTCGGCCCGCAACCTGTTGATCTCCAGCCGCGACACCTGCAGCGTGTACCTGATCGACCGGCAGACCAAGGCGATCCTCTGGCGGGTGGGGGGCAAGTCGAGCTCGTTTGCCATGGGCGCCAACACGCCGTTCTACTACCAGCACGACGCCAGGGCCCTCTCCGACGGGTCGGGGATCAGCGTCTTCGACGACGCCAGCCAACCAGGACCCGAGAAGCAGTCGTCGGGCAAGGTCATCAGCCTCGACCAGACGACGATGCGGGCGACGCTTCGCCACCAGTACTTCCACACCGACCTCACCATCGACTCCCCGCGGCAGGGCAACGTCCAGCTGCTCCCCAACGGCGGGCACATGGTCGGATGGGGAGCGGCCCCGTACTTCACCATCTACCGGGCGTCGGGCAACAACCTCAACGCCGAGATCGCCCTCGACGGCCGCTTCGCCGGGGCTGCCAACAGTTACCGGGTATTCAACAACGACTGGATCGGCACCCCGGCCCAGGACGAGTTGCGTCTCGTTGTGCACCCCACGGGAGGCTCGGGTCATTTCACCGGCTGGGCCAGCTGGAACGGTGCCACCGACGTGGCTGCATGGCGCATGAACGCTGGGCCTTCCTACAACTCGCTCGAGGTGATCACGACCGTCGAGAAGCGATCGTTCGAGACACCCATCGACTTCACTCGCAACGGGGCCAAGGTCTTCCGGGTCGCCGCCCTCGACTCCAGCGGCCGGGTGATCTCCCGCTCCTCGGTCGTCGACGCCACCTGAGGCTCTTCGGCCCGCCAGGCCGAGCTCCGCCTACAGCTGGATCGGGTCCGCCAGTTTCCCGTCGCATGCGAGGGCGACCTTCACGTCATCGGCTTGCGCTCACAGCGGGGCCGCTCACCGCGCCTTCGTTCACATTGACCGTCCGCCCGACCCAGTCCTCGGCGATTACCGAATCGACAAACGACCGCTCCGTGCTGCGCCCGACTGTCCCCCGGCCGTCGCCTGTGGTCAGCAGCACGACGGCGTCATGGGGGTGGCCGGCCTCGCGGGGAGCGACGACCGTCGTCGCTTCCACTGTCGCCTGACCGGTGTAGGTAGCGACGACACTGCGGCGGCCCAGGGTCACTGCGGCCCGGTCCTTCACGTCGATCGTGTGGTACGGAGCCGCCGGTGGGTCGGCTCCGAGGATGACGACGCCCTGCTTGGTGAGCATGCCGCTGACGGCGGTGACAAGGGCCGTCTGGCCCGGCCGCCCCTGGACCAGCTCACAGCTACGGGCCAGGGCCTGAATGGCCGCGTTGTTGAAGGGGCCGCCGCCGAAGGTCATGCCGCCGGTGACGGTCAGGTCACTGCGATCGGCGAGTCCGAAGGCGTCGCGTTGCAGCGTGACCGCGACCGGGAAGCAGCTGTACAGGTCGATGTGGTCGGCGGCGCCGGGTGCCATCCCCAGCTCGCTCCCGATGGTGTCGGCCACGATCGACCACTGGGGGCAGGTTCCGGGATCGGTCCGCTCGACGAGCGGCACGGTCATCTCGCAGTCGACCGTCAAGGCCGGGTAGCTCCACGACGATCGGTTGACTCCGGCCCGTTCGGCGACGTCGGCCCCGCAGACGAGCAGGGCGGCAGCCTGGTCGACGTACATCTGGGTCACGAGCTTGGCCGTGTAGGGAAATGCCAGCATCCGGTTGCCGGGGCGGCTCTCGTCGAGCAGGTCGTCGGCCGACCACGGCTGCGGGTCCCACGCGGTTGGGTTGGTGGTCGCCGCCGCGCTGAAACCGGCCCACAACTCGGCGAGCTCATGGCGGGCCGCGCCGATGTCGGTGCCGACGCGATGGCGGCGAGCGCTGTCGATGAGCGCGTACTGCAGGTATGGCTGGTCGATGCCCCACAGGGCCTCGTCGGCGCCGAGGAAGTCGGTGGGCGGACGGAGGACGACGTCGGGCCTGACCCCGTCGTCCTGCTGCGTCTCGGCGGCGCGGCGACCGGCGCGCTTGGCCACCCGCCGGCGGTTGAGCGCCTCGCCGCCCACCACGAGCGCGACCTCCGAGCGCCCCTCCGACACCGCATCGAGGGCAGCCGAGAGCACGGTCGTCTGCAGCACGCCGACTTCAGCGCTCAGCGTCGTTGCGGCCGGGGACCCGATGGCCTCGGCCACGAGACGGCCGGCGTCGGGGTAGCGCCACGTGCCCCTCGGCACGACGATGAGGTCGACCTGCTCCCCCAAGGAGGGGACGCCCGTCCTGGCCACGGCCAGGCGGCAGGCATCTACCATCAGCGAAGCGGCGTCGACGCCCGGCTCCTCGGCCGTGGTGTGTTGCACCACGGCGGCGGCGCCGACGATCACCGGCGTCGTCACGATGCGCCCCGGCTCGTCTCGAGCACGCCCCGGTCGATCAGGACGCCGCCGGTCTGGCTGACGGTCCGGAAAGCCACGCGGTCGGGCGCCAGGCGCCACATCGACGTCGTGAGCGCGTACCCCGGGAAGCCGGGGGAGACAAAGCGGCAGTCGACGGCGGCGAACCGGTTCGTGTCGCCGGCGCAGACGGTGCGGAGGAGGGCCCGGGCGGCGAAGCCGAGGGTGCAAAGCCCCTGCAGGATCGGGCCGGGGAACCCGGCCGATCGTGCTGCGGACGGATCGGTGTGGATGATGTTGGCGTCGCCCGAGCACCGGTACAACAGGGCTTGGATCGGGAGGGTCTGGTCGGTGACCTGCTCGTCGGGGACCCGGTCGGGGATGTCTGCGCCGATCTCGTACCGGCTCGGCTGGCTCGCATCCGACCGGCTGGACCCGCGCTCCCGGACGACTCGCCGGGTCCATCGGCGGCGGTACGGCCCGAACTCGAGCGCAGGGGCACGACCGGCCGGTGCCGGATCACCGTCGGTCATCTGTGACGGCGCCACGCCGCTCGGCCCAGTAAAGCTCGCGCACCTCGCGTCTCGGGACCTTCCCCACGCCGGACCTGGGCAGGGCGGCGACGATCTTGACGGCCGTCACCTTGTTGACCGAGCCGACCCGCTCGCGGCTGTAAGCGATGATCTCGTCGGGATCGATCGTCGCGCCGGCAACGGCGACGATCGTAGCGACCGGAGTTTCCCCCCATCTCTCATGGGGGACTCCGACGACGCAGACCTCCGCGACGGAGGGGTGAGCGGCGATGGCGTTCTCCAGCTCGGCCGGCCAGATGTTGAAGCCACCGGAGATGATGAGGTCCTCCTTGCGGTCGGCGAGGAACAGGTAGCCATCGCCGTCCAAGCGGCCCATGTCACGCGTCAGCAGGCTGCCGTCAGGTAGCCGGCGCTCGGCCGTCTTCCCCGGCTCCTTCCACAGCTCGAGCATGCGCGCCGCGCCGCGAACCGCAACCTCCCCGACCTCCCCATCCGGCACGGGAAGACCGTCATCGTCGACGATGGTCACGACGTTGTTCGGGGTCGGGCGTCCGACCGAGCGAGGCCGTTCTCCGTGCTGATGCGGCAGCAGCATCGTGATCGGCCACGCCTCGGATTGCGCGTACATCTGAAAGAGCACGTCCGCGCCGAAGACTTCGACGGCCTTCGCCACGGTCGTCTCGCTGATCGGCGCCGCTGCGTAATTCACGCACCGGAGGCTCGAAAGGTCACGCCGGGCGGCGTCAGGGTGGTTCACGAGCGTCTGGATCATCGTCGGGACCACAAAGGTGAACGTCGCATGCTCGTGTTCGATGAGCTCGAGCATGCGTGCCGGCTCGAACGCCGGCACCACGACGACGCGGCCGCCGACCTGCAGGGTCGGCCACAAGAACACGGCCGCAGCATGAGTCAGTTGGCCGGCCGCAAGGTAGACATCCCGCTCGTCCATCAGTGGCGTCACCCAGCGGTACTCGTCGTCGCTTCGCAACCAGCCATCGACCGTGTGGACCACGCCCTTGGGTCGACCGGTGGTCCCGGCACTGAAGCGGATGACGTGGAGGTCGGTGGGAGCGGTAAAAACCAGCGGATCCTGGATACTTCCGGCGGCCAGCATGGCCTCGTAGTCCACGGTGCCCGCCGGAGCCGGGCCGCCGTAGACCACGACGTGCTCCAGAGCGGGCATCTCCTTGCGTCGGGCCAGCTGGTCACCGGCGAGTCCGGCTCCGACGAGCAGCACCCGCGCGTCGACCAGGTTCGTGAGATAGGCGTTCACGTCTGCGGTCTGATGCACGTACAGACCGCAGCGCACGAACCCGCCGAGTGCGAGCCCGGCGGCGTGTTCGACCGTCCAGCGCGAGTTGGGCCCGAGCAGGGCCACCCGATCGCCTTTGTTGACGCCGAGGTCGGCCAGCGAGCTCGCCAGGCGGCAGGCTCGTTCGAACAGTTCCGAGTACGTCTGGTCGACCGCATCACAGGTCATCGCTATCCGCTCGGCGTGGTCGCGTGCCGAGGTGCGAAGGATGTCTCCAAAATCCCTCATCGCGGTTCCCTACCCCCCTGCACAGGGATGGCGACGACCTGGTCCAGCCGATCAGACCCCGAGTTGCTCGCTGGCGCGCTCCACACCCTCGATCCGTGCCTTGATCTTCTCGAAGGCGACGTCACGGGCCACGTCGGGTGAACCGTGCTTGGGCTTGAGATCGATGCTGAACGGTGAGAAACCGCAGTCGTCGGTGGCCCCGAGGCGCTCCTTGGGAATGTGATTCGATGCGGTGACAAGGTCCGCCTGCACCTCCTCAGGGGTTTCGACGCGCGGGTCGAGCGGATTGATGACCCCGATGAAGCAGACCTGCGGGACACCGTTGGCATCCTCGCGGCTGTGCTCGCCAACGAGCTTATACACGTACTCCTTGTCCTTCTCGCTGGCCAACTGCATGAGAAAGTACCCGGCGTTCATCCGGAACATCGCCGGGAGGAGGTCGGCGTAGTCGACCTCGGCCGAGTGCACCGAGTCCATGTCGCCGCCCGGGCAGGTGTGGATACCGATGTTGACCCGCTCCTCGGCCGTGAACCGGTCGATCACCCGATTGTTGAGCTCGATGAACTGGTCGAGCATGTGCCGGCCCGTCCACGGGTTGCGGGGGTCGTTCTTCGACGCCAGGCGACCCTCGGTGAAGTCGATCGACACTCGTGACGCGCCGGCTGCGAACGCCTGGCGGATGTCCTTCTCAGCCTCGTCGCACAGGTCCGTGAGGAACGTCTCGCGCGAGTACCCGTCGAGCTGTTCGTCCAGCGGATAGAGCAAGGAAAGCATCGAGGGGGCGATGACCGCCTGCTTCATCGGCTTGGTCGCGTAGACCTTCGACTTGGAGAGATAGTCAGAGGCGAACGTCTTGTAGCGAAATGGCCCACCCGTCAACCGGGGGAGCTGGCGATGGTGTCCGTCGTCGAAGATGGCGAAGTACTGGCCGTCGCCGGCCAGGTGGTCGGCGAGCCCGGTGCCGGCCAGGGTGTCGGCAATCGGGTAGGTGGCGAAGCTCGATGCCCGTTGCTCGCCGTCGGACACGATGGCGGCGCCGGTGGCTTCCATCCTCTCAATGGTGTCCTTGCAGGCGGCATCCTGCTCTCTCGACAGGTCGTCGGCGCCGATGGTTCCTGCGTCATACGCGGCGATCGCCTCTTGCAGGCGCACAGGACGCGGCATCGAGCCGACATTCTCGGTCGGAATGGTCATTGGATTCCCTTCGTCGAAATTGTCCCCGGAACGACCTGTGTCACCCTAGACACTCTCCCGGTCCGCTGCCGATTGGGCGTGGACCAGGTTGGGAAGCAGATCGACGAGCGGGCGTTCGGCCACCTCGGAGGCGGGGCGCGAGAGGTAGAACTCGGTGTGGAACGAGCCGTCGGCCTCCAAGCCGCTGACGTCGAGTCCGGACTCCTCGAGGTGGCGGACGGTGTACTCCTGCTCCTCGTCGCAGGAGAACCGGCGTTGGGGGAACGTCCGACCGACGAGGCGCTCGGTGACCAGTCCGCGTTCGGCGAGCACATCGGCGATGTCGTGATAGGAAAACTGTCGCAACACGAAGGCCGCCAACCAGGGGACGTCGGGCTCGTCGACGGCGTCGAGAAGATGCGTGAAGGTCTTGGCCGTGATGTAGCCCACCCCAGCGGTCACGGTGATCATGTCCGTGTGGGTCACTACCTCCTCCAAGGCCGGTGACACCGCCCGCTCCTCGAGGTTTTCGGACGCGCCGTGCTGCAGCAACCCGATCTCCTGGGCATAGCCGACGGCTCGATCCGAGATGTCGAGGCCGTACACGTCTGGTGCGTCAGCGTGCCGATGCTTGGAGTAGTAGGCGTCGTCGACGGTGAGGAGCTCGGCGGTTGACAGGTCCTCGATCTCGGGGCTGCGGTAGTGCTCGATGAGATCATCCATGGTGAGATCGCAGGTCATGAGGGCGGCGTTGACGCCGTAGGAGCAGCACAGGTCGAGGACCTGAGGCGTCTGGAGGCCCCGATCGGCCTGCTCGGCGGCCAGGAGTCGCCGGAACACCGGTTGACCATGGTGGGGTATCTCGTAGCCGAGTTCTCCCAGCTCGGCGTAGTACGCCCTCGGATCATCGGCGTTGTAGATGGCGTCGAAGTTGGCCTTGCCATCCACGAGGCCCGGCACGGAATCCACATTGTCAAGTGTCATCGTTGTACTGGTTTAGCCCATTTCCGGGGTCTGCTGCGGGGCTCCGGGGCGCGGGCCGCCGGCGACGCGTTTGGACCACCTCGTCGGTCATGGCCGACGGATCTAAGCTCACACCGTCGAGAGACACAACGGAGGGGGTAATCATGCGCAACCGTACGATTCTCGCTATCGGCGCCGCCGCACTCATCCTCGGCTTGGGGGGAGCGGCATCGGCCAGCGGGCGACCGCAGGTCCCGGCGGGCTCCGTCCGCACGCCGGCGGTCATGGCGAAAACAAGCGAGAAGCGGGTCCTGGGACCACGAACGGCAGGTACAGGCGACCCGGCGACCTCTGGCTGCGGTTTCACCAAGGCAGTGCCATTTGACCGGTACAAGGGCCTGCCCGACTTCACTCCGGCGAAGGCGGCCCGGCCCTATGTCGCCAGGCTGCACACCACCCAAGGCTTGATCGTCATCCGGGCGCTCACGGCGCAGGCGCCGTGCACGACGTTCTCTTTCCGGTTCCTGGCCGAGCGTCGGTACTTCGACAGGACCCACTGCCACCGGCTCACGACCCAGGGCATCTTCGTGCTGCAGTGTGGCGACCCGACGGGCACGGGCTCCGGTGGTCCCGGGTACCGGTTCAACGACGAGAACCTGGCCGGCGCGACCTACCCGGCGGGCACGGTGGCCATGGCCAATGCCGGCCCCAACACCAATGGCAGCCAGTTTTTCTTTGTCTGGAAGAACACGACCCTCGCTCCCGACTACACGCCCTTCGCCACGGTGATCCGGGGAATGGACGTACTGAAGCGGATCGCGGCCGCAGGCGACGACAGTCAAAACGGCCCCGGTGACGGGTACCCGCATCGCTATGTCGGGTTCCAGCGGGTCGACATCCACTTCACCAAGTAGGCGACAGCGAAGAGACAGCCGGCGCGCCTCGACGCCGCCCCGCGGGGTCGGACGGCTCCTTCGATGAGGGTTGCCGAGGCGCTCTCCCGTCGGATATGGTCTAGTGACCTAATATATGACTGTGGAGCAGTTTGGTGTCCGTCGGCCGGTGAATCGCCCGACGCGACCGGAAAGGCCGACATGAGCTACGACGACATCCTCTACGAGGTCGACGGTCACGCCGCCGTCATCACAATCAACCGGGAGCGACGCCTCAACGCCTTCCGAGCCAAGACCATCGAAGAGCTGATCCACGCCTTCAAGACGGCGTGGGCCGAGCCGACCGTGAGCGGCATCGTCTTCACGGGTGCCGGCGACCGAGCGTTCTGCGTCGGTGGTGACGTGAAGCAGCGCAACGAGACCGGCGATTACGGTCCGACCGACAACGGGTTGTTCGAGGTGGTCTACTTCCACCGCTTGATCCGAGACATCCCCAAGCCGGTGATCGCCGCGGTGAACGGTCTGGCCATCGGAGGCGGTCATGTACTGCACGTCCTCTGCGATCTGTCCATCGCCGCCGAGCACGCCGAGTTTGGTCAGGCCGGTCCGCGCGTCGGGTCCTTCGACGCTGGGTTCGGCTCCGCCTACCTGGCGCGTGTCGTCGGCGAGAAGCGCGCCAGGGAGATCTGGTTTCTCCTCCACCAGTACTCGGCCGAGAAGGCCGAACAGTGGGGGCTCGTCAACAAGGTGGTGCCAAAAGAGGATCTCCTGCCGGCGGCCAAGGCGTGGATCGAGGAGCTGGCCCAGTACAGCCCGACCGCCCTCCGCTTTCTCAAGCACTCGTTCAACGCCGACACCGACCATCAGGGTGGGCTCTCCCAACTGGCGCAGGCCGGCCTCGACGTCTTCGCTGTCACCGACGAAGCCAAGGAGGGTGCGGCGGCCTTTGCCGAGAAGCGCCCGCCCGACTTCTTCGCCCATCGGGTCTCCCATTGACCGTGGTGCGCCATTGACCCAACGAACGAAGGCTGCGTACACATGAGTATCTCCATCGACCTGTCGGGTGACGTCGCCGTTGTCACCGGCGGTGGCAGCGGCATCGGCGAGGCCATCGCCAAGACGCTCGCCGAGGCCGGCGCCGCGGTTGGGCTCGCCGATGTTTCTGACGACGCCGGCACGCGGGTCGCAGCCGAGATCGAGGCCGCCGGCGGGCGGGCCTTCGCCGCGACCGTCGACATCGGTGACCGGGCGTCGGTCGACGCCGGGCTGGCTGCCATCAGAGCCGAACTGGGTCCGATCAAGCACCTGGTCAACAACGCTGCGACCTGGGCGGTGAAATCGTTTGCCGATCACACCAGCCAGGAGATCGACCGCGTGATCGGCATCACCCTCACGGGCACCATGGCCGTCACCCAGGCGGCACTGCCCGACATCATCGCCACAGAGGGCAGCGTCGTCGTGATCAGCTCCGACGGAGCGCGGGTCGGCGAGCGCTACATGAGCGTGTACTCGGCGGCCAAGGCCGGCCTGATCGGGTTCACCAAGAGCGTGGCTCGAGAGGTGGGCCGCAAGGGCGTCAACGTCAACGCCATCGCTCCCGGGACCACCAACACGCCCGGGGGGTCCGGCTTCATCGAGCAGGCCGGCGGCGCGGAAAAGCTCGCCAAGGCCTACCCCCTGGGTCGGATCGGGGAGCCGCAGGACATCGCCAACGCCGCGCTCTTCCTCGTGTCGCCGCTCTCGTCGTGGATGACTGGGCAGGTGCTCTCGGTCAGCGGCGGATTCACGATGGTGTGACATCGCCATGATCCGGGTCGGAGTAGCGGTCTACGACTTTCTCCTCACTGCCGACCCCGAAGCCCGCCTGCGCCCCCTGCGGTTGGCCTCGGCCCTGGGTCTTGACCATCTCGGCCTCGCCGATCACGTGAGCTTCCACGACGGGACGGGGTTTGACGGCCTGATCTCCGCCGCTGTCGCGTTGGGCGAGCAGCAGGAACTGCCGGTCGTGCTCGGCGTGTACCTCCTCGGGCTGCGGCACCCCACCCTCGTCGCCAGACAGCTCGCCTCGATCGGTCAGCTTGCCCCCGGGCGGATGGTGCTCGGCGTCGGCGTGGCAGGCGAAGACCGCAGCGAAGTCAGCAACAGCGGGGTCGATCCTTCGACTCGCGGCCGCCGTCTCGACGAAACCCTCGAGGTGCTGCGTCTGCTCTCCGCAGGGAAGCCGGTCACCCACGACGGCGAGTTCTTCAGCCTCGACGAGGCCCTCGTCCTGCCCGCCCCCGACCCGGCCGTGCCGATCGTCATCGGCGGCAGGGGGGACGTGGCGGTGCGGCGCACGGCCAGGTACGGCGACGGGTGGCTGGGGATCTTCTGCTCGGCTCGCCGCTTCGCCCAGACCCGCCAGGACATCGTCGAAGCGGCGGCGGAGCTCGGTCGCGACGCGCCCGACTGGTTCGGGTTGACCGTGTGGTGCGGGCTGGACACCGACGCCGGCCACGCCCGCGATCTGCTGGTCGACAAGATGGAGCGGCTCTACCGTCTGCCCTTCGACCGCTTCGAGCACGTGGCCACGGCCGGCACTCCTGATCAGGTTGCCGAGTGGCTCGCACCGTTTGTGGCCGCTGGCGCCTCACACATCACCATCATCCCGGCGACCGCATCGATCGAAGCCGGCATCGAGCACGTGGCCGCCGTTCGCGAGCTCCTGGTGGGTTGAACGATGTCCGAAGAGACCGAGCCCGACTCCGTCGAGTGGATGCGGCGGCGCTGGGAGGAGCACGGAGCACCCGGTCCCACGCACTTCGCAGCCATGGCCTCGATCCTGCGGACGACGGCCGTGATGACCGACGAGATCGACCGCGTCCTCAAGACCTTCGAGATGACGAGGACGGCCTACCTGGTGGTCGTCACCCTGCAGATGGCCCCCGAGTCGACCCGCCCCCTCGGGCAGCTGAGCAAACAGTTGCTGGTCCATCCGACGACGATCACCATGGTGATCGATCAGCTCGAGAGGGGCGGCCTCGTGCGGCGAGCGCCGCACCCATCGGATCGTAGGACCGTCCTCGCCACCCTCACGCCCTCGGGGCTGGCGACGGCCAAGAAAGCCAGCGCCGCGCTCGGCCGAGTGGATTTCGGGCTCCTGGGCATCGGCGAGGCGACCGCTCGGAGGATCACCGGCGATCTCCGTCAGGTTCGCCGAGGGCTCGGTGATGTCCGATGAGGCCCAACCGATTTTTCTGTGGCCGGGGTGTATGACCTTGACCACTCCATCCCTTCAGCATGTGAGGTCACTCGGATGAATGCGCAGCAAGGAATTCCCGGACCACAGGACGTCTACAGCGACGCCACGGTGGCTGGATTTCGCGCTTCGGGGTACTGGCACGACGAGGTGCTTGCGGACTGCGTCGAGCGGTGGGCGCAGCACGCCCCGGATCGCGTGGTGCTCACCGACGGCTACTCCGCGCTGACCACAGCGGAGCTGCTCGGGTCGGCCTACCGCTTGGCGGCGGCGTTCGCTCGTCTCGGTGTCGGCGCCGAGGACCGCGTGCTCGTCCAGCTGCCCAACTGGAACGAGTTCGTCGTCGTCTATCTGGCCGTGGCCCGCCTCGGTGCCGTCCTCGTCCCGCAGATGCCCATCTACCGCCACGACGAGGTGGCGTACGCGGCGCAGCACGCCGGGGCCAAGGTGCTCGTGGTGCCGGGAGAGTTTCGACGCTTCGACCACTCGGCCATGGCGCTCGACATCCGCGAGTCGACACCCGCGGTCGACCTGGTCGTGACGGTGCGCGCCGAGGCCCGGGAGGGAACGGTTCGCTTCGAAGATCTCGTCGCCGGCGACGAGGTACCGACGGCCGAGACGCTCGGGCCGCGTCCATCCGCCGACGCGCCCCATTGCGTCATCTACACCTCAGGGACGGAATCGCGACCCAAGGGGTGCCTGCACACGCTCAACACCGTCGGCTTTACCGTCCACGAGCTGGGTAGCGGCGTGATGGCCATGGCACCGGGCGAGGTGATGTTCATGCCGTCTCCCATCACCCACGCCACGGGGCTGGCCATGGGCGTCACCGCCCCGTTGATCCTCGGTGCCGCCGTCCATCTGATGGACGTCTGGGAGCCCGCCGCCGCCCTGGATCGGATCGCCGAGCATCGCGCCACGATGAGCATGACCGCCACCCCGTTCGTGCAGATGATCCTCGAGACCCTTGGGGAGAAGCCCGAGCTGGCATCGAAGCTCTCGACTCTGAGGAAGTGGATGTGTGCGGGTGCGCCGATCCCCGAGGTGCTGCTGCAGCGCTGGTCCGAGCTGGTCCCTGACTGTGCGCTGCTTCCCGTCTACGGGCGATCGGAGGGACTGCTCGTCACGGCCTGCGCCGCGAGCGACCCCGTCGAGAAGGTGCTCTCATCGGACGGCCGGGCCTTTCCCGGGGTGGCGCTTGAGATCCGCGACACGTCGGGCGCGCCGGTGGCGACGGGGGAGGAGGGTGAGATCTGCCACGGTGGCCCCGGTCTCATGCTCGCCTATTGGGCCGATCCCGAACGCACCGCCGCTTCCATCGACGCCGCCGGCATCTCGAGCTCCGGCGACCTCGGCCGCTTGGACGCCGACGGATATCTCCGAGTGACCGGAAGGATCAAGGATCTGATCATCCGCGGCGGGACCAACATCTCCGCGGCCGAGGTGGAGAATCATCTGCTGACGTATCCGGCCGTCGCCGCAGTGGCGGTCGTCGCGGCGCCGGACGCCCGGCTGGGGGAGAAGGCGTGCGCCTTCGTCGTGGCGCGGGGGACGGCCCCGACGCTCGGTGAGCTCACCGACTACCTGCGCCACGAACGTCTCATCGCGGCGCAGAAGCTCCCGGAGATGCTGGTCATCATCGACGAGCTGCCGACGACCACGACCGGCAAGGTGCAGAAGTTCCTCCTACGCGAGCGGGCCAAGGCCCTCTGACTACCGGCCGTCTCGGAGTGCCCGGCTGGGTGTCGGTCGTCAATCCGCCGGCCAGGTGGCGGCGATCGTCAGCTTGTCGGTCTTGCCCGCATCGGTCATGGGAATCGGTTCGGAGCTCAACCACCACTGCGAAGGCATCTCGAAGCGAGCGAGCATGGGGCCGATGTGCGTGGCCAGCTCGTCGGAGGTCACGGTCGCATCGCCGGCGAGCTGGACGACGGCCGCGACCCGCTCGCCCAGGTCCGCGTCGGGTCGACCGATCACGGCCGCGTTGCGCACGGCCGGGTGGGAGAGCAGGGCACCCTCGACGTGGGCCGGTGCGATGTTCTCCCCGCCCCTGATGATGAGGTCCTTGACACGACCGGTCACGTACAGCAGGCCGTCGTCGAGGCGGCCGAGGTCGCCGGTGTGGACGAAGTTGTCGTCGTCGAGGAGATCGGCCCCCTTCTCACCCCAGTAGCCGAGCAGCTGGCCGGGGGTGCGCACGACGATCTCCCCGCTGCCGGTGTCGTCGGGG
Source organism: Acidimicrobiales bacterium (assembly GCA_965276765.1). GTDB lineage: Bacteria > Actinomycetota > Acidimicrobiia > Acidimicrobiales > Palsa-688. Next base: position 2,787,503 of record OZ255627.1, read on the forward strand.
GAGTCGATGCGCAGCTCGACGACGGGAAGCGGGCGCCCCGAGGTCTGGGGATGCTCCGCCATCACCGCACCCGATGCCGTCGCTACGGTCCCGCCGGTCTCCGTCATGCCATAGATCGTGGAAAGACCTCGCCTGGCGTTGGGGAGCCGCTCGCGGAGGCGTTCGAGCAGTTGGGGCTGCACGGGTGCGCCGCCCATGGAAACCGACCGAACCGACGACAGATCGGTCGAATCGACGGCGGGATGCTCCAAGGCCCGCGTCGTCATGGTGGGCACTGCGCCCCACACGGTGACGCGCTCGCGCTCGATCAGCTTCAGGACCTCGGCGGGATCGAAGCGGTCGCGGAGGAAGACGACCGTGCTGCCGCCGAGCAGCGCGAGCAGTAGCGACTGGAAGCCCCCGATATGAAAAAGGGGCCCGCTCTGCAAGACGACGGCCGGCGGCCTGGCCGGGTCGACCTGGTGGGGGAGCCGGCCGGAGACAGCGAGCAGGTTGTGCAGGTTGGAGAGGACGGAGCGGTGGGCGAGTACCACCGGCTTGGGTGATCCCGTCGTGCCGGCGGTGAAGATGACCACGGCGGGATCGTCCTCTTCGCCGGGTACCGGCTCCGGGACCGCGACCCGGTCCGCTCTTCCCGACGGGATATCGGCGATCGAGGCGATGTCGATGACCGTGCGTCCCTCCGGCACGAGCGTCAGGCGGCGCCCGTCGGCGACGACGAGGGCAGGATCTACCAGGCCCACGGCGCGCGTGACGTCGGCGGGACCCCACCAGCTGTTGCCGAGGCTGACCACGGCGCCGAGACGGAACCCGGCCCACATGGCGAGAACCCACTCGATGGAGTTGGGGGCGAGGAGCAGGACCCGATCCCCAGGCGCGACGCCCAGGTCGCGGAATCGGGCCGCCACGTCGTCCACCCGCTCGAAGACGTCACCAAAGGTCAGCCGGCGGTCACCTTGGACGAGGTGGATCCTCTCGGTCCAGCGCGTCGCATCGAAGAGGAGCTCGTGGACCTGCCGGCGTCGGGGGGTGTACACGAGGAACGGGATCCCCGATGCCCGACGTTCGATCGTTTCTCCCCAGACCTCGCTCATGGGCCTCAGTATGGCGCGTCCGGATCGCTCATTAGTCTAGTGCCCAATACTCGACAATCCGAGTATCCCGGAGCTAGAGTCGGAGTATGCCGTCCGAGGAACGCGCCGCAGGAGAAGACCAGGCCGTCATGCCCCAGGCGGTCATCGACGACGCCATGATCGCCGGGATGCAAGCCAAGGTCGGCGCCTCCTTGCGCATCGACCACTCGGTGAACAACGAGCTGGCGTCGCGGATCGCCGTCACCAAGTTCGCCGGCGGTATCGGGGACATCAATCCCCTCTGGACCGATCCCGATCACGCCACGCAGTCTCCCTACGGGGCGCCGGTGGCGCCACCGTCGTTCGTCATCGGTTGCTTCTCTGGCATCCAGTTCGGCTGGCCCGGGCTCGGCTCGTTTCACTCGCAGTCCCACATCACGTTTCACCGTCCGGTGTACTGGGGGGACACGGTCGAATCGAGCTGCGTCTACGACGGGTTCGACGGCCCGTCGGCGAGCAGCTTCGCCGGCCGCAGCGTCACCGACAAGTTCACCAACCGCTACGTGAACCAGCGGGGTGAGACGATCGCGACGATCGAGTGGGACGTCATCAACTTCGAACGGGGCAACGCCGCTTCCCGCCGCAAGAGCGCGACGAGCAGGCCGGGTCCCATCCTACCCCATCCGTGGGCCGAAGAGGATCTGGCGAAGATCGAGGAGGGCATCCTGGCTGAGACGCCGAGGGGCGGGGCCCCGCGCTATTGGGACGACGTGTTGGAAGGTGACGTGCTCGACGTCGTGACCAAGGGACCCATCGGCATGACCGACGAGATCGCCTTCGTCGCCGGGGGCGGCACGCCCATCCCCCGCCTGAAGGCCCACGCCGCCGCCCTCCATGACTATCAGGATCATCCCGCCTGGGCCTTCCGCGATCCGGTGACGAAGGCCAAGGAACCCATCTACTCCGTGCACTACAACCTCCAGGCGGCCCGGGCGATGAGCGTGGCGTTTCAATACGACGTCGGCTTCCAGCGCCAGTGCTGGCAGATCCACCACCTGACCCACTGGGCCGGCGACCACGCCTGGATCAAGGAGGTGCAGTCCCAGTACCGCAAATTCGTGTACCTCTCCGACGTGGTGGCGCTGCGCGGCGTCATCACCGGCAAGCGGGTCGACGACGACGGTGAGCACGTCGTTGACGTCAAGACCGAGGCCGTGAACCAGCGCGACGAGGTGGTCATGCCGGGGTGGGCCGTGGTGGCGCTCCCGGTGCGCGAGGCGGAAGGCTCGCCGGCGGCCATGCGGGCGCGCCCGGTGGCATGACCACCACCCCCCCGCTCGGAGAATGGATCGACCGGGCGGACGCCTGGCTGGCGGCGCACTACGACAAGGCCGTGGCCACCGGCCCGAAGCGCTTCGAGTGGGGCGTGGGAAGCGACGAGGTCCGAGTCTTTCAAGAGCCCGACCCGAACGAGGAGGCCCACGCCCTACCGGCCATTCGGTCGTGGCGCCAAGCCCTCTGGGACAACGGGTACGGATGGATCTCGGGACCGACCGAGCTGGGCGGCGCCGGGCTCCCGCTTCGGTACCAGCGGGCGTTCGAGGGGCTGACCCGCAAGTACCGCGTTCCCGGCGACTCCGCCCTGACCATCAGCCTCGGCATGGTCGCGCCGACGATCGGCCGGCACGGGACGCAAGAGCAGAAGGAGTACTGGCTGCCGCGGCTGTACTCCGGCGCCCAGATCGCCTGCCAGCTCTTCAGCGAGCCGGGAGCCGGATCGGACCTGGCGTCGGTCGGCACCCGGGCACAACGCGACGGCGAAACGTGGCGGATCACGGGCCAGAAGGTGTGGACCTCCGGCGCCCACCTGGCCGACGTCGGTGAGATCATCTGCCGCACCGCTCCCGAGCCGCGACACAAGAACCTCACAGCCTTCATCGTCGACATGCACGCCCCCGGCGTCGAAGTCAGGCCGCTGCGGCAGATGACGGGTGGCGCATCGTTCAACGAGGTGTTCTTCGACGACGTGCCCGTCGCCGAGGCCTGCCGTCTCGGCGACGAGGGCAGTGGCTGGAGCGTGGCCCTGACCACCCTCGGCTACGAGCGCACGGCCATGGGCAACAGCTCCTTCGGCGGCGCGGGGATCCTCTCGACCGACCGGCTCGTGGCCCTGCTCCACGCCACCGGGAGAGATGACGACCCCGCCGTGCGCCAGGAGTTCGGCGAGCTCATCTCCCACCTGCGCGCTTCGAGATACCTGCAGGAGGTGACGGCGGCCAAGGTGAGGGCCGGTCAGGCGCCCGGCCCCGAGACGGCGCTCAACAAGATCGCTCTTTCGACCAACGTGAAGCGGGTCGGTGACTTCGTGGGCGACGTCATCGGCCCCGCCCTCGTCGCCGACACCGGCGACTGGGGAACCTACGCCTGGACGTCGTTGGTCCTCGGCGCCCCGGGCTATCGGCTCGGCGGGGGCACCGACGAGGTCCTCAAGAACACCATTGCGCAGCGGGTTCTCGGCCTGCCCCGACCAAGCTGATGGTCTGACGTGGTGAGCGCCGACGACCTCGTCGTCACCTCCGACCAGTCAGACTTGAACACGACGCTCAGGGCCGCGCTGGCCGATATCTCCTCGTCCGTTGCGCTCCGCAGGGACCTGGCCACCGATACCGGCTACGACGGGGAGTCATGGAGGCGGCTGACCGGCGAGGTCGGCCTTTCGGGGCTGACGATTCCCGAGGAGTTCGGCGGTGTCGGGCTCGGACCGATGGAGGCCGCCGGCGCCCACACCGAGCTCGGCCGGGCCCTCTACCCGGGCCCGTACCTCTCCACGCACCTGCTGAGCACAGCGCTGCTCGCCTCCGGTGACCGTGACGCTCAGGCCGACTGGCTGCCCGGCCTCGCCGCCGGTGAGCTCGTCGGCGCCGTGGCCGTAGCCGACAAGGCCGGGTCATGGTCGGCCGCCGACGGCGTCGTCGCGAACAGGGCCGACGGCGATGGCTGGCGCCTCAGCGGCACGCGCTGGTACGTCATCGCCGGCCACGTCGCCGATGTGCTGCTCGTGTCGGCAAGCACGGGGAAAGACCCCGCTCTTTTCCTTGTACCGACGGGGGCGGAGGAAGTGAGCGCCGCCGGTGTCGCCGGCCTCGACCTGACGCGCCGGGTCGCAACGGTCAGCCTCGAGAACGCACCCGCCGCCCTACTCGCAGCCGCCGACGTGGCACCGGCCGTGCTCGATGCTGTCCGCTCCACGCTCTTGGTCGCGACCGCAGCCGAAGCGGCGGGCGGCATCGACTGGTGCCTCGACACCAGCGTCGCTTACGCCAAGACACGCGAGCAGTTCGGCCGGCCGATCGGTTCGTTCCAGGCGGTGGCCCACGCCTGCGTCGACATCCTCGCCGAGCGCGAGCTGGCCTTCGCGGCCGTGCGGTATGCCGCCGCGGCATCGGCGGAGGGCGCAGAGGATCGCGACCTGGCCGCCCTGGTCGCCGTCCTGCGCACCGGCGAGGCCTACGCGCGGGTCACCGAGGCCACGATCCACCTGCTCGGGGGGCTCGGTTTCACCTGGGACCACGACGCCCACCTGTACTACCGGCGAGCTCGTTCCGGCCGGCTGCTCTCCGGGCGACCCCAGGAGCATCGAGAGGCCATCGCCATCCTCGCCGGCGCCGTCGGCGGTTGAGCTCTCAGCCCTTGAGCTCGTCGATCGGGCTTCGACCCTCGGGCCCGAAGCCGTGCTCGAGGAGAAAGGCCGGCACGGTCCCGTACTCGACGCCGATCACCGCCAGGGCCGCCTCCGTCTCGTGGTCCCCCACGAAGAAGGCCGCCAACCCGGTCGTCTGACCGCAGCCGCACCAGCAGTGACCGGTCGGGATGGCGTCGTCGGAATCCATGGTGTCCCCCTCCTCGACTTCGTCGCCGATCGTACCGGTATCGCTCACCGCGAAGAGACAACTTGCGCGCCCGTGAGCCGCAAATGTGGTCGCACCCAGGTCTCATCGACAACGGCCGCGCCAGTTGTTTCGCAGCGGGACCTCAGTCGTCGACGGCGTCTTGGTGCGCCTTCCGCCACGCGTCGTGGATCTCGGGCCTGAGGCGGCCGCGATCGGGCACCGAAAGTCCCCTGGCCCGTGCCCACGCCCTGAGCTCGGCCGTCGCCGGGCCCGGCACGGGCGGCCCGCCCCCAGCGCCGTCACCGTCATCGTCACCGTCACCGCCGATCCGCAGAAGTGCAGGTCCCTCGCTTTGCGCCCACACGTGCGCCGCCGCGAGGTACCGGTAGGTCCACTCCTCGGCCAACTTCCTGTTCTCACAGAACACGATCGGGATCGTGGGCCAGCGGACCTGCAACTCGGCCAGGCCGTCGGCGACGAGCGCCGGCCTGACCCTGTCGAGGGCGAATACCTGGGAGTAGCGGTCCTCGACGACGACAGCGGCACGCGGCAGCGTCGCCAGCTCGCCAAGGGCGAAGCGCAGCCGGCCGCTCGTCAGGCTCGAGACCAGGTCGGGCAGCGACTTGCGTTCGACCGATGCGACCAGGTTGGCACCGACCCCGATGGCGTAGTCGCCGCAGGGCAGCCCACGCTTCACCGTGCGGACCTGCTGGCCCGAGAACCGGTACGGGTACCGCTCGTGGGCGTCGACGACGATCTCCAGGTCGGCAACCTGGGCGGCCCGAGCGGTCGGCAGGCGCACGTCGGGGCGGGCCTGCTTGCGAGTGCGCGGCGACTGCCAGAAGACCATCTCGCGCCCGCGACCCCGGGTGAAGACGATCTGCGACCGCTGCTCCCTGCCCCGGTCAGCGACCACGTCGATCGCCGCGCCGCGACGGGTGCACGAGCGCAGGGGCACCCGCTCGACGATGTCGGGCAGCTCCGGCCACTCCGTCGCTGGCACCGGATGGCAATACAACGCCGCCGTTCGCGGCCACGTGCCCTTCGTGCGAAACACGAGGCCGCCTGAGATCGGAAGCCACAGCAGGTACGGCAGCGTGCTTTCCGGGTCGGGATTGTGGGCAATCGTCAACTCCACGGTGCTCAGTCTGCCCGCCCGCATCGCCGCCGACGTCGATCCCCGCGCCCCGACGCCCTCTTCCTACGGAGCGCTCGGCGTGCGCCCGTCCTCACCCGGTCGTGTACCAGGCACCGGTCACGGCCGGCACCTGAACGCGGGCATCGCCCGGGCCGCTGACGAGGACGGGTTCGGCGCCCACGAGCTCATCGGGGAGCGGTAGCGGCCGATCGGTGAAGTTGATGACGACGGCAAAGGTCGCGCTCCGGCGGAACGCCAGCATGCCGTCGCCGGCCTCGATCCATTCCATAGGCCCATCGCCGAGCGCTTCCTGCCCTCGCCGGATGACGAGCGCCCTCCGGTAGAGCGACAGCGTCGATGCGGGGTCATTCCCCTGGGCTTCGACCGTAAGCGCCGCCCAGGTCGCGGGCTGCGGCAACCAGGGCTCCACGCCGGCGCCGAAGCCGAAGGGCGGTTCGCTTCCCGACCACGGCAGGGGGACGCGGCAGCCGTCGCGTCCGAGCTGATGGCCGGCGGTGCGGGCGAACTTCGGGTCCTGGCGCCGATCGGCGGGGATGTCGTCCACCTCCTCCAAGCCGAGCTCCTCGCCCTGGTAGACGTAGGCTCCGCCGGGGAGGGCGAGGGTGAGCAAGGCGGCCGCACGGGCCCGGGCCAGGCCGACTTCGCCACCCCCGTAGCGGGTCACGTGGCGGGTCACGTCGTGGTTGGAGAGCACCCACGTTGCCGGCGCCCCGACGCCGCGCAACGCATCGAGGGTCGCCTCGATCACGTCGCGCATGGCCTTGGGATCCCACGGCGCCAGGAGGAACTCGAAGTTGAAGGCGGTGTGCAGCTCGTCGGGGCGCAGGTAGCGCGCCAGCCGCCCGGGATCGGGGACCCACGCCTCGGCGACGAACATCCGGTCCCCTGGATAGCTGTCGATCACCTCCCGCCACCCCCTGTAGATGTCATGCACGGCATCGACGTCCCAGTACGGATGGCCAGGGACCGACAGGGCATGGCCGGTCGTGTCGAGCAGCTCGTCCCCGACGTCGGGCAGGGCCGGGTCCTTGGTCAGGGCGTGGGCGACGTCGATGCGGAACCCGTCCACGCCCCGGTCGAGCCAGAACCCGAGGATGGCGTGGAACTCGGCGACGACCTCGGGGTTGGCCCAGTTGAGGTCCGGTTGTTCGGGGGCGAAGAGATGGAGGTACCACTCGCCTCGGCCGTCGGGGAGGCGCGTCCAGGCCGACCCGCCGAATTGCGAACGCCAGTTGTTGGGCGGTTCGTCGCCGCCGGGACCGCGGCCCGGCCGGAAGATGTAGCGGTCGCGCTCCTTGCCGCCGGGAGCACCGGCGAGCGCCTCCTTGAACCAGGCGTGGTGATCGGATGTGTGGTTGGGGACGAGATCGACGATCACCCTGAGGCCGAGACGGTGGGCGTCGGCCACGAGCACCTCGGCGTCGCGCAGGGTGCCGAAGGCGGGTTCCACGTCGCGGTAGTCGGCCACGTCGTAGCCGGCGTCGGCCTGCGGCGAAGGGTAGAACGGGTTGAGCCAGATGGCGTCGACGCCGAGATCGGCGATATGGCCGAGCCTGGCCCGGATCCCTGGGAGGTCACCGATGCCGTCACCGTTGGCGTCGGCGAAGCTGCGCACGTACACCTGGTAGATCACGGCACTCCGCCACCAGGGCCGACCGTGGGGGCTCGACAGGGGGTCGGACCCGGTGGCGCTCGGCGTCTGTTCGGCGGGGGCGGTCGCAGGCACGTGGGGGGTCCTCTTTCGTCGCTGTTCTCTCGCGGGCGGACGGAAGGTCGAGGATAGGGGAAGGGCCGGCGGTCGCCACACTGGTCGCGGTCGCGGGCGTCGTCTCCGAGTGACCCGGGCGCAACTGGACGACGGGCGGTCGACACGCGGGCGCAGTGGGACGACGACAGTGTCGTCTGGTTGCGCCTGCGTGGCATCGTCGCGTCGTCTAAATTGCGCCCGCGTCGATTCGGGGACGCGGCGCGCGCGATCACGGGCGCCGCCCCGCGACGCGCGCGCGATTGTGGTCCGCCGGCGTCCCGTAACCGCGCGCGCGAGCGAATCGCTGTCCCAAAAGCGCGCGCGGAGGTCCGCAGCCTCAGGTGCGGTAGCGGGCCAGGCGGACGGCGACGGTGAGGTCGAGTTCGTCGGGGAGCCCGGCCGCCCTGCGGGCGAGCTCCGCCGGCGTGACATGGCGGGCGGTCGGGCCCATGGCAGCGACGTCGACGGCGTCGGCGCGCCGGATCGTGGCCGTGTGGACCAGGCGTTGCTCGGAGACGAGCCGGGCTACCCCGTCCATGCTGCGGTCGAGCCGTTCGGTCTTGGCCGGCTCCATGCCGATCAGGCCGAGCGGTCCCGCCACCTCGTGAAGGTGCTCGGGCTGTGGTGTGACGACGAGCATGCTTCCACCGGGGCGCAGGATCCGGGCCATCTCGTCGGGGTGACGGGGCCCGAAGACGCTCAACACGAGGGCCACGGAACCCGTGGCGATCGGGAGGTGACCCCACACGTCGATGCCGACGGCCGCCGCTCTCGCGTGGGCCCGCGCCGACCGCCTCAGCGCCGGCGTGGACAGGTCGGTCGCGATGCCGGCTCCGGCAGGGACGGCGTCGAGGACGGCCGCCAGGTAATAGCCGGTGCCGGCGGCCAGGTCGGCGATGACGACCCGGGAGTCCCCGACTGGGCCGTGGGGCGCTGCCGCCCTCGCAGTCCCCGCTTCCACACCGAGGATGGCGGCGGCCGCCGCCGCCAGCGTCGCGGCCACCGGCCGGTAGTGTCCGCCGGCGAAGAGGCGTTCTCGTGCCGCCACCATGCCGGCCGTGTCCGCCGTGCCGGCCTCGGAGTGCCCTACCCGGAGGTTGACGTACCCCTGGCGAGCCACGTCGTAGCTGTGGCCGGCGTCGCAGCGCACGCTTCGGCCGGTGAGCTCGAGTGGGGCGTCGCACACCGGGCAGGTCAGGCAGGAGATGACGCCGCCAAGGGCGCCGCTTCGTCCCGCAGCGCCCGCCCCCGGGCCCACGGCGGCCGCCCCCGGGCCCACGGCGGCCGTGCCGCCCGCTCCCATGCGCCCGGTACCGCCCGGGCCGCCCGGTTCTATGCCTCCGGTCCCACGCCCCCCGGTTCCACGCCCCCCAGTTCCACGCCCCCCGGCTCCACGTCGTCCGGCTCCAGGCCCTCGAGCGCCGGGCAGGCTCAGGCCGTCCCGCCGGCCGGCGTGACCTCGGCCCCGGCCCCCGCCCCGGCCCCCGCCTCGGCCCCGGCCCCCGCCTCGGCCCCCGCCTCGGCCCCCGGGCCGGCCGTGGCGCCGGCCGGCGCCGCGGCGGCGACGAAGTCCTTGCTGCGGATGAGGGCGAACGAGGCGACGGCGCCGACGATCGCAACGATCCCGGTGACGAGGAGGAGATCGTTGATCCCGTTGGCGAACCCGGTCGCGGCGAGATGGAGCACGTCACCCCGATATCGGGGCGGGACGAGAGCGATGGCGCCGTGGACGTCGCCGGCCCGAACCTGGGTCGAGATGGCCGTCACCCGCCCGGCGACCCCGGGGATGTGGCCGAGCCCGTTGGTCAGCTCGTGATTGACCACGCCGGCGAAGATCGAGCCGAGGGCGGCGATGCTGGTGGCGATCCCGATCTGGCGGAAGGTGGTGTTGATCCCCGATGCCATGCCCGAGCGGCGGGGCTCGACGACACCGACCGCCGTGGAGGCCAGCGGCGGGTTGACCATGCCGGTTCCGACGCCGGCTACGAGGAACCCGGCGATCAGATGGGTCCAGCTCGTCGTCGGATGGAGGCCGATCATCAAGAACAGTCCGACCCCGACGAGGAGGAGCCCAGGTCCGATCAGCCATCGGACGGGGACCTTGGAGCTGAGACGACCGGCGAGGGTGGACGTGCTCAAGGTGCCAGCGGATATGAGGAGCAGCCGGGCGCCGGTACCGAGCGCCGAGAACCTCTCCACGTCCTGGAGGTACAGGACCAGGTAGAGGAGGATGGAGAACAGCGAGGCGTTCATGCAGAACGCGGCGATCGACCCGCCCACGAACGTCGGGACGCGAAACAGTGACAGATCGAACATCGGGTGGGCGACGATGCGCTCGACGATGAGGAACCCGACGAGCAGGATGGCGCCGGCGGCGAGGGAGATGGCGACGCCGCTGTCGCTCCAGCTCGTCTCGCTGGCTCGGATCAGGCCGTAGACGAGCCCGATCAGTCCGCTGGTGAGGAAGGCCACCCCCGGCCAGTCGGGGCGGTGGGCGTGGGCCTGGCGCGACTCCTGGACGCGCAGGATGGTGAGGGCGACGGCAACGACGCCGATGGGCACGTTGACGAGGAAGATGGCCCGCCAGCTGATGCCCGTGGTGAGCAGGCCGCCGAGGATCGGTCCGAGGGCGGTGGCGACGCCCGTCACCGCTCCCCACACCCCGAACGCCGTGCCCCGCTCCTTGCCCTGGAAGCTCGTGGCGAGGAGGGCGAGGGAGGTAGCGAACATGATGGCGCCGCCGACGCCCTGCCCGGCGCGCGACAGGATCAGCATGAGCGGCGACTGGGCCAGACCACAGAGGAGCGAACCGAGCGTGAAGATGACGAGCCCGATCCCGAACAGCCGGCGCCGTCCGAAGAGGTCGGCGAGGGATCCGGCGGTGAGCAACAGGGCCGAGAGGCTCAGCGCGTAGGCGTCGACGATCCACTGGAGGTCACCGAGCCCGGCCCTGAGGCTGCTCTGGATGTCGGGGAGGGCGACGTTGACGATGGTGACGTCGAGCAGCAGCATGAACGTGGCGGTACAGACGGCGATGAGGGTCCACCACTTCTTGTCCATCGAGGCTCCTTTGGGGAATCGGTGGTGGGGTGCGACGCCACCCACCTGTGAGGATACTTTGTGGCAGCGGCCACGCCCTTCCGTCGCCGTTGCCGAATTTCGACATCATCTACCATTCCGAGCGTGGGAACCGTCTCGATCGACGAGCTCGATCGTCAAATCATCCACGCCTTGCACGTGGCGCCGCGGGCACCGTTTCGCCAGCTGGCCGCCGTGCTCGGAGTGTCGGACCAGACGGTTGCCCGCCGATACCACAACCTACGATCGAGGGCCGGGCTACGAGTACTCGGTGAGATCGACGGCCGCCGCCTCGGGTGGGTGGAGTGGGTGCTGCGGCTCCAGTGCCGGCCGGATTCGGCTCGGGCGGTCGCCGCGGCCCTTGGGGCCAGGCCCGATACGTCGTGGGTGCGCCTGGCGTCGGGTGGCACGGAGATCCACTGCGTCGTGACGGCGGCCACGGAGGCCGATCGTGACAACCTGCTGCTCGAGACGCTGACGGGGAGCCGGCGGGTCGTGGGCATCGCCGCCCATTCCCTCCTCCACGTCTACGGGGACGGTTTGGTCGGCTGGCAGGGGGCGACCGAGGCGCTCGACGCCGACCAGGTCGAGCGGTTGGCTCCCGCGTCGACCGGGTCGGCCACGATCCCGACGGCGGACGGATGCGAGGGGCTCGACGATGTCGACCGGGCCATCGTCGCCGTCCTGGCCCGAGACGGCCGGGCGAGTCACGCCGACCTCGCCGCCATCACCGGATGTCACGAGGCGACGGTCAGACGCCGGATCGAGTGCCTCCGCTCCGGTGGTCTCCTCGCCTTCGACGTGGAGATCGACGACGCCGTCTACGGGATCACGCAGCGGGCCGTGCTGTGGATGTCGGTGCTGCCCTCCCGACTCGAGTCGGTCGGCGAGGCCATGGCCGGTCATCGGGAGGTCCCGTTCGTGGCGGCGACAACCGGGTCCACCAACCTCATGGCCAGCGTCATCTGCACCGACATCGCCGGCCTCTACCGGTACCTCTCCGAGTGCGTCGGCGGCCTCGAAGGTACGCTCCGGGTGGAGACCACCCCCATCATCCGCACGATCAAACGGTCCGGCTCGCTGGTCTGAGCGATCGGGCTCGCGGGTCATCCGTGAAGGGCACCGGCGACGTACGATTTAGCATGGCGTTCGACATCGATCTCTACAGCCGGATGGCCGGTCGTCTGGAGCTCGACGGTTTGGACCTGGGTGCCGGATTCGAGGATCGCCCCCTCCCAGCCGGCGCCCTGAGATGCCTGCAGTACATGCACGACATCGAGCACCACACCGTCTGCTACCTCCGCGACCTGCTCGTGACGAGGGCCCACGAGGACCCCGACGTCACCACGTTCCTCACGATCTGGAACTACGAGGAACACTGGCACGGCGAGGCCATCGGGCGGGTGCTCGAGGCGCACGGCCGCCCCAACGGGGCGTCGCGCATCGACGATGTGCGCCAACACCTGAAGAAGAGTGACCGCTGGCGGCCGGTGGGATTCGTCCTCGGCTCTTCGGTCGTGCCCGACATGGCGGCGATCCACATGGTGTGGGGGGCCGTCAACGAGTGGACGACCCAGGCCGCCTACAGCCTCCTCTTGCGCAAGGAGGACCACCCCGTTCTCACCGAGCTGCTCAAGCGGATCATGAAGCAGGAAGGTCGTCACATCGACTTCTATGCGAGCCAGGGCCGGGCCCGGCTCGAGCGCAGCGCAACTAGCCAGCGGATCACCCGCTGGGCGCTCCGGAGGTTCTGGAAGCCGGTCGGCCACGGCGTTCGGCCCAAGGAAGAGACGGAGTTCCTCGTGCGTTACCTCTTCGACGGCGAAGACGGCCTCGTCGCCGCCGACCGCATCGACCGCAACGTCGATCGCCTGCCGGGCCTCGGTGGCCTCCATCTGGTCCGCAATGTGGTCGAGGAGTATCGCCGCGCAGCCTGAATCGCAGGTTCTACGGTTTGTTCAGTCGGGCGGTCGGGGCGGCTTGATCCCAGCCCGACGGAGCCCGTCCTCCACCCGGGCCACGACGGTCTCCGCCACGTTGACCCTGGCGTAGCGTTTGCTCTCCGAGGCGACGACGTCCCAGGGCGCGAGCTCGGTGCTCGTCTCATGGAGCATGTCCTGTACGGCCGCCTCGTACTGCGGGCGCTTGTCGCGGTTGCGCCAATCCTCTGGGCCGAGCTTCCACGCCCGTAACGGGTCTTCGAGCCGGCTCTCGAACCGCTTGGCCTGCTCGTCGTGGGAGATGTGCAGCCAGAACTTGATCAGGATGACGCCGTCGCTCGTGAGGGTCCGCTCGAACTCGACGATCTCCCGGTAGGCCCGACGCCACCCCTCCTCGGTGGCGAACCCCTCGATCCGCTCGACGAGGACCCGGCCGTACCAGGAGCGATCGAACACGGTCATCTCGCCAGCGCCCGGCAGCTCCGGGTAGAAACGCCACAGGAAGGTGTGTGCCTTCTCGGCTGCGGAAGGTTTGGAGAAATACGCAACCCGGTAATGCCGGGCGTCAAGCGACGCGAGGAGCCGTTTGATGGCGCCCCCCTTGCCGGCGGCGTCCCAGCCCTCCATCACGACACAGATCGGTGGTCCCGGCGTCCGCTCCCCGACGAGCCCGGCGGTACACAGGCGGAGCTGCAGCAGGCGTTTCTGGGCCCGCTCGAGGCGGTCCGTCTCCTCCCGCCGGTCGATCCGCAGGGTCAGGTCGACGTCGGCGAGGTCGGGCACGGTCCCCCATTGAAGTCGCCCGAAGGGCGCGGCGGCCAACGTCGCCCCTGCCGGGCCGCCGGGCTTTCGCGGTCGTGCCGGCCGTGCCGGGCCGCGCCCGGCCCGCCGGATCGGGGCGGGTCCCATCTAGGCTACGACCCGACCGGCCGCCGACCGTGGCCGCCGCCCGACCGATCACCCGAGGAGCCCACATGACCATCGCTGCCGGCGACCGCATCCCCGACGTCAAGGTAGCCGTCCCGAGCCCGGATGGACCCAAGCCGGTTCAGACCGCCGAGCTGCTCGGATCCGGGCGGGTCGTGCTGTTCGGCGTGCCCGGTGCGTTCACGCCGGCATGCTCGGACGTCCACCTCCCCGGCTTCGTCATCAGGGCCGACGACCTCAAGGCCAAAGGCGTCGGGACCATTGCGTGCGTGTCGGTCAACGATCCGTTCGTCATGGGGGCGTGGGCCGACGCGCGCGACGTGGGTGACAGCGTCGTGATGATCGGCGACGGTTCGGCCGACCTGACCAAGGCGCTCGGACTCGAGATAGACCTGAGCGGTGGCGGCCTCGGCGTGCGCTCCAAGCGCTTCGCCGCCATCATCGATGACGGCGTCGTGACCGACATAGCCGTCGAGGACGGCCTCGGGGTCGACGTCAGCAGCGCCGACGCCGTCCTCGGCCGCCTCTAAGGGACCGCGAAGAAACAACTTACGCGGCCGTAGGCCGCAAATGCGGTCGCACCAAGGTCTCATCGGCAGCGGCCGCGCCAGTTGTTTCGCAGCGGGACCTAGACGTCATCCGCCGGCTTCGTCGGAGCCCCCGATCCTTCCGGTCCCGGGGCCTTCGCCGGCCGGTGTCAGGCTGGGAAGGCCCCTGAGACCGGCCCAGATCAGGTCGGCGAGGCGGACGGCTAGCACGTCGCCGTCTGCGACGACGAGCCCGGCGCTCGAACCCGTGCGCATCGGCCTCGTGCCGGCACTGGGGTCCGCTCGGGTCGTGGTCGGCCCGACACCGTCGGGGACCGCGGCCCAGGGCGCGGCCTCTGCGGCGCTCTCGTCGTGGCGTAGCACCCATTGGCGGGCCGTCACCTCGGCCAGACCGACGATGGCGTAGCCGAGGAGCTCGCGGTGGTCGACGTCGAGATCGACGTCGATCAGGCCGGCGATCGTCTCGGCCACGCTGCGCTCGACGGCTCGCACGGCGTCGGCGAACTCGCCGCCCTGGCGGGCTCCACCACCGAAGAGAAGCCGGAACGCGTCGCTGCGGGTCGCCACGAACCGGAAGTAGGCGCGGAACCCGGCCAGCACCCTGGCTCGCGGTTGGGACTCCGCAGTCGCGCTCGACGCCACGGACGAGCGCAGCTCCTCGCCGACGGTCTCGATCAGCTCCAGGTAGAGCCGACTCTTCGAGGGGAAATGCTGGTACAGGACCGGTTTGGTCACCCCGGCTCGCTCGGCGATGTCATCCATCGACGTGGCGTGGTAGCTGCCGGCGGCAAAGGCCTCCAGGGCGACAGCGACGAGTTGCTTGCGGCGCGCGGCCGCCGGAAGCCGCCGGGGCGGCGGGGGAGGTGTGCGCATGAGGAGCAGGTGAAACGACGTCGGGCATCGAACCTACACTCGTGCGCCGACCTCCTTCGCTCAGCTACCGGGACTGTGTCCGCCCGCCCGAACCACTCCGACCGTTCCCGGCAAGAAGGGTCTCGCTCAGCCTGCAGGCCGCGAGGCATCGGAGGAGGCGGGGTCGCCTGTCGCCTCCGGGCGCCGAGGGCAGGTGAGCCGCCCTGGATCCGTCCGCAGTTCGGTCTTGTCCGAAAAACCGGAAGGCGTCGGTTCCGGCGCCCCCACCCCGTGTCTGAGGGGGACGATGTGACGGCTACCATCGCCGCAGACACATCGCTCGCACCGGGGCCGCCCCGCTCTTCCCTCGGCGATGACACCACTCACCGTCGGGACCGGAGGGACCGCATCGACATGGACCAGGCTCGAGTGAGCAGCGTCCCCCTTCTCGTCACCGCCGAGGCCGGAAACGAAGCCGATCCCGTCGACGCCGACGTTCTGGCTCTCGCCGGCAAGCTCAACCGGTCGCCGAGCGGGCTGGCGTTCATCTACGAGACTCTCGACGTGCTGGCGTCGCGCTACGCCCTCGACGACGCCGTCTTCGTCGTCGACGACACGCCTCTCGCCCGACAGGTCTTCCGGTTGCGGCGCGCCGACGTGGCCATGGGAGCGGCTCGCCGCTGGCTCCGTGACGCCCTGCAGGCCTCTGCCGGCCTCTACACCCGGCCCGGCACGGTCGACCCGACCGTCGGGTCGTATGTCACCCATCTCGCCACCACCGCCTTGGTCATGGACCTCTTGCGTCACGACGCCAGCCACGATCCGCTCACCGGTCTGCTCAACCGGCGGTCCTACGACCGGGCCCTCGCCAATGCCGCGGCGCGACGGAGCCGCTACGGGCTGCCCTTCTCGCTCGTTCTCATCGACCTGGACAACTTCAAGGTGGTCAACGACCGTCTCGGCCACGCCGGCGGTGATGAGGCGCTGCGATCCGTCGGCCAGGAGATCAGGGGCATCCTCCGCACCGGCGATGTCGCTGCCCGCCTCGGCGGTGACGAGTTTGCTCTGATTGTGGTCAACGCCGACTCTCCATCGGTGGCTGCGCCGCTGATCGAACGGCTCCGCCGCGTCGTCGCCGGGGCCGAGCCGAGCGCCGCCCTGAGCTTCTCCTGGGGGGTGGCGTGCTTCCCCGTCGATACCGACGACGTGGCCGAGCTGCAACGGATCGCCGACAAGCGGCTGTACGCGGACAAGGCCTCGGTTGGTTGAGGCCCGCGGTCAGAGCGTGTCCGCCGACGTTCTCGACGCTCTTGAGCTGGACTTGCGGCGGCTGGCCGGCGTGACGTTCGTGACGTTTCGTGAACGGGGCGAAGCGTTGGTCGTCGACGTCGTGGCCGAGGCCGTCGAGGACGGTGACGAGTTGCAGGCGAGAGCCCAGCGCGTGGCTCGCGGCTACGTCGGCGGCCCTCTCGTCGTCTCGGTAGTCGGTCCGCCCGCACTCGAGGGTCCCTCACGAAGCCGCGTCCGTCTGATGACGTCGACGTCACAGCTCCCTGGCGAGGAGATCGAGATCCACCTCTCCCACTTCGATCGCAGGGTCAACGTCCTCGTTCCCGCCGACGACCGGCTGGTGGTGGCGTCCGCTGTCGTCTCGGCCCTGCGCGAGCTCGCCCCGCCCATGCCCTTCGACGTCTCGGCCGCCCAGCCGCTGCCCGCCGAGCTCGGGCCCGGATCGCTCGTCGCTCTCGAAGACCCGCAGAGCGGTGAGGTCCGCCACGGTGTGGCCGGAGGCGAGTCGGTCGCCGAGTCGACGGCGCGGGCGGTCCTCAACGCACTCAACCGGTACCTCGACGTGCCAAGCCACGAGCGCAGCGTCGACTGAGGGACCGCGCAGAAACAACTGGCACGGCCGAAAGCCGCAAAGTGCCGTCGCAGCAAGGGCTCATCGGAGCTGGCGGCGCGAGTTGTCTCGCAGCGGGACCTGAGTCCGGGTGGTCGAGCTGCGGAGCCCCGGATGGTCAAACCGGAGCCCTCCTCGCTAGCGTTGCGGCTGTCCATGGATCCCGTGATCCGCCTCCGTTCTGCTGTGGCCCTCGTGGGTCGGTTCCCCGTGTTGGCCGGCGTCGATCTCGACGTCGACCGTTCGGAGATCGTCCTGCTCCAAGGAGCCAATGGCGCCGGCAAGACCAGCATCCTTCGGGCCTGTGCCGGCCTGCTGCGGGTGGTGGCCGGCGATGCCGTCGTCCTCGGCTGCGACCTGACCGTTGACCCGAGACCCGTCCGGCGCAGTGTCGGCCTGCTCGGGCATGCCGGCGCCCTCTACGACGACCTCGGCGTGGAGGACAACGTCCGCTTCGCCGTGCGAGCCTCCGGCGGTTCGACCAAGGCGGTCGGTCCCGCCCTCGATCGTCTCGGCCTGACCGGTCGCCTCCGGTCGAGCGCGGTCGGCGCCCTCTCCGCCGGGCAGCGCCGCCGGGTCGCCCTGGCCGCCCTCATCGCGAGAAACCCGCCCCTCTGGCTGCTCGACGAGCCTCACGCCGGTCTCGACGCCCAACACCGCGACCTCCTCGACGACCTCGTACGCGCCGCCGTGCACGCCGGCGCCACGGTCGTCCTCGCCTCCCACGAGCAGGACCGGGCCCACGCCCTGGCCGGCAGGGTCGTAGCCGTCGCCGGCGGCGCCGTGACGGCGAGCGAGTCGTTGAGCGCCGTCCCTGCGATGCCCCCGTCGCCTCCCGACGATGCGCTGGCCGGCACCGCCGAAGGAGCCGGCGAACCGGGCCGCTCTTTCCCCAGAAACGACACCATCCATGTGGCGTGACGCCCTCATCGTCGCCGGCAAGGACCTGCGCGTGGAGGCCCGCTCGCGGGTGACCACCAACCAGGTCGCGCCGTACGCCGTGCTCGTCCTGCTGCTCTTCGGGATCGCCTTCGACCAGCGCCGCGACCTGCTCACCCAGGCCGCCCCCGGGCTGTTCTGGGTCGCCGTGCTGTTGTGCTCGCTGCTCGCCGTGCAACGCAGCTTCGCCCTCGAGGCCGGCGACGGCGCCCGTGACGGGCTGCGCATGTCCGGCCTCGACAGCGGTGGGATCTTCCTCGGCAAGGCGGCGGCCGTCGCGGCCCAGTTGGCCGGCCTCGAGGTCCTGCTCGGGATCGGCACCGTCGTGCTCTTCGGCACCGCCATCCACCACGTCCTGCTCCTCGTCGCCACCGCCGTGGCCGCCACGGCCGGCCTGGCCGCCGCCGGCACCGTGTACGGGGTGATGTCCGCAGGGCTCAGGGTCCGTGAGACCCTGTTGCCGTTGCTGATCCTGCCCGTCGTCGCTCCGGTCCTGCTCGCCGCCACCCAGGCGTGGCGCAGCGCCCTCGGGCTCTCGACCGGCGGCGGCTGGCGCTGGCTGGCCCTCCTCGGCTGCTTTGCGGCCATCTATCTCACCCTTGGTGTGCTCGGCTTCGGCACCCTTTTGGAGGAAGTATGAGCTCACCGACCGCCACCAGGGCCACCCGCATCGTCGGGGCCGCCGCCATCGTCACCACCGCGATCGTGGTGTGGTTCGGGGGCTGGGTCTCTCCTCCCGACACCCATCAGGGCAACCTGGTGCGGCTGATCTACGTCCACCCTGCCGTCGCCACCTACTGCTACGTCGGCTTCGGGTTGTGCGCCCTCGGCAGCCTCGCCTACTTGTGGCCCCGGACCCGCAGCCGCCGGTGGGATCGCCTGGCCGGGGCGTCCGCCGAGGTCGGCGTGGTCTTTTGCGTCGCCACCCTCGCCACCGGGTCGATCTGGGGCCGGGCCTCGTGGGGCGTGTGGTGGACCTGGGACGCCCGACTGACCCTGACCGCCCTCCTCCTCGCCGTGTTCCTCGGCTATCTGGCCCTCAGGCGCAGCGGCGGCGAGCTCGAGGGCAGGGCGAAGCGCTGCGCCATCACTGCGCTCTGCTGTTTCATCGTCGTGCCCGTCGACCACGAGGCGACCAACTGGTGGTCGACGCTCCACCAGGGCGACACCCTCTTCCGGGTGGGTCAGAGCCCCCTGATCCACGGGTGGCAGCTGCTGACCATGCTGTTGTCGTTCGTGTCGTTCGGTTTGGTCTTCGCCTGGATGCTCATGCACCGCCTCGCCGTCGAGGCGCTCGAGGAGCGCTTCGAGACGGAGTTCGTCGTGTCGGCCATCGCCGAGCGGCGCGCCGAGGGCGCGCCGGCTGGCCCCGGTGGGTTCGGCGTCGTGTCGCCCTCGGCCTCGGTGCGGATGAGCGACGAAGGACCGGGCCGATGAGCAACCCCTTCGTCCTCGGTGGGTACGCGGCCGCGGCCGGGATCCTCGGCCTGTACGTCGTGTACGTGCGCCACCGGGCGCGGGTCCTCACCAGGGCGCTCGCGGCCAGGGACCCCGCCGGCGTCGAGGACGCGCCGTGAGCGTCGCCCCCCCCGGGGCTTGGCGCTCCGACGACCCGGAGTCGTCTGATGCGGCCGGCGATCCGCTGAGCGAGGCCAGGGCGCTGCTCGCATCGACCGGCGGGGTCCGGCGCCGCCAGTGGCTCGGCAGCCGCCGCCGCCAGGTGGTCGCCGCCGTCGTCATCCTCGGCGCCATCGGGTTCCTGCTCTTCCAGGGCCTGACCAACGCCACCGAGTACTTCCAGACCACCAAGCAGGCCGTCGCCAACAAGGCGTCGCTCGGGACCAAG
This sequence comes from Acidimicrobiales bacterium, assembly GCA_965276765.1. Lineage (GTDB taxonomy): Bacteria > Actinomycetota > Acidimicrobiia > Acidimicrobiales > Palsa-688. The sequence continues at coordinate 2,807,402 of OZ255627.1, forward strand.
CCGTTCCGGATCGAGGGCACGGTCGAGCGCAACGTGCGCAGGGTGGGCAAGGACCTCGACTTCACCATCTACAACTCCGGGGTGGCCGTCAAGGTCGTGAGCACGGGCACCCCCACGCAGGTGTTCAGGCCCGGCGTGCCGGTCGTCCTCGTGGGCCACTGGCGGGGCAACACCTACATGAGCAACCAGATCATGGTCAAGCACACGGCCAGCTACACCGAGGCGCACCCCAGCCGACTGAAGTCGCAGCTGCCGCCCAAGTCGTCGGGTTCGTGACCGCCGCCTTCGGCCTCGGGGCCATCTTCCTGTCGTTCGCAGCAGCGGTGGCGGGCGCCATCACCATCGTCGTCGGGTTGCGGACCGACCGCCCCCACCTGCTCCGCGTCGGCCGGAGCTACGTCTGGATCGTCCTGCTCGGCGCCGTGCTCGCCACGGGCGCCATGCAGCACGCCCTGATCACACGCGACTTCCGCCTCGTTTACGTCGACAACAACGACAGTGTGGCCACGCCGTTGATCTTCCGGATCACCGCCATGTGGTCGGCCCTCCAGGGCTCGATCCTGCTGTGGGCCCTCCTCCTCGCCGGCTACATCGCCGCCGTTGCCTTCCACTTCAGGCGGCGCATCGCCGACCCGCTCGTCGGCTGGGCCCTCGTCGTGTGCTTCGCGGTGGCCGCCTTCTTCTTCGGGTTGATGCTGACGGCCTCCAACCCGTTCACGACGGTCAGGGGGATCCCACCGGTCAACGGCCCTGGCCCCGATGCCCTCCTGCAGAACAACGTGCTCGTCGCCTTCCACCCGCCCATGCTCTACCTCGGGCTCGTCGGCTTCACCGTGCCGTTCGCCTTCGCCATCGCGAGCCTCATCACCGGCAGGGTCGGCGAGGGCTGGATGGTCGAGACGAGGCGATGGACGCTGTTCAGCTGGGCGTTCCTCTCCGGCGGCCTCGTGCTCGGCGCCTGGTGGAGCTACCGGGTGCTCGGCTGGGGCGGGTACTGGGCGTGGGACCCGGTCGAAAACGCCGCCCTGCTGCCCTGGCTGACGGCCACGGCCTACCTCCACTCGGTCATGGTGCAGGAGCGGCGAGGCATGCTCCGCGTCTGGAACATCTCGCTCGTGCTCTCGACCTTCAGCCTGACCGTGCTCTGCACCTTCCTCACCCGCAGCGGGGTGCTGGCATCGGTCCACTCCTTCTCCAACTCCAACATCGGCCCCGAGCTGCTCAGCTTCTTCGCCGTCACCGTCGGCGGAGCCATCTTCCTGCTGGCGTGGCGCGGCGACCGTCTCCGCTCGCCCGGCGCCATCGACTCGCCGCTGTCACGCGAGGGCGCCTTCCTCGCCAACAATCTCCTCTTCGGTGCGTTCGCCGTCGTCGTCCTCCTCGGGACCGTCTTCCCGCTCATCGTCCAGGCCGTCGACGGCAAATCCATCACGGTGGGAGGCCCGTACTTCGACACCATGACAATGCCGATCGTCGTGTGCCTCCTCTTCTTGATGGCCATCGCCCCCGTCCTACCCTGGCGCAAGGCGTCGGGTGAGCTGCTCCGCCGGCGGCTCATCTGGCCGGCGTCGGCCGGCGTCGGCACCCTCGTAGTCTGCGTCGCCCTCGGGCTGCGGGGCCTCAACCCGCTCCTTGCCTTCGGGCTCGGCGCCTTCGCCGCCGCCTCCGCTCTGCGCCAGCTCGTCCTCGCCAGCCGCCGCCAGGGCGCCCGCGGTTTCGTCGGGCGGGCCAACGGCGGCATGATCGTGCACCTCGGTGTCGTCATGATCGCCGTCGCCTTCGCCGCCAGCCACTCCTTCCAGCATCAGACGCAGCTCACCTTGCGCCCGGGCCAGACGGCGAGCTTCCAGGGCCACACGTTCAAATTCCTGAAGCTGCAGGGCGAGTCGGGCGCGAACCGCACCGGCATCGGCGCCCTCGTCCGCATCGACGGCGGCAAGGTCTACGAGCCGGAGGTCAACCTCTACCGCTACTCCAGCAGTGGCGCCGTCCCGACCCCTGCGGTCAAGAGCACCGTCGCCGAGGACCTCTACCTCACTATCGCCAACGACCCCAAGAAGGCATCGGGGCCGACAACCATCGGCGTGATCGTCGAGCCGCTCGTCTCGTGGGTCTGGGTCGGGGGGCTCGTGGTCGTGCTCGGCTCCGCCCTCGCCGCCTTCCCCGGCCGGCGCCGGCGCCGGCCGACCGACGCCGTGTCCGCGCCCGTCGGGAGTGATGTCGCCGGCGTGGCGATCGGGCGTGATGAGGTCGGCGCCCCCGCCGGGCGTGACGGCGACCCCGTGCCCGCCCCGGTCGGCTCCGGTGTGGCGCGGGCGAAGCATGGCGACGAGGGCATCGGGGGGCCGGCGCCGGCCGGAGCGGCATCGTGACGGCGTGTAAGGGCGGGTCGAAAGATGCGCCGGGAGCGGCGTCGTGACGACGAACGGCGCCGACCCCCCGGCGGCCGCCCGGCGGGGTCCCCGACGCCGTCTCGTTCTGTGGGTTGCCGGCGGCACCGGGGTCGCCTTTGCCGTGCTCATCGCCGTCCTGGCGACGGTCGGCGGCGGTACCACGTCCGCCAGCCCGCTCGAAGGCAAGCCGGCTCCCGCGCTCAGCGGGGCATCGCTCGACGGCGGCAGGACCATGTCGCTCGCGCAATTTTCGGGGAAGTGGGTGCTCGTCAACTTCGCGGCCAGCTGGTGCGTCCCGTGCCATCAGGAGATGCCGCAGCTGCTCAGGTTCGCCAAGACGTCCTCCCGTTACCACGCCACGATCCTGACGGTGGCAGAGGACCCCGGTGATGCGGCGAGCATGCGCACGTTTCTCGCCGGCAGCCACGCCACCTGGCCGGCGCTCAAGGACACCACAGCCGGGGTGACCTGGGGCGTGAGCACCATCCCCACCAGCTTTGTCGTCGACCCGCAGGGGATCGTCGTCTCCGTCCTTTCCAGCGGGGTCAACGCGACCGGGTTGGACAGCGCCATCGCCAGGGCGTCGGGGGGCTCATGAGCCCGTCGGCGGGCCCCGGCTCCCTCTCAGCGCCCGTTCGGCCGCCGCCGTCCCGCCGGCTCGTGCGCCTGCTGCCTTGGATCGCCCTCGTTGTCGTTGCCGTCATCGCCCTCGTCATCGGGACCGAGCGCCACAGCCACCCGACCGTCGAGCAGCGGACGACCTCGATCGCCGGCGCCGTCCGCTGCCCCGTGTGCAGCGGTGAGACCGTCGCCCAGTCGGAGACGCGCATCTCCGTGCAGATACGCGACTACATCCACAAGGAGGTCGTCGCCGGCAAGACCCGATCGGAGATCCTCTCGAGCATCTCGGCCTCCTACGGCTCGAGCATCCTCGAAAGCCCCCCGGCCAAGGGCATCAACGTCCTCCTCTGGGTGTTCCCCGTCGGCGCCATCGTGGTAGCCGTCGCCGGCCTCGGAATCGGGTTCGCCCGCTGGCGGATCGGCCGGACCGGTCCGATAAGCGACGGCGACCGGTTGCTCGTCAGCGGTGCCCTGCACCCCGAAGCGCCGTCAGGGCACACGACATGACCCCTTCGCCGGCCGCCGACGCCGCCAACCGGTCCCGCTCTGTGCTCGAGGAAGAGCGGGACTTCTTCCTTCGCTCGCTTCGCGATCTCGAGGCCGAGCGAGCCGCCGGCGACATCGACGAGCACGACTACCTGGCGCTGCGCGACGACTACACGGTGCGGGCCGCGCAGATTCTCCGCCAGCTCGGGGGCGCCGGCAACGAGGCGCCGCCGGCGCCCCCGCTCGAGCCCGATGGCGCCGGCGGCCCTGGTCTCGGCGACCGGCAGCCCGGTGGCGACCCGGCCGTACCGTTAGGACCCGACGAGGGGAGTGTTGCGCCACGCGGTGATGTCCCTTCGGGCGACGACGGCCCTTCCGGCGTCGAGGGTGCCAAGGTCCCGAGTCCGTGGCGGAAGCGAATCCTGCTCGCCGTCGCCGTGGTTCTCATCGTCGGCGGGGTCGTCTGGGCCGTCTCCGCCGCCGCCGGCGTCCGTCTCCCGGGTGAGGGCGTGTCGGGGTCGAACGCTGTCCAACAAACGACCCAGCAGATCGTCGAAGCGGAGGCGGCGTACGCCGACGGCAACGCCGTGCAGGCCATGAGGGACTACGAGGGGGTCCTGCGGACGAACCCGAACAACGTCGAGGCGCTCACCGGCGAGGGAGCCATCCTCGTCCAGGTCGGCGAGTCCGGCCGCAACCGGGCCCTCGTCGACCGGGGACTCAGCCAGCTCGGGAAGGCCGAGATCGTCAACCCCTCCTACGGGGTTGCTTACGGGTACAGGGGCCTTGGCTACTACTACGAGGGCAACGACCGTGCCGCCGTCCCCCAGCTGGAGGCGTACCTGAGCGACACGCCGGCCAAGTCGCGGGTGGCGTCGATCTCGTCCACGCTCGTCAAGGCCAAGAAGAAGCTGGCGGCCGGCGGAGGCTGAGCGCCGGGCCGGCGGGCGAGGAAGGGCCCCCTCGGGCGATTTGTCGCTTTCGACGCCGAACCTGTCGCGCTTTTGCACCTACAGGTGTACAAAAATCGCGACAGGTTCGGGCGCTCGCGTACACAGATCGCGACAAGAAGGCCCGTGGCGTCCGCGCCGCACGGCCCACCGGGCGCTGGCCGCGGCAAGAGCGCCGCCCAAATGGAGCGCGCCCGGTCGAGCCGCGAGCGCTCAGACGAACGCGAGCGGTCAGACGAAGGTGACGCAGGCGTCGTCGCCGAGGGCGCGTGAGGAGCCGTCGCCGACCACGACACCCCCCGACAGCTCGGCGAGCATGCCCCGCACCATGCCCCGGTCGACGGCACAGATGACCGGGTGCTGCTTGGCCGTATCGAAGAACGGGCAGCTCTCCTTGATCAACGCCAGCGATCCCCCTCGGGCCTCGGCATGGGCCTCGAAGCCGTGGGCGGTCAGGGCGTCGGCGATGGCGTGCAGGGCGACGCGCGACGAGCGCTGGCCGTCGCCGCTCGACATTTCCGACGCCAGCCGGCGCCCGTAGTCTTCGCCGACCTCTTCGGCCATGGCCTCGGCCGCCTCGGCAGGCACGAGGGCGAGGGCCTTGCCGAGAAGCACCACGAGCAGGTCGTCGCCACGCCGGGGCGGGGCGAGACCGGCTTCGAGACTCGAGCCGCGGTAGTGCTTGGAAGGGCGGCCGGCCCCGCCGGCGGGCTTGGGCACGAACACCGTCAGGTAGCCGCCAGCGGCGAGCTTGTCGAGGTGATGCCTGGCCACGTTGGCGTGCAGCTCGAAATGGGCGGCGACCGCCGATGCGGTCGTCCCGCCAATGTGGTCGCGCACGTAGAGGTAGATGCGGCGCCTGGTTGGGTCGCCGAAGGCTGAGGTGACCGCCGTAACGGCGGCGGAGAACTCGGCGTCGCTCAGCCCGCCCCCTAACGTCGCCTGCGTCCCCTCGGCCGGGCCGACGGCAGCCGACGGGCCGGCGGCGGCCACCGGGCCGGCAGCGGCCACCGGATCGACGAGGTCGACCGGGGCCGAAGGGTCGGCCAGCACTTCGGCGATCGTTGCCCCCGACATGGTTGCGTCACCTTCGGCCTGGGCCTGCAAGGACGTCACGGGAGTATTCTACCTACCTGCGTAGTGCAAATGCCGAGGGTACGGAGGATGGATGGGGATCAGCGAGCGACAGGTCGTCGAGGTGCTGACGCCGATCACGGATCCCGGCCTCGGCGTCGGCATCGTCGAGCTCGGCATGGTCAGGTCGATCGAGATCAGGCGGGGTCAGGTGACCGTCACCCTCGCGCTCAACGGGCCGGACGCCCCGCAGAGCGAGGAGCTCGCCGAGCGGGTGCGCGTGGCCGTCGCCGGGATCAGGGGCGCTCGGGCCGTGGCGGTCGATCTGGCCGTCATGACCCCCAAGGAGCTCGAACGCCTGCGGGCCCGCGTGCCGACCTCGGCCGGGCAGACCAGGACCGCGGCCGCCGCCCCCAAGGCGCCGCTCGGCCACGAAGAGGGTCGGGCCAACCCCTTCGGCCTGCCCGGGAGCCGCACGAGGGTGATCGGCATCAGCTCGGGAAAGGGCGGGGTCGGCAAGTCGTCGGTGACGGTCAACCTGGCCGTGTGCTTGGTGCGGGCCGGCTACGACGTGGGCCTCCTCGACGCCGACGTCTACGGCTTCTCTGTCCCGCAGATGCTCGGCATCCAAGGCGACCCTGGCGTCGAGGACAACAAGATGGTGCCGCCGGTGGCGTTCGGCGTGCACGTCATGTCGATGGGGTTCTTCGTCGACGAGGACCAGCCGGTCATGTGGCGCGGTCCGATGCTGCACAAGGCCCTGGAGCAGTTTCTCGTCGACGTGGCGTGGGGCCAACCGGATTTCCTCCTGATCGACATGCCGCCCGGCACGGGGGACGTCGCCCTCTCGATGGCCCAGTACCTGCCGACGTCGGAGGTCTACGTGGTGACCACGCCGCAGCCGGCGGCCAAACGAGTGGCGCAACGCAGCGCCTACATGGCCAAGAAGATCAACCTTCCCGTGCGCGGCGTGATCGAGAACATGAGCTGGTTCCGCGCCGACGACGGGCGCGCCTACGAGCTGTTCGGGCGGGGCGGCGGCGACGAGCTGGCGGCCGAGCTCGGCGTGCCCATGCTCGGCCAGGTGCCGTTCGCCCCTGCGCTCAGAGAAGGCGGCGACACCGGCCGCCCGGTGACCGTGGCCGATCCTGGGAGCGAGGCGTCGGAGGCGTTGGCCTCGGTGGCGAAGGGGATCGTGGCGCGGGGACCGGCCCGGATCTTCCGACCAGAGCTTAAGATAAGCTGAACAGCACGCGATAGCGGCGTGATGGCTGCCATTGTTGAAGTGTGGAAATTCCTGCCGACGCGCGACCCAAGCCGCGCCGGGGCTCCGGCCCTGACGCAGGCAAGCCCATCGGGCGGCGGGTCGTGCTGGGAATCCTCGGTCTCGGTGCCGTGGGTGTCGTCACCGGTTCTACCCTGCAGCGCGGTGTCTCTTCGGCGCTCAGCCCACTGAAAAACAGCGCCGTCGGTGGGCTCCTCCCCGGGGGAGGCGGCTTCACGATCTACACCGTGACCAGCGGGTACCCCGCCGCTCCTGCCGGGTACAAGCTGCGGGTCGGCGGCATGGTCAAGCGGCCGATGGCCCTCTCCGTCGACGACCTCAAATCGCTTCCCGCCACCAAGTTGGACAGGAAGTTTCAGTGCGTGACCGGCTGGAGCGTCGAAAACGTCCACTGGGTGGGCGTGCGGCTCACCGACCTGGCCGAGAAGGCCGGCATGAGCTCGAAGGCGACCGATTTTCGCTTCACGTCCTTCGACGGCGTCTACACCGAGAGCCTCACCCTCGACCAGGCCCAGCAGTCGGGCGCCATCATCGCCTACTCCATGCTCAACGCCCCCGTCACGAGAGCCCACGGAGGACCGGTCCGGCTGTACGTGCCCGGGATGTTCGGGTACAAGTCGATCAAGTGGCTTTCGGGCGTCGACGCCGTGAACCGCCAGGACTACGGCTACTGGGAGCAAAACGGCTACCCGATCGACGCCTGGATCAGCGGAAGCCCACCGAGCGGTGGCTGAACGGATCGTGCCCGCGGCGCCAGCGCGCCGCGGGCCTCCGGCCCACCGCAAGGCGCAGGCGGCGACGCCCCTGCTGTCGCGGTTCGATCTGGTCGAACGGTCGGTGCACTGGGCCAACGCCCTGCTCTTCGGCGCCCTGATCTTCACCGGCGCGGCCCTCTACTTCACTCCGCTCGAGTCTCTGATCGGGCGACGCCACCTCGTCGAAACGATCCACGTCTACTGCGGCCTCGCCCTTCCGGTCCCGTTGATCCTGGCGCTGGCCGGATCGTGGGGTCGGGCCTTGCGCGCCGACGTGCGCCGCTTCAACCGCTGGACACAGACCGATACCAGCTGGCTGCGACTGGGAACCAAGAGCGGCCTCAGTCGGTCCAAGGCCCGCTCTCGCCTGGCGACGGGAAAGTTCAACGCCGGCCAGAAGCTCAACGCCGCCTTCACCGCCGGCGGCGGACTCGTGATGCTCGGCACAGGGATCATCTTGCGCTGGTACCGGCCGTGGCCGCTCAGCTGGCGGGCCGGCGCCACCTTCGTGCACAACTGGCTGGCGGTGCTCTTCGTCGTGGTCATCGCCGGCCACATCCTCATGGCCCTCTCCGATCGCGACTCCCTCGGCTCGATGGTCAGGGGGAGGATCCGGCGGGGTTGGGCCCAACATCATGCGCCGGCCTGGCTCGCGGAGGTCGACGCCGCCAACGTCTCGGAGGAGAACCCGCCCGGGCGGCGGAGTTGAGCGTCCTGGCCTGGGCCCGAGGCTGCACCCGGTGAACACCGCCGAAGGGGCGCCCCGACATCCGATCGGGCGCGGTCCTCTTCACCCGGCCAACTTCGCCGATCCGTTCGTCCTCCACGACGGTCCGGGACGGTGGTACGCGTACGCTTCGGACGACAACGGGTGCCACGTCCAGCTGCTCGCCTCGGCCGACCTCGAGACCTGGAGCGGTCCGACCGACGCCCTGCCGGATGTGCCGGCCTGGGCCGAGGCCAACCGGATCTGGTCGCCTTCGGTTGCGGAGGTAGCCGGCGGCTACGTGCTCTGGTACTCGATCCACAAGGCCGGTTCCCGTCACCAGGCCATCTCTGCGGCCACGGCGACGCATCCCGACGACCCCTTCGTCGACCGCAGCGAGGCTCCGCTCGTCTTCCAGGCCCAACAAGGCGGGTCGATCGACCCCAGCCCCTTCCTCGACGCCGACGGCCGGCGCTACCTCCTCTGGAAGGCCGACTCCAACGCCGTCCACCGTCCCTCCGCCCTGTGGATCCAGCGGCTCAGCGACGACGGGCTCGCTCTTGTCGACGATCCGCACCCACTCCTGACGGTCGACGCGGCGTGGGAGGGGCTGCTGATCGAGGCGCCGTCGATGTTGGCCCACGACGGCCGCTACTACCTCTTCTACTCGGGCAACTGGTTCTACTCGGAGCGCTACGCCATCGGCTACGCCACGGCGACGTCGGTGCTCGGGCCGTTCGAGAAGCAGACGACGACGCGACCGTGGGTCGGGCTCGACGACGTCGTGTGGGGACCGGGCGGCCAGGAGTGGACCACCGACGATGACGGCGGCCTGGTGATGGCGTTTCACGGCTGGGAGCCGGGTCGGGCCGGCTACAAGAAGGGCGGGCGCCGCCGCCTTCACCTGGCCCGGGTCGACTTCGTCGCCGGCCGACCGGTCCTCGACGCAGGCACGCCGAAGCGGGCCCGGCGGTGGTGGCCGTTCGGCTGAGCCCCGGCGCCCGGCCTGATAGCCGGCCGGGCGTGGGCGGCGCGCGGGGCGTCGGACCGGTAGGCCGGCGCGGGGGATCAGGACCGGGGGGTGTCGATCCCGTGGGGGAGGCGGCGAGGATCCCAGCCGAGACGGGTGCGGGCCGTTTCGAAGGCGTAACGGTCGGTCATGCCCCCCACGTAGGTCACCGCCTGGCGCAGCGGGTCGATGCCATCGTGTGATTGGGAAGCGAAGTGCTCGACGAGGGCTCGGAGTACCGCGATCACGGCCCGGGCCTGCGCGACCGACTCGGGCCGGGTGTAGATCCGCTCGTAGTTGAACTTCCTGAGCGCGCCAAGCGCTCCGGCCTCCGCCGGGCGCATCCCGACGCGCCCGGTCTCGTTGATGCAGTCGACGATGGCCGTGACGAAGGCGCGCAGCTGTGACGAGCGGCTGGCCCCTACGACGGCGACGACGTCGGCGGGGAGATCGGCAGGGTGGACGATGCCGGCGCTCGCGGCGTCCTCGAGGTCGTGGGAGCTGTAGGCGCAGCGATCGGCCCAGCTGACCACGACGCCCTCGGGCGTGAGCGGCGACGGCAGGGACCAGGAGTGGTGGCGGATCCCGTCGAGGGTCTCGGCGCAGAGGTTGAGGGGGGCGAGCACCACGTTGGCGCCCCAGACGGCATGGTCGTATCCCTCGGCGATGAACGGCTCGAAGGCGTCCTCACTGGCGTGCCCGCCGGGGCCGTGCCCGCAGTCGTGGCCCAGGGCGATGGCCTCGGTCAGGGCGACGTTGAGACCGGTGGCCCTGGCTACCGCCGTCGCCACCTGTGCGACCTCGAGGGCGTGGGTCAGGCGGGTGCGCTGGTGGTCGGTGGGGAAGACGAACACCTGGGTCTTGCCGGCCAGGCGGCGAAACGGCGTCGAGTGCAGGATCCGGTCCCGGTCGCGCTCGAAACAGGTCCGCAGTGGGTCGGGTGGCTCGGGTCTGGCCCTGTGCCCGGCGGCGTCGGCGCGTGTGGCCCCTCGGACGAGGGTGAGAGCCTCTGCCTCCTCGCGGGCCTCGCGGCCGAGCCGCAGCCTCCCGACCGTGAGGGACTCGCCTTGGCCGTGGGCCAAGAAGACGTGGTCCGGCCCCTCGTGGCCCGCCATGGTCCCGGCCCACCGGGCGGCGCGCCCTGCGTTTTCGGGTGGTTGCTGGCTCATCGATCGCCACGGTACCGGCGCCGACGCACTGCGGCCGGTCCGCTCGGTGGGGGCCCGCCAGGGCGCGGAGCGGCGACTTTCTCCTGGAATGCCTTGACCTGGCCCTACCATGGCGGTCACCCCTACGCAGAGGAGCAGCGCCCGTGGACGTCCGGATCGGAGTCACCCAGACCCCCAAGGAGATCGAGGTCGACCTCGGCGACGGAGTCGACGTCGAGGCCGTCGCCAAGCAGATCGAGGAGGCGCTCGGCTCCGAAAACGGTGTCTTGTGGTTGACCGATCGCAAGGGCCGCAGGGTCGGCGTCCCATCGGGCAAGGTCGCCTACGTCGAGGTCGACGGCAGCCACGAAGCCCGCCAGGTCGGCTTCGGCGCCGGCATGAAGTAGCCACGGCCGTCGTGGTCGACCTGCTCGACCGCAAGCTGATCTTCGTTACCGGCAAAGGTGGCGTCGGCAAGACGACAGTGGCCGCTTCGCTCGCCCTGCTGGCGGCCGGGCGGGGGAAGAGGACCCTCGTCTGCGAGGTCGACGCCAAGGGCAACCTGGCCGACTTCTACGAGACCCGCGCCACCGGGTTCAACGAGCGGGAGATCTCTCCCGGCCTGTGGGCCATGTCGATGGACACCGAGGCCTCGTTGCGCCAGTACCTCGCCATCCAGCTCAAGATACCGTTGGTGGCTCGGGTCGGACCGCTGGCTCGGATGTTCGACTTCGTGGCGTCGGCGGCGCCCGGCGTCAAGGAGATCGTGACGGTCGGCAAGCTGTGCTGGGAGGTCCGTGAGCGCCACTACGACCTCGTGGTCGTCGACGCCTCGTCGTCGGGTCACGTCGTCAGCCAGCTCGCCGCCCCCCAGGCCATCAACCAGCTCGTCCAGGTCGGTCTCGTGCGCCAGCAGACCGGCTGGATGCTCGACATCCTCGGCGACCCCAGAAAGACGGGGCTCGTGGTGGTGGCCACGCCGGCCGAGATGCCGGTGACCGAGACGCTCGAGCTGATCGAGCGGGTGGCGGCGGAGACCAACGTCGATCTGGCCGCTGTGGTCGTGAACCGGGTGCTGCCCGAGCTGTTCGGACGGGGCGAGGAGAAGGTCTTCGATCGCCTCGAGCGGCCCGCGGCCGAGGCCGCCTTGGACAAGGTGCTCGGCTCTCCTTCGCGTCCGCTGCTCGACGCCGCCCGGTTGACGGTCACCAGCCGGCGCAGCAGGACCGAGCACCTGGAGCGGCTCAGGGACGGCGTCGATCCGTCCGTGCCGCTGCTCTACGTCCCCTACCTGTTCTTTCGCAGCCACGGTCTGCGGGCGACCCGGCAGGTCTCCGACGCTCTCGGCGCCGAGCTCGGGTACTGATGGCGCCCCGCGCGACCCGCAGGCGCCAAGAGCGGGACCCGGCCGGGTCCATCGAGGCGCTCGTATCGTCCAAGGAGATCGTCATCGCCTGCGGGTCGGGGGGCGTGGGCAAGACGACCACCGCCGCCGCCGTCGCGACCATGGCCGCCGTCCATCACGGCGGGCGGGTCCTCGTCGTCACCGTCGACCCGGCCCGGCGCCTGGCGAGCGCCCTCGGGTTGAGCGGGTTCGGCAACGATGCCAAGCGGGTGCCGGTGGCGGCGTTCTCCGCGGCCGGCGTCGAGCCGCGTGGCGAGCTGTGGGCGGCGATGCTCGACACCCGCCAGAGCTGGGACGCCCTCGTTCGCCGCCACGCCCCCGACAAGGCGACGGCGGCGCGGATTCTCGAGAACCCGCTGTATCAGAACATCGCCGGCAAGTTCGTCCAGAGCCACGACTACATTGCCATGGAGCGGCTCTACGAGCTGCACTCCGAGGGCCGCTACGACCTGATCGTGGTGGACACCCCGCCGACGCGCAACGCCCTCGACTTCATCGAGGCGCCGCAGCGTATGGCCGAGTTCTTTTCCTCCCGGCTGCTGCGGCTGCTGATCGTGCCCTACCGCAGCAAGTTCGTGAACCTGGCGTCGCGGCCGTTCTATCAGGTCGCCGACCGGATACTCGGTTCGCAGTTCCTCGCCGACATCGCCGAGTTCTTCATCCTCTTCCAGACGATGTATGACGGATTCGTGCAGCGGGCCAAGGCGGTCGAACGGCTGTTGGAGGACCGGCGGACGACGTTTGTGGTCGTGAGCACGCTCGAGGCGGCCGCCGTCCACGAGGCCGAGTTCTTCATCCAGGTGCTGGCGGCCAAGCGATTCCACCTCGGCGCGCTGCTGCTCAACCGGGTGCTCCCCGACTACCTGCGAGACGCCGACGCCGGCCGGGCCGCCGAGGCCCTGGTGACCGACGCCGCAGGGGTTGCGGGCGCGCTCGCCGGGCATGTGGCCGCCGACCCCGACCAGCTCGAGCGGGTCCTCGTCGAGGTGGGCGACAACTTCCGCAACTTCCGTGTCGTCGCCGGCGCCGAGGCCGGCCAGCGCGAGGATCTCGCCTCTGTGCCCGACGTCGTTGCGACGGTCCCCGAGTTTGACACCGATATCCACGACCTGGCCGGCCTGCTGCGCCTCGGCCAGCGGATCTGGAGCTAGCGGCCGGCCGTGGCCACATTCGCCGAGCTCGTACGAGACGAGACCGACCTGCGGGATCCGGTCGTCGCCCACCTCCAGCGCCTGGTGGCGTCGTGGGGGACGCTGTCGGACCTGTCCTTCTCCGACCTGATGCTCTTCGCCCCGGTCGCCGACAGGCCCGACACCTTCGTCGTCCTCGGCCAGGTCCGCCCGACGACCAACAGGACCCTGCACCTGAGTGACCACGTCGGGCGGATCATGGACGAGAGCCAGCGGCCGCTCGTAGCCAGGGGGTGGCGCCTCGGCAGCGTCGTCGAGGGCGAGGTCGACATCGCGGTGCGTAACGAGCGGGCCCGGCTGGTGTGCATCCCGGTCCGCTGGCAGGGCCAGATGGTCGCCGTGCTGACCAGGGAGTCCGCCCTCACCGTCGGGCGTCGCCCCGGCGAGCTGGAGCGAACCTACGTCGAGGTCTTTGATCGGATCGCCAGGATGATCTCGGCCGGCGACTTTCCGTTCCCGATCGACGAGGAGCCGACGGGAGAGACACCGCGCGTCGGCGACGGCGTGTTGGTCCTCGACGCCGCGGCGCGTGTGGAGTTTGCGTCTCCCAACGCCGTCAACGCCCTGCACCGCATGGGCCTCTACACGTCGATCGACGGCTTGCGCCTCGACGAGGCCGGGCTCGGCAAGGCGTCGGTCGACCTGGCCTTCCAGACCAAGCTGCCCGCCACCGAGGAGGCCGCCCACGACGCCGACGCCGCCCTTGTCATCAGGTGCGTGCCGCTCATTGACCACAGCCGGGTGACCGGGGCCCTCGTGCTGCTCCGCGACGTCACCGAGCTGCGGCGCAGGGACCGGCTGCTGCTGTCCAAGGATGCGGCCATCCGCGAGGTCCACCACCGGGTCAAGAACAACCTGCAGACGATCTCGTCTCTTCTGCGCCTGCAGGCTCGGCGGCTACCGCCAGGCATTGGTCGCGCCGCCCTGCTCGAATCCGAGCGGCGGGTCCGTTCGATCGCCCTCGTCCACGAGATCCTGTCGCGCGACACGGTCGACCAGGTGCACTTCAACGACATCCTCCCATCGCTCATGCGTATGGCCGAGGATCTCGGGAGCCCGCAGCGGCCCGTGCGGATCACGTCGAGCGGCGACGCCGGCGACGTCCAGGCGTCGGTCGCCACACCCCTCGCCGTCGTGGTCACCGAGCTGTTGCAGAACGCGGCCGAGCACGGCTTCCCTGCCGACGTCGACCCGCCGGCCGAGGGTCTCCACGTCGACGTCCGCCTGGTCCGCACCGGCGCCGAGCTGATCCTCCGGGTGAGCGACAACGGCATCGGGCTGCCGGACGGCTTCAGGATCGACGGCTCCGACAGCCTCGGGCTCTCGATCGTCAAGGGCCTCGTCGGCACCCAGCTCGGTGGGACCATCTCCATGCGCACCGAAGGCGGGACCGTCGTCGAGCTCGTCATCCCCCTCGATCAGGTCGACGACGACCTGGAGAACCTCTGACGCTCGGGGGGACCCGGTACGGGCCGGGGGACACGGGGCCCGAGGGGGGTTGGGGGGTCGGCCCCGATCAGATTGTTTTGCCCACTTTTACGGACTCACTCCGCAAAAGTGGGCAGAGAAAAATGACCCGAAGCGACATGTGGACCCGCCGGACCCGAGCCGGTCCGCCCGGCGGTCGGTCGATCGATCAGGAAGCGGCCCGGCGCTGTTCGGCGAGCCATCCCTTGCGTAGCTTGCGGCGCTCGTCCTCGGACGTGGCACCCCAGATGCCGGACTCCTGGTTGGTGGCGAGGGCGAACTCGAGGCAGGCCTGCTGGGCCAGGCACTCGTGACAGACGGCCTTGGCCGACTCGATCTGCTCGATGGCGGGGCCCGTCGTGCCGACCGGGAAGAACAGGTCGGGGTCGGTGTCCCGACACGACGCCTGGTCACGCCAGTCGTCGATGTCCCAGTCGATAGTTCGGCTCCAGGTGAGCGCCACGCAATAGCCTCCGTGCGGAGTTTGTGAATCTGTTCACGTTCAGATGTCGAAGCTTTACAGCTCCTCACCGCAACGTGAATTAACTGTAAAGCCCTATCGGCGATAACGCAAGGATTCTTGTCGGACGACTCGGAGGAAATGCCCTGGTCAGCAGCCATTCACCTCGCCGGAGGAGTCGATGTGACGCCTTTCACATACTGGCCGTGGCCGGGTTGTGGGTCGGGAGGGCGGTCGAGCGGCGTAACCGGGACGACCAGCCGGAGGGCATCGGGCACGCAGCGCACGGTGAGCCGATCGGCCTCGCCGAGGTAGTCGCCGTCGACCTGGTAGGGCAGCGGCCGGTACGCCGTCACCTCGACGCGCTCGACGTCGCGCACGAACACGATCCGCCGGGGGCCACCGAACGGGAGCCACCGTCGGCCGAGACGGCCGTCGCTTCCTGAGCGATCGCCACGGCCCGTCCCGCCCGGCCCCGCCGGCTGGCCGGCGCGGGGTCGGCCGATGGACGCACCGATGAGCGAGAGAAGGGTCGGCAGCGTGAAGCTCTTGCAGACGACCAGGCTGAGCCCGCTGGCGAACCCGGTGCCGGGGGCGACGTCGAGGAGGGAGCCGCCGAGGAAGGTGTAGGGGTTGGTCTTCAGGCCGACGGCGAAGTACCCGTCGATCGTGTCGCCGTCCGGGGTGCGGACGGCGAACCACGGGGAGCGCCGGTCGTAACCGGCCCAGGTTGCGGCCGCGGTGGCGAGAAAGATGACGGCGCCGAACTGGCGCTTGAGAAACGAGTGCTTCTCCACGCCGGCGACAACGGCGGCGTCGAAGCCGAGGCCGACATGGAAGAGGAAGTACCGCCCGTTGACGTTGCCGAGGCTGACCGGGAGGACCCGGCCGGCGCCGAGGGACTCGAGCAGCTGGCGCGTGGCCCCGATCGGGTCGTTGGCCATGCCGATGGTGCGGGCGTAGACGTTGGTCGACCCGCCGGGGAGTACCCCGAGCGCGGTTCCGGTGCCGGCCAGACCGTTGGCGGCCTCGTTGAGGGTGCCGTCACCTCCGAGGACGACGACCACGTCGACGCCGTCGGACGCCGCCCCCTGGGCCAGCCGGGTGGCATGGCCTCGGCGGCTCGTGGCCGCCACGGTGAGATCGTGGCCGGCGCCGAGGGCCTGCTGGATGACAACACGTGCCCTGGCCGTCACCGACGAGGCTGAGGCGTTGAAGATGAGCAGGATCCGCACGGCCTACCGAGCGTGGGCGGCGGCGCGCAGTTGGGTGACGCTGCGGGCGAGCAGGCGCGAGACGTGCATCTGCGAGATCCCGAGCCGATCGGCGATCTCCGACTGGGTAAGCCCCTCGAAGAAGCGCAGGTGGAGGATCAGCTGTTCGCGGGGGCCCAGCTGCGCCAGCATCGGCGAGAGGGTGGCCCGTCGTTCGGCGTCGTCGAGCTCGGCGTCGTTGCTCCCGAGACGCGCCGCTAGCGGGTCTCCGTCGCTGTCCCCGGCCGGCGGGGCGTCGAGCGAGGCAAACCGGTAGGCCTGGCCGGCCTCCAGCGCCTCGAGGACCTCCTCCTCGGACACCTCGACCTCGGCGGCGAGCTCGGCGATGGTTGGCGAGCGTCCCAGCTCCTGGCCGAGCGTAGCGACGACCTTGCCGAGGCGAAGGTAGAGCTCCTGCATCCGGCGGGGTGCCCTGATCGCCCAGCCCTTGTCGCGGAAGTGGCGCTTGAGCTCGCCCACGATCGTGTGGG
The DNA here is from genome assembly GCA_965276765.1 of Acidimicrobiales bacterium. Taxonomy (GTDB): domain Bacteria; phylum Actinomycetota; class Acidimicrobiia; order Acidimicrobiales; family Palsa-688. Next base: position 2,824,095 of record OZ255627.1, read on the forward strand.
TGGCATAGGTACTGAACTCGACCTCCCGGTCGGGGTCGAAGCGCCCGACCGCCTTCAGTAGACCGAGGGAGGCGACTTGGACCAGGTCGTCGAGGGGTTCGCCCCGGTTGGCGAACCGCCTGGCCAGGTACTCGGCCAGTCCTAGGTGGGCGGCGACCAGCTCGTCGCGCAGCTTGACGTCGCCGGTCCTCGCGTACTCGACGAACTTGGCCCTGAGCTCGTCTCGCCGCGATGACGGAATGCTCATGACGGCGCCGGCCGGCGCACGTGACGGCTCGTCACTCGTCGCCTCCACCCCGGTGTCGCTTGAGCAGTCTGAAGGTAGGGCCGTGGTCGCCGGTCCCGAGCTCGTGCTCGTCGACGAGGGCGGTCAGGATGACCTCGGAGAGCTCGGAGAGCCCGATCGGGGGGGCGTCGCCGCCGCCAGGGCCCCCGCTCGCAGTGGCCCCGCCGCCGGGACCCTTGCCGTCAGGGTTCCCACCGTCAGAGTTCTCGCCGGTCGGCCCGGTCGGGTCAAAACGACCCTCGCCCTCGACGAGGAGCGTGCCGGGCCCGAGGACGTAGCGGACGTGCATCGTGCCCGGCCGGCCGGTGCTCCCCGTCAGCCCGTAGCAGAGCTCGTCGATGGCCAGGCGGAGATCCTCGACCTCGTCGAAGCTGAACCCGAGACGACTGGCCAGCCCAGCGGCAGTGACGCGGGTCAGGCGGAGGAACTCCGGCATGGCAGGCACCGTCAGCCGGACTTCGTCGGTTGTGGCCACCCAGGTTTCCTCTCTCGTCCGACGGCCTGGCTGCGACGTCGAGTCGCCGGCCGTCGAGGCCGCGCCGTCCGGCCGGCCACCAGACGAAAGTACCACCGGTGCTCTCCCTGGCCGCCGGGCCTGCCACGGCGAAGTGGTGGAAAGCGGCCCCGGTGGGGAAAGGTAGACACTATGAACGTCGTCGTCTGCGTCAAGCAGATCCCCGATCCCGCCAACCCCGGCAAGCTGTCGCCTGACCACACGCTGGTGCGAGAGGGCAAGCTCATCCTCGACGATTCGGACTCCTACGGCGTGGAGATGGCTCTCCAGCTGGCGGAGGCGGCCGGCGGCGGGGACGTGACCCTCGTCTCGATGGCACCCAACGGTGAGACCAGCGGGCTGCGCACCGCTCTCGCCATGGGGGCCGCCGGGGCCATCCTCGTCTCCGACGAGGCCCTGGCCGGCTCGGACGCCCTGTCGACGGCCAAGGTGATCGCCGCCGCCATCAAGCGCGCCGAGCCCGAGCTGATCATTGCTGCCACCGAGTCGACCGATGGGTACACAGGCACCCTGCCGATCCAGGTCGCCGAGATCCTCGGCTTTCCGTCGGTCAGCTTCGCCAAGAAGCTCACGGTCGGCGATGGGCGGGTCAAGGTGGACCGCCAGACCGAGGCCGGGTACGACGAGGTCGAGGTCCCGCTGCCAGCCCTCGTGACCGTGACCGCCGGTGTCGTCGAGCCCCGGTATCCGTCCTTCAAGGGAATCATGGCGGCCAAGGGCAAACCGGTCGACCAGGTCACGGTGGCCGACCTCGGCCTCGATGCCGGCGAGGTCGGCGCCGCGGGTGGCCGTCAGGAGATCGTCTCGGTCGTCGCGGCCGACGAGCGCGAGGCCGGCGAGATCGTCGTCGACGAGGGCGATGGGCACGAGAAGATCATCGCCTTCCTCGAACAGCTCAAGGTCATCTGAGGCACGCAGCGATCTGAGGCACGCAGTCATCTGGGGCGCCCCGCCCCCAGCGAATCGCCACCCGACAAGTCGCACCCGAGAAGCGCAAGAGGAGAGTTCTCAAAGACATGGCAATCGACACCATCTGGGTCATCGTCGACCACGCCGGTGACCGGGTCGCACCCCTGAGCCTCGAGCTGCTGACCAAGGCCGCTTCGATGGGCGGCACGGTCGAGGGGATCACGTGGGGTGACGGGTCGACCTACGCGGCCGAGGTCGGCGCCCACGGCGCCGCTGTCCTCCACACCGTCGGCGACCTCGGCTCCCAGCTGCCGGGCCCCGCCGTTGCCGGCGCTATGGCTGACAAGATCGGAGCAGGGAAAGGACCCGATGCCATCCTCGTGCCCCACAACTACGACGGGCGCGACATCGCGGCCCGCCTCTCGGTCAAGATCGACCGACCGGTCCTGACCAATGTCGTCGGCCTGGCCGCCGGCGACGACGGCGGCCTCACGACCGAACACGCCATCTTCGGTGGCAGCGAGATCCTCACCGCCCGTTTCACCGGCGATGGACCCGGCATCTACGTGGTGCGGACCAAGTCGTTCGCAGCCGAGGAGACCGGTGGCGGTCCCGCCGAGGTCGACACGTGGGACGTGCCCGAGCTCGGGGCCACCAACGGCGCCGTCGTAGGGGAACGCCACGTCGAGGAGAGCGAGGGCCCCAAACTCGACGAGGCGCCGGTCGTGGTCTCCGGCGGACGCGGCCTCGGCGACGCCGACAACTACGAGCTCGTCGAGCAGCTGGCCAAGCTCCTGCACGGCGCCGCCGGTGCCTCGCGCGCCATCGTCGATGCCGGCTGGGTGCCGTACTCCCATCAGGTCGGCCAGACGGGCAAGACGGTCAAGCCGACGGTCTACATCGCCGCCGGCATTTCTGGCGCCACCCAGCACATGGTGGGCATGAAGGGCTCCAAGAACATCGTTGCCATCAACAAGGACCAAGAGGCGCCGATCTTCTCGATCGCCGACCTCGGCATCGTCGGCGACGTCCACAAGGTCCTCCCCAAGCTGATCGAGGCCCTCAAGGCCCGCTCGTAGGTCCCGGGTCCGTCGGGCCGCGACCGACCCGCCGGCGAGGTCAGACGAGCGGCCAGGGATAGGGCCGCTCGGAGCGGGGGTCGGGAAAGCTGCCCCTGCGCACGAGGGCGTTCGCCCTGCGGATCATGGCGTCGATCTCCTCGTTGCCGAGGAACCGGCCGAGGGCATCGGTCGGACCCTGCTCGACGAGGCCGGCAACGGCCTCGATGAGGGAGTCGTCTATCGGCTCTCCGGCCCAGTCCCAGATGACGGTGCGCAGCTTGGGCTCTGGGTGGAAGCACAGCCCGTGGTCGATGCCCCAGATCCGCGCCTCGTCGTCGACGAGGCAGTGTCCGCCCTTGCGGTCGGCGTTGTTGGCGATGACGTCGAAGACCGCCATCTGCCGCAGGGCCGGATGGTGCCGCTCCTGCTCGAGGAGCGTGAAGTAGTGCTCCTCGAAGTTGGCGTCGACGAATAGCTGCAGAGACCCGACCCCGAGGGGGAGGTCGTGGCGTTCGATCGTCTCGGGGACGAAGTCCCAGCCGAGGGTGGCGGCCAGCTCGAAGGCGGCGATCTCCCTTCGATACAGGCCGCCGGGGAAGTCCCACAGCGGGCGCTCGGCTCGCAGCGGCTTGTAGATGGCGTGGACCGTCTCGGCGGGGTCGGTCGGTGAGGTGAGCGTGCAGAGGAACGTGCCGTTGCTGCTCCAGGGCATCCGACCCTCGATCTCGAGGGTCCCGGACGCCAGGATGCTCACAGCCTCGGGGGTCCGTGACCGTTGGTCTTCGGGCATGAGTGGCCGGCCGGGTCGAGGGGGAACCCGCAGAACGGGCACGGGGGGCGCCCGGATGTGACGAGCGACTCGCTTCGTCCCACGAGGGCGGCGGCCTGCTCGCGGGTGATTACGAACCGTCCGATGGCCTCGTCGCTGCCGCCCACGTCGGCTCCGGTCGCCTCGCCGGCGTCGTCGGGCTCCCCCGGGGCCGCGGCCTCCTCGGCGATGAGCACGACCCGGTCGGCCTCGCCGTCGTAGGCGAGTTGCATGGTCCCGACCGGCCACTCCGCCTCGACCGGTTCGGTGAGCTCGAGGTCCGCCGGCAGGGTGCCGGGGGCGGGCAGATCGGAGAGGAGCTCGCCGAGAAGTTGGCCCAGCGCGGCGACCTGCTGCTTCTCGAGCTTCAGGCTGACGACTCGGTCTCCGTCGCTGGCCTGGAGGTAAAACGTCCTTCGGCCGGGCTCGCCGACCGTGCCGACGGTGACACGAGAGACGTCGGAGAGCTCGAACGACGCGCTCAGGGGAGGCTCCTAAGGGACCGCGAAGAAACAACGTGCGCGGCCGGAGGCCGCAAATGTGGTCGCACCAAGGTCTCATCGACAACGGCCGCGCACGTTGTTTCGCAGCGGGACCTCGGACCGGGGGCGGCCGCGGCGAAGGGGGCGCGGGTCATGATGGGCGCAGCTCGCTCAGCGTGCCGGTGGAGTTGACGGCGAGGACACTCGGTCCTCCGGGCCCGTAGCTGATCGCCGTCACCGAGCATGGCGAGATGACGATCCGCTGAAAGAGGTCGAGGTGGGTGCCGACGGCGTCGGCCACGATGGCCTTGATCGGATCGGCGTGGGACACGGCGATAACGGTCTCGCCGCGGTGGCGCCGGCAGATCCCGTTGACGGTCTCGATCATCCGCCGCTGCATCCCGACGAACGACTCGCCCTCGGGAAACCTGAACCCGCTCGGGTAGCGCTGCACGGTGCTCCACTCCGGGAGCTTGGAGAGATCCTTGAGCGCGGCGCCCGTCCACTCGCCGAAGTCGCATTCGAGCAGACCGCGTTCGGCCTTCACCTTGAGACCGAGCTGGCGGGCGATGGGCGTCGCCGTCTCCTTCGTCCGCTCGAGGGGGGAGGCGTACACGGCGGCGACCGTCGGTCGTTTGGGTCCGCCGCCGGCCCGACGCGGGGTCCGGCCTGCGCCCCGGCCTGCGGCCGGTCCAGGGTTGGGGTTGGGGGCCGCCGATACCCAGGTGGCCAGGCGCTCGGCGACGGCGTCGGCCTGGGCCTTGCCCGCGTCGGAGAGGTGCAGGCCGTGGGCCCGGCCGGGGAGCACCTGGCCGGTGGTGGGGGTGGTGCCATGACGGACGAAGATCACGAGGGTCGGCGGCGGCGGCTTGGGCCGGGAGCCCCGGCCGCTTGACGGTGTCGGCATGTCGGTTCGCCAACCTAGTGTCTGCTTGGTGCCTACCCCACCGGCCGATGCGCTGGCCGCGCTGAGCGACGAGATCTCCCGCTGCCGGGCGTGTCCGAGGCTCGTGGCGTGGCGCGAGCGGGTCGCCACCGAGCGGCGGGCCGCTTACCGCGACGAGACCTACTGGGGGCGCCCGGTGCCCGGCTTCGGTGACCCCGAAGCCGGCATCGTCGTGGTCGGCCTTGCGCCCGCGGCCCACGGCGGCAACAGAACCGGGCGGATGTTCACCGGTGACCGCTCGGCCGACTGGCTGTTCGGGGCCCTCCATCGCGCCGGTCTCGCCAACCAGGCCGAGAGCACCTCCCGCCACGACGGCCTCGTCCTCGAAGGGGTTTACGTGACCGCCGCCGTGCGCTGCGCCCCGCCGGACAACAAGCCGGCCACGGACGAGCGGGACCGCTGCGTGCCCTACCTCGCCCGCGAGCTCGAGCTGCTCGATCGGGCCGCGGTCCTCGTCGCCCTCGGCGGCTTTGCCTACGACGTCTGCGCTCGGCTGGTCGGCGTGCGTCCCAAACCGAGGTTCGGCCACGGGGTCGAGGCTTCGGGCGACCCCGGCCGAGTAATCGTTTGCTCGTATCACCCGAGCCAGCAGAACACCTTCACGGGCCGGCTCACCGAGTCGATGTTGGACGACGTCTTCGGGCGCGCCATCGCCCTCGTCGCCGGTCGCTGAGACGATCCCGTGCCCGAGCTGCCGGAGGTCGAGCGGTACCGGGTCCTGGCCGAAAGCGGCGCGGTCGGTCGCGTCGTGGCGGCCGTCGATGCGAGGGACGCCTGGTTTCTCAAGGGCGGGTTGACGGCGCCGGAGCTCGAGGCCGCACTCGTCGGTCGGCGGCTGATCGCCGCTCGGCGTAAGGGAAAGCTGCTTCTCGTCGACACCGACGACGGAGGACCCGTGCTCGGTTTGCGCTTCGGCATGACGGGCCGCCTGCACATCGACGGCACGTTTGGCGTCGACCGGCTTCTCTATTCGCCGGCCGCCGTCGACGAGCGTTGGGATCGCTTCGGGTTGCAATTTGACGACGGCGGCCACCTCCGCCTGCAGGATCCCCGCCGGCTCGGGGGTGTCGAGCTCGACCCCGACGAGGACCGCCTCGGCCCCGACGCCGTCGCCATCACCGCAGGGCAGTTGCGGGCCGCTCTCGCCGGCAGCGAGGTGGCGGTAAAGGCGAGGCTGCTCGACCAGTCACGAGTGGCCGGCGTGGGCAACCTGATCGCCGACGAGATCCTCTGGCGCGCCGCCATCGCTCCGTTGCGCCCGTCGTCAAGCCTGGACGCGACGGAGGTCGACCGTCTGCACCGAAACCTGCGTCGGGGCCTGCGCGTCCTCATCGAGCGGGGAGGGGCGCATACCGGAGACCTCGGTCCCCATCGCCGGCCGGGTGGTCGCTGCCCGAGAGACGGGACCGAATTGAGGCGGTCTACGGTCGGTGGAAGAACGTCGTGGTGGTGCCCGGCGCATCAGCGCTGAACAAACGTTGCTTCACGAGGCGGCGGCGCCATTCTCCCCCGATGGCGACGAGCAAGCAGCGGGGAAAGAGCGACCGCGACGGCGGCACACACTGCGGCGCCGGCAAAGATCGTATGCAGCTCGGAGATGAGCGCGGCGTTGGTCGCCCGGTCATACGATGGGCACGCCAGCGGATGCCTCGGACACATGGCGATCGGGGAGCCGATGCGGGCCTCGGCCGCGTAGAAGCGGTGCAAGGCCACGGCGGTGAGCGCCGAGATGCCGACGAGCATCCCCACCGTGCGGGCGACCACGACCAGGCTGGTCGCCACGCCGTGGACGCGCGCCGGCACGGCGGCAAGGACGGCCGCGTTGACCGGGGCGATGGCCAGGCCGAAGCCAAGTCCGCAGACCACGAGCTCGATGTCGCTCGCCGTGACCGGGAGCCGGACGCCAGCGACGACGAGATGGTCCGAGAGCGCGGTCGACGACCACGTCGTCATGGCCACAAAGGCCAGAGCCACGAGGGCGAGCCCGCCGCCGGCCACGAGCGCCCCCCGAGCCGAGCGGCGGATGGCGAGCCCGCCGGCGACGGCCCCGAAGGGTACGGCGGCCAGCAACCGCACCAAGACGAGCGCGGCGCCGAGCTGCGAGTCGGGGTAGCGCGTGGCCCTGGCGAAGAGGGGGACGTCGACGAGGGCGGCCACGAGGGCGGCGCCCGTTGCCAGGTTGACGAGCATCGCCCCCCACGCCGGCCGGGCTGCGAGGACGTTCGATGCCAGCAACGGGTGGGAGGCGTGGCGTTGGCGCCACACAAGTGCCGCCGCGAGCACCACGGCGGCGGGCCCGAGCACGACGGTGCTCGAGGCGACGACCTGCGTCCCGGGGTCGGTCGTGGAGAAGGCGATGACGATGCAGGCCAAGACCCCGGCGAGGAGGGCCGCCCCCGGAAGGTCGGCCTGGCCGAGGACGGCGCCTGCTCGCCGGAGCGGCACGAGGGGGGCGACGCCGGCCGGGGCGGCCAACTCCCAGCCGATGAAGGCCACGATGAGGCCGCCGGCAATCATCGCCATCGGCGTCGTGAGTGGAGCCGAGCTGGCCCCGTGGGCGATGGGCTCGTACAACCGTCCCGTCGTGACGCCACGGGCCAGGCCACTGGGGGCGTCGAGGGCGGCCCAGGCGACGCCGGCGGCGAGGATGGCCAGGGCGGCGCCGACGACGTCGACGCGACCGGCCGGCGCCGTATCGAGGAGGGGCTGGGGCGGTCGAACGGTGGGACGGGAAAGGAAGAAGCCGCAGGCGACGACGGCCGAGAGCGGGAGGTTGAGCCAGAAGATCCACCGCCATCCGGCTGCGGCGACGACGACGGCACCGTAGAGCGGGCCGAGGACACTGCCGAACTCCTGCACCGCGCCGATCGCTCCGAGCGGGACACCTCGCCGCTCGACGGGCCACCGCTCGGCGACGAGGGCCAGGGTCACGGGCACGAGGCCGCCTCCGCCGACGCCCTGGATGCTGCGGCCCGCCACCAGGAGGCCGAGGCCGTGCGCCGTGGCCGTGACGACCGATCCGGCCGCGAACGCCACCAGACACCCGAGGAACACGGGTCGCTTCCCGATCACGTCGGCGAGCCGGCCGATGAGCGGGAGGACGGCGACGTAGCCGAGGAGGAAGCCGCTCACGACGGGCGTGGCCCGCTGAAGCTGGTCGAGGCCGACGCCGACGCCGGTCATGATGGAGGGCAACGCCACGACCACGACGTAGGTGTCGGTGGCCGCCAGCAGCACGCCAGCGGCGGCGAAGACGAGCTGGCGGCCGGTCACGCCGGCGGGGGCGCTTGGCTCAGTGGGTCGTCGGGGCACGTACGGTGACACGCTCGCCGTAGCCGGTGATCGTGACGTCGTAGGTCGTCGTCGTGGTCGCTTTGGTGAACGGTCCGGCGAGCTGCACCCGGCGCAACTGGTAGCTGCCGGGGGCGATGTCGGCGGTGACGGTGACCGGTTTGGCCCGGGCCAGGTCGGGGAGGACGGGCACCTTGGCCCCTGGGACCGTGCCGGCCACCACGTCGAGAAGCTCGCCGCCGAGACGGATGCTGCCCCTCGGTGTGGGGGCGCGCATGGCGCTGAGCAGCGAGCTGACGCCTCGGGTCGGGCTCAGCAGCTGGGCCGGGTCGCCGAGCCCGTAGGCGGTCGGATTGGTCCGGCTGTACTTGGAAGCGAAGGGCAGCTGGACGTAGAACGCCCCGCCCACCGAGATCACCTTCACGGTGGCGCTGAGGCCCGACTCGGCGACGAGGAGGCTGCCCCGCAGCTCGTCGGGACGCACCAGGTCGCCGCTCCCGCCGAGCAGAGCCGTGGCGTTGGGCGCCACGCCGGCGCTCGACAGTTGGAAGTGCACGGCCGGCGTTCTGTCCACGACCAGGCGGCTGCGCTGGAGCAGTTCGCTCGGGGTGAGCTTGGGGATGGTGGTCGGCGCCGCCTTGGAAGCGGCCGCTGCGGGGCCGGCGCCGGAGGGATGCGACGACCCACCGCAGGAGGCGAGGATGGCGGCCGCCACGACGACCCCGGCCGCGAACGCAGCGGACCTCGCTGATCCGGCGACGCCGTTCATCGCCAGGACCCTAGCGGTCGGAGGTGGTCGAAACCGGGCGCATCACCTTCTCGCGTCGGACCGGCCGGGGCGGACTCGCCTACCGCCGCTCGGGCCGGCCGGCACAGCCGACGCAGCGGCGGGTGGCGGGAAGGGCGGCAAGGCGCTCGGCCGGCACGCTGGTGCCGCAGGCTTCGCAGCGGACCACGATGCCGTTCCTCGATCGTTCGCCGGCCGCCTCCAGATCGGCGAGGTGGCGCCTGGCCAGGTCGAGGAGAGAGGAGACCCGCGCTCGTTCGTAGCCGACGGTCGACCCCTCGGCGTCGTGTTCGTCGTCGGGCCCTGCTGCGGTGGACTCGGCGATGGCTCCGAGCTCCACCTCGAGGTCGGCGATCGCTGAAGCCGTGCGCGCCATGTCGGCTTCGATGGGCCGCCATGGGGGCGGGGACGGCGGGCGGGACGACGGGGTGCCAGCAGTGCCGGCGGTGCTGCGCACCGACCGACCCTATCCGGGCCTGGTTCTTTGCCCACTCGTACAGAGTGCGTCTGTAAAGGTGGGCAAAATAATGTGCCGGCCGGCGGGGCCGGAGGGGAAGAGTACTGATGAGGCCGTCCGAGAGCCGCGGCGGCCGGAAGGAGTGCGGACCGATGCCAAGCGCAGTCAGATTCGATCGCTATGGCGCCGGCGACGTCTTGTACGTCGCCGACGTCGAGGTGCCGCACCCAGAGGCCGGAGAGGTGGTCGTTGCCGTCAAGGCGGCCGGCATCAACCCCGGTGAGGCGGCCATCCGTCAGGGGTACATGGACGCCATGTTCCCAGCGACGTTTCCTTCGGGGGAGGGGACCGACCTCGCCGGCGTTGTGGCCGACGTCGGCGCCGGTGTGACGTCGTGGTCGGTTGGTGACGAGGTGCTCGGATGGAGCGAGCGGCGGTCAAGCCAGGCGGCCTACGTGGCTGTACCCGCCGACCAGCTCGTGGCCAAGCCGGCCGGGCTCTCCTGGGAGGTCGCCGGCTCGCTGTTCGTCGTCGGGGTCACGGCCTACGCCGCCGTCAGGGCCGTCGGCGCCGGGGCCGGCGACACCGTCGTCGTCTCGGGCGCGGCGGGCGGCGTCGGCTCGGTCGTCGTACAGCTGGCCCAGATCAGGGGCGCCGAGGTGGTCGGTATCGCCTCGGAGCCCAACCACGCCTGGCTCTCCTCGGTGGGAGTGACGCCCGTGGCCTACGGCGAAGGGCTGAAGGAGCGAATCCGAGCGGCGGCACCTGCGGGGATCGACGCCTTCATCGACACCTTCGGGCCCGACTACGTCCGCCTCGCCGTCGACCTCGGTGTCGATCGGGACCGAATCGACACCATCATCGCCTTCGAGGTCGCCGAGGAGTACGGCGTCAAGACCGAGGGAAGCGCCGAAGCCAGCAGCGTCGACGTGCTGGCGGAGATGGCCGACCTCGCCGCTTCGGGGCGGATCACGGTGCCGATAGCGGCGACCTACCCGCTCGATCAGGTGCAGGCGGCCTTTCAGGAGCTGGAGCAGCGGCACACCAGGGGAAAGATCGTGCTCATCCCCTGAGCTCCCGTCGGGCGTTCCTAACGCCCGACGGCCTGCTCCAACTGCTGCTTGGACATCTTGGAGCGCCCCTTGATTCCCTTCCGCCTGGCTTCCTCATAGAGCTGGTCGCGTGTGCGGCCGCCGGATCCGGTGTGCGATCGCAAACCGCCGCGGCGGGCCGACGAGATGTCATCGGTCGATGTCCTGCTCGCCTGGCGGGCCTCGCCCGCCCGCGCCCTGGTCTTGTTGACCGTGCGCGACGCGATCTCCTCGGCGAGTGGCTCGGGGTCACCCCGCTCGACGCGCTGGTTCTTGATATGGGCGTACTGGCGTTCGCGTTTGGCGTTCCAGGCGGGCTGGGGCACGGACGAACTCCTTTGCTACCGGCGGGGACGGCTGGCCAGGCTTCCGGCCTGGCGAAGCGACCGCGAGGTCGTCGAAGGACCGGACTTGGCCTCGAGACGATCGGCGGCGACGGCAGCCGCCTTGCCCGCCGCCGGCAGCAGCACGGTGAACGCGGCCAATCGAAGCAACCGTTTCCTCATGGGAGTCATCGTACCCATGTGGCCCCGGGCCGACGCCCGGCCCCACGGGAATTCGGCCCCGTCTGATCGGGGAGGCCTAGTCGGGCACCAGGTCGAAGGTGTCGGGGTTCGGTCCTGTGCGCTTGTCCTGGTCGAGCGCCGAGATCGCCTTCATGTCATCCGATGACAAATCGAAGTCGAAGAGGTCGAAGTTCTCCTTGACCCGGGCGGGGGTCACGGACTTCGGGAAAACGATGTTGCCGAGCTGGATGTGCCACCTGAGGACGACCTGCGCCGGCGTCTTGCCCTGGCGCTTGGCCACGTCGACGATGGCCGCATCGTCGAGCACGGCGCCTTGGGCGATGGGCGACCAGGCCTCCGTCGCGATGCCGTGCTCGGCGTCGAAGGATTGGAGCACTTCCTGGGTGAGGTAGGGATGCAACTCGATCTGGTTGGCGGCCGGCACGACGTCGGTCTCGGCGAGCAGCCGCTCGAGATGATCGGGCTGGAAGTTGGACACCCCGACGGCCCTGGCCCGCCCGTCTGCATAGACGCGCTCGAGGGCCTTCCACGTCTCCACATAGTCGCCCACCGTCGGCAGCGGCCAGTGGATGAGGAAGAGATCGACTCGGCCGATCCCGAGGTCGGTGACGGTCTGGTCGAAGGCCCTGAGGGCATCGTCGAAGGCATGACGGTGGTTGTTGAGCTTGCTGGTCACGAACACGTCCGCCGGGTCGACGTCCGAGCGGAGGATGGCCTGGCCGACCTCCTTCTCGTTGCCGTACATCTCCGCCGTGTCGATGTGGCGGTACCCGAGTCCGAGGGCGGTGGTGACGGCATCGAAGGTGTCTTCGGGAGGGATCTGGAAGACACCGAATCCCAACTGGGGGATCTCGACGCCGTTGTTGAGCTTCACGTTCGGTACTGCGCCCATGTGGGGGGTCCTCCAAAGGCGATAGTTGGTCCCGTACGTCTTACCCCATACCGATGCCATGCCAGTCCCCGACCGGGTTGATCTCGCTTTCAGCGTTCCTTGTTGCGACACGCCCGGCACTCACCGATGAGGGCAAAGTGCTCATCCGACACGGAGAAACCATAGGCATCGTCCAGGCGCTTGGAGAGAGCGGCGAACTCTTGGCGGGGGATCTCGATGATCATCTGGCAGTGGCGGCACACGAGATGGCGATGGGGCTGGTCGGTGAGGTGGAACGTCGAAGGCCCATGGCCCAGATGGACGTGGGTCACGACACCCAGCTCCTCGAGGGCGGAGAGGGTGCGATAGATCGTGGACTCGGCGACATCGGGCAGCCTGGAGCGGACCTCGGCGGCAACATCCTCTGCGCTCAGATGGCGATGGTCGCCTTCGGCGAGGAGGACCTCGATGGTCGCCCGGCGCGTCGCGGTGATCCGCCCGCCGTTGGCGCGCAACCTGGCGACGATGCCTTCCGCCTCGGCGGCCGGCGATCCGTCGCGCCCCACCGATGCGTCTCGTGGCACCACAGCAGAAGCCCGTTTGGCCATCGGCACCCACGTTACCCCCGTATGGCTGTCAGCCTCCGCCTTACTGGATCCTGGACCCTCTTGCGATCTGTTCTCATTTAGGGTTGGATGGGTGGGAGCTCGAGGAGGGATCGGATGGCTGTTTCTACCGCATCGCCCGTTTCCCGCTTCGCTTCCATCCGAAGGGGGCTGAGCCGAGGCGAGTGGGTTCGCCTGTCACTGATGCTTGGCGCCATCGTCGGGCTCTGGGTGGTCGGGTTCATCCTTCTTTCCGCCGGCCTGGCTCAGGTCGGTACCCATGTCCGCCTGCAGCGCGGCGAGGTCTTCGGCTTCGGTACCGGCATCCTGGCGCTCACCCTCGGGATGCGTCACGCCTTTGATGCCGATCACATCTCCGCCATCGACAACACGACGCGAAAGCTCATGTCCGAAGGCAAGCGTCCCCTGAGCGGTGGCTTCTTCTTCTCTCTCGGCCATTCGAGCGTCGTGTTCATCCTGGCCGTGGCCCTGAACTTCGGCATCAAGGCGCTCGACGCGGCCGTGCACAACGGCCGGTCGTCGCTTCACACCGTGACCGGCATCGTGGGCACCGGGGTTTCGGGGACGTTCCTCTACATCATCGCCATCCTCAACCTGATCATCCTCGTCTCCATCGTCGGCGTCTTCCGCGAGATGCGGAGGGGCCGCTACGACGACGCCGAGCTCGAGGCGCAGCTCAATAAGCGGGGCCTGATGAACCGCTTCTTCGGGCCGCTTGCCCGGCGCATCGATGCGCCGTGGAAGATGTACCCGATCGGCTTCCTCTTCGGCCTCGGGTTCGACACCGCCACCGAGGTTGGGTTGCTCGTTCTCTCCGGTAGCGCCGTGGTCGGCGGCTTGCCTTTCTACGCCGTGCTCTCGCTGCCGATCCTCTTCGCGGCCGGGATGAGCACCTTCGACACCGCCGACGGCTGCTTCATGAACTTCGCCTACGGCTGGGCCTTCGCCAAGCCGGTGCGCAAGGTGTACTACAACATCACGATCACGGGGCTTTCGGTGTTCGTGGCCCTGTTCATCGGCACCATCGAGATCGTCGGCCTGATCGCGTCCGATCTCAACCTGAAGGGCGGGGTGTGGGGCTTCTTCGCCAACTTCAACATCAACACGGCCGGCTTCATCATTGTCGGCCTGTTCCTGCTCACCTGGATCGTGGCCCTGTCGATCTGGCGATTTGGGCGCATCGAGGCCCGTTGGGATGCGGCCGCCGCCGGCGCCCGAGCGGAACGGCTCTCAGCCGGTGGGAGCGTGGTCGAGTAGCCACTCGGTCCACCGTTCGACGCCCGCTCCGCTTCGGGCGCTGACCTGGATGACCTCGGCCTTGGGATTGACGGCGTGGAGGTTGGCCAAGAAGCGGTCGAGCTCGAAGTCGAGGTGAGGGAGCAGGTCCATCTTGTTGACGACGACGGCGTCGACGGCCCTGAACATGACCGGGTACTTGAGGGGCTTCTCCTCGCCTTCGGTGATGGCGTAGACCATGGCCTTGGCGTGTTCGCCGACGTCGAACTCGGCCGGGCAGACGAGGTTTCCCACGTTCTCGATGATGAGCACGTCGAGATCGTCAAGGGGCAACCGGCCGAGGCCGGATCGGACCATGACGGCGTCGAGGTGGCACTCGCCGCCAAACCCGGCGCTGGTGTTGACGAGCGAAAGGGCCGAGGCTCCCGCTCCTTCGAGCTCGTCGGCGTCGATGCTGGTGGCGATGTCGCCCTCCAAGATGCCGACCCTCCGCGTCTGACCGATGGCTGCGAGCGTGCGCTTGAGCAGTGTCGTCTTCCCCGCCCCCGGCGACGACATGAGGTTGAAGGCGATGACCCCTGCGGCGGCGAGATCGGCCCGGTTGGCGGTGGCGACGCGATCGTTTTCCGAGAGGATCCGCTCCAACACGTCCACCCGGGCTGTCCCGGTGGCGGCATAGCCGCTGTGGTCCCCGACGTCGCGCGCCGCACCGGCCGCCTCGGCGCCGCCAGCCGCGTCGTGCTCGTGCTCGTGCTCGTGGACCTGACCGTCGGCGTGGGCGTGGAACCGACCCATCACGCCGCCCTCACGTCGAAGGATGCCAGCTGAAACTCGTCGCCGCTCACGAGCTCGACGTCGACGCTGTCGCACGAGCCGCAGACGAGGACGGGCAGCTCGAGTGTGGTGCGCGCCCCGCACGCCGGGCACTGCACGACCGCAGCCACCGATTCGACCTCGAGGAGGCAGCCATCGAGGTCGGTGCCTTCGGTCAGCATCTCCCAATTGAAGACCAACGAGTCGGGGACCACCTGGCGCATGTAGCCGATCCTGACCCTGACCAGCGACGGGCTCCGACCCTCGGCGCGTGTGCGAACGGTCTCGGCGATCGCTTCGCACACCGCAAGCTCATGCATGTCAGTACCTCCCCGGGACGAACGTACCCCACGTCGCGACGGTCGTCCCCACATGCGTGGCCGTAGCCTTGCCTTCTGTCGCCCAGGACGAGATGATGCCCAGCCCCAAGGAAGCCGCCCCATCGACCTTCGGTCACGAGGAGTCACTGCCTCGTGTGCCGCTACCGACCATCGAGGAGACCTGCGACCGCTTCCTCGAGTGGTGCGCGCCGCTGCTGACGGCGGAGGAGCTGGCAGCTACCGAAGGGGCCGTGGCAGACTTTGGGCGTCCTGGCGGCCTGGCTCACGTCCTGCAAGCGGCCCTTGCAGAGTATGACCGCACCGACGGCGTCTCCAGCTGGCTGGACGACTTCTGGCGGGTTCGCTACCTGGGTCGTCGCGACCGCATCGCTCTCAATGCCAACTTCTTCTTTCTCTTCGACGACACGGGCGAGGGTCAGATCGAGCGGGCCGCCGGCCTCATCGCCGCCGCCGTCGCCTACAAGTGTTCGATCGACGAGGAACGCCTTCCGCCCGCAGCCACGCGAGGCGAGCCCATGTCGATGGTGCAGCACAAGTACCTGTTCTCGGCGACACGGCGACCAGGTGCCCTGATTGACACTGCCCGCACCCCCTATACGCAGCGGTGGCCGGGCCCATCGAGCGAGCGACACATCGTCGTCCTGGCCGGCGGGTCGATGTTCCGGGTGGAAGTGCTC
Organism: Acidimicrobiales bacterium; assembly: GCA_965276765.1. GTDB lineage: Bacteria > Actinomycetota > Acidimicrobiia > Acidimicrobiales > Palsa-688. The sequence continues at coordinate 2,839,818 of OZ255627.1, forward strand.
GGCCCCGATGGTCGAACCCACCGCCCGACCGACCTGGCGTCAGCTCTACGTGTCGTCGTGGCGACCGCCGCTCGCCGGTCCCAACCTGGCGCATCTGTTGGCCACCTGACGACCAAGGCGCGAACCGAGTGGGCGGCGAGCAGGCAACGACTTGTCGACCGCGACCCGGCCAACGCCGAGGCGCTCGAAACCATCGAGACGGCTCTGTTTTGTCTCTGCCTGGACGAAGGGATGCCCCAAGACCCGCTCGCCGCAGCCGACCAGCTGCTACACGGTGACCGGGGCAACCGGTGGTTCGACAAGGCACTCTCGCTGATCGTCTTCGCGGACGGGACGGCGGGCCTGAACGCCGAGCATTGCCTCCTGGACGGCACCACGATCGTGAGCTTCGTGGATGCACTGCTCGGATCGTCGGATGGAGAGGCCGCCGGAAGGACACCGACCGAGGCGGTGGGTGTTCCCGACGTCGTGGCGATCGATTTTGTGCTCGACGGCAGCCTCCGTGACGACATACGGACGGCGGGTGATGCCTTCGCCGCCTATGCCGCCGGCACCGCCAGCGTGACGCGTGCGGTCGACGATTTCGGTGCCGATGCGATCAAGGCCCTGCGAGTCTCGCCCGACGCCTTCGCTCAGCTCGCCTACCAGCTGGCCCACCATCGATCCAGGGGATTCGTCGGCTCCACATACGAGTCGATCTCGACACGTCAATACCGGCACGGCCGCACCGAGGCCATGCGGGTGGTCTCCCCGGAGACGGTCGCCTTCGTCGCCGCCATGGACGATCCCGAAGCGGACGACGCCGCTCGGGTCGCGGCGATCAGGGCCGCGGCCGAGATGCATGCGACACGCGCCAAGCAGTGCCGAGCCGGGCAGGCACCCGAGCAGCACCTGTGGGAGCTCCAGCTGCTCCAGCAACGCCGCGGCGCCGAGCTCGGCGTCACTACGCCGCTCGCCCTCTATGACTCTCCGGGCTGGCTCGTCATGCGCCGCGACTATCTGAGCACCAGCTCGGCCCCGTCGGCCCACGTCCAATACTTCGGGTTCGGCTCGACGAGCGACCGTTGTATCGGCATCGGATACGTGCTCCTGGCCGACCGGCTTCGCCTCTATCTGAGTACGCCGCGGGCCGTCGAAGCAGAGATGCACCGTTTTGCCGACGAGGTCATCGGGGCTATCTCCGAGCTTCGTGAGCTGCTGGATCGCGCGCCGGATCCGCCGACAGCTACGCCTCCTTTTGCGCAGCCCCTCTAAACAGGAAGCGCCGGTCCCTCAGAATGCGGGGCGAAGGTAGCTCGCCGTCTCTTCGGGGCTGATGTCGATGAGGGCTTCTCCGTGGATCCGCTCGAAGTACGTGGCGTCGCTGCGGTACATCGGCTCCGGATTCGACCGGCTGATGATTTTGACCAGAACGCGATGGTTGTCTCGGCGGGCGTGAGGTCCGCCCCCGATGACGGCGAAGTTGAACGAGGCGAGGTTCCAGCTCTGGTAGGCGGTCAGAATCCGGGAGAGCCCATGTCCCAAGGCCTGGCAATCTCCGTCGGCAAGCTCGGTGACGTCGGCAACGTCATCGACGATCCCCCAAACCTCGTGAAATCCGCTGGGAGCGAACGGGGTAAGCCAGGCCACACGGCCGGTGGACCCTACCCATCGGGGACCACTGGCTTCTTGGGCCGCCAGCGTAGCCAAGTACGAGCCGTTCCCATCGCCCCATGCTGCGCCCCGTTCGACGAGAAATCGTTGGCCGGTCAGACCGTAGGAGTCGTGGGCGGACTGAAGATGCGGATGGACAAGTGAGGCCCCGGCCGGGGGTAGGTAATTGGCGTTGATCGAGCTCCACGTCGCCGTGGGGTCGACCCTTCGCACGGCTTGGGCGTGGCGGACCATGGCGGTGAGGGCATCGCCAACGAGCTCCGGAGTCAGCTCGTCGAGATCGAGGAAGTGACGTGAGGACTCGTAGATGCCGACGGCGCTGTGGGTCGCGTAGGCGGTGACGTTGGGGACGACGACGGCGTGGCCGCAGCGGATCCGGCCCTCAGTCGTGATATCGGGAGGAAAGGCGAAGGTCGCCGTCTCCAGGCGTTCCGCGTCGAAGGGGCAGAACGCCGATGGCGCCGTCAAGTCCCTGAGGTCCGGTCGGGCCGGGGGCTGAAGTTTGACACCGGTGAGGATCCGGCAACTGGTCCCGGTCAGGGGGTCGCGGCGCCACAAGAGGCGGGTCGTGTTCCACGCTCCGCCCGCACTCGGCTCGGGAACCCTCGCATCCATGTCCCGCTCTTCGAAAGCGATCGTTACCACGCCAAGAAGCTACTGCTGGGGGCGGTCGACGGTGGGCCCCGCTGGACGTCGAGTGCTTGAGCAACCTCGCATCGTGCTGTTCTCGAAGGCGGGCTATTCCACGAGCCTGCGAGCGCTCGCAAGAGAGGACGACCGGCTGGAACTCGTCGACGTGGCCGCAGAGCTGGCAACATACGCGGATCCAAGGTAGGCAACCTTAGATTCGCGAGGTGCCCCCGGCAGGATTCGAACCTGCGCACCCGGCTCCGGAGGCCGGTGCTCTATCCCCTGAGCTACGAGGGCTTCATGCCTATGCGGTTGCAGATCACCCCTCCGGTGACGGGGCGAGCCGGGCCAGCATAGTCGCCGGCCCTCCTGGCCTACGATGCCGGGGTGAGCGCCGCGACCGTCCTTGTCGTCGACGACGACCCGGTGGTCCTGCAGCTGCTCAAGGTGAACCTCGAGTTGGAGGGTTACCGGGTCCTCACGGCCGAGGACGGCGAGTCCTGCCTGGCCTACGCGCGCACCGAGCGTCCCCAAGCCATCGTCCTCGACGTGATGATGCCCGGCCTGAGCGGTCTCGACGTGGCGGCGAAACTTCGAGCCGGTTCTGAGTTCGGCAATCCCGGGATCATGTTCGTCTCGGCCAAGGCCCAGGGCGCCGATGTCTCCGCCGGCCTCGAGCTCGCCGACGACTACATCACCAAGCCGTTCGACTCCCTCGACCTGCTCGAGCGGGTCGCGGCGCTCGTGGCCGCAACCGACGGCCCGCCGGGGCCAAGCCGGGACCAGTGAGTGCTCCCCGACCCCGACGATGACACCGAAGCCGAGATCGACGACCTCGGCCACGACGGACCGCTGCCGTCGGGCATCCTGCCCGACAACGCCACCTTCGGCGCCGGCGGCCGCCTGGCCATCGCCGGCGTGGACGTGCTCGAGCTGTGCGAACGGTACGGGACCCCGGTGTTCGTCTACGACGAGGACCACCTGCGGGCACGGTGCCGGGAGGCTGTGAGCGCCTGGGGGGAGGGGGTCGCCTACGCGTCGAAGGCCTTCTGGTGCAAGGCGATGGCCACGCTCGTCGCCGACGAGGGCATGCACGTCGACGTCTCCACCGGCGGCGAGCTCCACGTCGCCCTGGCCGGCGGCGTGCCACCCCCTCGGATCGTCCTCCACGGAAACAACAAGTCCGACGCCGAGCTGGTCCGCGCCCTCGAGGCCGGGGTCGGACGGATCGTCGTCGACTCCTTCGACGAGATCTCGAGGCTCGAACGCCTCGTCGCCGACGGTTACCGCAGGCCCGACGTGTTGGTCCGGGTCACCCCGGGGATCGAGGCCCACACCCACGAGTACGTGAGGACGGGACAGGACGACTCCAAGTTTGGTTTCGGGGTGGCATCGGGCGACGCCGGGCTGGCCGTGGACCGCCTGCGCGCTCGGGGTTCCCCCGCCCGGCTCGTCGGTCTCCACGCCCACATCGGGTCGCAGATCTTCGCCATCGAATCGTTCGCCAGGGCCCTGGCCGTCCTGGCCGAGTTGTTCGTCCCTCTCGACCTCCCGGAACTCTGCGTCGGCGGCGGCCTCGGGGTTGGCTACGTCCGGGGGGAGGCAAGCCCGACGATCTCCGAGTGGGCTGCAGCCGTCCGCCAGGCCGCCGACGCGGCCGGGATCACCGGATCGGTCCGTCTCACGGCCGAGCCGGGCCGGGCCATATCGGCGGCGGCCGCCATCACGTGCTACACGGTGGGCACGATCAAGCCGATCGAAGGGATCAGGACCTACCTGAGCGTGGACGGTGGCATGAGCGACAACCCCCGACCCGTGCTCTACGGCAGCGGGTACGAGACGTTCTTGCCTCGGGACGTCACCGCGGAGCGGCCCCTCATGATGACGGTGGTCGGCAAGCACTGCGAGTCGGGTGACGTCATCGTGCGCGACGGGCATCTTCCCGGCGACGTGGCCGTCGGCGACATCGTCGCCACGCCGGTGACCGGCGCTTACGGTCATTCGATGGCATCCAACTACAACAAGGTGCCGCGGCCTCCGGTGGTGTTCGTGCGGCAGGGCGACGCTCGGGTCGTGGTCAGGCGCGAGTCGTTCGAGGACCTGCTGGCGCTCGATGCCTGAGCCGGACGATCAGAGCAGAGGAGGAGATCGATGATCGAGGTGGCGGTGCGACGGGTCAAGCCCGGCGAGGTGGAGACGGTACGCGCCTGGCTGCGAACCGTCAGCGGGACGCGGCGGGGCGAGGCCGTCGCGACCCTCATCGACGAGGGCGTCACCCACGAGACCGCTGTCCTCTTCGACACGGCCGAAGGGCCGGTCATCGTCTACGCCATCGAGGCCGAGGACCTCGAGCGGGCCTACGAGGTGGGCCGCCGCTCCAAGCACCGGATCGACGCCGACCACAAACGGATCATGGAGGCGGCCCTCGGCGACCCGGTGCCGATCGAGGTGCTCCTCGATCTCAGGCCCGACGGCGGCCCCGTTGCCTCCGAACCGTGACGAGCGGCCGGTGCGTGCCTCCGAGCCCGCGTCGGCCGACCGAGCCCGGCCACTACCCTTCCCGGCCATGGACGGCACGCGACTGCGGGTGGGCCTGCTCGGGTGCGGCAATGTCGGCGGTGCGCTCGCCGAGCTGATCGTCGACGACGGCAAGCGGATCTCGGCGCGAACCGGTCTGGACCTGGAGCTCGGTGCCGTCGCCGTGCGCAGCAAGGCCAGGGAACGAGCCGCCCCCGTGGCCGACGACCTTCTCACGACCGACGCCCACGCCGTAGTCGGCGACCCGTCCATCGACGTCGTCGTCGAGGCGATCGGTGGGATAGAGCCGGCCCGGACGCTCATCCTCGACGCCCTCAAGGCGGGTAAGCCGGTCGTGACCGCCAACAAGGAGCTCGTCGCCAACTGCGGCACAGAGCTCTTCGACGCCGCCGCCGCGGCCGGCGTTGACCTGCTCTTCGAGGCGGCCGTCGCCGGGGCCATCCCGCTGATCCGTCCCCTCCGTGAGTCGCTCGCCGGCGAACGGGTCCGCCGGGTGATGGGCATCGTCAACGGCACGACCAACTTCATCCTCTCCCGGATGTCCGAGTCGTCGACGAGCTACCACGACGCCCTGGCCGAGGCCCAGAGCCTCGGGTATGCCGAGCGCGACCCGACCGCCGACGTGGAGGGCTTCGACGCCGCCGCCAAGGCCGCCATCCTCGCCAACGTGGCCTTTGGCGCCAAGGTGGTGGCCGGAGACGTGTACCGAGAGGGGATCAGCGGGATCACGACCGCCGACATCGCCGTGGCCAAACGGCTCGGTCTCGTCATCAAGCTGCTCGCCATCGTGGAGGGGGACGCCGATGGGGTAGCGGTGCGCGTCCATCCGGCCATGCTCCCTTCGACGCACCCGCTCGCGTCGGTCCGGGACTCGTTCAACGCCGTGTTCGTCGAGGGTGACGCCGCCGGCCAGCTGATGTTTCTCGGGCGCGGGGCCGGCGGGATGCCGACGGCGAGCGCCGTGCTCGGTGATCTTCTCGACGCGGGCCACAACCTGCGAGGGGGTGGGGCAAGCAGGACCGTCAAGCTCACGAGCATGACCCAGCGCCCGATCGACGACCTGACGTCGGCCTACTGCCTCACGCTCGAGGTCGCCGACCGCCCCGGTGTGCTCCACGCCGTCGCCGGCAGCCTCGGGGCCCACCGGGTGTCGGTGCGCTCCATGGAGCAGGAGGGTGCCGGCGGGGGCGAGGCCCGCCTCGTCTTCGTGACCCACCCGGCCGTCGAGCGCGACGTCCAGGCCTGCCTGCACGAGCTGCGCGGCCTCGATGTGGTCGAGCGGATCGGGGGCCTGGTGCGGGTGGTCGACTCGAGGTGACCGCCTGGCGGGGCCTCATCGAGGAGTATCGGCGCCATCTGCCGGTTTCGGACGCGACGCCGGTCGTGACGCTTTTGGAGGGAAATACGCCGCTGCTCGCCGCTCCCCGCCTTTCCGAGCGGGTCGGCGCCGAGGTGTGGCTCAAGGTGGAAGGTGCCAATCCGACCGGGTCATTCAAGGATCGCGGGATGACCGTCGCCATCTCCAAGGCCGTCGAGGATGGGGCCAAGGCCGTCGTGTGTGGTTCGACAGGCAACACGTCGGCGTCGGCCGCGGCGTACGCCAGCCGGGCCGGGCTCACCTGCGCGGTCTTGATCCCCGACGGCTACATCGCCCTCGGCAAGCTGGCCCAGGCCTTGGTGCACGGGGCGCGTGTCCTGCAGATACGAGCCAACTTCGATGTCGCCCTCGACTTGGTGCGCGGGCTCGGCGAGACGGCGCCGGTGACCGTCGTCAACTCGATCAACCCGTACCGGATCGAGGGCCAAAAGACCGCCGCCTTCGAGATCGTCGACGTCCTCGGCGACGCTCCCGACGTGCACTGCATCCCGGTCGGCAACGCCGGCAACATCACGGCGTACTGGAAGGGCTATCGGGAGTACCAGGATGCCGGCCGCATCGGTCGGCTCCCTCGGATGATGGGGTTCCAGGCCGCAGGTGCCGCCCCGATCGTCGACGGCCACCCGGTCGATACGCCGGAGACCATCGCCACCGCCATCAGGATCGGTCGGCCGGCGTCTTGGTACGGGGCGACGGCGGCGGCGTCCGAGTCCGGTGGGGCGATCAGGGCCGTCACCGATGACGAGATCCTCGAGGCGTACCGGTATCTGGCGACGGCCGAGTCTGTCTTCTGTGAGCCGGCGTCGGCCGCTTCGGTCGCCGGCCTGATCCGCTACGGCGTGCCGCCCGGGTCCCGGGTCGTGTGCGTGTTGACCGGTCACGGGCTCAAGGACCCGGACATCGCCGTCGGGCAGATCGCCGTGCCGACCGCGGTAGAGCCCGACCTGAGGGCCGTGCGCACCGAGCTCGGCCTCTGAATCTTCCCGCCTCAGCCCATCTCTGCGAACACCTCGACAACGGGTGGTTTGCCCAGGTGCCGGTTGGTATTGCTAGTCTTCGCAGGCCGTCGCCCCCGGGCGTGCGTGCCCTCCGGCTCTGTGCGGGACGGGGTCGCGTCGTCAGGTCCGCAGATCGCCTGTCCGTTCTGCTCGCCTCGTGACACTGCCCACACTCAGACGGAAGGTCCCGCCGTCGAGGCGCGCGCCGCGGCCCCACCGTCAAGGTGGACGAACCCCACTCCCGGATCTTTCAATACGACAAAGAGGTAGCTGATGAGCGAACCCCAGCTGGAGCGCTCGGTGCTCGAGGCCAAGGAGCGCGAGGAGCTGTTCGCCATCGCCAACGCCCTCGGCACGGCCCCGACGAGCCGAGCCCGCAAGTCCGAGCTGGTCAACCAGATCCTGCAGGCGACCGGCGTCGAGGTGACGACGGCTCCCAAGGAGGTGCCGGACAAGCCGAGAAGGACGCGCGCCCGCAGGTCGACCGTCGCCGCCGACCCCGAGTCCGGCCCGCAGGCCACTGAGGGAGCCTCCGAGACGACGGCCACCTCTGAGCCTTCCGACGCCGCCGCAGGACCGGACGCCGACGACCAGAAGCCGGCGGTGACCGGGTCATCGGCCCGCCGATCACCGGCCGCCCGCAGCACGGCGAGCGGATCGCGGGCGGCGAGAAATGGGGGATCGGCGTCCGCCGCGACGGATGCTGCCGGTGAAACGGATCCTGCGGCCGACACGGGCTCCGGGGAGACGAGCTCCGCCGCCGGCAAGCCGGCGTCCGACCGAGGTTCGGCCGGAGCGCCTTCCAGCGATACGGGTTCCCGCGACCGGGATTTCGCCGACCGGGATTCGGCTGGTAGGGCTGCGGCTGGTAGGGCTGCGGCTGGTAGGGCTGCGGCTGGTAGGGCTGCGGCCGACCGGCGTCCCGCCGATCGGGCTTCGGCCGGCGCCGACGGCACCATGGCGGTCCCGGATACCGACAGCCTGAAGGCGGAGGTGGCCAAAAATGGGGTGGAGGGCGCGGGTCCCGCGGCGGCTCAGGCGTCGGGCGACAACCCGTCGGCGGGCGGGGGGCGTCGGCCCACCAACGGTGCAGGATCGGGCGACGACCGCACCCAGGGCAACGAGCGGTCCGCTCCGGGCGGCGCGCAGGAGATCGCAGCGCGCCGCCCGCCGACGTCGGGTTCACTTGTTGCGGCCTCGCCAGGATCGCAGGGACCGGACCGGGCTCGTCGGCCGTCTGAGCGAAATGGTCAGAGCGCTACGGGCCAGGCGGGCGAGGGTCACGACGGGTCGACGCAGTCCGGGGGGCGTTTCGAGGCCGACACCGGCAACCGCAGGAGCCGTCGCCGTCGGGGCCGTGACCGCGGTGAGCGCACCGAGCGCGAGCTGACGGGCCAGGCCCCGGAGCAGTCGTTTCACGGCGAGCCGACCACGGTCGCCGGCTACCTCGATCTGCGCGACGAGGGGTACGGATTTCTCCGAGCCCACGGCTACCTGGCGGGACCCGACGACGTGTACGTGTCGATCAGCCAGGCCCGACGCTTTGCCCTCAGGCGCGGCGACTACCTCGAAGGCGGTGCCCGGCCGGCGGGCGGGAACGAAAAGTACCCGGCCCTCCTGCGAGTCGACAAGGTGAGCGGGCTCGACCCCGAAGACGCAAAGGATCGGCCACGCTTCGAGGCACTCACGCCGCTGTTCCCCGATGCCAGGCTCCGCTTGGAGCTCCGCGGGGACCCGGCCGATCTCACCGCTCGCATCGTCGACCTGGTCTCGCCCATCGGGAAGGGCCAGCGCGGCCTGATCGTTTCCCCGCCCAAGGCCGGCAAGACCACGGTGCTCAAGCAGATCGCCCATTCGATCGAGGCCAACAACCCCGACGTCTGCCTCATGGTCCTCCTCGTCGACGAGCGCCCCGAAGAGGTGACCGACATGCGCAGGTCGGTCAAAGGCGAGGTCATCGCATCGACGTTCGACCGTCCCGCCGACGAGCACACCCAGATCGCCGAGCTGGCCATCGAGCGGGCCAAGCGGATGGTCGAGCTCGGGCGCGACGTAGTCGTCGTCCTCGACGGCATCACGCGCCTAGCTCGCGCCTACAACCTGGCCCAACCGACGTCGGGGCGGGTCATGTCCGGCGGGATCGACACCGGTGCGTTGTATCCACCCAAGAAGTTCTTCGGCGCCGCCAGGAATATCGAGGAAGGCGGATCGTTGACCATCCTCGCCACCGCTCTGGTGGAGACAGGGAGTCGCATGGACGAGGTCATCTTCGAGGAATTCAAGGGTACGGGCAACATGGAGCTGCGCCTCGACCGGAGGATGGCCGAGCGCCGGGTGTACCCCGCCATCGACGTCAACGGGTCGTCGACCCGTCACGAAGAGCTGCTCTTCGACCGCTCGCAGCTCCAGCAGGTCTGGAAGCTGCGCCGGGTGCTCAACGCGCTGAGCGCCGAGGGGAACCCTTCGGCAGGCCTCGAGCTTCTCTTCGATCGCATCAAGTCCACGAGGAGCAACGATGATTTCCTCGCCGAGCTGGCCAAGAACCCCGCTCCCGGGGTCTGACCCCGAGAGCCAACCGCACACGCCGGGCCATACTGGAGACAGAGGCCCCAAGGAGAATCCCATGAAGACCGACACCCATCCCGAGTACGTGGACGCCACGGTGACCTGCTCGTGCGGCAACACCTTCACCACACGCTCGACCAAGGCCACGCTGCACACCGAGCTGTGCAACGAGTGCCACCCGTTCTACACGGGCAAGCAGAAGCTGGTCGACACCGGCGGACGCGTCGAGCGCTTCGAGCGCCGATACGGTCGGCGGGCCAAGAAGTCCTGACCGACTCGGTCGCCACGGATAGCGGCCGGGGCGGTGACCGGCGCCGGTCGCTCGCCCGGCAGGCCAAGTTGAGGGCGTTGACGACCGGAGGCTGGGGCGACGCCCCCGACCGCATCACACAGTCACTGCCAGGAGGTGCCACCCTCTTCGAGGGTGGCACCTCTCGCGGGTGGGTGCTCGTCGACGACGGCGATCCGAGGGGCCTCGGCGCCGCGCTGGCGTGGGCGCGCCAGCAGCACGTCGACGAGCTGCACCTCCTCGTCGACACGGCGCCCAGCCGCGACGCGGCCGGGGTCATCGCCCGCCGGGCCGCCCAGCTCGCCCACCCGCCTTCGGTCATCGCCGTCCACGGCCGCGACCTCAGCGAAGCGGCGCCCGAGCCGCCGGTCCCCGAACGCCCGGCGCCGGCAGGAGCGCTCGCCTTCGTCGATGCGCTCGCCGCCCACGGCGTCGACCCGGTCGTCGAGCACGGCGTTGTCACCGGCGAGATCCTCGGCCTCGAGGTGGCCAGAATCGTCGAAGACGACGCAGCTTGGGACGCCGTGGCCCTTCCAGCCGACGATCCGATGGCCGACGAGGCCGCAGGCGAACCCGCGTGGCGCCTCGAGGTCGGCGTCGGGCGCCACGACCGCGAGGCTCGAGCCGTGATGCGTTTGGGCCAGGACGCCTTCGACGCCCTCGACGAGGCCGCCGCCGAGGTGCGGGCCTGGCGGACGTCGGCGGCCGGTCGCCATCCGGCCAACACCCTGGCGAGGGAGCGCTGGCTGCGGGCCGTTGTCATAGCGCGCCCCGATCTCGCCGGTGCGGCTCGGCTCGCGCCGCTCTCCCCCATAGCGCCGCGTGTGGACCTGCGCCGTCCCGAGCCTGCGCCCGCGGCAGGTACCGACGGCGACGGGCGGGAGATCGTCGTGGTCTGTTCCACCGGCGTCGACATCGACCTGGTCCCCAACGCCGCCGACGTCAGAGCCTCTCACCTCCCGGAGGCGCAGCTCGTGCTGGTCGTACCCGAGGGCGACGACTACCCCGTCACCCGCTCACTTGCGGCGGCGCTGGCTTCGCCGGCCGACATCGTGACGGTGCCCGTCGACTGGGCCGGTATCGACCCGGGCGCCCGACCGCTCGGGGACCGCCGGTAGGCTCATGGCGCATGCTCGAGCGCCTGAGTGGACTGGAACGCGAATACGACTTCGTGCTGGCCCAACTGGCCGATCCCGACGTCATCGCCGACAACAGGAAGCTGCGCGAGGTGTCGAGGCGTCACCGCGAGCTCGAGCCGATCGTCTCGAGCTACCGGGAGCGTCGGCGGGTCTCCGATGACCTGAACGTGGCCAAGGAACTGCTCCCCGAGGCGGTGGGGGAGGAGCGAGAGGAGCTGCGGGCCGAGATCGAGGCGGCGGAGGTCAGCCTGGTGGGCATCGACGACGAGATCCGCACCCTGCTGCTCCCGAAGGATGCCAACGACGGCAAGAACGTCATCATCGAGATCCGCGGAGCCGAAGGAGGCGAGGAGGCCAACCTCTTTGCGCGGGACCTCCACGACATGTACCTCCGGTACGCCGAACGGATCGGGTTGCGCATCGAGCCCCTCTCGGCCGACCCTTCGGACATGGGCGGCTACAACCAGGTGACCTTCCTGGCCAAGGGCGGAGCCGCCTGGTCGCACTTGAAGTACGAGGGTGGCCCCCACCGGGTGCAGCGGGTCCCGGTCACCGAGTCGCAGGGTCGCGTCCACACCTCTTCGGCCACCGTGACCGTGCTGCCAGAGGCCGAGGAAGTCGACGTCCACATCGAGGACAAGGACCTCAAGGTCGACGTCTACCGTTCGACCGGTCCGGGCGGACAGTCGGTCAACACGACCGATTCGGCCGTGCGGGTCACCCACCTGCCGAGTGGGATCGTCGTGGCCATGCAGGACGAAAAGAGCCAGATCCAGAACCGGGCCAAGGCCATGCAGGTCCTCAGGGCCCGGCTCCTCAAGGCCGAGCAGGACCGCCAGTCGGCCGAGCTGTCCGAGGTGCGGAGGGGACAGGTCGGGGGTGGAGGCCGTTCGGAGAAGATCAGGACCTACAACTACAAGGAAAACCGGGTCACCGACCACCGCATCGGGTTGACGATCTACAAGCTTGACAAGGTGCTCGTCGGCGAGCTCGACGACATCGTCGACGCTCTCATGGTCGCCGAGCGCAAGGAGCAGCTCGAGGGACAGGACATCACCTGAAGGGTCAGGCGGGGGGCGGGGGCGAGACGGGCTTGGCGACCTGGCGCCAGCTGGTGGCCGACGCCAGCGACCGGCTCGGCTCGGCCGTCGAAGCCCGCTGGTTGGCCGAGGAGGCGGCCGGGGGCGCCCTGCCGGCGTGGATCGATGAGGTTCCGACCCGCCGGGTCGCCGGCTGGTTTTGCGAGCGCGTCACCAGGCGAGCCGGAGGCGAGCCGCTCCAGTACGTCATCGGTCGGTGGCCCTTCCGGGCCATCGACCTCATGGTCGACCGGCGCGTCCTCATCCCGCGGCCCGAGACCGAGGTCGTCGTCGACGTCGCCCTGAGCGAGCTGGACGCGCTCGACCGAGTACGCCAGAGGCGACGGTCACCCCTCGCGGTCGATCTCGGGACCGGATCCGGGGCGATCGCCATCTCCCTCGCCGTCGAGCGCGAAGGCATCCACGTGTGGGCCACCGACGCCTCGCAGCCGGCGCTCGACGTCGCAGGGGCGAACCTGGCCGGCGTCGGCGGCCGCGTGGCGCCCCGCGTGCGCCTGGCTCACGGATCGTGGTGGAACGCGCTCCCCGGCGACCTCATGGGCGAGGTCGATCTCGCCGTCGCCAACCCGCCCTACGTGACCACGGCCGAGATGGAGGACCTCGACCCGGTGGTCGCCGATTGGGAGCCGAGAGAGGCCCTCGAGGCCGGACCCGACGGGCTCGAGGACGTGGCCACCATCCTCGAGCTTGCGCCCGAGTGGTTGGCGCCACACGGTCGTATCGTCGTCGAGATCGCACCTCACCAGTCCGAGCGGGCGGCGGCGCTCGTCGTCCGCTCCGGGTTCGCCGACGTCGAGATTCGGAAGGACCTCGCCGGCAAGGACCGGATGGTAGTCGGCCGCCTCGGTCTCAGGCCCAGCTCGTGACCGGTGAAGGCGGAGTACCGGCCGGCGGGTTCGCAGAGAGGTTCGCCGCCCATGCCGGCGACGACTGGGTCGTGCTCGGCGACAACCTCTCGGTCATGGCGGACCTGCCCTGCCAAGGATTCCAGCTCATCTACGTCGACCCGCCCTTCAACACAGGCCAGACGAGGACCCGCCTGACGATCAGAGCCGATGCCGACGCCGCCGCCAGCCGAGCCGGGTTCGGGGGGAGGACCTACAGGACCACGGCCGTCGGATCGAGCTCGTTTCCCGACTGCCATGACGACTTCATGGCCTTCATCGAGCCCCGGCTGGCCGAAGCACACCGGCTCCTGCACCACACGGGCACCCTCTACGTGCACCTCGACTACCGCGAGGTGCATTACGTCAAGGTCCTTCTCGACCGGTTGTTCGGCCGGGAGTGCTTCCTCAACGAGATCATCTGGGCGTACGACTACGGGGCCAGGTCACGGTCCCGCTGGCCGACCAAGCACGACACCATCCTCGTCTACGTCAAGGACCCGTCGCGCTACTGGTTCGACGCCGCCGAAGTCGATCGCGAGCCGTACATGGCGCCCGGCCTCGTGACCCCTGAGAAAGCCAAGCGGGGCAAGCTACCGACCGACGTGTGGTGGCACACCATCGTCTCGCCCACCGGCAAGGAGAAGACCGGATACCCGACCCAGAAGCCCGAGGCCATCGTGCGCCGCATCGTCGCCGCCTCCTCCAAGCCTGGGGACCGCGTCCTCGACTTCTTCGCCGGCAGCGGCACCCTCGGAGCGGTCGCCATCAAGACGGGACGGCGGTTTGTCCTCGTCGACGACAACCCCGAGGCCGTGGCCGTGATCCGCCGACGCCTCGGCATCGCCGGGATCCGCTACGAAGACGCCGCCGATGGAGCGGAGCCGGGGGCGTGAGCGTGCCGACCGTGCTGACCGCAGGACCCGACGGTGTCGCCGTGCGTGAGGCGGCGGCGGCGCTCGATCTCGGCGCCGTCGTCGGCATCCCGACCGACACCGTCTACGGGCTCGCCGTCAACCCCTTCGAGCCGGGGGCAACGGCGCGGATCTTCGCGGCCAAGGACCGCCCGCGAGCGGCGACGATCGCCGTCCTCGTCGCCGGGCAGGCCCAGGTTGACGACCTCTGCGCCGCGGTGCCGGCGGCGGCGCGGCGTCTCATGGCCCGATGGTGGCCGGGTCCGCTCACCATCGTTCTCGACCGTAAGCCGGGCCTCGAGGTCGACCTCGGCGAAGACACGGCGAGCGTCGGGCTCCGCTGCGCCGACCACCCCGTGCCCCTCGCCCTGACCGGGCTCGTGGGCCCCATCGCCACAACAAGCGCCAACCCCCACGGCGCGCCGCCGCTCACCTCGGCCCGGGCGCTGGCCGACACCCTTCCCTCCGTAACCCTGGTCGTCGACGCCGGCCGCTGCGACGGCGCGCCCTCGACGGTCGTGGACTGCCGGGGCGGAGCGCTGCGGTTGTTGAGGGCGGGACCCATCGCGTGGGAATCCCTCGAGGCGTCCAGCCGTTCGTAGCAAAGGGGGCGTGAACTGCGAAGCGGTCACCCTTTCCCCTCATCCTCCTCATGAAGCGATCGGCGGACGCGGTCGACGTAGAGTGGGGTGGTGAGCGGTGACACCGAGCGTCAGGACCCCGAGCTCTTCGGCATCATCGGGCGCGAGCTCGAACGCCAGAACACGACGCTGCAGCTCATCGCGTCCGAGAACTTCGCCTCGCCCGCAGTCATGGCCGCCACCGGCTCGGTCCTCACCAACAAGTACTCCGAGGGCTACCCGGGCAAACGGTTCTACGGCGGCAACCGGATCATCGACGAGGTCGAGGACCTCGCCCGCCGGCGGGTCTGCGAGCTCTTCGGCGCCGAGCACGCCAACGTCCAGCCCCACTCGGGCGCTAACGCCAACATGGCCGTCTACCAGGCGCTGCTCGAGCCGGGCGACACCGTGCTCGGCCTGCGCCTCGACCAAGGCGGCCACCTCACCCACGGTTCCCCGGTCAACTTCTCCGGGCGTCTCTACCATTTCGTCTCCTACGGCGTCACCGAGAGTGACGAGCGGATCGATTTTGACCAGCTCGCCGCCCTCGCCGAGGAGCATCGGCCCCGGCTGATCGTCGCCGGCGCCACCGCCTATCCGAGGCTCATCGAACCCGAGCCGTTCCGTCGGATCGCCGACTCGGTGGGTGCCCTGCTGCTCTTCGACGTCGCCCACGTTGCCGGGCTCATCGCCGGGGGGGCGCACCCCAACCCTGTCGGCGTCGCCGACGTCGTCACCTTTACGACCCACAAGACGCTGCGAGGCCCACGAGGCGGCTGCATTCTCTCCGGCGGCGACCTCGGTCCGACCATCGACAAGGCCGTGTTCCCCGGCCTGCAGGGCGGACCCCTCGAACACGTGATCGCCGCCAAGGCGGTCGCGTTCGGCGAGGCGGCCCGCCCCGACTTCGCCACCTACGCCGCCCAGATCGTGCGCAACGCGCAAGCCTTCGCGGCCGGTCTCGCCGCCGAAGGCCTGCGCATCGTCTCGGGGGGCACCGACAACCATCTGCTGCTCGTCGACCTCAGGCCCTTCGACGCCGACCTGACCGGCAAGAAGGCCCAGGAGGCTCTCGACCTCGCCGGCATCACCTGCAACAAGAACCAGATACCCGGCGATCCCCGCTCGCCGTTCCAGACGAGTGGCCTGCGGCTCGGCACGCCGGCGGTCACGACGACGGGCATGCAGGAACAGGAGATGGCCACGATCGCCGAGCTGATCGGCAGGGTCTTGCGCCGGCCCGACGACGCCGGCGAGCTCGATGCCGTGCGCGGCGAGGTCGGCGCCCTGTGCTCCAAGTTCACCCCGTACCCATGATGCGCCCGTCTTGGTAGGACCGCTCGAGAGGGGACGCAGTTGGCGTCCTACACCGATTATCTGATCGTCGGCGCCGTCGCCGCCCTCGTGACCTTCGGGTCGACGTTCGTCGTGCGGCGCCTCGCCCTGCGGTTCTCCTTCGTGGTTCTTCCCGACGAGCGCCGCGTCCACGAGCGGCCCACGCCGACCGTCGGTGGCGCCGCCATGTTCGTCGGGTTTCTCGCCGCCATGATCGTGGCGTCGCGGATCCCCCAGTTCGGCGGGGTTTTCAGGGGCAACTCGGAGCCGCTCGGGCTGGTCCTCGGCGCCGCAGTGATCTTCACCGTGGGCATGGCCGACGACCTGCGGGACATGTCACCGCCGGCCAAGATGTCGGGCCAGGTCCTCGCCGGGACGGTCCTGTATCTCTGCGGCGTGACGATGTTTTACGTGCGGCTGCCGCTCGTCGGTACGACGCTGCTGCTCTCGCCGCAGCTGGCTCCGGTGTTCACCGTCCTCTGGGTCGTCGGCATCGCCAACGCCATCAACCTGATCGACGGGCTCGACGGCCTCGCCACCGGCATCGTGGCCATCGCCTCCATCGCCTTTTTCATCTACTCCCACGAGCTGCTTTCGGGGGCGGCGCCCTTGACCAACTCGGGGCCGGTGATCGCCGCCATCATCTTCGGGATCTGCATCGGGTTCCTCCCACACAACTTCCACCCGGCCAAGATCTTCATGGGCGACGCCGGCGCCATGCTGCTCGGGTTGCTCATGGCCGGCTCGACGATGTCGGTCGTCGGCCAGACCACGCAGACCACGTCGGGCCGGACGTTCTTCACTTTCGCTCCCATCGTGATCCCCTTCTTCATCCTCGGGATCCCGCTCGTTGACACCGCCTTCGCCGTCATCCGCCGGGCCAGCCGGCGAATCAACCCGGCCGTCGCCGACAAGAACCACCTGCACCACCGGCTCATGCGCCTCGGGCACGGCCAGCGGCGTTCGGTGCTGATCCTGTGGGCGTGGACGGCGCTGCTCTCGAGCCTTGTCCTCTATCCCTCCCTCACCGACTACAACCGGTTCCTCGTGCCTGTCGCCGTCGCCGCCCTCGCCGTGATCCTGGTCACCATCTTCGCCCGGGGCCGCCGCGGCGCCGGCGTGGTTCCGGAGGCGGCTCCTGTGGCCGCGCCCCTCGGTTCGTCGGCCCCCGCCATCCCGGACGCAGCCCCCGGAGCGGTTTCGCCCGGCCGCCGACCCCGATCGGCCAACCGTCCGCCACCCCGACCCGAGCGGCGCGACGCCGTCCCCGAGGGCCGTTCCGGGCGGGCGCGCGGCTAGCGGTGAACTTGCGACCCAGCGCCCCATTTTCGTAGATTCGAGCCGTGGCGTTGAGCACAACAGGTTGGTCACACGGGCCAAGGCTGGCGGCCGCCCCCGGTCGGTCCAGCCGGCATTCGGCATCCTCCGACGCTCCGATCGAGGTGGGGGCAGACGATGACCGACGAGCGGTCGGGGGGGTCAGGGAGCTCAGGGGGCTCAGGCCCCGGGGTCATGGTGTTCGCAGGCCTCGGCCTGCTGAACGCGACGTCCCTGCTGCTCGGGATGGCCATCGGGTGGTTTGTGGATCGTGCCCTGCACACCCTGCCCCTCTTCCTGCTGATCGGGCTGGTCGTCGGCATCGTCATCGGTGCGTTCGCCACCCGCAGCGAGCTCAAACGCCATACCTGACCTCCGCACGGGGGCCGGCGGTGACCGATGCCCGCTGAGGCGGCGCCGGCCTCGGTGACACCCCCCGGATCCGGATCCGGCTCGTCGGGCCTCTTCGCCCAGTTCCCCATCGTCGGCGTGGAGAGGATCGTCAAGCGGACGCTGTACTCGGCCATCGGCGTGGGCGTGGTCGGCGCCGCGGCCGCCATCCTGCTCGGTCATCCCCTCGTGGCTCCCGGCCTGCTCATCGGTCTCGCCCTCGCCCTCGCCAACCACCGGGTCTTCCAGTCCTCGGCGCTGCGATTCATCAGCCCCGACGGAGCGGTCAACCGCAAGCCGTTTGCCGGCGCCGTCTTCCTCCGCCTCGGCGCCGTCACCGTCATCACCATCCTCGCCCTCGTCTTCGTCCGCCCCGTCGGGTGGGGGATCATCGGCGGGCTCGCCGTGTTCCAGTTCCTCATGCTGATCAACGGCCTGGTGGCACTGCTCCGTTACCAGCAGCAACAGATCGGCGGACCGAACGGGGCGGGAGGCTCACCGGCGGGGGGCGACGATGCTTGACGGCCCCGCCGTCCTCGCCGTCAACATCCCGATCGGTGACCACATCACCGGCAAGGTCCTCGGCTTCACCCTCAACCTCGACACGATCTGGACGACGGTCGCAGCCGCCCTCGTCGTCCTCGGCACCGGCTTCTACGTCAGGCACAGGGCCACAGCGGGCACGCCGAGCAAGATCCAGCTGCTGTGGGAGGTCGTCGTCGGGGCCGTCGGCGACCAGATCGAGACCAACCTGGGTCCGCAGTACCGCCGGATCGCCCCGCTCGTCGTCGGCATCTTCACGCTCGTCCTCGCGGCCAACTGGCTCGAGATACTCCCCGGCCTCTGGCACAACTCCGACTACAGCCCGGCCCCGAGCGCCGACGTCAACCTCACCTACGCGCTCGGGATCCTCGTCTTCATCCTCACGAACGTGGCCGGAATCAGGGCCAAGGGGATCAAGCGATATCTAGCTCACTTCGTGCGCCCGCCCCGGCTGATGACGCCACTGCACATCCTCGAGGAGCTGGTCAAGCCGCTGACCCTCGCCCTCCGGTTGTTCGGCAACATCTTCTCGGGTGGCATCATGATCGCCCTTCTGATTAGCTTCCCGATCGTTTTTGCTCCCGCGAGCGTCATCTTCACGGTCGCCTGGAAGCTGTTCGACATGTTCATCGGCGTGATCCAGGCCTTCATCTTCTCGCTGCTCACCGTCCTCTACTACCAGTTCGCCATCAGCGACGAGGGAGAGGCGCACTGAGGCCGCTTTTGCCCGGCGCAGCGCGAGTTTTTCGAGAACACCCCTAGATAGGAGACATCCAGCATGGCAGCAGCAACCATCGAGAAGGCCATCGAGTTGGCGGGAGCCTTCGCCGGTGGCGGCCTTGCCCTCGGCGGAGGCGCCATCGGCGCCGCCGTGGGCGACGGCCTGGCCGGTAGCCAGACGATCGCAGGCATCGCCCGCCAGCCGGAGGTCCAGGGCCGTCTCTACACGACGATGTTCCTCATCGTCGGTCTGGTCGAGGCCATGTACTTCATCAACCTGGCCTTCGCCGCCCTCTTCGTCTTCGTCCTCGCCAAGGGCTGACCGGTGCTGCTTGCGGCGTCCAACTTCCTTGTTCCCAACGCCACGTTCTTCGTCGAGCTGGTTGCCTTCCTCATCGTGGTCGGCATCCTCGGAAAATACGTGCTGCCGGTGATCAACCGGGTCACGACCGAGCGTCAGCAGACGATCAAGCAGTCGCTCGCCGACGCCGAGACGGCCAAGCGGAAGGCCGAGGAGGCCGAGGTCGAGTACAAGCGGATCCTCGACGAGGCGCGGACCGAGGCCCGAGGCCTCGTGGAGGAGGCCAACAAGGCCGGCGAGCGGGCGCGTGCCGAGCGACGCGAGCGGGCCGAGCAGGAGTACCAGCGGATCATCGACCGGGCCACGTCCGACATCGACGCCTCCGCCCGGCGGGCGGCCGAGGACCTCCGTCGTGACGTGTCGGGTCTCGTCGTCACCGCCGTCGAGCGGGTCATCGGCCAGGAGCTCGACGACGAACGTCATCGCCAGCTGATCGACAGGACCATCGGCGAGGTGGAGGCCGAGGCCGCGTCGGCGCCCGAAATGAACGCCTGACATGCGCGAACGCATCAGGGGCTACGCCGACGCCGTGGTCGAGGAAGCCACCCACGACGAGGCGGCCCAACTGGCCGACGATCTGGCATCGGTGCGTGATGTCATCGCCGGTTCCGACGACCTCCGGCTTGTCATGGGCGACATCGGCGTGGCCTCCCACGCGAGGCGCGGGGTCATGAACGACGTGTTCGGCGCTCACATCGGAGCCGAGAGCCTCCGGCTGATCCTCTACGTGGTCGAGACGGACCGGGCCCCCGATGTGGTCGACGACGTGACCTGGCTGGCGTCGAGGACCGCCGCGGCCCGCGACGGCCTGCAGCCCGTCGGCGCCGACATTCTCGGTCATCACGCCGCCCTCGACCGGGTCGATGGCTACGCGGCCGCCGTACTCGCCGACCTCGCCGGCCCGGCGTCGGCGGGGGATGGGACAAGCGATGCTGGGTCGGCCGAGGCCAGCGTGGCGTCGGGGACTTCGGCGGACGCCGAGGCCGACCGGGCCCGGCTGGCGGAGATCGAAGACGAGCTGTTTCGCTTCGAGCGGATCGTCGCCGGATCGGACGAGCTGTTGGAGGTTCTCACCACCCGCGAGGTCGACGGGCCGGCGCGCCACGCCCTCGTCGCCGACCTGCTCGGCACGAAGGCGGCGCCGGCCACGGTGCGCCTGGCCGTGTACCCGACGGCCATCGGCCGGCCGCGTGACTACCTCGAGCTGCTCGATGCTCTCGTGGCGCGGGTGGCCGCCGAGTCCCGAAGGCGCATCGCCGAGGTCCGCGCCGCCGTGGAGCTGACCGAGGCCCAGCGCGACCGGCTGGGCGGCGTGCTGAGCAGGCTCGTCGGCCAGCAGGTCGACGTGCGGGTCGTGGTCGACGCCACCGTCATCGGCGGTTTTGTCGCGACCATAGGGGACACTGTCATCGACGGCAGCGCCCGTCACCGTCTTGATCTTTTGAAGGAGCGCCTCGTGACATCCGAGGCCGCCTCCACGAGCTAGGAGCACACATCTGATGGCAGAGTTGACGATCAACGCATCGGAGATCGCCGAGGCGCTGCGGCGCAACGTCGCAGACTTCACGCCCGGCGTGTCGAGGGAGCAGGTGGGTCGCATCATCTCCGTCGGGGACGGCATCGCCCGTGTCACCGGTCTCGCCGATGCCGCCGTCAACGAGCTGCTCGAGTTCGAGAACGGCGTGGAGGGCCTGGCCCTCAACCTCGATGAGGACTCGATCGGCGCCGTCGTGCTCGGCAGCGTGGACGAGCTTGACGAGGGTCAGACCGTGCGGGCCACCGGCCGCATCCTCTCCGTGCCGGTCGGCGACGCCCTGATCGGCCGGGTGGTCAACCCGCTGGGCGAGCCGATCGACGGTCGAGGCCCGATCGAGTCGAGCGAGCAGCGCCGCCTCGAGGTCCAGGCGCCCGGCATCATCGGCCGCCAACCGGTGAAAGAGCCGCTCCAAACGGGGATCAAGGCCATCGACGCCATGACCCCGGTCGGCCGCGGTCAACGAGAGTTGATCATCGGCGACCGGAAAACGGGCAAGACGACGGTTGCGATCGACACGATCATCAACCAGGCCGGCCAGGGCGTGAAATGCATCTACGTCGCCATCGGCCAGAAGGGTTCGACGGTTGCCCAGACCGTCGACACCCTCCGCGAGTTCGGCGCCCTCGACTACACCGTCGTGGTCAACGCCCCGGCGTCGGAGCCGGCGCCGTTCAAGTACCTCGCTCCCTACGCCGGCTGCGCCATGGGCCAGCACTGGATGGACAGCGGCGAGCACGCCCTCATCATCTACGACGATCTCTCCAAGCAGGCCGACGCTTACCGGCAGCTCTCCTTGCTGTTGCGTCGCCCGCCGGGCCGTGAGGCCTACCCGGGCGACGTGTTCTACCTCCACAGCCGGCTGCTCGAGCGGGCGGCCAAGCTCTCGGATGCCAACGGTGGCGGGTCGTTGACCGCCCTGCCGATCATCGAGACCAAGGCCGGCGACATTTCCGCTTACATCCCGACCAACGTGATCTCGATCACCGACGGCCAGATCTTCCTCGAGACCGACCTCTTCTACGCCGGTGTGCGCCCGGCCATCAACGTGGGCAACTCGGTGTCCCGGGTCGGCGGCGACGCCCAGATCAAGGCCATGAAGTCGGTCGCGGGCACGATGAAACTCGACCTGGCCCAGTTCCGTGACCTCGAGAGTTTCGCCACGTTCGGCTCTGAGCTCGACAAGGTCTCACAGTCCCAGCTCGACCGCGGGTATCGCCTCACGGAGCTGCTCAAGCAGCCGCAAAACGCCCCGCTCCCCGTGGAGGAGCAGGTCGTCGCCATCTACGCCGGGACCAAGGGTTTCATCGACGACGTCGCCGTCACCGACGTGCGCCGCTTCGAGAGCGAGCTGATCGACCACGTCAAGGCCAACAACCCTGCCGTGCTCGAGGAGATCCGCGACAAGAAGGTCCTGCCGGAAGGCAGCACGGTCGACGACGCCATCAACGACTTCAAGAAGACGTTTGCGGCCACGCAAGAGGGCAACGGCTGATCGATGGCAGGTGGCCAGGAACGGATTCTCCGCCGGCGGATCCGCAGCATCCAATCGACGCAGAAGATCACACGGGCCATGGAGCTCATCGCCGCGTCGCGGATCGTCAGGGCCCAACAGGCGATCTCCGAGGCCCGGCCGTACGTCGAGAAGATGGCCGAGGTCGTTGCCCATCTGGCCAGGACACCAGAGAGCCGCAACCATCCGCTCTTCCGGGAACCGGAGAGCGTCAGGCGGGCCGCCGTCATCACCATCGCCGGCGACCGTGGCCTGTCGGGGGCGTATAACTCGTCGGTGCTTCGAGCCACCGAACGGGTCATCAGGGAGCACGGGAACGCCGGTCACGACGTGATGCTCGTGACCGTCGGGCGTAAGGCCGCCAGCTACTTCCGTTACCGCGATCAGGAGATCGCCGAGACGTTCACCGGCGTCGCCGACCGTCCGACCGTTGCCGACGCCCGGGCCATCGCCTCCACCGTGATGGAGCCGTTCTCGGCTGGTGACGTCGACGAGATCGACCTCGTCTACACCTACTTTGAGTCGATGGGCCGCCAGCGGGTACGGACCCGCAAGCTGGTGCCAATGGACGAGGCCGGCTCCGGCGCCGCAGACGCAGAGGGCTCTTCCGACGGCCGGTCATCTGACGGCCGGTCATCCGACGAGGGGTCATCAGACAACACGCCGGCGGGCCGGCCCTCTGGGTTCGTCGTCGACTATGAATACGAGCCCGAACCGGACGAGCTCCTCGATCGCCTGCTGCCGAGATGGCTGCAGGGCGAGCTCCTCGCCGCCTTGCTCTCGGCTTCGGCGTCGGAGTACGTCGCCAGACAGCGAGCCATGAAGGCCGCGACCGACAACGCCGACGACCTCATCACCAGCCTGACACGGGTCATGAACCGGGCCCGTCAGGATGCCATCACCACCGAGATCACCGAGATCGTCGGCGGCGCAGAGGCCCTGAGGGCCGGCGCGAGCGACGACGGTGACCGCAACGAGACCTACGTGGATCCGGACGCGGCATGAGCGGCGTCACCGGAGCCGACCGAGCAGACCAGGAGCAGCCATGAGCACAGCCGTCGAGGAGTCGACCACCGAGACCAAGGAGCTACGCGACGGCCGGGTGGTCGCCATCGCCGGACCCGTCGTGGACGTGGAGTTCCCCCCCAACGCCCTTCCGTCGATCAACCACGCCATCGAGTTCGACGTGGAGCTCGAAGGGACGACCGAGACCGTCATCGCCGAAGTCGCCCAGCAGATCGGTGAGGGCCGGGTCCGCTGCATCTGTCTGCAACCGACCGACGGTCTGCGCCGCGGTGCTCCCGTTCGTAACACCGGGCGCGGCATCACCGTCCCGGTCGGCGACGCCGTGCTCGGTCACGTGTTCAACGTGTCGGGCAAGCCGCTCGACACGGATCACATCGACAACGTCGAGGATCGATGGGAGATCCACCGTCCTCCTCCCGACTTTGACACCCTCGAGCCCCGCTCGCAGATGTTCGAGACCGGCATCAAGGTGATCGATCTGCTCGAGCCCTACGTCGAGGGCGGCAAGATCGGTCTGTTTGGCGGGGCCGGCGTGGGCAAGACGGTCCTCATCCTGGAGATGATCAACCGCGTCGCCCAGCAGCACGGCGGTGTCTCGGTCTTCGCCGGTGTCGGTGAGCGCACCCGTGAGGGCACCGACCTCCTCCTCGAGATGCAGGATTCGGGTGTCATCGAGAAGTCCGCCCTCGTCTTCGGTCAGATGGACGAGCCTCCCGGTGTCCGCCTCAGGGTCGCGCTCTCGGCGCTGACCATGGCCGAGTACTTCCGGGACGTCAAGAACCAGGACGTTCTGCTGTTCGTGGACAACATCTTCCGCTTCGTCCAGGCCGGATCCGAGGTCTCCACCCTGCTCGGGCGCATGCCGTCGGCGGTGGGCTACCAGCCGACCCTCGCCGACGAGATGGGGGAGCTACAGGAACGGATCACCTCGACCAAGGGCCATTCGATCACCTCGGTGCAGGCCGTGTACGTGCCGGCCGACGACTACACCGACCCGGCGCCTTTCACGACCTTCACCCACCTCGACGCCACGACCGAGCTGTCCCGCCAGATCGCCGCCCTCGGCATCTACCCGGCCGTCGACCCCCTGGCATCGACCTCCAACATCCTGGCCCCCGAGGTCGTCGGCGACCGGCACTACGAGGTGGCCAGGCGCGTGCAGGCCGTCTTGCAGCGCAATAACGAGCTCCAGGACATCATCGCCATCCTCGGCCTCGACGAGCTCTCCGAGGAGGACCGCATCGCCGTCACGAGGGCCCGCAAGATCCAGCGGTTCCTCTCCCAACCGATGTTCGTCGCCGAGGTCTTCACCGGCATCAAGGGCGAGTACGTGCCGGTATCTGACACCGTGGAGTCATTCGAGGCCCTCGTCAACGGGGACCTCGACGAGATACCGGAGCAGGCCTTCTTGAATGTGGGCGGGGTCGACCAGGTTCACGAGAAGGCCAAGCAGCTCCAGGGCGAGGGCTGAGCCCCATGGCCACGACCGAGGTGGAGGTGGTGAGCCCGGCTGCTGTGCTCTTCAGCGGCGAGGCCGAACGCGTCGTCTGCAGGACCGTCGGCGGCGAGATCGCCTTTCTGGCCAACCACATTCCCTACCTCGGGGCCCTGGTTCCCTGCGTGACGAGGATCGTGGCCGAAAACGGCGATGAGACCCGGATGGCAGTCAGTGGCGGTTTTGTCGAGACCAGGGACAACCGGGTCGTCATCCTCGCCGACGACGCCCAGCTCGGCTCCGATGTCGACGTCGAGGAAGCCAGGGCGGCGGCACGCGACGCCGAATCCCGCCTGAGCGGCGACGCCGCAGACGAGGAGGCGCAGGCGGCGCTCGATGCCGCCAGGGCCCGCCTCGAGGCCGCCGACGCCAGCGCCGGCTGAGGCGGGGCGCCGGTCCCGGGGCGGCATCGTGGAGCCGGGTCGTGAGGCGGCGTCGTGATGCGGCTTTTCGCTCGCCTCGTTGGCCTGGCCTCCTAGGTGACCACAAAGAAGCGGCTGGGTGTCGCCCTCCTCCTCGATCGGCCCCACGCCGACGAGGTCGACGGGCTACGCCGGGCGGTCGGCGATCGCGCCCTGGCTCGCATCCCCGCTCACCTCACCCTGGTCCCGCCCGTCAACGTCAGAGGCGCCGATCTGGACACCGCCTACGGGTTGGTCCGAGCGGCCGCAGCGGCCTGCGCCGGGCCCCTGCGGCTGACCCTCGGCCCTCCCGCGACATTTCTTCCCGCCAATCCCGTGCTGTTTCTGCCGGTAGGCGGGGACCTGGCCCAGTTGCGCCGGCTACGCGACGCAGCGTTCCTCCCGCCCTTCGAACGCCGGCTGGCGTGGCCGTGGGTGCCACACGTGACCGTGGCCGACGACCTCGATCCCGTCCGTATCGAGGCGGCCGTCCTCTCGCTCGCTGGGTACCAGGTCGTCGTCGACGTCGACCGCGTGGTTCTGCTCGAGGAGCGCCACGGCGCGCCGGCTGGTGTCGGGGCCGCTGGTGTCGGTGCAGCTGGTGTCGGAGTGGCGGGTCCCGAGGCGCCCGGTTCCGGGGCGGCCGGTTCCGAGGCGGCCGGTTTCGGGGCGGGCGGGCGGAGGTGGGTGCCGCTTCTCGATGCCGCTCTGGCGCCGGCGGTCGTGGTCGGCCGCGGCGGGTTCGAGCTCACCCTGGTGGCGGGGCGGGTGCTCGGTCCTGACGCGGTGGCGCTGCTCGTCGAGGTGGGCGGGGGCCCGGAGAGCGCGGACTCGATTTGGGGTGCCGGTGCCGGTGGGGACGGCGTGGGCGCCAGCGCCTTCGCCGGCTCGGGCCTCGGCGCCACCATCGTGCTCAGCGGACTCGTCGCCGGCGACCTCGTCGGCGTGGCCCGGGCGTGGCGAGGCGATGACGGGGGCCACATCGGCGTCGTCGTCGCACCGGGGCACCGACGCTCGGGCATCGGGCGCCACCTCCTCGCTCACGCCGAGGCCGCGGTCCGAAGAGCCGGGTGGAATTGCCCATCGCTCCAGGCCATCGGCCCCGGCGCCTTCTACTCGGCTTGCGGCAACTTCTCGGTCGTCGGCTAGGCCGGCGAGCGGGTCGCCCTTCCCCGTCCCGCCCAATTCTTTTGCCCACTTTTACAGTGGGCTTTCGCACTTTTGAGGCCTCGGGTTGGTTCGGGTCAGTGGCGGTTGCGATGGTCGTCTTCGACGATGTCGGTGGTGAGGTCGTGTAGCTCGGAGACGAGCTGGCGGAGGCGTCGGTTGTTGTCGAGCCAGGGCTGGTAGTTGGTGAGTTGCTCGTCGTTGAGTGTGCGGCTGACGGTCTTGCCGGCGACCTTGCGGGTCCACACGATGTAGGGGCCGTGGAGGGCGGAGGGTTCGCTGTGGCAGCGGCAGCCGGGCTGGCCGCAGCGGGTCCGGCGCTGTTCGATCGAGCCGGGTAGGGCGTAGTCGAGGCTGGCGATCTCTTTGATGATCTGGCGTTGTCTGGCTCGGCGTGCCTGGTCGATCCGCATGCTGGTTCTGAGGATCCACCCTATCCACGACTGCCGCCGGTCAAGATACCGGCGGCGGAGGGACGGGAGGAGGCCGTGCCCACGTCGGACAGTGACGCCAAGGATGGCTGGGAGGCGCTGGTGGGCCTGGCCAGGGACTGCTTTTCGGCGCCGAGCCTGTCGATCTTCACCACGCTTCTCACCGGGTGGGTCCTGGCCCCCGCCCGGCGCACCGTCACCGCCATGATCGCCGTCGCCGACCCCGACGGCCGACGCGCCCATGACGCCTATCACCGCTTCTTGCGGGCCGGTCGCTGGTCCACCAACGCCGTGTGGAAGGCGCTCGTCGTGCACCTGGTGGCCACGCTGTGTTCCACCGGCACCGTCACCCTCGACGTCGACGACACGCTGTACAAAAGTCGGGACGCCGTATCGATGGTGCCGGCAGCTTCAGAGACGCAGTGCGCTCGACACGCAACCGGGTCGTCTACGCCACCGGGCTGAACCTGGTTGTGGTCACCTTGCGGGTGTCCCCGCCGTGGGGTGCCATGCCCATCGGTGTGCCCGTCGGGGTCCGCCTGCACCGCAAAGGCGGCCCCAAGACCACCGAGCTCGCCGCCGAGATCATCATCGAGGTGGCCTCGTGGCTGCCCGAGCGACGCTTCGCGCTCTGCGGTGACGGGGCGTACGCGTGCCTGGCCCGACGGCAACTACCACGAAGCACCATCACCTCCCGGATGCGTCGCGACGCCGCCATCTTCGAGCCCGCCCCACCCCGCACCGGCAAGCGGGGCCGGCCCCGAACCCGAGGCGCCCGCCTACAGACCCCAACCCAGATGGCAGCCCGCCTCGCCGACGGCGACTTCACCCCAGCCGACGCCGACTGGCGAGGCCGACCCAAGAACCTCCTGGTGTGGTCGATGCCGGTCCTGTGGTACTCCATCGACCACAACCATCAAGTCCTCCTCGTGATCGTCCGCGACCCCGCCGGGGTCATGCACGACGACTTCTTCTTCACCACCGACCTCGACGCCAACCCCGGCGGGGTCGCCTCGCTCTACGCCGGGCGCTGGTCCATCGAGTGCGTCAACCGCGAGGTCAAACAATGCCTCGGCGCCGAAAACCCCCAATGCTGGAAGCATCTCGGCCCCGAGCGGGCCGCGTCGCTGTCGCTATGGCTCTACGCGGCCATCTGGGCGTGGTACATCCCCACCCACGGGACCGCCCCCACCTGGATCCCCCGCCCCTGGAACCCGAACAAGACCACACCCAGCTTCCTCGACGCGCTCGCCGCGCTACGCCGGACCCTATGGACGCAGCGAATTACCGACGTGTCGTCCCCGGGACCACTCCACCCGAAAATCATCGACGGCATCCTCAACGCCCTGGCCACCGCCGCATAAACACCACGCCACCACCGCCCCCCAACCATCCAGCAAAAAGAGCCAAAATGCGAAAGTCCACTTACAGAGTCACTCTGTAAAAGTGGGCAAAAGAATGCCGATTGAGCGGTTGCGGGCGCCCCTACCCGACCCGGCCACACCGACCCGCCCCGCACGGCCCCGCCCCGCGCTCGGGCCGCTCGAGTTTTCTCAGCGATGTTGACGTCGGAATCCACCGTCAACATCGCCGAGAAAAGGGAAGAGCCCGGCCCGGCCGCCCCGGCCGCCCGCTCCGCCCGGCCGCCCCGCTCGGCCGCCCCGCCGAAACCCGCCCCCGCCGGACCCTACGCGAAGGTCGTGGCCGCGTACTGCGCCAGCTTCTTCAGCCGGTGTCGGGCCTCGATGCGCCGCACCGTTCCCGAACGGGATCGCATCACGAGTGACTCGGTCTCCGCCCCGCTCCCGTCGAAGCGGACACCACGGAGCAGCTCACCGTCGGTGATCCCCGTCGCGGCGAAGAAGCAGTTGTCGCTTCGCACCAGGTCATCGGTGTCGAGGACCCGGTCGAGGTCGTAGCCGAGGTCGACGGCGGCGTTGTGCTCGGCTTCGTTACGGGGCCACAGCCGGCCCTGGAGCTCGCCGCCCATGCACTTGAGGGCGGCGGCGGCAATGACACCCTCGGGGGTGCCTCCGATCCCGAAGAGGATGTCGGAGCCCGAGGTCGGCCAGGCCGTCGAGATGGCGCCGGCCACGTCGCCGTCGGCGATGAGGCGGATCCGTGCTCCCGATGCCCGCACCTCCTCGATGAGCTCGGCGTGGCGGGGGCGCTCGAGTATCACCGCCGTGACGTCACGAGGCGAGCAGCGCTTGGCCTCGGCGACGGCCCAGATGTTGTCGGTCGGGCTGCGCCTGATGTCCACGGAACCGACGGAATCCGGCCCGACGGCGAGCTTCTCCATGTAGACGCAGGGGCCGGGGTTGAACATCGTGCCTCGTTCGGCCACGGCGATGACGGCGAGGGCGCCGTTGCGGCCGAGCGAGGTGGGCGTCGTGCCCTCGATCGGATCGACGGCGACGTCGACGAGCGGGCCGGAGCCGTCGCCGATGCGCTCGCCGTTGTAGAGCATCGGAGCCTCGTCCTTCTCCCCCTCGCCGATCACGACGATGCCGTCCATGGTCACGCTTCCGAGTACCACCCGCATGGCATCGACGGCGGCGCCGTCGGCGCCCTCCTTGTCACCCCTTCCCATCCACCGGCCGGCCGCCATGGCGGCGGCTTCGGTGACCCGGACGAGCTCGAGGGCCATGTTGCGGTCGGGAGCCGTGTTGCGATCGGGCGAGCTGCTCGTCTGGGCGTCGGTCATCGGCCAATAGTACGACGGGCGGTTGCCGGTGGGACCTGGGAGGCGCGCCCCCAACAAATTCCCAGGTGGCTAGTAGCATTGTCTCTCGTGTCCGGCGTAGTGCAGACCACACCGGAGCTGGCGCCTCGGCACCGTCGGTTCCGGTCTGATTCAGGTCGCCCCAGTGGGCTCGCCATCGTCTTTGGCGTCGTCGTGACCGTGGCCGGCGTGGCCTTGCGGTTCTACTGCCCCTCGGCGCTCTGGCTGGACGAGACGATCAGCGTCAACATCTCCCGGCTTCCCGTCGCTCAGATCCCCGCCGCCCTGCACATGGACGGGGCACCACCGCTCTACTACGTGCTCCTGCACTACTGGATGCTCGGCTTCGGACAGGGCGACACGGCGGTACGAGCGCTTTCCGGCGTGATCTCCGTGATCAGCCTTCCGCTCTTCTGGTTCGCCGGCAAGCGTATCGGCGGTCGCTCGGTGGGCTGGACGACCTACTTCCTTGCGGTGTCGTCGCCGTTTCTCATCGAGTACGCCACGACCACGCGGATGTACGCCTTGATGGTGCTCTGCACCCTTCTCGGGTATCTGGCCATCGCTCGCGCCCTCGAGCAACCGACCTGGCGGCGGTTGAGCCTGCTCGGCCTGGTGACCGCTTCGGTGCTCTACACCCACTACTGGGGTCTCTACCTGATCGGGATGACCGGTCTGTGGCTGATCTACCACATCTGGCGGTCGCGTCGCGGCCTGCCGACACGGCTGGACCCGACGGCTCTGCGGCGCTGTCTCGGGGCGATGGTGCTCGGCAGCCTGCTCTTCGCCCCGTGGGCGCCCACGTTCGTGTTCCAGAGCTTCCACACCGGGACACCCTGGACATCGGCGGCGGGACCGGCCGATGTGCTCGGCATCTTTCAGGACTTCGCCGGCACGGGCCCGTGGGCCGTGCTGCTCGCCTTCCTCTACTTCGCCCTCCTCCTGCTCGGCGTGTTCGGCCGGCGGATCATCGGTCGCGATGGGGGGCCTGCACCCCAAGGGACCGGCGACGAACGCACCGGCTTCGTGTCAGCGCGGACGAGCGACGAGGAGCAGTTGCTGGCCGCCGAGCTCGACGCCGCCGCCCATCGGGGGCGCCTGCGGTCGGCGGCCCGTCGCGGTCTCGACCGTCTTGTCGGCTTCGCCGGCTTCGGTCCTGGCGGGTCGGCCGGCGGAGGGTCGTCGCAACAACCCAACACGTTCGTGCTCCAGCTCAACGCGAGGACCCTGCCGCTGTTCGGGATCATGGCGGGGACGCTGCTCGTCGCCATGTTGGCGGGAGCCGTCGTCCAGGCCGCCTTCGTCGCTCGCTACGCGTCCGTGGTGCTGCCGCTGTTCCTGCTCATCGTCGCGGTGGGCATCTCGGTGTTCGGACAGCGTCGCATCGTCGGGGCCACGGTGGCGCTGATGTGCGTCGCCGGCCTGCTCACCGGGTACGGCAACAACGGCCAGCCGCGTACCCAGGCCGTCCAGGTGGCGAGCGTGCTCAACGCCCAGGCCAAGCCGGGAGACCTGGTGTTGTACTGCCCCGACCAGCTAGGCCCCGCCGTCGACCGGCTGCTGGCCGTGCCGGGGGTGACCGAGCTGACCTTCCCCCGCGCCATCGGTCCCGAGCGGGTCGACTGGATCAACTACCTGTCCACCATCGATCACACCAACGTGGAGACGTTCGCGCAGGACGCGCTGACCCATGTCGGCGCCGACAACACGGTGTGGCTGGTGTGGAACCGCTCGTATCATGGGCTCGGCCAGGACTGCGGCGAGCTC
Source organism: Acidimicrobiales bacterium (assembly GCA_965276765.1). Taxonomy (GTDB): domain Bacteria; phylum Actinomycetota; class Acidimicrobiia; order Acidimicrobiales; family Palsa-688. The sequence continues at coordinate 2,871,251 of OZ255627.1, forward strand.
TCCACGTGGCTCTCGTACTTCCAAGGCAACGGGACGACGCTCATCACCGCCAACCCGAGCTACTACGAAAACGAGATGTTGACGCGCTATCCGAGCTCGTCCGCTTCGGCGTAGCCCGGTCGCGCCGTGTGACGCGACCCCGGCTGGCCCCCGGGCTGGTTCGGCTGCGACAATGAATGGTTCCGATTGCGGATGTTGAGGAGATGCTGAGTGAGTGAGACTGACGACGGGCCGACCGATGATGTCGTCATCATCGGAGCCGGACCGGCCGGCCTCACCGCCGCCTACCAGCTGAGCAAGCTGGGCCGGCGGGCCGTCGTGCTCGAGGGGGACACCGTGGTCGGCGGGATCAGCCGCACCGTGGAGCGCGACGGGTGGCGTTTCGACATCGGCGGCCACCGCTTCTTCACGAAGGTCAAGCCGGTCGAGGACTTCTGGCACGAGATCCTTCCCGATGAGGACTTCATGCTCAGGCCACGCAAGAGCCGGATCTTCTACCAGGGCAAGTTCTACGACTACCCCCTCAGGGCCATGAACGCCCTGGGCAACCTGGGGGTCGTCGAGGCCACCCGGTGCGTCCTGTCCTACGTGGCGACCAGGCTGAATCCGCCCAAGGACCAGAACAACTTCGAGGGTTGGGTGGCGGCCAGGTTCGGATGGCGCCTCTACCGCCACTTCTTCAAGACCTACACCGAGAAGGTATGGGGCCATCCGGGATCTGAGATGCAGGCGGACTGGGCCGCGCAGCGGATCAAGAACCTCTCGCTCGCTTCGGCCATCGTCAACGCCCTCAAGCCGCAGCGCAACCAGAAGGACATCACGTCGCTGATTGAGGAGTTCCAGTATCCCAAGCTCGGTCCAGGGATGATGTGGGAGCGCTGTGCCGAGAAGGTCGAGGCGGCAGGAACCAAGATCCAGTTCTCGACCCGGGTCGACAAGATCCGCCGTGACGATTCCGGCGCCATCGAGGTCGTGGCGTCATCGGGCGGGGCTGCGACCGGGTACCGATGTTCCTCGGTGATCTCCACGATGCCCCTCTCGAGCCTCGTGCTGGCCATGGACCCACCGGCGCCTTCCGGCGTGCAGGCGGCGGCGAAGGACCTTTCCTACCGCGACTTCCTGACCGTCGCCCTTGTCGTCCCGGCCGAGAAGGTGCCGTGGAACGACAACTGGATATACATCCACGATGCGAGCGTGCGGACGATGCGCATCCAGAACTTCGGTTCGTGGTCACCGTACCTGGTGAAGGACGGTCGCAATGTGCTCGGCCTCGAGTACACGGTGGTAGAGGGCGACGAGAACTGGAACTCGAGCGATGCCGAGCTCGTCGAGGTCGGCAAGGCCGAGCTCGGCTCGCTCGGACTCGTCGAACCCGGCGCGGTCGAGGCCGGCTACGTGGTGCGCATGCCGAAGGCGTACCCGTACTACGACGCCGACTATCACACGAACGTCGATGTCATCAGGCGCTGGTTGGAGACCGAGGTCCCCAACGTGCACCCCGTCGGCCGCAACGGCATGCACCGCTATAACAACGCCGATCACTCGATGTACACGGCCATGCTGACGGTGGAGAACCTGTTCGGGGCCCATCACGACGTGTGGTCCGTCAACGTCGAGGAGGAGTACCACGAGACGGTGGGCGACGGCGACACCGACCTTCAGGGTCGGGCCGCCGCCGGGACCGGGCGCGACGCGCCGATCCTGCCCAAGCGGACCTGAGTCCTCAGGCCCATTCCGTCGTGTGTCTCGGCGCCCGGCGCGCCGGAGTGGGCGATCGGGAGCGCCGGCGGGCCTTGGATGCGGCCCTGGCGATGCGGGCGCGTCGGACGTCTTCGATCGCCTCGGCGTGGCGCCGGTGGACTTCGATGGTGGCGGCGTGCAGGTGGGGATACATGGTGAATCGGTTCCTTGGCTTTGAGTACGGGGAATGACGGGGCGGGACGGGTCCCGGCGTCGCCGGCGGTGGGGCCCGTCGCGCCTGTCACGGGGCCAGGCGCTCACAGAGACGTCAACGACGTCAAGGGGTGTCGGGGTCGGCCTCGCCGAACGACACGCCGGGGCGTGGCGCCGGCGGTAGGAGGGGCGCGGGTTCAGCCGGTGGTGGCGAAGCGGCGCGGCGTCATCGGGCCGGCGGTGTCATCGGGCCGGCGGTGCCGGAGATGCACCCGATGGCGAAGGGGCCGAGTTGGCTGATCTTCATGGGCACCTCCTCTCGCTCACAGCGACGACGACGTCTGCAGTCTTGACGACCCGCGGAACGCCGTCCAACGAATTTCGGTCATCATTGAGGCTTCCGTCCATCGACGGCCGTCCCGGTGGGCGGTCGGGCTTCGAGGTCAACGCTGCATGAGCAAGATCTGGTTCTGCCGTACGTGCGGGTACGAGGTACGCGGCCGCGGCCGTTGTCACGTGTGCAGGCAACGCCTTATGGAATCGCCGCTGGCCGAGTTGGCGCCGGGCGACGAAGACGACGAGGTCGGCTACCGGCTGCAGGACTGGAATGACGCCAGCCGCGGTGAGCTCATCGTCGGCCTGATCGAGGCCAACGTCGCGCACCGGTTCGAGGATGAGGAGCTCGTGGTCGGCGCCGGCGACGAGGCGCGCACCGACGACCTGGTCGAGCGGATCACGACGGAGGCGGCGAGGCTCGAAGAGGAGGAGATCGCCGCGCTGCCCCCCGACGAGCAGCGGGAAGATGTCGAGGTGCTCGTGGGTGCGGCCCGCCGCTTACGCGAGGACCCGACGGACATGGCTGCCGATGCCGCCGTCTTGGAGGCGTCGGCGGGAGTGTTCATGGCGGACGAGTGGGCGCGTGCCGACGCCGAGACGTGGGCGGCGATCGGCCGAGTGACCCGCCGCTTGCTCGCCGCGCTCGGCGCCGAAGAGGCCCTCGACGATGAGATCCGGATGCAGGCCGGCATCCTCGACAAGATCGTGTCCCCGTTGCTGGTCGACGAGGAGGGCGACGAAGACGATGAGGCCGAAGGCGATGAGGCCGAAGGCGATGAGGTCGAAGGTGATGAGGTCGAAGGTGACGGCGATGACGACGCCGAGGCCGGGGTCGATGACGAGACCGCAGCCGGGGGCGACGGTGACGAGGAGGGCCGTGACGAAGAGGGCCGTGACGAAGAGGGTGGCGACGAGGAGGGCCGTGACGAGGAGGGTGGCGACGAAGAGCGCGACGACGATGCGGTCGTGGTCGAGGACGCCGCCGACTCCGAGCCTGGCGGCGGAGCGGACTCCGAAGGAGAGGACCAGGAAGGAGAGGGCACCGAGGATGGTGGCAAGGACGGGGAGTCGGTCTACGAGCTGCCGGCGTGGGTTCCCGAGCAGCGAGCCCAGCTGAGCCTGTTCCTCGACGAGGCCGGGATACCGCACTCCTGGGAGGGCGGGGACCTGGTGGTGCCACTGGCACGCGAGGACGAGGCCGAGGAACTGTTCGGTCGGGTCGAAGGGGTGACGACCGAGGAGGACGAGGAGGCCAGGTACCGGGCCATGGAGGCGCTGTTCGCGGCGACCGACCGCTTCGTCAACGACCCCGACAGCGAAGCCAAGGCGACCGAGATCGTTCGAGCCGTCTCCGACGCCGACGGTCCCACGCCGGTCGGCATCGACGAAGGCCAGTGGTGGTGTATCCGGCAACGCGCGAGGACGCTCGCCGATTCGATCGAGCGCGATGCGAGTCTGGAGATCGTGTTCGGCGAGGCGACGACGCTGCGCGATCTGCTGCGCGCCCTGGTGTGACCCGAACCGGTTTGCTGCTCGCCCCGGGGGCGGGCGCCAGCCGCGATCAGCCTGCCCTCGTCGCCATCGACGAGGCCGCATCCGCCGCCGGCGTCGCCGTGACGCGCATGGATTTCCCTTATCGTAAGGCGGGCCGACGCGCCCCCGACCGGGCGCCGGTGCTGATATCGGCAGTGGTCGACGAGGCGTCGAGGCTCGCGGCCGGCGTTGATCGACTGGTCGTTGGGGGTCGATCCATGGGCGGGCGGATGTGCTCGATGGCGGTTGCCGAAGGGCTCCCTGCCGCCGGCCTGGTGCTCATCAGCTATCCGTTGCATCCTCCGGGGCGACCCGACCGGCTTCGGACCGAGCACCTGGGAGACCTCAGGGTGCCGTGCCTGTTTGTCTCGGGCTCGCGCGATGCCTTCGGTCGCGTCGACGAGCTCGAGTCCGCCGTGGAGGCCATCCCCGGGCCAGTCACGGTCGAGTGGATCGACGGCGGCGACCACGGGCTGCGCGGCAGGGACGCTGCCGTCGCCGCCATCGTGGCCGGCTGGCTCGGGGTTATCGCAACTCGAGCACCATGAGGACCTCGTCGCGATAGTCCCTGTCGCCGATCCGGAGGGCGGCGGGCCACGCACCGATTACCCGCCAGCCGCTGGACTCGTAGAACGACTCGAGGCCGACACCCGAGCGCAGCTCGAGGTGAAGCTGCTCGAGCCCGAGATCGTCGCAAGCGGCCCTGGCCACCTCGGTCATCATCGCCCGACCGACCCCCGTACCCCGGTGGGCCAGCGATGTCTGCACGCGCAGCACCGTGGCCCAGTGCCTGGCGACCCTGCGCTCGTTGCCGGCGAGCACCAGCCAGCCGGCCATGGTCTCACCGACGGTCGCGACCAGCAGCCGGTTCAACGTCGGGTCAAGCGAGGCGACGAGGGCGTCGACGACGGGGCGAACATGCTCGTCGTCAACGGGCAGAAAAGGGAAGCCGACGGCGCCGCCGGCGTTGGACACGTCTCGCCAACATGCGACAAGCTCGTCTCGAGTCGAAGGCTCCACCATGGCGGGAGCCGTCAGCCACCGAAACGTAAGGGCTTGGCCGGTCATGGCCGGAGTTTGCCATCCTCGTGAGGCTCGGTTGGTGCCCGGTCGTCGACGGGATTGAGGTCCTCGAGGCGCCGGCCGGCGGTCTCGGGGTAGAAGCGGACGATCAACACGATCAGGACCAGAGGACCGACGGCCATGATCGCCAGCGCGGGCCCGATGGTGCCGAAGGCCCCGGCCAGTACGCCGGTGACGCCGAGCCCGATGAGGCCGCCGCCGGCGGCGAGGATGGTCAGGACGCCGCCGGCCCGGCCGCGAAGCGATGAGGGAAACAGCTCGGCGCCGTAGACCGAAAGGGCGGGCACTACCGCATAGCCAAGGAAGCTGCCGGCGGTCATCCAGACGTAGAGGCCGGGGCCGTGGGTGAAGTACTGCACCAAGGTGGCGACGGTGCCGAGCCCGACGGCGACGACGGCGACTGGGCGGCGTCCCCTCGTGTCCGCCAGCCGGCCCCCGACGAGGGTGCCGACGCCGCCGACGGTCCCGGTGATCTGCTCGGCCAGGCTGATCCTTGTCGCCGACCAGTGGCGCTGGGTCCGCAGGTACTGGTTCTGCAACTGGCCGCCGGGGGCGTCGAACAGGGCGAAGAGGAGGGCGGCAGCTCCGAGCAGGACGAGCCGCCGGCGTTGGGCCACCGACATCGGCGCTCGGCGCGGTCGCGGCCCGTCGGAGGGCTGTGCGTCCCTTTGCCACCGTGCACTTTCGGGAAGGTGCCGGGCGCAGCTCGCCACGATGGGCATGGCGACGATGGCGAAGCCAAACAGCCAACGCCAGCCGCCGTCCCCGGCGCCGGCGACGGGGAGGGCGGCGAGCGCCACGCCTCCCCCTAACCCGAAGCACATGGCGATCAGCGCGAGGGCCCACGTCCTCGCTCCCTCCGGCATCTCTTCGACGGCCAGGATCCCGATGAGCACCTCCTGGGCGGTGACAGCGGAGGCGGCGGCGACCTGGGTCACGGTCAGGACGACGAGCGAGGGACTGGCGGCGCCAGCCGCGGTGAGGACGGCGCCGACGACGGTGCAGGCGAGCAGGAGACGACGCCGGCCGGTGCGATCGGAGCGGGCGAGCAGGCCGAGGGCGAGCACGGCGTTGACCTGGACGATGCCGAGGGCGATTCCCTGCCCACCGGTTCCCACACCGAAGTTGGCTCCCGCATAGGTCATCGCGGTCGGGAGCAGGTCGCCCAGATAGCCGCCGACGGCGCTCAGGAGGCAAAGTGAAGCGAGGGTCACCGCCGCCGTGTGCGGCAGGCGTTGCGGCGGGGCCCACCACGGCGAACGGCCGGCGGGGACCAACGCACCGAGGTTGGCTCGCATCGGTAGGGCAAAGAGCCAGGAGATGTACGGGACGCCAACCCTGAATCCGACGCGCTGGTCGACGGAGACCCGCCCGGCGTCGCCGGTGGGGGAGACGTCCACCGTGCGCAGGTAGGCGGCCAGCGGGCCGTCTGCCTGCTCGAAGCGGTACGTTCCGTACCCGTCCTCGTTCGGGGGTCGCTCGACGAGGCGTTCGAGGATGACACCGTCGCGGGGGGCGAGCAGCCGGTCGAGGTCTTCGACCGCGACGATCGCGCCTGGCACGGAGCGCTGCAGGGTGACGTCCTCGTCCGGCCCGGAGCCCGCCGGCGTTACCGGTAGCCGGTCAGCAGATGGGCGTAGGCCTCGGTGGCCTGGGCGAGCTGCACGACCGATACCCACTCGTTGCTCGTGTGCGCCTGGGCGACCTCCCCGGGCCCGCATACGACGGCTGGGATGCCCGCCTGGTTGCGGACGAACCGGGCGTCGGTCGTGAAGGTCATGCCTATCGTCGGTGGCGGCGCACCGGTTGCCGCCCCGACGGCGCCGGCGACGACACCCACCCAGGCATCGTCGGCGGGCAGCTCGCTGGCCTCGGCGAAGACAACCACGTCGAGGTCGTAGTCGAGGTCGGCGGGGCCGGCCGCCTCGATCCTGGCCCGCAGCTCGGCGACGCTCGACTCCTCGGTGGCGCCCGGCAGGATCCTGCGGTCGATGCCGAGGCGGCAGGACTCGGCGACGGTGTTGATGCCGCTGCCCCCTTCGACCGTCCCGACGTTGGCGGATGGGCGGCCGAGAAGCGGATGCTCGCCGCCTTCGAAGTCGGCGGCGTGCACCGCCAAGGTGATGCCGGCGGCTCGCGCGATCGCCGACACGCCTTCGCGTGGCCGGCTTCCATGGCCGGGGATCCCGTGGACGGTCACGTGGGACTGCAGCATCCCCCGTTCGGCGATGCAGAGCCCAAGTCCGGTCGGTTCCGGCACGAGGCAGGCGTCGCCGTTGATCAGCCCGGCCTCCAGCAGGGCCCTGGTCCCGAGCCCACCACCGACCTCTTCGTCCGCCACCAAGTGGAACACCACGTCACAGCTTGGGACATTCCCCGATGCTGCGACGACATCGAGGGCGCAGATGGCCGCGGCGATGCCCCCCTTCATGTCGGCGCTGCCCCGCCCGTACAGCCGCCCGTCGATCACGGTCGGTGTGAACGGGTCGGTGTCCCACTGGTCCTCGCGGACCGGCACCACGTCGAGGTGACCGTTGATGATCAACGTGGGCCGGTCGCCGGGGCCTTCGGGGTGGGGGATGGTCGCGACGAGGGAGAGGCGGCCGGGCTCGGGCTCGATCTCCTGCCACGCCGGCTTGTGGTGGTCCAGGGCGTCCCTCACGATGCCGGCGATCTTGCGCTCGTCGCCCGGCGGGTTGCGGGTGTCGACGGCGACGAGTGCCGACGTCAGCTCCACGACCCGTTGGGCGTCTACCAGTGCTCGCACCGGCCCCAGCCTACGGTCCCGGGGATTTCCGGTCGGACCGGGCTCGGCGGGCATACTTGGCCGTCGTGGCCCACCGACAAAGACCGGCGACCCGGCGTGCGTAGTCGCGACCCACAGGTCCTCATCGAGCAGGCCACGGCGGGGGACCGGGGGGCCACCGGCCGGCTCATCTCGCTGGTGGAGCGGGGAGGACCGGCCGCTCGCGAGACGGCCCGGCTGACGTACGGGCCGAGCGCGGCGATGCGAAGGGTCGTCGGCGTGACCGGCGCGCCGGGCGCCGGCAAATCCACGCTCACCGACCGGATGATCACCGAGGCCCGCGGCGACGGCCCCGTCGGCGTCCTTGCCGTCGACCCCTCGTCACCGTTCACCGGCGGGGCCATCCTCGGCGACCGGGTGCGCATGGGAGACCATGCCGGCGACGACGGCGTGTTCATCAGGTCGATGGCCACCAGAGGCCACATCGGTGGGCTTTCCCTGGCCGTGCCCGAGGCGATCAGGGCGCTCGGCGCCGTCGGCATGAGCACGGTCATCGTGGAGACGGTCGGGGTGGGGCAGGTCGAGGTGGAGATCGCCGGCGCCGCCGATACAACCGTCGTCGTCGTCAACCCCGGGTGGGGAGACAGCGTTCAGGCCAACAAGGCCGGCCTGCTGGAGATCGCCGACGTGCTCGTCGTCAACAAGGCCGACCGGCCCGGCGCGGCCGAGACCCGTCGCGACCTCGAAGACATGCTCGACGCCGCGCCGGCCATGGGTGACTGGCGGCCTCCCGTCGTACTCACGACCGCCGCGATCGGTGAAGGAGTGTCTGAGCTGTGGGCCGCCGTCGTGGGCCACGAGACGTCCCTCGGGTCGAGCGGAGAGCTCGAGCGCCGCCGGGGGCGCCGCCTCATCGACGAGCTGGGGCGGGTGCTCGTGCGCCGGCTGACCGACGACGCGCGCAATGTGGCCGGAGGCGAGGCCTACGAGCGGCTCGCTGCGGCCGTTGTCGCCCACGAGCTCGACCCGTACGCCGCCGCCGTCGAGCTCCTCCGTGCCATCGGTGTCCGCGGCGATCGGGCCGAGTAGGCGCCGCGACTACCTTCGGGCCGGTGCCCGACCGGTTCATCAATGTGGAGCGCCGACCCGACGGGGTCGCCCTCGTCACCCTCGACCGCCCCAAGGCCAACGCCCTCTCGGTGGGACTGCTCGCCGAGCTCGAGGCGGCCATCGCCGCCCTCGGCGCCGATCCGCCCGGCGCCGTGGTCGTCTGGGGCGGACCGCGGATCTTCGCCGCCGGCGCCGACATCGCCGACTTCGGCGGCCCCGAAGACGCCGCCGTCTACGCCGCCCATTTTCGGGCGACCTTCGACCGGCTGACGGCGCTGCCCCGCGTGGTGATCGCCGCCGTCTGCGGCTACGCCTTGGGCGGGGGTTGCGAGCTGGCCCTCGCCTGCGACCTCCGGGTCGTAGCCGACACGGCCAAGCTCGGCCAGCCGGAGATCCTCCTCGGGATCATCCCGGGAGCGGGCGGGACCCAACGTCTCACCCGTCTCGTCGGCCCGGCCCGGGCCAAGGACCTTGTCCTCACCGGTCGCCAGATCGGCGCGGATGAGGCGGAGCGCATCGGCCTCGCCGACCGGGTGGTGCCGCCCGGCGAGACCCTCGACGTCGCCATCGACCTGGCCGCCGGCCTGGCCAAGGGCCCCCTCCTGGCCGAGGCGTCGGCCAAGGCCGCCATCGATCGCGGCCTCGAAGGAACGCTCGCCGAGGGGCTCGACCTCGAGACGGAGCTCTTCGTCGACGCCTTCCGCACCGAGGACGCCGTGACCGGAGTGGCGTCGTTTCTCGAGCACGGCCCGGGGCGGGCCACCTTCAAGGGCCGCTGAGGGGCTGCGGAGAAACACCTGACGCCTGAGGCAGCCCCTACAGGGGCGGGAAGCGGCGCTCGGGCCGCTCGCCGTGCTCGAAGACCTGGGCGGCGGGACCACCAGGTCGTCGATGCGGCTCCTGAGCTGCTCTGGGGTCGTGAGGTCGGTCACGCCCCCAGTCTGGCTTGCCCGGCGCTGGCGCCGGCGCGCCTGACCGCGAACGCTGCGGGACGTGACGGCCAACATACGGTGCCCTCAGGCCCAGGAGACGCAGCCCATCTCGACGGCCACGACGAGGTCGGGATGGGCGGGGACGATGCGTACCGTGTAGCCCACACGTCCGGCGTGCTCGCAGACGAAGCGACCCGAGTAGCACAGCGTCGACGACGAGGTGCTCGGGCCCGCCAGGTTCATGGTGACGACGGAGGTCGCGGTCAGCTCGTCGTTGACGGCAACCTGGCCGTGCAAAAGCTCCACGGCGACGTCGTCGGCCGACAGCCGTCCGAGCGACACCTCGGCGGACACCTCACGGACGGCGCCGAGGTCGACGGCGGCGTTCCCCTGGTCGTGGTGGACCTCGACGATCGATACGTCGGGCCAGGCCGCCGTCACCCTCTGCTTCCAGGCCGCAAGCTTTCTCGCCGGGGCGTAGGAGTCCTCGCTCATCCGGTCGGCGCGAGCCGCGATCGGCTCGTACATCTCGACGACGTAGTCGCGAACCATACGCGCCGCCAGCACCTTCGGGCCGAGCGACCGCAGCGACCCCTTGATGCGATGCACCCACTCCCTGGGGAAGCGGCCGCCGCGCCGGTCGTAGAAGAGGGGGACGACCTGGCGCTCGAGGATCTCGAAGAGGTTGTCGGCCTCGATCTCGTCCCGTCGGGCGATGTCGCCTTGGGACTCGGCCGAAGGGATGGCCCAACCGTTGGTCCCGTTGAACATCTCATCCCACCAGCCGTCGAGGACCGAGCAATTGAGCGCGCCGTTGAGGGCGGCCTTCTCCCCGCTCGTCCCGCTCGCTTCCATCGGCCGCCGGGGCGTGTTCAACCAGACGTCGCTGCCCTGGCACAGGGCCCGGGCCACAGAGATGTCGTAATCCTCGACGAAGGTGATCCGGTGGCGCACCGCCGGATCACGCGAGAAGCTCACGAGCTTGCTGATCATCTCCTTGCCCAGCTCGTCGGCCGGATGGGCCTTGCCGGCGAACACGAGCTGCATGGGGCGTTGCTCGTCGAGGAGCAGGGTCCTCAGCCGATCGGGTTGTGACAGGAGCAGGGTGGCGCGTTTGTAGGAGGCGAAACGCCGGGCAAACCCGACGATCAGATACCGAGGGTCGAGCACCTCGTCGGTCCAGGGGGTGTCGGTCACGGGGACACCCGACTGGGCGAGCGACTTCTTGAGCCGTTCGCGCACGACCGTGACGAGCACCTCCCTCCCCTGCTCCCTGACCCTCCATACCTCGTCGTCGCGCGCGTCGTCGATTCCGGCCCACTCCTCGGCGCCGGCCTCGTCCCACGCCGGCGAGACGTACTTGGAGAGGAGCTCGTTCATCTCCGACGACACCCAGGTCCGGCCGTGCACCCCGTTGGTCACCGAGGTGATCGGGGTCTCGTCCGCTGGCACCGGCGGCCACAGGGCCTGGAACATCTCCCGGCTCGTGCGGCCGTGGAGGGTGGCCACGCCATTTGATCGTCCCGCCAGCCGCAGCCCCATCACGGCCATGTTGAACGGCTCGTGGGCCGCGTCACCGGGGAAATGCCCGAGGTCCATGAGCGTGTCGATCCCGACGCCGACCTCGTCGGCCCAGCGTGCGAAGTACCGCTCCATCAGCTCCCTCGGGAACCGATCGATGCCGGCTGGGACCGGCGTGTGGGTCGTGAAGATGGTCCCGGCCCGCACCGTCTCGATGGCCTCGGGCCAGCGCAGGCCTTCGACGGTGACCAGCCGGCGGATGCGCTCAAGGCCGAGGAACCCGGCGTGGCCCTCGTTGGTGTGGAACACCTGGGTCTCTGCGCCCACGGCCTCGAGGGCCCGGACGCCGCCGACGCCGAGAAGGATCTCCTGGCGGATCCGATGCTCGGTGCCGCCGCCGTAGAGGCGATCGGTGACCGCCCGCAACGAGTCGGTGTTGGCGTCCACGTCGGCGTCGAGCAGGTAAAGCCTCACCCGGCCGACCTCGGCCAACCAGATCTGGGCATCGAGGACCTCGTCGCCGAGCTCGACGGAGACCTTCACCCCTTCCACCAGCCGCAGGGCCATGCTGTGGGGGTCGAGCAGCGGGTAGCGCTCCTCCTGCCAGCCGTCGCCGTTCAGGTACTGGCGGAAGTACCCCATGCGGTACATGAGGCCGACGCCGACGAGGGGCACGCCGAGCCCGCTGGCCGCCTTCAGGTGGTCTCCGGCGAGTACGCCGAGGCCGCCGGAGTACTGCGGCAGGGCCTCGGCGATACCGAACTCGGGCGAGAAGTACGAGACGGCCCGCAGGGGACTGTGCCCCCGGTTTTGGAACCACCGGGCCGCGGCCCGGTATCGGCGCAGCTCGTCATGCATCTCACCGAGAAATCCGAGGAATGCAGGGTCGGCGGCCAGCGCCTCGAGACGGCGGCGGCCCACGAGACCGAGCAGCCGCACCGGGTCGTGAAACGAGAGCTCCCAGATCTGGGGGTCGACCCAGCGGAACAGGTCGCGGCTGCGCTCGTCCCACGACCACCGCAGGTTGAACGCCAGGTCGTGGAGGGGAGCCAGGGGCTCGGGGAGCCGGGCGCGGACGGAGAAGCTGCGGAGGGCCCTCATCGCCGCTCACCGTACAGGGAGCCGGGGCGCGCAGGCTCTCCTCCGTCCGTGAGTAGCGTTGGCGTCGTGACGGGTCGCATGGTCATCGACGACATCCACCCGAGGACACCGGACGCCGGGTTCCCGGCCAAGGCCGTCGTCGGGGAGGCGCTCGAGGTGAGCGCCGTGATCTTCAAGGACGGCCACGACATCCTCGCCGCCCGGGTGCAGCTCTTTGCCGAAGGGGAGGCGCAGCCGGTGGCGACCGCGGCGCTACGAGGCGACCACATCGACCGCTGGATCGCCACGGTGGTCGCCGAGCGGCTCGGTCGTCACCAGCTGATCGTGCAGGCCTGGACAGACCGCCATGCCACCTGGTCCCACAGGGTCACGGCCAAGCTCGACGCCGACCAGGATGTGACCGTCGAGATCGCCGACGGGAGGCCTCTCCTCGAAGCGGCGCGCGGCCCCAAGGGCCGGCTCCCGCCCGCCGTCGCCGCCGCCATCGCCACCCTCGACGACGTCACTCTCCAGCCCGAGGCTCGCGTAGGCCCCGCCCTCGGAGCGGACGTCGCCGCGGCCCTTGCCGGTCCCGAGCACGCCGTCGATCTGACTGTCGCCGCCCCCAAGGCCCTGTGGGTCGACCGGCCCCGGGCACTCGTGGGGGCGTGGTACGAGCTGTTCCCCCGATCGCACGGCGGCTTCAAGGGGACAGAGCAGCGCGTCGCCGAGGTGGCGGCCATGGGCTTCGACGTCGTCTACATCCCGCCCATCCATCCGATCGGCATCTCGCATCGGAAGGGGAGAAACAACACCCTCGTCGCCGGCCCCGACGACCCGGGCAGCCCCTGGGCCATCGGCTCGGCCGAAGGGGGCCACACGAGCGTGCACCCCGACCTCGGGACCGTCGACGACTTCGACCGGCTCGTCGACGCCATCTCCGGCCAGGGCATGGAGATCGCCATCGACTACGCCTTGAACTGCTCGCCCGACCATCCGTGGGTGGGCGAGCATCCGGAGTGGTTCCATCACCGAGCCGACGGCACCATCGCCTACGCCGAGAACCCGCCGAAGAAGTATCAGGACATCTTCCCGCTGAACTTCTGGCCCGAGCGCGACGCCGACCGGGTTGCGCTGTGGCGGGCGTGCAAGGAGATCCTCGATTTCTGGATCGGTCACGGGGTGCGGATCTTCAGGGTCGACAACCCGCACACCAAGCCGGTGGCCTTCTGGGAGTGGCTGATCCCCGCCGTGCAGGCCGAGCACCCCGACGTGATCTTCCTGGCCGAGGCCTTCACTCGGCCCAGGGTCATGGAGAAGCTGGCCGCCATCGGGTTCAGCCAGAGCTACACGTACTTCACGTGGAGGACCGAGCGCGACGGACCCGAGGGGCTGTGGGCCTACATGGAGACGCTCAGCCAAGGGCCGGCGGCCGACTACTTCCGGCCCAACTTCTGGCCCAACACCCCCGACATCCTCTCCGGTCCGCTCCGCAACGGGCCGCCCGCGGCCTTCGCCCTGCGCCTGGTTCTCGCCGCCACCCTCTCGCCGTCCTACGGCGTCTACAGCGGCTTCGAGCTCTACGAGAACCAGCCGGCTTCGGAGACCAACGAGGAGTACCTCGGCTCGGAGAAGTACGAGATCAAGGATCGCGACTACGACCGTCAGGGGACCCTGAGCGGCCTTATGACCGCGCTCAACTCGATCCGCCGCCGCCACCCGGCCCTGCAGCGGCTCCGCAACCTCACGCTTCACCCGACCGACAACCCCGCAATCATGGCCTACTCGAAGGTCAGCGACGACGGCCGTGATGCCGTGCTCGTCGTCGTCACCCTCGACCCGTTTGTCACCCAGGAGAGCCTCGTGCACCTGGACCTCTCGGTCCTCGGGCTCCCCGAGGACCGCCCCTACTTCGTGGCCGACGAGCTTTCGGGTGACCGGTTTCTCTGGTCGGGGGCCGACCCCTACGTCCGCCTCGAGCCGTGGTCTCGCGTCGCCCACGTGCTCGACCTGCGCACCGATCCCACTCCTTGAGCGGCGTCCCGACAGGGTCGAGCCCCCGCTGGTACCAGCGGGCCGTCTTCTACGAGATCCTCGTCCGCGGGTTCTACGACGGCAGCGGCGACGGCACCGGCGACCTGCGGGGCATCACAGAGAAGCTCGACTACCTGCAATGGCTCGGTATCGACTGCCTCTGGCTGCTGCCCTTCTACCAGTCCCCGCTGCGCGACGGCGGCTACGACATCAGTGACTTCTGGACGATCCTCCCCGAGTACGGCGACCTGGCCGACGCCGTCGAGCTCGTCGAGGAGGCCCACCGCCGGGGCATGCGGATCATCGCCGACCTGGTCATGAACCACACCAGCGATCAGCATCCGTGGTTCCTCGAGTCGCGCCAGGACCGCACCAACCCCAAGGCCGACTGGTACGTATGGGCCGACGACGACACCCGCTACAGCGACGCCAGGATCATCTTCGTGGACACGGAGAAGTCCAACTGGACATGGGACGCGCCCCGCGGCCAGTACTACTGGCACCGCTTCTTCGCCCACCAGCCGGACCTCAACTTCGCCAACCCCGAGGTCGCAGACGCCATGCTCGACGTCGTCAGGTACTGGCTCGACATCGGCCTCGACGGGTTCCGCCTCGACGCCGTGCCCTACCTCTTCGAGCGCGAGGGAACCAACGGCGAGAACCTGCCCGAGACCCACGAGTACCTGAGGCGGGTCCGCAAGGAGGTCGACTCCGTCTACCCGGGCAAGGTGCTCCTGGCCGAGGCCAACCAGTGGCCCGAAGACGTCGTCGAGTACTTCGGCGAAGGCGACGAGTGCCACATGTGCTTCCACTTCCCTGTCATGCCTCGCATGTTCATGGCCGTGCGGCGCGAGGAGCGCTATCCGGTGACCGAGATCCTGTCGCGCACGCCCGACATCCCCGACGGATGCCAGTGGGGCATCTTCCTACGCAACCACGACGAGCTGACGCTCGAGATGGTCAGCGACGAGGAGCGGGACTACATGTGGACCGAGTACGCCAAGGACCCGCGCATGAAGCGCAACATGGGCATCGGGCGGCGACTGATGCCCCTCGTAGACAACGACCGGCGCGTGGCCGAACTGCTCCATGCCCTGCTGTTCAGCTTCCCCGGGTCGCCCATCTTGTACTACGGCGACGAGATCGGCATGGGCGACAACATCTACCTCGGCGACAGGGATGGGGTGCGCACGCCGATGCAATGGTCGCCCGACCGCAACGGCGGTTTCAGCCGGGCCGACTTCGCCCAGCTGTACCTGCCGCCGCAGATGGACCCGGTCTACGGCTTCCAGTCGGTCAACGTCGAGGCCCAGCTCCGCGATCCGAGCTCGCATCTCCACTGGATGCGCCGGATGCTCGAGGTGCGACGTCAGCACCCGGTGTTCGGGACCGGGGACTTCGAGGTGGTCTCCACCGACAACCCCTCCGTCCTCGCCTACGTGCGATCCCAGACGGGACCGGCGTCGGAGGTGCGCAGCTCGGCGCCGAGCGCAGTGACCGATTTCCCTGTCGCCGAGCCCAAATCCGCCGTCGAGGCCGACGACCCGGTCGTCACCGACACGGTGCTGTGCGTCTGCAACCTGTCGCGGTTCGCACAGCCGGCCGAGCTGCCCCTGCAGCGCTGGGAGGGCAAGACCCCGGTCGAGCTGATCGGACAGGTCCCGTTTCCGAGGATCGGGGAGCTGCCCTACTTCGTGACCCTCGGTTCGCACAGCTTCTACTGGTTCGAGCTCACCGATGGCATCGGCTGACCTCCCCGCCGGCCTCGTCGACCTCCTCGGTCCCTACCTCAGCCGGCAGCGCTGGTACGCCGGCGCCACGGCCCCGAGCGCAGGTGGGCTCCGCGTCGTCTCGGCGCGCGAGCTGGCCCCGACGGGCGAAGGCGCTCGCCACCTCCACTGGGCCGTCGTCGAAGCCGAGGGCGAGCGCTACCAGCTTCTCGTCGGCGAGCGCCTGCCCGGGGATGCCGCCGAGTTTCTGAACGGAAACGAACGCGCCTTCATCGGGGCCGTCGACTCCGCCTACTTCTACGACGCCACCCTCGACCCCGAGCTGTGCCTGAAGCTCTTCGGGGTCATCACCGCCGGCACGCAGCTCGCCGATCGAGTCCGGCCCATAAGCGCCGAGCAGTCCAACACCTCGCTCGTCTTCGACGAACGCATCATCGTCAAGGTCTACCGGCGCCTGAGCGCCGGCTCCAACCCGGACGTGGAGGTGACCAACGGTCTCAGCCGGGTCGGCTTCGCTCACGTGGCGGCGCCATACGCAACGTGGCGCGAGGACGGGGTCGACCTGGCCTTCGCCCAGGAGTACCTGGTCGGCGGGACGGAGGGTTGGGCGCTGGCCCAGACCTCGTTGCGAGATTTCTACAACTCCGACGGCGATGACCCGGCCCACGCCGGGGGTGACTTCTCGGGCGAGGCCCAGCGGCTTGGGCGGGTCACGGCTGAGCTGCACACCGCCATGCGGACCGTTTGGGGCGCAGAAGCCCACCGTCTCGCCGAGGGTGACTGGGGACGCCTCGTCGGTGACATCGAGGCCCGGTTGCGGGCAGCGAGAGGCGCCGGGTCGGAAGTGGATGCGGCTCCGTCGGCCCCCGCAGCGGGCCGTGCCGACGACCGGGTCGACGAGCTGCTCCGGCGGCTGCGCGCCGTGGACGACCCGGGGCCGGCCCAGCGGCTCCACGGCGACTACCACCTCGGACAGGTGATGCGCACCGACGCCGGCTGGTACATCCTCGACTTCGAAGGAGAGCCGGCCCGTCCTATCGAGCAGCGCCTGATCCCGGCGTCGCCACTCAAGGACGTAGCCGGGATGCTGCGCTCGCTGGACTACGCGGCCCGCTTCGCCGTCGGCGAGCGCACGGCGTCGACGGCGGCGGTCGACGAACGCGCCGGCGCATGGGAGCGGCACAACCGGGATGCCTTCGTTGCCGGTTACCTCTCCTTCGCCGACGCCGAAGAGCTGCTCCCTGCCCAACCCGATCGCCGGCTCGTGCTCGCCGCCTACGAGCTCGACAAAGCCCTTTACGAGCTGGCCTACGAACGGGGCTACCGGCCGGCGTGGATGTCGATCCCGGCCGGGGCCATCGATCGGATCGTCTCCCGGGTCACCTGAGGTGAATGCCCGATGGCATCGGGACCGACGGGAGCCGGCGCGGAGGCGTACATCTGTGGCGATCCCCCTCGCCGGCCTCGCCCGTGGCCCACGATGGTGCTATGGGACTGCGACCAATCGACGGGTGTGATCGAAGCCGGGGACCGCTGCGGATCGCCTACGTCACCGAGGTGTGGAACCCGACGATCAACGGGGTCGTAACTCGCCTGACCGGCACGATCGGCGAACTGCGTCGCCGGGGCCACGAGGTACTCGTCGTTGCGCCTGCGGTCGAGGGCGCAGGCGGCGTTCCGGCCCCCGCCGGGCGCGACGAAGGTCTGACGGTGCGGACCGTGCCGGCCGCGGGCGTGCCCTTCGTCTACGGCGGACAGCGATGGGGACTTCCCTTGCCCTGCGTGGGCAGGTACCTCGACGAGTTCGAGCCCGACGTCGTCCACGTCGTCAACCCCGCCCTCCTCGGCATCGCCGGCGTGGCGGCGGCCCGCCGGCGTCGGACGCCGCTCGTGTGCTCCTACCACACCGACATTGCCGCCTACGCGTCCTACTACCACCTCGGTTGGATGCGACCGGCCATCTGGTGGCTACTGCGGTCCCTGCACCGCCGAGCGACGGTCAACCTGGTTACGTCGGCCGCCGCCTTGGAGCAGCTGCGCCGGGCCGGCGTGCCCCGGATCCGCATGTGGCGCCGCGGCGTCGACCTCGACCGCTTCCGGCCCGACGAGCATCGAGCCGCTCCCTCTGGAGCGCAGGTTGCGCTGTACGTCGGTCGACTGGCCGAGGAGAAAGGCCTCGCTCGTCTGGCCGAGCTACGGGAGATAGAGGATCTGCGCCTGGTGGTCGTCGGCGAAGGACCGGCGCGCAACACGCTGGTGAACCAGCTCGGCACCGAGGGGGTGGAGCTCACCGGCCGTCTCGACGGGGAGGACCTGGCCGGCGCCTATCGTTGCGCCGACGTCTTTGTGTTTCCCTCCGTGACCGAGACGCTCGGTCTCGTGCTGCTCGAGGCCCTGGCCTGCGGGTTGCCGGTCGTTGCGGCCGACAGCCCGGCAAGCCGAGAGGTGCTCGGTGGGTGCGGGGCGGCTCGCCTGGTTCGTGTTGAGCGGCCCGGCGCGCTGGCCGCCGGCGTCTCCGATCTTCTCGCCTGCGGGCGGCGCAGGGACATGGCCGCCGAGGCCAGGGCCTGGGTGGATGGCTGCGGCTGGTCCATGGCGACGACCCAGCTGATCGACCACTACCGCGCTGCCGTCGAGGCCCACGCGTGGCCGTCCCCCGACATCGAGCTCGCCGCCTGACGGACCGCGAAGGGGCTACTTCTTGAAGGCGTCCTTCACGTTCTCGCCCGCCTGCTTGAGGTTGCCTGACGCCTCGTCGCCCCTGCCCTCGGCCTCCATCGACCGGTCGTTGGTGGCCTTGCCGACGTCCTTCTTCACCTGGCCCCTACCGCTTTGCAACTTGTTCTTGATCTTGTCCATCGCGCTCATTATGAGCCTCCTTGATATGACACCGGTCTACACCCGCCGGCGGTCCAACGAGCGCCGAGGCCTCCGGCCGGGCCGGCGGTCGGCGCCGATCACTCCGCTTCGGCGTGATCGTCGAGCACGGCGTTACCGAGCTCGACGACTACCTCAGCGCCCCCCGAGGGTCGGTTGGCGGCGACGGCGGAGCCGCCGTGGGCCACGGCGATGCTCTGCACGATGGCGAGACCGAGGCCGGTCCCGCCGGTGTCGCGGGTCCGCGCCGCATCGGCACGTCGGAAGCGCTCGAAGGCGTGTGGAAGAAACTCGCCGGGGAAGCCGGCGCCGCTGTCGTCGACCGAGATCCGCAGCCGATCGGCATCGGCGGCGGCCACCACGGTCACCGAACCTCCTGCCGACGTGTGGCGGACCGCGTTGTCGACCAGGTTGTCGACCAAGCGGCGCACCCGCCCAGGATCGATGTCGGCGACCAGATCCCGTGAGGCGTCGACCCGGATCGCCACGCCGGCTCTCGCTGCGGCCGGCTCGGCGTGCGAGACCGATGCGTCGAGCAGGTCGGCGACGGTCGTCGGTTCACGCCGCAGCGCGCTCCCGGCGCCGGTGTCACGAGCGAGGACGAGCAGGTCGTCGGCCAGGCGGGAGATCCGCTGCGATTCGTCGGCGGCGTCGGCGACCGCGGTCCTGAGCTCCTCGAGCGATCGCCCGGGCCTGGCCGCCAGCTCGAGCTCGGCCTGGAGGATGGCGAGCGGGGTACGAAGCTCGTGGCCGGCGTCGGCGACGAAGGCCCGCTCCCTCGCGATGGCGTCGTGCAGGCGGGCCAGAAGGTCGTTCATCGTCCTCGCCAGCGCGGCGATCTCGTCGCGGGTGGGGGGGACGGCGATGCCGGCTGTGGACTCGTCGGCCGACATGGCCGACGCCTGGCGTCGCATCCGCTCGACGGGGCGGAGGGCGGCAGCGGACAGCAGCCAGGCCGCCAGACCGGCGAGCACGACGATGACGGGTCCGACCCAGCTCGCGGCGTCGCTGACCCGGTCGATGGCCTCGTCGGTCGCATCGAGCGAGGTGCCGACCGCCAGCACCCCGGTGCCCCCCGCCACCGGGATCGGTGACAGGAGGAACCGCACGTGTTCGCGAGAGCGACCGGAGGCGGGAACGCTGACCGTCGGGTCCACGTAGATGGTCCCTCGCCTCGCGGCGGCAAGGGATCCCGACCCGACGAGTGCGTCCTTTCCCGACGTCGGCGACGAAGCGAGCAGACGGCCGTCGGGCGCGAACACCTGCCCGAGGTCGTTGCGGCGCAGGGGCGTGGTCGCAAGCGCCGCCGTCACGGAGTGGCCCGGCTCGGCCAGCGACGTCCGCACCGCCTGGGCCTGCACGCCGAGCTCGGCGTCGATGGTCGCATGCAGCTCACGCGTCAGGACCTCCAAGTAGATGAGGCTGCCGACGGCGAAGACGACCGCCGTCGCCACGGCAAAGACGACCGCGAGGCGAATCCGGATCGGCACCCCTCAGCGCCTCTCGTCGGCCCGCAGGCGGTAGCCGGCGCCGCGGACGGTCTCGAGGTCGTTGCGACCGAACGGCCGATCGACCTTCCTGCGCAGGTAGTTGACGTACTGGTCGACCACGTTCGACGTCCCGTCGAAGGCGAAGTCCCAGACGTGCTCGATGATCCTGGTCCTCGTGATCACCTCGCCGGGGTGTTGCATGAACAACTCGAGGAGGGCGAACTCTTTCGGTGAGAGCGACAGCTCCTTCTCGCCGCGCCAGGCTCGCCAGTGGGGCCGGTCGAGACGCAGGTCGCCGACCTCGAGTGTCAGGGGGCGGGCCTGGCCACCCCGGCGAACGAGGGCCCGGACCCGAGCCACCAGCTCGGCGAAGCTGAACGGCTTGAGCAGGTAGTCGTCGGCGCCTGCGTCCAGACCCCTCACGCGGTCCTCGACGTCGGTGCGGGCCGTCAGCATAAGCACGGGAGCCCACCGTTCGGCCTCGCGAAGGCGCGTGCACACCTCGAAGCCGTCGAGGCCCGGCAGCATCACATCAAGGATCACGGCGTCGTAGTCGGCGTCCATCCCCATCCAGAGGGCCTGCTGGCCGTCGCCGACCACATCGACGACGTAGCCTTCCTCTTCGAGACCGCGGCGGATGAGCGCGGCCATGCGCAACTCGTCCTCGACCACGAGCAAGCGCACACTCCGAGGGTAACGACACGCAGATGAGAGGCGGATGTGAGCCAGCCTGAACGAACTCACATCTTTTCCTCACGAAACCTCAATGTGCGTGCGCCAGCATGAGGGGTGTGGTTCCCGACGCTCTCCTCCGCGGCGCTCTAACGTGGCACCGGTGCAGACGTCGGCGTGGGTGGAAGTGGTGAAGTCAGGCTCGTGATCAAGTGAGAGTCGCGTTCGTCACCGAGGTGTGGTCCCCGACGATCAACGGGGTCGTGACCCGACTCGCCGGCACCATCGACGAGCTCCTTCGCAACGGTCATAAGGTGCTCGTCGTGGCGCCCCGCGTCGAGGGGGTCGACGACACCGGGACCGATGGCCTGCAGGTCAGGACGGTACCGACGATCAGCGTCCCCTTCGTCTACGGGGGCCAATCGTGGGGCCTGCCACTGCCACGCGTGGGACGCTACCTCGACGACTTCGCCCCCGATGTCGTGCACGTCGCCAACCCTGCGTTCCTCGGAATCGCCGGCGTCATCGCGGCCCGGCGGCGAAAGACGCCGCTCGTCTGCTCCTATCACACCGACATCGCGGCGTACGCCTCCTACTATCACCTCGGCTGGTTGCGGCCCGTCATCTGGAAGGTGCTTCGGATCCTGCACTCGAGCGCGGCGGTCAACCTCGTCACGTCGGATGTCGCCGCCCGCCAGCTGGCGAGGGCCGGAGTCCCGAGGATCAGGATGTGGCGCCGCGGTGTCGACCTGGAGCGCTTCAGGCCGACCAACGGCGACGACGCGGTCAGGAAGACTGGTCATCCGACGGCTCTCTACGTCGGGAGGTTGGCCGAGGAGAAGGGGCTCGGGGTCCTGGCCGAACTTGCGGCCGTGGATGACCTGCGTCTCGTCGTCGTTGGCGACGGCCCGGCCCGGACATCGATCGCATCACGGCTCGGACACGACCGTGTCGACTTCACCGGCCCCCTGTACGGCGACGAGCTGGCGGCCGCCTACCGCAACGCCGACGTGTTCGTGTTCCCCTCGACGACCGAGACCCTCGGCCTCGTCCTCCTCGAGGCCCTCGCTTCCGGCCTGCCGGTCGTGGCGGCAGAAAGCCCCGCGAGTCGCGAGGTCCTCGGCGGATGCCCCGCCGCCCGCTTGTTTCGGGCCGAGCGACCCGGTGAGCTGGCCGCAGCGGTCTCGGATCTCGTCGGGTCCGCTTCGCAGGACGTCCTGGCCGCGCAGGCGAGGGAGCGTGTGGAGGGCTTTGGATGGTCGGCGGCGACGGCCCAGCTCGAAGAGGAGTACCGAGAAGCGGCGTGCCCATCGGACGCCTGTCCTTCGCGGGGTCGGGTTCGAGACCAGCTGTGGCGCTTTTTGGCCGTAGGGGCGAGCAACGTCGCCATAGACCTCGGCATCTTCAACCTCCTCCTCGCCCTGAACCCCACCCGCCACCCCTTGCAGCTCGTGGCGTACAACACGGTGGCCGTGCTGCTGGCGCTGCTCAACAGCTACTGGTGGAATTCGCGCTGGACCTTCAAGCACGCCGTCGCCGGCCGGTCCCGATGGTCGGTGGCCCGTCGCCGGGTGCTATTCGTGGGCCAGGGCGTCGTCAACGTCGCCGTCAACGACCTGGCGGTCGCCGGGGTGTCGGCAGCGCTGGCCGGAAGCCAGCTGCCCTCGCAGTTCACCGGCAACATGTCGAAGGTCGCCGGGATGGTGGCCGCATCGCTCGTCAGCTTCGTGCTGCTCCGCCACGTCGTGTTCCGCCACCACGAGCACGGTCGTCGCTCCCGGACGCCGGGTGCAGGCCCGCCGATCCCGATGGATTCCCGTCGTCCCGTGGACGGCCAGCGGCCGAAGGACCCGACGGCATCGGCGGGGAACGGGACGGTCATCCCTGGCCCCGAGCAGTCTCCGCTCAAGGTGTTCGGCTCGTAGCAGCGGGCGGCCCATGTCGCTGTGCCGTCGGGCGGCCCATGTCGCTGTGCCGTCGGGCGGCCCATGTCGCTGTGCCGTCGGGCGGCCCATGTCGCTGTGCCGTCGGGCGGCCCATGTCGCTGTGCCGTCGGGGCGGTTGACCGGGCCGTCACCGCCTCTTGTACGGTGCCATCCATGGGTACGCACGATGCCGGTCCCCGTCCCGCCCTCTCCGAAGCCGACATCCGGCTCATCGTCACCGGGCGCCACGGTGATCCCCACCGGCTGCTCGGCCGTCACGGCGGCCTCGTCAGGACCTTTCGGCCCGCCGCGACGGCCGCTCACGTCCTCGTCGGTACTGACCGGACACCGATGACCCTGATCGACCCGGCCGGGCTCTGGGAGGGCCGGCTCTCCGAGTCGGCCGCTGCCTACCGGCTCGAGGCCGTCTACCCGGGCGGCACCTACGTCTACGACGATCCCTACCGGGCGTGGCCGACCCTCGGCGACGTTGATCTCCACCTCCTCGGTGAGGGCAGGCACCGGCGGCTCTGGGACGTCCTCGGCGCTCACCCCAGGGTCCACGACGGCATGGCAGGGACCTCGTTCGCCGTCTGGGCGCCCAACGCGCGAGCCGTGCGGGTCGTCGGCGAATGGAACGCCTGGGACGGCCGCGTCCATCCCATGCGGTCGCTCGGCTCTTCGGGGGTGTGGGAGCTGTTCATCCCCGGGGTCGAGGCCGGCGCCCGTTACAAGTACGAGCTCGTGAGCGCCGAGGACCGCCTCATTCTCAAGGCCGACCCGATGGCCTTCGCGACCGAGGTACCCCCCGACACCGCGAGCGTCATCGCCGGCCCGCCCCATCACGAGTGGGCCGACGACGAGTGGATCGCGGCTCGCGCCTCGGCCGAAGGGCTGCGCCGACCCATGTCCATCTACGAGCTGCACGCCGGTTCGTGGCGGCACACCGACGACGGGCACGGCGGGACGCGACCGCTCTCCTACCTGGAGATGGCCGAGGCACTGCCGGCGTACATCGAGGCCCTCGGCTTCACCCACGTGGAGTTCATGCCGTTGGCCGAGCACCCCTTCGCCGGATCCTGGGGATACCAGGTCTCCGCCTACTACGCGCCCACCTCCCGCTTCGGACGCCCCGACGACCTCCGGGTGCTCGTCGACGCCCTGCACCGCCGTGGGATCGGAGTCATCGTCGACTGGGTGCCGGCGCACTTCCCCCGCGACGAGTTCGCCCTGGCCCGCTTCGATGGCACCGCGCTCTACGAGCACGAGGACCCCCGCCTCGGCGCTCACCCCGACTGGGGCACGCTCGTGTTCAACTACGCCCGCAACGAGGTCAGGAACTTTCTCGTCGCCAACGCCATGTACTGGATCGAGCAGTTCCACATCGACGCGCTGCGCGTCGACGCCGTCGCCTCCATGCTCTACCTGGACTACTCCCGCGAACCGGGCGAGTGGATCCCCAACGCCTTCGGCGGCAGGGAGAATCTCGATGCCGTGGCGCTGTTGCGCGAGGTCAACGAGCTGGTCTTCGGCGCCTACCCGGGCGCGACCATGATCGCCGAGGAGTCGACCGCCTGGCCCGGCGTCTCACGGCCGACCTATCTCGGCGGCCTCGGGTTCGGGCTCAAGTGGAACATGGGGTGGATGCACGACACCCTCGCGTACTTCTCGACCGATCCCGTCTACCGCAGCTTCCATCAAGGGGAGCTGACCTTTGGACTTATCTACGCCTGGACCGAGAACTTTGTGCTGCCCCTCTCCCACGACGAGGTCGTGCACGGCAAGGGGTCGCTGCTCACCAAGATGCCCGGCGATCGCTGGCAGCAGCTCGCCAACCTGAGGGCTCTCTACGCCTGGATGTGGGCCCATCCCGGCAAGCAGATGGTCTTCATGGGCGCGGAGCTCGCCCCCGAGCGCGAGTGGGACCACGACCGCGAGCTCGATTGGTGGATCGCCGACGAGTGGCCCGATCACCGCAAGGTCGGCTCTCTGCTGGCCGAGCTCAACCGGGTCTATTGCGACCAGCCGGCGCTCTGGGAGGAGGACTTCGCCTCCGAGGGGTTCGAGTGGATCGACGCGAGCGACACGGAGGCCAGCGTGCTCTCGTTTCTCCGGTGGCGCAGGACCCCTCCCGCGGTCGAGCCGGCGGTGGCGCCGTCCCCGCTCGCGACCTGGCCTGCGGTCGTCGGCGGCCGGGGCACGCCGGCGGAGCGCAGCCCGGTCGCTTGCGTCGCCAACCTGACGCCGGTCCCCCGCACGGGATACCGGGTCGGTCTGCCATCCGCGGGGCGCTGGGTCGAGCTCGTCAACACCGACGCCACCGAATGGGGTGGGAGCGGCATGGGAAACGCCGGAGCGGTCGAGGCGGAGCGAACCCCCTGGCATGGCCAGCCCTGCTCGGCCGAGCTGACGCTTCCGCCCCTCGCCGTGCTCTGGCTCACGCCCGGCTGACGGTGCCCCCTCAGGCCGGGGCCGCGACCTCGGCCTGCAGCTCGTCGGCGGCCCGCTCCGGTGAGACGACGTTGATGAGCACACCGGAACCGAGCTCGAAACCACCCCTCGTCGTCACCTGCGGTATCAGGTGCACGTGCCAGTGGTAGTCGCCGCTCAGTCGGTACGGCGCCGAATGGAACAGCAGGTTGTAGGCGACGTCGCCGAGGTGCGATCGCAACGCCGCCAGGGCGATCTGTACCGAGCGGCCCACCGCCGCCAGGTCCTCGGGCTCGGCCCGGTAGAGGTGGGCGTCGTGGCGGCGGGGAATGATCAGCATCTCGTAGGGCGAGCCGCTCCAGAAGGGGGTCAGCACCACGACCTGCTCGTCGGCGTAGACGATCCGCCGGTCGGCTTCCTCCTCGGCGTCGGCGACGGTGCAGAGCAGGCAGTTTCCGTGGAATCGTGAGAACCCAGCCAGCTCGTTGGCCGTCTCGCCCGGCACGAACGGCATCGAGAGCAACTGGCCGTGCGGATGCTCGATCGACGCCCCCGCCTCTCTTCCCCGGTTCACGACGGCCTGGCTGTAGCGAAGCCCGGGGATGGTCGAGTGCTCCGCCATCCGGTCGCGCATGGCCTCCATAACCAGGGTGGCGTGGGCCTCGCTCAGGTCGGCCCACGTCGCCTCGTGATCGGGGGTGAGTACGACGACCTCGTGGATGCCGCTGGCAGGGGCCTGCATGAAAACGGGTCCGAGGTGACTCACGACCATCGGCTCGGCCCCGTCGAAGGCCGGGTACCGGTTGGCCACGATGCGGACCTGCCAGTCACCCGAGTCCCCGTAGCTCTCCAGGGTCGCAGGCCCAGGATCCTGGCTGTCGGGGCAAAACGGGCAGGCGCGCTCGGGGTCGTCCTCGACCGGCAGGCGCCTCGTCAGGAACGCCGAGGGTCGCTCCATCCGCTCCGCGGCTATGACCACCCAGCGCCCCGTCAGGGGATCGAGCCGCAGCTGACTCACTCGGCGTCCCCTGCAGGAAAGGGGGAGGCGAGCTCGGGTGAAGAAGGTCGCACGCCCCGAAGGTAGCTCCGCTCGCCACCCGACGCCGACCACGCCGGCCGGCGTCGGTACCATGGTCCGGTGCGGGCGTACCTCGACCACGCCGCCACCACCCCGGTGCGGCCCGAGTCCCTTGCGGCCATGCTCCCGTGGATGACCGAGCGTTTCGGCAATCCGTCGGGATCACATACCGTCGCCCGGGCGGCACGCGGCGCCGTCGATGACGCGCGTGACGTGATGGGGGAGCTGCTTGACGCACCGCCGAGCGGCGTCGTCTTCACCGGCGGCGGCACGGAGTCCGACAACCTTGCCGTGATCGGTGGGCTGGCCGCCCGGCGAGCCGGGGGGGCTGGACCCGGGGCGGTTGTCATCAGCGCCGTCGAGCACGAGGCGGTCCGAAGGGCCGCCGCCCTGTCCGGCGCAGAGCTGCGCATCGCACCCGTCGACGCCGACGGTATCGTCGATCTCGACGCCCTCGCCGAGCTCATCGACCGTCGTGTCGCCGTGGTCTCCGTCATGCTCGTCAACAACGAGACCGGGGTGGTGCAGCCCCTTGGCGACGTGGTCCGCATCACCCGCCGCCGCGCGCCCGACGCCATCGTGCACACCGACGCCGTGCAGGCCCTGCCGTGGCTCGATCTGCGCCGCGAGACCGGCGACGCCGGCCTGGTGAGCGTGAGCGCCCACAAGTTCGGCGGGCCCCAGGGCGTTGGGGCCCTGGCCGTACGCGGTGCCGCCGACGTCGGTCCTATTCTCGGCGGGGGAGGCCAGGAGCGCGAGCGAAGGCCGGGGACCCACAACGTGGCCGGGATCGTCGGCATGGCGGCGGCGGCCGCCGCCACCGCGGCAGAGCGGCCGGCGGAGCGAGTCCGGGTCGCCGGCCTACGCGACCGACTCGTGGACCGGCTCGTGGCTTCGGTCCCCGGGACGACCGAGACGGCCGCCAGGCGCCTGAAGGCGCCGGGCCACGCCCACGTCTGCATCGAAGGCATCGAGAGCGAGGCCCTGCTCGCCCTGCTCGACGACGCCGGCGTGTGCGCATCGGCAGGATCGGCGTGCGCAAGCGGCGCCATGGAGCCGAGCCCCGTCCTGCTCGCCATGGGCATCGACCGGACTCGCGCCCTCGGGAGCTTGCGACTGACCCTCGGCCGTTCCACGACGGACGCCGAGATCGAGCTCACCGTCGGGGCCGTGGTCGACGCGGTCACCAGGCTGCGCGCCGGCCCGGTGCTCTCCGGGGCCTTCTGACCGTGCGGGTGCTCGTCGCCATGTCCGGTGGGGTCGACTCGTCCGTCGCGGCCGCCATGCTCGTCGACGCCGGCCACGACGTGGTCGGGGCGACGATGAAGCTGTGGGGTGGTCCATCGGACTCCGGCTGCTGCTCGGTGGGCGACACCGACGACGCCCGCCGGGTCGCCGATCAGCTCGGGATCACCCACCGCGTCTTCAACTTCAGCACCGAGTTCGACCGCCACGTCGTGGACCCCTACGTCGAGGCCCACGCCGCCGGGCTCACGCCCAACCCGTGCGTGGCGTGCAACCGGCACCTGAAGTTCGACCGCTTCGCTCAGCGCGCCGATCAGCTCGGCTTCGATGCCATCGCCACCGGTCACCACGCCAGGGTCACAGCCCATGGCCCCGATGGCCCGTGGCGGCTCCGACGCGGTGCCGATTCCGCCAAGGACCAGTCGTATGTCCTGCACATGCTCGACCAGTCGCAGCTGTCGCGCCTGCTGCTCCCCGTGGGGGAGATCACCAAGCCCGAGGTGCGCCGCCGAGCCGAGGACCGCCGCCTCAGGACGGCGACCAAGCCCGACAGCCAGGACGTCTGCTTCATCTCCCGAAGCGGGGGACGTGAGGAGTTCCTCGGCCAGAGGATCCCGCTGCACGCCGGGCGGGTCGTCGACGGCGATGGGGTAACCGTCGGCACCGTGGCGTCCGTCGAGCTCGTCACCGTCGGCCAGCGCCGCGCCCTCGGCAACCCGGGGGGCACACTTCTGCCCGGCGAACGCCGCTACGCGGTGGACATCGACCTCGAGGCGGCCGTCGTGACCGTCGGCCCGCTCGAGCGGCTGATGACGGGGGACATTCCCCTCCATGCCGTTTCGTGGACCGACACCCCGCCTTCCCCCGCGCTGCCGCTCATGGTGCAGCTGAGCGCCCACGGCCGACCGGCGCCGGGACGCTGGGTGCCGGACGGCGACGCCCCATCGGAGCGGGGACGGGTCGTCCTCGACGAAGCAGCCCGGCGGGTCTCGCCTGGCCAGAGCGTCGTCATGTACTCGGGTGACGTGGTGCTCGGCGGCGGCACGGCGGCCTGATCGACGGTCACACCCTGCGGGTAACTTGCTGCTCGTGCCGTCATCCGCCGGGGACCAGCCTCCCGCCCCAGAGGCCAGAGCCGTCGAGCTCAGGGCGCTGATCGACCATCACTCGCGTCGCTATTTCGCTGACGACGAGCCGGAGATCCCCGACGCCGACTTCGACGCTCTCGTCGCCGAGCTCACCGCCATCGAGGCCGAGCACCCCGATCTCATCACGGCGCAGTCGCCCACCCAGCGCGTCGGGGGGGACGCATCCGGCCTCTTCGCCGAGGTCCGTCACCGGGTCCCCATGATGTCGCTCGACAAGACGACCAGCTACGAGGAGCTGCTGGCGTGGGGCAAACGGATGGATCGCTACATCTCGGGCCGGGTCGACTACAACTGCGAGCTCAAGATTGACGGCCTGGCCATGAGCCTCCTCTACGAGGACGGTCGCCTCACCCGGGCCGCGACGCGCGGCGACGGAGTCGTCGGCGAGGACGTGACGGCCAACGTGGCGACCGTCGACGTCATCCCGCACCGGCTGAAAGGGGAGCATCCACGCGTCGTCGAGATCCGCGGCGAGATCTACATGGCCGTCTCCGCCTTCGACGAGCTCAATCGCCGGCAGGGTGAGGCCGGCGCCCGCACCTTCATCAACCCCCGCAACGCCGCGGCCGGCTCGCTGCGCCAGAAGGACCCCGAGGTGACAGCGTCGCGTTCGCTCGGGTTCTGGGCCTACCAGCTCGGTGACGTCGTCGGCGGGCCGAGCTTCTCGCGCCACCGAGAGACGTTGGAGTGGATCGCGTCGGCCGGGCTGCCGGTCAACCCCAACATCGTCGTGGTCGACACCCTGGACGAGGTCGACGCCTACTGCACCCGCTGGACGGCCGACCGCCACGACCTCGACTACGAGATCGACGGCACCGTGGTCAAGGTCGACGACCTGGCCCAGCGGCGCGAGCTCGGCGCCACATCCAAGGCACCCCGCTGGGCCATCGCCTACAAGTTCCCTCCCGAGGAGCGCTCGACCCTGCTGCGGGGGATCATGGTGTCGATCGGCAGGACCGGCAAGGCGACGCCCTTTGCCCAGCTCGAGCCGGTCGTCGTCGGCGGGGCCAGGGTGTCGCTCGCGACCCTGCACAACGAGGACCAGGTCGCGGCCAAAGACGTAAGGCCCGGCGACACCGTCGTCGTGCGACGTGCCGGCGACGTCATCCCCGAGGTGCGCGGTCCCATCGTCGCCCTGCGCCCGGCCGGCCTGGCGCCGTGGGTCTTCCCCGAAAGCTGTCCTTCCTGCGGGGCGCCGCTGCAACGCCTGGAAGGGGAGAGCGACACCTTCTGCGTCAACGTCGACTGTCCTGGCCAGCGGGTCCAACGGATCTCCCACTTCGCCTCAAGGGGGGCGATGGACATCGAGCACCTGGGCGAGCGGACGGTCTGGCAATTTTGCCAGGCCGAGCTGCTCCACGACGTGGCGGACATCTACTCGCTCGACCTCGACAGGGTCGGCTCGTTCGAGGGGTGGGGAGACACGTCGGTCGCCAACCTCGTCGCCGCCATCGACGCCTCGCGCTCACGTCCGCTCTCCAACCTGCTCGTCGGCCTCTCCATCCGCCATCTCGGCGGAGCGGGGAGCCGGGTCCTGGCCCGCTCCCTCGGCCACCTCGACCGGATCATGGCCGCTTCGCTCGAGGAGATGGCCAGGGTCGAGGGGGTCGGGGGGGTGATTGCGGAAAGCGTCCACCAGTTTTTCGGGTTGGCGCGCAACCGTGACGTGGTCGAGCGGCTGCGGGCCGCCGGCCTCAACTTCGAAGGCCCCGAAGCGCCCGACGTGGCCCCCGTCCTCGCCGGGCGCTCCGTCGTCGTCACCGGCACCCTCTCGGGATGGTCGCGGGAGGCCGCCGAGGACGCCATCAAGGCCAGGGGAGGAAAGTCGCCAGGCAGCGTGTCGAAGAAGACCACGGCCGTCGTGGCCGGCGATGAGCCGGGAGCGGCCAAGCTGGCCCGGGCCGCTGAGCTTGGCGTCCCCGTCATCGACGAGACCGCCTTCGCCGCCCTCATCGAGACCGGCGAGCTCCCGGGGGCGGAGGGGGAGTGATGTGGCGGCTGGCGGTTGCCGGGGGCCAGCTCCTGGGGCAGCCACCCCGGCTCAGGCAGCCACCCCGGCTCAGGCAGCCACCCCGGCTCAGGCAGCGGCTCGTTTTTCTGAGTGATGTTGACGTCGGAATCCACCGTCAACATCACTCAGAAAATAGTCCCCGGTCCCCGGTCGCCGGTCCCCGGTCCCCGGTCGCCGGGCACGGGCTCTGCGCCGGCCCGTTGCCGGCCCGAGCCCGCTGCCGTCACGGGCCGGGTGCCGTCACAGCCGATCATCCCACGGTTACCCGGTGGTCCCTACTAGCGTCTTTTCGTGTCGACGCTGCGCATCGCCGACGCCGTCGGCCGGGTGCTCGGCAACCGGTACCGCCTGGCCCGGCCCCTCGGATCGGGAACGAGCGCGCATGTCTACGTGGCCGACGACGTGGTCCTGCGCCGGCGGGTCGCCATCAAGGTCCTGCACCCCGGCCTTGCGTCCGACCTGGGGTTCCTTCGCCGGTTCAGGAAGGAGGCGCAGGTTGTCGCCTCCCTCCAGCACCCGAGCATCCTGCGGGTCTACGACTGGGGCGAGGACGGTGACAGCCCGTACCTGGTGAGCGAGCTGCTGGAAGGGGGCAGCCTGCGCGCCCTCCTTGACACGGGGCGCCTGTTGACCCCGGCCCAGGCGACGGCGGTGGGCCTGGCCGCGGCCCAGGCCTTGAGATATGCAGCCGACCGGAGCCTCGTCCACCGGGACATCAAGCCAGCCAACCTGCTCTTCGACGGCGACGGCCGGCTCTATGTGGCCGACTTCGGACTGGCCCGGGCCCTCGCCGAGTCGTCGATCACCGAGCAGGCCGGCGCCGTGGTCGGCACGGCCCGCTACGCCGCCCCGGAGCAGGTCTCGGCGGGACCCGTCGACAGCCGGGCCGATATCTACTCGCTTGCGCTCGTGCTCACCGAGGCCACCACCGGCATTGTCCCATTCGCCGCGGCCGATTGGGTCGCCTCCCTCCTGCCACGCCTCGAGCACCCCATCCGGGTGCCGGCGGCGGCCGGCCCGCTCGTGCCCATCCTCGAGGCGGCGGGCACGGTCGAGCCCGACGATCGTCTCGACCCGGCCCGCCTCGCCCTGGCGCTCGAATCCCTCGGACGGACCCTCCCGCCGCCGGGTCCGCTGCCCCTCGCCGGCCCTCTCCTTACGGGCCGGGCCGAGCGCGACGACAACCCCACCCGTATCCCCGGGGTCGGACCGGGGGGAAGCCGCCGGCGGCCGGCGGGATTGCCGCGCTCCGAGGTGTTCGTCGAGCGAGCGGAGGCGCCGTGGGCCCTCATCGAGCAGCCGCACGCTCCCGAGGTCGGGGCGGCTGGCAACGGGGCCGGCGCCAACACCGGCGCCGGCCCCGACGTAAGTGGCGAGGCTGACACGGACGCGGCGGCCGTGGCTGACGCCGACGCCAGGCTCGAGACCGGCGCTGGCATTGAGACCGGCGCTGGCATTGAGACAGGCGCTGCTATTGAGACAGGCGATGGCATTGAGACCGGCGCCGCGAGCGTCGCCGGGTCCGACACGCTCGACGACGGTGAGATGGTGGGCCCGACGGCGGCCGAGCTCGGCTGGGAGGAGCCACGCGCCGACTCGGACGATGACAAGCTCGGCTGGGAGGAGGACGACCGCGACACCGACCGATGGGAGGACGACGCCGTCGGGTGGGAGGGCGGCGACGAGGCGGCCTGGGACGGTGAGGGAGAGGATCCGGAGTGGGAGGGCGGCGGCGCAGAGCAGGAGTGGGTCGGCCGGCGCCGGTGGCCGATCGTGGTGGCGGTGGCGGTCGTGTTGTTTGTCCTGAGCGGCGGTGGCGCAGCGGCGTGGGTCCTCACCCACCGTCCCGCCCCCCTCGTCGCCGTACCCTCCTTGCGGGGCAAGACCGAGACCGAGGCCCGCGTGGCGCTCACGCGCGACCACCTCCGACTCACCGTGGCGGGCAGGGCCTACGACCCCCACACCCCGAGCGGGAGCGTCACCGGCCAGACGCCGCCGGCCGGGCGGCGTCTCGACCAGCACCGAGCGATCGCCGTCATCTTGTCGCGTGGTCCTGCGCCGGTGGCCGTTCCATCGCTCGCCGGGCGGACCAGGTACGCGGCCAGGCGGTTGCTCGCCCCCATCGGCCTGAAGATCGGCACGATCACCCGCCGGTCCAGCATCTCCGTCCCTGCCGACGTCATCATCGCCGCCACGCCATCAAAGGGAACGCTGCTGCCGGGCCAGCACGTCGCCATCGCTATCTCGACGGGCAAGCCCGTGGTCAAGGTACCGACCCTGCACGGCGCCGCCCTCGGCTCGTACGCCGCCGCCGCTTCCGCACTTCGATCCTCGCATCTGATCCCCGGCGACGCGCCGGTGTACAGCTACTCGGTCCCTTCCGGGCAGGTCGTCGGCACCAAACCGGGGGCCGGCGCATCGCTGGTGTACGGCTCCAAGATCACGGTCGAGGTGTCCAAGGGACCCGAGTACGTCGTCGTTCCAAGTGTGGTGGGCGACTCGGTAGCGACGGCCGAGCAGGTTCTCGGCAACTACGGCCTGACGGTGGCGGGCGTCTCCGGCAACCCCGACACCGCGGTGGCGGGAACCAACCCTTCGGGGGGACAGGCGGTCGTGCTCGGCAGCTCGGTCGAGATCATCACCCGCCCGGTGAGCCAGCCGGCGAAGCAACCCTCCAAACCGGCGGTGAAGCAACCGGCCAAACCGGCGGCGAAGCAGCCGGCCAAGCATCAGGCGAGCCGACCGAAGCAGGCCCGGGGGAAGCGGGGGTCTACTCGGTGATGTCCCTGATACGCCCGTAGACCTCGGCGGCGGCCGGGTCGACGCCCCCGAAGACCCCCGCACCCTGAAGGGAGAGCAGCTTGGTGATGTCACCGTCGACCTTGATGCGCCCCCCGAGGAACGCGGCCATGGCCACCTGCGGATCACCGTCGATGAGGATGGCCTTGGCCGTGGCGTACTCGAGGGTGATCGTCAGGTCGGGGTCGGGGAGATGGCCGAGCTCGATGTCGAGTACACCCGACGAGGTGTCGACATAGGCGTGGAGGACGCCGTCGCCGAAGGGCACGTCGGTGATGACCTGGTTCATCCGGACAGAGAGTGGGACGTCTTGGCTCGTGCCCTCGTACTCGGCGCGGATCGCCCTTGCCTCCGCCACCCACTCGTCGCTCAGGAACGGGAACGCCACCTGCAAAAGCTCCTCACCTGCTCGCCGGTCCGGACTCACCGAGGCGAGCGAAGCGAGCTTGACTGTCCCTGCGTCCGGGTCCCGGCGCACCCGGTTTCGAGCCAAGCTAGCGGCGCCGGGCGCGGGCGACACGAAGCGGGGCGCCAACCCCGGGTGGGATCGTCACATCCCCCGCCTACCATGCACGCATGGCCGATCGCATCACCACCGCCGACGTCGCCCAGGTCGCCCGCCTGGCCCGTCTCTCGCTCGGAGAAGACGAGCTGCAACGGATGACCGGGCAGCTCGCGGCCGTCCTCGATCACGCCGCCGACATCGATGCCCTCGATACGCGCGGCGTCGAACCGACCGCCCATCCGCTGCCCCTCGTAAACGTGCTGCGTGACGACGTGGTCGTGCCCTGTCTGCCCCGCCAGGAGGTCCTGGCCATGGCCCCGTCCACGGAGGACGACAGGTTCCGTGTCCCGAGGATCCTCGGGGAGGCCCCATGACCGGTGCCGACAGTGGCGCGCTTGGCTCCGCCGTCGCGGTCGCGGCCGACGTCAGGGCGGGCCGGCGCCGGGCCACCGACGTCATCGATGAGCATCTGGCCCGGGTGGCTGAGGCCGAAGGCGACGTCCACGCCTTCCTCACCGTGACCGCAGATGACGCCAGGGCACGCGCTGGCGCCGTGGACGCCGCCGTTGCCGCCGGCGAAGATCCCGGTCCACTCGCCGGCGTGCCGATCGCCCTCAAGGACAATCTGTGCACTCGGGGGGTGCCCACCACCTGCGGGTCGCGCATTCTCGAGGGCTGGCTCCCACCCTATGACGCCACTGTGGTCACGCGTCTCGTCGGTGCGGGGGCGGTCGCCGTGGGGAAGACCAACCTGGACGAGTTCGCCATGGGCTCGTCGACGGAGAACTCGGCATTCGGCCCGACCCGCAATCCCCATGACCTGGGACGCGTTCCTGGCGGGTCATCGGGAGGGAGCGCGGCGGCCGTCGCCGCCGGGTTCGCCACGCTCGGACTCGGCTCCGACACGGGGGGATCGATCCGCCAGCCCGCCGCCCTCTGTGGCGTCGTCGGAGCCAAACCGACCT
This sequence comes from Acidimicrobiales bacterium, assembly GCA_965276765.1. Lineage (GTDB taxonomy): Bacteria > Actinomycetota > Acidimicrobiia > Acidimicrobiales > Palsa-688. The sequence continues at coordinate 2,906,394 of OZ255627.1, forward strand.
ACGGGCTCGTGTCACGCTATGGGCTCATCGCCTTCGCCAGCTCCCTCGACCAGATCGGCCCGTTCGCCCGCAGCGTCGCCGACGCCGCCCTCCTCCTCGACGTCATCTCGGGCCACGACCCGGCCGACTCGACCTCGCTCGGTACGGCACCTCCGGCCGCTTCGGGCGCGCTCGACGCCGGTGTCGAAGGGCTGAGGGTCGGCGTGGTCAACGAGCTCGTCGCCGCCGAGGGGCTCTCGCCCGACGTGGTCGGCGCCACTCGAGACGCTGCCGACGCCCTCGCCGCGGCCGGCGCCAAGGTCGAGGAGGTCAGCATCCCGGCCGTGGTCTACGGCCTGACCGCCTACTACCTGCTCGCACCGGCCGAGGCGTCGTCGAATCTGTCGCGCTACGACGGGGTCCGCTACGGGCAGCGGGTGCCGGGGGCCGACATCACGGAGATGTACATCGAGACCAGGTCGGCTGGCTTCGGCGCCGAGGTCAAGCGGCGGATCATGCTCGGCACCTACGCCCTCTCCGCCGGCTACTACGACGCCTATTACGGCAAGGCCCAACGGGTGCGCACCCTGATCATCAGGGACTTCCAGTCCGCATACCGCTCCTTCGACGTGCTGCTGGCGCCGACGGCACCGGGGGAGGCGTTCGCTCTCGGAGCCAAGACGGCCGACCCGCTCACCATGTACCTCAACGACGTGTGCACGATCCCCTCCAACCTGGCCGGCCATCCGGCCGTGAGCGTCCCGTTCGGGACGGGTACCGATCGGCTGCCGCTCGGGGTGCAGGTCCTTGCCCCTGCCCTCGGCGAAACGGTCATGTTCCAGGTCGCCGCCGCGCTCGAGGCGCTCGCCCCTCCGGCTGGCGACCGACCTCGTCTTTCTCCATCGCCAACCGCTCCGGCCGAGGAGAGCACGTGACCGCTACCGGCACCAAATGGGAAACCGTGATCGGCCTCGAGGTCCACACCGAGCTGCGCACCGAGACCAAGCTGTTCTGCGGATGCGCCAACCGCTTCGGCGAGGAGCCCAACACCAACATCTGCCCGGTGTGCCTCGGTCTTCCCGGTTCTCTTCCCGTCATCAACCGCAGGGCCGTCGAGTACGCCATACGGATCGGCGCCGCCCTGCACTGCACCGTGCAGTCCTCGCTGTTCCACCGGAAGAACTACTTCTATCCGGATATGCCCAAGGACTACCAGATCAGCCAGTACGACGTGCCCATCAACACCGACGGGTACCTGCAGCTGCCCAGCGGGCGCCGCATCGGTGTCGAGCGGGCCCACATGGAGGAGGACACGGGCAAGACAACCCACGTCGGGGGAGGCGGCCGCATCCACGAGGCCGACCATTCCCTCGTCGACTACAACCGCGCCGGCGTGCCCCTGGTCGAGATCGTCGGACGGCCGGACCTGCGCAGCTCCGAGGAGGCCAGGGTGTACGTCGACGAGCTCAGGAGCATCCTCGTGGCCGCGGGTGCATCGGACGGCAAGATGGAGGAGGGGTCGCTGCGCGTCGATGCCAACGTCTCGGTGCGGCCCTCCGGCTCCGACGCCCTCGGGACCCGCTGCGAGATCAAGAATATGAACTCCCTTCGCTCCCTCGGCCGGGCCATCGACTACGAGGCGTCCCGCCAGGTGGAGCTGATCTCGGCCGGCGGGACCGTGGCCCAACAGACTCGCCACTGGAACGAGGCGGCCGGGGCGACATCGGCCATGCGCAGCAAGGAGGAGGCCAACGACTACCGGTACTTTCCCGAGCCCGACCTGGTGCCGCTCGCTCCTTCCGACGAGTGGATCGCCGAGGTGTCAGGATCGCTGCCGCCGATGCCGGCCCAACGGCGGGCCGACGTGGCCGCCGCATCCGGGTTCGCCGCCGGCTCGGATGCCGTGGTCACAGTCGTCCGCCTCGACCTCGACCGGTACGTGGCCGCCACCGTTGCGGCCGGAGCCGACGGCGAGCTCGCCGTCAAGCGCCTCAACAACGAGGTGGCGGCCGACATCGGGTCGCTCGGACGCCTCGACGAAGGAGCGTTTGTGCGGCTGGTGCAGATGGAGGGGAAAGGGGAGCTCACCACGGCGCAGGCGAGGACGGTCCTGAAGGACCTGTTGGCCGAGGGAGGCGATCCCGCCACGATCGCTGCCAACCGGGGCTTCGAGGCGCTCGCGGCGGACGCCCTGACCGAGGTGGTCGACGAGGTCATCGCCGGCAACGGGGCCGAGTGGGATCGCTACGTCGCCGGCGAGGACAAGCTCCAGGGGATGCTGATCGGCAAGATCAAGGCCGCGTCCGGTGGCAAGGCCGACCTGAAGGCGGCGAGCGCCGTGCTCAGGGAGCGCCGGGGCTGAGCTCACCCGGCTCGTTGCGTTCTGGGGGGATGTTGACGTCGCATCTCCATCGACATCCCCCAGAACGTCGCCGGCTGGGATCGGGCCGGGGTGGAGGCGCGCGGCCGGGTGCGAGGCGCCACCGCTCGGTGCTGAGTAACTTCGGTGCGTGCGTTTCGACCATGCCCGCCCCGCCGTCGACGATCCGGCCCTCCGCTATTCGCTAGCGGAGTTTCGCGAGCTGATCTTCGCCGCCTTCGCCGCGGCGGGCGTGCGCACCATGGTCGAGATCGGCGCCGAGGGTGGGGCCTTCACCGAACAGCTGATCCGGTGGGCCGAGGACCACGATGGCAGGCTCATCAGCGTCGACCCGGCGCCGAGCGACCTGGTCCGACGTCTCGATCGCGAATCGGACGTGACCACGCTCATCGAGCACACGAGCGTCGACGTGCTGCCGACCCTCGAGGCGTGCGACGCCTACCTCATCGATGGCGACCACAACTACTTCACGGTCTCATCCGAGCTGGCCCTCATCTCGGCGGCGGCAACTGCGGCGGCGACCCACCCCTTGCTCGTCGTCGACGACGTCGGCTGGCCGAGCGGCCGGCGCGACCAGTACTACCGACCCGACGACATCCCCGAGCGTGACCGCCGGCCCTACGACTACGGGGGCATCGTGCCGTGGTCGGCGACGTCCGGCCGGCGCGGGTTCAGGGGCGACGGCCACTTCGCCTTCGCGGCGAAAGAGGGCGGCGAGCACAACGGCGTCCTGTGCGCCCTCGAGGACTTCATGGCCGAATCGTCCGGTTGGGAAGCCATGTCGCTGCCCTGCATCTTCGGACTGGCCTTCGTGTACCCCGAGGCGGCGCCGTGGGCCGACGGCATCAGGCGGGTCGTCGGGCCATTCGCCGACCACCCGCTCCTCGCCCGCCTCGAGTCCAACCGGCTGGTCCTCTATCTGCGCCTGATCGACGCCCAGGACGAGCACGCCCGAGGACGTCGCCTCGAGGCCGACCGCATCGCCCGGCTGGAATCCGAGCTCGACGACGTCCGCGCCGAGTTGGCCGTTGCCGAGCAGGCCCTTCGCCAGGCCGAATCGACACGAGACGCGGCGATGGCGGCGGCGTCGGCCGCGACGGGAACCGCGCCGGCGCCCGAGCCATCGCTGCGTCGGGTGATCTCCGCCGTGCGCGGGCGCTGAGCGGTCGGAGTCAGGCCCCGAGCCGGCGTTTGGCCATACGTAGCGCGCCGCGTCCCACCGCGGACGGCCCGCCGGTGGCGGCCTCGTTGCGAATCTTGCCCATGGCCCAGGCCCAGGAGGTGCCGAAGTCGCTGCGGTGCAGCTCGACGGCCGAGCGACTGGCAGGAAGCGTCATCACGGCCATGGCCACCGTGAGCTCGACGCCATAGATCTCGCCAGCGGCGCGATGAGCGATCGGGATATGGATCTGAGGGTCGTCGCCGAAGCCGATGCCGACACCGTCGTAGAGCCATCGGCACCCGGAGTACACGAGCGCTGAAAGGTCGTCGGATCCGGCGAGCGTCGATCGCACCGGCTCGCTCTGGCCCCGCACGCGCAACCCGAGATCGATCCAGTCGATGCGGAAGACGGCCAGGTGATCGCACGGGTCGAGCCTGACGGACGTGATGGCGTCGGCCCGAAGATCGAAATGGGCGTAGGAGAGCCCATTGGGGTTGACGCGTAGGGGCCGTTGCTGATGACCTGACCAGCCGCGACCCGAGTCGACCGACACCTCGACCGCGCTCGGGGTGCGTCGTGACTCGAAGTCCTCCTTGGACATGCGCCCGGCGAGGACGGCTCGCGTCGCCGCCGCCAGCCCGCCGTCGTACTCAGCGGCGAGCCCCAGTGGCCAGAAGGCGTCCTGCATGGTCATCTCGAGCAGGTCGGGGGGCGAGAGGTACGGGACGTACGCCGCGAGTCGGTCGGGAATGACCCGTTCCCGCTTGTCGACACCGAAGTTGTCGTCGTGGGTCCACGCCCCGAACGTGGCGGCCTCCTCGGGAGTCGGGTTGCTCACCGACCGGCGCAGGATCTCGAGAAGCTGCGGGCGTTCCCCGCCGTCGAGGCGAGCAAAGCCCTCGACGCCGCGGTCGTAGCGAAGCCATTCGCGCTGGAAGGCCCTCACCCCTTGCTGTACGGCGATTTTGGAGGTGACCTGCTCGGGCGGAGCCGAGAACGAGTCCAGGATGGGTTCGCCTTCGTCGGTGAAGTCGGACACCGAACCGCAGCTCGCCAGGCAGCTCTGCTCGATGATCTCGGGACTCCGGCCGATCTCGACGATCGCCTGGCGGGGCTCGCCACCGTCGATCAGGTATCCGGCGATCTCGACACCGTCGAGAAGCTTGGCCGTCGCGAGCTCGTTCGTGGCCAGGTACATCCCGACGATCCGGCGGTTGATCCCCGACAACCGCAGCACATCGACCAGCTGGCGCTGGATGGTTCCGCCCCATCCCAGATCGACGAGGATGGTCACGTCGCCGGCTTCGCTCAGAACCGGGGCCAGGTAGTTGACGAGGCGCGCTCTCGTCGCCGTCGATTCGGCGACGATTCGACGGCGCAGATGCTTGTTGGTCCCGAGAGTGTCGACGACCTCAGCGGCCAAACCGGGCTGGTCCATACGCTCGGCAGCGCAGTGGCGAAACTCGGGCACCTCGCCCGTCTTCAGTCCGAGGTTGGCGAGATATTCGGCGACCGTTGGTACCAGACGGCGGTTCAGCAGCTTCCTGAGCTCGTCGGGCTCGCCTGTCGTCAGCGTTGCCTTGGCCGTGACGTGTCGTGACAGCCACACCGGCTGGCCCTTGATGCCGCTGTGACGGTCGGTGCCCATCCTGCCGACCAGGTCGGCCAGCAGCTCGCCCTCGCGCATCATGCACCACGCCGTCGTCGCCCCGAGCTCGACGGCCCGGTCGTGGACCCAGTCGGCGAAACCGGTCAGCACGGGTCCGAGCACGGTGGCGCCGAACCGCCAGGCCGTTGCCTGGTCGGCTGAAAGGCCCAAGCCATCGGACCGTCCCGACACCTTGGCCCGCAAGCCGGTGAGGCCGTAGTCGCCGGAGCGAGCGTCGACGACGACATCGGAAGGGCCGACGGGCGTTTCGGGCAGCGCACCCTCGAGCTCGAGGACCTTCCTCGTCTTGTCGTCGACACGGCGGAAGTGCACGGTGTGCACGCCGAGCTCGCCCGGCGCCTCGACGTCGGACGCGTGCTCGTCACCGACATGGACGATCCTGTCGGCCGGCACGTCAAGCTCTTCGATGACGATCTTCCACAAACCGTCCGCCTTGCCGACCCCGAACTTCGACGACGTGAAGATCTGGGCCTGGCGAAGGGCCTCCATCTCCGGCCTGGCAATGAGCCGGGCCAGCTGCTGGCCGGAGAAATAGGTGTTGGACACGATGGCGAGGCGACAGCTCCGGGCGGCGGCGAGCTCGGCGAGATCGACGATGTCGAGATCGGGGTAGGTGACCAGCCGCTCGAGCTCGATCTCCCGTTCGACGAAGGGCTCGACGGGAAGGAAGTTGCGAACGTGGAGCGGGACGTGGCTCCAGATCTCCTCGAGCGTGACCTCGACGCCGTCGCCATTCGCCTTTCGCACCTGGCGGGCCCGCTCCTCGGCCTCGATCCTCAGGCGACGAAAGGCGGCCGGCCTCAGCTGCCGATCGAGCATGTCGGCCTCGGCGAGCTCGACGCCGAGCAACACGAAGGCGTCGGTCGGGCGCGGCACCCGACGCCACACGATGGTGTCGAACATGTCGAGCGACAGCACGCTGACGGCGCCGTCCTCGATCATCCGTCGGACGCCGGCCAGGCGTCCCGACCCGTCGGGAGACAGCCTCGCCTCGTCGAGCAGGGCTCCCGGCGCCGTCGGGGCGCTTGACATCACGTCGCCTGGCGTCATGTCGCCCGGCGTCATTGGCGGGGCTCGTCGCGATCCAGGGTGGCTACCGTCATCGGCGCCACAGTAGTTGCGGCCGCCTGCGGCCTCCGGCACCGGCCAGGTACCCTCACGGGGCGCGGGTGTGGCGAAACGGCAGACGCGCCAGGTTTAGGTCCTGGTCCCGAAAGGGGTGGAGGTTCGACTCCTCTCGCCCGCACCGAGACAGGGGAGACAGGTCGCCGGTCGCTCCCCATGATCGGGCCGCTGGTCCGCTCGCCTTTTGTAGAGTTCACCTCGTGCCTGCGTCACGCCCGACCGACCCGATGAAGCCACGGAGCCACGACGTCACCGAAGGGCCGGCGCGGGCTCCGGCGCGAGCCATGCTCCGCGCCGTCGGGATGACCGACGACGACTGGGGAAAGCCGCAGGTCGGCGTGGCGTCCTCGTGGAACGAGGTCACACCCTGCAACATGCCGCTCGACCGCTTGGCCAAACGGGTCAAAGACGGCGTCAGGGACGCTCGCGGGTACCCGCTCGAGTTCGTCACCATCGCCGTGTCCGACGGCATCTCCATGGGTCACGAGGGAATGCGGGCGTCGCTTGTCAGCCGCGAGGTCATCGCCGACTCGGTCGAAACCATGATGCACGCCGAGCGCTTCGATGCGATCGTGACGCTGGCCGGCTGCGACAAGTCCCTCCCCGGAATGCTCATGGCGGCGGCGCGGGTCAATCAGCCGGCGGTCTTCCTCTACGGCGGGAGCATCATGCCCGGTCGGGGCAGCAAGGGCGAGGCGCTCGATATCACCAGCGTCTTCGAGGCGGTCGGCGCCGAGGGAGCCGGCACCCTGAGCGCCGATGAGCTTTCCCTGATCGAGCGCAATGCCTGCCCGACCATCGGAAGCTGCGCCGGCATGTTCACCGCCAACACAATGGCCTCGGTCGCCGAGGCCATCGGGATGGCCCTTCCTGGCAGCGCGTCGGCACCGGCGATCGACGAGCGACGCGACGCCCTCGCCTACGAGAGCGGCAAGGCGGTGGTCCGCCTGCTCGAGCTGGGCATCACACCACGGGACATCCTGACCAAGGAGGCGTTCGAAAACGCCATCGCCGTCACCATGGCCCTCGGCGGAAGCACGAACGCCGTGCTGCACCTGCTCGCCATTGCCAACGAGGCGCGCGTCGAGCTCAGCCTTGATGACTTCGACCGGGTCGGGCGGCGCACCCCCCACATCGCCGACACCAAACCGCACGGTCGCTACCACATGGTGGACGTCGACGGGATCGGAGGCGTCCCTGTCGTCGTGCGCGAGCTGCTCGATGCCGGCCTCATCCACGGCGACTGCATGACCGTGACGGGCCGGAGCATCGCCGACAACCTCGAGGCCGCTCCCGCCCCTGCCCCCGACGGCGACGTCGTGCATCGCGTCGATACCCCGATCCATGTCGACGGCGGCATCGCCATACTGCACGGCTCGCTTGCCCCCGAGGGAGCGGTGGTCAAGGTCGCCGGCCTCGACACCGATCACTTCGACGGCCCGGCGCGGGTCTTCGACGGCGAGCAGGGGGCCATGGACGCGATCCTCTCCGGTGGTATCGAGCCCGGTACCGTCCTCGTCATCCGCTACGAAGGGCCCAAGGGCGGCCCGGGAATGCGGGAGATGTTGGCCGTCACCGGCGCCATGAAGGGCGCCGGGCGTGGCGCCGACTGCGCCCTCATGACCGACGGGCGATTCAGCGGTGGCACCCACGGGTTCTGCATCGGCCACGTCGCCCCCGAGGCGGTCGACGGAGGGCCCATCTCCCTGATCGCCGATGGCGATCGTGTCGTGATCGACATCCGGGACCGCACCGTCGACCTCGACGTGGAAGAGGCGGAGTTGGCCCGGCGCCGCAGCGGCTGGAAGATTCCCGAGCCGCGCTACACGACCGGCGTCCTGGCCAAGTACGCCCGTCTCGTCACCGGGGCCGAGCGCGGCGCAGTGACCGAACCGTAACGCCCCTGCGGACGGATTGGAACGCCGGGCGCTCGCGGCGTTGCAGGCCCGGAGCGACTTGTGCGAGAATCGGGTGTGATGCGTGCCGCCCACCTCATCGTCGTACTCATCACCTGACGCACGCTGCTATCAAGCGCGTGCGTCCAACGACCTCCTCCGGGAGGTCGTTTTTCTTTCTCCCATTCCAACCGCCGAGGACCGCAGATGAAACTGACCGGGGCCCAAGCCCTCATCAAGAGCCTGGAGATGGAACGCACCGAGGTCGTCTTCGGACTTCCCGGTGGGTGCATCCTTCCGGCCTACGACCCCCTGCTCGACTCGTCCATCCGCCACATCCTCGTCCGCCACGAGCAGGGCGCAGGCCACATGGCCGAGGGATACGCCCACGTGACCGGGCGCCCAGGGGTGGTTCTCGTCACCAGCGGCCCGGCGGCCACGAACCTGGTCACCCCCCTCTGCGACGCGTACATGGACTCGGTCCCGATGGTGGCCATCACCGGTCAGGTGGGGCGGGCCTCCATAGGCACCGACGCCTTCCAAGAGTGCGACACGGTCGGCATCACCCGATCCGTGACCAAACACAACGAGCTCGTCATGGACCCCTCGGAGCTGCCGCTCGTCGTCCGCCAGGCTTTCCACCTCGCCACCACAGGGCGGCCGGGCCCGGTGCTCATCGACGTGCCCAAGGATGTCCTGACCTCGACGGTCGACTGGTGGTGGCCAACCGATGCCGAGGTGGCGTCGTCGCTGCCGGGATACAAGCCGACGATCAAGGGGCACCCGAAAATGATCAAGGAGGCGGCACGTCTCATCGCCGCCGCCGAGCGTCCGGTCATCTACGCCGGCGGAGGGATACTCAAGGCGAGGGCGGCCGATGTCCTCGCCGAGCTGGTCGAGCTCACGGGCATTCCCGTGGTCACGACGCTGATGGCCAGGGGAGTGATACCCGACAGCCATCCGCTCTGTCTGGGGATGCCGGGAATGCACGGCAACTACACGGCCGTGACGGCCATGCAGGAGGCCGACCTTCTCCTCGCCCTGGGCACCCGCTTCGACGACCGGGTGACCGGCAAGGTCAGCGACTTCGCCCCCTTGGCATCGGTCGTCCACGTCGACATCGACCCCGCAGAGCTCGGCAAGATCCGCCGGCCCGACGTGCCGATCGTCGGCGATTGCCGCCAGGTCATCGGCGAGATCGTCAAGGCGCTGCGGGCCCGAGGGTCGGATGGCGATGACCCGGACAGGACCCCGTGGCGGAGCCGACTCTCCGGTTGGCAGGAGCGCTATCCGCTCCACTACGACCCGCCGGCCGAAGGCGACGCCCTCAAGCCGCAGTTCGTCATGGAGACCCTCCGTGATCGTGCGCCCGAAGGGACGATCCTCGCCTCGGGTGTCGGCCAGCACCAGATGTGGGCGAGCCAGTACTGGCGCTTCGAGCGGCCCTACACGTGGGTGAACTCCGGTGGACTCGGCACGATGGGTTTCTCCGTCCCCGCCGCCATCGGCGCCAAGGTCGGTCGCCCCGACGCCACCGTGTGGGCCGTCGACGGCGACGGCTGCTTCCAGATGACGGCGCAGGAGCTCGTGACGGCGTCGAGCGAGCGCATCCCGGTGAAGGTCGCCATCCTCAACAACGCCTACCTCGGCATGGTGAGACAGTGGCAGGAGATGTTCTACGAGGAGCGCTACTCCGAGGTCTACCTGTCCCCCGACCTGCCCGACTACGTCAAGTGGGCCGAGGCCATGGGGTGCGTCGGCCTGAGAGTCGAGTCACCCGAGGAGGTCCAGCCGGCCATCGACAAGGCCAACACCGTCGATGACCGGCCCGTCGTCATCGATTTCCGCACGGACGCCAACGAGAAGGTGTTCCCGATGGTGCCGTCGGGAGCATCCAACTCCGATGTGGTCGTGCACCCCTCCCAGTCGGCTGCGACCGGAAGGATCGTGCAGTGATCGACGGCACCCATCACACGCTCACGGTCCTGGTCGAGAACCGCTCCGGTGTTCTCGCCAGGGTCAGCAGCCTCTTCGCCCGGCGCGGCTTCAACATCGTCTCGCTTGCGGTGGCGCCCACCGACGACGGGCGCTTCAGCCGCATCACCATCGTCGTCGACGTCCGAGAGACCGACGTCGAGCAGATCACCAAGCAGCTCTTCAAGCTGGTGAACGTGGTCAAGATCACCGAGCTAGGCCCGACCGACGCCGTCGAGCGCGAGCTGCTGCTCTGCACCGTCGCCGCCGACGCCGAGCTGCGAGGACGCATTATCGAGCTTGTCGGCGTCTTCGGCGGCCGGATCGTCGATGTCGGCTACGAGCGGCTCACCATCATGCTGGCCGGCGACCCGACCAAACTCGATGACTTCGCCGACCTTGTGCGACCCTACGGGATCACCGAACTGCAGCGCAGCGGACGCGTCGCGCTGCCCCGACTCCCACGCCAGGCCCCCCGCCTGCGCATGACAGGAAAGGCCAGCTGAGACCAATGGCAGCGACCATCTATTACGCATCGGATGCCGACGCCGGCATCATCGCCGGCCGCAAGGTCGCCATCATCGGCTACGGGTCACAGGGTCACGCCCACGCCCTCAACCTTCGCGACTCCGGAGTCGACGTGCGGGTCGGGCTCAGGGACGCCTCGGCTTCGAAGGCCAAGGCCGAGGCGGCCGGTCTCGCAGTGCGCTCGATCGCCGAGGCGGTGGCCGAGGCCGACGTGATCATGATCCTGGCGCCCGATACCGATCAGAAGGCCATATTCGAAGAGTCGATCCTCCCCCATCTGCGACCTGGCGATGCCGTGCTCTTCGCCCATGGATTCAACGTGCGCTTCGGCCTCATCGCCGCCCCCGCCGGCGTCGACGTGGCCATGGTGGCGCCCAAGGGTCCCGGGCATCTCGTTCGCAGGACCTACGAGGGCGGGGGAGGCGTCCCCGCCCTCATCGCCGTCGACCAGGACGCCAGCGGCAACGCCAAGGCGCTGGCCCTCAGCTATGCCGACGCCATCGGGGCGACGCGTGCCGGCGTGCTCGAGACGACCTTCGCTGAGGAAACCGAGACCGACCTCTTCGGCGAGCAGGTCGTGCTCTGCGGTGGCCTCACCGCGCTCATCCAGGCCGGTTTCGAGACACTCGTGGACGCCGGCTACGAACCGGAGTCCGCCTACTTCGAGTGCCTGCACGAGGTCAAGCTGATCGTGGACCTGATGTACGAAGCCGGGATCTCGGGGATGCGCTACTCCATCTCGACGACGGCAGAGTACGGCGACCTGACCCGAGGCCCCCGGATCGTCAACGACGCGGTCAAGGCCGAGATGAAACAGATCCTCGAGGAGATCCGCAGTGGCAAGTTTGCGGAGGAGTGGATCGCCGAGTTCACTGCGGGGTCACCCAACTTCAAGCGGCTCGAAGCGGCGGGAGAGGCGCACCCCATCGAGAAGGTAGGCGCCGAGCTGCGGGCCATGATGCCGTTCATTTCCGGCGGCGCCAGCCGACCGCAGGACGTCTCGGGGGGCTGAGGTCGGAGTGTCCGCAACGATCGACGACCAGGCGGGCCGGGCGGGAGAACCGCACGAGACGGACCTGGCCGATGCCGACGCCGAACGGCGCGTCCTCGCCGATCTGCGGACGGCGAGGCGCAAGACCCGCACGGTCACCATCGACCGCTTCGAGGCCCTCTACCGCGCCTACATCACCTTCGTCGTCACCGCCGTGGTCGTGTGGTTGCTCTCCGGCGTCGTCGGCGACACCAGGGCGACGGCCGCGACGATCGCCAACGTCACCCACCACGGTGCCCCAGTGGTCGGCATGCTCGTCGGGGTGATCTTTGCGGTCGGCCTGAGGTCAGGAGGGCGAGGCGGCCCGCTCGTCATCGAGGCGGCCGAGGTGCGCCACGTGCTGCTTTCGCCGATCGACCGGGCCGTCGCCCTGCGAGCGCCGGCCGTCCGCCAGTTGCGCTTCGGTGCCGGCCTCGGTGCCGCAGCGGGGGCGGTGGCCGGCCTGCTCGCCTTCCGCCGCCTCCCGGGCGACGTCGTCGCCTGGCTGGCGTGTGGCGCCGCCACCGGCGCCTTCGCGGTTCTCGGTGGCTACGGGCTGGCCATGCTGGCGTCGGGGCGGAGGTTCGGGTCCCGGATCGGGAGCCTGGTCGCCCTGGCCGTCGCCGGCTGGTCGCTCGCCGACCTCCTCACCGGCTCGGTGACGTCGCCGGCGAGCTTCCTTGGCCAGCTGGCCCTTTGGCCGTTGCAGTTCAGGCCGGCCGCCCTCGTCGGTGTGGCCGTCTGCATCCTCGCCGTCGTCGCCGGCATCGCCGTCGTCGGCGGGACCTCGATCGAAGCGGCCGAGCGCCGAGCGACCCTCGTCGGCCAGATCCGGTTCGCGGCGACGCTCAGGGACCTGCGCACCGTGGTCGTCCTCCGTCGACAGCTCGCTCAAGAGCTTCCCCGCCAGCAACCGTGGGTTCGCATGCCACGGGCCATCTCCGTCGCGCCCCAGCCGGGGTCCCCGGCGAAGACGGGCCCCGTCGGGTCGGGACGGGTCAAGCCGGCTCAGGTCAAGCCGGCTCAGGTCAAGGTGGATCGGGTCAGGCCCCGCTGGTTTCCCGTCTGGCGCCGCGGTTGGCACGGCATCCTGCGCTTCCCTGCCCTGCGCTTCGCCCGACTCATCGTGGCTGGCGCGGCGGCGGGGGCGGCGATGGTCGGGGCCTGGCGAGGTACCACGCCGCTCATCCTCGTCGCCGCCCTCGCTCTCTACATTGCGGGGCTCGACGTCGTTGAGCCCATCGCCCAAGAGCTCGATCACCCGGACCGCACCGAGGGCTACGCCGTCGAGGAGGGCATCCTGTTGCTGCGGGCGAGCGGTCCTTCGATCGTCGTCATGATCGTCGTTGCGCTCGTCGGTCTGGCCGTGGCCGCCATCATCACGGGTGCCGACACGACCACCCTCGAGGTCGGCGGCCTGCTCGTGGTGCCCGCCTCACTCTGTGCCGTCGGGGGCGCCGCCATCAGCGTGATCCAGGGTCCCCCGCCGGTCTTCAGCAGCACCGACAGCATGCTCCCGCCGGAGATGGCCGGGGTCAAGGGAGCGGTCCGCACCCTCCTCCCGCCCGTGGTGGTCGTGGCAGGGGTCCTCCCGGCCCTCGCGGCCCGGCATCCGGCCGCGGGCGAGTCGGCCGCTGGCGCCGTCGGGGGGCTCCTCGCGCCGGTCATCCTGCTCGCCGTGCTCGTCGCCGGGTGGGTCCGCTACCGGGCCAGGATGGGCGCGTGGTGGCGGGAGGCCATGGCCGAGGCCAAGACACAGCGTGGGGGCGCCTCATCGGCCGGGGCCCGACGCGAGTAGCGTCGACAGACCGATGGCCCCTGCCGGCTCACGCCCACAACCCGTCCCGGCTCTCGCCACAGAGGGACTCGCCAAGGTCTACGGCGATCTGGTCGCCTTTGCTCCCGTCGACCTCTCGGTCCCCGACGGGCAGCGGGTGGTGATCATAGGGCACAACGGATCGGGCAAGACGACCCTGCTGCGCATGGTCGCCGGCCTGCTCGAGCCGAGCGAGGGGTCGGCCGCGATCTTCGGCGCCGACGCCGGATCCGCCGACGCCAGGGCGGCGCTCTCCTACCTCCCTGACACCCCGGTGCTCTACGACGATCTCTCGGTCCTCGAGCACGTCGAGTACACGTGCCGGCTCCACGACGCCGAGGACTGGGAAGACAGGGCCGTCGCCTTGATCCACGACCTCGGCCTCCAAGGCCGCGCCGACGACCTGCCGTCGCGGTTTTCCCGAGGCCTGCGCCAGAAGACCGCCATACTCCTCGGCCTCATCCGCCCCTTCGGTCTGCTCCTCGTCGACGAACCCTTCGTCGGGCTTGACCCCGGCGGGCGGCAGGCGTTCATCGAGCTGATGGACGACGCCGCCGAATCGGGGGCGACCGTCGTCGTCGCCACCCACCAGCTCGAGTACGTGGAACGCGTCGAACGCTGCATCGCGCTCCGGGACGGCGAGATCGTCTATGACGGGCCGCCGGGGAAGGTCGACGTCCTCGGCCTCGTCGGCTGAGGCCCCCGCCCGCCGACACGTTTCTTTGCCCACTTTTACGGCTTGCGATTAAACCTCCCGGGTCTGGTCAGGCGGCTTTTTTGATGGCCGGATGTCGGGTTCGTGGTGGTTTGTGGGTGCCTTTTGGGCGTCCGGGGCCTGGTGTTTGAGATTTCGGTGGTTGGGTGGGGGTGCCGATGAGGGTGCGCAGCGGCCGAAATCCTCTTCGGACCCGGGATGGGGTGAGCCGGGTGGGGTCGCGGGGGCGTTGCCAGGGCAGGCGTAGATCTTCGACGAGGCCGCGGGCGAGGCGGAGTTGGGTGTAGGCGGCGAGGATGAGCCAGGTCCAGCGGTCGGCTTGGTCGGGGGTGCAGAGGGCGGGGGTGGTCCAGCCGAGGGTGGTTTTGACGAAGCGGAAGGTGTGCTCGATGTCGAAGCGGCGAAGGTAGGCCCGCCAGCAGATGTCGAGGTCGGGGGCGCCGGGGCCTGACCACCACAGCCATAGGGTCTTTTGAGTGCGGCCGGTCGGTTTGGGGAGGTGCTCGACTTCGATGCGGATGACGCTGCCGGTCACGATCCGGGGGGGCGTGGGGGCCGGCCCAGCGTCCCCGGCCGTGGAGTCTGGGATGCAGGTGATGCCAGGCTTGGACCTTCACGTTGCCGTAGCGGCGGTCGGTGACGGTGAGGTGGGTGTCGGGGGCGGCCCAGGTGACGGGCTCGGAGAGTGCGAAGCGGTCCCCGTGGCGGCGCGGCCGTCCCCGCTGGCCCTCGGCTCTGGGTGCGGGCTCGGGGTGGAACACCCGCTTGGAGCTGACCCGCACGAGGATCTGGGCTCGGGTGTCGGCCAATCCGTGGCCGAGCGCGGCCGGGTCGTATCCGGCGTCGAAGACGAACATCGGGACGTCTGTCTCGGCGGGGAGCAGCCCCACGAGGCGGCGGACCTGGTCGAGCGTGACGTCGGTGGAGTTGTCGCTCGGCGCGATGCGCGTGACGTCAACGGGGGCGGTCCATGAGTCGAACGCCCAGTCGAGACCGGAGATCCACTGATATGACCAGCCGGCCACGACCGGCTGGCCCGCGGAGTGCTTCGACGCCGAGTAGTAAAAGCCCCGCTCGGCGCTGCACTCGGCGTCGCAACGATCCCAGGTTGACGCGTCAACGGCGAAGAGTGTCGGCCAGTGCTTGGGCCGGTTGGCGACGAGCAAGCGTCGCAGGGCGTCGGTGTCGACCCGGCCCTCGCCGAGTGCCTTGTAGAGGCTGCCATGGGATCGGCGGAACTCCGGCTCCAAGCTCAGCGACGGCACCGAGGTGACCGGCGCCGACGAGCAGATCGTGGCGTCGGTCAGCTCGAAAAGTGCGTCACCCCAGCGGCTCAGACACTCACGCAGGTTGAAGCGGAACCACTCGAGCGCGCCGCAAGGGTCGTGGTCACCGTCGCCGACGGTCAGATCAGCCATGCCCGATAGTATTTCTACTATCGGGCGATGAGCGTGGGATGCTCGGTCCCAGCCGCAAGGAGGACTCCCATTGGCAAAACCACGAGCCGCCAGCCGACTTGCTACCTACGAGCGCCGCTACCGCGACCTGCTCGGCGACCTCTCCGCCCTCGGGTTCGTCTCGGCGGGAAGCGTCGCCCTTCGCTACAACCGCTGCGGGAAGGCCTCCTGTGCCTGCCACGCCGATCCGCCCCGCCCCCACGGGCCCTACTGGCAATGGACAGCAAAAGTCAACGGCAAGACCGTCAACCGCCGCCTCAGCGAACGCCAAGCCCAGCTCTACCAGGAGTGGATCGACAACGACAGGCGCCTACGCCGCCTCGTCGACGAACTCCACAAGACCGCCGCCGAGGCAACACAACTCATCCTCGCCGACGCCAGCCCAACCGCAACAGAGGTTTAATCGCAAGTTACAGAGTCACTCTGTAAAAGTGGGCAAAGTTGGGATGACTTGGCGGTCACCGGGGAGCGATGAAATGCTGGTGGTGGCTGGTAGGGAAGGTCATCGAGTGTTTCTTGCCGCCTGTGTGCGCGCGCAAAGTTTGATGCGGGGACCGTGGAGGACCTTGGAGTGTCGCTACGAGCACGAACCCCAGATTTCGCTTCGCCGGGTTCTCTCCCTGCCGGCCGTTGTGGCCAATCGAGACGGAGGTGATGGGATGAAGCGGATCAGGGATCGGGTCGCGGGTCTCGATGTTCATCGCGACACGGTCGTGGCGTGCTGTCGAGTCGTTGGTGTTGATGGTGAGGTGGGGGTGTCCAAGGCGAGCTTTGCCACCACACGTAGGGGGCTGGTCGACCTGGCGGGTTTCTTGTCGGACGCGGCGGTCTCGACCGTGGCGATGGAGGCGACCGGGGTGTATTGGAAGAGCCCGTACTATGCGCTCGAGGGGCTGTTCGCCGAGGTGTGGTTGTGTAACGCGCAGCACGTGAAGAACGTGCCGGGCCGCAAGTCGGATCTTTCCGACGCCGAGTGGCTGGCCGATGTCGCCGCGCACGGGATGGTCCGCCCGAGCTTCGTGCCGCCCCCCGAGATCCGAGAGCTGCGCGAGCTCACCCGCTACCGCAAAACCCAGGTCGACGCCAGGGGAAAAGAGATCCAGCGCCTCGAGAAGGTCCTCCAAGACGCGGGCGTCAAGATCACGTCGGTGGCATCGTCGGTGTGGAGTCTGTCGTCGCGGCGGATCATCGAGGCGCTCATCTCCGGCGAGCGGGACCCCGAGGTCCTCGCGGAGATGGCCAAGGGCAGGATGCGAGCGAAGATCCCCCACCTCGCCGAGGCCCTCGCCGGTCACTTCGGCGCCCATCACGGCGTGGTCTGCCGCCGGATCATCGACCACATCGACTTCCTCGACCGGTCGATCGCAGCGCTCAGCGAGGAGATAACGACCCGTCTCGTCCCTTTTGAGACGGCGGTCGCTCTCATGATGTCGGTCCCGGGAGTCTCGGATACGACCGCTGAGGTGATCGTCGCCGAGACCGGCGCCGACATGAGCCGGTTCCCGACCCCACAACAGCTCTGCGCCTGGGCCGGTGTCGCCCCGGGCAGCCACGAATCGGCCGGCAAACGACGACCAGCGGGAACCCGGCACGGCTCGACCTGGCTGCGCCGGACCCTCATCGAAGCAGCACGCGGCGCCGCACGCACCAAGGGCAGCTACTACTCCGCCCAGTACTCGCGTATCGCCAGCCGTCGAGGAGCGAACAAGGCCGCCGTCGCCGTGGCCAACTCGATGCTGTCGACCATCTGGCACCTGCTCTCCACCGGTGCCGTCTACCAAGACCTCGGCGCCGACTACTTCCAGCGTCGCCACGATCCCGCCGTCGAGGCGAAGCGACTCGCACGCCGGATCGAGGCACTCGGCTTCGACGTCAACCTCACCGAGAAAGCCTCATAAACCCACACCACACCACTCCACAACTCAAGCGCCTCCTCACCGACCCGAACCTCCCCCCGCGCGCCCACACCCGTGCCAGGCAAACGCATTTCACCCCAGAAAGCCTGCCACCCTGGGCTGCTCTCGGCCCTACAGGGCGCCGATCACGTAGTCGATGCAGGCGGTGAGGGCCTCGACGTCGGTGGGGTCGACGGCCGGGTACATCCCGATGCGGAGCTGGTTGCGTCCGAGCTTGCGGTACGGCTCGGTGTCGACGATGCCGTTGGAGCGCAGCACGGCGGCGACGGTGGCGGCCGGCACCCCGGCGTCGAAGTCGATGGTGCCGACGACCGGGCTGCGCGCCTCGGCGTCGGAGACAAACGGCGTGGCGTAGCGGCTGGCCTCGGCCCAGCCGTACAGGCAGGCGGCCGACGTCTCGGTCCGCTTGATCGTGAAGTCCATACCGCCGTTGTCGAGCATCCAGTCGAGCTGCTCGACGAACAAGACGAGGGTGGCGATGGCCGGCGTGTTGACGGTCTGGTTGCGTTCCGACTGCTCGATGGCGGCGGGCAGGTCGAGCGACGGCGGCACCCACCGGTGCCCCCCGGAGCCGCCGGCCCCGCCCCCGCCCGCGCCCCCGAGGTGGCCCGCCCGCTCGACGGCGGCGGGGGAGAGGACGGCGACCCAGAGACCGCCGTCGGAAGCGAAACACTTCTGCGGCGCGAAGTAGTAGGCGTCCACATCCTTCGGGTCGAAGGCCACGGCGCCGGCCGCCGACGTGGCATCGACGGTGACGAGCGCACCGGGGTCGGCGCCATCCGGCCGGGCGATGTCGCCGAGCACGCCGGTCGACGTCTCGTTGTGGGTGAGGGCATAGAGGTCGACGCCGGCCCGGCCGACGGCGTGCGCCCTCTCGCCGGCCGGCACCTCGATCAGATCGGGACTTTCCACGAAAGGAGCGGCTCCGACCCCGGCGGCGAACTTCGCTCCGAACTCCCCGAACACGAGGTGCTGGCTTCGTCGTTGGATCAGGCCGGCCGTCGCCACGTCCCAAAAAGCAGTCGACCCGCCGTTGCCGAGCACCACCCGATGGTCGGCAGGCAGATCCCAGAGCGTCCGCAGCCCGGCTCTGATCCGTCCGACGAGCCGCCTGACCGGTTCCTGGCGGTGGCTGGTGCCCATCGGTGAGCGGACCGGGTCGGCCAGGGCGGCGATGGCCTCGGCGCGTACCTTTGAAGGCCCGGAACCGAACCGGCCGTCGGCGGGCAACAGACCGGCTGGAATCCGGATATCGGTCGGAAGGGTCGACGCCACTGTGTCAGCATGGCAGCCCATGGCCCGTGTCTCCCAGCGCATTGCCTCCGTCTCCGAGTCCGCCACCCTCGCCGTCGACGCCAAGGCCAGAGCCCTCAAGGCCGCCGGCGAGGACGTGATCGGCTTCGGCGCCGGCGAGCCCGACTTCCCGACGCCTCCCGAGATCGCACAGGCCGCGGCCGAGGCGTGCCTCGACCCCCGCAACCACAAGTACACCCCGACCGGTGGCCTGCCCGAGCTGCGCCAGGCCATCGCCGCCAAGACGGCGAGGGACTCGGGGTATCACGTCGACGCGGCCCAGGTGCTCGTGACCAACGGCGGCAAGCAGGCCGTCGAGGAGGCCTGCGCCACCCTCCTCGACCCCGGCGACGAGCTCATCCTGCCGGCGCCCTACTGGACGACGTACCCCGAAGCGGTGCGGCTGGCCGGCGGCGTCGTGGTCGAGGTCCCGACCGGTGGCGCTTCGGGGTTCAAGGTCACCGTCGAGCAGCTCGAGGCGGCCAGGACGGCGCGTACCAAGGCCCTGCTTTTCGTCTCGCCTTCCAACCCGACCGGGGCGGTCTACACGCCGGCCGAGGTCGAGGCCATCGGACGCTGGGCCTTCGACCACGGGGTCTGGGTGCTGACCGACGAGATCTACGAGCACCTCGTCTACGGCGATGCCGTGTTCAGCTCCATGCCGACCCTCGTGCCCGAGCTGGCCGACACCTGCGTCGTCCTCAACGGCGTGGCCAAGACCTACGCCATGACCGGCTGGCGGGTCGGATGGATGATCGGCCCCGCCGACGTGGTCAAGGCGGCCACCAACCTGCAGTCCCACTCGACGTCCAACGTCAACAATGTGGCCCAGCGGGCCGCCCTCGTCGCAGTATCCGGCTCCCTCGACGCCGTCGCCGAGATGCGCACCGTCTACGACCGGCGCCGGCGGACGATCGTGTCGATGCTCGACGCCATCCCCGGGGTGAGCTGCGTCGAGCCGGACGGGGCGTTCTACGCCTTTCCCAGCTTCGAGGGCGTGCTCGGCCGCCGGATCGGCTCCGCCACGCCGGCCACGACCCTCGAGCTGGCGGCAGTCGTGCTCGACGAGGCCAAGGTCGCCTTCGTGCCCGGGGAGGCGTTCGGAGCCCCTGGCTACGCCCGGTTCAGCTATGCGCTCGGTGACGATGCCATGGTCGAGGGCGTGAACCGATTGGCCAAACTCCTCGGTTGAGGCTGCCGCACGGTTGAGGCTGCCGCACGGTTGAGGCTGCCGCACGGTTGAGGCTGCCGCACGGTTGAGGCTGCCGCACGGTGAGGCTGCCGCACGGTGAGGCCCGGTCGGTTGGCGGCCGGCGCCTGTTCGCGGTCGGGCCGGCCGCACTCACGCCAGCCCTTCGAGCACGGCCTCGGCTGCGGCCAGGCCGGAGCGAACTGCACCCTCCACCTTGGCCTCACCGAAGGCGTCGCCGGCGCAGACGAGCGGGCCGGGCCGGTGCGCCGCCATCAGGCATCGACGGTCGGCGAGGTCAACGGGCGTGGCGTAGCGCCAGCGCACCAACCGAGAGGCGACCGGGGCCGCGGCGCCTGTCCAGGGGCGCGCCGCTTCGAGCAGGGCGGCGATGGTGGTCGCATCATCGTCGTCGAGGCGGCGGGCCGACTCGGGCCCGCTGGCGTGGATCGTCAGCGTCGGCACCGACGAGATGCCCTTGGCCCGGTTGTCCCCGACCCACGCCAGCATGCCGCCCGCGGTATCGGCGCGGCCCAGCTGGACCCCGCCGGGAGCGGGAACGGCCGTGTCGGTGTCGAAGGTCACGAGGGCGGCGACGGTCGGCTCGTAGCGCACCCGATCGAGCACCCGCCTGGCCTCGGGGGTCGCCTCCACATGCCCGGCGGCCAGGAGAGAAATCGTTTGCGGCACGGGTGCCGTGCAGATGACGGCGCCGGCGCCGAGCGGTCCTTCGGCACCGTCGTCGATGTTCGCTCCGCCCGCGCCGGTGGCGATCCATCCGCCGTCGAGCCCGCTTCGCAGGGCCGTGACGATCGTGTTGCACCGCACGTCAAGCCCGGCCGCCACCGCATCGGCCAGCCCGGCCATCCCGGAGGTCCCGATGTAGCGCGGATGACCGTCGGGTCGAGCCGAGAAGCCACGGCACCACTCCCTGGCCACCCCCGAGGCGACCCACTCGTCGCGCCGCCCGGCGAACTCGGTGCTCCGTACCGTGAAAAACTGCGCCCCAGCGTCGGCTCTCCCCGCGCCGACGGGCTCGGTCGCGAGCCGTCCGCCGACCTTCGGCCCCTGCTCGACAACGGTGACGGCCAGCCCTCCGGCCCGAAGGTGCCGGGCGGCGACGAGACCGGCGATGCCGGCGCCCACGACCAGCACGGAACGGGGCGCGGTCATGGCCAGCTGACGCTACTCGTGCCGCCGGCCGCCGCCAGCCGGCCGCCGGCTCAGGCCGCTCAGCTGGCCGAGCTCGGGAGGTTGCGGCCTCAGCGCTTGGCTCGGACGAACCCGTCCCGTTCGGCGGCGGCGGCGTCGACGTAGCAGCGGTCCCCGCCGGTGCGCCGGTAGGCGGCCATCCCGGGCAGGTGGTAGAGGTGGCTGGCGAGCCTGGCTTTGACCGGGTGGCTCTCGGGGCAGCCATCGGCACCGGGCTCGACCCACGTCGAGGCCACCGACTCTGATTCCGGCGGCTGCGGCTGCGGCGGCGCGGACGGATCGGGGGCGTCTTCGAGAACAAGCTGGCGGGGAAACTCCTGGCCCGGCGGCGGCGCAGGATCGGCGTCGGGCTCGCTTGCCCTGCGGTCCGCAGGAGACGGTCCGGAGGCGTCGGGTCCCTCAATCCGGTTACGGTCGCCCGCCGGCACCTGCCCTTTGACCCGTGCGCCGCCATCGCGATCGCCATCGCTAATCCCGAGCGGGACCGGCGGCCACGGGGCAGTGGAGGTGGTGAGGCGGCGGCTCTCGGCGCGCTCGACGATGGTCATGCGGGCCAGCCAGGCGCCAGCCCCGGTGATGACGAGCAGGGCCAGGCCGCCGATCGCTCGGGTGAGCAACCGCAAGGGCCGGATGGGGGCGCCTTTTGTTCCGCCGCTCCGCTTCATCGCTCGGGGATCACGAGGTGGCCGTCGACACGGCGGGCGATGCCGAGGGGGTTGGCTTCTTGCAGCGGAGGCGGCAAGAGGCGATCGGGTACGGACTGGTAGGCGACCGGGCGGAGGAACCGTTCGATGGCGGTCGTTCCGACCGACGTGCTCAGCGGAGCGGTTGTTGCCGGGTAGGGACCGCCATGCTCCATGGCCCAGGTGACCGAGACACCGGTCGGCCAGCCGTTCCAGAGCACCCGTCCGGATCGGTCGCGGAGCACGTCGAGCAGCAGGGGAGCGATCGGGTCGTCGTCCTCGCCGTGGACCGTCGCCGTGAGCTGACCGTCGAAGGCTCGCGCCGCGGCGAGCAGCTCGTCGTCGCCGTGGTAGCTGACGACGATCGATGTTGGACCGAAGCACTCGACGAGCAGATCTTCATGGTCGGCGAGCAGTTCGGGGACGGTCGTGGCGAGCAGCGTGGGGGAAGGACCTTCGGCCCCACCCGTCCCTGCGACGAGCGTGCGGATGGCGGGGTGGGCCTTCAGCCGATCGAGTCCGGCCCTGAAGCCCCGCTCGATGCGATCGTTGAGGAGCGGGGCCGCTGCCTTGGAGGCGACGGCGTCGACCGCGGCGTCGTCGGAGATGGCTCCGGCCGGGACGAAGAGCAGGCCCGGCTTGGTGCAGAACTGCCCGGCGCCGAGCGTGAATGATCCGGCGTACCCGGCGATGATCTCGTCACCGCGTGCCGCCGCGGCCCGTTCGGTCACGAAGACAGGGTTGAGGCTGCCGAGCTCTCCGTAGAACGGTATGGGCACGGGTCGCGACACGGCCAGGTCGTAGAGCGCCCGCCCGCCGGCGAGGGATCCGGTGAACGCACCGGCTTGGATCCTGGCGTCGGTCACCGCGGCCCGCCCCGCCTCGTCACCGACGATGAGGGAGAAGACGCCGTTGGAGCCGATGGCGTCGGCGACGATCCGAGCCGTCACGGCGGCAAGCCCGAGATGTCCGGGGTGAGCCTTGTGCACCACCGGGCAGCCGGCCGCGAGGGCCGAGGCCGTGTCACCGCCGGCCACGCTGAACGCGAAGGGAAAGTTGCTCGCGCCGAACACGACGGTCGGGCCGAGGGGGACGAGCATCCGACGCAGGTCGGGGCGTGGTCCCGAAGGCCAGTCCGGGTCGGGGTGGTCGATGATGGCGCCGAGGTAGGCACCGTCGTCGAGGACCGAGGCGAGGAGCCGGAGCTGGGAGGTCGTGCGCACCAGCTCGCCGGATAGGCGGGCGTCGGGGAGATGGGATTCCTCGGCGGCAAGGGGGAGCAGGACGGCCCCCGCAGCGTCCAAAGCGTCGGCGACGGCCCTGAGGCGCCCGGCGCGCTCGGCCGGTCCGAGACCGGCCCAGGCGATCGAGGAGGCCGACGCCGCCTCGATGATGTCGTCGAGGCCGGCGGCGGTGGTCTCTTCGGGCGGTGCGTCAGTCATGGGCACCGCTCCGTTCACCGGCGCTCGCCGCGCCGACCGTCTCTGCCCCGGGTGGGCCGGTGCGGGGCCGGGTGGCGGAATCGCCATTTCTCCCTCCGAGGTCGTGGGAGCCGGCGCCGATGGGGACTCCCCGATGGGGTTGGCCGCTCGGTGAGGGCACGGCACCTGGACGCTGGCGGGCCAGGTGCTCGAGGCCGATCGCCGCCCGGCGCACGCGCTCGATGCCGCTCGTCCTCGTGGCCGCTTCGAGGTGGGCGCCGCTCGGGTAGATGTTGGGAGCGTTGCGCAGGCCGAACTTAAGGTGGACGGGCGCAGCGATCCGGACGATCTCGCCGATGTCGTGGTAGCGGAGAAACCCGCCCAGCCCGTCGGGGCTCTCGACATAGATGTCGATGATGGCGACGAGCTCGGCCCTGAACGCCGCCAGCTCGGCGAGCGGCGTGTCGCCTGCGACGTTGAGGGTGTCGACGCCGATGGCGGCGAGCAGGCCGACGCCGGGAGGGTTGGCGAGGCCCATGACCGCCGAGGCCTTGACGATGAGGTCGGCGGGTAGCTCGCCGCTGGCCTTGGCGTCGGCAGCGAGGACGGCGAGGCCCTCGTCGGCGACGAGCACACTGCGGATCCCCAGCTCGACGGCTCGGAGGATGTCGTCGTAGGCGGCGCGCAGGGTCGCGACGGTGACGTGCCTCCATCCGACCTGCTTGCCGTCGGGAGCGAGGGATGATGCGCTGGCGTTCCACGGTGCCCGTGGCCCGACGAAGAGGCACACCTCCACGTTGCGGGCGGAGCCGATCTCGACGTACCCGCGCAGGTCGTCGTCTCGCAGCAGGCCGATGCCGCTCCCCTCCGACACGCGGTGCACGGGGACGCCGAGCTCGTCGGCACGGGTCATGACCGCCGCAAACGCTTCGGGGCCTTCGACGCTCGGGATCTCGATCCGGTACTCGCCACCGTCGGCGAAGCGCGCTTTGGCGTCCGGCAGCATTCTCGCCGCTTCCTGCAGTCGATCGAGTCGGGCGCGCACCGTGGCGGTCATGCTCGTGAGCTCCTTGGGGTTCGTCCGGCGCTCGTCTGGCGTCCGGCGGTCGTCTGGCGTCCGTCGGTCGACTGGCGTCGGGTGGTCATATCGTCTCTGGTAGCCGTGTCGTGTCGAGCGACGCCGGCGACGGGACGCCACGGGGTAGCCGGAGGGCCGGAGATCCCCGCGTCGAGCATCCACAGCCCGCCGGCGCCCTCGTCGGGACGGGGTGCGGTGGGTTCACTGGCCTGGTCGGACTCGACGGTCATCCCCCGACCGCCGGCTGTCGTGATGAACAGGTGGTCGGTGCGCTCGCCGCCAAAGGCCACGCTCGTCACGGCGGGCACGGGCAGGGTGACGACGGTGTCGAGCGTCCCGTCGGGCCGGTAGCGGTGGATGGCACCGCCGCCGTAGAGCGCCACCCACACGCACCCGTCGTCGTCGACGCACAGACCGTCAGGGTTGCCGAGTCCGGGATCGATGGCCGCGAGCTCGCCCTGCCGTCCGAGCCGGCCGGTGTCCTGGTCGTAGGCGAAGGTCGCCACGACGTGACTCAGACTGTCGTTGTAGTACAGCGTTCTTCCGTCGGGGCTCCACCCCAGCCCGTTGCTTATGCCCTGGCCTGTGAGTAGGGGGACGGCCTCGGGTCCGGTGTCCAGGCGGTACAGGGTGCCGTCGCCGGCCGCCTCGTCGTAGCGCATCGATCCTGCCAGCGCCCGGCCCTGAGGGTCGCACTTGGCGTCGTTGAAGCGCAGCTCGGGCCGGTCGGCCTCGACGTCGAGCACGGGCAGGAGGTCGCCGTCGGAACCAAGCCATCCGAACCCGTCGACGGTCGCAAGCAACCAGCCGTTCCCTTGGGATGGGAGGGCGGCACCGACGTGGACGCCCACATCGATGGTCTCGATGGGCCGGCCCTCGGCGTCGCTGCGTCGCACGAGCCCCGAGATGATGTCGACCCAGACCAGCTCGCCGCGGCGTCCATCCCACGCCGGCCCTTCACCGACGGCGGCGCCGGCCGGGTCGACGAGCTCAGGTGCGAGCCTGCGGACTCGGCCCTTCTCCCGTGGCCGTCCTGCCGTCGCCGTCACTTGTCTCGTTCGCCTCCTCAAGTTGCTCGCGGAAGGCATTCACCATGAACTCGGTCAGCTCCGTGACCGACGTGTCTCGACACCTCACGCTCGCGAGGGTCCACCTCGATCGGCTCCGTTGACGTGTAGTTCGTTGACTTGCCCATGAGTGATGTCTCCTGTTCCTGATGGGTGATGCTTGTGTTGGCCTGTTGCCAGGCCGGGTTACGGTAATGCGACCTGTCGCTGTGGCCTTCGGCCGCTCGCAAGGCAGCGGGGAATGAGGTGATGCGGGCGGTCAGTGCGAATGGCGTCCCACCTCGTGGCCGCTCGATCCGACGAGGAAGTCGAGGTCCGCGCCTCGATCGGCCTGCATGACGTGATCGACGTAGAGGCGGGTCCAACCCCGGTCGGCGGCAGGAATCGGGGGTTTCCAACCCGCCCTTCGATCTTCCAGCTCGGCCTCGTCGACCAGCAGGTCGAGGCGGCGCGCCGGGGCGTCCAGCTCCACCATGTCACCGGTTCGTACGAGGGCGAGCGGCCCCCCGATCGCAGCCTCGGGAGCGACGTGCAGCACACAGGTGCCGTAGCCGGTGCCGCTCATCCTGGCGTCGGAGATCCTGACCATGTCGGTGACGCCCGCCTCGAGCAGCTTTCTCGGCAGCGGCGCGTTGCCGACTTCGGGAAACCCCGGGTACCCCTTCGGCCCTGCGCCCCGCACGACGAGCACGGTGTCCTCTGTGACCGGCAGGTCGAGGTCGTCGGCGACGGCGGTGTACTCCTCGATGCTGTCGAAGACGAGGGCCTCACCGCGATGGCGCAACAGTCGCGGCGAGGCTGCCGAGACCTTGAGCACGGCCCCGTCGGGGCAGAGGCTCCCTCTGAGCACGACGGTTCCAGCGCCGGCCGGCTGAAACGGCTCGGCCACGGTCGTGATCACCTCCCGGTTCCAACACTCCGCTCCCTCGACGTTGTCGCCGATGCTTCGACCGGTGACCGTGAGCCGATCCCGATGGAGGGCGTCGCCGAGCTCCTCCATGACAGCTGGGAGCCCGCCGGCGTAGAAGAAGTCCTCCATCAAGAACCGCCCCGAAGGCATCAGGTTGACGAGGACCGGCACCTGCGAGGTCAGCCGATCGAAGTCGTCGAGGGTCAGGGGCACACCCACCCGGCCGGCCAGGGCGAGGAGATGGACCGCAGCGTTGGTGGACCCGCCGAGTGCGGCGTTCACCCGGATGGCGTTCTCGAAGGCCTCCCGCGTGAGGACGGCCGATGGCCGCAACTCTTCGTGCACCATTTCGACGATACGTTGCCCCGACTTTTGTGCCACGGCCAGGCGGCGCGAGTCGGGAGCAGGGATGGCGGCCGACCCGGGGAGCTGCATGCCGAGGGCCTCGGCCATGCAGGCCATCGTCGAGGCGGTGCCCATCGTCATGCAGTGCCCTGCGCTTCGCGACATGCACCCTTCGGCTTCGTAGAGATCGGCCTGGCTGATCTCGCCGGCCCGAAACTTCTCGGTCATCTCCCACACGGCGGTGCCCGAGCCGATGTCGCGTCCCCGGTACTTGCCGTTGAGCATCGGTCCGCCGGTGACCATGATCGCCGGTAGATCGACGCTCGCCGCCGCCATCAACTGTGCCGGCGTCGTCTTGTCGCAACCGGAGAGCAGCACTACCCCGTCGAGCGGGTTGGCACGAAGCGACTCCTCGACCTCCATGGCCATCAGGTTGCGAAAGAGCATGGCTGTCGGCCGCATGATCGGCTCGCCGAGCGACATCGTCGGGAACTCGAGCGGGAAGCCTCCAGCAATGAGGACCCCCCGCTTTACCGCCTCCGCCATGCTGCGGAGGTGGGCGTTGCACGGGGTCAGCTCCGAGCAGCTGTTGGCGATGCCGATGACAGGACGGCCATCGAAGAGCTCGTCGCCGAACCCCTCGTTGCGGATCCAGGAGCGGTGGATGAAGCCGTTTCTCCCGTCCGAGCCAAACCACTCCGCGCTGCGAAGCTTGCGGTCATCCATGGGGGGTCGGGTCTCCTTCGGTCGCTTCGGGGGTGACGACGATCTTGAGGTGCCGCTCGGCCTCGTGAGCCAGGGCGAGCAGCCCCCGCTCGAGGGAATCGGCGAGTGGGATGCGAGTCAGCAGGCCATCCCATCGGATCGCTCCCGACGCCAGCATGGTGAGCGCCCCGGCGAAGTCCTCCTCGCGCACGTGACTGAACGAACCGACGATCTCTTTTTCGTGAGCGACGACGTCCCATGCGTCGAGCGGGGGGCGGCCGCGCCCGATGCCAACGAGCACGACTCGCCCCGCCGGGCCCGCGGCCCGGATGGCACCGCTCACACCGGCCGGATGACCAGAGCACTCGACCACGACGTCGGCGCCGAGCCGTTCGCCGCCGCCAGCTCCGGGGGCAGCGCCGCTCGTGTCTTCGTTGAGGTCGGCCGGGTCGAAGACCGCGTCGGCGCCCAGCGTGGTGGCAAGGGTCCTGCGGCTGGCGATCGGCTCGATCACCGTCGTAGGCCCTGCACCCATGGCGCGTGCCGCCTGCAGGGCGAGCAGCCCGACGGCGCCACCTCCGACAATGGCGACGTGGTCGCCGGGGACCAGTCGGCCTCTCCGCAGGGCCCTGATTCCGACGCTCAACGTTTCGGCCAGAGCCCCGGCCTCGGGTGGGAGCCCGGCCGGCATCCGCACCGACGTGATGGCCGGCAGGTTGAGCAGGGGCTGGAGACCACCGTCGGCGCTCAGGCCGACCTGGCCACCTCGCGCGCAGAGGTTGGGCAGACCGCGGCGGCACTGCCGGCAGTGTCCGCAGGACACGAGGCCGTCGACGGCCAGGCGATCGCCGACGGCCAGGTCCACGTCGGGGCCGACGGCGGTCACCCGCCCCGCCACCTCGTGGCCGAGGGTGAGGGGCGCCAGGCCTCCCGTCAGCGGGTGCGGCGAAGCGAAGGGTATGAGCAGGGGCCCCTCGCGCCATTCCTCCACGTCGGTCCCGCAGATCCCGCACGCTTCCACGGCGATCTGGACGTGCCCAGGACCCGGCGGGGGCGGGGGCTCCACCTCGTCGAGGCGCACGTCCTCTCGGCCGTGCCAGCGCAGGGCCATCATGGTCCGCTCGCCTCCGCCGGTGCCGCCTTTGGCTTCGGCGCCAACGACTTCTTCTCCTTGGGTGCGCTCGAGGGGAGCGCTTCCGCGGTCTTCGCCTTGGCGAGCCTCTTCGGCTTTCCCACGGTTTCGTGGCTTCCCGGCTCGCTCCCCGGCCGGTTGGCCGTGCCTTCGGGGCGGTTCCTGACCCACAGGAAGGTGTTGTCGAGGTGCTCGCGCATGGCCTGGCGCGCCGCCGGGGCGTCTCGGCCGGCGATGGCGGACAGGATCAACGCGTGAGCCTCCAGGGCATGCACCCTGCGTTCGGGGGGTCGCGAGGATTCCAGCCTGCCCTCGTGAATGAGACGGCTGACCGGATCGAAGAGCGCCTCGATCAGCTCGTTGCCGGCGGCCCGCATCACCGCTTGATGGAAGGCGAGATCGGCCTCGGCGAACGCCGTTACGTCGTCGCCGTCCGCCGCGGCCCGCATCCGGTCCATGGCGGCGCCCATCGCATCGAGGGCGGCGTCGCTCCTTCGATCGGCGGCCAGGCCGGCCACGTCTACCTCGACGAGCCGCCGAGCCTCGACGAGCTTGGCCGGCCAGTCGTCGGTGGGGGCGCCGTGCACTCCGGACGTGCGGGCCGCGAGCAGCGCCGGGTCGAACGGCGACCACCGGTGCACCGGGGTCACGAAGGTCCCTCGTCCCTGTTCGATGCTCGTCACGCCCAGTTGCTGCAACGCCTTCATGGCCTCCCTCAGCGTCGCTCGGCTGACGCCCATCGTCGTGCACAGCTCGGATTCGGTCGGCAGGCGCGCGCCCGGCCGATACCTCCCCGAGGCGATGTCGCTGAGCAGACGGTCCACGACCACCCTTGCCATCCCCCCGGGGAAATTCATCAGACGTTTTTGTACACCCGCAGGACACCTACCGTCAAGCGATGCCAAGCGCAGGGCGATGGGCTGTGGCAGTCTCCATCGGTGCGGGACCCGGCGAGCACGGAGCGGTGAGCGAGGGAGAACGTCGCGGGGTGCCGTGGTTGCGGGTCACGGCCGGAATCGTGGCGGCGCTCGTGGTGGTGGCGGGCATCGCTCTGGCCCGACTCGACAGCGAGACGATTCC
This sequence comes from Acidimicrobiales bacterium, assembly GCA_965276765.1. Lineage (GTDB taxonomy): Bacteria > Actinomycetota > Acidimicrobiia > Acidimicrobiales > Palsa-688. Next base: position 2,936,155 of record OZ255627.1, read on the forward strand.
CGCCCTGCAAAGTCATCTCACGTCGGACTCGGTCGTGCGCTTCCCCGGGCGAGCCCTGTCGGTGGCGTGGCCCCACGACGGCGAGGCGGCCGCAACGGTCGAAGGGGTCGGGGTCATCGGCTCGGTCGGAGGACCCAAGCCCGTCCCGATCGCGAGCGTGGCCAAGATCATGACGGCCTACCTGACCCTTCGGGCCCATCCGCTCACCGTCGGCGCCGGTGGGTTCCGCCTCACCGTCACCTCTGCCGACGTCGCCGATCGCAAGGCCCGCCTGGCCCAGGGACAGTCGACCGTTGCGGTGGCGGCCGGCGAGGTCCTGAGCGAGTACCAGCTGCTCGAGGCGCTGCTCATCCCCTCGGCCAACAACGTGGCGGCCATGCTCGCTACCTACGAAGCCGGTTCCCAAGGGGCCTTCGTGACCAGGATGAACGCCGAGGCCAAGGCGCTGAGGATGACCAACACCCGCTACACCGACGCGAGCGGCTTCACCGACACGACCGTCTCCACCGCCGCCGATCAGCTGCGGCTGGCGAAGGTGGTCATGCGCAATCCTGTCTTCGCCGGGATCGTCGACCGTCCGACGGTGGTGTTGCCCGTGGCCGGCCCGGTCACCAACTTCAACCGACTGGTGGGCACGAACGGATTCATCGGGATCAAGACCGGCTCCGACAGCCAGGCCGGCGGGTGCCTGGCCTTCGCCGACCGGCGCGCCATCGATGGTCATACCGTAACGATCGTCGGTGTGGTCCTCGGCGAGGACCGGGGCCAGTCCAACGCCCAGGTCATCATCTCGGCGGCGCTCGCCGCGGCGACCAAGCTGGCCAACTCGGTGGCATCAGGGCTCGGTGTCCGCACCGTCGTTCCTGCCGGTCGGTCGGTGCTCGACATGACCAACGCCGACGGTCACCGGGTCGCCGTGGCCACGGCTGCGCCCCTCGAGCAACTCGGCTGGGGCGGTCTCCGCCTCCGGCTCTCCGTGCGGGGGATCGGGTCGCGGCACGGGCTGTCAGCGGGCCAGCAGGTTGCCACCGTCGTCCTCGGCGGGCACCTCAGAGCCATGGCGCCGGCGAGGGCAGTGACGAGTATGCCCCGACTCTCGCTGGCGTGGCGGGTCGAGCACCTGTTCTGAGCCGGCGGCGCCTCGTCGAGGCTTTATCGCGCGCGTTTCTGGGGCGCGGCAACCTGATCCGCGCGCGATTTCAGGGCAACGGTGCCCCAGAAGCGCGCGCGGACCGTCCGAACCTGTCCCATAAACGCGCGCGCGTCACCGTCATCCGGCCGGGCCACCCTGGCCACTCGCCCCCTAGGTCGAGGTGGGCAGCCAGGCCCTCCGGGTACTCCTCGCCCGTTCGAAGGTGTCGATGTCATCGGCGTGCTCGAGGGTGAGGCCAACATCGTCGAGGCCTTCGAGCAGCCGGTGCTGGGTGAAGGGATCGAGCGGGAACGCCCCTTCCACTCCCACTGCAGGCGCGGAGACGGTCAGCCGCTCCACGTCGATGGTGAGCACCATGGTCGGGTCGGCGATGACGCGACGGAGGAGGTAGGTCCCGAGGTCGGCGTCGACCTGGACCGGCACGAGCCCGACCTTGGTGCAGTTGTTGCGGAAGATGTCGCCGAAGCGCGGTGAGACGATGGCCTTGAAGCCGTAGTCCTCGAGGGCCCACACGGCGTGCTCGCGCGACGAGCCGGTGCCGAAGTTGGGGCCGGCGATCAGGATCGATGCGCCGGCATACTCGGGCTGGTTGAGCACGAAGTCACGGTCGTCGCGCCACTCGGCGAACAGACCGAGTCCGAAGCCGGTCCGCTCCACCCGCTTGAGCCAGTCGCTCGGGATGATCTGATCGGTGTCGACGTCGCTGCGATCGAGGGGAACGGCGGTACCGGTGATGCTGCGAACGGGTTCCATGCGGTCCTTCCTGGTGCGGGTGAGCGAGGATCAGTCGAGGTCGGCCGGCGCCGCAAAGCGCCCCCGGACGGCGGTGGCGGCGGCGACGGCGGGGGAGACCAGGTGGGTTCGTCCGCCCCGGCCCTGGCGGCCTTCGAAGTTGCGGTTGGAGGTCGAAGCGGCCCGTTCGCCGGGGGCGAGCTTGTCCGGGTTCATGGCCAGGCACATCGAGCAGCCCGGGTCGCGCCACTCGAAGCCGGCGGCGACGAAGATCCGATCGAGCCCCTCGGCCTCGGCCTCGGCCTTGACCCGGCCCGAGCCGGGGACGACGAGCGCTCTCACCTTGGGGGCCACCCGGTGGCCCTGGAGCACGGCGGCCGCGACCCGCAGGTCCTCGATCCTGGCGTTGGTGCACGATCCGATGAAGATCGTGTCCACGGGGATGTCACGCATGGGCGTGCCGGCCGCGATGCCCATGTAGGCGAGGGCTCTGGCCGCCGTCTCGCGGGCCGCCGGGTCGGTCCAGGTATCGGGATCGGGGACGACACCGCTCAGGGGAATGACCTGGCCGGGGTTGGTGCCCCAGCTCACGTGGGGGCTCAGGCCGGCGGCGTCGATCTCTACGGACCGGTCGAAGGATGCGCCGTCATCGGTGACGAGCGAACGCCAGTCGTCGAGCGCCGCCTCCCACTCCGGCCCCTTCGGGGCGTGCGGCCGTCCTTGGAGGTAGGCGTAGGTGGTGTCGTCGGGGGCGACCATGCCAGCCCTCGCCCCGGCCTCGATCGACATGTTGCAAACCGTCATGCGCCCCTCCATCGAGAGGCCTCGGATGGCTGAGCCCCGATACTCGATGATGTGGCCCATCCCGCCGCCGGTCCCTATCTCGCCGATGATGGCGAGGATCACGTCCTTGGCCGTCACGCCGTCGGGCAGGTCGCCTTCGACCGTGACGGCCATGGTCTTCGGTCTCGACTGGGGCAGCGTCTGGGTGGCGAGGACGTGTTCGACTTCGCTCGTGCCGATGCCCCAGGCCAGTGCGCCGAACGCTCCGTGGGTCGACGTGTGGCTGTCGCCGCAGACGACGGTCATGCCCGGCTGGGTCAGTCCGAGCTCGGGGCCGATGATGTGCACGATCCCCTGACGGGGATCGCCCATGGCGTAGAGGGGGATGCCCATCTCGGCACAGTTGGCGGCGAGCACCTCCATCTGCTTGGCCGAGACCGGATCTTCCACCGGCTTGTCGATGCCGGTCGTCGGCACGTTGTGGTCCATGGTCGCGACGGTGAGATCGGGACGGCGCACCGTTCGGCCGGCGAGACGGAGGCCGTCGAAGGCCTGGGGCGAGGTGACTTCGTGGACGAGATGCAGGTCGATGTAGAGGAGATCGGGCTCCCCTTCGGCCGAGCGCACGACATGGCGGGCCCACACCTTGTCCGAGAGGGTCTGCGGTGGTGTCATCCTGCTTCTCACAATCTGAGATATATTCCCGTGACGTGAGAGCGAGTGTAGCGGCCGTCACCCCGGCCAGGTCGCCGAGCGGCGTCGGCGTGCTCGACAAGGCCATGGCCATCCTCGAGCTCCTCGAGGGCGGCCCTTCGGCGCTCGCCGACCTTGCCGCCGGGACCGGACTGCCTCGCGCTACGGCGCACCGCCTGGCCGTCGCCCTCGAGAGCCACGGTCTTGTCGCACGCGACAACCTCGGTCGCTTCGTGCTCGGTCAGCGGCTCGTCGGGCTCGGCGGGGCCGCAGGGAGGGGACGCCGTTCGCTGGCCGAGGCGGCCACCCCTGCGCTCGGTGTCCTCAGGGACCGAACCGGCGAGAGCACCCAGCTCTACGTCGTGTCCGGCGACCAGCGGGTCTGCATCGTGTCGCTCGAGTCACCCCACAGCCTGCGGATGATCGTGCCCGTCGGCGCCGTCCTGCCCATGGATCGAGGGTCGGCGGGCCATGTCCTGTCGGCCCGGCCCGATGCCGAGCGGCGTGGGTGGGTGCAGAGCGTCGAGGAACGCGAGCGCGGCGTCGCTTCGGTCAGCGCCGCGGTCCGCGCCGATGGCCGGATCGTTGCCGCCGTCTCGGTCTCAGGCCCGACCGAACGAACCAGCCGTCAGCCCGGCCGGCGTTACGCCGACGCCGTCGTGGCGGCGGCGAGGGAAGTCGAGCGGGCCATCGGCTGACCCGCCGCCCGAGCGACAACCCGACCCGGTCAGCCTCCGCCGGTCAGCCGCCGGTCGAGCTGACCTTCCTGCAGGCCTGGAGGAGCGCAGGCACGAACTCCCTCGCTGCGTCGACGCACGCCCGGTGGGGGCCATCGACCTCGAGGATCGTGGCCCCCGGGATGGCCTCGGCCATGGCACGCTGGCGTGCCGGCGGGACGGTCGTGTCGCGCCGGGTGATGATTGCTGCAGTCGGGACGTCGAGCGTGCCGATCCACCCGTCGGCGTCGTAGGAGTTGAGCGCCACCGCGGCCTGCAGATAAGCGGCCGGATCTCCCAACTCGGCCTCGCGTGCGGCCCACGGGGCGAGCCCGGCGTGGCCGGGGCGGGCGCGGACCAGTCGTTTGAGCCCGTCCTGGCGGACACCGGAAGGGACAGCACTTAACGCGAGCGAGAGGCTGAGCCCGAACGCCGCCACCGCCGCCGCCGGCGCGGCCGGCCCGGGGAAGCTCGAGGCGGTGGCACAGAGGACGAGGCCGTCCACCGCCTCGGGGTGGCGGTGACGGAGCAGCTGGACGACGGGTCCCCCCATCGAGTACCCGGCGGCGACGACACGACCGCAGCCGAGCTGATCGATCAGGGCGGCCAGGTCGTCGGCGCAGTCCTCGAGGCGAAACGGCCACGCGCTGCGGATGCCGCGTCCGTGCCCGCGCAGGTCCATAGCGACCACCCGATATTCGTCACGAAGCGCAGGAAAGCAGCGGAACCATGTCAGCGCGGCCGTCGACATCCAGCCGTGAGCGAGGACGACGGTGGGCCGAGCGGACCCGCCCGTATCCCACACCCACCCCGTGCCCCGACCGGCGATCTCCACGTCGCGGCCCGGAGGGAGCGGAGGTGGCGGAGCGGGCACGGCGCAATCTACCCGTAGGAGTGCCCTACTCCGCTCGGGTCGGGGCACCAATCGACACTCCCACCAGGCTCTTTGCGCAACAGCCCGTGCGTGGCCGGGCCTGCGCAGCGGCGCTCAGCCGGCGTCGGCGGCCGGCCCGGCCGCCCGGTGCGTTTGCCAGGCCCAGGCGGCGGCGTCGCGGGCCAGGGTCGGGTGGTAGCGCCAGCGAAGCAGCTGGCGCTCTGCGCCCTCGGCGTCCTCGCCCAACTCGACCAGGCTGAGGGCGAGCTGGCGGCCGCGGCGGCGCTGCTGCTCGGCCGGAGGGTCGTCGAGTTGGGCGCGCTGCCAGCGTCCGTGGGCGTCCTGGAGGGCGGGGGAGAGGCGCTCGACCTGCCGGCGGGCCAACGGGGGGAGGCGGCGCCTGACGCTGAGCTCCTCCGGGCCGGTCATCATGGCCATGCCGAACTGAATGGTCCGGTTGACCGAACGCAGAAACGGCGAGTGGCGGCCGCCTCTGTCGCCGAGGCCGAGCGCCCTGGCCGTGTCGGCGAGGGGGAGATCGAAGCCGTCGGGGGCGGCGTCGAAGCCCGCCGCCGTGCGGCGCAAGAGCCACGTGGTCGACGGACCGAGGACCCCCAACCAGAACCGCTCGACGTAGGGGGCACGCGGGTCGAAGCCGAGGGCGTCGATGACCTCGTCGGCCCACGGCCGAATGGCCAGCGTGTCCGACGTGAATGTGACGAGGGTAGGCATGGCTCATCTCCATATATTTCAGGTTATTTCAGTATGTATCATGTCGACAGGGCCCGTCAAGCGCCGGGGCGAAGTACCCTCGAATCGATGAGCACGCTCGAGGTGCCACCCGGTGCCGCTCTGCCGCCTCGCCGGGCCTCCGACCTCGTCGACCCGGCCTCCCTTCGCCCCCTTCTGGCGCGCTCGAACCGACCGGCCATCCTCGCCCTGGTCGCCCACGTCGTTCTCCTGGTCGCCGGCGCCTTCGCCGTCCTGGCCGCACGGGGCACCTGGTGGCTGCTCCCTGCCTGCGTGGCGGACGGCATCGTGATCGCCCATCTCTTCGCCCTCCAGCACGAATGCGCCCACGGAACCGCCTTCCGTACCCGGCGGGTCAACCGGGTCGTCACGACCATGTGCGGCGCCGCCCTGGGGATTGCGCCGCAGTTCTTCCGTCTGGAGCACGTCGCCCACCACAACTTCACCCAGGATCCGGCGCGCGACCCGGAGCTCATCGACCTGCCGCCCTCATTCACGAGCTGGCTGTGGTTCATCGGCACCGTGCCGTTTTGGACCTACCAGCTCAGGACCCTCGTGGCGCATGCGCTCGGCCGCTTCGATGGCGAAGAGGCCGGGTGGCTCCCGGCGTCGACCCGCCCGAGGATCCGGCGCGAGGCGCGCCTGATGCTCGCCGGTTGGCTGCTCCTTCTCGTCGTCCCCGCCGCCCTCGGCACCGACGCCTTCCTCGTGCTGTGGGTCGTCCCGCGGCTCATCGGCGAGCCGGTCATGCGCATTGCCAGGCTCTCCGAGCACGCCGGGCGACCGCAGACGGCCGACATCACCGTCAACACGAGGACCCTCGACGTCCCCTGGCCTCTGCGCCGGCTGGCCTGGAACATGCCCTACCACGCCGAGCACCACGCCCAGCCGGCGGTACCCTTTCATGCCCTCCCGGAGCTGCGGGAGCTGCTCGGCTCGCAGCTCGTCGGGCCGAGGGGCGGCTACCTCGCTGCGCAGGCCGATATCGTCCGCCAGCTGCGCAGTCGCCGCCGTTGAAGGCCGGCGGCACAGCACTCGACGGCCGCTCGCTCGACGTTGCTTCCCTGGCCGCCGCGGCGCGCCGGCACTGCCATCTCCAGGTTGAGCCAGAGGTCGTCGAGGAGGCCACCGCCGCCGGCTCTGGCATGGTCAACGTCCCCGCTTACGGTCGTACGACCGGAGTGGGAGCGAACCGCGCTCTGGTCGTCGATGCGGGCGACGTCGACCACGCCAAGCGCCTGTGGTTGAGCCACGCCGCGGCCAGCGGACCTTTGATCGAAGAAGACGCCGTGCGGGCCATGTTGATCATTCGCCTCAACCAGATCTGCACGGGCAGGACCGGCGTTTCCGCCCCCTGCGCCCACGCCCTCCGGCGCGCCGTCGAAGCCGACGCTCTCCCGGCCGTCCATCGCTACGGCGGGATCGGCACCGGCGACCTGACGGCGCTGGCCGAGCTCGGCCTCTGCCTCTCGGGGCGCCGGCCGTGGTGGCGGCACCGGGACGCGGCCCCCGATCCGATCGAACCGACGCCGACCGACGGTCTCGCCTTCCTCTCGAGCAACGCCCTCACCATCGGGATCGCGTCCCTCGCGTCCCACGATCTCACGGAGCTCTCCAGGGCGGCGATCGTCATCGCCGCCCTGACCTGTCTGGTCGCCGGCGCGTCGCCCGAGGCCTTCTCCGAGCTTGTCTGGCCGGATCGCGGCACCGGTTCCGACCCGGGCAGCGGCCGGTCGGTGCGGCTCGGATCCTCCGGAGGGGCCTGGGTGGCGGCGACCCTCGTCCGGCTGCTCCGAGGTCCGGGTCGGCGCCTGCAGGATCCCTATCCCCTCCGAGCGGCGCCGGCCTGGCACGGTCCGCTCGTCACCGCCATCGACGAGCTGTCGGCCGAGCTGCGAAGAGAGCTCAACCGCTCGACCGAGAATCCCATCCTCGATCCGGCGTCTGGAACCTGGGTCCACCACGCCGCCATCGTCTCGACCGAGCTGGCCGCCCATCTGGATGCGGTGCGGGCGGCGCTCGTGCCCGCCGCCAACGGATCGCTCTCGAGGACCCGCCTGCTCCACCTCGCGGATGTGACCGACCTGCCCGCCTTCCTTGCGTCGGGGCCCGTAGGGAGCAGCGGGACGATGATCTGCGAGTACAGCGCATCTGCCGGCGTGGCCGAGCTCGGGCAGCGGTCCGTTCCCGCGGGCACGGCGTGGACGACGCTGTCGCTCGGTCACGAGGACGGCGCCAGCTATGCGACACAGAGCGCCATGGCCGCCGGGGACGCGATCGCGCCGTTCACGGCCGTGCTTGCGGCCGAGCTCGTCGTCGCCGGCCGGGCTCTCAGGATGAGCGGCTGGCCCCGAGCCGACCTGCGCAGCCGCGCGTCTGATGTCCTCGCCGGCGTCGCCGATCTGGTCGTCGGAGCGCTGCCCGACGATGACCACGACCACGACCTCGGCGTGGATCTCGAGGTGGCTTCCCGGTTGCTCGGCGCCGTGGGCGCCGCCTCGCTGCACGGCTCGGAGGGCTGAAGCGAGGATCGAGGGGGACGGCCGGTCAGGGGACGGCGGTGGCGACGAGCGGCGCCACCGATCCCCTCGACAGCAGTCGTGGGGTCAGGAGAAGGCGGAAGCCACGCTCGCGTCCGGCCTCGGTCGGCGGGGAGGAAGACGCCATCACGGCCGTCGCCACGGCGTCGGCGACGCCTTCGGTGAGGATCTGCTCGTCCCAGCCGACCGTCGAGAGCGGCGGGACGAGGATGGCCGACACCGGTTGGTCGTCGTAGCCGACGACCGAAAGGTCCTCGGGGATCGTAAGGCCGAGGCGTTGCGCGGCCATATAGCAGCCGTGGGACAGCGAATCGGACAGGCCGAACACGGCGCTCGGCGGCCGAGCGCCGGTCAGCACCTCGATGACGGCATCGGCGGTCGCGTCGAGATGCGGCTCGGCGCAGATGACCTGGAGCACGAGGCCGAGGCGTTCGGCCTCGGCGGCGGCATGACGCTCGGCCGGCCGGTCGGGGGTGCTCGGCCGGCCGGTGGTGATCATCGCCACCCGCCGGTGGCCGTGGTCCGCCAGGTGCTCGAGCACGCTGGTGACGCCGGCCCTGTTGTCGAAGAGGACCTCGCCGGAGACCTGGGCTCCCGGGAGGGAGTCGCCGAGGGTCACCACGGGGACCCTGCCGGCCAGGGCGAGCCACTCGGGTGCGGTGGGGTGCAGCGGGCTCACGACCAGGGCGTCGACGCGTTGGTCGACGAGCTGATGGGCGAGGGCCTGCTCCTGGTCGGGGTCGGCGCCGGTATCGACGAGGAGAGCGAAGAGGCCGCGCGCCAACAGGGCCCGGCTGATCCCCGCCGCCACCCGCTGCATCCAGAGATCCTCGAGGGTGCTCATCACCACCCCCACCGTCCCGGTCTTCCCGCTGGCGAGGGCCCTGGCGATCGGGTCGACGCGATAGCCGAGGTCGTCGGCGACCCTGCGCACCCTGGCCTGGGTCTCCGTACTCGTCTGCATGCCCCGCAGGGCGTAGCTCACCGCCGCCACCGAGAGCCCGGCGGCTTCGGCCACATCGCGCAGCGTCGTGGGCCGTCGCATCGGTTCCACCGACGTCCAACCTATGCGCCGGAGAGGCTTGACGGCCGGGAAGTCCTGAGCCATACTGCTGAAGCGGTTCAGTGAATCGCTTCAGTGAAGCGTTCCAGTCAAGTTTCCAGTCACAGTAGGGAGTTCCCAGTTGTCTCCGTCTTCCACCCCATCCGTCGGCACATGCCCGAGCGACGGGGCCTGATCCGATGATTCTGCCGACGATGTCCCCGTGGATTGCCCAAGCGCTGACCCCTGCGGCCGACGACGACCTGACGCCGATCGAGCTCGCCGACCTGCTCGCCGGCCTGGCCGAATCGCCTGACCTCGGACCGCTCCTCGCCCGACTGCAGCCCGCCCCGAGGGAGCGGGGGTGGGAGCTACTGGCCCGAAACGACCACGTCGACGTCTGGATCATCGCCTGGAGCCGCGGTGCCGACACCGGCTGGCACGATCACGACGTATCGTCCGGCGCCTTTCGGGTGCTCAGCGGGACGGTGATCGAGTCGCGACCCAGCCTGCGTGGGCGCCACAAGCGCCGGCGGGTGCCGACAGGGGACGGGGTGTCGTTTGGTCCCGAGCACCTGCACCGGCTCACCGCCTCGGCGTCTCGCAGCACGACCGTCCACGCCTACTCGCCGCCACTGGAGCGGATGGGTCGCTACACGGTCGACGATGAGGGCGCCCTGCGCCGCCACGTCGCCTACGAGGGCGCGTCGCTCGCCGGCTGAACACGCCTGGCCTGGCCCACGGCCTCGCCGGCGGCTCCGCATCGCCCGGCCTCGCCCGGCCCGCCCGCCGGTACCCCTCGGTCCCCCTCGCCAGTTTTCTCGGTGATGTTGACGTCGGAATCCGACGTCAACATCACTCAAAAAACTGGGAAGCGCGCGCCGGCCCGTCCATCGGATGCGGGCCGCCGTGGGATGCTGCGGGGGTGCAACCGAGCGCAGCCATCGACGCCGCCGGCGAGCTGCTGGCCGGCGCCGGCCGGGTGACGGTGCTGACCGGCGCCGGGATCTCGACCGACTCCGGCATCCCCGACTTCCGGGGACCTCGGGGCGTCTGGACGCGCAACCCGGCCGCCGAACGCACCTCCAACCTGCGCGACTACATCGGCGACGACGAGGTTCGCAGGGAGTCGTGGCGCAACCGCGTCGCCTCCCCGACCTGGACCGCAGTCCCCAACGCCGGCCACCTGGCCCTCGTCAACCTCGAACGTCAGGGCCGGCTGCGCGCCCTGCTCACGCAGAACATCGACGGTCTCCACCAGCTCGCCGGCAACTCCCCTCACCTGGTGGAGGAGCTGCACGGCACCATGCGCGGCGTGGTGTGCCTGGCCTGCGGCGACCGGGGGCCGATGGGCCCGGCCCTCGACCGGGTCGTCGCCGGCGATCCCGACCCGCACTGCCTTCTCTGTGGCGGGATGCTCAAGTCGACGACGATCAGCTTCGGCCAGGCCCTCGATCCGGCGGTCGTTCGCAGGGCCGAGGTGGCGGCCGCCGAGTGTGACGTGTTCCTTGCCGTGGGCACGACGCTCGCCGTGCATCCCGCGGCCGGCTTCGCGCCGAGAGCCAAGGGGCACGGCGCCCGGCTGGTCATCGTCAACGCCGAGCCGACCGGCTACGACCACATCGCCGACGCCGTGGTCACCGAGCCCATCGGTGCCGTCCTCCCCGCCCTGCTCGACGTTCCCTCCACCTGAGCGGGCCCTCGGTCCGGCCGAAGGCGCCCTCCGGGCCGAACCCCCCCGGAATCCTCACCAGCCGCCGCGATGGAGCTGCTCATCGAGGGACCGCCACCCGCGCCCCGCCGAAGAGCCCGGTCGGTCGTCGGGGTCGGGCCAGCCGATGGCGATGGCCCCGAGGGGTTGGCGATCCGGCGGCACCCCGAAGGCGGCGAGGGTGGTGACCGGGTCGCCGTGGAGGGCGAAGAACAGGGCGCCGAGGCCCTCGTCGACGGCGCCGAGCAGGAGGAGCATGGTGGCGAAGGCGGTGTCGGTCAACCAGTAGGGCACGTCCCATGCCGGCGGGGTCTTGTCGGCCTCGGCGTAGCGATCGACGTAGGCCCGGCGGTGGGCGAGGGGGACGACGATCACCGGCGCCCGCAGCACCCCGGGGTGGTCGGGGGCGGCGAGCCATGCCGGGTCGGCGTCGAGGCGCCACCATTTCCTGGTCTGGTCGGCCCCCTCGAGCACCAGCCAGTCCCAGCCCTGCGTGTGGCCTGCGGATGGCGCCCGGGACGCCCTGGCGATGAGCCGCTCGACGATCTCGGGGGCGACGGGCCGGTCGATGAACCGCCGGCACATATGCCTCCGACCGATGGCCTCATCCAGCTCCATCACGCGACTGTACGGCGGGCGGGAATGCCGACCGGCGAGGTAATGTTTCAGCAGACGTCCGTTTCTTCGAGTCTGTGAGGCCCGGTATGCCCAACTTCCGTGATCTGCTCCGTGACACGAAGGCCCGGGTGCGTGAGATCGACACCGCAGGGGCCGCCGACGAGGTCGCCGCACCCGGCACCGTGGTGCTCGACGTGCGCGAGCCCGACGAGTACGAGCAGGGCGCCCTGCCCGGCGCCGTCCACATCCCGCGCGGCCAGCTCGAGAGCCAGGTCGAGGGCAAGGTCACCGACCACGACGCCCACATCGTCGTGTACTGCGCCGGGGGCACCCGCAGCGCCTTCGCCGCCGACACGCTCAACCAGCTCGGCTACGGCGACGTGTCGTCGATGGCCGGCGGGTTCAACAAGTGGAAGGACGAGGGAAGGGACTGGAAGACGCCGGCGTCGCTGACCCCCGACCAGCGCAACCGCTACCAGCGCCACCTGCTCCTTCCCGAGGTCGACGTGGCCGGCCAGCAGAAGCTGCTTGACTCCAAGGTGCTCCTCCTCGGCGCCGGCGGCCTCGGGTCGCCCGCCGCCATGTACCTGGCCGCCGCCGGCGTGGGCACGATCGGCATCATCGACATGGACGTGGTCGACGCCTCCAACTTGCAACGTCAGATCCTCCACAATCTCGACCGGGTCGGCGAGCGCAAGGTCGACTCGGCCAAAAAGACCCTCACCGGGATCAACCCCGACGTCGACGTGGTCACCTACGACGTCCGCCTCGGCGCCGACAACGTCATCGACATCTTCGACGGCTACGACGTCATCGTCGACGGGACCGACAACTTCCCGACCCGCTACCTCGTCAACGACGCCTCGCTCAAGCTCGACATCCCCGTGGTGCACGGGTCGATCTTCCGCTTCGAGGGCCAGGCCAGCGTCTACCTCCCCCACGAGGGGCCGTGCTACCGCTGCCAGGTCCCCGAGCCGCCTCCCGCCGAGTTGGCGCCGAGCTGCGCAGAGGCCGGCGTCCTCGGGGTGCTGCCGGGGATCATCGGCAGCATCCAGGCCATGGAGACGATCAAGCTGCTGCTCGGCATTGGTGACGCCCTCGCCGGCCGCCTCCTCGCCTACGACGCCCTCGACGAGACGTTCAGGACCTTCAAGGTCAACCGGGACCCGGAGTGCGCGGCGTGCTCGATCCCGGCCGATGACCTGGTGATCGCCGACTACGACGAGCTGTGCATGCCGCATCCGGTGGCCGCCCCGGTCTGATCGGGCTGCGGATGGTCAGGGGAAAAGGTGGACGTGGTGCGGCTCGGGCCGGCCATAGGGTGAGGGCATGGTCAGCGACGAGCGCCGCACCGACTCCGGCATAGAGGTCAAGGCGGTCTACGGCCCGGGTGACCGGGACGGTTGGGACCCCGACGTCGCCCTCGGATCCCCCGGCCGGCCGCCGTTCACCCGGGGGATCTACCCGACGATGTACCGGGGCCGGCCCTGGACGATCAGGCAGTACTCGGGATTCGGGAACGCCGAGTCCACCAACGAGCGGTGGCGCGAGCTGCTCGCCGGGGGAGGCACGGGGCTCTCGTGCGCCTTCGACCTCCCGACCCAGATGGGTTACGACTCCGACCACCCGAGGGCGGAGGGCGAGGTCGGCAAGGTGGGCGTCGCCATCGACTCGATCGACGACATGCGCATCCTCCTCGACGCGATCCCCCTCGACGAGGTCACGACGTCGATGACGATCAACGCCACGGCCGCCATCCTCCTGCTGCTCTACGAGCTCGTCGCCGAGGAGCGGGGCGTGGCCGCCGAGCACCTGGGCGGCACCATCCAAAACGACATCCTCAAGGAGTACATCGCCAGGGGCACCTACATCTATCCGCCCCGTGAGTCGATGCGACTCATCACCGACACGTTCGCCTACTGCCGCGAGCGGCTGCCGGCGTGGAACACGATTTCCATCTCCGGCTACCACATCCGCGAGGCGGGCTCGACCGCCGTGCAGGAGCTGGCTTTCACCCTCGCCAACGGGATCGCCTACGTGCAGGCCGCCATCGACGCCGGCCTCGATGTCGACGAGTTCGCACCGCGGCTCAGCTTCTTCTGGAACGCCCACAACAACGTGTTCGAAGAGGTCGCCAAGTTCAGGGCGTCACGGCGGATGTGGAGCGCCATCATGGCCGAGCGTTTCGGAGCCACGAGCGACAAGAGCCGGTTGCTGCGCTTCCACACCCAGACCGGCGGCAGCACCCTCACCGCCCAGCAGCCGGAGAACAACATCGCCAGGGTGACCCTCCAGAGCCTCGCTGCGGTCCTCGGGGGCACCCAGAGCCTGCACGCCAACGGCTTCGACGAGGCCATCGGGCTGCCGACGACCAGGGCGGCTCGGATCGCCATCCGCACCCAGCAGATCATCGCCAACGAGTCCGGGGTCGCCGACACGGTCGACCCGCTGGCCGGCTCGTACTTCGTGGAGGCGCTGACCGACGAGGTCGAGGCCGGGGCGTGGGAGTACCTCGACAAGATCGAAGGGATGGGCGGCGCCGTCGCCGCCATCGAGGCCGGCTACCAGACCGACGAGATCGAACAGGCCGCCTACGAGTACTCCCGAGCCGTCGACGCCGCCGACAAGGTCATCGTCGGGGTCAACCGGTTCTCCGACGATGGCGGCAACCCGACCGAGGTGTTCCCCATCGATCCCGCCCTCGAGGGCCGACAGGCCGAGCGGGTGGCGCGCACGAGGGCCGAGCGCGACCAGCCGGCGGTCGACGACGCCCTGGCCCTGGTCGCCGCGGCGGCGCGCGCCGACGACACCAACCTGCTGGTGCCGATGAAGGAGGCGCTGCGTCTCAGGGCCACGCTCGGAGAGGTCAGCGACGTGCTCAGGAAGGAGCTCGGTGTTTACAAACCGCTCCGCTGAAGGGCCCACCCGGGTTGTCATTATCGGGGGAGGGCCGGGCGGCAACAGCGCGGCGACGACGGCGGCGCGCCTCGGTGCCAAGGTCACGCTGATCGAGAAGGACATCCTCGGCGGCGCCGCCCACCTGTGGGACTGCATCCCTTCCAAGACGATGATCGCCACCGGCGGGGCCATGAGCTTCGCCGGGCGCCTGGCCGGCATGGGTCTCACCCACCTAGGGGCCAGCTTCGACGTCGAGGCCCAGCGCCGGCGCATCGGCGGGATAGAGACCCACCTGAACACGTCGGTGCAGACCCTCCTCGACAGCCAGGGGGCCCGCATCATCAAAGGGGTCGGCCGGGTCAAGGGCCCCCACGAGGTCGTGGCGGAGACGGCCGCCGGCATCGAGGAGCTCGAGGCCGACGCCATCGTCGTCTCGACCGGCACCAGGCCGCGCCTGCCCGAGTGGTGCGTGCCCGACGGCGATCGGATCCTGACGACACGCCAGGCCTACCCGCCGCGCGTCATGCCCGGGCATCTGGTGGTGATCGGCTCCGGCGTGACCGGCGTCGAGTTCGTCCACATGTTCACGTCCTTCGGTGCCGAGGTCACCCTCATCGTCAGCCGCCAGCAGGTCCTGCCGAGCAAGGACCCCGAGGTGGCCGCCGCCCTCGAGTACGAGCTGCTCCGCCGGGGCGTCAGGCTGCTCAAGGGAGCCAGGGCGGAGATGATCGAGCCGATCGACTCCGGCGTGGCGGTCGCCTGTGACGACGGCCGGGTGGCCAGAGGCACCCATGCCCTCTTCGCCATCGGCTCGATCCCCAACTCCGACGGGCTCGGCCTCGAGTCCGCCGGCGTCGAGCTCGACGCCGGCGGCTACATCGCCATCAACCAGCACTGCCAGTCGAACGTGGGCCACGTGTACGCGGCCGGCGACGTGTCGGGCAAGCTGCCGCTTTCATCGGTGGCGGCCATGCAGGGCCGCAAGGCGGCCGAGCACGTCATGGGGATCCACACCCGCGAGCACCGCCACATCGACTACGAGAAGGCGGCGTCGGCCATCTTCACCGAACCGGAGATCGCCGACGTGGGCCTGGCCGAGGCCGAGGCGTTCGCCACGGGGCGCAAGATCCGGGTGACCAAGGTGCCCTACGCGTCGACGGCCAAGGCGCTGATCAACGACGACCCGGGCGGGTTCGTCAAGATCCTCTCCGATCCGGCCACCGGGGTCGTCCTCGGAGGCTCGATCGTCGGACGCCACGCCGCCGAGCTCATCTCGGTGATCGCCCTGGCCGTGACGGCCAACCTGAAGGTCGGTGACATCGTCGAGAGCTGCCTGGTGCACCCGACGCTGGCCGAGGCGCTCGCCGACGCGGCCGAGTAGGACCTCGCGTCGGGCTAGCGCTCAGCCGTAGTACTTGCGCCAGTTGGCCACGGAAGGGTGGCGATCGCCGACGGGCCCTGCGCCGAAGACCCGCAGGGCGTTGTCGGTGAGCCTGCGCATCGGGCGGGCCGGGCAGGCATGCTGGGCGGTCGTCGGGCATGATGCCAGCGCCGGGATCCACTGGGTGGTGCCGCTCTGGAAGACGCCGGCCTTGCTCGAGCGCATCGTGTAGTAGGTGGTGTCGGCGGCGCCGGAGCCGTGCAGCTCGATCTGGACGGGGGAGTGGGACAGGATCTCCAGGTCGGGCGGGTTGGGCTCGCTCGGCTCGTAGGCCTGGAAGTCGCCGCGCATCACGCCGGGGATCGTGGCCCCCGCCGAGCTGTGCGTCCCGGCCCACAGCCACGAGGTCGGATTGGTGTCCACGAGCGGGGCGGTGGCGAAGTTGTTGTAGCCGACGTAGCCGGCCCCGACCAGACGGCTCGGTTCCCAGTTGGCTGGGGGCTGGTCCCACTGGTTCTGGCTGACCTGAGCACTATCCTTGCCGTAGAGGGGATCCTCGGTGGGATCCCGGTAGTTGACGATCTGGCGGTCCGGCCCGAGCGGCGACGACTGCAGGCGGACCTTGCGCAGGATCGGGCTGGCCCCGAAGAACATCAGGTTCACACCCTTGGCCGACGCCGCCACGGCGGCGTTGCGCATGGCGAGCGACCACTCCTCGTCGTGGCCGGTCGAGATGAGCACCTTGTGGTTGGTCAGCGCCTTTGCGTCGGTGTCGAGGGTGATGTCGGTCCAATAGGTGACGTCGAGCCCGTGCTCCTCGGCCAGCCGGGTGAGGGGGTAGACGAGCTGCAGGTAGGTCCCTGCCCCCTCGCCGTACCCGCTGGCGTAGGGACGGTCGAACGAGACCACCCGGGCGCGACTCGAGCACGGATAGACGTTGGGGGCGCACGCGGTGGCGCCCTGGTAGAGGTCGTAGCCGCCGTAGGGGTTGAACACCTGGGTGGTGAGCACCGCGTCCATGATGACGTAGGCGGCGTGGCTCGCCGGGTCCCAGATCGTCAACGGCACGTAGCTCTGCTGGCCGCCGCTGCCCACCAGCTTGAGCAGGTACTGACCCTGCACCCACTGGTTGCTCACCGTGAACGACAGCGACGCCTTCCAGTGGCACTGCACCATGTTGATCCCCGACGTGACGGGGCACGCCGGCTGCTGGTGTCCTGGCGTCACGCCCGACTGCCATACGAGCCGGGCCCCCTTTCCCTGGTAGTAACCCATGCGGTAGGCCTGCACCCTGAAGTTGGGGGCCGCCGTCGACACGTACAGGGTCACCTTCTGGCCGGCCTTGGCCTGGACGAGGCTGGCGTAGCCGAGCATCCCGTTGGTGGCCTGCGAGCCGGTGATCTTCCAGTTGGTCGTGCCCGGCTTCTTGTTCTCGGCTATCACCCACTGCGCCTCCCGACCCCAGCGTCCCGCGAACGTGGCCCGGCCGGGATGCTTGCTGCCCGCGGCGCTTTGCGTCCCGGCCGGCGAGTGGCCGGGCGCGGCGCTGCTCGAGTGGCCGCCGGGTAAGACGATGGTCAGGAGGCTCACCACGAGGGCGATGACGAGCACCAACCCGCCGGCAACGAGCTGCCGCCGGCGCCTGATCACCCGGCGGCGGCGTTGGAGGCGCAGCCCGCGCTGCGAAGCCGAGGGCACGGGCCGGAAGCTAGCCCGACCTCGGCCGCGAGGGGTCGATGGCTGGCCGCGGCGTGCGCTCACGCTGGTTCCCCTGCTCGCCTTTACAGTTACAGAGAGAGTCCGTGAAAGCGGGGAGAGAAAAGGTCAGCCGATGACGGCGACGACGTCGCCGGCTCCGACCGAGTCGCCGGGCGAGACCTTCACCTCCGTGACCGCCCCCGACGTGTCGGCGACGATGTTGTTCTCCATCTTCATGGCCTCGAGCACGCAGACGGTCTGTCCCGCCTCGACGGCGTCGCCCTCGGCGACGAGCACCTTGACGATCGTTCCCTGCATCGGCACGGTCACCTGACCGCTTCCGCCGGCGGTCGCCGTCGAAGCGGCGGCCCGTTTTCGAGTCGCGCCGGGTCCAGCTGCGGCGGCCGCCGGGGCCTGCTCAGGCACCCACAGCCGCACCGAGTAACGGCGGCCGCCGACCTCAACGTCGACGTCGCGGCGGACCCGCTCCTCTTCGTCGTCGGCCGGCGGGGCCGGAGGCGCCGACGAGACGCCGGTGAGGTCGAGGGTCGTCTCGACCCAGTTGGTCGAGTGGGTCACACCGATGAAGTCGGGGTGCTCGAGGATGGCCAGGTCGGCGGGCACCGTCGTCGCCACGCCGGACAGCTCGAGCTCGCCGAGGGCGCGGACCATCCGCCGACGGGCCGCCTCCCGGTCGGGTCCCCACGTGATCAGCTTGGCGATCAGGTTGTCGTAGTACTGGCTGACGGTGTCGCCGTCGTCGTAGCCGGCGTCGGTCCGCACGCCGTAGCCGTCGGGCCGGTAGAACCGGGTGATCTTTCCTGGGGCGGGGACGAACTTGCCGCCGGCGGGATCCTCGGCGTTGATGCGCACCTCGATGGCGTGGCCGGTGAGGATCACGTCACCCTGGGCGAAGGGGAGCGGCTCGCCGGCCGCGACGGCGAGCTGGAGGGCGACGAGGTCACGCCCGATGATCTGCTCGGTGACGGGGTGTTCGACCTGGAGCCTGGTGTTCATCTCGAGGAAGAAGAAGTCGCCGTCCTGATAGATGAACTCGACCGTGCCGGCGTTGACGTAGCCGCAGGCCCTGGCCACCTTGACGGCTGCGTTCCCCATGGCCTCGAGCGTCGCCTCGGGGATGTCGGGGGCGGGCGCCTCCTCGATGAGCTTCTGGTGCCGGCGCTGGGCGGAGCAGTCACGGGTACCGAGATGCACGCACCCGCCGTGGCTGTCGGCGAAGACCTGGACCTCGACGTGGCGAGGCCAGGTGAGATAGCGCTCGAGGTAGCTCTCGGAACGGCCGAAGGCCTTCTCGGCCTCCCGCTGGGCCGATTCGAGAGCCTCGGGAGCGCCGGCCGCGTCCTCGACGACGCGCATGCCCCGGCCGCCGCCCCCGTAGGCGGCCTTGATCGCCACCGGCCAGCCGTGCTCGTCGCCGAAGGCGATCACGTCGGCTGCGGATCCGATCACCTCGGTGGTGCCGGGCACGCCGGCCACATCGGCACGCTGCGCGGCCAGGCGGGCGCTGATCTTGTCGCCCATGACCTCGATGGCCTCGGGGGGTGGGCCGATCCAGACCACGCCGGCGTCGGCGACGCGACGGGCGAAGTCGGCGTTCTCGGAGAAGAACCCGTAGCCCGGGTGCACCGCGTCGGCGCCACTCCGCTCGACGACCCCGAGGATCTTCTCCGTGTCGAGATAGGTCTCGGTCGCGGTCTGGCCTTCCAGCGCCCAGGCCTCGTCGGCCAGGCGAACGTGGAGGGCGTCGCGGTCGAGGTCCGAATACACCGCGACGGTGCCGATGCCGAGCTCGCGGCAGGTGCGGATGATCCGCACGGCGATCTCTCCCCGGTTGGCGATGAGGACCTTGGTGAGCACGCAGGGCAGTCTGTCAGCATGCGCATCGGCGAGCGAGTCCATCCGGAGCTGGCCCAGACGACCCGCTTCGGTGACATCAGGTGGCTCGACGTCGTGGATTCGACCAACCGGATCGCCGCCGAGGCGGCCGCCGCCGGAGCCGCCGAAGGCCTCGTCGTCGTGGCCGACCACCAGACCGAGGGTCGGGGTCGCCTGGGGCGGCGGTGGGAGGCGCCGGCGGGCTCGGCCCTGCTGATGTCGGTCCTCCTACGCCCCGAGCGCCTGGAGCCCGCCCGGTTCCATCTGATGACGGCCGCCGTCGGCCTGGCCGCGGCCGGCGCCTGCAGAGCGGTCGGGGGGTTCGCCCCCGACATCAAGTGGCCCAACGATCTGCTCGTGGGCGGCCGCAAGCTGGCCGGTGTCCTGGCCGAGGTCGTCAACGCGGTCGCCGGCGATGGGGTCGGCTCAGCCGCGGCCGGCAAGGGCGTCCCGGCCGTCGTGGTCGGCCTCGGGCTCAACCTCTCGGCCGCGCCGCACGAAGCGATCACCGCGGAGGAGGCCGCCGGGCGGCGGGTCGGACGCGACGACATGCTCGTCGCCGTCCTCGAGGAGCTCGATGGCCGCCTCGGGCACTGGGACGAGGTGGCCGCCGCCTACCGCTCCGAGTGCGCGACGGTCGGGCGCAGGGTCCGGGTGGAGGGCCACGACGGCGTGGCCAGGACCGGGCCGGCCGTGCGGGTCGACGACGGCGGCCGGCTCGTGGTCTCCTTCGAAGGGGATGGTGAAGGGGAGGAGACGGCCCTCAGCGCCGGCGACGTCGTGCACCTCGGGCCGGCGGCTGGGACCGGTTGGTAGCGTACGGACTCGTGCGAGCCGCCCATCTCCGCGACCGCGTCGCAGCGGCCCGGCGCCCGTCCGGCCCGACCGGAGGCGAACGGTGAAGGCCCTGATCCTCGCCGGGGGCGCCGGCACCCGGCTGCGGCCGATCACCCACACCCGGGCCAAGCAGCTTGTGCCGGTGGCCAACAAGCCCATCCTTTTCTACGGTCTCGAGGCCATCGCCGACGCCGGCATCAAGCAGGTGGGGATCGTTGTCGGTGACACCGCAGAGGAGGTGCGCGCCGCAGTCGGCGATGGGAGCACCTGGGGACTCGAGGTGACCTACATTCCCCAAGAGGCGCCCCTCGGGCTGGCGCACTGCATGCTGATCGCCCGGCCGTTTCTCGGCGACGACGACGTCGTCATGTACCTGGGCGACAACCTGCTCGAGCAGGACCTCAAGGGCTTCGTGCAACGCTTCGAGGTCGAGCGTCACAGGGCCCGCACCCCGACGCTCACCGACGACCCGACACCGGCGCCCGCGGCGCGGATCCTCCTCGCTCGTGTCGCCGACCCGCAGCGCTTCGGGGTGGCCGAGCTCGACGGGGACGGTCGGGTCATCAGGCTGGTGGAGAAGCCGGCGGCGCCACCATCGGACCTGGCCCTCGTCGGCGTCTACCTCTTCGACGCCGGCATCCACGACGCCGTCGCCGCCATCAAGCCGTCGGCGCGCGGCGAGCTCGAGATCACCGATGCCATCCAGTGGATGATCGACGAGGGTCGCAGCGTGACGAGCGAGGTCATCTCCGGGTGGTGGATCGACACCGGCAAGCTCACTCCGCTGCTCGAGGCCAACCGGCTGCTGCTGGAACGGGTCGAGCGTCGCGTCGAAGGCGATGTGGACGAGGCGTCACAGCTCGACGGGCGCGTCGTCGTCGAGGCCGGCGCCCGCATAGTCGGCTCCCACATCCGCGGCCCGGTCGTGATCGGCGCCGACACCTCCGTCGTCGACAGCTTCATCGGTCCCTTCTCCGCCGTCGGTCGACGCGGCCGCATCGAGCGATCCGAGATCGAGCACTCCGTGCTCCTCGACGACGTGTCGGTCGTCGACGCAGGGCGCATCGAGGACTCGCTCCTCGGCCATCACGCCGAGGTCACGAGGAGCGCCCGGCGGCCGAAGGCGACCCGGTTGATGGTGGGGGACCACAGCCTGATCGACCTGGGCTGATCCGCCGCTGGGCCCAACCGCATCGACCTGGACCGGCGTCCCGGCTTGGCTACCCTCGGAGGGATGCGACAGCTCGTGACCGGCGGGGCCGGCTTCATCGGTTCCAACTACGTCCGCTGGGTGCTCGAGCACACCGACGACGAGGTGACCGTCTACGACGCCCTGACCTACGCAGGGAACCGGGAGACGCTCCAAGACATCGAACAGCGAGGCGGCCCACGGTTTGGGTTCGTACACGCCAACATCTGCTCCCCCGACGACATGGCGGCCGCCGTCTCCGGCCATGACGCCGTCGTACACTTCGCGGCCGAGACCCACGTCGACCGTTCCATCGTCGGGCCTAACGAGTTCGTGGTCACCAACTGCGTCGGCACCAACGTGGTCATGGACGCCTGCCGGGCGGCGGGAACCGAGCGGGTGGTGCACATCTCCACCGACGAGGTCTACGGCTCCGTCGAGGCCGGCCGCTCCACCGAGGACGACGCGCTCGACCCTCGTTCGCCCTACAGCGCATCGAAGGCCGGCTCCGACCTGATCGCCATGAGCTACTTCTCCACCTACGAGCTGCCCGTCCTCATCACCCGCAGTGCCAACAACTTCGGCCCGTGGCAATACCCGGAGAAGGCGATCCCGCTCTTCGTGACCAATCTCATCGACGGCGGCGTCATTCCCCTCTATGGCGACGGCAACAACCGGCGGGACTGGCTGTACGTCGCCGACAACTGCGCTGCCGTCGACGCCGTCTTGCGCCGGGGTCGCCCGGGGGAGATCTACAACGTGGGGGCCGGCAACGAGCTGCCCAATCGGGAGCTCGTCGAGCACATCCTCACCCGACTCGGCGCTGGCCGCGACCGGGTCGAGGCCGTCACCGACCGCCTCGGTCACGACCGCAGGTACGCCGTCGACACCACCAAGATCGGGGCCATCGGCTGGCGGCCGGAGCGCGCCTTCGACGACGCCCTCGACCGGACGGTCGCCTGGTACAGGGACAACCGCTGGTGGTGGGAGCCGTTGAAGGCGGTGGGCACCCCGGCGTGAGGGTTCTCGTCACCGGCGCCGGGGGCCAGCTCGGCATCGACGTCGCCGCCCACTTCGGCCGCCACTCCCATCACGAGGTCGTGGCCGCCGATCACGGCCGGTTGGACATCGGCGACCGCGACGACGTCCTCGCCACGGTGACCGGCCTGCGGCCCGACCTGGTCGTCAACGCCGGCGCCTGGACGGCGGTCGACGCCTGCGAGGCCGACCCGGACCGGGCGTGGCGGGTCAACGCCATCGGCGCCCGGCACGTAGCCGAGGCCAGCCGCCTGGCCGGCGCCCACCTCCTCCACGTCTCCACCGACTACGTTTTCGACGGGACCGCCGAAGCGCCCTACGTCGAGTGGGACCGGCCCAACCCGCAGTCGGTGTACGGACGCAGCAAGCTCGCCGGTGAGCACGAGGTGTCCAACCTTCACCCCGGGTCGACGGTCGTTCGGACGTCGTGGGTGTGCGGGTCTCACGGCACCAACATGGTCAAGACCGTCCTCCGCCTGGCGGCGTCGCCAGGACCGCTCCGTTTCGTGGACGACCAAAGGGGATGCCCGACGTTCACCGACGACCTGGCCACCATGATCTACCGCCTCGGGGTCGGGCGGATCCCCGGCCTCTTCCACGTCACCAACCAGGGTCCGACCACGTGGTACCGCTTCGCCTGCGACGTGTTGGACGCCGCCGGCCACGACAGCGGACGGGTCACCCCCGTCTCGACGGCCGACCTGACGCCCGGCTGGCCGGCGCCCAGACCGGCCAACTCCGTGCTCGACAACGCGGCCCTACGAGCGAGCGACATTCCCCTGCTCCCCGACCACCACGTGCCGCTCGAGCGGACCGTCCGCGAGCTGACGGCGTGAGCGAACCCATCGCCGCCGTCGTCGTCAACTACAACGCCGGGCCGTGCATCGGGCCGTGCCTGGCATCGCTGCGCCGGGCTGGCGCCGCACCGCGCGTCGTGGTCGACAATGGCTCCGCCGACGGATCGCGTCGGGCCGCGACCGACGCCGACCCCGAGCATCGCTGGATCGCAAGCGGCGGCAACATCGGCTTCGGGCGGGCCGCCAACCTGGGTGTCGGCGAGACCCGCACTCCCTACGTCCTCGTCTGCAACCCCGACCTCGAGGTGTCGGCCGACACCCTCACCGTGCTGGCCGAGCGCCTCGACACCGAGCCCGGCCTCGGTCTCGTCGGGCCACGAGTCCTCAACCGCGATGGCAGCACCTACCCGTCGGCTCGGACCTTTCCCAACCTCGTCGACGCCATGGGCCACGGCCTGCTCGGCCTGGCCGTGCCCAACAACCGGTTCACGCGCCGATACCGCCTGCTCGACTGGGACCACCACAATCCGGCCAGGGTCGACTGGGTCTCGGGTTCGTGCTTCCTCGTCCGGCGGGCGGCGTGGGACGCGGTGGGCGGTTTCGACCGGGCCTACTTCATGTACATGGAGGACGTCGACCTGTGCTGGCGTATCGGGAGCGCCGGCTGGACGGTCGGCTACGAGCCGGCCACCACGATCGTCCACGACCAGGGTGTCTCGGCCTCGCACCACCCCTACCGGATGCTCCTCGCCCACCACCGCTCGCTGTGGCGTTTCGCCGAGCGCACGACCACAGGACCCCGCCGCCTGGCCCTTCCTGTCATCGCCGTCGGGCTCGTGGCCCGCCTGGGGGTGGCGTCGCTCCAGCACCGAGTCGGCCGGCCGGAGGCGGCGGTACCCCCGCCTGCGCCCGTGTCTTCGGGCGGGGGAGACGACCGGGGTTCCGGGCCGTCCGAACCTGCCCAGCCCGGTTCGGTACCCTGAACGACGCTATGGGAAAGGCTTCGTCCAACAAGAAGGTTGCTCGAGCGGCAGGGACCGGTGGTGGCCGTACCAGCACCACCAACACGCCGTGGGGCTACATCGGCCTGATCGCGCTGATCGTCGTGGCCGGCGTGGCCCTGACAGCTTTCAGCCGCTCGCGCTACGAGAGCCAGCTGAGCGCCCCGCCCAAGGTGAACCCGGCGTCTGTCGCCCCCAAGGTGGGCGGCACCCCGTGGAACGAGGGGCTCGCCGTCTACGTCTGCGGCGCCTTCGAGCCGAGCATCAAGGCGGCGTCGGACCCCGAGGGTCTGACCACCGCAGGCAACGGCATCATCAACATCGCACCGAAGGTCAAGGCGGCGGCGGGTACCAACGCCACCCTCGGCGAGTTCGCCAAGTCGTCCGGCGTGACCCTCACGAACACGAGCATCAAGCTGCCGGGTGGCAAGACCTATACCAACGGTGACAAGTGCAAGGGGAAGCCGGCACGGCTCTACGTGAAGCAGTACAACTACGCCGGCGCCACCGTCGGCACCGTGGAGACCACGGCCGCCCCCGACGTCAGGCTCGCCAACGGGGCGCTGCTCACCGTCGCCTTCGTGCCGCCGGCGCAGGTCGGCAGCATCCCCGCCCCGTCCACAGCGATACAACAGCGCCTGACGCGACTCATCACCCCGCCGACGACGACCACCACGGCGCCCGCCTCATCTTCGACGACCGCCGGGAGCACCTCGACCTCGACGACGGGAGGGTCGACGTCCACCACGGCCGCGAGTGGGAAGACCTCGCGCCACGGCGCGGCAGGGTCGAAGACGAAGCGATCCACGTCGACGACCACGACGACAAACCCGACAACCTCACCGACCTCGTGATCGTCGCGGGCGCCGTCCCCGACGGGCTCGCACTCCCCCGAGAAGGACGCGGCCGGTGTCGGATCGTGGCGCCACCTGGCATGGGTCGGGCGCCTGTGCCGGGCGGCGGCAACGGCTGGGTGGCTCGGCCCGGCAGGGTGCTCGGCGGTGGCGAGCTCGGTGGCGGTGAGATGCCCGCTGGCGGCTGGCCTCGGCGAGGCCGGGTCGGTCTCGGCCCGTGAGGGCGTTGGTGACCGGCGGCGCCGGCTTCATCGGCGCCGCGCTCGTGGGCCGACTCCTGGCCGAGGGCCACACCGTCGACGTGGTCGACGACCTCTCGGTCGGCACCCTCGGCAACCTGGCTGCGGCCCGAGCCGCCGCCGAGGGCCGGTTGACCTTCCACCAGCTCGACATTCGCCTTCCCGACGTCATCTCACTGGCCGAGCGGCACCGCCCCGACGTCGTCTACCACCTAGCCGCAGCACCCCCCGGAGGCAACGAAGCCCCTGGTGACGCCGGCGCGGGAGCCGCCGACGAAGGCGTAGGGGATGCCGGCGGGGGTGTGGGGGCGGCCGGCGGCGGAGTGGGGGCGGCCGGCGGGTCGCAGGCCGCCTCGGTCGTCCATGCCGAGACCGACGTCATCGGCTCGCTTCAGGTGATCGAGGCCTCACGCCGAGCGGGCGCGACGAAGGTCGTGTTCGCCTCGAGCGCCGCGGTCTACGGCGACGTGACCGCATCCGAGCTCCCGCTGAAGGAGGGCAGGGGCCGGTCGGGTGCCTCCTCGGCGCAGGGTGTGGCCAAGCGAGCCGTCGGCGAGTACCTGCGGCTCTACCGCGACCGCTTCTCGCTCGAATACACGATCCTCGTCCTGGCCGACGTCTACGGGCCAGGTCAGGATCCTCGGCGTCACGGTGGCATGGTCGCAGCGTTGGCAAGCCGCATCGTCGCCGGTCGGGGCTGCACCATCGAGGGAGATGGGACCCAGACGCGTGACTTTGTCTTCGTCGACGACGTCGTCGACGCCTTCGCTCGCGCCGCGGGCCGAGGTGGCGGGCTCGAGGTCAACGTGGCGACCGGTGTCGAGACGAGCGTCAACGACCTCTACGGGGCGATGGCGGCGTCGGCAGGTACCCCGGCCGAGGCGGAGCACGTCGCCACCGGACCGGTCGCACCGCGTCGGCTCGCCCTCGATCCGGCCCGCGCCGCCATCCACCTCGGCTGGACCTCTTGGACGTCGGTGCTCGAAGGTATCGATGCCACCCTCGAGTGGTGGCAGTCCCTGCCGAGTCCCTAGGCGACGCGAGACGACCTCTCCCTGCCGGGCGGCGGCGGGGGGCGGTGGCGGCCGAGCTCGTCTCCCAGCTCACCGAGTCACCGCGTTACCGAGTCAATGAGTCACCGGGGGACGGCCGCGCCGGCCGCGGCCGCGACGAGCTCGCCGGCCCGCTGCACGCCCTTCTTGCCCGACTCCGCGGTGCCGCCGAGGATGGAGCCGTCGGGAAGACGGACGTCGACTTGGTAGTCGGACCGCCCGGTGCGTCGTCCCTCCACGCCGACCACGTGATCGCGTGGTACCTGGGCGAGGAGCTCGTCGGGTTGGTGGGCCTTGGAGCGGAAGACGAGGAGTCGGCTCGGAGTCAGCACCCAGATCATGTGGCGGCTCTGGGGGACCCGGCCGTAGACCTGGCTCCCATCCGTCGGGCGTCTCGGCCCGAGCCGGTCGATCCCGGCCCAGGCGACGACGGGCTCTCCCCGCAGGGTGTCCGAGAGCTCGGTGCCCGAGATTCCGGTCGAAGGACGGTGGACGATGGGTGCGCGCACGACGAGTTCCTGAGATGACGGGTCCGAATGATCAACGGACGGGCCCGATCATACAACCGCTCACAACGGTGGGGCGCGCGCTCTTCGTGTCGGCATACCGGGCCGGCGCCCGGGGCACCGAACCGGTCACCCGCCGTCCCGGCCCGCCACCCGACCTCAGCGAAAGAGATCCTCGGCGTAGGGGCGCACGATCTCCGACGCCACCGACGAGTCCCGGAGCCAGGAGCGGTCGACCCCCCGCACGATCGCCACCGGGATGCCGCTTGCCTTGCCCATGACCAGCTCGGCGGCGCCGGCCAGCTCGTCGGCCACACACACCTCGGTCACGTTCAGCTGCCTTCCGTTGGCGTCGAAGGTCCCGCGCAGGTCGACGACGGCGACCACGCCCGCCACCCCTATGGCCACGTCCGTGACCCCCCGGCGCCACGTCCTTCCGAAGGTGTCGGACACGATCACGCCGACGTGGCGACCGGTCCTGGCCAGGAGGCCGTCACGCAGGCGGCGCGCCGATCGGTCGGGGTCGACGGGCAGGAGCACGGCGTAGCCAAGCGCCACGTTCGAGACGTCGACGCCCGAGTTGGCGCACACGAAGCCATGGCGCGTCTCGGTCATGATCAGGTCACCGCGCCGGCGCAGCACCCGAACGGCCTCGTCGACCACGACCGCCTTCTGCGCAAGGGGATCGTCCGGGTCGATGGCAACGACCCGACCCTCTGCCTTCGAGACGACCTTTTGGGTCACGACGACCACGTCACCTTCGAGCAGCTCGGTCCGCTCGGCGACGATCCGGACGAGGTCGTCGCCGGCCTGGATCTCGGGGATGCCCTCGACGGGCAGGAGGCTGATGCTCACCGTGGGCTCCTCACCGGCGCGTCGAAGCTGCTCACCGGCGGGCCGTCGGTCCGAGCTCGACGCCGACGACGACCCGGCCGAGTGCGGCGGCCTCGGCCGGTCCGGACATGACCGTGGGGGCCACGATGCAGCGGACGCCGGCGGCCTCCACCTCGGCGGCGAGGGCACGGTCGGCCTCGTCGATGACGAGGGTGGCGGCCCACGGTGCCCACATCTTGGCCACCCCGAGGACCGAAGGTTCGTGGCCGAGCTCGGCGAGCAGCCGGTCGGCCGGACCCTTGATGGCCCGCCCGGCAATGATCGGTGATACGGCGACCACGTCATGGCGCCGGGTGGCGACCGCTTCGGCCACGCCGGGGACGGCGAGCACCGGCGCGATCGATACCACCGGGTTGGACGGGCAGATGACGATTCGGTCGGCGCCGGCGATGGCGTCGAGGACCCCGGGGGCGGGCGAAGCATCTTCGACGCCGACGAAGCGAACGGACGACACGGCGACGGCGTGGCGCCGGCCGACGAAGTACTCCTGGAAGCCGACCTCTTCGACGGGAGGACCGACGAGCGTCACCCTGGTCTCGACCCGGTCGTCGGACATCGGCACGACCTTGATGTCCACTGCCCAGCGCCGGCAGAGCTCCTCGGTCACCTCGCTCAGCGTGGCGCCATCGAGCAGTCTGGTCGTGCGGTAGAGGTGGGTGCCGATGTCACGGTCGCCGAGCCCGAACCACCCGATGCGGCCCTCGCTCAGCGTCCGCAGCTCCTGCATGGCCTGCCAGGTTTCGCCGGCCAGTCCCCAGCCCGTCTCCGGATTGATGGCTCCGGCCAGGGTGTAGGTGACGGTGTCGAGGTCGGGGCTGATCCGCAGGCCGTGCATCACCACGTCGTCGCCGGTGTTGACCACGGCGGTGATCTCCGATGCCGGGATCACGGCGCGCAGCGCCGACACCATCCGGGCGGCGCCGACTCCGCCGGCCAGGGCGACGATCATGCCGGCACGTTAGGGCCGGCCGCGAAGCAACTGGCGAGACGGGGCCCGATGAGCACGTGGTGCGACGACAGGTACCGTCTCCGGCCCGTCGGTTGCTTCTTTCGCGATCGCGCACCGGCGGGCGGGGCGCCGATACGCTCGGTCCGGCATGGTCACCGTCGCCGTGGACGCCACCCCATTGCTCGGCCGCCCGACGGGGATCGGCGTGGTGGTGCGGGGCCTGCTCGGCTCGCTCGATGCGCTCGGGGACAGGGATCTCGAGGTGGTCGGCTACGGGCTCACCGCCAGGGGGTGGCACCGGCTTCGCGGCCGGGTCCCTTCGGGGCGGACGTCGCGGGCGCCGATGCCGGCCGGCGCCCTGCAGCGGATCTGGGCGATGACCGATCGTCCAGCAATCGAGTGGTGGACCGGACCATGCGACGTCGTGCACGGCACCAACTACGTGGTCCCGCCGACGCGCCGGGCCGCCCGCCTGGTGAGTGTCCACGACCTCACCGCGGTCCGCTTTCCACAGTTGTGCAGCCCGGCGGCCTTGCGCTATCCGGACCTCGTGCGCCGGGCGATCGCCGGCGGCGCCGACGTCCATACTGGCGCCCACGCCATGGCCGCCGAGATCTGCGAGCACTTCGCGGTGTCACCATCGAGGGTCCATGTCGTGGGGTGGGGCATCGACTCGCCGCCGCAGCCCGCCGACCACGAGCCCGCCGACCACGAGCCGGCCGACCGGCAGCCCGGCTTCCAGCCGATCGAGTGTCCGGAGGGGCCGCCCTATGTCCTCGGTCTGGGGACGGTCGAACCCCGCAAGGACTTCCCCCTGCTGGTACGGGCTTTCGACCGGCTGGCTCCCGCCCACCCGGACCTGCGGCTGCGGATCATCGGACCGCAGGGATGGGGTGAGAACGACCTCGCCGCCGCCATCGCCGATTCGCCCCACGCCGGGCGCATCCGCAGGGAGGGGTGGGTCGACGATCCGAGCGCGGTGCTTGCCGGCGCCACCGTGTTCGCCTACCCATCGGTCTACGAGGGTTTCGGTCTGCCGCCCCTCGAGGCCATGGCCCACGGAGTTCCCGTCGTCGCCACCGCGACCGGTGCGCTCCCTGAGGTCGTCGGCGCCGGCGCCGAGCTGGTGCCGGTTGGCGACGTCGACGCCCTCGCCGGGGCCATCGGTCGGCTGATCGACGACGAGGGTCACCGGCGCCGCCTTGTCGCTGCCGGCACGGCCCACGTCGCCGGGTTCACTTGGGAGCGTTCGGCTCGGGCCATGCGCGACCTGTACCTCCGACTGGCTCGCTGAGGACCCGGCGTGTCGCTCCGCTCGGCCCCCGTTCGCCCCGCCCCCAACCAGCGCAGATTTTCTCGGCGATGTTGACGTCGGAATCCACCGTCAACATCGCCGAGTAAACCATCCGGCTCGCCGGCCGGCCCGTCCTGAGGTCATGGCCGAGGCGAAGATGTCGCCAAACCGCCCGGCTGCCCCCGAACCCCCTCCCGAACCCCCCGCCCGCAGCCGAGGCCGCCGGCGCCGGCCATCCGCATTCCGGGGAGCCAGAGCGAGGAGTGAAATGATGGCCGAGGCCAGGGCGCCGGCGTCACCCGCAGGGACCAGGAGGCCGGCCCCTTCGACGGCGCCGGCGAGGATCTCGACCGGGCCTCCCTCGTTGCCTGCGACCACCGGGACGCCGCTGGCCAGGGCCTCGGCGACGACCAGGCCCCAGGGTTCCGGCGTCGTGGACACCTGGACGAACACATCGAGGTCGGCGATCAGCTCGGGGACGTCACGGCGGTGTCCGAGCCAGTGCACGCCGCCGATCGCACCCGCCCGAGCGGCCAGGTGCGCGGCGTAGGTCTCCTTGCCTTCGACCCGGCCTCCCGCCACCACGAACTCCGCATCCGGGATGGCCACTCGCACCAGTGGTACGGCGTCGAGCAGCGCGTCGAATCCCTTCCAGGTATCGATGCGGGCCACGGATCCGACGAGGGGGGTGTCGTCGCCCAGCCCCGCCGGTCCCCGGAAGCGGCCGGCGAGGGTCGGGGACCACGTGGCCGGGTCGGGTTCGTCGGTGGCGACCTCGACGTTGGCCGGGTCGAGCTGGGCGGCCACGGCGGCGGAGGCGGCGATGACCCGCACGGCGAACCGGCGGGCCAAGGCGCGCTCGACGCGAAGCGCGATGGCGGATTGGGTCACGATCTCGCGTGCGTGCCACACGTGAGGGCGCCGCACGAGGGCGGCGGCGGCCCACCCGTACCAGCAGTGCAGCGAGTTGGAGTGGACGACGTCGGCGTGACAGCGCCGGGCGAGCCGGGCCAGGGCGAGTACCGAAGCGGGCCACGCCAGGGCATACCGCAGCCAGTAGCCCGGGTTCGCGCTCGTGGTGATCCTGCGCATGCCGACGACGTGCACGATGGCGCCGGCGGCGGCATACTCTTCGGCCAAGCGGGGCGTCGAAGGGACGGCCACGTGGCAGGTCCATCCCTCGTCCGAGAGCTGGCGCACCATCCGCAGCAATGCGGTCTCCGAGCCGCCCCCGTCGGCCGTTGGCTGCACGGAAAGGAGGCACCTGGTGCGGGTCGCGCTCAACGTTGAACAGCTCCTCTCCGATTCGCCCGGCGGGATCGGCCGCTACACCGGGCAGCTCGCCACGCTACTTGCGACGTCGGCGCCGGCCGACGAGGTCGTGCCCTTCGTGGCGCGCCACCCCAGGTCCCGTGTCGTCGAGGTGCTCGAAGGCGCCGGGATCGCCGCTGCGCCCGTGATCCTCGGTCTGCCCCGGCCGGCGCTCTACCAGGCGTGGGTCCGCTTCGGGCTGCCGCCCCTTGCGCTCGGTGCACCGGCGCTGCGCGACGTTGATGTCGTGCACGCCCCTTCGGTGGCCGTGCCGGGGCGGGGCGCGGCGCCGCTCGTTGTGACCGTGCACGATGCGGCGGCCGAGCTTTACCCGGAGGCCTTCACGCCGAGGGGGCGAAGCTTCCATCGCAGGGGAGTGGCGGCGGCGGCCGCGCGGGCCGACCTGGTCATCACCGTGAGCGAGGCCGCCGCCGACGAGATCGTGGCCCGTACCCCGATCGCTGCGGAGCGGATCCGGGTCGTCTACCACGGGGTGGCGGCACCGAACGTGGCCGGCGAGGAACGCGCCGCTTCCCTGCGCCGCCTCGGGCTCGCCGGCCGTGACTACGTGCTCTGGGTCGGGAGCCTGGAGCCGAGAAAGGATGTGTCGACCCTTCTGGCCGCCATGGTCAGGCTCAAGAAAGGGGGAATGTCCCCGCCGGCCGTTGTCCTCGCCGGCTTCAGGGGCTGGCTCAACGCCGGCATCGTCGACGCCGACGCCCGTCGGGTCCTCAATGACGATCTCGTCGAGCTCGGGCCGGTCGGCGATGGCGACCTCTGGGCGCTGTACGCCGGCGCCACGCTTCTCGCCCTTCCGAGTCGTCACGAGGGCTTCGGTCTCACTGCGGTGGAGGCCATGACGCAGGGAACGCCGGTCGTCTGTTCGGACCTGCCCGTGACGAGGGAGGTGCTCGGCGACGCCGCCGTTCGGGTGCCGGCCGGTGACACCGGCGCATGGGCCGATGCGATCGAAGCGTTGATCGCGGACCCAGGAGCGAGGGAGACCATGGGCGCACACGGCCGGCAACGGGCCACGCGCTACGGGGTCGAGCGGTTTGTAGCGTCGACCCGGGCCGTCTACGTGGAGGCGGCCGGGAGCCGAGCGGCAATTCGGCCCCGGCGCTGAACGGCCCTATCGGGCATCGGCATGCTGGATCGTCGGTCGATTAGCGCTGCGGATGCGCCTCCCAGGGGGTCCCCGACGGTCCCTTGGTAGCGTCGGCCAGATGCGGGTGCTCGTAACGGGCAGTAGCGGGTTCGTGGGTGGATGGATGCTTCGTCATCTGACCGAGGCCGGCGATGACGCGGTCACCCTTGATGATCGCCTCGACATCGGTGATCGGACCGCGCTCGTCGACGCCGTCGTCGATGCCGCCCCCGACGCCATCTGCCATCTCGCCGCTCAGGCCAGCGTCGGGGCGTCATGGTCCGACGCCGATGCGACCTTCTCGGTGAACGCCATGGGAGTCGTGCACCTGATGGCGGCGGCGGCGGCCTGTGCCGCCCCCCCGCGGGTCCTGTTGGTCGGTTCGGCCGAGGTGTACGGGCGGGTCGCGCCCGACGAGCTCCCGATCGGGGAGGACCGCCCGTTCGCCCCGGCCAGCCCCTACGCGGCAAGCAAGGCGGCGGCCGAGATGGTTGGCCTCCAGGCGTGGCTCGGCGGCGGGCTCGAGGTGCTGCGGGCCCGACCGTTCAATCACACCGGGGCGGGCCAGAGGGCCGACTTCGTCGTCCCCTCCCTCGCCCGGCAGGTGGTCGATGTCCATCGGCGGGGGCTGCGCTCGCTCGAGGCCGGCAACATCGAGGTCCGCCGGGACATCTGCGATGTGCGGGACGTGGTCAGGGCCTACCGCCTGCTCCTCGAGCACGGCGAGCCCGGTGGAGCCTACAACGTCTGCAGGGGGGAGTCGATCAGCATCGCCGAGATCGCCAGACTGCTGCTCTCCATCGCCGACCTCGACGTGCCGATCAGGGTCGATCCGGCGCGTGTCAGGGCGGTGGACCTCCCCGACCTTCGCGGCGACCCGGGTCGGGTGGCGGCAAGAACGGGTTGGTCCCCGCGGATCTCGGTCTCGCAGATGTTGGTCGACGTGCTGGACTTCTGGCGCCGGGCCGAGGTCAAGCCTGCGACCTGAGCTTCTGTGGCGACCTCGCCGCCTCGATCAGTCGAGGCCGATGGCGCGGCGGATCCGGGCCTCGGGGACCGATGCGGCGTGGCGAGCCGAGTCGAGCATGCTACGAGCGCCGGGCGGGAGCGTCTCCTCGATGGCATCGAAACGCCGATCGAGTTGACGCCGGGCGGGGGCGAAGCGCTCGTCGACGGTCTGGGCCAGGCCGGAGAGCTGCTCGCGCCTTGCCTCGGCGTTGGCGGCCAGACGGTCACCGAGCCCACCGAGCTGGACGCCGACGCGCTGGCTCGTGTCCTCGAGCTGCGATGCGACGGTGTCGCGCTCGGATGCGAGCCGCTTGGCCAGCTCCCGGCGGCGGACCTGGGCCTGCTGGAAGCCGAGCACACCGAGTCCGACCACGACGTAGGCGCCGTCCTTGATGGTCTTCTCCGCTTCCTCGATCAGTCTCGTGATGTCGTTTGCTTGGCTCTGCGCCATGGGGGGCCTCCTGGGAGAGTGCTAACTGGCGTGTCTCTAATCGTATAACAGTTGCAAGCATGACGGTCATGACTTCCGTCACAGGACGGCGTCACCGAGGCGGTGGCGGGGATCGGGGGGTGAGGCCCACTAGGCTTCCAGTCCCGTACATGGAACCCGAACCGTCCTTCCCGCCCGTCGTAGCGGTCGTCGTCACCTGCGATCCCGGACCGTGGTTCGAGGAAACCCTCCGAGCCCTCGCCGGCCAGGACTACCTCAACCTCTCCGTGCTCGTCGTGGATGCCGCCAGCGCGCAAGACCCGACCCCGAGGGTCGCCGCCGTGCTGCCCAATGCCTACGTCCACCTCCTCGATCGACGGGTGGCGTTCGGTCGGGCCGCCAACGAGATCATCGGGATCGTCGAGGGTGCCTCGCACTATCTGTTCTGCCACGACGACGTGGCCCCCGAACCCGACGCCGTGCGGCTCATGGTCGAGGAGGCGTACCGCTCCAACGCCGCCATCGTGACGCCCAAGGTTGTCGACTGGCGTCGCAGCGATCAGCTGATGTCGGTCGGTCTCGGATCCGACAAGGTCGGGGTGGTCCACTCGCTCGTCGATGCCGGCGAGCTCGACCAGGAACAGCACGATTCGGTCCGCGAGGTCTTCGTCGCCCCGGGGGGCGCCACCCTGGTCAGGGCGGACATGTTCACGACCCTCGGGGGGTTTGACCCCGTCGTTGATCATGCCGGCGAGGATCTCGACCTGAGCTGGCGGGCCCACATTGCAGGAGCCAGGGTGATCGTGGCCCCGGCGGCACGGGTTCGCCATCTCCAGGCGACCGTCACCGGGCTGCGTCCCGATCCGGCCCCCGGCTTCGCCGCCCTCGGCGACTCGCATCGGGTCAGGACCCTCGCCGCCTGCGACAGCGCCGCCACCCTGGCGTGGATGCTGCCCGTTGTCCTCTTCTTCACCCTCGGCGAGGCGGTGACGTCGCTGCTGACCGGGCATCCGGCCGTCGCCGTCAAGCGAATCGTCAACCTTCTCAGAGCCTTTTCCCGCCCGGTGGCGCTGGTGCGATCCCGCCGCAGGGCCCAGCGCCACCGTACGGTGCCCGACCGCAGGGCCTGTCGGCTGCAGAGCCGCGGCAACGCCAGGCTGCAGGCCTGGCTCAACGCCAGGCTCGAAGGCCCGAGCATCGGCCTTCCCTTCGCCCCGGCGCGCCGGATGGCCGTGCCCGGCACCCTTGGCATCGAGGACGACGACACGGCCTGGGAGCGAGCCTCGCGTCCGGGCACCGTCCTGTCCCGCCACGACGCGGTGCCGACTGGTCCCGCCATAGTGAGCCTCCCGACGGCGGCGGCGAGGAACGTGACCCTGGCGTCGGTTTCACCCCAGGTCAGATCGCCCCAAACGACCGACCCTGACGCGGCCCAGATCGGCGCGGGCACCTGGAGGCTCCCGGTGATCACCGGCATCGTCCTCCTCGTTGTGTTCCTCATCGGCAGTCGCAGCCTGCTCGGCCACGCCATCCCCGACGTGGGCCAGCTCCCCGACACGTCGTCGGGCCCCGGAGCGTGGTGGTCGGCCTGGCTGTCGACGTGGCAGCCCGGCGGTCTCGGCTCCGTCGGCCCGAGCCCTCCGGCCCTCGGGTTGCTTTCCATCGTCGGGTACATCTTCTTCGGGGCCGTCGGGACCCTCGAGCACGTCCTCGTGATCGGACCGCTCATCGTCGGCCCCATCGGCGCCTACCGGAGCGCGCGGTGGTGGGGTTCGCAGCGGGGGCGAATTGCCGCGCTCATCGCTTACGCCCTCGTCCCCGTGGGTTTCAACTCCTTGGCCGGGGGGCACTGGGACGGCCTGCTCGTCTACGCCGCCGCGCCGTGGATCGTCGGTATGTTCGCCCGCCTCTCCGACTCGCTGCCCTTCCCCTCCATTCCTCCGGCCCGGATCCTCGGCCGCCTCGTCGGACTCGGGTTGCTCACCGCCCTCGTCGCCGCCTTCGTGCCATCGTTCGTCCTCGTCGTCGCGGTCATCGGCATCGGCCTGGCCTTGGGCTCGTTGCTCGTGGCTCAGCCTCCGGTGGCGGCCCGCTGCCTCACCCTCGGCGTCGTCGCCGCCGGCATCGGCTTCGTGCTGCTCCTGCCGTGGTCGGCGCACGCCTTCGGGGATCGCACCACCCTGTTCGGGGTGCAGGCCGGCGCCGGCGGTCGGCTCGGCTTCTCGACGCTCCTGCGCATGCACACCGGCGCGATCGGGGCCGGGCCGCTCGGCTGGGGATTGCTGGTGGCCGCGGCCCTGCCGCTCGTGATCGGTCGTTCGTGGCGGCTGGCGTGGGCCGCGCGCCTCTGGATCGTGGCCCTGCTCTGCGTGATCTGGGCGTGGGCGGCCCTGAGGGGCGCCGTGCCCGCTCCCGCTGACCCCGAAGTGATGCTGGCTCCAGCCTGCGCCGCCCTCGCTGGCGCCGTCGGCCTCGGCGTGGTCGCCTTCGAGCTCGACCTGCCGGGCTATCGGTTCGGGTGGCGGCAGGGGGCTTCGGTGCTCGCGGCGGCCGGCCTTTTGGTGACCGCCTTCCCGATCCTCGCCGCCGTCGGTAGCGGCAGCTGGAACCTTCCACGCGGCGGTCCGAGCACGGTCCTCGGCTCCCTCGACTACGCCGGCGGTGGCGACTACCGCATCCTCTGGGTCGGCGCGCCGGGAGCGTTGCCGATGGCGTCCACCTCGCTCGGAGGCGGGCAGGCCTACGCCACCTCCTTCGACGGGCTTCCCGACCTGAGAAGCCTGTGGCCGGCCGGCAAGCCGGGCGCGGCGCGGGTGTTTGCCTCCGACCTGCGCCTGGCGTCGGGCGGGCTGACCACCAAGCTCGGACACCTGCTCGCCCCGCTCGGGGTTCGCTACCTCGTCATCCCCGACCGCAACGGGCCTGTCGGCAGCGGAGCGGCCGGCGAGCCGACGCCCGACGCGCTCGAAAGCGGACTCCTCCTCCAGACCGACCTGCGCCAGGTCGCGTCGGATTCGGACTACCGGGTGTACGTCAACTCGGCCTGGGCGCCGGTGCGCGTGGCCGTCTCGGGCCACGCCCTGCAGGTCGCAAGGACGGCGGCCGCAACCGGGGGACGCGTCGTCGAGGGCACATCCCTTGCCGGTGGTTCGGCCGTGCTCACCGGGCGCGACCCGGCGTCGGCCTCGGGGAACGTCCCGGCCGGAGCGGCGGTGTACGTGGCCGCCACACCGAGCGCCAGATGGCGATTGCGGGTGGGAGGTGAGTCGGTGGCAGGAACGCCCGCCCTCGGGGCCGGCATGCTCTTCGACCTGACCGGAGGCCAAGGCGGCAGCGCGTCGCTCGCGGCCTCTACCTCGACGCCGACCCGGGTAGCGCAGGTGATCTTCGCGGCCCTCTGGGTGCTGGTGGCGGCGGGTGTCGTCGCCGATCGCTGGCGCCGGTCGCGGGCCGGTGTGCCATCCGAGACGGTGGAAGCCGAGTGGTTCACGCCGCTCGCCCCGCACCGTCGGCGAGCCTCTCGCCGACGCAAGGCGGTAAGCAACGCCCCGAAGGGCATGGACAGCGACGAGGTGTGGGTCGATGCCTGACTCGACGGAAGA
This sequence comes from Acidimicrobiales bacterium, assembly GCA_965276765.1. Lineage (GTDB taxonomy): Bacteria > Actinomycetota > Acidimicrobiia > Acidimicrobiales > Palsa-688. Next base: position 2,973,788 of record OZ255627.1, read on the forward strand.
TCAGGATCCGACGGCGGACAGGCCCGACGACGGTGCCGAATGGCGTCGCTCCCTTGAGCCCTCCGCCGGCGCATACCCCGACACCGGCGGCCGCCCGCAGGGTTCGGCCGGTGGCGACGGCTCGATCGACTCCGGGGCCGACGATGGCCCGCAGGGACCGGGAACCAACGGGGGGTCGCTTCGTTCCGGGGCCGGCGGTGGCAAGCCACCGGCCGGTGCCGGCCGCGGGTCGAGCGCGGCCGGACCCGGTGGGGGCGCCCCGGGCGCCTCCCCTCCCCACCGGCGCCGGGCCAGGATCACGCGCATGCCGGTGGTGGTCACGGTGGTCGCCGTCCTCGTGGTCGGCGTTCTCGTCGGCCACAAGGGCTCGACGTCGCCGGGTCCGAAGCTGCGCTCGGTGATCGCCCCGAGCGCAGCACCGGCCGCGGCGCTGTCCTCCTCGTGGTTCTGCGCGGGGGCGACGAACAGGCCCGACGGTGAGGCCCCGGGTCGTCTCGTCATCTCCAATGTCAGCGGCCGCACCCTGACGGCCAACGTCACCTTCCTTGCTAGCGGAGGCAAGAAGAGCAAGACGACGCTGCAGGTAGGGGCCGACCGGCAGTCCACCGTCGCCGAGCGGGTCAAGGGCGGCGGAGCCTGGGTCGGGGCGACGGTCGACCTCGACGGCGGCGCCGCCACCGTCGAGCAGCTGCTCACCAGCAAGCTCGGCACTTCCACGGCCCCGTGCGCCACGTCCGGGTCGACCAGTTGGTTCTTCACCAACGGGGCGACACGCATCAATGCGTCATCGATAATCACCCTCCTCAACCCGTATCCAACGGCGGCGATCGCCAACTTCACCTTCACGACCAACGAGGGCGTCGAGAGTCCCGGTGCCTTCCAAGGAGTCGTCGTCCCCCCCGACAGCCTCGTGGCCATCGGCCTCGGGAGCCACCTGAGGCGAAGGAGCTCCATCGCCACGTCCGTGGCGGTGAGCGCCGGTCGCCTCGTCGCCTGGAAGACCGATGTCGTCTCCCATCCCCGCAAGGGCACGCCGTACCTCGGCACGAAGGCCGGGGCAGGACCGGACGCCGACCCCGCCTCCCCCGTCTTCGGGGTCACCGAGACCCTCGGTGCGCCGGCCGTCTCCCCTTCGTGGTACTGGCCCAAGGGGACGTCGCAGGCCGGCCTCCACGAGCAGTACACGATCTACAACCCTGGCACCCGCACTGCCCATCTCGAGCTGGCGGTCAGGCTGGCGCAGGGATCGGCCGAACCGGTGTCGATCGACGTGGGCGCCGAGCAGGTCGTCTCGGTCACGTCGGCCGATCAGACCCGTATCCCGTCGGGCTCCACGTTCTCCGTGGCGCTTTCGAGCACCAACGGCGTCGGGGTCGTGGCGGCGAGGACGGTGTCGGCGCAGGCTCCTTCGTCGGCCCGCGGGATCGGCGAGCAACTGGGGGCGACCCACCCGGCGAGCTCATGGCTCGTCGGTGGATCCACGATCACCCGCACCCTCGACGAGGAGATAACCGTCTCCAACCCGACGACGAAGCCGGTCACGGTGAGCGCCCAGGCCGTCTCGGCGGGCCGTCGCCAGGCGCTGCCGCAACTGGCGACGCAGCTCGGCGCCAAGGCCCAGACCACCTGGGTGCTCGGATCGATCCGCCACCTGCGCTCACCGGCGGCGATCCTCGTGAAGGGGAGCGGACCCGTCGTCGTGGGCGTGGAGTTGATCGGCCGCCACGGAACCGGGGGCGATGCCCTCGGCCTCGGCGTCCCCCTCGCCCCCTGAGAGGGGACTTCGAAGCGATCGACCCCAACGGGGGCCGGGCGACGAACTGCGGTGAGGTCAGTCTGCGGTGAGGTCAGTCCTCGGTGCGGTTGTGCCAGCCCGATGTCGGCAGCGGGAACTGGGATCCTCCGGTGCCGGCCGGGCTGGCCTCGGGATCGTGGCCGCCGACGCTCTCGGTCGGGGCGAAGCTGGGGACGACCTCGTTGTGGTCGTGGACCGGACGGCCGAAGGCCTCGTCCACCAGGCGGCCGACCTCCTCGCCGTCGATCGTCTCTCGGTGCAGGAGGGCATCGGCGACCTGGGCCAGACCCCTGCGGTGCAACGTGAGCAGGCGACTTGCCCTTGCCTCCTGCTCACGCAGGATGCGCTCGACCTCCTCGTCGATGATGCGCGAGGTCACGTCGCTGTACTCCTTGCCGGCGTGCATGAGGTCCTCGCCGAGGAACACCTGCGCATCCTGACCCCACGCCATCGGACCCACCCGGTCGCTCATCCCGAACTCGCGCACCATCTTTCGCACCAGCTCGGTCGCCCGTTGGATGTCGTTGGAACCACCCGTCGAAAGGCTGCCGAGCTCGAGCACCTCGGCGCAGCGGCCGCCCATCATCACGCAGACGGTGTCCTCGATGTACTCGCGCCAGTAGCTGTGACGCTCCTCGATCGGGAGCTGCTGGGTGTTGCCGAGGGCCATCCCGGTCGGGAGGATCGTCACCTTGTGGACCGGGTCGGCGTCGGGGAGCACGTAGGCGAGCACGGCATGGCCGCCCTCGTGGTACGCGGTCGCCTCCTTCTCCTTGTCGGAGAGGACCGTGGACTCGCGACGCTGACCCATCAACACGCGATCCCTCGCCGCCTCGAAGTCGATCATGTGAATGGCGTGCTCACCCCGGCGTACGGCGTGGAGGGCCGACTCGTTGACCAGGTTGGCCAGGTCGGCGCCGCTCATGCCGGGGGTGCCCCTGGCCACGACGGCGAGGTCAACGTCGGGGCCGATCCGCTTGTCCCGGCAGTGGACGGCCAGGATGGGGAGCCGCTCGTTGAGGTCGGGGAGGGGGACGACGACCTGACGGTCGAAACGGCCGGGGCGCAGGAGGGCAGAGTCGAGGATGTCGGGCCGGTTGGTGGCGGCCATCATCACGACGCCCTCCGTGGCCTCGAAACCGTCCATCTCGGCCAGCATCTGGTTGAGGGTCTGCTCGCGCTCGTCGTGGCCGCCACCGAGGCCGGCTCCGCGCTTTCGGCCGATCGAGTCGATCTCGTCGATGAAGATGATGGCGGGCGCCTGCTTGCGAGCCGTTTGGAACAGGTCACGGACGCGCGACGCACCGACCCCGACGAACATCTCCATGAAGTCCGAGCCGGTCACCGACATGAAGGGCACGCCGGCCTCGCCGGCGACGGCCCTGGCGAGGAGCGTCTTGCCGGTGCCGGGGGGACCGACGAGCAGGACGCCCTTGGGGATCTTGGCCCCGATCTCCTTGAACCGGTTGGCCGAACGCAGGAAGTCGACGACCTCTCGGATCTCGAGCTTGACCCCGTCGTAGCCGGCCACGTCCGAGAACGTCGTGCGGGGCCGCTCGCTGTTGTACACCTTGGCCTTGGAGCGGCCGATGGACATGATGCCGCCCATCTGGCTCTGGGCTCGCCGGGAGATCCAGATGAAGAACCCCACGATGACGGCGCCGTAGAGCAGCCACGGCAGCAGCGAGACCCATACGGGCGTCTGATCCGACTTGAAGTTGAGGGTCTTGATGTACTTGGCGTAGACCGACTGGCCGAGATCACTGCCGTTGACGACGGAGCCCTGCGTGCTCGACGACATGCCCGCCGTCGTCGTGAAGTCGATGTGGCCGTTGCCGGGGTCGATCGTCGCCGATGCGATCTTGTGGTGGAGCATCTCGTTGGAGAACGTCGAGTACGGCACCTTCGAGCTGGTCGACCCGCCGAGGAGCTGAGGGAGAATGATCAGGAGCACGACGACGGCGACGCCGACGGCCGCGATCCACCTCCAGTTGGTGCCGCCGCCGCTCGGCTGACCACCCGGCTGGCCTCCGGGACCGCCGGACCGGTCGGATCGGCCGGGGCGGAAATCTCCAGGCTGACGACTCATGGCGCAATGCTAGGCGTCACCGCCCTTCTACCGCCGCGCACGAGCCCAGAGTCTCAGGATCATCTCAGCGGGTGAGCCGGGCGGCCGCAGGATCACGCACCGCTCGGCGCCGTCACCGGTACGCTTCGGGCCATGCGATCGACTCAGTGCGCGCGTCCCGGCTGCGCCGGCCGAGCCGACGCCTGGCTCACCTACGACTACGGCGCGCAGCGCGTCTGGCTCGACGACCAGCCCGGCATCGACGGTGACCAATGGGGTCTCTGCGAGTCCCATGCCGGCCGCCTCCGCGCCCCGAAGGGCTGGTCCGAGGTCGATCGGCGTGTCGAAGGGCGCTGGGACCCTCCGGCCTCGCTCGTATCCTGAGCCCGGACCGCGCCGAGCCTGCGACCCCCAACTCGTGGGGTCTCGTCGAAGCGCTCTTCGGCTTCGCTGTCGGCCTCGTCCTGGCGTCGATTGCGGCGTCGATCGCCGAGAACCTGAGCGGCTACCGCGCCGGTGCGCCGTTGCCGGTGGCCGTCACGGTGGCCGACGTCGCCGCCCTGTGGATCGGCCTGCTCGGCGCGGCCATCATCGCCACCCGCCGCTTCGGTCATGCCAGCCTGGCGCGGGACCTCGGCCTGCGCTTCGCCTCACCGCTCGACGTGGTCGTGGGCGCCGCCATCGGCGCCGCCAGCCAGTACCTCCTCATCCCCGCCATCTACTACCCCTTCGAGCGCATTTACCCCGGCCTTTCCCACTCCCTGAGCAGCCCGGCCCATCAGGAGACGGCCGCCGCCCACGGCTCGCTTCAAATTGCCCTGTTGCTCGTCTTCCTCGCCGTCGGCGCCCCCCTCGTCGAGGAACTGTTCTTTCGCGGTCTCGTCCTTCGCGGCCTCCTCGGCCGCCTGCCGGTGCCGCTCGCCATCGTCGTCTCCGCTCTCGCCTTCGCCCTGGCCCACTTCGAGGCCCTGCAGTTTGCCGGCCTCGCCGTGTTCGGCGTCGTGCTCGGGTTGTTGGCGTGGCGCACCGGTCGCCTCGGGCCCGGCATCGCCGCGCACGCCGCGTTCAACGCCGCCGCCGTGCTCAGCCTGGCGCACGTCCATGTCTGATCGCTGTCTCTGATGGGGAGTCGCGCCTGCACCCATGTTGTCCTCCGGTTTGGGCAACATAGGAGGGTGATGCGTCGAAGGCCGCCGGTCGGGTGAGCGAAGTGATGACCCGCCGGCCCGACGCAGGGGCGGCGACCGATGGCATCGACGGTCCGGGCCCAGGGTCCTTCGACGACGATGGCGGGGGGACTCGAACGCAGTCGTGGGGCGCGAGGGTGCTGCGCCCGGAGGCGATCTTCACCCTGCTCGTCGTGGCCGCGTGCACCATCTTCGTTTTCGTGCAGCTCCAGCCGTCGGAACTGTTCCGCAACACGACCCCCGCCGGCGGGGACATGGGAGCCCACGTCTGGTTGCCCGCCTACATCAAGCGGGAGCTCCTGCCCCATTTTCGGATCTTCGGCTGGACCATGGACTGGTATGCCGGCTTTCCGGCTCTGACGTATTACTTCCCGCTTCCGATGGTGGCGATCGCCGTCGTGAGCTACGTCATCCCCTACGACGTCGCCTTCAAGCTCGTGGCGGTGTCGGGACTCGTCGCCCTCCCCGTGGTCTGCTGGGCCCTCGGGCGCCTGGCCCGCATGCGGTTCCCCGGACCTGCCTGCCTCGCCGTCGCCGCCGTGCCCTACCTGTTCAACCGGGACTTCACCATCTACGGCGGCAACATCGCGTCGACCATGGCGGGGGAGTTCTCCTTCTCCATCAGCCTGGCCTTTGCCGTGCTGTTCCTCGGGCTTGCCGCCAGGGGGATGCACACGGGCCGCAACCGGGCGACGGCCGCCGTCGTGCTCGCCCTCTGCGGCATGTCCCACATCCTGCCGTTGTTCTTCGCCATCGGTGGCGCCGCCGTGCTCTTCGTCATGTCCCTCGACCTCAGGCGTCTGCGCTGGAGCATCCCCGTCGGCGTGACGGGTGGCTTGCTCATCGCCTTTTGGGCCCTGCCCTACGAGTACCGGCTGCCCTACGCCACCAACATGGGCTACGGCAAGATCACGGCCTACCTGACCACCCTGTTCCCCGGTCACGACCTCTGGCTCTTCATCCTGGCCGGCGTGGGAGCGCTGCTCTCGCTCGTACGGCGCAACCGGATCGGCACCTTCCTGTTTTTCATGACCGTGCTCTCCGCCTTGGCCTTCCGCTTTGCCCCCGCCGACAGGCTGTGGAATGCCAGGTGGCTGCCGTTTTGGTACCTCTGCTTGTACCTGCTCGTCGGCGTGGCCTTCGCCGAGGTCGGAACCGTGGTGGTCGCGATGGCGAAGGGCAGGGGTTCGACGCGGGGCTGGGCCATGGTTCCTGTGCCGGTGATTACCCTGCTCGTCGGGCTGATCTGGACCGGATTCCCTCTGCGCATCCTGCCCTTCGGGCATCTCACGAGCACCGGCAGCTACGACTGGCTCGGGATCAAGAGCACCGACGACTCGTTCGTCCCCGGCTGGGTCACCTGGAACTTCAGCGGGTACCAGGCCTCCGACAAGTCGAGCCGGAGCACCTATTTCGCTCTCATCAGCGAGATGAACCGGCTCGGGCGGACCTCAGGTGACGGGTGCGGGCGCGCCATGTACGAGTACGAGCCCGCCATAAACGACATGGGCACGTCCGATGCCCTCATGCTGCTTCCGTACTGGTCGTCGGGATGCATCGGGTCCATGGAGGGCCTCTACTACGAGTCGTCGGCTACCACGCCCTACCACTTCCTCAATGCGGCCGAGCTGTCCAAACAGCCATCGGACCCCATGGTCGGCCTCGACTATCCGGCCAGTCCCAACGTGGCCGAGGGCATCTCGCATCTGCAGATGTTCGGGGTCAAGTACTACATGGCCGTCACGCGGGGCGTGCAGCGCATGGCCGCCGCCGACCCGTCCCTCAAGTACCTGGCGTCCGTCGGCCCATACCGCACCCAGGTCACCAACTCCGCCAATCAGACGGTCAACCAGAATCAGACCTGGAAGATCTACAAGGTGCTCGACTCGCCGCTCGTGCAGCCCCTTGCCAACCAGCCGGTCGTCATGCGCGACGTCACGGGGACCAAGTGGTTGGCCCCTTCGCAGTCCTGGTACCTCGACTCCAAACGCTGGGACGTGTACGAAGCGGCGTCGGGGCCCGCATCGTGGGCCCGGGTCGCTTCGTCTGACCCGAACCCGCCGAAGCGGCCGGAACCGCGCGCCAAGGTCAGCGATATGGTCCAGCACGAGGAGTCGATCTCGTTTCACGTCGACCGCACCGGCGTGCCGATCCTCGTCAAGACCTCGTACTTCCCCAACTGGCACGTGAGCGGAGCCAAGGCCGTCTACCGGGTCACCCCCAACCTGATGGTCGTGGTGCCCACCTCCAACAACGTGTCGCTCACCTACGGCTACACGCCGGTCGACTGGATCGGCCTCGTGCTCAGCATCGCCGGTCTCGGCCTGCTCGTCGTCCTCTGGCGCCGTCCACCCCCGCGGTTTCGTCTCCCGCGACCGATGGAACCCGTGGCCACGCAGCCGTGGCCGGGTGACGTCCCACCGACCCCGCCGTCGGGAACACCGGCCTTGGAGTGAGGATTGGGTGGCAAGCCACGCTCTAAGGTGCAGGCTGCCATGGCGCTCCTCGATCAGGTCTTCAAGGCGTACGACATCCGCGGCACCGTCCCCGACCAGCTCGACGCCGGTCTGGCGCGCGCCGTCGGGGTGGCCTTCGCCCGCTTCTGCGGCGCCGGGAGGGTGCTCGTGGCGAGGGACATGCGCCCTTCGGGCGTCGAGCTAGCCGCCGCCTTCGCCCAAGGCGTCACGTCGGTCGGCGTCGACGTCGTCGACATCGGCCTGGCGTCGACCGACGAGATGTACTTCGCATCGGGCTCCCTCGACGCCCCCGGCGCCATGTTCACCGCATCACACAACCCGGCCGGCTACAACGGGATCAAGCTGACGCTCTCCGGGGCGCGGCCGGTCGGCGCCGAATCGGGCCTCGCCGACATCAGGGCCGCGGTCGAGGCCGGGGCGACCGCCGACACGGCCACGACGCCCGGCCGGGTCACGACGACCGACGTGCTCGCCGACTACGCGACCAAGGTCCACTCGTTTGTCGACGTCGGCAAGCTCAGGCCGCTGCGGGTCGTCGCCGACACGGCCAACGGCATGGGCGGCCTCGTCGTCCCCGCCGTGTTCGAGACCTTGCCCTTCGAGCTCGAGATCCTCTTCGGCGAGCTGGACGGCACCTTTCCCAACCACCCGGCCGATCCGATCCAGCCCGCCAACCTCGTGGCCCTGCAGCGCCGCGTGACCGAGACGGGCGCCGACGTCGGCCTCGCCTTCGACGGCGATGCCGACCGCTGCTTCCTGGTCGACGACAGGGGCGTCGCCGTGTCGGGGTCCACGACCACCGCCATGGTGGCGGCGGCCATGCTCGTCAAGTACCCGGGCTCGACGATCCTGTACAACCTCATCTGTTCGAAGGCGGTACCCGAGATCATCGCCGAGCGCGGCGGTACGCCGGTCAGGACCCGGGTCGGGCACAGCTACATCAAGGCGGTCATGGCCGAGACCGACGCCGTCTTCGGCGGCGAGCACTCCGGGCACTACTACTTCAGGGACAACTACCGCGCCGACTCGGGATCCATCGCCGCCCTCGTGGTGCTCGAGCTGCTCTCGGCCAGCTCTGAACCCCTCTCAACGCTCCGGACCTCCTACGAGCGTTACGCCGATTCGGGCGAGGTCAACCTGGAGGTCGGTGCGCCACGCGACGTGATCGAGAAGGTGGCCGAGCGCTACGACCCCGAGTCGAATCCGGGTGTCAGCTTCGATCGGACGGACGGCCTCACCGTCGACCTGGGCAGCTGGTGGTTCAACCTGCGGCCGTCCAACACCGAACCGCTGCTCCGCCTCAACCTCGAGGCCGCGACCCCCGACGAGTGCGAAGCCCATACCGCTGAGCTCTCCTCCCTGCTCAAGGAGCTTGCCTGAATGGCACTCAACCCGCTGCTGCTCGAGATCCTCGCCTGCCCGCAGGACAAGGGTCCCCTGCTGTACTTCGCCGACGAGGACAGCCTCTACAACCCTCGCCTGAAGCGTCGCTACACCATCCAGGACGACATTCCCAACATGCTGATCGACGAGGCCGAGAACGTCGACGACGCCGAGAACGATCGGCTGCTGGCCAAGGCGACCAAGGAAGGGATCAGCCCGACCTTCGACGAGGCGGGCTGATCAGGGCGTGGCTGTGCTCGACACCCTCGGCATGTTCGACCTGGAAGAGGGGCTCCCCGAACAGGCCGAGGCCGCGGTCCGCGAAGCCAGGAGCGTCGAAGGGCTCCCCGACACGTCCCAGATCCAAAACGTCGTGGTGCTCGGCATGGGCGGCAGCGGCGTATCCGGCGACATCCTCGCCGCCGTGGCCGGGCCGCTCGTCCCCGTGCCTGTTGTGGTCGTGAAGTCCTACGAGTGCCCGGCCTTCGTGGACGAGACGTCGCTCGTGTTCGCCGTCTCGGCATCGGGAAACACCGAGGAGACGCTCCAGGCCGCTTCCGACGCTGCCGTGGCCGGCGCCCACATGGTCGTCGTCACCGGTGGCGGCGAGCTCGCCCACCTGGCGCGCAGGTGGGGAGCGCCGCTTATCCCCGTCCCCTCCGACATCCCCCAGCCGCGCGCCGCCATCGGTGCGATGGCCATGCCGCCGCTCGTCGTGCTCGAGGACATCGGGCTGTTCCGGGGGGCTTCGTACTGGATCGACGCCGCCATCGACCAGCTCAAGCGGAGAAGGGATGCCCTGGCGAACGCAGGCGACGCCAGCCGAGCCGCCGACGTGGCCCGCCGCATCGGCCGGACGATCCCCCTGATCCACGGCGGCGGTGGCGTCGGCGCCGCGGCCGCCCACCGGTGGCGGACCCAGGTCAACGAGAACGCCAAGACCCCGGCGTTCGCCAGCGCCCAGCCCGAGCTGTGCCACAACGAGGTGTGCGGCTGGGGCCGGGGCAACCCCTCGAGCTCCGCCATGCTCACCGCCGTCAACCTCCGCCACGAGGGCGAGCACCCCCAGGTCGCCCGCCGCTTCGAGCTCGTCGCCGACGTCCTGCGTGACCAGGTCGCGGCGGTGATCGAGATCGTGGGCGAGGGCGACGGGGATCTGGCCCAGCTCTTCGACCTGATCATCTTCGGGGACTACGTGTCGCTCTGGATGGCGGCCGAGGCGGGGATCGACCCCGGCCCCGTCGATGTGCTCGTCGACCTGAAGCGTCAGCTCGCCGGCGCCTGAGGGCGGCGAGCGGCCTACACTCGACACGGACCCCAGCGGGTCTGTGGTTGCAAGTCGATGCCAGTCGCAGGCGAAACGACCCACGTAAGGCAACCCGTGGTTGCCGAGCATGGTGCGGCTTAGGGGTAAGCCCTGCCCGCCGCGAGAGGTCCATTGGGGATTCTCGGGTGGAGACGGCGTGAAGCGGGCGTTCCGGAGGTGCAGGGCCAAGGCCGCCACCCCCGGTCCGCCAGCGCCGCAGCAGGCGAGTGTGGGGTCAAAGACCAGGTCAGCCGCTGGGGTCCCCATTTCCCCCCTTAGTGATCGGATACCCGACGAGCATGAGTGGACCGCACCCGGACGGCTACCGTACGAAGGTGAGCGATGCCGAGGTGACGGCGCGAGTGCTGATCGCCGACGACCAGGCCGTGTTCCGGCGCGGCCTCTACGTCGTCCTCGGGACCGAAGACGACATCGAGGTTGTGGCCGAGGCCGAGAACGGTGAGGAGGCCGTGGCCAAGGCGGTCGAGCTCGCCCCCGATGTGGTCCTGATGGACGTCAGGATGCCGCGAGTCAACGGCATCGAGGCGGCGGCGCGGATCCGCGAGCTGCTCCCGACGACGAAGATCCTCATGCTCACCGTGAGCGACGAGGAGGACGACCTCTACGAGGCGATCAAGTCCGGCGCCAACGGCTACCTGCTGAAGGAGATCTCTGTCGAGGAGGTCGCCGAGGCCATCAGGTCCGTCGTCGCCGGCCAGAGCCTGATCTCACCGTCGATGGCGTCGAAGTTGCTGAGCGAGTTCAACTCGCTGGCCAAGCGGGCCGAGACCAAGGAGCAGCTCCCTGCGCCGGTCCTCACGAGCCGCGAGCTGGAGGTGCTCAAGCTGGTCGCCAAGGGGATGAGCAACCGGGACGTGGCCGACGAGCTGTTCATCTCGGAGAACACCGTCAAGAACCATGTCCGCAACATCCTCGAGAAGCTCCACCTCCACTCCCGCATGGAGGCCGTCATGTACGCCGTGCGCGAGCGTCTCCTCGACCCGCACCGCCCCGACGACTGAGCCTCAGCTTCCCACCCGTTCCCACAGCGTCGCCTGGGCGTCAGAGCGCACGACGCGAAACTGCGAGCGGATCGAGTCGAGCACCGTGCGGTCCGACGGTGAGAGCGTCGTCGGCAGGAACAGGTACCTGACCTGTCCTGCAAACGGGAGACGCTGGCCCTCCTGGGTGTAGAGGTCCCAGTACTGGGCGCGAAACGGTGTCGGCCACAGGTAGCAGCGGAGGCGGTGGTCGACGTGGGAGACGTAGCCGTAGTACGCGGAGATGACGGCGTCGGGCGGGATGGCCGCCCTGACCTCGTTGATCTGCGCGACCGCGGCGCTCGACGGGTCGAGGTGCGGGTAAGTGTCGCGGCTGAAGGGCCCGAGGCCCCACAGCGAGCAACACACCACCGCCGACGTCGTCACGATCCCGGTGGCGACCCACCGGCGCGTCGGCGTAGCCAGCCGGGACACCGCCCAGACGGTCCCCATGGCGAGGACGGGCACGATGGGCAGCGTGTAGTGGTAGAGGATCTGGTGCATATAGGGAAAGGTGCTGACGACGTTCTCGGCGAAGGTCCCGACGGCAATGGCGGCGACCTCGGGCGACACGAGCCACACCCACCCGAGCGAGCTGCCGAGCTGCCACAGGTACCACGGCCTGCCGTCGGTGCGCAGGAAGGTCCAGAAGGTGCCCGGATGCCGGAACGGTTCGGCGATCAGCCCACCGAGTCCACCGAAGGGGATCCGGTTGGCGTAGAACGACGCCGTGCCGAGCAGGGACGCGATGACGACGTCGTAGGCGAAGGCCAGGTAGGCGAGGGCGCCGGCGACGATCCCGAGGCCGAGGCGGCGGCTACGCCGGAACGTCACCCAGATCCCGAGGGGCACGATCAGCGCGGCCGTGTCCTCCTTGGTCAGCAGGGCGGCGATGACGGCGACGACGAGCAGCCGTCGCTTGTCGGTCACCGCCGCGTACACGGCCACCGACATGGAGAGCACCAGAAACGCCTCGGGGTGGAACTGTTCGAGGTTGCCGTGCTGCAGCGCCGGATTCAGCAGATACGCACCGGCGAGCAGGGTCGCCACGGCGGTGCTCGCCGTGAGGCGCCGGGCCAGCAGATAGATCGGGATCGCCGCCGCCGCGATGAGGCAGGCCTGGGCTACAAGCAGGGTCTGAGGGGCGTCGTGGATCCAATACAGCGGCACGGCGAGCAGCAGGACAAACGACGTGTGGTCGCCGAAGAGATCCCGGCCCATGACCGTCACGAACGGCGCGTGGAAGTGGCTGAGCAGCCACACCCCCTGGTCGAAGATCCCCATGTCGAAGCCGGGCGCCCCGTAGCCGTCCTGGACCGAGACGCTCAGGCGGGCGAAATACCACGCGTAGGCGGCAACCAGGACCGCAATAGGGATGTGCGGCGCGAGCCGCGACGGCGTGAGCGAGGCCATGAACCGGCGCGTTCGCGAGCCCGTCGGCGCCACCGACCCGGTCGCCTGCCGGCCACCGACCTCGAGCGGTAGGGCCATCGACGCGAGGGTACTGCCTTGGTCGTCGCCGGTAGCATGGCCCCATGAGCATCTTCACCAAGGTCCTCCGAGCCGGTGAAGGCAAGAAGGTCCGCGCCCTGCAGTCCATCGTGCCCGACATCAACGCCTTGGAGGCGGAATACAAGAAGCTCTCCGATGACGCCCTGGCCCACAAGACCGTCGAGTTTCGGGAGCGGGTCGAGGCCGGCGAGGAGCTCAACGACGTGCTGGTGGAGGCATTCGCCGCGGTCAGAGAGGCGGCGGGGCGCACCATCGGCCAACGCCACTTCGATGTGCAGCTGATGGGCGGTGCGGCCCTGCACTTCGGCTGGATCGCCGAGATGAAGACCGGCGAGGGCAAGACCCTCGTCTCGACCCTGCCGGTCTATCTGAATGCTCTCGAGAACAAGGGCGTCCACCTGGTGACGACCAACGACTACCTGGTCAAGCGCGACGCCGAGTGGATGGGGTCGGTCCACCGCTTCCTCGGCCTCACCGTCGGTCGGATATCACCCGAAGTCGACGACTGGCAGCTCAAGAAGGACGCCTACAACTCCGACGTCACGTACGGCACCAACACCGAGTTCGGCTTCGACTACCTCCGCGACAACATGGCCCGTTCCGTCGAGCACATGGTCCAACGCGGCCACAACTTCGGCATCGTCGACGAGGTGGACTCGATCCTGATCGACGAGGCCAGGACCCCGCTGATCATCTCCGGGCCATCGAGCGAGTCGGCCCGGCTGTACTACCGCTTTGCAGGGGTGGCTCGCGGCCTCACGGCCGATGTCGACTACGAGGTCGACGAGGAGAAGCGAACGATCGCGCCGACCGAGGAGGGCATCGAGAAGGTCGAGAGGGCCCTCGGGATCAACAACCTCTACGACCTGGTGTCGTCCAACTACGTCCACCAACTGACCCAGGCCCTACGGGCCAAGGAGCTCTACAAGCGGGACAAGGACTACATCATCGGCGACGGTGAGGTGAAGATCGTCGACGAGTTCACCGGCCGCGTCCTCGAGGGCCGGCGCTGGTCCGACGGGCTCCACCAGGCCGTCGAGGCCAAAGAGCGCGTCGAGATCAAGGAGGAGAACCACACCTGGGCGACGGTCACCCTCCAGAACTACTTCCGCCAGTACGAGAAGTTGGCCGGCATGACGGGGACGGCGGAGACCGAGGCGTCCGAGTTCGCCAGCACCTACGAGCTGCCGGTCGTACCCATCCCGACGAACCGAGAGATGGTCAGGGCCGACGAGGCCGACCTCATCTACAAGTCGGAGCTCGCCAAGTTCGATGCGATCATCGATGACCTGATCGAGCGCAACGACCGGGGCCAGCCGGTCCTCGTCGGCACGGCCTCGGTCGCCAAGTCCGAGGTGCTCTCCTCCATGATGGAGAAGCGCGGCCTCCCCCATCACGTGCTCAACGCCAAGCAGCACGCCCGTGAAGCCCAGGTCGTCATCCAGGCCGGTCGGCTCGGTGCCATCACTGTGGCCACCAACATGGCCGGCCGCGGCGTCGACATCCTGCTCGGCGGCAACCCGGAGGGGCTCGCCGCCCAGGAAGCGGCGGCGAGCGGCATCGACCCCGAATCGGACGAGGGCCGCGCCCACTACGCGGAGTTGCTTGCCAAGTACGGGGAGGTCTGCAAGGCCGAGGGGGAACGGGTGAGGGAGCTCGGCGGCCTGTACGTCCTCGGATCCGAGCGTCACGAGTCGCGCCGCATCGACAACCAGCTCAGGGGCCGCTCGGGTCGGCAGGGGGATCCGGGAGAGAGTCGGTTCTTCCTCTCCGTCGAGGACGAGCTGATGCGCCTCTTCGCCACCGGCGCCATGAACTGGGTGATGAGCAGGGCCCTCCCCGACGACGTGCCTATCGACTCGAAGATGGTGTCCAAGTCGATCGAACGGGCCCAGAACACCGTCGAGGGCCGCAACGCCGAGATCCGCAAGGACGTCCTCAAGTACGACGAGGTGATGAACGAGCAGCGCAAGGTCATCTACGCCAGGAGGATGCAGATCCTCGAGGGCGAGGACCTGCGGGCCCGCACCGTCGACGTGCTGTCCTCCGCTCTCGACAGCATCGTGGCGGCGCACACCGGTGCCGAGGACCGCGAGGACTGGAACATGGAGAGCCTCATCACCGAGGTCAGGCTCTACTACCCCACGGAGCTTGCCGCCGACGACCTCGCCGGCCTCGAGACGACCGACGACATGTACGAGAAGCTGGCCGGCGAGGCCCTCGCCTACTACGACGACCGTGAAGCGAACATGCCGGGCGGCGAGGAGACCATGCGCACCCTCGAGCGCGAGGTCATGCTCCAGCTGATTGACCAGAAGTGGCGGGTCCACCTCTCGGAGATGGATTACCTGCGGGAGGGAATCGGGCTGCGAGCCATGGGCCAGCAGGACCCTCTGGTGGCCTGGCAGCGAGACGGCTACGAGATGTTCGGCCAGCTGATGTCGAGCATCGACGACGACTACGTGAAGATCGTCATGCACGCCCAGGTCCGGGTCCTCGACGAGGCCGGCGAGGACGACGACGATCTCGAGGGGGCCACGTACCAGTCCTCGGACGACCCGGTGCAGGGCACCGGCGGCCTGCAGCGCACGCTCGCGGCCGGGCCGGCCCCGGGGGAAGAAGTCGTCTTCGCCTCCGACGAGCAGGCCGCCGGCCTGCCACTCGGACAGGTCCCTTCGGTGGCGGCTGATCACGGTGAAGGCGCTGGCGTCGCCGCGGCGGCGGCGGAGGCCGGTTTGCCCGACATCGACCAGCCCGTCGTCAAGGACTCGGTCTGGGACCGGGTGGGTCGCAACGACGCGTGCCCCTGCGGGAGCGGCAAGAAGTTCAAGTTCTGCCACGGCCGATAGGGTGCGCGACTTCAGCGAGGAGCTCGGCGACGCCCGCCGCCGGCTGCGTGAGGCCGATGGCTACCTCGACGTGCCCGGGTTGCGCCGGCGTCTGACCGAGCTCGAGGTCGAGGTCGGACGCCCCGATCTGTGGGACGACACCGACGTCGGCCAGAAGGTCAACCGGGAGTACGGGCAGGTCAGAGGGGACCTGGACCTGGTCGACGGGCTGGCTTCGCGGGTCGAGGAGGCCGAGACGCTCTTCGAGCTCGGCCGCGAGGAGGGCGACGATTCCGTCGAGGGGGAGATCGCAGCCGGGATCGCCGCCGTCGGCGCCGAGCTTGATCGCCTCGAGCTGCGCTCGCTGTTCACCGGCGAGCTCGACGAGCGCGACGCCGTGTGCGAGATCCACGCCAAGGATGGGGGCACCGACGCCCAGGACTGGGCCGAGATGCTGCTGCGCATGTACAGCCGATGGGCCGAGTCACGGGGCTTCGATCTCGAGGTCGACGAGGTCAGCGCCGGCCAGGAGGCCGGCATCCTTTCGGCCACCTTCATCGTCAAGGGACGCTACGCGAGCGGCCTGTTGACATCGGAGCGGGGCATGCACCGGTTGGTGCGGATCTCGCCGTTCGATTCGCAGGCCAGGAGGCAGACGAGCTTCGCTTCCTTCAGCGCCGTGCCGTGGCTCGAGGAGCTGTCGGGCGACGTCGAGATCGACGACAAGGACCTGCGGGTCGACACGTACCGGTCGTCGGGCGCCGGCGGCCAGCACGTCAACGTGACCGACTCCGCCGTGCGCCTCACTCACCTGCCGACGGGGACGGTCGTCGCCGTGCAGAACGAGCGCAGCCAGCACCAGAACAAGGCCAAGGCCATGCAGATCCTGGCGGCCAAGCTCGCCGAGCTGGCCCGCGGCGAGCGGGCCGCCGAGCTCGATGCCATGGCCGGCCCCAAGGCCCAGATCGGGTGGGGCGCCCAGATCCGCTCCTACGTCCTTGCGCCGTACCAGCAGGTCAAGGACCTGCGTACCGAGTACGAGACGGGCAACGTAAGCGCCGTGCTCGACGGCGACCTCGACCCGTTCATGGAGGCTTATCTCCGCTGGCGGAGGGGCCGTCAGGCCGTGGCCGGCGGGTCCTGAGGGTCGGTTCTGCGGGTCCTCACGAGCCCTGGCCCCACCGGGTCGCCGGATTTCGCTAACATATCCGGCCGTGCGAGGGCGGCGCACCACCTGACCTTTATGATCAAACTCGACAACGTCACCAAGGCATACAAGGGCACCACCGTCGCGCTGCGCGACGTGTGTGTCGACATCCAAAAGGGCGAGTTCGTTTTCCTCGTCGGGCCTTCCGGCTCTGGGAAGTCGACATTCCTCCGCCTCGTCACCAAAGAGGAGCTTGCCGACGACGGCAGCGTCTGGGTGGCCGGCAAGGAGGTCGGGACCCTCTCGTCGTTCAAGGTCCCCTATCTGCGCCGCAACATCGGCTGCGTGTTCCAGGACTTCCGCCTCCTGCCGACCAAGAACGTCTACGAGAACGTGGCGTTCGCGCTCGAGGTCATCGGCCGACCCCACAGCGTGGTGCGGACCCAGGTGCCGCAGATCCTCGATCTTGTCGGCCTTGGCCGCAAGCTCAAGAACCTGCCCCACGAGCTTTCGGGAGGGGAGCAGCAGCGCGTGGCGATCGCCAGGGCCTTCGTCAACCGGCCGCTCATCCTGCTGGCCGACGAGCCCACAGGCAACCTCGACCCCGGCACGACCGCAGGGATCATGCGACTGCTCGACCGGATCAACAGGACGGGGACCACGGTGCTGATGGCGACCCACGACAACGGGATCGTCGACTCCATGCGGCGCCGGGTCATCGAGCTCGACCGGGGCTCGGTGATCCGCGACCAGGACCGCGGCGTCTACGGCATGGGGGCCTGAGGTCGTGCCGCTCTCTTCCCGGTATCTGCTACGCGAGACCGGCGGAAACCTGCGCCGCAACCTGGTCATGACCATTGCCGCCATCGTGACCATGGTCGTGTCGCTCGCCGCCCTCGGCGGCGTGCTGATCATGCGCGAGGCCATCAACAAACAGTCGATCGAGTGGCGCGGTGGCGTCCAGCTCTCCGTCTTCCTCGTCCCCGGGGTGAGCAACAGCGAGGTCAAAGCCATCGGCCAGCAGCTTGCGACCACGCCGGGGGTCAAGAGCTACCACTACGTCGATAGTCCCGATGCGCTCAAGGAGTTCAGGACGATCTTCGGGGCCAACAAGCCGTATCTGCAGGTCATGACCCTGTCAAGGATCCCGACGTCGTGGCGCGTGGTGCCGACCCGCTCGGAGAACGTCTCCCAGCTCGGTGCGGTCTTCAAGAAACAGCCTGGCGTGTTGAACGTCACCTACGCCAAGGCCCAGATCGACGCCCTCCAAAACCGGTTCAGGGTCCTCAAGTACATCGCCGTCTTCCTCGCCGTCGGCGTCATGGTCGGGGCCATCGCCCTCATCGTCAACACCATCCAGCTGGCCATCTTTGCCCGAAGACGCGAGGTGGCGGTCATGAAGCTGGTGGGGGCCACCAACTGGTTCATCCGCATCCCGTTCATGCTCGAGGGTCTCGTCCACGGCATCGTCGGGGCCGGGATCGCCTTCGTGGCCGTCTACTTCGCGCGCGACACCATCGCCTCGTTCGTCGGCAACGACTCGCTCGTCAACACCAACAGCCCGCTGTATGTCACTCCCCACGATGCCATCATGACCGGGATCCTCATCCTGGTCGTCGGCGCCGTGGTGGGCGTGCTCGGCTCGGCCTTCGCCGTTCGCCGTTTCCTCCAGGTCTGAGGGCCTGCTATCTCTTCGCGGTCCCTGAGGCGGCGAGTCGGGCCGATCAGTCCTGGGCCGTGTTGATCATGGCCGTGGCGGCGGACTCGAAGTAGCCGAGCATCTGGGTCTCATCCATCGGGCCGAGACCGCCGGCGCGCACGGCGGCGGCCATGTGGCGCATCCAGGCGTCGCGCTCGGCCGTACCGACCGCGAAAGGAGCGTGGCGCATCCGTAGCCTCGGGTGACCACGCTCGTCGCTGTAGGTCCTCGGGCCGCCCCAGAACTGCACGAGAAATCCGCACAGGTGTCGCCGGGACTGCTCGAGGGCGTCGGCATCGTCGGGGTAGAGCGGCCGCAGCACGGGGTCGGTGGCGACGGCGTCGTAAAACCGTCGGGTCAGGCGGTCGAAGAACTCGTCTCCTCCCACCCGCTCGTACATCGTCGAAGCGGCCACCGGCCCAGCATGGTGCATGGGCCGACGTAGCGGGCCCTTGTGCGGACGAGTCGACGGGAACGCCCCCACCTTGGTAGTCCATGGGGGTGACCTTCCTCGCCCTCAACCAACCGCCGGCCGCGAACGACGGACCGGTCCTTTGGTATCTGGTGCGAAGCGGTGAGGTCCTGACCGTCGGGCCCGCAACCCCGCCGACGGGCCCGGCGCCGGTCGATGACAAGGTCCCTTCGACGATTGCTGGACCGGCCGACGCCGACACCGAGCCGCTCTTTGTCGGGACGCTCGACGGGACGGACTGCTGGGCCGCCGGCGTTGCCGAAGGCACCGAGGCGCCCGACGGTGGACGGTGGGAGTCGCTCCGGGCCATGGGGGCCTCCCTTGCGGTCCCGGCGTGGAACGCCGCAGGCCGGGCCGTCCACCTGGTCGACTGGGCCAGGACCTCCCGCTTCTGCGGGCGCGACGGCACGGCGACCGTGCCGTCAGCGGGGGAGCGTGCCATGCGCTGCCCGGCATGCGGTCTGCGGGCCTATCCGCGCGTCGCCCCGGCCGTGATCGTCCTCGTTCATCGCCCCGGCGAGGTCCTGCTGGCTCGCAACGGCGGCTTCGGAGGACGGATGTTCTCCGTGCTCGCCGGTTTCGTCGAGCCGGGGGAGACCCTCGAGGACACCGTGCATCGGGAGATCGCCGAGGAGGTGGGGGTGCGGTTGCACCCTCCGATCTATGCGGCCAGTCAGCCCTGGCCGTTTCCTCACTCGCTCATGGTCGGTTTCACCGCCGAGTGGGCCGGCGGCGAGATCCAGGTCGACGGCGACGAGATCGTCGAAGCCGCCTGGTACGCGCCCGAGCGTCTTCCCGAGCTCCCACCCCGCCTGAGCATTGCCCGCCGGCTGATCGACGCATGGCTGGCGGCCCGGCCGTAGGGCGACGGCCCGGTTCGCTGGCTGCCGGCGGCCAATTGCTACTTTCGGGGGCGGCACGAGTGGGGGCGCCGGGGTGGCCGGTGGCGTCCCGGTGGGCATGCGGCCAGGGAGGAGGGGGCGTCGTCGTCCTTTGGTCGTCGGGCGCCGACCCCGCACAGCGAGGCGCCGTGCGTACACTCGCTGCGGTGAATTCGGGCTGTGCTCCGGTCGGGTGGCGGGCCGGCTTGTGCCCCGGCGGCTCGTGAGCCGCGACGGGAGGCCCGACCGGGCCAGGTGGCCCCTTCTCCTCCTCGCCGCCGGTGTGCTCACGGTCGCCGGTGCGGCGTGCGGGTCTTCCGGGACGTCACCGGCGGCGCTCGCCCGCCAGCACGCCTTTCTTGCCCAGGTCCACGACGAGGTGCCGGCGATCAACCAGGTCCGAAGCGACCCCGGCCTCGTCAGGCTCGGCTCTGCGGTCTGCTCTGACTTCTCCTCCGGGGTGTCGTTTCAGGCGCTCGCCGATCGCATCTCCCTACAGGACGGCAACCTGCCGACATCGGACCTCGGCACCGTCATCACCGCCGCCGCCGAGCACCTTTGCCCTTCCTACCGCTCCCAGGTCGGCTGAGCGACCGCGTCCGCGGCCGGGCCGCACGGCCCGGTGCTTGCCAGACTCGACGCGGCCGCTCACCCCGGCCACGGGGAGAGGAAGGTCAGCACCCGTTGGCCGATGGAAAGATGGGAACCGGGGGGAACGTCGACGGGTGTGTAGGGCTCGAGTCGAGTCCAGTCGTCTCGGCCCGGCACCACCACGAACGTTCCGGCCGCCGATCCCCTGTCGACCGCCCTGAGCGTCCAGTCGTGGAGGCGCAACTCGGTGTGGGCGGGGGCAAGCAGGGCGTGGTCGCTGCGCAGGGTCAGACCGGCGAGATTTCCGCCACTGACGGTGTGATCGACGGCCGGGTCGGCGCCGACCAACAGATCGTGGGCGACCCGGTACACGGCGCCGTCGTCGGCGAGGAGCAGGCCGAGCGTCGGCCTCGGTCCGGTGACCGGGGGCCGGCCCGGGGCGATCGGCAGTCGGCAGCGGGCGCACGTCGAGCTGGATGGATGGTTGAAATGGCCTCGCTCGCAGCGGATCCCGTCCACGTCGGGCCGGCCGGGCGGCGCCGGTAGGAGGCCGGCGGGCAGTGGTGGCCGGGTGGTGGCCTGCGGCCGGCGCAGGTCGACGATTCGGCCGGGATCCGCCGTTGGCGCGTTCGGCCCCGGGACGGGAGCGAACATCGAGGTCGGGTGGGCGGCTGCGAGTGGAGGGGACTGCGCCGGTCCGGTTCTCGCCGCAGTCCCGGCCGGCACCTGTCCGGTTCCCGCCAGCGCCGGGCCTGCCCCTGCCGGCGAGGCTGTCCCCGGGCCGGACGCAGTGCCAGCGCCCGGCGTCGCCTCTGGGCCCGGCACTGACTCCGGAGCCGGCACTGTGCCCGAGGCCGGGACTGTGCCCGGAGCCGGGACTGCGCCCGGAGCCGGTTCCGCCTCTGGAGCAAGTGCTGCGCCCGGCGGTGCTTGTGCGGCACCCGGTCGGGGCAGGATGATCACGCCGCCGCCGGGAACCATCCCTGCGTTCAGGTCATACGGCGAGTCCACGACCAGGCGCGGTGACGGGCTGCCCGCCGGTCCGATGCTGAACGCCGGTTGGGGCGCAACCGTGGCTCGCAGCCAACCCGGGTCGGGGGTCGGGGCCAGCCACCGAGTCCCGTCCCAGGCGAGGACCGGACCGTGGAGCAGGGCGACCCAAGCGGCCCCGTCGGGTCCGACCACCGCGAAGGGGGCGCCAGGCTCGGGGTCGTGGGTGGTCAGGATGCCGGCGACGTGGTCGACGACCTGGCGCCCGCTGCTCGGAGAAGCGGCGACGTTGCTGGCCGACCGCTGCAGGAACGACAGGAGGTCGGCCGAAACCCCCGGTCCGGCCCAGACCGTCAGTTCCCCGAAGCGGATCACGGTCCCCGGCCCGGGGAGCACCTCGACGCGGGCGCTCATCGGGCTGCCACCAGTCCCTCGAGTCGTTCGGCCAGCTCGGCCGCCGTCGCCGGGCGATCCGCAGGGTCGGGCGCGAGACACGAGCGGATGAGGGCGTCGAGGGGGCCCTCGATGTCGGTCGCGATCTGGGGTGGCTCTATGAGGGTCCGCTGCACGGCGGTGACGATGCCATCGTCGGCGAGGGCGGGATGGATGGGCCGGCGGGCGATGAGCGCGTGCGCAGTGGCGCCGAGCGACCAGATGTCGCCGGCCCTCGACGGTCCCTCTCCCCACAGCGTCGTCGGATCGACGGCGTCAAGGTCGACCGGTCGACGCGAGGGTCCGGCCCGCTCGTTGCGCAGGGCGACGGTACGAAACGGCGGCTCGAGCCTGAACCGTTCACCGGCCACGAGGAGCGCCGCCGGCCGAATGTCGCCGTGGGCCATGCCGGCGTCGTGGAGGGCGTGGGCCGCTCTGGCCGCGCCGGCCACGGCGAGCAGCGCAGCGGTCCTGTCCGTGCCGCCGGTCGGAATCGGGCGGGCATCGGCGTCGAGGCGCGCCACCCACGCCACCGTCCCGTCGTCCTCCTCGGTGCACCCCGCCTCCACCAGGTGGGGCAGATGCTCGTTGTTCACGGCGGCGAGGGCAGCGAGCCGGGCGGACAGATCGGGCCAACCTGGCCCCGGGTCGCCGAGCTCGGTCACGACGACCGTCGCCGCCGTCTGGCCAATGCGAGCCGGTGGCCGGGCCAGCCAGGTGCCGTCGAGCTCCCCTCCGGTACCGAATGGTCCGAGCAGCTGATAGTCGGCGAGGCTGGATCGCAAGCGGACCTCCGGGGCGGGTGGAGGGTCCGGGTCTCGACCGGCCCTCCGGGGCGGCGGTCCGCAGCGTACCGGGAGCCGCCGATCCCCGCCCACCCACTGACGCCGACTCGAAAGTTATCATCATAGCAAGAAAACATGTGAAAGTATAAGATGTAGTCTCTGTGTTGGAGCTCGGGGAACTCCCCGCATCTCGCGGCCGAGGCCGCCTCTCGTCACGACGATCGAGGGAGGCTCGACGGTGTCGTCGACAGGTACGAGGTCAACGAACAGGGTCGGTCGTGGCCGGGGGCTGACGACATGAGGGCCATGCTTGTGGTTGCGGCCGGGGTGGCCGCCACCGTGGTGCTGCCCCTTGCTGCGGCCGGGGCGGCTGCCACGGCGGTCTCCTCGGCCGGCGCCGGTGCGGCACCCGAGGGTTCGATAGTGGCGGGTGCCAGCGCCGTTGGCGCCGTTCCCTCCGGCATGCTGCGGCTCTACGAGCGGGCGGCGACGACGTGTCCCGGCCTGCCCTGGACCGTCGTGGCGGCCATCGGCACCGTCGAATCCGATAATGGTCGTTCCCAGCTTCCCGGCGTGCAGTCGGGGTCCAACTTTGCGGGGGCCGAGGGGCCCATGCAGTTCGAGCCGCCCACGTTCGCTCGCTACGACCAGCCGGTGCCGCCCGGCGGCGCGGATCCGCCCAGTCCCTACGACGCCACCGATGCCGTCTACGCCACGGCGCGTGACTTATGCGCCAATGGCGGCCGGGGCGGCACCAACCTCTTCGGGGCGGTCTTCGCCTACAACCACTCCGATTCGTATGTGGGCCACGTGCTCGCGCTCGCCCGCAGCTACGGTCGCTCACCGGCGGCCCCGGTGACAGCCGGCGGTGCGGCTCACGGGGCCCTGGTTTGGGCGTTGAGCCAGCTCGGGGTGCCATACCGGTGGGGCGGCGAGGCGCCGGGCGTGGCCTTTGACTGCTCGGGTCTCGTCCAGGCGGCCTACCGGTCCGTCGGCGTGGGCCTGCCCCGAGTGGCGCAGGACCAATGGGACGCAGGGCCTGCCCTCGCCCCGGGGGAAGTGCTCGAGCCGGGCGACCTCGTCTTCTTCGGAGGATCGGCGACCGACGTCCAGCATGTCGGGATGGTGGTGCGCCCCGGCGTCATGGTCGACGCTCCCCATACCGGCGCCTTCGTGCGGGAGGAGCCGTTTCCGACCGTCCCCGGCACGGCGTGGGGATCGGACATCTACGTGGGGGCGACCCGGCCGGCGGGCTGAGGGGGCGGCCCGGGCGGCGGCCGAGGCCGGGTTCGCCGGCTTGGCGGCTCGCCCCGATGGTCGTCGGGGTCCTTCAGCCCTTGAGGCTGGCGAGAACGGTGCGAACAACGGCCGGCGGAGCATGGACAAGCAGCCAGATCTGCGACGAGGTGGCGGGCTCCCACGCGTCGACCGCCGTGGCCACGAAGCCTCCGGGACGGCTGATCTGCTCCTGCCATGCGCCGTGCGTGCCCGGGACGGTGACGCCATGGACGCCTCGAGCCGAGAAGGGAGTCGGCTTGGGCACACCGAAGGCCTGGAACGGTGGCGGCGGCGCCGATCCGGCCGTCGGGCCGTGCTTGGGGCTGAGCAGGGTCTCGGCCACGTACGCCGAAGGCGTGCCGTAGAAGAAATCCCCGTTCTGGTCGGTCCACGTCGTGTTTTGCTTGAAGCCTGACGGCACGACGTAGCCGAAGTAGGCATCGGTGATGGCCCGGTACCCCGTCGGCGTCGAGCGGGGATGGACCACGGGCTCGGGCGGTCCCGTGGTGTTGAAGGCGAGGAGGGAGATGCCGGCCAGGCAGACGGGCGTGAGCAGCAGCAGCGCCATCCAGATCCTGGTCCTACGGATCCGCCGGCGGCTCACCGGCGTGCCCGACACGTCGAGGACCATCCCCGAGCTCGACCGGTCGGAGCGCCGTACCCGGCCACGGCCGCTGCGAGGGGCGGCGTCGCCGCGCGGGGATGGCTTGAGCACCGGCATGTCCCGCCCATGGTGCCAGGCCGGCGGGAGTTTTGGCCGGCGGTGGCTTCGGGCGGCCCGATCTGGAGGGACCTGCGCCTGACACCGGCATCGTCGAGTCGCCGGGTCGGGCTCGGCTAGCGTCGCTCAGATGGTTGCGGACACCGAGAAGGACCGCTGCGGCCGCACCACCCCAGTCGCGCTGGTGATCTTCGTCACTCGATGACCGTAGCCAGGTCCCATCCCTTCGCCGTGCGGTGGCTGGTCGCCACGGTCCTCATCTTCGCCATCACGCTGATGTGGGCCATCGCCTCGCCCGTCCCCGCCGGTCCCGACGAGGAAGCCCAGCTGATCAAGTCGGCGGCCGTCGCCCACGGAACGCTGATCGGCACGCCCGTCCCCGGCACGATCACGGGCGGAACGGTGATCGTCAAGGTGCCGGCCACGGTCTACAACGCCAGGCACCGGGCGGCCTGCGACTACAACATCCACCTTTCGGCGGCGTGCACCCATCAGGTCGTCGGCTCGGGGAAGATGGTCACGGTCACGACCTACGAGGGTCGCTACCCTCCGCTCTACTACCTGCTCACGGGTCTGCCGACCCTCGTGACGAGCGCCCCCTGGGTGCTCCACGCCATGCGGGCGGTCGCGGCCCTGATCGTCGCCGTGCTCATCGGCTTGGCCTTTGCCTGTGTCGGCACGTGGGGCCGCTCCAGCCTGCTCGCCGTTGCCCTGGCCATCACCGTCACGCCCACGGCGTTGTACATGGGGGGGGTGGTGAACCCGAGCGGCATGGAGATCGGCGGCGGCATCCTCCTCTGGGCCGCACTGACCGTCATGGTCATGCACCGCTCGGATGACCCCCCGCTCGCCCTTGTCGTCTCGGCCATCGCCGGGGCGGTGGCCCTCTGCGCCAGCCGGCCGCTCTCGACCGGGTTCTTCGCCTTGATCGTGGTGACCTTCGTCGCCCTCAGGCCTCGGGCCTGCGTGGCTCTCTTCGCCTTCCGGCGGATCAAGATCGCACTCGTCGTCTCGTTTGGCTTCGCCTTCTTGTCCGGCCTGTTCGTCCTGTTCGCCAAGTCCTACAAGGTCGAGGCGTTCAAGATCTCCAAGCGGACGACGAGCGGCTACGTGCTCGCCGTGCTCGGTCACAGCGAACGGGTGCTGCGCCAGGTCGTCGGCGCCTTTGGTTCGCCCAACTTCAGCGTTCCCGTGCCGATCCTCGCCGTCTGGTTCGTCGCCGGCTTCGGGATCATCGTCGCCGCCCTGATGCTCATCCGCCGCCGCGACGCCCTCGTCCTCCTGGCCCTGGTGCTCCTCTTCGGGTTCATCCTCCCGTTCGTCATCATCTACAGCCACGTCAGGACCGACGGGGTGATCTGGCAGGGCCGCTACAGCCTTCCGCTCATCGCCGGACTGCCGATCCTCTCGGGTGCGCTGCTCGGCGATCGGTATCGCGACGGGTTGCGGCGCGTCCACGGTCGCGTGAGCGCCTTCTTCCTCGTCCCTCTCTGCTTTGGCTGGATCGGCGCCTTCTACTGGTACCTGCGTCGCTACACGGTAAGCCTCGACTACAACGCCACCAACGCCTTCCGTCACGACGCCAACTACTGGCCGCCGGTGATTCCCGCCATCGTCGTGTTCGTCATTCTCGTCATTGCCACGCTGCTCTTGGCGGCCTGGGTGCTCCGCCAGGCTGTCATCGCCGACCGCCGTCCCGACGTCGGGAACGGCCCGTCCCGTCCCGGTCAGACCGACCGGGAGCGCTCGTCCAGCCAGGCGATGAGCGATCCCGTGAGCCCGGCCCAGCCCTTGTAGCGCAAGGTCGCTTCGGGGACGGTGGGGAGCGTCGCTTGAAGGGCACCGATCGTCTCGGGATGCGACGCCACGAGCTGGCCGAGCGAGGTCACGTAGGTCCGTATCGTGAACACGACGGCATCGTCGACGACCAGGCGGCGCAGCGTCTGGCGCTCGACTCGAAACCACAACGACCACTCGCCGGCGTCGGTCCTTGTGCCTTCGGTCCGCCTCGATCCGGGGTCGGGCTGGTGCAGGTCGGAACGGTCGATCAGGGTCCAGTTGAGACGCCAGACGGGCCGGTCCCGGCGGAGGCGGTCAAAGAAGGCGACCGTCGGCCGGGCCAGGAGTTGCTCGTAGCCGGGGACGGGGGCGTGGATGGCCGACAGATCACGGCCGAGCTTGTCGGCCAGTTGCCACCGGCTCGGGAAGCACAGGCTGGCGGCGATCAGTCGCCACGCGCCGTCGCGGCGCGCCATGACGCAGAGGTCTTCTTGCACCAGCCGACCGGCGGTATCGACGGGACGCAGGACGGCCGGGTCGATCACGCGCCCCGACGTACGCTCCTGGATCCGCCCGTCCGCCGCGACCTCGATGAGTCCGGGGTGGTGGTCGGCCATGTGGGCGACCACGGTGTCGAGGAGCTCCTGGGCGGCGGCGTCGCTCCCTGGGAGGGCGCCCACGACCGCTTCGGGTGTCTCGCGCAGCAACCGCTCCTTGAGGTCGAGCTCGGTCGACCTCGAAGCGTCGACCTCGAGCCAGCGCTCGACGGGGAGGGGCCGAAGCCCCATTGCCAGCCGCCACGGCTTCCCGTCGAGGGGAACGTACGGCGGCAGCGCCGTCATCGGGGGGCCGACTGCGGGCGGCGTCGCCTGGCTCTGATTCCGTCGGGGATCAAGAAGACCGGGGCGATCATCAGGGCGAGAAGCGCGGCGAGGACGACGAAGGCGTGGCCGAGAGCGGCGGACTGGTCGGCGCTTCGCGCCACGACCGACGTCGTCACTGCCACCCCGATGATGGCACCCCCCTGCCGGCATGCGCCGCGTAGTCCGGTGATGGCCCCGACGTCGTGGGGGGAGAGCTCGATGGAGGCGTTGTTGGCGGCCGGCGCCGAGATGCCGGTCCCGATCCCGGTGAGGGCGGCCGACAGCGCAAGCCAGCCGTACGGCCCGAGAACGGGAGGGTGGGTCGCGATGAGGCCGAGCCCGCAGGCGATGAAGGCGAACCCGACGATCATCGGCGCCCGGAAGCCACTCCTGTGGATGACGAGCGAGGCGATGACGGCAAGGATGATCTCGCCGACGGCGCGCGCCGTGAGAAGCGTCCCGGCCGCGAGGGGGCTGAGCCCGTAGCGGTCCTCGGCGAAGAGCGGGACGAGGGCGCCGAAGCCGATGGCACATGCCCCCCACACGAAGTTGATGCCGTTGACCGCGGCGAACACCTTGCCCCGTAGCAGGCGGGCGGGGATGAGGGCATGCTCGACCCTCCCGCTGCGCCACATGAACCAGGCGCCGCAGACAGCGGAGATCACGAAGGGCACGGCGAAGCCGACCGAGGCGACCCTGGCGCCGGCGTCACCGAGGCGGGTGATGGCGAGCATGGCGCCGAGTATGGTCCCACCGAGGAGGGCGGCGCCGGCGACGTCGGCCCGGCCACCCTTGGCCGGCGATGACGGAAGATAGCGAACGGCGAGCAGGGTGAACACCACGCCGACCGGGGCGTTGACGAGGAAGATGCCCCGCCACGACCAGTCGGTGATGATGATCCCGCCCAGGATCGGACCGACGAGCGCACCCATGGGGAAGATGCTCGAGAACATGCCGAGGGCCCGGTTGCGGTCCTTGCCGAAGGCGTCGATCACGATCCCGCTCGCGGCCGGCATAAACGCCGCGCCCCCGACGGCCTGGATCACCCTGAGCCCGATCAGCAGCGCGATGTTGTCGACGAGCCCGCAGGCAAGCGAGGCCACGGTGAAGAGGGCGGCGGCGGCGGCGAACACTCGCTTGCGCCCCAGCTGATCGGAGATTCGTCCCGCCACCGGCATGGCCACGACGAGCCCGAGCTGGTAGCCGGTCATCGTCCAGCTGGCCCAGTTGATGGGCGCGTGCAAGGCCCGGCGCAGGGTCGGGAGGCCGGTCGCCACGATGGTGGAGTCGACCGACGACATGAACAAGGCGATGGAGACGATGGCGAAGATGACCCATCTCGACGTCTGGGGGCGCACTCTGCCGGGCCCCGTCGCAGGGGGTGTACCGACCGAGGGCGGGCCGTTGTCGGGTTTCCGGACGTACGGGGGCGCCGGCACGGTTCGGACCGCAAGGGTCCGGGCGCGGACCATGTCCGCACCAACCAGGCTTCCCGATCGTCTCGCGTCCTCGTGGTCGGGTCGTGACCGAGCGGAATGCCATCGTGCCCGCAACCTCGCACGCCCCGTACCAGCGGGGGCGAACGTCATTGCAACATCGTTTAGCCAGGCTACCGAAGCCGGAAGGGCTTGCGCAAGCGATTGCTCCAAGCTTTTCTGGGCGACGGCATCTGAGCTCATGTTCGTGACGATTGGTCTTCACTACGATGCGCCGATGGTCAGGCGTTCCACATCGACATCGTCGTTTGGCGTGTCGAAGCGGGAAAGCCACGATGCTGCGGCGTTTTACGGCAGGTTCACGCCGCCCGATCTTTCGACCGACGCAACCGTCGATGCGGGCAAGGAGATTGATCGTCTGGTCTGTGCCGATGCCAGGTCGATGGGCGATGTGCCGGACTCGTCCGTTGCCCTCGTGGTCACCTCGCCCCCGTATTTCGCCGGCAAGGAATACGAGAAGGAGTTGGGCGAAGGTGGCGTCCCGGCCACCTACATCGAGTACCTGAGCATGCTGCGCGACGTCTTCGCCGAGTGCACGAGGACTCTCGAGCCCGGGGGCCGGATTGCCGTCAACGTGGCCAACCTCGGGCGCCGGCCGTATCGGTCGCTCTCCGCCGACATCACCGGCATTCTCCAAGACGACCTGCGGCTGCTGCTCCGGGGCGAGATCATCTGGGTCAAGCAGCGCGGCTCGTCCGGCTCGTGCGCGTGGGGCAGCTTCCAGCGGCCGGGGAACCCCGTGCTCCGTGATCTCACCGAGCGGGTCATCGTCGCCAGCAAGGGCCGGTTCGACCGGGCCATCCCGCCCCGGGAGCGCGCCCGTCTGGGATTGCCATCGGAGGCGACGATGACGAGGGAGGCGTTCATGGAGGACACGCTCGACGTCTGGGAGATCCCTCCCGAGAGCGCCACGCGCGTCGGCCATCCGGCTCCGTTCCCTGTCGAGTTGGTGGCCCGACTGATCGAGTTGTACACCTACCGGGGCGATCTGGTCCTCGACCCCTTCGCCGGTTCTGGTACCTCGGCTGTGGCCGCCGTCCGAGCCGGTCGTCATTACGTGGGCTACGACCTGGACGGGTCCTACATCGAAAAGGCGGCGGCACGGGTGGCGGGGGAGCGCCGCCGCCTCGGCGAGGGGCCGGTCGTCCAACCCCGTCTGGAGGTGCCCGTTGTGTCCTTGACGACGGTCGATGCGGCCGTGGCCGAGGTCACGAGTGAAGGCAAGGGTGCGAAGGAGATGGCCGTCGTGGCCATCTCGGCGGCCGGGTTTGCCAGGACCGAGCCAGGACGCCGGGCGCCAGGCGGTGTAGCCACCGATGCGCAGGTGTGGGACCGCAGCGGTCGGGCCTTGTCGGTGATCATCGCCGGCAGCCATACCAACCACCGCCCCGGGCTCCAGCGGGGCGAAACCGTGTGGCGCACCATCGCCGCCGCCGCCGTCATCGACGAATCGGGTTTCGCCCCGCTCGTCGTCATCACCACGGGGATGCCCGCGCCCGGCACCCCGAGCGCCGCGCTCATCGGCGCCGTCTGCGGACCTGGCCGCCCGATCCACGCCGTCGTCGACCTCCTCGACCCGGCCGGGCCCGGTCGGCTGGCGACGCTTGCCGCCGGCGGCTGATTTCGCTCAGAGCGCGGGCCGGCGGGCGGTCCAGGGCTGGGCGGTCTCCAGCTGCGACGCCACGCGGATGACGGTGGCCTCGTCCCACGGTCCACCAACCAGTTGCACGCCGATCGGCAGGCCGGTCGGCGTCCGGCCGGTCGGTAGGGAGATGGCGGGAAGTCCCGTGACGTTGAAGGCTGACGCCAGGATCGCCATCTGTAGCACCGGGAGGGCGGGCCCGTCCGGCTCGGCGTGGACGCGAGCCAGGACGTCGCCGGCCCTGGGTGGCTCGATGGTCATGGTCGGCGTCAAGAGGATGTCGAACTCTTGGCCCCACCGGGTGACGACCTCTCGGGTGTAGCGCTGCAGCTGATGCACCGACCGGACGTAGGTGAGGCTGTCGATGCCGGCGGCCGTGGCGCGGCCGGCCTGGATATGGGGCTCGGTCCTGGCCCAGTCGATGCCCTCGTAATCGGCGAGTCCGGAGTTGACGATGTTGAGAAATGCCTCGACCGTTGCGTCCGGGAGCTCCACGGAGGCTGCGACCCGGTTGTGACCGAGGGCTTCGAGAGCAGTCGCGGTCGATCGCACGACGTCGATGCAGACCGCGTCGATCGGCAACCCGAGCGGGGCCTCCTCCACGACCCCGAAGCGGAGCCTTCCGGGATCGGTGCCGACCTCGCGGGCGAAGGGCCGGGCCGGGGCGGGGGCGTTGTACCAGCAGCGGCGATCGGGGCCGGAGATCACGTCGAGGACGGCGGCTGTGTCGGCCACGTCCCGCGTCACGACACCTTCGACCGCTCCGCCCTCCCACGCCGTCACGGCCGAAGGGACTCGCCCCCTGCTGACCTTCAACCCGACGAGACCACAGCACGATGCGGGGATGCGGATCGACCCGCCACCGTCGTTGGCGTGGGCGAGGGGGAACATCCTGGCCGCAGTGGCCGCCGCCGCCCCTCCGCTGCTGCCACCCGGCGTTCGGTCGAGGTCCCACGGGTTGCGGCTCACGCCGTAACGGTCGTTCTCGGCCACCGTGATCGGACCGAACTCGGGAGTGTTGGTCCTACCGGTCAACACGAAGCCGGCGCGGACGAAGGCGTCGACGACCAGGTCGCTCGCCTCACTCGGTCCTTCCGGTGCGGCCGCCGAGCCGTAGGTGACGGGCCAGCCCGCCACGGCCGTCAGGTCCTTGATCGGCAGGGGTACGCCGTGAAACGGCGGAAGCTCGTCGGGGCGGCGATGGGAGACGAGCTCGGTCGCCTCCCTGGCGGCGCGGCGCCCCTCGTCGTCGTTTCGCCAGATGATGGCATTGACGGCGCCGTTGACTGCATCGACGCGTTCGAGACAGGCATCGAGGGCTTCGATGGGGCTGATCCGCTTGGCTTTTATGGCCGTAGCCAGCTCGACGGCGGTCAGCTCCGTGACGTCGGTCGATCGGTCCATAACGGCGACGTTATCCAGACGCCGGCGGCCCCGATAGCGCCGGAAGGTACACTTGCCCCACGGTCGGGTGCCACCCGCCGGAGCGCCGGCAGGGAACCGAGAGGAACCTGGGGAGGTAGCACCATGCTGGACCAGTCCGAGGCTCGTGACGTCGAAGTGCTTCGGTTGCGCAATGGAGGCCGCGCCTTCGCACGGATCAGCCGGGATCTCGAGTTCGATCGGCCCCACGACGCGCAGCTGGCGTTCAAGCGCGCCCTGCTCCGCCTTCCGGCGTCCGAGCAGGCCACGGTGCGCAAGGAGGAGACCACCCGACTCAACGGCATGGCGGCGCGCGTCGAAGCCGACACCGACCGCTCACCCGAAGAGCGGGCTCGCCGGCTCAAGACCATCGACCGCCTTCGCCAGCTGATCGCCGCCGAGCACTGATCGCTCCCGAGGGCTGATCGCTGCCGAGGGCTGATCGCCGCCGGAAGCGGACGCCGAGGCGTCAGGCGGAGGGGGCCGCCGCCGCTTCGACGGGCTCGGCCGCCGGCTCGGTAGTGGCCTGGGCACCGTCGGCGGGCGCTGCTTCTCGATCCTCGCCGGCCGAGGCCGCGGCGGGCCGCTCGGCCGGACGGCCCCGGCGGGACCCTCCACCCCTGCGGTCGCCCCTGTCGACGGCGAAGGTGCGGACGACGTAGGGGAGCAGCACGAGCTCCCTCGCCGTCTTGACGGCAAGGGCCACATCGCGCTGGTGCTGCGCACATGTACCGGTCGCGCCCCGCGCCTTGATGCGGCCCCGATCGTTGACGAACCGCCGGAGGAGGGCGACGTCTTTGTAGTCGACCCAGTCGATGTGCTCCGCACAAAACATGCAGACCTTGGGGCGACCGCGCCTCACGCGCCCCTTGACCTCAGTTGGCTTCCTCTTCTTCTGTACCTTGGCTTTGCGTGCCATGCCGCTCCCGGCGTCAGCCCCGATCGGGCTCGTTGCCCCACAGCGGATGACCGTCTCTTGCCTTCACCGACCCTTGTCGGCTCACCGACGCTAGCCGATGGCGATGCGGACGGTGCAATGCGTCGAGATGGCGTGTTACCATCTTCGATGAGGGCAACGAAACCAGCACCGGATGACATTCCCTCCGGCTCGGAAGCGAGCTAGGCCGTGACCCGTTTGATCCACGGGTCGACTCAGGCCAAGAAAGGAGGGATCGCCAATGGCAACTGGCACCGTGAAATGGTTCAACGGCGAAAAGGGCTTTGGCTTCATTACTCAAGACGCTGGCGGCCCTGACGTGTTCGTACACTTCAGTGCAATCAGCGGCGATGGCTACCGAAACCTCGACGAAGGGCAGAATGTCGAGTACGAGACCAAGGAAGGCCCCAAGGGCCTCCAAGCCGCCAACGTCCGTCAAATCTGATCCGATCCGCGTGATCTGATCTGACCTAGTGAGATACCCGGTCGTCGTGCCTCGTGGCACGACGACCGGCTGTCGCGCCCGTCCTCGGCCCGGGGGCCTCAGACCGACGGGGCGACCGGACGGACGAGGCCGGCGATCTCCTCACCCAGACCACTACCGTCGCGCCTGCCTTCGGTGATGGCCTTCCCGTCGATCGTGTGGACCTGGGCCGAGAGCCGGACGCTCGAGAGGAGCCACACGCCGTCCGCCTCGTGGAGGTCCTCCACGCTGAGGCTCTCGTAGCCCACCTCCCAGCCGGCCTCCGGCGCCCGGGAGAAGAGGTCGCCGAGGGTCACGCTCGGGAGGATGCCGAGCGACGTCGGCGGGCTGAGCAGTGTCCGTCCCCTGGCCACGACGACGGAGGAGGTGGGCGCCTCGAGCACGGCACCGTCGGAGGTGAAGAACACGACGTCGTCGGCAGCGTGGTTCCTCGCCCACCGCAGGGCGGCCATGTTGACGGCGTAGGAGAGGGTCTTGGCCCCCAGCAGCAGCCACGGGGCCCGACCGGCGAGCTCCGAGTCGAAGCCGCGCTCGAGGGTCACGACGGCAATGCCGTGGTGGCGCTGCTCGATCGCCGTCGGCTTGGGCGCGTCGGCGAGCACGTAGCCGCTGACGGCGTCGGTTTCCTCCGGGCCGCGGGTGGCGATCAGCCTGAGGACCATCTCGGGCCCGCCGCGCCACGACGCGATCGCTCTGGCGACGGCACGGCGCCACCGGGCCGGGGCCGGCAGCGCCAGGTCGACCGCCCGAGCGGAGCGCTCGAGTCGGGCCAGGTGCTCGTCGAGCAACCACGGTTCGCCGTCGACGACGAGGAACGCCTCGAACACCCCGTCGCCGCGGAGCACCCCGAGATCGTCGGCGCGAAGCAGCAGGTCGTCTCTCGAGAGGTCCCGCTCGTCGAGCGCGACGACGAGGGCGAGTCTCGATGGGGCGGGCGGTATTGGTGGATCGGCGAGCGGCACGGCGCCAATGTAGCCAGCCTCCTACGATGCCAGCAGTGAGGGGAGACGAGGCGAAGGTGGGCGACGCGGCCCCGGAGGCGATGTTGAGGGCGCTCGTCGAGATGTCAGACGACGCCATCTTCGCCTGCGACGCAGCCGGGGCGGTGACGACCTGGGGCGCGACCGCAGAGCGGCTCTTCGGCTGGCCGGCCGGCGACGTGCTCGAGGGTCCACTGGACGCCTTGTTTCCTGAGCACCTGCGCCCCGAGGTGCGCTCCGTGGTGGCAACGGTCATCGCCGGCGACCGGATCACCCACTTCGAGACCGAGGTCCTGCGCCCCGACGGCATGCCCGTGCCCGTCTCGCTCTCACTCCGCCCGGTGTTCGACGTCGACCAGGCGGGCGACGTCGGTGACGTCCCCTTCGGCTCGGTCGTGATCGCACGGGACGTGACCGAGCAGCGCCTGGCTCAGGCCGCGCTGGCCGAGGTCGAGGCCCGTCTCGAGATGAGCGAGGCCCTGGCCCACGCCGGAAGCTGGTTGTGGGACGTGCGGACAGGGGCGGTGCAGTGGAGTGCCGAGTTCCACCGCATCCACGGTGTCGATCCCCTCGACTTCGACGGGACGTTCGAATCACATATCGGGCTCGTCCACCCCGGGGACCGAGAGGACGTGCGAGCGGCCATGGAGGCGTCCGTGGCATCGGGGCGGCCCTTGGAGCGGGAGTATCGGGTGGTCCGTCCCGATCGCACGCAGCGCGTCCTGCGGGTCACGGCCCAGCCGGCGGTGGGGTCCGCAGGTCGGGTCGTCGGGCTGCGCGGCGTCGGTCAGGATGTCACGGACGACGCCGCTGTCACTCCTGACCCACGAGATGCCTGACCTTGGCCACCAGGTCGCCACCCGCAGCATCGGGGGCCTGGTGCTCGCCGTCGACGATCCCCGCCAGTTCCCTGAGCGTGGTGCCGATCTGGGTCCTGGCCGCCGAGACGACGTCGGCAAACTCGTCGGTCTCGCAGAGGGACTTGAGGGATCGGCCCAGCTGATCGAGGTCCTTGCCTCCGGTCTTGGCCCCGACGACGTAGCCGACGGCCATGGCCAGGAAGACGTTCACAGGGAATCCTTCAACTGGATCTCCTCCAACGGTGGTTGCTCGAGCTCGGCCTCGAGGTGAAGCCGCACGCGTACATCAGGGTAGATCCGCAACATGAGGACCGTCGGGGAGGGGATAGCGAAGTCGCGGATGTCGAAGACCTGCTCGCCGGTGATGATGAGCCGGTCGGACACTGCCTCCACATTGACCGTGCCTTGTGCTGGCCGGCCCACGCCATGGAACACGAGCTCGCCGCTGAGCCGGTAGCGGGACCCGGGGCCGCTCGCGGCACACTCGCGCATCCGGACGGTCGCGGTCGGAAACCGACGGGCATCGATGCGACGCAGCAGCTCGGCGTCGTAGAGCCGGTTGCCCGACCTCAGCCCTGACACGTCGATGTTGAGCTCGGCGGAAGGAGGCTGCTCGGTGCGGAGCACGCCGTCGACGACAGCGGCCTCGATAGATCCGGTGATGCCTGTCGCCCCGAAGCTGAGCGGGCCGACGGTCGAGCGAACCTCGATGAGCACCACGGAGCGGTCGCGGACCAGGGGGAAGCACCT
Organism: Acidimicrobiales bacterium; assembly: GCA_965276765.1. Lineage (GTDB taxonomy): Bacteria > Actinomycetota > Acidimicrobiia > Acidimicrobiales > Palsa-688. Next base: position 3,009,593 of record OZ255627.1, read on the forward strand.
CCGCTGCGGTGCCTCGGCGGCGTCGGGATCGGAGGCGGTGGAGGGTTGGGGGGTAGTGGGCGGCCCGGCCAACTGCACCTCTTCGCCGGCGTCGACGGGCACGAGCCGGCGCCGGCCCGCCGAGGTCGACGAAACGGGCGACCAGCCGAATCCGAGTGCAGAAGCCCATGCTCCCTCGACCTGAGCCAGGACGGCGTCGGTCGTCCCGGTCGCCTGGTAGCGGCGCAGGACCTGACCGAGATGGTCGTGCTCCTCTTTGATCACCCCCATCCACACCCGGAGGACCCGCTCGCCCAGCGGGGTCACCAGGTAGACCCTCCGGGACTGACCGGCGGTCGGGCCCGGCAACTTCGGGTCTTGCGGGGAGGCCTTCACGAGCCCGTCACCCTCCAGTTGAGCGAGGGCGCGGTACACGGCGGGCCGATCGACGTGGCCGAAGCGAAACTCTCGCAGCCGGGGCACGAGGCCGTAGCCGTAGCCCGGCTGCTCGGAGAGCAGCAGCAGGATGGCGGGCAGGATGAAATGCCGGGGCGGCGCCAACTCGAAGCGCGAGGTTTTGCCGGCGGTCGCCGCCATGGCATCGTCCACAGACTTCCCCCTTTGTCCCTTTCTAGCGCTCGCGGCCGGAGGTGTCAACGGTGCAAAAGACACCCATTTACAGCAGGGCCGTTCCCCGGTATCACTACCTGAAGCCGCCCAACTCGGCGCGGCTGCAAGACGGGGGAGGACCGCTGTGACGGCAACCGAGGCGCCACCGGACGAGACTGTCGTCCACGTCCTTTGGATCAATGCCGGGCTCAGCTGCGACGGCGACTCGGTCGCGCTGACGTCCGCCACGCAGCCAAGCATCGAGGAGATCGCCCTCGGCGCTCTTCCCGGGCTTCCAAAGGTCGCCGTGCACTGGCCGCTGATCGACTTCGAGTCCGGTCCTGTGGGCGGCGCCGACGACTTCCTCGAATGGTTCTTCAAGGCCGACCGGGGCGAGCTCGATCCCTTCGTCCTCGTCGTCGAGGGGTCGATCCCCAACGAGGCCATCAAGAGTGAGGGTTACTGGTGCGGGTTCGGCAACAACCCGGAGACGAACCAGCCCATGACGACGAGCGAATGGCTCGACCGCCTGACGCCCAAGGCGCTGGTGGTCCTGGCCGCGGGGACGTGCGCCTGCTACGGCGGGATCCACGCCATGGCCGGCAACCCGACGGGTGCCATGGGCGTGCCCGACTACCTGGGCTGGGGCTGGAAGTCCAAGGCGGGCATCCCCATCGTGTGCGTGCCCGGTTGCCCGACCCATCCCGACAACCTGTCGGAGACGATTCTGTACCTGCTGTACCAGGCGACCGGTCAGGCGCCGATGATCCCTCTCGACGACTCCCTGCGGCCCCAGTGGCTGTTCGGCGCGACGGTGCACGAGGGCTGCGACCGAGCCGGCTACTACGAGCAGGGCGACTTCGCCGACGAGTACGGATCCCCCAAGTGCATCGTCAAGCTCGGATGCTGGGGTCCCGTCGTCAAATGCAACGTGCCCAAACGGGGCTGGACCAACGGGGTAGGAGGCTGCCCCAACGTCGGTGGGATCTGCATCGGTTGCACCATGCCGGGGTTCCCGGACAAGTTCATGCCCTTCATGGACGAGCCGCCTGGTGCCAGGGTCTCGACGATGGCGAGTGGCGTGTACGGCGGGGCCATCAGGGGTCTCCGCAAGCTGACAGCAAAGACGGTCGACGCCGAGCCCAAGTGGCGGACGCCGGGCAGGGCACTTACGACCGGCTACAAGGGTACGTGGAGGTAAGGACGAGATGGCCACCAAGACATCGACCAAAGACGCCAACGGCCTGGTGGAGATGGCCTGGGATCCGATCACCCGGATCGTGGGCAGCCTCGGGATCTACACCAAGATCGACTTCGGGAAGGGCAAGGTCGCCGAGTGTCACAGCACCTCGTCGATCTTCCGCGGCTACAGCATCTTCATGAAGGGCAAGGATCCTCGCGACTCCCACTTCATCACCAGCCGCATCTGCGGTATCTGCGGTGACAATCACGCCACGTGCTCGTGCTACGCGCAGAACATGGCGTACGGCGTGCGGCCCCCGGCACTGGGCGAACAGATCGTCAACCTCGGCGAGGCCGCCGAGTACATGTTCGACCACAACATCTACCAGGAGAACCTGGTAGGGGTCGACTTCTGCGAGCGGATGGTCGGCGAGACCAACCCCGGGGTGCTCGAGAAGGCCAACAGGACCGAGTCCCCGCACGCCGGTGACCACGGGTACAAGACCATCGGCGACATCATGCGGTCACTCAACCCGTTCTCCGGTGAGTTCTACCGCGAGGCACTCCAGGTCAGCCGGTACACCCGAGAGATGTTCTGTCTCATGGAGGGCCGCCACGTCCACCCGTCCACCCTGTATCCGGGCGGTGTCGGCACGACGGCGACCATCCAGTTGTTCACCGACTACTACACGCGCCTGATGCGCTATGTGGAGTTCATGAAGCGGGTCGTGCCCATGCACGACGACCTGTTCAACTTCTTCTACGAGGCCCTGCCGGGATACGAGGAGGTCGGTCGGCGTCGGATCCTGCTGGGCTGTTGGGGCGCGTTCCAGGACCCCGACGTGTGCAACTTCGACTACCGGGATATGAGCCAGTGGGGACGGGCCATGGGCGTCACTCCCGGCGTCGTCGTCGACGGCAAGCTCGTCACCAACGACCTGGTCGACATCAACCTCGGTATCCGCATCCTCCTCGGCCACTCGTTCTACGACGACTGGGAAGGCCAGGAGATGTTCGTGAGCCACGATCCTCTCGGCAACCCCGTCGATCGACGTCACCCGTGGAACCAGCACACCAACCCGCAGCCGCAGAAGCGCGACTTCGACGGCAACTACAGCTGGGTGATGTCGCCACGCTGGTTCGACGGCAACGATCACCTGGCCCTCGATACCGGTGGCGGCCCGATCGCTCGGCTGTGGTCGACTGCCCTTTCCGGCCTGGTGAACACCGATCACATCAAGGCCACGGGCAACAGCGTCGAGATCCATCTGCCGAAGTCGGTGCTCAAGCCGGCGGTCACCCTCGAGTGGAAGATTCCCCAGTGGTCGAACGCCATCGAACGCGACAGGGCCCGCACCTACTTCCAGGCCTACGCGGCGGCATCCGCCCTTGACTTCATCGAGAAGGCGCTCGTCGACGTCAGGGCGGGCAAGACCAAGACGTGGGAGCCGTTCGAGGTACCCGAGGAGGGGATCGGCTGCGGATTCACCGAGGCCGTCCGCGGCGTGCTCTCGCACCACATGGTGATCAAGGAAGGCAAGATCGCCAACTACCACCCGTACCCGCCGACGCCGTGGAACGCCAACCCGAGGGACAGCTTCGGCACTCCCGGTCCCTACGAGGACGCCGTGATGAACACGCCGATCTTCGAGGAGAACGATCAGGAGCACTTCAAGGGCATCGACATCATGCGGGCCGTCCGCAGCTTCGACCCGTGCCTGCCGTGCGGCGTGCATATGTACCTCGGCAAGGGCAAGGTGCTGAAGAAGATGCATACGCCGACCCAGGTCGCCACGCCCGAACTGGCCGACTGAGCACCGGATGCCGGCACCGCAAAACCTCAGGGCCACGGGCGACCGTATCGAGCAACTGCTCGACGACCTGCGGGCGACCGCCGACCCGCGCGCGTGCAACCGGGCGGAGGAGCTCCTGCGTCTGGTCTCAGAGCTCTACGGCGCGGGTCTGGCCCGCGTCGTGGAGCTCGCAGACGAACGCGCTCCTGGGTTGATGGAGGCATTCGTCGAAGACGAGCTGATCTCCAGCCTCCTCCTCGTCCACGAGCTCCATCCCGACTCCCTCGTCGGCCGGGTGGAGGCGGCGCTGGCCAAGGTGCGGCCGCTCCTTGCGTCGCATGCCGGCGACGTCGAGCTCCTCGGCATCGACCCCGATGTAGGCGCCGTCCTGTTGCGGCTGCTCGGAAGCTGCGACGGGTGTCCCTCCTCGGCGGTGACGCTGCAGATGGCCGTCGAGGCGGCGATCCACGAGGCGGCGCCCGAGATTGTCCGCATCGACGTCGACCAGCCGTCGCAGGCTGCGCCCGACGTGCCCGTCTCCATCGGCGCCAAGCCAGTGTACGAGGAGTGCCCGACGGGAGTGGCGAGCGCGTGAGGTCCGGGACCGAAGATCGAGCGTCCCCGTGGTTGCGGGGGTGCCGCCGTGGATGAGCCGCTGGCCGTCCTGCAGCGGATTCGCGAGACCCGCCCGCGCCAGGTGGAGCGGCTGGGCGAGAGCTGCGAGCTCTGCGCAGAGCCCATCGCCGAGGACCATGGCCACCTCGTCGACCTCGAAGCCCGCAACCTGATGTGCGCGTGCCGGGGGTGCCATCTGCTGTTCACCTCGGAGGGGGCCGGGGGAGCGCACTACCGCGCCGTACCCGACCGCTACGTCGCCTTCCCCGATTTCCAGCTCTCGCCGGCGCAATGGGAATCGCTGCAGATCCCGGTCAGCGTGGCCTTTTTCTTCGTCAACTCGACCCTCGGTCGGGTCGCGGCCTTCTACCCGGGACCGGCAGGGGCAACCGAGTCTGAGCTCGCCCTGGACACGTGGGAGGAGTTGGTCGCCGCCAACCCCGAGCTCGGCACCGTCCAGGCCGACGTGGAGGCATTTCTGGTGCGGGCCGAGCCCAACGGCGGCGGGGCGGAGTGCTTCGTCGTCCCCATCGACGCCTGCTACGAGCTCGTCGGCCAGCTCCGCCGCTTGTGGCGAGGATTTGACGGTGGCCGCGAGGCCCACGAGCAGCTGGACTCCTTCTTCGACCGGGTCCGGGCCAAGGCCCGATGACCGCACTTGCCTTCGAGGTAGTGGGCGCGGCACCAGAGCCCCATGCCGCCCAGCCGACGATCATGTTCCGGCTTCGCGCCTCGGAGACCGAGGGTGGGAGCGTGCACGCCCTGGCCCTTCGGTGTCAGATCCGGATCGAGCCGCAACGACGTCGCTACGGCGCCGACGAGGAGGTCCGCCTCTTCGAGATGTTCGGGGAGACACCCCGGTGGGGCGATTCGCTCCGCCCGTTTCTCTGGACCCACGTCTCGACGACCATCGGTGGGTTCACGGGGTCGACGGAGTTTGATCTGCCGGTCGAGTGCACCTACGACTTTGACATCGCCGGGGCGAAGTACCTGCACTCCCTCTCCGACGGTGAGATCCCGCTCCTTTTGCTGTTCTCCGGCACGGTCTTCACCCGAGGGGACTCGGGCTTCGCGGCCGAGCGGATCTCGTGGAGCCAGGAGGCGTCCTACCGGATGCCGGTGTCGGTGTGGCGGGGGATGATGGACCTGTACTTTCCCAACAGCGCCTGGGTGCGCGTCGAGCGCGACACCCTCGACCGGCTCCAGCACTTCAAGGCGTCCCGAGCCCTCCCTACCTGGGACCACGCCCTCGAGCAGCTGTTCAAGGAAGCGGGGGTGGAAGGCCCGTGAGACACCCTTTGTCAACCCCGAACGTCAGTTCGATGTCAGGCAGCTTTGCTGGTCGGTCCCAACGCCCGGTTCCGGTTGGTGACGTGGATGGCTTCGTCGTAGGCGATGTCACGGGTGAGGCAGTGCCAGAGGACTTCGAGCCAGCGGTTGCCCAGGGCTCGCAGGGCGGCGTGGTGACTGTTGCCCTTGGCTCGGTGGGTGTCGTAGAACTCTCGGGCCCAGCCGGATCCTCGCAGGCTGCAGAACGCCCACTGTTGGACGGCGTCTCGGAGGTGGCCGTTGCGGGCGAGGCGGTTGGCGACGACGAGGTCGTGTTTGCCGGAGCGGCGGGTGACAGGCGCTTTGCCGGCGTAGCATTGCAGCCCGTTCGGCGTGTCGAAATTCGTGATGGCGCCGATCTCAGCGGCCACCCTGGCGGCGAGAAGATCACCGAGGCCCGGAAAGCTCAAGTAGATCTCGCCGCCAGGGACCGTCGGCCCCGGCGGCCCGACCTTGGGTTGGCGGGCCCGGCCGGTGCGGGGGGCGCCGAGGAGGAGTTCGCCCATGCGTCGTTCCCATGCCCGGCGTTGCCCGCCGAGGGCGACGAGTTGGGTGGCGGCGAGGCGGATGGTGTCGGTCTTGGCTCGCACGAGCCAGTCCCGGGCGACGAAGTGGTCGCCGGCCAGAGCCGACTCGACTCGGTCGGCGAGACGGTCGGGCCAGCCGTGCCTGCAGGCTCGGGCGAAGGCCACCAGTTCGTCTCGCGACGCTGCGGCCAGGGCGTTCGCGTTCGGCCAGCGTTCCAGCAGACGCAGGAACGTGGGCGCGCCCATGTCGTCACCGGCGATGACCAACGCAGCGGGGAACGTGGCGATCAGATCGGCGCGCAGCCGGTTGAGCAGGCGGCGTTCGTCGCGAGCGGTGCGTTCGTCGTCCCGGGTGATCGAGCGCAGCTCGGCCGCGGCTTCACCGTGAGGGACGAGCACCCGGAGCCTCTCGAAGCGGTCCAGGGCGATCACACAAGCGATGCGGGCGTCTTCGGCATCGTCTTTCTTCTTCGCCGGTCCCCGGCGGCGGGCGACGAGATCCGGGTTGACCGGCACCACCGTGTAGCCGGTGTCAATCAACCGCTCGACGAGCATCCCGTAACTCGTCTCGAGGACCACCCGAACCTCGGCCGGGTCTGGTTCGAGCGTGGCGATCCGGGCGATCAACGCGTCGATCGATCTCGGGTCGTGCTCCACCCGGGCGATGTCGAACACGCCCTCGCCCGGCCGGCCCAAAGCGACCAGATGGAACTCCTCGGCCCAGTCGATTCCTACTCCAAGCACACCGTCTCCTTCGTTCGTCGGGCACCAACTGCGAAGGCACAGCACCGTGCTGATGGACCAGTCCTCATGGGACGACACCCTTGTTGGCGTCAGGCCTTCAAGACCACCCGCCGGGGACGCAGTCTCACGTCAGTCCTCGAAGGACAAGCGCCGCAAGCGTTCCCCGGCGGAGGCCTCTGCAATGGAAGGTAGACCCATCAGCGCCGCCGTCGACCGGTTCGCATCGGCGCGTTCGGTCGCCGATGCCACGTTGTACGAGGGCTACGTGTTGTACCCGTACCGGGCATCGTCGAGGAAGAATCAGGCGCGATGGCAGTTTGGTGTGATCACCCCACGCGCTTACAGCGAGGCGGAAGGCTCCGAGCGATGGTCCATGCGCACCGAGTGCCTCGTCGATCCGATTTCTACGCCCGTGCTCTCGGTCCGGATCCGCTGCCTCCAGATCCAGCATCGCGCCGTTGAGGCGGCCGGCGACGCGGAAGCGTTCGTGCCGGTCGAGACGCTCGAGGTCGGCGGCGTCACCTACGTCCGGTGGGACGAGGCCGTCGACCGCGTCGTGGACCTGACGGCCGTGCCGCTCGGCGCGTCGGCCGAAGGAAGCCACGACGAGACCTTCGAGCTGGAGGCTGGGACCGATCTCGAGCCCATCGTCTATGCGGATGGCTCGGTGGCCGGCCGGATCGTGCGGCGGCGCGAGCCGGTCCACGGTCGGGTCGTCGTCACCTTCGCCGCGAGCGAAGGTGACGGTCCGATCGTCAAGGTCACGGTCACGGTGGAGAACACGACCGGCTGGGAGGGGACGAGCACACGGCGCGACGACGTCATGGCCCAATCCCTCGTCGCCGTGCACACCATGCTCGCGGTCGACGGTGGCGTGTTCGTCTCGCTGCTCGACCCACCCGATCGTGCCCTCGAGGCCGTCGCCGGCTGCCACAGTGACGGGGCATTTCCCGTCCTTATCGGCGACGACGACGTCATGCTCGCCTCGCCCATCATCCTCTACGACCATCCCGAGGTCGCCCCCGAGAGCCCCGGGGACCTCTACGACTCCACCGAGATCGACGAGATCCTCGCCCTGCGGGTCCTGACCCTCACCGACGAGGAGAAGGCCGAGGCGCGCGGCACCGACGCCAGAGCCGCGGCCATCATCGACCGCTGCGACGACATGGGCCCCGAGATGTGGGACCGGCTGCACGGCGCCATCCGCCCGCTCGCCGCCGTCGACGACCCGTCACCGGACACGACCGAGCCGGCGGCCGCACCCAGCGCCGTTCCGTGGTGGGATCCGGCCGTCGATGCGGCCGTCGACCCTTGGAGCGACTCGGTGAACATCGGCGGTGTCGACATCGCCAAGGGCAGCGCCGTCCGGCTACGGCCCTCGCACCGCTCCGACGCCCAGGACCTCTTCCTCGTCGGTCTCACCGCCACCGTCGCCGGGGTCTTCACCGACGTCGACGGTACCGAGCAGGTGGCGGTCACGGTCGACGACGACCCCGCGAGCGAAGAGCTCATGTGGCAGGGCCGGTACCTCTTCTTCCATCCTGACGAGGTCGAACCGCTTCCGGGCAAGGCCGGCGCGCGATGAGCCGCCGGGTGCTCGTCGCCGGCATCGGCAACATCTTCTGCAGTGACGACGGTTTTGGCGTCGAGGTGGCCAACCGTCTGGGCACCCTGTCCTGGCCCGAAGGCGTGCGGGTTGCGGACTTTGGGATCCGCGGCGTGCACCTCGCCTACGAGCTGCTCGAAGGCTACGACGGACTGATCCTCGTGGACGCCGTGCCCATGCGCGAGGCGCCCGGCACGCTCGAGGTCATCGAACCGGAGCCGGCGGCGGCGCCATCCGACGCCGACGAAGTCACCCAAGGCGTGGACGCCCACAACATGAACCCCGATGTCGTGCTCGCCACGTTGGCCCGGTTGGGCGGGACCGTCGAGCGCATCTTGGTGCTCGGGTGCCAACCGGCCAACCTCGACGACGGCATCGGCCTTTCCCCGCCCGTCGCCGGCGCCGTCGACGACGCGGTGGAGCTGTGCCGCCGTCTGGTGGCTGACCTCGTGCAACCCGCCCGAAAGGGGACAACAGGATGATCGTCCGTTTTGTCGTGTCGCTCGGCCTCGCCTTGGTCGCAGGGCTGGTCGTGAAATCGCTGCCCGATGTGGCCAGGTACCTCAAGATCAGGGAGATGTGAGATGCAAGCTGTCGGAGTCGTTGCAGTCGGAGTGGTCGCTGTCGGTGTGGCCGTCGGCGTCAGTCTCGTTGTCAGCTCGCTGCCGGACATCAACCGGTACCTCAGGCTGCGCAGGATGTAGCGCTAGGTGACCAGGTACCGCATCGTCCCCGAGCGCTCGCACGTCTGGATAGACGCCAAGTCGAGCGTGCACCCCATCCACTCCACCTCCGACGGCATCGAAGGCTTCGTGGAGCTCGGGTTGGGACCAGGGGGCGGTCTTGACCCTGCGGTACCGCAGGCTGCGAAGTTGTCGCTGCCGGTCAGTCGCCTCTCCTCGGGCAACAAGATGGAGGACCGCGAGTTGCACAAGCGGATCGACGCCAGGCGGTTTCCGACCATCGAGGGAGTCCTCGACCGGATGGACGGCGCCGGCGACGGGGGCAGGTGCCGCGTCAGCGGCGACATCACCTTTCGAGGCGTGGCCCGTCGCTACGAGGACGACATGACCATCGATGCCGTCGACGGTCAGACAATCCAACTGGCAGGAAGCTCACGGTTCGATATCCGCGATTTTGGCATGGAGCCCCCAAGGATCCTGATGTTGAAGGTCGATCCCGAGGTGGATGTCCGGGTCGAGATCCTCGCCGTCGAAGAAGCATAGAAGTCGAAAGGAACAGCGTTATGTGTCTCGGTATACCCGGCCAACTGGTCGAATTCGTCGATGCCCACGAGCATCTGGCCCGCGTTGACGTTTCGGGGGTGACCCGGATCATCAACATCGGGCTGCTCGAGGACGAAGGCCTCCAACCGGGCGACTGGGTGCTGATCCACGTCGGGTTTGCCATGTCCAAGATCGACGAGGAGGAAGCCGCCCTGGCGCTGGCTTCGCTGCAGCTCATGGGGCAGGCCTACGGAGACGAGCTCGAGGCGTTTTGGTCGACCAGAATCACAAGCGAAGCCAGAGGAGGCTGAGATGGGGGTTGTCATCGGAGTCGTCGTTGGATACGCGCTCGGTACCCGCGCCGGAGAGGACGGGTGGACCGAGTTCCGGGACGCGTGGAAGGTCATCGCCACGTCGGAGGAAGTGAGGGACATGGCGACGGGAGGCTTTTCTGTGGCCCGCGGCCTGGTTGGACGCAGCAGCGAGCGGCTCGCCGACGCATTGGGCGGATCCGGGGGTACCTCCTCGCTGCGCCCGGTCGCGTAGGAGCGGGGATGCGTTTCGTCGACGAGTATCGGGACCCGGTCGCCGCCAGGGCCCTTGTGGCGCAGATCACGGCCCTGGCAGGAGACGACGAGTTCAAATTCATGGAGGTGTGCGGTGGCCACACCCACACCATCTACCGCCACGGCATCGAGCACGTCCTCCCGGCGTCGGTCGAGCTGGTCCACGGACCAGGCTGCCCCGTGTGCGTCATCCCGATGGGCCGCGTCGACGACGCCATCTCCGTGGCCAGCGAGCCCGGGGTCATCTTCACCTCGTTCGGTGACATGATGCGCGTGCCCGGCAGCCGGGGCAACCTGCTCAAGGCCAAGGCGGACGGCGCCGACGTCCGGTTCGTGTACTCGCCCCTCGACGCGCTACGGATCGCCATCGACAATCCCGACCGCGAGGTCGTGTTCTTCGCCGTCGGCTTCGAGACCACCGCGCCGTCGACCGCCCTCACATTGCTGCAGGCCAAGGCGCGGGGAGTAGAGAACTTCACCGTCTTCTGCAACCACGTCACGATCGTCCCGCCGGTGAAGGCGATACTCGAGTCGCCGGATCTGCGCCTCGACGGCTTCCTCGGGCCCGGCCACGTCTCGACCGTCATCGGCCAAAGGCCCTACCGGTTCGTGCCGGCTACGTACGGCAAACCGCTGGTCACGGCCGGGTTCGAGCCCCTCGATATCCTCCACGCCATCGCCATGCTCCTCGCGCAGATCAGGGAGGGACGCTGCGAGGTCGAGAACCAGTACTCGCGGGTGGTACGAGAAGAGGGCAACCCGCGAGCCCTCGAGATCCTCGACCAGGTCTTCGAGCTGCGGCCCCACTTCGAGTGGCGGGGCCTCGGGTTCATCTCGCAGAGCGCCCTCAAGTTGCGCGGGGAGTTCGAGAGCTTCGACGCCGAACGGCGCTACGACGTCCCCGGCGTGCGGGTCGCCGACCCCAAGGCGTGCCAGTGCGGTGAGGTGCTCAAGGGAGTCATCAAGCCGTGGGAGTGCAAGGTGTTCGGGACCGCCTGCACCCCGGAGACGCCGATCGGCACGTGCATGGTCTCCTCCGAGGGCGCTTGCGCCGCGTACTACAACTTCGGTCGCATGCATCGTGAGGCTGCGGTCACCCTGGGGCGGACGCGCGTGCTCAGCCCATGACCGTGCTGGCCACATCGGAGCTACCGGTACGGCACCGGATCCGAGTGGCCGGCGTGGTCCAGGGTGTGGGCTTCCGTCCCTTCGTCCACCGTTTGGCGACCGAGCTCGATCTAGCCGGACACGTCGGCAATGACGCCCAGGGCGTGTTCGCCGAGGTCGAGGGGAAACCGCCGAGCGTCGAGCGCTTCGAGGCTCGCCTCGTCGGTGACGCTCCGCCGCTCGCTCGGATCTTCGGTGTCGAGACCATGGCCGTCGAGACGCTCGGCGAGCGCGGCTTTCGCATCGTCGAGAGTCACGCCGATGCTGCGGTCGGGACGTTTGTGTCCCCCGACGTCGCCGTCTGCGACGACTGCCTCTCCGAGCTGTTCGACCCGGCCGACCGGCGGTATCGCTACCCGTTCGTCAACTGCACCAACTGCGGGCCCCGCTTCACCATCACCGTCTCTCTCCCTTACGACCGGCCCAACACGACGATGGCGGGCTTTGCCCTCTGCTCCGACTGTGAGCGCGAATACGAGGATTCCGGGGACCGCCGTTTCCATGCCCAACCGGTCGCCTGCGCGGCCTGCGGCCCCAAGGTCTGGTTCGACGGCAGGTCGGGGCGGGTCGACGGCACCGACGAAGCGGTTGCCGCAGCCCAAGACGCCATCGCCGCCGGCGGGATCGTGGCCATCAAAGGGCTCGGGGGTTACCACCTGGCCTGTGACGCCACCTCGCCGGCCGCCGTCGACGAGCTGCGCGGTCGCAAGCATCGAGCCGAAAAGCCGTTGGCCGTCATGGTCGCCGACCTCGCCGCGGCCGCCGGGCTGGCCCTCATCGACGGCGGCGAGGCGGCCTTGCTCGGCGGGGTCCAGCGCCCGATCGTCCTGCTCCGCCGGCGGGAAGGCAGCCCGCTGGCCGACACCGTCGCCCCGTCCAACCCGCTGCTCGGCGTGCTCCTGCCCTACACCCCGCTGCACCATCTGCTCTTCCGGGCCGTGCCGGGGCGCAGCTCGACCGGGCCGCAGGCGCTGGTGATGACGAGCGGGAACCTGAGCGACGAGCCGATCTGCTTCGATGACGACGATGCCAGAGCGCGTCTCGGGTCGATCGCCGATGCCTGGCTGGTCCACGACCGCCCGATCCACGTGCCCTGCGACGACTCGGTCGTCAGGGTCGCCGGCGGCGAGGAGCTGCCGATCCGCCGGTCGAGGGGATACGCCCCGCTCCCCGTGCGGCTGCCGTTCGACGCGGTGCCGGTCATCGCGACCGGGGGCGAGCTCAAGAACACGTTCTGCCTGGCGTCAGGTCGCGACGCGTGGATGAGCCAGCACATCGGTGACATGGGAGGCCTGGAGACGCTCGCCGCCTTCGAGCGCTCGACGCAGCAGTTCGCCGCCATGTACGCCGTTGACGCCCAGCGGGTCGGCACCGACACCCATCCGGGCTATCACACCCGCCGGTGGGCGGACGAGGCATCGGGTCGCCCGGTGGAGCTGGTGCAGCACCATCACGCCCACATCGCCGCGGTCATGGCCGAGCACTCCGTTCCGGCGGGGGAGCGGGTGATCGGCTTCGCCTTCGATGGCACCGGCTACGGAGACGACGGGGCCACCTGGGGTGGCGAGGTCCTCGTCGCCGGCTACGACGGCTACGAGCGGTCCAGCCATCTGCGCTACGTCCCCCTTCCGGGGGGAGACGCCGCCGTGCGCCGACCCTACCGAGCGGCGCTCGCCCATCTCTGGGCGGCCGGGATCGAGTGGGCGCCTGACCTGGCCCCTGTCGCCGCGGCGTCTCCTTCGGAGCTGAAGGCGATCGAACGCCAGCTCGAACGGGGAGTGCACTGCGTGGCGACGTCGAGCATGGGAAGGCTCTTCGATGCCGTCGCCTCCCTTCTCGGGCTGCGCCACATCGCCTCGTACGAGGCGCAAGCCGCCATCGAGCTCGAGACGGTCGCGGCCGGCGATAGCGGGGGTGAGGCCCGAACGTATCGGTTCGGGGATAGTGGCGACGAGATCGACGTCACCCCGGTGTTGGAGGCCGTCATCGGCGACGTCCGCAGCGGTTGCCCGATCGGACCGGTGGCGGCGGGCTTTCACCTGGCGGTCGCCCGGCTGATGGCGGCGATTGCGGCGCGGCTCCGAGACGAGACGGGCATCGAGCGAGTGGCGCTGAGCGGAGGCGTGTTCCAAAACGTCCTGCTCGTCGAGCTGGCCAGGACCGAGCTCGCCCGGGCCAACTTGCAGGTTCTCACCCATCGGGTGGTCCCCCCCAATGACGGCGGGCTCGCCCTCGGCCAGGCGGCCGTGGCCGGCCGGCGCTCGCCGGGGCGAGCCCTGTCTGGACGAACGGAGGCATGATGACGGACATGGATGCGTTGGGGGTTTCGATCGCAGACGGGGTAGGGCCGGCTGACAGTCTTGCGGCCGCCGCCGTCTCGCTGGCGCGCCGCTATGCCGCCGGGGCGACGATGTGGTGCGTCTCGCCGCAATGGCCGGCGCACGGCCGCCACGTCGCCGTCGAGTTCGTTCACCCGGTCATCGTCGGCAAGCGCGCCCTCCCCGCCGTCGACGTCGAGGGCCCAGATGTCGCCGGATCCTTGCGGCTCCTCTCCCGGCCGGGCGACGTCCTGCTCGTGGTCGGTTCTGCCGGCGCCCCCGGCATCGCCGACCTGCTGAGTCGGGCCGAGGCATGGGGCCTCACCAGGCTCTGGCTCGGGGCGGGTCCGCGCCCGCCGGCGGACCGAGCCGAGCACCTGGTCTGGGTCGAGGGCGTCGAGCCCGAACTGGCGGCACGCACCGGCGACGTGGTGCTCCTCTACCACCTGCTGTGGGAGCTGACCCACGTCGTCTTCGAGCACCCCGGCCTCCTCGGGGCCGAGTCGGAATGCACCGACGAGGTGTGCATCACGTGCTCCGACGAGGGTCGGGTGGCGGAGGTGCGTGCCGTTCACGCCGGCGGAAGCGCCGACGTGGTGGTCGCAGGACACCCCGAGACCGTGGACGCCAGCCTCATCGACCTCGTCAGGCCCGGCGACCTCGTCCTCGTCCATGCTGGCGTCGCCCTGACGGCGCTCGGCGGCGAGGCGCCGGAGTCCATCGCAGGGTCCCGGTCATGACCAGCGAGCCAACAGGCTTCCTCTACCCGTTCATCGATGGGGACGAGCACGATACCGACGGCTTGGTGGCCGACCTCGCCTCATCGGCAAGAACGAAGATGGCCGAAAGCGGCGCCATGCGGACGGCCACGCTCCAACGCTGCGCCGAGACATTGGCAGGCGCCGGAGAGGCGATGGCCGACCGGTTCCGGCACGGGGGCCGGTTGTTTGCCTTCGGAAACGGAGGTAGCGCCACCGACGCCGAGGGGACCGTGGAGCTGTTCCGGCGGCCACCGAGCGGGCGCGCCCTCCCGGCCCTCTCCCTCGTCGACGACCGCGCCGTGCTCACCGCTCTGGCCAACGACGTCGGCTTCGACCTGGTCTTCTCCCGCCAGATCATCGCTCACGCCGAGGCCGGCGACATCGCCATCGGGTTCTCGACGAGCGGAGACTCGGCCAACGTCCTGCGGGCCCTCGAGGAGGCATCCCACCGCAAGCTGGTCACGATCGGGCTCAGCGGATACCAGGGTGGGGCCATGGCGGCGAGCCAGGCGATCGAGCACTCCTTCGTGGTGCGTTCTGACAGCGTTCACAGGATCCAGGAGGCCCAGGACGCGTTGATCCTCGAGCTGTGGTCCGTCGTGCAGCGAGCCATCGAACGAGAGGGGATCGCGTCGTGACCGAGGGTTCCGAGCCCGCAAGCGGCGCCGGCACTGCCGCCAAGACCGACACCGGGCGGGAAGCGAAGGTCATCGACAGGATCGAGGCGTTTCGCCGGCGGCGGCCGCGGTTGCTCGACGAGGTGGTGACCCTGGCCCACGGCGCCGGCGGCAAGGCGTCGGCGGCGCTCCTCGACGCCATCTTCCTGCCGGCGTTCGCCAACGACACGCTCGCGGCCCAAACCGACGGCGCCGTGCTCGCGCCGCCAGCAGGCGAACGGCTGGCGTTCAGCACCGACTCGTTCGTCGTCAAACCGCTCCGCTTCCCTGGCGGGTCCGTCGGCCACCTGGCCGTCCACGGCACCGTCAACGACCTGGCCATGATGGGCGCCCGGCCCATCGCCCTCTCGGCGGCCTTCGTGCTCGAGGAGGGATTCCCCATCGATGAGCTGCGCGAGATCGTCGCCGACATGGCCGAAGCGGCGGCCGGCGCCGGCGTGTCGGTGGTAACCGGCGACACCAAGGTCGTCGACCACGGCGCCGCCGACGGCATGTACATCTCGACGGCCGGCATCGGCGCCATACCCGAAGGGAGGGAGCTTTCGGCCGCCAAGGTCGTCGAGGGCGACGTGGTGATCTCGTCGGGGACCATTGGTGATCACGGCATGGCTGTCATGCTCGCCCGGGGAGACCTGGCCCTCGAGGCCGACATCGTCTCGGACACGGCGCCGCTCAACGACCTGATGGAGTGCCTGCTCGAGGCCGCGCCTTCGACCCGCTGGCTCCGCGACGCCACCCGCGGAGGTGTGGGCACGGTCTGCAACGAGCTGGCCAAGGCCTGCGACCTGACCGTCGTGCTCGACGAATCGGTCCTGCCTATCCGTCCCGCTGTCGCCGCCGCGTGTGAGCTGCTCGGCATCGACCCCCTGTACGTCGCCAACGAGGGCAAGTTTGTCGCCGTTTTGGCACCCGAGGAGGCGGCCGCCGCCCTCGCGGCCCTCACCGCTCATCCCCGTGGGGGTGACGCCGTGCAGATCGGAGAGATCAGGGCGGAGCCGCCCGGCATCGTCGTGCTCGTGACGTCCTTCGGGGGCACCAGGATCGTCGACATGCTCGTCGGCGATCCCCTCCCCCGTATCTGCTGACGTCGCTGGCAAAGAAAGAGGCGGCGTGTGGGCTTTGGAGCCGATCGTCGGCCGCGGACCGGAGGACCGCCGGAACGCGGACCTGACGTCGGTGGGTTAGCTCCGGCGTCGTTCACTGAGACGGTGGAAGTGGGAGTGGTAGCCGTCGAGGAGTCGGAGGTTCTCTTCGACTCGCTGGGCGCACTGGCGGGACGAGAGGATCGAGGTGTCGACTTCGAGGTCGTAGACCAGGTGGCGGTGAACCTGGTCTTGCCAGCGCCTGACGGGTGCGGGCACGGACCCTTCTCGCGTCGTGACTGCGTAGGTGCCTTCCCGATTTGGGTCGCCGGCGTCGCGTCGGCGCATGATCACCTCGATCGGGCAGCGGACCCCGACGAAGAGAACCGGGATGTCGGCCAGGCGGCTGGCGGCGTCGGGGAGGACGTCGAGGGGCCTCGAGTAGTCGTCGTGGTGGGCCACGTCGACCACGACGTTGAGTCCCGCCCGGCTGTGGGCGGCGACGGAGTCGTAGAGGGCGGCGTAGAGGGCGGGGATGAGGGCCTCGATGTCGGGGCGCTCGCCGCCGGGCCGCAGACCGATCCCTGGCCGATAGCGCGGCGGGGTCACCTGGCGGGCGAACACGTCGACCCCCAGGTTCATCCACGGTCCATCGAAACGCTCCTGTATGACGGCAGCGATGCTGGACTTCCCGGAGCGGGGCGGCCCGTTGAGGATGACGACCCGGCCGTGGGTGCTCACGTCGCTCTGCTCGGCCGGCGCGGCCGTCGGTAGGCACAGAACAGGGCGTGGCCACTTGTGCCGTCGGGAGTGTAGGAACTGGTCGTGATCTCGAAGCCTCCGGCTTCGAGCCCGCTGCGGTAGGCGTTGTGGTCGGCCTGACTCCACCACATCACTGCGCCCGAGCGCAGCCAGTCCCGGTCGCTGCTGGTCCACGCCTTCCAGCCCAACGTCACCAGCAGCCCCCCGGTCGTCGACCAGGGCGTCAGCGAGGGTCTCGACGAGGGTCGGCTGGAGGGCGACCGGCACGTGGACGAGCGGGTACAGCGCCACGACGGCGTCGAAGAAACCGGACTCGAGGGGGTAGTGGTGATGCCAGCGGTAACGAAGGTTCCGGCCGGAACCCCGCACCCGAACCCAACGTCAGCACCCTGCTCCGTGGCCGCGGGATCCCGAGGAGCTGGGAAGTCCACCGACGTGTTGTTGGACCAGTTGAGCGGGGTGAGGCATGGCCGGCTAGCGGCCGTGTCTGCTGGTGAGGATGAGTGGGATGGCCGCCGCACTGGCGGCAGCCAGGAAGATGAATGCCGCAGTGGGGGAGACCGTGGTCCACAAGATGCCGGCGATGGCGCTGGCCCCCAGGTTGGCGCCGGCCTGTGCCGTGGCCAACAGACCGAAAGCGGAACCTCGCAGCTCGCTTGGTGCGAGGGAGGCAACCGCGGCGCTCTGTGCTGTCTCTGCGCAGCCGATTCCCAGTCCGATGAGGATGAACGCCGGGGCCAGGGCCGCGGCCTCGGTGGAGCCGATTGCGAGCCACACATAGCCCCCGGCGAAGAGGAGGGCACCAGCGGCCATGATCCGGACGGGGTTGGTCCGATCCAAATGACGGCCGGCCGGGACGCTGATGACCGTCGCGGCCACGTTGTAGCCGACATAGAGGACCAGAGCGAGCTGGGTCGCCCCGGTGGCGGTGTGGGCCGACCGGAACAGGTCGGTGGCTCGCAGGATGAGCAACGTGGCGGCACAGTTGCCCAGCTCGAAGACGGTGACACCGACCATGAGGCGGCCGAGACCGCCTTGCAGCACCGGCCCGACCCGGATGCGGATCGGTTGGCGGTCTCGTCGGGCCGGGGCGGCGGTGTGGCGGATGGCGTAGATGATCGCCACGGCGGCGAGGATGCCGGGGACAACAGACAGCGCAATGGCCCAGCGGACGCCGACGGCGGCGATGAGGCCGATGGCCAGCAGCGGACCGCCGACGGCTCCGAGGTTGTCCATCATGCGTTCGAAGCCGTAGGCCCGCCCGTAGACAGAAGGGGGCACGATGTCGGCGAGGAGGGCGTTGCGGGCCGGGACCCGCAATCCTCGAGCGCCCCAGGCGGTCGCTCGCAGGACGCCGGCTTGCCAAGGGGCGGCCACGGCGCCGAGTCCGGCCGAGAGGATGGCAGTGGTCGTGTATCCGCCGACGGCGACGGCCTGTCGCCGGCCGGGGTCGTCCGCCAACGCCCCGCCGGCGAGACGGGCGACGCCGGCGGCGGCATCGGAGATACCTTCGATCAGTCCGAGCGCTGAGGCCGGGGCGCGGAGGGTCGAGTTCAGCAGGCTCGGGAGCAGCGCAGTCGGGATCTCGTGGCCGAGATCGGCGAGGAAACTGGCTCCGCCGATGCCCCCCACGCCTCGCCCGAGCCACGGTTGGCCGTCGGTCACCGGTTCGATCTTTCTCTGCTCGGCCACCCCGGCGGACCCTACCGCTCGCCAGCCGAGCGAACCGGGTCTACTCGGCGCGGCGCCGGGCGACTTGCCGGGTCCCCGAGCGATCACCGGAAGCGGATCCCCTGCGGCACCCGACGAGATTCGCCGCGGTACGCCTCTGGCTCAGGTGGCGGCTTCGTGTGGGTAGGCCGACCAGTCGCACCCTTCCCGAGAGGCGCGCGCCCAGGCGGGAACGCCACCACGGAACTGCTTGGTGACCCCTATGCGGACGGGAGCGGAGCAAACAGATCGACTGGTCGACCGTCGGGATCGTGAACGACGGCGTAGCGCATGCCCCAGAAGGCATCCCAGGGCTCGAGATGGCCCTCGTAACCGGCGGCGGTGAGTTCGCGCCATGCAGCGTCGACCTCGGCCGGGCTCTCGCAGGCAAAGGCGAGGTTCGTTCGATGCCCTCCTCCTGTAGGAGGTGACCATCCCGTGTCGAAGGAGCGGATGGTCTCCTCGGTGTCCCAGGCCAGGCGCATCCCGCCGGCGAGCTCGATGTCTACGTGGGGCTGATCGTCGGCTGTCTCAGCAATCTCCAGTCCCAACCGTCGATAGAACGCGAGGGTGGCCGCCATGTCGGAGACGACCAGCTCGATCAAGGCAGGGTG
This sequence comes from Acidimicrobiales bacterium, assembly GCA_965276765.1. GTDB lineage: Bacteria > Actinomycetota > Acidimicrobiia > Acidimicrobiales > Palsa-688. The sequence goes on from OZ255627.1 coordinate 3,028,860, forward strand.
CAGTTCCATGGCGGCGACCGTAGTCAGTAGGCCTTGGCGGAAGCTTGAACGTTTCGGACATCACATGGATCGGACGCATCCCAGCGCTCGCTGACCGGTGAAGCTTGTTTGACGGTGCGCGTGGCGGCCTTCGATGTTGGATGTCCACCTGGCGAGGGCGTTCAGATGTGTCGGGAGCTGTAGCCATCGCGACGCAGCCAAGTGATCGGTCCAGTGCGGGCGTGCCGCGCTCAGGGAACGTTGCCGTCGTACCAGTTCAGCACCCGGAGGGCGCGGAGCGTGTTCCAGCGGCTGGGGTGCTCGTCGCCGTCCTCCATCGAGAAGTGCACCGCGCCGGGATGGGTGTTCTCCAGTACCCAGGTGCCGTCGGGCTGCTGCTTCGAGCGCAGCATTGCGACCGCCTCGGCCAGTCGCGGATCCGGCGTGGCCCCGGCGGAGCGGAAGTAGTCCAGTGCCCGCAGCACATCGTAGTGCCACCAGGTCGGGAACGAGAACCGCAGCCAGTCCGGGTCGACCACCTCGCCGGTGCTCAGCCGCCGGAACAGCCGGCGGTCGAGCAGGTACCGCTGCCCTTTGCCGCGCGCCGCGACGGTACGCGCCGAGCCACCGGTCGCCCGCTCGTGCTCAAGCAAACCCTCGAGCACGCAGATCGTTGTCGCGAACGATGCGCGCACCGATCCGTTCTCGGTCTCGCAGTTCCAGCCGCCGTCCGCGAGTTGCTCGCCGAGCAACCGGGCGACGATGCCGTCGACGTCTACTCCGAAGTAGGCGCCGATCGCGACGGTCCGCCCATTGATGCACGGCTCGACCTCGCCGTCGAAGAACGGCTGCTCGGCGTGCTCCCATCGGCTGTTCTCGCGCACCAGTCTGACCGCGTCGCGGACCAGCTGGGCATCCGGGTCGACGCCGAAATCGCGCAGGAGCGCCAAGGTGGGGAGGGTCGCGGTCCAGGGCTGCCCCTGGGAGAAGTCGCCGCGGAAGTCCGCCGGGAAGCACGCGCCGGCCGCCCACAGGCCGTCGTCGCCGCGCAGTTCGAGCAGCCGGGCGCCCCATTTCTCGATCGCGACGCGCGCCCGCTCTGCGGCCACAGCCTCCGGTGGCGCGTCGCTTAGATCGCGGAGCACCTGCCAGCGCAGCGCCGGGTCGGAGTCGAGCAGCCAGTCCAGGACCGTCATGCGCCGAACGTAGACGGCCGCGGACAGCTGCAGGAATGGTTCTCTGCGCTCAGCGCTACTACGGCTGGGTTCGCCGGTGGATCGTTCCTCGCGGGACGTACCAGGAGGCCTTCTTACGCACCGCCGACGACGGGTCGCAGGCGGTGGCAGCTTCCAGCGCGACGGCGGCCTCGGCGCGGGCGTGGACTCACGCTCCGACCAGTTCGGCGGCCATGGCCCGCACCGCCGGGCTGGGATCGTCGCGAAGCAGCGTCATCGCCGTTGGAAGTATCGCGGCGTCGGGGCGGCAGGAGCCCCCCCCCTTGCAGCGATCGCAGGCCAGGGCGTGGATGGCTTCCACGCGGACGTCCGCCACCGGATCGTCGAGGGCTTCGGTCAGCGCGATGACGCTCCCGGGGTCCATGACGTGATCGAGCACCTTGCAATACAGCGACCGGACTCGGCGTCCGGGTGCCGCAGCCCGTCACTGGCCGGGCCCGCTGCGTCGGCCCCGAGGGCCAGGAGCTGCTGGTAGGCCGGGAAGTAGCGGTGAGGGTCGGCCAGGAGGTCCACGAGATGCTGCGGGCTCATTGTTGCGAACGGCTGCACAGCGGCAGTCTTGCGAGTCGACGACCTATCGTCGAGTGCTTTTCTCCAGCAGACGAGCCCATATGATTCGCGATGAGCGGCGGGAGAGGGTGGGCAAGCGGTGTCCCGACACACGTCCTGGGGTGTCACGGCACCAACGGCCACAAGGATAGTTGGGGCGAGCCGCAGCCAGCCCTGGCGAGAGCCATCGGCTGTTCCGCAACCGGATTGCTCAACGGACGCGTCGCGCTAGTGGTCGGTCGCTGAAATGGCGGGGGTAGCTGATCGGCTACGTAGAGTCGGATGGTGAGATCGCCGCAGACGCTCAGCGAAGCCGACCGACGTCTTGTCGCCGCATGGGCTGCCGATTGTGTAGAGCGGGTCCTGGGGTTGTTCGAGGCCGAAGCTCCAGCCGACGATCGCCCTCGCGCTGCGGTCGCCCGCACTCGGGCGTTCGCCCGAGGAGAGCTGAGCACCGCTGAGGAGATTCGTCGCCGCTTCGTCGGTGGCGTCCCTGCCGGCGAGGTGAGGGCTCCCACAGCAGCAGCCGCTGCCCGAGCCGCCGGTCAAGCCGTGCCATCTGCCACGTGGGCGCGCACGCGCTTGGCGCGGCCGCGTATGCCGTCAAAGCCGCCAACCTGGCGGTCCCCGACCGGCCACAAGTCGTCGACGACGAGATCCGTTGGCAGCTCACGCACATGACGGCGGAGGTTCGGGCGGCCCTGCGAGCCCTTCCGCCAGTCGGGGAAAACTCGTCAGGCCCTCTCGGGCCCGGGCTCCTCGCATCCGGCCAACTCGGCACGATCATCCGTGACCTCCAGGACGGTCTCACCCAGTCCATTTCTGCGACGGACCACTAGTCCTATCTATGCCGTCGGGTCCGAATCAGCGCGACGGCGCTGACCATCACCCACGCGTCGCCAAGGCTCAGCCCGGCTCGCTGGGTTAGGCCGTGGGCTGGGGCCCCGACGGCGCTTGCGGCCAACAACCCGGCGACCAGCACGCCGGCCGTTGTCGAGGTCGCGGCTAGGACCCGGTGTCCCCTGCTCCTGAGCGTCGACGCTGCGACCAGCGGGACCCCGGCCAGGGTGCCGTAGCCGATGACAGCGAACGCGGCGTGGACCGTGCCCGATGTGGTAGTCCCCAGTGGGAATGCAGCGACCCCGAACGTGGCTAGCGCGCATCCGGCCGCGGGGATCCACGACGCGCCGGGCAGCCCCCGACGCAGGGCCGCCGCGTAGCCGGCCAGGCCGGCACCGTAGATTACGAAACCGGCCGTCATTGTCGGACGGGTCGACGCCCCGGTCTCTGCCAGCCTGCTGATGGCGTCGCCGACCTGCGAGTACCCGGCCCGGCCTGAACCGAGAGCGGCCCAGCTGGCGACGAACGCCGCCGGGCCGACTACGCCTCCCCAAGCCAGCAGCTGCTCTCGTGATCTGTCGCTCTGGTTCACCTGGACCTCCGCCGGCAACCTAGATCCTGGTATCGCTCGGCATCGGTCCCCCGACGACGTTCAGCCGCGCAGTCCAGAACAGTCCGCCTCGGTCGGTCGCCGGTTAGACGACGTCCACCAAGGACTTAAACACGACTAAGAACGTTGACTTTACAGACAACACTGGTTAGCTTGCTTGTGAAGTCCAATCCCCCCTAGGAGATTCCGCTCGATGCCACGTCGCCTCGCCCGTCTGCCGTACGCCCTGCTCTCAGTCGCCCTGGCCGCGACGCTTACGGCCTGCGGGTCAAGCGGGTCCGAGAGCAGCACCTCCGCCCAGGCCGCGGCGACGCGTAACAAGTCCGGCATCCCTGCCGGCACTGTCCTCAATGTGGGAGACCAGCAGCAGCAGCTCGAGACCCTCTTGCGAGCTTCGGGCGAGCTGAGCGGCCTGCCCTACAAGCTCAACTTCGTCCAGTTCGACAGTGGCCCTCTGATCGACGCCGGGTTCGCCGCCAATCGGATCGACGTCGGGTCGATGGGCGACCTTCCCGCGACGGTGGCCGTCTCGTCCCACCTGCCCGTCGAAGCTGTCGCCGTCGACCTGCCTATCGGTGCGTCCGAATACCTGGTGGCCAAGCCAGGTATCACGTCCATCGCCCAACTCAAGGGCCAGCCGGTCGCCTATACGACCGGAACGTCCGAGCAGGCCTTCGCCTTACGGGCGCTGGCCGAGGCCCACCTGAGTCAGAAGGACGTCCATCAGGTCGACGTCAGCCTCCTGCAGCTCGGCACCGTGCTGCAAGCCGGCAGCGCGGCGGCCTCGGTTGTCAGCGTCCAGCAGAAGACCGACTACCAGCAAACGCACCCGGGGGCCAAGGTCCTCGCCAACGACATCACGACCAAGCCGCCGAGCTACGGGTACCTGCTCGGCACCAAATCGGCCATTGCCAACCCGGCCAAAAAGGCGGCTATCGCCGACTTCCTTCGCCGGGTGGTCGCGGCCTGGGCCTGGGAGAAGAGTCACCAGAGCCAATGGGTCAACGCGTACTACGTGAAGGTCGAGCACCAGACGGCCGCCCAGGCGAAGTCGATCCTTGCCGCCGGGGGCGAGGAGAACTTCGTGCCCGTGACCGCCGCCGCCCAAGAGGCGCTCCAGACGGTCGTGAAGCTGATGGCCTCCGCAGGGGCGATCCCCGCCCCCTTCAGCGTGGCGCCGCTCTACAACGCCACCGTCGAGCAGTCCTTCAACAAGATCGTAAAGAACTGAGCCGACACGGAAACATCCCTGAGCAACCAATCCCAACAAAGGAGCAATGCTGCAATGGCTGATACCCTCACTTCCCACTCTGGCCTCTCGGTCTCCGCTTCCGGGGCCACCGTCGAGCCCATCGCCGGGCGGATCGGTGCCGAGATCACCGGCGTCGACATCTCCAATCCGCTCGACGACGCGACCGTGGAAACCATCCAAAAGGCGCTCGACACCTGGAAGGTGGTGTTCTTCCGCAACCAGCACATCGACCATGACCAGCAGATCGCCTTCGGTCGCCGTTTCGGCAACCTGACCTACGCCCACCCTCACGACGACGCCCCGCCCGACGGCCACCCGGAGATCTACACGGTGGACGACCGCCGTATCGCCGAGCGTTTCGGGTTTGATGTCAAGGCATCCCGGGTCAAGGCCCGCTCGTTGACCAGCGGATGGCACACCGACGTGACGCCGGCGGTCAACCCTCCGGCCGGCTCTATCCTCAGGGCCGACGTCGTCCCCACCTACGGCGGGGATACAACCTTCACGAACCTGGTTGCCGCCTACGAAGGCCTCTCTGAGCCGGTCCGCAACTTCGTCGACACGTTGCGGGCCGAGCACCGCTACGGCGCCAACTGGAACGGCCTGTCGCACGACTACGGCAAGAGCGGGTATGGAAGCCGGATCGAGAAGAACAGCCTCGTGGCCCACCACCCGGTCGTGCGGGTCCACCCGACGACGGGGGAGCGTGCCCTGTTCGTCAACCCCGGCTTCGTCGATCACATCCTCGACGTCACGCCCCTGGAGAGCCGGTGGATCCTCGGCCATCTCTTCAATGAGCTCATCCGCCCGGAGTACACCGTCCGCTTCCGCTGGGAGCCGGGCAGTGTGGCCTTCTGGGACAACCGGGCGACCGCCCACCTGGCTCCCCACGATCTCGACCACGTGGACGTGCAGCGCACGCTGCATCGCGTCACGCTGATCGGCGATGTGCCCGTCGGTCCCGACGGGCACAAGTCCGAGCTGGTCGAGGGCGTTCCCTTCGTCGAGACTCCAGTCTTCGTGACGACCACGGACTGACCGACTCATGGCAACCACGGAGCTACTAGGCGCGCCCCTCGCACCCCCGCCGACGTCTCCCGACGACGCCGGCGGGGGGGTGGTACTGGTCCGGCCCGGCCCGGACCTGCACCGCCGGCGAGGGGTGCGGATCCCCCGTCCGGCCAGGCGCTGGATTGGCCCGCTTGTCGCCCTCGGGCTATGGCAGCTGGTGTGCACGCTCGGCGTCTTCAACAGCGTGGAGATGGCCTCGCCCATTGCCGTCTTCGACGCGGGCCGGCAGCTCTGGGAGGCGGGACAGTTGCAGCCCAACCTGCTCATCTCCCTCCAGCGGGTCGCAGAGGGCCTTGCCCTCGGCGTCGCCGCCGGGGTATTCCTCTCGGTGATCTGCGGGTTGTTCCACCTGGGGGAGGACCTCCTCGACCCGATCATCCAGGCCGCCAGGTCGGTGCCCATCCTCGGGCTGGTCCCGCTGGCGATCATCTGGTTCGGTGTCGGGGAGACCCCGAAGGTGTTCCTGATCGCCCTCGGCTGCACGTTCCCCGTATACCTCAACACCTACGCCGCCATCCGGGGCGTGGACGCCAAGCTGGTCGAGGCTGGCCAGACCTTCGGCCTCGGCCGCCTCGGACTCGTCCGGCGGGTGATCCTCCCCGGTGCGCTCCCTGGCTTCCTGATCGGTCTTCGCTTCGCTCTGATCGGCAGCTGGCTGATCGTGGTGGTCGCCGAGGAGATCAACGCCAGCAGCGGGATCGGCTACCTCATCAACCAAGCGCAGACGTCGGACCGTACCGACATCATGATGTTGGGGTTAGCGATCTACGCCATCCTCGGCCTCATCGCCGACGGGCTTGTCCGACTCCTCGAGCGCCGTCTGCTGACGTGGCGACGCGGCTTCATGGGGAGCTGACGATGACACTCGCCATCACGGAGGCGGTGGCCTCGACGCTGAGGGAGAAGGCCGTCGTCGCTCAGGGCGTGACCAGGGCCTTCAAGGCCCGGCGTGTCCTGCGCGACCTGGACCTCACCATCGGTACCGACGAGTTTGTGGCCCTTCTCGGGCGCAGCGGCAGCGGCAAGAGCACCCTGCTGCGCATCCTCGGTGGTCTCGACCCCGATTACGGCGGCGAGGTGCTTGTTCCCGAGAAGCGGTCCGTGGTCTTCCAGGAATCGCGGCTGATCCCCTGGCAGCGCGTCCTGCCCAACGTGGTGCTCGGGCTCGACTCGGGCCCGGAAGGGCGGGGCGGGCTCAAGCGGCGGGGCCTGACGGCCCTGGGCGAGGTCGGGCTGCGTGACCACGCCGACGTGTGGCCCATCACCCTCTCGGGTGGCGAGGCTCAGCGGGTGGCCCTAGCCAGAGCGCTGGTAAGAGAGCCGCAGCTGATCCTGCTCGACGAGCCCTTCGGGTCTCTCGACGCGCTCACGAGGACCAAGATGCACGTCCTGCTTCAGGATCTCTGCGTGCGGCACCGGCCCGCTGTGCTCCTCGTCACCCACGATGTCGACGAGGCCGTCCTGCTCGCCGATCGAGCGGTCGTGCTCGTCGACGGGCGCATCACCCTCGACCAGCCCATCGAGCTCGACCGCCCCCGCTGGCGGGGCGACCCTGGCTTCGGCGCCCTGCGCGAACGCTTCCTCGCCGAGCTCGGGGTCGAGGAGCAGCGGGGGCCACTGGCCGGCAGGCCGCAGGAACCCTGACAGCAAGCAGCCCATGATGAAGACACTCCACCTCAACGCCTTCCTGAGGATCTACAGGCCGGACGCCGGTTGCGGATCCGCCGTGCTCGTGACAAAAGAGGTATGCACCGTGATGAGGCCGTTGGCGGTGACGAAGGTCTCGCCGCCGACCAGGTCGTCGTGTCCCGAGCGGGGCGCTCGCCACGACACGAAGACGACGTCACCCTGCTCGAACACCCGGGTCTGCGGCTCCATGTTCATCGCCGCGTCCATGGTCTCTGCGAACACGGCCCGGATGTGGTCGTGTCCCTGGCCGATGCGGTCGGTGTCGGTCAGCACGGCGTCGGCGGCGTAACCGTCAACCACGGCGTCGAGGTCACGGTCAGTTAGGGCAGCGACGTGGCGCTCATAGGCTTGCATCGCCATACTTGCCATGCTCAATCCTCTCGTCTCTTCCGCTTTCGCGCTCATCAGGGATGGACAGTAGGACGTCGCTAAAGAAAGCGGGTGCCGCGGCGTTTCGGGACGGCCAAACCACCGCGTCTGAGACCTTCGACCCCACCATTCGCAACCGACTCTGCCACCAGCTTGCGCGCCTGGATGGCCAAACGCGACAGCGACGACACGATGACGACCGACGATGCTCAGATACCAATTGTGACCCCATCAGGCCGTTGTCGGCGGGACGGTCGTGCCATTCCCAGGTCCGGGTCTGTTACAAGCGATCGCATCCCCAGGTCGCAGAGCGCAGATGCATCGCTTGGTGGCTTAAGGCGGCTAGAAGACATCGTGGGCCAACTGCGCGCTGAGAACTAAGAGCCTGGTGACGGGCGGCGATAGCGAGAACCGGCGAAGTCTTGCCCTTTACTGGTTGGTGGCGGGAGGGTCTACGGTCACCCAGGTTCCACGGGCGACGAGCACGGGGCGTGGCGTTTGCAGCGTGTCGGGTTGGTGGAATGGGACCGTGGCGATGACCTCGTAGCGTCCCGGTGGGACCACGTAGGAGGCATCGGGTAGGCACGAGGCCGTCCCGACCTTGAGCGGGACCCCCATGCTCGCGGCCGGGTCCAACTCGATGCGCAAGCCGACCATGAAGGTCATCCCGGCGAACTTGCCGGCCATGCGGTCGTCGCCTCGGCCCGGACTCCTCCGGTGAGCAACCCGGTCAGGCCGGTCACCCGTTGCGCTCCTCGGTTGGAGAGGAGCACCCGCCCTTCGAAGTCCTCGCCCTGAGCCACGCGGGCAGCGTCGAGGCTGACTGCCAGCTCGACGCCGGGCACGGTGACCGTCGGAGTCGGTACCGGGACGGGTTGACGGTCACCGATTCGCTCTGGCGGGAACGGCTTGTGGCCCACGGTTATCTCCAGGGCCGTCCCGTACTCTCGGTGCAAGTCGGCGGCCAACGTCGCGAAGGGCGCCCGCAGTCGCACGTGGCCGGGGGCGCCCCCATTCAGAGGCCTTCGAGGGTCGGCTCGGAGGCGCCGGTAGATCTCGCCGATGTCGGCTTCGAGCTTGGCAATGGGATACTCCGCAGCTTCGACCCGGACCAGCTCGGGGTGTTCGACCGCCACCTGTAAGCCTCGCAGATGCTCGTCGAGGTGGGAGGTGAACGAGACGATCACGAGGTCTCCCGAGCCGCGCGTTCCTCCGAAGACCTCTGGATAGTCGGCCACGTAGTCACGGGCGTCTTCGACGGTGTCCAAATGCCAGTTGCCGCCTCGTGATCCCGGGCCGGCCGGATCCCTACGCACGGTCGCAGTCCTCCACGAGGCCAGACACCGAGGCCCGATAACAGCTGACACCCATCCGACGTGCCTCGTCGGCGATCCGCCGTCCCGTCCAAATGACGATGCCCGCACTGGTGAATGGTCCAGTGGGCACACGTCCTATCATTTGCCCAGTGACGCGAAATGGGATTCGAGCGGGAGTGGGGACCCTCTACGCAGCGGCCATTGTCGCCGCTGCCCTCCTCGCCGGTGGGACGGTCGTGGCGGTCGTGGCCGTTGTCGGAGCTATGGCCATCAGCGCCGTCTACCAGATGACCCGGGGCATGCGCGGCAGCGACGGCCCTCGAGCAAGTGCACGCTACCAGGCACGTCTGGAGCGTCGGCAGCGTCGTCGTCGGTAGGGGATCCCGTCCGAGACGCTCGGGGTCGCGCTCTATCTTGTTGGCGGTGCCGCAGAGCGTTCCGCTTTCGAGACGTCCTCGCTGCTGTATCTGGGCGGTGCGCTGTGACCGCTGGCTGGGACCTTACCTTCGACCTGTTCGACTCAAAGTCGGATGATGACCTCGCCGCCAACGTCTGCGCGCCCGGCTCGTGTAGCCGATCGGTAGGCGGGGGTGTTATCGGCGTGGATGGTGCCAAACAAGAACTGATCATCGGCGTGAGGAAGGTTCTGAGCGAGCAGCGGGCTTAGGTGCGGGCCGTAGCCGCGACCGCAGAAGGACAGATCGAGCGCGAGCTCAACGACGGTTGCCCCTCGAAGACCGGAGGCAACATCGCTTCGCCCGGCGAGGACACCGGCCCACTGGCCCCCAATCTGTACCTCCCACACGGTGCCTGTCTCGATGAGACCTTCGATATCGCCTTCGCTCTCGGGACGGGCGTGCATGCGGTGGGCGGGGTGAGCTGTGTCGTGTCGCTCGTAGAGGTCGACGTAACGCGGGTAGAAGGTCAGATCGGAAAGCGGACGGGCGGTCAGCTCCGGAGGGACGACTCGTCGACGGAGACCATCCAATCGGGCGGCCAGGAGACGTTGATCACTGGAGGTCCCCGGCCACTCGCCGGCCGCGTCGGACGTCCAAAGGCTCAGATAGCCGGGACGAAACACGGCGTAGTTCTGACGAGCGAAATCGGCGAGAGCCGGCAGGTCTGCTGTGACCACGGGTCGATCGGTCCCGACTATGCCGACGAAGGGCATGTTGGGATCCCGGCCACGGTAGCGGGGGCCGCTGAGCGCCCACAGGTCATCGCTGACCGGCAACCACCGGTCCAAGAACTGCTCGGGAGTCGCGCCGCTGCGAGGTTGGTGGGCGGCGTAGGACCGTGCGTAGTCGATGTCACGAGCGGCGACGTCCAACCACCAGGCGAGCTCTTCACGCAGTGCCTCATGTCGAGCCCGCTCCTGCACCCAACGATGGATCAGAGGGTGGAGCCCGGCGTCAGCGGCTCGAACAAGCAGCTCAATGTCAGGAAGTTGCGCCATCCACCCGCCGAGTCTGCCTCATCGGGGCGGATGATCTCGCCTGCCCGGCCACCCACGGGCGACTTGTCAACCGACTTTGCTCGAGAGGAGACCGGCGTGGTGTGGTGCCGTCCCGGGCCGCCACCCCGGCCGGCCGCACCTTGCTGGTCCCTCCCAGGCTGGCGGGAATGCGTGCACCATGGTCTCGGTTGGGCTGTGCGTGAGAGTCGTTGGTGTGAAAGAGTTCGGCGGTCCGGAGAAGCTCGAGGTGTTCGAGGTGGACGAGCCCCACGCCGGACCAGGTGAGGTTCGTGTCCGGGTTCACGCCGCGGCGGTGAACCCGACCGATACCGGTCTGCGGGCCGGCTTGTACGGCGAGCGGCTTCGGGACCGCCACCCGCCGTTCGTGCCCGGCATGGACGCCGCTGGTGTGATCAGCGAGGTCGGAGACGGTACCCGCTGGGAAGTCGGCGACGAGGTCATCGCCTTGGTCGTGCCGGCCGGCCCCCATGGCGGAGCTTACGCCGAACAGGTTGTCGTTCCAGCGGAGTCCGTGGTCGCCAAGCCGGCAGGCGCCGACTCCGCCGCGGCGTCGACCCTGCTGATGAACGGCCTCACCGCTCGCCTCGCTCTGGACCAGCTCGGCTTGTCAGCCGGCCAGACGATCGCTGTGACCGGGGCAGCGGGCGCGTTCGGCGGCTATGTCGTGCAACTGGCCAAGGCCGATCGCCTGCGGGTCATCGCGGATGCCTCCGAGGCCGACGAGGCCCTCGTCGCTGAGCTCGGCGCTGACGACATTGTCCGACGCGGTGATGGCCTCGCGGACCGGATCCGCGATCTCGTACCCGAGGGCGTGGACGCGGTCGCTGACGGAGCTCTGCTCCACGAGCAGATAGCGCCCGTCATCCGCGACGGCGGGGGCCTGGCGGTCGTGCGGGGATGGGACGGCGAGCCAGGACGGGGCATCACCGTCCACCGCATCATGGTCGGCACTGCCGCCAAGGACACCGCCGCATTAGACCGGCTCCGCCAACAGGCCGAAGACGGCACCGTCACCCTCCGGGTAGCCCGCACGTTCCCTGCCAGCCAAGCCCCCGAGGCCCACCGTGTTCTCGAGGCCGGCGGGACACGCGGACGGCTCGTACTCGACTTCAGCGTTTGACCGGCTCACATTCCTGCTACGGCAAACCGGTGCTCCGCTGTCCTGGTGTGTCCCGCCGCGATCAGAGCCCCTCCGAAGAGGGGCTCTGATCAGGGATTTTACTGTTAGACAAGGGGTGGAGGTGGCGGGAATCGAACCCGCGTCCTTCGATGCATCATCGGGCCTTCTCCGAGCGCAGCCGGTGACGTGATCTCGGGTCCTCCGCTCACCACCGGCGCTGGCGGAGGACCCCAGTCGGCGAGATGTCCCCGACGGTCGGCCGACACGGCCGCCAGGTAAGCCCTACTTGATGACGCCCGTGACCGACCCGCAGGGCTGGGGCCGGACGGACGGGCTACGTATTAAGCAGCCAGTGCGAGCTGAGGCTCGGCATTTATTTATGGTTTCCGGCTCTTTAACGTGGTTCCGGAGACCACGGCTCGCTTCTCCCGAGTCAACGACCGAAGTCGAAGCCGATCACCCCCGTGTCAATGTGCAACCCCGATCTTCGACCGGGACCTGAGATCCTAGCGTACGCCGGCCGCGACCGGCCGCTGGACCTTGGGCGGTCCGGCCCTGACGAGCGCCTCGATGTCGGCGGGGAGCACGGCCCCGACCGTCCTCTCTTCGTCAACGACGAGGAGCACCTGGAGGCCCTGCGTGCGCTCTAGGGCGTCGAGGAGCTCCTCCCACGGCCCTGCCGCAGCGGCCGCGTCGACCGGCACGGCCACCTCATCGGCCCTGATGGAACCCCACGGCTCGGGCACGGCCCTGACCGCCTCGCTCGACACAACGCCGCTGTAGCCGCCATCCCAGCGTTCGAGCATCCAGACCGTCGCCGGGTGGGCGTCGGCGTACCCGGAGGCGAGCGCCCCGGTCGTGATCCAACCGGGCGCAGCTGCGACCGGACGCATCACCTCGTGGACGAGCTTGCCCTCGAGGGCGCGGTGCACGATGGCCTGACGATCCTCCTGTCTCGCCGCAACGAGAATCCACCAACCGAGGATGGCCACGAGGGCGCCGTCGATGGCGTCCCTTCGGGCCACGACCTGGAACACGCCGAGGGCGATGATGGCCGCTGCGAGCGCTACCCCGGCGTACGACGTGGCCCGCGCTGCTCGCCACCGATTGCGCGTGACGGTCCAGATGGCGGCGTGGAGGATGCGTCCACCGTCGAGGGGGGCGGCGGGGATGAGGTTGAACACGGCGAGGACCACGTTGATGATCGCCAACCAGCCGAGGGCCGAAGCGACAAGGTGCCCGCCGCCGGCCGCATCGACGATCGCCCGACCGCCCCAGAGCACAAGGCCGACGGCGAAGCTGACGAGCGGGCCGATGGCGGCCACACCAAACTCCCGGCCCGGGCTGGCGGTGTCGCCGACGATCCTGGTGACGCCGCCCATCCACGACAGCGTGATGCCCTCGACGTCGAGGCCGGAGCGGCGAGCCACGATGGCGTGGCCGAGCTCGTGGAGAAGGACGGCGATGAGGAGCACCACGGCGCTTGCCGCGCCGGCCACGATGTACGCTCCGTGGCTGTAGCCCGGGGCGTCTTGAGGAAATCGGTTGTTGGCCAAGCCGAAGGCGAAGACTCCCACGATGACGACGAGCGACCAATTGAGACCGATCGGCACACCGATGATCCGGCCCAGTCGCACGGAGTCTTTCATGGCTTCATTCCTACCTGCCCGTCAACCGGCGAGCCTCTTTCCTCATCGTATTCTCAATGACATCTCATGCGTCGATTCTCTCCCGCGAGCGTGATGCCCGGCGCAGCTCCATGTCGGCGTCTCTCTCGGCGATGGCGTGGCGCTTGTCGTAGCGGCGCCGCCCCCGAGCGAGGGCCAGGTCGACCTTGGCCCTGCCGTCCTTGAAATAGATCGAGAGGGGGACGAGCGTCAGCGAACCCTGTGTGGTGCGCACCTCGAGCTCGGCGATCTGGCGTCGATGCAGCAGGAGCTTTCTCGTCCTGTCGGAATCGACGGCGCCGAACCCGTTGGCGTGGTCGTAGGGGGACACGTGCACCCCGTGGAGCCAGAGCTCACCGTCCTGGACGCGGGCGTAGGCCTCGCGCAACTGGACCTTGCCGTCCCTGATCGACTTGACCTCGCTGCCGACGAGCACGATGCCGGCCTCGAGCGTGTCGACGATGTCGTAATCGAAACGGGCCCTGCGGTTTTGGGCGACGGGCCGAACGCCGGGAGGCGTTGACTTGGAGCTTTTGGCCATGACAGGAGCCAGGATACCGTCAAGGGGTGCTCGCTCTCGCCGTCGACGCTGCATCCGAGATGATCGGGCACTGCCTGGACGGCTTCCCGCTGGAGGCGTGTGGGCTTCTCGTCGGCGCCCAGGATGCCGGCGCCGGTCCGAGCCGAGTGGCGAGGTGCATCCCGGCTCGCAACGCGGCCGCTTCGGCCCGCGTCTACACCGTCGAGCCGAGCGATCTGCTGCGCGCCGACCGGCAGGCCGACGAGATGGGAGCAGAGCTGATCGGCGTCTACCACTCGCATACCCACACCGATGCCTATCCGTCGCCGACCGACGTCAGCCAGGCCCCCGACCCCGGATGGCACTACATCGTGGTGTCGCTTCGCGACGTCGAACCGACCGTCCGCAGCTACAGGATCCGAGATGGCCGGATCGAAGAGGAACCAGTCACCCTAGAATGACGACGTAACCGGTCGGATTTTCGAGGACCGGCCACGAGCCATGGAGATGAACCACGTGTCGGTCGACGTTCGCCTGCCCACCATCCTTCGCCCTTCCGCAGGGGGCGAAGCGGTTGTCGCCGTGACCGGCGACACGATCGGCCAGGTCTTCGACGATCTGGTTCGCCAGCATCCCGATCTGCGCGACCAGCTGCTTACGCCCGAGGGGGAGTTGCATCGCCACCTCAACGTGTTCGTCAACGACGACGACATCAGGTACCTCGGCAAGCTCGATGCCAAGGTGGCCGAGCACGACTCGGTCACGCTCATGCCCGCCGTCGCCGGCGGCTGAGGGACCTCGCGTGGCCCGCTATCAGAGCATCCTCGACCTGATCGGTCACACGCCGGTCGTCGACATCAGCGTTCTGAGCCCCAACCCCGATGTCGCCATCCTCGCCAAGCTCGAGGGACAGAACCCCGGGGGATCGGTCAAGGACAGGGCGGCGCTCGCCATGATCGAAGAGGCGGAAAAGGACGGCAGCCTCGCTCCCGGCCAACAGATACTCGAGTCGTCGTCAGGCAACACGGGCATCGCCCTGGCCATGATTGCCAAGGTCAAGGGCTACCCGGTAAAGATCGTCCTCCCCGACAACGTCTCCGTCGAGCGGCGGCAGCTTCTCGAGGTCTGGGGAGCCGAGATCCTCCCCTCTCCGGCGTCCGAAGGTTCCAACGGGGCCATGCGCAGAGCGCAGGTCATCGCCACCGAGCACCCCGACTGGTGGTTTCCCTACCAGTACGCCAACCCGGCCAACCCCAAGACCCACTACGAGACGACCGGACCCGAGATCTGGCAGGACGTCCCGGAGATCACCCACTTCATCGCTGGCCTCGGCACGGCGGGAACGCTGATGGGGGCGGGGCGGTTCCTCAAGGAGCGCAACCCCGACATACAGATCTGGGCTGTGCAACCACCGGCGGGAGAGCTGGTCGACGGTCTCAAGAACCTCGACGAGGGGTTCATCCCCCCCGTCTTCACCGACAACAACGGCTTCGACCTGCTCGACCGCAGCCGCGTCGTCGGTCCGCGCGAGAGCATCGAGTGGGTCAGGCGTCTCTCCGATGTCGGCGTGTTCTCGGGGATCTCATCGGGCGCCATCATGGCCGCGGCCAACAAGTGCGCCGCCGAGATCGACCGAGGTGTGATCGTCACCATCGTCTGCGACGCCGGCTGGAAGTACCTCTCGACCGGCGCATGGACCGACGACATCGACGAGGTCACGGAGCGGGCCAGGCGCGTCATCTACTTTTAGTCGCCATGGCACGGCCGGTCCGCTCCGATGGATGACCGTCCGATCGGCGTGTTCGACAGCGGCTTCGGCGGTCTCACCGTGGCCAGGGCCCTCATCGACCTCCTGCCCGAGGAAGACGTCGTCTACGTGGGCGACAACGGCCGTTACCCGTACGGAGCTCGCCCGCTCGACGAGGTCAGGCGGTTTGCCGAGCAGATCACCGTCAAGCTGGTCGCCGACCACGACGTGAAGATGGTGATCATCGCCTGCAACAACGCGGCCGCCGCCGCACTCGACGTGCTCCGCTTCGCCCATGACGTTCCCCTCGTCGGGGTGATCGAGCCGGGCCTGAGAGCCACGATCCGGGCCACGCGCACCGGGAGGATCGGGGTGATCGGCACGGTCGGCACGATCGGCTCGGGCGCATATCAGCGGGCTGTGGCCAAGGCGGGCGGCAGCTCCCAGCTCGAGCTCACGTGCGCCGCCTGTCCCGGCTTCGTCGAGTTCGTCGAGCGCGACGAGATCGCCTCCGACCAGGTGGTCGTGCTCGCCGAGCGCCTGCTCGCCCCCGTCATCGCCGCCCAGGTCGACACCCTGCTCCTCGGCTGCACGCACTACCCGTACCTGGCTCGGACGATAAGCGACGTGGTAGGCCGCGAGGTGGTGCTCGTCAGCTCGGCCGACGAGACCGCCTTCGATGTCCTTCGCATTCTCGAGGACACCGGCCTGCGCCGGCGCAGCGCCAAGGCGGGGTTGCACACGTGGATCTCGTCGGGTGACGTGGACGGGTTCAGGCAGATCGGCCGGCGCCTCCTCGGCCCCGAGATCGACCGGGTCGAGCGCTGGGTGCCGCCGGCACCCTGACGCCGGCCGACCGGCCTTCCGGTACTGTCCGAAAGGCCATGACCACACGTATCGACGGGCGCGCGCCCGATGAGCTCCGAGCGGTCACGCTCGAGCGGGACTACACCGACGCCGCCGCCGGATCGGTCCTGATCCGCTTCGGGCGGACCGCCGTGCTCTGCACCGCCTCGGTCGCCGACGACGTGCCCAGGTGGATGCGGGGGACGGGCAGGGGATGGGTCACCGCCGAGTACTCGATGCTCCCGGGAGCGTCGGCCGAACGGGTGCCGAGGGAGGCGACGAAGGGGAAGCAGTCGGGTAGGACCCAGGAGATCCAACGGCTGATCGGCCGTTCGCTTCGCGCCGTGACGGACCTGGAGGCGATGGGGGAGGTCCAGATCACCGTCGATTGCGACGTGCTCCAGGCCGACGGCGGCACCCGGACGGCCAGCATTTGCGGCGCATACGTCGCCCTTCATGACGCCTGCACCCGGCTGGTCGACGGTGGGCGCATGACCGCCCACCCGCTGCGCGAGGCCTGCGCCGCCGTTTCGGTCGGTCTCGTCGACGGCACGGCCCTGCTCGACCTGGACTATCGGGAGGACAGCACGGCCGACGTGGACATGAACGTCGTGATGACCGCTTCGGGTCGCTTCGTGGAGTTGCAGGGCACGGCGGAGGGGATGCCGTTCGATGCCGGCCAGCTCGACGAGCTCATCGGCCTGGCCCGCCGCGGTGTCACCGCGCTCCTCGCCATCCAGGCGACCGCCATCGCCGGTTCTCCTGCCACCCGCCCCGACCCGGCCCCGTGACGGTCTTCGTCCTCGCCACGGCCAATCCCGACAAGGCCGCCGAGATCAGGGAGATCCTCGGGGCGAGGGTCGAGATCGTGGACCGTCCGGCCGACGTCGCCGCGGTCGAAGAGACGGGCGAGACACTCGTCGACAATGCCAGGCTCAAGGCGAAGGCCCTGGCCGAGGCCACCGGGCTTCCTGCGATCGCCGACGACACCGGCCTCGAGGTCGACGGCATCGGTGGTGCCCCCGGGGTCCGTTCCGCTCGCTACGCCGGCGAGCACGCGACCTACGACGACAACGTGAGGGCCCTGCTCGCCGCCATGGCCGGTGTGACGGATCGGTCGGCGCGTTTTCGGACCGTCGCCATGGCCCGCTGGCCCGACGGGACCGAGATCTCCTGCGACGGCACGGTCGACGGCGTGATCACCGATCAGGCGAGGGGCGCATCGGGTTTTGGCTACGACCCCGTCTTCGCACCCGCCGACGGCGACGGGCGCACGTTCGCCGAGATGGGTTCGGCGGACAAGCACGAGATGTCGCATCGCGGGAGAGCTTTTCGTCGTCTGGCCGAGCGCCTGAGCTGAGCGGGCCGCCTCATCCCACGGAATGGTCGCCGCCGGCGCGAGGATAAGGCTGGAGCGTTTTCATCTCATGCGTCGATCTGCCCGCCCTGACCGGCCCCTCGTGCCAGCATCTGAGGCGGCGACGCTAGAGGGTCGCGGGCCGGTCCACGGTGAAATGGGCACGAAGCCGGACGAACCGGAGGCCGGGGCCGGCGAGGCGACCTCCGCAGCCGGCGAGGCAACCTCCGCAGGTGACGGGGCGACGACCAAGAGGCGGCCCCGCAAGGGCCTGCGCCGCTTCCTGCCCGGACCCGTCCTGCAGATCGGGCGCCTGCTCATCATCGCCCTCATCGTGGAGTATCTCGTCCTCCCCCAGATCGCCGGTACGCGCGACGCCCTGCACACCCTGGGCCAGGTAAACCCCCTCTGGCTCCTCCTCGGTGTGGCCCTCGAGTGCGCTTCGATCGTCGCCTACGCCCAGCTCACCCGCAACGTCCTGCCCCAAGAGACCGAGCCCGGATTCTTCCGGGTGCTCCGCATCCAGCTGACCACCCTCTCGGTGAGTCACTGCGTCCCGGGAGGGTCGGCGGCCGGCTCATCGCTCGGCTACCGACTCCTCACCGCTTCGGGTGTCGGCCGGGCCGACGTCGGCTTCGCCCTCGCCACCGAAGCCCTCGGCTCGGCCGTCGTCCTCAACGTCATCTTCTGGCTGGCCCTCGTCGTGTCCATCCCCGTGTGGGGCATCTCGCCGCTCTACCTGACGGCCGCCATCGTCGGCGCAATCCTCGTCGGCGCCTTCATCACCTTGGTTTACCTGTTCTCGCGGGCCGAGCAGGTTGCCGACGGGGTCCTCCGGCGCATCACGCGCCGGCTCCCGCTCGTCGATGAAGAGGTCGTGCACAACCTCTTCGTCCGTCTCGGCGTCCGGCTCAGGACGATGGCGACGCAGCGGCCCATCCTGATCAGAGCGGTGGCGTGGGCGGCGGCCAACTGGCTCCTCGACGCGGCCTCCCTGTACGTCTTCGTCGGGGCGTTCGGGCACTGGGTCAACCCCGACGGCCTCCTCGTGGCCTACGGGCTCGCCTTTGTGCTGGCCGCCATCCCGCTCACTCCCGGCGGCCTCGGTGTCGTCGAGGCCACCCTCACCTCGGCTCTCGTCGGCTTCAACACCACGCGGGCCATCGCCATCCTCGGCGTCGTCGCCTATCGCCTGATCAACTTCTGGCTGCCCATCCCCGTCGGTGGCCTCGCCTACCTCTCGTTGCAAGTCGACTCCGGGACAACCGGCCACGGAGGGCGCTGGGGCTGGGTCAAGGCGCAGGTCGCAGGGCTGCGGACGTTTTGGAGGCGAGAAGCCCAGTCGCCACCTGGGGGCCACTCATCGGTCGACGACGAATCACACACGGCCGCACCGGGAGGGACCCCGGATCGCCACGAGCCCGTGGACGCCTGACGCCCGCAGGACCGAGGACGCCGCCCGGCCGAGGGCGTGCGACGTCCCGAGCGGGGCGGTGCGCCCTGGTGTCCGCCCCTGGCGCCGGCCCGGTGGCGGTGAGTCGCGACGGACGCTTAGTAACATGGATCAAATGACCGATCTCGCCAACGGGCCGAGCACGCCCCGTCACTCGCGAGGACGGCTGCCGGCGTGACCACGATCACCGAGTACCGCTCATCACGCGAGCTGTTCGTCAACTTGACCCTCAGGGAGTTGCGCTCGAAGTACAAGCGGTCCTTCCTCGGATGGACCTGGTCGATGATCAACCCGCTCGCCAGCACGCTCGTCTACACGATCGTGTTCTCGTTCTTCTTCGGGACCCACCCGACTCCTGGCAACCCCAGCGGATTGACGGCCTACTCGCTCTACCTGCTGCCTGCCATCCTGCCGTGGTCGTTTTTCCAGACGGGGATCCAGAGCAGCGTCGGTGGGCTCATCGGCAACGGCAACCTCATCAAGAAGACCTATTTCCCCCGGGAGCTGCTCCCCGCATCGTCGGTTGGGGCGGCCCTTGTCTCCCATTTCATCGAGATGGGCGTGGTGCTCGCCGTCCTGCTTTGCTTCGGCAACTACTACGCCCTGATCTTCGCCCCCTTCACCATCGTGATCATGCTCCTCACGGCGGTGTTCTCGCTCGGACTCGGCTTGGCCTTCAGCGTGCTGAACGTCTACTTCCGTGACATCCAGCATTTCCTCGACATCTTCTTCCTCCTGTGGCTCTACGCCACGCCGATCATCTATCCCAACAACCTCGTATCGGCGCACCACCCGCACATCTTCGAGATCATGAAGATCAATCCCATGACCGACATGGAGTTGCTGATGCGCCAGACCATGTGGGACGGCACCTTCCCCGACTGGCTCCAGCTCCTCTACTACGCGGCGTGGGCGTTCGGGGCCCTCTACATCGGACTGAGGATCTTCCGGCGGTTCGAGGGCCGGTTGGCCGAAGAGCTGTGAACGAGCCCGCCGTCGTCGTCGACGACGTTTCCAAGAAGTTCCGGCTCTACAAGGAGCGCAACAATTCGCTGAAGTCCGCCTTGATGCGAGGCCGTCGCGCCATCAGCGAGGACTTTTGGGCGCTCAAGAACGTGAGCTTCGAGGTGCCGACCGGCGAGACCTTCGGCCTGATCGGCGAGAACGGCTCGGGCAAGAGCACGATGCTCAAGTGCATGACCAAGATCCTCAGGCCCGACGGCGGCACCATCGACGTGCGAGGCAAGGTCTCGGCGCTCCTCGAGCTCGGCGCCGGCTTTCATCCCGAGCTGTCGGGCCGCGAGAACGTTTACCTGAACGGGGCGATCCTCGGGTTGAGCCAGAAGGAGATCACCCGGAGGTTCGATTCGATCGTCGAGTTCGCTGGCATCGCGCCGTTCATCGACGAGCCCGTCAAAAACTACTCGTCGGGCATGTATGTCCGGCTCGGCTTCTCGGTGGCGATCAACGTCGATCCCGAGGTGCTCCTCGTCGACGAGGTCCTCGCCGTTGGTGACGAGGCCTTCCAGCGCAAGTGCAGCGAGAAGTTCGCCGACCTGAAGCAGGCGGGCAAGACCATCGTGCTCGTCTCGCACTCGATGTTCTCTGTGCAGAGCATCTGCGACCGGGTGGCGTGGTTTGAGCACGGCAACCTGCGCGCCATCGGCACGCCGCGCGATGTGATCGAGGAGTACACGGGGACCGTCCAGCTCGACCGCAGCATCGACGGTGAGGGGCACCCGAGGTGGGGATCCGGCGAGATCAAGATCACCAAGGTCGAGCTGGTCGACCACACCGGCTCGGCAGGCGCCCGTGTGCACACCGGCGAGCGGGCGACGCTCAGACTGCACTACGAGACGGCCGAGCCGGTGAAGGAGCCCGGTTTCTGCTTCTTCATCACCACCGTCAACGGGAACCCGGTGACGGGTCCCAACTCGGTCGGCGCCGGCTGCGTGCCTGACAAGCTCGACGGCAAGGGCGTCGTCGAGATCGTGATGGACCCCTTGCGCGTCCTACCGGGCACCTACGACCTCACGACGGTCGTCGCCGACAGGACGCTGCTCCACGAGTACGACCACCGCCAAAACGTCCTCCGCTTCGACGTTGAGCGAGGCGACATCTTCGAGGACTGGGGCG
The DNA here is from genome assembly GCA_965276765.1 of Acidimicrobiales bacterium. Taxonomy (GTDB): domain Bacteria; phylum Actinomycetota; class Acidimicrobiia; order Acidimicrobiales; family Palsa-688. The sequence continues at coordinate 3,050,093 of OZ255627.1, forward strand.
TGATGTCTGCCTCTCCCCGTTGGCACATCGGGGACCTCGAAGGCAGCAGCGACCCGGGCGCATCGACGAGCTGAGAGCTCGCCGCCGGCGCTTGATCAGCTCAGCCGGCCCTTGATCAGCTCAGCCGGCCCTTGATCAGCTCAGCCGGCCCTTGATCAGCTCAGCCGGCCCTTGATCAGCTCAGCCGGCCCTTGATCAGCTCAGCCGGCGCAGTGTCGAGCCGGTCAGTTGCGGATCGTGATGGAACATCGGCCACGCCCCCGTCTCGTGGTCGAGGCCGCCCCGTGTGCCGCCGATCTCGTAATGGGCGACGACTCCGCCCTTGGAGTTGTAGCCGGCGATGGTGATGCCGATCTTGCCGTTGGCGTCGTCGGTGACGAGGGGTGAGCTCTGCAGCCCGATGCCTAGGCCGATGACGCCGATCTCTCGTCCGGTCTTGCCGTCGAGGATGTCCATCCCGTTGGTCGTGGGCACGAGCAGGTCCTGATGGCCGGCGCCGAGGTTGGCGCTCGTAATCCCGCCGATCACCTGGCCGCCGACATTGTGGGACCAGTACGCCCTGCCGTTGGCGCCATCGAGGAGGTAGACAGTCCCGCTCCGCGATCCGGTCGACGTCCCTTCGGCGACCTGCAGGTGGTTGTTGCCCAGACCATCCACGAGGGCGGGGCTGTCGGTGGTGAGGCCGTCGAGCGATGCCTTCCACTGGAGTTGGCAGTGCGTGTTGAGACCGAAGAGCTTGTCGGTGTCGCTGGCACCCTTGAAGTTGTCGCCCGTGCCGACGGCGATGCCGATCTTGTTGCCCGAGAGGAAGGTGCCGACGGCCGGTGACGACTGGACTCCTTGATTCGGGGTGAAGTCGCAGTTGACCCCGCCGTTGTTGCGGCCCGTCCCGGCGTTGCCGGTGGGGTCGATCACCCTGAGGTGACCGCCCTGTTTGTAGTTGTAGCCGGCGGCCTGCTGGGCCCCGCCGATGATGTAGTTCTTGCCGTTGCCGTAGATGTTGGCGACAGCCGGCGTAGAGAACTCCGTATCGGATGACAGCCAGGGGAAGCCGGGCCTGATCGCCCCGCTTGACGATCGCAGCTCGTCGAGCTGCTGGCCGAGCGAACCGGCGACGACCGACCTGGCGCCGTTGAGGGTCCCGACGGCCATCGACGCCTGGACACCGGACGTCTCGCTGCCGCCTGGCGTGGTGGCGACCTGGCGGAACCACCGTTGCCTCCCGTTGGAGTTGAGGGCCAGGTAGCCCCCGCCGTGGGCCACGGCCGCGTTGCCGACGCCGACGTAGACGATGGTCCCGTTGACCGAAGGGGTCGAGTCGACCGGGATGCCACCTGGTGTCCTGGCCGGCCAGCCGTTGATCGAGCCGCCGTGGGCCAGACCGAAGGCATACACCTCGCCGTTGCGGGAGCCGACGATCACGGAAGGGATCTTTTGCAGCGTGTCGGGGATGGGCGAGGAAAGCGCGATCGGTGCGCTCGTCGTGCGCTCCCATACGCGGACGTAACCGAATGATGCCGACGTCGCGCTCGCCTTGGCCGTTGGAGCGGGTGCCGCGGTCGCGCTGGCGGCAAGCACGGAGCCGAGGGCGGCGGTCGATGCCATCAACACGGCGCTCGTGCGGAGCCATCCGCGGCGGCTCGTCTGTGGCCGTCCCGCCGATCGCAGGGGTCGGAACGACCGGTCGTTGCCCTCCGTCGAGCAACCGACAGACGATAGCCTCGGGTTATGCATGAGCTCCCCTTCGAAGTCCGCAATCAGGGTCCTGCCGGGGACCGCACGGCGGACACCTATCAGCAGCTGTTGCGTGAGCGTATCGTCTTCCTCGGCACCCAGGTGGACGACACAAGCGCCAACCTGATCTGTGCCCAACTCCTCCTCCTCGCCGCCGAGGACGCCGAACGGGACATCCACCTCTACATCAACTCGCCCGGTGGATCGGTGACCGCCGGCCTCGCCGTCTACGACACGATGCAGTACGTCCCCTGCGACGTCTCGACCGTATGCATGGGTCTGGCCGCATCGATGGGCCAGTTTCTCTTGTGCGCGGGCCAGCCCGGCAAGCGGTACTCGTTGCCGCACTCCCGGATCCTCATGCACCAGCCGTCGGGACAGGCCCAGGGTCAGGCGGCCGATATCGCCATCCAGGCCGAGCAGATCATCTACCTCAAGCGCATGATGGCGGAGCGCATCGCCCTGCACACCGGCCAACCGATCGAGCGGATCGAGGCCGACTCGGACCGGGACCGGTGGTTCACTGCGGAGGAGGCCAAGGACTACGGCTTCATCGATCAGGTGATCGAACGCGCCGCCGACGTCACCGCGCCCAGCCCCGTCTGACCGGGCCGCCCTTGCGTACGAAGACGAGCAACGCTCGCCTTGGTGAGCGACCCGCCCGCCCGTTGATCCCAGCCCGTCGGGGCGTCGGAGCGCAGGTCGTCGGGTGACGACATCGGTCGTTATCGTCTCGTACCGGCCCGGTGACTGGCTGGCGCCGTGCGTGGCGTCGGTCGTGGACCAGGCCGATCAGGTCGTGGTGGTGGACAACGGGTCCGATGCGGAATCGGCCTCCGACATCGCCAGGCGGGCGGGGGCAGAGGTCGTCCGCTCGACGCGTAATCGCGGGTTTGCCGGAGGGTTCAACCTCGGGTTGCGCCACGTGCACAACGACGTGGTCGCCGTCCTCAACGACGACGCCACCGCTGGCCCCGGCTGGCTCGACGTAGCCAAGCCCCTTCTCGAGGATCCGACGGTTGCGGCCGTGACGCCCAAGGTGCTCCTCGCCGGCTGGTGGGGCCAGGTGACGATCGACGACACCGCCTGGTCCGTGCCCGGCGACCACCGGCGGCTTGGGCGCCGGGTCAGCTCCATCGGAGTCGACGGCACCGACGTGCTCGGCCGAGTCGTCGGCGGGGGATTGCACCGGGTGGAAGGTGGCGACGGACACCACCCGGTCCGATGGCGCTGGACGGCAGGAGACTCGCCGTTCTACGTCCCCCTCGACCAGGACGGGTGCGGGAACGTGACCGTCAACCGCGCTCCTGTCGAGATCCAGGCCGTCTGCCGCCTGTTCAACCATGCCGGCTCTTCGTTGCACCGTCACGGGGCGGCAAGCGAGTTCGCCCTCGGCGCGCCCGACGATGGTCGCTTCGATCAGCGGGCGGAACGATTCGGGTTCAGCGGGACCGCGCCGGTGTTCCGTACCGAGACGCTCCACCGGCTGGGCGGGCTTGCCGCCCCCTTCTTTGCTTACAACGAGGACACCGACTGGTGCTTCCGGGCCCATCTGGCCGGCATGCGCATCGTCTACGAGCCGGCCGCCACGGTCCGTCACCGGCTCTCGGCCACGAGCGGGGGCGGCGACCGGCCCCTCGTGCGGTTCCTCGCCGAGCGCAACGCCGTGCTCAGCCTGGTCCGCAACGCACCGGCACCCGTGGCCAGGAAGGTCGTCCACGACAAACGCCACGGCCCCGGCGATCCGAGGGTGCGTCGATCCATCGAGCGCCACCTGCCGTGGGCCGTCTCCTCGCGAGCGTGGATGCGGCGGATGTGGACGACGTCGCCCGCCGCCGTGTGGGCCCGATGGGCGGACGTGGACCTGACGTGGGACGTATCGCCGGCCGACACTCGATGGATCGCCGAGCACGCCGACCCCGCCGACCGGCACGTAAAGCCTTGATGGACGCGAGCGCCGGCGCACATAAAGGCGACCGGCCTTTGGGTCAGGCCCTCGTGGTGTGCTTCGACCCGATCGGGGACACCATGGCAGGGCCGGCCATCAGGGCCTGGCATCTGGCCGAGCAGCTCGCCGTCGAGCATGACGTCATCTTGGTGAGCACGGTCGCCGCCACCCGCAGCCATCCCGCCATGGACGTCGTGACCGCGACCGGCGTCGAGCTCGACGCCATGGCGGCGCGTGCCGCCGTTGTCTTCGCTCCGGTGAGCGTCGCCACGCGCCACCCCGGGGTCGTCGCCCGTGGTACCCCGCTCGTCGTTGACCTCTACATCCCGACCCACCTCGAGAATCTCGAGCCTGCCGGCCGCGCCCTCGCGCGCCACCGCCAGGACGTCGACCATCAGGTCAGCCTGATCGGCGAGGACCTCGTCGCCGGCGACTTCTTTGTCTGCGCCAGCGAGCGCCAGCGGGACTTCTGGCTCGGCGCCTTGGCCCAGGCCGGTCGGGTCAACCCGCTGACGGCACGCAACGACCCGGGTTTGCGGTCGCTCGTCGACGTGGTGCCGTTCGGACTTGCGGCCGATTCTCCGGTGCCGGCCGGGCCGGTCCTGCGGGAGCGCTTCGGTATTGGGTCGAGCGACCCGGTCCTGATCTGGGGCGGCGGGGTGTACGAATGGCTCGATCCTCTGATCGCGGTGCGGGCCGTCGATCGCCTCAGAGAGCGCTTTCCTGCCATCCATCTGGTGTTCATCGGCATGCGCAATCCCAATCCCGGGATCGACGAGATGGCGGTCGCCACCAAGCTTCGGACCCTCAGTGCGGAGCTCGGTCTTACGGGTCGGCACGTGCACTTCAACGAGTCGTGGCTGCCCTACGAGGATCGGGGCGGATGGCTGCTCGACGCCGACGTCGCGGTGAGCATGCACGGCGACCACCTCGAGACACGCTTCTCCTTTCGGACCAGGGTGCTCGACTACCTGTGGGCGCGTCGGCCCATGGTCCTCACCGGCGGCGACGACCTGAGCGACGTCGTCGAGGCGGCCGGCCTCGGCGTTGCAGTCGCGCCCGGCGACGTGGGCGCCGTCGTCGACGGGGTCACCCGACTCCTCGAGCATCCACCGACCCCGGAGGCCTTCGACGCCGTGGCGGCGCGCTACCGCTGGTCGACGGTGAGCGGACCGCTCCTGCGCTGGTGTGCCACCCCTCATCCCGCCGCCGATCGTTCCGGGCTCGCCGATCGACTGGGGGCCGCCGTCGACCGGCCGCCGCCGGGAGCCGGCACGGATAGCCTGCCGCCCGTGCCAAGCGCAGAGCCGACCGACCCGGCCCGAGCCGAGGAAGAGGCGAGAGCAGAGCGGGTCGCTCCCGGCTACCTCAGGAAGGTGAGGGATGCCGCGGCAAGACTCGCCGTCGGTCCCGACCGTCGCGGTGATCTGCGGGCATCGCTCGATGCGGTAAGGGAGACGGCCGACGTCGACGTCGACGCTCCCACCGGCTCGCTTCGGCCCCAGGTCCGGGTCGTGAAGACGACGGTCAAGGCTGCGACCGGTTGGTACCTGCGCTATGTCGGCCAGCAGGTCGCCGCCCTCGGCCACGCCACGGTCGCCTTTGGCGAAGAGGTCATCTCCCGCACCGACGAGCTCGGTGACCGTCAGGTCGAGGCCGCCACCCGTCTGGCCGCCCTCGAGGCTCGGATCGGCCGGCTCGAGACGAAGGGCCTCGACCCGGCCCCATCGGGCCACCTGCCCCTAGGGGGCGCCGAGGCCGCAACGGGCGACAAGGCGACGGGGGCGGCCGAGGCGGCAGGGCAGGCGGCGGCCGAACGGGGTGATCCGTGAGGATCGACCAGTACCTCCCGAGCTTCGTGGCCCACGACGCCATCGGCAACCACACCCTCCAGGTGCGGCGTGTGCTGCGGGAGGCCGGATTCCAATCCGACATCCACGCCGAGGCCATCGGTGCCGGGCTCGGGGCCGAGGCGATGCCGTTCGTGCCGACGGATGCACGGCCCGGGGAGCGCATCCTGCTCTACCACGCATCCACCGACGCCACGATGGCGGCCTGGCTCGTATCGAGAGCCGAAGCCGGCGAGACCGTGCAGAGCTATTACCACAACATCACGCCGTCGGCGTACTTTGCCCGCTGGCTTCCCGAGGCCGCGGCCGGGATGGAGACGGCACGCCGGCAGCTGGCCGACCTGGCCCCTTCGGTTCGTTTTGCCATGGCCGCTTCTCGCTTTAGCGAAGGCGAGCTCATCGACCTGGGGTACGGCCCGACGAGCACCGTCCCGCTGCTCGTAGATCTGGCCGACTACCACGTCGCGCCCGACCCCAGGCGCCTCGACCGCCTGCGCAGGAAACGGGCCGCCGGCGGCACCCGGTGGCTGTTTGTCAGCCGACTGGCGCCCAACAAGTGCCAACACGACGTCGTGGCCGCCTTCGCTGTCTACCGCAAGCTCTTCGACCCGCGGGCCCATCTCACCCTCGTGGGTGGCGTCACCGCCCCCCGGTATCTCACCGCCATCCGTCGGTTAGCCGGCGAGCTCGACCTCGGCGACAGCCTCGAGCTCCCCGACACCCCCGACACCCTCGACTTTCCTGCACTGCTCGCCGAGTTCGCCGCCGCCGACGTGTTCGTGTGCCTCTCCGAGCACGAAGGTTTCGGCGTTCCCCTCATCGAGGCCATGGAGCTCGGCGTCCCCGTCGTCGCCTTCGCCGCGGCGGCCGTGCCGGAAACCGTTGGTGACGCCGGCCTCCTGCTCACCGACAAGGATCCCCTCGCCGTGGCGATGGCGGTCAACGGCCTCGTCGGCGATGAAGCGGCGAGAAGCGGGGCCGTTGAGGCGGGCCGGGCCCGGGCGGCCACCTTCGCCCTCGAGCGAACGTCGGCTCGGTTGCTCGCCGCCGTCACCGCCCACATGGAAGGCACGGCCGCCGTTCCCTGACCGCCGGCACCGGCCCGACCCCCGCCGGCCGCCCCGGCGGTTCACTTTCTCGGTGATGTTGACGTCGAAATCCGACGTCAACATCACTCAAAAAAATAGTTGGCGCCCGGACGGCGGCCCGACCCTTCAGCGGCTGGCGCCGGCCACCCGTCTCAAACCCCTGCGCCCGAGGCGGGCCCCCGCGAGCAGGGCGTTTCTCGCCGGCGCCGGCAAGGGCGCAAGGGCGCGCCTGGCTACCTTGCCGGCGGCGCCCGACGTCTTGGCGGCCAGGTCGGCCTCGTCGGGGCCGAGGACGGTGACCCCGGGTTCGGCGGCGCCGGCCGGCGTCTCGATGACCTCGCCGGCGATGGAGCGCAGGGCCGCATCGACGGGGGCGGGCAGCCCCAGGTCGCCGGCGACCACCATCGTCACGGCATCGAACGACGCCGCCGCGGCGCGCAGCTCGTCCACGATGCGACGTTGCAGCCTGCTCCCGACGACGGGAAGGCGAAAGGTGGAGGGGACCGGAAAGCCCCGCTCGGCGCAGATGACCACCGTCCGGGCCTCGCTGACCTCCTGGAGCCGCCGGAGCCGCCGGCCAGCCCAGATGCCGGTCACGGCCACGGAGTACAACGCCGCGCTCGGACGCGGGGAGGCCACCACCGGGTCGTCGCCCGCCTCGATGGCCCGGCGCACGGCGGCGAGGGTCCCCGCCGTCCCCGCCGTCCACACCGGGGGATAGCTGCCGACGATGAGGACTCGCCGGGACGGGACGGTCGGGCTCATGGCTCCCCGGCGCCGCTGGCCGATGCGGCCGGTGCTGCCGGCGCGGTTGGGCCAGTCATGGCGGCCAGATCGGCCTCCATGCGGTCGAGCACGACTGGCCACGAGTAGTTGTCGATGACGTAGCGCCGGCCCCGCCCGGCCAGGTCGGTGGCCATCCCGGGGTCGGCGACGAGCTGGCGCAGGGCGTCTGCGAGCCCGGCGGCGTCGGAGAAGATGCGACCGCCACCCGAGCGCCGCAGGTGCCACCCCACGACCTCGCTGCCTTCGATGGCGAGGACCGGGGTTCCGGCGAGCCACGCCTCCATGATCGAGCGCGAAAAGCTCTCCATCCGGCTGGGCTGGGCGTAGGCGACGGCTGCGGCCATGGCGTTGTCGCGTTCGGCGTCCGAGACGGTGCCAAGGTCGAGGACCCGCCTTCGAAGCGCGGCGGGGATGTCGACGTCGCCGGCGCCGATGGAGACCAGATCGACAGGGATGTCGGAGCCGGCGACCGTGGTGGCAAAGGCGTCGAGCAACCAGTTCCAGCCCTTTTCCCGCTCCCGCCTGGCGGCATAGAGCAGGAACGGCCGGGTCAGTCCGTGGCGCCGTCTGAACCCTTCGGGATCGTAGGAATCGGGGGCGACCACGCCGGCGCCTGTGACGGTGTGGTTGTCGGGGATCGGGGCGAGCCGGTGGGCCAGGTCGTGTTCGGGTTCGGAGAGGAACCACAGTCGGGCCGGGTCGGTGAGCACCGGTCGGACGACATCGAGGCGCGCGTAGAACTCGTCGTGCAGGCACGGCATCGAGATGGCCCGCTCGGCGACGACGGGGAGGCAGACCGTCGATGTCCAGAACAGGTAGGGCGAGAACAGGATCGCCTGGTAGCGGCCCCCTTCACGGAGCAGGTGAGCGAAGAGGCCGGGGACGCTGAAGCGGGAACTGAGCCACGAGACCTGCTCGTCGATGCTCGGGAGCACCTCGGCCTGAATGGCGAGCTGGGCTCGCCGGCCGGCCGGCGAGAGATGGTGGACGTTGGCGAAGCGGCGGACCGTGACGCCCTCCTCGAAGGTGACGCCTTCGGGGAGCTCGTTGGCCCAGCTGAAGTGGTCGACGGCGCACGTCGTCAGGACGTCGACGGCCCAGCCCCTCCGGCCGAGCCCGACGGCGATCTCCCGGGAGAGCGCTTCGGACCCGCCAACGACGCCCGCACCGAACCTGGGCGTCACCACCGCAATACGCCCAGACACGGGCGGCAACCTAGCAACCGTCACCCTTGACCTCATCGCGGCCCACCCCTACTGTTGCCGTTTTGGGCGGTAGATCCGCTTCGGGGGAATGGCGTGGCCGTCGGGGTGGCGCCTTCTCGCCGGCGGGGAACGCTCAAGTGCGGCCGAGAACGTACCGATAGTGGACTTCGACCCGTCATCTCTGGAGCTTCCCTTGCACCGACCTTCCCCCCTGATCGCCGTGGCCGCCGCCGGAGCGGCGGGCCTGCTCGCTCTCGGCGCGGCCGGAGGGGCAGGCGCTGCGCCCCGTTCGGAGGCCGGATCCCGCATCACCGCCGTCGTCGCGGTGCCGTCGGCCTCGACGGCTCGCCCGGCGTCGAGCCGGGCATCGGGCCCTGCCGCTCCGGCCCGGGCGGCGCTTACCGGGGCGCAGACCACCGGATCATCGGCTCGGGGCACCAGGCCGGCGCCGGCGAACAGCGGGCCAAGCGCGGCGGCCACCCTTTCCCCCTCGTCTTCCGCCGGTGCGGCGCGCTCGTCCAAGGTCGCGTCGTCGTCGAGCAGCGTCAAGGTCTACGGTCACGGCCTCGGGCCCGGCTGGGGCTTGGGCCAGTGGGGCAGCTTCGGCTACGCCAGCGAATCGGGCTATCGCTGGAGCTATCAGCGGATCATCGGCCACTTCTACAGCGGCGACAACCGCATGGAGCACATCTCGTCGGGGCTGGCGGCCACGCCGATCAACGTCAACCTGAGCGAGCTCGACGGCGCCTCGTCCACGACGCTCAAGGCCAACCGCTCCGGCGCTCATGTCACGGTCAATGGCGCCAAGCGCTGGGGTACCCGCCGCATCACCCACGACGGCGGCACCATCACCGTGGTCGCCAACGCCGGCGACGTCAGGGTCGACCTGCCCGGGGTCGGCTGGCGGGCCTACAAGGGCAAGATCGTCATCCGTTCCGACGGCGAGACGTGGAACGAGGTGCCCCTCGAGAGCTACGTCGCCGGCGTGGTCCCATCCGAGTCGCCGGCCGGCTGGGGCGCTTCGGGCGGCGAGGCGGCCCTCCAGTCGCAGGCCATCGCGGCGCGCTCCTACGCCCTCAACTACGTCGACCACGTCGGCTACATCTGCGACACCCAGTCGTGCCAGGTCTACGCCGGCGACCCGGGCACAAACCCCGGCGTCGGCCGCTACGCCGTCTACAGCGACGAGGCCGAGCGGACCACGGGCGGCGTCGTCGTCTGCCGCACCTCGTCGTCGACGTGTGCTGAGCCCGACATCGTCTCCACCCAGTTCGCCTCGTCGACGGGCGGCTACACGTCGGGATCGGGCTTTCCTGCCGTCATCGACGGCGGCGACGCCGTCAACGCCAACCCCTGGCACGACTGGACCGTCTACGTGCCCGTGTCGTCCGTCGAGCGGGTCTACCCGAGAGTCGGGACTGTCAAGTCGCTCCTGGTCAGCAAGCGCAACCGCCTTGGCGCCATGGGCGGGCGGGCCGTCACCGTCACGATCGGTGGGACGCGAGGCTCGACGTCGGTCGACGCCTCCACCTTCGAGTACCAGTTCGGCCTGTACTCCAACTGGTTCAGGGTCTCGACCCAGCCGTAGGGATCCGGCGGGCGGCTCAGGCCTTGGCCAGGGCGGCCAGGTCGGCGTCGACCATCATGCGAACCAACTCGTCAAAGGCCATCTCCGGCTTCCACCCGAGCACCCTGCCGGCCTTGGCCGGGTTGCCGATCAGCAGGTCCACCTCGGCCGGGCGGAAGAACTGCTCGTCGATCTCGACGTGGTCCTCCCACGACAGTCCGACGTGGCCGAATGCCACCTCGCACAGCTCCCGCACGCTGTGGGTCTCGCCGGTGGCGACCACGTAGTCGTCGGGCGTGTCCTGCTGGACCATCATCCACATGGCCCGCACGTAGTCGCCGGCGAAGCCCCAGTCGCGCTGGGCGTCGAGATTGCCGAGCCTCACCTTCTGCTGGAGACCGAGCTTGATGGCGGCCACGCTGAAGGCCACCTTGCGCGGGAGGAACTCGAGGCCCCGCCTCGGGCTCTCGTGGTTGAACAGGATCCCCGAGCTGGCGTGCAGCCCGTAGCTCTCACGGTAGTTGACCGTCATCCAGTGGCCGTAGACCTTGGCCACCCCGTAGGGACTCCGGGGATAGAACGGCGTGGTCTCGATCTGCGGGACCTCGAGGACCTTGCCGAACATCTCGCTCGAGCTGGCCTGGTAGAAGCGGATCGTCGGATCGGTGAGCAAGATGGCGTCGAGGAGGCGCGTGACGCCGAGACCGGTCACCTCGCCGGTCAGCAGCGGCTGGTTGAACGACATCTGCACGAAGGACTGGGCCGCCAGGTTGTAAACCTCCGAGGGCTTGTGGTTGCGCAGCACCCGGATGAGCGAGAGCTCGTCGTGGAGGTCGGCGGGCTCCATCACCAAGCGGTCCATCAGATGCGCCACCCGCTCGAAGGTGACCGTGCTGCTGCGCCGATGCAGACCCACCACGTCGTAGCCCTTGTCGAGCAGCAGCTCGGCCAGGTATGAGCCGTCCTGGCCGGTGATGCCGGTGATGAGCGCCGTCGGTGCCATCCGTCCAGTCTTGCCGATGGACCGATCCGTCCTGGCCATGCCCGGGATTCGGGTCGCGGGCGCTCGGGGCCATGACGCGACGAAGGGACCCGGCCGGGGGGGAGTGGCCTGGTCCCTTCGCAAAAGCGGGATCCGAAGGGGGGATTCGGACCCTCTCGCTTGTGATCCCATTGTGCCAACATGCACAAGCATCGTCCAACGGTTTGTCGAGATGGCGCCGATCGTTGTTTCAGATATCTGGGTGGTCCGCGAATCCGGGAGTGCCGTTCCCTAGATTGAAGGCGTGCATTCGCCCCGCCAGGCCGGAATCCTGAGCGGTCCGGTCGATGGACCGTGGCGCCTCAGGACCCCGCCCCCCGAGGTCGATGCCGTCCAGGGGCTCGTGGTCACCCACCTGGGCTCGCGCTTCACGGGGCGCATCGTCCGCTTCGAGCCCGGCGGTGCCGTCGTGCTTCGTTCGCTCAATACCGGCCTCGAGCGGTTGTTCGTGCTGAGGGCGGGGTCATTTTCGCTGGACGGCACCACGGTCACCCTCGTACGCCATCGCCAGCCCGCCGCCGCGGGCGGAGCGGCGACGGTGACCGCCTCGGGCTCGGTCGCAGCGCCGCCGGCCGCGGCGAGGGTGGCGCGGGCGGGCCGGCTGCTCGTCGAGGGCGTCCACGACGCCGAGTTGGTGGAGAAGGTCTGGGGTGATGACCTGCGCGTCGAGGGGGTGGTCGTCGAGCGGCTCGACGGCATCGACGTCCTCGCCGAGAGGATCGCCGTCTTCGGTCCCGGGTCCGACGCCAGGCTCGGCGTGCTCGTCGACCATCTGGTCGACGGGAGCAAGGAGTCGCGCATCGCCGCCGCCGTCGAAGGCTCGGATGTCAAGGTCGCAGGGACGCCCTTCGTGGACGTGTGGCAGGCCATCAGGCCGGCGGTACTCGGCATCGAGGCGTGGCCGGTCGTGCCGCGGGGCCGGTCGTGGAAGGAAGGGATCTGCGATGCCTTTGGCGAGCCTTCACCCGGTCGGCTCTGGAAGCGCCTCCTCGGGAAGGTGGAGACCTACGCGGACCTAGAACCTTCCCTCGTCGGCGCGGTCGAGTCGCTGATCGACTTCGTGACCGCCGATCCCGGCGCGACCTGAAGCGCCGCCCCGGACAAAGTCGGTACCGTTTCCCTAAAGGCCGTACGACGAGGGGGACAGAGGCGACATGACCGTGACCGTCGATCTGCAACGGGGCCGGTATGTCGACGCCGGCTCCATCTCGACCCACTACCACGATGCCGGGTCGGGGACACCGGTCCTGCTGCTGCACGGCTCGGGACCCGGCGTGTCGGCGTGGGCCAACTGGGCCAAGACCATCCCGGCGCTGGCCCGATCGGCACGCGTCGTCGCCCCGGACCTGGTCGGCTACGGGCGCACGGCGCGGCCCGACGACATCAGGTACTCGCTGCGCACCTGGACCGATCACGCGTGGGCCTTCCTCGACGCCCTCGGCGTCGAACGAGCCGCCGTGGTCGGTAACTCCCTCGGTGGGCGCATCGCCCTGGCCATGGCCGAGGAGCACCCCGAGCGCCTCGACCGGCTGGTGCTCATGGGGGCACCGGGGGTGGGCATGACCATCACCGAAGGGCTCAAGGCGCTGCGTGCCTACGAACCATCCCCCGAAGCCATGCGGGAACTGTTGACCACCTACTTCGCCGTCGACACCTCGATCATCACCGACGAGCTGGTCAAGATCCGCTACGAGGCCAGTATCCTGCCGGGCGCCCACGAGGCCTATCGGGCCATGTTCTCCGATCCCCGCCATTCCGGTAACGATCTGGCCATCACCGAGGAGCAGGTTCGCGCCGTGCGCCTGCCCGTCTTGCTCGTCCACGGCGCCGTCGACAAGGTCGTGCCGCCCCAGGTCTCGTGGAACATGGTGAACCTCCTGCCCGACGCCGACCTGCTCGTCTTGGCCCGCTGCGGCCACTGGACCCAGATCGAACGCGCCGACGACTTCAACACCGCCGTGGCCCGCTTCCTCGGCCTGGCGGCGGAGGCGCCGGCATGAGCGTCCACACCCTGACCGGTTCGCAGCTCGTCCACGAGGATCCCGGCGCCCACCGCTTCGGTGTGCACCGCTCGTCGATGACCTCGACGGAGGTGTTCGAACGCGAGCTCGAACGGATCTTCGCCCACTGCTGGCTGTACGTGGGTCACGAGTCGGAAGTCAGTGCGCCCGGCGACTACGTGAGGCGATCCGTCGGCGGCCGCCCGGTGTTCATGGTGCGCGGCACCAAGACCGGCGACGTCAATGTCTTCCACAACACCTGCACCCATCGAGGGGCGATGGTCTGCCGGAAGGCCAGCGGCAACAGCAAGGCGTTCCAGTGCTTCTACCATGCCTGGACCTTCAGCACCGAAGGGGATCTCGTCGGGATCCCCGACCGGGAGGCGTACGCCGCCGACCTCGACGTGGGGTCCCTCGGCCTGGCCCGGGTGGCCCGCGTAGATTCCTACCGGGGGTTCGTGTTCGCTTCCTTCGATCCTGACGTCACTGACCTGGTCAGCTACCTGGCCGGTGCCCGCCAGTACCTGGACCTCGTGATCGACGCGCCCGGAGGGGACCTCGAGGTCATCCCCGGAACCAATGAGTACGGCATGGACGCCAACTGGAAGCTGCTGGTCGAGAACAGCATCGACGGCTATCACGCCACCTCCGTGCATCAGACCTACTTCACGTACCTGGCCGCCCTCGGCACCGACCTCGCCGGTGGGGTGCAGGGAAAACCCAAGGATCTGGGTAACGGTCACGCCGTGCTGCAGTACCGGGCACCGTGGGGCCGTCCGATCGCCAAGTGGGAGCCGCTCTTCGGCGAGGACGCGAGGGGTGATCTTGCCGCCCGCAGGGCCGAGCTCGTCGCCCGCCACGGCGAGGAGCGGGCCGAGTTGATGTGCGACATCAACCGCAACATGCTCATCTATCCCAACCTGATCATCAACGACATCATGGCCGTGACCGTCCGCACGTTCATGCCCACATCGCCGTCGTCGATGACCGTCACCGCCTGGGAAGTGGCCCCGTGCGACGAGCAGGCCGACGTTCGCCAGCGCCGTCTCGACAGCTTCCTGACCTTCCTCGGCCCCGGCGGCTTCGCCACCCCCGACGACATCGAGGCGCTCGAATCCTGCCAGAGCGGCTTCACCAGCGGCGGCGTGGAGTGGAACGACATCTCCCGCGGCATGGCCCGCCCATCGACCGGGACCGACGAGGAGCAGATGCGGGTGTTTTGGCGGCGCTGGCGCGATCAGATGGACGGAGCAGAGACCTCCGGGAAGGAGCGGGTCGCGCCGGAGGCCACTTCGGGCCCGGTCCGATGACGGTGTCACCCGAGCTCACCGACGTCGGCCGCGACGAGGTGACCGACCTCCTCTACGAGGAGGCGGACCTGCTCGACGAGTGGCGCCTCGACGAGTGGCTGCAGCTCTACACCGACGACGCCCGCTACGCCATCCCGTGCAACGATGACCCCGACGGTGACGCGGCCCGCTCGCTCATGCTGATCGATGACGACCGGCTCCGGATGGAGTCGCGCGTGGATCGCCTCAACAACCGCAGGGCCCATCGGGAGTACCCGCACTCCAACCTGCGTCACCTGGTGACCAACATCCGGATCGGAAACAGACACGACGACGAGGTGGAGGTCAGGGCCTCGTTCGCGGTCTGGCGGTTCCGCAACGGCGGGGAGAAGCACTACGTCGGGCGGTATCTCTACCGGCTGGTCATGTCCGAAGGGCGCCTACGGATCCGATCCAAGCGGGTCGTGCTCGACATGACGACGCTGCGCTCGGCCGAAGACGTCGCCATCTTCTTGTGACGGACGGCTTCTTGTGACCGACGGTAGCCGGTACAACCTGGAGCTGGCGGCTTCTGGCCAGGCCGTTGACACTCGGACCGACGACCCGTAGCCTCTCCGTTGGCGGAGCGATCTCCGTCGCGGACCGTGGTGAGCTCCGATCGGGTGTGCTTCCGGCCGCATTGCGATTCGAGGAGCACGATGACTGTTCGGCCCCCGACCAAGTCCGACCTCGAGTCCTACGCAGCCACCTTCGGGATGTCCATGGGCGCCGAGGAGCAGGCGTCGTGGGAGCCACTTGTCGCCGGGGCGCTCGGATCGTACGACGTGGTGGAGGCGCTCTACGAGCAGATCGTCCCTGCGCCGACAACCGATCGGCCATGGGCCTTTCCCGATGCGGCCGACAACCCCCTCGGCGCCTGGTACGTCACGACGGACATCGCCGGGTCGGCGGATGGCCCGCTCGCCGGGTCGCGGGTGGCGATAAAGGACAACATCGCCGTCGCCGGCGTACCCATGATGAACGGTTCGCGCACGGTCGAGGGCTACGTGCCGCTCCGCGATGCCACCGTCGTCACCCGATTGCTCGAGGCAGGGGCGACGGTCGAGGGCAAGGCCGTCTGCGAGGACCTGTGCTTCTCGGGGGCAAGCCACACGTCGGCGAGCGGACCCGTCCGCAACCCGTGGGATCCGGCAAGAACGGCCGGGGGTTCGTCGAGCGGGAGCACCGCACTCGTCGCGTCGGGAGCGGTGGACCTGGCCATCGGCGGCGACCAGGGCGGCTCGGTCCGCATCCCGAGCGCCTTTTGCGGGACCGTAGGACACAAGCCGACGCATGGCCTCGTGCCCTACACCGGGGCGTTTCCCATCGAGCTCACCATCGACCACCTGGGCCCGATCACCCGCACGGTGCTCGACGCCGCCCGAGTCCTCAACGTGATCGCGGGCCAAGACGGACTCGATCCCCGCCAGCGCAGCGATCTGGCGCCGGTGGATTACGTCGCCGCCCTCGATGGCGACAGCTCGGGCCTCCGTGTCGGCGTCGTCAGCGAGGGCTTTGGCTTCGACGGCCTCTCCGATCCCGCCGTCGACGAGGTCGTACGGGTTGCTGCGGCCCGCTTCGCCGAGGCCGGCCTCGTGGTCGAGGACGTCTCGATCCCCTGGCACCGCCATGCCATGCACGTGTGGAACGTGATCGCCACCGACGGGGCAACCGCCCAGATGCTCGACGGAAACGGATACGGCCTCAACTGGGATGGCCTCTACGACCCCGAGCTGATCGCCCATTACGGACGGGGAAGGACGGAGCACTTCGACGAGCTCTCCGACACCGTCAAGCTTGTCGGCCTGGCCGGCCGCCACTCCCTCAGCCGATACCAGGGGCGCCATTACGCCATGGCCCGCAACCTGATGCCCAAGGTGCGAGCCGGCTACGACGACGCACTGGCCCGCTTCGACGTCCTGGTGATGCCGACATTGCCCATCACGGCCTCGAAGTTGGTGGAGCAGGGCGCGCCGCGTGAGGAATCCATCGCCAGGGCTCTCGAGATGATCGTCAACACCGCACCGCAAGACATCAGCGGCCACCCGGCCACCTCGGTCCCCGCCGGCCAGGCCCACGAGCTTCCGGTTGGGATGATGGTCATCGCCAAACGCTTCGATGACGCCACGGCGCTGCGAGTCGCCCACACCTTCGAGTCGATCGTCGGCGGGTTTCCTTCGCCGCCCACTCCGTAACCCCCGTCCCCGGACAGAGCTCGCTTCCCCCACAAAGGAGTCAGTAGATGAACGGCATCCATGATCTCGGCGGCACCGACGGACTCGGCTCCGTCGTTGTCGAGAAGGACGAGCCGGTCTTCCACGCCGAGTGGGAGAAGACGGCGTTCTCGTTTTTCTTCGCTGGCTTCCTCAACGGCTACTTCAACCTCGACCAGTTTCGCAGCGGCATAGAGCAGATGGCGCCGGCCGATTACCTCTCGTCGAGCTACTACGAACACTGGCTGCACACCTTCGAAAGCCACGGGGTAGCCGCAGGCGCCATCGATCCGGCCGAGCTCGATCGCCTCACCGGGCACTACCTCGAGCATCCCGACGCGCCGCTGCCCGACCAGGCCAATGAGCAGATCGCCCCTACGTTTGAGGCGGTGGTCAAGGCCGGCGGCTCGGCTAGGCGGCCCAACGAGTCGCCGGCTCGCTTTGTCGCCGGCCAGGTGGTGCGGGTCGCCGACGATCACCCCATCGGTCACACGCGCCGGGCCCGCTACATCCGGGGCCGCCGGGGTGTCATCGAGCGTGTCCACGACGCCTTCATCTATCCCGACAGCGCAGGGAATGGCGGCGGAGAGGATCCCCGACGGGTGTACACGGTCCGCTTCCGCCTCGTGGACCTGTGGGGCGAGCAGACGGGTGATCCGAATGGATCGCTGTACTTCGACGTTTGGGAGCCGTACCTCAGCGCCGAGGACCCGGCATGAACCCGCTCAGCACATGAAGACGGTCAGCACATGACCACTGCCAGCACATGACCACTGCCAGCAAGGAGAAGCGATGACCACGACCCACGACCATGTGCACGCCGACGAGGAGATCGCGGCCAGGGTGAAGGCCCTCGAGGCGATGCTCATCGAACGGGGTGTGCTCTCGGCGGCCGCCGTCGACCGCCTGGCCGAGATCTACGAAAACGAGGTTGGCCCTCAGCTCGGGGCGGCGGTGGTGGCGCGGGCATGGAGCGATCCGGCCTTCCACGACCGCCTCATCGCCGACGCTTCCGCTGCGTGTGCCGAGCTCGGCATCGGCGGTGTCCAGGGGGAGGACATGGTCGCGGTGGAGAACACCGACGACGTCCACAACGTGATCGTCTGCACCCTGTGTTCGTGCTACCCGTGGCCGGTCCTCGGCCTGCCCCCCATCTGGTACAAGGCGCCCGCCTACCGATCGAAGCTCGTGCGCGCCCCTCGCACGGTGCTGGCCGATGACTTCGGTCTCGTGGTGGCGCCGGCCAAGGAGATCCGGGTGTGGGACAGCAGCGCCGAGCTGCGCTACTTCGTCGTGCCGCAGCGCCCGGCCGGCACCGACGGCCTCGACGAGGAGCGGTTGGCGGCCCTCGTGACCAGGGACTCGATGATCGGGGTCGGTCTGGCCCTGCCGGCGTCGCGATGAGCGGGGAGCCGGCCGTCACCACCACGGCGCGCGCCGAGGTAAGCCAGCTGGTCGCTTCGCTCCCCGAGGGAGCGGTCAGGACCGTCGGCGACGACGTGGCCTTCGACGCCGCCTGGGAGATCCGTGCGTTCGCACTGGCCGTCGCCGCTCACCGGCAGGGAACGTACGAGTGGCAGGAGTTTCAGGACGCGCTCGTCACCTCGATCGCACGGAGCGAGTCGGCCGAAGAAGGACGGTCGATGTCGTACTACGACCATTGGGTCGAGGCGCTCGAGGTCGTCCTCGCCGGCGCCGGCGTGGTCGACGCCGGCGACCTCGATGACCGCACCCGCACGGTGCTCGCCACCCCGCGTGACCTCGAGCACCAAAGGGCCAAGCGCGACCCGGTCTGCGTCGATCCAGCCCGGCCCGGCTGAGCCGGGACGAGCGTCGATGGGCGGCTCACGTGACCGCCGGTCTCGATGACACTCGCGGTGCCTCGGTGATCCCCCGATCAGCCAGATCGGTAGCGATTCGCTCCCGTAAGCGGTACTTCTGGATCTTCGTTCCCGACATGGGCCACTCGTCAACGAAATGGACGTACCGAGGGACCTTGAAGCCGGCGATCCGCTCGCGGCAGAAGTCGATCAGCTCGGCCTCGGTCGCCGTCGCTCCCGGCCGGAGCTGAACGAACGCGGCGGGAACCTCTCCGTAGTAGGCATCGGGGGCGGCGACCACCTGCACGATCCCGGCGGACGGGTGACGAGCAAGGAGGTCCTCGAGCTCGGCGGCGGCTACGTTTTCACCGCCGACCTTCAGCCGGTCCGCCAGCCTGGTGACGAAGATGAACCGCCCGTCCGGGTCGCGAATCAAGCCGTCCCCTGTGTGGTACCACCCGTCGGCGTCAATGCGCTCGGCGGTCAACACCGGGTCGCGGTGGTAGCGGAGAAAGCGGACCGTGCCGCGGACCAGGAACTCACCCAAGGTGCCGTCGGGGACGTCGGCGCCGGTCTCGGGATCGATGATCTTGCCATCGACGCCCTCGACCACAGGGCCGCTTGTGGTCGCTCGTGTCTCGGCCGGATCGTCGATCGATCCGACGCAGCAGAATCCCGCGGACTCGGTGGATCCGGTGCAGGAGATCTGGATGGCCTGCGGCACTTGGGCTTGCATCGAGCGCATTCGCTCGGGAGTGCCGACGTTGATCACGACCCGCAGAGCTGACAGGTCGGTGCCAGCGAAGTCGGGATGGCCGAGCACGGCAAGCCAGATCGTCTCGAACGCAGGGAACGCAACGGTGCACCGGTCGCCGGCGAGCTGGCGGAGTGCCGTGCCGGGATCGAAGATGCCGGAGTGGTGGGTGCCGGCGCCCGACCAGAGGGCGGCGAAGAGCACATCGAAACCCCCGACATGGAAGAAAGGCAGGGGTGTCCAGAACCGGTCGTCGGGACCAAGACGAAGCTGGATTGCGAGGGCCGCTCCTTGATGCAGGAGCGTGGAGTGACTGTGCACACAGCCACGCGGCCTTGACGTCGTACCCGACGTGTACATCACGAGGACCGGGTCGTCGGGCCAGATGTCCGCCTGGGCCTCGATGATGGCGGTTCGTTCCCCCTCTTCGGCACGGGCGGCGGCGGCCAGCAGCGCTGGCCAGTCCTCGATGGCGGTCATGTGAATGCCGCCGAGGGTGGCCACGTGGCGCAGCGTGGGCGCCTCGGGGAGCGACATGCGACCCGGTCTGGCATCGCCGAGGGAGGGGAGGGCTTCGCCGAGCATCCCGAGGAAGTCCGGTCCGGCGATGAGCACCCGCAGGTCGGCGTTGTCGACCAGGTAGGCGAGCTCTGCGGCCTTGAACCGGGTGTTTATCGGGACGACCACGGCGCCGAGCCGAGCCGTGGCGATGATCAACTCGACCACGGGAAGACCGGCGTGGGCCAGGACTCCGACAGCGTCGCCAGGACCCACGCCAAGGCGTTGCAGGGCCACGGCGGCGGCCAGGGAGTTGGTGGCCAGGTCCCGGTACGTCTCGCGCTCGGTCGGGAAGACGATCGACTGCTCAGGGTACTCCTCGGCAACGTTGTCCACCAGCATCCCCACCGTTTGCTGCTCAGACATCGGTGTTAGCCCCCCGGTCGTCTCGATGATTCGGTGATAGCCTGCCGAACGGTTGGTCGACTGGCAAGTAGCTAGTTCGTGACGGGGGTTTGCCGGGGCTCGCCGGGGCTGTTTCGGTTCGTCGGGCCCGGGAGGAACGGATGAGATTCGGGCTGGTACTGCCGATCCAGGCAACAGGAGTCGAGTTCGACGAGTTCTTGGATCAGCTCCGGCGCGAGGTCCATGCGGCAGAGGCGGCCGGGTTCGACGCGTTCTTCTTTCCGGAGTTTCATCAAACCCGCGCCGGCGGTGTGGTTTCGCCGCTCCTCGCTGGTGCGGCGCTCGCCGAAGGTACCGAGCGCATCCGCTTTGGCCCTGCGGTCCTTGCCGGACCTTTGCACCACCCTGTCCGCGTCGCCGAGGACATGGCCATGTTGAGCTGGCTGACCAAGGGGCGGGCCTTTCTTGGACTCGGCACCGCCCACCAGGAGCCCGACTTCTCGCTCTACGGGGTGGACCGCTCCACGCGGTTCCGGCGGCTGCCGGAGATGCTCGACGTCATCGAGGCCTGTTGGTCAGGTGAGGCCTTCGACATCTCGGGGGAGTTCGGCCGCTGGTCTGGCCGGGTGACTCCTCGACCCCATGGAGGCGTGGCCCCGGAGATCTGGATCGGCGCCCATGGTCCTCGTGGGCTCGATCTCGCCGGTCGTCGGGGCGACGTGTGGATCGCCGATCCTCAGCGAGACGTCGAGACTGTCGCGAGGCTGGCGGAGCGGTATCGGGCGTCGGCTTTCGGCGCCGGTCGCCGGCCCCGTGTGGCGCTCTTTCGAGACGGATGGGTGGCCGAGACCCGTTCTGCATGCGAGAAGGACTGGCTCCCACACGTCATGGCCGTCCACCGCTTGTATTTCAACGTCGGCGTTTACCACAGAGAGTTCGAACCGTGGGTCGACGAGATCCGCACCAAAGCCGACTTCACCGCCGAGGTCGTTGCCCCCGGACGATTTCTGTACGGCAGCGGTGCCGAGGTGCGCGCCGACGTTGAGCAGTGGGCGGCCCTCACCGGCTGCGAGTACCTGGCGTTGCGGATGCGCCACCCGGGTGGGCCCAGCCACGAGGCGACACTCGAGGCGATTGCCCGCTTCGGCGCCGAGGTGATCGAGAAGTTGGCCACGCCGACCAGGACAGGAAGGCAGGATCGACCATGACGACCGACGCCGCTGCCGCCGCGCCCGAGACGAGTGGCTCGGCCTTCGCGCTCAGCGCGGAACAGGAGATGCTCCGTACGGTGACGCACGACTTCGTCGAACGGGAGTGCCCAAAGCCGGTGGCCCGCCGGTTGGAGGCCGCAGAAGAGTTCCCTTTCGACCTCGCCCGCCGCATCGCCGACGCCGGCCTGAACGGGATCGGCATTCCCGAGGTTTATGGCGGCCAGGGCGGGGACATCGTCGATCAGGTGATTGTCTGCGAGGAGCTGTCGCGCTCGTTGGCCGGTCTGGCGTGGATGTGGGGGATCACTGTGTGGTCCGGCGCCAAGGCGGTCATCAGCCACGGTTCTGAGGAGCAGCGCCAACGGTGGTTGCCGAGGATCAGCTCGGGTGACCTGCGCTTCGCGTTCGCCATGACGGAACCGGATGGGGGCACCGACGTGCTACGCGCCATGCGAACCAAGGCGGCGCGAGTCGACGGTGGCTACGTCCTGAACGGCGCCAAGATGTGGTCGACCACAGCCCACGTCGCCGATCGCATCATGGTCCTGGCCCGCACCGCCGAGCTGGCCAAGCCCTCGGACGGACTGACCGTGTTTCTCGTCGATGGAAAGGCTCCCGGGCTTACGGCCACACCCATACCCAAGATCGGCATGCGGTCGCTCGGCTCGTGCGAGGTGGGGTTCAAGGATGTCTTCGTGGCCGACGCCGACATCTTGGGTGAGGTCGACGCCGGCTGGCGCCAGGTCACCACATCGCTCAACAGCGAGCGCATCATGGTCGGAGCCATGTGTACGGGCATCCTGCGGGGAGTGCTCGAGGACGCCATCGACTATGCCAAGGCGCGCACGGCTTTCGGCAAACCCATCGGCCAGATGCAGGCCATCCAACATGGCCTCGCCGACGTCGCCATGTCGGTGGAGACGGCGCGGTTGCACACCTATCACGCGGCGTGGCTCGAACGCCAAGGCCTGCCGTGCGGCGTCGAAGCCACCATGGCGAAGGTGATCTCATCGGAGGCCGCCGTCAGAGCCGCCGACTTCGGCATCCAGGTTCTCGGTGGCAACGGCTACTCGCAGGACTACGACATGCAGCGGTACTGGCGGGATGCCCGGCTCTATCGAATCGGGCCGATCACCAACGAGATGGCACGAAACTATATCGGGGAGAGCCTCGGACTGCCTCGCTCTTTCTGAGCGCACCTCAGGGATACGGTGGACGGCGACCACCAAGGAGGTGGCTGCGACCGGGAGGGGCACCACCCACAGCCTCTAGTTGATTACGAGCACTAGCCGTCCTCGTACGTGCCCGTACTCACTGACGCGGTGCGCTTCCGAGATCTCGTCGAGTGGGTAGGTTCGCTCGACGGGAAGCCAAAAGCGCCCGGCCTTGATGAGCGCTTCTATTTCACTAAGCGCGTGAAAGGCGTGGCCTTGAAAGCCGTTGCTGAAGCGCACATCGTGCTGTTTCGCTCCGTCGATGTCGGCGATTGTCACGACATTCTGCGGACCCCCGGCGAGATCGATCAACTCGGGCAGCACGCCACTTCCGGCGACGTCGAGCGCGGCGTCGACGCCATCGGGCGCGAGGGTGCGGACTCGTTCGGCCATGCCTTCGCCGTACGACACGGGTTCTGCGCCAAGGAGTCGAAGGTAGTCGTGGTTGGCGGTACTGGCGGTGCCGATCACGCGCGCGCCGCGGGCGACGGCGAGCTGAACGGCGGTGCTGCCGATCCCACCTGCTGCGCCGTTGATGAGCAGGCTGATTCCACGGCCGACGCTGAGTGCGTCCAGGCTGCGCGTGGCCGTTTCGAGCGCGACGGGGAGGCCGGCGGCGTCGACGAAACCGAGGGACAGCGGGATCGGTGCCCGATAGGTCAGCAGCGCCAGTTGGGCCGCTCCGGCGCCATCGTCGGAGATACCGAATACCCGGTCGCCGACGCCGACATCGGTGACACCTTCTCCGACCTCGTCGACGACGCCCGCCACGTCGCGACCCGTCGTCTGCGGCAACCCCGAACCGTCGGCACCGACACCTGCTTGCCCGCCCACCCCGAAGTTCAACAGGCCCTTGCGCAGCTTCCACTCGGTCGCATTGATGCCGGCCGCGTGCACGACGATCCGGATCTGTCCGGGACCGGGATGCGGGTCGGGAAGATCCACGATCTCGAGGACCTCGGGACCTCCGAAGTGGCTGAAGAGGGCTGCCTTCATCATTTTGCTCCGATCTCGACCCCAGGGTCGCGCTTGCCTGTCCACGGGAGATGGATCTTGTCTGTCTCGCCCCGTCAGAGGACGGGGCTCTCGCTGCCTTCTACGGCGTGGCCGGGGTGAGGCCTCCGAGAAGCAGCCCGAGCGTGAAGTCGAACCGGTCGTGCCCCTCGCCTGAGGTCAGCTCTCGCGCATACGCGACCGTGTTCGGGAAGCGGCTCGGGGGCAGCATCCTCAAACGCTCGATGACTTCAGCCCTATCGACGACTCGTCCGTCGGCGTCCTCCTCGGGATGCCGCCTCAGCGATACAACGCTGTAGGCGCCGACATAGAGGAACGCTGCATCGGTCGCCCACGCGGCGGACTGCGTCGAGACTCCTCCGGCCAGGAGGATCGCGAGCATGCCTTCGTTGATCCGGAGCGTGTCCAGGCTGTGGGGGGCGGCCGCCAATGTGGCGCGCGAGATTCCTGGGTACCGAAGGTATTGGTCGCGCAACTGCCGGCACACGTCGATGGCCTGCGCCCTCCAGTGCGCGGGATCCGGCATGGGCAACGTCACTCTTGAGCACAGCTCTCCGATCATCAGATCGTCGACCTCCGCCTTGTCGCGCACGTGCGCGTACAGCGACGCCGGGCCGGTCTGCAGCGCAGCGGCGACACGGCGCATCGTCAAAGCGTCGAACCCTTCGGCCTCGACGAGCTGGAGAGCGGCGGCCACGATCCGGCCGACCGTAATGGGTACTTTGCGAGACCGAGACGCGCTTCGCCTGTCGTCCAGGGCTGCGATTTGCGCCGCCCACCGATCACGGGAAACGATGCCCCGCGAAGCGCTCCTACCGGTCATGAAACGACAGTAGCACCTGTCACGAACCATGCTAAAGAGAGGAACACCGTTCGTCAAGCATTATCGGATGGTGTCCGGCTCATCCTCGCTACTTCGCAGCCATCACCGTAGAAAAGACAACTACTGCTTCTGCGATTGCCTTGGCTTTGTCACAAAGTCGACGGTGGTACGAATACAATCGGATTCGGATCAATGTTCGTATCACGATGGTCGCGTTCTTAAGCCCAGCTCCTGTGACCATCGCAGCTTCAGCCGATCCTGCGGACATCCCCGTAGGTGCACAACCGGGCCCCGCCCCTTACCTTCTGCGTTGGGTCGTGCTCGCGGTCGTCCTTGCCGCCCAATGCATGGACCTCATGGACTCCACCATCGTCGCGACCCAGTTTGCCGCACACGACCCAAGCGCCGGACGCAGTATCGCTGCGATCGAGTCCCCCGGTACTTGGCTGCGAAAATACCGATCCCGCAGGCGGATCCTGCTGCGGGACTTGGCCAGAGAGCGGCGTCCCAATGCTCTGGGTCAACGGCGACAGTCGACGGCGACCTCAAGAGCATCGCAGACCATTCGCATCCGGACGTCGCTGAGCCGTCCAAGACGTTCGACCAGGACTGCTAGGGAGACGCTCTCGACTGAGTCGAGATTGACTGCCGACCGTCGTGGGACCGGGTCATCGCCAGGTTCCAGCAGAACCTCGCTGGGCAGCCCTCGGATGGTCGTCGTGCACGGGGCTATCAGGGTTCGTCGCAATCTTGGGATGGCTGCGTCACGCGACAGGACTACGACCGGGCGTCGACCGATGTCCGGCAGCTCGCACCACCAAAGTTCTCCCCGGGATGGAAAAGGCAATTACGAAGCCGCTGAGGCTTCGCGGAACGACGTCAGATCACCCCATGCGTCTGGCTCGTCGAGCGGATGCTCGTCGTACGCGGCGTAGCTGGCATCGACCTCGGCGGCTCGATGTCGGGCCAGGAGCGCGTCGAGCGCCTCGTCGAGGAGCGCAGCGTCTGTCTGATTCGCATGCAGCCGACGCGCCTCTTCCAGAAGACCCTTGTCGACCGTCGTGCTCACCCTGACCCGAGTCATGCCACCAGAATGCCACTCCAATGGCACGACCACGCGGACCGCCCGACGATGCTGTGGGCACGTCCGGCTGCGGCGGCGACCACCCGTGGAGCCTCGGCCCGGTCGAGGGCTTGGCCCCGGCCACCGCATGCCGAGCCGGTTGGGCGTCGGAGGCGGCGTTGCGGGCGATCAAACCTCGTCGTGCGGCCTCGCCCGGACAGGCCGTCAGCATCCGCGCCCCGCCGACGGTCCCGGTGGAGAGCGTCCTGGCCTGCGCCCGCTACTTCGGTTACCTGCTCATCGAGCGGTACATGTCCTCCACATCGGAGCGGTGCAGCCGGTCGATCCGTTTTCGGCCGAGGTGGGGGAGCAGGTAGGTGCAGCGGCCAGCTCGTCGGTGGCTGCCTCGATGCGCCGGGCGATGTCGGCTCTTTGCGCTCGCTGCGCAGTCTCGGGGTCGAGGGACACGTGTGCGGGAACCACATAGTTTGTCTCGGCCGCCCAAAAAACACCCTGAACTGGACCTATGTGGTGCGCCCCCCGGGATTCGAACCCGGAACCTGCGGATTAAGAGTCCGTTGCTCTGCCGTTGAGCTAGAGGCGCTTGGAGCCGGGATCGCCACCGGGAAGGATCGGATCCTAGCGGCCGAGCCAGCAGAGCCGGCCTACTTCGGGTGGCCGAGGGGACTCGAACCCCCGACATCCAGGATCACAACCTGGCGCTCTAACCAACTGAGCTACGGCCACCAAGGAGCGACGATTCTTGCACATCGTCCGTACCCGGTTCCCATCGTTCCTCGTCGGGGTGTTGATCGACGCGGTCGGGGGTAGATCCATCGTGGACAAGCGAGGGGTCGTATGGCTAAGACACATAGCGAAGGTGGGGACCAGGATCTGGTCCGGCTGTACCTCGACGGGATCGGGCAATACTCCCTGCTCACCAAGGACGACGAGGTGGCGCTCTCGCAGACGATCGAAGCGGGCAGGGTGGCCAGGGCGGAGCTCGAGAGCGAAGGGGGGACCAAGCCGACGGCGGCAAGGGCGCGTGCCCTTCGTCGTACGGCTGCGGCCGGCGACGCCGCCGTGGAGCGTTTCACCAATGCCAACCTGCGTCTGGTCGTGTCGATCGCCAAGAAGTACCAGTCGTCGGACATGCCCCTGCTCGACCTGGTCCAAGAGGGCAACCTGGGGCTGATCCACGCCGTCGAGAAGTTCGACTGGCGGAAGGGCTTCAAGTTCTCCACCTATGCCACATGGTGGATACGCCAGGCCATCGGGCGCGGGATCGACAACAGCTCCCGCACCATTCGCCTGCCCGTTCACGCCGGTGACCAGATACGCAGGCTGCTTCGCGTACGTGGCCAGATGGAGGGCGAGCTGGGCCGCGTGCCAACGACTGCAGAGCTCGCCGATGCCATGCAGATGCCCGAGGAACAGGTCGGTGATCTGCTGCAGTACGGTGCCGAGCCGGTCTCCCTCGAGACCCCGATCGGAACCGAGGGCGACACGGAGCTGGCCGACATCGTGGCCGACCTGGCCGCTCCGACACCGTTCGAGATGGTGGCGCAGGGCATGCTCGGCGGCGAGATCGAGCGACTCCTCGCGCCGCTCGACGATCGGGAGCGCCAGATCCTTTCGCTCCGCTACGGGCTCGACCGCGGCGATCCGAGGACCCTGGAAGAGGTCGGCGTGGTGCTGAACCTGACCAGGGAGCGCATCCGCCAGATCGAGCGGACCGCGCTCTCCAAGCTCCGCCACCCTTCCTCCGAGAACGGGGCGCACGACCTGCTCGCCAGCTGATCCAGGGCTTCTGAGTGTACGGCCCGTCTCGTCGGGGGTCGTTGCCGCCGGTCAGACTGCGCCGATGGGCGCAATATTGGGATTGCTCGCGGCGGTGACGTATGGAGTCTGCGACTTCACCGCTGGGGTGGGGAGCAGGCGGGGCAGCCCGAGCGCTGTCACCGTCATTGAGCAGGCCTTCGGCCTGGCTGTTATCGCCATCGTCGTGCTGGTCACCGCCCCTCAGTCGCCGACGGCGGCGACCTTGTGGTGGGGAGCTCTCAGCGGTGTCGGCAGCGGCTTCGGCACCGTCGCCCTGATCCGCGGCTTGTCGTCGGGGGCCATGAGCGTGGTGGCGCCGGTGTCGGCCGTCCTCGCCGCCGTGATCCCCGCCATCGTCGGGGTCGCGATCGGCGAGCGGTTGTCGGCGGTAACTCTCGCCGGCGTCGCCCTCGCCGTTCCTGCCATCCTCCTCGTCTCGTTGCAGTCCGACCGGGTTCATGGTCGAAGCGGTCGGAGCGTCGTCGCCGGCCTGATTGCCGGAGGGGGGTTCGCTCTCCTTTTCATCGCCCTCGATCAGGCCGGGACGTCGGCGGGGGCGTGGCCGCTCCTGCCCGGGCAGGCCGTGGCCGAGGGCATCGTGATCGTCCTCGCCCTCCAGATGCGCCCTTCTCCTGGCAGCTGGCGGGTGTCGCTGCCCTTCGGTGCCATCGCCGGCATCCTCGGTGGCACGGCCACGATCCTCTACCTGGCCGCCACCGGAGGCGGCCAACTTGCGGTCGTGGCCGTCCTCACGTCCCTCTACCCTGCCGTGACCGTCCTCTTGGCCCGATTCGGTCTCCACGAGCGGTTCGGAAGAGTTCAGGGCGCAGGTCTCCTGCTCGCGGCCATCGCCATCGGGATGATCACCGCCGGCTGACCGACGCCGTTCTTTGCCCCCAGCTACGCGGATGGACTGCCGGAGGGTGACCGGCTCAGGTCAACGACGCAAAACGCGTTGCCGTCAGGGTCGCCCAGAACCACGAAGTCCGGCTCCGGCGGGTACGAGTCCCAATCGAGCCTCGTCGCCCCCAACCTCACGAGGCGCTCGACGGCAGCGAGCTGCTCATGACTGTCGTCGACGAAGAGGTCCAGATGGACACGTGGATGGCTTTCTACGGGAGAGTCGCTGCGGAGCAATCCCAGTGCTCGACCTGAACCATCTCGGTGACCCAACGTTGTCCACGCATCGCTACGCCACTCGTCGGTGGCCATCAGGTCCAGCGCGGAGGTCCAGAAGGCAACGGCGCGAGACATGTCGGAAACGCCGATCACCGGCACACCCAGTCTCAGCACGACCTCGATCCTACGGCCTTCTCACCTCCGTCCCCGCCAGATAGCGCCCACACTCGATCAACTTCGGTGGGTGGCGGCCCACAGCTCGTAGTCCTCACGGCCCTCGTCGCCGTCGGGAGCAAACGCTTTCATGACTCCCTCGAGGCGATAGCCCGCTTGTTCGAGTACGTGGCGCACGGCCTGGTTGTGGATCGAGGTGGCCGCCTGCACTCGTCGCCAGCCGTCGTCGAGGAGCTGGGTGGTGATGAGTGCGACCGCACCGCGTCCAATGCCGATCCCTCGACTCGGAGCGAACACCACCACCCCGAGCTCGCACACGCCCGGAGGGAAGGCATGGGCCGGAGCCTTGACCTGGAGGGTTCCAACCAGCCTGCCGGCGGCCTCGATCTCGTACTCGGCGTAGCCGTCCGACTCCAGTGAGGGTGCGGCGTCTATCTGGTCGAGAAGCTGGGAACGCTGGCGGTTCCGAGGCACGCCATCGGCCGTCTCGGCTTCACTCGGTGCGACAATGATGTCCACGTCGTCAACCTCGAGCGGCCGGAGCCGTACCGCCGCGAGCCCCTGGGAGCCGAACTGTGCCTCGGTGTTGAGGATCACGTAACCCTGTAGGAACTCGATCATTGAAAGTGTCGGTCCCTGAGTGCCCTGGGTGGGCCCGTGGAAGGTCCACCAACGAGTTGGGGGCTCCCACTCTGCTGACGGTGTCCAAGCCGTTCAGTCGAGGAAGGAGCCCCGGGGCTCATGCTCACACAGGGAGAAGACGTGGAGGCTTACGCACTCAGGAAGCGAGGCTGGTCGTATGTCGCGATCGGCCGCCATATTGGTTGTGACTGGCGCACGGTCAAGGCGTATCTGGAAGGGCGTCAGCCGGGCGTGCGCCGGCGGGCCGAGCCCGATCCGTTGGAACGGTTCGTCCCGTATCTGAAGGCCCGCTTCGTCGACGACCCGCACGTGTGGGCGTCGGCGCTGTTCGACGAGGTGGTGCAGGTCGGCTACGAACGGAGCTATCCGAGCTTCGCCCGCCAGTTGCGAGTGGCGGGGCTGCGTCCACACTGCGAGGCGTGCGACGGGGTCGCCAGCCGCGACACGATCGAGATCGCCCACCCACCGGGCGAGGAGATCCAATGGGACTGGTTCGAGCGGCGCCGGGCGCCGTGGGGCGGGATCGGCTACGTGTTGTTGGGGACGTTGCCCCATTCGGGTCGCACCCGCGGGGTCATCGCCTCGAGCATGGACCAGCCCCATCTGATCGAAGCCATGGACGGCGTGCTGCGCCGGCTGGGCGGCACGGCCCGACGCTGGCGGGTGGACCGGATGGCGACGGTGATCGTGCCGGGCAGTTCCGATGTGCAGGCCAGCTTCGCCCCGGTGGCCAAGCATTACGGTGCCACGGTTGTGCCTTGCCCGCCGCGACGGGGTAACCGCAAGGGTTCGGTGGAGGCCGCGGTGCGTTACGCGACGGGGCGGTGGTGGCGCAGCTTGGCCGCGGAGTCGCCCGAGGCGGCCCAGGTGAGCCTGGAGCGGTTCTGGTCGACAACCGGTGATGCTCGGCTGCGCAGCCCGTCACGGATCACCGACCCGCCCGGCGATGGGAGCCGGCCGCGCTGGCCGAGCGTGGGCGAGCTGGCCGAGGCCGAGCCGTTGGCGGCGTTGCCGGCCATACCTTTTCCGGCCACGATCGAGGTGGCCGCGCCGGTCGATCACCAAGCCACCGTCGCCTTCCGGGGCAACCGCTACTCGGTGGCCCCGGGCCTGGCGGGCGCGACGATGACCCTGCGCCATCGCCTGGGGACCGCCACGCTCGATGTCGTCAGCCCCGCCGGGGCGCTGCTCGTCACTCACAGCCTGGCCCCGGCCGGCTCGGGGACGATGGTGCGCACCGCCGCGCATCGTGACGCCCTCGAGACCGTCGTGCTGGGCCAGTTCAGCTCGGCACGACCGTGTGACCGCAAGGAGAACCGCCCGCCGGGGGCGGCCGCCGTCGCGGAGCGAGCCAAGCTGATGGGCGCCCACGACGCCGAGCCATCCGTGGACCTCGCCGGCATGGCCGAGGTTATCCGCCTGGCCTTCCCCGGCTGCGTGGAGGTCTGTGGCGGCGAGGTGCCGGCATGAGCGTCAGTTCCGACTACCAGCGGCTCCGCGCCCACCTGGCGTTCCTGCGCATGGGCGCGGCGGCCGAGGCCCTGCCGGGCCTGCTCGACGAGGCGATCGGCGCCAAGTGGTCCAACCAGGCGTTCCTCGAACGGCTGCTGGCCATCGAGGTCGACGCCACAGACGAGCGTCGCCGGGCCAGTCTGGCTCGCTTCGCCTCGCTGCCCTCGCCGTTCACCCTCGCCGACTTCGACTTCTCCGCCCAGCCCTCGGTCGACCCCAAGCTGATCGCCGAGCTTGGCACCCTACGTTTCGTGGAGGACGCCACCAACGTGTTGCTGATCGGCCCGCCAGGCGTCGGCAAGACGATGCTCGCCGTCGGGCTCGGGCATGCTGCGGTGGCCGCAGGGATGCGGGTCTACTACACCACCGCGGCCGAGCTCGCAGCCCGCTGCCATCGAGCTGCGCTGGAGGGGCGGTGGGCGACGACCATGCGCTTCTACGCCGGACCGCGCCTGCTCATCGTTGACGAGGTCGGCTACCTCCCTCTTCCCGCCGAGGCCGCCTCCGCCCTGTTCCAGGTTGTGAGCCAGAGATACCTGAAGGGGAGTATCGCTCTCACGACCAATCTCGGGATCGCTTCGTGGGGCAAGGTCTTCAACGACGACCCGATGGTCGCCGCCGCCATGTTGGACCGTCTGCTGCACCGCAGCATCGTGATCAACATCGACGGCGACAGCTACCGGATGCGCAGCCACCGGGCGCGTGCCGACGCCACCCGAAAGGCGGTGGCGGGATCGTGACCGGCTACCAACCGGCCGCCCCGTCTTGTCACGATCCCGTCACGATGCACTGCCCCATCTGCCAGCACGCCTTCGTCCCGACCGGCCGCCAGAAATACTGTTCCGACGCGTGCCGGGCCGCCGCCTACCGCCGGCGACGTGACACCGGTCGAACAACCGTCACCGTGCCCAAAACCCAGCCCCGCCGGCCGATCACCGTCTACGAATGCGACACATGCGGCGACAGGGCCCTCGGCGAACAGCACTGCGAGACGTGCAACACCTGGATGCGCCGTGTCGGGCTCGGGGGCGAATGCCCCTCGTGCGGGGACCCAGTCGCCGTGGTCGAGCTTGTCGGTCAGGAGGTGATCGCCAGCCGCTGATCTACTATCAACCCCAGCCACCCACGGCCCTCGGACGCACCTACATTTTCGGTGATCGCCCACCTACATTTTCCGCGATCCGCGACATCGGGAGTACACCTGGTCGACATCACGCCAAGCTTGCATCCTCGGGCGGGCTGCGAAAGGACCTGACCTTTCAGTTGACTTTGTTGACGACGTCGTTCTCTCCGTGCTCGCGGCGGACCTTTGCCCGTGTTGGTGGGCTTGCCCGCTTGGGGAGATGGCGGTCCGGTCCCCGGCAGCCTCGGGTGGATCTTGATCGGCGCGGAGGAATCGGTGTCGGCATGCAGGGATCACTCGAAGTCGGGGATGAGGGACGCAGGTCCCCTACGCTGGAAGCGTGCCGGTCGCAGCCACCTGTCCTTCCTCATCACCTTTAGGAGCGTCTTGCGAGCCCCGGGTAGGCTGAGCCGGTCTATAAGACCTGGTCAGTAGGCCAATCAAGCCCCTGTAGCTCAGTCTGGATAGAGCGGCCGCCTTCTAAGCGGCGGGTCGCAGGTTCGAGTCCTGCCGGGGGCACCTACGCCGTTGACCGGGGAGAGAGGGGCCGCCAGGGCCAGGAGGGCCAAAAGGCCCGCGGCAGAGGAGGCCGGAGCCGGCCAGGCCCGGACGGGACCCAGGGCCAGGCCAGGCCCGAGACAAGGAGACTGGGGCGGGGCAGGAAAGCCGCACACCACAAGGAGCCACGCAGAGCCCAAGACCGGGAGGGAGACAGGCAGAGCCCGAGACGAACCGCAGGACCCGGGCGGAGCCCCAGACAGGCCAGGAGAGCCGGGCCAAGGCCACGGCAGCGCAGCCCCGAGCGCGCCGCAGCCCTGGGCAGAACCCGGGGGCCCGCAAGGGATCCCCATACGACGGCGAAGCTCCCCCGTCGCCGACTCGAGGTTCCGTAGGTCGTTCGGCTACTGAGATACGACCAGCTACGAAGGGGGTGTGACGCCGGCCATGACGTCGATGGCCGCTGCGAACTCCTGACCCATGCTGCCGGCCATGCCTTGTGCAGATCCCACGCGGTGTCGAGCGGCCCGGACACGTCGTGGAGGCCGTGGATCAGCACGGCAGGGATGTGGGCGATGCGGTGCAGGTTGGCCATCACCTCGTTGTCGGCCAGGAAGCAGCCGTGCCCCCAGTAGTGGGTCACCAAGCGGGCGAAGACCAGCTGCCAGGACAGCTCCCGGACACTCAGGTGCGGCGTGTAGTCGGGTGCCGAGGACATGTGGGTGTCCTCCCAGGTACACCAACGGCCGGCCGCTTCTTCCCGCAGGGCCCAGTCGGGGCTGGCCAACAGCCGGGCGTAGGCCGCGGCGAGGTCGCCGCTGCGCTCGCCTTCGGGCACCAGCTCGACGAAGTGGTCCCATTGCCGGGGGAACACCCGTCCCATGTCGCGAGTAATCCACTGGGTCTCCCGCCACCGCCCTGAGGTCACGGCAGCCAGCACCATGCCAAGCACTCGTTCGGGATATCGCTCGGCGTAGACGAGGGCAAGAGTTACACCCCAGGAGCCACCGACGACGACCCACCGGTCGATGCCCAGATGGATGCGCAACCGCTCGATGTCGCCGACGAGGTGATCGGTGGTGTTGGTCGACAGGTCAGCGTCGGGGTCGCTCGCCAGAGGCCGGGAGCGGCCGCATCCCCGCTGGTCGAAGACGACGGCCCTGTAGCGGGACGGGTCAAAGTTACGCCGGCTGTTCGGCGATGCCGGAGATCCCGGGCCGCCGTGCAGCCAGACCGCCGGGGTTCCATCCGGCGAGCCGACCGTCTCCCAGTAAACAGAGTGGCCGTCGCCCACGTCGAGGTGGCCGAAGTCGTAGGGCTCGATGGGCGGGAACACGCCAGTAATCGTGCCAGGTGGTAGTGCCGCGAGGGAACCTCCACCACCTTGGCCTGCCCGCAGCTCGCTAGCCTCTCATGCGGGCCGCGCCAGGGGTCTGCTCCGGCAACTAATCACCTACCTCAGCAACGAGGCTCTCGACGCCCAGCGTCGTGCCCACACCAAGGTCGTCCTGATCGACGTCGTGGAGCCAGTGGGTGTCGCCACCATCGAGCTTCAGTCGCCGACCGATCCCCGGGGATGGCTGCAGGAGATTGCAGAGCGCTACACGCCGAGCTGAATGGTGGCGGTCCCACCGGGCGCTGGCGCCTGGCGGGGTGCATTCTGGCGGTATGTGCTGGGTGCTGCTCACCGCAGCCGGGCTGCTCTTGTGGTCCGGTATGCCTCTGTCCTTTGACGCACCCTGAGGCCGACTGATTTGCTGAGCAGGGCCCGGATTGGCGGGCGGCTATCGCCAATTCGCCATGAATGCCGGTCCGAGACCAGTGCCTGGGTTGGGCGCTCGAGCGTCCGGAGATCTATGGAACATGGGGGGGATTTTCACCCAGCGCCCGTGTCAAATCTCGCCGTCGGGCTGCCCCAAGTACGGAGGAGCAGCTCTCCTTTAAGCGTGGCCCCTCACCGGAGCAGAGGGCAAGACGCGAGGCAAGAGCCTTGTGGTGTGCGGCTTTCCTGCCCCGCCCCCGTCTCCTCGTCTCGGGCCTGGCCTGGCCCTGGGGTCCCGTCCGGGCCTGCCCGGCTCCTCAACCGCGGGCCGTCTGGCCCTCCTGGCCCTGGCGGCCCCTCTCTCCCTACGCCGTTGACCGACGCCTTCGGCGTCGTGGTTTGACGGTGGGCGAGTCTTTCAGGGGCGATGCTCGACCTTCGGTGGCTCCCCGATCGTTCCGTCCGCCCCGGCCGGTTCGCCCACGTCGAGTGCCCGATCAGGGCCGAGTAGGAGTAGCACCGGCTCGCCCGCCGGAGGGCCGCAGGTGGGTGAAGCTCGGATGTCAGTGAGACGCCAACGTTACGACCGCAAGCGAGTAGGGTACAAACTAGTTTGAGTTTCAAACTGGTCTACTCACGGGAGCTTGCGATGGTCGATATGGACTCAGGGCGCGACCGACCCGTTGCGGCCAGTGATGGTGAGGGCCAACTGTCGCCAGAGGAGTCGCTTGCCCTGGTGGAAGCGCAGCGTGAGGGGGCGAACCGGAGCCTGCGGGTCGATCCGGTGCCCATACTCGGAGCGTGGGGTGCCGCATGGCTGGCCGGCTTCGGGGCGATCTACCTGGCCTCGCGCAAAGGGCCAGGACCGTTCCTTCCGACTTGGGCGGCCGGAGTGATCCTGGGCGTGGGCTTCGCCACGGCGCTCGGTGTGTCGGTGGGACAAGGGGTCTGGCGTGGCCGTGGCATCGAGGGACCGTCACGACAGGTCAGTGTCATGTACGGGTGGAGTTGGCTGCTGGGCCTCGCCGGGCTCTACGCGGTCAACTTCGGGTTGACCGACGCCGGCGTGCCGTCCGGGCTGCTCCCCCTGCTTTGGTCTGGTAGCGCGCTCCTCGTCGTCGGAATGTTGTACCTCGCCGGAGGGATGCTCTGGAAGGATCGCGTGCAGTACGGGCTCGGGGCCTGGACCCTGGTCACGGGAGCGGCCAGCGTCTCTGCTGGCGTCCCTGTCAACTTCGCCGTGCTGTCCCTGGCCGGCGGTGGGGGGTTCCTGGTCGCCGCCGTGGTGGCACAACTTCGAAACAAGCGGTCTCGGCGCGAGCCGACACATCCATGACCGCCGAAGGTCTCCTCCCGATACTGGACCCCGTCATCCATGCCCAACCCCGGCTGCGGGTCACCGTCGCGTTGGCGGTGCTGGGTCCGGGTGATCAGATCACCTTCCCACGCTTGCAACAGCTGGTCGAAATGACCGCAGGGAACCTCTCCACCCACCTACGCAAGCTCGAAGACGCCGGCTACGTGGCAGTCACCAAAACCCACCGTCGTCGCACCCCAGTCACCTACCTGGCCCTGACCCAGGCCGGGCGTCGCGCGCTCGAAGATTACACGGCCGCACTGCGCGCCCTGCTCGCCACACCCAACGACCAACCGCCATCGGAGGATTCGCCATGACCAACTCGACCGTCAGCCACACCCGCCCACCCGACACAACGCTCCAGACCGGCGACGTGCGCCCGGAGGAGCTTCGAGGCCGCTCGGTGGGAGTGATCGTCGGAGCCGTCTTTGGTTTGATCTGGGCCGCCTCGACCCGCTCGGCGCTCAGCTCCGTCGTCTGGGTGCCCGTGTTGCTGGTCGGCGTGGCGATCCTTACGGCGCTGATGATCGGTGCTTTCCGTCTGCGCCGTTCCGCCACCGGACTGCCCGCCTCGGCACCTGACGTTCCCGGCCGGCCACGATGGCAGCGCCGCTTCACGTTCGTGGTTGCCGGCGAGTGGGTCGCCATCATTGCCGCCGTCAACATCATCGCCGCCACAGGCCGCTCGCAGTGGATTCCTGCCGTGATTTGCGCAACGGTTGGCGTGCACTTCGCCCCCCTCGCCCGACTGTTCACGGTTCGGCTGTACTACGCCACCGCGCTCGCGCTGTGCTCCGTCGCCGCCGCCACTCTCATCGCCGGAGTGTCAGGTGCGCCGGCATCGCTGTGGACGACGCTGCCCGGCTTCGGCGCCGCGCTGACGTTGTGGGCCACCAGCACCACGCTGCTTGTAGCCAGCAGGCGCTCACCCACCTGAGCCGCGCATCGACTGGTCCATGAGACCAGCTGCCCGGTGACTTCGTGGAGAGACGGTGGCCGGGGGAGTAGTTGTCCAGGGAACCGCCGTTCACCTCGGCGGTCGATGGGCGATCTGGAAGACGTTGCCGGAGGGGTCTCGCACCATCGCCCGCCGGTCACCGTACGCGGTGTCGAGCGGTTCCTCCACGCTGACGGCCCCGGCAGCCAGCGCCCGCCGGTAGGTGCTGTCGGCGTCATCGACGTAGACGTAGAGAAACGCTGGAAACAGCTCCCGCTCGGTTGCGGGGCTGACCATGACCAGAGAGTTACCGATCCGGATCTCGGCTGGGCGGCCGGGGTGGACCTCGCCGGTGGCGTTGAACACGGCCCGCAGGAACTCGACCTCGACGGCCACGTCGTTGACGACCATGCGCGGCGTCACCGAATGGAACCCGGCCGGAGGCTCGATGTCTGCGGACATGCCCGAAGTATCACACGCCCGTTTCGCGGGACGTGGTGACAGGTCGCAGGGGAGGCGCGGCACGTGGTCGATGATGCTCGACGGGCAGGCGTCGGCAGGCAACGATGGAAGGGCTCTTGCGAGCGGCGTAGCACCGGGCGGTGGTCACCGTGTCGGCAACACTGATGCCCATGGGCGAACCAGACGAGATGATGGTCCAGATCGGCAAGGGCATCGAACTGGGCCAAGCCGGTGAGCGGGGCGCCGCCCGAGAGTTGTTCATTGACCTCTGGGCTCAGATCGGTCCCGCTGGTGACCCGTTGCATCGCTGCGCCCTGGCGCACTCGATGGCCGATGTCCAAGACGGCCCCGACGATGAACTGGTCTGGGACCTGCGGGCGCTCGAAGCAGCAGACACGGTTACCGGCGACCGGGCAGGTGTGGTCGGACCGGTGAGCGGTTTCTACCCGTCGCTGCACCTCAACCTTGGTGACGTGTACCGTAGGCTCGGTGAGCTCGAGCGTGCCCGTGCACACCTGGACGCCGGTCGAGCGGCTGTGGGAGCACTGGGCGACGATGGCTACTCACACATGGTGAAAGGCGGCCTGGATCGGCTGGCCGACCGGCTTTCGGCGCTCTGCTGACATCTGAACCGGATGAGGGTGCTCGCCTCGATGCCGAACATGCCTATGGGATACCTCGGCTCTTCCGACAAGGCATCGAAGGAAGACCGGCCACCACGTTCGACACGGCATCGCACAAGATCGTCGACCGCAGACGTAGGCCACGAAAGAGAGACCCATGACGAGCAACGTCGCCTTGAAGATCGGCAGTTTTGAGTACGACACCACCCGTGCGCTGTTCGACGGCAGTGTGACGGTCGAAGGCGCGGACGTGACCGTGGACACCGCCGCGACCCTGCCGGAGATCTTCGACCGGATGATCCGGCGTCGCGAGTTCGACGCCTCAGAGCTCGGGATGACCTTTTACCTGCGCAACCTCGACGCCGACGCGTCGTTCATCGCGCTTCCGGCGTTCCCGAACCGGCTGTTCCGCCACTCGGCCATCTACGTCAACACCGCTAGCGGCATTCGCGAGCCGAAGGACCTCGCCGGCAAGACCATCGGCGAGTTCGGGATCTACGGGCAGGACCCGGGCGTCTGGGCCAAGGGCATCCTGATGGACGACTACGGATTCAAGCCCGAGAACAGTCGGTGGCTTATCGGTGACCTCGACCGACGCAACCAGCGTTTCGACTTCGTGCCCCACCCACGTCCGGCAAGCGTCGACATCAGTGACGTGGCCGAGGGCAAGCTGCTGGGGCAGATGATCGAGACCGGCGAAATCGACGGGCTGTTCAGTGCCAACGTCCCGCAGTGCGTGCTCGACGGGTCGCCGCACGTGACGCGCCTGTTCCCCGACTACGAGCCGGTCGAGCGCGATTACTTCCGACGGACCGGCATCTTCCCGATCATGCATACCGTCGCCGTCCCGCGAGAGCTCCTCGATACGAATCCGGAGCTCGTGACTTCAATCTACCGCGCCTTCCTGGAGTCCAAGGACGTCGCCGCCGATCGTTACAGCCAGAGTCGACGGCTGTACGAGGTACCGACGATGGTGCCGTGGATGAACTCGCTCGTCGAGCGCAACCTCGAACTGTTCGGCGATGACTGGTGGCCCTACGGAGTGTCGGCCAACCGGGTCGCGATCGACACCTACTTGCGTTATCACTTCGAGCAGGGCCTGTCCGCGAAACGTTGGACGGTCGAAGAGATCTTCGCGCACAACCTGCTCGACACGTGACGCCGCCGAAGCCCGCCTCTCCTCGCCACCGGAGATCGACAAGGCCGACGTGCGCCTCCAAGGTTCCCTGGCCGGCCGAGCAGTTGATCGCTAGCCTGCGACGCCGTGGGGAGAAAGGCGGAGATCGGCTTTCCTGAGGCAAACGCCGACGAGCGAGAACTGTTGTTGAGCTGGCTCGGCTACCTGCGCGGCGGCGTCCTGCGCAACGTCGAAGGCGTGAGCGATCACGACGCCCACCGGTCTCCTGACGGCGCCCTGCTCCCGCTCCTCGGCATCGTCAACCATCTGACGCGTGTCGAGTGGCGATGGATCGACGGTGGCATGCGCGGCCTCACCGTCGACCGCGCGGAGGAGGAGTTTCATCCCGGTGCCGACCTGACGGTGGATGCCGCGACGTCTGCGTACCGGGCGCGGGCGGAGGCGACGGACTCCTACGTCAGGTCGGCGTCGCTCGCCGAGCCCCGCCTGAGGGAAAGTGGAACGGATCTTCGGTGGGTCCTGCTCCACCTGTTGAACGAGACGGCGCGCCACGCCGGCCACGCCGACGCGACGAGGGAGCTTCTCGACGGCAGCAGAGGAGAATGACGGCGGCATGCGTCCCGGCTCAGTTCCAGATCGTGACGTAGACGGGTGGGCGGAACTGGCTGGGCGGGACGCCCCGAAGCGGGGCGTGTATGGCTTGCGTGGCGGCCGGTGTCGCTACGAAGCGATGGAAAGCGGCCGAAGCGGCGCTGCGCCGGTCCGCCGCCAGCATCGTGACATGCCAAAGCGACTCGATCGGCGTGCCGCGCACGGCCAGCGGTACGAGGCCTTTGCGCTCGGGGTCGTCGAGCACGATGTGGGACACGGCCGGCGCTATGCCCTGGTTGCGCTCGGCCGCGGTCAGGGCGGCGGCGTGACTCGGGAACATCCTGATGTTCGCCTCCGGTACCCGCAGGCGGTCGAGCAGTTGGCGAACCGGTGAGCGCTCGTCCCCGGCGTCGGGAC
Source organism: Acidimicrobiales bacterium (assembly GCA_965276765.1). Taxonomy (GTDB): domain Bacteria; phylum Actinomycetota; class Acidimicrobiia; order Acidimicrobiales; family Palsa-688. Next base: position 3,089,832 of record OZ255627.1, read on the forward strand.
CGACGAGCCATGTCTCCTCGACCAGCGAACGCGCCTCGATCGACGACGACGCGACCAGGTGGTGTCCGGGGGCGGCCACGAAGATCAGTCGGAAGCGGAACAGTGGGCTGCACTCGAGGACCGGGAAGCCCTCGCTCGAGAGGAGTGGTCCGATGGCCACGTCGGCCAGACGCTCTTGGAGCACGGCCGCCATGTCATCGGTCGAGCTCACGCCTATCGACACGTCCACCGTCTTCGATCGGGAGCCGAAGGCGCCGATGAGCGCAGGGGCCACGAACTCGGCCACCTCGCTCGTGGCGACGATCCGCAGGGTTTCGGGAGCACCACGAACCTGGCGGATGGCCGCTTCTGCCTCGACCGCGAGACCGACCATCTGCGACGCGATCGGCACGAGCCTACGGCCGCCCTGCGTGAGCTCCATACCGGTGGCGGTCCGCTCGACCAGGCCGTCACCGAGCTGCAAGCGCAGGGCCGTCAACGCACTCGACACCGCCGGCTCGGAGACCCCGAGGCTGCGGGCGGCGGCCTTGACCGAGCCCAACCGAGCGACGAGCACGAAGGCCTCGAGCTGGGTGAGCGTCATTCGCTCCACCAAGATAACCGAACGCTTATCGGGACGTTGACCGCATTCTCCTGAAGCGCGACGCTCAGCGCGGACACCACAAGAGGGGGAACGGATGCAGGTACCTGCGCCAGTGGAATACGAGCGCGCGTCGAGCGTCGACGAGGCGATCGGCCTCCTCGAGCGATACGGGTCGGAGGCCCGTCTCATCGCCGGGGGTCACAGCCTGATCCCGATGATGAAACTCAGGCTCGCCCGCCCCGAAGTGCTGATCGACATCAACGATCTCACCGACCTCGCCTATATAAAGCGGGAGGGAGACGAGGTGTGCCTCGGGGCCATGGCGAGGCACCGGGACCTTCTCGATTCGCCCGTCGCCTATGAATACTTTCCGATCTTTCGGGACGCCGAGCGGGTGATCGCCGATCCCGTCGTTCGCAACTGGGGTACCGTCGGCGGGTCGATCTGTCAGGCGGATCCTTCGGAGGATCTGTCGGCCGTCTTCGCCGCCCTCGAAGCGGTGATGATGGTCCGGTCATCTACCGGGACCCGCGCCGTGGCGAGCATCGATTTCCATCAGGGCCCATATGCAACGGCGGTCGGTGACGGTGAGATCCTTACCGAGATCCGCGTGCCGATCAGGCCCGGTTGTGGCAGCGCCTACGAGAAGGTCGAACGTCGCGTCGGTGACTGGGCGGTCGCTGCGGTTGGTGCCCGGGTCGAACTCGATGGCGACACCATCACCGGGGCGGGCATCGGCTTGGCCGCGGTCGGCGCCCCGCATTTTCGGGCCCAGGAGGCCGAGAGCATATTGAAAGGCGGTCCTTGTACGGAAGCACAGTTCGCGTCTGCGGCCGCGTCCGCAGCGGAGACTTGCAACCCCACAAGCGATCAGCGAGGCCCGGAGGACTACAAGCGGCACCTCGCCAACGAACTCACCCTGCGGGCGCTGCGCCGAGCCGCCGCCCGCGCCCACGGACAGGAGGCATGAGCATGCAGGTGACCATGAAGGTCAACGGAGACGAGGTGAGCCGCGACGTCGAGCCGCGCCTGCTTCTCGTCCACTTCATCCGAGACCACCTCGGGCTCACCGGCACCCACTGGGGCTGCGACACCTCCAACTGCGGTGCCTGCGTCGTGTGGATGGACGGCACGCCGGTGAAGAGCTGCACGGTGCTCACGCCGATGGCGGGAGGCCACCAGATCCGTACCGTCGAGGATCTCGAGCAGGAAGGCACGCTCGACCCGATCCAGCAGGGCTTCATCAGCCAACACGGCCTGCAGTGCGGCTTCTGCACCCCGGGAATGATGATGACATGCCGACATCTCCTCGATCGCTCACCGGATCCGAGCGATGAGGAGATCCGCGTGGCCATCTCCGGGCAGATCTGCCGCTGCACCGGCTACGAAAACATTGTGCGCTCGGTGCGTTGGGCCGCCGCGCACGCAGCAACCGAGGAGGTCACGGCCTGATGACCGTTGTCGAAGAACCAGAGGCCAACCCCATCGGCTACGGCCGGATGGCGCGCAAGGAGGATGCCCGGTTCGTGCGCGGCCGGGGCAACTACATCGACGACGTGGTGCTGCCCGGCATGCTCCACGGCGCCATCCTTCGTAGCACCTACGCCCACGCCCGCATCAACAGCATTGACACGGCAGCGGCCGAGGCCCACCCCAAGGTCAAGGCCGTCATCACCGGCAAGACGCTCGAAGGTCTCGGCCTGGCGTGGGCGCCGTCGCTCTCCCACGACGTCATCGCCATCCTCGCCACCGACAAGGTGCGCTACCAGGGTCAGGAGGTCGCCTTCGTCGTGGCCGAGGACCGGTACTCGGCCCGAGACGCCCTCGAGCTGATCGAGGTGGACTACGAGCCGCTCCCCGTGGTCATCGACGCCCGTCGGGCACTCGAGCCTGGCGCGTCGGTGATACGCGACGACATCGAGGCCAAGACCGACAATCACATCTTCGACTGGGAGGCGGGCGACAGGGCGGAGACCGACGCCGTGTTCGCCAAGGCCGACGTGGTCGTCACCGAGGACATGCTGTATCCGCGCGTCCATCCTGCGCCCATGGAGACATGCGGCCAGATCTCCGACATGAACAAGGTCACCGGCAAGCTCACGATCTGGTGTACGACGCAGGCGCCGCACGCCCATCGCACCATCTACGCCCTCGTCGCCGGTCTCCCCGAGCACCAGATCCGGGTCATAAGCCCCGACATCGGGGGTGGCTTCGGCAACAAGGTCGGCATCTACCCCGGCTATGTCCTGACCGTCGTCGGCTCCATCGTCACCGGCAAGCCGGTGAAATGGGTGGAGGACCGCTCCGAGAACCTCATGTCCACGAGCTTCGCCCGCGATTATCACATGCACGGTGAGATCGCCGCGACCAGCGACGGCAAGATCCTCGGCCTGCGGGTGAAGACCCTCGCAGACCACGGAGCCTTCAACAACACGGCGCAACCGTCGAAATACCCCGCCGGGTTCTTCCACATCTTCACGGGGTCCTACGACCTCGAGGCGGCCCACTGCGAGGTCACGGGGGTGTACACCAACAAGGCGCCAGGGGGCGTTGCCTACGCGTGCTCGTTCCGGGTCACAGAGGCGGCGTACCTGGTCGAGCGCATGGTCGACTGCCTGGCCGGCGAGCTCGCCATGGACCCCGCCGAGCTCCGCCTCAAGAACCTCATCAAGCCGGAGCAATTTCCCTACACCTGCAAGACTGGATGGGAGTACGACTCGGGCGATTACCCCAGGGCGTTGCACCTCGCCATGGACATGGCCGGCTACGCCGAGCTACGCAAGGAGCAGAAGGAGAAGCGGGCGCGCGGTGAGCTCATGGGCATCGGCCTCTCGTTTTTCACCGAGACCGTCGGCGCCGGCCCCCGCAAGCACATGGACATTTTGGGTCTCGGCATGGCCGACGGCGCCGAGGTCAGGGTGCATCCCACCGGCAAGGCGGTCGTCCGTCTTTCCGTGCAGACCCAGGGGCAGGGCCATGAGACGACGTTCGCCCAGATCGTCGCCGAAGAGCTCGGCATCCCGCCGCTCGACATCGACGTCGTCCACGGAGATACCGACAACACCCCCTTCGGTCTCGGGACCTACGGGTCGCGCTCCACCCCGGTATCGGGAGCTGCGGTCGCCGTGGCCACCCGCCGGGTGCGGGACAAGGCCAGGCTCATTGCTGCGGCCATGCTCGAGGTGTCGCCCGACGACCTCGAGTGGGAGAAGGGCAAGTGGTTCGTCAAGGGCGACCCGTCGACGGCGAAGACCATTCAGGAGATCGCCCTCGCCTCCCACGGCCCGATGGAGCTGCCCGAGGGCGTCGAGGGCCACCTCGACGGCTCCTGCGTCTACGACCCGCCCAACCTCACCTACCCCTTCGGCGCGTACATCTGCGTCGTCGACGTCGACGCTCAGACCGGTCAGGTCAAAGTGCGCAGGTTCATCGCCGTCGACGACTGCGGCCCGAGGATCAACCCGATGATCGTCGAGGGTCAGGTGCACGGCGGTCTTGCCGACGGGGTCGGCATGGCCCTCATGGAGGTCATTGCCTTCGACGAAGGAGGCAACTGCCTCGGCGGTTCGTTCATGGACTATCTCCTGCCGACGTCGATGGAATGCCCGAGCTGGGAGCTCGGCGAGACCGTCACCCCGTCGCCTCATCACCCGCTCGGCGTCAAGGGGGTAGGCGAGTCGGCCACGGTGGGTTCGCCCGCCGCCGTGGTCAACGCCGTGCTCGACGCCATCGGCGTCCGTCACGCCGATATGCCCCTCACCTCCGCCCAGGTGTGGCGGGCCATGCAGGGCCGGCCGCTTCGTACCGACCTGGCCATCGAATGAGCGTTCCTCCGTGAACGGCACCGCCCTCGATCTGCACGAGCGGGCCGAGCGGCTGCGATCCGACCGGCGGCCGTTCGTGACCGCCACGGTCGTCCGCGCCGCCCGGCCGACGTCGGCTCGCGCCGGCGACAGCGCGCTCGTGCTCGACGACGGCGAGGTCATCGGATTCGTCGGAGGCGAATGCGCGCACACCAGCGTGCAGGTCCAGGCCCTGGCCGCCCTCGAGGCCGGCGACCCGGTGCTTCTGCGGATCAGCCCCGAGGCGGCTGCCCCCGGTGTCGTGCCGCAGCCGGCGGATTCCGGCACCGTGACCGTGCACAACCCCTGCCTTTCGGGAGGAGAGCTCGAGATCTTCCTCGAGCCCTTCGTGCCACCGGCGTTGGTCGTCGTCCACGGCGAAGCGCCCATCGCCAAGGCCGTGCGGGAGCTGGCCGGGTGGCTCGGCTTCGACACGAAGCCCTGGTCCGACGACCTGCACGAGACCACCGACGCCGTCGTCATCGCCTCGCACGGCGACACGGAGCGCCACGTGATACAAGCCGCACTCCGAGCCGGCGTGCCCTACATCGGGCTCATCGCCTCGCCCCGAAGGGGGCTGGCGGTCATGGGCGGACTCGGCCTGCAGGGCGAGGATCGGGATCGGGTGCACACTCCGGCGGGGATCGATATCGGCTCGCGCTCACCCGAGGAGGTGGCCCTCTCGGTGCTCGCCGAGATCGTCTCGGTGCGACCCCGAGCGACACGCCGCGCCGCAGTTGCCGGCGAGGCGATGACCGACAGGCCCGTCGCCACGGATCCCGTGTGCGGCATGACCGTCGTCTCCGCCGCCGGTTCCCGTCACGTCGACTACGAAGGCGAGCGCTACTGGCTGTGCGGTTCCGGATGCGAGCAGGCCTTCCGGGCCGACCCCGGCTCCTTCGTGCATCCGTGATCGCCTCCGACGCTGCCGCCCTGCAGCGGCGACTCGATGACGTCGACTACCTGGCCGATCGCGGCCTGGCCACCGCCATGTTCCTCGCCGCCGAGCTGCCCCAACCGATCCTGCTGGAGGGCGAGGCGGGCGTCGGGAAGACCGAGGCGGCCAAGGCGGTCGCCGAGGTGCTCGACACGCCGCTGCTGCGATTGCAGTGCTACGAGGGCATCGACGCCGCCGAGGCGCTCTACGAGTGGAACTATCCCCGACAGCTGCTCAGCATCCGGCTGGCCGAGGCGGCCGGCGCCGCCATCGGGGAGGACGATCTGTTTGGCTCCGACCACCTCCTCGCCCGGCCCCTGTTACAGGCGATAGAGCATCCCGGACCTCGGCCCGTTGTGCTCCTGATCGACGAGGTCGATCGATCGGACGACGAGTTCGAGGCCTTCCTCCTGCAGCTGCTGGCCGAGGGAGCGGTGACCATCCCCGAGCTCGGGACCCGCAGGGCCGCGCATCCGCCGGTCGTCGTCCTGACCTCCAACCGCACCAGGGACCTCAGCGACGCCCTCAAGCGTCGCTGCCTCTACCACTGGATCGATTACCCATCGACCGACGCCGTCATCCGGATCGTACGACGCCGGGTGCCGGCGGCTTCGATCCCCATCGCCGAGCAGGCGGCTGCGGCTACCGCCCGCCTTCGCACCCTCGACCTGCAAAAGGCCCCCGGCGTAGCCGAGACCATCGACTGGGTGGCGGCCCTCGAGTTGCTCGGCGTCGACCGCCTCGATCCGGAGACGGCGAACGTCACCATCGGCACAGTCCTCAAGTATCGGGAGGACCAGACGCTCGCTCGCGAGAACGGTCTGGCATGGGTGACCGGCGGATAGTCGATTCGCCCATCGCGCCAACGGCATGCTGCAGGGCGACGAGGGTGCTGCCGCCCACGAAGGCGTCGCAGTGGGGGAGGGCGGCGGCCATCCCGCCGGCGAGGGGGGCGAAGCCGGGTGCCGATTGGCGGGGGTTGATCCACACGATGCGGTACGCGAGCCGGCGGAGCCGCTGCATCTGCTCGGCAACGACGGCCGGGTCGCCCCGGTCCCACCCGTCGGAGACGATCACCACGACGGCACCACGAGCCACGCCCCGTCTTCCGTAGCCGTCGATGAACTCTTTGAGGGCGGGTCCGATGCGCGTCCCACCCTTCCAGTCCGGCGCGGCGGCGGCAGCCATCGCCAGGGCCGCGTCGGGGTCGGCGAGTGAGAGCGGCCGGGTCAACCGGGTCAGTCGGGTGGCGAAGGCGAAGACCTCGGCGCGCGAACCGCCGGCGGCGGCGTGCAGCAGCTGGATACAGGCCCGGGCATAGGGGGCCATCGAACCGGAGATGTCGCAGAGCACGACGATCCGTCGGGGGCGCTGCCGGGGCCGCTTGGCGACGTAGTGGATCGGGTCGCCGCCCGTGCGCCGGCTGCGCCTGAGCGTGGCACGTAGGTCGAGATGGTCACCCCGGCGGTGCCGGCGCCGCCGGCGGGCCGCCCGCACGGGCGCTGAGATGCGAATCTGGCGCATCAGCTCGCGCAGCTGGCGCCGTTCGTCGTCGTCGAGCTCGGCGAAGTCGGTGGTCGCGAGTCGCTCCTCGCCGCTGGCCACCGCCACGTCGACCTCCCGCTCCGTGCCCTCACCGTCTCCGGGCCGGTCGGCGGTAGCGCTGCCCCCTTCGGCGCTGGCGTCGGAAAGCCGGGTCGGAGAGGTCCGGTCCTGGCGGCGCCGAGCCGGCGGCGGGGCGTTGGGATCGCCCCTCGTGTCGGCCCAGTCCTCGATACCGCCGAACACCTGGTTGAAGACCCGGTCATAGGTGTCGATGTGGGCCCGATCCGTGAGGAGGGTGACCCGCCCGGTCCAGTAAAGCTCGTCGAGGGTTGCGGGGCTGCCAAGCTCGATCGCCCGTATGAACCTGGCGACCTGATCGAAGGAGACGGGCACGTCGTCGCGACGCAGCAGGTCTCCGAACGTCGCGCCGACGAAGGCCAGGTCCGCCCTGCGAGCCACTCGCCCAAACCTAGCCCCGTCGTGGGATACTCGACCCGTAGATGGCCCGAACCGCTACCGACGATCCCGACGTCTTCGACCACCCCGATGAGCGCCGCTACGAGATCGAGAGCGACGGCCGCCTCGCCGGGTTTGCCGCCTACAAACCGACGGCCGAGCGCATCGTCATCACCCACACCGAGATCGACGGCGCCTACGCAGGCCGGGGGCTCGGTGCCCGACTGGTCAAGGCCGCCCTCGACGACATCCGGGCCAACAAGCACAGCAAGGTCACACCGAGCTGTCCGTTCGTCGCCGGGTACATCGATCGGCACTCCGAGTACGGCGACCTGGTCGCCGGCGAAGGAGACGCCCCTACCAGCCGCGAAGGTTGATCTCCCAGCGATCGATGATCTCCTCGCCGCTGACGATCCAGAAGTCGGGGTGGTAGGCGACCGTCGGATCCACGTGTGCCGGCACGACCCGCACCAGGTCCCCGACCGCGGGAAGGGTGCCGCCGTCGAGCGGCGAGAAGACGATGTGCTCGTCTGAGCAAAACCACACGGCGCTTCCATCGGCGAGCGACGGGTTGCCATGGTCCATCCCGAGGGCCTTCAGGCCACAATCGGCGACGGCCCAGCCTCCGGCCACGTTCACGGAGATGACCGTGGCCAGCACCGTCAGCGCCTGGCCGAAGGGCAGGTCGAGCCGACCGTACGCGGTGTCCATCAGGGCGTAGCTCCCCGCCTGGATCTCGTTGGCCCAGCCGTTGATGTCCCAGCTTCCCGTGCCGCCGGCGCTGCGAACCGCTCCGCCCACGAGCTCGTGGGCTGCGACGAGCTGCGTCATGCTCGCCGTGACCTCAGCGATGCGCGCCTCACGGTCCTCGAGGCCGACGGCATGACCCTCGTAGCCCATGACGCCGCGCACCTCGAGCCCGGCCGTTCTCGCCTCTTCGGCCAACCGGCCGGCGTCGCCGGGAGAGCAGCCGCAGCGCGGCAGACCGACGTTGACGTCGATCAGCACCTCGGGCACGCCGCCGGTGACGGCGGCCGCCACGGTGGCGGATGAGTCGACGGCGACGGTCACCCTGGCACCCCGGGCAACGACCCGTCCGAGCCTGCGCATGTCGGTGACCTCGTTGGCCAAGAGAAGGTCGTCGCCGAGCCCGGCGGCCGCCATCCCCTCGACCTCGCCGATCGTGGCGCAGGTGAACGACCGGTGCCCGAAGCGGTATTGGCGCCGGGCCAGCTCCGTGCACTTGTGGGCCTTCACGTGGGGCCGAAGTCGCTCACCGGGCAGGTGGGCCGCCATCGTCTGCAAGTTGGCGTCGAGCAGTTCGCCGTCCACGAGGAGCGCCGGGGTCTGGAGTTGCTCGACGCGGGTGGGTATGGACATGCCGGCCTCCGAACGTTCGAGGAGACCGCCTGACGGCGGTCGTGGGGGCACCGGCAAGGTAGCGCCTCTGTCCGGGCGGCTCCGGCGCGTCCGGCGCGCCCGTACCCGACTCGCTTAGCCTTGGGCGGCCTCGCCGCGGCGGCGATGATCCCAGCCGGTCCAAGGCCGGTGCCGTGACCAGCGACCAACGCCCGCCCCCGTCAGAGGAGAACCACCGTGGCCAACCCTGGACCGCCGACCCGCCGGGACGCTCCCGCTTCCCGCCAGGAGCTGCGGGCCACCGTGCGGGCCGGGGCCCCGAGGAAGCTCGCCGTGCGGGCAGGACCGGCGCCCCTGGCGCGCCGGACCGCTCGCCGCGGCGGGGTCGTCGTCCTGATCGGTGCCGGCCTCGGCGTCGCCGCCGTCTTCTTTCCGTATTCGAGCGGGCCGGCCGCGTCCAACGACGTCGGCCCGATCCTGCTCCGGGTCCTGCCCCTCGTGGCCTGGGTCATCGGGGGTGTCCTCGTCCTGAGCGGCCGAGCCGCACCGGTGCGCGCCGGCGGTCTGGTCGCGGCCGCCTCCGTCGTAGTCTTCACCGGCTTCGACGTGATCGACGCCGGCCAGCTGGTCGGTACCGGCAATCACGCGGACGCCGGGCTCTGGCTCTCCGTCGCCGCCAACGTCGTCGCCGTCGTCGGTACGTCTGTCGTCCTCATCGTCCTCGGACGAAGCGCCGAGCTCGGACGCCCGCAAGGGCTTCGGCCCGTGTGGTTGGTGGCGACCGCCGTCGGTTGCGTCGCCGCCGGCGTCGGATTCGTGCCGTCGTGGCAGCGGGTGCACTACAAGATCGGCACGCTGCACCGCTCGGGGAGCTTCGCGTACCGCGGCCAATTCGACGCCGGCTGGGAGGTCATCGCCGGCGGGACGATCGTGATGATCGGTATCGTCGTCGTGCCCCTCCTCGGCTCCCAGTGGGCTCGGTTGCGCGCCGGCGGAGCCATGATTCTCGGCGCCGTCGTTGCCTTCGCCGGGATCATCGCCCTCGCCGTCTCGCGGCAGGTCGCTCCGTTTGGCCTCTACCCCGAGGCGACCCTCAAACAGCTGCACAAGGGCAAGGTCACCTTCTCCGTCAGCTACGAGCCCTGGTTTTACCTCACCGTCGCCGGGCTGGTCGTGCTTGGCGTCGTCGGCCTGCTCGCCGTGGCCCGCCGGGATCGAGGCACGGCGGCGGCCTGACCACCCGCTCCGGTAGTCGGTGGTCCGCCGTTTTGTGGTCCGCCGTTTTGTGGTCCGCCGTTTTGTGGTCCGCCGTTTTGTGGTCCGGCGGCCAGCGGTTCGGTCGTCAGCGGTCCGGCGTGCGGAGGGTCGCCGGCGGCTGGGTCACTGGCGGCTGGGTCACTGGCGGCTGGGCGGGAGGGCCGCCGGGCGAGGCAGGCGACGGACGGAAGACGCCGGGCCCCGGGCAGGCCGAGCAGGGCGAGGGTTGGTGAGCCGTCGTCGGGACCCACGTCGAAGCGGGCCGCGGCCAGCTCGGGTCGGTGGGCAACGGCACCGAGCGGTGGCGTCGGCCCCCTGGCGGACTCGGCCCCGTCCCGCCAAGCGCCGAAGAACACGGGTGTCGCCGGCCACGCCACGTACGCCGCGGCGAGCGTCGCCAACCACTCGGGCGCCATCTCGGCGTCGTCGTCGACATAGGCGACGAGGCCGCCTTTGGTCACCTCAAGGGCCCGGTTGTGCGCGGCGGCCGGACCGCAGCCGCCCGTGCTGAGCACCCGGACCCTGCCGTCGGCATCGGCGGCCGGCGGGGGCCCGACCGCCCAGCGGTCGTCGACGACGATGAGCTCCCAGGCCGGATACGTCTGGAGCCGGACCGAGTCGATGGCAGCATCGATCGTTACGGGCCACCCGGCGCTGACCAAGACGACGGTCACGAGGGGGCCGTTGCGCACAAAAGGGGCAGCGCCGGGGGGTACCGACTCTGTTGCGCCAGATGGACCTTCGCTACCCGGCCCTTCGGCGGCGACGGCCGCCGAGCCCGAAGCATCGGTGCCGAGCGGCATGGCCGGGCTCGAAGCACGTCCGGGCCGCCCTTTCCCCCCAAGCCTCTCAAAGAGGCGGCGGACGGCGACCGCTCCTATCGCCGCCAGGGCCACGGTCACGAGGCGCCGGCGGAGACGTGGCGAAGCGCCCGCAGACGGTCCCATGGTGCCCATTGTTGCTCACGAGCCCGGCGCCGGCGGTGAGGGTCGGGCGAGCAGCCGGCCGAGCTCGTCGCGGATCGCCGGCCAGGCCGGCGCCCCCGGGCGGATGATGCCCATGTGGTCGACCCCAGGCACCTCGACGAGGGTGACGTCGAGATCGCCGGCGCGCCGGGCGCCCTCCACGTAGCCGCGGCTGAGAGCCGGAGGGACCACGGTGTCGTCGAGCCCGTGGACGAGCACCTGCGGCACCCCGATCGGCACGAGCGCCGCCGGCGAAGCGGCCCGGTAGCGGTCCGCGTACTCGTCGGGTCCACCGCCCATGAGCGCCGCCACGGCACCGCCGCCGAGTCCGAGCACGGCAGCACGGGAGAGGTCGACGACGCCGGCGAGGGATACGGCCCCGGCCGGCTGGACGCGGACGGGCAGCCCGGGGGCCCGGGCGGCCAGCCGCCCCCGCGCCGCGACCCACAGGGCGAGGTGCCCGCCGGCGGAGTGCCCGCAGGTCACCACCCGATCCACGTCGACGCTGGGGATCAGGGCCAAGTGGTCGACGGCGGCGGCGACGTCGGAGAACGTCTCGGGCCAGCCACCGCCGCCCCCCAACGGCCCGGTCCTGCGGTACTCGATGTTCCACGCCGCCCACCCCTCGCCGATCACTGCCTTCGCCAACCGGTGCATCAGCTGCTTGGTGTACGGCGCCCGCCAGTACCCGCCGTGGATCAGGACGACCGTCGGCAGGGGTCCTTGGACCCGATCCGGGCGCCACAACTCGCCGCGCTGGCTGTGGTGGCGGCCGTAGCGAACGGCGGTTCGGCGCATCGTCGTCGTTCGTCCGTCGGGTCGCTCGGGTCGGCTCGGTCCGCCGGCGCTCAGAGGCTCGGAGTCCGACGGGAACGGCCGAACGCGCCCACGAGGAACCAGCTGGCGACCGGGATGGCCACCGCGATGGCAACGAGCGTCAGCTTGACCGAGAGCGACACGGGATGCCCGGTCGCCGCCACGAGCACGTCGACCGGCGTCGCCAGCCGGCGCACTCCCTTGGGCCCGAGCCCCGTGGCCTCGAAATGGTGGCTGCCGGGTCGTGCCACGACCGGTACCTCCACGTTGACGCTGAAGGCGCCCTCGGCGTTGGCCTGCAGACTCCCGACCGTCACGGGAGCCGAGTGGAAGGTGATCGTGATCCTGGTCATAGGGACGAATCCCGAGCCCGTCAGGGTGATCAACTCGCCTCGGCGCACGCCCGTCGAGCTCCGCCCGACGGATCTCGCCTCGGCGGTCGTCGTCGACCCATCCCGTGCCGCCGCCCGTCCCGTGCTCGTCGGCCCCCCCGCTCCGAGCGTGGTCGTCGTCGACGCCGTGGGATTGGGCGCGGTCCTCACCTGCTTGGGCGGATGGGTCGTAAGCACCTGGGTGTCGTCGAAGACCTTGCCGGCATGGCTCAGACCCCCGAACACCACCAGCTGCCCGTCGCTGGCGTCGAAGGCGGCGGCCACGCCGGAACGGGCCGAAGCGGGGGAGGCGGGGCTGAGCTGCTCCCACGCCTTCCCCGTCCACGACCACGTGTCACCGTAGGTTGTCTTGGCTCCGATGCCACCGAAGAGCACCATCCGACCGAGTCCGCTGGGGAGGGCGTCGTAGTCGATGCCGGCATTGATGCGGCCGGCCGGCCGGGTCGTGGCCCTTACGGTGGACCAGGTGCTGCCGTTCCACAGCCAGGTGCCATCCTGGATGGCGGCTCGCTGACCGGCCCCAGGCCCCCGGCTCGAGCCGCCGAAGAGCAGCGTGCGGCCGTCGGGACCTGCGCTCATCATGGCCTGCGTGAGCGGAGGCGGGTGGACGGTCGTCGTCGCCTGCAGCCACTCGTCGACGCCCGTGCTCGACTGGGTCAGCAGCCACGTGTCGTCGAGGACCGAGGCCCCCGATGTCACAGCTTTCCCCGATGTCGCCGCCGACGTGCCTGGGGCGAAGGCGGTCTCGTTGGCGGTCGCCGTCGAGCTCGTCGAGGTGGACCCGGGACCGGCGGTGGCGCTGGTCGAGGTCGTCGTCGCTCCCGTCGTCGTCGTCGTCGTCGACGTCGTGCGCCGCTTGGTCGTCGCGGCGCCGTTTGCGGTTGTGGTCGTCGTCGTGCTCTTGGGGCTGGTTGTGGTCTTGGTCGTCGTGGTGCGGGTATGCCCCTTGGTGGTCCGCTTCTTCGCCGGACGCGTTGTCGTCGTGGTGGTGGTGGTGGTCGGCGGCGGCAGGACCCCGTGGGTCACGCCGTAGCCACCGAAGAGAACGAGATGCCCGGCGGAGTCATCGGCGAGGGCCGCACCCTCGCGACCGCCGGGAGTGGCCGATGTGGTGGCGTTGTTCCAGGAGGCGCCGTTCCAGGTCCAGGTGTCATCGAGCAGCGCGCCCGTGACCGACCGGCCGCCGAAAAGCACGAGCTGATCGAGATGACCGTCGAAGGCCATAGAGGCGAAATCCCTCGCCGGCGGCACGGAGCCGTCGCTTTGGGACGAGCTCCAGGTGGAGCCGTCCCAAACCCAGGTCTGGTCGGAGAGCACGCCAGCGGCGGTTCGGCCGCCGAACACGACGATCGTCTGGTTGGCGGGGTCGTAGGTCGCCGCCGCGCTACGCAGTCCTGGCGGGCGGCTAGCCGGCGAGAGCCGCGACCAGGTCAGTCCGGCGAATGAGGGGGCGGCCGCCGCAGGAGCGGAGAACGCGGTTGCTGTCGCTACCGCCACCGCGCTGGCACACGCCAGCCACATCGCCAGAAGGAGCCGCCAGCGTCGATTGCTCGGCCGAGGCCCAGGCCTCGGTGTCGTTGAGGTGTCCGCATGCATGGGCGTCGCCACGAGCCCAGGAGCACAAAGGGCGCGTGGCCGCGCACTCTACCTCGATGGCCGCGCTCCTAGCGATCGGGAGCGGTCATCGGGCTCCGCTTCAGATGCTGGGGTCCGTGGCCGACTGATGCACGAGCAGCCAGGCGCGCAGGTCGGCGGGCGGCAGCGGAGGGCTCACGAAGTAGCCCTGGGCGTAGTCGCAGCCCAGCTGGGCCAGGGCATCCCACGTCTCCCGGTCCTCGACGCCCTCCGCGACCGCCCTGAGTCCCAGGTTGCGGGCCAGGTCGACGGTCGAGCGGACGATGGCTCGGTCGCTGTCGTTGGTCAGCATGCCGGCCACGAAGGTGCGGTCGATCTTGACCTCGTTGGCGGGAAGGCGCTTGAGATAGGAGAGCGACGAGTAGCCGGTCCCGAAATCGTCGACGGAGATCGACACGCCCAGCTGGGCCAGCCGGCCCAGGATGCCGATGGTACGGGTCGGGTCGGCCATGACGCTGCCCTCGGTGATCTCGAGGGTCAGCGACGACGGCGACACCCCGTGTTCGGTGAGCACCTGGGCCACCTGGTTGGGAAGGTTGACGTCGAGTACCGAGCGGACCGAGAGGTTGATGGAGACCTCGAGGTCGTAGCCGAGGGCGCGCAGCTCGCTCTGGTTGTCGACGGCGGACTCGAGCACGAAGTTGGTGAGCGGACGGATGAGCCCGGCGCTCTCTGCGACCGGGATGAAGTGGTCTGGCCCGATCACGCCGTAGCGGGGATGACGCCACCTGACGAGGGCCTCGACTCCCTTGACCCGCCCCGAGACGAGATCCGACTTCGGCTGGTAGTGAACCTCAAGCTCGCCGTTCTCGATCGCCTTTCGGAGTTCGCCGGCGAGGGTCAGCCGCCTCGGGCTGTAGTGATCGCGCTCGGACGAGTACAGCTCCCAGCCGCTGTGGGATTCCTTCGCCGAGTACATCGCCACGTCGGCGCGTTGCAGGAGCAGTCCGCCTTCGTCGTCGGCGCCCTGGGCCACCGCGACGCCGATGCTCCCGGTGATCTCGAGCTCGAGCTCGCCGATCTGGAAGGGCCGTTCGATGGCGCTGAGCAACGAGACGGCGACCTGGGCGGCATCGCCGCTGCCGGTCTGGGGGAGCAGGACGCCGAACTCGTCGCCACCCAGGCGGGCAACGATCCCTCGATGGCCCACTTCGGCGGCGATGCGCTTGGCCACGCTGATCAACAGCAGGTCACCGTGCTGATGCCCGAGGGTGTCGTTGATCTCCTTGAAGCGGTCCAGGTCGGCGAGGAGGATGGCGCTCGGGCGGGGCAGGTCGGCGATCAGCTCGTTGAACCTGGTCCTGTTGGGCAGCCCCGTGAGGTGATCGTGGTGGGAGTCGTAGCGGAGCTGGCCAACAAGTCGACTGTTCTCGAGGGTCACGGCGGCGTGGCTGGCCAGGGCCTCGAGCAGGCGGAGATCCTCGACGCTGAAGGCCCGATCGGCGGGGTGGCCGAGGACGATGGTGCCGAGCACGCCGCTCTCGGACTGCATGGCGACGGCCATGGCATCCTCGCCCGCTCGGCTTATGAGGTCCCGCCGGGCCCCGTCATCGACGGCCAGGTCCCCGACCCGGACCGAAGCGGTGGCGACAGCCTCGTTCTCGGGTGGCAGGCCTGTACCCTCAGTCACGACCAGCCGGCGAGCCTGTCCAGACAGCGTCGTCCGCCGCCAGCCCCCGTCGGCGGTGATCGTGAGCTCGGCCGTATCGGCACCGAGCATCGACCGTAGCTCGGTCAAGATGGACATGACGGCGTCGCGTTCGTCCTGGCTGCGCTCGAGGCTGAGGGTGAAGCGGTACAGCAGGTCGAGACGGGTGTAGGCCTGGCGTACCCGCACGATGGCGAGGAAGACGCTCTGGGCGACGATGGCGGCGCCGGCGATGCCAGCGATGACGACGGTGCCGTAGCGCATGTAGAGGCTGCCAAGCAGGAGGCCGACGAGCCCGAATATAAAGTCGTTCACTTCCGACTGCCGGACCTCAGCCCAGATGACGCGGACCGGTGTGCCCGACTTAAGGGCGACGAAGGGAACGACGAGGCCGGCGTTGACGAAGATGTAGGCGACGACGACGACGGGGTACACGACCCAATCGGGGGTGTGCGCCGCTCGAAGCACGCTGAAAACGAAGGCCGACGCAGCCGCCGAGAGTGCGAGCTGCGAGAAGTTGAAGAGGATCAGACGGAACCGCCGGCCGCGGATCGCGTCGAGCAAGAGACACCCGCAGGCACCAACGATGGCGGCGCCGAGGACGGCACCCCGACCGCCCAAGCTGGCGATGGCTGCCATGACGAGAATCGTCTGGGTGGTCATCGCTACCGGGGCCGGGAAGCGAAGGGCAAGATTCTCCGACGCCACCACGAGCAGACCGAACGTGGCCACCACTGCGAGGTTCGGCCACCGGTGCTCGCGCAGCAGATCGAGTACGACGACGACCACGAGCGCGGCGAACAAGCCGGCCATGAGCCAGCTGAGTCCACTCGTGTTTTGCTCGTCCTGCTTCACCGGCCAGCCTTCCGCAGAGGGCAGACGCTTACAGCTTCTCAGTAAGACAAACCGTAGCAGAACGACACAAAATGTCGGGAGCACCACTCCCGGCGTTGCCTAGTGGCCTGCGGCGCACCGGTGAGTAGTGAGCCAGTAGCCGGGACCATCGATGGTTTGTCCGGGGAGGGGTCGGTGGACCTGTCCCCGATCGAGGCCGTCTTGCAGCCGAGTCGGACACCGCCTTCTGGCTGCGCCGGACGCCACCTTCTGTCCGGGTGCGGCTTCAGAAGCGCACCCGGGTCAATCAGCTACTCAGCGGGCCGAGAGTCCACGAGCAGAGAGGCCACGGGCGGAGAGGCCACGGGCGGAGAGGCCGCGAGCCGAGAGGCCGCGAGCCGAGAGGCCACGAGCCGAGAGTCCACGAGCAGAGAGGCCACGAGCTGAGAAGTTACGCATGATACGGGGGGTCCTTTCGGGCAACAGGGTCCGGTGGAGCCCTGAATATAGATTGACTTGGTACTTCAAACAACGACTTGCGGTATTTCTCCGGTTAGGCCCGGTTTTTGCCCGCCACTTGAGGCGGCGGTTGAAGTCAATCAGGTACCGCAACTGCCGGAATTCCTTTGCAGTGACTCCGTCGGCGGGGTCACCCATCGGCTGAGTCAGCGCACGGACTTTGTCGGCCTGCCTCGCAGGCACAGCTCATCCGTGACGTCTTCGTCATTGTGGCATGGGGGATCGGCGTTGTCACTCATCCATTGGGAAAATCCGGCCGGTCAGGGGGACGCAGAAAGCGTCTTGGCTGGTCAGGTCACTGAGCGTGTTTGTAAGGTTACGGAGGGCCACATTTCTCCGAATTCGGGCTTGCGGATATCCGTCCTGTCTTGCCGCTTTGGGCGCTGGACTAACCGCGAAGCGTTCATCTTTGCGAGCATGCGTTCCCATCGCGGAAATCGATGAATCGGTTCGCTGGCGCGCCAAAAAGCGCCTTGATAGGCAGGCACGACAACCAAAAATTCTCCCTGCTAACTACTCACGGTATCCGGGCCCGACCGGTACGCCAAAGGAGGCAGAGAGCGGGCGACGGGAGTTGAACCCGCGTGACCAGCTTGGAAGGCTGGGGCTCTACCGTTGAGCTACGCCCGCAGGGGCGTCACCGATTCTAGTCGAGCAGGCTCGACCTACCAGAGCCCCCTTCCGGACGGTCGAGACCAGCCGGCGCATCCAGCCCGCCCGGCCCGTCGGGGAAGGGGGATTCGAACCCCCGACCTCCTGCTCCCAAAGCAGGTGCGCTACCACTGCGCCACTCCCCGTCGAGCACCGAGGATACCGGAGCCGCTCGCGGCGGTGGCGGCCCCGGTAGACTCACTGCCTCGTATGGATACCGTCGTTGAGCCCCTCGAGGGCAACAAGGTGAAGCTGTCCGTCGAGGTCGACGAACAGGAGTTCGAGCGCAGCGTCGATGCGGCGTTCCGCAAGATCGCCCGGGAGGTCCGCGTTCCCGGCTTCCGGCCGGGGAAAGCGCCGCGGCGCATCCTCGAGGCCCGGCTCGGCGCCGGCACCGGAAGGGCGGAGGCGCTGCGCGATTCGCTGCCCGACTACTACGCCAAGGCGGTGCGCGACAACGAGGTCGACGCCATCGCCCCCCCCGAGATCGACATCACCGCGGGTGAGGAGTCCGGCGCCGTCAGCTTCGACGCCGTCGTCGAGGTCCGTCCCCGCATCGAGGTCGTCGGCTACGGGGGCCTGCGGGTGACCGTCCCATCGCCTGAGGTCAACGAGGAGGACATCGCCAGCCAGGTCGACAGGCTCCGCGGCAACTTCGGCCGCCTCGAGCCCGTGGATCGTCCCGCCAAGGACGGCGACAACCTGACCATCGATCTCAAGGCGACCAAGGACGGCGAAGCGGTGGCCGGTCTGACCACCGACGACTTCCTCTACGAGCTCGGGAGCGCCACCGTGCTGCCCGAGCTCGACGTGAAGCTCCAAGGAGCCAAGATCGGTGACATCCTCGCCTTCGACGCCTCGTTCGGCTCGGGCGACGATGCCGACGCCGACAAGGTTGACCTCCGCGTGCTCGTGAAGGAGGTCAAGGAGAAGATCCTTCCCGACGTCACCGACGAGTGGGCCAGCGAGGCGTCGGAGTTTGACACCGTCCACGAGTTGCGGGCCGACATCGTCAAGCGGATGACGATGGTCAAGCGGCTGCAGGCGAGCATGGCGTCGCGCAACGGCGTCATCGAAGCGCTCGTGGAGCTGGTCGACGTCGAGGCGCCGGAGCCGCTCGTCAATGCCGAGATCGAGCGGCGAGCCAACGACCTCGGCCAGCGGCTGGCGCAGCAGGGCGCAACCGTCGCCCAGTACCTCGAGGCCACCGGCCAATCCGAGGACCAGGTCGTCGGCGAGTTGCGGAGCGGGGCCGAGCCGGCGGTGAAGGCCGACCTCGGCCTGCGCGCGGTGGCCGAGGCCGAGGGGCTCGACGCATCCGACGAGGACGTCGAAGGTGAGATCCAGCGCCTGGCGGGCAACTACTCGATGACGCCGGCGGAGTTGCGCGACAACCTCGAGCGCAGCGACCAGTTGCCGGCATTACGCTCTGATGTCAGGAAGAACAAGGCGCTCGAGTGGCTCGTCGAGCACGTCGAGCTGGTAGATCCCGAAGGTCATCCCGTTGACCGGTCCCTGCTGACGCCCGAAGCGCTGGCCGAGTCCGACGACACCGAGTCCGACGACGCCGAGTCCGAGGACACTGAGCCCGAAGACACTGAGCCCGAAGACACCGGGGCGCAAGAGCACGAATCCGAGGCCGAGCCCGATACGGTGAGCGCATCGTCAGAGAGTGGAGAAGCGTGATCAACCCCAGAGCCCAGTACCACGTCCCGGGCATCTTCGAGCAGACCAACAGGGGAGAGCGCGGCTATGACCTGTTCTCCCGGATGCTCGAGGAAAACATCATCTTCCTCGGGACCCCCATCGACGACTACGTGGCCAACGCCGTGGCCGCCCAGCTCCTGTATCTCGAGTACAAGAACGCCGACAAGGAGATCAGCCTCTACATCAACTCTCCCGGCGGCGAGATCACGGCGCTGTTCGCCATCTACGACACCATGAAGTTCGTCAAGAACGACATTTCGACCTTCTGCTATGGCCAAGCCGCTTCGGCCGCCGCGGTCATCATGGCCGGCGGCACCCGCGGGAAGCGCTACGCCCTGCCCCACGCCAGGATCCTCATCCACCAGCCCTACGGTGGAGCCGCAGGTCAGGCCGCCGACATCGAGATCCAGGCCAAGGAGATCCTACGGATGCGAGACCTCCTCAACCTCATGCTCGCCAATGACAGCGGCCAGAGCGTCGAGAAGGTCGCACGTGATACCGATCGCGACTTCATCATGAGTGCAGACGAGGCCCAGGGGTACGGTCTCATCGACGAGGTGATCAGCACACGCGAGCTGGCCAGCGTGCCCCAGGCCGCAGGCGTCGGCTGAGGGTCGGGGGAGCGCAGTGGCGAAATTTGGAGAGTCGAGCGATCTGGTCAAGTGCTCGTTTTGCGGCAAATCCCAGAAACAGGTCAAAAAGCTCATTGCCGGACCTGGTGTCTACATCTGTGATGAGTGTATTGACCTGTGCAACGACATCATCGAGGAGGAGCTGTCCGAGACCTCCGAGGTCCATTTCGACGAATTGCCCAAACCCACTGAGATCTTTACTTTCCTCAATGGCTACGTAATCGGACAGGAACGGGCGAAGAAGATCCTCTCCGTCGCCGTGTACAACCACTACAAGCGGGTGCAGGCCGGCGGCTACAACGACGCCGAGGTCGAGCTGCAGAAGTCGAACATCCTCCTGCTCGGCCCGACCGGGTGCGGGAAGACGTTCCTGGCCCAGACGCTGGCCCGCATGCTGAACGTGCCGTTCGCCATCGCCGACGCTACGGCGCTTACCGAGGCCGGCTACGTCGGTGAGGATGTCGAAAACATCCTCCTCAAGCTCATCCAGGCCGCCGACTACGACGTCAAGAAGGCCGAGACGGGCATCATCTACATCGACGAGATCGACAAGATCGCCCGCAAGAGCGAAAATCCGTCGATAACCCGCGACGTCTCGGGCGAGGGCGTGCAACAGGCGCTCCTGAAGATCCTGGAGGGCACGACCGCTTCGGTGCCCCCGCAGGGGGGCCGTAAGCACCCCCACCAAGAGTTCATCCAGATCGACACCACCAATATCCTCTTCATCTGCGGCGGGGCCTTTGCCGGCCTCGATCGCCTTATCGAGAGCCGGCTCGGCCGGCAGGGGATCGGCTTCAGGGCCGATATCCGCAAGGCGGACGAACGCGGTGAGGGCGATCTCCTGGCCCAGGTGCTGCCCGAGGATCTGCTCAAGTTCGGTTTGATCCCCGAGTTCGTCGGCCGCCTCCCGGTCATCGGAGCGGTGTCCAACCTCGACAAGGATGCCCTCGTTCGCATCCTCAATGAGCCCAAGAACGCGCTGATCAAGCAGTACCGCAGGACCTTCGAGCTCGACAACGTCGAGCTGGTCTTCACCGACGACGCCCTCGAGGCCGTGGCCGAGCAGGCCCTCCTGCGGGGGACGGGCGCCCGCGGGCTGCGCGCCATCCTCGAGGAGGTGCTCCTCGAGGTCATGTACGACCTGCCGAGCCGCAACGACATCGGCCAGTGCGTCATCGACCGCTCGGTCGTGCTCGAGAAGGTCAACCCGACGCTCGTGCCGAGAACCGAGCCGCACAAGGAGAGCAGGCCCAGGCGGGCTGCGTCCTGATTCACATTCCAGGGGAAACGGCGGCCCGGCCGTGATGGACCTCGGCGATGCCCTCGCCTGGCTCGATCGGCACCAGAACCTCGAGCGCATGCTGGCCGACACCAAGACGGCGACCCCGGATCCGGCGCGCATGCGCAACCTGGCCGACGTGCTCGGCAACCCGGAGCGCTCGGCGCCGGCCGTCCACGTCACCGGGACCAACGGCAAAACGTCGACGTCGCGAGCGGTCACGGCCCTGCTCATGGCCAAGGGGCTGTCGGTGGGGACATTTACGAGCCCGCACCTGGAGCGGATCAACGAACGCCTCACCTTCAACGACATCCCCATCTCCGACGGCGAGCTGGCCGTGCTGCTCTCGGACCTGGCCGGCATCGAGCCGCTGCTCACCTCGCCCACACCGCCCAGCTGGTTCGAGTTGCTGACCGCCGCCGCCCTGCGATGGTTCGCTGACCGTCCGGTCGACGTGATGGTCGTCGAGGTCGGCCTCGGCGGCCGTTGGGATGCGACCAACGTTGTCGATGGCGATGTGGCCGTGGTGACCAACGTCGGGCTCGATCACACCGAGTTCCTCGGGCCGACGCGCGCCGACATCGCCGGCGAGAAGGCCGGGATCGTCAAGCCGGGCTCGACGCTCGTGCTCGGCGAGACGGACCCCGACTTGTACCCGATCTTCGAGGCGGAGTCGCCGGCGGCGTTGTGGTGGGCAGGGCGGGACTACGTCGTGACCCGCAACGACCTCGCCGTCGGCGGTCGGGTCCTCGATGTGCGCACGCCCGGCGCCACCTACGAGGGGGTGTGGCTTGACCTGCACGGCGGTCACCAGGCTCACAACTTCGCCGCCGCCCTCGTGGCGGTCGAGGCGTTCTTCGGGGTCCCGGTCGAGGAGGCTCTGGTTCGCGAGGCGGCCGCGTTGTTGCGCTCGCCCGGTCGGCTCGAGGTCGTCGGGCGCCGACCGCTCGTCGTGCTCGATGGGGCCAAGAACCTCGAGGGCGCCCGGGCCGCCGCCTCGGCCGTAGCCACAGACTTCGGTGGCCCCGACCTAGCTGGTTCGGCCGGCGGCCGGGGGGTGGGTGCCGGCAGGCCCGGGGCGGCCGGGGCGCCTGGGGCCACCGGGAGCGCCGGGGCAGGAGGGGGCGGAGCAGGCGGGGGCGAGGCCGACGCCGGGGGGGCTGGGGCCGGGTTGGCGCCGCGGGTGCGAGCGGAGATCCTGGTGGTCGGCATGCTGGCCGGCAAGGACCCGGCCGAGATGCTGCGGGCCCTCGGGGCGGAGCGGGCTCGTCTCGTCGTCACCTGCCCTCCGCCCTCGCCGCGTGCCGTTCCCGCCGGCGTGGTCGCCGATGCCGCGCGTGGGCTCGAGGTTGCCGGGCTCGAGGTGGTGGCGGTCGACTCGGTTGCCGACGCGCTCGACGTGGCTCTGGCCCACGCCGGTCCCGACGACCTCGTCCTCGTGGCGGGATCGCTCTATGTGGTGGGAGCGGCACGTGCTGCGCTTGCCGGCCGGTTACCGGCACCCCGCTGACCGACCTCACCCCCTCGTCGCCCCCGCCGGCGGCTTTCTTTGCCCACTTTTACAGAGTCAGTATGTAAAAGTGGGCAAAGAAAGGACCCCAGAGCCACCGTTGAACTCGTCAAGTGACTGAAGTATAGTGAAATAGCATGAAGCGGCTGACGCGAGCGGTTCTTGACGCCTACCTGGCCGGTCATCACGGGGTGATCAGCCGGCGTACGGCCCTGGGGCTCGGACTGCGCCGGAACCAAGTCGAATGGTGCCTGTCGAGCGGCGCCTGGCGGACTGTCTATCGAGGCGTGTACATGGTTGCCAATCAAGAGGTCGGGCCGGAGGCCCGACTCGTTGCCGCCTGTCTGGCGGCAGGGAGCTCTGCGGTCGCGTCGCACCGTTCGGCCGCTTGGCTGTGGGGCCTCATGTCCGAGCCGCCGGATCGCCCGACTGTGACCGTGGCGATACCCGCAAAGGTGCGCGTCTCGGGCATCGATGTCTACCGCCGGGGTGACCTCGACGCCGGCCGGGTGATCTTTCGCCGGGGCGTATCGGTTACCGACCCCCTGCGAACCCTCGCCGACCTCGGCGAGGTCGTCGACGAGCGCGACCTCGACGACGCCATCGACCGTGCTCTCGCCGGCCGGCTTCTCACCGTCGACGGGCTCGAGGCCGAAGCGACACGCATCGGCCGGCAGGGAAGGCGGGGCGTGATGCAGCTGCGCTTCGCTCTCCAACGTCGCGGCCTGGTCCAGGGCCCGACGGCTTCGGTGCTCGAGAGCCGCCTGCTGCGCCTACTGAAGCGCTGGGGCGTGACACCCCTCGCCGTGGAGGCGGTGGCCGGCGACGGTCGCTACCGCCTCGACGTCCTCCTCAGCCCGGGACTTGCCCTCGAGGTGGACGGGTACGCATTTCACTGGTCGCCGGAGTCCAAGGCGGCCGACAGCCGCCGCCGCAACCGGCTGGCGCTCGCCGGCGTGCGCGTGATCGAGGCCGATTGGGTCACGGTTATGCGCGACCCGGAGGGGCTCCGCCTGACGGTGGAGGCGGCGTTGGAGCAGCACCGGGCCGCCGGCCGCGCTGGGACAGGCACCCGCGCGGAGAGCCGGTCGGCGCAGACCGCTTCGTAACGCCGGCCTCACGCCGCCCCCGCCGGCTGACGCCCCCCGGCCGGATCACGCCCCCGGCCGCGCCGGGGGCCGGCGAGTCACCCGCTAGCCTCTCGGCCGCTATGGACCGCACCCTCGTCATCTGCAAGCCCGACGCCGTCGAGCGCCACCTGATCGGCGAGATCGTCGGCCGGCTGGAGCGCAAGGGGCTGCACGTCGTCGCCGGCGAGCTCCGTCATCTCGACAAGGAGACCGCCGGCGTCCACTACGAAGAACACCGGGGCAAGGTGTTCTTCGACGACCTCATCGCCTTCATCACCCGCTCCCCGGTCATGCTGCTCGTCTTCGAGGGACCGGCTGACACCTGGAAGGTCGTGAGGACGCTCATGGGGGTGACCAACCCCGCAGAGGCCGCGCCCGGCACCATCCGCGGCGACCTCGGCCTGCTCACGAGCGAGAACCTCGTCCACGGCTCCGACGGTCCCGAGGCGGCGGCTCGCGAGATCGCCCTGTTCTTCCCCGGCCTCAGCGCCTAGAGGGGCGGTCCATCGCCGCCGGCCCGAGGGACACGGCGACCGAACATACCCCCTGAAATGGGAAAATCGACGCTAGGACGCCGACCGAACGCCCCTGGCGCGGGTGGATCCGTTCCGGTTTGCCCAGTACCCTGCACTCTTACGACCTCCGGACCCTAGACAGGAGGCCCATCTCTCGTGTCCGACAGTATTTTTTCCGGCTTTTTCGGCCGTGACATGGCCGTCGACCTCGGTACGGCCAACACCCTCGTGTACGTGCGCGGGCGCGGCATCGTGCTCGACGAGCCCTCCGTCGTCGCCGTGAACATCAAGGACGACCGGCCGCTCGCCGTCGGAACCGACGCCAAGCGCATGATCGGTCGGACGCCCAATCACATCCAGGCCATTCGTCCCCTGCGCGACGGCGTCATCGCCAATTTTGACATTTGCGAGAAGATGCTGGCGTATTTCATCCGAAAAGTCCACGGCTCACACCGGTTCGCGGCCAAACCCCGCATGGTGATCTGCGTGCCGTCGGGGATCACAGGGGTGGAGCAGCGCGCCGTGCAGGAAGCGGCCGAGTCGGCCGGGGCTCGCAAGCCGGCCCACATCATCGAGGAGCCCATGGCCGCCGCCATCGGCGCCGGCCTGCCCGTCCACGAGCCGACCGGCAACATGGTCGTCGACATCGGCGGCGGGACCACCGAGGTGGCCGTCATCTCCCTGGGTGGCATCGTCACGAGCCAGTCGGTGCGGATCGGAGGCGACGAGCTGGACGAGGCGATCATCCAGTTCATCAAGAAGGAGTACAGCTTGGCCCTCGGCGAGCGCACCGCCGAGGAGATCAAGATCGCCCTCGGGTCGGCCTGCCCCCTCGAGGAGGAGCTGCACGCCGAGATCAGGGGAAGGGACCTGATCACGGGACTGCCGAAGACGATCGTGACGACCACCGAGGAGATCCGTGAGGCGATCGAGGAGCCCGTCTCCTCCATCGTCGACGCCGTGAAGGTCACCCTCGACAAGACGCCGCCCGAGTTGGCGGCGGACATCATGGAGCAGGGGATCGTGCTCACCGGTGGGGGAGCGATGCTCCACGGCCTCGATGCGCGCCTGGCCGCAGAGTCGGGCATGCCCATCGTGATCGCCGACAACCCGCTGCACTCCGTGGTGATCGGGAGCGGCCAGTGCCTCGAGGAATTCGAGGCGCTCAAGGCCGTGCTGATGTCGTCGAACACCCGCTAGCCCAGAGGTTCCGCCCGCGTGGCCATGACCCGAAGTCGGAACCGCAGTCGCTACGTCGTGGCGATCCTGCTGTTGGCGGCACTGACCCTGATCACCCTCGACGCCAGAAGCAGCGGCAACGGGGCCCTTCGCGCCGTCCGCAATGTCACCCATACCGCCCTCACGCCGATCCAGTCCGGCATCCACACCGCCCTGCGTCCGGTCGGCAACTTCCTGACCGGTGCCGCTGACTATGGGTCCCTGAAGGCCGAGAACGCTCGGCTGCGCGGCCAGCTGCAGGGGTCGGCGTCGGCGGCGAGCCGGGCCCGCTTCGACCAGGTCAGGGCCGATCAGGTCCTCGCCCTCGCCCACCTCAAGTTCGCCGACGGCGTAACCACCGTCACCGCCGCTGTCACCAGCCAGGCGTCGTCCAACTTCGAGACGACGATCACGCTCAGCCGGGGCACGTCGTCGGGGGTTGCCTTCGGTCAGCCCGTGGTCTCCGCCGGCGGCCTCGTGGGTTCGATCACGTCGGTGAGCGCTTCGTCTTCCACCGTCACGCTGGTCACTGACCCGACCTTCGTGTGCGGCGTCGCCCTGCCTTCGGCCAACGTCGGTACGGCCAGCGGACAGGGTGAAGGAGAGGACCTCAAGGTCTCCGTCATCCCCAACGGCACGGCGCACCCCCGGCTCAGGAAGGGCGACCAGCTGTCCACCAGCGACCTCGGCGGCTCATTCCCGAGCGGTGTCCCCGTCGGATCCATCAGCTCGGTGAGCTCGCCGGGCGGTGGCAGCAATCCCACGGCCTCGGTGGAGCCGGCCGTCAACACGGCGTCGCTCACCTACGTGGACGTCATGCTGTGGTCGCCGCAGTGAGCTTCGGTGTGCTCACGACCGCTGGGGCGGCGGGCCCCATCGCGGCGAGGAGTGGCCGGTGACCACGAGGCCGATGTGGGCACGGATTCGCATCGTGATCGTCCTGCTCGTCGGGCTGGTGGTGGAGACCACGTTCGGCTCCGACCTGCGCGTCCTCGGGGTCGCCCCCGACCTGATGCTCCTCCTCGCCGTGAGCGGCGGCCTCGTGGGCGGGTCCTACGCCGGGGCGTGGATCGGCTTCGGTGCCGGCCTGCTGGCCGACGCCGCCCTCACGACCACGCCCCTCGGGTTGGACGCCCTGGTGTGGTGCCTGGTCGGGTGGGGCATCGGGACGCTCAGGGCCAACGTGCTCCCCGACGGGCGGGTGACGAGGCCTGCGGTCGCCTTCGCCGCCACCGTCGGCGCCCTGATCCTGTTCCTCGTCGTCGGCGAGCTGGTTGGCCAAAGCCAGCTCGTCGCGCCGGGACGCACGTATCTCATTCGCGTCGTGTTCGTCGAGGCGGTATGGAACGCCGTGCTCGTCATCCCCGTCGTCGCTGTCCTCGGATGGGCGGCACGAGGTTTGGCCGGCGCCGAGGCCCTCAACCGACCCGAGACGCTGACCGCCCGATGATAGACAGGTAGCCGAGTGGCCCTCCCGACATCTCCCAACACGTCAAGGCTGCGGCTGACGATTCTGCTGATCGTCGTCGGGTGCCTCTTCATCGCCCTCTTCGCCCGGCTGTGGTTCCTGCAGGTCATCAACGTCAGCGTGGCCAAGAAGCAGGTCCAGACGAGCGGCGTGGTCACCGTGTACACGGCGCCGCCGCGCGGGGAGATCCTCGACCGCAAGGGGCGGGTCCTCGTCAACAACATCAACGTCCCGGTCATCGAGGTCCAGAGACAGTACGGATCCGACACCGGCATGGTGCGGCGCCTCTCGGCGCTGATTGGGATTCCGGTCAAGGCGCTCACCGCCGCCATCGAGAGCGTCCAGTACAACTCCTTCGACTATGTGCCGGTCTACCAGCACGCCAGTCCGGCCCAGATCCTCTACGTGCAGGAGCACAGCAGCCTGTTCCCCGGCGTGACAGCCACCACGGTCGCGCAGCGCCACGTCACCGCCCTCGGCCAGTACGCCGCCGCCCTACTCGGCTACGTCGGACCGGTCGACGCCACCGAGCTCAAGACCCTGTCCAAGCACGGCGTCCGCGCCGGGGACCTGGTCGGCCAGGCCGGAGCGGAAGCAGAGTTTCAGGACCAACTCCAGGGCCGCCCCGGGGTGACGCGGATCCAGATCGACTCGACCGGCCAGGAGCTCGGCGTGCTCAGCTCGACCCCGCCCGTCCCTGGACGCAACCTCCGCCTCACCATCAGCGGTCCGCTCCAGAAGGTCGCCGTGGAGGCCATGCGCACCGAGGAGAAGGCGGCGCGACAGCACCTCGACACCGTCACCCACCGCAACTTTCAGTCTCCCGGCGGGTCGGTCGTGGTCGAGGACCCAAACGGCCAGCTCCTGGCCCTGGCGACCAACCCCTCCTACAACCCCAACCTCTTCGACAATGGCGGGATCAGTGCGGCCAACTACAAGCGGATCACGTCCAACTCCATCAGCAACCAGCTCGGGAACCGCCCCATCCAGGGCCAGTACGCCCCGGGATCGACATTCAAGCTCGCCACCGCAACCGCCGGTCTCAAGACCGGGATCCGGCCCTATAACCAGATCTACGATGACGCCGGGCACATCACCGTGGGCGGCACGGTCCTCTCCAACGACAACGGTGCCGCCTACGGACCCATCGACCTCACCCAGGCGATCACCGTGTCGAGCGACATCTACTTCAACAGCATCGGCGTCGAGCTGTGGGACGGGCGGGCCAAGTACGGGCAGACGGCCCTCCAAAAGGTGGCCGACTCCTACGGTTTGAGCAAGCCGACCGGGATCGACCTGCCCAACGAGGCCGGCGGGGTGATTCCGACCCCGGCCTCCTATGCGGCCGAGGCCAAGCTCGCCCCGAAGGTCTACGGCAAGACGCAACCGTGGTACTCGGGCGACAGCGCCCACACCGCCATCGGCCAGGGCCAGGTCCTCGTCACGCCACTGCAGCTGGCCAACGCCTACGCCACCTTCGCCAACGGCGGCACCGTCTACCACCCCCGCGTCGCCCTCGACTCCCAGACCGCCAAGGGCAAGGTCGTCAAGACCTACCGGCCGTCGGTGGCCGGTCACAGCGCCAGGCTCACGGCGGCCCAGCACCAGGCCATGCTCCAGGGCTTCGTCGGGGTGGTCAACAACCCCCAGGGCACCGCCTACGGCGACTTCGGCAACACGTCGCTTTCGGGCGAGGACATCGCCGGCAAGACGGGGACGGCCCAGGTGACCGGCGCTGGCAAGCAGGACACCTCGGTGTTCACCTCTTTCGCCCCGGCCAGCTCTCCCAAGTACGTCGTGGACTGCTTCTTGGAAGACTCCGGCTACGGCGCATCGGCCGCCGCTCCCGTGGTCAGGGCCGTCTACGACAAGATCTTCAACAAGCCGATCACCCAGCCGACCTATGGCGGCGCCACCGGGATCGGCGGGCAGAACTGATGCTCCCCGTCCACCGCCCCGCCCCCGGGAGCCCGTCCAGCCCGCGGGGCCCTTCCATCTGGCGTCACTTCGACGTGGTGCTCGTCGTCAGCGTGATCGCCATCGCCGCCTTCGGCAGCGTCATGGTCTACAGCTCGACCCGGGTGGGGCTCGAGACCCAGGGGTACTCGCCGACGGCCGACGTCAAGAAGCAGGTCGTCTTCGTCGGCATCGGCATCGTCGTCATGCTCGCTGTCGCCGCGTTCGACTATCGCCGTTTTCTGCACCTGTCACCGATCCTCTACGGCCTCAGCCTCGTGCTGCTCCTCGCCGTGTTCGTCGTGGGCAAGCGGGTCAACGGGGCCCAGGCCTGGTTCCAGATCGGCCCGTACGAGTTCGAGCCTTCGGAGTTCGCCAAGGTCGCCCTGATCTTGACCCTCGCCGCCTACGCGTCCCGGGCCAAGGGCAAGCTCAACGGGCGGTCGCTCCTCGTCATCCTGGCCCTCGCCATCGTGCCTTTCGTCCTGATCTTCAAACAACCCGACCTCGGCACGGCCCTCGTGCTCTCCGCCGTCCTTCTCGCTCTCGTCGCCATCGCCGGCGCCCGACTCCGCCATCTGCTCATCCTTGGCGTCGTCGCCGTCGTCGGCGTCGTAGGGCTGATCCAGCTCGGCGTGCTCCACAAGTACCAGGAACAGCGGCTCACGTCGTTCCTCAGCACCCCGGCGGTTGTCAGCCAGACGCTGCTGGCCCAGAAGACCACGATCGCGGCCAACGAGTACAACGTCGTCGAGTCGAAGAACGCCATAAGCGACGGTGGCGTCAGGGGCACGGGCCTCTACAAGGGGACATCGACCAACCTCTCGCAGGTCCCCGAGCAGCAGACCGACTTCATCTTCAGTGCGGCCGGCGAGCAGGTCGGGCTGATCGGCTGCGCCGTGCTGCTCGCCCTGTTTCTCCTGGTCATGTGGCGGACCTGGCAGGCATCGACCGCCTCGCGTGACCTCTTTGGCACGCTGGTGTGCGTCGGCGTGCTCGCCATGCTGGTCTTCCAGGTGTTCGAGAACATCGGCATGACCATGGGAATCATGCCCGTCGCCGGCATCCCGCTGCCATGGATGAGCTACGGCGGGTCGGCCATCCTCATCGAGTTCGTGGCTGTCGGCCTCGTGCTCAGCGTCAGGATGCGCCGCTTCGACTGACCGGACCGTTTCGGTCGCGAGACGGGCACGGGGACGAGGACCCTCACGGTGTGGGGGGAGGGTCCCGCTACACTCGGTGAGAAGATGACGTCGCTTTGGCCCCAGATAGAGCCCCTGCTGGCTCGAGTCCAGAAGCCGGCCCGTTACATCGGCTGCGAGGAAGGGGCGGTGGTCCCGGTCCATGGGCCGGGGCGGGTGGCTTGGCTGTTGCTGTACCCGGACGCCTACGAGATCGGGTTGCCCAACCAGGGGCTCCAGATCCTCTACGAGCTCGTCAACGAACGTGACGACGCCGTGGCCGAGCGTTCCTACGCCCCCTGGACCGACATGGAGGCAGAGCTTCGCCGGCACCGCTTGCCCCTGTTCAGCCTCGAATCGCACCGGCCGGCCGCCGACTTCGACGTCCTCGCCTTCAACCTCTCCGCCGAGCTCGTCTACACCAACCTGCTCAACTGCGTGGACCTGGCCGGCGTTCCGGTCCGCAGCGAGGCCCGCCAGCCGACCGATCCCCTGGTCGTGGCGGGCGGCCACTGCACCTTCAACCCCGAACCCCTCGCCGACTTCGTCGACGCCTTCGTCATAGGAGACGGCGAGGAGGTGATCGGCGAGGTCACCGACGTCGTCGGCGACTGGAAGCGCTCCGGGCGCACACCCGGGTCACGAGAGCGGGTCCTCCACGACCTGGCCCGGATCCCCGGGGTCTACGTCCCCTCGATGTACGAGGTGGCCTACGACGGCCCGCGAGTCGCGTCGGTCACGCCCCGCCACGACGACGTGCCGGCCCAGGTCGAGAAGCGGACCATCTCCGATCTGGGGGCGTGGCCCTACCCGCGCCATCAGCTCGTGCCGCTGACCGAGGTCGTCCACGACCGGCTCAACGTGGAGATCTTCAGGGGCTGCACGAGAGGTTGCCGGTTTTGCCAGGCCGGCATGATCACCCGGCCGGTGCGCGAGCGGCCCGCCGAGCAGGTTCGTGAGATGGTCAGCGCCGGCCTGGAGCGGACCGGCTACGACGAGGTGAGCCTCACCTCGCTGTCGAGCGCCGACTTCTCCGACATCGACAAGGTCGTCTCCGGCATCATCAACGACCCGGCGTGCGGCGGCCAGGTGTCGGTGAGCCTTCCCAGCCTGCGCGTCGATGCCTTCACCGTGGGCATCGCCAGCGAGATCCAGAAGGTGCGGAGGACGGGGTTGACCTTCGCGCCCGAGGGCGGCACGTGGCGGATGCGCCAGGTGATCAACAAGCTCATAACCGAAGAGGACCTCTACGGCGCCGTCGAGTCGGCCTTTTCCCAGGGATGGCGCCGCGTCAAGCTGTACTTCCTCACCGGGCTGCCGACCGAGACCGACGAGGACACGCTCGGGATCGCCGAGCTGGCCCGCAACTGCGTCGCCATCGGCCGGCGTCACACGAGCGGCGCCCAGGTGAGTGCCTCGGTCGGGGGGTTCGTGCCGAAACCGCAGACGCCGTTTCAGTGGTTCCGGCAGGACACCGCAGGCGAGCTGAGCCACAAGATCGGGTTGCTGCGAGACGCGACCAGACGAGATCGTGGCGTGCAGCTGCGCTGGCACGATCCCAAGGCGACGCTGGCCGAGGGCATCGCCAGCCGCGGCGACCGCAGGATCGGCGCCGTGATCGAGGATGTGTGGCGCCGCGGCGGCGTGTTCCAGGAATGGTCAGAGCACTTCAACATCGGCCTGTGGACCGACGCCATGGCCAGGGCCGGACTCTCGATCGACTGGTACGTCCACCGCGAGCGCATGGCCGACGAGGTCCTGCCCTGGGCCCACATCTCCGCCGGGTTGCACGCTGATTTCCTCTGGCAGGAGTGGCAGGACGCCCTGGCCGCGGCGGGCACCCCGGACTGTCGGTGGACGCCCTGCTACGACTGCGGGGCGTGCACGGGCTACGGCCTCGAGCACGTCGTCGCATCGTCGTCGGCGCCGGCCGGCGGCAGCCAGGGCACGGGACAGGACCTGGCCTCCGGTGGTGAGGTACCGGTGACCCTCGTCCCCCGGCCGAGAGCCTCCATGGCCGGCACCCGCTGATGGCACGCGTGAGGGTGCGATTCGTCAAGCTCGGCAAGGTCCGATGGACGAGCCACCGCGACGTGGCCAGGATGTGGGAGCGGGCCTTTCGTCGGACCGAGCTGCCGCTGGCCTATTCGAGCGGGTTCTCGCCCCGTCCGAAGGTAAGCTTCGGCCTGGCCCTGCCGACGGGACACGAGTCGCTGGCCGAGTACCTCGACATGGAGTTGGCCGAAACCGAGGCGGGGAAAACCGCCGCCGACGGGGCGCCGACGCTCCCGGCGAGGTTGTCTCGCGCCCTTCCCGATGGCGTCGACGCGGTGGCAGCCGAGACCATCGCCCCCGGGACTCCTTCGTTGCAAGAGGCGGTGTCCTCCTGCAGCTGGCAGTGGACGGTGATCGCCGTCGAAGGAGCCCCCATCACAGAGCGAGAGCTCGAACGGCGAGTAACGGCGCTGCTCGCCGCCCCTTCGGTGACCGTCACCAGGCTTCGCAAGGGAGCCGAGGTCACCGACGACATCCGGGACGCCGTCCTGGACCTCTGCGTGGTGGGGCCGGCCGGCCCCGACGCGCTCGACGGTGTTCGCGTCCAAGCCGATCTGGCCGTCAAGCCCCGCAGCATCCGACCCTCAGAGGTCGTGGCCGGGCTCGGTGCCGACATCGAAGAACGCGACACCCGCAGGCTGAACCAATGGATTTCGCGCCCCGGCGCCCGGTGGGAACCTCTGGCGGGTCCTCCGGCGACGACGGGCGCGCCGCACGCCATGGAGCGTGCGTCATGAGAAGGGATTACCCCCATGTCCGAATCGTTGCCGGACCACCCGGCCTCTCCAGCGGGAGACGCCTCGGGCGTCGGAGCGCCGGCGCCAAGCGATGGGCCGGGACCGCGGCGCCCACCGAGCGCCACCCCCACTAGCGATACCGCAGGATCCGAGGCTTCCTCGGGTGCCGGGGGCGCGAGACGTCGCCGTCGAGGTTCGAGAGGGGGGCGCGGCCGCGGCCACCAGGCGAGGGATGGAGGGCCTCAACGCTCTCCCGCCGCGGGCGCAGGCGACCCGGCGGCCAGGACCGAGGCCGGCGTCGAGCGTGACGAGTCCGATGACAGGGCTTCGGGCGACGGGGTCGATGCCGACGGCGTGGCGTCCTCGTCCTCGCCGGCCATATCGGGAGCGAGTGATGACCCCACGGACCTGAGCCCCAGGACCGGTCTGGCCGGCGTCGACGGGCCGCGACCCGACAGCCCCGTCAACGGGTCCCCTTCGGATCGCCCCAAGATCGGTGACTCGAGACCGGCGCCTCCGCCTCCTTCCACGCCGTCGGGCGCGATGGACGACACCCGTGCGCCCGCCGCAGGAGGGCGGGGACGTGCCGGCGGGCGGGGGTCTGCCGGCACGCAAGGTGGTGCTGGTGGGCCGAGTGGTGCTGGTGGGCCGGGTGGCCGCAGGCCGAGGCGGGACGGCGGGGAGGCGACCGGCGAGGCCGCATCTGGGTCCCGTCGCCGGGCGCGCGGGCACACTCGACCGGGTGACCGGGCCGACATCGAGGGCCCGAGCACATCGGATCGCAGCGCCATCGACGACGAGGCGTCGCTGCGCCGCCGGGGCCGCGAGCGCAAGGGCCGGCCCGTCGGCCGCTACCTGATGGTCGTGCACGTCCAGCCGACGGCGACGCAGATCGCCGTGCTCGAGGGGCGGTCGCTCATCGAGCACTACGTCTCCCGGCCGTCCGACGAGGCCAACCAGATCGACGGCAACATCTACATGGGCCGGGTGCAAAACGTCCTGCCCGGCATGGAAGCCGCCTTCGTAGACATCGGCACTCCGAAAAACGCCGTGCTCTACCGCGGCGACGTCCGCTACGACAAGGACGAGGTGGAAGGCGACGCCAACGGCGCCGGCAAGCCGACCCGGGGGGGCCGGCTTCCGGGACCGGCAAGGGACGCCCGGATCGAACAGCTGCTCAAGGCCGGGCAAAACGTGCTCTGCCAGGTGACCAAGAACCCCATCGGTGCCAAGGGGGCTCGCCTGGCCCAAGAGGTGTCGCTCCCCGGCCGCTTCGTGGTGCTCATCCCCGGCAGCGATACGTACGGGATCTCCAAGCGCCTCGCCGACGACGAGCGCAAGCGGCTCCGCCGCATCCTCGACGAGGTCAGGCCCGAGGGACACGGCCTGATCGTCAGGACCGCCGCCGAGGGCGCCACCGCCGATGAGCTGCGCCGTGACCTGACCAGGTTGCTGGCCCAGTGGGCACGGATCGAGGAGCTCGCCCGCAACGCCAGGACCCCCAGGCTGCTCTACCGCGAACCCGGCATGGCCGTGCGGGTCATCCGCGAGGAGTTCAACCGCGAGTACCGCGGCGTCATCATCGACGACCGGGAGCTCCTCGAAGAGGTACGCGACTACGTCGCCAGCATCAGCCCCGAGCTCGCCGACCGCGTCGAGTTCGCCGGCGACAGCGACGACCCGCTTCCGGCCTTCGAGCGCTATCACGTCCACGAGCAGGTCCACAAGGCCCTCGATCGCAAGGTGTGGTTGCCCTCCGGCGGCTCCCTGATCATCGAGCGGACCGAGGCGCTCACGGTGATCGACGTCAACACCGGCAAGAACGTGGGCCGCTCCAACTTGGAGGAGACCGTCTTTCGCAACAACCTGGAGGCGGCGGAGGAGATCGCCCGCCAGCTGCGGTTGCGTGACATCGGCGGCATCATCGTCATCGACTTCATCGACATGGAGATCATCGCCAACCGAGGCCACGTGGTCAGGACCTTCCGAGACGCCTTGGCCCGGGACAAGACGAGAACCCAGGTCTTCGACATCTCCGAGCTCGGGCTGGTGGAGATGACCCGCAAGCGGATCTCCGAGGGTCTGGTCGAGTCGTTCTCCCTGACGTGCCCGACGTGCTCGGGGCGGGGCTTCGTCATCGACGAATCCCTTCTCTGACACCACGCCGTGCGTGATATCATCTTCCTCTTGTGTACGCAGTGATCAAGACCGGTGGCAAGCAGGAGCGCGTCGAGGAGGGCCAGACCCTCTCGGTCGAGAAGCTTGGCCTGGCCACGGGCGAAGACGTCAGCTTCACGCCGGTGCTCCTCGTCGACGGTGAGACCGTTCTCGCCCGCCCCGACCAGTTGGCGGCGAGCAGCGTGTCCGCTCGCGTCGTCGGCGAGGCGGCGGGTCCCAAGATCCACGGCCTCAAGTACAAGCCCAAGGCGAGGACCAGGCGCCACTGGGGTCACCGCCAGCATTACTCGACGATCGAGATCACCGGCATCAGCGCCGGCAAGGGGTAAGGCATGTCCAAGACCAAGGGTGGAGGCTCCACCCGCAACGGGCGCGACTCCAACGCCCAAAGACTCGGCGTCAAGGTGTTCGACGGGACGGCGGTGACGGCCGGATCCATCATCGTCCGTCAACGCGGCACCCACTTCCATCCGGGCGACAACGTCGGCCGTGGCGGCGACGACACCCTCTTTGCCCTCTCCGACGGCAAGGTCAAGTTCGGCAACCGCAAGGGCCGCCGACTCGTCGATATCCTCACGCCCGAGACCTGAGCCCTTCCCGGCGCCGTCCGGGACCTCGCACCCAACCTTAACTTCCCTCCCCCTAACCTCGTCGCATGGCCGGATTCGTCGATGAGGCCCAGATTCACGTCAAGGCGGGTGATGGCGGCGCCGGCGCGGTGGCGTTTCGACGCGAGGCGCACGTGGCCAAGGGCGGTCCCGACGGTGGCGACGGCGGCCGGGGCGGCGACGTCTGGCTGGTGGCGGACCGCAACGTCGCCTCCCTGAACGGGTTCCGCGACCACCCGCACCGCCGGGCCGGGGACGCCACCCACGGGTCCGGCAAACGCCGCCACGGCCGAGGCGGCGACGACCTCGCCGTGGCGGTGCCGGAGGGCACCGTCGTGCGGGATCTCGACGGGGGCCTGCTCGCCGATCTGGCCTCCGAGGGAGATCGGTGGCTGGCCGGCAGGGGAGGCGAGGGGGGCAAGGGGAACGCCAGATTCCTCTCCAACCGGCGGAGAGCACCGGCCTTCGCCGAGCAGGCCGAACGAGGAGAGGAGCGATGGCTCGACCTCGAGTTGAAGTTGATGGCTGACGTGGCCCTCGTCGGGTTCCCCAACGCCGGCAAGAGCACGCTCATCTCGACGATCTCGGCCGCCCGCCCCAAGATCGCCGATTACCCGTTCACGACCCTCCAGCCCCACCTCGGTGTCGTCCGCTACGACGACAGTGAGCTGGTGGTCGCCGACATCCCCGGACTAATCGAGGGGGCCAGCGAGGGGCGCGGCCTCGGGTACCAGTTTCTCCGCCACATCGAACGCGCCAGGGTCCTCGTGGTGCTCGTCGACCTGGCTCCGACCGAGCCGCGCAGCCCGGCGGAACAGGAGCGCATCCTCGTCGACGAGCTCAGGCGGTACCGCGCCGAGCTGGCCGAACGACCCCGCCTGATCGTCGGGTCGAAGCTGGACCTGGCCGGCGCAGTCGATAGCGGGGATGCAGTCGATGGCGGGGACGCAGTCGATGGCGGGGACGCCGCCGATCGGCCCGAGCTCGCCGTCTCTGCGCTCACCGGCGAAGGGATCCGCCCGCTCGTCGCCCAGATGGCGCAGTTGGTGGCCGAGGCGAGGGCCGCGCAGCCCCGTCCCCTCCGCTGGGTCGAGCACCGTCCCGCCGCCGAGGGGGTCCAGGTCCAACGAGACACCGACGGGGAGTGGCGGGTGGTCGGCAGGGCCGCCCTGCGGGCGGTGGCCCTTTCCGACCTGACCAACGTGGAGGCGCTCGCCTACGCCCAGGGCCGGTTGCGGCGCCTCGGCGTGGACCGGGCCCTGTCGCGTGCCGGGGCGCGCGACGGTGACAGGGTGCGGATCGGAACCTTCGAGTTCGACTACGAGCAGGAGTGAGATGGGCTCGCGTCTGATCGTGGTCAAGATCGGAACCTCGTCGATCACCGATGACAACGGGACGATCACCCCGTGGGCGATCCGCAAGTTGGCCGGTGACGTCGCCGCCCAGCGGGCCGCAGGCGACCGGGTCATCGTGGTCACGAGCGGGGCCATCGCCGCCGGCCTGCCCGTGCTCGGCCTGGCCGAGCGCCGCCCGAAGGACATGCCCACCCTCCAGGCCGTGTCCGCCGTCGGCCAGGGCCATCTGCTCGGGGAGTGGTACAGGGCCCTCGAAGAAGTGGGCTTGATCGGCGGCCAGGTCCTGCTCACCCCCAACGACTTCATCGACCGCCGCCAGTACCTCCACGCCCGCCAGACCCTCTCGGTGCTGCTCGAACTGGGCGTCGTGCCGGTCGTCAACG
Organism: Acidimicrobiales bacterium; assembly: GCA_965276765.1. Classification (GTDB taxonomy): domain Bacteria; phylum Actinomycetota; class Acidimicrobiia; order Acidimicrobiales; family Palsa-688. The sequence goes on from OZ255627.1 coordinate 3,127,183, forward strand.
AAAACGACGCCGTCGCCGACGACGAGATCCGCTTCGGTGACAACGACCGCATCGGGGCCCTCGTCGCCCACCTGATGGCCGCCGACGTGCTGGTCCTCCTCACCGACGCGCCGGGGCTCCTCACGGCCGATCCGCGCCGCCAGACCGGCGCCTCGCTGATCGAGGAGGTCGCCGAGGTGGACGCCGAGCTCGAGTCGCTCGCCGGTGGCGCCGGGTCGCGGGGGAGTGGCGGCATGGCGTCGAAGCTGGCGGCGGCCAAGATGGCGGCCTGGTCGGGGGTGCGGGCCGTCATCGCCGACGCCGCCAGGCCCGACGTGATCGGCGACGCGGTCGACGGTGTCTCCGGGGTGGGGACCGTCGTCGTGGCTCGGGAGCGCCGGCTGGCGGCGCGCAAGCTGTGGATCGCCTTCGCGGTGGCGACGCAGGGGACGGTCGTCGTCGACGAAGGGGCGCGCGCCGCTCTGACCGGCACCGGCGTCTCGTTGCTGCCCGCCGGCGTCGTCGCCGTGCGGGGGCAATTCGACAGTGACGACGCCGTCGGCATCGCCGGGCCCGACGGGGCCATCTTCGCCAAGGGACTCGTTCGCCATCCGGCCGCCCAGCTCGAGCGTCTCATCGGCCGGAGGACCTCCCAGCTGCCCGACGGTCTCTCCCACGAAGTCGTGCACCGCGATGACCTGGTGATCCTGCCGTGAGACGCCCCACCGTCGGCCAGAGGGGTCGGCGCCGCCCCGGGTGGCATCGAGTCGGGTGGCGCCGTGTGATCGCCGGCGGTGCCATCGTGGCCGCCGCGGTGACCCTCGCCGGCTGCGGGGGGATCGTCGGCTCCATCGTGACGACCCAGCAGGACATCCGCTCGGCCGGGTTCTCTTCGGCGAGCGTCGGCCTGGCCGACAACGACACCAACGTGATGGTCACCGCCGGTACCAGCTCGGCTCCGACGCCGGCCGACGCCCGAGAGATCGCCGGGATCGTCTGGCACGACCTGCACGTCCGCTTCGGCGAGCTCAGGGTCGACCTGCACGGCGGCGCGGCGACCTCGTCGTTTGTGTTCCCCTTCGCCACGCTGCAACGCACCTTCGGCTCGCGGAGCCCCGCCGACAACTCCACCACGCTGCGCCAGAGCCTCGTCCACTTCGGCGTCGTCGTGATCATCGTGGTGGCGGTCGTCGTTGTCCTCGTCGTCGTCCTGATCGTCCTGCTCGTCCGGCGTCGCCGCCGGCGCCGGCGGATCGGATCGGGTGGAGCCTGGGGGACCCCGCAGGAGTATCAGGGATATCCGGGGTACCAGGCGGGGTCGTTCGATGGCGGCCGACCCGACTCGCCTCCGGGGGGACCCTGGGGTCAGGGTCAGGGTGCCCCGCAGGGGCCCTGGGGAGCGCCGGCGCCCGGTGGGCCGAGCCCTCCTTCAGGGGGCGGATCGCAGGGGCCGGGCGGAGATGCCTGGGGCCGCCCGGTCGGTGCCCCTCCCGACGACGCCGGCTGAGCCCCAACGGGAGTCCAACCGACGAGCGCACCGGTCTGGACGTGGTCCGGGGCTCGGGGCCGGGTGCGGTCGGCGCCTGCAGGCGGAACGTCGGTGACGGCGGCGTCGGCGGCGTCGGCTAGAACGTGTCGGGCGACCGGCCGTCGGTCGTCGCAGTCGCGAAGGAGACAACCGGTGCAGCTTGGCATGGTCGGACTCGGTCGGATGGGCGCCAACCTGGTGCGGAGGCTCGAGCGGGCCGGCCACACCTGCGTGGTCTATGACGTCAACGCCGACGCGGTGACGCAGCTCGAAGGCGAAGGCTCGACGGGGGCGACGAGCATCGAGGAGTTCGTCTCCAAGCTCGACGCCCCGAGGGCGGCGTGGGTGATGGTACCTGCCGCCTTCACCGGCTCGACCATCGACAAGCTGGCCGCGGCGATGTCCGATGGCGACATCATCATCGACGGGGGCAACTCGTTCTACCAAGACGACATTCATCGCGCCGCCGAGCTGGCGAAGTCCGGCATCCACTTCGTCGACTGCGGCACGAGCGGCGGGGTCTTCGGACTGAACCGGGGCTACTGCCTCATGATCGGAGGCGAGCCGGAGATCGTGGACCACCTGGACCCGATCTTCAAGACCGTCGCCCCCGGCGTGGACGCCGCTCCGCGGACGGAGGGGCGCAGCGGTGAGCCGTCCCGCGCCGAGCAGGGCTACCTCCACTGCGGACCCAACGGCGCCGGTCACTTCGTCAAGATGGTCCACAACGGCATCGAGTACGGAATCATGGCCGCCTACGCCGAGGGTCTGGCCGTGCTCGACAACGCCAACATCGGCGCGACCGAGAAAAGCGGCGGGGACGCTGAGACGGCGCCGCTCGACCACCCGGAGTACTACCGCTACGACATCGACACGGCTGCGGCGGCCGAGGTGTGGCGCCGCGGGAGCGTCATCTCGTCGTGGCTTCTCGACCTCACCGCCCACGCCCTCAGCGACGACCCGACGCTTTCCTCCTTCGCCGGACGGGTCTCGGACTCGGGCGAGGGGCGCTGGACGATCAAGGCGGCCATCGACGAGGGCGTGCCCGCCCCCGTGCTCACCACCGCCCTCTTCGAGCGCTTCAGCAGCCGCGGCGACGGCGTCTTCGCCGCTCGGCTCGTTTCCGCTATGCGCAAGGAGTTCGGCGGCCACGAGGAGAAGTCGTCGTCGTAGGGCCGGCGTCGTCGTAGGGGCGGCGTCGTCGTAGGGGCGGCGGATGCGGGCGGTTACCCGACAAGCCGGCGATGCCGCCCTGTCCTCACCGGCTAGGGCTGCTCGTCCTCTGTGGCGACCGGTTGCGCCTCCGGTGTCGCCTGCGCGGGGGCGGCGGGTGTCCCGCCCGTGAGCTCGCCCGAGCTATCGACGCCGGAACCGACGGCCTCGGGGCTCGACGAGCTATCTCCAGGCCCTGCGGTGATGCCCATCTGGGTCTTCAGCTCCTCGAGGCGGCTCTTGGCCTGCGAGCCGACCGTGGCCTGCTGTACCTCGAGCATGCGTGACTCCACCGTGGCTCCGCTCAGCTCCGACGTGCCCACCGCCTTGGCGTAGCGGGCCTCGATCTTGTCACGAACCTGGTCGAGGCTCGGCGTGTCGTGGTCGACGGTCTGGCTCAGGTCGGACATCGCCGCGTTGAGCTGTTCTTGCATCTTGGCCTGGTCGAGCTGCGACAGCAGCTTCTGGCGCTCGGCCAGCCGTTCCTGCAGAGCGACCGAATTCTGCTGGACGGCCGCCTTGGCCTGCTGGGATGCCGATGCCGTCTGGAGGCTTTCGGTCTTCAGGTCGGCGATCTGCTTCTCCGCCCCGATGAGACGGTTGGCGAACGCCTCCGCCGTCTGGTTGTACTCGGCGGCCTTGGCGGTGTCACCCTTGCCCGTGGCCTCCTGGGCCAACACGAGGGCCTGACGTGTTGACGCATTGGTCTTCTCCAGGTCGTCCATGGCCCGGTGGAGCCGCAACTCCGTTTGCTTCTGGCGGGCGATGACGTTGGCGGCCTGCTCGACCAGGCGCCGGTGCTGGTCCTGCGCCTCGCCGATGGCCTGCTCGAGCTGGATCTTGGGGTCGGCCCGGCCCTCGAGGTTGCCCGAGAGCTTGGCCGTCAAGTACTTCCATTGGCGTTTCATGACCTTCCACATGCGGCCAATGGTAGAACCCGGGCGGAGTTGCGCGGCGTAGGCTGGGAAAATGGCTCCGTCGGACCTGCAGAAGTTGGGTCGCCTGGCGGTCGAAGCCTCGCAGCGGCTCGCCACGGCGTCGTCGGCGAGCAAGGACGCCGCCCTCCACCTGGCCGCGGATCTCCTCGAGGCCGATGCCGCCGCGATCGTCGCGGCCAACGCCACCGACGTGGCGCGCGCCGAACGGGCCGGCACGGCGGCGACGGTCGTCGACCGCCTCCGCTTGACCCCGGGGCGTGTCGAGGCCATGGCCGGTGGGCTCAGGCAGGTCGCGTCGCTTCCCGATCCCGTGGGTGAGACCGTCGCCGGCTGGGTTCGTCCCAATGGCCTCGAGATCCGGCAGGTCCGGGTGCCCATCGGCGTCATCGGTGTGATCTACGAAAACCGTCCCAACGTGACGAGCGACGCCGCCGGTCTGTGCCTGAAGGCTGGCAACGCCACGTTGCTGCGAGGCAGCTCGGCCGCCATCGACTCCAACCGGGCCGTCGCCGGGATCCTCCGCCAGGCGTGCGAAAAGGCCGGGCTGCCGGGGGATGCCGTGACGCTGGTCGACGACACGACCAGGGAGTCGGCCGTCGAGTTCATGCGCCTCCGAGGCGTCATCGACTGCCTGATCCCGCGCGGCGGCCCTTCGCTCGTCGCCGCCGTCGTCGACCACGCCACCGTGCCGTACGTCCTCGACGGCGCCGGCAACTGCCATGTTTACGTCGATGCCTCCGCTGACATGGACATGGCCGTGGCCATCGTCGCCAACGGCAAGACGCAGCGGCCGAGCGTCTGCAATGCCACCGAGTCGATCGTGGTGCACCGCGACATCGCGGGGAAATTCCTCCCCGTCCTCGCCGCCGCCATCGAGGGGGTCGCGCTGGTCGGCGACGACGAGGCGCGGCGCATCCTCGGCGGTCAACGGCTTCGGCCCGCCACCGAGGACGACTGGGCCACGGAATACCTCGACCTTCGCTTGAGCGTGAGGGTTGTGGGTGACGTCGGGGAGGCCATCGACCACATCCGCCGCTACGGCACGGGGCACACCGAGGCCGTCGTCACCGGTGACGTCGGCGTGGCTCGCCGGTTCCAGAGGGAGGTCGATGCCGCCGCCGTGGTCGTCAATGCATCCACCCGCTTCACCGACGGCGAGGAATACGGTTTCGGCGCCGAAATCGGCATAAGCACCCAGAAGCTGCACGCCAGAGGTCCGATGGGCCTGGCGGCGCTGACGACGACCAAGTATCTCGTCGAGGGGACGGGCCAGGTCAGGGTGTGACCGGGCGGGACGAGGGGACTCGCCGGTAGCATCGGGAGGTCCCCCACGTTGTTCGAGCGATGCGGGCCCGCCGGCGTGGCCGGGCCCGGGAGCTCGAAAGGAAGGAACGGCCCCGTGACCGACGTCGTACCCCCTCGCTTCGAAACGCCGGCGCAGGTGCGCGACGGTCTGCAGCGAGTGGAGTACCTCGCCGACGATGGCATCGCCGGGGTCGTGTACCTGGCCGACCGGCTCGGCAAGCCGGTCCTCGTCGAGGGGCCGGCAGGGACGGGAAAGACGCAGCTGGCCAAGTCGGTGGCCGACCTGACCGGTGCCCGTCTGATCCGGTTGCAGTGCTACGAGGGTCTCGACGAGTCCAGGGCCCTCTACGAGTGGAACTACAAGAAGCAGCTGTTGCGCATCCAGGCCCAACGGGTCGGTGAGGCGGACGGCGAGGGCTGGGACGACATCGAGGAGGACATCTTCTCCGAGCCGTTTCTCCTGACCCGACCGCTGCTCGAGGCCATCAGGGCCGACGAGCCTGTCGTGCTGCTCGTCGACGAGGTCGATCGCGTCGAGGTCGAGACCGAGGCACTCCTCCTCGAGGTCCTCTCCGACTACCAGGTGTCGATCCCCGAGCTCGGCACGGTCAAGGCCACCCAGATTCCCCTCGTGTTCCTTACGTCCAACAACACGAGGGAGCTGTCCGAGGCGCTCAAGCGCCGTTGCCTGTTCCTCCACATCGACTATCCCGACATCGAAAGGGAAAAGGCGATCGTCCTCACCCGGGTGCCCGGCATCGGCGACGCCCTCGCCGACCAGATCGTGCGGATCGTGCGCTCCGTGCGGACCCTCGACCTCAAGAAGGCCCCCTCGGTGTCGGAGACGATCGACTGGGCCAGGACCCTCGTCCTGCTCGGGATCCACAACGTCGACGCAACCATCGCCACCGAGACCCTCCACATCCTGCTCAAGTACCAGTCCGACATCGACAAGGCGGCCAAGGACCTGGCCTCTTCGGCGCCGAGGTAGCCGCGATGAGCGAGGCGCCCGTCCTGCCCGCCGGCAGCTCGGCCGGGCTGCTCGAGACGGTCGCGGGGTTTGTCACCGAGCTGCGCAGCGCCGGTATCCCTGTCAGCCTCACCGAAAACCTCGACGCCGTCGAGGCCCTCCGCCACATCCCTATTGGCGACCGCCAGGCCTTCAAGTACGCCCTCGCCGCGACCATGGTCAAAAATGAGTCGCACTGGCGGGCGTTCGACACCGTCTTCGAGGTGTACTTCTCCTACCGGGGCGACGACTACCGGCTCGGTGACAACCCCGAGGACGACAAGGCGGCCGAGCTGGTCCGAGACCTGATGGGGCAGGCGGAGGGGGACGGGCAGGGTGGTGGCGCCGAGGGGCTGTCGGCCGAGCAGCTGGCGGAGTTGCTGTATCGCTCGCTGCTCCAGGGTGACGAGGCGACCCTCGGCGCGGTGGCGAGGGCCGGTGTCACCCGCTACGCCGGCATGGAGCCAGGCCGTCCTGTCGGGGGCACCTACTACCTGTACCGTACCCTCAGGCAGTTCGACCTCGACGGCGTCCTTGGCCGGCTCATGGAGTCGGCGTCGCAGGCCACGGGCGCCGAGCAGAGCGATCTCGAGGCTCGCCTCGAACGCGAGGAGTACCAGGGCCGCCTCGAGGTGTTCCGCCGGGAGGTCGAGGCCGAGATCCGTCGCCGGCTTGTCGCCGACCGTGGCGCCGAGGCCGTTGCCTCCTCGGTCCGCAAGCCGCTGCCCGAGGACATCGACTTCATGCACGCCACCCGCGACGAGCTGGTGGCGCTACGCAAGGCCATCGCACCCCTCACCCGCAAGCTCGCCGTCCGCCTGGCCCGAAAGCGTCGGCATGGCCGGCGCGGGCCGCTCGACTTTCGCAGCACCGTCCGCCACTCGCTTTCCTACGGCGGGGTGCCCGCCGACCCTCAGTTCAGGTTTCCCCGCCCCTCCAAGCCCGAGATCATGGTCGTCGCGGACATCTCGGGTTCGGTCGCCGCCTTCGCCCGCTTCACGCTGCAGATGGTCTACGCCCTGAGCTCACAGTTCAGCCGGGTGCGGTCGTTTGTGTTCATCGACGGCATCGACGAGGTGACCGATTACTTCAAGGGCAACGACGACATCTCGGCCGCTATCCACCGGATCAACACCGAGGCGGACGTGATCTGGGTGGACGGCCACTCCGACTACGGCCACGCCTTCGAGGCGTTCTGGGACCGGTGGGGCCGGGAGGTTAACACCAAGACGACGGTGCTGTTCCTCGGCGACGCCCGCAACAACTACCACGCCGCCCAGGCCTGGGTGGTCGCCGAGCTGGCCAAGCGGGCCCGCCATGTCTACTGGCTCAACCCGGAGCCCAGGTCCTATTGGGACACCGGCGACTCGATCGTCGCCCAGTACGCCGTGCACTGCGACGGCGCCTTCGAGTGCCGGAACCTCAAGCAGCTCGAGCGCTTCGTCGAACACCTCGGCTGAGCCGCCGAGCGGTCCTGGGGGCAGTGTCCGCCTGGGCCCAGCCGGCGATCACCCGCCCTGGGCGCAGCCGGGCCATTTCTATGCCCGCCTTTTGCGGTGGGCTTTCGCACTTTTGAGGCCTCGGGTTGGTTCGGGTCAGTGGCGGTTGCGATGGTCGTCTTCGACGATGTCGGTGGTGAGGTCGTGTAGCTCGGAGACGAGCTGGCGGAGGCGTCGGTTGTTGTCGAGCCAGGGCTGGTAGTTGGTGAGTTGCTCGTCGTTGAGTGTGCGGCTGACGGTCTTGCCGGCGACCTTGCGGGTCCACACGATGTAGGGGCCGTGGAGGGCGGAGGGTTCGCTGTGGCAGCGGCAGCCGGGCTGGCCGCAGCGGGTCCGGCGCTGTTCGATCGAGCCGGGTAGGGCGTAGTCGAGGCTGGCGATCTCTTTGATGATCTGGCGTTGTCTGGCTCGGCGTGCCTGGTCGATCCGCATGCTGGTTCTGAGGATCCACCCTATCCACGACTGCCGCCGGTCAAGATACCGGCGGCGGAGGGACGGGAGGAGGCCGTGCCCACGTCGGACAGTGACGCCAAGGATGGCTGGGAGGCGCTGGTGGGCCTGGCCAGGGACTGCTTTTCGGCGCCGAGCCTGTCGATCTTCACCACGCTTCTCACCGGGTGGGTCCTGGCCCCCGCCCGGCGCACCGTCACCGCCATGATCGCCGTCGCCGACCCCGACGGCCGACGCGCCCATGACGCCTATCACCGCTTCTTGCGGGCCGGTCGCTGGTCCACCAACGCCGTGTGGAAGGCGCTCGTCGTGCACCTGGTGGCCACGCTGTGTTCCACCGGCACCGTCACCCTCGACGTCGACGACACGCTGTACAAAAGTCGGGACGCCGTATCGATGGTGCCGGCAGCTTCAGAGACGCAGTGCGCTCGACACGCAACCGGGTCGTCTACGCCACCGGGCTGAACCTGGTTGTGGTCACCTTGCGGGTGTCCCCGCCGTGGGGTGCCATGCCCATCGGTGTGCCCGTCGGGGTCCGCCTGCACCGCAAAGGCGGCCCCAAGACCACCGAGCTCGCCGCCGAGATCATCATCGAGGTGGCCTCGTGGCTGCCCGAGCGACGCTTCGCGCTCTGCGGTGACGGGGCGTACGCGTGCCTGGCCCGACGGCAACTACCACGAAGCACCATCACCTCCCGGATGCGTCGCGACGCCGCCATCTTCGAGCCCGCCCCACCCCGCACCGGCAAGCGGGGCCGGCCCCGAACCCGAGGCGCCCGCCTACAGACCCCAACCCAGATGGCAGCCCGCCTCGCCGACGGCGACTTCACCCCAGCCGACGCCGACTGGCGAGGCCGACCCAAGAACCTCCTGGTGTGGTCGATGCCGGTCCTGTGGTACTCCATCGACCACAACCATCAAGTCCTCCTCGTGATCGTCCGCGACCCCGCCGGGGTCATGCACGACGACTTCTTCTTCACCACCGACCTCGACGCCAACCCCGGCGGGGTCGCCTCGCTCTACGCCGGGCGCTGGTCCATCGAGTGCGTCAACCGCGAGGTCAAACAATGCCTCGGCGCCGAAAACCCCCAATGCTGGAAGCATCTCGGCCCCGAGCGGGCCGCGTCGCTGTCGCTATGGCTCTACGCGGCCATCTGGGCGTGGTACATCCCCACCCACGGGACCGCCCCCACCTGGATCCCCCGCCCCTGGAACCCGAACAAGACCACACCCAGCTTCCTCGACGCGCTCGCCGCGCTACGCCGGACCCTATGGACGCAGCGAATTACCGACGTGTCGTCCCCGGGACCACTCCACCCGAAAATCATCGACGGCATCCTCAACGCCCTGGCCACCGCCGCATAAACACCACGCCACCACCGCCCCCCAACCATCCAGCAAAAAGAGCCAAAATGCGAAAGTCCACTTGCGCACTCAATCCGCAAAAGTGGGCAAAGAAAACGGCGGGCCGGCTGGCGCCGCTCGGTACGCCGGCGCTCGGTTCACGCCGCCCGGTGGGGTCCGGCTCAACGGGTGGCTTGGCACCGGGCCGCCGGCCCCACGCCACCGGCCCCACTCACACCTCGTGGATGCCGCACTCCGTCTTGTCGAGCCCGGCCCAGCGGCCCGACCTGGGGTCGTCGCCGTCGGCGACGCGTGACGTGCACGGCTGGCACCCGATGGACGGGTAGCCCTGGAGGAGCAGCGGGTTGAACGGGACGTCGTGATCGGCGATGTAGCCGGCCACGTCCCCGTCGGTCCACGTGGCCAACGGGTTGATCTTGACCAGGCCGCGCAGGTCTCTGGCCACGATCGGAGCCGTCACCCGGGTCGATGCCTCGGTGCGGCGCAACCCGCTCATCCACGCCTGCTTGCCGTTGAGAGCCCGGTCGAGCTGCTCGACCTTGGCCGCCGAGCAGCAGTTCACAGGGTCGGCCTGCCACAGGGGTCGGTCTGGGGTCGGGACTGTCATGACCCGCAGGTTGAGGCCGTAGTGGCGGCGGATGGCCCGCACGGTGTCCAGCGTCTCGGGGAAGTGGTACCCGGTGTCGATGAAGACCACTTCGATCGACGGTTCGACGGCGATGGCCATGTCGATCAGCACCGCGTCGCTCATCGACGCCGTGAGCGACAGGTTGGGATGGTACTGGTCCACCGCCCAGGCGATGATGGCCGCCGGCGGCTTGGACTCGAAACCGGCGCTGAGGTCGGCGAGGTCTTCGTCGCTGAAGGTCTGGCTTCTTGCCCCCGGGTCGAGAATCGTCATCAGCCGGCTGCGCACTCTCCTTGGCCGACCTCGGCCGTATACGGGTTGGTTTCGCCGAAGTCGACATAGTACTCGGGGTGCTCGTCGGGATCGGGCCATTGGTCCAGGTCCTTGAGGCCGGCGCCGACCGCCTTGGCCCCACCGGCGCGTTCGATCCACCCGGCGAAGGCCTCGCCCGGCTCGCGCTCCTCGGCGTAGCGCCCGACCAGGCGGGTCGTCGCCTCGGCCGCGGCCCGGGCCGGCAGGCGCAGGGCCCGCTGGCCGAACTCGATCTGGGTCTCGCCGACGTGGCCGCCGATCAGCAGCTGGTAGCCGGGAGCGGCCCGACCGTGGGCCCGGCGCTCCACGCCGTGAAAGCCGATGTCGGCCACGTGGTGCTGGCCGCAGCTGTTGGTGCACCCGGAGATGTTGATGCGGACGCCGCCGACGTCGGCGAGGCCGGCCGCCTCCAGGGCCCGGCCGATCTCGTCGGCCAGCCCGCGGCTCTGGGTGACGGCCAGGTTGCACGTGTCGGCGCCGGGGCAGGAGACGACGTCGCGGGCTAGCTCGGCCCCCGGCTCGGCCATGCCGATGGCGTCGAGGCGGGAGTAGAGATCGGGGAGCTGTTGGGCCGACAGGCCACGGAAGGCGAGGTTCTGGCGGTTGGTCACCCGTACCTCGACGCCGAAGTCGCGCACGATCGATGCCAGCGCTCGAAATTGGGTGGCGGTGATGTCGCCGAGGCGGGCGTAGGCGATGGCCGACACGGTGCCCTTGGCCACCCCGATGACCACGTTGGCCGACTCCCAGCGGGCGTACGGTTCGGGGTCGCTCGCCCGCAGGGTCACCGGCACGCCGAGCGGGGTCGGCTCGACGCCGGTCGCCACGCCGGCGGGGCGGTCGCCGAGCTCGGAGACGATGTCGGGGATGCCGCCGGGCCAGCTGGAAGAGGCGAGCAGCAGCGTGCGCTCCTTGAGGACACGCCGGCGTAGCTCGTCGATGCCGATGGCGTCGACCACCCACTTGAGGCGGGCCCTGAGCTTGTTGTCCCGGTTGCCGAAGTGGTCGAAGGTGCGCAGTACCGCCTCGATGGTGGGCAGGAGCTCCTCGCGCCGGGTGAACTCCTCGAGAGCCTGGGCCGGGTGGGGGTTGGCGCCGAGACCGCCGGCCACGAACACCCTGAACCCGGGCTCGACGGTTCCGTCGGCGCACGGCCTGGCCACGGCGACGACGCCAACGTCGTTGAACATGGCCTGACCGCAGTCCGTGGCGCATCCGGAGAAGTTGATCTTGAACTTCCTCGGTAGCCGCTGGGCGTAGGGGTGGTGGAGGAAGTGACGGAAGGTCGCCTCGGCCCACGGGCTGATGTCGAGCACCTCGAAGGGGCAGGCACCGGCCAGGTGGCAGCCCATGACGTTGCGGACCGTGTCACCGCACGCCTCGCGGGTCGTGAGGCCCACCTCGGCCAGATCGCGCAGCAGGTCGGGGACCGACTCGAGCTGGACGTAGTGGAACTGCACGTTCTGGCGGGTCGTCAGATGCCCCCAGCCCCGGCTGTAGCGCTCGGAGATGTCGGCCAAACGCTCGAGCTGGCCTGCGGTGACCGACCCGTAGGGAAACTTGATCCTGACCATCTGGTTGTGGCCGCCCTGCCGCTGCCCGTAGATGCCGTTGTTCAGGCGGAACACTCGGAAGGCATCCTCGTCGACATCTCCGGCCAGGTGCTCGGCCAGGAGGGTCTCGAACTTGGCGATGTCTTCGGCGATCTCCGGGTCGATCGTAGTGGTCGTCATCGGGGCCAACCTATCCCATAGATGACTTACTCGGTCAACTTTCGGGGCGGGGCTCAGGCCCTGAGGAGGTCGGCGACCTGGAAGGCCAGATCGAGCGACTGGCGCCCGTTGAGGCGGGGATCGCACGTCGTCGTATACCGCAGCTGGAGGTCGTCTTCGGCGATCTTCTCCGAGCCACCGAGGCACTCGGTGACGTTGTCGCCCGTCAGCTCTACGTGTAACCCGCCGGGCCACACGTCCTCGGCCCTGCAGGCCGAGAAGAACGCCGAGATCTCGGCCACGACGTGGTCGACGTGACGCGTCTTTTGACCGTTGGCGGCGCTGAAGGTGTTCCCGTGCATCGGGTCGCAGGCCCAGACCACCGGATGCCCGGCCGCGCGGACCGCCCGCAGCAACGGCGGGAGGCCATTCCCCACCTTGGAGAACCCCATCCTGCTGATGAGAGTGAGGCGCCCCGGGATCCGGTCGGGATCGAGGCGGTCGCAGAGGGCGACGACGTCCTCGGCGGCCGCCCCCGGGCCGATCTTGGCGCCGATGGGGTTGGAGATCCCGCCCAGGAACTCGAGGTGGGCGCCGTCGAGCTGGCGGGTCCGCTCGCCGACCCACACCATGTGCGCCGACGTGTCGTACCAGTCGCCCGTCAGCGAATCGGTGCGGGTCATGGCCTCCTCGTAGCCGAGGATCAGCGCTTCGTGGCTGGTGTAGAAGTCGACCTGGTGGATCGGCGCCCCCGTCCCGAGGTCGATCCCGCACGCCCGCATGAAACGCAGGGCCCGTTCGATCTCGTCGCCGACGACGGCGTACTGGCGCCCGCCGGGGCTGCTCGCCACAAACTCCTTGTTCCAGTTGTGCACCTGCGAGAGATCGGCGAACCCGCCCTTGGTGAAGGCCCGCAGCAGGTTGAGGGTCGACGCCGACTGGTGGTAGGCGGTCAGCATCCGGCCGGGGTCGGGTCTGCGGGCCTCGGTGGTGGGAGCGTCGTCGTTGACGAGATGGCCACGAAACGACGGCAGCTCGAGCGACCCGACGGTCTCGGTCGGCGTCGAGCGGGGCTTGGCGAACTGCCCGGCGATGCGGCCGACCTTGACCACAGGGACGCCGCCTGCGTAGGTCAGCACGACTGCCATCTGCAAGATGACCCGGAGCTTGTCGCGGATGGAGTCGGCGCTGAAGTCGTTGAAGGACTCGGCGCAGTCCCCGGCTTGGAGGAGAAAGGCCTCGCCCCCAGCGACCTGGGCCAGCGAACGGTGCAGGCTGCGCGCCTCGCCGGCGAAGACGAGCGGCGGGAGCGTCGACAACTCCTTCAGGCTCTGGGCCAAGCGGTGCTCGTCGGGCCAGTCAGGTTGCTGGGCCGCCGGCCGGGCCCGCCACGACGACGGCGTCCAGCCCGGTGTCGAAGCGGTCAGGGGGCCGGCTCCTGCCGGTGACTCGGGTGACGTCACTGCACCAGCATCCCCGATCTGGGGTGCTTGCAGCAATGTCGTGGGCGGCCTCCTAAGGTCTGACGTGCGATGGGAGAGCGGATCGGCATCTTCGGCGGGACTTTCGACCCGATCCACGTGGGCCATCTGGTGGCGGCGGTCAACGCCAAGCATGCCCTCGACCTCGACCGGGTCATCCTCGTCGTCGCCAACGTCCCGTGGCAGAAGGCGGACGTGCGGGCGGTCACGTCGGCCGAGGAGCGCTACGACCTGGTGCGTGCGGCCGTCGGTGGGGTCCCCGGGCTCGAGGCGGGCCGCCAGGAGATCGACAGGGGTGGCGAGTCCTACACCGCCGAGACGCTCCAGGAGGTCGCCGACGAGTACCCCGACGCCGAGCTGTTCCTCGTGGTCGGCTGGGACGTCGCCGGGGAGCTTTCGACGTGGGAGCGCCAGGAGGACGTGCAGCGCCTGGCCACGCTTGTCATCGTCAACAGGCCGGGCGCGGGGCGGCCGCGGGGGCTCGACGGCGACGGGTGGCGGGTCGAGGAGGTCACCGTCCCCAACATCGAGATGTCGAGCACCGACCTGCGGGCCAGGGCCGTCGACGGGCGACCCCTCGACTACCTCATCCCCGCTGCGGCCGTCCACTTCATCCGCAGCCGCAATCTGTACGCTGGTGGCGGATGACAACGGCCCGCCACGCGGCCTCACGAGCAGGTTCCCGACACCGGCGCCGCCTGGCCAGGCAGCGTCTCTTTCGTGAGGAGCTGGCGGCCGTCGTCGTCCTTGTCGTGGCGTTGCTCGTCACTATCGTCCTGCTCGGCCTGCAATGGCTGCAGGGCGGCCAGTCCAACGCCGTCGGCATCGGCATCCATCTACTCGGCGCAAGCCACGGAGGCTTTCTATGACATCAGCCGCAGGCCGCACCCTGTGAGCGGACCCACATCGCTCGACCAGGTCAGGGAGTGGGCCCTCTGCGCCGCCCGGGCCGCTTCGGACAAGCAGGGTTCCGACACTGTTGTCCTCGCCGTGGGCGAGCTGTTCGGCATCACCGACGCCTTCGTCGTCACCAGTGGGACCAACCCCCGCCAGGTCCGCACGATCGTCGATGAGGTCGAGCTGCGGATCAAGCAGGCCGGCGGTCCCGCCCCGCAGCGCGTCGAGGGTCTCGACGACGCTCGGTGGGTGCTCATGGACTTCGGGGACTTCGTCGTCCACGTGTTCTTGGACGAGGCCCGCGAGTTCTACGAGCTCGAGCGGCTCTGGGCCGATGCCGAGTCGTGGACGTGGGCCGATACGGCCACTGCCGCCGCCGGCGGCTGAGTTGTAGGGGCGCCGCCGGCGGCTGAGTTGTAGGGCCGCCGCCGGCGGCTGAGTTGGCGGCAGATCGGGCTCGCCGCCCGTCGGTAGCCTGAGGCGGTGAGACCGGAGCAGACCGTCGCGGTCGACGACATCGACCTGTCCGACCTGGGCGGTTTCTGGACGCTGCCCGTGGCCGAGCGGGAGGGGGCGTTTCTCACTCTCCGCCAGCAGCGGCCCTTCGCCTTCTTCGAGGAGCCCGAGACCCCGCTCGGCCCGAAGGGACCCGGGTACACCGCCATCACCAGGTACGCCGACGTGGTGGCGGCAAGCCGCAACCCCGAGGTGTTCGCCTCGGGTCGGGGGTCGACCAACATCCCCGATCTCAGCCCCGAGCTGCTGGAGTACTACGGCTCGATGATCAACATGGACGACCCCCGCCATGGCCGGTTGCGGCGGATCGTGTCCCGGGCGTTCACGCCCAAGCGCCTCGCCGACGCCGAGGCCAACGTGGCGGCCATCGCTCGGGGGATCGTCAACGACGTCGCGGCCCGGGGCGCGTGCGACTTCGTTGCCGATGTCGCATCGGCGCTGCCCCTGCGAGTCATCTGCGACATGATGGGCGTCGGTCCCGAGCGGTACGCCTATGTGCTCGAGCAGACCAACGTGATCCTCGGCGCTTCGGATCCCGAGTTTCTCCCGGAGGGCACCGACCTGCTCTCCGCCGTCCTCAACGCCGGCATCGGCCTAGGCGAACTGATGAAGGGCCTGGCGGCCGAGCGCCAGGCGACGCCGACCGACGACCTCACGTCCGCCCTTGTCAACGCCGAGATCGACGGCGAACGCCTCAGCTTCGACGAGCTGGCCTCGTTTTTCATCCTTCTCGTCGTCGCCGGCAACGAGACGACGCGTAATGCCATCGCCTGGGGGCTCGTGGCTCTGAGCGAGCATCCCGCTCAGCGCCGCGTCTGGCTCGACGACTTCGATGCGGTGGCGCCGAGCGCCGTCGACGAGATCGTCCGGTGGGCGACGCCGGTTATCCAGATGCGGCGTTCGCTCACCCGGGACTTCACGCTCGGTGACCACCGTTTTGCCGAGGGTGACAAGGTGCTGCTGTTCTACAACTCGGCCAACCGTGACGAGGCCGTCTTCGCCGATCCTTTCGCCTTCGACGTCACCCGCAGGGACAACCGCCACGTCGGTTTCGGTGGCTACGGCCCCCACTTCTGTCTGGGCGCCACCCTGGCCCGACGGGAGACGACGATCATGTTTCGCGAGCTGCTGGCCCGCCTGCCCGACATCCACGCCACGGCGCCGCCCGAGCGGCTTCGGTCGATGTTCATCAACGGCATCAAGCACCTGCCGGCGCAGTTCACTCCCATCGGCTAAGGCTGGCCCCGACGGGGCCGCCCTCCGAAGCGTCTCGGGCGGTGCTTCAGGCTGTAGCGGTGGCCTGGTCGGCGCGCGGCTCGGGTCGCTCCTGGAGCACGATCAGCTCGTCGGGCGGGATGTGGCAGCGATAGGTGTTGCCGCTCTCATGCGTCTGCCACGGCGGCGCCTCATTGGCACACTTGTCGCCGAGGGACCGGTGGCAGCGCGAGTTGAACCGGCATCCCGACGGCAGGTCCGTCAGGCTCGCCGGGGCCCCGGTCAGCTTGATCCGCTCTCTGGGATGGTCGATGTCGAGGCTCGGGACGGCCGAGAGGAGAGCCTCGGTGTAGGGGTGATGGGGCGGCTCGAAGACGGCCTGGGCCGGTCCGATGTCGACGATCTCGCCGAGGTACATCACCCCTATCCTGTCCGCCAGATACTGCACCACGGCCAGGTCGTGGGAGATGAACAGGTACGACACCCCCCGGCTCGTCTGCAGGTCGACGAGCAGGTTGAGGATGGCGGCCTGGACCGAAACGTCGAGAGCAGAGACGGGCTCGTCGCAGAGCACGACGGCCGGCTGGCCGGCGAAGGCCCTGGCGATGGCCACCCGCTGCTTGAGCCCGCCGGAGAGGGCGGCGGGGCGCACGTCGAGGTGGCGGTCCTGCAGCCGGACGGAGCTGACGAGGTCGCGGAGCTTGATCTTGCGTTCGGGGGCCCTGACGTGGTCACCCTGCAGCTTCTGGGCCCTGGTCAGGATGCGGCGCACGGCGTGGCGGGGGTTGAGCGCGGTGTCGGGGTTCTGGAAGACCATCTGCAGGAACTTGGAGTGGGCCCTGCGGCCGTGCTTGGCCGTGATGATCAGCTTGCCGTCGGTCGGCACGAGCAGCCCGGCGATGCAGCGGGCCAGGGTGGTCTTGCCGCTTCCCGACTCGCCGACGAGCCCGAAGATCTCGCCCTCCTTGATGTCGAGGGTCACCCCATCGACAGCGGTCACCTCGGCACCGGAGGACCGGTAGCGCTTGATGAGGTGGTCGAGGGTGACCACCGAGTGCTCGCCGGTCACCGTCTCGGAGACGGGCGCCGAGGCCGCGCTCGGCTCGATGTCGGGCACTTCGGCGGAACGGAGGCACGCGCTCCTGTGGCCGGGATCCCCGATGGGCTCGAGAGGGGGTGGCGCCTCCTCGCAGGCCGGCTGCACGATGGGGCAGCGGGGGGCGAACGGGCACCCGGGCGGGGCCTCGCCCAGCTGGGGAAGGAACCCGGGGATGGGGTCGAGGCGAAGCGAGTCCTTGCGCATCCCCCGCCTGGGCACGCACCGCAGCAGGGCGGCCGTGTAGGGGTGACGGGGATCGGCGAAGACCTGGCGGGCCACGCCCTCCTCGACCAGACGGCCGGCGTAGAGGACGCCGACACGGTCGCAGAGGCGGGCGACGATCCCGAGGTTGTGGCTGATGAAAAGTACCGATGTCGAGAACTCCGTCCTGAGCTGCTCGAAGAGGTCGAGGACCTCGGCTTCGACCGTGGCATCGAGGCCGGTCGTCGGCTCATCGAGGACGAGCAGCTCGGGGTCGGCGGCGAGGGCCATGGCGATCATCACCCGCTGCTGCTGACCCCCGGAGAGCTCGTGGGGATAGCGGTCGAGGATCTGCCGCGGGTCCGGGAAGCGCACCTTTTCAAACATGGCGGCGGCCGCGTCGAGGGAATCCGACTTCCCCATGCCCCGGTGGATCCGGTACACCTCGCCGACCTGGGCGCCGACCGGCGTCGAGGGGTTGAGGGCCGAGGCCGGGTCCTGGTACACCATGGCGATCCGGTTGCCCCGCCAGTGCCTGAGGGTGTCGTTCTTGGCCGCCATCACGTCCTCGCCGGCGAAGCGGATCGTGCCGCCGTCGATGCTGGCGTTGTTGGGCAGGTAGCGCATCAGGGCCATGGCGACGGTCGTCTTGCCGCAGCCCGACTCGCCGACGAGCCCGTAGGCCTCGCCGGGGGCGATGCGCAACGACAGGTCGGACACGACGGGCAGGGCCTTGCGTCGGCGGTGATAGCTGATCGACAGACGGTCGATGTCGACGGTGGCGACCTCGGCGGGAGCCTCAGGTGCGATGGTCAAGAGTCCATGGCCTTTCGAAGTCCGTCAGAAACCAGCGAGACGGAGACCACGAGGGTACCGAGGGCGATGGCCGGACCGAGCACCGTCCAGATCTGGATCGGGATGAAGGTCCGCTCGGTCGAGATGGTGAGACCCCAGTCGGGCGATGGCGGTTGGATGCCGAGGGTCAGGAACGACAGGGTGGCGGCGAGGAAGATGGCGTAGCCGAGGCGGACGGTGGCCTCGACGATGATCGGGGCGGTGATGTTGGGCAGGATCTCGGCGCCCATGATGTAGGCCCCCGATTCGCCCCTGAGCCTGGCTGCGGCCACGTACTCCTTCTCCCGTTCGGCCAGCACGGCGGAGCGGACGGTGCGGGCGACGACCGGCGTGAAGATGATCCCGATCAGCAAGGCGATGGACAACTCGGAGGTGCCGAGCAGCGACAGCACGAGGGCGGCGGCGATGATGGCCGGCAGGGCCAGGATGGCGTCGACGATGCGCATGAGGATGGTGTCGACGGCGCGGCGGTAGTAGCCCGTGACGAGCCCGACGATCACCCCACCGATGACTCCGACGACGGTCCCGACCGGGGCCACGAAGAGCACGGACGAGGCGCCGGCGAGCACCCGGGCCA
Source organism: Acidimicrobiales bacterium (assembly GCA_965276765.1). Taxonomy (GTDB): domain Bacteria; phylum Actinomycetota; class Acidimicrobiia; order Acidimicrobiales; family Palsa-688. Next base: position 3,145,960 of record OZ255627.1, read on the forward strand.
GCACGTCGCGGCCGCTGTTGTCGGTCCCGAGGAGGTGGGCGCTCGAGGGGTGGGCCAGCGCCGTGCCGACCTGGGCCAGGGGGCCGTAGGGGGTGATCACGTGCCAGAAGATGGCGTCGAAGATCCAGAACAGGAGCACGACGAGGCCGACGATGAAGGAGGGGTAGTGGAGGGCCACGCCGAGCACCTGGCGGAGGTTGGCCCAACGCGAGGCGTTGGCCTGCACCGGTGCTCCACCGGTCGGCACGACGAGGGCGTCGGTCGCCGCCTCGGTCGTGCTCACGAGCCGGCCCCCACCCGGAGACGGGGGTTGAGCACGGCGTAGAGCAGGTCGGCCGCCATGTTGGCGACGGTGTAGATGACGGCGATCAGCAGGACGGCGGCCTCGAGCATGGGCTGGTCGTGGTTTTGGGCCGACACGAAGATCAGGTTGCCGATCCCTGGGTAGCTGAACAGCGTCTCGGTCACCACAAGGCCGCCGATCAGGTAGCCGAGCTGCACGGCGATCACGGTGATCGTCGGGGTCAGCGAGTTGCGCAGGGCGTGGTGCCAGAGCACGGAGCGGTGGGTCAGACCCTTCAGATACGCGGTGCGGACATAGTTGGACTCGAGGGCGTCGACGGTGCCGGCCCTGGCCATGCGGGCGATGTAGCCGAACAGCACGAACAGCAGCGGCAGCGAAGGCAGGAACAGGTTGTGGAGGATGCTGCCGACGCTGAACGACGGCACCTGCGCCGTCTCGGGGAACCAGTTGAGCTTGACCCCGAAGATCACGATCAGGATGGTGCCGCTGACGAACTCGGGCAGGGCGAGCAGCGAGAGTCCGGTGACGCTGATCACCTTGTCTGGCCACTTGTTGCGCTTCCACGCCGCCAGCACGCCGAAGCCGATCGAGAGCGGGATGATCTCGATCAGGGCGAGTGCAGCCAGGTACAGCGAGTTGCGAAGGTGGCCGAGCACGTAGGGTCTGACCGGTACCTGCAGGGTGTAGGACGTGCCCCAGTGGCCCTGGACGAAGCCGCCGATGTAGGTGAGGTAGCGCTGGACGATGGGCTTGTCGAGACCGAGCTTGCGGTCGAGGATCGCTACCTGGCCGTTGCTCGCGTAGGGGCCGAGGATGGACCGGCCGACGTTGCCCGGCAGCACCTCGGCGACGGCGAAGACGATCACCGAGACGATGAACAGCGTGACGATGGCCAGCCCGACCCGCTGGAGGAGCAGGGCCACAAGGGGATGACGCCCGAGGTAGGCGCGCGGGCCTCCCGCCCGCACCGGTGCCGCTTCGGCCGATGCCGGCGGCTGGCCCGCCCCGCCGGCTGGTGCCGGCTCAAGTGTGGTTGTCACTGGCTGCTTCGATCAGCCGATCCAGGTAGACCTGGCGTCGACATACTCGGCCGGACCTGCGGGCAGCCCGTGGACGTTGTTGCCCGTCGCCCGCAGCTCGGTGATCCAGTAGGCGATCACGTCGGGGACCTCGGCGTTTTGGATCTTGGCCATCTGCGCCGCTGTCTTGGCCCTGCTCTGCTCGTCCTGGGTCGAGTTGAGCTGCTTGAAAAGCGACGTGTACTTGGCGTCTTTCCACTTGGCCGAGTTCCACACCCCGTCGGACTGGAAGGCGGTCAGGATGCTCTGCGATGGCGTGCCCCGCTCGGCCCAGTCGGTGATGCCGAAGGGCACCGAGAGCCACGGCTCGTTCTTGCCCGACCCGTAGTAGGCCGTCTGGGACTCCTGGTTGATGCTGACGTTGATCCCGGCCTTGGCGCACTGCTGCTTGATGGCGGTGGCGAACTCGGGGATGTCGAGGTAGTTCTCGATGGTCAGCGTGGCCGAGAAGCCACGCGAGGCGCCCGCCATGGCCAGGTACTTCTTGGCCATGGTGTAGTCCTGCTTGCGCTGGGCCACCTCCTTGATGGCCTGGCTCGACACCGGGAAGATGGGGGCGAAGGGGTGGTCGTTGGCGGGCTGGCCGTAGCCGGTCAGCACCGTCGAGATGATCCCGGGTCGGTCCAGGCAGGAGGCGACGGCCAGGCGCTTGTTGACGTCGTTAAACGGCGCGATGTCGGTGCGCATCTGCAGGGTCCTGAACGCCGAGGAGTGGGCCGTCAGGAGGGTGACCTTGGGGGCGTGGCCGAGGGTCTGGGCCCCGCCGTAGGGCACCTGGGCGGTCACGTCGAGCTCGCCGCCCTGGGTGGCGAGCAGCAGCGACTGGTCGCTCTGGTAGAAGGTGAGCTTGATCCCGTCGAGATAGGGGAGCCCCTTGACCCAGTAGTCGGGGTTCTTGACGTAGGTCACCGACTGGTTGGGGATGTAGCTCGCCACCTTGAACGCCCCCGTGCCTTGCGGTGTCTTGAGGAACGTCCCGATGGTGTAGCCCTTGGGCAGGATCATGGCGTTGTAGTTGAACGCGCACATGAGATAGGGGAAGTCGATGAAGTCCTGGGTCAGGTGGAACTTGACCGTGTAGTCGTCGACCTTCTCGGTCTGCCCCGGCTTGAGGATGCCCATGGCCTGGCTGAGGAACGACGAGCCGTTCTTGGTGTCGGTCAGCAGGTCGAGGGTGTAGACCACGTCGTCGGCGGTAAAGGTCTTGCCGTTGTGGAACTTGACGCCCTGGCGCAGCTTGAAAGTCCACTCCTTGGGCGTGGTTGCCTTCCACGAGGTGGCCAGGCGGGGCTCGAGGGAGTAGTCGACGGCGGGCCAGCACAGGTACTCGCCGGCGAGCTGGGTGGCCTGGATGGCGCCCTCGTCGAACATCGTGACCGGATCCGGCGCCGCCGTCGGAACGGGGCTGCCGAAGCGGCCGGTGCCACCCTTCTTGATCGGTCCCGAGGGCGCCGTGGTCCCCGAAGCGCCCGGGCTGTTGGCGGGGCTCGGCGACGACGTCTTATTGTTGCCGCCGTTGCAGGCCGAGGCGATCACGCCGATCACCGGCAGCGAGAGGCCCATGATGCCGGCGCGCTTCAGCACGTCCCGCCGGGTCATCCGGCCGGACTTGGCCTCCTCGTAGAGGTGATACTCGTAGTCGTCGAGCGGAATGTGGTCGTCGTTCATCGGGTTAGCGATCCTCTCGGGTCAAGGAACCTGCTGGTTCAACTCTGACGGGCGCACCAAGCCAAGGTGGCCGACTCGATCATTCGCGCCGACTGGGATGGGTGAGTGTTGCAGCCGCCGCTGTGGCGATCACCCGTCACCATGTCGGAAACGTTCCCCCTTCATTCCGACATCATGCCTGATGAGCGTGGTCTATGTAAGTGCAATCCTCGCAGGGTGGTCGACGAAACTCCGATCGAGTCGGCGTTCTCGACCAGAGCCGTGCACGCAGGGCAGCGGTCCGGGGATCACAACGGGGCCGTGACCGTCCCGCTCTACCTGACCTCCACCTTTCGCCGGGATGGTTCCAACGCCGCCGGATGGGACTATTCCCGCATCGCCAACCCGACCCGTTCGGCCCTCGAGGAGTGCGTGGCCAGCCTCGAAGGCGGGGTTGCGGCGGTAGCGACCGCATCGGGCATGGCGGCCACGGCGACGGCGATGCTCGCCCTCGGTGGGTGCGGCGCCCACGTCGTCATATCCGACGATCTCTACGGCGGCACCTGGGACCTGGTGGCGCACGTGCTCGCCGCCTGGGGTCTGCGTCACACGGTGGTCGGCATGGACGATCCCGCCGCGCTGCGCGCCGCCATCGAGCCGGCTACGGCACTGGTGTGGGTCGAGACGCCATCCAACCCGCACCTGCGCGTCACCGACATCGCCGCCGTGGCCGCCATCGCCCACGACGCCGGGGTTTCGCTGGCCGTCGACAGTACCTTCGCATCGCCCTACCTTCAGCAGCCGCTCGCCCTCGGTGCCGACATCGTGATGCATTCGACGACCAAGTACCTCGGAGGTCACGCCGACGTCATCGGCGGGGTGCTCGTGGCCGGATCCGATGCGATGGCGGCCAGGCTCGCCGCCGTGGCCGGCATGCTCGGCACGACCGCTTCCCCTGCCGACTCGTGGCTCGTGGCCCGCGGCGTCAAGACGCTCGCGGTGCGCATGCGTCAGATCTGCGCCAACGCCGCCGCCGTCGCCGGCTGGCTCGAGGGTCACCCCCGCGTCCGGCGCGTCCATTACCCAGGCCTGGCATCGCACCCCTCCCACGAGCTGGCCTGTCGGCAGATGCGGGACTTTGGCGGCGTGGTCTCCTTCGAGCTGGAGGGTGCGGCCGCCGAGGCCAGAGCCGTCTGCGAGCGCACCGGGGTCTTCACCCTCGCCGTCTCCCTCGGCGGGGTCGAGTCGCTCGTCGAGCATCCCTACTCGATGACCCACTGCACCCTCGGGGGTTCTGGCGCCGCCGTGCCCGAGACGCTCGTGCGCCTCGCCATCGGGCTGGAGGACCCCGACGAGCTGATCGCCGACCTCGACGCCGCCCTCGCGCCCCGGACCGCCGACGCCGCAGGAGTTACCGTTTCGCCGTGAGCCTCGAGCGTGTCCAGGAGGTGGTCGAGGCCCTCGGGACCCGGCTCGGGCGCGGGGTCACCGTCGACGACCACACCATGCGGCTGGTGGCCTCGGGCCCGGACTTCAACGACAGCGACCCGGCGAGGGTCTGGGCGGTCCTCAACAAGCGGACCCGACCCGAGGACGTCGACTACGCCACCCTGCGCTCGCTCACCGGCCCGCACTGGGTCCCGGGTGATCCCGACGTTCAGCTCTACCCCCGCATGTGCATCCCTGTCCGCCACGACGGTGGCCTCTTCGGGTTTCTCTGGATCATCGACCGCGACTCCACCCTGAGCGAGGCCGACGTCGCCGACGGCACCATGGCCGCCGACGAGATCGGCCGCCTCCTCAGGGAGCGCCTGGCTCTCCAGGACCGCGACAGCGCCCTCGCCGACTATCTGTTGCGCCAGATGATCTCCTCCGACCCGGAGGCGAGAACCCACGCTGCGGCCGAGGCCCTCTCCCACGGCATGATCCGCGACGATTCCCACGTGGCCGTCCTCCTCGGTCGTCCCTCGGGGCCCGACGTCAGCGGCGGGTTTGCCGCGGTCGTCCGGGAGGCGTGCCGGCGCCAGCCGCCCTTCACCTACCTGATCGCCGCCAGCGAACGCAGCGCCGTAGTGCTGCTCGCCGAGCGCCGCCCGGTGGGCGAGGCCATCGGCGAACTGGCCCAGCGGATCGTCACCGCCGCCGCTCGGGTCGGTGAGCCGGACAAGTGGCGGGTCGCCGTCGGTGCGCCAACGCAGGGCCTCGGCGCAGTCGCACGCGCCTACCGCCAGGCGTCGATCGCCCTGCGCATGGCCGAACAACTTCCCGAGTTTGGTCCCCTGGTCTGCTGGGACGAGCTGGGACCGTGGGCCCTGCTCGGCCAGTGGCCGGAGTCGGTCCTCTACGACGACGTGCAGCCCGCCGGTCTCACCAACCTGCTCAGAGTCCAGGGCGCAGCCCAGCTGCTCAATACCCTCGAGGTGTTTCTCGACGAGGCCGGCGACAAGCAGGCCACCGCCCGTCGCCTCGGGGTGCACCGCACCACGCTCTACGCCCGACTCGATCGGATCGAGGCGGTGAGCGGAATGTCCATGTCGGACGGCCGCGACCGGCTCCTCTTGCACCTGGCCACCAAGCTGCATCGGCTGCGCCCCACGCCCGACTGACCCTTTTGGGTGGGCGGGACGACGTCCTGTCGGGGTGGCCGTCGCCAGTAACCGACACGCTGACGGGTCCTTCGACGATCAAGGCGTGAGAGAATTGAACCGACGAAAGAGAGGTCGGTTTGGCTGAAAGCGCCGGTCGTTACAGGCACATCGTCATCGGCTCAGGCGGCATCGGCAGCGCCGCCGCCTTTTGGCTGAGCTCCCTAGCTTCTACCGGCGAGGTTCTCGTCATCGAGCAATATCACCTCGGCCACGACCGTGGCGCTTCTGAGGACCATTCGCGCATCATTCGCCACTCGTATCACTCGACTGATTACACGTTGCTCACTCGGTTCTCATACGACACTTGGCACCAGATCGAAGACCTCACCGGCGTGCAGCTCGTCCACGTGACCGGTGGCCTCGACCTGACCGTCGCCGAAGGCGGAGGGCAGACCAAACTCGACGATTACTCGGCCGCGCTGAACGCCGCCGGGCACCCCAACGAGATGCTGGACGCCCGCCAGGTCATGGCTCGCTGGCCGCAGTGGCACATCTCCGACGACGTGGTCGGGCTCTACCAGGCCGAGGGCGGGGTGCTCGACATTCGCAAGGCTAATGCCGCCCACGTGGCCCTGGCTCGGGCAGGTGGTGTCCACTTCGCCGAGCACACCACGGTCACCGGACTCGAATCGTCGGCCGATCATGTCGACGTGATCACCGACGCCGGCATCTTCACCGCCGACACGGTCACGATTTGCGCGGGATCATGGACCCCGCCGCTGACCGAGAGCCTCGGCGTCACCCTGCCGATCACCCTCACCCAGGAGCAGGTGACGTACTGGGCGACGACCAATCTGCGTGACTTCGCCCCCGATCGTTTTGGCATATGGATCTTCCACGGACCGGAGAAGACGTACTACGGGGTGCCCGTCTACGGCGAGGTAGCCGTGAAAGCGGGCCGGGACATGTCGGGCATAGTCGTCGATCAGGAGAGCCGTAGCTGGGAACCAAATACGGAACAGCGAGATGAGCTCACAGCGTTTATGGCCGAGCATCTGCCTGGCGCGCTCGGTCCGGAGCTCTATACCAAGACGTGCGTGTATGACATGCCGCCTGACCGCAGCTTCCTCGTTGATTTCGTGCCCGGCCACCCTCGTGTGTCGGTGTGCTGCGGTGCCGGTCACGCCGCCAAGTTCGCCAGCTTCCTGGGGAAAGTCCTCGCCGAGATGGCGGTGCTCGGTGGTACGGGCTACGCCATCGATGCGTTCCGGGTCGACCGGCCCGCCATTACCGATCCGGATTATCCGAGCGACTTTCGCTTCGTTCGCACGTCGCCGTCGGAGGTGTAGTCCGATGAGCGGGGATACCGAGTTGTGCTCCACTCTTCCCGGCCGCGCCTACACCGATGCGGGCATCTTCGCCGATGAGCAGCGGCGCATCTTCGCCAAGGAGTGGGTCTACGTGGCCCGAGCCGACGACCTGCCCGCTGCCGGCGACGTGCTCAGCCGGCGGGTGGGCGGGGAAGGGCTCGTGGTGGTGCGGGGCCGCGATGGCAAGCTTCGGGCCTTCCTCAACGTGTGCCGTCATCGGGGCGCCCTGCTGTGCCTGGAGGAGGCAACCAATGTGGGCCGGCGGATCCGCTGCCCGTATCACGCCTGGACCTACAACCTCGACGGCGGCCTGGCCGGCGCCCCCAACTGGGGTCACCTGAGTGAGGAGGAGCGGACTCGCTACGGCCTGCACCCCGTCGCCCTGACCGAGTGGGGTGGGCTTGTCTGGGTCAACCTCGCCGATGACCCGATGCCGCTCGTCGCGCAGCTGGAGCCCCAGCTGGACTACCGCTTCGACGGCGACGTCGGTCGCGTCGAACGGTACGGCCTGTCCGGACTCGTGGTCGGGGCCAGGCGCCGCTACGAGGTGGCGGCCAACTGGAAGATCATCTTGGAGAACTTCCAGGAGTGCTATCACTGCTCGGCCATCCATCCCGAGCTCGTCGACCAGGTCCCGATGTTTGGCTCGCTGCGGGCTTTGGCCGGTATCGATGGCGGTTACCCGGCTCGGGGCTTCGAGTTTGCCGACGATCGGCCGGCCTTCTCCCTTACCGGCCGGGCCGCCTTGCCGGCGCTGCCCGGGGTCGGTGACGAGGACACGGGCCGGTACTTCGGCATGATCCTGCGGCCCAACTGCGCCCTCTCGCTTCTGCCCGATCACGCCATCGTGCACCGCTTCGAGCCGCGGGCGCCCGACGCAACCGCGGTGGTATGCGAGTGGTTGTTCGATCCGGTCGTCGCGACCGCTCCCGACTTCGATCCTTCCGACACCGTCGAGCTGTTTGATCGTGTCAACCGGCAGGACTTCGCCGCCGCAGAGTGGTGTCAGCCCAACATGACGTCGAAGAGCTACAGGGACGGGGGCGTCCTCGTGCCGCTCGAGGCCGAGGTCATCGGGCGATGGTTCTACCCCTGGTACCGCGGGCGAATGGACGAGGCGGGCTGACGGGCTCGGGCCGGCGGCGCCGGCCCGAGCGTGTCATGCCCGAGGGCTCAGTGCCGGGCGACCAGTCGGGTGCCGGCGCCGATGAGAGCGCGACCGAGGCGCACGCCGAACGGCGGGCACAGGGGACGGCCCGAGGCGTCGCGTCCTTCGGCTGCCGCGGCCAGGTCCAGGGCGTGGCGTTGCGTAGCCAGGCCTTCTGTCTGTAGGGGATTCATGGTCACCTCCCGGTGTCGTCTGATGGTCTTATTGTAGTGATTTATTCGGGGGCAACCATCGCCCTTGACGATATAGTCATATGACTATGGCAGTGGCCGAACGACGTTCATCATCCCAACCGGTGGGAGCCGACCTGATCCTGACGGTCGCACCGTCGGCGGCGGTCGAGTTGTACTGGGCGGCGATGACCGGTCCTGACGGCCAGATCCGAGTGTCGCATCCCTCCCTGGCGGTCATCGCCGCCGACGCCGCCCTGCTGGGACGCATCGCTCGTTTCTGGGGCGCGAGCGGAGATGGCGAGCCGGCATCAGCGGAGCCCGGGGTCTCCGTCGCCGGCTTCCCCGAGCTGCTCGTGCTCGCCGATCGCGCCGGTGTCATCGCCTCCACCGACCTCGCCACCGTCGTGTCAGCGGCCGCTGCCAGCGCCGCTTCGGTGCCCGGGGAGCTCGCTCTGGCCTCGGAGACGGCCATTGACCGGGCCGTGATCGTCGCGCGGCTGAGCGCGCTGGCGTCCAGTCGCCCTCGCCGCCGGGCGTGGGAGGAGCTGCTGGGCGAGGTGGCGGCGCGCATCCGGGAGCATTGGGAGCAGACCGGCCTCGATGTCAGCCGGAGAGCGGCACGGGCTCGCGCCAGCCAGTTGCCGTGGGCGGAGCCGGCCGGTGCGGTGCTCAGGTGGGCCCGCGGCGACTACGGCGGGGTGCTGCGCTTCTTGCTCCTCGACGCCGCCGCCACCGGCCGGCCGGTGTCCGTGGTCCCCAGCTACTGGTCGGGGAGGGGAGCCCTGTTCGATCTGCCTGGCCGCCTGCTCGTCGGGATCCCCGCCCAGCTCGGTGCGAGCGACTCGCGCGCCAGGACCGAGCCCCTCGTGCCCGTCCTCAAGGCGATGGCCGACCCCACCCGTCTGGCCATGCTCGACTCCCTCGTCGAGCGCCCCCGCACCGTCGGCGAGCTGGCCGACGACTTCGGGCTGGCCCAGCCCACCGCCAGCCGGCACGTCCGGCTGCTTCGCAACGCCGGGCTCGTCGTCGACACGAGCGGTGCGGCCACCAACCTGGTCAGCGCCGACGCCGACGCCATTGCCGGCTTCGTCACCGCCGTCGACCGGGCCCTCAGCGCTGCAGGTCGACCCCCGACCACGAGCGACCACCGTCGAAGGTCATGAGGAGCTGACCGCCCATCTCGGTGGCCGTCACGGCGACGCCCTGGTTGGCGTTCTCGAACCCGGTCTGGACGATGCGTCGCCCCCCGGCGGAGGCGCCGGAGACCGACGCCTTGGCGAGGCTCGTGACACCGGAGTCGGAGCCGTGGTAGAGCGCCCCGGCACCGGTCCCGACGACGGTCGATGCCGGGCTCCCACTGGCCAGGGCGGTCACGTCGGGGGTGGCGAGCGTGCCCAGGTCGTGGAAGTCCCGACCGCCGTCGGTCGATACGTCGTAGTGCTGGGCTCCGGCCGGGCCCGAGACGGCGACGAGGTCGCTCGGCGATGAGGCGGCCAGGAGGGCAGGTCCGGCCTGACTCGTGAGCGCCGGCGCCCACGCCCGCCAGGTGCCCTTGACGAGCTCGGCGCCGCCGGCGACCTTCGGGCCCTGCCGCTGCAGCACCCATCCGCTCGTGCCTTGGAGGGTGAGCGTTGCCGACGTGGTCGCCGAGTGTGCGACCGTCGAATCGAGCGGAGGCGATGTCCATCTGGGTTTGCCGACCGCAGGCGACGAGGCGATGCTGTACCCCCCGGCGGTCAGGAACACGACGTGGACCTTGCCGTGGGACGCCTCGAGCCCCTCGATCTGCGTCGCTCCCCACCGGTCGGCGGGGGACTGCGAAACCCACGCGGCGCCACCGTCACTCGTCCAGTAGAGGATCGGGGTGCCGTCGACGGTCCCGTAGATCCACCCGACCTGCGGGTTGGCGAAGCGGACCTGCAGGTCGGGCCGGGCGCCCCGATTGGCCGCGGTTGGCATCTGGAGACCCCGGATGGAGGTGTGAACGGCCTTGGCCTGCCAATGGTTGGCATCACTCGTCGTGGACGCCAGCTCGAGACAGGTGGCGCCTGCATCGCAGCGTTGGACCCCGAGGAGCCACCCGCTACTTGGGGAGACGAAGGTCACCGACAGCGGCACGAAGTCGGATGCCACGGCGCCGACCGCAGAGGCCTTCGTCGCCCGAGACACGGGGGGCTGACTGGCGCGCTGACCTGTACGTGACGGGCCTACCGTGGTCGGGGCCGAGGTGATGACGCCGACACTCGTCTGGCGATGATTCAGGTTGACGGCGATCACGACGCCGGCCGCGACCACGGCGGCGACGGCGAGGAGGATGTAGCCCGAGTTGCGCCAACCGGATCGGCGCTTGGGGCGGGCGGCGACCGGCGTCACCCTGGGCGTCCCGTGCCCCGGGGTCAGGGCGTCGGCCTCGGTGTGGAGCGCCCGGCGAAGGCGGTCAACCAGTTCGTCGTCGTTCACGCCTCAAGCATCTTCCGTAGATCCTGGAGGGCCCTGTGGGCCGTCGACTTGACGGTCCCGATCCGCCAGCCGAGTGCTTCTGCCGTCTCGGCCTCGGGTAGGTCGAGGTAGTAGCGCAGCACCAACACGCTGCGCCGGCGCGGGCTCAACCGGGCCAGCGCATCCCACATCTCGATGTCGTGCTCGCCGGAGACGACGGCGGGGCGCCGGTCGATGTACTTGGCCTCGGTCTGGCGGCGTCGGTGCCACGACCAGCACGCATTGGTGACCGCCCGCCTCAGGTAGGCGCCCGGGTTTTCGATGTGTTCGAGCCGGGCATGGGCCTTGATGAAGACATCCTGGACGATGTCCTCGGACGCCGACTGCGAGCCGGTGAGGAGATAGGCGACGCGTACGAGCCGGGGCCGCTCGGCCCGGTAGAGCTCCCCGAACAGGTCGTCGGTGGCGCCCTCCATCGCTGCGGCCCCGGTGCGCGGGGCGCGCGCCGCGGCGCCGCCGAGGGCGCCATTTGTGGCCGTCCCGGAACCGGACCTCGGCGTTCGCCTCAACGCGTCACTCACATCCTCTTGACGCATGAGCGCGCCGCCAGGTTCCCGAGGCCCCGCAGGGAGCGACTTGACCGTGGTCGCGGCAGACTGCGCGGGTGGTATCGCCCTCGTGGTCACTCGCGCCATCGCCCAGGCGCCGCAGCTCGGAAGGGAGATCGACAGGCTGATCCCCTCGACCGAGCACTGGTTGGTGACCGGTCCCCTCCACCTCGATCAACAGGCCATCGGCCACTTCTCGACAACCCTTTCCAAGCAGGTGAACAAAAACAGCGCCGCCATCGCTTCGACCGCCGTCTCCACGGGAAAGACGGTAATCGACGTGATCACCGGCCTCGTCCTCGGCGTGTTCACCACGATCTTCCTCCTCTACGGCGGCGAAAGGATCTGGGCGTTTGTCTGCGCCGGGTTTCCGCGCCCGGGCCTCCGCCGGGTCGATCCTGCTCGGGAGTGTTCGGTGCGATCATCGCCGTCCCGCTCGCCGCGTGCGTCAACAGCGCGGTTCGCAGCCTCAAAGCGGGCTCTACCGCTCCGTTGATTTCCAAGTAGTCGACCGATATTCTCCTGCTCCAAGGCGGGCGTGCCCCGGCACCGTCCGCCTTCATACAGGGAGGGATTTCCATGTCCGACGAGGATGCCGCCGAGGCCAGAACCCACTGGCGGCCCGGGATCGAGACCCTGCCCCGGGCCCAGCTGCTCGAGGTCCAGGGCCAGCGGCTGGCGCGCCAGGTCAGGCGGGTCTACGAGGGCAGCCCCTTCTTCCGCGGCCTCTACGACAAGGCCGGGGTTCGCCCGTCGGCGATCCGCAGCCTGGACGACCTTCATCGGCTCCCGGTCATGGACAAGGACGACCTCCGCGCCTTTCGCGCCGAGACCGGCGACCCGTTCTCCGGCACCCTTTGTGTCGGGATCGACCAGCTCCGAAGGGTCAACAAGAGCACCGGCACGAGCGGGCTGCCCAACGTCTTCGGCCTGACCGAAGCGGACCACGCCCAGGCCGCCGACAACTTCGCCCGGATGCTCTGGCGCGTCGGCCTGCGCCCTGGCGACAGGACCAACAGCTGGCTGGAAGCGGCCATGCCGTGGCACGGGTTCTCCATGTCGGCCGAGGGGGCCCGCCGGCTTGGGGCGACCGTCTTCACCCTCGAGTTCGACAACCGTCAGGTCGTGCCGGCGAACCTCGAGCTCCTTGCCGGGGCCGGCCTCGATGCCATCTTCGTGTACCACCCCGAGCTGGAGATCACGTATCTGCGCGAGAAGAGCCTCGTGCCGACGGACGTCCATCCCGGCCTGAGGTTCATCTACTCGGCGTTTCTCTGCACCGACGCCCGCCGGCGCATCCTCGAGAAGGCCTGGGGGGTGCCCTATCACAACATGGGCGCCTCCGGCGACCAGTACATCCCGGCGTCGGAATGCTCGTTCTCCGCTCCCTACCTGCACTTCATGGAAGACCAGTTCATCGTCGAGGTCCTCGACCCGGTCACCCACGAAGCGGTGCCGGCCGGGACCGAGGGCGAGCTTGTCATCACCAACCTGTGGGCCGAGGCCACCCCGTTCGTTCGCTACCGGATGGAGGACGTGGTCCAGGCCGACGACGGGCCGTGCCCGTGCGGCAGCACGCACGTGCGGGTCAACTACCGGGGCCGCTACGCCTGGTCGGTGACCGTCGGCGACAAGAGGATCTTCAGCGACGACGTCGAAAACGTGCTGTGGCGCTACCCGGAGACCGAGTTCGCCGCATATCAGCTCGTCAAGCGGTCACGCCAGCCGCAGGACCGGTTGATCGTCCGCTCGACGGTGACGTCCGGCGAGCCGAGCGACGACCTTCGAGACCGCCTCGCCCGGGCCCTCGGCGCCGAGCTGGGCGTGCCCGTCACGTTGGAGTTCGTGCGGCCCGAGGATGTGGCCGTAGGGACCGTGAAGTTTGTGCGTGTCGTCGTCGAGGACGAGTGAGGCCCGGCTACAACCTCTTCGACGCGCTGGAGCGGGCGACGGCCATCGGTCCCGATGCCGTCGCTGTCCGCTGCGGGGCGACGACATCGAGCTTCGCCGAGTTACGGGAGCGGGTCGTCCGGCTCGGCAACGCCTGGCGCGCCCAGGGTCTGGGCCGTGGCGACCGCATCGCGGTGCTGAGCGACAACTGCCACCGATTCGCTGAGGTCTACTGGGCCGCGGCCTATCTCGGCGCCATCGTGGTGCCGCTCGAGTCGCGTCTCGGCGACGACGAGATCGGCGCCGTCATCGATGCCGCGGCTCCGGCCGCGCTCTATGCCGGCGACGCCGGTCACCTGGCCCGGCTTCGACGCCTGGTCCCTCAGATGGCGACCGATGCCATCTGCGGCGAGGCGGGAACGGGCGCGACCGACTTCGACGGGTTCGTGGCCGCCGGCGACCCCGTCGCCGTCGAGGAGCACGTGGCACCCGATGATCCTGTGGCGCTCTTTTTCACCGCCGCGGTCGAGGGGCGCCCGCGTGGCGCAGTCGTCACCCATCGCAACCTGCTGGCCCAGGCCCAACAGACGGCCGACGGCATCGACCTCGGACCCGCCGACGTGCAGGGGCTGTTCCTGCCTCTTTCGCACACGTTCGGCGGCTACCTGCTGTTCGTGGCCGGGTGCAGGGGAGTGGCGACGACCCTGCTCGCAACCTTCGACGCATCCGAGGCGGCCCGCCTGATCGGTGCCGGACTTGTCACGTGGTTCGCCGGGTTCGCTCCGATGGCGGCCCGGGTGGCCGACGCCGCCGAGGCGGCCGGCGTGGCGCTCGGAGGGAGGTTGCGGCTGATCATCGGCCTCGACGCCCCCGCTGTCATCGAGCGCTACCTCGATCTCGGGGTCGCGTGGTGGAATTTCTACGGTCAGACCGAGACCGCAGGGCTCGTCGCCATGGGCGAGGTCGTGGCCCGGCCGGCCGTATCGGAGTTCGTCGGTCGCCCGCTTGCCCAGTCCCGGGTGTCGATCAGGGATCAGGAGGGCCGGGCCGTCCCTGCAGGCGAGGCCGGCGAGGCGTGGGTGAGAAGCGACGTGGTCGTGGAGCGGTACTGGCCCGACGAGTCGACCCGGTTGACCGACGACGGCTGGCTCCGGACCGGCGATGTCCTGCGCGCCGGACCCCGCAGCGAGCTCTGGTTCGTCGGAAGGACGACCGACAAGGACCTGATCAAGCCCGGAGGCCTCAACGTGTACCCGGCCGAGGTCGAGACCGTCCTGCTGACCCACGCCGGCGTGGCCAGGGCGTGGGTCTTTGGCCTGCCCGACCCCGAGTGGCGCGAGCGGGTCTGTGCCGTCGTCGTCCCTCCTGCGTCGGCGGTCCCGCCGACGGAGGAGGAGCTGAAGGCCCACTGTCGAGCGCGGGCGGCGGCGTTTAAGTGCCCGCAGCGGGTGCTCGTCGTCACCGAAGGGCCGGAGCTACTCCAGCTGACCCGTTTGGAGGCGAGGGAGCGCTACGCCGGCGCGCTCGGTCACCACACCGGCCCCGAGCCGTCCTCGGGGTGAGGCGGCGCGGCCGAGTCAGCCGATCCTTTCTGCCGTGGCCGGGTGTCCGATTCCGGGTCGAACCTGTCGCGATTTTGCACCGACGGGTGTACAGAAATCGCGACAGGTTCGAGCCGAAGCGTGCACAAATCGCGACAAGATCACTCGCAGCGTCGTCGACCGCACCGGGGGTGGCCTCACGGGCGGGCCGGCGGGCCGGCGGGGCGGCCCGGCGTGGCCGGCGTGGCCGGAGGGCCTCAGCTCGGGTCGACGTCGATCCGGCAGAGCAGTTCGTCGATGCCGACCGACTGACCGACGGTGGCAACCAGCCCGGTGACCGTCCCCCCCATGGGGGCGAGGACGGCGTTTTGCATCTTCATGGCCTCGACGACGGCGACGACGTCGCCCCTGTCGACGCGGTCGCCCTCGCCGACCGCCACCTCGATCACCGTCCCCTGCATCGGCGCCAGCACGGCGTTGTCACCGGTGCCGTCGGCGTCGCCGGGTCCGGCCTGCGCTGAGTCGGCCCGCCGCGCCGTCAGGTCGTCGGCGCTCAGGTGACCGGCTCGGGCGAGGGTGGCGAGGCCGGGGACGGCGACCTCGAGGCGTCGTCCTCCGATCCTGACGGCGATCCTCGGAGCGGCACCGGGGTCACCGGACTCACCCGAGTCACCGGAGTCACCGGGGTCACCGGCGTTACCGGCGTCACCATCGACATCGGGTTCGCCCGAGGGGAGACGGGTGGGGTCGAAGTCCTCCTCGATCCAGCGGGTGTGGACCGAGAACCCCTCGCCATCACCGACGAAGGCGTCCGCACGGACGAGGGCCCGGTGGAAGGGGAGCACCGTGGCGACGCCATCGACGGTCATCTCGTCGAGGACGCGACGGGACCGTTCGAGCGCCTCGGCGCGGTCCTTGCCCCTGACGATCACCTTGGCGAGCAGCGAGTCCCACTGGCCGCCCACGATGCTGCCTGACTCGACGCCGGCGTCGACCCTGACCCCGGGACCGCCGGGCGCCACGAAGCGAGTGACGGTGCCGGCGCCGGGGACGAAGCCCCGTCGAGGATCCTCGGCATTGATGCGAAATTCGATGGCGTGGCCCCTCGGATCGGGCGTGGCCTCCAGACCTAAAGGCTCGCCGGCGGCGATGCGGAGCTGTTCGCGGACCAGGTCGACGCCCGAGGTCTCCTCCGTGACGGGGTGCTCGACCTGGAGGCGGGCGTTGACCTCGAGAAACGACACCGTGCCGTCCTCTCCGAGCAGGTACTCGACGGTTCCGGCCCCGTGGTATCCGGCTTCGATGCCGATGGCGCGCGCCGAGGCGTGGATCGTGGCGCGCTTGGCGTCGGTCAAGAACGGCGCCGGGGCCTCCTCGACGAGCTTCTGGTGACGGCGTTGCAGCGAGCAGTCGCGCGTTCCGACTGTGACGACGTTGCCGTGGAGATCGCCGAGGATCTGAGCCTCGACGTGACGGGCCCGCTCCAGGTACCGCTCTACGAGGCACTCACCGCGACCGAAGGCGGCCGTGGCCTCGCCGACGGCCGCGGCGAAGAGGGCGGGGATCTCCTCCATCGACCTGGCGACCCTGAGCCCGCGGCCACCGCCCCCGAAGGCGGCCTTGATCGCCACCGGCAGGCCGTGTTCGGCGGCGAAGGCGACCACATCCTCGGGCCCCTCGAGCGGGTCGGTGCCGCCGGCCACGAGGGGGGCTCCGACGCTCGCCGCCAGGCGTCGGGCGGCGATCTTGTCGCCGAGGAGCCTCAGGGTCGTGGGGCTCGGGCCTATCCAGGTGATCCCGGCGTCGATCACCGCCGAGGCCAGCTCCGGGCTTTCGGACAAGAACCCGTACCCGGGATGGAACGCATCGGCCCCGCTGGCGGTGCAGGCTTCCACCAGGCGGTCAGCGTCGAGGTAGGTGTCGGCCGGCGCCTGGCCCGGCAGCGAGACCACCTCGTCGGCGAGGCGGCTGTAGGGGGCGCTGCGCTCGGTATCCGGGCAGCACGCCACGCTGCCAAGTCCGGCGTCGCGACAGGCCCTGATGACTCGCACGGCGATCTCGCCCCGGTTGGCGACGAAGACCTTGGCCAACGGGCGAGGTGCCGTCACCGTCCCTGGTCCGGTGTGGACGGGCCGTCGACCCGGCGACGGGCGAGCACTTGGAGGGCCATGCGCACGTGGACCTCGTCGACCATCTCCCCGTCGACGGCCGCCGCGCCTTGACCCGCCGCGGCCACGACCCGCTCGGCCCGCTCGACCTCGGCCGGTGACGGGCTGAACACCGAATGGGCGAGTGGCACCTGTTTGGGGTGGACGCAGATCTTCCCTGTGTACCCGAGAGTGAGGCCCACGCCGGCGTCGTCGACGAAGCGAGCGTCGTCGTGGATAGCCACCACCGTCTGGTCGATGACGGCCACGCCGGCCAGCCGTCCCGACATGGCCACCAAGCTTCGGGCGTACAGCACCTCGTTGCCGGCGTCGGTGCGCCGGCCACCCAGGTCGGCGATGAAGTCCTCGGCGCCGAAGTAGGCGGCGCTGACCCCGGCGGCGAGCAGCTCCCGGGAGTCGGCGACACCCCTCACGGTCTCGACGCCCACGAGGACCGCGGCGTCGCGACGGCCGTGGCGTTCGAGGATGGCCCGCGACCCGGCCAGGTCCTCGACCTTGTCGTACTTGGGCAGCACGATGCCGGCCGCGGCGGTTGCCGCCACGGCGGCGACGTCGTCGTCAAACCACGGCGAGCCCGGCGGGTTGACCCGCACGAGCACCACCGGCTCGCCGGCGCCACCGGTCACGAGGGGACCGAGGGCGTCGATCGTCGCCGCCCGGGCCGACTCCTTGTCCGCCACGGGGACGGCGTCCTCGAGGTCGATGACCACGGCGTCGGGGTTCGACCGGCCGACCTTGGCGATCATGTCGGGCCGATGCCCGGGAACGAAGAGCAGGCTGCGGGGAGGGTGGCTCGCGATTGGATCGGAGGTGCCGGGCGCGACCACCGCCCTACACCGGGCTCACGTGATGATGGCGCCGCCGGGGTTCGCGTTCCCAGCCCTCGGCGTCGCGCAGCCGGGCCGAGAGCTCGGCTCGGAGGCCGCTCGGATCGACGACGGCGTCGACCACGAGGTCGCTGGCCATGCGCATCAGGTTGACCTCGCTTTGCTGCTCGGCGATCCGGGCGGCCAGGTAGGCGTCTCTCTCCTGGTCATCGTCCATCTCCGCCAGTCTTCGGGCGTACATGGCGTTGGCGGACGCCTCGGCCGACATCGTGCCGATCTGAGCGCTGGGCAGGGCGATGACGGCCCTCGGGAGAAAGCCGGGTGCGCCCATGGCGTAGAAGCCGGCTGCGTACGCCTTCCTGAGCACGACGGTGAACTTCGGCACCTCGGCGCTGGCCATGGCCGTGACCATCTTGGCCCCATGGCGGATGATCCCCTGGCGCTCCACGGCCACGCCGACCATGAAGCCGGGCACGTCCTGCAAGAACACGAGCGGGATGTTGAACGCGTCGCAGAAGGTGATGAAGCGGGCCGCCTTGTCGGCCGAGTCGACGAAGATGGCGCCGGCACGCACGGCCGGCTGGTTGGCGAGCAGCCCGACGACGCGCCCCTCGATGCGGGCCAGGCCGGTCACGAGCTCGGTGGCCCACCCCGACTTGATCTCGAAGAAGGTGCCATCGTCTACGAGCCGGGTGATGATCTCACCGACGTCGTAGGAGACATTGGGGTCGCTCGGGATGAGCTCGTCGGGCCAGTCGGTGCGTTCCGGTGGCCTTCCCTGCTGGGTCCGGGACACGTCGTTCCAGGCCGTCGGCAGGTAGGAGAAGAGGAGTCGCGCCGCGGCGATGGCTTCGATGTCGTCGGCGAACACCTCGTCGCCGCAGCCCGACACGGTGGCGTGCATGGTGGCGCCACCCATCTCCTCGAGGGTGGTTCGCTCGCCGGTGACCTTCTCGGCGATGCGCGGCGAGGCCAGGTACATCGATGCGTTGTGTTCCACCATTCCAACCCAGTCGGTGAACGCCGGCATATAGGCGCCCCCTGCGGCCGAAGGGCCGAGCAGGCAGCAGAGCTGCGGGACGCGACCCGAGAGCCTGACCTGGAGATGGAAGATGCGCGATGCCCCCCGCCGGCCGGGGAAGAATCCCATCTGGTCGCTCAGCCGCCCGCCGGCGGCGTCGACCAGATAGAAGACGGGCAGCAGGTCCCGGTCGGCGCGTTCGAGGATGCGGACCTGCTTCTCGCAGCTCAACTCGCCCCAGGAGCCGGCCTTGACGGCGAAGTCATGGGCAATCACCGCGACCCGCCGGCCGTCCACGGACCCGACACCGGTGACGACACCGTCGGCGGGGAGGTCTGGCGATCTGGCGTTGGCCAGCAGGCCGTCCTCGACCCAGCTGCCCGGGTCGACGAGCGCCTCGATGCGCTGACGGACCGGGAGCTTGTGCGGCCACCGGCCGCTGTCCTTGCCGCCGAGGGCTGTGACCCGTGCCGCCTCGAGCCGGGCCCTTTCGTCCCCTGACCACTCGGCGCCGAGCGCGCCGTTACCCGCCGCTCCGGGCTCGGCATCGGAAAAGGCGGTCAAGACTCCGCCTCGTCGGCCGTCGATGAGGGTGCCCCCCCGCCGGCCGCACCGCTGCGGATGAGCTCGTCGACGGTGGCGGCATCGATGCCGATCTCGGAGAGCACCTCGGCGGTGTGCTCGCCGAGGGCGGCCGGGCCCCGTTTCGGACCGGGGGCATCGCCGTCGATGACGAGCGGCTGGCGGACGTGCATCTCACCGGAGCCTCGGACGTCGGTCAGGACCCGACGGCCGATGGCTTGTGGGGAGTGGGGGAGATCGGCGAGTGAACGGACCCGACCGAAGGGGACATCGGCTCGGGTGAGCAGCCGTTCCCACTCCTCCGCCGACCGTGCTGCGATCGCATCGAGGAGCCGCTGCCGCAGCCGGCCGGCAAAGGCCAGGCGACCGGTGGCGGAGAGGTCGCGGTCGGCTTCGAGCCCGGTGACGTCGCAGAGAGAGCGCCAGAAACGATCCTCGTGAGCCACACCGATCGCGATGTGCTGGCCGTCCGATGTGGGAAACACTCCGTACCCGGGCTCGTAGGTGAATCCGGGAGGACCCGTCTGGTTGATCACGGGTCCGACGTGCGCACTGAGCAGCGTCACGAGCCCGTCAAACATGGACACGTCGATGTAGCACCCCTCCCCGGTCCGCTCCCGCTGGACGATCCCGACGAGCACGGCCTGGGCGGCGAACAACCCGGCGCTCAGATCGCCGATGGCGACGGCGGGCGGCGTGGCCGGATCGGCGGGAGGGGCGTGCTCGTAGAGCATCCCGGCCTCCGCCTGGTAGGTCAGGTCGTGGCCGGGACGGTCCCGGTACGGACCGCTCTGGCCGAACCCTGAGACCGACACGTACACGAGGGCGGGGTCATTCCCCCTGAGGGTTTCGTGACCGAGCCCGAGGCGCGCCATCGTCCCGGGCCTGAAACCCTCGATCAGGGCATCGGAGCGACCGGCGAGGGCGACGAACGCTGCCCTTCCGGCCTCGCTGCTGACATCGAGGGCGACCGATCGCTTGCCCCGGGCCAGCGAGCCGTGGAAGCCGGGTACGGTCCGCGTGGGGTCACCTGTCTGGGGGCGCTCGACCACGACGACGTCGGCACCGAGGTCGGAGAGCAGCATCGTGGCAAACGGCCCCGGGTACTGGTGGGCCATGCTCAGGACCCGCAGCCCAGCGAGCGGGAGGGGAGACACCCTTAGACCCCGAGCCCGAGACCCCGCGCGATCAGCATCCTCTGCACCTCCGACGTGCCCTCCCCGATCGTGAGGATCCTGGCGTCGACGTAGTGGCGGGTCGACGCCCCGTCGAGCATGAAGCCGTATCCGCCCTGGAGCCCGGTCGCGATGTAGGCCGCCTTGTTGGCCGCCTCCGACGCCATGAGTTTGGCCGTGGCCGCCTCCCGTTCGATGGGCATGCCCCGGTCGTACTTCCACGCGCCGTCGTAGGTCATCACCCTGGCGGTCGAGGCAAGCACGGCGATGTCGGCGATCTGAAAGGCGACGGACTGATGGTCGCCGAGCGGTTTCCCGAACGACTCACGCTCCTTCACGAAGCGGAGGGTGTCGACGAGGCAGCCTCGAGCCAGGCCGGTACTCATGGCGGCGATCGGGAGTCGTGCCCAGGTCAAGAAGCGCAGCGCTTCGCGGTACCCCTTGCCCTCGGTCCCGATCAGGGCGTCCGCCGGCACGCGCACGTCGTCGAAGAACAGCGGGTGGGTGTCGGATGCCCGCCATCCCATCTTCGAGTAGCGCTCACCGACGGTCACGCCGGGGGCGTCGAGCGGCACAAGGAACGCAGAGACGGGAGCGCGGCCCTTGGCCTCCTCGCTCGCGGCAAACAGGATCACGTAGCGGGAGAAGGGGGTTCCCGAGTTGGTGATGAACTGCTTTGCCCCGTTGATCACCCAGTCCGTCCCGTCGCGGCGGGCCCTGGTGGCGATGTTGCCGGCGTCGGATCCACCCGTGGGTTCGGTCAGGCCGAACGACACGAACGTCTCACCCTTGCAGGCCGAGGGGAGCACATCGGCGAGCAGGTCGGGCCGGTCGGCGGCGAGGTGCGCGAGGAGGGCGAGGCTGATGGCCTGGACGTGCACGGTGACGGCAAGTGACGAGTCGACGGCGGCGACTTCCTCGGCGGCCAGGCAGAGGCTGCGCAGGTCGGCTCCCTCCCCGCCAAACTCCTCGGGGATGAGCAGGCCAAGGGCGCCGGTGGCCGCCATCGCCGTCACGAGGTCGGGGTCGAAGCGCGCCTCGATGGTCCGCGCCGCCGCGGCCGGGGCGACCGCCGTCTCGCAGAAGTCTCGCACCGCCTTCTGCCATTGGAGGTGCTCCTCGTCGAGGGCCCACGGCACGCCGTAGCCGTCGGTGAGGAACTCGTCGGTCAGGGTTGACGGCTGCGAGGGGGTCATGACGCTTCACCTGTCGATCGGGCTGGACTTGGCGACCAGCATCCCAAGAGTAGGCTTGAACTTCAAGCGAGAGGTCGGCCACGGGAGAGCGATGCCACGGAACCGGTCGGGGAAATGGTTGGAGGAGTTCGTCGTCGGCGAGGTCGTCGAGCACGCCGTTACGAGGACCGTCACCGAGTCGGACAACGTGCTGTTTACGTGCCTGACCATGAATCCGCAGCCCATGCATCTCGATGCCGAGTTCGCCGCGGCCCAGGAATTTGGCCGGCCCCTGATGAACAGTCTGTTCGTCCTCGGTCTAGTGGTTGGCATTTCGGTGCCGGAGACGACGCTCGGCACGACGATCGCCAATCTCGGATTCGAGCTCGTCGAGTTTCCTGCGCCCATCTTTGCCGGCGACACGGTGTGGGCGGAGACGGAGGTTACGGCGGCCCGTCCTTCCAAGTCACGCCCGGAGGCGGGGATTGTCTCGTTCGAGCATCGGGCCTACAACCAGCGAGACGAGCTGGTCTGCAGGTGCCGTCGGGCCGCGTTCATGCGCCGGCGCCCGCAGGGCGCGTGATTCGAGGTCGGCGTCGGCTCAGAGTGGGAACGCGGCGAGCAGGACGTCGGCCATTCGATCGGCGAGCTGTTCGGTGCTCATCACACCGGCCGGGTCGTACCACTCCTGCAAATAGGCGAGCGACCCGAAGGCGATCCCGAGCCACACCCGTACATCCGGCGAGACCGATGGAGCCGTCGGGTGCATTCGCCGGGCCGCCCCTTCCAGGATCTTGGCGTGCTCCTGGCGCAGTCTGAGCACCTCGTTGCGCAACTCGGGTACGGGCAGGTACGTCGCGAAAAACAGAGGAACGAACTCGGGAAAGTCCCTGAGCTCGATGAGCACCTGCTCCCGCAACAAAGCGCGCAGCGCCGTCGCCGGGTCGTCGTGGCTGTCGAGGATGGAGCGGAGGCGGAGAAATACCTCGTCGGCGGAGTTGCGCAGGCAACGGAGGAATAACTCCTCCTTGGAGGAGAAGTAGTGGTACAGGCTCGAGCCTCGAAGATCCAGTTCGGCGGCGATGTCGTCGAGGTTGGCCCCCTCGTAGCCCTTCTCGGCGAACACCCGGGCTGCGGTGCGCTCGATGCGGGCGACGCGCGCGGCGCGCTTGCGTTCGGTTCTCGTTGCGCCGTCCGTGCCCGCCGCCGGCGTCCCCCGCACAGCCATGACGAGAGGGTATACGCAGGTCCCGGGCAAGGGCCGCGCTCGTTGTTCCGCAGGTGGCCCTAATGTCGCTGCGGACGCTTCGGGGGAGTTCATGACGAGTCGACTGCCAGCGGGATGGGAGACAGGCTTCGATCTGTACGCCCCCGAGTACCTCGACGACCCGCAGTCCATCTGGCGGGCCATGCGAGCGGAGTGTCCGGTCGCCCGGACTCGCAGCCGTGGCGGCGCCGTGCTCGTGGTACGACACGCCGACATCGCGACGATCGCCCGTGATCCCCTTGCGTTCAGCTCGCGCGCCCTCGAGGCGACGGGAGCCGTCCCTCGGCCCGGCCACGAGCTCAGGATGCCGCCGATCACATCGGACCCGCCCGAGCACACATGGGAACGTCGCGTGCTGCTTCCGTTGTTCAACCATCACGTTGTCGACGGGCTCGAGGCTTCCACCCGGCGGACGGCCGCGGCGTTAATCAACGCCATCATCGGAAGAGAGGCGGTCGACGCCGCCGATGTGTTCGCCCAGCACATCCCGATCGCCGTCATCGCCGAGATGCTCGGTCTCCCCGCAGAGGACACGCCACGGTTCAGCGCGTGGATCGTGCAGTTCCTCAAACAGGGCGCCACCGATCAGGTCGCCCGCAGGGAGGCCATCGCCACGATCACCACGTACTTCACGGCGTTGGTTGGCGGCGAGCGCCCCCTCGGCGGTGAAGGGGTGATCGCCGACCTGCTCCGGCGACGCCAGAACGAAGACCTGGCCGACGAGCAGATCGTCGGCATGTGCTTCTTGCTCCTCGTCGCCGGCATCGACACGACGTGGAGTGCCATCGGTGCGAGCCTGTGGCATCTCGCCACCCATCCAGAGGACCGGTGGCGACTCGTCGATGACCCGTCGATGATCGCCACGGCGGTCGAGGAGTTTGTGCGGGCCTACGCCCCGATCACCATCGGACGCGTCGCCACGGCGCCGACGAACATCTCGGGATGCCCGGTCGAGGCCGGCGATCGTGTGCTGCTCACGTGGGCGGCGGCCAACCGGGATCCGGAGGCCTTCGAAGATCCCGATCGCGTGCTCATCGACCGTCGTCGTAACCCGCATCTCGCCTTCGGCCTCGGCATCCATCGCTGCCTGGGCTCCGGCCTCGCCCGCATGGAGATCCGGGTGGCCATCGAAGAGTGGTTGAAACGCATACCCGAGTTCGAGCTGGACCCTGCCGTAGCGGTGCAATGGACGGGTGGAAACGTTCGCGGCCCCCTGAGCCTGCACCTCCTGCTGGGTTCGGCCCGCGGCCGCGTCGAGGAATCCCGGTCGAGTGTCTGAAGGCCCGACCATTCGGGACCGAGGCTGATGCCGAAGAGCAGCGGCGACGGCCACGCCGGTGGCGGGCCGGAAGGCCCCGACCATCCCGACGTCGTGGGGACACTCCTCGAAGGCGAGGCCGACAGTGCCGTCGAAGGCATGCTCGGAATCCGACTCGTCTCCGTCGGGCGGGGCTGGGTCGAGGTCGAGATGACCGTCGCCGCCGGGGCGAGCGCTGACGATCCGTTTCCCAGCGGATTCCTCGGGGTGCTGGCCGACGTGGCGCTCGGTCGGGCCGTGCTCACGACCGCCGCCGATACGGGCGGGTGTCGCACGGCCAGCCTGCGGCTGGACTTCACCGATGTCGCCTTCGTCGAGGGCGAGGTCTTGGCGGCGAGGGGAGAGGTGCTGGCGCAGCGGGACGCTCTCACACTGGCCGCGGCCGACATCAGGACCGGCGATGGCCGGCTGGCGGCCAGAGCAAGCGGCTGGTTTGTTGTCCTGTCGGGTGGCGATGGCGTTGCCCCGACCGACGCCGAGCCCGGAGGCGCGACGAACTACGCGGCGACGCCCCACCCGCGGGCGAGCCTGGCGCGGCTGCGCGAGCTCGTGCGGTTCAGGGCGGACGTCGGGGGGCCCGATGGCGGCGGTCGCAGCGAGCGCACCGGGGGGACTGGGCGTACCGAGCGCACCGAGCTCAGCGTCGAGGTGCGCCGGGAGATGGCCAATCGGCACAAAGTGATGCACGGCGGGATGCAAGCGGCATTGGGGGAGGCGGCCCTGTCCTTCGTTGCGGCCCGTGCGGCGAGGGGGAGCACCGCCCGCGTCGTCGGCCTCGACGTGACCCTCCTCCGCCCGGTGGCGGTCGACGGATCCCGCCTCCGTGCCTCGGCCGACCTCGTGCGGGCCGGACGCCGCGTCCTCGTCGCCGAGGCGGCGTTCCTCTCGCCCGATGACCGGCCGCTCATCTCGGTCGTCGGCACGTTTGCGCTATCCGCATCGGACATCCCCTCGGGAGTTGAGCCATGAACGACGATCTCGCCCCATCCGGGTCCCACCGGTCGTTGGCCGAATACCGTCGGCCCCGCCCGGAGGATTCGGTGGCGTTTCGCCGGTCCGGGTTCTGGCGGGACCGGACCATGCTCGACGACTTCCTCGAGCATGTGAGGGGACGGCCGGACAAGGCGGCGATCGTCACATACCGCCACGGGAGCTCCGTCCCGGTCACCATGACGTACGGACAGTTGGGCGTCATGGTCGACCGCATTGCGAGCGGTCTGGTCGAGCTCGGAGTCGGTCGTGACGACGTGATATCGATCCAGCTACCCAACGGTTGGGAGTTCGCCGCCCTGACGCTCGCGGCCATGCGAATCGGCGCGATCGTAAATCCGCTCGTGGCCATATTCCGGCGCCGCGAGCTCGAATTCATGCTCGGTCGAGCCCGGTCCAAGGTGCTGTTCGTGCCCGATGTCTTCCGCGGCTACTCCCACTCGGCGCTTGCGGTCGATCTCGTCGACGTCCTGCCCGATCTATGTCACGCGGTCGTCGTCGGCGGTGAAACTGCCTTACCGGAAGGGTTGATCGCCTTCGAGGACTTCTTTCTCGAGCGCGATCGGTTGCGACCGGGAGCCGACGGCGATGCGCCGGTTCACCTTCAGCGAGGGCCCGACGAGATCGCCTCGCTCATGTACACCTCGGGGACGACCGGTGAGCCGAAAGGCACGCTGCACACCGCCAACACCCTGTGGTCCGCCGGTTCCCCCTTGTTCGACAGCCTCCGCCTCGACTCCGATGACGTCTGCTTCATGGCGTCCACGATGGGTCATCTCACCGGGTTCCTCTGGGGGATGCTCCAGCCGCTCGCACGGGGAATGAAGATCGTCTTCCAGGACCTCTGGGATCCGAAGGCGTTCGTTCGTCTCGTCGGCGAGGAGCGGGTCACCTGGACCCTCGGTGCGACGCCGTTCATGGTCGACACCGTCGAGGCCCAGCTCGAGGGCCCTCGTGAGCTCGACTCGTTCAGGTACTTTGTCTGTGCCGGAGCCCCCATTCCCGCCTCGCTGCCAGGGCGCGCCACCGAGGTGCTCGGCGCCAAGGCGATGGCCCTGTGGGGCACATCGGAGTGCGGCATCTGCGCGATCCACACGCCCGAGGATCCAGTGGAGGAGGTGTCGAGCAGCGATGGCCGTCCCACCCCGGTGATGGAGGTCAAGATCGTCGACGAGGACGGCGCTCCGGTATCGGCCGGCGAGCCCGGTCGGCTCCTGTCCAAGGGTCCGAGCATGTTCGTCGGCTACCTCGGTCGGATGGATCTCTACGATCAGGTCGTCGACCGGGACGGCTGGTTCGACACCGGCGACCTCGGCTATCAGACTCCGGGGGGTGGGATTCGGATCAGCGGTCGATCGAAGGACATCATCATCCGCGGGGGCGAGAACATCCCGGTCATCGAGATCGAGAACGCCCTGTTCATGTTTCCCCCGGTAAAAGACGTCGCGGTCGTCGCCTACCCCGATGACCGCCTGGGAGAGCGGGCGTGTGCTGTGATCGTGGCCGAAGGCACTCCGCCGACGCTCGGGGAGCTGACGGCGTACCTGTCCGAGAAGGGCATGGCGAAGCAGTACTTCCCTGAGCGCGTCGAATTACGCAGCGAGCTCCCGCGGACCCCATCAGGCAAGGTCCAGAAGTTCAAGCTGCGTGACGAGTTGAGGGATCCCGGCCGGACGGGGGTGGGATGACGGGTTACGCGTCCAGTCGTTGTTTCGACGTCGAGGGAAACGCCGACGTCGTTGTCTCCGTGCCGTCCCAGCCGATCACGTACGCCTCGTAGCCGGCCAGTCGCTCGATCGTGGGCACGAGGACGCGTCCGCCGACGGCAAGGGCCGTCGTCAACGCGTCGGCGATGGCGAGGCTCGGACCCGTCACCGTGGCCGAGGCCGCCGCCGATACGGCTCGGCCGGTGGCGGGGTCGATGAGATGCTCGCCTCGTTCGTAGGCGCCCGAGGTGGCGATCGCGGCGTCGACGGCGACGACGTCGGCCAGCCCTTCCGGTCGCCACGGGTGGCGGATGCCGATCCGCCAGGGGGGTTGGTCCGGCGCCATGTGCCCTGGCGTTGCGGGCGGGTTGCGCCGGAAGGTGGCGATGTCACCGCCACCGTTGACGAGGACGGCATCGACACCGGACCGGGCCATGACGGCCGCCGCCCGCTCGACGGCCCAGCCCTTGACGAGGCCGGTCGGGTCGACACCGTCGGGCATGGCCCACGGGTCGAACCACCCGGCCGACAGCTCCCGCGCCGTGCGGCACAGATCGAGCACGACGCCGATCTGGGCCGGCGCATCCTCGATGTCCAGGTCCCCTCTGCGCAGACGGCTGAGCGGGCTCTCCGGTCGCCACGTGCTGAACATCTCGTCGACGTGGTGCAGATCAGCGCAGGCGGCTTCCAGGCCGGCACGCCACGGCGCCGTCGCATCGACGTGGATCGAAAAGGACACGACGGTCCCCATCACCGCCTCGGTGTGCGTCTCGATCACTGTTATCGGTGCAGCTTGTCCAGCGCCGATTGCAGCGAGGTCGCGTAGGCGTGGCTGGTGTAGCTGGCCCCCGAGACCGCGCTGATGTTGGCGTTTTGAGCCGACAGCGTCTCGGAGCGCAGGGTGGGGATGACCTGCTGGGCGAGCTGCTGCGAGTACTGCTCGGCCGTTTGCAAACCCACCACCGACACGTCCGTGATCTTCGACCCTGACACCGTCACGTCGACGGCCAGCTGCCCATAGCCGTACGGGACGATCTTGCCCGTGGCTTGCTGAGCCGAGGGCGCGGTCGTCGCCGTCGGCCCCGGGGCCTGGGACCGCGAGCCATGCCGCCGGCGCCTTGTAGGGGTCGAGTGGGGGGCCGTCGTCGCCCGTCGACCGATCGTGGTCGGAGGGGAGGTCGCAACAGGAGTGGACCCCGCCGCCGAGGGTCGACGGGTCTGGAAGCTGAGCACGCCAGCGAGGCCGACGGCGGTGGCGGTGATGACGAGCGGTGCCCTTCTCACGTGCGTGCTCCTTTCGGGCTAGAGGACGAACGCCTCGTGGTGGACCGCCTCGGGTGGTAGGCCGAGGCGGCTCAGGACGCTCGTCGCCTCGGCCACGAAGGCCTCCGGCCCGCACACGAAGGCGTCGCGCCGGGAGATGTCGGGGACGAGGTGGCGGAGATTGTGGTGGTCGATGGCGTGGCGACGGCGTGAGCCGATCAGCTCGATGAGCTGCCCTTGGCGGTCCTCGGCGAGCGAGGCGATCTCGTCACGGAGTGCGAGCTCTTCGGGGCGGGAGGCGCGCAGGAGCACGACGGGATGGCTGCTTGCCGGAAGATCCTCGAGGAGGGCGCGCAGCGCGGTCACGCCGATCCCGGCGGCGATGAGCACGACCAGCCGACGTGAGCGAGCCTCGCGGCGGAACACTCCGTAGGGTCCCTCGAAGATCACCCTCGTGCCCGGCTTCAGCCGGGCCACCGCTCGCGAGTGGTCGCCGAGACCTTTTACCGTGAGGCGCAGGTACGGGGGTTGCGGAAGGGCAGAGAGGGAGTACGGGTGCGCCTGCCACCACATCCCGCGCACGAGGAAGCGCCAGAGCACGAACTGGCCTCCGGCGACGGGAAGGCGCTCGACGTGGCGACCGGCACAGATCACCGATACCACCCCCGGCGCCTCCTGCTTGACCTCGACGATGTGGAGCTGGTGACGGAAGCTACGCACGAGCGGGCGTCCGAAACGGAAGGCGATGACGGTGCCGGCCGTGGCGACCCAGACGGCCGACCACAGGAACCGGGTGAGCGGATGCCCGACAAACGAGGGCCCGAGGGCGAGGGCGTGGGCAAACGAGAGGGCGAGGGCGAGATACAAGTAGAGGTGGATCACCCACCAGGTCTCCCGGCGCATCCTGGCCCGGATGAAACGGATCGAGGTGATGCCGGCGAGGAGCATGAGGCCGAGCCCCACCGTCGCCGCGAGCACGTCGGCGTACCCCGAGAGCATCTGAGCGAACTCGGCCCACACGCCCGTTCTTGTGGCCTGGGCGTAGCCGAGCACGATCGCCACGGCGTGGACAGTGATCAGGGTTATGGGCCACGGTGCCAGCCTGCGGTGCCAGCGCAGGACGCCGTCTTGGCCGAGCGCCCGCTCCAGCGGAGGGATGCGGCTCACCATAAGGAGCATCAGGAGCGCCAGGTAGGTGCCCACGAGGCCCGTCAGGCTGCCGACGAACGTTGCCGGGCCACCCGGCACGCCAAACTGGCTCCAAGGCTCGTCGACGAAGGCGAGGACCACGACGACGAGGAGCCCGCAACCGGCGACGATGGGCACGGCCTGTGGCACCCACGGCAACGGCGGGGGTGGACGCCGGCCCGTGGCGCGCCGCACCGGCGACCGTCGGGTCGATACGTCGGAGGCCGTCGTCATCGGGTGTATCTCCCTGGCGGCTCACTCCGGTGCACGTCACAAGTATCCACACGCCGGCTTGGAGTTGGCTGAGAGCCCTGCGCCCCTGCGCGCCCACAGCTGGAGTAGCGATCAGTTGGCGACGAAGACCGCTTGACGCCTGAGGTCGCCACGATCGACAACGTCGAGCAGGGCCGTAGCCAGGTCGGCATAGGTCAGGCTCCGTGCCCTGGGCAGTGGTCTGTTGGCATCGAGGCGGTAGGCGCCTGTGGCTTTCCTGGCGACCAGGCGCGGAGGCCGGAGGGAGATCCAGTCGACGGAGCTGGCGCGCAGCCGAGACTCCATCCTGCGCATGTCCTCATACGTCGAGCCAAAGATCCGCTCGAGGATCGGAAAGGCGATGCGGCGTTCGAGCACAGGTTGCTCGTCCCGGTCGCCGACCGGCGCGGCGGAGATGGCGACGAGCGTGGCGATGTGGTGGGTCTCCATGGCATGGAGGACGTTGGCGATCCCGTCCGAGTAGACGACGGTCGGCTTCCTGGACGCGCCGATTCCGATCGCCGACACCACGGCATCGGCCCCCGCTAGTCCTTCGACGATCGCGCCTTGGTCGAGCACATCCGCCTCCATCGTCTCCAGCTCGGGATGCCTTGTGGATATCGCTTCGGGTCGACGGGCCAGCGCCCGCACCCGGTTTCCTCGCGCCAGTGCCCGATCGACTACTTCGAGGCCGGTGTGCCCCGTCGCTCCTACCACGGCGATCGTCCTCACAGGCCCTCCTCGGAGTCGAGACTAAGTGACTGTCACTATAGGTGACAATCACTGATTCTGCTTAGAATCTCCACCGTGAGCGAAGATCGCTACGCCGACTCCCTGGCGTTCCTGCTGTCGCAGGTCGGTGCCCGCGCGGCGCAGATCTTTGCCGACCGGCTGATCCCGCTCGGTGTCTCCCCGCGAGCATTCGGAGTGATGAGCAACCTGGAGGGCGGCGCCAGCCAGACACAGCAGGAGCTCGCCGACGCGCTCGGGATCCACCGCAACAACATGGTCGGCCTGATCGACGAGCTCGAAGCCGCCGGCTGGGTGCGACGGCACCGCAGCGAGCGGGATCGTCGAGCCTTCGACGTGCGCCTCACCCGTTCCGGGTCGGCGCTCGTCGCCCGGGTCAACCGGCTCATCCCCGCCCTGGACGCCGAGATCGGGCGGGCACTGACCGAGAGCGAGGAGCGGACCATGGTCGCGCTCCTAGCTCGGGTCGCCGCCGCGCTTGACCTGAGACCCGGAGTCCACCCCCATCTCTCGGCCCGCTCCCGCTGATCATGCCGGCTCGGCGTCGGTGGGCTCGGTGATCCAGGCCGAGAAGACGGGGAGACCGTGCCACGGGGAGCGCGATAAGCCGGCGTCCATTGTGTGCGGGTCGTCGTAGGCGGCAGCGACGACGGCAAAACGATGGCCGAAGCGCACCGTGGCTACCCTTCGCAGTCCCGGACGGGTCCTCGTCCGGGACAAGCGGTGAGCCAGGCCGGTGACGGCGGCAGCCTCGAACCCGACCGCGCTGTAGCTGGCCATCGCTCGCTGGCGGGCTTCGTACGGGGTCGCCTCCGCGGTGAGGGCACTGGCAATGACCTTGGCGGCGGCAGGGAAGCCGAGCGCGTCGCTATCAAGGTCGACGTCGGTTTCCGCCGACCAGGCCGGCAATACCGACTCAACCAGCTCCTCCCTGCTGTTGCTAGCGGCGGTCTCGACCGGCACCTCGTCGATGGTCCAGACGCTCCTGGCGCCCAGTGGCAGGTCAAACAGCGAGCTTCGATCCACGGGGCTTGTGCCGGTGGCCTCGGTGGTGACGATCTCCTCGGCCGCGGCGAGCACGTCGCCGGCCGGAGCTTCCGGGTCGGTGGCGATAACGGAACCGACCAGCAGGCCTCCCCTCGCCTCGGCCAGATGCACGGCGACGGTGCCGGCCCTTTGGGTGTCAGCAATGTATTGGCGGTGGCGGGGATCACCCCGAGGGGCTTGCAGCACCTGCCGCAACCTTGTTGCCCACGGACTCGAGCCGAGTGCGGCGGCATCGACCACCGTGAAGGGCACTCGCCACGACACCTTCGTGGCCAAGGCGGTGGCCAGCAGGCACAAGACGTCGTCGTCTACCTGTATGGGGAAACGCTCGATGAGCCCGGCGGTGCGCTCCGTCGCCCAGGCGTCAAGGGCTTCTTGGTCGGGGATGTCACCGGTGTCGACCACATCAGGCAGAGCGGCGCGCCATGTCTCGACCGCAGTCGTCTCCGAGCTGGGCCGAACCCAGAGGCCGGCGCCAGTTGCCACGATCGGATGGGGGTCGACGAGCAACCCGGCCGCGAATTTGGCGGCCGAGGCCGGATCGGCACCGAGGACATCGGCCAGCTCGGCCCGCAGTGGCCCATCTGCGATCGGCGAGCACAGCGCCACCACCATCCACGCCCCGAGTGGCCAGACAGTCGCTGTGGTTCTCGTCTGCCAGCCTGACCGCGTTAGCGGCCAGGCATCGTGGTGGTAAGCCCGTTCTGCCGGCAGGCGTCGACGAGCCGAGCGTCGTAGGCGACCACCACGTCGACATCGAGCAGGATCGCAGTGGCGAGATGGACGGCGTCGAGCGTGCGCAGCAGAGGGGGAGCAACACGCCGGGCGAGACCGACGACTTCTGCGGTGATCAGTCGTTCGGTCACACCCGACAGCCCACCTTCAACAGCGTCGTGGATCTCGTCTTGGTCGTACGAACCGCTGTCGAGCCGGGTCCGCAGGGCACGACTGACCTCGACCCAGGCCAGCGACGACGAAACGATCACGGCATCGTCAGCGACGTATCGGTCGAAGGCTGCCTCCAAGGCGTCGGACTCGGCTTCCTCCACCGACCTCTTGATCAGGGCGCTGCTGTCGGCGTAGACACGCACCTCAGATCCGGTCGTCCCGGTCAAGGAGATCGGCGCCAGTTACTCCTGGCGGGAGGGTCAGACGCTTGGCTACCTTGCGGTATGGCACCCTCGGCAGGCGGATCGTGCCCGTGGAGACGAGCACGCCGAGTTCGCTGCTGGAGCCGTGACCCGCCGAAAGGCCGAGATGGCGGCTAATGGCTTCGCGGATCACTTCTTGTTGGGAGCGCCCGATCCGTTCCGCCTCGCGTCGAACGGCTTCCTCGGCGTCGGGGCTCAGCCGGAGGTTCATAGCCATAGACCAATGGTACCGCTATGATGCCACGTTCGGTACCACGCGGCCCGGTTCCTGTTCGAGGCCTTCAGCAACAGGCCATCACCTGGGCCAGCCTGCACCAGAGAGCGAAGAAGCGTCCCACCCGAACCCTCGCGCAAGCAGGACGAGGGTTCGAATAAGACGCATCTGGTGGAGGCGAAGGGGATCGAACCCTCTACCTCTTGCATGCCATGCAAGCGCTCTACCAACTGAGCTACGCCCCCAGGTGGCTGGGATACCTTACCAGCTGTCCGAAACCCGTAGGACCGCCGGCGGGGCGTGCCGGTACCCTGTGCGCCTATGGCAGAGGCGTACGACCACAGGGGCATAGAGGCCAAGTGGCAGCGGCGCTGGCTCGAGCTCGGCGCCTACGACGTCGACAACGACGACCCCAGACCCTCGTACTACGCGCTGTGCATGTACCCCTACCCGAGCGGGGCGGCCCACATGGGCCACGTGCGCAACTACACGTTCGGTGACCTGGTCACCAGGCACAAAACCATGCAGGGCCATGCGGTGCTGAGCCCGATCGGCTTCGACAGCTTCGGCTTGCCGGCCGAAAATGCCGCCATCAAGAGCGGGACCCACCCCCGGATCTTCACTGAGGCCAGGATCGACGAGCTGAAGACGAGCCTGAAGGCGCTCGGCGCCGTCTACGACTGGCGCCGGGAGCTGCGCAGCCACGACCCGGAGTACATGCGCTTCAACCAGGTGATCTTCTTGCGGTTCCTCGAGGCCGGCCTCGCCTACCGGCGCAGTGCCCCGGTCAACTGGTGTCCCGGTTGCCAGACCGTCCTTGCCAACGAGCAGGTCCTCGCCGACGGCACCTGCGAACGCTCGGGCGACCTGGTCGTCAAGCGGGATCTCGAGCAATGGTTCTTTCGCATCACCGACTACGCCGACGAGCTGCTTGCCGGCCTCGACGAGGTCACCTGGCCCGAGCGGGTGAAGACCATGCAGCGCAACTGGATCGGGCGTTCGGAAGGCGTCGAGTTCGATCTGGCCGTCGACGGCCGCGAGGACAAGATCCGGGTCTTCACCACCCGCCCCGACACCGGTTTCGGGATGACCTTCGTCGTGCTCGCGCCCGAGCACCCACTTGTCGTCAGCCTCAGCACCGACGACCGGCGCGCCGAGATCGAGGATTTCACCGAACGCGTCCGCACCACATCCGAGGTCGAGCGCCAGTCGGGCGATGGGCCCCTCGACAAGCGGGGGGTCTTCACCGGCGCCTACGCCATCAACCCCTTCACCGCCGCCAAGGTGCCCATCTTCATCGCCGACTACGTCCTGATGACCTACGGCACAGGCGCCATCATGGCCGTGCCGGGCGAGGACCAGCGCGACTGGGACTTTGCCGACGCCTACGGCCTCGACATCGTCAGGACGGTCGAGCCGCCCGAAGGATGGGAAGGCGATGCCTACTCGGGGGAGGGCCGGCGCATCAACAGTGGGTGGCTCGACGGCTCGACGGACATCGCCGAGGCCAAGGTCACAGCCACCGCCTGGCTCGTCGATCAGGGCATCGGGCGGCCCAAGGTCAACTACCGGCTGCGGGACTGGCTGCTGTCCCGCCAGCGCTACTGGGGCTGCCCCATCCCGGTTGTGTACTGCCCCGAGCACGGCGTCGTCGCCGTCCCCGACGATCAGCTGCCGGTGCTGCTGCCCGACGACGTCGAGTTTCGCCCGACCGGCGAGTCGCCCCTGCGCTACCACGAGGGCTTCTTGCGCACGACCTGCCCCGTCTGTGGTGGGCCGGCAACACGCGAGACCGACACCATGGACACGTTCGTCGATTCGGCGTGGTACTTCCAGCGGTTCACCGATCCGTGGGACACCGAGGCCCCCATCGACGCGCCGGCGGCGGCGAGGTGGATGGCCGTCGACCAGTACATCGGCGGGATCGAGCACGCCATCCTGCACCTGCTCTACGCCCGCTTCTACACCAAGGCCCTCGCCGATCTGGGCCTGGCCCCCGAGGGAGTCAGGGAGCCGTTCGACCGCCTGTTCACGCAGGGGATGGTCACGATGGACGGCTCGAAGATGTCCAAGTCCAAGGGCAACCTGATCGGCCCTTCCGCCTACTTCGAGCGGGTCGGCGCCGACTCGCTGCGCCTGTTCCATCTGTTCGTGGGGCCGCCCGGGGATGGGTTCGACTGGAGCGAGCAGACCGACCAGCTCGTCGAGGGCTGCCACCGCTTCCTCGGGCGCGTCTGGCGGCTGGCGACCGGCGGCGTCGAGCGGGTCACCGTCGTTGACCGCGCGCCCAACGAGGCGGACGAGGAATTGGGGAAAGCCACGCACCGCCTGATCGACCGCATCAGCGGCGATTTCGACCGGTGGTCCTACAACACGGCGGTCGCCGCGGCGATGGAGTACGTCAATACCCTGTACCGCCATCTGCAGGACGAGGACGGCGTCGGGCGCGAGACGCTCGACTTTGGCATCGACACCCTCCTGACCCTGCTGGCGCCGATGGTGCCGCACCTCGCCGCCGAGCTGTGGGAGCGCCGCCACGGCCCGGTCGATCCGCAGGAGGCGGCGTCGCTTCCCGGTGGCGGTGGCGTACACGCCCTGCCGTGGCCTGCCGCCGACCCCGCCCTGCTCGTCGTCGAGACGGCCACGCTCGTCGTCCAGGTCAACGGCAAGGTCCGCGACCGCATCGAGGTCGCCCACGACATCGACGAGGACGCCGCGGTGGCGGCGGCGCTTGCGTCGGACAAGGTCGGGGCGCAGTTGGCAGGGGGCGAGCCGCGCAAGGTGATCGCCCGCCCCCCCAAGCTGGTCAACATCGTCATCTGAGCTTGCTTGCCGGGCTCCGGCGTCAGTGTCGGTTGTGACGCCGCTGGCGTCAGTGTCGGTTGTGACGCCGGTGGCGTCAGTGCTCGCCCCGGAGGAAGCGCTGCAGCTCGTCGGCCAGCTCGTCGCCCGACGGCAGCTCCCCGAAGTCGATGGCGGCGAGGCCCTGCTCGGAATCGTGCTGTTGTTCGAGCTGGCGGACGAGCGCCACGTGATCGTCGGAGCCGGAGATCAGCTCGTCGATCTGAGTGTTGGTGGCGACGGCCGAGGCCCGAAGGACGGCCGTGTCGAGGGGGAGCTCGGCCAGCCGGCCCAGCTCGTCGAGCAGGGCGGCGCTTGCGGCCGGATAGGGGAGCGCCGATGCGTAGTGCGGCACCCGGGCCCAGAGCCCGACCGAAGGCACCCCTGACGTCCCGAGGGCGTGTTCGAGGGCGCCCTGCACGCCGGCGGGGACGTCCATGGCCGCGGGGATGAAGCCGGTCCTCCCGGCCAGCTCGGCGTCGGTGCTCGTGGCCGCGAGGCGCACGGCCCTGGTGTGAGGGACCGGCGCAGGAAAGGCGCCGAGGCCGACGACCAGCTCGACGCCGATCCGCTTGGCGAGCCCGACCATCTCGTCGGTGAAATGGTGCCAGCGCATGTCCGGTTCGGGCCCGCTGAGCAGCAGCACGCTCCGCTCGCTCTCGCCGGTGCTCACCTCCAGTCGCAGCTCGGGCCACCGCAGCTCGGTCTCGACGCCGTTGACGATCCTGAGGATGGGGCGTCGGGCCCTGTGGTCGATGAGAGCGTCACTGTCGAAGGTGGCCATCAGCGTCGTCGGCAGGGCCGATCGAAGCGATGCCATGGCTGAGGAGGCGGCCTGCCCGGCGTCGATCCAGCCCTCGAGACACACCACGAGCACGGGCCGCTCCAATGTCGGCCAGGAGTGAAGCGTCACCAAGTCGCTTGTCATGGGCGTGCCTCCCTGGGGGAGTAGGCCACGTTATCCGAGGCGTCCGGCGATGGTCGCGGCCCGCGCGGCCAGCCGACGGATGGACTCGGGAAAGAAACTGTGGTCGAGGCCGTCGTCGCCCATGGCGCCGGCCTCGTAGCGCGTGTACACGCCCTCCAGGATGCACGCGAGTTTCCAGAAAGCGAAGGCCTCGTAGAAGTCGAGCATCCCGAGGTCACGGTCGGATCGCTCGGCGTAGCGGGCCACCAGCTCCGATCGGGTCGGAAAGCCGGGCGCCATAGTGGCCGAGTTTTGGAGCGGCGGGACCTCGCCAGGCTCGGTCCAGTAGGAAAGGAGCTGGCCCAGGTCGGCGAGCGGATCCCCGAGAGTGCAAAGCTCCCAATCGAGGACGGCGGCGACCCTTCCGTCCTCGCCGACGACGGTGTTGTCGATGCGATAGTCGCCGTGGACGACGCCAGCCGGCCCCTGCTCGGGGATGCACTCCACCAAGGCGGCGTGGACATCGTCGACGTCGGGCGCGTCGGGTCCGCCCTGTTCGTCGCGAGCCGAGCGGTACTGGGCGTGCCAGCGTTTCAGCTGGCGCGCGATGTAGCCGTCCTTGCGACCCAGGTCCCCGAGGCCGATGCGGTCGGGGTCGAGGGCGTGGATGGCGGCGAGCGTGTCAACCAGGTCCATGCCGATCCGGTGCCGGGCCGCCACGTCGAAGGCGCCCTCGACCTCTTCGGGGGAGCGCAGGACGTGGCCATCGACGAAGTCCATCACGTAGAAGGGCGCACCGGTCACACCCGGGTCGGCGCAGTAGCCGAGCACGGTGGGGGCAGGGATCATCGCCGGGCCCACCGCGGCCAGGATGCGGTGTTCACGGCCCATGTCGTGCGCCGTCGCCAGCAGCTGGCCGGTCGGCGGCCGGCGCAGCACGAAGCGGCGGCCGGCGGTGTCGTCGACCTCGAAGGTCAGGTTGGAGTGGCCGCCGGCGATCAGCCGGTACGAGAGCGGCAGGGTCACGGCCTCGACGTTGGCGGCGAACCACTCGGCCACCCCATCGGCGTCTATTCCGGTCTTGACGTCGGGGGCGTCTGTGCCGGTCTTGACGCTCGCCGCGACAGGGTCGGAGCGGTCGGTACCCTCGGAGCCGGAAGATGTCGAGGTCGTGCCGTCCTCGCCCACGGGTTGGGTCATGACATCGAAACCTAGAGCCTCGGAGGAATCGAGTACCCAATGGATGTCACCGACGCCAATTTCGAGACCGCCGTCCTCGAGCGTTCGACCACCGTCCCCG
This sequence comes from Acidimicrobiales bacterium, assembly GCA_965276765.1. Lineage (GTDB taxonomy): Bacteria > Actinomycetota > Acidimicrobiia > Acidimicrobiales > Palsa-688. The sequence goes on from OZ255627.1 coordinate 3,183,909, forward strand.
TCGTGGTCGACCTGTGGGCATCGTGGTGCGGCCCGTGTCGCACGCTCGGCCCGATCATCGAGAAAGTCGTCGGCGAGACCGGGGGCAGCGTCGAGCTGGTCAAGGTCGACGTGGACGCCAACCCTCGGGTCGCGGCGACCTTCCAGGTCCAGTCCATCCCCGCCGTCTTCGCCATCTCCGACCGCAAGGTCGTCGACAGCTTCGTCGGCGCCCTCCCCGAGCCGTCGGTCAGGGAATGGGTGGCACGCCTTGCCCCCGCCCCCAGCGAGGTCGACACCCTCATCGCCGCCGGCGACGAGGCCTCGTTGCGCCAGGCCATCGAGCTCGAGCCCGCCAACGAAACCGCCATCGTGGGCCTGGCCATGCTCCTCGTCGACGGCGACACGCCCGCCGGCAAGAAGGAGGCCATCGAGCTGCTCGCCCGGGTTCCCGAGACGGCCGAGGTCAGGCATCTCGCCGCGCTGGCGCGCGTCGGCGACGAGGTCGAAGGCGGTGGTGGCCAAGACGTCGGCCCCGTCCTCGACGCCCTCCTCGACCGGGTGAAGGACGACGAGTCCGCCCGTCAGGAATTTGTCGACCTGCTCGAGGTGCTCGGCCCCGACGACCCGAGGACGGCGCAGTACCGCAAGGCCCTCACCGCCCGGCTCTTTTAGCGTCGGGTCTGGCGCGGCCCGCCGGTGCGACCGGCCGGCGGCGGTGTCACCCGGTGGCGGTAGGGTCCCCGCCGTGCGGCTTGCCCTCGGAGACCGGAGCTACGACCTGACGTCGAGGGCCCTCGTGATGGGCATACTCAACCGCACCCCCGACTCGTTCTACGACAAGGGTGCGTACTGGGACATGGATGCGTTCTACCGGCGGGCCGACGTCCTCGTCGCCGAAGGCGCCGACCTGCTCGACGTCGGCGGTGTCAAGGCCGGCCCAGGACCCGAGGTCGCAGAGGCCGAGGAGATCGAGCGCGTCGTTCCCGCCATTGATGGCCTGGCCCGACGCTTCGACGTGCCGCTCTCGGTCGACACCTGGCGAGCCTCGGTTGCGGCCGCGTCCTACCGGGCCGGGGCGGTGATGGGCAACGACATCAGTGGCTTCGCCGACCCCGGCTACCTCCCCGCCGCCGCCGATGCCGGCGCCGCCGTCGTGGCGACCCACATCCGCTTGCAGCCGAGGGTCCGCGACCCCGACCCTCGCTACGACGATGTCGTCGAGGACGTGGCCGCCTTCCTCGTCGAGCGCATCGGGCGAGCTCGGGCCGCCGGCCTTCCCGACGAACGGATCGTCGTCGATGCCGGCCTCGACCTCGGCAAGACGACCCCGCAGTCGGTGCTGCTTCTCGCCGGCTCCGCCCGCCTGGCTTCTCTCGGTGTGCCGCTGCTTCTCTCGGCGTCCAACAAGGGGTTCATGGGCGACCTCTTCGGTCTGCCCGTCGGTGAGCGCAGGGTGGCGTCGGTCGCCGCCCACGCCATCGGCGTGAGCCTCGGCTGTCGGGTCCTCCGCGTCCACGACGTGGCCGGCACCCGGCGGGTGCGCGACACCATCGCGGCCGTGCTCGAGGCCGACGGGTGACCACCACCCCCGATGTCAGAGGAGACCGAGCCGTGTGGCTCGTGGACGGTGACGACGCCACGCTCGTGAGCGAGGCGGTCCGCGGGCTGATCGACGAGCTGGTCGGCCCCGCCGACCGGTCTCTCGCCGTCGAGGACTTCCGCGGCGACGAGCTCGACCTTGGCGCCGTGGCCGACGCGTGCCAGACGCCACCATTTCTCGCCGACCGCCGGGTGGTCGTCGTGCGCGACATCGGGCGCTTCGGCACCGACGAGATCGCTCCGCTTCTCACCTACCTCGAGGCACCGCTCGAGACCACCGCCCTCGTGCTCGCCTCCGGCGGAGGCCGGATCGCCCCGAAGCTGACGGCCGCCGTCAAGGCCACGGGTCATATCACTGGCACGGCGGTCAGCGGTCGTGACGCCCACGGCTGGGTCAGGGACCGCCTCCGCCGGGCGCCGGTTCGTTTCGACGCCTCGGCCGAGGCACTCGTCGAGGCCCATCTGGGCGAGGACGTGGGCCGCCTGACATCGGTCATCGACGTGCTCGTCGCCGCCCACGGCGAAGGCGCCCGCCTCGGTGTCGATGACATCGAGCCCTACCTCGGCGAGGCCGGCACGGTGGCACCGTGGGACTTCACCGACGCCGTCGACCGGGGCGACACCGACGTCGCCCTCAGGCTCCTGCACCGCATGATGGAGGCGGGCTCACGCCACCCCCTGGTGATCCTCTCGATCCTGCATCGCCACATCGGCGCGGTTCTCAAGGTCGAAGGCCCTGGCATCGGCACCGAGGCGGCGGCCGCGGCGGCCATGGGCATCGCCAAGGGGCGCAGCACCTACCCGGCTAAGAAGGCGCTGGCGTCGGCTCGCCGCTACGGCCGGGCCGGCACCGCCGAGGCCATCGTCCTGCTGGCCAGGGCCGAACTCGACCTGAAGGGGCGCAGTGACTGGTCCCCGGAGCTCGTGCTCGAAGTGCTCGTCGCTCGCCTGTGCCGCCTGGCGCGTGCCGGCGGCCGTCGCGGCGCCCCCCGGGCGGCGGGTCGGACTTGAACCTCAGCGCCCTCGACCTCCTCGCCGCCGGGGGTGCAACCCTGATCGCTGGGGCCATCAACGCCCTGGCCGGCGGGGGGACGCTCGTGTCGTTTCCGACCCTCGTCGCCATCGGGGTGCCGGCCCTGCCCGCCAACGTCACCAACACCGTCGCCCTCTGCCCGGGGTACTTCTCCGGGACCTGGGCCCAGCGGGAGGATCTCCGCTCCCAGCGCCGGCGACTCTGGGTCCTCGGTGTCACCGCTGCCATCGGCGGCCTGTGCGGCTCGGCGCTGCTCGAGGTGACCCCAGAGTCGACGTTTCGTGCCGCCGTCCCCTGGCTGCTCGTGGCCTCGTGCGTGCTGCTGCTCGCCCAGGACCGGGTGCGGACCTTTGTGAAGGCAAGGACCGATGCCATCGTCGCCGGACCCGAGGCGAGCGGAGCCGTGCCGCCTCGGTCGTCAGGTCCGCCCGGGTCGTCGGGTCCGCCCGGGTCGTCGGGTCCGCCCGGGTCGTCGGGTCCGCCCGGGTCGTCGGGTCCGCCCGGGTCGTCGGGTCCGCCTGCGCCGTCCGGGCCGCAGGAGGCGGCCGAGGCGCCGCCGCGACCTTCGATCCCGCTCGTCGTCACGGTCTTCGCCGGCGCCGTCTACGGCGGGTTCTTCGGCGCCGGCCTCGGGATCATGCTCCTCGCCCTGCTCGGCTTGTTCATCGAGGAGAGCATGGTGCGGCTCAACGCGGTCAAGCAGGCCCTGCAGTTTGTCGTCAACATCTTCGCGGCGGCATTCTTCGCGGCGTCGGGCCACGTCCGCTGGGAGCTCGTCCCCATCATGGCCGTCGCCGGGGTCATCGGTGGGACGGTGGGCGGCAAGCTCTCCCGGGTGGTGAACCCGACCTGGTTGCGTCGGTTCGTGGTCGTATTCGGCCTCGTGGTCGCCGTCGACTTCTGGCTGACCCGCTGAAACTCGGTTGCCGAGGGTCGAGGCGAGCGCTACGGTGCGGAGCCCTTTTCCGCTTCGCGCCGACCTCCCGGAGCCTCCGATGACCGCCCCCGACCTGTCAGACGAACAGGCCTATATCGACCGCGCCTATACCCATCTGGCGCGCATGCGCACCAGGGCGGACGAATTGCTCGCCTCCATGAAAGGCGCCGACCCCGACCTCGAGTGGGCACTGCTGCGCCGGGTCAGGGCCCTCGCCGACAACCCGAGGGCGCTGTGTTTCGGACGCATCGACCACGACGGGGGAGTGACGTGGTACGTCGGGCGGCGCCACGTCGAAGACGAGGACGGCGACCCGCTCGTCGTCGAGTGGCGGGCCCCTGTCGCCCTCCCATACTACCGGGCCGGCTGGAGCGATCCGATGGGACTCGCCCGGCGCCGCCAATTTGTCGTCGACGGCCGCGAGCTGCTCTCGATCGGCGACGACCGCTTCGGCGCCGATGCGACAGGACCCGACGACCTGCGCGGCCGCGACGCCTTACTCGTCGAGCTGGAACGGGCCCGCAGCGGCGAGATGATCGACATCGTCGCCACCATCCAACCGGAGCAGGACGCGGTGATCCGCTCGGATGGCGCGGGAGTCCTCGCCGTGCAGGGCGGTCCCGGATCGGGCAAGACGGCGGTCGGGCTGCACCGGGCCGCCTTTCTCCTCTACGGCGACGACGCCATGGCTCGAGCCAACATCCTGGTGGTCGGACCCAACCGGACGTTTCTCCGCTACATCGCCCAGGTCCTGCCCTCGCTCGGCGAGCAGGCCGTGGTCCAAACGACGCTCGTCGACCTCGTCCCCGAGGTTGGTGGCGCCACCGCGAGCCGGGACGCGCCCGACGTCGAGCGGGTCAAGGGCGACGGGCGGATGGCGGCTTTGCTGGCCCGAGCAGTGGCGGCCCGGCGAACCCACGACCCCGGCGACCTCGAGGCCAACGTGGGGGTGCGGCGCCTGGTCGTCTCCGCCGACGAGGTCAACGCGGCCATGGACCGGGTGGCGTCGCGTTCGCTTCCCCACGCCGCCGGGCGCGACGTGCTGCGGCGTCGGCTGCTCAACCTCCTCGCCGCCCGGCTGGAGGAGCTCACCGGGGCCCCGCCGCCCGACGGGGCCGCCTTCGAACGCCAGCTGCGCAACGACGAAGGCGTTAGAGCCGCCCTCGACCGGCGCTGGCCCTCGTTGCCTCCGGCCACGCTCGTCTCCGAGCTCCTCACCCGCAGGCCCCTGCTCGCCGATGCGGCCGAGGGGATCCTCACCGCCGACGAGCAGCGCCTGCTGCGCCGGCGCCGGGCCAAGGCATGGACGGCGAGCGACGCTCCCCTTGTCGACGAGGCCAAGGCGCTCATCGCCGGTCGGTCCCGCACCTACGGCCACGTCATCGTCGACGAGGCCCAGGACCTGTCGCCCATGCAGTTGCGGATGCTGGCCCGCCGGTGCCCATCGGGGTCGATGACGCTGCTCGGCGACCTGGCCCAGGCCGTCGGCGTCTGGGGCCACGCCGACTGGAGCGACGTGGCCGCCTGGCTGCCGACGCCCGACGGCCTCAGGACCGTCGAGCTGCGCCTCGGCTACCGCTCACCTGGCCAGGTCCTGCACCTGGCCAACCGACTGCTGGCCGAGGCCGCGCCGGATGTGCGCCCCACGGAGGCAGTCAGGCCGGGGCGCAGCGAACCCCGGCGCCTCGAGGCCGAGTCCGAAGGGCTGGTCGCCGCCGTAGTCGCCGAGGCCGGTGACCTGGCCGAAGCGTGGCCGACCGTCGCCGTCATCGCTCCTGGGACGCTCGTCGACGAGCTGGTCGCAGCGCTGCGCTCAAGTCTCGAGGGACCGCAGGACTCGTCGGCGAACACCCGGGAGCGGCTCGTGGGGGAGGCCGCGACCGGTGGGCTCGGCCGGCGGGTGACCGTCGTGGATGCCGAGGGGGCCAAGGGCCTGGAGTTTGACGCCGTAGTCGTCGTGGAGCCGGAAGGGATCGTCGCCGAACGGCGGGAGCGGCCCGCCGGACTCCGGCTGCTCTACGTCGCCCTCACCCGACCGACGCAGCACCTCAGCATCGTGTCGAGCCGGCCACTTCCGGCTGCGCTTGCGGCCTGAGAAGCTAGCCCTGCTCCTCTTCGGCGGTGAGGGCGTTGATGCGGCGGACCAGGCGGGACTTGCGGTTGGCGGCCTGATTCTTGTGGATGATCCCACGGGCGGCGGCCTTGTCGAGACGCTTCACGGCCAGCCTGAGGTCGTCGGCGGCCGTCTCGGCACCGGTCTCGGCCGCCGTTACCGCCGTCTTGAGGCGCGTCTTGACCTCGGACTTGGCCGCGTTGTTGCGAAGGCGGCGAATCTCGTTGGTCCGGTTGCGCTTGATCTGGCTCTTGATGTTGGCCATGCCGTCCTACCGTCGAATCGAAAGGGGAACCGAGGAAGACTAGCAGTCCTGGGGATCGCGACCGACCGGGGCCGGTGATGCGGTCCGAGGAGGGGACGGCTGGGCGGCGGGCCGGTGCCCTCAGCCGCCAGCGGCGAGGAACCGCTCGAAGGCACCGGCGATCAGCTCGATGGCGCCGTCGTCGCCGATGACGGTGGGGTCCAGCCAGAGGTGATACCACCGGGGGTCGGTGGCGTCGGCGCGGTAGAGGCGCTTGACCCACAGCTCCCTCGAGCGGTCCGTCTGGGTCTGCAGCTCGGCGGAGCGGGCCTCGGAGACCCGCTCGAGCGCCGCCGCCGACGCGATGCGCCGCGACGCGGGCCCGTCGAGGCGGACGTGGTAGGCGCGGGGTCGATCGGCGAGGATCACGGCACCGGCCCGGCCGAGCACGACCGCCCCGCCGCCGGCCCGGACGCCGGCGAGGCTCTCCTCGGCCCGCTCGCGCAGCTCGTCGTCGGTGTCGACGAGCACGAGCGGCGCCGTGATCGTCCCGATGCTCGCCGCCCTGGCCAGATAGGTGAACAGGCGGCTGCCGGGGGACGCGGCCCGTTCGTCGCCGGTCAGGCCCTCGCTCGAACGGCGGGCGTCTCGATCGGCCTCGCCTGCGGCGGCATCACGCGACGCCTCGTCGGCCACGTCAACGGTGAGGAGCCGGTCCACGAAGGGCAGCCCGAGCCGCTCGGCCAGGCGGGGAGCGATGACGCTGGCCCCGGTGCCGTAGCTGGCGGAGACCGTGAGCACCGGCTGGTAGGCGGCGCTCGAATCGGGAGGGTGGTCGGCCATGGTCACATACCTCCGAGCGACATGGGGCACCGTAGCTCTCCCCCCTCCCGCTCGATTGCAACCCGGCGGTCACCGGCCCGCGCCAGCAGCGACGCGGTCTGCGCCACACTGGAGCATCGTGTCCGCCGATTCCCCGCTCGCCATGATCCGCAACCTGAGCATCGTGGCCCACGTCGACCACGGCAAGTCGACGCTGTCGGACCGGATACTCGAGCTGACGGGAGCGGTCGACGCCAGGGACATGCGCGAGCAGTACCTCGACTCGATGGACATCGAGCGCGAGCGGGGCATCACCATCAAGGCCCAAAACGTCCGGGTCACCTGGCGGGGTCACACCATCCACCTCATCGACACGCCGGGGCATGTCGACTTCGGCTACGAGGTGAGCCGCAGCCTGGCCGCCTGCGAGGGCGTCGTACTGCTCGTCGACGCGGCCCAGGGCATCGAGGCGCAGACCCTCGCCAACGCCTACCTCGCCTTGGAACACGACCTCGAGATCGTCGCCGCCCTCAACAAGATCGACCTTCCCGCCGCCGACCCCGACCGCTACGCAGCCGAGATCGAGAAGGTGCTCGGCGTGCCCGGCGATCAGATCATCCGGATGTCGGCCAAGACCGGCGCCGGCGTGCCCGAGCTGCTCGACGCCATCTGCGAGCGCATCCCGGCGCCGACCGGCGACCCCGACGCGCCCCTCCAGGGTCTCATCTTCGACTCCTACTACGACCAGTACCGCGGTGTCGTGAGCGCGGTGCGGATCAAGAACGGCCGGCTCTCGGCCCGATCCAGGCTGCGGTTCATGCAGACCGGCCGCACCCACGAGGTGGAGGAGATCGGCCTTCGTCTCCCGATCTCCACACCCGTCGGCGCCCTCGGTCCCGGCGAGGTCGGCTACCTCATCGCCGGTATCAAGGACGTAGGCGAGGCCCGCAGCGGCGAGACCGTCACCGATGCCGCCCGCCCATCGCCCGACCCCCTCGAGGGCTATCAGGACCCCAAACCCATGGTGTTCTGCGGGATCTACCCGATCGACGGCGACGAGTTCGCCACCCTGCGCGAGGCCTTGGAGAAGCTGCGGCTCAACGACGCATCGGTGACGTACCAGCCCGAGACGTCGGGGGCGCTCGGGTTCGGGTTCCGCTGCGGGTTCCTCGGCCTGCTGCACATGGAGATCGTGCGCGAGCGCCTCGAACGCGAGTTTGGCCTCTCGCTCATCGCCACCGCCCCGAGCGTCGAGTACCGCGCCCACCTGACCGACGGCGACGTCGTCGAGGTCCACAACCCGTCCGAGATGCCGCCGCCCCAGCGGCTCGAGTCGATCGAAGAGCCCTACCTACAGGCGACGATCCTCTCCCCGACGGAATACACAGGGACGCTCATGGACCTGTGTCAGACCCGCCGCGGCGAGATGATCAGGATGGAGTATCTCGGCCCCGAACGCCTCGAGCTCGCCTACCGCATCCCGCTGGCCGAGGTCGTCATGGACTTCTTCGACGCCTTGAAGAGCCGCACCAAGGGCTACGCCAGCCTCGACTACGAACCGGCCGGTTGGGAGACGGCCGAGCTGGTCAAGATCGACGTGCTGCTGAACGGCACCCCGGTCGATGCGTTCAGCGCCATCGTGCACCGCTCCCAGGCCCAGGATTACGGACGGAGGATGACGGAGAAATTGCGGGCCTTGATTCCGAGGCAGATGTTCGACGTGCCCATCCAAGCCGCGGTCGGTGGGAGGATCATCGCCAGGGAGACCGTCAAAGCAAAACGCAAGGATGTGCTCTCGAAATGCTACGGCGGGGACATCACCCGCAAACGCAAGCTGCTCGAGAAGCAGAAAGAGGGCAAGAAGCGCATGAAGAACATCGGTCGCGTCGAGGTGCCCCAAGAGGCGTTCATCGAGGCGCTCCGCCTCGACGAGTAGGCCGGCCCCGCCACTTAGGGATAGGACCAGCACCGGGCCTATCGTCCGGCTAATGAGCGAACCGACGGCGATCTGGTGGGTGCGGCGCGACCTCAGGCTGGCCGACAACGCGGCGCTGACGGCGGCCGCGTCCGCGGGCCTGGTCCTGCCGGTCTTCGTGCTCGACGACGCCCTCTGGGGTCCGGCCGGCGATGCCCGAAGGGCCTTCCTCGTCGGGAGTCTGCGGGCCCTCGACGAGTCGAGCGGGGGACACCTCATCGTGCGCAGGGGCGAACCGGCCGGCGAGATCCTCAAGCTCGGGCGGGAGGTCGAAGCGGTCGGCATCTTTGCCGCCACCGACTTCGGGCCCTACGGGCGCCGGCGCGACGCCGCCGTCGACGAGGCGCTCGCAGACGGCGGGATGGATCCCATCGAATGGTCGGATTCGCCCTATGCGGTGGCGCCGGGGTGCGTGGTGAAGGGTGACGGCACGCCGTTTCGGGTGTTCACGCCGTTCAGCCGGGCGTGGGTGGAGCAGGGCTGGGAGCCGCCGTACCCGAAGCTCCCTCCGCGACGATGGGCCGACGGTGTTGACGGCGGGCCCATCCCCTCGGCCCCCGACGTGATGGGCTTCCTGCCCGAGCCCGGAGAGGCGGCCGGGCTGGAACGGTGGAGGCAATTCTCCTTCTCGGAGATCGAAGGCTACGACAAGCACCGCAACGAGCCGGGCGGGGACCATACGTCCCGCCTTTCCCCCTACCTCAAATGGGGTTGTGTGCACCCGAGGACCCTGCTCGCCGGGCTCGACGCCAGGCGGAATGGGCACCGGGTGTTCCGCAATGAGGTGTGCTGGCGGGAGTTCTACGCCGACGTGCTGTGGAATCGACCGCAGAGCGCCCGCACCAGCCTGCAGCCGCAGATGGCGTCGATGCGCATCGACAGCGGGCGAGCCGCGGACGAGCGCTTCGAGGCGTGGACGGCGGGCCGCACCGGCTACCCGATCGTCGACGCCGGCATGCGCCAGCTGCTCGGTGAGGCCTGGATGCACAACCGGGTCCGCATGATCGTCGCCAGCTTTCTCGTCAAGGACCTGCACATCGACTGGCAGCGTGGGGCCCGTTGGTTCATGCGCTGTCTCGCCGATGGTGACCTGGCGTCCAACAACCACGGCTGGCAGTGGGTCGCAGGGACCGGCACCGACGCCGCCCCGTACTACCGGGTGTTCAATCCGGTACTGCAGGGCGCCAAGTTCGACCCCGAGGGCACGTACGTTCGCCGGTGGGTCCCCGAGCTCGCCTCCCTGCCCGATCGGTTCGTGCATTGCCCCTGGGATGCGCCCACCATGCCGCTGCAGGCGGCCGACTACCCGGAGCGGATCGTGGACCACGCCGTCGAGCGAGAGGAGGCGCTGGCCCGCTACCAGGCGGCGAAGGGCTGACACGGGGCACGGCGCCGCGGCTCAGCCGGCGGGACGGGCCCGCTGGTACTGCTTGGGTCAGGCGGCGTGGCCTCCGAGGGCGCGGGCCGCGTCGAGGGGCCAGGTCGGATGGCGCAACAGCTCTCGGGCGAGGAACACGGCGTCGGCGGCGCCGCTGGCTACGATCGTCTCGGCCTGGGCGGGGTCGGTGATCATCCCGACCGCTGCGGTCGCGATGCCGGCGCCGGCTCGCACCGCGGCGGCGAACGGCACCTGGTACCCGGCGCCGATCGGGATCGACACCTGAGCCAGCGTGCCCCCGCTCGAGCAGTCGACCAGGTCGACGCCGCGCCCGGCGAGCTCCCCGGCGAGGATGACCGTCTCGTCGAGCGACCATCCCGGCTCGTCGTCGGGTGCCCAGTCGGTGGCCGACACCCGGACCATGAGCGGTCGGTCATCGGGCCAGGCCTCACGCACGGCCTCGACGACCGAGAGCGGGAAGCGCATGCGCCCGGCGAGATCCCCGCCCCAGCGGTCGGTTCGCCGGTTGGAGAGCGGCGAGAGAAACTGGTGCAGCAGATACCCGTGGGCGGCGTGCAGCTCGATCACGTCGAAGCCGGCGTCGACGGCCCTGCGGGCTGCCGCCACAAATGCCTCCCGCACCCGGTCGAGGTCGGCTTCTTCCATAGCGCGCGGCGTCGGGTGGTCCCCAAACGGCACGGCCGATGGCGCCATCGTCTCCCATCCTCCGGGTGCGTCCGGGCCGATGCCTCCGCCGCCTTCCCACGGTGGCACCGATGAGCCCTTGCGGCCGGCGTGGGCCAGCTGAATGCCCGTTCTCGCCCCTTGGGCGTGGACGAAGTCGGTGATCCGTCGCCACGCGGCCACATGAGCGGCGTGCCAGATGCCGGTGTCGTCGGGAGAGATGCGCCCGGCCGGCTCGACCGATGTGGCCTCGGTGAATACCAACCCGGCGCCGCCCTTGGCCAGCGACCCCAGGTGGACCAGGTGCCAGTCGGTCGGCGTGCCGTCGCCGGGGGCCGAGTACTGGCACATGGGGCTGACCCACACCCGGTTGGCGAGCTCGAGTCCACGCAGGCGGATCGGGCGGAACAGGGCAGGCCCGCCCCACTGCGCTGGGGGGTCCGGCGGCACGGCGGCCGGCGTCGGGGTGACGGTGGCGGGCGCGCTCTGGTTGTGTGCCATCGGGGGTGACAACGCCGCCGGGGCCCTCCGGTCTTCCCGGGTCGTCCCGTCCTCCCGGAGTACGGGGCCGTCACTCGGTAGCATCAACCGGCAACGATGCTCGACGAGCGCAAGGCCGCCATCCTCCGAGTCGTGGTGGAGGAGTACATCCAGACCGCGCAACCGGTCGGGTCGGCGCACGTCTCGCAATCGGCCGGCCTGGCCGTGTCGTCGGCAACGGTGCGCAACGAGATGGGAGCCCTCGAGCGCGACGGCTACCTCGTGCAGCCCCATACGAGCGCCGGCCGTATCCCGACCGACCGCGGGTACCGCTTCTACGTCGACTCGCTGACCACGCCTGGTGTCCTGCAGCCGGCGCAGCGCCAGCAGGTGCGGACCTTCTTCGCCCGGGCGCACGGCGAGCTCGAGCGCATGCTCGCCGATACCAGCCGACTGCTCTCCGGGCTCACCGACTACGCCGCCGTCGTCGTGCCGCCCACCGTCGACGTCCTGATCGTCCGCTCCGTCCAGGTCGTCACCCTCGGCCCCCGGCTGGTGATGGTGGTGGTGGTGCTATCCAACGGTGGGATCGAGAAGCGCACCATCGACCTCGGCTCCGACCTCTCCGATGCCGTTGTCGCCGCCGCCTCGACGCACCTGGCCGGCGCCCTCGTCGACACGGTGTGGGGAGCGACGAGCATCGTGTTGTCTACCGGCGACACGACGATCGACGACCTGGTCAGGCGGGTCGTGGAATCGATCGCGACCGGGTCGCCGGCGATCGAGCAGGCCTACGTCGGCGGCGCGGCCCGGATGGCCTCGGCCTTCGATGCGGTCGGGACGATCCGCCAGGTCCTGAGCATCCTCGAGCAGCAGTACGTGATCGTCGGGCTGATCTCCGACGTCCTCGACCGGGGGCTCTCGGTCGCCATCGGCGCAGAGCACGGCCTGCAGCCACTCGCCGACTGCTCGGTCGTCGTCGCGCCCTACGACGTCGAGGGCGAGCGTGGCGGGACCGTCGCCATCCTCGGTCCCACCCGGATGCACTACGACCAGGCCCTCGCCGCCGTGGCCGTCGTCAGCCGGCGCCTGGGCCGGGCGCTCAGCGAAGGGGCGTAGGGACGGTAACTTTGGTAGGCCATGCCCGCTGACGACTATTACCAAGTGCTCGGCGTCGACCGCAGCGCCAACGAGGCCGAGATCAAGCGGGCCTATCGCTCGCTCGCTCGCGAGCTGCACCCCGACGCCAGGCCGGGTGATCGAGCGGCCGAGGAGCGCTTCAAGCTCGTCAACCAGGCCTACGAGACCCTCAGGGACCCGGAGCGACGCCGCCAGTACGACATGTTCGGAGCGGACCCCCGCGGCGCAGGTGGCGCCGGCGGCGACCCGTTCGGTGCCGGGTTCGGCAACACCGGAGGCCTCGGGGACCTCTTCGACGCCTTCTTCGGCGGTGCTGCGGCGACGGGACAAAGGGGCGGGGCCCGCAGCGGTCCGCTCAGGGGGGAGGATGCCGAAGCCGTCCTCGGGCTCAACTTCGCCGACGCCGTTTTCGGCGGCGAGGAAGACCTCAAGGTGCGCCTCCCCGTCACCTGCGGTACGTGCAACGGCAGCGGAGCCGCCCCCGGCACCGACCCGGTGACCTGCACGACCTGTCAGGGCGCCGGCGAGGTGCGGCGGGTCAGGCAGTCGATCCTCGGTCAGATGGTCACCGCTTCACCCTGCCCGAAGTGCGGCGGCACCGGCCAGGAGATCCCTACCCCGTGCCGCGACTGTCGCGGCGACGGTCGCAGAACCGAGGAGCAGACCTTCGTCGTCGATGTGCCCCCCGGGGTCGACGAGGGGTCGACGCTGCGACTCACCGGTCGCGGCGCGAGCGGTGTCCGTGGGGGCACACCGGGAGACCTCTACGTCCACCTGAAGGTGAGACCTCACCCCACCCTCGAGCGCCACGGCACCGACCTGCTGGGGGCGGTGCACGTGACGATGGCTCAGGCCGCCCTCGGCGTGCACATCCCCTTCGAGACCCTCGACGGCACGGAGCAGCTCGCCGTGCAGGGCGGGACCCAGAACGGCAAGCAGATCCGCCTCCGTGGTCGCGGCGTGCCGCACCTGCAGTCACGCGGTCGCGGCGACCTCATCGTCTCCGTCGTCGTCGCCACCCCCACGGAGCTGACGCGCTCGCAAGAGGAGTTGCTGCGCCAGTGGGCGGCGGACCGGGGCGAGGACGTGGCCGAGCCCGACGCCGGGCTGATGTCGCGGATACGCGGGGCGTTCAAGTAACGAGCGCTCGGGGCGGCGCCGGCCGGGAGACGAGTGCCGGTGAGGTCGCCGCTGGTGGGATTGCCGCCGGTGGGATCGCCGCTGGTGAGGTCGCCGCTGGTGGGATCGCTGCCGCTGGGGTCGCCGAGCAAGCCCGCCGAGCTGCGGCCCACGTCTTCGTCGCCGACATCGAGGCCCCTGCTCTCGCCGCCGACGACGACCGCCACCTGCGCCGCGTCCTGCGGTTGCGGCCCGGGGAAACACTGAGCATCACCGACGGCGCCGGCCGGTGGCGACCCTGCACCCTCGCCGGCGATGGACGCCTCGAGCCGGCAGGCGATGCCGTCCTCGTGGCCGCGGCGGCGCCGATCCTCACCGTTGCCATGGCCGCGGCGAAACGAGACCGCAGCGAGTGGGCCGTGCAGAAGCTCACCGAGATCGGCGTCGATCGCGTCGTCATCCTGATCACCGAGCGCTCCGTGGTGCGCTGGGACGCCGAGCGGACGCCGCGTCACCTGGCTCGGTTGGAAGCCGTGGCCAGGGCGGCGGCGATGCAGAGCCGGCGGGTGAGGCTGCCGGATGTCTCGGGACCCGTGCCGTTCGCCTCGTTTGTCGAGGAGACCGCACCGGCCGGTCAGGCGGCCATGGCCGAACCGGGGGGGATCAGCCCGAGCATCGAGCACCCGACACTGCTGATCGGTCCCGAGGGTGGCTGGTCGCCGGAGGAGCTGGCCGCCGGCCCCGTGGCGGTATCGCTGGCCCCAACGATCCTGCGCACGGAGACGGCCGCAGTGGTCGGAGGCACGATCCTGATGGCTCTACGTAGCCAGAATCTCACTTTGGGCGGCGTTATGGAGGCGGGGTCCGCCTGAACGTCACGGTGGGTGGTAGTCGTCTAGTGTTTACACACTGTCGTTCCCGGACTGCGGTTCACCCGCACGCCGACCCCGGGTCGGACGGCTCGATACCCACCCACTCGACCCCACGGTGTCGGTGGAACTCCAGAAGGGACAGCAGTGTCAGAAGATACGTCGGCGACCTACGCACGGAGGGTGGGGGCCCGTCTTCGCAATGTGCGCCGCCAACAGCGGCTCTCGCTCCAGGGGGTCGAAGCCGCCTCGGGGCGCGAGTTCAGGGCGTCGGTGCTCGGAGCCTACGAACGAGGGGAGCGGGCCATCTCGGTCCCGCGCCTCCAGCGGCTCGCCGAGCTCTACCACCTGCCCGTCGACCGGCTCCTTCCGCGCGACACCACCGCCGGGCCTGACTGGCAAACCGGCGAGGCCGACCGTCGCCCCTTCGAAGGCAGTCCCGGCCGGGTCACCGTCGATCTCTCTCGTCTCGAAGTGGACGGGCACCCCGAGCAGGCGCTGCTCGCCCGCTACGTCAGAGCCCTGCAGCTCCAGCGAGAGGACTTCGCCGGGCGCATCATGACCATCCGGGATGACGACGTGCGGGCCATCGCCTGCATGCTTGGCACCGAGCCGCAGCAGATGCGGCGCCGGCTGGCGGAGCTCGGCTTCATCCACTGAAGGCCGCTCGTGGGCCGGGCCGGGCCAAGATGGACGGCGTGAGCGAAGCGACTCGAGCGAGATGGCCGAGTAGAGGTCCGGCCGGTCTTGATGAGGCCCCGGCCACCCCGTTCGGGCTCTACGTCCACATCCCGTTCTGCACGCACCGTTGCGACTACTGCGCCTTCGCCACATGGACGGACCGGCATCACCTGATGGCCGACTACGCCGGGGCCTGCCGCGTCGAGATCGAGCGAGCCGTCGATGACGGGATGCCCGCGGCGACCTCGGTGTTCTTCGGGGGTGGCACACCGTCGCTCGTACCCGTTCCCTTGTTTCGGTCGGTGCTCGACGCCGTGCCTCGCCGGCCCGACTGCGAGGTCACGATCGAGTGCAACCCCGAAGACGTAGACATCGACCGCCTCACGGCCTACCACCACGCCGGCGTGACCCGGCTGTCGTTCGGTGTGCAGTCGATGGAGACCGGTGTCCTGGCCTCCCTCGGTCGACGCCACGATCCCGGTGCCGTGCACCGGGCCGCTCACGCCGCCGGCCGCAGCGGGTTTGCCGAGGCCTACAGCCTCGACCTCATCTACGGCGCCGCCGGCGAAACGTTGGACGATTGGCGGTCGACGCTCGTTGCGGCTCTTGGCTTGGACCCGCCTCCCGCTCACGTCAGTGCCTACGCCTTGACCGTCGAGGCGGGCACACCGCTGGCACGCGACCGCGACCGCCACCCCGACGGCGACGATCAGGCCGACAAGTACCTCGTCGCCGACGAGCTCCTGGCGGACGCCGGTCTCGAATGGTACGAGCTCTCCAACTGGGCGCGGCCGGGCGCGGAATGTGCCCACAACCGGTTGTACTGGGCCCAGGGCGAGTACCTCGGGATCGGCTGCTCCGCTCACTCTCACCGGTATCTGCCCGAAGGGCGGGCCCGGCGCTGGTGGAACGTGCGGACCCCCGACCGTTATGTCGGCCTTGTCGAAGCGGGCGCCGGCGCCGAGGCGGCGGGCGAGGATCTCGAGCCCGAGGTGCGGCGCTTCGAGGCCACGACGCTGGCCGTGCGGACCCGCGATGGTCTGGCCGCCGACTCGGTCGATGCCGTCGCCCTCGCCGATCTCGTCGCGGCTGGTCTCGTGCAGCGTGAGGGGTCGAGGGCGGTGCTCACCCTGCGGGGCCGGCTGCTCGCCAACGAGGTCGCGGTGCGGCTGGCCCGCGACTGAGCGAGCCAGGACCGCTCGACCCGACCGTGGGACGTGTGGGTGGTCGGGGAAATTGGGAACAACCTCTGCCATGCCCGACGCCACGGATGATGCGGCCACGATCCTCGCCCGCCAGGATCGGATCCCGGTCTGGGCCCTGCCGTACTCCTACCTGGTCATCATCGGAGTGGGCTACTTCTTCACCTTCTACGACATCGCCGACATCGGCTACGGCATGCCGGCTATCGCCAAGCAGTTTGGCCTCTCCGGGTCGACAAGCACCTTCGTAGCGCTGTCCATCGGCCTGATCGGCTACGCCGTCGGGTCGATCCTCATCGGGTCGCTCTCCGACCGGTTCGGCCGGTATCGGATCCTGCTCCTCACCATCGGGCTGACCGCAGCCGGCTCGTTTCTCGACGCCACCGCCACCGGCGTGGTCACCCTCAGCCTGTGGCGTTTCGTCACCGGCATGGGCGTGGGCGCCGACCTCAACCTGGTCTCGACCTATGTAGGCGAGCTGGCGCCGGCCTCGCAGCGCGGGCGCATCTCCAATCTCACTTTTCTCGTGGGGATCCTCGGCCAGGCGGTCACCCCGTTCGTGGCCCTTGCTCTCGTGCCCAACCTCACCTACGGGTGGCGGCTGCTCTTCGTCATCGGTGGCGTCATCGCCACGGTCGGGCTGGTCGGCCGCTTCGAGCTACCCGAATCGCCCCGCTGGCTCGCCCTCCACGGCCGCACGGATGAGGCCGATGCCATCGTGGCCCGCATGGAGGACACGGCCCGCAGCCGCGGCGTCCAGCTTCCGGATCCTGAGGTCGACGACGTCCCCATCGCCGTCGACCGGCTGCCGGCCCGGTCGCTGCTCCGGGCTCCGTTCGCTCGACGGCTGGCCGTCCTCGTGCCCATGTGGTTTCTCTGGTACATCGGCAACTACGGGTTCCTCGGAGACTCCGCCACCCTCCTCTCCGCCCAGGGCCACGACATCGCCAGCTCGATTCTCTACCTCGGCGTCGGTGGGCTCGGGTACCCGGTGGGTGCCCTGGTGATGGCGGCCGTGGCGGACCGCTACGAACGTAAGTACCTGATGTTCGCCTCGTCGGTGGTCTGGCTCGGCGGCATGCTCCTCGTGGGCACGCTGGCCAACGAGGGCGTCCTCGTGCTCGGCGCGTTTCTCGCCGCCCTCGGATTGGGCATGTGGCTCCAGGTGGCCTACACCTACACCGCAGAGAACTTCCCGACCAGAGCCCGCGCCACCGGCTTCGCCGTCTCCGATGGGGTGGGCCATGCCGGGGGTGCCGTCGGAGGCCTGGCGCTGCCGCATCTTGTCGCCGGAACCTCCTTCTTCACCGGCTTCGCCGGCATCGGGGTGACCGGATTGGCGGCCGGCGTCGTCGCCCTGTTCGGGCCTCGCTCGAGCGGGCAGCGCCTCGAGAAGCTCTCGGAGTGATCGTCGGCGCCGCGCCGGCTTCACGGTCCGGTGGAGGAGTGGCCGAGCGGCGGGAGACGGAGCCGGTCCCCGGGGAAGAGCAGGTCGGGGTCGCCGGGTACCGGCAGCCGATCGAGGTTGTCCCTGATGAGACGGGACCAGTAGGGGGCGACCTCGCGGCACCCCGGCCGGCGTCCCAGCTGCTCGGCGACCCGCTCGGTGGCGATGCTCCAGAAGCTGTCGCCGGGCGCAACGACCCATACCCCGAACGGCTCGCGTGCCCCGGAGGTCGCACGCTCGCCGGCGCCGCTGGGACGTTGCTCCGGTCTTAGGGCGCCGGATCGGTGCGCGCCGCCGCGCATGCTGGCGCCGGGCTGTTTCGTGGGGGATGAGCCGGCGGGGGCGGAGGACCGGGCGGGGGTGGTCCGGGGTTTACCCGGGGAGCCGGCACGCCGAGGACCCGCCGGGGGGTGGGTCGACCCATCCCGCGGTGCGTGCGGCTCGCTCGGTTTCGCCGCCGGCGGGGCGGGGGCCGAAGGTGATGTCAGGCCCGGGGTGGTGGGGATTGGCGGCGTGGTGGGGCTTGGCGGCGTGGTGGGGGCGGACGGGGTGGTGGGGGCTGGCGGGGTGGTGGGGACTGGCGGGGCGGTCGTGGCCGGCGGGGCGGTCTTGGTCGGAGGGCGCACCCGACGCAGCACGGGCGGACCCTGGGCGGTCGCAGGGCCATCCGTCACCGACGGCCCCGCTGTCGGGTCGCGCCGAGGCGGGACGGCGAGCCGACGCATCGTCGGGGGCGCGGGGTGGGTGCTCGAAGGTGATCCATTTGGCGGTCGCCCGGCACGGGCCAGGCTCACTGCGGGCCGGCGGTGGTTGGCCGGCGGTTGGGCGCCGGCGGGACGGGCCAGGATCATCGACGCGCCGAGCATCGCGGCGCCCGTGCTCAGGGCCAGCAATCGATGGAAGGAAGACGGGAGGAGCCGGCGGGCCACGTCGACCGTCGGACGGTGGTCAATGACGCAGCCGAGCAAGGCCAGGGCGACCACCAGGAGAAGGTAGGCACCGGCGACCACGGCGGCTACGCGAAGCACGACCATGACGACGTCGACGAGCGGGGTCCGGGTGATCCAAGATGCGAGCGCCGCAGGCCGGCGAATGTCGGGGGCGGCGAGTCGGCCGCGACCGGCGACGTGAAGGGCGAAGACGGCGCCGGCGATGACGACGATGCGGCACACGAGGCCCGGCATTCCAGGCCGCACCTCGGGCCGGGTCATCGGTGGACCCTCAGCGGGTCGACCACAACCGTCGCCCCCTTCGTCGTGCGGACCACGAGGCGATCGCAGCCCGACGCCTGGGGCGCGACGACGAGCGACTCGGCGGGCGGCACCGAGGCGACCGGCCGAGCGCTGACAGCGGTCGATTGCGCCCATCGGTGCCACACCCATATCCGTCCGCTGCGCCGATCGAGCGCCGCCGGGAGACTCGTCGACGCGCACGTCCAGCGGCCGAGCACGACCTCGACCGCGGGAAGGTCGATGGCGAACGTTCCCGCCGGCGTCGAGAACCGGCCGTCGGTGACCGGGATCGCCCCGCAGCCCCGGTCAGCGGCCGGGCAGGGTGCGGCCCGTGACGTCCCGGAGCGATGGGCCGCGCCACCGATCACCATGCCGACGCCGGCAAGAGCAGCCACGGCGCCGGCGAGCACGACGACACCCGTGGCGCGCCGACGGGTGAGCCGCTGCGGGCGCCCGGCGGCGACCCGTAACGGGTGACAGTGCATCCCGTCGGGTGCTCGGCGCGCCCCGGAGACCGATGGCGACGTGACTGCAGGTGCCGGATCCGTGGGCACGAGACCTTCGGCCGGCTCGGCTTCGACGCCTTGCTCCTCGACCGGCGGGTTACCGGGATCGGCCGGACCCGGCGCCGGACTCCGGGATGCCGATGGAAGGTGGGCGTCGCCGACAAGGTGGATGATCGAGCTGGCAAAGGCCCGTGCGGTGGGCTCTCTTCGCCGACGTCCTGCGGGAGCGGTGAGGAGGCGAACGAAGCGCCTCGGCGCACCCGGGGGGAGGCGTTTGGCCAAGAGGCGGCGGAGGGCGGCCACGTCGTCGCCATGGTCGAGATCGTCCCTGGCACCTCCGTACCCGAGGCTGCACAGGACCGGTCTCCCGTCGTCGCCGACGATGATGTGGTCAGGACCGACGGCGCCGTGCACGATGCCGAGATCATGCAGGTCGGCCAGGATCGTGGCCACGGCGGCGCCGAGCCCGGCCAGCTCCGTGAGCGTGAGGTCGGTCAGCGTCGCAAGATCCGAACCCCGCACGTGGCGAGTCCACAGAACGGTTGCGCCTTCGGGCACGGTCTCGATGCGGGTGAGCTGGACGACCCCGGGATGGGCGGCCCGGCCGAGCGCGGCCGCCTCCCGGCGAAGCCGGGCGGCCTCGCTTGCGGTCGAGGACCGCTTGGACACGAGAGCCGGAACGCTCTCGCTATCGACCAGGACATCCATATCGATAAAAATAACATGAAACAACCTGAAATATCTTCTTCGTTTCCCAAAAAAATGCCAACGCTCAAGCTATGACGCGATATATCGTTAACTCATAACGAAAGGAGTGCCCCTATGGCACCGCACAACACCGAATACGAACGCATCGAAGGGGAGGACCCCGAGGAATTCCCTCGGGGTCGCTTCGACGACCGGAGAGGCGGGCGACCCTGGGGTCGCCGGGGTCAAGATGGCTACGGCCATCCCCACGAACACGATCATCCCCACGGCCATGACCACCCGTTGGCCCGCTTCGCCGGAGAGGGTCGACCGGGCCGTCGCCCCCGCCGGGGTCCGGATGAGGCCGGGTGGCGAGACGACCCCCTGCGGTCGAGGGCAAGAAACCTCATCGAGGCCACCAGGGCCGCCGGGCACCGAGGCGAGTCCACCCGAACCGAGGTCGGCGACATCATCGACCGGGCGACGAGGTCCATCTACCGCTTGCTGGCCGAGGAGCCGGCCTCAGAGCGGGAAGAGGAACCGGGCGCATCGGCTCCGACGACCAACTGACGGCCCGACCCCAAACCGAGCCGCTTCTGTGCCGACTCTTACGGAGTGAGTCCGTACAAGTGGGCAAAAAAAACTGCCGGACTTCGGCCAGGTGGCGTTCAGGCGGGACAGCCGATCGGCTTCGGCGCCGGCGGGGGCACCCGAGCCCCTGCCGGGCCCTGCTGGGCGTCCGCCGTCACCTCGGCCGAGACTTGCCTCGTGGCAAACCCCGGGACGACTCGGCCGAAGACGGCGTCGACCCGGGCGGTGGCCACGACCTCGACCTCGGCGCCGGACACACCGACCGACAGGCGAACGTCATGCAGGCCGCCGTCTCCCTGCGCCGCCATGGAGCGGCACACCTCCACGGCGGTCGCCGAAGGATCGAGGACCACGGAGCCGCGCTGGTAGAAGCTGCTGTTGCTCAACCCGGCGGTCGCCGCATCGTTGGCCGCAGCCGTGACGGCGTCGTTGAGCTGGCGCTGGCCGAGATAGGCGACGGCGCTGTCGACGCTCAGTGCCGCCAGCAGCATCAGGACAAGGAATCCGGCGGGAACGAGCATGAGGGCGCTCCCGGCGTCCCGGTCCCCCTTTCCCCGCCGCTTCGAAGTCCACCGCCTCGAAGTCCACCGCTTCGAGGTCCGTCGCGTCGAACTCCGCAGCCGCGGGCACCACTCGCTCACGCGCATGTCGACGTCCCCGTCAGCCCCGTCCTGAAGGGATCGACAAGCTCGGAGTGCGTGGCAGTCACCCGTTGGCCCGTGCCCACCTGGCCGATCCACGGCAGCTCGAGGAGGGGCGAAGGGTAGGTCACCTCGATCGAGACCCGGCTGCAGCGGGCGAAGTGCCCCGCCATCAGCCGCACGGTGGCCCGCGTCGGCACCCGGCCGTAGCCTTGCAGGGCATAGTCGGCGGCCTGTTGCGCCTCGGGACCGGCCGTCGCGGCCGCCGGCGCCTCCACGTACGTCCTTGCCCCCTGGCGGGCGGCGGCGTCGACGGCAAACTTGGTGTCGACGACGGCCCAGGCGGCGGCGACGAGAAGCGTGCCCATCACGAAGAGCAGCAGCCCGAAAACGAAACCCCACAGGCCTCCGACGAAGCCGGCCTCGTCGTCGTCGGCGAGGAGGTCGATGGCGGCGGCCGGCGTCATCGGAAGCGCTCGGTGCGGACGGTCACGGTTCTCGTGATGTACCTGTAGGAGGCGGGAAGCGGGACCAACGCTGGACTGACGGCCGTGACCCGGACCGTGACCTGCTGGCCGCCGACCTCGAGCCAGTCGAAGTGGGTGTGTGCCGAGCCAAACGGGCCTAGCCGCGACACGGCCTCGGCTTGGGCGGAGGGCACGTCGCCCGGCCGGCCGCCGTCGGACGCGACCGCTTCGGCGGCGTCATTGGCGGCGGCCGTGACCGCCGACGTGGCGTAGAGATGGGCGAGCGTCTGCACGGCGAGCAGCAACAGGATCATGAAGATCACGAAACCGACGAGCGTCCCGATGAGCGCCGTACCGCGCTCGTTGTCGACGCCTCGCTCCGATCGCATCGCCCGGAACCCTGCGGGGCCGAGCATCGACCGCCTCGTCAGCAGTTACTGCTCGAGGACTGCCCGATGCAGTTCACCTGATTGTTGACGTTCTTGGCCGTGTGCTGGAACGTTGCATTGAACGCCACCCACATGCCGACCCCGAGGAAGGCCATGATCAGCACGGCGATTGCTGCGGATATCACACCCTCACCCCGCTCGTCTCGGTGCCGCATATGGCGACGTCGGCTCGGATTGGGAGGACAATATGAAGGCCGGTGATAGTAGGTCTTGACGACGGTCACGGGAGTCTCCTTTCGGGGTACTGCTGTGGACATCGCCTCGGATGAAACCCCGGGGCTGGTGGGGAAGTTCAGGCGCCAGAAAACAGGCGGAGCGCGGCGAGGAAGGGGACGGCAAGCAGGATCACGCCAGGCACGAGCGTCGCTACGGTGACGGGAACCCACACTTGCTGGGAGCGTCGTTCGATGAGCTCGGTCGTCTGACGGTGGAGGTCGCGGCGACACTGGCGCGCCTCGGCGCTGACGAGCCGGCCGAGGTCGCTCGACTCGGCATTGAGGGCGAGAACACCGACCAGCCGGTCGACGGCATCGACCTGCGCCACATCGCTCCACTCCCGCAACGACCGCGTCTCACCGACACCCTGGCGGATGCGGTTGGCGACCAAGGTGAGATCGGTCGCGCAGCAACCGCCGCCTCTTGCGCTCAGCCGGTTGATCGCCGCTCCGAGCGAGAGACCGGCGTTGAGGAGCATCGCCAGCTGTTCGCTGACTACGGGAAGCTCCCTGCGAAGTGCGTTCTGCCATTGGGCGGATGCGGCCGAAAGCCGCTGTTCGATAATGAGAAAGGCGAGCAACGGAGCGCCGATCAGAATGAGCAGACCGAGGGGCAACGACACCCCAACGGCGCTGACCACGAGGCCGACACCGAAACCAGCGGCGGCCCACAACGCCTGACGCGTCCTGAACGCAGTCACGTCGAGCGGCGAATGGACCCGCCGTAGCCTGACGTCGAGGGACTCGGTGATCCCGAAGAGTCTGGCTACACGGTCACCGAAGCGCCTCGCCATCGGGCCCATCACGTCACCGAGCGACTCCACGGAGAACACCCCCGATGTGGAAGGCGTGGCGGAACGCGCCGGGCTGTAGGCGGCGAGGCGCTCGGTGAGCGAGGGGCGCGAGAACCTTCGCCACTCGGCGAGCAGCAGGGTCGCACCGAACCAGACGAGCAGGCCGACGCCGATCGCCAAGCGGATCATCGTGGCACCGCCCGGCTGGCGGGGGCGCGGCCGCGCTCGTCGGCGAAGAAGGCACGGTCGCGAGCAGCGCTGCTCGGCTCGTCGGCGAAGACCCTCGGTTCGACCGGCACCCGCATGAGCCGGCCCGACCAGAACCAGCAGATCGCTACGGCTAGCAATCCAGCGACCACGGCGGCCTGGCCTGATGCCGTTTCATACGCGGCTCTTCCCGTTCCGATGGACAGCCCGGCGAGCGCCATGCCGGCGGGGACGATGAGCACGAAGGATCGGGCGAAGCGCACACCAGACTGCTTGGATGCCGCGTCCTTGCGGCCCTGGAGATCGAGGACGCGATCTTCGATCAGCTCGGCCAGGCGGCGATCCAGTCCTCCGCCTCCCACGTCGTGGGCCACGACCAGGGTCTCGCATACGGTGTCGGCGGTCGGGTCCGCCAACCGCTGCTTGAGGAGGCGGACCGTGCGGTCGAAGTCGGTCGTCAACAACCATTCGCGCTCGGCGGCAGCGAAGGCTGGCCGCAACGGCTCGGGGGCCCGCCGGCCGACGTCGAAGAGCGCCTGGGGGATCGACCGTCCCACCGACCCTGTGAGCAGTCGCAGCTCTTCCAACAGCCGCGGCCAGGCTTCGGCCGCGGCCTCCCTCCGCCGTTGCCGCCGGCCGCGAAACGACGCAACCGGCAGTGTGGCCGCGAACGCTGCGCCAACGGCGGCGGCGGCGATGCCGTCGAAGAGGAGGTAGCACACGGCGCCACCGATGACGGCCAACACGGCCATGGAGCCGGCCAGCTCACCCGCCGTCACGTCGTGGAATCCGGCGTGGTCGAGGCGTTCTCTGACCGTGCGCCGACGGCGGGCTCGGCCGTTCGCCGCGCTCGTCGTACCGAACCCGAGTCCGTTCCATCCGCAGGCGAAGGAGGTATAGAGGAGGAACACGCCGTAGCCGGCGAGAACGGCGGCAAGCGCCCCGACGATCATCGTGTTGATCCGTTGCGGTCGCGAGAGGTCGGGCCGGGCGTCCGCCACGACGGCTCGGTGGGAACGGCCGGGGGCGTGGTGCCGTTGATCGGGGGCGTGGTGCCGTTGGCCGGGGGCGTGGTGCCGTTGGCCGGGGGCGTGGTGCCGTTGGCCGGGGACGTGGCGCCGTTGGTCGGGCTTCTGTTGGTTGGGGGCGTGGGCCCGCCGACGAGCCGGCGGACGTCGTAGCCGGCCCGCTCGAGCGCCCGCCCCGCCCTCACAGGAAGATTCTCCGTCCATGCCAGCGGCGCATCTTGGCGCTGCCGCTCGAACACAGACGTCGAAGTGAACGCCACCGTGTCCGGTCCGACATGCAGATCCTCGACGGCGAGCACCTCGGTGACGAGGGGCTCCCCACCCTGCCGTGCGCAGTGCACGACCACGTCGACGGCCTCGCTCACCAGGGCCGATAGTGCGGAGAGGCTGAGCTCCGAGCTCGTCTCGGCCAGCTGGCAGATGAACCTGAGTCGCGACAGCGCCTGGCGCGCCGAGCCGGCGTGGATCGTCGTGAAGCCCTGTACTCCCGACGAGAGGGTCAAGAGCAACGGTAGGGACTCTCGGTCTCTCACCTCGCCGACGATGGCGACATCGGGCGCCATGCGGAGGAAGCCTGCGACCAGCCGGCGAAGGTCGACCTCCTTGCGATCGGCGCGAGGTGGGCGGGTCTGCATGTGGGCCACGTTCGGCAGGGCGATGTCGGTCTCGAAGACCTCCTCGGCCACCACGACACGCAGCTTGGGATCGAGCTCAGCGGCCAGACAGGAGAGCAAGGTGGTCTTGCCCGAGCCCGGCGGTCCGGCCACCAGTACGGAGAGTCCGGCCCGGACGCATGCCCTGAGGAACGCGGCGACGGAGACATCCAGCATGCCCAGCGCGGTGAGCTGCCTCAGCTCCCGGTACTTGACCCCGGTGAACTTGCGGATGTTGACGAGCACGTGCCCGTCTCGCCCGATGTCACCGTGCACGATGTGCAGGCGGGCGCCGGTGTCGAGCTGGGCGTCCTGGAGCCCCTCGGCCTGGTCGAGCTTGCGGTGGGACCGACCGGCGTCGTCGAGGACCTTGGTCAGCACCCGGACCACGTGTTCGTCGTCGTGGAAGACCTCGTCGTGGTACCCACTCGGTCCCTGATGCCGGCGGACGAAGATTGCGTCGGGTCCGTTGACCATTATTTCCCACACGTCGGGGTCGTCCAGTAGGGGCTGAAGAGGCCCGTAGCCGGTCAAGTTGCGCAGGGCGCGCTCGGCGGCGACCTCGGGTTCGGCGATGTCGAAGGGGCGTTGGCCCCGCTGGTACTCCCGGTGCCAGCGGCCGATCTCCTCGTCGACGAGAGCCCGCAGGCGGCCGGTGGCGTCGGCCGAACCGGGGTCGAGAACCAGATCCTTGGCCCGTTCCTGCACGGCCAATTCGATCTGCACGAGGGGCGACATCCACGCATGATCCGCCGTTGCCGTGCCCATCACGCCACCCCTTCGCCCATCCCGCGCCACTGCATCCGGCCGCATGCCCCGACTCCACATCCAGCAACATGGAAACTACCGAAAAGGACCTAGGTTGGCAACGGGAACATGTGTTCTTTGGCCGTCGGAGCCGATGATCCTGGTCGGCCGGCGTGGACGGGGCGGCTGCCAGTTTTCTCGGCGATGTTGACGTCGGAATCCGACGTCAACATCGCCGAAAAAACGGTCCGGTGGTTCCGGGGGCAGCCAGGTCCGTCCGGCCGGTCCGCCCCCGGCGGCCTGGCCCGCCCGGACCCACAGGTAACATGTGCCCGCCATGACAAGACCTCCCCCACGGCAGGAGGCGACGGGCTCGGCGCCAGTGGAGCCGGCGCCTCCGACGGTGGGGCTGGGGCCGGCGCCTCCGACGGTAGGGCTGGAGCCGGCGCCTCCGGCGGTCGAGCTGGAGCCGGCGCCCTTGGGAGCCACGCCGGCGCCGTTTCGGGGCTGGACCGCCCGGAGCGTCGGGGCCATGGTCGTGGTGCTCGCCATCCTGCTCGGGTGCTTCGGGTGGCTGCTCGGCGCCTTCGACTTCCACGCCTTTCTCGCCGCCGCCCACGCGGTACGGACCGGCGCCAGCCCGTACGGATCGATCCACTCGGTCGTCTTCGAGACGGGCCACGCCTTCGTCTACCCGTACGCAGTGGCGTGGGCGTTCGTCCCGCTGACGTTCGTGCCAACGGCCGTGGCTGTGGGCCTCAATCTGGTGACGTCGGTCGCAGCGATCGTGGCCGGCTGCCATCTGCTGGGTCGCCGGGGCTTCGCCGCCGCCGCCCTCGTGCTTGTGTCATCGACGACGATCATCGGGCTGCAGATGGGCACGCTCAACGCCTTCCTTTTCTTCGGGCTTGCGTTGGCGTGGTCGCAGCGTCGCCGTGTGGCCGTCGTCGGCACCGCCGTCGGCCTGGTGGCCGTCAGCAAGCTCTTTCTCGTCCCGATGATCGTGTGGCTCGTCGCGGCGCGCCGCTACCGGGCCGCGGCCGTGGCCGTCACGGTGTTTCTCGCCGCGCTCTTCGGTGGCCTGGTGCTCGGTCCTGTCGGGGTCCACGGCTACCTGCGACTCCTGACCTCTCTCGCCGGCAACGAGTCCCTGCGGAGCTGGTCGCTGAGCTCATTTGTCCAGAGCCTCGGGGCCGGTGTCAACGTCACCCACGTGCTCGTCGTGGTGGCCGTAGCGGCCGTCCTCGCCACCGGCTACGCCGGCCTCCGACGCAGCGGCGACGAGCGGATCATGTTCGCCGCCACGGTGGTCGCCTGCCTGCTCGCCAGCCCGATCGTGTGGAGCTCCTATCTCGTCCTCGCCGCCGTACCTCTCTTGGTGGTCGCCGCCAACAACCGGTCGCTTGCCGTGGCCGCTTTGGTCAGTTGGGCGCTCGTGACGCCCGATCTGGCCAACCCGTGGCGGATCGGGGTCGGCGTTGCCCTCGTGGCGGTCGTCGCCACCGTCGCGGTGCGCAGCGACCTCGCTCGGCTGTGGGCCGGAAAGGCCGGTGCCCCCCTCCGATTGGTGACGTCGGGGCGAGACCACGAGCCCATCGCGAGACAGAAGCCGTCGCCGATGCTTCCTCGAGGCGACGACGCCGATGGCCTGCGGCTGCGGACGGCAGTTCTCCGCACTCCCTACCTGGCCGCCGTCTCGCTCCTCGCGCTCGGCGCCGTGTTTGCCTTCGTGCCCTCCGCCGGGCGCAACGCGCTGCCCGCTCTCGTCTGCGTCGGGGCGGCGGGCGCAGAGGCCTTCCGGGCGGTCAGGGCGACCGCCTACCGCGGCTCGTCGTAGACGGCATGCACGACGACCGCGCCATCGTCGAAGAACGGGTCGCAAGGGCCCTCAGGGACCGGATCATCCCGGCCCTGTACCGCGAGCGCGAGCCGCTGCGCGTCGAGGTGTGGCCCGTGCCGGGCGAGCCGGTCCCGGTCGGCGAAGCGGTGAAGGCGAGCTACGAGCCGGCGGAGATCGGAGACGCCTGGGGTCCGCCGTGGTCCACGACCTGGTTCCGGCTGACCGGCCGGATACCGGACCGCTGGCGCATCGAAGGTTCCGGCGACTCGGCCCCGCCCCCACCGGTCGGTCGCCAGCACGATCGCCCGCCCCCGCCATTACCCGGCCACGACCGCATCGAGGCCGTGGTGGATCTGGGTTTTCACAACGAACGCCCGGGCTTCCAGGCCGAAGGTCTCGCCTACACGCTCGCCGGCGAGCCCATCAAAGGCATCGCCCCGCGCGCGACCCACGTCCCGCTTGCCGGCGACACCGACCGCCGGGTCGGGCTACTCGTGGAGGCGGCGGCCAACCCTGATGTCGCCGGCCAGGGCTACCGGCCGACGCCGATGGGCGACAAGGCCACGGCGGGGGACAGACCCCTCTATCGCTTCGAGCGCGCCGACGTCGCAATCCTCGACGGCGACCTATGGGAGCTGGCGCAGGATGTGATCGCCGCCGACGGGCTGATGCGCCAGCTCGACGGCCGCGACCCGCGCCGGCATCGGCTGCTGCGAGCTCTCGAACGCATGGCCGACGCGCTCGACCCCGACTACGTATCGCTCTCGGCCGTCGCAGCACGGGCCGAGCTGACCGAGGTCCTCGTCGCGCCGGCGGCGGCGAGTGCCCATCGGGTCTTCGCCGTCGGCCACGCCCACATCGACTCGGCCTGGCTGTGGCCGGTGCGCGAGACGATCCGCAAGACGGCCCGCACCTTCAGCAACGCCATGACCCTGATGGACGACACCGACAACGACGACTTCGTCTTTGCGTGCTCCCAGGCCCAGCAGCTGGCCTGGGTCAAGGAGCACCACCCGGCCGTCTTTCGCCGCATCCGGGAGAGGGTGGCCTCCGGTCAGTTCGCTCCCGTCGGTGGCATGTGGGTCGAGTCCGACACCAACATGCCGGGTGGCGAGGCGATGGCCAGGCAGTTCCTGTTGGGCAAACGATTTCTTTCTGATGAGTTCGGTGTCGAGCCCGAGGAGGTGTGGCTGCCCGACTCGTTCGGCTACAGCGCGGCCATGCCCCAGATCGCCAGGCTGGCAGGGTGCCGGTGGTTCCTGACCCAGAAGATGTCGTGGAGCCAGACCAACCGGATGCCGCATCACACGTTCTGGTGGGAGGGCATCGACGGCAGCCGGATCTTCACCCACTTCCCTCCCGTCGACACCTACAACTCAGACCTCTCCGCCGCCGACCTGGCCCACGCCTCGGCCACGTTCGCCGAGGCCGGCGTGGCCACGATGTCGCTCGTGCCCTTTGGCTGGGGCAACGGTGGCGGGGGACCAACACGCGAGATGATCGCCGCAGCCCGCCGAGCCGC
The DNA here is from genome assembly GCA_965276765.1 of Acidimicrobiales bacterium. Lineage (GTDB taxonomy): Bacteria > Actinomycetota > Acidimicrobiia > Acidimicrobiales > Palsa-688. Next base: position 3,213,192 of record OZ255627.1, read on the forward strand.
CGACCTCGAGGGTTCACCCCGCGTGACCCTCGCCTCGTCGCGCCAGTTCTTCGAGGCGGCGCAAGCCGAGTACCCCGACCCGCCGGTCTGGCGAGGTGAGATGTACCTCGAGTTGCACCGCGGCACCTTCACGTCCCAGGCCAACACCAAGCAGGGAAACCGGAGGAGCGAGCACCTGCTCCGCGAGGCCGAGCTGTGGTCGGCGCAAGCGACCGTCGCCGGCCTCGTCGACTACCCCTACGACGAGCTCGACGCCATCTGGAAGAAGGTGTTGCTCAACCAGTTCCACGACATCCTCCCCGGCAGCTCGATCGCGTGGGTCCACCGTGAGGCGGAGGCAGTCTACGCCGAGGTGGCCGAGAGGCTCGAAGCGATCATCTCCCAATCGCAGCACGCGCTGGCAGGAAACGGCGATACGGTCCTCACCTTCAACGCCGGGCCCTACCGGCGCGCCGGCGTGCCCGCCATGGCCGCAGCGCCACAGCCATCGGCCGACGCCGACGGACTCGTACAGGTCGCCCGTCAAGGTACCGAGTACGTCTTGGACAATGGATTGCTCAGAGTGGTTGTCGATCGCCGCGGTCTCATCACTTCCGTTCTCGATCGCCATGCCGACCGCGAGCTGATCGCTCCCGGGGAGGCCGGCAACCTCCTTCAGCTGCACCGCGATGTACCCAACCGCTGGGACGCGTGGGATGTCGACGAGCATTACCGGCGTGTCGTCACCGATCTAACCGACGTCGATGAGGTGGGCGCATTGGCCAACGGCGTCAGCGTCACCCGGAGCTTTGGTGCGTCGAGCCTTCGCCAGGAGATCACGCTCAGGTCCGGCGAACATGCCGACCGGCGCATCGTCGACATCGTGACCGACATCGACTGGCACGAGCGGGAGAAGATCCTCAAGGCGGCGTTCGCCCTCGACGTCCACGCCGAGCAATTTGCCTCGGAGATCCAGTTCGGGCACCTCTACCGGCCGACGCACACCAACACCTCGTGGGATGCCGCCCGCTTCGAGGTGTGCGCCCACCGCTGGATCCACGTGGGCGAACCTGGGTACGGGGTGGCCGTAGCCAACGACTCGACCTACGGCCACGATGTGATCCGCACGACCAGGCCGACCGGGGGCACGACGACCGTCGTGCGCCTCTCCCTGCTCCGGGCACCCCGCTATCCCGATCCCGAGGCCGATCAGGGTGCGCACCGGTTGCGTTACAGCCTCGTGCCCGGCGACGTGGGCACGGCGGTCGCGGCTGGTTACGACCTCAACGTGGCGACCCGGCGGGTTGCCGGCGGGAGGCCGGTCGAGCCGATGGTCGTCGTGGACGACCCCGCCGTGGTTGTCGAGGCCGTCAAGCTGGCCGAGGATCGCTCCGGTGACATCATCGTGCGGCTCTACGAGGCCCACGGCGGCCGGGCGTCGGCTCGGGTGGCGTCCTCGGTGGAGTTGGCGGGCGTGAAGGAGACGGACCTGCTCGAGCGCCCGGTGGACGACAATGCCCTGCGGTCATGGGACCTGCAAGGTTTCTCCGTCACCCTGCGGCCCTTCCAGATCACTACCGTCCGGCTGGCGGTGTTGAAATAGGCGGGGGAATGTCCCCGCGGCGCGGCGTTGTTGGAGCTTGGAGGGCGAAGGCGCCGCGACGGTACGGTGCAGGCCCAATGGAGGCGAAAGCTATGTATATCGGGATCATCGGAGCGGGCAACATCGGCGGAACCCTCACCCGGCGCCTGACCGCCATCGGCCACGAGGTCTCGGTGGCCAACTCGAGGGGACCGGAGACGCTGGCTGACCTGGCCGCTGAGACCGGAGCGGATGCCGTCGCCGTGACCGACGCCGCCAAAGGAGCCGACCTGGTCATCGTGACGATCCCGCAGAACCGGGCCGGGTGGCCCTGCCGGTGGCCGGCGACGACGCCGCCGCCAAGGCGACCGTGATGGACCTGGTGGAGGCGCTCGGCTTCGATGCCGTTGACGCCGGTGGCATCGAGGAGTCGTGGCGCGAGCAGCCCGGCAGCCCGGTGTACACCGCCGACCTCGACGCCGAAGGCGTCCGGGCCGCCCTCGCCGCGGCCAGTCCGCAGCGCACGCCGGAGTGGAGCGCCGCCTGAGCCCGGATTCGGGCGGGCCGGCCGCACGACGGCCACGGAGCCTGCCGACGTGGGATGGGTCCGACGCCGGTCGGGCGGGGCGGGAGGCCTTGGCGGCGGGTGGGTCGGATGCCGGTGCGGGTGGCCTGCCGGAGTCGTCGGTGCGATCGGGCCCGAGCCGGATCGGCCTGGCGATCGCGCTGGTCTTCGTCGCACTCAACCTCCGCATCGCCATCGCCGCCGTGTCCCCCGTGCTCGGCGAGATCCAGCGGGATGTGGGGTTGTCGTCGAGTGCGGCCGGTCTGCTGACAACGGTGCCGGTCGTGTGCTTCGGAGTCTTCGCCTTTGCTGCGCCCTCGTTGCTCCGCCGGCTGGGGCCCAACCGGCTGCTGTGGCTGAGCATGCTCGGCGTGGTGATCGGCGCTGCGGTGCGGCTTGCCCCTTCGCTCACCGGGCTGTTCGTAGGCACCGCGATCATCGGGGCCGCCATCGCCGTTGGCAACGTGCTCCTTCCCGGCCTCATCAAACGGGACTTCCCCCATCGCGTCGGGCTGCTCACCGGGCTCTACACCATGGCCCTCTCGGGTGGTGCCGCCCTCTCCGCCGGCCTCACCGTTCCGCTGCAGGAAGCGACAGGAGCCGGCTGGCGCCTGGCCGTCGCCGCATGGGGCGTGCCGGCGATAGTCGCCGTCGTCGTGTGGTCGTCGCAGCTGCGTCAGACCACGGAGGTGGTCGACGTCGAGCGTCGGCCGGTGCGAGGGCTGTGGAGGGACCGGGTGGCCTGGTCGGTCGCGGTCTTCATGGGCCTCCAGTCCCTTGGCTACTACTCGGCCCTCGCCTGGATCCCGACCCTCTTCCAGTACCACCACCTGGGAGCGGGCAAAGCCGGCTGGCTGCTCTCGTTCTCCACTTTCCCCGCCATGGCCGCATCCCTCTGCGCTCCGATTCTGGCGCGCCGCTCTACCCGCCCCTGGGTCATGGTGGTGGCCGCCGTCGGTCTGTGTGCGCTCGGATACCTCGGCCTCATCGCCGCGCCCGTCGCCCTCGCCTACCTGTGGATGACCCTGCTCGGCCTCGGCCAGGGCGCTGCGGTCAGCCTGGCTCTCGGCTACATCGTGGTGCGCTCGCCCGATACCCGCCACACGGCGAAGCTCTCGATGATGGCGCAGGGCACCGGCTACCTGATCGCCAGCGTCGGGCCTCTGGGTCTCGGGGCCCTGCACGACCTGAGTGGCGGCTGGGTGGTGCCGCTGCTCGCCCTGACCGCCGTGCTCGTTCCTGAGCTCGCGGCTGGCCTCGGCGCCTGCAAGGAGCGCTACGTCCTCGCCGCCACCAACCAACAGGGCCCGGGCGCACGACTCAGTCCGCCGTGACCGGCCGGGTCGGTTGGATGGCGGCGATCATCTCCTCGAGGCGGGTGAGACGCTCGGCCAGGTCGTCGGCCGTCACCACGTCGGCGAGGGCGAGACGCACGGCGGAGAGCTCACGACCGAGAAACTCGGTATCGGCCTGGGTCCTCGTCGCCACCTGCCGGTCCCGCTCGATGATGGCCCTGTCCCTGTCGTCCTGACGGTTCTGGGCCAGAAGGATGAGCGGGGCGGCATAGGCCGCCTGGGTGGAGAAGGCCAGGTTCAAGAGGATGAAGGGGTACGGGTCCCAGTGGCGGACCAGCCCGATGGTGTTGAGGGCGATCCACGCCACGACGAGGATGGTCTGGCCGGCGAGAAACTGGCCCGTCCCGAGGAACCGAGCGATGCCCTCGGAGAACCGTCCGAAGGCGTCGGCGTCCCGGGTCCCGAGCCGGCGGGCCGCACCTCTCGGGGCGGAGAGACCGCTGCGATCGCCGAGCTGGCGAGCCGACAGCCAGCTCATCGCGCCGGGCTCTTCCGGCGCCAGTCGACGGGCAGCAGTCGGTCGAGCACGTCGTCGACGGTCACGGCCCCAAGGAGGCGGCCGGCGTCGTCGCAGACCGCCACGCCGATCAGGTTGTAGGCGGCCAGGCGGGCGGCAACCTGGCTCTCGGGTAGCTCGGGGCGCACGAAGCCACTCTCCTCGACGCACTCACCGACGGGTGCGGCCGGCGGTTGGCGCAGGAGGCGCTGAAAGCCGACGCTTCCGAGGTAGCGGCCCGTCGGGGTGGTCGTGGGCGGCTCGCACACGTAGACCAAGGCGGCGGTCGTTGCGACCAGGTCGGGTTCACGGATCAGGGCGAGGACCTCCGCGACCGGGACATCGGGAGCCACTGTCAACGGCTGGCTCGTCATGAGGCCGCCGGCCGTCTTGGCGTCGTAGCGGAGAAGACGGCGGACGTCTGCGGCTTCGACCGCCTCCATCGATGCAAGGAGCTTCTCGCGCTGCTCGGCCGGCATCTCGGCGAGGAGGTCGGCGGCGTCGTCGGGCTCCATCTCCTCGATGACGTCGGCACGCCGCTCGATGTCGAGGCCGGCCAGGAGCCGAATCTGGTCCTGCTCCGGCATCTCCTCGAGCAGGTCGGCGAGCTCCTCGTCCTCGAGGGCCTCGGCCAGCTGTCGGCGCCGGGGCGCCGACATGGTCTCGACAGCGTTGGCCAGGTCGGTCGGGTGCAGGTCGCGCAGGGCGACGAGCTGCTCGGCGAGCGCCCCGGCCTTGAAGAGCTCGGCATGCTCCTCCCACGGGACCACGGCGGTCGTGCGCCGCCGCAGGGCCCGGTTGGTGCCGATGGCGAGCGCACAGACGTCCCATCCCGACGCCTTGCGCGTCGAAGGGGCGATGGCCACGTCGAGCACCACGCCTGCGCCGACGGAACGGTTGAACACGTCGGATGCCAGCATTTCTTCCTGCCGGCGGGTGAACCGGCGGAGGTCGACTGTGCCGCCGCGCAGGTGCACACCGTCGATGGACATCTCGGCGACCCGGTTGAGGTTGACGAAGATCTGGCGGCGCTGGAGATTGGCGACGAGACCAACGGCACGTGGCGGGTCGCCTCCGGCGGTCGGAAGGATCACGACGTCGCGCACGCGCCCGATGGACAGCCCCTCGCCGTCGAGTAGCGGCAGGCCGTTGAGGCGAGACGTGAAGATCTGCTCGGTCGACACGCGCCAACGATACTTCGGGGCCGGGTGCGGCTCGCTGGCCGCGCCGGCCGCGATGTCCTTGGGCCTGGCTGGTGCAGGGCTGTAAGGATGGCAGTGATGAACGCGACGGTGCTGCAGCTGAGCGATACCCACCTCTCGAGTGGGGACGGAACTGCGGACGGCGGGCCGGATCCCGATGATCGGCTCGCCACCGTGCTCGACGCCTGGAGTGCCCTCGGTGAACGGGCCGATCTCGTCGTGTTGAGCGGTGACAACGCCGACGACGCCTCCAGGGCCGGCTGCCGGCGGCTGGCCGAGGCCGTGAACACCCTCGATGCACCCGTCCTTGCGGTGCCGGGCAACCACGACGACCCGGCCGCAGTGGCCGAGGTGTTTGGGCCGCAACGGTTCTTCGAGCTGGGGGAGTGGTGCGTCGTCGGGCTGGACTCGAGCCGCCCCGGCCAGGTCGCCGGCACCCTCGACGTCCCTTCCGCCCTGGAGCTGATCGACCGCACTGATGGGCGCCCGACCGTCATGGCGCTCCATCACCCACCGGTGTCGCGGAGTACGAGCCCGTGGTTCCAGCTCGAAGGAGCCGCCGACCTGCTCGCCGGCCTCGAGCGCCGCCCGAACGTGAGGGTCGTGATCAGCGGGCACCTCCACGATGCCTTCGAGTTGGAAGGCCCCGGGGGCGTGGGGCTGCTCGGGTGCCCGTCCACGCGGATGGCGATCGCGCATCGAGGCCAAGAGATGGAGATCGGTGCGGACGCGCCGACCGGGGCGAGGATCCTGCGCCTCGCCGACGACGGTGCCTGGTCGTCGACGGTGCTCGTCGCCTGAATCGCCGGTCCTCGGGGGCCGGCGGACTCCATCCGCGCCCTCGTCCTCGTAGGATCCGTCGATGGTCAAACGATCCTCAACGATGGCCCGACGGCGATCGGGCCGCCCCTCCGTCCGGGTTGGTTCCTCGGCCCGGCCCGGACCGGTTGCCCTCCTCGCGTCCTCGGCCCTGCTCGGCGTCGCCACCGGCCTGCGCTCGCAGATCGGTGTCGCCGCCGTCATCGTCGGACCGCTCCGCCACGGGTTACCTGCTCGGCTCCGATCGGGCCCGGCGAAGACGCTTGCGGTCACGGCCGCGGCCGGCGAGTTGGTGGTCGACAAGCTCCCTGCCGCGCCGGCACGCACCGAACCCCTCGGCGTGGCCGCCAGGGTGGTGCTCGGGGCCGGCGCCGCCGTGCTTGCCGCTCGTGCGTCGCGCCCGGGGCTCGTGGTGGTGGCGGGGACCCGCCGCTCGGGCCTGTCCTACTCGAGGCGCTCGGGCGGGGGATGGGGGTCGGCGGCTGGGGCCGGCGCCGTGGCCGGTGCCAGCGCCCTGGCTTCGGCCCACGCCGGCTACCGGGCCCGGGTGGCGTTGGCCCGACGCTGTCCTGGCGCTGCGGCCGGCGTGGCCGTGGCCGTGGCCGAGGACGCCACCGCCGTCGGCCTGGCCTCGCTCGGGTGCCGGGCCATCTCCGGTGCAGCGGGCTGAGAGAGCTGACCGCCGGAAGGTTCACGTGCAGGCTTCTTTGCCCACTTTTACATAGTCACTATGTAAAAGTGGGCAAAGAAACGGCGGTGCCGTTACCTTCCCGGGCCGATCAGTCGAAATGGAGGGCGGCCACGCCCTCGCCGGGTACGACCACCTCGTAGAGGACGTCGGTCCCGATCCGGGCGCGGTGGTGGGACTTGGACCGGATCGAAGCGGGGTGGGTCTCCGAAGCCTCGTTCAGTTCGTCGAGCTGACGGACCGTCGGGTACTTGGGCTTTCCCATCTCGAACCACCGTTGTCTGGGGTTGGCGTGGTCCCGGTCGATGCGGGTCAGGGTGCCGCTCGTGGCCGGATGAGAGCCGCGCACGGTGATCCTTACCCGTTCTGTGGTCGCCTTTGGTCCCCCGGGGTAGGTGTGGTTGTAGACGAGGACGTCGACGCCGCTGCGGCGCCCCACGGTCGCAAGTACCCCGACGGTCTTGGGTGTCCCTGTGGACGACACCTGGAACCGGTTGTGTCCGAGCCCGTGCAGGAGCTGTCCGGCCCGGTAGAGCGGCTTGGGGACGTCGTATATGGTGAGCGCACCGAAGCCGCCGTAGAAGATGTTCGCCGCCTGCGTCTGCTCCTCGAAGACGTCGGAGAAGCACCACAGCGACATGACGTCGACGATCCCGTCGCAGAGGCTCACGGTCTTGACCCACGACGCCGCCGCGTAGGAAGTGTCCAGCTCGTCGCTGACGTTGTCATAGTTGCAGCCGGTCTCGCTGACGATGTAGCGGAGCCGGCTCGGGATGGCGGCCCGCGTCGGGGCGAAGATGTTCGCCACTCCGTCGACGCCGGAGAGGGAGTTGTTCTCGTAGCCGTGCGACGAGACGAAGTCGATCGGCACGTCGTTCACCTCGACGTACTTGAGGAACTTCTCGAGGAAGGCCAGACCGTCGCCGTCGGTTGCGGGCCCTCCCACCTGCAGCGAGGAGTCGACACTCTTGATGGCGCGGGCGGCGTGGGCGTACAGCTGGTTGTACTGCCCCGGGGTGCCTCCCCAAAATGAGAGGTTGGGTTCGTTCCACACCTCGAACGGCCACCTGCGCACCTCGGCGATGCCGTAACGGTCGACCAGATGGCGGGCGAAGGTCCCGATCAGCGCGCCCCACTCGGTGAAGCTCTTGGGCGGCGAGTTCAAGAAGCCGTAGTAGAAGATCTCGGTCCCGCCGGGTTGGGCCAGCGCGAGCGGCATGGCGCTGAGCTCGACATAGGGGTGCATGCCGCTCGAGACGAGGAAGTCGTAGAACCGGTCGACGTTGAAGAACGAGTACTTGCCACCCGATGACGCCGGGCGGGTCGGCTCGTACACGCTCATCTGAGGCGCAAGCACGCCGTGGGTGCGGAGCGACCTGACGCCGAGGTCGGCGTGGGAGCGCACGAGCTGGTCCTGGTAATCGCGACGCAGGCCCTGCTTGGCGTGGTCCCCGCCGACCGAGCCTTCCCAGTAGTGGGGAAACGGACTCGCCAGCTGCATCGTGTCTATGAGGAATCCGGTCGAGGGGGTGGTCGAGGCGTGGGCGGGCCTCGATGCCGGCGCCGGGGCCGCTTCGGCCCCGACCGCTGGCGCCGACGCGATGGTGGCGGCGCCCACGGCGCCACCACTCATCTGCAGCATGCGCCGCCGACTCACGCCACTCGATGATGGTGATGCCGCCGGCGCCGCTTCCGGCGCGCTCGCATCCCGATCGTGTCCGTGCTTCATGTGCCCTCCCCGAGCGTCTCCCCACCACTGAACGACAGCGATACTACTGAGGCGGGTTCAGGCCGCGGCCGGCCCGAGCCGGCCCGGCGGCAACGGACATGGGGGGTGGCTCACTACCAGGGGACCGGACCGGCGTCGGAGTCGAAGGTGCCGGTCGGTCCTTCGGCGGAGAGGGTGGCGAGGCGGACGATGCTCTCCGCCCCCTCGGCGACGCTGCGATACCCGCTGTGGCCGTTGAGATCGGTCGCCACGTAGCCGGGGTCGGCGGAGTTGACCTTGATGCCGCTGTCGCGCAGGGCGTGGGCGTAGGCGACGGTCAGGGCGTTGAGCGCGGACTTCGACGAGTTGTAGGCGAGGGCGAGTGGAGCGAACTTGACCAGCAGCGAATCCCGATTGGACCACTCGCCGAGCGATCCCATCACGCTGGAGACGTTCACGATTCGGCCCGCCGGCGATTGGGCCATGAGGGGCAGGAGGCCGTGGGTGACCGCAACGACTCCGAACACGTTGGTGTCGTAGGTCGCTCGGACGGTCTCGGCGTCGACGTCGAGCGGCCCCTTCCCGTGTTCGATGCTGATCCCGGCGTTGTTGATCAGCACGTCGAGCCGGCCGTAGTCGGATGCAAGCGTGGCCGCGGCGTCCTCGATGGTCCGCCGGTCGGTGACATCCAGGCGCACGGGCTGCACGTTGCCCGGGAGGGCGGCGAGACTTCCTGCGGCCCCCTCGAGATCGCGGACACCGGCGATCACGGTCATGTCGAGCGCAGCGAGGCGCCGAGCGACCTCGAGGCCGATGCCGCGCGAAGCGCCGGTGATCAGGGCAATGGTCTGGGTACCAGTCATGCGACCACGATGCGGTGGCCGCCGGCGGTTGTGGAGGGCCCGCTCGTGCCCGGGAGCGGGGTTCCCTGGCACGAGGCGCCGTCGGAGATCGATGATGGGCGCGTGGATCGCTTCGAGCTCGCGCACTTCTTGCGTTCGGCCCGGGCGCGGATCTCACCCGACGACGTCGGCCTGCCGCCCGGCCACGACCGGCGCACGCCGGGGCTGCGTCGCGAGGAGGTGGCCCGGCTGGCGGCCGTCTCGGTGGACACGTACACGCGCCTCGAGCAGGGGAGGGGCGCTCGCCCTTCGATGCCGGTGCTCGAAGGCCTGGCTCGGGCGCTGCGCCTCTCCGCCGACGAGCGGGCCCACCTCTTTCACCTCGCCGGTCATCCCGTACCGTTGCGGGGGCGCGCTGACCACGCGGTGAGCCCGACGGTGCTGCATCTGCTCGACCGGATGGACGACACCGCCGCGTTCGTGCTCGACGCCGCCAGCTATGTCCTGGCGTGGAACCCTCTCGCCGCCACGCTGATAGCGGACTTCTCCCGGTGGGCACCGCGTGACCGCAATCTGACCTGGCAGGTGTTCTGTGGAACCGAAGGCGCCTCGGCCACCTACGCACCGCCCGAGTGGGAGGATTTCGCCCGTGGCTGCGTGGCCGACCTGCGCGCCGCGGCGGCTCGTTATCCCCTCGATGACACGATCGCCTCGCTCGTCGAGCGTCTCCGCCGCGACAGCTCCGTGTTCGCGACCTGGTGGGAGCAGCATCGCGTCGCCGCCAGATCCGGGGGCCACAAACGGTTGACGCACCCCGCCGTCGGCGAGCTGGACCTCGACTTCGACGTGCTGGTCGTCCCCAACCAGGATCAGCGCATCATCATCTACAGCGCCCAACCCGGGTCGGCGACGGCCGAGGCCATGCGACTCCTCGCCGTGCTTGGAACCCAGCATCTGGACCCGTCCCCGCCGAACGGCTGAGGCACTGAGAGAGCGTCAGGCGTCTGCGGCCACCTCAACCCCGGCGCGTGCCGGCGTCGTCTGGGTTTGCTCGGCGAGCTGCTCTCCCGGTCGGGGGAGGAGCACGGCCAGGGCCGCGGCGACCACGAGGGCGCCCCCCGAGATGAGAAAGGCCCGGTCGTACCCGGTCGTCAATGCCGAGAACACGCCGGCCCGACCGCCCGCATGGTGAGCGGCCGCAGATGCGGCCACGGTGGCCATGGCGGCGAGACCGATGGCGCCACCCATCTGGCGGGTGGTGTTGATCAGCCCGGAGGCCAAGCCCGCTTGGTGCATGGGGACCCCCTGGGTGGCGGCGATGGTCATCGGGACGAAGGAAAGTCCAAGACCGAGGCCGACGAGGACGAGCGGACCGAAGATGTCAGCCCAGTACGCATCGCCCACCGAGAGGAAGGAGATCCACACGAGGCCGGCGGCGGCGATACCAGGACCGATCATGAGCTGACGATGGGGGCCGATCCGTGCGACCAGGCGGGTGCCGATCAGGGCGGCAACGAGCGTGCACAAGCCGGCGGGGACGAAGGCGATACCGGCCTTGAGGGGCGAGTAGTGGGCGACTTGCTGCATGTAGAGCGAGAGGAAGAAGTACATACCGAATAGGGCGGCACCGATCATCATGGCGATGCCGTTGGCGGCGGAGAGCGACCTGCGCCTGAAGACGCCGAGGGGGATCAACGGATCGGCCGTCCTGGCCTCGATGGCAACGAAGAGCGCAAGCAGGGCGAACCCGATCATTAGCGTGCCGACGGTCCTCGCCGAGCCCCACGGGTGGGTGTTGGTGCTGACGATCCCGTAGACGAGCACGGAAAGACCGGCCGTGACGGTCACGGCGCCGGGTAGGTCGAGACGCCGGCGCTCACCTGTGGCCCTCGACTCGACAAGGAAGGGCGCGGCGAGCGCCAGCAGGGCGATCCCGATCGGCACGTTGACGAACAGCACCCAGCGCCAGTCGAGCACCTGGGTCAACACGCCGCCGAGAAGCACGCCCACCGCAGCCCCACTGGCCGCCGTGGCGGACCAGGCGCCGAGGGCCCTGCGCCGTTCCTGGGGGTCGGTGAAGGTGCTCGTGAGCAGGCTCAGCGTGGCCGGTGCAAGGATGGCGCCGCCGGCGCCCTGTGCAGCCCTGGCCGCGATGAGCCAGTCACCGCTCTGCGCCAACCCGCCGATCAGGCTGAAGCCGGTGAAGAGGCCGAGACCGAGGAGGAAGACGCGGCGCCGGCCGAACAGGTCGGCGGCCCGGCCGCCGAGCATGAGCAATCCGGCGAAGGTGAGCGTGTATGCGTTCACCACCCATTGCTGGCCGGTGACAGAGAGGCCGAGATCGTGGCGCATCTGGGGCAGGGCCACGTTGACGATCGACACGTCGAGCACCACCATGAACTGCGCTGCGCAACACACCACCAGCGTGACCCATGTGGCTGCCTGCAACTTGGATGTCTTCGTCATTGAGATACCTCCACTCACTGCCTTTACCTCAATATGAAGATACTCAGGGTTAAGGTATCTGTCAAATCTCTCAACATCAAGACGCTCAACGTCAAGGCAATGGTCGTAGGAGGTAACGTGAACGGCGTGGTCGTTCATTCCCGTGGAGCTCCTACCGACCGGATCGACGAGGTCGTCGACTTCTGGAGGCGCGAGAACCCCGACGTCGACGTCACGACCAAGTGCCTCACCATGCGACTGAGGCGGGCCGCCCACCTGGTCGAGCGGGCCATGCGCCGCGAGCTGGCCAAGCTCGGCCTCGAGCAGTGGGAGGTCGACATGCTCCTCGCCCTCCGCCGGGCGGACGGGCGGAGCAGCGCCGGGACGCTCATGCGGCAAGCGCAGATCACGTCCGGCGCCATCACCAACCGGCTCGGCCGCCTCGAGGGGCACGGCTGGATCCGGCGCGACGTCGACCCGGCCGACCGGCGCCAGGTCCTCGTGTCGCTCACGGCCGACGGGGCCAAGCGGGCCGACGAAGTGATCGCAGCCAAAAACGATGCCGAGCAGCGCCTCTACGGCGACGTGCCACGTGCCACCATCGAGCGTCTCAACCGCGACCTGCGCACGCTCCTCGCCGCGGTGGAGCTCGAGCAACCGTCTTGACGCCACCGCTGCGACCCTTCAGGTTCGGGGTCAACGTCGTCAGCCCCATCGGGTCGAGGACGGCCTGGCAGGAGCGGGCCCGTCGGATCGAGGGCGACGGGTGGTCGACCCTGCTCGTCCCCGACCATCTGGGACTGTCCAGCGCCTTCGCCCCCCTGGTGAGCGCAGCCGATGTCACGACCTCGTTGCGCGTCGGGACGTTGGTCGTCAACAACGACTTTCACCGGCCGCTGCGCCTCGCGCAGGAGGCGGCGACGGTCGACCTGCTGACCGACGGTCGCCTCGAGCTCGGGCTCGGGTCGGGGTGGGCCAGGCCGGAGTACGAGGTGCTTGGCGTCACCTACGACCGGCCGCAGGCGCGAGCCCACCGCCTTGCCGATGCCGTCAGGGTTATGAAGCAGGCGTGGGCGGGACAACCGGCCCTCGATATGGGCAGCGACGAGACTTCGCCCGCCGTGCCCCGACCGGCGCAGCGACCGCATCCTCCCCTGCTGATCGGCGGCCACGGCGACACGATCCTCACGCTGGCGGCGGAGGAGGCCGACATGATCGGGTTCACCGGCCTCACCTGGCAAGGGGACCGGCTGCAGCCGACCGGCGCCAGCGTGGACGCCTTCGCCGAGAGGGTCGCCTTCGTTCGCTCCCGTGCCGGTGACCGCTTCGATCGCCTCGAGCTGAACGTGCTCGTGCAGACCGCCACCGTTGGCGATCAGGCGGGCGTAGCGGTGGAGCGGGTGGCCAGCGACCTCGGAGCACCCGCCGACCTCGTGCGCTCGAGCCCCCTCACCCTGCTGGGCTCCCGTCGGGAGGTCGTCGAGAAGGTGCTCCGCCTCCGAGAGGAGCTCGGACTCTCCTACTTCGTCGTCTTCGACACCGCGCTCGATGACATGGCCCCGGTGATCGCCGAGCTCGCCGGGCGCTGAGCTTCGCTCATGCCGGCGCCTGGACCTCCATCTCCTTCACGTCGGTCGGCACGGCGATCTCGGCGCCGGAGGCAGCGACGATCTCGGCGGCGGTGATACCGGGCGCCCGTTCCCGCAGCAGGAGCCCCTCCGGGCCGACGTCGATGACGGCTAGGTCGGTGATGATGCGATGGACGACCGCGCGGCCGGTCAGCGGCAACGAGCACTCCGACACGATCTTGGGGCTGCCATCACGTGCTACGTGCTCCATGAGCACGATCACCCTCCTGGCCCCGTGGACGAGATCCATCGCCCCACCCATCCCCTTGACCATCTTGCCCGGGATCATCCAGTTGGCCAGGTCTCCCCGGGCGGAGACCTCCATGGCGCCGAGGATGGCGGCGTCGATGTGGCCACCCCGGATCATCCCGAAGGACAGAGCGGAATCGAAGTACGAGGCACCGGATCGTACGGTCACGGTCTCCTTGCCGGCGTTGATCAGGTCGGCGTCCTCGGCGCCGGCCCGCGGATAGGGACCAACCCCGAGGATGCCGTTTTCACTCTGCATCACGACGTCTACCCCGGGAGGAAGAAAGCTCGGCACCAGCGTGGGCAGCCCGATACCGAGGTTGACGTACTCCCCGTTGACCAGCTCGGCCGCCGCCCTGGTCGCCATCTGCTCACGGGTGAGACTCACAGCACCGACTCCTGTGCGGCCCTGACCGTGCGTTTCTCCACCCTCTTCTCGTCGTCGGCGCCGACCTCGACGACTCGTTGGACGAACACCCCCGGCGTCTCGACCTCGCCCGGGTCTATCTCGCCCGGCTCGACCAGCTGCTCGACCTCGGCGATGGTCACGCGACCGGCCATGGCGCACAGCGGGTTGAAGTTGCGGGCGCTCTCCCGGTACACGAGGTTGCCCTGCCGGTCGCCCTTCCAGGCCCGCACGAGCCCGATGTCGCAGACGATGGCCGTCTCGAGGACATAGTCGAGCGGTTGGCCGAGAACGTCGAAACGCCTGGTCTCCTTGGCCGGCGACGCCAGGGCGACACTGCCGTCGGCCGAGTGCCGCCAAGGGATCCCACCCTCGGCGACGGGAGTGCCGGCACCGGTCGCGGTGTAGAAGGCCGGGATCCCGCAGCCGCCGGCCCGTAGCCGCTCGGCCAGCGTTCCCTGCGGGACCAGCTCCACCTCGATCTCGCCGGTGAGGTATTGGCGGGCGAACTCCCTGTTCTCGCCGACGTAGGAGGCCGTGATGCGGGCAATCCGGTGATCGGCGAGAAGGATGCCGAGACCCCAGTCGTCGACGCCGCAGTTGTTGGATACGACCCGAAGTTCTTCGGCGCCGGAGCGATGGATGGCGCCGATGAGCGTGCTCGGTATCCCGCAGAGACCGAAGCCGCCGACGGCCATCGACGCTCCTATCCCGATATCGGCGACGGCATCGTCGGGCGATGCGACCACCTTGTCGAGGCCAAGCGCCACGAGGCACGCCCCCTTCCCGGACCGCGGTCCGACTCGAACGGGGTCACCGTAGCCCAGCGACTTCGGCCCGCTGCGAGCTCGACGACCGGGTCCGGCGGCGGGTGTGTCGCTCGGATCCTGCCGACCCGGCTCTTCCCCCGAGAACCAGCGGCCGGCACGACCCGAGCGCCCCCTCGTTGCCTCCAACCCTACGTGGCATCCGTCACTTCGGCAAGGGTGCTGAGCGAGGGGCGAAACGGGTACGGAACCGCCATGGCAACCACGTGGGACCCGGCCGCCTACCTCGCCTTCGCCGGGCACAGGGAACGCCCCTTCGACGAGCTCGTCGCTCGGATCCCTCTCGACGCACCGCGCCGCGTGATCGACCTCGGCTGCGGGCCGGGCACCGCCACCGCGCGCCTCGCCCTGCGATGGCCGGACGCGCTCGTCGTCGGCGTCGACAGCTCGCCCCAGATGATCCGGGATGCCACCACGCGCTCGGTCGCCGGCCGGCTTCGATTCGAGGCCGGCGACGCCAGGCAATGGACGCCGGACGGTCCGGTCGACGTCGTCGTGTCCAACGCCATGCTCCAGTGGGTCCCGGGCCACGAGGATCTGCTGCGGAAGCTGGCCGGTTGGCTCACTCCGGGAGGCGTTCTCGCCTTTCAGGTGCCGGCCAACTTCGACCACCCCATTCACACCGAGCTGCGTCGGCTGGTGGCCTCGGGTCGCTGGGAGATTCCGTCCGACGGCCTCCTGAGGGAGGCTCCCGTCCTCGAGCCGTCGGGCTATCTCGAGCTCCTGCTCGGCCTCGGCGTTGAGGCTGACGTGTGGGAGACCACCTATCTGCAAGTGCTCATGGGCCCCGACGCCGTGCTCGAGTGGGCCCGCGGCACCGCCCTCAGACCGGTGCTCGACGCCCTGCTGTCGGGGGATACGGCATCGGGAGATACTGAGGCGTTTCTGGCCGAGTACGGCGCCGCCCTGCGCTCGGCCTACCCGACGGACGGCGCCGGCAGGACCGTGTTTCCCTTCCGGCGTATCTTTGCCGTGGCCAGACGGCCGTCTTGAAAGCGAGGGCCCGCCGGGTTGCGCTCGTTGGTCCCCGCCCCCGGTGGCGGGATATCGTGACGGTGAACGCGGCTGGCGCTTGAGGCCGGTGGTACAGGTCGCCGAGCCGAGCCGCAGCAAACGAGGTGATCGCATTTGAGCGTCCGGGGAGTGGTCAAGCGGCTGTCAACGCTTGCGACGTCCGTGATTCTCGTCTCGGCCGCCGTCTCCACGGCCGCGTTCGCCTCCGAGTCGGCGCCGGCCGCCGTGCCGGCCTGCTCGACCTCGTCGCTTCGGCTGATCCTCGGGCCGGTCGGCGGCGCCCGAGGCCACGGGTATGCCGTCTATGATCTGACCAACGCCTCGCGGGGCACCTGCAGCCTCGATGGGTTCCCCCGGATCGGTCTGCTCCGCCCGGACGGCCGGCCGATCGAGGTGCGGACGACCACGACGACCCGTCACGGGACCGTGTCGCCGGCCGTCTCGGCCCGCCGGGTACGGCTCGGGCCGGGGTCGACGGCGTCGTTTTGGATGGAGTGGGCGGACCGGGCCGGCCGACTGAGGGGATCCCTGCGTGTCACCCCGCCGGGGCAGAGACGAGCGATCGAAATTCGCAACCGATACGTGGATCTGGACGTCGGGAAGGTGACGGTCTCGCCGGTGACCACCCGGATGCTCACTCGGTAGTGATGGCGTCCGCCGAATCGCGTCCACGGGTCTTCCTCGTCGACGACCACCATCTCTTTCGCGCCGGCGTGCGCAGCGAGCTCGGTGACGCCGTCGACGTCGTCGGTGAGGCCGACGATGTCGGTCCCGCCATCGAGTTGATCGGCGAGCGCCAACCAGACGTGGTTCTCCTCGACGTTCACCTCGTCTCGGGGGGAGGCCAGGACGTCGTGGAGGCGATCAAGCCGCTCTACCCCGACATTCGCTTTCTCGCCCTTTCGGTGTCCGACTCGCCCGAGGACGTGATCGCCGTCATACGAGCCGGCGCCAGGGGATACGTGACCAAGGCGATCTCAGGACCCGACCTCGTCGACGCAGTGCGCAGGGTGGCCGGAGGAGACACGGTCTTCTCGCCGCGGCTGGCCGGCTTCGTGCTCGACGCCTTCGCGGCCATGCCCGACCTCGCCGGCGGGCGCCCTTCGGTCGATCCCGATCTCGATCAGCTCTCCCCGCGGGAGCGGGAGGTCCTCCGACTGATCGCCAGGGGGTACACCTACAAAGAGGTCGGCGTCGAGCTGAGAATCGCCGCCAAGACGGTGGAGAGCCACGTGTCGGCCGTCCTGCGCAAGCTCCAGCTATCGAGCCGGCACCAGCTGGCGAGGTGGGCGACGGACCGCCGGTTGGTCTGACTCGACCGTCGGGTGGCCCGACCTCCTCGGATGTGATCGAACGTATGTTCGTCTAGGCTGAGGGTGTGGGCGGTACAGAGCGTTCAGCCTTAGCCGGGATCGGGCCGGATGGCGGGATCCGGTCAGATGGTGGGCCGCGCCGGGCCCTTTCGCTCGCGGCGATGGTGGGAAGTCCCGTCGTTCTCGCCCGTGAGCGGCTGATCGAGGTCCCCGTCCCTCTCGCCGGGATGCTGCCTGAGGGAGGGCTGCGGCGGGGGAGCACCCTGACCCTGGCGGCCCGAAGCGGTACCGGGTGCACGTCTCTTGCCCTGGCCCTCACGGTGCCTGCCACCGGGTCGGGGTCCTGGGTCGCCGCCGTCGGTCTTCCTTCCCTCGGGCTCGTCGCCGCAGCACAACTCGGTGCCGCCCTCGACCGTCTGGCTCTCGTCCCGGCGCCGGGATCTCAGTGGCCGGTGGTGGTCGCAGCGCTGATCGAGAGCGTCGACGTGGTGCTGCTCGCCCCCGAGGGGCCGGTGGCACCGGCTACGGCCCGTCGGTTGAGCGCCAAGGCCCGTGAACGCGGCGCCGTGTTGGTGGCGCTCCAACCGGCCGGCGTTCGTTCTTCCCGCTGGCCGGAGACGGCCGACCTCCACCTCGCCGTCAGCGATGCCCGTTGGGAGGGGCTCGCCCACGGGGCTGGGCATCTGCGCTCTCGGGTTGTCGACGTGGTCATATCGGGTCGAAGGGCCGCTTCCCGTTCCCGCACCTGGCGGGTCTGGCTTCCCGGCCCCGATGGGCGAGTCGCGGCCGCCCCCTTCGATGTCGCCGGGTCGACAGGACCCGACAGGGCGTCACTCGTGGGATGACAGGCGGTGAGATGACGGGGCCGTGGGAGGAAAGGGCCGGGCTTCGGACATTGGTGGTCTTGTGCCCCGACTGGCCCGTGGTCGCTTCGGGGGTCCCGTCCCAGTCGATGGCGGTGGTGGTGGAGGCCAACCGTGTCATCGCCTGCTCCCCTTCGGCTCGCGCCGAGGGAGTCCGGCGGGGGTTGCGCCGGCGTGAGGCCCAGGCCCGCTGCCCCGGCCTCGAGGTCATCAAGGTCGACCAGGGACGCGACGCCCGTGCCTTCGAGCCTGTGGTTGCCGCCATCGAGTCCTTCACCCCTGGGATCGAGGTCGTCCGTCCCGGGGTGGTGGCGCTCGGCACCCGCGGCCCCTCCCGGTATTTCGGTGGGGATCTGGCCTTCGCGGTCAAGGTGGCGACGGCGGTCGACGCCGAGATCTCCCGAATGGCGCCGGGAGCGCTGCGCTGCCGGGTGGGTGTCGCCGACGGGTGTTTTCCTGCCGAGCAGGCGGCCAGGGGGCACGGCGAGAGGATCCTGGTCGTCGGTCCCGGTCGCAGCGCCGCCTTCGTCGCCCCGTTGCCGGTGTCGGCCCTGCCGTTCCCCGACCTGGCCGGCCTCCTCGGCCGCCTCGGGGTGCGGACCCTCGGCGATCTGGCCGCCCTGCCTGCCTCTTCGGTGCTCGCCCGTTTCGGTCTCGAGGGAGAGGAGGCCCACAGACTGGCCCGGGGAGTGGACCAGCGTTCGCTCGCGGCCAGGACCCCGCCTCCCGACCTGGCGGTGAGCGCCGAGCTCGACCCGCCGGCCGACCGGGTCGATACCGCCGCCTTCGTGGCCAAGTCCCTGGCCGACCGGCTTCACGAAGGTTTGGCCACCCTCGGGCTGGCGTGCACCCGGGTGGCCATCGAAGCCGAGACGGAGCACGGCGAGCGCCTGGGCCGACTGTGGCGCCATGACGGCGCGCTGAGCGCCGGAGCGATCGCCGAGCGGGTTCGCTGGCAGCTCGACGGTTGGCTCACCCGTGGGGGTATCTCGGGGGGAATCACGCTCCTGCGCCTCGTCCCCGACGAGGTACGTCCGGATGTCGGGCGCCAGCTCGGCTTCTGGGGGGCTCAGAGCGGAGACGAAGGGATCGGCCGCACCCTGGCCCGCCTGCAGGGAATGCTCGGCCCCGAAGGCGTGGTCACCGCCGTGCTGGGAGGAGGCCGTGACCCCATCGAGGCGGTCAGGCTCGTACCGTGGGGGGACGTACGCGAGCCGGCCCGGCCCGGTATTCCACCGCTTACGGCGCGGCCACACGATGATGGGCCGGGGCCGGGGCCGTCCGGGCGCGCCGCATCACGAGGGAAGCGGTCGGGTGGGGCCGGCGTGCGCAGGACGGGCAGGGGCAGGGAGACCCCGGTGGAGGTGCCACCGTGGCCGGGACGGCTTCCAGGGCCGGCGCCCGCCATGATCCATCGCCCACCGCTCGGCGCCGAGGTACGAGATGGTCGTGGTGATGCCGTCACCGTCTCCGGTCGGGGAACGGTGAGTGCGGCACCCGCCGAGGTTTCCTTGGACGGCGGTCCCTGGTGGAACGTTGAAGGGTGGGCAGGCCCCTGGCCGGTCGAGGAACGATGGTGGGACGGCGGTCGGCGTCGGGCCAGGTTCCAAGTGGTCGCCGCTGGCGGTGCTGCCCACCTGCTGACCCGCGAGGCGGGAGCCTGGTGGGTCGAGGCGACCTATGACTGAAGCGATGGCTGCCTTCCCTGCTCGGTCGACCCCTTGCGCCGGTCGACCCCTGCGCCGGTCGACGGTTCCGGCGGGCCCCGCTCTGCGTACAATTCGGACGAGCGAGACAAGGAGCCGAGATGAAGTTCGAGCCCAAGCATGCCCTCATCGCCGGCGTCGCCCTTTGCGTCGCGGCCGCAGGGTGCGGGAGCGCTACGCACACGTCGGCCTCGCCCATCGGCCGCCCGTCCAACCCCGTCCTTGCGGCCTACAGCAGCACCGTGAATGCCAAGACCGCCAAGGTGACGCTGCACGAGACGGTGACGTCCGGTACAGGACAGCAGAGTGGGATCAACGGAAGCGGGGTGGTCGACCTTCGCGGCAAGAAGGCCGAGTTCACGTTCACCGCTCCGCAGGTGGGCACGATCAAGGAGCTGGTCATCTCCCCCGAGCTCTACCTGCAGCTCCCGGCCAGCCTGCGTGCCAACATCCCTGGCCACAAGCCCTGGATCTCGCTCAACGTCGACAAGTTGGTCAAGACCAAGCTCGGTGCCAGCCTCAGTCAGCTGTCGAGCTCTTCGCAGGCCTCTTCCCAGACCCTCGCTTATCTCGAGTCGGTCTCCAACAGCGTGAAGCGGGTCGGCACGCCGACGCTGCACGGCGTGGCCACAACCGAGTACGACGCCACCATCGACCTGACGAAGTCCGTCAAATCGAAGAGCCCGCAGGCCAAGGCGGCCGTCTCGAAGCTGGAGCACGAGATCGGTCGCTCCACCCTTCCCGCCCAGGTCTGGATCGACCGGCAACACCGAGTCCGCCAGGTCGGCTACCAGCTTTCCCTCAAGTCGGCGGGGCAGGTATCACACGTCAAGTTCACCATGGGCCTGTCCGCCTACGGCGTGCCTGTCGACGTCACCGCACCGCCGGCATCGCAGACCTACGACGCCACCGCTGCGGCGCTCAGGAGTGGAGCGGCAGGGGGCTGACGCCGGGAAAGGTTGCTTCTGGTTCGGCGAGGTCAACTCCCGCCGTTCTGCCAGTCATCCGGATGGCCGGTTCGGTCGCGCTCGTTAGATGCTAGCAACCTGCGAAGAAGGAGCTAGCGTACTGAGACATGAGAACGCTCTACCTGAGGAACGTGCCCGACGAGGTCGTCGAGCGATTGGAGCGGCTCGCCGCTCGGGACGCGACCTCCGTCGGGGCCGTGGCGGTGCGGGAGCTCGCCGAGGTCTCGCGCCGGGCGGACAACTTCGCACTGCTTGGCGCCCTTCCCGACCTCGGCGTGGACGCCACGACGATCGTGACCGACGTGGAGGCCGGGCGAACCGATCGGTGATCGTCGTCGACGCATCTGCAGCTCTCTCGGCCCTGCTCAACGCCGGGCCGGCGCGTGGCGCGCTCGGACGGGAGCAGCTTCACGTTCCCCATCTCATCGATTCTGAAGTTGCGAGCGGCCTGCGTCGTCTGGTCAGGGCCAAGCAGATGGACCCGCGTGCCGGGTGGACTGCATTGGACGCCTTCCGACGTCTTGGGATGACGCGATACCCGGTGTTCCCCTTTCTCGATCGTGTCTGGGAGCTCAGGGACAACGTGTCGGCCTACGACGCCTCCTACGTCGCCCTGGCGGAGCTGCTGGGATGCAGCCTGCTGACCGCCGATGCCCGCCTGGGGGGAGCGCCAGGTACTCGCTGCCCGGTCACTGTGATACCCGGTTAGGGGACCGTTCGTCGCCACCGAAGCGCGCGCAGATCGCGCGGGGATCGCCGTCTTCGTCGGCCATGACGTCCGGCCCATCGAATCCGAGCTCGCCGAGGAGGCGTCCGATGGGTTGGGCCTGGTCGCCGCCGAGCTCGAGCAGCAACCAGCCGCCGCGACGCAGCCATCTGGTGCTCCTTCGCACCACCTCGGCCAGGAGATCGGTGCCATCGACCCCGCCATCGAGGGCCAATCGGGGTTCGAAGGCCTGGACATCGCGGGGGAGGAAGCGGAGCGAGCCCGTTGGCACGTACGGCACCA
Source organism: Acidimicrobiales bacterium (assembly GCA_965276765.1). Taxonomy (GTDB): domain Bacteria; phylum Actinomycetota; class Acidimicrobiia; order Acidimicrobiales; family Palsa-688. Next base: position 3,234,856 of record OZ255627.1, read on the forward strand.
CCGCCGTCATCACGTCGACGCCGTGCTCGAATCGGGACGGCAGAGGCTCGTCCAGAGAGCCTTCCAACACGTCGACACCGTTGCGTCGGGCGCAGCGCACCGCGGCGGCATCGAGCTCGGTCGCAACGACCTTGCCCGCCGGCGCGGCCGCCGCCAGGACGGCCGCGATGGCACCGGTTCCGGTGCACAGATCCACGGCAACACCATCCGAGGGCAGGAGGGTGCGGGCTCGCCAAGCCAACGGCTCGGTCTGCGCTCTCGGCACGTAGACGCCCGGGGCGACGAAGATCCTGATGTCGCAGAATGTCGCCGTGCCGGTGAGCCACTCGATGGGCTCGCCGTTTGTGCGGCGAGCGACGAGGTCATCGAGCGTCGTCGAGTCGCCGGCCGCCGCCCGGATGAGCTCGTCGGCTTCCTCCGACGCCGCGACGTGGCCGGCGGTGCTGAGCATCTCTGCCACGGAGACGGGGTCAGGTTCCACGCGAGGCGTTCGCTAGGGCGCGCCACCAAGCCCGGCGGATGCCGTCACTTCCCTGTCGATGCGGTGCCGTTCCCAGGCCCGATGAACGGCGAAGGCGATGAGGGTGGCCACGGCGAAGGTGGCGACGCCGGCCACGCAGTCGGCGAGGTAGTGGTTGCCGGTCGAGAGCACGGAGAAGGCAATGGCGAACGGATAGATCCACACCAGGGCGACGAGTCGGTGCCGCCGGTGCAGGACCATCCAGATGGCGTACGCCGACCATGTGGCCCAGGCCAGGTGTAACGACGGCATGGCGGCGAACTGGTTGGCGGCGTGGCTGAGGGTCCCGGTGTGCCAGCCGCCGAAGGCGTGGGTGAGCGCCACGATGTCGTAGAGGTGCTGGCCGGGGAGTAGTCGCGGGGGAGCGACCGGGTACAGCCAGAACACGACGAACCCGATGACGTTGACGAGCACGATCGCGGTGCGCAGCGGGCGGTACTCCTTGGGGTGGCACCACCACAGCCAGCCGATGACGACGAAGGTGACGACGAAGTGGGCGTTGTCGTAGAAGTCGCCTGTGATGAGCCCGAGGAGGGGGTGACCGTGGAGCCACGTGTCGAGGGCACGCTCGGGATCGAGGTGCAGTCGCTGCTCGAAATGAAGGATGCCGAGCCCGTGGGCCATGGCGGCCTTCTCCCGGAAGGCGGCCAGGTTGGTGACGATGTCGTACACCCAGGCCAACCACACGATGACCAGCACCTCGAGCCACCACCGGGGCCGGCGCACGGCCCGGCGCGACATGCCGTCTTCGAGGGGCGGAGGGGCGGGAACGGTGGCGGTGGACGATGACACGGAGCCAATAACTCTACCGAGCCGTTCCGGAGGGCAGGCGGCGCGGCGCTATCCCGTGTTCAGGCCGGGGCCATCAGACGGCTACGGCCGCTTCGAGCACCGAGGCCGTCTCGAGCAGACGGTCCTCGCCGTGTCGGGGACCGATGAGCTGGACGCTGGCCGGCAGCGGCCGGTCGTCGGCCGGCACGGGCAGGGCGATGGCGGGCAGGCCGGCCACGTTGACCGGGGCTGTGAGCCCCCGGATCCTCCCGATCGTCGTCGCCTCCTCGAGCGTCGGGGGGAAGCCGAGCAGCGTCGGAAGGGCGATGAGGTCGACCTCGGTGAAGAGGCGGGCGACGGTTGCCCGCCAGACCTCGGCGGCTCGCTTCGCCTCGGTGATCTCGGCGGCGGTGATCTCGCTGGCCTTCGAGAGCCGGGCCAGCACTTCGGCTCCGATGGCGTCTGCGTTGGCACCGACGAGGTCGCGGTCGCTGGCCCAGGCCTCGGACTCCAAGAGGATGAAGCTGGCCGCCATCGCTTCCTTCCAGCCGGGAAGGTCGAGCTCGACGACGTCCAGCTCGCTGGCCAGGAGGGCGGCGTCGACGGCCCGGTCGACTGCGGGGTCGGCCGGGAGCCGCACCCGCCCGATGCGGACCGCCGCCGGGGGGCCGACAGAGAACCCCGGTTCGAGCAACGCCATCCCCTGCACGAGGCCGGCCACGTCGGCGGCCATCGGCCCCACGCTGTCGAGGCTCGGGGCGAGCGGGTACACCCCCCGCAACGACACCCGACCGTTGGTCGTCTTCAAGCCTGCTATCCCGCAGCACGCCGAGGGGATTCGGATAGATCCCCCGGTGTCGGAGCCAAGGGCGACGTCGGCCTCGGCCGCCGCCACGGCGGTGGCGGACCCGCTCGACGAACCACCCGGCACCCGGTCCGGTGCGATCGGGTTTCGGGGCGTACCTGCCCACGGGTTGACGCCGGTTATCCCGAAGGCCAGCTCGTGCAGCGTGGTCTTGCCGACGATGCGGGCCTCGCCGCTTCGTTCCGCCGCCCTGATGCCGGCCAGGCAGGCGGCGTCGTGGGCCGCAGGGCCGGCCCGTTCGGCCACGGCCCTACACCCTGCGGTCGTTGGCAACCCGGTCATGTCGATGAGATCCTTGACCGCGACACGGGTGGCCGTCCCGGTCGTCTCCAGCCGTAGCGCCCAGGTCGACATGGTGGCCGAGTCTCGCAGGTCGGGCACCCGGAGGCGACGGCCCCCGCCCCTCGTTTTCTCGGCGATGTTGACGTCGGAATCCACCGTCAACTTCGCCGAGAAAAGCCGTTGCGCGGTCGGCGCCGCTCGATGAGGCTCAGCGCCGGCGGTGCTGAGGACCGCCGGCCGGCCGACGACGCTCGATCGGCGCCGATCCGGCGACACCCCCGGGCTCGGCGCCCGCGGCCGCGGCGAGGGCCGTCTCGCTGTCCTCGAGCTCGCGCAGGTGCCGGTAGGTCCGCCAACGGTGGACGAAGAGCAACACGATGGCGATCACGGCGAGCACGCCGAGCACGTAACCGGCGTCGCTGAAGGCATGGGTGATCTGGTGCCATCTCGAACCGATCCCGTAGCCGATGCCCGCCATGGCACCGTCCCAGACGATGCTGCCGAGGGCGGTGAAGACGAGGAAGGGGGCGATGGGCACCTCGGCCACGCCGGCGACGATGGCGACGAAGTTGCGGATGACCGGCAGGAGCCGCCCGATGAAGACACCACCCCTCCGGTGGCGTTGATACCAAGCCTCAGCCCGGTCGAGGTCGGTGCGGGTGAGCAGGATGAAACGGCCGTAGCGGGTGACGATGCCGCGCCCCGCTGTCCTGCCGATGATCCAGGCGATGACGGCCCCGATCAGCTCGCCCCCGGCCCCGACGGCGATAACGGTTACCAGGTTGAGATGCCCCTGGTAGGCAAGGACGCCGGCCAACCCCATGGTCAGCTCCGACGAGGTCGGGATGCAGCACGACTGCGCCACGCAGAGGACGAAGATGGCGAGATAGCCCCCGGACGTGATGAAGCTCTGGGAGGTCAGGACGGCCAGCACGGAAGCCCTTTCTAGTCGATGGATGCCCTGGTTCTCGGGCAGCTGAGAGTCGTCTCAGCTTGTCGAATCCGATGGAGGAACGAACATACGTTCGATACGATGAGGACATGGGCTTCGACAACCCGCCCGTCCCCTGGAAGGACATCGAATCCGCTCTCAGTGGTCGCGCCCGGCCGGCGCCTTCTGAGGGGGACGGCGGGGACAGCCCGGCGTGGTCCTACAAACGAGGCGAGTACCACCCGCCGGCCGATCTCGCCGCCGGGCGCCCCTCCCGCAAGCGCCGGCCCTACGCCGAGCTGCACTGCCATTCCAACTTCAGCTTCCTCGACGGGGCGTCGCACCCCGAGGAGCTGGTGGAGGAGGCCGCCCGCCTCGGCCTCGAGGCGTTGGCCCTCACCGATCACGACGGCATGTACGGGGTCGTGCGCTTCGCCGAGGCGGCGGAAAAGATCGGCATGCCGACGATCTTCGGCGCCGAGCTCTCCCTCGGCCTGACCCGCGTCCAGCAGGGCGTCGCCGATCCCGAAGGCAGCCACCTGCTGATCCTGGCCCGCGACCCCGTGGGCTACACGCGCCTGTGTCGCGCCCTGACCTTCGCTCAACTTCGAGGAGGGGAAAAGGGGCGTCCTGCGGTCGACCTGGCCGCCCTTTCCGCTCTCGGTCGCGGCGCCGTGCCCGACCTCGCTGCCGGTTCACGCGCGCAACTCGATCCCACCGGCGGATGCGAAGGGTCGGCCGACCACTGGGTGGTGCTCACGGGTTGTCGCAAGGGCACCGTCCCCAAGGCCCTTGTCGATGCCGGCCCCGGCCGGGCCGCGGCCGAGCTCGACCGGCTGCAGCGCACCTTCGGGCGCGACAACGTCATGGTCGAGCTGTGGGACCACGGCGATCCGCTCGACTCCGCCCGCAACGACGCCCTCGTCGCGCTGGCCGACCGGGGGGGAGCGGGGATCGTCGCCACCAACAACGTCCATTACCACACGCCCGGCCGGCGCCGGCTGGCCGCGGCGCTGGCGGCGGTGCGGGCCCGCCGCAGCCTCGACGACATGGACGGGTGGTTGCCCGCATCCGGTGCCGCCCACCTGCGTGGCGGCGCGGAGCAGATGCGACGATTTGCCCGCTATCCCGGCGTGGTGGAGGCCGCGGCCGAGCTGGGCCGGGCGTGCGCGTTCGATCTCAGGCTCGTCGCACCCAAGCTCCCCCCTTTCCCCACCCCTCCACCTCACAGCGAGATGAGCTGGCTGCGTCACCTGACCGAAGCCGGCGCCGTCCGCCGCTACGGACCCCGAGACGCCCCCAGCCATCCCCGGGCGTGGGCCCAGATCGACCACGAGCTCGCCCTCATCGAGCAGCTCGGCTTCGCCGGCTACTTCCTCATCGTGTGGGACATCGTCGAGTTCTGCCGGCGCCACGGCATCTACTGCCAGGGTCGGGGATCGGCCGCCAACTCGGCGGTCTGTTACGCCATCGGCGTCACCAACGCCGACGCCGTGGCCCTCGACCTGCTCTTCGAGCGGTTCCTCTCGCCCGAACGCGACGGCCCGCCCGACATCGACGTTGATATCGAGTCCGGCCGGCGGGAGGAGGCCATCCAGTACGTCTACGACCGCTACGGCCGGGGGCGCGCGGCCCAGGTCGCCAACGTCATCACCTATCGGCCCCGCTCGTCGATCCGCGACATGGGCAAGGCTCTCGGCGCCGCCCCCGGCCAGCTCGACGCCTGGTCCAAGCAGGTCGACGGGTGGGGGCCGCTCTCGGCCACGGCCGCCCTTGACGACCACGACATCCCTGCGGCGGTGATGGCGCTCGCCGCCGAGGTGCAGCACTTCCCGCGTCACCTCGGGATCCACTCGGGCGGCATGGTGATCTGCGACCGTCCCGTCGCCGAGGTCTGCCCGGTGGAATGGGGGCGCATGGCCGACCGCAGCGTCTTGCAGTGGGACAAAGACGACTGTGCGGCGGTGGGACTCGTCAAGTTTGACATGCTCGGCCTCGGGATGCTCACGGTCCTGCACGCCACCGCCGACCACGTCGCCGCCTTCCACGGAGACGAGGTTGATCTGGCCACCATCCCCCAGGACGACGCCGTGTACCGGATGCTCTGCGCCGCTGACTCCGTCGGCGTGTTTCAGGTCGAGAGCAGGGCCCAGATGGCGACGCTGCCGCGGCTCAAGCCCAGGGTCTTCTACGACCTCGTCGTCGAGGTGGCCCTCATCCGTCCCGGGCCTATCCAGGGTGGTTCCGTCCACCCCTATATCCGCAGGCGCAACGGCGCCGAGCCGGTCACCTACCTCCATCCGCTCCTGGAGCGGAGCCTGAAGAAGACCCTGGGGGTGCCCCTCTTTCAGGAGCAGCTGATGCAGATGGCCATCGATGTGGCCGGCTTCACCGCGGCCGAGGCCGACCAGCTCCGTCAGGCCATGGGCTCCAAACGCAGCGTCGAGCGGATGGAGGCGCTCAAGGCCCGCCTCTATCACGGGATGGGGGAGCGGGGGATCACAGGAGAGATCGCCGACCGGATCTACGAGAAGCTCGTCGCCTTCGCCAACTTCGGCTTTCCCGAGAGTCATTCCGTCAGCTTCGCCTACCTCGTCTATGCGTCGGCGTGGTTCAAGCTGCGCTACCCGTCGGCGTTCACGGCCGGGCTGCTCGACGGCCAACCGATGGGTTTCTGGTCTCCGCAGACGATCGTCAACGACGCCCGCCGCCACGGTGTCGAGATCCGCGGCCCCGACGTCAACGCCGGCCGGGCCGCTTCACTCCTCGAGCCGTGCCCCTTATCGGCGGGGGGAGCGGCGGTCCGCCTCGGCCTCTCCTATATCCGTCACATCGGGACCGACCTGGCCGGGCGGATCGAGGCGAGCCGGCCGTACGCCGACATCGAGGACCTGGTGCGGCGCACCGGGGTCACCGTCGCCCAGGCGGAGGCGCTGGCCACGGCGGGGGCGCTGGCCGGCTTCGGGCTCGAACGGAGAGAAGCGCTGTGGGCGGCGGGGGCGGCCGCCCAGGCCGGACCCGACCTGTCGGCTTCCCCTTCTGGGGTTCGGGCCGGGGCGGCGGCCTCTCCTGGCGGCCGGCCCGGGCCGGTGCCGGCCTCACTTTGTGGGTCGGGCGAGCCGGTGCCGGATTCCTCCTCCGGGGTGTCGGGTCGGGGGGCGCCGGCGCCGGCGCCGGCCGGGGCGCATCGGGGCAGGACGGCCCGGCTCGCCGGGCTGGTCACCGGCGTCGATGCGCCCCCGCTGCCGGCCATGGACGCCGTCGAACGCAACGGCGCCGACCTGTGGGCCACCGGCCTCTCCGCCGACCGCTACCCGACGGAGTTCGTTCGGGACCGGCTCACCTCGATGGGGGTGGTCACCGCTGCCGGCCTGCGAGCCGTGCCGGCGGGGGAGCGAACCCGGGTTGCCGGGATCGTCACCCACAGGCAACGGCCGGCGACGGCCCAGGGGATCACGTTCGTCAACCTGGAGGACGAGACGGGCCTTATCAACGTGGTCTGTCACCGGGAGGTGTGGATCCGCTTCCGTCGAGTGGCCCGTTCGGCGCCCGCTCTCGTCGTGGCCGGCCGGCTCGAGCGGGTCGAGGGGGTGATCAACATCATCGCCGAACACGTCGACGCCCTCCCGCTCACCACGACCGCCATCCGCTCCCGCGACTTCCGGTGAGGCTGCCTGTTGGCGCGGCGACGCTCGAGGCGGGCGGGTAACGCTGTTTTTTCTCTGCCCACTTTTCCGGACTCTCACTCCGTAAAAGTGGGCAGAGAAAATACAACGAGGGACGGGTGAGGAGGGCCGGCGCTCGGGGCCGGCGCTCAGGCCGGGTCGTAGTGGCGCCGGTCGTGCGCGGTCAGGGCCACGTAGGGGCAGTGGCGGCAGCCCGACGCGCAGCACGTCCCTCGATCCCACAGATACCGGGCCGTCATCACGAACAGACCCGATCCGGGATCGATGTAGCCCGCCTCGCCGGCGTCGACGGCCGCTTCGTGGGCGGCGACGATCGCTGTGGCGTCGGGCCGGGCCAGGTCGAGGCGCTCGGGGTGGGGGATCATGAGCGCCGGGTCCCATCCTTCGCCCCGGGACCGCCGCCGGACCGACGTGAGGATCAGCCACCACGAGGCCAGCCCGTGCTCACAGCACCCGGACGGCTCGACGAGGCAGTCGTCCGGGCATCGGCACACGCCGTCGGCGAGCCATTCGGCCAGGGTGACATGGTCGGGAGGCGCCCATCCGCTGTTGCGTTCGAACCACTCGTAGGCGGCGGCGACCGGGTCGTCGCCTGGCTCGGGGGACACGCTGCGCACCGTACGACAGGCTGGGCGCTAGCCGACCGCCGGGCTCAGCGGACGCCACGCGGGCGAAACTGCACGCTGATCCTGGCCCCGATGGGCCGGGAGGTCTTGGGCACGGCGTGCTCCCAGGTGCGTTGGCAGCTGCCCCCCATGACCAGCAGGTCCCCGCGACCGAGCTCGAAGCGCATCGCCGTCCTGCCGTGACGCGGCCTCAGCAGGAGTCCCCGAGGTTCGCCGAGGGAAACGATCGCCACCATGGTGTCCTCGCTCGAACCGCGACCGATCGTGTCTCCGTGCCAGGCGACACTGTCACGCCCATCGCGGTAGAGGCACAGCCCGGCGGTGCGGAACGGCTCGCCGAGCTCGTCGAGGTACCGGTCGTCCAGGGCCCGCCTGGCCTCGTCGAGGGCCGGGTGGGGGAGCGGTGCGCCCTCTCCGTAGAAGCGAACGAGGCGGGGGACGTCGACCACCCGGTCGTACATGCGCCTCCGCTCGGCATGCCACTCGACCGCATCCCTGACCTGCTGGGCCAGGGCGTCGGCCTCCTCGATCCAGCCGCGTTGCACGTCGATCCACGCGCCCTGCGTGAGGACGATGCGCTCGGTACAGGTTCCGAGTGGCCCCGGTCGCGGCCGGCCGGTGACGTCGAGCAGCGAGCCCTGCACAGCGCTCATGACGCCACCATACCCGACGTACCAAACATACGTTCGCCGCCCTCGCTTCGGCCAGTACGGTAGAAATGGACGATTCCGCGGGGTCGTCGGAGAAAGAATCGCCCCGCAGCCATGTCGGGCCATTCACCGACCTGTCAGACTCAAGTCCGACTACACCAGGACCGACGGGCAAAGAACGAGGTAGATGACCACCACCGAAGCCGTTCTCGACGCAGCACCTCTCGAGTCGGGCGGGGCCGAGCCCGATCTCAAGCGGACCTGGGAACAGGTGGTCCTCGGCCTGTTCATCGCCGTCCCTTTCCTCGCCGTGGTCGCCGCCATTCCGGTGCTCTGGGGCACCGGCCTCTCCTGGCGCGACGTGGTGATCGCCTCCGCCATGTATGCCATCACCGGGCACGGCGTCACCATCGGCTTCCACCGCCACTTCACGCATCACGCCTTCCGGGCCCCCAGATGGCTTCGGGTCGTCCTCGCCGTGTGCGGGAACATGGCCATCCAGGGTCCGGTGATCCGGTGGGTCGCCGACCATCGCAAGCATCACCGCTTCTCCGACCGCGATGGCGACCCCCACTCGCCGTGGCGCTACGGCCGCACGGTCAGGGCCCTCACCAAGGGGTTCGTCTACGCCCACCTCGGATGGCTGTTCGATGTCGAGCAGACCTCGGAGCAGAAGTACGCCCCGGATCTCTGCAAGGACACCGCCATCAAGCGGGTGTCGAAGGCGTTTCCCCTCTGTGTGGTCGCCTCGATGCTGCTGCCGCCCCTCGTCGGCGGTCTGTGGTCGTGGTCGTGGGAGGGGGCGCTGACGGCGTTCTTCTGGGGCAGCCTCGTTCGCGTGGCGATGCTCCACCATGTGACCTTCTCGATCAACTCGATCTGTCACATGACCGGCCGCCAGCCGTTCAAGACGAAGGATCACAGCGGCAACGTGTGGTGGCTGGCCCTGCCGTCGATGGGGGAGGCGTGGCACAACTTCCACCATGCCGAGCCGACGTCGGCCCGCCACGGTGTCGGTCGCTTCGAGATCGACACGAGCGCCATGATCATCAGGACCATGGAGAAGCTGCGCTGGATCAGCGACGTGCGATGGCCCGATTCGGCCATCGTCGCCCGCCGGCGCATGGCCGCCATCGACTGACCGGCTGTCCGGTCCCGCCCGGCCCCCGGCGTTCGGGTCGGCTACGACATCCCGGCCATCGAGAGCGGCGCCCTCGTGCGGCCGAAGTCGGGCCGCAGCGGCATGCCCGCATCGCCGCCCTCGGTGCGAACGGCGAGCACCTGGTGCAACTCGATCCTTCGCTGCTCGAACCCGAGACGGGACGCCGCAAGATAGAGCCGCCAGACGCGGGCCCGACCCTCCCCGACCTCGGCCACCGCTTCGTCCCAGTGGTCGTCGAGGTTGGCGGACCAGGCGGTGACGGTCCGGGCGTAGTGCTCGCGCAGGTTCTCCGCGTGTCGCACCTCGAGGCCGGCGTCCTGGATGGCGGAGATGATGAAGCCGACCGCTTCGATCTCGCCGTCGGGGAACACGTAGCGGTTGAGGAACCCGCTGGTGTGCCTGACCGGCTCTGTCGTCGTGGGCCGGGTGATGCAGTGGTTGAGCAGGCGCCCCTGGGGGCGAAGCTTGGAGGCGAGGAAGGCGGCGTAGGACGCCACGTTGCGGGCTCCGATGTGCTCGGTGAGCCCGATGCTGCTCACGGCGTCGAATCCGGTCTCCGTGACGTCGCGGTAGTCACCGTGGCGGATCTCCGCCGTGTCGGCGAGGCCGGCCTCGACGATGGCCTTCTGTCCCCACTCGGCCTGTTGGCGCGACAGGGTCACGCCGATCACCGTGGCGCCGTAGTGCTCGGCGGCGTGACGCACCATCGTCCCCCAGCCGCATCCCACGTCGAGGAGCCGCTGACCCGGGCGCAGATCGAGCTTGCGGCACACGAGGTCGACCTTTTCCTCCTGGGCCTCGTCGAGCGAAGCGGCGCCGCTCGGGTAGACGGCGCAGGTGTAGGCCATCGTGGGTCCGAGGAGCCACTCGTAGAAGCGATTGGAGACGTCGTAGTGGTGGCTTATCGCTCGTGAGTCTCGGCTCATCGAGTGGCGAAGCCCCCACCACAGCCCGGGGTGCACCTCCTCAGGGGGCGGCGGGAGCGGGCGCAGCACCCGAAGGCCGAGCTGGCGGAGCACGTCGATGCGCTCGGCCCTGCTCAGGGAAGGGACGCTGTCGCCGGCCAGCAGGCGAAGGGCATCGAAGATGTCGCCCTCCACGTCGAGGTAGCCCGAGACGTAGGCGCGGGCCAGCCCCAGGCTGCCCGCCGCCGTGGCCAGATAGTTGAGAGCTCTCGGGTCGACGATTCTGATGGTCGTCGGCGCATCAGGCGGTCCCGTGCTGCTGCCATCGAACGCCTCGAAGGCGACGGGCAGATCGAGACCGATGACCCGGGCCATCACCGATGCGACCGGCATTCGGATTGCCATTTCCCCTTATCCCTTCTTCCTGATGACTGAGTTCCTTACCGGCTCGCAACGCATTTGGCGTAGAGATCGAGAAGCCGGCCGGCCGGGTCGTAGCTCGCCTTGAGATCCCGGTATACGGGACCGTTGTACTGCGACCAGAACGTCTCCTCGTCGTAGAACGAGGTCGAGTAGAGCGACTTGCGGCCACCGAGGCGGCCGACCTCGGCTTCGACCCACCGGTTGTGATAGGCGGCGTCCATCCCTGGGCCGATCGGGCACGCCGACCAGAACCCGAAGTTCAGGTACAGGGCGCCAGGGCGGAGCGGATAGAGGGGCCACTCGGGGCCGCCGGCCTGCTGGCGGAGCGGGCAGAGCCACACCGGTGAGATGGGGACCTCCCGGGTGAAGCCGGCCAGGAACTCGGCGGCCCGTTCGACCGGCACCTCGACGTCTTGGATCACGTCTTCCATGTCGGGGTGCCCGAGCCAACGGTCGATGGTCCTCTTGACCCCGAAGCGCTGCTCGACGGCGAGGATGCGCCAGTAAGTATCGGAGCGCAGCCACCTCGCCCCCAAGAGCCGGCGGACCCAGGGGACCTGCACCTTGAACGCCCGGGAACACCAGAACCAGTCCGTATCCCAGCGCCACAGGTAGTTGCGGGTCGTCAGCCAGTCCTCGCGCTTGTCCCGGATCGACAGGTAGTAGATGTGCTCGCCGCGGTAGTCGCTGAGCGGGCCGGGGTCGTCGCTCCAGGAGCCGAGCGTCAGGTAGCACTCGTCGGGGCCGAAGACGGTGCCGTCGACGAAGGCCACATCCTCCCCGTCGTAGCTGCCGTCCTCGCAGACGCGTTCGAGCGTCCGCACGAGGTCAGGGAAATGGGAAAAACGGAGATGGCGGAGGCGCACCCAGGGTTTGACCGCTTCGAGCTGGATCTTGACTCGCAGGGCGTAGCCCAGGGTCCCGTAGGAGTTGGGGAACCCGAAGAAGAGATCGGCGTGCGGCCCCGAAGGAGTGGCGGTCACCAGCTCGCCGGCGCCGGTCAGGACGTCGAGCTCGAGCATCGACTCGTGGGGCATCCCGTTGCGAAACGAGGAGCTCTCGATGCCGAGGCCCGTCACCGCCCCGCCGATGGTGATGGTCTTGAGCTCAGGGACGACCTTGGGCATGAGGCCGTAGGGGAGGGTGGCGTCCACCAGGTGCTCGTAGGTGGTCATGCCGCCCACGTCGGCGGTCGCCGTGGCGCGGTCGATCTCGATCACGCCGTCGAAGGCGCCGACGTCGAGGCCCGGCGTCGTCGCCCGTAGCCGCGGCCGGAAGAGATTGGAGGTCTTCTTGGCCAGCCGTACCGGCGCGCCGGGCGGAATGGCGTTGTAGTCGCCCTTCAGGGCGGCCACGTGCACGTGGTAGGAGAGCCACGCCGGCGATGTCTGTCGCCGGGTTGTCGAGGCGAGCCGGTCGTGGTCTTCGGGTCTCGTCCGGCGCTCGTCGGCCGTCTCGAGCCCCCGTGGTCCTTCGGCCGGCATCTCGCGAAGCTACCCGGCCGGCGCTGCGCTTTTCGACTGCGATCCGATCGCGAGCGCTGCGGGGCCGGCGGGGATGCCAGGATGGGAGGGTGCATCGGTCTCCGCCCGCCTCGGCTTCGCCGTCGTCGACGAACTCGATCGACGAGCCCGAGTCGGAGTCGGAGGCGGAATCCGAGGAGGATGGCGGACCAGAGGAGCCGATGTCGGCACCGGAGGCACGGGACGTGAACAATCACGGTCCTCTGCGCCCGGTCGAGCTCGCCACCGCCGCCGTGCTCGGCGCCATGACCGTGGTGTTGGTGGTGGCGGGATCGTTCCTCCCCCACGCCACCGCCTTGACTGCGCTCGGCGCGGTCCCCTTGGGGGTGGTCGCGTTCCGGCACCGGCCGCGAGCGGTTCTGGCGGCCGCCGTCGCCTCGGCATCGGTCGGCTTCATCATTTCGGGGACGAGCGTGATCCCCACCATCGCTGCCTGCGCCGTCATCGGCGGGCTCGGCGGTCACGCCCGCAAGAAGAGGTGGAGCATCTGGGCCCTGCTCGGCGCCACGGCGGTGATCGGCCCGATCCTGGGGGCGGGGGCCGACGCCCTGTTCTGGGTGTTCGGGTCCCTGCGCGCCCTCGCCTTCCAGCAGCTCCTTGCCACCTCCCGGGGCCTGGCCGGGGTGATCGGGCGGGTCCTCGACCTGGTGGGCCGGTGGATACCGGGCGGCGCCCATCTCGGTCGCGACGTCGCCCACGCCATCAACCACATTGCCGCTTTCGCCGTCCGCAACTGGTGGGAGCTCATCCCGCTCGGAGTCGTCGCCGCCATGGTCGTGGCAACGGTGATCATCTGGCTGGCGTTGCAGCCGGTGGTCGAGCGCCTCGAGCGGGTCACGGCCACCGACCGCCTGGCCGTCGCAGGGTCGCACTCCGACGAGGGGACCGCCGTCGCCCCCGTGCCGGTCGGTCTGGTGGACGTCAGGGTCCGTTATCCCGGCGCCACCGTCGATGCCCTACGTCGGATATCAACCGATATCGACGAGCGACAACTGGTCGCCATCCTCGGGCCCAACGGTTCGGGTAAGTCGACCCTCGCCCGCGTGCTCGCCGGTCGCCCCCCGACGAGCGGCCAGGTCATCAGGGCGGGGGCGGCCGGGCTCGGTCTGCCCGACGGGACCGCCGTGATCGCCCAGAGGCCCGAGAGCCAGGTCCTCGGCGTGAGGGTGATCGACGACCTCGTATGGGGGCTGGCCCGCGATGCCGAGGTCGACGTCGCCGCGCTTCTCGACGAGGTGGGACTGCACGGCATGGAACGCCGCGAGACGTCGGGCCTCTCCGGTGGTCAGCTGCAGCGTCTGGCCATTGCCGCCGCGCTCGCCCGCCGGCCACGCCTGCTGATCTCCGATGAGTCGACGGCGATGGTCGACCCCGACGGTCGCTCGAGCCTGGTCGACCTTCTCGGCCGCCTGCCGCCCGAGCGAGCCATGACAGTGGTCCACGTCACGCATCGGCTGGCCGAGACGGCGGGCGCCGATCTGACCGTGCGCCTCGACGGGAGGCCCTGCGCGCGAGCGGGCGGTGGAGTCGATGATCGCGGCATGGAGAGCGTGACCAGCCATCCTCATCGGCCGCCGGTCGTGCCGGCCTCCGCTGCCGCTGCACCTCAGCTGGCGAGATCGGGTCCAATCCTCCGTCTGCGTGACGTCGGCCACATCTATGCCGAGGGCACCCCGTGGGCCAGGAACGCTCTGCGCCGGGTCAGCCTCGACATCGAGCGCGGCGACGGCGTGCTCGTCGTCGGTGGGAACGGCTCGGGCAAGACGACGCTCGCGTGGGCGATCGCCGGGCTCCTGCTGCCGAGCTCCGGTAGCTGCACGCTCGATGGGCGCCCCGTGCACCGCCAGGTGGGCGCCGTCGCCCTGGCCTTTCAGCATGCCCGCCTCCAGGTCCAGCGTTCGACCGTCGGCCGCGACGTTCGAGCCGCCGGAGGAGTGGACAGAAAACGGGCCGAGGCCGCCCTCGGCCTCGTCGGCCTCGACCCCGACGAGCTGTGGTCGCGATCGGTCGACGAGCTGAGCGGCGGGCAGCTCCGTCGAGTGGCGCTGGCGGGGCTGCTGGCCAGGACCCCACGGGTGCTGGTGCTCGACGAGCCGCTGGCCGGCCTCGACGACGCCAGCCGGTCGGGCCTGAGCGAGGTGCTCGGCGACCTTCGTAGCCGTGGGCTCACGCTCGTGGTCATCTCCCACGAGCTCGATGGTGTCGGCGAGGTCTGCGACCGAGTGATCCGCCTCGAAGGTGGGGCCGTGGTTGCCGACGGGCCCATGAACGAGCTCACCGAGGCCCGTCTCGCCTCCATCGGCCGGTCGGGGCAGCCATGAGCACGGCGACCGAGCCCCCGATCGGACCGGGCGTGCCGGGATCGGGGGACCTCGAGGCGGTCGATGCCGTCAGGCGCAAGCGCCGGCCCCGATCGTTCGTGCTGCTGCGCCAGATCGACGCCGACACCCCGATCCACCGGCTGTGGGCGGGGACCAAGCTGGTCGGGGCGGTGGCACTCAGCCTGACGGTCTCGCTCGTGCCGACCTGGCCGACGGTCGCCGTCATCGTTGTGCTGCTGTTCGCCTCGAGCTGGTTGGCGCGAGTCCCGCGCTCCGCTGTGCCCCGACCTCCGATCTGGCTGTGGCTGATCCTCGCGGTCGGCGGCGCCCTGACCGTCGTCTCGGGGGGCAGCCCCGAGGTCGCCATCGGCGACGCCCACATCGGCCTCGGCGGCCTGGAGAGCTATGTCCTCTTCACCGTCGTCAGCGTCATCCTCATCTGGGCCGGGATGCTCATCGGCTGGACGACATCGCTCGGCGAGGTCGGTCCGGCCATCGGCCGGTTGCTCGGTCCCCTGCGACGCCTCCGGATCCCCGCCGACGAATGGGCCATCGCCATTGCCCTGTGCATGCGCAGCCTGCCGTTGCTCGTGGAGGAGGTCAGGGTCCTCATGGCCGCCCGGCGCCTCCGGCCGATCGAGCGGGACCGCCGGCGCCCGCTGCGCTACCTCGACGAAGGGGCCGAGCTGCTCGTCGCCGCGCTCTCCGTTTCGTTGCGGCGGGCCGCCGAGATGGGTGAGGCCATGACGGCCAGGGGCGGGACCGCGAGCATCACCGAACGGGCTCGGGGGCCGCGCCGCAGCGATGGCATCGCCATCGTGGTCATCGCCGTCGTGTGCGCGGCCGGCTTCTTCCTGCCGTGAGCGCGGATCGGTCTCTCACGTCCTAGCGGCCGACTCGACCGGCGTGCGGTCGGCCAGGCCGGCGATGCCGGCGAGCAACTCGAAGCTGTGCAGGCGCGCCGCATGGTCGTAGACGTTGGTCGTGATCATGATCTCGTCGGCTTGGGTCGCGGCGATCAGGGAGTCGAGTTGCTCGGTCACCTTCGCCGGGTCGCCGACGACATGTGAGCCCGTCGACTGCTCCACGATGTGGCGCTCGCTCGGTGTGTAGGTGTGGCCGGCCGCCTCCTGGGGCGAGGGGAGCGGGCCGGGACGTCCCGACCGGAGCCTGAGCATGGACAGCTGGGACGAGCCGTGGAGCCAGAGGGCCTCCTCGTCGGTGTCGGCGCAGATCGCGGCCACGCCGACCAGGGCGTGGGGCTCGGCCAGCTCGGGCGATGGGCGAAACATCGAGCGGTACAGCTCGAGGGCCGGCAGCGTGTTGGCCGGGCTGAAATGATGAGCGAAGGCGAAGGGGAGGCCGAGCAGCGCCGCTACCTGGGCGCTGTAGCCGCTCGAACCGAGCAGCCAGATGTCCGGCCTTGTCGCGCCGGCGGGAAGGGCGCGAATGCGCTGGAAGGGATGCTCATCGGGGAAGGCGTTGTCGAAGAAGGCGATGAGCTGGCCGAGCTGGTCGGGGAAGTCGTCACCCGACGATCCGGTGGCGTTGCGCCGCAGCGCCGCCGCCGTCACCTGGTCGCTTCCCGGCGCCCTCCCGAGACCGAGGTCGATGCGGCCGGGGTGAAGCGCCTCGAGCATTCCAAACTGCTCGACGACGACGAGCGGGGCATGGTTGGGGAGCATCACGCCTCCCGAGCCGAGCCGGATGTGCTCCGTGGCCGCACCGATGTGGGCGAGGAGCACCGCAGGAGCCGAGCTGGCGATGCCCGGCATGTTGTGATGCTCGGCGACCCAGTAGCGGAGATAGCCCCACGACTCTGCCCTCGTGGCCACCTCGGTGGTCCTTCGGAGCGCCTCGGCGCCCGTGGCGCCGTCGGGGACCGGGGCGAGATCGAGGATGGAGACGGGAAGGCGGCGTTGCAGCATCACGGTGCAACGTATCGCCGTGCCGGCGGATCGCGTCCCGTCAACCCCATGCGGCGAGAGGCGCACGCGGCCGCGGGGATGCCAGGATGGCCCGCAGTCCGAAGCACGAGACATGGAGGATCCGCGTGTACGACACGATGCTGGCAGAGACCATCACGCTTACCGGTCATGACGCCGACGAGATCGAGGCCTACACGGCCAGGCCGCTCGATGCCGGCCCACGGGGCGGCGTGGTGGTCATCCATCACATGCCCGGCTACGACGGTGCGTCCAAGGAGATCGTCAGGCGGTTCGCCGCCAGCGGCTACAACGCCATCTGTCCCAACCTCCACCACCGCGAGGCACCGGGTGCGAGCCCCGACGACGCGGCCGCCGCCAGCCGGGCGGCGGGCGGCGTGCCCGACGAGCGCCTCGTCGGCGACGTGGACGCCGCGACCGGTTGGCTCAAGGGGCTCACGTCGTCCAACGGCAAGGTGGGCACGATCGGGTACTGCTCGGGGGGACGCCAGTCCTTCCTTGCCGCCTGCCGACTGCCGATCGACGCCGCCGTCGACTGCTACGGCGCCTTCGTCGTGGGTGAGGCCCCGGCCGCCCTCGGGGTCAAGATGGGACCCATCATCGACCTGGCCGATGGCATCTCGTGTCCCATCCTCGGCCTGTTCGGCGCCGATGACCAGCACCCGTCGCCCGACGACGTCAAGGAGATCGACGCCCGCCTGAACGAGCTGGGCAAGGCCCACGAGTTTCACAGCTACGAGGGCGCGGGCCACTCCTTTTTCAGCGTCGACCGCCCGAGCTACCGGGTCGAGGCGGCCAACGAGGGATGGGAGAGAATCTGGGAGTTCTACGGCCGTCTGCTTGCGGCCTGAGAGGCGAAGCCACATGTGTACCTACCAAACCGAGCAGATCGATGTCACCGGCAGCGGCAAGGGTCGGGAGGGCTGGTTCGCCCTCGAACGGGCCATGGTCTACTTCGACCATCCCGTTCACGCCGCCGCCGAGCACACGCTCAACATCGACTTCATGAACCCGTCCCGTGGCCCATCGGCTCGTGTTGCGGTGGAGTTGACGGCGGAGTCGGCCCGGGCCCTGGCCGAGGCCATCACCACGTCGCTCGCCTCCGCACCAGGTCCCCACTGACAGAAGGAAAAAACCGGGCACCCCAGTAGGTGCCATATGCAACAATGTCCCTATGACACCGTTGGGGGCAGGTCGGTCTGCCGCAGCAGCCCGGTCGACTGCATCGTCCGGGTTACCTGGTGCTGCCCCCACGCCCGGTGACCTCGACAACGATCTCGTCGACGCCTTCATCGCCGCCAGCCGGGCCCTCGTGGCGGTGGCGGCGAGGAGCCTGGCGGACATCGGCGAGGAGGTGACCCTGCCCCAGTACCGGGCCCTCGTCGTGTTGCACTCCAAGGGTTCGCAGCGTGCTGCCGACCTCGCCGTCGAGCTCGGGGTCAACCGCTCGACCGCCAGCCGGATGATCGAGCGGCTCGTCCGAAAGGGCCTGGTGCACCGGGCGAGGACCGCCGCCGACCGGCGGACGCTGCGGGTCGCGATCACGGGCGCAGGCCGCCGGGTCGTCGCCGAGGTGACGGAGCGGCGCCGGGTGGAGGTGGCCAGGATCCTCGCCCAGATGCCGACCGGGGGGCGCAAGCCGCTCGCCGATGCGCTGCGGGCCTTCGCCACGGCCGCCGGCGAGGTTCCCGAGCAGGACTGGGCCCTGGGGTGGGACGAATGAGGACGATGCAACCGGCCACGTTGGTCGGCCGGCGGGCGGCGGGTCGGGCCCTCTCCGGGCTGCGCTCCGCCCCCTACCTGCGCAAGTGGCTCGTCCTCGGCACGCTGATCGGGGTCGTCGCCGGGTGTGGGGCCGTCGTGTTCTACGACGGGCTCAGGGCTGCGACCCATCTCCTGCTCACCGACGTCGGCGGGTTTACGCCGGCCGGCACGATCGGTGAGGGCGGTGCCCACGCCGCCAGCGGGTTTTCTCGCCCATGGGCCATCCCGCTCGTCGTCGCAGGGGGCGGTCTCGTCGCCGGGCTGCTGGTCTTCGGCCTGGCCCCCGAGGCGGAGGGGCATGGCACCGACGCCGCTATCCACGCCGTGCACGCCAACCCCAAGGGTGTCAGGCCGAGGGTGATCCTCATCAAGCTCGTCGCCAGCGCCGTCACCATCGGCTCGGGAGGGTCCGGAGGTAGGGAGGGCCCCACCGCCCAGATCTCCTCGGGGTTCGGGTCCGTCCTCGCCCGCACACTCAACCTGACGCCATCGGACTCCCGCATCTGTGTCAGCGCCGGGATCGCTTCTGGCATCGGTGCCATCTTCGGCGCCCCGCTCGGGGGCGCTGTCCTCGGCGCCGAGTTGCTCTACGTCGACGACTTCGAGGTCGAGGCGCTCATCCCCAGCCTGGTGGCGACCGTCGTCGCCTACGCCATCTTCGGGGCCGTGTCGGGCAGCTTCACGCCGATCTTCGGCTACCACGATCTGGTCCGCATCGACCACGCCTGGGAGCTGGCCCTCTTCGTGATCGTCGGGCTCTTCTGCGGACTCGTCGGCAAGCTCTACACGGTCGTGTTCTACGGCTTGACCGACCGGTTCAAGACCCTGCCGATCCCGCGGGGCGTCAAGCCGGCCGTCGCCGGCCTGTTCGTCGGGCTGATCGGGTTGGCCGTGCCCGGCGTGCTCGGCACCGGCTATGGGCAGTTGCAGGAGGAGCTCAACCTGCACCATCTCCTCACCATGCCGCTGTGGGTCGTGCTCATCGTCCCTTTCGGCAAGCTGGTCGCCACCGGGCTGAGCATCGGCTCCGGAGGCTCGGGCGGGATCTTCGGACCGGGGTTGGTAATCGGTGGTGCGACAGGAGCGGCGCTGTGGCGGGTGCTGCATATCATCTTCGGCCTCGACCCCCATCTGCACGTGGCGTTCGTGATCGTCGGTATGGCCGCCTGCTTCGGTGCCATCTCCCATGCGCCGCTCGCCGTGATGCTGATGGTGGCGGAGATGACCGGCAGCCTGGCGTTGCTCGCCCCCGCCATCATCGCCGTCGCCTTCGCCGCCCTCGTGGTCGGCGATACCACGATCTACCGGAGCCAGCTCCGCCGCCGGTCGGACTCCCCGGCCCACCGGTTCGGCTTCGGGCTCCCGGCCCCTGCGGCGGTACCCGTCACGAAGATCATGGCGGTGCCGCGCCTCGTGTTCCCCGCGCTCACCTCCGGACGAGACGCCCTGCGCCAGCTCCGAAGCGCCGGCCTCGCCGGGGCCCCCGTGGTCAACACCGAGGGCGCGTTCATCGGGTCGATCCAGGCGGCAACCCTCGGGGATGGCACCGACAAGGCGTCGGCGTCAGCGGTTGGCCTCCTCGCCGATGTCGAGGCGATGACCCTGCCGGTCGAAGCCGGGCTCGATGCCGCCATCGATGCCTTGCCGGCGAGCCGCGGAGGCTGGGTCCCCGTGCTCGATGACGACATGAAGGTCGTCGGCATCCTCTCCGCGCCCGACCTGGTCGAGGGATGGCGGGACACCATGGCCCAGTCGGTGCACCGGCTGGCGGGGGCGGCCGCCAACACCGTCGTGGTCGAGGTCACGATCGAACCGGGATCGGAGGCGGCCGATGTCGTCATCGCCGACCTCGGGCTGCCCCTTACGGCCGTGGTCGTTTCCGCCCTGCGCGACGGTGCCTTCATGTTCCCTGACACGAGCCAGCGGCTGCGGGCCGGCGACACGGTCACCGTGCTCGCTCGTCCCGGCGACGAGGTGGCGGTCAGGAGCCGGTTCGTGCTGGGAGACGCGGTGGGCGGCCACCCGTCGAACCCGGATCGGCCAGCCCAGGACCTGGCGCCGCCTTCAGGGGCCTGACGCCGGCCCATTCGCAACCGAATCTCAGCGCCTGGTCACGATCTCGGCGTGGAGCACGGTGAAGAAGCCGTCGGGCTTGACGGCCCAGTCCCGCCAGGCGGCGGCGAGCGATTCGAGCTCGCCACGGTCGCTCAGCCCGTAGGCGACGGCCTGCTCGGCGTAGGCGGAGAGCAGGACCCGGTCGGCCCACAGGCCACCCCACCATGCTCTGGACTCGGGGTCGGCGAAGGTCCACGTGGAGCTGGTGGTCCGTATGTCGGAGAGTCCGGCCGACTGCGCCCAGCCGAGCAGGTGGCGCCCGGCATCCGCATCGGCGCCGTTGCGGGCCGTGATCTGGTGGTAGAGCTCGAGCCAGCGGTCGAGGCGGTGATCGGCAGGGGCCCAGGCGAAGGCGCCGTAGTCGCTGTCGCGGACACCGAGGACGCCGCCGGGGCGCAGGACCCTTGCCATCTCGCGAAGGGCGGCAACCGGGTCGGTGAGGTGCTGGGTGACCTGGTGGGCGTGGACGACGTCGAAGCTGCCGTCGGCGGCATCGATGGCATACACATCGCCCGTGGCGAACCGGAGGTTCCCGATGACGCGGTCGCGCGCGAGTGCTGCCGCCTTGGCGACGATCTCGGGTGCCACGTCGATACCGAGGACGATCCCGGGCGCAACGAGCTCGGCCAGATCGGCGCTTATCGTGCCGGGGCCGCAGCCCACGTCGAGCAGCTGCTGGCCTGGACGGATGGAGTCGAGCAGGTAGGCGGCGGAGTTGGCCGCCGTTCGCCATTCGTGGCTGCGCAGGACCGACTCGTGGTGACCGTGGGTGTAGGTGTCGCCCATGCCTCCATGGTGGCAGGCGATGGTGGCAGGCGATGATCGCAGGAGGCGCCGGCGGCGGCGTCGCCTACGCTTGGCCGCCCATGAAGGGCGGCCTGATGGTGTGTGGCACATCGAGCGATGTGGGGAAGACCCACATCGTCTCCGGCCTGTGTCGCTCGCTCGCTCGGCGCGGCATCAGCGTGGCTCCATTCAAGGCGCAGAACATGGCGCTCAACTCGTACGTGACGCCGAGTGGTCACGAGATCGGCAGAGCCCAGGCCGTGCAGGCCCTTGCTGCCGGTATCCCACCCGAGCCGGCGATGAACCCCATCCTCCTAAAGCCCACGAGCGAGAAGACCAGCCAGGTCGTGGTCCTGGGCCGACCCATGGGCCATCTCAGCGCCCTCGAGTACCACCACCGCAAACAGGAGCTGCTCGACACCGTCATCGACGCCCTGGCCGGCCTCCGCCGTCGCTTTGACGTCGTCGTGCTCGAGGGGGCGGGAAGCCCTGCCGAGATCAACCTTCTTCGTGACGACATCGTGAACCTGCGCATCGCTCACGAGGCCAGGCTGCCCGCCATCGTGGTGGGCGACATCGACAGGGGCGGGGTGTTCGCCGCCCTCTTCGGGACCGTCGAGCTGCTCCCCGACCACTACCGGTCGTTGGTTCGCGGCTTCGTGATCAACAAGTTCCGAGGCGATCCGGCCCTCCTCGGTGACGGGATGGACCAATTGCAGCATCGCTGTGGCGTGCCGACCCTCGGCGTCATCCCGTTCGCGCCCGATTTGGCCCTCGAGGCCGAGGACTCCCTTGCGCTCGAAGGGCTCAGGCCGCAGGCGGACCGCGAGCCGATCGCCGACTCCTTGGACATCGTGCTGATCCGCCTCCCGAGGATGTCCAACTTCACCGACGTCGACGCCATCGGAGTCGAGCCGGGCGTATCGATCCGGTTGGTGGATCGAGCCTCGGCGCTTGGCGCGCCGGACCTGATCGTCCTCCCCGGGACGAAGGCGACCGTCGACGACTTCGAATGGCTCCTGAGCAGAAAGCTCGACGTCGCCATAGGCGCGGCTCGCGAGCGGGGCTCAGTCGTCCTCGGAATATGCGGTGGCTATCAGATGCTGGGCCGACGCATACGCGACACGGTCGAATCGGGACGCGGCGACATCGATGGGCTCGGCTGGATCGACGTGGACACGACGTTTCTCGCGGACAAGGTGACGAGGCGCCGCTGCGGACGGGCCTTCGGCCAGCGGGTTGCCGGCTATGAGATCCACCATGGTCGTACCGTCCTGCGCCCCGGCGCCACCGCCTGGCTCGAGTTCGACGACGAGCATGGAAGGGGGCCGGGTGGAGCCGCCAGCTCGGACGGCTCCGTGCTCGGCACCGGCTTGCACGGTCTCTTCGACGAGGACGGATTCAGGGGCGCGTTCCTCGGTCACGTCGCGGACCTTCGTCGCAAGCGGTTCGTGCCCGCCGGCGTCGATTTCGCGGCGGCCCGTGAGGCCCAACTCGATCGGTTGGCCGATCTCGTCGAATCCAACGTCGACACGGCGGCGATCGACCGCATCATCTCCGACGGCGTCGGGTCGGCTGGCGTCGGGTCGGCTGGCGTCGGGCCGGTCCAAGCGGGTGGGGGGTGTTGAGCGGGTGGCAGGTGCGGTGCCGGCGCTCACTCCGACGCCGTAGCCGTCAGCTCGATCTGCACCTCGGAGGTGACCATGCGCCTCAGGTCTCTGGCCCCCCTCTCGGCCATCTCGGTGGCGAGCGGGACGTCGCCTTCCACCGGATACAGGAGGCCGACGAGCGATCCCGTGTGGCCGATGACGACGCCGGCGGCACCGAGCCGCTTGCGGTGATCCGAGACCGGCCCGAAGAGCTGGTTGGGGACGTATCGTTGGTTCAGTCCGGCCGAACGCGTGGCCGCCTCGGCCAGCAGGGCGTGGTCTCTTCGATTCGCCGCCTCCTCGAGGACTTCGAGCAACTCGTCGAATTGGCCGGCGCAGCTGACCTTGTCGGCGAAATCGACGGTATCGGTCACAACGCTCCCCGGGGGAATGGCCATGACGATGAGAAACCGGGGGCGCCACCCGAAGTTCCGCACCACCGATCCCGTGCGGCGTTCGAACGCCACCAGGTCGTCGTACATGCTCCCATCGGATACTTCGATGCCGGTTGCGACCGTGGCCAGAAGGCTCGGCTGGACGGGGCGGCCAAGGGCGTCGCCGAACGCCCGTGTCGCGGCCACGATGTCCGCCGTGCTCGACCCCATGCCCTTCCCGATCTGGAGCTGCGAGCTATGAACGACTCGAACCTCGACCGGCCCGGCTCCGAGCAGGTCCCGCGTCGCGACGACCGCCCGGCACAACTTGGCTCGATGCAGCGGATCGGTGCTCCGCGGCCGTGCGTCTTCGAGACGGACGACCGTCTCAGCAGCATCACGCACGGCGAGCCGGACCGAGGATCGCTTCTCTATCGAGCAGGCGACATTGAAATGCTCACCCGATGAGAGCATGCCCTGCACGAACTCACCGCAGGTCCCGTGCGCTGTGGCCCTTCCTCTCCTCCACCGAGACGAGCCTTCCGCCTCTGCGCCGCCCACCACGCCGGCCGACCTTACCGGCCGTTGACGTGAAGCCGACGGTGGGGGGTGCCACGTCGCGGTGAAAGTGACCCGGAACTATGTGCTGACCCTCTCGTGCCCCGATGTTCCCGGCATCGTCTTCGCCGTGGCCAAGTTTCTCGTCGAGCATGGTTGCAACATCGTCCAGAGCCAGCAGTTCGACGACCAGGATGTCGGTACGTTTTTCATGCGCGTGCAGTTCGGACCTTGCGCCGGCGTGGACGTGGATGCCGACGAGCTGCGCGTCGACTTCGACGCCGTCGCCGCCCCCTTTGACATGGCCTGGAGGCTGCTCGCGGCCGACGAGAAACAGCGCGTGCTCATCATGGTGAGCTGCCTCGGGCACTGCCTGAACGACCTGTTGTTTCGAGCGGCCAATGGTGGTCTGAACGTCGAGATCCCGGCCGTCGTCTCCAACCAACCCGACCTGCACGTGCTGGCCGATAACTACGGCATCGCCTTCCATCACGTGCCGGTCACGGCCGAGACCAGGCTGGAGGCCGAGGCCAAGCTTGTCGAGCTGATCGACGATCTCGACATCGACCTGGTGGTGCTCGCCCGGTACATGCAGGTCCTCTCGTCGGGCCTGTGTAAGCGTCTCGAGGGGCGGGCGATCAACATCCACCACTCGATCCTGCCGAGCTTCAAGGGCGCCAGGCCCTATCACCAGGCCCACGATCGCGGTGTCAAGCTCGTCGGTGCCACCGCCCACTACGTGACCGAAGACCTCGATGATGGCCCGATCATCGAGCAGGAGATTGCCAGGGTAGACCACTCGATGACGGCGGAAGAGGTGACCGCAAGGGGCAGGGACACCGAGTGCCAGGCCCTGGCTCGCGCCGTGCGCTGGCATACGGAGAACCGAGTGTTGCTCAACGGCCGGCGGACGGTGGTGCTCCATTGAGCTGACGGAGGGCGGGGTCGTCCGCCGGCTGGCTCCGCAGGCGTGGCCGGTGCTCTGGGTCGCGGTGATGGTGGGAGCGGCTGGGCTTGTCGGCGAGCGGGCCGTGATCTTCCCCGAGGGCGCCGCCCTCGCCTTCGGCATCGGGACGCTTGCGCTGCCGGCATGGACGGCGTCGGCCTGGCGGGTCGTCGTCCTCATCATGTCGTTGTCGATAGGCGCGTGGCTGCGGCGGCGGCCGACCCGGCCGAGCCGGCCGACCCGGCCGGCGCCGGCCGGTCCAACCCGACCGAGCGGGCGTCTCCCGTGGGCGGCCGTGCTCGCCGGCGGAGGGGTCGTCGCCTCGTGGATCGCCATCGGCGGCGGCCTGGCGGGGCTGGCGGCGCCGGCCTTCGCCCCGCCGATGTTCGTGTCGGTCATCGAGTGGATCGGGCGTCCCTCCCCGACGATTCGCAGCGGGCTTGTGCGCTGGTTGGAGCTCGTGGTGGCCGCCGGACTCGGGGTGGCCGCTGTCCACCTGATTCCTTCCGCCTGGCTCGGGGCGACCGTGGCCGTGGCGCTCACCCTTGTCCTTTTGGCCGTGCTCCATGAGGTCAACCCGCCCGCTCTGGCCGTAGCGGTCATTCCCCAGCTGGCCCGCGGGCTACCGGCCGGCCGATTCATGCTCGCCGTGGCTGCCGGAGCGTCGGCCCTCTACCTCCTGGCATGGATCGTGCGACACGCGCTGGACGCCGGTGCGCTCAGGCCAACCCGGGCGGACGGCGCCCCAGGCGCCGCCGCGTGGTCACCGCTCGGTCGGCGACGGGCGCGAAGGGCGGGACAGCCCACCAGGGGGTCATCGTCACGAGGCTCGGAGGCGAGCGACCCTCGATGACGAGGCTGGAGCCCGCCGGCAGCTGGTTGACGGCGTCGACGGGCAGGCGCCGCTGGCGGTGCGTCGACCACGTCGTCGTCGGCCCCTGCCGCCTTCTCGACCATCGCGGGCCGCGACTCACGGAGCGGGAAGGGACGTCGACCTCGCCGCCGAGGCGCGAGACGAGCTCGAGGGTCGACAGGTCGGCGACGCCCGGGAGGATCACCTTGGCGCCGAAGAGCGAGAGGAAGCCATCGGCGGCCCGCCCCCAACGTTGACGGGCCTGCGAGAGGTCCTGGACGCAGGCCATGACTGCGAGGCCCTGACCGCCTCCTTCCGAGACGATCGCGGCCAGGTCGGGGAGGGGAGCGATGTTGGCGACCTCGTCGAGAGCGAGCACGACACCCGACCCGCCGGCACCGGCCGCCGCCCGGGCGTAGGTGCCGGCCCTCACCTGCTCGATGAAAGCCACGACGAGCGGCGCCACGAGCTGCTGGTGGCGGGCCGGGGCGCAGATGTAGACGGTGTCGACCGTTGACGCCAGCCCGGTCGGCTCGAAGTTGGGATCGACTCCCGCCGCGAGGGCCGCATCAGAGCGGTAGGCGGCGAGCACCCCGGCGGCCGTCGACCAGATGCCCGACTGTTCGCGGCCGTCGGTGGCGGCGATGCCGACGAGGACATCGGCGCCCGTCCTTGCTTCTGCGCCGGCCAGAACGGCCCGCGCCCCTTCGATCTCGTTGCGCAGCACCCAGCCGACGACGGCGCGCATGTCGTCTCCGGCCAAGGCGGCGGCGTGGAGGAGGGGAGCGAGGAGGGCCTCCGCTCGCTCGCTCCAATGCCCCGCCTCCCCCCATTGGCCGCCCGGTCGGGCCGCTCCAACGAGAGCCCTGGAGGTGACGAGCGCTTCGTCCCAGGTCCGTGCGGCAACCACCGGTGACCAGCGGATGGCGGTGACCCCCGGCGGGGCCTGGACGGTCCCGGTGGGGTCGAACAGCCAGCAGCGGCCCAGGCCGCTCCGAGCGGGAAGGGTGGCAGCGAGGACGTCGGGCTTGGTGGAGGTGGAGATCACGGCGCCGGGCGCGGCGAGGACGTTGGGTACGACGAGCCCCGTCGTCTTGCCCGAGCGGGGCGGCCCAATGACGAGCAGGGCCTGCTGGGGTGCGGCGAACGCCGGCCCTCCCACCCCGCCGCCGAGATACAGCCGGCCCCCCTGGGCGCGAAGCGACGCCCGTAGGTCATCAAGTCGGGCGTCGACGGCCGGCACGCGCGCCTCCAGGGAGCTCGGGCGGATGGCGGGGGAAGCCTGAGGAAGGTTACCCGGGCGTCGTTTCCAGCCGCGGCTCGGTGACCCACGAACGGGACAGCCTCATCGTCCCCCACCAGATGAGGCCGGCGCCGACGATCGCACCGGCGAGCAGGGGCCCGACGTTGACCCGCTCGTGGAAGAGGATCACCCCCCAGGTGATCGAGACCACCGGATTGGAGAGGGTGATCCCCGGTTGGGCGGCGACGAGGGTGCCGGCCTGGAGGGCATTTTGCAGCAGGTACATAGCCAGGGCTCCCGTCGCCACCATGGCGTAGGTCTGCCAGGTGGTGAAGATGGCGGCAAAATTTCGGGCGAAGACCTCGCTCATCGCCGTCATCAGCGCCGCCGTGAGTCCGAAGGCCGCTCCGGTGGCGGCGCCGAAGTACGCAGCCCGGCCCTGGCCCCTGTGGCGGCGACCGCGGCCCACCAGGCCGGCGATGACGGCCACCGACACGGCGATGCCGAGGACCCACTCGATGCCGGTCACCTGGGCGGCCGAACCTCCTCTCGGCGAGAGCGAGACGATCAGCAGGGCGAGACCCCCGGTCATCGCCGCGCCGGCTACCCAGTCCCGCCCTCGGATGCGGCGGTGAAAGACGATGGCTCCGAGCGCGAGCGTGAACGGGAGCTCGAGGACGAGGATCGGCTCGATGACGGCGAGGGGGCTCCTGCTCAAGGCGCCGGCCTGGCAGACGAAGCCCACGATGACGCTCAGGATGCCGGCGAACCACACCGGACGATGCAGCAGGTCCAAGATGAGGCGCAGGTGAAGGGAGACCTCGTCGGGCTCGTCGCGATCAGCCTTGCGTTGCAGGACCGACGAGCTGGCGTTGGCCGCTGCGGCGAGGACCGCGAGCAGGTACGAGATCACGCCCCTCAGCCTGCCCGGGGTCTGATGTCGACCGTCCGGTTGGGTAGGTCGGGTTCGCTCAGGAGCCCGCCACCGCACGGCGGGTACGCCGGCTCAAGAAGCGGACGAACTCGCCACCCTCGCGCAGCCGGCGAGCCGTCATGTCGGGCTGGCGGACCAGCTCGGCCGACATCTCCGCCAGCTTCCCCGCCCGGAAGTAGAAGCGTCGGTAGAACGCGTCCACGGAGTCCAGCATCTCGGTGTGGTTGAGGTGCGGGTACGACAAAGTGGCCAGTTGGGTGCCGTCGTCGCTCACGAGGGCGGTGCCTTCGTCGTCGGGCAGCCAGTCGTTCTCCTTGGCCTGCCGGTACAGCTCCGTTCCCGGGTAGGGAGCGGCCACCGAGACCTGCAGGGTGTGGGGATTCACCTCCCGAGCGAAGCGGATCGTCTCTTGGATGGTCTCCTTGGTCTCTCCCGGCAGCCCGAGGATGAACGTGCCGTGGACAGTGATGCCGAGGTCCCTGCAGTCCTTGGCGAAGCGGCGCGACCGGTCGACCTTCAAGCCCTTCTTCACGTTGTTGAGCACCTGCTGGTTGCCCGACTCGTAGCCGACGAGCAGAAGGCGCAGCCCGTTGTCTCGCAGGACCTGCAGGGTCTCGCGGGGGACGTTGGCCTTGGCGTTGCACGACCAGGTGAGGCCGAGGCGGCCGAGCCCCTTGGCGATCTCCTCGGCCCTCTCCCGGTCGTCGGTGAACGTGTCGTCGTCGAAGAAGAGCTCCTTGACCTGAGGGAACTCCTCGGCCACGAGGGCGGCCTCCTCCAATACGTGGCCGACGCTCCGGGTCCGGTACCGGTGCCCCCCAACGGTCTGGGGCCAGAGACAAAACGTGCACCTCGAGCGGCACCCCCGCCCCGTGTACAGGGAGAGATAGGGATGCTTGAGGTAGCCGATGTAGTAGTCCTCGGGTCGAAGGTCACGCTTGTAGACCGGCGTCACGAACGGCAGGCGGTCCATGTCCTCGAGGATCTCCCGGTCGGCGTTGTGCACGACCCTGCCGTCGCCGTCGCGGTAGCTGAGCCCGTCGACGGATGCCAGCGGCCGGCCCTCGGCCACCTCGGCGATGGTGAAGTCGAACTCCTCCCTTGCGACGAAGTCGATGGCCTCGGATGCCAGCAGCGAGGGCTCGGGCTCCACGGCCACCTTGGGTCCGACGAAGCCGACGACAAGCGATGGGTTCTCCGCCTTGAGGGCCTCGGCCGCGGCGACGTCCCCTGCGAAGGTGGGCGAGCTGGTGTGCAACACGGCCAGGTCGTGGCGGCGGCCCTGAGGGAGGATGTCGGCGAGGGTGAGCCCGGCGGGAGCCGCGTCGATCAAAAGGCTGTCGGGCACGAGGGCGGCGGGCTGGGCCAGCCAGGTCGGGTACCAGTACGAGCGGATCTCCCGCTTGGCCTGGTAGCGAGCGCCGGCGCCGCCATCGAAGCCATCGAAGGAAGGTGGGTTGAGAAAGAGCGTGCGCATCATGCGGGCTCGACTCCTTTCGCTACGGGTGCTGTGTCACTACGGGTGCTGTGTCACTACGGGTCCTGTGATCAAGCTCGTCTCGTCGGGCCTGGGGCGCAACTCCACGCCGATCCGTTCGAGGGCGGCGACGAAGCTCGGTTCCCAGCGGGGGGCCGGGCCGGGCGCGCGCAATGGGCTTGCCCCTTCGTCGATGAGGGCCAGGGCGCTCGCGGCCACGCCGGCGGGAGAAGGCCCGCAGACCTGCGCCCCGCCCGTCTCGAGCTCGTGGAGAAGGTTGTCGCGGCCGTGGCCCGGCATCACGTCGAGAAGGAGAAGGGGGCGTCCCACGACGCGAGCCTCGCTGCAGGTCGTGGAGCCCGGCAGCGCCACGACGAGGTCGGATGCGGCCATCAGGTCGGGTACCCGGTTGGTGAAGCCGAACGGCGTCACCCGCGAGCAGGTCTGGGCCAGGCTCCGCAGGCGACGCTCGACGGCGGCGTGGTGACCGGCCACGGCCAGCACGTGGACGCCGGCGTCGGCCAGGGTGGCGACGCTGTCTACCAGGGGGCCGAAACCCCAGCCGCTGTCGATGAGGAGCACACAGGGCTCGTCGGTCGGTAGCCCCAAAGCGGCCCGTGCTTCTTCCTTGGTCGGGGCGGCATAGAATTCGTCGCGCACCGGCGGCGCCACGACCGAGACCTTCGCCCTCGGCAGGAACCGCCGGACATGCGCAGCTGCCGCCGGTGAGGTGACGAGGAACAGGTCCGTGCCGTCGCGTACCCACAGCCGGTGCACGGCCACGTCGGGGCAGAGCACCACCGTCCGCCGCCGCGGGGCCTCGGCCTTGAGTCGGGCCGCCGCCGAAGCGCCCGTGGCGAACACGCTGAGCACGAGGTCGGCCGGCTCATCCTCCAGCTCGGTCCGCAGAGCCGGCACGAGCCGGGCGGCGGCCGCATCGTCCATGCGCTCGGCCAGCCGACTGCCGGTGCGCAGGTGGGCGAAGTGCAGCCCGTCGTAGATGCCGGGGACGGCGACCAGCCGGCCGAAGAGGCGCTCACCGGCCCGACCGCTGGCGTGACCCAAGAGCGCCATGCTGTTCAAGCTTCGGGTGCGCCAGCCGGACCGTTCGAACAGATCACCGCAGGCCCGGCTCAGCATCTCGTGGCCCTGTCCGATGGAGCCTGAGAGCACGACGGCCTCGGGGATCGATGCCACCTATCTATCCGAAGTGGGCGGCCAGCGTCCGGTACAGGCCGGGGAAGCTGAGCTTCACCCGTACCGGGAGCGACAGCCACCTGGGCACCACGACATCATGGTGTCCGTATTCGACGGCGTCGGCGATGGCGTAGCTGACCGTCTGGGGCTGCATCGGTCGCGGGTGCCGGCGCTGGTAGGGCGAGCGGCGTCGTTCGAAGTAGGCCGTCTCGACGACGCCGGGCGACACCAGCGTGACCCCGATACCGGCCGCTTCGAGCTCGGTCCTGAGCGCGTCGGCGAACTGACCGACGCCCGCCTTGGTCGCCGAATACCACGCCTCGCCCGGGACTCCCACGAGGCCGGCGATCGACCCGACGAAGACCAGCTGACCGATGCCGGGCTGCAGGTAGGGGAGCGCGGCGCTGGCCAGGTGGGCGCCCGCCCGCAGGTTGAGGTCGAGCAACGAATCGATCTCCGAATCGCTCATCGTGGCAAACGGTCCCGACCATCCTGCGCCGGCGTTGGAGACGACGAGGTCGAGCCCACCGAAGGCCTCGACCGCCACCTCGACGGTGCGCCGGGCGCAGCCCGGCTCGCGCAGATCGCCCGGAATGGCGATCCCCTCCGTGTCGGTCGCGACCCGTTCGAGCGCATCCACATCGCGCCCGGCGACGGCGACCCGGGCGCCGCGAGCCGCGAGCTCATGCGCCGTCGCGGCGCCGATGCCACTCGAGCCGCCCGTGATGAGGGTTCTTCGACCGGCCAGACCCCTTCTCTCTGGGCCGGCCTGAGAGGTCATAGGTCGCCGGGGCGAGTCGAGCACCGGCGCTGCGGTCGGAGGGCGCCGGGGCCGAGCACACGCCGTCGGACCACCGGGGTCGGCGACGCGTCTCGTGGTCACGTCTTACGCCGTTCCCTGAGTGCGGTCAAACCAAACGTTCACGAGAACAGCAGCCGCTCGGCCAGGGCCACCGGAAGACCGGGGTTGGCGGCCATGGCGTCGTGGAAGGCGTGAAGGTCACCGCGGCCCTCGGCCATCCAGCGGGCCCTGACCTGTTCGATCTCGACCGAGCCGGTCAGATACGAAGCGGCCTGCGTGGGCCATGCGCAGTAACGGCGCACCTCGGCCCTTGCGACTGCCTCGGTCATCACGACCTTGTCCATCAGGAACCCGACGGCGTCGTCGAAGGTCATGTCTCCGGCTTGGAGGGCCGTGTCGACGACGATGCGGGCGGCACGAAAGAGCCGCGCCCCCAGGTGGGAGAGCACAGCCCTCGGATCAGTGAAGAAGCCCTCCTCGTGCATCATCCGTTCGGCATAGAGCGCCCATCCCTCGACGAAATAGGACGTCCGCAGGACCTTGCGGACCGGCCGGGGCGTAGCCGCCGACCAGGTCAGGTGCCAGTGGTGGCCCGGGTAGGCCTCGTGGACCGCGGTGGTGGGGATGGCGTGCCATCCGTTGCTCGCCAGGCGCTGGTCGATGCCGGCCTGGCTCTCGCCATCGGGCGGGTATGGCACGAAGAAATGCCCGACGCGTTGGGAGGAGAACGGCGGCGGGGCCCCGTAGGAGGCGACGGCGAGTACCGGGCGCTGGAACACCGGCGACGGCTCGACCACGCACCGCTCGCCCTCGGGGAGCGTCACAAGCGAGCGCTCGACCAGAAACGCTCTGGCCTCGAGGCACGCTCGCTCGTAGCCGGCCCGCATCTCGTCGGGCGTGGCCGGATGATCGGCGTCGAGGGCGGCGAGGACCTCGGGCCAGCCGCTAGCGGTGGGGTCGATCTCGGCGGCGACCGCCGTCATCTCATCCGAAAGCTGGTCGTAGAGCGCCTGCCCGGTGGCGTGCAGCTCGCCGGCGTCGACGCCGAGCAGCTCGCGTTCGCGCAGGAGGGCGCTGTAGGTGGTCTCGCCGATGGCCCAGTCACCCCGAGCCCTGGTCTCCAATCCTTCGAGGAACACGGAGAAATCCTCGACCGCAGTGGCTGCGGACCTGCCGGCAGAAGCCAGCAGGTCGCGCAGGGCGTCGTCGGCGACCTCGGTGGGGAGCAGATCGGTCAAATAGGTCAGGCCGGCGCGAGCACCACCGAGGGCTCTCGAAGCCAGCAGGGCGGGCACCACGTCGGCGTCGAGGTTGGCCCTGGCGTCGGCGAGCACGTCGGGCACCTGGTGGAGGCGGGCGACCGATGCGGCCACCAGCTCCTCCTCGGGGCGCAGGCGGTGCAACCACAGGTTGAACACCCCACCGAAGCACGGTTCGGTGTAGATCGAGGGGTCACGCCGCCAGGCCTGCCAGTCATGCGTGATCGACCGGCCCGCCAGCGTGGCGAGCACGAGAGTCAGGTCGACCTGCTCGTCCACCTGCAGGTCCCCGATCGGAAGGGCCGCGATCCTGCCCGCCCAGTGCTTGTCCTTGTCCGGTTCGGACTCCCAGCGCGCCGCGCTGTAGTCGCCGATACGGTCGTCGAAACCTTCGACGCCGAGGGCGCTCGCCCGCGTCGGGTTCCGCTCGAAGTCCGACGCCATCCACTCACTCAGCAACCCCTCGACATCTGCCATGCTTGGCAGCCTATGGAACGCCTCGACGACGAAGCGATCTCGGCCGGTCTCGGCGGCCTCGACTGGGAGCGTGCCGGCGATTCGATCGAGACCGTCAGGACGTTCAAGGACTTCGCCGGGTCCATCGCATTCGTCAATGCCGTCGCCGATGCGGCCGAGGCTCGCCAGCACCACCCCGACATCGCCATCTCGTGGAATCGGGTCACCCTCACGCTGAGCACCCACTCGGCCGGCGGGCTGACCCAGGCGGACCTCGAGCTGGCCGGCGTCATCGACGGCCTGGCCGGGTCCGGCACCTGAGCGATTCTCTTGACCCCGGCCGCCAACTGAGCCTCGCGCTCTCCGAGCGCGTCGCGGCCGGCGGCGATGTCATCGGTCACCTCCCCGATGGCCGGGTCGTGTTCGTCGAAGGCGCCCTGCCGAAAGAGACGGTGACCGCCGAGCTCGTCGCCGTGCGTCGCGACTACGCCCGAGCCCGGCTCGTCGACGTGACGGTTGGATCCGGCGATCGGGTCGAAGCGCCGTGTCCCCATCGCCGTCGTGGTTGCGGCGGCTGCCCGTGGCAGGAGGCAGCCCCCGATGCCCAGGTGCGTCTCAAGGAGCAGATCGTCCTCGACGCCCTCCGGCGAATCGCGCATGACGAACCGGACGAGTGGTTCGACACCGTCAGGTTGCCCGTGACCGGCTACCGCACCACGGTCCACACCGCCGTCGATGCCGCAGGACGACCCGGCTACCGGCGGCGCCACGACCCGGCCCCGATCACCGTCGACTCCTGTCTCGTGGCCCATCCCCGCATCGACGAGCTCCTCAGCGACGTCCGGTTCCCCGGGCACCGAGCGGTCAGCTTCCGGATCGGCACCGCCGGCGGCGAGCGGCTCGCCGTGCTGCAACGGGCCGGCACCGAGGCGCCGACCGTCCCTCCCGATGTCCGGGTCGTCGGCCCGAGAGCCAACGCCTTCATCCACGAGACCGTCGCCGGGCGGACGTGGAGGGTGTCGGCGCGCGTCTTCTTTCAGGCCGGTCCCGCCGCCGCCGATGCCATCGTGGCAACCGTCGACGCCGCGCTCGGCGACGCCGTCGGCTCGGGTGGAACCCTCGTCGACGCCTACGCCGGCGTCGGCATCCTCGGCGGGGTCGCAGCCGATCGTCGCCGGGCCAGGCTCGTCGCCGTCGAGCAGCACCGCGGTGCCGCCGACGACGCCCGGGTCAACCTGGCCGGCGTCGACGCCACGGTGGTCACGAGCGAGGTCGGCCGCTGGACACCTACCGCCGCCGATGCCGTCATCGCCGACCCGGCCCGCCCCGGCATCGGCCGTCCGGGTGTGGCGACATTGACTGCCACGGGCGCCCCCAGGCTCGTGTTGGTGAGCTGCGATCCCGCCTCGCTCGGCCGCGACACGGCGCTGCTCGCCGCCGCCGGCTACCGCCTGAAGACCGTGCAGCTCGTCGACGCCTTCGCCCATACCACCCATGTCGAGGTCGTCGCCCGCTTCGACCTCGAGGCCGGCGGCTGACCGACCCGTTTTTTGGGCGATGTTGACGTCGGAATCCACCGTCAACATCGCTGAGAAAAGTGGTGGCGGGGTTGAGGGCCCGCACGCGCGCCTCGTCGCTTGCGCCGGCCGGCGGGTTCGCCCGGTGGCGGCCGGCGCCGTCGATGCGGCGACTTTCTCCCTCTTCCCCCTACCATGACACGGTGGATCGATTGACGCTCATGACCGTGCACGCCCATCCCGACGACGAGTCGTCGAAGGGTCCGGCCACCATCGCCCGCTACCACGCCGATGGCGTGCACACGGTCCTCGTGACCTGCACGGGAGGCGAGCAGGGCGACATCCTGAACCCGGCCATGGACACCCCCGGGGTCAAGGAGCGGATGACCGAGATCCGCAGAGGCGAGCTCGAGGACGCGGCCAGGGTCATCGGCTACGACGAGGTGATCCTCCTCGGCTACCGGGACTCGGGTATGCCCGACACGCCCGCCAACGCCGACCCCCGCTGCTTCGCCCAGGCGCCCATCGACGAGGCCGTCGGCCGGCTCGTCACCCACATCCGTCGCACCCTCCCCCAAGTCGTCGTCACCTACCCACGAGATCAGCAGGGCTATCCCCACCCCGACCACCTGCGCACCAACGAGATCTCCGAACTGGCCTTCGATGCCGCCGGCGATCCCGACCGGTTTCCCGATGCCGGCGACCCGTGGAAGCCGTCGAAGCTCTACTACGTCAACTGGTCGGTCCGGCAGATGCGCGCCACGCACGAGAAGTTCATCGAGCTCGGCCTTGAGTCTCCCTTCGACGACGAGCGCATGGAGCGCTTCGCCGGTCTCATCAAGGCCGACGCCGAGCGCACCGATCGGCCCACGCTGATCGACGTCAACGGGTACACCGGTGTGCGCAGGGCCGCGCTGCTGGCGCATCGGACCCAGGTCGACCCGACATCCAGGCACTGGTTCGGCCTTCCCGACGAAGTGGCCGAGACGCTCTATCCCTACGACGAGTACACGCTGGTGCGCGACCTCACCGCCGAAGCCGGCAGCGACCCGACCGACAGCGACCCGACCGCCGACGACCGGGCCGAGGACGACCTGTTCGCCGGGGTGCGGGCCGGCGCCAGCCGCTGAGGCGGGCATCGTGGCGGACGATGAGATCCCGGCGGCGGATGACGCGGTTGCGCATGACACGGCGGCGGTAATGGTCCGCCTGGCCGCCGAGCATGGGGCCGGGCTCGACGAGCGGCCCGGGGTCAGCGGCACCGTCGTCGTGACCGTGACCGGGACACCGGCCGGCGACCGATCGGTCGCCATCGACTGGCTCGACGGTCGGATCGTGCGGGCATCGTCGGGTACCCCGCCCGACCCCTCCCTCACCCTGACCATCGGGGCCGACGACGGCGCATCCATGCTCGCGGGCAATCTCGAACCTAGCGTGGCCTACATGCGAGGTCGCCTCAAGACGTCGGGGGACAACGGGCTCGTCCTCGGCGTTCTCGAAGCCGTGGCGGCCGGCGACACCTTCCTCTCGTGGGCCTCGGCCGTCCGATCGGCCGCCCGACCAGCGTCGTAGCGCAGTGAGTGCCTTAGCCGACGCTACGCGTGGTCGACTACTCTCCGGCCGAACATGAGGGAGCCCCTATGACGGCTGGAGATAGGTCGGGCAACGATCATCCGGTAGGACCGATCGCTCCGTACGACGAACATATGAGCAGTTCTCTCTCCGACGCGAGCGATGCGACGCTGGTGGTCGCCATCGGTCGCTTCCGAGAGGATGCGCTGGCCGAGGCCTATCGACGGCACGCGGGGGCGGTGTTCGGGCTGGCCAGGAGGGTGCTCAGCGATCACTCGGCCGCCGAAGAGATCGTCCAGGAGGTGTTCCTTCGTCTTTGGAACGACCCGGAGCGCTTCGATCCCGAGCGGGGCTCCCTGCGCTCGTACCTTCTGGCCCAGACCCACGGCCGGTCCGTCGACGCCCTCCGGTCGGACACGTCGCGCTACCGGCGCGAGACCCGTGATGCCAGGGCGGCCGCAACGGCCGGTTACGACATCGAACACGAGGTGTGGGATCTCGCCGTCGCCGAACGAGTGAAGCAGGCCGTGTCGGTCCTGCCGGCGGACGAACGAAAGGCCATCGAGCTCGCCTACTTTGGTGGCCACACTTACCGGGAGGTCGCCGTGGCCCTTGGCGCCCCAGAGGGCACCGTCAAGAGCAGAATCAGAGTTGGGCTCAAGAGGATGCGGGCGACGCTCGCCGACGTTGGGACAGGTACCGCATGGGAGGGGTGATGTCGCACGCCGAGCTGGAGGAGCTCCTTGGCGCCTACGCCCTCGACGCCGTCGATCGAGATGAGGTCCTCGCGCTCGAGGCCCACATCCCGACCTGCCCGAAGTGCTCCGCCGAGCTGGCGGCGCACCGGGAGGTGGCCGGCCTCTTCGCCTACAGCGGTCAGAAGGCCCCCGATGGGCTCTGGGACCGCATCACCGCCAGCATGCAGGAGACGCCGCCCGAGCTGCGTCTCGACCGGATTCGTCCTTCGATGGTCACGCCGGAGCAATTCGGCGCATCCGCCGCCGACCCCCTCGAGCTCGACGCCGCTCGCGCACGGCGCGACCGGCGCCGCCACGACGGACGACCGCGACCGTGGGTCATGTCGATCGCCGCGGCGGCCGCCATCGTGGTCGCCGTCCTCGGCGTCGAGGTCGCCCACCTCTCCAACCGGGTGAACAACATCGGGACCCACACCAAGGTGGTCACCGCAAGCGGTCCGACCATGGCCAACGTGCGTCACGCCCTGGCCATGCCGGGCAGCCGCAAGATCACCCTCGATGCCCTCGACGGGGCCAAGACGACGGCCCACGCCGTGATCACGGCCTCGGGTGTCGGCTACGTCTACGGCGAAAAACTCACGCCCCTTTCGAGCGACCGCACGTACCAGCTCTGGGGCAAGGTCGGCAACGTGGCCGTCTCCTACGGGCTGCTCGGGACCAACCCCGGCATCGTCCGCTTCACCGCAGGCGCCGGCGTGTTCGCCCTGGCCGTGACCGACGAGGCCGCCGGCGGGGTGGCTGTGAGCCACCAGAACTTCACTGTGGTCGGACGGGTTTCCCCGCCGCTCTAAGCCGTCCGCACCCTGCCGGCGGTGCCGGTCACCGGTGAGGCCGGGCTCGACGCTCGACGCTCGGTGGCGGGTCGGCGCCGAAGGGGTCGGCGGGCGGAACCTGTCGCGATTTGTGTACACCCCTCGGTGCATGAACGCGACAGGAATGCCGACGAGTCGGACATCCGTCGCCCTGAGCGCTGGTCAATCCGCTGAGCGTGCTCGCATCGTAGAGGTGGTGTGAGAACCGCATCCCATTGGGTCCTGAGGATCGTCGCCGCCGCTGCCATCGCCATCGGCGGGTACGCCCACTACGACCTCTACAGCGGTACCGCCGGGTATCGGCACACCCCGGTGGGAAGCACGTTCCTCCTCGACTTCATCGCGTCGATCGTGATCGCCATCCTCCTGCTCGTCGGACCCCGCCGCATTGCGGCGTTCTTCGGCGTGGGTGTGTCATTCCTCACCCTGCTCGCCTTCGTGCTCAGCCGGGGCCCCGGGACCCCGACGCTCAGCGGGACAACCTGGAAGGAGAGCGGGCTGACCCCGCAGAACATCCACCTCTTTGGGATCGAGATCGACCTCGTCGTCCTCGTCGTCGAGGCCATCGGCCTCATCCTCTCCGCCACCCTGTTCCTCAGCCGGTCCAAGCGCACCGCTGACAAGCGGGCCGTAGCAACGAGCTAGGCCACCGGGCCGGCGAGGAAGGTCCGCTCGGCGATGGGCCGCTCCGCTTAGCCGCTCCCGGAGCGGTCGACAGGGCGCAGCGGACCCGGTTCCTCACGGCAGCTGGCGGCGGACCTCGAACCGGCTTCTGCGCTCGTGGCGGACGAGGGCCAGCCTGACCAGCTCGTCGACGAGGGCGGGATAGTCCACGCCGCTCGCCGCCCACAGCTGGGGATACTGCGAGATCGGCGTGAAGCCGGGGATGGTGTTCACCTCGTTGATCAGCAGGCCCCGACCGGCCGCTTCGTAGAAGAAGTCGACTCTGGCCATGCCATCGACCCGCAGTGCCCGCGCCGCAGAGAGCGCCAAGGTCCGAGCCTCGGCCGCCACGGCAGGAGGTAAATCGGCCGGGATGCGCGACGTCGAGGCCCCGGTCAGATACTTGTCGTCGAAGTCGTAGAACTCGCGGCTCGCGACCACCTCACCCGGTACCGAGGCTCGCATGTCGGCGCCGATGCCGAGGACTCCGACCTCGATCTCGCGGGCGTCGACCCGTTCCTCGATCACCAGCCACTCGTCGTAGCGCCTGGCCAGGTCGATGGCGGCCGCCAGCTCGACGGCATCATGGGCGATGGTGATCCCGATGGAGGAGCCGAGGTTGGCGGGCTTGACGAACACCGGCCACCCGAGCTCGGCCTCGACCCGCTTGGACGTCAGGTCGTCGAGCTCGTGCTCGCGCACGACGATCGACCTGACCTGGGGGAGGCCGGCGGCGGCGAACGCCGCCTTGGCCAGGCCCTTGTCCATACAGGTGGCCGAGCTGGCCACGCCGGGGCCGACATAGGGGAGCCCGCTGACCTCGAGGAGACCCTGGATCGTCCCATCCTCGCCCTTCGGGCCGTGAAGGAGAGGGAAGACGACCACCGGCCCTTCCGAGTGGTCCGTGAGGCGGGCGATCGACGTCAGGGCCGGCCCGGGCGTGACCTCGCCGGCGCCCGGCGCACCGACCGGTGCGTCGATCCCGTTGGCCGGGACCTCGCCGGCGACCCGACCGGCGGTGAGCGGCTTCCCCGCGCCGGCGGCGGGGATCTCCCGGCCGGTCAGCGTGTCGGGCGATGGCAGCGACGCCTGCCCAGGGGCGAGGGCCTCGACGGCACCCCGGCCGTCCACCCACTGTCCGGCCGTCGTGATACCGACGAGCTGCACGTCATAGCGGTCTGGGTCGGCGGCCCTCAGCACGTGGAAGGCCGAGATGCACGAGACTTCGTGCTCGGCCGACTGGCCGCCGTAGAGGACGACGAGTCGGACCTTCCCGGCCGAGCCCGGCGTGAGCAGAGCGCGGTCGCTCGACTCCCTTCCGTCTTCGGCCTCTCTGCGATGAGCTCCGTCCCTGTTGGCGGGGTGAGCGCGGCGCGAATCGGACATGACCGTCGACGCTAGCTCGGCCTGGCATGATCGACGGTGATGTTGTGGAGTGCCGCCGCCGTCGTTTCCGCCACCGGCGGAAGGCTCGTTGACCCCACCGAAGGGGGTCATCCGCCGTGGAGATCCGTCGCCATCGACTCCCGTGGCATCACCGCAGGGTCACTCTTCGTGCCGGTGCGGGCCGAGCGCGACGGACACGATTTCGTGGCCGACGCCATCGCCAAGGGTGCCACCGGCTACCTGGTCGAGGCCGGCCACCCGCTCCTGGCCGAGCGACCTGCCGCCATCGGCGTCGAGGTGGCCGACACGGGCGAGGCGCTCCTCGACCTGGGGCGGGCCGCCCGGCGCCGTCTGCCGGGGCCGGCCATCGGGATCACAGGGTCGGTCGGCAAGACGTCCACCAAGGACTTCCTTGCGGCCGCCCTGGCCCGCCGCTGGAAGGTGACGGCCAGCGCCAGATCGCTCAACAACGAGCTCGGCGTACCGCTCACCCTGGTCAATGCCGACCCCTCCACCGAGGTGACGGTCATCGAGATGGGAGCAAGGGGACCGGGCCACATCGCCCTGCTCTGCGACGTGGGCCGCCCGAGCGTCGGCGTCGTGACATCGGTCGCAGCGGTGCACACCGAAGCGTTCGGAACCGTCCAGGCGGTCGCCGAGGCCAAGGCCGAGCTCGTGGAGGCCCTGCCCGCCAACGGCACTGCGGTCCTCAACGCAGACGATCCCCTCGTGGCCGCCATGGCCTATCGCACCGAAGCCGACGTGCTCCGGTACTCGGCCGCCGCCGACGTGCCTGCCGACATGTCGCCTCCCGCCGATGTGATCGCATCGGGCGTGCATATCGGCGACGACCTGCGAGCCACCTTCCTCCTCTCATCGCCGTGGGGCGAGGGTGAGGTGACGCTTGCGGCACGCGGCGCCCACCAGGTCGGCAACGCCCTGGCCGCCGCCACCGTGGCGCTGCGCTGCGAGGTGGGTATCGACGACGTGCTCAGCGCTCTCGCCACGGCGGAGGTCTCACCCTGGCGCATGGAACTACACCGCACCGCCACCGGCGCCATCGTCGTCAACGATGCATACAACGCCAATCCGGCGTCGATGGCGGCGGCCCTGCGTTCGCTGGCCGCCATCCCGGCTCGCCGCCGCATCGCCGTTGTCGGCGAGATGGCCGAGCTCGGATCGGCTTCAGCGGCGGAGCATCGGGCCGTCGCCGACCTGGCCGCATCCATCGGCGTCGAGCTCATCGCCTATGACACCGACGGCTACGACGTCGCCGCCGTTCACGGCCTCCAGGCGGCGGTGGCCGCCATCGGGCCGCTTGGGGAGGGCGACGCCGTGCTCGTCAAGGCCAGCAGGGTTGTCGGCCTCGAGCGCCTCGTCCCCCTCTTGACGGGTTGAACCGGCGGGCCCGACGCCGACCCGGGGCGCCGCAGCGCCAAGCGGTCGAAGACGCGCCGACACCCGGCCCATGGGCTAGGCCGGGTGTCGACGACAATGCGGTGCTGCAATTGGTCGCAGGGCGACCGGGCCGTCGGGTCGCCACGCTGCGACCCAACGGAGGGGATGATCAGCCGACGCCCGTGCCGGGCTTGACGGCGGCGGTGGTGACGAAGAACCCACTCGGAACATAGGAGGGGTACTTCATCGCCGACGGGTCCTTCAGGAGGGCGAGGACGCCCCCGATGACGGTCATGTGCCGGGACTCGACGCCGGCGATGGACGCCGCAACCGAGTTGTAGGCGTGGTTGTCAAACGCCCCGACCGTGCTCACGTACGTCTGCGCCGCGGCATTTTCCAGGGTCCAGGCGAGCTGGAGGACGTCGGTCTCGTTCTTCAGCTTCGGCAGGGCGGGGGCGATGACCGTCTTGTCGATCACCGGATTGGGCTTGGTGAACGCGGTGCCGCCGGCCTTCTTGGTGGCGGCGACAAAGGCCTGACCGTGCTCCTCGTGCTGCATCTTGAAGTCCTTGGCCGCAGCGACGACCGCGGGGGTCTTCACCAGGCCGGACTTGATGGCGGTGGCATAGACGGCCACGGCGAGGAACTCGAGCGAGCTGGCGGTGCGCAGGATGGTGATGTCGCTCTTGGTACCTGACGTGCTGCCGCCACCGGATGGCGCCATGGTGGTGGCTGAGCTGCCCGCCGTCGTGCCCGGAGCGTTGCTCGTCGTCGGCGTCGCCGTCGTCTTGGAGCTGCTCCCGCAGGCGGCGAAAATGGCAGCGCTTGCGACCGAAACCCCCCCGAAGGTGAGGAACTTGCGGCGGTTGAGGCCACCGAGGACGAACTCGTCCTTCTGGTTGTCGTCGAGGTCGCGCTCGTTGACCATGCGGTCGAGGGCCTCGTTGTATTGGGTCATGGCCCGGTCGTGTTGGCGGCCGAGCTCGCCGAGCTCACGGCGAACATGATCATTGCTGATATCCACGGATTCTCCTTGCGATTTCGAAAAAGGGTCGGTTGGCGTCAACGACCGGCTCAGGTGCCGGACTTGATCGGGTAGGCCGTCGGCTTGAGCGCCATCGTGTCGGTGAGGAACGACGGGATGTAGGTCTTGATGCTCTCGCCGAGCACGTTGGCCCACACGGCGGCGTGCTGGGATTCGACCGGCAAGATGGTGGCCGTCAGCGCCAGGGCGCTCTTGTCGGTGAGGGCGCCGATGGCGTAGAGGTACGTCTCCGCCGCGGCGTTCTCGACCGTGTAGGCGATCTTGACGATGTCGATCTCGGTCTTGGCCTTCTGGATCTCCGGCCCGAGGGCGGCGACGAGCTTCGGGTTGGCGACGGCCTTCTTGGTGTCGCCGGCGAAACCACCGAACGCCTTGGCGTGGTCGGCATGCTGCTTGGCGAAGGACACCGCCGTCTTGAGACCGGCGCCCTTGACCTTGCCGGTCTTGGCGGCGACACCGTAGGCGGCGACGGCCGCAAGCTCGACGCTCTCGGCGAACTTGGCGATCCCGACGTCCATCGACGTGGCGGCGTAGGCGGAGTTCCACAGACTGGTCAGCGGGATGGTGGCTGCGCCGATCGTCAGCGCCACCCCACCCATGCCGACGCCCTTGACGAACTTGCGCCGGGAGGACTCCATGAGGCGGCGACCTTCGCCCGAGTGCAGCTCGGCGATGTCGGCGTCCATGGTCTCCATGCCCTCACGGTGGAGATCTTCGATCTCCTCGGTCATGCGGGTGAGATTCCGCTCACTGATCTCCATTGATGTCCCTTCCTTGGTTTTGAGGTGCTTGTTTGGGGTGGCTGAAACGTGGGGGCCGGAAGGTGCCGGCGCCGCGATGGTCAGGGGACCGTTACTTCACGACGACGGTGCCCATCATGTAGTTGTGGACCCCGCAGATGTACTTGTAGGTCCCGGCCTTGGTGAACTTGTGGGCGAAGGTTTGGCCCATGTTGAGCACCTTGCTCGTGGTCCACGACGGGGGGGTCGACACCGACTTCACGGAGTGGCCGGTCGAGTCCATCTGCTTCCAGGTGACCGTGCCCCCGACCTTCACGTCGATCGTGGCCGGCTTGAACGAGAAGTTGATGATGTCGACCTTGGCGCTCGTTGCCGGCGCCGCGCTTGCGCCGGGCGTGGACTTGGAGCTGGCCGGGGCGCTGGTGGACTTGGTCGTTGACGACGAGGTTGAACCGCAGGCGCCGACGCCGGCAAC
Source organism: Acidimicrobiales bacterium (assembly GCA_965276765.1). Classification (GTDB taxonomy): domain Bacteria; phylum Actinomycetota; class Acidimicrobiia; order Acidimicrobiales; family Palsa-688. Next base: position 3,278,246 of record OZ255627.1, read on the forward strand.
GAAGAGGCCGGCGACGGCGAGGGCGGCAAAGCGAGTGCGGAGAGTGGTGCGGGTCATCAATCCTCTGTACGGAGGGGGGTCTCACCGCGGATGCAAAGAATTCGCACCGGAGGGCAAATGCCGCGAACTACCCGTGAACGGGGAGAGTACTCAATCCCCCCGCTTTCGGTCGGACCCCCGGCCGGAGCTCAGGCTCGTTGCAGCTCCCGCATGGCCCGATAGCCGACGAGGATCACGTCGGAGCGCTCGGCGATCGCTCTCAGCGAGTCGCTCTTGTCGGCGAGGTCGCCGTCGGCCACCCGAGCCGCCCAGTCCGGCGCGACCGACCGCAGCTCGGGGGTGTCAGCCGCAGGGCGCAGCACGATCTCGGTCACGCCGGGTTCGAGCTCGCCGAGCAGGTCTTCGATGACCCGCTTGGCGCTGGCATTGCGAGGAGCTCGCAGGACGTGGTCCGGTGTGAGGACCCCCTCGTCGGCGGCCAGCTGGCGAAAAGGGAACCCGGCCTGGCGTTCCACGCCGGCGGGTGGCAGGCGGAGGGGAAGCCGCAGCTCGATGGCCAGGTCGAGGGCGACATCGAAGAACTCGGGTCGCAGCTCGAGGGCGCCGAGGTGGGCGCTCAGGTGGCTGATGTCGAAGCCCCAGTAGATGGCTCGTTCGATCTGCGCCCGGCACTCGCGGCGCACCTCGTCGGTGTCGGCGTGCTCCCACAGGTCGTCGATCGTGCGGGGGAACCCGCCGTCGCCGTCGAGGAGCGATGGGCAGTGGGTGATCGGCCCCCAGCGCAGCAGGTCGTACTCGGCGTTGAGGGTGAGGTGAACCCCTACATCCTCGCCCCGGTACCGCGAGGCCGCCTCCCTCGCCCACGGTCCCGGCACGACGAGCCCTGCGCTCGTGCCAAGACCGGACCGCAGTGCCCCGTAGACACCGGTGTTGTGGGCGTAGGTGACCCCGAGCTCATCGCAGGTCACGATCAGCAGCCTGGCGTCTTCGGGGTAGCCGAGGGCGTCGGCCATGGCGGTCATACCGTCGAGAATGCCATGGGCGGGAATGGCCGCGCCGGTTGCGGGCCTCATCCGGTCCGGCGGTGGGGGCGCAGGGGCGAAGGATCGGACTCCCACCGCGACCGGAACCGGAGCGGAGATGCCTGTGACCGTCGGGGGCTGTTTGTGGGTTGGGGGTGGAGGGTTGTCGGGGTGGGACCGGTCGGGGCGTGGTGGGGTCCGAGTCGGTTGGTTAGGTCACGTGGTTGGCGGCGGCGGCGAGTTTCAGGAGTGTGTGTTGGGTGGTGTGGCGTGCGGCGATGATGCAGGTGTGCCCGGCTTGGCGCCATGTGACGAGCTGGGCGGACCCGGTGTCGGTTAGGACGTATCGGGTTCCTTGGATTGTGTGTGTGGGTCCGGGTGGGATGGGTAGGGCGGCGCCGGCGACGATCGAGTATCCGACTTGTCGCCCGGCGATGTTGTAGAAGACGGTTTGTATTCGCCGGCCGTCGACTTGATCGGAGCGGGCCCCGGTCGCCCGCCAGCCGGTCTGTCCCTCGTAGTCGGGAAATCGGATCGATCCGACGTTGAGGCTGAGGAGGTCGGTGTCGCCGGGGTCGACCGCGGGGGCGCGGTGTGTTGGTGAGGCGAGCGCGAGCTGCGCGGTCCGTGTCACGCTGAGCGGGCCCGAGCCTTGGGAGACGACCACGATGGCGACGACTGCCGCCGCCGCTACTGCCGCTCCCAGCGGGGCGAGCAGCCTCGGTCGCCATAGCTTTCGGCCGTGCGAGCTTGGGGGACGGGACGTTTGGTCATGTATCGCCGTGCGGAGAGAGGCTGGCGCCACGATGTTGTCGGTGCTGCGCACGAGGGCCACGGCGCGCTGTTGTTGGCGGAGGCGGGAGCGGAGGTCGGGATCTTCTTGGATTCGGGCGCGTAGCGCCGCGGCCTGTGCGTCGGGCAGGGTGCCGTCGGCCAGGCGGGTCAGGTCGGTATCGGTGGGCGTGTCGTTCATGGTGTTCTTCTCTGTATGAGACGCCGGGCGCGACCGGATCCTTCCCCTGTCCCCGCGTTTTTTTCTCCGACGTCAGATCGGGGACCGTGCCCGGCGGGCGTGGATGGTGCGTCGGTGTCGTCGCTGGGCTCGGCGAAGCGCGCCGCGATCCGCCGGCGGGCCCGGTACAGGCGTGTGGTGATCGTCGCCTCGGGCGTGTCGAGTGCTTGAGCGGCCTCCGCATACGACAGGCCGATGATGTCGATCGCGACGATCGCAAGTCGGAAGTCCTCCGGCAACTCGGCGATCGCAGTGAGGATCTCGCCTGTTTCGGCGACCCGATCCGGCGCCGGTGACCGCGTGTCGACGAGCTCGTGATAGTCGGGCATCGCTGTGGTCTGCGGCTGGCGCGACTGGGTGCGCAGTCGGGTGTAGAACGTGTTACGCAGCGCCTGTAGCAGGTAGGCGCGCTCGTCGCCGTGAACGATCCGCGGCCGCTGCATGACGTTTGCGAACGTGTCCTGGACGAGATCCTCGGCGTCCTCGCGCGACCCGCACAACGCCCACGCGGCGCGGTACATCGAGTCTATGTGGTCTCCCAGTGCCGCCGGATCCAGTCGCCCCACCCGCGATGACCCTAGACGGCGCCGGGGAAGGAACGCCGGTCACGGCCCCCGACGACGTGCGCTCCCCGCCCGAGTCGCCAGCCCAACAGCGCCCGGTCAGACGAAAAACAAAACGGCGGGAGTCGGGAAGGATCCGCTGGCTACGGCGTCTTGGGGGGAGAAGGCGTCGAGATAGCGCCTCAACCGCAACCGTCAAACCCCCCCAAGGAGAAACAATGCGTCTCAAGAAGATCACAGTCGGTGTCCTCGCAACCGGAGGCCTCCTCTTCGCCATACCGGCCGCGGCGTTCGCTGCCGGAACGGCCTCGGCTGCGACAGCCACCACCTCAGCGACCAGCTCGGGCACCGCCAGCTTCAGCCAGTTCCAGCAGGTCGCCGTTGGTCAGACCGTTCAGCAGGTCGAGCAGGAGATGGGCAGCGCGCAACCTCACGGAGGCCTTGCCCATCAGCTCCCCGGGTCAAATGACTTCAGCGAGTCATGGACAAGCTCGTCCCTGCTCGGGCAGCTGGGTCTGGAGAAATTCTTTGTCGACTTCTCGGCCCAGGGCACTGCGACCCCGATCGCCGACGCCAAGGGCACGGAACCTATCAACCTGACCGGGCTCGGGCTGTAGTAAGCGACTGTCACCGGGAGGCCCAGTGATAGCCCCCGTCCGGCCCGATGTCGTTGACCATCGAGCCGGACGGGGGACCGTCAGATCTCCGTGTAACCGGCCGTCTGGTCTGGACGGGCGGGTCGGCGTCGAGAACGCTGACATGGTCGACGCCGGTCCCCGACCCGGCGTTCCCCGGTCGTAAAAGCCCGGCGGGGGCCTCGCCGGTGGCGTCTTAAGAACGCCACGAGGGGATGGAACCCGTAGCCGCGCTTGTAGGTCGGCGCCGCCCCGGCCTTGTCGGAATGCGAGCCGATCGGGGGTCCCGTCGATATCGATCACATAAGACCCCGGATCCGCCCACGCCGCCGCCCTGGCCTCGGCTCTCGCCTCGGCGATCCGGGCCGGGGCAGGCACTGCACGAAACCCGGGCGGACTCAGAACGCCGGGCAATGTCACACCCCGTCGTCATGCTGTGTCCATGACCACACAGCTCGTCCTCGATCTCCGAGCCGACCCTTCCACACCGGGCCTGAGCACGCGCCGAGCGATGCCCTCAACGGGCCGGCGCACCGCTGCCGGAGCGCATGCGGTGGCCCCGGCGCTCGGGGCCGTCCGGTCAGCTCGCCGGGGGGACGGCTCGGGTCCGCCGCCTGTCGTGGCGTCCGAAGGCTCCAGGCGTGGCGGCCAGGCCCGCCAGGTCCTCGTAGCGGGCGCGGCCCCTGCCGGCTCGGAGTTTGGCGGCCGGGCTCGTCCCGGCCGTGCGCCGACGTCGCCCGACGCATGGCGACTCGACGAGCGCACCCGCGAGGTCGGGCTCCGCGGGATCGAGCAGGCCCGGCGGGAGCTTTCCTCTCTCAACGGGTCCGGTACGGCGGCATGAGAGTCCGGGACGCGAGGTCGGTCTCGATAGCATCCGGCCGTGGCCTACGGCATCACCGTTCCCTTCGACGGCATCCCGCTCAGCGAGCATCGGCGCTGGTTCGAGGAGGTGGCCGACCTCGGGTACACGGATCTTTGGTCGTCGGAGGCCGATGGCGCCGACGCCTTTACGCCGCTTGCGCTCGCCGCGGCGTGGGCGCCATCGCTGCGTCTTGGTACTGCCATCGTCCCGGCCTTCACACGCGGCCCCGCCGTCCTGGCCCAGAGCGCGGCGGCGATGGCCGAAGCGGCGCCGGGACGGTTCGCGCTCGGCGTAGGGACATCGTCCGATGTGATCGTGACCTCGTGGAACGACACTCCCTTCGACCGTCCCTACCAGCGAGTCCGGGACGTCGTGCGCTTCTTGCGTGTTGCCTTCACCGGCCAGAAGGTCGATGAGGCCTACGAGAGCTTCACTGTCAGGGGCTTCCGGCTGGGCCGGCCGCCCGCCGTCGCTCCTCCGCTCCTGATCGCGGCCCTGCGCCCCGGGATGCTGCGCCTCGCCGGCAGGGAAAGCGACGGCGCCATCATCAACTGGCTGGCCGCATCGGACGTGCCCAAGGTCGTCGCCGAGGTGGGACCTGGCAAAGAGATTGTGGCCCGGATCTTCGTCTGCCCTTCGCCCGACGCCGACGCCGTGAGAGTCATGGGCCGACGGCTCGTCGCCGCCTATCTCAACGTGCCGGTCTACGCCGCCTTCCACGAGTGGCTCGGGCGGGGACCGCTCCTGGCCGACATGTGGGACGCCTGGAAGGGCGGCGACCGCAAGGCGGCGTTGGAGGCGATTCCCGACGAGGTCGTCGACGACCTGATCGTCCACGGCTCACCCGCGGCGGTGCGCGACAAGATCAAGGTCTTCCTGGACAACGGCGTCACCACCCCGGCCCTCGCGCTCCTCCCCTCGGGCGACGTCGATCTGGCCCAGGCCGTTCGCGACCTGGCCCCGCAGTGATGGCGGTGCCGGTGCGCTGGGGCGTCGTCGGGGCGGCCAACATCGCCCGATCGCAGTTCCTTCCTGCGCTCAGGGAGGCCGGGGGGACGGCCGCCGTCGTCGGGGCCCGTCGGCGCGACCGGGCCGAGGCGTTCGCCGCCGAGCACGGTGTCGAGCGGGGCGTCGAAGGGTACGAGGCCGTCGTCGAATCCCCCGAGGTGGACGCCGTGTATGTGCCGCTACCCAACTCCCATCACGCCGAATGGACGGTGCGGGCGCTCCGGGCGGGCAAGGCCGTGCTCTGCGAGAAGCCGCTGTGCGTTGGATCGGTCCAGACGGCGGGCGTGCTCGAGGTGGCCGAGTCGACCGGCGCTCGCCTGTGGGAAGCGTTCGTCTTCCCGTTTCACGCCCAGCACCTCAGGCTCGTGGACCTGCTCGCCGACGGCGCTATCGGCGAGCCGGCCGAGCTGATCAGCGCCTTCCACTTCAACCTCTCCCGCCCCGACGACATTCGGATGTCGACGGCGCTCGGCGGGGGAGCCCTCGCCGACGTCGGCTGCTACCCGATTCGGCTCGGCCACGAGCTGTTCGGCCCCGCCGACGGCACGGTTCGCGCCGTAGTGAGCGGGGAGGCCGGGGTCGACGTGGACGCGGCGGGGATCGTCGAGCATGGCCGGCGCCGCCTGGTCCTCACCTGCGGGTTCCGCCGCAGCCCCGATACCTTCGCACGCGTGCTCGGCTCTCTGGGCCAGATCCACCTGACCAATCCCTTTCATCCCAAGGCCGGCGACACGCTCACGCTCCGCCGCCCCGGGGCCGAGCCGATCGTCGACCGTCCGACCACCGACGCCCACTCGTTCACCGCCGCCGTTCGCCACATCCACGCCGTCCTCGGGGGCGACGCGGCCCCACAGCACCTCGCCGTCGACTCGGCCCTCGCCACCGCCCGCACGCTCGAGGCACTGCAAGGCGCCGACCCCAGGCGCTGAGAACCCGGCCGCGCCGGTGCCGCCGCCGGGGCGACCGAGGCCGCGCCGCATCCCGATTGCCGGGGACTTCCCACGTATCACCAACGCTTCAGCGGGCCCTTAGTCGCCTCCCAGGCTCGGTTCGTACCGTGCCTCGCGACCAAGGAGGCAGTGCGACGTGTCGAGCGATCGATGGACCAGGCGGCAGTTCCTGACCCGGGGCGTGGGGGCCGGCGGCGGATTGGCCCTGCTCGCCGCCTCCGGATACACGGGATACCGATGGCCGGGACGGGACTCCACCGAGGTGAGCAAGGCCTCGTCACCCACCACATCGACGACGACGGCGCCGGCTGCCACCGACACCGAAGACGTCAACCACTTCGTCTCGCGTCCCGACCTCCGTCCCCCGCGGGTCACGATGACCAGGCGACCGGGGTCGTTCGCACCGTCGCCGTCGGCGCCGCGTTGTTTCTTCGTCACCCCCAAGGGCTACGAGACGACGGGACCGGGCGAGGCGGGGCTCATGATCGTCGACAGCCGAGGCGGCCTGGTGTGGTTCCTGCCCAAGACCGCCACGTCCGTCGCCCCGTTCGACCTGCAGGTCCAGACCTATCGAGGCAAACCGGTGCTTACCTGGTGGGAGGGGACGGTGATCAGCGGATACGGCCGCGGCACCTGCACCATCGCCGACTCCTCCTACCGGCCGATCGCCACGGTACGCGCCGGCAACGGGCTCGACGCCGACCTCCACGAGTTCAACCTCACCCCGCAGGGAACCGCCCTGATCACCGCGTACCGAACGGCCACGACCGACCTGTCGGCGCTCGGCGGTCCGACGGCGGGCAAGGTGCTCGCGTGTCAGGCCCAGGAGATCGACATTGCCACCGGCAAGGTCCTCTTTTCCTGGGACAGCCTCGACCACGTCGCGGTCACGGAGACCTACCAGGACCTCCCGGGTGGGAAGCAGGAGGCTCCGTTCGACTACTTCCACATCAACTCGGTGTCGCTGGCTGCCGACGGTGACCTGCTCATCTCGTCCCGCAACACCTGGACGGTCTACAAGGTCGATCGTTCGAGCGGGAAGATCGTGTGGCGACTGAACGGCAAGAAGTCCGACTTCACCATGGGGAAGGGCACCAAGTTCTACTGGCAGCACCACGTCAGGGCCCATTCGGCCGACGAGCTGAGCCTCTTCGACGACGGGTCGTCCCCACCCGAAGAGTCCGAGTCGCGCGGGCTCGTGCTGCACGTCGATACCGGCACCATGCGAGCCGAGCTCGTTCGCCGCTACGTCCACCCCTCCCGACTCCTCGCCGCCAACCAGGGCAGCGTGCAGCTTCTCGACGACGGGCACGTCCTCGTCGGCTGGGGCGACCAGCCGTACTTCTCCGAGTTCGAGCGCGACGGCACCCTCGTGGCCGACGGACGCTTCCCGACCGACGACCAGTCGTACCGGGCCTTCACCTACGGGTGGACGGGCCAGCCGACCGACGAGCCGGCCATCGCCGTGCAGTCCGACACGACCGGAGGGGCCACCGTGTACGCCAGCTGGAACGGGAGCACCGAGGTGCACACCTGGCAGATCCTCTCCGGCCCGAGCGCCTCGGCCCTGAGCTCCACAGCCACCGCCAGGCGAGCCGACTTCGAGACCGTGATCTCCGTCGATCGCGCCACCGGTTACTTCGCCGTCGAGGCCCTCGACCGTCATGGCCACAAGCTCGGACGTTCGAAGGCCGTCCATCACGCATGAGGTGCATCGACCGCCGTCTGCTGGCGCACTACCGATGATCCGGGCGCGGCCGATCGGCCGCCGAAGGGCCATGCGGGCCATCGCCGGGCTGGGCGCAGCGGCGCTGGCGGCGACCGTCGCCGGCTGCTCATCGCCGGGGCGGGCTCGCTCGAGCGGCGGCAGGGGCGCCGAAGGTGATCTCCCTGCGACCGGGACGGGCACGGGGGCCACGGCCGCGTCCACAGCCTTCCGCTCCCGGCCCGACCTGCGCCCCCCACCGATCGTCGTCGACGCCCAACGCGCGGGTGGCGCCCCCGGTGTGGTGCTCACCGACTGTCACGCCGGCACGGGCCAGCAGGGGCCGATGATCATCGGCGGGGACGGCGATCTGATCTGGTTCGTTGCTCTCTCCGACCACGGGACGCCCGATCTCCGCGCCTTCAACCTCCGCGTCGAGACGTATCGCGGTCGGCCGGTGCTCTGCTGGTTCGAGGGGGCCGTCGTCGATGGTCACGGCGAGGGCACGTACCGGATCGTCGACGAGGCCTACCGCGAGGTAGCCACGGTCAAGGCGGCGAACGGGCTCAACGGCGACCTGCACGACTTCTCCCTCACCGACCGGGGCACGGCTCTCTTCACGACCTACGGGACCGCCACCGGCGACCTCTCGGGAGCCGGCGGGTCGAGCAGCGGGTCCTACTTCTACGGGGAGGTGCAGGAGGTCGACGTCGCTACCGGACGCCTGGTCTTTTCCTGGCGATGCGACGATCACGTCGACTTCGTAGAGTCCTACGTCACCCCCCCGTCCGATCCCACCCGCCCCTGGGATTACTTCCATCTCAACTCCGTCGCCGTCGACCCGAGCGACGGCAACATCGTCGTCTCCTCGCGCAACTGCTGGGGGATCTACAAGGTGGACCGCAGCACCGGCGCCCTGCTGTGGCGGTTGGGCGGCAAACGCAGCGACTTCTCCATGGGCGCCGGCACCCGCTTCGCCTACCAGCACGACGTCACCCCGCAGCCCGACGGCACCTACACGATCTTCGACAACGAGGGCTCGCCGTGGGTACGGCCCCCGTCGCGCGGCTTGGCCATCGCGGTGGACGAGTCCCGGCGCACGGCGACCCTCGTGCGCCAACGGGTCCATTCACCGCCGGTAAGATCCGGTTCCCTCGGCAGCGTGCAGGAGCTGGCCGGCGGCCACACCTTCATCGGGTGGGGGACGTCCACGTACTTCACCGAGTACGACCCGTCCGGGCGGGTGGTGACCGACGCTCACCTCGCCGGCGACGGCATCCTGTCGTACCGGGCTTTCAAGCAGCCCTGGTCGGCGCAACCCACCGAACGTCCCGCCGTCGCCGTCGAACGCCTGGGTGCAGGGACCGTCGTCCACGTCAGCTGGAACGGCGCCACCGCCGTGACCACCTGGCGCGTGCTCGGCGGCCCGTCGCCCGACGCCCTCTCCTCGCTCGGCGCGGCCCGCCGACACGGATTCGAGACCCGGATCAGCCTTTCCACCACCCCTCGCCACGTGGCCGTCGAGGCGATGGACGCATCGGGCCACCCGCTCGGCCGATCGGCGACTCGAGAGGTCTGAGGCCCGGAGCTCAAGCGAAAAGGTCGAGGCTGAGTTGCTCCGCCCGCGCCGCCCGAGCCGTCAAGGGCTCCCAGACCTCGCCGCCGCGAGCGCCGCGAGCTCGGACCTCGAGACGGTGGACGTCGAGGCTCCTGGCCGCGCCGCCCGTGTCGGTCACCCCCACGCTGCCGTCGCGCTCGCGTCCGCGAATCGCCCCGTAGCGCCATCGCCCGCTCGGCCCTGATCGCCATCGGACCCGGTCGCCGCCGGCGACCCCGAGGATCTTCAGCCGGTCGTCGTCCCCGTCCGCTGCACCACCGGCGGGGACGGCTCGCCTGGTCACGTCCCGAGGCTACTCAGCGCTCGGGTCGGCGGGGGGCCTTACCTGGCGATGGAGGTGTGCTTGAACTCGTTGAGCTCGGGCCAACCGGTAAGCAGGTCGATGACCTTGCCGATGGTCCTGCGGCCCTTGTCGGCGTCGCCTTCCGCCCGGTCCATCAGGCGCACGAAGACGGCCTCGTCGCCGGCAACGAAGGTCGGGACCCCGAAGACCTCGTGGTTGGCGACGGCGCTGTGGTGCTCCTTGCGGAATGTCTCGAGCGGCCAGCCGTCGTCGATCTCGGCGAACACCGAAGCGGCGTCGACGCCGGCGGCGGAGAGGACCGGCTCGATCACCTCACGATGGCGGAGATCGGCGGCGTCGTTGTGGCGGGCGTCGAAGAGGGCCTTGTGCACGGCGAGGAACAGCTCCGGATGACGGTCGCGGACCACGATGCCCACCTCGTTGGCAAGGAGCCCCGGATAGGCCTCGGGGTGGTCGAAGACGGGATCGTCTCCCTCCGCCTGGTGGGCCTGATCGAGGGAGAAGGCCAGGAAGGTCACGTCCCAGTCGGCGCCTCCTTGGAGGGCGGTGACCAGGTGGTCGTGGGCGTTGCGGGCGAAGGGGCAGCGGTAGTCCCAGGTGACAGCGAACGAGGTGCTCATACTGGGTGCAACGACGGACTCGACCGTGCCTATTCCTCCGGGTCGTCGGGCTCGGCGTCGTTGTGCAGCGGGACCAGGCGCCGGGCGACCTCCCCGAGGATCGTGCCGACCACCACGCCGCCGACCACGTCGGAGGCATGGTGGATCCTGACATGGAGGCGGCTGGTCGCCACGATGGCGGCGACGACGTAGTAGCCAGGCCACCATCGGTCCTGCTCGCGGAGGAGGGCGGCGCCGAAGAAGGCGGCGCTGGCGTGCCCGCTCGGGAAGCTGCTCGACCGGGGGGTGCGAAGGTGCATCGGGCGAGGAGCGAGGGGCTCGGGCCTCGTCCTGCGGAACAGCCACTTCACCGGACCGTTGACGAGAATCGACTCCAGGCCAAGACCGATAAGGGCCCGCCAAAAGGGCCGGACCCAGTCCCGGTCCCGGTGCCGGTAGGCCTGGACGCCGGCGAGGATCATCCAGAGCACGCCGTGGTCGCCGAGGGCGCTGGCGCCGTACATCACCCGGTCCACGGGCCGGCGATGTCGAAGATGCCGCTCGATCAGGTCGTCGGCCCTGGTGTCGAAGGCGGTGACCCGTGCCGCTGACCCGCCAGGAAGTCTGACCTGCGGCATCCTCATCGGGGCGCGCCGATCGCCACGGGTCGGGGCGCATCCAGGGAGCGGTCCTGCGGCGGGGGTAGCAGGGTCAGGTCGCCACCGACGGCGGGGCAGTAGGTCCGGTAGGCGCAGCCGCCGCACAGATAGCCAGGCTTGGGTCGGAAGTCCTCCGATGCGCACGCCCGCTCCACGGCGCGCCACACGGCGGTGGTCTGTTGCTGCAGACCCCTTATGGACTGGTCGGACGGCTCGGTCGAGATCGACATGGGCTCGCGTAGGTGCAGCAGTCGGATGCGGACGGGCCGACGCCCGAGCAGCTGCTCGCAGAGGAAGGCATAGAAGTGCACGCCGATGAGCTTGGGCTGCTGGTAGCTCTCCGAAGGGGCCCGGCCGGTCTTGTAGTCGGTGACGACGAGCTCGCCATCGGCGTCGAGCTCCAGGCGGTCGATGATGCCGGAAAGCCGGAGCGTGCCGAGCTGCACCGAGAGGCGGAGCTCCGTGCCCATCACCCGCACCTCGTCGGGGTCCTCGAGCACGTAGTAGTTGCGGACCAACGTCTCGGCGTCGGCGACGAACTCGGCCCTGTCGTCGCCGAAGAGGCCGAGCTCGCGGTACTCGGGGCCGTCGAGCACATCGGGCACGGCTCTCGTCAGCTTGGTCAGGGCCACGTCGAGGGAGCGGTGACCGGGGTCCTCCTCGGCGAAGAGCAGCTGCAGGGCCCGGTGCACGAGCGTCCCCTTGGCGGCAGGAGCCGACTTCGGCTCGGGCAGGCGATCGATGGCGGAGAGACGAAAGGCGAGGGCGCAGTCCTTGAACGACGACACCTTCGATGGGGAAAGCGAGGTCGGCAGGGGCAGGGGCATCGGCTGCAACTTACCGACCGGGTGTGACCCCGACGGTGGACCTGACCGGTCTCGGTCAGGACACATCCGGGTCGAGGGCGGCGACGATGGCCTCACCGATGGCGGCGGGTTCCTCCATCGGCCCGAAGTGGTCGAGCGCGGGCCAGTGCTCGGCCTTCCCCCGCTTCAGCCGCTCGGCGATCATCGGCACGTAGATGCCGGGCCCATCCTCGTCGGCTCCGCCGGCGACGGTCACCGGCAGGTCGGTCACCGGCAGGCGCTCCCAGCTGTCGCTGAACAGCGACCCCTCGTAGATCGCCGCCTCCTCCTCCGGAGCGCAGGCCAGGGTGACACTACCGTCGGGCTGAGGCACGAAGGCGTGGGAGACGTAGGCGTCGAGCGCATCGGGACGAAAGCGCACGAACGGAGGCTTCCCTGCGAAGTTCGCTCGCGCCGCATCGAGCGAAGCGAACGTCGGCCTGCGCTTCCTTGCCGTGGCGGCAATGGTGAACTGCTCGTTGGTCACGCCGCTCCTCAGCTCGGGCGACAGGACTATGGGCTCGTAGCAGTACAGCGCCTCGAAGGTCCCGGGCCGGCGCTGCTCGGCCAGGATCAGGGTGGCGGCGCCGAGGGAGTGTCCGGCCCCGAAGACGCCGGAGGCCTCGCCGCCGAGGCCGAGGGCATCGACGACGGCGAGCAGGTCGTCGGCGAAGGGGCTCCAATCGCGATAGTCATCGGCCGGTACGTGGCCCGACGCGCCTTGGCCGCGCTGGTCGACGGCCCAGACTCGAAACCGACGGCACAGGACTGGTGCCACGGGCAGCCACGTCTTGGCGTGGAAACCGGTGCCGTGGGTCAGCAGCAGGGGCGGGCCTTCGCCGCCGAGATCCCACGTGGCGATCTCGACCCCGCCGGAGCCTTCGACGCGTGGTCCTGGCTCCCAGCGATGCGAGTCCATAAGGCCACGAAGCTAGTGGCGCGACCCGAAGTCGGGCTACCTTCGCCCGGTGGACGACGACGCCGAGGTGATCGCGGCCAACCGCCGGTACTACGAGGCCTTCGAGGCGGGCGACCTCGATGCCATGTCGGCGCTGTGGGAACGCTCGCCTCGCGCCACCTGCACGCATCCGGGCTGGGCGACGTTGCAGGGGTGGGGGCAGGTGGCGAGCTCGTTCTTTGCGCTGTTCCATGGCGGCAACAGGACGCAATTCGTGCTCACACGCGAGCAACCCTGGGTCGTCGGTGACGTGGCCTGGGTGTCCCTGGACGAGAACCTGCTCGGTGATCAGGGCGGAGTGACCGTCGCCACGATCAACGTCTTCGTGCGCAGCGAGGCGGACGAGAGCGCGTGGAGGATGGTCTGCCACCACGGCTCAGTCGTCGCCGCGGGCCCGGGATGAGCGCCCCCGGCACGGCCACAACCGGGACGGCGGGGTCATTCCCCCAGCAGTTCCAGCAGCAGCAGGGCGTTGTCGACCGCGTCCGTTCCTGCGCAGTTGTCGAAGAGCAGGTGGACCTCGGCGCTCGACGCAGCCAGCTCCGCGACCCTCGGCACCCACCCGTCGAGCTCGTCGCGTTGGTAGCGGTACGGCCACGTCCACGGCTCGCCCTCGACGGCCCGACGCCCGACGAAGCGCACGAGCGCCGTATCGGTCGTCGCCCCGACGGCCCCCGGGTTGGACCGTTCACCCGTCGTGGGGCCGTCCACGCACACGAAGCCGATCCCATGCTCCTCGAGCCACTCGAACGTCGAGTCCGCCCCCGCCGCTTCGAACCACCGGACGTGGCGCAACTCGACCGCGACCCTCGTCCCGGGCAGGCGACGGCGGATGTCGGCCAGCTCGGCCCAGGTCTCGGGCCGGGGCGAGAACCAGGACGGGTAGCGGAAGATCACGACGCCCAGGCGGCCGGCATCGCGAAGCGGGCCGATGCCGTGAGCGAAGCGGGCCCAGCACTCGTCGATGCCGGCCTCGCTGAGATGGTTTCGGTAGAGGCGGCGCCGGTCCCTGCGCTCCGGATGCACCTCGGTGACCAGGTCGGGCCACAGCGAGTCGGGGAGCGTCGGGCTACCAGTGAGCAGCGACCACGCCCGCACGTCGAAGACGAAGCCGGGCGGCGTGCGCTGCGCCCACTGCGCGGCCAGCTCGGGCGTCGGAGGGAACCTGAAGGTCGTGGCGATCTCGGCGAGGGGCAGCCGACCCGTGTAGTACCCGAGCCGCTCCGTGGCCGTCATCGTCTTGCGGGGGTAGAAGCTCCCGGCGCGGATCAGGCTCCGGTCCGCCCACGACGAGGCCCCTGCCCGCACGACGCAACCGTCGAGCGCGACACCGGCACCGGTCGTCACGACCAGGGCCGATCGTCGAGACGACATGACGGTGCGCCGAGTTGGCCCGCGGCCCGTGGGAAGGTGGGAAGCGATGACACGACCCTCGAAGCGGGCGGGGGCGCGACATGCCGGGGTCCACGTGAGAGCGGACGCAGGCCATGGGTCACGTCGACCGATGCTAGGAGTGGGGGAGTGACGTTCGGTGCCTGACCCGAAGCGGTGGGCGATCGACACCGGCTACCACGATGCCGGCGGAGCCTGGCGGACGCCGCCGGCATCGACGATCGACGCCGTCCTCGCCACCATGGGCGCCGGCGGCCGTTCTGACGGGCCCAGGTCTGACGGGCCCACGTCTGACGGCGAGCGCAGCCTCGAATATGAACGCCGCTCTGACGACGATCGCAGCTCTGACGACGATCGCAGCCCGGATGACGAGCCGGCGCCGACGCTCACGGTCAGGCTCGACCATCCCTTGCCGCCCGTCGGGCCGGGCACGATCCTGCTCGAGGGCGGCGGCGAGGTGGTCACCGATGGGCCGCTCCCGCCCGACCTGCCGACCGGCTATCACGTGTTCCGCCCCCACGGTGCCGCCGACTCCCGGCACCTCATCGTCAGCCCGGGGACCTGCCCCGTCCCTGGTGGGAGCCGCTGGGGTTGGGCGGCGCAGCTCTACGCGGCCCGTTCGACCGAGAGCTGGGGGATGGGCGATCTCTTCGATCTGGCCCGCCTGACCTCGTGGTCCGCCAGGGTGGGGGCGGGGGTCACGCTCCTCAACCCGCTCCACGCCGCCCCGCCGGGGCCGCATCAGCAACCGAGCCCCTACTTTGCGTCGAGCCGATGTTTCCTCAATCCCCTGTACCTGCGGGTGGAGGAGGTCCCGGGAGCGGGGGACCTGGCCGACCTCGATCGACTCGTCGCTGCGGGCCGGGACCTGAACAACTCCAGGATCATCGACCGTGACCGCGTCTGGGCTCTCAAGTCCGGCGCCCTCGAGGCGATCTTCTCCCGGGGTGAGGGCGAAGGGGGCACCGCCGGTGAGCGGGGCCGAGCCCTGGATGCGTTCGCGGCGACGAGGGGGGTGGCGCTGCGGGGGTTCGCCACGTTCAACGCGCTGGCTGAGCGTCATGGCCTGCCCTGGCAGGACTGGCCGGCCGACCTGCGTCGTCCCGATTCGCCCGCCGTCGCCCGTTTCGCTTCGAGCGAAGAGGGACGCCGGCGGATCCGGTACCACTCCTGGCTCCAGTGGCAGCTCGACCGTCAGTTGGAGGCCATCGGTGAGGGATCGGTGATCGCCGACCTGGCCATCGGAGTGGACGCCGGCGGGGCGGACAGCTGGCTGTGGCAGGAGACCTTTGCGCCGGGGATGCGCGTCGGGGCCCCTCCCGACGAGTTCAACACCCTCGGCCAGGACTGGGGTCTGCCGCCGTGGGATCCGTGGCGGCTGCGGGCGGCGGGGTACGAGCCGTTCATTCAGACGGTGCGGGCGGGGATGCGCCACGCCGGCGGGTTGCGCTTCGACCATGTGATGGGGCTGTTCCGGCTGTTCTGGATCCCCGAAGGCGCAACGCCGGCCGAAGGCACCTACGTCAGGTACCCCTACTGGGACCTGCTCAACATTCTCGCCCTCGAAGCGGAGCGGGCCGGGTCCTACGTGGTGGGCGAGGATCTCGGCACCGTCGAGGACCACGTGAGGGCCGAGCTGAGGAACCGTCGAGTCCTGTCGTACAAGCTCCTGTGGTTCGAGGACGACCCGCCATCGGAGTGGAACCCCGCCGCGCTCGGGGCGGTCAGCACGCATGACCTGCCGACGGTCGCCGGCGTGTGGACGGGGGCCGATCTGACGGCCCAACAGGCGCTCGACATCCACCCGAACGTCGCCGGCGCCCGCGCCATGCGCGATCGGCTGGCGACCTGGACGGGGTGCGGTCCCGACACGCCGGTAGAAACCGTCATCGAAGAGGCGTACGGTCTCCTCTCGAACGCGCCGTGCCAGGTGCTCACGGTGAGCCTCGACGACCTGGCGGCGGTGGAGGAGCGACCGAACATGCCAGGAACCGTCGACCAGTGGCCCAACTGGTGCCTGGCGCTCCCCCTCTCGCTCGAGGAGCTCGAGGCCTCGCCCCTCGCTCATGTCGTGTCGGCCCGCATGGCCAGAGGAGACGAGCCCGGGGCCGAGTCGAATGGGGCGGCAGGGGATGGGGCGACAGGGGATGGGGCGACAGGGGATGGGGCGGCAGGCGACTCGGTAAGAGGCGACGGGGCAACAGGCGACTCGGTAACAGGCGACGGGGCCGGGGTGGCCCCGGAGCCGAGCTGAGGGGACGCCGTGGACCTGCCCGTGTCCCCACCGCTGGCCCCGATGCTGGCCAAGGCGGCACCGAAGCTCCCGGTCGGTGACTGGCTGTACGAGCCGAAATGGGACGGATTCCGCTGCATCGTGTTCCGCGACGGCGACGAGGTGGAGCTCGGCAGCCGCAACGAGCGGCCCCTCACCCGGTACTTTCCCGACGTGGTGGCGGCCGTGAAGGCGGCACTGCCCGACCGTTGCGTGGTCGACGGCGAGGTCGTCGTCGCCGGCCCGGCCGGCCTCGACTTCGACGCCCTCTCCCAGAGGATCCATCCGGCCAACTCGCGTGTCGTGCGCCTGGCGGCCGAGACGCCGGCCGCGTTCGTCGCCTTCGATCTGGTGGCCCTCGACCGCGCCGACTGCCGGGCGACGCCGTTCGTCGAACGACGCGCCCTCCTCGCTGCCGCCGTCGACGCCGACAGCCCTTCGGTCCACCTGACGCCCATCACCGACGACGTGGATCGGGCGAGCGATTGGTTCGCCCGATTCGAGGGCGCAGGCCTCGACGGTGTCGTCGCCAAGGGCATCAACGGCTCGTACGAGCCCAACCGGCGGACGATGGTCAAGGTCAAGCACGAGCGCACCGCCGAATTCGTCGTGGGCGGGTTCCGCTGGTACCGCTCGGGCGAGGCGGGAGCCTCGGTCGGTTCGCTGTTGCTCGGGCTCTACGACGGGGCCGCCCTGCAGTCGGTTGGGGTCATCGGGTCGTTCCCCGCCGAGCGCCGGCGGTCGCTCGTCGCGGAGCTCGAGCCCTACCGCGACCCGGTCGGGCACCCGTGGGCAGGATGGGCCGACCCCGAGGAAGGGGAACCTCTGGGCCGCAAGGCCGGTGGTGCCAGCCGGTGGAACGCGGGCAAGGACCTGACCTTCGAGCCGCTCAGACCGGACCTGGTCGTGGAGGCGGCCTACGAGCACCTGCAGGGTCGTCGGCTGCGTCACACGGCCCGTTTCAGGAGGTGGCGTCCCGATCGCGATCCCCGCTCGTGTACATACGATCAGGTCGAAGTGGCCGTTCCCTCACTGCTCGCCGACGTGTTCGACGCCCGTGGCTGAGCGGCGACTGATCGGTCCGCGCGGCGCCGCAGTCCGACCGCCCGGCGCCGCCCACCGCCCGCCGGGAGCGGCGCTCCATCCTGCGGGCACGAGCAGCGGCAGGACCCAGAGCGCCGTGCTCGTGCCCGTGCCCGAGGCGGAGGCCGTCGTCGGCGCGTGGCGCAAACGGTATGACCCCGTCGCATCGGCGGGTGTGCCGGCGCACATCACCCTCATCGTGCCCTGGCTTCCTCCCGCGACGATCCGCGAGGAGGACCTGACGGCTTTGGCGGCGACGCTGCGCGACGTCGAGCCGTTTGACTTCGAGCTGACGCGCACGGCCTGGTTCGGGCGGCGGATCCTGTGGGTGGCACCGAGCCCCGCCGATCGGTTCAGGGCGCTGACGGCGAGACTCGCAAAGCAGTTCGGCACCCCGCCGTGGGCTGGCGAGTTCGATGAGATCGTGCCTCATCTCACCGTGGCCCACGCGCCCCGGGACCCTGCCGAGCTCGATCTCGTCGCCGCCGACGTCGGCCGCCTGCTTCCTGTGGCGTGCCGGGCCCGTGAGGTCTGGGTGATGTGTGGGGACGGCAGGCGATGGTCGCCGAGAGCGAAGGTGGAGCTGATCGGGAGCGCGGCCCGCTTCTAGTTCGTTCTCGTCCGGCGTCCGAGGCATCGCGGGCGCATGGGGACGACGGTTGGGCCGGCGTCACTCACACGCCGGCGACCCGGCGGCAAGCGTTCGGTTAGGCGCGCCGGCGTCTCGTGGCCGACGGGCTTCTCATCGGGGGGCGACCCGTCGCACGGCGCTTCCGGTGGCGAGGTACTCGACGGCCTGGCCGCCCCAGCCGTGGTCGAGCTCCTGGCGCCGCAACTGGACCACGCCGTCGGCCCCGTCACGCTGGGCCTCGGCCTGCATCCGGGCGAGGGCCACCTCGCGGGCATCGGCGACGGCCTGGGTCCAGCCCGGGATCTCCTGTCCCGGCCACTCCGTCTCCGGCACGGGCCGAGAGGCGAGATGGTGCACGCAGGTCCCGAACACCACCGACACCGGCGCCAGACCGCATCGCAGGGCGCCAGCGAGCCCCGCCGGGTCGAGCATGGTCGTCCACGCCGGCGCACCGTCATCGCTGCCGTCGGCCGACGGCATGGTCAGCACGGATGTCACCGTCGTCGCGCCCGTCGGGTCGAGGTCGTCCCCGGTCGGATGGCCGGGCCCCGAGCGAGCGGCGGGGCCGCCGGCGCCCGGTGGTGGTTCCGCCGGCGCCCAGCCCGGCCGTGCCGGCGTCCCTGTGGGCGCCCAGCCCGCTCCAGATCGGGTTCCCCCTGGCGCCACGTCCGTCCCTGCCGGCGCCCAGTCGCCACCGTCGCCGGTTGCGCCGAGCGACCGTGCGGCACCCGCCGGCGGCGGGCCACCGTAGCGACCCGGTGTCGTCGCCTTCGGACGCACGGCGTTGCCAGACGCGACGACCTCGATCAGCTCGGAGCCGAAGGCGCGGTTGGTCGACACGACGACGACGCCGACCACGCCGGTCGCTCCGAGCACATCGGCGGCGGCGGCCAGGCGAGCCAGCGCGAAGCGGCGAGCGGTGTAAAGCGAACGGGTGAGGCCGGGCACCTCGGTGCTGATGGCGTTGACCGGTCCGAGCCACCCGATGTGGTGCACCGAGCTTCCCTGGATGGCGCCGAGTGGCTCGAGGCCGATCGCCCCGAGCATCTCGATGTCGTCGGGTGAGGCCTCGGTGCTGAACACGGCGCCGACACCGGGTCCCCCGCCCGACGCCCGTAGCCGGGCGAGGGTGGCAGGGGAGAGGATGTCGTCGGCCGGTCGCTGGTCCATGGGTCGTGTCGGCGACCGGGCGTCCGGCGTGCCGACCAGCACCGTATCCGAGGACGAAGGACCCGGGCCGGCGCGGCCTGGGGTCCGCCCTGTCCGGCGTCCGCCCTGCCCTGTCCGGTTTCGGCGCGAACCTGTCGCGATCTTGCACCGACAGGTACAGAAATCGCGACAGGTTCGGAGCGGCGCGTACACAGATCGCGACAGGTTCACGCACGGTGGCGTCGGTCTTACTATCGGGCGGCCAGCGCCGGAGCCGGCCATACCCCCGGACGGCTCCACATCCCCCGATGCCACCGCCACGGAGTGAGCGGCGCCGCCCTCGGGTAGTCCTCGAACATCCAGCGAGCGAACACCCTCCGGGAGCGTTCGCCGAACGCGGCGATGTCAAACCAGGCGTTGGCGCCTCGTGGGCTCGAAAGCACCCGGGAGAACGCCCCCGACAGCAGGTCATCGAGGGCCATCCCCCGGGCGATCGTCGAGCGGTAAGCGGTCGCCACGGCGCCGGCGGAGAGGGGTCCCGAAGCGGCCAGGATCTTGGCCGCCAGCTGCCCGGTCTCGAGGGCCTGGCCGATGCCCTCGCCGGTCATGCAGTCCGACGCCCGGGCGGCGTCCCCGACGAAGAGCACCCGGCCGCCGAGGGCGCTGAGGCGGGTCCCTCCGATCCGGGCCGGGATGGGCCAGGTCTTGAGTGGGCCTTCCGGCTCGGCGTCGGGGCCGAGGACGGAAGCGATGTGAGGCCGGCGGAGCAGCTCCTCCCACCGCTGTTTCATGGTCCCGATCGCCTGCCCGGGACGCCGGCGGATGCCGAAGCCGACGTTGGCACCTCCTTCGGGGAGCGGGAATGACCACACGTAGCCTGGGCGGAGATCGTCCTCGAACCACACGAGCAGGTCGCGCGCCTCGGGTCCCGTGTGGCGCACGTATTGGCGCCCGGCGTGCCATTCACCCAGATAGCCGGGGTCGCCCGCCCCGACCGCCTTGCGCAGGGGCGACCACATGCCGTCGGCGCCGATGGCGTACCACGCTCGGATCACCTCCCCGTCGTCGAGCACGAGCTCGACGGTCGTGCCTTCGGGGCCGGGGCGCGCCGCGACCATGGCCTTTCCCTCACGGACATCGGCACCGGCGCTCCTGGCCCGGTCGACCAGCGCGGCGTCGAGCTCGGTGCGCCTCAGGGTGGCGGCGTAGATCGCATCGTCGGGAAGCCGGAAGACGCCGGTCCTTCCGTCGGGGGTGCGGATCCGAGCCCCCCCGACCGGTTGCCACGAAGGGAGGGAGTCCGGTGAGAAGCCGAGCTGGTCCAAGCGGCGCAGGGCGCCGGTCGTGAGCCCGTCGCCGCAACACTTGTCGCGCGGGAAGGTGGCACGGTCGACCACGACGACCCGCAACCCGGCGGCGACGGCGGTGATGGCCGCGGCCGCGCCCGCCGGCCCTGCGCCTACGACGGCGACATCGGCGGAGAGCATGGGTCCCAGGCTAGACAGCCGGTCCCTGACGACCGGCGATTCTGCGGGCTGTTGACGTCGAGAATCGACGTCAACATGGCTCAAGATGATCGGACTTCGTTCCTCTGGATCCGACCGGCCGGATGCGGCTTGACCGGCTCCAAATGGCCGAGCGCACCCGCCCCAAAATCGCACCGCGCCTGCCAGCCCGTGAGCTCATGGTGACGATAGCCGCAGGGGGTGGCCCGAATCGGCGCCGATGGAAGTCGGCGAGCGCCATGGCGGCCGGTCGACTTCGGGTCAGGGCGCCGGCCGGATGACGCAGGGCGCCGGCGACATGATGGGCCACGGCGAGGGCCATCCGCACCCGCACCTCGCGGCGGCCCTGATGGCTGTCGATGAGCAGCAGGGTGTTCCGCAACTGGAGGTAGTCGGCGACCGGCCGGGCCGGAAGGCTGCCATTGGTCACCGTTGCCCCCCAGACGAGACCGACGTCCCACCCGGCCCGCGTGGCCCGCAGCCCGAGATCGACCTCCTCGCAGTAGGCGAAATAGCGTTCGTCGAACAGGCCGATCTCTTCAAGGGTCGCACGCCTGGCCAGCAGCAGCGTGCCGTGGGGGTAATCGACGTCCTCCCAGCCGACCCCCCGAGCTGCGGGCCGGTAGTAGCCGCCGATCACCTTGTCGTAGGCGGGGACAAGCCCAAACTCGGGGCCGAACTCGGCGCTCAGGAGGCCGGCACCGGGACGGGCCCGGGCGGCGGCAAGTAGACGGGTCACGCAATCGGGCGCGGGCGCAGCATCGTGGGGGGCCACGGCGACCCACTCGCCGTCGCCGGCTGCGAGCCACCGGCGCAGCCCGAGGTTGGCGCCGGGCCCGAAGCCGACGTTGCCACGGCCTTCGATGATCTCCACGTCGGGGACGAGGTTGCGCAGCCGGCGCCGTGCGTTCGGGTCGCTGCTGCTCTCGGCCACCCACACCCCGGCCACATCCGGCTGGGCCAGGAAGGCCAGGACGTTTCGAGCGCAGCGCTCCGGCTGATCGTGATGGACCACGACGACCTGGACGCCGCCGCCCTCTCCAACGCCGCCGCCCCCTCTAACGCCGCCGCCCCCTCCAACCTCGCCGCCCCCTCCACCCTCACTCGCCCGGCGGTCGCCTGGCCCCACATCACCCACCGCAACGCTCAGCGTGAGAGCATCGCCCGCAGAGCGGGCTCGAGCGCCGGCCAGCGCCAGGGGTAGCCGGTGCGTTCGAGCACCCCCGCCTCGACGCGCTGGCCGGCGAGGAGCAGCTCCGACGCCATCTCGGCGCCGAGGAGTGCCTTGACCGCCGGTGGTGGCACGGCCAGAACTCCCGGCCGTCCTAGCACCCGAGCGAGGGCGGTGGTGTACCCGGCGTTGGTGACCGGCGCCGGCGCCACCAGATTCACCGGACCGCTGATGCCATCGTGTTCGATGAGGTGGGCGATGGCGCCGACCTCATCGTCGATGGAGATCCAGCTGACCCACTGCCGGCCCCGGCCGAACCTGGCGCCAAGACCGAGCTTGAAGATCGGCAGCTGGGTCTTGAGCGCACCGCCGTCGGCGGCCTGCACGATGCCGGTGCGGACGACGACGGTCCTGATGCCGCCTTCGACCGCTGGCGCCGTGGCCGCCTCCCATCGCCGGCACACGTCGGCAAGGAAGCCGGACCCCGAAGGGCTCTGCTCGGTGAGCAGCTCGTCGTCACGGTCGCCGTAGTAACCAATCGCCGACGCGCTCACGAGCACACGTGGCGCCGGATCGAGGCCGGCGATGGTCCTCGCCAGCAGGGTCGTGCCCTGGACGCGGCTGTCGATGACCGCCTGCTTGTGGTCCGCATTCCAGCGCTTGGCGCCGATGCCGACGCCGGCGAGGTGGACGACCGCTTCGACGCCGGCGAGATCGGCGGGGTCGAGGCGCCCTGCGCCAGGATCCCAACGAATCGTCGGTCCCGGTCCTGAGCCGTCGCCTCCCCGAACGACGCGCACCACCTCGTGACCCCGTCCGGAGAGCAGGGGGATGAGGTGCCTGGCAATCAGCCCGTGGCTTCCCGTCACCGCAATCTTCATGAGCGTCTCCATTCGTCGCAGATGGACTCTGCTCCACCCACCCCGCGATTGCCCACTCCGGCCCGTGCTGCGACCCGCCCGATCAGCTCGGCCAGCACCGCAGGGTGGGAGAGGTGGACGCCGTGGCCGCAGCTTTCGACGTCGACGAGCTCGGCGCCGGGTATGGCCGCAGCCAGCTCCTTCGCCCCCCGCCGCTGATGCTCGACGCTCTCGGCGCCTCTCCCGACGATGACCGGGATGGCGATGTCGGCGGGTTCCCAGCCGGGGTGGGTGCCGACGGCACGCATCTCGGCGATGAGCGCAGGCCCCTCGCCCCTCCGTGCCTCCCTCGTGGCGGTCGGGAGACGCCGCCAGATCCTCTCACCGATGAGCGCGACGACAAATGATTCGGCCACGTCACCGGGGGACCGCCCATCGGCGACCGCCAGGCGCCCCGGCGTTGTCGCCGGCCACCAGGGCAGCCAGGGCATGGGCGCCTCCCAGATCACCGCTCCGAGGATCAGGTCGGGGCGCCGGGCGGCGGCGCCCAACAGGATGGTGCCGCCAAGGCTGTGGCCGAGGGCGACCACGGGCCGGTTGTCGGCGACCTCGATGAGGTCGTCGACGTGGTCTTCGTACGACGACGACGGGGGCCGCCGGGCTGAATCGGCGTACCCGCGCCGGTCGTAGGTGATGACCGTGTCGTCGCGTAGGTGGGTCTGGACCCGCCCGAGGCTCGAGGCTCGGTCCATGGACCCGTGCACCAAGAGGACCGGGACCCCGAGACCGCCGGGACCGACGGCGAGGCCGGCGACGCCACCCTCGAGCGGAGGCCGGCGGGAGACGTTGAGCGAACCCTGAGCGGAAGGGGACAAGCCGCTGTCAGTCCCGCACGAGCGGCTTGTAGCGGATGCGATGCGGCTGGTCCGCCTCCCCGCCGAGACGTTTGTGGCGGTCGGCCTCGTAGTCGGAGAAGTTGCCCTCGAACCACGTCACCTGGCTGTCGCCCTCGAAGGCGAGCACATGCGTCGCGACCCGATCGAGGAACCACCGGTCGTGGCTGATCACCACCGCGCATCCGGGGAAGGAGATCAGCGCCTCCTCGAGGGCGCGCAGGGTGTCGACGTCGAGGTCGTTGGTCGGTTCGTCCAAGAGGAGCACGTTGCCGCCCTCCCTGAGGACCTTGGCCAGCTGCACCCGGTTGCGTTCGCCGCCGGAGAGCTTCCCGACCTCCTTCTGCTGATCGCTGCCTTTGAAGCCGAAGCTGGCCACGTAGGCCCGCCCGTGGATCTCGCGGCCGCCGACGACGAGATGATCGACGCCACCTGTCACCTCGTCGAAGACCGTGTTCGAAGCGTTGAGGGCATCGCGGGATTGATCGACATAGGCCAGCGCGACGGTCGATCCGAGTGTCAGCTCACCCGAGTCCGCTTCCTCGGTTCCCACGATCATGCGAAACAGCGTGGTCTTTCCCGCCCCGTTGGGACCGATCACGCCGACGATGCCCCCGGGCGGAAGGAGAAACGACAACCCGTCCACGAGCAGGCGATCCCCGAAGCCCTTCGTGACGGCCTCGGCGTTGACGACGACGTCGCCGAGGCGCGGGCCGGGCGGGATGGCGATCTCGAGGCGGTCGGCGCGACGGTCGGCGGATTCGGCCTCGGCCACCAGCTCGTTGTAGGCGGTGATGCGGGCCCTGCCCTTGGACTGGCGGGCGCGTGGGGACATGCGGATCCAGTCGAGCTCACGCTGCAGGGCCTGCTGACGGCCCTTGTCGGCCTTCTCCTCGGCCGCCAGGCGCTGCTGCTTCTGCTCGAGCCACGACGAGTAGTTGCCCTCCCAGGGGATCCCGAAGCCCCGGTCGAGCTCGAGGATCCAACCGGCCACATTGTCGAGGAAGTACCGGTCGTGGGTGACGGCGACGACCGTGCCCGAGTAGTCCTGCAGCGTGCGCTCGAGCCACGCCACCGACTCGGCGTCGAGATGGTTGGTCGGCTCGTCGAGGAGGAGCAGGTCGGGATGCGAGAGCAGCAGCCGGCACAGGGCGACCCGCCGGCGCTCGCCACCTGAGAGGATGCTCACGTCGGCGTCACCGGGCGGGAGGCGCAGGGCGTCCATGGCGATTTCGAGGGTGCGCTCCACGTCCCAGGCGCCGGCGGCGTCGATCTGGGCCTGAAGATCGGCCTGCTCGGCGAGGAGCTTGTCGAAGTCGGCGTCGGGTTCGCCCATCGCCGCGCACACCTGGTTGAAGCGCTCGAGGAGGTCCATGGTGGCGGCGATACCGTCGGCCACGTTGCCCGCCACGTCCTTGGACTCGTCGAGCTGCGGCTCCTGGGGGAGATATCCGACGCTGAAGCCGGCGGTCAGTCTGGCCTCCCCGGTGAAGCCGTCATCGGCGCCGGCCATGATCGTAAGCAGCGACGACTTGCCCGACCCGTTCGCTCCGATCACGCCGATCTTGGCGCCCGGATAGAACGACAGGTTGATCCCACGCAGGACCTCCCGGTCTGGTGGGTAGTAGCGACGGAGGTCGCGCATGGTGAAGATGTACTGGGCGGGCATGCCCACCATTGTGCCTGCGAGCGGCGAGGTCGCCGGCATCGGGCGCCGGCGGCGAGGCCGGTACGCTGGGAGTCGATGCCAGACGATGCAAGTTCTCCCGAGCTGTTCGGAGCCAATGCGTGGCTCGTCGACGAGATGTACGAGCAGTACCGCGGTGACCCCGGATCGGTGAGCGCCAGCTGGCGGGACTTCTTCGAGGGGTACCGCCCCGGGGGCGTCAACCTGGCCCGGCCTTCCCTGAACGGTCCCGCACCGGTCGCCACGGCGCCGGTGCCCACGCCGACCCGGCCTGCGCCCGCGGCGCCGGCGGGACCGCCGAAGGGGACCAACGGCAAGGCGGAGGAGAATGGCCACGTCGGAGGCGGGGGAACGGCCATCAGGGGAGCGGCGGCCCGGATCGTTGCCAACATGGAGGCCAGCCTCGAGGTCCCGACGGCAACGAGCTTCCGCGTCGTGCCGGCCCGGCTCCTCGAGGTCAACCGGCGCATGCTCAACGACGAGCT
The DNA here is from genome assembly GCA_965276765.1 of Acidimicrobiales bacterium. Lineage (GTDB taxonomy): Bacteria > Actinomycetota > Acidimicrobiia > Acidimicrobiales > Palsa-688. Next base: position 3,304,117 of record OZ255627.1, read on the forward strand.
CAGCCGAAGTGGCACGGCGGGGAAGGTCAGCTTCACCCACCTCATCGGCTTCGCCATCGCCGAGGCCATCGCCGCCGTCCCCGTGCTCAACTCGAGCTTCGTCGCTCCCGATGGCAACGATCCCAAGGCGCCGGCCACGGTGGTCCACCATGAGCATCTCGGCCTCGGGATCGCCGTAGACCTGCAGAAGGCCGACGGCAGCCGCACCCTGATGGTGCCGGTCATACGGGAGGCCGACACGCTGGACTTCCGGGGATTCTGGTTGGCCTACGAGGACCTGATCCGCAAGGTCCGCACCGGAAAAATCGGCGCCGACGACTTCGCGGGGGCGACGGTCAGCCTGACCAATCCGGGCACGATCGGCACCGTGCAGTCGGTCCCGCGGCTCATGCCCGGCCAGGGGGCGATCATCGGGGTCGGGAGCATCGACTATCCGGCCGAGTGGCAGGCCGCCGACCGGCGGATGCTCGCCGAGCTCGGCGTGTCCAAGGTCGTCACCATCACCTCGACCTATGACCACCGGATCATCCAGGGAGCCGAGTCGGGGCTGTTTCTGCAGCGGGTCCACCGCCTGCTCGCCGGCGACGACGGCTTCTACGAGCGGGTCTTCACCGCCATGGGCGTGCCGGTCGAGCCGTTCCACCAGGGAGCGGACACCAACGACCCGGGTCGGCGCAGCACGGGCAACGTCCAAAAGCAGATCGAGGTCGACAGCCTCATCAACATGTACCGCGTGCGTGGTCACCTGATCGCCCACCTCGATCCGCTGGACTGGAAAGAGCCCGAGGTCCCCTCCGAGCTCGACACGACCACGTACGGGCTCACCGTCTGGGATCTGGATCGTGAGTTCATCGCCAGCGGCCTGGCCGGGCGCGACCGCATGAAGCTCTCGGAGATCCTGTCCGTGCTGCGCGACGCCTACTGCCGCACCGTCGGCGTCGAGTACATGCACATCATGGAGCCGGTTCAGAAGCGCTGGATCCAGCAGCACGTCGAGGGGATCCCGACCGAGCTGTCGTCCGACGAGCACCGCTGGGTGCTCGGGCGCCTCAACGCGGCCGAGGCCCTCGAGCAGTTCCTCAACACCAAGTACATCGGCCAGAAGCGCTTCGGCCTCGAGGGCGGCGAGGCCGCCATCCCCCTGATCGACGCCGTCCTCGACGACGCCGCCACGGAGGGCCAGACCCGCGCCGTGGTCGGCATGGCGCATCGCGGCCGGCTCAACGTGCTCATCAACATCGTTGGTAAGGCCTACGGGGAGCTCTTCGAGGAGTTCGAGGGCAACATCGACCCCGGCACCGTGCAGGGCTCGGGCGACGTCAAGTACCACAAGGGATTCAAGGGCACGTTCACGGGCCGCTCCGGCAAGTCGATCGCCGTCGAGCTGTCGTCCAACCCATCGCACCTCGAGGCCGTCGACCCGGTGGTGGAGGGCATGGCGCGGGCCCATCAGGACGTCGAGGTGGCCGCCGATCCAGGACTCGACCATCCGGTGCTCCCCCTGCTGATCCACGGCGATGCCGCCTTCGCCGGCCAGGGTGTCGTGGCCGAGACCCTCAACATGTCGACGCTTCCCGGTTACGAGACGGGCGGTTCGGTCCATCTGGTCATCAACAACCAGCTCGGGTTCACCACCAACCCGGACTCGGCCCGCTCCTCGATCTACGCGACCGACGTGGCCAAGATGGTCCAGGCGCCGATCTTCCACGTCAACGGTGACGACCCGGAGGCGTGCGTGCGGGTCGGTCGACTGGCCTTCGCCTTCCGCCAGGCGTTCCACAAAGACGTGGTCATCGACATGGTCTGCTACCGCCGCTTCGGTCACAACGAGCAGGACGATCCGTCCCTGACCCAGCCGTTGCTCTACCAGCTGATCAAGTCCCACCGCAGCGTCCGCAAGCTCTACACCGAGGCCCTCGTGCGCAGGGGCGCCATCACCCTCGAGGAGGCGGAGGAGGCGCTCGCCGACTTCTCCCATCGCCTGCAGGCCGCCCTCGACGAGACCAGGGCGAGCGCTCCGCCCAAACCCTCCGTGCTGCCGCCGCCTCCCGAGCCCGCACCCGTGCTCGCCCCGATGGCGACCGGCGTCGACCATGACGTGTTGCAACGCGTCGTCGACGCCACCGGGTCTGCGCCCGAAGGGTTCACCATCCATCCCAAGCTGGTCAAGGTCTTCGACACCAGGGCCAAGCTGTGGGCCGGAGGTGAGGCCGATTGGGCCCTCGGCGAGGCGCTGGCCTACGGGACGCTGCTCATCGAAGGCCACGACGTCCGGCTGGCGGGACAGGACACGAGGCGGGGGACCTTTGGGCACCGCAACGCCACCCTCGTCGACCACATCACCGGTGCCGAGTACACCGCCCTCGAGCATCTGGGCGGTGGCGGCCGGTTCTCCATCTACGACTCGTTGCTTTCGGAGTACGCCGCCGTCGGCTTCGAGTACGGCTACTCGCTCGTGTCCAGGGATGCGCTGGTGGCGTGGGAGGCGCAGTTCGGCGACTTCGTCAACGGCGCCCAGATCGTCATCGACCAGTTCCTCGCCGCGGCCGAGATCAAGTGGTCGCAGACCTCGGGGCTCACGCTGCTGCTCCCGCACGGCTATGAGGGCCAGGGCGCCGAGCATTCGTCGGCGCGGATCGAGCGGTTCCTCGACCTGTGCGCCGAGGACAACATGCAGGTGGCCGACGTGACCACGGCGGCCCAGCTGTTCCACCTGCTGCGCCGCCAGGTCCTCCGCGAGAGTCGCAAGCCGCTGATCCTGTTCACCCCGAAGCGGTACCTGCGGGGCAAGGAGGCCTACAGCGGAGCCGAGGAGTTCACGACCGGCACGTTTCGCGAGGTGCTCGACGACAGGGCCGTTTCCGGCTCCGGCTCGGTCAAACGGGTGGTGCTTGCGACCGGGAAGGTCGCCATCGACGCAACGGTCGCACGGGACAAGGCGGGAATCGACGACGTCGCCATCGTGCGCATCGAGCAGCTCCATCCCTGGCCCGAGGATCAGATCGCCGCCGCGCTCGCTCGATACCGGTCGGCCGAGACGGTCGTCTGGCTCCAGGAGGAACCGGAGAACATGGGCGCCTGGGGATTTGTCAGGGACCGGCTCTCCCGACTCGTCGGCAGCGACTACCGCTTCGAACGCGCCACTCGGGTGGCCTCAGGCTCGCCGGCGACGGGCAGCCACGCCATGCACGAGCTCGAGCAGGCCGACATCATCGACCGGGCCATCGGCGCTCGCTGAAAACGGGTGTAGGGCCGGCCCGAGCGGGCAAGATACAGGCGCGCTCGGGGGGCGCGGAGAACCGAAGATCTGCGCTCTCGCTTGATGGGCCCACCGCTCGAGAGAAGGTCGACATGACAACGCCACATCGTCCCGGGAGCACCTCGACGCCGGCGGGAGACGGCGAGGTGCCCCCCGGGACGCTCGGCGGTCCCAACCCAACCTCGGGCTCGGGTGAGGCCGTGGGCCGCGCCGTCGTATGGACGTCGGCTATCTGTGCCCTCGGCGGCCTGCTCTTCGGCTACGACACCGGCGTGGTGTCGGGAGCCCTCCTCTTCCTTCACACCAGCTTCGGCAACATCTCGTCGCTGCAAAAGGAGCTTGTCACCAGCCTGCTGCTCGTCGGCGCCGCCGTCGGCGCCTTCGGCGCCGGTCGGCTCGCCGACCAATGGGGTCGCAGGCCCCTCATCCTCGCCACCGCCGTCGTGTTCATCGTCGGCGTCCTCGGCGCTGCCTTCTCTCCGGTCTATGCCTTCCTGATCGTGATGCGCTTCGTGATCGGCCTCGCCGTTGGCTCGGCGTCGATGGTCGTGCCGCTCTACATCGGCGAGCTGGCGCCCGCCCGCTATCGCGGCGCCCTTGTCAGCTTCAACCAGCTGGCCATCACCAGCGGGATCCTGGTCTCCTACCTCGTCGACTACGGGCTCTCTTCGTCGCAAAACTGGCGGCTCATGTTCGGCCTCGCGGCCATCCCCGCCGCCCTCCTCTTCGTCGGGACGCTGATCAACCCGGAGAGCCCGCACTGGCTCGTCACCAAGGGCCGGGAGGACAAGGCCCGCACGATTCTCCTCCGCTACCGCACCGAGGAGGAGGACATCGACGGCGAGATCGGTGACGTGAAGCGGATGGCGGGCCGCAGCGGCTCCATGTCCGAGCTCCTCGAGCCCAAGGTGCGCCGCCTGGTCGTCATTGGGGTGCTGCTCGCCGTCTTTCAGCAGGTCACCGGCATCAACACGGTCATCTACTACGCCCCGACCCTCCTGCACTCCGCCGGCTTCGGCAACTCCGCCGCCCTGCTCGCCAACGTCGGCAACGGGATCGTCAACGTCGGGCTGACGATCGTGGCCATCTGGCTGATCGACCGGGTGGGACGCCGCCCACTGCTCATCTGGGGCACCAGCGGGATGGCCGTGTCGCTCACGGCCATCGCCGTGGTCTTCGCCCTGGGCGGCGACAAGCTGGGCGGGGCCGGCGCCATCGTCGCCATCGTCTCGCTCGCCGTGTACACCGGCTCGTTCGCCGTCGGCCTCGGTCCGGTCTTCTGGCTCCTGATCAGCGAGCTCTACCCGGTCAACGTGCGAGGCCGGGCCATGAGCCTTGCGACCATTGCCAACTGGGCGGCCAACTTCGTGGTGACCATCTCGTTCCTCACGCTGCTGCACGCCATCACGAATGCGGGGACGTTCTTCCTCTTCGCCTTCCTCACCGTCGTGGCGGTGGGCTACTTCTTGAAGCGGGTGCCGGAGACCAAGAGCATGACGCTCGGCGAGATTGAGCGCCAGCTCACCTGAGTCCCAGCCGGGGGAGCGGCGGGTTCGGGGGGCTGGGGGTGTCGGCGGGTCCCGGGGCGGTGCGGCCGGGTCGGTCGGCGGCGCGCGCGGTTTCACGACGCGCCGGAGAGACGCGCGCGCGATCGCGGGACACACGTCGTCCGAGGTCGCGCGCGCGTCGAGCCAGACCGTCCCGAGATCGCGCGCGGGTGCCCGTGCTCCGGAAGGACCTCGCCGCCGCCGGCGTCAGCCGAGCGGGAACCCGACGATGGTCTCGAGCTGGCGTAGGGCATCGGCCGGGTCGCCGACCTTGATGGTCCTCATCCCCATGGCCCGGGCTGGCTTGAGGTTGACACCGAGGTCGTCGAGAAACACCGCGTCGCCCGGCTCGATGCCGAGCCGGGCGCACGCCGCCAGGTAGAAGCGGGGATCGGGTTTGCGGCAGCCGACACGTGCCGACTCGATGATCACATCGAAGTAACCGACGACCGGTCCGTAATCGACGGTTCCTTCACCGACGAGGAAGTTGTTGGTCAGCAGGGCGGTCTTGGCGTGCTCCTGGCAGCGGCGCACGGCCTCGACCATCTCGGGACGGACGTCGCCGCCAAGAACCGAGACGACGGCGCGGGCGTCGACCTTGCCGCCGGCTGCGTCCGCCTCACCCTCGAAGCGCTCGACGAACGTGTCCAGGTCGATCTCCCCCCGTTCGAGGGCGGCCCACGCATTGGTGTCGGGGTTGGCGGCGTTGAGACGTCGCAAGAAGCCATCGGGGAGCGCGTTGGCTCGTTCGTAGCGGCCGAAGGCGTCGAAGGGACTCGACGTGATGACACCTCCGAAGTCCCAGAGCACGGCCAGCGGAGCCGTCGAGATGGGCCCCTTCATCCCAGTCGGACCATTCACGCCAGAAGGTCCTTGGCCACCGCAGTCCACATCTCGGCCGAGAGACCGAGCGACTCGACGTCGATGCGCTCGTCGTCGCCGTGGAACATGCGCTGGTAGTCCTCGAACCCGACGCGCTCGCTGAAGAGACCGAATCCGTAGCAAGTGGCTCCGACCCGACGAAAGAACCGGGCGTCGGTCGCGCCGACCGAGATGGAGGGCACGAGCCCGCATCCGGGGACGAGCCGGCCGCTGACGCGTTCGATGCTGTCCCAAAGCGGGGTCTCGACCGGCGATGCGCTGGCCTGATCGTCGTCGATGACCTCGATCTCGACCCGGTCCCTGAGATCACCGATGCCGTCATCGAGGAGGGCGGCGACGTCGGCTCCGCGCTGGCCAGGGAGCGTGCGGATGTCGACCTCGAGCTCGACCAGGTCCGGGATGACATTGGTCTTGACGCCGCCGTGGACGATGGTTGGGGCGAAGGTGGTGTGAGTGCAGGCGTGGGCGTTGCGGGCGGCACCGAGTGGCAGCCGGTCGATGGCGTCGTCGATCCGCTCCGGATCGAGCATGGCTTCGGCCAGGCCGGGTTCCATCCCGATGCCTTCGACCCAGCGCCGCCAGGCGGCGTGGACGTCGGCGGCCGGCGCGTACGTCGCCAGGCGCTGGATCACCTCGGCCGCGGTGACGACGGCGTTGTCGCTGCGCAAGGGGCGCGACCCGTGCCCTGCCGTGCCGTGGACCTTCAGTCTCACCCAGTAGGTTCCTTTCTCCGCCACGGTGACCGGCAGTCGGACCCCGGCCGCCGTCGGGATTCGTATCCCGCCCGACTCGGTGAGGACGTAATCGGCGTGGACGGCGTCGGCGGCGTGGGCGGTCAGCCAGTCGGCGCCCCAGGTGCCAAGTGCCTCCTCGTCGGCGACGGCGAGAAAGCTCAGCGTGCCGCGTGGGCGCCAGCCCGATCGGGCCAGGTCCCGGAAGGCGACGGCCATGGATGCCGTGAGGTTGAGCATGTCGACCGCACCGCGGCCCCACACCACGCCGTCGACGAGCTCTCCTCCGAAGGGATCCCGCTGCCAGCGCGCCTCGTTGGCCGGGACCACATCGGTGTGGCCCATGAGACAGAGCGAGGGTGCGCCGGGGTCGCTTCCCTCGATCCTGGCGACGAGGGACACCCTCCCATCGGCCGGTTGAAACCGCTCGACCTCGGTCGTGGCGCCAGCGAGGAAGGAGTCGAGCACGGATGCCGATCGTGCTTCCTGTCCGGATGCGACGCTGCCGTCGTTGACGCAGCCGTTGCGGATGAGGTGCTGGAGGAGGTCGGTGACCTCGGCCGTCGTGTCGTTGCTCACGGGCCGCACTGTAGGAGGCTCCACGGAATCGGTGTGTCGGGGTGCTTGACTGGATGCGACATGTCGCCTCGCCACGTCGTCGTCGACGGCTCGAACATCGCCACTGAAGGGCGTTCGCTTCCGAGCCTCGCTCAACTCGATCAGGCGGTCAGGGAGTTTCTGGCCGAGAATCCCGATGATGTGGTGACGGTTGTCGTGGACGCGTCGTTCGCGCACCGCATCGAGGCGTCTGAGGTCGCGTCCTTCGAGGCCGCAGAGGAGGCGGGCGAGGTCGTATCTCCGCCTGCCGGCGCCATCGGACGCGGTGACGCCTTTCTCCTCCGCATCGCCGAGAAGACCGGCGCCACGGTGCTGTCGAACGACTCGTTCCAGGAGTTCCACGGGGAGCACGAATGGGTCTTCGACCGTGGTCGACTCATCGGCGGTAAGCCCGTGCCAGGGGTCGGCTGGATCTTCACCCCGAGAACTCCCGTCCGGGGACCGAAGAGCCGGGAGGCGGTGAAGGAGGCGAAGCGGCGCCAGCGCACCGAGGAGGTCGGTGTGCCGGCGGCACCGATGGTCTCGACGGCCAAGGGCAGGGGGCCGAAGGTGAGCAAGGCCATCGCTACCGCCACCGACGAGGTGAACGCGCCGGGCGACGCCCCCCGCCGCCGTCGGCGGCGAACGTCAGAGCCGCCGGCCGAGCCGGTCAACGGACCGCTCACGTTCATCACCTTCATCGCCGAGCACCCCCTCGGCAGCGAGGTGAAGGGCACCGTAGACACGTTCTCGTCGCACGGTGCCTTCGTCAACGTCGGCGACGTGCGCTGCTACGTCCCCCTTTCGGCCATGGGCGAACCCCCTCCTCGGCGGGCTCGAGAGGTCATCTCCAAGGGCGAGGAGCGCTCCTTCGTGATCCAGGCCCTCGACCCGCTCCGGCGGGGCGTGGAGCTGGCCCTGCCCGGGTTCGCCCGGGTGGCCGGGGTTCCGACGGATGAGACCGTCGAAGCCGAGATCCGGCCGCTGCCCGCCGACGACGAGACCGAGGAGCCGACGCCGGTGTTTGCCTCCGCCGTCTCGACGAGTGGGTCCGAACCCGACGAGGCCGTATCGCCGGCAGGGGATCCGGTCGCCGTCGGCGCCGGCCCGACGAGCGCAGCCAAGGGCGCAGGGAGAGCCAGGCGTTCGAGTCGAGCCGGAGCGAGCGGCCAGGGCGCCGGTCGAGACGGGGTGGATACGGCATCTCCGGCCGACACGCCTGGCGCGGATGTGGCGCAGGGGAAGCGGGCGGGAGCAGCCACTGCACCAAAGGCGACGGCACCCAAGGCCACGGCGACCAAGTCGACGGGAAGAAAGTCGGCAAGGACCGCGAAGTCGGCGGCCGCGCCTGACGATGCGGTCACCCCGGCCAAGAGGGCGGCCAGGCCGGCCGGGGCGAGGAAGGCGGGCGCCGGCGCCGCGGCGGTCGCTCCTTCCAAAACGGCGCCGGCCACGGCTGCCGCCAAGGCGAGGAAGGCTGCGCCGGGCAACGGGGTCGCGCAAGGATCGGGACAGGCGAAGGCGGCAGGGACCAGGAAGGCGGGAGGGACCGGGAAGGCGGGAGTGACTAAGAAGGCCGCAGGGACCAAAGACGTGGCAGCTGGAGCCGAGACGGTCGGCTCGGCCAAGAAGGCAGCCAGCGTCGAGCCGGTCGGCGCAGCTAAGAAGGCCGCCGGTCGGGCGGAGAAGGTGCCGGCAAAGAAGGCCCCTGCGGTCAAGAAGGCACGCCCGGCCAAGGCCGCACAGAAGAAGGCGGCCGCCGCAACGCCAACGCCCACCCCCACCGGATCCAGGCCGACCAAGGCGTCGAGGAAGTCCGCTCCGGCCGGTGCTCCCGAGGTCCCGGCGGGCACCGGGGCGGCTCCCGGCGAGAGTCCACGAGGGCAACCGAGCGCGCCGCGTGCTCGCCGGTCCCGGAAGGCGGCCGCGCCGGGCGCCGAGCCGACGGGCGGCATCGCTGGTCGGGGCGAGGGGACGGCCCGCCAACGAGCCGCCGCCGCCCGCCTCGAGGGTGCAGGGCGGAGCACGGGGAGGGCGAGGGGCTGACCTCCGGCCGGGCCGGCCCGTAGCATCGGACCCGTGCGGATCGCCACGTGGAACGTCAACTCGCTCAAGGCCAGGCTGCCGAGGGTGGAGGAGTGGATCTCCTACGCCCAGCCCGACGTGCTCTGCTTGCAGGAGACCAAGCTGGCCGACTCGACGTTTCCCCATCTGGCGTTCTCCGCCCTCGGCTACGAGTCGGTCCACCACGGCGACGGCCGGTGGAACGGCGTGGCCATCGTGTCCCGTATCGGTATCGACGACGTCGCGGCCGGCTTTGCGGCCGGAATCGAGCCGGACCGGGACACCAGATCGATCACGGCGCGCTGCGGGGACCTGGCGATCACGAGCGTCTACGTGCCCAACGGCCGGGCCCTGGAAGACGACCACTACATCTACAAGCTGGACTGGTTGGGGCGCCTCCGCCGTCACCTGGACGCGACCGCCGATCCTTCCCACAGGGTCGCGGTGTGCGGGGACTTCAACATCGCCCCAGAGGACATCGACGTTTGGGACATCGCCGCCTTCGCTGGCAGTACCCATGTGAGTCGACCCGAGCGCGCCGCGCTGGCCGACCTGGAGGCGTGGGGGTTGGAGGATGCCTTCCGGCTCAGGTATCCCGACGATGGGCTCTACACCTACTGGGACTACCGGGCCGGCGACTTCCACAAACATCGCGGGATGCGGATCGATCTGATGCTCGTCTCGGAGAGCCTTGCCGCCGGCGTCCGGTGGGGCCTCGTGGATCGAAACGCCAGGAAGGGCAAGCTGCCGTCGGACCATGCTCCACTCTTCGTCGACGTCGGCGAGGCAGCCTGAGCGACCGCGAGGAGGCAACTGAAGCGGCCGTAGGACGCAACCTGTCGGAGGCGCATCAAGGGTGACTGCGACGGCCGCGCCCGTTGCTTGATAGCGGGTTCTGAGGTGGACTCTGGCGTTGACAGCAGGCAGGTTGCCCGCGGTGTCGTCAGGTCAGACGAGGCTACCGACGAGCGGGGCTCGCCAGGTCGCAGGCCCGGTGAGGGCGGAGAGGTCGGCCGGCCACTCGTTGACGAAGTCCCACGGCAAAGGGAGCTCGGCCGAGCCGGAGCCGAGCATCGGCCGGGGCCGGCGCGGTGCCGGGCTGCCGGCGCTTCCGCCCCGCCCGCGGTAAACGATCATCCCGGTGAGCGGGTCGGGTACAGCGTCGAGCGCGGCACGAACGGCCACCTGGTCACGGAAGGCATCCCATGCCGCCTCGTCGGCGAACTCCACCTCCAGCACGACGCCCCAGCCGTGCTGGTGCCACGACCAGTCCGACGCCCCGCCACTCAGGGCGGCCCCGCTGAGGGTGTCGCTCCACATTTCGGCCCAGCCGGAAGCGGACGCGGCCCCGTCGATGACTTCGATCGAAAACCAGGAGCTCACGGGCGGGAATGATAGTCGAAATGGTTCGGGGCTCGCCGCCAGAATCTTGCAGCTGCGGGCGCGGCGATGGCGGCCGGGTCAGGCCGGAGCGGCCCGTGCCGCCTTCGTAAGCGCGAGGAGGGTGGGGCCGTAGCGGCTGACCTTGACGGGCCCGAGGCCGGGGAGGCGGAGCAGTCCGGCCTCGTCGGTGGGCCTGAACGCGGCGATGGCGACGATCACCGTGTCGTGAAGGACAACGTGGGCGGGGACGGCGGCCGCCCTGGCGGCGCCGGCTCGCCACGAGCGCAGTGCCTCGAGGACACCATCGTCGGGCGCCGGCGCCCCGTCTCCGAGCGAGCCGGCGGGGCGTCGCCGCCGCCCACCGGAGGGTCCGGAGCCGCGGCCGGCGCGCAGCCGGTCGCGTTGGGCGATCAGCCGGCGCTGCCACTCGTCCCGACCTACCTCGTGGTTCTCGGGGTCGGCATCGGACCGCTCCGACGTGACGAGCGAGAGCCACGGCGAGGGCTCACGCGGCACGGCGCGGCCACCAAAGGACCGGGCCGCCGCCCAGGAGCAGTGCAGCTCCGTCTCGGCTCTGGTCATGGCGACATAGAGGAGACGCCGTTCCTCGGACATGGCGGCCGGGCCGGCGGTGCGGCCGATCGGAACGAGACCGCCCTCGAGGCCGCACACCCACACCGACACCCACTCGAGGCCCTTGGCCCGGTGGAAGCTGCAGATCGTCACGGCATCCGCATTACCGGTGGCGTCGTCGCGACCGAGGGTGACGGGGAGCCATTTGAGCCAGGCCCCCACCGTCATGGTGTCGTCGAGCCGAGCGGCGTAGCGGGCCAGGTCGGCGATGGCTCCGATGGCGGCGGCCTCGTCGCTCTCCGAAGCGACCCGCAGTTTGGCGCCCGGGGCGCCAGCATGGGGGGTGCCCGGGCCGGCGGTGCGAGCCGGGTCGGCGCCGGCGCCGTCGGCCAGTTGACCGAGGTCGAACACCGCAGTTCGTATGGACGCCTCGGGGTGCCGGCCGAGCTCGTCGATGAGCTTGCGGACGCACGGTTGATCGAGCAGGGCGGCGCTCCCCGGGGTGCGCACGGGCACCCCCGCGGCCCGGCAGGCCTCGGCGAGCGGGATGGTCTGGGCGTTGGTCCGAACCAGGACGGCAAGCTGCGACCACGCTCTCCCTTCCCCATGGGCCCGGCGCACGGCGGCCGCCACCCCGTCGGCTTCGGCTTGATCCGTCGGGAAGCGACGGACCGTGACCGGCGATCCTTCGGGGCGCGACGAGACGAGACGGGACCCTGACGGGCCGAGCACGGCGCTCGCCGCCGACACGATCTGGGGACTGCAGCGATGGTTGGCGTCGAGGTGGACAACCTCGGTACCGGCCCAGCGTTCGGGGATGGAGGCGAGGAGGCCGGGGTCGGCCCCGTTCCAGCCGTAGATGGCCTGGTTCGCGTCGCCGACCACGCACAGGTCGACCGAGGTCCCGAGCCAGGCGCAGAGCAACCGGAACTGGAGGGGGTTGACGTCTTGGACCTCGTCGACGAAGACATGTCGCCATCGCCAGCGCTGGGCGGCGGCGAAGACGAGGTCGGTCTCGATGGCGTCGGCGCAGCGGGCCAGCAGGTCGTCGAAGTCGACGAGCCCGCGCCTGGTCTTCTCGTGCTCGTAGCGCGCGTAGACGGCGGCGAACTCTTCGGCGGGGGCGGGCAGGGACCTGCGGGCGGCAGCGACGGCGGCCGGCAGCTCGGCCGGCGCCACGAGGCGGGCCTTGGACCATTCGATCTGGGCGGCCACCTCGGCCACGCTCACGCCCCGAAGGCCGGATCGCTCGGCGACGAGTGGCCCGAGCAACCGGCCCTTGCGGTCGAGGAGGGCGGGCGCGGGGCGGCCCCGATCGGCCCACAGGCGGCGGAGCTGGGTGGCGGCGACGGCATGGAACGTCCCGACCGTCACCCGGTCCCGCATCCCGACCGCACGCATACGGTGGGTCATCTCGCCGGCCGCCTTGCGGGTGAAGGTGAGGGCCAGCACCCGAGCCGGGTCGGCAGTCCCGTTCGCCACCCGATAAGCGATCCGGCGAGTAAGGACCCGAGTCTTGCCGGCGCCGGCCGCAGCCAGGATGCACACGGGCGCCGACTCGGTCGTCACGGCGTGGCGCTGCGCCGGTGTCAGCCCTTCCAGCAGCGCAGCCGATGCCGTGGTATCGGCCGATGACCCGGTGCCGGCCGATGAGGGGGTGCCGGCCCAAAGAGCGGTATCGGCCGAAGAGGCTGCCTCTGAGGGAGCGGCAGCGGCGGGGAACGCATCGAGCACACGTTCGACGATAGAGACGGGGTGTGACGCTCTGGTGGATGCCCGGCCCCGGTGGACCGGGACCGGGCTACTCGTCGAGGTGCCGGTTGCGCGCCTGGCGGTGATCCCCCCGAATCACCGAGCCGGCGCAGCAACCGGACACCCTTCGAGGACAGGAGTCTGCCCGTTTGTTAACGCTGCGTCAAGGATGTCGAGGGAAGTAAGTGCGAAGCCGCACCCGACGTTCGGGCCCGTTGACCCCCGAGCCCCGCGCCGGGCGCGCTCGAGCGGCGCCCGGGGCGGGGGCACCGCCGGCATTACCGTTGGGAGGCATGCCCTTTCCCCGAAAGCTGCTGAACGCAGACGAGGAGGTGGTCGTCGACGTCCGCCCGCACGTCTGGGCGCTGGTCGGGCCCGTACTCGCAGCGATCGTGGTGGTCGTCGGGTCGGCAGCGGCGGCGGTGGCAGGGGTGCCTGGCGCCGTGTCGTGGGTGCTCGTCGGGTTGCTCGTCGTCGTGCTCGGCTACCTGGTCGTCCGTTACCTGAGGTGGCGCTCGACCAGCCTTGTCGTCACCACCCAGCGCCTCGTGCGCCGCAGCGGGGTGCTCTCGCGGCGCGGGCGCGAGATCCCGCTCATCCAGCTGGCCGACATCTCCTACCGTCAGAGCCTCTTCGGCCGGCTGATCGGCGCGGGGGACCTGATCCTCGAATCGGCGGGGCGCGACAGCGTGGAGGTCTTCGCGGCGCTGCCCCGCCCGGCCATGATCCAGAACGAGATCTATCGGTTGGTCTCGGCCCGCTCGTCCGCCTCGGCGCCGGTGGAGGGCGGGCTCTCGTTGCCCGAGCAGCTGGAGCGACTCGATGATCTGCGCCGGCGGGGCGTGATAAGCGATGCCGAGTTCGACTCTTCCAAGTCGAGGCTCCTCCAGCGATGACGCCGAGAGTGGTGAGCCTCGTGCCGTCCGTGACCGAGACCCTTGTGGCGTGGGGGGTCGTGCCGGCGGCGGTGACGAGGTTTTGCGAGCAGCCCGGCCTACCCACGGTCGGCGGGACCAAGAACCCCGACGTCGAGGCCATCGTCGAGCTGTGCCCCGATCTCGTCGTCGTCGACCGTGAGGAAAACCGCAAGGAGGACGCCGAGGCCATCGAAGCCGCCGGCGTCCGCCTGCACGTGACGGGCGTGCGAAGCGTCGCCGATGTGGGCCCGACCCTGGCCGATCTGCGCGTCGCTGTCGGCCTCGATCCGGATGGGCTCGACCGTGCGACCGAGGGGAATGGCGCCGTCACGCGCTCGGCGAGCGGTGCCGGGCGCCGGCCGCTGCGGGCGTGGGTTCCGATCTGGCGTCGACCATGGATGTCCATCAACGACCGGACCTACGGGTCGTCCGTCCTCGAGTCCTGCGGCGTCGTCAACGTGCTCGCCGATCATCCGGATCCCTATCCAACGGTGAGCCTCGAAGAGGTCGCGGCCCTCGATCCCGACGTCGTCCTGGCGCCGTCGGAGCCCTATCCGTGGGCCGAGCGCCACCGACCGCTCTTCGACGCCGTGGCGCCCATGGTGCTCGTCGACGGCAAGGATCTGTTCTGGTGGGGGGTGCGCACACCCGACGCGCGGCGTCGCCTAGCGGAGCTCCTGGACGATCTGGACCCGGCGTTCGGGCGTTGAGGCGCCCCGGGTAGCGTCTCGTCGGAGCCCGGGGGATCGGGCCTTTTGGAGCCGGGAGAGTGCAGTGGACGCGAGCGGGCCTTTGTCGGGTGTCAAGGTGATCGAGCTGGCGGGCATCGGGCCTGGACCCTTCGCCGGCATGATGCTCGCCGACATGGGTGCCGAGGTCGTGCGCGTCGACAGGGCCCAGTCGGTGCCGGTGGGCGGGCCGGCGCCGAGGGGTCCGGTGAGCGACGTTCTCGGGCGGGGCCGGCGCTCCGTCGCCATCGACCTCAAGCATCCGAAGGGGCGCGACGCCGTGCTGCGTCTGGCGTCCGGCGCCGACGCCCTGATCGAGGGCTTCCGCCCCGGGGTCGCCGAGCGGCTCGGTATCGGACCCGACGAGTGCCTGGCCCGCAATCCCAGGCTGGTCTACGGGCGGATGACCGGGTGGGGCCAGGACGGCCCCTACGCCCCGATGGCCGGCCACGACATCAACTACATCGCTCTGTCCGGTGCCCTGTCGCTGTTCGGCCGCAGGGACCAGCCGCCGACCCCGCCGGTCAACCTGATCGGGGACTTCGGCGGGGGTGGCATGCTCCTCGCCTTCGGGGTCGTGTGCGCCGTCCTCGAGGCGTCACGGTCGGGTCGGGGCCAGGTGATCGACGCCGCCATGGTGGACGGAGCCGCGCTGCTCTCTTCGATGATCTGGGGGCTGCACGCCGCCGGAGGGTGGGGCGAGCGCGGCACCAACCTGCTCGACACCGGTGCCTGGTACTACGACGTGTTCGAGACCTCCGATGGGGGATGGATCTCGATCGGGTCGCTCGAGCCACAGTTTTTCGCCGAGCTCACCCGGCTCACCGGTCTCGCCGCCGACGTGGACCGGGGCGGTCCCGTGCCCGACCAGGCCGACAGGGCCGGCTGGCCGGCGGCGAAGCGCCGCCTGGCCGCAGTGATACGGACGAGGACACGCCAGGAGTGGTGCGAGCTGATGGAGGGAACGGACGTGTGCTTCGCCCCGGTCCTCGGGCTCGACGAGGCGCCGGCGCACCCCCACAACAAGGAGCGGCGCGGCTTTCTCGACGTGGACGGCGTGATCCAGCCGGCGCCGGCGCCGCGCTTCAGTCGGACCCCGGGAGCGGTCCGCGGGCCTGCGCCTGCGCCCGGTGGGCAGACCGACGAGGTGCTCGGCGCCTGGGGCTTTGATGCCGATGAGGTCGCCGGGCTGCGCGCCGACGGAGCCGTGCGGTAACGCCCCGGCCGACGGCCGTTCAGTCGAGGTCGACGGCCGGGCAGGTGAGTGTGTGGGTGATCCCCGGCGTTGCCTGGATGCGGCTGACGACGAGCCGGGCCAGGTCGTTGAGCGACTCCGCCTCCGTCGTCACGATCACGTCGTAGGACCCGGTGACGTTGTCGGCGGCGACCACGCCGGCGACCGAGCGAACGGCATGGACAACGGCAGCGGCCTGCCCGACTTCGGTTTGGATGAGCACATAGGCCCGGACGTTCACGAGCTCGGCCTCATCCGAGTCGTTTCTCCAGATCGGCGAGCTGCTCGCTGAGCTCGGTCGGGACCCGCTCGCCGAGACCTTCGAAGTGCTCGGCGATGCTCGGCACCTCAGCCCGCCATTCGTCGGAGTCGACCGAGAGCAGCTCGCCGATGGCACCATCGGCGAGATCGAGGCCTTCGGTGGGGATGGCACCGGCGGCGGGCAGGTACCCGATCGGGCTCTCGACGGCCGCGCCCGTGCCGGCGCAGCGCTCGAAGACCCACTCGAGGACCCGGCTGTTCTCGCCGAAACCGGGCCAGAGAAAGCGGCCATCGGCGTCCTTGCGGAACCAGTTGACGTAGAAGATCTTGGGCAGCTTCGCCGTGTCCATGGTGGCGCCGACCTCCAGCCAGTGGTTGAGATAGTCGGCCATGTTGTAGCCGCAGAAGGGGAGCATGGCGAACGGATCGCGCCGGAGCTTGCCGACCGCACCGGCCTGGGCCGCCGTCGTCTCCGATGCCATGATCGATCCGAGGAATACGCCGTGGGTCCAGTCGAACGCCTCGGTGATCAGCGGCACGACGCTCGAGCGGCGACCGCCGAAGAGGATGGCGGAGATCGGGACCCCTTGGGGATCTTCCCACTCAGACGCTATGGCCGGATCCTGCGACGCCGGCACGGTGAAGCGGGCGTTGGGGTGGGCGGCCGGCGTCGACGTCTCCGGCGTCCAGTCGCGTCCCTGCCAGTCGGTGAGATGGCTGGGAGGCTGCTCGGTCATGCCCTCCCACCAGACGTCGCCGTCGTCGGTGAGCGCCGTGTTGGTGAAGATGGCGTTGCCGGAGAGGGTCAGCATGGCGTTGCGGTTGGTCTTGTCGTTGGTGCCGGGCGCCACGCCGAAGAACCCGTACTCGGGGTTGATGGCCCGCAGGGTGCCGTCGGGACCGATCTTCATCCAGCAGATGTCGTCGCCGACGGTCTCCACCTTCCAACCGGGCAGCGTCGGGATGAGCATGGCCAGGTTGGTCTTGCCGCACGCCGATGGGAAGGCGCCGGTCACATAGCGAGACTCGCCGTCGGGGGAGGTGAGCTTCACGATCAGCATGTGCTCGGCCAGCCAGCCGTCGTCGCGGGCCATGACCGACGCGATCCGCAGCGCGAAGCACTTCTTGCCGAGCAGGGCATTGCCGCCGTAGCCAGAACCGTAGGACCAGATCTCGCGTGTCTCGGGGAAGTGCACGATGTACTTGTTGTCGGCGTCGCAGGGCCAGGCCACGTCGGCCTGGCCGGCTTCGAGGGGGGCGCCGACGGAATGCACGCACGGCACAAAGTCTCCTTCGGTGCCGAGCACCTCCAGGGCGCCGGCACCCATCCTCGTCATGATCCGCATGCTGACCGCGACGTAGGCCGAGTCGGTGAGCTGGACACCGATGTGGGCGATGGGCGAGCCGAGCGGGCCCATGGAGAAGGGGACCACGTACATGGTCCGCCCGCGCATGCAACCGTCGTAGAGCCCCTTGAGCGTGTCCTTCATCTCGGCCGGGTCCCGCCAGTTGTTGGTGGTCCCTGCGTCCTCCTCGAGCGCTGAGCAGATGTAGGTGCGGTCCTCGACCCGAGCCACGTCGCCGGGATCCGACGCCGCCCAGTAGCTGTTGGGGCGCTTGGCGTCGGCGAGACGGGTAAAGGTCCCGGCGTCAACCAGGAGCTGGGCCAGCCGGTCGTACTCATCGGCCGAGCCGTCACACCATTCGACACGGTCGGGCTTGGCGAGCGCGGCCCACTCGTCGACCCAGGCGATGAGCCGAGGGTGCGCGGTCAACGGTTGATCGGAAGTCACGGTCGGACTGGTCTCCTTCGACATCGGATACGACGCGAAAAGCCAGGTCGGCCGGCCCGTCGGCCCGCCGAACGGCCAGCGCAAGAGGCGGGGTGCGCAGTGCCTACGCTCCAAGCCATGGCCGAAGATACCGGAGCGACGATGTGACGAGCGAACCGGACGTCATCGCCGGACTTCGACGGAGGTTCCCCGGTCCACCACCGGGGGAGACGTGGATCGGCGACGACATGGCGGTGGTCCACCGACCCGAGGCGCCATGGCTGCTTCTCTCCGCCGATGCCGTCGTGGCCGGGGTTCACGCCGACCTGGCGCACACGTCGGTCGAGGACTTTGGCTGGAAGGCGATGACGTGCAATCTGAGCGACGTGGCCGCCATGGGGGGCCAACCTGGCCACGCCCTCGTGGCCGTGGTCGGACCCCCAGGGACGGATCTGGACGCCCTCTATCGGGGCATCGCCGACGCCGCGACGACCTACGGCTGTCCCGTGGTCGGAGGCGACCTGTCCGAGGCGCCCGTCCTCATGGTGACGGTCGCCGTCACCGCCACCGTCGACGGGACACCGGTCGGCAGGGGAGGCGCAATGCCTGGTGACCGCATCTGGGTCACGGGCCCGCTCGGGGCGTCCGCCGCCGGGCTCCGGCGGTGGCGGGCCGGCGGGTCGGGTGGCGGCGGGTCGGGTGGCGGCGGGTCGGATGCGGGCGGGTCGGATGCTGATGGGCTGGACGCGGCCCTGCGGGCGGCCCATGCCAGGCCGGTCCCCCGCCTGGTCGAGGGGCGGGCCGCAAGGCTGGCCGGTGCCACCGCCATGATCGACGTGTCCGATGGCCTGGCCACCGACCTCGGCCATCTGGCCGACGCTTCGGCGGTGGGCTTCGAGCTCGACGAGGTGCCGGTGGCGACCGGCGCAACCATAGAAGAGGCGCTGGGGGGCGGCGAGGACTATCAGCTCGTCTTCTGCGCCCCCGACGCCGGTCGGGTCGATGCCGCCTTCGCTGGTCTGAGCGCGCCGGTGCCGATCGGCCGCTGTGTCGACGACAGCGACAAGCGGCGTCTCGCCGGCCGGCCGCTGCCGCCGAGCGGCTGGCGGCATCACTGGTGAAGGGATCGCTGACCCCGATGGCTGTGGCGTCGGGGGCGAATCTGCCGTCTGGTGCGGGTAGGGGCCGGTATTTAGCCCACTCGACCGATGTGAGCGAAATGCGCCGCCGGCAAATCTTCGGGGATTTCCTAAAGTGCGGCGCCTTCCGAACCGATTCAAGTACCCATGGCCAGCGTTTCCCCGTGGCGGGACGACGCGCTCACTTCGTTCGCCGGCTCGGCGGACGCAGCCGGAGCGGTCAGGGAAGGAGCGATTGTGACAGAAGCTTCCGGGCAGGCAGAGACTTCGGTACAGGCAACGGAATACGCGTCGTATCGGGGCGCAGGGCCCTACAGCGGCGGTGAAGACCCGAGCGCGCATCGCAGCGGACCTGGCCTCGCCCCCGTTCCTCCCCCCGGCGTCGCCACGGCCACGCCGCTTGCCACCGGCGCCGCAGGGGCCCCTGATGTGGAGGCGACGGCCTCTATTGGCGCCGGTCAGGTCTTCGCCGACATCCTCCTGCTCGCCGCCCTGGCCTGTCAGGTGCCGTTCGCCGTGGTGTCCGTGCCCCAGCCCGGTGGGCAGTGGAGCACCCTCTCGCACGGCTTCGACCAGCGAGTCGGACTCAACGACCCGCGCCTCTTCGACCTGATCTCCTCCAGGAACGGTCCCGTCGAGCTCCCCGAACTGGCGTCGACGGTCGGACTCGCCGGCTGCCCGCTCGTTGGTCCACCCCACGATGCCCGCTGGGCCTACGGTGCCGCCCTACGCGGCCAGTCCGGCAAGGTCCTCGGCGTGGTAGCGGTACTCGACCGGGCCGGCCGGGACCTCTCACGCAGGGAACGACGGGCCATGCTGGCTGTCACCCGCCAGATGACGGGCCACCTTTCGCAGCTGCGCAAGGTGGCGTCGCCGGAACCGGGCGCGGCACCGGCCGTCGCAGGGAACGGCGCCAATCCGCTCCAGACACGAGCCCCAGCAGGCCCCTCCGGTCCGCGCCGGATGCCGTCGCTCTCCGACGGCCAGCAGCTCCTCCGCAGCCACGAGGTGGCCGTGCTCTTCGATGTCACCGAGCGGACCGTCATCAACTGGGCCGGCGCCGGCAAGCTACCGAGCCTGCGCACGATCGGCGGTCACCTTCGCTTCAGGAGCGACGATGTCCTCGGCCTGCTCGCGGGCCGGTCCTTCCCCGCCCGTTCGGCGGGAACCGGCTGAGTCGAGGCCCAGGCCGGCGAGTCCCGGTCGGGTCGGGTCCCGGTCGGGTCGGGCTCCGGTCGGGTCGGGCTCCGGTCGGGTCGGGCTCCGGTCGGGTCGGGCTCCGGTCGGGTCGGGCTCCGGTCGGGTCGGGCTCCGGTCGGGTCGGGCTCCGGTCGGTCTGGGAAGATTATTCTTTTGCCCACTGATAGGAGAATCACGGGTGAACCCACTCACCGGTGTGGTTTGCGCCGGGCCGGGTGTTTGGGTGGGCCGCGGTGTCGGTTATGCGGCGGTTTGGAGTTCGACGTGGTAGCCGAGGGCTTGGAGTTGGGCCACGGCGCGTTGTCGGGCTCGGTCGGCGTCGCGGGTGGCGAAGTAGTCGCCGCCGAGGTCGTTGTAGTCGCAGTCGTCGGTGAGGAGATGCCAGGCGATAATCAGGATGGAGTGGCCCACGGCGATGGCTGCTCTCTTCTTGCCGATCCGTTTCGCTAGGCGCCAGAACTGCGCGGAGAGGTAGGTGTCGCGGCTTCGGGCGGCGGCCCAGGCGCACTCGGTGAGCATGTCACCGAGCCAGATGTCGCCCTTGGTGGTTTTGCCCGAGTGGCGTTTGCCGCCGGTGATGTTGTTGCCCGGGCAGCGCCCGGCCCATGACGCCAGGTGGCCGGCGGTGGGGAAGACCGACATGTCGACACCGATCTCGGCGATGATGACCTCGGCGGCCCGTTTGCCGACCCCGGTGATCGTGTCGAGGTGGTCACGGGCGGTCTCGAAAGGGGCCATCACCGCGTCTACTTGGGTGTCGAGGGCGTCGATAGAGCGCTCCAGTTGCTCCAAGTGGTCAAGTGACAGGCCGATGAGCAGGGCGTGGTGGGCCTCGAAACGGCCCCGCAGCGCCTGGCGTAGCTGGGGGATTTTCGCGCGTAGCCGTCCCTTGGCCAGCTCGGCGAGTACTTCCGGGTCGCGTTCGCCGGCGATGAGGGCCCGCAGCATCGCCCGGCCCGACACGCCCAAGATGTCCGAGGCGACCGAGTCGAGCTTGATCCCCGCGTCTTCCAGCGTCTTTTGCACTCTTTGGACCTCCGAGGTATGCGCCTGGATCATCCGTTTGCGATAGCGGGTCAGGTCCCGGAGTCGACGGACGGCCGGTGGCGGCACGAACGAGCCCCGCAACAAACCATGCTCTAACAGTTCGGCCAGCCACGCCGCGTCGCACACGTCTCTTATGGCCCGGGACCATCTTCACATGCCGGGCGTTGACCAGCATCAACTCGAAGTCGGCCTCTTCCAACAGATACCAGATCGGCTTCCAGTACTGCCCGGTCGCTTCCATCACCACCTCGGTGACGCCCTCGGCGCCCAACCAGGCGGCCAGGTCCTCCAGACCGTGCGTGAACGTCGAGTACGTCCGAACCTGCCGGCTTCGCCCCCCCACACCGTCGGGGACTCGCACACAGGCCACCACCTCGTCCTTGGCCACGTCGAGACCGGCACAGCGTTCCACCAACCGTTCCATCACCACCACCACCTCCAGGTCGTTGCAATCAAGTACCCGACGGGGCCAACCGAGTCAACGACGCTGACAGACGTCATGGAAAGGAACAGTTCGTGGTGCCGAGAAGACCCCCGCGTCAGTCTTTTACACGGGCTTCGCTGCACCAAGGAAAGCCGAGCTTGGACGGGCACACCACCATTCTCATCCCTCGTGGAGGCCGCAGGCCATGGGGTCTTTTACGGACTCACTCCGTAAAAGTGGGCAAAGCACGAGTTCGTTTCGGGGCCCGCGAGTGGTTTTGGTCGCCCGAGGCGTGGCCCGGCGCGTCAAGGGTCGCCATCAGGCCGGTCAGCGGACGAGCTTGGTGACCTTGCCGGCCCTGATGCAGGAGGTGCACACGTGCAGGCGTCGCGGCGAGCCGTCGACAAGGGCCCTGACCCGCTGGATGTTGGGATTCCACCGCCGCTTGGTCCGGCGGTGCGAATGGCTGATGCTCATCCCGAACGAGGGATGCTTCCCGCAGACTTCGCACACCGATGCCATTGTGAGTCCGAACCTCTCCTGTTGGGGTGGCCGGCCGACCGGGCCCCGCGTTGCGTTCCCTTCCGGTTGCGATGTCCCATGGGGAGCACGCAATGACGCGGACGGGTTTGACCGACGGGTCAGATTAGCATCCCGCCAATGCAGACGGTCGAGCGGCTCGGTGCCGGCGATGTAGTGGCGGTCGTGACCGCCTACCGCGACGCCCTGCGGCTCCACCAAGAGGCCATCAACAGGCTCAACGTGTATCCGGTGCCCGACGGTGACACGGGGACCAACATGGCGCTGACCCTGCAGGCGGTGGCCGAGGCTCTCCCGCCGGCCGGCGCCGACCTCGACGCCGTCACGGCGGCCATCAGCCGGGGTTCGCTGATGGGGGCGAGGGGTAACTCGGGCGTCATTCTCTCGCAGATCCTCCGCGGCCTGGCCGAGGCCATCCGTGACGCCGGCGGGGTCGATGGGGCGGCCATCGCCGACGGCCTGGCGCGGGCCGCCGACGGCGCCTACAAGGCGGTGCAGCGCCCGGTCGAGGGCACGATCCTGACGGTGGTCCGAGCCGCCGCCGAAGGGGCGGCGACCCAGCTGGCCCAGGCGGGCGCCGGCCTGGTGGCGGTCATAGACGCCGCCCGCGTGGCGGCGGCCGATGCCCTGGCCCGCACCCCCGACATGCTTCCCGCTCTGAAGGAAGCCGACGTCGTCGACTCGGGTGGCACCGGCCTGCTGTTGCTCATCGATGCCTTCCTTCACATCGCCGACGGCCGGCCCATGCCGGTCCCCGATCCCGTCGAAGCCGCGGGAACGCCAGCGGCCGACGCGCCCGAGCGCAGCCGACCGGCCGGCACCGGCGCCCCCCACGAGGCGGCCACCGCTGGTTGCCGCTACGAGGTCATGTACCTCCTCGAGGCGGCGGACGGGTCGATTCCTTCTTTTCGCCAGGTGTGGTCGGGCATCGGCGATTCGATTGTCGTTGTCGGTGACGCCGGGACCTACAACTGCCACATCCACACCGACGACATCGGAGCGGCCATCGAGGCTGCCCTCGAGGTGGGCCGGCCACGCCAGGTCCGGGTCACGGACCTGTGGGACGAGGTCGAAGAGGAACGCTGGGTCCGGGAAGCGGCCCGAACCCCACCGCCGGAGCCCGAAGAGCGACGGGTCGGTTGCGCCGTCGTGGCGGTGTGCGCCGGCGATGGGATCGCCCGGATCTTCAGAAGCCTGGGTGCCAACCGGATCGTCACCGGGGGTCAATCGATGAACCCTTCGACCGAGGAGTTGCTCGCCGCCATCAACGACGCTCCCGCCGAGCAGGTGATGGTCCTGCCCAACAATGGCAACGTGGTGCCGGTGGCCCTGGCCGCCGCCAGCCAGTCGGAGCGGACCGTCGTCGTGGTCCCTACCCGTTCGGTTCCCGAGGGTTTCGCCGCCCTCCTCGACTACGACCCCGAGGCCGACGCCGGCGTCAACGAGTCGGCGATGCTCGACGGTGCCCGTCGGGTGCTTGCCGGCGAGGTGACAAGCGCCGTCAGGGCCAGCCGCTGCGACGCCGGACTGATCGCCGTCGGCGACTTCATCGGGTTGACCGGGGGGCGCATCGAGGTGGTCTCGTCCGCTCTCTCGTCTGCTGGTATCGAACTGCTCGGCGCGCTGATCGACCCCGATCATCACGAGATCGTGACGATCATCGCCGGCGAGGGGTCGTCACCCGCCGATACGAGGCGCATGACCTCGTGGCTCGAAGACAGTCATCCCGACGTCTCGGTGGAGGTGCACCAGGGGGGTCAGCCCCTGTACCCGTATTTCTTCAGCATCGAGTAATCGCCGCCGGCCGACGCCTTGACCGGGTGCCTGCGAACGCCAGGCGGCAAGAGGGGAGCAGGAACAGTCGGGATCTGTCCCGCTACGGGATCGGGTCTCCGATTGGCGTCTCTTGGTGCAGGTCACGGATCCGGTCGCGAAATTCTTGTTCGGAGGTGGGATCGTGGGCGTCTTGGAAGCCGTCCGGCGGGAGGGTTCGTTCGGTCGCAGGCGTAGCGGTGTAGGGGAGACGGTCGTCGAATCCGCCGGGGTTGTAAAAGTTGAGCACGCGAGCGGTTTCGGAGGTGATGGTGAAGCCGTGGGGGATGCCGGGTGGTACCCAGAGCGCAGCGCCGGCTTCGACGTGGATGTTCTCGCCGTCGACGAGACAGTCGATGGCCCCGTCGATGACGTAGAAGCCTTCGGCCATGCGCTCGTGGATGTGGGGCGGGGGACCGTTGCCTTCGGGCATGAGCTGCTCGAGCAGGGTGAACTGGCCGAGGGTGGCCTGCCCCGAGAGCAGGACCGACCAGAGCGCATCGCGTTGCCAATAGGAGGGTGCCTGGTCGGCGGGGGTGGCGATGGGCGCAAGATGGCTGATCTCAGGCATGGTCAGGTTCGTCTCCTCTTTGAGCGAGTTCGTCGAGCAGCGAGGCCGCGGCCGGGTGCCAGCCCAGCTCGTGTGCCGCGCTGCAGTCGATCTGGGCGTCGAGCAGGATCGGCTCGGCGAGGGGCCCCAGGCGTTCGCGTGACCGCTCGATCGGTTCGGGGGCGATGCGCCCTTCGAGGCCGCGCTTGTGGCTGAGGGTCGTTGCGATCTCGGCCATGGTCGGGCTGTCGGCGTGGGCTCCGAGGTAGTACGACCCGGCCGGAGCGTTGGTGAGGGCGAGTGCGTAGAGCGCGGCGATGTCGTCGCGGTGGACGTTGGGGAAGTGCTGGTCGCCGCCGACGCTCAGTAGCGCCGGATCGGGCCCGGTGGTGGCCGGCCCGGCGGCGAGCATGGCGGGGATGCCGCCGTTTTTGCCGTAGAGGTTGGCCGGGCCGATGACGACGGTGCGGATGCCCTCGGCGACGGCGGCGCGGACCCGACGGACAAAGGCGGGGCGCCAAGCCACGATCGCGGGCGGGCGGGGCGGGGTGTCCTCGTTTATGGCGACGCCCGATCCGTGGATCCAGGTGCCGCCGGTGTAGACCAGCGGCCGGCCGCTTCCGGCCAGCGCGCGGAGTGCCGTGTCCAGGAAGGTGGTGTCGAGGGCTGCGCTGGTGGCGTCGTTGGGGGAGGCGGTGTGGATGACGCCGTCGACCTGGCTGATCTGGTCGCCGAGCCAGCCGGCGTCGCCCAGGTCGCCGACCGCGGCGACCACGCCTGCGGGAAGCCGCCGTGCCGACTCGGCCGAGCGGGCGAGGGCGATGACCTGGTGACCGTCGGCGTCCAGTCGGGCGAGGACCGCTGAACCCAGGTAGCCGGAGGAGCCGGTGAGAAAGACCCTCATGCGCTTGCCCCCAGGAACCGGTCGGTGAGGGCGACGGTCGCCTGGGGTTGTTCGAGCTGCGGTAGGTGACCGGCGTCGGCGACCAGCTCGAAACGAGCGTCGGGGAACGAGTGGGCCAGGGCCCGTCCGTATTCGGGGGTGGCGATGCGGTCACTGTCACCCCAGATCGCCAACGTGGGGACCGTCACTGCGGCTAGGCGCCCCTTCAACTCCGGGTCGTGCATGTAGGGATCGCCGGCGTAGACGCGCAGCGTCTCCAGGTTGGCCCGCAGGGTCTTGGCCTGCTCGGCCGGCATCGTGGCCGGGTCGGTATAGAACCGGTCGCCGTCGTGGAAGGTGTAGTCGGCGACCTCACGCGGGCTCAGGGAGAAGAAGTCGCGGATTGGCTCGCCCTCGACCGCGATGCCGACCGAGTCGATCAGGACAAGACCGGCGATGGCCGAGGTGGTGTCGCGAGCGGCCATCTCGCAGGCGATCCACCCCCCGATGGAGGAGCCGATGACCACAACGTCGCTCAGCTCGTCGGCAGCGAGCAGCTCGAGGTACGCCGCCGCCAGATCGCCGATGGTCGACAACTCGTCGGGGCGCTCGGTGCCGTTCCAGCCGGGGTGTGTCGGCGATATGGCGTGCATCCTCTCGGCCAGGTGAGTTGCGATGGGTGCCACGGTGGCGGGGCCGCCCCCACCGTGCAGGATCAGCGCGGGGCGGCCGTCGCCGTTGTGATCGAGGGTTACTGAGAGATTGGGTCGCAACGCGAGCTCGCGTTTCGGTGATCCAGGGGCCACAGGCTCATCTCCTCTTTGACGGGAAGGAATTACTACGATTGGAGAGTACACGTTTTTCGGAGTCACTAGTATAAGAACTCGTGGACCAAGCTTCAGTGACGGCGCCGGCGACGATCGGTCGGCGAGAACGCAAGAAGGCACGCACCCACCAGGCGCTTGCCGATGAGGCCCTGCGCCTGTTCCTTGAGCGCGGGTTTGACGAGGTGACGGTGACCGAGATCGCCGACGCCGCGGACGTGGCCGTCTCGACTCTGTTCAAGCACTTCCCGAGCAAGGAAGCGCTCCTGTTCTCCAAGGACGCGGCCATCGGGGCGGGTTTCGTCGACGCCGTCACCGGGCGGGGCGATAGCAGCGTGGTCGAAGCCCTGCGTGCCTACCTGCACCACGCCCCCGACCTGGCCTCCGGTTCCCCCGAGTTCGTCGCGCTCGTGCGCCGCACGCCCGCCCTCACCCGCTACGTCGACCGCATGTGGACCAGACACGCCGACGGGCTGTGCCAGGCGATCGCGCAGAGCACCGGTGTCGCGCCCGAGGACACCCGCACCCGTGCCTTCGCCCGCTACGTGGTCGAGATTCCCTCCATTGTCCGGTCGGACCCCGACCGGCAGGGCGCCATAGACGCAGTCTTCGACCTGCTCAGGCACGGCTGGGAGAGGCCCCGCCCACGCCACGACGGTCCTCGGATTCGCCGCGCCGACGAACGCCGGACCTCCTCCGGGTGACCCCGGCCGCTACTCGTATTCGATGATTGAGGGCGGCGGTTTGAGGGCCATGACCTGCGCGGGGGTCTGCAGCGGTGTGTCCCGCTGGTAGAAGAGCTTGTAGCCGAGCGGCCAATGGTGGTTGCGGGCCAGCATGCGGTAGACGGAGACCTTGGCCATGGTCCCGCCGAAGCCGTCCATGTTGAAGGCGATGGCCAGGTCGCGGTGCGGCTGCACTCGCCATTTCTGCTCGACCATGCTCCGGAGGAACTGGTGGACGAGCAGCAACTTCTGGGGGAGCCCATGGGAGATGCTGAGCCGCTCGAGCCACGCCGAGACCTGGTTGATCTCGGCTGCGGTGGTGTGGCCGATCACCTGGCCTGGCAGTTCCCCTTGGCCGATTTCCCACTCCGGGTCGAGGGCGAGAGCGACGTCGGGCTTGTCCAGCCAAGGAGCGAGGGTTTTGGCGTCGGGGAGAAACCGGCTCAAACCCGGCTGGATGTCGAGGATCAGCATCCCGTGGTGGGCCCTGACCACCTTGAGGTAGGAGTCGATCTGGGCGTCGGGGAGCCGGGCCGTGTAGGTGCCTCCGGGACCGGGAGCGGCCTGGGCGGTGTAGACGATGAGCTCGTAGCTGGGAATGAGCGTCTTGCCGTCGGTGTCGAACGGCGCCGCTGCGGTCGTCAGCCGGTTCCACATCTGCGCCGGCGGCGCGTCACCGAGGACGCCGAGCGTTGGGCTGGCCGGTGCTCCGTAGAAGGCGACCAAGCGGTGGCTGGGGAATAGCCTTCTTCCACCGCGCGGTTCGAAGGTCGGAGGGGGGAGGGTCGTGGTCGTCGTAGCCGGCACCGTCGAGCCGGACGGGTCGACCTTCGAACCCAGAGCAGCCCGCCGGGCCGATGGTCCCGATGTGGCCAAGGTGTCGGCCACGAGACCGACACCGACAAGAACGGCGAGCGCGATCACGCCGACGGCGATCCTCCGGCGGATGAAGGTCCGCTTGGCGTGTCGGGGTCCGGCCCGGCGCTGTCGTGGCGCCGTCTCGCCCGCCGCCGTCTCACCGGTCGTCTCCGTCTCGCCCGCCGCCGTCTCGCCGGTCGTCTCCGTCTCGCCGGTCGCCGCCGTCTCGCCGGTCGCCGGCCCTCCCGCCGGGGTCGACGAAGACTCCGGGCCCCTCCCACCGTTGCCTGCCACGGCGCGCATCCTGCGTCGTCGCCCGCTCACGAAGCAAGTCGGCGTAGCGTTGGGCGCCATGTCCACCCCGCCCGACGGGTGACCCCGTCGCCCGCAGCCAGATCAC
This sequence comes from Acidimicrobiales bacterium, assembly GCA_965276765.1. Classification (GTDB taxonomy): domain Bacteria; phylum Actinomycetota; class Acidimicrobiia; order Acidimicrobiales; family Palsa-688. The sequence continues at coordinate 3,332,219 of OZ255627.1, forward strand.
TCGGCGAGCTGGCCGGCGTTGGTGTCGGAGAGCTCGAGACGGTCGGTGCCAAGCGCGTCGAAGCCATGGAGGCCATGGGGATCGTGACCGTCCTCGATCTCCTCACCCACTATCCGCGCCGCTACATCGACCGCACCAACCAGGTTCCGATCTCTTCGCTCGTGGAGGGTGAGGAGGCGATGGTCCTTGCCACAGTGCGCAAGGTCTCTTCGCGGCCGACACGCAACCGCAGGCCGATGGTGGAGATCGACCTCTTCGACCGGTCGAGCTACCTACACCTGAGTTTTTTCAACCAGCCGTGGCGGTCCAAGCAGCTGCGGGAGGGCATGGAGGTCGTGGTGTTCGGCAAGGTCGAGCGCTACCGGGGTCGCCGCCAGATGACCAACCCGCTCGTCGACCTGATCGGTGACAGAACCGGTCGGATCGTCCCGGTCTACCCGCAGTCGGAGAAGGCCGGCCTCACGAGCGACACCATCTCCCGCGCCGTCGTCGAGGCGCTGGCCCGGTTCGGTGGCGGCCTCGTCGACCCGCTCCCAGCTGACATCAGGGACAGGCTCGACCTGGCCGAGCGGGGCTGGGCCATGCACCACACCCACGTGCCCGACCAACTCGGGGACAAAGACAGCGCCCGGCGCCGGCTGGGTTTCGACGAGCTCCTCCGCCTCCAGCTCATCTTGGTGATGCGCAAGCGCGCCGTCGAGCGCGAAAGCGCCGGGATCCGCCACACGCCCCAACGGCAACTCCTCGACCGCTTCATTTCCGGGCTGCCCTTTCCCCTTACAGGAGCTCAGAGCCGCGCCATTGAAGAAGTCCGCAGAGATCTGAGCGGACCCCACCCGATGCATCGGTTGTTGCAAGGGGATGTGGGATCGGGGAAAACCGTGGTCGCCGTGGCTGCCCTTCTCACCGGCGTGGAAAGCGGGTACCAGGGAGCGCTCATGGCCCCGACGGAGGTTCTCGCCGAGCAACATCACCAGACGTTTCGCGCCCTGCTCGATGGCCTCGTCGTCCCCGCTGGTACCGGCGCGCAGGCCAACCTCTTCGAGGAGCGGCCGTTGCGGGTCGAGCTGCTGACCAACCGGGTCACCGGGCGGGTGCGCACCAAGCTGCGAAGGGATCTGGCCGAAGGGGCGATCGACATCGTGGTCGGCACCCACGCCTTGCTGGCGGAGACCGTCGACTTTGCCCGGCTCGGCGTCGTCGTGATCGACGAGCAGCACCGCTTCGGCGTGGAGCAGCGCGCTTTGCTCCGCGAGAAGGGGTCGGGTGCGACGGTGCCCGACGTCCTCGTCATGACCGCGACGCCTATCCCGCGCACGGCCGCAATGACCGTCTTCGGCGATCTCGACACGACGGTGCTCGACGAGATGCCACCCGGTCGGACTCCAGTCGAGACCGTTTGGGTACAGGGGCCGCTCGAGGAAGCCGCGGCGTGGGAGCGGGTCCGAAGCGAGATCGAATCGGGCCGTCAGGCCTATGTGGTCTGCCCGTTGATCGACGGCTCCGAACGGGTCCAGGCCCGCTCGGCGACCGAGGAGTACGAGCGGCTGAGCGAGGAGCTCCTTGCCGGCCTACGGGTTGGTTTGATGCACGGCCAGATGTCGGCTTCGGAGAAGGAGGCCGCCATGGACGACTACCGGGCAGGGAAGTTGGACGTGCTCGTCGCCACCACCGTCATCGAGGTCGGCGTCGACGTGACCAACGCCACCGTGATGGTGATCGAGGACGCCGACCGCTTCGGCATGGCGCAACTGCACCAGCTGCGGGGCCGGGTCGGCAGAGGCGCGGCCGCGTCCTGGTGTTTCCTCTTGAGTGAGGCGGCGGCCGGCGACGGCGACGCCCGCCTGGCCGCCCTCGTCGGAAGTACCGATGGCTTCGCACTGGCCGAGGTCGACCTCGAGCTGCGCGGCGAGGGCACGATTCTCGGCTCCCGTCAGAAGGGGGCATCGGATCTCAAGCTGGCGTCGCTGCGTCGCCACAAGAAGACCGTAGAGCTGGCCCGCGAGATCGCCTTCGAGTTGGTCGACGCCGACCCAGGCCTCGAACACCACCCCGAGCTCGCCGACGAGGTCAGCGCGCTCGTCGACGACGACGAACGGGCCTTTCTCTTCAAGAGTTGAGGTCGTCAGGCCGACTCGTCGGGATCCGGCATCACGACGTCCCAGCGGTCCATGCAGTCGGCGCAGCGGTACACCAGGAGGTCACCCGGGTACAGGGGCTGGTCGTCCGACCACGGGGTCAGGAGGTGCGCCGTCCCGCCGCAGTCCACGCAGACAATGGTCGCTTCGGGCGGCTCCGGGCGCGACGTCATCGGTCGGGGCCGGGAGCCGCATCGGGGGCGACCGGTAGCGTAAGGACCATGAGAGTCGTCGCCGGCCGGGCGGGGGGGCGTCGCCTCATCGCTCCGCCGGGCCGGGCGACCCGGCCGACGAGCGACCGCGTGCGAGAGGCCATCTTCAACATGCTCACCAGCATGGGTGGCGTCGAAGGCGCGGCGGTAGTCGACCTGTTCGCTGGCAGCGGCGCGATGGGCATCGAGGCGCTGTCGCGCGGGGCGACGTCGGCCGTCTTCGTCGACTCCGACCGCCGAGCCGTCTCGGCCATCAGGGCCAACCTGGCGGTGATAGACGAACCGGAGCGCTCCGTCGTCATCCAATCCGATGCCACCAGGTGGGCAGGGGGCGCAGGCAACGCGGCCGTCGACGTGGTCTTCGCCGACCCGCCGTACGCGTGGGACGGATGGGAAGGTCTTGGCGCCGCGCTGGCGACGACGACCCAGCTGCTCGTGGCCGAGACCGGCGGGGCCCTCGAGCTCGGGCCTGGCTGGCAGACCGCCAGATCCCGCCGGTACGGCACTACGCTTGTGACCGTGGCGCGCCCCATTTACTCGCAACAACGAGGCAAAGCGTGAGAATTGCTCTGTTCCCCGGGACCTTCGACCCTTTTCACAACGGTCATCTCGAGATCGTGGAGACCGCGGCCCGGTTGTTCGATCGTCTCATCGTGGCGCCCATGCGCAACCCGCAAAAGGGCACTCCCCTTTTCGACCTCGACGAGCGCATGACCATGATCGCCGACTCGGTGGCCCATCTCCCCAACGTCACGTGCGACAGCTTCAAGGCCCTCGTCGTCGACCTGGCCCGCACGGCCGGCGCCGACGTGATCATCAAGGGCCTGCGGGTGGCTTCCGATGCCGAGTCGGAGCTCCAGCAGGCCCAGATGAACAAGGCCGTCTCCGGCATCGAGACGCTGTTCATCCCCTGCTCGTCGGAGTACACCTTCATCGCGTCCAAGTACGTGAGGGAGTTCGCCCGCTACGGAGGGGCGGACCGGATCGGGACCATGGTGCCCCCCCCGGTGTTCAGCAAACTCAAGGAGAAGTTCACCACGTGACCGCCATCGAACCGCGTCCGGACGCCCCGGACACTGAGACGCTGCTGCGTCGGGTCATCGAGATCCTGGAGGGCACGAGGACCCTCCCGCTTTCTTCTTCGGTGAAGCTCGACAACAAAGACGAGGTGCTCGAGCTGCTCGACGAGGCGGCGCACCGCCTGCCGGACGAGTTCCGCCAGGCCCGCTGGATGCTGAAAGAGCGCGACGAGTACCTCGACAAGACCAAACGCGAGGGCGAGAAGATTGTCGACGCAGCCCGCCTTCGATCCGAGCAGATGGTGCAGCGGACCGAGATCGTGCGCGAGGCCAACCAGACGGCGCGGCGGGTGCTCGAAGAGGCGCGCGACGAGGCGAGGCGTCTGCGTCTCGAGGCCGAGGACTATTGCGACCAGAAGCTGGCCGCCTTCGAGATCGTTCTCGAGCGCACCATCAAGACCGTGGCCGCAGGACGCCAGAAGCTCTCCGCCACGCCGATGGGCTCTGCAGACGTGGGCGTGGGCAACTCGCTTATCGCCGGCACCGACGACGAGACCATCGGGGGAGAGGCGTTCTTCGATCAGGACGACGGTACGTGACGTCGGGGCCCTGGCTCGTGCCCGTGACCGCTCTCAGGCGCACGATCGGATCCAGGCGCCACGAGCATCGTTCCGGGCGTATCGGTGAGCTGCGAGTCGCCGACTCGTACGTGCAAGCGGATGCCGACGTCGACGTTGATGTCGTGCTCGCCGCGATCGACGGTGGCATCGAGGTGGGTGGCACCGTCCGCTCGGCGTGGACCGGCGACTGTCGCCGTTGCCTTCGACCCGTCGAAGGCGAGCTCTCAGCCCAGGTGCGCGAGCTGTACCGACCGGTCGAGACGGCCGGGACCGACGACGAGGACACCTATGCCCTCGGCACGGACTTCCTCGATCTGGCCCCGCTGGCTCGGGACGCGCTGCTGCTTTCCCTGCCGCTCGCACCCCTCTGTCGCGACGACTGCGCCGGGCTGTGCCCTTCCTGCGGCGCCGATCTGGCCGAAGGTCCCTGCGGGTGCGAGACGGAGGTGAAGGACCCGAGGTGGGCTGCACTCGACGTGCTCCGTGACCTCGGCGGCGCGGACGCCGGCTCGACCGCCTAAACTCTCCTGGTCCGTACCAGACCAGAAAGCCCCCGCTGACGATGGCTGTACCCAAGAAGAAGACCTCGAAGGCCAAGACCCGGAGCCGGCGCGCCAGCAACTGGACCCTCTCAGTCCCGGCACGAAGCGTCTGTCCGCAATGTCATCAGGCCAAGCGGCCCCATGTCGTCTGCTCGAGCTGCGGCTGGTACAAGGGTCGCCAGGCGATCGACGTCGACTGACCGGGTGACGACCACCCCGCTGCCGGTCGCGGTCGACGCGATGGGCGGCGACATGGCACCGGCCGAGATCGTCGCCGGCGCCCGCCGGGCCAGCGAAGACCACGGTATCCCGGTGCTGCTCGTCGGGGACCCCGATCGGATCGGTGACACCGGAGGACTGGCCGTCATCGCCTGCCGCGAGGTCATCGACATGCACGACGACCCGGCATCGAGCGTGCGGACCAAGAAGGACTCGTCGCTCGTGCGCGCCGCAGAGGCGGTTCGTGACGGCCGGGCGTGCGCCATGGTGAGCGCAGGGAACACCGGTGCCACGATGGCGGCCGCCCTCCTGCGCATGGGCCGCATCAAGGGGGTCTTCCGGCCCGCCATCGCCACGCCCATCCCAGTGCCGGGCACGACGCCGACGGTCGTGCTCGACGCCGGAGCCAACGCCGAGTGCACGGCACCGTGGCTCGTGCAGTTTGCCCGCATGGGGTCGACCTTCTCGCGCCAGCGCTACGGGATCGCCGAGCCGCGGGTCGGGTTGCTCTCGATCGGTGAAGAGCCGACCAAGGGCAACGTCGTCGTCAAAGAGGCGCACGCCCTGCTGGCCGATGGCGCGGGGGGCCCCGATGTCAGATTCGTCGGCAACGTCGAGGGTCGCGACCTGATGACCGACGATATCGACGTGATCGTCACCGACGGCTTCACCGGCAACGTCTTGCTCAAGACGGCAGAGGGCACCCTGCGTTTCGCCATGCGCGCCGTCCTCGGCGCCTTCGATGCGGACGACTCAACGAGGGAGGCGTCCAAGGTGCTCATGCCCGGCCTCGTCGCCCTGGCCGAAGAGCTCGATCCCGAGACTTACGGCGGAGCGGTCCTACTCGGCACTCGTGGGCTCTGCATCATCAGCCACGGGTCCTCGTCGTCGCGCGCCGTGCTGAACGCCGTCAAGGTCGCCCACGACGCCGTCGAGGCCGACCTGGTGTCGTTGGTCGCGGCGTCCATCGCCGCCTGACGGCCGGCGCGGGTAGATTCGGCACCGCGTTACGTTCGGCGTCATCACATTCGGCGTCGTTGTCGTCTCCCGGGAGCCAATCGTGCCTGCTGCCACACCCTCCAACCGATCGGTCGATTGCCGTGCCCGCTGAGACGCACGTGGAGCGGGGGCCGCTCGATCGTCAGGCGGTGCTCGAGCTGGTCAGAGGGTGCCTTGGCGACATTCTCGAGATCGACCCGAAGGGCATCAACGAGGCCGCTTCGTTTGGTGACGACCTCGGAGCCGACTCGCTAGCCCTCATCGAGCTGGTCGAAGCTCTCGAGGAGGAATTGGGAGAGCGTTCGGTCGGCTTCCGGATCGACGACGAGGACCTCGAGGATCTCAAGACCGTTCGTGATGCCGTGGACTACGTCCTGGCCAAGCTGCACGCCGATGGCGGCGGGTAGCGCCGCGGAAGGATCAAGCTCGGACTCGGACGGGCGGTCGAGCGCGGTGGTGGTGCCGACACCCGAGATGAGCGCTCTCGCCGATCGCCTGGGTTGGGACGTGCGCGACGACGGCCTGCTCGCCCAGTGTGTCGCCCATCGGTCCTGGTGCGCAGAACACCCGGGAGAGGCGTCCAACGAGCGTCTTGAGTTCCTCGGCGACGCCGTGCTCGGCTGGGTGGTCACCGACCATCTCTACCTGACCTACCCCGACCTCCCCGAGGGAGAGCTGGCCAAGGCCCGCTCTGCGCTCGTGAACTCCTCCGCTCTCGCCGATGTGGCCGCCGGTCTCTCCATCGGCGATGCCCTGCTTCTCGGCAAGGGAGAGGACCAGTCCGGAGGACGCAGGAAGCCTTCCATCCTCGCCGACGCCGCGGAGGCCGTGATCGGTGCCGTGTACCTCGACAGGGGACCCGAAGCGGCCGCCGCCCTCATCATGAGGCTGCTCGGCGACCGGATCATCGACGCCGCCGGCCGCCCCGGCGGAGATGACTACAAGACCCGACTGCAGGAACGCTGCGCGAGGGAATTCGATGTCCTACCGAACTACGTGGTGAGCGACGAGGGTCCCGACCACGCCAAGCTCTTCGACGCCGAGGTGATGATCAGGGGCGAGTCGCTCGGGCGCGGCTCGGGCCGGAGCAAGAAGCAGGCCGAGCAGGCGGCAGCGATGGCGGCCTGGGAGCGCCTGACGGTCATGCGGGCGGCTCGTGACCCGGGTCCCGAAGGACACAGCTCGCTCACGCCTGCTCCCCGCTAGTTCGTGCCGGAGCTGCCCGAGGTCGAAACGATCAGGCGCGACCTGGCCGAGGTCTTTGTCGGGCGGCGAGTGGAGAGAGTGCAGATCGAAGGAGCCAGGACCCTGCGCCGGCACGCGGACGCGGCCGGCGTGCCGGCCCGGATGGTGGGTCGGCGCCTCGAGGCCGTCGGCCGGTGGGGCAAGTACCTCCTGCTGCGACTCGACGGCGACGCCATGCTCGTCATCCACCTCGGCATGAGCGGCCAGCTCCTCAGTGCCGAAGCGAGCGCTCCGGTCGGCCGGCACACCCACCTGACGATGACATGGGACGGCGGACCACAGCTGCGCTTTGTGGATCCTCGAACCTTCGGCGAAGTTTTCCTGACCTCCGCCCGAGGACACGTGCCGTCCGAGCTGGCCCATCTCGGCTTCGACCCCGTCGTCGGATGGATCGGGCCAACCGAGCTCGGCCGCCGACTCGCCGCTCGTCGCACTCGGCTCAAGGTCCTGCTGATGGACCAGCGGTTCGTCGCCGGGATCGGCAACATCTATTCCGACGAGATTCTCTGGGCCGCAAGTCTCGCCCACGATCGGCCCGCCGATGGGCTCTCGGTCGGGGAGACAGCGGCGCTCTCCGATGCGATGGTCACGACCCTCGCAGAAGCCATCTGCCACCGGGGGTCGTCGCTGGCCGACGAGCAGTATCGCGACCTCTTCGGTCGCGTCGGATCCTTCCAGGGCCATCACCGCGTCTACGGCCGCGAGGGCATGCCCTGCGGCCGCTGCGAGACCCCGATCGTGCGACGAAAGGCCGGTGGCCGGAGCGGTTTCTTCTGCCCCCTTTGCCAGGTGTAGACGAGCCGGGACGCGGTCCCGTGGGGTGCGCGATCGCGGCCCCTGCGCCCGCTAGGTTGACCTTCGTGTGTTCCTGAAGTCGCTCACCATCAAGGGCTTCAAGTCCTTCGCTGATTCCACGACCCTCGAGTTCGAACCGGGTGTGACCGTCGTCGTCGGCCCCAACGGCAGCGGCAAGTCGAACGTCGTGGATGCCGTCGCCTGGGTGCTCGGCGCCCAGGGGCCGCGCACGTTGCGCTCATCCAAGATGGAAGACGTCATCTTCGCCGGCACACCCAAACGGGCGGCGCTCGGGCGGGCCGAGGTGTCGCTCACCATCGACAACGGCGCCGGCCTGCTCCCGATCGAGTTCTCCGAGGTGACGATCACGAGAACCCTGTTCAGGACGGGAGAATCCGACTACGCCATCAACCGGGTTCCCTGCCGACTTCTCGACGTGCAGGAGCTGCTCTCCGACACGGGCGTCGGTCGCCAGCAGCACGTCATCGTCTCCCAGGGCAACCTCGACGCCGTCCTCAATGCCAGGCCGGAGGACCGTCGACTCGTCATCGAGGAAGCGGCCGGCGTCCTGAAGCACCGGCGCAGGAAGGAGAAGGCCGAGCGCCGTTTGGAGTCCACCGAGAGCAGCCTTGTGCGCCTCCAGGACCTCCTCCGGGAGGTCAGGCGGCAGATCAGGCCGCTCGAGAAGCAGGCCGACGCGGCCAGACGCCACGGCGACGTCGTGGCCGAGCTCGGCGCCCTGCGCCGACACCTCGCCGGGCGCGAGCTGGCCACCATCAACGCGAGGATCGCCGCTTCGGCCCGCACCAAGACGGACCTGACGAGCGGTGAGGGCGAGCTTCGAGGTGCACTGGCCCGTCTCGACGCCGATGTCGCCGCGGCCGAACACGAATTGGAATCGGCCCGCCGCCACACCGATGCGACCGACCTGGCCGAGTCGGTGTCGCGTGCCGAGGGGCTGCGGGCCAGGGCGGCGGGGCTCGTCGCCCTGGTCGGCCAGCGGCGCAGGGGGCTCGAGCGAGAGCTGGCCGTCGCCGTCGACCAGGACGTCGTCGCCAGCCTCGAAGCCGAGTCCGCATCCCTCGCCGAGCAACTGGCCGCCGCCGAGGTGGAGGGCGAGAAGCTCGGACCTCACGAGCTCGAGGTGGTCGAGTCCGAGGCGGCGCTCGCGGTGGAGACCTCCGAGGTCGAGGCGCGATGGAGACGGGAGGGAGGGGCGGTCACCGATCCAGCGGCCGAGGTGCGAGGCGAGCTCGGCGGTCTGCGTTCCTCGGTCGAGCGGGCCGTGGCCGAGCAGCGTCGTGTCGAGACCCGACTCGTCACGGCCGAACAGCGGTCGGCCCGTCTCGAGGCGGAGGTGGCGAGGCTGGAGGCTTCGTTCGCCGAAGCGGAGGCGGCCGTACCCGGTCTTGACACCGACGTCGATGAAGCCAGGGTCGCGCTGGCACGAGCCGAGGCCGACCACGCCGACGCCGAGAATCGCCGCAGGACGGCCGACGCCGATCGGCACCGATGGGAAGCGAGGGCGGAAGCCCTCGGCCAGGCGCTCGACGACGCCAGGGCGCGCGCCGGCGCCAAGCACCTCGAGGAGATCTGTGGCGTCGTCGGTGCGCTCCTCGAGCTGGTCCAGGTGGACGAGGGGATGGAGGCGGCCTTCGAGGCTGCCGCAGGCGAGACCCTGGCCGCGGTGGTCGTCGACGGGCCCGGCGCCGCCCGCCGCGGACTCGAGGAGCTGCGCCGGCTGGACCTCGGTGGCGCCGTCGTCGCCCTTCCCTCGCTCGCCGGCGAGCCGGCGGTTACCGATTGGTCGGTGGCGGCAGGCGGGCTGGCGGCAGGCGGGCTTGTGGCTGGCGGCGGGTTGGCGGGTGAGCCGGGCGGGGGTTCGCTGGGCGGCCTACCGCACGGCGTCACTCGGGTGCGTGATCACGTCCGGTCTCGGCTGCCGGCGTGCGAAGCCCTGCTCGACCGGATCCTGGGCCGAGCCGTGTGCGTACCGACCTGGGTCGAAGCGCTCGACCTGGCAGGAGACCGACCCGAGCTCGTCGTCGTAACCCCCGTAGGCGATCGGTTTGCCGCCGGCGTGTGGCGCACTGGTGGCGGCGCCACGGGCGCGACCGGTGCGGCCCTCGAGGCGGCCGGTGCCGAGGCGGCCGCAGCGGAGACCGAGGCCGAGCGGGCCGTCGACGACCAGCGCCAGGCGAGCGAGCGGCTCGACCGGGCCCGTACGGCGGCGGCCGACGCCGTGCGCGCCGCTGACGCCGGCGGATCGAGACGGAAGGCGACGGCGGACGCCCTGCGCCGGTGCACGGCCGAAGTGGATGACGCTCGGCGGGATGCAGCGGCGGCCGCGGCGCAGAGAACCGAGTTGGCCGACCGGCTCACAGGCGAGCAGCGCCGGATGGCCGAGCTCGAAGGTCTGCTGCCCGAGCTCCAGGCCGCGGCCGAACGTGAGAACGAGCGGGCCGTCGCCGAGCGTGCTGCGCGATCCCTGATCGCCGAGCGGGCCGCAGCCGTCGCGGCCCTCCGCCGTGATCTCGAGGTACGGGCCGCCGGCATCGAGGAGCGCCGCAGTCTCGTGTCCAGGCGTCTGGAAGAGGTGGAGGTTCGTCTTCGGCGCAACGTGGCCGAACGGGAGGATGCGGCGGTCCGTCGAGTCAGACTCGGAGCCGATGCCGAGGTCACCGCCAGGCTCTCGGCGATCGTCGCCGAGCGAGAAGCCCGCCTCGTCGCCGTTCTCGACCGGCTTCGCGTCTCCAGGAGGGCCGAGTCCGAAGCCACACGATGGGTCACCGACCGGCTCGAGCAGCTGCGGAGACAACGCTCGACCGCAGAGCGTCAGCTCGGCGAGCTGCGAGAGCGGGCCGGCCGCGTCGATCTCGAAGAGGCCGAGAACAGAGTTCGCCTTGAGACCCTCACCGACCTCGTTCGCCGAGAGCTCGACTGCGAGCCCGATGACCTCGTCGCAGCCGAGTGCCCGCCGCTTCCGCCGGGCACAAGCCCGGGGAGTCGGCGGACCGAGCTCGAACGGGACCTCCGGCTCATGGGACCGATAAACCCGCTGGCCTTGGAGGAGCTCGACGCCCTCCAGGAGCGTCACACCTTCCTCGAGGGCCAGCTCGACGACGTCAGGTCCGCACGCAGGGAGCTGGGGAAGGTGATCAGAGCCGTCGACGACGAGATCGTCGAGGTCTTCAGGGCCGCGTTCGCCGACGTCGCCGACAACTTCGAGAGCCTCTTCGGCACCCTCTTTCCCGGCGGCATCGGTCGCCTCCGGCTTACCGACCCCGACCACCTGCTCGACACGGGCATCGAGGTCGAAGCTCGGCCGTCGGGCAAGAACGTCAGGCGCCTCTCGTTGCTCTCCGGAGGAGAGCGCAGCCTGGTGGCCATGGCCTTCCTCTTCGCCGTCTTCCGGGCCCGACCGTCGCCCTTCTACCTGATGGACGAGGTCGAGGCCGCGCTCGACGATGTCAACCTGCACCGCTTCTTGGACCTGCTCGGAGAGTTCAGAGCAGAGGCCCAGCTGGTGGTCGTCAGCCACCAGCAGCGCACCATGGAGGCGGCGGACTGCCTCTACGGGGTGACCATGGCGCCGGGAGGCTCGTCGCGAGTGGTCAGCGAGCGGATCGGAGCATCGAATCGAGTGGGCGCGTCCGATCGGGTCGGTGTGCCCTAGGCTCCGGCCCCCATGCATGATCTGATTATCGGCATCGTCGCCGCCGTCGTCGTGGTCGGCGGGGGCGGCACCGGCGCCTTGGTCGCACGGGGCCGTCGCGTGGCGGCGCGTCGCGCTCAGGAGCCGGAGGCCGGGGCGCCGGCGGAGGCTGGAGGCGACGGGCGCGCGGCGGGACCGGGCGTCGCCGCCCTGGGCCCCGACGGGGGAGGGGGCTCGCAGACAGACGTGCCCGCCTCGTCGGCCGCCGGCCGATCCGATGTCGTCGACGCTGACCTGGTCCAAGGCGCTGACCTGGTCCAAGACGATGACCTGGTCCAACCGGACGAGGGCCTACCCGGGCAGGTCGCGAGACCGAGGTTGCGTGACCGCCTCGGCAAAGCCAGGTCCCTTTTTGGCGGGTATCTCACCACCGTCAGGTCGCGTGACAGCATCGACGCCACCACGTGGGACGACCTGGAGGAGGCCCTCATCCTCGCCGACGTCGGCGCCGAGGTGACGGAGTCGATCCTCGACGACCTGAAGTCAAGGGTGAAGTCCGATGGGATCACCACCCCCGACCAGCTCGTCGACCGCCTGAGGACCGACCTGATCGACCGCTTCGACGGTGACCGCGAGCTCCACGTCGATGCGGCGGGGACCAACGTGTGGCTGTTCGTCGGGGTGAACGGGGTGGGCAAGACGACAACCATCGGAAAGCTCGGGCTTCGCCAACGCACCCTGGGTCACTCGATTGTGATGGCTGCAGGCGACACGTTCAGGGCCGCCGCCGCCGAGCAACTGGCCCAGTGGGCGGATCGGGCCGGCACCGAGATCATCAGGGGCAACGAGGGTGGCGACCCGGGAGCGGTGATCTTCGACGCGGTCCAACACGCCGCCGCCCGGCATGCCGACCTGGTCCTCGCCGACACGGCGGGAAGGTTGCACAACAAGGTGAACCTGATGGAGGAGCTCAAGAAGGTTCGCAGGGTCGCCGAGCGGCCGCCCGGCCACGTCAGCGAGGTTCTCCTCGTCATCGACGCCACGACCGGGCAAAACGGCCTCATCCAGGCCCGCCAGTTCGCTGGCGATGTTGGCGTCACCGGCATCGTCCTCACCAAGCTCGATGGCACCGCCAAGGGCGGCATCGCCGTCGCCATCCAGTCCGATCTCGGGATCCCGATCAAGCTCGTCGGGGTGGGTGAAGGCGTCGAGGACCTGATCGACTTCGACCCTGTCGAGTTCGTCGACGCCCTCGTGACCCCGGACGACTGACACGTCGACGCCCTCGGCTCGCCCTCCGACATAACGGACGCTTCGCGATCGTTCTCTCTGCGCCTCTGAACCGTTCTTGTCGCGATCCGTGTACGCGTCGAGGCGAACCTGTCGCGATCGATGTACACCTGTCGGTGCAGGATCGCGACAGGTTCCGAGAGCCGGAGTTTCGGAGATGGCCCGAGGCTCGTGTCACCAGATAGGGCGGCTTTCGTCTACCCTGGTAGACCGCATGTTCGAGTCCCTCACCGACCGCTTCGACGGCATCTTCACCCGCTTGCGGGGCAAGGGGCGACTCTCCGAAGCAGACGTCGACGAGGCGCTTCGTGAGATCCGCCTCGCGCTCCTTCAAGCGGACGTCAACCTGCGGGTCGTGCGCGACTTCGTTGGCCGGGTACGAGAGCAGCTCGTCGGCGCCGACCTGTCGCAGAGCCTGACCCCCGGTCAACAGGTCGTCAAGGTCGTCCACGACGAGTTGATGTCGATCCTCGGCGGGGAGACCCTGAAGGTCACCTATGCGTCCCGGCCTCCGACGGTCATCCTCCTCGCCGGACTTCAGGGCGCAGGCAAGACGACGGCGGCCGGAAAGCTCGCCGCGTGGTTCAAGAAGCGGGAGGGCCGCAACCCGCTTCTCGTCGGCGCCGACCTCCAGCGGCCGGCGGCTGTCGAGCAGCTCAGGGTCCTCGGTGCGGAGGCTGGGGTGCCGGTCTTCAGCGAGGCCACCGACCCGGTCACGGTCGCCAAGAAGGGATTCGACGAGGCCATTCGCCTCGGTCGAGACGTCCTCATCGTCGACACCGCTGGCCGCCTCTCCATCGATGCCGAGCTCATGGACGAGGTCCGACGCGTCTCGGAGGTGACCGACCCGCACTACACCTTCCTCGTGATCGACGCCATGACCGGCCAGGACGCCGTCACGACGGCGGAAGCCTTTCACAAGACCCTGGCCCTCGATGGTGTGATCCTCACCAAGGTCGACGGCGACGCACGCGGCGGTGCCGCTCTCTCGGTGAAAGAGGTGGTGGGACGACCGATCGTCTTCACCTCGACGGGGGAGAAGCAGGGCGACTTCGACCTGTTCCACCCCGATCGCATGGCCGATCGAATCCTCGGGATGGGCGACGTGCTCTCCCTGATCGAGAAGGCGGAGGAAGTCGTCGATCAGGCCGAGGCCGAGCGGGCGATGTCCCGTCTCCAGGAGGGCAGCTTCACCCTGGAGGACTTCCTTGACCAGATGCAGCAGCTCAAGAAGATGGGGCCCATCTCCGGCCTTGTCGGTATGCTCCCCGGGCTGCCCAAGGAAGTTCGCAACGCCGAGGTCGACGAGGGTGCGATGAAGCCGATTGAGGCCATCATCCACTCCATGACGCCCGAAGAGCGACGCACCCCATCGCTCATCAACGGCTCACGGCGCTCCCGTATCGCCAAGGGCAGCGGCACTACCACCGCCGACGTCAACAGCCTTCTCGATCGATTCAAGCAAATGCAGGTCTACATGCGTCAGATGTCGACGCTGCCAGGAGTCGGCCGGCGAATGTCCAAGGCGAGCAGCTCCAAGTCTGGTCGCAAGAACAACAAGAAGAAGCACCGCAGGGGCCGGTAGGGGCCCTGCGCCTACCGGATCCGACAACGCACACAGGAAGAGAACAGCACACATGGCCGTCAAGCTCCGCCTCATGCGGATGGGCAAGAAGAAGCAGCCGGTATATCGGGTGGTGGCGGCCGACAGCCGTTCCCCTCGCGACGGCCGGTTCATCGAGATTCTCGGCACCTATGAGCCGCGCCAGGAACCCAGCCGGATCGTGATCGACAACGCCAAGGCCATCCGCTGGCTCAAAACCGGGGCGCAGCCGACCGAGACCGTCGCCAAGCTCCTGAAGCAGTCAGGGGCCATGGAGGAATGGGCCACCGGCGTGCCTGCCACCCCGGCGGCCCCGGATCCCGTTACCGCCTCATCGGAGGCAGTCACGACCTCGCCGGATCCGGTCGCGGCCGCACCAGATCCGTCGTGAGCGACAACGAAGGCTCCGACCAGGAGCTGCCTTCGGCGGATGACATCGACGCCGACGATGGCGATGCCGCCGCCGACGATGCCGACGCCGGCAGAGCGATGAGCGTGCTCGCCTATCTCGCCGACCAGCTCGTCGATGACCACGATGCGGTAGGGATCGAGAGCGAACCGGGCCGCCACGGTGGCACCCGGCTCTCCCTCAGGGTCGCCCAGGGGGACATGGGGAAGGTCATCGGCCGACGGGGTCGGGTGGCGCAGTCGATCCGTGGCGTGGTCAGGGCGGCGGCGGCATCGGAAGGCCGCGACGTCGTCGTCGACATCGTCGACTGAGACGCTCCCACGTGACCGAGACGAGGCCGGAGCGGTCGACGCCTTCCGGAGCCGGACGGGACGAAGGGGAGATCGACGCTCCTCGTGACGCCGGCGGCGACGACGCCGGGACTCCGGGTGCGGCACCCGTCGAACTGCTCGAGGTCGGCTTCGTGGCTCGCGCTCACGGGCTGCGGGGACAGGTCGTGGTCGAGCTCGTGAGCAATCGGCCCGAACGGGTGACGGCCGGGGCCACGCTCGTTGGGCCCGGGGGCCGGAGCCTCGAGGTGGTCGCCTCGACTGCGAGCCCGGGGGCAGGAGGACGAGATCGTTGGATCGTTGCCTTTGCCGGGGTCGAGGACAGGGCGCAGGCCGACGAGTTGCGGGGCAGCTCCTTGCGTGCCGAGCCCGTGGTGGATCCCGAGGTGCTCTGGGTCCACGAGCTGATTGGCGCGACCGTCGCCGATCGATCGGGAGCTCTCCTCGGGACGGTGACGGCCGTTGAGTCAAACCCGGCAAGCGACCTGCTCGTTCTCGAGGGAGGAGCTCTTGTCCCGTTGCACTTCGTCACGTCGCATGCTGCGGGCCGGGTCGTCGTAGATGTGCCAGACGGCCTGTTCGATCTCTGAAGTAGCGGACGCCACACGGTGCGAATCGATCTGTTCACGATCTTCCCATTGCTTGTCGACCCCTGGTTGGACGCCAGCCTCATCGGGAAGGCCCGGCGGGCTGGGGTCCTCGATCTGCGGGTCCATGACCTGCGTTCGGCTGCGACCGACCCTCACCGCTCCGCCGACGACGCGCCCTTCGGCGGGGGAGCGGGAATGGTGCTCGCCCCCCAACCGGTCTTCGCCGCCATCGAGGCCGTCGGTCCACCTCGACCCCTCCTGTTGCTCGGACCCGCCGGACCGCGCTTCGACCAGGCGTGGGCCCACCGGCTCGCGGCCGGTGGAAGCTTCTCGCTCCTCTGCGGTCGCTACGAGGGGGTCGATCAGCGGATCGCCGACCACCTGGTCGACGGTGAGCTGTCGATCGGGGATTTTGTTCTGTCCGGGGGAGAGGTAGCGGCGCTTGCGGTCGTCGAGGCTGTCTGCCGGCTCGTGCCCGGCGTGATGGGAAACGAGGAATCCGCCAAGGAGGAGAGCTTCTCCGATGGGCTCCTCGAGTATCCCCACTACACCCGGCCGGCGTCGTTTCGGGGGTTGGAGGTCCCGGGAGCGCTGCTCTCGGGCGACCATGGCCGCGTGCGACGCTGGCGGAGAGCGCATGCCATCGCCAGGACCCTCGCCCGACGACCGGACCTGATCGAGGCACGCGGTGGCCTGAGTGTCGACGACCGGATGGTTCTCTCCGAATTCGGTCTCGCCGACGATGGGTCCACCGCCGCCACCGGAGGCGAGGATGGCCACTGACCCCGGCCATCCACTACCCTGAGTCGTCCCCTCCGCGACGAGAAGGGCGAGCGTGACTCCGCCGGTGCCGATGGGCCGTCGGGATCGGCCCGTGGACATCCATCTCGCCTCGTTCGTCGCCGCACCGAGCGCCAGGAGCATTGCGCCATGAATCCCACCGACCTCGTCGACCAGGACAGCCTGCGTACCGACGTCCCCGACTTTGTCCCGGGAGACTCCCTGAAGGTCCACGTGCGCGTGGTCGAGGGCACTCGTGAGCGCGTGCAGATCTTCCAGGGCGCGGTGATCAGGAGGCAGGGATCGGGCCTCAGAGAGACCTTCACCGTCCGGAAGGTCAGCTTCGGCGTCGGCGTCGAGCGCACGTTTCCCGTGCACTCACCCGTGATAGCAAAGATCGAGGTCGTGACGAGGGGTGACGTACGCAGGGCGAAGCTGTACTACCTGCGGGAGCGCAGCGGCAAGGCGGCGAAGATCAAGGAGAAGCGCGTCCCGGCTCGCTGAGCGGCTGCTCGGAGCGTCGGCGCCGGCACGCCGGTGGCCGGCGGCAGGTCGTAGCATGAAGGTCATGAACTCCGATCACGGGACGCTCCGGTGAGCGCCGAGGACCTCGAGCGGTACGAGACCGAGATCGAGCTGCAGCTCTACCAGGAGTACCGGGCCGTCCTCCCCATGTTCAAGTACGTGGTGGAGACCGAGCGCCGGTTCTACCTTGCCAACGACGTAAAGATGGAGGCCAGCGGGGACGGTTCGCGCACCTTCTTCGAGATCCGGCTCGGGGACGCATGGGTCTGGGACATGTATCGACCCGCCCGTTTCGTTTCCTCCGTGCGAGTGGTTACCTTCAAAGACGTCAACGTCGAAGAGCTGCCGGAAAAGGAGCTCTGAGCGATCAGGGCGATGACAGCTCCCGAGCGCCAGCCGGCGGGCGGCCATGGTGGCGGCGTTGGAGCCGACGGGATGGCTCGACACCGCCAACGTCTCGGCAGAGCGGGGGAGGACCGAGCCGCCGTGTGGTACGAGGAGGCGGGCTATGAGGTCGTGGCCCGCAACTGGCGCTGCCGTGACGGCGAGTTGGATCTGGTGGCCAAGAAGGGCGGTATCTTCGTCTTCTGCGAGGTGAAGGCGAGGAGCACCGATGCGTTCGGTGTGCCGGCGACGGCGGTGACCGCGACCAAGCAGACGCGGATCCGGCGGCTTGCGGCACGTTGGCTCGAGCAAGAGGCTCCGACGAGGGCGCGACGCATACGCTTCGACGTCGTCGCCATCCTCGGCGGCGAGCTCGAGGTGATCGAGGGGGCGTTCTGAGCGGCTCCCCGCAGGGCCAGTCTCCGCGAGATCCGTCTTCGCCGCGCTCGGATCCGCAGGAGGGGCCGCGGAGCGGAAACGGCGCCTCATCCGGGTCCGGCAGGGACGGTGCCGGTAGCTCCTCTGCGGGCGCCATCGATGCGGTCGACGCCGGTGCCGACCCTCAATCCGCCACAGGCTTCGCGCTCGACACGCTGGCCGTCCACGTCGGGCGTCCGGAGAGCACACCTGGCGGTCCGGTCAATCCGTCGATCGTGCTCAGCTCCACCTTCCATCAGGGGGGCGAGCTCAGCTACGGCCGGGACGGCAACCCGACATGGAGCGCCTTCGAGGCCGCCATCGGCGCGCTCGAAGGCGGCACAGCACTCGCCTTCGCCTCGGGACTCGGAGCCATCGCCGCGATCATCGAGACACTGCCGGTGCCGGGGCGGGTCATTGTCGCCGGCGACGCCTACAACGGCACCCGGCGCTTCCTCTCCGACGTCGGTGCCAGGGGGAGGCTTCGTTCTCGGACCGTTGACGTCGCCGACACGGCGGCAGCCCTGGACGCGTGCGCCGACGTAGCCGATGGCCCTGGGCGACCATCGGGGCGAGGAGAGGCGTTCGGATCGGGTGGGATCCTGTGGCTCGAGACCCCGACCAACCCGCTGCTCGCGGTCGCCGACCTGCCGGCGCTGACGGCCGGTGCCCACGAGCTCGGACTCGATGTGGTGGTGGATAACACCTTTGCCACGCCGGTCCTGCAACGTCCGCTCGCTTTGGGTGTCGACGTGGTCGTTCATAGTGCCACCAAGGCCATTTCGGGTCACTCCGATGTTCTCCTCGGTGTGGCAGTGACGCGTCGCCACGATGTGCTCGATCTGCTTGTCACCAGGCGTTCGCTCCATGGGGCCGTGGCCGGCCCTTTCGAGACGTGGCTCGGTCTGCGCGGGCTTCGCACCCTGCCCCTCAGGGTCAGGAGATCGCAGGCCACTGCCCTCGAACTGGCCCGCCGCCTCGACGACCATCCAGGGGTGACAAAGGTTCGGTATCCCGGTCTCTCGTCGGATCCGGGCTATGAGAGGGCAGCTGCGCAGATGGATGGGGCGGGGTTCATCGTGTCCTTCGAGGTGGCGGGCGGGATACCGGCGGCGGAAGCCGTCGCCGCCGAAACACGGGTGGCTATCGCCGGTACCAGCCTCGGCGGCGTGGAGACGCTCATCGAGCGTCGGGGCCGCTGGGAGGGGGAGGAGGAGCTCCCTTCGTCGTTGCTCCGTCTTTCCGTCGGCATAGAGGACGTAGAGGATCTGTGGCAGGACCTCGATCGGGCCATCGGAGCTGCCCGCCGCTGACGCGGTCACGGTGCTCTCCACCGGGCCGGTGCGGGCTACCGTCGCAGTCATGGACAGCATCAGGCTGAGCAGGAGCGATGGCATCGCCACCATCACCATCGATCGCCCGGAACGAAAGAACGCCTTGGGCTATGAGCACTTCATGGAGCTCGGTCGGCTGGCGACCGAGGTGGCGATGACTCGCAGCGATCGGGTGCTCGTCCTTACCGGGGCGGGAGGGGATTTCTGCGCCGGCGCCGACCTCGTAGCGAGTGAGGCGACCGAGCGCGGTGCCCTCGACAGGATGAACGATGTTGGAACCGTGGCCAGAGCAATCAGGGACCTGTCCAAGCCGACGATCGCCAAGGTCGATGGGGTCGCCGTCGGCGCCGGCGCCAACTTGGCGCTGTGCTGCGACCTCATCGTGGCGAGCGACAGGACCCGTTTCTCCGAGATCTTCTCGCGCCGGGCGCTCTCCCTCGACTTCGGTGGCTCCTGGCTGCTCCCGCGGGCCATCGGACTTGCTCGGGCCAAGGAGCTGGCGTTCTTCGGGGACATTATCGGGGCAGACGAGCTGGTGGAGCTTGGCCTCGTCAACCGAGCCATGCCTGCTGGCGAGCTCGACGAGTTCGTTGCGACGTGGGCCCGCCGGCTGGCCGCAGGTCCGTCGATCGCGCTTTCCTTGACCAAGGAGCTGTTGGACTCGGCCGAGACGACGACGTTCTCTCAAGCGCTTGCGGCCGAGGCGCGCGCTCAGACCATCAACCTTTCGACGGCCGATGCACGCGAGGCTTTCTCCGCCTTCGCGGCGAAGCGGGAGCCCAAGTTCGAGGGACGCTGATCCTATCGCCCGGTCCTCCGTCGATCGCGCCGTGCGTCATCAGACGGCAATACGCGCGAAACGCGACGGTCGCACGAACTTGGCACGATGGGCGATCGGACGTGAGTTAGGGGCCGGACCGTGACAGCTGCTGTCGATCTGCCGATCACCGCTTCCGCCGCCACTGAGCGGCGCAAGCTACGGCGACATTTTGGCCGTTTCGACATCCTCTTCTTTCTCATCTGCACCATCGTCGGGGTCGATACCATCGCCTCGGTAGCCAGCCAGGGAGGGGAGGCCTTCACTTGGATGGTGGTGTTCGCGCTGGTGTTCTTCGTGCCCCAGGCGCTGCTGTTTGCGGAGCTTGGCACGGCTTTCCCGCAGGAGGGAGGGCCGTACCTGTGGACTCGAATGGCCTTTGGTCATCTCGCTGGGGCGGTCAACAACTTCCTGTACTGGGTGACCAATCCTGTCTGGCTGGGAGGGACGCTGGCCTTCTCGACACTGACCGCCATCCAAGTGTTCTTCCATCACGGCAAGACCTTCTCGACATTCATGTTCTTCGTGATCACCATCGTCTTCATATGGGTCACCGTCCTCGCCGCCATCCTGTCGTTCAGCGTCGGGAAGTGGCTCCCGACGGCAGGAGCATTCGCCCGTTTCGTGCTGCTCGGTCTCTTCACCGCTTCGGTCGTTGTGTTTGCCGTCAAGCACGGCACCCACGGGCTCAGCGCCGGGAATTTCCAACCAACGACGAGTGGATTCGTGCTTCTGGTCGGACTTCTGCTCTTCAATTATGTCGGCTTCGAATTGCCCAACAGTGCAGGTGAGGAGATGGTCAACCCGAAGCGCGACGTGCCGTTCGCGATCGCCCGGTCCGGGGTGTTCAGCTTCGCGCTGTATGCCCTTCCTATTCTCGGTATCTTGCTGGTGCTGCCGATCCGGCAGGTCACGAACTTCGGCGGCTTCGTCGACGCCATCCAGATGGTCTTTGTTGTGTACGGGGGTCATGTGGTCGCCGGCACTCCGGTGCTGACGGGCGCCGGTCTCGTCCTGGGTGACATCAGCGCCATTCTCTTCGTGATCTGTGTCCTCACGTCGGGCGTGACGTGGATCATGGGATCGGATCGCGCCCTCGCCGTCTCCGGCTACGACGGCGCCGCCCCACGCTTCTTCGGCGTCATCAACGCTCGCTACGGTACGCCGGTGCGGGTGAACGTCTTCAGCGGGATCGTCTCGACCATCGTGCTCGTCGCGGCCCATCAGCTGACGCACGGCAATGCGGCCAAGTTTTTTGTGGCCGTCCTCGGGGTCACGATCTCGACCACGCTCATCAGCTACCTGCTTATCTATCCGGCCCTCTGGAAGCTGCGTCGCAGCCATCCGGACACCCCGAGACCTTTTCGTCTGCCTGCATTTCGCATCGTGACCGTGGTCTTGATGCTGCTCCTCGCGATTACAATCATCCAGCTCATGGCGCCTGGGGCTGGCGTCAGCTGGTTTGGCTCCAACTTCCGCCCGAGCAACTGGGCCGGCTCCGAGCGACTCGTCTACCTCGTCACCGAGCTCGCACCCGTGCTTGTCTTCATCGGCGTCGGTGTCGTCTTCTGGGCCATGGGAAAGAAGACGCGCGACGAGCTTGCCAGCGGATCCGCCGATCTGGTTGCCGACGAAGGCGACCGATAGTCGCTCATGCGTCGGCTGGTCGAGATCACGGCCGACTTGCTGGTTGCCACCAGTCGTCGCGAGCACACGACCAGTAGCGTCATCCCACTCGACCCCGGACATGGCGACGGCTCGTGTCTGCTCGTCGATCCGTGCTGGGACCCCGACGAGCTGTCCGATCTCGCCGTTGACCTCGCCGATCGAGGCCTCGTGGTGGCAGCCGGCCTGGCGACCCACGCCCACTATGACCACCTTCTCTGGCATCCGGACTTCGGCGAAGCGCCGCGGTGGGCGTCGGCGGACACGGCCCGCTTGGCGGCTCGCGATCACCTGTCGCTTCTCGCCGCGCTCGGTTCCGCCTGGCCGGATGACCTGGCGGCTGTCTTTGGACAAGTCGAGCGGGTGCCATCGACCGCACTGCGCTTGGGGGGCCAGGAGGTGGAGCTTCTCGTCCACGATGGCCACGAGGTCGGACACACGGCAGCCTGGTTCCCTGACCTGGCCGTGCTGATCGCCGGTGACATGCTCAGCGACATCGAGCTTCCTCTCCCGGCAGCTGGTCCTTCGGCCATCGCCGACTACGCGGCCGGGCTCGATCTCTTGGCGCCATTTATCGCCCGGGCCGCGTGGGTCGTCCCTGGCCATGGGACACCGACCCGCCATGGTCGCGAGCGCCTCGATGCCGACCGTCGGTACCTCGACGCCATAGTGAACAGGAGGCGCCCCGACGACGATCGGCTGACCAATCCCGGGATGGAAGCGGTCCACCGAACCACGGTGGACCTCGCGCCCTGACAAGCGGATGCCGGGCCGTGCCGGTCACAGCCCCGACGTAGCATCGGGGGTGAAAGTTCGTGGCCGACTTCACGGCCGCTCCTGAAACGTCGAAGCGTCATCAGGAGGTCCCCGTGCTCGCCACTGTGGGCTCAGCCACCCTCGCCGGAGTCGACGGTCGGTCGATCGCCGTCGAGGTCCACGTCGCCAGCGGTATGCCGTTTTTCGGCATTGTCGGTCTGCCCGATGCGTCGTGCCGGGAAGCACGCGATCGGGTCAGGGCCGCCGTCGTCTCCTCCGGGCTGCGCTGGCCGCAACGGAGGGTTACGGTCAACCTGGCCCCTTCGGCGCTGCGCAAGGTCGGATCTGGGCTCGACCTCCCGATTGCAGTAGCGCTTATGGCCGCAGACGATCAGCTCGACCCCAGCCTTGTTGCCGACGTGGCCTTCATCGGGGAGCTCGGCCTCGATGGGACCCTGCGGCGGGTGCCCGGCACTCTCCCGCTCGTCGCCGCTCTCGACCAGTCGACCGTGGTGGTGCCGTCTTCGGCGGCGAGCGAAGCGCAGCTTCTCGGTCGGCATCGAGTCCTTTCGGCTCCGACCTTGAGGGCCGTGGTGGCGGCGCTGCGGGGTGAGGACGGCTGGTCGGATGTCGGAGTCACACCGATGACGGTGCCCGAGGACCCGGTTCTCGATCTCGCCGACGTTCGGGGCCAACCCGTCGGCCGCCTCGCCGTGGAAGTAGCGGCGGCCGGCGGTCACCATCTGCTCCTCGTCGGGCCGCCCGGTGCCGGCAAGACGATGCTCGCTCGACGCCTTGTCGGTGTCCTCCCACCTCTCGGTCGCGACGAGGCCTTGGAGGTCACGCGCATTCACTCGGCCGCAGGGCTCCCGCTTCCTGGTGGCCGTCTGGTCAGGCGGCCACCATTTCGAGCACCACATCACAGCGCGTCGCTCGTCTCGCTTGTCGGTGGCGGGACGGTCGCGATGCGCCCGGGCGAGATCACGTGCGCCCACCACGGCGTGCTCTTCATGGACGAGCTCGGAGAGTTTCCTTCCGACCTGCTCGATACGCTCCGCCAGCCGCTCGAGGACGGTCAGGTGCTGGTCTGTCGTGCTCGCGCCAGCGTCGTCTTCCCGGCCCGCTTCCTGCTCGTCGCGGCCATGAACCCGTGCCCCTGCGGTGGGGATGGCGCGCCCGGAGGTTGCCGCTGCACGGAGACGGCAAGGGCCAGGTACTCGTCCCGCGTCTCCGGACCTCTGCTCGATCGGTTCGACTTGAGGGTTGGTGTCGACCGCCCCGACGTCGACGAGTTACTCCCCGCCGACGGCCCGGGGTTGCCGGGTGAGTCGTCCCTGGAGGTGGCGAAGCGGGTGAAGGCGGCCCGCTTCCAGGCCCGCACCAGGGGGGTGACCTGTAACGCAGCCATCCCGGGCCAACGACTGGAGCAGCTGGTGCCGCTCACCGCCCCGGCGCGTGCTCTGCTCGAGATCCGCCTCCGCCAGGGGAGGCTTTCCGCTCGCGGGCTCCACAGGGTGCGCCGAGTCGCGAGGACCGTCGCCGACCTGGCGGGCAAGCGAGCACCGGTTGACGCCGACGATGTGAGGGCGGCACTTGCTCTCCGGTCCGAGCCGTTTGCTCCCGTCGGGGCGATCGCATGAAGGGCGGAGGATGGCCGTCGCCGGGGGAGGAGCCGGGGACCGCAAATGCAGTGCCCGCCGCATGCGCCGCCGCGCTTGCGGCTCTTCCCGGGGCCGGCCCGGCGAGCCTCGGGCGGCTGCTTGGTCCCGGCCGCGACCCTGTGGAGGCGTGGGCCGATGTCGTTAGCGGACGCCTGGCGCGCCCAGAGGCCCGTCATCCGAGCCGTGCGGCGGCCTCCCTTCCGTTGTGGAAGGACGCCGCGAGGAGCTACGACGTCGTCGGCCGCTGGCAGCGGCTGCGGTCCCAGGGCATCGGCGTCACCTGGCCTGGTCAGGTCGACTTTCCCCAGCAGCTCGAACGCGACCCGATGCCTCCCGCTGTCTTGTTCTGGCTCGGAGACCTCGCCGCGCTCCGGCGCCGGTGCGTGGCGCTCGTCGGCACCAGGAGGGCGACGGCAGGCGGGAGAGACACGGCGTTCGAGCTCGGTCGGGACCTGGCCGCAGCCGGGGTCTGCGTGGTCTCGGGCCTGGCTCTCGGCATCGACGGCGCCGCCCACAGGGGAGCGCTCAGCGCTCGGGTTGGGGGCGGCACGGTCGGGGTCGCGGCGAGCGGCGTCGACCGGGTCTATCCCCGACGTCACGCCGAGCTATGGCAGGACGTCGCTTCGTGTGGCGCGGTGCTGTCCGAAACCCCTCCCGGGTGTCCGGCTCAGGCGTGGAGGTTCCCGGCCCGTAACCGCATCATCGCCGGCCTCGTGTCGATGGTAGTTGTCGTCGAGTCCCACGAGACGGGGGGATCGTTGATCACCGCGGATGCGGCGATCGAGCGAGGGATCGACGTGCGCGTCGTGCCCGGCCCGATCCGGAGCCCAGCCTCGGCCGGCACCAACCGGCTGCTCTTCGACGGCCCCGGACCGGTTCGCGACGCCAGGGACATCCTCGAGGCGCTCGACCTCGTCGGCGCCCACCCTCGCCGACGAGGCCGAGTTGGCGGTCGGACACGTGGCTGCGCCGGGCCGACGCCGGCCGATGTCGTCGCATCCGATCCCTCCGACTGCGTCGGGCTCGGCGCTCGCGAGCGGGTCGTCCTCGAGGCGGTCGGCTGGGTTCCGACCTCGCTCAACCGGGTCGTGGCCGGCAGCGGCCTCGGTGTGGCTGCGGTCTCCGAGGCGCTTGAGGGCCTGGTCGAGCGAGGACTCGTAGTGGTGGAGCGGGACTGGTGGCAGCGGCGGAGGTGAACCGATAGGCACTACCGAGCGCGCTTGGGTAACCTTCCGGAGTGGGCGATTTGCGGCTGGCGGCGTACCGGGGCGACGGCGATCGTCGCTCGGGCGCGCGGTGACGTACGCCGCGATCGGAGACCGGTCATGTCGCGCCAGCCGTCCCGCGGCGGTGCGGAACCCTCCCGTGGACCGGGACGGCCTCTGGGCGACCTACAAGCAAACCGGTGCCCAGCAGCTGCGTGACCAGCTAATCGTCGAGTACTCACCGCTTGCAAAGTACGTGGCGGCGCGCATCGCTGTCGGGTTGCCGCGCACGATCGAGCAGGCCGATCTGGTGAGCTACGGCATGTTTGGGCTGATCGACGCCATCGAGAAGTTCGACACCACGCGCAACGTGAAGTTCGAGACCTACGCCATTCGCCGCATACGGGGCGCGGTCATCGACGAGTTGCGCTCGATGGACTGGGTTCCTCGCTCGGTTCGGACCAAGGCCAGGGCCGTCGAGGAGGCGTACGCCTCGTTGGAGGGCAAGCTCCTCAGGACGCCGACGGATGCGGAGGTCGCGGCGGAGATGGAGATGAGCGAGCCAGACCTCCACGATGTCTTCGCCAAGATTTCTGTCGTTGGGGTGGCCACGCTCGAGGAGGTCATCGGCGGTGGGGACCGGAGCGAGGCTGCAACCCTCGGTGACATGCTTGCTGACCGCGGGGACGGCCCGGTTGCGGCCTACGAGATCGAGGAGATGCGACGAGTCCTCTCCGACGCCATCAAGAAGCTGGGCGAGCGTGAGAAGCTGGTGGTCGCCCTCTACTACTACGAGGGCCTCACGCTGGCCCAGATCGGCCAGATCATCGGCGTGACGGAGAGTCGGGTCTGCCAGATTCACACGAAGGTCGTGCTGCAGCTGCGAGGGCGCATGCTGCTCGCCGAGCGGGAGTCCGCCTGAGCCGTCCCACCAGCCGATTCGTCCGACCCGTGCGCTACCATTGGTGTGCTCCTCCGGCTGGCGGCGGGGCACGGACGCCCTGGTGTACCCACGGTCGCCGGTCCGAGAGGCCCGGCGCATGCATCGGGGAAGACGCAACCGATGGGAAGGAACTCACATGGCCGTAGTAACGATGAGGCAGCTGCTCGAGGCTGGGGTGCATTTCGGGCACCAGACCAGGCGCTGGAACCCAAAGATGAAGAGGTTCATCTTCGGCGAGCGCAACGGCATCTACATCATCGATCTCAAGCAGACGCTCGAGCAGATCGACGTCGCGTACTCCTATGTGCGTGATCTCGTCGCCAGCGACGGCACCATCCTGTTCGTCGGCACCAAGAAGCAGACGCAGGATCCCGTGGCGACCTACGCCGAGCAGTGCGGGATGCCGTACATCAACGAGCGCTGGCTCGGTGGGATGCTCACCAACTTCAACACGATTCTTGGCCGTGTCAAGAAGATGCAGGAGTACGAGCGCATGCGGGCCGCCGGCGACTTCGAGGCGATGCCCAAGAAAGAGGCGCTCATCATCAGTCGTGAGCTCGACAAGCTTGAGCGCAACCTCGGTGGGATCCGCCAGATGGCCAAGCTCCCGGACGCCGTGTTCGTCATCGACACGAAGAAAGAGCACATCGCCGTCACCGAGGCCAACAAGCTCGGCCTCCCCATCGTCGCCGTCGTCGACACCAACTGCGATCCCGACGTGATCCAATACGTCATCCCCGGCAATGACGACGCCATAAGGGCCGGAACCCTGCTGTGCCGCGTCATCGCGGACGCGGTCGAGGAGGGCCGATTCATCGCCTCCCGGCGAGCGGCACGAAACGCGGCCGCCGCCGCTCCCGCCGTGGACCCAGAGGAAGAGGCTCGGCGCGCCGAGCAGCAGCGGGAGGCCAGGCGGCAGGCTGCCCTCCAGCAACAAGAGCGCGAGACGCGACTCGCCGAGCGGAATCGTCTTGCCGATGCCGGCGAGCTCGACACGACCTCCGCAGGGGTGGCGACCGACGCCCTCGCCGCCCCCAGCGCAGCCACGGAGCAAGACGTGCCTGCGCCCGCTTCAGCCGCGCCGGCCGAGCTTACGGCGACCGGGACAGCCGCCACCGCTCCCGCCGAGCCCTCCGAGCCCGCTCTGGAGGAGGAGTCCCAGTCCCCGCCTCCTTCAACGGCGACGTCCGCTCAACCCGCCGCCGAGGCCGTGGCCTCCTCCGGCGAAGCCCAGCCAAGCGACTGATGTCGCGGGGCATGGTGCACGCCCCGCATCACAAGGGCGAGACCGTTGTCGCCGCTGGCGGCGCACCCACTCCGGCGCGGATGACGCGCCGATAGCAGAAGGAACGAATGTAGATGGCAGAGATATCCGCCAAGGATGTGAAAGCTCTCAGGGACGCGACCGGCGCCGGCATGATGGACGCCAAGCGAGCCTTGTCGGAAAATGACGGTGACTTCGAGATCGCAGCCAAGTGGTTGCGAGCCCGCAATCTCGGGAAGGCGGCCGAGCGCGCCGGAAACGAAAACGCTCAGGGGGCCGTGGCCGTAGCGGTTGCGCCCGACGGTCGGGCCGCCGCGCTCGTCGAGCTCAAGTCCGAGACCGACTTCGGTGCCAAGTCGCCGAGCTTCGTCGCCCTCGCCGACGAGCTTGCAGCCGCGGTTGCCGCCGACGGCGAAGGGATCGTCGACGATCGCAAGGACGCCATCGACGATCTGAAGGTGACACTCAAGGAGAACATCGACGTCGGTCGGGTCGTGCGTTTCGAGGCCGGACCCGACAGCACCCTCGACACGTACCTGCACCTGCAGAACGGGCGCGGCGTCAATGGTGTGCTCGTCGAGCTGGCTGGAGGCACACCTGAGCTCGCCCATGAGCTGGCCGTGCACGTTGCCTTCGGTCGTCCGACCTACTTGAACCGCGACGAGGTGCCGTCGGATCTGGTCGACGCCGAGCGAGCGGCCGCCGAGGCTCAGACCCGGCTCGACGGAAAGCCGGAGGCGGCCCTTCCGAAGATCGTCGAAGGCAAGCTGACCGGGTGGTTCAAGCGTGTGCCGGGCGGGGTTCTCGTCGACCAGCCGTTCGCCAAGGACGACAAGCAGTCGGTCGGCCAGGTCCTCGGCGGCGCGCGAGTCGTCCGCTTCGCTCAGGTCGTCATCGGTGCCTGAGCGGCTCGGTCGCTAGCATCGTCTGGCGGTGAGGGACTGCGAAGAGACAACCGGCGTGGCTGTGGGCCGCAAATGCCCTCGAGCCAAGGGCGCATCGGCAGCCACACGCCTTGTTTTGCCGCGAGCACTGGCGCAACCCGAGCGTTGGTCCCTTCGGCCCTGCCGTGACGGGGAAGCCACGTGACGGCCGTGTCTCGAGCCCGATGGAACCGGGTCGTGCTCAAGCTGTCAGGTGAGGCCTTCGCGAGCGACGCCGCCGACGAGACGATCGACAGTGGCGTTGTCGACCGCATCGCCAAGGAACTGGCCGAGGTCCACGCCGACTTGGGCGTGGAGATAGCGGTCGTCGTCGGAGGCGGCAACATTTGGAGGGGAGCGACGGGCTCGGCGGCAGGCATGGACCGCGCCAACGCCGACTACATGGGGATGCTCGCCACGGTGATCAACGCCTTGGCGCTGCGCGATGCCCTCGAGCGTCACGGGCAGCCGACCCGAGTCCAGACGGCCATCGGCATGTCGGAGCTCGCCGAGCCCTACATCCGCCTGCGGGCCATGCGGCACCTGGAGAAGGGGCGCATTGTCGTGTTCGCGGCAGGCACCGGCAACCCGTTTTTTACGACCGATACGGCCGGTGCCCTGCGGGCCGTCGAGATCGATGCCGACGTCTTGTTGAAGGGTACCCACGGGAGCACCGACGGCGTCTACGACGCCGATCCCGCCGTCGACCCCGGAGCCACCAAACTTGACGATGTGACCTTCGACCAGATCCTCTCGCAGGGCCTGCGGGCCATGGATCTGACGGCGATCACCTTGTGTCGAGAGAACTCGCTCCCGATCCTCTATTTCTCGATCATGGAGCCGGGCAACGTGAGACGCGCCCTGCAGGGGGATCGGATCGGTACGCTGATCCGTTGATGGACGAGAGCTACGTTGACGCCGTCTTCGACGACACCCGCGACAAGATGTCGAAAGCCACCGAGCATGCCAGGGCGGATCTCGCCGGCATCCGGACCGGGCGAGCCGCTCCTGCCCTGGTCGAGAAGCTTCGCGTCGAGTACTACGGCTCGGAAGTGCCGCTGCAGCAGATCGCCGGGATCCAGGCCCCCGAGGCCAAGTTGCTGGTCATCACTCCCTACGACAAGACGTCGCTGAAGGCCATCGAACGCGCCATCCAGACGTCTGACCTCGGGGTCAATCCCAATAACGACGGAGCCGTGATCCGTCTCACCTTTCCTCCGCTGACCGAGGAGCGGCGGCGGGCCATGGTCAAGATCGCCCACAGCAAGGCCGAAGAGGGCAGGGTGGCTCTGCGCAACGTCAGGCGGGCGGCACGCAAAGACCTCGAATCGCTCGAAAAGGACGGTGACATCTCAACCGACGACGTCGATCGGGCCGAGAAGGAACTGGAACGGGTCACGGCTGAGTACGTGACCGAACTGGATCGGGTGCTGCAGAACAAGCAAGACGAGTTGCTCGCGGTCTGAGCGCCGCCGGTCGGGGTCGGAACCCCGGCGAGCAACACGCCCCGTGCCAATGGACCGAGGAGGAAGCTTCGATGGCCGAGCGCAACGAACGCAACGAGCGAGCACCAGAGCGTCGCAAGGCGGAAGGGGTGCGCATCATCGGTGCCGAAGAGGCGCAGAAGGCGCTTGATGCTGGCCACGCCGCCGGACGGCGAAGCGACGACGAGCTGCGCTACGGCGACGTGCCTCCGGCGCCGAGTGGACCGCGGCCGCCGCATCGGTTCCCGCTTCCCGATTCGGTCGATCCGGCCGTCGCCGTACCCCGCTCCCCGGTCGCTCCCATCAAGGCCGAGCCGACCGTCGTACGCGGACGTCACGGTGCCGCTGGGACGGCCAGAGGGCCCGCGACCGGCGGTGCCGGGGCGACCGAGGCCGGGGAAGCAGAGGCCGTCGCCGGGGAAGCAGAGGCCGTCGCTGGGGAACCAGACGGAGCGGACGAGGGCTCCGC
Organism: Acidimicrobiales bacterium; assembly: GCA_965276765.1. Lineage (GTDB taxonomy): Bacteria > Actinomycetota > Acidimicrobiia > Acidimicrobiales > Palsa-688. The sequence goes on from OZ255627.1 coordinate 3,362,511, forward strand.
CGTCGGAGATTCCACGGCCCCGGACTCAGGGCCCCCGGAGTCAGTGGCCCCGGAGTCAGTGGCCCCGGGTTTCGCGGCCCAAGGCGCCGCCAACGGAGGCCCCGACGCCCCTCCAGCCGGCGATCAAACGCAGGGGTCAGGACGGCCGGAGCCGCTCGGGCCGGGGGTGGTGGGCGGCGATGGAGTGCCGGCGAGCGAGCCGCAGCTCGGCTCGACCGGTTCCGAGTGGGCGCCGGGCACGCTCGATGCTCGGTCCGCACAGGGACCCGGGGAATCGGGCGATCTCGAAGGTGGCCGGCCCGAAGGGGACGAGCCCACCGGCGAGATGCCGGCGGCCGGGGTGCAACCAGAGCCCACGCCGGCGGCGACCGGTGGCCGGAGGCGCTGGTCGAGGTCGCGACGGGTGGGCAAGGAGCCGAGCGCCTGGAATACCGCCGAGCCCGAACCGAGCGACGGCCTCCAAGGTGATGATGACGACCGGGATCGGCCGGTCGGGGACTTCGAGTCGGGGCCGACGCCAGCCAGCCCAGATGGGCCGCCATCGGACCCGGCGCCCGCCCGGCCTTTCCCACGGGAGCCGGTGAGCGAGGATCGCGCCGGGTGGACCCCTCCCGTCGCGCCCCGCGACGAAGCGTCGCCCTGGTCGACGCCGGTCGGCGAGCAGGTGGGCCCGGGACAGCCGGGTACCCAGGACCCGACCGCTTACGAGCCGGCGCCCGGCGCCCTTTCATCCCCCGACCCGGCCATCGACCAACCGGGGCCAGGGCCGGCGGCCTCCCGACCACCGGACGGCGCCATCTACCGACCGGGGCCAGGCTGGGCGGCCTCCCGACCACCGGACGCCGCTACTTACCAACCGGGACCCGAAGGCGAAGAAGCGGCGGAGCCTTGGCGAGTGGCGAGCGACGAGCCTCCCGGGTTCGCCGCGGCGCCCGACGAGCCTCCCGGGTTCGCCGCGGCGGCCGACGAGCCTCCCGGGTTCGCCGCGGCGGCCGACGAGCCTCCCGGGTTCGCCGCGGCGCCCGACGAGCCTCCCGGGTTCGCCGCGGCGGCCGACGAGCCTCCCGGGTTCGCCGCCGCGGCCGACGAGCCTCCCGGGTTCGCCGCGGCGGCCGACGAGCCTCCCGGGTTCGCCGCCGCGCCCGACGAGCCTCCCGGGTATCCCGTGGCCTCGGGCTACGAGCAGGGCAGCGGCGCTGCGCCGGACCCATCCGACGCCTCCCCAGCCCCAACGCCATCGCCGTCCGCTGGCGACGCGCCCGATGCCATCGAGGCCGAGCGCAGGACCCCGTTTGCGGGCAGGGTACCCGGCTCGCGCGGCCAGGACCCCTACGCTTGGCGTGGTATGGCCGACCAACCAGAGGATGAGCCGACCACCGCCAGCCCCTGGATCCCTCCCGCCGAGGGTCAGGACAGGGCGTGGAACCTGGGAGAACGAGGCGGTGAAGCGCCCCGGCCCCTTCCCGCCGAGGAGGCGGGTTCCGACCTCGCGCCCCCGGAGGAGGGCATCACGCTCACGGGCAGCCACCAACTCCCCCACTGGAGCGAACCGGCATCCGGCGAGGTCCCCGCCGCCCTCGCCGACCCCGCCGCCGGCGACGACTACGAAGCGTGGGAGGCCCTGGGCTCGAGCAAGGCGCGCTGGCGCAGCGAGCACGACAACTGGGACGACGCATCCGACGCCCACTACCTGGAGGGAGACGAGGAACGGGGCGGCGCCCTCGACTCCGACATCGGTGACCGCAGCGATCTCTACTCCTTCGACGAGGACTTCGAGCGGCTGGAGGAAGAACGCTCGGGCACGCATCGCGCCGTGCCGTTCGACGACGAGGTCGTGGCCCTCGATGACGGCGAAGAGGAGCCCGCCCAAGAGGAGCGACGCGTGGCCATCGGCACGCGCGTCATTCCCCGGCGCCGGACGCCGGCGGCGCGAGGCAGCAAGACGCAGCGGCGGGTCGCGCCGTCGGCCACGGATGGCGCTTCGTCAACGAGGGGTGATCTGGGCGGGCGCCTGGCCGTCGGTGCCGGCCTGCTGGTCCTTCTCGTGGTCGCCGGCCTGCTCGGTTCCAAGGGCCTGCTCGTTCTGGCGGCGATCGTCATCGTGGCCTGCGCCGTCGAGGCCTACGGCATCCTGCAACGATCCGGGTTCAGGCCGGCCACGCTGCTTGGACTCGTGGCCACCGCAGGGTTCATGTTCGCCGGCTACTGGCGCGGGGTGGGTGCCCTCCCGCTCGTTCTCGGCCTGACCTTCGCGGCAACGATGGTCTGGTACCTGCTCGGCATCGTCGAGGCTCGGCCGCTCGCCAACGTGGCCGTCACGTCGATGACGGTGGTGTGGGTCGGGCTGTTCGGATCGTTCGCCTCCCTCCTGCTGCGGGCCGGCGATGGACGCGGTCTGTTCATCGGCGTTGTGGTCGTGACGGTGGTCTCTGACATTGTCGCCTATCTCGTCGGCAAGCAGTTCGGCCGTCGGGCTCTCGCACCCGACATCAGCCCGGGCAAGACGGTCGAGGGTCTCGTGGCCGGCATCGTCGCTGCGCTCGTGGTTGGGGCCATCGTGGGCAAGGAGATCGCCCCGTGGGGTGGGCTCATCCACGGGCTCGTCCTCGGGGTCGTTGTGGCCATCCTCGCTCCGATCGGGGACCTCTTCGAGTCGCTGATCAAACGGGATCTGAACGTCAAGGACTCGGGCACGATCCTGGGTGCCCACGGCGGCGTGCTCGACCGCTTCGACTCGCTGCTGCTCGTCCTTCCGGGCGCCTATTTCTTCGCCAGCTATCTGCACATCCTGAGGTAGTCGGTGCCCGAACGTCCTGAGCCGACGACCGTGAGCCTCGTGGGCTCGACCGGTTCGATCGGGACCCAGGCCGTCGACGTCATCGAGGCCGAACCCGAGCGCTACCGCGTCGCAGCCATCGGCGCCGCCACTTCCGTCGATCGCCTGGCGGCCCAGGCGCAGCGGCTGAGGCCCGAGCGGGTGGCTATCGCCGATCCCTCCCTCGCCCGCCGGCTGGCCGACGGCGTGCCGCCCGGCGTCAAGGTGCTCGCCGGCCCCGAGGCGCTGGCCGAGATCTCCACCGGGGTCGATGTCGTGGTCAACGGGGTGGTCGGCTTCGCCGGGCTTCCCGTCACGCTCGCCGCTCTCGGCGACGGCCGCCGTCTGGCGCTCGCCAACAAGGAGTCGCTGATCGCGGGCGGGCCCGTCGTGGCGAGAGCGAGGGCGACGCCGGGGGCCGAGATCGTGCCGGTCGACTCGGAGCACTGCGCCATTCATCAGTGTTTACGCGCCATTCTTGGGGAAAAGGGGATCGCCGCGCTGCCGAACCCCCCCGCCAACCCGCTCAAGCGGATCGTGTTGACCGCGAGCGGGGGACCGTTTCGAGGTCGGACCCGTCAATCCCTCAGCGAGGTGACGCTGCAAGAGGCCCTCAAGCACCCGACCTGGTCGATGGGCCCCAAGATCACCGTCGACTCTTCGACGCTCATGAACAAGGGGCTCGAGGTCATCGAGGCGCATCTCCTCTTTGGAATCGGCTATGACCAGATCGATGTCGTCGTGCACCCCCAGTCCATCGTGCACTCAATGATCGAGACGACCGACGGTGCCACCTTGGCCCAGCTGTCGAGACCCGACATGCGACTGCCCATCGGCTACGCCCTCGCCTACCCCGATCGCAGCCTCGTCCCGTTTGGGGCCATGGACTGGACCGGCGTGTCCCGATTGGACTTCCTTCCGCCGGACCGGGAGGCATTTCCCTGCCTCGGTCTCGCCTATCGGGCCGGTCGGCTGGGCGGGACCGCCCCGGCCTGTCTCAACGGAGCCAACGAGGTGGCCGTCGCGGCCTTCATCGAAGGAACGATCCGCTGGGTCGACATTCCCGACGTCATCGCCTCGGCCCTCGATGACTACAGCCCCTCGGACCCCGGTACCGTAAACGACGTGTTGGAAGCCGACCGGGCCGGGCGCGATCTTGCCGCGGCCGCCGTGAAGTGTCGGGCTCGATGAGCGAGGGCCACCTCGAGACCGACGAGCCCCAGTCGTTGCGCCAGACGCTCGCATCCGATCCGCTCGGGCTCGCCGCCCACCGGGAGTGGGACGGAGCCGACACCCCTCCCCCCACGCCGGGATCGGCCCGGTGGGCGCTCGTGCGTCTCGCCGTGATCGTGGCGGCCGTGATCGGCGTCGCCTACGCCGTCGGTGTGGGCGAGACGGTCCTGCTCGTCTTCGCCCTGATCATCTGCATCGTGCTCCACGAGTTCGGCCACTTCGTCATGGCCAAGGCGGCCAGGATCAAGGTGACGCAATTTTTCGTCGGGTTCGGTCCGACCCTCTGGTCGGTGCGGCGGGGCGAGACCGAGTACGGCGTCAAGGGCATTCCGCTCGGCGGGTACTGCCGGATCATCGGGATGCACAACCTCGAGGAGGTGGATCCCGCCGACGAGGCGAGGACCTACCGGCAGCGGCCGATGTGGCGACGACTCTCTGTTGCCCTCGCCGGTTCGGCCATGCACTTCCTCATCGCCCTCGTTGTCCTCTTCGCCATGTTCTTCTGGACCGGCGACTCGTCCGGGTACCTGCCGGCGTCGCCATCCAGTCCGGTCATCGGTCTCGACCGGTTGCAGAGCGGGGCGAGCCCCGCCATCAAGGCCGGCTTTCGCCTCGGCGACCGCATCGTGTCGATCGACGGACGAAGCTTTTCCAAGGCCTCCACCCAGACCGACTTCATCAGGAGTCGTCCGGGGCAACGGTTGACGGTCGTCGTCCGCAGGGACGGTCGGCTCGTCACGCTGTATCCGACGCCGGTCAACCTGCAGGACGCCAAGATCGCCGGGCCAGCGGCTGCGGCCGTGGCCAAGGCGAAGCGCCCCACCGGTTTCATCGGCATCGAGACGAGCGCCATCGTCCACTCCGGCTTCTTCGCTTCGGTCTCGGCCGCCGGCGGTGCCTTCGTCCACGACTCGGCCCTGACCCTCGATGCCTTCGGCCGCCTCGTGACCTTCCACGGCATCCATTCCTACTTCCACATGCTGACGAGCCAGAAGGCGTCCGACAGCACCAACCCCAACAACGTGAGGTTCGTCTCGCCGGTCGGTGTGGTGCGTATGTTCCACACCGCCGCCTCCGACGGATTGGGCACCGTGCTGTACCTGCTCGCCGTCGTCAACCTGTCGCTCGGACTTTTCAACCTCGTCCCGCTGCTGCCGCTCGACGGTGGCCATGTCGCCATCGCCGTCTACGAGGGGGTCCGCAGCCGGCGCAAGCGGCACTACCACGCGGACGTGGCCAAGTTGCTGCCGCTGTTTTACCTGGCTATCGCCGCCATCGTCTTCCTCGGCGTCACGTCGCTGTTCCTCGACGTGCGTGACCTGGTGGCGTGATGCCTCGGTACCCTGAAAGCGATGACTTCGATCGCTGACCGTTATCCTCGCCGGCCGACCCGTCAGGTTATGGTCGGTGCCGTCCCCGTCGGGGGTGGTGCGCCCGTTTCGTTGCAGTCCATGACCATCACCAAGACGGCCGACGTCGAGGGCACCCTGGAGCAGATCTATGCCCTCAAGGCGGCCGGCGCCGACATCGTCCGTTGCACCTGCAACGAAAAGGAAGCCGCCGAGGGGTTGGCCCGTATCGTGCCCCGCAGTCCGGTGCCGATCGTCGCCGACATCCACTTCCACGTCGAGATGGCGCTCGCCGCCCTCGAGGCCGGTGTGCACTGTCTGCGCCTCAACCCCGGCAACCTCCGCAAGCCCGAGGAGATCAAGCTCATCGCACGCGAGTGCAAGGACCGCGGCGTCCCCGTGCGGATCGGGGTCAACGCCGGGTCCCTCGACAAGCGCCTCTACGACAAGTACGGGTCGGCCACCCCCGAGGCGCTGGTCGAGTCGGCCCAGATCGAGCTCGGCCTCTTCGACGAGGTCGGCTTCGATGACGTGAAGATCTCGGTCAAGGCGTCCAACGTTCCCTTGATGATCGAGGCGTACCGCCAGCTCTCCGAGGTCACCGACCACCCGCTGCACCTCGGGGTGACCGAGGCCGGCCCGCCCCCCGCCGGCACGATCAAGGCGACCGCAGGGATCGCCACCCTCCTCGCCGAAGGGATCGGCGACACGCTCCGCTACTCACTTACTGCCGACCCGGTCGAGGAGGCCAAGGCCGGTCGGGTCCTGCTCGAGGCCCTGGGCCTGAGGGAGCGCACCAACGTCGACCTCATCGCCTGCCCGGCGTGCGGGCGCGCCGAGATCGACGTGTACGCCGTGGCCCAGGAGGCCATGGTCGCGCTCGAGTCGAGAGAGATCCCCCTCCAGGTCGCCGTCATGGGCTGCGTCGTCAACGGGCCGGGCGAGGCGCGCAGCGCCGACCTAGGCATCGCGGCGGGACGTCACCGCGGCCACCTGTTCATCCAGGGCAAGATCGTCAGGGTCGTCCCCGAGGACGAGATGGTCTCTGCCCTTGTCGACGAGGCCGAGAAGCTGGTCAAGGAGGGCGTGAGCGCCCGGCTGGCCGCGGCCGACTCCGGCGCGGCGGCAGAGGCCGAGGCCGACCGCCTGGCCCTGCTCGACGCCAAGGGCGACGACGCCAATGCCAGCGAGGCACGCGTCCAGCTCATCGAAAAGCGCCTCAACGACGCCATCGACGGCTGAGGAAGCTCCTCAGGAACCTTTTCGCCGGGCTAAGCGTCCTCATGGCGGGCCGGGATATGCCCCGGGTCCTCGAGGGAGGCTGGTGATGAGGATCAGATGCTTCATGAATGCCGCGGCGGGCCTGGCCCTTGTGGTCGGGCTCGGCTGGGGATCGACGGCGACGGCGGCGGCGGCGCCACACGCCACCCCGGTGGCGAGCACATGGAAGGTGGTGCCGCCCGCGACGCCGGGGGGCAAGGACGCCATCTTCAGCTCGGTGTCCTGCCCGACGAGCTCGTTTTGCATGGCGGTCGGCGACGAGGCCAGCGCGACGCGCGACCATGCTCCGGTCGCCGAGACGTTCAACGGTAAGACCTGGACCCTTCGCTACCCGAACAACGTCAAATCGGGGGTGGGCGTCGGCCTGACCGGTGTGTCCTGCCCTTCGTCGACCGACTGCACCGCCGTCGGCGTCTACGGCTTGAACGCCACGCAGGTCGTCGCCGAGCACTGGGACGGTCAAACCTGGAACTTCGAGAACATCGTCAGTCCGGCCAATGCCGGCACCCGGCTCGATTCCGTTTCGTGCCCATCGACCACGACCTGCCTGGCCGTCGGCGCCACCAACCTGGTGCATTCTCCTTCAAGCGACCTGGCCGAGGTCTGGCACTCCGGTGGCGTGGGCTGGAAGATCACCGCCCTACCGGCCACATCCGGGGCCTTCCAGGGTCCCGAGCTGACCTCGGTGTCGTGCTCGACGCCATCGACCTGCGTGGCCATCGGCGGCCAGAGCACCAGCACGGGAACACTTGGGTACGTGGCCGCCAACTGGAACGGCAGCCGGTGGAGCCGGGTGGGCCTGCCGTCGGCGGCCAACCCGGTCGGGTTCAACGGTGTTTCGTGCTCGACGCCGGGTAACTGCGTGGCGGTCGGACAGACGTCGGTGGGCACGGCCGAGAGCGCCGTGCTTCGCTACGGGACCTGGACCGTCCACGGGCTGCAGACGGTCAACGGCGAGGAATCGGGGCCCATTGCCGTCTCGTGCACAAGCAACGACAGTTGCTACGAGGCGGGCACGACGGCCAACGCCGGCCGCCCGGCGAGGACCGTGGCCGGGACGCAGTACTGGACGGGGACACGCTGGGTGCCGCTGCATACCCCCAACCCCAACCCGCCGGTGTCGTTTTCCAGTGGCCTGACCGGGATCTCCTGCACGTCCACGTCAGAGTGCGTCGCCGTCGGTGTCCACGAGCAGACCGAAGGCGACCTCCAACTGGCCAGCGAGCAGGGTGGCGCCATGCTCCCGCTCGGCTGATCTTGCCCTTGTGACCGCCGAGCCCGGCCGGGCTCGGCGGTCAGGGCGTTACTTCGCTCGCTCGTCGACGACCCGGCGCATCTTGCCGACCGAGCGCTCCAGGGTGTCGGGATCGACGACGTCGACATCGACGGTCACTCCGATGGTGGCCTTGACGGCGTCGGCGACCTCGGTCGCGGCGGCCCGGCGCCGCTCGGCCGGCGTCGCAGCCTTGGACTCGACCCGGACGGCCAGGTGGTCCATCCGGCCCTGCTTCGACAGCACCAGCTGAAAGTGGGGGGCCAGGCCGGCGGTGCGCAGCACGACCTCCTCGATCTGGGTGGGGAACAGGTTGACCCCACGCAGGATGATCATGTCGTCGCTGCGTCCCGTGACCTTGCGAATCCTGCGCATGGCAGGACGGGCCGTGCCGGGAAGGAGACGGCTCAGGTCCCGCGAGCGGTAGCGGACGACCGGCATGGCCTGCCTGGTGAGCGAGGTGAAGACCAGCTCACCGTCCTCGCCGTCGGGCAGGACGCGGCCGTCGAGCGGGTCGACGATCTCGGGGTAGAAGTGGTCCTCCCACACGTGCAGGCCGTCCTTGGTCTCGGCGCACTCCTGGGCCACACCCGGTCCCATGACCTCTGAGAGCCCGTAGATGTCGACGGCGTCGATGTCCAGGCGCTCCTCGAGCTCGGTGCGCATCTGCTCGGTCCACGGCTCGGCACCGAAGATACCGACCTGCAGCGACGATGCGCTCGGATCGAAGCCCTGACGTTCCATCTCGTCGATGAGGGTCAGCATGTAGCTCGGCGTGACCATGATGACCTCGGGGGCGAAGTCGGCGATCAGTTGCACCTGACGGCCCGTCATGCCGCCAGATGCGGGGATGGCGGTGGCGCCGAGCTTCTCGACGCCGTAGTGGGCGCCCAGGCCTCCGGTGAACAGCCCGTAGCCGTAGGCGACGTGCACCTTGTGGCCGGGCCGGCCGCCGGCGGCACGGATCGAGCGGGCCATCAGCGTTGCCCACGTGTCGATGTCCTCGGCGGTGTAGCCCACGACCGTCGCTCGGCCCGTCGTCCCACTCGAGGCATGGATGCGCCGCAGCTGGTCGTGGGGCACGGCGAACATGCCGAACGGATACTGCTCGCGCAGATCTTGCTTGGTCGTGAAGGGGAAGGCCGTCAGGTCGTCGAGCGACCGGCAGTCATCGGGGTGCACGCCGGCGCGGTCGAAGCTCTCGCGGTAGAAGGCCACCTTGTCGTAGGCGTGGGCGAGCGTGGCGCGCAGCCGGTCGAGCTGCAGGGCCCGCAGCTCGTCGATCCCGATCCCTTCGGCCGGGTCCAGGTCGGCGGGGGCGGGGGCGGCGCCCAGGCGCCGCCCCGCCGTCACCGGGTTCGTCGTCATGCCGTCCTGCTGGTGTCGACGGTGCGGCTTCTGCCTCGCATCTCGGCGATGACCTCGCCACCGGCCTCGCCCCGGTGGACCGTGACGTCGTAGATGCCGCTGCGCCCGAAGCGGACCCGTTCGTCTGCCACCGCCACCAGCTCGTCGCCGGCACGGGCCGGGGTCACGAAGGAGATGTCACCGCCGGATGCCACCGTCACCGGGCCGTGGCTGTTGCAGGCGCAGGCAAATGCGGTGTCGCCCAGCAAGAACAGGTAGCCACCATGGGCCAGGCCGTGGCCGTTGATCATGGCGTCGGTCACCCGCATGCGGGCCACGGCCCGGCCCCGGCCGGCCTCGAGCAGCTCGATGCCGAGGGCGCGCGAGGCCACGTCGGCGTCGAACATGTCGTGGGACGCCGTCCTGTCGCCAGCGGGCGGGGTCACCGGCCCGAGAACGTCGGCTTGGCCTTGGCCAAAAAGGCCTCGACGGCGGCCCGGTGATCGTCGGTCATCCCCAGGCGAACCTGGGCCGCCCCCTCGGCGGCCAGGACCTCGTCGATGGGAGGACTCCAGGCGGCGGCGAGGGCAGCCTTGGCCTCGGCGTAGGCGAGGGTCGGGCCGGCGGCGAGGCGCTCGGCGAGGGCGGTCACGGTCGTGTCGAACTCGTCGGCGGCGACGACACGGCCGACGAGGCCCCACTCGGCCGCCTGTTCGGCCGTGAACCCCTCGGCGGTCAACACGAGCTCCGACGCGCGCGCCGCCCCGACGGTCCTCGCCAAGGTGGCCGAGAGCCCGGAGTCACACGTGAGCCCGATACCGGTGAAGGCCGTGCCGAAGCGAGCGCCGGCCTTGGCCACCCTGAGGTCGCAGGCCAGGACGAAGCCGAGCCCGGCGCCGACGCAGGTCCCGTTGATCGCCGCCACCACCGGCTTGGGCATCGTTACGAGGGCGCGCACGATCGGGTTGTAATGCTCGGCGATGGTGTCGAGGGCGTGGGCGGCGTCGGCGCCGAGGGCCTCGGCGTGCTCGGCCAGGTCCTGGCCCACACAGAAGCTCGGGCCGGCGCCGGTCAGCACCACCGCCCGCACCGAGACGTCATCGGCGATCTCGGCGAGCCGGTCGCGCAGCTCGGTCTTGAGGGCGTTGGACAGCCCGTTGTGACGGTCCGGTCTATTGAGGATGACCGTGGCGACGGCCCCGTTCCTCTCGACCACGACGAGCTCCTGGATGCCTTGGGCCCCCGCATCGGGGCCCCCCTTTCCCCTGGTCATGATCGAACCGTAACCCATCGGTGACCTTGGTAGCATGATTTACTGAACAGATGGTTGGTAATTCCGTCGTTTGATGAACGGAGGCAGAACCCATGGCCGTGCTCCGCAGTTACGTCGCAGATCGGTGGCACACCCCGAGCGCGGACGGCGTCCCGCTGCTCGACGCCAGCACCGGTAACGAGGTCGTCCGCATCTCGTCGGCCGGAGTCGACATGCGGGGCGCGCTGGCCTTCGGCCGCGACGTCGGGGGTGCCGCCCTCAGGGAGCTGACCTTCCACGAGCGGGCCGGGCTGCTCAAGGCGCTCGGTTCGTACCTGCGCGAGCACCGCGACGACCTCTACGCCCTCTCGGCCCGGGCCGGCGCCACCCGCTTCGACGCCCGCTTCGACGTGGACGGCGGGATCGGGGTGCTGGCCGCTTACGCCGGCATCGGTCGCAGGGAGCTGCCCAACGACCACCTCTACGTCGAAGGGCCGGTCGAGCGGCTCGGCAAGGGCGGCACGTTCGTGGCACAGCACATCGCCACCCCCCGAGTCGGCGTCGCCGTGCAGATCAACGCCTTCAACTTCCCGGTGTGGGGCCCGCTCGAGAAGTTCGCCCCGGCTTTCCTCGCCGGCGTGGCGTCGCTCGTCAAGCCGGCGTCGACGACGGCCTACGTCACCGCCCGCCTCGTCGAGCTCATCGTCGAATCCGGCATCCTGCCTCCCGGTGCCCTGCAGCTCGTCTGCGGCGGCGTCGGCGACCTCTTTGACCATCTGGGACCGCAGGACTCGGTGGCGTTCACCGGCTCGGCCTCCACGGCCAGGCGCCTGCGGGCCCACCCCGGCGTGGTCAACGCATCCGTGCCGTTCAACGCCGAGGCCGACTCGCTCAACTGTTCGATCCTCGGTCCAGACGACGGGCCGGGGAGCAGGGAGTTCGACCTCTACGTCGACCAGCTCGTGACCGAGATGCGGGTCAAGGCCGGCCAGAAGTGCACCGCCATCCGCAGGGCGCTCGTGCCCGCCGCCATCATCGACGACGTGGCCGCGGCCGCACGGGAAAGGCTGGCTGCAATCGTGGTTGGCAACCCCACCGCCGATGGCGTCACCATGGGACCCCTCGCCAGCCTCGAGCAGCGCGAGGAGGTCCGCCGTCAGCTGAAGGCCCTGCTCGGCGCGGCCCCGGTCGTCGTCGGTGACCCCGAAGCCGTCGAGGTCGTCGACGCCGACCCCGAGCGCGGCGCCTTCGTCTCCCCCGTCCTGTTGCAGGCCACCGAGGCGGCCCGACCCGAGCTGCACGGGGTGGAGGCCTTTGGGCCGGTGTCCACGCTGATCCCTTACCGCTCCGTCGACGAGGCTGTCGGCCTCGCCGCCATGGGGGAGGGGAGCCTGGCTGGCTCGGTCGTCACCGCCGATCGCGACGTGGCCCGCCGGCTCGTCATCGGCCTGGCACCGTGGCACGGACGCATCCTCGTCCTCGACGGCGACGACGCCGCCGAGTCGACCGGCCACGGCTCGCCGCTGCCATCCCTTGTCCACGGCGGCCCCGGCCGGGCCGGCGGCGGCGAGGAGCTCGGCGGCATGAGGGCCGTCCTGCATCACCTGCAGCGCAGCGCCGTGCAGGCCAGCCCCGACGCCCTCGCCGCCGTCACCGGCCGGTGGGTGCAGGGAGCGGCCCGCACCACCGGGACCGTGCACCCCTTTCGCAAATCGCTGGCCGAGCTCAAGGTCGGCGACGCCGTGGTGGCCGGGCCGAGGACCGTCACCCGTGAAGACGTCGACCACTTCGCCGAGTTCACCGGTGACACCTTCTACGCCCACACCGACGAGGAGGCCGCAGCGAAGAACCCCCTCTTCGGCGGCATCGTGGCCCACGGCTACCTGGTCGTGTCGCTCGCCGCCGGGCTCTTCGTCTCGCCGGAGCCTGGCCCTGTGCTGGCCAACTTCGGTGTCGACAACCTGCGGTTCCTCACCCCGGTCCGTCCCGGCGACGCCCTCACCGTCACCCTCACGGCCATGCAGATCACGCCCCGCCAAAGCGCCGACTACGGCGAGGTCAGATGGGACACCGACGTCACCAACCAGGACGGCGATTCGGTGGCCAAGTACGACGTGCTCACCCTCGTCGCCAAGGAGGCCTCCTCATGACCGTCACCGACCGGGCTTCGGCCACCGCAGCTGGGGCTTCCGCTCCCGAGGTCCCTGCTCCCGAAGCGGACGACACGGACCGGGTCGCCGCCTTCGAGCGGACCATCGAACGCGACCTGCGCATCGAGCCCCGCGACTGGCTCCCCGACGGCTACAGGCGCACCATGATCCGCCAGGTCGCCCAGCACGCCCACTCCGAGATCATCGGCATGCAGCCGGAGGGCAACTGGATCACGCGGGCCCCTTCGCTTCGCCGCAAGGCGATCCTCCTGGCCAAGGTCCAAGACGAGGCCGGCCACGGCCTGTACCTGTACTCGGCGGCCGAGACGCTCGGAGCGGAGCGAACCGACCTCACCGAGCGGCTCATCACCGGCCGCCAGAAGTACTCGTCCATCTTCAACTACCCGACGCTCACCTTCGCCGACGTCGGGGTCATCGGGTGGCTCGTCGACGGGGCCGCCATCTGCAACCAGGTGCCGCTCTGCCGCTGCTCGTACGGGCCCTACGCCCGGGCCATGATCAGGATCTGCAAGGAGGAGTCGTTCCACCAGCGGCAGGGTTTTGAGCTCCTGGCGACGATGATGCAGGGAACCGATGCGCAGCGGGCCATGGTGCAAGAGGCGACCGACCGGTGGTGGTGGCCGGCGCTGATGATGTTCGGTCCGCCCGACGACGAGTCGCCCAACACGGCGCAGTCGATGGCGTGGAAGGTCAAGCGCAACACCAACGACGAGCTGCGCCAGCGGTTCGTGGACATGTCGATGCCGCAGGCCGACGCCATCGGCGTGACGTTCCCCGATCCCGAGCTGGCGTGGAACGAAGAGCGCGGCCACTACGACTTCGGGCCGATCGACTGGGACGAGTTCCAAGCGGTCATCGCCGGGAACGGCCCGTGCAACGCCGAGCGCGTCGAGCACCGGCGCCGGGCCCACGAGGAAGGCGCCTGGGTGCGCGAAGCGGCCGTGGCCCACGCCACCCGCCGAGCGGCGGCCGGCGCGTCGAGGGGCGGGGGCCCGTCGTGAGCGCGGCGGCAGAAGAGACGCCACGTCCGCTCCCCGGGTGGCCGCTCTACGAGGTCTTCGTCCGGGCCAAGCGGGGCCTCAACCACGTCCACGTCGGGTCGCTGCACGCCGCCGACGACACGATGGCCGTCCACCACGCCAGGGACCTCTACACACGGCGCAACGAGGGCGTGAGCATCTGGGTCGTCAAGGCCTCGGAGATCACGGCGTCGAGCCCCGACGAGAAGGACCCATTCTTCGCCCCGAGCGGAGACAAGGTCTACCGGCACCCGACCTTCTACTCCATCCCCGCCAACGTCCCCCACATGTGAACCTCGTGCCCTTCGACAACGCCTACGAGGCGCTCACCGACGGTAGCGACACACGCTGGGCGTTCGGCACGGCCTTCGACGACCCGCTCGCCGGCGTCGACACCACGCTTCCGGCCGGCGTTGAAGGCAGCGACCTGGCCGCCTACTGCCTGATGCTCGGCGACGACGCCCTCGTCATGTCCCACCGCCTCCAGCAGTGGTGCACCTGGGCGCCCGAGCTCGAAGACGACGTGGCGGTCGCCAACATCGCCCTCGACCAACTCGGCCAGGCCCGCTTGCTGCTGGTCAGGGCGGGGAGAGCCGACGGTTCGGGGCGCAGCGAGGACGCCTACGCCTTCTTCCGAGAGGAGCGGGAGTTTCGCAACGTTCGCTTGGTCGAGGTGGTCAACGGTGACTTCGCCTCGTCGATCGGCAGGCTGCTGGTCTTTTCGACCTGGCGGCTCGCCGTCCTGGACCGCCTGCGGTCGTCGACCGACCCGGTCCTCGCCGCCATCGCGGCCAAGGCCGTCAACGAGGTCGCCTACCACCGCGACTACGCCGCCGGTTGGACCGTCCGTCTCGGCGACGGCACCGACCTCTCTCACCGGCGTATGCAGGCCGGCGTGGACGCCATCTGGCCGCTGGTGGAGGAACTGTTCGTCGCCCATCCCATCGAGCTGTCGCTGTGCTCTGCGGGGGTCTCAGTGGATCCTTCGACGGTCCGCCAGGAGGTCGAGGACGTCATCGGCCACGTTCTCGGCGAGGCGACGATCACGACGCCCACCTCGGCGCCGCGGCGTGGCGTGGCCGGTCGCCTGGGTCGCGACGGCGTCCACACCGAGGCGATGGGACCGCTCATCGCCGAGCTACAGAGCGTGGCGCGGGCCCATCCCGGAGCGACATGGTGACCATCCCCAAGGCAGACGGCGCCCGGACACGCCCGCCCGAGGAGGTCGCCTCCAAGGTCACCGACCCCGAACTGCCCATACTCACCCTCGCCGACCTCGGCGTGCTGCGTGACGTGTCGTCCGAGCCCGACGGGCGGGTCATCGTGACGATCACGCCCACCTACAGCGCCTGTCCGGCCATGGGAGCCATGCGCCAGGACCTGGCCCGCGCCCTCGGCGACGCCGGGTACGCCGACGTGGAGGTCCGTGTGGCGATCGACCCGCCGTGGAGCACTGACTGGATCACCGCCGCCGGCCGGCGCAAGCTCGCCGCCGCCGGCATCGCCCCCCCAGGCCCGGCGCCGAGGCGCGAGCCCGGACCCATCCCGGTCCGGATCGGGAGGACGGTGGCCACGGTGACCTGTCCCCGGTGCGCGTCGAGCGACACCGAGGAGCTGTCCCGGTTCGGGGCCACCGCCTGTCGGGACCTGCGGCGGTGCCGCGTCTGCCGCGAGCCGTTCGAGCACGTCAAGGAGATCTGAGCTCATGTCCGCCCCGCCGATACCGGCGCCGGCTGTGCCGGCCGCGCCGGCTCCCCGCCGCCCCGCCCGCATCGAGTTTCATCCGCTGACCGTCGCCGGCGTGTCGCCGCTCTGCGACGACGCCGTCGCCGTCACCTTTGCCGTGCCGCCGGGACTCGAAGCGAGCTACGACTTCCTCCCCGGCCAGTCGCTCACCCTGCGCCGTGAGGTCGAAGGCGGGGAGGATCGCCGGTCGTACTCCATCTGCGCGCCGGCGGGGAGCCCGCCGCGTATCGGGGTGCGCGAAGTGCCCGGCGGGGTCTTCTCGACGTGGCTGGTCCGCGAGGTGAAGGCCGGCGACGTCGTCGACGTCTCCACGCCGAGCGGCGATTTCACGCCGGGCGGCGACACGCCGGCGCCCGGCACCCCCGTCCACCACGTGCTCGTCGCGGCCGGATCGGGCATCACCCCCGTCCTCTCCATCGCCGCATCCGTCCTGCGCGATCCCACCACCACGGTCACCCTGCTCTATGGCAACAGAAAGACGGCGACGGTCATGTTCGCCGAGGAGCTCTCCGACCTCAAGGATCGCTACCCGACAAGGATCGAGCTCGTCCACGTCCTGTCTCGCGAGCCGCGCGACGCCGAGCTGTTCAGCGGCCGGCTGGACGCGGCCAGGCTCGGGGCTCTCATCGAGCTGCTCGTCGACCCCGCCCGTGTTGACCACTGGTGGCTGTGCGGGCCCTTCGACCTCGTCGCCGAGGCGCAGAGCCTGCTCACCCGGCTCGGCGTCGGGGCCGAACGGGTCCACCGAGAGCTGTTCTATGTCGCCGATGTGCCGCCTCCGCCGGCCCGCCACGACGACGCAACCCCTGCCGGCCCCGCCAGCGAGGTCACGGTGGTCCTCGACGGTCGGTCGACCACGGTGCAAGTCGGCGCGGGGCGGACCGTGCTCGAGGGGGCGCAGACGGTCCGACCCGACCTGCCCTTCGCCTGTAAGGGCGGGGTGTGCGGGACGTGCCGGGCGCGGGTGGTCGACGGCACGGTCGAGATGCGTCGCAACTACGCCCTCGAGCAGGCGGAGACCGACGCCGGCTTCGTGCTCACCTGCCAGGGCATGCCGACGTCACCTCGCGTCACCGTCGACTACGACTCGTAACGCACCGATCGGCGTTCTGCGGCGGCGGTCGCCGTCCATCGGGGAGCAATTGGTCCGGGGTCAGCCGGTCCGGCGCAGCTCGGCGGCGAGGTGATGGGTCAGGGAACGGCCGACGGCCGCCATCCCGAGCGTGTAGCGGAGCAGGTCGCCCTCGAGACTGAAGGTCCGCTCGAGCGTCGTGACCTCCACGGCCGTGGCGCTGCGAGCGACCGCCTTGGATGCCAGCCGGATCATCCCGCCATCGATGGTCCCCTCTTCAACCTCGACGATTCCCGTCGGGTGGGCGACTACGAGTTCGATGTGGCCAGGAGCCGGGACCCGCCAGAACCCCGATTCGGCGTGCAGCGGCCGGCCATCGACGGCATGGCTCGTGCGTTGCACATAGGAAAGAAACGGCTTGCCCACGTGGCCGAACGTCACGGTCTCGTCGTAGTCGAACGCCTCGATGGTCGGATAGCTGCCGTGACCGCGTCCCGACCAGGTTCCGAGCATGGCGGCAAGGACGGCGACATCGGGGTGGACGGGAGGTGGCACCGGCCAAGCCTCGCGCGTCGGGCACCAGGATAGATTCCGCTGATGACCGACGCTCACGGGCCGACCGGCGCGGGAGGAACGGGACACGTCGTCGTCGCACCCGACAAGTTCAAGGGGTCGCTTTCGGCCGCCGAGGTAGCCGAGCATGTCGCCGCCGGCCTGCGGGCCGGCGCTCGGGCCGGCCTCCGCGTGGACTGCGTCCCGGTCGCCGACGGCGGCGAAGGGACGCTCGACGCCATGCTGGCCGCCGGATTCGAGCGGCAAGGCGTGACGGCCAAGGGGCCGACGGGCGACACCGTCGAAGCGGCGTACGGCCGAAATGGTCGCACCGCCGCCGTCGAGCTGGCGTCGGTCTGCGGTCTCGGCCTTCTGCCGGGAGGGCGGCGCGACCCGCTCGGCTGCTCGAGCTTCGGCTTCGGCCAGGTCGTGGCAGCCGCGCTCGGCGCCGGCTGCGACGAGATCGTGCTCGGCATCGGCGGCAGCGCAAGCACCGACGGCGGCGCCGGGATGCTCCAGGCGCTTGGCGTGCGGTTGCTCGACCGGTCGGGCGCCGCTCTGACGGCGAACGGGGGCACGCTCGCCGATGTGGCCTCCTTTGACCTCGGGGGACTGCACCCCGCCGTTGTGAAGGCCCGGTTCGTGGTGGCGTGTGACGTCGACAACCCTCTCTACGGCCCCGATGGTGCCGCCGTCGTGTACGGACCACAGAAGGGAGCAAGCCCGGTCGACGTCCTGTCCCTCGATGCCGGCCTGCGTCGATGGGCCGACGTCGTAGCCGCAGCAACCGGGCGTGACCTGGCGGCCGACCCGGGGGCCGGGGCGGCGGGTGGCGTCGGGTTCGCCGCCCTCACCATCCTCGGGGCGACCATGCGTCCCGGCATCGAGATCGTCCTCGACCTCGTGGGCATCGAGAGGCATCTGCGCGGCGCCGGGCTCGTGGTGACCGGGGAGGGCTCGATCGACGAGCAGACCCTGCATGGCAAGGCCGTGGCCGGCGTGGCGACCGCAGCCAGATCGGCCGGCGTTCCCACCGTCGCGGTGGCGGGGCGAGTCCTCCTGACCCCGGCCCGGCTGGCGGAGGAAGGGATCGTCGCCGCCTACGCCCTGAGCGACCTCGAGACCGACCCGTCGAGGTCCGTGCGGGACGCGGGCCGCCTGCTCGAGCGCCGGGCGAAGTCGATCGCCGACGACTGGCTGGCCGGGCCAAACCCGGGGCAATCTGGATGACGTCGACGTTGGATTCGACATCGACATCCCTCAGGATGAGCGGCACCCCACCGATTCGGTTTGGCGGAGTCGGAGGCTGGGTACTTGGCGGGGCAGGAAGTAGGGCTCAACGGCCGGGCGCTGGCAGGCTCGGGCGCCAGGCCTCGGGTCCGTAGGAACCCGGTCCTGGCGCTTCTTCGAAGACCAGCCAGGTCCGGGTGGATCGGACTCGCTCCACATCCTGGATGCGCTCGAGGACGATGTCGCGAAGGGCGGCGTTGTCGGGCGTCCGCACGAGCACGAGGACGTCGAAGTCGCCGCCGACGGCCGTGACCGCTTCGACGTACGGGATCCGGCGGAGCTGCTCGGACACGGCCCGCCAGGCGCTCTGTTCGATCGTCACCATCACGTAGGCGCTCGTGCCGAGCCCGGCCATCCTCGGATCCACCCTGGCCCCGAACCCGGTGATCACGCCGTCGGCTATGAGGCGCTCGAGCCGGGCGTAGGCGTTGGTCCTCGAGACGTGGACGCGTGCAGCCAGGCTGCGCACCGAGAGCCTTCCGTCCCTCCACAGCTCGCCGACGATCGCCCGGTCGGTGTCGTCGAGGTATGGGGCGCCGCCGCGACCCACGACCGATCGTCCGGCCGGCGATGCCTGACCGGCATCAAGCTCGGACATATGCACTCGGGGATGACAGTAGTCTAGCCATATGTCGTAAATCTAGCCGGTATGTTGAGCGATCTGCCCTCGAGGAGGATGATAAGGGTGTAACTGTCATCCAGAGTAGGGGTGCCCATGGCCGCGATCGAAGCCGACCCGCTGATAGGGACCCTGCTGCCGCAACCGACCCCGGTGCGGTTCGTCGAGCCCGACGGCACCCCGGCGGCCGGCGCCGGACCGTACCGGCGGCCGAGCAACGACCAGCTCAGGCTCGGCTACGAGCGCATGGTGCTGGCTCGCCGCTTCAACGTGCAGGCCACCGCGCTCACCCGACAGGGACGCCTGGCCGTGTACCCGTCGAGCCGGGGCCAGGAGGCCTGCCAGGTCGGTGCCGGGCTCGTCATCGGCGACGACGACTGGTTGTTTCCCACCTACCGGGATACCGCCGCCCTGGTCGCACGGGGCCTCGACCCGGTCGATGTGCTCGTCGGGTTCAGGGGCGACTGGCACTGCGGGTACGACCCGCAGGTGGTCAAGGTGGCGCCACAGTCCACGCCGCTTGCCACCCACCTGCTCCACGCCACCGGCCTGGCCCACGCCATGCACAGCGACGGCAAGCCCGGCGTGGTGCTCGCCCTCGCCGGCGACGGCGCCACGAGCGAGGGCGACTTCCACGAGGCGCTCAACTTCGCCGGGGTGCTTGGCGCGCCGGTCGTCTTCTTCGTCCAGAACAACCGGTGGGCGATCTCCGTCCCCCTTGAGAAGCAGACCGCAGCACCGTCGCTTGCCTACAAGGGAATCGGGCACGGCGTGGCGTCCGAGCAGGTGGACGGCAACGACCTGGTCGCCGTGCTCGCCGTCCTCGGTGCCGCTGTCGAGCACGCCAGGTCGGGTGCTGGGCCCTTCCTCGTCGAGGCCCACACCTACCGGATGGACGCGCACACCAACGCCGATGACGCCGGCAGATACCGAAGCGACGAGGAGGTCGCGCGCTGGGGGAGCGCCGACCCGCTGCGCCGTCTTGAAGCGTTCCTCAAGGACGCAGGCGAGCTCGACGACGACGCAGCTGCTCGGGCCAACGAGCGGGCCGAGGCGATGGCCGCGACCGTGCGGGCCGCAGCTGCGGCCGAGACCGAATCCGATCCGCTGCGTCTCTTCGACCACGTCTACGCCCGACCGACGCCCCAGCTCGCCGAGCAGCGAGCCCAGCTCGCGGCCGAGCTCGAGGCCGACGCCACATGACCGCGCCCGCCGTCTCCACCACCATGACCATGGCGGCCGCCCTCAACGCCGCCCTGGGCGACGCCCTGGCCGATGACGAGCGCGTCGTCGTCTTTGGCGAGGACGTCGGCACGCTGGGCGGCGTCTTCCGTGTCACCGACGGCCTGACGACCCGATTCGGCGACCGGCGTTGCTTCGACACCCCGCTCGCCGAGTCGGGGATCGTCGGGCTGGCCGTCGGCATGGCCATGGGTGGGTTCAAGCCGGTGGTCGAGATGCAGTTCGACGCCTTCGCCTACCCCGCCTTCGAGCAGATCACCTCGCACGTGGCCAAGCTGCGCAACCGCACGATGGGCCGACTCTCGCTCCCGATGGTCATCCGGATGCCGTACGCAGGGGGGATCGGCGGCGTCGAGCACCACTGCGACTCGAGCGAGGCGTACTACGCCCACACGCCCGGCCTGAAGGTCGTCACGCCCGGCGACGCCGCCGATGCGTACTCCCTGCTGCGTGCGGCTATCGACGACCCCGATCCGGTGGTTTTCCTCGAACCGAAGAAGCTCTACTGGTCGAAGGCGGAGGTCGACACGACCCCCCGGGACGCCTCCGCCGGCGGGCCCGCCCTCGGTCGGGCCGTCGTTCGTCGGGCCGGCCGCCACGCCACCGTCGTGACCTATGGCCCTTGCCTGCCCGTTGTCCTCGAAGCGACCGAGGTGGCCGCCGGCGACGGCGTCGAGCTCGAGGTCGTCGACCTGCGCTCGCTTGTGCCTTTCGACGACGAGACGGTCTGCGCCTCGGTTCGGCGCACCGGGCGCTGCCTCGTCGTCACCGAAGAGCAAGGCTTCGCCGGCTTCGGCGCCGAGGTGGTGGCGCGCGTCCAAGAGCGTTGCTTCCACTCGCTCGCGGCCCCGGTCCTGCGGGTCAGCGGATTCGACATCCCCTACCCTCCGCCCAAGCTCGAGCACGCCTATCTCCCGAGTGTTGACCGGATCCTCGACACGATCGAGCGTCTCCAACTCACCGACGAACCCGATCCCAGGCACCTGAGCGTCGACGCCGTATGACCGGCCAAGGGGAAGAGGTCAAGGTCTTCGACCTTCCAGATCTCGGAGAGGGACTGAGCGAGGCCGAGATCATCGCCTGGCGGGTTGCGCCGGGCGACACGGTCGAGATCGACCAGATCGTCGTCGACGTCGAGACGGCCAAGGCTGCCGTCGAGGTCCCGGTGCCGTTCGCGGGCACGGTGCGCTCGATCCACGCCGAGCCGGGCGCCGTGCTCGCGGTGGGCAAACCCTTGATCTCCGTCGCCGCCACCGTCATGGCCGCCGGAGAGGCAGCGCGGGCAGAGGGGGAGGAAGCGACCGACGACGAGGGGTCGGGCCACGTCCTCATCGGCTACGGGACCGGACCCGTCCGGGCCGGACGCAAGCGCAGGACCCGTCTCGTGGCGCCGGCGCCACTGCTCCCCGTCGAGGCGCCGAGTGTCGATGTGCCCGTCACGGTGCCTTCCAGTCTCGCCCCTCGCGTGATCTCGCCTCTCGTGCGCCGCCGGGCCTCCCAGCACGGCATCGACGTGGCGACCATCGTCCCGAGCGGGCGGGGCGGCGTCGTCCTCAGAAGGGACCTCGAAGCGGCGATCGGCGCCGACGGGCCCGCCGCCGAGGCGCGCTCCGCCGGCGGCGTCGGCCGACCGGCGGACACGGGTGCGGGAGCCACCGACCGACGGCCGGATTTCGCCACCGACGAGCGGCCCGGCGCCGCGCCCGACGACCAACGGATCCCGCTGCGCGGCGCACGGCGGATCGTCGCGGAGAAGCTGAGCCGCAGCAGGACCGAGATCCCCGAGGTCACCACGTGGGTGGACGTCGACGCCACGGGGCTGCTCGACGCAAGGAGCTCACTGGATGCCGCCGGCCGCCCTGTCTCGCTGCTCGCCCTCCTGGCGCGCATCTGCGTGTCCGGCCTGTCCCGCTACCCCGACCTCAACACCAGCGTCGACACGCAACGAGCCGAGATCGTCCGGCACGGGCGTGTCCATCTCGGTGTGGCCGCTCAGACCGACCGCGGCCTTGTCGTGCCCGTGATCCGGGACGCCCATCGTCTGTCGACCTCCGAGCTCGCCGACGAGCTGCGTCGCCTCACGGAGCGGGCCAGAGCGGGCCAGCTGTCACCCGCAGAGCTCACCGGCGGGACGTTCACGCTCAACAACTACGGGGTGTTCGGTGTCGACGGCTCGACCCCGATCATCAACCACCCGGAGGCGGCCCTGCTCGGCATCGGCCGCATCATCGACAAGCCGTGGGTCCACGACGGCCAGGTCGTCGCCCGCAAGGTGACACAGCTCTCGCTCACCTTCGACCATCGGGTCTGCGACGGGGGCACCGCAGGCGGATACCTGCGCTACGTCGCCGACGCCGTCGAGAACCCGCTCCTGCTGCTCGCCGACTGATCCTCCGACACAAGCGATCGCCCGGCGAGACCGGTCGTCGGACGTTGAACGGGCCGAGCGAATCAATTTCTTTGCCCACTTTTACGGAGTCACCCTGCAAAAGTGGGCATAGAAAAGTCGTCCGCTCCCGTCCAGCGGCGGGGGTTCCAGCGGCCGCGGGTTTTAGCGGCTGTGGGTTTTAGCGGCTGTGGGTTCCGGCGGCTGTGGGTTCCGGCGAGGGTAGGCAACGACCCGACGCTCCGAAGAGAGCTGGCGCCCCGAGGGCGCCAAGACATGGACAACCGGACCACAACGGGCGCATCCGACCGTCGAGGTGACCGGCGCCGGCGAGTTAGGGCGCATATTCGCGTGCCGGCCGACGCCGGCGGCGTCACACTGGCGTCATGGTTGTGTCCGAAGCGGCGACGGGTGTTCGGCTGATCCAGGCGTCGGAGATCGGTGCATGGGGGGAATCGGTGGCGCTGCCGTTTCTCTCACCGGTGGCCAATGAGGCCGACCGCGAGCGGGCGGCGCGGTGGGCGCCACACGTCGAGATCGGTCGTTCGTGGGCGGCCGAGGATCGGGGCCGCTTCGTCGGCAATGCCGCCACGCTCACCCGGACTCTCACGCTGCCGGGGACCCCCGGCGGTGAAAGCCCGGTCGTGCCGTTCACCGCCGTGACCGCCGTCGGCGTCCATCCGACGCACCGTCGGCGCGGCCTGCTGCGCCGGTTCATGGCCGCCATGCTCGACGACGGGCGCGAGCGAGGTGAGGCGATCGCCGGCCTGACCGCATCGGAATCGTCGATCTACGGTCGCTTCGGCTTCGGCTGGGCCGTCAGCGGCGTGCGCACGAGCATCGACACCAGGCACGCCGCCTTCGCCGTGCCGGCTTCCGCCCTCGATATCGAGCTGCTCGTCGGCGACGACGCCGCCAAGGTCGTGCCGGCCGCCTTCGAACGGGCCTGTCTCCGCTCGCCGGGCCAGGTGAACCGCACCGCCGCCGTCTGGGCCGACATCTTCGCCGACAGAGCGGACTCGCGCGGCGGGGCCAGCGCCCGCACCTGGGCGGTCTGCGACGGGGGTCTGGCATCGTGGCGCGCCGAGGAGATCACCGATCCTCAGGACGACGACGCGGCCCGACTGCTGGTACGAGACCTGCTCGGCGAGACGCCCGAGATCGAGGCCGCACTCTGGCGTTTTGCCTTCGACGTCGATCTCGTCACGGAAGTCGTGGCCTTTCCCCGCCCCTTCGACGACGCCATCCGGCATCGGCTCGTCGACCCCCGCCGGCTGCGCACCCACAGGACCACGGACTTTCTCTGGCTGCGGATCCTCGACACCCCGGCCGCCCTCACCGCGCGTGGCTACCTGCGTGTCGGACGGCTCGTTCTCGACGTGACGCCGCCCCCCGCCACGCCGACCGGCCCCGATGGCGACGACGGCCCCGACCCTGCCGCCGGACGCTGGACCCTCGATGCCGGGCCGGAAGGATCCACGTGTCGGGCCGCCACCCCCGGCGAGGCGACCGACCTGACCCTCGGCGTGGCCGAGCTGAGCATGCTGCTCGCCGGCGAGATCAGGGCCAGCGTCCTCGCCGCCGCCGGGCGCATCCGTGAGGAGCGGGCCGGCGCCCTCTTCGATGCCGACGCCATCTTCCAGGCGTCGCGCCCGCCCCTCAGCCTCACCGGGTTCTGACCGGCCCGACTCGGGTCAGGGACCGCCAAGAAAACAACGGGCGCGACCGTAGGCCGCAAGGTGTCGTCTTACCCGGTGCTCATCGATGGCGGCCGCCCGTTGTTTCGCAGCGGGGACGCAGCTCATCGGCCCAGCGGCCCATCGTTGGGGTCGAGCACCTGCCCCTCGCCCGGCATCCGCCTCCGCTCGTAGGGCGACAGCTTCCTGGCGAAACGCCGGTTGCGCCGCCGCCGTTCCAGCATCACCGCCAAGAGCACGACGACCACGGCGGCGACCACCGTGATGGCGACCATGAGAGCGACGGGCATCGGGGCGTAGATCCTGGCAGGCCCGCCGGGCGGAATCCAGCATCCCCGAGCCGACAAGGCCGGTACGTTCTGGGGCATGGCATCGCCGATCACCCCCCGCGCCACCGACTTCCCCCGCTGGTACCAGGACGTCATCGCCGCCGCCGAACTGGCCGACAACGGCCCGGTCAGGGGGACCATGGTGATGCGCCCGTGGGGCTACGCCATCTGGGAGCGACTCCAAGCCGAGCTCGACGCCAGGATCAAGACGGCCGGCGCCGAGAACGCCTACTTCCCGCTTTTCATCCCGGAGTCGTACCTGCGCAAGGAGGCGGAGCAGTTTGAGGGGTTCGCTCCCGAGCTCGCCGTCGTGACCCACGGCGGCGGCAAGGAGCTCGAGGAGCCCGTTGTTGTGCGCCCGACGAGCGAGACCGTCGTGAACAGCTACTTCGCCAAATGGATCCAGAGCTACCGGGACCTGCCGCTGCTCATCAACCAGTGGTCCAACGTCGTGCGCTGGGAGCTGCGGCCCCGCCTGTTCCTGCGGACGACCGAGTTTCTCTGGCAGGAGGGCCATACCGCTCACGCCACAAGTGACGAGGCGAGGGCCTACGCGCTGCGCATCCTCTCCGACGTCTACGAGAACACCATGCTCGACGTGATGGCGGCGCCGGTCGTGCACGGGCGCAAGACGGTCAAGGAACAGTTCGCCGGAGCCATAAGGACCTGGACCTGCGAGGCCATGATGGGCGACGGCAAGGCCCTGCAGATGGGCACGAGTCACGAGCTCGGCCAAAACTTCTCTCGCGCCTTCGGCACGCAGTTCTCCTCGCGCGAAGGCAACCTCGAGCACGTCTGGCAGACGTCGTGGGGCATATCGACGCGCCTCATCGGCGGGCTCATCATGATGCACGGAGACGACGCCGGCCTCCGCCTACCGCCCCGGGTCGCCCCGGTCCAGGTGGTCGTGGTCATGGTCCGCGACGACGAGGGCGTGCGCAGGACGGCCGATGCGCTCGTCGCCGACCTCACGGCGGCCGGGCACCGAGTCCGCCTCGACGACCGCGTCGACGTGTCCTTTGGCCGCCGATCCGTCGGCTGGGAGCTCAAGGGGGTCCCGGTCCGCGTCGAGGTGGGGCCACGGGATCTCGCCGAGGGGCGGGTGACCCTCGTGCGACGCGACAACCAGACCAAGACACCCCTCCCGCTCGGCGGCGTCACCGCTGCCGTCGCCGAGACCTTGACCTCGAGTCAGGAGACGCTGCTCGCGTCGGCCGGGGCGGCCCGGGCCGCGAGGACCGCCGAGGTCACGACCGTCGCCGCCGCAGCCGACGCCGCCAAGGACGGCTTCGCCGTCGTGCCGTGGTCGACGCTCGGCGAGGGCGGAGAGGCGGACCTG
Source organism: Acidimicrobiales bacterium (assembly GCA_965276765.1). Lineage (GTDB taxonomy): Bacteria > Actinomycetota > Acidimicrobiia > Acidimicrobiales > Palsa-688. Next base: position 3,388,523 of record OZ255627.1, read on the forward strand.
GCGGCGGACGGGGTGACCGTTCGCTGCCTCTGTGGCGCCGACGGCGGGCTGTCCCTTGACGAGGACGAGACCGACCTCCTCGCCGTGGTCGCCAAGTCCTACTGAGAACCCCTGTCCGGCCGGCGGCGCGGGTCCCCGGGGAGCGGCGCCGAACTCTTGGGCGGGGGTCGGGGCTATACTTCTCCGACCGCTCCCCGTGAGCGGCGACGTACTGCTGGCATCGGCTGGCGTGGGCGGTACCTGCGATCCGCAGGGAGCCCACGCCTGTTGTTTGTGGGCGGGATGTCGGGGTCTGGGCTCGTTCCCTCGCCCGCTCGTGAAGTGTCCGGTCCTTGACGATGAGGAGGTGGTGATGGCGACGGCAGCAGACATTCGTGCCTTGGCCGAGCCCGCTCTCGGTGACGCCGGGCTCCAACTGTGGGACGTCGAGGTCGAAAGGGACGTCGTGCGCCTGCTCGTCGAGCGAGAAGGCGGCGTCGATCTCGAGGCCCTGACCGACGCCAGCCGGGCCGTTTCGGGCCTGCTCGACGAGCACGACGAGCTGGCACCGGAAGGCCGCTACCAGCTCGAGGTGTCGAGCCCAGGCCTTGAGCGAACCCTTCGCACGCCTGAGCACTACCGCCGCTACGTCGGGAGCCAGGTGGCCGTCAAGACCTCGGTCGTCGTCGCCGGCGGCCGCCGGCACCGGGGCGTCCTGCACTCCGTCGGTGCCGAGGGGATCGAGCTGCTCTCCGATGCCCACCCCAAGGGCCCGGCAGTTGTGCTCGCCTTCGCCGACATCGACCGGACGCTCACCGTCGTCGACTGGGCCGCCGCGCTGAAGGCCGGTTCGGCCCCCGCCGCCCGGACGACGACCGCCGACCCCACGACCGCTGACGCCACGACCGCCAACCCCACGACCGCCGAGGGGCGGTCCGATGATGCAGCCGGCAGGTCCGGTGCTTCCCACCCGACCGACGCCGCCCGACACACCAAGGATCTCATCCGATGAAAGACCAGTTCGCGTTCCTCGACGCCCTTCAGCAGATCGCCAAAGACAAGGGCATCGCCACCGAAACACTCCTCGACGCCCTCGCCAACGCCCTCGTCGCCGCCTACAAGCGGCTGCCCGACGCCGCCGAAGAGGCCGTCGTCACCGTCGACCCCGACACGGGCGAGATCCGCGTCTACGGCCAGGAGCTCGACGAGGAAGGCAACGTCGTACGCGAATGGGACGACACCCCGAACGACTTCGGGCGTATTGCCGCGCAGACGGCCAAGCAAGTCATGACCCAGCGCATCCGCGAGGCCGAGCGCGACCTCAAGTACGAGGAGTACGCAGGACGCGAGGGCGACATCGTGACCGGGATCATCCAGCAGAGCGACAACCGATACACGCTGCTCGATCTGGGCAAGGTCGAGGCGCTCCTGCCGCAAGCCGAGCAGGTCCCCTACGAGCGCTACGAGCACGGGGCCAGGCTCAAGGCCTACATCGTCGAGGTCCGCAAGACCACGAAGGGTCCTCAGATCGTCGTGAGCCGTACCCACCCCGGCCTGATCAAACGGCTCTTCGAGTTGGAGGTCCCCGAGATCTCCAGTCAGATCGTGGAGATCAAGGCGGCGGCGCGTGAGCCGGGGCATCGCACCAAGATCGCGGTGTGGTCCAACGACACCAACGTCGACCCCGTCGGCGCCTGCGTCGGAGCCAGGGGGGCGCGGGTCCGCATGGTGACCAACGAGCTGCGTGGGGAGAAGGTCGACATCGTCCCCTTCGCCGACGAGCCGCGCGAGTTCGTCACCAGGGCGCTGCAGCCGGCTCGGGTCAAAGAGGTCCACCTCGACGAGCTGACGGGCACGGCCACGGTCGTCGTTCACGACTTCCAGCTCTCGCTTGCCATCGGCAAGGAGGGCCAAAACGCCCGCCTCGCCGCCCGGCTGACGGGCTGGCGCATCGACATCAAGAGCGAGACGCAGATGGCGGAAGAGGAGGCCTACGCCAACCAGGACTGGGCCGAGGGTGAGTGGATCGAAAACGACGCCGGTGAGATGGTCTGGCAGCCGGCCGAGGGCGGGGAAGCCGTCTCGGCGGCCGAGTGGTCGCGCGAGGCCGGAGACGACGAGACGACCGACGACGCGGCGACTCCGGATGGTGCTGCCGCTGCTGATGCAGGGACTCCGGCTGCTGATGCAGTGACTCCGGCTGATGGTGCTGCTCCGGCTGATGCCCGGGCCCCGGCCCCGGCCGGTGCCGCTGCCCCTGACGATGGTGCTGCCCCTGTCGATGGTGCTGCCCCTGTCGATGCTGCTCCGGCTGATGGTGCCTCTCCGGTCGACGGTGCTGCGTCCGCCGCCGGGCGGGACGACCCGGACGCATCCGGGGACGGCAGGCCGGCGCAGTCGACGGAGGAGGGCGCACGGTAGCGGAACGGGGTATCGGGCCGATCAGGACGTGCGTCGGCTGCAGGGAACGCCGGACGACCGAACACCTGGCCCGGGTGGTGCGGTACGCTGATAGGGGTTTGGTCGTCGACCGTCTTGCCCCCGGGCGCGGTGCCTGGATATGCCGTGACCCCTCCGGGGTCCTCCGGGAGGCCTGCCTCGTGTCAGCGGAGCGCCGCTCGGCGTTCGGGCGGGCCCTGCGGGCGGCGATCAAGGCCTCCGAGGTCGAAACGCTCAAAGCAACAACATCAGAACGTGCGAGGATAGAAGACGCTGCAGCGGCCGACGCTGCGACCTGCTGAAGGGACTGAGGCAGCACTTGCCGACGAAGAAGATCCGGGTATACGAGCTGGCTAGAGAGCTCGGGCTCACCAACAAAGAAGCGCTCGACCTCTGCATCGGTCTGGGGATCGGCGTCAAGAGCCACTCCTCGAGCATCGAGGACCAGCAGGCCGATCGGGTTCGTCGCAAGGCCGACCGCGAGGGCCTCCGTCGTGACGTCCAACCGGAAGAGGAAGCGGCGGCGCCTTCGAAGAAGGCCGCCCCGGCGGCCAAGCGGGTGGATCAGGCCGGCGATCGACCCTCAGCCGACGCCCCGAGGAGTGGTCGGCCTCTCGTCAAGAGCCGCCCGTCGGTCCCGGCGCCGGCCACCCCGGCGATCCACGTCCCGGCCGCGCCTGCGCCTGCCGCGGCGAGCACGGCGTCGCCGCCGGCACCCCCCAGGCCTCCGCCGGCCCCGCCGGCTTCGGACCGTCCTGCGACGCCGCCGCCGGCCGTCCCCGCACCGGCCGTCCAGGGCCCCGCGTCGGAGCCGACGCTTCCCCCCGCCGCGCCCGCTTCTGCCCCACCCGCGCCCCTAGCGCCGGCGGCAAGCACCACCCCGTCGCCGATGTCGCCGGCGCCGGCCGCGCCATCGCCGGTGCCACAGTCTCAGGGTCCGGCGGCGCCTCAACCGCAGGGCGCCCCCTCAGGGACATCGCCCCGCCCAAGCGACGGTCGGTCGGCACCGCCACGCCCCCCCGCACCAGGATCGCCGTCCAACCCCCCTCGCCAGGCGCCGCTCGCCCCCGCCGCCTCGGCGCAAACCGCTCCGTCGCAAACGTCTCCGCCGCAAACCGCTCCGCCGCAAACGTCTCCGCCGCGCAGCCCGACCGGACCGCCATCCGCGTCCCGGCCGCCGGCCGGCCCTCCCGCCGCCTCTACCCAGGGTGGCCCAGGTGGCCAAGGCGGTGGCGCAACCCGCCCGGGGAGCGCACCCCCGGTTTCACGGATGGGCAAGCCCATCCCGCCGCCCCCAGGCATCCGTCGTCCCCCCACGTCCTCAGCGACGGGGAGGCCCATCCCGCCTCCTCCCGGCCGCGCTCCCGGCGCCCGTCCCGGCCCCGGTGACACCGGACGCAGCGGTCCCGGAGCGCCCCGCACCGGCGGCCGCACCGGCGGTGGCTTTGCCGGCCGCCCTCCTGCCGGCGGCGGAGGGGCCGGATTCCAGCGTCCCGGTGGTGGCCTCGGCGGTCGACCCGGCGGCGGTCCCGGCGGCCCGCCCGGACGAGGCGGCCCCCCCTTCGGTGGGCGCGGTCGGCCGCCCGGTGGCGGACGGCGTCGGAAGCGTCGCCGCAACGTCGAGGAGCTCGAAGCCCAAGAGATCACCCGGTACACGCCGTCGACGGCGCCGATCCCCGAGGGCGAGGTCATCATCGAGCGGGGATCGACCCCCCAGGAGATCGGGCCCAGGCTCAACCGCTCAGGCGCCGACGTCGTTCGCTTCTTGCTCCAGCAGGGCGAGATGGTCACCACGACCCAGTCACTCTCCGACGACATGATCGACCTCTTCGCCGTCGAGATCGGTGCCACGGTCCGTCTCGTCGATCCCGGAGAGGAGAAGGAGGCCGAGCTCAAGGCCAAGTACTTCGACGAGGACGACGAGGACGACGCTGACCTCAGGCCCCGCCCGCCGGTCGTCACGGTGATGGGACACGTCGATCACGGCAAGACGCTGCTGCTCGACCGGATCCGCGAGAGCAACGTCGTAGCCGGCGAGGCCGGCGGGATCACCCAGCACATCGGCGCCTATCAGGTCGATTACCAGGATCAGCTGATCACGTTCATCGACACCCCGGGCCACGAGGCGTTCACCGCCATGCGGGCCAGGGGAGCCGAGGTGACCGACATCGTCATCCTCGTGGTGGCCGCCGACGACGGCGTCATGCCGCAGACCGTCGAGGCCCTCGACCATGCCAAGGCGGCGGACGTACCGATCATCGTCGCTCTGAACAAGATCGACCGCGCCGACAGCGATCCCAACCGGGTCATGCAGCAGCTTTCCGAGCTCGGCCTCGTGCCCGAGAGTTGGGGCGGTGACACGATCATGGTCGAGGTGTCGGCGCTTCAGAACCTCGGTGTCGACGACGTCCTCGAGCAGGTGCTGCTCGTCGCCGAGCTCGAGGAGCTGCAGGCCAACCCCGAAGGCCGCGCCCGTGGCGTCGTCCTCGAGGCCAACCTCGACGCCGGCCGTGGTCCGGTCGCAACCGTCATCGTCCAAAACGGCACCCTGAGAGTGGGCGATTCCGTTGTCGCAGGCGCTGCATGGGGGCGCGTCAAGGCCCTCATCGACGATCGGGGCGACAACACCAAGGAGGCCCCCCCCTCGACACCGGTGCAGCTGCTCGGCTTCGACTCGGTCCCGGGTGCGGGAGACGAGTTGCGAGTCACGGAGAAAGGCCGCACGGCGCGCGACATCGCAGAGCAGAGGGAACAGCGCTCCCGCGCCGCCGACCAGCGCCGTACCTCGTCGGCCACCGGTACCGGAGCCAAGCTCGAGGACATCTTCGAACAGATCCAGCGAGGTGAGACGGCCACCCTCAACTTGGTCCTCAAGGCCGACACCCAAGGCTCGCTCGAAGCGGTATCCGAGAGCCTCCGCAAGCTCGAGCGCGACGAGGTCAAGCTGTCGTTCATCCATCGAGCCGTCGGTGGGATCACCGAAAACGATGTCACCCTGGCCGCAGCGTCCAACGCGACCATCATCGGGTTCAACGTTCGTCCCGATCGCGGCGCACGCGATGTGGCGGAGGCTCAGGACGTCGAGATCCGGGCCTACGAGATCATCTACAAGCTCATCGAGGACATCGAGAGCGCCATGGTCGGCATGCTGGCCCCCGAGTACGAGGAGGTCATCACCGGTGAGGCCGAGGTCCGCGAGATCTTCCGGGTCCCGCGGGTCGGTGCCATCGCCGGCTGCTACGTCCGCAGCGGCGTGATCACCCGAGGCTCCAAGGTCCGCTTCCTCAGAGACGGCGTCATCATCTGGAAGGGGGCTGTCACGTCCCTACGCCGGTTCAAGGACGACGTGCGCGAGGTGGCTACCAACTTCGAGTGCGGCATCGGGCTCACCAACAATCAGGACCTGCGCGAAGGCGACATCATCGAGACCTTCGAGGAGCGGGAGATCCCCCGCACCTGAGGGGTCAATGCACGTCGCCGCCCTCACCGTAGGTCTGCTCGTCCCCGGCGCTCATTCGCTGAAGGACAAGCGGGCCGTGGTCCGACCCATCCTCGACGGAAGCCGGCGCCGGTTCTCCGTCGCCGCCGCCGAAGTGGATCATCAGGACCTGTGGCAGCGGGCGACCCTCGGATTTGCCTGCGTCTCGGGATCGTCCCGTCATGGAGCCGAAGTGCTCGACGCCGTGGAGCGGTTTGTGTGGTCGTTCCCCGAGATCGAGGTGACCGTCTGCCAGCGCGACTGGCTCCAACCAGAGGAGGTATGGGCGCCATGAGCGGTCGGAGACGGGGGCAGGGGCGGGGAGGGCCGGCAGGGCGAAGGGGCGGTGATGTACCGGCGCGCCGCTACCCGAGGGTGGCGCGAGTCAACGAAGCGCTCCGTCAGGTGCTTGCCGAGGAGCTCGAACGTCTGGCCGTCGCCGACGAGCGCCTGACCCTCCTCACCGTGACCGCCGTCGACACCGATCCCGACTACCGCAGGGCCAAGGTCCTGTTCTCGACTCTCGGCGACGAGGAGGCGGTGGCCCTCGGCGACGCAAGAGTGCGTCTGCAGGCCGCCGTCTCCCGCCAGGTCAGGCTGAAGTGGACCCCGACGCTTACGTTCGAGGCCGACCCCGCCATCGCCGGGGGCCGCCGAGTGGAGGAGATCCTGCGGGGGCTCGGCTCCAGCGATGCCGCCGGCGACCCCGATCGTGCGGGGGATGAACCCGACGGCCGACCCTCGTGATCGATGGCCTGGTCATCGTGGACAAGCCGGCGGGCATGACGAGCCATGACGTCGTCGGTCGCTGCCGGCGGATCTTCGGCCAACGCCGGGTGGGCCACGCCGGCACCCTCGACCCCGACGCGACGGGGGTGCTTCTCGTTGGCCTCGGTCGGGCCACCCGGCTCCTGAAGTGGGTGAGTGGCCTCGACAAGAGCTACGAGGGTGAGGTGGTCTTCGGTGTGGCTACCACCACGCTTGACGAGTCGGGCGACGTCACGGAGCGCTGGGACATGTCGGGCGTGACCATCGCCAACGTGCGAGATGCCGCCGCCGAGCTCACTGGTGAGATCGATCAGATCCCGCCCATGGTCTCGGCGGTGAAGATCGGTGGCCGGCGCCTGCACGAGCTGGCCAGAGCGGGCATCGATGTCGATCGCCCACCGCGACGGGTGCGTGTCAGCCGCCTCGACGTCGAGCTGGTGAGCACCGTCGATGCGGGTCGCCACGGTGGCGGCCCCGTGGTTGCTCTCGGGGTCGACTGCTCATCGGGGACCTACATCCGCACGCTCGCCGACGATCTCGGCCATCGCCTGGGCGGAGGCGCCCATCTCCGCCGGCTCAGGCGTACGGCTATCGGGCGCTGGAGCGTGGCCGACGCCATCCCTCTCGACGCGCTCGGCGATGGCGACGTCCTCCCCCCTGCGGCCGCCGTGGCCGACCTCGAGACCGTGACGGTCGAAGGAGCACGCGCCCTCGAGGTCGGCCACGGTCAGGTCATGGATTGCGAACAGCTCGGGACCGTAGGAGCGGGTCCTTGGGCCGTCGTCGACGCCGACGGCCGGCTTCTCGCCGTCTACGAGCTCCACGGTCAAGGTCGCGCCAAGCCGTCGGTCGTGCTGGCGGACGCGAGCCAAGTCCGGCCCGGTAGCTAGCCTCGCCGGCGATGAGGGTGCTCCACCTGGTCGGCGCTGGACCGGCTGCCGTCGACGCGCCGTCCACTGACGCGTCCATTCCCGACGAGCCGTACGCCGTGACCATCGGCGCCTACGACGGGGTGCACCTTGGTCACAGGGAGCTGATCGCCCGAGTTCGTGCCGCCGCCGTCGGTCTTGGGTGCGGCTCGGCCGTTGTCACCTTCGACCGGCACCCCGCCACCGTGGTGCGCCCGGATTCGGCGCCACGGTTGCTCACCGACCTCGACCAGAAGCTCGAGCTGCTCGCCGCCGCCGGCGTAGACATGACCCTCGTCGTGCATTTCGATGAGGAACGAGCGGCCGAGACACCGGAGGACTTCGTGCGCACCGTGATCGTCGACACGTTGCACGCCCGGTCGGTGGTCGTCGGCCACGACTTCCACTTCGGACGGCACCGGGCTGGCAACGTGGCGCTGCTGGCCCGGATGGGAGCCGAGTGGGGCTTCGACGTGACCGGGGTGAGGCTCGTCACCGCAGGGAGCGACACGACGCCCGTGTCGTCGACGCGGATCCGCCAGCTCATCGCCGATGGCCGGGTCGAGGATGCCGCCGGCCTGCTCGATCGACCCCACCAGGTCCGGGGCGAGGTCGTCCACGGCGACCGCAGGGGCCGTGAGCTCGGGTTCCCCACGGCCAACGTCGCCGTGCCCGCAGCCATCGCCGTGCCGGCCGACGGTGTCTACGCCGGCTGGTATCTCGGGCCCGACGGCGTCCGCCGCCGCGCCGCGCTCTCGCTCGGGAGACGCCCGACGTTTTACGAACAGGCTGACCTGTCTCTTCTCGAGGCCCACCTTCTCGACTTCGCCGGCGACCTTTACGACCAGCCGGCCCGCGTCGAGTTCGTGGCCCGCCTCCGGGGCCAGGAGCGGTACCCGTCGGCCGACGAGCTCGTCGAGCAGATGCACCGCGATGTGGCCGACGCCGGGAGCCGCCTGGGCTGACCCCGGCGGGCGCGGGCCGGCGCCCCGTCGGGCCCCCCGATCCCGGCGGCCCCGCCGGGCCCCCCGATCCCGGTCGGGCCGGACCCCCCGATCCCGGTCGGCGCCGGACCCCCTGCAGTTTTCTCAGCGATGTTGACGTCGGAATCCACCGTCAACATCGCCGAGAAAACCGGTCAGATCGCCGCCGGGCCCCGATCGCCACCATCCACGTCGCTAGCTCTTGCCGGCCGTACCATCTGGGCTGCGAGAGGGCCGCGACCGAACTGTTCGGTCGGCATGGAAACCTTTCGGCTTACCCGGGAGTCGAGTAGCCGAATGGCAGTCGATCAGCAGGTGCTGCAAACAGTTAAAAAGGGGGAGGCGACACCGGGAGGGACGCGCTCCGGTGAGAACGCCGACGGGTCGGGAACCGTGGCGCCACCGCCGTCCAGGTACTGGCCCGGTCTCGATGGGATGCGGGCCCTCGCTGTCGCCGCCGTCGTGATCTACCACATGGAGCCGACCTGGCTGCCGGGCGGGTTTTTCGGTGTCGACATCTTCTTCGTCATCTCGGGCTACCTGATCACCAGCCTGCTCGTCTCCGAGTGGGGAGCCAACGCCAGGATCGACCTGCCACAGTTCTGGTTGCGCCGGGTGCGGCGCCTCTACCCTGCGGTCGTCGTCCTGCTCGTCGTCATCGTGCCGGTGGCGGCGATCGTGGCACCCACTGCGCTGGCATCGACGCGCACGACGATACCGGCGGCGCTTTTCTACCTGACCAACTGGTGGTTCATCTACCACCACGTCCCGTATTTCCAGACCTTCGGGAGGCCGCCGCTTCTCATCCATTTCTGGTCGTTGGCGATCGAGGAGCAGTACTACCTCATCTGGCCCCCGATCCTGGCCTTGCTCTTGGTCCGCTGGCGCCGGCCCGTCCGTATCGCCGGCGTGGCGCTGGCTGCCGCCATCGGGTCGAGCGTGCTCATGGCGGTCCTGTTTCATCCCGGAGCGGGCACGGACCGGATCTACTACGGCAGCGACACCCACGCTCAGGGGCTGCTCATCGGGTCGGCGCTCGGACTGGCCGTGCCGCCGTTTCGCCTGAAGGCCGCTATCAGCCAGCAGGCCAGACGCCTACTCGACTGGATCGGTGGTGGTGCCATCGCCGTGCTCGTCATGTTGATGCTGTTCCTCGGTCAGGCCGACAGCTTCACGTGGCGAGGGGGTCTCGTCCTCGTCGTCGCGCTCGCCGGGGTCGCCGTCGTCGTGGCGTCACACCCCGCCAGCCGCCTGCCCCGGTTGCTCGGATCGACTCCGTTGCGCTGGCTGGGGAAGCGCTCGTACTCCGTCTACCTGTGGCACTGGCCCATCCTCGACCTGACCCGGCCGCACCAGGACGTCGGCTTCGCTGGCCTGCCGCTCGGCGTGCTGCGCCTCGGCCTGATCCTCGGGGTGGCGGAGTTGTCGTACCGCTACATCGAGGTGCCGTGGCGGACGGGTCGTGCCCAGCAACTCGTGCGCGAGGTCCTGCAAAGGAGCCGGCGACAGCGCCAGGCCGCCATAGGCGGCATGGCGTGCGTCGCCGTCACGGTGGTCGCCCTCGTGGTGACGGCCCCTTCGGCCGTGCCCCCCTCATCGATCGCGGCCGGAGCCACCCGGGCGGCGAGAGAGAGCATCGGCCGCGTGTTGGCGCCGGCCACCACGACGACTACCACGACGACCACCACGACCTTGTCGAGGCGGAGGGCCGAGCACCATGCCCGCAGGGGGGCGTCGGCGACCGTGCGTCCGGGCCGGTCGGGGACGGAGCCGGCGGCCGGGCGACTCCAGCCGCCGCCCGTCGCGACGAAGGCGTCCACGACGACCACATCGACGACCACCACGACCGTGCCCAAGCCGGGGGCCATCATCAGGGCTCGAGGGGGACGCCCGGTGCTTGCCATCGGGGACTCGGTCATGCTCGGTTCGAGCGTCGACCTCGACGAGGCGTTCGGGCCCTCGATTACCGTCGACGCCGAGGTCGGCCGCCAGGTCTCCGTGGGCATCCAGCGGCTGCAGGAGTACAAGAACGCCGGGCGGCTTCGAGGTCTGAGGGCACTCGTGGTCGGCCTCGGCAGCAACGGCCCGTTCGATCCGAGCCAGATGCACCAGCTCGTCTCCATCTGCAGGGGGATCCCCCTGGTTGTCCTCATCAACGTCAGGGTGCCCGACTCCTGGCAGCCGACGAGCAATGCGACCATCGCCTCGGTCGCCGGCCACCGCGGTTTCAAGGTGGTTGACTGGAATGCGGCGTCGTCCGCTCCCGGCCTGCTCTACTCCGACGGGGTGCATCCCGACGCCGCCGGCCAGGTGGTCTACACCAACCTCGTGGTCAGGGCGGTCACCGGCCGGTAGCCGACCGCTCGAGAGCCGTCCGGTGGGAGGTCGGGACGGAGCGGGCGAGGTCGGGGTGGCGCCAACCCTCGCCGCCAGCTGTCTCCGTCATCCGTCGTCCCAGTCACCCCTTCGCTGCTGCTTGCGTTCTCCCTGTCGGTGCTTGGCGTCGAGACGCCGGCGTTTGGACGCGAGCGTCGGCCGGGTCGGCCGGCGACGTGGTTGCTCGTGGAGGGCATCACGGACCCGTTCGACGAGCCGGTCGACGGCCAACGCCCGGTTGCGGGCCTGCGACCGGCGGTCGGACGCCGTGACCCGCACCACCGGGCCGAGCCGGCCGATGAGGCGTTCGCGGACGGGCTCCGAGATGCTCGGCGACGCCGACACGTCCCAGATGACCTCGGCGCGCGTGTTGGACGTGTTGACGTGCTGACCGCCGGGACCGCCCGAAGCGGAGAACCGCCACGAGAGCTCCGATACCGGGAGCTCGACGCCGGGAGCGATGCGCACCACGTCAGCGTCGGCCACGACGGTTGCTCGCTTCCTCTGGTGCCTCTAGCTGCTACGATGCTACCTGTTCGGGTTGACCGGGCGCGCCCGGATTCTTTGGCCGGCGAGGCCACAAGAGCCGGCGAGGCCACGAGCCCATCACCGCTGAAGCTAAGGATTCCCGCTGTATGCCAGACAAAGCCGCGACGATCGCGACCTACCGCATCCACGACTCGGACACCGGGTCACCGGAAGTGCAGGTCGCCATCCTGAGTGAGCGCATCTCGCACCTGACCGAGCATCTCAAGGTCCACAAGGGTGATCATCACACCCGCAGGGGGCTCATGAAGCTGATCGGTCGGCGTCGGCGTCTCCTTGACTACGTCAGGGACAACGACGTGGAGCGATATCGCGAGCTCATCGGCAAACTCGGCCTGCGCCGCTAGGACAGGCCCATCGGGCGGCCCTTCGAAGGGCCGCCTGTTCGCGTCAGGTCTCCTGGCGCGATCCCTACCCGAGCGGCCCGCAGGTCAGCTGCCAGTCGAGGGTTTCCCGCCCGCCGGGAGGCCGTCCACTGGGAACTGGCCCAGCGCCGCTCCGAACGCCCGGGTCGACCGGGCCCCGAAAGGAGTGTGCCCATGCCGGGTACCACGAGCGTGTCGAGTCCGATCTCAGGCACGAGCAAATCTCTCACCTTCGAGACCGGGCTTCTCGCCCAGCAGTCTCAAGGTGCCGTCGTTGGCAGGATCGGCGACACGATGGTCCTCGCCACCGCCAACGCGGCCAGCGGGATCAGAGAAGGCATCGACTTCTTCCCCCTCACGGTGGATGTGGAGGAGCGGATGTACGCGGCCGGGAAGATCCCCGGCTCCTTCTTCCGCCGTGAGGGCCGGCCGACCGATGCCGCCGTCCTCACCTGTCGCCTGATCGACCGCCCCCTGCGGCCGAGCTTCGCCGACGGGTACCGCAACGAGACACAGGTCGTGATCACCGTCATCGGCGCCGACCAGCAAAACCCCCACGACGTGGTGGCCATCAACGCCGCCAGCGCGGCGCTCATGCTCTCGGGGATCCCCTTCGATGGTCCCATCGGTGCCGTGCGCATCGCCTACACGGCCCAAGGCGAGTGGGCGCCGCATCCGACTTACCAGGACGGCGACGAGTCGGCCTTCGAGCTGGTCGTAGCGGGGCGCCAGCTCGGTGACGGTGACATCGCCATCATGATGGTCGAGGCCGGCGGGACCGAGGCGGCCTGGGAGCTGTACCAGGCCGGTTCGCCCAAGGTGACCGAAGAGGCCATCGCCGATGGCCTCGAAGCGGCCAAGACCTGGATCCGCGAGTCGATCGATCTGCAGCGCCAGCTTGTCGGGGAGGCCGGCACCCGGCCGCCGCTCGCCTGGGAGCCCCAGCTCGATTACGGCGATGACGTCGCCGCCCGGGTGGCCGAGGTCGGCACCGGGCCCCTCGAGAAGGTCACGACGATCGTGACCAAGGCCGAGCGCGCCGCTGCGACCGCCGAGGCCACGGCCGCGATCAGCGCCGCCATCGGCGCCGAGTTCGAGGGACGTGAGCGCGAGATCAAGGCGGCCGTCCGGTCGCTGACCAAGCGACTCGTCCGGGATCGGATCGCCACCGTCGGCGAGCGTATGGACGGGCGCAAGGCGACCGACATCAGGCCGCTCTCGGCCCAGGTGCACCTGCTTCCGACCGCCCACGGTTCGGGGCTCTTTCAGCGGGGCGACACCCAGGTCCTCAACGTGACGACCCTCGGCATGCCGCGCATGGACCAGATGCTCGACACCCTGGGCGTCGATGACAAGAAGCGCTACATGCACCACTACAACATGCCGCCCTCGGCCAACGGCGAGACCGGGAGGGTAGGAAGCCCGAAGCGGCGAGAGATCGGCCACGGCCTCCTCGCCGAGCGAGCGCTGCTACCGGTCGTGCCGCCGAAAGACGAGTTCCCTTACGCCCTCAGGCTCGTGTCCGAGGTGCTCGCCTCCAACGGTTCGACCTCCATGGCGTCGGTGTGCGGCTCGACGCTGTCACTGATGGACGCCGGCGTGCCGATCAAGGCGCCGGTCGCCGGTATCGCCATGGGACTGGTGAAGGTCGAAGACAGCTACATCACGCTCACGGACATCCTCGGCGCCGAGGATGCTTTCGGTGACATGGACTTCAAGGTGGCGGGCACGGCCGAGTTCGTGACGGCCCTGCAGCTCGACACCAAGATCGACGGCCTTCCCGCCGATGTGCTCGCCGCCGCGCTCCTCCAGGCCAAGGCCGCTCGCCTCGAGATTCTCGAGGTCATGCACGGCGCCATCGCCGAGCCGCGTGACGACGTGGCCGAGACCGCCCCTAAGATCGTCAGCCTCGAGATCCCGATCGACAAGATCGGCGAGGTCATCGGCCCCAAGGGCAAGGTCATCAACGCCCTGCAGCAGGAGACCGGCGCCGACATTGCCGTCGACGACGACGGCATGATCGGCACCGTGACGATCGGGGCCAAGGACGGCGGTGCGGTCAGCGAGGCCCGCCGGCGGATCGAGCTGATCCTCGACCCACCTAAGGCCGAGGTCGGTGCCGTCTACCGCGGCAAGGTCGTCAACATCACCAAGTTCGGCGCCTTCGTCAACATCCTCCCCGGGCGAGACGGCCTCGTCCATATCTCCAAGCTGGGCCGGGGCAAGCGCATCGACAAGGTCGAGGACGTCGTCGACCTCGGAGACGAGATCGAGGTCCACGTCGACGACATCGACCCGCAGGGCAAGGTGTCGCTCTCGCCGGCAGGCGATGCGCCGGCCGGATCTGACGGCGGTCGGCCGGCGCCGGCGAGCCGCGAGGCGGCCAATGGTGCCGGTGCCGGCGCCGCTCCTGCGGCCGTGGACGACGCCCCTGTGGCGTCGTTCGAGGATTCGTGGGAGGCCGAGGCCAGCGCCACCTTCGGCGAACTTGGTCCCACCGATGTCACGGCCGGCGCCGGTGGTGGCGACCGTGATGGTGATCGAGGCCCGCGTCGCAACCCCCGCCGCCGGCGGTAGTGCGGCCCGTATGGCCGCCGTCGACTGCGGCGGCCCATGCGCTCAGCCCGGCCGAACGGCGGACCCCTGTGGTGCGACCCGTCGGGCTGCGGTCGTGAGCGTGGAGACGACGACTGCCGACGACGGCCTCACTGTGGTGACCGAGCGGATGGCGGACAGCCGCTCGGTCACCATGGGGTTTTGGGTCGGTACCGGTTCGGTCGACGAGACCGGCGGTCAGTGGGGCGCGTCGCACTTCCTCGAGCACCTGCTGTTCAAGGGCACGTCCGAGCGCAGCGCCCGAAGCATCGCCGAGGCCGTCGACGCCGTCGGCGGCGACATGAATGCCTTCACCACCAAGGAGTACACGGCCTTCTACGTCCGGCTCCTCGCGGAAGAGGCGGACCTCGGGCTGGACATCCTCTCGGACATCCTCTGGGCGCCGGCGTTCCGCCCCGACGAGCTCGAGTCGGAGCGTCAGGTGATCCTCGAAGAGATCCTGATGCACGCCGACGAGCCCGCCGACCTGGTCCACGATGTGCTCGCCGGGGTCCTCTGGCCCGATCATCCGCTCGGCCGTGAGGTCCTCGGGGATCAGGGCACGATCGTGGCCATGACGCGCGACCAGATCGCCGCCTTCCATGCCGAGCACTACCGCCCAGTCAACATGGTCTTTGCCGCCGCCGGTGATCTCGACCATGCCGCCATCGTCGCCGGCCTGGCCGAGCGTCGCCACGGCGCGCACGGCGGTACGTCACCGAAGCGGAGCACGCCGAACGAAGGCAAGGGCGGCCCGATCGTGGTCGAGCGGCCCACCGAACAGGCCCACCTGGCCGTCGGCGTGCCCGCCATCGGTCGCCACGACGAGCGGCGCTATGTCCTCTCGATCCTCGATCACGTGCTCGGGGGTGGCATGTCGAGCCGGCTCTTCCAGGAGATCCGGGAGGAGCGAGGGCTCGCCTATTCCGTCTACTCGTACCGTTCCTCGTACGCCGACACAGGGGCGCTGGCCGTCTACGCCGGCACGTCGCCGGGCCACGCGGGCCAGGTCCTCGACCTGATCCATGCCGAGCTCGACCGGATGGCCGAGCATGGAATCACCGAAGCGGAGCTGCTCTCCGCCCGCAGCCACTTGCGAGGCTCGCTGGTACTCGGGCTGGAGGACTCCGGAGCGAGGATGAGCCGGATCGGTCACTCCCAGCTCGGCCACGGTCGGGTCGCGTCGCTCGAGGAGATCGAGGGTCGCTACGCCGACGTCGACGTCGACGATGTAGCCGCCCTGGCCGAGACGATCCTGTCCGGGCCTCGTAGCGTGGCCCTCGTCGGCCCCTTCGATGACGATCGAGTCGCCCGCCGGTGATCGTCGGAGCGACCGAGGATGGAGCCCGCCGGTGATCGTCGGAGCGACCGAGGATGGAGCCCGCCGGTGATCGTCGGAGCGACCGAGGATGGAGCCCGCCGGTGATCGTCGGAGCGACCGAGGATGGAGCCCGCCGGTGACGGCCGGGATGCGGGTGGCCGTGGTCGGCGCCGGCGGGAGGATGGGTGCCGAGGTGTGCCGGGCCGTCTCGGCCGCCACCGACATGGAACTCGTGGCCGCGGTGGATCCTGGCCATGCCGGCGCGCCGGCCGGTGGTGTTGACGACGGGCCGGACGATGGCCCTGTCATTGCCGCCGAGCTGGTGGCTGTCGGCGCCGCCGAGGCCACCGTGGTCGTGGATTTCTCCGTGGCAGAAGCGGCTCGGGCCACGCTCGGATGGTGCGCTGAGCACGGGGTGCATGCCGTGGTGGGGACGACCGGCTTCGGTCTCGACGACCTGGCCGAGCTGGGCCGGCGCTTTCCCGATGGCGGGCCGCTCGGCTGCATCGTTGCCCCCAACTTCGCCATCGGGGCGATCCTCACGATGCGCTTTGCGGAGCTGGCGGCGCCGTGGTTCGAGACGGCCGAGATCGTCGAGTTGCACCACGACGCCAAGCGTGATGCCCCTTCGGGCACGGCGCTGCGAACGGCCGAACGGATGGCCGCGGCCCGCGATCGGGCCGGGGCGGGGGAGTGGGGCGAGGATCCGACCACCGACGAGGTCGTCGCCGGCGCCAGGGGAGGGGTGGGGCCGGCGGGGTTGCACCTGCACTCGGTGCGGCTGCGTGGCCTCGTCGCCCACCAGGAGGTGCTGCTCGGCACGACGGGTGAGGGGCTTACGATCCGCCACGATTCCTACCATCGCAGCTCGTTCATGCCCGGCGTGCTGCTCGCCGTCCGGGCCGTCGCCGAGCGCCCCGGGCTCACCGTCGGACTCGACCCCCTGCTCGGCATCTGAGCCCCCGGGTGGCTTGGACGGCCGGGACGACGGAGGTAGGATAACGGCGGAAACTCACTTCGCCGGGGGGTGGCCATGAGCAGTGAAGAACGACAGCGTCCGGTCGATCGACCGAGTGACAATCGATTGCTCATTGGCCGGGAGAAAGTGAACGACCTCGAGGCGATCCTCTCGGTCACCGGCCACGATCATGGTGACGACCACGCCGTCGAGTCCCACTACGACGCCCGTTTCACATGGGACTACGTCAAGGGCACCCGACCGCGCCTCGACCGGCTGTACGAGAAGGCCAAGACGGCCCAGTGGAACGCCCAGACCGATCTCCCGTGGGATATCGACGTGGATCCGGTGGCCGTAGTGGCCGCCAACCGTGAGGTGATGGGCGCCAACGGGATGCAGGCGGACATGAAGGGGACGCCCTTTGAGACCTGGGACGAGCGCGACTGGCTCGAGCTCGGCGTCGAGAGCCAGAACTGGATGCTCAGCCAGTTTCTCCATGGCGAGCAGGGCGCCCTGCTCTGCACCGCCCGCATCGTCGAGACCGTCCCGTGGATCGACGCCAAGTACTACGCCGCCAGCCAGGTGATGGACGAGGCCCGCCACGTCGAGGTGTTCTCCAAGTACCTCCACGAGAAGCTGTCGGGCGCCTACCCGATCAACGCTCATCTCGGGCTCCTCCTCGACGACGTCATCGCCGACAGCCGCTGGGACATGACCTATCTCGGCATGCAGATCATGGTCGAGGGCCTGGCCCTCGCCGCCTTCGGGTTCCTCCACGACACGACGACCGAGCCGCTCCTCAAGCAACTGCTGCGCTACGTGATGTCCGACGAGGCGCGCCACGTGGCCTTCGGCGTCCTCTCGCTGCAGGAGTTCTACGCCGGCCTCTCGACCGCCGAGCTCAGGGAACGCAAGGAGTTCGCCTTCGAGGCGGCCGTGCGGATGCGGGATCGCTTCATCCAACAGGAGGTGTGGGAGCGCATGGGTGTGCCCGTGAAGGACGCCGTGGCGGTGGTGTCACGGGCGCCGGATCGCCAGCTGTTCCAGCGGATGCTGTTCGCCAAGATTGTTCCCAACTGCAAGAAGCTCGGCCTCCTCGACAACGGCGACACGTGGCTGCGGGACCGCTTCGCCGAGCTCGGCGTCATCGAGTTCGAGAACCTGACCAATACGGGCGAGGAGTACGAGGCGTTCCAGGTCGCGTGAGGCGCGAGGCACGGAGCATCGGGGGAAAGGGCGAGCCATGCTGGGAGCCCGTCCTCGGTGCCGGTAGGCTCGTCGTCATGACCCGCAGCCCGGCCGGATGCGACTGATGCCGTCAACGGGAAGGTTCGGGGCCGTGCTCTGCGCCATGGCCACGCCGTTCGACGCCGAAGGGAAGCTCGACGTCGACGGCGCCGTGACCCTGGCCCGGTGGCTCGTCGCCCACGGCAACGAGGGCCTCGTCGTGTCCGGCACGACCGGCGAGAGCCCCACACTCGGTGATGGGGAGAAGGTCGCGCTCTGGACGGCGGTCGCCGCCGCCGTCGATGTCCCCGTCATCGCCGGCACGTCGACGGCCGACACGGCCCACTCCGTCGAGCTGACCCACGCGGCCATCCGGGCAGGGGTCGACGGCATCCTGGCAGTGACCCCGTACTACAGCCGACCGTCGCAGGCCGGCATCGAGGCCCACGTCCGGGCCGTCGCCTCCGCAGCCCACGACCGTCCGGTGATCCTCTACGACATCCCGTCGCGTACCGGCCGGCGGGTGGCGCCGGCGACCATCCTGGCCATGGCGGCCGACCGGGTCATCGTCGGAGTCAAGGACGCGACCGGCGACCCGGCCGGCGCCGCCGGGCTCATCGCCGCCGCCCCCGACGACTTCGACCTGTACTCAGGCAACGACGGCGACACGCTTCCCCTGCTCGCCGTCGGCGCCGTCGGGGTGATCTCGGTCGAGTCGCACTGGGCCGGCCAGGAGCTCGCCGAGATGGTGGCGGCGTTCGCCAAAGGTGACGTCGACCACGCCCGAGAGATCAACGCCCGGCTGCTCGCATCGCACCGCTTCCAGTCGACCGAAGACGCCCCCAATCCCGTGCCCACCAAGGCCATGCTCCGGCTGCTCGGCCTGCCGGGAGGGGCCTGCCGGCTCCCGCTCGGCCTCGAGCCGGCCGGTCTCGACGATGCCGCTGCCCTCGTGCTCTCCGGCCTCGGCCGCCCCGTCGCCTCGGCGTCGTAGAGCTCACAACCCTCGCCCCTCCTCTCCCGAACGGAACTCCCCGGTGGCCAAACCTGTACGTATCGTCTTCCTCGGCGGCCTCGGCGAGATCGGCCGCAACTGCGCGTGCGTCGAGGTCGACGGACGCATCATGCTCCTCGACTGCGGCCTCATGTTCCCCGAGTCGGACATGCCAGGGGTCGACCTCGTCCTCCCCGACTTCACCTACCTGCGTAACAATGCCGACCGGATCGATGGCTGCATCGTCACCCACGGCCACGAGGACCATGCGGGCGGCCTGAGCTACCTCCTCAGGGAGCTCTCCTTTCCCATCTACGGATCGGCTCTGACCCTCGGCCTAGCCAGGAGCCGCATCGAGGAGGCCGGGCTGATCGGCAGGACCAAGCTGATCACAGTGCGCGACGGCGAGCGGAGGATGATCGGGCCGTTCGACGTCGAGTTCATCCCCGTGACTCACTCGGTGCCGCATGGGTTCGCCACCGCCTTCCACACGCCGCAGGGAGTGATCCTGCACTCAGGCGACTTCAAGATCGACCTGACACCCGTCGACGGCCGGTCCACGGACTTGGCCCGTATCGGTGCCATCGCCGCCGAGGAGGGCATCCGCCTGCTGCTGTGCGACTCGACCAACGCCGAGGAGGAGGGTCACACCGCCAGCGAGCGCAGCGTCGGCAAGGTACTCGCCGACCTGTTTGCCGCCCACCGCGACAAGCGGGTCATCGTGGCGTGTTTCGCCAGCCACATCCACCGCATCCAGCAGATCTCCGACGCTGCCATCACCAACGGCCGCATCGTCGCCACGCTCGGGCGATCGATGGGCAAGAACGTGGCCCTGGCCCGCTCGATGGGCCTGCTCTCGATTCCCGACGACTCCATCGTCGACATCGACGAGATCGGCTCCTACGACCCGCGGCGCGTCTGCGTGATATCGACCGGATCGCAGGGGGAGCCGATGTCGGCGCTCACGCTGATGGCCGCCAACGACAACCGAAGGCTCACCGTGGGGGAGGGCGACCTCGTCGTCCTCTCATCTCACGCCATCCCCGGCAACGAGACGAGCGTCGGCAAGGTCATCGACGGCCTGTCACGCCTCGGCGCCGAGGTGGTGCACTCGGGGATCGCCGATGTCCACGTGTCAGGACACGCCAAGCGCGACGAGCTGCGCCTCCTCCAGTCGCTCACGAAGCCCAACTCGTTCATCCCGGTCCACGGAGAGTTCCGCCATCTGAGCCACCACGCCCGCCTGGCCGCCGAGATGGGGGTTCCGGAGGAACGGGTGCTGCTGGCCGAGGACGGCGACATCGTCGAGCTCACCGACGACGGCATCGACTTCGCCGGCGAGGTGCCCGCCGGCTACCTCTACGTCGACGGCATCGTCGGCGACGTGGGCCGCGGCGTCCTGCGCGACCGCCAGGTTCTCGCCGCCGAAGGCGTGGTCATGGTGGTGATGACCGTCGACATGAAGACCGGCGAATTGGTCACGGGTCCCGAGATCATCACAAGGGGCTGGGTCTACGCGCCGGAGGCCGACGAGTTGCTCGGCGAGGCCAGGCGGGCCGTGCTCGACGCCGTCGAGGACGCCCTCCAGAGCGGCCCGATCGAGGTCGACGCCCTCGGCCGGCGGGCCCGCCAGGCGCTCGGGCGGTTCGTCTCGGATCGTACCAAGCGCCGGCCCATGATCGTGCCGGTCGTGATGGAGGCGTAGGCCGGCTTCGCCCCGGGTGGGCACTCCGGCCGGGATCCGGCCGACGGGGGGCGCTTGCTGTCCGCATTGTCGTCGGCGCTTGGCCGACTAGCTTTCTTTTGCCCACTTTTACAGAGTCACCCTGTAAAAGTGGGCAAAGAAAGCTGACTCGATAGGCCGCAGCGTGGGCCGGCCGGCGGGCGGGAGATTGCACGCTTCGATGCGAGGCGCCGGCGCCCCGGGTGGGGCCGGGCCGGGGAGTGCCGGGTCGGGGGGCCGAGGCCGGTCCGACTCCGTCTTGAGCGCAGCGCCGGTCGATGCTGCACCATGTCGCCGTGACGACGATCATGTACGACGACGACATCCGCTTGCAGCTTCATGCCACCGATGCCGTGAGGTGGATGGCCGAAGCGGTAGACGCCCACCATCGCGGTGAGCTCGTGGCGCCACCGCGCGCCCATACCGACCTCGGCGACGGGCGGATCGTGTTCACGACCGGCCGACTCCGGGGATCGTGGTTCGGGTACCGCTCGTACGACACCTTCCCGTCCGATCCGGGGAGCCAGGTCGTGGTCGTCCACGACGAGCGGTCGGGCGACGTGCGGGCGATCGCCATCGGAAACGAGCTCGGACCGCGCCGGGTGGGGGCCATCGGTGCGGTAGCGGCCGATGCTCTGGCCCCGCCGGCGGCCACGGTAGCGGCGGTCATCGGCACCGGCACGCAAGCGCGAGCCCAGGTTTGGGGCCTGGCCGCCGTTCGCGAGCTGACCGAGATACGGGTGTTCTCGCGAGCCTCATCCCGCCGAGCGACCTTCGCCCAGGCGGCGCAACGTCAGCTCGGGGTGGCGTGTCGCGCCGTACCGACCGCTCGTGCGGCCATCGACGGCGCCGACATCGTCGTGCTTGCAACCAGCAGCCGGGTGCCAGTGATCGACGCCGACTGGTTGGCGCCGGGAACCTACGTGACCACCCTCGGTCCCAAGCAGCAGGGCCGTGCCGAGTTCGGGCTGGACCTTGTCGCCCGCGCGTCGGTCATCGTCACCGACTCCGTGGCCCAGATCGACGCCTACGATCCACCCAACATGCTGGTCGGCACGCCCCACCACGAGCGGCTCGTTTCCCTCGGCGCGCTCCGAGCCGGCGACGGTGGGCTGCCGGCACCCGAAGGGGTTTTACTCTTCTGTTCCGTCGGGCTCGCCGGGACGGAGGCGTTTCTCCTCGACCGTCTCGTCGCGTCCATCGGCGGGTGAGGGAGGCCCGCCCATCCACGAGAATCGGCGTGTGAGCGCAGAGGGGAACCTGGAACCGCTCCTGGCTGCGATGTCGCCACGGCGACGGCCCGGGGAATACGTCTTCGTGGTCATGGATGACCGACGTCCCGTCCCCGACGTCGCGGTGCAGGCCCGCGTCGTCGAGCCGGAGGGGGTCACCCTCGTCTTGGACCGTCCGAGCGCCGATCGAGCTGGGCTCGTCTACGACTTCATCGCCGGCTGGATCACGCTGCAGGTGCACTCGGCCCTGAACGCGATCGGACTGACCGCCGCGGTGAGCACGGCCCTTGCGGACGCCGACATCAGCTGCAACGTCATCGCCGGTTTCCACCATGACCACCTGCTCGTGCCGTGCGGTCGCGTTGACGATGCCCTCGACGTCTTGCACGGGCTGAGCGCACGACACCGGGCACCGCGGCCGACCGTGACCGTGCGCCCCGCCCGTGCCGACGATGCCCGGGCGATGACCGACCTGGCCCGAGCGGCCTACGCACCGTACGTCGCTCGCATCGGACGTGAGCCGGCGCCGATGACCGCCGACTACACGGCCATCGCCGACGCAGGGGACGCCTGGGTCGCCGAGGAGGGGGAGCGCGTCGTCGGGCTTGTCGTCCTGCGCCTCCGTGAGGATCACGTGCTGGTCGAGAACGTTGCGGTCGACCCCGAGGCGCGAAAGCTCGGCATCGGGGCGCGCCTGCTCCGTTTCGCCGAAGAGCGGGCCAAGGCCGTCGGCGTCGCCGATGTGCGGCTGTACACAAACGTCGCCATGACCGAGAACCTCGCCTATTACCCCCAGCGCGGCTACCGGGAAACCCACCGGGCCATCCACGATGGATACCAACGAGTGTTCTTTGCCAAGGCCGTCGGCAGCAGGCCTGGGGGTCGGGCCCCGTAGGTCGCCCCGACGTCAGGTCGGGGTGAGCATCCCGGTCGGAGGGACTGCTTACGTCTCCTGGCCCGGTTGGAGGATCTCGGCGCGTGCGCCGTCGGCTCCCCGCCAGCCGCGAGCCATTGCCGGCGTATCGCAGAGCACGACGAGCTCGCCCGTCGAGGTGAGCACGATGGCGCCACCGGTGCCTCGCCAGCGTTCGACGGCGCCGAGAGCACTGGTAGCGGCTTGCGGTGTGGGCACGCCGGCCCGCACCCGCGCCTCGATCAGGTGGGCGAACCCGGCCCGGATGAACGCCTCCCCGTCGCCGGTAGCCGAGACGGCGACGCCGCCCGTCGCAGCCCAGGTGCCGGCGCCGATCACGGGTGTGTCACCAACCCGTCCCGAAGGCTGACCGCGCCGCCCGCCTGTCGACGTGGCTGCGGCCAGGCGGCCGTCCGAGTCGACCGCGACGGCTCCGACGGTGCCCATCTCGGAGATGGCCGCACCGCTGCTGTGGGTCATCGACCGGTCGTCGCGTCGCGTCAGCCCTGCCTCGGAGGCGAAGCGGTCGGCGCCGGCGCCGGCCAGGATCAGGGCATCGCCGGCGTCGGCGACGGCTCTGGCCGCACGGACCGGGTTGGCCGGCCACGTGGTGGCGCACACGGCGCCGGCGACCTCGAGCCACCCACCGTCGATCGCGGCCTCGCCCATCACGCCGGCGTCGGTCTCGATCTCCCCCGAGGTCGTGGGCACCGCCCCCCGCCCGGCGTTGAACAGCCCACTGTCCTCCATGCTGGCCACGGCGGCGATGGCGGCATCGAGGGCCGACCCGGCCTTGGCAAGCACGTCCCACCCCGCATCAAGCGAGCGGTACAAGCCGGCGAGCTCTCGATCGCGAACGGCCGGATCGTCGCCGCCGGGACGACGTCCGGCGCCGCCGTGGATGGCGATGGCCGGCCGGCGCAGTTGGCTTGTCGTGACCCTGACGGGTTGGGGGGGAGAAGACACGGCGTTCGACCCTAGTGGTGACCCCGCCGGACACGAGGCCCCCAGCATGGATACCAGAGGAGCCGGTCGCGACCTTTGTCTCGGAAGGAGAATCGAAGAATGCCGCCGACACAGTTCGCATCCGGTCGACGAGCTCCTCGGGCACGCCATGGCCGACGATAGAGAAGAACCCAAGCGACTCTGCGGCTTGTCGCACCTGATCGACAACGGAGCGGCGCGAACCGGCGTCGCCTTCGAGCGACGGTCGGATGTCGACGACAGGGACGGTTCGTTGCTGCATCGCCCACGATATCTCTCGCTTTTCGAGTCCGAGGACCGGGCGCTACTGGTTGGCGCGCAGCTCGGGGCGGGAGGTAGTCGATTCGGTCGCGCCGGCCGGCTCAGGAACGGGTGCGGGCTGGCTTCGCTCGGGGGCAGAGATCAGCTCGTGCCCGCTCGCAAGGGCGAGCGCACCGAGGAGGACGGACGCGGCGCCGAGGTAGAACGGCACGTGCACGTTGATGCTGGAGGCCAGCTTGCTGGCCACGAACGGGGCCAAGCCGCCACCGATGAAGCGCACGAACCCGTATGCCGCCGACGCCACCGGGCGCTCGACCGGCGAGACGAGCATCACGGCCTGAGTCGTCAGGGTGTTGTTGAGCCCGACGAAGGCACCGGAGACGATGACGGCGACGATCAGAGTGAGCTGTGAGCTCGTGAAGGCGGCGATGACGACCAGGTCGACGGCGAGGAGTACCAGGTTGGCGTAGAGCGTGTTGGGGGTGCCGAAGCGCCGTTGGAGGCGCGGAGCGGCGAACACGGCGAAGATGGCCACGAGCACACCCCACGCCGTGAAGGTGTAACCCAGCTGATGGATCCCGAGGTGCATCGGGAACGGCGTGTAGGCGAGCAGCGTGAAGAAGCCCCAGTTGTAGAAGAAGGCGGTCGCGCTCATCGTGGCCAGCCCCCGGTGGCGGAGGGCCCTGATGGGGGCGAGGAATGACGTTGGCTGCGGTGGCTTCGGGATGCGATCAACGAAGAGGATCGTGGCGAGCAGGGAGATGGACATGAGGACGGTCACCCCGAAGAACGGCCCGCGCCAGCTGATGGCGCCGAGCTCACCGCCGACGAGGGGTCCGAGGGCGATGCCGACGCCGAGCGCGGTCTCGTAGAGGACGATGGCGCCTTTGAACCCGCCACTCGCCAGCGAGACGATCACAGCGAGTGATGTGGCGATGAACAGGGCGTTGCCGAGGCCCCAGCCGGCCCGGAAGCCGATGATCTCTCCGATGCTTCCTGAGGCACCGGCCGCGGCCGAGAACACCACGATCAGGATCAGCCCGGCGATGAGGGTGCGCTTGGCGCCGATACGGCTCGACACCCATCCGGTGACGAGCATGGCCACGGCGGTGACGACCAGGTAGGAGGTGAAGAGCAACTCGACGGTGCTCGGGGTGGCCTTGAGCTGCTTCGCCAATGCCGGGAGGATCGGGTCGACGAGGCCAATGCCCATAAACGACACGACGCATGCAAAGGCCACGGCGAAGACACCCTTGGGTTGCCGGAAGGGGCTGACCCTCTCGTTGCCGCCGTGACCCTGGCTGCCATGGTGAGCGCTGGCGCCGGCGGTGCTCATCCCGCCGCTTCCTTACCGTGCGGCGCGCGAGGCCGCATGAGCTCGGCTATCCGGCCAATGGCAGGGAGAGCCGCCGTCAGTGCCGCCCGATCCTCACCTGTGAGCTCGGCGTAGGCGGCTGCGACGGATGCCGCGGCGGCGTCCTGGCGGGCCCGAAATCGCTCGAGTCCGGCCTCGGTGATCGCCACGACCGCCGACCTCTTGTCGCTCGGATCGGCCCGACGTCGGACGAGGCCATCCCGCTCGAGGCGCGACACGAGCATCGTCATGCTCGGTTGCGAGACGCCCTCGTTGGCGGCCAGGTCGGTGATCCGGCTCGGGCCGCCTCGCGCCAACGTGCCGAGCGTGCCGGCGCTCGTGAGGCTCAGGTCCCGCCGCATGTGACGCACGGCGGCCACGGAGAGGCCGTACAGCGCGGCACCGACATCGGTCGCCGGCTCCACTGACGCAAGAGTGCCCACGCCAACAACATAGCCGGTCTATATAGATGCGTTATGTTCGAGTTTGGGTGCCGGCTCCGAGGGCGTCCAGTCGGGGGTGTCGGGGATGTTCTTGCCGGCGGCACGACCACGGCCGAAGAGATCCGAGATGGCCGTCAAACTGCGGCCAGTTGCCTCAGGGCGACGTCGCCTGGCGGTGACAGCCACTTTCGACCGGCGGCAGCGCGGCCAACTCCTCCCCGGTGAACAACCGGGAGCGGATGAGGAATCGGACGCCTTCGGGTGCCTCGACCGAGAACCCGCTGCCGCGTCCCGGCACGACGTCGACGGTGAGATGGGTGTGCGACCAGTACTCGTACTGGTCGGGGCCCATGTAGAACGGGGTGTCGGGCCACCTCCCCGAGGTAGATCTCCCGATCCCCGATGCGGAAATCGTCGCGGGGGTAACACATGGGACTCGACCCGTCGCAGCAGCCGCCGGACTGGTGGAACAGCAACGGTCCGTGCTGTTCGGCCAGCCGATCGACGAAGGCTGCAGCTTCTGGCGTGATATCCATCTCGCAACCGCCCAAGACCGACAAGGTCCCGGCGGCAAACGGCGTTAGCCGGCGCCTACCGAGATTGGGAACAAACGTAAGGGGCCAGACCAGGGGGAGTCGGCCTCAGCCGGCAGGGGAGAGGTCGATGTCTCGGAACAGAGGATGGAAACCGCCGCAGGTCTACTCCTACAATCACGCTCCTATTCTGCTACTGTGGCTGGTTGTGGAGACGATTGTCTATGCCGAGGAGGCTCGTTACGTGCGCCGGGTGGGCCACCTGAGCGATCGGGACATCGCTCGGGCTACGGGGGCGGGGACGAGCACGGTAGGGGCGTGGTTGCGGGGGACCCGTGAGCCGAGCGGTCGGCGCGCCGAGCGTCTGGTCGAGTTGTCGGCCATGGTGGAGCGTCTGGCTCGGGTGGTGGAGCCCGAGTACATTCCGGTGTGGCTGAACAAGCCGGTTCCGGCCTTGGGCGACGACAAGCCACTGGAGGTGGTTTCGGAGGGCGGCTACCGGCGGGTGGCGAGGATCATTTCCGAGCTGGAAGCTCCGACCTTCGGCTGAGCCCGGGTGGCCATCGACGTCGAGGCGAGGGCGGTTGCGGGGGTCTGGGTGCGTCAAGTGCCCGCCGGTGGTGACCCCCCGTACCGTCCGGCGCTGCCCGGCGACGGGCGCTGGCAGCGTGGGGGAGTGGTCGACGGCTTCTATCTGGCCGACAGCCCGGAGACGGCCTAAGCGGAGTGGTACCGGGCGCTGGCCGAGCTGGGCGTCCATCCCATGCGCCAGATGCCCCGGGACCTGTGGCGCTACCGCGTGGGCCTGCCCCGCCTGGCCGATCTCTCGAGCACCGAGCGCCTGGAGCGAGTGGGCCTGCCGGGACTGGTACCGGACCGCCGGCAGTGGCCTGCGTTCCAGAGTGTCGGCGAGGCCCTCTTCGCCGAGGGCTGGATCGGGTTGGTCTGTCCCTCGGCCGCCCGGCCGGGGGAGGGCTTGGCGATCTGTGTGTTCCGGGTCCGACCGGACCTGGAGGGAGTCACCCCCGATCCGCCGGCCGTCCATCACCAAGAGCCACCGGTACCTCCCCGAGGGCTGCGCACGTGACTCGCCGCAGCCGGTAAGAGGCGCCCTCGAAGTGCCAGGGGACGCCTCACTCGCACCCCGCCTCTTGGGACCGCGGGTCGAGCGATGGCGTGTCGATGTCCTCCCCGCCGTGGCCGACACCGGCGAAGGAGATCGGAGCCCCGGTCCGGCGGACCGCGTGGTGATCACCCGATCCGGCCAGCAGCCCGGCGTCGGCCAAATGCTCCACCTGCGACAGCGACACTCGATGGCGGCGTAGTCCTTGCCCTTGTGCAGCGCCGCTTGGATCGCGTCGGCCGGCCCCGGGGATGACCGTTGGGCCGTTCATCGGATGAGGCGCTGGTCTCGGATGTGGTCTACGCGGGCTGCCAGCGCGCTGGCCGTGGCGCCCATTGGGCCGTTGTGGGGAAGGTGGGGATGGGGGCGGGTTACCTTGGTGTTGCCGGCTCGTTCGAGATCGACCCGTAGTCCGGTGAGGTCCTCGGCGCTGAGCAGCGCCCTGTACCGGGCGCAGGGAGCCTTCTGGCGGTCGAGGTTGGCGTGGACGGCGTTTTCGAGCCGACCGAAGATCGCTCCGAGATCAGACGAGGTCGCGTCGCGGCGGTCGATCGCCAGTAGCAGCCGTTCGATCCGGCGGTTCGGGCTCCCGGATTGGCCCTCGTATCCGATCTCTCCGGCCCGGCCTTCGAGCAGAGGGAACAGCATCGTGCGTTCCAGGTACAACCGGATCGATATGGTGGACACCAGTTCGTGTAGCGCAAGTCGGGTTTGCGAGTTGGGGGACCGCACCCACGCGACGGCGTCATCGAACGACGGCCTGAAATCGAACAGCTGGTCGAGAGGGTCGGCTGCGTCATTGCTGAGCGCGGCGCGTCCGAGAATCGAGCGGCCCCATGGTCGGTAGCGGTCGGCGGCGTTGGGGGTGGCTTGGTGCAGCGACAGCATGGGGGGCTCCTCGTTCGTGACCGTTGCTATTACTTACGGTCGATCCGTGTCGCGGATTGCTCTTCGACGGAGAAAACCGATGCAGCGAAAAGATTCGGCGCGGAGCAATCCCCGCCGTCGGACCCCCGTTCGTACTTGGGGGCATGCGTCGGGTCTCCCCGTCGAGCAACTGCCCGACGGGACCCTTTTGGCCAGGTTCGGTCATGGCGACGAGGAGGTCGCCGTGGCCTTCGTGCGACACTTCCAGCGTCGCGCCCACAGTGCCGCACTCTCGGTTCTCGTCGATCCCGGACTGGCCGAGGACGCGGTCCGGCAAGCCTTCGAACAGGCCTGGCGGCACGGCGGAGGCTACGACTCGCACTGCGGCTCGGTCAGTGATTGGCTCATGACCATCGCCTGCAATGTCTCGATCGACATGGCCCGAGCGTGCCGACTGGTCCCCGTCGATATCAACGAGCTCCTCGTACAGGTGGCGGGAAGTCGTGACGGGCCCGAGGCAGCCGCCCTCGGTGGGCTTGACACCGACGAGCTTCGCGCCGCGCTGCGCCGTCTCCCCGAACAGCGGACCCGTGTCGTGGTCATGGCCGGCATCGCCGGGATGACCGCAGTCCAGGTCGCCGAGATCGAGGGCATCCCCGTCGGGCCGGCCAAGACAAGGGATCCGGACAGCCATGCAGCGCCTACGAGTAGGGCTCTGAGCGTTCGGCATTTACTCGGGCGCCCCCGCCCGGTAGCCAATCCGGTTACTGCCCTACTCCCCTCACGACGTCAAGGCGGCGGCACAGATGCCAGCTGAGCGATCCTCATACGCGACGGGACGGGCCTTCTCGTCGGCTGCGGTCGTGCGCGGTTCCCCGTACGGGCGGGCAGCTTGCCGAAGCGGGCCAGTTCCCAGTTCACCTCGGCTGCGTCGAGGCTGCGTGCCTCGTTCGGCGACGCCACCGTCGTTATCCAACTTGGCGCTCAACGCTCGGCGCTCGGCGGGATGCGCGGGGCCACTTCGCTGCCGCCCCGGGGGACGGTTCATCTCCTCGACCCGGTAGTGCACGAGATATAACCAGAAGTGGATGCACCATCTGATCGAGGGCGCGGCGTACCTTCCTCGTTGACCAAGAACGAGAGCCGGCGGTGGAACGCCGGCGAGGAAGGAACGCCGATGTTGACAGTAGCTGTAGACGATGATGGCCGCGCGGAACTGACGGTCGGGTTGGACGAGATCTGCCGGGAAGGTGCTCGGCGCATGCTGGCCGCCGCCCTCGAGGCCGAGGCCGACGCCTATGTGGGGGCCCTGGTCGATGAGGTCGACGACGACGGGCGCCGGCTGGTCGTGCGCAACGGTCACGCCCGGCGTCGGCCGGTGGCCACCGGTGGCAGTCCGATCGAGGTCGAGGCGCCCCGGGTGAACGACCGCAGGGTCGACGAGGCGACCGGGCAGCGGTGCCGGTTCCGGTCTTCGATCATCCCGCCGTGGGCTCGTAAGAGTCCGAAGGTGGCCGAGGTGCTGCCGTTGATGTATCTGCACGGGATGAGCTCGGGTGACTTTGCCCCGGCGCTGAGCGAGTTCTTCGGGTCGACGGCGGGACTGTCGGCGTCGGTGGTCACCTGGCTGACCAAGCAGTGGCAGGACGAGCGGGAACGCTTCGCCGCGCGGAGCTTGGCCGATCGGGATTACGTGTACATCTGGGTCGACGGGGTTCACTTCAACGTCCGCCTGGACGACTCGAGGCTGTGCGCGCTGGTGATCGTCGGTGTCCGTGCCGATGGGACCAAGGAGCTCGTGTCGATCTCTGACGGCCAGCGCGAGTCGACCGAGAGCTGGGCGGACGTGTTGAGGGACCTGCGCCGGCGGGGCATGAGAGCGCCGATGGTGGCGGTCGGGGATGGGGCGCTGGGGTTCTGGGCGGCGCTGCGCGACGTGTTCCCCGACACCACCGAGGCCCGCTGTTGGGTGCATAAGGCCGCGAATGTGCTCAACGCCATGCCGAAGTCGGCCCAGCCGGGCGCCCGCCGGGCGCTGGCGGAGATCCGAGATGCCGAGGACCGAGCGCATGCCCTGGCTGCGATCGAGGCGTTCAAGGCCGACTACGGGGCGAAGTGGCCCAAGGCGGTCGCCAAGATCGTTGACGACACCGAGGTGCTCCTGTCATTCTTCGATTTTCCTGCCGAGCACTGGATCCATCTCAAGACCACCAATCCGATCGAGTCGACCTTCGCCACGGTGCGGCTTCGGACCAAGGTGACCAAGGGCCCCGGCTCCAAAGCGGCCGGACTGGCCATGGCCTTCAAGTTGATCGAGGCGGCCCAGGACCGGTGGCGGTCGGTCAACGCCGCCCACCTCGTCGCCTTGGTCCGTGCCGGCGCCCGCTTCAACAACGGTGTGCTGGTCGAGCGACCTGACGGTCACGACACCCCCGCCGAGGAACCCGCCGCTGCTAAGGAAGTGGCGGCGTGATCCCCGTGCGCGACGACACCGCGACGACCTGCCCGGTGTGCCGGGCGCCGTTTCAGCGCACTGGGCGCCAACGATTCTGCTCGACCGGCTGCCGCCAATCGGCTTGGAGGGCCGGCCAGGCCGCACCGACCGAGCCGATCGTGGCCAAGGCCGACATCGTCTACGCCTGCCCGGCCTGCGATGCCCGCTATCTCGGCGAGCAGAGATGCGACAGCTGCAACCAGTGGTGTCGTCGGCTTGGCCCCGGAGCGCCGTGCCCGTGCTGTGACGAGCCGATCGCAATCACGGACCTGCTCGGACCCGAACACTTCAGCCAGACCGGGCCCGCCAAGACGAAAACGAAGGAGGTGATCAACCGACCGAAGTTGATGTCCGGAAGGAACGCCGCCCCAAAATCTCATCCACAACTCTTGACTATTTCTCGTAGTGCACCACCTGGCCGCACAGGTTGTGGAGCTCGACGTTGTGACCGTTAGCAGTGAGGAGTCTGGGGTTTTTTGTTGGAGAGACCAATCCGATCGGGCGCCCGGCTCGTAGGTCGTTGTGTAGCCACCCGAAACCCGAGGAGCCTGATGATCCGAACCGACGCACTATCCCGGACCGAGCCCGGATCCGGTCCTATCCGCCAGTTCGTCGCCCACCGCGGCGGGAACGTCGCTGCGGTGATGATGGTCGGCGGGATGGTGCCCGCTGCCGGGGTTTGTGGCTCCGCCGCCGTGACCCTTTATCACGGCCCCGCCAGCTCGTTGCAGCCCACCGGCACGTGGGGAGGTGGCAGCGTTGGCTACTGATGTCGCACCCCGCCGGATCGTCGCCGCCGAGGTCACCCTCCGGGTGGCGGCGGCCGGCCTGAGTGTGGCCATGGGCGCCATTCACCTCGTCTTGTGGCAGGACGGCGTCCGCCACGCGTCGATCGTCGGCCCGCTCTTCCTCCTCAACGTGATCGGCGGGTTCGCCCTCGCCGCCGCCGTCCTCGTCGCCCCCCGTCGGCTGCTGGCCGGCGTTGCCTCGCTCAACGCCTTGTTCAACGCTGGTACCCTTCTGGGGTTGTTCGTCGCCATCGGGCACGGCCTGTTCGGCTTCCACGCATCATGGCAGGCGCCCCACATCGTCTCGGCGGTCACCGTGGAGGCGGCGGGCATCGCGGTGTCTGCGCTCCTGGTCCTCCTCGCCCACAACCGGTTCCGGTTGCGTCGCTCGACGAGCGCCGTGGTCCGGCGGACCACCGTTCCGGTCCGCTGAGCTCGAGACGATGAAGCTGTCGGCTCCGGCCAGGCGCAACCGGGTCCCCGGGGGTGGGCGGAGACTGCGCCGCATCGGGCCGGCGACCGACGACCTCGCCGACGACACCCTGCTCGCCGGGTTCGCCGGCGGCGACGACGCCCTCGCCTTGGCGTTCGTCCGCCGCTTCCAGCGGCGGGTCTACGGTGTCGCCTTCGCCGTCACCGGCACTCCCGCCGTCGCCGAGGAGGTCGCCCAGGAAGCGTTCGAACGGGCGTGGCGGCGGGCGGACACCTTCGACGTGCGCCGAGGCCCTGTCGGGACCTGGTTGGCCACCATCACCCGGAACATCGCCATCGACATCGGCCGGGTCCGCCGGCCGACGTCGATGGACCCCGACGACTTCCGGGTGGGACTCATGGCGCCGATCGGGGACGGCCCCGAGCAGCGAACCCTCCTCGGTGAGTCCACCGACGAGCTGTGGGCCGCGATTCGGACCCTCCCCCCCGAGCAGGCCCGGGCGATCGTCCTCGCCGGGATCGGCGGCCTCTCGGCGAGCGAGGTCGCTACCGCCGAGCAGATCCCCCTCGGGACCGCCAAGACCCGGATCCGCAGCGCCTTGCAGCGCCTTCGTGCTGTCCTCGACCCTGGGAGCACCCAATGACCGTCCCGAACTGCGACCCGGCCCGAATGGCCGAGCTGTCCCTCGGCACCCTCGAGGGCCGGGAGCGGGCCGAGGCCGTGGCCCACCTCGATGTGTGCCCGGACTGCCGCCGGGAGCTGGCGGCGTACACCGAGGTGGTGGACCGCCTTGTGGCCGCCACCCCCGAGGTCGAACCGCCCGTCGGCTTCGAGTCCCGGGTAATGGCCCGGGTGGCCGCCGACCGGCCGGCCCGACATCACCGGAGGTCCCTCGTGGCCGTGCCGGTGGCCGCCGACCGGCCGGCCCGGCGTCACCGGAGGTCCCTGATGGCCGTGCCGGTGGCCGCCGCCATCGCCGTCGCCGTGGCCATCGGCGGCTACGCCGTCGGCCACCACAGCCGATCCGGCGGGGATCACCCCGTCGAGGCCGCGTTGGTCAGCGGGCATCGCCACGTCGGCGAGGTCCTCGCCTACCGCGGCAACCCCGGGATCATCTACATGCAGGTCGACCGGGCGCCCGCCGACGGCCCCGTGGCCTGCCAGGTCCGGGAGGCCGACGGCCAGACGGTCACGGTCGGTTCCTTCACCCTCACCGACGGGCGGGGCTCGTGGGGCGCCAAGCTCCCCGCCACGCCGTCACCCATCGTCTCCGCCCAGGTCGTGGATACCTTCCACCGGGTGGTGGCCGCGGCCCGCCTCGGATGACCGCCATCCCGGTGCCGGGCGCGAGAGCCGTCCGAGCTCCGTGGCTGATTCCCGGGGCCCTCGAGCTCCTCCCGTGCCCCTAGTGACGAGCAGAGATAGCAACCGATCCGAGGAGGACGTTTCGGACGAGGAACTGCTTGCGGGCATGGCGGCCGGTGACGATCGAGCCGCCCGTGCCTTTGTCCGCCGCTACCAGCGCCGATTCTTCGGGCTTGCGAGCGGGATCGTTGGGGATGCGATGCTGGCCGAGGACGTCGCTCAGGAGGCCTTCATCCGGATCTTCCGACATGCAGGGGTGTTTGACGCCCGGCGTGGGTCGGTGTGCGCGTGGGCGCTTACCATCACACGCAACTTGGCGATCGATGCCCTGCGGGTTCGCCGCGATACCCCGACCGATCCGGGAGACTATGGGTTCCGGGGATTGTTGAGCGTTGAGCGCCTACCAGAAGACGCCGCAACGGCCGACGATGCGCTCGGTCGGGTTCGGGGCGCGCTGGCAGACCTGCCGATGGGTCAGCGTCGCGCTGTGTTGCTGGCCGCCATGTACGGGCGGAGCGCAACCGAGATTGCCCGCGCCGAGGCAATACCGCTCGGTACGGCGAAGGGCCGGATCCGCTTGGGAATGGCACGCCTCCGAGAAGCGCTGGAGATCGAGTCCCAATGAGCGGCTACATCGAAGACCCGATGCAGTGTGAAGTTTTCCGAGACGACCTGCCCGAGATGGCGTTCGGCACCCTGTCGGGTCACAGGCGATCCGAAGTGTTGAGCCATGTCCGGTCCTGTCTGCGCTGCCGCGGCGAGCTCGAGCAGCTGTCGACCGTCGCAGACTCGCTGTTGCAGCTCGCGCCGCAAGTCGAACCGCCCCTCGGCTTCGAGCTTCGCCTTGCGCAGAGACTCCAGGCGACAGCGGCCCAGGCCACAGCAACCCGCCGACCGAGGCGACTCTGGCGTGTTCGTGACAATCGGCGGCGTCACCGTCGCCGGGCACGGTGACCTGTGACGTGCCCTCACAGAGGGAACGTCGAGACGGTTGGAGTTTTCCAAGTCCCGGGTGAGTATGGCGCCTGGGGAGCACCCCTGAGGTCGTCCGCGGACCAGGGTGCGCTCGGCCTGACTGTTCGCCTCGGACGGCACCGTCGTTGTGGGCGCAGGGGTCACGGTGTGACCTTGGTCGGTCGCCGGGCCAGGAAAGCTGCGTTCGCAGTGATCTATCCGGCCGCCCTCGACGTAGGTCATGCATGACGGTAAACACCTATCTTGTGGAGGGAAGTCCGCTGCATCGATCAGCGGGCGTCGGATTTGCCGGCGAAGACATGCCCGCGGCTGTCGTCGCTGCGTCTGTGCCCTCTGCGGTCCTGGCGCCAGCGGGACGAAGAAGTCGAGCAACGCCCGGGTGGCGGATGGCGTTGTCGTCGCGTCTTTACCTGCCGGCGTGCTTGGTCGCGGCTCTCGCCGCCGTCTTGGTCGGGATCGCCTGGCACGTTCTCGGGGGCGCCGGTTTTGTCGCCTCCATGTCCACTCTCAGGGTCGTCGTGAGCGGTCCGACGACGCTTGTGATCATCGGCGTCTTCCTCGTGGCCGAGCGGGTCCGGCCAGCACAACGACGTCCGCTCGTCGCTCGCGGTCACCGCCATGACATACTTTTCGCGGTCTTGAACGCGACTCTCGTCGTTCCCCTGGTCACGGGGATCACTTTTTCCTTTTCTGAGATCGCTCAGAGGGCACTCCCGTGGATCGTGCTACCGAGAATCGGCACGGTGCCGCGTTGGGGGGCGATCGCGGTGATCTTCGTGGCCATGGATGGGTGCAATTGGTTCGCCCATCTTGCCAACCACCGTGTCCGCGTCCTCTGGCGCTTCCACGAGCTTCACCACTCCCAAGAGGACATGAGCGTCCTCACGGTATTTCGTACACACCCCCTCATTCATGTCTCATATCTCATCGCGCTTATCCCCGGCATCGTTCTCCTCGCGAATGGTGCGCTTTCAACGACTCTCCTCGTCGTATACGCGGGCATTGTGGCGTTCGCCCACTCGAACACGAACCTGGGGTTTGGGCCTCTCGGACGAATCGTTGTCAGCCCGAACTTTCATCGCATCCACCACCGGCTGGACGGACGGCAAGATGTCAACCTCGGCTTCGCGCTGACGATCTGGGACCAACTGTTCCACCGGGCGGTGTTTCCGACCGAAGAGACGATCAGGATCGACACCGGCTTGCCGGGACGGCCGCTGATGGTCGAACAGGCAGGAGTGCGACCGCGTCATCTCACCAGCTTCGCCGCTCAGCTCATCGGCCCGTTCCGCCCGATCAACAACCGTACCGACCCCCTCCCGATTCGAGGAGACACTGATCCACCTGAACGAGCGGAGGATCGACTCTCGCCGACCTCGGCACCTCAACTGGACCCGACCCAGCCCAACACGGGCGAAGAAAGTGTGGTGGCCTGATGGTAACCGTTCCGCCGGCCACACAGCCGCGCCGCGCTCGAGCATTGTTGTCGACCGTGCTCAGCACTCGCCCCGCCGCTCTCCCAGCCGATCTGGCCCTAATCGCCGTGCGCGTCGCACTGGCGTGGATCTTCATCTACTACGGCGGCGGAAAACTCTTCGGATGGTTCAACGGTATGGGACTACACCGGACCGCCCTGTACTTTTCCCACACCGCTGGGCTCCATCCCGGAGAGCTCTTCGCCGTCCTCGGCGGCGTGATCGAACTCGGCGGCGGGATAGCGCTTGCGTTCGGCGTCGCCTCGCGCCTTGCCGGACTCGCCCTCTTCGGCGACATGGTGATCGCGATGATCACCGTCACCTGGGCGACCGGGATCAACTCGCAGACCTCGCCTCCTGGTTACCAATTGGACTTGGCCGTCGGCGTGCTCGCCTTGGTCATCACCTTCCTCGGGGCGGGCCGATTCAGCGTCGACGCGCTCGCCGAGCGGCGCGTCGATGGCGGCCAGGCAGGGCCGACACATTGAACGGCGCCGCGACGTCTCTCGGCCGTCGGCGGTTCCGGCCGATCCATCGTCGTATCCGTGCTCGGCCGCCCGCTCCTATCACGCCCCAGCCATCGCAGCGGGCGAACTGCCGGCGCCCCACCCGCCAGGCGCCCCGAGCCCAATCGCCTCGAAACGAGAGGAAGCATGAATCCCAACGCCGTGCTGCGGCCACGAACAACCCCGACCGGCAGACAACGATCCGTTCTTTGAACCCCGAGGCGATTTAGGTTGCGAACTACCGGGGGCGGTGCCGCTCATGTCCACACATAGCAGCAGCCGCAATCCCGAGAGCCCAAGAGCAGCGGGCCCCTCTCGTCAGTCGACTGACCGTCCGACGCCCTCTCGCTCCATCCTGCGGTCCTGGCTGGAGCCCGGACGGCTATCTGCCCGAGCGACGAGGATCATCAGGATCTCGGCGAACCTCGTCGGCGCCGCCGGAGCGGCGCTCTTCGCGGAAGCCAGCCTGAAATTCTACGTCGAGACCCACAGCTTGATCGGCGCAGCATTCCTCGCCGAGCAGACGTGGGTGGTGATCGCCTACCTTATCCGACGCCCCGCACGCACGGTGAGCCGCCGGCCGGGCGACTGGCTATTGGCGTTCGCCGGAACGTTCGGCGGTGTGCTGTTCCGGCCAGTCGGCGGTCATACTCACTGGGGCGTCGCCGCAGGCCTCGGCCTCCAGCTACTCGGCCTGGCCGCCTGCGTGTTCTCTTTCCTCGCCCTTGGCCGCTCCTTCGGCTTTGCCGCCGCCGATCGAGGGCTGGTAAGACGCGGCCCCTACGCCGTCGTGCGCCATCCCATCTACGCCTCCTACCTGCTACTCCAGTCCGGGTACCTGCTGCAAAGCCTCTCAGTCCGCAATGCTGTCGTGATGGTGTTCGTGACCAGTTGTAACGTCGGCCGGGCACTCGCGGAAGACCGCGTCCTCGCCACGAACGACGAGTACACCACATACCGCGCGCAGGTCCGATGGAGGTTGCTGCCCGGCGTCTGGTAGCTCTCGCGCGAAGCATTGGGCAGTGCCCCTCAACGATGTTCACACTGAGAGAACTCCCGTCCCTCCGCAGGGGATGAGAGCACGATCTGCCGCGCGAAAGGTCGACGCCAATCGGCCACCCGACCCGCCACTCTCGCAGCGACCATAGCCCGACCCAGCAGTCCCGGACCCCGTCGCGGTACACGCCGCCGCTCAGGGCAACCACGGAACAGGAAAAAGATCCTTTCCTTATCGACGCAGTGATCCGGCAAGCCACCCCCGCCGTAGTTCCCCTTGAAAATCCAATCAAGGAGAATACTGTGAGTGGTTCAAGCCTAACCAAAGTAGCTGGCAAAAAGGGTCTACGACGCATGGCACCGCTGTTGTTCGTCGCGGTACTCGGTACCGGGGCAGCCGCCTGCGGATCGAGTGGTGCATCGACTGGCGGCCACACTGTGAGTCACAATGCGCCGAGTCACAATGCGCCGACGCAAACAACCGCACCTAAGAGCGGTGGGGCCGGATTCTAATTCCGCAATCGATCAAGGCGAGAAAAGCGCCGGAGCTCATACCTATAGCCCTGGCCCGCCCAACAGTGTGTGTCTGAGAAATGTTTATCGGGAATGGTGATGATCCATCCGAGACCCCCGACCGTATTACCTGCGTCCAAGAAGCGAGGAGAGCAACGACATGGCAGAGGAAAAACGACAACGACAAGGAGCCTTCCGACGCTCCCTTCGCAACAGAGGAGCCTTACTCGGGCTCGGAGGGGTCGCCGTCGTCTCGATCCTCCTGGCGGGCTGCGGCGGGACGGCGTCCACGCACACCGCATCAGCTCCGCCGGCTACCCACACGGCGCCGTCGTCTAGCCAGACGGCGAAACAGGTCGTCGTCTCGACATCTAAAAGCGCGACGTTCGGCACGATCCTCGTCAGTGGCAATACCCTCTACACCTTGAAGCCAAGCAAGACGGCTTGCACCGCCCAGTGCATGAAGATCTGGCCCGCCGCCGTCCTGCCTCAAGGCGTGACCGCAGCAACGGCGGGGCCCGGCGTGAAATCCTCGAAGCTCGGCACAGTGACACGCGCCAACGGCGTCCACCAGGTCACCTACGCCGGCCAGGCGCTCTACCACTTCGTGAAAGACACAGCTCCCGGACAAGTGAACGGCAACGTCACTGACACATGGGGCAAATGGTCTGATGTCGCGGCCGCAGGGACCGGTCCGACGGCGACAAAGTCCCCGTCTGCGACGACTACCGTCCCAAAGTCGGGTGGCGCAGGCTTCTAATGGCGCAGCGCGAGCGTGATCGCTGTTCGTGTGCTTGGCCGGCGCCAAAGACGGGATATGGCATCGACCGGTGTTCCCAGATGTATAGGGGTGCCAGTTGCTAGTCACCACCCGCTCAGGGGCCAGGTCGCTGCGACCACGATCCAACTCCGGCCCCAAAGTGGGAGAGGAAGCCCAGGACGGAGCCTGGGCCGGGTTTGTCCACGCCGCCCAAGAAGAGATCTTGGTGGTGACCCACTGTTTCGACCCCGCCGGCGACCCCGCCGGCTTCGGGATCGACGCCCCCGCCTCCGTGACCGTCCGCTTCTCTGGTCGACGCCAGGAGGTGAGCGACAGAACCGACAGCGGCGACCTCTTCGTGCACGAAGAGGTCGTCGAGGCCGTCGAAGCCGGCGCCGGGGCGATCTCGGTGACCGCCCGGATCGGTGACGTGAACCCGGGCCGGTGGGAGGTGCACGCCGAGGCCATTTGCGCTGGGCGCAGCTACGAGGCGCCCCGGGCCGGGAGATGGCGGCCCTGGCGCGGCCCCAAAGAAGGAGAGGACAAGCCGGTGGCCACCCGTCTGAAGCCTCTCACCAGAGTCCCCGGTCTGGTCCGCTTCGCGTGGCTCGCCACGGCGACGCTTGGCATAGCGCTGGGCGTGGTCGTTCAGGCGCTGGTCGCCGCCACGCAGGGCACGGCGGCCAGTTCGGTGCGGCCGGTATCGCTCGCGGCCCTGGCAGCGGGGGTCGCCGGGGCCAAAGCATGGTTCGTGGTCAAGCACCGAGAGGACAGGCGCACGGAGGGCTGGTGCGTCCAAGGATTCGTGGTCGGCTTCGTCATCGCCGCCCTGACCATCCTGGCCGCGGCCGGCGCGTCGATACCGCAGTTCTTCGACGCCGCCACACCGGGATTGTTCCTCGGCCTCGCCGTCGGCCGCCTCGGCTGCCTGAGCGCAGGCTGCTGCTACGGCCGGCCGACCACCTCACGTTGGGGTCTGTGGATCTCGGACCAGCGAGTGCTCCGCAAACGGGTTCCCACCCAGCTCATCGAGTCCGGCCTGCTGGCCGCCATCGGCATCGGCGCTCTGGCCGTTGCCCTCGTGGCCAGCACGCAGGGAGCGGGCATTTTCGTGGCCTCAGCAGCCGTCTACGTCGTCGGACGCCAGCCCATCCTCGCCCTTCGCGCCGAGCCAACCCGCTTGGTGAAGCCCGAGCGGCCCGGACCGACAACACCTTGACGTTCTCGTTTGATCGAAACTATTATCGAAGTTATGAGAACGTCTGCTCCGGCCGTGTCGCCGATCTTCCGGTCCGCCCAGCAGATGCGCCTTCTCGGTGTGCTCTTCGGGGGTCGGGGCATTGAGCTGTCGATCTCCGAACTGGCCTCCGAGGCCGACGTGGCCGTCGCCACCGCCAGCAGAGAAGCCGAACGCCTCGAAGCCCACGGCGTGGTGATCTCGCGCACTAGCGGCCGGTCCCGGCTCGTGGCGGCCAATTGGGAACTTCCGTGGGCGGCACCACTAGCTGCGATCCTCGCTCAGACCGTCGGCGTTCCCGCCCTGGTCGCCAACGCCCTCCTGGGCGTCTCCGGCGTCGACGACGCCTACATCTTCGGGTCCTGGGCCGCCCGCTACCGTGGGGAGGTCGGACCGGCCCCCCACGACATCGACCTGGTCGTGATCGGCGATGTCGCCCACCAGGCCCTGCGCGTCGCATTCCACCACCTCGAAACCGACATCGGATTAGAAGTGAACCCCGTGGTCGTCTCCGAAGACGACTGGCACCGCGCCGACGATCCATTCGTGAACGAGATTCGTTCCCGCCCCCACGTGCCGATCCCGCTGCGGAACCCCCCGAGTGCCTGAGCATCGCCGCCCGCCCCCGCCCGTCACACCTCGAGGCAGGGACCGGCGCGCCGAGCCGGCCGCGGACCCGACGAGCTGGCTGGCCGAACAGGTCACGACCGCCCGGCTCGCCCTGGCCCAGCCCAGCATGGCCGCCGCCGGGGACCTCATCGCCGAGGCCCGCCGCCACCTGGTCTCCGCCGGCCACATCGTCGACGACGACCCCGTCCTCGGAATCGGCGCCTGCCACGACGCTGCCCGCAAAGCAATCACCGCCCACATCCGAGCCCGCGGGTACCGAGTGACCAACAACGCCGGCGCCCACAAGATAGTGATCGACTACGCCACCATTGTCCTCAACGACATCATCTCAGCCGATGATGCCACCGAGCTGGACTACCTGCGCCGCGACCGCCACACCGCAGAATACGGCGACTTCGCCTCCCGAACCATCACCCCAGCCCGCGTCAGACAAGCCATCGGCCTCGGAGCCCGGATCACCACCGCCGTCGCCGACACCCTCGCCGGAAAAATCCGTCCCACGTAACCATCCACCGAGTCACCCGACAGTCAGGTCGTCCGGAATCAGCCGCCCCGGGATGCCGTCGACGAAGGTGTCGACCGAAAGACAACGGCGAGCTCCTCCCACCTCCTCGAGGGCTGCGCCGGCCCCGGGCCCCGAGCCGTCGCCTGCTCCGTGGCTGCCGCCGACCCCGCCCGCCGACGCAGGTGAGCTGACGACGCCAGGTCCGGCGGCCCCGCTACCGGAGCAGTTGTTCTCGGACGGGGCCCTACTGGACGCGCCCAATCGAGACGACCGCAGCGAACGAGGCCGGCTCCGGTCCGCAACCAACCTCGACGACGACACCGGGGAGGAGGCTCGGAAATGCGTCGAGCGGAGTGGACACGTGCCGACTGTAAATGCGCTCGGCGCCCCCGAAGGCGTCCGAGCACCAGCGCCCCGCTAACCTCGATTATTTGCCAGTAGCTACGGGAGGGGCTCCCGGGTTTGAGGGGGCGATCCCGGGGCGGCTCCAAAGTCGTGGGAGCCGGTTCGGACCGTTGGTTGCGGTTGGCTGGCGGTTGGGGGAGCCGGCGACAGCCTTGAACGACGGCGGCGGGGGCCGTGGAGTTGTCGCAGGGCGCGAAGGAACAGGGCAGGCGACGTTTCACGGGCCGGAGATGGTGTAGTTCAGGTGCTGAAGGAGAGCTTCTTGAGGCGTTGGAACGCCTCGGCGATCTCTGTCGCCCAGGGCCAGGCGGCGTCGAGACGCAAGATGAGTCGACGGCCGCTGCGGACCAGGCGTCCCGCGGCGTGCCACAGGCAGTAACGCAGCCGTTTCGGCTCGCAGGTGGCCAGCTCCCCGGTGAGGCACAGGTTCTGTGCCCACGCCATGAGGTCCTGGGCTATCCCGACGGCGAGCAGCCATGCCGCGTTGGCAGCGAAGTCGTGGCCCGGGAAACGCAGCAGCCCGAGATTCTTCGCTTGCTTGATGTGGTCCTCGACCCGGGCGTGTCCACGGTGGCGGGCCTCGAGGTAGACGATGTCGGCGTCGCTGGAGTTGGTGATGAACACCTGGTGACGCTGGCCGGCCGGGTCGAACACGTTGAACTGGGCACCGACGTGAGGCTCTTCTCGCCGGCTGATGGCCCGGGTGCCATCCGGCCAGGCGGACAGGTCCAGATAAGAGGTGATCTCGGCCACCCCAGCTCCCTCGCGGTCGGCCATGTCCTGGGTCATCGGGGTCTGCCACGCCCGCTCGGGAACCTCCAAGATGGCCAGGCGGACCGCCTCGACGACGTCGAAGCCGATCGAGAACTCGAAGCCCTTGGCCACGATGGCGTCGATGAAGCCGTGCGTGGCCCCGGCGGTATCGGCCCGCACCACCACGTCCATCCCCGGCGTCGCGGTCGTCTGCTTTGGTGGTCACCGGCAGCTGGGAGACTGCGGCGTCGAGCAACTCGACGTGATCGGCTGCGGTGTTCGCCCCCGCCGAGCCGGGACGTAGCTTCGAAGCGAGAGCCTCGCCGGTCTCATCCAAGAACACGAACAGCGGGTGATAGCCGAAGCCCCGCTCGTAGGTGGGCGCAGCCAACTCCTTATCCGAGTGCAGGTTCACCACACTGGCGTCAAAGTCGAGGGTCAAGGTCTCCGGGGCGAGCCCCGCCGCCCACACCCGGGCCCTCGACGCCGTCCTCGCTGCCTGCAACGAGGCGCGCAGCTCGTCGTCGATGGAGTCAAGGACCCGCCACGCTGTCGGCTGGGACGCCACCTCCCCGAACAGGTCGGGCTGGTCCCTGAGCACCTTCAGGTCCGACACGCACTCACCGCCGTCAGCCACGACCACGGCCAGGTCCACCACCACATCACCAGGATCGTGGTGCCGGCGGCGCATAACGCTCGGCGCCAGGGCGGCGCTCAGATCTCCGGGCAGGCCTGCCCGCTCGGCCACGTCGGCCAACAGCCTGGTCCCGGCGTGGCTCACCACGCCACGCCCATCCGCGGTCACCTTCACACTCGGACCGCGGCGGCTACGCTTCACCTTCAAGGTGATCCTCCTGGTAGGGGGAGATTTGACTCCGGAAAGCCGATTTTCCCTTACCAGGCGGGCACTTTGGTGGATCAGGCCAGCCCGCTACCAGCGCGTTCCTGAATCATCCAGGCTAACAACGGAAATTGCGCCCTACTCAGGGAACCCCCGCTCTGGGTTGAGGCCAGCCACCTCCGCCTTTGATCTACACGCGCCGCAGCAGT
The DNA here is from genome assembly GCA_965276765.1 of Acidimicrobiales bacterium. Taxonomy (GTDB): domain Bacteria; phylum Actinomycetota; class Acidimicrobiia; order Acidimicrobiales; family Palsa-688. The sequence goes on from OZ255627.1 coordinate 3,431,778, forward strand.
CAGCAACGTTTCGGGGAGCCAGCCGCGGTCGGTAGGAGGCGCCCCCGAAGTGCCAGGGGGCGCCGCACCCGCACCCCGCTTCATCCGCCGACCTCTACTCAGTTACCAGCCGATTGGGGCGTGACCCGACCGCAGCGGGCGACGAGCTTTGGGCCTCATTGGCTGGTCGGGAGCTTTATTGGCTGGTCGGGAGTCGGAGCACGCGGACGGGCAGGGTGGGGGCGTTCGCCAGCTTGTGGTCGTCGGTCAGCGGCTCGGCGCCGAGGTGCTCGGCGAAGGCAACGTAGGTGGCGTCGGCGAAGGTGATGTTGTGGCGGTGTCGCCAGGCGTCGGCGAACAGGGACCGGACCTGGGCGACGCGCAGTGGCCAGGTGGCGAGCTGGCGCAGTGCCCCGCCGATCTGGTCCGGCGTGAGGATGGCGTTGAGCTCCATCGGCGCAGCACGGGGCCGACCTCGACATAGAACGTCTCGGGTGCCAAGGCGCAGCGTCTCCGGGGAGCAAAGCGCGCGACGCCCGCCCTCGAGTCGTGTCGGTAATGAGCTCCACGCCTGCTGACGCGTCGAGGACGACCGGCGTCACACCTCGCCGAGCGTCTCGGCTGCGGTGACGCCGAGGTCGAGGGGTTCGCCGTGCTGGAGCTGGTCGAGCCAGGCGATGAAGGATTCGGGAGTTACCTCATCGTCGGGGTTGATGACTACGACAGCCGCCTCGGGCGGTAGGTCGGTAGAGCGGCGGGCCATGATCTCCACGATATGCCCACGTGCGTTGTGGGAGGAGCGGTCACCGTTGCTGCCAGCCGTCTGATCGTTGTATGCCGGTGATGTGAGGAGGCCGTGATCGCCACCGCCGACGAGAACGTGCGGGGCGTTGCGCCCACCGTGGCATAGGCGACGACCGGCTTGGCGTTCTTGGCAAGGCGGGGGAGTGCCGTATGCACCGCCCAAGCCCGCTCCACCTCCTTTGTTGCGGAGAATTGTAATTATACGGACCGGGAATGGTCGGCTGACCTGCATTTTCACCCGCCTCCCCGCTCCGCGCCCTTATGCAAGGGCCTGTTCGGGCCGAATCGTGCATCGCCATGCACCACTACGCATGCGGACCCCCTAGGTTGCGTGACCGAGCCGACTGGGGCGGCTCGGCGCTAGCGATCCGGGCGGGGCATACCGACGCCCAAGGGCCGGCTGAACGCCCCCCGGGCCCTTGTTACCCGCCTCGTCGATGTGGGGGCTCATCCGACCAAACCGGGACCGAACGGGAGGCGGCAGCTCGCAGGCTGTCTCCGTCGATGGTCAATCGAGATTCCACAATGTTATGAGCGGGCCACTCGCACACCAGGTCGACGCCTCCTTCCTTCGGGATCGGCCAGATCCAGAAGGTCTGTTCCGTCTCACTGTCCGAGCTGGACCCTCCCCGTGATTCCAGGCCGTGCATGGGTTCGGTGGCATCGTGGGAGGGCATCCAGGCGCCCCCGAGGTTCGTGGCCTCGGCTCCGTCGGGAAACTGGACCCCGAAACGCACGAGCTCGGCCACGACTCCGCCGTCATCGTCGCGCACGTCAAACGGGCCATGGGCGCTAAGCAGGATCTCACGATGAAACCGGCGACGTCGGCGCCCCCGCGCCTGGCGACGCAGCCACGCCACCAAGTCCAGCTGGAACCCGTCGTCGAACGCCGTGATACGCCGGACGGCGACGGCCGCATCGTCGGAGCGACCAATGATCTCCTCGACCGCCACCACGCCTCCCAACTGGCGCCCTGACGGCTCGGACCCTTCGTCACCGGACTCGACGTCATCATCGTCATCGAGAGGCGAGGTATCAAAAAATGGCACACCCCAACGATACGAGTGTCCGATCTCTCCGCTGTGTCGGCTGGGCTACAAGGACCTCCCGGCCTCCGCTTGTGCGACGGCCAGCTTCCATTCGGATTATGTCAACCGGGCGCATTCAGCGAGTGAGCTGGCTGCCGTGCGTGGCGAGACGCTCTTTACACCTTGCCGGTTCACAGGGCCTGCAGGCTCCGCGCGACTGCTTCGTGCAGCTCGTCGGTTTGGTGCGCCCGGAGGCTGCCGTCAGCTGTACGGCGGAGACGTGTGGCGCCGTTCGCGGCGTGGGTGCGGGAGCTGGTCGTCTGCGATCTGAGTCCGCGGACGGTGCGGGCGTACTGCTGCGCGCTGCTGTCGTGGTTCAGGGTGTTATGGGACGATGGACGTGGCGTGAGGGCAGGCCACGGAGTCGCCGCGCGGCGGCTTGATTTGCATTGATGTGTTGCGGACGGGGCGCGAATCTCGTCTACCGCGTAATGATCACGGTGGGAGGCGTTGGGGAAGGTGCTGCGTGTCAGGTCGTAGTGCGTTCGGCGTGCAGCGTGATCGTCAGGTGCACATGGCGGCCCGCCATGCCCTTCATCGCCGTGACGCCGTGGGCGTAGCGGTCGACCGAGCCGACCGCGACGAGGTCAACGAAGTCGCCGTCGCCGCTCAGCCGAGTTTCTGTGAGGGTGAATGTCGCAGTGGACACGACCCCGTGCGCGGTGAGGTCACCGTGGAGCTGCCACGAGCCGTCTTCGGCGTTTCCAATGGCGTGGGAGTTGAAGGTGATGCTCGGATAACGTGCAACGTCGAGGAATGTGACCGAGCGAACCTTGGCGTCTCTGCTCGTGTTTCTGGATTCGAAGCTGGACGGGTCGGCGGAGACCGACACCGTAGACCGGTTCACGGGGTCCGCGACGACCAGGGCGCCACCGGTCAAGTTGAACCGACCGCGGACTGTCCCCGTCCCGAATCGATGCTTGACCGAGAAGCTGATCTCCGACTGCTCAGCGACGACGGCGTACGCCCCGACGTGGGGGATCTCGACTCCCATGCGATCTCCTTCATAGGTAATTGTTATTGCGGTGCCTGACCCAGGCTCGGGCGGCAGAACTTCAGACCTACAACCTGCTGAGATCCAGGGCTCAGTGGGTCGTTGTCGTCCGTGACGTGCTGTCGAGTTTCCAGCACGGGACTGTGAGCGGCCGCGGTGTTGTCGAGTGCAACCGGGCCGGACCGGTATAGCGCTGCCGTCAGCACGGCGCTGAGCAGGAAGAGTCCAGCAGCCCACCAGTAGACGACGTCGTTGCTGTAGAGAGTGGCCAGGGTGGGGTTGGGCGAGTGGTCGCGGAGGTAGTGGTTGGCGGCTGTGGCGCTGATGGAGGTGAACAGGGCGAGGCCGATTGACCCGCCGACCTGCTGCATGGTGCTGACCATCGCGGAGGCGACACCCGAGTCGTGCTCGTCGACCCCGGCGGTGGCCACGTTCTGCGCGGCCCCGAAGATCAGCCCAAAGCCCAGCCCAAAGAGCAGGACCGACGGCAAGACGTCAGGTGCATAGCTCGAATGCTCGTCTATGCGGGTCAACAGCACCAGCGAGACGGCGGCCAGCACGGTTCCTGTCGGAACGATCGGTCGTGGCCCCACGCGGGGCAACAGGACGGTTCCTGACAACGCCGCCCCGACGACCAGCATCGCGACCATGGGCAGGAAGGAGAAACCCGTCTTGAGCGGAGAGAACCCGAGGAAGTCCTGCAAGTAGTAAGTCAGGTACAGGAACACACCGAAAGAACCGATGCCGGCGAAGGCGATCGCCAGCAGCGATGCGGCACGGTTGCGGTCGAGGAAGACGCGGAAGGGCAGCAGGGGCTGTCGGACGCGTCGCTCCAAAACGACGAACACGACGATCAGCAGCAGCCCAGCGATGAGCGGAGCCAGGGTGCCAGCGTTGGTCCAGCCATTCTCGGCAGAGTTGCTGAATCCGTAGACGATTCCGAACAGCGCTGTGGCGATTACGGCGGCGCCGGGCACGTCGAGCGTCTGGGACGCTGTGCGCTCACCTTCGTCGCGGACGAACACGATCGCGCCCACGAGGGCTACTGCGGCGAAGAAGACGTTCACGTACAGGCACCACCGCCACGACAATCCGTCGGTCAGCACGCCACCGAGGACGAGGCCGACAGCGCCGCCCACGCCGGACACGGCGCCGAAGACAGAGAATGCCCGTCCGCGTTCCTTGACGTCGTGCGCGAAGGTGACCGAGACCAGGGAGAGTGCGGCTGGTGCCAGCGCGGCGGCGAAGACGCCTTGTGCGATACGGGCGGCCAGCAGCATCTCGAACCCATTGGCAGCCCCGCAGACCGCCGACGACACACCGAACCCGACCACGCCGATCAGGAACAGACGGCGGCGACCGAACCGGTCGGACAACCGGCCGGCGAACAACAGCAGGCTGCCGTACGCGAGGGCGTATCCGGTGATGATCCACTGGCGGTTGTTGGTGGAGAACCCGAGATCGGCCTGAGCCGTCGGCAGGGCGATGTTGACGATGGTGCCGTCGAGGATGTCCATGAGTTGCGCCAGGCTCAACACCATCAGCGCCAGCCACTTCCTCGATTCCGCCGCGGCGGATCCGGGGGACCTTGTGCCACCGTCGCGTTTCCCCGGCGGCACCGTCACGTCGTTTCGCCCCGTCGTCATGTAACTCTCTTCCCGTTTGTCGAGTCCTGTGTCGTTGAGGCGTCCGGCGGTGTGTGGGAGCACAACGTCGTCCTTGTTTAAGTAAGTGTGTGTAATTCTACACGTTGTGAAGATTAGTCGTCAAGGTTCACAACGTGTAGCTTTGGCGTCGTGGGGGGCGAGCACGTCGGCGGCGAGACATCGGGTCCTCGACCCGGTCTTCGCGAACGCAAGAAGCGAGAGCTGCGCCAGCGCTTGTCCGAGACCGCAACGGCCATGTTTCTAGAACACGGCTTCGATCACGTGCGCGTCAGCGACATCGCCGAGGCGTGCCATGTGTCGACCAAGACGGTCTACAACTACTTCCCTACGAAAGAGTCTCTGCTGTTCGACCGCGGCGAGGCCCTCGCGGCCACGCTCGAAGCCACGATCGACGAGTCGGGCGATGTCCTGGCTGCTGTACTGACGCTCATCAGGGACGACGTCTGCCGCCTGATTGCCTCGAACCGCCCGCTAGCGACCGTTGCCGACAGCGAGGGCATAAGGACGGTGCAGGCGTTCACGGCCCTCGTGGAGTCCAAACCGTCATTACGAGGTGCGGTAGGCGAGCAGGTCGAGCGCCTGACACAGCTGGCCGCCCGCGCCCTCGCTGCCCAGAGCGGTACCAGCATGGAATCACCGGAGAACCAGATCGCTGCAAGCGCCCTGATCAGCCTGTGGCAGGTCGAGTTGCGGGGACTGCTCCGCTTCGCCGACACCGATCGCCCGCTCAGCGAGGTCCGCGATGAAGTGTTAAAAGACATAGACCAGGGGGCGCACTGGTTCAGACAATGTTCCAAGCGCTCACGACCGGACAGTCACAACCGATCTCCGTGACGATCCTCCCTGGGTCCTGACTGCCGGTGAGGACCAGTCGGTACCGTCCCTCACCGTCGCGGATGATCTAGCCGCTGCTCGGCTTGTGTCCGACTTGACGGACGCGAAAATCCAAGAGGGCGGGCCGCACCCGCGGACCAGCCGGAGCGTCAAGCACAGCCGGGGGCGTCAAGGACAGCCGCAGAGTCAGGGGATGAGCACCAGCTTGCCCGGGGGCGTGGGCCTTCTGCCCGTCGCGGTGCGCCTGAGCCGCGTCGGCCGGGCCCAGCCACCGGACGACCAGGCGACTCGACAATTCATAATGCCGGGCACTTGCAATTGCAATGGCTACAAGAAAGCCGGGCGGGAGACGGCCGACACTGCTTGACCGGGGAGACGATGGACAAGGCCTTGCGCGATCAACGCCAAGCGCTCGAGCGGGCGTGGCAGGCCCGAGTGTCCGGGAGCCTGGGCGGGGTGGCCGGGCGGCCCGAAGTGCTCTCGTCATGGGAACGTTCGGCACGCGCCGTGAGCTCGGATCTCGTCGGCGCCCCGGTTGCCTCCCCCGAAGAGGTGGTCAGGCAGTGGGAGACCTCCCCGCTCGGACGGGCGAGCAAGATCATCCTCGGCGATCTCAGTGACCTGGCCGCCGATGGCGACCTGATGGCGGCCATCACCGACGAGACCGTGACCATTGCCTGGGCGGCCGGTGGTCGGACCATGACCCGCAGGGCCGACCGGGTCCACTCATGCGAGGCGGATGCTGGGACGAACTCGCCGTCGGAACCAACGCCCTGGCCTTGGCCCGCCACAGCGCCCAGCCGGCCAAGGTGTTTTCTGCGGAGCACTACGCACCGATGGTGCACGACTGGGTCTGTTACTCCGCGCCGGTGATCGAACCCGAGTCGGGCCGGTTCCTCGGCGTGGTCGATCTCAGCGCAACCTGGGATCGAGCCCACCCGGCGATGATGACGACCGTGACCGCCCTGGCCCACTGTGTCGAACACGAGCTGGCGCGAGCGACGGCCCCGCCGGTCCGACGCCCGAGCGCGTCTGGGTGGTCGAAGCTCTCGGAGCAGCCGCATCCTGACGCCGGTCTTCCCGCCATCCGACTGACCACGCTCGGCTCACCGGCCGTGCATCTCGGGGAGACCCCGATTGCGGCCACGCGGCGACAGCTGGAGCTTCTGACGATCCTTGCGCTGCATCCGGAGGGCCTTACCCTCGACGCCCTCGAGGGTCGGGTGTACGGCGACCACACTGTGAGCCACTCCACGGTCAAGGCCGAGCTGTCCCATCTGAGGAGACTGCTCGACGGGCGGATCGCCTCGCGCCCGTACCGTTTGACGGGACCGGTCGAGTGCGACCATCGCCGTCTGCTCGACAGGCGGATCGCCTCGCGCCCGTACCGTTTGACGGGACCGGTCGAGTGCGACCATCGCCGTCTGCTCGACGCGCTTGCCGCCGGCGAGGTGGCCACGGCGATCGGCCTCTACCAGGGTCCACTGCTCGTCGCGTCCGACAGCCCCGAGATCGAGACGCTGCGCAGCCACATCGAGGTCGCCGTCCGGGACGCGACCCTTTCGGCGCGCCAGCCCGACCTGCTCTACCGGCTGAGCGAGCGCTGCTGGGACGACGCCCATCTGCAGACCACCCACGTGGGCCTTGAGCGTCGCCGGTGAGCATCTCGCCGCGCCGCCCGACATCCACCCCTCGACGCGGTGGAAGGACCCGGCTAGGAGGAGCTAGCGCGTCCCACCGTGGGCGGCGACGGAGACCGGCTCCCACTCCCGCCAGGTGGCCAGGCGCGATTCGTAGTCGGCGGTAGCGATGGCCAGAGGTCCGTCGCCGAGGAAGACGCGAAGCGGCGGATGCTCGGCGTCGACGATCCGCAACACGGCGTCGCCGGTGGCGATGGGATCTCCCGGTGTCGCCTGCCTGCTGGTCCGGCTTTCCTCGCCCCGCTTCCGCGCCCCGTCGTAGGCGGCCAGCGGCTCGGCGTGCTTGGCCGACGAACCGGCCCAGTCGGTCGAGTAACCGGCCGGCTCGATGATCGTGACCGAGATGCCGAATTCCGCGACCTCCTGCGCCAACGACTGGCTGATGCCTTCGAGGGCCCACTTGGAGGCGTGATAGGCGCCGACGTTGGGGAAGGCGGACACCCCGCCGATCGACGAGACCTGCAGGATGTGGCCGGCGTGCTGCTCGCGAAGGTACGGAAGCGCCGCTTGGGTCACCCACACCGCTCCGAACAGTTTGGTCTCGATCTGGTCGCGCAGGTCCTGCTCGCTGAGCTCCTCGACCATGCCGAACTGCCCGTAGCCGGCGTTGTTGACGACGATATCGAGCCGACCGAAGTGGTCGTGCGCCGCCTTGACCGCATCGAAAGCGGCCGCCCGGTCGCTGACGTCGAGCGTGAGTCCGAGGATCGACTCCCCGTACTTGGTTGTCAGGTCCTCGAGGCTTTCGATGTGGCGAGCCGTCGCTGCCGCGCTCGAGGGCGGCGATGGCCCACTCGCGACGGAATCCTCTTGACGTCCCGGTGATGAACCATGTCCTCGATGTCACGTGCTGTCTCCTTGGGGGCGGGGGGGGCGTGAGTCCACTGCGAAAACAACTGGGGCGGCCTTCGCCGGTAGGCCCGTGGTGCGATGACACGCGGCCTTCGGCCACACCAGTTGTCGCGGCGCGTTCCGCTAGCAGGCTTCGGGCGAACCCAGGTCATCGTTCCGGTCGTCGGTCACGCCGGAGCCCGTTGGCTACACAAGCGAGCGTCGGCTACCAGCGAGCGCCGACCGAAGGGGCAATCCGCTCGGCGTACAGCTCCGTGATTCGCCGAAGTGTCCCGGCGTCGAGCGCGCCTCGCTCACCCGCGGCCGCGTTGCTCCGGGCCTGCTCGGGGCTCTTGGCTCCGGGAATCACCGTGGACACCGCTGGATCGGCGTAGCAGAAGCGCAGGGCCGGCTCAGCGAGCGTCATGCCGGCCGGCACGATGTCGCGGAGCTCTTCGACGGCGGCCAGTCCCTGCTCGAAGTCGACACCGGCGAACGTCTCTCCCGCGTCGAAGGCGGCGCCGTTGCGGTTGAAGTTACGGTGGTCATCGGCGGCGAAGGTGGTGTCGCGCCTGATCTTGCCGGTGAGGAGCCCCGGGGCCAGCGGGACGCGAGCGATGATTCCGACATCGGCGGCCCTGGCCGCAGGAAAGAATCGCTCGGCGGGGCGCTGGCGGAAGATGTTGTAGATGATCTGGACCGTCGACACGCCGGGGAAGTCGATGGCCTTCAGTCCCTCCTCGACGCGCTCGACGCTGACGCCGTAGTTCGCGATGGCGCCCGCAGCGACCAGGTCGTCGAGGGCGGCGAAGACCTCGGGGCGGTAGTCGCGGGCAGTGCAGCTGGAGGAGATCGAGGCGTTCGGTGTCGAGGTTGCTGCGACTGCGGTCCACCCATGTGGTGAGGTTGTGGGCCGTGTAGTGCTCGACGGCCTGCTCTGGTGCCCGGCGGCCCGCCTTGGTCGCCACCACGATCGGCACCCCCGCCTCCCGGCGGAGGCGGGCCACGAGACGCTCGCTGCGGCCGTCGCCGTAGACGTCGGCGGTGTCGAAGAATCGGACCCCGGATTCGACCGCGGCGTGCAGTGCCGCCATGGACGTCTCCTCGTCCACCTCACCCCAGTCGGCGCCGATGGCCCAAGCACCGAAGCCGATCACGCTGACGTCGAGGCCGGTCTTACCGAGCTCGCGAGTTTGCACCTCAGCCCTGGGGAAGCCGGTCGGCGGCGGTGTGGAGGGCCTCACCGGCCCGCCTGGCTCCGACCGAGAGCAGCTCGCCGGCGCGCTCCGAGCCGGCGCCGAGCAGTTGGCCGGCCTGGCGGCTTCCGGTGCTGAGGGCGTCGCCGGTGACGGCCGAGCCCGTCGACCACAGCTCCCCGGCGCGCTCCGAGCCGGCGCCGAGCAGTTGGCCGGCGCGCTCCGAGCCGGCTCCGAGCAGTTGGCCGGCGCGCTCCGAGCCGGCTCCGAGCAGTTGGCCGGCCTGGTGGCTCCCGGTGCTGAGGGCTTCGCCGGCTGCGGCCGATCCCGTCGACCAAAGCTCCCCGGCGCGGTCGGAGGAGACGGAGGCCAGGCGTGTGGCGTTCTTGGCCGCTTGCTTGGAGACCTTCTTGGCCGCCTTTCTGGCTTGCTTGGCCGCCCGGCCCCTGAGCTCGGTTGTCCGTGCGCTCCCAGCACCGGAGCCGATCGAGACCGCCTCCGAAGCGCTTCGTGCCGCCCGACGGGCACGCCATCCGAGCGAGGGTGAGCCCTCGGTGTCGACCAGTTCGAGGATCAGCCCCCCGATGAGCCCGACATTTTTCAGGAAGTGGGTCCGTTGCTTGGCCCGCTCCTGGGGATCGTCGCGCTCCCAGAATCGGTGCCCGGCGTACGTCGTTGGAATCAGGGACCCGATGAGCGCCAGCGCGGAAAGGCGGCGGAACTTCCCCAAAGCCAGCATCGTGCCCGCACCGACGTGAACACCGGCGTTGATCTTCACCAAGAGCTCGGGGCTCTGGGGGAGGCCAAGCGTGGAGGCCAGCTTCATGGTCACGTCCTCCGACGTCTTCACCCGCGGCCCCGGGTTTCTGAGCACGTCAATCCCCTCGGCGATGAAGATGGCGGAGAGCATGGGGCGGGCGATACGGCGGCTGAGACTCATCCACACGTTCTACCCCTTCTTGAGCTCCCGCCAAGCCCGGGCGGGAGGTCGTGGGTGCCGAAGGTCTCACCGCAAGGAGAACAGTGGACGATGGCCCGCCCAGCGTGCCACGGACCCTCCGGTACGGGTGTGGCGGGTGTGGCTCCTGTTACGCTCGTGACTGCTGTGGCTACTGTGACCCGTCGTTCGTCTTCGTCGTCCCGGCGCGCCCCGGCCCGCCGCCGCAAGAGCCGCGCCGCCGCCCCGACGAGGAGATCGGTGGCACCTCGCCGCGCCCCCGCCGCTCCGCGCCGCTCCCGGGCCAAGCCGGCGCCCAGAGGACCGGGCCTCGGCGAGCGCCTCGGTGCCGTGCTCGGCCGGCAGTCCGACGACGTCAAGGGCCTGTTCTTCGTGGTCATCGCCCTCCTCGCCGGCCTCGGGATCTACAGCGACCTGGCCGGACCCGTCGGTCGGACCTTCAGCGCCGGTACCGCCGACTTCCTCGGCCATGGGCAGTGGATCGTGCCCCCCGCGCTCCTCCTCATCGGCGTGACCCTCCTGCGGGCCCGCCATCGCAACGACCGCTCCTCTCGGCCGGCGGCGACGCCCCGACCGGCGACGCCTCGACCGGCGACGGACGCGACAGAGCCCGGCCACGAAACGAGCCGCGTCGCCATCGGCTGCGTCCTGTTGCTCGTCGCCGTCTGCGGCATCCTCGAGGTGGCCAACCGGCCGACCTCGCCGCCCGGCGCTTCCGGACATCGCACCCTGGTCGGGCTGCGCCACGCCGGCGGCCTCCTCGGTGCCGGCGTCGGTGTGCCCCTGCGCAGCGGGCTGAGCGTCTGGGGCGCCGGCCTCGTCCTCGCCGCCATCCTCGTCGTCGCCCTGCTCGTCATCACGGCCACCTCGGTGCGGACCGCCGGCGGGTGGGTCGGCGCCGGTGGGAGAGCCTCCGCCCGAGCCTTCGGCGCCGCCATCAGAGGGCTGGCCGACGGCTGGCAGCAGGACGAGAGGGACGGGTCGTTCGAGCGCCACCCGACCGGCGGCGCCCCGGGATTTTACGACCAGGCCGCCGATGATCCCGACCTTGACGGTGGCGACGCCACCGGCTCGGGGCGTGATCTACCCAAGGATGGAAAGGGCAAGCAGGAGCCGACGGTACGCCCTCCGGTGCCCATTTCCCTTCCTCCTCCTGTATCCGACGCACGACCGGAGCAGCTCAGCATCGGGCTCGGACCCGCGGCGGCCGCCGGCACCTGGCACCTGCCGCCCGTCGCCCTCTTGAAGCGATCGAAGGCCGTCGAGGTCGACCGGCGCATGGTCGAGGCCCTGGGGAGGACCCTCGAGGACGCCCTCGCCGCCCACGGTGTCGAGACCCGCCTGGTCGGCATGACCGTCGGACCCACCGTCACCCGCTACGAGCTCGAGCTCGGCCCCGGCGTGAAGGTGGCCAAGGTCACCAACCTCCAGCGAGACATCGCCTACGCCATGGCCGCCATGGACGTGCGGATCCTCGCGCCCATCCCCGGGCGCTCCGCCATCGGCGTCGAGGTCCCCAACACCCACCGCCAGCCGGTCGCCCTCGGCGACATCCTCACCTCACCCGAAGCCCACGACGTCAGCCATCCCCTCGAGGTCGGCGTGGGGCGCGACATCGCCGGGCGGGCCGTCATGGTCAACCTGGCCACGATGCCCCACATCCTCATCGCCGGCGCCACCGGGGCGGGCAAGTCGAGCTGCATCAACTCGATCGTCACGTCGCTGCTGGTGCGGTCCACACCGGATCAGGTGCGCATGATCCTCGTCGACCCCAAGCAGGTCGAGCTCAGCCAGTACAACAACGTGCCCCACCTGCTCACCCAGGTCGTCACCAATCCCAAGAAGGCCGCCAACGCACTGGCCTGGGCGGTCCACGAGATGGAACGCCGCTACGACCTGCTCGCCGAGGTTGGCTTTCGGGACATCACCGGTTACAACGCCGCCTATGACCGCGGCGACCTGACAGGAGAGCCCGAGCTCGGCGCCCAGCCGACCAACTACGAGCGCCTGCCTTTTATCCTCGTCGTCATCGACGAGCTCAACGACCTCATGATGGTGGCGGCGCGAGACGTTGAAGAATCGATTGTTCGGATAGCCCAAAAGGCCAGGGCCGTCGGTGTGCACCTCGTCATCGCCACGCAGCGGCCATCGGTCGACGTGATCACCGGCGTCATAAAGGCCAACGTGCCTTCCCGGTTGGCGTTCGCCGTGTCGTCACTCGCCGACAGCCGGGTCATCCTCGACCAACCCGGCGCGGAGCGCCTGATCGGCAAGGGCGACATGCTCCTGCTCACTGCGTCGTCGAGCGTCGCCCGCAGGATTCAGGGGGCGTGGGTCGACGAGGAGGAGGCGCGGAAAGTCGTAGCCCACTGGCGGCGCCAGTCGGCTCCCCGCTACGTGGACGGGGTGGAGGGGAGCGATGACGCCGTCGGCGCGGCGAGCGGCATCAATGCTGGTGGCGATGGCGACGACGACGACCTGCTGGTGCAAGCCATGGACCTCGTCGTGCGCAGCCAGCTCGGCTCGACCTCGATGCTGCAGCGCAAGCTCCGGGTCGGTTTCGCCCGGGCCGGCCGGCTCATGGACCTGCTCGAGCAACGCGGTGTCGTCGGAGCTTCCGAGGGCTCCAAGGCCAGGGAAGTGCTGATGACCGTAGAGGAGCTCGACGGGCAGCAGGGCGGCGGCCCGGCACCACCCACCTGACGCGTGGGAGGTGACGGCGGTGACAGGATGAAGGCCGTGGAACACAAGGTCGTGAAAGACAGGGCATGGCACGGCGTGTTGGTGGCCAGCGCGCTGGCGTACGACGAGAAGCTCGCCCCCGACTTCGACCGCTACGGCGAGCACATCGGATGGCTGGCGGATGCCGGTTGCGACGGGGTCACACCCAACGGATCCCTCGGCGAGTACCAGGTGCTCACCGTCGACGAGCGGGCCGCCGTGGTCGAAACGGCCGTCGCCGCCGCGCCCGAAGGATTCGCCGTCATCCCCGGTGTGGCGGCCTACGGATGGCGCGAGGCGGTGCGGTGGGCCGAACACGCCGCCGATGCCGGCGCCGCCGCCGTCATCCTGCTCCCACCCAACGGCTACCGAGCCGACGACGACGCCGTCGTCGACCACTACCGGGCCGTGGCCGCCGTCGGGCTCCCCGTCGTGGCGTACAACAACCCCATCGATACCAAGGTCGACCTGGTGCCCGAGCTCCTCGCTCGCCTATGGGATGGCGGGCTGATCGTGGCGGTCAAGGAGTTCTCCGGTGATCCGCGCCGGGCCTACCAGGTCGCCGAGCTGGCGTCGGGACTCGACGTGCTGATCGGTTCCGACGACACCGTCGTCGAGATGGCCGTCGCCGGCGCCAGGGGATGGGTGTCGGGATACACCAACGCCTTTCCCCGCAGTTGTATCGAGCTGTACCGGGCCGCCATGGACGGCGATCTCCAACGGGCGATTCCCCTGTACCGCCGGCTGCACCCCCTGTTGCGCTGGGATGCAAAGACCGAGTTCATCCAGGCCATCAAGCTGTCGATGGACATCGTCGGTCGTTTCGGTGGGCCGTGCCGGCCGCCCCGCGGTCCTCTGGGACCCGACGCCGAGGCCGTTGTCCGGGCGGCGACTGAGCGGGTCGTGGCCTCGGGCGCCGGCTAGTGGGTGGCGGCTAGTGCGATCCCGGCGGGTCTTCCACGCCGTCGACTCGCACACCGAGGGGATGCCGACCCGGGTGGTCGTCGGCGGAGTCGCGCCGATCCCGGGTGCGACCATGGCGGAGCGCCAGCGGTACTTCTTGGCCAACCTCGATCACATCAGGACCTCGCTGATGTACGAGCCGCGCGGCCACGGGGCCATGAGCGGCGCCATCCTCCAACCGCCCGCGCTCGCCGATGCGGACTGGGGCGTGATCTTCATCGAGGTCTCCGGTTGCCTGCCCATGTGCGGCCACGGCGCCATGGGCGTGGCCACGGTGCTCGTCGAGACGGGGATGGTCGCAGTGAGCGAACCGGTCACGCGCGTCCGGCTCGACACGCCGGCCGGCCTCGTCGTTGCCGACGTGACCGTGCGCGACGGCGCCGCCGTCGCCGTCGACCTCACCAACGTGGCGTCTTTTGTCCTCGGCCTCGACCGCAAGGTCGACGTCCCCGGCATCGGCACCGTCGCCTACGACCTGGCCTTTGGTGGCAACCCGTACGCCATCGTCGAGCTCGATGCGGTGAGCTTGCCCTTCGAGCGGGCCGCCAAGCAACGGATCCTCGACGCCGGCCTTGCTGTCATGGAGGCCGTCAACGGCCAGGACGAGCCCGTGCATCCCGCCGCCCCCGACATCAGGGGCTGCCGGCACGTGCAGTTCCTCGCCCCCGGCTCCGATGCTCGCCACTCCCGCCATGCCATGGTCATCCATCCCGGATGGTTCGACCGCTCGCCGTGCGGCACGGGCACGTCCGCCCGCCTGGCCCAGCTGCACGCCCGCGGTCTGATCGGCGTCGGCGACGAGCTGGTGAACGAGTCGTTCATCGGGTCCCGCTTCAGCGGAACCATCGTCGCCGAGACGACGGTCGCCGGCCGCGCCGCCGTCGTGCCCCGGATCACGGGCCGCGCGTGGATCACCGGGACGGCGCAGTACCTGATCGACCCCGACGACCCCTTCGCCGCCGGCTTCCTGCTCTGAGGCGCCGGCTGGTCCTTCGGAGGACGAGCGGCGCCGCCCGGTCGAGTCGCCAGGACCCAACCTGCGGTCGGGCTACCGTGGCCCGGATGCGTGCCCAAGCCCCAGGATCGTCGGCCAACCTGGGCCCCGGCTTCGACGTCCTTGCGGTGGCGCTCGACCTCCACGTCGAGGTCTCGGTGTCGCCGGCGGCGCGCCTCGAGGTGGTCAGCACGGGCGAGGGCGCCGACCTGCCCGCCGACGGAACGCACCTGGCGGCGCGGATCGCCACGGAGGTGGCCGGCACGGACCGCCTCGCCATCAGGGTCCACTCCGACATCCCGGTCGGGCGCGGCCTCGGCTCCTCTGCGGCCCTGGCCGTGGCGGCGGCCGCCGCCGCCGGCTCGAGCGATCCGCTGCAGCGAGGTGTCGCCGCCGACGGACACCCCGAAAACGCCGCCGCATCGGCGACCGGTGGCCTGGTCGCAGCGGCGACCGTCCAAGGCCAGACCGTCGTCCGGCGGCTCCCCCTCGATCCCGAGCTGCGCTTCGTCGTGCTCGTACCCGACGTCCCGCTCGAGACGGCGGCGGCGCGGGCGGTCCTGCCGGAGACCGTCACCCATCGCGACGCCGCCTTCAACCTGGGCCGGATGGGCCTCCTCGTCGCCGGCCTCGCCGACCACCGTCAGCTCGTCGCCGGCGCAACCGAGGATCGCCTGCACCAGGATGCAAGGGCCGGCCTCTTCGCCGCCGCTCCTGTGCTTCTCGCCGGCCTGCGTCGCGCCGGCGCCGCCGGGGCCTGCTGGTCGGGGGCGGGCCCGAGTCTCGTGGCGTTCGTCACGGGTGACACCGCCGACGGGGTCGCCGATGCGGCTCGGTCGTTGCTCGCAATCGAGGGTGTGCCCGGCTGCGTTCATACTCTCTCCGCCGACCGCGAAGGTGTGGTGGTGTCGGCCGGGTGAGGTCGTCGTCGCCGCCTATGAGTGCTTGCGGTCGGACCGCCCGTTAGGGTGATGCGACCCAACAACCGAGAAGTCATCGGCCGGCACGCCGGCAAGAGGCTCTCACGCGAGAAGGAAGTGCAACGTGGCGACCTACGAGGGCTACTGCGTGAAATGCAAGGAGAAGCGCCAGTTCGACGGCCAGGAGGTCACCCTCGCCAACGGCCGGCCGGCGGCCCAGGGCACCTGCCCGGTCTGCAGCACCAAGATGAACCGGATGCTCAGCACCAAGAAATAGGCCGGCGGAAGGACCAAGGCTTTTTTTGGCGATGTTGACGGTGGATTCCGACGTCAACATCGCCAAAAAAGCCCAGGGAGCCCCGGCGGCCGATGGAGCGGGGCCGGCGCCAGTTACTCTGGCCGGGATGAAGTACTGGGTCGAGACGCTTGGATGTCCCAAGAACCAGGTCGACTCCGACAAGTTGACCGGGACCCTGCGTGCCGACGGCTACGCCGCCGCGGCCGATCCCGAGGCGGCCGACGTGGTCGTCGTCAACACGTGTGCATTCATCGAGTCGGCCCGCCAGGAGTCGGTCGACACCATCCTGGCCCTCGCCGAGGCCAGACGCCCAGGCGCCAGGCTCGTCGTCACCGGCTGCATGGCCGAGCGCTACGGCGCCGAGCTGGCCGAGCTTTTGCCCGAAGTCGACCAGGTCGCCGGTTTCGGCGAGGCGCTCAGCCCGGTCGCCGGCCACCCGGTGACCATCGGCCCGACGAGGACGCCACAGCGGACGACCCCCGACTTCGACCTGCTCAACCTGCCCCGCCCGGCAGCCTCGGCGCCGTGGGCCTACCTCAAGGTGGCCGAGGGCTGCGACAGGGCCTGCGGGTTTTGCGCCATCCCATCGTTTCGAGGCAAGCAACGGTCACGGACCCGAGCCCAGCTGCTCGACGAGGTGGACGGCCTGGGTGCCAAGGAAATCGTGCTCGTCGCCCAAGACCTGGCCTCCTACGGCCGTGACATCGGCGACGCCGGCGCCATCGTCCCGCTGGTCGAAGCGGTCGCCCAACGCGTCGACCGGGTGCGCCTCCTCTATCTCTATCCGTCCCAGCTCACGCCTCGCCTGATCGCTGCCGTCGGGGCGACCGGGTGCCCGTACTTCGACCTGTCCCTCCAGCACGTCTCGCGCCCCCATCTGGCCCGCATGCGCCGGTGGGGCGAGGGCGACCGTTTCGCCGCCCGCCTGGCCGCCATCCGCACCGACTACCCCGACGCCGCATTCCGATCGAGCTTCATTGTCGGCTACCCCGGCGAGACCGAGGACGATCACGACCTGTTGCTCTCCTTCCTTGGGGAGGCGCAACTGGACTGGGCGGGGTTTTTCCCCTACTCCCGTGAAGAAGGCACCTACGCCGCCTCACTTCCCGATCAGATCGACCCGGCGCTCATGGCCGATCGCCTGGCCGAGTGCACCGAGATGCAAGACGCCATCACCTCCGCCCGCCGGCGTGACCTCGTCGGCACCACCACGACGGTCCTCGTCGACGCCCCGGGCCAGGGTCGCAGCCACCGCGAGGCGCCGGAGATCGACGGGATCATCCGGTTGCCCGACCATCTCGCCACCGGTTCCTGGGTCGACGTGACCGTGACGGCGGCCGAGGGCCCCGACCTCGATGCCATGCCGGTGGCGGTCGGAGCGCGCTGATGGCGACGCGAGTGGCGGGGAAGTTCGAGACCTCGGCGCTGGCCACGCCGGCCAATGCCATCACGCTGCTTCGAGTCGTGGCCACGCCACTGATGATCGTCCTGATCGTCGACATCGGGGTGTCATGGGTCGCTGTCGCCGTGTGGATCGGCCTGTCGAGCACCGACTTTGTCGACGGGTGGGTCGCCCGGCGGCAGGGGGCGACGACATCGGGCGCGTTCCTCGACCCGCTGGCCGACAAGTTCCTCGTGCTCGGCGCCCTCGTCGCCCTCGCCGCTGGCGGGCTGACCTCGTGGGTCCCTGTTGTCATCATCGCCGCCCGTGAAGTGCTCATCAGCGCGTACCGTTCGGTCGTGGCCCGCCACGGGGTTTCGGTGCCCGCCCGCCCGTTGGCCAAGGCCAAGACGGCCATGCAAGACCTGTCGATCGGCCTGCTGTTGTTGCCATTCGTCGGTGACCGCCACGGTTGGATCGGCCGTGACCTGCTGTGGGTGGCCGTCGCCCTCGCCGTGGCGAGCGCCGCCCAGTACCTCCTCGACAGCCGCCGGCCGGCGCCACCGGCGGGCCCTGCACCGAGCGCGACCGGGCCGATCAGCAGCACCGGCCGGGTCGGCTGAGTGCGCTGTGAGGTCGTCGCCGTAGGCAGCGAGCTGCTCCTCGGGCAGATCGTCGACACCAACTCGGCCTGGATGGGCGAACAGCTCGCCCTGGCCGGCATCGACTCGCACTTTCAGGTCAAGGTCGGCGACAACAAGCCCCGGATCGTCGCCGCCATCCGCCAGGCCCTCGATCGCAGCGATGCCGTCATCTGCTGCGGCGGCCTCGGACCGACCCAAGACGACATCACCCGCGACGCCATCGCCGAGGTCCTCGGCGTGGAGCTCGAGCCGCGCCCCGAGCTGGTGGACGTCATCAGGGAGCTCTTTGCCTCTCGGGGCCGAGACATGCCGGACAACAACCTCCGCCAGGCTCTCGTGCCGGTCGGCGCCACCGTGATCGGCCAGACGAGAGGGACCGCCCCCGGGCTGATCTGCCCCGTCGGCGACGGGGTCGTCTACGCCGTGCCTGGTGTGCCCCACGAGATGCGCGACATGCTGACGCGCGCCGTGATCCCCGACCTGACCGCGCGCGCCGGCGAGCGGGCCACCATCCGCAGCCGCACGTTGCGGACGTGGGGCCTCGGGGAGTCGGCCGTCGCCGAACGGGTCGCCCCCCGCCTCGACGCCCTCGATGCCGGCGCCGGTGCCGGTGCGGGTGCCGGTGGCGCTGCGGGTGCCGGTGCCGCTGGTGGCAACCCGACCATTGCGTTTCTGGCCAGTGGCATCGAGGGGATCAAGGTGCGCATCACGGCCAAGGGCACCGGCCTCGATGCCGCAGCGGACGCCGACGCCCTGATCGAGTCCGAGGAGCGCGAGCTGCGGGCCCTGCTCGGCGACCTCGTCTTCGGCGTCGACGACGAGAACATGGAGGTCGCGGTCGGACGGCTCCTCGCCGCATCGGGCTCGACGCTCGGTCTGGCCGAGTCTGTGACCGGCGGCCTCATCTCGGCACGCCTCACCGCCGTGCCGGGAGCGAGCGGCTGGCTGCGCGGCGGCATCGTCTCCTACGCCACGGCGGTGAAGCGGGACCTGCTCGGCGTGTCCGAAGGGCCGGTCGTGAGGGCCGAAGCGGCGGCGCAGATGGCGGTGGGAGCGGCCCTGGCCCTCGGCGCCACCGTCGGCCTCTCGGTCACCGGGGTCGCCGGCCCGAGCGAGCAAGAAGGCCAGCCCGTCGGCACCGTGTGGGTCGGCCTCCACGTTGCCGGCGAGACGACGACGCACCGCTTGGCCCTCCCCGGCGACCGGGAGCGGGTCAGGCAGATGACCGTCATCTCCGCGCTCGACCTGCTCCGAAGGGCGCTCATCAAATCAAACAGAGGGGAATGACCCCGCTCGTTGGTTAGGGACGGCGAAGAAACAACTTGCGCGGCCGGAGGCCGCAAACGCCGTCACACCAAGCCTCGTTGGAGGCGGCCGCGCCCGTTGTTTCGCAGCGGGACCTACTCGCGAGCGAGGAGGTGTTCGACCTGGTCGTGGAGGGCCATGGTGGCCTCGATGCGACCGATCTCGGTACCGGTGAACTCGTTGGCGAGGGCGCGGGCCACGAACACCACCCGCCCTCCGGCCATCGGCTCGGGATCGGGCACCGCAAGCAGCCACACCTCGCCCGGCAGGCGGTCGGCCAGGTGGGCGGGAAGTTCGGTGGTCCGAAGGGCGATGGCCCCGACCCGCTCGATGGCGAAGCGTCCGGCCTCGTAGCTGGCGGCTGCCTCCGAGTCGGAGACCCACACCACCGGCGAAGAGCACAGCTCGGCCACACTGCGGGCCAGGTCGTCGTCGGGGTCGGTCCCGCGGGCACCGATCATCTCCGACGCCCGGGTCAGGGCGCCGACGATCGGGTCGACGGCGTAGGCGGCCTGGTGGGAGAGCAGGGTCGCGGCCCCGCTCGCCATGAGGTCGTTGCGAAGCCCCTGCATGTCGTTGTCGTCGGGAAACTCGACGACGAGATCGTCGACTGCGGACACGACACCCGATCGGTGGACGTCGACCGACACGATGTTGCCGCCGTGCTCGCCGATGATGGCCGCCACGGCACCGAGCGAACCCGGGCGGTCGGCGAGCGCCACCCTCAGTCGGACAAGTGTCCCCATCTCAATGAACGTACAGGTCGGTCACGACGCGAGTGTTTCACATCAGTTACGAACCGGGTCCGAACCGTCCTGCTCGGTTGAAATCCGGGAGGCGACCATCCCACATCGAACGTGCGTTCGTGTCTACTATTAGAGAAACAACATTGATGCGATCCTGCCCGTGGCAGGTCATGCCGTGAGAAGCCAAGGCGACATGAAGCCGAGGCGACATGGGCCGGGGTTGGCGGCGGACGCCGTCACACCCCGTCCGTAGCTTGGCCCCCATCAGCGAGTCAACAACGAGAGGACGATCCGGTGGAACGAGATAAGGCACTGAGCATGGCGTTGGGCCAGATCGAGAAGCAGTTCGGCAAGGGTGCGGTCATGCGGATGGGGGAGCGGACCAACATGGGCTTCGAGGCCGTCTCGACCGGCGCCCTCGCCCTCGACATCGCCCTGGGGATCGGCGGGCTGCCCCGCGGCCGCATCGTCGAGATCTTCGGGCCCGAGTCGTCGGGGAAGTCGACCCTCGCCATGCACGTGGTGGCCGAGGCCCAGCGCAACGGCGGCATCTGCGCCTACATCGATGCGGAGCACGCCATGGACCCTATCTACGCCAGGGCCATCGGGGTCAACGTCGACGACATGCTGATTTCCCAGCCCGACACCGGCGAGCAGGCCCTCGAGATCGCCGACATGCTGATCCGTTCCGGCGCCCTCGACGTGCTCGTCATCGACTCGGTGGCGGCCTTGACGCCGCGTGCCGAGATCGAGGGGGAGATGGGAGACACCCATGTCGGCCTCCAAGCCCGGCTCATGTCCCAAGCCCTCCGCAAGCTCACCGGGAGCCTCAGCAAGTCCAACACCACCGCCATCTTCATCAACCAGCTCAGGGAGAAGATCGGGGTGATGTTCGGCTCTCCAGAGACCACCCCCGGCGGCCGGGCCCTCAAGTTCTACTCCTCGGTCCGACTCGACATCCGCAGGATCGAATCGATCAAGGACGGGGTGGAGGCCACTGGCAACAGGACCAGGGTCAAGGTTGTGAAGAACAAGTGCGCGCCGCCGTTCCGCCAGGCGGAGTTCGACATCATGTACGGCAAGGGCATCAGCCGCGAGGGGTCGCTCCTCGACATCGCCGTGGAGCTCGGGATCGTCAAGAAGTCCGGGGCCTGGTACACCTACGAGGGCGAGCAGCTCGGGCAGGGCCGGGAAAACGCCAAGGTCTTCCTGGCGGAGAACCTCGAGACGATGATCGAGATCTCCGAGCGGGTGCGGGTGGCGTCGGGCATCGGGGACGCAGGCACAGAACAGCCGTCGGCCGACGTGTCGTTGGCCGACGTGTCGTTGGCCGACGTGTCGTTGGGTGACGACCCGCTCGACGACGAGCCCATCAGCCTCGCCGACTGATCGGGCGGGCTTGACCACCCCGGGCCCCAACCGGGCTCTCTCGTCAGCAATCAGCAGACGGGCCCGGTTCGGGCTCCGGGCATCTCGGGCGCTTCAAGGCTCTTCCTTGCCCGGCCGGCGCCGGCTTTCTTTGCCCACATTTACGCTTGCGATTAAACCTCCCGGGTCTGGTCAGGCGGCTTTTTTGATGGCCGGATGTCGGGTTCGTGGTGGTTTGTGGGTGCCTTTTGGGCGTCCGGGGCCTGGTGTTTGAGATTTCGGTGGTTGGGTGGGGGTGCCGATGAGGGTGCGCAGCGGCCGAAATCCTCTTCGGACCCGGGATGGGGTGAGCCGGGTGGGGTCGCGGGGGCGTTGCCAGGGCAGGCGTAGATCTTCGACGAGGCCGCGGGCGAGGCGGAGTTGGGTGTAGGCGGCGAGGATGAGCCAGGTCCAGCGGTCGGCTTGGTCGGGGGTGCAGAGGGCGGGGGTGGTCCAGCCGAGGGTGGTTTTGACGAAGCGGAAGGTGTGCTCGATGTCGAAGCGGCGAAGGTAAGCCCGCCAGCAGATGTCGAGGTCGGGGGCGCCGGGGCCTGACCACCACAGCCATAGGGTCTTTTGAGTGCGGCCGGTCGGTTTGGGGAGGTGCTCGACTTCGATGCGGATGACGCTGCCGGTCACGATCGGGGGGGCGTGGGGGCCGGCCCAGCGTCCCCGGCCGTGGAGTCTGGGATGCAGGTGATGCCAGGCTTGGACCTTCACGTTGCCGTAGCGGCGGTCGGTGACGGTGAGGTGGGTGTCGGGGGCGGCCCAGGTGACGGGCTCGGAGAGTGCGAAGCGGTCCCCGTGGCGGCGCGGCCGTCCCCGCTGGCCCTCGGCTCTGGGTGCGGGCTCGGGGTGGAACACCCGCTTGGAGCTGACCCGCACGAGGATCTGGGCTCGGGTGTCGGCCAATCCGTGGCCGAGCGCGGCCGGGTCGTATCCGGCGTCGAAGACGAACATCGGGACGTCTGTCTCGGCGGGGAGCAGCCCCACGAGGCGGCGGACCTGGTCGAGCGTGACGTCGGTGGAGTTGTCGCTCGGCGCGATGCGCGTGACGTCAACGGGGGCGGTCCATGAGTCGAACGCCCAGTCGAGACCGGAGATCCACTGATATGACCAGCCGGCCACGACCGGCTGGCCCGCGGAGTGCTTCGACGCCGAGTAGTAAAAGCCCCGCTCGGCGCTGCACTCGGCGTCGCAACGATCCCAGGTTGACGCGTCAACGGCGAAGAGTGTCGGCCAGTGCTTGGGCCGGTTGGCGACGAGCAAGCGTCGCAGGGCGTCGGTGTCGACCCGGCCCTCGCCGAGTGCCTTGTAGAGGCTGCCATGGGATCGGCGGAACTCCGGCTCCAAGCTCAGCGACGGCACCGAGGTGACCGGCGCCGACGAGCAGATCGTGGCGTCGGTCAGCTCGAAAAGTGCGTCACCCCAGCGGCTCAGACACTCACGCAGGTTGAAGCGGAACCACTCGAGCGCGCCGCAAGGGTCGTGGTCACCGTCGCCGACGGTCAGATCAGCCATGCCCGATAGTATTTCTACTATCGGGCGATGAGCGTGGGATGCTCGGTCCCAGCCGCAAGGAGGACTCCCATTGGCAAAACCACGAGCCGCCAGCCGACTTGCTACCTACGAGCGCCGCTACCGCGACCTGCTCGGCGACCTCTCCGCCCTCGGGTTCGTCTCGGCGGGAAGCGTCGCCCTTCGCTACAACCGCTGCGGGAAGGCCTCCTGTGCCTGCCACGCCGATCCGCCCCGCCCCCACGGGCCCTACTGGCAATGGACAGCAAAAGTCAACGGCAAGACCGTCAACCGCCGCCTCAGCGAACGCCAAGCCCAGCTCTACCAGGAGTGGATCGACAACGACAGGCGCCTACGCCGCCTCGTCGACGAACTCCACAAGACCGCCGCCGAGGCAACACAACTCATCCTCGCCGACGCCAGCCCAACCGCAACAGAGGTTTAATCGCAAGTTACGGACTCACTCCGGAAAAGTGGGCAGAGAAAAGCAGTCATGTGGTCATCCGGGCCGCGGGGAAGGTCGGCGGCCCGGATCCCGACCGGGTCCGGTCAAAGTCGAAAAGTCGGAAATATCGGCAGGAGCCGGCGAGGGGCAGGGCGAAACAGGTCGGTGTGGCCGCCGTTGTCAAAGTCTCAAGCAAGTCGAACCCCAACATGGTCGCTGGCGCCCTCGCCGGCATCCTGCGAGAGCACGGCGCCGTCGACGTCCAGACGGTCGGGGCCGGCGCGCTGAACCAGGCGATCAAGGCCGTGGCCATCGCCAGGGGCTACCTGGCCGAATCGGGCCACGACGCCAGCTGCCGGCCGAGGTTCACCGAGATCGAGATCGATGGCGAGGCCAGGACGGCGATCCGCCTCTTCGTGGAGATCACGTCGCCTCCTCCCGCCGGCGCAGCCGGAGGCGGGACAGACGGCGTCATTCCCCTCGACGTCCACCGGACGCAGTCAGTGATCGCAGTGCTGCGACCCTGAACCGGCGCCGGCCGGCAGATGTGCCGACCCGGCCGATTGTCGTTGAATGCGGTTGACCCCTAGCTTCGCTGGCGATGACCGAGGACACCGCCGCCCGATCTCTCGCCCACTGGTCGGAGGAGGGTCGCGGGGAGATGGAGGACTTCTACGCCCTCGCCGGCGAGGACTACCGGCAGCTCGCGCTCGCCGCCGACTGGCCGCAGGTCCTGGCGTCCCACGCCCGTGAGGGCTGGCGCCTCCTCGACGTGGCGTGTGGGAGTGGCAAGTGGCCGTCGGCTCTCCTGCGCTTCGCCGGCATCGGGTCGGCCGGCCTCCCGGATGTCGACTACGACCTGCTCGACCCGTCCCCGTTCTCCATCGCCGAGGCCAAGGCCCAGCTCGCCGGCCCGTGGGTGGCCCGCAGGGAGCTGACCGTCGGGGTGGAGGACCTCCCCGCCGACGCCGAGGGGTACGACGTGGTGTGGGCGACCCATGCCCTCTACGCCCTCCCCCCTGAGGTGCTCGTCGAGGGGGCGGCGAGGATGTGGGGCGCCCTGCGGCCCGGCGGCCTGGGGTTCGTTGCCCAGGCCGGCGCCCACTCCCACTACCTCGTGATGTACGACGCCTATCGCCAGGGGATCACCGAGGCGACGCCTTACACGAGCGTCGAACAGGTGGCCGAAGCCCTCGGCGGCGCCGGTGCCGACGTCCGTACCCAATGGATCACCTACACCTCGGGGTCGTCGGATCGCTCGGTCGTCGAAGGGTTCCTGCGGCGCTGCGCCTTCGACGACACGGTGACCCTCGAGCAGATGGAATCGGCACCGGTGCTCGGCGACTACCTGGCCGGGTGCCGGCGTCCCGATGGCTCCTACGTCTTCGACCACGAGGTCGGCCTGCTCTGGTTCTGACGTTCCGATCTGCGGCCGGGCCCGGGAGGCTCAGGTTCGGTGGCGTGGCCGCGCCCGACCGGTCGGGAGAGCCGCGGCCGGCCTATCGGGCCAGGCGTGTCGCGGGTAGCGGGCTCGAAGCTCGCTGCGGACCTCGTAGTAGGTCGTCGCCCAGAAGTTGGCCAGATCCGTCGTGACCTGCACGGGTCGGCCGGCAGGCGAGAGGAGATGGATGAGCACCGGCACCCGCCCGCCGGCGACCGTCGGTGTCGCCGTCGTCCCGAACAGCTCCTGTAGGCGGGCGGCGAGCACGGGCGGGCCCTCGGCCGGGTAGTCGAGGCGGCGGCGTTCTCCCGTCGGCAACGTCAGCTGGCGGGGGGCGAGCTCGTCGAGTGCCCGGCGTCGCTCCCAGCCGATCCTGTTCCAGAGGGCGTCGCCGAGAGGGAGCGAGGCCAGGTCGGCCCGCCGGCTGCGGCCATCCAGCCAAGGCTCCAGCCACGAGTCGAGCTCGGCGATGAGGGCGTCGTCACTCAGATCGGCCCATTGGTCTCCGTCGAGCCGGCGGGCAAACGCGACCCGGGCCCGCAGGAGGTCGAGCTCGGGTGTCCAGGGGAGCAGGCCGAGCCCGGCCGACACGATCCCTTCGATGAGCGCGGCGGATCGCCCTTCGGGCGGACGGTCGAGGGGCGTGGCGCCGATAACGATGGCGCCGAGTCGCCGTTCCCTGACGGCAACCACGTCGGCGCGTTGGTCGTCCCATTCGACGCGATCGGCCGTGACGATGTCGTCGGCAAACAAGGCCTCGACGTCATCGGCGTGCAGCGGCGCCCCGAGCCAGACCCTGGCGTCGCGTCGGTCCCCGTCGAGGTCGGCGGCGACCATCCACTCGGCCGTCGCCATCGAGTCGGTTTCCGGCGTCCAGGCTCCCCTTCCGCTCCTCAAGAGCCAATGCCCGGGTCGGCCCTGACGTTGCCGTCCGACCCGATCCGGATAGGCCAGGGCGACGAGGCGGCCGACCTCCTCGGGGATGACGGGTACCGATGCGGCGGTGTGCCGGGCCGGGGGTCCGGGCGAGGCGGTGTGCCGGGCCGGGGGTCCGGGCGGGGCGGTGTGCCGGGCCGGGGGTCCGGGCAAGGCGAGCAACCGACCCCAGCGCCGGGCCGCTTCCGTGTGCCGGGGAGCGTGGCCGCGCCGGACGGTCACGATTCGAGCGGTGAGGTCCGATCCTGTCTCCCTCCCGGTCCCGTGGAGGGGGTCGCCTTCGCTGAGCACGGCGGCGATGTCGGCGGCAAGCAGCGTCGTTCCGGGGGCTCGCGCCTCCATGTCCCGGGCCCGGATCAGGAGATGGCCGATCCGAGGATGGGTCCCGAGCCGAGCCAGGGCCCGGCCGTGACGGGTGATCCTGCGGTTTGCGTCGATGGCGCCAAGCTCGGTGAGCAGAGAGCGGGCGGCGCCAAGGGCGGTCTCGGGCGGCGGGTCGGCCCAGCGCAGCTCTCGGGGGTCATCGACGCCCCACTCGGCCAGGTCGAGGGCGAGGGGCGCCAGGTCGGCCACCAAGATCTCCGGTGGCGTGGCGCGTGGGAGGCCGGCGTGGTCGGTGGCCGCCCAGAGCCTGTAGCAGAGGCCTGGGCCCTGGCGACCGGCGCGACCTCGGCGCTGGTCGGCGGAGGCGCGAGAGACCGGCACCGTCACGAGCCGTGTCATCCCGGCGGCCGGATCGAAGCGCGGCACGCGCATCAGCCCGCTGTCGACGACCGCCCCCACCCCGTCGATGGTCAGGCTTGTCTCGGCAATCGATGTGGCCAGGACAACCTTGCGCCGGCCAGGCTTTCCCGGCCTGAGCGCGGCATCCTGCGCGGCGGCGGATAGGGCGCCGTACAGCGGCACCACGTCGGTGCTCGACGCGGCCGGCGCCGCCGTGGCCCCCGGCGGCGCGGCGATCGGAGCCGGTGGCGTGGAGGCCGGGCCGGGCTGGGCCGCAGCCTGGCCCACCAGAGTCTCGACCCGTCTGATCTCTCCTGCGCCGGGCAGGAAGGCCAGGACATCGCCCGATTGGTCCTCGAGCGCCCGGAGCACGGCCCGGGTCACGGCCGATTCGACGCTGCCTCGGGGCCGGCCGAGCCAGACGGTCTCCACCGGATGGGCCGTGGCGTCGACGGAGATCACAGGCGCATTGTCGAGGAGAGATGCGACCCGGGCCGTCTCGAGCGTCGCCGACATGACCAGGATCTTGAGGTCGGGTCGCAAGCCGGCTCTTGCGTCGAGGCTGAGAGCCAACCCGAGATCGGTCTGGATGCTGCGTTCGTGATACTCATCGAAGATCACGACCCCGACGCCATCGAGCGAGGGGTCGGCTTGCAGCATCCTGGTGAGCACGCCCTCGGTGACCACCTCGATCCTGGTGGCCGCGCTTGTCCTGCGTTCCTGCCTGATCCGGTAGCCGACCCGGCCTCCCGGTCGCTCATCGAGGGTGCTCGCCATGCGGCCGGCGACGGCCCGGGCCGCGACTCGTCTCGGTTCGAGCACGAGTATCCGCCGGCCTTCGAGCCAGGCCGCTCCGAGGAGCGCCAACGGCACCCTCGTCGTCTTCCCCGAACCTGGCGGCGCCTGAAGGACGGCGACACCATCCCGATCGAGCGAGTCGATGAGCTCGCCGATGACGGCGTCGACCGGGAGTGGCTCGTCTTGTCCGGTAGCGGCATGGATGGATGGGATGGGGCATGCTCGCATGGCCGGGGGTTGTCGGCGTCGGCTGCGACACCGTGGACCGCCCTCGGAGAGGCCCGACGCCGAACCTGTCGCGGTCTTGCACCCAACGGCGTACAGAAATCGCGACAGGTTCTCGGGATCGCGTGCAGAGATCGCGACAAGATCGACGAAAGGCGTTGCTGCTCACGCCCAGCGTGGTGGACGGGATGGGGGAAGCCCCGTCGGTGGACCGGGCGGGTGCGATGCCGCCTTGTGACCCGGCCCCGACCGACTTCGTTCCGCGTCGCCCGCCCGCACCGCCCTGGCCCAGCCCCACCGCCTAGCGCAGCCGCTGCGCCCGCCCCGCCCGCCCCGGCGCCACACCCGCCACACCCGCCCGGGCGCCACACCCGCCCCTCCCCAGCGCCCACCTGTCCTGCCCACCCGTCCCGCCCCCACCCGGCGTCGGCAAGGAACCACCCGTAGACTCCTGTTCCGTGTCCGATGCTGCGCCCCGCCGCTACCTCATTCGCACCTTCGGCTGCCAGATGAACGTCCACGACTCCGAGCGGCTCGCCGGCGTCCTCGAGGCCGACGGCCTGGTAGCGGCGGAGGGACTCGAGGACGCCGACGTTGTTGTCGTGAACACGTGCTGCATCCGGGAGAATGCCGACAACAAGCTCTACGGGACCCTCGGCCACCTCAAGGCGGCCAAGGACCGCAAGCCCGGTATGCAGCTCGCCGTCGGCGGCTGCCTGGCCCAAAAGGATCGCGACCAGATCCAGCGCCGGGCCCCGTGGGTCGACGCCGTCTGGGGCACCCACAACGTCGGCAGGGCCGGCGAGCTGCTGGCCGAGGCGGCAATCGGCGACCGGGTCATGGAGATCTTGGAATCGGGGGACGAGGACGCCTTTCCCTCCGCCCTTCCCGTTCGAAGGGACCAGGGCTGGGCGGCGTGGGTGACGATCCAGGTCGGCTGCGACAACAACTGTGCCTTTTGCATCGTGCCGGCGGTGCGGGGCCCCGAGATCAGCCGGCCGTTCGGGCAGATCATCGACGAGGTAACGGCCCTCGCCGATGCCGGCACTGTCGAGGTCACCCTGCTCGGCCAGAACGTCAACTCCTACGGCCGGGATCTCACGACAGGGCTGCGGCGCGATAGCGATTGGCGCTCGCGTGTGGACGTGGCCGGGGCCGCCTGGACGCAAGCCGAGCGGCCGCGGGCCGTTCCGCTCTTCGCCGACCTGTTGCACGCCATCGGCCGGGTCCCGGGTATCAGGCGGGTGCGCTACACGAGCCCGCACCCCAAGGACCTCCGGCCGGAGACGATCGAGGCCATGGCCGTCGAGCCGGCGGTGTGCCCGCACCTGCACTTCCCGCTGCAGTCGGGCAGCGACCGGGTGCTTGCCGCCATGCACCGCGGGTATCGGGCCGAGCGCTACCTCGAGAAGCTGGCCGCCGCCCGGGAGGCCATCGCCAACCTGGCGGTGACCACCGACATCATCGTCGGCTTCCCCGGCGAGACCGATGACGACTTCGATCGAACGCTCGAGGTGGCGGCGGAGGCTGGCTACGACGGGGCGTACACCTTCATCTACTCGCCCCGGCCGGGGACCGAGGCCGCCGAGAAGCCGGATCTGTTCGTCGCCCCCGAGGTCGTCGCCGAGCGCTTCGAACGGCTGCGCATCGTGGTCGAGCGCTCCGCCCTGCGCCGTCACGAGGCCCGGGTCGGTCGGGTCGAGGAGATCCTGGTTGAGGGTCCCTCCAAGCGGGACCCTTCGATGGTGACCGGCAAGACGGCGCACAACAAGCTGGTCCATGTGCCGGCCCCGCCCGGCGGCCTTGCCCCCGGGTCGTGGGCCGATGTCCGGGTGACCCGGGCCGCTCCGCACTTCCTCGTCGGTGAGCTCGTCGCCGTGACAGCCCGCCCCGCCCATCGAGTTCGCATTCCCGTGGTGGCCGGCTGAACGCGCCGACCCAGCGAGGTCCAGCCCCCGCCCCAGGGGCCGGAAGCACAGGCGCGCCCGTCGCCCATCTGGCCCTGGTCGGCCCGACGGCGTCGGGCAAGTCCGAGGTGGCCGTCGCCCTGGCCAGGCAACTCGGCGACGTCGAGATCCTCACCTGCGATTCGATGCAGGTGTACCGGGGAATGGATATCGGTACGGCCAAGCCGACGCTCGAGCAACGGGCCGGCGTCGCCCACCACCTGATCGACCTGGTGGACCCCGACGAGGAGTGGACGGTGACCCGCTGGGTCGAGGCGGCAAGGGCCGTGCTCGGCGACATCGAGCGCAGGGGCCGCCGGGCGCTTCTCGTCGGCGGCACCGGCCTCTACGTCCAGGCGCTGGTCGATGGCCTGGCGCCGCCCGGCCGGTACCCGGAGGTCGTGGCCCGGTTGGAGGCGGAGAAGGACACGCCAGGCCTCCACGCCCGCCTGGCGACCCTCGACCCACCGGCCGCGGCCAGGATCGAGGTGGGCAACCGGCGCCGCGTGCTGCGGGCGCTCGAGGTCACGATCGGGAGCGGTCGCCCGTTTTCGGCCAGCGGCCCCGGGCTCGACGCCTACCCCCCGACACCATGGAGCATGGCCGGGTTGTGGTTGCCGAGAACGACCGGTGCCGAACGCATCGAGCGTCGCTTCACGGCGATGCTCGACGCCGGGCTCGCCGATGAGGTCAAGCGCCTGGCGGCGCGACCGGCCGGCCTGTCGCGCACGGCTCGCCAGGCCCTCGGATACCGAGAGTTGCTCGGGCACCTGGAGGAGGGAGTGCCGATCGGCGACGCCATCGACGGGGCCGTCCGAAGGACGCGTGCCTTCGCCCGGCGCCAGCGCGTCTGGTGGCGCCGGGACTCGCGGATCCGCTGGTACGGCTCGGCCGGCAATCCACTCGCCATCATGCCAGCGCTGCTGGGAGAATGGGACCCAACATGACCGTGCCCGAGCCCGCCATGCCCGCCCCACCGCCCGTCCGGCCGGCCACTCCCACGCCGGCCGCACCCACGCCGGCCGCACCCACGCCGGCCGCACCCACGCCGGCCGCACCCACGCCGGCCACTCCCACGCCGGCCACTCCCACGCCGGCCGCGCCGGCTACTCCCGACCGGTCGTCGCCCGACGCCCCGGCCGCCCATCGCTTGACGGTCGGCAAGTACCACGGCGTGGGCAACGACTTTCTGGTCGTGATCGACCCGGCCTTCGAGCCCGATGCCGGCCTGGCACGGCGTCTGTGCGACCGTCACCGGGGTATCGGCGCCGACGGGTTGATCGTGGCCCGCACCCGGGTCGGCCCTTCGGTCTTCCGCGCCGCCGACGTCCTGCTCTCGTTTCGCCTGTTCAACGCGGACGGGTCGGAGGCGGAGATGAGCGGGAACGGGATGCGCTGCCTGGCTCACGCCGCCCTTGACGCCGGCCTCGTTGATGTTGGCGTGGCGTTCAAGGTCACCACGCCGGCCGGCGTCCGGGAGGTCGTGATCCTGCGGGCGGGTCCGGCGATCTGGGCGTCGGTCGAGATGGGTCGTGTCACGGTGGAGGGCGAGGCGGACCGCTGCAACGTGGGTCAGGGTCAGTTGCTCGTGGATGTCGGCAACCCCCACCTCGTGGTGGCGGGCACCGAGCCGTCGTCGGTCGATGTCGCCGGCCTCGGCCCCCAGCTGGCGGCCACGGCGTCGGCCGGTCTGAACGTCGAGTTCGTCGCCCTTGGTCCTGGTCGCGACGAGGTGACGATGCGAGTCTGGGAGCGGGGGGTAGGGGAGACCGAGGCGTGTGGGACCGGGGCGTGTGCCGCCGCCGTCGCGTTCCACCACTGGGGTCGCGTCGGTCGGGCCGTGACCGTGCACCAGCCGGGCGGGGCGGTCGCGGTCGAGATCGGCTCCGATGGCGATGTCCGCCTCTCCGGGCCGAGCGAGCTCGTCGGCGTCTGCGACGTGGCGCCCTCCCTTGTGACAGCGCCGGAAGCCAGGTCGAACGCCGGGTGATCGGGACGGTGGCGTCATGAGCCTCATCGAACGCAGCTTCAGGGAGAAGATCGTGCTCGTCGGCACGACGGTCCCTCCCTCATCGGAGGCCGACACCGAGGCCCACCTCGACGAGTTGGCCCTGCTCGTCGATACCGCGGGTGCCGACGAGGCGGCCCGCGTCGTTCAACGGCGCGATCGTCCCGACCCGGCCACGTTCATCGGGAAGGGCAAGGCCGAGGAGCTGCGCGACCTCTCCCTCGAGGTCGACGCCGACACCGTGGTCTTCGACGACGAGCTGAGCCCGGCCCAGTCCCGCAACCTGGAGAAGATCCTCGGTCGTACCGCCATCGATCGCACCGCCGTGATCCTCGACATCTTCGCCCAGAACGCCAGGACCCAGGAGGGCAAGGCTCAGGTCGAGCTGGCCCAGCTCCGCTACCGGCTGCCCCGCCTGCGCGGCCGCGGCCTCGGCCTGTCCCAGCAGGCCGGTGGCATCGGCACCCGTGGCCCGGGCGAGACCCAGCTCGAGGTCGACCGCCGCCGTCTCCTCCGGCGCATGACCAAGCTCGAATCCGAACTCCGCCAGCTCACCGCCACCCGCCGCCTCCAGCGAAAGAGCCGGCGGCGGGGCCGGCTTCCCACCGTGTCGATCGTGGGCTACACCAACGCCGGCAAGTCGACGCTGCTCAACCGGCTCACCGACGCCGGGGTGCTCGTCGAGGACCGCCTGTTCGCCACGCTCGATCCGAGGACAAGGCGCCTCGCCCTCCCTGGCGGCGAGTCGGTGCTCGTCTCCGACACGGTCGGTTTCGTGCGCAAGCTGCCCCACCAGCTGGTCGAGGCGTTCCGCTCGACCCTCGAGGTGGTGAAAGAGTCGGACCTTGTGGTCCATCTGGTGGACTGCTCGGCGCCCGACCCGGAGCTGCAGATGGAGGCGGTCCGAGTCGTGCTCGACGAGATCGGGGCGGGCGAGGTCCCCGAGCTGCTCGCCTTCAACAAGGCCGATTCGTCGCCCGAGGCCAAGCGCCTGGCCGATCGCCACCCGGGGAGCGCCACCATCTCGGCCCTCACCGGCGAGGGTGTTGATGGCCTCCTCGAGGCCATCGGCGACCGCCTGCGGGCCATGCTGAGCGTGGTCGAGCTGGTCGTGCCCTACGAGCGCGGTGACGTGCTGGCCGCCGTCCACAGGGAGGGCGAGGTCCTCGTCGAGACCCACGGGGACACGGCAACCCGGTTACGGGTGCGCGTCGACAAGGCCGGCGCGGCTCGATTCACGGAGTTCGCATGCGGCCGAGGCGAGGTCGGGGAATGACCTCGGCGGCTGAGGCGTCCGGTGGTCGCGGGGGCGAAGGGTCTGGCGCCACGAAGGCAGGGCCCGGTTGGGTGCCCCCTGCGTACCCCTACGACCGCCTGGTGCCGGCCCGGCGCAAGGCCGAAGCCCTCGCCGGCGGGGTCGTCGACCTCTCGGTCGGAACGCCGGGCGATCCGCCGCCGGATGCGGTGCTCGCCGCCCTGGCCGACGCCGATCGGGGCGGGGCCACGCGTGGCTACCCGCCCTCCATCGGCACGCCGGCGCTGCGTGGCGCCATCGCCGGGTGGTTCGGCGCCACGTTCGACCTGGAGGTGCCGACGAGTGCCATCGGTGCGTGCGTCGGGACCAAGGAGCTGGTGGCGACCACGCCGCAGTGGCTCCACCTGCGCCGGCCCGATCGCGACACCGTCCTCTACCCGGCGGTGTCGTATCCGACCTACGCCATGGGCGCCGAGCTGGCCGGGTTGCGGGCCGTCCCGGTGCCGGCGGGCCCGACCGGTGGGCTCGACTTGGCCGCCATCACCGCCGCCGACGCCGGTCGGGCGCTGATGTTGTGGGTCAACTCGCCAAGCAACCCGAGTGGCGCCGTCGACGACCTGCCCGCCGCCGCGGCGTGGGGTTTGGCGCGTGACGTCCCGGTATTCAGCGACGAGTGCTACGTGGAGCTGACCTGGGAAGGACCGCCCGTCACGATCATCGGCCACGGGAAGGGCCCTGGAGGCCTCGGCGGTGTCGTCGCCGTGCACTCGCTCTCGAAGCGATCCAACCTGGCCGGGCTGCGGGTCGGCTGGTACGCCGGCGACCCCGAGCTGGTCCACTACCTCCAGGAAGTCCGCAAGCACGCCGGGCTGATGGTGCCGGGCGCGGCCCAGCTTGCCGCCCAGGCGGCGCTCGCCGACACCGATCACGTGGACGTGCAACGCCGGAGGTACTACGAGCGGCTCGTTCGCATGCAAGCCGTGCTCCGGGCGGAGGGGGCCGCCGTCGAGCTGCCGGCCGGGGGCTTCTATCTTTGGGTCAAGGCGCCAGGTGGGGACGCCTGGGCGTGGACCGACGCCCTGGCGGCGGGCGGCGGCATGCTCGTGTCGCCCGGCGAGTTTTACGGGCCGCAGGGAGGGGCGTACGTCCGCGTGGCCATGGTCGCACCCGATGATCGCATCGAGCTCGTGGCCAGGAGGCTCGCCGCCGAAGGCGACGGTCGCGGCGCCGCAGGGGCGGCGGGTACGACAGCGGCGGGAGACGGCCGATGAGAGCGTCGGGACCAACGGCGGCCGTGCGCCGGGCCGCGGGCGCCGGAGTCGAGTACACGCTGCATCGCTACGACCACGATCCCGAGGTCGAGTCGGTTGCCGACGAGGTCGCCGTCGAGCTCGACGTGCCCGTCGAGCAGGTGTTCAAGACGCTCGTGACGTCGGTGGACGAACGCCTCGTCGTCGCCGTCGTTCCCGCCGGCCACCAGCTCGACCTCAAGGCCCTCGCCGCCGCGCTGGGAGCGAGAAGGGCGGCGATGGCCGTTCCCTACGAGGCCGAACGGGCCACAGGGTACGTCCTCGGCGGTATCAGCCCGCTCGGCCAGAAGCGCCGGCTCCCGGTCGTCGTCGACACCAGCATGAGGTCATGGAAGACCGTGTTCGTGAGCGCCGGGCGACGCGGCCTCGAGCTCGAGCTCACCCCAGGCGATCTCATTCGCCTGACCGAGGCCGCCGAGGCGCCCCTGGCTCGCTGATCGGTCATCGTGTGACGCCGGTGTCCCGGCGCCGTCGACGTTGTCGGCCCCCGACGTTCGTTAGCGTCACCGACGATGCCCGATCTGCTCCTACGCGTCGCCGAGCTGGTGGCCATCCCCTCGCCGAGCCGGGGGGAGGCCGTCATCGCCGACCATGTCGAGTCCCGGCTGCGCCGCAGCGCGTGGCTCGACGTCGAGCGTGTCGGCGACAACCTCGTGGCGAGGACGACGGGATCGGGACCGCGGCTGCTCCTCGCCGGCCACCTGGATACCGTCCCGGCCAATGGCAACGCCGAGCCACGCCGCGAGGGCGACGTCCTGTGGGGTCTGGGGACCGCCGACATGAAGGGCGGCCTGGCCGTCATGCTCGAGCTGGCCGCAGCCGACCGGCCCCCGGCGGTCGACGCCACGTGGATCTTCTACGCCGCCGAGGAGATCGAGAGAGAGCACAACGGGCTCTTGGCGATCGCCCGAGCGCGCCCGGAGCTGCTGGCGGCCGACGCCGCCATCCTTGGAGAGCCGACGGCGGCGCACGTCGAGGCCGGCTGTCAGGGGGTCGTGAAGGCGCAGGTGACGGTCCGGGGTCGTCGGGCCCACGCGGCCAGGCCGTGGATGGGGCGCAACGCCATCCATCGTCTGGCGCCGGTCATCGAGCGGATCGATCGGGCCGAGGGGCGCCGGCCGCTGATCGAGGAGTGCGCCTACCGTGAGGCGTTGCAGGTCGTCGAGGTTCACGGCGGGGTAGCGGCCAACGTCGTCCCCGACGAGGCGCGACTTGTGGTCAATCATCGCTTCGCTCCCGACCGGGACGCGTCGGAGGCCGAGGCGTATCTGAGGGAGCTCCTGGCGCCGGTCATCGACCCATCGAGCGGCGACACGATCGACGTGATCGACAGCGCTCCGGCCGCGGCTCCATCGCTCAGTCACCCGCTTCTCGCCCGGCTGCTCGCCGCCACGGGGGCAGCGCCGAAGGCCAAGCTGGGCTGGACCGACGTGGCTTTTTTCGCCGAGCGGGGCATTCCCGCCGCCAACTTCGGGCCCGGCGATCCCGAGCTGGCCCACAGCGCCGGTGAGCGGGTGGAAGCGTCCGACCTCGACGCGGCCTACCGGATCCTGCGGTCCCTGCTCTGGCCGAGCTGACCCGGTGATGTCCGAGGCGTTGGCGGTCCTCGGGGTGCAAACGTTCCAGCCGCGCTATTAATATGGCCCAAGAGCGGAGAGGAGACGCCATGCGTGCAGTTCATCGACGCGGTGTCGGCACGGGCGGTCGTTGGAGCAAAGGCGCCGGCGGAGGCGCCGTCCTCGTCGTCGGGTCCGTATTGGCCCTGGCTGCGTGCGGTGGTGGTCCGTCGTCGGCGCCGGTCGCGCCCCATCCCACCGACCACCGCACGCAGCCGCAGCACCACACGGCGCCGGTGCCGTCCACGGCTCCGAGTCTCCGCCCGGTCACCCTGTCGCTGCAGAACGGTCAGCGGATCCACGCCGACCTGCCGTCCAGCCCACTCGGCGCCACCGGCACCGCGGTACCGGGCCTCGACTTGGAAGCGTGGTCGGTGCAGCGGGAAGGGGATGCGGTCACCGTGGTGGTGGCGCTGCACAACGTCGGGTCCACCCTGATCAGCGACACGAGCGTCAACGCCGTGCTGACCTTCCAGGAGTCTCTGGACGTCAACGGCGGCCAAGATGTGCCTACGGAGTTCAACAGCGTCGGGTTGCTCGACACCAGCTCGCTCAAGGAGTACCTGACCTTCGCCAAGGTCCAAGGCGGCGAGGTTAAGGACTGCTTGTGTAGCGCCGTGCCGGTCATCGAGCTCAAGCCGGGCGCCCGCATGTACCTGGCTGCGGTGGTCGCCGCTCCGC
Organism: Acidimicrobiales bacterium; assembly: GCA_965276765.1. GTDB lineage: Bacteria > Actinomycetota > Acidimicrobiia > Acidimicrobiales > Palsa-688. The sequence continues at coordinate 3,468,110 of OZ255627.1, forward strand.
CCGCGAGCACGACCCACGCCACGCTGGTGACGAGCGCGGCGTCGTTGTCGAACCTCCCCATCTCCGGGTGAACGCCCCCATGCCCCGATCCGGCCTCGGCCGCCGGAGGCTCGCGGCGGCCGTGGCGGTCACGGCGACGGTGTCGCTTGGCTGGGCGTCAGCCGAATCCGCCGCCGGCGGGCAGCCGCGACCCTCGCCTCGTATCGCCCAGCAGTCCCCCCGGTCCTTTCAGTACGTCCCCCGCACCATCGACCTGCAGCCCCGGGTCATCGACGTCGCCCCCAAGCGCAGCGGGTCGCAGACGACGGTCGGCAGCGACGTGCTGTTCGCCTTCGACTCGTCGCGTCTGAACCCGGCCGCCCAACAGGTGTTGGCGACGGTTGTGCAGCGGGTCCGGTCTGCGCCGCCTGGCCGGGTGACGGTGACGGGCTACACCGACAGCATCGGAACCAAGAGCTACAACCTCGGCCTGTCCCGTCGGCGAGCGGCGGCCGTCGTCGGCTTTCTCGCTGCGCACGCCGGGCGGCATGGCCACACCTACCAGGCGGTGGGCAAGGGCAAGGCCGACCCGGTGGCAACCAACGCCAACGCGGCCGGCAGGCAGCAGAACCGGCGGGTCAGCGTCGACATCCCGCGCTGACGTTCGCGGGTCTTGCGCCGCATCGCCTACAGGCGCCGCAGGACAGTGACGACCCGGCCGTAGACGGTGACGTCGTCGGCGGGGATGATCATCGGCTGCATGGTCGGATTGTGCGGTGTCAGGACGATGTCGGTGCCCTTGCGGCCGAAGGTCTTGACCGTCGCCTCGTCGCCGGGAATGCCCGCCACCACGATGTCGCCCTTCTCGGCCGTCTCCTGCTGATGGACTACGACGTAGTCGCCGTTGAGGATGCCCGCATCCACCATCGAATCGCCTCGCACCTTGAGCATGAAGACCTGTCCGTCGCCGGTGAAATCCTCCGGCAGGGGCAGGAGCTCTTCGACCCGCTCTTGGGCCAGGACGTCCGTGCCGGCGGCCACGTCACCGACGAGCGGCACGTGACGGGTGGGCCGCCGGTCGATGGCGGCGCCGGAGACGGCGTCGTAGCGAACTTCGATGGCGCGTGGCTTCGCCGGGTCACGACGGAGGAACCCCTGCTTCTGCAGGGTCGTCAGGTGGGTGTGGACCGTCGATGACGAGGTGAGCCCGACGGCCTCGCCGATCTCCCGCACGGACGGCGGGTAGCCCCGTTGGCGGAGCTGCTCGGCGATGAAGTCCAGTATCTCCCGGCGCTTTCCTGTCAACTCCGTGTCGGTCACCCGCATCCCTTCCCGTAGTCCGGCGGCTCCTCGTGTGATTTCACCGTAGCCGGAACCGGCACCAAAGGCAAACACCTGTTCGTATTACCCCTTGACAGGCGAACGCCTGTTTGGTCAACTGGTGGTCGAACAGGCGTTCGCCCTCGGGGGTGGGATGCCTGCAAGACCGCCCCGTCCGGCCGCCCGGCCGGTCCCACGCCCGAGGAGTCGATCGTGGTCGCAGTACTCGTTCCCAGAAGCCACTACCGGACCGTCCGCGATCCGAGAGACGGCGGGCCCAAGCGGCCCACGTACCTTCGCCTCGTGGCCGACGACGAGGCCCGTCGCGCCGAACTGGCCGTACGACCGCCCGCCGGCAGGAGCCGGCCATCTCCTGCGGTCTACCGCCGGCGCCGAGCGGTGGTCCTCGGCATGCTTGTCGCCGCCGGGATCGGCCTGTGGCTCATCGCCCAGGCCATCTTCGCCCCCGGGCAAGCTCAGCCGCCGGCGGTGACCCCGATCGCCGCGCAGACCGTGTCGGCCCGCGTCGTGACCGTCCACCCAGGCGACACGCTGTGGTCCATCGCCGCCTCGGTGAGGCACAGCGGCGACATCCGGCTCCTTGTCGATGCGCTCTCGGCCGAGGTGCACGGCCGGCCTCTGCAGGTTGGCGAGCAGCTCACCATCCCCTGACCGGTGGTGTCCATGGGCCTGCCGCGCCGCTGAGCGATCGTCGGGGCGGGAGTAGATTTGGCGCCATGCGCTGCCCCCGCTGCTCGCAGTTCGACGACAAGGTCGTCGATTCGCGCGCCGCCGAGGACGGCCTTTCGGTTCGCCGCCGGCGGGAATGCCTGGCGTGTGGCCGTCGGTTCACGACCTACGAGCGGCTCGAGGAGGTGCCCTTCGTCGTCGTGAAGCGTTCCGGCGAACGGGAGCTCTTTGACCGAGCGAAGATCGTCGATGGGGTGGCCGCCGCGGCCAAGAACCGCCCGGTGGCCAGGGAGCAGATGGAGGCGCTGGCGGCGGAGATCGAGGAGACGCTGCGCCTCGACGGCGCCGAGGTGCGATCGGAGAGGGTCGGACGGGCGGTGCTCGGAGAGCTTCGTCGCCTCGACGACGTCTCGTACCTTCGCTTTGCCAGCGTGTACAAGGGGTTCTCGGAGATCGGAGACTTCGAGCGAGAGGTCGGGCTGCTGACCAAGGAGACCGAACCCAAGCGGAGCTGAACTCTACGCCGGCCACGCCGGGTGCCGCCCGGTCGCAGGCCGATCCCGGTGGCCCACGTTTTCTTGGCGATGTTGACGTCGGAATCCACCGTCAACATCGCTAGGAAAACTTTGTCCCACCCGCGGTCCCACCGCGGTCGACCGATCGACCGCCGGCCGACCTCGTCGCACCCGACTCCGGGCGGGGCGCTGGCACCGGGGTCCGGTGCTCACGGTTCCCAGACGGCATGGTCGTGGGCGAAGACGACCCGGCGAGGGTCCAGTTGCTGCAGCCGGTCGATCCAGGCCGCCACCAGGGGCACGGCCGCATCGTGACGGTCGCGACCCGCCTGCCAGGCGAGCACATCGGCACCGTACGCACTGGCCGTATCGTGGCTCTGGCCGGCCACGACGACGGTGCCGTCGCGGCGCCGCACGACGAGCGACTGATGCCCGGCGGTGTGGCCCGGCGTCGGCACAACGAGCACCCCCGGCAGGATCTCGGCCTCCCCTTCCAGCTCGAGGTAGCGAAGTCCGGGGGCGTCGACCAGCTCGGGCAGGGTGTAGTCCGCTTCCCGAGCCAGCCGGAGCTCCGCTCGCTGGGCGACGATCGGACGGCCAGCCATCAACGGGTTTCCGCCGCAGTGGTCGAAGTGCAGATGGCAGTTCACCACCAACGTCACATCGGCAAGGCTGGTTCCGGCGGCGGCGAGCGCAGCGGGCAACGGCCGCCGGCGGGGCCGGTAGTGAGCCTCGACGTCGGGGTGGCTGCCCATGCCGGTGTCCACGAGCACGAGGCCGTCCGCGTGGTGCACGAGGTAGCCCAGGCAGGGCTCCACACGGCTCGATCCGGTGCCTGTTTCTTCGGCGGGGCGGACGAAGTATCCGAAGTCGACACGCCGGACGGCCGGATCACTCATGGGCCCAGTCTCCACCTCTCCCGGTCCATCGAGGCGCGACGGGCCCGCAGGGCTGACCGTGCGGGAGCGCCCCATCGGGCGCCCAGTCGGTGGCGGTACGTAGGCGAGGTTGAGGACACCGGTCTTGAACACCTCGTGATCAAAGGAAACGATGTGGGGTGGTCCGGGAACTCGTCGCCGGGCGCTCAGGCCCAGGTTGTCGGCTCGGGGCCGTCGGGGGGCGGCTGGTAGCCGCCGGCGGCGTGGAGCAGCGCGGCGAGCGGGTCTCGGAGCGATGGTGTCGTGGCGGTGATCAGCCGCTCGGCTCCGACGTCTACTCGACCGCCGGCCTCCCGGCAGATCACCGCACCGGCGGACAGGTCCCACGGGTTGAGGCCCCACTCGTAATAGGCGTCGAGGCGACCGCCGGCTACCCAGCAGAGGTCGAGCGCGGCGGAGCCGAATCGCCTCAGGTCGCGTACTCGGGGCAGGACATGGGCCGCGACCTCCGCCTGCCAGGCTCTGCGGTCGGCGTTGTAACCGAATCCGGTACCCACGAGAGAGGTGGCGAGTGTCGAGCGACCTTCGGCGACGACACAAGGATCGCCGTTGCAGTAGGAGCCCCTTCCGGAGATCGCCGCCCAGGTCTCGGCTCTCGACGGGTCGATCACGACGCCGACGACGGGTTCGCCCCCGCGCTCGGCCGCTACCGAAACGGACCATGCCGGTATCCCGAAGAGGTAGTTGGTGGTTCCGTCGAGGGGGTCGACGACCCACCTGACGCCGGTGGTGCCTGGGCGTGACGTACCTTCCTCGCCGAGGACGGCATCGTCGGGACGGCGCTCGGCGAGGAGGACGGAGATGACGTGTTCGGCCTCTCGGTCGACTTCCGAGACCATGTCGGTGGCCGTCGACTTCGTGTCGATCCGGGTTCGCACCCGGCCGAATCCCTCGGCCGCGAGCTTGGCGGCACCCGAGGCGGCGGCCAGGGCAACGTCGGCGAGCTCGGCAAGCAGTGGGTCCTCTTCGCGTCCCGGCGGCCCGAAAGCGTCCTGCGTCGCGTCGGCGTCGTCTGGTCCGGCCGATGAGGGCATGCGACAGTCTGGCGTACCACCCCCGTGCCTGGGGCCTGGTGTCATCCGCCCGGCCGTTGCGCCGCTCCGACGACCCGGCGGGTCTGGTCGTGCCAGGACCGCCAGCGGCGCCCCTCCTCGGCGAGGTCAGCCAGCGCGGCATCATCGTTCGCGATGGCTGCAGCCGATCGGTAAACGTCGAGCTGGCGGCGCAGCCAGTTGGGTTGCTCTACGACGGTGACCGATCGGAGGCCCACCTGCTCGATCGCAGCGCGCAGATCCCGGGGAAACCGACTCGGCGCCTGGCCCCACCCTTCCCAGGTGGTGAGCAGGAGATGGCCACCCGGCTTCAGCAGGCGGGCCATCTCGGCCACCAGGGCGGCCTGATCGTCGAGCAGTTGGAGGACGTCGATCGCCACGGTGGCGTCGGCGCATCCGTCCCTCAGCCCCGTGGCCGTGACGTCGGCGACGATGAAGCCGGCCTCGCCTATCCCGGGGAAGAGCGTTTGCCGGTGGTACGCGTCGGTGACCGCGACGCCAGAGCCGTCGACGCCGACGATGTCAGCGCCGCTGCGTTGCGCCAGCCACATCCCAGGCCCACCTCGGCCGCACCCGAGATCGACGAGGGTTTGACCTGACCCCAGGGCCGCGAGGGTGGCGAGGAGTTGCAGCCCCTCCAGAGGGACGAAGGAAAACGGCTCGATCCCCGGAGGCAGGCCCCGACCGAGCAGCGAGGTGCAAGCGGCGCTGGAATGCCGGCGCCGGTAGCCATCATCGAAGCCGCTGGCCTCTTTCATCGAAGTCGAGGAGAGCGGTCGGCTTGGCTCGCTCAGCCGCCATACGGGCGAGTGAGGATCTCCATCCCGTGTCCTGCCGGCTCGAGGAAGTACAGGCCGCGCCCGCCGTCGTTGTGGTTGATCTCGCCTGGTTGGGCGAGCTGGGGCCCTGGGTAGTACGTGACGCCGGCCGCCTGTATCCGCGCGAAGCAGCCGTCGAACTCATTTTCGGAGACGAGGAAGGCGTAGTGCTGCGTGGGAACCGTCTCGGCGTCGCTGGTCGCGAAGTCGAGCGTGACGCCGTTGCCGGTGACCACCGGAAGGAACGGGCCAAAAGCCGGGCCGACCTCGAGGCCGAGGATGCCGGCGAGGAACTCGGCCGAGACCCGGCGGTCCTTGGCGGCAACGATGGTGTGGTTGAGCTCGACCGACATCGCAGCACGAACGTTAGCCGGGTCACTGACCGAGCTGTTGTGGCGGTAGGCCCCGGCCGCCGGAGTCGCGAATCACGAGATGCGAGCCAGGGGAGCGGGGCGGCTACGGTCGACGGGGTGAAGGTCGATCTGCGTTCCGACACCTTGACCCGGCCGACCGAATCCATGCGTCGGGCCATGGCCGACGCCGAGGTGGGCGACGACCAGTACGGCGAGGATCCGACGGTCAACGCCCTCGAGGAGGAGGCGGCCGCCCTGCTCGGCAAGGAGGCGGCGCTCTACGTGGTGTCGGGAACCATGGCCAACCAGCTGGCGCTGCGGGTCCTTACCCGGCCCGGCGACGGGGTCATCGCCGGAGGGCGTCAGCATGTCGTGCTCTACGAGGACGGGGCCGGGCCGCTCAACGCCGGCATCGGTTGGTTGGCGGTTGACGACGAAGCGGGCGCGATCGATCCCGATGAGGTCGACCGGGTGGCGGCGGGCGTCAATCACCATACGGCCAGGGCTTCGCTGGTCTGTATCGAGGACACCCACATGGCCTCGGGGGGACTGGTCTGGTCCCCCGAAAGCAGGCGGATGCTGGCATCGGTCGCTGCCGCCCGCGGGCTCAAGGTTCACCTTGACGGGGCCAGGCTCTGGCACGCCGCCGTGACCCTTGACCGCCCGCCGGCCGACATCGCCGTCGGTACCGACACCGTCATGTGCTGCCTGTCGAAAGGGCTCGGCGCGCCGATCGGCTCCGTCCTCGCCGGCACCAAAGACACCATCGATGCGGCTCGCCTCGAGCGTCACCGTCTGGGAGGAGCGTGGCGTCAGGCGGGCATCGTCGCCGCCGCCGGCCTGGTGGCGCTGCGCACCATGCGGAGCCGCCTCGCCGATGACCACGCCAGGGCGGCCCGGCTCGCCGCTGCGGCGGCGGCCCGCTGGCCCGAAGCGGGCCTCGACCCGGCGACGGTGGTGACCAACATCGTGGTCTTCTCCCATCCCGACACCGCAGGACTCCTCGCCTATCTCGGCTCCGAGGGGGTGCTCGCCGGCACGGTCGCCCCCGGGCGAGTCCGCCTCGTCACCCATCTCGACGTCGACGACGCCGGCATAGAGCGGGCTTGCGAGGTCATCGCGGCGGCGCCGGCGTAGCGGCGGGGACGGCGGGAGCGAACACCCGGGTCGGCGTCGTCCTGCCCCTGAGCATGGCCTCGCCCGCCGGTGTCCAGCCGTTCGCGTCGGGGCCCGCCGCCTGCACCGTCGCCTCGCTGGCGAGGATCTTCAGGTCGCGCGACTTGGCCAGGTCCGTGAGCCGGGCCGCTTCGTTCACCGGATCGCCGATCACGGTGTACTCGAAGCGCTCCGTCGAGCCGATGGTCCCCGCCACGACGAGGCCGCTCGAGATGCCGACGGCGGCTGCGAGCCGCGGGTGGCTTTCGGCGGCGTGGGAGACGCCGGCGTAGATGCCGCGCCCGGCCCGCAGCCCGGCCGCAGCATGATCGTCCCTGCGGCCCGGTGGTCCGAACACACAGAGAGCCCCGTCGCCTTCGAACTTGTTCACCCATCCCCCTTCGGCTTGGACGGCACCGACCACGGCGGCGAAGTAGGCGTTGAGGATGCGCACGACCTGCTCGGGTGGGAGGCCCGACGCCATGGCCGTCGAGCCGATCAGATCGACGAAGAGGACGGTGGCATCCCTGCGCTCGCCGCCGAGGCCGAGCCCGCGAGCGAGGGCCTGACCGGCCACCTCGGCGCCAACGTACCGTCCGAACAGATCCTCGAGCTGGCGGCGCTGCCGTAGGCCCAACACCATCCGGTTGACGCCGGCCTGGAGCTGGCCGACCTCGCTGCCATCGTCGACCGGCACCTGGACCGAAAGGTCGCCGGCCTCGACTCGTTCGAGCGCCTCACGGATGGCGTCGAGTGGTTCGGCCACGGCACGAGCCGCCCCGGTGATGATGGTGAACCCGCTGACGAGCCCGGCGACACAGAGGAGGCCGAGGGGCACGGCAAACGACCTGAGACTCTGGTCGCCCTGGTCGAGCGGGGCGAGGAGCAGCCCGACGAGCGGAACGGCCGAGCCGAACGCCCAGCTGAGCAGCAGCCGGGGAAGAACCCGGATGCCGAATGGACGCGAGGGGAGCGATCCGGCCAGCGCATCATGCACGACGGGCCGGAGGAGACGCTCGATCAGCAGGGCGCTCAACGACGTCACGCTGACGGCGGCCAGCAGGATGCCGATCACGACGGAGACGACCCGTGGGGCCGGGTAGCCGAGGACGGCCTGGGCCGAGCCGAAGACGATGGCGGCGACGGCCCAGTAGCAGAATCCGGCGACGGCCCGTGCGGCCGGCTGGCGGAGGATGGCGAGCTGTTCGTCGGGCGTGGCCGGGCGGTCCTCCGACAGCCACCGGAGCACGGGACCGAAGCCGCGGATGCCGCCGGCGACACCGAGCGGTACGACGACAGCCAGGTAGGCGGCGAAGAGGGCCAGCATGACGGTCTCCGCTCGCCCCGGATCGGCGACGTTGGCGGCATCGGGGAGAAAATCCTCGAAGTACAAGAAGAGCGCGGCGCCGGGGATGGCGTTGGCGAGCACGGAAAGGGCGGCAATGGCGAGACGGGGCCGGCCGAGCAGATGAAGAGACCGGTCACCTCGGGCCACAGCCCAACGTCTTGCAGCCTTCTCCACGATCCGACCGTAGCGTCGGGTTCGTGCCAAGCCCGTGACCGGTAGGCTCGGTTCGTGGCCGAGATCGCTACCGTCACACCGTCGACGGTGCTTGCGATCTATGCCCATCCCGACGACCCGGACATCTCCGCAGGTGGGACGCTTGCCGCTTGGGCGGCTGGGGGGGCGGACGTCCACGTCTGTATCTGCGCCGACGGCGACAAGGGAACGGGCGACCCCGACGTCGTGGCATCCGAGCTCGTGGCTCGGCGGAGAACGGAGGTGGCCGCCGCGGGTTCGGCCATCGGAGTCAGTCGGCACCACTGGCTGGGGCTTCGAGACGGTGAGATCGACGACCGTCCCGAGCTGCGGGCGAGGCTTGTGGCCCTCGTGCGCTCGGTGCGTCCCGATACGGTCGTCGCCCCGGATCCGACGGCGGTCTATTTCGGCGACGGGTATGTCAACCACAGGGATCATCGCAGCGTCGGGTGGCTGTGCATCGATGCCGTGGCCCCTGCGGCGGCCATGCCCCTTTATTTTCCCGATGCCGGACCGCCGCACCGGGTCTCGACACTGCTCCTCTCCGGCACGCTCGAACCGGATGTCTGGGTCGACATCAGCGAGACCATTGATGCCAAGGCCGCTGCCGTGGCGTGCCACGAGAGCCAGGTCGGCGAGCCGGGGGAGTGGCTCAGGGGAGCGGTCCGCCAGCAGGCCGAGGAGGCCGGTCGGCGCGCCGGCGTGCCGTACGCTGAGGGCTTCAGGCGGCTGGTGTTCGAGTGATGGTGTTCGCGTGAACAGCGTTCGCGTGAGCTCGAAGGTGATCCTCCACGTCGACATGGATGCCTTCTTCGCCTCGGTGGAGATACTCGACGATCCAACCTTGGCCGGACAGCCGCTGATCGTCGGCGGCGCCGGGCCGCGCGGTGTCGTCGCGTCCGCAAGCTACGAGGCGCGTGCCTACGGAATCCGTTCGGCCATGCCGGCGGCACGGGCCCGTCAGCTGTGCCCTGCGGCCTTGTTCAGGCCCGGTCGGCACGACCGCTACCAGGAGGTGAGCCGGCGCATCCACGCTGTCTTCAATCGGGGCCTCCCGGCATGAATGTGGGTGGTTTTAGGGGTCTGGGGCTTTGGCTCGTTCGTGGGGGAGGACGTGGTCGATTGGCCCCAGGGTGACCATGATCAGGGCGAGAGCGGCGTTGGCGGAGTGGAACCCGTAGGCCCGGTTGACGATGAGGCGGACTCGACGGTTGAGGCCTTCGTGTTGGCCGTTGTTGATCTTGAGGTGGATGGCGGTGAGTATCCCGGCTCGCCGTTTCCGTAGGGTCTTGGCCAACGTGACGAACGGTTTGAGCCGGGAACGTGATGCCTTCGAGCAGAACCGGTCGAGGAGGACCCCGACGTCGGCCTCGTCGAGGTCACCGGCGAAGATGGCCCGCAGGGCCTCCTTGAGGGCGTAGGCGCGCCATAGGTCACCTCCTCGGCGTTTGAGCTTGCGGAGGGTGACGGCCTGGTCGTCGGTCAGGTCGTCGGGGTTCTTCAACAGCGCCCACCGGGCTCCCTTGAACCGTTTCGCGGCCTGGCGGTCGGGGAGCCGGCGCAGTTCCTGCCAGACCTGCCGGCGGACCTTGTCCAATGCGGCGGTGCCCAGCGCCACGACATGGAAAGGGTCGTAACAGATGACTGCTTGGAGGGCGTGGTTGGTGGCGGAGGCCGCGAACGCCGGGCCCATGTCCATCGAGATCGCCTCGACCTGCCCGGAGCGTTCGGGGCCGAGCTCGGCGAAGAAACCGTCGAGGGTGGCGGTGTCTTTGCCTTCCGCTCCCCACACGAACTTCCCCGAGCCGTGATCGGACACCAGGGTGATATAGGAGTGGCCCTTGCGCCACGACACCTCGTCGACGCCGACCTTGAACAGCCGGTCGAGACGGGCCGGGTCGAGCCCGGTGTCCATGACCCTCTCGATTATCCGTCCGACGGTGTCCCAATCGACCCGGACCAGCCGGCACACCGCGGTCTTATCGGTGGTGGTGACCAGCCACCCGACGAGGTCCTCGAAGTCGCGGCTGAACCGGGACCCGGGCCGGGCGAAAGGCACCGCCTGGGTGCGCACCCCATGAGTAGGGCAGTTCAGCCGGGCCAGCCCGGCGCGGACCTCGAGACGCCACGACCCCAGATCCAGGTGCCGCCACGTCGAGGTCACCCGCCGGGTGTCGTAGCGGGCGAAGGTCGAAAACGGGCACTCCGGGCAGGCCAGGCGGGCCGAGCGCAACCTGACCGTCACCGTCACCGCCGCGGGCTGAAAGTCCACGCCGGTGACGGTCACCCCGGGCAGGTTCAACAAGCGCTTGAATGCAGTAGTGACCCGCACGGGGACTCGGTCTCCTTGGCTCGATGGTCTTCGCAAACCCCGAACCTAGAAACCGCCCGTGCGGGTCACGCGGATGGTCCACCGACAGCCCCCGCCCGGCACCCCACGCCACGAGGTCACCAAACGGGTACAGATCAGCGGCCCGCCCTCACCGCCAAAAACCGGTCGCCCCAGCGGCCAACACGCCGATCATCACCGCCAGGCACCCACATTCATGCCGGAAGACCCTTCAATCGGTTCACGCCGTTGGTCGAGGGGGTCGGGCTGGACGAGGCGTTTCTCGATGTGAGCGGAGCGGAACGACTCTTCGGCCGTCCCTTCGAGGCGGCCGTGGCGGTGCGGGAGGCGATCCGATCCGATGTCGGTCTGGCCTGTTCCGTGGGGGTGGCGACGACCAAGTTCGTCGCCAAGCTCGCCTCCGAGGCGGCGAAGCCATCGTCGGACCGTAGCGGCGTGCACGAAGGAAAGGGCGTGTTTGTCGTGGCGTCGGGCGAGGAGCTCCCGTTCCTGCATCCCCTCCCCGTCGAGGCCCTCTGGGGCGTCGGTCCGGCGACAGCCGAGCGCCTCAGGCGCCTCGGTGTCGGGAGCGTCGGTGACCTGGCCGCCCTGCCCCTCGATGCGGTCGAGGGGGCCGTGGGCCGGGCCTCGGGGCGTCATCTGCACGCCCTGGCCTGTGGGATCGATCCGAGACCGGTCGAACCCGACCGGGCCGTGAAGTCAGTCGGTCACGAGGAGACCTACGCAACCGACCGGTTCGACCGAGACGACCTTCGACGCGACGTGGTGCGGATGGCCGATGCCGTGGCCAGCCGGGTGCGCAAGGCCGGGGTGACCGGAAGAACCGTTCAGCTGAAGGTTCGCTTCGCCGACTTCGCCACCATCACCCGGTCCAGGAGCGTCGCCACGCCGATCGACACGGCCCCCGCCATCGCTCGCATCGCAGTGAGCCTGCTCGACGGCGTCGAGATCGCCGGTGGCGTGAGGTTGCTCGGTGTCAGCGTGGCGGGGCTCGGCCGGGACAAGGCCGGGGTCACCGAGCAGCTGGTGCTCGAGTTGGGATCGCCGCCGGCCGGAGCCAGCCCGTCAGCGGCCGGAGCACCGGACGGCGGCCTCTCGGATGGCGGCCTTTCGGATGGCAGCCCTTCGGACGGCGATCTCCCGGACGACAGCGTCCGCTGGCAGGCCGCGACGGGCGCCATCGACGCCGTGAGGGCCCGCTTCGGCGATAGTGCGGTCGGCCCTGCGGTGCTCGTCGAGGGGACGGGTCTGCGCATCGGTCGCGATAGCGACAACCGTTGGGGGCCGAGCGAAAAGGATCGGGACGCCGCGCCCGAACAAAAACGGGACGGCTGAGTCGACCCGGGCGCGAGCTCCTTGGGGTGGCGCATTGGCATTGCCCGGGGCGGAGCGCGATGCTTACGCTGTTGATCGAGCCTGCGGCACGGAGGTGTGAATGTGCCACTTTCCGAAGACGAGGAGCGCATCCTCAATCAGATAGAGCGCCGGTTTCACGAGCATGACCCCGCGTCCGCCCGCCGTCTCCAACAAACCACCCTGCCTCGCTATCTGCGCCGGAACTGCGCGTGGTCCTTCGCCGGGTTTCTCTTCGGCCTCGTGATCCTGCTTGCGGCGTTCGCCTCGAGCTGGGTGTTCGGCGTCGTCGGCTTTGTCGTCATGACCGTCTGCGCCATCGTGCTCGTGCAGAACCTTCGCCGGATGGGTCGCCACGGTTTCGGTGTGCTCACGAGCGAGCTCGGCCAGAGAAGCGTGGCCGACCGCGTCGGCGAGACGACCGAGCGGATGCGTCGTCGTTTCCGCGACGACCGTTGAGCCGGCCGTCCCCGGGCTCGCACAGGGACCGCGAAGAAACAACTGGCGCGGCCGGAGGCCGCAAATGTGGGCGCATCAAGGGTTTCGTAGCGGGACCTCAGCTCGAGTGAGCGGCCCACGGGTCGAGCCGGTGCAGGGCGGCGTCGTCGGCGGTCCGCGGCGGCGCTGAGCCGACAGGGGCGAGCCAAGCCAGGTGCGGGTCGAGCAGCACCCGGAGCCGATGCGGGCGGGTGCGGTAGTCCCTGAGGGCTCGGCGGACGCTGAGGGCGGCGATCTCGGCTTCGACCACGAGATCGGCGGCCACGGAGCCGGTATAGGCCGCCCGGGTTGCGTGCTGTGCCAGGTGGCGGAGGTCGCCCGCCGGCTGACCGCCCCCCGGACCGCGCCGATCGAACTCGTGGTGGCCGGCGGCACGCTCCGCCAGCTCGCCGAACGTCTCGGATCGGCCTCTCCTGATGCCGTGCCACGTCAGGGTCTCCTCGACCTCCGACCAGGCGGCGAGGGTCGTGACGGCGCCCCGCGCCCCCTCGGGGTCGGTGCCGTCGGTCATCCGGCGGCGGCGCCACCGTCTCCTGCGGACCCCCTCGTTGACCATGGCGAGCACGGCCGCTGCCGCGGCGACGAAGGTCACCACGCCGAGGGAGCTCGAGGTGGCCGCTCCCTTCGGCCGGTGTGGAAGCGCTTTGTGCGTCGAGCGGGCGGTGCCCGACCCGCTGGTCTCGCCGCGCGGTACCACGGTGTGGGGGTTGATGGCGGGGGCGGGCCGCACGTCTCCCGGGAGGGTGCCGGCGGGAGCAGTGGCGACGGGAAGTGGAGCGGTCTTGCCGCGTTGCGTTCTCGTACGCGGGTCGGCAAACCGTCCGCCCTGGGTTCTGATGCCCGTGTTACCGGTGTAGCCAGCGGCGCCGGGGATGACGAACCCCTGTCCCGAAGGGCCTTGGGTCGGCTCGAAGGGAATCCAGCCGTAGGAAGGAAACCAGACCTCGGGCCAGGTGTGAGCGTCGGCATCGGTCACCTGGTAGGTGTCGGCGCCGACCTTGGTGCCGGTGGTGAAACCGACAGCCAGTCGCGTCGGCAGTCCGTCGAGGCGGGCCAGCACGGCGTATGCGCCGGCAAACTGCTGGCAGTATCCGGTGTGGGTCACGAAGAGGAAGTTGTAGAGCGTCGCCGTACCCGAGCCGTCCGAAGGGGGATGCAGGCTGTAAGAGAACTCGTGGGTGTGGAAAAAGGCCTGAAGCGCATACGCCTTGGCGTACTCTGTCTTCTTGCCCCGCACGATCGAGGGCGCCAGTCTCCGTACGGATGTCGGGATGGACGACGGCAGCTGCAGGTACCCGGCCGGAGGGTGGGCCCGACTGAGACGCCGGGTCGCCCCGAGGTCCTTCGACGACAGGGTGGCCAGGTACTGGACCGATTGCACGGTGTAACGCAAACCGTTGGACGTGACGCCGGGCGTCAGGAGGCTGCCCGACCTGGGGTCATAGGACACCTTTCCCGCTCCGGTGACGGCTTCGGGGTCGAAGGCGAGGGGAGCCCAGGGTGACGACAGATCCTGGATGTCGAACGATTCGGTCACCTGCCTCGTCCCCGGCGGCCTCACGACGCCGGGAAGGGCCCGCCCTACTCCCTGATAGGTGTCGCCGGCATTCCACTGGTACCCGTCGAAGTCGTCGAGTGACGTCAACCGCCAGTACGAGGGTTGGCTGCTGGTGACCTTGAGCACAGGACGAGTGCCGTCGGTGAGCAGCCGTGTCCTCAAGCTGACCAGTGGGCTCACGACGATACGTGTCGTGCTCTGACCGAAGGAATGCCATCCGAGGGGGCCGTGGCCGTCGGCTCCCCTGAGTCCCGGCACGATCACCGTCGTGGCCGCCACGGCGACGACGGCGATCACGGCCCCGACGGCGACACCGTCACCCGACCGGCCGGTCGGTAGGGGACCGAGCGTCACGCCGGCGGGGGGCGCCCGGTTGGACCTTTCGGTAAGGAGGTAGGCGATGAGCGCCGCCACCACGATGACCGTCGCCCAGTCCCTGCCCGATCGGGTGCCGATAGCGCTGCACACGACGAAGGCGGCGAAGGCAGGCAGGGCGCCGAGCAGTATCCGGCCGAGACGGAGTGCCGACCACGAGCCGAGCACGGCGACGCTCCCCGCGCCGAACACGGCGACGAGCAAGAAACCGACGTCGGGATGGACTGGGGCCGTGGCCGATGCGAAGTGTTCGGGAAGGTCGGCGATGGCGATGCCGACCGTCTGCCAGGTGCCGGCCGCAGGGAGACCGTGGAAAGTCGAAGATGGCACCACCGTCCACACGGTGAACAGGCCGAGGGCGACGAGGTCCACCACGGCGCCGATAAGCGGGCTTATCAGGTGGCGTCGCGAGACGTGGCAGACGACGAGGGTGGCGACGACGGTCAGGAAGACCGGACCGACCCAGTCGGAACCCCATCCCCGGAAGGAACGGTGCAATCCGGCCACCGAGGCCACGGTCAGGATCGCCAGGGCCACCTCGAGCGCGAGCGGCGACGACGATGCCAGTACGTCGGGGGTCCGGACGGATCCGTCCGGCGGCAGGGGTCGGCCGCGGGCCTGTGGCCCGGCGGGAGCCTCGAGCAGGACGCTCACCGCGTCGCCTGGTGCCAGGAGGCGGCGATCCCAGCAGAGCCGACGCTGACGACGCGCCCAGAGTGCCCCCGCCCGACGGAGCCCGGCGTTCCCGCTCCCTGGATCGCCACCTGGACGACGACGGCGTTGCGACCGATGCCATTGCTCTCCATGAGGGAGGACGAATTGCCTTCGCCCCCGACGACGATCAGGGTGCCGGTCGCCCGTATGGCGCCGTTTCGCTCGATGCGCCGGCCCGAGCGGCGATCCCGGCGCTCTCCGGACCGGGCCCCGGTCCCGGCGACGCCACGCCCGGCGCCGTGATGGCCGGTGGTGGAGAATGCTCGACCGTCGTGGACAGAGGCCGCCGCCAGCTCGTCGAGAATGACCGATCCGTGGCCGGGGCCGCTCCCGGCCCCCGTGTCGTGGCCCGACGTGGTGACGAGTCGGACGGAAAGCCCGGCCTCGATACCGGAAAGGCCGATGCTCGCCGCCGCCGAGAGGGCTCGTTCGAGCGTCGCAGCCTTCCAGGTGCTGCGCCGCAGGTCGAGGAGGAGCGTCAGCTGGCCCTGCCGCTCTATCTGGTCCTCCCTGACCATGAGGGTGTCGGAGCGCGCCGTCGAGCGCCAGTGCAGCCGGCGAAGGTCGTCACCCGGGCGGTACTCGCGAAGCGAGGAGAACTCGTCGTTGACGTGCCCAGGCCCGGCGACGGCACCGGCCGCGCGGCGGTCGGGGCCGGCAGACGGGAGCGTGACCTGCAGTCGCTCGACGCGAGGATGGACCGACACCGTAGAAACGGCGGCCACCACCCGCACCCTCCTCGCCAACCCGAACGGGTCCGACGTCTCGACGGAGAGGGGTCCGAGACGAAACACGCCTCTCGCCGTGGCGCGCAGACGGTAGGAACCGGCAACCGACTGGCCCGAGCCGATCGGACCGGTCGAGAGCTCGACAAATCCGGCTCCGAGCTCGACGTGGTCACGGATGTGCAGTGCCGGACTGTGATGGTGGGATGCGTTCGCCAACGTGAGGTTGATGATGATGTCGTCGCCAACCCCGACACGGACGGCGCCGAGCCGGCGGGTGGCGTCGATGCGCCAACGTCCGGTCCGCGTCGAGATCACGGCGCAGACGAGGACGGCCACCGAAGCGACGGCTGTGGCGTACAGCTCCAGGATGCCGAAGATAAGCGCAGCGAGCGTCATGGCGATCGCCGCCACCACCAGCTTCCATCCTCGTGCGCTCAGCGGCGTCGACAGCTTCGTCAGGGCGCGCACCCAAGACCGCAGCGCCCCGTTCACCACCCGCCCCGGCCCTGTTCCGTCCTTCTCGCTACGACTGACGCACCCTGGCGTCCGGTCGGGACGGCCACGTCGTTGAGGATGTCGTCAATGATCTCGGCCGTGGTCTGGCCCCCTATCGAAGCATCCGAGGCCAGGACGAGGCGATGTTCGAGCACCGGATGGGCGAGGTACTTGAGATCCTCGGGCACGACGTAGTCACGCCGGAGCGAGGCGGCCAGTGCCCGGGCCGAGCGCTGCAGGCTGAGACTGGCCCGCGGTGACATCCCGAGCGCCAGCGAAGGATGCCGTCTGGTGGCGTCGGCCAAGTCGACGACATACCCGCGCAGGGCCGGCGCCATGTGGACCGTGTCGACGACCTCGATCATGCGCAGCACGTCGGCCGGCCCGGCGACAGGACCGAGATCGTCGACGTCCTCGTCGCCCTGTTGGGCCAGCATCGTCAGCTCGGCATCACGCGCCGGGTAGCCGATGCCGATGCACATCATGAACCGGTCGATCTGACTCTCGGGGAGGGCGTAGGTCCCTTCGTGCTCCACCGGGTTCTGAGTCGCCACCACGAGGAAGGGCTCGGGGAGCGGATGCGTCGTACCGTCCACCGTGACCTGGCGTTCTTCCATCGCCTCGAGCAGGGCGCTCTGGGTCTTCGGCGACGCCCGGTTGATCTCGTCGCCGAGCAACACGTTGGCGAAGACTGCGCCCGGGCGGAACGAGAAGGCGGCCGTGTTCCGATCGAACACCGACGTCCCGGTGACATCGGAAGGCAGCAGGTCGGGGGTGAACTGCACCCGCTGCCAGCCGAGCCCGAGCGAGCGCGCGATTGATTTGGCCAGGCTCGTCTTGCCCACGCCTGGCACGTCCTCGATGAGCAGATGCCCCTCGGCCATGAGGCAGACGAGGGCCAGGCGGATGGCATCGTCCTTGCCGTGCACGACCCGCCTGACGTTGTCGACGATGCCGTCGAAAAGCGCCGCGAACCCGGGCACACCTTCGTTGACCAGCGAAGACTGACTCGACACCCGGCCTCCTGTGGAGCTTGCGACTCAGCGTACAAGGCGGCGGCGCCAACCATCCGCTCGGGCCGAGGGCCCCGCAGACTCCGTTGCGCCCCGGTCGCCCTTTCCCCGATGCTTTTTCGGGAAATGACGCTACGGTGCCCATCGTGCCACGTCCGCCCCGCATCCTCAGCGTGGCGGCCTGTGTCGGCCTCATCCGCCGGCCCGATCTGTGGGTGGGCGCCGTCGTCACCGGCGCCGGCTTCGTCGATCCCGGCTGGAGGCGCCGGACGCCACCCTTGCCCGCCCCGCCGACCGCCTACCTGGAGATGCGCCACCAGACCATGTTCGGCACCGATCCCACGGCCCGACTCGGCCCCGACGAGCTCGTCGCCTACCTCGAATGGTGTGCACGGATGAGGAGGCTCGCGCGGTAGGGTTTCGCCCGTGCTCCCAGGACCCCAAGGGCAGGCGGCAGGTCGCCGGGCGAGGCGTGGCCGCCTCGATAGCGTCGTCGCGGTGATCACCGCGGCCGGGCCACGGGCCAGGCGTCGGTAGGGGCCGAGCTCGTCGTGTCGCAGTCGCTCGTGCTCAACGCAACGCACGAGCCGCTGTGCGTGGTGTCGACCCGCCGGGCCCTGCTGCTCGTGCTCGAGCGTAAGGCGGAACTGATGGCCGCTACCGACCGGGTCTTTCGAGCCGAGCTCGTCTCCTTCCCCGAGCCTTCGGTGGTCCGCCTCAACTACTACATCAAGGTTCCCTACCAGGCGAGGGTCGCCCTCAACCGGCGGGCCGTGTTCGCCCGCGACGGCCACCGCTGCCAGTACTGCGGCGCCTCGGCGGAGAACATCGATCACGTCATCCCGCGCAGCAAGGGTGGCCCCCATGCTTGGGACAACGTCGTCGCCGCCTGCCGCCCGTGCAACACGGCCAAGCGCGACCGGATGCTCGAGGACAGCGGCATGAAGCTGCGTCGGGCGCCGGCCGTCCCCCGCCATCGGGCCTGGGTTCTCGTCGCCAGCGGGACCATCCGACCGGACTGGGAGCCGTTTCTCGGGACCGTCGCCTCCAGCCTCTCGGCCTGAGCCGCCCCGGTGAGCTCGTGGTCGGTCGAGCAGGCCGCCGGGCCGGCATCGGTGCTCCACGCCGCGTCGGCGTCGATGGTCGCCGGCGCCGAGCGCCCTGTGCGCCGCGTTATTCGCGTGCTCGACGCCGCCGCCCCTGCGGTCGTCATCGGACGGGCCCAGGCCGACGACGTCGTCGAGGCGGGGAGGGCGGCCCGAGCCGGCATCGACATCGTCAGGCGAGCGAGCGGAGGGGGTGCCGTCCTCGTCGGCCCCGGTCGCTGCGTATGGGTCGACCTCGTCATCCCCTCAGACGATGCGATGTGGTCAGCCGACGTGGGGCGGGCCATGTGGTGGGTCGGCGAAGCATGGCGGTCGGCCCTCACCATCGTGGCGAGCCACGGCCGACTTCCGGCCATCGAAGGGCGGACACCGGAGGTGTGGCGCGGTCCGCTCCTCACGACCGAGTGGTCGGATCGGATCTGTTTCGCCGGGCTCGGACCAGGCGAGGTCAGCGTGGCGGCCTCCCCCGGTCCAACAGCGTCTCCCGGTCCAACAGAGCCTCTTGGTCCAACAGAGCCTCTCGGTCCAACAGAGCCTCTCGGTCCAACAGAGTCGTCCGGCCGAGCCGTCAAGGTGGTCGGGATCTCGCAACGAAGGACCCGGTTCGGTGCCCTGTTCCAATGTGCCGCGTCCATCCGGTGGCAACCACGCGAGCTGCTCGAGCTGATGGCGATCGACGATCCGACCCGCCGGCGGGCCGCCGGGGGGCTCGAAGCGGCCGCGGTCGGGCTCGGCCCTGCGGCCGGGGAGGTCGTCGACGCCCTTGTCGCCGGACTGGCCGATGGGTTGACAGCGGCCGGGTGAGACCGCCGATGACGCCAGCTGTCATGATCGAAGGTGCGGGAGAACGAACGAGGGAGGACCGACCAGATGGCTTCACTTGAGGGCCGAGTGGCCATCGTGACCGGGGCGGCACGCGGCCTGGGCCGGGCCCACGCCGAGCGCCTGGCCGCAGAGGGCGCTTCGGTCGTCGTGAACGACGTCGGCTCCGCGCCCGACGGGCAGGGGCTCGGAGACGAAGGCACGGCCGCCGAGGAGGTGGCCGCCGGCATCCGAGATGCCGGTGGTGAGGCGGTCGCCAGCGCAGATGACATCACCGACTGGAAACAGGCCGAGCGGCTCGTTCGAGGCACCGTTGAGCGGTACGGCGACCTGCACGTGCTGGTCAACAACGCCGGCATCCTGCGCGATCGGCTCATCGTCAACATGTCCGAGGACGAGTGGGACGACGTCATCGCCGTCCACCTGAAGGGCAGCTTCGTTCCCCTGCGCCACGCCGCTGTCTACTGGCGTGAGAAGGCGGGGGCGGCCGGAAGCGCCGAGGCATCGGTGATCAACGTCTCGTCGACGTCCGGCCTCGAAGGGAACCCGGGTCAGGCCAACTACGGCGCGGCCAAGGCCGGCATCGCCGCCCTCACCGTTATTGCGGCCCAGGAGCTCGCTCGTTACGGCGTCCGGGTCAACGCCATCGCCCCGGCGGCGAGGACCCGGCTCACCGAGGCGACCCCCGGCCTCGACGAGCTCGTCCGTCCCCCCGAGGACGCCAACCGGTTCGACGAGTGGGACCCGGCCAACATCTCACCGGTCGTGGCCTGGCTGGCCACGCCGGGGTGTGAGGCCAACGGCCGCACGTTCTATGTCTTCGGCGGGACCGTTCAGCTCCTGAGCGGCTGGAACCGTGAGGTCGGCGTCGAACACGAGGGTCGCTGGACGGTCGAGGATCTGGCGCGCGACGTGCCCCCACTGTTCGAAACCTGAGCCTTCTGATCGCCGGCTGAGCGCACGGGAGGACCGCGTCCTCCTGGCGGCGCCCTCCCCCGAACCGGTCCCGTCGGGTCGGTGAGCCACGAAAACCGCCAAATCGGACCTAAACGCGCCCCAAAACGTTGACGAGGTGGTTGAGAAGGGCGTAATGTGGGGCGTCGTGGAGCGAAAGGGAAGATCCCCTTCGTTGCGGAGGAGAGAGACGAGTGGCCAGTGGCGGAGAGGTTCTTCGGGAGATACGGACACTCCCTGGACACCAAGGGACGGATCGTCCTGCCCGCCAAGTTCCGCGCCTCGTTCGAGACCCGGATCTTTCTCACGCAGCAGTCCGAGCGGTGCGTGGCGCTGTGGACTCCCGACGAGTTCGAGAGGGTCTTCGCCGAGATGGCCCAGATGCAGACCTTGAGCGCAAGCGAGCGCAACCGCGTGAGGCTTTGGTCGTCGAATGTGGCCGAGGTCGAGATCGATCGGCAGGGCCGGGTGCAGATCCCGCCCTACCTGCGGGAGTACGCCGGCCTCGAGGACGGCGAGGATGTCCTTGTGATCGGTGCCATCGAGCGCATCGAGGTCTGGAAGCGGATCGAGTGGGAGAGCAGGGTGCTCCCTTCCGAGGTGGATCTGATCAACCCGTCCGACCCGCCGCCGGTGCTGGCACCGACCTGACCTGCCGTTCCTTTGCCCACCCGTCCGCCCTTCTTCTACCGACCTCGTTCCACCGGCTCATGCGCAGCCCTTCGACCGGCAGGGTGGGAGTCCCCTTCTCCGCCCGCTTCCGCTCTGCACGTCCGGGGAGAAATCCCGGCGGCACGCTGGTCGAGGGGCTGCGGATGAGCTACGGAACGAACGAAGCGGCAGGCGAGGGCGGCGAGCCAGGGGCTGGCTTCGTCCACGCCCCGGTGATGCGCGACGAGATCGTCGAGATCTTCGGGCCGGTGCCTCCCGGCGTCGTGCTCGACGGGACCGTCGGCGGTGGCGGTCACGCCGCCGCCCTGCTCGGCGCCCACGCCCACCTCACCGTCGTCGGCATCGACCAGGACCCCGCCGCCATCGAGGCGGCGACGACCGTCCTCGCCCCCTTCGGGGATCGGGCCACGATGGTGCGGGCCCGCTTCGACGACTTCGCCGCCGTCCTCGACCGCCTCGGCATCGACCGGTTGTCGGGCGCGCTTCTCGACCTCGGGGTGAGCTCTCCTCAGCTGGACGTGGCGGCGAGAGGTTTCAGCTACCGGGGCGACGGCCCGCTCGACATGCGGATGGATCCCGAAGGGCCTACCAGCGCCGCCGATGTCGTCAACGGCTGGACGGCCCGTGATCTCGCCGCCCTCCTCGCCGCCAACGGCGAGGGGCGATTCGCGCGCCGGATCGCCGCCGCCATCGTGGCCTCCCGGCCCATCGAGAGCACCACCCGATTCGCAGATGTCGTGCGTAACGCCATCCCGGCTGCGGCCCGCCGACACGGCGGCCACCCCGCCAGGAGGGTGTTCCAAGCCGTCAGGATCGCCGTCAATTCCGAGCTCGACATCCTCCCCGACACGATCGACGGCCTGATCGCCCTGCTCGTGCCCGGTGGCCGAGCCGCGGTGCTCGCCTATCACTCGGGCGAGGACCGCATCGTCAAAGACCGTTTTCGTGAGGCCGCTACCGGGGGTTGTGTCTGCCCGCCGGGGCTCCCGTGCGTGTGCGGAGCCATACCCACCGCCCGCCTCCTCACCAGGGGTGCCCGCCGGCCCGGCGACGCCGAGATCGCTACCAACCGCAGGGCACAGAGCGCCCGCCTGCGCACCGTCGAACGTCTGCCCCGGGACCCGTCATGACCGATCTGCCCCTCCCTGTCCGTACGCTCCTTCGCCGCGGCATGGCGTCACAGGAACGCCGAGCGGAGGGCCAGCGGCCTTCCAACCGTCAGCGCCAGACGAATCGTTCGGCCCCACGTCCCGACCGTTCGACACCACGCCCCGATCGTTCGGCCCCACGCCCCGATCGTGGCCGCCCCCTTTCCACCAAGCCTCCCGGCGGCCCCACCGGCCGGGCCGGGGGCTCCGCGGCTGGCACCGGGGGTCCGGTGCCGTCGAGGCACCCGGCGCCATCGAGGCACCCGGCGCCGTCGAGAGGGAGCGCCGCTCCCGTCATGGAGCCGAAGCGGTCACCGGCCGAAGTCCAACCCGCCCCCCGACATCTCCGCATCGTCCCACCCGGGCACCGCTCGCCCGCCGAGCAACGCCGGCGCACCCGACTGCTGCTCGCCTGCGCCGCGGTCGCCTCGGCCATTGTGGTCTTCAGCCTCGTCTACCTCCACGTGATATCGACGGAGAAGCAGTTCACCATCGACCACCTGAGCTCGACCCAGACGCAGCTGCAGCAGCGCTACGAGGACCTCCGTTTGCAGGCCGACAAGGCCGCCGCCCCGGCCAACATCATGCACGCCGCTTCCCGGCTCGGCATGGTCACACCCGGATACGAGAACTTCATCAAGGCTCCGAAGGGGAGCGCCACCCCACCGTCTGCGGATCCCACACCCGCCAATGGGCGGTTGGCACCCGGCGGCGTGTCGGACTGGCCCCAGGTGAAGTCCGATCTGGCCGGTCAGTCGTGACCGGCCGGAGGTCGCGCCGTATGCCGATGCGGTCGCACTGCGGCCGCCGCGGTCGCTGAGGCGCCGTGCGGCTCGGTCCTCTGATCGAGCGCGTGCTCGAAGGTAACGATCTCGTCGTCGAGCGGCGTGGTGATCTCGACGTCGACGTGACATCGGTGACCATGGACTCGCGCGCCGTGACGCCGGGTTCGTTGTTCGCTTGCGTTCCCGGTACGACCGTCGACGGCCACCTCTTCGCCGCAGGGGCCGTCGATGCCGGCGCGACCGCCCTTCTCTGCGAGCGTCCCCTCGACGTGGACGCGGCGCAGGTGATCGTCCGCTCCGTGCGCCGCGCCATCGGACCCTTCGCCGCTGCGGTCTACGGGGATCCTTCCCTCGACCTGACCGTCGTGGGCGTGACGGGAACGAACGGCAAGACGACGACGTGCGCCATCCTCAAGGAGATCTTCACCGCCCACGGCTGGGCGGCGGCAGCCCTCGGGACGCTCACCCAGGCCCGTACCACCCCGGAGGCGCCGGAGCTGCAACGGCGGCTCGGTGAGTTGCGGGCTGGGGGTCAGCGCGCGGTAGCCATGGAGGTGTCCTCACACGCCCTCGACCAGCACCGGGTCGACGGTGTCCACTTCTCGGCTGCGGTACTCACCAACGTGACCCAGGATCATCTCGACTATCACGGAACCATGGAGCAATACTTCGAGGCCAAGGCCATGCTCTTCGACGAGGGGCGCGCCGACGTCGCCGTGGTCAACAGGGACGACCCGTGGGGCCAGCGTCTCATCGGCCGCCTCCGGGCGCGGGGCGCGACCGTCGTCGACTACGGCATCGACGACGCAGAGGACCTGCGGATGGAAACGGTCGGCAGCGCGTTCACATGGGAAGGTCATCAGGCCAGCGTCCACCTCGGAGGGCGCTTCAATGTCGTCAACTCCCTGGCGGCGGCCCGCTGCGCCCAGGCCATCGGCATCCCCGCCTCCGACATCGCCGCCGGGCTCGGCCGCATCGAACGGGTGCGCGGCCGCTTCGAGCCCGTCGACGCCGGCCAGGACTTCACGGTCCTCGTCGACTATGCCCACACCCCCGACGGGCTCGGCCAGGCACTGAGCGCAGCGCGGGAGATCACGGAGGGACGCCTGCTCGTCGTCTTCGGCGCCGGCGGCGACCGCGACCACGAGAAGCGCGGCCCGATGGGCGAGGTGACCTCCCGGCTGGCCGACCTGGCCGTCGTCACATCGGACAACCCGAGAAGCGAGGATCCCGGAGCTATCATCGCCCAGGTCATCGCCGGCGCCAGCGGGCCCGGGCGGGTCCAGGTCGTCGCCGACAGGGAACGAGCGATAGAGACCGCCATGGCCGTCGCCAAACACGGTGACGTCGTGGTGATTGCCGGCAAAGGTCACGAGACAGGTCAGGAGATCGCCGGGCAGGTGCGGCCCTTCGACGACGCCGAGGTCGCCCGACGGGTGCTGAACCGCATCCTGGCGGCGCGAAGCCAGGACGACGGCGAGCGTTGACCGAGCTCCTCATCGGCGGGGCCGTCGGCCTGCTGTGCTCCATCCTCGGTACGCCCCTGCTGATCCGTTCGCTGCGGGCCCGTGGCATTGGCCAGCAGATCCGCGACGACGGGCCCCAGGGCCACCTGACCAAGGCGGGGACGCCCACGATGGGGGGGCTCGCCATCATCGGCTCCACCGTGATCGGCTACGCCGCGGTTCACATCACCGGGACGTTCACCACCCGCGGGATCGTGGCCCTGGCCGCCATCTGTGCCGCCGGGTTGGTTGGTTTCGTCGACGACTGGATCAAGGTCAGTCGGCGCCGGTCACTCGGTCTCAACAAGCGGGCCAAGACCGGGCTCCAGCTGGTCGTCGCCGTCGTCTTCGCCGTCGTCTGCGTCTACGTCTTCAGGGTCAGTACCAACCTGTCGTTCACCGGATTCAACTCGACCTCGATCAACCTCGGTCGGGTCGGTTGGCTGATCTTCGCCATCCTCGTGATCCTGGGTGCGACCAACGCCGTGAACCTCACCGACGGGCTCGACGGCCTGGCCGCCGGGTCGTCGGCCTTTGCCTTCGTGACCTTCACGATCGTCGGCTTCTACGAGTTCAGGCACGGTCGCCTGTATGGCAACCCGGCCGGCCTCGACGAGGCCGCCCTCGCCGCCGCCATGGTCGGAGCGCTGGCCGGGTTCCTGTGGTGGAACGCCGCACCGGCGAAGATCTTCATGGGCGACACGGGGTCGCTCGGCATCGGCGCGGCCATGGCGACCGTGGCCCTGCTCGAGAACATCGACCTGCTGCTGCCCATCGTGGCCGGGCTTTTTGTGGTCGAGACGGTCTCGGTGATCCTGCAGGTGGCCAGCTTCCGCATTGTGGGACGTCGGGTGTTTCGCATGGCACCCATCCACCACCACTTCGAGCTACTCGGGTGGCCGGAGACGACCGTCATCATCAGGTTCTGGATCCTCGCCGCCGCCTCCACCGCCATCGCCCTAGGAATCTTTTACGCCGACTTCCTCGCCCACGGGGGCGCGGGATGAGTCGGCTGCTCATGGTCGGATTCCGCATGGCGGGACAGGCGGTCGCCGACGCCTGGCGCCGGCAAGGGGGCGAAGTCGTCGCCGTCGACGACGCACCGAGCGACGCCGATCTTCGCATCGCCGCCGAGCGTGGTGTGGAGCTGATCGTGGCCCCCGAAGCCGGGACCCTCAGCCACCTGGCCGATGCGGCGGACCTGGTCGTGGTCAGCCCGGGAATCCCCTTCGGTCATCCGGTCTACGCCGCGGCCGCGGCCGCCGGCACCGAGGTCGTGAGCGAGATCGAGTTCGCCTGGAGGGCGGTCGAGCACCGTCCCGCCGGTCGACGCGCACCCCGGCTGGCCGCCGTCACCGGCACCAACGGCAAAACAACAGTGACAACCCTCGTCGCCGATGCCCTAACCCGAAGCGGCATCGACGCCGTCCCCGCCGGCAACATCGGGGTCCCTCTCGTCCAGGCCCTGACCCGCCAGCCGCCGCCCGACGTCGTCGTGGCCGAGGTTTCATCGTTCCAGCTCGAGTTCACGCAGCGGTTCCACCCGGCGGTGAGCTGCTGGCTCAACCTGGCACCGGACCACCTCGACTGGCATCCGAGCCACACCCACTACCGGGCGGCCAAGGCTCGGATCTGGGCCAATCAGACCGACGGTGACATCGCCGTGATCAACCGGGATGACGACGAGGTGTCCGAGGCGGCCGCCGGCCGGCCCGAAGGGGTGCAGGCCGTGACCTTCTCGACCCGCCAGGTCGCCGACTGGTGGGAGGACGGTGAGATTCTCAGAGGGCCCGAAGGGCCGCTGATGCGGGTCGACGCCCTGGCCCGGTCCCTGCCCCACGATCGGGCCAACGCCCTGGCGGCCGCAGCCGTGGCGTCGAGCGCAGGAGCGAGCGTCGACGGGATCGGCGCCGCCCTCGGCGAGGATGCCCCCCTTCCGCATCGCGTCGAGCTCGTTGCGACCGCCGAAGGTGTGTCGTGGTACGACGACTCCAAGGCGACGACGCCGTCGGCGGTTGTCGCCGGGGTTGCGGGCTTCGAATCGGTCGTGCTCGTCGCCGGCGGCCGCAACAAGGGCCTCGACCTCGGACCCCTCGGAGCGACCGCCCCTCCCGTGCGGGCCGTGGTGGCCATCGGAGAAGCCGCGAGCGATGTGGCTTCGGCTTTCGGGCGCGTGGTCCCCGTGCGGCTGGCCACGTCGATGCCCGAAGCGGTCGCCGCGGCCGCGGCCTTGAGCCGTACAGGCGACGCCGTCGTGCTTTCGCCCGGGTGCACCAGCTTTGACTGGTACCGGTCCTACGGGGAGCGTGGGACCGACTTCGCCCGGCTGGTCAGGGAGATGTTGGGGAAAGAGAGGTCCGAATGCTGACAGGACAGGGCGGTTCCTTCGCCCGCACGCGCCCCGAACCAAGCGGTCCGACGACCGCCAGAGCATCGCAGCGGGTCGTAATCACAGGACGGAGAAGGAGGTTGGCCACATGAGCGTCGTCCAACTCGGAGCCGGCGAGGCTCGCACGTCTGTACCGAGAACGAAGGCCAAGAGCACGAGCAGCAGCTTCTACCTGCTGCTTGCGGCGCTCGTCGTCCTCAGCCTCGTCGGCGTCGTCATGGTGCTCTCGGCCTCATCGGTTCTGAGCATCGACCAGTACGGCTCGCCGTGGCACTACTTCGAGCGTCAGGTCGCCTGGTTGGCGGTCGGGACGGTGGCGTTCGTCATCGGGGTGCGGACGGACCGACGGAAGTGGCGGCGCATGGCTCGGCCGGCGATGATCGTCAGCATCGGGCTGTTGCTCGCCGTGCTTGTCCCCGGAGTCGGCGTCAAGGTCAACGGCGCAGCGCGGTGGTTGGGGACCTCGTCGTTCCAGCTCCAGCCGTCGGAGCTGGCCAAGCTGGCGTTCATCCTCTTCGCCGCCGACGTCCTCGACCGCAGGGCCAAGCGAGGCGAGCGCGGCGACTGGAAGTACCAGATGGGGCCGGTGCTCTGCGTCTTTGCCGCTCTGGCCGGGCTCGTGCTCGTGCAGCCGGACATGGGGACGACCCTCGTGCTCGGGCTGATCATGATGGCCATGCTCTTCACGGCCGGCTTGCCGACCAAACCGCTCGTCGGCCTGGTCGGCGTCGGCGCCGTCGGCTGCCTCCTGCTCTCCATCGCCGCCCCGTACCGGTGGCAGCGCATGACGTCGTTCCTGCATCCGCTTCGCCACGCCAGCGACACCGGCTATCAGTCGGCTCAGGGCCTGGCCGCGCTCTACAGCGGCCATCTCACCGGCAACGGAATCGGGAACACCGTCGCCGCCTACGGCTATCTCCCCAACGCCCAGACGGACTTCATCTTCGCCATCATCGGCCAGGAGACGGGCATGGTCGGGACCGTGCTGCTGAGCGCCGTCTACCTGGGTCTCGGCCTGGTCGGCGTCCGGATCGCCTGCGGAGCCAAGGACCGCTTCTCCGGGCTCCTCGCCGCGGGGATCACCGCCTGGCTCGTCGGCCAGGCCGTGATCAACATCGGTGCCGTCGTGGGACTCCTGCCGGTCACCGGCGTTCCTCTGACCTTCGTCTCCTTCGGCGGCAGCTCACTCGTGATCGCTCTGTTCGGCGCCGGGATCCTCGGCAACATCTCCCGGCATCCGTGAGCGCAGCACCGACCGTGCCGACCTTTGCGCTGGTCGCAGGGGGCGGGACCGGCGGTCACGTGATCCCTGCCATCGCCATCGCCAGGGCGTTGGTGGCGGCCGGTCACCCTCCGGGCACCATCCACTTCGTCGGGTCGTCACGTGGGATGGAGCGGACCCTCGTGCCCGAGGCCGGCTTCGAGGTCACGCTGCTCCCTGGCCGCGGCGTGGCCCGGCGGCTCACCCGCGACAACGTGGGGGCGATCGCGGGGCTGCTCGTCGGGGTCGCCAAGGGGATCGGCATCGTCGCCAGGCGCCACCCCGCCGTCGTGGTGTCGGTCGGTGGCTACGCCAGCGTGCCGTGCATCGTGGGGGCGGCCATGCGGCGGGTACCCCTCGTCGTGGCCGAGCAAAACGCCGTGCCCGGGCTGGCCAACCGGATGGCCGGGCTGATCGCGGCCGCGTCCGCGGTGTCCTTCGCCGGGACCCCGCTCCCGCACGCCGTCGTGACCGGCAACCCGGTGCGCCCCGAGATGCTCGCCGTCGATCGCAGCCCGGCGGGGCGTGCCGCCGCCCGGGCGGCACTCGGGCTCCCCCAGCACGGCCGCATGGTGGCGGTATCCGGCGGGTCGCTCGGCGCCCGCAGCATCAACGAGGCGACCATCGCCCTGGCCGGTCGCTGGGCCTCGAGGGCGGAGACGATCCTCTATCACGTCGTGGGCGAACGTGACGCTCCTTCTCTCGCCGAGCGCATGCCAGTGCCCCGGCCGGACGGGCTCGTCTACCGCCAGGTCGTCTTCGAGCGGCGCATGGACGTCGTCTATGCCGCCGCCGACATCGTGGTCGGGAGGGCCGGTGCGAGCACCGTCGCCGAGCTGGCGGTCGCTCGTCTCCCTTCGGTCCTCGTCCCGCTGCCGGGCGCCCCCGGTGACCATCAGACGGCCAACGCCAGGCGCCTCGAGGAGGCGGGGGCAGCCGCACTCGTGCCCGACTCGGAGCTCGACGCCGCTCGACTCGACACCGAGCTGACCACGCGGCTCGACCGCCCGGAGCGGCTGGAGGCGATGGGCCGTGCCGCGGCCTCGATGGCCCGCCCCGATGCCGCCGCCGCCGTCGCCGCGCTGGTGATCGGCCAGGCAAGAACCGGCCGGGTCAAGGAGCACTGAGGTGAGTCCAGGGGCACCGGATGCCGGCATCGTGGATCTGACGGCGCCGCGGCGCATCCACATCGTGGGCATCGGCGGGACGGGCATGAGCGTGATCGCCGAGGTCCTCGTCGGCATGGGCCACGCCGTGACGGGCAGCGATGTGGCCGCGACCCGGGTCGTCGAGCGGCTGCGGGCGCTCGGTGCGGTCGTGCGGATCGGCCACGACGGTGGGGCCATCGAAGGGACCGACCTGGTCACCTCGTCGTCGGCCGTCCCCGCCGACAACGTGGAGCTCGTCGCAGCCGCCCGCATGGGCATCCCGGTCCTGCGTCGGGGCGAGATCCTGGCTGCCGTGTGCACCACCCGCAGGACCCTCGCCGTGAGCGGCACGCACGGCAAGACCACGACGTCGTCGATGCTGTTCTCCATCCTTCGCCGTGCCGGCTTGCGGCCATCGTGCATCATCGGTGGCGACCTGCACGGCATGGGGTCGGGGGCCGTGTGGGACGCGGAGGGTGACTGGCTCGTCGTCGAGGCGGACGAGAGCGACGGCACGTTCCTCGAGCTACCCGCCGACGGCGTCATCGTGACCAACGTCGAGTCCGACCACCTCGAGTTCTACGGGGGTCTCGAGCCGCTCAGGGCGGCGTTCGGCCGGTTCGTCGAAGGGGCGTCGTGTTGGCGCGTGGCCAGCGCCGACGATCCCGGCGCGGTCTCGGCGGTCTCGGCGGTCTCGGTTGTCGACCCGGCCCCGCAGATCACGACCTTTGGCTTTTCACCCTCGTCGACCCTGCAGATGTCGGACGTTCGCTTGGACCGGGCGGGAGCCTCGTTCACCGTGACCTTCGCCGGCGGCTCATCCAACGGCGAACCGGAGAGCCGGTCGGCGGGTCGGGTCGTGGGGCGGGTCGAGCTTGGCGTCCCCGGCCTGCACAACGCCCGCAACGCCGCAGGGGCGCTGACCCTCGCCCTGCGGGCCGGCATCGGGTTCGAGACGGCGGCAGCCGCCCTCGGCGACTTCCGGGAGGTCGCCCGGCGCTTCGAGTGGCGCGGCGAGCAGGACGGGGTGGGGTACATCGACGATTACGGTCACCTGCCGTCCGAGGTGAAAGCGGCGCTCGCCACGGCAAGGACCGGCGGGTGGGAGCGCGTCGTCGCCGTGTTCCAACCGCATCGGTACTCCCGTACCGAGGCGCTTCATGCCGAGTTCGCCGATGCGTTCGTCGACGCCGACATCGTGGTGCTCACAGGTATCTACCCGGCGGGGGAGTCGCCGCGCCCCGGCGTGACCGGCGAGCTGATCAGCGCCGCGGTGCGGGGTGCCCATCCCGAGGCCGACGTGCGCTACTTCGAGCGACGAGCCGACCTTCCCGGCAGGCTCGGCGCCATCCTGCGCCCCGGCGACCTCTGCATCACCCTCGGCGCCGGCAATCTTGACACCCTCGCGACCGAGCTCATGGGCAAGGAACAGCGATGAGCGGTGCGGCTCCGGCCGGCGGGGCCGACCCGGCGGCCGTGGGCAGAGCCGTCGATGCCCTCGAGGCCGCCGGCATGACCGTGCGAAGCAACGAGCCGATCGGCCCTCTCACCACCTACCGGGTGGGAGGCGCTGCCGCCGTCGCCGTCACGGTCACGAGCGTGGAGGATCTGATTCGGGTCGCCGAGGTCGCATCGGAGCTTCCGATCCTGGTGATCGGAAGGGGATCCAACCTGCTCGTCGCCGACGGCGGCTTCGGTGGGATCGCCGTGCTCCTCGACGCCGATGCCTTCGGCGCCTTCGCAGTCTCGGGGCGTACCGTCTTGGTTGGAGCGGCCCTCGCGTTGCCGGCTCTGGCCCGGCGCAGCGTGGCGGCCGGTCTCACCGGGATGGAATGGGCCGTCGGCGTGCCCGGCTCGGTCGGCGGCGGAGTGCGGATGAATGCCGGCGGCCACGGCTCGGACATGGCCGCCACCTTCCGACGGTGCCGGGTGGTCGACGTGGCGTGCTACCCGGCCGGCGTCGACGAGCTCGGTCCTGTCGATGTGGCCCACGGGTTTCGCTCGTCGTCGCTGCGCTCTTCGCAGGTCGTCGTGGACGCCGAGTTCGCTCTGGCCGATGGTGACCGGGACCTCGGCGCCCAGACCATCCGCGACATCGTCCGCTGGAGGCGCGAGCATCAACCGGGTGGACAGAACGCCGGTTCGGTCTTCGTCAACCCGATGACGGGTGACGATGGGGTGACCGAGGCCAGACGGCCCGGCATCGGCGGGGCGCGGTCGGCCGGGTGGCTCATCGAGGCCGCCGGCCTGAAGGGCCGGCGCATCGGGACCGCCACCGTGTCCGACAAGCACGCCAACTTCATTCAGGCCGATCCCGAGGGTTCGGCCGACGACGTCGTGGCCCTCATGCGCGTCGTCCAAGCGGCCGTGGAGGAGCGCATGGGGGTCCGTCTGCGGACCGAGAACCGTCTCATCGGTGTTCCCGATGCTGAGTCTCTACAAGAGGGTTAGGTCATGATCACGTCGCCGCCGGAGGTGGATGAGGTCCGCCAGCTGCCGATCGACCCTCGGATGCGCCAGCGCCGAGTCGAGGTGGAGCAGGCCGTGGGACGCCGTCGCCTTCACATCCTCATGGCGATCGGGGGCGCGCTCGGGCTCGCAGCCTTGACCCTGGTGGCTCTCCACACCCCACTGGTCTCGGTGCGTCACGCCCGAGTCGGTGGCGTCCACCACGAGACGCAGGCGGCCGTGCTCACCGCAGCTGGAATCACCAAGGGAGAGCCGCTCGCCGACATCTCACCGGCGGGGGCAGAGGTCGGGATCGAGCGCCTCCCTTGGGTCGCATCGGCATCGGTCAAGCGGTCGTGGCCATCGAGCGTGATGATCCGGGTCGTCGAGCGGCAAGTCGTCGCCCAGGTCCCGACGGGAGGTTCGACGTCGGGTCCCGTGGTTGAGGTCGACGCCACCGGTCGAGTGCTGCAGGTCAGGTCATCGCCCCTTCCCGGCCTGCCCCTTGTCACAGGGGCCGGAGCGGCCGGTCAGCCGGGCAGTTGGCTGGCCGGATCGTCGGGTCCGACTGCGGGTGCGGGCCGGGGGGCGGTCAGCGCCGAGCTCGCCGATCCCACGAGCCCGGTGGCCGGTGCGCTCGGGCTGGCCGCTTCTCTGGTGTCGTCCGGTCTCGGGCCTCGGGCCGGCGGCGTCGGTCCCGCTCACGCCTGGGTCGGGCGCGTCGAGGTGCTCACGGGCGGGACGCTCAGCGCTCTGGCTCAGCCGTCCAAGGCCACGCTCGTCCTCGGTCCCGACACCGAGCTACGGGCCAAGTTGGCCGCCATGATCGCCCTGCTGAGCGATGTGCGCATCGGCGGTGGCAAAACCGTGGACCTGACCGTGCCCAACCGACCGACGATCGGCAGCCCGGCTCCCGCGCCGTCGACGGGCGCCGGGGGGCCGTCTTCGCGTCCCGGCTTCCCCGCCGGTTGACCTCGTCGTGTGGCCAACCCGGCGCACCTTGACCGGTGGACGGCAAGCGAGGTATCTTCCTGCACTACAGCGCGAGGGTAACCGCTGCTCAAGGTGATCTGCAGGTTGAGGTTCGTGCTGGTCGCGGCGTGCGATCCACCCCCCGACAGTGCCTTCGTGTCAAGCTTCGTCGTATCGTTGTTCCTGCTGGCAAGCTCTGTTGGCTCCAGCCCTAACCATCTGCTCATCATTTCGATCGCCGACCGGCCTCCCGGCCGGCCGTCGATGCGCCCGGGAGGGTCTCAATGGCCGGTGCCGCCCAGAACTACATCGCCGTCATCAAGGTCGTTGGCATCGGCGGTGGTGGGGTCAACGCCGTCAACCGGATGATTGACGCTGGCCTGAAGGGTGTCGAGTTCATTGCCGTCAACACCGACGCCCAGGCGCTGCTCATGAGCGATGCCGACGTCAAGCTCGACATCGGGCGGCAGCTGACCCGGGGTCTGGGGGCGGGGAGTGACCCGGAGGTGGGCCGTGAGGCCGCCGAGGAGCACCGCGAGGAGATCGAGGAGGTTCTCAAGGGCGCCGACATGGTGTTCATCACCGCCGGCAAGGGCGGCGGGACCGGCACCGGTGGCGCGCCCGTGGTGGCGGAGGTGGCCAAGAGCCTCGGCGCGCTCACGATCGGGGTGGTCACCCGGCCGTTCGCCTTCGAGGGCAGGCGTCGATCGGAGCAGGCCGAGGCCGGCATCCAGCGGCTGAAAGCCGCCGTCGACACGCTCATCGTCATCCCCAACGACCGCCTGCTCACCGTGTCCAACGACAAGACGTCGATGGTCAACGCCTTCAAGATGGCCGACGAGATCTTGTTGCAGGGCGTGCAGGGCATCACCGACCTCATCACGACCCCGGGGCTGATCAACACCGACTTCGCCGACGTGAAGATGGTCATGAGCAACGCCGGCACCGCCATCATGGGCATCGGCACGTCGTCGGGGGAGGGTCGGGCCCTCACCGCGGCCAAGCTCGCCATCACATCGCCGCTGCTCGAGGCCTCCATCGAGGGGGCGCGCGGCATCCTGCTCAACATCGCCGGCGGGAGCGACCTCGGCCTCTTCGAGGTCAACGAGGCGGCCGAGATCATCCACGGCGTGGCCCATCCCGACGCCAACATCATCTTCGGGCAGGTCATCGACGATTCGATGGGCGACGAGGTGCGGGTCACGGTGATCGCCGCCGGCTTCGAGCACGGCGGGGCAACCGAGGGCCACGCCGGCCGGAGCCCTTCGGGAGAGCATGGCGGCCTCGGGCTTGACCTGCCCGACGACGAGGCGCTCGGCCTCAGCGACGACGACGGCTTCGACGTACCCGACTTCCTCAAGTAGTGACAAGCGGAGGACCGGCGGGGTCGCATGCCGCCGCGACGAGCTGGACGCTCGCCGGAGGGGTGCACGTCCGCTGCACCGGGCGCGTCGAAGGTGACATGGCGGCGGGAAGCGCCGGCGACGGAACGGCCGCGGGACCTGACGGGCTGGCTCATCGGCGCGCTCGTGTCGTGGACCTGCCGTGGAGCGTGCCCCATCAGGTCCACGGCTCGGACGTCGTGATCGTCGCTGCACCCGGTGACGGGTCGGGCCGACATGCCGACGGGCTGGTCACGGCCGAGTCGGGCGCCGCCATCGCCGTGCTGAGCGCCGACTGCGCTCCCGTCGCCTTCGCCAGCCCGGAGGGCATCGCCGGCGTCGCTCACGCCGGGTGGCGAGGCCTCAGGGCAGGGGTCGTCGAGGCCACCGTGTCGGCCATGCGGGACCTCGGTGCGACGCGCGTCGAGGCGGTCATCGGGCCTTGCGTCCGTTCGGAGTGTTACGCCTTCGGCTCCGACGATCTTGATCTGCTGGCCGACCGCCTCGGCCCCTGCGTTCGGGCCGAGGACCGCACGGGTGCTCCTGCCCTCGACGTGCCGGCGGGGGTGGCCGCCGCCCTCTCGGGGTGCGGCGCCTCTCTGGTCGGCGACTCGGCCGTGTGCACTGCGTGCGGGGACGGGTACTGGTCATGGCGGGCCCGTGGCGATCGTGAGCGTCAGGCGACCGTGGTGTGGACGGCGTGACCGGGGTCGAGCGGGCCCAGCCGGCGCTCACCTCGCTCGACGAGCGCGTCGCCGGCATCCGGGAGCGCATCGCCGCCGCGGGACAGGACCCGGCCGATGTGGCGATCGTCGCGGTGACCAAGGGCTTCGGACCCGAGGCGGTGCGCGCCGCCCTCGGTGCGGGTCTTGCCGATGTCGGCGAGAACTACGCGCAGGAGCTGGTGGCCAAGGCCGAGGCCGTCGCGGGCGAAACGCCGGCCGCTTCGGGGCCGGTCCGATGGCATTTTCTCGGCTCGCCGCAACGCAACAAGATGGCACGGGTCGCGCCCTTCGTGACGCTCTGGCAGGGGATGGACCGGATCAAAGCTGTCGACCACCTGGCCTCGCTGCGACCCGACGCCGAGATCCTGGTGCAGGTGAACGTGGTCGGCGACCCGGCCCGACCGGGGTGCGCACCCGCCGAGGTCGCCGGTCTCGTCGAACATGCGGTCCAGATCGGCATCCGAGTTCGCGGTCTCATGTGCGTCGGGCCCGCCGATGACCCCGAAGGCGCCCGCCGCAGCTTTGCCACCATGGCGAGGCTCGGACGCGACCACGACGTCGACGTGCTCTCGATGGGCATGAGCGACGACTTCGAGGTGGCGGTGGCCGAAGGGTCGACCATGCTTCGGCTCGGGCGTGCGCTCTTCGGTCCGCGTCCCGTCGCCGGACGCGCGCGACGATAAGCTGAACAACTGGAGGCTTTGGGATGGCATCAGGAATCATGCGTCGAGCGATGGTGTTCCTCGGGCTCGACGACGAGGAGCTCGATGACTTCGACACCTACGACGAGGCCCCGGTGGCGCCTCAGCCTCCCCGGCGCGTCGTACAGGAGCCGATGGAGCCCCCGCCCGGCTACCAGACGTCGGGGATACGGCCACTCCCGCGCGAGAGCCAGGACCCGAGCGGCGCGGTGAACATCCAGCCGAGGATCCGGCCCATCAATCCCATCGCCAGCGTGAAGGTGCACGTGGTGGCGCCGGCGCGCTTCGCCGACGCCCAGGAGGTCGGTGACCGCTTCAAGGGCGGCCAGCCGGTCATCGTCAATCTCTCCGCCAGCGACGACCCGCAGCTGGCGAGGCGGATGATCGACTTCTGCAGCGGCGTGACGTATGCCCTCTCGGGCAGCATGGACAAGGTGGCCGACCAGGTGTTCCTCTTGACGCCTACCGATGTCGAGGTCCCGGCGGAGGAGAAGCGCAGGCTGCAGGAAAAGGGCCTCTACCGGTCGTGACCGACTAAGCGGCCGGCGTGACAAACTTCTCATTGGGCAAGCCGCTCTACGACCTCGGCCAGATCTACGTCCTGATCCTGATCGTGCGGGCGGTGATGAGCTACTTCCCGTACTCGCCGGACTCGCCGTTCAACCCGGTGCGCCGATTTGTGACCGTGGTGACCGAGCCCGTCCTTGCCCCCTTCCGACGCATCGTGCCGCCGGTGGGGATGCTCGATCTGTCGTTCCTTGTGGCGTTCATCGTGATCGAGGTCATCGTCCAGGAGGTTCTCATCCGGATCCCGTAGTGGCCTATCCGCTTGGCGGCGTGGCCACACCACTAGCATGGAGGATCATGGAAGTTTCCCCGAAGACGTTTCGCGAGGTCGAATTCCGCGAGAAGATGCGGGGTTACCACCCTGAGGACGTGGACCAGTTCCTCGAGCAGATGGCCACGGGCGTGGAGGCCATACAGGACCGCTTGCGCCAGGCGACGGAGCGGGCCCAGCGGGCCGAGGCAGCGGCCGCCGAGGCGGGCAGCAGTGACGAGACCCTGCGTCGCACCCTCGTCCTCGCCCAACGCACCGCCGACCAGGCCGTCCAGGAGTCGCGCGAGCAGGCGGCCAGGATCTTGTCGTCGGCCGAGCAGCAGGCTCAAGCCATCATCGGCGAGGCGGAGGACAGGGCCCGACGCCTGCACGGCGAGGCTCTGGCCGACGTCCATGCCGAGCTGGCCAAGCTCGAAGCGACCCGCGCTCAGGCCCAGCAGGAGGTCGATGCGCTGAGCCGCTGGGCGTCGGAGCATCGGACCCACATGACCACGACGCTCCGCGACGCCATGGCCATGGTCGATCGGGCCGGCGTGTTGACGCCCGCTCCGACGAGCAGCCCCATCGAGGTTCCGTTCGCTGCCCCCCGCTCCAACGCCAAGCCAGGCCCTGCCAGCAAGTCGGGCCAGGGGCCGAAGCCCGGTCCTGGGCCCACGCCGCCGTCAGGGGTGCTGCCTCCCGTCGCGGAGCCGCCACCGCCGGAGGCCGATGCCGGGCCCGAGGATCATCCGAGGCCGAACGAGCGTACGGCCAACGAAGCAGGACCTCCGACCGAGGCCGTGGCCGTCGCCACCAAGACCCCCACCGAAGCGGAAGGCGAGCGAGCGGCCGCGAAGAAGGAACGCAACGCGCTGACCGAGCCGGACGAAGAGGCGCTCGACAACTTTTTCGAGGACGACGAGTTCGAGGACGAGCCCCGCTTCGGCGGACGCCTCCGCCGGCGCAGATAAGCGGTCCGACGGTGTGACCGACGGGTTCGTGGGCCCGGTCCTTGTGGCTGGGCGCCCGTCGGCGGGGTGGCCACCGGTCCGGAGGACACGGCTGACCGCATCGAGAGGGTGATGACGTGTTGATCATCGTCACCATCGGTTTGCTGTTCGCTGGTATCGTCCTGTTTGTGACCGGGTTCGTGTCCGGCTCGGTCGGTTATATCTACCTGTCGATCGCCTGTGGCGTCGTCGCCGCCATCTTTCTCATCGCCTACTTGGCGGTGAGCCGCCGGCGCACGGCGCGTTGGGTCGACGCCGCCATCGTCGCTCCGAGGGCGGCCGCGGCCCGCCGTGGCGACCCCGCGGCGCCGACCGGCGTCCCCGATGGGCGGGACTCGCCGGGCGGAGTCGCCATTGCGGACGAGTTGACCGAACCGATCGGGCCCGGTTGGGAGCCGCCGGCCGGTGACAGGGAGGGCCACGACGGGGGCGAAGGAGATGAGGGCGATGCCGTCGGGGCCGGAGACCTCGCCGAGGACGATGTGGCCGACCGGCAGGGTGCCGAAGAGGTCACGGGGGCCGAGGCGGTCTCTGGTGTCGAGGCGGACGGTCAGGACCGGGCCGGCGCCGAGGCGCTCGGTGGGGACGAGACCGTTGCCGAGGACCTCGCCGTCGACCACGACCTGACTGTCGGCGAGGATCTGACCGCTGGCTACGACCTGACTGCCGGCGACGACGAGCCCGAAGAGGCGTGGAGCGAGGTCGGTGTTGACGACGGCCACGTGTTTCCGATCGCCGACTACGACACCTTGCGGGTGGACCAGATCGTGCCGCTCCTCGTGGAGCTGTTCCCCGATGAGCTGGAGGAGGTGCGCGACCGCGAGCTGGCCGGCAAGGCGAGGGTCGGGGTGCTGCGGCGCTGCGCTACCCTCCTCGATCGAAGCGGCGCCGGCTGACATCGAAAGGAAGCTTTCTTTGCCCACTTTTACGGACTGAACCCGGAAAAGTGGGCAGAGAAATCCGCAGGAGGGGGACCAGCGGGACCAGCGGGCTGCCGTTACCGGCCGGGAGGCGTCACGAGGATGGTGACGCTGGACCCGTCGGGGAGCTCGCCCTCCGACCAGGCCGCCCCCGCGCCTGCGCCGTCCGCGCCCGCGCCGTCCCCGCCCCCGACCGCCACATCCACGGTCAAGGCGAGGGTCTGCGATGCGATCCAGTCCTTCCAGCGCTCGACGGCGTCGACGACGGCGGCCGGCGCCCGCAGCCCGAGCTCGATGCGGTCGGTGACATCCAGGTCCAGCTCGCGCCGACGGGCCTGGACGAGGCGGACGATGTCGCGGGCCGTGCCCTCCTCCGCCAGCTTGTCGTCCACGTCGAGGTCGAGGACGACAAGCCCGACCCGGCCCGGGAGGGGCCGGGTGGCGTCGACCGAGTGCGGTACCAGGCGCAGCTCGAACTCCCCGGCCTCGAGGGTCTCACCCCCGACGACGGCGGTCCCGTCCGCGAGCAGGTCCCAGTCGCCTCGCTTGGCCGCCCCTGCCACCTTCTGCGTGGCCGGCCCGAGCCGGGGCGCGGCCACCTTGAAGACCACGGCGAGTGACCGCGAAGCGAAGGCGTCGACGTCGGTGCTCAACACGACGTCCTTGACGTTGACCTCGTCGCGGATGAGGTCGACGAAGGGCCGCAGCGTCTCGACATCCGGGCCGGCCACGGTTAGCGTCCGAAGGGGCAGGCGGGCCCGCAGCCCCTGTGCCTTGCGGATCGAGTGGCCGGCCGAACAGACGTCGCGCACCCGGTCCATGGCCGCCACGAGCACAGGGTCCGCCGGCAGCGACGCCGGATCGGGCCAGTCGGACAGGTGGACAGACCGCTCGCCCGTCAAGTCCCGCCAGATGGCCTCGGTGACCATCGGGAGCAGCGGGGCGGCCACCCGGCACAACACGTCAAGCGTTGTGGCCAGGGTGTCGAACGCCGCATCCGAA
Organism: Acidimicrobiales bacterium; assembly: GCA_965276765.1. Classification (GTDB taxonomy): domain Bacteria; phylum Actinomycetota; class Acidimicrobiia; order Acidimicrobiales; family Palsa-688. The sequence goes on from OZ255627.1 coordinate 3,507,321, forward strand.
TCCGCCCTTTCCCCCTCTCCTCCCGTACCCCAGAAGCGATCACGGCTGCGGCGGATGTACCAGTTGGTCAGGGCGTCGAGGAAGGACTCGATCGACCCGCACGCCCCCGAGAGGTCATAGACGTCCATGGCCGCCGTCACGTCCTCGACGAGCGTGCGGGCCTTGGCCAGGAGGTAGCGGTCGAGGGTGCCGGTGGCGTCGGTGCGCCCGAGGTCGGCCCTGCGGCCATCGGCGTTGGCGTACAACGAGAAGAAGTACCAGGCGTTCCAGAGGGGGAGCAGGGCGGAGCGGACGGCGTCGGTGAATCCCTTCTCCTCGGTGATGACGTCCCCGCCTCGCAGCACCGGTGAGGACAGCAGGTACCAGCGCATGGCGTCGGCGCCGTGCTTGACGAACATGGCCTCGGGGTCCGGGTAGTTGCGCAGGCGCTTGGAGATCTTCCGCCCGTCCTCGCCGAGCAGGATGCCGTGCACGAGGCACGACTTGAACGCCGGTCGGTCGAAGAGGGCGGTGGCGAGCACATGGAGCGTGTAGAACCAGCCCCGGGTCTGGCCGACGTACTCGACGATGAAGTCGCCCGGGTAGTGCTCGTCGAACCACTCCTCGTTCTCGAAGGGGTAGTGCACCTGGGCGAAGGGCATGGACCCAGAGTCGAACCAGCAGTCGAGGACGTCGGTGACCCGCCGCATGGTCGAACGACCCGTCGGGTCGTCGGGGTTGGGTCGGGTGAGCTCGTCGACGGCCGGGCGGTGCAGGTCGGCGGGGCGCACGCCGAAGTCGGCCTCGAGCTCGTCGAGGCTGCCGTAGACGTCGACGCGGGGGTAGCGGGGGTCGTCGCTGCGCCATACAGGGATGGGCGAGCCCCAGAATCGGTTGCGGGAGATCGACCAGTCCCTCGCGTTGGCGAGCCACTTGCCGAACGACCCGTCCCGCACGTGCTCGGGCACCCAGGTGATCTCCTGGTTGTTGGCGAGCAGCCGGTCCTTGATCGCCGTCACCTCGACGAACCACGACGTCACCGCCCGGTAGATCAGCGGCGTGTCGGTCCGCCAGCAGTGCGGGTAGGCGTGGACGTAGCTGTCGGCGCGGACGAGCACGCCGGCCTCCCGCAGCCGCCTCGTGATGGGCTGGTTGGCCTCGAAGACCTGCAGTCCCTCGAAGTCGGGGACCTCGGCGGTGAAGCGGGCCCTGCTGTCGACGGGGCAGACGACCTCGATGCCGACCGCGGCGCAGGCGGCCTGGTCGTCCTCGCCGAAGCCGGGGGCCATCTGCACGGCGCCGGTGCCTTCCTCTGTGGTCACGAAATCGCCGGCGATGACCACGAAGGCATTGGCGGCGGTGGAGAAGTAGGGGAAAAGGGGGCGGAAGTGGCGGCCCACGAGGGCGGTGCCCTTGACCGTCCCGATGCGCTCGGCCCCCTCGAGCTGCGCCTCGTACGCGCTCAATCGGGATTCGGCCAGGACGGTGGTCGTGCCGGCCACGTCGAAGCAGGCGTAGTCGATGTCGGGTCCGACGGCGATGGCCAGGTTGGACGGCAGCGTCCACGGCGTCGTCGTCCACGCCCACAGGTCGACCTCGCCGGCGAGACGCCCGCCGAGCGCTCCTTCGTCGGTTGGGGCGCCATCGTCGGCCTGCCGGTCGTTGGCACAGAGCGTGAAGGCCACGGTGACGGCCGGATCCTGGCGGTCGCGGTAGGCGTCGTCCTGCCTCGTCTCGGAGTTGGACAGCGGGGTCTCGCATTCCCAGCAGTAGGGAAGGACCCGGTAGGCCTCGTAGAGCAGGCCCCGGTCGTAGAGCCGCTTGAACGCCCAGATAACACTCTCCATGTACGAGAGGTCCATGGTCTTGTAGTCGTGGTCGAAGTCCACCCAGCGGGCCTGGCGGGTCACGTAGTGGCGCCACTCCTCGGTGTAGCGCATGACCGACGTGCGGCAGAAGTCGTTGAACCTGGCGATCCCGTACTCGGTGATCGGGCCGCGTCCCGACACGCCGAGCTGCTTCTCGGCCTCGGTCTCGGCCGGCAGGCCATGGCAGTCCCAGCCGAAGCGGCGTTCGACCCTCCGGCCCCGCATCGTCTCGTACCGGGGCACGGCGTCCTTGACGAACCCGGTGAGCAACGAGCCGGGGTGGGGGAGTCCGTTGGCGAAGGGGGGGCCGTCGTAGAAGACGAACTCGTTGTCGCCCTTCGGTCCCGCAGGGCGGGCGTCGACCGAGGCCCTGAAGGTGTCGTCGGCCGCCCACGACGCCAAGATCTCGTCCTCCACCCGTGGAAACCGGGGGGAGGATGGGACGTCGCGATAGGGGGGGCCGGCGGGCATGGGTACCAAGATAGGGGGCCGGGTACAGGTCCCCAGCGGCCATTTCCCCGCGGTGGACCGTGATCGGGAACAGCGGGAGGTCGTTTGGTGTTTTGCCCGGCGCAGAAGTCCGCAGAGGCCGTGATATGTTCCGGCCTCCAAACCCGTCAGGGACAGGTTTCACATGTCACGAACGCCCAAAGCAACCGTCAGCACGGCCAAGGCAACGACGGAGGCCAAGGTCACCAAGCCCACCGGGAGCCAGAGGTCGTCAGGCTCGTCCGGTTCGAAGGCGGCGCCGGCCGCGACCAAGGCTGCGGCCACGAAGGTCGCCGCCACCAAGACGACGGCGTCCAAGACGACCGGAGGCAAGACCGCAGCGGGCAAGGGTCCGGCGGAGAGCAAGGCCGCCGCGGCCGTCAAGACGCCGGCGGCCACCAAGACCGCCACTGCAACCAGACCGCCGGCCGCGACCAAGACGGCGAAGGCGAAGCCAGTGCAGGACAAGTCGGCAGGGAAGAAGGCACCGCACCAGGCCCACGGAAGAGGGTTTCTCGACTCGCAGCGCGTCTCGCTGCTCGCCGAACGGGACAACTACCTCCGCCACGCCGATGAGCTCAAGGCCGAGGCCGACTCCCTGGCCCTCGAACACGAGCCCGGCGACGTGCAGTTCGACGAGGAAGGCGGCGAAGGCGGGACGTCCAACGTCGACCGTGAGCTCGATCTGGTCCTCTCCGCCCAGGCCAGGGCGGCGATCGACGAGATCGACAGGGCCTTCGCCAAGATCGATGCCGGGACCTACGGCGCCTGCGAGCGTTGCGGCGACCAGATCCCCGAGGCCCGACTCGAGGCGCTTCCGCATGCATCGCTCTGCGTGACCTGCAAGAGCGGCGGCCTCGCCTCACGGCGCTGAGGGACATGGCCGGGGGCCCGACGGCGACCGAGGGCCCGTCACCGGGTGAGGGCTCGAAGGCGAGCGGGGGCCATCCGCTTGGCGCTGGCGCCGGTCGGCGCGGCCGGGGGCCGCTCATCCTTGCCATCGCCGTCGTCGTGGTGGTCGTCGATCAGGTCACCAAGACCCTGGCCCTCAATCATCTGTCGACGGTCGTTGGCGGGCTGCGGCTCTACCGAACCGACCACGTGGTCGGATCTCTCTACCTCGAGTTGACGTTTAATCCGGGGGCGGCGTTCGGGCTGGGGCGCGGCGTGACCCCGATCGTCGAGACCGTGGTCGTGGTGCTTGTCGTGGTGCTGATCGTGTTCGGCCGACGAGCGGCGAGATATTCGGGACTCCCCGACGCCATCGGCCTCGGTCTGCTCGTCGGCGGGGCGATCGGCAACCTCGGTGACCGGGTCTTCCGCCACAATGGGGGCGCCGTGATCGACTTCATCAACATCGCCCAGATCAATGGGCACGAGTACTGGCCGGTATTCAACGTGGCCGACGCCTCCATCGTCGTCGGTGCGCTCCTCTTGGCCGTCCAGTACTCCCGCCTCTCGCGGCGCAGGTCCCGACCGAAGGCGTCGGCTGGAGGCGGGTCGGCGCGCTCGACCCCATCGGGGTCCGGGGTGCGTCCCCGTGACCAGTGAGCACAACCCGGTGACCCCGGTGCCCACCGACGCCGGCTCCGGGCCGCCTGCGGTCGCTTCGAGCGACGTGCTGAGTGAGCTCGTCCCTGGCGCCCTCGAAGGCGAGCGCATCGATCGGGCCGTCGCCCTGGTGACGGGGATGACGAGAGCCGAGGTCGCGCTGCTCGTCGACGGCGGCGCCATCTCTGTCGACGGCCGGGTCGTGCGAACCCGCAGCCGGCGGGTGCACAGCGGTCAGCGACTGGCCGTCGAGCGCCCGGCGCCGCAGGAGGTGACGCCTGCCCTGGTCGGCGACGCCGGCGTCGCGGTGGACGTCGTCTACGCCGACGCCGATCTCCTAGTCGTCGACAAGCCTGCCGGCCTCGTCGTCCACCCCGGAGCAGGAAACCGTAACGGCACGCTCGTGCAGGGCCTCCTGGCGCGCTATCCAGACCTCGGAGTCCTCGGTGACGATGGAGACGAGGACCGACCCGGGATCGTGCACCGCTTGGACAAGGGAACGTCGGGGCTGCTGGTCGTGGCCAGGACCCCGGCCGCCCGCACCGCGCTGAGGGAGCAGCTGGCGACACGCCAGATGTTCAGGGAGTACGCCACGGTCGTCGTCGGCACCGTCGAGAGTGACGAGGGGGTGATCGACGCGCCCCTCGGTCGGGCGACCCGCGACCCGACTCGGATTGCCGTCCACACCGGAGGGCGCGAGGCGAGGACCCGGTACACGGTGGGGCGAAGGTTTGAGCGCCCCGTGCCGACCACGGAGCTCGCGTGTCGACTCGAGACGGGAAGGACCCATCAGATCAGGGTTCACCTCGCCGCCATCGGTCATCCCGTGCTCGGCGACGGGCGCTACGGCGGGGATCGGGCCACACGCCTCGATGGCTGGCGCCCGCTGCCGTCTGACCGCCCCTTCCTGCACGCCAGGATGCTCGGCTTCCGCCATCCGAGCGACGGCCGGGCGCTTTCGTGGGAGTCACCACTTCCCCCCGATCTGGTCGCGGTCGTCGGTCACCTGACGTGAGGTCGTGGCGCACGGCCGGCGCTTCGGGGCTGGCGCTGCTCGTGGTCGGGACCGTTGCCTTCGGCGGCTGCGGGACTGCGGTACGACCCGGGACGTCGCGGGCCACGAGGACGTCGACGACCCTTGGGCCTGCGGTCACGGTCAGGATCGGGTATCTGGGGGATCTGGTCCGAGGGGGCACCACCGTGAGCAAAGCGGTCCTCGATGGCGAGCGCCTCGGCGTCCAGCAGTACGACAACCGCTCCAACGTCACGGTCATGATCGAGACGGCGTCGACGGGGGGGACGACGGGGGGAGCGGCGGCGGCGGCCAAGCGGCTCGTCGCCGACCACGTGGCGGCCGTGATCGGTCCCCAGTCGACCCGTGAGGCGCTCGGCTCGGGCCCGGTGCTCGGCGCGGCCGGGATACCAGCTCTCACTCCGACCGTTACCGCCACCTCGCTGCCGAGCGCGTCGTGGAAGGCGTTCTTGCGGATCGTTGCCGACGACCAACAGCAGGGGGTCGCCGAGGCCGACGAGATGGTCGACACCCTCGGTCGCCGCCACGTTGCCATCGTGACCGGTCCGACGCGGGCGGATAGCGCCAGGATGTCGGCCGCCGCCACCGAGATCGCCGCCGATGGGTCCGCCGTCGCCGTGTCGACGCCGACCGGTGCGGAGGCGGCGGATCGGGTGGTCGCTTCCGGGGCCGACGGGGTGATCATCTCCTCACCGTCGGATCAGGCCAGGGCGTTGGTCTCGGCCCTCCATGCCGGCGGCTTCACAGGGTCGGTCCTCGTTGCCGCCGATGCCGACACCTCCACGAGGGTCCTCGATCGACTGGGTGCGACCGCCGACGGGACGTTGCTTGCGAGTCCCGCCACCGACTCCGAGGCGTTGGCCGCGAGCGGCAATCAGTCCGCCCTCGGGTTTCGTGACACGTTCCGGGCGGCCTTCGGGAGGATCCCGCCGGCGTGGGCGGCCGAGTCATACGACGCCACGGAGTTCGTCCTCGCCGGCCTCTCGGCCGGCTCGACGACCGCCGCCCTCCTCGCCGCCTACCTCGAGGGCCACTCTTGGAGGGGCGTGGCGTCGACTCTCCAATTCGCCGCCGGCGGCGCGCAGCTCCACCCCCACGTCTGGATGTCGCAGATCCGTGGAGGAGAGCCGACCCAGATCGGCCAGGTCGGCTGACGGACCGTGAAGAGACAACTGGCGCGGCCGTAGGCCGGCAGAATCAGGCCGAGAGCCGCTCCGCCAGGTAGGTGAGGGAAAGCGGGTAGCGGTGGTCGATCCGGCTGTGGGTGCCGTCGAAGAGCTCGAAGGCCACATCGTCGACGCCGGCAGCTTCCAGGGCGGAGCGGAAGGCGCTGGCGCCGATGTCGAGGTTGAAATCGTCTGTTCGGCCGGCATCGATCCAGATCCCCCGCAATCCTTTGAGCGCGGCGGCGTAGCGGGGGACCATGCGAACCGGATCCCAGGCGAGCCATCGCGCCCAGACGTCCTCTCGCACGACCCCCGTCGTCGGCTCGAAGGGCAGGACCGGATTCCCTTCCGCGTCGGGGGAGAAGCATGCCGAGACTCCCAGGATGCTGACGACAGCGGCGTCGCCGGCCCGGCTGAAAGCCCTGCGGGTGGTGAAGTCCTCCCACCACGCCTCGATCGACCCGTCGAAGTCCCGCAGCACCCGCACCGTCTTGGCGAAATCGGGGAAGTAGGACAGCTCGTAGAGCGAGTCCCCCGCATGGGTCGCAAGCGCTCCCCACACGTCCGGCCTGAGCATCGGTGAGATCATGGCCCCGAAGCCACCGGACGACTTCCCCTGGATTCCCCGATGGGCCGGGTCCGCAAGCGTGCGGTAGTGCGCGTCGACGAAGCCGACGACGTCGTCGCAGAGGTAGGTGTGGTAGGCGCCGGTGCCGGGGGAGTCGACGTACTGTGAGCCCCCGTAGGTTGTCCAGGCGTCGACGTAGACGACGACGCAGGGCGGAGCCTGACCCGATGCGAACACGGCGTCGGCCGCTTCGGGGTAGGACGTCGCCCACGGCGAGCGGTTGGCCCACATCGCGATCTGTCCGGTATAGCCCTGGATCACGTACACGGCCGGGTAGCGCCGATCGGCATCATCGTCGTAACCGGGAGGGACATAGACCCACAGTGGACGTCGGCTCGGATCGCCGAGGTGATTGCCGGCCAGAGCGGGGGAGTCAATGACATGCTCGTCGATACGCCCGGCAAGTGGGGCTGGCCATACAGGAGCCACGTCGCGTCCTTCGCGGTCAGGGGCGGGTCTCGGTCGGCCCGCCGGGTCGGATGGGCCTCGAACCTACTGGCCCGCACCGGCGCGCCCCGGACCTCAGGGCGTGGCGGCGCGACCTCAGCGCAGGCGCCGGAGGGCCAGCTCAGGGCGCGGCTCCCAGGGCCGCAACCGCATGCGGACGACCGAGCAGAGCCGGCCGTCGGCATCGCGGCTGATCGGCCTGACCTCCATCTCCATCACTTCGGGGACGTCGCCGGCCAGGCGCCCGACCCGCGCCAGGAGATCGTCGAGAGCGGCTTCGGCGCCCTGCGGTTCGCCGTTGCGGCCGCCGAGCACGTCGGAGCGCAGCTCGGTGGCGTCCGCATCGGTCAGCGGAACCGATCTCGTGGCTCTGCGCCTCGGAAGCTCGCCCGGGCGGGGCGCGGGGCCAAGGGTGACCAGCGGACCGAAGAGCGGGTCCTGGACCACGCCGGCGGCGATATCCCAGGGCACGCGAGACCCGGGAGACGGAAGGGACCCGGGAGACGGAGAGGAACCGGGAGACGGGGGGGACCCGGGCGGACCTGCGCTCGTCACGGCGATGCCGTAGGCCTCGGCCAAGGTCCTGGCCAGGCTCTCTCCCACCCACTCGCCCGGGCCGGCGCCATCGGGCGGTACATCCCGCCATGCCTCGATGGCGACCCTGGCCGCGACGACATCGATACCGGCGAGGTCGGGCACGTGACCGGCGGGACGCCGGCGCCAATCGCTGTAGTCGGCGACGCGGCCGAGGGCACGCGCCGCCGCCTCGGGAAAGGCGAACGAGGGGATGGCAGAGTCCCCGTTGTCCGAGCCCCCTGTAGGAATGAGACCGCGACGCCCGAGCACGCAGGCAAGCACCGGCTTGTCGGGTGCGCCGGATGCGGCGGCACCGATGGCACCGGCCACGGCTTCGCTCGGGGCGGCCGACGGCGACGTGAACAGGGCGATGGCGGCGTCGACCGACGGGTCGGCGAGCACCGCTTCGATGGCGAGCCCGAAGGTGGCGGGACGAGCGTCACTCGCCAGGTCCACGGGGTTGCGGACGTTGCCGTGCCATGGAAGGGACGAAGCGAGCAGCTCTTGGGTCGCGGCCGATAGCTCGACGACCTCGAGGCCCGAAGCGACGCAGGCGTCGGCCGCCAACACGCCGGGACCGCCGGTGTTGCCGATGATGGCGACCCGCCGGCCGGCCGGCAGCGGTTGAGCGGCGAGGAGCTGAGCCACGTCGAAGAGCTCTTCGAGCGTGTCGGTCCTGATCACACCCGAGCGCCGGAACAGGGCGTCGACGGCCTCGTCGTGCTGGAGGTCGACGCCATGCGGATCGGCGGCGAGGCTACCGGCGACCGAACGTGCCGACTTCACCACCACGATCGGTTTGCGGCGCGAGATCCGCCGCGCCACCCGCCCGAAGGTCCTGGGGTTGCCGAACGTCTCGATGTACATGGCCACGATGTCGGTGGCCGGATCGTCATCCCAGTACTGGAGCAGGTCGTTGCCGGAGACATCGGCCTTGTTGCCGGCGGAGACGAAGGTCGAGACGCCGAGCCCGCGCCGTCCGAGCTCGTCGAGGATCACCACGCCGAGGCCGCCCGACTGGGCGATGAACCCGATCCGACCGGCCGGCGGCATGGGCGAGAGCGTGGCGTTGAGGCTGATGGTCGGGTCGGTGTTGACGATGCCCATGGAGTTGGGGCCGATCAACCGCATCCCGTTGCGCCTGGCCACCGCCACCAGGCGGCGCTGCGCCTCGAGTCCGGCCGGTCCTGCCTCGGCAAAACCGGAGGTGACCACGACCAGTCCGCCGACGTGCTTGCGGGCGCACTCCTCGACCACCGAGGCGACCGAAGCGGCCGGCACGACGACGACGGCCAAATCGACAGGGTCGGGGATGTCGGCGACGATCGGAAACGAGCGGACGCTTCCGACGTGGACCGCCTCGGGGTTCACGGGGAACACCGGCCCGTTGAAACCGCCCGAGATCACGTTGGAGAGGACCTCGTGGCCGAGGCTCTGGCGGCGCCGGCTGGCGCCGATGATGGCGACCGCGCGAGGCGAGAGGAGCTTGCGCACCGACCGGGCCGCCGCCTCGCGCTCGCGCCGGTGGGACAGCGAACGTGATTCCTCGGTCGCCGTGATCGAGAAGACGACCCGCACGACGCCATCGGCGAAGGTCCTGTGGTCGTCGAAGCCGGCCTCGTGGAACATACGGAGCATCCGGTTGTTCTCCGGGAGGGTGTCGGCGACGAATCTGGCGATGCCGGCTTCCTTGGCCGCGGCGACCAGATGTTCGAGCAGCATGGTGCCGAGGCCGCGGCCCTGATGGTTGTCGTCGACGAGAAACGCCACCTCGGCCTCGTCGCCTTCGTCCGCCGTGGACGGCAGCCGCTCGTAGCGACCGACGGCGATGATGTCGTCGCCGAGGACGGCGACGAGGGCGAGGCGGTCCACGTAGTCGACCCGCACGAAGCGCTCGAGCAGCGTCGTGCTGAGGTTGGTCATCGGGCTGAAGAACCGCAGGTAGATCGTCTCGGCCGAGAGCCGGCCGTGGAGGTCCCTGATCAGTTCCGCGTCGTCGGGCCTGATGGGCCGCACGTGCACGGTGCCGCCGTCGCGGGTCACCACATCGGCCTCCCAGCGGGAGGGGTAGCCCACCGGCCGGTCTGGCCCGGTTTGATCGTGCACGGTGTGGCCGTGCGGAGCGCTTTCCGCCATGATGTCGGCTCAGCCGACGGGCGCGACCGGCACGGCGGGAGCGCTGATGCGGCCGTTGCCCCCGGCCTTGGACACCATGTCGGCGAGGGTGAACGAATCGAGGTGGCTGCGCATGTGCTCGCCGACCTCGGCCCAGAGGGACAGCAGGACGCACTGGCCCTCGTGGTCGCAGGCCCCGTTCTGGTGCGGCTCGCCGAAGTCGCCGGCGACGATGGGGCCTTCGACGGCGCTGACGATCTGGCCGACGGTGATGGCCTCAGGCGAGCGGGCCAGCACGTAGCCGCCGCCGACGCCGCGCTTGGAGCGCACCAGGCCTGCCCCCTTCAGGGCGAGCAGGATCTGCTCGAGGTACGGCTGGGGCAGACCGGTCCGCTCGGCGATGTCGCGGACCGAGGTCGGGTTGGTCTGTCCCGTGTGCAGCGCGAGCGACAGCAGCGCCCGGCTCGCATAGTCACCGCGGGTCGAAACCTTCACCCCTTCATGGTAGGCCCAGGTTGGCATCACCCGGGGCCGGCGACGAGTGCGGGACGCGTGCGGTACGAGGCAACGTCAGTACCGCTTGGTAGCGTCGCCCTGGTGACATCAGCCACCGACCGTTCCGACGAAGAGCCGGCCGAGCGGAGCCGACCGGAGTCGACGGTGTCCCCCGTTGCCGGCGCGGCACCGGTGCCGGTCCTGCCGGCCTACGGCGGCGCCAGCCTGGCCGGCATCGTGCCGGCACTCATGGCCCCCGCCGGCCAGCGGCCCGACTGGGTACCGGGCCCGGCCGCCGACGCCGCCCAGGTAGTCCTGCTCGTCGTCGACGGCCTGGGCTGGGGTCAGCTGGGGGCCCGCCGGCACCTGGCGCCGACGCTTTCCGCCATGACAGGGGGGCCGATGACGTCGGTGGTCCCGACGACGACGGCGACGGCCCTCACGTCCATCGCCTTCGGCCGCCCCCCGGCGGAGCATGGCATGGTCGGCTACCGCGTCCGGGTCGATGGCCCGAGCGGCGACGAGGTGCTCAACACCCTCCGATGGACGACGACGTCGGGGGACGCGAGGAAGTTCGTCCCCCCCGAGACCTTCCTGGAGGGGGTTGCGTTCGCCGGCGTGCCCGTCCCGGTCGTGAGTAGAGCCACCTTCGCTGGGACCGGGTTCACCCAGGCCCATCTGGCCGGCGGGGCCCCGGCCTCGTGGCATGTGGCGTCGAGCATCGCCGTCGAGGTGGACCGGCTGGTCCACTCCGGGCAGCCCTTTGTGTACGCCTACTACGACGGGGTGGACAAGATCGCCCATGCCACCGGTCTCGGCGAGCACTACGACGCCGAGCTGATCGCCATCGACCGGATCGTCGCCGACATCCTCGCGGTCCTCGTGCCGGGAAGCACCCTCGTCGTCACCGCCGACCACGGCCAGGTCGACGTCGGTGCCGGGGCCACGGTGATCGAGGGGCCCGTCCTCGAGGCCACGGCCATGATGAGCGGAGAAGGCCGGTTTCGATGGCTCCACGCTCGTCCCGGCGCGGCGTCCGACCTACTCGAGGCGGCACAGGGATCCTTCGGGGACGAGGCCTGGGTGCACACGGTCGATCAGCTCGACGAGGACCGCTGGTACGGCGGACCGCTCGGCACGACGGCTCGGAGCCGCCTCGGCGACGTGGCCGTTGTCCCTCACCGATCGGTGGCCTACCTCGACCCTGCCGACCGCAACGAGCACACCCTCGTGTGTCGGCACGGATCGCTCACCGCCGACGAGATGCTCGTGCCCCTCGTCGCGTCGTCCGCCTGACATCGCTCCGACGCCGAACGCGAGCGCGCCCAAGCGGGCACACTGGGACTATGGCTTCCGATGAACAGCAGCCGTCCAACCTGGTAGTTGTCCAACCGCCCGAATCAGAGCCCGAAGGCGAAGGCGGCGAGAGCGTCGAGCAACCGGCGAAGGTGATGCGGATCGGCTCGATGATCAAGCAGCTCCTCGAAGAGGTCCGCCAGGCTCCCCTCGACGAGGCCAGCCGCAGCCGCCTGCGTGAGGTCTACGAGACCTCGGTCAAGGAGCTGGCCCAGGGGCTCTCGCCCGACCTGCGCGACGAGCTGGCCCGCCTCACCCTTCCGTTCAGCAGCGACGACGTCCCGAGCGAAGGCGAGCTCAGGATCGCCCAGGCCCAACTCGTGGGCTGGCTCGAGGGGCTCTTCCACGGGATCCAGGCGACGCTCTTCGCCCAGCAGATGGCGGCGCGCTCGCAGCTCGAGGAGATGCGCAGGCGCAGCCTCCCGGCCGGCGCCCCCGACGAGCGCCCCCCGCCGCCCGGCACCTACCTGTAGCCGCCGTCGGTTCGGTTTTCTCTGCCCACTTTTAGTGGGCTTTCGCACTTTTGAGGCCTCGGGTTGGTTCGGGTCAGTGGCGGTTGCGATGGTCGTCTTCGACGATGTCGGTGGTGAGGTCGTGTAGCTCGGAGACGAGCTGGCGGAGGCGTCGGTTGTTGTCGAGCCAGGGCTGGTAGTTGGTGAGTTGCTCGTCGTTGAGTGTGCGGCTGACGGTCTTGCCGGCGACCTTGCGGGTCCACACGATGTAGGGGCCGTGGAGGGCGGAGGGTTCGCTGTGGCAGCGGCAGCCGGGCTGGCCGCAGCGGGTCCGGCGCTGTTCGATCGAGCCGGGTAGGGCGTAGTCGAGGCTGGCGATCTCTTTGATGATCTGGCGTTGTCTGGCTCGGCGTGCCTGGTCGATCCGCATGCTGGTTCTGAGGATCCACCCTATCCACGACTGCCGCCGGTCAAGATACCGGCGGCGGAGGGACGGGAGGAGGCCGTGCCCACGTCGGACAGTGACGCCAAGGATGGCTGGGAGGCGCTGGTGGGCCTGGCCAGGGACTGCTTTTCGGCGCCGAGCCTGTCGATCTTCACCACGCTTCTCACCGGGTGGGTCCTGGCCCCCGCCCGGCGCACCGTCACCGCCATGATCGCCGTCGCCGACCCCGACGGCCGACGCGCCCATGACGCCTATCACCGCTTCTTGCGGGCCGGTCGCTGGTCCACCAACGCCGTGTGGAAGGCGCTCGTCGTGCACCTGGTGGCCACGCTGTGTTCCACCGGCACCGTCACCCTCGACGTCGACGACACGCTGTACAAAAGTCGGGACGCCGTATCGATGGTGCCGGCAGCTTCAGAGACGCAGTGCGCTCGACACGCAACCGGGTCGTCTACGCCACCGGGCTGAACCTGGTTGTGGTCACCTTGCGGGTGTCCCCGCCGTGGGGTGCCATGCCCATCGGTGTGCCCGTCGGGGTCCGCCTGCACCGCAAAGGCGGCCCCAAGACCACCGAGCTCGCCGCCGAGATCATCATCGAGGTGGCCTCGTGGCTGCCCGAGCGACGCTTCGCGCTCTGCGGTGACGGGGCGTACGCGTGCCTGGCCCGACGGCAACTACCACGAAGCACCATCACCTCCCGGATGCGTCGCGACGCCGCCATCTTCGAGCCCGCCCCACCCCGCACCGGCAAGCGGGGCCGGCCCCGAACCCGAGGCGCCCGCCTACAGACCCCAACCCAGATGGCAGCCCGCCTCGCCGACGGCGACTTCACCCCAGCCGACGCCGACTGGCGAGGCCGACCCAAGAACCTCCTGGTGTGGTCGATGCCGGTCCTGTGGTACTCCATCGACCACAACCATCAAGTCCTCCTCGTGATCGTCCGCGACCCCGCCGGGGTCATGCACGACGACTTCTTCTTCACCACCGACCTCGACGCCAACCCCGGCGGGGTCGCCTCGCTCTACGCCGGGCGCTGGTCCATCGAGTGCGTCAACCGCGAGGTCAAACAATGCCTCGGCGCCGAAAACCCCCAATGCTGGAAGCATCTCGGCCCCGAGCGGGCCGCGTCGCTGTCGCTATGGCTCTACGCGGCCATCTGGGCGTGATACATCCCCACCCACGGGACCGCCCCCACCTGGATCCCCCGCCCCTGGAACCCGAACAAGACCACACCCAGCTTCCTCGACGCGCTCGCCGCGCTACGCCGGACCCTATGGACGCAGCGAATTACCGACGTGTCGTCCCCGGGACCACTCCACCCGAAAATCATCGACGGCATCCTCAACGCCCTGGCCACCGCCGCATAAACACCACGCCACCACCGCCCCCCAACCATCCAGCAAAAAGAGCCAAAATGCGAAAGTCCACTTTTACATAGTCACCCTGTAAAAGTGGGCAGAGAAAGGCGGCCGCCGGGGCGTCGCCCCTGTCACTGCGGCGCCTGTCGGGCGTCGCGCCTGTCACTGCGGCGCGCTATCGTCGGAGCAGCGAATCACAGCACTGTAACTCGTCCACAGGGTGCGTCCATCGGCTGTGGACAACCATCGATTTCCCCTCCGTGAGACGGCCGGGGGGATCGGTGGCGCCGGCTCGAGGAGGTTGGCCGCGTGGCGGCATCGTTCACCCATCTGCACGTGCACACCGAGTTCTCGATGCTCGACGGCGCGGCGAGGGTTGGACAGGTGATCGCCGCCGCCGCGGCCGACGGCCAGCCCGCCATCGGGATCACCGATCACGGGAACATGTACGGCGTCCTCGACTTCTACAGCGAGGCCAGGAAGGCCGGCATCAAGCCCATCATCGGCACCGAGGCCTACATGGCCGGAGAGTCCCGCCACGAACGCCCCACCCGTCGCGGCCGCGTCGACGACGGCGGGGGTGACGGGGAGCGGGGGTCCAAGCTCTACTACCACCTCACCCTTCTGGCCGAGACGACCCTCGGGTACAAGAACCTCATCAAGCTGTCGAGCGAGGCCTACCTGGACGGCTACTACATGAAGCCGCGGGCCGACTGGGACATGCTCGCCGAGCACCACGCGGGGATCATCGCCACGACCGGTTGCCTCGGCGGGGTCGTCGCCCAGGCGCTCGTCTCCGGCCAGTTCGACCGGGCGACCGAGCTGGCGGCGCGCCTGCAGGACATCTTCGGGCGAGACCATCTCTTCGTCGAGCTCCAGGATCACGGCATCAAGGCCCAGCACGAGACCAACCCGCAGCTCATCCGCATCGCCAAGAAGATCGGCGCCCCGCTGCTCGCCACCAACGACAGCCATTACACGACCCGCGGCGACGCCGCCGCCCACGACGCCCTGCTCTGCGTGCAGACCGGCTCGGCCATGGACGACCCCAACCGGTTGAAGTTCGAGGGCACGGAGCACTACCTCAAGTCGTCCGCCGAGATGCGCGCTCTGTTCGTTGACTATCCCGAAGCCTCCGACAACACCCTCTGGATCGCCGAGAGGGCCGAGGTGGAGATCGAGTTCGGGAAGCCGAAGCTGCCCTCCTTTCCCCGTCCTCCCGAGTTCGCCACGGCGGACGCCTACCTGCGGTACCTGACCTACGAGGGGGCGGAAGGCCGGTACGGCACCCCGCTGCCCGACAAGATCGTGGAGCGCATCGACTACGAGCTGGGCGTCATCTCCTCGATGGGGTTCTCCGACTACTTCCTCGTCGTGTGGGACCTGATCGACCATGCCAGGTCGCGGGGGATACGGGTCGGACCAGGGCGGGGCAGCTCGGCCGGCTGCTGCGTCGCTTACTGCCTGCGGATCGTGGATCTCGATCCCATCCGTTACGACCTCATCTTCGAGCGGTTCCTCAATCCGGGGCGCCGGTCGATGCCCGACATCGACATGGACTTCGACGAGCGCTACCGCTCCGAGATGATCCGGTACGCGGCGGAGAAGTGGGGCTGGGACCACGTCGCTCAGATCGTCACCTTCTCGACGATCAAGGCGCGAGCGGCGGTGCGCGACGCCTCGAGGGTGCTCGGCTACCCCTACGGCCTCGGGGATCGCATCGCCAAGGCCATGCCACCGCTCGTCATGGGCCGCGACACCCCGCTGTGGGCCTGCCTCCAACCCCACGAGAAATACGCCGACGGCTACAAGGCGGCGGTCGAGCTGCGGGAGATGTACGGCGCCGACCCCGACGTGGCCAAGGTCGTCGACGTGGCCAAGGGCCTCGAAGGCCTCCGCCGCCAGGACGGGATCCACGCCGCCGCCGTCGTGATCGCGGCCGACGCCCTCACCGACTACCTCCCGGTCCAGCGCAAGCCGGAGGCCGGCGGGAAGCCGGAGGACGCCCCGATCGTCACGCAGTACGAGATGCACGGTGTCGAGGAGCTCGGCCTGCTCAAGATGGACTTCCTCGGCCTGCGCAACCTGTCGGTGATCGAGCGCACCCTTGATCTCGTGGAAGCCAACACCGGCGAGCGCCCCGACATCGACACCGTGGCGCTCGACGACCCGACGACCTTCGATCTGCTGCGCAAGGGGGCGACGGTCGGGGTCTTTCAGCTCGAGGGAACCAACATGCGCTCGCTGGCCCGGTCCCTCGCTCCGACCGAGTTCGCCGACGTCGCCGCCCTCAACGCTCTCTACCGGCCGGGCCCGATGGCGGCGAACATGCACAACGATTACGCCGACCGCAAGAACGCCCGCAAGCCGATCACCTACCTTCACCCCGACCTCGAGGAGGTGCTTGCCGACACCCAAGGGCTCATGATCTACCAGGAGTCCATGATGCGGGTGGCGCAGAAGTTTGCCGGCTACAGCCTCGAGGCGGCCGACAACCTGCGCAAGGCGGCAGGGAAGAAGAACCGTGAGGTGATGGCGCTCGAACGGGAGAAATTCGTCGCCGGCTGCGACATCACGGGGTACGGGCGCGACATCGGCACCGCGCTCTTCGACGTCATCGAGCCGTTCGCCGACTACGCCTTCCCCAAGTCCCACGCCTACGGCTACGGGCTCGTGGCCTACTGGACGGCCTGGCTGAAGGCCAACCATCCCGCCGAGTACCTCGCCGCCCTCCTCACAAGCGTCAAGGACGACAAGGACAAGACGGCTGTCTACCTGGCCGAATGCCGAGCCATGGGCATCGAGGTCCTCGTCCCCGACGTCAACGTCTCGGCGTCGGAGTTCACGGCCATCAGGGGAGGGGGCGCCAAATCGAAAGGGGCGATCCCGTTTGGGATGTCGGCCATCCGCAACGTGGGCGAGAGCCTGGTGGAGCGGATCGTGGCCGAGCGAAAGACCGGCGGACCCTTCGTCGACTTCTACGACTTCGCCAAGCGGGTCGACCCGGTCGTCCTCAACAAACGCAGCATCGAGTCGCTCGTCAAGGGTGGGGCCTTCGACTCGCTCGGCCATCCCCGCCAGGGCCTCTGCCTGGTGTTCGACCGGATCGTCGAACGCACCCTCGCCCGGCGCCGCGAGCAGGAGCAGGGCGTGATGAGCCTGTTCGGTGATCTCGGCGACGGCGGCGGGTCAGACGCCGGCGCCGGCTTCGACGACGCCAGGGTGCCGATCCCCGACACGGAGTTCGACAAGTCCCAGCGGCTCGTGTTCGAAAAGGAGATGCTCGGCCTGTACATCTCCGACCACCCGCTGCTCGGCGTGGAGGCCGCGCTCAGGAGGCACACCGACACCACGATCGCCGGGCTGCGCGAACCGGACCCCGGCGTTGCGGGGGCTGGTGTCGGCGCGATGGCCGGCGGCGCAGGAGAGCGGCCGGGGGTGCGCTGGGTCGGCGGGGTCATCACCGGCCTCAACCGCAAGTACACCAAACGGGGCGAGCTGATGGCGACGTTCACCCTTGAGGATCTCGAGTCGACCATCGAGGTGTGGGTGTTCCCCCGGACGATGACCGACGTCGGCCACCTGCTCGCCGACGACAGCATCGTCTGCGTGAAGGGCAGGCTCGACACCAAGGACGAGCAGCCCAAGGTGATCTGCATGGAGCTCAGACGGCCCGAGCTCACCGTCGGCGCCGAGCCGCTGCACCTCGAGCTGCCGCTTGCCGCCCTGACCGAGGACCGGGTGGAGCGGCTCAAGAAGCTGCTCGGCGAGCATCCGGGCGAGTCCCAGGTGTTCCTGCACGTCGGATCGAAGTGCATCTCGCTCGACGCCACATGGGGTGTCAGGACGACGGCCGGACTGCTGGCCGAGCTTCGGGTCCTGCTCGGCCCCGCCTGTCTTTGGAACAAGGCCGCCCCGAGCGCCTAAAATGGACCCCACGCCCGCTGGGGTCCCTCGGGCGACGATGAGGAGAGTTGTTCACGCATGCCCCTCGATGTCGAGACCAAGGACTGCACCGCCCTTTCGGATGGTGAGATCGCGGAGATGGCGGACACCGTCACGGACGGCCCGGCCGGATTCGACATCGGGTTGCTCTCCAAGCAGGCGGAGGAGTGGGTTCTCATCACCCAGGTGCGCGAGGCCGGCAGGCTGCTCGGCTTCTCGTTCTGCACCCTCGAGCGCATCGGTGGCACCCCGTGCCTGCTTTGGGGCCTGGCGTCGGTGCGTCGCAACGGCAAGCGGGACCAGGTGCTCAAGTCCCTCACCGCCGACCAGTTCCGCCGGGCCGTGCTCGCCTTCCCCGACGAGGATGTCCTGGTCGGCAGCCGGTTCATCGATGCCGGTGCCTTCGCCGCTTTCAAGAACCTCGAGGACATCTGCCCCCGCCCCGGCCATAAGCCGACCGGCGAGGAGCGGGCCTGGAGCCGCCGGCTGGCCAAGCGCTTCGGCGCCGAGGGTCGCATCGACGACCGATCCTTCCTCGTCACCGGTGACGGCACTGCGGCGGGGGTGTTCGACTTCTCGTCGGCCAAACCGGAGTCGGTGCCCGCCGATGTGGCGGCTTTCTTCGACCCCTTCGAGGCCGACCGCCACGACGTGCTCATCGCCTTCGGGTGGGGCATGGCGGAGGACCTGGCCGAGCGCTACGCCTCCTAGGGCCCGGCGGCCGGTCCCGTGCGGGCGGGCCATCCCTTCCGCTCGATTCGCCTCGACCCGGCTTACCCGCGTCGTTGGCCCGTCTGCCTCCCTGGCCGGCGGCTTTCTTTGCCCGGTTTTACGGAGTGAGTCCGTAAAAGTGGGCAAAGAAAAGCTACGAAAGGGGACGACGCCCTCCCGGGCGGCGAAAGGGCTAGGTCCGAGGGAGGACGGCGGAGACGACCTTGTGGCAGTGCCCGTCGATGGGGGGCGTGAGGGCGACGACGAGCCGGGTCCTGCGGTCGGCGGCGCGCCGGCGGTGCCCGGCGCGGTCCATGTCGCCGGCGACCCGGCGGTCGATGCAGGGCAGCTCACGCACGTTGCCCATCCAGGCGAACCGGCAGGCCAGGTAGGTCGGATCGCGGTGCAGGACCACCGGCCCCTCCGGCTCGACCAGGGCGATGGACGGGTGGTCGGCCCTGCGCTCCCAATACGGAACGGCGGGGGCGTTGCTGCCGAGCAGCGGTTCGCCGCCGGGGTGCGCCAGCGGGCGGAGGAGCTTCTCGGCCCGCCGCCCCGTAATCCGTCCCACCCTCTCGGGGGCCCCGGACAGCGCCAGGCCCTCGGGCTCGGAGGGGTCGGGCACGAGCTCGGGGTCGCTGGCCAAGGTGACGAGCACGACGTCGTAAGCCCGGAGCGGGACCGCAGGTCGCCGTTCCCACCAGGCCCGCACCAGGGCGCCTGAATCGAGGTCGACGCCGGCGCACTGCTGCTCGTCGATGGCCAGGACGAGCAGCTCGAGGGTCGCATCCGGAACCGGGGCCAGACGGGGAACGTCTTTACCCAGGTCCCGGAAGTCGGGGGCGGTGACTGTCGGCACGATGCTCATAGTGTCCAAGACGAGACGAAAGGTGGTGGACCCTCCGCGATGGGCCGTTTGGACCCGGCGCGAAGCAGCCCCTTCGAGCCGAAGACCTTAGCCGACCTAACCGATCCGTCGGTCGGCCTTGACGCCCTTTTTTCGATGCTGCGAGGTTGCCTACCTCAGGCCGCGTCTCCGCCGGTCGGCTCGCTCGGGTCGGCGGGTTCGGCGGGTCCGAAGGCCACCTCGACGGTGACCTCGTCGGTGCCGCGGACCACGGTGATCGCCACGGTCGCTTCGGTGGTGTCGAGCGCAGCGAAGAGATCGTCGACGGTGGCGACGCCTCGACCGGAGACGGCCACGATGAGATCGCCGCGACGCAGGCCGCCACGACCAGCGGGGCTGTCGTCGTCGACCCCTCTGATCAGGAGCCCATCCCGTGGGGGGAGGCCGACGGCGCCACGCAGGCGTCGGGCGGCATGGGGCGGTGCCAGGGCGATGCCGAGGCGCCGGCGGGTCGGTGTCTCGCCCCGGGCCAGCTCGTCGATCCGGCGGCGGAGCTCGGCGTCGGCGGGGAGGGCGAGATAGAACCCGTCGCCGAGGCGATGGGTGTTCAGGCCGACGAGCCGGCCTTCGGCGTCGAGGAGGGGACCGCCCGACGAGCCGCGCGCCAGCGGTGCGGTGTGCTCGACGCTGGCGGCGATGGGGCGGCCGCCCGGTCCCCGGAAGGGTCGGCCGATGGCCGACACGGCTCCCGTCGTGACTCGGGTGGCCCCGGAGGCGGGAAGTGTGAGGGTCCACACGGGGGTGCCCAACTCGGCCGGCACGTCGCGCCAAGCCAGGGGAGCGACGCCGGCGGTGTCGGCGGCGATGACGGCGACGTCGCCGTCGGGATCCACGCCTCTGACCTCGCCGGTGACGCGGCGGCCGTCGGCGAAGGTGACCGTCACTTGCGGGCCTCGCAGGTTGTGGGCGTTGGTGACGACCGTGCCGTCGCCGGTCACGACGCCGGCGCCTCGGCCCCCATCCCTGCCGATCCTGACCGTCGCCGGTCCTGCGGTCGCCGCCGCCATGGCCGCGCCCGCCTCGAGCTGCTGGACCAGTTGCTCAACCGTGCTCATTTTGTCCCCTCCCAGGGCTGTTACTTGTCACTTGCAAGCTACCATTGAAGCGATGGCAAGAGCGGGAAGTTGTTGGACCGGTCGCCCGAGCGGGCAGCATGCGGGCATGCCCGACCGTCGAGGCCCTCTCGAGACCACCCGATCCCTCTCGGCTCTCGACGCGGCCCTGAGTCGGGTCGGCGACCGCTGGTCGCTGCTCGTGGTCGACGCCCTGCTCGAGGGGCCGCGCCGATTCGGTCAACTGCAAGACGCCGTGCCCGGCATCGCCACCAATGTGCTGGCCCAGCGTCTTCGCCGCCTCGACGCCGGCCGGGTCGTCATGGCGCGGCCGTACTCCGATCGGCCCCCCCGTGCCGCCTACGAGCTGACGGCGACCGGGAGGGAACTGGCCGGCGCCCT
This sequence comes from Acidimicrobiales bacterium, assembly GCA_965276765.1. GTDB lineage: Bacteria > Actinomycetota > Acidimicrobiia > Acidimicrobiales > Palsa-688. The sequence goes on from OZ255627.1 coordinate 3,528,296, forward strand.
GCGCCTCCTGGCCCAGTGGGGTTCGGACAGCGAGGCGGTGCCCACTCCCGTCCACGCCGCCTGTGCCACCTCGCTCGAGGTCAGATGGTGGTGTCCGACCTGCGACCAACCGGTCGACGATCCGGGCGAAGGGCCGCTCGTCTACGTTTGAAGCCGGGCCCGCAGCTCGTCGGCCGTCGACGCCGGCACGTCGCAGGCGTAGTTGCGGCAGACGAAGGCGAGCCCGGCCTCCTCCGGCCCCGTCCTGCCCTCCCACAGGGGCGAGTCGTAGGGTTCACCCCACGCCAGCACCGCATCGGGTCGGTACGCCTCGCGGGCTACGCCGACGAGGTCGGGGCGTGAGCCGGTCACGGCAATCTCGACCATCCCGCCGGCGGACAGGTCGGCCGCCGCCACCAGGCCGGAGAACGCCGCCGGCGCCTTGGCCATGGCCGGCGTCAGCAGATCGATTATGTCCGCCGCCTTCGACGTCAGGTCGGGTCTCCCGACGAGCGCCCCGAGGCGCAGCAGAGCGCTGGCGGCGACGGAGTGTGCCGAGGGGACGGCGCCGTCGTAGGTGTCCTTGGGCCGGGCAAAGAGGGCCTCGGCATCCCGGCCAGCGGTGTCGAACCCGCCCCCTGCATCGTCCCAGAACAGGTCGATGAGGGCGTCGGCGGCGGCGGCCGCCTCGGCGACCCATCGGGCCTGCCCGGTGGCCTCGGCCAGTCGGGTGAACGCCTCGACCAGCCAGGCGTGGTCGGACGCATAGGCGAGGTGCTGGGCCGTGCCACCCTGCCATGACCGGCGCCACCGTCCTTCGACTCGAAGCTCGTTGAGGAGAAATTCGCCGATCTCGGCGGCGGTCGTCACCCAGGCGGGTTCGCCGAGTGCGGCGCCGGCCTCGGCCAGCGCGGCGACGGCCATGCCATTCCACTCGGTCAGCACCTTGTCGTCGAGGCCGGGCCTCACCCGCTGGTCCCTGGCCCGCAACATCGCTACCCGGGCCGCCTCCACTGCGGCCGGCCGCTCCAGCGCGCCGCGCTCGGGTCGAAAGAGGATGTTCGTGCCCTCCCAGTTCCCCTTTTCCCCTACGCCGTACCAGTCGACCGCTTCGGGACCTCCGAGCGCCTCGACCTCTTGGCGCGACCACACGTAGAAGCGGCCTTCGACGCCCTCGCTATCGGCGTCCTCGGCCGAGCAGATCCCCCCACCGTCCCGGCGCATCGGCGGTCGCAGCAGGTAGCCGACGGTCTCGGCGACGACCTGGCGGTACCGGGGCGTCCCCGTGGCCAGCCAGGCGTGGAGGTAGACCCTGATCAGCAGGGCGTTGTCGTAGAGCATCTTCTCGAAGTGGGGGACGAGCCAGGTCCGCTCGGTGGAGTAGCGAGCGAATCCGCCGCCCAGGTGGTCGTAGATCCCACCCGACGCCATGGCGTCGAGGGTCGTGGTCACGGCGTTGAGGACATCGGGGTTGGCCGTGCGGGACCAGTCCTGCAGCAGCATCTCGAGCATGGTCGGCTGCGGGAACTTGGGCGCCCGGCCGAAGCCGCCCCACTCCGGGTCGAAGCGACCGAGGAGGTTGCTCGTCGCCACCGTGAGCAGCTCGGGGGGGAGCCCGGCGCCGGCGTCGTCTCCTGAGCTCAGGCCGGCTCCGGGCAGACCCGTGCCGACGCGGACGGCCTCGGTCAGCTGGGCGGCGTCCGACTCGAGGCCGTCCCTGCGGGTCATCCACGCCTCCGAGACGCGCCGCATCAGGTCCACGAACCGTGCCCTCGGGAAGTAGGTGCCCCCGAAGAATGGCCTCCCGTCGGGCAACAGGAAGACCGTCATGGGCCAGCCCCCCGAGCCCGAGATCGCTTGCACCGCCTCCATGTACACGGCGTCAACGTCGGGGCGTTCCTCCCGATCGACCTTGATGTTGACGAAGAGCTCGTTCATCACCGCGGCCGTGTCGGGGTCCTCGAAGCTCTCGTGGGCCATGACGTGGCACCAGTGGCAGGCGGAATAGCCGACCGAGAGCAGGATCGGCTTGTCCTCGCTCTTGGCCTGGGCCAGGGCGCGGTCGTCCCAGGGCTGCCAGTCGACCGGGTTGGCGGCGTGCTGGCGGAGGTAGGGGCTGGTCTGTTCGGCCAGGCGGTTCATGGCACTCACCCTACGGACAGGGTGTGACTGCTGTGACGTCCCGTTTGGGGGCAGAGGACGGCATCGGCCTCTAGGATCCTGTCATCACGGACAGGCCCAAGTTCCCCCCGGAGATCCATGACGGCGGATGAGGTGGGCGGCCACGCTGCGGCTCCTGGGAGAGGCGATACGGCCACGGGGCGCAGTGACGGGGCCAGCGGAGGTGGGCGAGGGGGTGGGTCGGTCCCCGGCGGCGACGATGGGCCGTTCTCGCCACGACGGTGGCGCAGCCCGGTGCGCGGCCCGTGGCTGACCTCCGTCTTCGGTCTTGTGCTGCTCGTCGGGATCCCGGTCGAGTTCATCACCGGGCTGATCTCCTACGCCGCCTACAACCCCGGGCTCGCCGGCAACGACCCCAACCCCAACCACGCCGCCCTCGGCTTCTATCTCTTCAACTGGCTCACCAACCCAAGCTGGCTCTACCGGGTCACCGAGGGCATCCACATCATGCTCGGGCTCGTCCTCGTCCCCGTCGTACTGGCCAAGCTGTGGTCGGTCATCCCCAAACTGTTCTCCTGGCCCCCCCTGCGCTCCGTCGCCCAGTTCTTCGAGCGGCTCAGCCTTGTGGTGCTCGTGGGCGGCATCGTGTTCGAGCTCACGACCGGGATCCTCGACATCGACTACTTCGGCCAGGTGTCGTTCTACACCGGGCACTTCTATGGGGCGTGGGCGTTCATCGCCGGCTTCGCCGTGCACGTGGCGTTGAAGTTCCCACGAATGGTGCGGGCCCTGCGATCCCGTCGCTTCAGGACGGAGCTGACCGTCGGGCTCGCCGACACCCAGCCGGAGCCGGTCGACGGGACTGGCCTGGTCGCCGTCGAGCCGGCGGCGCCGACGATCTCCAGGCGCGGGGTCCTCGCTCTGGTGGGCGGGACGTCGCTTGCCGTGTTCTTGCTGACCGCGGGGGAGGCCATCGGGGGCGGCATGCGACGCGTGGCCCTGCTCGGCACGCACTACCGATCTCCTGGCGTCGGGCCCAACGAGTTTCCCGTCAACCACACGGCCGCCTACGCGGGCATCACGCCGAACCAAACGGGGCCGGCGTGGCGCATCGAGCTCCGCGGTGCCCGGCGCGTCTCTCTCAGCCGAGCCGACCTGCTCGCCATGCCGCTCACGACCGCCGACCTACCGATCGCCTGCACCGAGGGGTGGTCGACGCAGCAACGCTGGACCGGCGTGCCACTGGCCGATCTGGCCCGGCTGACCGGAGCATCGACGTCGGCCACCGCCGCCCTCCACACCATCGAGAAGGCCGGTCTCGTGACCCTCTCCGCAACGCAAGTGCAGGCCGGCGATTCGATGCTGGCCCTGCGGGTCAACGGCGCCGAGCTCTCTCTCGACCACGGCTACCCAGCCCGCGTCATCGTGCCTTCGGCGCCGGGCACATACAACCGCAAGTGGATGGTCCGCATCGACTTCACCGAGGGGGCCTGACGTGGCGTGGCTCCGTCGTCGCTACGGGGCCGGCCCGCTGCACCTGCTGTCGTTGCTGGCGTGCTTTGCCCTCGGGGGCTACGCCGTCACGCGGATCGTCGGCCAAGCCGGCTGGGTCAAGATCTTCGCCTGGTTCGTCCTCTGTCTGGTCGCCCATGACCTGATTGGATGGCCTCTCTACGCCATCGCCGATCGCTCGGCCGTGCGTCTTTCCCGGCGTCATCCCGAGCGCCTACCGGCCGTGCCCTGGATCAACCACCTGCGCGTCCCGGCGGTCATCTCCGCCGTCCTTCTCGGGATCTCGTTCCCGCTCGTGCTCCGCCTCTCGCAGGCGTACTACCTGGCGAGCACGGGGTTCACCGAGAACGCGTACGTGGGCAACTGGTTGCTCGTGACGGGCATTCTCTTCGTCGCCTCCGCCGTCATCTACGCCGTTCGCGTCGGGCGGGCCAGGCGAAGGGCGCAGGAGGCGGCGCCGGCACCGGTTGAGATCAGGCCGACGACGTAGTAGGCACACGCCGTCATCACACCCGGACGAGCGGAGGGCGGACATGAACTGGCACCAGCGATCGGAACGGCGCGTCCAGGCGAGCGGGCATGGCTTGTATCGGAGGGCGGCGCTCGGTGTCGTCGGCTGCGCGGCCCTCGGCGTGAGCGTCGTTGCGCCCGTCGCATCGGCGGCGTCTTCGAGTAGCCACCATGCTGGCCCGGCGTTGCGTGCGACGGCCCTCCCGGCGTCGTCGGTCGAGGCCACGACCCCTTCGGTGGTGGCGGCGTCGTGCCCGAGGGCACCGAAGGCGCCCCGACGCAACACCAACTATGCAGTCAACGGCCTGCGTTGGGACCCGAAGGACACGATCAAGTACGAGGTCGACACCGCCCGCCTCCGACAATCGCAAGTGAAGGCCAGGGTCTCCGATGCCCGCAGGGCCATGCGCGAGGCGGCCAAGTATTCCGGTCTTATCGTCTCGTATCGGGGGACGGAATCCAAGCTCAAGAACGCTACGAAGGAGCCGTTCCTCGTGCAATTCGAGTATTCCAACCTCTCCGGCGGTCGGGGCGTCGCCGTTAGCCCATACGTCTTTGTTGGCACCCATCAGATGTTCGGTGCTGTCGTCGACATCCAGTCCACGACGAGCACCGGCTACGGGCGTTACGACACCAGGCACCCCGAGCACTCGGCCGAAGGCCACCTGCTCCTCTTCGGCGTGGGGGGCACCTTCGGTCTCAAAGCCGTCAAGACCTCGGATCGTCAGGTCATGAACCCGCACTCGAGCAAGCGCTTCTACTACGAGTCCTACCAAGGCGGGGACAAGTACGGCCTCTACAAGGTCGGCGCATCCCGAGGCTGTGGCGGTTTCCGGCACTGAACCTCGGGTCCGCCGACCGGACGGACATCCGCCCCGCCGGATCATCCCGGCTCAGGATGGTGCGCCGCCGCCGCTTACTGGCACCCGCGCCGCGGTGCGCGCCAAGGCGAGGACTCGCGGCTCGAGCCAGTTCCAGGTGAGGGCGGCCGACTGCGGGTCGTAGTGGACACCGTCGGGGCGGAGGGTCACGCCGTCGCGTCCGGTGAGGAAATGACCGCCGGGGCACGCCCACCGCGAGATCGAGACCATGCTCACCCGTCCCGTGTTGGCGGCGGCGACCTTGCGGAAGATGCCATTGACCCACGCCACCCGCTTCGGGTCGTTGCGGGCACTGTTGGCGCCGCCGAGCCCGTAGTTGGTCTCGTTGTAGCAAGGGACGTCGAGCAGGGCGATGTGGGCCCGGCTGTAGCGGGCGACAAAATCGATGTCGTCCTGGAGCTGGCCGGCGATCAGCTTCTCGTAGGCGGGGGTGAAGGCCTTGTACGTCCGGTTGGCGTACTCCTGGTCGTAGACGTCCCAGGTGCCGAACGACATCACCACCACGTTGGGTCTGGTGGCCAGCCCGGCCAGCCAGGCGGCGCGCTGATGCGCCTCGGGGCACTGGGAGACGTCGTAGATGGGGTAGCCGCCGACGATCGCCGCCCCGAAGGTCAGCCCGCAGCCCTCGATGGAAGCGTTGGCGAATTTGAGCGGCCGGGGCGGCTTCACCTCGTTGGTCAGCGACACGCCGACCGAATCGCCGACGACGAGCACCTGCACCGGCCGGCCGGGCCGGGCGGCGGGGAGGAGCTCGGTCCGGCCGCGACTGTGTACCGGCGGAGGCGGTGGCCGGTGGGGTTGGCCGGGTGAGGTGATGCTCGCCACTGCCGGCGCGCCGGCGCTGTCGCCGATGCTCGGGAGGAGGACGACGCCGACGGCGAGAGCGGCCACGACCGCACCCGTGGTGCGCAGCGGACGATGCAGCACAAACCGCTTGGTCCTGATCGGCACCTCCACCAGATGGTAGGAGGCCACGGTGAAGGCGGCGGCGACGGCCGTGCGCAGCAAGAACAGCGGGCCCGTGCTCAGGTGCACCCTCGTCGGGTTGAGCCACACGTCCACGGGCCAATGCCACAGGTACAGGCCGTAGGACACGCGGCCCACGGCACGGGGCGCGACCGAGCCGAGGATCTTCGCCGTCACGCCGGCGCCGGGGGCGACGACGGTCGCCACGACCAGGGCGCCGGCGATGGCGAACAGGGCGAAGCCGCCGCGATACAGCCAGCGATCACCGCCCGACACCTCGAAGAACATCAGCAGGCAGATGGCCGCCCCGGCCAGGCCGGCCCGGGGCCACCAGACCCTCAGCGTCGAGGAGCCGAGCCTGGTCTCGGGCGGCCAAAGCAGCCATGCCACCGCGAGCATGGCCCCGATGAGCAGCACCTGGATGTGTGTGTCGGTGCCGTAGTACGACCGCCCGCCGTCGGCGGCGCCGTGGGTGACGAGATCGAGTCGGACCATCTGGGCGACGGAAAGGGCGGTCAGGGTGGCGAGGACCCCAAGTATGATCCTGAGCTTCCCCCTGCCGTCGACGCGGCGGCGCAGGAAGTGCAGGATAAGCAACAGGGTCGGTGGCCACACGAGATACCACTGCTCCTCGACGGCTAGGGACCACATGTGCCTGAGCGGCGATGGGGCGGCAAAGCTGGCGAAATAGGACTGGTGACCAAAGACGAACCGCCAGTTGGCCACGTAGAACAGCGATGACAGGCCGTCCCACCTGAGGCCCGAGCGGGTGACCGGCGGGGCCAGGGTGGCGCCGTAGACGGCGACCGCAGCCAACATGAGCACAAGGGCGGGGAGCAACCTCCTGGCCCTCCTTGCCCAGAAGGAAGCCAGATGGATGGCGGCGGTCGTGCCCCACTCCTCGAGGAGCAGGGTGGTGATCAGGAACCCGGAGAGGACGAAGAACAGGTCGACACCGAGGAATCCACCGGGCAGCCAGCCGATCCCGCCGTGAAACACCATCACTGCGATGACGGCGATACCCCTGATCCCGTCGAGCCCGGGCCGGTAACCGAGCCGCCGGCGCCGCATCGGCGGCGGCCGGCCGGGATTCCCACCGCCTCTTGCCACTGTCCGCACCGGCGAAGCTTAAGGCGGCCGACCGCGCATCTCAGGGAGGCCAGGCTTCGTCATCGTTACCAGTTATGCCCGACCGCCCGAGCACGACTTCCCTCGATGTGCTGAGACGGTCGTGGGCCAGGGGCTTCAGGCTCTTCAGTGCTCGCTCGGCGGGGCTGACTTGGGTAGCAGCCAGACGACTCCGAGGCAGAGGGCGGCGATAGCACCAACGACGGCGACGCTGACGGTCATGGCGTGGGCGGCACCGTGCTGCGTCCGCTGACTGAAGTAGACGGTCGTGACGACGGCGGACCCGATGCCGGCGGCGAGTTGCTGGACCGCGGAGAGAGAGCCGCTGGCGCTGCCGGCCTCCTCGGCTACGACATCGCCGATGGCGACGTCGTAGATACTGGCGAAACAGGTGCCCATACCCACGCCGAGAACGAAGAGGGAGGGAGCAAAGGCCGAGACGCCGACGGTCGTGCCGTCGGCCCGGACGGTTGCCCACAGCCCGATGGCCCCGGCGAGGGTGATTCCGAGGCCGATGACCACGAGCACGCGTCCCAACTTGGTGATCAGTGGACGGCCCACGAAGGATGCGCCGATGATGCCAACCATCATTGGCGCCAGTCCGATGGCCGCCTCCGATGGAGTGAGCCCAAGCGCCGTCTGGAAGAACAACGAGACGACGTAGGCCAGCCCGTTCACCGCTGCGAAGAACCCCAAACCGAGGAGCAGACCGGAGGTGAACCCCCGATTGGCGAGCAGCGAGGGCAGGATCAGCGGGTCTTGGGCCATGCGCTGGCGGACCCCGAACCCGACGAAAAGCGCGGCGCCGGCGACCAGGCTCAGGATGGGGAGCGTCGTCCATCCGGCGGTGGAGCCTTCGATAAGTCCATAGAGCAGCCCGAACATCGTGGCTCCGAGCAGACCGGCACCGAGCCCGTCGATGGGGACCTCACCGCTCGGCACGTCGCGAGGCAGCAGCCTGATGGCGGCGACGAAGCCGATGGTGCCAAGGACGATGTTGATCAGGAACATCGGGCGCCATGACAGGCCGCCGATGTCGGCGTCGATGATGAAGCCGGCCACGATGGGCCCGAGCACGGCCGAACCCCCGAGGACGGGGCCGAAGGCGACGAAGGCGCGCGGTATCTGCTCGCGGGAGAAGGTGGCGAGCAGGATGCCGATGCCCTGCGGGATGAGCAGCGCCCCGAAGCCGCCCTGCACGAGTCGGCCGGCGATCAGCATGGCCGGATCGACCGAAAGTCCGCACACGGCCGAGGCGGCGACGAACCCGACAATGCCGGTCAGAAACAGCCGCCGTTTGCCGTAGCGGTCACCGAGGCGACCCCCCACGACAAGGAGGACGCCCATCGTCAACGCGTAGCTGGCCCCCAACCACTTGATCAGCGACTCCCCTCCTCCGATGTCGCGGACGATCGAGGGAGCGGCGATGTTGGTGATCGTCGAGTCCATCAGGTCGAGAACGTCGGCGATCAGCACCACCGCGAGGATCAGGCGGAGGCGGGTCGGGAGTCGGGAGGCGCCGCCTTCGATGGTGGCTGCGGCCGGGGCTTCGTCTGTGGCTGGGGTCGTGGTCATGGTGCGTCTCCTTTCGGTGGCGTGGCGTTCGGTAGCGCGGCGTTCGGTGGCGCGGCGTTCGGTGTCTGCAGGATCCCGTTGATCAGGACGTGGAAGCCCCAGGTCAACCGCTCCGAGCCCGTCCCGGAGAGGAGTTGCGCCCCGAGGGCGGCGATGTGGGGGAACGTCTCGGCGGAGATGTCGAGCAACGCGTCGGCGGCCCTTTGCTCCTCGTCGCTGGCGTCGATCGCTTGCGTGCGTGTGCCCTGTTCCGTGGCGGTCGAAGTGGCGAAGTGCAACAGCAGATCCACCGCCCACGCGGCCCGCTCGGGGGGGATCTCCCCGACACGCAACAGTGCAAGGACCCCATCGAGCAGGTGCAGGTAGCCAGGACCCGACGGCCGGGTCACGAGCGCCGACTGGGCTAGGCCCGGGTGCTCGAAGAGGACCATGATGTACGACCACAGGACCGTCACGAGCCGCTCCCGCCAGTCACCGCGGGCTGTGACGGCGCCCAGGTCGACCTCTCCGAGCAGCTCGTCGAGGATCAAGGCGTGCAATTCGGCGGTATTCCGCACATAGACGTAGAGCGATGCCGCCCCGGTGTCGAGCTCCTGAGCCAGACGGCGCATCGTGACGCGGTCGAGACCTTCGGCGCGCAGGACGCCGAGCGCAGCCGCCACGATGCCCGCCCGTGTCAACGCCGGCTTGGCCGGTCGCTCCCGGCGGCTGACGGGTGATCTCTTCTCTGTCGGCATGATGCCAGTGTAACGAACATGTTCGTTAAGTACAAATTCGTGACGGGCATGTTCGTGTTCAGGGTTGCGTGAGGAGCCGGGGCGTAGCGAACGGACCACCCCGCCACGGTCGGGAACCGGCGGCGCGAGGCCGTATCGTTGAGCGAATGCGGAGCCACCGATGAACGCCAAGATCGCCACGTCCGAGGTCGTCGGACGCCACGAGCTGCTCGACTTCGTTCGCGGTCGCCACAAGGTCGTACTGGTCACCGCGAAGCGCGACGGTAGCCCTCAGCTGTCTCCGGTAACTGCAGGTGTGGACGGCGACGGCCGGATCGTGGTCGCTACGTATCCCGAGCGGGCCAAGGCGCACAACGCTCGACGCGACCCTCACGTCAGCCTTCTGGTCGTCTCCGACGAATGGAACGGCGCATGGGTGCAGGTCGACGGTCGCGCCGAGGTCCTCGACCTTCCGGAGGCACTCGAACCTCTCGTCGAGTACTTCCGAGCGATCGGAGGTGAGCACGACGACTGGGACGAATACCGGGCCGCCATGCAGCGTCAGGGGAAGGCGCTCATCCGTGTGACGATCGATCGGTGGGGCCCCATCGCAACGGGCGGATTCCCTGCCCGTATGGCCTGAGCGCGTCTCCAGAGAGGCGGGGCTGGAGTCGCAGGATCTGGGCGCCGGAGATCAGCGGCCGTGGCGGTGGAAGAGGACGTCGGCCGCGATGGGCGATAGCCGGCGGCGAGGAAGCAGCGCAGCGACGCGGCGTTCCCCGGGGATACCTGCGCGAACACCGGGGTACCCGGGGTCACGAGTCCGAGGGCGCTGCGAGCCAAGGCGGAGCCGCGACCTGCTCCTCGAGCGGCCGCGTCCACCTCGATGGACACCTCGACCCGTTCGGCCAGGCCCCGGCCGATCGTGAGCACACCCCCGTGGCCGTCTCGAAAGGGACGGACCTGCGTGCGGTAGCGGTGGGCTCGGGTGAGGCGAGGGTGGGAGAAGGTCTCCTCGGCCGGCTCGACCGCAGCCTCGGTGTGCGTCGGGGTGGCAACGGCGGCGAGGACGACGTCGACCGTGCCGGCCTCTGCACCGAGACGACGACCGAGCTCGGCGAGGAAGGTTGCCCTCATCGGCGCTCCCAGGTCGTCGGCGGGAAAGGTCGCCGTCACCCAGTCGGGTTCCACGTCGGCGGCCAGGGCGTGGTGGGCGGCGAAGGCGACAAGGGCATCGGCGGGCCCCAACGGTCGGGGGAGGACCTCGACCGCTCCGTCGGTCGGCGGGAACCGGCTGAACGCCGCATCTCGCATCAGATCCGAGAGTCGATCGGGCGAAGCGGCCGAAGCTCCTGAGACGGCATTCACGGTCTCATCCTGCCTCTGGGCGCCACCACGGAGGCGCGGGGGGCTTCGCGGCATGCGGATGGTCCCCGGTGGGGTCGAAGCGCGGATGTCGGTGCCGCAGGCGCGCTTGAGGCATCGTGGGTGGGGTGGAAAGGGTCGTGATCCTGGGCCGAGGCGGGGCGGGAAAGTCGACGGCCGCGCTGCGTCTTGGCCGACTCACTGGTCTGCCGGTCATCGAGCTGGATAAGCACTTCTGGCGACCGGGGTTGGTGGCGACGCCACCGGAGGCGTGGAGCGAGATTCAGCTGAGGCTCGCGGCGGCGAATTGCTGGATCATGGACGGGGACCTCGGGCCCTACGACGCTCTCGCGGCCCGACTGAGCAGAGCCGACACGGTTCTGGTACTCGACTTCTCTCTCGTGCGCTGCGCATGGCGCGTCCTACGGCGATCGCGCGAGCGCACCGATTTCTGGTGGTGGCTGTTGACATGGCGATACCGAAGCAGGGCTGCCGTTGTGCACGCCGCGACCAGCATCGCCGTGGACGCGGATGTCTACATCGTGCGCACGCCCCACCAACTGGGCCTGTTTCTCGCTTCCGTGAACCGGTAGCCGACGGCCCGATCGGCCTACGGACCATGGAGCCGGCATGCCGACGGACTGGGTCACTCGTCGTTCCGCCTGGTCGTCAGGTTGCTGCGGTAGGCCGACGACGTGTGCGCTGAGCTCGGTCGCCGCTCGGGCTGTCGGCAGAGGCGTCGTAGGCTCCCACACATGAAGATCATGTGTGCGGACTGCGGGTGCAACGTAGATCGGGGGATCCGCTTGGCGACCTGTGGCGACCCGTCGTGTTGTTGCGCGGGACTCCCGATTCGAGAGCGAGCATCCGATCCCGAAGTGATGGATGAGCCCGGATAGCGAGTTCATCGAAACGATTGCCGCAATCCGCACCGGCAACGTAGCGGGATAGCAGCGACTGCCTCGTGACAACCGGGACCTGGCGGCTATGAGGGCACGAGGCATCGCAGGGGGACGCACCCGCTTCACGCGGTCGTGAAGCTGCCGGGGTGTGCGCCGCGCGTCCAGCTACCTCAGAGCGAGGCGGGACTCGGCGACGGCGTGCGCGAAGCCAGCGTGGCACCGCCTCACGATGATCGCCTTCGACTTCGTGTCAAAGCGCAGCCCGACCCGCGTGATCACCTCCGCGACCGCTCCTGCGATCAATGCGGCCACCATCACGCCGAATCCGATCACGACCCCAGAAGTGACGATGACGCCAACCACAAGTACGGGGGCACCAACAGCGAATGCAACCAGGGAGGCCAACTGGGCACGACGGTGACGACGAAATGCGACGTCGCTGACCGGAAGAGCGACCTTGACGCGGTCGTTACCGAAGCCACGAGCGAGCAGAAAGACCCACCAACCTCCAAAGAGGAGTATCCGGTAGGTCCACGCGGGCCGATCCACCGCCTCCAGCGGCAGTCGCGGCCGAGCGGGCAGGCCCGTCTTGACGCAGATATCCGGCAACCGCGTGGACTCCTTCGCGCTCAGCCAGACTGTCGCCACGACGCAACAAATATCCCGCGCCCTTCGGTGTTTGGACCGCCTTCTCCTTACGCCTACTAGCCAGCCCCTGGCGCTACCGGGCTCGGGCTCTATGACGCTAGGCGAGTCGTCGTTCGACAATCGCGGATTGTTCTTGTTCGAGACGCAGTTCTTATCCTGTGCGAGTGCGCACGATCGGCCGGAATGCAGCAGTTCCCGGCGAGGTCCTGATCCTTACCGGGCCAGCTGCCGCCGGTAAGACAACAGCCGCCCGACGGGTAGCCGAGGGGAGTACTGAACCCTCGGTGCACCTTCATGCCGACGACTTCTTCAAGGCGCTCAAGACGGGCCGGTTACGCGGCTGGATGGATGGTGCCGAACCACAGCATGAGATCGTGTTCGAGGCGATCGGCAGTGCAGCGGCCGTCTACGCCAGCGGTGGCTACTTTGTCGTGGTCGACACGTTGATACGCAGGCAGTTCCTTGAGGCCTTGGCCCGGAACATCATGCGTAACAACGTCCCCGCCCACCTCGTCGTGCTCCGCCCCAGCTTCAACGAGGTCCTCGCTCGTTCCAACCTGCGCGACCCGAAGCTGCGTCACGACGACGACATCCTCCGTTGGCTTTACAACTACTTCACTGATCTCGGTGACCTCGAACAGCATGTCATCAACAACTCCGATCACGCCCCCGACCAGACGATGGAAGCGATCCAGGCGATGGTCCGCTCAGGCGGCGCTCGCCTGCGACCCCTCCGAGGTGATCGGAGCCTGAGGCGGCCAAGGCAGGGGAGGTGATCCGTGCTGCAGGCCGCTCGGGCGGGAATGCCAGCGCTGCTATTCCGCCCGGGCGGCGTTGGCGGCTTTGATGAACTCCAGCAGGGCGGGGGAAGGGCCGCCATACTCAAGCTCGATCTGTTGGGCTTTATCGCCGTGCATGCGATAGAGCGAGTCCCGGATGCCCTTATCGTCGCCGTGGAACTGCTGGAGCAGCCCCATCCACTCCTCCGCCAGCTTCTGCGCTTGCGGTGTGGCGGGGTCGACCCCGCCATCAACCGCCGCCTGCACCTGGCCGATCAGCTTGGGCCATGCTGCCTGCACGTTCGCGATGGCCTGCTCTCCGAGTTGTGCTCGGCGCTCCGCCAGCTCGGCCAACTGCTCGTCACTGAAGTACTGCTTCACTGTGTCGTCCACCGTGATCACCTTTCGGATCAGTTCGAAGAAGTCGGTGACCGAGGCCGGCTCGTCGCCCTGCGAGGCGCCAGCCATGATGCTCAGCTGCGCCCGCAGCGTCCGGATGGCGACCAACTGTCGATCGAGGTAGGCCCGGTGCTGTTCGAGCAGGGCCTCGATCGGCAACGTCCCGTCGAGGACCTCGGCGATCGTGTCCAGTGGCAACCCCAGCTGGCGTAACGCCAGCACCCGGTAGAGCCGTTCGACGTCGGAGTCCACATACAGCCGATACCCGGCCGCCGTGCGCGCCGACGGCCTCACCAGGCCGAGATGATCGTAGTGGTGCAACGTTCGTACTGTCAGCCCCGTGGAGGCCGCCAACTGGCCGACCTTCCAGACTTGGGCTCCCTGTCCGATCATCACCAGTCACCTTCACTTCTGCCGTCGCGGATGCGTTGGCAAGAATCACGGTAAGGCCTGACGTTACGTCAGGGTCAAGCACCAATCTCCAATCCGGGGAAGGATTACTGCCGGGTGCCCGCAGAACAATCGTTGGGACGTCGATGGAGCAGGTGCGCCAGGATGAAGCCATGGTGGCGTCCTGGATCACACCCAAGGCGATGAAGGGGACGGACAGTGCGATAGCTGGTCGTGGCCTCGTTGCTCTCGACACGATCGAAGAGGACGAGGTCGTTGCGGTCAAGGGCGGTCACATCGTGACGACCGAGACTCTCCAGCACATGTCCGAGGGCCTTCAGAACTCCGACATACAGATCACCGATGACTTGCATCTCGTGGCCTTGACCGACGACGAGTACGAGTCGGTGATGCTCTTCATCAACCACTCATGCGAGCCCAACGTCGGCTTCGCCGGAAACACCGTCCTTGTGGCCATGCGCGACATCGAGGTCGGCGAGGAGCTGACCACCGACTACGCCTTGTTCGACGACTACGAAGGCTCGATGGACTGCACCTGCGGCCAACCGGCCTGTCGGCGCCGCATCGACGGGCGAGATTGGCAGCGTCCGGAGCTCCAGGAGCGGTACCGCGGGTACTTCTCCTGGTACCTCGAGAGGAGGCTTCGACCGCCGACTCAGACGCCATGGTGACGCTCTCCCAATTCGACGACGCGCCAACGGCACCTGTCGCGGGCTCGCTTGCCACGTCTGAGTAGACGTGGCCGTGAGGCCCCACCTCGCGGACGAGCAGACGGTCGACCGAGCTTTCCGGCCGAAGTGACGGGCACGATTTACCGTTCGGGGATCCGCCGATCGAACGGGACCGTTGTTGGGCTGCCGCCTACCGTGTAGGGATGGCGCAGATCGCTCTCTTCCATTCGGCGCTCGGGGTGCGACGCGGCGTCGTCGACGCCGCCGACCGCTTCCGGTCGGCGGGCCACGAGGTGCTGATCGTCGACCAATACGAAGGGCGGGCGTTCGACACCTACGACGCGGCCAGGACGCACATGGAGAGCATTGGCGGCTATCCGGCTCTGATGGGCTCGGCCCTCGGCGCCGTGGAGGCTCTGCCAGACGGGTTTGTTGCCGCCGGGTTCTCCAACGGCGGCGGCATGGCCGAGTACGTCTCGACGCAGCGCTCCGTGTCCGGCACGTTGATGTTCTCGGGGACGATTCCTCTCGCAGAGATCGGGGCTGATCAGTGGCCGACCGGCGTACCCGCCCAGATCCACTACATGACTGATGATCCGTTCAGGCACCCCGGCTGGGCCGAGGACCTGGCAGCGTCGATCCGGGCCGCTGGCGCTCTGGTTGAGACCTTCGAGTACGCCGGCGACGGTCACCTCTTCACCGACCCGTCGTTGCCCGACGACTACGACGCTGACGCCGCGGGGCTGCTGTGGTCCCGGGCTCTCGCCTTCTGCTCCGCGCTCGGCCGCACATTCGAGTGAAGATCCGCTGCGTCACACACTGATGCCGCGTGAGCAACCAAGGGCCGGGCCGACGGGTTCCTTTGGACACGGTGGGAGGGTGTGAGCTTCTCGTCCACGCCAACGCTCCAACCGGGGTGCCCTGTGCGACGGTGCTAGACCACGAAGCGGGGCACCGAAAGGCCGGGCATATACCGCGAGTCAGGCAATCGTTCACCGCAGGGGGGTCGTCAAACGGCTGTCGAACCGTCAGCCGGCGGGTGGCGGGTTAGCGTCGGGTAGGTGACGGATGCGCTGGGCCCGGTGGGGAGGAATCATCGGCCCTGGTTAGGTTTCCGCTCTGGGAGCTTCGGCCTCCGACGTCTGCTTACGGCTCAGGGTGCGTCGTTCTTGGGTGACGGTTTGGTGCTGGCCGCGTTCCCGCTGATCGCCGTACAACTCTCCCGAACTCCCGCCGCGGTCGCGGGCGTCGGACTGGCAGCGACGTTGCCCCAGTTCCTGATCGCGCTTCCGGCGGGGCTGGTCACCGACCGGGCCGAGCGACGACGGACGATGGCGGGCGCGACGGCGCTGGCAGGTACCGCCCTGGTGGCGTTGGCCGTGTTGCTCGGCGCTGTGGCTGTCGGGCTGGCGGCGCTGGATGTCGTGGCGTTCGTGGTCGGGACCGCGCAGGTGTTGATCGCCGCGAGCGGATCGGCGCTGCTGCCCCAGGTGGTCGAGTCCGAGGGTCTGGAGGGGGCGAACGCCTGGTTGTTCTCGATGCAGCACGCCGTGGGCAACCTCGGCGGACCGCCGCTGGCAGGGGTGCTAGTCGCCATCGGCCTGGCCGCCCCGGCCTGGGCCGCGGCTGTCTGCTACGGCGTTGCTGCGGCAGTGCTCGCCAGCGCCAGCACCCGGTTTGTCGGCAATGCGACCAAGCGGACGAACAGCCTTCGAGCCGACGTCGTCGAGGGGCTGCGTCTCCTTGCGAGTCACCGCCAGCTCCGGGCGTTTACGGCGATGACTGCCGTGGCCAATGTCGCTTCCGAGGGCGTCGTTGTGGTGTTGGTGCTCTACGCGGTGGCACCGGGCCCGCTGGCGCTGTCCCGGCCCGGCTACGGGCTACTGCTGGCCTGCTTCGCCGTCGGCGGGATCATCGGCGCGGCCGTGACCAAGCGGCTCGCTCGGCGGGTCGGGCGGACCTCCCTGCTGATGGGGTCGGTGCTGGCGATGGCCGTCGGGTTTGCCGGGCCGGGGATGCTGACGAACCCGTATACGGCGGGAATCGCCCTAGCGGTCGCAGGGCTTGGCGCCGGGTGCTACAACGTGACCAGCGTCAGTTTCCGCCAACGCGTGGTGCCGGCGGAGATTTTCGGTCGAGCCACTGCCGCCTATCGGCTGGTCGCCTTAGGAGCGGTTCCCCTCGGCGCTGTACTCGGCGGTGTGAGCGCCAAGGTCTTAGGTTTGCGGGGCAGCTTCCTGGCTGCTGGGGTGCTCACCCTGGTCTGTCTCGCCGGAATGGCCGCTGTGACCGAAGGCGCCCTACGCGCTGCTGAGGGCTGATTCGCTCACTCGGCCACGCCGGGTCGCCAGAGGGCTTGCGACCCTGCTGTTGAGCCACCAACACGACGGCGGAGGGGAGCGCTGGGCTGAGCCCTTCCGACAAGCGGATCCGCTTGCGGCGACGGGCTGAGGCGTCGCTGTTCAGCCCGTCGGTGGGCCGTAGGTCGTTCGTCGGATGTCGAAATCATTAGAGCTGCATGACCACCACGCCGTAAGGTCAGCGCTGTGCTGCTCCCGTCTTGGCGCGGACCGACGGCCCGCTTGGTCATGAAGGCGACCACGCCGACACTCGGCGGCCGCCGCTTCCACCACTGCTCGGAGGAAGCGGCGGGAGGTAACGGCGCGGAGGCGAGCCCCTAGTAGCCGCTCAGTGACCTCCGGCGCGCCCCAACTCCTGCCCTACGTGGACAGGAGGTCGGGCGATGCCCGCACACCATCAAACAGAGCTCATTACCGCGGGACCAGGCCACCCATGTCAAGGGCCACTGAGATCTCCCCAGGGGCGGTCATGAAACCTCGCCGCTGGCGGCCACCAGTTCTCCCCGGTGGCGGCCAGCGGTTCTCCCCGGGTACGTGGGCTTATCGGCCGCCTCCTTCGGTCAGTTCTGCCGCGGCGACAGGCTCGTCGCAGCACGGGCAGACGCCGCCCAGCCCGGCGGCTCGCATGAACCGGTTGCATTCGGGGCAGCGCTGGTCGCCGAGAGACCGGACGTCGCAGTCCTCGCAGATATAGACGGTGAGCGCCCGGCGGGTCCCTCGAGATGGGAGGGGCGGGAGGGGGACCTGGCGACGATGCCGGCGGCGCCAGGCGGCAACCCGGCAGGCAGGGCTGCACCAGGTTTGGCGTCCGAAGGAGGTGAATGGTCGGCCGCATTGCCCGCAGGTCGTTACGCCATCGTTACGTGACGGGGTGTCAGCGGCCACGACGGTCTCCTCTCGGTGCGGTGGTGGCCGGCCCGGCGCTCCCGGGGTTGAGGGCCACCACGCCTTGACCGGTGAGCGCCTCGGAGAGCCGCACGCTGTCGCCGGTGGTGACGCACACATGTGCGTGGTGTAACAGTCGGTCGACGGTGGCGGTGGCGAGGGTCTTGGGCATGAGCTCGTCGAAGGCGGACGGGTGCAGGTTCGACGAGATGGCCACGCTGCGCCGCTCGTAGGCGGCGTCCACGAGGCGGTAGAGGCCTTCGGCGGCGTCAGGGCCGACCGGCAGTAGTCCGATGTCGTCACAGACGACCAGCTCGGAGCGCAGGATGCGGGCGATGGCCTTGGTGACGGTGTCGTCGCCGCGGTGGCGGCGGACCAGCACGCCGAGGGACTCCAGGGTGAACCAGGCCACCTTCATGCCTGCCTCAACTGCGGTCTGGCCGAGGGCTTCGAGCAGGAACGTCTTGCCGGTGCCGGCCGGCCCGCAGATCACCAAGTTCTCCCGCCTGCTGATCCACTCCAAGGTGCGCAGGGCGGACTGGGTGGGGGCGGGGATCGAGGACCGGTCCTGGTCCCAGGCGTCGAAGGTCTTGCCGGTGGGGAACGCGGCGGCGGCCCGTCGGGTGGCGAGGGCGGAGCGGTCCCGTCCGGCGACCTCGGCGGCGAAGAGAGCCTTTAGGATCTCGGCGGGCTCCCAGCGCTGCGCCCGGGCGGTGGCGATGAGCTCGGGGGCGGCGGCCCGGATGTGGGGTAGGCGCAGCCGGCGCAGCAGCGCTTCGAGGTCGTCGGGCAACGCTGGGGCCCCAGGGGCGCTCACCTGGGCTCCCCGGGGGCGACAGCGAAGCGGGCGGCCCAGGCAAGCAAGTCGGCGCGCAGGGCGGTGAGGGGGTAGGCGTCGCATTCGGGGCCGACGAAGCGGGAGAAGTCGGCGTCGACGGCAGGGCCTGCTTGGGCCAGCCACTCTTCGACGAACTCCAAGGTCTCGATCAGCTCGACGGCGTCAGCCTGGTCGATGCTGGCCACGGGCAGGCGGTCGGCGTTCATCGGCCCAGCTCCTTCCAGCTGTTGGTCCCCTGCGCCAGGGACCGGTCCTCGCCGGCGGAGCGAGACCCGCCCGGCCCGGCGGTCGCTTGGTGGGCGACGATGGCGGCCAGGTCCCCCTCGGCGAACCGGCCCAGCACGGCGGCCTCGCCGAGGGCCCGGTCGACCGCCACGGGGTCGCCGAGACGGGCCAGGCCAACGGCGTCGGCCATCTTGGCCCGCAGCCTGGCCGTCCCGGCGGCGGCTGCCTCCACCAGCCACAGCGCGGCGCCCTCGCCCAACGACAAGAAGGTCGCCTCCTCGACGGTCTTCGCCCGGGGCGTGCGCCCCCCCGCCCCCTCAGGCGGCGGGGGGAAGTGGGCGTCGTCGAACGCGGGGGTTGCCCGGCGTGGTCACGGCGTGGCGGGCCACCTCGACCGGCCCGGCGTCGCCGACGTGGACGACCACGACCACTTCGCCGTGGCGGCGCACCCACACCACGGCTCCGGCCAGGTGGTGCGGCACCGAGTACGAGCCGCACTCGAACGCGACCATCGGCTCGTTGGTCCCCACGGTGCGGGTGCGGCCGAACGCCACGGTCCAGGGATGCTCGGGCAGTCGGTGCAGACGGGACCGCTCCTCGGCCAGCATCTCCACTGGCGCCCGGCGGGTGACGCGATGGGGACGAGCGTTGACCTCGCCCATGAACGCCTCGCACGCCGCCTCGACCGCCGCGAAGCTCCCGTAGGCGTCCAACAAGTTGGCATCGGTCGGGACCAGATCGGCCTTCGCGAGCTTCACGGTTGACTCCGAGCCGCCCTTGGTGGCCGGGTCGGCCGGCACGCACGTCGCCACCGTCAGCCCGTAGAAGCGAGACAAGGCGACGATGTCAGGGTTGCGCACGGCGATGCCGGCCACGTGGTCGACGCTGACGGTGCGCTCGTTGTCCGTGAGGCCATAGGTGGGCACACCCCCAAACGCCCGCAGCGCCCGGTCGATCGCCAACGCCACGGTCGGCAGCGTCTTGTCCAAGATGGGCACCACCACCCGGAACCTCGACCACGCCAGCCAGGCGCAGAACAAGATCACCTCGACCCCGGCGACGACCGGGCCGGTCCCGTAGTCCCACTGGAACCACATGCCCGGCTCGGGCACCCACGGCCGGTGCACCCGGCGGTTCCCGGCCCGCCACGCCGACTTCAGCTCTGCCACCGCCCGGCGCGTCGAGCGCTCCGAGCCCCTGTAGCCCAGCGCCACCAGCTTGTCGTGGGCGACATCGGCACGGATCCGGCCCCTCGAGCGCTCCACCCACTCCTCGACCTTGTCGAGATGGGCGTCAATGATCCTCGGCCGGCGGGCAAGCCCACCATCGAGGCGGCCCTCGGCCCGGGCGGCCACCCAATGGGCCACGGTGTGATGATCGACGCCGGCCAGCTCGCCGGCGTCTCGATACGACTGGGTCAGATCGAAAGCTTCAAGAATGAACATGATCTCCTCGGCAGACTTCACGTGCTCCTCCTGGATGGCTGAGTGCATAGACACGCTCAGTTCATCCAGGAGGGGCGTCCCCGGTGGTGGACCCCACCGGGGACCCAGCAGGTCAGCACTGGGGAGATCTACTGGCCGCCAGCAGGGACTTCTCGTGTCCACCAGCGGGGAGCTTCGTGGCCGTCTACGGGGAGGATCTCATGGCCGCCGACACACCCACTGGTCCGCCAATACCTGGCGGCGCGACGGCAACGGCGCCCCACCGGGGTCGTAGCGCTAGAGGGCTACTGGGCCATCGACACCGCCTTGGCCGCAGGGCGGGCCCTCGAAGTGCTGTTCGTCATGCCATTGCTCGTCGAAAAGGACCCGGCGGGCGCCCTGGTTTCCAAAATCATCCAGCAGCGCACACCAGTCCTGCGGGTTGGGGCGAAGCTCTTCGGGCGGATGGTCGACCGGGACGGACCAGACGGTCTCGCTGCGCTCGTCCGCTGGCATACCTGGACGCTGGAAGACATCCCCGTCACCTCGACGACACGCGTGCTCGTCGCCGACCAACCCGACCGGCCCGGGAACCTCGGCACCATGATCCGCTCTGCGGACGGGGCCGGCGCGTCCGGCGTCATTGTCGCCGACTCGGTCCTCGCCCTCTCCAGCCAGGCCGTCGTTAAGGCGAGCATGGGCACCATCTTCTCTCTCCCGGCCATCACGACCACTACCCAGGCGGCCCTGGACTGGCTACGAGCCCACGGCTTCAAGATCGTCACCGCGCAGCCCGACGGAGATAGGTCCTACCGAGAAGAAGCCCTCTACCAGCCGCCCGTCGCCGTGGTTGTCGGCAACGGCATGGTCTCTCATCAGCGTGGTCGCAAGTCGTGCACCACCGAGCAGCGATTCCCATGCGTGGCAAAGCCGACTCGCTCAACGTGACCACCGCGGCGGCGCTGTTGCTCTACGAGGCCCTCCAGCAGTGCCACCGGCGACAGTAACCTAGCGACCTACCTCCGCTGCGACCGGTTGTCGGGCGCGTGCACCGGCGAGCTTCGTCAGCCGCCGCGTCGGCACGTCCAGCGCACGACGTGGAGTGTCGCCGCGCTGGAGACCGACGTCGTCTTCCGTTTCTCTTGTCGATGGCTGACCGGGCTTGAGCTATCAGTAGGGGAGGTCGTGGGGCTGGCAGTTCCGTCATTCCGGCTCCAGCGGTGAGGGAGAATGGATTGCTTCCATCACCGCTTTGCGCTCTGCTCCATGAGCGCGCGAGCGATGCGGTGCATTCCGTCCATGACCGTCCCGTTATGAGCCAAGCCCAACGACGTGGTGGGCTCGACCGGGTCACGCAAAGTCCGGCGCCGTGGGTCTCAGCGTGATCACAAGCTCCCAGACCGGTGCGAGTTGCTTTACGGTGGTGGTGTGAACAACGGCGGCCTTCTGCAGTGGTTGAGGCTAAGGAATACCCTGGACTCATCCGGGCGTCGATGGCTTCGCAAGCAGCTCGTCTTGACCATCCTCGGAGCGGCCGCCGCCATCGCAATGGTCGTCTTCCTCATCGTCGCCGGCACTCCAGCCCCCGGATGGCCCTAGCCCGTGAAGTCCCGGCGATTGTGCCGCTCTGTTTCGCCGACTCGGTTCGACAGACATCGGAGACAAGACGTCGACGCCTTACGCCGATTCAGCCTGCACCGCTTGTGAGTAGCTTGGCGTCACTTTGTGTGCCTTGCCTTCACCCTTCGGACGACCTTTCGGCCGCCGAACTCGGACCACGCCGGCGAGGAGGAGACTCTCCATCAGACTGCCTCTGCCCGAGTTCCTGATCTGACAGCGTGGCCCGGTCCGCTGAAGAGGCTGATCCGGACCCGATGGTCGTTTGGTTTTCTCGCCTTTGTGACCCTCGTCGTCGGCCTGCTGGTGAGGACGCTCTTTGGCGGGATCGGCGTCGGGCGCACCGACCTCACCGATGTGTGAGACCCAACTCTCCAAGCATCGTCACAGCATGTGAATCGAGGTCCAGGTTGACGAGTCGTGAGCGTCGTGCCACGCCAGCTCGGTGACCTCGTCCACCTCGAGTGCCTCCGTACCACCGGTGACTCTGGCGTCGTAGGCGACGGTCACGTAGGCGATGGCGTCGCCGTTGGGATAGGTAACGCGGTAGGCGGGTCCGCCGAAGGCTCCCAGGATCGCTCCTAACTCGACTTCAAGGCCGGTCTCCTCGAGCACTTCTCGTTTGGCGGCGTCTTCGGGAGACTCATCGGCCTCGATCCCCCCGCCGATCGTTCCCCACTGACCGGTGTCGGCGCCGCGGACCAAGAGGAGACGGTCGACGTCGTCTCGGGGCAGGACCGCGACTCCCGGCAACAGCAACAGAGCGTGACCGAGGCGGGACCGCAGGTTCGTGACGTAGGGGGATACAGGCACGCGGCATCGTAGAGCCGCCGCCCGAAGACCAGGCTTTCAGGGGGTGCAACCTGACCGCCCCGTCGCAGACAATGTTCGCCCTGCGGGAGGATCGAATACCTCGGAGAGGGTCACTCGCGAGCCGTAACGTTTGGTCGTGAACCTCGTGTTTCTCCATGGGCGTGCTGCGGCGGGCAAGCTGACGACCGCTCGGTGCCTCGCTGGGCTGGTGGGCTACCCGGTCTTTCACAACCACTTGGTCGTTGACCTTCTCACCCCGATCTTCCCGTTCGGATCCGAGCCGTTCATCCGACTGCGCGAGCAGTTCTGGTTGACCGTCTTCGCCGAGGCGGCGCAACACGACAGGTCGCTGATCTTCACCTTCACTCCGGAGCACACGATCGTCAGCGGGTTCGCCCAGCGAGCCCGCGACGCCGTGGAGTCCCATGGGGGCACTGTCGTCTTCGTCCGCCTCGCGGTCGGTGTTGGCGAGCAGGAACGCCGGGTAATCGACCCGATCCG
The DNA here is from genome assembly GCA_965276765.1 of Acidimicrobiales bacterium. Classification (GTDB taxonomy): domain Bacteria; phylum Actinomycetota; class Acidimicrobiia; order Acidimicrobiales; family Palsa-688. The sequence continues at coordinate 3,551,522 of OZ255627.1, forward strand.
CAGCGGTTCCACAAGGTGGCAGACAAAGAAACGCTGCACCGCCTCGCCGGCCAGGCGCCGGGCGAACAGCCGCCAGTCGACTTGGAGATCGACACTGACCGCAGTCCGCCGGACCGCACCGCCAAGTTGATCGTCGCCACGTTCCAGTTGGCGCCCGAGCCAGCCGCACCCCGATACCCACCGCTGTAGGAGGTCCGGCATACGGTGACGTCGGACCTGTCGTCGGCGGCGGTCATGCCACGCAGGGCGTTCGCCTGCGAGATGGGGGGCACTTCCAATTGCGTCAGTGACTGTCCATGTGGCCGGCTCCGGTCCGGCCGTGCCCTGTCGAAGGTGGCTGATGGCTGTTATGGAATTGGGCCTCGACCGTCGTGTGCTCAGCCCGGCGGTGCCGCCATGCCGTGCGGCATACAAGGAGTCCGATGGCCGCTGCTCCTACGATGACTTCAGCGGCGATCAGGCCCAGCAGGGTGAGGAAGCCGATGTCGCTGCCCCGATTGAAGACCGGCAGGTTGGTCAACGTCCAGTGACCGAACGCGACGCCGTCCGCTACGAAACCGGCTGCGATGACCAGGCCGAAGCCAACTGCCGACCAGATGAGAGTGGCTTTCGGGTCGTGCGGCCACTCGAAGATCGATCTTCGCTGACCTTCCCGGGCCTCTCGGCTCTCGTCGTGCTTCACCGGACCTCCGTGTCGCTTAGAGGCTAGGTTCGCCGTGGGCCTCCGCTGCGGCCTGTTCGTAGGAGGATCGGCTTGGGGAACGGGCCCGCGGGGTCATCTGGTCCCGGCGTGTCCGAGGTACGGGGTCAAGGGCCGAGACCATAGGCTCTGGTGGTGAACTGGGACGGTAGCCGGCTCCAGAGGGTGTCCGGGTAGCGCATCCCGTTGCGGGTAGCGCAAAGAGCGGGGAAGCTTGTTGGTGATGCCGGTTTCCCTCACGCTCGTGCACAGCCCGCTGGTAGGTCCGGGAACCTGGGAGGCCTTGGCCGCTACGGCACGTGACCGTGGCCATCAGGTGGACGTCCCCGATCTGCGTCCCCGCGCTCTCCACGCTACCCCCGTTCGCTGCCAGGGAGGTCGAGTTGGTGGCCGACAGCGTGGGGCAGCGCCGGACCGTCCTGGTGGGCCACAGCGGCGCCGGGCCTCTTCTGGCCGCGGCGGGCGACGCCTGCGGTGGCGTCGACGGCTATGTGTTCGTAGACGCCGGCCTGCCGACGCCCGGCCAGAGTTGGTTCGAGACCGTTCCCGCCGAACTCGCGGAGCAGGTCCACGGCATAGCCCGGGATGGCTGGCTGCCGCCGTGGTCGGAGTGGTGGAGTCCCGACGAGATGGCGGAGCTCCTACCTGACGCGCAAGTCCGGGAGCACTTCGCCACTGGATGCCCGCCGCTGCCCGTGGCCATGTTCGAGGAGGCGCTGCCGCCCTCACCGGGCTGGGCGAGCAGGCCGGGCGCGTACCTGCGCCTCAGCGACGTCTACGAGGAGTCCGCCGGGCAGGCGAGAGCGCTCGGCTGGCCGGTTATCGAGCTGGACGGCCACCACTTGTCGGTTCTCACCGAGCCCGAGCTGGTCATGGAGGCCATACTCGACCTGGTTGCTCGGCTTCCCCGCTGACTGCCCCGGCGAACTTCCGCTCACCGAAGGGCTAGGGCGGTCGATGCGACCGTTAGTTCGCGGCCGCCGAGAGCTCGCACCGTCGTGTCGGACCCTCGGTGAGCCGGGTTCAGGTCTCGGTGGGTGGACGTCGCCGTGGTGGCGGGCGGCGTGAGGTAGCGGGGGATCTCGATGAGCCACAGTCGCATGTTGTACGGTCCGGACCGCAGGATGGTCTTGCGGGCGAGGAAGGGGTGCAGGACGGCCAGGCTCGTGAGGACGCGCTGCAGGTTCATGGGCCCGACGCTGATGGCGAGCACCTGGGCGGCGTGGCGGGCCTCGATTACGCGGACGTCGGAGGCGGTCAGGTCCTGGCATGTGCCGGGAAGGAGGTTGATCCAGGCGTGGAACTGGCCGGTCGCGTCCATCGTTTCCTGGTTGTTGGTGGTCCAGCAGGTGAGGAGCTGTTCGCCGGGGTAGGTGGCGTTGTTGGTGAAGGCGTGGATCTTGGAGATGAACCGGTAGTTGGCGATGAGCTGGGTGGCTTTGCCGCCGAGGGCGGTGTTGTATGCCGTTGGGGGGTCGTCGACGGCGGTGTCGGGCAGCGGCTTGTGGCTGACGGTCGGCGAGACGGTGAGCACGAGGGCGAGGCCGATGATGCCGACCACGGCCACCGCGCTGCTGAGACTGGCGAGGACGCCACTGCTGGCGCGGACGAACCGGTCGGCGAGGGCCGCGATCAGGACCACGCCGACGGCGAGGACGAAGCCGAGGGGTACCCACTCGAAGGCCGGGACGGGCGGATCGGTCTCGTACACGAACGTCACTCCCACCACCAGGGCGGCAGGGGCATAGCGCCAGACGCGCTGCGCCGCGAGCGGCCGGGTCACCTCGGCGAGGAGAACGATCATTGATAGGCAGAGTGAGCTCCACAGGGTGGAGTAGAAGAAGTGCTCCTCGACGAACTGGACCTTGCCGATGAACTGCAGGGCGTAGGCGACCGCGACCTCGCCCACGGCGGTCAGCGCCATGACGAGCTGGACCGGGTCTAGGGTGCGCCAGCGGCGGCCGACGACGGTCCATGCCGCGGCCAGGGCCGGGGGGACGAGGACGTAGGCCTCATACGGCGCCCACCGCCAGTTGGCCGAGTGCCACATCGCCTCTTGGCCCGGGGTGGCCAAGAACAGGACGGAGTTGATGGTCGGTGTGATGTAGTTGAACTGGCCGAGCTCGGCGGCCGACGCCGCGCCCAGGGCGACGGTGACGGCCACCGCGACGACGGCGAGCACCACGACGTCGGCGCAGAGATGGCGGCGCTGGCGGAGGAGCCGGGCGAACAGGTAGGCGGCGAGGACGACGGCGACGAGCACGGCGCAGGTGGCGAGCGACCACACCGCCATGGTGAAGAGGAATCCGGCAGCGCCCAGCCATGCCATCCTGGGCCGCCGGCCGGCCGTGGGCATGAGCAGGCAGGCGATGGCGCCGATCAGGTACGACACGACGGCCGAGTCGGGGAAGTCGCTGCCCCACGCCGTCACCAGGATCGGCGAGCTCATGATGACCGCCACGGCCAGGACGCCGGCCCCGAGCCCGTAGAGGCGCCGCAGCAGCAGGTAGGCGGGGACGACCGCCACGAGCGCGAGCACGTAGCGGAACACGAAGAAGCCAGGAACGGCGCCGAAGGCCAGGTCCGACAGGCGGGCGGGCACCAAGAATCCGACCCGGGAGCCCTCGCGCATCCGGGCCGTCGGGGTGAGCACGGCGTTGTAGCGGGAGAAGAAATCGCGGGGGTCGAAGACGTAGGTGCTCGACATGCTCGGGTCCGGCAGGACCGTCGGTGCCATGGCCCGCAGCCCCAGCACGAAAAAGGCGATGGCCGGGGACGCCAACACCACGACCGCCTCGCCGAGGTTCCATGAGCGGCGCCCCTCCCGGGAGGCCCGGCAGGAGCCGCCCCGTCTCTCCGGGCGCCGCTGCGGGTCGTCGGTGCCTGAGTCCGCCTCGACGGGCGAAGCGACGGAGGTCACGCCAGGCTCGGCGTGGCGGACCACCCGTCGGGGCCGCCGTGAGCGTCGAACCACGGTGCCGCCTCGGTCGGCGTGAACGCCACGGTCGGATCGAGCTCGAGATACCCCGAGGAGCGCACGCCGTGCTCGTGCATCCAGTACTGCCCGGCGGTGGCGAGCACCCCGAAGCCGTAGCGGATGCTGCGCCGCAGGTTGATCGACGACGACTCCTCGCCGTAGCGGGTCGGGCACGACACCTCCCCGATCCGGGCGCCAGCGAGAAGGGCCTGGGCGATGACCTGATTGTCGAAGACGAAGTCGTCCGAGTTCCGCTCGATAGGCAGCGAGCGCAAAAGGTCGGCGCTGTAGGCGCGCAGGCCGGTGTGGTACTCGGAGAGCTTCTGGCCGAGGAGGACGTTCTCGATCAAGGTCAGGCTCCGGTTGGCGACATACTTGTAGCGAGGCATCCCCCGAGCCACGGAGTCCTGGGCCAGGATCCTCGAGCCGAGCACGAGGTCATAGTGCCCGCAGGTGATCATCCCAACCATGGCCGGGATCAGCCTGGGGGAGTACTGGTAGTCAGGGTGGACCATGACCACGACGTCGGCCCCGACCTCGAGCGCGGCCCTGTAGCACGTCTTCTGGTTGCCGCCGTAGCCCCGGTTGTGAGGATGCACGATGGGTACCAGCCCGAGCTTCTCCGCCCGCTCCACGGTCGAGTCGGTGCTGGCGTCGTCGACCAGCAAGACGTCGTCGACGATGTCACGGTCGATCTCCCGGACCGTCCGTTCCAGCGTCTCCGCCGCGTTATACGCAGGAAGCACCACAGCGACACGCCACCCGCCGAACACTACGCTCGCCCAATCACGGCAGCAGGAAAGAGGCGTGTCACCTGGTACAGGCTCGGTTGGGGCCGGGCTATGACGACGATCGACCTTGTCGAGGTCCCGATCTGCGAGGTGCCGGTGATGTCCCCGTCGGGCAGAGAGGTGATGTCGTCGAGAGGGAGGATGGTTCGCACCCGGACGTCGCCATCGGTGGGGTCGGCGCACACATCGCGGTGATTTTCGGGGTCGAAGGACCACAGCTCACCGGCGGCGAGAGCGGGCTGGTGGCGTTGCGCTGGGACCTGGGGCCGTGTGGGGTGATGGTCGAGTTGGAGAATAAGTCGCTCGTTTCGCTGGCATGGCGCCCTGAGCCGGGCCGTGGACCGGCCGGGGGGTGCGCTGTCGGGGTGGTGGGGTCGCGCTGGGTGAGGCCGCGCACCGGCTCGTGGGTCGGACTAGTGCGCTTGACGGTCGAGTGCGAGCGGGCTCAAGAGACCCCTGCTCGGGACGGGAGGTGTTCGGGTGCTACCAGGCCACTGCGGCCGCGTCAGGCGCGGCGGCGGCGGCCCACGTACCGTTGTTGCCGGTCCACACGGTCCCAGTCGGGTGAGTCGTCGTGGGGGTGGTGGGTTTCATCGTGGCGATCAGGTTGTGGCCTGAAGCGTCGACGCCGAGCGAGGAGACACTGGCTTGACCGGCTGGCAGCGGGAGCGCTTTGAGCGGGGCGCCGGTGGGGAGCTGGTAGAGGGCCAGGAGGTCCGTGCTCGAGTTGGCGCAGTGCTCGTCGGCGTAGAGGACGGTGTTGGTGAGGGTGAGCGGCTCGAGTGTGCAAGTCGGCGGCGGGTCAAGTCTCGTTCTCACGCCGGTCGCCGCATTGATGACAACCGGGGCGGCCAGCGAGGAGACGGGAGACCCGGAGAGCTTGGCAACGTCGAGGTATTCGCCGTTGGGTGACCACAGCGGCTCGGCGGATATGATCTCGCCGGCGGGCAGGTGGTACGTGACCGCGGCCCGATCGGCTACTGCGACCGTAACGGTTGGCGCCACTCGGTCAGGGAAGTTTGTGGAAGCCTCGGCGCGGCCATTCGGGCTGATCGCGGTGCCGTAGCGGCTCAGAACGACCTTTCCCCAGTCGAAGGCGGGCAGCGATGTGATCTTCCCCGTAGCCACCCTGATCCCACACCCCGCGGGCGAACAGCCCGAGACGTACTTGGCTTCGGGCGCATCGAGGTACAGGATCCTCCCATCTGCGCTGAGGGTGCCAAACGTATCGTGACCCGACAGGAGTGTGACAGGAGTTCCCAATGCCTTGGTGGGCACCAGCTGCCGAACGACCGACCCGCTGCGGCTGCCGATGACCGCCACGCCACCCGTGAGGAGGTCGGCTACGAAGGTGGTCGGCTCGGCGGTCGCGGCTCCCGACGGGGGGGCATTGGAGCCGGGCGGCCCAGTTGCGCCGACGACGACGTGGGTGCCCTGCGCTCCGGGCGCGAACGGACCGGCTGCCAGGCCGCCGATGAGCGCGGCCGCGGTGACCGCGATGGCGGCCCCGAGGAAGCGGTGCCGTCGGCGGCGGCGCCGACCGCGAAGTTTGGCGTCCGCTAAACCGCCTTCGGGCGGCAACAATGGCCGGAAGGCGCGAGTCAGCTCGCCGGCAAGATCACGGGGCATCGGTCACTCCTCCTCACTCAAACAAAGGTCGCTGCGAAGACGCAGCACCGCACGGTGCAGCGTGGAGCGCACCGCGGTCTCGGTCATGCCGAGCGCCTCGGCCACCTCGACCGTGGACAGGTCGACGAGGTAGCGGAGTGCGACGACGCGCTGCTGGCGGGCCGGCAACCCCCGCACGGCGGTGAGCAGGTCCACACGCCCTTCTGAGCGTTCCGACGAGTCTCCGCCGTCGCGTATGCGCGCCAAAGGCGGACGGCGATGCAGGCGCAGCCTCCGGCGCAGCATCCTGAACGCGGTGGTGTACACCCACCCCGCCGGCGACGGCGAGACCCGCACCCGGCCCCAGCGAGCCCACGCATGCGCGAACGCGTCCTGCGCGACGTCTTCGGCGAGATCTTGGATACCGCTCATTGCGGACAAGGTCCCCGCCAAGCGAGGGAACTCTGCCCGGTACAAGTCGTCGAAGTCGGCCCCCGACCTGTCCGCGCGCGCCCACCAGTCGTCGGCGGGGGGGCTCAACACGTCGCTCGGCATGGACACCACACCCTAAAGAGGCTCCAGCGCACCGTTTCGTTGCGTGGTCATCCCAGAATTCCTCGAGCCCCCAGCGCATCAGGCTGCGGCGCGGCTTGGCCCGGAGGCCTCCTCGGAAGCGACCGGCCACGACGCTGCGGCGTTCCCGCCGGGATCTCGCGTGGCCGGAACCGGGGCCCCGTTGGAGTGCGAGGCCGCACCGGTCGAGCCTGAATGTCCGCCAGTTCTCGCGGTCGAGGTCCCAGGCCACGAGACACAGCAGACCGCTGGGCGCGACGATGCTTCTCCCCGCCGAGCGACCGCACCTGGTTCCCATCTACGACCCCCGCCATATACGCCCCGGGCGCGGTAGGTGTTGGAGCTGTCATTGCGCGAAGCACTCCACTTCGACCTGCATCAGCACAGAGCACTGCTCCGCGGGTTGATCCGGGAGGGTGAGGGCGTAGCCGCTCAGGTGCTCGAGGCGTTGGGCGCAGAGTTGCCCCAGGTTCGCCAGCAGGTGGTCGCCTTGTTGGCCGGGCAGCGGCCAGCGAAGGGAGCCGGGGCTGTGAGGCCGGGCTTCGAGGTGGGCCGGGACGGCCCCCCGTAAATGCAGCAGCGCAGGCGGCGAAGCGGTGGATAGCGTCGGCGGCGATGTGCCAATGGCGGTGAGCGAAGGAGAGAGGCGAGGAGGGGAGCATCCGTCTTCAGCTTCTCGCGAGGGCGCTGGCCTGTGGCGGCACCGGAACTTCCTCTACCTATGGGGTGGTCAGTCCGCATCGGTGCTGGGCTCGGCGGTCAGCTACGTAGCGCTGCCGTTGGTCGGGGTGCTCGTTCTCAAGCTCGACGCTTTGCAGATGGGGCTCATCGCCACAGCCGGACGCATCCCCGCAGCCATCGTCTCCCCCTTTGTTGGCTCGGTCGTCGACCGTGTCCGGCGCCGGGGTCTGTTGGTCCTGTGCGACGTCTTCCGCGGGGCGCTCGTCGGCTCGGTTCCAATTTCTGCTGCGGCGGGAGTGCTCAGTTACCCCCAGCTCCTCATCGTCTCCGCAGGCCTGGGGCTGAGTACCCTCTTGTTTAATGTCGCACACCAGACCGCGCTGCCGGAGGTCGTGGACGCCGAAGATCTGACCAGCGGGAACAGCAAGCTGGAGGCCAGCCAGGCAGGTGCGGAGATCGGCGGACCAGGTGTGGCCGCCTCCTTGATGAGTGCAGGAGGCCCGGCGCTGGCCGTCGTGGTCGACGCACTCAGCTACTGGGTGTCCGCGGTCTGCTTGTCCCGCCTCAAGTTCCCGGCGCGGGCAGGCAACGCCACCGGCCGACCTGCAGCTCCGGGGTCGCTGTCTGTCCGAATGCAAGCGTTTTGGTCGGAGACGGTAGAGGGCTTCCGATACCTGTGGAGCGATTCCATCCTGCGCTCATTGAGTCTTTCGTACTCAAGCTTGGCGCTGTTCGCCCAGCTGCAGGAAGCGGTGTACATGCTCTTCCTCGTCCGGACGGTTCACTTCGGAGCCACCAAGATCGGAGTCGTCTTCACGCTGGCGGCGCTCGTGGGGTTTGTTGCTGCCCTCGTCAGCGACAAGGTCGCCAAGCGTTGGGGGATCGGAAGGCTCGTCGTCGTTGGGCAGAGCCTCATGGTTCTAGCCGGAGTCCTCCTCGCTGCGGTCGCCGGGTCGACCCTTCGGGCGGGCGGCACGATGCTCGCTGCGGAGGCGTTCATGGGCGTTGGTCTGTCCTTCCACGGTGTTGGTAACCGGACGCTCAACCAGACCCGGATTCCCCGTGAGCTACGAGGCCGGGTGATCGGCGCCTCCCGCGTACTCACCGCCTACCTGGTCGCCATCGCCGGCGTCGTCGGAGGCAGCATCGCCTCGGCCTTCGGTCTGCGAACGGCGATGGCAGTCGGAGCTGGTGGCATGCTCGTTGCGCTCAGCCTCGTCCTGCGACCCAGCGTATGGTCCATACGGGGCGATTGCGGCCCCGGAGGTGAGGGTCGGCCCGTCGGAGGCGCACCTGGCTGAGAGACTCTCGTCGTGAAGCGATCTGCCAGGAAGGGAGGGGAAGCGATCATGGCGTCGTGGAGCCCGCCCGGAGGTCGTTGGTCATTCGAGACCGATCGGGGCGCCCTCATCGAGAGAAAGTTGGGGCCTCCCGGCATGAATGTGGGTGGTTTTAGGGGTCTGGGGCTTTGGCTCGTTCGTGGGGGAGGACGTGGTCGATTGGCCCCAGGGTGACCATGATCAGGGCGAGAGCGGCGTTGGCGGAGTGGAACCCGTAGGCCCGGTTGACGATGAGGCGGACTCGACGGTTGAGGCCTTCGTGTTGGCCGTTGTTGATCTTGAGGTGGATGGCGGTGAGTATCCCGGCTCGCCGTTTCCGTAGGGTCTTGGCCAACGTGACGAACGGTTTGAGCCGGGAACGTGATGCCTTCGAGCAGAACCGGTCGAGGAGGACCCCGACGTCGGCCTCGTCGAGGTCACCGGCGAAGATGGCCCGCAGGGCCTCCTTGAGGGCGTAGGCGCGCCATAGGTCACCTCCTCGGCGTTTGAGCTTGCGGAGGGTGACGGCCTGGTCGTCGGTCAGGTCGTCGGGGTTCTTCAACAGCGCCCACCGGGCTCCCTTGAACCGTTTCGCGGCCTGGCGGTCGGGGAGCCGGCGCAGTTCCTGCCAGACCTGCCGGCGGACCTTGTCCAATGCGGCGGTGCCCAGCGCCACGACATGGAAAGGGTCGTAACAGATGACTGCTTGGAGGGCGTGGTTGGTGGCGGAGGCCGCGAACGCCGGGCCCATGTCCATCGAGATCGCCTCGACCTGCCCGGAGCGTTCGGGGCCGAGCTCGGCGAAGAAACCGTCGAGGGTGGCGGTGTCTTTGCCTTCCGCTCCCCACACGAACTTCCCCGAGCCGTGATCGGACACCAGGGTGATATAGGAGTGGCCCTTGCGCCACGACACCTCGTCGACGCCGACCTTGAACAGCCGGTCGAGACGGGCCGGGTCGAGCCCGGTGTCCATGACCCTCTCGATTATCCGTCCGACGGTGTCCCAATCGACCCGGACCAGCCGGCACACCGCGGTCTTATCGGTGGTGGTGACCAGCCACCCGACGAGGTCCTCGAAGTCGCGGCTGAACCGGGACCCGGGCCGGGCGAAAGGCACCGCCTGGGTGCGCACCCCATGAGTAGGGCAGTTCAGCCGGGCCAGCCCGGCGCGGACCTCGAGACGCCACGACCCCAGATCCAGGTGCCGCCACGTCGAGGTCACCCGCCGGGTGTCGTAGCGGGCGAAGGTCGAAAACGGGCACTCCGGGCAGGCCAGGCGGGCCGAGCGCAACCTGACCGTCACCGTCACCGCCGCGGGCTGAAAGTCCACGCCGGTGACGGTCACCCCGGGCAGGTTCAACAAGCGCTTGAATGCAGTAGTGACCCGCACGGGGACTCGGTCTCCTTGGCTCGATGGTCTTCGCAAACCCCGAACCTAGAAACCGCCCGTGCGGGTCACGCGGATGGTCCACCGACAGCCCCCGCCCGGCACCCCACGCCACGAGGTCACCAAACGGGTACAGATCAGCGGCCCGCCCTCACCGCCAAAAACCGGTCGCCCCAGCGGCCAACACGCCGATCATCACCGCCAGGCACCCACATTCATGCCGGAAGACCCGAAAGTTGCTCCAGCAGGGCCCGATGCTGTGGCTACGGTTAGATGGCTCGGTACGCTGACCAGCTATGGGGCATCCTCCCGTGGGGTCGATCGTCCAGCACGGCCGCCGTCGAGGTACCCGCTTCGACGAGGGACTGAACTTCGGTCGTAGCGCGAGAAAACCCTGCAATCTGCTCATCGCACCGGTGAGCAGATTACCGCACGCTCCGGCCGGCCTCGTTACCGCGGAGAAGCTCGGCATCCTGCTGCGAGACCGCGGTTGCGTCGTCGTCGACTCGCTGTTCTCCGATTCGCTTGCGACGGTTCGCGTCGAGCTCGAGCGGGTCCTCGCTGACGGCCGTCTCGGAGACAACAACTTCGACGGGTACGCGACGCGGCGTGTCTTCGACCCGCTAGCCCGCACCCGGGTTCTCGACGAGCTCCTCTTGCATGACCTGATTGCCGCCACCGTCGACGCAGTGATCGGAGCGGCCCAGCTCGGGATGACCGTCGTGTCCGACGTCCGACCCGGTGAGGTTGCGCAACGTCTCCATCGAGACACCGCGGTCTATCCCCTTCCTCCCGGGACTGGCCTGGTCATGGTCAACACGATCTGGGCGATCGACGACTTCGCCGCCGACAACGGCGCAACGCTGCTGGCTACGAACAGCCATCTGGAGACGGAACCTCCCACCGCTTATGGTCCTGCAGGCCTGGTTCCCGCCGAGATGGGCGCCGGGTCGGTGCTTGTTTACGACGGTCGTCTCGTCCACGGAGCGGGCCGCAACGACACGTCGTCGGGTCGGCGGACTGATAATCGAGCACGTCGTCTGGTGGCTGCGACCAGGCGAGAACCACTCTCTTACCGTGCCCAAAGAAGTCGTGGTGACGCTGCCGATGAGGCTGCAAGGGCTGCTCGGCTACAACCAGCACGGGTCCTACCTCGGGTTCGTGGCAGGCCGCCCGCCCCGTGATTGGCTGATCGAGAACTCCGGTTCCCGAGGCGAACGATCAGCTCCGCCCGACGAACCCTGAGCGTTCAGAGGGGAGCTGTTGCGGCCTCTACCGGGCGCAGGGCCCCAGGAGGACCGACTGCGGAGCCACGGGCGGCCGTCGACGGCGAGCCGGCTCGCTTGTCTTAGGGGACTGCCTGACGAAGATGACCCGTATCCAGCCTGCTGGCTGGCTCCTGTTGCACCGCAGGCCGCTCGTTGTACGGCACCGCGTTCCTCGCGCCCTCACTTGCTCAGCGAAGCAGACCGGCGGCTCCGAGGGCTCGCGCGATCTTCCCGGCGGGGTAAGGCGTGGTTGGGTGGCCGTCGTGCAGACGCCAGTAGAAGTCGTTCATCACGACTGCGGCGGGCGCGTAGCGGCGGACAACCTGCGCGACTGGCGCGGGCAGGCCGGGGGTGGCGCCCTCATAGGCGCAGCGCCGGAGGTAGGCGTTGCGGGCCGCCGGTCCGCCCGGAACTTCCAGGCCTGTCACTACTGTGTTGACCAGTTGGGTTACCACATACGCAAGGTCGTGATCCGCGGTGTGATCGAGGAACCGCCGTTCGGTCGTAGTGACCTCAAACCGTGGGGACGCCGCGAGGCCGAGGTCGGAGACGTAGATACGGTGACCGTCGGTGAGCACATTGTGGAAATGGGCGTCGAAGTGGGATAGCCCGTTCGAGCCCATACAGTGCACCGCGGCCAGGAGCTCCCCCTCGACGAGAGCGCACGCCGCACCGGCGGTCTCCCCGCCCAAGGCCACCTTCGCTGTAAACCACTGGTGCAGAGTGAACGGAACGTGTTCCAGGAACAGGACCACGGTGGCCGAGGCCCGCGCCAACGCCCGTAGCCGCCTCCGAACGGCCTGGGAGCCGTCCCAGAACCGCACGACGCGCTCGATTTCCTCGGAATCCCCGCCCGCGGCCGCCACCTGCAGCGGGTTCGCCAAGACACGCCAGTGGTGCAGCATCGGGAAGCTGCCGCAGATCCCGTCGAGGACCCAACCGGTAGTCATCTCGTGGGCGGTGACTTCGCGCCACGCACCGAAGCCGGCGGAGCCAACCCCATACTGGTACCAGCTGGGCAGATCGAACAGGTTCGCGGTGGAACGAATGTGCCCGGTCTGACGTTCGAGATCGGTCAGCGCAACCAACTTTACGAACACCGGTGTGCCGAGGATATGGATGCGCATCGTCGACCCGCCGATACCGGCGCCGAGAGGATCGCCGCCCCCGAGCGCAGCGACCACCTCGTCGTCCGTCCACGACGCCAGCGCAATCGATATAGCATGGTGTCGCACAGCCCGTCCCTCATCAACACTCACTCGGTAGACGCTGCCACAGGCGAGGTTCCGCAGAGTTGTTTCGCAAGGGGCGCCTCCGTCCGAACCTGCGGCGCTGTTGCCGATTCCAGGCCGAAGCAAGAGGCCATCTACAGGGTCTTGCGCATCTGGACGGAACTCTCCTCGTAATCGAGCGACGTGTAGAGGTTGCGCGCCACGACGTTGTGAGCGAAGACATTGAGGCCCATCGTCGTGGCGCCCGCCGCTCGCGCGAGCTGCTCAGCGAGGAGCATGGCTTGGTGCCCATAGCCCCGACCGCGTTGGTCGTCGTCGATGACGATGTCCCAGACCCACCATCGCTGCGGGTCATCGCCGGCCGGTCCGATCCACAGGAAGCCGACCGACTGGCCGCCAAACTGTGCGCGTCCAATGAGCTGTCCCGGTCCCGGCGAGCCGCCCGGTAGCAGTCGCTCGAAGGCGCCTGTTGCGTTGGCCTCCGCCTCTTGCCTCGAGTCGCCGGCAGCTATCCGTTCTTCGATGTAATTGGCACGCGACCCTACGAGCCAGTGAGCCAGATCGGGTGGATCGAATGCGGCGAAAGTCATCTCGGGCCTAAGCATCCGCGATCTTCGCGCTCAGCGCTCGGCGGCGGGGGCCGCTCCACCCTCGCTGGTTCGGAGCTCGGGCCGGTCGTTTTCTCGGCCCAGTCGCGAGCGAGCGCAACGTGTCGATCCCACCCGAGGTCGATGCGAGCCTGAGCGCCCACCTGGGCGCTCCCGCCTGACCTTGGGGCGAAGTTCCATTATGAGATCAACCCCCCAGCTCGCGGTCAGGTTGGTACCAACCGTCAGTACGGTGAGTGTGATGGACGGGAGCGGGGGAGACGGCGAGCACCGGATCGAGCTACCGCTCCCTGACCCTCGCCAGCCCAGGGGCCGCGTCACGGCGACCTGCACCTGCGGGTGGCGATCGGAGCTGTTGACCCGTCACTGGGCTCGAAAGCGAGGCGACCGCCACATCGACGAGGCGGCTGCCCGGTAGGGGGTTACGGTCCGTCGTGCCCGCCTCGGACGTGGCCGCGTAGTCGAACCGCTCGACGACCGTCCCGTCCGCGGCCATCCGGACGACCTCCCGTAGGCGCGTATCGGGCGGCACGTGGGTCATGGCGATGCGTAGGCCGTCGACGACGACCTCCATGCAGGGCGTCACGTCCGCCCGACGACGTCGAGTCCGTCAAGGAGACGACCCAGGGCGCCTGGGCCTCGATCAATAGCTCGCTGCTGAGGGGCGACTGGGAGCGGACTCCCGGGAACCTCTGCGCCTGGTGCCCGGTCCTGACCGAGTGCGAGCCGGGGCAGGAGACGGTGGCGTGGCGCTATAGCGAGGGGAAGAACGTCGGCGACGCTGCCGCCCTCCTCGGCCTGGAATGACTGGGTGTGCTCATCTGATCTGGCCCCACTTGGGCGGCTAGCGCGCATCTGATTTGGCCCCACTTGTGGGTCCACCTGGGGGCGGTTGCTGTCGTCGACGGTGGGTTGGTGACGACCAGGTCGAAGGTGCGCGTGGACGAGCAGATCCGCAAGGCCCGTGAGCGGGAGGGTGCGTCGATCCGGGAGCTGTCGCGGCGTTTCGGGGTGCACCGCCGTGACGTGCGGAGCGCACTGGCTGGGGCGACACCGCCGTCGCGCCAGCCGCCCACCCCGAGGCCGGCTCCGGCGTTGGGCCCCTACAAGGCGTTGATCGAGGAGTGGCTGGCGGCTGACCGGCTGGCACCGCGCAAGCAGCGCCACACGGCGCGGCGGGTGTGGCAGCGCCTGGTGGAGGAGCACGGGGCGACGGTGAGCGAGGGGACGGTCCGGCGGTTCGTGGCCGAGGTCCGCGCCCGCCAGGAGGTGACCATGGCCGATGTTTTCGTCCCCCAGCGCCACCCCTTGGGTGAGGAGGCCGAGGTCGACTTCGGCACGGCGAGTGTCTATGTGGCCGGCCTGTCGACCGAGGTCCAGCTGTTCGTGATGCGCCTCTCGGCGTCGGGGCGCGCCTACGCCCGGGCCTATTTGAACGAGGGTCAGGAGGTGTTCTTGGACGGTCACGTCCGGGCCTTCGAGCATTTCGGGGCCTGCCCGGGTCGGATCCGCTACGACAATCTGAAGGCGGCGGTGGAGCGGGTCCTCAAGGGCCGGGACCGGATCGAGTCGGACCGCTTCTGCGCCATGCGGTCCCATTACGGCTTCGACAGCTTCTTTTGCCAGCCGGGCATCAAGGGCAGCCACGAGAAGGGCGGCGTGGAAGGCGAGGTCGGACGGTTCCGCCGCCGTCACCTGGTCCCGGTCCCCCACGTCGAGTCGATCGCCGAGCTCAACGAGCGGCTGGCGGCCGCGGTCGCCGCGGATGACGCCCGCCATGTCAACCATCGGGGTATGAGCGTCGCCGAGCACTTCGCCCTCGAGGCACCCGAACTGCGCCCCCTGGCCGCCGAGGCCTTCGACGTGGCCGCGCTGGCCAGGCCCCGGGTGGACCGCAAGGCCCGGGTATCGGTGCGCGGCTGTCTGTACTCGGTGCCGGCCCGTTTCGCCGGCCGCCGCCTCGATGTGCGGGTGGGCGCCGAGACCGTCGAGGTCCTCGACGGGCCCCGGCTCGTCGCCTTCCACGCCCGGGGCCTCAAGGGTGACGAGGTGCTGGTCCTCGACCACTACCTGGAGGTCCTGGCCATCAAGCCGGGGGCGCTGCCCGGGGCGACCGCCCTGGCCCGGGCCCGGGCCGGCGGGGCGTTCGGGCCGACCCATGACCGCTACTGGGCTGAGGCCCGACGCCGTCTCGGCGACCGGGACGGCACCCGGACCGTGATCGAGGTGCTGCTCATCCACCGCAGCCTCCCCGCCGGCGCGGTCACCGCCGGCATCGACGCCGCCCTGAGCGCAGGAGCGGTCGACCCCGCAGTGGTGGCCATCGAAGCCCGGCGCTCGGCAGAGACGGTCATGTCACCGGTGGTCCCCATCGGTGAGGGTCTCGGCCGCTTCGACCGACCGGCGCCGACCACCGCCCGTTACGACGAACTCCTGGAGGCCAGATGACTACCACCATGACCGACACCGCCGCCGCCGCAGCCATCGGCGCGGCAAGCCGGGAGCTGCGCCTGCCGGTGGTGCGCGCCGATGCCGTCCGCCTGGCCGAGATCGCCGAGCGCTCCCAGATGACCTACCTGAGCTTCTTGGCCGAGGTGCTCGCCGCCGAGGTCGACGAGCGGGCCACCCGACGTCGGGCCCGACGGGTCCACGAGGCCCGCTTCCCCCGCCTCAAACGCCTGGCCGACTTCGACCTGGGCGCCGCCCCGACCGTCAACCCGGCGACGGTGGCCGCCCTGGCGTCGGGCGCCTACCTCGACACCGGTGATCCCGTCGTCTTGCTCGGCGACAGTGGCACCGGCAAGAGCCACCTGCTCATCGGCATCGGCCTCGCCGCCTGCGAGCAGGGCCGCCAGGTCCGCTACGCAACCACCGCCGGCCTGGTCAACGAGCTCGTCGAAGCGGCCGACGACCGGCGCTTGAGCCGCATCGTCGCCCGTTACGGACGCTTGGACCTGCTCTGCTTGGACGAGCTGGGCTACGTCGCCCTCGACGCCCGGGGGGCCGAGTTGCTGTTCCAGATACTCACCGAGCGCGAAGAAAAAGCCAGTGTCGCTCTGGCCTCGAACCTCCCCTTCAGCGAGTGGGGCCAAGTCATCGCCGATCCCCGCCTCGTCGCCGCCATCGTCGACCGCGTCACCTTCAACGCCCACATCATCGAGACCGGCACCGACAGCTTCCGCCTGCGCACCACCAAGACCCGCTCCAAGCGCAAGTCCTGACCCTCACGAACTGTATGGTCGATCATACATCTATGAGAGAGCCCCGGCGAGACCACTACCTGACCCCGGCCACCGGAGACGACACCGACACCGTTATCGAAGCCGCCATCGAAGCACTCGCCAACCTCCGAGGCCTACCCCCGCTGGGCGACGCCGCTACCCGACTCCACCTCCTCACCAGCCTCATGGCCGAGACCGAGCGTCGCCTGCCCCGAGCCGTCGCCGACGTCCGAGATCAAGAATGCTCCTGGGCGCAGATCGGTGACCTCCTCGGCGTCACCCGCGCCAGCGCCCAACAGCGCTACGGCGACCGCACCGCCCACAACCGCACACCGATCGATCCCGACTGACCCCAGCTGGCCCCGCCCCTCCACGGCAAGCTTCGCGGCCCAACAACAGGCGGGGCCAAATCAGATGAGCACGGTGGGGCCAATCCTGGTTGACAAACCCAAATGACCACCCTCGTGCAGACCACCACGTCGCGTCCCGCCACGGAGCGCCCCGAAGCCAAGAAGCCGATCACCGAGCCTGCGGCCGAGCAGCAGCTTGTCTGGGGCCTACTCGAACACCCTGAGGCGCTCGGCGACGTCGAGCGGACCGGTCTGACGGCGGCCGACCTCTTCGCCTTCGCCCCGGTCATCGAGCCGTCTACGCGGCGATCGTGCGCCTCGTCGCCGACGGGCAGCCGGTGAACGACGTGACTGTTCGGTCCTGCGCTACTTCGTCGGGCTTCGCCGACCCCGGACGGTCGCTTGGAGGGGAAGCTCGAAGACCTGCGGGAGAAGGCCGGCTACGTGACCGACCTCCCCGCCGCCGCCGTCATTATCAAGAGCGCAGCGACCCGGCGAGAACTCGTCCAGGTGTCCAAGGAGCTGTCCCAGCTGGCCCAGGAGCCCATGTCGGGCGACGACGCCCTCGACGCCGCCGAGGCGCTCCTGATGGACCTGAGGGAACGACAGGGCGGTGTGTCGAGCGCTGTCGCGCTCGACGCCCTGATCGCCGATCGCATCGAGTCGATCCGCAACCCCGTCGACGTCCCCGAGGTCCGGTGGCCGTTCGTGGACAAGCAACGGTGGCTCGGGTCGATGCGGGCCGGCCAGCTCGTGATCGTCGGAGCCAGGCCCGGCATGGGCAAGACGGCGTTCGCCCTAGCGCTCGCCACCCACGCCGCCGTCGAGCAGGAGCGAGGCGTGTTCTTCGCCAGCCTGGAGATGACGGGGGAGGAGCTGGCCGACCGGGTCATCGCCCGGTCGGACGCGCACGTCGGCCTCGACCGCCTGACCCGCCGAGAGACCGACGCCGCCGACCTCGCCCGCATCGAGGCGGTCCAGGACGACATCGGCACGGACCGACTCGTCATCGACCCGACCGGCGGCCTGTCGCTCGCTCAGATCGCCAGCGCCGCACGGAGGGTCAAGTCCCGCCACGGCGACCTCGGGCTGGTGCTGATCGACTACACGGAGCTGGTCGGGTTCGAGGCGAGCGACGGTGACGAGCGGGAGTCGGAAGCCCTAAGGGTCGGGCGAATCGCCATCGGGGCGAAGAACCTCGGGAAGTCCCTCGACTGCACGGTCGTGCTCCTCTCGCAGCTCAACCGGAACTCCGAGGCGCGAGCCGAGCGGCGGCCGGGTCTCGCCGACCTGCGATCGTCGGGGCAGCTGGAGGCCGCCGCCGATGTCGTCATCGGCCTGTATCGCGACGAGGTCTACGACCCGGACACCGACGACCAGGGCATCGGTGAGGTCATCGTGCTCAAGAACCGCCAGGGCCCGACCGGTACGAAGAAACTCGCCTACATCGGTGAGCGCACCATGTGGGCCGACCTGGCCTGAGAGTCGGGGCCGTAGCGCTCGATGGCGGCCGGGTGGGTAGAGATACCCCGTGGCGGACGATCTGGGGCCTGGTCCGGAGAACCGAGGCTGCAAGGCCGGCCTGTTGCGAATCCTCGGCCTGCTGGGGCAGCACGCCTTGCAGCAACGGATCGCCCATCGAGGTGACCTGGAGGCCCTGGCCGAGACCGGACGAGGAGAGTTACGGATTACTCGGGTCGGCTCGACGCTGGTGACAAGGGCACGCGCCGTCCACGCGTCGCGCTGGGGGCGGCGGCGCCCGATATGCGAGGCCGCACCAGCCGACTCGAGGTTCTTCGGCCTGAGGCGGCTGTGGGGTGACGAAGGGGAGAAGTTCGCCGACCGTCGGTGTCCGAAGTGCCTGCGGCTGGCACCGACCCATGGGCGCTGACGCCGAGCGCGGCGGGTGCCTGGCCTAGTCGTCAGAGAGGCGATGCTGGACCGGGCATGAGACGACGCCATCGACGGACCGCTCTCGTGGCGGTGGCAGTCGCGATCTCGTTTCTCTCTGGCGGCGGCTCGTCGGCCGAGGCCAGCGTGGCCATGCCGCTGGCGCGACGGACGCGGGTGCCAGCGCTGTAGTCAACCATGGCGAGGGCCGAAGTCCCCGAACACAACGCCCACACACCTCGGGTGCGAGACTTCAGCTAACGATTCGCCAGCCGGAGGAAGTCATGCTCGACGTGCAGCAACCGGAACTAGGAACGGTGATCCTCCGGTTCAGCGGCGAGTTGG
Organism: Acidimicrobiales bacterium; assembly: GCA_965276765.1. Taxonomy (GTDB): domain Bacteria; phylum Actinomycetota; class Acidimicrobiia; order Acidimicrobiales; family Palsa-688. Next base: position 3,570,472 of record OZ255627.1, read on the forward strand.
GCAGCGACGACAGCGCCCGTGCTCGCCGTGCGCTCGTGAGTATCGGAGCGACCTCCCGCGTCCATCTCGACCTCGACGAGGTTCAGTTCGTGGACTCCGCCGGCCTGGGTGTCCTGGTCAGCACGATCCGCAAGGCGCTGGTGGAGGGTACTGACGTGAGCGCCACCTGCACCCGCCCAACCCTCCGCCGGCTCCTCCACACGACAGGTTTCGACCGAGTGGTCCGCTTGGACCCTCCAGACGACCCGGGCGTAGCCGGCGCGCGCGTACCAGTGTGACCAGCTCGTCCTGACCTTCGCCAGCGCCGGAAGCGGGTCGGTCGGGCTGCGAGCCGACGCGAAGCCCTCCGGTCATTACGAATCGAACATACGTTCGCCACGCTCTCGGCATGGGACTTCTCGATGACCCGCTCGACCCGCACGCGCTCGAAGGACTCCGACGCTCCGCCCACGGCTCGTGACGTTAGACACGACCAACACGTCCCAAGAGCGAACCTGATTCTTTGGGTGCCGTGACTGGCCTACTCAGGCGACCACCGTGACGGGCAGTAGGGGCGTCTTGTATCGACCTCGGCCTCGAAGGTCGAGGACTACTTCGACCGCCCACAGACCCGGCGGCACTACGTAGCCGAGGGCGGGCACGCCGGAGGCGGTGCCGACGAGCATCGGGATCGACACCGTCTCGCCGGGTTGGATGTGGAACGGCACGCCCCGCATCCTTTGAGCGCCTGCGAAGCCGCCGACGACGTCGCCCGTCTCGGGGTCGACGATGCCGGCCGTGACTTGACCGTTCGTCCCGACGACGATCTCCTCGGTTCTATGGTTGCGCACGAGCAGGTCGGTCTGGAGGTCGTGGCCCGATAGGACCTCGATCGGCTTTCCGAGCGACACGCTGACCTCGTCGGGAGCGAGTAGGGGCGTCGTGTCGGGAGTCCTCGGCGTGCGAGGCGTCCTGTCCCGCCGTCGCCCGACGGCGTCGGGGAAGTGCAGGAACCCGACGGTCAGGTCCACGTTGTCGCCGAAGCGGTCATGGAGGTCGGTGGCGACACCGTCCGCCCACGCGGCGAGTTGGATCTTGAACGGCGGCTCACGCCCGTCGTCGACTCGAGGGTCGGGGTATGCCCGGAGCGCCCCCGATCCGTCGTCGCTGAGCCGGGCGAGGATGACCTTTAGATCGTCCCATGTGGCTACGAGGATGACCGTAGTGCCGCGCTGGGGCTCCTCCCCGATGTTGTCGTGAGCGCCGAGGAGGTGAGTGGGACGTCGATTGTCAGCTCGTGGGGTCACTCCCGACCAGGTGAATCAGACCGGGCTCGCCGTCCTTAAAGATGCGGGCGTAGAGGGTGAACTGGCCTCGCCGTGGAGCTTCGCTCTCGGCCCAGGCGAGCACCTCGGCCACGTCGGCGCCGGTGATCTCGGTCTCGTCACAAGCCCATCCGACCCGCTCTGGTGTCTCGTCGTCGGGAACCGGTGAACGCGTCCAGAAGTAGACGCGGTAGGCGGGCTCGTCCACCTCCCACCTGATGTCGCGAGGGTCCACACCGACGATGTTCACGGCTTCGATGATGTCAGAGGTACCCCTCTCGGGTCTTGCGACGATGACCAGTGTCAAGGTCAGACCTCCTCGGAACTACCAGACGTGTCCCGTAGGACGCACGCCTGCGAAGATCGGCACCGGGCCGGGTATACGGAGGCCTCTCCTGCCCTCACTCCCTCCGACCTGGGCCTTCACCGCAGCGGGGTTGGACCAGCGGGACGACCGGACGCCGACGTCGGTGGGCGCGATAACCGTCGCTAGATCCAGCGGGCTTCGCTGGTGAATCCCAGCAGTGCCTGCATTACTGCGATGGTCAACAATTCGGCGTCGGAGAGTTGCGGGGCGATACCGATCTCTGGTCGGTCAGGGACGAGGTCGGGGTTGGTGATGAGGGCGTCGTCGATGGTCACGTACAGTTCGGTGGCGAGAGCGTCCAGGGCGGCGTTCATGCTGGTCCTCCGGGGTCGGGGTGTACGACACCGCTGATCCTGGACGCTCTTGCGCGTAGAGTGGCGGATAGTCGCGCGCTAAGTGGCCACGCTCGGATACCAGCCCTTGGAGCTACTCATCTAGGTGAGGCGCTCGTCAGCAGAGGGCTCGTGTCCTGGTGGCTGCCGATGAATTGCTCTGTACTTCCGGCCGGGCTTGGATCTCGGCGGCGGCGTTCGGGGAGTAGTTGCGAACACGCTCGGCCCGACCGGGGGCGGACACCCCTCCGTGGCGGGCGCTCGCAGGCATGTCGGGTCGAGGATTCTGTGACGTCCGGGAACCTTCTGGTGACCCGAGGTGTCGGAGGTGTGATGAGGAGGACAGCGAGCACCGCCACGAACGGGCCTCGAACGCGGCGGGTCTGGAGGCATGTTGCCGTGATGGCAGTGGGTGGCCTGGCGGCTGCCGGCTGCGGAGCGGCTGCCAGCTCGACCGCCCAGTCCTCACCGACATCAAAGGGGAGTTCCGCTCCCTCGTCGGCGTCCTCGACCAACGTTCGCTCCGCGGCCAACAGCGGTTCAGCACGGGCTGGATACACGCACTGGCCCATCACCGAGATCGCGGCGTGGCCGAAGTCCGACACTCAGGGCAGCAAATCCTCTCTGGCGTGGAGCGCGCACCTCCTGGTATCGGGCCAGCTCGTCTTCGCCAGCCACACTTGCGCCAACGCTGTGCCGCTGTGCAAGCACGCCTCGCCCCAACTCGAGGTCGTCGACACCAACACCCACCAGACGCTCGCCGCCTCCCAGCGTTACTCGATACTCGCCGTCGGCGACTGTGGGCAACCAACACGCTGACGACCAGCTCGTGGCCCTCGATCCTCGGAGTCTCGCTCCCGCCGGGACGGTCCGGTTGCTTGGCTCGTCGAGCTCCACCGTCGGCGCCGCCGCCACCGTCAACGGAGCGGACGTGTGGGCCGGGGCCGGCACCACCCTCAGCGAGATCACCGCAACGACCCTCCACGTCGCACGCACGCTGGCAGCTGGCGGCCAGATCACCGACATGGCCAGCAGCCCCGACGGCCGGTCCCTGTGGGATGTCGTCTCCGGTGCCGGCGGACGCGACGAGGTCCAACTCCGAAACGGTGCCACCGGCAGCGTCGCAGGGACCTGGAAGCCCGCAGGCAGCCTCCACCTCGGCGGGCTGACTGCCGAGAACACCGGAGTCTGGGTCGCCGCAGACGGCGGGACGACAACCGTCCTCGACCGCCTCCAAGGCCCGCCGATTGGTGCCACGATCCGAGGTGGCGAACCCACAACGGCCGGCGGGCAGGCACACTTCGATCTCGTCGGACAACCCATCGAGGCGCTCGACGGCGGGACGGTCCTGTGGACCGACACCTCCGGCCAGGCGCTCGACTGTGATACGCCCACCGCTGGTGCCACCCGCTCCAAGACGCTGCTGGCCACCATCGGGAACCTGGCCGCGACAGGTCCGGACCTCGTCGTAGCCACCCCCCAAGGCATCGATCTCGTCCGGCCCCCGACGAGCTGCACCTGACAAGCACGCGCAGCGAAGGTGCGCCCGCCACAGCCACTCGACGCGCCCGCTGACAGGCCGTAATCGGCAGGGAGAGTGGCAGTCGGTCCCAGGTATCCGAGTCCCGTAGGGCGATCCCCATGTGACAGTGCGACACGAGGTCGCACGTGATGAGTGGCTACGTAGAAAGGAGGACCAGCAGATGGTGACGTAGCCCAGGCGAGTGCCCAACGCCTGTCCCCACCCCGACATGCGTCGCCGGCAACGGCGGGGTGTGAAGCTCGGGGGAGAAGCCCAAGGGCCCCTGCTCCATCCGGGGGCCACAGGCGAGGGGAAGGCCGGACGGGTGAACAACCGTGAACCCTCGATGATGCCTCGTTAGAGGAAGCCCCGGAGATGGGATGCTGGCCGGGGTATAGGGACTGGCCGTTGGAAGGCGGCGTGTGGCGACCGGGGATGTCGCGCCGGCCGTGAGGGCACCACAGTCCCCGGGGTAGAGAGGGCGCCCTTCCCGGCCGCATCTCATGCGTGTGAAACGTGGCAACCCCGTTGGGGTCCGGTACTCGGCGACGGGTGCCGGTAAGCCAACCGCAAGGAAGGCCCAGTCCCCCAGCGGGCAAAGGATGGCCAAGAAGCGAATGCCGGTGGCCGAAAGGCAACAGGAGACCGGGACACCCACGGCTGGCCCCTCCGCCAGCCGTCTCGGATAACTGGCCGGATACGGGCTCGTTCCCGACCCGAAAGGGGGCTGACATGACCAGGTGGACCTGTGGAGTGACGATGAGCGACGACTCTGGAACGGACGGACAAGTTGGACACCGCGGCACCGCCGTAGTGAACGGACCTGACGGCGACGACTTCGACTGGCACTCGGTTGACTGGGGCCGGGCAGAAGGCGACGTACGGAGGCTACGCCAACGCATCTTCACGGCGTCACAGGCAGGGGACCGGGTAAAGGTCCGCAACTTGCAGAAGCTGATGCTTCGGTCTCGTGCCAACGCTCTGGTGAGCGTCCGGCGGGTGACCGAGGTCAACGCTGGCCGCAAGACCGCAGGCGTCGACGGTGCCGTCGTGGTGACCGCCCCGGGGAAGGCCTTCGTGGCCGACTCGGTGCAGCGCTTCGCCGCTCCGTGGGAGCCCAAGGCTGTCAAGCGGGTGTACGTGCCTAAGGCCAACGGAAAACAGCGCCCGCTCGGGATACCCGTGATCGTCGACCGTGTGCGCCAGGCGCAGGTGGTCAACGCATTGGAACCTGAGTGGGAGGCGCGCTTCGAGCAGAAGTCCTATGGCTTCCGCCCGGGCCGTGGCTGCCACGACGCGATCGAGTCGATCCACAAAACCGCCTGCGGGAAGACCGCCAAGCGGCTGTGGGCGCTCGACGCCGACCTGGCGGCGGCGTTTGACCACATCGACCATTCCTACCTTCTCGCCGCCCTCGGCACGTTTCCCGCCAGGGCAGCCGTCGAGGGATGGCTGAAGGCGGGGGTGGTCGACAAGGGTCACTTCGCCCCGACCGAAGAGGGAACCCCGCAAGGCGGGGTGGTCTCCCCGGTGCTGTTGAACATTGCCCTGCACGGGATGGAGGAGGCTGCCGGGGTCCGGTATCACCAGTCCGGCATCACCGCCGGCTGGACCAAGCCGGCCAGCCCTGTGGTGGTGAGATACGCAGACGACCTCGTAGCACTTTGCGTCAGCCGGGAGCAGGCCGAAGAGGTCAAGGCCCGGCTGGCGACATGGCTGGCGCCGAGAGGGCTGGCCTTCAACGAGGACAAGACCCGTGTGGTCCACCTCGATGACGGCTTCGACTTTCTCGGGTTCAACGTCCGTCGCTACTCGGGGAAGTTGCTGATCAAGCCGTCCAAGGCAGCCGAGCGACGGATCCGGGAACGGCTCGCCGCCGAGATGCGCTCCCTGCGAGGGGCCAACGCCTTGGCAGTGATCCAACGACTGAACCCGATCATCCGGGGATGGTCGGCCTACTACCGGACGGTGGTGTCCAGCCATGTCTTCGACCGGCTGGACCATTACCTGTGGGAGCTCACCTACAAGTGGGCCAAGTGGGGCCACCAGAACAAGTCGAGGCAGTGGGTATTCCACCGCTACTTCGGCATGTTCAACCGTTCCAGGCGTGACCGGTGGGTCTTTGGCGACCGGGACACCGGCGCCTACCTGCTCAGGTTCGACTGGACCAAGATCGTCCGTCACCAGTTGGTGCCAGGCCGGGCGTCACCCGACGACCCGACCCTGGCCGAATACTGGGCCAGGCGGCGACGGCGAAGCTCGCCTCCGCTCGACGGCGTCAGTCTGCGCCTGCTCCAGGCGCAGCATGGGCGCTGCCCGGCGTGTGGAGGGCTGCTACTCGCCGCTGACCACGAGCCTCAAACCCTCCCCGAGTGGGAGCAGTGGCTCACCGTCACCCGCAAGGCGCTCCGCAAACAAGCGGTCACCGCTCAGCGGGCAACTGGCCGGCCGGACGATCCCGCCGCCCTCCGCCTCATTCACGCCCACTGCCGACAACGGCCGACAACCGCTGCCGACACGGGCACCGGCCACAGCACCTCTGCTGGCCCGTGACCCCTTTGGGTCTGCTTGAGCCCGGTGCGATGAAAGTCGCACGCCGGGATCTGAGGGGGCCCCGGCGCAGCAATGCGCCGGGGCTACCCGACCGAACCTCCGTTCGGCCGAAAGCAGCTGCTTGTCGTCCCGTAGGTCGTTCCTGCTGCGGGACCCGCCTGAGGGTGGGCACTCGACGGATGCTCGTGGTGTCGCTATGGGCGAAGGACTCTCTCCGACAAGCGTCGGAGCTGTGCCAGGTCGGTCGCGCTGAGGGGATCGGCGAAGTGGCGGTCCACGGCGCCGGCGAAGACAGGTTGGGAGGCGGCGAAGACCTTGGCCCCTTCTTCGGTCACCGAGGCGTACACGCTGCGCCGGTCGGCTGAGTCGCGCTGGCGGGCGAGTAACCCTCGCTCTTCGAGCCGGTCAACGGTCTTGGTCACGGCGCTCTTGGCCACGCTGAGCAGCCCGGCGATGTCGACCATCCGCAGTCGCTGCTGCGGGGCCATGGCGACCTTGCAGAGCACGAGGTTCTCGGCCAACGTCAACCCCACGTCGCGCTCCAGTTCCCGGTTGAGCGCGACCCGCACCGTGTCGACGACCGCGCAGAGGTCCATCCACACCTGGAGGCCCTCCGGTCTCGTCTCCTGTTGCACGGGTCGCAGTCTACCAACTAGTTGACATCAGTACCATCCTCCAAGTAACGTTCTCTAGGTAACGGTCACCTAGCGAACGGAGTAGTGATGCGAGACCCCACCAGCTCAATAGGAGCCTGGCGGCCCGGCGAGACGGCTACCCGGCTGGGCACCGGTTACAAGGCCAACAGGGGGGTGATCGAGCCGATCCTCCGCCTCCTCGCCGACGCCCTGGCACTCGTCGCATTGCTCAGGCATCGACCGACGCCAGCGGCGCAGGCCACCGAGTCGGCGAAGCTGCCATGAGCGTCTTCTCCGATGCCGAGCTCGCCTACCTCGCCGAGGGCAAGCTCGGCCGGCTCGGGACCATCGACTCGACTGGCATGCCCCATGTCGTGCCGCTGGGATGGCGTTACAACCCGACCCTCGACACCATCGACATCGGCGGTCGCGACTTCGCCCGTACCGCCAAGTTCCGCAACGTCGGTGCCAACCCGCACGTCGCCCTGGCCGTCGACGACGTGCTCCCACCGTGGCGTCCGCGCTGCGTGTTGATCCGCGGCCACGGCGACGCCCTCGACGACGCGGCCGGCCCAGACGGCCAGGCGACCGGGCCGATTATCCGCATCACTCCGACCGAGGTCATCAGCTGGGGCCTGGACGCCCCTGCGCCCAGCTGACCGAAACCGGCCGCCACCTCCGACCCCGACAACGCAAACCCACAGGAAGGACCACACCCATGTCTCCCACAATCACCCACCCCTCGGCTACCAAGGGCACCCGACGCCTCCGACGGCTGGCCACTGTCGTCACCGCCGTCGTCACCGCCCTGGCCCTCTGGGCTATCGCTGTCCACGCCGCCGGCGTTGACCTGCAATCTCCCGGCTTCGGGCAGTATCAAAGGCCCGCCGCGCTCAACCCCGCGACTGTCGCTGTCGTCAGTGGCCTGGCCGGATTCGCCGCCTGGGGGCTGCTGGCGCTTCTCGAACGCACCACGCGGCGACCCCGGCGGGTCTGGACCGCGGTCGCTCTCTTATCGCTGGTGGTGTCCCTCGGCGCCCCGCTGTCCGGACATGGGGCCAGCGGCGCCAGCCGGGGCATCCTCGCCTGCCTTCACGTCCTCGTAGCGGTCACCATCATCGTCCTGCTTGGCCGGACCGCCGGTGCCGGTCCCGGCGTCTCCGGACGGTCTCAGCAGCCACCCGTGCCGTCCGTTGCTAATGCCGACACCACACCTCAGACAACCGGGCGACGTTCGTAGCGCCAACGCCGATCACCGTTCCCACAACCGGATCGCCAATCGACACAGGGGCCTGTTCGGGTCAGCCGCCTGCGGTTGTGGCCGGTTGCCGGTCGAGGCGGGTGCCGCGCCGCCAGATGCCTTCGATGTTGGCGGTTGCGGTGATGTTGACAGTGGGGTCACCGTCGACGAGCAGCAGATCGGCGGACTGTCCGGTGCGGATGCGGCCGCGGTCGATCAGGCCGAAGCGGTCCGCCGTGGCGGAAGTGGCGGCGGTGAGCGCCTCGACCGGAGACAGGCCGCTGTCGACGAGGAGGTGAAGCTCGCGATGCAGGCTGGCCCGTGGGCGACGCCGAGGGTCCCGGCGTCGCTACCGGCCAGGACGGTCACCCCGGCCTGGCGAAGTTGCCGCAGAGCGGTGGGAGCGGCGGTGATGTCGACGCCGGCGTCCGGGCCGAGGGGGAAGTTCCCGTCGGCCATGGTCAGCATCATCGCTGCGGTTTGATCCAGGTACGGGCCGAAACGAGGATCGCCAGCCTGCTCGGGACCGTAGCCGGCCCCGCAGATCGCTTCGAGGACCACGAGTGTAGGAACCACGAACATGGCCCGCTCGGCTGCCCCGACAGCGAAGCTCGGCTCAGGTGCGGTGTCGACGACGAGGTGGGCCAGCCCGTCGGCACCAGCGTCCACTGCCAGCTGGCCAGCGGCTCGGTCGAGGGCGTGGACGATGGCCATCAAGCCCAGTGGCGGTGGGCGGCGTCGATCAGCGCCTTCACGGTGTCAGCGTCCAGGGCCGGGCGGGAGTAGCCGAGGCAGCACCCGTCGTCGATGATGATCTTCAGGTAGTCCGAGCCTTCGGCTACTCGGGCGACCAGCCAGTCGCCATCGGATTCCAGCCCTGCCGATGCGGTGGACGGTTCGGTCGCGTCCGAAATCGACAAGGTTACGAGGGGCGACCCCGGCTGACCGCTTACCGTTCCGCTTGCGACACTCGACCCCAGCCCTCCGCGGACAGGAGGTTCTGGCTGTGGGACGTGCATCGTGGTGGGATGATCGGCGTGTGTCCGTCGCGGTCGCCTCTCCACGTCGACGATTCCTCGACGAGATGGCCGCACTTGTGCCTACGAGCACCGCGGACTGCATGCGGGTCGGGATCGACGGGGTTGACGGAACGGGCAAGACGGTCTTCGCCGACGACCTTGCGGCCACGTTGCGCGCCGCGGGCCGGGCCGTCATTCGGGTATCGGCGGACGACTTCCACAACGTTCGAGCCGTGCGACATCGCCTCGGCCACGACTCGCCGCAAGGTTTCTGGCTGGACAGCTACAACTACCCCGCCCTTCGCAACCGCGTGCTCGCCCCACTCGGCCCCGGCGGCTCGCGCCGATATCAAGCCGCCTGCCACGACTTGGAGACCGACCAGCGGATCGACCCGCCCGCAGAAGAGGCCCCGCCCGGTGCAGTTGTGGTGCTCGACGGCTTGTTCGTGCACCGCGACGAGTTGGCCGGCATCTGGGACTTGTCGGTGTTCCTGGACGTGCCGTTCGCGGTGTCGGTAGCGCGGATGGCCACCCGAGACGGCAGCCACCCAGACCCAGACCACCCGAGTCTGGCCCGCTACGTCGGTGGTCAGCGGCTGTACTTCGCGGCCTGTCAGCCTTGGCAGCGAGCCGACCTTGTCGTAAATGCCACTGACCTGGACGCCCCCGCCTTCACGAGCATCCATTGACCGATCGCCACCTGGACAGGTAAGGCTTTCGCGTTCGTCTCGCATTGAAGCTCAAGGTCCCAACGCGCGAAGTTTGTTCGTGGTCGAACCGCCCGCACCCGACTGCTGGCTGAATCCAGATGTCGAGCTGCGGGCTTCGCCCATCCATGGCCTGGGACTGTTCACGCGGGCCGTCTTACCGACCGCAACAATCATTTCACGGCTCGGAGGTCAGCTCGTCGACACCCAAGAACTGAAGCGCCAACTCAACCTGGCCGCAGGCGGTGAGCGCGGGTACGTCGACACCGTCACCGTCGGCGAAGACCTGCACCTGATGCTGGCACCCGGAACCGGGAACGGGCGGGGCAACCACAGTTGCGACCCGAACACATGGTGGGTCGACGCCTACACCCTCGCAGCCCGGCGCGAGATCGCCGTCGACGAGGAGGTCACCAACGACTACGCGACGAGCACCGACGCAGACTCGTTCACCATGGCGTGCTCGTGCGCCTCACCGCTCTGCCGGGACCTGGTCACCGGCGGCGACTGGCGACGGGCCGATCTACGCGATCGCTACGGGACGCACTGGGTCCCCGCCGTCCTGCGCCACATCGCCAACGTCCACGGATCGCCGAAGTGATATCCCGGCAGCGAGCGCTCGCGGCCCTTGCTGCGGCGGCTCGGTTCCCGCTCAGCTGGGCGGGGAGCGCAGAGTGACGCGGACCGGTGCGGCTTGGCGAGACCCGGTCGGGAGGGCACTGACGTGGGAGAGGGCTCGGTAGCTGCCCGCCGATAGTGCCGGCTGGGCGCCGGAGGGGGTGCAGACCGGAGTCATGGGTGTCGCCTGGTTCACGGACTTCACGCAGCTGGTCGCCATAGTGGAGACCCTGATCGGGAATCGGTTGACGCCGGGCGCGAGGTGTGTGGTCCGGCACATACCGGTGAGTGGGGCATAGCCGAAGAACTTGGTGGTCTTTCCCAGCCCGACGCTGATGAACAGTTGGGCGGGGCAGGCGTGGACGGTGATCGTCCTCGTGGTGGTGTTGTCGAGGAGGGCCTTGCCGTGTATCGGGGTACCGGCTGCGACGACGGTCCGGTCGAGCCTGATCGAGACCTCCACCGGCGGACCGTTGCCCGCCGAGGTGCGTGTGGTGGACTTGGCGCCGCACGCCGCGGCGACGACAATGAGAAGAGCGGATATCCCGACCAGCCAGGGCGCCCGGCGCATAACGGAATCGTACTGCGGTCGTGATGGGCACGGATTGGCCGTCGACGCCGTCACCGGGGTGCGTGATCGACCTTCGACAGTGGCTCCAGAGGCTCGGGTTGTCTCCGCAGTCCTCAGTCCGGCCAGCCGGCTCCGAGCACCGACCGCTCCCTTTCCAAGCAGTGGACGAGTCTCGTCGCCGGAGGGGTGATGGCGCCGAGTTGCGTAGTGAAGAGGGTGGCCCCAAATACGCCCCCTTGCTTCTTCGGCTCCCTGATCCGGATCACGACCGGGTTGTTCTGACAGGAGCGGAGGTCGCTGTCGGCCTCGGCGAGCGACGTGCCCCTCGTAAAGGTGACCATCATCTTGTAGGGCGGGCCGCACTGCCCGGCGCATATCTGGTTTTGCGGGTGGTGGCCGCAGGCGGCGACGCCGAGGAAGAGGAGTGCCGCTCCCACCAGAGCCGAACCGTGGCGGCGCCTGGAGCGAGCTGACTTGCCAGGGACTCGTGGGCGTGACGGCATAGCTCTGTGACGCACGACGACCCGCCGAGAGTTCCCTCGGCCTCGGCACGACGCCGCCGATTTTCACGTCTCAGGCCCATCCCCGTCCTGGCGACTCGCGGCGGCGACAACCTCGACCTCGAAGCCGTCGGCGTTGGCAAGGTAGCCGGCGTAGTGCTCGGGGCCGCCGGCGAAGGGGTGCCGGTCGGCGAACAGCAGGGTCCAGCCGTGGTCTACCGCCTCGGTCACGAGCCGGTCGACATCGCTGACGTCACCGGCGTGGAAGGCGAGATGGTTGAGCCCAGGGCGGAGCCGGTCGTGAGCGCCGCTGGTGAGCGCCGGGGACTGCTCGACCACGACGTAGGTGTCGCCGAGCAGCCAGCTGCGCCCGTCGTCCCACTCCCGGTGGACGGCGTAGCCGAGGGCTTCGAGGAGCCACCCGAGGCTGGCAGTAGCGCCCTCCAGATCGGAGACCCACAGCTCAACGTGGTGGAGCTGTCCGCGCATAGCCGACCTCTGCCGAACTGTCACGTTTTCCCATTCTCAGGGGTGGAATTTCGGGAGTTCAGCTCGGCGAGTCGGCGGCGGGCGTAGTCCGGCTCGGCTTCCCAGCTGGTGGCGGCCTCCCACGCAACGCCGGCGCTAATCACGGCGCCCCGAACGACGGGCAATGCCAGCGGCAGGGGAATGTCCTCGGGCAGGGCTGCGATATCGAACCACCCCACATCGACACGTGCCTCGTCCCAATCCAGCAGGCCGACCGAGCCATCATCGGCCACCACAACATTCAGCGCGCCAGGGTCGCCGTGCACGACCGAAACCGGACCGACCTGCACCCGCCGCCACGCAGCCCGAATCGCGAGCGCGTCGTCGCCGGCCATCATGCTCAGGTCGACGTCCCCGCCGCTCGAAAGCCGGAGAAGCTCGCCCGACGAGGCGAACCCCGGGCGCTGGGGGTATCCAACCGTGAAGCGATGCAGGTCGACCAAGACTTTGACCACCTTCTGCCAGTCCCGACGTTCACTTGCAGGACGGCCGGTCAGGAGAGCCGTCACCACCGTGCCATCCACGCAGAGCCGACCGTCGAAGGACGGGACCGGCCGAGGGACCACGAACCCTGCGTCGTGCAACGAGACCAGGAGATCCAACTCCCACGCCAAGGACGACTCTTCGCGCCGGGACCGTCTCACGACGAAGCGCCGGTCTCCGCGACGCGCCAGGTAAGGCGAGTTACGGGCGCCGCCGTCAAGCCGCTCTCGCAACTCCAATCCAGGCCACGCGTCCAAGCTGAGCGGGCCGCCGTCCATCTCCTCATGATGGCCGCCAACCGCAGCGAACAACGCGCTCCCCAGACGGGACGGTCTACCTCACGGAGCGACCACGAATCGTGACTGAGCACCTTGCATCCCAAAACTAGGCGATCGCCTCCGTCCTCACCCTTCGGGCAGGGAATCGAATCGCCCTCGGGTGAGCGCTCCACGGCGGGCTCACCCGCACGGCAACCCGAGGCGGACCGGCTTTCGGAGCGGATGCGGCCAGCAGCGGGAGGATCAGTCCTGAGGGGGCATGCCCGCAGGCTCTACTGGGGGAGGACGCCGGGTCACGACGTAGCCGTAGATGATCTCCCCTGCGAGGGTCTCGGCTACTCCTCGGAGGTCCTGGGCCGTCGTCATGGGGACCTCCATGGCGGACATCACCGCGAACTCCTCGACGATCATCTCGACGAGGTCCTCGTAGGTCCCGGGCGGCTCGTCACGGATCTGCGTCCTCACGAGCTCCAGTCTCTACCCCGCGGCTGAGCGAGACGAGGCGATGCGACGACTGAGCGCCGCAAGGCCCACACGGCGAGCGATCGGGGAGCCGGCCGGCCTGACGCACACGGCCGTGGCGAACGCCGTCCGAGGCGGCGACGACCAGGCGTAGTGACGTGGTCGGTGAGGACGCCTAGCGCGTACCAAGGCCCAAGGTGGGTCGACGTACCAGCTGAGCAGAGCCGAGGTGTGCTGCTCTCACCCGCATGACGGTACGGGAGACTTGCGGGACGGCGGAGTCGCGAGGGTTGGTGGGCGCCCGGACTGTGTGGTCGCTGGGGGCGGCCCGTACAGGTTCGTGGCCCAGCGGCCACTCACCCAGTCCAAACTGAGGCCGACGTGGAGGCGCTTCAGCGAAGTGCACTGCACGTCGTAGGTGACGCTTATCTCGCCGAACCCTTCGCCGCCGGAGATGGACGCCACGGAGGTTCGGGTGGTGGCCGATCAGGGCGATCGTCGCGGTTGCGTCGGCTGTCTCCCCCGAACCTCCAATGGTCGCGAGCGCCGCTGAGTCCCCAGTCTCGAGGTCTCGTGCTACCGCCTGGGCCGTGGCGGACACGACGGGGACGGGGCGGCCGTGACTGTCAAGCCCAAAGGGCGGGGAAGACGGGTTGTCGCTGGCGCTTACCGCCAAGAGTGCTCCTGCTACCACGACGACCGCGCCGACACCCGCCAGCAGGACCTTCCATCGGTAGCTCCTCGGCACGTGGACTCTCCGATCTCAGCCAAGCAGCGGTGCTCGGCGACGATAGCGCCTGCCCCGAGCGATCGGGAGTACTCAGTTCCCATGGGGTATCGACGCAACCGCCCCCATGGCCAAGAGTGGCCGCCCGTCACCAGCCGACTGGGTCACGCACCACCTGGGTGCGCCAAGGAGCGTGAGACTTCTCTCCGTGGTCCTACGGCCCCCCGCAACCGGAGTGTCCAACCTTCACGACTCACGTGTGTTGTCGACGGTCAGTGACAACTGCCCAGTTACGAGTCGGTCGGCCCATCCACTGGCTCGTGAACGGAAGCACTCCGAAATCCCGGATCTGAACCCAGAACCGATCGGATGTCGGCGAACACGTGCTCCATCACCTCGGCGGGTTCCAAGCTCAGCCCGCATGCGGCGATCATTCGCATCAGGCTCTCCCGTTGCAGTTTCGGGAGCTGGCTACCTCTGAATGCCCGAGCCAAGCACCGGCCGTTTGCGCGAAGAGACCCAAGATCTGACCGACTGCCTGTCGCTCGGGATCAAAACCCCAGACCCGGCGATGGCCGGGAAAGCGCCTTCGCGTGATGGCGCGCTCGACCTCAAAGAAGTCCCGTTGGACACCGTAAGCCCCAGCCAGCGTCCCGATCGGATCACGTACCCGCTCACGTGACAACGATGGACGGGATGGGCCGTTCACAGGAACAAGAATGCCCGATCTGAGCACGCAGCAACTTCGCACGCAGAATCAGCCGGCGACGGCGTGGCCTCAACACTTCACCCACACGACCTGCCGCCAGGTCGAGCCGCGGTTCGTCAGCGCACCGACAGCGCGCCGCGCCCAGTTTGGCGCGTGACGGTCCCTGGAATGTCGCCCTCGTGGAAGCAGCCCCTCATCGGGCGGGGTGGGCTATCAGGTCCTCGTCCAGGGCAGCGCCTGCGTCCCGCACCTCTTGCCTGCTCATCACGACGGCGATCTGGCACCAGCCAGGCTTCAGCGGGTCTATGGGCGGTTCGGCCCAGGCGTGGCTCAACCGGACCAGCAACTGCACCTGCTTCCCGTCGTAGCGGCCAACTGCGAGGCACAGATTCGGCTCGGTAAATGTCAACCACTCAGCGCAGCTCAGCTCGTCCCGTGCGACTGCCTGCGTGTCCTCGACAGCGACGACCGGTGCCTCGCCGTCGGCAACCCGCCGCAGCCAGACCGCAGCGTCAGCCACTTCCCAAGTGGTCAGGGCCGGATCGCGAAAGGACCAAGACGCCCCACCGGGCGTGCGTACCGACCCCATGATGACCAGCCAGTTGGCATCCCACCCAGTGGGCTCCTTATGGACGTCGGGGAACTGGTAGCCGGCGACCTGCAGGTCCACCGAGGCGCCGGAACCGGTTAGGTGCATCCCTGACACTCTGCCACCTCCTCGAGGGGAGGATCGAGCACATGCAATGCCGGCAGGTGCTTGACGCTCGGCGTGGACGACCGGTGAGACGATGCGCCCCGGCGGTGGCCAAGAAAGCCTCCTGGCTCTTCGGCAGTCCCGGTCACCGGTCCTGCGAGGGATAGCCGGTCGAGCCGCACCCGGTCGCCTCTGCGTTCCATGGCCCGTTCGGGTTGCGGAACGGCTCAAACGCTCGCTCGTTTGATGCAGAAATAGCGGGCGAGGTCCGAGGCGTTTGCCGCTCCGTGCCTCCCTCGGGGATGTCGCTGCTCGGGCTGGTTCGGCAATTCGGCACATGAGCGAGGTGGAGTGGCACTACGCCCGGCATTGCGGCCACGCCGACCTGCTGCGCGAACGAATCGACGGTCGTGTCGGCCAGTAGCCCGTGGCGCCAGGGGCCGCGACGGCCCCGTAGTCGTGCTCGAGGCGCAACGGAGCGAGCGGTGGCTCCAAGACGCCGTCGAGGCCGACCGGCGCGGCTACCCGGAGGGGAGGGGACGAGCCACGCCTCCCTGGTCCTGGCAACCACCGCCGGCCCGATGGTCTACCTTCGGGCTTGCACCGTCCATGGCTCGGTGAGGAGGACTACGTGGTGAGACTCTGGCGTACCCAACCCGGCCGGCTGTTGGCCGCGTACGTCATCCTCGACGTGCTGCTAATCGTCTACACGCGGACTGCTGGCGCGAGTCTCAATGCAGGTACATCCGGCGGCGCGCCGCTGGCCTGGACGGCACTGGTCGGCTTTCTCGTCTGGCGGGTCTGGCGTGGCGGTCGGGTGTCTTGGGTCATCTTGGTGGTGATCAACAGCCTCGCCTTGGCCGCGCTCGTGATGGGAGTGGCGTCTCCGTGGGGCCTCTACCAGCTGGGGTTGTTGGTCTTCATCGTCGTCCAACTTGCGGTTCTGCTCAGCCCAGCGGTCCGCGCCTACCGGCCCGGTTCGAGGTCAGGAACAGCGACGGATCATCGCTCGGGCACACTGTCGACGTGATCGGAGAACGAGACGAGCGGCCGTGGGGTTCCTACGTTGTCTTGGACGAGACGCCAGGCCACAAAGTGAAGCGGATCGAGGTTCGCCCTGGTTGCCGCCTGAGCTACCAGCGTCATGGGCGACGGGCCGAGCACTGGTTCGTCGTGTCGGGGAACGCGGATGTGATTCTCGACGGGGCGTCGCAGCGCCTGGCGGTCGGCGCCGCCATCGACGTGCCGATCGGCGTCGCCCACCGGGTCGGCAACTCGGGGGCCCACGACCTGGTCTTCATCGAGGTTCAACACGGTGAGTACTTCGGCGAGGACGATATCGAGCGCCTCGACGACGACTTCGGCCGAGCCGGCTGACGTCACGGCGCCGGCTACCCGGCGAGGTGCTCGACGTCAGCAGGTGGGAGGTCCTGCACCTCTTGTTGGCTCATGTTCAGTGAGATGCCGTCGTCGCCGACCCCGCTCACCGCGCTGATGGGTATCGCCACCTCCTTGCGGCCCCAGAGGTGACCCTCCTGGAGGAGCACATGGGTGACGTGATGGTTGCCGGTATCGATCACCAGGCCCTGCACTCTTCCGATGTCGCCGTCGGTGGCGTGGACTTGGTCGCCGCGGTGCACCGCCACCTCACCCATGGGAATGGTGTCGGAGACGACCGGCACGGCGACATTTCCCACACCCATGCCGATCCCGCCGCCCATCATCCCTCCACCGCCGAGGCCGTAGTAGGGCCAGGCGACCGCTTGGCCGGGGCCGTATCCTCCGTACCCGCCCCCGCCGAGAAAGTGCGTCTCCTCGGCGCGATCAAACCTCTCGAACTCGGCGCACGTGCAACGCAGGTGCACGTCGCCTCCCGCCGCCTCCGCGAGGTCGACAGGGACGAGCCGGCCGAGACCGCTGCGGTGCTTCGGCTCCACGACGAGATGGGTGACCGCTCGGGCGATCGGGTCCACGACCACACGGGTGACGTCGCCGCAGGTCCCATCGGTGCAGCTGGCCTCGGCCCCGATCGTGAACTGCTCCGTCTCCTCTGTCATCGTTGGGCTCCTCTTCTCTTGGACCAGGAGGTCCATCCGCCCGAACTCTACGTTGACCGCCACGATTGGATCAGTCGGCCAGATCCGATGTGACCGTCTCCATCCTGATGGCGACGTCATCGTCGATCATGGGGAGGATGTCCATGGAGGCCAGGTTCTCGTGGACCTGCTCGACCCGGCTGGCCCCGGTGATGACCGTCGAGACGCGGGGATTGCGCGCGCACCAGGCGATGGCGAGCTGCGAGAGGGTGCAGCCGAGCTCGTCGGCGATGGACTGCAGCTCGCGGACGGCCGCATTGGTCGCCGGGTCGGTCAGCATGTCCTTGAGCCAGCTGTAGCCCTCGAGGGCGCCGCGGCTGCCGGCGGGGACGCCGTCGAGGTACTTGCCGCTCAAGAGGCCGGACTGCAAGGGGCTCCAGGTCGTCAGGCCGAGTCCGATGTCCTCGTAGAGGCGCGCGTACTCCTCCTCCACCCGCCGCCGGGTGAAGAGGTTGTACTGCGGCTGCTCCATCACCGGCTTGTGCAGGTGATGGCGCTCGGCGATGTCCCACGCGGCGCGGATGTCGCCGGCCGACCACTCGGAGGTCCCCCAGTACAGCGCCCGGCCGGAGGAGACGATGTCGGA
Organism: Acidimicrobiales bacterium; assembly: GCA_965276765.1. Lineage (GTDB taxonomy): Bacteria > Actinomycetota > Acidimicrobiia > Acidimicrobiales > Palsa-688. The sequence continues at coordinate 3,588,403 of OZ255627.1, forward strand.
CATGGCCCAAACCGTCTCCTCGATCGGAGTCTCGGGGTCGGACCTGTGACAGAACAACAGATCGACGAAGTCGAGGCCGAAGCGCTCGAGTGACCCGTCGACGGCGTGAAACAGGTACTTGCGGTTGAGGGTGTTCTTCATGTTCACGACGCCGTCGTGTATGCCCCAGAAGACCTTGGTCGAAAGGACGTACGAGTGGCGCTCCCAGCCGAGCTGGCGGATGGCCGCTCCCATCATCCGCTCGGACTCGCCTCCCGAGTAGCTCTCGGCATTGTCGAAGAAGTTGACCCCGGCGTCTCGAGCGACGGCCAGGCAGTCGGACGCCAGGTCGTTGTCGAGCTGGGGCCCGAAGGTCACCCACGACCCGAACGAGAGGACGCTCACCTGCAGACCCGAGCGTCCGAGACGGCGATATTCCATGGGCATGACGGCTTCCTTCCTCCCCCAGTATTGCTGGCGCGGCCCGACCAGGGCAGCCTACCGACCGTCTCGCGCCGGCTCCGCTCGTCCGAGAACATACGACGCATCCTTGACGAATCAGCGGCAAACTGTAGAATGTTGTTGTCGGGCCGCGCGCCGACATGACCCGAGGGGGACCGAGTGGGTGACAGCACTACGATCGAGGAGGTGGCGACCGAAGAGGTGGCACCTGAGATGGTGACCTTCGAGCGGCATCCCGACTCGTACCGGCACTGGCGCCTGGAGGTCGACAACGGCATCGCCACCGTAACCCTCGCCGTCGACCCGGCCGGTGGGCTGAGCGACGCCTACGAGCTGAAGCTCAACTCCTACGACCTGAGCGTCGACATCGAGCTGCACGACCTGGTCCAGCGGCTGCGCTTCGAGCATCCCGAGGTGAGGGCCGTGGTCCTCACAGGTGGACTCGACAAGGTCTTCTGCTCCGGCGCCAACATCCAGATGCTGGCCGGTGCCAGCCACCACCACAAGGTCAACTTCTGCAAGTTCACCAACGAGACCCGCAACGGGATCGAGGACGCCAGCACCACGTCGAGGTTGCCGTGGGTCTGCGCCGTCAACGGTACGGCGGCGGGCGGCGGCTACGAGATGGCGCTCGCCTGCGAGGAGATTGTGCTCGTCGATGACCGCTCCTCGGCGGTGTCACTGCCGGAGGTACCCCTGCTCGGCGTGCTTCCCGGGACCGGAGGCCTCACCAGGGTCGTGGACAAGCGACACGTGCGGCGGGACCTCGCCGATGTGTTTTCCACCAGGACCGAGGGGGTCGGAGGATCCACGGCGGTGTCGTGGCGCCTGGTCGACGCCGTCGCTCCTCGCAGCACGTTCGCAGACGAGGTGAGATCGAGGGCCGAAGCCAGGGCGGCCCGTTCGGATCGACCCGGCGGCCGTGGGGTCGAGCTCTCCCCGCTGGTGAGGACGGGCGATGGTGACCACATCGGCTACGAGCACGTCGACGTCAGCATCGATCGGTCGGTCGGCACGGCCACGATCCTCGTGCGCGGCCCCGTGGGCGCTTCGCCCGCGACGCCCGACGAGCTCATCGAGACCGGGGCGGCAGCTTGGGTGATCGCCGCATGCCGAGAGCTCGACGACGCCATCCTCCACCTCCGCTTCAACGAGCCGACCGTTGGGACCTGGGTCCTTCGCACGACCGGCGATCCCGGCGCCGTCCTCGCCGCCGACGACCTGGTGGACGCCCACGCCGACCACTGGCTGACGCGCGAGGTCAGGGCCTACTGGAAACGGACCCTCAAGCGCCTCGACGTTTCCGCCCGGACCATCGTCGCCTTGATCGAGCCGGGCAGCTGCTTCGCCGGCACCCTCGCCGAGCTGGCCTTTGCCGCCGACCGCTCCTTCATGCTGGACGGGACGTGGGAGGACGGCGAAGAGCCGGCCGCCACCCTCACCGTCGGCCCCGTCAACGCCGGGGCGTACCCGATGGTCAATGGGCTCTCCCGTCTCGAGAGTCGGTACTGGGGCGACCGGGATGGTCTCGATGCCGCCATCGGCTCGACGGGCAAGGGGTTGCTCGCCGCCGACGCGGTCGAGCTCGGCCTCGTGACGTTCGCCCCCGACGACATCGACTGGGCCGACGAGATTCGCGTCACCCTCGAGGAGCGCGCCGCCTTCAGCCCCGACGCCCTCACCGGTCTCGAGGCCAACCTCCGCTTCGTCGGGCCGGAGACGATCGAATCGAAGATCTTCGCCCGGCTCTCCGCATGGCAAAACTGGATCTTTCTGCGTCCCAACGCGTCAGGGCCCGAAGGCGCCCTTCGACGCTACGGCACGGGATCCCGTCCCTCCTACGACCGAAAGCGTGTGTGAGATGAGCACCGTCGACCTGAACGAGGTCATCCCCAACAACGTCGGGCTTTCATCGGACCGGCGGCTGCAACGGGCCCTCGAACGCTGGCAGCCACAGTTTCTCGACTGGTGGAAGACGATGGGCCCTGCCGCCCACCAGGACCACGACGTCTTCTTGCGAACGGCCGTCTCTGTGGGTCGGGACGGATGGGCCAACTTCGACTACGTGAAGATGCCCGACTACCGCTGGGGGATCTTTCTCGCCGACCCCGAGCCCGACAGGACCGTCGGGTTTGGTGATCGCTTCGGCGAGCCGGTCTGGCAGGAGGTGCCGGGGGAGATGCGCGCCGACCTGCGCCGGCTCATCGTGGTGCAGGGCGATACCGAGCCGGCGTCGGTCGAACAGCAGCGCCACCTCTGCGAGACGGCCCCGAGCCTCTACGACATGAGGAACCTGTTCCAGATCAACGTGGAGGAGGGCCGGCACCTGTGGGCCATGGTGTACCTGTTGCAGGCGTACTTCGGCCGCGACGGGCGAGACGAGGCCGACATGCTCCTCGGGCGCCACTCGGGCGACGCAGACAACCCGCGCATCCTCGGGGCGTTCAACGAGCCGACGCCGGACTGGCTGTCGTTCTTCATGTTCACCTATTTCACCGACCGCGACGGCAAGTTCCAGCTGGCCTCGCTGGCCGAGAGCGCCTTCGATCCGCTCGCCCGCACCTGCCAGTTCATGCTCAAGGAGGAGGCCCACCACATGTTCGTGGGCGCCGGCGGCATCGGCAGGATCGTGACCCGGACCGCCGAGCTGATGCGTGAGCATGACACGACCGACGTCGAGCCCTTTGGCGGGATCAACGTGGCCACGCTGCAGCGCTACCTCAACCTGCACTTCTCCGTCTCCCTCGACCTCTTTGGCGCCGAGACGTCCACCAATGCCGCCAACTACTTCGCGGCAGGGCTGAAGGGACGCTTCCAGGAGTCCAACCGTGACGACGACCACCGCCTGGGCGGCCACGAGCTCGGCGTCCCCGAGGTCAAGGACGGCGCCATCGGGGAGCGCAGCGTCGCGGCCCTCTCCGCCCTCAACCACACGCTGCGCAGTGACTACGTCGACGACTGCCAGAAGGGCGTCGACCGCTGGAACCGCACGCTCGACGAGGTCGGCTGCGAGCTGCGCCTCCCGCACATCGGTTTCCACCGTGCCGTCGGCGCCTTCGACGGCTACGGCGTGACACCCGAAGGTCGCCTGGTCGACAAGGCGACCTTCGACGCCCAGGTCGATTCCTGGCTGCCGACCGACGCCGACAGGGAGCACGTCATGTCGCTCATGAAGCCGGTCACAGAACCGGGCAAGATGGCCGGATGGTTGGCGCCACCGGCGAGCGGCATCGGTACCAAGCCGCCCGACTTCGAATACGTCAGGGCCTAGCCCGCCGCGGCGAGCCGTGAACGCGACGGCGCCATCAACGGAGGGCCCGCCCGTCTCCGCCAACGGGCCTTTCAACGCGGCGGCGTGGCTCGTCGACCGCCACATCGAAGAGGGTCGCGGCGCGGCGACGGCCTTTCGCTGCGGTGACAGCCACCAGAGCTATGCCGAGCTCGCCGGCGCCATCGACCGTGCCGCCAATGGGCTGCTCGGCCTCGGCGTCTCGCCGGGGGATCGGGTGCTCATGGTCGTCAACGACGAGCTCGCCTTCCCTGCCGTCTTTCTTGCCGGTCTGCGGATCGCAGCCGTACCCGTCCCGGTCTCGACCATGCTGCGGGCGTCCGAGCTCGCCGCTCTGGCCGCCGACTCGGGCGCCACGACGGCAGTGGTCTCCGAGCGTTACGCCGGTCATCTCGAGACGATTGCCGCCGGCACCACCGCGCTGCGTGCCGCCGTCATTATCGGGGACCCGGGCATGGCGGGGGACCCCCAGGTACACGACGTCGTGGCCTGGGGCGACTGGGATGACGCATCGCCGGTGACGCCGGCGGCCACCACGGCGGCGACACATGGCTTCTGGCTCTACACCTCGGGGACCACGGGACGGCCGAAGGGAGCCATCCATCGCCACGGCGACATCGAGGCCGTCTGCCGCACCTATGCCCGCAGCGTCCTGGCCATCGGGCCCGGTGACGTGTGCTACTCGGTCCCCAAGCTGTTCTTCGCCTTCGGGCTCGGCAACGCCCTGCTGTTCCCCCTCGCCGTCGGCGCGACCGCCGTCCTCGATCCGGAGCCGGCGACCCCAGGGCGCGCCGCCGGCCTCCTCGCCGCGCACCGGCCCACGCTGTTCTTCGCCCCGCCCGGCCTGTGCGCCGGTCTCGTCGACGGTGCCGTCGATCCCGACGTGTTTGCCTCGGTGCGGGCCACCGTGACCGCAGGCGAGGCCTTTCCCGCCGAGACCATGCGACGGTTCACCGATCGGTTCGCGACCGAGGTGCTCGACGGCATCGGCTCGACCGAAGCCCTGCACATCTTCTGCTCCAACCACCCGGGCGACGTGCGGCCGGGCACGAGCGGCCGGCCCGTCGCCGGCTACGACCTCAGGATCGTCGATGACCACGGCGACGAGATCACCGACCCCGACACGCCAGGGGCGCTGTGGATACGGGGCCAATCCGTCGCCGACGGCTACTGGGAACGCCCCGAGGTCACGGCGGCCACCTTCGTCGACGGTTGGCTGAGGACCGGCGACGTGTACTCCCGCTCCTCCGACGGCTACTGGCGCTTCGTGGGACGCAACAGCGACATGATCAAGGCCGGGGGTATCTGGGTGTCGCCGGCCGAGGTCGAAAACGTCCTCCTCGGCCACGACGACGTGCTCGAGGCGGCGGTCGTCGCCGGCCGCGACGCCGACGGGCTCGAGACGACCGTTGCCTTCGTCGTGGCCAGGACCGGCGCGACCATCGATCCGGCGAGCCTGCTGGCCCACTGCCGCGAGCGAATGGCCGGCTTCAAGCGGCCCCGCCAGATCCACGTGGTGGCCGAGCTGCCCAAGACGGCAACGGGCAAGATCCAGCGCTTCGCCCTGCGCGACGGTCTCGGTCACGCCTGATAACCGGGCCGCGCCGGCGGTCGTCGAGCTGGTCGGTGGGCCCGTCGAGTACCGGCTGGTGCCGGCCGCAGCCAAGGCTCACGCTCCCCTCGTCCTTCTCCACGAGGGCCTCGGCTCGCTCGGCCTCTGGCGTGACGTCCCCGACCGGCTGGCGTCGGCCACGGGTCGCGCCGTGCTGGTCTGGTCCCGCCACGGCCACGGTCGCTCGGGTCCCGAGCCGACGCGACCGCGGCCCGTCACCTACATGCACCAAGAGGCGCTGGCGGTGCTCCCCGAGCTCCTCGACTGCCTCCGTCTCTCGGCGCCGGTCCTCATCGGCCACAGCGACGGCGCATCGATCGCCCTGATCTACGCCGGTGCCGGTTGGCCCGTGTCCGGCGTCGTGGCCCTTGCGCCTCACGTCATCGTCGAGGATCGTGCCATCGAGGGCATCGAGGGCGCGAGGGATGCCTACCTCCACACCGACCTGCCGGAGAGGATGGGTCGCCACCACGATGACGCCGAGGGCTTGTTCTGGGCGTGGAACGACGTGTGGCTCTCGCCCGAGTTCAGGACCTGGAACATCGAGCGCTACCTACCGGCCATCTCCGTTCCCGTCCTCGTGGTGCAGAGCGCCGACGACGAGTACGGGACCATGGACCAAGTGGCGAGGATCGAGACGGCCACGCCCGGTCCGGTGCGGACGGTCGCCGCCGAGCGGGGAGGCCACAGCCTGCACCAGCGCGACCCGGACCTGGTCATCGGTGCCATCACCGACTGGCTCACCGAGGTGGCATAGGACGAGAGGGGTCACGGCTCCAATGGCGATGACCGCTCCGGCAGCGCCGGCCTGCGCACCTTGCCGATCGAGGTCTTGGGGAGGTTCCCGACGAGCACGAGCTCACGGGGCGCGGCGTACCCGGCGAGCGCCTCCCGTACGCACGCCCGCAGCTCCTCGAGGGTGGGCACGGCCACGCCCGGCACCGGCACGACCCACGCCACGACCCGCTCGCCCCATTGAGGGTCGGGTCGACCGGCGACGGCGACCTCGGCCACGCCGGGGTGTCGCGCCAGGATCTGCTCGACCGGCGTGGGCCACACGTTTTCTCCGCCGGTCACGATCAGTTCGCTCAGGCGCCCTTCCACGTTCAGGCGCCCGTCGGCGTCGAGCCGGCCGGCGTCGCCGGTGGCGAACCAGCCTTCGGCGTCGGTGGGCACGGTCCCGTCCCGGTAGGCCCGCAGGAGCATGGGACCGCGGAGAACGATCTCACCCGTCGTCGCCGCGATGGCCACGTCGACGCGGTCGAGGGGGAACCCGTCGTAGACGACGCCGCTGCCGGTCTCGGTGAGGCCGTAGGTGGTCCGCACGTTGGCCGCCAGGTCGGCTGGCGGGGAGCTGCCGCCGAGCACGACGGTGTGCCAGTGCTCGGCGCCGACCCGCGCCAGCGTGGTGGGGACGAGCGAGACGGCGACGTCGGGACCGGAGGCGGCGAGCACCGCTTCGAGGTCGAAGCCGGGCAGGACGTCGAGGCCGGCTCCGGTCCGTAGGGCTCTGGTGACGACGCTCATCCCGCCCACGTGGTTGAGCGGAAGGCAGGCGAGCCACCGGTGGCGCTGCGGGTCGAGACCGAGGCGCGCCGTCGTCGCGTCCGCCGACGCCGAGACGGCGTCGTGGGTGAGGATCACTCCCTTCGATACGCCGGTGGTCCCGCTCGTCGCCATCACCAGGGCGTCGCCATCGGCGACGGCCCTGCCGCCCCTGCGGCGGGTGGTGCCGCTCTCGTCAACGACGAGACCGGCGCCGAGGGCGTCGACCACATCAGCGCGCGCTGGCGGTGACAGCCGTTGGTCGAGGGGTAACACGGCGTGGCCCGCGTCCCACGCCTGCCGCAGCGCAACGACGAACGCTGCGCCCCCGGGCAGGTCGATTGCCACCAGGTCGGCCACGGGCGATAGTTTGCCGCCCGGCATGGAGATTCCGGCAGGACCGTCGGGCTGGGAGCGCGCGGCAGGCGCCGACCCGCCATGTATCCGTCCGACCGTCGACCGACGGGTGACGCCGTGACCAACCGTTGGGTGCTTGGCGCCAGGCCCCGCACGCTGCCGGCATCGGTCGTGCCCGTCGTGGTGGGCTCGGCCGCCGCCGGTGCGGCCGGCGGGTTCGTGTGGTGGCGGGCCGTGCTTGCCGGTGTGGTCGCCGTGGCCCTCCAGGTCGGGACCAACTACGCCAACGATTACAGCGACGGCGTGCGGGGGGCCGACGAAGCGCGCGTCGGCCCCGTCCGTCTCGTAGCCGGCCGGCTCGCATCGCCGGGAGCGGTGAAGACAGCGGCGGTGGCAGCCTTTGCCACGGCGGCGGTCGCCGGGCTCGTCCTCGCCGCCGTGGCGTCATGGTGGCTGCTCCTCGTCGGTGCCGCATCGATCGCGGCCGGCTGGTTGTACACCGGCGGCCCGAGACCGTACGGCTATGCCGGGCTCGGAGAGGTATTTGTCTTTGTCTTCTTTGGATTGGTGGCGACGGTCGGCACGGCCTTCGTTCAGCTCGGGCGGATCACCGGCCTGGCCGTGCTCGTCGCCGTCCCCGTCGGCCTTTTGGCCGTGGCCATGCTCGTAGTCAACAACCTGCGGGACATCCCCGGCGACACGGTCGCCGGCAAGCGGACCCTCGCCGTGCGCATCGGGGCCCCTGCCACCAGGGTGGCGTTTACCGCGTGCCTGGCCGTGCCGCTCGTGCTCGCCGTGGCGGTGGGCGTCGACCACCGGCCGTGGGCCCTCATCGCCCTCGCCGCCGCCCCCCTCGCCGTGGCTCCCGTCCGCCGGGTCACGAGCGGCGCCATCGGCCGCGACCTCATCGCCGCTCTCGGTGCAACGGGCAAGTACCAGCTGGCTTTCGGCGCCCTGCTCGCTCTCGGTGTGGCCCTCTGACCCCCGGCTCGGCCGTCTCCACGAGCGTGGGTCATCCGGCCCGCTCGGCCCCCTCGAGAAGCCACGGCTCCACGACGGCAAGCCAGGCGTCGGGCCGTTCGAGGTGGCAGGCGTGACCGGCATCGGCGATGACGGCGAGCTCGGCGTTGGCGCCGATCCCTTCGACCAGCCGCTCGCCGGCGGCCAGGTACGTGGCGTCGAGGGCGCCCGCCACCACGAGCACCGGCATGTCCAGAGCGCCGAGGCGGTCCCACAGCGGCTCCTGGTTGCCGGTCCCGGCCAGACGGAGGCTGGACGCCAGGCCGGCGACGGTACCGCCGAGGCGACTCTCGACCGCCGCGGCGGCGGCGGGCAGCGTGGAGAAGATGGGCCGTTCGAGCCACCAGCGCACAAACTCCCCGACCCCCTCGCGCTCGACCCGTTCGGCGACGACCTCGTCGGCGGCTCGCCTTGCGGCCCTACCGTCCGGTTGGTCGATGCCGGCGGTGGCACTCACAAGGACCAGCCGGCGGACCAGCTGCGGGCGGGTCAGCGCCAGGTGCAACGCGAAGCGCCCCCCCATCGAGTACCCGACATAGGCGCCGGCGCCTCCCGCCTCGCCGATCAGCTCCGCCCCCTCCCACAGGCCCACCTCCACCGCCGACGAGGCGCCGTGGCCGGGAGCATCGACGGCGATCACCTGGTGAGCGCGAGCGAGGCGCCCGGCGATGGGCTCCCACGCGCCGGCCGACTGGGTAAAGCCGTGGACGAGCACGACCGGGTCACCCTTTCCCCACCTCTCCGCATGCAGCATCCGACGATGGTGCCATGACGACCGGCGCCGATGTCCAGGCCACGTTCGTCGCGACGATCGTCGACGAGTGGGTCAGGGCCGGGGTCACCGACGCCGTTGTCGCCCCCGGGTCGCGCTCGACGCCACTGCTCGACACCCTGGCCGCCGACGGGCGCATCCGCACCCACGTCGTGCTCGACGAGCGTTCCGGCGGCTTCGTCGCCCTCGGTATCGGCGTGGCCACGGGGCGGCCGGCGCCGGTCGTGACGACGAGCGGGACCGCCGCGGTCGAGCTGCACCCCGCCGTCGTCGAGGCCCACCAGGCCGGCGTCCCTCTCCTCGCCGTCACCGCCGATCGCCCCTCCGAGCTCCATCACGTCGCCGCACCCCAGACCGCCGAGCAGGTCGGGCTCTACGGATCGGCGCCGCGTTGGGCCGTGAGCGTGGGCGTGGCCGACCTCGCCTCGACGTCGTCGTGGCGCCCGATCGGCGCCCGCAGCGTCGCCGACACGATCACCCACCCGTCGGGCCCAGGACCCGTGCACCTCAACATCGAGCTGCGCGAGCCGCTCATGGGCACGGCCGGCGAACTGCCGCCAGCGCGCCCCGATGACGCACCGTGGCACCGGGTCATGCCGGGGGCCGGCGCCGGGCCCGATACCGGCATCGTCGACCTGATCGCCGGGGCCGCCGGCCGCCGCGGCCTCATCGTGGCCGGCGAGGGCGCGCCCAACCCCGACGACGTCATCGCCATGGCCGAGACCCTCGGCTGGCCGGTCATCGCCGACTCGAGGAGCGGGTGTCGCGTCCCGCATCCGCTGGTGATCGCCGGCGCCGACGGCCTGCTGCGGGTGGCGGCCATCGCCTCGCGCCATCCCGAGATCGTGGTGCGTCTCGGTCGTCCTCTGGCGTCGAAAGTCCTCGCTCAATGGCTCGGTCATCTGCCTGAGGCCGTCACCCAGGTGCTCGTCGACCCGACCGGCGCGTGGGCCGATCCGGAACGTCAGGTCGGCGTCGTGGCCCGGAGTGATCCCCTTCAGTTGTGCCGGGCCGTGATCGCAGGGGTCGGCCCCGGTCGAGGGGCCGGCGAAGGGGCCGCACCATTCGGGGTGTGGTCGGCCGGTTGGAGCCGGGCCGAGGCCATGGCCCAGCGCGCCATCGACGACCAGCTCGGCCGCGAGGCGGCCCCGACCGAAGCGGCCGTGGCGCGCGCCGTCGTCGCCGCCGTCCCTGCCGGCGCCACGCTGATGGCGTCGTCGTCGATGCCCGTGCGCGACGTCGAGTGGTGGGGCGCGCCGCGCCGGGGCCTGCGGGTCGTGGCCAACCGGGGAGTCAACGGGATCGACGGGATCGTCTCGACGGCGATGGGCGTGTCTATCGGCGCCACCGGTCCGACCATTGCGCTCGCCGGCGACCTGGCCTTTCTCTACGACGCCGGGGCGCTCGTCGCTGCGGCCGAGGTGCAAGGACCTCTGCTCCTCGTGGTGGTCGACAACCACGGCGGGGGGATCTTTTCGTTCCTCCCGCAGGCGGAGGCCATGCCGGCGGGGCGGTTCGAGCGATTCCTCGGCACCCCGCACCACGTCGACATCGTGGCGCTGGCCGCCGCCTACGGGGTCGCAGCCCACCGGGTCGATGACATCGGGGAGCTGCGAGCGGCCTGCGCCTCGCCCCCACCCGGCATCTCAGTCGTGGTCGTCGAGACCGACCGCCACGACAACGTCGCCGCCCACCGGAGGCTCTCCGACGCCGTCGCGGCCGTTGTCGCGTCCGGCCTCGACTCGCCGGTTACGCCCTGAGAAGCGGGCTCTTCACGCCTCGGCGCGGGGCAGCTTGCGCCGGCGGCGCAGGACCAGCCAGCCGGCGGCGGCGATGGCCGTGACGATGAGGATCGGTGCCGCCCACCCGACGGCGAGCACGATGCCCCTCACCGTGGCGACGGTATGGCTCGCGGCCAGGTGCCAGAAGCGGGCCAGCGTGGAGCGGGGCGGGGTCGCGGCCGGCGGGGGAGGGGTCACCGTCGTCAGGTTGGCCCTGACGGTGGCGTACTGCACCCGGTTGTCGAGGGAGTTGCGCTGGGCCGTGAGCTCTTCGATCTGACCCTGCAGGTCGAAGAGCTGCCCTTGGACGTTGAGGATGTTGCGGACCGTGCCGGCCTTCGCGAGCAGGGCCCTGACGGCCTTCTCCTCCGAGTCGAGGTTGGTGATGCGCGCCGCCAGGTCGACGACCTGACCGGTCACGTCCTGCCCCGTCAGTGAGGTCGAGGTGGCCCGGCCGAACGTTCCGATGGCCGTCACCGCCCCGGCGGCGCGGGCGTCGGGGATGCGCACCGTCACCGACGCCGTCGGGTGCCGGCCCGAGTGCATCGCCGACGACGCCACAAACCCGCCGTCCCTGCTGGCGAGCGAGCCGATCAGGGCGAAGGTGCGGCGCAGCTGCGTGCCGTTGGACAGGCGCAGGTCGATCGTGCCGTTCTGGATGATCTTGGCCTGGGCCGCCGCCACCGCCGTGCCGATCCCGCCGGCGGAAGATGCCGAAGCGTGGGCGCCGGTGGCGGTGCCGCCCGGCGTCCCTGCGGACGACGAGGCACCGCCTGCTCCCCCCGATGAGGACCGCACCGGTGCAGCGGTGCCCGACGACGTGGCTTTTTCTGACGATGCGGCGGAGCCGCCCCCACCGCACGCGCTGAGGGCGGTGACGGCGCCGACGGTCAGGACGGCGGCGGTGATCCTCGCGTGTCGCATGCCGTTCGGACGCTGCGACGGCGCCTGCTGGTTCCATGGTCGTGTTGGATCCGGCCGCTCGAGGCCGGAAGGTGTGGTGCCGCGCCGCCGCGGTGCCGTCGTCATAGGGTCGCGGGGTGCGCCGACACCGCCATCCCAGCCGACCCGGCCGACCTCGCCGCCCCCACGGACCTCGCCGGCCTCGCCGTCTTGGCGTCGCCCTGCTCGTCGCGGCCGCCACCGGGGTCCTCGCCGCCTGCGGGGGCGGATCTTCCGGCGGCGGGGCGCCGGGTGGCGGCCAATCGGCGCCCACCACCGCCGGTCGCCCGGCCGTGTCGGCCAGCCCTTCGGCCACCGTGCAGGCCTACGTCGGAGCCTGGGACCACAAGGACTGGGCGGCGATGGCCGCGGCCGTCGACCACCCGCCGAGCGCCTTTGCCGCCGATCACACCGCCGTGTACCACGACCTCGGCGCAAGCACAGTGTCGTTGCGTCCGGGGCGGACGGTCGTGAGGGGTTCGAGCGCGCGCGTCGCGCTGGCTCAGCGGGTGACCATCCCGCACGCCGGGCACCTCAACCTCGACAGCACCCTGGTGCTCCATCGGATCGCAGGCCGATGGTTGGTCGAGTGGACTCCGGCGACCATCGACCGCCAGCTCTCGAGCGGTGACCGCTTCGCCGTCACCTCGTTCTTCGCGGCCCGAGCCCCCATCACAGGGGCGGGCGGCCGGGACCTGACGGTCACCGACCCGATGGTCGAGGTCGGCCTCGTCGGACAGCGCCTCAAAGACGTACCCGCCGTCACCAGGCTCCTCGTCGCCGCCGGGGCCACGCCCGCCGAGGTCAAGGCGGCGGCCAAGGCGGCCAGGCTCCACCCCACCTATTTCGAGCCGGTGTTCGAGATCACGAAGGCCGACTATCTCCACCACGTCCGTCCCTCCCGCCTGTACGCCATCAAAGGCACGCAGTTTGAGCCGACCGGCAGCTTCGCCACCGCCACCCCCGCCCTGGGGACCTACCTGCTCGGCGGGCTCGGGCCCATCACCGCCCAACAGCTGCACCGGCTCGGCTCCCCCTACACCGTCGGTGATGTTGTCGGGCAGGGTGGCATGGAGGAGCAGTACGAGCGCCGCCTGGCCGGCGCCCCGGGCCGTGAGGTCACGATCGTCGACCGCAGCGGGGCCAGGGTGGCGGTCATCGCCAGGTTCAAGGCCACGGCCGGGCGGCCGGTGCGCACCACCATCTCGCTGCCGGTGCAGAAGGCCGCCGAGGCGGCCATCTCATCGACCAAGACGACGTCGGCCCTCGTCGCCGTACAGGCCTCGACGGGCAAGCTGCTCGCGGTGGCGACGCATGACCCGACGGCCGCCGCCGACCACTACGTCGACTACGCCATCGACTCCTACGAGGCGCCCGGCTCGACGTTCAAGATGGTGACGTCGACCGCCCTGATCGCCGACAAGGGACTTACGCCGCAGAGCCCGGCGAGCTGCCCGGCGACGAGGACCGTCGACGGCGAGAGCTTCCACAATGACGCCGGCGAGGTGCTTGGCCCCATCAACCTGCTCACGGCCTTTGCCAAATCGTGCAACACCGCCTTCATCGGGCTGGCGACAGCGGACCTGAGCGGTGCGCAGCTCGTCGCCGCGGCCAAGGGGTACGGGATCGGCACCACGCCGGCCATGGGGATCACCGCCTACGGGGGCGACGTGCCGGTCCCCGCTGACCGCGCCGAGCTGGCCGCGACCTCCATCGGGCAGGGGCGGATCACCGTCTCACCGCTCAATATGGCCATGGTGGCGGCTGCGGTCGACTCGGGTCGGGTCAGGGCACCGCGCCTCGTCGTCGGGGCGCCCGCCGACACCGCCAAGAGTCACGCCGTCGCCCCCAAGGTCGACGCCGACCTGAAGACGATGATGGCGGCCGTCGTGGCGTCGGGAACGGCCGCGGGACAAGGCCTGCCGGCCGGGACCCACGCCAAGACCGGCACCGCCGAGTTTGGCTCGTCCCACCCCCCGCAGACCCACGGCTGGCTGGCCGGGTACCGAGGCGACGTGGCTTTCGCCGTGTTCGTCAACGTGGGCGTGTCGGGCGGTCAGGTGGCTGCACCCCTTGCGGCCAAGTTTCTCGACACCATCGGTTCGACGGCCGGCGCCTGAGGTCGTCGTCGGCCCGACCGCCGATTTTGCTTGCCCCGGGCGGGTCCGGCGTGCCAGGTTGGACCTCGCGCCCGTGCGGGGGTTCCGCCGCGGGCCACCGGGAGGGAAGATGCGACTCGATTCCTCACGCCTGATCCGACGCGGCCTGATCCGACGCGGCCTGATCCGACGCCGCCTGATCCGACGGGCCACGGGCCGGCGGCCGCTGAGCCTGAGGCTGCCGCGGAGCCCGAGGCTGCCGCTTCGGCGGGTCCTGGTCGTCGGGTCCTGTGCCGCCGTCGCCGCCGGCGTCATCGGTCCTGCGGTGTCCACCTCGGCGGCGCCCCGCCCGGTCGTGTCGTCACGGGCTGCACCTCGACACGGGGCGGTGGCCATACCGGCACGGCCGCCCGTGACCGCAGGCTCGAGCTACCTGGCCATCGGCGACTCGGTCGCCTTCGGATACAGGGAAGCGACCACGTCGCCCCCACCCAATTACGCCAGGGCGGCGAGTTTCGTCGGCTACCCCGAAGACGTGGGAGCCGCGCTCGGGCTGAAGGTCGCCAATGCCGCCTGCCCCGGCGAGACATCCGCCAGCCTGATCAACGCCAAGGCTCCGAGCAACGGCTGCGAGAGCTCGCCTGGCGGTGGCCCCGGCTACCGCAGCGCCTACCCGCTGCACGTGTCCTATACCGGCTCCCAGCTCAAGTACGCCGTCGGCTATCTCGAGGCTCACCCCCAGACCCGCCTCGTATCGTTGATGATCGGGGCCAACGACGCCTTCCTCTGCGAGGCGACCACGAAAGATCACTGCGCCACCGAGCTGCCTGGGGTGTTGAAGAAGATCAGCGCCAACGTCGCCCACATCCTGAAGGCCGTTCGCACCGTCGCCGGCTACCGGGGTCAGATCGTGATCGTCAACTACTACTCGCTCGACTACGCCGTGGCGGCCGACAACGTCTCGAGCCGGCTCCTCAACCAGGCCATGGACAGCGCGGCCAAGCCCTTCGACGTGCGGACCGCCAACGGCTACCAGGCCTTCCGGGTCGCGTCGCTGCACTCCAAGCGCGACACCTGCACCGCCGGACTGCTGACCCAACTCACGACGGGCGGGTGCGGTGTCCACCCGAGTGTCGCCGGCCAGGCCCTCCTCGCCCAGGCCATCGAGAGGGTCGTGAGAAAGTAGGCGCCACCGTGATCCGCCATCTGCCCCGGGTGATCGATGCGACCGGGCCGCAACCGGGCGCCGCGGGTGAGGACCACCCGATGCGCCAGGTGACACGGACGGTCGCCTTCGATCCTTCGGGATGGACCGCCTCCCAGGCGGCCGTCGTGGCCGCCACCTTCGACGCCCTGGCACCCGAGTGGCACACCCGCGCCTCCGAACCACGTCGCCAGGTCGTCGCCGATGCCATCGACCGGGGCGGGCCGCTTGCGACCGGCGCCTGGCTCGAGCTCGGTTCCGGCACCGGCCTGCTCACGCCGTGGCTGGCATCGCTCGCCGACCTGGTCGTCGCCGCCGACCTGTCGGCCGCCATGCTGGCGCTGGCGCCGGCGGACGCGGCGCCCCGCCTGCACGCCGACGGGGCGCGTCTGCCCTTCCCCGACGCCTGCTTCGATGCCGTCGTGCTCGTCAACGCCTTCCTCTTCCCGGCCGAGGTGCGGCGGCTGCTGCGACCCTCGGGGGCTGTCGTGTGGGCCAACACGTCGGGGTCTTCTACGCCGATCTACCTCCCCGCCGAGGACGTGGCCACCGCCCTCGGGCCCGGCTGGTCCGGGTCGGCGGCCGACGCCGCCTGGGGCACGTGGGCGGTGCTCCGGCGAGGCTCCTAAACCCTTCGCCGGGTTTTTCTAGCGATGTTGACGTCGGATTCCGACGTCAACATCACTGAGAAAATCGACCGGGCCCGGCGGGAAGGCGATCTTGCCGGCCTGGGCCGCCGCCCTGGCGCGCCCGACTGCCGCCGAAGCTTCACCGCCCGTTGGGCCGGGTGTCATCGCCGGTCTACCTGGCCTCCCTAGCGTGCGATGAGGTCCGCCGGCCGATGGAGGCCGGCCCCCGAGGAGGTCACTTCAGTGAAGCGCCGCCGTCGTCCCGTCATTGCCATCGCCGCGCTCGGCGCCGCCGCCGTTGCCGCCTCGCCGGCCGTCGCCGCGGCCGCCCCTGCCGTCGCACGCTCCGTCGTGGCGGCGCCCCTGGCGGTCTCGACCCCCGCCGTGAGCCCCGCCTCGGGGTCTGCGGCCGTCGGAGGCGCCTGGCACGTCAGGGTCCTGACCCGAGCCCCGGTCGTGCGCGACGGAAATCGTCGGTTCCGGCCGACCCAACCCGACGATGTCGCCTACCTGGGCGGCCACGGGTTCGTCGTGTTCCAGAACAACATCGGCCCGCAGGGTCAGGCGTCTCCGACCGGCGTGACCCGCTCGACGGTCATCGAGGTCGCAAAGGGGGGCGGTGTGCTCGCCCGCTGGGAGGTCAGGGGCCACGCCGACGGGCTGAGCGCCGATCCCGCGACCGGCGCGCTCATCGGAACGGTGAACGAGGACGCCCATTCGAGCGCCTTCCGCATCGACCCGACGGCCAAGGCCGGTCATCAGCTGCAGCGCCTCGCCTACCGGCCGGGAAACCCACTCCCTCACGGTGGAGGCACCGACGCCGTCGCCTTTTACCGGGGTGGGATGTACCTGAGCGCCTCCGCTCCCGGGACGGTCAAGGGAAGCGGCACGACGGCCGCGACTAGCCCTGCCGTCTACAAGGCCGGCGTGCCCGGAGCTCACAGCAGCATCGTGCACCTGGGAGGGTGGTTCTTCGACGGGAGCAAGGCGACCGTCGCCAACATCGCGCCCCCGACGCAGACGCCGGTCTCACCCAAGCCGTCCTATGGTTCCGTTGCCTCCCAGGGCACCAGGGTTCGACTCGACCTCACCGATCCCGATTCCAACGAGGTCGTCCCTGCCGGTATGCCCCGCTTCGGTGGATCCTTCGTGCTCGATAGTCAGGGCGACGAGCAACTGATCTTCGCCCGCCCCACAAAGGCCGGCACCGCTCGTCTCTCCGTGCTCTACCTTTCGCAGTCCATCGACGACTCCGCCTACGTGACCGATCGCAGCGGCACGATCTACCTGACCAATGCGGCGACCGACGAGATCCTCGCCCTCCGGGGCCCCCTCGTCCCTGGCGAGGTGCTGGTCTCCGCCTCACCCGGCGACGCCAACAACCCGAGCACCGCCCCCGGCTACATCGGCGTGCTCGATCTCGGAACCGGGTCGGTTACCGCCATTCCTGCGCTGGCCAGCATCCAACCCAAGGGAATGACCTTCGTTCCCTGAGATCAGGGGCGGACGAGCGCCGCAAGGAGGGCCTGCAACTTGAGCTGCGTCTCGGCCAGCTCGGCCGCGGGTTGCGAACCGGCCACGAGGCCCACCCCTGCGTACATCGATGCCCGATCGTCGGCGACGTCGGCCGATCGGATCCCGATGGCCCAGCTGCCGTCACCCTTTCCGTCCATCCAGCCGACGGGGCCGGCGTAACGGCCCCGGTCGAAGCCCTCGACCTCGGCGATGTAGGCGACGGCGGTCGCCGTCGGCGTCCCGCCGACGGCCGGAGTGGGATGGACGCCGGCCACCAGCTGCAGGGCGCTCGGCACCGAAAGCCCCGGATGGTTGGCCCCTTCACGAGCTCCGCCCCCGTGCGCCCCTCCGGGGGCGGTGCCGTTTTGCGTCCCTCCGCCGGCCACGGGGCGCAGCAGACCGGTGATGTGGGTGGCCAGGTGGGAGACGTTCCGCAACTCGAGCACCGTCGGCTTGTCCGGGACGTCCAGCTCGTCGCAGAGCGAGCCGAGGGCTCGACGCAGCCCCTCGATGACGAAGGTGTGCTCCCTGCGCTCCTTAGGGGAGGCGAGGAGGCCGGCGATGAGCGCCTCGTCGGCGGTCAGGTCGCCGCTGCGGGGGATCGTGCCGGCGAGCGGGTGGGTGGCGACGTGGGCGCCGCGCCGCTCGATGAGCAGCTCGGGGCTCGCTCCGATGAAGCCGTCGACGCTGAAGACCATGCACGTCGGGTACAGAGCGAGCAGCCGGGCCAGCACGTCCGATGTGACGAAGGGACGATTGGCCCTGACGTCGATGCGGCGGGCGACGACGACCTTGCCGAACTCGCCGGCGTCGATGTGTGCGACGGCGCCGGCGACGAGCTCCCGCCAGGCGTCGTGGTCCATCACCGATGTCAGGGTGAACTCGCTCGGCGCCGGCCGCCGATCGGTGAACCCACCGAACGCGTCGGCCCGCATGTCGCCGGCCATGCGCTCGACGTTCCCGCCCGCACCGGCCCCGTCCCCAGCCCCTCCGCCGGCCCCACCCACCCGCCGCTCGACCAGGGTGATCCACGCGTCGGTTCCACAGCGCCCGATGACCACAGAAGGCACGACGAGGGTGCCGGCGGCGGAGTTGACGAACGGCAGCGCCCCGAGAGCGACCGGACCGGTGCCGGGGGAGCCGACCTCGTCGGTCGTCTCGATGGTGGCCAGGGTTGAGGCGACCCGGGCCACCGCGTCGGCATCGGAGAGCCCGGCATCGAGGTCGAGGCGAAGGGCCACGCCCCGCCCGGCCATGCCGTCGCCCTCGTGGCACCAGAACATCCCGTCGGCACCGGCCGCAGCCAGCAGGTCGACGGCGTCGGCATCCACACCGGAGTCCGCGCCTGCGATCCGGGTGGTGGTCGCCACGAGTTGGGAGGCGGCGGTGAGCCACGCCGCGTCGGCCGCCTCGAGCGCTGACACGACGGAGGAATGACGTTCGTTCATTGGATGGGACCTCTGGTTGCGGTGATCAGCTGGGTGATCCCCCCCGAGAGCAGGCGGCGTTCCACGGCCACGAACCCGGCGACCCGCAACCGATGCAACATTTCCCCCGCATCGGGCAGGTACGCAACCGAACGTGGCAGGTACCGGTAGGCGGCCGCGTCCGAGAGGGCCGCCCCGACCAGCGGCACGATCCGGCCGAAGTAGACGCCGTGGCCGACGCGCATCACCGGGTTGGTCGGCGTGGCAACGTCGAGGAGGGCCACGCGCCCGGCCGGGCGCACGACGCGCGCCAGCTCGACGAAGAGGGCGGCCAGGTCGACGACGTTGCGCAGGGCGAAGCCGCTCACGGCGCCGTCGATGGCGCCACGGTCGAACGGCAGGCTCAGGGCGTCGCCGTGAACGAGCGGCGCCGGCGTGCGGGCGTGGCGCAGCATGCCCGCCGAGAGATCCACGCCGACGGCTCGGTACCCGGCCGCCTCGAGGTCGACGCACAGGTCGCCGGTACCGCAGGCCACGTCGAGCACCAGGGACCCGGGCTGGAGGGTCAGGTCGGCCACGGCGGTGGTCCTCCAACCGCGGTCGAGCCCGAAGGTCATCAGCCGGTTGACCAGGTCGTAGCGCGGGGCGATGGTGTCGAACATGTCCTCCACCGCCCGGCGCTTCTCCTCTCCTCTCGGGAGCGCCTTCACGCCGTCAGCGGAACCAGATGCGCCGGTACTCCCGGCTCTGGGGGTGGAGGAGGAGGGCCACGAGGGCGATCTCGAAGATCAGGGTGATGAGCAGCCCGCTGTAGAAGGCGATGACGGTCTCGGCCAGCAGCAGCACCGCGGTGACGACGGCGACGAGGTACCCCCACTTCTTCTCGTTGGCGATGCCCCAACCGCCGGCCACCTGACCGATGATGAGCAGCAGGCCGATCGGCAGGGCCAGGTACCGCACGCCGAGGATGGGAATGCTGAAGCGGGTACCGCCGAAGATGAGGCTGAGGGCGGCGTTGAAGTACATGAGGATCGTCGCCATGTACAGCGTCTGCGGCTGTGTGCGATCGAGCCACTTGTTGGCGGGCATGCCCAAGTCAACCATTCCGTGGGGTGATACCTACCGCGACGGGCCCGGCCGCCAGCTGACCGCAGGCGGCGTCGATGTCGGTGCCCCGGTTAGCCCTAACCGTAGCGTTGACGTTGAGGCTTATGAGCCCGTCACGGAAGGCCCGCACTCCGCCCGGTGGCGTCCCTCGCACGGCGTAGCCCGGTGTCGGGTTGAGCGGGATGAGGTTGACGTGGGCTCCGAGCGGGCGGGCCAGCTCGGCCAGCTCGGCGGCGTCGGAAGGGCGGTCGTTGACCCCGTCGATGAGCGCCCATTCGAAGCTGAGCCGCCGGCCCTTGATCGTCAGGTAGTGGCGGCACGCCGCCATGAGCGCGGCGATCGGGTAGCGCCTGTTGAGCGGGACGAGCGAGCTGCGCAGGCGGTCGTTGGCGGCGTGGAGCGACACGGCCAGGTTGACCGGAAGCGTCTCCTTGGCCAGCTTGTGGATGCCGGGGATCACTCCGACGGTCGAGACGGTCAGGTGTCGAGCCGAGAGCCCGATGTCGTCGTGGAGGCGCGTGACCGCAGCCCAGACCCTGTCGTAGTTGGCCAGCGGCTCGCCCATCCCCATGAACACCACGTTGGAGAGGCGGCGGGGCCGGGGGCCGGCGCCGGCGTGACGGGCCGCGGCGACCACCTGTTCGACGATCTCGCCGCTCGTCAGCTGGCGGGTGAAGCCACCCTGGCCGGTGGCGCAGAACGAGCAGCGCATGGCACAGCCGGCCTGGCTGGAGACGCACACGGTGCTGCGTTCCCTGTAGTGCATCAGGACGGTCTCGATCCGCGCCCCGTCGGCGAGCGACCAGAGCCACTTGACCGTCTCCCCGCCATCGGCGACCTGGCGGTTCACGGCGGTCAGCACCGGCGGCAGCGCCTCGTCGATGCGCCGGCGCAGCGCGGCGGGCACATCGGTCATCTCGGTCGGGCGCAGGAGGCGTTCGTGGAGGCCCCGCCAGACCTGGTCCACCCGGTAGCTCGGTTCGCCGGTGAGCAGCTCGGCGAGCTCGGGGCGCGTCAGGTCGTAGGCGCCGGGCATGGTTCAAGGGTACGGGAGAAGGGTCGGCTCCTGGTCGCCGCCGGCGGGTCTCGCTACTGCCGGCGGGTTCTCGCTACTGCCGGCGGTTGAGGCGGCCGGCGACGACCCGCACGTTTCTCCATGCCGGGTCGCCCGGCGTGAGTCGGAGGGTGTGGACCATCGTCCAGGCCACGGCGTTGCGTTCCATCGGCCGGCGCTTATGACTGGACCGGGGCGGGCGGCGCGAGCTGGACATGCCCCGTCTACGCATCCCCGGGCCCGTCCGGATGACGACTCGTGCTTGCGGCTGGTTTGTCGCCGCAGGCTCATCGGGTCGTCGGCTCGGTCGGCTCGACGGCACGCCGGGCCGAGGCCGAACGGCCCAACCCGTCAGCCGAGGGCGCCGGGATCGGCGGGGACGTCGACGGCGTGCTCACGCAGCGCCGGTAGGGGGACGACCTCGAGGGCCCGTTCGTGGGTCGAAGCGAGCACGACGAAGGCGGCGACGCCGTCTCGGTGGGCCCGAAGCCAGTTCACCGCGGTGACGCACCAGCGATCCCCCGGCACGAGCCCGGGAAACCCGTACTGCGGCATGGGGGTGCTCAGGTCGTTGCCGATCCGACGCTGGTGCTCGAGAAACTCGGCGGTCACGACGGCGCAGATCGAATGGCTGCCGGTGTCCTCGGGACCGCTCGTACAGCAGCCGTCCCGGTAGAACCCGGTGAGCGGGTCGGACCCGCACGGTTCCAGCTCGCCGCCGAGGACGTTGCGGTCACCCATGGCACAAGTATCGCCGAGCCAGCCGTTGCGGGCCGGCTCGGATGGGCCGTACTCGGGGAAGACCCCGCTTTTTCTCAGGCGGGGCCGATGTCGCCGACGTAGGCCTGGTCGACGTGGTTGACGACGAATCCCAGGTCGACGTAGAGCTTCACCGCCGGGATGTTGTCCGCATCGCAGTACAGCATGCCGACCGTGAGCCCCTCGCCGGCCAGGTGGTCAAGGCCGGCGAGGACGAGGCGCCGGCCCAGGCCGCGGCGGCTCAGGTCGGGATCGACGGCGATCACGTAGATCTCGCCGAGGGGTGGGTCGTGTTGGGCGTGGACCTTGGTCCAGCAGAAGCCGACGAGACGACCTTCCTCCTCGTGGAGGAGAAACCCGTCGGGGTCGAACCACGACTCGGCCTCGCGTCCCTTGATCGTCGCCAGGTCCCAGCCTCCCTGCTCGGGATGCCAGTGGAAGGCCCGGTTGTTGACGTCGAGCCAGCCCTCCTCGTCGCGACCGACAGCAAAGGGCCGGGTCGGGATCGGATCGGTGTCGGCGAGCTTGGACTCGACCGGGAGAGGCCGGCGTAGCTGATAGAGGGCGCGACCGGGAACGAGCCCGATGGTCGCGGCGATCCGATCGAACGAGGGGCCGGGGCGGCTCACCCACAGGTGGACGTGCCCGCCGCCCTGCTCGGCGATCACGGCGGCCGCCTCGGCGAGGAGGTCCTCGCCGATCGTGTTGCCCGGGACCCGATGATGAGGGTCGACCACGTACTCGACGGCCCAACCGTCGCCGCGCGTAACCTGGGCGTAGCCGACCGGGTGGGTGTGGTCGTCCTGCCAGGCGACGAGGCCGGCGAACCCGGCCCTTCCCCCCTGCACCAGGTCGAGCCAGGCGTGCTCGTCGAGGGCGGCGTGGTCGTCGGCGGCGCTCGCCGCATCGAGCAGCTCGGCCACAGCGTCGATCTCGTCCTTGGCCAAGCTGGTCTTGCGTTCGATCCTGTGCACCTTCTCACGCTACCCCTGCCGGTCTGGCGCAGCCGGCGCCGGCCCGGGGTGGACAGAACGTCGCTAGCCTCCGAACGTGGCCAAACCGAGGACCCCGAAGGGCCGCGCCCAGCGGAGCGCCGCCCGCCTGGCGGACGAGTACCCGGGCGACGCCGTCGACCTCTGCGAGCTCGACTTCGCCACACCCTTCCAGCTCCTGGTGGCCACCGTGCTCTCCGCCCAGACCACCGACGTGCGGGTCAACCTGGTCACCCCCGAATTGTTCGCCCGGTATCCGTCTGCGGACGATCTCGGGCAGGCGGACCCGACCGAGCTGGAGGACATCATCCGATCGACCGGCTTCTTCCGCTCGAAGGCCAAGAGCCTCATCGGTCTCGGTCGGGTCATCGCCGATCGCTTCGACGGTGAGGTCCCCGAGCGGATCGAGGACCTGGTCACGGTGCCGGGCGTGGGCCGGAAGACGGCCAACGTCGTGCGCAGCGTGGCCCTCGGCGTGCCCGGGCTGCCCGTCGATACCCACGTCACCCGGCTGGTCGGGCTCCTCGGCCTCACCGAAGAGACCGATGCCGTGAAGATCGAGCATGCCGTCGGAGCCCTCCTGCCCTCCGCCGAGTGGGGCATGTTCAGCCTCCGCACCATCCTGCACGGCCGCCGGGTCTGCGTGGCCCGCCGGCCCCGGTGTGGTGAGTGCGTGTTGGCGGATTTCTGTCCCTCGGCCCGCCTGCCGGTGGGGTGAGCCCATGCCGGCGGCGAGCCGTGGGCGCCGGGCCGGTTCTTCGGTTTTCTCTGCCCACTTTTGCGGTTTGCGGAGTGAGTCCGTAAAAGTGGGCAAACAAAGCCGTCCTGGCGATGGTCGGGCTGGCCAAGTGCGGCGAGCCCGCCCCGGCCCGCTGGCGCTACCGCCGCCCTGGCCCGTCGACGAGCTTGGAGATTCGCCGCCCGGCGGCCGTGAGCGTCCGCTCCAGCTCGTAGAGCTCGGCGCCCATGCTGTCGCGCTCGGCGGCGTCGAGCCCATTGTGGATGGCGTCGACCCGGGCGAGCAGCTCGTCGAGTCCGGTGGAGATCGAGCTCAATTCGGCGCGCGCTGACATAGGGATAGCATCTTGGCCGCGATGGCCCCCCTTTTGACCAGGATCGACCTGCGCGGCGCCGGCCGGGACGTGCGGGCTCTGCTGCCGGAGCCTTCGCCGGTCGGGGAGGGCCCGACCGATGCGGTGCGGGCCATCATCGCCCAGGTACGGGCGGGCGGTGACCGGGCTCTCCGCGAGCTCACGAGCCGGTTCGATCATGTCGACCTCGACGAGCTTCGGGTGTCAGCGGCCGAGATCAAAGCCGCGCTCGGGGCCATCCCCGCCCCGCTGCGAGCCGCGCTCGAGGCGGCGCGCAACAACGTCGACGCCTATCACAGAACCCAGCTGCACTCCGACGGCGTGCACCGCTCAGGCGGCGTGACGGTCCGGGAACTGCGCCGCCCTGTGGACCGAGCCGGGCTCTACATCCCTGGCGGTCGAGCGCCGCTGGCGTCGAGCGTGCTCATGACGGCCGTGCCGGCGAGGATCGCCGGCGTTCCCGAGCTCGCCATGGCCAGCCCCCCGGGTCAGGACGGGAAGGTCGACGAGGCCGTGCTCGCCGCCGCGGCTATCGCCGGCGTGGATGAGGTCTACTGCGTCGGCGGAGCCCAGGCCGTTGCCGCCCTGGCCTACGGCACCGAGACCGTGGCCGCCGTCGACGTGATCGTCGGCCCCGGCAACGTCTACGTCGCCACCGCCGAGCGCCTCGTCGCCCAGGCAGGGGCGGTCGGGGTGCCGTCATC
The DNA here is from genome assembly GCA_965276765.1 of Acidimicrobiales bacterium. Classification (GTDB taxonomy): domain Bacteria; phylum Actinomycetota; class Acidimicrobiia; order Acidimicrobiales; family Palsa-688. The sequence goes on from OZ255627.1 coordinate 3,612,743, forward strand.
GTTCCCTGGCCCCTCCGAGGTCGCCGTCATAGCCGACGGCACCGTCGACCTGGACTGGGTGGCCATCGATCTCGTGGTCCAGGCCGAACACGGACCCGACGGGCTCTCCTACCTCATCACCTGGTCCGACGAGGTGGCCGACACGGTGACCGCCGCCGTCGAGCGCTTCACCGCGGCTTCACCGCGGCGAGCCGAGATCACCTCGACCCTCGGGCGGGGCGGTTGGGCCGTCGTGGTTGACGGTCCGACACAGGCAATGGATGTGGCCAACGTGATCGCCGCCGAGCACCTCGAGCTTGTTGTCGCCGACCCCGAACCGCTCGTCGCCGCCGTTCGCTGCGCCGGTACCGTCTTCACCGGCCCCTGGGCGCCAGCAAGCATCGGCGACTACGTCGCCGGCCCGAGCCATGTGCTGCCGACGGCCCGCTCGGCCCGGTACGCCTCGGGCCTCCGGGTCGACGATTTCTGCAAGCACATTCATGTCGTCGACGTCTCCCCCGATGCCCTGATCGGGTTGGCTCCTCACGTCGCTGCCATCGCCGGTGTCGAGGGGCTCGCCGCCCATGCCGACGCCGTCGGTATGCGGGTCGAGGCGGCAGAAGCAGCGGGGCGGCCGTGATGCGTTCTGCCCGGCCCCTGGCGGGGGAGGGCTGAGCATGGTCCTCCCCGAGGCCAGGGGAGACCTGGGTCTGCGGGAGGGATACCACTCGCCACAGGTCGACGTCGAGGTCCGCCTCAACACCAACGAGTCGCCCTACCCGCCGCCCGCGGCGTGGATCGACGCCTTCGCCCGGTCGCTCGCCACGGTCGCCTGGCACCGCTACCCGGACCGCCACGCGACGGAGCTGCGAGAGGCGATCGCCAAGCTGCACGGCGTCGAGGCCGACCAGGTCTTCTGCGCCAACGGTTCCAACGAGGTCCTGCAGTCGGTGTGTCTCGCCTACGGAGGGCCGGGACGCAAGGCGGTGACCTTTGAGCCCACCTACGCGCTCCACGCCCACATCGCTCACCTGACGGGGACGGCGGTGTGTGAGGCGCCTCGACGCCGCGACTTCTCGATCGACCCCGATGTCGCCGCCGACGTGGCGGTGGGTGAGCGTCCCGACATCACCTTTGTGTGCTCGCCCAACAACCCGACCGGCACGGCCGACGATCCGGCCACCGTGCGCCATCTGGTGGAATCCGCGCCGGGGATCGTGGTCGTCGACGAGGCCTACGGTCAGTTCGCCGACTGGTCTGCGGTCGACCTCGTCGACGACGACGTGCCTCTCGTCGTGACGCGGACCTTCTCCAAGACCTGGTCGCTCGCCGCCCTTCGACTCGGGTATGCCATCGCGCCGGCGCCGGTCGTCGCCATGCTCGATCGGGTCGCGCTCCCGTACCACCTCGACGCGGCCAAGCAGCTCGCCGGGCTCTTGGCCTTGCGCTACCAGGGGGAAATGGCCGACCGGGTCGCGGCCCTTGTCCGTGAGCGCCATCGCCTCGCCGCCGCTCTCGGGAAGCTCGATGTCGCGGTGTGGCCGTCGCAAGCCAACTTCGTGCTCTTCCGCCCTCGGGTCCGCGACGGCACCGAGGTATGGCAGGCGCTTCTCGATCGATCCGTTCTGGTGCGCGACACCTCGTCGTGGCCCGGTCTCGCCGGATGCCTTCGCGTGACGGTGGGCACCCCGGAAGAAGACGACCGTTTCCTCGCCGCTCTCACCGAGGTCCTGACATGACAGCTGTTCCCATGCCCGTCGACCACCACCACACCAGGCGAGCCTCGGGGTCCCGGCTGACCAAGGAGACGGCGGTCGAGATCACCGTCGACGTCGACGGGGCGGCGGCGTCCGCCGCCGCCGATGCGACCCGGACCGCCGGTGCGGCCGGTGGTGTCCCCTCTGCGACCGGCGGCGCCGGTGCCGCGGGTGGTGTCCCCCCTGCGACCGGGGGCGTCGGCGTCATCGACGTGGCGACGGGCATCCCCTTCTTCGACCACATGATCGCCCAGCTCGGCAAGCACGGCGGCTGGGATCTCCACGTGAGGGCGACCGGTGATCTCACCGTCGACACCCATCACACGGTGGAGGACGTCGGGATACTGCTGGGCGAGACGTTCGGCCGGGCCCTGGGGGACAAGGCAGGGGTCAGGCGGTTCGCCTCCATCGCCGTGCCCCTCGACGAGGCACTCGTCGAGACGGCGGTCGACCTCTCGGGCCGGCCGTTCCTCGTCTACGACGTCGATCCGACCCCGGAGGGGGAGGCGTTCCTGCTGGGTACGCCGGGATTCGATCCGCAGCTAGCCGAGGAGTTCTGGCGAGCGTTCGTCACCGCTTCAACCATCACCCTCCACTTGAGGTTGAGGTCGGGGAGGAACACCCACCACATCCTCGAGGCCTGCTTCAAGGGAGTGGCTCGAGCCCTCAGGGACGCGGTCAGGATCGAGGGCGGGGGTGTTCCGTCGACCAAGGGAACCCTGTGAGGACCGCCGCCGGTCCACCGGCAGGGGCCGATCGGGGCGTGGCCGCCGAGCGAGGCGCGGCATGATCGCCGTGCTCGACTACGGCATCGGCAATCTGCGGTCGGCCGAGAAGGCGCTACAGCACGTCGGCGCCGACGCCCGGCTGGTGACCCGGGCGGCCGATGCGGCCGATGCGGCGGCGGTGGTACTACCGGGCGTAGGCGCCTTCGGCCCGTGCATGCGGGCGCTTGTCGCATCCGGTCTCGACCACGTAGCGATCGAAGCGGCGTCGGGGGGCGTCCCCTTCCTCGGCATCTGCGTCGGGATGCAGCTGCTCTTCGATGGTTCCGAGGAGTCGCAGGGTGTCGCGGGGCTCGGAGTGCTCCCCGGGATGGTGCGCCGGTTGCCGGAGGGCGTCAAGCGGCCGCAGATGCAGTGGAACCGCCTGGACATCCTCGCCTCGAACCCGACGTGCCCCCTCCTCACCGGACCGATGTTCGATGGCCCCGAAGCGGACCCGTGGCTGTACTTCGTGCACTCGTATGCGGCGCCAGCGGGAGGCCACGTTGCCGCCACATGTGACTACGGCGGTCCGGTCGCGGCGGTGGTGGGGAGGGACAGCCTCTGGGCGACGCAGTTTCACCCCGAGAAATCCGGACGGGCGGGACTTGCGCTGCTCGCCAACTTCGTCTCGTTCGTCGAGGGCGCAGGCCCGGCGGGCGCAACGGGCCCGGCAGCCACCGTGACCTGATGGATCTGTTCGCAGCCATCGACCTCAGGGCCGGTAAGGCAGTCCGGTTGGTCGAAGGGGACTTTGCCAGGGAGACCGTCTACAGCCCCGATCCCGTGGTCGTGGCCCGCAACCTGGCGGCGGGCGGCGCGCCGTGGGTCCACGTGGTGGACCTGGATGCGGCACGGACCGGTGACCCGATCAACGGGCCGGTCGTGGAGCGGATCGTGGCGTCGCTCACGGTGCCGGTGCAGGTCGGTGGGGGCGTGAGAACCGTCGCCGACGCCCAGAGGCTCTTCGATGTGGGCGTCACGAGGGTCGTGATCGGCACCGCGGCGGTCACACGCCCCGAGCTGGTGGGGGAGGTCGCGTCCCGCTGGCCGGGCCGAGTCGCCGTGGGCCTCGACCATCGCGACGGTGAGGTCATGGTGCGCGGCTGGGTGGAAGGCGGCGGCCGGCGGGTCATCGATCTCATCCCCGAGGCGGTCGACGCCGGCGCCGCAGCCGTGATCGTCACCGACATCGCCCGTGACGGCAGGATGACCGGCCCCGACGTGGTGGGTCTGGCCGGGCTGCTCGAGGCGACAGGAGCGTCGATCGTGGCGTCGGGCGGGGTGGCGGGTCCCGCCGACCTGCGGCTGCTTGCGGCCATCAGAGCGCAGGGTCTGGGCCTCGCCGGCGTCATCGTCGGCAAGGCCATCTACGAGGGTGCCCTGACGGTCGCGGAGGCAGTGGCGGCGTGTGAAGCGCTCGACGGTGGTGCCGGGTGAGGGTGGTGCGTATCGTGCCATGCCTCGATGTCACCGCCGGCCGGGTCGTCAAGGGTGTCAACTTCCTCGGGTTGCGCGACGCCGGCGATCCGGTCGAGCTGGCGGCTCGCTACGACGAACAGGGAGCCGACGAGCTCGTCTTCTACGACATCACCGCATCGTCGGACGGTCGCGACACGATGTACGACGTGGTGGCGCGGACTTCGGAGCAGGTGTTCATCCCGTTGACCGTGGGCGGAGGGGTCAGGACGGTGGAGGACGCCAGGCGTCTGCTGCGGCTCGGCGCCGACAAGGTGAGCGTCAATTCGGCCGCCGTGGCCCGACCGGCGCTCGTGGCCGAGATCGCCGCCGAGTTCGGTGGCCAGTGCGCCGTGGTCGGCATCGACGTGCGCCGAGCGGGAAGCGCCTTCGAGGTCTTCACCCACGGTGGCCGAGAGGCGACGGGCCTCGACGCCCGCTCGTGGGCGGCCGAGTGCGAGCGCCTCGGCGCCGGCGAGGTGGTACTCAACTCGATGGATCGTGACGGGACCCGCGATGGCTTCGACCTCGAGCTCACCCGCGCCGTCGCCGACGAGATCGGTATCCCGGTCGTCGCCAGCGGCGGTGTCGGTTCCCTTGACGATCTGGTGGCCGGCGCCGTCGACGGTCATGCCGACGCGGTGCTCGCCGCCTCGATCTTTCACTTCGGTGAGGCGACCGTCGTCGACGCCAAGCGTCACCTGGCCGCCGCCGGTGTGGTGGTGCGCCCGTAGGCCGAGACCGGCGCCCGGCGGTGACGCAGGTGTTCAGAGGTTCAGGCGTTCAGAGGTTCAGGCGTTCAGGCGGTCGGCACTGGCATAGATCGACTTGTACTCGAGGTAGTTGTTGAGTGCTTCCGGTCCGAGCTCACGCCCGATCCCGCTGTCCTTCATGCCGCCGAACGGCGCGCCGAGATCGAGGTTGTAGTAGTTGACCCCGATCGTGCCGGTACGGACCCGACGCGACACATCGATCCCGCGCTCCTCGTCGGTGGTCCAGACCGAGCCGCCGAGGCCGTAGTTGCTGTCGTTGGCGATGGCGACGGCCTCGTCGTCCCCGTCGAAGGGGATCATCGCGAAGACGGGTCCAAAGACCTCCTCCCTCGCCAACCGGTCCGAGTTGTCGACATCCGCGAACACGGTTGGCTCGACGAACCAACCGCGGTCCTTGTCGGCCGGGCGGCCTCCGCCGCTCACGAGCCGAGCGTTGCTGTTGCGGCCGACGTCGATATATCCGAGCACGCGTTCCAGATGCTGCTCGCTTGCCATCGGGCCACACGTGACGGCCGGGTCGAGCGGATCGCCGAGCGTCTGCTCGTTGGCGTATGCGGCGACCGCGTCGACGACCTCGTCGTAGCGCGAACGAGAGACGAGGATGCGGGACTGCGTGGTGCACGTCTGCGCGTTGTTCATGAACGAGGCCATCCCGATGCCCTCCATGAAGGTGGCGATGTCTCCGTCGTCGAGGAAGATGGCCGCCGACTTGCCACCCAGCTCGAGGGTCACCCTGCGGATGAGCCGGCCGCACTCCGCACCGATCTTGCGGCCGGCGGCGGTCGAGCCGGTGAAGGCGACCTTGTCGACGTTGGGGTGGCTGACGAGCGATGCGCCTGCCTCGCGTCCGGCCAGGACGATGTTGAGGACGCCAGGAGGCAGGCCGGCCTCGTTGGCCGCGTCACCGAAGATGTAGGAGTCGAGCGCCGTCTCAGGAGACGGCTTGAGGACAACGGTGCAGCCGGCGGCCAGGGCGGGGGCGATCTTCATCATCGCCAACACCTGCGGGTAGTTCCACGGGGTGATAGCGCCGACGACGCCTACCGGCTCGCGGCGGACGATCGTCGAACCGGACAGGCTGGCCCTGAGCTCCTCGAGCGGAAGCGCTTTGATCAGCTCTGCGTACATCTGGAGCAGCCCGGCAGGGGCCGCGCCGTTGAACGCCGATGACAGACCGATCGGCATGCCGTTTTCCTGGCTTACCAGTCGGCTCGTGGCGTCGGCGCGGGCCAGGAGCGCGTCGGCGAAGCGGTGCATGGCCTCAGCTCGCTCGGCTGCGGTCGTGCGCCCCCACGGTCCCTCGTCGAGGGCCCGGCGCGCCGCAGCGACCGCAGCGTCAATGTCGGCGTCGGTCCCGAGCGCCGCGGTGCCGAGCAGCTCGCCGGTGCTCGCCTCGAGCGCCGTGTGGGTCTCGGAGCCCTTGGGCTCGACCCATTCCCCGTCGATGAAGAAGCGGGTGCGGTCGAGGTCGGTTGCCTGATCGGTGATGGTCACGGTTCCCCCTTGGGCTCAGATGGGAAGGGACGACACCCGTCCCCCGCAGAGAGCCTAACTCGCGTCTGCCGGATATTGAGCCCCTATCTGACGCATGTGCGTCAAGAGGCGCCGGATTCTCGGTCCACGAACCTGAGGACGCGGTGGCCTCCTAGCCTCCGCTCCATGTGCCGAAACATCACCACCCTCCGGGGGCTGCAGCCCGAGGCGACCCCGCAGGAGATCGAGGCCGCGGCGCGCCAGTACGTCCGCAAGGTCAGCGGAGTACAGGCGTCGTCGTCGCGTACCAACGACGCCTTCGAGCGGGCCGTGGCCTCGGTCACGGACGCGACCACCACCCTGCTCGCCGGCCTCCCTCCTCGCCAGCAGCCGCCACCGACGCTCCCACCCCTCCGGCGCTGAATCGGGCCGACGGTCGGCGGTCGCGGGCGTCGGTAGGGTGAGCAAGTGCCGAGCTACGCCCCTTCGCCTGACCGCTACGAGTCGATGCCGTACCGGCGATGCGGGCGGAGTGGACTGAAGCTTCCGGCCCTGTCCCTCGGGTTGTGGCACAACTTCGGCGACGACCGGCCCCTCGACACGCAGCGGGCGATCCTGCGACGGGCGTTCGACCTGGGGATCACCCATTTCGACCTGGCCAACAACTACGGCCCTCCCTATGGCAGCGCGGAGACCAATTTCGGCCAGATCATGCGCCAGGACCTGCGGCCGTTTCGCGACGAGATGATCGTCTCGACCAAGGCGGGATGGGACATGTGGCCGGGGCCCTACGGTGATCTCGGGTCGCGCAAGTATCTCCTGGCCAGCCTGGACCAGAGCCTGAGCCGGATGGGTCTCGACTACGTCGACATCTTCTACCATCACCGCTTCGATCCGGAGACACCCCTCGAGGAGACGCTCGGTGCTCTTGATTCGGCCGTGCGTCAGGGCAAGGCGCTCTACGTCGGCATCTCGTCGTACTCGGACACCCGCACCACCGAGGCCGTCGCCATCCTCCGCCGGTTGGGCACGCCCCTCCTGATCCATCAGCCCTCGTACTCCATGCTGAACCGGTGGATCGAGGGGGGATTGCTCGACGTGCTCGAGAAAGAAGGGGTCGGCTGTATCGCCTTCTCGCCGCTGGCGCAGGGGCTGCTGACCGACAAGTACCTGGACGGCATCCCCGAGGGTTCCCGGGCGTCACGGGGCACCACGCTCCCGACCGACATGTTGAGCGACGACAACCTGGCCCGGGTGCGGGCCCTGCGGGACGTGGCCGAGCGCCGGGGCCAGCGGGTGGCGCAGCTCGCCGTGGCGTGGGCCCTGCGCGACCCCCGGGTCACGTCGGTGCTCGTCGGGGCGAGCAGCGTCACCCAGCTCGAGGAGAATGTGGCCGCGCTTGGCCACCTCGACTTCACCGCCGAAGAGCTGGCCCAGATCGACCGTTCCGCCGTCGAGGGCGGCGTGGACATGTGGCGCGCGCCGGCCACCAGCTGAGCATGGGCCGCCGATGGCGGTGACGGTCAGGGCGCGTTCAGGCGACGGTGTCGACAAGGGTGCCAACCGGCGCCCATGCGTACAGCTTGGCCATCGTTGCCGTCGGGATCTGCACGCAGCCGTGCGACCCTCGGCTTGCGTACTTGGCGCTGCCGTATGCGAAGCGCTGCCAGGGCGAATCGTGCAGCCCGTATCCGCCGTTGTACGGCATCCAGAAGTTGACGTGGTCGTCGTAGCCGGGACCTGAAAGCCACCGGTTGGTCTGCTTGGCGTAGACGTGCCACCTGCCAGGCAGAGTCGGCTCGTCGCGGTCGACGGCGCCGGTCGTCACGGCCGTCGAGAGCACGAGGTGGTCGTGATCGCACGCCCACAGATGCTGCGACGCGATGTTGACGAGGATCTCCCGCCTGACCGTGACCGTAGAACAGGCCAGACGATCTTGGTCCTGCTTCAGCGTGGCCACCGGGCTGGCGGCGATGTTGGTCGACTCGGGGGACCCCGCCGGGCGGACCGGTCCGCCTGAGGCCTTGACCGGCGAGCGCAAAGACACCGACCGGTCGGTCCCCGACGTCCCGAAGGGGGGGAACGCGAGCACCACGACGAGCAGAGAAAGCACCGCCCCCATCGACAACGCCAGCAAGAACCGGCGTCGGGCCGCTCTCGCGCTGCTCGCCATCCCCCCAACTTACCGTCGTGGAGAGCCGGGATGGCGCACTTGGCGTGTGGGCACGCGCCGCTCCCGGACGCCGAGCGTCCCCGTAGTACTTTGAACGGATGGTCGGTGGCCCCAAGCAGGCGATTCAGATGTTGGCCGACCGGGTGCTCGTCCAGATCCCACGCGCCGAGGGGGAGAGGACCTCGAGGGCCGGCATCCTGATCCCGGCCACGGCCGAGGTCGCGCGCCGTCTCACGTGGGCCGAGGTCGTCGCCGTCGGTCCGCACGTGCGAGCGATAAAGGCGTGCGATCAGGTGCTCTTCAACCCCGACGACCGCTTCGAGGTCGAGGTCCAGGGCGACGACTACCTGATCCTTCGCGAGCGTGACATCCACGCCGTGGCATCCGAGCGGGTCGCCGACGGCACGGGCCTCTACCTCTGAGCCGGCGGGCGGAGCGTCTTCGCCCGGTCCGCACAATGACCTGACCGACGTGGCCGGCGTGCGCATCGGGCACCACCAGCGAGGCGGGCGAGGATGGCTCACGGGGACCACAGTGGTCCTCCCCCCTCCGGACAGTGTCGGTGGCGTCGACGTGCGCGGTGGAGGCCCTGCGACACGGGAGACCGACGCCCTCGGTCCCACTGCCCTGGTCGATGCCGTTCACGCCTTCTGCCTGACGGGTGGCAGCGCCTACGGTCTGGCCGCGGCCGACGGGGTCATGGACTGGTTGGGGGAGCGGGCCATCGGCTTCGAGGTCGGGGCCGCCACCGGTGAGGTCGTCCCGATCGTGGGTGCCGCGGCCCTCTTCGACCTGGGGGCAGGCGGCGTGTTCGCCCATCGGCCCGATGCCGCGTGGGGGCGAGCCGCGGCGGCGGCGGCGAGCGGCCGGCGTATCCGTCAGGGTTGCGTCGGCGCAGGGACGGGCGCCCGTACCGGACCGCGAACCGGCTTGGTGATCAAGGGAGGCATCGGCTCGGCCAGCGTCGTGCTCCCCGACGGTGCGGTCGTGGCCGCGCTGGTCGCCGTCAACGCCGGCGGTGGTGTCGTCGACGAAGCAACGGGGGAGCTCTACGGTCTCCGCTTCGGGCTGCCCGGCGAGTTCGACCACGTCGCCGCTCCCTCGCGCGCCGACGTCGCCGCCAACCGGTCGGCCATCGCCCCGATGCCCGAGGGCCAGGCACCGCCGCGCCACACGGTGCTCGCCGTCGTAGCGACCGACGCCGTTCTCACCAAGAGTGGCTGTAACCGCATAGCGGTGGCCGGCCACGACGGCATGGCCAGGGCGGTCAGGCCCATCCATGCCATGACCGACGGAGACGTTGTCTTCTCCCTCGCCACCGGACGCCGGGTCCCAGCGGCCGACCACGAGACGACTCCCGGCGAGCTGAGCCTCCTCATGGCCGCCGCCGCCGACACGGTGACGCGAGCCATCGCCCACGGCGTCCTGGCCGCGAGGACGGCCGGCGGGTCACCCAGCTATTTCGACCGCTACCCCTCCGCCCGGCGCTGAGGGGCCTCGGCGGCCCTCAGGTGGCCTCGACGACCGAGGTGCGGGAGATGACATTTCCCTTGGAGTCGAGGGCGGCGGCGCGGAAGACCTTGGCCCCGTTGCGGGTGAAGTTGATGGGTGTCTCGAAGGATGTCTTCTTGACGGTCGTGATCACCTCGAGGGAGTCGTAGGAGGGACCGGCGTTCATGCGCCAGGCGGCCACGTCGGTGGCGCCGTTCCAGCTGACCCATGCCGTGAAATGACCCGATCCGCCCGTGGCGTGCACGACGAGGCTGAGCTCGTCCTGGGCGGGGTTGCCGACCCAGTCGTAGTTGAACACCCTGTAGCTCTCGACGTTGGCCGGGAAGCGACCGTCGAGGGCCATCTCGGCATTGACGGCATTGCCCGATGCGCGGAAGATGCTGAAGTACGGCGCCGCCCCCCAGCCGATCATGTGCCCGCCGTTGGCGAGCAGCTGGATGTTCCCCTCCCTTGGAGTGTCGACGATCCGGTCCGTGTGGAAGTACTGGTGGCGCAGCGTGGCCTGGCGCGGGTTCTTGCTCAGGCTGAGGACCTTGCCCGACGACTGCGTCTCGGGTGACGGCTGGCTGGCGTCGTCGAAGAGGCTGACCCCCGAACCGTCGGTGAGGGCCCTGGCATCATGTTGAAAGTAGAAGGGCGTGTTGCGGCCCATGACAAAGGAGTTCGACTTGCCGCCGAGGCGCCAGATGATCGCCTTGGTCAGGCGGTTGACCAGGTACACGGTGGAGGTGTCGCGACCCGACACCAACAGGTGACCGTCCGTCCCGGGCCATAGGTCGATCGAGTTGAGGTGGAAGTAGTCGCCGGTCGGGCCGACATAGGACTGCGACGTGGGGACGGCCGGGTAGCACGCCCAGTCGAAGGCGAGATCACCGGTGGCGACGTCGACTTCCTGGGCGTGACCCACGACGATCGTGCTGCCGCCGGGTCCTGCGACCCCAGGCTGGTAGGCGCTGATCAGGGCCGTGCCGTTGGGCGTGAGAAGGAACTCGTGCAGGTCGGTCTGGTAGCCGACCGCTTCCACGGTGGTCACCTGGCTGTAGCGGTTGTCGAAGATGACGCAGTTGCCAGAGGTGGAGTACCCGACACCGCCGGCCATGCCGCCCTGGAACCAGGTGAGGACGGGGGCGCCCTTGTAGGTCTGCACCCGGAAGTTGAAGGGGAGAAGGTTGGTGTTGTTGAGCGGCTTGAACCAGATCACCTCGCCGGTCAGGCTGAGGATCATCAGGCCAGCCTGGGCGTTGGTCGGGTAGGGCCCGCCGTCGTCGGTGCGAGGCGCACAGAAGATGTAGCCCGGCTGGGACGACGAGTACGGGAACCCCGATGCCGCCGTGATATTCACAACAGGCGGTCGCAGATCGGGTCGCGAGACGTAGTGGCGGTAGCCCGTCGGCGCGCCAGGCCCGGTGAGCAGCGGCGCCCCGCTCGGGCTCTCCGATGGATCGGCGCCCCCGAACACCGAATGCGAGCCCCCCACCGTGGCGCCGTCGGGGCTCGCCGATGCCGCGGCATCACCGAGCAGGGAGAGCGGTCCACCGAGCGCAAGACCGGCGCCGGCGGCGCCGAGCCCTGCCTTCAGGGACGTGGTGATGAACGAGCGCCGGCTCAGGCCTGAAGAGCTCACGTTGGTTTGTACCCCTTGTTGTCGCGTCGGATCTCGCCGACGATCGGGAATCCTCTTTTGCGTCGCGCCGAAGAGGGTTGCAGACGAGGAGGGTGGCGTCAACCATCGTTGGGGGCCCGATCCCGCCCCGGCCGACGTGGTCGGAGTCCCTAACCTGGCGGCATGCCGGTCGCCCGACCCATATCCCTCACCGACGACCAGCTCGCCGCCATCAAATTCGATGCCAAAGGACTGGTCCCTGCCATCGTGCAGGAAGGTGACACGGGTACGGTCCTGATGCTCGCATGGATGAACGCGGCTTCCCTGCGCGAGACCCTCGAGACGGGCAGGACCATCTTCTGGTCCCGGAGCCGAGACGAGCGGTGGCGCAAGGGCGACACGTCGGGCGAACGTCAGTGGGTGCGGGACGCCTACTACGACTGTGACGGCGACACGCTGCTCTTCGTCGTCGACCAGGACGGACAGGGGGCGTGCCACACCGGCAACCACTCCTGCTTCCACCGGACCTTCGGTCGGTGATCCATCCGACCGGCGACGAGTTCGCCGACCTGGCCGAGGAGTGGACGGTCGTGCCGGTGTGGCGCGAGCTGCTCGCCGATCTGACCACGCCGGTCGCGGCCTTCAGCCGCTTGGCCGGGCGCGCCGAGCGGGCCTTCCTGCTCGAATCGGTCGAACACGCCGGCCGGTGGGGCCGCTGGTCGTTCATCGGCCTCAGCCCGAGCGCGACCTTGACGGCGAGAGGAACCGACCTGGTCGTCGAGGGCACCCTTCCCGACGGGATCCCCCTCGACCGCGGGATCCTGCCCGCCGTCGAGGCCATTCTCCGTGCCTATCGCTCGCCGGATCTGGACGGGCTCCCGCCTCTGCACGGCGGGCTCGTCGGGTACCTCGGTTACGACGTCGTCCGAGAGGTCGAACACCTTCCCGACGTTCCTCCCGACCGCACCGGGTACCCCGACGCCATCCTCTCGGTCGTCGGTCAGGTCATCGCCTACGACTCGTGGCGCCAGCGGGTCACGCTCGTCGAAGCCGTCCCGGTGCCCCCCGGGACGACGCGGGCCGGCTGCGCCGCCCTCTACGCCGCCGCCGTCGGGCGTCTCGATGACCTCGCCGTCGCGGGTGCCGAGCCGGTCGACGAGCCGTTGGTCGTCCCGCCCGAGCGCGACGACGAGCTCCCCGACTACCGCCGGCGCACGTCGAGCGCGGAGTACGTGGCCGCGGTCGAGGTGGCCAAGGAGCACATCCTGGCCGGGGACGTGTTCCAGGTGGTCCTCTCCCAGCGCTTCGAGCTCGACCTCGACGCCGAGGCGTTCGACCTGTACCGGTCGCTGCGCCAGGTCAACCCGAGCCCCTCGATGTTCTTCCTGCGCCACCCCGAGCTCTGTCTCGTCGGCTCGTCACCTGAGCCTCTCGTTCAGCTTCAGGGTGGAACGGTGACGTCCCGTCCGATCGCCGGCACCCGCAAGCGGGGGAGGACCGACGACCATGACCGGCGGCTCGCGTCCGAGCTGTCGGAGCACCCCAAGGAGCGGGCCGAGCACGTGATGCTCGTCGACCTGGCCCGTAACGACGTTGGCCGGGTGGCGGAGTACGGCAGCGTCACCGTCGATGAGCTGATGACCCTGGAGCGCTACAGCCACGTGATGCATCTGACGTCGCAGGTATCCGGCCGATTGCGCGACGGTCTCGGTCCGATCGACGTGCTTGCGGCCACGATGCCCGCCGGTACGGTCTCGGGCGCGCCCAAGGTGAGAGCCATGCAGATCATCGACGCCCTCGAGCCGGCCAAGCGGGGCCCCTACGCCGGCGTTGTCGGGTACTTCGATTTCGGCGGCAACCTGGACGTGGCCATCGCCATCCGGACCATGGTCGTCGCCCCCGACAACACCGCGACGGTGCAGGCCGGGGCCGGCATCGTGGCGGACAGCGATCCCGCCGACGAGGACCTCGAGTGCCGCAACAAGGCGGCAGGCCTGCTCGCCGCCGTGCCCGGCGCCCGCCGGATCACGGCTGCACGAAGGGTGGCGCAGCATGGCTGAGCCCGCCGCCGATGCACTTCGCTCCGCCCGGATCCCTAGGGACGGTGTGCTCGCCGCAGGGCCCGAGGCCGTTGCCTACCTGCAGGGCCAGCTGAGCCAGGACGTGGCCGCCATCGAAGCGGGCGCTTCGGCCTGGTCGTGGCTCCTGCAGCCGGCGGGGAAAGTGGACGCCTTGGTGCGGGTCACACGCACCGGTCCCGACACGCTGCTCGTCGACGTGGACGCCGGCTACGGCGAGGCCGTCCTCAACCGCCTCGCCCGCTTCAAGCTGCGTACCAAGGTCACCTTCGAGCCGGTCGGCGTCACGGCGCTGCTGCTGCGCGGTCCCGGTGCCCTCCTCGAGGCCGAGGAGGTCGCGGCCGAAGCCAGGGCGGGTGGCCCGACACCCGTCGACGGCCCGACGCCCGTCGGTGGCGACGATTGGCCCGATGGCGTGGCGGCTGCGGTCGTCGCCGACGCCCTCTGGCCGGTGCCGCCGACCGGCGCCGGCGACGAAGCGGCCGATGTGCTCCTGATCGGCGACCCGCCCGTCGCCGTCAGGGCCGACGACATCGGGGCTGCGGCGTGGGAGGCGGAACGCATTGCCGCCGGCGTCCCGGCCATGGGCGCAGAGCTGACCGAGCGGACGATCCCTGCCGAGACCGGGCTCGTCGACCGCACGGCCAGCTTCACCAAGGGCTGCTACACGGGCCAGGAGCTCGTGGCCCGCATCGACTCGAGGGGAGGCAACGTCGCCCGTCGCCTCCGGGGCCTGTGCTCGGGCGCGCCGATCGCCGTCGGCACGGAGCTGAAGGCGGAAGGCAAGGTCGTGGGCACGGTGACATCGGCCGCCGTCTCGGCCGCCCTTGGGCCTATCGGTCTTGCCTACGTCGGGCGCGCCGTCGCTCCCGACGCCACCGTGGTTGCCGGCGAAGGGGACGAGGTGGTGGTCGTGGCCCTGCCGATCGGGAAAACCCAGAAAACGTAGGCCTTTCTGGACCGATTCGAACCTTCCGATTCGGCGTTGTCACACCCGGGGCGTAGCGTCCTGAGCGACAACCGGAGGGAGCGGACGTGTACGAAGGTGGCATCAGGGTGTTACGTCGTTGTCGCGAATCGAGTTGGCGGCGTCGCACGACGATTGGCGCCGCGGGGTTGGCCGTCGCCGCCCTGCTGGCGGTGTCGGGGTCGGCCGGCGCCGGTCCCGTGCCCACGAGCGCCGCAGCCAAGAGTCCCGCTTCGAAGACGACCCCGGCAGCATCCGTGAACACCAACTGGACGACCTATGACCATTCCGACTCCCGTGCGGGGTTGTCGCCGAGCACCCCCACCGTCACGTCGGCAGGCAACGTCAAGCGCGGCTGGGCTTCTCAGGTGGATGGGAAGGTCTACGCCCAGCCGCTCGTGGTCGGCACCCGGGTCATCGTCGCCACGGAAAACGACAGCGTCTACGCCTTCGGCAAGTACAGCGGCACGCAGGCCTGGCATCGCCACCTGGCGACGCCCGTGCCGGGTGCCGACCTGCCCTGCGGCGACATCAACCCGTCCGGCATCACCGGCACGCCGGTCGCCGACGTCTCCCTCAACGTCCTCTACGTCGTCACCTTCAGCCTCCCCGCCCACCACACCCTCTGGACCCTCAACCTCACCACCGGCGGGGTGATTCGCTCGAGGACCATCGACGGCCCGGGCAGCGATCCCAAGGCCGAGCAGCAGCGCGGGGCGCTTGTGATCGATGGCGACCGGGTGTTCGTCCCCTACGGCGGTCTCGACGGCGACTGCTCCGACTACCACGGCTGGGTGGTCGGCGACGGGGTCAGGGGACGGGGCGGCCTGGTCCACTTCGTGACGCCGACCCAGCGCGAGGCCGGCATCTGGACCCCGCCGGGACCGGCCGTCGGCGCGGGAGGGCTGTACGTGGCAACAGGCAACGGCACGCCCGTCACCGCGGTCGACGACTCGGACAGCGTCCTGCGCATCTCGCCGACGACGATGAAGGTGCTGAGCCGGTTCACGCCATCCGACTATGTCCACCTCTCGTCGAGCGACCTCGACCTGGGGACAACCTCGCCGGTCCTGCTCCCGCGGAACAACCTGTTCATGATCGGCAAGGAGGGGATCGGCTACGTCATCGGCGCCGACAATCTCGGTGGCACCGGTCATCCCCTGGCCTCCGAGCAGATCTGCTCGGGTGCATTCGGCGGTGACGCCGTATCGGGCGACACCGTCGTCATGTCCTGCTTCGACGGCCTCTATGCCGTGCGGGTGACCCCGACGTCGAGCCCGGCCCATCCCAAGATGACGATCGCCTGGAAGGCCACGGGTATCGCGCCGGGGCCGCCGATCATCGCCGGAGGAATCGTGTGGGACGCCACCAGGGGGAACCAGCTCGTGGGCTACGACCTCTCCAACGGTCACTCATTCTTCACGGCCGGTCTGGCCTCGGTGGGCACGTCGTTCCCCACCCTTTCGGCCTCGGTCGGCCGGCTCTACGTCCCCGATGGAAGCGAGGTCGTCTGCTACAAGGGCCTCTGAGGCACGGCGGGACCTGAGGGGAGCCGCCGGCGCTCCCCGGTAGGCTGAGCGCTTCATGCCGACCTACCTCGACCGGATCCTCGACGCTCACCGCGCCGCCGCCGCGGCCGACCGGCGCGACCTCGACGACCTGGTCGCCCGGGCCACTGCGGCCCCGGCGGGGCGCCGGTTCGCTGCGGCCGTCGCCGAGTCGTCCGGGCTGGCGGTCATCGCCGAGATCAAGCGGGCGAGCCCGAGCCGAGGCCCGCTCGCCCCGGAGCTCGACCCGGCCATGCTTGCCCG
This sequence comes from Acidimicrobiales bacterium, assembly GCA_965276765.1. Lineage (GTDB taxonomy): Bacteria > Actinomycetota > Acidimicrobiia > Acidimicrobiales > Palsa-688. The sequence continues at coordinate 3,629,091 of OZ255627.1, forward strand.
TACCTACGTCGCCGGCGGGGCCGCATGCCTCTCGGTGCTCACCGACGCCCAGTTCTTCGCCGGCTCTGCTGCCGACCTCGCCGTCGCCCGGGCCGCCGTCGACGTTCCCGTGTTGAGAAAGGACTTCACCGTCGGGCCGGCCGACGTGTGCGACGCCCGGCTGATGGGCGCCGACGCCGTGCTGCTCATCGCGGCCGCCCTTTCCCCCCAAGGTCTCGTGGAGCTGACCGCGCTCTGCCGCCGTATCGGCATCGACGCCCTGGTCGAGGTCCACGACGAAGACGAGCTCGATGGCGCCATGGCGGCCGGCGCCACCTTCGTCGGCGTCAACCAGCGCGATCTGGTGACCTTCGATGTCGACACCGCACGGGCCGAACGGGTGGCCAAGGTGATCCCCGACGGCATCGTCTCCGTCGCCGAATCGGGGATCCGATCGGCCGCCGACGCGGCCCGGCTGGCCGATGCCGGCTTCGACGCCGTCCTCGTCGGCGAATCCCTCGTGACCGCCGCCGACCCTGCCGCCGCCGTCGCCGCCCTGCGGGGGGCGAAGTGATCGTCAAGATCTGCGGTACCACCTCTGAGGACGACGCCTTGCTGGCGGTGGCCATGGGCGCCGACATGGTCGGGTTCGTCTTCGCCCCTTCGCCGCGCCAGATCGCCCCGCAACAGGCGTCGGACATCATCAAGCGCCTGCCCCGCGAGATCATCTCGATCGGCGTGTTCCGCAACCAGGCGCCCCAGCGCGTCGTCGAGATCGCCCAGGGAGCCGGGATGGGCGGCGTGCAGCTGAGCGGACACGAGACGGCCGAGCAGACGGCATGGATCCGCAAGCGGGTTCCCATCGTGATCAAGGGGTTCTCGGCCGGCGACGACCGCATCGCCGGCGCCGGCGACTACGGCGCCGACGTGATCCTGCTCGACGCGCCGAGCCCCGGCTCCGGTCAGGTCTTCGACTGGGCCCTCTCGAGCGCCGCCCCCCAGGGCATCAACCTGATGATCGCCGGCGGGCTCAACCCCAGCAACGTGGCCGCCGCCATCGCCATCACCCATGCGTGGGGCGTCGACGTCGTCACCGGCGTCGAACGCGAGCCGGGGGTCAAGGACCCGGTCAAGCTGCGGGCCTTCGTAGCCAACGCCAAGGCCGCCGACCCGGTCGACGCGGCCCAGCGGCCGGCGCCGGTGCGTTCCGCACCCGACGACCCGACCACCGCCGTCGACCTCGGCGCCGCCGAAGGGGCGGCCCAAGGACCCGGCGTCTACGACTGGGACGAAGAGTGAGCGGGGCCCGACACGAGCCCACCGGCGTGACGATGGGGCTGCCGAGTGAGTCCGGCCGCTTCGGCGACTTTGGGGGGCGGTACCTGCCCGAGTCACTGGTGCCGGCGTGCCAGGAGCTCGAAGCGGCGTTCACGAAGGCATGGGCCGACGACACCTTCGTGGGTCGGTACCGCGACCTGCTGCGTGACTACGCCGGCCGGCCGACGCCGGTCACCGAGTGCGCCCGGCTGTCCGAGCGCCTCGGCGTCCGGGTGCTCCTCAAGCGCGAGGACCTCACGCACACCGGCTCCCACAAGATCAACAACGTGATCGGCCAGGGGCTGCTCACCGTCGAGATGGGCAAGAGCCGCATGATCGCCGAGACCGGCGCCGGCCAGCACGGCGTCGCGAGCGCCACCGCAGCGGCGCTTCTCGGCCTCGAGTGCGTGGTGTACATGGGCGAGGTCGACACGGCCCGCCAGGAGCTCAACGTGTTTCGCATGCGGCTCCTCGGGGCCGAGGTCGTCACGGTCCGCTCGGGGAGCCGAACCCTGAAAGACGCCGTCAACGAGGCCCTGCGGGCGTGGGTCTCTTCGGTCGAAACGACCCACTACTGCCTGGGCTCTGTCATGGGCCCCCACCCCTACCCGTGGATGGTGCGCGAGCTGCAGCGGGTCATCGGCGACGAGGCCCGTGAGCAGTGCCGAGCCCTGCTCGACGGCGCCGACCCCGACCTGGTCCTCGCCTGCGTGGGCGGGGGATCCAACTCGGCGGGGACGTTCGCCGGGTTCGTCGAGACCGGCGCCGAGCTGGTCGGCGTCGAGGCGGCCGGCGGTTCGGCCATCGGCCACGGCATCCCCGGTGTGCTCCACGGGATGCGCTCCTACATCCTCCAGGACGAATGGGGCCAGATCCTCGAGGCCGAGTCCATCTCCGCCGGTCTCGACTACCCGGGGATCGGTCCCGAGCACGCCTATCTGGCCGACTCCGGCCGGGCCAGGTACGTGACCGCCGACGACGCCGAGGTGCTCGAGGCCGTGCGGCTGCTGGCGAGCACCGAGGGCATCATCCCCGCCCTCGAACCGGCCCACGCCGTGGCCTGGCTCGCCGCCGCGGCCGCACGCGGCGAGGTCGCGGCCGGTTCGACGGTCCTGCTGACGATGTCGGGGCGCGGCGACAAGGACGCCGAGCAGGTCATGCGGATGCTCACGTGATCGGTGTCGGCGGCGGCGTCGCCGTCGAGGCATCTCTGCGCAAGGCCCGCAACGACGGCCGCAAGCTGCTCGTCACCTACATGACCGGCGGCCTCGGTCCCGAGTGGGTCGAGTACCTGCAGGTCATGGTGGAGGCCGGCGCCGACGCCGTCGAGATCGGCCTGCCCTTCTCTGACCCGGTGATGGACGGGCCGACCATCCAGGAGGCGTCGATCAAGGCCCTCGCCCACGGCGCCACGCCGCCCGCCATCCTCGATGCCGTGGCCCGCCGGCCCCAACCGGTCCCGCTCGTGGCCATGACCTACTACAACCTGGTGTTCCGCTCCGGCCACGAGCGCTTCTCCCGGATGCTCACCGACGCCGGGGTGCTCGGCGCCATCGTGCCCGACCTCCCCCTCGAGGAGTCGGGGGAGTGGGAGACGACCGCCGCCGCCGCCGGCGTCGCTTCGGTGCTGCTCGCCGCGCCCGTCACCCCCGACGACCGCCTGGCCGAGCTGTGCCGCCGGTCCCGCGGCTTCGTCTACGGGGTGAACCTCATGGGAGTCACGGGGGAAAGGGCGACCGTCGCCGATTCCGGAGCGGTGCTTGCCGTTCGCCTCAAGGAGGCGACCGATCTGCCCGTGGTCATGGGCTTCGGCATCTCCACTCCCGACCAGGCGGCCACGGCCGCCACCCATGCCGACGGGGTGGTCGTGGCCTCTGCGCTCATGCGCGCCGTGCTCGACGGCGCATCGGTGGACCGGGTCGGCACGCTCGTGGCGGAGTTCAGGGCCGCGCTCGACGCGCTGTGAGCCTCGCTTCCGTCTCAAGGTGAGACACCCCGAACTCTGATGTTGGGCTAGACATACTTTCGTGCTGCACGATTGGGGAGGGGTCAGGGACCACGACCTCGACCGGCGCGCGTGGAGGACGCTCGGCTCGATGGCCGCCGTGCTCGTGATCATGGTCGCCGCCGCCGTGGCCTCCGGAGAGGCGGCCTGGGCGCTCATCGGTCTCGTCGGCCCAGCTGCCCTCGCCGGCGACGAGCTGGTCCGCCGTCGCCAGCGGCGCCGGGCCCGCTGAGCCCGCTCCCCGCGAACGCGATGTACCCGACCGAGCGGTCCAGCGACGGCGGCGGTGGCGCGGGCGTCGGCGCGGCCCGCACGGCCGCGGTCGAGGACTATCTGAAGGGGATCTACAGCCTGGAGGAACGAGGCGACGGCCCCGTGACGACCACCCACCTTGCCCATCGCCTCGGCGTGACGGTGTCGTCGGTCTCGGGGATGGTGCGGCGGTTGCGCGAAGCCGAGCTCGTGGCCCACCGCCGGTACGGCGACCTCGAGCTGACCCCAGATGGGCGTCGCGCTGCGCTAGCCGTCCTGCGCCGGCATCGTCTTATCGAGACGTACCTGGTGGAGGCGCTCGGCTACGACTGGGACGAGGTCCACGACGACGCCGAGGTGCTCGAGCATGTCGTCTCCGACCGGCTGGTGGAGCGGATGGCGGATCGCCTCGGCCATCCCGTCAGGGACCCCCACGGCGACCCCATCCCGACCGCCGATGGGACCGTCGTCGGCGGCAGGACCCGGCGTCTCGCCGCCGTCGAGGCCGGCGAGCACGGCACCATCGTGCGGGTGGCCGACGCTTCGCCCGGCCTGTTGCGCTGGCTGACCGACCACGGTGTCGCTCTCGGGGACAGGGTCGAGGTCGTCGGCTGGGAGGCAAGCGGCACCCTCGGGGTCCGCTTCGGTGACCGCGCCGGGGTCCTCGCCCTCGGGGATGCGGCCGTCGCTTCGATCGAGGTCGCCGTCGACGACGAAGCGGCCCGGCGGGCCGCCACCTAGCCAGTGGCCGTCCCCACCTCGCCCGACGAGGAGCTGCGCCGCTCGGACCGGGCCGACGTGGCGCGCGCCAGGAGGGGGGGCGCCCGCTGGCTCGTGCTGTGGCTCCTGATCGGTCCCGGCGTTCTCGCCATGGTGGGCGAGAACGACGGGCCGTCGATGATCTCCTACGCCGCCAGCGGGAGAATGTTTGGCTTCGGGCTCTTCCTCCCGTTCATCCTCGTGACCTTCGCCGCCGCCGCCGTATGCCAGGAGATGTGCATGCGGGTCGGCGCCTTCACCCATCGGGGCTACGGCGAGCTCGTGCTGCTGCGCTACGGCGCCGTCTGGGGCTGGTTCGCGGCCGGCGATTTGGCCGTGACCAACGTCGTCACGTTGATCGCCGAGTTCGTGGCCATCCGCATCGGGTTCGCCTACTTCGGGATAGGCGCACCGCTCAGCGTGGCCTTCGGGGCCCTCCTCGTCGTCGCCAGCCTGGCCGGGGGTCGCTATCGCCGCTGGGAGCGCACGGCCCTGTGCCTGGCCGGCTTCAACGGCCTCTTCATCGTCGCCGCCATCCTCTCCCACCCCCGCATCGGCCGGCTGGCCTCGTCGTTCGCCACGACCTCGCCGCTCGGGGGCCACCACAGCCATGTCCTCCTTCTCGTGGCGTCGACCCTCGGGGCGACGGTCACCCCGTGGATGATCTTCTTCCAGCAAGGTGCCGTCGTCGACAAGGGACTCGTTCCACGCGACCTCGGCCACGGGCGTCTCGACATCGTCATCGGCACCGTGCTGGCCGCGGCCTGCGGCGTCGGGGCCTACGTCGCCGGTGCCGCCGCAAGCGGTGCGGGCGCAGCCGGCGGCGCGGCGGGTGGCGGAGCCGGGGGGCTCGTCGGGTCGGTGGCGGCCCTGGCCCGCCCGGTGTTCGCCATCGGGCTCATCGAGGCCGGCGCCCTCGCCATCCTGACCATCTCGGCCAGCAACGGCTACACCATCGGCGAATGCCTCGGCATGACCCACAGCTTCAACGCGGGAGCCAGACGGGCCAAGGTCTTCTACGCGATGACGGCTGGAGCGCCGGTCGTCGCCGGGATCGTCGTGCTACTCCCCGGCGTTCCGCTGCTCGCCGTAGCCCTCGACGCCAACGCGCTGGCGACGGTGTTGCTCCCCGTGACCCTCGTCTTCCTGCTGATGATGGCCAACGACCGGACGCTGCTTGGTCTCGGGGTCAACGGCCGCCTCACCAATACCGTCGCCGTCGCCGTGACCGTCATCGTGAGCGCGGCCGGGGCGGCGTGGGCCGTCGACGTCTTCTTGCAAGCGGCAGGACTGCTCGGGGCCGGCGGCGGATGAGCCGGGACCGTGAGCTCCATCGACCCGCAGATGAGGATGGGAGCGAGGACAACGACGGCCGGCCCTTTCCCGTTGCGCCGGCCGGCCTCGGTCCTCGTGCCGCCATCGGTCTGTGGGCCCTGCGGGTCGTCGCCGTTGCGCTCACCGGCATGGTCGCCTGGGCGTTCGTCGTCGACCTGGCTCGGGGGGCGACCCTGCCGTGAAGGGCCGCAGGCCCGAGGCCCGGCGCGACAGGCCGCAGGCCCGAGGCCCGGCGCGAATCAGCGGTCGTTGTCGATGCCGCTCAGGACGATCCCGTAGGTACGGAGCTTGCGGTAGATCGTCGCCCGCGAGATCCCGAGCCGGGAGGCGGCGGCGACCTTGTCCCCTTTCGTCTCGATCAGGGTCCTCGTGATCAGGTCGCGTTCCATCGCCGCCCAGGGGCTGAGGACCTGGCGGGCGGTGCTGTGCGCCGTCTCCGGCAGGTCCTCACCCGAGATCCGGCCTCGCGGTCTGCGGACAAGCGCCCCGCGCACCACATCCTCGAGCTCGGTGACGTTGCCTGGCCACGGGTGACGCAGCAGCGTCTGCATCGCCTCGGCCGCCACCGTGACCCCCCGGCCCGGCGCCAGCCGCTCGACGAGCGCGGGCACGAGGTCACGCACATCCTCGATCCGGTGCCGGAGCGGCGGAACCGTGACCACGGCGGCAAACGCCATGGTGACACCGCCGAGCGCCTGCTTGATGTCCCCGGCCCGCAGCGTGCCGCAGATCCAGGGTCCATCGGCGTCGGCCTGGCACTCGATCCACTCGGCGACGACGGGCTGCAAGGCGTCGGGGACGGCATCGAGATGGCGGAGGACGACGGTGCCGGCGCCCGGGTCGAGCTGCCGGGCCAGGGCCCCTTCGATGGCGTCGCGCTCGGGGCCGACATCGACCAGGTCGACGACACGCAGCGGACCGTCAGAGCGCAAGCGGTTGTGGGCGGAGCTCAACAAGGTGAGCTTGCCGTCGCCGGGCTCGCCCACCACGAGAAGACGCTCGCCGGTGCGGCAGCTCTTGTCCACTCGTTCGGCCGTCACGGCCCACGCCCCGCTGCGCCCTACCGCATCGCTCGGGAGGTCGGCGCCGGCCGGCCCACCCGCTCTTGGCGGCGAGCGGTGACGGTCGCCGGGCGCGCTCCCGGTCGGCTTGCGCACCTCGGCCAGGGTCACCTCGACGACGACACCGTTGGCCCCCGATCCGCCGGCCGCCCTGGCCCTCAGGTACGCCCTGTCACCGTTGGACAGGAGGATCTCCATCACCGATGCGCCGCTGCGGATCAGGTCGGCGGCCTGGTCCTGGACCAGGGCGTAGTCGCCGCGCTCGAGGGTCCCCGTCGCCATGGCGTTGGATATCACCACGTCGCCGATCACGGCGATCACGGCGCGGCTCGAGTTGTGGCTGGCGGCGAGGAACCGCTGGAGGAGCGCGCGCTCTCTGACGCTGCGCTGCTCGAGGAGACGTTGGGTCACCTCGGCGGCCGCCTCCTCGGCCAGGACCTTCATGAGCGGCGTGGCGTCCGATGACCTGCAGGTCAGATCGAGCACGCCCTGCAGGCGGCCGGTCAGGGGTTGGAGGATCGGCGCGCCGGCGCACGAGACGGTCGCGAGGGGATGGGCGAAGTGCTCGGCGCCGGCCACGAAGAAGGGGAGCCGGCTCTCGATGGCCGACCCGATGCCGTTGGTCCCGACGTGCTCCTCGGCGTAGCTGAAGCCGGGCGCAAGACGGATGTCGTCGAGATGACGCTGCAGCGAGTTCTCACCCGTCCTGCGCTGGATGATCTGCCCGTGGGCGTCGGTCAGCACGATGCTCATGGCCGTGCCGGACAGCGCCGACTCGAGCCGGTCGAGCACGGGCCGTGCCGCGGTCACGAGCTCACCGTCGGTTTCCACCTGGTCCAGATAGGGCGGATCGAGGTGGTCGGTCGACACACCCCAGAGCTGCGACCGACGCCACGAGGCGAGCACCTGTTCTCCGACCACGCCATGGGCCGGCGAGTCGGGGTCGGCGAGACCGGGCCCGTCCTGTCCTGCGGACCGCCCGGGTCCTGCGGACCTCCCGGACCCTCCAGGGCCTCCGGGCTCGTCATCGGGCGTGTCGGCCCCGAGGACGCGCTCCTTTGCGTCCACGATGCGGCTCATTGCCTGTTTTGACGAGGCATTCATCGGTTCGCACGTCCCCCGTGCCGCCGAACCGATTCGCCGACAGCACTTGTCCGGCAAATCGTACCGGTTGTGTGGCGCTGGTGGGGTCGCCGTCGCCCGGCGGCGAGATCACCGCGCGGGTGGAGCATCCCCGCCCACCGGCCATGTCTCACTTTGACATCCCACCGATACGGCTCGAGGAGTCCAATAGAGAGGAACCGCCCACCAAAGCGCGGGCGTCCTGACGAGGGGGGTTTTCCCGCATGAGTCGACAGAGCCTGACGAAGGCGCACGAAAAGATCAAGGAACTGTCCTGGGAGCCGACGTTTGCCACGCCGGCGCAGAAGTACACCACGGACTACACCTTTGAGCACGCTCCGAAGAAGGACCCGCTCAAGCAGGTCCTCCGGTCCTACTTCCCCATGGAGGAAGAGAAGGACCAGCGGGTCTTCGGCGCCATGGACGGCGCCATCCGGGGCAACATGTTCCGCCAGGTCCAGGAACGCTGGATGGAATGGCAGAAGCTCTTTCTATCGATCATTCCGTTCCCCGAGATCTCCGCAGCCCGGGCCATGCCGCTTGCCATCAGCGCCGTGCCCAACCCGGAGATCCACAACGGTCTCGCGGTGCAGATGATCGACGAGGTTCGCCACTCGACCATCCAGCAGAACCTCAAGCGCCTCTACATGAACCACTACATCGACCCGGCCGGGTTCGACGGGTCGCTCAAGTTCTTCCACAGTGACTACTGCGGGACGATCGGCCGTCAGTTCGGTGAGGGGTTCATCACCGGTGATGCCATCACCGCGGCCAACGTCTATCTGACGATCGTGGCCGAGACCGCCTTCACGAACACGCTGTTCGTGGCCATGCCGGCCGAGGCCGCCGCCAACGGCGACTACCTCCTGCCGACGGTCTTCCACTCCGTGCAGTCCGACGAGTCCCGTCACATCAGCAACGGCTACTCGATCCTGCTCATGGCGCTGGCCGACGAGAAGAACCGCCAGCTCCTCGAGCGGGACCTGCGGTACGCGTGGTGGAACAACCACCGGGTCGTGGACGCCGCCATCGGCACGTTCATCGAGTACGGCACCAAGGACCGCAGGAAGGACCGCGAGAGCTACGCGGAGATGTGGCGCCGCTGGATCTACGACGACTACTACCGCAGCTACCTCGTTCCGTTGGAGAAGTACGGCCTCAAGATCCCCCACGATCTGGTCGAGCAGGCATGGGACCAGATTTGGAACAAGGGCTACGTCCACGAGGTCGCCCAGTTCTTCGCGACCGGGTGGGAAGTCAACTACTGGCGCATCGACCCGATGACCGACGAGGACTTCGAGTGGTTCGAGTACAAGTACCCGGGTTGGTACAACAAGTACGGCAAGTGGTGGGAGAACTACAACCGCCTGCGTTACCCGGGTGCCGACCACGGGCCCATCGCCTTCGAGGACGTCGACTACGCCTACCCGAGCCGGTGCTGGACGTGCATGGTGCCCTGCCTCATCCGTGAGGACATGGTCATGGACGAGGTCGACGGTGTGGTGCACACGTACTGCTCGGAGCCGTGCTGGTGGACTCACAAGCACGCCTTCCGCGAGCAGTACGAGGGCCGCCCGACGCCGTCGATGGGACGGTTGTCCGGCAAGCGGGAGTGGGAGACCCTGTATCACAACTGGGATCTCGCCGACATCTGCGAGGACATGGGCATCGTTCGTGACGACGGCAAGACGCTGATCCCGCAGCCTCACCTCGACCTCGAGGACTCGAAGAAGCTGTGGACCCTCGACGACTTCCGTGGGCGCCCGTTCCCCTCGCCGAGCATCCTGCTCAACGAGAAGTCCCCGGAGGAGCAGCAGGCCTTCGCCGACGACTACCACCTGCAGGGCCCCGGTGGCCGGCAGAGCGCGTCGGGCCAGGAGTTCCGTAAGACGGTCCTGAAGGAGGGCTGACACCGGAACGCTTGCAGCTAGCAAACTGACGACTGCAGACCTCCCCCGAGCCGAGTTCGACTCGGGGGAGGTGCGGCCGTCGCTCGCATTACGAGCCGGAAGCGAACCAGGGGGGAGCACCGGAATGGGACATAAGGTTCGCTTTGAGCCTGTCAACGTCGAAATAGAGGTCGAGGAGGATGAGACCATCCTTAACGCCGCATTCCGTCAGGGCATCATGCTCATGCACGGGTGCAAGGAGGGGCAGTGCTCGGCCTGCAAGTCATTTCTCCTCGACGGGGATCTCGACATGGACCGGTACTCGACCTTCGCCCTCGCCGATTACGAGCGAGACGAGGGGTACGTGCTGCTCTGCCAGTCCCATGCCTACAGCGACCTCGAGGTCGAGCTGCTCAACGTCGACGAGGACATGCTGCACTCCGGCGCCCCGATCCAGACGCTGCGGACCGAGGTCGAGTCCATCGACGAGGTCACCCATGACATCCGGCGGCTGACCCTCCGGCTCGTCGAGCCGGAGACCTTCGTGTTCAACTCCGGCCAGTACGTCGACCTCACCATCCCCGGCACGGAGCGGACGAGGTCATTTTCGATGGCGAACGCTCCCGGCGCCGACGGGCACCTGGAGTTTCTCATCAAGGTGTACCCCGACGGGCGCTTCTCCGAGTTGCTCGAAGGCAAGCTCTCGCCCGGTGACGAGTTGAAAGCGATGGGACCGTACGGGTTGTGCACCCTGCGACCGACATCGACGCGCGACATCGTCCTCGTCGGGGGAGGGGCCGGGCTCGGGCCTCTCCTTTCGCTGGTGCGGTCACTCGCCGATTCGGGTTCTACCCGCAAGGCCACGTTCTATTACGGGGCCAGGACGGCAGCGGACCTCCTGTACCTCGACGAGCTCGAGGCTCTCGGGTCGCGCCTGCCCGATTTTCGCTTCGTGCCGGCGCTCTCGGAGTCGGAGGAAGGAGACGAGTGGTCGGGGGAGACCGGTTTCATCACCGAGGTCCTCGAGAGCAGCGAGGCGAGCCTCGATGACGTCGACGCCTATCTGTGCGGGCCGCCGCCCATGATTGACGCCGCCATCCCTTTGCTTGTGGCGAAGGGGGTGGACGAGTCCCACGTGTACTTCGACAGGTTCACGATGAGCGCCGATGCCGAGGCGCCGTGAGCAGCAGGTAGTCGAGCAGTAGGTAGCAACAGACAGTTGACCCACGACCCGTTGTAAAGGAGTTCCCGCCCATGGCGACGACAGTGCAGCCCAAGAAGGAAGACGCCGACCTCCCGAGGCCCGAGTTCACCAATGCCGAGGCCGGTGCCTTGGACTTCCCGAGCTCGAAGAGCAGGGATTACAACTACTACAAGCCGGCCAAGGCCCGAAGGAGCGTCTACGAGGACGTGACCTGCGAGGTTCAGCCGGACCCGGAGCACTACCTGTCCCAGGGCTGGTTGTACGAGTTCCACGACGGCGTGGGTGGCTACCCGCATAGTTGGACGGAGCTGAAGTCCTCCAACTGGCATGCGTTCCGTGACCCCAACGAGGAGTGGGAACGCACGATCTACATCCACAACGCCAGGATCGTGCAGCAGATAAACCAGAGCATCGAGGCCGCCAAGCTGAACCATGCCTTCGAGCGGTGGGATCCGACGTGGGTGAAGTTTCTCCAGACCCATGTGGGCGCGTGGGCCCATGCCGAGCAGGGCCTCGGCATGCACGTGTTCGTGCCGGCGCAGCGCGACGCGCCGACCAACATGCACAACAACGCCATCTGCGTGAACTCGATGCACAAGTTGCGCTTCGCCCAGGACCTGGTCCTGTACAACCTGACACTGAGCGACGAGTTCGAAGGCTTCGACGGCAAGGCGCACCGCCAGACGTGGATGGAGGATCCGGCGTGGCAGGGGGTCAGGGAAGCGGTCGAACGGCTGACGGCGATCAGGGACTGGGCCGAAGCGGTCTTCGCCACCAACTACGTCTTCGAGCCCCTCGTCGGCGTGCTTTTCCGCAGCCGGTTCGTCATGCAGATTGCCGCCTTCCATGCCGACTTCACGACGCCAACGGTCATGGGCGCGGGCGAGGCCGACTACGCCCGTGATCTGCGCTATACCAGGGACATGTACGGCCTCCTCGTCAACGACGAGGTCCACGCCGACGCCAACCGCTCGACGTTGCAGGGCTGGGTCGACAAGTGGACGCCTTACAGCGTGGCCGCCGCCCGCCGCCTGCAGCCGCTGTGGTCGCAGCCCAACCAGCGACTCCTGCGCTTCGAGGACTCCTTCGAGGGCGCCACGGAGCAATTCAAGTCACAGCTAAGCGAGCTCGGGCTCAAGAGCCCGAAGGAGGTCGAGAAGTGAGCGCATCACCGTTCTCGTCGGACCGCACATCCTCTGGGATGTGCGGGTGCACCCTCATGAACAACCAGGACGGGTACCGCATCGCTCGGGTCATGCGCGGCAAGCCCAACGTGACCGTGACCGAGTTCCCTTCGATGATCCGAATCGACGCCAAGGGCACCGTCGTATTTGACTTCGACGAGCTCGGCGATGCCCTCGGCTACAGCGAGGACGAGGACTTCTCCCAGAACAACCTGGAAGAGGTCCTCTCCACCCACTACGGCCGGATGATCAACCTCGACGACAAGACGGTCTTCTTCGCCAACCCCGAGGACGCGGCCGAGTGGATTGGCTTCGACCTCGCTGAGGTCGACTGAGAAACACCGTCCCGAGGGACGGCGCGGGTGGCATCTGGTCGCCGCCCGCGCCGTCCTTCGGTCGTCGTCGAGCCCGTTCGCAACGCTCGCCTCGGTGAGCAGACCAGAGCAACCAGGGAGAGAACAAGATGGCGCGAGAGCTCCGCTTCGAGCAAGAGGCCCGCGAACGACTGCAGGCCGGGGTCGACAAGCTGGCGAACACCGTCAGGGTCACCCTCGGCCCGAAGGGCCGCAACGTCGTCCTCGAGAAGCTGACCGGGACCCCCGTCGTCACCAACGACGGGGTCACCATCGCCAGGGAGATCCACCTGCGCGACCCGTTCGAGGACATGGGAGCGCAGCTGGTCAAGGAGGTCGCGACCAAGACCAACGACATCGCCGGTGACGGGACCACCACCGCCACGGTGCTGGCGCAGGCCATGATCCAGGCCGGCATGCGGGCCATCGGGAGCGGCGCCAACCCCATGCTGCTCAAGCGGGGCATGGAGCGTGCCCTGGCCGAGGCCGTCCCGCGCTTGGAGAAGATGGCTCGACCGATCGCCGGCAGGGAGGAGATGGCCCACGTGGCCGGGATCTCGGCCAACGACGACCCCGCCATCGGCGAGGTGATCGCGACGGCGCTCGACGGGGTCGGCCTCGAAGGGGTGATCACCGTCGAGGAGTGGCCGCGCTACGGCATGGCGGTGGACTTCACCGAGGGCATCACGTTCGACAACGGCTTCCTCTCCCCCTACATGGTGACCGACGAGGGTCGGATGGAGGCGGTCTACGAGAACCCGTACATCCTGTTGACCAACGAGAAGATCGCCAGGGTCCAGGAGCTGATGCCGCTGCTCGACAAGATCATGCGCAGCGAGCGCCGTCCGCTCGTGATCATGGCCGAGAGTGTCGAGGGGCCGGCGCTCGGCATGCTCGTGAGCAACAAGGTCCATGGCACCTACGCATCGGTGGCGGTGCGCGCGCCCGGCTTCGGCCACAGACGGATCGCCGAGTTGCAGGACGTCGGCGTCCTGACAGGCGGGATCGTGGTCACCGCCGACGCCGGCCTCAGCCTCGAGACGGTCACCCCCGACCAGCTCGGTCGGGCCAGAAAGGTGACCGTCACCCGCGACTCCACGACGATCATCGACGGTGCCGGCCAGCCCGACGCGGTCGCGGCCAGGATCGAGCAGATCAAGACCGAGCTGGCCCGGGTGAGCAACCCGAGGGACGAGGACAAGCTGACCGAGCGCCTGGCCAAGCTCTCGGGGCGGGTAGCCGTCATCTACGTGGGCGCGGCCACGCCGGCCGAGCTCAGGGAGAAGCAGCACCGGGTGGAGGACGCCCTTTCGGCCACGCGGGCTGCGGTGGAGGAGGGGGTGGTCGCCGGCGGCGGCACGGCCCTGCTTCACGCCCAGGATGTCCTCGACGATCTCGGCCTCGTCGACGAGTATGCCGCGGGGGCCGACGTGGTTCGTGGCGCCCTCGAGGCTCCGCTCTACTGGATTGCCCGCAACGCCGGTCACGACGGACGCGAGGTCGTCGAGCGGGTCAAGGCCATGGCGGAGACCGAGGGGATGAACGCCCTGACCGGTGAATACGGCGAGCTCATCGATGCCGGGGTGATCGATCCGCTCAAGGTGACCCGCTCGGCGCTCGAGAACGCCGTGTCCATCGCCGCCCTCGTCCTCACCACCGACGCCCTCGTCGCCGAGGAGGTCCACGCCGTCACCGGCGAGATCGTGGCGCCCGGCTTCGGGGATCTCGCTGAGGGGCTGCCGCGGGCCTCGTCGGACGCGGCCACCCCTTCGGGCTAGGACAGGAGGGGGTGTACCGCAAGGACGGCGAGTCCTATTTTGTGGTGGACGGCCACGTCCACTTCTGGGACGCGAGTCCCGAGAACCAGCTGAACCGTTACGGCAGGGGGTTCATCGACTGCTTCTACGACTACAGCCGCAACCTGAGCCCGGCCGAGTACGTGTGGCCGTTGGAGAAGTTCGAGAAGTACACCGAGGACGACATCATCCACGACCTCTTCGAAGTCGGCTATGACGACTGGGCCATCTTCCAACCCACGTATCTCACCGACTTCTTTGCGGCCGGGTTCAACACGACCGAGCGCAACGGCGCTCTGGCCGAGAAGTATCCCGACCGGTTCGTCCTGAACGGCGCGTGGGATCCCAGGGATGGGGACAAGGGCCTCGACGATCTGGCCGCGCTGGCGGCCCGCTGGAAACTCAGGGGCGTGAAGCTCTACACCGCCGAGTGGAAGGGCGGCTCGAAGGGCTGGAAACTCTCGGACCCGTGGGCGTACCGCTATCTCGAGAAGTGCCAGGAGCTCGGGATCGTCAACATCCATGTGCACAAGGGTCCGACGATCTACCCCCTCAACCGTGACGCCTTCGACGTGGCCGACGTCGACGACGCCGCATCCGAGTTCCCCGAGCTGCGGTTCATCGTCGAGCACTGCGGCCTGCCCCGCCTCGAGGACTTCTGCTGGATCGCCACCCAGGAACCCAACGTGTTCGCCGGGCTCTCCGTTGCCCTCCCGTTCATCCACACCCGTCCCCGCTACTTCGCCCAGATCATCGGCGAGCTGCTCTACTGGGTCGGCGCCGACCGCATCGTGTTCGGCAGCGACTACGGCATCTGGCAGCCCAAGTGGCTCATCGAGAAGTTCGTCGACTTCCAGATCCCCGAGGACCTGCAGGGCGAGTACGGCGTCCTCACCGTAGAGACCAAACGTCGCATCCTCGGGCTCACCCTCGCCGGCCTGTACGGGATCCCCGTTCCCGCCGGGCTCGGTGGCGATGAGCGGACCGTTGTGCCGGTGGGCGCCTGAGGGCCGGCGCCGGCAGCCGGGGGCGGCTGACGGGGCGCCCTCGACTCGGGCGCCGGCCGGCCGGGCCGGCCCGACCGGGGCGACCTCGCTTTGGTGGATTTCTTTGCCCACTTTTACGGAGAAAGTCTGCAAAAGTGGGCAGAGAAAAGGGCTCCTCGAGCCGGGTCCACCGGGGTCACGGCAACCAGTTGGGCGTGTCCCGTCTAGGGTGAGCGCCGGCCGCGCACCCGGTGTGGCTGCGGACGAGGTGGGTTGCGTGGATTGGAGTCCCGAGGTCGGCCGCCGATTGGCCGTCCGGGCCGGCAATCACCAGTCGGGCAAGCCCGGGCGCCCTTTCGCGGCCCAGTTGGCGGTCGCCGTGACCGACGCCGGAGGGGACCCCGTGCCCGGGGTGCAGGTCACGTTCCGCGTCGTGTCGGGGTCGGCGACGTTCGGTCGGGGTGCTCGCAGCGCCACGGCGACGACAGCCCCCAACGGTCTGGCCGTTTCCGCCGTCATCGTCGCCGGCGCCACCCCGGGCAGCGTGCGGGTCACGGCCGGCGCCGGACGGGCCCCGCACCCCGTCCCCTTCACGCTGCGGGTGACACCCGGCCCGTGACCCACCGCACGCGCCGGCGGGCCTAGCACCCGCCGGCCGACCCAGCACCCGCCGGCCGACCCAGCACCCGCCGGCCGGCTCCCCACCCGCGCCCAGCACTGCGGATCAGGCGGTGAAGTCGAGCACCACCTTCACGTCTCCAGGCTGGCGGGTGTAGGCGTCCTTCCAGGACGACAGCGGCACCTTCCGGGTGATCAGCCGGGCGAGCCAGCCGTGGTCGGCCTTGGCCAGGGCGGCGGCGCCGGCTTCGTAGTGGCGCTTGTTGGCGTTGACCGAGCCGAACACCACGTCGTTGCCCAACACCAGCTGGCGATTGAGGAGGCCGGCGTCGATGGGAAGCGTATGGCCACCCGACGACACGCCGGTCAGGCACACGATGCCGTCGGTGGCGGTCGACTCCATGATGTCGAAGATGAGCTGCGCGACCCCTGTGCACTCGATGGCCACGTCGGCCTCCACCGCCGCGTCCTTGATCGAGCCGTGGTGGTAGGTCGCCCCGATGGCGGCTACCAGATCCGGTTTGAGGCCATCGGTGACCTGATCGAGGACGTGAACGTCGTAGCCGCGCTGGGTGCCGAGGAGGGCGGCGAGCAACCCGATGGGTCCTGCACCGGTCACGAGGACCTTCTTCGGCTCCCAGACGGCCCGCTTGCCGATCCGCTCGATGTGATCCCAGGCCTTGGCCACGACCGTGGTCGGCTCGAGCAGCACGCCGAGGTCGCCGAGGGCCGGGTCGATCTTGACGAGGAAGTCGGGCGTGATCCGGTAGCGCTCACGGGCGTAGCCGTGGTGGGCCTTGATCCCCCACTCGGTGTAGTTGCCGTTGCGGCACATGTCCCACTCGCCGACGGCACAGTTGGGGCAGGGGAGCGGATCGGGGCGCCTGACGATGGCGACGACCAGGTCGCCGGCGGCGAACCCGGACCCCTCCGGCGCTTCGAGCACCTGGCCGAGGGACTCGTGACCGATGGCCAGACGGGTCTCGCCCGGCGGGGCCCAGCCGTAGTCGCCCGAGATGATCTCGATGTCGGTGCCGCAGATGCCGACGGCATGGGTGGCCACGAGGACGGGACCGTCGCTCTCGGGTGGCTCGGGCAGGTCGGTCAGGTCGACGGAGTCGCCCTTTAGCGGGACGACGGTCACGGATCGCATACTCCGACCGTAGTCACCCGGGCGCCCCCCGGGCCTACGGTGCAGGCCCGCCCGATGTTGGGTAGGGCAGAAGAGATGGTCGACCCGACCCTTGCGGGCAAGCTGCTCGTCGCCAACCCCCGACTCGTCGATCCCAACTTCGACCGGTCGGTGGTGCTCGTGCTCGCCCACGCCGAGGACGGGGCGATCGGCGTGATCCTCAACCGGCCGAGCGAGACCGATCTGCTCGACCCCCTGCCCCGGTGGTCGTCGCTCGCCGATCATCCGGCTCGGGTGTTCGTCGGGGGGCCGGTCAGCCACGACTCGGTCATCTGCCTGGCCCGCATCACGGCGCCGGCCCAGCTCGAGGCCAGGGTCGGACCCGAGGGGTGGCATCACGTCGACGGCGAGCTCAGCACCCTCGACCTCGACCTCGACCCGGATCTCCTCGGCGACACCATCGGGTCGCTTCGGGTCTTCGCCGGCTACGCCGGCTGGTCGGGTGGTCAGCTCGAAGGTGAGCTGGTCGCCGGCGGGTGGTGGGCCGTGGATGCTCAACCCGAGGACGCGTTCTCGGCGTCGCCCGACGATCTGTGGCACGACGTCCTGCGTCGCCAGGACGGGGAGCTGGCGATGGTGGCGACCTATCCGCCGGACCTCAGCAACAACTGATCCTGCTTCAGTCCTCGGCCCGCTCCACCTGCGCTCGAGCCTGAACCTGAGCCTGAACCTCGGCCCGAACCCGGCGTCGTTCGGCACGCGCCGCCTTGGCCGCGTACATCGAGACGTCGGCCTGGGCTCGCAGCCCGGCGACGCTCGACGTGGGGCCGGCGACGACGGCGCCCACGCTCGCGCCGATCTCGATGAGCCCGGAGCTCACCTGGTACGGGGCGCCCAAGGCGTCCTCGATTCGACCGGCGAGGGCGACGGCGGTCGCCCGGTCCGTGACGCCGAGGGCGAGGACCACGAACTCGTCGCCTCCCACCCGGGCGACGAGGTCGCCAGCGCCGGCCCCGCCGATGAGGCGGCCGGCGACGCTGCGGAGGACCTCGTCGCCGACGTCGTGGCCGTGGCCGTCATTGACCGGCTTGAAATGGTCGAGGTCGACGTAGAGCAGGGCGAGGGGCTTCCTCGCGTCGACAAGCGACTGGAGGCGCTCTTCGACCAGGGCCCGGTTGGCGAGGCCGGTGAGGGCGTCGTGGGTGGCCAGGTGCTCGAGCCGTCTCCGGGCCGCGTGCAAGTCGCTGACGTCCTGGCCGGTCACGACGAAGCTGGCCACCACCGGGTCATCGAGGAGGTTGACGATCTCGAAGCGGATCGGTATGGAAGCGCCGGTCCTGGCGTGGCGCATCGGCAGCTCGATGCTGGCGGCGCCGGTCCCGTTGGCCTCGGCCACGGCGTCGGCGAGGGCTCCCCCGTGGCCGGGGCTCGCGTAGTTTTCGAGTCTGGCGCCGACGGCGAGGGAGGGGTCGACGCCGATGAGACGGTTGAGGGCACCGTTGACGCTCGTGATCGTCCCGTCGGCGTCGAGGCTGAGGACGATGGCGGCGGCGTGCTGGACGATCTGCTGGAAGCGGGCCAGGTCGTTGGCGGCCACCTCCCACATGCGCCGCTGCGTGAGGTCCCGTGCGCCGAACACGATCCCGTGGACACCGGGCACGTCTCTGCAGTCTCGACCGATCACCTCCATCCACCGCCACCGGCCGGCCGGCGCCGCGATCCGCACCTCGATCGGGGTACCGACCGGTTTGGTCTGAACGGTCTCGAGGGAGGAGACGGCGAGCATGGCGTCGTCGGCATGGATGAACTCGAGCATGGAGCGGCCCCGGTAGGTGGAGGCGTCCTGGCCGAGCATGGCCTCGCCGGCCGGGTTGATGTAGGTGATGCGGCCGTCGACGTCGAGGACGAAGATGGGGTCGGGTGCGGCATCGGCGAGTTGGGCCGGGTCGACCTCATCGGGCATCGAGGTCGGTGCCGGTCGATCACGTCGCTCCACCGGAGCCAAGTTAGACCGCGACGGCCCGCGGAGGTTGTTTCGCCTGGGGTCCTAACGTCGGCGGCGATGGACACCCACGACGTGATCAACCAGCCGCCACCGCTGCAGGGCTACGACGTGTTCGGCGAAGACGCCGTCCTCGCCGGATGGGTGAAGAGGACGGAGCCGGCCGGGGCGGCCGAGCGGCTCTCGGCCCTCGGGCGTCTGGCCGGCTCGGAGGAGGCCATCCGCTGGGGTTTCGAGGCCAACGCCTCGCCTCCCATGCTGCGGACCCACGATCGTTTCGGTCACCGGTTGGACCGCGTCGAGTACCACCCCAGCTATCACCGGTTGATGGACGTTGCCGTCACTCACGGCCTCCACGCCGCCGTCTGGGGCGAGGGGACCGCAGGGGGACATGCCGAGCGGGCCGCCTCTTTCTCCGTGTGGAGTCAGGTCGACGCGGGACACGGGTGCCCGATCTCGATGACCTACGCCGCCTACCCGGCCATCGGATCGGGTGAGTTGCTCGAGGCATGGGGAATGAAGCTCGCCAGCCGCAGCTACGACCCTTCTTTTGCTCCCGCCGGCGCCAAGTCGGGGGTCCTCGCCGGGATGGGAATGACCGAGAAACAGGGCGGCTCCGACGTCAGGGCCAACACGACCACGGCGGCGGCGTCGGGCGACGGCACCTGGCGGCTGACGGGGCACAAGTGGTTCTGCTCGGCGCCCAATTCCGATCTGTGGCTGATGCTGGCCCAGGCGCCCGGCGGGTTGTCGTGTTACCTCGTGCCCCGCTTCCAGCCCGACGGGACGGTGAACCCTGTGCGGTTCCAGCGCCTCAAGGACAAGCTCGGCAACCGGTCGAATGCGTCGGCCGAGGTGGAGCTCGACGGTGTGCTCGCCTTCGGCGTCGGCGAAGAGGGGAGGGGCGTGGCGACGATCGCGGAGATGATCAACCACACCAGGCTCGACTGTGTCATCGGGTCGGCGTCGGGGATGCGCCAGGCCGTGGCCCAGGCGACCCACCACGCCGCCCACCGCTCGACGTGGGGTAAGGCGCTGATCGATCAGCCGTTGATGCGGCTCGTGCTCGCCGACCTGGCCGTCGAGTCCGAGGCGGCCACGCTTACGATGCTGCGCCTGGCCGAGGCCTATGACCGCCGCGACGACCCGGGTGAGGCGGCCTTTCGCCGGTTGGCGACGGCCGTGGCCAAGTACTGGGTCTGCAAGCGCCATCCGGTCGTCGTGGCCGAGGCCCTCGAATGCCTGGGCGGCAACGGGTACGTGGAGGAGTCGATCATGCCCAGGCTGCTGCGGGAGAGCCCCCTCAACGGCATCTGGGAGGGGTCGGGCAACGTGATCTGCCTCGACGTGCTGCGGGCCATGGCTCGTTCGCCGCAGTCGGTGGCGGCATTTTCCTCCGAGCTCGGCGCCGCGGCTGGAGCCGACGCCAGGTTCGACGGCGCCATCCTCGCCCTGGCCCACGTCCTCAACGGTTCCGCCGGTCTCGACGAGTCGAGGGCGCGGCGCACGGTCGAGCAGATGGCCCTTTGTCTGCAAGGTTCTTTGCTCATCCGGTTCGGGCATCCGGCCGTCGCCGACGCCTTTTGCGCCACGCGGCTGCACCCGGTCGACAAGACGCTCGGGCTCGGCACTCTGCCGGGGGGCGTCGACGCCCGCGCCATCGTCGAGCGGGCCAGGCCCAAGATCGCCTGAGGGGTCGGGTCGTTCAGGGTCGATGGGCCCGCACGCCGTCGAAGGCCACCTTCACCACGGCGTCGGCGATGTCGGACTCTGCAGGAGCGGCTGGGCGGTACCACTCCGCCAGCGAGTTGACCAGACCGAAGAGCAACCGGCTGACGACCGCTGGATCGAGGTCGGCGCGTACGTCGCCTTCGGCCTGCGCCTCTGTCACGAGGTCGGCGACGAGACGGTCCAACTGGCGCCGGCGGCGCAGGGCGGCCTGTTCGACGGCGGTGTTACCTCTGACCCTGAGCAACAGGGTGACGAAGGGCAGCCGGTCGACGAGGACGTCCACGCTCGAACGGATCAGCCGTTCGAGGCGTACCACGGCGGGGTCGGCCCCTGGCCCGGAGTCGGTGGCGCCGATCTCGGTCGCGGCGGCGAAGAGCCCGTCGAGGGCCCGGTCGACGGCGAGACCGAGTAGCTCCTCTTTGCTGGCGACATGGTGGTAGATCGCCGACTTGGTGATGCCGAGCCGTCCTGCCAGGTCGTCCATGCTCGTGCCGTCGTAGCCGCGCTGGTTGAACAGCTGGACGGCGACGCGGAGCAGACTCTCACGGTCGTAGCCCGGCCGTCCCCTGCGGGGCGAGACGACGGGCGGGTCGGCGGGCATTCTCCGAGTATCCCAGGCGGCCACCGGTCGGGCAGGCACCATCACGGGCGACGGTTCAGGTCTTGGCCGCACCTCGGCGGGCGAGGGCGTCGACGGTGGCTGCGGCGATGAGGACCAGAGCGGTGACGATGTCCTGGGCGTCCGGGCCGAGGGAGATCAGGGCCATGCCGTTGTAGATGGTGGCGATGACGAGGCCACCGATGAGGGCGTGCACGATCTTGCCCCGCCCACCGAAGAGGCTGGTGCCGCCGATGACGGCGGCGGCCACGGCGTAGAGCACGAGGGTGCCACCGTCGACGCTGGTGGAGATCGACTGCAGGTTGGAGACGTAGAGGAGGCCGGCCAACCCGGCGAACAAGCCGGTGAGGGTGAAGCACAACAGCCGGATGCGGTTGACGTTGATCCCGGCTCGCCGGGCTGCCTCGGCGTTGCCACCGACGGCGTAGACGTAGCGCCCGAAGCGGGTGCGTCCGAGCAGGAAGGTCGCCGCCATCACCAGGCCGAGGATGATGAAGACGCTCCAGGGCACCCCTTCGACGGCGCTGAAGCCGGCGCGGGCGCTGCGGTTGACGTTGCATACGGCGACGAGCACGACGCCGGCGACGGCCACGGCGACGATCTTGATCACGGTCAGCCCGAGGGGCGGGGCCACGAGGCCGCTCGCTTTTCTCCGGCGGTCGCGGCCGAGCACGAAGAGGGCGTAGGCGACGACGAGGAGGGCCATGATGACCCAGCCTGCGGTCCGGCTCACCGAGCCGTTGACGAGGTCATTGAGGACGCTGTTGGTGATGGCGACCGTGCCCCCGGTCTGGCGGCCGGACCAGCTGTTGAGGATGAAGAGCAGCAGGCCCTCGAAGGCGAGCAGGCCGCCGAGGGTCACGACGAAGGACGGCAGTCGGAGACGGGTCACCAGCAGCCCTTGTAGGGCCCCGATGAGGGTGCAGAGGACGATGCCAGCGAGGGCGGCGACCCACCAGGGCTCATTGTGTTGTTGGCCGGCCAGGATGGCGGTGATGGCACCACCGCAGGCAGCTACGTAGCCAATCGACAGGTCGATCTCGCCGAGCAGGAGGACGAACACCTCAGCCATGCCGAATACGACGTAGTACGAGGCTTCGCCGAGCAGGTTCACGAGGTTGCTGGCGGAGAGGAAGTCGGACTTCTCGACCTGGAAGATGATGACGATCAGGACGAAACCGGCGAGTACCGGCAGCAGACCGGTTTCGCCGCCGCGGACCCGCTTTATCCAGCCCCGCGTGTACTCGCCGAGCGATCCGGCCACATTCGCATCGATCAGGGCGAGGTCGACGGCCGGCGCTCCTGTGTCATCGGTCGTCGTCCCGACCGGCGCGTCCTGGTCTGTTGACATGTTCACTCTCTCGATTCGTTGCCGCTGACGCCGGCAGGGGCGGTGTCGCTCCGGGGTCCTGAGCTTCCGCCGGTGGTGATCAACTCGACGGCGCTCTGCGTGTCGAACTCGGAGATCGGTCCCTCACTGACGAGTTGACCCAGGTAGAGGACGGCCAGGCGGTCGGCCACCCTGAAGACGTCGCTCAGGTTGTGGGAGATCACCAGCACGGCGATCCCCCGGCCCGCGAGGGTCTTGATGAGCTCGAGCACCATCTCCGTCTGGGAGACGCCGAGGGCGGCCGTCGGCTCGTCCATGACGACGAGCCTGGCGTTTTGCGAGACGGCCCTGGCCACGGCCACCGCCTGGCGTTGCCCGCCGGACAGCGAACCGACGAGCTGACGGATGGAGCGGACGGTCGTGACGTTGAGGTCGGCGAGGGTGGTCTTGGCCTCGATCTCCATCTTCGACTCGTCGAGGAGCCGTCGAGACAGCTCCTCCCGTCCGAGGAACACGTTGCCCACGATGTCAAGGTTGTCGCAGAGGGCCAAGTCCTGGTACATCGTGGCGATCCCGAGGGCTACGGGGTCGCGCGGCGAGCGAAAGTGGACGGCCTTGCCCTCCCACTGGATCTCGCCGCCGTCGAGCTCCCAGATGCCGGAGATGGTCTTGATGAGGGTGGACTTGCCGGCACCGTTGTCGCCGACCAGGGCGGTGACCTGGCCGGCGGGAACGGTGAGGTTGACTTTGCTGAGGGCTTGAACAGGACCGAAGTTCTTGACCACGCCGTACAGGCGGAGAAGGGGCTGCACTTCGTCGCCTGCCGGACCGCCCGACGCCCGGCCCCCGGGGGAGCGCCGGGCGCCGGAGTCGACGCTCGAGGTCATCGTTGGCCGACTACTACTGCACGCTCGAACGTCGACGGCATCGGTCAGGAGATCCCGTACGTCTTGCAGTAGGTGGCGAACTTGCCGGCGCAGAGCTGCTTGGCTGGCACGAACTTGTCCTTGATGACGGTGGACTGCATGTTGGTAGGGGTCACCCATTCCGGCGTAAGGAGGACCGATGGCACCCTCTTGTGCTCGGTCGGGTCGAGCGACGTGCCGTTGAGGAGGGCCTTGGGCGGGGTCTTGCCGGCCCTGAGGTAGAGGGCGAGGGCCGCGGCGGCCTGGGCCTCTTCGTAGATCGGCTTGTAGGCCGTGCCGCACTGGTAGCCCGAGATGATGTTCTGCAGACCGACGAGGGTGGCGTCTTGACCGGTGGTCGGGAACGACTTGGGCTTGAGGCCGAGTGTCCGCAGGTAGCTGATGATCGGAGCGCCGTTTTCGTCGTTGGGGATCAGGGCCGAGTTGACGCTCTTGTTGTTGTTGAATGCCCCCTTGAACTCGGTGAGGGCGTCCGCAGGCGTCCAGGTACCGGCCGGCGTCGCCGCCAGCTTCCAACCCGACTTGAAGTGCGGCGCGAGGACGGCGTCGTATCCCTGCGCGAAGAGGGTCGCGTTGTTGTCGGTCGGGGAGCCCTTCATCACGATCACGTCGGGATGGGAAACGTGCCAGGCCGCAGCGCAGCTGACGAGACCGTTGCCGATCAGCGTGCCCACCTGGACATTGTTGAAGCTGACGTAGTAGTCGCGGCTGCCGCCGAGGGTCAGGCGGTCGTAGTCGATGGTGGCCACACCGTGTTGCTTGGCGTACTTCTCGATGGCGACGCCGCCGGCGGGATCCTCCGGGTCGATGAGGAGGACCTTGGCGCCGTTGGTGATGTCGGCCTTGGCGTCCGTGAGGGCCGTGGCGTCGCTTCCCTGGGCGTTTTGGACGTTGTAGGCCGACGCAGGCAGGCCAGCGGTCTTGAAGGCCTGCTTCAGGTAGGGCTCGTCGAACTCGACGTAGCGGGCCGACGAGGTCGTGTCGGGCAGGATCACGCCGATCTTGCCCTTGCCGGCGGCGGCGACCGACTTGAGGGCGGCCATGGCCGAGAAGTTGGTCGTGAACGAGCTGGCCGACGTCGTGGCCAGGGTCGTCGTCGGGCTCGGTGTTGTCGTCGGCGCCGCCGCCGTCGTCGCCGATCCACCACCGCCCGATGGTGCCGTGGTGCTGGCGCTCTTGGTGCCGCTGCTGCCGCACGCGGACGCGGTGAGACCGCCGATCACCAGAAGCGCGGCGACGGCTCGCTTGTTGTTGATGCGCAAGGTTCCCCCCTGTCGGTGTGGCCGACGCGATATGCCCCATGAGTGCCCCGGCGGCAAACGCTACAGCCAGCTGAACTTTCCAATGACGGACGTTAAGGCCGAAGGCGTGAACGGGGCCGTGAACATCAGGGTCCGATCGTTAATAAACCGTGAACGATCGGATCTCGCTGATTCTGATCACGCCAATTCCGGTCATTCCGGCACGAGGCGATACCCCGCTCGCGCCTGGGTGAGGATGAGCGGCGGATCACCTTCGATCTCGAGCTTGGCTCTGAGCCGGCGGACGTAGACCCTGATGTACTCCGTCTCGGTCTCGTAGCCCGTCCCCCAGACGCGTCGCAACAGGTGGGCGTGGGTCAGGACCTTGCCGCGGTTGGTGGCGAGCTCGCGCAGGAGGGCAAACTCGGTCGGGGTGAGGTGGACGTCGACGCCGTCGCGCGTGACTTGTTGCTCGGCCAGGTCGATGCGAAGACCGGCCACGTCGATCACCGGCGACGCCGGCTCCGGCTCGCCGACCGTCCTTGTGCGTCGCAGGGTGGCGGCGATACGGGCCAGGAGCTCTTCGATGCTGAAGGGCTTGGTCATGTAGTCATCGGCGCCAACGTTGAGCGCCGTCACCTTGTCGCGTTCGCCGCCACGCGCCGACACGACGATGATCCCGACACTCGAGCGCTCCCGTATGTCCCGGCACAGCGCGAAGCCGTCCACCTCGGGAAGCATGAGGTCGAGCAGCACGATGTCGGGTCGCTCGGTCTCGAGGAGTTGGATGGCCCGGAGGCCGTCGTTCGACACGACGGTGTCGAAGAAGCGCACGGCGAGGTTGGATCGGATCAGGTCCACGATGTTGGGGTCGTCCTCGACCAGCAGGACCGTGGTGTTGGACGGAGGTTCAGGCATCGTCACCCGATCCGATGCCGGTCTCGGAGGTGGTGGCCGCCTCGACGGGAAGCCGGATGCGGAACCTGGTGCCGGGCGCGAGATGCTCGAGATCAAGGTCGCCGGCGTGGGCGTCGACGATGCCCTTGGCGATCGAGAGCCCGAGCCCCGCGCCTGCGGTCGGACCCCGCGCTTGTCGGTGATGCTCGAACGGTGAGGCGCCCACCCCGGAGGGCATGCCCTGGCCATGGTCGGTGACGCTCACGAGCACCTCGCTCGAGCCGAGCGCCTCGGCGACGACCTCGACCTTGGTGCCCGGCGGGTTGTGGCGGACCGCATTGTCGAGGAGGTTGACGAAGACCTGTTCGAGGCGGTCGTGGTCCGCCCACACCACGGGCAGGTCGGCGTCGTAGTCGACCGAGACCATGGCGGCATCCTCGGGGGGGACACATGCCGTGGCGGCGTCGAGGACCAGGCGGATATCGCACCAGTCGGGTTGCAGGCGCAGGATGTCGGACTCGATGGTCGAGAAGTCGAGCAGATCGTCGACGAGGCGGCCGACCCGTGCCGACTCTGTGGCGATCGTCCCCAGGAACCGTCGCTCGGTGTCGCCGTCCCAGGTCACGTCGGGTTGCATGAGGCTCGAGGCGTAGCCGCGAATGGCGGTGAGCGGGGTGCGCAGCTCGTGGCTCAGACGCGACAGGAACCCTCGCTGCAGCTCCTGGGAGCGTCGCAGGGCACTCGTCTCCTGACGTGCTCGCTCGGACTCCTCCCGCTCGAGGGCGAGCCGGAACGAGCGGGCGGCGTCCTCGAGCGATGCCATCTCTGATCGATCTGGCACGGGGGCTCGATCGGGACCCGACGCGCCCGCTGTCGTGTCGTTTCGACCCGTCCACCACGCCACGAGCGCGGTGGGACCTGCCGGCGCCTTGAAGCTCACCGTCAGGCCGACGGCCCCCCCGTCGGCGGAAAAGCGACGACCGACTCCGTCGCAGACCCCACCGTCGAACTCGACCGCCTCGGGGGGAAGCGGCTCTGCTCCGAGATCGGCGGCGACAAGGCCCCGCCAGTGGGCGCTCCCGCCCTGCCCTTGTTCCGCCAGCCCCACCTGCGTGGCTCGAAGGCCGCGTCGCAGTGCACCGAGGGCGACATCGAGACCGTCGGAGAGCGGTACCGGGCCGGTGAGGGCCTCGAGGACTTCGCGGATCGTCTCGAGCACTCGGTTGCGGGCGGTCAGCTGGGTGACGAGCCGGTCGCGTTCGACCGCACTGGCGGCGTAGCCGGCGTACAGGGTCACGAGGTCCAGCTCGTCTCGTGACGGCCACCCGATCGCATGGCGGAACACGGTGATCACACCGATGATCCCCCCCGATCCGGCTACGGGCACGGCCCACGAGCTCCCGACATCGGCGATGGCACCGAGTTGGCGGAACGACGCCCAGGTCGCACCGGCTCGGACATCGCTGTCCACGACGGCATCCTCGGTGGCGGCGGCCAGACCGACCGGGCCGCCACCGATCCCGTAGGGGAGGCGCCTCCAGGCCTTGATGAGCTCGTCGCCGAGCCCGATGCTCCCGGCGATGCGGAGAACGCGGTCCTCGAGGAGGTGGATGCAGATGCGGTCCGCTTCCAGGGCGGCCCCGAGGGCGGAGAGGATCAGCGTCAGGCTCGACGATGGGTCGGCGGATGCGAGCTCGTCGACGAGACCCTGCAACCGGTCGAGCTGACGACGAGCCGAGACGTCCACCTGCTGGCCGGACATCAGGGCCACGATGTCGTCGGTGTGGGCGCTCGACGGGTCGACGTCGGCTACGACGCGGCCCTGACGCAGCACAGCGATGCGGTCGGCCAGGCGGAACATCTGCTCGATGTCGTGCGAGACGAGCAGGATGGTCGTCCCGTCGTTGCGTAGCCGGCGGATGAGCTCCTCGACCTGAGCCGACCAACCGACCCCGAGGGCGGCGGTCGGTTCGTCGAGGATCAGCAGCGTCGGCCGAGCCCCCATGGCCCTCGCCACCGCGAGCAACTGGCGCTGACCGCCGGAGAGGGACCGGACGTTGCGGGTCGTGTCGGTCAGCGGGATTCGAAGGTCGTGGAGCTGACGGGCTGCTGCGGCGTGGAAGCGCATGTCCGAGCGCATGAGGTTGCTGGTCTCGCGACCGAGGAGCAGGTTGGAGGCGACATCGAGGTTGTCGCAGAGCGCCAGGTCCTGCCAGACGACGGCCACGCCTCGCTTGCCTGCGATCGCAGGCTCGGGTGGGATCCGCTGCCCGGCCACGAGCACCTCACCGCCCGTGGGAGCGAGGTCCCCTGCGATGCAACGCACGAGTGTGGACTTGCCGGCGCCGTTCTCGCCGGCGATGGCGACGATCTGGCCGGGGGAGACATCGAGATCGACGCCATCGAGGGCTTGGAGCGGTCCGAAGCGGGCGGTCAGGTTGCGGACCCTCAGCAGGGGGTCCGACCGTACCGGCGACTCCTCTGGCTTTCTTGGGGCAACGACGACCATGGCCGCCATTGTGCCCGCTGCGGCGACGCCCCTCCCTGGCTTCGCCTTCAGCCGATGCCGAGGGCGAAGATGTGCAAGGCCAGCTGGCTCGGGGCGGTGCCGGCGCTCACGTCGGGCAGGGTCACAGAGGCGACCGTCCTGGACGCATCGATGGGAACGGACGTGGCGTAGATGCTCACGGCGTGGTTGCCGAGCGTGCCGTTCGGCGGTTGGTTCCAGTTCGGTGTGGTCACGAGGACGTCGCTACCGGTCGCGGCCTGGTTGGCGTACCAGTCGGCCACGGAGATCGGTGATGTCGACGTGGTCCCGTCGGTGTAGGTGACGGTGACATTGCCGGTTGCGGTGCCGTTGTTGGCCGCGGCGAGAATGCCGAGGCTCGTGCCCGATCCGCTGATGTCGACGGTCTGGCCCGACGCCACGATGTTGTCGGCTGCGCCCGCTGCCGAGGACGGCCACGTGTAGCCGATCCCGTCGTGGGTGACCGCAGCGCCGGGGGCGAGGCCGGCCGTTGTCAGCTCCTCCTCGGAGAAGCTGTAGCCGCTGCCGTCGAAGTTAGCGGCCCCCGGATCGGAGTTGTCGGAGATGCCCACGTTGTCGTACGCGGCCGAGGCGGAGGGATAGGGCACCACGACGGTCAGACTCCCGCTCGGCAGGGCGTAGGTCTGGCCGTGGTCGGTGGCCGTCAGGGTCAGCGGCACCGTGTAGGTACCGCCCACGGTGGTGGGCGCCACGGTGATCTTCACCGAGGCGATGGTGCCGGGCGAGGGTCGAGCCCGCACCGCCTGGGACGCCGGGACGACCGTGAGGCCCGACGGCGCCGTGGCATCGAGCTTCACCGCCACGGCGTGGGGGACCTCGCTCGTGACGGTGAGGGTGGCGGACGCCGATGCTCCCGGCGCGATGGTCACCGTCGAAGGGTTGGTCAGGGCGACGAGCGGCGAGACGGTCAGGGTGTGGCTCGCAGAGAACGCCGGGGCCGCAGCGCCCCCGCCGGTGCTGCCCCGCAGGGTCGCTTTCAGCGTGGCGGTCGTGTCTTGGGCTCCTTCGGGGACCTTGACCATCCACGACACCGTTACCGTCTGGTGTGGGGCCAAGGTGCGGGGAGCGGGCTTGGTGAGGGTGGCCGACCAGCCGGAAGGGACCGAAAGGCGGGCAGTGGCGCCGGTGAGGGCGTAGTCACCGTTGTTGGCGAAGGTCGCCTTGACTGCCACCGTGCTGGCCGGGGCGGCGGTGGAGGGCGCCTTGATCGATGCCGTCCTCGCACCGATGCTGCGTGTCACCGTGAAGCCGTGGCGCAGCGGGAGGTCGCTCAGGGCCGAGGAGTCGCCGACGTAGGCTTCGAAGTCGCCGTCGGGCACCACCCACCCGTTGGCCTTGGTGGAGAAGTAGCTGAGCGCGTGCCCGGTGACAGGGAACGAGACGGTGGTCGACTGACCCGGCTGGAGCGCCACGCGCTTGTAACCCTCGAGCTGGCGGGCCGGTTCGCCCGTCGAGTGGGGATCACCGAGGTAGAGCTGCGCCACGTCTGCGCCGGCCCGCGTGCCGGTGTTGGTCACTGTGGCCTTGACGCTGACGAGCGTTGAGGACTGCCCGCCCCCTGGGCCTGAGACGGCGTTGGCGACGCGGGTCTTGGACAGCGTGAGGTGCGAGTAGCGGAAGCTGGTGTAGGAGAGCCCGTAGCCGAAGGGGAACAGCGGGGTTACGTGGGCGGTGTCGTAGTAGCGGTAGCCCACCTCGAGCTTCTCCGAGTAGGTGGAAACACCGTTGACTCCTGGGAACTGGCGGGCCGAAGCGGTCGGCGTCTGGGCCAGCGACTTGGGGAACGTCTCGGGCAGGTGGCCCGAAGGGTTGGAGTCGCCGTAGAGCAGCGAGGCGATGGCGGCGCCGTCCTGTTGACCCGGGTACCAGGCCTCGATCACACCGTGCACCTTGGATAGCCACGGCATGGTTACGGGGCCACCCGTGTTCAGCACGACGATGGTATGGGAGTTGGCCTTCGCGACTGCCGAGATCACCTGATTTTGATTGCCGGAGAGTGTGATGTTGGTGAGGTCGGATCCCTCGGACTCGAAGTTGTCGGCGAACACGACGGCGACCTTGGCCGCCTTGGCTGCGGCCGCAGCCGCCGTCGGGTCGGTCCCGGCGTAGCTTGTCACGGTCGTCGCCGAACCGGCCCTCGCCGTGATCCCTGCGAGGGGCGAGACCACCGACGCAGCCGTCACAGAAGCGCTGCCGCCACCGGCAGAAAGCGGGGAGGTCGATCCGTCGGCACCGATGACGGCGACCGAAGGGGTCGAAGAGGGCAGCGGCAGGGCGCGACCGGTGTTCTTGAGCAGGACGGCGCCCTCTTCGGCGTCGGCCTGGGCGAAGGCGACGTGGGCGGGCGTGCTCGCAGGAGTTGATTCGGTGCCTGTCGGCTGATGATTGAACAGCCCGAAGCGGAACAGCTCGTAGAGAACCCGGCCGACGGCGTTGTCGATCGTTGCCTCGCTGACCTGGCCGCTGTTGACGGCAGCGGCGAGCGCGTTACCGAAGTAGGTGCTCTCCGGCTGCTCCTGGTCGAGACCGGCGTTGGCTGCCGCGACCGTCGAGTGGGTCGCTCCGTAGTCAGATCCGACCCAGCCCTTGAACCCCCAGCGCTGCTCCAGGATCGAGAGCAGCGGGGCGTTTTGGCAGGCGTAGGTGCCGTTGGGGCTCGAGTAGCTGCACATGACCGACCCGGCCCCACCCTTGGTGACGGCGTCGTAGAAGGCGGGCAGGTAGATCTCGTGGAGGGTCCGCTGGTTGACGTTCACGACGTTGCTCGTCGTGTTCCTGTTGGTCTCCTGGTTGTAGACGGCAAAGTGCTTGACCTGGGCGATCGGACCCTGCGACTGGATGCCGTGGATCTCCGATGAGGCCAACGTGCCGGTCAGGTACGGGTCCTCCGAGAGCGCCTCGAAGTTGCGGCCCCAGCGGGGGTCCCGCTGAATGTTGATCGTCGGGGCGTAGACGACCTCGTTGCCCTTGGTCCACTCCTCGTTGCCGAGCACCTTCCCATACCCCTTGGCCGCGTTCGGCGACCAGGTGGCGGCGTCGTTGACGGGCGCCGGCAGCTGGGTGACCCCCTGGACGCCGTCGGCGACGCCGGCAGGACCGTCCTCCTGGGTGACCTCGGGGATGCACAGGCTCGGGATGGCAGGCGTGGACCCGATGGCACCGTTGGTCGCCGGGTTGGCGTTGCCGTGCATCAGGTCGAGCTTGTCGGCCAGCGTCATCTTGGCCAGCACGAGCGACACCCGCTTGGCGATGGGCAGGCTGGTGTCGAGCCACGGACAGCTCGAGGATGCGGCGACGACCTTGCGCCCCGCAGACACCGTCGAGTTCGCCGTTGAGGCCGCCTTTGGGGCTGCGGCGGTGGCCGAAGCGGGACCGGCCTGGACCAGGCCGAGCAGTGCGGTACAGGCGGCGACGGGCACGGCCAGCCATCGAAGTCTCATCGGATTCCCCTCTTGCTGTCGGGTCAGGCGCGACGACGGTCGCTCCCAACGGTGCGGCGTGAGCTCCCTGCCGGGCTCCCTCACCGCGCGCTCAGTAGCGAACGTATGACGCAGCGTGTGAACAGAGCCGTGAACATCGTCCCGCTGCCGTTAACA
Organism: Acidimicrobiales bacterium; assembly: GCA_965276765.1. Lineage (GTDB taxonomy): Bacteria > Actinomycetota > Acidimicrobiia > Acidimicrobiales > Palsa-688. Next base: position 3,660,973 of record OZ255627.1, read on the forward strand.
AACCGTAAATGGACTCGAGACCGGATCGTGGCCCGAGGGAACGGATCGCCGGGCATTGGTACCGTTCGTCGCATGCCCACCCGCTGCGTGGTCCTGCTCAGGGGCATCAACGTCGGGCGCAACAAGCGGATCGCCATGGCCGATCTGCGCCGCCTGCTCAAGGATCTGGGCTACATCGATGTCACGACGCTCCTGCAGAGCGGCAATGCCGTGCTGACCAGCCCGTCCGGGTCGCCCGATGAGGTGCAAGAGCGAATCGAGCGCGGCATCGAGGAGCGGACGGGGCTGAGCGTCCGCTGCGTCGCGAGGACCGCCGGAGAGCTGAGCGCGGTAATCGATGCCAACCCGCTCGGCGACGTGGCCACCGATGGCTCCAAGCTGCTCGGCCTCTTTCTCTCCGCTCCACCCGCGCCCGAACTGCTGGCCGACCACGATCCGGTGAGCCTGGCGCCCGACCAGGTCGCACTCGGCGACCGGGTGATCTACCAGTGGTGTCCCGATGGCGTCCTTGCCGCGCCTCCGGTCGCCGGGTTCGTGGAGAAACACCTCGGGGTGGTCGTCACGGGTCGCAACTGGAACACGATCACAAAGCTGGGTGCTCTCCTCGATCCCTGAGAGCCGAGGGAAGGGTCAGCTCCGAGCCGGTCGGTCCGTCCGCCGAGCGGCACCGACCTACACCAACCGGGTCAGATCGACTCGGACCTCGAGCTTGCTCGCCGGTCCTCCGTTGAAGACCCCCTTCAGCGGGGTGACGTCGGCGTAGTCGCGAACCCGGGTCACGAGCACGTGGCGCTCGCCGACGGGCTCGCCACTTGTCGGGTCGTAGCCGTGCCAGTCGCCGGCCCACTTCCGAGCGCGGGTCGAGCTCGGTCAGGACCTGCTCGGCGCTCGAAAGGGCGCAGAAGATCGACCTGGGAAGAGGCGATCGAGGACGAGGAACTCAGCGGCCAGACGAGGATCGGGTTCACGGCCCACGCCGGCATACCCATCGTGGTCGCCAGCGCGTAGTCCGCGAAGAGCTCGTCCATGGTCCTCGACGGTTTCCCACCTCTGTGTTTCAGCCACGTTGCTGACGCTTGTCTGACGGCCCGGGTGTGCCAACATGGCGCCCGTCGAAAGGGTGCCGGAGTGTCCGACCGTCGCTGGGTCACTGCCACCACGCTCGGGGAGCTTCTCGACAGGCGCGCCGCCGAGGTGCCGGATGGCGAAGCGCTCGTCTTCCCGACCACGCGCGTCACCTACGCCCAGCTGGCCGCCAAGGCCCAGAGGTTTGCACGCGGGTTGATGGGGCTCGGCGTGCAGCGGATGGATCGAGTCGGGATACTGCTGCCGGCGTCGGTCGATCTCCTGGCCCTGGTCTTCGCCACGGCCAAGATCGGTGCCGTGGCCGTGCCGGTCAACGCCCGCTTCAAGGCCCACGAGCTGCGTCAGATCGTGGTGCATTCCGGCATGAGGCTGCTCGTGACGAGCGCGGCCGAGCCGGGGGCCCCCGACTTCATCGGCCTCGTCGACGAGACCTTCGGTGACGCCCGAGCCGTCCAGGCGCCGGAGCTCGAGCACATCGTCGCGCTCGGCCCATCCGACCGCGATGACGTCGTCGCCACCGAGGAGTTCGACGCCGGTGCCGCCACTGTCCCGGATGAGGCGGCATGGGAGCGCCAGCTCGGCACCAGGATCCGCGACACAGCTGTGCTCGTCTACACCTCGGGGACCACGGCCGCCCCCAAGGGTGCCATGTTGAGCCACGAGGCGCTGGTACGGCTGGCCGACGCGATCGGTCACGATCGCCTTCACCTCGGCCCCGAGGACCGGGTCTGGACCGCCATTCCCCTCTTCCACGGCGGAGGCCTGACCTTCGCCCTCAGCTGCGTGAGCGCCGGCGCGACGTTCGTGCATCCGGGGTTCTTCGATCCGGGTACCACACTGCCCTACCTGCAGCGGGAAGGTGTCACGGTGGCCCTCGCCGCCTTCGAGACGATCTGGTTGCCGGTGCTCGACCAGCCGGACTTCGCGTCCTACGACCTCGGCCGCATCCGGGTCGTCATGGTCGTGGGCGTCCCCGAGCGACTGCGTGACATGGCGGCGCGCCTGCCCCACGCCGTCCACATCTCGTGCGTGGCGATGACGGAGTCATCGGCCTTCTTGTCGCTGAGCCGACTCGATGATCCGTTGGAGAAACGCGTGACCACGGGTGGGCATCCCATGCCGGGTATGGAGTGCCGGGTCGTCGATCCTGACACCGGTGAGGACGTGGCGCCGAATGTGGCCGGCGAGCTGTTCTTTCGCGGGCCCAATTCCTTCGACGGGTACTTCAGGGAGCCCGAGCTGACCGCCTCGGCCTTCGACGGTGAAGGCTGGTTCCACTCCGGCGACGTCGTGACGAGGGACGAGGACGGTCGCCTTACGTTCGTGAGCCGGCTGAAGGACATGTTGAAGGTGGGAGGCGAAAACGTCGCCGCCGCCGAGGTCGAGGGTTTTCTGCTCGCCCACCCGGCCGTGAGCATCGTTGCCGTTGTCGGTGCTCCAGACGCCAGATACGTCGAGGTTCCGGCTGCCTTCGTTCAGCTCAAGACGGGGGCGACCGCGACCGAGCGGGAGATCATCGAGTTCTGCCTCGGTCGCATCGCGACCTACCGGGTGCCGCGCTACGTCCGTTTTGTCGACGAGTGGCCGATGTCGGGGACCAAGATCAAGAAGTTTGTCCTACGGGAGCGCATCGCCAGCGACCTGGAAGCGGCCGGCATCACCGAGGCGCCGCGACTGAGCTCACCCGACACGCGCCGGATGACCAGATGACCGGGGCGATGACGCCCGGCCTCGACCCCGAAACGGCGGTCGCGGCCTACTTCGCCGGCGTCAACGAAGACCGCTTTGATGCCGTCGCCGCGCTTTTCGTTGCCGAGGGAGAGTTGCGCGCTCCCGGCACTCCTCCGCGGCAGGGTCGCGAGGCCATCGCGGCCTACCTCGCCGGAGCCCTCCGCCATTATCCCGAGCATGTCGACACGCCGACGCGCGTGCTCGTCGCCCAACGCTCTGCCACCGTCGAGATCCGTTTCGATGGTGCCCTGGCGTCGGGGGTGAAGATCGGCTTCGACGCCGTGGACATCTTCGATTTCGCTCCCGACGGGCTCATCGAGCGGCTGAGCTCGTGGTACGACTCGGCGGCCGTCCTCCGGAGCCTCCGGCTCGGTCGTGAAGCTGGTTCGACGCAGAGCCGGCCGGCCGGGTAGGCCCCGTCACCACCTTGACGACCCGAGGGAAGCGGGGCCACACTCGACCGGACGGTAGGTAGGGAGGGATCGATGAAGGCGCGCTACGACGCAATCGTGATCGGGGCGGGAGCGGCGGGGCTCACGGCCGGCGCCCTGCTCGCTCGGGAGGGCCAATCGGTACTTGTGCTCGAACGTTCCCCTTTTCTCGGCGGGCGCGGTATGGCGACCGACGACGATGGATTCACCCTCAACCTGGGCGGTCACCTGCTCGAAGATCCCGGTTCGGGCCTCACCAAGGTGCTCGAGCACGTCGGCAAACAGCTCGTGCACGGGAAGGTGTCGTCGGAGATGGCCGTCTGGGACAATGAGGCCGCACGCTGGGGGTCGATCCGCGATCGCTACCGCACGGACAAGGGCGAGCTGAAGAAGGTCATCCGAGCCCTCCTGGATACATCCTGGGACGAGCTGGACGCCTGGGACGATCGACCGATGCGGCAATGGATCCTTCAACACACGTCCGACGCCGGAGTGGTCGACCTCTTCGAGTCGATTGCCGTGCTCGAGTGCATGACCGACAACTGGTGGGACCACTCGGCGAGCGACAACCTGTGGATGCGCAAGATGCACTACGAAGAGCGCAAGACGGCCGCGTACTCGTGCTGGCCGGGCCAGGGCTGGGATGGTTTGTGGAAGGACCTGGCCGACGCCATCGCCGAGAACGGCTGTGAGGTGAGGCTCGGTGCATCGGTCGAGCGGGTGGTGATAGAGGAGGGACGCTTGGTTGGCGTGGCCCTGGCTCGCGAACCTCGGATCATGCCCAACGAGGCCTTCGACGAGGTCGTGGTGGAGACCGATCACGTCATCAGCACGCTCCCGGTGTGGAGTGTGCTCTCCGTGGTTCCCGAATGGGAGCTGCCCGACTGGTACGTCGCCCAGATCCGGCACCTGGCCCAAGACGAGTTCCGGGTGTCGTGGCTCAACCTCTACCTCGCCACCGAGGAGCCGGTGACCATCTTTGACGAACGGGAGCTGGCGACATGGGTGGCGACGCCCCACAGCCCGACCCCGGGGTATATGTACGACCAGACGGCCATGGATCCTGGCAGCGCCCCCGATGGCGTGCATCTCTACTGCCTGGGCGGGATCATTCCCGGTGAGCGGGGTCGCGACCGGCGGTGGCTGCGGGACATGTTCGACCGTTTCGAGCGGGGGATCCAGGTGATGTACCCGGGGCTGGCGCGCCCGGTGTGGCGCCGGAGGGCCCTCGTCTTCGACCCGCCTTTCGGAGTGATCCAAAAGCCGTACCTGGTCGGCCGGTACCGGCCGCACTGGCGGGTGCCCAACGTCGAGGGGCTGTGGTTCGCCAGCGAGACGTTCAAGAGCAGGGGAATCGGGACCGACCGGGCGGCCAGGGCCGCCCTGACGGTGGTGGAGGAGATCCTCGGTCGGCGTCTGGCGACGTTCGGGGACGGCTGGAGGTACTGAGTGGTCGCCATGGAGATCGGCGTCCCCGGCCAGATCATGCCGCCGGCCGGTCGGGCCGTCGACCAGGCCCGCAGGGCCGAAGCCGACGGCTACGACGCCGTGTGGTGGCCCTGCCACCTGATGGGCTGGCATCCGGACTCGTTGTGGACCGAGGACCTCACGCCCCTCGCGGCCGTGCAGGCCAGCCCCCATGTGTACTTCGATCCGCTGCTGATGATGGGCGCGGCCGGGGCGCAGACCGAACGGATCAGGGTCGGCTCGGTCGTCACCGACCTCGTGCGGCGGAACCCGGCCATGGTTGCCAACCAGATGCTCACCCTCGACCACCTGACCGCGGGACGCGCCATCCTCGGCCTCGGCAGCGGGGAGGCCATGAATGTCGTTCCCTACGGTCTGGCTTTCGACCACCCGGTCGCTCGCCTCGACGAGGGGATCGAGGTGATCCGCCGGCTCTGGGCGGCGGAAGGGCCCATCGACTTCGACGGCCGCTACCACCATCTCCGGGACGCCGTGCTCGGCCTGCGGCCCTACGGCGAGCGGCCCCCGGAGATCTGGGTCGCCGCCCACGGGCCGCGCATGCTGTCGTTGACGGGCCGCGTCGGCGACGGCTGGTTGCCGACCAAGATCTCGACCGAGGCGTATGGCTCGTCGCTGGCGCGGATCCGTGTGGCGGCGGCCGATGCGGGCCGCAGCTTCGATGGCTTCACCCCGGGCATGCTCGGCTACCTGTGCCTCGCGCCCGATGCCGAGACGCTCGAGCGTCTGTGCGCCCACCCGCTGGTTCGGGCCTTGTGCGTGATGCTCCCCCCCGAGGTGTACCGATCGCTCGGGTACGACCCGCCGCTCGGTGATGGTGGGGGATTCCACGACTACGTCCCTTCCCGCATCGGCAGGGACGAGGCGATGGCTCTTGTGGCGCGCATCGCCCCCGACGTGGTCCGCCACTACGCGTTCTGCGGCACGCCCGAGCAGGTTGCCGAGCAGGTGCTCGCCTATCACAGGGCCGGCCTTCGTCATCTGATCGCCTGGAACATCACCGCCTTCGGCGACCCCACCCTGGCCGGTTGGTCCTTTCGGGCTCTCCGTGAGCTCAAGGACCTTCTCCTGGCGGCCTGATGCGCGGGGGTCGAAGCTAAGGCCCGCCCCGTCCCAACTTGCGCACATCGTGGGAGAAGCGGACCTCGGGCGTCACCTCGAGCACGACCCGGTTGGGTGAGTCGAGGCGGGCAACGAAGCGCTCCTGGCGCCGGGCCTGATCGGGGAACACCGCCCGGGCCAGCTCGGGGAGCATCCACGCGATCGTCGGGCGGTCCTGGCGTATGGCGCAGCGTCCCTTCAACGTGATTGTGCGTCCCGGTCCCTCGCCCAGCCCGGCGCTCGACACGATGACCGAGACCCGCGGATCACGTCGCACCGCCTTCACTCGCTTGCGCTGAGCAACGGTGGTCAGCCACAGCCGTTCCCGCCGCCACAGGTAGCTCATCGTGACGCCGACCGGCCAGCCTTCCTGCGTGGACCACACGAAGGTGCACTCGTTCTGGGCGGCCAGGAGGTGCGCCTGCTCGGCGGCATCGAGACCGAAGGCGCTGATGTCCTCGTAATCGGCGACCACGTGACCTCCCGATCGTCCCTGGCATCGGCTCGACCGCCCATGGTAAGAATAGAATCAAACCAACCGAATGGAAGGTTGATTGGCTCTGCCGAGGGGAGGCGGCCGGTCGATGACGGTCCGCGTCGAGTTCCTTTTCCGGCATGAGCAGTTCCGTGTTCGAGAGGAGACCCAATGAAGACCGAGGGAGCGCTGCTCTGGGAGCCGGGCACCAATTCCGGCTGGAGCGTCGAGGAGATCGAGATCGACCCGCCCAAGGACCGCGAGGTCATGGTGAAGCTGGCGGCGTCCGGGGTGTGTCACAGCGACCAGCACCTCGACGACGGCGTCATCCCCCTGCCGTGGGCTCCGGTGCTCGGCGGTCACGAGGGAGCCGGCGTGGTCACCGCGGTCGGACCCGGCGTCACGGGCATCGAGGAGGGCGACCATGTGGTGCTGTCGTTCTTGCCCTCATGCGGCAAGTGCAAGATGTGCGTCTCGGGGCGTTCCAACATGTGCGAACTGGGCGGTGGCGTGTTGGCCGGCTTCGCCCCCGATGGTACCCATAGAGTGCACGCCCGTGACCAGGGTGTGGGCTGCATGTCCTACCTCGGCACCTTTGCCCCCTACGTGTGCGCGCCGCTCGATGCCACCGTCAAGATCGACAAGGACATCCCGCTCGACCGGGCCGCTCTCATCGGATGCGGGGTGCCGACCGGTTGGGGCTCTTCGGTCTACGCCGCTGACATGCAACTGGGCGACACGGTGGTCATCGTGGGCATCGGTGGCGTGGGGATCAACGCCGTGCAGGGTGCCCGCCACAAGGGGGCTCGCAACATCATCGCCGTCGATCCGGTCGCTTCCAAACACGAGCACGCCAAGCGGTTCGGTGCCACCCATGCCGTCTCCGGCTACGACGAGGCCGCCAAGCTCGTCGAGCAGCTGACCGATGGCCAGGGCGCCGATCGGGTCATCATCACCGTGGGGGTGGCGTACGGCGACCTGATCAACCCGGCCCAGGAGCTGACCCGTCGGGGCGGGGTCATCGTGTTGACATCCGCCGCCCCGATCCTCCAACGCGACGTGCAGTTTGACCTCTTCACCTTCGCCATGTCAGGGAAGCGGCTGCAGGGATCGTTGTACGGCACGACCAATTCCCGCAACGACATACCGCTGTTGTGCGAGCTGTACCGCTCCGGTCAGCTCCTGCTCGACGAGCTCATCACCAAGACCTACCCACTCGCCGACATCAACGAGGCCTTCGCCGACATGCAGGCCGGCAAGAACCTCCGCGGCGTGATCCTTTACGACGACTGAGGAGGCATTGCAATGACCGACCGTACGACCGACATCGAGCAGATCATCAACGCCACGTATCTCTACGCTCGAGGTCTCGACCTGTTCCGGCCCGACGAGGCGCTGTCTGCGTATACCGACGACGCGTACTGGGACGCCACCGCCGTCGGGCTCAAGCGTTTCGAGGGCCGCGACGAGATCCTCGCCTTCTTCCGGTCGGACTCCGAGACGATGGCCGAGCAGTACCACGCCATGACCAACCACATCGTGGAGTTCGATGGGCCGGATGACGCCCACGGCACCAACTACGTCATCTCCGAAGGCTCGACCAAGAATGGGGCATCGATCAAGGCCGTGGCCCTCAACGAGGACACCTACCGCCGGGTCAGCGGCAGGTGGCTGATATCGGGGCGCCGCATCAGCCCACTGACGCAACCGCAGATGGAGGGCTTCGAGTCATGAGCGCCGGCTCGAAAGGCGAGGCGGTGGTGCTCCGCTACCTCGAGATCATGAACCGGCTCGATCTCGACGCCCTCGGGGAGCTGTTCACCGAGGACGTCGTCAGTCGTCTGCCGTTTGCTCCCGACCCCATCCCGCAACGCACGGAGGGCAAGGAAGCGGTCATGGCGCTCTACGCAGGATTCCCTGCCCTGGTCAGCCCGCTCGGGTTCCACGACCACGAGATCCGGCCCATGGCCGACCCGGACGAGCTGATTGCCGAGTACACGAGCGACTGCACCATGCTCCCTACCGGCCGGCCGTACCGCAACCGCTATATCAGCCGCTTCACAATCCGCGGCGACAAGCTGGCGGGAGTGACCGAGTTCTTCGACCCGCTCGTTTTCCTGCTTGCCCAGGGGGCGACCGTTTCGCGGCCGGACTGAGCTGGCGGGACTGGGCAGCCGAGCGCCGGGTTGGCGTCTGCCACACTGGACCAATGGCGAGCACCCCGGCCCGGCGGAAGTCTGTGGCGACGCCGAAACGCAGGGACCGGGAGGTCCTCGAGGCCGCGGCGCGGGTCTTTCACGAGCGCAGCTACGCCACGGCGTCGGTGCAAGAGGTGGCCGACGAGCTCGGGATACTTAAGGCCAGCCTCTACCACTACATCGATTCCAAGGAAGAGCTGCTCTTCCGTCTCCTCGATGAGGTGCACGAGGAGGTCCAAGAGATCCTCGACGAGGTGAAGGCCGTGCCGGACCTCGATCCGATCGAGCGCCTGACCCTTTACACGCGGCGTCAGGTGGAGTACAACGCCCACAACCTGGCCAAGATCTCGGTCTACTACCACGACGTGGATCGCCTGGGTGACGCCCGGAGGGCCGAGATATTCGCACGCCGCAAAGTGCACGAGCGATTCGTCGTCGGTCTGATCCGCCAGGCCCAGGCGGAGGGACTGGCCCAGCCCAGCTCCGACCCGAGGGTCCTGGCCAACCTCGTGTTCGCCACCATCATCTGGCTCTACCGGTGGTACCGCCCCGATGGTCGTCTGTCGCCCGAAAACCTTGGGGCCATGTGCGCCGGTTTCGTGCAGCGCGGGATCGCCGCTTCCTGATCCGGCTACCGACCAGTCGGTAGACTGCGGATGTGGGGGAGGAGTTCGATCTGGTGCAAGGGTCGGGGACGGCAAGCCAGCCGTCGGCGCTCGTCGAGATCGGCGCGATGTCATCTGGCGCCGCACCCTGGCTCGAGCTCGGCACATTCGGGGACCTGCTCGTGCGCGGTGCCGATCGGCACCCGGATCGAGATTGCCTGGTGCTCGGCGCCGAGAGGCGCACCTATGCCGAGCTGCTGGAAGGTGCGACCGCACGGGCCCGCACCCTCCACGCCCTCGGCGTCGAGCGGGGCCAACGGGTCGGCATCCTTCTGGCCAACAGCGTCGAGTTCGTGGAGACGCTGTTCGCCGTGGCCTTCACGGGGGCGGCTTCGGTGCCGCTCAACGTCCGCTTCCGGCCCCGCGAGCTCGAGTACGTGCTGGCCGACGCTCAACTGGCCGTGCTCGTCACCGGCGAAGGACGGACCGATCCGGCGGGACCGGTGGCCGCTGTTGAAGAGGTGCTTGCGGGGCTGAGAGATGCCCGGGATCCGAAGCGTCTGGCCCTCGAAGCGGCGCCGGGGCTGCGGGCCGTGTGGTGCGCCGAGGGAGCCGCCCGCCCCGGCACCATCGACGCGAGCATCGCCGCCGCGCTGGCCGACAGTGTCTCGCCCGAGCGGATCGTCGAGCGCCGCAGGGGAGTCGCCGTGCGCGACCCGGCCATCATGTTCTACACGTCGGGTACCACGGCCATGCCCAAAGGCTGCCTGCTTACCCACGAGGCGCTTGTGCGCATCGGGACCGTCGCCGCCCGCTACCGGATGCACCTGGAGGAAGGAGCCCGGTGCTGGGATCCCCTCCCTATGTTTCACACCGCCTTCACCCAGATGTTCGTCGGTGCCATCGATGCCGGTGGCACCTACCTCACAGCCCGCCGCTTCGATGCCGGGGAGGCGTTGGAGCAGATCCAGAGGGAAAGGGCCACGGTGATGTTTGCTGCCTTCCCAACGATCGCCATGGCGTTGCTCAACCATCCCAATTACGACCCGGACCGACTCAGGTCAGTGCGGACCGTGTTCAACGTCGCTCCGCCCGACGTGCTTCGGATCATGCAGGCCAAGATGCCCCACAGCACGCAGATCAGCGCCTTCGGGCTGAGCGAGTTCGGTGGTTCGGTCGTCATGAACGATCGGGACGAGGACCTGGAGACCCGGCTCGGTGACCAAGGTCTGCCGCTGCCCGGCATCGAGGTCACGATCCGGGATCCGGTCTCCGGCGACCGGCTCGGGCCCGGTCAGCACGGCGAGATCGCGCTACGGGGCCCGACCTGCTTCGAGGGCTACTGGCGAGACGTGGCCAAGACGGCGGCCGTAGTCGATGACGACGGATGGGTTCGCACGGGCGATCTGGGATCGCTCAGCGGTCGGGGCGGTCTGCGGTTCGAAGGCCGGCTCAAGGACATGCTCAAGGTGGGTGGGGAGAACGTGGCCGCCCTCGAGATCGAAAGCTTCGTCGCTACTCACCCGTCGGTGAGCATCGTCGCCGTCGTCGGGATCCCACACGCGCGCTACGGAGAGGTCGCCGCCGCCTTTGTGGAGCTCAACCCCGGGATGCAGGCGTCGGAAGAGGAGATCGTCGAGTTTGCCCGTGACGGCCTGGCCTGGTTCAAGGTGCCGCGCCACGTCCGGTTCGTCGCCGAGTGGCCGATGTCGTCGACCAAGATCCAGAAGTTCGTCCTTCGCGACGAGCTCTTGGCCGAGCTCGGCGACGAGGCGGCTGGATGACTCCGGCGGAGCTCTCGGGTCAAGACCTGCACCCCCTTCTGGCCCTGATGCGCCGGTACGCGTACGCCTATACCGCCAGCCATGACTTCGACGTGTGCCCTGAGCTCATGGTCGACAACTATCGCCTGTGCATGGGGCGCCACCGCCTGACCGGCCGCGACGAGGTCTACGTGCCGGCCACGAGGCGACAGTTTGATCAGTTTCCCGGACTCGGGTTCACCATCCATGACGTGGTCTGCAACGGGGAACGCGTCGCCCTGCGCTTCAGCGAGCACGGCCGTTCGGGGCGAACGGGTACCGGGGCTTCGTGGAGCGGCGTCAGCACTTACCGGTGGGACGGTCGCCGCCTCACGGACTGCTGGGTCGAGCAGGACTACGACAGCCGAAGGCGCCAGCTCGAGACCAGGGTCTCACTGCCCGTGGAGGCACCGGCCCTCGATCCGTGGACGCACCCGGTTGAGGCCCCTGACCCGGTGGCCGAAGAAGCGTTCCGCTCGTGGCTGGGAGCCGGTGGCCTCGACGACTGCGCCCCGGGCAGTCTCGATGATGAGGTCTGGTGGACGCCCGGGCGCATCGGTCTGGAGGTGCACGGGCGGATGGTCGACGACCTCTTCTCGGCCGGCGCCCGGGTGGCGTTCCATCTCACCGAGACGGGGACCTATACCGGCGGGTTGCCCGGTCTCGAGGCGGCCGCCGGCCGACCCGTCATCCGCTACGCCGCCGGGGTGGCGAGCGTTACCGGCAACGAGATCGAGGTCCGGGCGGTAACCGACCGGCTCTCGATCCGCAAGGAGCTGGCCGCCGACGGCCCGGCCCCGGGGAAGCGGAGGGCTCCATGAGCGAAGAGGAGCAGGTCCCGGTGGCCCCCACCATGGCCGAGCTGGTGCGCGAGTTGCGGGCCCGTCGGCACGACGCCCTGGCCATGGGAGGAGAGGATGGCCTGCGCCGCCACAGGGAGTCGGGTCGTCAGCCGGTGCGAGAGCGGATCGCCCAGCTGGTCGATCAGGGGAGCTGGTTCGAGATCGGCGCCCTCGCCCTCCCCGAGCTGCGGCGTGAACGGCCGATCCCCGGTGATGCCGTGGTTACGGGCTTCGGGCGCATCGACGGACGGCGGGTAGGGGTCATCGGCATCGACGCCAGCGTGGTCGCCGGGACGACGGCCCCGATCAGCATGCGCAAGCAGGGAAGGTTGATCGAACATGCCCAGCGGGCCGGGTTCCCCCTCGTGCTGCTCTGCGACGCCGACGGTGGGCGCATGCCCGACGTATCGGGGTGGCGTTTCTCCGGGCTGCCCCTCGACTTCCGCAGCTTTCTCAAGCCACCAGGCGAGGCGCCGGCCGTTCCTCGCGTCGCCGCCATTCTCGGACCGTCCTACGGTGACTCGGCCCTCCACGCTTCGACGGCGCATTTCGTCGTCATGGTTGACTCGGGGTCCATCGCGCTGTCGGGACCTTCGGTCATCGAGGCGGCGATAGGCGAGCAGGTGAGCGACGCCGAGCTCGGCGGCCCCGAGTCGGCCTCGGAGGCGGGAAACGTGCACATGGTCGTCGCCAGTGAGACCGATGCGCTGCAGGCGGTCGCCGCCTTTCTCTCCTACCTGCCCGCCAACGCGGCGCGTCCGGTGCCGCTGGCCCCGCCGGCCCAACCGGGCCGCCCCGCGATCGATCTGGAGCAGATCGTGCCCGTCGGGCACCGGGCCGCGTACGACATGCATGCCCTGCTCGACGCCGTCGCCGATGCCGCCAGCCTCTTTCCCTGGGGCGAAGGGTGGGGGAGCAGCCTGCTCACCAGCCTGGCCCGTATCGAGGGCCGGCCCGTCGGGCTCGTGGCCAACCAGCCGCTGGTGCGGGCGGGGGCGCTCGATCCGGCCGCGCTGGCCAAGGAGCTGGCCTTCGTCGATCTGTGTGACACCTTCGGGCTGCCGCTCGTGTTTTTCCACGACGTGCCCGGCTTGATGATCGGGACCCAGGCCGAACGGGCCGGCATCCTGCGCGCCTACGAGCGAGTGGTGGCCCGAATCGCCGACGCGACCGTGCCTCGGGTCGGGGTGGTCGTCCGGAAGGCATACGGGGGCGGCCACTTCGCCATGGGTGGCCGCCCGACCCACCCCGATTTTCTCTTCGCGTGGCCGTCCGCCGATCTTGGCTTCATGGCGCCGGAGACCGGGGTGCGGACGGTGCACCGCCGCCGCTTGGAGCGGGTGCTGGCCGAGTCCGGTCCCGAGGAGCGTGACGTCCTCGCCGCCGAGCTGATGACGGAGTGGGTCGCCGACGCCGAGCCGTGGGAAGCGGCCGCCCATCTCTCCTTCGACGACATCATCGAGCCTGCCGCCACCCGTGACGTGGTCGCGACCGCCATTGCCATCTGCGTCGGCGACGCGACAATTTAGCTGTCGTAGGCGACGGGCAACGATTCGAGGGCGCGGGAGGCGAGGGTCGGCTTCCAGTGCAGCTCGCCGGGCCTCAGGCGCAGACCCGGAAGGGTCGTCACGATCTGCTCGATGGCGATGCGAGTCTCGATGCGTGCCAGGTGGGCGCCGATGCACGCGTGGACGCCTTTCCCGAACGCCAGGTGCGGGTTGGGCCTGCGGGTGAGGTCGAGACGGTGCGGTTCGGGGAAGACCTTCGGGTCGTGGTTGGCCCCGGCCAGGATCAGGAAGACCCGTTCGCCGGCACGGATGGCGTGGCCCCGCAGCTCGAGGTCCTCTGCCACCCAACGCTGCAGGACCTTGATCGGGCCGTCGTAGCGCAGCAGCTCCTCCACCGCCACGTTGATCCCTTCCGGTTCTCTGCGCAGCCGCTCGAGTTGGTCGGGGTGACGGAGCAGGGCCAGGAGACCGTTGGCGATGGCGTTGGTCGTCGTCTCGTGGCCGGCGAAGAGGAGCAGGGTGCACATGCCGACCAGCTCGTCGTCGCTCAGCGCGTCGCCGTCGGCGCCGAGCATCATCGTGCTCAGCATGTCGTCGGCCGGCCGCCGGCGCCGCTCCCCAACGAGGCGCCGGAAGTAACCCTCCATCTCCTCGAGGCCCCGAAGGGCCCGCTGGTGGCGGTCCCCCCGGACCTCGCCGCCGGTTCCGAAGGCGACGAGAGCCAGCTCGTCGGACCAGGAGCGGAATCGCTCTCGGTCCTCGGCCGGGGCGCCGAGCATCTCGGCGATGACCGTCGCCGGCAGCACATAGGCCAGGTGAGCGATCACTTCCTGACGGCCCTCGCGGACGAAAGCCGCGAGGATGTCGTCGACAAGCGCCCGGATGCGATCGCCCATGGAGATGATCCGTTGCTGGCGGAAGGCGCCGGCCGCCGGCCGGCGCAGGCGCGTGTGGGCGGGCGGGTCGCTCACCACCATCCAGTCGCGCATGAGGCCCAAGATGCGGTCGCTGTCACTCGGGGCGGTGTGGCGCTGGCGCTCCAGCAGAGGCCGGACCCGGTCCGACGACAGCCGGGCGTCGGAGAACGCCGCGTTCACGTCCTCGTAGCTGGTGAGCAGCCAGGCCCTGTGGGCGTCGCTCCAGTGCACCGGGTCGCGTTCCCTGAGCGGCGTCAGGAGGGAGTGCGGGTCCTGGCTTGCGGTCTCGCTGAGCAGGTCGTCGGCGATGGTGACGGCGGGGTCGGTCATTGTGGGCCTCCTCCTGTCGGGAGGGAATCGGTCGCCTGGCGCCTTTCGAGCTCGCCGGCCAGCAGCCAGGGGAGCTCGGTGGCGACCAGCTGGCCGTGGCGTTCGGTCAGATGGCCCGGCAGGCCACCGATGTCGGCAAAGCAGAAGACGTCGCTGACGGGGAGGCCGGCGACGGCCGACGCCACACGCCGCGAGGCATCGGAGGCGGTGAGCACTTCGAGGCGGGGGAGGGCGTCATCGCTCGTACCCGTGTCCGCCCCCCGGTAGGTGGCTCGGTTGTGACGACCCCGAGAACGGATGTCCGACCACGCCGCCTCGGGGTCGTCGGCGAGGAACACGTTGACGAGGCCCCCCATCCGGGCCGTCTCCCGATCGTGGCCGCCTTCCTCCAGCCCTTCTCGGTAGGCGGGTAGGAGTCGGGAAGAGAGCCAGAGCAGGCCGGCCCCGACCCTTCCGGCGAGCCGAGCCCCGCGCGGGCCACGCGCCCCGATCCAGCGCGGGATGGGGTCCTGGACCGGCGGGGGGGTGACCGATCCATCACGCCAGAGGTCGGGTAGGGCGGCGGCAGTCGCCTCGAGATGGCGGTAGCGCCCGGCGAAGTCGGCGCCAAAGGACGCGAACTCCGCTTCCCGCCAGCCCGCCCCGAGACCGAGCTCGAGGCGCCCACCGCTCAGAATGTCGACCACTGCAGCCTGCTCGGCGATGGCCCTCGGGTGTACGAAGGGGGACACCACCACCGCCGTGCCGATCCTGGCCCGCTTGGTGCGGGCGGCCACGGCGGCGGCCAAGGTGAGGGGGGCGGGGAGGTAGCCGTCGGGGAAGGCATGGTGCTCGCTGAACCAGACCGATTGCAGGCCGGCCTCGTCGAGGGCCGCGATCCGTTCGAGAGTCTCGGCGTAGAGCCGGTCCCAGGGTCGCTCGTTGCCGGGGTTGCGGAGGTCGTAATAGAGCCCGACGCGGATCACGGAGTCCACCCGGGCATCTCAGTGCCCTTCAAACTGCGGCTGGCGGCGTTGGGCGAAGGCCCGGATTCCCTCGGCCACGTCGTCGCTTCCCATCAGGAGCGAGATGGCCTCCAGTGACCAGGCGAAGTCGCCCCTGTCCACCCCCCGATTGACGAGCTTCTTGCCTACGCTCACGGCGAGAGGCGCGGCGGCGGCCATGCGGAGGGCCAGTTGTCCGGCTTCCCGGAGCAAATCGCCCGGTGCGACGACCTTCTGGGCCAGCCCGATGCGCGCCGCGGTGTCGGCATCGACCTGCTCGCCGGCGAAGACCATCAGCTTGGTCCACTGACGTCCGATCACCTCCGGCGCTCGTAGGACCCCGAAGCCGGGCACCAGCCCGACCCCGGCCTCCGGCATCCCGAACCGCGCCGACGACGACGCCATCACGACATCGCACGCCAGCGCCAGCTCGCAACCGCCGCCAAGGGCCAGGCCATTGACGGCGGCGATGACCGGGAGGGGGCATTCCTCGATGGCGGCGAAGGTCGCCAGGGCGTCGGCTTGAAAGGCACGCCGGGTGGGGATGTCGGCCAGCTCGGCGAAGCCCTCGATGTCGCCGCCGGCACTGAAGGCCCGATCGCCGGCACCAGTGAGCACGACCGCTCGGGTCCGACCGTCGGCTGCGAGGTCGGCCAGGATGGCCCGCAGCGCAGGCCAGGCCGCGGCGTCGAGAGCGTTGTGCTTTTCCGGTCGGTCGATTGTGATGACGGCGACCGATCCGCCGGCCGTAACGGTGAGGTGGCCATTCGACCGGGTTGCCGAGACGCTGGAATCGTCGCCGGTCATGTCGCCTCCCTACCCTCCGCTCGCCCAGCGGCACACGTAGGAGAAGTTACCATACGACCGGTAGGTAGATCCGTCTGGGATGGCCCCGACGGCACAGATCGGCATCGGGACAGGAACCCACGTGCAAACCGTGCTTGTGGCCAATCGGGGGGAGATCGCCTGCCGGATCGTGCGGGCCTGCCGCCTCCTCGGCCTCCGCAGCGTCGCGGTGTACAGCGACGCCGACGCCGCCGGGCTGCACGTGCGCATGGCCGATGAGGCGGTGCGCATCGGGGCCGCTGCGGCGCGCGACTCCTACCTCGACGCCGAGGCGATCGTCGCCGCTGCGATCGGTGCCGGCGCCGATGCCGTGCATCCCGGCTACGGCCTGCTTTCGGAGAACGCCACCTTCGCCGCCGCCGTCGCGGCCGCAGGCCTTCGCTTCGTCGGGCCTCTCCCCGCCGTCCTCGCGACCATGGGTGACAAGGTGGCGGCTCGGGACGCAGCCCGGCGGGCCGACGTGCCGATTCTGCCAGGATCCGAAGGATCGGTGAACTCCCCAGACCTGACGGCTGCGGCGGCAGCCATCGGCTTCCCCCTGATGGTCAAGGCCGTCGCCGGCGGTGGCGGACGAGGGGTAGCAGTGGTGCGCGCCGCGCCCGGCCTGGCCGACGCCGTGGCGCGCGCCAGCCGACAGGCAACTGCGTCGTTTGGTCGTGGCGAGGTCTACCTCGAGCGCTACCTCGACCACGGCCGGCACGTAGAGGTCCAAATTCTCGCCGATGCCCACGGGACGATCCTGCAGCTCGGCGACCGGGACTGCTCGGTGCAGCGTCGCCACCAGAAGCTCATCGAGGAGGCGCCCGCACCCGGTCTGGCGCTCGAAACGCACGCCGCCCTGGCGGATGCCGCCGTTCGCCTCGCCATCGAGGTCGGCTATGTCGGCGCCGGCACCGTGGAGTTCCTTCTCGCCGGCGGCCGCACCGAAACCCACCCCGAGTTCTACTTCCTGGAGATGAACCCCCGCTTGCAGGTCGAGCATGGAGTCACCGAGCTCGTCACGGGGATCGACATCGTGGCCGAGCAACTCCGCGTCGCCGCCGGCGAAGCCATCAGCTATGGCCAGGACGCCGTCGGGCTCAGCGGTCATGCCATCGAGGTGCGGGTCGCGGCCGAGGACCCCGAGAACGGGTTCTGTCCGTCGCCGGGCACGGTGACGCGGCTGCGGCTACCGGCCGGCCCGTGGACGAGGGTCGATTTCGGTGTGGAGGCCGGCGACGTCATCCCGCCCGACTACGACTCGCTCATCGGCAAGGTTATGGCGTGGGGGCACGACCGCGACACGGCCCGGCGTCGCCTCGGGGTCGCATTACAGGAGCTCGAAGTCGTTCCGATGCCGACCACGGCGGGATACCTGGCCACGATTCTCGACCGGCCGGCCTTCGTCAGCGCCGAGCATGACACCGGATCGCTCGAGCGGGACTGGCCGCCGGATTCGGACACCGAGACGTCCGGTCGGTCACCCAGTCCAGTCGACGAGCCGTCGCCCACCTTGGTCGTGGCCGCCACCACGACGATGCGTCGGATCGAGCTGGCGACGGATCGGGGCCCGCTGGTGGTGGTGGTCCCGGTCCGCGATGGCCTCGGGTTGAAGGGTCCCGAACCTGCGCAGCCCGGCTCGGAGTGGGTGCCCGCCGCAGGCGCCGTGGCCAGGAGCGGGCCGACGCCATCGGGCCCAACCGCTCCGATGGACGGCGTGGTCGTGCGCGTGGCGGTAGCGGCAGGGTCGGCGGTGGACGCCGACACGGTCGTGGCGGTGCTCGAGGCCATGAAGATGGAGTTGAACGTCCTCGCCGGGCGCGCCGGCGTGGTCGATGCGGTGCTCGTCGAGTCGGGCCAGGCGATCAAGGCCGGAGCCCCCCTCGTGACGATGTCGAAAGGCTCACCGGACGCCGCACCGCACGTCTATCCATAACGCGCTCGGGCCTCCCGTTCCAGCGGGCAATGGCCCTCTTCTCGACCGCACGCTCCCATATCGCACAATCGACAAGTCCAGCGTGTCGCTCCCGGTTCCCGCATGAGACCGACGAGCATCCGTCCAAGGAGATCTGCCAACACGTCCCGCTCGCCAGGTGTCAGTGTCGCGACGACCTCACTCAGCAGGCTGAGGCGGGCGCCGCTCAGCCGTCGCGCCACCCGCCGGCCTCGCGCCGTGAGCGATACGGCGGCCGTCCGGCCGTCGCGGCCGGGGCGTCGCTCGACGAGCCCTTCAAGCGCCAGGCGGTCAACGAGGCGGACACCGCCGGACTGGCTGAGCCCGACTACTTGCGCGAGATGGTCCACCGAAGGCCCGTGGAGGAACTGATCGAGGGCGGAGATCGCCGACGCCGCCGTCTCGGAGTGCTCCGATGTCCCGGCCACCACGGTGGCCATCCGGTCGGTCACCGCCAGGCTCAGCGAACCGAGCAGGTTGGCGGTCCGATCGGCTGGGACCGCGGACGTCAAAGCTCGTAGTCGAAGCTGAAGGTCCCGGTCGAGCCGGGTGGGGCCTCCGAGGTGCCTGTACCGCTCAGTCCTGCGAGGCCGTCGGTGGCGGAACCCGCCACGACCGTGAACCGAGAGCGGGCGGTCGTCCCATCGTATGCGCCGATGCTTTGGAGGACGAAGGTTCCGGGCCGCCCGCCGATGCGACCTTGAACCCGCTGGTAGCCGATGAACTCGGCGGTCCCGTCATCGAGGTAGGCCATCACGACGTCAGCGACGGTCTCTGCGTCGATCCCACCGCGGAACCGCTGGCCAATGCTCGCCACGGTGACCTTGGCTGTGCCGGCAAGCTCCGCTGTCGGCGCTTCGGACCAAGACGTCACATCGAAAGAACCATCGACCGTTTGGCTCGCCACGCTTCCTCCTAAGAATGACTGACGCATGCATTATTGGTCTTGATTCACTCGTCTGTCAAGGTGCGAACGTCTCTCAGGCGAAAGCCGGAATGACGTCGCGGCCGAAGCGACGGATGGCCTCGAGTTCCTTGTCGGGGTCGGGACCGTTGGCCATTCGGAGGGTGAGGATCAGGTATTCGGGATCGATCTCCTCTTGAAAGCGTCGGATCGACTCGATGCAGTCGTCGGGGCTGCCGACGATCAGGCGGTCGATGCGGTGCCGGTCGAAGTGAAAGTCGTCCTCGGCGGCGATGCCCTCGAGGAAGGGCTCCTTGTCGAGAACCCACCGGGGTACCTGGGAGAAGTAGAACCAGTGCTCGGCGCGCACGTGAGGCCACCAGACCCGTTCCACCTCGTCGAGGTCGTCGGCCACCCAACCGTCTCGGAGCAGGCACACACCGAGCCGGTCGGACGTCCCGTACCGGGCTCCGGCCGAGCGGTACACGTCGGCCCAGTCCTTCATCACGGCAATGTTGTGGAGCGGATCGGTCGGCCAGCGGCAGCCGAACCTGGCGGCGCGCTCCACGCCGGCATCGGACATGGCACCGAGCCACAGCTGGGCGCCGACCGGCAACGGGGTGATGTGACCCTTCACCTGGAAGTGCTTGCCACTGTGGTCGATGTCCTCGCCGGCCCAGGCCCGCTGTACGAGGTCGATGGCCTCCTCGAAGCGGGACACCTGGGTCCGCTTGTCCAGCCCGAAGAGGTCAAACTCGCTGTCGAAGTTGCCGAGGCCACAGCCCAGGCGTACCCGCCCGTTGGAGATCACGTCGGCCATGGCCGCGTCCTCGGCCACATGGATCGGATGGTTGAGCGAGAGCAGGTGGATCGTGCTTCCCACGTCGACGCGCTGCGTGCGGGCGGCCAGGGCGCCGAGCGCCGCCCACGGCGACGGGAGGTAGCCGTCCGCCATCATGTGATGCTCCGGCACGAACACCCCGTCCCAGCCGGACTCCTCGGCGATCTCGGCCGCCTTGAGAATGTCCTGCCAGCGCTGCACCAGCCGGGCGCCGTCGGGCGGGTCCTGGGGGCGGAACAACAGACCGAACTTCACGAGAGACCCCCCGGTGACGTGACTGATCCACGACGAACGACGGCGAAGCTATCGGGCCCCGGTCCGACCTCGCCAGCTATCGGCGATCGGGGAGGGGGCCGCCGCCGACGGCGGCGACGAGGGCGCCACGAAGCGCCGGCGGGTCGACTACCTCCACGTCGATCGACGTCGCCGCCACCCACGTCGCCGCCGAGCGGAGGGCCTCGGCGATGGCTCCGACTGCGGAGGGCCTGAGCACGCCGACGCGCTTGGCGACGAGGGTGGCCCCGACCCTCCCAGGGTCGACCCGCCCGACGATCCGGCCGCCGGCGAGCACGGGCATGGCGTAGTAGCCGTGAACCCGCTTGGCCGCCGGCGTGTAGGCCTCGAGGCGGTGGTGGTAGCCGAACACTCGCTCCGTACGGGCTCGGTCCCAGATCAGCGAGTCGAACGGCGAGAGCAATGTGGTCCTGTGCCTTCCCCTCCGACCGAGGCCGTTGATGGCGGCCGGATCGGCCCACGCCCGACGGTCCCAGCCCTCGACGGCGACGGGCACGAGACCGATGTCGGCCACGATGGCGGCCACGTCGGTGGTGGCGAGGCGGAAGTAGTCGGCCAGGTCGGCGGTCGTCCCCACCCCGATCCTTCGGGCCGACTCGGCGACAAGCCGGCGGATGCAGGTCTCGTCGTCGGGCTCGGAAGCGAACAGCGCAGCCGGCACGGCCCGCTCGGCCAGGTCGTAGACGCGTTTCCATCCCCTCCTGGTCGTGCAGACGAGCTCGCCCCACGCCAGCTGCAGCTCCAGGGCGGATTTGACCGGCGACCAGTCCCACCACTGCCCACCGAGCTTGGCTCCTCCCAGGTCCGTGGCCGTCAACGGGCCTTCGGTCTCGATTCGTCGCCTGACCTCGGCCATGACCTCGGGGGTCGTCTCGTGGTACCAGCGTTGCCTGGCGCGCATCCTCCGCCGGCGAAAGCCATACCAGGGCCAGCTCTCGATGGGGAGGATCGAGGCGGCGTGCGACCAGTATTCGAACGCGCCGGCTACACCGGCGGCGTCCGTGCCCCAGCACGCGGCGGCCACCGCACCGGAACGCAGGGCACCGCAGCGGGCCGCACAGACGAGCTCGTGGCTGCGGGCGAGGACCGAGATCGTGTCGAGCTGCAGGGCGCCGACGGTGGCCAGGGCGGCCCCCGCCGACCGAGGTCGGCGGGCCTCGCCATACAGCCCCTGGGCTCCGAGCGCCAGCCGGCGGACCTCGTCGGCGGAGAGATCCCCCTGGGAAGGCACGGTCTCGGCGAGCATGGCCGGGACCCTACCGGCGGGGTGCGACCGCCAGGGGGGGTGTGACCGCCACGGGGGGTGCGCGGCCGGCGGCGGGCCAGGCGCGAGAATCGCAGGCGTTTGTACGGTCCGCCCCGACAGGTGACGTGAGGTTCGATGACGCACACCGCCCCCGGCTCACTCCCGGCTGAAGACGAGCACCGATGACCCCGAAGAAGGTCGCGGTCATCGCCGCAATCGTGGTCGTGGTAGTCGCTGCGGTAGGCGCCGGAGTGATCGTTGCCACCAGCACCTCGGGGCGTTCGTCGGCCGCCACCACGACGACCGTATCGACCACGACCCCGACCACAGCGGCGCCGACGACGGCACCGACGACCACGACGCCGACCACAGCGGCGCCGACGACGACGACGCCACCCACCTCCGCAGCGCCGACAACGGCCACGACGACCCCACCGACGACCGTGGCCAGGACCACCACGACGCCGCCGACGACGACGACCGGGCCGACCACCCCGCGCACGACGATCCCGCCCGCCGCGCCCTCACCGACGTTCACCCAGCTGGTGGCCCAGATCCAGGGTCAGCTCAGAGCGGGCCAGCTCCAGGGGGCCAACAAGGTCCCCGACGCCGTGCTCGGCTGTCCCCACCAGGTCCAAGTCGTGACCGGCAACGCCTTCGCCTGCAACGTGAAATCCACCGATGTGGGCAACGCCCTGCTGGTGGTGGAGATCACGAGCGCCACTGGCTTCTACACACCCTTCATCGGCGACACCATCGGCTGCGGCGGCCTCACCGCCGCCGGCCGGGCCTCGCTCAAGTACATCGGGGCGGCCTGCAGCAACCAGTGAGCGAGACGAGGCGGCCCGGCCGCCCTCAGGCCCGGGTCTTGTTGGCGCCGCGGCGCCGGCCCCGCTCGGTCTGCGAGAGGATCACCTTGCGGAGCCGCACCGTCGAAGGGGTGACCTCGACGCACTCGTCCTCACGGATGAACTCCAGGGCCTGCTCCAAGGAAAGCGCCCGCGGTGGCACCAGCGGGATGGTGTGATCCGAAGAAGACGTCCGCATGTTGGTGAGCTTCTTTTCCTTCGTGGGGTTCACGTCCATGTCCTCGGAGCGGGCGTTCTCACCGACGATCATGCCCTCGTAGACCTCGACGGTCGGCCCGAGGAACATGGCGCCCCGGTCCTGGAGGTTGGTCAGGGCGTACGCGGTCGTCGGGCCGTTGCGGTCGGCGACCATCGAACCGTTGGGCCGGGTGCGCAGCTCACCCAACCACGGCCGGTACGTCTCGAAGACGTGGTGCAGCTGGCCGGTCCCGCGTGTCTCGGTCAGAAACTCCGTCCTGAACCCGATCAACCCACGGGAAGGGACGAGCCAGTCCATCCGGCACCACCCGGTGCCGTGATTGGTCATCGACTCCATATTGCCCTTGCGCATCGAAAGCAGCTGGGTCACCACCCCCAGGTAGTCCTCGGGGATGTCAACGCTGACCCGCTCGATGGGCTCGTGAACCTTGCCGTCGATCATCCTGGTGATCACCTGCGGCTTGCCGACGGTCAGCTCGAAGCCCTCCCTGCGCATGATCTCGACGAGGATGGCGAGGGCGAGCTCCCCGCGGCCCTGGACCTCCCACGTGTCGGGGCGGTCGGTCGTGAGCACCTTGATCGACACGTTGCCGACGAGCTCGGCGTCGAGGCGGGACTTGATCAGGCGGGCCGTGAGCTTGTTGCCGTCCTTGCCGGCGAACGGCGACGTGTTGACGCCGAGGGTCATGCCGAGGCTCGGCTCGTCGATGGTGATGATCGGCAGCTGCTGGGCGTCGTCGGCGTCGGCGAGGGTGTCGCCGATCATGATCTCGGGGATGCCGGCCACGGCGATGATGTCGCCGGGCCCCGCGCCACCTGCGGGGGCATCGACACGGTCGAGGTTCTCGGTGACGTACAGCTCGGAGAGCCTGACCCTGTCGGTCGATCCGTCGTGGTGGAACCACGTCACCGAATCGCCCTTCTTGACCCGCCCATTGCGGATGCGGCACAAGGCCAGGCGGCCCACATACGGAGAGGCGTCGAGGTTGGTTACCAGCGCTTGAAACGGATGGCCCTCCTCGTAGACCGGCGCCGGGATGTGGTCCACCAGCAGATCGAGCAGCACCTTCAGATCGGGACTTTCCCCGACGTCTCCCGCCTCCAAAGCGGCCCGTCCCTCCCGCGCGTTGCAGTACACGATGGGGAACTCGATCTGGGACTCGTCGGCGCCGAGATCGATGAACAGCTCGTAGACGGCGTCGACCACCTCCACCGGGCGGGCGTCGGGCCGGTCGATCTTGTTGATCACGAGGATCACCGGCAGCCTGGCCTCGAGGGTCTTGCGCAGCACGAAGCGGGTCTGGGGAAGCGGGCCCTCGCTGGCGTCGACGAGAAGCAGCACGCCGTCGACCATGGTCAGGCCCCGCTCGACCTCGCCGCCGAAGTCGGCGTGGCCCGGCGTGTCGACGATGTTGATCGTCAGGTCGCCGTAGCGCACGGCGGTGTTCTTGGCCAGGATGGTGATGCCCTTCTCCCGCTCCAGGTCCATGGAGTCCATGACCCGGTCGGTGAGTTCCTGGTGGGCGCCAAAGGCCCCGGACTGACGCAGCATGGCGTCGACGAGGGTGGTCTTGCCGTGGTCGACGTGGGCCACGATGGCGACATTGCGGAGATCGGCGCGTTGCATCGGCTCGAATTCTGAAAGAGGGGAAAAGGGGACCCCGGTCCGGGGAACCCGCCGCTCAAGGGTACCGGGTGTCCGCGCCGTCGCCGGCCCGGCCCTGGGGAAGCGGCGAAACAGGGTCACGCCGGGCACCCCCGAGCCCGAGCAACTCCGCCAGCCGGGCCCGGTTGTAGCGCTGCACGGCGATGCACGGCCCGTTGGCCACCACGGCGTAGGCGACCATGGCCAGCGCCAGCGTGCCGCGGTTGAACACGAGGAGCACGGGGAGGACGACAAGCGTCAGCCAGTGGACCCGCTCCGCCCTGCGGGTCTCGTCGGCGAGCCGGGCCCAGACATCGGGGTCTCGGCTGCGCCCGGGGCGCTTGCGCTGCCCGCCGGCAAACCCGCCGGCATCGGGGAGATACCGCTTCCAGCGCCTGATCCCGAGGCGGCGGTAGACGTCGCCGCCCTTCTCGAAGGGCCTGAGGCGGGTGAGCCAACCGTCGGCGGCCGTTCGCTGGCGGGACCAGTGCGCACCCCGCCAGCCGACCAGGATGCTCCACGAGGCCCACACGCCGGCGTCGACGGTCGCCGTGTCCCAGCCGCTGAGGCCCACGGGCCGAACGTACAACCGGTCGTCGCGCTGTCCGTAACCGCCCGGGCGGGACGGCGGGACGTCAGGACGTCAGCGCCGGGAGCGCAGCCGGTCGATGGCCGCCCTGCGGCCCGGCCGTGTCGCCGTCCTGCGATGATCGTCCATCCGCTTGCGGATCAGCTCCCTGCGGGCCTGGAGGTCTCGGTAGCTGAGCCGATCGATGTCGTCGGTGACGCCGACGGCCGCCCTGAGCCCCTCCATGTCGACCGGGTTCTCCCTCGGGTCGAGGCCGATGTCGCTCGCGATCCGGTCGCCGTAGCGGGTCGTGAAGTAGCCGGCGATCTGCATGACCTCGGAGAACAGGTCGACGTCCGGCGCAAGCGTGGCCATGGCCCCGTCGAGGAACAGCAGGTCCTTCACGAAAAGCATCAGGACCTTGGGGAACCTGGCGCCGTACTCGAGGAGGAGCTTGATGACGTTGCGTACCTCCTTGAGCAGGTCCTCGGGCGCCATGGTCGTCGGGTCGAGCGTGGGCTGGTCGAGGCCGAGGTCGTGCACGACGGCGGCGATGTCGGTGTCGGTGGGCAGGGCGCCCAGGTCGCGCAGGGCGCTGAGCTGCATCACCGGGTTGTTGATGCTGCCGCCCATCAGCATGCGGAGAAAGGCCAGGCGCCTCGACTGATCGAGGCGTCCGGTGATGCCGTAGTCGAGCAGCGCAACGCGGCCGTCAGTTTGCACGAACAGGTTGCCGCCGTGGAGGTCGCCGTGGAAGACGCCGAAGAGGGTGGCGCCCTCGAGGAAGGCGATCATCAACGCGTGTACCACGGCTTGGGTGTCGATGCCGGCGGCGTGCATGCCGTCGACGTCGTCGAAGGAGAACCCGTCGAGGCGTTCCATGACGAGGACCCGCCGGGTGACGAGCGTCGGGTGGGGTCGGGGGACCACGATGCTGCGCTGGCCCGTCGAGGCGAGGACGTGGGCGACGTCGAGCATGTTGTCGGCCTCGAGGCGAAAGTCGAGCTCCTCGATGATGGTCTCGGCGAACAGCTCCACGAGCGCCGGCGGGTTGGCGAGCGCCGCAACGGGGATGCGCCCGATGAGGGCGGGGGCGATCCAGCTCATGGCGGCCAGGTCGCGCCTGACGACCGCGGCGACGGTGGGGCGCTGCACCTTGACGACCACCCGTTCGCCGCTCAGCAGCGTGGCCGCGTGGACCTGGGCCACCGATGCCGCCGCGATCGGTGTGTGCTCGAAGGCCGAGAACACGCTGTCGATCGGCAGGCCGAGCTCGGCGACGACCACGGCCTCGACGTCCTCCCACGACTCTGCGGGCACCCGGTCGCGAAGCAGCTTGAACTCGCCGACCAGCTCGGCGGGGAAGAGGCCCTCACCCGACGAGATGATCTGGCCCAGCTTGATGTAGGTGGGGCCCAGGTGCTCGAAGGCCAGGCGCAGACGGCGCGACAGGCCAGTTCTCGACACCTCGGGCCGGCCCTGCCTCCTGCCCCGGCGTCGCTCGACGGCCGCCCACCCGAGCAGGGCGGTGCCGAGCTCGCGGCCGGTGCGAGCCACGCGGCGCAGGGGCGGGATCCGGCGGCGGCGCAGGAGATCGGGGACGAGGGAGGCGTTGCGGGCCCGGTAGGCACCGATGGCTGCCCGCCACCGCAGCAGGTCCGGCTCGACCTGCCACGGGGCGTCGTCGCTGAAGGCGCCGAAGACGAGGTCGCCGGTCACGTCACCTGCGCTCGGGTCGTTGGTCTCGGTCGGGCCGTCGCCGGTGGGTCCTTCGCCGGTGACCGAGGGGCTGCTCATGGCCTTCGACGCTAGGCCAACCCCGTCGGCAACCGCGACGCCGCGACCCACCTACACTCTGGCCATGTCCGATGTCCTGCAGGTGGGAGACACCGCCCCGGCCTTCTCGCTCCCGGATCAGGCCGGCGCCGCCGTGGCCCTCGCCGACCTGAGGCACCGCAAGGTGCTCGTTTATTTTTACCCGAAGGCCGACACGCCGGGCTGCACCGCCCAGGCGTGCGGGCTGCGCGACATCCTCGGTGACGTGGGCGACACGGCCGTCGTCGGGATCAGCCCCGACCGGCCCGACAAGCAGGCCAAGTTTGACGCCAAGTACCAGCTCGGCTTCCCTCTCCTCTCGGATCCCGATCACGCCACGGCCGAGGCCTACGGCGCCTGGGGCGAGAAGTCGATGTACGGCAAGAAGTACCTAGGCATCGTGCGTTCCGCCTTCCTCGTCGACGAGGAAGGCACGCTGTCGGGTGTCTGGTACAAGATCTCCCCGAAGGACACCCCCAAGAAGCTGCTTTCGGCCCTGACGGGGTAGAGCCGCGGTCATGGCAAGCGAGAAGATGACCGATGACGAGCTGCACGAGTTCCTGGCGGCCATGCCGGCCAGGACGGCCAAGGTGGCCACCATCCGCCCCGACGGCCGACCCCATGTGGCGCCGGTGTGGTACGACCTGGACGGCACCGCCGTGGTATTCGCCACCGGAGCCGCCACCGTCAAGGGCCGCAACCTCACGACCGCAGGACGCGCCGCGCTGTGCGTCGACGACGAGCGCCCGCCGTTCGCCTTTGCCTCCATCGAGGGGGAGGTCGAGGTCTCCGACGATCTCGACGACCTGTTGACGTGGTGCATCCGGATCGGAGCCCGGTACATGGGCGCCGAGCGGGGCGAGGCGTACGGCAGGCGCAACGCCGTCCCCGGCGAGCTGCTCGTCCGGGTCCGGCCCACTCACGTGACCGCCGTCAAGGACCTGGCCGGCTGAGCGGGCCATTTCTCTGCCCACCTTTACGGACTCACTCCGCAAAAGTGGGCAGAGAAACCGGCGTGTCAACAAGGTGAGGGCAAAGTTAGGGCTGAGACCTAACAACTGTTACAATCGTGGACGTGGGTAACAGAGCGGACAGTGACGGTACTGACGGGGTGGGAGGTCGGTCGTGAGCGCATGGGCCCTATTCGTGGCGGTGTTCCTGGCCTGCGCGGTGGAGGCCGTCGAGGCCACGACCATCGTGTTGGCGGCGGGAACGACGAGAAACTGGCGCTCGGCGCTGACCGGCGTCGCCTGCGGGCTCCTAGTGTTGGCCGTGATCGTCGGGGTGCTCGGCCCGGCCGTCTCCGCCATCCCACTCGGCGGTCTTCGCCTCGTGGTCGGCGGGCTGCTCCTCATCTTCGGTCTGCAGTGGCTGCGCAAGGCGGTCCTCAGAGCCGGTGGCCACAAGGCCCTGCACGACGAGGCCCAGATCTACCTCGACCAGGTGGCCGCGGCCGAGGGGGCGACCCAGGAGCGACGCGGCATGGTGCCCGACTGGTACGCCTTCACTCTCTCGTTCAAGGGCGTCGTCCTCGAGGGCCTCGAGGTGGCGTTCATCGCGCTGACGTTCGGGAGCAACCAGCGTGACATTCCCCTCGCCGCCATCGCCGCCGTGGCCGCCGTGGTGGTCATCGCGGCCGCCGGGATCGCCGTGCGGGCTCCGCTCGCCCGCGTGCCGGAGAACACCATGAAGTTCGTGGTCGGCGTGATGCTCACGTCGTTCGGGACGTTTTGGGGTGCGGAGGGCGCCGGGGCCAAGTGGCCCGGATCGGATGGGGCCCTTCTCGTGATCATCCCCGTCTACCTCCTCGTCGGGATCGGTATCGCCGCATGGATGCGCCGGCGGAAGGCCACGACGGCGGCCGCACCGGCCGCGACCCGGGTGGAGGCATCATGAGCATTGTCGGCAGGATCAAGGCCATCGCCGCCTTCTTCTATGACTTCGTCGTCGGGGACGACTGGCGGGTTGCCGTCGGCGTCGTTGCCGCCCTGGCCGTGACCTACGCCGTGAGCCGCACCTCGGTGCCGGCGTGGTGGATCGTGCCCGTGGCCGTGCTCGCTCTGCTGCCTTTCAGCCTCTGGCGGGCCGTACGCAAGAGCTGACCGGCCGATGACCCGCAGTCGGGTAGGACCGGGCGCTCAGTGCGCCTCCGCCTCTCGGGCGTAGACCTCCGACGCGTAGGCCTCGAGCGCCTTTTCGCACTCGGCGAGCGCAGCGACCGTGGCATCACGCCCGGTCGCTTCGAAGGCGTCGCGACTGCGGACCTTGTCGTACCAACTCCTGAGCTTGGCCAGGTCCACGTCGTTTTCCTCGAGCTCGGCGTAGGTGAAGTGCTCGGAGACATGTTCCTTGTCGATCTGCACGAGAAAGTCGCGGCAGCGGTCGACGATCTCCTCGTACTCGTCGTTGCGGGCCTCCTGAAACGTCCCGACCAGGTCGCTCTCGCCGGCGAGGGCGGAGCACTCGAGCAGCACCGCCGACCCGGTCATGTCGAGGATGTCGTGGCGCAACTTGCGCATGGCCCGCTCTGCGGCCGGGCTCACCGGCAGGGCGGCGGCCGAGTTTTGGAGGTAGACGGCCCCCAGGCCCTTCAACCGGCGCCAAACCGTCGCCCGCAGGCGGGTTGGCTCAGACGGGACTCGGTAGACGAGCAGCAGCCACCGCACGTCGGCGGGCGCTTGCCGCCTCGCCGCCGGCGGGTCCTTGCCGCCGTCTCGTTCGTCCGAAGTGCTCATGGTCCTCAGTCTGGCGCGACGAGCGTCCCGGCCGAAGCCGACCCCTCAGCGAGCCGAGCGGCTGCGCTGACCGCCAGCGCGGGCGCCTGCGCTCTGGCCTCCGCCGCCGTGGGTGGCTCCGTTTCGGCTTCCAGCACCGTTGCGGCCGCCACCGCTTCCATTGCGCGGGCCGTCCCAGCGACCGCCTCCGCGGCGACCACCACCGTTGCGCCGTGCGCCCCCTGAGGGTCGGCCGGCGCCGCGGCTCTCGCGAGGTGCGGGCATCGGCTTGGGCTCGGGGCGCGGCGGGGCGGGCGGCAGGCCGGCGACGTCGGGGCTGACGGTGCCCTTGGGCACGCCGAGGGCACGCTGCAGGGACGCCACGTCCCGCTTCACCTCGTCGGTCACGAGGGACACGACGATGCCGTCGGCGCCGGCTCTTCCGGTCCGTCCCGAGCGGTGGGTGTAGTCCTTGTGGTCCCCGGGCGGGTCGAAGTGGATCACGCTGGCGACGCCGTCGACGTGGATCCCGCGCGCCGCCACGTCGGTGGCGACGAGGGCGTCGACGCGCCCGGCCATGAACGCAGCCAGGGCCTTGTCCCGCTGGGGCTGGGAGCGGGCACCGTGGACCGGTGCGGCGGACACGCCGGCCGCCTCGAGACGCTTGGTGAGTCGGTCGGCCCCGTGACGGGTGCGACAGAAGACGATGGCGGGGGCGTGGGAGCGGACCAGCTCGGCGGTCAGGCCGATGCGGGCGTCGCGTGTCGTCTTCCACCACAGGTGGGTGACGTCACCGGTCTCGTCCTCGTCGGCGGCGACCTCATAGCGGCTCGGGTTGTCGAGGTACCGCTTGACCACCACGTCCACGTCACCGTCGAGGGTGGCGGAGAACAGCAGCAGCTGGCGGGCGGCGCTGATCTGGTCGAGCATCCGCTTCACGGCAGGGAGGAATCCCATATCGGCCATGCGGTCGGCCTCGTCGAGGACGGCCCAGCGGACGTCGGAGAGGTCGAGATCGCCCTGGGCGATCAGATCCTCGACCCGGCCGGGGCAGCCGATCAGGATGTCGACACCCTTGCGTAGCGCCGTCTTCTGGGGGTGGTAGCCGACCCCCCCGTACACCGCCGCGACGTGGGCGCCGACGGCCCGGGCGAGGGGAGCGATGACGTCGGTGACCTGGCCGGCCAGCTCACGGGTCGGGAGGAGGATGAGCGCCTGGGGCCGCCCCGGCTTGCTCCAGCCGTCGGCTTTCGCCAGCCCGGCGAGGATTGGCAGCCCGAAGGCAAGGGTTTTCCCCGAGCCTGTCGGGGCGCGGCCGCAGACGTCCCGGCCGGCGAGGGCGTCGGGCAGGGCGGCGGCTTGGATGGCGAACGGCTCGGTGATGCCCTGCGCGGACAGCACGGCAGTCAGGGCCTCGGGGACGCCGAGGTCGGCGAATGTGGACATGATGATGATGACTCCAGTGGCCTTCGGGGGAAGCGGGCCAACTCGACGTACATCTCACGGGCCCCGCCGGCATCAGCCGGCGACCGTCGGCGGAAACAAAAGCCGGACGGCGACTCGGGCAGGATACCAGGCACCTGCCGTGAACCCTGGGCACGTGCCCGACGTCACCCCTTGTCGACGGGGGCGAAGCGGACGAGACTGATCGTATGCCTACGGTTGATTCGGCCTTCGTCGCCGAGAAGCGGGACCTCGAGTTCCCCACGCCCCCCTCGTTCGCCACCGTTGCCGAGGAGCGCGAGCATCGCAAGCAGCGGCTGGCGGGTGCCCTGCGGATCTTCGGCAAGCTCGGGTTCTCCGAGGGCGTGGCCGGCCACATCACCGCTCGTGATCCGGAGCTCACGGACCACTTCTGGGTGAACCCGTTCGGCATGAACTTTCGCCACGTCCGCGTCTCCGACCTCATCCTCGTCGACCACACCGGCGAGGTGGTGCACGGGACTCGGCCCGTAAACCGCGCTGCGTTCATCATCCACTCGGCGGTGCACGCCGCCCGCCCCGATGTGGTCGCCGCCGCCCACGCCCACTCCGTCTACGGCAAGGCGTGGTCGTCGCTCGGCCGCCCCCTCGATCCGATCACGCAGGACGCCTGCGTGTTCTTCGAGGACCACACCGTCGTGACCGACGGAGGGGGCGCCGTCGTCCTCGACCCTTCCGCCGGCAAGGCCCTGGCGGCGGGCCTCGGAGACGCCAAGGCGGCCATCCACCGCAACCACGGCCTGTTCACCGTGGGCGAAACCGTCGACGAGGCGGCCTGGTGGTTCATCACCATGGAACGCACCTGCCAGGCGCAGATTCTGGCCGAGTCGGTCGGCACGCCTCACCGGGTCGACGACAACGACGCCCGCTACACGAGGGAGCAGACCGGCTTTCCCCTGGCCGGGTGGTTCTCCTTCCAGCCCCTCTGGGACGAGATCGTCAGGACCGACCCGGAGCTGTTCGACTGAGGCTGTCGGTGCCGCGTGGGAGCATGGACGGATGGCCGGCAGAAAATGGTTGCTCATCGGCGCCGTGCTCGGCGTGGCAATCGCCCTCGGGCACGTGCCGTTTCTCGCCGGGGCGGCCCGGGCCCTGGCCGACACCGCCCTCGGCATCGTGGGGTCGGCCGGCACCCACCTGACTGATGCCGTCGCCAAGACCGGCGCGCCGCTTCGCATCATTCTCGGGTTCACCTCCCTGATCGCCGTCATCGCCCCGGGCGTGACCACGCTGCTGCTCGTCGTCGCGGCGCGTGGGACCCTGCGGCTGCGGGCCGTCGCCGGGCTGCTGCTCGCCGTGCTCGGGGTGGCGTCGTTCTTCTATCACCCGGCCGGCGTGGCCACGGGTGTCGTCGCCCTCGCTCTCGTGGTGGCCGGGATCGCCGTGGTGGCGACCGGCCCGTTGGTCGCCGCGCCCCTCGCCGGCTTGGCGGGCCTCATTGGTGGGGCCTACCTGCCCCAGCTGGTGCTCCATCCCGGCCACATCGAGCGAGGCGCCGTCGAGATGATGCACCGGGCCATCTACGGCCACGCCGGCGACCCGCTGGCCCTGCGGGTTGCCATCACGGTCGTCGCCTGCGTGCCCTTCGTCGTGGCCATTCGCTACCTCGTACGCAAGTAGCCGCTCAGGTGCCGGATGTCGGCGCCGGTCTCTGGGCCGGCGCCCGCTCCACATCGGCCCGTGGATCCGGTCCGGGTCCCATCTCCGGCTCCGATTCGGCCAGCTCCGCGGCGCCGGAGACCCTCCGCGCCGTCCGCTCGGCGCTGCGATTGGCCCTCCGGGTGGTCGTGGCGGCGCCGAGCACGAAGATGCCGACCGCGCATCCGAACATCGTCCACCAGGCGGGGTGGGTGGCGACGGCGAGGCTGGTTCGCAACGAGCCGTGCTCCCCGGCAGTGGTGAGGGCGCCGAGGACGGCGACCCCGAGAGCCGAGCCGACCTGGCGGCTGGTCGATGCTATGGCGGCGGCCACGCCGGCCTGGGTGCGCGGCATGCCCGAGACGGCCGCAACGCTGATGGGTGGATTGACGAGGCCCATGCCGATCCCGAACAGCGCGTAAGCGACAAACAGCCAGGCGAACGAGGTGTGGTCGTCGATGCGGGTGAGCATGAGGGCGCTGGACCCGATGGCGACGGCGGCGGCGAGCAGCGGGGCACGTGGCCCGCGGCCCCCGACGAGGCGGCCTCCCACCGGGGCGGCGACGAGCCACGTCACCGCCAGGGGGAGGGTGTCGAGTCCGGCATGAAGCGGTGAGAGCCCCCGCGTCTCCTGCAGGTACAGGGTGTTGAGGAGAAGGAAGCCGCCCAGGGCCGCGAAGGCGAATATGGCGATGCCGGTGGCGCCCGAGAACGGTGCGCTGCGGAAGAACCGAAGGTCGATGAGCGGTTCTCGACGTCGGGTCTCGTAGACGAGCAGCCCGGCGATGGAGACGGCGGCGGCGGCGAAAGCGGCCACGATCTTGGGCGTGGCCCACCCCGCACCCGGCGCCTCGATGATGCCGAAGGTGAGCGAGGCGAGCAGCACGATGATGAGCACCTGCCCCACCGGGTCGGGCCTCCGCGCCGTCGGCGCCTTCGACTCCGGGATGTAGCGGGTGGCGAGGACGATGGCGACGATGCCGACGGGGACGTTGATCCAGAAGATCGATCGCCAGCCGATGGAGCTGACGAGCACGCCGCCCACGACCGGCCCGAGGGCCATGCTGAGCCCGAGCGCGACACCCCAGAGGCCGATCGCCTGGGCCCGTTCCTTGCGATCAGTGAAGGTGTTGGTGATGATCGACATGGCCACCGGGTTGAGCATGGAGCCGCCGACGGCCTGGACCATCCGGAACACCACGAGCAGCGGGAGGCTCGGCGCCAGGCTGCAGAGCAGCGACCCAAAGGTGAAAAGGGCGAGGCCGAGACGGAAGATCCGGCGGCGGCCGACGCGGTCCGCTGTTGCTCCCGACAGCATGAGGAGGCCGGCGACCACCAGGGTGTAGGCGTCGATGGTCCACTGCAGTCCCGAGACCGAGGCGTCGAACTCCCTGCCGATCGACGGCAGGGCCACGTTGACGATGGTGAGATCGAGGCCGACGACCAGCAGGCCCAAGCAACAGATGGCCAGGATGCCGATCCGGCGACGCCCGCTCGGCTCACCTACCGCCAGGGGAGCGAGCTGCTGCACCGTCACCGCCATATGTTAGCGACGACAACCTTTTATACCCGTGAGGTGGCCGATCGGCGGCTCCCCCTGGGTGACCGCGTCAGGCGGTGAACCCTTCGGGGTGGCGGCTCTGCCATCGCCACGTGTCGGCGCAGGCGTCCTCGATGCTGCGCGTCGCCGTCCACTTGAGCAGTTGCGCCGCCGAAGCGACGTCGGCATAGCATTCGGCGATGTCGCCGGGGCGCCGGTCGACGACCTCGTAGGGAATGGCCCGCCCCGATGCCTTCTCGAAGGTGGCGAGCAGCTCGAAGACCGAGATCCCGGCCCCTGTCCCCAGGTTGATGGCGTCGTGGGTGTCCGCATCGGGCAGGTGTTCGAGGGCGGCCAGGTGGCCGCGCGCCAGGTCGACGACGTGGATGTAGTCGCGCACGCCGGTGCCGTCGACGGTGTCGTAGTCGGCCCCGAACACCTCGAGGACCGGCAGCCGGCCCACGGCGACCTGGGCGATGAACGGCAGGAGGTTGTTGGGTACCCCTCTGGGGTTCTCACCCAGATCGCCCGAGGGGTGCGCTCCCACCGGGTTGAAGTACCGGAGCAGGGAGACGCGCCATCCGCCTCCCGCCGCGGCGAGGTCCATGAGGAGCCGCTCGATGACCGCCTTGGTGCGCCCGTAGGGGTTCGTCGGCGCGATGGCAGCATCCTCTTGCACGGGGACGCCGACGGGGTCCCCATACACCGTCGCCGAGGAGCTGAAGACCAAGCGGCGGACCTCGTGGCGGTTCATCACGTCGCAGAGCGCCATGGTCGACCCGACGTTGTTGTCGTAGTAGCGGAGGGGCTGGGCGACGGACTCGCCGACGGCCTTCAGGCCGGCGAAGTGGATCACGGCGTCGAAGCTGGCCCCGGCGAAGAGGGTGTCGAGGCGTGTTGTGTCGCGGAGGTCGAGCTCGACGAAGGGCACGGTGGTCCCGGTCAGGGCTTCGACGGCACGCAGCGACCCGGTTGTTGAGTTGGAGAGGTTGTCGACGACGGTGACCCTGTGGCCGGCCCCGATGAGCTCGACGGCGGTCTGCGAGCCTATGTAGCCGCAGCCGCCGGTGACGAGGACGTGCACGGCGCGAGCCTATGGGGTGAACGGCCTATGGGGTGAACGGCCTATGGGGTGAACGGCCTTGGGGTCGACGGCCTATGGGGTCGACGGCGCCGGCGGGGCAAGGACGAGCGTCCCGTTGTGGCCGCCGAAGCCGAACGAGTTGGACAGCGCCGGTCCCGGTTGCCAGTCCCTCGGGCCGCCCGTGACGATGTCGAGGTGGATCTCGGGATCGAGCTCATTGAGTCCGACGGTCGGCGGGATCTGGCGGTGTTCGATGCTGAGGGCGAGCGCCACGGCCTCGAGCGAGCCAGCGGCGCCGAGCGAGTGGCCGGTGATGCCCTTGATCGACGTGACCGGGGGGCCGGGGGTGCCGAACACCTTGGTGATCGCCTCGGCCTCGGGTCCGTCGTTGGCGGGCGTCGAGGTGCCGTGGGCGTTGATGTGGACGATGTCGGCGGGGGCGAGCTCGGCATCGAGCAGGGCGAGCTCCATGCAGCTGACGGCGCCCGATCCGTGCGGCGATGGGGCCGTGACGTGATAGGCGTCGGCGGTGCTCGCCGCCCCGGTGATCTCGGCGTAGATGTGGGCGCCCCTCGCTCGGGCCCTTTCGTAGTCCTCGAGAACGAGCACGGCGCCACCCTCACCGATGACGAAGCCGTCCCGCTTGACGTCGAAGGGCATCGACACGCCCCTCGTCGAAAGGGCCGTCATGTTGGAGAATCCGGCGATGCCAAGCTCGGTTGCGGCTGCCTCGGCCGACCCGGCGATGACCACGTCGCAGCGCCCGGTCGCGACCAGCCGAGCCCCGTTGGCGACGCTGTGCGTGCCGGCGGCGCAGGCGGTCACCGTCGCCTCGCAGGGCCCCCGAAGGCCGTAGCGCATGGACACGTCGGCGGCGGCCCTGTTGCCCATGAGCATCGGGACGAGGAACGGGCTGACCCGCCGGGCGCCCTTGTCGAGCAAGACCTTTTCCTGAGTCTCGAGGGTCTCGAGCCCGCCGATCCCGGTACCGATGATGACCCCGGCCCTGTCCGGGTCCGAGTTGACGGCGTCGACTCCTCCGGCATCGTCGATTGCCTCGGCGGCGGCGACCGCCGCGAAGCGCGTGAACGGATCGACGCGACGCAATTCCTTGGGCCCGTATACCGATGAGGCGTCCAGGTCCCTGACCCGCAGCTCCCCTTGGGGCGCAGGGCCGAGAAGTCCGGCCCAGAACGCATCGCGCCCGATGCCGCACGTCGCGACGACGCCGAGGCCCGTGATCGCCACGCGTCGGCCCCTGACCGGCGCCCCGCCGGCGGGCGTGGCCTGGACCGCCAGCATCAGATCTTGGAGGTGACGAGCTGGAACGCCTGCTCGACGGTCTCCACGCCTTCGAGGTCCGATTCGGGGATGGTGATCCCGAAGGACTCCTCGAGGGCCATCACGAGCTCGACCAGGTCGAGGCTATCGGCCTCCAGGTCGTCGTCGAAGCGGGCGGCCGGGACGACCTTGGCCGGATCGACCTGAAGCACCTCGACGGCGCAGCTCTTGAACTTGTCGAACGCCTCGGTGTTGTCCATGAAACTCTCCTTCGGGGAGGGGGTCGATCGCAGATGTGGCGGCGACAGTAGCGTTCAGCGCCGCTCGCCGGTCCAGCGCCATACCGCCGAGCCCCAGGTCATCCCGGCACCGAACCCGGACAGGAGCAGGAGATCGCCCTCGTGGCAGCGGCCGGCTTCTACGGCGTCGATGAGAGCGAGCGGTATCGACGCCGACGAGGTGTTTCCCGTCTTGGCGATGACCGAAGCGATCCGCTCACGGGGCAGGCCGAGGCGGTCGGCGATGGCGTGCATGATGCGAAGGTTGGCCTGGTGGGGCACGAACATGGTGATGTCATCGATCGTCACCTTGGCCCGCTCCATGGCCGCCACGGCCGAATCGGTCGTGGCCCTGACCGCCTGGCGGAAGACCTCCTGGCCGCGCATGACCATGCCGTGGCCCAGGTCGGCGTACAGGACGGGGACGAGCGTGCCGTCCACACCCAGATCCCAGCCGAGCAGCGAACCGGGGGCCGGCGTCGCCTCGAGCACGATGGCGCCGGCGCCGTCACCGAACAGGAAGGCGTTGGTGCGGTCGTCCCAGTTGGTGATCCGGCTGAGCGTTTCGGACCCGACGACCAGCACCCGGTCCATGCCGGCGCCGATGAGGCCCGCGGCCGTGACCAGTCCGTAGGTGAAGCCGGCGCACGCTGCGTTGAGGTCCATGCCGCCGCCACCGATGCCGAGGGCGGCGTTGAGCGCCGACGAGCTGGCCGGTACCGACTGGTCCGGCGACGTGGTGCAGAGGATGAGCATGTCGATATCGGTGCCGGTGAGCCCGGCCCTCGCGAGCGCCGTCCGGCTGGCGTCGGCGGCCAGACGCCCGGTCGTGCCGAGGCCGCCCTCCGGGTGGAGGGGAGGTTGCTCATCGACGAACGGTCCTGTGGCCGCGTGGCGGGTGTGGATTCCGGTCCTGGTAACGATCCACTCATCGGTCGTGTCGAACAGCGTGGCGATGTCGGCGTTGGTGACGATCTTGGGGGGCAGGGCCTGACCCCAGCCGGTCATGGTGCAGCCCCGCGACCCCGAGGAGGCACCGCCGTTCATCGGGCGCCTGCTCATCGGGCCCTCACCTGTCGGCGCTCGTCATCGAGCGCGCAGCCAGGCCAACGGCTGTCCCGTCTGCACGCGCTCCTCCGGTTGGGCCAGCATGCCCATGAGCCAGCCCCCGAACGGTGAGCGGACGTCGGTACCGGACACGGTGCCAACGAGGGTGCCCACCTCCACGGGAGCGTCGGCGACGAGGGCAGCGTCGCCGACCGGCGGTTCGAAGACGCCGGCGCACGGGCTGATGACCACCCGCTCCGAAACGTAGAGGTGCTCTCCCTGATGGCCCGACGCGAACGTGTGCAGGGCCGTCGTGCCGGCGAGCAGGTCGACGAGGCGGTCCAGATCATCGGGCGTCGAGACCGAAAGAGCCGTGATCCCCGGCAGGCTCTGGGCCGCAAGTCGGGTCAGGGCGCCACCGGGGCCGAGCTCGACGAAGAGCTGCTCGGCGTCGGCGTTGCGGTCGTCGAGGCCGCCGAGGCGAGCCATCACCTGACGCCAGCGGACCGGGCTCGTGAGCTGCGCCGTCAGGAGCAGTTCCCAGCTCTCGGCGTCGGTGTGCGTGCGGGCGTCGACGTTGGCCACGAGGGGGATGTCGGGATCGTGGAAGGTCGTGGTGCGAAGCGCCTTCTGCAGGCGATCGCGCGCCGGAGCCATGAAGGGGGTGTGAAATGCCCCGCCGACGGCGACGGGAGTCAGCGAACGGGCACCGAGCTCGATGGCCTTGGCCCCGGCCCGCTCGACGGTCTGGCGCTCACCAGCGATCACGACCTCTTCGACGCTGTTGTCGTTGGCCAGCCAGACCGGGCCGTCGGCGAGCCGGCAGGCGATGTCGACGGTCTCGGCGTCGCTACCCGCCACCATGACCATGACGCCTGGTTCGTCGTCGGCGGTGGCCTGCATGGCGTCACCCCGCTCGGCCACGACCTTGAAGCCGGCCTCGAAGCCGAGGGTGCCGGCCGCCACCAGCGCCGTGTACTCGCCCACGCTG
Source organism: Acidimicrobiales bacterium (assembly GCA_965276765.1). Lineage (GTDB taxonomy): Bacteria > Actinomycetota > Acidimicrobiia > Acidimicrobiales > Palsa-688. The sequence goes on from OZ255627.1 coordinate 3,699,681, forward strand.
TGGCCGGCGCAGCTCGTCGGCTCGATACCGAGGCGCTCGACGGCATCGAGCACGACCAGACTCATCGTGAACGTGGCCAGCTGGGCGTTGCGCGTCTCGGTGAGCTCCTCGCTGTCGGCGTGCAGCAAGAGGTGTTCGAGATCTCTCCCGCTCGCATCGGACGCGTCCTTGACGAGCTCCCAGGAGGCATGGTTGTCCCACGCCCTTCCCATGCCAGGTCGCTGCGATCCCTGCCCGGGGAACACGAATGCCGGCATGCGCGGCGGCCTCCTCGTCTTCGTCGCCGGCGCGGATCACCGACGTTCGGGAGATTCTGACCGATGTGGGGGCGCGCCGGTTACCTTTCGCGCCCGGGTTTTTCCGCTCGCCGGTCGGGACGGTGCGTGCGTCTACGCTTTGGGGTCGGTTGGACGCTGCGGCCTGCAGCTGTTTCGGCCCGAGTGATGGAATGGCAGACATGGGGGACTCAAAATCCCCTGCTCGAAAGGGCGTGTGGGTTCGAATCCCACCTCGGGTACGACCCGCTCCTCCGGGTCTCACTCCGGCCGGAGCCGGGATGGTAGCTTGCTTGACTGTGCCTCGGCGGGACGATTGGACGTTGACGATGAGACCATCCCTGTGGGCTGCGGCGTCCCGCGGTCGCCGTTGAGCGTCATCACGAGGACCACTGCCCGTCCCCGCCGGCTGCGCAGGTGGTGGGACCGGCGCGCCATCCGGCCAGCCTTCGGGACCCTCGCCGTGGTGGGAACGATGGCAACGGCGCTGATCGTCTTCGCCGGGGGTCGAGTGGGCCCCATCCGTGGCACGGTGCGTCTGACCAGCTGGTTGGGCATCGTCGCCGCTCGCGGGGTGAACCCCGGTACCCATCCCCTACCGGGCCTTGAGCTTCTGGTTGGCATCCTCGTCCTGATTGGCGTCTGGCTGCTCACGGTCCGATCGCTTCGCGGGGCCACCATGAGCGTTCGTCGGGTCTGGGTGCTTGCGGCCTGCTGGTCGCTGCCGCTGATCGTCGGGCCCCCGCTGCTCAGCGGTGACGTGCTGACCTACGCCGCGCAGGGACTCCTTGTCGTCCGCCATCTGGACCCGTACCACGTCGGTCCTGCCGCGCTCGGTCGAGGGCCCGCCGTCGTGGCGGTCGACCCGCGCTGGCGTTCGGCTCCGAGTCCGTACGGGCCGGTCGCCACCGCCGTGCAGTGGGCCAGCGCAGAGATCGGCGGCGGGGCCGTCGGTGCGGTCGTCGTCCTCAAGGTCGTGGCTGCGATTAGCGCGTTCGCGGCCGGTGTCTTCGCCGCCGATCTGGCCCCCCGCAGGCTGCGGGCGTCGGCGGTGACCCTGACGGTGCTCAATCCGGTCATGCTTCTGCAGGTGGTGTCCGCCGGGCACCTCGAGGGGCTGATGGTGGCGTTGTTGCTCGCGGCCTTCGTGGCCGTGCGCCGCCATCATCCGTACCTCGGACTGGGCCTCGCCTGCATTGCTGCGGCTGTGAAGGCTCCCGCCCTCATCGCCGTCGCCGTGATCGTCGTCTACCTGGTCGTCGAGACGCCGGAGCGCAGGAGGGTCGTTGCCGGGATCCGGAGCACCCTGACGGCGGCCGGAGTGCTCATCGTCACCGGCGCCCTGGTACCCGACGGGTGGGGGTGGCTCCACACGGCGTTGAGCACGCCGGGTCAGGGTCACACCCCGGCGGCGCCGACGTCGCTCGTGACCACCGGCCTCTCGCCATTTCTCACCCTCACCCACGTGATGTCCTACGCCACCCTGGCCGAGGCCTGCCGGGTCATCGGGCTGCTCAGCGCGGCCGGGATCGCCGTTTACCTCCTGGTGACCTGCCGCCGTCGTGATGCCACCGTGACGGCCGGTGGGGGTCTCCTTGCCGTCTCCCTTCTGGGCCCGGTGCTCTACCCCTGGTACACGCTGTGGGGGAGTGCCTGTCTGGCCCCGTCAGCCGAACGGGCCCGTAGGGACTGGATCGTCGTGCTCTCCGCCATCACCGCGACGATGGCCATCCCTGGCCTTTCGAATCTCACGATCGGCCTGGTGGCGGCGGCGGTCACCCTCACCGCGCTGTCGTGGGTCGGCTGGGGTCTGCGTCGGAGCCGGCGGGCTCGTGGGGTCGGGGAGCCGTCGCCTGAGGGCGTGCCGGCAACCGGCGCCGCCGGCTGAGAGCCAGCCCGGCCGCGGCCAGCACGAGGAGGGCCAGGCCGGTCAGGGACAGCAGCATGCCGGCCGCGATCCCCGGTGGGTCATAGCGCCAGGTCAACACGCCTGCGCCGGCGGGGACCGTGACGGCCTGCACCAGGCCGTCTCTTCGTACCGCCAGCGCCGCCGAAGGGCCGGCGTCGGGTTGCCACTCGGCTCGCCAGCCGGCGATGGCCGCCGCGGCCCGCACGACGATCACGCCTCGCGGGGAGGTCACCCGAGCCGAGGATGGCTCGACACTCGGACCGTCCAGGGCCCGGACCGCGGCCGCCTGGAGCGAGCCGGCCGGCCGCGCCTGCAAACGGAGCCCCGGCTCCGCCCGCCGATCGGCGTAGACGGCGAAGGGACCGTCGACGCCGGCGAAGGTCCAGTGCGGGGGGACGAGGGCGTCTTGCAGGGCGCCGTTGGCGACGACCGACGCGGCGTGAGCCCGACGGAGCTCGGGGGCTCCCAGCCGGACGGCCGCGCCGCGGGCCAGGACGGCGACGGCTGCGGGGTCTCCCGGGAAGCGGGCCTTGAGCGTGCCGGATCGAAGCGCAGCCGGGTGCCACGTCACGGAACCGCCCGGCGACTGCAGGCCGATCTCGGCCCCTGCGACCGAGCCGCCCGCGTGGGCGGGGATGGAGACCGAGTCGATGGCGTGCGGCGTCCCGAGGTACCAGCTGGCCACGCTGCCACGGTGGAGTGATCGGGCTCCGGTCGGGGACCGGCGACCCGAGGCGCCGACCAGCGAGACGGAGGGAGTGAGTAGCACCGAGGTGTCGAGCTGGTCGAGGGTCGAGTCGCCCACCGCCGTTGGGCTGAGGGTGTTCTGGCCTTCGCCGTTGGCAGCGTGTGACCCCGTGGTGGCGGCGTAGACGCCGTCGACGAGCGAGCTGTAGCCCTGAACCGAGTATCCGCCCGTCCAGATATTGCGGTCCGGTTCGGCGACGGTGTTGAGCGCCGACACGTCGACAAGCCCGGGGTCGTAGATGGCGAAGCGCCCCGGAATCCGCAAGACGTCCCGTGGAGTGGCCCCGACTCCGCTGACGCCCGCCGTGTGGATGGGGACCGGGATGCTCCCTTGCCCCCCTGAGGTCGGATCCGACCCGGACGACGGTGCCGGGCCGCCGGCCACGGCGACCACCGACGTCGCCGTCAGGACCACCAGGTCGATGACCACGAACGAGACCATGGCCGTGGCCCGCCGGCGTCCACTCAGGCGGGGACTCGTCAGCGCCAACCCCACGCAGGCCACGGCGATCACGAGGAACGGCGCCACGGTGGCGTAGTAGCCGGCAGGGATCGGACCATGCGCCGCCCTCGCTCCCAACCCTTGGAGCAGGCCGCCGGCGGAAAACAGGCTCCACATGACGAGGCCGGCCGCGGCGAGCCCGGGAAGCGCCGTCGCCACTGCGGTCGTGAGTCGACCGCCGCGTCCCGCAGCCTGCGCCTTGGTCGTGGGCGCCGCCAGCCAGGCGTCCAACCAGAAGCCGAGCAGGAAGGCAAGTGCCAGGTCGACCTCGAGGAGGTTGCGACTCTGGATCCTTTGACCGCCGTAGAGGGGGAGACGGGCCAGAAGAGGACCGAGCGGGGTGTTGCTTCCGAGGGCAAGGAGGGCTCCGACCGCAGCGACAACCTCCCAGACGAGCCATTCGGGCCGTCGGGCCCGTCGCCGGATGCGACCGAGAAGCGACGTGGCCGCCGTCAGCGGAGCGAGCCCCACGTATCCCGTGACCTCGACGAAGTTGACGCCGCCGAGGAAGGCGGGTGCGCCGAACGATCCGGATCCCCCGAGCAGGTCGGGGACGACGAGCAGGGTCAGCCAGGCGACCGGGAGCGACCCATAGGCGAAGACGGCGAAGGATCCGGCCGCACGCTGCGACGTCCCGAGCACCTCGACGCCTGGGAGCCACTGGATGGCGCTCAAGAGCCCGGCTAGGACGCCGGCTGCGAGTACGGAGCCCACGAGCTCCAGCCGACGGGGGGAGCGCACCACCCGCCAGAGCGTGAAGATGACGAGCACCACGGCGGCGTCGGCGATGGCCCTTGGCTCGCCGGCGAGGACCGTAAGGGCGAGGAGGACACCGAGCACCAGGCCGGCCCTCCACCTCCGCCGTCCGGACGGCTGCGAGAGGCGAAGCAAGGCCAGCAGCTGAAATGGAACCCAGCTCATGCCGGCGACGAGTCCGAAATGGGAGAGCTGGGCGGTCATGGCTCCGCCGAAGACGAAAGAGAACGCCCCGAGGAAGCCGGCCAATGCCGACACCCTCGACGCCCGCAGGAAGGCATAGCAGCCGATGCCGGCGACCCACCACGTCACGACGAGGTTGGCCGTCCATGCCGCGCCGGCTGGGAGGACGGCGAACAGCCAGGTGAGGGGGTAGGCGGCGCCGGCGTTCCAGCCGCCGAGGAGCGGGGCGCCGCTCCAGATGTAGGGATCGGAGACGGGCGAATGGCCGTGGCGTATCAGAGACCCGACAAGGGCCCGGGTCGGAAAGTTTTGCAGGAGGTCGTCGCCGGGGACGACCAGGTGTCCGAGGAGCGCGGGGACGACGAAGGCCGCGACCGGCACGGCGGCGAGGACGGCGATCAGCAGCCGGTCGCGGGGGCCGCCGCCACTGCGGCGGAGGATTGAGGCGGCCACCGCCGTCAACCTATCGACCGAGCCCCGGCCCCCCCGAAGTGAGGCCGTCGGCAAGCGCCGCGGTAGGCCGGCGTCCCCGGGCAGGCTGTGTGCCGATGCGCACCATCTTTGACCCCGACGAGCTCGGCCCCGGTTTCTACCGCCTCTTGACGGCGGTCATCGTTCCTCGCCCGATCGCCTGGGTCTCCACGGTCTCCGCCGACGGCGTCGACAACCTGGCCCCGCACTCGTTCTTCACCGTGGCCTGCGTGAACCCACCAATCGTGCAGTTCACCTCCGTGGGGAGCAAGGACTCGCTGCGCAACGCCAAGGCCACATCGGAGTTCGTCGTCAACTTCCCGGCCGAGCCCCTCTTCGAGCAGGTCAACGCCACCGGGACCAACTTCCCGGCCGATACCAGCGAGTTCGACGCCGTCGGCCTGGCCCGAGAGCCATCGCTGCGGGTCCGTCCTCCCCGGGTTGCAGCATCGCCCGTCGCGCTCGAGTGCGTGCTCCACGCCACGCTCAGCTTTGGTGACTCGACCCTCGTGCTTGGACGGGTGGTGGTCGCCGCAGTACGCGACGACGTGCTCGTCGACGGCCACCCGGACATCGAAAGACTCCAGCCCCTGTCACGGCTGGGACGTGACGACTGGGGGACGCGGGCCGAGGTGCGGTCGATCTCCCGCATTCGCTATGACGACTGGCCCGGCCATTACCGCGGACGGGACGGCGGCGAGCCCACCGTCTGAGGAGTCGGCGCCGCTTCGGGGTTCGGCGCGCCGTCAGGGGCTGACGGAGCTTCGGGGGCTTGGCACGTGCTCCCCAGGCAGTATCGGGCGCCTGGACGGCACCAGCGGCTAAGAGACATGCTCTCGCCGTCACTATCGGCGACTGGTCCCCGTCTCGAGCGAAGGCCGCATTGCCGGAGGATGCACCTTGACGCCTTGACGCTTCAGACTTAGGCTGCAATCTATGGCCGATGCGATGGCGCTTCTCCTCGAGTCGTTCCACCAACGGCTCTCCTCACTGTTTCGGGAGAAGGATTACCTGCTTGGTAGGGTCGACGACGAGCAGGCCAGGGAGCTGGGATGGCGTGCCGCCGAGACTGTGTTCGCCCCTCTCGCCTGGAGCGAGGCAGTAGGGGACAGATGGAGCACCACCGAGGCGGCAGAGTTCCTGGACGTCACCCGCCAGGCGTTGCACGATCGACTCAAGCGAGGGACCCTCCTCGGGGTACCGGGTCGCGGGGTTACTTGGTTTCCGACCTGGCAGTTCGACATCGCCAGGCGGGAGGTCCGTCCCGTCGTCGCTAGCATGCTGAGAGCACTTAGGCAGCTCGAACGTCCCCTTGAGCCTGTCGAGATCGCCGCATGGGCGCAACAGCCTCGCTCGGACCTCGACGACTTGGCGCCGGCTGATTGGATAGCCGCCGAAAACGCTGACGAGCAGGTTCTCGCCGCCGCCCGCCGGACCGCCTCTCACCTGCAAGCATGACGGTACGGCTGCCTCCAGCGGACCCCAATGAGCTGGCCACTTTCCCTGTCAAGGTACTTTCCGATTCGTTTCCTTACACCCGCATCCATGACGTAATCCACGAGCCCCAATGGTTCTGCGCTTGCGGTGAGGACCGATTCGACCCGCCCGCTGGCACCTCGACCGTATTCGGGACCTGCTACCTGGCCGGAAACCCGGTTGGGGCGTTCATAGAAAAGTTCGGTGACCTTCCCATTGTCACCCGGAGTCGGATCGACGCCAGCCTGGTTGCCGGCATGATCGTACCGACCACCCGTCTAGCGGACATGACCAATCGTGCAGCGTTCGAGTGGGGGGTAACCGCCGAGCTCTCCACGGGTGACGACATAGCCGGTTCGCAAGCGTGGGCCGAGCGGTTCTTTCAGGCCGGTTTCGGTGGTATCTGGTACACCGCCAGGCACGACCCGCAAACAGATCTTCACTCGGTTGCCCTGTTCGGCAAGCCGGGTGTTCACCCGGAGGCGTTCGTCGACGTCTGGTCTGAGCCGATCGGGAACGACTTGGTCAACGATATCGAGGCGCGCTTTGGTTTTCGTGTGCTTCCATCCTCGTCGTTGCTCTGATTGCGACGTTGTCCAGTCCCCGGAGATAAAGGGCCAGTCCCTAGTCGACGAACCGGCGTGGGTGCCTGGCGTCTGTTGAGCGGCCGAGCTGATCGAGGTCGTGGAGATGTTCGGCGTCAAGGGGCATCTGGAACTCTTCCGTGACGGCCAGAGCTTCCCGGGCGCGGTCAGGTGTTGTCCCGCTGATGGCCACGGAAAGTCCCCATGGTTGGCCGCAGGTCAGGGCGCTCGTGTGCCCCTTAGGGCCGAGCTGCTCGAGGGGGCGCTCGGTTCGAGAGACTCGGCTCGGGGCGCAACCACCGGGTTTGGCGCGGCCTCGGGGGCGGGCGCCGGCGGGTTGGCCTCGGACCCGTCATCGGGCCGGTCTGCGCCGCTGGCCCGTGCGGGCGGCTCGACGGCGTCGGGCTCCGGCGGCTCCTGTTCGGTGACCGTGGGTAGCTCGATGTGGACGAGGGTGCCACCGTCGGGTGGCAGCGATGCGGTCACCGTCCCACCGTGGGCGGCGACGACCTGGCTGACGATGGCAAGCCCGAGGCCAGATCCGGGCATGGCCCGGGCCGTGGGGGCCCGGTAGAAGCGGTCGAACACCTTGGGCAGGTCATCGGCGGCGATGCCGGGACCGTGGTCGCGGATGTCGAGGTACCACTGCTCGCCCCGGGTGAGGGTCACCTCGACGGCGGCGCCTTCCGGGCTCCACTTGGCCGCGTTGTCGAGCACGTTGAGCACGGCTCGTTCGACGAGCGGGGGCTGGGCCCGCACCGAGCCGGGCGTGAGCGACACGTCGAAGCGGAGAGCAGGCGCCCGGCGTTGGGCTCGCTCGACGGCGTGCTCGACGAGGTGATCGAGACGGACCTCTGTCGGCTCCGGCTGCTGTTCGTCCTGGCGGGCCATCTCGACCAGGTCGCCGATGAGGGTGGTGAGCTCCTCGAGCTGGGCGGTGACGTCCCCCATGAGCTCCTGGCGGTCATCCTCGGGGAGGTTCCTCGCCCTGTCGAGCAGCTCGATGTTGGTCCTCAGGCTCGTGAGGGGGGTGCGGAGCTCGTGGCCCGCGTCGGATACGAGCTGGGCCTGCTGATGGCGCGAAGCGCCCAGGGCGCCGAGCATCTCGTTGAAGGCGTGGGCCAGGCGACCGAGCTCGTCGTCGGAGTCCTCGACGATGGTGGCCTCGAGCTGCTGGGTCGCCGCCACGTGCTCGGCTGCGGCGGTCAGCCGTTTCACCGGGCGGATGGTCGCCCTGGCCACGATCCCCCCCAGGCCGATAGCGAGGAGGATCCCGCCGAGGGCCACGATGAACAGGATGAGCTTCAGGGTCGCCAGGGTGTGCTCAACCGTCGCCGTCGGCTCGGCCAGAACGATGGCCCGATGGCCTTTGATGACCGACGTGAGAGCCCGGTAGCCTTGCCCGGTGGTGCTCGTGTAGTTGCTCCTGATAAGGGCGCCCGGCTGTTCGAGCATTTCGAGGTCCGCCGGCGTGGCCCTTAGGGTCGCCGGCGCACCGGGCACCTCCCGCAATCCAGATCGGGTCAAGAGGCCGACGATGACGCCGCCCTTGTTGAGGAAGTCGATGGCCATGTTGGAGTTGACCGGATTCGGCTGGGTCTCCAGGTGGGTGAAGTCGTTGCTCAGGTTGACGTCCACCTGCCGGTAGAGCTGGTGGCTGACGGCGACGTAGGACGCCACCGCCGCCAGGGCGATGGCCACGCCGACGGCGAGGGCGACCAACCCGCTCAGGCGAGCCTGAAACGAGCGGTGGCGCGGCCACAACGTCACGTACCGGCCTGCGCTCCTACCGCCTGGCGCAGCACGTAGCCAACGCCGCGGACCGTGTGGATCAGGCGCGCCTCATTGTCGGCCTCGGTCTTGCGCCGCAGGTAGCCGATGTAGACCTCGAGGGAGTTGGAGTTGGCGCCGAAGTCGTAGCCCCACACCCGGTCGAAGATCACCTCGCGCGGCAGGACCTGCCGGGGATTGCGGAGCAGCAGCTCGAGGAGCAGGAACTCCGTCCTCGTCAGGTCGATGCGCCGCTCTCCACGAAATACGTCACGTGTGCCAGGGTCGAGGGACAGGTCGTCGAAGCGCAGCACCTCGTTGTCTGCCATCGGGCTGCTCCGCCGCAGCAGGGCGCGGATCCTCGCCAGCAGCTCCTCGAGGGCGAATGGCTTCACCAGATAGTCGTCGGCGCCGGCGTCGAGGCCGGCGACCCGCTCGTTGATGGCGGCCCTCGCCGTCAGCAGCAGGATGGGGCTCGTGTCGCCGGCCGAGCGGAGGCGCCGGCACACCTCGAGGCCGTCGAGACGGGGCATGGCCACATCGAGGACGATGGCGTCGGCGGGGCGCTGGGCGTGGGCGAGCAGGGCGGCGGTGCCGTCCTCGGCCATCTCCGTCTCGAAGCCCTCGAAGCGCAGGGCCCGGTCGAGGGACTGGCGGACTGCGGGTTCGTCGTCTACCACCAAGACTCGCACGTCCCAAGTCTGGCGCGTCGGGCTGAGAATGGTCTGAATCTCTGCCAGAGATCATCGAAGACGTCTCCGCACCGTGAGGCCATCCTCGCCGGCCCGATAGCGTCCCCGGCGTGCCCGAACGCCATCACGACGCCTATCCGGCCGCCGTCAGACTGCCCATAGAGGAGCGCCTCCACGGGCACACGGTCGCCGACCCGTACCGGTGGCTCGAGGACGCCGGCTCTGAGGACACCACCGCCTGGTCGGAGTCGCAGGACCGGCTCTGGGGCGAGTGGGCTGGTGCCCATCCGCAGCGGGCCGCCATGGCCGATCGGCTGATGGAGCTCGTGCCGGGAGTCCGCAGCGCGCCGACGGTGATCGGCGAGCGTCGCTTCTGGACCGAGCGCGCCGCGAGCCAGGATCACGGTGTGGTCTTCGTCGCCGACGGCGCCGGGACGAGGGCCCTCGTCGATCCCAACCGGCTCGACCCCGACGGCAAGGTGACCCTCGACGGGTGGGCTCCTTCGCTCGAGGGCGACCGGCTCGCCTATCTCCTGTCGACCGGCGGCGACGAGGAGGCCAGGATGTGGGTCATCGACGTGGCGACAGGTGACACGGTCGACGGGCCGGTCGACCGGTTGCGCTACAGCCCGATCGCCTGGCTCCCTGGCGGTGGCGAATTGTTCTATGTGCGCCGGCTGGCGCCCGATGCCGTCCCCGCCGGCGAGGAGATGTACCACCGGAGGGTCTGGCGCCACCGGGTGGGCGCCGACCCTGCGGATGACGTGCTGGTGTTCGGGGCCGACGGCCGGGGGCCCGACGTGGACAAGACCGCCTATCTGGGCGTCGACGTCACCCACGACGGGACGTGGGTCGCCGTGACCGTCGAGCTCGGGACTGCGCCTCGCAACGACCTCTACCTGGCCCGTCTCGAGTCGCCGGGGAAAGGGGCCGGCCCGCTGCAATGGGAGCCGGTGATCGAGGGACTCGACGCCCAGGCGTGGCCCTCGTGGGACAGGCGAGGCGGTCTGTGGCTCATCACCGACCTCGACGCGCCGCGGCGCCGGCTGGTCAGGGCCGACCCCAGCCGTCCCGTTCCAGAAGCGTGGGTCGAGATTGTCGCCGAGGACCCCGACGGCGGCGTGCTCGAGTCCTACGTCCTGAGCGGCGAGTGCCTGGTGGTGTCGCACAGCCGCCACGCCCTTTCGGCCGTCTCGGTCCACGACCGGGAGACGGGGGCATGGGTCCGCGACGTCCCCCTTCCCGTCGCCGGTTCCGCCGACCTGACAGGAAGGCCCGACGAGGGTGCCGACGTCTGGGTTGGCTGGACGGGCTATGCCTCTCCCTACACCGTGTCGGCGCTGGACCCGGAGGCCGGGAACCTGAGCCCGACCGACGGCGCCGACGGGGAAAGTCCCCCCGACGTCGGCGGTCCCCGGGTGAGATCCCGCCAACTCTCGTACCGCTCGGCCGACGGGACCGAGGTCAGGATGACAGTGCTCTCGCCGCTCGGCGACGGCGCCGAGGACGAGCTGGCGGCCGATCGGCCGAGGCCGGCCGTGCTCTACGGGTACGGCGGGTTCAACATCGCCCTCACACCGGCGTACTCCTCGTCGATCCTGGCATGGGTGGCGGCCGGCGGAGTGTGGGCCGTGGCCAACCTGCGAGGCGGTTCGGAGGAGGGCGAGCCCTGGCACCGTGACGGCATGCGCGAACACAAGCACCACGTCTTCGAAGACTTCGAGGCGGCCGCCGACGCGCTCGTCGCCGAGGGGCTGACCACGCCCCGGCAACTCGGGATCATGGGCGGGAGCAACGGCGGCCTGCTCGTCGGCGCCGCCCTGACCCGCAGCCCACAGCGCTACCGCGCCGTCGTGTGCTCAGCGCCGCTCCTTGACATGGTCCGCTATGAGCGCTTCGGGCTCGGCGTGACGTGGAACGACGAGTACGGCAGCGCCGATGATCCCGAGCAGCTCGGCTGGCTCCTTTCCTATTCTCCGTATCACCATGTCGAGGACGGGACCGTGTATCCGGCCGTACTCTTCACCGTCTTCGACGGCGACACCCGCGTCGACCCGCTCCACGCCCGCAAGGTCGCCGCCCAGCTGCAGTGGGCGACGGCCGGCGACGTGGATTCGCGGCCGGTCCTCGTGCGGCGCGAGGCCGACGTCGGGCACGGGGCCAGATCCGTGCGCAGGACCGTCGAGCTCGCCTCCGACGAGCTCGTGTTCCTCGGCGCCAACCTCGGTCTCGCTCTGCCAACCGAAGCGCTCGGCTGACATATCGGTAAGCTCGCTGGTCCAATGTCCCGCTCGCTCATCGAACGGCGTCTGTTCGACATCGCTCAGCGCATCCGCAGTGCCCGGGATGAGTTGGCCGTCGTCGACGAGCAGCTGGCCGCCCTTAGTGAAGCGGCGGACGAGGCACGGATTCGTTCGCTCGTGTCCGAGACGCCGCTGGCCCACCGGGAGTACGCCGAGGCCAAGCGGCACGCCGACGTGTTGGCCCGCAGCCAGCAGTCCCTTCGTGACACGATCGAGCAGATGAGAGCCAGTCAGGACCAGCTGCTCGACCGTCTCGTGGCCGGCGATGGCCCCGTCTGAGCAGTCCACGTCCGAGCAGTCCACGTCCGATCAGCCCCGGCTCCGGCCGACATTCCCCTTTCTGTGACCCGCAAGCTCAAGGAGCCAGGCCCGTGGCCGTTCGTGTTGTGATCGCCGAGGACGAGGCCATCGTCCGTCTCGACCTGAAGGAGATCCTCGAGGAGGAGGGCTTCGACGTGGTGGGGGAGACCGGCCGCGGCGACGAGGCCGTCGAGCTCGTCCGCGCCCACCGTCCCGAGCTCGCCATCCTCGACATCAAGATGCCGGGAGTCGACGGCCTTACCGCGGCGCGTGACATCACCGCCGAACGCCTGGCCGCCGTGCTGGTCCTGACGGCGTTCTCCCAGCGAGATCTGATCGAGCAGGCCCGCAATGCCGGCGCCCTCGCCTACCTGGTGAAGCCGTTCCAAAAAAGTGAGCTGTTCCCCGCCATCGACATCGCCCTCGGCCGCTTCAAAGAGATGAAGGCGCTCGAGGAGCAGGTCAAATCGCTCGAGGAGCGCCTCGAGGTCCGCAAGGTCGTGGAGAAGGCCAAGGGCATCCTCATGGACGAGTGCGACCTCACCGAGAGCGCCGCCTTCAGCTGGATCCAGCACACCGCTATGCACCAACGGGTCCGCATGGACGAGATCGCCCGGCGGGTCATCGACGATGGGGCCAGGCCGGCCAAGGAGTGAGGCCCGCCAAGGAGTGAGGCCGGCAGGGGGACCGGGCGGATCGGTCGCCGGCCGCCGGCGCCGAGCGCTGCCGGGGCCCGACGAGATTTCTCAGTGATGTTGACGTCGAAATCCACCGTCAACATCGCTGAGAAAATCCGGGGGCGTGGGGGCCGGGCGGATCTGGCGCCCCCGTGCCCTGCGTCCCCCGTGCGCCCTCAGGCTGCGGCGACGAAGAGCTGCTGGGCCAGCGCCGGCCCGAGGGCGATGCTGCTGCCACCCAGGTCGAGGGTGAGGGTCCCGTCGGGAGCCCGCGAGGCCACGAGTGCCTCCTTGCCCGGCACGAACCCGTGATCCGACAGGTACGAAAGCGACGCCTTGTCGATCTCGACCTGCTCGGTCACCCGCTCGAGGCGGAGGTGCTCACCGACACGGGCGTCGGCGAGGGCGGTGAGCTGCCTCAGGTCCTCGCCCGCCCCGGGGATCGGGTTGCCATGGGGGCAGGTCGTCGGGTTGCCGAGCAGGATCACCAGCCGCTCGGCCACGTCGTCGGAGATCACGTGCTCCCAGCGGCAGGCCTCGATGTGCGAGTTCTCCCACGGCAGGCCGATGACGTCAGTGAGGAGGCGTTCGGCCAGGCGATGCTTCCTCACAACGCTCTCGGCGAGTACCCGCCCGCTCTCGGTCAGCGACAGGGACCGGCCCTCGGTCTGCAGGTAGCCCTCGTCGCGCAGGCGCCGGATCATCTCCGAGACGGCAGGGGCGCTGTGGCCGAGGCGCTCGGCCAGCCGGGCCTGGATCGGGACCGTGCCCTCCTCCTCCAGCTCGTGGACGGCCTCGAGGTATTCCTCCAGGGGGGGATGGAACCCGTCGGCCATGGTCATGACTCTACGTCAGGCCCTGCGCCGACCGGGCCCCCGCTCCGGCCGGGCCGGACGGCGTAGGACCGGCCGGTGCCGACCCGGGGGGCGCAGGACTACCGGCAGGCGCAGAACTACCGGCAGGCGCAGAACCGGCTGGCGCAGAACCGCTCGGCGTAGCAGTGGCCGCTCGGCCGATGCGCCGCCGGCCGACGTAGGCGGTGATCACCACGGCCAGGTAGACGACGTAGACGACGAGCTGGAGGATGGTGGGCCGGTCGGCGTAGCCGAAGAAGCTGTGGAAGACGTCCCCGACGCTGCTGGCCTCCGACAGCGCCCCCGAGGTGTTCCACAGCGGGTGGGTGAGGAACGGCAACCACCCGAGCTGCTGGAGGTTCTCGACGGCGTCGGCCAGGATTCCGGCGGCGAAGACCATGAGCAGGGCGCCGACGACGCTGAAGAACATGCCCAGGTTCACCCGCCGGCCGAGGTGGTAGATGGCGAAGGCGACTCCGAGGGAGGCGACGAGACCGGCGACGCCTCCGGCGATCACGCCGCGCCCCGACGTGGCGAACACGATGGCCAGAGTGAACACCATGGTCTCGAGTCCCTCCCGCCCCACCGCCTGGAACGCAAGAAGCCCGAGACCCAAGCGGGCCCTGCGTTCGAGAGCGGCCTCGGCCCGCTCCCTGAGGTCCTTGGACATGGTGCGGGCGTGGTTGCGCATCCAGAACGTCATGTAGGTGAGCACGACGGCGGCGACGAGGTACGTGAACGTCTCGAAGATCGTCTGGGTGCGAGACCCGGCGTAGCTCGTGAGCAGCAGGTACGCGGCCACGCCGCCGCCGAGGACGAGGAGCATGGCGGCGGCCACACCGGCCAGCACGTCGCGGAAGTGCCGCCTCAGCCCGAGCTTGTCGAGGTAGGCGAGGAGGATGGCGACGATCATGCTGGCCTCGATGCCCTCACGGAGGAAGATCACGAACGTCGCCAGCACGCCCTTAGGTCTACCTAATCCGTGGGCGTATGCCAACCTGCCGTTGGCAGCGGCCCGCGCCGTCACACCCGCCTCCTAGCATCGGTAGCAATGGCGCGCATCATGCTGCTCGACGGCCACTCCCTTACCTACCGGGCGTTCTTCGCCCTGCCGACCGACATGGCGACCGCTTCCGGCCAGGTGACCAATGCCGTGTTCGGGTTCACTTCCATGCTCGTGAACCTGATCAAGGACCACACGCCGGACCAGCTGGTCGCCACCTTCGACCGCCCGGAGCCGACGTTCCGCCACGAGATGATCGCCGATTACAAGGCCGGCAGGGCCGAGACGCCCGACATCCTCCGCCAGCAGATGGGCCTGGTTCGCCAACTGGTCGAGACCCTCAAGATCCCGCTGGTCGAGATCGCCGGCTTCGAGGCCGACGACGTGATCGCGACCCTGGCCACTGCGGCCGAGGCGCAAGGCGACGACGTGATCGTGGTGACCGGTGACCGTGACGCCTACCAGCTCGTCCACGACCCCCACATCAGGGTGCTCTACAACCGCAGGGGCGTCTCCGACTACGTCCTCTACGACGAGGCCGGCATCGAGGCACGGACCGGGGTCACCCCGGAGCGCTACCCGCAGTACGCCGCCCTGCGTGGCGACCCATCCGACAACTTGCCGGGCGTGCCGGGGGTCGGGGAGAAGACGGCGGCCCGGCTCATCAACACCTACGCCGACCTCGACGGGATCTTCGCCCATCTCGACGAGCTCACCCCCAAGCTGCGTTCCAACCTGACCGATGCGGAGCCGACCGTCCGCAAGAACGCCGAGGCCACGCCCCTGATCCGGGACGTGCCGGTCAGCGTCGACGCCGGCGAGGCCGCCCTCGGCGGCTGGGACAACGACGAGGTGAAGCGGCTGTTCGACTTCCTCGAGTTCCGTACCCTCTGGGACCGCTTCTTGGATGCGACAGGGGGAGGGGAAAGAGCGGCCGGGGAGGCTCCGCCCACCGGTGCTGCCCTCGACATCGACGTGACAACGCCGGCCGGCGTGGCCGGAGCCGTCAAGGCGCTCGACGCCTGGCGGGCGGGGACACCGATCGTCCTGGCCGGGGCGTGGGAGGGCATCGAGGGCCGCAGCCCCCTCGTTGGCCTCGCCGTGGTGCCGCTCCCTCCCGCCGATCCGGTGGCGGTCACCTGGTTCGGACCCGACGTCCTGGCCGACACCTCGGTGCTCGGGTCGTTGAAGGCGCTCGTCGGCACCGGGGGCGCCGAGATCAGCGCCCACGACGCCAAGGCCCTGATGCGAGGTCTCGCCGTCATCGGTGTCGATTTCTCCTCCCTCGAGCTCGACACCGCCATCGCCGCCTACCTGGTCGACCCGGCCGGCGACCAGTACGTGCTCGAGGACCTGGCCCTTCGCTACGGAGAGGTGGAGCTGCGGGCTCCCGACGCCCCGCCGGTCGGGCAGCTCGACCTGTCGGGGACGCAGGCCGATCCCGGCGACGAGTCGGGACGCAGGGCCGCGGCGGTCGCCAAGGTGGCGGAGCCGTTGAGCGCTGCACTCTCGGCGCGGGGCATGTCGCGGCTCTACGACGAGGTCGAACGCCCCCTCGTCCGCGTCCTCGCCCGCATGGAGGAGGTCGGCGTCGCCGTCGACGTCGATGCCCTGCGGGCCCTTGCCGGCGAGCTGTCGTCCGAGGCCAAGCGGCTCGAAGTTGAGATCCAGGAGCTGGCCGGCGAGCCGTTCGTGGTCAACTCGACCCCGCAGCTGCGCGAAGTGCTGTTCGTCAAGCTCGGGCTCACCCCGCAGAAGCGGACCAAGACGGGGTTCTCGACCGACGCCCAGACCCTCGAGCGGCTCCGGGGCGAGCACCCCATCATCGAGGCCCTTCTGCGCTATCGGGAGGTGGAGAAGCTGCGCTCGACCTACGGCGAGTCGCTCCTCGCCGAGGTGGCGGGCGATGGGCGGATCCATGCGACGTTCAACCAGACGGTGGCGCGCACCGGGCGGCTCAGCTCCGATCAGCCCAACCTCCACAACATCCCGATTCGCTCCGAGGAGGGCCGCCGGTTCCGGCGGTGCTTCGTGCCGGCGGCGGGGTGCCGGTTCCTCGTTGCCGACTACAACCAGATCGAGCTGCGGGTGATCGCCCACCTGGCCGAGGACCCCGGGCTGGTCGAGGCCTTCACGACCGGCGCCGACATCCACACCGCCACCGCCTCGCGCATCTACGGCGTGGAGCCCGCCGACGTGACCCTGGCCATGCGCTCCAAGGCCAAGATGGTCTCCTACGGGCTGGCCTACGGGATGGAGTCCTACGGCCTGGCCCAGCGCCTGGCCATCCCGGTGCCCGAGGCGACGCAGATCCTGGAGGCCTACTTCGAGGGGTTCCCCAACGTCAGGGCGTACATGGATCGGGTGGTCGCCGAGGCGCGCGACCGTGGCTATACCGAGACCCTCTTCGGCCGGCGCCGGTTGATCCCCGAGCTGCAGTCCGGCCGCTACCAGATCCGCGCCGCGGGGGAGCGCCAGGCCATGAACGCCGGCATCCAGGGTCTTGCCGCCGACATCTTCAAGGTCGCCCTGGTCCGCATCGATGCCCGGTTGGAAGCGCAGGGGCTCGCCAGCCGGCTGATCCTGCAGGTCCACGACGAGGTGATCCTCGAGGTGCCCCCCGACGAGTCGGAGACGGCGACGGCCCTCGTCGGCGACGCCATGCACGGGGCGGCCGAGCTGCGGGTCCCGCTCGAGGTCAACGTGTCGTGGGGTGACACGTGGGCCGGCGCCAAGGGCTGAGCTGAGTCACGGGATCGGGCCGAGGCCGGGCCGGGGGGTTCACGGGACGGCCGGGTCACGGGGCCGGCGGGTTCACGGGACGGCCGGTCACGGGGCCGGCGGCTAGGTTCCGGCAATGAGCGAATCCACCGTGTTTGATGCCCTCGACGACTACGTCGCCGTGCCCCGCCTCACCGGTCTCGTGCTCTCGCCCGACGGGTCTCGCCTCGTCGCCCCCGTGCAGACCCTGGCCGCCGACAAGAAGCGGTACGTGACGGCGCTGTGGGAGATCGCAACCGACGGGGGACCGCCCCGGCGTCTTACCCGGTCGGCGCCGGGCGAGTCGGCGCCGGCCTTCCTGCCGAACGGCGACCTTCTCTTCGTTTCAAGCCGGCCCGACCCGGCCGTCACCGATTCCGGACCCGATGGCGACGACGCGGCGTCGGGTCTCTGGCTGCTCCCGGCCGGCGGCGGTGAGGCCATCCTGGTGGTGTCCCGACCGGGTGGGGTCACCGGCGTCGTCACCGCCACCGGCGCCATGACGGCGGTCGTCTCCGCCCCTGCGCTTGCCGGTCCCGCCGATGATGACGCCGAGCGGCGCAAGGCCCGAAAGGACGCCGGTGTCGCCGCCATCCTTTTCGACGACCTGCCGGTCCGCCACTGGGATCACGATCTCGGCCCCGATCACAATCGGCTCTTCGTCCTCGGTGACGCCAGCGCAGCCTCGTCGCCTTTGCGCGACCTGACGCCCGACGCCGGGTTGGCCCTAGAGGAGGCCGGCGTCGCCATTGCCGCCGACGCCAAGACGGTGGTCACGGGATGGCGCTTCACCGTCGAAGGCGGACGCGAGGGCTCCCGCATCGTCGCCATCGACGTGGCGTCCGGCGAGCATCGTGTCATCGCCGGCGACGCCGGGCCGGGTGCCACAAGGGGCGCCGACGGGAGGTTCCACGACTACGCAGAACCGGCCCTTTCGCCCGACGGCCGCTGGGTCGTCGTCGTCAATGAGACCGTCGCCGACCTCGAGCGGTCCCCGACCTTCACCCTCGAGCGCATCGACCTGGACGGCGGAGCGCGGAGCGACCTGCTGCCCGGCTTCCCGCTGTGGCCGGCGTCGCCGGTCGTTGCGCCGGACTCCACTGCGGTGTACTTCGTAGCTGTCGAGGATGGGAGCGCCCCGGTCTTCCGAGTCGATGTGAGCAGCGGCGCCGTGACTCGCCTGACGGGGAGCGGGGCGTACAGCGACCTGTCCCCTTCACCCGACGGCCGATGGGTCTACGCCCTCAGGACCCACGTCGACTCCCCGGCCCGACCGGTGCGCCTCGACGCTCGCTCCGCCGACCAGGACCCGGTTGTCCTCGACGCGCCTGGTGAGATCGGTCCGCTCCCCGGCCGGGTCGAGCGGGTCGAGACCGTCGGACCCGACGGCGCCGTCATCCGGTCCTGGCTCGTCCTCCCCGCCGACGAGCAACCGGCACCCCTGCTGCTGTGGGTCCACGGCGGCCCCCTGATGAGCTGGGATGGCTGGAGCTGGCGGTGGAACCCGTGGCTCATGGCCGCCCAAGGCTGGGCTGTCGTCCTCCCCGATCCCGGCCTCTCGCAGGGCTACGGCGACGAGTTCATCCAGCGGGCCTGGGGCCAGTGGGGGCCGGTGCCGTTCGCCGATTTGATGGCCGCCGTGGACGCCGTCGAGGCCCGAGACGACATCGATGCGTCCCGGACCGCGGCGATGGGTGGCTCGTACGGCGGTTACATGGCCAACTGGATCGCCGGGCACACCGAGCGATTCCAGGCCATCGTCACCCACGCCAGCCTGTGGGCCCTCGATCGCTTCGTCGGTGCCACCGACCATCCCGGCAGCTGGGCCCAGGAGTGGGGGTATCCGAGCGAGGAGCCCGAGCGTTACGAGCGCAACAGCCCGCACCTCCATGCCGCAGCGATCCGCACGCCGATGCTCGTCGTCCACGGCGACAAGGACTATCGGGTTCCGATCGGCGAGGGGCTTTCGCTCTGGACCGACCTGGTGCACGCCGGCGTCGACGCCAAGTTTCTCTACTTCCCCGACGAGGGCCACTGGGTCCTCAAGCCCGGTCAGGCCAAGGTCTGGTACTCGACCGTGTGGGCCTGGCTCGATCATCACGTCAGGGGGGCCGAGTGGGTGCGGCCCCCGCTGCTGTAGGCGGCAAGCCTGGCCTGGCCAGGCCGCTCGCCGGCCGGGGCTCAGCCGGCGAGCGCGGGGACGGCGAGGGCAAGTCGCTCCACGGCAAGGGCCAGCTCGGCCTCGGTGGCTGCGGCCGAGAACGTCAGGCGAAGGTGAGGGTGGGTCGGCTCGGCCGGGAAGAACGGGCGCCCCGGCGCCACCGTCACCCCCCGCCGGCCCGCCGCCTCTTCGACCTCGACCTCGTCGACGTCGGATGGCAGCCGGACCCAGAGGTGCATGCCGCCGCGCGGTCTGCTCGAAAGTGCGACTCGCGGGAGGCGTTCGGTCAGGGACCGAGCCAACGCTGTCGACCGTGACGCCAGCGCCCCGGCAAGGAACCGCTCGTGGCGTTCCCATGACGGCCGGCTGACCAGGTCGAGGGTGGCCTCCTGAACGGGCCGCGCCACGAACATATCGTCCACGACCCGCATGGCCTTGAGGCGCACCGCGACCGGACCGCGGGCGATGACGGCGCCGATGCGCAGGCTGGGCGAGACCGGCTTCGTCAGTGATGTGATGTAGATGACCCGTCCCTCGGTGTCGGCCGAGAGCATGGTGTCTGGGGGCGGCGGCCCGTGTGAAAGCCACCGAGCGAAGTCGTCTTCGATCACGAACGCTCCCGCCGCTGACGCCACGTCGAGCACGGCCCGGCGCCGCTCGACGTCGAGCACGGCACCGGTTGGGTTCTGGTAGGTCGGCTGGCAGTACAAGGCCCGGGCGCCGGACCTGGCGAAGGCGTCGGCGAGCAGCTCGGGGATGATGCCGTTGGCGTCGGTCGGGACGGGCACGATGCGCATTCCGGCCGCCCTGGCCACGCCGAGCGCGCCCGGATAGCTCGGCGATTCGATCAGTATCGGCTCGCCGTTTGCCACGACGGCCCGCAATGTGGTGCTGATGGCACCCTGTCCTCCCGGGGTGATGAGAACGTCGGATGGTTCGATCCCCCGACCGCCGAGCCGAGCGAACCACGTCCTCAGCCCGTGCAGCCCCATCGGCGGCGGTCGGTGCCAGGCATCGGGGAGGCGGGCGGCACGCGCCAGCGCCGCCCCCAGGGCCCGCGCCGGCATGAGCGAAGGGTGGAGGTAGCCGAGGGCGAGGGAGATCGTGGTTGCCTCGTCGCCGGGGTGCAGCACCGGGTTCATGCCGGCCGCATCGACCGACCGACCGCCGAGGGCCACGGTCTGCCATGAGTGGTCGGCCGGCGCCCGCTCGGCCGGCGGCTCGGCCACGAAGCTGCCGGCACCCGGCCGGGTCACCACGAGCCCCTCGGCGCTGAGGGCGGCCAGCGATCTGGCCACGGTGACGGGGCTCACCTTGTAGGTCTCGACGAGGAGCCGGGTGGACGGCAGTCGATCGCCCGGCCGGCGCCCGCCGATCTCGGCTCGCAGCCGATGAATCAGACGTGCTGCGCTCGGCTCAGTAGTGCTACTGTCAATCATGAGAGGACAGAGTAGCGGTATCCAGAGGCGAGCGATAGCGGTAGCGGCTCGGTTGGGGCGGGTCCGATGATGGCGCTGCTGGTATCGATCGGCGCCATCGGCCTCGTGGTCTCGTCGGCATGGTGGCTGCTTCGGGCCGGGGAGGCGGGAGGCGATCGACCCGCCGACGCCCACACCCGACTGCTGGCCGGAAGCGGCGGCGTTACCCCCCTCGTCGTCACGAACCCGGGACCGCAGGTGGTCGTCGTCGGCGTCACCGTGCGCCGGCACCGGGCCGGTCGGTTGGACTCGCTGCGCTCCCACCTGGTCGTGCGGCCCGCTCGCTGGTACGAGCGGCGCCGTCACGACCGGGGCGCCGTGATCGTGCTCGGCGCGGTCGGGCCGGACCGCGAGGGACGCTGGGAGCTGCCGCTGCCGGCGGGACCGGTGCGCGTCGTCGTCCTCGTCGGTCAGGGCGCCGGGCGCCTGCGGGTCCACGAGCATCTGGCCGGCACCGACCACCACGCGGGACTCACCTTCGTGTCACCGAGTCCGCTGCGCCCCCCCGGTCACTAGACGCCGACCGCGCCCTCGAGGGCCGGGGCCGGCTGGCGGCCACCGTCGCCTGTCGGGCTACCGTGAAGCCGTGCGTGTGACACTCACGGGTCACGCGGGACTCTTCGTCGAGGCAGGCGGCACGACCGTGTTGTGCGACCCCTGGTTCAACCCGGCGTACTTCGGGTCCTGGTTTCCCTTCCCCGACAATGCCGGCGTCTCATCCGATGTGATCGGCTCGCCGACCTACCTCTACATCTCGCATCTTCATCACGACCACTTCGACCCCGCCTATCTGGCCCGGCACGTGTCGAAGGACGCCACGGTGCTGCTCCCCGAGTTCCCCTTCGACGAGCTGCGCCATGAGCTCGAGGCCATCGGCTTCACCTCCTTCGTCCAGACGACCGCAGGCGTGCCGGTGGACCTTGACGGCATCAGGGTGGCGATATGGACCGAGACCACGCCGGCCGACGGCCCGCTCGGCGACTCCGCCATTGCCGTCGACGATGGCACCACGCGGCTGTTCAACCAAAACGACTGCCGTCTCACCGACCTCGACTCGGTGGTCAGCTTCGGACCCTACGACCTGCACCTGCTGCAGTTCTCCGGGGCTATCTGGTATCCGATGGTGTACCGCTTTGACGACGCCGAGATGGCACGGGTCGGCCGGGAGAAGCGGGCCAACCAGATGCGTCGTGCCCTGCGCTATATCGCCGCTGTCGGCGCCGACCATGTCGTCCCGTTCGCCGGGCCGGCGGCGTTCCTCGACGACACCCTCTTCGACCTGAACGACTTCGACGCTGACCCGGCCAACATCTTCGTCGACCAGCCGGCGTTCCTCTCCTACCTCGCCGGCCACGACGTCCACCGCGGTCACCTGATGATCCCCGGCAGCGCCGCAACCATGGCGCCAGGTGGCTTCGACGTCAGCCACCCCGGGGGTCCCGAGCACGTCGAGCGCATCTTCGCCGAAAAGCGGGCCTACTTGGAGGCCTACCGGGAGCGGCGCAGGCCGGAGATCGCTGCCGTCCTCGCCGCCTGCCCGAACGATGGGCCCGATATCGCCGACGCCCTGGCCGAGTGGTGGGAGCCGCTCCTCGCCGGTGCCGAGCGCGTCTGCGCGGAGTTGGGAGAGCCCATCGTGCTCGACATGGGCGACGATTCGGTCGTCATCGACCCGGTGGCCCGCCAGGTCCGACCCTGGAAGGGCGAGGAGTGGCGCCACCTCTTCGTCCTCGACGCTCGACTGGTTCGCTCGCTCATCGACCGTCACGTCGAGGACTGGGTCAACGAGCTGTTCCTCTCCTGCCGGTTCGAGGCCGACCGGGTGGGTCCCTACAACGGGACGGTCTTCCACTTCTTCAAGTGCCTTTCGCCCGAGCGGATGGCGTACCTCGAGGCGTCGCTCGCCCCCGCCGCGAGGGTCGCCAAGGGTCGGCTCACCGACGATGAGAAGGCAGCGGCCGGCGAATCCTGCGTGATCGGCGATTACCGGGTCCAACGCCGCTGCCCCCACCTCGGCGGTGACCTGGCCCGCTTCGGCGAGACGGACGGTCGGGTTCTCACCTGCACGCTGCACGGCTGGCGCTTCGACCTGGCCACCGGGCGCTGCCTCACCGCCGACCGCTTTCACCTCCAGACCGAGCCGCTGCCCCCCGGGTCTCCCGACGCGGCCTCCTGATCTCCGAAGGGCCCGGCGCCGGGTCAGCGGTTGCGGCCCGCGTGTCCGATTCCGGCCGGAACCTGTCGCGGTATTGCACCGAGGGGTGTACACAAATCGCGACAGGTTCGGCCCGACGCGTACACGGATCGCGACAAGAACCGTCGGCTAGGGCCGGCCCCCCTCGAGACGCCCGAGAAGCCGGTCGAGCTGCGCCGCCCTGATGCCGCTCGTCTGGCCGAACACCAGCAGGAACATGGCCTCCCGCGCCAGACGCTGGGCGTGGGAGCGAAGATCGATCGAGCCGCCCCGTCCGGCAACGACGAGCGCGGTCGCGGCTCGCACGGCGAGGAGGGATGCATCGGCCCGCGCCCGCTCGATCCCCGCGCCGCCGGCGCCCCTCCGCTCGACTCCCGGGCCGCCGGCGCCGCCCGCTGCACCCGTCCCGCCCGCTGCGCCCGTCCCGCCCGTCCCGCCGCCCGTCCCGCCCGCTGCACCCGTCCCGCCCGCCCCGCCGCCCGTCCCGCCACCCGTCACGTCCGCCCCGCCCGCCGGTCCGTCCTCCCGATCGAGCTGGTACCTGGCCTCGTCGACGTCGGCGGCGAGGGTGGCCGACTCGAGCAGCCGGGCGCAGCGTGCGGCCACGCCGATGGCGAGGTACCCGTTGGTGCGCAGGCCGAGGGCGTCGCGCCGCTGCCAGTCTCCGAACGCCTCGACTCCCACTACCCGCCCTCCGGGGACGGGATGACCGTCGAGATGGACCTCGACCGTGGACGTCGAGGTCATCGCGGCCAGGTCGCTCGGCGTCACGCCGAGGCTGCTCGACCGGCTGGCGTCGAGGAGCACCCAGACGACCCGGTCTTCATGGCGAGCGCCGGCGTAGACGACGCCGATCCGCTCCCATCCCGTCACCCACGGTGCCGTCCCGTCGAGGATCCAACCGGTGCCAACCGGCGATGCGGTGATGGCCGGGGGCCCCGAACGCCGGAGGGCGCCGGTGGCGATCCCGGCCCTGATCCGCCCCTGACACAGCGGGGCGAGCCACAGGCCCCGCAGCTCGGTGCCGGCGCCGGCGACGGCGCGCACCACGCTGTGGTGCTGGATCCACACGAACGCCGCCGCCAGGCTGCCCCCACCGAGGGCTTCGATGACCCGGGCGCCGGTCCGCTGGTCGGCGTCCATGCCGCCGGCCGACCGCGGTCCGTACAGCCCGTAGAGGCCGGCGTCGGCCAGCACGTCGAAGTACCTGGCCGGCACGACGAGGGCCCGGTCGATGGCTGCGGCTTCGGGGAAAAGCACCTCGTCGGCGATGGTGCGGGCCGACGCCACAGGGTCGGGCGTGGCGCCAGCGAGCATTCGGAGGAACCTACCGGCGGTCGTGGCGGCCTGCACATCTACTACCGTGCCGGCGTGTCGGAGCCGGTCAGCGGACGGGAGTGGGCCGGCCTCGCCGCGCACACGGGCGCCGAGTACCTCCGCTATTCGTTCACGAGGGGCACAGCGCAGGAGGTTGCCTTCATCGTCGATGCCGCCGGCATTCGGCCCGCCATGCGGGTCCTCGACGTGGGCTGCGGCCCGGGACGCCACGCCGCCGCGCTCGGCGCCCGGGGCATTGAGGTCGTGGGCGTCGACCTGGCCCGCCCGTTCCTCGTCGCGGCCGGGCCCGGGGCGTGGGTGCGGGCCGACGCCCGGCGGCTGCCCTTTCCCCCAGGAAGTTTCGATGCGGTCGTGTCCATCTGTCAGGGCGGCTTCGGGCTTCTCGGCGGCGCCGGCGACGTCGACGCCTTCGCCCAGCTTGCGGCGTGCGTCAGGAAGGGGGGAAAGCTGGTCGTCTCGGCCGTCTCGTCGTACTTCGTCGTACGTCATCTGGAGGACGGCGACACCTTCGACGCGGCGACCGCCGTCAATCACGAGACCGCCATGGTGCGCGATGGCGAGGGGGTCGAGGCCGGCTTCGACCTGTGGACCACGTGCTTCACGCCGAGGGAGCTGCGGCTGCTCGCCACGTCGGCCGGGCTCAGTGTCGATGGGCTGTGGTCGGTCGGCCCCGGTGACTACCGGGCCCGGGCGCCCGACGTCGACCATCCCGAATGGCTCCTCGTGGCGACCCGCCCCGCTCGCTAGGCCCAGCCGAGCTCGTCGAGGCGCTCGTCGGAGATGCCGAAGTGATGGGCGACCTCGTGGATCACCGTCGTGGTCACCAGCCGGCGCAGGTCGGCCTCGTCGGCGGCGATGTCGCAGATGGGACCCTTGAAGATCGTGATCCGGTCGGGCATGGCCCCCACGTACGAGAGCGGGGAGCGGCGGGTGAGCGCAACTCCCTGGTAGAGGCCGAGCAGGGTGCCGCGCCGCCCGCCGAGCTGGGCCCTCGTGGGGTGGTCGGCGACGGTTACCGCCACGTTTTCCATGCGCCGGCCGAGCTCGTCGGGGATGGCGTCGAGGGCGTCGGCGACGAGCCGTTCGAAGTCCCCTTCGCTTATCTCCATGGGCACGACCCTTGCATCTCGAGCGGCCTCGGACCGCAGATTCGACCCGGCCGGACGTCACCGACGGCGGTGTAGGATCGACACCCGGCGAATGGCTCGCCGATCGCTCCGCCACGACCGACCAGGCGGAGTCCCACGTCCGGAAAGAGGCCAACCTATGACCGATACTGCCAGCCCCACGACGGAGATGGGCACCTTCGACGACTCGGGTGTCTACACCCCGCGCCAGATCGTCGATGACGACCTCGGCACCATGTCGCTCGAGGACGCCATCTCCGGCACCATCGTCGAGTTCGACGACGGGGACATCGTGGACGGCACGGTCGTCAAGGTGGACAAGGACGAGGTCCTCCTCGACATCGGCTTCAAGTCCGAGGGCGTCATCCCCAGCCGGGAGCTCTCGATCCGCCACGACGTCGACGCCAACGAAGTCGTCTCGCTCGGCGACAAGATCGAGGCGCTCGTGCTGCAGAAGGAGGACAAGGAGGGGCGCCTCATCCTCTCCAAGAAGCGGGCCCAGTACGAGCGGGCGTGGGGGACCATCGAGCAGATCAAGGAGCGCGAGGGCGTCGTCTCCGGCCCGGTCATCGAGGTCGTCAAGGGCGGGCTCATCCTTGACATCGGTCTGCGGGGCTTCCTGCCGGCGTCGCTCGTGGAGCTCAGGCGGGTGCGGGACCTGCTTCCCTACGTGGGCAAGACCCTGGACGCCAAGATCATCGAGCTCGACAAGAACCGCAACAACGTCGTTCTCTCCCGGCGCGCCTACCTGGAGGAGACGCAGAAGGAGCAGCGCGACGAGTTCCTCGCCAACCTCAAGCCGGGCGAGGTGCGCCGCGGCGTCGTGTCGTCTGTCGTCAACTTCGGTGCGTTCGTCGACCTTGGTGGCATGGACGGGCTCATCCACGTCTCCGAGCTCTCGTGGAAGCACGTCGACCATCCCTCATCCGTTGTCGCCGTCGGCGACGAGGTCGAGGTCAGGGTCCTCGATGTCGACCTTTCGAGGGAGCGGATCAGCCTGTCGCTGAAGGCGACGCAGCAGGACCCGTGGCAGGAGTTCGCCAACGCCCACCGGGTCGGCGAGCTCGTCTACGGGCGGGTCACCAAGCTCGTGCCGTTCGGTTCGTTCGTGCAGGTCGGTGAGGGCATCGAGGGACTCGTGCACATCTCCGAGATGGCCACCCATCACGTCGACCTGCCCGAGCAGGTCGTCACGCCGGGCGAGGAGCTGTGGGTCAAGATCATCGACATCGACCTCCAGCGCCGGCGGATCAGCCTGTCGATCAAGCAGGCCGCCGAGGGTGGGGAAGTCGCCGCCGAGTACCGGGAGGCGTTCGGAGAGCACACCTATGACGACCAGGGCAACTACGTCGGCCCGAGCTTCGCCGACTTCGAGCCCGAGTCCGAGGCGCAGGAGGCGTGGGCCGAGTACCTCCAGGAGACCGGTTCCTCACCCGATGCCGACGCTGCGGCCGCCCCTGCCGCTCCGGTCGACGACGGGCCGGCGTGGACCTCGGAGGCCCCCCCCGAGGAGTCGGCACCCGAGGAGTCGGCACCCCCGGCGTCCTAACGCCGAAACAACTGGTGCGGCTGCTGGCCGTGCCTACGGGCCGTGCCTGCGGCCGCGCCGAGGGCTCATTGGCGACGAGCTGCCGGCGCGGCTGCGTCACACCACGACCCACTTCGACCCCATCGTCGAACACCCGGGCGACCGCCGCCAGGCGAACGCGTCCTGAGGAGAGCGCCCCGGACCAGGACCGGTCCGCGACACCCACTTGAGGTCCAATATCAAGACTGAGTATCATTCTCGTAATGACGAGGTGGTGGACCGGCCGACAGGGGATGCGCGGGGGCAAGCTATGGACAGCAGCGGCGATCGGTGCCGCCGGCGCCGCGCTCGCTTCGGGATGTGGCCCGGCGTCGGCTGCGGGTACGGCGACCAGGGCGGGCACGGTCGCCGCGGTCGGCGCCGAGAACGAATACGCCGACGTGATCGCCCAGATCGGCGGGAGGTACGTGACCGTCAACGCCATCATGAGCCAACCCAACACCGATCCGCACACCTTCGAGGCGAGCACCGGCGTGGCCAGGCAGGTCGGCTCGGCGCAGCTCGTCGTGCAAAACGGACTCGGCTACGACTCGTTCATGAACAAGATCGAGGCGGCCTCACCCAGCACCAAACGCCGGGTCGTCGACGTGCAGAAGCTCCTCCGCCTGCCCGACAGCACCCCCAACCCGCACCTGTGGTACCGCCCCACCACCATGCCGGCCGTGGCGGCGGCGGTGGTCCATGACCTCGGCGCCTTGCAGCCAGACCACGCCGCCTACTTCGCGGCCAGACTCGGGACCTTCGATGCCTCGCTGAAGCCGTGGTATCGAGCCCTCGCCCGCTTCAAGCGGGCCTATGCGGGCACGCCGGTCGCCACGACCGAGCCGGTCGGCGACTACATGCTCCAGGCGGCCGGAACCCGCGACCTGACCCCGTTCGGTCTGCAGGCCTCCATCATGAACGGCAACGATCCCGCGCCGCAGAACGTGGCCATCCAAGACGGGCTGTTCTCCGCCCACCGGGTCAAGGCGCTCGTCTACAACCAGCAGGTGACCGACCCGCTCACCCAGAGCTTCCTGCAGGCGGCCAAGCGCAATCACATCCCTGTCGTCGGCGTCTACGAGACCATGCCGGTGCCTGGCTACCATTATCAGTCGTGGATGGTGGCGGAGGTGGCGGCCCTGCAGAGGGCCGTGGCCCACGGCGCGTCGACGGTGAAGCTGCCGTGAGACCCATCAGCCCGCCCACCGGACCCGACATCTTGCGGGTGGAGGGCGTCGGGGTCTGGCTCGCCGGCCGCGAGATCCTCCATGACGTCACCTTCTCGCTGCGCCCCGGCGAGCTGAGCGGCCTCATCGGTTCGAACGGTGCCGGCAAGACCACCCTGCTGCGCGTTGTCCTCGGCCTCCAGCGGCCCACGACGGGACGCGTGCTCGTCGCCGGTCGCCCCCGGGCGCGGCGTAATCCGCTCATCGGCTACGTCCCGCAAAAGGTGGTCCTCGAGCCCGACGTTCCCCTCCGCGGGCGAGACCTGGTCGGGCTCGGCCTCGACGGCCATCGGTGGGGGTTCTCGCTTCCCTCCCGCCAGCGCCGGGCGGCTATCGATGGGGCCCTCACCGCCGTCGACGCCACCGCGTTTGCCGACGCCAGGGTCGGCGAGCTCTCCGGGGGCGAGCAGCAGCGGATCCTCATCGCCCACGCCCTCATCGCCAGGCCGAGGCTGCTGCTTCTCGACGAGCCCCTCGCCAACCTCGACATTCGCAGCGAACAAGAGATCGTCGGGTTGCTCTCGCGCTTAGCTCGCGAGCAGGGGATCGCGGTGATGATCTCCGCGCACGACATGAACCCATTGGTCTCGGTCATGGACCGCGTCGTCTACGTGGCGCGTGGCCGGGTGGCCGACGGGCGCACCGACGAGGTCGTCGACGCCGCCGTGTTGAGCCGGCTGTACGGCCACCCCGTCGACGTGGTCCGCGTCCACGACCGGATCCTCGTCGTCGCAGGACCGGGAGTCGGCCGGGATCTCATGTTCGACGACGGCCACCATCCCGACGACGCGCCCGCCTCGATCGACGGGACGGCTTCGCACGCCAGGAGCGGCGATGCGCTCGGGGTCGGCTCGGAGCCCGGGTCGGGCGCCGGCCGCGGCCACCCAGGGTGAGCGTCGTCTTCGCTGCCGGATTCTTCACCAATGCCGCCGTCCACGTCGCCCTGATCATCGGCGCCGTCGTCGCCGTCGTCTCGGGTGCCGTCGGGGTGTTCACGGTTATGCGAGGCCAGTCCTTTGCCGGCCACGCCATCGCCGACGTGGGTGCGACGGGAGGTTCCGCTTCCTTCCTCGTCGGGATCGCCCCGCTGTGGGGGTTCGTCGGGATCGGGATCATCGCCGCCGGCGCCATGGAGATGATCGGCATTAGGCGGGCGAGGGGACGCGATCTGGCCACCGGGATCGTGCTCGGTGCCGGTCTCGGCCTCGCCGCCCTCTTCTTGTACTTCGATGCGACGTACGACAACACAACGGGCGCCGCAGTGACCATCCTCTTCGGTTCGCTCTTCGCCGTGACCAGCTCCACTGTCTCTGTGGTCATCGCCTTCGGGGCCGCCGCCATTGCCGTGGTCGGAGTGTTGTACCGCCCGCTCGTGTTGAGCTCAGTGAGCGAGGATCTGGCCGCGACCCGGGGCGTCCCTGTCCGGCTGGTCGGGATCGGCTACCTGGCTGCGCTGGCCGTGGCCGTCTCGCTCTCGGCGCTCACCATCGGGGCCATCCTGAGCACAGCTCTCCTCGTCGGCCCTGCGGCCACTGCGCTGCGCCTGACCAAGACGCCGTGGGTTGCCGCCGTCACAGCCGGCGGCATCGGGATCGCGGCCACCTGGGTCGGTGTCCTGCTCGCCTACGACAGCTTCACCTGGCCACCGAGCGGCAAGGGCTGGCCGGTGAGCTTCTTCGTGGTCACCCTCGTCCTCGTCTTCTATCTCGTCGCCCAACTCATCGTTGGCCGGCGCAAGGACCGACCCGGGCGGGCCGCGCAATGACAGGGGAGCGCTCGTGTTCTCCGGTCTGATGGTCAACGCCTGGGTGTCGGCGACGATCGTGGCAGTCGTCGCCGGCGTCGTCGGGTTCTTCGTCGTCCTGCGCGGATCGTCGTTCGTCGCCCACGCCATCCCGCAGGGGGCGTTTGCTGGCGCCGCCGGTGCGAGCCTCCTCGGCCTGAGCACCATCGGCGGTCTCGGGCTCTTCGCCGTGCTCGCCGCCCTCGGGATCGGCTGGCTCGGCCGTCGGGACCGCCACGATGTGGCCACCGCCCTTGCCCTCGTGGTGATGCTCGGCCTTGGATCGCTGTTCCTCAGCTGGAGTCAGGAGTACGAGCCGGAGATCTTCTCGTTGCTCTTCGGCGAGGTGCTCGGCGTCAGCTCCAGCGAGCTGGCGCCGATCGCGGGCCTCGGGGCGGTCTGCGTCGTCGCCATGGCGGTGCTGTGGCGACCGTTGCTGCTGAGCTCCGTGCTTGCCGACGTAGGCGAGGGCCGCGGCGTCGGCCGCTACCGCCTGGAGTTGTGCTTCCTCGTCGTGGTGGCCCTGGCGACGAGCATGGCGGTGCCCGTCGTCGGCACGCTGCTCATCTTCAGCCTGCTGATCGGGCCGCCGGCGGCGGCCAGGTCGTTTACCTCCCGGCCAGGACCGGCCATGCTCCTTGGCGTGGCCATCGCCCTGGCGACGGTCTGGGTGGCGATCGCCGCTTCCTACGAGTCCAACTGGCCCATCGGCTTCTACGTCGGGATCATCGGGGCCGGCTCCTACGCCGTCGGCCGCGGCTGGGCGGGATGGCGCCGGGTTGCCTCAGGTCGCCGCTCTCGGGTGGTCGTCGCCGCCGGCTAGCAGTCCGTTTGCCTCGTCAACGGCAGGCTGCGCACAGGCCGAACACGTCGACTCTGTGGCTGTCGGGACGGAAGCCCACGGCGTCGGCCAGCCGGTCGAGCTGGATGCTCACGACGTCCTCGAAGGATGCGGGCGGGGTGACGTCGATGACCTTCCCGCAGTGCGTGCAGAGCAGATGATGGTGGTGTTCGGTCAGGTCTTCGACCAGCTCGAAGCGGGCGAAGTCGTCGTTGGCGGCGACCCGGGTGACGACGCCGGCGCCCTGCAGGTCGACCAGATGTCGGTAGGCGGAGCTTCGGGGCAGCGCCGGCAGTGACTCGGCGATATCACCGATGCTCACCGGGCCCCCGACATCCACGAGGAGGTCGACGACGGCTCGGCGGCCCGGTGTGTAGCGCTGATCGACCCGGCGGAGCCTGGCCTCGACCGTGGCGTGGAGCTCGGGGGTCATGCCGGTCTCCTCTCGCCGGCGACCGGGAGGGTCGCTCGGCCATCGCCGGCCCGCCATCCAAACGCCTCCTCGCCAGCGTGGCGGATGGCGTCGGACGCGATATGGGCGACGTGACGGTCGACGAGCGAGTAGGTCGCCTCCCTCCCGTTGCGTTCGGGACGTACCAGCCTGGCGTTCCTGAGCACCCTGAGGTGCTGCGAGACGAGCGGCTGGCTGAGACCGAGGCGCTCGACGAGCTCGTGGACCCGGCAAGGCCGCTCGTCGAGGGCCACGACGATGGCGAGGCGCGTCGGGGCCGAGAGGACCTTCAGCAGCTCGCCGGCGGCGATGATGTCGGAACCTTCCTGCGCCATATGTCCATATAACCATGCGACTATGTATTGGGCAACGGCGCGACCGTGAGGGTCAGCGCGTGTCGGTCAGCGCGGGTCAGTTCGCTCGGGCGGCAGGCGCTTCGACGAAGGCGCAGAACTCGTTGCCCTCCGGGTCGGCAAGCACGTGCCAGCGAATGTCGCCACCCTGGGGTCGCACGGTGCTCGAGCCGAGCCGTTTCAGGGTGGTTAGGTCGGCGACGTAGATGTCGAGGTGCACCCGGTGCTTGGCCGTCTTCTCCTCCGGCACCCGGTTGACCCAGACGGTGTGCCTCGGGGTCGGGCCGGCGATCCACCCGCCTCCATCTGCCTCTGGCTCCCAGCGACCACCGAGCGCGTCGGCCCAGAAGGGCCCGATGACGGCCGGGTCGTTGGTGTCGATGCAGAGGTCCTTGAATCGAGCGATCGCCACGCCGGGACCCTAACGCTCGGCTCGCCCCACTACCGATGGGCCGTCCAACTGCCGTGTACGTACTGCTGCTATATGTTTATAGTCACAGTATAAATAGTGAAGTCGATACCAGCCGAGCACACGAGGAGTCTCGAGTGAGCGACATCCGCATCGTCTGTGAGTATCCGCATCCCCCGGCGAAGGTCTGGCGGGCCGTGACCGACCCGGCGTTGGTACCGCTTTGGACGGCGTCGGGCAGGGGAGGGCGACCCGAGGGCTTCTCGCCCGTCGTGGGAACGCACTTCACGTTCGTGGCGAGACCGCTGCCCGGCTGGCGGGGAGTCGTCGACTGCGAGGTGCTCGAGGCACGCGAGCCCTCCGTGCTGCGCTACTCGTGGGTCGGTGACGAGAACGGCGACGCTACGGACGTGGCCTACCGGATCGAGCCGCACCCCGGTGGCACCCGCTTTACCTACGAGCACACGGGGTTCGCTGGCATCGGAGGCTTCTTCATGGCGAGGCTGGTGCTCGGTCCCGTGCGCAACAAGATGCTCACCGTTGGCCTGCCGGCGGTGCTCAACGATCTCGACGACGAAGGCAACCTTCGCAGTTCTCACGCCGCCCCTGGCGTGGGGCCGGATCGACCTGCGATATTGGCGTTGATCACGACACGACGACGAACTCGGGGGGGTACCGATGGCATTGCAGATGGATCCTGAGGTGGCGAAGGCGATGGCTCCGCTGGCCGAGGCCGCCGCGGGGAGCGCCCGTCCGCCGGTGGGGGACTGGAAGACCCGTCGCGCCATGGTCGACGCGGAGATCTCGGAGTTCACGGGGGCCTGGACGCCGCCCCCCGATGTCGAGGTCACGGCGGTGCAGGCGACCGCCGTCGATGGCACGGCTATCCCGATGCGGTTGTACCGGAAGGCCGGTTCCGCTCCGGGATCGCTCGGGGTGTACATCCACGGGGGCGGCATGTTCCTCTGCAGCATCGACACCCACGACCCGATCTGTCGACGCTACGCCGCCGAGTCGGGCGTCCCGATCCTCTCGGTCGACTTCCGGTTCGCACCGGAGCACCCGTATCCGACATCGGTCGAGGACTGCTACGCCGCGCTCCGCTGGGCCGCCGAGCATGCGGCGGAGCTCGGCGTCGACCCGGCGCGGCTCGCCATCATGGGCGACAGCGCCGGGGGCGGCATGGCCGCGGCCGTCGCTTTGATGGCCAGAGACCGGGGAGGCCCGTCCCTGAAGTCGCAGATCCTCGTGTACCCCATGCTCGACGACCGCACGACGGTACCCGACCCGGAGATCGAGCCCATGGCGCTGTGGTCAACCGACGACAACATCACCGGCTGGGGTTGCCTCCTCGGTGATGCCGCCGGCGGCGACGACGTTCCCAGCTACGCCGCGCCCGCACGCGAGCAGGACCTGGCCGGTCTGCCGCCGGCGTACATCGAGGTAGGCCAGCTCGACATCTTCAGGGCCGAGGACCTCTCTTACGCCGAGCGCCTCGGCAAGGCCGGCGTCGGCGTCGAGCTGCACGTGCACCCCGGCGTGCCGCACGCGTTCGAGGTGTTCGCACCAGACTCGGCCGTCGCAGGGCGGGCGTTCGCCGACCGGGTTCGTACCCTGAAGAGCTTGTAACCGAGGCGTCCCGGCCGCGTGACGACGAGGGAAACCTGGCAACCTGGGAGCGTGATCGACCCCAGCATCGAACCCGACACGCCCCTGTCCCGCACCGCCGCATCGGATGCCGTGGCGTCCATCGGCTGGCGATACCTGCTCGGCACGCTGAACGTGTCGGTGCCGGTACGCTCGCTCGCGCAGGGCAGCGAGGTGGCGAGCGCCGCCGTGGCGGCGAGTGGTGAGGACGCCGACGGCCACCTGCACGTGGACGTGCGCCCCAACCGGGTCGAGTTGTCGGTGCAGACCAGGGAGCGGGGAGCCGTGACGGTCCGCGACACAGAGCTGGCGCGCCGGATCGCCACGGCGGTGGACGGGCTCGGGTTGCGCCCGGCGGAGGCGACGAGCGGCGAGTCACGGAGACCGGTGCAGATGCTGGAGCTGGCCGTCGACACCCTGGACATCGGAGCCATCAGGCCGTTTTGGAAGGCGGTGATGGCCTACGTCGACGAGCCAGGAAATGACGGCCAGGAGAACGGCATCGTCGATCCGGCTGGGCAGCTCCCGACGATCTGGTTCCAACCGATGGACGCCCCGCGCCCGCAACGCAACCGGGTGCACTTCGATGTCACGGTGGCCCACGACGAGGCCGACGCCCGGGTGCGAAGCGCCATCGAAGCGGGAGGCCGGCTGGTCGACGATTCCTCCGCCCGTTCGTTTTGGATCCTCGCCGACGTGGAGGGCAACGAGGTATGCGTCTGCACCTGGTCCGATCGGGACGAACGGGAGGGCTAGCCGGGCTGTCCCCTAGGGTCCTACGGCCGCCCGGAGATGCGGTCGGCAAGACGGGCCCACGCCGACGTCGTCGTGGTTAAGCGGCGGCCTTCGGAGCGGTCGGCGGCGCGGTAGAGGGCGTAGATGGCGGTGACCCCGAGCCATCGCAGCGGCTCGGGTTCCCACTGGGGGCTGCGGTGATCAACCCAGGGCAGCCTCGTGCGCTCGGTGTCATCGCCGGCGATCAGCTCGGCCACGGTCCGGCCGGCGAGGTGAGCGGTGGTGACCCCGTCGCCGACGTAACCGCCGGCCCAAGCCATCCCCGTGGCCCGGTCGAGGCCGACCGATGGGCACCAGTCCCTGGCCACGCCGAGCACGCCGCACCAGGCGTGGTCCACGGCCACATCGCCGAGGAGAGGCCACAGTTCCACGAGCGACGTCCGCAGCGCCTCGATGGTTGCAGGTTGCGTCACCCCGTCGGTGTCGGTGCGTGATCCCCATCGGTACGGCACGCCCCGCCCGCCGATGGCGATGCGCCCGTCGGCTGTGCGCTGAGCGTAGAGGTAGGCGTGGGCGGCGGTGCTGAGCGTCTCGGCTCGATCCCAGCCGATGGCCTCCCACTGCCCGGCGGTGAGCGGCGCCGTGACGATCATGGAGCTGTTCATCGGCAGCAGCGTGCGCTCGTAGCCGGGAACCCCGGCCGTGAACCCCTCGGTCGCCCTGACCACGAAGCGGGCCGTGACCGTGCCGTGAGGCGTCGCCACACGGTGAGGTGCGATCTCGGTGGCCGGCGTGCGCTCGTGGATCTCGACGCCGGCCCGCTCGGCTGCTGCGGCCAGGCCGCGGACCAGTTTGGCCGGTTGGATCCGGGCACAATAGGGGGAAAACCGCCCGCCAAGCGCGCCATCGATGTGCAGGCGACCGGAGACCTCTGCGGCTGTCAGGGGCCAGGTGTGCTCGGGCCCGACACCCCACTCCTTGTCGGCGATGAGGCCGGACTCCATCCGCCGCAGTTGGGCCGGTGTGGTGGCGACGGCGAGGGTGCCCTCCTTGCGGATGTCGGCGTCGATGCCCTCTTCGGTGCACGCCTCGATGACGTCGTCGACGGCTCCTTCGAGGGCTCGCTGCATCCTGATGACGCCGGGTTTGCCGCCGGGCCGGCGAGCGAGCAGGTCACGGTCACCCGGCATGAGGCCCGAGAGCCAGCCGCCGTTGCGACCGCTGGCCCCGAAACCCACGTGGGTGGCCTCGACCACAACGATGCGCATGTCGGGACGCAGCCTCCGCAGCGCCCACGCCGTCCAAAGTCCCGTATAGCCGGCGCCAACGATGCACACATCGGCCTCCGTCGACCCGGGCAGCGCCGGCCTCGGGGGTGGTGGGCCTCCGAGGGAGGCGTTCCAGAAGCCGGCCCGA
Organism: Acidimicrobiales bacterium; assembly: GCA_965276765.1. Lineage (GTDB taxonomy): Bacteria > Actinomycetota > Acidimicrobiia > Acidimicrobiales > Palsa-688. Next base: position 3,735,672 of record OZ255627.1, read on the forward strand.
CCGTTGACGGTCTGCGCCGTCGTCGACCGGTGCGACGAGGCGACGCTCACGCCGGGAACCCGGTCGCCGGGAGACCGATCACCGAGGTGCGGATCAGAGACGCTTCCACGCCTCGGTCAGCACGCCGCGGAGGATCTCGCCGATCAGGTCGAAGTGCTCCTGGTCGCAGATGAGCGGGGGGGCGAGCTGGATGACAGGGTCGCCCCTGTCGTCGGTCCGGCAGACGAGGCCGGCGTCGAAGAGGGCGGGGGAGAGGAAGCCGCGCAGGAGGCGCTCGGACTCGTCGTCGTCGAAGGTCGCCTTGGTGGCCTTGTCCTTGACCATCTCGATGCCGTAGAAGAAGCCGTCACCCCTGACATCACCGACGATCGGCAGGTCACGGAGACCCTCGAGCACGTGACGGAAGTCGGCGCCGCGCCGCTCGACGTTGCCGATCAGGTCCTCCTTCTCGAACACGTCGAGGTTGGCGAGCGCCACCGCCGTCGACACGGGGTGCCCACCGAACGTGAAGCCGTGGTAGAAGGTCGAGTCGCCGCTGACGAACGGCTCCATGATCCGATCCGATACCAGCACGGCTCCAAGGGGCGAGTAGCCGCTCGTCAATCCCTTGGCGCAGGTGATCATGTCGGGCTGGTAGTCGTAGCGCTGGGCGCCGAACCAGGCGCCGAGGCGCCCAAAGGCGCAGATGACCTCGTCGGAGACGAGCAGCACGCCGTAACGGTCGCAGATCTCCCTGACCCGCTGGAAATAGCCGGGAGGGGGAGGGAAGCACCCGCCGCTGTTCTGCACGGGCTCGAGGAACACCGCAGCCACGGTGTCGGGACCCTCCATCTGGATACGAGCCTCGATATCGTCGGCGGCCCAGCGGCCAAAGGCCTCGATATCGTCGGCAAAGTACGGTGCCCGATAGAAGTTGGTGTTGGCGACCCGCACCGAGCCCGGTACGAGCGGCCCGAACTGCTCCTTGATCGCCGGCACCCCCGTGATCGAGAGGGCACCCATCGTTGTGCCGTGGTAGGCGATGTCGCGGGAAAGGACCTTGTAACGACCGGGCTGGCCCTGGGACCTGAAGTACTGCTTGGCGATCTTCCATGCCGTCTCCACCGCCTCCCCGCCGCCGGTGGTGAAGAAGATGCGGTTGAGGTCGCCGGGAGCCAGATCGGCCAGCCGCTCGCTCAGCTCGATGGCGTTGGGATGGGCGTAGCTCCACAGCGGAAAGTACGCAAGCTGCTTGGCCTGACGGGAAGCCGCCTCGGCCAGTTGCTCGCGCCCATGACCGGCGTTGACGACAAAGAGACCCGAAAGCCCATCCAGATACTTCTTTCCCCTACTGTCCCAGACCCAAGGACCCTCACCTTTCACGATGACCGGCACCTCGTGGGCGGCATAGGAGCTCATGCGGGTGAAGTGCATCCACAGGTGTCGCTTGGCCGCCGCCTGCAGGTGGGCTTCGTCATAGTCGCCCCCCAGGAGGGTGTCGGCCGTCTGGTCCTGCTTGTTGGTCTCGCTCATCTCGTTCCCCATTGGTAGGTCTCCTTCTCGAGTCGCAGGTAGACAAAGGCTTCGGTGCTGCGGACGCCGGGCATGGCCCTGATGCTGTCGTCGATGACGGCGAGGAGATGCTCGTCGTCCTCGCAGATCAGCTCGACGAGGATGTCGTACTGGCCGGCGCATATCACGACGTAGTCGGCCTCCGGCAACGACGACAGCTTGTCCGCCACGCTGCGGATGTCGCCCTCGATGCGAATGCCGATCATGGCCTGACGATGAAAGCCGACCGCCTCCGCGTCGGTCACGGCCGCAATCTGGATCACGCCCTCGTCGAGGAGACGTTGGACCCGCAGGCGGGTCGCGGCCTCGGAAAGGCCGACGGCCCTCGCGATGGCGGCGTACGATCGGCGTCCATCTTCTTGCAGCTGCTCGATGATGCGCTTGGAGCGCTCATCGAGACGTCCGCTCGCATCGCGGATTCCACTGTCTGATATCGCCGTCTGGGAAGGGGTGCCCCGTGAGACAGCCACGGACATACCTGACCTTTCTGTCTCCTTGCGTCGATTCTTGCGTTGCAGCCGCCTGATGTCAAGGAAAACGTTGGTGAAAATCGACTCTACGAAGGAATCATTGCTTACGGCGCGGGAAGGTGCGATGATTTAGCTGTCGTCCGTCCGTCAAGGACCGAGAAGGGGGAGCCCGTGACCACGTCCACAACCCAGGACACCGCCAGCCGGGGCAGCAGGCTGAAGTTGCGCAATTTCATCGACGGGAAGCAGGTCGATGCCGCCGACGGCCGTACCAGCGCCATCGTCGACCCGAGCACGGCCGAGGTATACGCCGAGGCGCCCATCTCTTCGGCCGCCGACGTCGATGCCGCCTGCCGGGCGGCGGCGCACGCCTTCGAGAGGTGGCGGGACTCGACGCCCGCCGACCGCCAGCTCTGCCTGCTGAAGCTGGCCGATGCCATGGAGGCGAGGGCCGAGGACCTCATTGCCGCCGAGTGCCAAAACACCGGCAAGCCGGTGGCGCTCACCCGCTCCGAGGAGCTCCCGCCGTGCATCGATCAGATCCGCTTCTTCGCGGGTGCCGCACGCGTGCTCGAGGGCCGCTCGGCGGGGGAGTACATGGCCGGGCACACCTCGTGGATCCGCCGTGAGGCGATCGGCGTCTGCGCCCAGGTGACCCCGTGGAACTACCCGTTGATGATGGGGATCTGGAAGATCGCGCCCGCGCTCGCCGCCGGCAACACGGTTGTCCTCAAGCCGTCGGACACGACGCCGGCGTCGACGGTGCTCCTCGCCGAGATCGCCGGCGACATCTTCCCGCCCGGCGTGTTCAACGTGATCTGCGGCGACCGTGACACCGGCAGAGCCCTGGTATCGCACCCCATTCCCCAAATGGTCTCCATCACCGGCAGCGTCCGAGCCGGTCGGGAGGTGGCCATCGCCGCCGCCCAGGATCTCAAGCGCGTGCATCTCGAGCTCGGCGGCAAGGCGCCGGTCGTGGTCTTCGACGACGTCGATGCCGCCGCCGTGGCCGAAGGCGTGGCCGGCGCCGGCTACTTCAACGCCGGGCAGGACTGCACGGCCGCCACCCGCGTGCTCGCCGGCCCCCGGGTCTACGAGGACCTGGTGTCCGCTCTGGCCGAGCAGGCCAACAACACCGCCTTCGGTGGACGCGACAAGCCGGATGCCTACTTCGGACCGCTCAACAACCCCACCCAGCTGGAGCGGGTCAGCGGCTTCCTCGACCGGGTGCCGAGCCATTCCGAGGTCGTCGCCGGCGGCCACAAGGCCGATGGGCCGGGCTATTTCTTTCCCGCGACCGTCGTCGCCGGCGTTGAGCAGGGCGACGAGCTGGCAACCGACGAGGTCTTTGGACCGGTCATCACCGTGCAGCGCTTCAGCGACGAGGACGAGGCCGTGGCGTGGGCCAACAGCGTCGAGTACGGCCTGGCGTCGAGCGTGTGGACGCGCGACCACGGGCGAGCCCTTCGAGTGTCGCGCCGCCTCGACTTCGGTGCCGTGTGGATCAACACCCACATCCCGATCGTGGCCGAGATGCCGCACGGCGGCTTCAAGCACTCCGGCTACGGCAAGGACCTCTCGCTCTACGGGCTCGAGGACTACACCCGCATCAAGCACGTGATGAGCGCGTTCTAGCGCACCTACCGGAGAACCGTCCGACCTGAGAAAAGGGGCTTCTTATGGCCGTCACGCTCGAACCACCCGGCAGCGGCAGCGCCGCCGCCGGCCAGAAGGGGCTCAAAAACAGCGCCATCGGGCTGCTGTCGAGCACCGTCATCGGCATCTCGTCGGTGGCGCCGGCCTACAGCCTGGCGTCGGCTCTCGGCTTCGTCGTGCTCGACGTCGGCGTCCGCTCGCCCGCAGTCATGCTGCTCGCCTTCGTGCCGATGCTGTTGGTTGCCTTCGCCTACCAACAGCTCAACAAGGAGATGCCCGACTGCGGCAGCACCTTTACCTGGGGGACGAAGGCGTTCGGGCCGCGGACGGGGTGGATGGGCGGCTGGGGCATCCTGGCCGCCGACATCATCGTCATGGCCAACCTCGGTGCCATCGCCGGGCAGTACATGTTCCTGCTGTTCGGGGCCAAGGGCCTGGCGGCGAGCGCGTTTTGGAGCACCTTCGGCGGCGTGGCGTGGATCGTGGTGATGACCCTCATCTGTTACGCCGGCATCGAGATCAGCGCCAGGATCCAGTACGCCCTGCTGATCATCGAGGTGATCATGCTCGGCGTCTTCAGCGTCGTGGCCCTGGTCAAGGCCGGTAACAACACCGCACCGGCCGGACACCTGCACCCGGCGCTCAGCTGGTTCAATCCCTTCGGCGTCCACTCGTTCTCCGGACTGACCGCCGGCCTGCTCACGGCCATCTTCATCTACTGGGGATGGGACACGGCCATCTCCCTCAACGAGGAGACCAAGGAGAAGGGCAAGGTCCCCGGGCAGGCGGCGGTCATCTCCACGCTGATCCTGCTCGTCACTTACCTACTGGTCAGCACGGCCGCCACCGCCTTCGCCGGCGTCGGCACCAAGGGGGTCGGGCTCGGCAACCCCAACAACTCCGGCGACGTCCTCTCCGTCCTCGGCACCGCCGTGTTCGGCGCCCACGGTTTCGGCTACCTGCTCGCCAAGCTGCTGATCCTGATGGTGCTCTCCTCGTCGGCGGCTTCGACGCTGACCACGATCATGCCGACGGCCCGCACGACCCTTTCGATGGCGGCCTACGGGGCCATTCCCGACAAGTTCGCCAACATCCAGCGCCGGTTCCTCACACCGAGCTGGTCCACCATGGGCATGGGCCTTGTCTCGATCATCTTCTACGTGGTGATGGAGAAGGTCAGCACGAGCGTGCTGACCGATACCATCGATGCCATCGGGCTCATGATCGCGTTCTACTACGGGATGACCGGTTTCGCCTGCGCCTGGTGGTTTCGCCGGGACCTCCGCAATAGCACCAAGGACCTCTTCCTCAAAGGCATCTTCCCCTTCCTCGGCGGCCTCATCCTGCTGCTGTTCTTCGTCAAGGGCGTGACCTATGACTGGACACCGGTGAGCAGCTTCAGCGTCTGGCACATGCCCTTCTCCCCCCACTGGTACATCGGGGGCGCGTTCCTCACCGGCGTCGGCGCGCTGGTGCTCGGGGTGATCCTGATGGAGATCTACCGACACGTGAACCCGCCGTTCTTCAAGGGCAGGACGCTCAACAAGGACACCCCCATCCTCGTGCCCGAGCTCGACCCCGCCGCCCTGGCCGCCACGCTCGGCGCCGAAGGCGCGGTCGACATCGACGATCCGACCGACGACGATCCCGAACCAGGAGAACTGCGATGAAGATCGGTGTGCCCACCGAGGTCAAAAACCACGAGTACCGGGTCGCGTGCACGCCTGCGGGCGTCCACGAGTTGGTCCGTAACGGCCACCAGGTCATCGTCCAGCGAGGCGCCGGCGTCGGCTCCTCGATCACCGACGACGAGTTCGTCGGAGCGGGGGCGACGATGCTCGACGACGCCGATCGGGTCTGGGGTGATGCGGACATGGTCCTCAAGGTCAAGGAGCCGATCGCGGAGGAGTATCACCGGCTCCGCAAGGACCTGATCCTGTTCACCTACCTCCACCTGGCCGCGTCGCGCCCCTGTACCGACGCCCTCATCGACGCCGGCACGACCGCCATCGCCTACGAGACCGTCGAGCTGCCCGACCGTTCGTTGCCGCTCCTCGCCCCCATGTCCGAGGTGGCGGGTCGTATGGCCCCGCAGGCCGGCGCCAACGCCCTGCAACGCGAACACGGAGGCCGGGGTGTGCTCATGGGCGGCGTGTCCGGGGTGTACGCGGCCAAGGTGGTCGTTCTCGGCGGCGGCGTGTCGGGCATGAACGCCGCCGCCATCGCCCTCGGCATGCAGGCCGAGGTGCTCGTCCTCGACAAAAACGTGGCCAAGCTGCGCGACGCCGACCGCATCTACCAGGGTCACCTGCAGACGGTCGCTTCCAACACCTACGAGGTCGAGCGGGCCTGCCTCGACGCCGACCTCGTCATCGGCGCCGTCCTCGTGGCCGGAGCGAAGGCACCCACCCTCGTCACCGACGACCTTGTCTCGCGCATGAAGCCGGGCTCCGTGCTCGTCGACATCGCCATCGACCAGGGGGGCTGCTTTGAGAGCTCACGGCCGACGACCCACGCCGAGCCCACCTACCGGGTCCACGACTCGGTCTTCTACTGCGTGGCCAACATGCCGGGCGCCGTGCCCCACACGTCGACGTTTGCCCTCACCAACGTGACGTTGCCGTACGCGGTCGAGCTGGCCAACCGGGGCTGGCGCGACGCCCTCAGGGGCGACCCCAGCCTGGCCATGGGCCTCAACACCCACGAGGGCCACGTCACCTACGACCCCATCGCCGAGGCCCACGGGCTCAAGGGTGTGAGCCTGGAGACGGTCCTGGCCTGAGAGACGGTCCTGGCCGGGAGAGACGGTCCTGGCTTGAGAGAGTGCCGGCCCTCAGCGGTTGGGCTCGGTCGGGAGCTCGCCCGCCTCCGCCGCGGCCATCAGTCGGTGGATCTCGTCAGCCGGGTACCTGCGGTGCCCGCCCGGGGTGCGAACCGAAGGAATGCGGCCCCGCCTGGCCCAGTCGGACACGGTGCGCTCGGAGACCTGAAACAGCCTGGCCACGTCGGAGGTACGCAGCAGCTCTCCCTTGATCGTCGAAGGGACCTCGGGCCCGTACAGATCTGCGAGCAGCCGTCGACGCTGGTCGTCGTCGTCATGTTGGTCTTCCTGCACGACACGCACCAGACGGATGTTCGGGGAGATCATCCCATCGACGTTCAATGTCGATCGATGGCTCTCAGCGGATGGACACCCCTACCGTTACCTGCACTTGCAGTGCGTGCAATAGCCCGGTCGCGTTATTTCTCGATGACTGTGACTAGTCAGCGAGGCGCCGGGTAGCGTCGCTCTGTGCTTCGCGTTGGTCTGACCGGCGGTATCGGCTCGGGGAAGTCGACGGTCGCCGAGGCCCTGGTCGGGCGGGGTGCCGCGCTGGTCGACGGGGACCTGATCGCCCGGGAGATCGTCGAGCCGGGCGGGCCGGCATTCGCTCTGGTCGTCGAACGGTTCGGTCCTGCGGTCGTCGACTCGGAGGGTCGGATCGACCGACCGGCCCTCGCCGCCATCGTGTTCGCCGATGCCGACGCTCGCCGCGACCTCAACGCCATCACCCACCCACTGATCGGCGCCACGATGCTCGAGCGGGTGGCGGCGTGGGAGGGGACCGACCGGATCGTCGTCCTCGACGTCCCCCTCCTGACCGCCGGCACGGTCGCGTTCTACCGCCTGGACACGGTCGTCGTCGTCGACGTTCCTGAGCCCGTCGCGGTGGCTCGGCTCGTGGAGCACCGCGGCTTTGCCGAGGACGACGCCAGAGCCCGGATCGCGGCCCAGATCGGCCGGGCCGAGCGGGTCGCGTTCGCCGACCTCGTCGTCGACAACGCCGGCACGCGCCGTGACCTCGACGACCGGATCGACGGGGTGTGGTCCGAGCTGCAACGCCGGGCGTCGGAGCGGACGTAATCCAGCCGGGCCGATCCCGGCGGGACGGTCACACCCTCCCGGTATCTTGGGGCCATGCCGCCGTTCAAGGTTGTGTCCGAGTACGAGCCGGCCGGCGACCAGCCCGCTGCCGTGGACGCCCTCTCGACGGGCATCGAACGCGGCGACCGGTTCCAGACGCTGCTCGGGATCACCGGCAGCGGCAAGAGCGCGACCATCGCCTGGACCATCGAACGGGTCCAGCGGCCGACGCTGCTCATCGCTCCCAACAAGTCGCTCGCGGCCCAGCTGGCCAACGAGATGCGCCAGCTGTTCCCCGAGAACCGGGTCGAGTTCTTTGTGTCGTACTACGACTACTACCAGCCCGAGGCGTACATCCCCTCGAGCGACACCTACATCGAGAAGGACAGCTCGATCAACGACGAGATCGATCGGCTCCGTCACGCCGCTACCTCCGCGCTGCTCACCCGCCGCGACACCATCGTGGTGGCGTCGGTTTCGTGCATCTACGGCCTCGGGTCTCCGGAGGAGTACTCGAAGAGGATCCTCCATGTGGAGCGGGGCAAGGAGTACGACCAGCGGGCGATGCTGCGCAAGCTCGTCGACATGCAATACGAGCGCAACGACGCCAACCTGGTCCGGGGCAAGTTCAGGGTCAGGGGCGACACGATCGAGTTGCACCCCGCCTACGAGGAGCACGCCGTCCGCATCGAGCTCTTCGGCGACGAAGTGGAGCGGATCAGCAAGGTCGACACGCTGACCGGCGAGCAGCTGGGTGAGGTAGAGGATCTCACCGTGTTCCCTGCGACCCACTATGTGGCCGGAGACGAGCGGATGGCCGGCGCCATCAAGGGAATCGAGGTCGAGCTGCAGGAGCGCCTGGCCTTCTTCGAGGGCGAAGGCAAGCTGCTCGAGGCACAGCGGCTCAGGATGCGCACGTCCTACGACCTGGAGATGCTGGCCGAGGTGGGGGTGTGTTCCGGCATCGAGAACTACAGCCGCCACATCGACGGGCGCAGCGCCGGCGAGCCGGCCCACACCCTGATGGACTTCTTTCCTTCCGACTACCTCCTCGTCATCGACGAATCCCACCAGACGGTTCCCCAGCTGCACGGCCAGTACGAGGGGGACCGATCCCGGAAGGAGACGCTGATCGAGCACGGATTCCGCCTTCCTTCCGCCGCCGACAACCGACCGCTGCGCTACGACGAGCTGTACCAAAAGATCAACCAGTGCGTCTTCCTCTCGGCCACACCGGCCCCGTACGAGGTGGGCCAGTCCACCCAGGTCGTCGAGCAGATCGTGAGGCCAACCGGCCTGGTCGACCCCGAGGTCGTCGTCAAGCCGACCAAGGGTCAGATCGACGACCTGATCTCGGAGATCAACGGGCGGGTGTCCACCGGCAACAGGGTGCTCGTAACCACCCTGACCAAGAAGATGGCCGAGGACCTGACCGACTACCTGCTCGAGATGGGCATCAAGGTCAGGTACCTGCACTCCAATATCGACACCCTGCAGCGGATCGAGATCCTGAGGGACCTTCGTCTCGGCGAGTTCGACGTTCTCGTCGGGATCAACCTCCTCCGCGAGGGGCTCGACCTCCCCGAGGTCTCGCTCGTCGCCATCCTCGACGCCGACAAGGAGGGCTTCTTGCGTTCCGAGACGTCCCTCATCCAGACCATCGGGCGGGCCGCTCGCAACGTCGACGGTCAGGTCGTCATGTACGCCGACAAAATGACCGACTCGATGCAGCGGGCGATATCGGAGACGCACCGTCGCCGGGCCATGCAGCAGGAGTACAACCGGGTCAACGGGATCGACCCGCAGTCGATCCGCCGGGCCATCACCGACATCCTCGTCCTCCTCGGTCAGCGCGACGGTGCCCCGCCGATTCCGGGCAAGGAGCGGCGCAACCGGACGAGGGACCGGGCCCGCAAGGAGCTGGCCGAGATGCCACGAAGCGACCTGGCCCGGCTCATCTCGACCCTCGAGGAGGAGATGACGGAGGCCGCGGCCGAACTGCGCTTCGAGTACGCGGCCCGGCTACGCGACGAGATCACCGACCTCCGCGACGACCTGAAAGCGGCAGTGCCGGCGCCCACCTGAGGGACCGCTCCCATTGGTTCGCGACCGGACCCGACGCGCACGACGCGGCATGCTGCCACTTAGCTTCCCTTCGGTCCAAGTTTGGCGCCGACCCGGAGTCGGCGGACACGCCGCTCGCCCGCCGACCCGCGGTAGCCAGGAGCGAACGTTGAGCGCCACATCAGCCAGTGCGTCGGACTCCGGCCCGAGCGGTGACCCCCACGCCGACCACTCGACGGCGTGGGACCGCTCGGCGGCCGGCCAGCGCAAGCACCTGACCGCCCTCGAGGGCATCCCCGCGCTGTGCCTCGATGCCATGTCGTCGGTGGCCTACGGGCCGCAGGCGGTAGCAGCCATCCTGCTCACCGCCGGCGTGGCGGCCGTGAGCGACACGCTGCCGATCATCCTCGTCATCGTCGTCCTGCTCGCCGTGCTGACCCTCTCCTACACCCAGGTGATCAGGGTGGCGTCCGACGGCGGCGGGAGCTACGCCATCGCCAAGCTGCTCATCAGCCAGCCGGTCAGCCTGCTCGCCGCCGCCAGCCTTGTCGTCGACTACGTCCTGACCGTGGCCGTCTCGCTCTCCGCCGGCGCGCAGGCCCTGTCATCGACGTTTCCCGGCCTGCAATCCCACGAGCTCGTCGTGTGCCTCGTCGGCCTGGCGTTCCTCACCGCCATCAACCTGGTCGGGATCTCCGAGAGCGCCAAGGTGCTCGTCGTGCCGACCGTGCTCTTTCTCATCGCCATCTACGCCACGGTGGTCGGCGACCTGGTCCGCAGCCACCCCGCCGCCACCCTCTCGGGCCCGGCACTCGGTCATGTGACCGACAGCCTCGGGATCCTGCTGATCCTCAAGGCCTTCTCCTCCGGTTGCTCGGCCGTCACCGGGGTCGAGGCCATCGCCAACGGCACGCCGGCGTTCCGAGAGCCAAGGGTCAAGCGGGCCCAGAGGACCGAGATCGCCCTCGGTGCCTTTCTCGGCACCATGCTGCTCGGCCTCGGCCTGGCCTTCCACCACCTCCATCCGCAGCTCAAGTCCAACGTCACCCTGCTCTCCCAGCTCATCGCGGCCGGCCTGGGCAAGGGCGCCCCCTTCTACATCAGCGGCATCGTCGTCGCCGTCGTCCTCGGTGTCGCTGCCAACACCTCCTTCGGAGGCCTGCCGGTGCTGATGAGCCTGCTCGCTCGGGACAACCGGCTGCCGCACGTGTTTGCCCTCAGGGCCCAGAAGCCGGTGTTCCGTTACGGCGTGGTGACCCTGGCCGTGTTGGCGGCGATCCTGCTCGTCGCCGGCAACGCCAACACCAACGTCCTCATCCCCCTCTACGGCATCGGCGTCTTCACCGGCTTCACCATCAGCCAGTCGGGCCTCGTCCGGCACTGGTGGAGGGAGCGGCCACCCCGGTGGCTGCTCTCGATCGGACTCAACGCCTTCGGTGCGGTGCTCTCCGGCGTCGCGGCCGTCGTGCTCCTCATCTCCAAGTTCGTCTCCGGTGCCTGGGTCGTCGCCGTGGCCGTCCCGCTTCTGATCCTGCTGTTTTCCCGGATCAGCCGCTACTACACCAGCATCGCCGAGGAGATCGGCATCGGCACCCGTCCCGTCGTGCTGCCTTCCCGCCCTTCGCGTGTCATCGTGCCGGTCATGAGCATCACCAACATGACGGCGCGGGCTCTGGCGGCGGCCTCGAGCCTCGGCGTCCACGTGACGGCGGTGTCGGTGCAGCAGTCCGAGGCGGACGCCGAGGGCTTCAGGGCCGAATGGGACCGCTGGAATCCGGGCGTGCCGCTCGACACCCTGGTCAGCGAGAAGCACACCCTGGTCGCGCCCCTCGTCAAGTACGTCCGGCGCCTCGAGGCCGAGGGGGACGAGCAGGTCACGGTCCTCATCTCCGAGTTGACGCCGCGCAAGCGCCGCCACGCCCTGCTCCACAACCAGCGGGGTCGGATCCTCACCACGATCTTGCACCAACGCACCGACGCCGTGATAGCCACCCTCCCGTTCCGGTTGCACGACTGACGGCCGGGGGTGGGCCGGCCCGGCTCCCTGATGCCGGGGGACCGTCGCAGGCGTCGCCCTCAGCGGATGACCCGGAGCCCCGGGACGGCCCGGTTCGTCTGCGGGGGATCGGGGACCGGGGGCGCCTGGGCGAAGAGCGCGGCGCCGACCTGGTCGGCCAGCGTCACGGCGACCAAGAGCCGCTCGTGCCCGGGTGGCCGCCCCGGAGGGAACACGAGCACGAAGTGACCGAGCACCTGACCCTGCCCCCACACCGGAAGCACGGCGTGGGTGGACAGGCGATACACCGACCGCAGCGGAGGGCCGCCGTCGCCGCGCCGCAGGTACCCTTCGCGCTCCACCCTGAGCACCCCGGTGTCGACCGGCTCGGCGGCGAACCAACAGTCCCTGAGACCGAGCAGGCGGGTCAGCTCGCCGGCGACCGAGCCAATCATCGTCACCAGCTCGTCGCCTGCGGCCAGCGCCGCCGCCGCCCTGCGCACCCCGTTCATGTCGCCCGAACCGGCCAGGCCGGGCCGGGCCTGCCTGGCCACGCGCACGGCCAGCTCTCCTGTGGCCAGGCCGACCACCACGAGCAACAGCGCCGTTATGGCATCGGGAAATCTGGTGAAGGCGAAGTGCTCGTAGGGAGTGGTGTCGAAGAAGGTGAACCCGATCGCCGCAGAGACGGCCGCGGCGGCGACCGCCGCCCGGCGACCGGTCGCCCCCGCGGCCGTGATGATCACCGTCAGGGCCAGGGCCACGTCGACGCTCGAGCCGACCTGGCGCAACGGGATCCACGCCACAGCCACCGCCATGGCGACAGCAGCGGCGGCGATGAGCCACAGTGCGGCCCGGCGCTGCTGTCGCGACCTCCTCGCTCCGCCCGGAAGCAGATCGGCCCTGGCAACATCGGCGCGGCGCGTGGTGGCCACAACCGCAGTATAGGAATAGTCACCGTCGTGGTTGTCGTCGTGCTTGGGGCCGTCGTTGGGGCCGTCGTGTCGCCGTCGTGGTTGGGCCGTCGATGTCGCTCGCCGACCAGGTCGGCGACAGGACCTGCTTGTGTCGCCGGCGTCCGGCGTGCTCCGATGTCGGCGTGCACGTGATCATCGTCGGCTGCGGGCGAGTGGGCTCCGAGCTGGCGGTGTCGCTCGATGCCGCCTCGCATGAGGTGGTCGTGGTGGACAAGGGACCGAGCTCGTTCCGCCGGCTCCCCGAAGGATGGAGCGGCCGCACCGTCGTCGGACTTGGCTTCGATCGCGACACCCTCCAGGAGGCGGAGATCGGGCGGACCGACGCGTTAGCCGCAGTTACCAGTGGCGACAACTCCAACATCCTCACGGCTCGCGTCGCCCGAGAGCACTACGAAGTAGCGAACGTCGTGGCCCGGATCTACGACCCGAGGCGAGCCGAGCTCTACCAACGCCTCGGGATTCCCACGGTCGCAACGGTCACGTGGACCGTCGACCAGGTCGTGCGCCGCCTGTTTCCCGAGCGCACGGTCACCGAGTGGGCCGATCCCACCGGCCAGATCATGCTGGTCGAACGCACGCTCCCGGTGCGATGGGTCGGCCGCAGCCTCGATGACCTGCTCGAGACGGCGGACTGGCGGCTGGTCGGACTTCGCCGCTCGGGCGGTCCCAGCCTGGCCCGACGCGGGATCATCGGCCAGGAGGGCGACCTGCTCTACCTCGCCGTCTACAAGGACGGCATCGACGTCGTCGACGAGCGGCTGGGTGGGGTCCGGGGCAAGGAGGAGCGATGAAGGTGATCATCGCCGGCGCCGGCAGCGTTGGTGTGTTTCTGGCCGACGACCTCCAATCCGCCGGCCACGACGTGCTCGTCGTCGAGACCGACCCCGAGCTCTCGACCAGGCTGGCGGCCGAGCATCCTGCGGTCCACTGGCTCAACGGTGACGGCTGCGAGATCGGCACCCTCGGTGTCGCCGGCGCGGCAGATACCGACGTGGTCGTTGCCGCCACGGGAGACGACGAGGACAACCTCGTCATCTCGCTGCTCGCCAAGCAGGAGTTCGCCGTCCCCCGGGTGGTCGCCAGGGTCAACCACCCGAAGAACCAGTGGCTGTTCAACGAGACATGGGGAGTCGACGTCTCGGTTTCGACCCCGCACCTGCTGTCCTCGCTGGTGGCCGAGGCGGTCAGCGTTGGCGCGCTCGTCCGGCTGCTGCAGCTCGACGCATCGGGGGCCAGGCTCGTCGAGGTCACCCTCACCGCCGGCTCACCTGCCTGTGGTCGCTCCATCGCCACCCTCGGTATGCCGCGAAACGCGACGGTCGTGGCGATCGTGCGCGGGGCCAGCGTTGTCGTCCCGAGAGGCGACTCGCGCATGGAGCCCGGCGATGAGGTGCTGGCCCTCGTCACCCCCGAGTCCGAGGACGAGGTCCGTGCCCTCCTCGTCGGTCACTACGAGCCGGATGCCGTCCCGGCCGTCGACCACTGAAGCGTCGGACCAGGCTCCCCGCCTGCGCCGAGACGGTGGAATAATGCCCTTCACGCTCTCGCCACGCCCGACTCGCGCACCAGTCATCCGGGAGACAACCGACCATGCCCGATGACGAGGACCCCACGGTGGATGGATCCGACGAGGGATCGAGCCGGGCGAGCCGTCCTGGTTGGCTCGACCCGCGCCGATCGTCGTCGGGCACGAGCCCCTACCTGCCGGAGACGGCCGCCTATCGGGTGAAACGGGCCCTCCTGGGGGCGCCTCTCGGAAGCGAGCAGCTCCACACCGAGCGGCTCGGTAAGCCCATCGCCCTCGCCGTGCTCTCATCCGACGTCATGTCGTCGGCGGCGTACGCGACCGAGTCCGTGCTGCGCATCCTCGTGCCTGTCGCTGGGCTCGGAGCCTTCGGTCTGATCACACCGATCACGGCCCTGCTGCTGGTCGTCCTCGGAGTCGTCTGCCTCTGTTACCGCAACGTGGTCAAGACCTACCCGGTGTCGGGAGGTTCCTACGTGGTCAGCCGGGAGAACTTCGGCTTCACCGCGGCGCAGATCCCGGGCGCAGCCCTGTTGTGCAGCTACACCCTCACGGTGGCGGTGTCGATCGCTGCGGGCGTGGACGCCGTCCTGTCGGCCTTCCCTTCGCTGAAGGTGTCGCCGACCCTGCTCGCCGTCATCTTCGTCATCCTGCTCACGTTCGGCAACCTGCGCGGCATCCGCGAGGCCGGTCGGATATTTGCCGTCCCCACCTACTGGTTCCTCGCCAGCATGGCCGCGTTGATGGTCGTCGGTGCGGTACGACTCGCCCTCAACGGTCACTTGGCCCACATCGCCACCCACCCCGGTCACATCAGGGTCGTGCCCACCGGTTCCGGGCTGCTACTCGGTGCCGGCGTCTTCTTCTTCCTGAAGGGTTTCGCCAACGGCGGATCGGCCATGACCGGGATGGAAGCCATCTCCAATGCGGTGACGGTCTTCCGCGAGCCGCAGGTCCGCAACGCCCGCCAGACCCTTCTCCTGATGGCCACGATCCTCGGCGCGCTCTTCCTCGGAGTCTCCGCTCTGGCCGCGCTGACCCACGCGCTGCCCTACACCAGCGGTACGCCGACGGTGCTGTCCCAGATCGGACGCGAGATCTTCGGCACCGGGCTCGGCGCCAACATCCCCTATTACTCGCTGCAGCTCAGCACCGCTCTCATCTTGATCCTCGGCGCCAACACCAGCTTCAACGGCTTCCCGCTCCTCGTCAGCTTCATCGCCCAAGACTCGTATCTTCCGCGGCCCTTCACGACGAGGGGCCACAGGTTGGTGTACTCGAACGGCGTGTTGGTG
The DNA here is from genome assembly GCA_965276765.1 of Acidimicrobiales bacterium. GTDB lineage: Bacteria > Actinomycetota > Acidimicrobiia > Acidimicrobiales > Palsa-688. The sequence goes on from OZ255627.1 coordinate 3,751,110, forward strand.
CTCGCCGGGCTCTCGATCCTCCTGCTTGTCGCCACCCGAGCCAAGGTGGCGGCCCTGATCCCCCTGTACGCCTGCACCGTGTTCACCGGGTTCACGATGGCGGGCGCCGGCATGACCAGGTACCACCTCACCCATCCCGGACCGGGCCGGCGCAAAGGCCTCGTCGTCAACGGGCTGGCCTTCGTCCTGAGCGCTGTGGTCACGACGATCTTCGTCGTCACCGAGTTCGGCAGCGGGGCGTGGGCGGTCGTGATCGTGATCCCACTGATCGTGCTCGCCCTCTCCAGGACCCACAAGCGCTACAAGGCCGAGACGGCCGTGCTCGCCGAGGAGGGGGCGCCGGCAGCGGTCGAGGCCCCTTCCCTTCGTCACCATGTGGTGATCGTCCTGGTCGACCGGATCGATCTGGCCACGGCCAGGGCCCTCCAGCTCGCCCGCTCCCTCGCCGCGGGCGACGAACTGCGGGCCGTGCACTTCATGGTCGACGAGCAGAGGGCCGACCGGCTGACCAAGGCGTGGACCCGTCTCGGGCTCGGTGCCATCACCCTCGAGGTCACCGAGTGCCCGGACCGCCGTCTGACCAGGGCGGCGACCGAGCTGGCCGACGACCTGGCCCGGGACGGGGACACCGAAGTCCTCATGGTGCTTCCCCGGCGCGCCTACCGGGGCGTCGCCGGCCGCTTCCTCCACGATCACACTGCCGATCGGATCGTCGCCGCAGTCACGCAGATACCCAACGTCAGCGCCACCATCGCGCCCTTCGACGTGCAGCGGCTCCTCCATCGTCGGCGCGCCGACCGGGTGAAGGCGTCATCGGAGCGCCGCGAAGCCGAGCACGGTGCCGCCGAGGCGCCGGTCCCCGCCGTGATCGCGACCGGCCCCCAGCCGACACAGACGCTGTCGACCACGCCCCTCGGAGAGGTGGTGCACCGCCAGCGGACCCGTGTCAAGGGACGGGTACGTACGGTCCGGGTCCAGCCGTGGGCCGGCGTGCCTACCTTCGAGTGCACCCTCGTCGACGCCACCGGCGCGCTGACCATCGTCTTCCTCGGCCGCCGATCTGTCGCGGGCGTCGAGCCGGGCGTGAAGCTCGTGGCTGTGGGCGCCATCGGCACGTACCAGGGCCGCCTGGCCATGCTCAACCCGAGCTACGAGTTCCTCGAGGCGTCGGAGCGGTCGGCGGGATCGGGGGGGTCGGCGGGGTAGGGGGAGGGGGAGGGGGCAGCGAGACAGGGGCAAGCCTCCCTCCGGCGTCGCGGCCGGCGCCTCTATCGTGGCGTCGATGAGCGATCATGAGCCGAACCGGGTGATCGTCGACTGCGACACCGGTGTCGACGACGCCATCGCCCTGCTCTACCTGGCCGGCAGACCGGACGTCGACCTTGTCGCTGTCGGCTCGGTCCACGGCAACGTTCCAAGTGACGTCGCCGCCCGCAACACGCTTCGTGTGCTCGACGTCGCCGGCCTCGACGGGGTACCCGTGGCGGTCGGCGCGGCCCGACCTCTGGCCCAGGAGCTCGGGACGGCCGAGCACGTGCACGGTGGAGACGGGCTGGGTGGGACGTCTCAGCCTCAACCGAGGCGGCGGGTGACCGACGAGTCGGCGGTCGAGCAACTTGTCCGGCTGGCCCGTGCCCATCCCGGCGAGCTGTCCCTGCTCGCCGTCGGACCGCTGACCAACATCGGGATTGCCCTCATCGTCGAGCCGAGGCTTCCAGAGCTGCTCCGAAGCGTCACGGTCATGGGTGGCGCCTTCGAGGTGGCCGGCAACGTCACCGGGCTGGCCGAGGCCAACATCTTCCACGATCCCGAAGCGGCGGCGCTCGTTTTCGGGGCCGGGTGGCCGCTCCAGGTGGTCGGTCTTGACGTGACCCTTGCAACCCTGCTCGGCGGCGAGGACCTGGGCCGGCTCGAGTCGGCAGGGAGCGACGTGGCCAGGTTTGCCTGGTCGATCCTGCAGCACTACCTCGACGTCTACGAGCGGTTGGTGGGGGAGCGGGCCTGCGCCGTTCACGACGCCTTGGCGGCGTGCCTGCTGCTCGAGCCCGACCTGGCGACCTGGACCCGTCGGCCGGTGGACGTCGAGCTGCGGGGGGAGCACACCAGGGGCGCCACGCTCATCGAACGTCGGCCGGCGAGGGAGCCGGCCCACGGTCACCCGCCGATCGCTGTCGCCACCGGAGTCGACGACCGGGCCGCCATCGGGCGCCTCATGGACGTGCTGCTCGCCTGACAAGCGGACACGGGCCTTTTCTTGGACCACTTTTACGGACTGACTCTGTAAAAGTGGGCAAAAGAAGGGCGCCAGCCGGCCAAGCCAAGGACCCGCGACTTGGAACGGGATCAGCTGACCGCGACCGCAACCACCCGGGCCGACGTGACTCGCACGAGGTCCTCGGGGCGGACAGCGAAGACGGCCCTCGGAGTGGCGGCCGCCGCCCACAGAGCGGGTGCCGAGCAGGTGCTCGTCCATACCGACGTTCCTACCTCACCGCCGTCGCTCGATGGAGGCGAGCACGTCGCGCTCTCTCGCCGGATCGAGCCCGACCGACCCGTCGGAAAGGCTGACGGGATCGCCCTCGGCCTGGAGCCATGCCCACGTGTCGGCGACGGTCTCGGTCACCGGCCGGCAGTGCAGGCCGCTCCCGAATGCCGCGGTCACGTCGCCGGCGTGCAACCCGGCCAGCTCGCCTTCGGGTGGCACCCAGATCGGCAGCTCCGTCCACGGCGAGATCCCCGCCGACTCGAGCGCCTCGGGGGAGACCCACACCGGCTCCGCCCGTCCGCCGGTCACCGTGCAAGCGACCCGCACCAGCTCGCCCATGGTCGTGTGCCCTGCCCTGCTGACCGTGTTGTACACCCCACCAAGGCCGAGCTCGGCCGCGCCGACCAGCCAGTTGGCCAGGTCGCGACCGTCGATGTACTGCAACGGGCGGTCCGGAGGGCCGGGCGTGAGGACCGGGCCTCCGCGCTCGAGCCGGCGCAGCCACCAGGGAAGCCGGCCCACCTGTTCGTAGGGACCGAGGATCAACCCCGCTCTCGCCACGACGGCCCGCTTCCCGAAGGCGTCGAGCACGGCCAGCTCTCCGCCGCGTTTGGCCGCGGCGTAATCGGCGCCATCCGACGAGGTGGGGTCGGCCTCGACGACGGGGCCGCTCTCGTCGAGGCCGATCGGGATCGGCCACCGATACACGGACCGACTGGACACGTACCCGTAGTGCCCGACCCGATCGGCGAGCAGGTCCGCGGCGTCGCGCACCGCCCGAGGGGCGCCGCTCCAGGTATCGATCACGGCATCCCAGGATCGAGAGGCGAGCGCCGCTCCCAACGCCGAGGCGTCCGTGCGATCCGCATAGCAGGCCTCGGCACCCGGAACGGGATGGCCGCTTAACCCCCGGGTGACCGTGGTGACGGAGTGACCACGCGCCAGCGCCGCCTCGACGACCGACCGGCCGACATGGTGGGTCCCACCGAGCACAAGGAGGTCCATGGCTACGACCGTACTGCAACCATCAGGTTGCAACTAGCCCTACGACGATTCGGCGGTCTTCTTGATGGCAGCGAGGGTCACGGGGATGCCGGTATGGGCGGCTTCGACCCGGTTGGCGACCTGGGCCTTGGCGTCGTCGCCGTAGCGCTCGTCGAACATGGCGATGCCGGCGGGGAGAAACTCCCACGCCTCGGTCAGCTCGGTCCCCCCGTCGACGGGGGTGAACACGTAGCTCCAGCGCACCCAAGCTCCTCCAACCAGATAGGCCCACTCATGGCCTGGTTCGGCCACCACGACCTGCGACCGCGTCTCCCAGACGCGGTCGGGTAGCTCGTTGCGACCGGTGAACCAGGCCCCCTCCTGCGGGCCCCCACCCTCGTCCCACCAGCACGTCTTGCAGATCGGGCTCCACTCGCCCATCCGGCTGACGTCGGAGACCATGTCGTAGAGCGCGTCGGGCGAGCGGGCGACGAAGATCGACTCTGAGTACTGAAGATTGGGCATGCACGACAGTCTTGTCGGCCGGGCTTCCAGGCGACGCCGAGGTCCTCCAAACGAACACCTGTTCGCTGGTACCCTGAGAGGGTGTCAGACAAGCTCGTCGTCCGCGGCGCCCGCGAGCACAACCTTCGAGACATCAGCATCGAGCTGCCTCGCGAGAAGCTGATCGTCTTCACCGGCCTCTCGGGCTCGGGGAAGAGCTCGCTGGCCTTCGACACCATCTACGCCGAGGGCCAGCGCCGTTACGTGGAATCGCTCTCGAGTTACGCCCGCCAGTTCCTCGGTCAGATGGACAAACCGGACGTGGACTTCATCGAGGGGCTCTCCCCGGCCATCTCGATCGACCAGAAGTCGGCATCGCGCAACCCCCGCTCGACGGTGGGCACGATCACCGAGGTCTACGACTACCTCAGGTTGCTCTACGCCCGCATCGGCGTCCCCCACTGTCCCGACGACGGCGCCGTCGTCCAGCGTCAGACGCCCCAACAGATCGTGGACCGCATCCTCGAGTTGCCCGACGGCACCCGCTTCCAGGTCCTCGCCCCTGTCGTGCGCGGCCGCAAGGGCGAATACCAGAGCCTGCTCGAGGAGCTGGCCGGCCAGGGGTTCAGCCGGGCCCGCATCGACGGGGAGACCTACGAGCTCGACGACCTCCCCAAGCTGGCTCGCTACGAGCAGCACACCATCGAGATCGTCGTCGACCGCCTGGTCCGCCGCGACGGCATCGAGCGCCGCCTCACCGACTCGCTCGAGACCGCCCTGCGCCTGGCCGAGGGTGTGGCCGAGGTCCAGCTCGTCCCGAGGGGTGGATCGGGTGGCGACGGCAGCGGCGACGGTGAAGGAGAGGAGGAGATCCTCACCTTCTCCCAACACCTGGCCTGCCCGATCGACGGGCGATCCTTCGACGAGCCGGCGCCTCGCAACTTCTCGTTCAACTCGCCGTACGGGGCCTGCCCCGAGTGCGACGGCCTCGGCACCCGCTTCGAGGTCGACCCCGAGCTGGTCGTCCCCGACCCCGATCTCTCCGTCGACGATGGCGCCATCACCCCGTGGGCGGGGGCGAGGGGCCAGTACTTCGGCCGGGTCCTCGAGGCCGTCGCCGTCGCCTACGCCTTCCCCACCTCCCGACCGTGGCGGCACCTGAAAAAGGCCGAGCAGAAGGTGCTGCTCTACGGGTCAGGCACCAAGCAGATCCACGTCCAGTACCGCAACCGCTTCGGCCGCACCCGCTCGTACAACACCCACTACGAGGGCGTCGTGCCGTACCTCCAGCGCCGCCACACCGAGGCCGACTCGGACCACATGCGCGAGACGATCGAGGGGTACATGCGCGAGGTGCCCTGCCCCCACTGCGGGGGTGCGAGGCTCAAGCCCGAGACCCTCGCCGTCACGGTGGCCGGGCACAACATCTTCGAGCTGTGCAACCTCTCGCTTCGTGACGCCACGGCCGCGATGCTCGACCTCACGTTGACGGAGAGAGATCACCTGATAGCCGACAGGGTTCTCAAGGAGATCCAGGCCCGCATGCAGTTCCTGCTCGACGTGGGGCTCGACTACCTCTCGCTCAACCGTTCGGCCGCCACCCTCGCCGGCGGTGAAGCCCAGCGGATCCGGCTGGCGTCGCAGATCGGCAGTGGTCTTGTCGGGGTCCTCTACGTCCTCGACGAGCCGTCGATCGGACTGCACCAGCGCGACAACCGCAAGCTGATCGACACCTTGATGCGACTGCGGGACCTGGGCAACACGGTCATCGTCGTCGAGCACGACGAAGAGACCATCCGGGTCGCCGACCACGTGGTCGACATCGGCCCCGGTGCCGGGGAGCACGGTGGCAACGTGGTGGTGGCGGGCCCGGTGTCGGCGCTGCTCAAGAGCCGCAAGTCGATCACGGGGCAGTACCTCACAGGAAAGCGCTCCATTCCGGTTCCGACCATGCGCCGCCCGGGCAAGGGCTCGATCACGGTGCGGGGAGCCCGTGAGCACAACCTCAAGGGGGTGGACGTGGAGTTTCCCCTTGGCTGCATGGTCGCCGTCACCGGCGTGTCGGGATCGGGCAAGTCCACCCTCGTCAACGACATCCTCCTCCGGTCCCTGATGCAGCACATCTACAAGTCCAAGGAGGTCCCCGGCCGCCACAAGCGCATCGACGGGGTCGACGCCGTGGACAAGGTGATCAGCATCGACCAGTCGCCCATCGGCCGCACGCCCAGGTCCAACCCGGCCACCTACACCGGGATGTTCGACCACGTGCGCCGGCTGTTCGCCTCCACCACCGAGGCCAAGGTTCGTGGCTACCTGCCGGGCCGCTTCAGCTTCAACGTCAAGGGCGGGCGCTGCGAGGCGTGCGCCGGCGACGGCACCATCAAGATCGAGATGCACTTCCTGCCCGACGTGTACGTGCCGTGCGAGGTCTGCAAGGGCGCCAGGTACAACCGTGACACCCTCGACATCACGTTCAAGGGCAAGAACATTGCCGAGGTCCTCGACATGCCGTGCGACGACGCCGTCGAGTTCTTCGCCAACCAGCCGGTCATCGCCCGCCACATGCGGACCCTCGTCGACGTCGGCCTCGGCTACGTGCGCCTCGGGCAGCCGGCGCCCACCCTCTCCGGGGGCGAGGCGCAGCGGATCAAGCTGGCCAGCGAGCTGTCCAAGCGATCGACCGGCCGCACCGTCTACGTCCTCGACGAACCCACGACGGGCCTGCACTTCGAGGACATCCGCAAGCTGCTCACGGTGCTCTCCCGGCTCGTCGACCAGGGCAACAGCGTGCTGGTCATCGAGCACAACCTCGACGTGATCAAGACCTCCGACTGGATCATCGACCTCGGGCCCGAGGGCGGTGACGGCGGCGGGAGCGTCGTCGTCGAGGGCACACCGGAGGAGGTGGCCAAGACGCCCGACAGCTACACGGGCCAGTTCCTCGCTCGCATGCTGGCGAGCTGACGGGGTACGGCGGAAGCCGGCCGGTCAGTTGAGCCGCGCCCTGGCCGCTATGGCCCGGGCGCGCACCCGGCCGGCGGCCTCGGCCGGCAGCTCGTCGCGCTCGGCGACCTCGTCGAGCAGCGACGCCGCCTCGTCGTAGCGGGCCAGCTCGGAGAGGGTCCCGGCCGCCGCCACGAGGACCGAGACGGCCTGATCGGGAATGGCGGCCCTCAGGTGGGTGACCCACGTGAGGCCGAAGACGTCCTGGCGCCGCCTGAAGGCGTGGTCGAGGTTGGTAAGCATCCGGGCCAGCGTGGCCCGGTGCCCCGACGTCGCGAACAGCGCCGGATGAAAGGACGTATCGGCGCCACCCGTTCTCGTCACCAGGGCGGCGCAGGCCGCTTCGTCCAGGTGCCGGCCGGCACCGAACGCATCGATCAGCGTGTCGGGCCGGCGCCGGTCGCGCACGACGTAGTGGCCCGGCAGGCCGACCCCCTCGAGCTCGGCGCCGCACCGGCGGCCGACCTCGATGAGGAGCACGGAGAGTGAGATCGGGATGCCGAGGCGGCGTTCGACGACCCGGTTGAGGTAGGAGTTGTCCGGCTCGTCGAAGGCGTGCGTGTTGCCGGTGATGCCGAGGCGACCGAACAGCAGCTCGCTTACGTCGTCGACCTCGCCGCCCTGCACGGTGCCGGCCAGCTCGTCGAGGCGGCCGAGCTCGGCGGCGACATCGAGGTCGGGTTGGGCGTGGGCGGCGATCAGGAGGGCGCCCTCGTCGAGGGGGAGCTGGTCTTCAGGACCGGTCAGAAGGTCACGCCAGCGCTTCATGTGGTCCATGACGTCAGGCTACGCCCGCCCGGACTCAGGCTACGCCCGCCCGGACCGAGGTCACGCCGGCCCCACGCCCCCAACCGTCGCCGAACGGACCCTGCGCCTGGTGGCGAGCACCGATCCGGCCAGGATCAGCACGAACCCGGCACCGGTCGCGACCCCGAAGCCCTCGTGTAGGAAGGCCACCCCGAGGAGCACCGCTACGGCCGGGTTGACGTAGGTGATGACCACGGCGCGGACGGGACCGACCTCGGCGATCAGCTTGAAGAACAGCACGAAGGCCAGCGCCGTGCAGACCAACCCGAGGGTGACCACGGCGGCGACGACCCGCAGCGGCGTCGACGCGGGGGGAAGGTCGGTCAGGGCGAACGGGGCGTAGCCGAGCGTGGCGACGGCGAGCGAAGCGGCGATCACACCGAGGACAGGGAGGTCGGCCAGCTTCCTCGCCAGGATGATCGGACCGACGGCGTAGCCGACCACCACGCCGGCGACCATCACGACGGCCCCGACCTGGGCGCCCGACACGTCGAAGCCCACCAGGATGGCCACGCCGGCCAGGCCGACGAGGAGCCCGGCCACACCGCGAAGACCAAGCGGTTCGTGGCCGCCGAGCGACCATGCCACCGCCGCTCCCACGAGGGGCACGACGGCCACGAGCAGGCCGGCGAGCGAGCTGGGAAGGCGGCGTTCGGCCGAAGAGAGCAGCACCCAGGGCCCTGCGACCTCGACCACGGTGTAGACGACGAGCACCTTCCACCGCCCGAGGACCGGCCGCAGCTCTCCCCGGCCGGCGGCGAGCGGCACGAGCACGAGGGCGGCGATCCCGGTGCGCGTGAACACGAGGGTGGCCGGGCCGAAGTCGCGCACCGCCACCTTGATGAGGAAGTAGGGGATGCCCCAGATCACACCCATCGCCAGGAACAGCAGCGACCCTCGCCTCGTCACGGGCGGGCATCCTAGGTGCGTCACCCGCAACGCGGCCCCCTCGAGCCGACCGGTCGCCCGGCGAACCCGACCGGATGGGCCAGGATGGAAGGGTGTTGCAGCGACCGCCGGCCGGCACCATCCCCGACGCCCCAGGCTCCTATCAGTTCAGGGACAGAGACGGGCGGGTCATCTATGTCGGCAAGGCGTCCTCCCTGCGCAGCCGGCTGTCCAACTACTTCCAGGCCCACCTCCCGCCCCGCACCGCCCAGATGGTGGCCTCGGCCGAGACCGTCGAGTGGATCCAGGTCCGCAACGACGTCGAAGCCCTCATGCTCGAGTACAGCCTCATCAAGCAGCACAAACCCCGCTTCAACGTACGGCTGCGGGACGACAAGAGCTACCCGTTCCTCGCCGTGACCATGAGCGACGAGTGGCCCCGGGCCATGGTCAGGCGGGGCTCCAAGGACAAGGGCAGCCGCTACTTCGGGCCCTACGCCCACGCCTACGCCATCAGGGAGACGCTCGACTCGTTGTTGCGGACGTTTCCGATCAGGACCTGCAGCGACAACAAGTTCAAGAGCCATCAGCGCCAGGGGCGCCCGTGCCTGCTGTTCCACATCGAGAAGTGCAGCGGTCCTTGCATCAACGCCATCGACCATCGCCCCTACGACCAGCTCGTGAGCGAGCTCATCGACTTCCTCGACGGCGACACCCAGCCGGTCATCCGCCGGCTCGAGGCGGACATGACCGACGCCGCTTCCACCCTGGAGTTCGAGCGGGCCGCCCGGCTCCGTGACCGGCTGACGTCGGTCCGCAAGGCGGTCGAGAAGCAGCAGATGGTGACCGAGAAGGCCGAGGATCTCGACTGCTTCGGCCTGGTCGAGGACGAGCTGGAAGCCGCGGTCCAGGTGTTCTACGTCCGTCGCGGGAGGGTCGTCGGTCGCAAGGGGTTCGTCATCGACAAGGTCGACGATCTCTCGACCGCCCAACTTGTCGCCCAGGTCGTCGAACAGCACTACGACGATCCGGCCCTCGGCATCCCGCCCCTCGTCCTCGTCCCCGAGATCCCCGACGACGCCGCCACCCTCGAGGCGTGGCTTGCGGTCGAGCGAACCACGTCGCCCGACGCCTCCGGTCGCCTCCTTCCCGCACCCGCCGACCCGGGTCGGGCCGGCGGGCCGGCATCGCCCGAGCGGGCGGGTGGGCCGGCGGCGGTGGCCGCGGCGGCCGCATTGCCGGAACGGGTCGGGCGCGCCCGGCGCTCCGAGGGGGCCGTCGGCGAGGGGGAGTGGTGGGCCGCCAACGCCCGCTACCGCGTCGAGCGCAGCGTCAACCCCGAGGCGCGGTCCGGCGCCCACGTGGAGGTCAGGGTCCCGCAGCGGGGCGACAAGAAAGCCCTCATCGAGATGGTCACCCGCAACGCCAAGGAGGAGTTCACTCGCCACCGGCTGAAGCGGGCATCGGACCACAACGCGAGGGCCAGGGCCCTCAACGCCCTGCAGGACGCCCTCGACCTGCCCGAGGCACCCCTTCGGATCGAGTGCTACGACATGAGCCACCTCCAGGGGACCGATTACGTCGGGTCGATGGTGGTCATGGAGGACGGCCTGCCCCGACCTTCCGAGTACCGGCGCTTCAAGGTCCGCACCGTCGAGGGCAACGACGACTTCGCATCGATGGGCGAGGTCCTCACCCGCCGGCTGACCGCCTACCTCGCCGACAGGGACAAGCCGGTCGAGGATCGCCGGCGCCGCTTCGCCTACCCACCCCAGCTGCTCCTCGTCGACGGAGGCAAGGGACAGCTCGGCGTGGCCGTGCGGGTCCTCGAGGAGCTCGGCCTCGACGAGGAGATCCCGGTGGCGTCGCTGGCCAAGCAGTTCGAGGAGGTCTTCGTCCCGGGTCGCCCCGACGCGGTGCGGATCCCCCGGACCTCCGAGGCCCTCTACCTGCTCCAGCAGATCCGCGACGAGGCCCACCGGTTTGCCATCACATACCACCGAAACCTTCGGGGGAAACGCATGACCGTGTCGGTCCTCGACGGGATCGCGGGCCTGGGACCGACGCGCAAGAGACGATTGACCCGCGAGTTGGGCGGCGTCAACAACGTGAGGGCCGCATCGTTGGAAACGCTGCGCAGCCTGAGTTGGCTGCCGGATGCGGTGGCGCTCGCCGTCCACGAGAAGGTCCATGGCGCGGCCGCAGTGCCCTCCGATGAGGTGCCGGCTCCCCCCGCTTGACGCGCTCGCGCGCGCTTATGAGACGGGTCGACGTCACTCGCGCGCGTTTCCGGGACACCCCCCGTCCACAATTGCGCGCGCGACCCGAGCCGGCGACCCAGAACCGCGCGCGCGTGGATCACACGCCGGACCCCGGAGCCGATCCGCCCGGCTCAGCTCGGCCGGCTCGGCCGGCTCGGCTCAGCGGACCATACGGATCTCGACGAGCCCGGTTATCGGCATCGAAGCCGCTGGTCCCGTCGGGCTCGAACCCGTGGTGACGGTAGAACGCCTGGGCCCGCACGTTGTCGACGAACACCCACAGGGATGCGCCCCTATCCCCGATGGCGGACTCGAGGAGGCGGTCGGCCAGGCCGGTGCCGTGCCACCTGGCCCGCACATAGAGGCTCATGAGCTCGAGGTCGCAGGCGGGGGGATCGTCCCGTGCGGCACCGAAGCTGACCACGCCCTCGGCCAGGTTTGGGGTCGCGACGCCCAAGGCGACGAGCACGGAGCGAAGACCGCCGAGGCGCTCCCCCCACCGGGCGCGCCGGCGGATCGGCCGCTCGGGATCGTCGAGATAGGCGGGGTCGACCAGGCCCGTGTAGGCCTCGTACCAGCAGCGGGTCTGGCACTCGACGACCATGTCGAGGTCGGCGGGAGTGGCCGTCCTGATGTTGTGGCGGGAATCGGCGGACGCCAGTCGGACCTCGCCCGAGCGGTCGGAAGCGTCTTCATCGACCGGCACCTCGCGAGCTTGCCATGCCAGCGACGCCCGGCGGCGGCGCCGGCCGCAGCCTGATTGACTGCGGCGGAGCAGTTGGGAACACTGACTCCGGCGCCGCCGACCCGGCGTCGGGGCCGGGCATTCCCGACGCCGGCCGATCCCACGCATCAGGAGCAGCCCATGTCCCACCTCCGCCTTCCCGCCGCCCTCTTGGCCTGCATCGCCGTGCTGGCCGCAGCGTGCGGGTCGACGACGACCACGGCGACCAAGGGGGCGAAGACCGGCCCGCTCGGCTCGAAGTGCGCCCCGGCATCGCTCAAGACGGTCAAGTCCGGTGTGCTCACCCTCGGGGCCGACGACCCGCTCTACGAGCCGTGGTACGCCGACAACAACCCCACCAACGGCAAGGGGTTCGAGGACGCCGTGGCCTATGCCATCGCCAAGGAGCTCGGCTACGCCAAAGCCGACGTCCACTGGACCAGGGTGACGTTCAACGCCGCCATCCAGCCGGGCCCGAAGTCGTTCGACTACGACCTCGACGAGTTCTCGATCACGGCGCAGCGGGCCCAGGCCGTGGATTTCTCGGCGCCCTATTACACCGTCCACCAGGCCGTGATCGCCCTGAAGGGCACGTCGGCGGCCAAGCTGCGGACGCTCGCGGCGGTACGCAAGCTCCAACTCGGCGTTCAGGTCGGTACCACCACCAGCTATACGGCCATCGTCGACCAGATCAAGCCGGCCAAGTCGCCCCGCATCTACAACAGCAACAATGACGCCGAGGCGGCGCTGAAGGACGGCCAGATCCAGGGGGTCGTGACCGACCTGCCGACGGCGTTCGCCATCACGACCGGTGAGGTCAAGGGGACGGCGATCGTCGGCCAGCTACAGGCGCCGACGGGCCACCCCGAGCGGTTCGGGGCGCTGCTCAACAAGAACAGCCCGCTCACCTCGTGCGTCGACAAGGCCGTCAAGGCCATCACCGCCGACGGCACGCTCGCCGGCATCCAGAAGAAGTGGTTGACCGAGGCGGGGTCCGCCCCTGTGCTTCAGTGACAGGTGCCGCTGCCACACAGGTGCTTCGGTGACCGGAGCCTCGGCGACCGACGTCGTCCTCCCGCCTGTCAGCCCGCTCGAGCTCGACCGCCGCCGCTACCGGCAGGGGCGGGCCAGACGCAGCAACCTGACGGCGGCGGCGAGCACGATCATCTTCGTCGTCGTGGTCGCCTTCGCCGTCACCAGCGCACCGGGCTGGACGCAGTTCCGACAGTCCTTCCTCAACTGGCACGTGGCAAGGACCAGCTTCGTGCCGATCCTGCGGGGGCTGTGGTTGAACATCCGGGTGCTCGTCGTGGCCGAGGTGGCCATCGTGATCCTGGCCCTGCTCGTCGCCGTGGTCAGGACGTTGCGGGGTCCTGTGTGGTTCCCGCTGCGGGCCCTCGCCACCGTGTACGTCGACTTCTTCCGCGGCCTGCCGCTCATCATCCTGCTGTATCTGGTCGGCTTCGGCCTTCCCGGGCTCCGCGTGTCCTATCTCCCCAAGGACGTCACGGTGCTCGGAACGATCGCCCTCATCCTCTGCTACGGCGCCTACGTGGCCGAGGTGTTCAGGGCCGGCATCCAATCGGTGCACCCGAGCCAGCGATCGGCGGCGGCATCGCTCGGCCTCACCTACGTCCAGTCGATGCGCCTCGTCATCCTGCCCCAGGCCATCCGTCGGGTCGTGCCGCCCCTCCTCAACGACTTCGTGTCCCTGCAGAAAGACGTCGGGCTCATCTCGATCCTGGGCGCCGTCGACGCCGTCCGCCAGGCCCAGATCATCACCGACACCGGTTACAACTACACGCCGTACCTGATCGCCGGTCTGATGTTCGTCGCCATCGCGGTGCCCTTCGCCCGACTGGCCGACGCCGCCCTGCTCCGCTCCGTCCGCCGGGAACAGGCGGGCAGCCTTGTCTGACGACGCCTTGTCTGACGATGCCTTGTCCGATCCCGCCATCGCCGGCGACCCCAACCCGCCCGTCCTCTCCTGCCGGCGCGTGTTCAAGACCTTCGGCGGCCTCGCCGTCCTGCAAGGCGTCGACCTCGACGTGGCCGAGAGCGACGTGGTCGTCCTCATCGGTGCGTCCGGTTCGGGGAAGTCGACGCTGCTGCGCTGCGTCAACCTGCTCGAGACGGTGAGCGACGGGACCATCCTCCTCGACGGCGAGGACATCACCGATCCCCGCGCCGATGCGGTGGGTGTCAGGCGGCGCATCGGGACGGTCTTCCAGGCCTACAACCTCTTCCCGCACCTGTCGGTCATCGACAACGTGATCCTGGCGTCGCGGGTCGTGCAGCGGATCCCGACGGCCCAGGCGAGGGCCAGGGGCATGGAGCTCCTCGACCGCGTCGGGCTCGCCGACAAGGCCGCCGAATACCCCGACCGCCTCTCCGGCGGACAGGCCCAGCGAACCGCGATCGCCAGGGCCCTCTGCACTCAACCCCGACTCCTCCTCCTCGACGAGATCACGAGCGCCCTCGACCCCGAGCTCGTCGGCGAGGTGCTCGCACTTGTCCGTGAACTGAGGGAGCAGAAGATGACCATCCTCATGGCGACCCACGAGATGGCCTTCGCTCGCGAGGTCGCCGACCGGGTCTGCTTCCTCGACGGCGGTGTGCTCGTCGAGACCGGCCCACCCGAACAGGTCATCGGCGACCCGACGCAGCCCCGCACGAGGCAGTTTCTCGACCGGGTCATCAACAGCGGGCGCCTCTGATGGCCGCCGACGACGCCGAGCAGCTCTGGGAGATCAACTCGGCGTGGTGGGCCGAGGGGTTCACCGATGGCGCCGACGAGGAGTACACCGAGCAGATCCTGCCCCTCGCGGCAACCCACCTGGCCGGCGCCGGCCGGATCCTCGACGTGGGTTGCGGTGAGGGCCAGATCTCCCGCCTGGCCGCCGGCCTGCCCGGCGTCGAGACGGTCGTCGGGATTGATCCGACCGTGTCGCAGCTGGCCCTGGCCCAACGGCGCGGCGGGGGAGTGGCGTTGGCCCGCTCGACTGCGGCCGGGCTGCCCTTTCCCCCCCAATGCTTCGACGCCGCCGTGGCGTGCCTCGTCTTCGAGCACATCGACGCCGTCGACGAGGCCATCGCCGAGATCGGCCGGGTCCTCGTTCCCGGCGGGCGGTTCGTGTTCATGCTCAACCATCCGCTGCTGCAGACGCCCAACTCGGGCTGGATCGACGACACCATCCTCGACGAGCAGTACTGGCGGATCGGTCCCTACCTGGTCGAGGACGCCAGAGTCGAGGAGGTGGACAAGGACGTCTGGGTCCGCTTCGTGCACCGCCCCCTCTCCCGCTACGTCAACACCCTGGTCGCCGCCGGCCTCCTCGTTACCCGAATGGAGGAGCCGGCTCCGCCCCCCGGGTTCCTCGCCAGGGCCGAGGAGTACGGGCAGGCCGCTACCATCCCGCGCCTGTTGCTCCTGCGGGCCGAGAAGTTGCGTCGTTGATTCTTCCGGGGAAAGGGGCAGACTGGGAGGCGTGCCCATCTTCCGCATGAACCACGCCGTCTTGTACGTGCGAGACGTCGAGCGCAGCACCGCCTTCTACACCGACCTCCTCGGGTTCCGGGTCAAGATGGCCATCCCCGGCCAGGCCTCGTTCCTGCAGGCCCCGGCGAGCACCAACGACCACGACATCGGGCTGTTCCAGATCGGCGCCGGCGCCGGCTCGTCCCAGGCCGGGCGCAGCACCGTCGGGCTTTACCACCTGGCCTGGGAGGTCGACACCCTCGACGAACTCGCCCGCCTCCGCGCCGTCCTCGCCGACGCCGGCGCCCTCGTCGGCGCATCCGACCATGGGACCACCAAGGCGCTGTACTGCCACGACCCCGACGGCCTCGAGTTCGAGGTGTCATGGCTCCTTCCCGCCGACCTCATCACCGACGACATCACGGTCGGCACCAGTGCCCTCGATCTCGACGCCGAGATCGCCCGTTACGGCGGGGCCACAGCGGGCGGCATCGGGGTGTCGCGGGCCGCGCCGGTACCCGGCTGAGCTGCGGAAGGCCGAACGAGGGCATGCCGTGGCCGAGTACCTGATCATCACCGGCATGTCCGGGGCCGGCCGCTCGCAGGCCGGCGCCACCCTCGAGGACCTCGGGTGGTTTGTCATCGACAACATCCCGACCGCCCTGATCACGAAGGTCTCGGAGCTGGCCGGCGCGCCCGGTTCGACGCGGCCGCGCGTCGCCCTCGTCGTCGGACGCGACGCCCAGCAGCTCGACGAGCTCGAGCCGGCCATCGCCCAGCTGCGCACCGACGCCGCGGTGCGGGTGGTCTTCCTCGACGCCTCCGACGAGGTGCTCGTCCGCCGGTTCGAGGGGACGCGGCGCCGCCACCCGCTCGGAACCGAAGGGGTGACCGAAGCCATCGATCTCGAGCGCGAGCAGCTCCGCCCGATCCGTGAGCTGGCGGATGTGTTCATCGATACAAGCGACCTCAACGTTCACGAGCTACGCGAACGGCTGGTCGAGCTGTTCACCCAGCCGGGCAGCGAGGCCATGCAGATCTCGGTCCTCTCCTTCGGGTTCAAGCACGGCGTGCCGCGCGACATCGACAACCTCTTCGACTGCCGGTTCCTGCCCAACCCGCATTGGGTCGAGTCGCTGCGGCCCTTGACCGGACTCGACGGACCGGTGCGCGACTACGTGCTCGGCCAGCCCGAGGCCGGCGAGCTGCTCGAGCGCGTCGACGATCTGTTGGGGTTCCTCCTTCCCGCCTACGAGAAGGAGGGCAAGTCGTATCTGACGATCGCCATCGGCTGCACCGGTGGCCACCACCGGTCGGTGACCCTCGCCGAGGAGCTCGGCGGGCGTCTCAGGGCCAGGGGCTACGACCCGGCCGTGCACCATCGGGACATCGACAAGTGAACGCCCGGCTGGGTGCGGAGCCAGGCGATGGGCTCGGTCACGTCGTCGCCCTCGGCGGTGGGCACGGTCTGGCGACGACCCTCACCGCCCTCAGGCCGCTCGCAGCCAGGGTGACCGCCGTCGTTTCGGTTGCCGACGACGGCGGGTCGAGCGGTCGCCTGCGGGCCATGACCGGCCTGCCGGCGCCCGGTGACCTGCGCAAGTGCCTGGTCGCGCTGGCCGACCCTTCGTCGCTCTGGGCCCGGGCATTTGAACATCGCTTTGCGGGAGGTGACCTTGACGGCCATGCCCTCGGCAACCTGGTGATCGCCGGGCTGGCCGAGATGACCGGCGACTTCGCCTCGGCCCTCGACGCCGCGGCGGAGTTGCTCGGCGTGACCGGAAGGGTCCTGCCCGCCACGACCGTCCCTGTGGTGTTGAAGGCCGACATCGCCGGCGCCGAGGTGCTCGGACAGGTCAACGTCCAAGAGGCCGAGGAGCCGATCTCCGGGCTCTCCGTCGTGCCCGGCGACGCCCCTTCGCCGCCGGAGGTCGTCGCCGCCGTGGCCGGCGCCGAGCTCGTCGTGATCGGGCCCGGCTCGCTGTTTACGTCCGTGCTCGCCACCTGCGTCGTCCCCGACATCCGCTCCGCCCTCGCCGCCCGATCGACCGGTCGGGTGTACGTCTGCAACCTCCGACCGCAGATCCCTGAGACGGCCGGGTACCGCGCCGCCGACCACCTGCGGGCCGTGCTCGCCCACGGTGTGCCCGTCGACGTCGTCGTCGTCGACGGGGGATCACTCGCCGGCGCCGCTCAGGACGAGGCCCTGCTCTACGGGGTGGCGGAAACCGCCGGCGTCCGGGTCGTCGTCGCCGATCTGGCCCGGTCCGGTCGGGGAGCGCACGACGTCACCCGGCTCGGGCCCATGCTCGCCGCCTTGGCCCGCCAGGGTTAGGGGCCGGCGGGTCCCGAGTCATACCGAGCCCAAAGAAACCCAGGGCCGACAACCCGGAGCGAGGCGACGGCCGTCCGCCGGGGTTCGTGGGGCGGAGCCCCCGGTGTCGTTTGGCCGGATCCAGAGCCGGGAGCGAGCCGGCGGCTAGAGCGGGTCGCGGCGCCGGTCGGTGGCGTCGCCCCGGTCAGGGCCGAGCCGGCGGTCGACGGGGGGTCCGGCGCCGAGGGAGTGGTCGATCGAGCCGGTGAGCCCGGAGAGCAGGCCGGCGAGCTCCATGGGCACCACGAACTTCGTCGCCGGTGATGCCCCGAGCTTCTTGAGCGCGTCCAGGTACTGCAGGGTCATGGTGTTGGGATCGAGCCCGCCGGCCGCCTCGGAGATCTGCGTCAGGGCCAGCGAGTACCCCTGGGCCTGGAGGATCGCCGCTTGCCGCTCGCCCTCCGCCGTGAGGATCGCCGCTTGCTTCTCGCCCTCGGCCACGGTGATGGCCGCTTCCTTGGTGCCGTCGGCCTCCGTGACGACGGCCCTGCGAGTCCGCTCCGCCGACATCTGCCTGGTCATCGCCTCTTGCACCGAAGGCGGCGGGTTGATCTCCCTGACCTCGACGTTGGTCACCTTCACGCCCCAGCGCTCGGTGACATCGTCGAGCTTGAGGCGCAGGACGTCGTTCATGTCCTCACGCTTGGACAGGACGTCGTCGAGGCTGAGATCGCCAACGACCGACCGCAGGGTCGTGGCCGCGATGTTGAGGGCGGCACCGCGGAAGTCGGCAACGGCCACGACCGACGCCGTCGGATCGATGACCTTGTAGAAGATGATGAAGTCGATGGCGATCGAGGCGTTGTCGGATGTGATGGCGACCTGATGCGGGATCTCGAGGTACTGCTCTCTGAGATCCACCCAGTTGACGCGGTCGGTCAAAGGGTTGATGAGGACGAGTCCGGGTCCGCGCGGGCCCGTGGAGCGCCCGAGGCGGAACAGCACGACCCGCTGGTACTCCCGCACGATCTTGATGCCGGTGGCGGCGCCGGCCAGCAAGGCAACGATGACGACGGCAAGGACGATGAACACTGCGGTCATGCGCCTTCCCCCTTTCCGCTCTCATTGACACCCTCGAGGGTGAGCCGGTCGGGCACGGCGCCGGCTTCGGACCACACGTCGAGGCGGACGCCTTCGACCCGCACGACATGGACCGGCGCGCCCGATGGCAGCGGTCCGCTGAGCGATCTGGCCGTCCAGGTCTCGCCGGCGACCCGCACGACTCCGGTGGGGGCCAGCGCTCTCAGCACCGTTCCCGAGGCACCGACCAATGTCGGCGGGGGGAGCGCGGCGCTGCGCAACCGCTGCGTCAGGGCGGTGCCGGCTACGACGACCCCGATGGCGGTGGCCCCCGCGCTGAGCGCAACCAGCCACCATCCTGTCGCCGCGTTCGGCGAGGATCCCGAGACGGTAAGAGCCCAGAGGATCGCGATGGCCAGAGCGGGGAGCGGCACGAACCAGGCGTGCCCGCCGGCGTGGGAGCAGAGCAGCCAGGTCAAAGCGACGAGCACGAGCAGGATCGCCCCGGTGATCACGCGCAGGCTCCGGGGATCGGCGATGGATGCGACACCGAAGACCACCGCCGCGATCACCACGAGAAGCGCGCCGGCCAAGACGACATAGCCGGCCCGCCGCACCCACGAGGTGCGGGTCGGGTCCGAAGAGCCGGGCGGGGCGAGCGCCGGGAGGCCGAGGCCGGTTGCGCCCCGGTCGTCCATGTCGGGCATGCGACCGGTCAGGGCTTGATCCTCTCACTCGCCGGCGACTCGTCGCCGCCGGTGAACGTCAACATACTCCCAGCCGGACGGCTACGGCCGGCGTCACCCGCCCGACGCCGGCGCCTCGGTGAGGATGGGCCTGAGCTTGTCGAGCACGGTGGGGTCCTCGATGGTGGATGGCACCGGCTCGTCCTTGCCGTCGGCGATGTCCCGCATGGTCCGGCGCAGGATCTTGCCGGAGCGGGTCTTGGGCAGGTTGTCGACCACGAAGACGTCGCGAAACGCGGCCACCGCTCCGATCCTGTCCCTCATCGTGGCCACCAGCTCGGCACACAGGGTGTTATGGTCGATCGTGGCGCCGGCCTTCAGTACGACGAATCCCCTCGCCAACTGGCCCTTCAGCGCGTCGTTGACACCGATCACTGCGCATTCCGCCACGGCCGGGTGGGTGGCGAGCACCTCCTCCATGGACCCTGTCGAGAGGCGATGGCCGGCGATGTTGATGACGTCGTCGGTCCTGCCCATCACGAACACGTACCCGTCTTCGTCGATGAAGCCGCCGTCGCCGGTCAGGTAGTAACCAGGATGGGCGCTCATGTATGACGAGACGAACCGGTCATCGTCCTGCCACAGTGAAGTGAAGGCGCCGGGCGGGAGGGGGAGCTTGCAGCAGAGGGGTCCCTCGGTACCGGCGGGCAGCGGTCGGTCGTCACTGCCGACGACCTGGACGTCCCAACCCGGCATTCCGAGCGTGGCCGACCCGGCCTTGATGGGGAGCGGCTCGATGCCGCGAGGGTTGCCGCAGATAGCCCATCCGGTTTCGGTCTGCCACCAGTGGTCGACGACAGGCACGCCGAGGATCTCCGATGCCCACCGGTAGGTGTCGGGATCGAGGCGTTCGCCCGCGACGAAAAGGGTCGCGAAGCGGCCAAGGTCGTGGCCGTTGAGCAGGGCGGCGTCGGGATCGACCTTCTTGACCGCCCGCAGGGCGGTGGGCGCGGTGAAGAGCGCCTTCACCCCGTGCTCGGCGATGACCCGCCAAAAGGCTCCGGCGTCGGGCGTGCCGACGGGCTTCCCCTCGTAGAGGACCGTCGTGGCGCCGGCCAAGAGCGGGGCGTAGACGATGTAGGAGTGCCCGACGACCCATCCGACGTCGGATGCCGTCCAGAACACGTCGCCGGGGTCGATGTCGTAGAGACCCTTCATCGACCAGGTCAGTGCCACGGCGTGGCCGCCGTTGTCGCGCACGACGCCCTTGGGCAGACCGGTGGTGCCCGATGTGTACAGGATGTAGAGCGGGTCGGTGGCGGCGACCTCGACGCAGTCGGCGGGGGTCGCGGTGGCCATGGCCTCGTCCCAGTCGACGTCACGCGCCGACATCTCCGCCAGCGCCTGTTCGCGTTGCAGGACGACGACCGACGACGGCTGGTGGTCGGTCATCTCGAGGGCCCCGTCGACGATCGGCTTGTATTCGACGACCCTCGTCGGTTCGATCCCGCACGATGCGCAGACGACGACCTTGGGCTGGGCGTGTTCGATCCGCTTGGCCAGCTCGGCGGGGGCGAAGCCGCCGAAGACGACCGAGTGCACCGCTCCGAGGCGGGCGCAGGCGAGCATCGAGATGAGCGCCTGCGGCACCATCGGCAGGTAGATGACGACCCGGTCTCCCTTGCCGACCCCGAGATCCCTGAGGACGCCGGCGAACTTGGCCACCTCGTTGCGTAATTGCTCGTAGGTCCACCGACCCTGGCTCGCAGTGACCGGCGAGTCCCAGATGAGGGCGGTCCTTGCGCCGTTGCCGGCATCGACGTGGCGGTCGAGGGCGTTGTGGCAGGTGTTCAGTCTGGCGTCGGGAAACCACCGGTAGAAAGGCGGGTTGGACCGGTCGATGGCCCGGCTCGGCGCCACCGTCCAGTCGATAGCCCCGGCCGCCTGGAGCCAGAACCCCTCCGGGTCCTCGAGGCTGCGGCGATGGACGTCGGCGTAGGCCATGTGCAGGTGTTCCCCCCAATACAGACGAGCTCAGAGCGGGCCGAGCCAGGCACTCTCTCGGTCGGCACGGCCCGTGAGCATCCTAGGAAGCCTCGCCGCTTGCGTAGCAACCGACGCCGTTCGATCTCGCGGAGGGATCCGCCCTCGCCTCGGGCGCTCTGTCAGGGATGCGGCGCCGGCACGGCGTCGTCGGTCGCCGGTAACGCCGCGTTGGCGGCCCCAGACGAAGCCGCCTCTGCCCCCAACGGAGAGGCGGCAGTGTCGACGTAGCGGGTGCCTCGCGACCACGACGCCAGCGCCGCGATCAGGCAGGCCAGGGCGGCGAAGAGGAACGCCTCAGTCAGGCCGGAGTGAAATGGGCTGGAGATGAGGTGGGAGAAGAACCCGTGACCGGTGAGCGCGGACTGATTGGCCGCCGACAGATGGGAGAGCACCTTGGTGCCGACAAGCGACTTGATCGGGTTGTAGCCAAGGAAGGCGGCGAAGAGGATCGAGACCGGGGGTAGATGCCCGATGTGAGCTGCGGTGACCTGGTCGACACCGT
This sequence comes from Acidimicrobiales bacterium, assembly GCA_965276765.1. Lineage (GTDB taxonomy): Bacteria > Actinomycetota > Acidimicrobiia > Acidimicrobiales > Palsa-688. The sequence continues at coordinate 3,772,872 of OZ255627.1, forward strand.
GGGCGGCCAAGCCGTGGGTGAGTGTCCCCGAGAGTGTCGCCGAGAGCCCGATGATCATCAGCGTGAAGAAGATCCCGATCGAGAGGACCTGGGCCGAGTTCTGGAATGTGGAGTTCATCCCGCCCCCGACGCCGCGGTTGGCGGCGGGGAGGCTGTTCATGACGCCGGCCCGATTGGGGGCGGCGAAGGCTCCCATGGACATGCCGTTGACCAACAAGATCACGGCGAACTGCCAGTAGGTGAAGTCGACCGGTAGGAATATCAGCAGGACGAACGTGGCCGCCGCTCCGATCATGCCGCCCGTCGCGAACGGCCGGGCGCCGAAGCGGTCCGAGAGGATGCCGGATGCCGGCCCGGCGAGGAGGAAACCGGCGGTGAGCGGCAGCATGTAGATGCCGGCCCACAGTGGGGTCTGGGTGAAGCTGTAGCCGTGTTCTGGCAGCCAGATGCCCTGGAGCCAGATGATCAGCATGAACATCAGGCCGCCCCGTCCGACGGCGGAGAGGAAGGTGGAGAGCGTCCCGAAGCTGAAGGCCCGGATCTTGAACAGCGGGAGGCGGAACATGGGCTCGTCCACGTGGGCTTCGATGATGGCGAAGGCGACGAGCGATGCCACACCGACGGCCAGCTCGGTGAGGACGCGGACGCTGGTCCAACCCATGTCGTGGCCGCCGGCCGGCTCGATGCCATAGGTGATGCCGATCATGATGAGGATCAGCCCGACGGCAAAGGTGATGTTCCCGGCCCAGTCGATCTTGGCCCTGCGCCTGATGCCCCGGTCCTGGAGCTTGAGGTACGACCACACCGTGCCGAAAAGGCCGAAGGGTACCGAGATCAAGAAGACGAGCCGCCAGTCGATCGGGGCGAGCAGCCCGCCGAGGATGAGCCCGATGAACGACCCGCTGATGCCCGCGATGTTGTTGATCCCGAGGGCGAGGCCCCGTTGGTTGACGGGAAAGGCGTCGGTGAGGATGGCGCCGGAGTTGGCGATGAGGAACGCGGCGCCGATGCCCTGGAGGATCCGCCCGATGATGAGCCACAGCGCGCCGGGCCGGCCGGTCAGGGGGTCGAGCGTGAGGATCAGCGAGGCGACGGTGTAGACGACGAAGCCGAGGTTGTACATCTTCACCCGGCCGAACATGTCGCCGAGTCGGCCGAGGCTGACGACGAGCACGCTGCTCACCACGAGGAATCCGAGGATCATCCACAGCAAGTAGAAGCTGTTGCCGGCGCCGAGGGGATTGAGCCCGATGCCGCGAAAGATGTCGGGCATGGCGATGAGCATGATCGAGGCGTCGATGGTGGCAAGCAACACACCGATGGTGGTGTTGGACAGGGCCGTCCACTTGTAGCCCTCGCCGCGCGGGTCATCGGCGGTGCCCACCTCGGCCGTGCCGGCCGCCGCTGCCGATCGCTTGTTCTCCACCGTGGTCACGGTCGGAGACCCTCCTCGCTCGCATCTGGCGGTTGGAGCCAGAATGGTTAGTGCCGCTAAAGATACCAGGGACCCCGAGGGCAACCGGGACCGCCGCTCTTTTTGGCGACGTTGACGGTGGATTCCGACGTCAACATCGCCAAGAAAACAGAGATGGGTCCGGGTGGGCCCGCCCTGCGATCTCACCACCCGATCTCACCACCTCGATCTCTCCACCCCGGGCCCGCCGGCTCGTAGAGTCGCCGGCATGTCCCCCCAGAGGTCCCAGCGGATGCGTCGCGTGCGGCGCAGGGTCGTGACGGGCGCGACCGGCATGGCCCTCGTCACCGCCCTACTCGCCGCATGCGGCTCTTCGGCCAAGCCACCGGTCGCCGCCGGTCCCGGCCGGGCCGTCGGCAGCCCCCACGGCACATACCTGATCGCACCCGGCATCCACAAGATCAAGCACGTGATCGTCGTGATGCAGGAGAACCGGTCGTTTGACAGCTATTTCGGGACCTACCCGGGTGCCGCCGGCATCCCGATGAGCCACGGCACCCCGACGGTTTGCGTCCCCAACCCGGCCGGGGGCTGCACCCGGCCCTATCACAACACCGCCGACATCAACGGGGGCGGCCCCCACGGCGAGGTCAACGCCGCCGCCGACGTGAATGGCGGCCAGATGAACGGCTTCATCAAACAGCGTGACCTGCGTCACGCCAACTGCAACAATCCCGACGACCCGGCGTGCGGTACGGGCGGCACGGCGCCGGACGTGATGGGCTACCACACAGCGGCGGAGATCCCCAACTACTGGGCCTACGCCAAGGACTTCACCCTCGATGACCACATGTTCGAGCCGGTCAGGTCGTGGTCCCTGCCCGACCACCTCTACATGGTCTCGGCCTGGTCGGCCAAGTGCAAAAATCGCTCCCCGAGCAGTTGCGTCAACGACATCGTCGGCCCCTACGGCGTCAAGAAGTTCGACAAGGCCGTCGACAAGGAGCTGACGACGGGCCAGACGTCGATCGACCTGGCCTGGACCGACATCACCTGGCTGCTGTACGCCCACAAGGTGAGCTGGCGGTACTACATCCAGACCGGGACCCAGCCCGATTGCGCCAACGACTCCGCCGAGACGTGCGCACCGGTCAAGCAGAGCGCCCACACGCCCGGCATCTGGAATCCACTGCCGCTCTTCGGCGACGTGCAGCAGGATCATCAGGTCAAGAACATCCAGCCCCTCGACTCCTATTTCTCTGCGGCCAAGGCCGGCACGCTCCCTGCGGTCAGCTGGGTGACCCCGTCCCAACCCAACAGCGAGCATCCGCCGGCGAGCGTCCACCAGGGTCAGGCGTACACCACCGCCATCATCAACGCCGCCATGAAGAGCCCCGACTGGAGCTCGACGGCGATCTTCCTGGCCTGGGACGACTGGGGTGGGTTCTACGACCACGTGGTGCCACCCAAGGTCGACCAGAACGGGTACGGCCTGCGGGTGCCGGCCATCGTCATATCTCCGTACGCCAAGAAGGGCTTCATCGACCATCAGACCCTGAGCAGCGATGCCTACCTCAAGTTCATCGAGGACGACTTCCTCGGTGGAGCGAGGCTCAACCCCAAGACCGACGGCCGCGCCGACCCGCGCCCCGACGTGCGGGAGGACGAGCCGATCCTCGGGAACATGACCGAGGACTTCAACTTCGCCCAGGCGCCGCGAGCGCCGGTCCTGCTCCCGACCAACCCGCCCACCGACTCGCCGTTCGTCCCGGCCTACTTCACGGGCAAGCCGGCGTGCGTGGGGTGCACGACGACCCCGCCGGCCGGTCGAAAGGCCCAGAAGGGTCAGAAGGGCCAGAAGGCCGGCGCCGGCATCCACCGCCATCGTCACGGCACCCACTCGGGCCTGCCCTGAGCCGATATCGGCCGCCCGGCCTCGGCCCCGGATTGGCCGTCCTGGCTACGATGCGTCGCGCCCCGGCAGGGCGAATCTGATCGACTGACGAAGGAGAAACAGCGATGGCCGTACGGGTCGGGATCAACGGGTTCGGTCGGATCGGACGCAACTTTCTGAGGGCCGCCCTCGCCCAGGGTGGCGTGGAGCTGGTCGCCGCCAACGACATCATGCCGACGGCCACTGCCGCCCACCTCCTCAAGTACGACTCGACGCATGGCACCCTGCGCCAGGAGGTCACCCACGACGACGAGAGCGTGTCGGTCGGCGACCAGCGGGTCAGGATCTTCACCGGGCAGACCCCCGACGAGCTGCCGTGGGCCGACCTCGGCGTCGACGTGGTGGTGGAGTCGACCGGTCGCTACACCGACGCCAAGGGGGCGGGCGGCCACGTTGAGGCCGGGGCGCCGAGGGTGGTCATCTCGGCGCCGGCATCCGACGTCGACGGCACCTTCGTCGTCGGCGTCAACGACGACTCCTTCGACCCCGCCGTGCATCGGATCGTCTCCAATGCGTCCTGTACGACCAACTGCTTCGTGCCCATGATCAAGGTCCTCGACGACGCCTTCGGGGTCGAGAAAGGCCTGATGACCACGGTCCACGCCTTCACCAACGACCAAAACCTCCTCGACCTGGCCCACAAGGATCTGCGCCGGGCCAGGGGCGCCGCGGTCAACATCGTTCCGGCGTCCACAGGGGCGGCGCGCGCTACGAGCCTGGTGCTGGCGTCGATGAAGGGGAAGCTGGACGGCTCCGCCCTCCGCGTGCCGGTTTCGGATGGTTCGATCACCGACTTCACCGGCATCCTCGGTCGCGAGGTGACCGTCGAAGAGGTCAACGAAGCGTTCAGGGCTGCGGCGGAGACAGGCCCCCTCGCCAAGGTGCTCACCTACACCGAGGAGCCCATCGTGAGCTCCGACATCGTCGGCTCGCCTGCGAGTTGCACCTTCGATTCCAAGCTGACCCTAACCATGGGATCGATGGTTAAGGTCTTCGGCTGGTACGACAACGAGTGGGGGTACTCCAACCGCCTGGTCGACCTGGCTCGCCTCGTCGGCGCGGCCAATCGGGCCGCCTGAGATGGACCTGCCCGTCCTCGAGGACCTGCCGGACCCGGCGGGTAAGCGCGTGCTCGTCAGGGCCGACTTCAACGTGCCGATCGTCGACGGGGTCATCTCCGACGACCTGCGGATCCGCCTACCGATCGAGACCCTGACCTGGCTGCTCGACCACGGCGCCGCCGGCGTGACCGTCGGGACGCATCTCGGTCGCCCCAAGGGCAAGCCCGATGGGCGCTACGACCTGGGACCGGTGCGGACCCGTCTCCGTGAGCTGCTCGAAGGGGCCGGTGCCGACGCCGACCGGGTGACCCTGCTCGACAACCTGCGCTTCGATCCGGGGGAGGAGGGGAATGACCCCGCCTTCGTGGATCGCCTCGTCGAGGGGCAGGACCTGTATGTGAACGATGCCTTCGGCGCCGCGCACCGGGCCCACGCATCGATTGTGGGCCCCCCGCGGCACCTGCCATCGGCCGCCGGCCGGGTGCTCGCCCGTGAGGTGGAGATGCTCGACGGTCTGCTCCACGAGCCCAGCCGCCCGTTTGTCGCCGTGCTGGGAGGCTCGAAGGTCAGCGACAAGCTGGGGGTGATCGAGGCGCTCATCGAGCGGGTCGACACCCTCGTCGTGGGGGGCGGGATGTGCTTTACGTTTCTCGTGGCCCAGGGCCACCAGGTCGGTGCGTCCCTGCTCGAGGAGGATCTGGTCGACACATGCCGGGCGCTGCTTGCCACCGGCCGGCCCATCCTGTTGCCCGGTGACCTGACCGTCTTGAGCCCCGGGGGCACCTTCGGGCCGGGAAAGGCCGCAAGCGGCGAGGTCCGCCAGGTGGGCCCCGACGTGCCCGACGGTTGGATGGGGCTCGACATCGGCCCCGGGACGGCGGCCGACTTCGCCGACGCCATCGAGAGCGCCGCGACCGTGTTTTGGAACGGGCCCATGGGCGTCTTCGAGGACACTCGCTTCGCCGCCGGCACCCGGGCCGTCGCCGAAGCCGTCGCCGACACCGAGGCCTTTACTGTCGTCGGTGGCGGCGATAGCGCCGCCGCCTTGGCCGACTTCGGCCTCGACGACAGCGTCGACCACCTGTCCACCGGTGGTGGCGCCTCACTCGAGCTGCTCGAGCGCGGCGACCTTCCCGGTCTGGCCGCGCTCCGGCAGTCGGCGCTAACGGTCGGCGGGGCCCAGACATGAGCCCCCCGAGCCGGCGCCCGCTCATCTCGGGCAACTGGAAGATGCATCTGACCCACCTCGAGGCCATCGCCGTGGTCCAGAAGCTGGCATTCAGCCTGGACGGCGCCGACCACGCCGCGACCGACGTGAGCATCCACCCCGCCTTCACCGCCCTTCGCTCGGTGCAGACCGTGCTCGAGTCCGACCGGATCCCTATCGCCCTTGGTGCCCAGAACGTGCACTGGGAGAAGCAGGGACCGGTGACCGGTGAGGTGAGCCCGCCGATGCTGGCCAAGCTCAACGTGGCCTACGTGATCGTCGGCCACAGCGAACGCCGTCGGCTCCTCGGCGAAACCGACGAGATGGTGAACAAGAAGTTACGAGCGGTGCTCGATGCCGGCATGACGCCCATCGGCTGCGTGGGCGAGACCCTCGAGCAGCGGGAGGCGGGTGCCACCCACGACGTCGTCTTCGGACAGGTCAACGCCGCCATCGGCGGCGTCCCGCCAGACGCCGTGGCCGGCCTGGTCATCGCCTACGAGCCGATCTGGGCCATCGGGACGGGCCGTACGGCGACGCCGGATGACGCCCAGACGGTGGCCGCGGCCATCAGGGCGGCGGTGGCCGAGAGCCACGGGGACGCCGCCGCCGGCGGCGTCAGGGTCCAGTACGGGGGGTCGGTGAAGCCGGCCAACGCCGCCGAGCTGCTGGCCGCCCCCGACGTCGACGGCGCCCTCGTCGGAGGAGCCAGCCTCGACCCCGAGGAGCTGGCCGCCATCGTCGCCGCGACCCATGCCTGAGTCGCAGACGGATCATCGACAGGGCGCCCTGTTACATCTGTTACGAGATGGCCGGGGAGTTAACACGCCTGTCTCGATTAGTGGGACTCTGGGTGCTACGTTACGCTTTCGCCGGTCCTCGGGCCGGTTGAAACGAAAGCTTCAAGGAGGCATGGTCAGGTGCTGACCGCCATCGTCTTAGTCATCCACATCATCGTGTCGGGCGCTTTGATATTTCTCGTGCTGCTCCACAGCGGCAAGGGTGGCGGCCTCTCGGAGATGTTCGGTGGCGGCCTGGGCGCAGCTGCGTCGGGGTCGACGGTGGCCGAACGCAATCTCGACCGGGCCACCATCGCCCTGGCGGTGGTGTTCGCCTTCACCACAACCATCCTGGCAATACGGTTGCAGTAAGGGAGCAGGCGGAAGGGCCCAGGGGGAACGAAACGGAGAAGTGCGAAGGCACGCTCCGTCAGATCAGGAGTTCAGGGTGACCCGGCCACGGCGGCCGGGTCGAAGACGAGGAGGATCTCGACAGGTGCGACGCGACAGGGGCAACACGGAGGCGGCGGCGGGTGCAAGTAGTCGCGCCTTGACAGCGGTGAGGTCTCACCACAATCGGCGGTTCCTCGGTGTGGCCGCCGTCGTCGGCGCCGGGGCCATGATCATGGCCGCCTGCGGCAGCAGCGGGCCCACCTCATCGGGAGGGGCCACGACGATCCCCGGCCAGCAGTCGGCTACCACGGTCAAGGGTGGTGGGACTCCGGCGGCGTCGATCAAGGGCCTCTACGGCTCGCTTCCGCCGGCGGGCACGGCCACCAAGGGCGGGACGGTTACGGTCGGTCAGCTCACCGGCGCCACGCCGACCTATATATTCCCGATCACGCCGAGCGCGTCGTCGAGCGTCTACAACGCCTACCCCTTCCAAAACAACCTGTTCCTGCCCGTCTACAGCGGGCCGACGGGTTCGGTCCCCAAGATCAATCAGACGCTGAGCCTCGCCCCTGCGCCGACGTACTCCGACGGCGGCAAGACGGTGACCATCAAGATCAAGAGCGGCCACAAGTGGTCCAACGGCCAGCCCGTCGATGCCAACGACGTGCTGTTCTACATCGACCTGGTCAAGCAGGCGGTCAAGGAGAGCGCCGCCAACTGGGGCAACTACACCCCGGGTCTGTTCCCGGACAATGTCAAGAGCGCCACCGCCAGCGGTGACACGCTCGTGATGCACCTGGACAAGTCCTACAACACGGGCTTCTTCACCAACAACCAGCTCGATCTGATCTCGGCCATACCGAGCACGTCGTGGAACATCGACTCCACCGGCGGAGCCCACCTCAACTGGAAGGTCCCGGCCAACGCCAAGAAGGTCGTCACCTACCTCCAGAAGCAGGGCGCTGTCCTTTCGGGCTTCACCTCGAGCCCGCTGTGGAAGGTCGTGGACGGCCCGTGGAAGCTGAGCAGCTTCACGCCGAGCACGGGGGCCTACACCCTGGTGCCCAACCCGAGCTACACCGGGCCTAAGCCCTACCTGTCGGCGATCAAGACGGAGACCTTCACGGGCATCACACCGCAGCTCAACGCCCTCAAGTCGGGATCCCTCGACGTCGGGAGCATCGACGCCTCGCAGCTCGGCCAGGTCAACTCGCTGCGCAGCACTGGCTACAGCGTCTACGGCCTGCCGGACTTCGGTTTCCTCGCCGCCTTCCTCAACTTCAAGGACGCGACCAACCACTTCGGCAAGGTCGTCAGCCAGCTCTACGTCCGCCAGGCCATGGCCCACCTCCAGGACCAATCCGCCTACGTCTCCGGCATCTTGAAGAACGCCGGCGTCCCGGCCTACGGCCCGGTGCCGTCCTCGCCTACGAGCCCCTTTGCTCCGGCCAACGCCTCCACTACCCCCTACCCCTTCAGCGTCTCTGCCGCCAGCAAGCTGCTCAGCAGCCATGGCTGGAACGTGAAGCCGGGTGGCACGACCACATGCCAGAAGCCGGGCACGAGCAGCACCGAGTGCGGGGCCGGGATCCCATCCGGCACCCCGCTGAGCTTCAACTGGTTCTACGAGAACGAGCAGCCTTACGCCGGACTCGAGTCCCAGGCCTTCGCCTCCGAGGCCGCCAAGGTCGGCATGAAGATCCAGTTGACGGGTAAGACGTTCAACTTCCTCTACAGCACCTACGACAACGTCACGCAGCCCAAGAACGTCAACAAGTGGGCCGTCAACTTCTTCGGCGGCTTCACCTCGAGCTTCTACCCGACGACCGAGTCGATCTTCAACACGCCGGGGAGCTACAACCAGGGCTCCTACAGCAGCCCCACGGCCGACAAGCTGATCCACAACTCGGTGTACGGCGCCAACAGCAGCGCCGTGACGTCGGAGGCCTCGTACCTCACCTCCAACGTTCCTGCGCTCTTCGCGCCCAACAACGACCTGATCTTTGGGGTCAGCAAGAAGGTAGGCGGTACCCCCGACAGCTTCGCCGCCCTCACGCAGTACTGGGGCTATTACCAGTACTGGTACCTCAACAAGTAGGAGGGGTCAGGGCCCTCAGGTGACGAGCGATCCTTCCCCCGGCCGGCGGCCGGGGGAAGGAGACCTCCCCGGCGCCGATCGAATCGGAGGTGAAGCGTGATCGGCTACATCATCAAGCGGCTGCTGGTTGCGGTCATCGTCGTGATCGGCATCGCCGCCATCACCTTCGGCCTCCTGCACACCATCTCGGCGTCGCCCGCCCAGGCCGTGCTCGGGCCGAGGGCCACACCGGCGGCGATCAAGGCGTTCAACAAGGCCAACGGCTACGACCGGTCCATCTACGTGCAGTTCGTCAGCTATCTGGGCAAGATCGTTCAGGGCAATCTCGGGTACTCCTACAAGCTTTCCCAGAGCGTCGCCGCCCTCTTCCACGAGAATGCCGGACGCAGTGCCTACCTGTCGGGTGCGGCGCTCGTTATCGCCATCGTGGTGAGCATCCCGCTCGGCATCTTCCAGGCGATCCGGCGCAACCACCCCTCGGACTACACGCTGACCGCCGTCAGCTTCACCTTGTACTCGATGCCGTCGTTCTTTCTCGGGCTGATCCTCATCCAGATCTTTGCCCTCAACCTGCATCTCCTGCCGTTCCAGGCCAGTCAATCCACCTCGGTGCTCGGCGTGATCGCAGACCCCAAGGCCATGCTGATGCCGGTGCTCACCCTCGCCGCTATCCAGGTGGCCGGCTACTCGCGGTACATGCGCTCGTCTGCCCTCGACAACCTGGCCCAGGATTACATCCGCCTGGCCCGAGCCAAGGGCTTCTCGGAGCGAGCCGTGCTGACCCGCCACCTGTTGCGCAACTCCTGCCTGCCGATGATCACCCTCATCGGGCTGTCGATCCCGGCGTTGCTCGGCGGCAATCTTCTCATCGAGACGCTGTTCAATTTTCCCGGCCTCGGTCTGCTCTTCTACAACGCCCTCCAAAACGAGGACTACCCGGTGCTGCTGGCCCTGACCCTGATCGGCGGTGTTCTCGTGGTGATCGGTAATCTCATCGCCGACGTGGCCAGCACGGTGGCCGACCCGAGGATCAGGCTGTGACGACGTCCCGGCAGTCCGAGCCCGGTCTCGATCTCGTTCCGGTCATGGACCGACTCCCCGCCGGCCGGTCGCCCGGCCCTGAGGGGGGCGAGGTCCAGGTGCTTGCCAGCGGCTGGCGCCTCGCCTTCAGGGAGTTCTTCGACAACAAGCTGGCCCTAGTCGGCGTGCTGATCCTCATCGGCTTCTTGATCTTCTCGTTCGTTGGCCCGCACCTGTACCACACCAACCAGGTGTCGAGTAATCCCTTGACGGCCGACTTCCATCCGGGCACGGGTCACCCCCTCGGCACCGACGACTCCGGCTTCGACGAGCTCGGCCGCCTCATGAAGGGAGGCCAGACCGCCCTGGAGATCGGGCTGTTTGCCGCATTCATCGCCACGGTGATCGGTACCCTTTACGGCGCCGTCTCCGGGCTGGTGGGTGGGCTCGTCGACGGTTTCTTGATGCGCATCGTCGACATCCTCCTGTCGATCCCGCCGCTTTTCATCTTCCTGATCCTGGCTACCAAGTACAGCGGGACCGTGGTGACGATCAGCATCGTCATCGGCGTCTTCTCGTGGCTTGTACCCGCCCGATTGGTGCGCGGCGAGGTCCTGACATTGCGCGAGCGTGACTATGTCTCTGCGGGCAAGGTCATGGGCAGCTCGCGGACGCGGCTGGTCTTTCGGCACCTGATCCCCAACGCCCTCTCGGTTGTGATCGTCAACATCACGTTCCAGATCGCGGACGCCATCCTGTATGTGGCCTACATCGGGTTCCTTGGCTTCGGGCTTTCCTTTCCCAACGTGTCGTGGGGAGACATTCTCGGCAACGCCCAGACCGCTCTTTCCAACAACTACTGGTGGCTCGTGTATCCCGCCGGCATTTGCATCGTTCTTACCGTCATGGCCTTCAACTTCATCGGTGACGCCCTGCGCGACGCGTTCGACGTGCGGCTCCGGCGGCGCTAGTCAGACCGAGGAGATACAACGAGACCCATGGCTCGCATGCTCGAGATCACCAATCTCTCCACCCACATCCAGTTGACCGATTCGGTGGTCCAGGCCGTCGGCAACGTCGACATTCACATCGACGCGGGCGAGACCCTCGGCCTGGTGGGTGAGTCGGGTTGCGGCAAGTCCATCACCGGCCTTTCGATCATGGGACTGCTGCCCAACGGCGGTCACATCGTTGAAGGGTCCATCAAACTCGACGGAAGGGAGCTCGTCGGACTGTCCGTGTCGGAGCTGCGCAAGATCCGCGGCAATGAGATCGCCATGATCTTTCAGGACTCCCAGACCTCGCTCAACCCGACCAAGACGATCGGTGATCAGGTGGCGGAGCCCGTCATCCTCCACCGTCGGGCGTCCAAGAAGGAGGCGCTCGACCGGGCCGTCGAGGTCCTGAGCCTGGTGGGCCTCCCTCGTCCGAGGGAGCGTCTCGACGACTATCCCCATCAGCTCTCCGGCGGGCTTCGCCAACGGGTGATGATCGCCATCGCGCTTTCGTGCGACCCGAAGCTGCTGATCGCCGACGAGCCGACCACCGCCCTTGACGTCACTATCCAGGCCCAGATCCTCGCGCTCCTCGACGACCTCAAGGAGCGACTGGGGATGGCCATCCTCCTCGTCACCCACGACATGGGCGTCGTCGCCGGGCGGGCCAACCGGATCAACGTCATGTACGCCGGCCGGATGGTCGAGGCGACGACGACCGAAGAGCTCTTCTCGTCCATGCGCCACCCCTACACGCAGGCGCTGCTCGGGTCGATCCCTCGCCTTGACTCCGACAACCGGAAGGCGCTGTTCAGCATTCCGGGCCTCCCTCCCGATCTCACCCACCCACCGGCCGGCTGCCGTTTCGCGGCCCGCTGTCCCCACGTCACCGACCACTGCCGGGAGGAGGAGCCGCCTCTCGGTGGCACGGACACCCACGGGTACTCGTGCTGGAACCCCGTCGACGGGCCGGTCGAGCACCTTCCCAAGATCACCGACCACGACGTCACGACCGACCAAGCCAAGTCGGTGTCGCTGCTCGATCTCGGGAGCCTCGTGCGTGAGTTCCCGGTCACCTCGGGTGCCGTGCTCAAGCGCAAGGTGGGGTCGGTCAAGGCCGTCTCGGGTATCTCGCTCACGGTCGCCCAGGGCGAGACCCTCGGTCTGGTCGGGGAGTCGGGCTGCGGCAAGACCACCCTCGGCCGGCTTATCGTCGGCCTCGAGAAGCCCGACGGTGGAAGCGTCTCACTCGGCGGCGACGCCATCTTCCGTCGGCGGGGGCGCTCGTTGCGCAAGGCCAGGCGCGACGTGCAGATGATGTTTCAGGATCCCTACGCCTCGCTCGATCCGCGCATGCGGGTCAGCTCCATCCTTCGCGAGCCGCTGGCCATCCAGGGCGTCGGCAGTCACAAGCAGCAAGACAAGCGCATCCAGGAGATGCTGCGTGAGGTTGGCCTACCGCCCAACTCGGTGGAGCGGTACGCCCATGAGTTCTCCGGAGGGCAACGCCAGCGGATCGGCCTGGCCCGCGTGCTCATGCTCGAACCCAAGCTCATCGTCGCCGACGAGCCGGTCAGCGCCCTCGACGTTTCGATCCGCTCCCAGGTCCTCAACTTGATGAAGCGCCTCCAAGCCGAGCGGGGCATGGCCTCGGTCGTCATCTCGCACGACCTGGCCGTGGTCAAGTATCTCGCCGACCGCATCGGCGTCATGTATCTCGGCAAGCTCGTCGAGCTCGGCACCGGTGACGACATCTACAAGCGCCCCGCCCACCCCTATACCGAGGCGCTGATCAGGACCATTCCCGTCCCCGACCCGGCGGCAGAGAAAGCCAAGACCGACGCCGGCATCCGGGGCGAGCTACCCAGTCCTGTCAATCCGCCCTCCGGCTGCCGGTTTCGCACCCGCTGCCCGTTGGCCGAAGACAAGTGCGCGGACGAGGAGCCACCGCTGCGGTCCTTTGGGCCGGGTCACATCGCCGCCTGCCACTTTCCGCTGCAGACACCGGTCACGATCGAGACCAAGGTGGACGTCGCCGCGTCCGCCTGAGTCCCGGCCCGGTCGCGACAGGCGACAGGACCGCCGCCCATGACCCTCCTCGAGGTGCAGGGTCTCACCACCCAGATCGAGCTGCGCTCGACGACGGTCTCCGCCGTCGACGGCGTCAGCTTCTCGGTGGAGAGAGGGGAGACGGTCGGCCTCGTCGGGGAATCCGGTTGCGGCAAGAGCATGACGGCCGGCTCGATCATGCAGCTGCTACCACCGGGAGGCCGGATCGTGGCCGGTCGGGTTCGCCTCGAAGGGGCCGATCTGAGCCACCTCGGCGAGGCCGAGATGCGCAGGGTCAGGGGCAACCAGATCGGCATGGTCTTCCAAGACTCCACGAGCGCCCTGGACCCCACGATGACGGTAGGGCGCCAGATCGCCGAGCAGGTCGAGCTCCACCGCAGGGTGGGCAGCCGTGCCGCGCTCGACCGGGCCGAAGAGGTCCTTGCCCTCGTGGGTGTGCCGCGGCCCGCCGAACGCCTCGGCTCCTACCCCCACCAGCTCTCCGGCGGACTGCGCCAACGTGTGGCCATCGCCATGGCCCTCTCCTGCGAGCCGCAGCTTCTGATCGCCGACGAGCCCACCACGTCCCTCGATGTCACCATCCAGGCGCAGATCCTCGGGCTCATCGACGACCTCAAACACCGCCTGGGCATGGGGGTCATCCTCGTGACCCACGATCTCGGCGTCGTCGCCGGCAGGACCGACAAGACGCTCGTCATGTACGCCGGACGGATCATCGAGCAGGCGAGCACCCGCGAGCTGTTCTCCTGGGTGCGTCACCCCTATACCGCCGGGCTCTTGGCGTCGATCCCCAAGACCGACCAGGACCCGTCCTCGCGCCTGCACTCCATCCCCGGTCTCCCGCCTGACCTCTCCGCCCTACCGGACGGCTGCCGGTTCGCGCCTCGCTGCGACCGAGCGCGCGACCGGTGTCGAGTCGAGGAACCGGTGCTCGGTGGGGCCAGCCCCCGGCATCCCTACGCTTGCTTCTATCCGACCTCGGTCGACGTCACGGCGGCTCCGGGCGGCACCGAAGGGCTCGAGACACCGGCCGCACCTAGGGCCGATTCTGCCGCAACGACGGGCCGCGAATCGGAGCCGTTACTGACCCTGACGTCGGTCTCCAAACGCTTCGCCGTCCACCAGGGAAGCTCACTTTGGCAGAGTGGGGTCTCCCTCGAGGCCGTGCGCGACCTGACCCTCGACGTGCGGCGCGGTGAGACCCTCGGGCTCGTCGGCGAGTCCGGGTGCGGTAAGACGACGGTCGGGCGGCTGATGGTTGCCCTGGAGCGGCCGACCTCTGGCACCGTCACCTTCCGAGGTGACGACCTCTCGCACCTTCACCGGGGCCGCTTACGGCGCACCAGGGCCGATCTTCAGCTGATGTTCCAAGACTCGGCGGCCGCCCTCGACCCGCACATGCGGATCGGTCCGATCCTCGGTGAGCCCCTCGTCGTACAGCATCGGGGCTCGTCTGCTCGCCGCACCCAGAAGACCCTCGAGCTGCTGGAGGAGGTCGGCCTCCGTCCCGCAGCGCTCCAGCGTCACCCTTCGGAGTTCTCCGACGGTCAGCGCCAGCGCATCGGCCTGGCCCGGGCGCTCGCGCTCAACCCCAGGCTGATCGTGGCCGACGAGCCGGTCTCCTCCCTCGACGTGTCGATCCGCTCACAGATCCTCAACCTCATGAAACGCCTGCAGGCCGAGCATGACCTGACCTACGTGCTCATCTCCCACGACCTCTCGGTCATCCGTTACATGGCCGACAGGATCGGCGTCATGTACCTGGGCCGTCTCGTCGAGATTGGCACCGGCGACGACATCTACCACCGGGCCGCCCACCCCTACACGGCCGGGCTGCTGGCTTCGGTCCCCGTGCCCGATCCGGATGTCGAACGCGACAAGCGGGGCCGGGGCATCGCGGGTGAGCTGCCGTCCCCGATCAACCCGCCATCGGGGTGCCGGTTCAGGACCCGCTGCCCGCGGGCCGAGAAGAGATGTGAAGCCGAGGCGCCGCCGATGGCCTCGTTTGGCGGGGAGCATCGAGCGGCGTGCCACTTCCCGCTCCAGGTCCCTGTCACCGTGACGGCGAGGCGAGAGGTGCTCGCGTAACCGTCCCGCTTCACGTAGGGGAGCCTCTCAAGCCGGGATCATCCTGCCGAGCCGGTCGGTAGCGTTCTGCTGTGCTGATCGTGATTGTTGGTCCGCCCGCGGCCGGCAAGTCAACCGTCGGTCCGCTGCTCGGCGAGGCGATCGGGTGCCAGTTCGTGGATGCTGATGAGGTCGCCGGACCCTCCTACGCGGAGGTGGGCTGGTCGGTGGAGAGGCTGAGCCGGTTGAGCGCGCGGATCGGCTACGAGGCTGCGCACGCCGAATGGGAGGTCGCGCTCGCCCACGCCGTCGAGCGGCTCATCGAAGGGCATGCTGATGCCGTCATCGGTCTCGGTGCCGGTCATACTCACCTCACGTCGCCGCCGCTCTTCGCCCGAGTCCGTGTCGCCGTGGGCCGTGCCCAGCGTGTGATCCTGCTCCGGCCCGCCGCCGACCCGGCGGGCACGATTGCAATACTGCGCCAACGCAGCATTGCCTCGAAGGGTCATGACTGGCGAGGCGACGGAATTGATTGGCTGGAGCGCTGGACCACCGACGGCCACGATGAGCTGCTCGCCACCGATGTCGTCTACAACGGCCTCGAGTCACCGGCGGAGACCGCTCGCCACCTTTGCGCGGTGCTCTCCCGCGACGTCGGTCGCGGCCGACTCGAAGAACGGGGCGGGAGTTGATCCTGCTCGCCTCGCGGAGCGCTTGACCGTGACGATTCCTCGGGACAGCCTGGAGGGAATGCAGACCCCACCTACCTTCGACGAACTCGTCGTCGAAGGCTGCTCCGTGCCGCTCGAGGGTTGGGACTTCTCCTGGTTCGAGGGAAGGGCAACCGAGGAACGCCCATCGTGGGGCTATGCAACGATGCTCGTCGAACGGATGGCGCTCGCCAACGCCGTTCTCGACGTCCAGACCGGTGGCGGGGAAGTCTTCGCCTGGGTTCTCGGGCAGCTGAAACGTCGGCCTTCCAGGTTGGCGGCCACCGAGTCGTGGTCGCCCAACGTGCGGCTCGCCCGCCGCAGTCTTCGTGCTTTCGGAGTGGAGGTCAACGGGGCTGCCGATGAGGCCGACCTGCCTTTTGGGACGGGTTCCTTCGACCTTGTCGTCAGCCGGCATCCGGTCGTCACCGGGTGGGTCGAGATCGCCCGTGTGCTCCGACCTGGCGGCACGTACCTGTCCCAGCAGGTAGGGGCCGGCTCCAACTGCGAGCTCATCGACTTCATGATGGGACCCCAGCCAACCGACCAGGCCCGGAGTCCCGAGCTGGCCGCGGCCGCTGCGGTGGCAGCGGGGCTGGCCGTCGTCGAGCTTCAGCAGGAGGCGTTGCGGACCGTATTCAACGATGTGGGCGCCGTTGTGCACTTCCTTCGCAAGGTCCTCTGGACTGTCCCCGGCTTCACGGTAGAGGCCTACCGGGAGCGGCTGGCCGCTCTCCACGATCAGATCCAGCGCGATGGTCCCTTCGTCGCCCATGCGCAGCGCTTCCTGATCGAGGCGAGGAAGCCGGCCTAGGGGCCCGAGTTGGGGAGTCGTTCCTCGAGATGGACGGTGACGGTGTCGCCGGCCTGTTTGGCGATCGCAGCTCGAGTGGCGGCGTCGAAGGCGAGCTTGTGGGTGCCGTCACCGAGGGCCATGAATGAGCCGTCGAAGCGGTGGCCGTCAACGGAACCGCGCACCTTGACGAGCCCTCTGGTAGAGAAGAACTCAGCGGAGCCCGGCATCACCACGTAGGTCCATCCCCCCTTCGCCGGGCTCTTCTGCAAGGTGACGGTGAAGGTCTTGTCGAGCGCAGTCATGGTGTCGAGCGGTACATCAGGGAACCGGGGGTGGTCAGCTCTTGGCCGGTCTCGAGCCAGGTCTTCAGCCCCGAGAGGATCATCGGCCAGCCTCCGTAGAGCTGGGAGTTGGCGTCGTCGCGCAGCTGATCGTGGGTCACGGTGAGTCGGCAGGAGTCCCCGACCGGCTCGATCTCCCAGGTGACCCGGCTCGTGCCCTCGGCGGCGACGTCGTCGCCCCAGAGGGCGGTCATCGACTGAACGAGTCGTCGGGGCGGGTCGACCTCGAGGTTCTGGCCTTCGCCGAGGGGGCCGGCGGCGTTGGGGTGGTGCATCTGGAAGCTCGATCCGGTCGTCCAGTCCGACTCTGTACGCATCCCGAACTGATAGCGGGATCGGATGTCAGGATCGACGATCGCCTCCCACAACCGTCCGGGGGTAGTGCGGATGTAGATCTCGAAGATCTTCTCCATGGTCGCCTCCAGGTCACGTTTCAAGTCGACGAGGCCGGCGGCCCACGTCTCGGTGTACTTGCTCACCCAGCGGTCGTGGATGAGCCGGATCGGGACCGGGTTCAAGTAGTGCAGCTTCTCCCGACCGCGTCGGCGGGTGACCACCAAGCCGGCCGCTTCCAGCACGCCGAGGTGCTTGGCCACCCCGATACGGGTCATCTCGAAGCGGTCGACCAGAGCAGAGAGGGTCTGGCCGTCCTTCTCGAACAAGGCATCAAGCAAGTCCCTGCGGGTCGGGTCGGCCAGTGCTTTGAAGACCGGGTCCACGCCTCCACAATAGGAAACCAAATGGTTTCCTGTCAAGGGCCGATGATCAGCCCGAGAGGAACGAGAGCTGGCCGAGGGCGTCTTCGAGGCTGAGGTTGGCGGCGGCCGTCACATCCTCGGCCGGGACCCAGTGCGGGAACGGGATCTCCGTCTTCCGGTGCGCGCCTGTGGCCGTGTGCTCCTGATGGACAGCGGCAAGGCGTTCGGCCGGGAGCCGACCTTCGAGTCGCACCAATGCCGGCCACAACCGACGGTGGATCAGGGTGACCTTGCCGTTGATGAGACGCGTCACGACGATCTCGGGTGAGCTCGTGACCTCGTTCAGCGCGGCGTAGATCTCGTGACCGGCGGGGTGGCCCCACCAGCTGCCGCCGATCGGCTCGCCGGCGACGAACTCCGCCAGGTTGGGCACCGGGCCACGTGCCGACTGCAGCACGATCCCTTGCTCACGGACCCACTCGAACGCGTCCACGGTGACAGTCAACTCGGTTGCTGGTGGGGGTTGTTGTGGTCGGCTTATCGGATGGACCGAAAGGCCGTACTCGGCGTCGAAGCCGCCGTGCTCGCCAAGGCCGCCCGAACGGAGCTGGCAGACTCGGCGCCGCGGGGCGGAAGGTGGCGATGTCTGCTAGCAACGGGCGGCGATGCTGCGACCGTCCCTGCTGCGCTGCGCTTCGGTAACAGCGGCCGTCGCCCTGGCGGCGGCGGCGTGTGGCGGCACCCCACCGTCGCCCGACACCAGCCGCGGCACGGTGCCCCACCCGGTTGCGACCGCTCCGACCACCACGGTGCCGGCGGGTACGACCAACCCGTACTCGAGCCAGGCCACCATCAGCCTTGGGCTCGGCGCCGCCCCAACCAACTGGAACATCCTCGCCCGCAGCGCCGCGCCCCCCGCCGCCGACAGCGCCCTGGCGACGGTCGCCGACGCCGTCTGGCCGTCCGCATTCGTCGTCGGCCCGAGCTACGTGGCGACGCGAAACGACAACCTGCTCGTCTCCGCCGTCCAGACGTCGGCCAGTCCCCAGACCGTCGTCTATCAGATCAACGGCCGGGCGACATGGTCCGACGGGACCGAGATCACCGGCGCCGACTTCGTCTACACGTGGCGGGCGCAGTCCGGGCAGAAGGGCTTCAGGGACAAGGGGGGCGGGGCATTCTCACCGGAGTCGACCGACGGGTACCGGTCGATCCGCAGCGTGGTCACGAGCTCGGCCGATCCCGACCGCGTGGTGGTCACGTTCAAGCGCCCCGACGCCGACTGGCAGGCGCTGTTCAGCCCGATCATCCCCGCCCATGTGGCAACGACGGTTGGCTTCGACCACGGGTTCACCGACCCGGTCACGGATCTGGTGTCGGGGGGGCCGTTCGAGGTGCAGTCCTATCAACCCGGCGCCAGCATGGTGCTGGTGCGCAACCCGATGTGGTGGGGGGCCACGGCCAACCTGGCGTCGGTGACGATAGCTTTCGGGCCCTCGGTCGGCGAGGCGGCGGCCAGCCTCATGCGGGGCGAGCTCGACGCCGCCGTCACCGGACTCGACAAGGCAGCGATCGCTCTCCTGCAGGCCACGCCGGGCATCCACGTCGCGGTCAACCAGAGCGCCACCTACGACGACCTCGTGATCAACCAGTGCCACGGCCTCCTGGCCCACGGACGGTTACGCCAGGCCATCCTCCTTGCCGTCGACCGATCGGCCCTGTCCCGAAGCGCCGCAACCCTCGGCGACCCGGGCGCCACCATCGTCGCCAACCGGGCGTTCCTGCCCGGCCAGTACGGCTATACCGACGACACGACCAGCCTCGGGTCGACAGCGGGAGGAGCCGTGGCCTCGGCGCGCCGGGTCCTCACCGGGGCTGGCTTTCATTTCCGCGGCGCCCGGCTCTACTACCGCGGACGACCGGTCCGCCTTACCCTCGGCGTCGCGACCGACACTCCCTTTGCCAAAGCGGAAAGGGCGGCCGTCGTCTCGGCCGGCGCGGCGCTCGGGGTCTCGTTGACGACGCTCCCTTCCACCCCGGCCGCAACGGATGCACGCGTGGCGGCCGGACGCTACGACCTCGCCATCGTCGCCGCCCGGGTGGCGCCATTCCCCTCGTTGCTTGCCTCGACCTATGGCACCGCAGGCGCCGACAACGTCACCGGCTACTCCACGCGCGCCATGAACTCCCTTCTCAAACGGGTCCAGGAAACCGCGCCCGGCGCATACCGTCGAGCGGCGACGACCGCTGTCGACCGGCTGGCGTGGAGCGACGCCGTCGACCTCCCGCTCATCGCCAGGCCGAGCGTCCTCGCCTACCAGAGCCGCTACGTCAACCTGGTGCCCGACCGCGGGCCGGCCGGCGTCGGCTGGGACATCGCCTCGTGGGGGATCCCGGCTCGGACATAGGCTCGCCGGCCATGGCATCGCACCCCTCAGCCCTCTTCGACCCCGGGCGGTGGCGGCCCGTCGACGGCTTTTCATTCAGCGACATCACCTACCACCGGGCCGTCGAGAGCGGCACGGTCCGGGTGGCGTTCGACCGACCCGAGGTTCGCAACGCCTTCCGGCCACATACCGTCGACGAGCTGTACACCGCCCTCGACCACGCCCGCCAGACCCCCGACGTCGGCTGCGTGCTGCTCACAGGAAACGGACCGTCACCCAAGGACGGCGGCTGGGCATTCTGCTCGGGCGGCGATCAGCGCATCAGAGGCCGGGACGGCTACAAATATTCTTCGGGGGAAAGCGCAGCCGGGGTGGACCCGGCAAGGACCGGGCGCTTACACATCCTCGAGGTCCAACGCCTCATCCGCTTCATGCCGAAGGTGGTCATCGCCGTTGTCCCGGGGTGGGCGGCCGGCGGAGGCCACAGCCTGCACGTCGTGTGCGACCTGACCATCGCCAGCGCCGAGCACGCCCGGTTCAAGCAGACCGACACCGACGTGGCCAGCTTCGACGGCGGGTTCGGGTCCGCTTACCTGGCCCGTCACGTCGGCCAGAAGCGGGCGAGGGAGATCTTCTTTCTCGGAGCCACCTACACCGCCGAGGAAGCCGAGCGGATGGGGGCCGTCAACGCCGTCGTGGCCCACGCCGAGCTCGAAACCTTCGCCATCGACTGGGCCGAGCGCATCAACGCCAAGAGCCCCACGGCCCAACGGATGGTCAAGTTTGCCCTCAACCTGGTGGACGACGGCCTGGTCGGCCAGCAGCTCTTCGCCGGCGAGGCCACCCGGCTGGCGTATGGGACCGACGAGGCGGCCGAGGGGCGTGATGCGTTCCTCGACAAGCGGGCACCCGACTGGGCCCCGTACCCCTGGCAGTACTGAGGGGGTGGCCGGCGGCGGGCCGGGCCGTTAATCTTGTCGCGATCCCTGTAAACGTTGGGCCGAACCGGTCGCGATACGTGTACACCGTCCGGTGCAAGATCGCGACAGGTTCGCCGGTGCACCCGCCCTCACGCCAGCCGCAGCTGCCAGACGATCAGGCCCTCGTTGTCGACCCCGGTCTCCACGAACCCGTTGTGGCGCAGCACGGCCTGGCTTGGCGGGTTGTCCCGGCGGGTCCTGGCCGTGACGAGTCGGACCCCGCCGGCTCGCAGCTCGGCCAGCAGCATGGCGACGGCTTCGGTCGTGATGCCCTGGTTGCGCCACTCGGGGGCGATCCCGTAGCCGATCTCCACCGTGAGGTGCTCGTCGGGAGGCTGATGGCACCCGATCCCACCGATGGCGAGCCCGGTGGACGTATCCACGATCTGCTTGGGCAGGTAGAGGGGATCGGAGTCGGCCTCTGACCGGTGGCTCGAGAGCCAACGGGCGATGTCGCGATCGCCTTCGGTCGGATAGCCGGCGGACCAGTCCGGCCGGCGGCGGCCGGCCAGGATGGCATCGGCGGCCGGCAGCGTCAGGTCTCGGAGGACGACCCGTCTCCGCTCCGTGGGCTGCACGTTCACGCCAGCACGGTACCGCCGCCCACCCTCGGGCTCCGATCGGTCGTCTATGCTGTCTTCCTGCCCGGGAGACCCGGGCCCACTCGTCGAAGTGGCGGAATAGGCAGACGCGCCAGCTTGAGGGGCTGGTGCCCTAATAGGGCGTGGGGGTTCAAGTCCCCCCTTCGACACCACGGCTGAACAGGTACAACGCTGGTCAAGTGCCCAGCGGGCAGAGGCCCGAGAACGGGCGATGTCAACCGATTGTCAACGGGGGTTCCTGGGGTGCTAACTGCGGGGGCGCCGATGCTCTTCATCCCTGCTGGCAACTGGGCCGAGTGGGCGGGCGCCGCGGCCGCTGGGCTTTCGCTTCTCATCCTCAGTGTCGGGCGCCGCCGAGACCTCCAACGTTCCGCCACCTTGGAACGGAGCGCCCAGGCGCGCCTCATTGGTGGCTGGATAGATTTTGAGGGGACGCGGGATGGACCGGACGGCGTCGAGACGCGCGTGCAGCTGACCGTTCAGAACGCCAGTCCACTGGCGGTGAGAAAAGCCAGCGGCTATGTGATGCAGGTCGCCGATCAGCAGATTCGGTCGATCCCGGAGATCCCGGTACTTCGCCCTGGACCTTACGAGAGCAGCATCTGGATTCCGAACTGCCCGAGCCAGCTCATTCTCATCCTTGTTTTCGATGACGATGCGGGGGAGCGCTGGCGCAAGTACTCCCCGCGGACAAAGAAGCCTCGAGGAGGGCTTACTACGGGCTTCCGACGCCCCGTTGGTTCGACCCCTATGGATCTAGTTAAGCCGGGGCAGACGGACCTTCACGGGGTGATCAACGGGGCGACCCCGACACCAGGAGTCCCGTGAGCCGCTCGGCTGCTGCGGCGCCTTGGCCGGGCATGAGGTGCTGGTAGACGACCTGGGTGATGACCGGGCTCGAGTGGCCCAAGATCTCGGCGACGACCTTGGCGTTCTCGCCGGCTGCCAACATCAGCGAAGCCGCCGTGTGGCGCGTGTCATGGAAGCGGATCCGGCGGAGGCCCGCAGCGTCCGCCAGCCGGAGGAACACTCGGCTCAGCGTCTCCGGCCGGTACGGGTGGCCGATCTCGTTGACGAACACGTACCCGCTGTCCTCCCACGCCGTACCAGCAGCGAGGCGCTCTTGGGCCTGCCGGGCCCGATGGGATCGCAGCTCGGCCACTAGGTGAGCGTCAAGAGGCACGGCGCGCCGGCCCGCTGACGTCTTCGGCGTCGACGCGGTCGGCTTCGACGCCACCACGACTCGCGTCTCGACGACCCGCAGGACGCCGGCCTCGAGGTCGATGTTGGACCACTTGAGCCCGGAGAGCTCGCCGCGGCGCAAACCCCGGGTGAGCAGCAGCCACCATCCGGCACGCATCCGGTCCTCGGAGATGGCGGCGAGAAACTGGCTGGCTTCTCCGGCCGTCCAAGCTCCCGTCGCTGCCGACGACGGCTGGACACGCGGCCGGCGGTAGGCGGCGAGGGGATCTCGGGCGATCAGACCGGTCTCCGCAGCCCACCGGGTCGCAGCCTTCATGCATTGCACGGCGAGCTGGACTGAGCGAGGCGATAGGGCGCCCCGGCCGAGCCGGCTGCCGGTGGGGGAGCGCAACTGCTCGACCATCTCCTGCGCTCGGGCCGGTGCCATCTGATCAAGGCGGAGGCCGCCGATGTGCGGGGTGATCCACGCGTCGATCACCCCGCGATACATCGAAGCCGTGTTCGGCCGCAGCCCCTCGGACACCTTCGCCGCGTGCCAGTCATCGAGCAGCTTGGCCATCGTCATCCGGGCGTCCGGTCGCCAGGTGCCGTTGTCGACCTCGTTCAGAAAGCCGTTGAGGTACTTCTGCGCTGCGCCCTTCGTCTTGAAGCCGCCCCTCGAGTGCTGCCGGCGCCGGCCGCTGGCCGGATCGATCGTGGACCACAGCGCCGTGTGCGTTGCGCCCCTGGTGCGGATGGAACCCTTCATCGTCGTGCGCTCCTCTTTCGTTTGGGTTGTGGCTGCTCTCCTGCTCGACCGGGTCGGGCTGCGCGGAGCAGACCTTCCTTGCGGGCTCGGGTCACCAGGCGGGCAGCGTGGCCCCGGTGGTAGTGCAGTTGGCGGGCCACTTGGGCGGTGGGGGAGTTCCGGACCCTGGGGTCGGGGCTGGCCAGAGCCTCTCGGTAGATGCGGGCCACGGCTGGGAGGAGATCCTCGGTCGGGGCGCCGCGCTGAGAGGCGGCGAAGTGGTCCCACTGGTCGTCGGACGGCGGACCCTGCGATACCTCGGCCGTGCCGGCTGGCGTAGGGACGAGGGCAGGGCTGTCGGCGGTCAGCAGACCAAAGGCCGTGCGGGCCGCCTTGCGGACCAGGTCCACGTAGCTCTCGACCGGAACGGCTCGAAGTGCAGCTCCAGTGATGGGAGGACCCCCGCCGCGCTCCGCAACAACGATCGAGCTGGCCACTAGGCGCCCGGACCGGGCCTCGATCGTGAGAGACACCAGAGCGTTCAGCCCGGGGTCGTCCAGGTCGGTCGTGAAGGCGTTGGACAGACTCAGGCCGCCGTCCAAGCGCCCCCCGCCGTCCTCGGGCGTGCCCGAGCCGATCTCGAACGGTCGTATGCGGACCTTGACGGCTGACAGATCCCGGGATGCGCGCACACCCCCACTGTAGCGGCTATGTGGCGCATTCGTCAATGGTGACGTATCGCTGACGCTAAGTAGAAGCAGGTTCGGGGCCTAGAGTGCGTCAGCTCGTGACGTCAAACTGTAGCATCGGTCCATGCCCAACAACGAAGTGGTGGAGGTGATCGAGGCGGCGGCCGCCGCCAGGGGCCACGTCGTGGAGGTGGCGGCCGCTCGGGCCGCGCTGCGGACCGGCCGGGTCGCCGCCGTTCGCGTGAAGGCCGGGCTCTCCCAAGCCGAGATGGCAAAGGGGATGGGAGTGGCCAGGACGACGCTGCAGGCATGGGAGGCCGGTCGCCGGTCGCCTCGCGGACCGGCCGCCCAGCGGCTCGCATCCCTCATCGACATCTTGGAGCGGATCGGTAGTGCGTCGTGAGCGCCGTCTACACGGCCGAGCAGCTCGGCGAACTCTGGGACTGCTCGACATGGGCCATCTACCAGGCCGCGCGCCGCGGCGACTGCCCCGTCGCCCCGATTCGCGTCGGCCGGCGCCTGGTCTGGCCGCGAGCCCAAGTCGACGCGCTACTCGGCCTCACGACCGAAAACAGCGGGACCCCGGTCGTCACAACCGGAGCCCCGTCTTCTGCTTCATCGACCGACCTCCCGCCCGTCGCAAGAGAAGGAAGCCATGCACAACTTACCTGAAACCATCGCCGACGACACGACCGCCCAAGCGGTCGCCGACCTGCTCGCCGCCGGCTGGGAAGACCTCGACGACGACCTCGGCGATCGGCCGATGTGGGCTTACCCCGCCGAGATCATCCCAGCCGGCTGCCGCGAAGCCCTATGGAAGATCAAGCCGATCGCGGACGCGCTCGGCTGCGGTCAGCTCGACCCGATCGTCGGCTGGACAGCCCTGCGGTTGCTGATCGCAAAGCTCGAGGCCGGCTGGCAAGGCCCCGAGGTCCTGCCGCTCATGGCCGAAGCGGCCGGGCTGCTCGCCGAGCGCGCCCACGAGACCGCGCCCGGCGGCGAGGCGCGGGGGCTAGTCCGATGAGAGAGGCCCGCCCCGAGCTTGAGGTCGTCGACATCGACGAGGCACTCCACGAGACATGGGTCAGGGCCCAGTCCCTCACAAACCTGATCGCCCACTGGGCCGTGACCAAAGACGCTCCGCTCGACGAGTTCGACGTCGTCCCCGCCGTCGTGGCCATGGTCGCCCGCTGGGCCGATCAAGCCGAGCGGCTGATCCGCGAGGCCACAGCGTGAGAATCGACTACTACACCGACGGCGCGCACGAAGTCCCCGCCGACGACCCCGGCGACGAGACGGTGACCTTCGAGGAGATCGTTCGGCTCGGTCGGGAAGCCAGCGGGCAGCTCGGCCGGCCGATCACCGACGGCGAGCTCCGGCAACTCCACGCCGAGCTTGAGCAACTCAGAATCGGAGCAGCCCTGGCGGAGCTGTGGACCGCCGGCCGTGTGTCGTTCAGCCTGCGTGACGGTGAGCTCGTCGCCCGTCACCGACAGGTCCCTTCGTGACCGGTCCTCCCGCCGGTTGGGATGCCGACGAAGCCGCGAGCCGCGTCTGGGCCCGCGCCACCAGGGTCGCCGAGTTGCACGCCTATATCGCCCAGTCCGGTTTGGACTGGGCGTTCGGGCGTGCCGACATGGTCGTCCAGTACCTCACCCGACGAGAGACGTCATGAAGGTCTTCCCGTGCCACGTCGCCACCAAGGCCCCATACACGTCCAGGGGGTTCCTGTCGGCGACCGACGACCCGAGGGTCATCGACCGGTGGGCATGGCACTACCCCGGTTGCCTGTGGGGCTTCCCGATCCCTCCTGACGTGTTCGTGGTCGACAAGGACCCTCGTCATGGTGGCGACGTCGTCCTCGAGCGCCTCGAGGCAGAGCATGGGCGCTTGCCGTCGACGAGAACGACGCGCACTCGCAGCGGAGGCGACCACACATGGCTGGGTGCCGGCGGCGCCGAGATCCGACAGACCGCTGGGCTGCTGGGACCCGGGCTCGATACCCGCACCCACGGCCGGGGCTACGTGATCGTCCCCCCATCGGCCGGCTACAGCTGGCTGAGCGAGGGTCCGATCGCCCCAGCGCCCGCATGGCTGGTCGACATGCTCAGACCCGTCGCCACACCGGTACGTGCGATCACTGTTCCGTCAGGCCGGCGTGCTGGTTACGGCGAGGCCGCGCTCCGCGACGAGTGCCAGCAGGTCGCGGCGATTCCTGTCGGGGCTGGTCTGCGTAATCATGGGCTCTTCGTGGCCGCCTGCAGACTCGGCGAGCTCGTCGGAGCTGGTGTTCTCGACGAGAACCGGGCGATCGAAGCTCTGACCGCTGCCAGCACCCTGCCCGAGCGCGAGGCTCGCTCCACGGCCCGCTCCGGGCTGAACCGTGGGCGCCTTCAGCCCCGGCAGGTGGCGTCATGAGCGCCTTCCCCGACGAGCTCTTTGACGAGCCGGACCATGACCCCTACGACGACGGGGCCGAGCAGCTGCATAGCGAGCAGCTGCATAGCGACCGGCTCCTCCAGGAGCTCGAGGCGTTCCTGGCCCGGTTCATTGCCTACCCGTCCGACGCGGCCCGCGTCGCTCACGTCCTGTGGGTAGCCCACACCCACCGAATGGACGAATGGGAATCGACGCCGAGGATCGCCTTCCTGTCACCCGAGCCGGGCAGCGGCAAGAGCCGGGCCCTCGAGGTCACCGAGCTCCTGGTGCCACGCCCGGTGCACGCCGTCAACACCACCCCCGCCTACCTCTTCCGCAAGGTCGCCGACGAGGCCGGCCCTCCCACGCTGCTCTACGACGAGATCGACACCGTGTTCGGGGCGAGAGCCAAAGACAACGAGGACGTCCGAGGCTTGCTCAACGCCGGTCACCGAAAAGGAGCCGTCGCCGGCCGGTGCGTCGTGAAAGGCAAGCTCATCGAGACCGAGGAACTGCCCGCCTACTGCGCCGTAGCTCTCGCCGGGCTCGACGACCTGCCCGACACCCTCATGTCCCGGTCCGTCATCGTCCGAATGCAACGCCGGAGGGCCGACGAGGTCATAGAACCCTTCCGTCACCGGCTGCACGCCCCCGCCGGTCACAAGCTGCGAGACGCCCTGGCCGGCTGGTCGGAGTCCCTCGCCGTCGTGAACTGGCCAGACATGCCCGCTGGCATCGAAGACCGAGACGCCGACTGTTGGGAAGCCCTACTTTCCGTGGCTGACGCCGCTGGCGGGGAATGGCCAGACCGGGCCAGATGTGCCGGTGTGACGCTTGTGACGGCTGCTAAGGCAGGTGTACCCAGCATCGGCGTACGGCTCCTCGAGGACCTCCGCACCCTCTTCGCAAACCGCGGCGCCGACGCCCTGTTCACTGACAGCGTTCTCTCCGGCCTGGTCGACATGGACGAAGCACCGTGGGGAGACATACGAGGCAAAGTCCTCGACGCCCGCAGCCTCGCGCGCCGGCTCGCCAAGTACGGCATCCATCCCCGAACCATCCGTGACGGCAATGTGACGGCAAAAGGGTACGCCCGGGCCGATCTGGTCGACGTCTGGGCCAGATATTGCCCAAATGTGACGGCTGCCCCTATACAAAACTTCAAGGGAAAAAAAGGGACAGAACAGAAGACGAGTGGGGTTGTAGACACCCCCGAACTGCTACCGCCCGAAAGCAACGTCACAACCGTCACAACGTCACAGGTGCCCCAATGAGCGCCGAGAGTTCGGGCTCCGGGCCATCATCCGATAATGGGCTCTTCTTCCCTGCGGTGGGGGTGAGCGCCGGTGGGTGACGGGCGGGGTCCGCGTCTGAGAGGGGGTCGAGGCCTCAGGATCAGAAGCGACCAAGCATCCTCTCCTGGAGGCCTCGACCGTTGTGTGAGCCTACGACCGGCGTCTGCGCGCGCCGTGACGACGTGGCCGGCTATTGCGACCGCTGTGATCTGCTCGTCGGCCTCGACGGGCTGCATGTGGTCAGCGTCGTGCGCAGCGACGCCGGCTTGAGGGTGACTGTCGAGTCGCCGTCACGGGTGGGGGGCTGCCCGGTCTGCGGGGTGGTGGCGGAGAGTCATGGCCGGCGGAAGGTGACCTTGGTCGACACGCCGTGCTTCGCCCGGCCGGTGAAGCTGGTGTGGTTGAAGCGGACCTGGTGCTGCGCCGAGCCCGACTGCGAGGGCAAGGGCTTCACCGAGACCCACCCGCAGGTCGCCCGGGCCCGGGCGTTGCTGACGGTCCGGGCGTGTTGGTGGGCGATCCGCCAGATGCGCTTCGAGCACGCCAGCGTGTCGGGCCTGGCCCGCCAGCTCGGGGTCACCTGGAAGACCCTGTGGCGGGCGATGCGCCCGCTGCTCCAGGCGATGGCCGACGACACCTCACGCTTCGACGGCGTTGCCCGCCTCGGGGTCGACGAGCACGTCTGGCATCACGTCTCTCCGCTGCCGGCTGATCTGGGCGGGCGGGGACCGAAGGAGCTGACCGGTATGGTCGACCTCACCCCCGGCCCCGACGGGAAGACACGCGCCCGGCTGCTCGATCTGGTCCCGGGCCGGTCCGGGAAGGCGTATGGCGACTGGCTCGCCGAGCGCGGACCTGCCTTCCGGGGTCGGGTGAAAGAAGCGACCCTCGACCCGTTCCACGGCTACAAGAACGCCATCGACGAGCACCTCGAAGACGCCACCGCGGTGCTCGACGCGTTCCATGTCGTGAAGTTGGGCACCGCCGCGCTCGACGAGGTCCGCCGCCGCGTGCAGCAAGAAACCCTCGGCCACCGCGGCCGGCGCGGCGACCCGCTCTACGGCATCCGCACCATCCTGCGCGCTGGCGCCGAGCACCTCAGCGAACGCCAACAGGCCCGCCTGGCCAAAGCGATCGCCGCAGATGACCGCCACGAAGAGGTCCACCTCGCCTGGCAGGTCGCGCAGCGCCTCCGTTCCGCATACAGCGCCGACAACCTCGCTGTCGGCAAGCGGATCGCCGAGCAGCTCATCGAGACCGTGCCGTCATGCCCGATCCCCGAGATCGCCCGCCTCGGACGCACTCTCAAGCAGTGGTCCAAGGCGTTCCTGGCCTACTTCACCACCGGCCGGGCCAACAACGGCGGCACCGAGGCCATCAACGGTCTCATCGAACTCCACCGCCGCATTGCCCGAGGCTTCCGCAACCGCAACAACTACCGGCTCCGCATGCTCCTCATCGGCGGCGGACTCACCCACCCCCACCTCAAGTAAGAAGAGCCCGATAATGACAGTGGTCTTCTTCCTCGGGATGGGGCCTGGTGGAATGGTGGCCGGCGCTCGCGGCTGTCGGCCCACCATTCCACGCATCGACGCGCGCAAGCCCATGGATGGGCGTCGTGTTTGATCGCGGCTGTCGGCTCGCATGAGCGGACGGTCGACCACTTGCCTGTAGGGCAAGTGACGGCCGCAAACGTGCAGGTCAGAGTGCCTGTGTCAACAGGATGTCAACACGAATGAGCCCTGAACACGATCCGACCTGGACGCCGGCGCCACTCAACGGCTGGCCCGAGCGGCGCAGAGCCGAGCCCGGCAACGCCCTGGCGCTCAAGCATGGTGCTCAGTCGGAGCGGTCGATCGAAGCGAAGGCCGCCGAGATCCACGACCACCTCGAGCAGGTCGCCCCCTGGCTCGCTCAGCCCGAGTTCGCGCCGGCGCTGCTGCGCTATCTGAGGGCCGCTAGCCGTGAGGAACTGCTGCATCGGCACATCGAGCAGATGGCGGCGACGAAGGGTGTCGAGAAGGTGGCATCGAGGACGTGGGAGCAGGCGACGGCCGCTGCCCGGTTGGCCGCTGCGCTGGCGCAGGAGCTCGGGCTCACTCCGCTCGGTCACGCCCGACTCAAGGTGCTCACGGCGGCGTCGGTCGGCGCGGAGGTCGGGCTCGAGGATCTCATAGCCAGCGGCCGCAAGGCACGTCTCGATGCTGAGGCCCGGATGGCCGCTGAGGCGGCCGAGCGTCCGCTGGAGCCGCCGCCGGAGTTCGAGGCGGTACCCAACACCCCAGACGAAAGCGAGGAACCATGAAAGCCGGATTCAACTGTGATTGGTGCGGGAAACGGATCGGCTCGTCCCGTCCGCATCATCTGCTCCGTGAGCGCCGCATCGTGTGTGCCGGGTGCATCGAGCGGGATCCGCTGCTCGCTGACCGCGTCGTGGAGATCGCCAAGGATCGGGCCGGTCTGGGCAGGTTGTGGCCGGCGGGGGTGGCACGGTGAGCGCGGGCCGCCAGTTCCGGCGTCGGGCCGAGCGGGAGCGAGCGAAGGCGATGGTGGAGCGCCGCCGGACCAACGTGGAGCCGTCGCACGCAACACGCCTGATCGTCGCCGAGGTGATCGCGTCCTTCGATGATCCCAACCCGTCCAGGTTCGCCTCGGCGATCAGCGCGTTCTTCATCCACTGCTTGGTCCTCGCCGAGAGCGAACGCCGAGAGGCTGCCGCTCAGGTGAGCGAGGCGGCTGCGAGCATCCTTGCCGGCCGGCCGCTGCGCACGATCGGATGGGTCGACGACCCCGACGGTCCGGATGCGGCATGACGACCGCCATCGATGTCTTGGGCGGGCTCGTCGTGCCCGATGGTCGGAGGTGGGCAGCGGCGGCGACTCCGGTGCAGTGGTCAGACGCTGAGGCGGTGCTGGCCGATGATGGCCCTCGGCGGCACTGGATCGGCCGTGCTCGTGGCTATTCCAAGACCGCTGACGCAGCCGGGTACGCCCTGGCCGCGCTCCTGTCCGGCGGTGTGAGCAGGGAGCACCCGATCTATGCGGCGGCAGCGGATCGTGACCAGGCGGCACTGCTGCTCGACAGCGTCGCCGGCTACGTCAGTCGCACCGCTGGCCTCGCCGCCCGGGTGAAGGTCGAGACGTGGCGAGCCTCGGTAGATGACGCCTCGCTGATCGTCTTGGCCGCTGACAGCAGCGGTGCTTACGGGTTACGGCCGAGCTGGCTCCTCCTCGACGAGCTTTGTCAGTGGCCGGACACGAGGGGGGCGCGCCGGTTCCACGAAGCGTTGACGACGGCGCTCCCGAAGGTTGCTGGGTCCCGTCTGGTGATCACGACGACGGCCGGAAGCCCGGAGCACTGGTCGAAGAAGGTTTATGACCGGGCGCTGATGGAGCCGAATTGGCGTGTGTCGATGACGGAGGGGCCGCCGCCGTGGATGCCGATAGCGGAGGTGGAGGCGGAGCGCCGGTCGTTGTCGCCGAGCGCGTTCGAGCGGTTGTTCGTCAACCGTTGGACCGCCAGCGAGGACATGCTCGTCAATCCCGATGACCTCGAGGCGGCGGCGGTGCTCGAGGGTCCGCTGGCGCCGGTTGCGGGCCGCAGATATGTCATCGCGCTTGACATCGGGATCACGAACGATGCGACCGTGGTGGTCGTCGCCCATGGTGAGGCGGTGGCGTCGGAGGCGGGCACGGTGGGCCATCGGGTGGTCGTGGACCGGCTGTGGCGGTGGAAGGGATCACGGCTCCGCCCGGTGGACCTGTCGGAGGTGGAGGAGACGATCGTTACCGCCCATGCTGCCTATCCGGGCCCGGTCGTCGCTGATCCGTACCAGGCGGTGCAGTTGTTGCAGCGGCTGACCCGGCGGGGTGTGCATGCCACGAAGTTTGATTTCACGGCGGTGAGCGTGGGCCGGATCGCCGCCACGCTGATCCGTCTCCTGCGTTCCCACCAGCTGTGGCTGCCGCGCGATGAGGTGCTCCTCGACGAGCTGGCCGGTGTCCGGTTGCGTGAGAACTCGGTGGGCGCGCTCCGCCTGGATCACCTGGCGGGCGGTCATGACGACCAGGCGGTCGCGTTGGCGCTCGCCGCGCACCATCTCACGGACCTTGCGGCCGGTGGGCCGGTCACGGTCCACGCCCCGGCGAATAGGCGTCTACCGGACGTGGGAGCGCCAGGGCCGGCTGGTGGGACCAAGACCGCCGGTACCGGCGTCTATGTGGCTCCGAACGGGCAGCGAGCGCCAGTGCCGGCTCGGTCGCGTCAGGCGGCGCTTGTGCCTCCCCATCTTCGGCGGTATCTGCCGTGAGAAACCCATTCCGTAAACCCAGAAAGGACACAATACCCATGATGAGGACAACAACAATGCCGGCGATAAGGCCGGCGACGAGGGCACCGGAGAAGGCGTCGCATTCGGCGTTGACGTTCCCGCGTGATGCACTCGAGCGGGTGGTCGACTTCGCGGCGGTCCGGATGGACAAGTCCCCGGCTGTGCTGGCCGAGCTGGACCGCCTGCCGCGCGCGTCCCGCCGAGAGGACATCAGCCTCTACGGGCCTTTTGCCGGGCCGGTGGCGGCGTTGACGGTGGCCGAGTCCACCGATAAGGATAAGTCGCCGCTGTTGCGGATAATGCCGTGGGATGATCTGTTCCGTGCCCATTGTGTGTGGACCGAGTTGACCCGCTCGGACAGTGAGAAGTTCTGGGTTCGGGGGTGGCCCCATTCGCCTTCGCAGACCGGGCGTTGCCAAGGGTGTGGGCAGTCAAGCGAGTCATTCTTTTGCGATGACTACTGCGAAAGCGTGGCTCGCTGGTGGGGGAATCTGCCGCCTGCCGGCGACCTGGGGGAGCTCTACCAGCCGACCGGCCCCAGCCTCGCGGACACCCAGCGGCCACCGGTCCTGCCGGAGGTCGCAGCCGCGGAGAAGCGGACGGCCGTCGCCGTCGCCGCCATGGCCGTGGCCGAAGGTGAAGTTGCCGCGCTGCGAGCGGAGTTGCGGGCGGTCCGCGCCGAGTTGGACGACCTGAAGGTTGCGGACGCACGCCGGCGGATGGGGAGGGGGCAGTAATGGGCCGGTGGGTTCGGAAAGCAGACGGCTCGAGGGCGTGGGCTGTTGGTTTCGAGACGTGGCCGACCCCTGAGGATCACGCTGCCGACCTCGAGCGCCAACGGTTCGCAAAAGCCAAGGACGCCGTCGACCGCCAGGTGGCGGAGAGCGAGGCGGTCGAGCAGGTCCGTCAGGCCGCAGGCGATGAGCGGAAGGCCGCACGAACCGCCGACCGCCTCGCCCGGTGGATGGCGGCGGAGCGGATCCGTCCGGGCTTGGGTGACGCCACGATCCACCGCCCCTACGGCACCCCCACGACCCTGCCCGACGGCCGGACCTGGCCGCCGACCCCCGACTCCGCCGCTTGAGCGGGTGGCCCACCTGGCCCACACCGCTTATGGCACGTGGGACGACGAGTGCAGCGAGATCGCGGACCTGCTCGAGCTGATCGGTCGTCGCCCCGCCTGGCATTCCCAAGCCGCATGCAGGACAGCCCCGCCCGAGGTGTCGTGGTTTCCGGAGCGTGGCGACGATCTCAGGCCAGCCCGGACGATTTGCGCCGGCTGCCCGGCCCGCGAGGAGTGCTCCGAGTGGGCGGCCGGCCAGGATGCCTCACTGGTCGGCATATGGGCGGGGAAGACCGCGCGTGACCGGAGCAGGCAGCGGCGGACGGGTCAGCTACACCCGGCCCCGTCCCAGGAAGGCTCGGCGTCGGTGCTTCACCCAGTAGTGGTTGGCGATGATCATGCCGATCAGGGCTAGCGCGGCGGCCGCCGGTGATATGGCACCGAGCAGCGCCACGACGACCAGCCCGACCAGGAAGCGGAGGAAGCCGGACGGGGTCCCGTACCAACGCCAGTAGCGGTTCACGCCGTCGCTACGGACCATGACCTGATGGTAGCCCTGGTCCCACGCGTCGGCCCCGTACACGCGCCGAGGCCCCACGATCCGGCGGATGACCGTGGGGCCTGCAAGGCGCCTGTCAGGCTACCGCCCCTACTTGACGAGTCGAAGGTAGGGCATGTCCACGTGGCGTCGATGAGGGCGAGACGGGCGCTCGTCCTCGGGATCGTCGGGGGGATAGTCGTCGAGGCGCTGGCTGAGTAGAGCTTCGGCGGCTCGGGTGAGCCGGAGGAGCAGTTGGAATCGCTCCGTGTCGTCCATTACTCACCGGTCTCCCGGGCCGCCCTACGGGCGTCGAAGTGGTCGGCGGCTGGGTCGTGCCCCCAGCCGCGGTCGTCGATCCAGCCGCACATGTTCCCGCCGCGCATCAGCCCGATCATGGGCTCCGGCCGGTCGTAGCCGTCGGCGTCCGCGTTCAACGACACCATCGCAGTCCGGTCCCCGGTGCCGGTCTCCACCATCAACGCGGCATCCCCCCTCTCGCTCACGACTCTGATCGTGGCGTCGTCGACCGCCTGAGCGGTGAGCGACCGGCAGGTGACGTTGCCTTCGCCGTCGACCAGCCGGTCGAGGCGGGATTCGAGCCCGGCGACATTGGCTCGCAGGTCCAACACCAGCGCCTCGAGGGCGGTGTCGGCTGAACGTCGCCTCGGTGGTGTTGGGTCCCGCGGCACGCGGGTATCGTCTCGGTCTGTCATCGGGATTCGCCTCCTGGTGGCCAGGCCCGGGGCAGCTTCACCTGCGCCCGGGCCACTGATTGTCAATTGACACCTAACCACCTCCGGGTGTCAGTCGTCAACTACCTTGTGGGGCATGGAACTCGTTGGGGTCGCGGAGATCGCCAAGATGCTCGGCGTCTCCCGCCAGTACGTCGACCGGCTCGCACGGTCCGACGGCTTTCCCAAGCCCGAAGCGGTCATCACCGCCGGCCGCATCTGGCGAAGCGAAGACATCGAGGACTGGGCACGAGAGACGAGGAGGCTGAAGTGAGCTCTGGCGAATCTGAACCGCCTCGCGATCCGCTCCAGCGTCGGCTGCTCGTCGCTCAACGGTTGGTGACAACGCTCATGCGCAGCGACTTCTCACTCGGCCGTCAATTGGCGCAGGAGTTGGTCTCGAGCGACGACGGCGCGGATGCTGTCGTCATCCTTGCCTGGTACTCCGCCATGCTCGTTCGTGCCGGGGCGGACGCCGAAGGTGTCGCTGCGGAGGCGATCATCGAGCGTATCGGTTCAAGTATTGCGCGACGAGGGGACACGGGTC
Organism: Acidimicrobiales bacterium; assembly: GCA_965276765.1. Lineage (GTDB taxonomy): Bacteria > Actinomycetota > Acidimicrobiia > Acidimicrobiales > Palsa-688. The sequence goes on from OZ255627.1 coordinate 3,807,988, forward strand.
CTCCGGTCTGATCGGGCGGGCTCCCTCGGTGGGGGATGGGGTGGTCAGAACCCCGTGGCGGCTTTGCTTGCGAGTGCCACCGCGACGGATTTGAGCGTTTCGCGGCCCAGGCCGGCTAGTGCGTCCCGCGCCCGGGTCAGCTTCGACTTCGCTTCGCCCTCAGGGGCGGTGGCGATTCGCGCATCCATGAGCTGCATAAGCGCTTCAGCCGGGTCCGTCTTCGGCCACTGACCGATCTCACGACGGCCGGTCGCGGTGAGCGTCTGGACTTGAACCGAGACGTGGCCGCCGCCCTCCCTATACGTGTTGCCCTCGAGGAAACCTCCGTCGATCAAGCTGATGAGGGCGTCGGTGTGGCGTCGGGAGTCAAGGTCAGGGAGGCAATCGTTGGCGGCGGCCTCGATCAGAGTGCCGTCTTCCTCGGCCTGCCGGACGGCCTCAAGGATGACGAGCTCTCTGTCGTTCCACGTGTAGTCGGCCACGGCCGGCAAAGATAGCTGGGCGGCTCTCGATGTCAACGGGTTTGTCAACGGAACTCGACCGCGCCGCCCTCTCCGGACCCAACAGGCCCGCACGACGCCACGGACCGCACCCCTCCTGACCAGCCCAAACACTCTGGACCGTGCCAGACAGCACGAGCGTCAACGGATTGAGGGGCTGGTGCCCTAATAGGGCGTGGGGGTTCAAGTCCCCCCTTCGACACCAGGTACAGCAGACGAAGTGGCTGGTCAGCAGCCTGGGGGAACTTAAGAGATGCATGGAAGTTCCTCCGTTGGTCACACTTTGGTCACAACCGTTGAGGCTGCCGCCGCTCCCATTGGTGCACTGGTCGTCATCGGTGGCGTGGTGGCCAAGATGACCCGCTGGGGGCGTAATGCGCTGAAAGCGGTTGCATCCAGGGTGGCTGGCGGCACGACTGTCCCTCAAACCAGTGTGGTGTTACTGCCGAAGAGGGTTGAGTGCTCCTGGACTAGGCGCGGTTCGAGCACGGCGGCCATCGACGCGCGTCTGACGGCCACAAGCACCTCGTCGGGCGTCGCCGACGTTGAGGTGGTCGACCTGGACGTCCGTGAGTCGCGCGGCCAGTTGACGTGGAGTCACGTCATGATGCCGAGTGAAGCCGTGGTACGGGACGGGCGTGTTCACCGCTCCCCGAGCGTCAAGCTTCCGGCGCACGAGCCGAAGGAGATCCGATGCTTCGCATCTCTACACCGCGATTCCGGCTGGTCGGACGGCACGCTGACGGCTCGATTCGTGCTCGTCGACCAGTACGGAAAGTCGCACAAAACCCCAAAGATCGTGTTTCACCAAGTCAAGCCAAGGGGCGGCTCGGAGCCGCAAAGATGAGCGCCGCCACCTTCTCGGCGTCGTCGGTCTGCATCCCCGGGGCGACGTGCCTGTAGACGTCGGCCGTGACGGCCGCGTGTGTAATGGCGCATCTCCCCAACGCGACCGCTACCCGTCATGTTGACCTGGTGGTCGACTTGGCCGCCTCCCTGGGCGCGTCTGCCCTCCTCGGGTCCGGGGCAAGGAGGAGATGAGGCCACGAACTTGCGGGCGGCCGCCACTAGATTTCAGTCTGGTCGGCCAGCGAGTCGAGTTCGTCGACATCGCCGCCCTCCTCGCCGAGGATCGTCCCGATGCGGTCGATGGCGTCACGACGCCGGGCTCGCAGGTAGCCGAGAAAGGCCAGCCCGAGCAGGAACCAGATGATGGCAACGTAGGCTGCAGAGCCGAGCGGTGCCGGCGGCACCGGGAACACCGAGCCGTACCACGCTGCCGCGAAGATCACGGCGCCGACGAGCGGGATGAGGCCATGGATCAACGGGTTGAAGTGCCGGCTGGTCTTTTTGAAGAAGGCGATGCCGCCGATGCACAGGGAGATGTAGACGAGCACGATGGCAAGCGTGCCGATGGTGGCTAGCAGGTCGTAGACGGTGAAGGCGTCCCCGCCAAGCTTCGAGGTCCCGAACCCGAAGCCGACGACGGCGGCCACTACCGTAGCCACCACCGCGACCGTGGCCGTGGCGTTGATGGGCGTCCGGGTCCGGGCGTTGGTTTGGCTGAACCACTTCGGGATGACGCCTTCCCGGGCCATCGCGAAGATCGTCCGGCTGGCCGCCGTGGCGCAGGCCACGCAGACGATGAAGGCGGACAGCATCGCGCCGACCTCCACAAGTGTCCCGAAGGAGTGGGAGATGTACCGGGTGGCGACCCCGGCGACCCCGTTGTTCACCCAGGGTGAGGGGTCGTGCTGGAGGTCGTTCACGCCGTAGCCGACGGTGGTGGCGTAGGTGGTCCAGACGTAGAAGATGATGGCGAAGCTCACGGCAGCGATGACGGCGATGGGAATGGCCCGCCGGGGGTTGGCAGTCTCCTCGCCGAAGTCAGCGGCGGTCTCGAACCCGATGAAAGACGTGACGCCGAGGATCAGTCCGTAAAACACGCCGTGGAAACCGCCGCTGACGGTGTGGCTGAACGTGAAGGGTGCCAGCGACAGGCCGTGGGCGCCCCCTTTGGCGGTGACCACGAGGTCCACGATAACGAAGACCGCCACTGTGACCACGGCCACGAGCAACTGGACCTTAGTTGTGACCTTGACCCGGATGATGGAGAGCACCAGGAGCAGCGCCATCCCCATTAGGAAGAACCAGAACCACCAGTTCCCATTCAGGTTGAGCAGGCTGGAAGCAAGTGCTCCCACCCCCGCCATGGTCATCGGCACGAAGCAGGCCATGCCGAACGCGTAAAGCCAGCCGGCCATGAAACCGGCGTGCTTGCCGAGACTGCGACTGGCGTAGGTGTAGGCGTAACCGGCCGAGGCCATGCGCCGAGTGAAGCCGATGACTACGAAGGCGAGCGCCAGACATGCGATCCCGCCGAGCAGGAAGGCCAGCGGGGTCGATCCGCCGGCGACTGCGGCTACGCCGCCGGTGTTGAGCTGCATGGCCATAGCCGGCGACAGCACGGAGACGCTGATGGCAACGGCGTCCCAGGTACGAAGCGAGCCGCGGGCCAGCTGCCCCGCGGCGGGGTCGACGAGGACTGACGGTCCAACCCCGACGACGGACTCCTGATTGCTGCGGTCGGCGCTTCTCATTGGTCCCCCTTGACTCGCATCCCTCGGCTCGATCCCACGTCAGCCCACGCCGTTCCGCTTTCAGCGCTGTAGAGTTGTCAGACGTGAGGAGAATATCCTTACCGACTGCCATGCGTCAACCAGCTGACGAGTCGGCCACCCGGTCAACAGTCGAGGGAAGGTGCACAGCATGAGACAAGGCGAGCTTGTGGGACCGTGGGGGACCGAGTTCACCGACCATATGGTCACCGCCCACTACGCGCCGGAGCGGGGCTGGGATGATCTGGCACTTAGCGCGTACCAGCCGCTGGAGCTGGATCCCTCCTCGTCGGTCCTCCACTACGGCCAGGCGATCTTCGAGGGTCTGAAGGCGTACTACCAACCTGACGGGGCGGTGGCAGCGTTCCGACCGGAGCAGAACGCCCGCCGCTTCGCGAGCTCGGCCCGGCGCCTGGCCATGGCCGAGCTCCCCGAAGACCTGTTCATCGATTCGCTGCGCCTGCTCATCGCCAGCGACCGGGTATGGGTCCCGAGACGGCCCGGTCAGAGCCTGTACCTCCGCCCGCTCGAGGTGGCCACGGATCAGGGCCTGCTCACCCACCCCTCCCGGACCTACCTCTACGTCCTGATGGCCTCGCCCGTCGCCGACTACTTCGAGCGGGGGGTCCATCCCTTGCACGTATGGCTGAGCACCGAGCACGCCAGGGCGATGTCCGGCGGCACAGGCGCGGCCAAGTGTGCAGGTAACTACGCCGGCGCCATGCTCGCCCAGAAGCAGGGTGCCGAGAAGGGCTGCGACCAGGTGGTATGGCTGGACGCGGTGGAGCACCGTTGGGTCGAGGAGATGGGCGGAATGAACATGTTCTTCGTCTTCTCCGGCAACCGCCTCGTCACGCCGGCGCTGACGGGCACCCTCCTTGCCGGGGTCACCCGCGACTCGATCCTCGCCCTCGGCTCCGACCTCGACTTCGAGGTGGAGGAGCGCCTCATCAGCACCGACGAATGGGAGCAGAGTGCCGCGGATGGCACCTTGCGGGAGGTCTTCGCCTGCGGCACGGCTGCAGTGATTACACCCGTCGGCGAGGTCACCCACCCCGACGGTTCGTTCACGATTGCCGACGGCCAGCCGGGAGCCCTCACCATGCGGCTGCGCGAGGCTCTGCTCGGCATCCAGCAGGGCACCCTGGCCGACACCCACGGCTGGATGCGGCGGATCCTCTAAAGGGCTTGACCCGTCAGGGTCGTTGTTTTTGAGTCAAGGTTTTGTGAGGCGTGTTTGGGGGCGCGTAAATACCTTTGGGTATCAGGCTGCGGCGGCGAGGAGCGTGCGTGTGGCGACGCGGTCGATCTCAGTGCCGACGGTGTGGAGGGCTCGACCGAGGGGGGATGGATGTGGTGGTCCGGTGTTCGCGACTTCGGCCATGACGGTGGTGAGGAAGCGGCTGTGGACCCGGGTGAGCACGAGCGCTGATCGCAGGCCGAAGTCGGTGACGCGGTAGCGCAGCGTGTGGGGAGTCCGTTCGATCAGGCCGTGAAGGCGGTGGGTCCGCCCAGGATGGCTCAGGAGGCCTTCGAAATCCTCAGATGCCTCAACACAGCGGGCAATCTCGTTCGTTCGGAGGCAGATTGTCACGCGGCCGCCCTTCTGCTCAGTCACCTAGGCGCCGGGAGTCTTTAGACGTACTTGCCCATACCTCCGGCGACGTCGATTGATGCGCCGGTGATGTAGCTGGCCCTGTCGCTGGCGAGGAACGCCACGATACCCGCTACCTCTTCGACCGTACCGAAGCGGCCTAGCGGGACCTCCTCGTCGGCCCGGGTCGAGAAGAACTCCTCCGCGGACAGCTCCGGGGCTTGGATGCGGTGAATGTTGGCCCATTGCGGGGTGACAACGAACCCGATGTTGACGCTGTTGACCAGGATCATCTCCGGTCCCAGCTCTTGGGCCAGGGCCTTGCTGAGATTCAGGCAGGCAGCGCGGTTGACCGTCGTGGCGAAGAACCTCGGGTCGGGGTTCTTGGCGTACACGGCGTTGATGTTGATGATCCGGGGTGCGGGACTCTGCCGTAGGAAGGGGAGGGAGGCGCGGGTGCAGCGGATCTGCGAGAACAGCTTGACGTCAAGGTCACCTTGCCAGGCCTCGTCGGTGAGCGTGGCGAAAGTCCCGGGGTGGGCGGCGCCGGCGTTGTTCACAAGAATGTCGATTCCGCCCATGCCGGCGGCGGCCGCAGCGATGAACTCCGACAGCTGCGCAACGTCGGTTACGTCGACGGGTTGCGCGAAGACGTTGCCGCCCAGGCTCCGAAGCTCCTCGGCGGCGCTGGCGACCTCCTTCGCCGTCCGCGCGCAGATCGCCACGCCGGCTCCTTCCGTGGCCAGCTCATGCGCGACGGCGAAACCTATCCCCTTCGATCCGCCAGTGATCACCGCACTACGGTTTGCCAGCCCGAGCTCCATGTCAGGATACAGAGCCCGAACCGGCGATCTGGCCGGCGGCGTGCTCGAGGAGCGTCTTGCGCGGTGGGTTGAATACGTCGACCTCGAGACAGGGCGTGTCCCTGGTCCGGGCGCCGTGAGAGACCCACGACGGCACGACAGCGACGTCACCGGGGCGCATCATTCGTGTCTCATCGTCGATGTCGAACTCCAACTCGCCTTCCATGACGATGACGATCTGCTCTTCCTCGTGCACGTGCGTCGGTGCCTCGGTGTCCGGCGCGAAGTGGACGAAGTTGGCCATGGTCCTCTCGCCGAGCACCGGGCGGAACTCGAGGCCGGCGACGAACTCGACGGGGTGGATGTCGTTGACCGTGACGAAGCGTCCCGGGGAGGTCGGGCTGCCGCCGGACTCCACGTTGAAATGGTCATTGCTGCTCATTGAGGATCTCCCTTTCTTGTCAACTTCTCGAGGTCAGAAGCGTCGCCAGGCGCTCGATCCCCCGGGCGATCGCCTGCTCGATCAGGGAATCCGTCCGAGAAGGTGATGACGTCGGTCGACTCGGTCTGGGCCATGATCCCGGCGATAGCACCAGCGTCCGAACCGCGGCGGCTGCGTAGGGCGAGCCGGGTGTCCCAGTCGGTGATCGGATCGGTTGTACTCACGGTACCTCTTCTCCCGCCGACCAACTCGGCCACTGGCAAGCCTATGATAAGCCAGACACGGGCACACCTTGTATCTGACAACCTCACTGGCGTTGCCGCTTGACGTGTGACGTGCAAAAGTTGCGGTTGGGGAGGACGGCGGCTACGCCGGAGTGGCGTCCCCTGCCACAGCTTCCGACAGGGACCGCAGGACGTTGCGGGCGAAGTTGTCGGGCTCAAGTGACTCCAGCACCATGGAGGTGTCGGTGTGCCGCACGCCCGGCAGAGGAAGAAGCTGATCGAAGAAGACCTCACGGAGGTGCGCCGGATCCCGCACCCGCAGGCGTAACCGGAGGTCGAGCGGCCCGGTGACGATGTCCACGCTCTCGACCTCGGGGATGTGGAGCATCCGCTCGGCGACTTCCCGCTGGTCGGCGCTGCGCTCGGACAAGACTCCGACCACGACGGTCATCGAGCGGTCGAGGGCGCTCCAATCGAGGACCGCCCGGTACCCCTTGATGACCCCGGCCGCCTCCAGTCGTGCGATCCGCTCCGAGATCGCCGGCGGGGACATCCCGATAGCCCGCCCGAGCGCTCGCTGCGAGAGCCGGGCATCGTCGACGAGAGACTCGAGTATCCGCAGGTCTGTCTCATCGAGGCGAGGGACAGTGTCTCGAGGACGAGACCGCGACGGACTCTCGAAGTCAGCGTCGGCCATGGAGTCCAGCCCGCACCACGGAACGTACTCGACCAACATTAGCCACGGGTAATACAGTTTACGCCTGTCAGGTAGCAGAGTCAATCAGCGCTGAAAACACTGCTCGACGGCTCCTGTCGCTAGCATTGGTATAGTTATTGATGGCCGGAGCGACACATCGAAGCTGTGCAACTTTTGTCGCCGCGCGGGTGTGTCGACAGGTCGGAGTCCGGAGGGGCCGCAGATGATCGACGACCACGGCCACCCCTTCGCCCGCGTCGGCGGTCAGCTGGACCTCGCCACCATCGGCTTGTTCACCGAGGATGGTCCCGACGCTGACCGCCGACGCCAGGAGTCAGCTGCCAAGCGCCTGCCGACCCAGCTGCTGGCGCGACGTCTCGCCAAGTACCTCGACTGCCACGTCTCCGACATCGCCGCAGCCCGGGCCGCGGCCAGCGCCGACTGGCCCGGCTACGTCCGGGCCCTCTTCGACGATGCCGGCATAGGTGAGCTCGTATTCGACATCGGCGGGGAGCGCGACGGCCAGGTGGCGCAGGTCTACGCGGATCTCACGGATCGCCCGGTGCATTGGTTGGGGCGGATCGACCCGGTCATCGACCAGTTGATAGGCGACGACGCAGACGCCGAGACGATCGTCAGCGAGGTGGAACGCTACTGTCGGGAGGCAGCAACTGCCGGCTGCGTCGGCTACAAATCGGCCATCGCCTACCGGACGGGCCTGGCGGTGCGGCCCGACGTCTCGATCGACGAGGCGCAGCAGTCGCTGCAGGAGCCGGGGCTGGTCCGCCGGCGCGGCAAGGCTTGCCGTGACCTCGCGCTGCAACGGGCGCTCGGCGTCGCCGCCGAGACCGGCCGTCCCTTCCAGATCCACGCTGGCTTCGGTGACTCCTCTCTTCGCCTCGGGGAGTCCAACCCTTTGCTCCTGGAAGGCCTATTGCGCACCGAGGAAGGCGCGGCGGCGGCGATCGTCCTGATCCACGGTGCCTTCCCCTGGACCGAGGAGCTCGGCTACATGGCGCTCACCCGGCCCAACGTCTACGCCGAGGTCTCACTGTTCAACATCTTCGCTCCCATGCAGGTGGGCAATCGGATCCTAAAGCTGCTCGAGCTCGCTCCAACCGACCGTCTCCTCTTCGGGACCGACGGCCACGAGCAGCCGGAGACCTTCTGGTTCGGCGCCCACGTGCTCGGCGACGCCTGGAGGCAGACGGCCGCCACCTTGCAGCACGCCGGCGCGGATCCAGCCTGGGTTGAAGAAGCCCGCCGGGATCTCTTCGAGCGCACAGCCAGAACGCTGTACCTTGCCTAAGCGCCAATCGCGGATCGTGCGCGCCTCGGTCCACGAGGTGGCCATGCCGCTGCTGAAGACCTTCGTCACCGGCTTCGGTGACACCTCGTCGCGCCACACCGTCCTGATTCACCTCCTCGATGGCGACGGCTGCGAGGGGTGGGGCGAGGCGCCAGCGCTCGATCATCCCTTCTACCTGCCGGAGACGACGTCAACCACGTTCTCAGTCGTGGTCGAGTACGCGCTTGCGCTGTCCGTCCGGGCCGCCAGCACCCACCCCCAGAACGTGGCAGCGGCCATGAGCTCGATCCGGGGAAACACCTTCGCCCGGGCCGGGGTCGAGGCCGCGTACTGGGCGCTCACGTCGGCACGGCTTCAGCAACCGTTGGCCGCGCTGCTCGGGGGTGCGGCGGCCCGCGTCCCTGTCGGAGAGAGCCTCAGCATCGCCGAGACGCTTGACGAGACGCTAGATGAGGTGGCGCTCCGCCTGGACGAGGGCTACCGCCGAATCAAGCTGAAGATCCGGCCGGGGTGGGATGTCGACGTGGTCAGGGCCGTGCGCGACAGGTTCGGCGACGACCTACTCCTTCAGGTGGACGCCAACGCCGCCTACAGGCTCCAAGACGTCGAGGTCCTCCGGGCCCTCGACGACTTCGGGCTGCTCTGCGTCGAGCAGCCCCTCGGTTACGACGACCTAGAGGGCTCGGCGGTCCTGCAGCGCCAGCTGCGGACCCCGATCTGCTTGGACGAGGCCATCCGGAGCCCCACCGACGCCCGGCGGGCCCTGGACATGGATGCGTGCAGAAACATCAACGTCAAGCCGGCCCGGGTGGGCGGTCTCCTGGCTTCGATGGAGATCCATGACCTCTGCGTTGAACGTGGCGTACCCCTCTGGTGCGGTGGGATGCTCGAATCCGGCATCGGCCGCGCCGGCAACCTGGCGCTGTGCAGCCTTCCCGGCTTCACCCAACCGGCCGACATGTCCCCAGCCGCCCAGCTCTACGCCGACGACCTGGTCGACCCCACCTACCAGGTCGAGGCCGACGGGCACATCGCGGTTCCCGCCGCGGCCGGTCTGGGCTTCGACGTGGTCGCCGACCGCATTCGGGAGCGGACCGTCCGCTTCGCTGATCTCGATCCGCAGACCCAGACCCTCAACGAAACGTCAGCTGACCAGGTCTGGGTCTGAATCTCCGAGCCGGTCACTCCCTGAGTGCCTCACTGCCGCCGGAGCTCAGAATCGGCGGCTCGTACTCGACCTTCAGGCCACTCGCGATGGCATTGGAGCCGTTGAAGAAATCCACGACCGAGAGTAGCTCGACGATCTCGCCGTCGGTCGTCCCCAGAGCACGGAGGGCGTCCGTGTGACTGCGAATGCAGTAGTCGCAGTTGTTCGTCGCCGACACGGCCACCGCGATCATTTCTTTAGTCTTACGGTCGATTGTGCCGCTGTCGAGTATCGATTTGAGCTTGTTCCACTCGTTGCGGAGGTACTCGGGCTGATGGGCAATGGCCCGCCAGAAATTAGGCACGTCGGCGAGGCCGCGGCTGGCCTTGATCTCGTCGTAGACCTCCTTCACCGTGCCAGTCGCGGACTCGTCGGGGACATAGGGAACCAGGGGCATTGCAGTGATCCTCTCAGCTCAGGTGATGTTCGGCTCGAAGGGGTGAAACTGCAAAGCAATCGTGGTTCAGAAGAACTCGAAGTACTCGCGCATCTCCCAGTCGGTGACCTCACCGAGGAACCGGTCCACCTCGTGGCGCTTCATGGTCGTGATATAGCGGACGAAGCCCTCATCGAAGGCCTGGCGGTAGAAGTCATCCTTTTCCAGTGCGTCCAACGCCTCCCATAGGCTGGTCGGCAGCTTGGGAGCCTCCTCGGCGTAGGGGTCCGACTCCACCAGCGGCGGAGGGGTGAGCTTGCGCTTGATGCCGTCGAGCCCTGCCGCGAGGTTGGCGGCCAGGTAGAAGTAGGGGTTGGCGGCCGGCTCGCCCAACCGGTTCTCGATGTGCGATCCCGTGTCAAACGGCGAGCCCTGAACCCGGATCATGGCGCCGCGATTCTCGACGGCCCAGCTGGCCCTGGCGGGAGCGAACGAGTAGGGCCTGAACCGCTTGTACCCGTTGATCGTCGGCGTGGTGAAGACGGTCATTGGGATGGCATGATCGAGCAGGCCGGCCACAAACTGCCTGCCCACCTCGGAAAGAACGTGCTCATGCGAGTCGCTGACGAAGGAGTTGCTACCGGAGCCGTCCTGGAGCGACTCATGGAGGTGCCAGCCGTTGGAGAAGAAGTTGGGAAGGCCCGGGCGGCACATGAACGAGGCCTGCAGTCCCATACTTTGCGTCACCTGCTTGGCGGTGGTCCGGAACAGGATCATGGCGTCGGCGGCGTCCATCCCCAGCAGCGGATCGAAAGTGATCTCTAGCTGGCCAGGACCCCATTCGTCCTCGATCGATCGCAGCGGGAGACTGACATCGATGCAGGCGTCGCGGAGTGCTTCGACCACGTCGTTGATCCCTGCGAGCCGCACCTCGGAGAGGTACTGGTAGCCCTGCTCGATGGCGCTGACCTTAGGAGTGGGCGGTGGCCACCCCGTCTCGGAAAGCTCGATGCGGGGACTGTCGCGCCGCACGACGTAGAACTCGACCTCCAGTCCCACAAGGAACCCGTAGCCCGCGTCCGTCGCTGCCCCGAGTTGCTGACGCAGGAGGCGGCGAGCGTCAAGCGGGACAGGCCGTCCGTTGCCGAAGTAGGCATCGGTCAGAACCCACCCGGTCCGGTCGGCCCACGGCAGGACCCGGAACGTGGCCGGATCGGGCACCACCACCATGTCCGGGAAGCCGGTGAGCTCCTCGACGTCGAGGCCGCCGCCAGGGACGAACAGCGGCGTGAACACGTTGTTGGCACTGTCCATGCTCAGCAGAGCGGTGGTGAAGTCGATGCCGCTCTCGAGCGACGACACATAATCGGCGGCAGACATGAATTTGCAACGGGGCACCCCGTGCTGATCCACCCAGATCATCCTGACGGTGCGCAAGCCGTGCTCCTCTATGGCTTGCACCGACCGCTCTCCGGCCTCGCGTTGGGCGGCGTCGAGCAGGTCGTGCTCGGTAACAAAGCCGGGCTTCCCGACGCTGCGTTGTTTCTTCACTCTGCGCTCCTCCATCTTGTTGATCCGGGGCCGCCAGGGACCGCCTCCGCTCTCGCGACAAGGCCGCCGCGAACCGGGCCGGCCACTGTCCAGCCGGTTGCCGTCCCCACCAGGTGCCGGTCGGTGGCAGTAGGGAACACGAGGTCGAACACTGAAGTATCGTCGGAGTGCAGGGCAGTGGTGGCCAGCTCGGCGTCGTCGAGACGGAAGCGCCACATGGCGTTGGTGTCATTGTTCGAATAGATTGCCAGCTTTCCGTCCGCGCCGAGGTAGCCGAGGTTGACTTTGCCGCCGAAAGCCTGGTCGACCTCAAGTAGGGCGACCTCCGGCGACGCTCCGGCCGCCAGAAGGTCAAGGAAGAACATCCAACCGACCTCGCTGTCGGCATGCCCCGAAAGCCGCCCTCGGTAACGGACACGGAGCACCTCTGCCTGATCGAGGAAACCGTTGTGGCAGAAGGCCACTCGGTCGTCCCTCACGAATGGCTGGGTGTCGGCCAGCGCCACCGTCGACAGCCGGCTCGGGCGGCGGAGGTGAACGAGGAACCGCTCGGACGTCTGGCGGCCGAGCGCCTCGTCGTTGGCGCCCTGGTCGACGAACCGGCCGATATCGCGCCGCACTTGGACCCTGCCCGCAGCGTCGAGCCACGCCATGCCCCAACCGAAGCTTCCCAACCCGTAGATCTCGAGCTTCGCCACCACGGGAGCGAGCTCAGTGAACGGCCGTGGTTCTGGGAAAGCGGCCGCCAATATCTCGCACACGATGTCTTCTCAGCCTCCAGATCTCAAGGTTGGGCTACGACCTGCGCCCGCGGTTGTCAACCCTAGGCACCGCGTACCCTACCGTATGACACCTTCAAGGCGCCTTAGGCTCGCGTGCGAACTGACTCTAGACAAGTTGCAATACCGTGGTGCTAGGTAGCTCCGATGAAGCGGACCGATCTGGTTGGGGGCGTCGGACGCTGATGGGGGCATTCCCGGAGCCCGAAAGGGGCCGATCTATCTTACGATTGGCCCCCGCTCAGCCCCTCAACTCCTCGGTGGAACTGTACGCCGACTGGATCCGCGCTCTTGCGGACCCGACTCGAGTCCAAATCGTTGCCGTACTGGCGCAGCAGGGCAACGCAGCCCCGGTAGGAGAACTCACCGCTGCGCTGCCAGTGGGTCAGTCCACGGTCAGTCACCACGTTGCCGCCTTGACAGCTGTCGGTTTCGTGCAGGTGGAACGACGAGGGACCAGCTCCCTCTACGCCGTCAACCCTGCTTGCGTCGACTGCTTTCCCAGCGCAGCAGACGTCGTCATGGGCCGACTGCCCCCACAACCGCCGCCGCCCTGCAAGCCACAAGCAACCGACAACGAAAGGCCTCAGCGATGAGCGATACCACCGACCAGGACGCCTGTCGTAGCGGGCGGTCGTGGCGGGGTCGGTGCGGCCCGCCAGCGCCTGAATAGTCGACAGGTCCGCGCCAGCGACCAGGTGATCAGACACGTAGTTGGGAAAGTCCCCGGTCAGGCGGCTGGGAGCCACAGTCTGCGCTCTCCGAGATCGCGTGAAGTTTTGTTGCGAGTCCCCCCTTTGACACAAAACCCGACCGGCCATGGTGCCGGTCGTTGCAAGCGGGGGCGGAGGCCCCGGGTGCGTCACGTGGCCTCGGTGTCCCTTCCGTCCTGTAGAGCACGTTCGGCAAGCTCCCGAAAGGCTTCGGGTACCCGCTCGTGATCCGAGAGGACGACCTCGGCGTAGCCGATCGAGTCGCGGCCGAACCGTTCTCGGATCGAGTCGACCGAGTGGTCAAGCCCCCACCGGGCCACACCGGGAGCCGTGCCCGGGCGCCGCGGGTCGCAAGGGAGGCCGAGCGGCAACTCGAGCTGCGGCGCAGCCTCGTTGACGAGGTTGGACATCGACAGCGCGAGCAGCGTGATCTTGCGCTCCGACGGATGATCGGCGAGCGCCGCATTGACCAGGTCGACGGCGACGTCGCTGATGGCCAGGGTTCCGGAGACGCCGGAGCGGGAGGTCATCGAGCGGGTCACCGCGTGAAGGTCGGCAAAACGGACCCTGACCGTGACGGTCCGACCGGCTCGGCCGGCGGCCCGGAGTCGAGAGCCGACCCGATCGGCGAGGTAGAGGAGGGTTCTGCGAACCAGCCCGGCGTCGACGTCTCGACTGCCGAGCGCGCACTGGGCCCCAACCGAAGACGATCGTCGGTCGGTCCCGACCGGCCGGGGGTCGACATCCATGGCCAAGGACCTCAGCTTGGCGCCGGCGGCTCGACCGAGCAGGTCCTCGAGCGGCTCACGTCGGGTCCCGGCGAGGTCGCCGATCGTGCGAACACCGACGGAGGCGAGCCGGGCCCGGGTGCTCGGGCCGACGCCCCACATCAGCTCGATCGGGAGGGGAGCAAGGAACGCCCGCTCCTGCCCGGGGTCCACGACCACAAGGCCGTCGGGCTTCGCGACCTGCGAGGCGATCTTGGCCAGGTGCTTCGTCCGTGCCACACCGACCGAGACGGCCAGGCCGATCTCGTCGCGGACCCGCGACCGGACCGCCAATGCGATGTCGGACGGTGACCCGAAGAGATGGACAGCGCCGGCCACGTCGAGAAATGCCTCGTCGATGGAGATCCGCTCGACGCACGGGGTGAAGTCCTCGAAGATGACCATGAGCCGATCGCCGAGGCGCTGGTAGTCGTCGAAGTGACCACCGACGAAACGGAGGCCGGGGCACAGGCGGTTGGCTTTCCAGCCGGACATCCCCGAGTGGACACCGAACGCCCTCGCCTCATACGAGGCCGCGAGCACGACGCCATCGCCTACGGCCAGCGGATGCCCCCGCAGCGACGGGTCGAGCAACTGCTCGACGGAGGCGTAGAACGCGTCGAGGTCGGCATGCAGGATCGAGGCTGCATCCACCGATGACACAGCGAGTAGCATAAACGAACGTATGTTCGGACTGACAGAAGCGCTCTCGGAGCACGGCAAGGTCGCACCGCGCCGTCCCGCTCGCCGGTATCGTGGCGATGGTCCGAACGGCGCGAGAGGAGACGGCCGAGGGTGATCACTCCCGCCGACGCCGCGATGCTCCGGAGGATCGTGGGGCCGAGGACCTTCGCCAGGGCGACGTCCTATGCGCTTGGCGGTGCGGTCCGGAGCCTCGAGTGGTTCGAGGACGGATCCCGAGTGATCGGGGTCGTCCAAGGCGGGGCGCGGGAGCCGTACCGCGCCTCGGTGAAGCTCACCCGGTCGCCTTCGGCGAAGCTGGCGGCGGTCCAAGGGACCTGCAGCTGCCCGGTCGGGGTCAACTGCAAGCACGTCGTGGCCCTGTTGCTGGCCAAGGGGACGGCCTCTGAGCTGCCCGGCCGGCCGGCCCTGCGGCCGCCGGGGGAGCGATCGTTGCGACTCGTCGACCCGCCCTCTCGACCGGCCGGCGGGAGATCTACGGCACCGAACGCTCCCGGATCCCCAACGGTGCCGCCGGTCGCGGGCTGGGAGCTCCCACTGCGGGCGGTCGTCGACCAAGACGGCCAGCAGATCGCTGGCGGCCGGCGCATCGGAGGCCGGTACACCGATGACGCCGAACTCATCGGGGAGCTTCGTCCGGCGGAGATCGGCCTGCAGTTTCAACTTGTCCAGGCGCGGGCCAAGCCGGGGCAGCGATCCGGGACGCTCGGTCCCGGAATCCGGATCCGGCCCGTCGTCTCCGGTCGCTCCGGCACGTGGGTCAAGACCGGGATCTCCTGGGCCAACCTCGAGTACCACTCCTATACGCAATCGAGAAGTGGCACCGGCTCCGACAAGGTGAACGTGCTGAAGGAGCTCCTGGCCTTGAGCCGGGTCTCGAGCTCCCGAGCCTTTTACACCTACACCGAGACGGATGTCTGGCTGGAGGCGATCAGCAGTCGCCGGCTCTGGGATCTGCTCAGAGAGGCTCGGGACCTGCAGGTACCGCTCATCGGGTCGGGTCGTAAGGCCCAACCGATCACCCTGCGGTCGTCCCCCGCTTCCGTCGCCGTCAACCTGACCCGCGCCGGGTCGGCGCTGCAGTTGCAACCGCACATCGACATCGACGACGAGGGCGTGCCGCTCGGCTCGTCCATCTTCATCGGCAGCCCGGCCCACGGGTTGGTCTGGTGGGACGAGCCGTCGACCTCGCGGACCACATCGACCTCGACGTCGGAAACCCCGCCGCTGAAGCTGGCCCCGCTGAGCGCGCCGCTCGACGGGACCCTGCGCGCTCTGCTCGGCGGCGATGCCCTCACCGTGCCCAAGGCCGACGAGCCCCGATTCTTCCGGGACTTCTATCCGACGCTGCGACGCCGGATCGCCCTGGTGTCGAGCGACGAGTCGGTCGAGCTGCCAAGTGTGCCGCCGACCATACTCGTGCTCTCGGTGCGCCACGATCGAGACCATCACATCGAACTGACGTGGGCGTGGGACGGGGCCGAGACGCGCTGGGGTGAGCGTCTATGGGAAACGCGGCGCGGGTTCCGCGGCCGAAGCGAGGAGGACACGACGGTCGAAGCGGTCACGAAGGCCTTCTCCTCCATGCCCGAGCTCATCGAGTCGACGGCCATCGGGGAGCGCCCGGTGCCCGAGGCGCGGCTGGAAGGCATGGAGGCGGTCCGCTTCGTCTCCGAGCTCCTTCCGCTCCTCGATGAGCTCCCTGGCCTCCGGATTCAACACGACGGCCCGGCCGTCGACTACCGGGAGATCGTCGAGGCCCCGGTCGTGAACATGCGCGGCTCGGGATCGGGTGACGGCGACTGGTTCGATCTCACCGTCGACGTGCGCGTGGGCGGCGAGGAGGTGCCGTTTGCCGAGCTGTTCGTCGCACTGGCCGAGGAGCGGTCGCACCTGATCCTGCCTTCGGGCGCCTATTTCTCCCTGGACCGACCCGAGTTGCGGCGGTTGGCGGAGCTCATCACCGAGGCGCGTGCCTTGCGCGACGCATCCGGGGATGGCGTTCGCCTCAGCCGGTTCCAGGCCAGCCTGTGGGAAGACCTCGAGAGCCTCGGCGTGATCACGGCCCAGGCCGGCGCCTGGGAGGAATCGGTGCGGGGCCTGGTCGGAGCCACCGACAGGGCCGAGTATCCGACCCCTCGCTCGTTGCGCGCCGTGCTCAGGCCGTACCAGCGTGACGGCTTCAACTGGCTGGCGCTCCTCTTTGAGCATCGTCTCGGCGGGGTGCTCGCAGACGACATGGGGCTCGGCAAGACGCTCCAGGCGCTGGCGTTGATGTGCCACACGAGAGAGCGTGGCCTCACGGAAGCGCCGTTCCTTGTCGTGGCTCCTACGAGCGTGGTCGAGAACTGGGCGGCCGAATGCCGGAGGTTTGCTCCCGACCTGGCCCCCGTGACGGTGACGGCCACCGAGGCTCGCCGGGGCGCGCCGCTGGCCGAGTTGGTGGCCGGGGTCGACGTTGTCATCACGTCCTACGCCCTCTTCCGCTTGGAGTACGACGACTACGAGGGCATCGAGTGGGCGGCGCTGTTTCTCGACGAGGCCCAATTCGCCAAGAACCGCGCCTCGCATGCCTACCGGCGGGCCAAGACGCTGCCGGTCCCTTTCAAGGTGGCCATGACGGGGACACCCATGGAGAACAACCTGATGGAGCTGTGGTCGTTGCTCTCCATCGCCGCACCGGGCCTCTTCGCCAACCCTGACCGTTTCGCCGAGTACTACCAGCTGCAGATCGAAAAGCGCGGTGACGCCGAGCGCTTGGATCAACTGCGCCGGCGTGTCCGCCCCCTGATGCTGCGGCGGACCAAGGAGCAGGTCGCCGCCGACCTGCCCGACAAGCAGGAGCAGGTGCTCGAGCTCGAGCTCACGCCGAGACACAAAAAGCTCTACCAGACCTACCTGGCGCGCGAGCGCCAGAAGATTCTCGGGCTCATCGACGACATGAGCAAGAACAGGTTCGAGATCTTTCGGTCGCTCACCCTCCTGCGCCAAGCCAGCCTCGACGTCTCCCTGGTCGACCCGGCGCACGCCAAGGTGCCATCCACCAAGCTCGACGCACTGATGGAGATGCTCGACGACATCGTCGAGGACGGCCATCGCGTGCTCGTCTTCAGCCAGTTCACTCGGTTCTTGGCCATGGCCCGCCAACGGCTCGACACGGCCGGGATCGAGCACTGCTACCTCGACGGGTCCACGCGGAAGCGGGAGGCCGTGCTCTCGGAGTTTCGGACGGGAGCCGCCCCCGTCTTCCTCATCAGCCTGAAGGCCGGTGGGCTCGGGCTCAACCTCACCGAGGCCGACTATTGCATCCTCCTCGACCCGTGGTGGAACCCCGCAACCGAGGCCCAGGCGGTCGACCGCATCCACCGCATCGGCCAGACCCGTAAGGTGATGGTTTATCGCCTCGTGGCCAAGGACACCATCGAGGAGAAGGTGATGGCCCTCAAGGCCAAGAAGGCGGCACTGTTTGCCAACGTCGTCGATGCCGGCGGTTTCGAGTCCGGAGCGCTGACGGCCGGGGACATCCGCGGCCTCTTGAGCTGACATCTACCGCTCCGTGGAGCGGCGGGGATGGCGGTAGCTTGACCGCGAGGATGTCCGATTGATGCGGTTTGGTGGGCGGGTGGCGACGACCGCGGCGGCAGTTGTGTCCGCACTCGTTCTCGCGGCCTGTGGGTCGGGCGCCGGCTCGGCCGTGGGGGCCAGCTCGACGCCATCGACCGCCCCGACGCCGGCCGTTATGGGCGGGATGGCTCCTTCGACACCTTCGACGTCACCGACGAACCACACCCTCACGACGATCGGGGTCAAGACGTGGTCGACCTACCAGGCCAACAACGCCAGGACGGGCGCCGTGGTCGCCGGTCCGCCGATCAACCGTGCCACCACCGCCTGGACAGCCGACCTGGGGGGCGTCGTCCACGGTGAGCCCGTCGTGGCCGACGGGCGGGTCTTCGCCGCCACCGAGAACAACCGGGTCGTTGCCATCGACCCCCACAGCGGGAAGCTCCTTTGGTCCAGGTCCCTCGGACCTCCGTTGACGAATGTCGACTCCGTCGCCGGCTGCGGGGACATCGACCCCCTCGGGATCACGGGCACGCCGGTCGTGGACGTGGCCTCGCACACCCTCTACGTCGTCGGCGAGGTCAGCAGCGGTGGGGGAGTCGTGCACCACCAGCTCGAGGGTTTCGATCTGACCACGGGGGCGTTGCGGTTGTCCGACGATGTCGACCCAGCGCTCCCGGCTGGCGAGCGACCGGTGAACCTCCTCCAGCGCACGTCGCTTGCCCTTGGAAACGGGCGCATCT
This sequence comes from Acidimicrobiales bacterium, assembly GCA_965276765.1. Classification (GTDB taxonomy): domain Bacteria; phylum Actinomycetota; class Acidimicrobiia; order Acidimicrobiales; family Palsa-688. Next base: position 3,826,577 of record OZ255627.1, read on the forward strand.
ACGTCGGCTATGGCGGCAACGAAGGCGACTGTGGCCGCTACCACGGTTGGGTCGTGGGCGTGGACGAACGGGGCGCCCCCCAGCGGGTGTCCTTCGAGGTTGCAGCGGGCGCCCAGGGCGGGGCGATCTGGGAGTCGGGCGGCGGCCCTGCGATCGATGCGAAGGGGGACGTGTACGTCACCACCGGCAACAGCACCCCATTTCCTTCGACCCGCGGTCCCGACCCTGGGAAGTACACCGAGAGCGTGGTCAAGTTGACGCCGGCGCTGGTGCCGATCGCCTCGTTCAAGGATGCGGTTGCCGGCGGGGACGCCGACCTGTCGACCGGCAACCCGGTCCTACTCCCTGGAGGCAAGCTGTTCGCCGTCGGCAAGACCGACATCGGCTACGTCCTGACCCAGGCGAAGCTGTCCGAGGTCGCCACGATCAAGGGCATCTGCGGCAGCAACCCCGACGGGGGGCTGGCCTACGACGCCGCCACGGCTCGAATGTTCGTGCCCTGCCGAGATGGCGGGATCCAAGAGGTCGACCTGGCCAACGACACGTTGGGGCCGGTGCTCGCCGCCGCCGACAGCACGCCCATCCTGATCGGCAACGACCTGTGGGCCATGGAGTATCCCGACGGCACCGTGACCGAGTACGACGCCACGACCGGCGCCACCCTCCAGACCGTCCACATCGGCTCGACGGTGGCAAACTTCGCCTCACCGAGCGGCGCGCTCGGCTTGCTGCTCGTGCCGACGAACACCGGAGTGACGGCCTTCGACGGGCCGGCCGGCCTCCCGCCGGCGGCGCCCGGTCAATCCTGACGGCAACGAGACATACCCGACCCGCACGCTTTAGGATCGCCGGCACCTGAGCACGGCCTGTCGAGTCGGGCCCGGCAGGTCGAGTCGAGTGCAGCCGGTCAACAAAGGGGGATTCGTGGACGGCCTCATGCAGGACTACCCGCTGACGATGCCGATGATCTTCCGGCGCGCCGAGCAGTACTTCGGTCACAAGGAGATCGTCACGGCGACGGCCGCGGGCACCGAGCGCGGGACCGTAGCCGACTGGGCGGAGCGGACCCGCCGGCTCGGTGGCGTGCTCGACACCCTCGGCGTGTCCGCCGACGGTCGGGTGGGGACCTTTGCCTGGAACACCGCCCATCATCTGGAGTGCTACTTCGCCATCCCGGGCGCCGGCCGGGTGCTGCATACCCTCAACATCCGGCTGTTCCCCGATCAGCTGACCTACATGGTCAACCACGCCGAGGACGAGGTCATCTTCGTCGACCGCTCGCTGCTGAAGGTGCTCTGGCCGCTCGTCCCCTCGTTCAAAACGGTCCGCCACATCGTCGTCATGGACGACGGTGAGGGCGACGTGCCCGACGACCCCCGGATCCTTGACTACGAGACCCTGCTCGCCGAGGCCACGCCGGCCGAATGGCACGTGAGCGACGAGCGTCAGGCCGCGTCCATGTGTTACACGTCGGGGACGACCGGCAACCCCAAAGGGGTCGTCTACTCGCACCGCTCCACGGTGTTGCACTCGATGGGTGCCCTGATGACCGACGCCCTGGCCATCTCGGAGTCGGATGTCATCTTGCCGGTCGTGCCGATGTTCCACGCCAACGCCTGGGGGGTGGTTCACGCCGGGCTCATGGCCGGGTCGGGCCTGGTGTTCCCCGGTAGCGACCTGTCTCCCGGCGCCGTGGTCCGGTTGATGGAGACCGAGCGGGTGACGATGGCCGCCGGCGTGCCCACCATCTGGATCGGCGTGCTCGGTCAGCTCGATGGCCACGATCTCTCCAGCCTCGATCGCATCCTTTGCGGTGGATCGGCCGTGCCCAGGGCGCTGTCGGAGGGGTACAGGGAGAAGATCGGGGTTCCGATCTCGCAGGCGTGGGGAATGACCGAGACTCATCCGCTGGCGACCTTTGCACGGGTTCCGAGCCGGTTGGCCGGCGGGAGCGCCGACGCGGTGGCGGACATCCGAGCCACCCAGGGCATCGCGATCCCTGGGGTCGAGGTCCGGATCGCCGATCCGACCACGGGCGACGAGCTGCCCTGGGACGGTAAGACCAGTGGCGAGATCCAAGCTGCGGGGCCTTGGTGCGCCAGCGAGTACTACAACGACGAGCGGTCAAAGGACGCCTTCACCGCCGACGGGTGGCTTCGTACGGGCGACGTGGCGTCGATTTCGCCCGACGGCTACATCCGGCTCGTGGACAGGACCAAGGACCTGATCAAGTCCGGCGGCGAATGGATCTCGTCGGTGGAGCTCGAGAACGAGCTGATGGCCCACCCCAAGGTCGCCGAGGCGGCCGTCATCGCCGTCCCCAACGAACGCTGGGCCGAACGCCCCCTCGCCTGCGTCGTCATCAAACCGGGGCAGGAGGCCTCCGAGTCGGAGCTCATCGAGTTCCTGAAGACCCGGGTCGCGAAGTGGACGGTCCCCGACGAGATCGTCTTCATCGACGAGGTTCCCAAGACATCGACCGGCAAGTTCTCCAAGAAGGACCTCCGCGACCGGTTCGTCACCGAGAAGTCCGGGGGCTGAGCGGCCAGCCCCGGGGCAGGCGCCCTTCTCTGCCCACTTTTGCGGGGCGAACACGGAAAAGTGGGCAGAGAAACCGAGCCGCGGCACCCGCCAGCGGGGCTGGCCACCACGGTGGGCCGGCCGTCTCGTTCCAGCCTCAGCCAATGTCCGTAACGACCCTTTCATTCCGGTCCGGCGTTGTCTACTGTGACGACGAAGAACGGCCGGGTCCTGCGACCCGCGAACAAAGGGGTGGAGCCATGCGAAGCGGTTCTCTGCTGCATCGGGGTGGGCGGGGGCATCACCGCTGGCGGAGTCGAGGAGTCGTCGCCGTCGTCGGGGCCGTCGGTCTCTCGGCGGCCATGGCCTTTCCCGGCGGTGCGTCCGCCGCCAAACCCCGTCCGGCGGCCAAGGCCCACCCGACGGTGACCCACCGCAGTTACACGACGAGTAAGCGGGTGGCGGCCCACCGGGTCGGCACGGTCAATCCGGTAGCCCTGGCGCGCGCCGACCTCAGGCGCCGGGACGGCCGGGCCGCGACGGCCGGCAACGTCAAGGGCAGGGACGTGCCCCTTGGCGCCCCGCCGTCGGCCCGTCGGGCCAACGCCGCCAAGTCCCGAGCCGCGAAGTCGGCGGCGGCGAAGTCGGCCGTCACCGCCTTTGCCGGCGACGTCAAGGGTGCGTCCGGATTCGACGGCCTCACCGCCGCCATCAACGGCGGGGCCAACTCGCCGGTCTCCGGGGGCGTCGGCGACGTCTCTCCTCCCGACCAGGGCCTCGCCGTCGGACCGAGCAGTGCTGGCACGGCCGTCGTCGAGTTCGTCAACCAGTCCTTCGACATCTACTCGACCAAGGGCCGCAGCCTTCTCGGGGCCATCCCGGCCTACCAGCTGTTCGGCCTGCCGGCCAGCTCCTTCCTCTCCGACCCGCGGGCGTATTACGACGCCCAAACCGGCCACTGGTTCCTGACGATGTTCACGTCCGGGACGGTGACCAACGGGAAGCTGACGGCACCGAGCACCCAGTACGTGGATGTCAGCCAGACGACCAGCCCCTTCGGGCCGTACACGACGTTCTCGTTCGATACGACCGACGCCACCCACGCCAACTGCCCGTGCTTCGGTGACTACGACCAGATCGGCGCCAATAAGTACGGGTTCTACGTCTCGACCAACGAGTTCAGCCTCCTGCCCAGCGGAGCCTTCAACGGCGCCAACATCTACTCGGCGTCGAAGCAGGAGCTGGTGGCGGCGGCACAGGGCAATGCCGCCGCTCCCACCTTCCAGCTGGTTCGGGTGCCGTCCACCGTCGATCCGTACGCCGGCTACCACCTGGCGCCCTCCGAGGTGCCACCCGGTCAGGCCAACCCGGCCGACGAGTACTTCGTCGAGTCCAACGCCAACACCAACTACGGCAACGGCCTCGAGGTCTTCTCGCTGCTCGGCACGTCCGGGCTGGCCGCAGGAGGCAAGCTGACGCTCACCCAGGCCGCAGTGCCCACCGAGGCGTACTCCACGCCGCCCAACGCCTACCAGAAATCCGGGCCCAACCCGTACGGTCAATCGCTCGGCGGGTACGGGGTCACCCCGATCGAGACGGACTTCGACGCCGTCCAGGAAGTGACCTGGGCCGGGGGCAACCTCTACGCCGAGCTCAACACGGGCTTCTCCTACGGCACCGGTCAGCAGTCGGCGGCTGCCTGGTTTGTCCTGCACCCCAAGTCGACGTCGACGTCGCTGAGCGCCACGCTCGTCAAGGACGGCACGGTGAAGACCAACCAGTTCCTGCTGTATCCCGACATCGTCGTGAACAACAAGGGCATGGGGTATATGGACTTCGCCGTCTCCGGCACCGCTCGCTACCCGAGCGCCGGCTATGTCGCCTTCGACGGCACCGCCGGCGCCATGGGGCCGGTGCACATCCAGGCCAAGGGCGTCGATCCCCTCGACGACTTCACCTGCTACAAGCCGTACGGCCCGGCCTGCCGCTGGGGGGATTACTCGGGTGGTCAGAGCTACAACGGCAAGATTTACATGGCGACGGAGTATGTCGCTCCCCAGCCGCGCGACGTGCTGAGCAATTGGGGTACCCGGATCTGGGACGCCCCGGCCCCCTGACCGAGGAGAGGGCGGCCGGGTCGACCGGCCGATAGATTGGCACGGTCGTCGGTTCCCGCCGGCGACCGTGCCCGACCCTCCGGCCCGATCCGGCGGCCTCCTACCCGGGCATCGATCCGACCGAGAGGACAGCCGAGCCATCCGAGCCCGACCGATCGAGCGCGAGGCCAAGTTCGATGTCGACGACGCCTTCGTCGTCCCCGACCTGCACGCCGTGGCCGGGCCCGTCCTCGTCGACGAGCTCGGCCCGGTCGAGCTGGTAGCCACCTACTACGACACCGACGATCTCCGCCTGCTGGCTCGGGGCGTCACCCTTCGTCATCGGGTCGGCGAGCGTACGCCGTCAGGCCCGCAGGGCCAAGGACTCTGGACCCTGAAGCTCCCGGTGGCGGCCTCCGGGCCCACCCTCGATCGTCGTGAGGTGGTCTGGCCCGGACCGCTCGACCACCTGCCAGCCAGGGCTGTCGAGCTCACCGCCGGCCTTCGCCGTCGTCGGCCCCTGCAGGAGGCGGCGGTGCTCACGACCGTGCGGCGCAGGATCGTCGTGCGGTCTCCCGACGGCCGCCCCCTCGCCGAGGTCGACGACGACGTGGTCAGCCAAGCGGGGAGCATCGAGTCGTTCCGCCAGATCGAGGTCGAGCTCACCGGCGAGGGCGCCGGCGAAGGGGATGGGAGCGAGGAGGTGGGCGACGTCGTTCTCGTCGACGCCATCGGGCGCCTCCTGCGCCGAGCCGGAGCCCGCCGGGCGGCCAAGACCCCCAAGGTCCACAGGATCCTGATCTCCGGCTCCCCGGCGGCGGCGACCAAACCCAACACCCGTTCGCCCCTGACGAGGGAATCGACCCTCGACGAGGTCGCCGCCTTCGCCATCGGGTCGACGCTCGATGTCCTGTTGGCACAGGATCCCGCCGTCCGTCTGGGGGAGGACCCCGAAGCGGTGCACAAGACGAGGGTGGCCATCCGCCGACTCCGGGCTCATCTCCTCCTGCTCGGCGCGGTGCTCGACGAGGGATGGGTCACCCGGACCCGCTTCGAGTTGCGATGGCTGGCCGGGGCCCTCGGGCGGGTCCGCGACGTCGATGTGCTCGCCATCCAACTCGAGGCGGATCGAGGGCTCATCGACCCGTCCGACCGTGACGCCGTCGATCGGCTGGGCCTGCGCCTGGCCGACGAGCGCCAGGACGCCGCCCGCGATCTGGACAGGATCATGAGCAGCGGCGGCTACCTCGATCTCGTCGACCAGCTGGTCGCCGCGGCCGAAGCCGCACCGTGGCGCTCCAGCCCGAGCGGGTCAGGCGCCGACAGGGCCGGCACGGGCGAAAGGGCCAAGAAGGCTGACAAGGGCGGCAGGGCCGGCGGCTTGGTTCCGTCGGCCCCGGCCCGAGTGATCCTGCCGCGCCTGTTGCGAAAGCCGTGGCGCGCCACGAACGCCGGAGCGGGGGCCGTCGGTGCCCGGCAGAGCGGCGAGGAGTTGCACGAGCTGCGGAAGCGGGCCAAACGATTGCGCGACGACGCCGAGCTGGCCGCGCCGGTCCTCGGGTCCCAGGTGGCCAGGGTGGCGAAGGCGGCGACGGCGCTGCAGGCGGTGCTCGGCGAGCACCACGACGCCGTGGTCATGGAACGATGGCTGCGCGTTGTGGGCCGCCACGACCAACGGGTGGCCTTCGCGGCCGGCCAGCTGGTGGCCGCCCAACAGGCGAGGCAGCAGGAGGCGCAACGGGCCTGGCGGCCGGCGTGGTCGAAGCTCGACAACAAACGGGTGCGCGCGGCGTTGCGATAGCCGCAGCCACCACGCCCACGGCGAGGCCGCCGCCGCCGGGCTTCGCCGGCAAACCGGTTCGACCGTCCGGCGGCGCCATTCCCCCGGTATCAATGGGGACGTGGCAGGATAAGCGACTTCCCGGGGGGACACCCGGACTCTCGATTGGGAAAGGGCTTGGATCGGCGTGGACACCCCGGACTATGGCGAGGCGCTGCGGGCCATTCACGAGCTGGCGCCGAGTGCCGTCGCCGACAGCCTTGGGCACCTGGCCCGGCGCGCCGGGGCGTCCGACATCGTGTTGTACCTCGCCGACTTCGAGCAGGCCGTGCTGCGTCCGATTCCCGACCGGGGCGCCCACGCCGAGCTCCCCGTCGGCGAGCCGGTGCTTGGCACCGTGGCCGGCGAGGCCTTCGGGCGCCAGCGGCTCATCAGCGAGGTGCATGACGGCGGCTTTCGGGTCTGGGTCCCGATCATCGAGGGCTCAGACTGCACCGGGGTCATGGCCCTCAGCATCGACGGGCCGCTCGACGATTCGGCGAGGGAAAGGTGCGAGGAGCTCGGCCTGCTGGCGGGGTGCGCCATCGCCATCGCGGCGCGCTACACCGACCTCTACAACCTCGTCCGGCGACGCCGGGCCATGAGCCTCCCGGCCAGCATGCAATGGGGACTGCTCCCTCCGCTGCGCCTGAGCGTTCCCGAGGTGACGTCGAGCGCTGTGCTCGAGCCGGCCTACGACGTCGGCGGGGACTGTTTCGACCATGCCGTCAACGGGTTCGACCTGGACGTGGCCATCATGGACGCCGTCGGCCACGGCCTCGGCTCGAGCCTGGTCTCGGCCCTCGCTATCGGCGCCTACCGCCACGATCGCAGGGAAGGTCGGTCGCTGACCGCCATGCACCAGCATCTCGACCAGGTGATCGGCGAGCAGTTCGACGGCGAGACGTTTGTCACCGGCCAACTGGCCCGGCTCGCGCTGCGCAGCGGGGAGCTGACGTGGACCAACGCCGGGCATCCGCCGCCGCTTCTCATTCGCGATGGGGGGGTGGCCAAGGCGTTGGAGTGCCGGCCGTCGCTGCCTTGGGGGCTCGGCGGTCGGCTCGAGCACCAGGCCGTGGAGTGGCTGCAGCCAGGAGATGCCGTGCTCTTCTACACCGACGGTGTCACCGAGGGCAGAGGACCCGACGGCGAACCGTTTGGCCTGTCCCGCCTGCATCATCTGGTGGCGAGCGCCATCCACGCCAACGGCCCCGCGTCGGGTGGGGTCGTGCACCGGTTGATCGACGAGGTGCTCGACTTTCAGGACCGTCATCTCAGAGACGATGCCACGATGGTGTGGGTCGCCTGGGAAGGCGATCGGTAATGGTTGGACAAGTCCGCCGTGATCTGGCAGAATCTTCTTTCCTCCGACCGACCCCCTCGGTCGTCGAGTGAAATGACAGGAGCCCGGCACCCCCCCCGCCGGGCTTCTGTCGCGTGCGGGTTTCCTTTTGGGGAATGGCGCGGCGGGGTGCGGGCTGCGGTGTCGAGGCGAGCCTGCTCAGTGCGGCGGCCGGCTCGCCGCCGCCGCACGGTGGGCCGGTGAAGGCGAAGGTTCGGCGTGGCGCTCGAGGCGAAGGGCGAGCGTGGGGCAGAGGGCAACCGCTCGACGGGCGGCGCCCAGCCGATCGGCGGCGAGCGGGTCAGCGGTGACGATCGGGTAGCCCCAGTCGTCGAGGACGATGTCACCGGGGAGCAACGCCGCACACAGGCCGCGGCCGTCGCAGGCGATCGGGTCGACGGTGAGCCTCCATCGGGTCATCGCCACGACCCCCTCGACGGCGGGACCGCCCACGGCGATCTGGGCCGGCGACAGGTGCCCGCTTGGTGCTCGGCGACCTCGGTCGCGAACACGTCGAGTGCCGAGGCGACGAAGCCGGCGGCGCCGTCGGGGAAGTGACAGGCGCCCCGCCCGGAGATCATGGTCGCCCATCGGCGCAGATCATCGGCACCGGTCTCGTGACCCTGGAGCGATCCGATGGTGGTGGCAATGTCGGCCAGACCCCATTGGCACGGGCCGCACTGGCGGGCGCTGTTGGCCGCGTACCACCCGGCCACCCTGGCCACCTCGTCCACGACGCACACGTCGTCGTCGGCGACGAGGATCACGCCGCTGCCGACGCCGACGCCGGCCGCGGCGCACGATTCGCGGTCGAGACGGAGGCCGGCGGAGGTGGTGGCGTCGAGCCAGCGGCCGGCGTAGCCACCGACGAGCACGGCGCGCACCGTCCGGACGCCGGCCTGGGTCAAGAGGGCGTCGAGGGGATGGCCGCAGACGATCTCGTAGACGCCCGGCCGGTCCACCGCGCCGCGCACGGTGACCAGCCGCGTGCCGGGATCCTGCGCCGGCCCGACCTGCCGGTACCAGTCGGCCCCGTACCGGGCGACGAGGGCCAGGTCGGCGAGCGTCTCCACGTTGCTGACGAGCGTCGGTCGCCCGCCGACTCCCCGATGCCGGGGCGCTCGACCCGTCGGCCGGGCCGGGCCACCGTCGATGAAGCTGACCAGGGCCGTTCCCTGTCCGGCCACATAGGTCGGCGGTGTCTCCACGAGCTCGACGGCGACCCGGTCGTGGCGTTGGGAGCGCGCCTCGTTGACCCGGTGCCGGACGTCGGGGGTTCCCGCTTCGATGCAGAGGATGGCCCGGGTTGCGCCGACGGCGCCGGCCGCGGCGGCCAGCCCGTCGAGGACCAGATGAGGAGCGTCGCAGAGGAGGGTCTTGTCCTTGGCGCTGAGCGGTTCGGACTCGGCGCCGTTGGCGACGACGACCGTTCTCCGGCCGGCGCCGACGGCGGCCAGCTTGCGGGCGAGGGCAAAGTCCGCACCGCCTCGGCCACCCAGGCCGGCCCGTGCGACCTCGTCGACGAGCGAGGGACCACACGCAGGGAGCGGACCGTAGCGGTCCAAGTGGTCGCCGATGCTTGGGGTGCCGCCGAGCAGCCGGGGGGTCACGACGGCCGGGCAGTCGACGGCGGTGGTGGTCACGATGAGCTCCTGACGAGCGGCCGGGGCCGGGCGGGCCCTCGGGTGGCAATCCGGGGTTTGCCCCCCTGCCGGTCCTGGTGGCGGGCCCCGACGAGCCTCACGACGGCGGCGATACCGACGGCGGCGGCCGTGGCTGCGTAGAGCGATGTCGTCCACCAGCGGCCGGTGTCGGTCCCCGAACCGATGGCGTGGCTCACGGCGAGAGGCCATATGGCGTAGGCGAACCAGTGCACTGCCCTCCACGCCCGCCGGCCGATCCGGACCCTGATCAGGCTGGTGATCACGACGGCGAGCATCAGGTCGAAGGCGACGGCACCCAACCCGACCCACAGGGCTCGGTAGCCGGAGAGCCAGGGCACCACGATAGCGGGCCAGGAGATCGAGACGTATGTGTCGAGGATGGCGGTGGTGACGTGCAGGGCGAGGAACACCACGGCGAGGAGGGAGGCGTTGCGATGGACCATGCCTATGACGGCGTCCGAGCGGCGACTGGCGGGCTTCCGGCCGGCGTTGACGATGCCGAGGACCACGGTGACGCTGAAGAGGCCGAGGGCGACGAGGCCGCTCGCTCGCATGAGGTACCAGATGGCCATTAGAGACCGCGGATGATCAGCTGGCGCAGCCGGAGGCGGCAGCGGGCCATTACGCCGCCAGCTCGGGGACGGAGGTGCGATCGTGGTCGTCGGGCCCGCTCGGCCAGCCGTTGACGACGACGACCGTCCCGTCGGGACGGACGAGGCGGGCGGGGAGCCCCCTCGATGAGAGCCACTGCGGCGCGCCCGCCCCGATGATGATGGCCGCGGTCGATGCGATGTTGGCGTCCACGCATGACGACGCGGCGACGCTCACCGTCCGCCAGTACTCGCCGGCGGGTCGGGAGGTGCGGGGATCGACGATGTGGTGCTGGGGCATGCCCCCTCGCTGCCAGCGTCGGGCCGAGGTGCCGGACGTGGCCACGGCCCCAACGCCGAACGACACGGTCTGGCCGGGTACCGGTGATTCGGGCGGGGTGTCGGCCCGGTCGGTGACCCGGACGCACCAGCCCTTCTCCGGGCTCGGGCCGATCATGGCAATGTCGCCGCCGAGGCCCACGAGGACCCCGGTGTCGAGCCGGCGCCTGACCCGGTGAGCGGCCCGGTCGGCACACAACGCCTTGGCCGTGGCCCCGAGGTCGACGGCGACGCCGGGGGCCACCCGCGCCCGTCTGCGGTCGCGGTCGATGGCGATGGAGCGCCACCCTGGCACCCGGCGGAAGGAGGCGACCGGGGGCCCGTCCTTGTCCATCCGGGCGAAGTCGCGGTCGTAGCCGAGGGCCATGAGGCTCGAGCCGACCGTGGGGTCGACGAGGCCGGCGGTCTCCGTGGCCGCATCGACGGCGACGTCGAGGGCCTCTATGAGCCACGGGGAGACGGCGACCGCAGCCCGCCCTGCGGCCCGGTTGAGCCGGGAGAGGTCGGAGTCGTCGCGGAACCGGCTGCAGGCCAGGTCGCACTCTCGGATCTCGGACTCGACCTCGTCGACGGCGCCGGAGAGGCAAAGTGGATCGGTCACGGCCACCACGGCGATCGTGCCGAGAGCGGGGAAGCGGCCGACGGAGGGTCGGGGCCGCCCGGTCACGACGCCCCCGATGTGGCCGCCGCCGGGCTCGACGTCGACGAAGGCACGGTGGTCGCAGGGGTCGTGGTAGGGCTCGTCGTCTGGCGCGTCGTGGTCGAGGTCTTGTGGGCGTCCCGGTTCCCGGGCGACGTCGTCGGATGTGATGTGCCGATCGCGCCGAGTGTCGTGGTGGATGTGGTGGCGCCCGCCGCCGAGTGGTGGGCGGTGGTGTGGTCGGCGGCGAGGCCCACGAAGAGCCCCCCGGCCAGCAGCGAGCCGCCGGCGAGCCACGACGTAGTGACCCTGGCTTTGCGGACGCTGTTGGGGACCCTCCGACGGCTAGGACGAGACGGGCGCATGCAGGTCAGGATGGCGCCAGGCCCTGAGAGCCCCCTGACATGCTGCTTGGAGTCGGCTGGGAATTTGTTCGGAGGTGAGCGGGTCGGTCGCCACGGGTAGGACTCACCGGTTCGCCGAGGCAGGGAGAGACCATCATGGCCGAGAACACGTATTCGATCAGCGAGATCGTCGGGACGTCGAAGACGGGCGTCGACGACGCCATCAGGGGCGGCATCGAGCGCGCCTCGGAGACGCTGCGCAGTCTCGATTGGTTCGAGGTGACCGGGATCAGGGGTCACATCGAGAGCGACAGCCTCTGCCACTTCCAGGTGACCATGAAGGTCGGGTTCCGTCTCGACGAGCCGAGCTGACGCCGCCTCGGATGTCGAAGGGCTTCGGGAGACCGTGGGAGCGGTTTGTGGCGTCGCCCGAGGTCCCAACGGCCACGGTCATGGCATCGGCTTATCCTGCGTGGGCCGACGGCAGAGTCAGGTCCTCTGTCTCGCCGACGGCTTGCACCGGCGTTGGCACGTGGCCCTTGACCCTGATGACTGCGGCGGAGACGATCAGTCCGGCGAGCAACAGCCCGGCGGCCACCGTGAACGCCTCGGTGTAGCCATGGGTGGTCGCCGCCGCGACCGTCGCCGCGCTGACGTGGCCGTGGGCGTGGGCGTGGGCAAGGCGGTCGCGGGTAGAGGTCGCGGCGATGGTCCCGAGCACGGACAGGCCGATGGCTCCTCCGATCTGCTGCGAGGTGTTCAGGAGAGCCGAGGCCAGTCCGGTCTCGCGGGGCTTAACACCCGATACGGCGGTGGTCGTCAGGGGGACGAAACATTGCCCCATCCCCACCGCCAGCAGGAGCAGCGGTCCGAGCAGGTCCAGATAGCCGCTGGTGGCGGTGAGCCGGGTCATCCACGCCAACCCGCCGAAGGCAAGGGCCGGGCCGACGAGCAGCGGGACCCGGATGCCGATCCTCGTCACGATCCTGGAGGTGCCGACCGCAGCGAGCATGATCCCCGCCGCCATTGGCAAAAAGGAAAGCCCGGTATGGATGGCGGTGTAGCCGTGAATGCTTTGCAGGTACTGGGTCAAGAAGAAGAAGGCCGAGAAGATCGATGTCCCGACGACCAGCATGATGGCGTACGCCCCCGACCGGTTGCGGTTGGCGAAGATCGTCAGCGGCATCAGCGGCGCCGGGTGGACCCGCTCGATGACCAAGAACCCGGCCAGCAGCACCCCCGCTGCCACCAGCGGCAGCACCGTTCCCAACGCCCCCCAGCCGTGGGTCGAGGCGTTGGTCACCCCGTAGACGAGCGAGATCATTCCGGCGGTGACGGTGACCGCTCCCGGGATGTCCAACCGCCCCGCTTGGCCCTTGGACTCCTTGAGGGCTCGAGGGGCGAGAAACAGGCCCACCGCGGCGATGGGCACGTTGACGAAGAAGATCCATCGCCACGAGACGTAGCTGGTGAAGATTCCACCGAGAAGCAAGCCCACCGCACCGCCTGCGCCCGACATGGCCGCGTAGATGCCCATCGCCCTGTTGCGTTCCCGGCCCTCGGGGAAGGTTGTCGCAACCAGCGAGAGCGCGGTAGGCGAAGCGATGGCGCCGCCGATGCCTTGCAGACCTCGGGTGGCGATCAGCCACGCCTGGTCTTGGGCGAACCCACCCAACAGTGAAGCCACCGCGAAGATGGCGATGCCGATCATGAACATCCGCCGCTTGCCGTAGAGGTCGCCGGTGCGACCGCCGAAGAGGAGCATGCCACCGAAGGTCAGGGCGTAGGCGGTGATCAGCCACTCCAGGTTCGCCTCGGAGAAGTGCAGCGCCCGGTGGATGGTTGGCAGGGCGACGTTGACGATGGTGGCGTCCAACACGATCATCAACTGCGCCGCAGAGATGACCACGAGCGCCAACCCGAGATGCGTGTTTTCGGTCCCGGGCTCGGATGCGGTTGTCTGTTCGGCCATGAGCAGGGTCAGTCCCTTCGGGTCGGACGAGGTGGCTTCTTCGGCTTCGGGGCGGGCCGGGCCAGCAGGGCGGGCAGCACGATGTTGTCGATCACGGCCTCGGCGAACGCCGGATCCGGGGTGGCGCCGGTGAAGATCAGGCGGTGCACGCCCAAGGCGGGCAGCACGGCGGCGACCATGCCCGGATCGGGAGGAGCGGCGATCTCGCCACGGGCCACCGCTCGTTCGATGATCATCGCCACGGCACGCTCGGGAGGCGTGGCGATCTTCTCGGTCGCTCTCCGCAGCTCGGGGTCCACCAGCACGGCCGACACCATCCCGGTGATCAAGCGGATCTTGTACTGAGACAAACAGTCTCCGCCCCCCAGCAGATGGGCGGAAAGAGCGGCCAGGTCGCCCCGCAGCGAGCCCGTATCGGGAGCCTCAGCCCCGATGCGTTCGTGAGCCATGGCATCGGCCACGAGCTCGGCCTTGTTGGACCACCTCCGGTACACGGTCGCCTTGCCGGCGCCGACCCGGGCGGCGACCGCTTCGACGGTCAGGCGGTCGTAGCCGATCTCCGCCACCAGCTCGAGAGCGGCCTGGCGTAGGGCGTCATCGCGAGACGCATCCAGATAGCGGCCGCCATGAGAGCGCTCGGAACCCCGGCCGGACGGGCCGGCGGTGGGAGAGAGGGAACGGCCAGCAACCACAGAGACTCCAGACCACGGTCAAACGGATCGGTTCCGTTCCGAAACGATACCGTTACGTTCCGCTCGGTGTCAAGGTGATTCATCACCGTCACTTAATGAACGAGATGGTGCTTGTGCGGACATTTGATGATTAACTCTTGACAATCGGCGTCCCGGAATCCACACTTTCGGTGGCGGTGGCACCACGGAGGGGCTGCCCATCGAGTGGGGGGATGACGAGTGAAGCGAGCCGGGCGTGGACGGGTGATGCTGGCGATCCTTGGTGCGGCGAGCCTGACCGGCACGTGGGCGGCGTCCGCAGTCGCCGGCGTGCCGGCCCGGCCGGCGTCGGCGGCCAACCGGCAGGTGACTGCAGTTGACCGGACGGTGACTGCCGGGCACAGGCCGGTGACTGCGGGGCACAGGACGGTGACTGCGGGGCACAGGACGGTGACTGCGGGGCACAGGTCGGCGACGACGCCGGCACCGAGGCGGTCGACGCCACTACCGATCTACCGCAACACGCACTACTCGTTCGCCGAGCGGGCCGCCGATCTGGTGTCACGCATGACGCTGGCCGAGAAGGTCGCCCAGCTCCGGTCCAACAGTGCCCCGGCGATCCCGCGCCTCGGCGTGCAGCAGTACACCTACTGGAGCGAGGGCCAGCACGGCGTCAATGCCCTCTACGGCGACACCAATCCAGGAAATGTCACCGGCGGGGTGCACGCAACCAGCTTCCCGACCAACTTCGCCTCAACGATGTCTTGGGATCCCAGGCTCGTCTACAACGAGACGACGGCGATCTCCGACGAGGCACGGGGATTTCTCGACAAGTCGCTGTGGGACACGGGACAAAACGACCTCGGCCCTTCGCCGAACGACTACGGCTACCTGACCTACTGGGCGCCGACCGTGAACATGGACCGCGATCCCCGGTGGGGCCGTACCGACGAGGCCTTCGGGGAGGATCCCTATCTGGTGTCACAGATGGCCGGCGCCTTCGTCAACGGGTACCAGGGGCAGACGATGGCCGGGAGGCCCATGAGTCGCTACCTTAAGGTGGCGGCGACGGCGAAGCACTTCGCGCTCAACAACGTCGAGGACAACCGGACGGGCATCAGCTCGGACGCCACGGACGCCAACATCCGCGACTACTACACGGCCCAGTTCAAGAGCCTCATCGAGAATGACCATGTCGCCGGCTTGATGACGTCGTACAACGCCATCAACGGGACGCCGTCGGTGGCGGACACCTACACGGCCAACGAGCTGGCGCAGCGCACCTACGGGTTTGGCGGCTACATCACCTCGGACTGCGGGGCGGTAGGGACGACCTACAAGACCTTCCCGAGCGGGCACGATTGGGCCCCGCCCGGTTGGACGACCGACGGCAAAGGCGACAGCGCCACGTGGACCAACACCGCCACCGGCAAGCAGGTCAGCGGACCGGCCGGCGGCCAGGCCTACGCCCTGCGAGCCGGCACGACAGTCAACTGCACGGGGTCGGAGCCGACGCTGGCCAACATCCAACAGGCGATCGACTCCGGCGCCCTCAGCGAGGGTGTCCTCGACACCGACCTGGTGCACATGTTCACCATCCGGATGCGGACCGGCGAGTTCGATCCCCGCCGCAGCGACCCGTATACGAAGATCACCAAGAAGGTCATCCAAAGCCAGGCCCACCAGGCCCTGGCCCGCAAGGTCGCCGACGACTCGCTCGTCCTGCTCAAGAACAACCCCGTCGCCGGTACCTCCACGCCACTGCTGCCGGCGAAGGCGGCCAAGCTTCACAAGGTGGTGATCCTCGGGAACCTGGCCAACACGGTGACCTGGGTGGGTACTCGGGAGACCCCAGCCTGCAGGTGAACGCCGTGCAGGGCATCACAAGCGCCGTCGAGCGGGCCAACCCCAAGGCCTCGGTCGTCTATGACGCCGCCGGGACATCCACGACGGCGACCTCGCCGGCGGTCCTCTCGGCCCAGACCCAAGCGGACATCAAGAGCGCCGACCTGGTGATCGTGTTCGTCGGGACCGACAGCGCAGTTGCCGGTGAGGGCCACGACCGAGCCAGCCTGGCCATGCCGGGCAACTACGACTCCCTCATCAACCAGGTCAACGCCCTCGGCAACCACAAGATGGCGCTCGTCGTACAGTCCGACGGGCCGGTCACGATCGACGACGTCCAAGGCGACTTCCCTGCCGTCGTGTTCAGCGGCTACAACGGCGAGAGCCAGGGCTCGGCCCTCGCCGACGTGCTGTTTGGCAAGAAGAACCCGAGCGGGCACCTGAACTTCACCTGGTACAAGGACGACTCGCAGCTGCCCGACATGTCCAACTACGGCCTCACACCGTCGCAGACCGGGGGGCTCGGACGGACCTACATGTACTTCACCGGCAAGCCGACCTACCCGTTCGGCCACGGCCTGAGCTACACCCGCTTCGCCTACTCCCACCTCCAGGTCGGACCGAGATCGACGACCCCCGACGGAACGGTCAACGTCCACTTCGACGTGACCAACACCGGTACGACGCCGGGGGCGACGGTAGCCCAGCTGTACGTCGCACCCGCCTTCGGCGTGGCCGGGATCCAGTTGCCCAAACAGCGCCTGGAGGGCTTCGAGAAGACCGGGAGGCTGAGGCCCGGCCAGACCCAGCGCATCTCACTGCCCGTCAAATTGAGTGCCCTGGCCCTCTGGGACCAGGCCAGGTTGAAGTCGGTCGTCTACGACGGTTCCTACCGCTTCGAGGTGGGAGCCGACGCCGGCCACGTCACCGACGCCGGCTCGGTGGCTGTGCACGGCTCGTGGACGCCGAGGGTCCAGACCGTCACCGTGCAGCCCGACCAGGTCATGTTCACACCGGGCGAGACCCTCGATCTCACAGGCAAGAACCCGTGGATCAAGGATGACACCGACCCGGCCCTGCAGCAGCCGCACGCCACCGCCGACAACATCGTCGAAGCGGCCAACAGCGACGGCTCGTTTGTCGACCTCACCCACGCCCACGTCAGCTACGCGAGCACCAACCGCAACGTAGCCACGGTCAGCAAGGCCGGAATGCTCGAGGCCGTTGCGGCGGGGGTGGCAACCATCAAAGCGACCGTCAACGGTGTGACCGGCTCGACGGTCGTGGTCGTACAGCAGCCCTTCACGCTGAGCTCGCCGACCGTCGTCCTCCCCGGCTCCACCATTACGGCCACCACAACCCTCCCCAACCCGGGCAATAAGCCGCTCACGTCGGTCGATATGACGCTCAAGGCCGCCAAGGGGTGGACCGTGAAGGCCACGTCCGCCTCCTCCTTCTCGACCGTCGCTGCCGGTCAGACGGCCCGAACGACCTGGAGCATCACGGTCCCTTCAGGGACAAGCCCGGCGAGCTACCGGCTGACGGGGGGTGCCACCTTCAACGACGCCAACGGACGGGGTCGCGCCAACGCCCCGGCTCAAGTATCCGTGCCCTACGCTTCGTTCGACGCCGCCTTCGACAATCCCGGCATAAGCGACGACAGCAACCCGAGCGCCGGCAACCTCGACGGCGGGGGCTTTAGCTACTCGGCCCAAACTCTGGCGGCAGTGGGGCTCACTCCGGGAGCGGCCGTCAGCCACGATGGGCTGGCCTTCACCTGGCCGGATGCGGCACCCGGGACGCCGGACAACGTGGTGGCCGCAGGCCAGACGGTGCCGCTTTCGGGTTCAGGCACCACCCTCGGCTTCCTCGGCACGGGCGACTACGGCACCGCCACCGGTACGGGCACCATTACCTACACCGACGGCACCACCCAGTCGTTCACGCTCGGGTTTCCCGACTGGTACGCCAACCTGGCGGGGCCCGGCGGCGACATCCTCGCTACCGTCCCGTATATCAACAAGGCGGGCGGCAAGGCCACCCAGCAGGTCAGCATCTACTACGACTCGGTGCCGCTGCAGTCCGGCAAGACGGTCCAGTACGTCACCCTCCCCGACTTCAGCCAGGGGGTTACCTCAGGCCAGACCGCCATGCACGTCTTCGCCATGGCCATCAAGTAGCGCGACGGGCCGTCACCGCGGCGTCATCCCCTGTGTTAACTTCCAAGGTGGTAGGTCCCGGATCGCCGAGCGCGTGGCGAAGCGCCAATCGAGATCGCATTCTCTCGGCCCTGCGAAGCCACGGGCCCATGACTCAGGCCGACCTGGTCAGGACCACGGGTCTCGCTTCGGGAACGGTTTCCAACATCGTGGCCCAGCTCCGGTCGGAGGCCATCCTTGAGCGTCGTGGCGACCCGTCCGCTCGCTCCCCACTGTTTTTCGGTCCGCGTGCCGGGGTGATCGTGGGGATGGACCTCGACCACCGCCGCCTGCGGGTGATCGTCGTCGACCAGTCCCACGCCGTCCTCGGCGAGGCCACGCACGAGCTCGACGTCGACCACGAGGCCGACCAAGCCATGAGGACCGCCCGGCGAGCCACCGACGACCTCCTGAGGACGCTCGGGGTCTCCCGGGCGGACGTGGTCGGCGCCGGCATGGGGTTGTCGGGGCCACTCGACCCGGTCACGGGCGAGGTCGCCTCGTCATCGATCCTGCCGGGATGGGTGGGCGTGCCGGCCGGTCGGGCGATGACGGAAGCGCTGGGCCTGCCGGTGCTCGTCGACAACAGCGCCAACCTGGCGGCCCTGGGTGAGACCGTGTGGGGAGCGGCCAGGGGATGCCACCACATGGCCTACGTGCAGGTCGGCACCGGCATCGGCGCCGGGCTCCTCCTCGAGGATCGCATCTACCGCGGTGTCTATGGGACCGCCGGTGAGATAGGCCACACCGTGGTCAATCACTCGGGGGCGCTCTGTCGTTGTGGCAGCCGGGGCTGCCTGGAGACGGTCGCCGGGTTGGGCACGCTGGTCCAGCTCGCCCGCAGCCACCACGGCCCGGAGCTCACGGCCACGGAGCTGTTGGCCCTCGTGGCCGCCGGCGATATCGGCGCGACCCGACTCGTCGCGGATGCCGGTGAGGCGGTCGGCGTCGCCGTGGCCGGCCTCTGCAATCTCCTGTGCCCAGAGCGGGTCGTGATCGGAGGGCAGCTCGCGACCACGGGCGACGCGCTCATCGAACCGCTCCGCCGGGCGGCCAAGCGAAATGCGGTCGAGAAGGTCGCCAGGGGAGTGGACATCGTGCTCGGAGAGCTCGGAGACCGCGCCGAGGCCATGGGCGCTACCGCCCTGGTCCTTCGCGCCGAGGCGCTCCTCCCCGCTGACCTCGTACCACCGCGACCCGCAACCCGACCTCGCGAGCCATCGCGACGGTAGTAGCGACGTCGCGCGCTGACCGCGGCCGGATCACCGCGTCAGGACGCTACGGAAAGCTGCTGTTGTCCGGCGACGTCGCCGCGTCGTACTCGGACGCGCCCGGCCGGAACACGCTGTTGGGTGCGAGCGAACTCGCCAAGCCGTCAGCGAACCATGCAGCGTCAGGGATATCCGCACTTGTCACGTCAGCTACTCCTTGGGTTCGCCGGTGGTTCGGGATGGTGGAGCGGGCCCGCGAGTCCGGTGAGGAGCGCGATCTTGCCGTGGGCGTGGCCGAGCGCCAGTTGCCGGTAGGCGGCCTTGACCTGGGTGAGCGGGTACAGCCCGGCCAGTGGCATCACCACCTCACCCCAGGCGACCAGACCGGCGATGCGGGCGAGCACGGACACGTGGCTGCCCTCGGGGCTCGCGTCCGTCCTGGCGTGGTGGCGCTGGGCGGCCTCGAAATCGATGGTTGTGTCGATGCGTTCCGCTGCGACGCCCAAGCGGACGGCGAGGTCGACGTAACCATCGCCGTGCGTGTCGACGAACGCGTCGATGTGACCGGCCGTGTCGGCCAGCCGCTGTTCGAGACCGTCGCCGTAGGCGACCGGTTCGACGCCGACCGAGCGCAGCCAGTCCGCGCTGGCCGGGCCGGCGATCCCGATCACCCGGGCGCCGGCCATCCGCGCGACCTGCACGGCGAGGCTGCCGACCCCGCCGGCGGCGGAGGAGACCACCACCGTCTCACCGGGACGCAGGCCAACGGCGCCGACGGCGCTCAACGCTGTTACTCCGGCGCCGAACATGGCACCGGCTCGTACCCAGTCCAGCATCGGTGGCTTCGGGGTCACGTGATCGGCCTCGGTGCGGACGTAGTCGGCCTGCGCCGAGCGGTGGTCCGACCAACCGAGTACCTCATCGCCTGGGGCCACCTTCCGCACCCGGGCGCCGATGGAGTGCACCACGCCGGCCAGGTCACTGCCCTGACCTGACGGGAACGCCGCGGGGAACACGCTGTCGAGCTTGCCCTCCCGGATCGCCGCTTCACCCGGGCCGATCCCGGTGGCCAGCACGCGGACGACGACCTCGCCGGCCCCGGGGCTCGGCACCGGGCCCTCGGCGATGTGCAGGACGTCGACGTCGCCGTACTGGTCGAACTCGACGCGCCGATTGGTCGGCTCGGTCACGGGCTCACGTCCTCGGTCGGGGTGGGACGACGGGGCGGCGGTCGACGGCACGTGCGGAGGCGACACTCTCTTCACTCGTCCGAGCCGGCCCGGTGGAGGTGCACCGTCTCAGCGGGGCCACGAGTTCGTCGATGTGGTCGCGTAGGCGTGCATGGTCGGCGGCCGCGTGTCTCGGCGTGCTTCCTTCGACGACATCGCTGATTCGTCAGGCGGCAAGGCCACTGCCGCCGCCGACGACGATGTTCTGTCCGGTGATGTAGGCGGCGCCGTCGGAGACGAGAAAGGCCACGGTTTCGGCGACCTCTCGGGCGGTACCTAGTCGTCGGAACGGGACGCGGGCGGCGACCGACTCCAGCATCGTCGCGACGGTCTCGGGTGCCGCTCCAGACTTGGCCCAGATAGGGGTGTCGATGGGCCCGGGGCTGACGGCGTTGACCCGTATGCGGCGCGGCGCGAGTTCCATGGCCAGCGAGGGGACCATCGCCAGGAGGGCGCCGCGGCTGGCGGCCGTGACGCTGCCCCCGGCGATACCGCGGGTGGCACCGATCCCTACGGTGAACACGATTGAGGCGCCGTTGGTGAGCAGCGGGAGCGTCTTCTGCAAGGTGAAGAACTGTCCCTTGGTGTTGATGGCGAACAACTCGTCATAGGTCGCCTCATCGACCGCCTCGAGCGGGGTGGGGCGGGTGATGCCGGCGTTGAGAAACAACGCAGTCAGCGATCCGAACCGCGAACAGACCTGGTCGGCGACGCAGTCGGCGTCGGACAGGGAGCGCAACTCCGCCCGCACGATAACGACGTCGGCGGGGAGCTCCTTCCGCGCGGCTGCGAGGGTGTCGGGATTGCGGCCGGTCACCATCACCTGAAAGCCGCGTTCATGCAACAGCTGGGCAGTGGCAAGGCCGATGCCACTCGTCCCGCCGGTGATTAAGGCAGCGGACGCGAACATCAAGACCCCTCCTGGCTGACACCACCCCAATCGGAGGTTCCTCCGATTGAGATTTACGGTAGCCCACCGTCTCTAGGCTGGGCAAGCAATGGCTATCGAAAACGAACCAACCCGGGCATCTCGGCGGTGAGGCGAAGGCCGGGACTCGGGCGAATGAATCGGGCTATCGGTGTTCTCTTGCAGCTTGCGGCCAGCGGACGTCGATGACCGGTCGTCGAGCCGTCCCCGTCCCATCGGGCGTGGTCGCGGCAGGTGGCGCGCTACCGGCGGGGGCCCGTCCGATAGCCGACATGGTGGTGACCTCCCAGTGCGGCGGGACGTCGAACTCGGCGGCCAGACCGTCCCGGTCGAACGCGCGGAACTGGCGGACGGCCAGGCCGAGGGCTTGTGCCTGGATTGTCATGTGCGCGACGGCCTGCCCCAGGTCGTAGACCGAGAACTCCGAGTACTCCCAGTCGGTGCCCTCGACGAAGAGATGCGACAGATTAGCGACCAGCAAGCCAGCGGTCGGCGCCCACGCCCGAGAGCTGCCGGCCAGGTGACGGACAAGTCGATCATGGTCCGGCTCGCCGCGACGGCCCACGATGAACGCCCAAGGCTGTGAGTTGCCCGCTGACGGAGCACACCGCGCCGCTTCGAACAGGGACTCGATCTCGGCCGCACTGACCGGCGCCGATGCCTCGAAGGTCCTCGGGCTCCACCGTGACGCGAGCTGGCGGTACGTGCACACTCCGATGCGACAAGCTCGCCGACGTCAGCGGACATCGGACCACTTCTGCACCAGTTCTTCGAGGAACTGGTCGGTGGCGGGTTCGCGGGCGAAGAATCGCTGGAACAGCATCGGCCCGCATAGGCGTGCGTACTGTTCGCCGTCGAGACTCACCCCGGTGGGCTGCAACACCGCGTTGAGGGCGACGCGCACGTCGGTGACGATCTTGATGAGCGCGTTGCGGCTGGTCGGGTCGTGGTCGGCCTGGGCGACGAGCGCCGTCAACGACGCAGCGTTGGATGGCTCGTCCATCCCGTCGCGCATGGCTCGGAGGAAGTCGCCGATGATCGCCTCGGGGGGCCCGGATCGGTCGGGCATGCCGCGAGTCGCGCCGTCGAGTGCGAGATCGACGAAGAGCGATTCGCGGGTCGGCCAGTGCCGGTAGAGCGTCTGCCGGGTGACTCGTGCCCTCGTCGCGAGATTGGAGTACGTCACCGCTGCGGCGCCGCCGAGAGCTAGCAGGTCGCGTGCGTGATGCAACACGTGGGCGCGGGTGCGCTCGACCCGGGGATCCTCCGTCGCCGTCGCCGCAATGCCTTCGCTCCGCTGCACAGGTAGGAGCATACATCTGGTATTATCCGCAACAGTTTGTATGATACGGTTCAAGACGAGTGATAATTGCCTGGGAGGCATGGTGAAGGCAGTGCAGTTCGTCGACTACGGCGAGCCGGAGGTACTCGAGGTCGTCGAGATCGACGCGCCGCACCCCGGCGCAGGCGAGATCCGCATCGCGGTCCGCGCTGCCGGCGTGAACGGCATCGACTGGAAGATCCGCGCCGGACAACTGCGCGAGACGATGCCGTTGATCTTGCCGGCGGGCACCGGTCTGGACGCCGCAGGCATCGTCGACGAGATCGGTGAGGGCGTCGACGGCGTGGCGGTCGGGGATGCGGTATTCGGCAGCGGCGCGAACACCTATGCCGAGCACGCGGTGTTGGCCGACTGGGCGCCCAAGCCGGATAGGCTCTCGTTCGCCGAGGCTGCCGAGTACCCCGTCGCGGTCGCGACCGCACAGCGCATCCTCGATCTCGTCGATGTCGAGGCGGGCCAGACGATCCTGATCAGCGGTGCGGCAGGCGGTGTCGGGTCGGCCGCGGTGCAGTTCGCGCTGGCCCGGGCCGCGCGGGTCATCGGCACGGCCGGCCCGGCGAACCAGCAGTACCTCCGCGATCTCGGCGCGACGCCGACCACCTACGGGCCAGGCCTGATCCAGCGGGTGCGCGCGTTGGACCGCGACGGTGTCGACGCGGCCCTCGACATCGCCGGATCCGGAGTCATCCCCGAGCTCATCGAGTTGACCGGGGACCCGAGCAAGGTAGTCCCATCGCCGATTTCAGCGCCGGCGAGCACGGCGCCAAGGTCTCGGGCGGCGGGGGGGATCGACGCGCCGCGCTGGCCGAAGCCGCGCGCCTGTTCGGCACCGGACAGTTGCGCATCCCGGTCGCCAACACCTTCGCCCTCGACCATGCTGCGCAGGCCCACGCGGCCAGCGAGACCGGCCACGTCGCCGGACGCACGGTCATCGTCATCGACTGACATCAACCCGTATACGAAGGAGATTTATGGCACCCATCACCACCATCGTCCACTTCGAGGTCCCCGCCGAGAACGTCGACAAGTTCTTCGACTTCTGGCAGGACAGCATCAAGGACCTCACCGGCAGTCAGCCGGGTCTGATCGATGGGATCTTCCACCGCAGCATCGACGCCGACAGCCCGTTCCAGTTCATCAACGTCGCCCACTGGGCCAGCGCAGAACAACTCGAAGCCGGCCTCGACGCCACCGTCACGCAACTGCACCAGCAGGGCATTGAGATGCTCGACGTCTTCTCCGAACTCGGCGTCAAGGCCTCGCAGAACAACTATGTCCAAGCAGTGCAGTACACGGGCAACGCCCACGACTGAGCACCGAAGGAGCACCCGAATGCGTGACCGTAGCTTCACCGCCATCGAGATGGGCCTTGCCGGGTTCGGACTCGAGGACCTCGGCGACATCACCCAGGGCGGCTCCTGGCACATCGGCGTCCTCGCGGCCCCAGGAATCGCCGACATGCTGTTCCCCGGCCGAGAGCGAGACATCCTCATCAGCAGGCGTTCCCGTCAAATGACCGCTGGGCCCGGCAGGCACTCCTTGCAGCTCAGATCGGAATGGCCGCCTTCACCCAGGCAACGCTGAGCTGGTTCGACAACCCGGAACACGATCTGGAGCACCAACTCGGGCGAGCATTCGACGATCTCCGCGCCGTCGCAGTCAAGCGGTAAGCGCCCGCTCACGGCGCACTGCGTGCGCGCCCGGCCAGTCGGGGATGGGCGCTCCCGGATGCAGCTGAGGCTCAGACCGAGCCGCCATAGAGGTCGAGGGTTCGTCCCATCCCCCCGTCGGCGGCGATCGTCTCGCCCGTGACGAACCGAGCCGCATCGGATGCAAGGAAGACGATCACGTCAGCGATGTCCTCGGGGCTGGCCCACCGCCGCAGGGGGGTCTGGCCCTCGATGGTCTCGACGACGCCTGGGATCACCTTGTTCTTGGCCCAAAGGGCGGTGTCGACGACGCCCGGTGCTACCGAATTGACCCTGATGCCGGATGGCCCGAGCTCGATGGCGAGGGATCGCGTCATGGCGTCGATAGCACCCTTCGACGCCGCGTAGGCGGCGCGCCGTGGTGTGCCGACGAGGCCCGAAACCGACGAGAGGTTGACGATGGAGCCGGCGCTACGGTCGAGCATCGAAGGTACCAACGCGGCGATGAGAAGGAGGGGCGCTCGAACGTTGACAGCCAACAGGGCGTCGATCAGGGTCGCATCCGTGTCGACGGTCGCAAGCCGCGCCGCGGTCGCCGCACTGTTCACGAGGACATCGACGGAACCCAGCGCATCGAGGGCCTGGCTCGCTACGGTGGCCGGCGTCTCTGGCGCACCGAGGTCGGCCGCCAGGACGATCGGGTCGTGATCGAGCTCGCTGGCGATCGCGTCGAGCGCACGGCGGTCTCTGGCGACCAAGGCGACCCGGGCACCTGCGTGGTTCAGCGCACGCGCCGTGGCCGCTCCGATCCCTCGGGATGCGCCCGTGACGAGGCAGGTGCGGCCTTGGAGGGCGGGGCGGTCCATCCCGAGATCCTATGGGTGGTCCGATCGGGGCGCTGGTCCGGCCGGCCCAGCAGCTCGAGCTCGGACGGCGATTCGCTGATCGCAACGGCGTGGTCGGGCTGGCGCTACATTCACGTCACCGATCGCGGCGGCGGTGAGCCGTCGACGTAGCATCTGCCCGTGCACGTCGAGCTCGTCGATCGCCGCGGCATCGCAGCGCGAGCCGACTCGGCGACACCACGTCCGAGGGATGCATCGATGGCAAACTCCGGTCGTGCTCGACGACCAGCAGCTGCCCGCTCGCATCTACCATCTGGCCTTGCGCGACGAGTGGCGAGCCGCCGTCGATGGCGGGGAGTCGTACGGTCGCTCCACGCTGGGAAGGTCGGTCGCCGAGGAGGGATTCGTCCACTGCTCGTTCGCCCTGCAGGTCAACCAGATCGCAAACCTTGTTTACCGAGGGCGCTCCGACGTTGTGCTGCTCACCGTGGAGGTGGCCAAGCTGCAGGCGGAAGTCCGGGTAGAGAACCTTCAAGGCGGCGACGAGGCATTCCCTCATATCTACGGGCCCCTTCCGCTTGACGCCGTGATCAGCGCCGAGCGGGTACCGCTGAATGAGAACGGGACACTGGCGCCAGCGGTGTTGAGCTAGGCCGTGTCCGACAACGCTTTGGTCCAGGCGATGCCCGGTGGTTCAGACGACGCCGGCCACCACGAGGACAACGACCACGATGGCGAGGCTGGCGGCGACGAGGCCAGCGAGGAGGGCCCAGGTACGGGTGGTCATCGGGCCGGGCTTTTCTGGTGGGCTGACGCTCGGGTCTGCGGATCGAGAGCCCGGACCGTTCGCGCCGAGGGTGGGCACGATCGTCGAATCCAGGATGGTTTCCGCATTAGGCGCCCAGGTTTCTGCACGTGGAACGACCGGAGCGAGACGCGCCGGGGCCACAAGGGGAGGCCGGGACGAGTCGACGTCTTCGGGTCGGTCGTCCGTTGGATCAGGGTGGGGCGCCCAGCCCGGGCCGATCTGGGGGTGGACGAGCGGCATCTCGGCGACGGTGGGCCGCCCCGGCCCGTCCGCCGGGCCACCCGCCGGCCTGGGCTGCACCGGACCCGACGGCTGCTCGGGCCGGTCAAGGTCGCTCGGCGATGGTGGAAGCCGGGAGCCGACGTGGTCCGGATCCGGAGCGTCAGGACCCGGAGCACGCGAAGCCGCTGCGGGCGAGACTCGGGGTCCGCCGGCTTCGGTGCGACCGGTCTTGTCGGGTAGGAGGACGCGACGTTCCGACGCCGCCGGCCGCACGACCGACGGGCCGGTACCTCCCATAGCGCCAGGTGCGGTCCATGCACTCGCTGCGCTCTGCACCTCCCCAACCCCGGATCCGATTGGGCCGGAGACCGCTGGTGGCCCCGTTGCTGATCGGGCCGGGCCGGCGCCGCCACCGCCGGCGCTCTGTTGCCCCCACGGCGCCGGCTCGTCGCCCCAGACGAGATAGGGCGTCAACGGCCATCCCGATGACGCCTCGATCGAGCGGAGCGCATCGGCCATCGCCTGGGCACTCGCCGGGCGTTGAAGGGGATCCTTGGCCAGCGCCGACGCGAGGAGGTCGGAGAAGGCGGCGGGCACGTCGACGCTCGTCACCGCCGCGACCGGATCGTGGAGGATGCGGAGGATGACCGATGCCGGAGCCTCTCCCTCGAAGGCGGTGAATGGGGCCCTGCCCGTGAGGAGCTGGTAGAGCGTCGAGGCCAATCCGTAAACGTCGGTTGCCGGCGAGAGCGGCGTGCCTTCGAGGACCTCGGGAGGGGCGTGGAGTGTCGTGAACCCGAAGACGCCTTCGGTCGCCTGAGCCGAAGCCTGCAGCGTGGCCACGCCGAAGTCGGCGAGGGCCGGCTCGCCGAACTGGGTGACCAGGATGTTCTGTGGCTTCATGTCCCGGTGGAGAAACCCGGCCCGGTGGGCCGTCTCCAGGGCACCGGCGACCTTGATCCCGACCGAGACGACTTCGGCCGCTACCAGGGGGCCTGCGGCCCGCACGCGCTGGGCGTACGAGCCGCGGCACAGCTCGAGGACGAGCACGGGGCGACCGTCTGGCGTAGCCACGGTCCGATAGAGGGTGACGATGCTCGGGTGGCTGCTCACCGTGGCGAGGATGCGAACCTCGGCGCGGAAGTCCTCGACCAGCCGGGCGTGCATGCTCGCCACGTTGAGGAGCTTCAACGCGACGGGACGGGCGGTGCTGATCTCGACGGCTCGGTAGACCGAAGCGAAGGCCCCGCCTCCGATCTCGGTGATGTCCTCGAAGCCGTCGAAGGAGATCCTGGGCTCCGAGCGACCGGCGCGACTGCGTCGCCAGCTCGGGGTCACGGCCGGCGTCTCCCTGATCGGCGCACCGAAGCGCTCGGTGGCCGGGAGCGGCGATCTCTCGGGCGTCGCGGTTGGCTGCCGACCCGCAGGAGAGCGCCGGCGCGGCGGGAGGGCCGAAGCTGGTCTCTCACCTGGCGGCCCACCGCCCGCTGGGTGTCCCAGGCCAAACCGACGGTGGCGGGGTCGGGAGGATCGATTGCGCAGCAGATCGCCCAGTCGGCGACCCCAGCGACGAAGTCGACCCGGCCGGCCAGCTCCGATCCAAAGCGACGCTCCGCCTCGCCGGAGATCTCCTTGGAGGTCGCAGTCGGATCGGTCGGCATGCCGGCGATATCGAGGTGGTCGAGTAGCTCGAGCCACGCGCCCGCAGCCCGCTCGGCCGTCGGCCCGCGCCGCCGACGCCGCCGTCTCACCCATCGTCTGGCACCGGCAAGTCCCGGTCCGAGGGCCAAGAGGGCGGCGACGACAGCACCCGCTATCTCCAGAACCCCGGCCAGTCCGCTGGCGTGGTGGCGCGGTGCCGGAAGATGCGTCGATGGGGCGAGGGACTGGGTCCGCTTTCCTCCCGGACGTGGGGCCACGTTCGCCTGCCTCGGGGCGATCGTGGTCGGCGACGAGCTCGCCTTGTCGGCCGGTGGCGTGGCCGGGCTTGCAGTGGCGGTTGGTGTCGGGTCAACGACCACCCATCCGAGCCCGGTGACGGGGATCTCGGCCCAGGTCCAGGCCTGGCGGTTGGTGACCGTCGTCGTTCCGGCACGCAACCCGGGCCGGCCCGGCGTCGACTCCACCCGGAATCCCGTGACGATCCGGGCAGGGATGCCGACGTCACGAGCGACCATGACGAGCATCGTGGCGAACTGCTCGGGCGTCGCCTTGCGTCCGACGACGACGGCGTCGATGACCTCGGCGAGAGATGTCCCGCCCCGGCTCGCAGATGTTGCGGTCGACGAGGCATCGACGGCGGGGTCGACGCGCCGCTCGTCCCGGCGCAACGCCACAGAGGCCGCCTCGATGAAGCCCAGCGTCGGCTCCGGTCGTTTCGCCGTGAGGTGGGCGACGAACCGCACGGCGACCCCAAGGTCCCCGCTGGTGCCGGTGGGCAGCGTCAGATTGGGGGACGCGTCCGCTGCCGATCGACCGCTATCGATGGCCCCGGTAGTAGGGACGTCCGCGAGGGTGCGGTTGGGAGCGGCGGAGACCACCGAGTAGCCAGACGGGTAGTGAGGGGCGCGGGCTGGTACGACCATCCCGGTCGCCGTGTCGGCGTCCACGGCAAGACCCGAGACCTGTCGGGGGCGATCAAGCATGGGCACGAGGGGCAGGCCGTAGGGGTGGAGCAGCTCATAGGTCTGGTGGACCTTCGGAGCGCCGGTGGCTCCGGCCGCACCGGGGCGTCCGGCCGGCGCCGATGGAACCCTTCCCCCGCTCGGGCGAAAGGTGGTGTCAAACGACCACGTATCGCCGTTGTAGGTTCCGAGGTCGGCGACGCCGAGGTATCCGGTGGACGCCCGCGACGTTGTGACGCTGAACAGGGCCCGGGGCGGGGCCTTGGGATTGGAATCGCGGAGCGATCCGATGGCGTCGACCGGGTCCTCGACGAGCGACGACGTCACCGCCGGTCGCCGGTCGAGCGCCGCCGGGCGGCCGGCGAGCCTCGCAACGTGGGCGATACCGAAGGTGACTCCGGCCACGACGACGGCACCGAGCAGCGCGCCGACGCCGGCTCGACGCAGCGGTGCGGCGGGACGGCGCCCCGCTGGTCTCGCGGCGAGCTGGGCGTCTGGGCTCGGCTCGGGTCGAGAGGTGATGGCGTGGCCGACCAGGGCCATGGCCGCCACGGCGGCGAGGAGCGCCGCGCCGCTCCACATGTCGCCACCCGGCGCCCCCGATGTCGCCGCGAATGCGATCACGTAGCCGAGCACCGGCACGAGGGGAGCGGCGGCCCGGCGCGTAGAACGGATCAGGATCTCGGCGGTGGCGGCACCCGTGAGCCAGACCACAATCACGGGCACCGTGAGCAGGGCCCGCCCGCCACCGATTGGAAGGGTCTCGGTCAGCACCCTCGTCGGTACATCGGTGAGGCCGCGGCCGACCGCACCGGGTTGTAGTCCCGAGATCACCAGCGTGAACAGGGCGAGCGCGAGCAGGGAGGCGGAGTAGGAGATGGCCGGGGGCTGCCTGGCACCCCGGGCCACGACGGCGACGGCGACGACCGGGAGGAGGGCTGCGACCCCGACCACGATGGTCGCGTCGGGCACGGCAAAGGCCCGCAACCAGGGCACGGCCGCGATGGCGGTTGCGATCGCGGCCACGGCGAGGATCGCGACCAGTCCCGGCAGGTCCCCTGCCAAGAAAGGCCTTCTCCTGAAGGGCCGTGGGTCCGGTGTCTCCTTGGTCATCTGCCGACTCGATGGTTCCAAGCCTGTGCGGCTCCGTCGGCGTCGGCCGCGCAGAGCACCACGACACCAGGATCCGTGGGGATCGTCGAGGGCCTCGAGACGAGCGATACGGCAACGACCCGGTCGAAACGGCGGCGGCAGGCGGCGATCGTCGGCAGGCTCTCGAGGTCTAGTCGACCGGTTACGACGACGAGGGCGGTGCCCCCCCGGTCGCGCCGCAAGGCCAGCAGCTCGGCGCGCAGCGAACCGCGCTGCTCGGGGGCGATCTGCGTCAGGCGGTCGACGACGGCGGTAGGGTCCCGCTCGGCCCGGCCGACAAGCCGATCATCGGCGGTCGTACGCAACCGCACCGGGGCCCGGTCGGCACCGAGTGACGTAACGAGCGAGGCCGTGACGTCCACCGCCGACTCGAAGGTCTCCTCGGAGTAGACCGAGGGGCGCAGATCGAGGAGGACGACGCTCTCGGGTTGGGCCGTGTCGACGTTGTGGCGCACGACGAGCTTTCCCAGGCGGGCCGTGGTGGGCCAATGGACACTGCGCAGATCGTCACCGGTCGCGTACTCGCGCAGGCGGTGGAAGGTGATCGTCCCCTGGGGAGACAGGTCGCTCGAGGGGCCTTCGACGTTTCGCGACGTCCCGGTGGCGAGGGGGCGGAGCTCGAGAAGCCGGGGATGGACGGCGATGCGCTGCGCGGTCCCGAGACGTTGGACGACGCGACACAGCCCGAAAGGGTCGGCTCTGGCCGCCTCGATGGGGCCGATATCAAACACCCCTCGCGTCGTGGTCGGCAACCGGTAGGTCCGCAACCCCGACTCGCCTCGGCGGAGCCGTGGCAGCAGCGCCGTGAAACCGACATCGCCGATGCGCTGCTCGATGGTCAGCGGCGCCGCGGCGCGACGCGACCTGTTGGTGGCGTGCACGACCGCAATGGCGGCCCGGCCCTTTTCCACGCGAGGTGGTTCGATCTCCCGGCTCAAGTCGATGTGGGGGCGGCGGGCGACATAGGCGGCCGCGCCGACGACCAGGATCACCATGCCGGCCCCGACGACCACCACGGCGGGCCACCGGGCCAGCCAGCCGGCGACGCCGAGGAAGAGCCCGACGATCCCTGCTCCCACGCCGAGCCTGGTCACCGCATCAAGGTCCGCGGGACCGGCACCGCTTGGAGACAGCGCGCCACGACCTCCTCAGCGGTGCGGCCCTGGATCTCGGCATCGGGCCGCAGGACGATCCGATGAGCGAGGCAAGGGACGGCCAGCGCCTTGATGTCGTCGGGTGTCACGTAGGTTCGTCCTGCCGTCGCCGCCGCGACTCGGGCGGCGCGGAGCAGGGCCAGGCCGCCGCGAGGGGAAACCCCGAGCCGCACCTCGGGCAGCTCCCTGGTCTTGGCGCTCACCGCGACGATGTACTGCTCGATCGCCGGCGCGACCTCCACGCTGCGCTTGACGAAGTCCGTCATGGCTACGAGGTCGGCCGCCGACATCACCGCAGAAAGCAGGCCGACCGTACTCTCGTTGCGTTCCGAGCGGAGCACCGCCATCTCCGCCTCAGGACTCGGATAGCCCACGGAGAGGCGCATCATGAACCGGTCGAGTTGCGCCTCAGGCAGGATGTATGTGCCTTCCAGGTCGATCGGGTTCTGCGTGGCGACCACCACGAACGGCCGCGGCACCTGGTAGACGGTGGCGTCGGTCGTGACGGTGTGCTCCTGCATCACCTCGAGCAGTGCCGACTGAGTCTTCGGCGAGGCCCGGTTGATCTCGTCGCCGATGACGATATTGGCGAACACCGGCCCGGGCCGGAACGAAAACGTCGACGTCGCCTGGTCGAACACCGACACTCCGGTGATGTCGGATGGTAGGAGGTCGGGTGTGAACTGGATGCGGTTCCAGGTCAGGGCCACCGAAGCGGCGATGGCTCTGGCCAGGGAGGTCTTGCCCACCCCCGGCACATCCTCGATGAGGAGATGCCCCTCCGCGACCACACAGGTCAGCGCAGCCCGCACCACGGCGTCCTTACCGTGGATGGCCCGCCCGACGTTGCCGACGAGCTGGTCGAAGCCACGGACGAGGCTCGTCACTTCGGCGCTCGAGCTCACGAGTCGTCGCCTTTCGATCGATGGCGCCGGGCGCGCCGGTCGCAGAGAGCGGCCGCCAGCCCGACGAGCCCCAGGGCGCCGACGAGAAGGTCGATCGAAAGCTCGCCGACCGGGTCGCTCGCCGGGACCCTGGTCGCAGCCAGAGCGACACTTGACTGCGGCTGGTGCGCAAGACCCGCGCCGTTGTGGCGGACCTCTGACCGCGTGGCGGCACGCGACCCCGACCCCGGAGTCGAGCCACGGTGGGTCGACGCCGGGGTCGTCGTTGTCGTCGAGGTTGATGTCGTGCTGGACGTGGACGTGGTCGACGTGGAGGTCGTCGACGTGGAGGTCGTCGACGTCGACGTGGTGGACGTTGTCGACGTCGTCGGCGGGGTGCCGGCGCGACCGAGGATGCGAGCCGCGGCGGAGACGGGCTGGCCGAGGAAGTGCCATGACACGGTGACCGAGAGTCCGCTGAGGGACGTCAGCGGACACGAGTAGAGGCGAATCCGCGTCGTCTGCGGCGGCCGGTAGTCGACGGTCTTGCGGCAGGGGGAGACCTGGCTGGCGGTGACGGTCCAGCCGTACCCGGCCAACGCCTGTCCCTGCGAGTCGGGGAAGACGGTGACGGTGGTGTGGCACTTGGGGGCGGATCGTCCTCCGACGGGTGTACAGCCGGTCTGGGTGTAGCTCGCCGTGAAGCCGTAGACCTTGGGTTGACCGAGGTCTAGGGTGCCGGTCAGCTGAGGCGACGGCGTCCCGTAGGGATCGGGGTGCTGCGTGTCGTAGACGGTCAGGGAGATCGTGCAGATGCCCCCGTAGCTGTCGAGGGGAAAGTTGCGGAAATAGGCACGGTCGCCGTCGAGTGTCGCCCGCCCGAGGTCATAGCTGCTCGACCCGCAGACGGCCGTGCCTCCGGTCTGGTACGGCCCGGAACCGAGCGCGGAGAAGGTGGCGACCACGGTGGCCAGGTTGGGGTTGGCGCCAACGGCGACTCGGGTACGAAAAGCGAGGCCTCGGCTCCACTGGAGGTCCCGCTTGATCGTGGCGCCGGCGACAACAACCGCGGCCTGGTGGTGCCCCGCAGGCCACACGGCGACCGATGGTCGGTACGTGGTGGCGGCGGTGAGGCCGGAGATCGTGTCGTGGGTCGAAGTGGTCGGGGCGCCGTAGGCCCGACCGTTGAGCTCGTATTGAAATTCCGTCGCGGCACTGCCGTAGGTGTCGACCGAGCCAGTTCCCGGCGACACGTCGAGGGTGGCCGTCACCGATGTGCCGCTGGTCGCTCCGCTCGACGCGAGCGAGATGCCCGAGCGCTGGGGTGGACGCCAGCTCTGCAGGCACGCGCCGCCCGCAGTCGGGTTGCCCGGCAGGTTGGCGCTCGAGACTCCCTGAACGCTGAAGCGCAGCGACTGGCCGAGCCGCCCGAGCGCGGCGGCGTCGAACGTGACGGTGGTTGTCGAACCGGTCACCCGCTGCGACGGGGGCGTGCCGACATAGCTCCCGCCGCAGGCCGTCCCGGTGACGATCCACTGGGCCGCCGGCGTGTAGCACGTCGACGCCTGGCACGGCGTCCACGAGACGACCCAGTTGCCGGAGGCGTCGACCGAGGCCCTGACTGCGGTCGGCCCGTCGGCGCCCTGCTTGGCCGTCGTGAACACCCCGGCCGCCGACGTCGTCGACTGACGGTTGATGTACGCGGTCACGACGGCCTTGTAGCGCGTCGCGGGGCGCAGCCCGCTGAAGTCAAGCTGTTGTTGGCCGTTGATGTACTGGGTTGGCTCCTTGGGCTGCGCCGCCTGGCCGAGAGCGGTGACCCGCACCGACCACGTCTGCGGCTGGCAGTCCTGATCGGTCAGGAGCTG
The DNA here is from genome assembly GCA_965276765.1 of Acidimicrobiales bacterium. Taxonomy (GTDB): domain Bacteria; phylum Actinomycetota; class Acidimicrobiia; order Acidimicrobiales; family Palsa-688. Next base: position 3,860,533 of record OZ255627.1, read on the forward strand.
GTAGCTCCACGTGACCTGCGCCGACTCGGCCGCCGGCGTGACGGCCAGGTTGGTAGGCGCATAGGGCTTCTCGTTGGTGTCCTTACAGGTGACGGTCTGCCTCACGGCCGGCGCCGGTGGCGGAGTGGGCGGTGGGCTGGTTCGAGATGGGACGGCTGGGTGCGCGCTTGGCGCCGTTCGGCCCCGCTTCTGAGTGCTCACCGACGCCGGCCCCGTGGCGGCGACGGGGACCGCGGACCCCTTGTTGACGACGAGGGGCGAGTGGCTCCCGTCGGTGAAGACGACGACGGCCTGGATGCTGCCAGGGTTGTTGAACACGACCCTGGGCCCCGACACGAGCACTTGGGCGGCGCCGAACGTCGCCTGCTCCGACGGTCCCTGCTGGGGGTATGTGCTCGCCCCCTTCACGGTGCCGACCTGACCTGTGACCGGGTCGATGACCCACAGCGCCGGGCGGCCGCTCGCCCGGCGGTCGATGGTGTAGATCCGGCCTCCCGACACCCCGGGAGGAGCGGGCGTTGCCGTGGCGGCGATGCCGTGCAGGGTGCGGGCGGCGACGAGCACCCCACCTGGACCGATGCCGAACACCTCCCAGCCGGTCGGCGTCCGGGCGAGGAACCACATCGTGGTCGATGATCCGGAGACAGGCAGGATGGAGCTCGCCTTTGCCGTTGCGGGCACCGCAACGTCGCTACCCCTTGCCCCGCCGCGGTACAACGCCACATGGCCCGGTGTGGCCACGCCGATCGTGCTGGCGGCCCCGCCGATGGCGGCGCCGGCGCAGGATGGGAGCTTCGAGCGATCGGCGGCGGTCAGGCCGGAGGCACCGGCTTGACCACGATGGACGAAGACGAGCGAACAACCCGACCGGGTGGCGAGCAGCGACCACAGGCCGCCCTCGCTGGCGACAGTGGCGCCGGGACGGTCGGGGACGGTGCCGCGCAGGGTGGCGAAGCCAACAGGAGCCACGTTGGTCGGTGCCTTGGACGGCCCGCCTGCGGTCTCCCTGGCGGCCTCCTCGACGGTGCCACGACCGACGAGGGATACGGTCGAGCGCGGTCCGGACCTGACGATGTAGGCGTCGGCGCCGCTGGCATACCCGGCCGCCGACGTCGAACCGGGCAGGGAGCCGAGACCGACGCCGGCGCCGGTGGCGTCGGCGACGTAGTTGTCGGCCTGAAGCAGATTGAAGGCCCCGGTGACGGTGTTGACGAGCAGGGTGGCGGCACCCATGGGTACGGCCTCGACGTCGGCGTAGTCGCGGGCGCCGACCTGGCCGTTGACGTTCTCGAGTTGCACGGTTGGATGACCGGTGGCGCGATCGATGACGGCGAGGGGGCGATCGTTTTCGAGCACGACGGACCCTCCGATGAGGTGGGGATGGGTCGCAGGGGTGGCAGTGCCGGCCGCCGCCGACCAGAGCAACCCGCCGAGGATGGCGACAACGGCGAGGACACCGATGACGATCCCGCTCGCGCCGAACCCGGGCGTCCTCGCGGGAGAGGACACCTCGCCGAAGCGAGCCTGCGCGTGGGATGGCGTCTCAGTCACGATCGAGGAGTTACTTTCCGCTTGTCTGCCCTGAGTCCTACCCGCGGCCGCCGCCGGCCCGGATCCCGTAGGACCGAACCGCGACGCCAGGCCGGTCTTATCGTAGAGGCATCAGCGCTGAGACGGCGAAGCCGTAGTGTCTGCCCCGATGGCCGACACCTTCCCCCGCCAGCAGGCCCGCACCCGCCGCTTCACCCTCGGACTGCCCCGCACCTTCACCGTGAGCGACGACGGCGAACGCATCCTGTTCCTCCGGGCCGAGAGCGGCACCGAACCCACGACCGCCCTGTGGAGCTACGACGTCGGATCGGGCCGCGAACTCGTCGTCGCCGACCCGGCCGTCCTCGGCGACGCCGACCAGGCGCCGAGCTCCGAGGAACGAGCCAGGCGGGAGCGCATGCGAGAGCAGGCCGACGGCATCGTGGCCTACTCGGCCGATTCCTCTGGCGATACGGTCGTCTTCGCCTGCGGCGACGGGCTCTGGGTCGCCGACGTCGAAGCCGCGACCACCCGCCGCCTCGAGGTCACCGGTCCCGTGTTCGACCCCAGGATCGACCCGACCGGCCGGTCGGTCGCATGGTGTTGCGGCCGGGACCTCCGGGTCGTGTCGGTCGACGGCACCGGCGAGCGGGTGGTCGCCGGCGAAGACGATGCCGATGTGACGTGGGGCCAGGCCGAGTTCGTGGCGGCCGAGGAGATGCACCGCAATCGGGGGCACTGGTGGGCGCCCGACGGCAGCGGCCTGCTCGTAAGCCGAGCCGACACGGGACCGGTTGGGACGTGGTGGGTCTCGGATCCGGCGTGGCCCGATCGGCCGCCGGTCGCCCAGCGTTACCCCGCCGCCGGGACCGCCGACGCCGAGGTGGGGTTGTGGTGGCTCGGTTTGGACGGCACACGCACCGAGATCAAATGGGACCGGGGTCGGTTCCCCTACTTGGCCGAAGTCGAGTGGCACCCGGCCGGCCCGCCCCTCCTCGTGGTCGAACGCCGCAACCACAAGGCCTGCGACGTCCTCGAGGCGGACATCGCGTCGGGGATGACCGAGCGCCGGGCCGGTCTCACCGACCCCGTGTGGGTGTCGTGGCCCCCCGGGGTTCCGACCCGCCTCGACGACGGCCGGTTGGTCTGGACCGCGACCCGTGATGACACCGTGGCCCTCGAGGTCGACGGCACCCCGGTCACGCCGGCCGGGCTTCAGGTCCGCAGCGTGGTGTCGACGGCCGCCGACATCGTGTTCTCCGCATCGCCCGACCCGACCGTCGTCGAGCTGTGGCGGTGGTCGGGACCGGGCGTCGAGCGGCTGATCGGTGGGGGAGTCGTCCGGGCCGCGGCGGCGGGCGGTGCAACGGTCGTGGCCCTCGCGGGCGAAGCCGATGCCGGGCCGAGGGCCGTGGTCATCGGGCGGGGAACGACCGGGACGATCGCCTCGAGGGCGGAGGTTCCGGTCGTGACGCCGAGTGTCGTTCGCCTCTCCGTCGGTCCCCGCCAGCTGCGCACCGGGGTGGTCCTGCCGGCCCGGCACCAGGTGGGCGACCTGTGGCCGGTGCTCATGATGCCTTACGGAGGCCCCGGCGCCCAGGTGGTCATGTCCGATCGGCGGTTCTGGCTCGAGGCCCAGTGGCGCGCCGATCAGGGATTCGCCGTCGTCGCCGCCGACGGGAGAGGCACGCCGGGCCGCGGTCCGAACTGGGAGCGGGAGATCTACGGCGATTTCGCCACGCTCGTCCTGGCCGATCAGGTCGAAGCCCTCCACGGTGCGGCCGCCGCCGTCGAAGGTCTCGACCTCGAGCGAGTCGGCATCTGCGGCTGGTCGTTTGGCGGCTACCTCTCCGCCCTGGCCGTCCTGCGCCGCCCCGACGTGTTCCACGCCGCCGTGGCCGGCGCCCCCGTCACCGACTTCCGCCTCTACGACACGTACTACACCGAGCGCTACCTCGGGCACCCCGACGAGAACCCGGCCGCCTATGACCGGTCATCGCTGCTTGACGACGCTCCCAACCTCACGCGCCCGCTCATGCTCGTCCACGGCCTCGTCGACGACAACGTGTTCGTCGCCCACACGCTGCGTCTTTCCCAGAAGTTGCTTGCATCGGGACGGGCGCACACTCTCCTCCCGCTCACCGGTATGACCCACATGGCCTCGGGGGAGGAGGTCGCCGAGCACCTCGTGAGCCTGCAGATGGCGTTCCTCTCCGACGCCCTCGCTCAGCGGTAACGGCGCTGCGCCTCGGCGATCCGGTCGGCCAGCTCGGCGCCCCCCGCCGCCCTGGTCGCCCTGGCCGCCACCCCAGGAAGCAGGCCGCCGATCCTGGCACCGGCCCGCATCGGCCACGGCGCCACGAGCACCTCGCCCCGGTCGCGCTCGATGGCGGCGATCGTCGCCTGGGCGACCCGGGCCGGCGACGTGGTTCCGACGCCGCGCGGCAGCGTGGCGACGAGCCCGGCGAACATGCCGGCGTCTCGAACAAATCCAGGCATTACAAGGGAAACTCCGACGCCGGTGCCGTGCAGGTCCTGACGGAGGGCGTGACCGAAGCCGCGAAGGGCGAACTTGGTGGCGTTGTAGAGCGAGGCAGCAGAGGTCGCCGTCAACCCGGCAAGCGAGGAGACCAGCACAACGTGGCCAACGCCACGCTCGACCATGCCGGGCACGAGGGCGCGGGCCAGCAGGATCGGCGCCCTCAGGTTGACGTCGATGGCCCGCTGGATCTGCTCACTTTCGTAGTCCCACAGGCGACCCGAAGCAGGGAGGCCGGCATTGGCGACGAGGAGGTCGATCGGGCCCGACGATGCGACCAGGTCGTCGATACCGGCGACCGTCGCCAGATCGGCGACCACGGCCGGCCCCCCGGTCCTTGCCGCCACAGCGGCCAAGGCGTCGGCGTCCCGCCCCGACGCCACGACCCTTACCCCGCGTATCGCCAGGGCGTCGGCGATGGCACCGCCGATGCCGCCGCTCGCTCCGGTCACGAGCGCCGTGGCTGTTCTGTCGAGGTTCATCGTTTGTTCTCACCATGGCTCTGCTGCTGGGCGACGACCGATGCGATCCAGTTGACCGTGTCGTTCTTGCGTTCGAAGGGCCCGTAGTACATGGACAGGCGCGACCCTTGCCGGTAACCGACGGAGTCCTTGAGCAGCCGCTGCGACCTGCTCCCCACGCTGTCGATGAGGGCCTCGCCGGCCTCCAACTTGGACACGACCCGCCCCGAAGCGGCCGTGACCGAGAGGCGGGCCAGGTCGAGGGCGACGGCGGACGTCTGCCGGCGAAACCACAGGCTGCCCGGCTGGCGCCGCCACCGGTCCATCTGTGCCGGCCACCACTCGACGATCCGCTCCTCGGCCCAGTCCCGCACGTCGCCGGACCAGATGTCGGGATACTCAGGACCCCGCACGCAAATGGCCGAGACCCGCAGGATCTGCCAGGTCATCGGATTGTTCAGCTCTGCCGGCCCCGCCGAGCGCCGGCCGACGAGCACGGGCCCTTTGGCCGCGGCCGGATCGTTAGCCAGATCGGCCCACGTGATGAAGGCGACGCGTGCCGCACGGCCGTGCACCTCGAGCCCGGCCACGGCCCGGCGGAGCCGACGGACGACGTTCGGCTCCCAGGCCTCGTCGGCGACGGAGAGGACGTCGAGGTTGCTCGACCGGTTCCGCCAATCGCCGAGGGCAAGAGAACCGACGGCGTAGAGACCGGCAAGCCGCCCCGGCGCGGCGCGGTCGACGCCGGCGGCGAAGCGACCGAGACGCGACATGGCTACGGGGGCGAGCATCGCTTCAGTCTTGCGCCCCTCGGGACCCGAGCGCCCGTCCTCCCGTCTCCCAGCAGGTAGCGTCTCGGGCCGCCGCCGCGTGAGCCAGGCGCGCCCCACGATGGACCGGAGGACGGCTTGAGCACCCCGATGTTCGAATACGACGAAGCGATGACCGACCTGATCTTCACCTACTGCCGCGAGCGTCTCAGCCTCGATCCGGTGCCGCTCGACTTCCCCGGCATCAAGTCGATCCTCGATGCCGCCGTGGATGGGGCCATCGGCGCGGAAGGGTCGGACCCGGCCGAGATCCTCCGCCTCTTCGAAGACGTGCTCGCCCCCGCCGTGATCTCCTGCGACAGTCCCCGGTTCCTTTCGTTCATCCCGGCGGCGCCAACCAAGGCCTCGTTGCTGTTCGACATGGTCGTCTCGTGCTCCGCTCTGCAGGGGACGTCGTGGCTCGAGGCGGCCGGCGCCGTCACCGCCGAGAACCAGGTGCTCTCTCTCCTCGCCGGCCTGGCCGGGCTCCCGTCGAGCGCCGGGGGCTGCTTCGTGTCGGGCGGTTCGGCCGGCAACCTCTCGGCCCTTGTCGTCGCCCGCGACATGGCCAGGCGCAGGATGCCCGGGGCCTCACGTCTGCGCGTAGCCATGAGCGATCAGGCCCACGCCTCGGTCGGCAAGGCCGCCCATGTGATCGGCATGGAGCCGTTCCTCGTCAAGACCGATGACCACCGCTTCTTGGGCGACGCCCTCGAGGCGGCGCTCGCCGCTGACCCCGATGCCTCCGACGTGGTGGCCGTGGCGGCGACGGCCGGCACGACCAACGCCGGGATCATCGACGACCTCCCCGGCATCGCCTCGGTGGCCCGTCGGCGCGAGATGTGGTTCCACGTCGACGGCGCCTACGGAGGGGCCGGGCTGTTCTCGGCCAAGGCCAGGCCGCTGTATGCGGGCATCGAGCGGGCCGACTCCTTCGTCGTCGACCCGCACAAGTGGCTCTTCGCCCCCTTCGACTGTGCGGCCCTGCTGTACCGGGATCCCCACCTGGCCAAGGCCGTCCATACCCAAGACGCCGGCTACCTCGACGTGTTGCACACCGACGCCCCCGAGGAGTGGAACCCGAGCGACTACGCCTACCACCTGACCCGCAGGGCGAGGGGGTTGCCGCTGTGGTTCTCACTTGCCGTGCACGGCACCGACGCCTACGCCGACGCCGTCGACACGGCCATCGAGTCGGCTCGGCTGGCGGCAGACACCATCGTTGCCCACCCCGACTTGGAGCTGCTGCGCGAGCCGGGCCTTTCGGTCGTCCTGTTCCGCCGGCGGGGTTGGGAGGCCGACGACTACCAGCGATGGAGCGCCAGGCTGCTCGCCGACCAGGTCGGCTTTGTCACCCCGACCGTGTGGGATGGCGAGACGGTCGCCCGCTTCGCCTTCCTGCATCCCGGCACCACGCCGGCCATGGTCACCCAGATCCTCGACACCATGGGCTGATTTCCTTCACCTCTTGGGGGTGACGATCACCTCGCCGGTCATGTAGGTGTGGATGCTGCAGCGGTACGCGTACGTCCCAGGGGTCGTGAACACATGCGTCCACGTGCCCGAGTCCTTCTGCGGGCTCTCGAAGGTGCCGTTGATGGAGTCGACGTCGTGGATGACCTGGGCATCCTCGAAGCGCCACGTGACGGACTGGCCCGCCGTGACCCGCATGATGCTCGGCCGGAAGGCCATGTGGTAGATCTGCACCAGCTTCGACCCGGCCGGGACATGGCCGCCCCCGGTGTGGCCGAGGCAGCCCGTGGCCAGGAGGCCGGCGGCAACGAGCGCGGCCGCCAGGGCTCGTCTCGATCTGGCCACGCCGGATGCTCCGATCACGCCGGCCACGCTACCGAGCACCGGCCGCTCGTTTTCCGGGGGATGTTGACGTCGGAATCCGACGTCAACATCGCTAGAAAAATGGGCGAGCACGGTAGCGCCGGCTCTACCATCCGCCCGATGCGAGCCGTGGTGCAGCGAGTGACCGAGGCATCCGTCGTGGTGGCCGGCGAGCGGATCGCATCCATCGGCCGGGGGCTGTGCGTGCTGGTCGGCGTCACGCACCGTGACAGCCCGGTCGAAGCCGAACGCCTCGCCGGTCGGCTCTGGAACCTCAGAATCTTTGGTGACGAGGCGGGGAAGCTCAACCGGTCGGCGGCCGACTCCGGTCTGGCGGTACTAATCGTGAGCCAGTTCAGCCTCTACGCCGACACCACGAGGGGCCGGCGTCCCTCCTTCGTCGATGCGGCCGGCTCGGCGCAGGCCGAGCCGCTGGTCGAGCACCTGGTGGCATCCCTCCGCGCCCTGGGGGCCCCGGTCGAGACGGGCCGCTTCGGGGCCGACATGGCCGTCTCGCTGGTCAACGACGGCCCGCTCACGGTCAGCCTCGAGACGTGACGCCTCGCCGGTGCGGCCTTCGCTCACCGGGGCGAGCGGTCCGGGGGGCGTCCGTGCGGGCCGTCCGGGGCCGGGGCGTCCGAGGCGACCTCGCTTTGATGGCTTTCCTTGCCCACTTTTACGGAGTGAGTCCGTAAAAGTGGGCAAAAGAAGTCCTCAGGATCGGGGGCGGGGGCTCCCGCCAGCCGGGCGGTGGCGCGCCGTCGTGCCGGCGCCGGCCCGGCGCTTACCTCGGGGCCGACGACCTCAGTCCACCGCCCGGCGGAGGAAGCCCCGGATGCCCACGGCGCTCAGCGCGACGAGGAAGGCAAGGGACATGAGGACGCAGACCCACGGGGCCATATGAGCGACCGACGGGATCAGCGCGGCCCGCATGCCTTCGCTGATGTAGGTGAGCGGATTGACGGTCGTCAGCCACTTGAACCACTCGAGCCGTGACAACGAGGGCCACGGATATTGGCTGCATCCGGTGAAGAGCAGCGGGGTCAGCACCAGGGCGAAGATGACGTTGATGCGGTTGGCGGGCACGAGGGTGCCGAGCACGAGACCGAGGGCTGCGCCGTTGAGGGAGCCGAGCACGAGGATGCCCACCACCAAGGGAGCGCCGGCCGCCCTCCAGGGGATCGAGCCGAGGACGAGCACCCCGACGGGGAACATCACGGCCGCCGCGGCGAGCGCCCTGAGGGCGGCGTAGACGATCTTCTCCACCGCCACCCACGCGACGGGAAGCGGAGCGAGAAGGCGGTCCTCGATCTCCTTGGTCCAAGAGAAGTCGATGACGAGCGGGAAGGCCGTGCTCTGCAGGCCGGTGAGCGTGGCGGTGAGAGCGACGATCCCGGGGAACAGCAGGTGGGCGTACCCAGCCCGCGTGTAGCCGAGGTCGCCGAGGATGCGACCGAAGACGAAGAGCAGGAAGAGTGGTTGGAGGATGACCTGGGCAAGAAAGATCGGGGCGTCTCGGCCGGTGACGAACAGGTCCCTTCCCAACACGGCGGCGAAGGCTCGACTTGACGAGACGTCGCTCGCCCTGACCTCCTGGCGGCTCCGCTCCGTCGTCAGTTCGCTCATCGCAACAGCCTCCCTGTGAGGTGGAGGAAGACGTCCTCCAAGCTGGCCTTCACGGTGCGCAGGTCGTCGAGCGCCACTCCCTTGGCCACGAGCACCCCGGCGACGGCGCCGAGCACGACGCCAGGATCACCCGAAAGGTAGAGCCGGGCGCGCAGCCGGCCGGCGCCGGTCCGCTCACCCGCTGGGCCCCCACCCTCGCCCACGACCTCGACGCGCTCGACTCGATCGAGGTGCTCGAGGTCGTCGATCACCCCGGCGACGGACCCGCCCGCTCCCACCGTGGCGCTCAGCTCGAGGCTGGCCTCGCCCGGCAGGGTCTTGGTGAGAGCCTCCGGGGTGTCGAGGACGAGCAGATGACCGTGGTCGACGATGCCGACGCGGTCGGACAACTCGGCCGCCTCGTCCATGTCGTGGGTCGTGATGATGACCGACACCCCTTCGGACCGTAGCTCGCGCAGGCGGTCCCAGAGGAACAGCCGGGCCGCAGGGTCGAGCCCGGTCGTCGGCTCGTCGAGGAACAACGCTCCCGGCGAGTGCATGAGGGCCCTGGCGATCATGATCCGCTGGGTCTGCCCACCGGAGAACATGTCGACTCGCTCCTTGGCCCGGTCGGCCAGCCCGAACTGCTCGAGGAGGGACGTGGCCCGCCGGTTGCGTTCCCGGCTCGGTACCCCGTGGTAGGCGGCGTGGAACAACAGGTTCTGGCGGATGGAGAGAGACCGGTCGAGGTTGTTGCGCTGTGGCACGACGGCGAGGTGTTTCTTGGCCTCCACCGGGTGCGCCTCCACGTCGATGCCGGCCACCCACGCCCGTCCTGATGTGGGCAGCACCCGGGTGGTGAGCACCCCGATTGTCGTCGTCTTGCCGGCACCGTTGGGCCCGAGGAGCCCGAAGATCTCGCCTCGGCCGACTTGGAACGACACGCCGTCGACCGCAGCCGTCGAGCTGCGGGGGTAACGCTTGACGAGGGTGTCGACCACGACGCTGGCGTCACTGGGCGGATCGTCCGGAGCGCTCATGCTCCCTCGCCACCGTGATCACCGGCGAACGCAGCGAGGTGGTCGGGGAGGGCGATTGCAGGGCCGAGAAGGGGATCGGGGACGGGTCGGCCGGCGATGCTGCGCAGAGGCAGCTCGCCGGCCCACACCGGCAGCTGGCCGTCGGCGCCGTCGCCGTCGTCGGGCGGCCCGGCGCTGACCTTGACCGACGCGTCGTCGAGACCCAGGGCGAGCACGCTCGTCTGGGCCAGCTCTTTGGCCGATGGCCGCCGGGCGTAGTTCCACTGGCCGGGCACGATCCGCTCGACGAGGACTTCGAGGGCCCGCAGCTTGATGTCACCATCGAGGAGGTCGGGGATTCCGTAGATCATGGCGCAGCGGTAGTTGACGGAATGGTTGAACACAGATCTGGCGATGACGACGCCATCGACGTGCGTGACGGTCACGCACACCGGTTGCGCCGCATTGGCCGCCCGTAGGCTTCGGCTCGCCACCGAACCGTGCACGTAGAGCCGGTCCCCGTCGCGCCCGTAGGTCGTCGGCACGACCATCGGCCAACCGTCGACGACGACACCGAGATGACAAACGAAACCGGCGTCCAGGACGGCTTCGAGGTCGCCACGGAGATGCGATCCCTGGTCCGGGAAGCGTCGGAGTCGGGTCCGGTCACTCCTCGGATCGGTCACGGCACGGTACTCCTCGTCGCAATTCGCTATCGGTCGGCCGTCGCAGTCTTGCCGCTGGAGCGTCGGCCCGTCTGGTCATTCCCGCCTTCGCCGTGCGGGGCAGCCAAACCTAACATGGGTTAAAATCTGCGAGTGGAGAACCATTGACCGAAGCCTCCGAGGACGCCGAAGCCTCCGGGCACGCCGAAGTCGCCGAGAACGCTGGGGAAGGTCGGTCGTTTCAAACCGATCACGAGGCGCTCGCCGGCCAGCTGTACCAGGCGCTGGCCGAAGGCGACGGCGACGCACTGCGCGCCATCCTCCACCCCTCATTCGTGGGCGAGACGACCGAGGGCCTCCCGTTCGGTCTGGGCGGGAGGCACATCGGCCCGGAGGCCATGGCCGAGGACTTCTGGTGGAGGCTCGGTAAGCACTACCGGGTCAGGGCTGACCCGCAGCATTTCCTTACCCTCTCCGACGGTGGCCTGGTCGTGCTCGGCCGCTACGTCGGCATTGCCCGCGGGGGCGGCGGATCCCTGGACGCTGCCTTCGCTCACGTCCTTCGCTTCACCGATCGGCGGATCTCCGGGGTTGCGCAGTACACGGACAGTCACCGCTGGGTGGAGGCACTTCCCTCTCAACCGTCCGGCCCGCGCCCGCTCCAGGCGGTCGACTACGGGGTCGAGTCGGGGGTCGCGACCATACGCCTGGGTCGCCCCGACGTCGGCAACGCCATCGATGGCGCTCTCGTGGACGACTTCTACGAAGCGGTGCTGCGGGCCGGTGCCGACCCCGGCGTGCGGGCCGTGCTGCTCTGCGGGGCGGGACGGTCGTTGACGGTAGGAGGGGACTTGACGATGTTCGCCGGCCTGCCTCCCGAGGAGCTTCCCGACCGGCTCCGTCGGATGACCAGCATCTACCACCTGGCCCTCGAGCGGCTGACCGCCCTCTCTGCGCCGGTGGTCTGCGCCGTCCAGGGCGCCGTCGCGGGCGGCGGGCTCGGCCTTGTGCACGTCGCGGACATCGTCGTCGCCGCTGACGACTCCAGGTTTGTCCTCGGCTACGCAGGGATCGGCCTGGCATCCGATGGTGGCAACACCTGGTTCCTTCCCCGCCTGGTGGGGATGCGCCGGGCGCAGCAGCTCTTCTTCATGAATCGGGCGCTCACCGCAGCCGAGGCTCTCGATTGGGGACTGGTCACCGAGGTGGTCGCTGCCGATGCCGTCGACGGACGGGCGGAGCTCATCACCCGGCAGCTCGCGTCCGGCCCGACCGCGGCCTTCGGGCGGATGAAGCGACTCCTGCGCGACTCATGGTCCGCCGACCTGCCGGCTCAGCTGACCGCCGAGACCGAGGCGATGAGTGAGGCGGGGGCGAGCGCCGACGCCCGGGAGGGGGTCACCGCCTTCGTGGGCAAGCGGACCCCAAAGTTCGAGGGCGGGTGACGCCAGGGCGCAGGCCAGAGGCCAGAGGCCCTCTAGGCGTGGACATGCCCGGCCAGCGTCTCTATGGCCTTGGCGACGTCGGCTTCGCTCGTCGAGACGTGAAACGAGAGGCGGAGGCGGCCCGAACGCGTCGAGCCCGCGATACCGGCGCCGGCCATGAGCTCGGCGGCGCGGGGATCGGCGACGGCGGAGACGATGGCAGATTCGGCTGGGGGCAAGCCGACGCCCTCGCGAAACATGCTCGCCAGGCCGACCGAGTGGGCGTGGAGGTTGTCCGCACCGACCTCTGTGAGGAGCTCGAGCGCGGGGGCGGCCCCCACCCAGGCGTGCCACGCGGGCGAGACGTCGAGGCGACGGGCGTCGGCGGCAAGGCGGAGTGGGCCACCGTAGATGCTGTCCCACGGGTCGGTGCCGGCGTACCACCCGGCGTTGTGTGGGATGAGGGAATCGAGCAGGTCGGGCCGCACCGTCAGATAGGACGTCCCGCGGGGTGACAGCAGCCACTTGTAGCCACTGCCCGTGGTGTAGGCGAAGCGGGTCGCATCGATCGGTAGCCAACCGGCGGCCTGGGTGGTGTCGAGCAGGATCCGGGTGCCGGTGGCGTCGCACGCGGCGATGAGCGCTTCGAGGTCGACCAGACGCCCGTCGGCCGACTGCACCGCAGAGACCGACACGAGCCCCGTCGTGGCGCGCACGGCCTCGGCGATCGACTCGATGGTGACCTCGCGGACGCTGATGCCCCGATGGGCCTGCGCGTAGAAGGGGAACACGATGCTGGTGAAGTCACCGGAGGCGCACAGGACCTCGCTGCCCGCCGGCAGCGAGGCGGCGATGACGCCGGCGAAGACCGATACCTGGCTGCCCACGGCGACAAACCCGGGCTCGACGCCGACGAGGCCGGCGTACAGCCTCCTAGCCTTGGCGACGGCGGCATCGTACGCCGTCGCATCGGCCCGACCGGACCGCCAGTCGCCGAGGGCGGCCTGCAGGGCGGCCCACGCCCGGCGTGGCGGCAAGCCAAGGGTGGCGGTGTTCAGGTAGACGTTGTCGTGGTCGAACTCCGCCCGGGCCGTTTCGAGTGGCGTCGTCGCTCGCCCCGCCGCATCGTCGATCCGATGGGGCGGCGTGTCGGCCGATCGGGTTTCGGGCATCCCGTCACCATAGACAGGCTGCTGGCCGGGATTTCCCGGCTATGCCGGCACCGTGATCTCGGCCAGGACGTAGGGGTTGAGTGGGGTCGAGCGCAGCACCGTGGGGAGACCGTCGACCCAGGCTCGCGCCGCATGGGCCGCGACCTTGGGGACGCCGGGGCGTTCGAGGGCAGAGAAGCCAAAGTATCCGGCGAGCGGCAGCGGCTTTACCTGATCGTGCCCGTACCAGGACCACAGGTCGGCGTACGAAGCCAGGTGGTAGGCACCCCAGGTGGGATGGATGTTCACCCCGAAGCGTTCGAAGATGCGCCGCCTGCGGATTGCAGGAGTGAGCTGATCGGTAGGACCGTGTTGGACGTCCACGGGAAACCACTTGTTGGGACAGGCGATAAGCACGCGACCACCCGGACGGGTCACGCGGGCTAGCTCGCCGGCGAAGGCCCGGCGTTGCCTGCGCCAGTCGGGGGCCAGTGTCAGGTGCCCGGTGATGGTCCCGATGTGCTCGATCACGCCGAGGGCCATCACCACATCGAAGGACCCGTCGGGGAAGGGCAGGGCCACGGCGTCGCCGACAATGAACGCATCGTGTGTCCGCCCGCTCTCCCGCCAGTACGGAGCGACGCCACGCATGTCGACGCCGACGGCGTCCACGCCATCGAGCCGCATCTCCGCCACGAGAGCACCGACTCCGCATCCGACATCCAACACGGTTGTTGCGCCCTTCTCCCGCAGCCAGGACCTCAGGTACGACTGGTAGGTCCGCGCGCTGCCGGTCTCCTGGTGGGCGGCTATCTCGTCGGCGGTGGACTCGACCGTCAGGACGGGGCTGCCATGCGGTGCCATCTCCAGGTAGCCCTCGCCGTTCACGTCATAGCGGTGACCACGGGGGCAGCTCGCCCCATTGGACTCGATCTTGAGCGGGTCGCGGTCGAGAGGGCAGACCAGGCGGGGCACCAGGTCGGTCCAGGACACCGGCAGACTGTAACCGGCGGGGTCGGGTGGGCTCGTCACCATCTCCATCGGCACAACCACGTCGCCGTCGGTCGCCTCAACCCCCCGACACGAGCACGTCGGCGCCCGCCGGCGGCGCCGGGTCGTCGGCGGTGTCGAGCCAACGGTGGGGGAGCGCGACCGGCTTGGGTCCTGCCGAGTGACCCCTGGGAAGGGCCCGGCTGCCTTCCGGCACGACCACGTCGGGGTCGAGCCGGCCGAGCAGGCGATCAAGGGTGGCCAGGCTGTCGATCAACCCGAGGGCTCGCCTGGCCTCCCCACCGACGGGATACCCGGTGAGATACCAGCCGACGTGGCGACGAAAATCCCGGACGGCACGGTCCTCACCGACCCCTTCGGCGAGGAGCTCGGCGTGCCTCCGCATGGCCGAAGCGACCTCGCCGAGCGTCGGCGGGGGAGGGACGGGCCGCCCTTGGAGGGCGGCGGCGAGCTCGGCAAAGAGCCACGGCCGGCCGAGGCAGCCCCGGCCGATGACGATGCCGGCACAGCCGGTGCGCTCCAGCATCGCCAGCGCGTCGGCGGCCTCCCAGATGTCGCCGTTGCCGAGCACCGGGATCGTACGGACCGCGTCGACGAGCGCGGTGATGGCGGACCAGTCGGCCGCCCCTGCGTACAGCTGCTCGGCCGTCCTGGCGTGCAGGGTGACGGCCGCCGCACCTTCGGTCTCGGCCGCAAGGGCGGATGCGATGGCGCTTCTGTGGGCATCGTCGACACCGATGCGGAGCTTGACGGTGACGGGGACGGAGCCGGCGGCGCCGACGGCGGCAGCGACGAGGCGTCGGAAGAGCACATGGTGCACGGGAAGGGCGGCTCCGCCACCCTTGCGGGTGACCTTGGGTGCCGGGCAGCCGAAGTTGAGGTCCACGTGGTCGACGTCGTGGTCGACGACCAAGCGGCGGACCGCCTGTCCCATGATGGTGGGGTCCACGCCGTAGAGCTGCACGCTGCGGATCGGCTCTCCTGGAGCCGGTGCCAACATGCGCAGCGTTCTGGCGTTGCCCTCGACGAGCGCTCGGGCGGTGATCATCTCGCTGACGTAGAGCCCGGCCCCGTAGCTACGACACAGGGCGCGGAAGGCGGCGGTCGTCACCCCCGCCATCGGGGCCAGGACGACCGGCGGATCGACGCGAAGCGGACCGATCTTGAGCAGCCGGGCCGGCGAGACCGATCGTCCGGCTCCCGCCCCAACGGCCCCCCGTCCTTCGATGGACGCGAGAGGATGGGCCGCGCTCAGCGCCACAGCGATGTGATCCCGATGTCGAAGTCGGCGAGAAGGCGCCGCAGCAGGTGCAGGGAAAGGCCGATCACATTGTTGGGGTCGCCGTCGACGCCCTCGATGAACGGTCCGGCCCTCCCCTCGAGGGTGAACCCGCCGGCGACGGAAAGGGGCTCGCCGGTGGCGACGAGGGCATCGATCTCGTCGTCGGTCGGCCACCCGAAATGCACGACGGTGGCGACAACGCCGCGGCCCGATCTCCCCGATGACGTCTCGATGAGGTGATGGCCGGTCAGCAAGGCGGCCGAACGCCCCCGCAGACGCTGCCACAACCGCGTCGCCGTGGGCGCATCGTGGGGCTTTCCGTACGCCTCACCGTCGACGTCGAGGAGCGAGTCACAACCGAGCACGAGCGCGCCCGCAGCATCGGGCCGGGCCGCCACCACTTCGGCCTTGCGAGCGGCCAGGGCGGACACGAGCTTCGCCGTGTCGGCGGCCGTCACATCCTCCTCGACCACCCCGCTCACGATGACATCGGGGTCGAGGCCGGCGGCGATGAGAAGGCCGCGGCGGGCGGGAGATGCGGAGGCGAGAACGAGGCGCATGGGATCAAATCGAGCGGGGAGGAGGGGTACGGATGGACAGGGGCCAATCCACGGGCACCCGAAACAACCGACTCAGGTCGACAGGAGATATCGACCGATGCCGGTGACGTTGAGAAGCTGTTGGACCATGGTCGACGGGTTGCTGGCCCGAGCCGTTCCGCCGGCCTCCTGACAGTGCCGCCACGCCCCGACGAGCGCCCCGAGGCCGCTCGAGTCCACGAAGCTCAGGTCGGTGAGGTCGAAGACGATCTCGGTGCAGCCGGCCTGGTAGAGCCCGTCGAGCGCCTGGTTGAGGACAGGAACGCTCAGGTTGTCGAGCTCGCCCTCAAGACGGAGCCTGGCGGCGGTTCCGCTCGGCCCCTCCCACCGCACGCGGAGCCCGCCCTGGGACAGCAGGAACGCCTCAGGCATCGCTGGTCCCGATGGTCCGGATGCGGGGGTTGGTGGTCACTCCTTGGTCGCAACCTGGTTGGGTGTCACGTTCATGCCGGGTTGATACGGTGCGGCTTCGACGTCGCGCTGCGGACCGCCGAGGGCGGCGACGAGCGTCTGGCGACAGGACTCGCACGGCCCGTAGAAGCGCTCGCGCGCCGGCGTGGAGCAGCGCGGGCAGGTGAAGTCAAGCAGGTCGTCGTCCACTCGACCGAGCCTATCGACCGGGGGCCGCACCGTTGGCCGGCTCGGCCCCCGAGGGCCTCGTTCAGTGCACCTGGCCCCAGTGCAGCCTGGCCCTCAGTGCAGCCCGGCCCTCAGTGCAGACCCAGCGTCGCCGAGCACGCCGGCCACTGCCCCCACCCCGACTCGGCCTGGAGCTTCTGGGCGGCGGCGTCCTGCATGCCCGGCGGCTCGAGGTCGGGCCGGCCCGGGTAGCCGAGGGACGTCCACGTGCCGGCGCTGAACTGGTAGGCCCCGTAGAAGCCGTTGCCCGTGTTCTCCTTGTAGTTGTTGCCCGACTCGCATTCGCGTAGCTGGAGCCAGACGCCACTCGAACCACCACCGCCGCCAGCTGCAGGAGGGCTCGTGGTCGGCGGGCTCGTCGTGGGTGGGCTCGTCGTAGGTGGACTCGTGGTCGGTGGGCTCGTCGTGGGCGCCGCAGTGGCGGGCGGGCTCGACACGGGCCGGCTGGTGACCGGTGGCGTGGTCGAAGGAGTCGTGACCGGAGTGGTGGCCGGCGTTGTCGTCGGCGCCGAAGCCTTCGGCGCCGCGGTGGGAGCCGATGACCCGGTCTGGGTCTGGGTCGACTTCACGAGCCCACCGTTGACGGGGCCGCCCTGGGTCGCGGCCTTCTGCAGCGAGGCCAGGCGAGCCTCGAGCGTGGCCAGGTTGCCCTGCTCGGTCTGTGCCGTCTGCAGGGCGCTACTGCGAGCCGCGGCGGCGTCGTGGAGCGCCTTGGCGTTGGTTCTCTGCTCCGCCGACAGGGTCGAGACGGCGGAGCCGACCCGACGCTGATCGAGTTGGTAGCGGTCCTCGAGGTTGCTTACATCGCCGGAAGCGACCGTGAGGTACTCGGCGCTGACGGAGGGATCAACCGAGACGCTGACCGACGCCTGACTATCGGTGACCCCTTGCCCCGTGTACGACTGGATGGCCGAATGCCTGAGGGTACGCTCGGTGCCGCCGAGCTTGGACCGCAGTGTTGCCAGGCTGCCACGCTGCGTGTGCAGCTCCTGGCCGATGACCTGCGCCTGCGTCGACGCCTTCGAGTACTCGGACGTGTAGCCGTGGAGCCGGCCGGCCTGGTTTGCGATCTGGTCTCGGAGCGCGGCCACCTCGGCTCTTGTGGACCCGACGGTGGCGGCCCCGGCGACAGAAGGCGTGCCGGCAAGGGGCGACGAGGACGAAAACGAGCCAGCCGATGCGGCGCCGGCGGGCACCACGACGGCCAAGGCGGCCACCACACTTCCCACCACCGTCCGCTTCGCCCGCCGGGCCACGCGTGGCGGGCCGGGGAGGCCATGCTTCTCGAGATAGGTCAAGACGGGATCCGACCCTAACCAAGGTGCCCGCCACCGCGCCAGGGCGGCTTGGATTTTCGCGCGCTCTGCGGTCGTCGCACCTTTGGTGCGGTGTGGTCCTCGCACCCTTGGTTCGGGGTGCTTCGCACCTGCGCAGCGGCGGTGATCAGCCGGGCCAACGGACGGTCGTGCCCCTCTCGATGGCGGCAACGTAGGCAGGGTCGATCAAGGCGGCGATTTCGGGCCGCTTGGCCACGAGGTGGTCCCGGGTCAGGAGGTTGGCTTCTGGCGTCCACTGGGCCACGGACTGGGCGCCGAGACCCCGTCCGGGGAGTAGGGAGTCGTCGATCTCCTTCGACTGCAGGGCCCACTCCTGGAGGTTCTGGCTGACGTCGTAGCCCGACTGCAGCTTGGCGGCCGACGCCACGCAGGGCCTGGGACGGCTGACGCAGCCCTGGAAGGCGTGGAACGTGGCCCTGAGAAAGTCCTCGACGGCGGTCGGGTGGGCGTGGGCGAAACCGCGGTTGGCGACGATCACGTTGAAACTTCCCTTGATTCCGAAGCGATCGGGATCCCACTCGCGGAACTTGTCGCCGTCGTCTCGGAGCTGGATCGGCTCGTTGGACTTGTACGCCGTCAGGGCCTGCACCTGACCGCGCGGGAGGATCGTGGGGTCGTAGCCGACGCCGACCTCGTGCACCTTGGCCACGTCGACCCCTGCCCGCTCGAGCATGGCGGTGATCTGTGGGGGCATGGAGCCCTTGTAGCCGAGGGTCTTGCCGTCGAGCTGACGGAGGTTGGTGATGTCGGGGTTGGTGAGCAGCGTGATCGAAGGCACGTTGCCATAGGTGGCGACCGACGTCACCTTCACGCCGTTGGCGGCGACGGTCATCGCGTCCGAAGGGCCGCCGAGCTCGGCCATGGTGGCCCGCCCCGATGCGACGAGCTCGGCCGTGCTGCCGGGGTCGCCGGTGCCGGAACGGACGACGACGTCCAGGCATTCGGCCGAGTAGTAGCCGTCCGCTTTGGCGGCGATGACGTCGAGGATTCCGGCGTCGGCCTGGTATCCGAACCCGGTGACGTAGGTGATGGTGCCGGCGGCCCGGTTGGCGGCGCAGGTGGCCGTGCCGACGAGGCGGGCGGCCGATGGGTGTGCCGGCGATGACCCGCAGGCGACGAGACCGAGGGCGGCCACGAGCGTCAGGGTCGATGCGATGACGGGCGAGCGGCGCAGCACGTGGGCTCCTCGGATGCAGGGTTTCTCTGGGGGAAATGGTCAGCGGCGCGGCTGCGAGTGGTGCCGTGACAGGGCACGCCGTTCGGCCAGCACGATGAGGCCGGTGAGGATGAGGCCGATCAATCCGAGGCAGACGACGGAGGCATAGACCCGGTCGAGCTGTGAGTCGGAAGCGGCTTGCGAGATGACCGTACCAAGGCCAGTGGAGCTTCCGGGCGAGACGAGCTCGGCGACGACGGCGCCGATGACAGAGAGCGGCAGGCAGATGCGGGCGGCGACGAAGAGCTGCGGCAGGCTCGAAGGCAGTCCGACTCGCCGCAGCTTTTCGAGGCGCGAGGCGTGGAGCACGTCCAACACCTCGACGAGGGCGGGGTCGGCGCTGCGCAGTCCTGCGGCCGCGTTGACGAGCGTGGGGAAGAAGCAGATGGTTGCGGTGACGACGATCTTTGGGGTCACCCCGAATCCGAACGCCACGACCAGCGCGGGGGCGATGGCCACGACGGGAGTCACGTTGGCGAGCAGGGCGAGGGGAAGGATGGCCCGCCGGATGGCGCTGACCTGGCTCATGATGACGGCGATGATGACGGCGGCGGTGAACCCAATGGCCAGGCCCGCGAGCGCCTCTTCGAGGGTGGCCCCGGCATCGCGGAGATACGAGCCGGGTGAGTCGGCGAGCTGGGCGAGCACGGCCGAGGGACGCGGCAGCACGTAGGGGTTGTGGTCGGCGACGAGCTGCCACGACACGATCAGGACGACGACGGCGCCGAGCGGTGGGACGATCCACCCTCCCCAGTCGTGGGGAGGAGCGAGCCGGCGGCGAGGAGAGAGTCGCCGAGGCCGTCTCACCGCTCCGGCTGTCCTTCGCTCCACCCGTCGGTGAGGGCGGCCCTGACGGCATCGTCGACGCGGGCCCAAGCGGCACCGTGCGACATCGTCGTGGTTCGCGGCCTGGGGAGGTCGACGTCGACCTGGTCGATCACCCGGCCGGGACGAGCCGAGAGCACGATGACCCGGTCGGAGAGGTAGATCGCCTCGGCGACAGAGTGCGTCACGAACACGACGGTCGAGCGTGCCGGAGCCCAGAGGCTGAGCAGCACGTCGCGTAGGACCTCCCGGGTGAGCTCGTCGATGGCGGAGAACGGCTCGTCCATCACGAGCAGCTCGGGGTCGGTGACGAGGGCGCGGGCGATGGCGACGCGTTGGGCCATGCCACCCGAGAGGCTGCCGGGGCGGCGCTCCGTGACGTCGCCGATGCCGACCCGCTGGAGCAGCTCGACGGGGTCCCGTTTCGGCGCCGACCGGGGTCGCGGGCCGCGGTTGACGCGGGTGGGGAGCGCGACGTTGTCGATGACGCTGGCCCAGGGGAGAAGGGCGGGAGACTGGGGGGCAAAGCCGATGCGCTTGGCCCGGGCGGCCCGTTCGGGGCTCGTCCCGAGGACGCTCACCGAGCCGGCGTCGGGACGGAGCAGGCCTGTCACGAGGCGCAGGAGCGTCGATTTCCCGCAGCCGCTGGGCCCGACAATGCTCACGAACGTGCCGGCGTCGATGTCGAGGTCGATATCCCTCAGCGCCGTGACCGGGCCGAATCGGTAGGAGACGCGGCGCAGCGAGATGGCGGGCGCCGGTGTCATCGGTCGATGTTGGCAGGCGCCGCCGAGCCTGGGCCAGAGCCGGACCGGGCGCGAGCGGACGAGGCGTGAGCGGACGGGCTCGTCAGGGGGAGAGCGGGATCGCCGCCAGGGGATCGCCCTGCGGGTCGGAGTGATCCGCCCTTCGCTTGGCACCGAGGTCATGCGCCAGGTCAACGATGGCACCGTCGATGCCGCGCAGGGACCGGACGATGGCAACCCCGGCCGCCCCGGCGGCGGGCGGGACCTCGCCGACCTCGGCCGCCCCCGTGCCTGGCGCCGCCTCGCCGACCTCGGCCGCCCCCGTGCCTGGCGCCGCGCCGCCGCCGGCGCCGGCCGCATCCGAGGTCGCCTGCTCGGCGGCATCGAGGAGCTCGGAGGCCGAGTCGACGACGGCTTGTCGGCGACGGAGCAGGTCGGCGAGGGCGTCGACGTTGCGGCCGACGGCATCGGCGGCGCGTCCCACCTCGGCGGGAGCGGAAGCGGCGGTATCGGCGAGTAGGACCCGGTCGGAGGAGCGGGCGAAGGTGCGGGCGTAGTGATCGGATGCGGCCAGCATCCTCATGACCCGCCGGTTGTCGGCCCGACCGTGCACGGCAACGATGCCACCGGTGAGGGGTTTGGCCGCCTTGGTCAGTTGCTGCAGGGACCGGTCGAGGTCGCGCGTCTGCGCGGTCAGGTCGGGGGCCTTCGACCCGTCGGGCGGAGAGTGGGCGCCGGCGCTGATAAGCCCTGACAGAGCGGCGAGAAAGTCGAGCATGGCCGTGCGAGCGGTGGTTCGGGTGCTGGTGGGAAGGACGAAAATGGCGACGAGGACTCCGATGCCGGCGCCGATGGCGGTCTCTTCGATCCTGAGGACGAGCACGCCGAGGGTGAACTCTCCGAGCAGGCCGTAGAGCAACGCCAGCATGGTGGTGATCCAGAAGATCATCAGGCTGTAGGCGATCTTCATGAGGTAGAAGGCGCCGAACATGGACACGAAGATCAGGGCGAGCGACCAGGCGGTGTTGCCGTTGACGAGCGTGGCGATCAGCGCGCCGACGGGCACCCCGACGACGGTACCGATCAGCCGCTGCCAGCCCTTGGTCAGCGTCTCGCCGCGTGAGGTAGTGCCCGAGAAGATGACGAAGGCGGCGATCACGGCCCAGTACCACCGAGCCGAGGAGAGCAGCTCGCCGGCGACGATCGCCAGCGAGCTGGCGACCGCCACCTGGATCGCCTGGCGAGTCGTGGGCCGCAGCCGGGCGATGGCGGCGCTGACGCTGCGGGGTTGGCCGGTCTCTGTGGATTGGGGCTCTGGCGATGGTTGCCCAACCGGCCGGTCGGTTGACGCCGGGCGCGGATCGGTGGTGTCCGCCCGGCCCGGCTCCCTCGCTGCCGTGGCGGCGCGCACCATGGCGCCGATGGCCAGCTCCACCCGGCGCACCTCGGTAGAGGCGGCGGCATCGCCGGTCCTTCCGGCGTCGGCCGCTGCGAGCTCGAGCGCCTCGTTCGGGGCGCCAGGGCGGAGGGCCGACCCGAGGACCTCGAGGGTCTCGGCCAGCTCGCTTCGAGCTGCGCGGGGAACCAGTGCCTCGGGGGCTGCGCTGGCGCGGCGGGCTGCGTTTGCCAGCCGTTCGGTAGCGAGCCTGACGTCGAAGAGGCGAAGCGTGAGATCCTCTCCGCTGATCTCCGGCCATGGTGAGGTGTCGTTGAAAGGGTCGTCGAGCTGGCTTTGGACCATGAGTGATGTCTCGTTCAGCCGGGCCACGCGGCGGGCCAGCGTCCGCTGCTGTCGCTCGTCGTTCCGGTCGGCGCCGAGGGCCCTGCTCGCCGCCTCCATGACCGCGTCGACTCGGACCCACAAGGCCCTGCCGGTACGGCGCAGCACCCGATCGGGGCGGTCGGGGAGGACGAAGGTCCGCATCAGGAAGCTGCAGGCCGTCCCGACGACGACGGCGCCGATCAGCCACGGGAGCTGCCCGACCGTTGCCCCGAGGAACAGGGAGAAGAAGTAGGTCATGAACGCCACCATCCCGAGTGCCATCCCCCGCCCGTCGTAACGGCGGGCGTAGACGGCCGCGAACATGATCGCCACGAAGACGATGTCGCCGGCCACCTTGTGCGGGGCGAGCAGGGCGCCGAGCGAGGTCGCCGCCGCGGCCGGAAACGGCAACAACAGCATGGTCAGGCGCTGCTGGCGGGGATCTGGGTCGTTGACCGCCATGGCCGACATCATGGCGATCACGACGCCGAGCAGGGCGACGCTTACCGACTGCCCCGTCGCCTTGGTCAGGAGGTAGAGCACGAGGAGGGAGACGGCGAGGGTCAGGATCGTCCTGCCCGCCGTCTGCAGGCGCACGAGACCCGGATCGGAGTCGAGCAGCCAGTCGCCTCCGTCGCGCAGCCGCTCTCGTGTCCAGTCCATCTCGGCCTCCGATCCGCCGACCAGGATGCCAGGCCGGCGGGTTACCTTTGGCGCATGGACGAGACCCGATCCACCTCTTCAGCTGACGGCACCCCCGACTGGCACCGGCCGCTCGGTCACACACCCGTCGGTGGCCTCTCCGGGGACACGGCCCAGAGCGAGGGGATGCGCCGCCTCGAGGGCATCTCCGGGCGGCTCAGCGGCTCCGACGAGCTGTGGATGGGACAGGCCCACGTAGCCGCCGGCGCCCGCTCTTCCGATCATCATCACGGCCGATCCGAGACCGGGATCTATGTCGTCGCCGGACATCCGGTCTTTGTCTTCGCCGAGGAAGGGGGCGAACGCCGCATCGAGACATCGCCGGGCGACTACGTCTTCGTGCCTCCCTGGGTGCCGCACCGCGAGGAGAACCCGACCGGCGATGAGGCCGTGGTCGTGCTGGCCCGCACCACCCAGGAGGCCATCGTCGTCAACCTGCCCGGCCTCGTGGACCCGGCCGCCGCCGGGACGTGACGGGTCGTCGCACGCCCTACCTGGCGTCGCGTCTTCAGGGCCTCGGGACGACGATTTTCGCCGAGATGTCGGCCCTTGCCGTCGAGACCGGCGCCATCAACCTGGGGCAGGGGTTTCCCGACACCGACGGGCCCGCCTCCGTTGCCGAGGCCGCCGTCGATGCCATCAGAGGTGGGCACAACCAGTACCCACCCGGGCGGGGCATCCCGGACCTGCGGGCCGCCATCGCCGAGCACCAACGCCGGTTCTACGGTCTCTCGTTCGACCCCGACACGGAGATCCTCGTTACCGCCGGCGCCACGGAGGCCCTCACCGCCTCGATCCTCGCCCTGTGCGAACCGGGCGACGAGGTGCTCACCTTCGAGCCGTACTACGACTCCTACGCCGCCGCCATCGCCTTCGCCGCCGCCCAGCGCCGGGTGGTCCCGCTGGAGGCGCCGACGTGGCGTTTCGACCCACAACGCCTCGCGGCGGCCGTCACGCCGCGGACCCGCCTCCTGCTGCTCAACAGCCCCAACAACCCGACGGGCAAGGTCTTCGACGACGAGGAGCTGGATGCCATCGCGACCGTCTGCGTCGACGCCGACCTCCTGGCCGTGACCGACGAGGTCTACGAGCATCTCGTTTTCGACGGCACACACCGGCCTCTCGCCACCCGCCCGGGGATGGCCGAGCGCACCGTGACGATCTCGAGCGCAGGGAAGACGTTTTCTTTCACGGGCTGGAAGATCGGCTGGGCGTGTGGGCCCGCGCCGCTCGTTACCGCCGTCCAGACGGCCAAGCAGTTTCTTACCTACGTCAACGGGGCCCCGTTCCAGCCGGCCGTCGCCGGCGGGCTCCGACTCCCCGACGCCTTCTTCGCCGATGCCGCGGCCTCGCTGGGAGCGCGGCGTGACCAGCTCTGCGACGGACTCGAATCTCTCGGGTTCACCGTGATGCGCCCGTCGGCGGGGTATTTCGCCATGACCGACATCCGCAGTCTCGGCGAGGACGACGGCGTGGCGTTCTGCCGGGAGCTGCCGGGTCGAGCCGGCGTGGTCGCCATCCCGGCGTCCGCGTTCTACGACGACCGCGCCGCCAGCCGGTCACTCGTCCGCTTCGCCTACTGCAAACGACCCGAGGTGCTCTCCGACGCCATCGGACGCCTTAGCGCCGCGATCGGGAGGTGACGGCGCCCCTGGCGTCATTGGCCGCCTTGGCCACGTGGTCGGGCAGCGTCCCGTCCACCAGATCCTGGAGGCTGACTTCCTCGAGGACATGGCGCATGCTGACCCGCACGGCGAGCCACACATCGAGGACCGGCTTCGCCCTGCCCTCGTAGACGACCGCTTCGGGGCGGACACCCCGGATGCCGGCCAGCGGACCCTCGAGGGCGCGCATGATCTCGGCCAGGGTGATGTCGTCGGCCGGTCGGGCCAGCCGGTAGCCGCCGTCGGTCCCGCGCTGGCTGTGAACGAGGCCGCGACGGCGCAACTGCAGCAAGATGTTCTGTAAGAAGCGGGGCGGGATGTTCTGGGCGTCTGCCAGTTCGGTGACCGTGCGCGGCCCGCCGCCGACGCCGGCAAGCTCGGCGAGGGCCCGGATCCCGTAGTCGCAGCGGGCGGATATCTCCACGCTGTGAGTATGACCGGTCGAAGCGGTCTGATGAGGTTGCCCGCTCGAAGGCGTGTGAGGCGGCCCTAGCCTTGACCTCGTGCCGCCACCGCTGTCCCATGCCTCGCACTGGGGCAACTACTCCGTCGAGGTCGCTGAGGGGTCGGTCGGCGCCATCACTGCCCATCCCGACGACGGCGAGCCCTCGCCGCTGCTCGCCAACGTGGCCGACACCGTCCGCTCGCCGGCCCGGGTGCTGCACCCGACCGTACGGCGCGGCTGGTGGGAGCGTGGTCCGGGACCGGATTCGAGGCGAGGAAACGACGAGTGGCTCGAGGTCGGCTGGGACGCGGTGAACGACCGGCTGGCCTCCGAGCTCGGTCGGGTCGTCGACCGGCACGGGCACCGGGCGATCTACGCCGGCTCGTACGGGTGGGCGAGCGCCGGGCGCTTTCATCATGCCCAGAGCCAGCTCCGGCGGTTCATGGGCCTCATCGGCGGCGCCACGGTGAGCGTCGGCACGTACAGCACCGGCGCCGCCGAACGAATCCTGCCCCACGTGATCGGGGCCGGCGACGAGGTGTGGCGAGGGGCGACCGCGTGGCCGGTGATCGCCGAGCACACGGAGCTGATGGTGGCCTTCGGCGGGCTCCCGGCCAAGAACTCCTTCGTGTCGCCCGGCGGCGTCACCCGCCACACCGTCGGTGCCCAGCTGAGGCGGGCGACGGCGCGGGGCATGGACCTGGTCGTGTTCAGCCCCATCGCCGACGACGTGGCCGACGACCTCGGCGCCCGCCGCCATGCCCTGCGGCCCGGCACCGACGTGGCCGTCATGCTCGCCCTGGCCCACGTCCTGTTGAGCGAGGGGCTCGCCGACCTCGACTTCTGCGACCGCTACTGCTTCGGGACGGAGCGTTTCGTTGCCTACGTGCTCGGCCACGAGGACGGCGTGGCCAAGACACCGGAGTGGGCCGAGGCGCTGAGCGAGGTACCGGCCGGCGACCTGCGCGGCCTGGCCCGGGCCATGGCGGCGCAACGCACCATGATCACGTCGTCGTGGTCGTTGCAGCGTGCCCGGCACGGCGAGCAGCCGGTGTGGACGTCGATCGCCCTCGCCGCCCTCGTCGGTCAGATCGGGCTGCCGGGCGGCGGGTTCGGTCACGGATACGCCTCGCTGGCCGACATCGGCGGCGGGCGGGATCGGGTGGCGGTGCCCGCCCTGCCCGGCGCGATCCGTTCGCTCGATTCGTGGATCCCCGTCGCCAGGGTCGCCGACATGCTCCTGAATCCAGGCGGGAGCTACGAGGTCGACGGCCGCCACAGGCTCTACCCCGACATCCGCTTGGTCTACTGGTGTGGCGGCAACCCCTTCCATCACCACCAGGACCTCAATCGATTGCGCCGGGCGATCCGCCTCCCCGACACCGTCGTCGTCCACGAGCCGTTCTGGACGGCGATGGCCCGCCACGCCGACGTCGTGCTCCCTGCGACCATCACCCTCGAGCGCAACGACCTGGCGGCGGGACGGGGTGACGGCAGGGTCGTGGCCATGCACAGGGCCATCGCACCCGCCGGCGAGGCCCGCAACGATCACGACATCTTCGCCGGCCTGGCCGACCGGCTCGGCGTCGGGGACGCCTTCCGCGACGGCAGGGACGAGCGGGGTTGGCTGGAGTGGATGTGGGCGGAGTTCCGCCGGCGGCTGGCCGCGGCCGGGCTCGAGAGCCCTGACTTCGATGACTTCTGGTCCGCGGGGGAGATGGTCGTGCCCGGCGCCGACGACGACCGGGTGCTCTTTGCCGACTATCGCCGCGATCCCCAAGCGCACCGGTTGCGGACCCCGAGCGGCAGGATCGAGCTGTACTCCGACGTGATCGCCGGGTACCGCTACGACGACTGCCCGCCGCACCCGGCTTGGCTCGAACCCGAAGAGTGGCTGGGGGCGCCGGCCGCAACCCGCTGGCCGTTGCACCTGATCGCCAACAACCCGGCCACCAGGCTGCACAGTCAGCTCGACCCGGGCCGGTTCAGCGCGGCGTCCAAGGTGGCGGGTCGCGAGCCGATCAGGATGCATCCGGCCGACGCCGCCGCCCGCCGCCTGAGCGCCGGCGACGTCGTCACGGTCCACAACGACCGGGGCGCCTGCCTGGCCGGGCTCGTTGTCACCGAGGCGGTCAGGCCGGGGGTGGTTCAGCTCTCCACGGGCGCCTGGTACGACCCCGACGACCCGGCCGCCGACCGGCCGACCTGCCGGCACGGCAACCCCAACGTGCTCACGGCCGACGTGGGCACCTCCCGCCTGGCGCAGGCCTGCACGGGCCAGCACTGCCTGGTCGATGTCGTCGCCCTGCACGGGCAGGCGCCGCCTATGGAGGCATGGGATCCGCCCGTTGCTCGGCCGCAAGCCCGTTAGGATCGCCGCCCGCTACTGCCCATGATCAACCACGACTGCATCGAGACAGGGGAGCCCGGATGAGCGAGCGCATCGACGACGTGTCGGTTGAGGTCGGCGACGACCACGTGGCGACCGTCGAGATCCACCGCCCGCCGGCCAACTTCTTCGACGTGGCCCTGATTCGGCGGCTGAGCGACGTCTTCTCGTCCTTCGACGACGATCCGGGCGTGCGGGCCATCGTGTTGTGCTCTGAGGGGCGACACTTTTGCGCCGGCGCCGACTTCAACGCCGCGAGCTCGGCCGAGCCGCTGGCCGCCGACGGCGCCGCCGACCTCTACCACGAGGCGGTCCGCTTGTTTTCGGCGACGACCCCATCGGTCGCCGCCGTCCAGGGCGCGGCGGTGGGCGGGGGCCTCGGGCTGGCGTGCGCCACCGATTTCCGCGTCGCCTGCCCCGAGGCCCGCTTTTCGGCCAACTTCGCCCGGCTCGGTTTCCATCAGGGATTCGGCCTGTCCGTGACCCTCCCGGCCATCGTCGGCCAGCAACGGGGGATGGAGTTGCTCTACACCGGAAGAAGGATCGACGGCACCGAGGCCCACGCCATCGGTCTCGCCGATCGCCTGGTCGACCAGGCCGAGGTCAGGGCCGGTGCCCACCTCATCGCGGCCGAGATCGCCTCCGCTGCGCCGCTCGCCGTGGTGTCGATCCGCCAGACCCTGCGCGGCGCGCTGGCCGACGCCGTGCGGGCCGTCACCGTACGTGAGGATGCCGAACAGGTCCGCCTGCGGTCGACCGCCGACTTTGCCGAGGGCATCGCCGCCAGCGCGGCCCGCCGCGATCCGGTGTTTCGGGGCCGATAGGCGCCGGTGCGCCGGCGGCGGAGGTCCGGGGCCGGTGCAGGAGGGGCCGACGTCCCGGGGGGAGACGAAGTTTCGGGGGGCGACGAAGTGGCGCGGAGAGGCGAGGGTCCGGGTGAGCCCGTCGATCCGGACGTGGTGGACATCCCGGAGGCAAGGGCGGGGCGATTGCCCTGGAAGGTACTGGTCGTCGTCGCCGCCGGTGGCGCCATCGGCGCCTCGCTGCGCTACGAGCTCAGCCTCGCCGTCACCTCGGCGCCGGGGACCTTTCCGCTCTCGACGTTCGCCGTCAACGTCTCGGGGAGCCTCGTGCTCGGTGTCCTCGTCACGCTCATCGTCGAACGCTGGCCGCCCACCGTGTACCTCCGCCCGTTCGCCGCCATCGGGATCATCGGCGCGTACACGACATGGTCGACGTTCATGGTCGACACGGACCGACTGGTCCAGGCCGGTCGGGTCGGCACGGCTATCGGGTACGTGGTATCCAGCCTGGTCGCGGGGCTGGCCGCGACCTGGGTCGGGATCTGCATCGGCCGGCGCGTGCCGACGACCCGATGACGAAGCGCCGGTCACGATCGTTGGGCACGGACCGCCCCCTCCCTCCCGGCCCTTCGGTCGAGGCGGTGCGACGGTGCTGACCGTCATCGCCGTGGCGGGCGCCGGCGCGCTCGGAGCCCCCGCTCGGCTCCTCGTCGACCAGTCGGTCAGCCGCCGCCACGGTGGAGCCTTTCCCCTGGGCACCTTCGTCATCAACGTGACCGGCAGCATCCTGCTCGGCTTGATCACCGGTCTCGCCGTCTACCAGCACCTCGGCGACCTCCCCAAGACCATCGTCGGGACCGGGTTCTGCGGGGCCTACACGACGTTCTCCACCTTCTCGTACGAGACCATCAAGCTGGCCGAGGAAGGGGCGATCGGCACGGCGGTGCGCTACGCGGCCTCGTCCCTTGCTATCGGGCTGGTGGCGGCCGGCGTCGGCCTGGCCATCGCCTGGGTCGTCTGAGGCGGGTGTCCGTCGAGCTCAACCGTGGTGGATGCGGTACAGCGCTCCGTAGATCCCGATCGCCACGGCGGCGCCGGCGAGGACGGCCATCAGCACGCTGAACAGCACGTCCGCCTTGCGGGTCTTTAGGGCGTAGATCCCGACGACCTGGGCCAGGACGAGCAGGGCGCCCGCAGTGTAGAGAGCGTTCACGGCAGGCGGGTCACAGGCGGTGGCCGGCGGGTGCGGGCATCCCGGGCAATCTAGCGGTCGGCGCCTGTCCGTTCGGTTACCCCCGCGGACGGTACCGCTCGGGGGCGCTCCACCCGCCGGTACGGGCGTCCCATGCCGCCGCCTCATCGGCCATCCACTCCCGCCGGTCTGCCCTCGCTCCCGTCGAGGACATGGCGGTGTACTCGGGGGCCACGTCGAGCACCTTCACGTCGAGCGTCGGCGCCGACGCGTCAGCAGCGGGGACGGGGTGGGGCGGGCGGTTCACCACCAGCACCGTCGGGAGCCGGGCCAGGCACCGATCTCGCTCGGCCCCGCTCCCGTACCACGCCGGGTCGAGGAGCTGCGCCCACTTGTCGGCACCGACGACGAGGGCGTCATATCCCTCGGCGATGTCGGCGAGGAGACGCTGCGGTGTGCGTCGCACCGCCAACCAGGGCCGCGACGCGGCCACGTCGGCAAGGACGGCCAGCCGGTCGTCGAGGGTAGGAATCTCGACAGGGGCCTTGCCGAGGGCCGATTCGGAGACGACGAGGTCGACCCGGGAGAGTCCGGCCTGCAAGACGGCCGCCCTGGCGATGGCCAGGTGGGCGACCGTCGGCGGGTTGAACGACCCCGGGTAGGCGCCGACCGTCACGCCCTATGGCCCGAGGAGCTCGACGATGGCGCCGACGTCTTGATCGCGCCGGCCGGCGGAAACCGCTTCCAGGTAGCGGGCTTCGACCAGCTCGGCGATCGACGGGCGGGGCGCCGACCGGGTCTCGAGATCGAGGAACATCCCCACGTCCCTGACGCCAGCCCCCGCTCCGACTGGCCCATCCCGAGCACGGCGATATGCATCCTCAGAGCGTACGGCGGCTCCGTGGCGGAGCCACGGCTGCGTGGCGGAGCCACGGGAGAGTCCGCTGGTTTTCTTGGCGATGTTGACGGTGGATTCCGACGTCAACATCGCCGAGAAAGTTCGCGCCCGAGCCTGGGCTGGCCCTCGGGGTCGCGCCCGAGCCCGGGCTGGCCCCTCAGTACCGGTACGTCTCGGTCTTGTAGGGCCCCTCGAGCTCGACACCCAGGTAGCTCGCCTGGCGCTCGGTGAGCGTGGAGAGCCGCACGCCGAGCTTGTCGAGGTGCAGCCGGGCGACCTTCTCGTCGAGATGGCGGGGGAGCACGTAGACGCCGACCGGGTAGGCCTCGGTGCGGGTGAACAGCTCGATCTGGGCGAGGACCTGGTTGGTGAAGCTGGAGCTCATCACGAAGCTCGGATGTCCGGTGGCGCAGCCCAGGTTCACCAGGCGACCCTCGGCCAGCAGGATGACGGCGTGGCCGTCGGGGAACACCCAGGCGTCCACCTGCGGTTTGATGTTCTCCCGGGTGATCCCCTGGATCCGGGCCAGGCCGGCCATGTCGATCTCGTTGTCGAAGTGGCCGATGTTGCAGACGATGGCGTTATGGCGCATGCGAGCCATGTCGGCGGCGGTGATCAGGTCCCGGTTGCCGGTGGCGGTCACGAAGATGTCGGCGGTCGCCACCACGTCGTCGAGGGTGAGGACCTGGTAGCCCTCCATGGCGGCCTGGAGGGCGCAGATCGGGTCGATCTCGGTGATGATGACCCTGGCTCCCTGGCCGCGGAGCGACTGGGCACAGCCCTTGCCGACGTCCCCGTAGCCGCAGATGACGGCGGTCTTGCCGGCGATCATCACGTCGGTGGCCCGGAAGATTCCGTCGATGAGCGAGTGCCTGACGCCGTAGAGGTTGTCGAACTTGGATTTGGTGACCGAGTCGTTGACGTTGATGGCGGGGAACAACAACTCCCCGCTCTCGTGGCGCTGGTACAGGCGGTGCACGCCGGTCGTCGTCTCCTCGGTGACGCCCTTGATGGCCGATGCGGTGCGCGTCCACAGGGTCGGATCCTCACGGAGGGTCCGGTTGAGCGTGGCGAGAATGACCCCATACTCCTCGGAGTCCTCGGGGCCGAGGTCGGGGATGACGCCGGTCTTCTCGCACTCCACCCCGAGGTGGACGAGCAGGGTGGCGTCGCCACCGTCGTCGAGGATCATGTTGGGCAGCGCGCCGCCGGGCCAACGCATGGCCTGCTCGGTGCACCACCAGTACTCTTCGAGGGTCTCGCCCTTCCAGGCAAAGACCGGGACGCCGGCGGCGGCCACCGCTGCGGCAGCGTGGTCCTGGGTGGAGAAGATGTTGCATGACGCCCAGCGGACCTCGGCGCCGAGGGCGACGAGGGTCTCGATGAGCACGGCCGTCTGCACCGTCATGTGCAGCGACCCGGTGATGCGGGCGCCGGCGAGGGGCTTGGCCTCGCCGTACTCGGCCCGAAGGCTCATGAGGCCGGGCATCTCGACCTGAGCGAGGTCGAGCTCTCGCCGGCCGAAGTCGGCGAGTCCGATATCGGCGACGCGATAGGCCACCGCCTCGGGGGCGGGCGCGGTGTTGGTTTCGGTCACGGTGAAGCTCCTTGGTCGATCCTGGTCGGGGTGGGGTGGCGCACGGCCCGGGGGGTCGTCGTCGGCGCGCTACCGCACGCAACGGTGAAGGCGGCGGTGGTCACGGCCGAGGCAAGCCCCGGCGGCCAGGCTGGGGCCGTCTGGCCCTTCCCAACTGGTCAGCCCTTGACACCGAGGATCTTACTGCCCCGCCAGGCGCGACACCGGGCCGGGTAGTGGACGTCGCTTCACCACGACCCGGTAGGTTGCCGGCGTGCCCACCGACAAGCGCTGCTTGGTCGTC
This sequence comes from Acidimicrobiales bacterium, assembly GCA_965276765.1. Classification (GTDB taxonomy): domain Bacteria; phylum Actinomycetota; class Acidimicrobiia; order Acidimicrobiales; family Palsa-688. The sequence continues at coordinate 3,892,962 of OZ255627.1, forward strand.
GCCGCCCACCCCGACGACATCGACTTCGCGTCGGCGGGAACGGTCGCCAAGCTCGTGACCGAGGGGTGGGCGGTGTCCTACTGCCTGGTCACCGATGGCGACGCCGGCGGGTTCGACGCGCTCGTGGCCCGAAGCGAGATCCCGGTCATCCGCAGGGCGGAGCAGACGGAGGCGGCCCGGATCCTCGGAGTGTCCGACCTGCACTGGCTCGGGCATCCCGACGGCCAGGTCGAGGTGACCCTCGACCTTCGCCGGGACCTGTCGAGGGTCATCAGGACGGTCCGCCCCGAGCGGGTCATCTGCCCCAACCCGGAGCGGACGTGGGAGAGCGTCTACGGAAGCCACCCGGACCACATGGCAGCGGGCGAGGCCACCCTGCGCGCCGTCTACCCCGACGCCCGCAACCCGTTTGCCTTCCCCGAGCTTGCCGCCGATGGCCTCGAGGCCCACGCGGTGAGCGAGGTGTGGGTCGTCGGCGGTCCCGACCCCGACGTGGCCATGGACGTGACCGACCACTATGCGGCCAAGCTGGCGGCACTGCGGGCCCACGTGAGCCAGGAGACCGACCGCGACGACCGCCTGGAGCCGCTCCTCCAGGCCTGGATGGGTCGGTCGGCCAAGGCCGCCGGCCTGGCGGACGGGCGCCTGGTCGAGGCCTACCGCTGCCTCGACACCAAGTAACTCGACACCACGTAACTCGACACGAAGGAACCCAGCAGCCTCAACGGTCGGGCCGCGCATCGAAGGGGCGGTCCTTGTCGACCCGGGGCTCGGGAGGCAGCCCGAGGACACGCTCGCCGACGATGTTGCGCTGGATCTCGTCGGTGCCCCCCCTGATCGACAGTGAGGGGCTGACGAGCCACATCGTCTGCCACTCGTCGGCCTCGCCGTCGACGACAGTGGCGGCGGGGCCCTCGCTTTCGAGACCGAGGCCGGAGACGCCCTTGATGAGGGCGTTGGTGGCGAGCTTGGCGATCGACCCCTCGGGGCCGGCGGGTCGCCCGGCGCGCCTGGCCTCCATGGCCCGCTCACCGGTGAGCTGGATGATGCGCAGGTCGGCGATGGCGCCGGCGGCCCGGCCCCTGCGCACCGGATCGGCGGAGACCGCCCGACTGCGGCCGAGGGCGACGAGCTGGTCGATGCTGAGTCCGAGTCCGCCGGCGAGGGTGCCTCGCTCGTGGGAGAGGCACGTCATGGCGACCCGCCAGCCATCGCCGTGTTCCCCGATGCGGTCACCGTCGGGGATGACGACGTCGTCGAAGAAGACCTCGTTGAAATGGGCGTCGCCGTTCATCTGCCGCAGCGGGCGGACGGTGACGCCGGGCCGCCGCAGGTCGAGGCCGAAGGCGGTGATGCCCCGATGCTTGGGCACGGTGCCGTCGGTGCGGGCGAGCAGCAGACCCCACTCGGAGTAGTGGCCCCTCGACGTCCACACCTTGGACCCGTTGAGCCGCCACACGTCCCCATCGCGCACCGCCCTGGCCTTGACGTTGGCCAGGTCGGAGCCGGCGTCGGGCTCGGAGAACAGCTGGCACCAGATCTCGTCGCCGGTGCGGATGGGCGGGAGCCACCGGCGGGCCTGCTCGGCGGTGGCGTGGGCGAGGATGGTGGGTCCCATGAGGTCGACGCCGACCATGAACGGGTACAGGTCGGGGGCCTCGAACTCGCCGAGCACCTCGCTCACCACGTCGGCCGATGCCCGATCGAGCCCGAGTCCGCCGTGCTCTTTCGGCCATGCCGGCGTCGCGTAGCCACCGGCGGCGATCAAACGGAGAAAGTGCTGCCCGGACGCGAGGTCATCGAGGCCGGCGCCGAGGACCGTGGAGCGGCTCTCGGATGTCCTGGCCGTGAGCAGCCCCTTCAGCTCCTCCCTGACCGTGGAGCGTAGAGCGGCGAGGTCGGTCGGCTCTTGGTCGGATGGGGCCATGCGCTCATTCTGCCCTCGCCGCAGCGACCGGGGGGTGAGCCGGGGCCGGGCAGCATCCGGCCGGGCAGACGTCGGGCCAGGCCGTATCGGATCCGATGGCAAGACGCAGGGCGTCGGCATGGACGCGCTCGTCGACGAGCTCACGGATCATCGACACGAACCGCGGATGGGTGCCCGCCGTCGGGGCCCTGAGCAGGCGGAGGCCGAGCCCGCCGGCGAGCTCCTCGGCTTCGGTGTCGAGGTCGTAGACGACCTCCATGTGGTCCGAGACGAACCCGATCGGGCAGATCACCACCGACGTCGACCGTTCGGACGTGGCCAGGTTCGACGCGGCCAGGAGACGGTCGCAGACGTCGGGCTCGAGCCAGGGTTGGCTCGGAGGGCCCGACCTGCTCTGATAGACGAGCTCCCAGCGGTCTACCCCACAGCGGGCGGCGACGAGGGCGGCGGCGGCCTGCAGCTGCTCTTCGTAAGGCGAGGTGGCCGCCATCGAGGCGGGAATGCTGTGGGCGCTGAAGAGGACGAGCGGGTCGGCGCCGGCATCGGTGAGGGTCCCGGCGAGCCTGTCGGCGACGGCCGCGACGAACCCTGGGTGGTTATAGAACAGGCGGAGCTTGTCGACGACAGGAGCGCCAGCGCCGGCGGCACCCCTGGCCCGCTCGATGTCGTCGAGGTATTGCCGGCAGCCGCTGTAGGAACCGTAGGCGGAGGTGACGAAGGCGAGCGCCCGCCCGACGCCGTCGTCGGCCATCTGGGTCAGCGTCTCGGCGAGCGTCGGGTGCCAGTTGCGGTTTCCCCAGTAGACCGGCAGGTGCGGACCGTGCTCGGCCAGCTCGGCCTCCACGGCGGCGACGAGCGCCCGGTTCTGGCCGTTGATGGGGCTGACCCCACCGAAACGCTGGTAGTGCTCGGCCACGGCGAGCATCCGCTCCTTCGGCACGTTGCGCCCCGTCAAGACGTTCTCGAGGAAGGGCATGACCTCGTCGGGTCCCTCGGGACCTCCGAATGAGACGACGACGAGGGCGTCGTAGGTGTCCACCCCGCGGAGCCTACGGGCGGCGCCGGCCTACGCTGCAGCCGAGATCGGCGGTCGGACAGGGGAGGAGCGATGGGCGCAGACGCTGAGGGCGAGCGGGTCACCTGCACGGTCACCGACGGGGTGGCCGACGTCAGGCTCAACCGTCCGGACAAGCTCAACGCCCTCGACACGGCGATGTTCGCTGCCCTGGTGGCGACAGGCGAGGCCATCGGCGCCGACGCGTCGGTGCGAGCGGTCGTCATCTCCGGTGAGGGCAAGGGCTTCTGCGCCGGCCTCGACCTGGCCGCCATGGCCAGCCAGGCGAGCGAAGGGGCGGCAGGCGGCGATGGCATCCCATCGACGCTCGGACCTCGCATCGAGGGGCGCATCACCAACCGCTTCCAGCAGGCCGCCTACGTGTGGCATGAGCTCCCCATGCCCACCATCGCCGCCATCCATGGCGTGGCCCTCGGCGGGGGCCTGCAGATCGCCCTCGGCGCCGACATCCGTTTCGTCGCCCCCGACGCCAGGCTCTCGGTGCTCGAGATCCGGTGGGGGCTCATCCCCGACATGACCGGCACCCACTTCCTGCCTCGACTGGTCGGGCCCGACGTGGCCAAGGAGCTCACCTGGAGCGGGCGGATGGTCGGTGGCGAAGAGGCGGTGAGCCTCGGGCTCGCGACTCAGGTGCACGACGACCCGCGGCGCGCCGCGCTCGACATGGCCGCCGACATCGCCACGCGCAGCCCCGAGGCCGTCGGCCGGGCCAAGGCCCTGCTCGACCGTTCGCTCGAGACGGGGCCAGCCGAGCAGCTCGCGGCCGAGTCGGCCGTCATGAGCTCGCTCATCGGCTCCCCCGATCAGGTCGAGGCCGTCGCCGCCTATTTCGAACGGCGAGCGCCCGCTTTCCGTGATCGGAATCCCACCCACTGAGGTCATCCTTCCTGGATGGGTGGAGTGTGCTTGGGATTGGGGTCGTTTCCCCCTATCCTGGGAGGTGAGATGACTGACGCCCCCCAACTCCTCAACCCCATCGAGCCGATCATCGCGTCGTGGCGCGCGGAGCTCAGCGGCCAGGTCTCGGTGTCCGCCACCGGTGTCCAGGACCGTCTCCTCGACCTGTGGGGCCACATGCCAGAAGGCGAGCCCCGCACCCAGATCGAGGGTTGGCTCACCGAGACCCTCGAGCGCCATCTCTACGAGGTGGCCGACATCGAGCGCCGTCTCGACGGCGTCGTCGCCGGTGTCGCCGCCGCCGAGGCCTCCCCGTCCGAGCCCTGAACCACCGGGCAACCTAGACCACTGCGCCGTCGGCCGGTTGAGCCGTCGAGGCGAAGGGTACGAACCGCTGCGCAAGTGGTTCTAGAGGAGGTCACCTTGGCAGAAGAGAATCCGGTCCAGAACGTGTCATTCCCCAGCAATGGGGGAGACGCCTACGGCTACCTGGCCACCCCGCCGTCGGGTCGAGGGCCAGGGCTCGTCGTCATCCAGGAGTGGTGGGGTCTCACGACCCACATTGCCGCCATGAGCGACCGCTTCGCCGCCGAGGGCTTCGTTGTCCTCGCCCCCGATCTCTACGGCGGCAAGACGACCCACGACGCCGACGAGGCCGGCAAGCTCATGCAGGAGCTCCCGGTCGACAAGGCGGCCACCGAGCTCAGGGGCGCCGTCGACTTCCTCGTCGGTCACGAGGCGGTCACCGGTGCGGCCATCGGCGTGGTCGGGTTTTGCATGGGTGGTGGATTCGTGCTCAGCCTGGCCGCCCAGGAGGGCGACCGGATCGCCGCCGCCGTGCCCTTCTACGGTGTGCTCCAGGAGCAGCCCGACTACTCGGGCCTGCGCGCCCCCATCCTCGGCCATTACGGCTCCGATGATTCCTTCGTGCCGGTGGACGCTGTGAACCAGATGGCCAGCCAGATCTCGTCGGCGACGGGGACCGCACCCGACATCAGGTTCTATCCCGCCGGCCATGCCTTCATGAACGACGAGAACCTGCTCGGGACCTACGATGCCGACCAGGCCGCCATCGCGTGGAACGCCACCATCGGGTTCCTCCACGACAAGCTCGGCTGAATATCGGATCTCCGGGACCCGCCGGATGGGCGGGATCTTGCCTGACGGGTGGGCCCCGGAGATCTCTCATCAGGCCGCCCGGCACGACCAGCGTCCGCCGGCCTGGGTGAGAGCGAGGCGGAGACCGAAGGTCTCCGAGAGAGCCTCGGCATCGAGCGTGGTCTCGATGGGACCTGAGGCGACGACCCGACCGTCGCGTAGCAGGACCAGGTGGCCGAAGCCGACGGGGATCTCCTCGACGTGATGGGTGATCATCACCGTTGGCGGTGATGTGTCGTCGGCAGCCAGGGTCGTGAGGCGGGCGATGAGACGCTCACGGCCGCCGACATCGAGACCGGCGGCAGGCTCGTCCAGCAGCAGGAGCTCGGGGCGGACCATGAGGCTGCGGGCGATGAGGACCTGCTGACGTTCTCCCTCCGAGAGGATCCCGAAGGGCCGGTCGGCGACGTGGGCGAAGCCGCCGGCATCGAGGAGGTGGCGGGCGGTGGCCCGGTCGGCGTCGTCGTAGGTATGCCACCACGGTTCGAGGGCCCCGTGCCGGGCCGAGAGGACCACCTCGAGGCCGGTGATCGACGGCACGAGCATCTTCGACACCGACGCGCTGACCAAGCCGATCCGCTCGCGCAGCCGGCGCACGTCGACGCGGCCGAGGCGCTCGCCGATGATGTCGACGTGGCCACGCGTCGGGTGGAGATAGCCGGATGCGAGCTGGAAGATCGTGGTCTTGCCCGACCCGTTGGGGCCGAGGACGATCCAGCGCTGGCCGGCGTCGACCCGCAGGTCGACCGCTCGGAGGACCGGGCCGCTGGCCCGGTCCAGGTCGACCGAGGTGAGCTCGAGGGCGGCGGGGGGATGGGGTGGCATGAGGGCGCCGCAGCATATCGGTTCGCCGGTGGGGGGCTACGCCCGCGACGATGAGGGGATGGCCGGTCTGCTTGCCCTCGTCTCCGATCATTTGCGGCCCGCGTTCGACTCGATCGCGCCGGGGGCTGACCCCGTCGTGCGACCCTCGGGCCAGCCGGGCGTGGACTTTCAGGCCAACGGCGCCCTGCCCCTCGCCAAACGCCTCGGGGAGCGACCAGCCGACGTGGCGGCCAAGGTCGTCGCCGGCGCCGACCTGGCCGCCATCTGCGAGCGCGTCGACGTTTCCCCCAAGGGCTTCGTCAACCTCACACTGTCGTCTGAGTGGTTGACGACGCTCGTCGCATCGACCGCTGCCGACGCGCGCCTCGGGCGCTCGCGCACCGCCGACCCCCGCCGCGTGGTCGTCGAGTATTCCTCCCCGAACATCGCCAAGGAGATGCACGCCGGGCACGTTCGTACCACGATCATCGGCGACGCCATCGGCCGTCTGATGGCCGACGCCGGCCACGACGTGATCCGGGAGAACCACGTGGGCGACTGGGGGACGCCGTTTGGAATGCTGATCGAGCATCTCGTGGACCTGGGCGAGGAGGAGGGCGTCGGCGAGCTCTCCGTCGGCGACCTCAACGGGTTCTACCAGGGCGCAAGGGCCGAGTTCGACGCGTCCGATCCGTTCAAGGAGCGGAGCCGGGCCCGCGTCGTCGCCCTCCAGTCGGGCGACCCCGAAACGCTGCGGTTGTGGCGGATCCTCGTCGACGAGAGCATCCGCTACTTCGCCGGGGTCTACGCCAGCCTCGGGGTGCTGCTGAAACCCGACGACGTGGTCGGCGAGAGCTTCTACAACCCGTACCTCGCCGACGTCGTCACCGACCTCGACGCCGAGGGGCTCCTCGTCGAGAGCGAAGGGGCCCGCTGCGTGTTCCCCGCCGGCTACGCCAACCGCGAGGGCGAGCCGCTGCCGCTCATCGTGCAGAAGTCCGATGGCGGCTACAACTATGCCACCACCGACCTGGCGACGGTCAGGTACCGATTCGGCCCGATGGGCGTCGACCTCGCCCTCTACATCATCGGCGCCCCCCAGGCCCAGCACATGGCCATGGTCTTCGCCGTGGCCGCCGCGGCCGGATGGATCCCCGATGGGGCCAGGGCGGTGCACGTCCCGTTCGGCAGCATGCTCGGGACCGACCATCGGATGTTCAAGACGCGCGGCGGTGACGTGGTCAAGCTGGCGGAGCTCATCGACGAGGCCGTCGACCGGGCCGCGGCCGCGGTGGCGGAGAAGAACCCCGAGCTCGGCGGCGACGAGCGTGACGCCGTGGCGCGCGCCGTGGGAGTCGGCGCCCTCAAGTACGCCGACCTCTCGACCGACCGCAACCGCGACTACGTCTTTGACTGGGACCGCATGCTGGCCTTCGAGGGCAACACCGCGCCGTACCTGCAGTACGCCTTCGCCCGGATCCAGTCGATCTTTCGTCGCGGCGACCTCGACCTCGCCCGCTACGGGTCGGGGCGGGTCCGTGTCACGCTGAGCGAGGCGGCCGAGCGGAGCCTGGCCCTCGCCCTGCTCGGCTTCGACACGGCCATCGCCTCGACCCTCGAGACCTACAGCCCCCACAAGTTGTGCGCCTACCTGTTCGACCTGGCCGGGACCTTCACCGGTTTCTACGAAACCTGCCCGGTGCTCCGGGCGGACGACCCAGGCGTGCGTGACAGCCGCCTGGCCCTCTGCGCCTTGACGGCCAGGATCCTCGAGGCCGGGCTCGGCCTGCTCGGCATCGACACGCCCGCCCGCATGTGACGCCCGGCGACGACACCGGCCGGCGGGTCGACCGTCAGGGTTCGACGAGCTCGATCTGAAGGCGGATCAGTCGGCGAGCGTGGCCCCGCCGGCGTCGGCCGGGTCCTGCTCATTGGCGTCGGCGAGGTAGTCGGCCGGCTCGGTTTCGTCCGCTCCGACGGTCTTCGCCGCGACGACACGGAGCACGGCGGTGACGACGACGGCCACGACCAGATTAATCACGAGGGCGGTGAGGCCGATGTAGCCGGTCTGACCCAGCAGTGGGATCTTGGCCGTCGACGTGGCGAAATGGCCCACGGTCGGGCTGGACTGGTTGTACGCCTCGATCGTGCCGTACACCATGGCGACGGCCCACCCGACCAGCAGCCCCCAGCGGTGCAGCCACTTGGTGAACAGGCCGACGGCAAGGGAAGGGAAGGTTTGGAGGATCCAGACTCCCCCGAGGAGCTGAAGGTTGATGGCGTTTTGGGTGTTGAGCCCGAGTACGAACGCAAGCGCCCCGAACTTGACCACGAGCGACACGAGCTTGGACACCCTCGCCTCTTCGGCCGCTCCGGCCCGCGGCCGGAAGAACTCCTTGTAGATGTTGCGGGTAAAGAGGTTGGCGGCGGCGATCGACATGATGGCTGCGGGCACGAGGGCGCCGATGGCCACCGCCGCATAGGAGACGCCGGCGAACCAACTCGGGAACATCTGGCGGAACAGCATGGGGGCGACCAGCCGCGAGTTGGTCGTCTTGATCCCCGAAGCGATGGCCATGTACCCGAGGAGGGCGATGAAGGCCAGGGCGAGGGAGTAGAGGGGGAGGGCGGCCGTGTTGCGCCTGATGGTGTTGCGCTTGCCCGTCGACAGGACCCCGGTGATCGAGTGCGGGTACATGAAAAGCGCCATGGCCGAGCCCAGGGCCAGCGTGGCGTACGACCAGAAGGTCTTCGACGTGGGGATGTAGGCGAAGGTTGGCTTGGTGCCTGCCGCCTTAGCCGCGGCCGTCTCGGCCGCGGCGTGGGCGTGGACGAGCGAGAAGATGTGGCCATAGCCGTGCAGGCGGATCGGGATGTAGATCACCGCCACGATGACCACCACGTAGATGAGGGCATCCTTGACGAAGGCGATCATGGCCGGGGCCCTGAGACCCGACGTGTAGGTGTAGGCGGCCAGGATCACGAAGGCGATGATGAGCGGGAGGTCCTTCACGATCCCCGACGCCCCGCTGCCGACCCCCATCACTTGCAGCACCGACTGGATGCCCACCAGCTGGAGGGCGATGTACGGCATCAGCGACAGGATCCCGGTGAAGGCGATAGCGAGCGAAAGGCCGCGCGACCCGAAACGACCCCGCACGAAGTCGGCCGGCGTGGCGTACCCGTGGCTCTGCGCGACCGACCACAGGCGGGGCATGATCACGAACACGAGCGGCCACACCAGGATCGTGTAGGCGACGGCGAACCAGCCGGACACGGCGCCGGCCGCGTACATGGCCCCGGGGACGGCGATGAACGTATAGGCGGTGTACAGGTCGCCGCCGAGGAGAAACCACGTCACCCACCCGCCGAAGCCCCTTCCGCCGAGACCCCACTCGTCGAGGGTGTTGAGCGGGCCGCTGCGCCGCCAGCGCGCCGCGAGGAAGCCGATGGCGGTGACGATCACGAACAGGATGATGAACACGGTCAGGGCCGTGCCGTCGAGGTTGAGCTTCACGACCTGGCCTCCCGGTCACGAAGGCGACGGGGGCGCACCACGAAAAGCTGGTAGGCCGCGATCTGCAGGACGGCATTGAGCAGCAGCCAGAGGATGGAATACCAGTAGAAGAACGGGACTCCGGCCAACGCCGGGGTGATCTTGGCGTAGGACGGAACCCACAACAGGGCGACGAGGGCGGCCGCCAGCATGACCGCGGTGACGACGTAGGTGACCGGTGCCTGGCCGAAGCGCAGCGGCGCGTGCCCCCCGTTCGAATGGTTCGTTGCCGTCCCCACCATGTTCGCCTCCATCCCACCCTGCATCCCCGACGTGTCCTGCCGAGCCATCGTCCCGCACCGCTCGACCGCACAAACGTTATCTCCCGGCGCAGTCCCAAGGTATGACCCTGCGGATGACGAGCGGATCTAGCCTGATGGGCATGTTCCTCGCTCTGCACCGCAACTACCTGAGGACCTGCGATGTGTGTGGCTACCGCTGGGCGGTGAATCGGGCAGTCGCGGGCGACGCGGGCCGGCAGTCGGTCGTGGCCGGTCGTAGGAAGGGCACGACGAGGTCTCAGAACAAGCTCGATCTGCAGAGCAGCGCACCGGTCACACGCGACCCTGCGGGTGACGGCGGGGTGCAGAGCGCGATGGAGGCCCTGCGCACCTGTGCCAAGTGTGGCGTCCAGGAGTTCACCCAGCGCGGCCTTTCCAAGGGCGAGGAGGTCTGATCTCCGCTCCGCGCTCGCTCCCGCCACCCGCCGGCGGCTTGCGAGAACAGGTCGCCCCACCTGCATAGCACGGCGGGTCCCAGGCCCTACCGCCGGCTGCTCGCGCGCGGTTCTGGGACCCTGCCGCATCACGCGCGCGCGATTTCGGGACAGTGGCGACCCACAAACGCGCGCGGTGCCCGGCCCGGCGTGCGACAACCGCGCGCGCGAACCAGGACCGGGGTCTATCCGAGCGCGTGGCGCCGGCGCGGGCGTGGTAGGAAGCGACCCGACGCGGCGCCCCGGCACTCCGGGAAACACGCCGATAGAGGGTCGGGAGGTCCATGGTGAGCAGGCTGGTGATCAGAGCGGGGCGGGTCTTCGACGGAACGGGGGAGGTGCCGACCCAGGCCGATGTCGTGATCGAGGCCGGGCGGATCGTGGACATCGGTCTCGATCTGGACGGTGACGACGCCGTCGACGCCGAAGGGATGACTGTGCTGCCGGGTCTCTTCGACTGCCACGTGCACGTGTGCACGTCGAGCCTCGACCTGCTCTCCAACATCCAGCGACCGTTCTCGTACCAGTTCTACGAGGCGGCGAGGAGCCTTTCCGCCACGCTCGACTGCGGCATCACGACGGTCAGGGATGCCGGCGGCGCCGACCTCGGTATACAGCAGGCGGTTGACAACGGGCTCATCGAGGGGCCGCGGATGCGGATCTCGGTCAGCGCCCTGTCCCAGACCGGCGGCCACGGGGACGGGTGGATGCCTTCGGGCGTGACGATCCACCACTCCGAACCGCATCCCGGTCGGCCATCGGGCATCGTGGACGGCCCCGACGAGGTCAGGCGCAAGGTCCGTGAGGTGGTGAGAGCCGGCGCCGACGTGATCAAGGTGTTCACGTCCGGAGGGGTGCTCTCACCCAACGACGACCCGCGCCACGGGCATTTCCGCGACGACGAGCTGCTCGTGGCCGTGGAGGAGGCCACCGCGGCCGGAATCTCGGTGATGGCCCACGCCCAGGCCACCGAAGGGATCAAGGCGGCCATCCGCACCGGCATCCGCTCGGTCGAGCACGGCATCTACCTCGACGACGAGGCCATCGCCATGATGCTCGAGCGTGGGACCTGGCTCGTGCCGACCCTGGCTGCGCCCCAGGCGGTGATCGATGCGGCCCAGGCCGGGGCTCGCATCCCCGAGTCCTCGGTCCGCAAGGCGAGGGAGGTCGTGGCCGCCCATCACGATTCGTTCCGACGGGCTGCGGCGGCGGGAGTCAAGGTGGCCATGGGAACCGACAGCGGCGTCGGCCCGCACGGGGACAACCTGACCGAGCTCGAGCTGATGGCCAACGCCGGCATGGCGCCCGCCGACGTGCTGGTCGCCACCACCTCATCGGCAGCCGAGCTGATGGGTTTCACCGACGGGCTCGGCACCCTCCGGCCCGGGGGGCGCGCCGACGTGGTCATGGTCGAGGGCGATGCCTACGACCTCTCCGGCCTCAAGGGTCGGATCAAGGGGGTCTGGAAAGACGGCGTCAGGGTACGAGGCTGACCCGTCAGCCGGCTGCTGGCGTCCCCCGAAGCGCGGCGAGCAGGGCGGCCGCCCGAGGCGATCCGAGCCCGGTGCAGGGGTCCCAGCCCGGCTTCGCCGAGTAGGCACCGTTGGTGCCGGTCACGATGTCGTTGAATGCGCCCGCCGAGGGCGCGAGACCGTACAGCGACGGGTTCACGAAGCCGACATCGGACCCCAGGACCTGGTTGACGAGGGCGAGCAGCCCGGCCCACAAGGGGGCGACCGCGCTCGTGCCGCCGATGACGGTGTCCGTGCCGTCGACGCGCACGGCGTAACCGGTCTCAGGGTCGGCGTCGCCGGCGACGTCGGGCACGCCGCGCCCGGCCTTGCCGCCCGAGTTGGCCGACGGCGGGACGCCGGCCGACGCTTGGTAGGTGGGCACGGCGAACTGGGCGCTCACCCCGCCGCCGGTGGCGCCCTCGCTGGTGGTCAGCTCGTTCCAGACGACCTCCGACGTGATCGTCGGATGGGTGGGCGTGGCATCGTCGACGCGCAGCGACGTCCCGCCGCACCCGAGGGCGTGGGGGGCGGAAGCGGGAAAGTCGACATGCTGCAGGCCGTCGGTCACCCCGTCGGTCGAACCGTTGTCGCCGGCGGCCACGATGATCGTGACACCGAGGCTGGCGGCGGTGCTGAAGGCCGACTCCATCTGGCTCATGGCCTGCGCCGTCCACGTGCTCTCCGGACCACCCCAGCTGATCGAGACGATCGACGGCTTGTTGGTCGAGTCGTGCACGGCGGTGGTCACGGCGTCGAGGAACCCCTGGTCCGTGTTGGGAGCGAAGTAGACGGCGATGGATGCGCCGTTGGCGATACTCCCGACGACCTCGATGTCCAGCATGACCTCGCCGTCGGGGCCGTTGGCGGCGCCCGGCGAGTTGGATCCCCCGTCGACTGGTACCGGGGTCACGGTTGGAGTGCTGAGCCCGAGCGAAGAGAAGTACGTCGACAGGTCGGCGGGGCGAAAGCCGCCTCCCAGCTCGACCAGAGCGACGCACTGCCCGGCGCCTGTGCCCGGCGGCGCGTCGTAGGCAGCGGCCACCTCGGTGGGCGGGTATGACACGGCCGAAGCGGAAGCCACGCGGAACTGGGTGCTCGCCTGAGGTCGCTCGTCGAGGCCGAAGACGCCTTCGACGGATGGGGCGACATCGCCGGGCAGGGTGAGGGCGCCTTCCCTGGCCCGGTAGGTGCTCCCGTCGCTCCCACGGTGGAGGTGCATCTCGGTCCCAAAGGCGGCGGCGAGGTCACCGACCCGGCCCGAGAGCCGCACGGCGCGACGGGCCGGGTCGCTCTCGACTACTTGGAGCCCCTGTCCCTCGGCAAACGCTGCGACCGCGGCCATGTCGGCCTCGTCGGCACCGCCGAGTGCCGCCCAGTCCTCGCGGCCGACACGGCCGGACACGCCACCCTGCGCTCTTGACCTGAGGTAGAGGGTGACGGTCGTGCGCTCGTCCGGATCGGCCGGGCCGACCCTCGGGTCGTCGGGGCGCTCCCTCCGGCTGGCGTCGAGGCTGGTCCGCGCGGGCTGATCTGGCATACCCATTCTCTGCCCGATTCGAGGGGTCGTTCTACCATCTTCCCATGGACACCCCCCGGATCGCCGTCGGCCCCCGACCGAAGGATGACAGTGGTGCGGGGTGGGCCGTCCAGGCGATACGCGATGGCGGGGGCGAACCGGTCGGCGTCGACGACGAGGCGACGGCCGTCGTCTGGCTCGATCCGCTGCGCTTCGACGGGCTCGGCGACCTGCTGAAGGCCCGCCCCGGGATCCGGTGGGTGCAGCTCCCGCTCGCCGGCGTCGAGCGCCTGGCGGGCACCGGGCTGCTCGACGCCGAGCGGATCTGGACCTGCGCCAAGGGTTCCTATGCAGAACCGGTGGCCGAGCACGCCCTCACCCTGGCCCTGGCCGGTCTCAGGGACCTGCCCACGCGGCTCAGAGCGACGAGTTGGGCCGAAGAGAGCGGCACGAGCCTCTACGACGAGAAGGTGACGATCCTCGGTGGTGGCGGTATCACCGAGGAGCTCCTGCGACTCCTCGCACCGTGGCGCGTCGAGGCGACCGTGGTCCGCCGGCGAGCCGATCCCGTACCGGGCGCGGCCCGGACGGTGTCGACCGGGGCCCTCGACGACGTCCTGCCCGGCGCCCTGGTCATCTTCGTCGCTCTTGCCCTCACGCCCGGCACCACCGGCATCGTGGGCCGACGCCAGCTCGAGCTCATGGACGACAGGGCCTGGTTGGTCAACGTCGCCCGCGGTGCCCACGTCGACACCGACGCCCTGACCGCGGCGCTGGCGGCCGGCTCCATCGCCGGTGCCGCCATCGATGTCACCGATCCCGAGCCGCTCCCCGATGGCCACCCCCTGTGGACCGAGCCTCGCTGTATCGTCACGCCGCACACCGCCGACACGTGGGACATGATCAAGCCCCATCTGGCCGCACGTATCCGGGCCAATGTGGCCCATTTTGCCGTCGGCGAGTCCTTGGAGGGTCTCGTCGATCCGGTGGAAGGATATTGACCCCCAGACTGCGAAATGACGCCACGAGCCCGGCGGAGGAGGCCGCCGCCTGGCAGCAACGGTGCGCAGAGTGCGGGAGGTCATTCCCCCTGTTCTCCCTGGCCTGGCACTGCGATTGTGGCGGTCTCCTGACGCTCGATTCGCCACCACCTATTTCCCTCCTTACCGACGCCTTGCCGTGGTCTATTTGGAGGTACGAGCCCGTGCTTCCGCCCTTCCCATTGGGGGAAAGGGTGAGCCTTGGCGAGGGCATGACACCCGTGGTGCCGCTCGGGGAGGGGGTGTGGGCCAAGGTCGATTACCTCAACCCGACGCTGTCGTTCAAGGACAGGGGCGCGACGCTGCTCCTCACGGCGGCGCGTGCCGCCGGCGCCACGCGTGTCGTAACCGACAGCAGTGGCAACGCCGGGACGGCCGTGGCCGCTTACGCCGCACACGCCGGTCTGCCGGCCGAGATCTGGGTGCCGGAGACCACGCCGGCCGGCAAGCTGGCGGGCATGCGAGCCCACGGTGCCGATGTGAGGGTGGCGTCGGGGGACCGGGCCGCAGCCGCGGCCGGCGCGGCGCGCCGGGTCGAAGAGACCGGGGCGTACTACGCCAGCCACGTCTACCAGCCGCTGTTCGCCCACGGCGTGAAGACGTTTGTCTTCGAGGTGTGGGAACAGCTCGGCGGCCGGCTCCCCGATGCCTTCGTCGTACCCGCCGGCAACGGCACTCTCGTCCTGGGGTGCGCCCACGCCGTGGCCGACCTCAGCACCCTCGGTCTGATCGAACGGCGACCGGCGATCGTCGCCGTGCAGGCGTCGCGCTGCGCCCCCCTGGCCGGCCTTGAGCCGACCGGCACGACCGTCGCCGATGGGATTGCCATCGCCGCGCCCCCACGCGCCGAGGAGGTCGTCGCCGCCGTGGGGGCCAGCGGGGGAGCGGTTGTGACCGTCGACGACGCCGGGATCCTCGCCGCTCAAGCCGATCTGGCCGGGCGCGGCCTGTGGGTCGAGCCGACCGCGGCGGCAGCCTGGGCGGCGTGGCGAGACGGCGCCGGCGACGGCCCCTCGGGGCGGAGGTCGGCGGTCGTAATGCTGTGCGGGGCGGGGCTCAAGGCGGCCAAAGGACCGTAGGGTTTGGCGATGACCTCGCCAGGAGACCAGCGGTTGGACCACTTCGACCACGACGGGCTCGAGTTTGACGTGGACGACAGCGGACCGCTTGCAGGAGACACGGTGATCCTGCTGCACGGCTTCCCCGCCGATCGCCGCTGCTGGGACGGGGTCACCCCCGCCCTCAACGCCGCCGGGTATCGCACCCTCGCGCCCGACCAGCGCGGCTACAGCCCGATGGCACGGCCACAGGGCCGGCAGTCCTACCGGATCCCCACCCTCGGAGCCGATGTTCTCGCCCTTGCCGACCAGGCCGGCGTCGAGCGCTTCCATATCGTCGGCCACGACTGGGGCGCGCCGGTGGCGTGGTACCTGGCCGTCAAGGCTGCCGGCCGCGTCCTCACCCTGACCTCCCTGTCGGTGCCGCATGCCGGCGCCATGAACGAGGCCATGCGCCATGGCACCCAGGCCCTCCATTCGTGGTACATGCTGGCCTTCCAGGTGCCGGCCCTGCCCGAGCTCGTCCTCGGCTGGCGGGGAGGCCGACCGTTGCGCCGGGCGTTGACGGCCTCGGGCCTGCGAGCCGAGACCGCGGCCCGATACGCGTCGAAGGCCGACCAGCCCGGCGGCCTGACCGGACCGATCGACTGGTACCGGGCCCTGCCCCTGAACCGCCGGGCCGCGTCGGGACGGCGCCGGCGGGTCGGCGGGGGTGGCGGACCGGCGAAGGTGCAGACGCCGACGTTGATGATCTGGGGTCCGGGTGACCCGTTCATCACCAGGCGTGCGGCCGAGGCAACGGGCGCGTGGGTCGCAGGGCCTTACCGCTTCTTGGAGATCCCCGGTGCCACCCACTGGCTCCCCGAGGAGTCAGCCGACGCCGTCGCCGACGCCCTCATCGACCACCTCGGCGCCCACCCGGCGTAAGGGGAGGGTTGCTCCCAGCGTCGCCCGCTTGTACCATTTGTGAAGCGGCGGACGAACTTCCCTCTCCCGGGGCGGGGTCCTATGGCTCGCGTCTCGGCTCGAAGAAAGGCGCCGGCGTGGGCACTTCCCCCCGATATCGACCGACCCTCGGCGGCGTGGGGCGCGCCCGGGCCATGGTCTGGCTGGTCGTGATCGTCGCCTGCGGCCTGCTTGGCACCCTGGTCGCGCCGACCGCTTCGGCCGCCGAGGCCGACCGCCCGAGGGGCTTCTATTACGGGACCGATTCGTACACCCCCCTCGCCACCAGGACCTCCTATCCTCACCTGGAGCCGAGCGTGGGGGGCATGTACGGCGCCTACAGCGGTGAGGTGGGCACCTGGACCGACTGGCGGGGCTGCACGTCCGGTTACGCCCTCAACCGCACCAACGTCCGTCGAGCCAACACCGACGAGCGTGATCGGAGCATCCCGGGCGTGTCGTACTACTGGTTCGCCGCCGGGCCAGGCGCGGATCCCCGCTACAACGGGACCTTCGGGGAGGCGTACCAGTGGGGTCGGGAGCAGGCGGAGCGGGCCAATTCGGATTACGCCTCCTTCGTCCGTCGCGGTATCGGGACCAAGACCCGCCGCACGCCATTGATGTTCATGGACATCGAGTCGCAGCCCTTTGCCGGCTATGCGAACGGATGGAACGAGATCGTCAACGACTGCGGGAGGATCACCAGGTCCAAGGTGATTCCGTCGAATATCGATCGAGCCACTTTCGACGGTTTTACCGACTACCTCCATTACGAAACGATCTTCCATCCCGGCGTGTATTCCATCCCGTCGTTCTGGAACCAGACGTTCGGTACCGGATCGGCGGGCCGGATCCCGAATACCACGGAATGGACCCCCGTCACCTCGACCCGCTACGCGAGGCCGCGACCGTACGCATTCCGCCAGGGGGGCCAGTCGGCGGTGTGGTTCGGCGGGGTCAGGGCGTCGAATGAGGTCGCCTGGCAGTGGACCCAGCACGGCGGCGACTTCGACCAATGGGACACGGCCCACCTCCCGTGACCCCCAAGGCAAGGACGGCCATGCCCGACGCAACACCCATCTCGACCCGTCGTCGGCCGCTCGCCGGCCGCCTTCGAGCCGGCGCGGCGGTCGCCGGCCTCGGGCTGGGTGTCGTCGCCTTCGTCGTCGCCGGTTGCGGGTCATCCGGGCGGGTGGCCGTGGGCGCGGCGTCGACCACGACCACGCCGGCTTCGAGCGCCCCCGCTTCGACCACGAGCGCCCCGCCAACTTCACCCTCGTCGTCGACCGCACCGGCGGCGACCACCGCTCCGCCGACCGCCCCTCCGGCAACCGCCGCACCGGCAACCGCCCCACCGGCAACCGCACCGGCGACGACGCCACCTTCGACGGCCGGTTCAACGTCGGGGCCATGTCGGGCCGACCAACTGGGCGCCAACCAGGTACCCCTCTCGGCCGGGACCGGCCAGTACTACCTGGCCTGGTCGCTCACCAACACCTCGTCGGTCTCATGCGTCGTGGCGGCCGGTCGGCCGAGCGTCCAACTCGACGACCACTCGGGCCAGCCGGTCGTCGCCTACACCACGACGACCCTGCCGGGGGGCTCGACATCGGCGCTCGTCGTGGCGCCCAAGCGGTCCGTGTGGTTCCTCACCGAAGAGAGCTCGGCGGCCTGTCCGGCGACGACCACCGTGGCCGGAGGACCGTTTCATTACGTCCTCGCTCTCCCCGGCGGATCGGCGCAGGTGACGTGGTCGCCGAGCTATCTCGCGGGCGCGACCCTGACCGATTTCTGCACTCGGGTGCTCCTTTCCGTCGGACCTCTTCAAGCCACCAAGCCCGTTCCCTAAAGCGCGACCGACCGACCTGCGAGCCGCCGCCGATGGCCGCAAAAGAAGGTCCTCCACCCCCGATCAGACCGTGCTACGGTCTCGGCCGCGAGGGTGCAGCCTCGTCAGAGCAGTCCCCTCCCGGCCGTATGCCGGAGGCCGCCGGACACAGAGAAACAAAGGGAGGTTCGGGCGGGCCAGGAAAGGAGGGATGGCTCGTGACGACAGGAACCGTTAAGTGGTTCAACTCGGATAAAGGGTATGGATTCATCTCCCAGGAGAGCGGCCCCGATGTGTTCGTGCACTTCAGCGCGATCCAGGGTTCGGGGTACCGCAACCTCGAGGAGAATGACCCGGTTGAGTTCGAGGTCAACCAGGGCCCCAAGGGGCTGCAGGCAGCAAACGTACGCAGGATGGCCTGAGCCATCGATCAGGCCACGTAGCCCTCGGCCCCGCCGCGGCGAGAGGCTGGCTGCGACGCGGTCCTGGCGTCAGGCGTCCAGGTCGATCCGTTCCTGATGGCAGTAGATGGTGTAGCTGCCACCTCGCACGAAGCCGGCCACGGTGACTCCGAGGCGGTCGGCGGCTTCGATGGCCAGGCTGGAAGGCGCCGAGACCGCAGCGATCACCGCCAGCCCTGCCATGGCCGCCTTCTGGACAATCTCGAAGCTCACCCGGCCCGACACCATCAGGACGGCGGGCCCGGCCTCGGCCGTCCGGTCAGATGACGTTCCCAGAGCGCCGTTGCCGACGAGCTTGTCGACGGCATTGTGGCGCCCGACGTCCTCGCGTAGACAGAGGAGCGTGCCATCGAGGTCGAACGTGGCGGCCGCGTGCAGGCCGCCGGTGCGATCGAAGACCCGCTGTGCCGATCTGAGCCCGTCCGGCAGCTCGGGTATGAGCGACGCCGGCACCCTCGAGCGCTGGCCGATCGGCTCGCACGACAACTCGACCTGATCGATGCCGGCCTTGCCGCACACCCCGCAGCTCGACGTGGCCACGAAGTCCCTTCTCAGGCCCCCGGGGACCCAGGCGCGGCGCAGCGCCACGAGAACGGTGTTGAAGCGGTTGGCGGGCTCGGCGGTCGAGCAGTAACCAATGCCGGCGATCTCGTCGGGCCGGATCAGGCCCTCGGTGAGGAGGAACCCGGCGGCCAGCTCGAAGTCGTGGCCCGGGGTCCGCATCGTCACCGCCACGGCCTCGGCCTCCTGGCCGGGTCCCGCCGCCCTGATCTCGAGTGGTTCCTCCGTGGCGACCTGATCGGGGAGGTCGAGGTGGCGCCCCGGACGGACCTTGACCGTCCGGACGTCGGTCACGGCCCGCTTCGGCCCCGCAGGGCTGGCTGTGCCCACCGGGCCGGCTGTGCCCACCGCACCGCTCGGCGCTTCCGGCCCGTGCCCCATCGTCGTCACTCTCCGGCCTCGTCCCAGCCGGCCGTGACGGCGGCAAGGTCGGCCGGCGTGTCAACGTCGAAGGGCGCGAGCCGCCCCGCCCCTGCGGTCGTCCACTCGTCCGACGCGCCCAGGTAGAGCGGCCGTCCCGCGGTCAGCGCCTCCATCCTCCGCTCCCCTTGGGCCACGAGCCCGGGGGCACCGTCGATGCTGGCGGCGTCGTAGCGCGCACACAACCACTGCGGATGGCCGCCGACAAGCGGAACCACGGACCCCTCCGATCGGTGTCCTGCCAGCCATGACAGCAGCCCGGCGTCGAGCATCGGAAGGTCCGTGGCAACGACGACGACGGCTCCCTCCCAGCCGGATCGGCGGAGGGCGGTGGCGCCGGTCGCCACGGCAGCGAGCGGGCCTTCTCCCGGCCGCTCGTCGGGCACCGAGCGAAGACGGCTGCGCCCGGGACCGACCTCGACGGCATGGACGGCGACCGAAGAAAGCAGCTGCCCCGTCCTGACGGCCAGGGGCACCCCGTCGGGCCCTGCCAGGGCGGCCTTGTCCCGTCCCATGCGCCGGCTCGAGCCGCCGGTCAGAAGAAGGGCACCGACATCCACCCGTTCATTGTGCACCGTCTCGGAGCCGTTCGATGAGCCGGCGCTGGGAACGCACTCGAGCCAACGTGAACGCATGATGACCAATCGTGCCCTTAGGGTAGGACCGAGCCCATGCAACCCACCGACGGCGACGAGCCGCGTCTCGCCGGCCGATACCGCCTCAGGTCCCTCCTTGGGCGGGGTGGGATGGCGGAGGTCTACGACGGCTTCGACGAGCGGCTCGATCGGCCCGTCGCGATCAAGGTGCTCCGCCAGGACCTGGGCGACGACCCCGGCAGGGAAGCCCGCTTCAGTCGAGAGGCTCGCTCGGCGGCCCGCCTGAGCCACCCGGCGGTCGTCGCCGTGTTCGACTCCGGGATCCACCAGGGCCGGCCGTTCCTCGTAATGGAGCGCCTGCCGGGCGAGACCCTCGCCGACCGGATGCGCGCCGGACCCATCGACCAGCTGTGGCTCGCGTCGGTCGCCGACGACGTCCTCGCCGCGCTGGGCGCGGCCCACAAGCTCGGCGTGGTCCACCGCGACATCAAGCCGGCCAACATCCTCCTCACCGAGGAGGGGCGAGCCAAGATCGCCGACTTTGGGATCGCCAAGAGCTACCGGTCGGATTGGTCGCCAGAACACACCGGTGACCTCACCGCCACGGGGCTCGTGGTCGGCACGGTCGCCTATCTCTCGCCCGAGCAGATCCAAGGCGGACCCGCGTCCCCCCGATCCGACATCTACGGACTCGGTGTCGTCCTCTACGAGGCGCTCACAGGAGAGAAGCCCTACCAGGGTCCCAACCCCGTCGCCGCCGCCCACGCCGCCATCGAGGGCAATCATCACGACCTGGCCTTCTTGCGCCCCGACGTCGATCCCGGCTTGGCCGCGGTGGTGAGCAAGGCGATGGCCCGCCAGCCCGAAGACCGCTATCCGTCGGCGCCAGCCATGCGGGCCGCATTGGCGGCCACGGGACTCGTCGAATCGACGCCGACGACATCGCCGGCAGGGGCGACGGCGGTGCTGACGCAGGTGCCGCCCACGGTCGCCATGGAAGGCCCCCCGACCAACCCGGTACCCGTCACCGCGACGTCCGTGCTCGCGCCCGGCCCGCCGGCCGCCGACGAAGTCGAAGAGACCAGCAGGCGCAGGGGACCGATCGTCGCCATCGTCGTGGTCGCCATCCTCCTTATCGCCGCCATCGCCGTCGCCGCCTTCCTCCTCTACAGACACGACCACCCCGGCGCCAAGGCCGCTACCGGCCCGAAGACGACGACGACTGCACCCCCCAGCCGGGGTGCCTCGACCTCCCCGACGAGCCCGCCGACGACGTCGGCGCCCACGACTCCAACCACCCTGCCCAACCCTCTCATCGGGCAGCTCAACACCTACGCCACGACGCTCGAGTCGAGCGGGAATCCGGGGCCGCTCAAGACCGCCGCCGGTCTCAAGCAGGTCGCCGGCGCCATCTCCGCCTCCGGGAACGCCTCCCACGCGGCGACCCAGGTACTCCAAGAGGCCGCCGACGAGTACTCCACCGGTTCGCTGACGACGTACCAGTACAACCGGGTCTACAGCCTGCTCCACAGGGCCGGCGCAAGTCAGCCGACGGTCCCGACGACCACGACCACCGCGGCGCCGACCACCACGACGACGGTCCCGCCGACCACGACGACGTCGACACCGGTGGCCACCTCGGCCGCCTCCAAGCCGGGGCGGGGCAACGGGGCAGGCAACGGGAACGGGAGCGGCAAGGGGAACGGGAGCGGCAAGGGGAACGGCGGCGGCAACGGTCACGGACCCGCGACGAAGACCACGGCGGCGCCGGGCTCCGGTGACTGACCGAGCAGGGAGCGCCCCGGACCCGGCCGCCGCGCTCGAGCGCGTGGCCTTTCTCCTCGAGCAGTCGCGCGCTCCGACCTACCGGGTCAGGGCGTTCAGGACCGCCGCCGACGTCGTGAGGACCGCTGGCGACGAGCGCATCGCCGCCCTCGCCGCCGCCGGCCGGCTGACGGACCTTCGTGGTATCGGCAAGACCACCGCCGCAGTGATCACCGAGACCATCGTCGGCGGCGAAGGGTCGACCTATCTCGCCGACCTGGAGCGTACGGCGAGCGAGCTGCCACCGGAGGATCCGGAGGTCGTCGCCCTCGTTGGACGTCTCCGCGGCGACGCCCACTCCCACACGGACTGGTCCGACGGGGGCAGTCCCCTCGAAGTGATGGTCGCCGCCGCCATCGAGCTCGATCACGAGTGGCTGGCCGTCACCGACCACTCGCCCCGGCTCACGGTGGCCCACGGGCTCAGCCCCGAGCGCCTGCGGGCCCAGCTGGCCGCCATCGCCGAGATCAACCTGGCGGTGGCGCCCTTTCGGGTCCTGACGGGTATCGAGGTGGACATCCTCGACGACGGGAGCCTCGACCAAGACGCCGAGCTGCTCGCCGGACTCGACGTCGTTGTCGCGTCGGTGCACTCCAAGCTGCGCATGGAGGCGCCGGCCATGACCGAGCGGATGGTGAACGCCGTGCGCAACCCCCTCGTCGACATCCTCGGGCATTGCACCGGCCGCATCGTCGTGGGCAAGGGACGACCGCCATCGACCTTCGACCAGGCCGCCGTGTTCGCCGCCTGCGAGCAGACCGGGACCGCTGTGGAGATCAACTCGAGACCCGAGCGCCTCGACCCTCCCGACGAGCTCCTCG
Organism: Acidimicrobiales bacterium; assembly: GCA_965276765.1. GTDB lineage: Bacteria > Actinomycetota > Acidimicrobiia > Acidimicrobiales > Palsa-688. The sequence continues at coordinate 3,915,678 of OZ255627.1, forward strand.
CCTCCGCCGTCGCGACCGGGTGCCTGCTCAGCATCGACACCGACGCCCACGCCCCCGGGCAGCTGTCGTGGCAAGCCAACGGGGCGCGCAAGGCGGTGGCGGCCGGCATCGAACCGGAGCGCATCCTGACCGCATGGGGCGCCGACGCCCTGGTCGACTGGACCCACCGGCACTCGTAACCCCTCGCTCCTTCAGCCGCCTGGCGGAGGCCGAGACCATCACGTCTCGTTGTCGGCCCGCAACGCCCATCGCTCGTGGTCCCGCCAGTCCCCGTCCACGATCAGGTAGGCCGGGGAGAACCCCTCCTTCTCGAACCCGAGCCGTTGCACCAGAGCGATCGACTTGCGGTTCGCCGGCTGAATGTTGGCCTCCACCCGGTGAAGGCCCACCTGGTCGAACACAGAGGCGATGACGGCTCGCAGGCCCTGCACCATCAGACCGCTCCCGGCGTGTGAGGCGAAGGCGGCGTAGCCGAGGTACCCGGACTGGAAGGCGCGACGGACAATGTTGTTGACGCTGACGAAGCCGACGAGGCCGGCGCACGAGGAGTGCCGGATCAGGTACGTGAGCTGGTCGTCGCGTTCGGAGTGTGCGAGGTAGGCGGCGAACCGCTCCGGACCGTCGGGCGGGTCGATCCACGGATGATGCAGGGCCGGCTCGCCTTGACGGCGGCGATGAACTCATCGGCGTCGGTGGCCGACAGTATCGAAATGGCCACGTCCATCTATCCAGTCTGCACCAGGCGGTCCAATCACCACGAACCGTCAGGGCCGTCGTGGCCATACTGAACTGGTGGCAGATCAGCGTTGGGACGAATGGATAGAAGCCAACCGGGCATGGTGGGACGAGCGGGTGCCCATCCACATGGCGTCGGAGTTTTACTCCGTCGACGCCTTTCGAGCCGGCCGCTCGACGCTCGAGCCCTTCGAGGTCGAAGAGGTCGGCGACGTGGGCGGGAAGTCGCTCGTCCATCTCCAGTGCCACTTCGGGCTCGACACCCTCTCGTGGGCCCGTCGGGGCGCGCGAGTCACCGGACTGGACTTTTCCGGAGCGGCCGTCGACGCGGCGCGCCTGCTGGCGACGTCGATCGGGCAAGACGCCACCTTCGTCGCCGGCAACGTCTACGACGCCCCCAGCCTGATCGACGAGCGCTTCGACCTCGTCTACACCGGCAAGGGGGCGCTGGCCTGGCTGCCCGATCTTGATGCCTGGGCCGATGTCGTCGTGGCGCTGCTGCGCCCCGGCGGCACCCTGTACCTCTCCGAGTTCCATCCCTTGACCGACATATTCGCCTACGAAGACCGAAGCGTCGCCCACGACTACTTCCACCACGCCGACCCCATCGTCGACGATGGGCCCGGTACCTACGCCGACCTGACCGCCCCGACCACGCACAACCGCACCGGCGAGTGGGCCCACCCCATCGGCGCCGTGGTGACGGCGCTCGCCTCCCGGCGCCTCCGGGTGGAGTTCCTCCACGAGTTCGGCTTCACGCTGTTTCCTCGGTGGCCGGACCTGGAGCGCGACGAGCACGGCGTGTATCGCCTCCCCGATGACGTTCCCGAGCTTCCTCTCCTCTATTCGCTGCGTGCGACCCTGGAGTGAGCCGGGCTGACGAGGCGGTGGCTCGGGGACGCCGGGCGGCCCGGCGGACGGCCGAATGCCGAGGTGGCAGACTCGTCCGCGTGAGGTTCCGCACGACGGTCGAGCTGGGAGGAAAAACCGCCACCGGGCTGCAGATCCCCGACGAGGTCGTCGCCTCCCTCGCCGCCGGCAAGCGCCCCGCCGTCCGGATCACGATCGGCGGGCACACCTACCGGACGACGGTGGCGTCGATGGGGGGCCGCTTCCTCGTCCCGCTCAGCGCTGACAACCGGGCCGCGGCGGGCGTGGCCGCCGGCGACGAGATCGACGTGGACATCGAGGCCGACGCCGAGCCGCGAGAGGTCGTCGTCCCCGGAGACCTCGCCGAGGCCCTCGAGAAGGACGGGGCGGCGAGGGCGTTCTTCGCCACCCTTGCCTACACGCATCGCAAGGAGTGGGTGCGTTGGATCGAGGAGGCCAAGAAAGTCGAGACCCGCTCCGCTCGGGTGACCAAGGCGGTGGTGTCCCTGGGCGCGGGGAAGCGCACGCACTGAGCCGTCAGATCCGGGTGGTGTGCCCCTCCCAGTAGCGGTCCTTGAGGAGCCGCTTATACAGCTTGCCGGTGGCGTGACGGGGTAGCTCGGGGTCGAAGTCGACGCTGCGGGGGGACTTGAAGTGGGCCAGGTTGGCCCGGCAGTACTCGAGCAGCTCGGCTTCGAGACCGGGGCCGGCGTCGGCCCAGTCGACCGGCTCGACGACGGCCTTGACCTCCTCGCCCATGTCCTCGCTCGGGACGCCGAAGACGGCCACGTCGGCGACCTTGGGGTGGAGGGTGAGGACGTTCTCGGCTTCCTGCGGGTAGATGTTGACGCCGCCGGAGATGATCATGTTGGCTCTGCGGTCGGTCAGGTAGAGAAAGCCCTCGTCGTCGACGTAGCCGACGTCGCCGAGGGTGCCCCACCCCTGCGGGCTGTGGGCCGCCGCCGTCTTGGCCGCGTCACGGTGGTAGGCGAAGTCCTCGCCACCACCGAAGTACACGGTGCCCTGCTCGCCGGCGGGTACCTCGGTCCCGGCGTCGTCGAGGATGTGGACCTCGCCGGTGATGGCGCGGCCGACGGTGCCGGGGTGGGCCAGCCAGTCGGGCGAACTGCACAGCACCAATCCGTTGCCTTCCGTACCGGCGTAGTACTCCCAGAGGATCGGGCCCCACCATTCGATGATCTGCGACTTGACCGCGACCGGGCAGGGGGCGGCGGCGTGGATCACGGTTTGCAGCGACGAGACATCGGCGTCCTCCCTGAGGGCAACCGGGAGCTTGAGCATCCGTACGAACATCGTCGGCACGACCTGCGTGTGGGTCACGGAATGCTGTGCGACAAGCTGCAGGTAGACCGAGGCGTCGAAGCGCTCCATCACGATCACCGTCCCGCCGGTGCGGTGCACGGAGCGGGTGAAGCGGATGGGGGCGGCGTGATAGAGCGGGGCGGGGGAGAGGTAGACGGTCTGATCGGTGTAGCCGAAGGCGAGGACGCACAGGTTGGTCACGCCGTCGAGCTCCTCGATGGTGACGTCGTTGACCATGCGGGACACGCCCTTGGGCCGTCCCGTCGTCCCCGAGCTGTAGAGCATGTCGTCGCCGGCCCGCTCGGCGATCCACGGGTCGCTCGACTGGGCGGCCACGGCATCCTCCCAGCGCTCCCATCCCTGCGCCTCGCCACCGATGACATACCTGAACCTGAGGCGGGGCATGTCGGCGGTCTCGGCCCGGTCCAGCGCTTCGAGGGTGGCGGCCTGCGATGCGTCGACGATGGCGACGGCGGCGTCGCAGTTGTCGACGATGTACGCCGATTCGTCGGCGCCGAGCCTGGTGCTCATGGCCGTGTAGATGAGCCCGGCGCGGTGCGCTCCCCACAGGACCTCGTAGAAGGCGGTCCCGTTGGGGAGCTGGAAGGCGATGTGGTCGCCGGGCTCGAGGCCGAGGCCCGCGAACAGCCGCGACACCCGGTTGGCGGCCTCGTCGAGCTGGCGGTAGGTGAGGGTCTCACCGGTGCCGGCCATGATGACGGCCGGCTTGTCCGGTGTGGTGGCAGCAAACACCCCGGGATGCATCCCGCCAAGCTATCGGCCCGTTCTCAGAAGCCCCGCCACGAGCGGATGGGCTGATGTGGCCCCCACTTGGGGGCGGTGATGCCGCCGGCGACGAGCAGGCGCAGCACCCGACCCCTGTGTCCGGCCCACGGCTCGAGCAATTGCAACATCAGCTGGTCGTCACCGCGGGGGATGCCCGCCAGTCCCCAGGCCACTTGATTGGGGAGGTGAAAGTCCCCGATGCTCACGGCGTCGGCGTCTCCGAGGGCAACGAGCCCGACTTCGGCTGCCGACCACGGCCCGATCCCGGGGACAGCCGTCAACCGGGCGAAGGCCTGGCGCGGCGCCATATCGGCGGCCTCTTCGAGCCTCGACGCCGCGGTTCCGACGCGTCGGATGGTGTCGGCCCGCTTGCGTTCGATGCCCAACGGGTGCATGGCCCATGCCGGCGTGGCCGCCAGCCGCTCGGGGTCGGGGGGGATGAGCAGGCCGGGCGCGGGGCCGGGCGCCGGCGAGCCCAGCGCTATGACCAGGTCCCGGTAGCTGCGCTTGGCCTCGATGCCGGTCACCTTCTGCTCGATGACGGTTGGGACGCACGCCTCGACCACGGCGCGGCTGCGCGGGATCCGCAAGCCTTGCCGGCGAAGGGCCAAGGCCGCGACCACGTCCCAACCCGGAGGGCTCGGCGCCGCCGGCCGGCGGGACACGAGGGCGTGGAAGCGTTCGGAATCGTCGCCAACGCCGAGCAGGTCGGGTAGGCCGTCGAGCAGCCAGTCGGCGCCAGGCCCCCACGCCCAGGCGGTCACCGCGCCCTGCGACGCGTCGACGACGACGGCCTCGGTGGCCGGGCCTTGCGGTGTCCTGGTGGCCCGCCACATCGTCCGGCCATCGATCCGCACACACGGGTCGCTTCGCCCGTGGCGCAGCGGGGCGAGGGACAGGCGCAGGTTCCACGGCCGTTCCAACCTGATCTCCCTGCGAGCCACGCCGCGGTCGGCAACGGGAGGCGGTACCACGGTTGGCGATGCTAGGGCCATTGGGGCACCGGTCCGGCCATCCGATAGGGGCCCCGGGTACCGGTCGTCGTCGGCGTGCGAGGCAATTCCCCCGAAGCTTCGCCGGGCGCATGGCAGTCTTGTGTCATGTCCGGATTGTTCGACGAGCTCACCTGGCGCGGTCTCGTGCACCAGGTCACCGATGACGCCCTGGCTGCGCGCCTCGACGCCGAGCGGATCACCGCCTATATCGGCTTCGACCCGAGCGCCGACAGCTTGCACGTCGGGCACCTGCAGCAGATCTGCACCCTTCGCCGCCTGCAGGACGCCGGGCATCGTCCCATCGCCCTTGTTGGCGGCGGCACCGGCATGATCGGCGACCCGAGCGGCAAGTCCGACGAGCGGGTCCTCCTCAGCGCCGAGACCCTCGCCGCCAACCGGGAGGGAATCGGGGCGCAGCTCGAGCGCTTCCTCGACTTCTCCGACGGGGGTTCGCAGGGCAACGGCGCCGTGCTCGCCGACAATGTCGAGTGGCTCGGCCCCATGGGGCTGCTCGAGTTTCTCCGTGACGTGGCCAAGAGCTTCAGCGTCAACGAGATGATCCGCAAGGACTCCGTCCGGGCCCGCCTCGACGGTCGGGAGCAGGGGCTCAGCTTCACCGAGTTCAGCTACATGCTGTTGCAGTCGTGGGACTTCGTGCAGCTCTTCGACCGCTACGACTGCACGCTGCAACTCGGCGGCTCGGACCAGTGGGGCAACATCACCGAGGGGGTCGACCTCGTGCGCCGGTTGCGATCGACCCACGCCTTCGGCCTCACGTCACCGCTGATCACCAAGGCGGATGGTACGAAGTTTGGCAAGACCGAGAGCGGGTCGGTGTGGCTCGACGCCGATCGGACGAGCCCGTACCAGTTCTTCCAGTTCTGGCTGGGCGCATCGGACGCCGACGTGGGCGGGTACCTGCGCCGGCTGACCTTCCTACCTCGAGCCGAGATCGACGAGCTCGACGCCGCCACCTCGGCTCGTCCGGAGCGGCGCCAGGCCCAGCGGGTGTTGGCTCGTGAGCTGACGACGCTCGTCCACGGGGCCGACGCCGCGGCCGGCGCCGAACGAGCCGGCGCCGTTCTCTTCACCGAGGACATCGCCGGCCTCGACGCCGGGAGCCTCGAAGTGGTGCTTGCCGACGCGCCGACATCGGTCGTTGCCGCCGGCGAGCTCGAGGCGGGAGTCCCCATCGTCCAGGCCCTCATCTCCTCCGGGCTGGCAGGGAGCCGGGGCGCAGCCCGGCGCGACCTGGCCTCCGGTTCGGTGTACGTCAACAACCGCAGGGAGGAGGCGGAGCGCGATCTCACGACCGCCGACGCCCTGCACGGACGCTGGGTCCTGCTTCGACGGGGCCGGCGAAACCAACACGTGTTGATCGTGGAGGGGTGACCGGTCCGGGCCGCCCTGCGGGCCTTGCCGGTGGGGGAGCACGCCGCTCAGCGGGGCGGCGTCAGGCACTCCCTGATCGAGGCGGCCACGGCTGCGGCGGCGTCGTCGCTCTCGTAGTGGCGCCGCGGCCAGAAGAAGCCCCGCAGCCCATCCTTGGGCCGGCGGGGAACGACGTGGACGTGCACGTGGGGCACGCTCTGGCTGACGACGTCGTTGATGGCGACCCAGGTGCCGGGGTTGCCGAGGGCGGCTCGCTGGGCGGCGGCGACCCGCCGGCCGGCGGCGAGGAGGGGTCCGAGCAGGTCGTCGGGCAGGTCGTCGAGGTGGACGTAGTGCCGCCTCGGCATGATCAGCGTGTGGCCCTCGAAGACGGGGCGGATGTCGAGCATCCCGACGAGATCGGGCTCGTCGAGCACGATGTGGCCGGGGGCCTGGCCGGCGATGATGCGGTCGAACACGCAGTCGGTCATCGGGGTCATGGTCGCAGCTGATCTCGCCGGGCAGCCACCTGGGGACCGCAAAGAGACAACAGGCTTGGCCGTAGGCCGCAAGTGCCGTCCCACCAAGGTCTCATCGACAATGGCCGCGCCCGTTGTATCGCAGGGGGACCCCTGGTTGGGAGCGGGCCGCGCCAAGATGCAGAGGTGGCCAATCAACCAACCTCACCCGACCCCGGCTCGGCGGTCCCCCTGACGACGGGCCCACCCGAGACCGTTCTCGCGCCGCTCGAACCAAGCGTGGCCGCAGCGTTGCGCGCCGCCCTCACCGGGCCCGAAGCGACGCGGAAGGCGGCGGTGGCAGCCGTCGCCGCCGCCCACCCGACCGTCATCGATGCCTGGGCCGTGCTCTCCGAGCTCTCCGACGAGCCGGTTGAATCGTACGCCTACGCCCGCGTCGGCTACCACCGTGGCCTCGACACGCTCCGGGCATCGGGATGGCGCGGCACGGGATACGTGCGATGGGACCACGAGACCAACCGAGGTTTCCTGCGGGCACTCGAGGCCCTGCGGGCGGCCGCCGAGCGGATCGGGGAGGGGAGCGAGGAGGTGCGCTGCCGTCTGTTCCTCCGTCAGCTCGACCCCGAGTGGGATCGCAGGGGCGGCCCGGGCCCGGCATGATCCGGAGGCGGGCCGCCGCCCCGGTCGTTTCGTCGCCGGGACCGGGGATGGCGGCTATCGACCGGCGAGTCGACCGGGTCGACGGCGCGCCCGAGGTGCATCGCTACCGGCCCAGGGCGCCGCAGCGTTTCCGCAGTGGCGGTCCCCTGCGCGCCGTGAGCGCCCATCGGCTCTCCTCCCCCGACCACTGGCATCTGGTCACCTACGGCCTCTCGGAGCTCGACAGCAAGGAGTCCGACGATCCGGGCGTCTCAGGGTGGGGATTCGAGCTGACCATGCGCGTGGCGAAGGGGACGGGCGCGACCGGCGGAAGGGGGGCAGGCGGGGCCGGCGGAGGCGTCGCAGGCCGGGGAGCGGGTGGGCCCGGCGACGAAGCGGGTGGGGTCGACGAGCCGGCGTGGGCGGTCGACCTGCTGACCAACCTGGCCGCGTATGTCTGGACGTCGGGCCACGGGTTCGCCGCCGGAGACCACATCGACCTGCGCGGGCCGGTCGGGCCGGAGAAGGGTGGGGAGCTGTCGGCCGCCGCCGTCGTCGTCGACCCGGCCCTCGGCCGCATGAAGGGTCCGTTCGGGCGGGTCAGCTTTCTGCAGGTCGTCGTCCTCACCGCCGACGAGCTCGAATTGTGCCGGTCCTTGAGCACCGACGATGTCGTGGCCGCCCTGGCTGCAACCGATCCGCTGCTCGTCACCAGGACCGGGCGACGAAGCCTCTTGTCCGATCCCGTCATCGGCGCCGAGCTCGCCGCACGGGCCGGCGCCGATAGAAGGGCCCTCACGGAACTGGCCGTGGCCACGCTGTCGTGGCGACGTCGCCTCAATGCCACGGTCGTCAAGATGGGAGCCGGAGCCTCGGCGGCGCTCGGGCCTGCCCTCCGGCGCGGGCTCACCTCGCCGGGAGCGACCTTCACGGTGCTCGGCGACGCCGGCGCGGTCCGGTTTCGCGTTGCCGATGCGCCGGCGTGGCAGGCCGGTGCCGGTCGGATCGACGTGGCCGTTCCGCTGAGCGAGGTCGACGAGCTCGCCGGGCTCTTCGACGGGCGCGTCGGGTGGGGCCGACGGCCGGCGTGGCCTGGCCTCCGCTGGCAGGTCGTTCGCTGAGGGCTTCCTGGCGACGATGCCCGGGGCGTGGTGGGAGGGCGTGGCGGGAGGGCGTGGCGGGAGGGCGTGGCGCCCCGACCGGTAGCCTGCGGCGATGAGCCCGGTCGAGCCTGCGCCAGCCGATCGGGATCCTGACGCTTACGACCGGCTCCGCCGGCGCGTCCTTTGGAAGCTGCCGTCGGGCCTGTATCTCATCGGCAGCGCGGCCGCGGGATCTCGAAACCTGATGACCATCAACTGGGTCTCCCAGGTCGCCCTCGAGCCCAAGCTGGTCGGTGTCTCGGTCGAGCGCGAGGCGTTGACGCATCGCCTCGTGGACGAGGGTGGCGTCTTCGCCCTGTCGCTTATCGACCGCGCCGAGCGGGCGGTGGTTCGCCGCTTCGTCAAGCCGGCCGCCGACGACCCCGAGGCCGGGACCCTGTCCGACCAGCCCATTCGAACCGCGACGACCGGGGCGCCGATTCTCGCGTCGGCCGTGGCGTGGATCGACTGCGAGGTCCGCCAGCGTGTCGCGGTGGGGTCCCACACCCTGTTTGTGGGTGAGGTCGTCGACAGCGACTTCGGTGGTGCCGAGGACACCGACGTGTTGCGCATGGAAGACACCCGCATGAATTACGGCGGTTGAGCGGGCTCCGGTACGCTCTCGTCAAGGAGGTCCGATGGGTGCTGCCCAAGCTCCGACCGGGCGAGAGCAGGTCCGGAAGGCCATTTCGTGGTACTTCGAGACGCGGTCACCCGCGGCGAGAGAACAGGTCGTCGCCGCCTACCAGGGTTTGGCGTACAGCCTCGCCGCCCGGTTCGCCCAGCGGGGTGAGGAGCTCGACGACCTCAACCAGGTAGCGCTCATCGGGCTGCTCAAGGCCATCGATCGGTTCGACCCCTCACGAGGGGCCGAGCTGACCACGTTCGCCACGGCGACGATCCTCGGCGAGCTCAAGCGGCACCTGCGCGACCGGGGCTGGTCGGTTCGCCTTCCCCGCCGAGTCCACGATCTCCACCTCCAGGCCCAGCAGGCCATCGATGAGCTGACCCAGGAGTCGGGCCGCTCACCGACGCTGCCCGAGATCGCCGCACGCCTCGATGTCACGATCGACGACGCCGTCGAGGCCCTCGACGCCGGCGGGCTCCGACACAACACGTCGCTCGAGGCGCCGCTCTCGGGTGGCGACGACCACTCGCTCAGCAACCGGATCGGGATGCGGGACCAGCGGATGGCCGAGGTCGACGGGCGCATGGAGCTCAGCCCTCTGTTGGCTCGTCTGCCCGAACGCCAACAGCAGATCCTCAACCTGCGCTTTGTCGTCGGCTGCAGCCAGACCGAGATCGCGTCGATGGTCGGCGTCAGCCAGATGCAGGTGTCGCGCCTGCTGGCCCGGAGTCTGGCCCAGCTGAGGGCGTGGGCCGCCGAGCCGGCGCATTGAACGTGCCGCCGGCCCCACCCGGTCTCGTCGCCGATGCCCTGGCCTTCGCCGAGGTGGTCGCCCGGCTGAAGGATGCTCCGCGCTACGCCCTCGACACGGAGTTCCATCGGGAGAAGACCTACTGGCCGCAGGTTGCGCTCGTCCAGGTCGCCTGGCCAGCGGAGGCCGGAGGCGGAGCGGGCGGCGGGGCCCGAGGAGAGGCGGGTACGGCCCTGGTCGACCCGCTCGCCGTCGACCTGTCCCCGCTCGCCGAGATCCTCGAAGGACCGGCGACGATGGTCGCCCACGCCGCCGAGCAGGACCTCGAGGTCCTCCTGCGCTCGTGCGGGACGGTACCGGCCCACCTCTTCGACACCCAGGTCGCCGCCGGCTTTGCCGGCCACGGCTCGGCGTCACTCGCGAGTCTCTCCGCCTCCTACCTCGGTATCAGCGTGGCCAAGGGCGACCGGTTGACCGACTGGAGCGCCAGGCCGCTCGCGGATTCGCAGCTCCGCTACGCCGCCGCCGACGTCGATCACCTCCTCGAGCTGGCCACGGCCATCGGCGCCGATCTGGAGGCACGGGGTCGCCTCGACTGGGCAGATCAGGAGTGCGAGCTGGTGCGGTCGAAGGCCACTGGAGAGCCGGATCCCGCGCGAGCGTGGTGGAAGCTGCGGGATGCCAGGGCGCTGCGTGGCAGCGAGAGGGGGGTCGCCCAGGAACTGGCGGCGTGGCGGGAGTCGCAGGCCAAGAGCAGGGACATCCCCGTGCGCCACGTGCTGCCGGACCTCGCCCTGCAGTCCATCGCCCACCGGCCGCCATCGTCGCGCCAGGCTCTCGCCGCTGTTCGCGGTCTCGACGGTCGCTACCTGCGAGGTGACTCGGCCGATGAGATCCTCGCCGCTGTTGGCAGGGGCCTTCATCTCCCCGACGCCGCGGTCAACGCGCCGCAGGCCGACGAGGTCCCCAAGGACCTCCGCCCCGCCGTCGCCCTGGCCATGGCCTGGGTGGCCCAGCTCGCTCGTGACGCAGCAGTGGACGCCGCCCTGCTCGCGACCCGATCCGACGTGGTGGCCATGTTGCGCAACGAGCCCGACGCTCGGCTGGGGCGAGGATGGCGGGCGGACGTGGCCGGCGACACCGTCGGCCGGTTGCTCGGGGGCCGAGCGGCGTTGGCCTTCGACCGCGGCCAGGGGCTCGTCATCGAGGCCCGTTCGGGGCGGCCACCCGCCGACCGGGAGGGGAAGTGACGCCTCGCTCCGGAACCTGTCGCGATCTTGCACCGACGTGTGTACAGAAATCGCGACAGGTTCGAGCCGACGCGTACACGGATCGCGACAAGAAACGCTCCGAGGGCGCCCTACCATGCACCCATGCCGGAGGAGCTTGACGTCGACCGCATGATCGCCCGCTTCCAGGCGCGGGCCAAGGCGGTTCGCAAGCGGGGGCTTCCGCCTGTCGAGGGCGCGGATCGCAAGCGTTTCATCGATCAGGCTCGGATCGACTTCCAGGACTATGCCCTCATCGGTGACGCCACGGGGCGCATCGATGACGGGGTGCTGACTTTGACCGTGGACCTGCGCCCAAGTCCTCAGACCGACGACCCGAGCGGCACGTAGCCGCCCAGAGGCCGGCCGAGACCGGCAGTGGGTTGGTCAGGCGACCTCTCTGAGCCCGCCCTTTTCCACGTCGTAGACGAAGCCACGAACGTTCTTGTGGGGCACGAACGGGCTGGCCTTGACCCGAGCGATCGACTGGCGGATGTCGTCGTCAAGATCGGCGAACGCTTCCAGCGCGAACGGGGGACGGATCCCCGTGTCCGCCTCGATCTGTGCCTTCACGGCGTCATCGGAAAAGCTGAGCATGCCGCAGTCGGTGTGGTGGATGAGAATGATCTCGGTCGTGCCGAGCAACCGCTGAGAGATCGCAAGGGATCGGATCACGTCCTCGGAGACCACGCCACCGGCGTTGCGTATCACGTGCGAATCTCCCTCGACCAGACCGAGCAAGCCGTACACGTTGAGGCGGGCGTCCATGCATGCGACCACGGCGACCTGCTTGCCGGGAGGCATCGGTAGGCCACCCTGGTCGAACTTCTTGGCGTATTGCCCGGCATTGCCGAGCAGCTCGTCGGTCACGCTCATCGGCGCCTACCCCTTGCTCGTCGGAGACTTCAAGGCCGGACCCTACCCAGCCGAAAGTCGACTGATCAAATCCGGATTAGTGATTTTGGGGACGCACGGGCCCGCTGCCACCGACCTACCCGATGTACAGCGGTAAGCTTTCCAGACGTCACGAAGGGCTCAGACTGATGGGAGCGGGCGCGTGAAAAAGGGACGACATCGGCGCTTCGAGGAAGCGCGAGCACTCAAGCGCTCCAACGAAGTAATCATCCCCCCTTGCGCCGAATGCGGCGCCGAGCCGGGCGACGAGCACGCTTCGTGGTGCATGGCCATGGAGGACGACGACGACGCCACCGAGGGCGAGGATCACACGGATCAGCCGGCGCATCGCGCCCCCTGAGTCGCGCTGCGCTCAGGCACCCGACTTCGTCCGCACGGTCGGATGGGGGAGTGCGACGGTCGTCGTCGTGCGCTCGTTGAGGTAGCCGACCAGCTTGAGGTACACGGCGGGCCCGACGAGAGCAACCAGCTCGGCGGCGAGCGAACGCCAGACCGGATCGTGGCCTACGAACGCCTCCGGCGCCTCGGTGCACCACCAGTGGAAGTCACTGCCCCCGCCACCCCAGTGGCGCCGGTCCCATTGCGAGATCGTCGTCGTCACGTGACCCCGGTCATCGACGGTCTCGTCCCGGCGAAGGGGAAGCTGCCAGCAGACGTCGGGCTTGACCTCGAGCGGCAGACGGTCGGCCTCGAGCGCGGCACGGTGCAGCGCGCAGCCCGCTCCGCCAGGGAACCCGGGCCGGTTGAGGAAGATGCAGGCGTCGTCGACCAGGCGGGTGACGCGGGTCCCGTCGGGATCGTTGCGCACGATGCCATGGCGACCAGACCGAGACCGCATCTGCCACTGCTCTGACGTGAGCGTCGATGCGGCGGCCGTGACCCGCTCGACATCGGCGTCGTCGGTGAAGTGGGCTCCGTACGAGCAACAGCCTTGCTCGAGCTCGGGGGTCGGACCCGTCAGTACGCCCTGGCAGCCGGCACCGAATATGCATGACCAGCGGGACTCCATGAAGGTGACGTCGAAGATCCAGGTTCGCTCCTCGTCGTCGTCCTCGAAGCTCACCCACTCGTGGGCGTCGGCCGGTGTCGCAGCGAAATCGGTGCCCCGGGTGCCCCGGGTGCCCCTGCCGCCTCGGGCGCCGCTGTCGTCCCTGGCGCTCACGTCGGGCTCCCGAGGCGCACAAGCAGCTCACCGGCGGCGAGCAGGCCCCGCCAGAACTGGTCCATCACCATCCGCTCGTTGGGTGCGTGGATGCGGTCGTCGGGGAGGCCGACACCGAGGAAGAGCACCGGGGCCTCGAGGACCCGCCCGAGGGCCTCCTCGGGCCCGCTTCCACCCTCGCGTGTCCAGAGGGGAGGGGTGCCCCAGACGGCTGCGATCGCATCGCGCAGCGCTCCTGTCGCCGGATGGTCGAGCGGGGTGCGCGCCGGGGCAACACCCCCCTCGCCCGTGACGGCGACGTCGACACCGGGAGGCACGCGCTCGGCCACCCAGCGCCGGAACGCCGCCTCGATCTCGTCTGGACGCTGGTCGGGGACCAGGCGGAGGGCCACCTTGAACCCGGCGGTAGCGGGCACGATGGTCTTCAGGCCAGGTCCGCCGTAACCGCCGTGGATTCCGACGATCTCGGCCGTGGGGCGGACGCCGACCCGCTCGAGCGGGCTGTAACCCTCCTCTCCCTCCAGATAAGCGACGCCACCGGCTTGGGCCCTGAAGGCGACCTCGTCGAAGGGTTGGGCGTCGAGCGACGCCTGCTCGGTGCCGGAGATGGCGGCGACCCGGTCGTAGAAGCCCGGCACGGTCACCCGGTGGCGATCATCGTGGAGGTCGGCGGCCAGCTCGGCGACAAGGCGAGCGGCGTTGGGAACCGTCCCGCCCCACGAGCCGCTGTGCAGGTCGATCGACGCCGTGCGGACCGTGACGTCGAAGCCCACGAGGCCCCGCATGCTCATCGTCGCCGAAGGCACGTCCGGCGCCAGCATGCCGGTGTCGGAGACGACGACGATGTCGGCGGCGAGCTGCCCGCTGCGCTCGCGCAGGAGCGCCTCGAAGTGGGGGCTCCCGATCTCCTCCTCGCCCTCGATGAGAAACTTGAGGTTGACGGGAAGCTCGCCGCGGCGAGCGAGCAGGCCCCGGGCCGCCTCGATCTCGTAGAGCACCTGGCCCTTGTCGTCGATGGCGCCGCGCGCCCGACACTCGCCGTCGACGATGACCGGCTCAAACGGCGGCGAGGTCCATTCGTCTATGGGATCCACGGGTTGCACGTCGTGGTGGCCGTAGACGAGGACCGTCGGCGCGCCGGGACCGGCATGGAGCCAGTCGCCGTATACCGCCGGCAGCCCTGCGCCGCCTCCGGTCTCGAGCAGCTCCACGTGCTCGAAGCCGGCATCGCGAAGGAGGCCAGCGCCCAGGTGGGCCGATGCGACCACGTCGGTCGACCGACCCGGCTCGGCCGAGATGGACGGGACCCGCAACCAGTCGAAGAGCGTGGAGGTGATGCGTTTCTCCTCCTCGTTCATCCAGCCTTCAAGCGCCAGTTCTGCCATGGCCCCGCACGGTACTAAGACACCGGGACCGAACCCAATGGCGGCGCCCGAGCTGGACCGAATTGGCACGGAGCCGGCGCCAGCGGGTCCGGGCGGCCCGATAGCCTCGGCCGTCGTGTTTCCAAAGCGAGCAGCCTGGTTGGTGGTCTTTGCCGCCGTTGCGGTCGTCGCCACCGCATGCGGCTCGACATCACCGTCTGCCGCATCACCGTCCGTTCCTTCACCGTCATCAGCGACGAGTGGAGGTTCGGTGGCGAATGGTCGGCCCGCCTCGAGCGCGCCGACGTCGGCAGGAGGGACCACGACACCGACAACGGCGCAGGGTGTCGCCAAGGGCCGGGCGCTGCGTTGGTCGCCCTGTGGTGCCACCCAGGGACCGAGCGGCTACCAGTGCGCCACCCTGGAGGTTCCGCTCGACTACGCCCATCCGAGCCGCGGCACGATCGGCATCGCCCTCGACCGCCACGTCGCCACCGGAACGCCGATCGGCTCCCTTCTCGTCAACCCCGGCGGGCCCGGTGTCTCCGGGGTCGACTACCTCCCCGACATCGTCGCCGAGCTGCAACCGGACATGCTCGCCCGCTTCAACATCGTCGGGTTCGACCCGAGAGGCGTGGGACGCAGCGACCCCGTGACCTGCGGGACGGGATCGCAACTCGACGCCGAGCTGAGCGTCGACCCGGCCCCGACGACCAAGGCGGGCTTCGCCTCACTCGTGGCCGCCGACCGCCGCTTCGTGGCCGGGTGCAAGGCGAGGAGTGGATCGCTGCTGCCGTACATCGGCACCGTGGAGGCGGCCACGGACATGGATCGCATCAGGATCGCCCTGGGTGAGCCCAAGCTCGACTACCTCGGCTTCTCCTACGGCACCTACCTCGGCGCCGTGTACGCCCGGATGTTTCCTACGCACATTCGGGCGATGGTCCTCGACGGGGCCATCGATCCCGCCCTCAGCGCCGTGGCGACCGTCGACGCGCAATCGTCCGCCCTCGAACGCGAGCTCACCGCCTTCTTCGCGGCATGCTCGAAGGGCGAGTGTGGCTGGAAGCCGAGCAGCGACCTTTCCGCCGACTTCCAGGCCCTCCTCGCCAAGGTCCGTGCCCACCCGGTGACCGTGGCCGGCTCCACCCAGCAGGTCAATGCCGCCGTGTTGCTCTACGGGGCGGCTGCGGCGCTCTACAGCCCGCAGGAGTGGACGACGCTCGGCCAGGCCCTGACCTCCCTCGGTCAGGGCCAGGGAAGCCCGATCCTGGCCCTGTTCGACAACTATCTGGGCCGCGCGAGCAACGGGACCTACAGCAACGAGATCGAGGCTGAGACCGCCGTCGACTGTGCCGACGGCCCCGTCCCCAACCTGAGCGGCCTGCGCGCCGACGCCAGCGCGGCAGAGAAGGGAGCTCCGGTCTTTGGCCTGCTCGACCTCTACAGCGAGGCCACCTGCTCCATCTGGCCGGTGAAGGTCACGACGCCGAGGGCGCCGATCACCGCGGCCGGCTCCCCGCCGATCGTCGTCGTCGGGAGCACCGACGACCCGATCACGCCCTACGCGTGGGCCAAGGCCCTCGCCGGACAGCTGGCCAATGGCGTCCTCTTGACCAGGAGCGGCTATGGCCATACCGCCTATGGGTTCAGCAGCTGCATCCGCTCCCGGGTAGACAACTACTTCATCGGGTTAGCGGTCCCGCCCAAGGGGACGGTATGTCCGAGCGACTGACGTCGGCACAGGTCGCGGATATCCGCGCCCGCCTGGCCGGCATCGCCGACGAGCTCACCGACCTGGCCATGGAGACACTGCGCCGGTCGATCGAAGAGGGTGGTCGCGACGTACCGCTCGAAGAGAAGCGGATGAACCGGGCCAGACGAGCGGTAGAAAAGGCGGCCGCCATCCTGGCCGATCCGGGCGAGGAGCCCGACCCCTGAGCTCGACCCGCCACCCGACCCCGCCACGACCCGCCACCCGACCCGACCCTGCCACCCAACCCGCCACCCGAACCCGGCTCCTACGTCACAGGCGGACGGAGCATCGGTGGGGGTGGGGCGCTCGGCAGCAGGTTGACGGCGTCGATCAGGTCCCGGAGCCGGGCGTAGGACATCCGGTCGAAGCGCAGGGCCAGGCGGGCCAGACCTGGGAACTCGTCGCTGCGGCCCTCGGCCGGCAGCGGACCGGTGCTTACTTCGATCGGTCCACGGATGACGTCGGCGAACTCCCTGGCCAGCTCGTCGGCCTCCGCCTCGCTCGGGGCGACCTCCACGCGTATGGCGAGCGTGTCACCCACCCAGCGAAGGGAGTGGTAGTTGCGGTAGAAGCCGAGCAGCTCGGCGGCGGCGTCGTCGACGTTGTCGGTGATGCGGTAGAGCCGATGATCGGCGGGGCTGATCAGGCGCCGGGCGCCGACCTCGTCGACGACGAAGTTCTGCCAGGCCCGCCAGTACCCGCCGCCGGGGACATCGATGAGCACGACCGGCGCCGGCTCCGCCTTGCCGGTCTGCAGCAGCGTCAGCAGCTCGAAGGCCTCGTCGAGGGTGCCGAACCCGCCCGGCAGCACCGCGTAGCCGTAGGACTCCTTGATCAGCAGCAGTTTGCGGGTGAAGAAGTACTTCATCGACACGAGCCTGGGGTTGGAGGCGATGAACTCGTTGGCGCCCTGCTCGAAGGGGAGCCGGATGTTGATCCCGAAGGCGTGGTCGGTGCCCGCCCCCTCGAGCCCGGCCGCCATGATCCCGGGACCGGCCCCGGTGACCGTCGACCAGCCGTGGTCGGCGAGCAGGGCGGCCAGGTCGCGGGCCTGGGCGTAGAGGGGATCGCTCGGCGCGGTCCTGGCCGAACCGAACATGGTGACCTTGCGGACGTGGCGGTAGGGCGCGAAGACCTCGAAGCCGTCGGCCATCTCCCGCAACGCGGCGTTGGCGATCTTGAGGTCGAGGCGGTCCGAGCGGTCTGTCGAGAGGCGTACGACGGTGGCGAACAGCTCGAGGAGCTGATCTCGGTTGCCTCGAGCTCCGAGCTCGTCGAGCAACTCGCCCAGGCGCCGGTCGATCTCGGGGCGACCGGTCGACCCGCGTCGCGACCGCGGGGGTGCCGGCGTCCGCCCCGGCCGAGCCGGGGTCACGAGCGAGCCGGGGTCACGAGCGAGCCGGGGTCACGAGCGAGCCGGGGTCACGAGCGAGCCGGGGTCACGAGCGAGCCGAAGCCGGTCGCACCGGGGTCACGTCCGCGGGAGGCGAGCGGGCGCGGCATCGGTGTCGACCAACCAGACGACCCGGTCGGCGTCGACTCGGCCGGCGGGAAGGTCGGCGCCGTCGATCACGGCCTGCAGTGTGTCGCGCTTGGACGCCCCGGCCACGGTGAAGATGACGAGGCGGGCGCGGTTGATCGCCGAGAACGTCAGCGTGAGGCGGGGATGCGGGTTGAGGCCCGACGGGTCGTCGTTGCGAGCGACGAGCTGGCCGGGGTCGGCATCGAGCGCCGCCGAGCCGGGGAATAGCGACGCGGTGTGGCCGTCGGGTCCCATGCCGAGATGGATGACGTCGAGCTTGCCGACCTCGCCGACGCGTAGGGCGTAGGAGTCGGGGCCCTCGTCGCAGCTCATCGGGTAGACGGCGTTGGCGGCGCCGACCCTCTCGAGGAGGGCCGTGCGTCCGAGGAGCTGGTTGGAGGCCGGGTCGCCGGCGGGCACGCAGCGCTCGTCGCCCCAGTAGATGTTGACCGAGAGCCAGTCGACGGTCGCTTCACTCTCGGTGGCGAGACGCTCGTAGCAGGGTGTCGCCGTGCTTCCCCCGGACAGAGCCAGGCTGAACAGCTCGTCGGGCCGCTCCTGATAGGCGCGGATCACCGTCGATGCGAACGCCCCGGGCAGGTCTTCGACGACCGTCAGTTCTCCGTGCACGGCGAGCACACTACTGAGATCCGGTGGCCCCTTCCGGCCCTTCGACCCGTCAACTGGCGCCGACCGACCGGTGCCCCTCCGGCCGAGAGGCGCGCTTCACCCGGTCAGGTCCCCTTCTGCAGAGCGGTGGCCTTGTCGGTGAGGGACTGCAGGAGCTCGTCGAAGCTCTTGGCGAAGCTGGCCACACCCTCGTCCTCGAGGACCCTGGCCACGTCCGCCATGTCCACGCCGACCTCGGCGAGACGGTCGAGGTGGGCCTTGGCCCCCTCGGCGTCCTTGTCGACGGTGCGGGCGACGGTGCCATGGTCACTGAAGGCGTCAACGGTGGCGTCGGGCATGGTGTCGACGGTGTGGGGCCCGATCAGGCTGTCGACGTAGAGCAGGTCAGGATAGGCCTTGTTCTTGGTGGACGTCGACGCCCACAGCGGCCGCTGGACGTTGGCCCCCCTGGCCGCGAGGGCCTCCCACCTGGCGCCGTGGAACCGCTCCTCAAAGAGCGAGTACGCCATGCGGGCCTGCGCCACGGCCGCCTTCCCCTGAAGGTCGACTGCGGCGGGGGAGCCGATGGCGTCGAGCCTGCGGTCGACCTCGGTGTCGACCCGACTCACGAAAAACGAAGCCACGCTGTGCACCGTCGACAGGTCGCCCCCGGCGGCGTCGAAGGCCTCGAGACCGGAGACGTAGGCATCGATGACGGCGTCGTAGCGGTCGATGGAGAAGATGAGGGTGACGTTGATGTTGCGGCCCTCGGAGATCATCGTGCGGATGGCAGGAATGCCCTCCTTGGTCGCCGGTATCTTCACCATGAGGTTGGGCAGGTCGATGCGCTGGTGGAGGTCTCGGGCCGCCGTGGTCGTGCCATCGGTGTCGGTGGCGAGCGCGGGGGAGACCTCGAGCGAGACGAAACCGTCGCCGCCACCGCCGGCGTCGTGGACGGGCCGGAGGATGGCGCAGGCGTTGATCACGTCCTCGATGGCCATGTCCCAAAAGGCGTGCTCGACGGGGCCCTTCTCGACGAGGCCGGCAAACTGCTCGTCGTAGGCGTCGGAGCCGGTCATGGCCTTCTCGAAGATCGTGGGGTTGGACGTCACCCCCCTGATGCCCCGGTCGACCAGGTCCTGCAGGCCGCCGCCCTTGATGCTCGGGCGGTTGAGGTTGTCGATCCAGGGGCTCTGGCCCTGGTCATCGAAGAGTTGGTGGAGCAGTGTCATGCGTCCTCCTGTGATTCGTCGGCTGCAGTGTCGTAGCCGGGAGTGCCGTAGCCGGCAGCGTCGTTGAGTGCGGCATCGTTGTCGTCGAGGGCAAAGTCGCCGAGGTCGTCGAGTAGGGACTGGGCCCTGGCAACGACGTTGTCGACGGTGAAGCCGAGCTCGGCCATCACCTCTGCACTCGGGCCCGAGAGACCAAAGCGGTCGAGGGCGACGGAGTCGTCGGCCCACTTGGCCCAGCCAAACGACGTCGCCGCCTCGACAGAGAGGATCGGCGAACCGGGTCCGAGCACGACGTCTTGGTAGTCGTCGCCCTGCTCCTCGAAGAGATCCCAGCTGGGCATGGACACGACCCTGGCACTGATGCCTTCATCGGCCAGCCGGGCGGCCGCTTGGACGCAGAGCGATACCTCAGAGCCGGTGCCGACGAGGACGATGTCGGGGTCGTCATCGCCGCCGACGAGCACGTAGGCGCCTCGCTCGAGCTCGTTACCGAGCTCGAGGGTGCCTTCGAGGACGGGAACGTTCTGGCGACTGAGGATCAGCGCCGTCGGCCCGTCCCTTTCGACGGCGACCCGGAAGGCGTGGGCGGACTCGTTGGCGTCGGCGGGGCGGATGACCCGCAGCCCCGGCATGGCCCGCATGGCCGCGAGCTGCTCGACCGGTTCGTGGGTGGGGCCGTCCTCTCCGACGCCGATGGAGTCGTGGGTCCAGAAGTAGATGACCTTGGCGCCGGAGATGGCAGCCAGGCGGACCGAGCCGCGCATGTAGTCGCTGAAGACAAAGAACGTCCCGCCGACAGGCACGGCGCCCCCGTGCAGGCTGAGCCCGTTCATGACGCCGCCCATGGCGTGCTCGCGCACTCCGTAGGCGATGGCCCGACCTTCGGGATGCTCGATGCTCTGGCGCTCGGCGCCGTCGAGCTTCGTGCCGGTATTGCCCGTGAGGTCGGCGCCGCCGGCGACGAGGCCGGGGATCTTCGGTGCGGTGGCGTTGAGGACCTTGTTCATCGAGTGGCGGGTCGCCACCTGCTCGCCGGCCTGCTCCCAGCGGGGGAGCAGGTCCTCCCAGCCCTCCATGCCCCGGTTGGCCCAGAGGGCGTCCCATTCCTCGCGGTCGCCGCCCCATGCGGCCAGGCGCTTCTCCCAGTCGTGGCGCAGGGCCTGGCCACGCGGGATCGTCTCCCGGTACATCTCGAGGACGTCGTCGGGGACGTAGAAGTCCTTGTCGGGCGGGAGGCCGAGGATCTCCTTGGTGGCCTTCACCTCATCCTCGCCGAGTGGACTGCCGTGGGCCGAAGGGCTGTCGGTCTTGTGGGGTGCCGGGTAGCCGATGTGGCTGCGCAGCACGAGAAACGACGGCTTGTCCTCGACGGCCATGGCCCGGCGCACGGCGGCCTCGAGCCCGTCGGTGTCGTTGGCCATCTCGCCCAGGTCCTCGACGTGCCAGCCGTAGGCCTCGAAGCGCTTGGCCGGGTCGTCGGAGAGGGCCAGCTCGGTGGGGCCGTCGATCGTGATGTGGTTGTCGTCGTAGACGTAGACGAGCCGTCCGAGGCCGAGGTGACCGGCGAGGGATGCGGCCTCGTGACTGATGCCTTCCATCAGATCGCCGTCGCTGCAGATGACGAACGTGTGGTGGTCGACGAGGTCTGGGCTGTAGCGGCTGCGGAGGATGCGCTCGGCCACGCCGAGGCCGACGCCGTTGGCGACTCCCTGTCCGAGGGGTCCAGTGGTGACCTCGATGCCCGGGGCGTGGTGGACCTCGGGGTGCCCGGGGCAACGGCTGTGGACCTGCCGAAATGCCTCGAGGTCCTCCAGTTCGAGCCCGTAGCCGGTCAGATACAGCATCGAGTACAGGAGGATGCAGGCGTGACCGCAGGAGAGCACGAAGCGGTCACGGTCGGGCCAGTCCGGCTCGGTCGGGTCGAAGCGCATGATCCGCTTCCAGAGGACGTGGGCGAGGGGGGCGAGGGCCATGGCCGTACCCGGATGCCCGGAGTTGGCCTTTTGAGGGGCGTCCATGGCCAGGCCACGGATGACGTTGATGCCGCGCTGCTCGAGATCAGGGTCGCTCATACGACTCAACCCTACGTCAGGGCCGGCGAGGGGGAACCCGACTCGTCCTCGCGTTCACCCGATCGGGGGAGCGGCCTCGGTGGCGGCGATCATGATTGGGGGAATATGGCGAGCGCACTGGCCCGTTCGACCGCCTCGATGCCCGCGAGCGGGGCGACGATACGGGGCGCCGCCTCGCACGAGAGCGTCGCAGCGGGCAGCGGACCGTCGTCTTCATCGAGCTCGGCGCCCCCGTCGCCGAGGTCGTCGTCGCCCGCCTGACCTGCGAGCACCGGGCCATGGCCAGGAGCGGCAAAGATCACGCTCCCCGCCGGCGGCCCGGTCATGTGCATCGCGGATCTGAGGTTGCGCCTGATGTTGCTCGGAGCGGCCACGTGCACGACCACGGTGGCGCCGGGTTGGGGGGCGTAGTCGCAGGCGACGGCGACGGCCCCGTTGGACGGGTCGACGCCGAGCACGCGCGCCGGCGTCGTCTGGCCGTTCCACCCGAGGTGAATGCTGCGACCGACGTCGGCGAGGGCGCCGGCGGGGACGTGGTCGCGTACGACGGTCGTGAGCCGTTCGATGGCGGCGACGCCGTCGAGTGCGATCAGGGTGCCGGACGCGGCTGCGGTCACCGTGAGGACGGGTCCGACCGGCCCGAGGTCGGACACGAGCGAAGGCCGGACGTCGACGTTGGCTCCGAAGGTGACCCCGACGGAGCCGGAGGCGTAGACGGCGTCGCCGAGAACGAGGGGACCGCGCACGACGCCGCCGATCGTCGGAGCCACCGAAACGAGGTCCTGTGCCGCCCGATCCTGATGCCGCGAAGGGGGCGCGGCGTCGTCTTCGGGAGCTGCGGTGGTGAGAAGGAGGGTGGTGCCCACACCCGGTGACGTCGATGTCGCGACCCCGAGGGGCGGCTGTGGCCCGAGCGCCGTGAGCGGCCCACACCGGCAGGCGAGTAGGGCCAGGGCGGGACCGGCCCGCACGAAGGTGCGGTTGGTGCCCACCCCTTCGCTGACGCCGCCGATGAGCAGCGAAGGGGCGAGGATTCGATGGATCGTGCCCGCGATGTCCTCGAGGGCGCCGGCGTGGCCGGGTCGGGCCAGGACGACGACCAGATCGGGATGCGGTCCGACGGTGTCGAGGACCTGGCCAATGACCTCACCCGTGGCGTAGGCCGAGACGGGGTCGAGCGAGATGGCGCTGGCAAAGGCCACCCGATGACCGCTCAGGCGACGGGAGGTAGCAGCGTGAGGGGAACGACGACGGTCGGCCCTTCGGGCATCAACCGGCAGTGGGCCTCGATGGTGCCGTAGGCCGCGTACTCGAGCTCGCCTCGCACGAGCCGGTAGGTGAACTTCCCTGGCTCCACGGTGAAGGGCGACACGTTGCGGGCGACCTGTTCGCCGGCCTCGTCACGGAAGGTGACCTCGAGGATGCCGTTCCCGTCCTCGTGGGAACGGCAGCGGACGAGCACGATCAGGTGGGGCGTAACCGTGACCGGCGGCGGTGAGGCCGCGGGAAAGGAGAACATGATCCCCGTCAGGTCGATGCGTGTCGAAGGGCCAGGCGACGGTCGCAGATCGATGTTCTCGGCGAAGAGGGCGGAGACGATGTCCATGGTCGTCGCAGGCTAGCCACGTCAGTGGCCGGCCCCGGCTAGACCAGTTCTGGGGCGCGTTCGGCCGCCGGCCGTATCCGTGCCGTTTGGTGCCGGACGGTCGCCAGGCCCATCCGCCGCCAGCCGCTGATGACCCACCAGCCCGGATCGATCTCCCTGCGGTGGAAGGCGAGGCGGGCGGAGGTCGGCGCGGCGTGATGGTTGCTGTGGAGGCCCTCGCCGGCGGTGAGGAAGGCGAGCCATTGGCTGTTGCCGGCCAAACCAAGGTAGGGGCGCTTGCCGTAACGGTGGCCGATGGCGTTGACGGCCGAGTTGAGCAGGAGGTAGGTCACGGTGTGGACGGCGGCGGCGACGAGTACGAGGCGCCAGTTGCCAAGGAACACGGCGAAGAGCACGCCGACGCCGATGGCGAGGCCGATGAGGGCGTGGTCGAAGAGACTCTTGTCCCACCGGTCGGGCGGCATGTCCTTGGCGTAGCGGTCGACCGTCTGACCGTCGTTGGCGGCCTTGCGGTACAGCACGACGTTGCCGAACTGCACCGTCTTGAACCCGGAGATCACCGGCGAGTGGGGGTCACCTTCGACGTCGGTGAAGGCGTGATGCCGGCGGTGCACCGCAACCCACTGGCGGGGGCGGATGCCGGTGGTGAGCCAGATGACGAGCCGGCAGGCGAACATCAGCGCCGGGTGCAGCATGACCGCCTTGTGGGCCATGGTCCGGTGCAGGACGATCGTGGTGAGGAAGATCGCTACCTGGCAGACGACCAGGCCGACGATCACAGCGGCGAGATAACCGGACACCCACCCACCGTAGCGTACTTACCATCTGGTAGACGCTCGCCATCGGAGGTTCTTTCCCACGTCGAATCGTGGCGCGCCCGGCGACCCTCGGCGTTGCCGGCCGGTCCGGCGTACCCTCCTGTGGATGCGCACGCCCGCCCCCTGTCGCGCTGCGCTCGGGGTGCTCGTGGGGGCGGCGCTCGCCATCGGACCCGTCACCGGCGGGAGCGTGGCCCGGGTCGGCGCGGCCATACGCCCGGTCCCTCCGGGGGCGCCGGCCGCCACCGGGCTGCTCACCCCGGTGCTCTCCGTGCGGCGCGTACCCGACTGGATCGAGGCGGCTACGACCGACCGGCGCTTCGCGGCCCGGTTGCCGAAGCTGATGGCACGGCTCGGCTCCGCCACGACGTCGTCGTGCCTCCTCGTGACCCAGGCCGGCAGGACGATTTTCGCCCAGCACGCCACCCGGGAGGAGCTCCCGGCATCCAACCTGAAGCTCCTGACGGCCACGGCCATCCTCGACCGGCTCGGGGCGTCGCTCCGGCTGCGGACGAGCGTGACCGAGCGTGGGCGGATCGTCGGTGGCGTACTTCACGGCGACCTCTACCTGGTGGGTGGAGGCGATCCGTTCCTCAGGACTCCCGGCTACCAAGCCGACCTCGACTATCCCGAGCCCGTCACGACGTCGCTGCCGCAGCTGGCGCGCCGGGTCAAGGCGGCAGGGATACGGGCGATCAGGGGGGACGTCGTCGGCGACGAGCACCTCTTCGACGCCCGGCGGGGCGTGGCGACATGGGAACCCATCTACCGAGCCGAGGAGGACGTCGGACCGCTCAGCGCCCTCGACGTCAACGATGGGTTCAGTCCCACCAAGCCGTTTCGCGCCGCGAACCGCCCCGCCGTGATGGCCGCAAGCGTGTTCGCCGGGCTCCTCCGCAAGGACGGCGTCAGGGTGGGGACAGATCACACGACGGCGGGCGTCTCGCCCCGCTCGGCGCGCCCGGTCACGTCGATCGCCTCGCCGCCGATGTCGACCATGATCGACACCGTCTTGCGGATAAGCGACGACACCGGCGCCGAGATGCTCACCAAGGTGCTCGGTCGGCGCGTCGCCGGCGCCGGGACCACGGCGGCAGGGACCCGGGCGGTTCGAGTCGACCTCGCCCACGACGGCCTGCCGGTGGCGGAGCTGCGGAATCTCGACTCCTCCGGCCTCGACCGTGGAGACCGGGCATCGTGCGCCCTCCTCGTGGCCGATCTCGAACGCGAGGGCACGCACGGGCCCCTCTTCGCCGGATTGCCCGTGGCCGGCAAGACGGGCACCCTCACCACCCGCATGATCGGCACCAAGGCGCAGGGTCGCCTGCACGCCAAGACCGGCACCCTTGACGGCGTGTCCGCGCTGAGCGGTTTCGTGATGGCCGCGCCCGGGACAAGGGCATCGACTCCCGAGCAACGCGCCCCGATCGTGTTTTCCTTCATAAGCAACGATCTCCCCGGATCGTACCTGGGTGCCGAGGTCGGCGATGCGATCGGCGCCTACCTGGCGGCCGAACCGGCGGCCCCGCCAATCTTCGATGCCGTTCCCCGCCGGGCCGGGCCGTGAGCAGGCTCCCGGTGTTCCCCCTCGGCACCGTCCTCGTGCCGACGGCCGTGCTGCCGCTGCATCTGTTCGAACCTCGGTACCGGACGCTGATGGACGACCTGACCGGCGTCGAGGAACCCGAGTTTGGGATCGTCCTCATCGAGAGGGGGTCCGAGGTCGGCGGGGGAGACCTGCGCGTCCCGGTCGGGACCGTCGCCAGGCTCCTCGACGCTCAGAAGGTGCCCGATGGCCGGTGGGTGATCGCCGTGCTCGGGACCCGCCGTTTCCGGGTCGATCGGTGGCTGCCCGACGACCCCTACCCCGTGGCGGAGGTGAGCGGCCTGGCCGAAGTCACGGCATGGGCGACGGCCGACGATCCGCTCCTCGTGGACGCGGCCCGGCGTGTCAGGCGGGCGCTCGGACTCGCCGCCGAGCTCGGCGAGAGCGGCATCCCCATGACCTTCGATCTCGACGACGACCCCCTGGTCGCGTCGTGGCAGCTCTGCGCGCTGGCGCCGGTCGGACCGCTCGACCGCCAGTCGCTGCTCGAGACCGGCGACCCTGCCGCCCGCCTCCGGGGGGTGGTTTCCCTGACCGAGCAGGTCTCGAACGTGCTTGAATACCGCCTCGGGAACGGACAATGATCGTCCATCGATCTCTGAGCGAGGAGCACGATTGCCTTCCATTCCACGGCCCGGCCGTCGGGACGCCGACACTCCGGTACGCGAGCTCCTCACCGAGCTGGTGTCCCTCGTCGTCGCCTATGCCAAGCAGGAGACCATCGACCCGCTCAAGCGGCTCGGTCGCTACGTCGCCTGGGGCGTGGCCGGCGCCGTGCTCATCTCCGTGGGGTGCCTCCTGTTGACGGTGGCGGTCCTCAGGGCCTTGCAGACCGAGTTGGGGGGCCACCTGAGTGGCAGCCTCACGTGGCTGCCCTACGTCGGTGCCCTCATCTTTGCCGTCATCGTCGTCGGCCTGGCCGCCTCGAGGATTGCGAGGGCGCCGAGATGAGCAGGAAAGACAAGCGCGGGGCCAAGCGGTCGGGCCCGGTCGAGGGTTCGGGCCCCGGCGGCAAGGTCGAGATCGGCGACATCAGGGCCAAGCTGGACCAGATCCGCGGCGACATCGACGACGCGACCGACACGGCGAAGCCCTACGTCACCTACGCCATCGTCGCCGGCGCCGTGGTCGTCGTGGCGCTCGCGTTCGTGGTCGGAAGGAGCAGGGGCCGCAGGAAGGCCACCTGGGTGGAGATCAAGCGCCTGTGAAACGCCTCCTGCGCTCCGTCATCAAGGCCGGGATGCGCCACGGCTTCCGAAAGGGCGTCACCGAGGGCAACCGCGCGTGGGTCGTGATTGGCGGGATCGCCCTCGTCGGGCACCTCGCCGGGAGGGCTATCGGGCGCAAGGAGGAGATCGTCTTCAGCGAGCCGCTGCGCGCCGGGCAGTCCTTCCAGATCACGCACCTTCCGAAGCCCTGACCGAGGCCGGCGAAGTCCTGACCGGGGCCGGAACGTGAGCCGCCCCTTCGTCGAGGGTGAGCGGGTCCTGTTCTTCGACGCCAAGGATCGCAGGTACCTCGTCACGCTCTGCGCCGGCGGCGAGTTCCACACCCACAGCGGTCCCGTGGCCCACGACGCCGTTCTCGGCCGCGACGAGGGTCTGGTCGTCAGGTCGACACGCGGGGCTCGCTATACCGTGGTGCGTCCCACCCTCGCCGAGGTGGTCCTGAAGATGCCGCGCGGGGCGCAGGTCATCTACCCCAAGGACCTCGGGCCCCTGCTGATCCTCGCCGACATCTTCCCCGGTGCCAGGGTTCTCGAGTCCGGACTCGGATCGGGCGCGCTCTCGATGGCCCTGCTGCGGGCCGGAGCCCACATCACCGGCTACGAGCTGCGCCAGGACTTCGCCGCTCGGGCCATCGAGAACGTCGCCGGCTTCCTCGGCCCCTCCGCCATCGAGTCCTATGCCGTCGAGGTGCGCGACGTCTACGAGGGGATCGAGGCGACCGACCTCGACCGGGTGGTGCTCGACCTGCCCGAGCCGTGGCAGGTCGTCAAGCACGCCGAGACGGCGCTGCGTCCTGGCGGCATCATCGTCGCCTACCTGCCGACGATCCTGCAGGTGGCCACGCTGCGCGAGACGCTCGAGCGTTCGGGTTTCGGGATGGCGCAGACGATCGAGGTGCTGCAGCGCAGCTGGCACGTCGAGGGTCAGTCGGTCCGCCCCGACCACAGGATGGTGGCCCACACCGGCTTCCTGACATCGGCGCGCCTGCTCGGCGCGCCAGAAGGGCCGGCGCCTACTCCTCGATGAAGATGCACTCCCCCGGGCACTCCTCCGCCGATTCCTTGACCGCGTCCTCCATGCCGTCGGGGACGGCCGCCAGGCCGTCGTGACCACCCGGATTGTCGAAGACCTTGTCGCCTTCCTTCACATACGAAAGACCGTCGTCGAGCAGCGTAAACACGGCGGGGGCGATTTCCTCGCAGAGTCCGTCGCCTGTGCAGAGATCCTGGTCGATCCAGACCTTCATGAGTTCCTTCGCTTGTCAACCGGCCAAGGCCGGAAAGACGGGTCGTGGAGAGGGAGAACTATTAGAACCTATCCGATCCTTGCTGGCAAGGACGAGCATTCATCTTCCCGTCATCGTGCATGGCCCCATCCCACCAGATTGGGGGGTGGTGGCGAGTAGGGTCCACACCACGACGACAATGAGGTGGTGAACATGAGCCACTCCGATCGGTCCGGCTTCAACGGTGACAAGGCCCTCGAGTTGGAGGAGCTGAGGGCGCACGCCGGCGTCCTCGAGGAAGAGATCGAAAGCCTCAGGCGACGGATGCAGGAAGCGCCCAAGCGGGTGCGCACCCTCGAGGAGAAGCTTCTCGAGACCAAAGGCCAGCTCCAGCAGGCCGTCTCCCAGAACGAGCGTCTGACCTTCACCCTTCGCGAGGCACGCGAGCACATCGCGGCCCTCCGCGAGGAGGTCGACAAGCTCACCCAGCCGCCATCCGCCTACGGGACGTTCCTCGGCTACAACGACGACGGGACCGTCGATGTGTTCTCCGGTGGCCGCAAGATGCGCGTCGCCATGCACCCCGAGATCTCCGCCGAGACGGGCGAGGAGGGGACGCTGACCCGCGGGCAGGAAGTTGTGCTCAACGAGTCACTCAACGTGGTGCTCGCCCGGCGCGCCGAGCAGGCCGGCGAGGTGGTGACGCTCAAGGAGGTGCTCGCGGACGGCACCCGCGCCATCATCGTCGGCCGAGCCGACGACGAGCGGGTCGTCGAGCTGGCCGACAGCATGCGTGACGTGCGGATTCGTGCCGGCGATTCGTTGTTGATGGACTCCCGGACGGGCCTGCTCCTTGAGAAGCTGCCGCGACCCGAGGTGGAGGAGCTGATCCTCGAGGAGGTGCCGGACATCTCCTACGAGGACGTCGGCGGCCTCGACAACCAGATCGAGGCCATCACCGACGCCGTCGAGCTCCCCTTCTTGCATCACGATCTCTTCGTCGAGCACCGTCTGCCCGCGCCCAAGGGGATCCTGCTCTACGGTCCTCCCGGGTGCGGCAAGACCCTCATCGCCAAGGCCGTCGCCAACTCCCTGGCCAAGAAGGTCGCCGACATCTCCGGCGACCACGAGGCCCGCTCGTACTTCCTCAA
Source organism: Acidimicrobiales bacterium (assembly GCA_965276765.1). Lineage (GTDB taxonomy): Bacteria > Actinomycetota > Acidimicrobiia > Acidimicrobiales > Palsa-688. The sequence goes on from OZ255627.1 coordinate 3,944,932, forward strand.
CATCAAGGGACCCGAGCTGCTCAACAAGTACGTCGGGGAGACCGAGCGTCAGATCCGGCTGGTCTTCCAGCGGGCCAGGGAAAAGAGCGAGGAGGGCGTGCCGGTCATCGTCTTCTTCGACGAGATGGACTCGCTGTTCCGCACCCGCGGCACGGGCATCTCGTCGGACATGGAGTCGACGATCGTCCCGCAGCTCCTCGCCGAGATCGACGGTGTCGAGACCCTCAAGAACGTGATCGTCATCGGCGCATCCAACCGTGAGGACCTCATCGACCCCGCCATCCTGCGCCCCGGTCGTCTGGACGTGAAGATCAAGATCGAGCGGCCTGGCGCCGACTCGGCCGGCCAGATCTTCTCCCGTTACCTCACCGCCGACCTGCCGCTCGATGCCGGCGAGGTGACATCGCTTGGCGGCGGAGACCGGGAAAAGACCGTGAGGATGATGATCGAGCGCACTGTAGCGGAGATGTACCGCGACGATGAGGACAATCAGTTCCTCGAGGTCACCTATCAAAATGGTGACAAGGAGATCATGTATTACAAGGATTTCTCCTCCGGTGCGATGATCGAGAACATTGTCCGGAGGGCCAAGAAGCTGGCCATCAAACGGACCATCGCGGATGCCGGGCGCGGGATTCGCACCCAGGATCTCATCGACTCGATCAAGCAGGAGTACAAGGAGCACGAGGACCTGCCCAACACGACCAACCCCGACGACTGGGCCAAGATCTCCGGCAAGAAGGGCGAGCGGATCGTCTACATCCGCACCATCATGTCGCAGGGCGAGGAGACGACCGGCGGCCGCGCCATCGAGCGGGTCACGACCGGGCAGTATCTGTGACCTGCAGGCCCGGGCCGGACGACCGCAGAGTGCCCACCGTCAGCGCTCACTCCTTGGATAACGTCGGTTCGTGGCCATAGTAAAAGTTCTCGGCATCGAAACCGAGTACGGGATCATCATCAGGGGGGCGGCCGACCCCAACCCCATCGCGGCATCGTCCACGCTGATCAACGCCTACGTGGCCGAGCTGTCGCGTCGGGTCGAGTGGGACTTCGAGGACGAGTCGCCAGGAAACGACGCCCGGGGCTTCGCACGCGAGTCGTCGTCGCCTCCCGAGATCGAGACGCACCTGGTCAACGCCGTCTTGACCAACGGGGCGAGGTACTACGTCGACCACGCCCACCCCGAGTACTCGAGCCCCGAGTGCTCCGATGCCCGCCAGGCGCTCGTTTACGACAAGGCGGGGGAGCTGATCCTGGCCCGCTCGGTTGCGGCCGCCGGCCGGTTGCTGCCACCGGGTCAGAGCGTCGTGGTCCTGAAGAACAACTCCGACGGCAAGGGCAACTCGTACGGGACCCACGAGAACTATCTCATGGACCGATCCCTGCCCTTCGCCAGCATCGTCGGTCACGTCATGCCCCATTTCGTGTCCAGGCAGATCTTCACGGGCGCCGGCAAGGTCGGTTCCGAGGCCCTGAGCACCCAGGGCGTGGACGTTGGCTTCCAGCTGACCCAGCGGGCCGACTTCTTCGAGGAGGAGGTCGGGCTCGAGACGACGCTCAAGCGGCCGATCGTCAACACGCGAGACGAGCCGCACTGCAACGCTCAGAAGTACCGCCGGCTGCACGTGATCGTCGGCGACGCCAACCTCTCCGAGGTCGCCACCTTCCTGAAGCTCGGGACGACCGCGCTCGTGCTCTCGATGATCGAGGACGACTGGTTCTCGCGTGCCGGTGACCGGGACCTGACCCTGCAGTCGCCGGTGCATGCCATGCGGGCCGTCTCCTACGACCTCGGCCTTGACCGACCCGTCGAGCTAGCCGACGGCCGGTCGATGACCGCCCTCGAGCTGCAATGGGAGCATCTCGACCTGGCCCGCAAGTACGCCGAGGACTGCGGTCTTGAGTCCGTCGGCGGCGCCGACGTCGGCGAGGACATCCTCCGGCGCTGGGAACAGGTCCTTACCGGTCTCGAGGCCGACCCGATGAGCGTGGCCGGCCAGCTCGACTGGGTGGCCAAGTACCGCATGGTCGACGGGTACCGCAAGCGTCACGATCTCGAATGGAGCGATCCCAAGCTGGCGGCGATGGACTTGCAGTATCACGATGTCCGGCCCGAACGCTCGTTGTACGCCAGGGCGGGGATGGAGCGCCTGCTCGACCCGGCCGAGGTGGAGCGGGCCGTTACCGAGCCACCGGAGACGACGAGGGCCTACTTCAGAGGCCGCTGCCTCCAACGGTGGGGGTCGTCCATCGCCGCCGCCAACTGGGACTCCCTCGTGTTCGATCTCGGTACCGACCCGCTCAGGCGGGTACCGATGATGGAGCCGCTCAGAGGAACCAAGGCCCACGTCGACGAACTGCTCAATAGCGTCAGCAGCCCGGCCGAGCTGCTCGAACGTCTGGGCACCTGAGGAGAGATTGCCATGGCAGAGAGAGAACAGATAAAGAAGCAGTCCCCCCCGAGGACCGAAGAGAGCGTCGAGGAGGTCCCCGCCGGCAACAAGAAGGGCGAGGAGCTCAAGGCGGAGCTCGACGATCTCCTGGACGAGATCGACGAGGTCCTCGAGGAGAACGCCGAGGAGTTCGTTCGCAGCTACATCCAGAAGGGCGGTGAATGACCGGGGTGGGGTGCGGCCGGTCGTGACCCTTCCCACCTTCGATGCCCACGACGACCCGGGGCCAAGCTTCACGACCGTGCTCCGACGGGTCGGCCTGGATCCGTTTGCGCCGGTCGCCGACGCCACCAACGCCGCGCCGTTCGAGATCCGTCACGGCACGACCATCGTCGCCCTCCGCTACGACGGAGGCGTCGTGATGGCCGGCGACCGGCGAGCCACGGCGGGGTCGTCGATTGCCCATCGGTCCATGGAGAAGGTCCATCCCGCCGACCGTCACAGCGGGGTGGCGATTGCGGGCTCGGCCGGCCCCGCCCTCGAGATGGTCAAGCTGTTTCAGTTGCAGCTCGAGCACTACGAAAAGGTCGAGGGTCGTCCCCTCAGCCTCGAAGGTAAGGCCAATCAGCTCTCCCAGATGGTCCGCCAGCACCTGTCGATGGCCATGCAGGGCTTCGTCGTCGTCCCCCTCTTCGCCGGCTTCGATCTCGGCCGCGGGGCCGGGCGCATCTACACCTACGATCCGACCGGCGGCCGCTACGAGGAAGCCGACTATCACGCCGACGGCTCGGGTGGTCGCGACGCCCGCACGACCGTCAAGCTGGGATGGCGGGCGGACCTCGATCGCTCCGCTGCGGTGGAGCTGGCCGTCAGCGCCCTGTGGCAGGCGGCCGACGAGGACTCGGCCACCGGCGGTCCCGACGTGGTCCGGGGCATCTATCCGACGGTGGCGACGATCACCGCCGACGGCTACGAGGTCGTGGACGACCAGGATGTGGCCGACCGCTTCGCCGCCGTCGTCTCCGGCCTCGCCAGCGGGGGGACCCTCCGATGAGCATGCCGTTTTACGTCGCGCCCGAGCAGTTCATGAAGGACAAGGCCGACTTCGCCCGCAAGAACGTGGGCAGGGGTCGGCCGCTCGTCGCCGTGGTGTACGCCGACGGTGTCTTGATCTGCGCCGAGAACCCGTCCCGTTCGCTCAACAAGGTGAGCGAGATCTACGACCGGATCGCCTTCGCCGGCGTGGGCCGCTACAACGAGTTCGACCAGCTCCGCCGCTCCGGGGTCCAGCACGCCGACATCAAGGGCTATCAGTACTCCCGGGAGGACGTGGACGCCAGGTCCCTCGCCAACCTGTACGCCCAGTACATGGGCAACGTCTTCACCCATGAGATGAAACCCCTCGAGGTCGAGATCCTCGTCGCCGAGGTCGGCACCACGACCGGAGCCGACCAGCTGTTTCACATCCTCTATGACGGCTTCGTCGTCGACGAGGGCAGCATGACGGTGCTCGGCGGGGAAGCCGACGCCATCACCGCCCGGCTGAACGAGGTCTTCGATGCCGCCTGGGACCTTCCGACGGCGCTGCGGGCCGCCATCACCGCCCTGGCCGGTCCCGAACGAACCCTCGCGGCCGACGACATCGAGGTTGCCGTGCTGGCCCGTTCCGGGGCCCGCAGAGCCTTCCGGCGGGTCGAGGGCGACGAGCTGACCGGGATCCTGGGCCCAGCCGAGGTGACCGCAGCTTCGGGTGATGCGGAGAAGAAGCCGAAGGTGAAGGAGACAGGTCCACCCGACCGCGAGGCGGACTGACCAAGCTGACCCTGGCGGACCTCTATGCCCGCATCCCTGAGGTGCGCTGCAAGGGGCTCTGCGTCGACTCCTGTGGCCCGATCGCCATGTCCAATGAAGAGGACGCCCGGCTGCAGGAGCGCGGCGTCACCGTTCCATCGATGGTCGACACGGTGGCCGCCGTCCAGCGGGGCGAGGAGTATTCCTGTCCCGCCCTCAGGGCCGGTCGCTGCAGTGTGTACGCCGACCGGCCGACGATCTGTCGCCTGTGGGGCGCGACGACATCGATGCCGTGCCCGCACGGCTGCACGCCCCCCAACGCCCTGAGCCGGCAGGAGAGCCACGAGCTCCTGACCCTCGCCGGGCAGGCCGGGGGCGGGATGGCGCCCCGATTCTTCGCCTCGCAGTCGCCGGTCTCGCCCGCCGGCGCCGGCGCCGGGGCCGAGCTCGCCGCCGGGGGCGACCTGGCTGCAAGCGGACGGCGCCGGCCTTCTCGGCTCCGACGGGCCCTGGGCCGACGGCGCGACTGAGCGGCGCCTGCAGCGATCTTTTATGGCGACGTTGACGGTGGATTCCGACGTCAACATCCCCAAAAAAACAGAGGCCCGTCCCGGTTCAGGGAATGATGCGGGAGGAGAATGCGGCGACGAGGACGAGCAGGAGACCGAGGGCGGCGAGGAGCCGCCGAACGCCCCAGGTGCCGATCATGAAGCTCGAGGGTGCCGCCGGCTCGTCGTCGGCCGGGTCGGAAGCGAAGGCCGCTTCGACCTCGTCGGCGAGCAGCAGGCGCCCGGCGTCGTCGGCGTCGTCCTCGCCCACCCAGATCGACACCTCGCCAAAGGGGTAGGGGCCACCCACGTTGCCGCGCAGCTGGGTGACTATGCCGTCGGCACCGAGGCGGGCCGCGATGACCCGGGCGTGAAACGCAGTTGGCACCGTCCGGACGTGAACCATGCGCATCGGCGTCATCGGCTGCCCGGACATTACCCATGCACGGTAGCGTGCCCGGAGGTTCGGGGTTTTCCCTTCCCGACGACGCCGGTCCCACCTCACGAATAACGGAGCACCAGCCGACCACATGGAACGTCGCATCTTCGGGCTCGAGAACGAATACGGCGTCACCTGCACCCTTCGGGGCCAGCGTCGCCTCAGCCCCGACGAGGTGGCGCGGTACCTGTTCCGGCGGGTGGTGAGCTGGGGGCGGTCGTCGAACGTGTTCCTCGAGAACGGCGCCCGTCTGTACCTCGACGTGGGGAGCCATCCGGAGTACGCCACGCCCGAGTGCGACACCATCTCCGACCTGGTGATCCACGACAAGGCGGGCGAGCGGATCCTCGAGCACCTGGTCGTCTCGGCCGAGGCCCGGCTGCGCGAGGAGGGCATCAGGGGCGTCATCTTCCTGTTCAAGAACAACACCGACTCGGCAGGGAACTCCTACGGGTGTCACGAGAACTACCTGACCAGCCGGCGCGACGACTTCGCCCACTACGCCGAGGTGCTGATCCCGTTCCTCGTGTCACGCCAGATCTATGCCGGCGCCGGCAAGGTGCTGCAGACGGCCCGCGGCGCCATGTACTGCATCAGCCAGCGAGCCGAGCACATCTGGGAGGGGGTGTCGTCGGCGACGACCCGCAGCCGGCCGATCATCAACACCCGCGATGAGCCGCACGCCGACGCCGAGCGGTTCCGGCGTCTGCACGTGATCGTCGGCGACTCCAACATGAGCGAGTACACGACGTTCCTCAAGGTGGGTACCACGAGCATCCTGCTGCGCATGCTCGAGGATCCCTCGGTGGTCCTGCGGGACATGACGCTCGAGAACCCGATCAGGGCCATCAGGGAGATCAGCCACGACACGACGTGTCGGCGCCGGGTGCGGCTCGCCAACGGGCGGGAGGCGAGCGCCCTCGACATCCAGACCGAGTACTTCAACCGAGCCAAGCGCTACCAGGAGACCAAGGGCCTCTCTCCTCTCGAGGATCGAGCTCTCGACATGTGGGAGCACTGCCTCGAGGGCCTCGAGCGCGACCCGTGGTCGTTGGACCGGGAGTGCGACTGGGTCATCAAGCATCGGCTGATCGAGCGCTACCGCGAGCGCGAGGGCGTGGCCCTCACCCACCCCAAGGTCGCCCTGCTCGACCTGCAGTACCACGACGTGAGCACCGAGCGCGGCCTGTTCTACCGGATGCAGAAACGGGGCATGGTGGAGCGGACCTGCACCGACGCCGAGATCGAACGAGCCGTCGACGAGCCCCCGCAGACGACACGGGCCCGCCTCCGCGGCGAGTTCATCCGTCAGGCCAAGCTGCGGCGAAGGGACTTCACCGTGGACTGGGTTCACCTCAAGCTCAACGACCAGGCCCAGCGCACCGTGCTCTGCAAGGACCCGTTCAAGTTCCGCGACGAGCGGGTCGAAAAGCTCATCGCCTCCCTGTAGCCCGGCCGGCGCCGGCCGGCCGCAAACGGCGTCAGCTTCTCTGCCCCCTTTGACGGACTGTGAGAGTCCGCAAAAGTGGGCAAAGAAAGGGCTCGATCGTGGCCCCTCGCGCAGCGGCGGGCCGATAGGTAGCCTCGGAACCCCGTGGACCGCCTGGAACGCCTCGTCAACCTGGTCGCCGCCCTCATCGACGCCGAGCGCCCCCTGACCCGTCAGCAGCTTCGGGACCGGGTGGGCGGCTACTCCGATGACCCGGCCGCTTTCCGTCGCAACTTCGAGCGCGACAAGGACATCCTGCGCCAGATGGGGCTTCCGCTCGTCACGGAGACCCTGGACAGCGACGGGGGCGACGACCAGGCCGGCTATCGGATCCCCAGGGACCTCTACGAGCTCCCCGACCCCGGCCTGAGCGAGGCCGAGCTGGCCTCGCTGCGCATCGCCGCCGGCGCCGTGCGTCTCGAGGGGCCGTGGGGGAGTGACGCCACCGTCAGCGCCCTGCGGAAGCTGGCCGCGGCCGGCACCGCTGCCGACGCAGACCCGGCCGGCGCAGGCCCGGCCGGCGCAAACCCGACGGGCGCAGACCCGGAGGCAGACGGCACAAGGACAGGAACGGGAGAAGGCACGGTCGCCGAGCTGGCGGGGGGGGACGCCGTGGCCGCCGTCTTCGGCGCCATCGCCGAGCGGCGCCGAATCGAGTTTGCCTACCGGGGAGAGGCCCGGGTGATCGACCCGTGGCACCTGTCCTACCGCCGGGGGCAGTGGTACCTGTCGGGGTTCGACCATCGTCGCCAGGAGGAGCGGATGTACCGGATCGACCGGGTCGAAGGACCCGTCGCCGTCGTCGGCCCGGCGGGCGCCTTCGAGCTCCCCGCCGGCGGGCGGGCCACGGCGACGCCGCCACCGTGGCGTCTCGGCGACCAGCCCGAGGTCGTGGTGCGCGTCCTCGTCGATGCCGTGCAGGCCCCCTGGGCCGCCGCTTCGGTCGGTGACAGGGCCGTAACCGCCAGGAGAGCCGACGGGTCGATCGAGGTCGAGCTGGCGGTCACCAATCGCGACGCCTTGTTCTCGTGGGTGCTCGGGTTCCTCGAGCACGCCGAGATCCTCGCCCCCGCCGACGTGCGTGCCGCGCTGATCGACCGCCTCGCGCTCCTGAGCGGAGCACCGAGGTGAGCAGGGAACCGGCCCAGGATCGCCTCGGGCGCCTCCTTGCCATCGTGCCGTGGGTCGCGGCCCACGACGGCCCCGAGGTCCGCGACGTCTGCGAGCGCTTCGGTGTCGCCGAGGGGGAGCTGCTCGCCGACCTCGACCTGCTCTTCTTGTGCGGGATCCACCCGTTCACGCCCGACACCCTGATCGAGGTCGACGTGTCGGGCGGCAGGGTGTGGATCCGCTTCGCCGACTACTTCCGCCGTCCGCTGCGCCTGACCGCCCCCGAGGGTCTCGCCCTCGTCAGCGCCGGCACCACCCTGCTCGCCATGCCAGGAGCCGACCCCGAAGGGGCGCTGGCGTCGGCGTTGGCCAAACTGCGGACCATCCTCGGGGTCGGCAGCGACGACGCCGTCGACGTCGAGCTCGGCGCGGTGGCGCCCGGGGTGCTCGCAACGGTCAGGGCCGCCGTCGCTTCGGGCCACAAGGTGCGGATCGACTATTACTCGTTCGGCCGCGACGAGCGGACCACCCGGGTCGTGCAGCCCTGGCGAGCCTTCAACGCCGCCGGCCAGTGGTACCTGAGCGGCTGGTGCGAGACGGCGGTCGCGGAGCGGCTCTTTCGGGTGGACCGTATCGTCGAGGCCGAAGCCCTGGACGAGACGTTCCCTGCCCCCGCCCCGGCGGGAAGCTCGACCGAGCTCTTCCATCCCGCCCCCGACGCTCCCCTTGCCGTCCTCGACCTGGCGGCGCCGGCCCGTTGGATCGCCGAGCAGTACCCCCACGAGGGCGTCGAAAAGCGGCCCGACGGCAAGCTCAGGGTCAGCCTCAGGGTGGGGGAGCGGGCCTGGCTCGAACGCCTGCTGCTGCGGGCGGGCCCGGCGGGGAGCATGGTCGAGGGCGATGCGACCGTCGGAGCCGACGCGGCGGCCCGGGTCCTAACCCGGTATCGCCGCCAGCCGGCGGGGTAACCGCCCTAACCAGCCGGCGGCACCGGCGGCCGGCGACAAGGGCATCCGCCGGTCTCAGCCGCGACTTGGCACCAGCAGGCGCCGGCCAGCCGCAAGGCGGCGGGGCCGCGAGCCCCGGGACCACCCTGGGCGGTCCCGGGGTCGCGCACCCGTTCGGTAGGGTCTCGGCCCGTGAGCACAACGACCTCGGCCGGACGAGGTGGCTCCACCACAGGACCGAGGACGCACGCCGCCACGAAACCGCGCCGCCGCGGCTTCGTCGAGTGGATCGTCATCCTGGCCCTGGCCCTCCTTGCCGCCTTCTTGATCAGGACCTACCTGATCGAGTCGTACGTCATCCCGACCCCATCGATGTACCCGACGATCATGGACGGGGACCGGGTGCTCGTGAACAAGCTCAGCTACGACTTCGGCAACAGCCCTCACCTGGGGGACATCGTCGTCTTCAACAAGCCGCCCGCTGACACCAACGTCGGCACGCCCATCCTGATCAAGCGGGTCATCGGTCTCCCCGGCCAGACGATCCAGTCGGGACCGCGCGCCGAGATCCTCATCAACGGCAAGGAGATCAACCAGCCGTGGCTCACGGCCGGAGCTCGGGCCTCGCCGGGACCTGCCATCGCCAAGATGACCATCCCCAAGGGGGATTACTTCGTCATGGGCGACAACCGGGGCGACTCCGAGGACTCCAGGTACTTCGGGACGATCACCGACCGCTCGATCATCGGGCGCGCCTTCGTAAGGATCTGGCCGCTCAGCCGGCTCCACTGGTTCTGAGCGACCCGGCCACCACGGCGCTCAGCCCCTGTGCCGCCACCGGTCGATCGCCCTGGTCATCGTGGTCACATGGTCGCTGTAGACGGCGTCGATGCCCATGGAGAGCATGGACGTGATGGTCGAGTGGCGTTGGGCGTCCCAGGCGAAGGCGAGGAGGCCTGCGCCGTGGACGGCCCCGACCCGGGCCGGCGTCCACTCCCTCCAGCGGAGGTTGACGGCGTCGACGCCGGCGCCGGCAAGGGTGACGACCCCGCCGTCGAAGCCGCCGGGGAGCCGCGCCGCCCTCGTCGATGCGACCAGGCGGACAAAAGGCGACAGCGCCCGCCACGAGGCCAGGGCGCTGCCGGCCCCGCAGAGCCAGAGCCGCGAGGTCACCCCGGCCGCGTCGGCGACGGCCACTGCGGCGGCCGCCGCCGTCTTGTCCTTGACGTCGAGGGAAAGCTCGAAGCTCGCGCCGGTGCGGCCGTAGAGGTCGGCGAGGGTCGGGATGTGGGCCGGGAGGTCCGCCCGTCTGAGGCTGCGGATCGGCGTGCGCCGTAGCCCCTTCCACACCAGGCCGTCGTGGTCGAGGACGGCGACACCATCGGCGGTCAGCCACACGTCGCTCTCGAGCGCCTCGGCCCCGAGTTCGAGGGCGCGAGCGAAGCTCTTCAGCGTGTTGTCCCTGCACTCGGCCCTCGCGCCCCGGTGGGCGAAGCCGATCGGCAGGTGCGGCGCGGCTTTCATCGCCCCATCCTGTCTGCTCACACCCCCATCCTGTCGGAGCCTCGGCGTCGAAGAACAGTTGATGACACAATTCTCCTGTGACTTTCTCTTGGTGGTGGGCACTCCCGCTGCTCGTCGGCGCGGCGACAGCAGGTGCCGCCCGGGTCGCAGCCAGGCGCATGCGGGTGGAAACGACGGCGCTGCGCTCCACGTCGGAGCGCGTTGCGGCCAGAAGACACCAGGTCGAAGCCGGATGCAGGACCGCCCCGCCTCCCCCCACGATCCGGTAGGGCAACCGGTAGACTCGCCGTTGTGTTCGATCTGAGCCCGGAGAAGATCCTGCTGATCGGGGTCATCGCGCTCATGGTGCTCGGTCCCGACCGCTTGCCGAAGGCGGCGCGTGGCCTCGGGAAGGCCCTGCATCAAATGCGTACCATGACCGGCTCGCTGCAGACCGAGGTCCGCGATGCCATGGCCGAGCCCCGCCAGGCGCTCAACGACGCCGTGGGGGACATGGGCCTGCCGACCACGATGCCTCGGATTCCCTCGGTGCGCTCCGCGCTCAACCAGGCGCTTTTCGAACCGGTCGAAGCCTCGAGCCGCAACCCCTTCGCCCCCGGCGAGCAGGCATCCGCTTCCGACGGCGCCTCCGTAGACAGGGCGTCGGCGCTGCCCGACGACCCTGCCCTGAACTAGGACCGACATGGCCATCACCGACGACGCACCGGTCGGAGACCCGAAGCTCGATCAAGAGCTCGCAACAATGACGCTCTTCGAGCATCTGGCCGAACTGCGCAATCGTCTGATCGTCGCCTTCATCGCCGTGGCCGTCATGACGATCATCTCCTGGTTCTTCTACGGCTCCGCCATCCACTTCATGCGCGAGCCGTACTGCAACTTCATCCACCACCATCAGCACAAGTCGCTGTCGGGCTGCAATTTGGTGACCAACGGTCCGCTCGAGGGCTTCACCACCCGCCTGAAGATCAGCGCCTACGCCGGCCTCGCCTTGTCCACGCCGGTGCTGTTCTGGGAGCTGTGGCGCTTCATCACCCCCGGCCTCAAGGACAGCGAGAAGCGCTACGCCGTCCCGTTCGTGAGCTCGGCCGTGGTGCTGTTCGCGGCCGGCGTCACCACCTCCGTCCTCGTGTTCCCCAAGGCCCTCACCTGGCTGATCGACGTGAGCGGCCCCGGCGTGGTCCCGCTGTTCTCGCCGTCCAAGTACTTCACCCTCTACGTGACCCTCGCCGTCGTGTTCGGCGCCGTGTTCATGTACCCGATCGTACTCGTGGCCCTCGAGCTGACCGGGGTCGTCCCGAGCGCGAAGTGGCGAAGGTGGCGCCGGCCGGCGATCGTCATCATCTGCGGCGTGGCCGCCTTGATCACGCCGAGCAGCGACCCCTTCTCGTTCCTCGCCATGGCGGTGCCGATGCTGTTGTTCTACGAGATCTCCATCATGGTCGGGCGGGTCATGCACAAGTAGTGTCGGTCGGCGATCCCGTGCGTGGCAGGTTCGTCGCCGGGCTCGGATTCGAGCTCGACCGCTTCCAACGAGAGGCGCTCGACGTCATCGACGCCGGGAGCAGCGTGGTGGTGGCCGCGCCGACCGGGTCGGGCAAGACCGTCGTGGCCGAGTACGCCGTAGCCAAGGCGCTGGCGGCGGGGACCAAGGCGTTCTACACCACGCCGCTCAAGGCACTCTCCAACCAAAAGTACGCCGAGCTGGTGCGCCGCCACGGTCCTGGAGCCGTCGGCCTGCTCACCGGCGACAACGCCATCAACCCGGGCGCGGCGGTCGTCGTGATGACGACCGAGGTGCTCCGCAACATGATCTACGGCAGCTCCGGGGCGCTCGACGGCCTCAGCTATGTCGTCCTCGACGAGGTCCACTACCTCCAAAACGCCTACCGCGGCCCGGTCTGGGAGGAGGTGATCATCCACACCCCGCCGGCCGTCGACCTCGTCTGCCTGTCCGCGACGGTCTCCAATGCCGACGAGCTCGCCGGATGGATTCGGACGGTACGGGGGAAAACCGTCGCCGTCGTCGAGGAACGTCGGCCCGTCGACCTCACCGACCTCTACCTCGTCGGTGACCGCGGCTCGGATCGCGTTCAATTGCTGCCCACCCTGATCGAGGATCGCCCCAACCCCGAGGCCATCGCTCTCGAGGCGAGGAACGGCCGCGAGCGCGGCCCTCACGGACGAAGGCATGGCCGGCTCTACGCGCCCCGGCGGGCGGAGACGGTGGACCTCCTCGACCGTGGCGGGATGCTTCCTGCGATCTACTTCATCTTCAGCCGCAAGGCCTGCGACGAGGCCGTCGGGATCTGCCGACGGGAGAGCAACCGCCTCACCACTGCCGACGAGCGCCGGCGGATCCGCATGATCGTCGACGACCACGTCGCCGCCCTCGAACGCGACGACCTGGACCTGCTCGGCTACGGCCAGTGGCTCGGTGGGCTCGAGGCCGGTTTCGCCGCTCACCACGCCGGGCTCGTGCCGCCGTTCAAGGAGGCGGTGGAGGCCTGTTTCGCGGCCGGGCTCGTGAAGGTGGTCTTCGCCACCGAGACCCTGTCGCTCGGGATCAACATGCCGGCGCGTACGGTCGTGATCGAGAAGCTCACCAAGTTCACCGGTGAACGCCACGAGTTCCTCACCGCCGGGGAGTACACGCAGCTCACCGGCAGGGCCGGCCGGCGTGGGATCGACGACGCCGGCTACGCGGTCGTGCTGTGGTCGCCCTTCGTCACCTTCGACCGCGTCGCCGGCCTGGCGGGGGAGCGCAGCTACGCCCTGACGAGCAGCTTCCGGCCCACCTACAACATGGCCGCCAACCTCGTTCGCCGGTACCCACCCGACACCGCCCGCCACCTGCTCAACCTTTCGTTCGCCCAGTACCAGACCGACGGCGACGTCGTCCGCCTGGAGGCCCAGCTCGAGCGGACCACCTCGGCGGCCGACGATGCCGCCCGCGCCGCCACCTGCGAGCTCGGCGACGTGGCCGAGTACCGCCGGCTCCTGCGTAGCCGCGAGGACGGCGCCGCTCACCATCGCGCCCCGCCGGCCGAGGTCGCCGCCGTGCTGGCCCGGATCCAACCGGGTGACGTGCTCGTCGCCCACGGAGAACGGATCGCGGTGTTGACGACGACGCACCGCAGAGGCGGCGACGTGCGGCTCAGGGGGGTGACCCCCGAACGCCGACTCGTGCAGCTCGGGCCCGGGGATTTCCCCCAACCGCCTCGAACCATCGGCCGCATCGTCCTCCCCGCACCGTACGCCCCCAACAACAACGGGTTCCGGCGCCGGGTCGCATCCGCGCTCGCCTCCGCCCGCATCGATGCTCCCGTCGACGACGGCAGGAACCGCCACCGCAGCGGTGAAAAGAAGGCGTCGGCCCGGGCCGTGGCCACCCACCCGGTCGCGTCCTGCCCTTCGGCCGCCGGGCACATCAGGGCGCGCGAACGAGCCGAACGCCTCGAGCGGGACGCGGACCGCATCCGGCGTCGGATCAGGGGCAGGACCGGATCCATCGCCAGGCACTTCGACCGGGTGCTTGGTGTCCTGGCCTCGTGGGGGTACGTCGACGGATGGGCGCTCACCGACCGGGGCGAGCGTCTGGCGCGCATCTATCACGAGGCCGACCTCCTCATCGCCCAGTGCCTCGACGCCGGCCTTCTCGACGGGCTGGGCCCCGACGACCTGGCCGGCCTCGCCTCCGTCTTCACGTTCGAGTCGAGAGGTCCTGGCGAGGCCAGCCGACCGCAACTGACCGGGGAGCTCCAGACCCGCCTCCGCTCGATCGAGCGGATCGCCGCCGAGCTCAACGGGGCGGAGGACGAGGCCGGCCTCCCGCTCACGAGAGGACCAGATCCCGGTTTCGTGGCGGTGGCGCGCCGCTGGGCCGGCGGTGACCAGCTGGCTCCCATCCTCGAGGACGAGGACATCTCCGGCGGGGATTTCGTGCGCAATGTCAAACAGCTCGTCGACCTGCTCCGCCAGCTCGGCGACCACGCCCCCGACCGGGCCACGGCCGGCGCAGCCAGGTCGGCATCCGACCGGCTCGTCCGGGGGGTCGTCGCCGCCTCCTCGGTGGTCGGGCGATGAGACGGCCATCCCCCACGACGGACCCGGTGGACCCGTAGGCTCGGCGTTCGCCATGGGGTACAACGAGACAGCCCTTTATGCCACCGAGGAGTGGAGCGACGACGAGGCCGAGATCCTCCGTCGGTACTTCACCAACCTCGACGGGCCGGTCTTCGCCCTCGTCAACCTGCCAGAGGTGGTCAAAGGGGCGCTTTTCGCCCGGTACTCGAGGTCGGCCAAGAGCCTCAGACGGCTGTTCCTCGACGAGTTCGTCGGCGACCTCGACATCACCGGCGACCACAGCATCGACGCCACCGTCGGTCTCGACCGGGCCGAACAGCTCTACGAGAAGGTCTTCTTCGAGTACGGCGACGACTCGGTGGCCCAGCTCGGTGGCGTGCACCTGGCCTGCGAGCAGGCGTCGAACCTGCTCACCAAGGCCATCGAGTGGAGCCGGCTCATGTCCTACATGGAGAAGTCGACCCGGTACGTCGCCTACGACACGAGGCTCGACAATGGTAGGTACCGCTATTACCGGGATCCGCTGATCCTCGATTCGCCGCTTGGGGCCCGCTATGTCGGCGACATGGACCGCCTCTTCGATGCCTACGGGGATCTGCTCCCCGTGCTCCAGGCCTGGTTCGCGGAGCTGCACCCGCGGGGCGCGGGCGACTCCGATTTTGCGTGGCGGCGCTCGGTGCGAGCCAAGGCCTACGACGCCCTCAGAGGCATGCTGCCGGCCGCGGCGACATCGAATCTCGGGATCTACGCGAGTGGACAGGCCTACGAGAGCCTGCTCGTCCGGCTACGCGCCCACCCCCTGCCGGAGGCGAGGGCCTACGCCGACCTGATGCTGACCGAGCTGCGCAAGGTCATTCCGTCGTGGGTGCGACGCGTCGACGTCGACGATCGGGGCGTGGCCTGGTCGGCCTACCTCGCCCGCAACCACGAGAGCATGCAGGATCTCGTCGACGGGCTGCTCGGGGGGACCGACGACCACGAAGGCGCCGGTGATGTCGTCGTCGGCGGCGACCCCGAGGTCGACCTGGTCGAATGGGATCCCGACGCCGAGACCAAGACGGTCGCGGCCATGCTCTACCCCTACAGCGACCTGCCCGAGCACCGCATCGAGCAGCGCGTCGCCGCCATGAGCGCGGAGGAGCGCGTCGGGATCGTGCGGCGCTACGCAGGGGAGCGGACCAACCGCAGGCTCAAGCCGGGACGGGCCCTCGAGCGCTGCGGATACCGCTTCGACGTGACGTCCGACTACGGGGCCTTCCGCGACCTGCAACGCCACCGGCTGCTGACCATCGAGTGGCAGAACCTCACGCCCGCGCACGGCTATACCCTGCCGGCGGCCGTCGCCGACGCCGGGGCGGCCGAGGCCTATGACACCGCCATGCGTCGCTCGGCCGAGCTCCACCAGGCGCTCGGTGAGCAGTTCGGGCCGGGCCAGTCGGCCTACGCCGTCGCCCTGGCCTTCCGGATCCGCTACGTGATGCAGTTCAACGGGCGCGAAGCCATGCACGTCCTCGAGCTGCGGACCGGTCCTGCCGGCCATCCCGAGTACCGCAAGGTCTGCCAGCGGATGCACCGCCTCATCGCCGAGAAGGCTGGTCACCGGGCCCTGGCCGAGCTCATGCGCTTCGTCGACCACACCGACTACGAGGGCGACGGCCTCCCCCGCCTAGCCGGCGAGCGGAGAGCCGAGGCCCGCAGGGACCCGTCGGGAGCGTCCCTGCCCTCCGCCTAGGCACGGCGTTGCGACCGGTACCCGGAGTCATTCCTCTCGGTAAACGACGAAGAAACTACCGGTAATTTTTTGACCTTCCTGACCAGCACCGTTGTGGGAATGTGCAGGTCAGGGGCGGGATGTTCCCCTTGCCCGCCGGCCGCTGTTCGTCCAAGATAAGTCGCACCTGCTGCACGAAACGGATGCCGTGACGTGTTGCTACGCCAAGGCGGCTCGGTGACCAAGTAGACAACGTCGACTGCCGGGTGCTCCCGCGACCGACGGCACCAACGGTCACCGAGCCGCCTGGAGCGTCCCCGGTGCGGCTGGCTCTGGCGTGGAGGTTTCCTGGGCGTCAGCTCCCCTCCCCGGGGCTTTCTGCCACCCCGACTTCTCCGGCGTTTTCGTGCGCAGCCGGGAATGTCTCGAGGTGGCCTATGGTTGCTCGCTCGCGACCCCCGGATGGCGGCGCACGGTGACAACGTCATCGCAGCCGCCGCTCCGGTGATCCGTTCACCGCACACCAGTCTCGAAGGACACCACACCATGCCTGAAGAAGATCTCGACGAGATCGAAGAGGAGCCCGACGCCCCCGAGGACCTCGACGACGAGGAGATCGAGGATCTCGACGAGGACCTCGATGAGGATGAGGACGACGCCGTCGACGAAGACGACGAGGATGACAATGCAGAAGCGGACGCGCCCGCGACCGCCAAGGAGGCGCCCGCGCCAGCCCGGCCACGCGAGGACGACGAGGAGGAAGACGAGGACGACGACGACGACACCGACGACGTCGAGGCCAGCCTCGATGTGATCCTCATGGAGCGGATGGTCGTCGAAGAAGAGGAGGACGACGACGAGGACGACGCCGTGGAGGTCGACGAGCGGGGCGAGAGCCCGCTGAAGGTCCTGCCCAAGCAACCGGGGGAGTTCGTCTGTCAGTCCTGCTTCCTCGTCAAGCACCCCAGCCAGCTGGCCGACGAGAAGCGCCAGCTGTGCCGGGACTGTGTCTGAGCGGCTCGGCCGGTTGAAACCCGCCGTCGTGGGTACCTTCACGACATGGATGCAGCCGCCGAATGGGCCAGGGCCCAGGATCGAGTCATCGAGCTGGTCGAGGCCATGTCCGGCACCGAGGCCGCGGTCACGGTGCCGGCGTGCCCGGCGTGGACCGTGAAGGATCTCCTCGCCCACGTGGTGGGCCTCGATGCCGACGTCCTGGCCGGAGACGAACCGGACGACCACAACAGCGCCTGGACCCAGCGCCAGGTCGACGAGCGGGCCGATCGCGACCTGACGGCCATCGTCGCGGAATGGCGGACGATGACCGTCCCGATGCAGGAATGGATGGCGACGAACGGGTCGCGACCGCTCGGCGACATCGCCATCCACGAGCAGGACCTGCGCGGCGCCATTCACGTGCCCGGCGCCCAAGACACGGCGGGCCTGGCGGCCATCAGGGATCAGCTGGCTTCCGGCTTCGCCGACCGGGTGCGCGAGTCCGGCCGGCCCGGGATCGCTCTCGAGGGTTCGGGCTGGACACTGGCCACCGACGACGGCGCTCCGAAGGTCGCGGTGCGAGCATCCGACTTCGATTTGACCCGCGCCCTTATGTCCCGGCGCACGTCCGATCAGTTGCGGATGTGGACCGTGACCGGCGACGTCGAGCCCTACCTGCCATTCTTCGCCGGGCTCGGCCCCCTGCCCGATGCGGAGCTGCCCGAGTGACCCCGCCACGGTGTTTGTCGTCGACCAGTTGTCGCTATAGCCCCACCTGCGCCAGGATCGAAGCGTGAGCAACAACGAACCTTCCCTCGAATCTGCGCTCGATCTCCTCGTCTACGTACCGGTCGGCGTGGCCCTCACCCTCGGAGAGGAGCTCCCCAAGCTGGCCGCCAAGGGCAGAGCTCGGCTCGGCGGCCCCATGACTGCGGCGTTGCTCATCGGCCGCCTGGCGGTCCAGCAGGGCCGAAGGGAGATGGACCGCAGGGTCGGGTCCACCCCGTCGCCCGTCGATCGGAACCGGCGCCGCGACGAGCGGGCTTCGGCCGAGCGCACGGCCGGCGAGCCCCAAGCCAAGGTCGAGCGTCTCCATGTCGTCGACGAGCCGTCCGACGCCACCCGATGTCGGACGGTCACCTCGACGCCCAGCACGCGACCGCCAGTCGTCCCCGACCCGGCGGCGGCCGCACCGAGATCACGGCCGGCTGCAACCCGCCGGCCCGCTGCGCCCTCGGCTCGCCGGGCGCAGTCGAGCGGGAGGACGCCGACGGGGGGACGGCGCACGTCGGCCACTCGCGTCCCCGTGGCGGCATCGCTCGCTATCCCGGGCTACGACTCGCTCTCCGCCTCGCAGGTCGTCCAGCGCCTTGCCGGCCTCTCCGGCACCGAGCTCGAAGCGGTCAGGGCCTACGAGACCGCCGGCCGAGGTCGCCGGACGATCCTGGCCAAGGCCTCGCAGCTGCAGGCTCGCTGAACGCGACGCGCGTGGAGTCCGTCCGCCGGGCGTCTGCCGCAGACCGCGAGCGAATCGAAGAGCTTTGGCGCCATGCCGAAGAGGAGATCGGAGCCCAGCGCGGGGGAGCGCTCCTCGTGGCGACGGTCGGCGGCGTACCCACGGTCCCCGCCGGGCCCGGCCGCCTCGTGGCCATCGGCTATGTGGACGAGGCCGCCTTCGGCTTCGTGAGCGCCCGGCTACCCGGGCCGCAGGGCCCCGAGGTCGTCGCCGTCGAGGCCATCTACGTGCAGCCAGGGGCCCGGGCCATCGGGGTGGGCGAGGCGCTCGTTGACGAGGTCGTGGCGTGGGCCGAGGATCACGGCTGTGTCGGCGTGGACATTCCCGCCCTGCCAGGAAACCGCAGGGCCAAGGCATTCTGCGAGGACAACGGCTTCGTGGCCAGGTTGCTCACCATGCACCGGGCCCTGGCCGCAGGCGGGCGGAGCCCTGCCGGGCTCGAAGCGGCGGCCGGCGAAGGGAGCCCCGCCGGGCTCGAGCCGGCACCCACAGCAGCGGCGGCGGCAGACGAAGCGTCCGGCGGTCGAGAGACGACCGGCCATGTGGGCGGGGGCGTGCGCCCGGCGCCCGCCCCGACGCCGGGCCCACGGGCCAGGCCCGAGGCGTGCGTGGGAGCCATCGCCACCGACGGCAACCGGCTGTTGCTCGTCCGGCGGGGGAGGGGCGCCGCGGCCGGAACCTGGTCCGTGCCCGGTGGCCGCGTCGAGGGTGGCGAAACACTGGCCGAGGCGGTCCTGCGCGAGCTGGCCGAGGAGACGGGGCTCGAGGCGCTCTGCGGGGACGTGGTCGGCTGGGTCGAGCGCATCGACGATACGCACCACTTCGTGATCTTCGACTTCGCCGTCACCGTGATCGGCGAGCTCGAGCCCGTCGCAGGAGACGATGCCGCCGAAGCGGCCTGGGTCGACCTGACCGATGTGGCAGACCTCCGGCTGGCCGACGGACTGGCCGAGTTCCTCCACGACCACGGGATCCTCAGGACCATTATCTAAGTCGGCTCGGCGAGCCTCCCGCCGATCACCTCAACCCCGGGGCGGCATCAAGGGGAGGAGAACCGCTCTCGCAGGACGAACTTCTGGATCTTCCCGGAGGGGGTGAGCGGGAACTCATCGACGAACTGCCAAGCGAAGGGAACCTTGAAGGGGGCAAGGTGCGCTCGGCAGTGGAGGTCTAGCTCCGCGGTCCCGGGTGGCTGACGGGGATCGACTGCCCGGACGACAGCAACGACGTGTTCGCCCCACTTCGGGTCAGGGACACCGATGATGGCTGCGTCAGCGACCTGAGGGTGGAGGGTGAGACAATCTTCTATCTCTCGAGGCGAGATGTTCTCCCCGCCGCTGATGATCATGTCCTTCAGGCGGCCGGTGATCCGGACGTAACCGTCGGGATCCATGGAACCGACGTCGCCGTAGTGGAGCCAGCCGTCCTGGGTCAGTCCCGAGCCGCCCTTCTCGCCATCATGTAGATACCCGGCCATGGTCAGGGGGCCGCGCGTGCAGATCTCCCCCTCCTCGCCGACCGGCGCGTTCGAGCCGGTCCCGGGGTCGATGATCTTGAGCTCGGTGTGGGGCAGGGGTCGCCCGATCGTCTCGGCTTGTTCCCAGATGCTCCCGTCCGGGTGGGTCTGCATCGACGGTCCACTGGTCTCGGTCTGTCCGAAGGTGATCGTGAACCGGACGCCGAACGTGTCCTTGACGGTCCGGACGAGCGCTGCAGGCGCAAGCGATCCTCCAGTCAGCACGGTGACCAGTGACGAGAAGTCCCGTTGCGCGAGGGTGGGGTGCTCGAGCATGCCGAGGAGCATGGTCGGTACGGCCAGGACGGTCGTCGCAGCCAGAGACTCGATCAGGTCCAGGACCAGTCCGGGCTCGAAACCGGGCACGATCACGTGGGTGCCGAGTTTGCTGATGCAGCCCAGCGCCACCGTCCCGCAAGAGCCGATGTGGAAGGTGGGCATGGGGTTGACCCAGACGCAGCCCTCCTCGACGCCGGCGCGGTCTGCTACGAACCGGGCGCTGTTGACGATGCCGCGATGGTGGAGGAGCACTCCCTTGGGAGCGCCGGTGGTACCGGATGTGAACTGCACCAGGGCGATCGAGGCGGGGTCGACGGGGGAGAGCTGCGGGAGAGCGTCGGTGACAGGTTCCCAGGCGAGCAGGTCATCGAGACGCAGGACGGTCCGCAGGCCTGGGATCTCCTCTCCTGCCCGCGCTGCCGCTGCGGCCATGTTGAAACCCCGGTGTTCGCCCGCGTGTACGAGCCCGACGACGGCTGAGCGCCGGAGGGTGTAGTCGAGCTCCCGGTCCCGGTAGAGCGGGTTCAGGGTCGTCAACACGAGGCCAGCAAGGGCCGAGGCGAGCTGCAAGATGAGCCATTCGGGGCTGTTCGCTGCCCACACGGCGATCCGCTCGCCCGGTTCGAACTGCTCGAGGAGGACGCCGGCGGTCCGCTCGCTCACCGCGAGGAGGTCCGCGTAGGTCCACCATCGCCCGTCACGGTCCGGTGCGCCGTCGATGATCGCCGTGCGGTCCGGCACCTCAAGGGCCGCCCAGCGAAGCAGTTCCCCGACGCTCACCTGGAGGATCGGGGCCGTGACGTCGGCTGGGCGACATGAGGGCTCGACGGGCCGGCCCCCACTGCGGGCGTCGTTCTCCGTCGGCGTCATGGGGCGAACCTGCGACCGAGCAGTCCCCGGGCAAGGACGAGCTTGGCTATCTGTGCGGTGCCATCAGCGATCTCGAAGCCCACGACGTCGCGCATCCGCTGCTCCTGCGGGTTGTCCGCAGACCACGCCGCATGCCCGAAGGTCAGCAGGGCCTGGTGGATCGCGTCCACGCCCACCTTCGGGGCCCACCACTTGACCATGTTCGCCTGCACCGTGTGCTCGAGGCCTTGGTCCTTGCGCCAGAGCGCTTCGTAGCACAGGTGGCGGGCCGCCGCGAGGTAGGTGGCGTGCTCCACCAGCGGGAAGGCGACGCCCTGGCGCGAGCTGATGGGTGCGCCGAAGGTCTCCCGGCTCCGGGCGTAGGCCATGGCATCGTCGATGGCTTCGGCTGCGGCGCCGAGGGCCATGAGGCCGATGATCGCCCGGGAGTACTCGAATCCCGTCATCACCGAGGTGAAGGCCGTGCCTTCCGCCCCGACCAGGTCCTCTGTCGTCACGGGAAGCCCGTCGAAGAAGATCGATCGGCGCCCGACGGCCCGGTTGGCGACGTCGTCCAGCTTCACGCACGTCACGTGCGGGTCGTCGAGTGAGACATAGAAGGCACTGATGCCCTTCGCCCCGGCGGCTCCCGTGCGAGCGAAGACGACGACCCGATTGGCCGCCTCGTTGGAGATCGAGGACTTCTCGCCGAACAGGTCCCACCCGCAGTCGGTTCTGCGGGCTTGTAGCTCGATGTTCGCGGCGTCGGAGCCGTGTCCGGGCTCGGTGAGGGCCAGCGCCGGCAAGACCGTGCCGTCGGCGATAGGAGGCAACCAGGCCTTCAGCTGCGCCTCGGAGCAACTTCCCAGGAAGATGTCGCTGATCAGGGTCGTCCCCAACAGTGCGTAGGTGGCGTTCACGTTCGCTCGCGACAGTTCCTCGGCGACGATGCCGACCGTCACGGCGTCGCTCGCCTGACCGCCAAACTCGGTGGGCACCCGAAGGCCGAGCAGACCCATGTCGGCCAGGGCCGGGAGAATGGACGCGTGCATGCGGGCGGCTCGATCGTCAGCCTGGTAGTGCGGGGCGAGCCTCGCTGCGGCGAAGCGTTTCAGTTCCGTCCGGAACAGCTCCTGCTCGTCAGTGAACGTGAAGTTCATGCCTCGCTCCGGTCAGCGGCGCGAAGGCTGCGCCGCAGGATCTTGCCGGTCACGGTCTTGGGAAGCTCCGGCTGGATCTCGATCTCGTGCGGCCGCTTGTAGGAGGCGAGGCGTTCGCGGGCGAAAGCCAGAAGCTCCTCCGGGGTCACCTCCTGGCCGGGGTTGAGGCTCACGAAGGCCTTGACGCTCTCGCCGCGGTAGTCGTCGGGCACGCCGATCACCGCGACTTCGCGGACCGATGGATGCTCGTAGAGGGCATCCTCGACCTCCCGCGGCCACACCTTGAAACCCGAGCAGATGATGAGGTCCTTCTTACGGTCGACGAGGTACAACCAGCCCTGTTCATCCATCACCCCGATGTCGCCACTGAAGAGCTGCCCGTTCCTGATCGTGTGGGCCGTGTCCTCGGGACGGCGCCAGTAGCCGGAGATCACGCCGGGGCTCTCGAGCACCACCTCGCCTGCCGTTCCCGGCTCGACCTCGTTGCCGTCGTCATCAACGATCCGGCAGGTCACCCCCGGTATCGGTATCCCGACCGCCAGGGCGCCGGACGTGGGGTCCACGGGCATCTCGAATCCCTTCGGTGCGAGATGCGTCGCCGCGGTCGCCTCGGTCATCCCGTAGGCACCGAGCAGCGGCTGCCCGGTGAGGCGCTCGAACTCCGAGGAGGTGGCAGGAGACACCGGGGCTCCTCCGCTATGGATCCGCTCGAAGCTGACGAAGTCTGCAGAGCGAAAACTCGTCGCCTGAACCATCCCGATGAATGCGGTGACCGGGCCGACGGCGAAGGTGGGTCGCTCTCTCCGAATGGCATCGAGGAGGACCTCCGGTTGGTAGCGGAAGGCCAGGACCAGCTTTGCTGGCGTGAGCAGGCAGGGGACGAGTTGGCACATCAGTCCGGTGATGTGGAACAACGGGGCCACGGCGAGCACGACGCTGTCGGATCCGAGAGCGATCCAATCCCCGAAGATCTGCCCGATCGCCATCACGTTGCGGTGGCTGGCCATCGCCCCCTTCGGCGCACCCGTGGTTCCCGACGTGTAGACGAGGAACGCCAGCTCTGCTGGTGCCGGGTCATGGCCCGGTGGCCGGCGGTCGCGCCCGGAGCGAAGGAGCTCGACGAAGTCGATCGTGCCCGACACGGCGAGGCGGCTCGGGCTCGAAAACAGGCGTGGATCCGCGGTCGACTGGAGGTCGAGACCGGACGTCGTGACCACGGTCGTCACCGACGTTGCCGGGACGACGTCGTGGGCAACCTCCTCCCACAACGTGTCGAGGGCGATCAGGGCCTTCGCCCCGGAGTCGTTCAGTTGATACTCGAGCTCAGCGGATCGCAACATCGGGTTGAGCGGCACAAGTGCAGCGCCCAGCTTCCACGCAGACAGGAGAGCGACGACGTACTGGGGAACGTTCTGCATGTAGGTCGCAATCCGATCACCCGGTCCCAGGCCGCGCTCGGACAACTCGGCTGCCAGCGCATCCGACATCGCATCGATCTCACGGACTGTGAAGGACCGGTCGAAGTAGCTGAGCAGGTCGGCTCCCGGTGCCCGATGGACAGCCGAGCGGAAAGCCGCGAGCGCAGACGGGTGTTCGAGCTGCGGAGGGTCGGCCAGGCCTTCGCCGTAAAGCAATCGCCACGGCCGGTCAGACCTCCCGAACATCGCAGCTGACCCCCCTCTCGTTCGGCGCCAGGTCCACACGGCTAGGCTCCGCGCCATGACAGTAGACACAAAAGGTGACTCCGTCAATCTAGGCGTCACCGACGGGATAGCGACCGTGACACTGAACCGACCGGCCACCCACAATGCCTGGGATGAGACCCTCGGCGCCGGCCTGGAGGCCGTCCTCACGGAGGTCGCCACCCGCAGCGATGTCCGTTGCGTCGTCCTCACCGGGACGGGGCCCACGTTCTGCTCGGGAGCCGACCTTGTCACCGGCTTCCCCCACACGGCGACGGGTACCGACGACCTGCGGGCGACGCTACGCCACCGGTTCCATCCAGGCTTCCTCGCCCTGCTCGACGTCCCGCAGCCGGTCGTCGCCGCCGTGGGCGGCCCGGCGATCGGTGCCGGTGCCTGCCTGGCGCTGGCGAGCGACGTCGTGGTGATGGCCCAGCCGGCCTACCTGCACTTCCGCTTCGCCAAGATCGGGCTGATGCCCGATGTCGGAGCCACGGCGCTCCTTGGCAGTGCGGTAGGTCCCAGGCGGGCCCTGGAGATCTTCATGCTGGCCGACCCAATCGGGGCCGAGACCTGTCGGGAGCTCGGTCTCGTGAGCCGGGTCGTCGAGGACGGCCGGGCCGGCGATGAGGCCCAGCGGCTGGCCGAGCAGCTCGCCAGCGGGCCGACCCGGGCCTACGCAGCCACCAAGCAGGCGCTTCGGGCATGGTCCCTCACGGACATGGTCGACCAGCTCGAAGTGGAAGCCAGCCTGCAACAAACGCTTGTCGACACTGCCGACTGGGCCGAGGGTCGCGCCGCCTTCAGGGAGCGGCGGCCTCCCACCTTCGTCGGTCACTGAGCGGGCTCATCCGGTTGGCTGCGCCGTTGAGTGTTTCCCAGTGGCCGCGTGCCATGGGGAGCCAAGCGGCACGGCAGGCCAGGAGCCGCTCGGCTGCGGTCCGCCCCGACCAGTGGGGGACGAGCTCCTCCGGCAACTGAGGATCGAGCGAAGGGAAGCGCTGGAGCTCCTCATCCAACTGCAGCAGCGTGCGCATCGCCGGGCCCCCAGCAGGGCGATCAACCGCGCTGAACCGGTCGACGACCTCCTCGTAGTGCCCGGCTATCTTGGCGAGGTTCCAGGCTCGATCGACCAGCTGCTCGTCGTTGAGTCCTCCCGGCAGCGAGCAGCCGGCAAAGGTGGCTGCCGTCGACCGCAGCCCCATGCGCTCGATCAGTCGTTCCACGCGCTCGGCGCGGTCAACGCGTGGCATGACCCAGACACCCGGAAGCGGACTCCCGAGTCCGATCCAGCGCAACGAGCGGTAGAAGTGCTCACGGATGCCTCGCTGGCCCTGCGGGACGGAGAAGATCAGCACGAACCAGCGCCCGTCCCACGGGTCGGGCCTTTGCCCCAGGGCACTCACCCGACGCAGACCCTCCTCGAGCAGCGCCACCCCTGAAGCAGTGAGGCACCAGCGGGAGGACCGGCCTTCCCGCACACCCCGGAGCCACCCGACCCGAGCGCACCGCGACAGGGCTTGGCGGGCTGCGGGGATGGAGATACCGAGCTCGGCAAGGGCCGACAGGATGGCCGCCGACGGCACACCGTCGGGAGCATCGAGCGCGAATTCGGCGAAGACGCTGAGGACGGTCGAGCGGGCACTGCCCAACTGCAGACGGGAAGAAGCCCTGTGCACCCCATCCATAGAAGACGCGCCACGGAGCACCAGAGCACTGTGCCACATGAGGGTCGCCCCGAGCCGCCCGGAGAAAATCATCTCTGACCTGCGTCTGGCGGAGCCGGACGTCGGGGTTCAGCAGCGGCGTCCTTACGCCTCGGGGGCGCTCGGCGCCTCTGGGGCAGTCGGTGTCGAGTCCCCGGAGCCCGCAGGCTGCGCTTCGTCCGTGGCCTCCCGTGGATCGGGGGGAGTGGCGTCTGTGGTTGGCGCTTCGTCTGTCGCCGGGGGTGGCTCCGGGCGCCCGGCGTCGGCGGTCGGCGTCTCGTCCGTGGGCTGGGGTGGATCGGGGCGCCCGGCGTCGGCCGTCGGCGTCTCGTCCGTGGGCTGGGGTGGATCGGACGGGGTTGGCGCAGCGTCCTCTGCGGTGGGCTCCGTGCCGACCTCGGCGGGTGGCCCGCCGGGCCGTTGGGGCCGCGGCGGCCGGGCCGGACGGGGGCGGCGGGGGGGTGGCACCGGGCGGACAGGGCCGGGAGGAGGGGGCATCGTGATCCCGAGAAGGGCGGCGAGCGCCGGGATCCGCCCCGACTGCTGCTGCGCTGCGCTCAGGAGCGTGGCGCCGGGCTCTTCGGGCAGGCCGGCGGGCTTGACGCTGCGGCGTACTGGCGACGCCGCCACCGCCTCGAGCAGCGCGGCCCACCGGTCGGGCGGTGTTGCGGGCGACATGGCTGCTCCGGCCGCCTCGCTCAGGCGGCTGGCCTGCTCGGCGCTCAGCCTGGTCGTTGCCTCGGGGGCCCTGGAAGAGACGCGTAGGGCTCGGACCACGCGGCCTTCCTCGAGCTGACGGTCGATCTCCGCGACCCACTCGTTGCGCATGGTCGTGAGCCGGGCCTCCAGGGCGTCGCGCAAGGTAACGGCCAGCTGCCTGGCCTCCTCGTCGCGGGCCAGGTCGGCGCCGGCGACGACGGAGCGCAGATCCCGCAGGGCGACCGTGTCGGTCACCTTCACTGCGGCGTCGGCGCGGTCCCGCCATTCCGCCGCCCGCAGCCGTGGTCTGAGGTCCTCGGCCAACGCAAGCAGGGCGTCGGCATTGGGGGCGGGACGGCCCTCAGCGGTCGCCTTTTCCCGTTCGAGATGGACAGCAGTACGAACGGCTGGGATCCCCCCGCGCAGCACCTGCTCTGCCACCGCCTGCTGCTCGGGTGGAAGCGAGGCCAGCACCGACTGGCGATGCGTGTTGGAAGGGTTGAGCCGCCGTGCCGGCGCCCCCTCGCCTCGTGTCGCCCCCGCCCCTTCGGTGTCGCGGCTGGAGCGGGGAGCGCGCCGGGCGGAGCGACCATCGGGGCGGGGACCCGAGGACGCCGCACTGCGCGCCCGGTCCGGACCGCCCCGGCGTTGACCTTCCGATCCGGCGCCGCCGCGGCCGGCGCTGTCGCTCGCAGCGCGGCGATCGGGACCCTCCGCATGGCCGGGGCGCTCGGCTCTTCCGGGTCGATCGGGGCGTGCGGCTCGGCCGGTGCGGTCGGACCGGTCGGCGCTGCGGCCGCGGTCGGCGGAGCCGCCTCTTCGTTCCCCCTTGCGGCCGTCGTCGGACCTCGGTCGGCGCCGCTCGGATCCGTGCCGGTCACCGGCCCGGCCGACCAGCTGCGTCGTCACGCCGGGAGCGGGCACGCTCGGCGTGATCAGCTCGATGCGCTCGGGCCCGCTTCGCTTCTTCTCCTTCGGGGCGAGCACGGAGTTGATCACGATGCCGTCGATCTCGAAGTCGGCCTCGGCGCGCACCACGTCTCCGGCCTTCGACCCGTCGGGGAGGAGCTCGCCATTGACGACGCCGCGCGGCTGCATGGCGCCCGCCGCCCGCCACGTCCAGGTGCCGTCGGTCCGCGCACTCGTAAGCTCGATGTCGATCCTGCGGGCCACGGGACCCCAACCTACAGGCTGGCCTGGGGCGGCACCCAGGCCCGATCGGCGCGGTCGGACTCGTTCGGTCCGGCTCGGGACAGAGAGGGGACCGGTGAATGCGATCGTCACCGGCAAGGAGGGACGGATCGGATTGGGGCTGAGAGTCGGTCGAGGTGCTCGGATCGGCGCGACGAGCAGGTGATCATCGCCGCTCGATTCTTGGTAGACCGATGCCCGTGGCGGGCCAATGGCTGGTGGCGAACACGATCTTGGGAGAGCCGACCGGGCAGGGATGGAAGCAGATCATCGAGATCGCCTTTGCTTTCATCCTCTCTTCGCTGATCGGCCTGGAACGAGAGATCCGCCAGAAGAGCGCAGGTTTGCGCACCCACGCCCTCGTCGGGCTCGGCGCCGCCCTATTCGTTCTGGTCAGCAAGTACGGCTTCACCGATGTGCTGCAACGCGGCACCGTGATCCTCGACCCGTCGCGTGTGGCCGCACAGATCGCCTCTGGCATCGGCTTCATCGGTGCCGGGCTCATCTTTGTGCGGCGCGATGCCGTGCGGGGCCTGACGACCGCAGCCGTCATCTGGGTCACCGCCGCGGTGGGCGCGGCCTGCGCCGCGGGGCTGCCGGTCCTCGCCGCGACCGTGACCGCCGCTCACTTCATCGCCGTGCTCGGCTATCCCGTCATCGTCCGGCGCCTGCCCCGCTCGAAGTTCGCCCTCTCGACCGTCCAGGTCAGCTACGAGGACGGTCAGGGACTCCTGCGACGAATCCTGGCGCACGTGACCGCGAGCGGCTTTACCGTCACCGAGCTGGCCACCTCGCCGCGCTCCGATCATTCCGATCATTCGTCGCTTTCGGACAACGACACCGGGCCGACACGAGGGGCGCCATCCGCAACGCGAGTGGCCGAGGTGAGCCTGCTCTTGCAGGGCGCGGGAGAGATCAACGTCCTGGCTACCCAGCTCACCGAGATCGACGGCGTCGTCGCCGTGCGCGGCAAGGACAGCAACATCATCGACGAGTGAGCCGGCGCCGGCGGTGCGCCCGGGCGACGGGTCCAACCGACGGGGCCGGACTAAAGTCGGCAACCCATGGCACGCGGCTCACGTTCGACGGTTCGCTGGAAGCACGACCGGATTCGGCGCAAGAAGGCGCGCGACGCCCGGATCCGGGCGGAGAAAGCCTCGGCCCGGGCGACGCCGACGTCGTAGCTCGCCCGTCGGGGTAGGCCTGGGGTGAGCGGGTGAGCGCCCGCGGAGCCGCAGGACCGGGTCGTCAATTTTTCTCAGCGATGTTGACGTCGGAATCCACCGTCAACATCGCCCAAAAAACCAGGCAGAGGTTCGGCGCCCTGCGTCGGACCTCCGGGCGCCCCCAGCCGCCGGTCAACCCAGCTTGCAGTGCTGCGTCTCGTAGGTCCCGACCTTGGTGATCTCGGTGATGACGCTCGTCTTGTTGAAGGCAAGCAGCGAGGTGTCGATCCTCGAGATGCTCCCGGACTTGAGGGCGACCGCCAGCCGGCTGTAGAGGCCGCTGAGGACCGACAGTGGCGTCTTGATCGCCGTGGGAGCGACGGCAGCGATCTTCTTGATCGCCGTGGCTGCGACCTGTGACGCCCGTACGGCGCGAGCCGATGGGCGTTTCCCGGCCTTCAGGGTCTTCAGGTCGGCGCCCACCCCCGTGACGGCCGTCTTCTCCTTGAGCACCTCGGCACAAAAGGCCGCCACCGAGTTGCCGCCTCCGCTCGAGCCGGCGGTGGTCGTCGTTGTCTTTGGCTCTGTGGTCGTGGTCGTCTTCGGCGCCGTGGTCGTCGTCGGAGCCACAGTTGTCGTCGGAGCGGCCGCGGTTGCCGGGGCCGCCGTCGTCGGGGCCGCCGTTGCCGGGGCCGCCGTCGTGTTGGTAGACGCCTTGCCGACCGATGGCGCCGAGCCGCAGGCACTGACGCCGAGCATGGCGACCGCAACGACCGCAACGATGGAGGCGCCACGAGCGCGCGTCGGTTTCTTGGGGGGTCGCTGAGAAGGCACGGCGACGTTCTACCCGATGCCGGCACCCCCAAGCGCGATCCCGATGGGGTCGCCAGCCGGGCGACGGCCCACCGCCCTTCTTACGGATAACTATGATTATCCGGACTAGCCTGAGATCGTGACCTCGGGTGAGAGAGCTCCGGTCCCCCAGGCGGCCGACGATGGCTGGCAGGCTGCGCTCGTGCGTCGTGTCCGCCTTACCCCAAGCTCTGGACTCGACGAGGCCGTGAACGCCTGGCTGACCGATCTCGGCGCAGCCAAGCCGTCACCGAACACACTCGATGCCTACCGCCGAGACCTCGCCGGCGTGGCCGACCGACTCCGCCAGCTCGATGGCCTCGACGAGGTCCACATCGACGAGCTCGACCGGGCCGCGCTGCGGGGCGCCTTTGCATCCTGGGCATCTGATCACGCCGCGTCGTCGGTACGCCGGGCCCATTCGGCGTGGAGCGGTTTCTTCGATTTCCTGGTAGCCGAGGGCCTGGTCGAAGGTAGCCCGATGGCGGCGATCCCCAAACCCAAGACGCCGACATCGCTGCCCCGTTCCATCCGGGCGAGGGACGCCGTCGCCAAAATCTTGGCGACGGCCGGGGAGGCCGATCCGCGGGCCAGGGCCCCGTGGCCGGCGCGGGACCTGGCGGTCGTCGCGACCTTCTGCGTGACCGGCATCCGCGAGGCCGAGGCCGTCGGCCTCGATATCGGATCCCTCAGTGGGGAGATGGGAGCCCGGCGCCTCGAGGTGATCGGGAAGGGGGGAAAGGCGAGGCCGGTTCCGATCGACCCCATCCTGGACGAGGTAATCGGGCGCTACCTCGAGGAGCGGAGCTTCCGGTTCGACGGGGAAGATCTGGACCATCCGAAGACGCCCCTGTTCGTCGACGTCGCCGGCCGGCGACTGAGCGTCGACCAGGTCAGGTATCTGGTCGAGCGCATCTACATACGGGCCGGGATCCGCGCCCACGTGCCTGCCGGGGCGCTCGTGCACGCCCTTCGCCACACCTTTGCGACCGCCGCGCTCGAGGCCGGCGCCGATGTCGTCGAGCTTCAGGAGTTGCTCGGCCATGCCAGTCTCGAGACGACGAGGCGGTATCTCTCGGCCACAGCCCAGGGGCTCCGCCATGTCATCAGGGGACATCCTTCCCAGGTGGCCCTCCGTCAGTCCGTCGCCGCCAGGAAGGCCGACGGGCGCTGACCGAGCCTCCCTCGACTCTTGAGAGCCAGGCCTCAGAGCGACTGCATCGCCCGCCGCCTGGCCACGACGGCGGCGGCCACGACGACGGCGGCCACGGCCAACCACTGCGGAGATAGGCGGCCCCGATCGCCACCGAGGCGTCGACCGGTACCGTCGCTTGCCCGCTGGAGCGAGATCAGAACCGGTGAGGCCACAGGCCAACAGACTACTCTGAGCACTCCTGCGAAGGTCGCGCCCCCGTACGTCCGACCGCCTCGTAGATTTGATGCTGGCGCCGCACCCGGCGTCGGACCGCATACGCACACTTTGAGGCTCGCGCCGTGCTCCACGCCTCACCCCCAACCGATCGGATCCGGCCTGCCCGCATGAGGGGAGCGCGGTGACGGCGCTGCTCGCCCTCGTCATCGTGGCGGCGATCATCGTCGTACCCGCCGGCGTGGTTCGCCATTCGAGTGCCGGCCGCCGCCGCCTTCGCGACCACAACCGGGCCCTCAACACCCTGGGTCACATCACGTCCATGCATGCCGAGCCGGGCACGCCCGATGGATCGCACTCCGGCTTCTCGACCCTGCAGGGACAACCCGAGGAACCACCAGGCGTTGATCTTCGCTCGAGCGCCGAGGTCATGAGCTCGCAGGCCCATGTGCGCGTCGTGTCCGCGACGGCACCCGCCCCCCTCCCGGCACCCAAGCCCCTAACCGGGGGCTGGCGACCAACACGAGCCACCGGCGCCGCGCCCTTCCGCCGGCCGGGACACCCCCACGAGGACCTCACCGCCGGCGGGCAAGTCCCGGGCGAGGAGCCGGCGGATGCGGTCGTCGGCGGGCCCAACTGGGAGCGGGTTCGGGCCATCCCGGCCGACCGCCATGCATCGGAGCCTCCCGCCGACGCTCCCCCGCCGGCCGGAGACCCCGGACCCACCTCGACGGCCGTGACGTCCGAACCGCCCCTCACGTCCGAATCGCCCGTCGCCGAGGCGGAAGGCACGGAAGAACCCGGCGCCGAGCCCGAAGCGGTG
Organism: Acidimicrobiales bacterium; assembly: GCA_965276765.1. GTDB lineage: Bacteria > Actinomycetota > Acidimicrobiia > Acidimicrobiales > Palsa-688. The sequence goes on from OZ255627.1 coordinate 3,976,774, forward strand.
GAGCCGATCGCAGCGCACGAGGTCCAACCAACAGGACCGGACGCCACCGAGGCGAGCACACCGGGGACCCCCATCGACGACGACCATCTCGACGGCGACGAGGAGGCCGTCTCGGGGACATTCCCCGGTGCCGACCCGACCGTCGCTGGTTTCGTGGTGTCCGCTCCCCCTCCGGCCGAGCCCACCGAGGTCCTGGCCGCCGAGGCCAGACCATGGCGCAACTGGGCCGCGGCGATCTCTTCCCTCCCCGCCGCCGAGGATCCTCCCACCGAGGATGCCGATGGACGGGACGCCCACATCGAGACGGCAGGAGCGTCGCCGGAGACTGCGGGCGGCCGCCAAGTCGACGCCGATGGAGCCGACAGCGACGGGACGCCCGGTTCGACCATCCCGGCGGAAAGCGTCACCGCCCCGGTACCCGCCGTCCCGGCCGAGGTGGCGCCCGCCGAGGATGCGACATCGGAGCCGGCCGACCAGGAAGCGGCCAATCCCGTCTCGGCCGGTGCCGACGCACTCGCCGATCGCCCCATGTGGCGTCCGACCGTGGCGAGATTCGACGACGTTGGGCTGGCGCCGCTGCCCGGGGCGGGGTCGATGCCGTCGCCTCGCGGCCGGCATCACCGCCACTCGGGGTCGCGGCGAAAGAAGCGCAACGGGTCGCGACGCCGCGCCATCGCCGGTGTCGTCGCCGCTGTGGTCGTGCTCGCCGCCGCCGGCGTGGTCGCCGATCGAGAACTCTCCCACTCCACCCCACAGGCGGCCGCCACCCCGCCCCGTGCGACGAAGACAGTGCCACATCCCAAGGCTCCGTCGACGACGGTGCGTACCCGCACGACGATCCCTCCCGCCCCCTACAAGCTGCTCTCGTCCAGCCCCGGTAATGCCGTCTACAAGCTCACGAGCAAGGCTCAGATCACCGTCAAGGCCGTCGGCAGCTGCTGGATCGAGATGCGCAAACCCAACGGTGCGGGAACGACGGTGTTCGTCCAGACGCTGGCAGCGGGACAGCGCCATTCGGTCACGGGGCCGGCCTGGGTGAGGCTCGGCGATCCCACCGAGGTGGTCATCACCGTCAACGGCAGGACGGTCCGCCCGCCGGTGACAAAAGGCGCTCCTTACAACGTGCAGTTTCAGTAGCTTCCCCTGCATGGTTTTCCTCCCGTTCGGGGAGGTATCCAGAGTTAACGGCCAGCTGACGTTCCCGGGGGGATCTGCATGAGCATGACCGACAGCCAAGCGGGCGGAGCCATCCGGAGTCTGGTGCCCGCCCGAATCGACCGCCTCACCTGGTCCAAGTTCCACACCAGGCTGGTCGTCGCCCTTGGGGTGGCCTGGGTGCTCGACGGGCTCGAGATCGGCATCGCCAGCACCATCAGCCCGTACCTCACGCATTCCAACACCCTTCACATGAGCGCCAGCTCTGTCGACTTCTCGATCGGGACGGTCTACCTGCTCGGCGAGGTGTTCGGTGCCCTGTTCTTCGGGCGGCTCTCCGACCGGTGGGGCCGGCGCAACCTCTTCATGATCACCCTCGGCGTGTACCTGATCGGTGGCGGCCTGAGCGCACTCACCTTCGGCCACAGTGAGGTGTGGGTGCTGTGGCTCGATCTGACCCGGTTCATCGCCGGCGCCGGCATCGGCGGCGAGTATGCAGCCATCAACTCGGCCATCGACGAGCTGATCCCGTCCAAGTACCGAGGCCGGGTGGACATCGCCGTCAACGGCACCTACTGGGGCGGGGCGTTCATCGCCGACGCCCTGGCCGTCTGGGTCCTCCCCCACATCTCCTCCGGCTACTCGTGGCGCGTCGGTTTCCTCTTCGGTCCCGTCCTCGGCCTGGTGATCCTCTTCGTCCGCCGCGGACTCCCAGAGAGCCCGCGCTGGCTGATCATGCGGGGCCGAGTGGACGAGGCCGAGCGCGCCATCGAGGCAATCGAGCGCCAGACCGAGGAGCACGGCGGGTCCCTCGGGCCCCTCGACGAGTCCAAGGCCATCCTGATCAAGCCCATGGACAACACGGGATACATCGAGCTGACGAAGACGCTGTTCCAGCGGTACCCGAGCCGCTCCGTGCTCGGGGCCACGCTCATGATCAGCCAGTCGTTCCTCTACAACTCCATCTTCTTCACGTACACCCTGGTTCTGACGAGCATCTATGGGGTGTCGACCAGCAACGTCGGCTACTACGGCATGTGCTTCGCCATTGGCAACCTGGCCGGCCCCCTCCTGATCGGCCGGTACTTCGACACCATCGGCCGCAAGAAGATGATCGGTGGCACCTACATGATCTCCGGTGTCGGGCTCGCCATCACCGCCGTCCTGTTCCGGCAGGGAGACCTGACCGCGGTCACCCAGACGGCGTGTTGGTGCGTGATCTTCTTCTTCGCCTCGTCCGGCGCGAGCGCCGCCTACCTGACGGTCAGCGAGATCTTCCCCGTAGAGGTGCGGGCCAAGGCCATCGCCGTGTTCTTCGCCATCGCCCAGTGCTTCGGCTCCCTCGGTCCGTGGATCTACGGGAAGCTGATCGGAACCACGGCCAAGCCGAAGTCCTACAGCGCCAAGGCCTGGTCGAGCCACCTGCTCCACCACTCCAACCTCTTCTACGGGTTCCTGCTCGGCGCCGCCATCATGATCATCGGCGCCCTCGTCGAGTTTGCCATCGGCATTCACGCCGAGGGACGATCGCTCGAGGACGTGGCCGAGCCGCTGTCGTCGGTGAGCAGGCCGAGTGGCTACATCGCCAACCCCACCGGCGCGCCGCGTCCACCCGTGGCGTAGGCGACTGTCCGCTGGGCCTCCGTGGTTTAGATGGTCGATCCCCATTCGTGCGGCCAGGCAGGGATCGGCACGTCTCGAAGGTCGAATTGTGACGCCAGGATGTCGGCGACATTTCCGAGCGGTATCGGGTGTTCGGTGACGGTCTGAGGCGTGCGCTCAGTGAGGTGTGCCTCGTTGCCGGCCATCAGGGTCCTACGGAGGCCGGCGCTCTGGTTGGCGACGAAGACCCCGGAGACGAACGGTGAGCGCGGGCTGGTGGAGGTGTACCAGTTGGCTACGTCGATATCGATGGGCTCCGCCGGCTCCGGGACGAACCCGTAGAGATCGACCCAGTCTTCATCCCGCCAGGTTTGCAGCACGAGCTCTGCGCCGTCTTCGACCACCTGGTACCGCCAACCGGACTGTTCGACGGCGGGTCCTGGGCCGAAGGGGATTGGGTCGAGCAGGGTGTCGCCACCGAAGCCGACGTCGGCGTGCCACGACGCTCCGTCGACGATCACGCGAAGGAGCAAGTGGGTGCGGGGCCGTGGACCGCTGCGTCCCTGCCGTACCCGGGCGAGAATAGGGATGACCTGGCGGACGCCGAGTGACTCCAGGGCGGCCTTGAGCAGCAGGTTGTGCTCGAAGCAGTAGCCGCCGCGATGGCCGGCCACCAGCTTGTCTTCCAGGCGGTCGGGCTCGAGCGAGACCGGGGTGCCTGTCGCCGGGTCGAGGTTCTCGAAGGGGATCGAGATGGCGTGCGCCCGGTGGACCGCTGTCCATTCGGGGCGTTCTCGGAGGCCGATGCGGGCAAGGTAACCGGCCAGGTCACGTAAGCCGGCCATCCCGGGTCGTCAGCCCTGGCCGGCGCCGACCGTGTAGGCGTAGTCGAAGCTGGCGAGCGTCGAGAACGACCCTGGTGACCCGAAGATCGGGTCCGTGGTGGTGAAGTCACCCGAGGTCACGACGTTGAGCATCCCGGTCACAGGCGTGCCCACCGCCGCGGTGGGCGAGAGCGTCGCCGTCAGCGTGCCGGTGGCACCGGGTACCAGGCGGACCGGAGTGCTAACGGCCCCTCCCATGATGTCACCGTTGGTGGGCTGGAGCGCGAAGAACGCCACCCGTTTGGTGGTGTTCGTGACCGACACGGAGACGGCCCGCGTGGTCCCCTGCGGAATGACGGTAGAGGTCGTCGTGGGCAGGCCCGTCTCGGTGGCCGGCTTCAACTGGTTGTAGGCCAACGTGCCGGTGACGGCCTGGGAGAATCTGGTCCCGCTGGTCGTCGACCCCTGCATCACGTCGATCTCCCACGCTCCCGCCTCCGGCTTGGGAGCGATGAGCACGGCGTTGCCCGAGCGACTATCGACGGTCGGTGTGACGTCGATGGCCGATGGCGGGGCGCCCTGCCCGGAGATGGCGTAGGAAGGGGCGAGGTCGGCAGGCGAGAAGAGGTAGTAGTAGACGGGGTCGTTGCTGGCGTGGTCGGGGGCGTGGAAGTAGACCTCCAGGTTCTTCTTGCCCTTAGGGACGTGGACGTAGAACGTCTTGATCTGGCCCGGCCCCCGGGACACCGAGCTCGTCAGGGTGGCCGAGAAGTTGCCGCCCTGCGACGGGATGAGCGTGCGTCGAGCGACCGGCAGCGAGCTCTTCACCCCGCCGGTACCGCTGAACTGCACCGATTCCGCGGAGTCGCCCGGCGCGCTCGGCATGGCCACCCTGAGGGGGACCGCCTTGGTGGCACGGGCCGGGATCGTGACGGCCTTGGAAGCGGTGGAGCTGACGTAGTCCTGGGTGCTCGCCCGGAACGAGAGGTTCCCTGTGTAGGTGCCGGGAGTCTCCGGTGGGATCTGGACGTGACCCCTCCCGTCGTTCCACACGATCTTCGCCGTCCATTTGCCGGCCATCGGGTGTTGCACCATGGTGTGCTGGATGTCGGGTCCCTCGTTGGTGCCGTTGGCGGCGCCGTAGTCGTAGGAGATCTGGGCCAGCCGCCCGGCGGGGTCAACGAGGATGAAGGCGAGGATGCTGTCGTTCTTGCGATCGGGCCATCTCATGTCGGCGTCGAGCTGGGCGGCACCCTTTGGCACGGTGAAGGTGACCGGGGCCGCCGCGGTCGCCCCTTGCTCCGGGATGGTCGCTCCCGCGTTGGGAGCGCTCACCTTTTCCGTGACCGTCGGGCCGACCGTCTTCTCGGCACCGAGGGAGCGGTACGTGCCGGACACGGTCACCGGCTTCGACGAGGCGTTGTAGAGGCTCGCCGAGGTGGAAACCGTCTCCCCGCCGGTAGCCGAGACGTCCAGCTGCGACGGGTTGGCGACCAGCTCGGGGCGCGTGGAGCCATGGGCAGTGGTGCCGGGCATCTGCCGGGCCGCCTCCACGGCTGCGTACACGTCGATCAGGCCACCGCCCTGCTGATCGGCGGCGGCACCGATGTCCTGAGCCGTGCCCGTGAGGATCTCCTTGACCTGGGCGGGTGAAGGCTTCGCCCCGTCATGGGTGTCCTTGTAGGCCTGGATGACATCGGCGGCGGCGCCGGCGACAAACGGCGCGGCCTGGCTGGTGCCACCGAACGCCTCGGTCGGAAGCGGCGGAGTCTGGCCCGCACCGGCCAGGGCAAGCGACAGGAATCCCGGCGCCACCAGGTCGACGACGCGACCGTTGGGTGCCACGCCGCCCGACGAGAGCGTCGTCATGTTGTCGTCTTCCCAGCCCTTGGTGTAGCCGTACGCCTGGGCCGCGAGGCGCAGGTCGTTGGTGCCGCCTACGTCGATGACCTTCGGGTCGTCGGCCGGGGCTTCCACGGTTCCCGACGATCCGCTGTCGCCGGCGCTTTCGACGACGGTCACGCCGGCGTTGACCATGGCGTCGTTGGTCGGCGCCAACAGGTCGTCGCTGGCACCGGGAAGCGCCCCGTACCCGTAGGACTCGGATACCACGTTGGCACCCTGCTTTTCGACGGCCTGGTCGAGCCCGGCGATGATCTGCGATTCCCGCAACGTCAGGGTGCCGTTGGGCTGGGGGTCGGCGAAGGCATTGCCCTGATCCACGATCGAGGCGCCGGGAGCGTCGCCCACGATCCGGAAGGTGCAACCGTTGGGCAGGTGCGAGTCCGGGAGCTGCTGGCCGTAGCTACTTGCCCCTGAAAAACTGTTGTAGAAAAGGGCTGTGACCTGCGTGTTTGTGCGGGACGGTCCTCGTGTTGGGGGTCGAGTGGGGTGATGATGGTCCAAACCCCTTGTGCGAGAAGGGATCTGGACCATCATGTTGCGTACCATAAACGCCGAGCCCACTTTGTGGGACGCGATCTTGCCGGAGTGTTGTTTGGGGTTGCCGCCGATGCTGGCCGAGGTCGACGCCTTGTTGGACGATCCTCGGTTCTTCGTGCCGTTCGTGCCGTTCTTCTCGGCCCGCCACGGAAGGCCGTCGATCCCGGTGGAGACCTATCTGCGGATGATGTTCTTGCGGTTCCGCTACAAGCTCGGTTTCGAGACGTTGTGCGCGGAGGTGTCGGACTCGATCGCGTGGCGGCGGTTTTGTCGGATCCCGCTCGACACCGCTGTGCCGCACCCGACCACGTTGGTCAAGATCACCTCCCGGTGCGGTCAGCAGGCGGTCGCCGCGTTGAACGAGGCGTTGTTGGCCAAGGCCGCGGAGGCCAAACTGGTCCGGGTCGACAAGCTCCGCGCTGACACGACGGTGGTGGAGGCCAACGTGGCCTATCCGACCGACAGTGGCCTGCTGGCCAAGGGCGTGGCCCGCCTGGGGGTCCTCGCCGGCCGAGTCAAAGACGCCGGGCTGGCGAAACGGACGAAGTTCAGGGACCGGCGACGCTCGGTGCGTCGTCGTGCCCATGATGTGGCGGTGTGGTTGCGTCGACGCTCCGACGAAGCCCGAGACGAGGTGGTCGCTATCACCGGCGAGCTGGCCGTCATCGCGGAGGCGACGATCGTCGATGCCAGGGCAGTGGCGGCCAATGCCCGCCGGGGCTTGAAGCGTCGGGAGCCGGGACCGCTGCGCCCGGCGAAGATCATGGCCACGATCGTCGAGATGGAACAGGTCGCCGACGCGTTGGAGCGGGTCGTGGCCCAGACCCGGACCCGTATCGCCGGCAGGACCCCTGATGGGGCCACCCGGGTCGTGTCCCTCCATGATGTCGACGCCCGCCCGATCGCCAAGGGACGTCTCGGCCGCCCGGTCGAGTTCGGTTACAAAGCCCAGGTGGTCGACAACGTCGACGGGATCGTGGTCGACCATGAGGTGGTGGTCGGCAACCCGCCCGACGCGCCGATGCTGACCCCCGCTGTCGGGCGGGTCAAGGCCCGGTTCGCCAAGACGGCCAAAGCGGTGACCGCCGATCGGGGCTATGGCGAGGCCGTCGTGGATGCCGCGCTGATCGTTCTCGGAGTGAGAACGGTGGCCATCCCCCGCAAAGGCAAGCCCGGCGCGGCGCGAACCGCCGTGCAGCGAGGTCGGGGGTTCACCCGCCTGGTCAAGTGGCGCACCGGTTCCGAGGCCCGGATCGCCTGTCTGAAGCGGGACTTCGGTTGGCGGCGCACTCTCTTCGACGGTCACCAAGGGGCCCAGGTGTGGTGCGGGTGGGGAGTCCTCGCTCACAACTCGGTCAAGATCGCCAGCCTCACCAAGCAGACCACCCGACAGCGTCGACCACCACCCTCCAGCCTCCCCGGCACCGACCCACCCACGCCGGGACCGACGGAACGAACCGCTGCTTGACCCGGCCCGCCGCTTCTCGCAGCGCGCCCCGACGGTCCCAAAAGGACCGAAAACGGGGGCCCGGAGAAGCCCAAAACGGCCGGGCAAAGCCCCACACGACCCCACAGCCATCGATCAGCCCGACCCGCCCCAGACCACACAACAGTTTTTCAGGGGCAAGTAGCTATAGACGACCGTGCCCTGGGCGGCGATTGTCGAGACGTCGCCGTTGAACTCGTCGCTGAACTCATTCTCGTTCTCGTTCGGAGCGCCGGTGATCACGTGCTGGCCGTCGGGGCGGATCATGTTGGGGTTCCCGGCCGCCAAATCGGCGTCGAGGTTCGCCACGATCACACCCTTGCCGGTCGCGACCTGCGACCCCTCGTCCTTGGCATTCGGGTTGTTCGAGGCGTCGTGAATGTTGGTGAGGGCTTCGGGCTCGAGGAGGGGGTCGGCCGGGGACGTCGGGCAGAACCGCTGACCATCCGAGGCCACCGCCGGCACCGAGGTCCGTGCCACCCGCGACGCCGGCACCAGGCCGGCCCTCGACGTCTTGGTTCCCACCACGATGTTGCCGTCGGGGACGACCTTCGCCACGCCGGGCTGCGAGCGGAGGGCCGAGACCTCGGCGGCGGGGATGTCGGCCGCCACGGCGTCGATGAGCGACAGTTGGGTGATGTCGGAGGCGTGCACCTGCCCGAGCTGGCCGACGAGCGGGGCCTGCATCGAGTTGGCCGTTGCCATGCGAGCCGCCCTGTGGGCTTGGTTGGCGGGCAGCGTCTTCAGCTGATCGGACAGCACCACCACGACACGCTCGCTCCTGCCGGCGGAGCGGGCCCGCACCTGAGCCGGTGACAACCTGGCGAACTTCGGTTGGCTCGTCACGGGCCCTGGTGCCGCGGTGGCGGTGTTGGAGACGGCCGCGACGCCGAGCACGCCGGCGACGAGCGCCGCCGAACCGACGACCGACCCGCTCGCCGCGAACATCCCCCGCCGACGCCGCGTGCGCGCCGTAAAACCTTGACGACTCTCGCCCATGTTGACTCGATCTCCTCGTTGAGATGGCACTTCGAAAAAGGGCCGCTCGCCCAAGTGCGGGAGTCTCGCCCGAGGCGGGCGCCCTGTCAAGGTTCTCCGGAGACCGACGGTCGCGGCATCGGGCGCCCGTCGAGGTCACCCCGGCGCGCCGGGCGCCGGCTCCAACCGGGCGGTGCCGTCGCTCTGGTCGGTCGCCGGCCACACAGAGATGTCGGCGGGGACGAGGTCGACGGCACACGACTCCCCCACGGCCTGCTCCGGCGACGAGGCCGTATGGGCCACCAGCTCCGCTCCCCCTTCGAGCCGGATCCAGGTCATGGTGCCGGACCCGAGAACGACCACGTCGGTGACGACCGCTCGGTAGCGACCGGTGACCGAGACGACGACCTGCTCGGGCCGCACGGTCCACAGGACGGGTGTCCCCTCGGGGAGCACGGTGGAGCTGAGCAGGACCGTCCCCCCGCCGGTGGCGACCGCCCCGGCCGGTCCCGCCACTCCCGTGAAGAGGTTGTCGACCCCGAGGAGGCGGGCTACCGCCGGGGAGGCCGGCCTGCGGAACACGTCGGTACACGGTCCGGACTGCAGCAGTCTGCCTTCGGAGACGACGAGAACCTCGTCGGCCAGCATGGCCGCCTCTTCGGGATCGTGGGTGACGAGGACGGTCGAAAGCCCGGTGTCGCGCTGGAGTCGACGCAGCTCACGGACCAGCTCGTCCCGCACGGGGGCGTCGAGGGCGGAGAAGGGCTCGTCGAGCAGGACAAGCTCAGGGTCGATGCTGAGGGCACGGGCCAGGCTGACCCGCTGGCGCTGCCCGCCGGAGAGCTGGTCGGGGCGTCGGTCGGCGAGCTCGGTCAGGTGCAGCACATCGAGCCACCACGCGGCGCGTGCCGGCACGGCGCCGACGCCGAAGGTCGTCTGTGACCACACCGTCCTGCCCGGCATGAGGCCGAGGCCCTGCGGGACGTATCCGACCCGGCGGACCTCGGGTGCGGTGGCGGTCACGTCGGCGCCTGCGTAGCTGACCGCTCCGACGTCGGGGCCGGCGAGCCCGGCGATGGAGCGAAGGGTGACCGACTTACCCGATCCCGAGGGACCGAGGATGGCGAGGCGATGGCTGCCGGTCGGGTGTCGCAGCCGGAGCTCGAACGTGCCCACGTGGACGCTGAGGTCGAAGCCGACCGGCGTCGGCTCGCCTCGCGGCGGGGCCGCCGGCGCGGGAATGACCCGACGCGACGAGCGGGCCGGACGGTGGAGGTTGCCGATGCCGATGGCGACAACGGCGGCGACGATGGCGAGAAACGTGGGCGCCTCGGTCGTCGACAGTCCGTAGCCGGCGAACTGGTTCTCCGTGTAGATGGGCAGGCTGAAGGGGTGGTAGGCGAGGATCACGGTGGCGCCGTACTCGCCGAAGGCCCGGAGCCAGGCGAGGATCATCCCCGATCTGATCCCTGGCCCCGCCACCGGCAGATGGACCCGAAAGAACCGGGCCAGGCGCCGGTGGCCGAGGGTGGCGGCCAGGTCGTCGAAGGCCGGGTCGACCGTGGCGAACGCAGAACGCGCCGCCACGACGAGAAAGGGCGCCGAGACGAAGCTCTGGGCCAGGACCAGGCCGTACACGGTGTCGGTGAGACGCCCTCCGGTGAGGCCCGAAAGGGAGGTGTAGGGCCCGACCAGGTAGACGAGGACGATGCCGCTCATGAGCGGCGGTAGGGCGAGGGGCAGCTGCACGGCTACGCCGACGAGGGACGAGATCCTGCCCTTGCCGTGGGCCAGACCGAACGCCAGGGGGACCCCGAGGACGGTGATGACGAGGAGCGAGATGGTGGCGCCCTCGACCGAGATCTTGAGCGAGCCGAGAAGTCCGCTCTCGTGGAACCCGGGGTGGTGGGAGCCGGCGAGCCGGACGAGGAAGGCGGCGAGCGGGAAGAGCAGGTAGACGACGAGGAGCGCCCCCAACCAGGGGAGCGGGTGTCGCCAGCCCGCCTCCCTCACGAACCTTTTATAACGCTCTTTATGCCCGAGGGAACGCCAGAACCGCTGACCTTGGGAGGCGTAATCCTGTCGAACCCGTCACGCTTGAAGTAGGGCACCGCCTTGGGACCGAGGAAGTACTCGACGAAAGCCTCGGCGGCCGCCTGATCCGGGGCGTTGTTGAGCACCGTGATCGTGTATCCGGCCGTGAGGTCGGTGCCGGTGAGCGGCACCGTCGGGAGGCTGGCGGCGGACGCCTCGGCCGCGTAGAAGAAGCCGGCGTCGAGCTGACCCGACTGCAACCGCCCGACGAGGGTCTCCTCGGGGAACTGGTCGGCGGTCTTGGACCCGAGGGCCTTGAGGGCGGGCAGGTGCTTGGCGGTGGCGGTCTCGTCGAGGGCCTTGACGGCGAGGACACCCTTCGGGTCGGTGGCGGGCGGGGTGAGCCCGAGACGGAAACCCGACTCGGTCACCACGTCGTACCAGGGCTTGGTTTTCAGCTGCGAGGCGAACTTGCTCTTGGGGTTGTAGCCGAGGACGAGCCGCGAGGTGGCGAACTCGGCGTACCACGACACCCAGTTGCCGTTCTTTGACCCCTGGAGGCCGGCGTTGGCCGTCGGGGAAGCGCTGATGAACACGTCACCCTTCTTGACCTTCCCCTTGATGTCGGTGACCAGGTCGGTCGTGCCCGCAGAGAAACCGTTGACCGAATAGCCGGTCGCGGCGTGAAAGCCTGGCCCGATCTGCTTTTGCATGAGCTCGACCAGCGATCCGGCGTACAGGACGGCGGCGTTGCCCGAGTGCTTCGCCGGCGTCGACGCTGTGGTCGGCGGCGACACCGTGGTGGTCGTCGCAGCGGCGGCCGGCGCCGCCGTCGTCGGCGCCGTCGTCGATGCGCTCTTGGTGCTCGAGCTCCCGCACGCCGCCAGGCCGAGAGCCAAGACGACGACACCGGCGGTGACGGTCGTGCGGGTTGCGACCGGACGGCGGGTCGAGGACGAGTGCGGTGCCATGACCGGGGACTCTAGCCAGTCACCTGCTCGAAAGTACATGCACAGACGGGAAAAACGACCGCAATTGAACCGTCACGAGTGTCCTATCGCCGCAGGTGCCGGACGCTGGCCAAGGCGGCGACCCCGGCGTTTCAGCGCACCGCTGCGTCCCACGTGGGCACGAGCACCCGCGCCGCTCTGGCCTCGTCGACCCGCCCGACGGGCGTCGTCCTGGGTGCAGCGGCCGCTTCCTCATGGCTGTCGCCGGCGATGTCCACCAGGGCATCGGCCAGCGCCGCGAGGGTCTGCGGGCTCTCGGTCTCCGTCGGCTCGATCATCAGGGCCTCGTCGACGACCAAGGGGAAGTAGACGGTGGGAGCGTGGAAGCCCTCCTCGAGCAGACGCTTGGCGACGTCGAGCGCCCGCAACCCTGATGCCCGCTTGAGGTTGGAGGTCGACGCCACGAACTCGTGCATGTTGGGGCGGTCGTAAGGAAGGTCGTAGGTGCCCCGCAGGCGGTGGCGCAGCCAGTTGGCGTTCAGGACCGCTCCCTCGGCCACGCGACGCAGCCCGTCACCGCCGTTGGCGAGGATGTACGACCAGGCCCGGGCCAGGGCGAGGGCGTTGCCGTGCCACGTGTGCACCCTTCCGATGCTCCGAGCCGGCGTCTCCCAGCGGAACGTCCCGTCGTCGCCGCGCACCGGTTGCGGCCCGGGGAGAAAGTCGGCGAGCCGCTCCGACACGGCGACGGGTCCCGCCCCCGGTCCCCCGCCTCCGTGGGGCACGGCGAAGGTCTTGTGCAGGTTCATGTGCACGATGTCGAAGCCCATGTCGCCCGGCCTGGTGACACCAAGGATGGCATTGAGGTTGGCGCCGTCGTAGTAGAGGAGGCCGCCGACCTCGTGCACCGCGGCGGCGATGGCCTCGATGTCCTCCTCGAAGAGTCCGAGGGTGTTGGGGTTGGTCAGCATGATCCCGGCCACGTCGTCGTCGAGGCGCTCCCGCAGCGCGTTGATGTCGACGAGACCGCGGGCGTCGGACGGCACCGTCACCGTCTGATAACCACCGAGGGTGACCGAGGCTGGGTTGGTGCCGTGGGCCGAGTCGGGGATCAGCACCTTGGTGCGGTTCTCACCACGAGACCGGTGCCAGGCCCGCATCAACAACAGCCCCACCAGCTCGCCGGCCGCGCCCGCCGGCGGTTGGAGCGTGGCTGCGTGCATCCCGGTGACGGCACACAGGGCGTCGGCCAGATCGCAGTACAACTCGAGCCACCCCTGCGTCATCGACGCCGGCGCGGCCGGATGAGCCGCCATCAGCCCCGGCAGGGAGGCGGCGTCGTCGCAGAGCTTCGGGTTGTACTTCATCGTGCACGACCCGAGCGGGTAAGCGCCCAGGTCGACGGAGTACTGGCGGTGGGTGAGTCGGGTCACGTGAGCGACGAGATCGCGCTCCGACACCTCGACGAGCGCCAGCGGCTCTGGGCGCAGGTGCTCGGCCGGGATCAGCTCGTCGGCCGACCATTCGGGCATCCCCGTGGTCCGGAACGAGGCCGCCTTCCGGCCCGGGCTAGAGAACTCGAAGATCGTCGGCTCGCTCTCCCGGCCGAGAAGCGGGGCGCTCGAAGCCCGACCGGCGCCGGGCGAGCGACCCGGAGGCCTCACGTGTGCTTCATCCGACCTCATCTCCTGAACACCCTCTGTGTCCTGAACACCCTCTGTCATCTGACCACCTTCTCCAGGGCGGCGGCGTAGGCGTCGACCTGGTCTCTCGTCCTGCGCTCCGTCACGGCGACGAGCAGGCCGTCGTCGCCGTCCTCCAAGATCCCGTCGTGGCAGGCGAACGGGACGCCGGCCAGAAAGCCCTCACCCGCCATGCGCTCGACCGTGTCGGTGGGAGAGATCGGCAGGCGGAGGGCGAACTCCCTGACCGTCGGCGCTCCGGAGAAGGGCTCGACGCCGGGAATGGCGAGCAGCGCCTCGCGGGCGTACCTGGCGCCGCGGGCGCAGCGCACCGCCAGATCGCGCAGCCCGGCCGTCCCGAGCCACGACAGTTGGATCATGGCCGCCACTGCGATCAGGGTTTGATTGGTGCAGACATTGGACGAGGCCTTCTCCCGCCTGATGTCCTGCTCGCGCGCCCGCAGTGTCGACACGTAGGCCGTGCGGCCCTCGACGTCGACGGTCTGGCCGACCAGCCGGCCGGGGAGCCGCCTGACGTGCTCGAGCCGGCAGGCGAACAGACCGAGGTAAGGGCCCCCGAGGCCGAGTGGCGTCCCGAAGGCCTGGCCCTCCCCCACGGCCACGTCGGCTCCATCGTCTCCCGGCGACCGCAGCAGGGCGGAGGCGACCGGGTCGAACCCGGCCAGCAGGAGCGCCCCGTGGCGGTCGGCCACTCCTCGAGCGATCCGCAGGTCCTCGATGGCCCCGAGGTAGTTGGGGGAAGCGACCAGAAGCGCAGCCGGTGCCTCACCACCGGCACTACCACCACTACCGGCGCCGTCCACGGCGTCCCAATCCGTCACGCCGTCGCGCAGGGGCACGTCAACGAGGACATGACCGGTGCCGGCGGCAAACGTGGCGAGCGCAGTGCGCCAGTGCGGGTGGATGCCACCGCTCACCCAGATGGTCGGGCGCCTGGTCGTGGCGACAGCCAGGTTCACCGCCTCCACCGCGGCGCTGGCCCCGTCGTAGAGCGAGGCGTTGGCAATCGGCAGGCCCGAGAGACGCGAGACCATCGTCTGGTACTCGAACAGCGCCTGGAGCACCCCCTGCGACACCTCCGGCTGGTAGGGCGTATAGGCGGTCACGAACTCCGAGCGGAACGTGAGGTGCCTCGTCGCCGCTGGCACCTCGTGGTCGTAGGCGCCGGCACCGGCGAAGCAGATCAGCTCGGCGTCGACCCGATTGTGCGATGCCAGACGCGCCATCTCGGCGAGGACATCTGCCTCGCTTCGCCCATCCTCCAAGTCGAGGCCGCCGGCCAGGCGGAGGGCGGCGGGCACGGCGGCGAAGAGCTCGTCGAGCGACGAGAGCCCGATGTCGGAAAGCATCGACGAGAGCTCCTCGTCGGTGTGGGGGACAAAGTGACCCACGGTGGACCTAACCCTTCTTCTCGACGAACGGGAGCGGGGTGAGACGGGCCGACAGGATGCGTCCCCGCATCCGGATCTCGAAGCGGTCGACGTCGGCCCCGAGCTCGCTCGTAACGAGGGCGAGGGCGATCCCGTGACCGAGCACCGGCGAGAAGTTGCCGCTCGTCACGCAACCGACCGGGGCGCCGTCGACGAGCACGTCGGCCTCGGCGCGGGGCGGCTGGCGACCTTCGGTCGAAAGCCCGACGAGCGATCGTGGGACCCCGGCGGCCCGTTCCTGCTCGAGCGCATCTCGACCGATGAAGCCCTCAGGTTTGCTCCACGACACGACCCAGCCAAGCCCGGCCTGCAGCGGGGTGATCCCCTCCCCGAGCTCGTGGCCGTGAAGGGGCAGGGCCGCCTCGAGGCGCAACGTGTCCCGCGCGCCGAGCCCGGCGGGCACCACGCCAGCCGCGGTCACCGCCGACCAGAAGTCGACGGCCGCGTGGGCAGGGACGGAGCACTCGACGCCATCCTCGCCGGTGTAGCCGGTCCCGGCGGCGACACACTCGACGCCGCGCCACTCGAAGCGGGTGACCCGAAACCGGCCGACGCCCGCCGCTTCGGGCGCCACGTCGGCCAGCCTCCGGCGGGCCGCAGGACCCTGCACGGCGAGCACCGCTCGCTGCGACGTCACGTCGGTTCCGCCGATCGCGGCTCTGACCCGCTCGGTGTTGGAAGCGTTGGGCATGACATCGAAGCGCTCGGGATCCACCCACCAGACGATGATGTCGTCGAGCACCGAGGCGTCGGCGTCGTCGAGCAGGTGCGTGTACTGCGCCCGTCCGGGCGCGATCTTGCCGAGATCGTTGGTCAGGGTCGCCTGCAACCGATCCCGTGCGGATGCATCGTCGAGCGTGACCGTGCCGAGATGGCTGACGTCGAAGACGACGGCGTCATGGCGGCACGACAGATGCTCGGCCACGGTGCCCGAAGGGTACGAGAGCGGCATCTCCCAGCCGCCGAAGCCCACCATGCGGGCACCGAGGCGGCGATGGACGGCATCGATGGGGCTGAAGAGGGGGGACTCGGCGGAGGGTTGCACCTAGGCGATCGTACCGCCGCGACGCGCCGGCCTAGATGCCGCCGGCGCGCCGACGAACACCGCCGTCGGGTGAGTCGGTACCCGTCAACTCCGTGCCCGGGAGCCCGGCGGGCGCCGGCGGGACCGTCCGGCGCCCCTCGGCGGCGGCATCGACCCCCGGCGCGAGCTTGGTGATTGCTGCGGTCAGCTCCGAGACGACGGGGGCGAGCGCCACCACGTTGAGGACACCCTGGCCGCCCTTCAAGAGGTCTACGATCTCCTCGCCGGTGCGGGCAAGGACCGACCTTCCCTCCTCGATCACGAGGTTGGCGGTGGCCATCTCCTCCCCCGTCGAGCGCAGGCAGTCGATGGCCCTCCTGGCCTGCTGCAGGGAGATCCCGGCATCGAGGAGCCGCTTGATCACCTTCAGGTGGACCAGATCGAGGTAGGAGTAGCGTCGCTGCGAGCCACTCCCCCTCGCCTCGGAGATCGACGGCCTGAGCAGGTCGGTACGGGCCCAGTAGTCCAGCTGCCGGTAGGTGATGCCGACGATGTCGCAGACCTGAGGCCCCCGGTACCCGTCGCTGCGCTCGACCACAGTGTCTCGCTCCATCTCGCCACCTCCGGCACCCAGAGGCGCCCGCCGGCAGCCGCCGGTCCGATCTCACGCTCTCGTAGTTACATCAGTGTGCGTCACGCGTCGACCGGGCGCAAGGACCTCGTCGCCCGAGCGGAGCGGTCCGCCTCGGGCTCAGCCTTCGAAGTCCTCAGGACGGATCCCGTCGATGAACTCCTTGAACTGCGAAACGAGCTCGTCGGCCTCGGCCGACTCCTCCTCCCCGTCACCGTCCTCGGCGTGGAGAACGACGCCCTCGGCGTCGAGCAGGGTGTCCTCGGCATAGATCGTCGCATGGGTTCGCACGGCGAGGGCCACGGCATCGGAAGGACGGGCCGACACGGCGTGACGGGTCCCCGCCAGGGTCATCCTGATCTCGGCGAAGAAGGTCCGGTCCCGCAGCTCGGTGATGACGACGCAGTCGACGGTCGCACCGAGGTCAGCGATGAGGTCGCGCATGAGGTCATGGGTCATCGGACGCGGGGCGACGATCTGCTGGAGCTCCTGAGCGATCGACTGAGCCTCCGACTGGCCGATGTAGATCGGCAACGTGCGGTTCCCCTCACCAACCTCTTGGAGGAGCAAGATCGGGGTATTGGTCGCCATCTCCACTCGCACGGCTGCGAGGTGCATCTCGACCATGACCGCACGTTACTCACCGGGTGCGCCTACGTCGAAGCCCCCGGCCGCCCTCAGCGGATCTGTCGGACGGCCTCGGTGATCAGCCCATCCCTGAGCTCACCTCCGAGTCGCGTCAGCTCCTCGAGCCGTTCGGCCACCTGGTGGCGGGCCTGCGGATTGCGCTGGCGCAACAGCGGCATGACCAGCTGCTCGAAGAGCCCCGCTTCCCTGTCGGCGGCGTTGCGCCAGGTCCGCAAGTGCCGCGGCTCGACTCCGAGCTCGGCGAAGCGTGCCCCGATGCGGGCGAGAGCCACCGCTTCGGGGTCGAAATAGGCGACGCCCCCGACGCTCGTGCCTGCGCTCAGGATGCCGTACTGCTCGAGGTCGGAGATGAGCTGGACCGGGCAGCCGACGTGCGCCGCCAGCTCGGTACCGGTGTACACGTCGGGATGGCCCCCCGGCGCGCCGGGAGCCCGCCGGCCCGAAGCGGCGCCGGACCGGCCGCTGGCGGCGGTCCGCTCGTCGCGCGCCCCACCGGTCGCGCCCCCCGATGGGGTCGGTCGGGACCCGGGTCCTCCCGGACCGTCGCCACCGCTCTCCGAGCTCGATGGTGCCGCACCTTCCGGACGAACCGCACCCGCCGGCGCCGCACCGCCGGGCCCGCCCCCGCGTGCCGTACCAGCCGGCGCACCACTCCCCGGGGGCGCGCTGCCGACCGGCCCTGTCCCCCGCCCGGCCGCCGCCCCGGCATCTGCGCCCACCTCTGGCCCATCGGATGCGGCTTCGGCGGGCCCGGCGGATCCCTGACCACCCGCCGGCGCAGGACCGGAGTCCCTATCGGCCCCGGCCCGGACGGGTGTCCT
Organism: Acidimicrobiales bacterium; assembly: GCA_965276765.1. Taxonomy (GTDB): domain Bacteria; phylum Actinomycetota; class Acidimicrobiia; order Acidimicrobiales; family Palsa-688. Next base: position 3,994,502 of record OZ255627.1, read on the forward strand.
CGACGCCGCAGCGGAGCGCGCCTCACCGGCCGCACGCAAGGTCGACGCCCCCGAAGGGCGCAGCTCCGCCGCTTCGGGCGACGCCCGCCCGCCGCCCCGGGCCGCGACCGGCACGGCTACCGGCGAACCGCCATCCTTGGTCACCGAGGCGCCCCGGTCCGCCGTCCCCGTGCCTGCCTCCGCCGCTCCATCGGGCGCGCCCTGCTCCTCGCTCGGTCCGATCCGACCGCCGGCACCTTCATGACCGGCGGCGCGATGGCGCGCCGCGACCGAACCCACCTCTCCGGCGTCGGGACCATCAGTCGTCGCTTCGCCTCCCGAGCCTTCCTCGCCGCTGAGCCTGCCCCTGATGACCTTGAGGGGGAGAAAGTGCTCGCGCTGCTGGCGCAGGATCCAGCGCAGGCGGTCGACGTCCTGGTCGTAGAACTTCCTGTAGCCCGATGGGGTTCGCTCCGGATTGACGAGCCCCTGGCTCTCGAGGAACCGAATCTTGGAGATGCTGACATCGGGGAACTCCTGCTTGAGCAGGGAGAGGACCTCGCCGATGGTCAGATGGAGACGATCCGCCACGCCGATCAGCCGCCCATCGCTTCGGTCAGGAACACCAGGCGAAACTTGCCGATCTGCACCTCGTCGCCGTGGGCGAGCACGGCCGCCTCGATCCGCTCCCGGTTGAGATAGGTGCCGTTGAGCGAACCGGCGTCGCTGACTTCGTAGCTCCCGTCCTTGCGGCGCCTGATCTCGGCGTGGCGGCGTGACACGGTCACGTCGTCGAGGAAGATCTCCGACTGGGGGTGGCGGCCCACCTGGGTTATCTCGGGGGTCAGCACGTACCGAGACCCGACGTTGGGGCCCCGCTTGACGACGAGCACGCCGGCGTCGTCGGGGAGGTCGCCCAGATCGACGACGACCTCCTCGTCGGCGTCACCGCTCGGTTCGACCGACGTGAGCGTGACGGTCGTCGGCTCGTCGCCGGCCGGGTGCTCGAGGACCGCCCCGCACGACGAACAGAAGTTCGAGCCCTCCGGGTTCCTGTGTCCACACTGGTTGCAGTACACGGCTGCGCCCCCGCCCCCCTCAGTCCGCGATCAGCTCACGGTAACCGTCGGCGTCGAGCAGGGTGGCGAAGGCCTCGGGGTCCTCGACCTCGATCACACAGAGCCAGCCGGCGCCGTACGGGTCGTCGTTCAGACGCTGGGGAGCGTCGGCGAGGTCGGCATTGACCTCGGTCACTCGCCCGGCCAGGGGCGCGTAGACGTCGGAGACGGACTTGGTGGACTCGACCTCACTGAACGATTGACCCGATGTCACCGCGGAACCCTCATCCGGAAGTTGCACGAACACGACGTCACCGAGGGCCTCCTGGGCGTAGTCGGTGATGCCCATCCGGATCTTGCCGTCCTCGAGTCGCACCCACTCGTGATCGGAGGTGTACCGCAGGTCCTCGGGGACGTTCATGCGCCGAAGATACCGGAATCGCCGCCGGCCGGCTACGCCCGGCCCGCCGAGGCCAGCGCAGCCCGCACCAGCTCGGCGTAGTGTCCGGCGCGAGCTTCGGCGCGCCACCGTGATCCGGCCTCCGCCACGACATGCAGGCGAGGAGCGTCGGGATCGGGCGCCACCAGCGCCCAGCCGTCGTCGTGGGCGACCTTGACGCCAGCGGCGATGACCAGGTCGGCCGGCTGGACCTCGGCGATGACGCTGCGCATGACCGTCCCGGTCCGGTCGAACGGGACCGCCACCTCGAGGCGAGCGAGCCCGCTGACTTCGACGGAGGCGACGAGGTCGGACATCCTGACCCGAACCCTCGCCAAGAGGGCGAGGGTCGACACGAGCGTTGCGACGGCGTCGACGGCGGGCAGAAATCGGGGAAATACGTAGCCGCCGTCGCCTCCGGACGCGAACACGACGCCGGGCCGGCGCGCCGCATCGAGAAGCTCGGCGCGCCCCAGGCCGGTCAGCACAAGGCCGGCGCCGCGACGGCGGCATCGTTCCTCGGCGGCGCGGCTGGCCGAGACGGGCAGGATGACCGTCCTCTCCCCCGCCCGAGCGTCGCCGTCGTCGAGGACGAGGCTCAGCAGCACCACGAGGGCCTCGTCGTCGCTCAGGACGTGGCCGATGTCATCGACGAGGGTCAGCCGTTCGCCGTCGGCGTCGATCACCGCCCCCAGGTCGGCGCCCGATGCCACGACCAGCCTGGCGACCTCGGCCGCATGCTCGGCAGGGGCGAAGGCGATGGCCTGGCTCGTCGACGCGTACGGGTTGACGGCCAGGACGTCGGCACCAAGCTTGGCCAGCACGTTGGGCATCACGAACCCGGCCGAACCGTACGAGTAGTCGAGCACCACTTTGGATCGCACGGATCGCACGGCGCGGACGTCGCCGGCGTCGCCGAGTGCGACGACCGCAGCGGTGTAGTCCTCGCCGATCCGCCCTCCGGTGGTCGTATCGCCGAGCTCTCCTGCCACCGCCCGGCGGGCATCGCGGCGCTCGAAGGTCCGTTCGATGCGCGTGCGGGTGGCGACGTCGACGTCGGCCCCTTCGGCGTCGAAGAAACGAAGCGTGACCGATTCGGGATCACGCGGCGAGAGGCGGACGGTGATCCCGCCGTCGGCGCCGCGCGCTCCGACGGCGAAGCGGGTCACCGGCACCGTGGCGACATCGAGGTCGATCACGTCGACGCCGGCCGCGTTGATCCCGGCCACAACGGCCCGCTCGAGTACCCGTCCCGTCCTGCTTGTATCGCGCGACACGACCAGGCTCGCCCCCCTCGGGATGGTCGTGGCGTAGGCCATGGCCAGCGCCGTCGCCACCTCGGGGGTCATGTCGACGTTGGCCAGACCCTCCACACCGAGCGAGCCGAACAGGCTGCGGGGCCGACGCGACTCCCACACGATCGACGAGCCGACCACGGCGCCGGCCTCCACCGTCTTGGCCGGGTAGACGGCCACGCCCGCCTCGATGACGGCATCCTCGCCGACCACGCAGTCGTCGCCCAAGGCCACGCCCTCCTCCAGGGTCGCACCCCGGCGGATCCTGCTCCCCCGGCCGACGACCGCACCCCTGAGACGGACACCAGGTCCGAGATAGACGTTGTCGTGGACGACGCAGCGCTCGACCGATGCGTCACCGCTCACCCGCACGTTCGATCCGAGAAAGGTGTCGGCCCCCAGGCTGGCACCGGCCTCGACCCTGCAGTCCGGGCCGACGACGACGGGGCCGCTGATCCGCACGGTCGGGTCGAGGTCGGCGCCCTCACCGAGGCGCACGCCGCCGGAAAGCGGGAAGCCGGCCAGGTCGAGGTCGACGCGACCGGCGAGCAGATCTCTGTGAACCCTCACGTAGGCATCGAGCGTTCCGATGTCCTCCCAGTACCCATCGAGCACGCAGCCGTAGACCGCCCGGCGGCGTTCGATGAGGAGCGGAAAGACCTCGCCGGCGAAATCCACGCTGCGATCGGGGGCAATGGCGTCGAAGACGGTCGGGGCAAGCACGTAGATCCCGGTGTTGACCGTGTCACTGAAGACCTGGCCCCATGTGGGCTTCTCGAGGAACCGGTGGATGGCACCGTCGTCGCCGGTGATGACCATCCCGAAATCGAGCGGGTCGGGACGCACCTGAAGGGCGACGGTCGCCTCCGCCGCCCGCTCGCCATGAAACCGGGCGAGCGCACCGAGGTCCACATCGGTGAGCACATCGCCCGAGATCACCACGAACGCCTCGTCCAATGCGGCCATGGCGTTGCGAACCGAACCGGCGGTGCCGAGCGGCGCCTCCTCCGTGGCGTAGGAGAGCCGCACCCCGAGGTCGGAACCGTCGCCGAAGTAGCTGCGGATGGCCTCCCCCCGGTAGCCGACCGTGACCACGATGTCGTCGAAGCCGTGCCGGGCGAGGAGGCGGATGACGTGCTCCATGATCGGGCGGTTGCCGACCGGGAGCATCGGTTTGGGTCGGCTCGAGGTCAGCGGACGCAACCGAGTGCCCTCCCCGCCGGCCATGATCACCGCCTTCACCCCGTCGTCGCCTGCCCTCGCGCCTTCTCCGCTTTCCCGTCGGCGATCGCCCGGCGGGCCGCGGGCACGTAGGCCGCGGCGGAGTACCACCCGAGCACGAGCGCCGGCACGACCGCGACCCACGCCACGTCGATGGCCGCCCGGTGCCACCCGATGGTCGAGTGCCCGGCGAGGAAGAACGGCAGCGCCACCATGAGCAGCAGCGTGCCGGCCTTGCCGACGAAGCGGACGTCCATCCGCCGGCCGCCGGCGAACGCCACGTAGAGGAAGCCGACGGCGACCGCTCCCTCGCGCACGAGGGCGATGACGGCGACCGCCACGGGAACGGCCCCGATGGCGATGATCGTCACGGCTGCGGTGACGAGAAGCAGACGGTCGGCCAGCGGATCGAGGACTTTCCCCACCGTCGACACTTGACCGAGCCTGCGGGCCAGGAACCCGTCGACCCAGTCGGTGGCGCCGACCACGGCCAGGAGGGCGGCGGCGGGAAACAGGCCGCTTCGGCCCGAGCCGGTCGCGAGCACGACGAAGACAGGGATGCACGCCAGGCGCACGGCCGTGACCGCGTTCGGGATGGTGAGAACCCGGTCCTCACCTGCGCTCGAAGGGTCGGCAACCATGCCCCGTATCCTACGAGCGACGCCATGTCTGTCCGGACCGTAAGACACCTGACGTTAACGTCAGGGTAGCGGGTAGTGTTTCCGCTCAGCCCGACTGACCAGGAGGACGCGCAACTCATGACCGCCGCAACGACGGCCAGCCCGGTCGACGAGCGGGGCGACCGCTACAAGTGGATCGCCCTGTCCAACACCACGCTCGGCATCCTGATGGTGACGATCAACCAGTCGATCCTGCTCATCTCGCTGCCGGACATCTTCCGGGGCATCAACCTCAACCCGCTCTCCCCCGGCAACACGTCCTACTTCCTGTGGGTGCTCATGGGCTTCCTGCTTGTGACGGCCGTCCTGGTCGTGAGTCTGGGCCGCGTCGGTGACATGTACGGGCGGGTAAAGATGTACAACCTCGGCTTCGCCGTCTTCACGCTCTTCTCGATCCTGCTCTCTGTGACCTGGCTGTCCGGTCACGCCGGCGCCCTTTGGATCATTGTCATGCGCCTCTTCCAGGGGGTCGGCGGCGCCTTCCTCTTTGCCAACTCGAGCGCCATCCTGACCGACGCCTTCCCATCCGACGAGCGGGGCAAGGCCCTCGGGATCAACGGCGTGGCCGCGGTGGGCGGGTCGTTCCTCGGCCTCATCCTCGGCGGTCTCCTCGCCCCGATCGAGTGGCGCCTGGTGTTCCTCGTTTCGGTGCCCTTCGGCCTGTTCGGCACGGTGTGGGCTTATCTCAAGCTCAAGGACAACGGCATCAGGATCAAGGCCAAGATCGACTGGCTCGGCAACGTCACCTTCGCCATCGGTCTCATCTCGGTCCTCACCGGGATCGTGTACGCCCTCGAGCCCTATGGCGGCCACACCATGGGCTGGACCAACCCCGGCGTGCTGACCGCCGTCTTCGGCGGAGTCGCCACCCTGATCCTGTTCGCGTGGATCGAGCTGCGGGCCAAGGACCCCATGTTCCGCCTGCGGCTGTTCAAGATCAAGGCCTTCTCCATGGGCAACATCGCCGCCCTCCTCGGCGCCATGGGACGAGGTGGCCTGCAGTTCATGCTGATCATCTGGCTCCAGGGCATCTGGTTGCCCCAGCACGGTTACAGCTTCGTGCAGACTCCCCTCTGGGCCGGTATCTACCTGATCCCACTGACGATCGGGTTCCTCATCTCGGGGCCTATCTCCGGGATCCTCTCCGACCATTTCGGGGCCAGGCCGTTCGCCACCGCAGGTTTGCTGATCGGCGGGGCCAGCTTCCTGCTCCTCGAGCTGCTGCCGATGAACTTCACCTACATCTGGTTCGCCCTGCTCATCCTGCTGTTCGCCATCGGATCCGGGATGTTCTTCTCGCCCAACCAGGCGGCGGTGATGAACAGCCTCCCGCCCGAGCAGCGCGGCGCAGGCGCCGGCATGCTGAACACCTTCCAGAACTCGGCGTCGGTCCTCTCGATCGGGGTCTTCTTCACCATCATCACCCTCGGGCTCGCCGCCACCCTCCCGACCCATCTCTACGCCGGGCTCGTGGCCCAAGGGGTGCCATCGGGGGCAGCGCACAAGGTGGCGGCCCTGCCGCCCATCGGCAGCCTCTTCAGTGCCTTTCTCGGCTTCAACCCGATCAAGGAGCTCCTCGGAGGGTCGGGCACCCTGGTGGGCACCTACCACCTGAGCACGGCCCACGCCAACTACCTGCTCGGGCGGTCGTTCTTCCCGAAGCTCATCTCGGCTCCCTTCGCCAACGGCCTCCATCTGGCCTTCGACTTCGCGGCCGTCGCCTCGGTGATTGCTGCCGTCGCCTCGCTCCTGCGGGGCGGGCGCTACGTCCATACGGCGGCGCCGGCAGGCGAGGAGGCGGGCGAGGGCCTGGCCGGTGCGGGTGTGGCTGCGGCCAGTGGCATCGGTGCCGGAGAGGCCGTCGACGAGCAGTCGTTCGGCGGTTCCGCACTGGCTCCGAGCGAGGACTGAGGACGATGCCGATCGTCGAGGCGGATCCCGAGTCCCCGGTCCGCACCGCCCCGACGGGGCGCGCGGACGGCACCGCCCCGACGGGGCGTTCGGACGGCACCCCCCCGACGGGGCGCGCGGCCGATGCCGGGGCTGCGGGGCCGGCGGCGGACCCGCTCCCGCTGCTCGGCATTGGCGCTGCGGCGGCCCGGAGTGGCGTGTCCGAACGGGCGCTGCGCTACTACCAGCAGCTCGGGCTGATCACGCCATCGGGTTGCACCCCCGGCGGGTTGCGCCGTTACTCCGACGCCGACCTGGCTCGGGTCGCCCACCTTCGTGAGCTGCAGGATCTCCTCGGGTTCAACCTCGAGGAGATCAGAGGCATCTTCGACAACGAGGACCGCCTGGCCGAGCTGCGTAGGGAGTACAAGGCCGAGCAGACCGGTGACGCCCGCCGCCGAGAGCTGCTCGAAGAGGCCATCGCCGTACGGGGCCTGCTGCGAGCCAAGGTGGCGTCGAAGGTCCACGCTCTCAAGCGATTCCTCGATGAGCTCGACGCCGACCGCGTCCGCCTCCAACGGGTCCTCGACGACGGGCCGCTCGGCGGAGGCTGACCGGGCCTCGGCGCGACGTGCTCCGCTCAGCTCCTGCGGGGCAGGGCGAAGTGAAACTGACCGGCCGTCGAAGCCTCCGTCACCTTGATGACCGCATCGTTATGGCCCGGTCGGACGAGAGTGCAGTAGAAGACCCGACCGGCGCGCAGCGGTTCGCTCGGGGGGCAGTGGATCACGGGCGGCTGGGCCTCCGAGCGGTCGGCCTGTATGGCCTGGGCCAGTTGGGTCGCGACCTCGCTGCCCACCAGACGGCTGGGAGTGTGCGACTGCAGCACCGTCACGTCGATCAGCGCCGCCAGGCCGGCGCAGACGATGAGCGCGATCAGGCCGGGCACCAGGTAGCCCCGGCGGCGCGGCGGCCGACGACCGACCTCGCCGGTCGACGCGGCAGCGACTCCGGCGGCGGTATCGACAACACCGCTCGCGGCAGAAGGGCCAGGCTCGGCGCCGCTCACGGAGCACACTGTAGGGACTGCCAGGAGACAATTGTCCCGCCGGGCCATCCCAATCGATGCCGGCGCGCCGGTTGAAGGCGTCGAGGTGGCAAGCTGGATGTTGTGGAGACCGAGACGACGCTGACCGACGACGAGCGAGCGGGGCGACTCGACGCCCTCAACCAGTTGCTCGAGCTGATCCGCCCGGCCGTGCAGGCCGACGGCGGCGATCTCGTGCTCCGGTCGGTGGACGTGATCGCAGGGACGGTCGAGGTTCAGTTGCAGGGCTCGTGCAGCTCGTGCGCCATCAGCTCGACGACCCTCCAGGCCGGCGTGGAACGGATCCTCAAGGAGCGCCTCGAGTGGGTAACAGAGGTCATCGGCGGCGTGGACGAGACGATGGACTGGGAGACGAGCGCCTCGATGGGGCGCGGCGGATACACGCCGAGCTGGTAACCGGGCCGGCGTAGCTCAGCGGTTGCGCCACCAACCCACGAAGAGGCGATACAGCGGGCCGTGGGACGGAGCGTCATCTCGCTGGCCGTCGGGGTCACCGAGGTAGAACCGGGAGAAGGCGGCGGTGTCGTCGGGCGCGGGCGCCGGGTCGGCGGAAGGGTCGGGCGGGACGGAACTCACTGCTTCAGCGTAGCCCCGAGGCCACGAGCGGGCGCGGCAACCGCTTCCCATAGTTCTCCTCCTTCTGCAAGGATGGTCACGTTCTGTGGCGGCACAGAGGCGTAACGCCCATTAGGCGCGTCTGGTCGTTTTGGGTAGTCTCGAACTCGTCCGGAGAGGGTTCATTTGTCTCAGCGCCATACCAACAAGACGACCGCAGGCCTGCTCGTTGCCTTCATGGCGTCTGCGCCCGTCGCCGGCCTCGTGTTCGTCGATGGCGCGACGGCGACCGCGGCGCCGAGACCGACGGCCTCGGCCGATGGGTCGGCGACGGCCACCGCGGCGGCCGACGGCACTTCGGCGCACTCGGACGGAGTGAAGACCCCATCGGCGGCCGAAGCCAGGGCGGCAAGGGTCGAGCGGGCACGGGCCGAGCGAGCGCAGGCCGAGCGCCGGCGGGTACGAGCCCAGCGCGTCAGGGCCAGGCGAGCCAGAGCGAGGCAACTCCGGCAGGCCAAGACGGAGCGGGCGAAGCTCACAAGTGCCAGGGTGGCGACGGCGAAGCGGGCATCGGGTGCCTCGGCGTCCACGGCCAAGACCGGCGCGGCGAGTGGCATGCCAGCGACGAGCGTCACGATCCTGAAGACGACGACCACCACGGTCCCCAAGCACGCCACCACCACAACCACGGCCCCCAAGCACGCCACCACCACGACCACGGCCCCCAAGCACGCCACCACCACGACCACGGCCCCCAAGCACGCCACCACCACAACCACGGCCCCCAAGCACGCCACCACCACAACCACGGTCCCCAAGCACGCCACGACAACGGCCCCGCAGACCACCACGACGACCGCGCCGCCGAAGAGCACAACCACCACCACGGTCCCGAAGCACCCCTCATCGACAACGGTCCCCAAGCACGCCGCCACGACAACCACGACCACGGCCCCGAAGACCACCACGACGACGCAGCCGTCGAACAGCACCACCACCACAACGGTCCCGAAGCACCGCAAGCATCCGAAGCACCACAAGCACCCGAAGCACCCCACGCCGACGACGACCACAACGGTCCCGAAGACCACCACGACGACCGAGCCGCCGAAGAGCACCACGACGACGGTGCCGAAGACGACGACCACCACCGCCCCCAGGAAGCCAACCCCCAAGCCCGAACCCAAGAAGCCCGAGCCCAAGCGGCCTGCGCCGCATCAGGCGGCCCACCATCCGGCAGCTCCCCATCAGGCAGTCCCCCGTCCGGCCGCCCACAAGTCGACGGCGGCGCCGGCGAGCGGCGGGGTGACGTCGGGAACGAGCTCGGCCAGCGCCGGCGCCCTCCCGACGCTCACGAATCTCCAGGACACCCCCTACCGCCTCCCGATCCCTGCCGCACTGCTCACGGCGCACCCTGCTTGGATCGGCGAGGGTCCGGCGGCGAAGACCGCTCACCGGCGCGCCGCTCGGGCCCAGCCGGTGGACCTTGCGGTTCCCGCCGGTACGCCGGTCTCCGCCGTGACGGCCGGCCGGATCAAGTCGGTCCGCCATCATCGCTCCCGTGCCGGCAAGACCTCCACCTCGACGGTCGTGCTCTCAGGCAAGGACGGGGCTACCTACCTCTACACCGGGGTGGTAAGGCCGTCGGTCGATCGCGGTGACAAGGTGACCGCAGGCCACCACATCGGCAGGGCCGGCCGAGGCGGTATCACCTTTGCCATCCACGTGCCCGACGTCTTCCACCAGGTCGACGCCAGCCAGGCCCTCCAGTCCTGGTCGCTCGGCATGACGGCCGACATCCGCGCCCTCCCTGTCACGACAGCGGCGGGCTCTTCGGCGCGGCCGGTCAAGGCGGTCCACGGCGCCAGGGTGACCTCCAGCCAGACCACGGCGAGCTCTCGCCACGCCGCCAAGACGACGAGGGAGCACGTGCTCGTCGTCACCGACCGGGCCTCCGGCAAGACGGGACCCGACCTGAAGGGCCTTCTCTCCGGGCGGAAGGTCAAGGCCTCAACGCTCAACATCAATCCGAAGTCGACGGTTAGTCATCAGGCCAAGGCGATCAGGTCGGCCGCCATCGTGACGCCCGCCAAGAAGGCCACCCCTGGGTCTCACGCCGTGGCCGCGGTGCATGCCAACGTGATCGTCGTGGCCCTCGGATCCACGACGCCGACGCAGGCTGCGGCTCTGGTCTCTCATCTCCCGACCTCCCAGCTCGTGTTGTGGGTCGAACCGCCGGCGGCCACGGGCCACCAGTCCGGAGACCGGCTGCTGAGCACCACATCGGCTGCGACCGCCAAGTTCGGACCCCTCCCCAAGTGGGAGGAGGCCGTGATGGCCCTGACCTCGCCGCCCCGTCGCCTGACCTACGAGTCGGTCGTCGCCAACCATCCCAACCTGCGGGTCGAGACCCTGCCGTCCGCCCTCCATGTCGTGACCAGCAGTCGACGGGCCGGCGGGAGCGAAAAGGCCTGGTCGAAGGTGGGAGCCAAGGTCGTCTCCTCACTGGCTTCCTCCTACGCGACGACCGCCTATCGTCTGCCTCTTTCGAATCCCGGCGTGTCCACCGTCCTGGCCTACGCCGAGGCCCAGATCGGCAAGCCCTACGTGTGGGCCGGCGCCGGCCCCAACAACTTCGACTGCTCGGGACTCACGATGCAGGCGTTTCGCCGGGTCGGCATCAACTTCGTTCACAACGCCTACGCCCAGTACGAAGCGACCAAGTCCGAGCGGGTCAGCTACGCCGACCTCCAACCGGGCGATCTCGTGTTCTTCGGGCCCAACGAGGCCGGCATCCACCACGTGGGGATCTACGTGGGTAACGGCGAGATGGTCGACGCCCCAGAGACCGGGCAGGACGTCCAAATCGAGAGCATGGCCGGCTTCGGCTACTTCGCCGCCACCGACCCCCTCGCCACCCTCGCCGGCGCCAGCACCATGTCGGCACCCGCCAGCCTCCAACTGCAATCGTCGAGCGTCGGCCTCGATCAGAACAAGTCCTTCGCCAAGGCCATCACCGACGCCACGTGGGGGCCGTCGCAGTGGCCCTACCTCGACGCTTTGTGGAACCGCGAGTCGGGTTGGAACCCGGCCGCGACCAACCCGAGCTCGGGTGCCTACGGGATCCCCCAAGCCCTGCCGGCGAGCAAGATGAGCTCGGCCGGAGCCGACTGGGCTACCGACCCCTATACCCAGATCATGTGGGGGCTCCGCTACATCTCACAGCGGTACGGCACGCCCCGGCTGGCGTGGGCGCACGAGACGAGCTTCGGCTGGTACTGAGTTTTTCTGGTGATGTTGACGTCGGATTCCACCGTCAACGTCGCCAAGAAAACCTAAGCCAGCTCCTCCGTCGCCCCGACACGGCTCTCGGCCGTGTAAGACGGGCACAAGCTGATCGCCACATTTCGCTGTTCCTGGCGTAACCGGGGGGAAACGGCACACCGTTTGACTGGGTCGTATGCCGATCGCCGTCTGGGACGCTCACCGCCACGTGGGCGCCCTCCCAGCACATGGGTTCTACGGCGGGGCGCCCGTCCAGCCGGCGTCCGGTCAGATCGCCACCGTCGACGAGCTCATCGCCGACCTCGACCGTGAGGGCACCGAACGGGCCATCGTGATCCCCAACTACGGGGTACCCGACCCCGACATCGCCTTCGCCTTCAACGAGCTGGTGCTCGAAGCGGCGGCACGCGACGACCGCATCGGGGCCGCACTGTGGACGTCGGCCCGCCCCGAGGACGCAACCCGCACCGAGGCGGCACTCGCCCTGGCATCCGAGGCCGGCGTGGCCGCCCTCAAGTTGAGCTTCCTGCTCGGGGGTCACCCCACCGATCCGGCCTGCCGGCCGCAACTCGACCGGATCTTTGCGACCGCCGCTCGGTACGACCTTGTCGTCCATGTCCACACGTCACCGGGCGCGGCCTCCGACATCGATCAGGTGGGCCGTCTGGTCGAGTGGTACGGCGACGACGTAGCTATCCATCTGGTTCATCTCGGCGGTGGGATGAGCGGCCACATCAAGCTCATCGGTGGCCGCTTCTTCGACTGGGTCGCCGCCGGCAAACGGGTGTACACCGACGCCTCATGGGCGATCGGGTTCGCCCCGCGATGGCTGATCGGCGAGATCGAGTCGCGCGGTGTCGGAGCCGACCGGGTGCTCTTCGCATCCGACGAGCCTTGGAGCGACCGAGCCGGCGAGCTGGCCCGGATGGTGGCCGCCGCCGGCGACGGCGAGCTGGCCCGCATGGTCTTCACCGACAACTTCCGCACCCTCTACGACCGCAGCTGACCACCGGCCCCACGACCAGTCCCACAACCAGCACCAGCACCACGCACCACCCAGGACCGAACCGACCGACATCAACAAAGGAGCAGCCAGCAACCATGACCATGGAGCTCACGGAACTCGAAGAGCAGAGCATCAAGGAGATCCCGCACCCTTCGCTGCCCGCCGGCAGCAACCTGTACGGGTCGACGAAGCTGTTCCCCGACTACAAAGCCGAAAACGGCGAGTCGTATCTGACCCTGGTCCACGGCATCGCCCACGAGTCGTCGGTCAGCTTCGTCGCCATCCTCCAGGCCACGAGGGCCCTGCGCAAGGGCTTCGAGTCGGTGATCTACTTCTACGGCCCCGGATCCATCAACTGCCTGGCGACAAGGGGCTTCCCGACGACCGGCGACGACGCCTTCCCGGGCGAGAACAACATCAACAACCAGCTGAAGGCCTTCATCGCCGAAGGCGGCAAGGTGTACTGCTGCCGCTTCGGACTTTCGCTGCACGGGGCGCGCGAAGAGGACCTCATCGAAGGCGTCATCCCGGCCCATCCCCTCGACGTGCAGGACTGCGTGATCCACTACGCCCGCAAGAGGACCATCATCAACTCCACGTTCATGTTCTGATGCTGTCCGCCGCCACTCGGGCCGATCTCGCCGTGCGCGGCATCCGTTTCGCCGCCCCGGTGCAACGCCGGGGCGGGGCCGGGCCAACCGACGACGGCCATGTCGTGCTCGGCGACGAGCCGGCCGCCATCCCGGTCAACGACGCCAGCCCGTTTCACGTCGAGAATGGCCGGCTCTGGCTCGAAGGTCGCGACCTCGGGGTCGAGGTGACGGCCGTCCGCCGGCCGCGCTTCTACGACGAGATCACCTCCGACGGCATCGCCATGCACCGCCTGGCCCGCCTCCACGGCACCGACGTCCTCGCGACCACGGTGGTCCAGACCTGCGTTCGCTACGTCCCCGACCAACGCTGCCGCTACTGCAGCATCGAGGAGTCCCTCGTCGCGGGGACGACGACCCGGGTCAAGACCCCGGCCCAACTCGCCGAGGTGGCGTCCGCGGCCACCCGCCTCGACGCTGTCGGCCACATGGTCATGACAACCGGCACGGCCGCCAGCGCGGATCGTGGCGCTCGTTACCTGGCCCGCTGCGTCACGGCGGTCAAGGAAGCCGTGCCATCGCTTCGCATCCAAGTCCAGTGCGAACCCCCCGCCGATCCCGGTGCGCTCCCGGCGCTCAGGGCGGCGGGAGCGCACTCCATCGGCATCCATGTCGAGTCGCTCGACGACGAGGTGCGGCGCCGGTGGCTCCCGGGCAAGGCATCGGTCCCACTGGCCGAGTATTGGGCGGCGTGGGACCTGGCGGTCGGCCTGTTCGGCCGCAACCAGGTGTCGACCTACCTGCTCGTGGGGCTGGGTGAGGACCCCGACGCCCTCGTGGCCGGCGCGAGGGAACTGATCCGGCGGGGCGTGTATCCGTTCGTGGTGCCGGTGCGGCCGGGAGCCTCGACACTGGCGGCGCTCGACGGCCTCGCGCCTCCCTCCGCCGACCTCGTCGCCGACATCTCCACCCGCATCTCCGGCCTCTTGCGGGCCGCAGAGATGCGCGGCGCTGATCAGGCCGCTGGTTGCGCGGCGTGCGGGGCGTGCAGCCCGGTTGGCGCCAGTTCGGGCTCGGAGCGCGAACCGGGCTCGGACGGCGCGCCGGGCTCGGCTCGAGCGATCTCGCTCGGCCCATCCCGCCGGACCTCGTCGTCGGCCGCCCGTCGGGCCGAGCCGGTCGCCGGGCCCCGCGGTGCGGTGGCATCGTGACGGCGTTCGGGATTGCCGCCTTCTCGCAGGGGTTCGGGCGGGACATGGACCAGGCGTGGCGCACGATCGCCGATCTGCTCGCACAGGCGCGGGCCGCAGGTGCCCGGCTCGTCGTCCTCCCCGAGGCCTGCCTCGGGGGGTACCTGAGCGCGCTCGACGGCACCGCCATCGATCTTCCTCCGGCGCTGGCGATCGACGGCCCCGAGGTCGCCCGCCTGGCCGACCTGGCGGGCGACCTGGTCGTCTGCGCCGGGTTCTGCGAGACCGACGGCGGGACCAGGTACAACGCCGCCGTCTGCGTCCACGACGGACGCGTGCTCGGCCGGCACCGCAAGCTGCACCAGCCGCTCGGTGAATCGGCGAGCTACAAGGCCGGCGCTGACCTCGCCGCCTTCGACACACCCGTTGGCCGCCTGGGCATGCTGATCTGCTACGACAAGGCGTTCCCCGAGGCGGCGAGAGCCCTTGCGGTCGACGGGGCAACCATCGTGGCCGCCCTTTCGGCCTGGCCGGCCAGCAGGACCAACCCGAGCCCGAACCTGCGCGACGACCGGTGGACGGCTCGCTTCGACCTCTTCGACCAGACCCGGGCCCTCGAGAACCAAGTCGTGTGGGCCTCCTCCAATCAGGCGGGGAGCTTTGGGAGCCTCCGCTTCGTCGGGCGGGCGAAGGTCTGCGGACCAGGGGGCGAGGTCCTGGCCGAGACAGGAACGGGTCCCGGCATGGCCTTTGCCACCGTCGATCCCGACGAGCTGCTCGGAGGCGCCCGCCGGTCGATGTTCCACCTGAGGGATCGCCGCCCCGACGTGTACCGGCGCGACGATGACCTTCTCGCGGGGCGAGTGCCATGAGCGAGGACGGCGACGCCGGCCGCCTGGATGGCACGAAGGTGCCGGTTGCTGTGGTCGGGGGCGGGCAGGCAGGACTGGCCGTGAGCTGGCACGTGTCACACCACGGCATCGAGCACCTCGTCGTCGAACGCCATCGCGTCGGCTATGACTGGCGGGAGCGCCGGTGGGACTCGTTTTGCCTGGTGACGCCGAACTGGCAGTGCCAGCTTCCGGGTTTCCCCTATCCGGGCGATGATCCCGACGGGTTCATGGACGTGGGCGGCGTGATCAGCTACCTCGAGGAGTATGCGGCCCGCACCCAACCCCCGCTGGTGGAAGGGGTTTCGGTCCGCAGGCTCCGCGG
This sequence comes from Acidimicrobiales bacterium, assembly GCA_965276765.1. Taxonomy (GTDB): domain Bacteria; phylum Actinomycetota; class Acidimicrobiia; order Acidimicrobiales; family Palsa-688. Next base: position 4,010,013 of record OZ255627.1, read on the forward strand.
CGCGGAAGGGGGCGGCTACGAGCTGCTGACATCGGAGGGGAAAGTACGCGCCGACCAGGTCGTCGTGGCCACCGGCCCCTACAACCGCCCCGTGATCCCGGCCGTTGCCAACTCCATCCCGGCGGGGATCACGTCGTTGCACTCGTCGGAGTACCGCCGGCCCGCCGACCTGCCGAGCGGGGCCGTGCTCGTGGTGGGCAGCGGCCAGTCGGGCTGCCAGATCGCCGAGGACCTCCACCTCGCCGGTCGTCAGGTGCACCTGGCCGTCGGCAGCGCACCTCGGGTGGCTCGTCGGTATCGGGGGAAAGATGTGGTCCTGTGGTTGGAGGAGATGGGGTATTACAGGACCACCATCGACGACCACCCCCTCGGCGAGGGTGCGCGTCGCAACGTCAATCATTATTTGACCGGTCGCGACGGCGGCCACGACATCGACCTGCGAGCTTTCGCTCTGGAGGGGATGCGCCTCCACGGCCGCCTGACCGGTGCGGAAGGAGCCACACTGCGATTCGCCGACGACCTGGGCGAGCGCCTCGATCACGCCGATCACGTCTCCGAGAGCATCAAGGACTCGGTGGACCGTTTCATCGGGACCGCCGGCGTGGCCGCCCCCGAGGAGGCCAGGTATCGGCCGGTGTGGCAACCGCCCGTCGGCCCAACCAGCTTGCCCTTGGAGGAAGCGGGCGTCGGCGCGGTGGTGTGGTCGACGGGCTTCCGACCCGATCACTCGTGGATCGACCTGCCCATCTTCGATGGCGCCGGGCGGGCCGTGCACTCCCGTGGCGTCACCCCGGCCGACGGCGTCTACATCGTCGGCCTGCCGTGGCTGCACACCTGGGGGTCGGCGCGCTTCTCCGGGATCGCCGCCGACACCGAGCACGTCGCCGCGGCGGTTGCCGCCGAAGCGGCCGGCGACCGTCTGCGGCGCAGCGCATGACGCCCATCGCCGCGGCCGACGTCGAGGGGTGGCCCGTCGCCTTCGCCGACGGCCCCCCAGGATTCTTCGACCGGGCCGGCCTGGCCGGAGACCCCAACGGCACCCCGGTACCCTCCATCGGCGAGGCCGGCGCCACCGACCGAGCCGACTACCTCGCCCTGCGACGCGATGTGTTCTGCCGCGAACAGGGCCTCTTCGACGACGACGCAGACGACACCGATGTCGGACGCCACACGGTGGTGCTCGTGGCCCGCGCCCCATCGGGGGAGATCATCGGCGGAGTCAGGGTCGCGCCCGTCGGCGATGACCGCACCAGCGCCTGGTGGACCGGAAGCCGCCTGGCCGTACGGTCAGACGAACGCCGGAGCACGGTGGGTGCCGAGTTGGTCCGCGCCGCCTGCGCGCTCGCCGAGCAGGCTGGCGCCCTGCGCTTCGACGCTACCGTGCAGCCGCCCGCTGTCCCCCTGTTCGCCCGTCTCGGCTGGCGTGGCGTCGGTCCCGCCAACGTCGCGGGGTCCCCGCATGTGGCCATGACCTGGCCGATCCAGCGGATAGCCCGTTTGGTCCGCTCGACGAAGGCCCCTCTCGGTCCCCTCCTCGGCGGCCTGCACCTCGGCGGCCCCGGCTTCGTCGGCGACGACGGGGCGCCGGTCCCCGGATCGGATCTGGTGGCGGCGACCGACGCCATCGTGCCATCGATGGTCGAACGGGACCCCGACTGGGCCGGCTGGTGCGCCGTCGTGGTCAACGTCAACGACCTGGCCGCCATGGGCGCCGCGCCTCTGGCCCTCCTCGATGCTCTCGGCGCTCCGAGCGTGGCGACCGCATCGGCGGCCCTCGACGGGATGCGATGCGCCGCCGACGCCTATCGGGTTCCGATCGTCGGAGGCCACACCCAGCTCGGCGTTCCCGCCGCGCTCGCCGTCACCGCCATCGGGCGCGCCCGGCACCCGGTGCCGGGCGGTGGCGGCCGGCCCGGCGACGTCGTGCGCCTCACCGCCGACATCGCCGGCGGCTGGCGACCCGGGTACTCCGGCACCCAGTGGGACTCGACGACCGCTCGTTCAGGTGCCGATCTGGCTGCACTGACCTCAGCGGTGGCGACAACGCGACCGGTCGCGGCCAAGGACGTCAGCATGGCCGGCGTCGTCGGAACCCTTGCCATGCTCGCCGAGGCCAGTGGCTGCGGGGCCGAGCTCTCCGTGGCCGCGATCCCCCGACCGGCCGGCGTCCGCCTCGGCGACTGGCTGACCTGCTTCCCCGGATTCGCCGTGGTCAGCGCCGACCGCAGGGAACGGGACCGCCCGCCACCCCTTCCGCCCTCGGCCGTCTCGGCGCCGCGCGGGCGGCTGGTGCCAGGAGATGGAGTCACCTTGGTCTGGCCCGACGGCAGGCGCACGCCTGCGGTCACCGGCCCCGTGACCGGCCTCGGCCCGGCCCGGCCCTCTCGGTGACCGGGCTGGCCGCCCTGGCCGGCCACTTTGGACGGGACCTCGATGCCGACCTGGTCCGCATCGAAGCCGTCATCGAACGGGCCAAGGAGCTCGGCACCGATCTGCTCGTGCTCCCCGACGCCGCCCTCGGCGGCTACCTTCCTGCCCTCGACCACAGCGTGGGCGACGACGGCGCAGACCTGCCGCCCGCCCTCGAGGCCGAAGGCCCGGAGATCAAGCGGCTGGCGGGCCTGGCCGGCGACCTGACCGTCTGCGCCGGATACTGCGAGGCCGATGGCGGCCGGCGCTACAACTCGGCGGTGTGCGTCAACGGTGACGGGGTCCTCGGTCGGCACCGCAAGGTCCACCAGCCGCGCGCCGAGCGCTCTGCGTACGCCGCAGGCGCCGGCTTCGATCCCTTCGACACGCCGGCGGGCCGGGTCGGGATGCTCATCGACTACGACAAGACGTTCCCCGAGTCGGCGAGAATCCTGGCGTCCGGCGGCGCCCAGATCCTGGCGTGCCTCTCGGCCTGGCCTGCCAGCCTGGCCAACCGAGCCCCTCGACTGGCGACCGACCGACAGACCCGGCTGTTCGACCTCTACGACTGCGCTCGCGCCGCAAAAAACCAGGTGGTCGTGGTCTCCGCCAACCAGACGGGCCGGTTCGGTCGGCTCACCTTTCTCGGCCGGGCCAAGATCGTCGGTCCCGGCGGCGAGGTACTCGCGAGGACCTCGGCCAAGGCCGCCATCGCCCACATCCGAATCGACGTGGCCGAAGAGGTCGCCAGGGCCAGGTCCGTGCTCCACCACCTGGAGGAACGCCGGCCCGACGTGTACCGCTCCTGAACCGTGCGGATAGCGCTCCTGACCTATTCGACCAAGCCCCGCGGCGGCGTCGTCCACACCCTGGCACTGGCCGAGGCTCTGGTCCGGCGGGGCGAGGATGTCACCGTGGCCACCTTGGGTCGAGGTGGTGACCGCGGGTTCTTCCGTCCCGTCGACGGGAGGGTCTCGCTCGTCGTCGTGCCCTTTCCCGAGCGCGACGACGAGGCCTTGGGGGCCCGCATCCTCCCTCGATCGCCGTGCTCTCTGACGGCTTCGACCCGAGTGCCTTCGACGTGGTCCACGCCCAGGATTGCATCAGCTCCAACGCCGCCCCTGGCTCGGTGCGGACGGTGCACCACATCGACGCGTTCGAGACCCCGGAGCTGGTGCGTTGCCACGATCGGGCCCTGCGCGAGCCCATCGCCCACGTGTGCGTGTCGGCGGCCGTCGCCGCCGAGCTGCGCGCCGGCTGGGACATCGAGGCGACGGTCATCCCCAATGGCGTCGACAGTGCCCGGTTCGCCGGAGCCGCCGGCGACGCTCCCGACGCCGTGGCGGCGAGGAACCAGTGGAGGGCACGCATCGGTGCTCCCTATGTCCTCGCCGTCGGGGGCATCGAGCCGAGAAAGGGAACGCTCGAGCTCGTCGACGCCTTCGCTTCAGTGCGGGCCGCGGGCGCGGATGTCGCCCTGGTGATCGCCGGGGGCGAGACCTTGTTCGACTACCGGTCGTATCGGGCCGCCTTCGACCGCCGCTGCGAGGACATCGGTGTCACGCCGATGCTGCTCGGGCCCGTCGAGCATGATCGGCTCCCCTCCCTCGTCGCTGGCGCATCGGTGTTCGCCTTTCCTTCGATCAAGGAGGGCTTCGGCCTGGCCGCCCTCGAAGCCGCCGCCGCCGGGGTGCCCGTCGTCGGACGCGACCTGCCCGTGCTTCGCGAGGTGTTCGCCGGCAGTGCCGAGCTCGCCACCGACACGGCTGGCTTCGCGGCCGGGCTGCTCGCTGCACTTGACACCCCCGACGCCGGCCGACTGGCGGAGGGGCGCCGTCGCGCCACCGCCTTCACGTGGGATGCCGCCGCCGAGTCGCACCTGGCCTTCTACCGACGGCTGCTCGGATCCGGCCGATGAGCCCGCCATCGGGGCCAGCAGGGACCAGCCTCCCCTGTCTTTGGGACCCATAGGGTGGGGCGATGCGCAGCGTATGCGTCTTCAGCGGCTCGAGCTTGGGCGCCCGCCCCGAGTACGCCGCCACGGCGCGATCCCTCGGCGAGGAACTGGCTTCCAGGAACCTCCGGGTCGTCTACGGAGGCGCAGGAGTCGGTCTCATGGCGGTGATGGCGGACGCCGCGCTTCGCGCCGGAGGCGAGGTCATCGGCGTCATCCCCAAGCACTTGGTGGACAAGGAGGTCGCCCACGAGGGACTCGCCGATCTCCGCGTCACCGGATCGATGCACGAGCGCAAGGCTTTGATGGCCGAGCTCTCCGACGGTGTCGTCGCGCTGCCGGGTGGCTACGGCACGCTGGACGAGCTGGCCGAGGTGCTCACGTGGTCGCAGCTGGGGCTGCGGTCCAAGCCGTGCGGTCTTCTCGACGTCGCCGGTTTCTACGCGCCGCTGCTGCGCTTCCTCGACCACGCGGTGACCGAGCGCTTCGTCCGAGCCGAGCACCGGGCGCTTGTCATGACCGATACCGACCCGGGCCGGCTTCTCGACGCCATGAGCACCTGGACGGCCACGAGTACGCCGAAGTGGATCGACGGGTAGCGGGTGTAAAACGGTGGCCGGCGGGGGTACCTAACGATGACATGAGCAAGCTGACCGGAAAGACTGCGTTGGTGACCGGCGGGAGCCGCGGGATCGGCACGGCGCAGGCCGCCGCCGCGGTCATGGGTGATGGAGGGCGGATCGTGCTGACCTCGTCGGTGAGTGCCCGGCTTGCCATCTTCGAGCACGGCCTCTACGCCGCCAGCAAGGCAGCCGTGTCGGCGTTGGTACGAAACTTGGCTCCTGAGCTCGCCACTCGCGGCATCGCTATCAACGCCATCGCGCCGGGTGGGACGCGTACCGACATGGCTGCCGAGTACGGCAAGAAATACACCCATCCGGCCCTGCGGGACCTACCAGCAGAAACGCAGGAGCAACTGCTGAGCAGCTGGGGCCGCCTCGCCGAACCCGACGAGATCGCTGCAGCCATTGTCTTCCTGGCGTCTCCCGATGCCTCCTACATCACCGGGTCGACGTTGGCCGTCGACGGCGGCTTGTGACGACGGCGCGACGACGACCTCAGCGGCCACTCCCGAGAAAGGTCTTGGGGAAGTCGTAGGTGTCCGGGTCCGGGCCGTTGCGCTGGCCCCGGTCGTGCCCTTCGTTGGCGGCCATCTCGTCGGCGGAAAGGGTGAAGTCGAAGACGTCGAGTTGGCCCTGATCCGGTCCGGGTCGGTCTCCCGCCGGTCGACCTTGTAGACACCGAACCCGAGCTGCGGGATTCGGCTTCCGTCGTTGAGCTCGATGTCGGTCACACCGCCGTGTGGAGTGAGCACTTCGCGAGGGTACCCATCTAGCCTTCCCCGTCATGTCAGCGGAAGACGAGCGCCACATCTTCGCGTGCGGAGGGCTCCTGCCGCGTCCTGGTGTCCCGCCGATAGTCACGGCGATGTTGGCGATGACCAGGAAGTCGGCACCGAGGCTCTGCCTGCTCCCGACGGGGGACGAGAGCGACCTCGATCTCGTCGACGCCATGCAGCGGGCGCTTGACGGTAGCCCGGTCGAGGTCAGCTGCCTGCGATTGTTCCCGATGCCGAACGTCGCCGATCCTGCCGATGTGATCGGCTCCTCGGACGCCGTGTTTGTCAACGGTGGGAGCACGGCAAACATGGTGGCGGTGTGGCGAGTTCATGGCCTCGACACCGCTCTCCGCGACGCCTGGCACGCCGGGGTGGTCGTCGGCGGGACCAGTGCGGGGGCGATGTGTTGGTTCGAGGGCGGCCTGACGCACTCGTTCGGTCCGCAACTCGAGGCTTGGAGCGATGGGCTGGGTTTGCTGGGCGGCAGCTTCTGTCCCCACTACGACCAAGCCTCGCGCCGGGCTCGCTACCTGGCGGAGGTCGGTGCAGGAGCGTTGCCTTCCGGGCTGGCGTGCAGCGACGGGGCGACCGCCCACTTCGTCGGGACCGAGTTGTCGGAGATCGTCGCCGAAACCGATGACGTCGAAGCCTGCCGGGTCGAGCGGTGCTCCAGCGGCGAACCAATCGAACGGCCGATCGCTCTGCGTCGAATCGACAGCTGACCTCGAGGACCCACCTGTTGACAGGCTTTCGGACCAGGCTTAGGGTATGCGCTTACTCAACGTAACCGGTTAACCAGGGGGGGTCCTGGGTGGGTTCGAAGTCCACGATCTATGAGGTGGCGAAGCTGGCGGGGGTGTCGACGGCCACCGTGTCGCGGGTGATGCACGACGGTCGTGGCTTCTCCGAGCAGACGCGCAAAGCCGTCCTGCGAGCGGCGAGCGATCTGCGCTGGCTTCCCAACGGGTCCGCACGGGGGCTGGCGGCGCGCCGGGCCGGCATCGTCGGCCTCCTGTTCAGTGATCTGGGCAAAGCGGTCGACACCGAGAGCGACTCCCTGCTGTACGTGGACCAGGTGATCCGTGGTGCGGAGCGGGCTGCGACGCTGGTCGGCGACGCGGTGCTCATCGCCGCGACCCGAAGTGCCGCAGGGCGGGAGATGGCCCGGTCGGTGGCCGGAAAAGTGGACGGGCTCGTCGTGCTGGCCGGAAGCGTCTCCGGTCGCGACCTGGCGCGCCTTTCGCGCACCGTGCCAATCGTCGTCCTGGCCGCCGATGCCGTCGGGCCCCGCCTGGACGTCGTGGCGGCGGACAACCGGGGCGGGAGCCGGGAGGTGACCGCCCATCTCGTGGAGGATCACGGCTACCGCGACGTAGCGTTCGTCGCTGGCCCGGCCCGCTCGCCGGACTCCAAGGAGCGATTCGTTGGATTCGCCGAGGCCCTCCGCCAGGCCGATATCGCCCCGCCCGACGAGCCCGACGCCTATGGCGATTTCACCGAAGCGGGAGGCGCCCGTGCCATGGCGGCGCTGCTCGATCGGCCGGGCCACCAGCCCAGAGCGGTGGTATTCGCCAATGACGAGATGGCCATCGGGGCCCTTCCGGTGCTCAGGACCCGGCATGTCAGGGTCCCGGCCGGCATCGCCGTCACCGGCTTCGACGACATCGCCTCGACGCGACATGTCCGCCCGGCGCTGACCACCGTACGCCAGCCGATGCGCGAGATCGGCGAGCAGGCGGTCCGCTTGCTGCTTGAGCGCCTGGCCGATCCGACCGTCACCCGTCGGATCGTGATGCTGCCGACAGACCTGGTGCTGCGCTCGAGCTGCGGATGCCGCCCGAAACCACCACGCCAGCCCGGGAGCCGAGTATGACCGACGACACGACCGAGACCGCCGTCGAGGCGAAGGAGGACTGGGATCGGCGCATCTTCCTGCGGCTCACCGACACCGCCGCCGCCGATCCGAGCACCGACCTGCCGGCCCCGACGAGCGTGCGCGCCGTACCGGGTGGCGGTCACGTGCGTCTCGACTGGGCCCCCGTCGAAGGTGCGGCCGGCTATGTGATCGAGCGGACCGATGGTGCCGCCGGCCAGGCGCACATCGTTCGCCACGGCGGAAGTGACGTGGCGGCCGTGGCCGGCACCGCGTTTGCCGACACCAACCTCGATGACGCTCTGACCTACACCTATCGGATCGGCACGGTAACCGGCGCCGATCACCCGGCCTGGAACTGGTCAGAGCCCGTGAGCGCGCATACCTCGCGGGCGGCGGCTGGGACCGTCGCCGTCGCCGTCGACGCCGCGACGTCGACAGGCCAGCTCCAACGGGTCTGGCGGATGCTCGGATCGGAGCGCCTGACCCAGCTGCGCTTCGGTGACGACGGAAACGGGCACAACATCGGCGCAGAGTTCGCAGCCGCCTTGCGGCAGGCCCACGACGACCTGGGGCTGCGCCGGCTGCGGGCCCACGCCATCCTGCACGACGACAACGAGGTCGTGACCCGCAGTGACGACGGCTCCCTCGCCTACGACTTCGCCATCGTCGACGAGCTCTACGACCAGGTCTTGGCGGCGGGCATCCGCCCTGTCGTCGAGGTGTCATTCATGCCGGCCGTGCTGGCCAGGGACCCGGAAGAGACCGTCTTCGCCTATCGCGGGATCATCTCGCCGCCTCGTGACTGGGATGAGTGGGGTGAGGTCAACGGCGCCCTGGCCGGTCACCTCGTCGATCGCTACGGCATCGACGAGGTCTCTGGTTGGGGGTTTGAGATTTGGAACGAGCCCAACCTTCAGGTCTTCTGGACGGGCACGCAGGCGGAGTACCTGCGGCTCTACGACGTAGCGGCCCGAGCCATCAAGGGGATCGACGACCGTCTCTTGGTCGGGGGGCCATCGACGTCGGCGGGCGAGTGGATCGACGCCTTCACGGCGTATGCCGAGGAGGAAAAGCTCCCCCTGGACTTCGTCACCTCCCATACCTACGGAAACGTGCCCCTTGCCAACGGGCCGGAGCTCGCCGCCCATGGCTTCGATGGCGTCCCCATCTGGTGGACGGAGTGGGGAGTTGGCTCCACCCATTTCGGCCCGATCCACGACTCGGTGCTCGGTGCGCCGTTCGTCTTGAACGGGTTGCTTTCGGTGCAGGGCCGCATGGATGCGCTGGCGTACTGGGTGGTGAGCGACCACTTCGAGGAGCTCGGCCGGCCGCCACGGCTGTTCCACAACGGCTTCGGGCTCTTGTCGGTCGGCAACCTGCGCAAACCGCGCTACTGGGCCGTGCACCTGGCCGAGCACCTCGGTGACGCGGTCATCGCCAGTCGAGCCGAGGGAGACGGCGCCGAGGTGCTGGTGCAGACGTGGGCCACTCGCCACGACGACGGCACCGTCGACGTCCTGGTGTGGAACGGCACCATCAACGGTGAGCTTGTCCACGGCGACGAGCGGCTCGATCGCCGCGTCGAGCTCAGCATCGGCGGGCTCGAAGCGGCGCGCTACGGCGTCGAGCTGGCGAGGGTCGACGAGCAGCACTCCAATATCGTCCGCTGGTTGCCCGACGATGTCGAGTGGCCCAACGAGGTCCAGCAGGCCGACCTCCGGCGCCATGACGAGCTGCACACCGAAGCGGTCGCCGACGTGGAGGCCGACGGCGGGGTAGCCGGCCTGGCCTTCGAGCTGCCTATGCCGTCGGTGGTGCGGGTACGGATGACCCCGACAGGTGCCGGGCGATGAAGGTCCCGTCCCGGCGCCGGGGGATCGCTACCGCGCTCGCCACGGCGTTGATGGGCGGGCTGCTGGCGGCGTGCACCGGTTATGGCAACACCAGCATCGGCCCGAACGTGCTCACGATCTCGGGCGACGCAGGGAACCCGACGCTCATCGAGGACTTCAACCCCTTCCTCAGCGGTCGGCTGGGTGGGTCGTTGCTCATGTACGAGCCGCTGGAGGTGCAGAGCGCTATCAACGGGTCGTTCACGCCGTTCCTCGCTACCGGCTTCACCGTGCCAAGCCCGAGAAAGGTCATCTTCACGATCCGCCGGGGCGTGCAGTGGTCCGACGGCAAGCCGCTCACCCCCGCCGATGTGGTCTTCACCTACGACATGCTGAAGAAGTACCCGGCCATGGACACGACCGGCATCTGGGCCCAGCTGTCCTCGGTCGCCACGTCCGGGCAGACCGTGGTCTTCACGATGAAGGCGCCCGACGTGCCGTTCGTCGGCGCGCTGGCCGCAATTCCGATCGTCCCTGAGCACGTCTGGGCCAAGCTCAAGGATCCGACGAAGTACGCCGACACCGCCCCGGTCGGTGCGGGGCCGTACGTGCTGGACAAGTTCGCCCCGACGCAGTATGTCCTGAGGAGGAACCCTCGGTACTGGCAGAAGTCGAAGATCGAGCCGGCCGAGGTTGTCTACCCGGCGACGTCGAGCAACAACAGCACGACCCAGCTGGACATCGTCATCGGACAGTTCGACTGGGCCTACAGCTTCTTGCCCGAGATCCGCCAGACATATGTCAAACGCGATCCTGCCCACAACACCTACTGGTTTCCGCCCGGCGGCGACGTCGGACTGTTCCTCAACCTCACCAAGAAGCCCTACACCGACGTGTACTTTCGGCGGGGAATCTCCGACGCCCTGAGCCGATCGACGATCGCGCAGAAGGCGGTCAACGGCTACCTCGGCCAGGCCAGCCAATCAGGGATCGTCCTTCCCAATCTGAAGAAGTGGTTGGACCCCGCCATCCCCCACGACGGCAACGTCACTCAGAACGTTCCCGAAGCGTTGCGGGAGTTCGCCAAGGCCGGCTACACGATGAAAGGGGGGCGCCTCGTCGACAAGCAGGGCAAGCCCTTCAGCATGACGATCACCGCACCGTCGGGATACACCGACTGGGTCGCGGCCTCCAAGGAGGTCTCCAACGAGCTGGCCGTCGTGGGCATCAAGGTCACGCTTGACCTTCCGGAGGCGGCCCAGGCGACCCAGGCCATCGATACCGGCAACTTCGACGGCGCATTCGGCGGCTACGGCGGGACCGGCGTGCCGTACACCGACTACAGCGACAGCCTCAACGCCAAGTACGCCATCAAGGGGGCGACGACCGAGAACTTCGAGCGCTACAAGAACCCGGCCGTGCAGACGCAGCTCACCAAGCTGGCCGCGTCGACCGCAACAGCCGCACAGAGGAAGGCCGTCGATGCGTTGCAGAAGATCATGGTCACCCAGGTGCCCATCGTGCTCCTGTACTACGGCGGGAGCTGGGGCATCTTCTCCACCCGCAGCTACACAGGATGGCCGTCGGCGCGAGATCCCTACGCCCTTCCAACCAGTTACAACGACCAGATCCTTCTGGTGCTGAACCACCTGAAGAAGGCCTGAGCGGAGGGAGAGGAAGCCACGATGAGCTACGTCACACGCAAGGTCATCCTGTTCGTCGTCACCCTGTGGGGGGCGATCACGCTCAACTTTCTATTGCCGCGACTCATGCCCGGATCCCCTGTCGATTCGGCTCTGGCCAAGATCGCCGCCACCGGCCAGCCGGTGACCAACGCCGAGCGCCACGCCATTCAGGTCCAGCTTGGCCTGCCGCACACCAACATCTTCGTGCAGTACGGCGACTACCTGGCCAACATCGCGCGGCTGCGGTTCGGAACGTCGTACTCATATCCCACCCAGTCGGTGGCCCAGACCATCGCCAAGGCACTCCCCTGGACGCTCGTGCTTGTGGGGGTCACCACTATCGCCGCCTTTCTCATCGGCACCCTTCTCGGAGTGTTCGCCGGTTGGCGGCGTGGAAAGAAGACAGACACGGCGATCACCGTCTCGGCCACCTTCTTCTCCTCCTTCCCGCCCTTCTGGCTCGGCCTGCTCCTGCTCTTCCTGCTCGCCTTCAAGCTCAACTGGTACCCGATCCGCGGCGGATACAGCCCCGGGCTGACACCAACATGGAGCGCCACATTTCTCGTGGACGCCTTCGACCACAGCGTCGTGCCTGCCCTGACGCTCGCTATCACCTCCCTGTCGGGCTGGATCTTCGGCATGCGCAACAACATGATCAACACCCTGGGCGAGGATTATGTCGTCTTCGCAGAGGCCAACGGCCTGCGGGGCCGGGTGATCGCCCTGCTCTACGCCGCCCGCAACGCTCTGCTCCCCAACGTGACCGCTTTCGGCCTTTCGCTCGGAGCGGTTGTCGGCGGCTCGGTGCTTGTCGAGGGTGTCTTCGGCTATCCCGGCCTCGGCAACCTTCTGTTCATCGCCGTCACCAACCGCGACTTCCCGCTCATGCAGGCGCTTTTCCTTGTCATCAGCGTCAGCATGCTGGTCGCGATCTTCGTCGTCGACCTCCTCTATGCCCGACTCGATCCGAGGGTGCGCCAATGACGAGCACGACCACGCCTCTCCGCGCGCCACGCTCCCTGGGGTCCGGCGCCGGCGTCCGGATGCCGCCAGCGCTGCGATTCCTCGGCCGGGCGCTGCGCACCCTGTGGGCCAACGGCAAGGCTCGCATCGGCTTGGTGATCCTCGGGCTCATGATCCTGATCGCCATCCTTGCGCCCCTGCTGACGACGCACTCGCCGACCACAACCAGCTTCGAGCCCTACCTGGCGCCGAGCGCGGCACACTGGTTCGGGACGACCGGCAACGGCCAGGACGTCTACTCGCAGATGGTCTACGGAGCCCGTGTCTCGTTGCTCGTCGGGCTGGTTGCCGGCCTCTTCGCCACCTTCGTCGCCGTAACGATCGGCCTCATCTCCGGCTACCGGCCCGGGGCGGTGGACGAGGTTCTCGGCTTCATCACCAATCTGGCCCTGGTGATCCCGGGTCTGCCCCTGATGATCATCCTCGCCGCCTACATTCCCAGCCGGTCGGTCTGGACCATCGTCATCGTCGTCGGAATCACGACGTGGGCGACCGGAGCCAGGGTCATCCGCAGCCAGGCGTCGACGCTGCGCAACCGGGAGTTCATCACCTCGGCGAAGTTCTCGGGCGACGGACTGTTCCGTGTGGTCTTCCGGGAGATCCTGCCCAACATGACCTCCCTGGTGGCGGCCAGCTTCTTCGGTGCTGCGACCGCTGCGGTCATGGCCGAAGCAAGCCTGGAGTTCCTCGGCCTCGGCAACCCCAACACCGTCTCCTGGGGAACGATCCTCTACTACGCCGGCCAGGAGAACGCTCTGCTCACCGGACAATGGCTGCTCGTCTTCGCTCCTGGCCTCGCCATCGCCCTCCTGGCCGTGTCGTTCACGTTCATCAACTTCGGGGTCGACGCGCTGTCCAATCCCCGGCTGCGGGAAAAGTGATGCCGCTACTTTCGGCCAAGGACATCAACGTCGTCTACCGGCCATCTCGTGGCAGTGAGATCTGGGCGGTGCGCGAGATCGACCTGACGCTCAATGAGGGCGACTTCGTCGGCCTGGTCGGCGAGTCCGGCTGCGGCAAGTCCACGCTCGGTTACGCCCTGACCCGAATGCTCCAGCCGCCGGCCCAGCTATCCGGCGGGGTCATCGAGTTCGACGGCGTCGACATCGCCGACCTCGACGGCGAGGAGCTCAGGCAGCGCCGCCGGCACGGATTCGCTCTCGTGCCCCAGAGCGGCATGAACGCCCTGAACCCGGTGCGGACGGTCGAGCATCACCTGCGCGACATCATGAAGGCGCACCTACACCAGGGCGAGAAGATCTCCGGACCCGCTGTACGGCGGCGGGGCGCCGAGCTGCTCGACAAGGTTCGCCTCGAGGAGGCTGTACTCGACCGCTACCCGCACGAGCTCTCCGGCGGCATGCGCCAGCGGGTCGCCATCGCCCTCGCCCTGTCCCTCGAGCCGCGCCTGATCGTCTTCGACGAGCCGACTACGGCCCTCGACGTGATCGTGCAGCAGGCGGTCATGCAGACCATCAGGGATCTGCAGCGCGAGGTCGGGTTCACGGCCATCCTGATCAGCCACGACCTCGGCGTCGTCCTGGAAGCAACCGACCGGGTGCTCGTCATGTACGCCGGGCGGATCGTCGAGGACCAGGCCTCGCAGCGACTCCTCGGCGCGACCAACCATCCCTACGCCGAGGCACTGCTGTCCTGCTACGCCGACCCGCGCCAGGAGGTTGTCGAGCTCGGGGAGATCCCCGGCTCACCGCCCGACCTGTCCCTGCCCCAGGAAGGTTGTTCTTTCGCCATGCGCTGTCCCCTTGTCGAGAGCATCTGTACACGTCAGGAGCCGCCCCTGGCGCCGGTCGGAGACGGGCTGGTGGCCTGCCACGTCCGGACTCGCACGGGCCCACCGCCCTCGGAGAACGACCGTGGCTGACGCCGAGGCGGTGGCTGTTGCACCGATGCGCATCGAGGGCGTGAGCAAGGTCTACCCGGCCAGGGGGCGGCACGGCACCGAGCTCATGGCCGTCGACGACGTGTCGTTTACCATCGAGCCCGGAGCCGCCATCGGCCTTGTCGGTGCCAGCGGCAGCGGCAAGAGCACCCTCGCCCAGATCATCACGGCCTCGACGCGGCCGACGTCGGGGGCGGTGCGGTTCGGGGATGTCAGGGTGGACCGCCTACGCGGCAAGGCCCTACGCGACTTCCACGGCCGGGTTCAGATGGTGTTCCAGGATCCCTACGGTGCCCTGAACCCTATGCACACGGTGGAGTACACCCTCACCCGGCCGTGCCAAAACTACCTGGGCATGACCGCCGCAGAGGCCCGCCACCAGGCCCACGTACTGCTGGAGACGGCGGGCCTCGCCCCCGCCACGCAGTACGCCGAGAAGCTGCCCCACCAGCTCTCCGGCGGCCAGCGTCAGCGGGTGGTCATCGCCAGAGCGCTGGCCTGCCAGCCGCAGCTGATTGTCGCCGACGAGCCGGTGTCGATGCTCGACGTGTCGCTGCGGGCCGGTGTGCTCAACCTCCTGCGCGATCTGAGGGAGCAGCGCGGCCTGAGCCTGCTCTACATCACCCACGATCTGCTGAGCGCCCGGGTGGTCACCGACGAGATCCTCGTCCTCAACCACGGCAAGGTCGTCGAGCGGGGTCCTACCAAGGACGTGTTGCAGCACCCCACCGACGAGTACACAACCACCCTGCTCGACGCCGTCGCCACACCGGCGGCGGCAGCCGCTTCCTGACCGGGGCTCTTGACCCCCACCGAAGCTCATGCGCCGGGCCAGAGCCCCGGACCCGGCTCTGACCTCGGCGTTTGCGTCGGGCGAGCGGGACTTGAACCCGCGACCCCCAGACCCCCAGTCTGGTGCGCTACCAACCTGCGCCACCGCCCGGTGTGTTTTGGTTACCAGGCCCACCTTACTTGGTCGATTCGGCGGCAAGCCTGGCTGGGCACCGACCCTCGACCTGCGGGGCCGAGCGGTCGTCGAGCTCACACGTGCTTGGGAAGCCACTCCACCAGCCAGTACACGCGATAGATCAGGTAGATCACCAACGCCACGAGCATGAACTTGAAGTGCCAGGGCACGCCCTTGGACGGCTTGGCGATCACCGTTCCGCACGACGGGCACTCGCCACCCTCCCCCATGCTCGGCGGGTTCCAGAACTTGCTGCAATCGTCGCACCACGGCATGTCCGCTCAGACCCGACGTACGGCGAGGATGGCGACGTCGTCGAGCAGCCGGCCCGAGCTGAAATCTCGCGCCGCCTCGAGGAGGACCTTGCCGATGGTGTTGGCGTCCTGACCGGGGTCGCGCCGCACCATAGCGGCGATGCGATCCTCACCGAACAGCTGTCCCCCGGCGCGTGCCTCGGCCAGGCCGTCGGTGTAGAGGAGCACCAGGTCACCGTGCAGCAGGGGGAGCTCCCTCGAGTAGTACGTCGCAAAGGGGTCGAGCGTGAGCAGCGGGCCGGTCGAGCGCAGGGCCCGCATCTCCGAGTCCTGCCACAGCCAAGCGGCCGGGTGCCCTGCCGACGCGTGCCTGAGGGTCCCGGCTTCGGTGTCGAAGACGATCACGCACACCGACACGAGGTCCTCGGGGCGCCCGGACACAGACAGCACCGTGTTCAGCTCCTCGAGGGCCTGCGCCGGGTCACGGTACTGGAGCAGGAAGTTACGCAGCAGGTACTTGACCTGGAAGGCGGTGATGGAAGGCTCGACGCCGTGACCGGCGACGTCGCCGATGACGACGGCGAGACGGTCCTGGCTCGTCGGGTACACGTCGTAGAAGTCGCCGGCCATGAACCCTGTGCCGGGCTCGTAGACCCGGCCGAGCTCGAACCCGTCGATCTGGGGCAGCTCCTCGGGGGCGAGGCGTTCGGTCCAGCGTCGCGGGGCCAGGTCCTCCTGGGCGAGGACCTCTTCGGCCCGCCGTTCGAGCATGGCCCGGTTCTCGGCCAGACGGGCCTCGTCGAAAAACCGGGGGGCGAAGCGAAGGGACACCACCACGGGGAGGCTGACAGCGAGCAGCGGGATCTCGAACCAGACCGAACGCGACAGCGAAGCGACGAGCAGACCCACCGTGAGGATCAGGTAGAGGAGGAAGTTGTGGGCATTTTTCTCGAAGGCGGCGCGGGCCAGGTCGGTGGCGTCCTGGCCGCTCGTCGACGACGCCGTCTCCGCCTCGATCCTCCGTGCGGCCCGGCGCAGGCGGGACGCGGCCCGACCCCACATGAGCGCGGCGACGGCACAACAGACAGCCGCCGCGGCCAGCCAAGGCTGCGCGAACATGCCCCGAACCTACCCTTCCGCCGGCGTTTGGGGCGGCCGGGCCCTCATCCTGCCCTCCGCCTGACCCGCAGCTTGAGCGGTGTCGGCCCGAAGCCAAACTCCTCCCTGATCCGCCGCTCGAGGTACCTCAGGTAGGTCGCAGGAAGCTTGGCGCTCGTGAACAGGGTGAACGTGGGCGGATCGGTGGCACCCTGCGTGGCGTACAGAACCCGCCCGTGCGGGGAGCGGTGGGCGGCCTGGGCCTCGGCGAGCACCCGGTTGAGCTCGGCAGTCGAGACCCTCCGACCGTACGCCTCGAACGCGGAGAGGAGCGCGGGCGCCAACCTGTGGACCCCGAGGCCGGTCAGGGCGCTCACCTTGAGCACCGGCGCGTAGGCGAGAAACGACAACCGGTCGTCGAGGTCGACGAGCACCTGCGCCCTGGCTTCGGCGTCGATCAGCTCCCATTTGTTGAGCATGATGACGATCGGGTTGCCGGCCGCGTCCACCCGTTCGGCCAGGCGCTGGTCCTGGCGGGTCACGCCGGCGGTGGCATCGATGACGAGCAGGGCGGCGTCGGCCCTGTCGATGGCCTGGAGGGCACGGACGAGCGAGTAGTACTCGGCGCCCTCCGATTCCTTGGCCCGGCGGCGCATCCCGGCGGTGTCCACGAAACGGATGGTCCCGGCCTCGCTCGTCACGACCGTGTCCACCGTGTCGCGCGTGGTGCCTGGCAGGTCGTGGACGACCGAACGCTCATCGCCGATGAGCCGATTGAACAGCGTGGACTTCCCGACGTTGGGGCGACCCACGATGGCGACCGAGTTGACCCTGACCTGACCGTCGAGCGCGTCGCCGTCCCTTTCCCCGACATCGCCTTCGTCGTCGTCGCTCCACGCCGGCAAGACGGCCACCACGGCATCGAGGAGGTCGCCGGTGCCGCGGCCGTGCAGGGCGCTGACCGCGAAGGGGTCGCCGAGGCCGAGGCGCGCAAAGGACCACGCGTCGCTCTCCCTGCTCTCGGCGTCCACCTTGTTGGCGACCACGAGCACCGGGCGCCCGAACCGGCGCAGCAGGGCGGCCACCTTGGCGTCCTCATCGGTGATCCCGATGGCCGTGTCGACCACGAGAAGGACCGCCGCCGCCTCGGCGATGGCCCGCTCCGACTGGGAGCTGACCTTGCGGTCGAGCCCGTCGCCACCGCCCAGCCACCCTCCGGTGTCGACCACGGTGAACTCCCGGCCCGCCCACTCGGCGTCGAGCGGCTTACGATCTCGCGTCACCCCGGGGCGCTGCTCGACGATCGCCTCGCGGCCCCCGACGATCCGGTTGACGAGCGTCGACTTGCCCACGTTGGGCCGCCCGACCACAGCCACAACCGGCAGCGCGGCGCCCGGCGGCCGGCCCTTCGGCCGGCTCGGACCATCGTCGAGACCCGGCACCGGCTTGTGCGTGGTAGCGCTCACGGCGCGCTCGCATCGGCGAGGGCGGAGCGGAGACTGGCCCCATCTGCGGCCACGATCTCGACCGGACGGGGCAGGTCGACCGGGTCGAGCCCGTCGATGAACCGGCCGCCGGACAGACACACGTCGGGCAACAGGTACCTCCGTCCCTCGGGTTGGCCGGCGAGCACCCGGGTGACGTCCTCACCGGTCATCAGGCCGGCCACAGCGATGTTGCCGCCGAAGTATCGGTTGTCGACCTCCACGACCTCGGCACCTGGCCTGACCGACGTCACGAGCGGCTCGAGCACCGGCCGGCCGTAGGCGCCGGTGAGCACCGTCACCTGCGCCCCGGCCCGGGGCCACAGGGTCACCGAGCCCGGCGCCCGCGGCGCCCGGTAGCCGGCGGCCGGCGCCCCGTCGACGGATTGAAAGAAGCCGCCAGGCCCGTTGACGGGCGCGTCGTCGCGGCCGGCGAAGCGAGCCTCGAAGGCACGCACCATCCCGACGCCGTTGTCGTGCTGGGCCACGTCGCCGTAGCTCGCCAGGTCGGGAAGGTCCCTGCCCGCGACCAGGTAGTACTCGTCGGATGCGTGGACGACGGGGCGCCCGAGCGCGGCGGTGAACGTGCCCTGCCAGTCCTCGACCAGGTCGACGACCGCCGCTGCCTCCTTCGGGGTGTGGCTGCGCATGGCCGACTCGGTGTTGAACCGGCTGACGCCGATGGGCACGCAGGCGACGCTCGCCAGCTCGGGGTACACATCGAGCACGCCGGCGATGGTGTCGTCGAGGGTGACGCCGTCGTTGACGTCGGGGCACACCACGACCTGCCCGTGGACCTCGATGCCGTGATCGAGCAGGGCCCGAAGCCAGCGGAGGCTCGTCGCTCCCCTCCTGTTCCGCAGCATTCGTGACCTCACGTCCGGGTCGGTCGCGTGGATGCTTACCCAAAGCGGCGAGAGACCCTCGGTCACCACCCGCTCGAGGTC
This sequence comes from Acidimicrobiales bacterium, assembly GCA_965276765.1. Classification (GTDB taxonomy): domain Bacteria; phylum Actinomycetota; class Acidimicrobiia; order Acidimicrobiales; family Palsa-688. Next base: position 4,028,841 of record OZ255627.1, read on the forward strand.
GGCCTCGGTGAACCGGGTCAGGGTCGTGAAGTTGCCATAGAGGAACGAGAGGCGGTAGTCATCATCCTTGGTGTAAAGGCTGCGGCGCAGACCCTTCGGCAGCTGCTGGATGAAGCAGAACTCGCAGTGGTTGTCGCAGGTCCTCACCCTGTCGAAGAGGGCGGCATCGACTTCGAGGCCGAGGGGCTCGCCCCCGTCGCGCTCGATGCGGAGGGACACCTCGAGGCCGCCGCGGTGCACGTCGACATCGAGCTCGGCCTGATCGGCGAGCAGCTGGTACTGGATGATGTCTCGGGGAAGGCGGCCGTCCATGGCGGCGATCTCGTCGCCGGGCATGAGGCCGGCCCTGGCGGCTGGCGACCCGGGGGCCACCGCCACCACGCGGGGCAGGGACATAGCCTTCCCAGGGTAACCGGCTGGCGGAGCTTCGCCCGCCTTGGGCGCAGTCCGGGCGAACCCTGGTAGCGGGCGCACCGTCGATAGCCTGCCGGGCGTGGAGGTCGACGAAGTACTGCTCGCCTCCCCCCGAGGCTTCTGCGCCGGGGTGGAGATGGCTATCAAGGCGCTGGCGTGGATGGTCCGGATCTTCGAGCCGCCCGTGTACTGCTACCACGAGATCGTCCACAACCGCGTCGTCGTCGAGCGGTTCCGTGAGCTCGGCGTGCGCTTCGTGGAGGATGTCGCCGACGTCCCGGCCGGCGCCCCACTCATGCTGTCCGCCCACGGGTCGCCTCCGGCCGTCGTCGCCGCGGCGAGGGAGAAGGGCGGCGCCGTCGTCAACGCCGTGTGCCCCCTCGTGAAGAAGGTCCACCACGAGGTCAAGGTCCGGTCCGGCAAGGGCTACGAGATCGTCTACGTCGGCCACGAGGGGCATCAGGAGGCGATCGGCACGATGGCCGTCGCCCCCGAGGCCATCCACCGGGTCGAGAGCACGGCGGCGATCGACGCCATCGCCGAGCCCGAAGGACCCGTCGCCTTCCTTGCCCAGACCACCCTTGCCCTCGATGAGTGGCAGGAGCTTCTCGACCACGCCAAGGCCCGTTGGCCGGAGCTCTGGGTGCCAGGCAACTCCGACCTCTGCTTTGCCACGACCAACCGCCAGGCCGCGCTCAAGGCCATCGCCGCTCGCTGCGACGCCGTGGTGGTGATCGGAAGCGCCAACTCGTCCAACACCACCGCTCTGGAGCGCACCGCCATCGCCGCCGGCTGTCCGCTGGCGCTGCGGGTCAACGGCCCCGATGAGCTGCCCGCGGACTTGCATGGCACCGTCGGGGTCATCGCCGGCGCCTCGGCCCCCGAGTCACTGGTGGAGGCCGTCGTCGCCCGGCTGGCGCCCGCACGCGGCGTCGAGGAGGTCACCGCCGTCGACGAGGACCAGTACTTCGGTCCTCCGCCGGAGCTGCGCCAGCTGCTGAAGACGGTGGCGTCGTTCGCTGCGGTGGCCACCCTCGCGCCCGAAGGTGACCCTGCGGCCGGTAGCCCGGCGGTCGACGACCGGCATACGCCCGCCGCCGACGCCTTGGCCGCGCTGGCGTAAGCAGGACCGACCGGCCGGGGCGGGTCCTCGGGGCTGCCGGGGCTGCCGGGGCTGCCGGGGCTGCCGACCGGCCGGGGCTGCCGGGCGGGTCCTCGGGGCCCGACGCCATGAGCCGCGCGCGATTTCGGGCCCAGCGCCAACAGCAGCGCGCGATTCCGGGCGAGGGGTGTCCCGCAATCGCGCGCGCCTCACCGGCCGGCGGGCCGAAAGCGCGCGCGGGCGTCGTTGACAGCCAGTTGACCGGCTACGGAACGATGGCGGCGTAGGCCGCCGCCTGCAGGTCGACATGCACCTGTGGTGCCTGGGCCCGTTCGAACATCCGCTGCGTCAGCACGATCACCGTGAGATCCCGGGCCGGGTCGACGAGCCACGAGGTTCCGAGGCCTCCATCCCAGCCGAACGCCCCGGTGCGGGGCCCGCCGGTGACGACGGACTGGCCGAGCGCCCAGCTTCGGTCGTCATCCAGGAAACCTCGCAGGTCCCTTTCCTTCTGCGCCGATGTCAGCTGGTCGCTTCTCATCTCCGCGACAGCATCGGCCGCAAGGACGGGGGGCCACCTCGCAGCAGCATCCGAGCGAACCGCAGGAGGTCGTCGGCGGTGGCGACGAGTCCTGCCGCCCCGTCGCCGAATGCGGGTGGATGGCTCCACTGGCCGTCCGGCGGGTCCCAGACTTGCAGGCCGCCCGGCGTCGGCAGGTAGGCCGTCGCCAGCCGGCCGGGGTCCCGGGCCCAGAAGGCGGTGTGGTTCATGCCGAGCGGCTCGAATACCCGGGTGCGCAGTACGTCAGGAAAGGGCATGCCGGTGGCGCGTGCCAAGAGGACACCGAGCACAGAGGCCCCGGTGTTATACAGCCACCGCTCACCCGGCTGCGCAAGCAGAGGCAACGATCCGAGCGCAGCCATCCAGGTGTCGGGGTCCGGCTGTTCGGCCGGGCTCGGCGGCCCGATGGTGGACAGGTGCAGCTCGCTCGCCGCCGTCACGATCGGCCACGGTTCCGGCCCCGCGAACATGTCCAGGGTCATGCCGAAACCGAACGTAAACGTGAGCAGGTCCCGGACGGTGATGGCCCGCACCGCCGGGACGGTGTCGTCGAGCGGCCCGGCCATCCGGCGCAGGACTCGACGGTCGGCCAGCTCCGGTAGCAACGTGTCGACCGGGTCGTCCAGGCCGAGGAGCCCCTCGCCGATGAGAGCCATCGCCGCCGCCGCCGTCACCGGCTTGGTCGTCGACGCGATGCGAAAGAGCGAGTCGCGCCGCACCGGCGGGCCGCCGATCGACAGCGAACCCAGCGCCTCGACATGCACCTGATCACCACGAGCGACCAGCGCCACCAAGCCGGGGACCGCCTCGTCGCCGACGAAACCGGCGGCGATCAAGCCGAACCGATCGAGCGCCTCGGCGTTCAGCGGATCGGCCACCGCGCTCATGCGGTCCGCCAGGCCGGGTCTCGGCCGGTCAGGGCGATCAGCCGCACGAGCGGCGGCGCCTCGTCGGCCACCGGCACCGGCGGGCCGAACAGGCCGGGAGTGCCCTGGGGGTTCTGGGAGACGGATGACCGCACGAACCCGGCGGCCGCTGCGACCAGGTCCTGCGGGCAGGTAAAGCCCTGGCCACTCGCCACGGCGACGTCCCATCCGTGCACTACGACCTCTTTCAGCGCGACGATGCCCGCCACCTCCCCGGGGAGGTCCTGGCCCCCCGCCTGGGTCATGCCGGTCCACGCGGCCGGATCACTCCACGCGACGGCCAGCGCCGCCAGCCGCTCCGGGACCCGCTCCCGCCAGTCCGCCCCGACCCTGGAGGCGTCGGCCGAAGGGCCTCGGTTGCCCCCGTCGACCGGGGTCTTCGCCGCCGCCGCCGTGAACGCCATCGCCAGCCCGTCGAGATGGTCGATCAGATCGTCGAGCGAGGCTTCGGTGCATGGGCTCGGCCGGCTCAGCTGATCGTCGCGGATGCCGCCGAGAAGGTCCTTCACCGCATCGGTCGCAGGGTGTAGGTCGAGCATGCCGTCCTCCGTCTTCGATCGCTCTCACTACTCCGACGTCGGCCGGCAGGCGAACTCATCGACCACAAGGCGCCGGCCCTTGGCCCCTCAGCCCGGCCCGGCTCGCTAGAGCGACTCGTCTCGAGGACGGCCACGTCGGGTCGGGACGACGGAATCCGCTCGAGGACCTCGGTGGCGCACCGGCACCCGGATACTCGGTACCCCGATACCCGACCGTGCGAGCCTCGGCCTGTGTGGGCCGCACCACCTGGTCCGAACGCTGAACACTAGAATACCTGAAAACCGGTCACGTCACAGGAAGCAAAAACAGAAGCCACCTCGATCAATGAAATAGATCGAAGGGTAAAACACCCATAGTGGTACCGTTATCACTAGCGGAGGTTGAGGTGGCGGTTTTTCTGCGACCATCTTCCTGAATGCGACCGGGCAGTAGATGCCGGCGGGCTGGCTCTGCTGTCAACTGGAAGGTACGCATATGTTCAATCGATCCCTCTCTCGGCTCACGGCCGGGTGCGCAGCTGCGCTCGTCGTAGTCGGCGGTCTGACAGGAGCGTCCGTCCTGCTGACCTCCGGTACGGCCAGCGCCGCCGCGTGTGGCGGTCCAGTGGCCGCCGGCGCCAGCTGTACGAGCACCGGCACGCTCAACGTCACGGGTGGCCTCTTGACGTTGACCTCGCCGGCATCGTTGACGTGGACGGCCACGCTGAACGGCACCAACCAGAGCGTCGTCGACGTCACCCCCGCCGATCAGCAATACACGGTCAATGACGCCACGGGCAGCGGCCTCGGTTGGCATGTAACAACCTCGGCCACGACGTTCACGAACGGCACCCACACTCTGCCGAACGCCGCCACCCTCGTGAACACCGGCAGTGTGACCTCGATCGCTGCCACCACTGCCCCCACCGCCACCTGCGTGGCGACCTGCACCTTGCCGACCAACTCGACCACATATCCGGTCGCCATCACGACGGCGCCCACCACTCCGACCGCGATCAACATCTACGACACGGCGGCCGCGACCGGCGTCGGGCAGGTCCTCGTCGGTGGTAGCACAAGCGCCAACCCAGTCGGCTGGTGGGTCAACGTGCCCGCCAACGCCTCGGCCGGCGCCTACGCCTCCACCATCACCATGGCGGTCGTGTCCGCCCCGTAGCCACACACTCGTTGAGCCTCCTACCCCTCACCACCCGGTCGCCTCGATTCAGATGCGGCCGGGCGGTGACGTGGATTCGGCGGGCTCGTCGGACCTGTGGGCAACAGCACAAAGAGTTCGGATGCAAATGTTGGCTCGATCAGATTTCACGGCCGTGATCGATACAAGAACTGGCCGTAATGAGTAGGGCGCCGGCCGCGTCAGGAGTGCTCGCCCATCGCCTCCGGCCGCACCGGGCCGGGCGACGACGCCGCCGCATGACAAAGGCAATGATGACCGTGGCCTGCCTCGTCGCTTCCTTCGCTGCGTTCGCCCCTTCGGCCCGCGCCGCGGGCCCCGCCAGCGCCACCTGGTCGTCGTCGAACACCACGACCGCGGCCACCGGCGCCGCCTACACGTACCGCTTCGCGACCGCCACCGCCACGTCGCTGAGCTCGATCACCACGACCGTCCCCTCGGGCACCGGAGGCACGCCAAGCGTCGGCACCGTCACCCCCATCAGCCTGGCCGCCGGCACGGTCACGCTGTCGGGAACCACGCTGACCTATTCGTTCACACCCACCCAGGTCATCGCCACTGGCACCCCCGTCTCCATCCAGATCACCGGCCTCACCAATACCGCAACCGCCGGCACCTACACCTCCACTATCGCCGCCCAAGACAGCGGCCTAACCGAAGACACGGCCACAACCCCCGCCCTGACCTTCACCCCTCCCGTCGGCACCGCGACGCCAAGCACCACGACACCAAGCACCACGACGCCAAGCACCACGCCACCAAGCGCCGCGATAGCCAGCACCACGACACCAAGCGCCGCGATAGCCAGCACCACGACACCAAGCACCCCGACGTCCAGCACCACGACACCAAGCGCCGCGATAGCCAGCAGCACTGGGACGCTGGGCAGTCCCACGTGGTCGTCGTCGAGCACTACGACCGGCGCCACCGGCGCGTCGTACACGTACACCTTCACCACCGCCTCGACGGCGACCCTCGCCTCGGTCACTATGACGGTCCCGTCCGGCACAGCTGGGACCCCCACGGTCGGGACGGTGAGCCCGTCCGGCGCTACCGGTGAGACTCTCGTGCTGTCCGGTGCGACACTGACCTTCTCGTTTAGCGCCGTCGGCATTTCGGCCGGCACGGCCATCTCCATCCAGATCAACGGGCTCACCAACACGACCACCGCCGGCACCTATAGCTCCGCGATCACGACCCACTCATCCTCGGGAAGTGCGGTGGACTCCGGTGCGACGCCTGGTGTGACGTTCACCGGCGTGTTGGCGGTGACCTCACCGAGCTCATTGACCTGGGCCGCAGCCTTGAACGGCAGCAACCAGACCGTCGTCGACGGCACCTCGGGCGACCAGCAACTCACCTTGAGCGACGCCACCGGGACCGGTGCCGGATGGCACGTCACCGCCTCGGCCACGACGTTCACCAACGGCACCCACACGCTGCCAAACACCGGCACCTTGGTGGCGACCGGAGGCCTGACCTCCGCATCAGCCACCACTGCGCCCACCGCCACCTGCGTGACTACCTGCGTCCTGCCCAGCGACGTCACTACCTATCCGGTGGCCATCAGCACCGCCGCCTCTTCGCCGCCAGCCGTAAAGATCTACGACGCGTCCGCCGGCACCGGCCTCGGTGCCATAACCATCGGCGGTCACGGTGCCGCCAAACCCATCGGCTGGTGGCTCACCGTGCCCGCCAACGCTCGCGCCGGCGCCTACACCTCGACGGTCACCGTGGCCGTGGTCTCCGGGCCATGAACCGGTGGCGCCGGGAGCGGAAACCGGCAGAACAACCCAATACGAAAAGGCAGAAATCCATGATCGTTGACCGACACCGTCCGAGCGCCGGAGGCCCGCTCCGACATCTCGCCAAGTGCCTGGCCGCGACGACCGTGGCCGTCGGCCTGGTCGTCGCCGCTTCGGCCACCCCGGCCGGCGCCGTGACCGTCGGCGGCCCGACACCTTTCGGCGTCACGCCCACGCCTCTGGCCAACGGCGAGGCACGCCCCTACTTCAAATTGACGCTTGCGCCTGGCCACTCCACAACCGACACCGTGACGATCACCAACCACGCCAAGTCCACCCAGACGCTGAAGATCGGCTCCTCCATCGGAGTCACCGCCCCCAACTCCGGCAGCGCCTTCAGCGGGTTCTTCCACGCTTGCGCCGGCACCGCTTGCTGGGTCAAGCACCTACCTGCGACCGTCACCCTCGCGCCAGGCCACCACAGGGCCTTGCGGTTCACGGTTGACGTGCCCGCCGGCACCCCGTCAAAGCAGTACCTCGCCGGGATCACCGCAGAACCCAAGGCCCGGCCTCGCCCGGTCACCGGCCACAACCGACACTCCTCGGCCCAAGCCGTCATCGTCGACCAGATCAGCGTGGGCGTCGCCGTGACCGTTGGCCCGCTCTCACGGATGAGCGCGCATCTGCAGATACCCACGGTCACCGGGGGAGCCGACGGGCCAGTGCCCCGAGTCCTCATCCACCTGCACAACACCGGCCAGACGTTCAACGGCGCCAAAGGCGCCGTTTCGTGTGTCGTGCACGGCAAGCGACGCTCGCTCCAGGTCACGGCGGACACCGTCCTGCCTGATACCACGGCCGTCCTCCCGATCAACGCCAAGCCGATCGCGCTGGGCGCAACCGTGCCCTGCACTGTGCGCCTCGTCTACGGCCCACGCCTGATCGCGGCATGGTCTGGGAACATCTCCACGCCAGCAGCCACGGCCACCAAGGTCATTCGCACCGGGAAAGGCACCTACTCCAACCTCCCGATCCACAAGGGGATCCCGACCTGGGCGATCGTCCTCATCGCCATCGGGGTGCTCATCCTGGCCGCCTTGACGGGCCTGATTCTGGTACTTCTGCGGCGACGCTCCCACCTGCCAAAGCCAGCAATCACAACCCCATGACCGGCGGGCCAGCTCGGGCCTTGCTACGCAACCGGCCCTCAGCCCCGCCCGGCCCGCCGAAGCGACTCGTCGAAGAGGTCCTGCAGCTCGGTGTGGAGTCGTTCCGAGAGCTCGGCTACGGCCCGACGCGGCACCCGGCCGGATGCAGACCTGGCGGGAGGGGGAATCGGGGCGCCGACGACGGCCACCACCTTCACGGGCCGGACCGTCTTCTTTCCTTTCGGAAGCGCTTCCTCGCTTCCGCCGATGCCGAGCGGCACGATCGGCACCCCACAGCGGGCGGCGACGAAAACGGCGCCCTCGAGGATGGGCGCCACGACGGGGCCGCTCTCACGGGTGCCTTCGGGGAAGAAGACCACCGGCTCTCCGTCCCGCAGGGCCGCCTCGGTGATGCGCATGGCCTCGCGGTCCGCGGACCCCCGGTGGACGGGGAACCCACCGAGCGAGGTGAACACGGCGCCGACCCACCGGTACTTCCACAGGCCGTCCTTGCCCATGAACCGAACCCTGCGTCTGACCACGCACCCGCACACCAGCGTGTCGATGTTGCTGCGGTGGACGGGGGCGAGCACGAACGGGCCGCTCGCCGGGACATGCTCGCGGCCGTAGACCTCCACCCGCCACAGCGCCCGGGAGACCAGCACGACGATCGTGCGGGCCACGGCATACCAGACGCGGTCCAACCGCACGTTCACTTGTCCTCCCCGACCACGAGACGGAGCACGGCGTCGACGACCTGGTCGACGCCCCGGCCGGTCGTGTCCAGGCACACGGCATCGTCGGCGGCGCTCAGTGGAGACGCGCTCCTCGTGGAGTCCACGTGGTCCCGCCTGGCGATGTCGGCGGCCACCTGGTCGTAGTGGAGGTCGAGCATCTCCTTGCTGCGCCGGCTGGCCCGTTCGGCGTCTTCCGCGGTGAGGTAGACCTTCACCTCCGCCTCGGGGAAGACGACGGTCCCGATGTCGCGACCCTCGATGACCCCGCCATCGTGGGAAGCGGCCCATTCCCGCTGTCTGGCCCTGAGCTCGATGCGGACCTCGGGGTTGGCGGCGACGACGCTCACCGCCCTGGTCACCTCGGGGCTGCGGATCTCGATGGTGGCGTCCACCCCGTCGACGACGACGGTCTCGGCGACCTCCAGGTCGATGTCACGGCTCAGGCGGGCCACGGCATCGACGTCGTCGGGGTCGATACCCCGCCGCATGGCGGCGAAGGTGACCGCCCGGTACATGGCCCCGGTATCGAGGTAATCGAGCCCGAGCCGGGAGGCCACCGCCCTGGCGACGGTCGACTTCCCGCTGCCGGCGGGCCCGTCGATGGCTATGACACGCATCGGCGCACGTCCTGTTCAAAGTCCGGGTAGCTCGTGGCCACCGCTTCCCAACCTGCCACCTCGACCGGCGCATCGGCGCCGAGCGCCCCGACGGCGAACGCCATGGCGATGCGATGGTCGCCATGGGAGTCGACCGCTCCCCCGCCGATCGGACGGCCGGCCCGGCCCCGCACGACTAGTCCGTCGGCTGTGCCCTCGGCGCCGACCCCGACGCCCTCGAGACCGGCCACCGTCGTGGCGATGCGGTCGGTCTCCTTGACCTTCAGCTCGGCCGCGTCGGCAAAGGTCGTCACGCCGTCGGCGAAGGCGGCGGCAACCGCCAGTGCCGGGATCTCGTCGATCAGGGATGGAATCTCGGCGCCGCCCACCTCGGTGCCGACGAGCGGCGCCGACCTCACCCTGAGATCGGCCGTATGGGCGACATCGTCACGGTCGACCAACGTGATGTCGGCGCCCATGCGGAGCAGCACATCGATGAATCCGGCTCGTCCCTCGCCTATGTACACGTCCTCGAGCACGAGGTCGCTGCCGGCGACGACGCTTGCGGCGACGGCCCAAAACGCTGCCTGGGAAGGGTCGGCCGGGACCGTCATGTCGACGGCTGTCAGCGTCGATGCGCGCAGCGTCACGGCGCCCGGCACCACGTCGAGATCGGCACCGAACAGGGCCAGGAGCTCCTCGCTGTGGCGGCGGGTGGGCACCGGTTCGCGCACCGTCGTGGCCCCCTCGGCTCCGAGACCGGCGAGCAGCACGGCCCCCTTGACCTGGGCGCTCGCCACCGGTGGCATGTAGTCGATGCCGTGGAGCGCACCGCCCCTGACGACAAGGGGCGGGTAGCGCCCGCCGTCACGACCGTCGATCGTCGCGCCCATCAACCGCAGTGGGTCGGCGACCCGGCCCATCGGACGGGTCGCGACCGACTCGTCACCGGCGAGCACCGTCAGCCACGGCCGGCTGGCCGCCCACCCGGCCAGCAGGCGGATCCCGGTGCCGGAGTTGCCCACGTCGACGACCCGATCCGGCTCGTGCAGCCGGCCGCTACCGCCGTCGACAATCAGACCGCCATTGCCGATGAGACCGCCGCTGTCGATGAGACTGCCGTCGGCGCCGAGGCCGCCATCGGCGGACTCCAGCCCCGCCCCGAAGGCGGCGATGGCGCTCGCCGTGTGGGCCACATCGGCGCCGCGGGACAGGCCGCTCAGGTGCGACCGTCCTGAGGCCAGGGCGGCGAGCAGGAGGGCGCGATGGGAGACGGACTTGTCGCCCGGCACCCTGAGCCGCCCCGTGAGACCCTTGTCCGCCGGCGCCACCCGCAGCGAGGTCATCCACCCATCCTCTGGACCGAGAGACGGTAGCCCCGTCCGCCAAGGACCTCTCTGACGACGGGGATGGCCTGGGCGGCCACCACGAGGACGAGCACACCGCGATCGCCCTCGACCGAATGGGCGATCTCGAAGTCGTAGATGTTGATCCCGAGCTCCCCGAGAAGCGTGGTGATCTCGGCCAGCACGGCCGGCCGATCGGGGATCGGAACCCTGACCTCGACTGTCTCACTCGGCGGAGGCGAGCCGACAGGAAGATTGATGCGAGCATCCCGGGCCCGCTCGAGGAGTTTCAGCAGACCGTCGCGATCCCGGTCGGCCACGACGGCCCGCACCTCCCCGAGCGATGCCAGGAGCTGGTCGAGCACGGCCAGGATGGCGTCGCGATTCTCGGTGCACACGTCGGGCCAGATCCCTGGATGCCCGGCCGCGACCCTCGTCATGTCCCGAAACCCGCCGGCGGCAAGGCGCAGCAGGGTCCCGTGTTCGAGCGCAGTATCGGCCGCCAGGTTCATGAGCGTGGCCGCAGCCAGATGCGGAACGTGGGACACCATGGCCACGAGGTCGTCGTGGCGACGAGGGGGTACGGCGACGACGGTTGCACCCAGGCTCGCGACGGTTGCCTGCACCACGGCGTAGGCCTCAGGATCGGTGGTCACCGTCGGGGTGAGGACCCAGGTTGCTCCCTCGAAGAGATCGGGGTCGGCCCCTTCGATGCCCTCCTGCTCCGAACCGGCCATCGGATGCCCTCCCACGAAACGGGGCTGGCTCAGGGCATCAACGATCGGCGCCTTGATCCCCGACACGTCGGTCACGATCCGACCCTCGCCGAGCGGGGCCCGAGCGGCCTGCACCACCGCGCCCGCCGGCGTGGCGATAAACGTGATCGTCGCCTCCGGGTCCGAGCCGACGGCGTCCACGGCACCGATCTCCCCGGCCCGACGAGCCCGGGCCGGATCGGCGTCTCTCCCAGAGACATGCCAGCCCCTGGCCCGCAGGGCCAGCCCTATGGACCCGCCCACCAGGCCGGTGCCCACGATCTCGGCTCGTCCGGCACTTTCGGCCCGAACGCCGCCCGCGCCCGAAGCCACGCCGCTCGCTGTCACAGGGGGTGGGCCTTCGGGGCGTCGGACATGGCGGTCAACAGTACCGACCCCGCCACGGAGCCCGGATCGAACACTACGGCCTCATCGCAACGCCGCCCCCACCCGCGGCCAGCTCGAGGGCGCGCACCTCGGCGAAGGTCAGCTGGCGCCACGATCCGGGGCCGAGGGTACGATCGACGATCGGGCCGATCCGCACTCGCACCAGGCGGGTCACGGGGTGACCAACGGCCGCGCACATCCGCCGGACCTGGCGGTTGCGGCCCTCGTGGATGGTGATGCGCAGGGCGCCGTCACCCGCCGTCGCAACCCGGGCCGGGGCGGTGATCCCGTCCTCGAGCTCGACGCCATCCCGCAGCCGCCGCAGTGCTCCCGGCCGTGGTGAGCCTTCGACGGCCACCAGGTACTCCTTTTCCACCCCGAAGCGCGGATGAGTCAGCCGGAATGTGAGCTCGCCGTCATTGGTCAGGACGATCAGACCCTCGGAGTGGGCGTCGAGGCGGCCGACGGGATACACACGCGGCTCGCCCGGCACGAGGCCGACGACGGTCGGGCGCCCCTGCGGATCCGATGCGGTGGACACCACTCCGACCGGCTTGTTGAGCAGGTAATAGACCAGCCCGGCCTTGACGGAGATGGGCACGCCGTCCACGGCGATGTGGTCGACCTCGGGGTCGACCCGCCGGCCGAGCACGGCCACCTCGCCCTCGACCGTCACCCGTCCATCGGCGATGAGGTCCTCGCACACCCTGCGACTGCCGAGCCCGACCCGAGACAACACCTTCTGGAGTCGCTCACCCGGCCGGTCGTCGCCTGGCGGTCCGCTCACTCCCCCGCCGGCGGGAGCTCCTCCGTCGCCACCGCCTCTTGCCCCGCCGGGCCGGCATCGGGCCGATCCCCAACCGGGCCGGCATCGGGCCGATCCCCAACCGGGCCGGCGTCGGCCCGTAGCCCCTGCTCGAGGGCATCCATGATCTCGGGGCCCGGCACGAAGTCGGCGAGGGGCGGCAGGTCCTCGAGCCGGTCGAGCCCGAGGCGCTCGAGGAGGATCGGCGTGGTGCCGTAGAGCACCGCCTGGCCGGGGCCGGGGTCGTGGCCGGTGACCCCGACATAGCCGCGCTGCTCGAGTGTGCGCAGCACCCCATCGGCGTTGACCCCCCGGATGGACGAGATCTGGGCCCGGGACACCGGCTGCTTGTAGGCGACGATGGCGAGCGTCTCGAGTGCGGCGGCCGAGAGCCGAGCCGTCTGCCCCTCGAGCACGAATCGCTCGACGTACGGTGCCAGATCAGGGTGGGTCTGCAGCCGGTACCCGCCGGCGACACGCACGAGCACAAACCCCCTGTCCTCGTTGCTGTAACCCGCGGCCAGGTCGGCGCACAGCTCTTCGACTCGACCCGGCGTCACCTCGAGCAGCTGGGCCAACAGGCCCGGTTCGACCGGGCTGTCGGCGACCATCAGGATGGCCTCGATGGCCCGCTCGGCCTCGCTCGCCATCAGCGCCGAACCCCGGCCCGAGGCCTCAACGTCAACAACAGGGTGAGAGTCATAGGGTAAGGAGTCACGGTCAACCGAGGTACTCCTCGATCTCGGAGCCGATAGGCCCTTGGCCTTCGCCACCTGTCCACTCGGCGTAGAGCTCGGCCAGGCCACCGGCCTGCTGCAGCTCGATCATCCCCTGCTTGAACAGCTCGAGGAGGGCGAGGAACCGCACGATGACGTCGATGCGCTCGACCAGTCCCGACGTCAGGCGCGCAAAGCTGGTCCGGCCAAGCCTGGGCAGCTCGTCGGCCAGCTCCTCGACCGCATCGCCCACACTCATGCGGACATGGTGGATGTGGTCGGTGCCGACATGCACCGCAGGAGCGGGCGTCACGGCTCGGGCCAGGGCGTCACGCAGCTTTTCCGGAGTGACGCCGGCGAGGGGGTCGGGAGCCAACGAAGCGAAGCGGTCATCGAGCACGCCGGGGCGTGGCCAGGATCGACCGGCGCCGTCCATCAGACGCACCAGCGCGCCGGCGGCGTCCTTGAAGGTTTTGCACTCGAGCAGGCGGGCGAGGAGCAGGTCCCGTTCCTCCCAGAGGCCGAGCTCCTCGTCGAGGTCGACGTCGGCGCCCTGCGGCAAGAGGCGGTGCGCCTTGAGCTCCAGGAGCACGGCGGCGATCAGGAGAAACTCCGTCGCCACCTCCAGGTCGAGCCCTACCCGCAGCTCCTCGAGGGTGGCGACGTAGGCATCCACGATCGACGAGATCGAGACCTCCCACAGGTCCACCTGCTCGCGGGTGATCAGGTGCAGGAGGAGATCGAAGGGTCCCTCGAAGACGGGAGTGCTCACCGTGTAGGGCACGAGCCGACAGTACCCGGTGGCCATCCGCGCCCGGCGTGATGGCAGGGCGCGGAGGCATCGCTACGATGCGGTGGTGACCAGGGTCCTCTCGGGCATCCAACCGACCGGTTCGCCGCACCTCGGCAACTTCCTCGGTGCCATCCGCTCCTGGGTCGAGGATCAGAGGACGGCGGAGAGCTTCTACTGCGTCGTCGACCTCCACGCCCTGACCATCCCGCGCGACCCGGCCGAGCTGCGCCGCTCGACGATGTCGACGGCGACGCTGCTCCTCGCCGCCGGGCTCGACCCCGACGCCTGCACGCTGTTCCTGCAGAGCCAGGTTCCCGCCCACGCCCGAATGGCGTGGCTCCTCGAGTGCACGGCAAGCATGGGCGAGTTGCGCCGGATGACGCAGTTCAAGGACAAGGCGGCCAAGGGAGGCGAGGAGGCGGCGAGGGTCGGGCTGTTCACCTATCCGGTCCTCATGGCCGCCGACGTGCTCCTCTACCAGGCCACCCACGTCCCTGTGGGCGACGACCAACGCCAGCACCTCGAGCTCACCCGGGGCCTGGCCGAGCGGTTCAACACCCGCTACGCCCCGGTGTTCACCGTTCCCGATGCGGCGATCCCGCCCGCAGGGCGCGGGGCACGGGTGATGGACCTGCAGAACCCGACGGCCAAGATGTCCAAGTCGGCCGAGTCGGACGCCGGTGTGCTCAACCTCTTCGACGACCCGAAGACCACGGAGCGCAAGATCAAGCGGGCCGTGACCGACACCGAGAGCGGACCCGACGCCGTCCGCTACGACCGTTCCGCCAAGCCCGGGGTGTCCAACCTGATCGAGCTGCTGGCGGCGGCCACCAACGACGACCCGTCTGCAGTGGCGGCGCGCTACACCCGCTACGGCGACCTCAAGGCCGACGCCGCCGCCGCCGTCGTCGAGCTGGTCCGCCCGGTCAGGCAGCGCTACGACGAGCTGGCGCGAGACCCGGCGACGGTCACGAAGGTCCTTGCCCAAGGCGCAGAGGCAGCCGCAGCCGTCGCCGACGTCACCCTCGGTCGAGCTACTGACGCCATCGGTCTGCTACCCGGCTGACCGCTCACCCACCGGCGCACCCCGGCCGGCCGGTGTGCCCCGCCCGCCCTTGAGCATGTCGCCGGCCGGTGCGCCGGGGCCAGGGGCGACCTCGTAGTCGCGGGGTGCGGCCGGCGCATCGCAGTCGGGACAGTGGAGCACCGGCTCGATGGTGTGACCGCACGGCTTGTGGGTGAGCACCAGTCGAGGGCCGCGAGGCGCGGCGTGGAGGTCACCCCAGTGGCGCATGGCCGTGAGTACAGGCCACAGGTCCCTGCCCTTGTCGGTCAGCCGGTACTCGTGGCGCACAGGGTGCGCCTGGTACGGCGCCTTGACCAGGATCCCGGCCGCGACCAGACGAACGAGACGCTGGGTCAACACGTTGCGCGAGATCCCCAACCGGTGCTGCATTTCCTCGAAACGGTGGACACCGAGGAACACGTCCCTGACGATCAGCATCGTCCACCATTCGCCCACGACCTCCAGGCACTGGGCCACCGAACAGTCGACGTCGCCGAAGCTCTTCCTCTCCACATCGCCCACCCTAGTAAGTTGTATCAAGCAACGCACAGTGCCTAGGGTGGATGGCGTGAGCGCAACCGGAGCGGCGACCCCCGGGCCACCGACGAAGGCCGCTACCCCACGGATCCAAAGCCGGGGACTGACGTTCGTCCTCACGGCCATCGGGGCGTTCGTGACGTCGCTCGACCTGTCGATCGTCAACGTGGCCTTCCCCGCCATCAGCCGGTCGTTCGCGGCCACGAGCACCGCCGGCCTGGCCTGGGTCCTCACCGGCTACAGCATCGTGTTCGGCTCGTTGCTCGTCGTCGGCGGGCGCGTCGCCGACCGCAGCGGCCGGCGCAGGACGTTCTTCGTCGGACTGGCGGTGTTCGGGTTCGGTTCGGCCCTGTGCGGGCTTGCGCCGTCCGTGCTCCTCCTCGTGTTGGGCCGGCTGCTCCAGGGCGCAGGGGCGGCCTTCACGCTCCCGGCGTCGCTCGGCCTGCTGCTTGCCGCCTTCCCTTCCGAGCGCAGGTCCCAGATGGTCGCCCTCTGGAGCGGCATCGGAGCGCTGGCCGTGGCCACGGGCCCGAGCCTGGGGGCCCTCCTGATCACCGCGTTCGGCTGGCGGCTTGTCTTCTACGTCAACGTGCCCATCTGCATCCTGACGATCGTCATCGGCCGCCTCACCCTGGTCGAGGCCCGCCACTCGTCGGCCCGGCGCAGCGACTACCTCGGCGTCGTGCTCCTCTGCGGCGCCCTCGCCGCCCTCGTCCTCGGGATCTCCGAAGGCAGCGACTGGGGCTGGGCCGATCCCCGCACCCTGGGCGCCTTCGTCGCATCGGTGCTGCTGTTCCCCGCCTTCGTCAGGCGCTGCGCCCGCCACCCCGAGCCGATCGTCGACCTGACGCTGTTCCGCTCCCGGACGCTCACCCTCGCCGATGCGGCCACCACCGTCTACGCCGTGGCGTTCTTCGGCCTGCTCCTCGGCAACATTCTCTTCCTCACCGGGGTCTGGCACTGGTCGATCCTCATGGCCGGCCTGGCCGTGACCCCTGCGCCCGTGGTGGTCGCCATCATCGCGGGACCGGCGGGCAAGACGGCCGCCAGGATCGGCTTTCGCCCGGTGCTGATCGTCGGGACGGCCTTCTTCACCGCCGCCTTCGCCTGGTATTCGCTGCGCGTCGGCCCCCACCCCGCCTACCTCACCGAATGGCTCCCGGCCACAATCCTCTCCGGTATCGGCATCGGCCTGACGTTCCCAGTTCTCGGCGCCGCCGCCGTCTCCTCGCTCCCACCCGAGCGCTTTGCTGTGGGGAGCGCACTCAACCAGACGGCGAGACAGGTCGGCGGCGCCATCGGCATCGCGATCCTGGTGGCGATCATCGGCAGCGGCCACCGCCCCGGGGCCATGGGCGACTACCGGCACCTGTGGACGTTCCAGGCCTTCACCGCCCTCGTAACCGGGATGATCGCGGCAGGCATTACCGGACGCAGACCTGCCCGTGCCGCTCCGGACCTTCATGCGCCCGCCCGTGTTCTCGGGGAATGACCTGGCCCGACGCCGCTCGGGTCGGCACCGGGATCCGGGCCTGATGAACGTCCCGCCCGCCCCGATGCCGCATCGCTGGTCATCGACCACGCTTTCTTTGCCCGCTTCTACGGACTCACACACTCCGGAAAAGCGGACAGAGAAAGGAGGGACCTCAGTCGCCGTCGGCCGCCTTGAGGGCGTTGCCAAACTGCAGGGGGACCGTCCACGACGATTCGGGGCTGTGGTGCTCACGGGCCCACGCCGCAGTGAGGGGATCGCTCCCGGCGGCCACGAGGAGTTCGGCCCCGATGCGGTCGTGGGTCACGTAACGCCCCGCCGCCTCCCGCCACTTCTCCGCACCGGTCGCCCAGTCCGCCACACGATTCCTCCCGGCACCCAAGGCGATCAGCGTGACCGCCACCCGGGCCCAGGTGCCGAGGTCGGCCTCGACCTTGCCGACGTCATGGAGCAGGGCGGCGGCCACGACCGGCCGCGGCACGACGCCGACCGCTTCCGCCTCCGCCCCTTCTAGGCGCCCCAGGGCATCCCGGGCGACGCCGATGGCGTGGCGGCGATCCGCCCCCGACATCCGCACCCACAACGCACGCTCGCCGGGCAGGAGCTGGCTCTTGGCCCACGCTTCGTCGGCTGCCGGCGGACCCCCTGGACGCAGCGATCCGAGGAATCGCACCGCCAGGTGGCCTGCCGACCCGAACCCACCGTTGGCGCTCACGACGCGAGGAGGCTGGCCCAGGCGCGCTCGGCCGGGCCGAAGACGTGGGCAAGGAACTGCCCCGGGTCGAGGAGGACGAGCACGAGGAGGGCGATCATGGCGTAGCGGCGGATCATCCACCACGTCGGCAGGGCTGAGCTCGGCAGCAGACGCTCCACGAGAACCGACCCGTCGAGAGGTGGGATCGGCAGGGCGTTGAACACCGCGAGCGTCACGTTGAGCAACCCCAGCAGGTAGACGACCTGGAGCCCGGCGCCGACGGTAGGAAAGCCGTAGGAGTAGTAGTCGTAGAGGGCCTGCCCGCTCCCGGGCGGGAAGACCGAGCGGATCAGGAGGATCGAGATCCCGGCGAGGGCCAGGTTGGTCGCGGGTCCGGCCAGGCTCACGAGCACCGAGTCATTCCGGGGATGGCGCATCCGCGAAGGGTTCACCGGGACGGGTTTGGCGTAGCCGAAGGCACCGAGGCCGCTCAGGGCGAGGAGCACCGGGAGGACAAGAGTCCCGAGCGGATCCACATGGCGAATGGGGTTGAGCGTGAGCCGCCCGGCCCGTTTGGCCGTATCGTCGCCGCAGGCCAGCGCCACCACGCCGTGGGCGATCTCGTGGAGCATGATCGAGGGGATCACCACCGCGAGGACGAGCAGCGTGGTGGTGCTCACCGCATGCCTGAGGCCGAAGACGGCCAGCAGGATCAGCCCGATGGCGATCAACGCCTGCGGGTCACGCCTGAGGCGGGTGAGGCCGCTCCAGCCCCCGCCGGCGCGGCCGGGGCCATCGGCGCTGGCGTGACCGGGTTCCACGGCCGTCATCCTGGCCGATCCCCGGCCCAACGACCGAGCACCGACCCCTTGCAACGTCCCGATCAGGGCGCGAAACTCGCAGAGAGGCTATGAGGCGCACCCTTCTGGTTATCGGCGCAGCGACGGTGCTTCTGGCGGGGGCGTGCGGTTCTCCCGGCCATCGGAGCACCGCGCCCACCGTCGCTACCGCGCCGCTCCCCTCCTCCACCACTACCTCGACGACCCTGGCACCGACCACACCTTCGGACCCCACATCGACGGCCCCCGCCACGACCACCACGACCGTCCCCGACACCACCACCGTCCCCCGCAGGATCACCGTCGCCTACGTCGACGCCGTCCTCGCCAGGCTCAATCACCTCTACGGCGATGCCGTCCGCTCCACCGTGGCCGCCCACCGGCTGACGGAGTTCGGACGCAAGGACCTGCAGGCGATCTACTCCCCCCGCCTCGCCGCCGAGGAAGACAAGATCTTTCTGGCGGCTGTATCCGCAGGGCTCACGAACCTGCGTCGTCACCCCGGCGACAGAGTTACACGGGTACTCAAGCTGATCTCGGCCTCGGAGACCTGCATCTACGCCAAAGTGGATACAACCTTCGGCGCCACGGATATCCATCAGGTGAAGCTGCCAGCCGACGAGTTTATTGGCCTCAAACAAGAGCCAGCCAGACACTCGCCTGAAATCAATCGCACCGCATGGGTCTTCTTCTTCGACCTGACGAACTACTCGCGCACGAATGTCCCAGATCAATGTCACGGCACCCGATAGCTATTCTAGTTTTGGTGGTTGCGGTCGCTCTTCCGGCCGTGCCGGCTAACGCGGCGCCTCCCGGATGCACCCCGGGCCTGGATGGTGGCGGAGTCAGCTGTCAGGGGGGATACTCGGGCGGCTCCGGCGGTGTGGCTCCGCCGCCGGCATCGCCCCCGATATTCACGCCGACGCCCGCAGGACCATCGGCCAGCCCGCCGGCCTCGTCGAGCCCCGGGCCGTCGCAACCCACCAACGCTGTGAACGTCACCCAGGTCGCTAACACTGGGGGGCAGCCGTGCTACTACACGGGCGCCGTCGGCACGACCGGTGTCAGCGGCGCCACCATCGGCAAGCTTCAGGCGCTCGGAGGCCTTGCGGTCCTCGCCTACCAGCCCTGCCCGGCCCAGGCGGGCGGAGCCGCGCCGCCGCCCGCAGCGGTGGCGGGCGCCCCTCCTGCACCGCGGCCGACGCCGATCCAGCTGGCCCAACGGTTCTGGGACACCATCCGCCTGCCGGCTCCCCACCCGACCACAAGGCCCGACTTTGCGGTGACGGGCAAGCCGACCTACCTGACCATGGGCGATGCGGTGGACCCTCCACCGTGGACCAGGACGACACCATTTGGGACGCTGGCCATCACCGCCCGGGGAAGCTACACAGTCACCTGGGGAGACGGAACGACGCCGACCGGGCCCTACCGCACCCCTGGGGCTCCGTATCCGAGCGGCACCGTCACCCACACCTATGACACGACGGGAGTCGTGTCGATCACGGTTCGTGAGCAGTGGACGGCTACCTGGGCGATCGGCGGCCTCCACGGCGTCCTCCGCACGCTGCACACCACCGGCGTCGACCCCGGACTCGCGGTCCGGCAGATCCAGGCCGTCATCACCGGTTCCGGCTAAGCCCCGACGCCAACCCGCCTCTGGCTTGCGGCCCTCTGGCCCAAGCGCCCGCCAGCCGGGAAAGGATCCTTGGCCTCAGACGGTCGTCGCAACACCGCACGTACCATGCGAGGTGTTGTCGTTCGATGATGTCGAAGAAGGAGTCGTTGGAGAAGCAGGCACGGTTCTGGGAGTTGATCCGCCAAGGCGCCACCCAGACCGCCGCGTCGGCGGCCGTGGGGGTAGACCGCACCCAGGGGCGGCGATGGCTGGCGGTGACCGGTGGGCGTGTTCCGCGTCGGCGCCCAGAGCCAACAGGGCGTTACCTCTGCGTTGATGATCGCGTGCGGATCGCCGATCTGGTGATCGCAGAGGCCTCGGTTACTGCCATCGCCGCCGAGCTGGGAAGAAGCAAGTCCACGATCAGCCGGGAACTGGCCCGTAACGGGTCGGCGAAGGGCCGCTACGCGCCGTATGCGGCGCAGAAGAAGACCGAGTGGCGGGCTCGGCGTCCGAAGGCGACGAAGTTCGCCGCCTTTGGAGAGCTGAGGGACTTCGTGCAGGCGAAACTGGAGTTGTGCTGGAGCCCCGAGCAGATCAGCCGCACCCTGGCCGAAACGTTCCCTGATCGCCCGGAGATGCAGGTGAGCCACGAGACGATCTACCAGGCCCTGTTCGTGCAGGGCCGCGGCGAGCTTCGCCGGGAGCTGCACCGCAAGCTGCGAACCGGCCGGGCGATGCGCCGACCGCGAGGGTCGGGGCGCTCGCGAACAGCGAAGATCCCGAACATGGTGATGATCTCCGAACGCCCCGCCGAGGCCGACGACCGGGCCGTTCCTGGCCACTGGGAAGGGGATTTGGTGCGCCACGAGGCGCTGTTTGACCGTGCGGTGATGAAAGGGCACCGCCGTCGGGTTGTCGCAGCGGCCCGGGTTGAAGCTGAGGGCAGCCTGACCTTGGAGTCGCAGGGGAAGGTGGGAGCAGCCCTGACAACGACGGGACGGGTCGGTACTGCCAGACGGCCCGGGTCCGGCAAGCGAGACGATGAGGTGTACGTGAGGAACCAGCGTCTGAAGGCCTCTCAAGATTCCCTCCAGCTCGAACCTGGTGGATGTGGGCTGGGCCGCGACGCGCACCCGCTGCGGTTGGGCGGGGAACTCTCGGGGTGGATACAGATCGCCGCCCCGGAGGCCACGTTGAATGCCTGCGGCGTAGGCGTGGCGATGTCGCAGGGGCATAGCTGGGCGCCTACTTCGTCGAACGGTCTGCGGTGAACGTGGGAACCATCCCGGCGGTCCCCTCACCGGCCAGCTGCCTGCTGGCTGGCGGGAAGGTCCGTCGTCGGCTGATGCCGCCGGGATGGGACGGAGGACCCGTAGTAGTCCGAGGCCGGGAAAGCCGGTCACATGGCGAAGGGGTCCAGCAGGATCGCGGCGTCAACGCTGAACGTGGAGTCCGCTGATGAATGTCGGCGATCCGTGGCCCGACCTCGACGAGGCTGAGCGGCGGGTACAGGTGATGCAGACGAAGCTGCACCAATGGGCGACCAGCGGTCCTGGTCGTCGTTTCGATGACCTTTACAACCTCGTGTGTGACCCGGCGTTCCTTGTCGTGGCGTGGAGTCGGGTCAAGGGGAACAAGGGGGCACGCTCGGCCGGTGTCGATGGAGTGAAGCCACGCTCCGTCGTCTTCGGTGCCGGGAAGCTGCTCGGTGAGTTGCGAGACGATCTCAAGGCACGCCGATTCTTCCCGATGCCGGTGCGGGAGACGATGATCCCCAAGGCGAACGGCAAATTCCGCCGTCTTGGCATCCCGACCGCGGCCGACCGGGTGGTGCAAGCCTCTTTGAAGCTGGTGCTCGAACCTGTCTTCGAGGCGGACTTCAAGCCGTGCAGCTACGGTTTCCGCCCGAGGCGCCGGGCCCAAGACGCCATCGCCGAGATCCACTTCTTCGCCTCACCTACCCGCAACTACGAGTGGGTGTTCGAGGGAGACATCGAGGCGTGCTTCGACGAGATCTCACACCCTGCACTGTTGCAGCGGATTCGGGATCGGATCGGAGATAAGCGTGTCTTGGGTCTGGTGAAGGCGTTCCTGCGGGCCGGGATCCTCAGCGAGGACGCCGTCCGCAGGAACACGATCGCCGGCACACCCCAAGGTGGGATCCTCTCACCGTTGTTGGCCAATATCGCGCTGTCCGTCCTTGACGAGCACTTCGCCTTGAAGTGGGAGGCGCTCGGATCGGAATGGAAACGCTCGAAGCACCGCCACGCTGGCGGCGCCATCCACAGATTCGTCCGCTACGCGGACGACTTCGTGGTCATGGTGTCAGGCGGCCAGGGCGACGCCGAAGGCCTGCGCGACGAGGTCACCTCGGTGCTCGCCCCGATGGGCCTACGCCTGTCGGAAGAGAAAACGAAGGTCTGCCACATAGACGAGGGGTTCGACTTCTTGGGTTTCCGCATCCAGCGGCGACTCCAGAGGGGATCGGACAAGCGGAAGGTGTACACCTACCCGTCGAAAAGGTCTCTGGCCTCGGTGATGGACAAGGTCCGTGCACTCACCCGCCGGTCGAGGCATCGAACGCTCGCCGACCTGCTGCGCCAGCTGAACCCGGTGCTGCGGGGCTGGTGTAACTACTTTCGCCACGGAGTGTCCAAACGGACCTTCAGTTACGTCGACGCCTACGCCTGGTGGCGGATCGTCGGCTGGGTCCGCAAACGCCACCCCAAGGCGAACTGGGGAACGATCCGCCGTCACCACCTCCCCAACTGGGAGATCAGCGACGACGGTGTAAGCATGTTCCGGCCACGAGCGGTGCCGGTCACCCGCTACCGCTACCGGCACGCCCACATCCCCACACCATGGGCGAGCGCGACGACACCAGGACCGCCCGCACCGGCGGCATGAACCTGTGGAGAGCCGGATGCGGTGAGAGCCGCACGTCCGGTTCGGCGGGCGGACCGGAGAAACCCACCAGCTCAAAGGCTGGCAGGGCGCTCCGGTCCGACCCACCATCCTGGGGTCGAACTGCCGCTCGGCGATCGGGACCCTAGTCGAGCGCTCCAGCCGCTTCGTGATCTTGGTTCACCTCCCAGGCGACCACTCCGCAGAAACCATGCGCGACGCCCTGGTCGGAGCGATCCGCACCCTGCCCGACGTGCTGCGCCGCTCGCTCGCATGGGACCAGGGCACCGAGATGGCCAACCACGCCGAGATCACCCTGGCCACGAACATGGCGATCTACTTCTGTGACCCACACTCGCCGTGGCAGCGAGGATCGAACGAGAATACGAACGGCCTGTTACGCCAATACTTCCCCAAAGGCACCGACCTTTCCGTTCATACCCCAGAGCACCTCGCCGCCGTCGCGGCCGAGCTCAACTCCAGGCCTCGTAAGACCCTCGGATGGGCCACCCCCGCCCAGGCCCTCGACAAGCTGCTGAGGGCTCCGGCTAGCCCTGCCGCCTGAATCGAATCGGGAACGACCCCGTTGCTCGTCTGTCGCCAGCCCGGCCGGTGGGGCAGGTGGGGGCGCCCGAGCCGGCCCCCCCAGGGGCCGGCGTCCCGGCGGTGCTGCGGGTTCCCCCGACCGGCGGGCGCATAGGGGTCCCCGCCTGCCCCACGGGCGGCCGGCCGGGGCCGAGCGCGCCACGGGACTCCAGCACCCCCCGGGTCAGCCGCCGTTCACGCCCTTTACGGCTCCATCAGCGGCTCGCGCCGGACCCCAAGCACTACTCTTCTGCAGTCCGGTTGCGACGACCGCCTGAATCCGCCATCGGAACGTGACGCAGCTTCTCGCCGGACGGATGGCTGCTCGCCACGCCGCCTCCTTCCCACCAGCGGTCGTCGCTGAGTGACAACCCCACCGCCGACAAACCCGGGCGGTTCAACCACCCGAGACCGCGTGGTCACCGGGACCCTCTGGCTCCACCTTGACGAGTCGCTTCGCTCGCGTCCGCAGTGGCTCAGGCACAGACCGAGGCCGGGCACGCGCCGCCTCGGCCAGAAGGCCATAGTCGCCGCAGGTCACTACCTTTTCAATTGCTGCGTCACCAGCCTCGGGACCAACACGCCCCAGGAGTGCTCGCAAGGCCTCGAAGCGAACCTTGGCGTTGGCGTCCTCGGCAATGACCCGACGAAGAGGGGTGACGACATCGACGCACAGAGGCTGGTCCTTGCACGCCTCACAGGTCAAGGCATGGATGGCATGGCGGCGAACCCGAGGTACCGGGTCACCGAGCGCGGCGAGGAACACCTCGGCTGAGGTGGTGATCGCCATGTGGTCGAGGTAGTTGAGGCAAAGCCGGCGGGTGGATGCGTTGGGATGCGACAGCGCACCCCACGACAGAGCGGGCAACAATGCCGGATCGAGCGTCGACAGCTCACCGGCTGTGAGCGGGGTCCTCGACGTCAACTCTTCTACCTGGACACGAAGCTGACCGACAGCCACAAGGTCCACGCTACTGGTGGGGCACCGGGATCTCCTCACCTTTAGCCAGCAGGGTGACCTCCGGGTGAAGCTTCTGGCTGACACGATTCTCCCGGTCGTCGTGAGCGGACCCTTCGGCTGCAGTCGGCTTCCCCGCTCGGGTGGCGTCGGCCAGATTCGCGGCCTCGACGACCTTCCACAGCCGCCAAAGCTCGCAGAGCGCCTGTGCCGCGGCGGGAGCCCCCCACACCGCGCTCATCTCCAGGGCGTCGGCGATACGACGTGGCCGCTGCGATCGGTCTGACCGGTATCTGGGCAATCTGGCGCACGCGTTCGCCCAGTTCGCCGGGAGTGGCCCGGTGTTCCGCACACCTGGTCGGCCATTTGGCTAGTTGAACGAATTATTGGCCTATGCGTCCGTCAATCCGCTCACGCAACAGGTCGGCGTGACCGAGGTGGCGGGCGTACTCGTGGATCATTTCGACCATCACCTCGCGCAGCGATATCGGCCCTGACCCCGGGCCAACGCCACTACGACTGCTGGCCGTGATGCCGAGACTGGGTGCATCGGCCACGAACCGCTCGGCGAAGTCCACCTCTGCTCGCCACACGTCCCACGCCTCCGCAACCACCTGGGGATCGGGAACGGCGCCATCGAAATCCCCGTCACGATCCGTGTCGGAGCAGAACAACCGGGGCACATCCTGTGCCGCCATCACCTTCCGAAACGAACCACGCTCCATCTCCGCCAGGTGTCGAACAACGTCGGTCCGATCTCACGCGGGTCGTCCTCGAGATCGATAAACATGTCGGCTAGTCGGGTCGTCGCCATGGCCGCCATCATCACATTGCGGATGGCGGCCAACCGGCGAGTAACGAGACCTACGCGGTCGGAGTGAGCCGGCCTCGAGGTCCCGCTACCAGCCGGGCCGCAGGGGCGTGGTACTAGCCGGAGGGCCGCTTGCTATGGCTGGCAATCCCGCTTAGATCCGAAGAGCCGCTTTACTTCGCCTCAGGCAATGCATCCCAGGCCACCCGGGCGGCGACGAACCACTCGCCGTCAAAGACCGTCTCGCCGCCGATCTCGGCGGCCAACTGTTCCCCGGAGAGATACCGCTTGTAGACCCAATGGCGGGAGTAATCGTTGAGCACTCGCTCCTGCCACTGCTCGACCTCCACACCGGGGCGGCGGGCCGAGTCGACGACGATGAGCTCCCCGGCCACCCTCTTGGCCTCGGCGATGAATGCAGTCCGCTCATCGGGTGGGAGGTGGCCGTAGAAGTGACACGTGAGGACCCGATCGAAGGCACGGTCGGCCACGACCAGTCGCAATGCGTCGCCCACGAAAGCCAATCCCTGCGGCAGGCGGGACTGGGCGATCGCCACCATGGAAGGACTCTGATCGATGCCGACGACGAACCCGTGAAGGTGCCTGGTCAAGAAGCCGGTGCCGCATGCCACGTCGAGCGTCCGAGCGGCGGGCAATCCGCCCACGAGCCTCACGATCCTCTCGACCTCGGCATCCCACCCCGGGCGATCACGCTCGGCGAAACGACCCCGGCCGGTGTACCACTCGTCGTACTCCCCGGCTCGCTGGTCGTAGTAATCGGCCGTAGCCGGGTCGGTGGCGAATACGGGTGGTGGCGTCGACACGCCATGAGTCTGCTCGCCCGGCACGTCCAGTCGCACCTACCACTCGGCGACAGACCCATCATCGCGGCGTTGACAACCGGACCAAATCGAGCATATAATACGTCGAAAATCGCTCGGTCCGACTCTTCGTGACCGAGCCTCCGGGGGGAGCAGGACATTGCCAGAGGAGTCGGTCTCCGAGAGCCGTACACCCGTTATCGGTGATCCCACAGGCGCGGCAGTCGCTCTGTTCACCGTGGTTACCTTGCTGCTCGGATTGCTTTATGTGAAGGCGTTACCCGCCGACAGCATCAGCGTGTTCGTCCCGGTTCTGATGCTGACCGGCGTTGGTGAGCTTCTGGTGGGTTTACTCGCTATCCGCAAGGGCGAGAACATTATTGGCCTGTTCTTCACGTTCGTCGGTCCCTTCCTCTTCTCGTTCGGGCTGCTGATCGTCGGACTCCAACACAATTGGTGGGCGATCTTGCCCGCGGACATTCCGCACGCCCAAGCCGGATTCTTGATGGCCTGGACGATCGTGTTGAGCCTCTTCTTCTTCCTTTCACTCGTGCTGCCGCTCATCTTCACGGCACTGCTCACCTTCGTCGACATTGCGCTGTGGCTTCTTGTCGTGGGGGCGTGGTCAGCGACCACCGGGACAGATACGGTCGCCGGATATCTCCTTCTGGCGACGAGCGCGCTCGGCCTCTACTTCCTTGCGGCGGCATGGCTCGGGTGGACCGGCACGACCTCGCTGCCACTCGGACGACCGGTGATCGTACCGAGGCGGAGCGCTGATCGTGTCGAGACCGCACCGGTCTCAACTGCGGTCAACTAAGCGGCAACCCAGGCATATGGGGCGCCCCGGGTCGGGAACACCCGGCGGCATCGATGACGGGACTGACGCTTTTGAGCAAGCGTCGACGCTTGACGCCGCCGGCCGAGAGGCCGAGGCCATTCCCCTCTACGAGCTCGCGGTAGCGAGTGGCCTTCCCGAGCGCCTGGAGTACCAGAGCTTGGTCCAGCTCGGGAGCTCTCTCCGGGTCGTGGGAAGAGCCGATGACGCTGTCGCCGTCCACCGGGGCGTATGCCATCGTTGGCCAGACCGGGTCGCCAACCGTCTTTTCTTGGCCTTGGCCCTTCTGGCGGCGGACCAACCGGCCCAAGCGGTCGGCGAGGCGGTCGCAGCGGCCCTGCTCACCGAGGGCAATCCCGACGTCGACGACTACCGTCGGGCGCTGAGCTCCTACGCAAGCCCGCCGCAAAGCCCGCGGTAGTCAGACGTTGGTCTAGGCGAGCCGCCGGGCCGTGAGGGTCAGGCCGATGATCGTCTTGGCGTCGATCAACTCGCCGGTGGCGATGAGCCGGTCGAGATCGGCGAGCTTGACCTCCTCGAGGGTCATGGCCGCCTCCTCGATCCCCTGACGGTCGTCGGGGACGACCTTGAGGTCCCGGGCCAGATACAGCCAGGTGAGCTCGTCGCAGAATCCGGCGGAGTTGTAGAAGCGGGCCAGCAACTCGATGCTTCCCGCCTCCCGACCGACCTCCTCCGCCAGTTCCCGCCCGGCCGTTGTCTCCGGCGGTTCGCCGGCCACATCACGTTTCCCGGCTGGCACCTCGAGCATCTCGGCTTCGATGGCGGAGCGGTACTGGCGCACGAGCAGGACCGTCTCGTCGTCGATGAGGGGGACCACGACGACGGCGCCGGGGTGGTGGACCAGCTCACGATCGAATCGTTGTCCGCCGGGGCCTTCGAAGTGACCATTGACGAGCGTCAGGATCGCGCCACGGAAGATGACGTCCTCGTCCAGCTTGCGAAACTGGCTCACTGCGTCTGGCGCACCCGGTCGGCGCTGTCGATGTCGATGAGGCGGGGAGATCGCCCCTCGGCCCGCTCGAGGGCGGCGCCGACGAGGCTGCGAAACAGCGGATGGGCCCGGTCGGGGCGGCTCTTGAACTCCGGATGGGCCTGCGTCCCGACCCAGAAGGGATGGCCAGGCAGCTCGATGAACTCGACGAGGCGATCGTCGGGCGACGTGCCCGAGCAGACGAGCCCGGCCTCCTCCAGTCGGGACCGATAGCGCGGGTTGACCTCGAACCGGTGGCGGTGACGCTCGTAGACGAAGTTGTCCCCGTAGGCGTCGGCGACCTGAGATCCGGCCATCAGGCGCGCTCCTTGGGCACCGAGGCGCATCGTCCCGCCCAGGTCGACGACCTCACGCTGCTCGTCCATAAGGTCAATGACCAGATAGGGGGAGAGCGGATCGAATTCTCGGGAGTTGGCCCCGTCGAGCCCGGCGACCGAACGGGCGTAGTCGACGACCATGACCTGCAGCCCGAGACAGAGCCCGAGACAGGGAATGTCGTGTTCTCGTGCGTACCCGGCGGCGGCGATCTTGCCGTCGATCCCGCGTTCGCCGAAGCCTCCCGGGATCACGATCCCGTCGAGGTCACGGAGCCGGCCCTCGGCGAGCATGCCGACGACCTCCTCGGCCTGGATCCAGTCGAGCTCGATGCGAACCCCGTGGTGATAGCCACCGTGGCGGAGAGCCTCGACAACGGAGAGGTAGGCGTCGGGGAGGTTGACGTACTTGCCGATCAGCCCGATCCGCACGGGGCGCACGGCCGCCTCGACTCGCTCCACCAGCCGTTCCCAGGCACTCAGATCGAGCGGGTGCGACGGGGTCCCTTCGGCCGTCGAGTCGTCGAAGCGCAGGAGGTGGCAGACGTAGTCGTCGAGACCCTCCTCGTGCAGGGCCAGTGGGATCTCGTAGAGGTTCGGGGCGTCGACGCAGGAGACCACCCCCTCGGCGGGGACGTCGCAGAGCAGCGAGATCTTGTGCTTGAGGCTGTCGGAGATGCTCCGGTCGGAGCGGCAGACGATGACGTCGGGGGCAATACCTCGGCTCCTGAGCTCGGTCACCGAGTGCTGCGTCGGCTTGGTCTTCTGCTCGCCCGAGGGAGCCAGATACGGAATGAGGGTGACGTGGACGAAGCACACGTTGTCCCGGCCGACGTCGTTGCGGAACTGGCGGACGGCCTCGAGGAACGGAAGGATCTCGATGTCGCCGACGGTTCCACCGATCTCGGTGATCACCACGTCCACCGAGTCTGAGGCCAGTCGGCGGATCCGATCCTGGATCTCGTCGGTTATGTGCGGGATGACCTGCACCGTGCGCCCGAGGTAGTCGCCGCGGCGCTCCTTGGCGATCACACTCTGATAGATCGACCCGGTCGTCGCGTTGGAGTTCTTGTTGAGGTTCTCGTCGATGAACCGTTCGTAGTGGCCGAGGTCGAGGTCGGTCTCGCCGCCGTCATCGGTGACGAAAACCTCGCCGTGCTCGAAGGGGTTCATGGTGCCGGGGTCCACGTTGATGTACGGGTCGAGCTTCTGCATGGTGACCCGCAGTCCCCGGCTCTTGAGGAGTCGGCCGAGCGACGACGCGGCAAGTCCCTTGCCGAGCGAGCTGGCCACGCCGCCGGTGACGAAGATGTGCTTCGCCAAAAATGCTCCTTTGTCGGGGTTTCGGTGACCGGACCGGCAACACCCGAAACGCTTCCGGTGACCCGGCGGCCGAGTCATGGTACCAAGGGCACCGTCGCCGTCCGTGCTTCACGCCGCCCGCTCACCTGGTCCTTTGCGGATCGCCCCCGAACCTGTCGCGATCTTGCACCCAACGGTGTACATCGATCGCGACAGGAACCGGCCCGTTTGTACACGGATCGCGACAGGAATGGGGCCAGGCTTCCCTAGGTAGCCGGGCCACCACCATCGGCGTGGCCATCGTCCGTCCTGGCGGGCCCGAGCAGCTCCGATGCGTGCTTCCTTGCCGTGACGCTGTCGGGGCGGCCCGAGAGCATCCGGGACAGCTCGGCGACCCGCTCGTCGCCCTCGACGTCCCGGACCTGGGCGAGGGTGCGCTCGCCTGCGATCGCCTTGACGACGACGACGTGATGGTCGGCAACGGCTGCGACCTGGGGGAGGTGGGTAACGACGAGGACCTGGTGGTTGCGGCCGATGGCGGCGAGCGCTTGGCCCACGGCCACGGCGGCCTCGCCGCCGATGCCGGCATCCACCTCGTCGAAGACCAACGTGCGGGCTGACGCCGCCGCCCCCGCCGCCCCCGCCGCCCCCGACGACCCCGACGCCTCTGACCCACCCGACGCGCCCGACGACCCCGACCCACCCGGCGCCCCCGACGCCGGCGCCGGCTCCGATGACGACGAGCCGGTGATGTTGCCGATGACCAGTCGGGCGGCGAGCATCGTGCGGGCCAGTTCGCCGCCCGACGCGACCTTCGTGAGCGGGAGCGCCGGCTCGCCGGGGTTGGCGGCGAGGAGCCACGTGACGCTGGCGCCGTCGGGCTCGACACCGACCTCGACCTCGAAACGGGCCCTGGGCAGCGCCAGGTCCCGCAATCGCGCCTCGATGGCCGAACCGAGCGGCCCGGCGGCGGCCCGCCGGTCGGCGCCGAGTTCGGCGGCGGCGACACCAAGCTCGGCGGTGGCGGTCTCCCGGAGGGATTCGAGGGCCGCCGCCCGCTCGGCGTGCGATTCCAGCTCCTCGAGACGCACGCGCGAGGCGTCCCGATAGCCGATGACCTCGTCGAGCGAGTCGCCGTACTTGCGTCGCAGGTCGCCGAGCACGCGACGGCGCGCCCCGATCTCGGCCAGTCGCTGCGGGTCGTCGTCGAAGCCGTCGGCCAGACCGCGCGCCTCGCGGCCGACGTCGGACGCCTCCGCTTGAAGCGAGAGGACCCGCTCCCTCAGGCCCTCGAGCGCAGGGTGGTGACCGAGCCCGGCCAGGGCGGCGCCGAGCCGGTCGGCGATCCCTTCGTCGGCACCGACCACATCGACCATCATCTCCGCCGCCGCTCGGAGCTCGGTGGCGTCGGCCAGGCGGGATTCCTCGGCTCGTAACGCACCGTCCTCGAGGGGATCGTCGACGGCGGCGCCGTCGAGCTCGTCGAGCTGGAAGCGAAGGAGGTCGACCTCTCTCGCTCGCGCCATGGCGTCGCCGCCGAGTCCTTGCTCCTCGGCCCGGATGCGGCGCAGCGCGGCTTGGGCGGCCTCGACCCTGCCATGGTCGATCCCGCCGGCTATATCGAGGACCTGCCGCTGCATTGACGGCGCGAGCAGCGACTGGTGGGCGTGCTGGCCGTGGAGGTCGACGAGCCCGGCGGCCATGTCCGTCAACGCGCCAGACGTGGCCATTCTCCCGTCGATGTAGGCCCGGGAACGCCCGGAGGCGGGCACCACCCGGCCGAGCACCACCTCGTCGCCCCCGGCCGACACGAAGCGTCCCTCGACCACGGCCTCGGTGGCGCCGGGACGGACGAGGACGGCGTCGGCCCTGGCGCCGGCCAACAGGTCGATGGCCTCGACGATCAGGGTCTTGCCGGCACCGGTCTCGCCGGTGAGGACGGTCATGCCGGGACCGAGCACGAGGACCTGGTCGTCGATGACCCCAAGGTCCCTGACGTGCAGTTCGACGAGCATCAGCCGCCGGCCAGGTGGAACTTCCGCTTCAAGATGTCCTGGAAGTCCCGATCTCCGAAGGTCACGAGGAGGGCGTCCCTGGCCCCGACGACGCAGTCGACCAGTTGGCCCGGCTTGACGGTCCCGCCGTCGGCGCCGTCGATGACGAGCTCGGCGGTCGTGTCGGGCAGGGGCCCGAGGGTGACCCGCTCGCTGGCATCGAGGACCAACGAACGGTCGAACAGGGAGTGCGGTGCCACCGGCGTCACGATCTGCACCCGGGCGCGCGGCGACACGATGGGCCCGTGGGCCGAGAGGTTGTAGGCGGTCGAACCGGTTGGGGTGGCCACGATCACCGAGTCGGCGGCGTACGAAACGAACGGGCTCCCATTGACGGCCACCGCCACCCGTACGACGTGCCCGCTGGCCGGGCGCTGGAGGATGATGTCATTGAGGGCGCTGCAGGCCCTGAGGGGCGCGGCGCCGTCGACCTCACGGACGACGACATCGGTGGTCATGCGGGCCTCGACCTGGTAGTCACCGGCGAGGAACCGCTCCAAGGCGGGGATCAACCCGTCGGGCTCGACGACGGTCAGGTAACCGAGATGACCGAAGTTGACGCCGAGCACAGGGATCCCGAGCGGGCAGGCCATGCCGACAGAGCGCAGCATCGTCCCGTCACCGCCGAGGCTCACGACCAGGTCGAGGCCGGGGGCGTTCGCTTCGGCGCCGAACTCGACCGCTCGGGACTCGTGACCGAGGCCGGCGAGCCAACGGGAGGTGGCGGCGGCGAGCTCGGCGGCATCGGGACGCTGGGGGTGGGCGACGAGGCCGATGGCCGCCATCTCAGCGGCCTCCAGCCTCGGCCTGGGCGATGACCGCATCGACGGGCAGGCGCGCCGGCAGGCCGGTGCCCGGCGGGCTCCGGTGAGCCCGGAAGCGGGCAAGGAACTCGACATTGCCTTCGGCTCCTCGCAGGGGCGAAACCATGAGGCCCATCATGGTCGCTCCCTGCGACTCGATGGCCGATCCCACCTCGATGAGGACGCGCCGCCACGTATCCGGATCCCGGATCACGCCCTTCCCCTTGCTGGCCTGCTGGCGGCCCGCCTCGAACTGCGGCTTCACGAGGGTGACGAGCGTGCCGTCGCTGGCGGCGAGACCGAGGAGGGCGGGGGCGACGCTCCGCAACGAGATGAAGGAGAGGTCGGCGACGACGATGGGGAAAGACCGCCCCTCGAGGTCGGCCGGCGAGAGTTGACGGATGTCGGTCTTCTCGCGGACCTCGACTCGCCGGTCGCGACGCAGGCGATCATCAAGCTGTCCCCTGCCGACGTCGACGGCCACGACACAGGCGGCGCCCCGTTGCAGGAGGCAGTCGGTGAACCCTCCGGTGGAGGCGCCGGCGTCGAGCGCCATCAGGCCCGACACGTCGACGGCCCACATTTCGAGGGCGGCATCGAGCTTCTCGCCGGCGCGGCCGACGAAGCGACGCGCCGGGCCGGCGATCACGACGGCCTCACCGGCGTCGACGAGCCGGGCCGGCTTGTCGGCCACCGACCCCGAGACGAGCACGCGGCCCTGCTCGATGCACTCCGCCCCTTCGCTCCGGGTCCCGACGAGGCCGCGCCGGACCAACTCGAGATCGAGACGGCGGCGCGCGCTCAGCTCGCCGGGCTCAGCGGGAGGTCGACTTCTTGGCCGAACCCGTCGCCCGCTTGGCCGAGCCGGTTGCCCGCTTGGCCGAGCCGGTTGCCCGCTTGCCCGAACCGGTCGCCCGCTTGGCCGTCCCCGTCGCTCCCGATGGGGTGCGCGCTGCCGCCCGTGACGACGACGCCTTCTTGGCCGTCGCTCGTGGTGCCGTCGCCGGCCGGGCCGGCCGCTTGGTCGCCGTCCGCTTCGTGGCAGCCCGCTTGGTTGCGGCCCGCTTGGTCGCGGCCACCTTGGTCGGCCGGGTCGTGGATGCGAGCGGCGCGCCGGGGCGGGCCTGCGCGGTTCGGGCGTTTCTCGCCGCTGCGCCCCGTGCGGCCGCCGCCCTTGACGCCGCGCCGGCCTTCTTGGTCGGCGATGAAGCCGCCGTCACCCGGCGCTCCAGGTCGACGATATCGGCCTTGGTCGCCAGGCCGAGAGCGGAGAGCTGGGCGGCGATCTCCCGGCGGATGGTCTCGATGATCTGGTCCGCTCCCCACCGGCCGGCGCCCCAGATGTCCTCGACCCTGGCCCCGGCCTGCTGCTGGGTGGACTCCCCCGCGTTCGACACGTCGCGCAAGAAGCCCTCGGCTCGCTGGCGGGCCTGCTCGATCAGCTCGGCGCCGGCATCCTGGTAACGCTTCAGCTTCTCTTCGCGATTCACGCTGTCATGGTACCAAGGGCATATGACGCCGGTACCGTACCGGCGTGTCGAGCGCCGCCTGGGATCTCGTGATCTTCGACAACGACGGGGTACTCGTCGACAGCGAACGCATCGCCAACGAGGTGCTGGCCGACCTCCTCACCGAGCTGGGCCACCCCACCACGTTCGCCGATTCGATCGAGCGCTACCTCGGCGGCTCCATCGGTGGGGTGCGGGAACTGGTCGAGACGTCGTCATGCGAGCGGCTCCCACCCGACTTCGAGCGACGCTACGAGGACGCCGTGCTCGCTCGCTTCGACCGCGACCTGGACGCCGTCGATGGCGTTGCCGACGCCATCGACGCCATCGAAGCGCCCGTCTGCGTGGCCTCGTCGGGCACACCGGCGCGCATCGTTCGGTCGCTGACGCTCACCGGGCTCCTCGACCGCTTCGCCGGTCGGATCTTCAGCGCGTCGGATGTGGTCGATGCCAAGCCGGCGCCCGACCTGTTCCTCCACGCCGCCGCGGTCATGGGAGCCGAGCCCGGCCGAGTGGCCGTCGTGGAGGACAGCCCGCTCGGTGTGGCCGCGGGCCGAACTGCGGGGATGACCGTCTTCGCCTACGCCGCCCTCACGCCCGTCGCCCGCCTGGCCGGCGCGACCGTCTGCTTCGACGCCATGGGCGACCTCCCCGTCCTGCTCGACCGGCTGGCGTCCACCCGCCCGGGAGCTGCAAGGATGCAACCGTGAAGCTGTTGATCTCTTTCGACATGGAGGGCGTCGCCGGCATCGTCGACTGGGACCAGTGCCGTCCCGGTGGTCTCGGGTATCCGGCCGGGTGCCGCCTCCTCCTGGCCGAGGTCAACGCCGCCATCGACGGGGCCGTCGCCGGCGGAGCCGACGAGATCGTCTGCAACGACGCCCACGGTCTCATGAACAACCTGTCCGTCGACGAGCTGCACCACGAGGCGTCCTACGTCGCCGGCCGGCACAAGCCGCTCTACATGATGCAGGGCATGGACGACACCGTCGACGCCGTCGCCTTCGTCGGCTACCACGGTTCGATCTCGGGTGAGAGCGCCATCCTCTCGCACACCTACAACCCCTCGGTCATCGCCCGGGCGGCGCTCAATGACGTCGAGGTAGGCGAGAGCGGGATCAACGCCCTGGTCGCGCTGGCGTGTCGCGCGCCAATCGTGCTCGTCACGGGAGACCACCAGGCCGTCGACGAGCTCCGCCCGTGGTCCCCGAAGGCCGAGGCGGTGGTCGTGAAGGAATCGATCACAAGGTTCTCCGCCGCCAATCTCCACCCGACCGTGGCCTGCGCCCGGATCCGTGACGCCGCTCGCCTCGCCGTCGAGCGGGCATCGGACATCCCGCTCCCCCAGATCACCCGGCCGGTGCGCCTGGAGGTCGAGACCCAGACCGCTGACATGGCCGAGGTCGCCTCGTGGGTGAAGGGTGTCGAGCGGGCCGGGACCCGCCGGGTTGCGATCGAGGCCGACGATCCTCTCGCCGCGTACCGGTCGTTCGTCGCCCTCGTCTATATCACCCGGGTCGCCGAGGGCCGCTAGGTCTACTCGGCCGCGAGGTGCGCTCGGCCGTCAGGTGGGCTCGGCCGACAGGTCGGTTCCACTCGCTGACCGGCTTGCTCTGATCGGCCGGACTACCGGCGGTCGTCGAGCATCCGGTCGACGATCTCCGCCAGGTCGGCGCCGACCATCGCCGGCTTGGGATCATCGGGGATCTCGTCTGGGCCCGTCGATCCGCTGAGGACCAGGGCGAAGGGGGCACCGACGGCGACGGCGAACGCCCCATCGGTATCGGCCCGGTCACCGACCATGACCTTCGGCACCCCGGCGCGGCCCTTGACGAGCTCGGCCACGGCCGCGTGGGGCTTGCCCGCCACTTCGGGGTCGTGCCCGGCCGCCTTCGCCACGAACGCCACGACGGCGCCGGCGCCTGGCAGTGGCCCTTCGGGAGTCGGATAGGTCGGATCGGTGTTGGTCGCGACGAACCTGGCTCCGTGGCGGATCGCCGTCGCCGCCGCCGCCAGCTCGTCGTAGTCGAGTGTCACGGAGCGGCCGACGACCACAGAGTCGGGCCGCTCGGACGCGCCGACCACCTTCACCCTCCGTGCCGCCAGCGCCTCACGGATGCCGGCCGCGCCGACGACCGCGGCAGTCGAGCCAGGAGCGAGCAGCGAAGCTGCCGCCTGTCCCGAGGTCACCAGATCGTCCGATGACGCCTCCACACCGGTGCCGCCGAGCATCTTGACGAGCTCGCCAAGGGTCGGCCCCGAGTTGTTGGTCAGGAACAGGACTTGTTCGCCGGCGCGGCGCAGCTTCCCGATCGCGTCGGCCGAGCCGGGGATGGCGCCGCCGGCCAGCCACACCACGCCATCGAGGTCGAGCACCCAGGCCATGGTCGCAGTCTGTCACGGCCAGAGCCCGGGGTCCCAGCCTCGCGGACATGTCTCCCGAGCGGAGGAGTAGCGTGTAGATCACCTTCGACAGCGAGGGTTTCCCGAGGGTGCAGGCGCACCCGTCGCGTGGAGGCCTCACTTCGTGTCGTCCGTAGGGATGCCGGCCGTCGGCAGCAACCTCATAGCTCCTTCCGATGGCCAGGGGGCCGGAGAGCCCCCCGTCTCACGGCCGGGCGGTGAATATCAGGAGCTGGCCAGAACGGTCAAGGCCGCCGGACTGCTCAAGCGCAGCCCGGTGTCCTACGCGGCCCGGCTCGGGCTGTGGTCCGCCCTTCTCGGCGGAGGCTGGGTGCTCCTTGTCGTCATCGGAAACTCCTGGTATCAGCTCCTCGTCGCCCCATACCTGGCCGTCGTTTTTGTCCAGCTGGGGTTCCTCGGCCACGATGCCGGCCACCACCAGGTATCTGAGTCTCGCCGGACGAATCACCTCATCGGCCTGCTCTGCGCCACCTTCGGAGTCGGGATCAGCTTCGACTACTGGGTCGACAAGCACCAGCGTCACCACAACCATCCCAACCACGTCGGCCTCGATCCCGACGTCGACGCCGCCGTGCTCGCCTGGACAGCGGAACAGGCGAACGCCAGGCAAGGCATCCCCCGCGTCCTGGCGAGATATCAGGCCTCCCTCTTCTTCCCTCTACTCCTCCTCGAGGGACTCAACCTGCACGTCTCCAGCGTTCGGGCCCTTCGCCGCCAGCCGCCGCGTCTTCGCCTGACCGAGGCCCTGCTCCTCGCCGGCCATGCCGGTGCCTACGTGAGCTTGCTCCTCCTCGTGTCCTCGCCCCTACATGCTGCGGCGTTTCTCCTGGTCCAACAGGGCCTCTTCGGCCTCTACCTCGGCTGCGCCTTCGCTCCCAACCACAAGGGCATGCGCATGCTTGCGCCGGGCGAGAAGCTGGACTTTCTCCTTCGCCAGCTCCTCACGTCTCGCAACGTGAGCGGCGGGTGGCTGACGCACACCGCGCTCGGGGGCCTCAACCACCAAATCGAGCACCACTTGTTCCCGACGATGCCGATGGCGAACCTGAGGCGCGCCGAACCATTGGTGCGCGCCTTCTGCGCTCGCTACGACCTGCCCTACTACGAGAGCCCGCTCATTGCCTCGTACCAAACCGCCCTGCGGTCCCTTCACACTGCGGGCACCGGCGTGACACAGGCGGCCTGAAGGTCCCTCGCGCTCACGGGCTTCGTCAGGTACGAGTTCGCACCGGCACTGTAAGCCTGCTGCCGGGTCAGAGCGTCGCCGTGAAAAGAGCACACCACGATCACGAGCGACGGGTGCCCCGCCCGCAGCGCGGCGATGGCAGCCAGCCCGACGTCGACCGGCATCTGGATCTCGACGACGGCAGCGTCGACCGCCTGGCGGTCAACGGCAGCCACGGCCTCGGATGGCGTGCCGGCCGATGCCACGACAGTCCCTCCACCCTGACCGGCCTCCACGACCATCCGTATCAGCGCACTGCGCTCGGGGCGGGCGTCGACGAGGAGTACCCGGGGGCCGGGCTTGTCGGGTGGGATTGGGGCGGCCGGGATTGAGGCGGCCGGGATCGGGGAGGCTGGGATTGGAGCGGCCGGGACGAAGTCAGGCGGGACGAAGTCGGGCGGGGTCGAGTCGGGCGCTGGCATGGGATCGCCGGTCACGTCTGGTCTCCTGAGCGGAGGGCCACGATGCAGGTTCCGAGATGCACGAGGCTGGTCCCTTCGTGTTCGGCCACCGTCACTCGGCCTCGTCGGCGGAGTAGGCGACCGGATGGTTGTCACCGAGTTCGACGAACCGCTCGTTGAGGGCGTGAGCCAAGATGTCGTGATCGTGGGGCGTGGGCCGGATGACACCGAAGAGGACCGCTTCAAGCTCGATGGGCGAGCACATACCGCCCAGCTCGAAATACCGTCTCCATAGCTCGTCGCGTGAGAGCCGGGCGGCGATACGGGCCCGATCCAACACGTCGGTCGGCGGCAAGACACTCGACACGAAACCACAGCCTTCAGGATTGCGGCGGGGTTGCACCCCGGCGCCGGAACCCTCGCTGTAGAAGGAAAGCCAAGGCTACCACTCGATGGGCACTCGATGGGGGGCCACACCCAACCGCGGAGCGGTGCCCGCCATCCGACCTATGATTCGCCAAGCGTAAGCAGCTCACGGAAGCGACGGTCGATGGCCAACACCGAACCCCCAGGGACGAGCGGCGAACTCGCTTCGGAGGTCAACGCCAACCTGTTCGAAACGGCCCAGGCACTGTTCGCGGCGAGCAGTGTCACCGCCACCTTCCAGCAGGTGGTTGACCGGGCCGTCATCACCATCGAAGGCTGCGATGCCGCCGGCATACTCCTCCTCGTGGACAGCGTCCTCAGCACGCCCGTCCAAACCGACGCCGTCGTGGTCGAGATCGACGCTCTCCAGCGGCGGGCATGTGAGGGCCCGTGCGTCGATGCCATCGCCCACGGGCAACCCTTCTACGCCGAGGAGCTCGGCGAAGACCTCCGCTGGCCCCAGTTCGGGCCGCAGGCAGCGGCGCGTGGGATGCGGAGCCTGCTCGCCGTGCCGCTTTCTACTCACGGCACGCTCGGCGCCCTCAACCTGTACTCCCGGTATCCACGCGCCTTTGGCGTCGTCGACCGGGCCAAAGGCCTGATCCTCGCCTCGCTCGCCGGCTACGCCTGCTCGTCGGCCCAATCCCGCGAGAACGACGAGCAGCGGATCGACAACCTCCAGGCCGCACTGCGGACCCGGGAGGTGATCGGTCAGGCCCAGGGAATCCTCATGGAACGCGAACGCATCAGCGCGAATCAGGCATTCGACGTGCTCCGTCGAGCGTCCCAGCACCTCAACCTCAAGCTCCGGGAGGTGGCTCAGACCCTGGTCGAAACGGGCGAGCGCCCCCAGACCGGCCCGAACCGTCCGTAGGGCCAGGCGGGGTCGGGGGCGCCCCATGGCCCAGGTGAAGGCGGCACCCGGCGCCGGCCGGCCACCGCCGGCTTCCCTTCGGCGGGCGAAGCGAAGAAACAGGGCCGGGGCTTGCCCCGGACGGCTCGGTTCGCTACGCAGGGGGTGTGCCCCGCTTCGAGCCGTTCCCAGGCCTGCGCTTCTCCCGCATGCACATCTCGTCGCTTGCCGACGTCGTCTGCCCGCCCTACGACGTCATCTCCTCCGAGCTGCGCGACGAGCTGAAGGACAAGAACCCATCCAACATCGTCCGCCTCGAGATGCCCGACGGCGACGGGCGCGACGATCCCTACCTCGGGGCGGCCAAAC
Source organism: Acidimicrobiales bacterium (assembly GCA_965276765.1). Lineage (GTDB taxonomy): Bacteria > Actinomycetota > Acidimicrobiia > Acidimicrobiales > Palsa-688. Next base: position 4,068,443 of record OZ255627.1, read on the forward strand.
TGCTCGACTCGTGGCGCGACGGCGGGATCCTCCACCGGGACCGTGCGGCGGCGTTCTACGGCTACCGGATGAGCTGGACGGAGCCGGGCGGGCGGGCCCGGAGGACCGTCGGGGTCATCGGCGCCCTACGCCTCGACGCCCCGGACGGGACGCCGCCGAGGATCATTCCCCACGAGCAGACCATGGAACGGGCCAAGTCGGACCGCCTCGCCCTCCTGCAGAGCACGAGGGCCAACCTGTCACCGATCTGGGGGCTCTCGCCGCATCGGGGCCTGACCGACCTGATCGACATCCCTTCGCACCCGGTCGAGTCCACCGTCGATGCCGAAGGGGTGGTCCACGAGCTCTGGCCGATCCTTGACCCGGACCAGTTGGACGACATCGGCGAGGCCGTCGGCGCCTCACCGGTCCTGATCGCCGACGGCCACCACCGCTTCGAGACGGCCACGAGCTTCAGGGACGCCGAGCGAAAGGGGGGAGCGAGTCCCACGGGAGACCACGAGCTCGTCATGGCCCTGGTGGTCGAGTTGTGCGACACCGAGCTCGCCGTCCAGGCCATTCACCGCCTGGTCGGTGGCCTGGCCGACGACTTCGATCTCATCGACGCTCTCGGCAAGTGGATGGAGCTCACGCCGACCGGACCGCCCGACTCGACCATCGAGGCGCGGATGGCCGATGCCGGCGCCCTCGCCGTCGTGACCGCCAAGGGAACGTGGCTCGGCCGACCGTCCGATGCCATGATCTCGGGGGCGGACCACGATCTCGACGCCAGTCGCCTCGACGTGGTGCTCGGCGATCTCCCGAGCCACCGGCTCGACTTCCAGCACGGTTGGCTCGAGTCGACGGCGGCGGTGGAAGCGGGGCGGGCCCAGGCCGCCATGCTCCTGCGGCCGGCGACGGTCGCCCAGATCGAGTCGATCACGGCCGGCGCCGTGCGCATGCCACCCAAGACCACCTTCTTTTGGCCCAAGCCGCTCACCGGTATGGTCGTCCGCGAGCTGATCGACTGAGGCCGCCCGCTCAGGCCGAGACCGGCCGGGGGACCGCCGACCCGTCGCGGGCCCGCAGCTCGTAGGCGTCCGGGTCGAATCGGCGCACCGCCGCCCGGTAAGCGAAGCTGAATCCGGGCCACAGCGTGGTGTTGCGGCCGTTGGCATCCTGGTACCAGCTCGAGCAGCCACCGGTGGTCCAGACCGTGGCTTGGAGGTCGCGCTGGATGGCGTCGTTCCACTGGCCCTGCACGTCGGCTCTGACCTCGAGCTCGCTCGCCCCCTCGGCCCGTGCCGCGGCGAGAGCGCCGATGACGTAGGGGATCTGGGACTCGATGATGTAGACGATCGAGGTGTGACCGAGACCGGTGTTGGGCCCGACGAGGAGGAACAGGTTGGGATAGCCGGCGACGGTCGTGCCCTTGTAGGCGGCCATGCCACCCGACCAGGCGTCCCTCAGCCGAACTCCTCCCCTCCCCCGAATGATCCGGGCCACGGGCGGGTCGGTGGCGCGAAACCCCGTCCCCAACACGATGACGTCGGCGCGGCGCTCGGTGCCGGTGCGGTCCACGATGCCGGTCCTCGTGACCCGCTCGATCCCGGCGCTCACCACCGTCACGTTGGGCTGGATGAGGGCCGGGTAGTAGTCGTCAGAGAGGAGGATGCGTTTGCATCCGATGGCGTAGTCGGGGGTGAGCGTGGCCCGCAGATCGCGGTCGGGGACTTGGGCGGCCAGGTGGGCCCTGGCGACAGGCTCGGCCGGCGTGCGGTGCCGGGCCCACGACTTGAAGGTCAGGAAGTAGAGCTCCCTCGTCCAGTAAATCCTGGCCCTGGCGGCCAGCTGGGCCGGTGCAAAGCGGAACGCCCGCCGCTGCCAGGGAGAGAACCGCCGGTCGTCCCGCGGCATGACCCACGGCGGGGTCCGCTGGTAGACGTCGAGGTGGGCGACGCGGGGCTGTAGCTCGGGGACAAACTGGACCGCCGATGCGCCGGTCCCGACCACCGCCACCGACACCCCGTCGGTGTCGACGTCGTGGTTCCACCGGGCCGAATGCCACACCTCACCGGCGAATCCGTCGATACCGGGAAGCGCCGGCACGGAAGGCTCGGTGAGCGGGCCCGTCCCCGAGATCAGGAAGCGGGCCGAGAGCGTTCCGTGCGTGGTCGTGACCGTCCAGCGCCCCTCGTCTTCGTCCCAGTCGCAGGCCGTCACCTCGTGGTCGAATCGGATCCGGTCGTAGACGGCGAAGCGGGCGGCGCAGTCCCGGAGATAGGCGAGGATCTCCGCTTGGGTCGAGTACGACGAGGTCCACCCGCGGTTGGGGGCGAACGAGAACGAGTACAGGTGCGACGGCACGTCGCAGGCCGCTCCCGGATAGGTGTTGTCCCGCCAGGTGCCACCGACGTCACCGGCGGCTTCGAGCACGACGACGTCCCGGTAGCCGGCCTGGGCGAGGCGAATGGCCATGCCGAGGCCGGCGAACCCGCTGCCGATGATGACGATCTCCACCCGTTCGCCGCCCCGTCGGGCGCCGGGTCGGGCGCTAGGTCGGGCGCCGGTCAACCCCGTCCCCCGGAGCCGGCAACCGGGGAGGCCCCGAGACTGCGCCGGGCGGCCAGGTCGACGATCGCCCCGGGGACGAGGCCCCTGAGCCACCATCCGATCCGCGCCTCGATGCCCACGGGCACGACGCTGCGATCCCGCACGACGGCGTCGATAACGGCATCGGCCACGACCGCTGGAGGGTGACCGCGCGAGAACACCCCCTCGAGGCGGCGTTTGGTGACCGGATCGGATCGTGACCCGAGAAATCGGGTGCTGCGACTGACGATGCCGGTGTCGATCACACCGGGACAGACGACCGAGACGCCGACGCCGGCGTGGTACCAGTCGGCTCTCAGACAGCGGCTGAAGGCGAGCACCCCGGCCTTGGTGGCGACGTAGGCGGACTCGGTCGGGCTCGGAACGTACGCAAGTCCGGACGACACGTTGACGACGTGGCCGTGGCCCCGATCGAGCATGGCCGGCCCGAAGGCCCGGCAGCAGTGGACGGCGCCGAGGAGGTTGACGCCGATGATCCACTCCCAGTCGGCGACACCGGTGTCGAGAAACCGGCCCGTCATGCCGACCCCGGCGTTGTTGACGAGGATGCCGGGCGCACCGTGGTCGGCCACGACCCGGTGGGCGAGGGCCTCGACGGCGGCGGAGTCCGCCACGTCGGCAACCTCGGCCCGACCGTCGCAGGCGGCGGCGGTGCGCCGGGCGCCGGCGATGTCGATGTCGACGGCCACCACCCGGGCGCCCCGCGCCGCCAGACCGAGCGCGATGGCACGACCGATCCCGCCGCCGGCGCCGGTCACCACGGCGAGCGTGCCGTCAATCTGCGCGTCGGGCGAACGCACCCGAGTAGCTCTCATCGCCCCGAACCCTAGGCACGAACCGGTCGGCTCAGCAGCTTGTCCACAGGGAACGTGGCGGCGACGACACGGTCACTGGAAAGACGAGGTCACGGGGAAAGAGGGGACCCTGCGGCAGCCGGCGTCCACTTTCCCCGCCCATCCGATGGCGACCCGAGGGCTACTCGACGGTCCAGGTCGAACCGGAGGAGAGCAGGGTGGCGAGATCGCCCGGACCCTTCCGCGCCGCCGCGTCCACGAGCTGGGCGTCGAGCTGACCCCCGTAGTCGACCCGCTCGACGTCACGGAACACGCCGATCGGCGTGGGCGCGTTGGGCCCGTGCGACAGGCGGGAGAGCACGAACGCCAGGCTCGGGTCGGCGTGGTGCTCGTCGTGGACCACGAGCCGTTCGGTCCCCTCGTTGCCCACGTCGACGACCACGGCCGTGCCGTCATTGATGACCACGCCGTACTGCTGCTCGGCGCCGAAGCGAACCGGTTGGCCGTGGACAAGTGGGATGAGCATGTTGGGGCGGGCATCCTTGCGGAGGATGGCGTCGAAGGCCCCGTCGTTGAACACGTTGCAGTTTTGGTAGATCTCGACGAGCGAGGCGCCGCGATGCTCGTAGGCCCGTTTGAACGTGGCCATCATGTGCTTGCGGTCCATGTCGTGGGTGCGGGCCACGAAGCTGGCCTCGGCGCCGAGGGCGAGTGACACCGGGTTGTACGGGTGGTCGAGGGACCCAAAAGGCGTCGACTTGGTGACCTTGCCCGGCTCCGACGTCGGCGAGTACTGGCCCTTGGTCAGCCCGTAGATCTGGTTGTTGAACAGCAGGATCGTCAGGTTGACGTTGCGGCGGAGGGCGTGCAGGAGATGGTTGCCGCCGATCGAGAGGGCGTCGCCATCACCGGTGATGACCCACACGTGCAGGTCGGGTCGGGTGACGGCGAGTCCGGTGGCGATGGCCGGCGCCCGACCATGGATCGAGTGCATCCCGTAGGTGTTCATGTAGTACGGGAAGCGGGAGCTGCACCCGATCCCGGAGATGAAAACGGTGTCCTCCCTCGTGGCGCCGAGGTCGGGCATCAGCATCTGGACGGCGGTGAGGATGGAGTAGTCACCGCATCCGGGGCACCACCGGATCTCCTGATCGCTCGTCCAATCCTTCTTGGTCGTCACGGGTACGGCTACATCGGTCATGGCAGGTCCTCGGTGCTTGTCTCGGTGTCCCCGCCGGTGGCGCCGATCAGGGACAGGATGCCCCGTTCGATCTCGCCCGCCCGGAACGGCTGGCCGGTCATCTTGTTGAGCCCCTTGGCGTCGACGAGGTACTCGGCCCTGACCAGGCGGCGCAGCTGGCCGGTGTTCATCTCGGGCACGAGGATCTTGTCGTAGCGGCCGAGCACGTCGCCGAGGTTGGCGGGGAACGGGTTCAGGTGGCGGAGGTGGGCCTGGGCCACGTTGTAGCCGCGGGCCCTGACCCTTCTGATCCCGGCCGCGATGGCGCCGTACGTCGAGCCCCATCCGAGTAGGAGGACCTCGGCGTCGCCCTCGGGGTCGTCGACCTCGACGCCGGGGATGTCTCGGGCGATTCCTGCCACCTTGGCCACGCGGAGGTCGACCATCCGCTGGTGGTTGGCCGGATCGTAGGAGACCGATCCCGAGCCCTCGGCCTTCTCCAGGCCGCCGATGCGGTGGGTGAGGCCGGGCGTGCCCGGCACCGCCCAGGGGCGAGCCAGCGTCTCGGGATCTCGCTTGTAGGGCCAGAACTCCTCGGTGCCGTCGGCGCTCGTGTGGTTGGTCTCGGTGGCGAACTCGACGCTGATATCGGGGAGGGCGGCCACGTCGGGAACGGGCCAGGGCTCCGCGCCGTTGGCCAGGTACCCGTCGGAGAGCAAGAGGACCGGCGTGCGGTACTTCAGGGCGATCCGGGCCGCCTCGATGGCGACGTAGAAACAGTCGCCGGGGGTCGCCGGGGCCACGATCGGAATGGGAGCCTCGCCGTGGCGGCCGTACATGGCCTGCAACAGGTCGGCCTGCTCGGTCTTGGTGGGCAAACCCGTCGATGGCCCACCCCGTTGGATGTCGATGACGAGCAGCGGCAGCTCGAGGTTGACGGCGAGTCCCATCGTCTCGCTCTTGAGGGCGATGCCCGGCCCGCTTGTCGTCGTCACGCCGAGGGAGCCGCCGTACGCGGCGCCGAGGGCGGCACCGATGCCGGCGATCTCATCCTCGGCCTGGACGGTGCGCACCCCAAAGTTCTTGTGCTTCGACAGCTCGTGGAGGATGTCGGACGCCGGCGTGATCGGGTAGCTGCCGAGAAAGACCTGCAGCTTGGCCAGCTGGCCGGCAGCGACGAGACCCCACGACAGGGCCGTGTTGCCCGAGATGTTCGTATAGTGCCCCGGCTCGAGGGTGGCGGGGCGCACCTCGTAGAGGGAGTCGAACAGCTCGGCCGTCTCCCCGAAGTTGTACCCGGCCTTGAACGCCAACGTGTTGGCCTCGGCCACCATCGGCACTTTGGCGAAGCGGGTGCCGATCCACTCGAGCGTCGAGTCGATCGGCCGGGTGTACATGAAGCTGATCAACCCGAGGGCGAAGAAGTTTTTGGAGCGCTCGGCGTCGCGTGGCTTGGTGCCCGATGGCTTCACCGCCTCCATGGTGATCGACGTCATCGGCACCTCGAAGACCCGGAACCCCTTGAGCGAACCGTCGGTCAGCGGGTTTTCGTCGTAGCCGGCCTTGGCCAGGTTGCGATCCTCGAAGGCATCGCTGTTGACGATGACGGTGGAGCCGGCGCCGACGTCGCCCAGGTTGGCGCGAAGCGCGGCGGGGTTCATGGCGACGAGTACGTCGGGCCGGTCACCCGGCGTCAGGATGTCGTGATCGGAGATGTGGACCTGGAAGGCCGACACGCCCGCGAGCGTCCCTGCCGGCGCTCTGATCTCGGCGGGGAAGTCGGGCAGCGTGGACAGGTCGTTGCCGAAAAGCGCCGACGACGTAGTGAAGCGGTCCCCGGTGAGCTGCATGCCGTCACCGGAATCGCCGGCGAATCGGATGACCACCCGATCGAGGGTCTTGATGGGCAGGTCACGGGTAGCGGTATGGGCCATGCGTACCTCTCTGTGCACACGTCTCTGTGTGCGGACAGCAGTCTACGACGCTGGTGTGACCGTCCGGCGCCATCGCCGGCCGCCGACCCGGCCGGCCGATGACGCCAGGTGGGGTCAGGCGACGGTGACGGCCCGGTCGAGATACACGTCTTGCACGGCGTGGAGGATCTCGATCCCCTCCTGCATCGGGCGCTGGAACGCCTTGCGACCGGTGATGAGCCCCGCTCCCCCGGCCCGCTTGTTGATCACTGCTGTCCGCACTGCGGACGCCAGGTCGCTCTCCCCCGACGATTCGCCGCCGCTGTTGATGAGCGGGGAGCGACCCATGTAGCAGTTGACAACCTGCCACCTGGTCAGGTCGATCGGGTTGTCGGTGGTGAGGGTCTCGTAGACGAGGGGATCGGTCCTGCCGTAGTTGAGCGCCGGGTAGCCGCCGTTGTTAACGGCCTGCTTCTGCTTGATGATGTCGGCTTCGATGGTGACGCCCATGTGGTTGGCCTGGCCGGTGAGATCGGCCGAGAGCGAGTAGTCGACACCGTCTTTCTTGAAGGCGTCGTTGCGCAGGTAGCACCACAGCACGGTGAAAAGGCCGAGATCGTGAGCTTCTTGGAAGGCCTCGGATACCTCTTGCAGCTGGCGGGTCGACTCCTCCGAGCCGAAGTAGATCGTCGCCCCCACACCTGCGGCGCCGAGGTCGTACGCCTCTTGGGCGGAGCCGAACATCACCTGGTCGGCGCGGTTGGGGTACGTGAGCAGCTCGTTGTGATTGAGCTTCACGATGAAGGGGATCCTGTGGGCGTAGCGACGTGACAGCGCGGCGAGGACTCCGATCGTCGACGCAAAGGCGTTGCAGCCGCCCTCGATGGCCAGCTCGGCCAGGTTCTTGGGGTCGAAGTAGGCCGGGTGCTTGGCGAAGCTGGCCGCACCGGAGTGCTCGATTCCCTGGTCGACGGGCAGGATCGACAGGTAGCCGGTGTCGGCGAGACGACCGGTCCGGTACAGCTGCGCCAGGTTGCGGAGGACCTGGACGGGCCGGTCGGTGATGCTCACCACCTCGTCCACGAAGTTTGGGCTCGGGAGGATGAGCTCGTCGCGTGTGATGCCCTTGCACTCGTAGGTCAGGAGCGCCTCGGCGTCGTCACCAAGCAGTTCGTGCAGGTCCATGGGGTTCTCCTCCGGTCGACTCGGGCCGATGGGCAACCGGTGCGGCCGGCCCGACGGTCGCCCGAACACCGGCACGATCACGGCACAGCGGCCGCTTCTGGCGACCAGCCTACGCGAGCGGTAGGACTGACGACACGGGACCGACCGACCGGGCATCGACCGGTACCGTGGCCCGGTGTCCAAGCGCCCGAAACTGCCCCGCCGTGGGCCGGGGGCCGACGTGCGGCTGGTTGCCACCGACCTCGACGGCACGCTTCTCACGGCCGATGGCACGGTGTCAGAGCGCACCAGGCGCGCCGTGCGGGGCGCCCGCGAGGCCGGGATCCACGTGATACCGGCCACGGGTCGGCCCCCCAAGTCGGTGTGGGACCTGGCGTCGACCGCAGGTCTCGGACCCGTTGGGGTGTGCGCCAACGGCGCCGCTGCCGTGGACCTCGAGTGCTCGAAGGTCATCTCGACCGACGCCATGGACCCGGCCGAGGCCCACGAGATCGTCGAGATCGTCCGCAGCGTCGCTCCATCCGCTCGCTTTGCCGCCGACGACCTCGAGCGCTTCAGCCACGAGAGCACGTTCTTCGAGGTGGTCGTCGACTGGGAAGAGGAGATCGCCGTCGTCACCGACATCTCCATGGCCCTCGGCAACGGGATCATCCAGCTGATCGCCCGGCGTCCGGGTTGGTCGGCGGGCTCGTTCATCCGGCTGTTGGAACCGGTCATCGGCGATCGCGTCCAGCTGACGACGTCGGGATTGGACTGGATCTATCTGGGGCGCCCGCGGGTGACGAAGGCATCGCAGCTCGCCGTGCTCTGCGCCGGCCTCGGCATCGGTCCGGCCGAGGTCATCGCCGTCGGTGACCACTACAACGACCTCTCCATGCTGACGTGGGCGGGCACCGCCATGGCCGTCGCCAACGCCGTGCCCGACGTGCTGGCCATCGCCGACCTGGTGTTGCCGAGCAACACGGATCACGGCGTAGCGGCCCTCCTCGAAGAGCTGGTTGCGGCCTCGTGAGCGCATGACCATCCGGCTCGGCGCCGTGGACACGCGATGACCGTCCCTCTCGCCGCCGTCGACACGCGATGACCGTCCGGCTCATCGCCGTCGACACGCGATGACCGTCCGGCTCATCGCCGTTGATATGGACGGCACGCTGCTCGATCCCGACGACAAGGTGACGCCGGCCACGGTCGATGCCATCGCTCGGGCCCGTGAGGCCGGGGTTCCTGTCGTCCCGGTCACGGGCCGGCCCGAACGACTCATATGGAATGTCGCCGCCGAGGCGGGGCTCGGTCCCCTCGGCGTCGGAGCCAACGGCGCCCTCATCCTCGATCTCGATGTCGGCACCGTCATCGAGCGGACCGGCTTCGGTGGTCCCGCCGCCATCGCCCTGGTGGACACGCTCAGGCGGGGCGTACCGGGGCTTGCCATCGCCGCCGACGAGGGCGACCGCTTCGTCTACGAGCCCGGCGTCCTCGCCGGCTTGGCCCTGCGGTCAAGGTCGGAGCGGTCACAGTCGGAGCGGCTGGAGGTGGCCGATATCCGCGATTGCGTGGCCCGAGGCTGCCTCAAGCTCGTCGCTCGGCGGGCGGATCTTTCCTCGCGGCAACTGGCGGCGCTGATCGCCCCGCTCCTCCACAATGAGGCGGGCGACCTGGCCACGGTCACCGCATCGGACATCGCCTGGGTCGACATCGGGCCGCCCGGCCTGAGCAAGGCCACCGGCCTGTTGGCGGTCTGCCGCCGTCTCGGCATCGCCATGGGTGACGTCGCCGCCATCGGTGACCACTTCAACGACCTGCCGATGCTCGCGGCCGTCGGCCTTCCCTTCGCCGTGGCCAACGCCATCCCCGAGGTCCTGGCCGCCGCCGCCCGGGTCATGCCGAGCAATGCCGACGACGGCGTGGCGGTCTTCATCGACGAGATCCTCCTCACCGCATAAGGCCATCAATGCCTCCGGCGAGGCCAGCATCGAGACGCACCTCTGTTCCCATTCGCGTCTTGTCCAAAAGGTGACGATAGGGAGAACGCCAGGAACCAGGTATTCACGGTTTGGTGATTCCGAGTATCGGCACAGCCACCTAGCGCGGCCGTCGCCAAACCCGAAGGTTAGGCCGATATCTTCGGCCTCCGAACCTCTACCCTTTGGCGCAGAAACCGGTTATAGTCGTCCCACTTGGGCAAATAGGACGGAGACCACGAGGGGGCTCGCAGGCTCGTCAGCATCTCGGTTCCGATGAGCTTGGCTATGAGCTGCTCTCATATGCGCATGGCCGGGCTTGGGCCCGGGCTAAAACGGTTGCCCATCGGACGTCGTGTCGGCGTCGTCATCTCATCAATAAAGGAAAGAGGAAAGGTATGTCTTCGCACCGAGAAGCGCCGCAAATCTCTGAGGATCCCGTCGCCGACAGCACCGACGTCTACGCCTTTGTCAGTCCCGACAAGCCGGACGCCGTGACGCTGATCACCAACTACGTGCCTCTCGAGGGTCCCGCGGGAGGGCCCAACTTCTATCAGTTCGGCGAGGACGTCGCCTACGCAATCAACATCGACAACGACGGCGACGGGTACGCCAACATCGTCTTCGAATTCAGCTTCAGCACGCAACTTCGCAACCCGGACACCTTCTTGTACAACACCGGGCCTATCACCTCGCTCGAGAGCCCCAACTGGAACCGCGTGCAGACCTTCGGTCTCCGCCGGATCGACTACGACTGGCGCAATGAGCCGAAGGTCACTCAGCTGGCCACGAACCTGCTCTGCCCTCCGTGCAACGTCGGTCCGTTGTCGACACCGGACTATCCATCGCTTGCCGCCGCCGCCATCCACAGCCTGGGCGGAGGGACAACCGTGTTCGCCGGCCAGCGCGCCGAGGGCTTCTACGTCGACCTGGGCTCGATCTTCGACCTCGGCGACCTCCGCCCCTTCGCCAGCCTCCATACGCACTTCGGTCTCCCCAACTACCCCACCAATGGCCCCGGCGTCAACGCCACCAAGAACCTCAATGTCCACTCGATCGCCCTGCAGCTACCGATAAGCGACGTGGTGGCACACAACACGACCATCGGGGTGTGGGCCTCCGCCAGCCGTCAGAAGCTCCGGGTGCTCGACGACGACGGCCATACGTTCGGCGTCGGCCCGTGGATCCAGGTTTCCCGCTTGGGCAACCCGCTGTTCAACGAGGTGTTGATCCCCTTGTCGAAGAAGGACTACTGGAACTCGCAGCGCCCGGCCGGCGACAAGCAGTTCGCTCAGTACGTCTCGAAGCCCGAGCTGGCCGGCCTGCTGCCGGTGCTCTACCCCGGCGTGTTCCCCAACCTCGACGCCCTCAACAAGTCGGGCAAGCCTCGAGCCGACCTGCTCGCCGTGCTCCTCACCGGTATACCGGCCGGGCTGATCCCTGGGTTCGAAAACAACACCGGCACGGTGGAGGCCGACATGCTGCGGCTCAACACCGCCATCAAGGCGACGGCCAAACCCAACATCTACGGCCTGCTCGGCGGCGACGCCGCCGGCTTCCCCAACGGTCGGAGGGTCTTCGACGACATCACTGCCATCGAGCTGCGTGCCATCGCCGGCGTCACCTACGCCCTGGTCGACAAGAGTTTCACGCCCGACGCGGCGGCCGGCGAGGTGACCGATGGGCTCACCCCAGCCGATCTCGACGTGCCCTACCTGGACACCTTCCCGTACCTGGGGGTGCCCCACAGCGGGTTCACGACCCCCTCGAGCTGAGATCTCGGCGTCGGCCGGTGGGGCTGGCCGAGCGGCCGCGGAGCAATCTGCCTCGGCGCCGGCCGCCGCACGGCCGCCGACCACCGCAGGGCCGCCGGGCCCGCTCGTGTGGCTGGACCGCTAGCCGGCTGAGCCAGGAGTCGACCCACCGGCGACGTCGTATGACCACAGCTCGGACGACACCGAGACCGGTCCCCCTTGCGGCGTCGGCCGGTCGGCGCCGGCATGGCCGTGGGCAAAGGCCGGCGACGTGGCCCATCCGTTGAAGGCGTCCTCGTCCCGCCATCTGGTGACCACAAGCCACTGGGTGCGTCCGTCGGTCGGGCGGAGCAGCTCGAAGCCCTCGAAGCCCTCCTGACCGTCGACCGCACCGGCGCGCGCTGCGAATCGCTGGGCCAGCTCGTCGCCTGCGTCCTCTGGGACCGTGATGGCGTTGATCTTGATGACCGTCATACCCCGATCTGATCAGATCTGCGCCCGGTCGGCCACGTCGCCGGTTTTCCCGGGTGGCAATGCCATGGGCTCGTACCGTGCCCACCGACGCGCAGGTGGGGCGCTTCGGACCCGGCGTAGTACGACGAGACTTGCCACGCTCGCTTAGCTGGTCGCCCCGCCCACCGTGGCGGCCGCCGTCTCGATCCGGGCACTCGCGGCGGCGAGGGCTCGCCTGGCTCGCTTGACCGACCGGGCCGGGACGATCGTCTCCGCCACCACCTCGGTCCTGCTCTGCGTGACACCTCCCGCCTTGAAGAACCGGCGCCGAACGCGGCCGACGACGACGAGGGCCTCGTCGGCATCGAGAGCCGAGGCCCACGCCGGGGCGTCGAGCCAGGAGACGGGCACGGTCTCGGCCGGGCCAACATCGCGTCGAACCGTGAGCTCGAGACTCACGACGTGGCTGCCCGAGGGGAGCAGCCGTTGCTCGGCCGGCCGGGCCAGGTGTCCTTCCAGCGCCACCAGGTTGATCATTTTCCTGCCACCTCGTCTCGGTGATGGCGACCATGTCGCCGCTCGTTGGCGTCGCGGGCCGTCGTCGCCGACGGCGGACGAGAGGGGCAGCTCGATGCTGTCGCGCTCGGGCTGCGATGGGGCGCCGGACCGCACATTGGTCAGGATCGTCCTTCTGCGGCGCACCGATCCGTGTCCCTGGACTCTACGGGTGGGGTGTGACCCCTTCGCCCCGAGGAAGGGCCGGGCGACCAGGTGGACCTGTGGCATGCTGTCGACGGGGGCGTCGCGCCCGGGGAGGGATGGGGCTTGGCCGCGCAAGACGCAGAAGGTATCGATGTCCTTCTGGCGCAGCTCGCACCGGTGCACCACGACGTGACCGCCAACACGAAGACGGTCACGGACCTGCTCGGCGCCCATCCGGAGGTCGATCTGGCCGTGCTTCCCGAGATGTTCCTCCACGGCTACGCCCTCAAGGGAGTAAAGGACATCGCCGTCGAGCTGTCGTCCGAGCCCGTGGACGCCATCCGCTCAGCCGCTCATGCGGCCGCGACCGCCGTGATCGTCGGCCTGGCCGAGCGGGTGGGCGACACCATGGCCAACACCGCCCTCTGCATCGACGCGACGGGCAAGCTGGCCGGGGTCTACCGGAAGGTGCATCTCTTCGGCGCGGAGGCCCGGTACTTCACGCCGGGCGACTCCTACGTGACGGCCAACGTTGCGGGGTGCACGGTCGGGCCGCTCATCTGCTTCGATATCGAGTTCCCCGAGCCCTGCCGGGCCCTCGCCGACGCCGGCATCGACCTGCTCGTCTCGATCGCGGCCAACATGGCTCCCTACGAGATCGAGCATGACCTCTGCCTGCGGGTCAGAGCCATGGAGAACCGCGTCCCCCATGTGTACGTGAACGGAGTCGGTAACGACGCGGGCTTGGACTTCCTCGGGTGCTCCGGCGTTGCCGATGCCAGAGGAGCCCTCCTGTCAGGCCTACCCACAGGCTCGGCGGAGATCAGGACGGTCCGGGTGCCGATCGGTGATCGCCCGTACCCCGACTATCTGGCCGAACGTCGCCGCGACATACCCGTCGTCGCCTCCGACCCGTCACCTTGGTGACGCCGCCCTGAGCAGCGGCGCCGTCTTGTTCTCGTGGCGTCCCTCAGCTCAACGCAGGGCCCGCAGGCGCTGAGGCACGTCGAAGGCGTCGGGGTCGGCGGTGGCGAGGCGTCCAAACAGCTCCCGGGCGCGCGGCAGATCGCCGGCCCGCTCGTAGAGGTCGGCCAGCGTGTACCACTGCCTGAGATGGCGATCCTTGGGGTGTTCGACGTGGCGGGCCGACCGTTCGAGGGTGGCGATGGCGCCCGACAGATCGCCTCGGTCCGCTCGGCACCCGGCCGCCACGATCCTTCCCTCGGCCACCACGTCGCCGTCCGGCGACGCCTGGCGGAGGTCGTCCCACAGGGCGTCGGCGTCGTCGTAGCGCTGGAGGGCCCGATAGCAGTCGGCGAGCACGGGATGCTGGTCGTAGGATCCGGTCATGGTCCGGTAGGCCTCGAGCTGGCGGGCGGCGAGCTGCCACTGGCCTAATCGGTAGAGCACGAGGCCGTAGAGCTCCCGCACGGCGGCAACGTCGGCCAGGCGCTCGGCGATGGGCCGCAGGATGCGGCGGGCCTCGTCGTAGCGCTCCCGCTCGTAGGCGTGGGCCGCATCGCCAAGCCGGGCCGCCAGCCGGGTCCCTCGATCAGGATCGGCCCTGGTGAGCTCGGCTACGACGGGCGCCGGGACGCTCCTTCGGTGGCCGGCCGGGACGCTCCCGTCCCTCGTCGCCAGGTCACGATCGAGCGTCGCCGGCGGCCCCTGGCGACGACGCGGCGCCGGGGTGCGGTCATCGTCCTCGACCCACACCTCCTCGGGCTGCCAGGCGGGTCCATCCCCACGACCGTCGACCGCCCGGCGCTCCTCGGCGACCGGCAGAGGCTCGTCGTTACCCTCCGAGCGCAGTGAGGCCGCCCCGCGCCGCGCCACGGCACCCCAGCGCTCGTTGGCTGCATCCGATGGCCGCCGGCTGGGTTGCTGGGCCCGCCGGGATCCGGCTGCGCTCGAGGTGCCCTGCCGCCACCGTTCCGACTCTGCCGTACGTGTCCTGGCGTTGGGTATGCGGTGGCCACCGGGCCTACCCGGCGCCGGAACTCGGCCCCCTGCGGTCGCTGGGCGACCATGGCCGGTCCCTCCGTTGCGTCCGCCGGCCCCCTCCTTGCCTCCGGCCAGCCGCTCCTCGCTCCGCTCGGACGCCCGCGCGGGCCGGCCCGCCCTGCGTTCGCTCGGATCGTCGCGACGAGGACGCCCCGAGCCCGACCTGCCCACGCCCGAGCCGGGACGACCCTGCCCGGAGCCAGAGCGACCCACACCCGAGCCCGACCTGCCCACGCCCGAGCCGGGACGACCCTGCCCGGAGCCAGACCGACCCTGACCGAAGCCAGACCGACCCTGACCGAAGCCAGACCGACCCTGACCGGAGCCAGACCGACCCTGACCGGAGCCAGATCGACCCTGACCGGAGCCAGATCGACCCTGACCGGACCCAGAACGATCCTGACCCGTCGAACGCCGATCGGCACCGGGCTGCCTCGCGTCTCCGGCGGTACGGCCCCGGCCCACGGGTGTCCGCTGCGACCAGCTTTCCCCGCTACGCGGGCGCGCGACCCGACCAGTTCGAGAGCGTGTGGCGTCTTCCCCTTTCCCCTCCGGCCTCGGTGGACGACGGCGGGGAGAAGGGGGCGGAGCCATAGACGTGCCATCGTACCGGGAACCGTTCGGGCCGCCCGTGACACATCAACGCCGATTCCTGGTCATCGTCGACGAGCATGACCGAACATGAAGAAGGCCCCACGCCAAATGGCGTGGGGCCTTCTCCTTCGAACTATTCCGGCGACGTCCTACTCTCCCAGGGGGAATCCCCCCAAGTACCATCGGCGCTGGCGGGCTTAACTTCCGTGTTCGGGAAGGGAACGGGTGTGACTCCGCCGCTATGGCCACCGGAAACCTTGCTCTGACAACGGGCGAGGCGGCCGCGACCGGCGGCGCCTCTGCCCCTGTGAGCACTCCATAGCGAGCACGAGCGTGCTAATCCAAGCCCTCGGCCGATTAGTACCGGTCGGCTGAACACATTGCTGTGCGTACACCTCCGGCCTATCAACGTGGTCGTCTACCACGGGCCTTACCTGGTTGTCCCAGTGGGAAATCTCATCTCGGAACGAGCTTCGCACTTAGATGCTTTCAGCGCTTATCCCTTCCGCAGGTCGCCAACCAGCCGTGCCCTTGGCAGGACAACTGGCACACGAGAGCTGCGTCCGTCCCGGTCCTCTCGTACTAGGGACAGCCTTCCTCAGATTTCCTACGGCTGCACCGGATAGGGACCGAACTGTCTCACGACGTTCTAAACCCAGCTCGCGTACCGCTTTAATGGGCGAACAGCCCAACCCTTGGGACCTACTTCAGCCCCAGGATGCGACGAGCCGACATCGAGGTGCCAAACCTTCCCGTCGATATGGACTCTTGGGGAAGATGAGCCTGTTATCCCCGGGGTACCTTTTATCCGTTGAGCGACGGCGCTTCCACACGCAACCGCCGGATCACTATGCCCTGCTTTCGCACCTGCTCGACCTGTAGGTCTCGCAGTCAAGCTCCCTTGTGCCATTGCACTCAACGGCTGATTGCCAACCAGCCTGAGGGAACCTTTGGGCGCCTCCGTTACAATTTAGGAGGCGACCGCCCCAGTCAAACTACCCACCTGACGCTGTTCCCCATCCGGCTAACGGACGTGGGTTAGATTCCCGTCACGTGCAGGGTGGTATTTCAACGGTGACTCCACCCCGGCTGGCGCCGAAGCTTCCACGTCTCCCACCTATCCTACACAACACGTAACAAAAACCAACATCAAGCTATAGTGAAGGTCCACGGGGTCTTTCCGTCCTGGTGCAGCTAACGAGCATCTTTACTCGTACTTCAATTTCGCCGAGTCTGTGGTTGAGACAGTAGGAAAGTCGTTACGCCATTCGTGCAGGTCGGAACTTACCCGACAAGGAATTTCGCTACCTTAGGACCGTTATAGTTACGGCCGCCGTTTACCGGGGCTTAGGTTCAGAGCTTCGCCCTTGCGGACTAACCCTTCCCCGTAACCTTCCGGCACCGGGCAGGCGTCACAGCGTATACATCGTCGTAAGACTTCGCACGCTGCTGTGTTTTTAGTAAACAGTCGCTTTCCCCTGGTCTCTGCGGCCCCTT
Organism: Acidimicrobiales bacterium; assembly: GCA_965276765.1. Taxonomy (GTDB): domain Bacteria; phylum Actinomycetota; class Acidimicrobiia; order Acidimicrobiales; family Palsa-688. The sequence continues at coordinate 4,085,069 of OZ255627.1, forward strand.
CAAGCTCCGGACGCAAGTCCTTTACCCTAATGAGGCCCTCCTTCTCCCGAAGTTACGGAGGTATTTTGCCGAGTTCCTTAACCACAGTTCTCTCGATCGCCTTGGTATTCTCTACCCGCCCACCTGAGTTGGTTTGGGGTACGGGCACCGTGCCAACTAACAACGACGCTTTTCTTGGCAGCATGGGATCAGTGACTTCGCCTATATCGGCTCGGCGTCACGTCTCAGGATATGTGAGGCCCGGATTTGCCTGGTCCTCTCCCTACGCGCTTACCCCCGGAAACCAACACCGGGGTTCACCTACCCTCCTGCGTCCCGCCTTTGCTGCCCGCCCCGGGTTGGTCGGTTCGCCCGAAGGCAGCCCCTTAGTACCCCAGTTTGGGATTGGCGCGGACACGGTGGTACCGGATTATCAACCGGTTGTGCATCGACTACGCCTCTCGGCCTCGCCTTAGCTCCCGACTTACCCTGGGAGGATTAGCCTTCCCCAGGAACCCTTGGGCTTACGGCGGAGGGGTTTCTCACCCCTCTCTCGCTACTCATGCCAGCATTCTCACTCGATCGCGCTCCACGACGGTTCACACCCCCGCTTCACTGCACGATCGACGCTCCCCTACCACCCCCACGTAAACGTGGAGGTCCGCGGCTTCGGCTCGGAACTTGAGCCCCGTTACATTGTCCGCGCAGGACCACTCGACCAGTGAGCTATTACGCACTCTTTCAAGGATGGCTGCTTCTGAGCCAACCTCCTGGCTGTCTATGCAGTCCCACATCGTTTACCACTTAGTTCCGAATTAGGGGCCTTAGCCGGCGATCTGGGCTGTTTCCCTTTCGACCAACGAAGCTCATCCCTCGTGGTCTCACTGCCGGACTCTAGAGCATCGGCATTCGGAGTTTGGTTGGGGTCAGTAAGCTTGTAGGCCCCCTAGCCCATCCAGTGCTCTACCTCCGATGCTGAACATCCGACGCTGCACCTAAATGCATTTCGGGGAGAACCAGCTATCACCAAGTTTGCTTGGTCTTTCACCCCTAACCACAGGTCATCCCCCCTGTTTTCAACCAGGGTGGGTTCGGCCCTCCACGGGGTCTTACCCCCGCTTCAGCCTGCCCATGGCTAGATCACTTGGCTTCGGGTCTACCGCATGCGACTGAACGCCCTATTCAGACTCGCTTTCGCTCCGGCTCCCCCTCACGGGTTAACCTTGCCACGCACGGTAACTCGCTGGCTCATTCTTCAAAAGGCACGCCATCGCGGCCGCCAACAAGTTGACGACGACGCTCTGACTGTTTGTAAACCAACGGTTTCAGGTACTATTTCACTCCCCTCCCGGGGTACTTTTCACCTTTCCCTCACGGTACTAGTGCACTATCGGTCGCCTATGAGTACTTAGCCTTACGAAGTGGTCTTCGCAGATTCACACCGACTTTCACGGTTCCGGTGCTACTCGGGTGTTCGACAGGAGACTGCTACCTTTCGCATACGGGACTCTTACCCTCTGCGGTGCGACTTTCCAAAACGCTTCTACTAGGCAGCAGTTTTGTAACTCCTTGGAGGGTCTGGTGCCTCTCCGGTCGAATCCCACGACCCCGATCTGGCAACGCCACCAGGCTTTACCACCAGTTCGGTTTAGGCTATTCCCGTTTCGCTCGCCGCTACTCAGGGAGTCGCTGTTGCTTTCCTCTCCTCAGGGTACTGAGATGTTTCAATTCCCCTGGTTCCCTCTGCCCGCCCTATGTGTTCAGGCGGGAGTACCACGATCATGTCGTGGTGGGTTTCCCCATTCGGACATCCACGGATCAAAGCTTGGGAGGCAACTCCCCGTGGCTTATCGCAACCTCCTACGTCCTTCATCGGCTTTAGGCGCCAAGGCATCCACCGTTGGCTCTTTGTAGCTTGGAAAAACAAAGATGCTCGTGCTCGCTATGGAATTCTCAAGGGGCTGTGTCCGAGTCAACCGCCGATGGCGGCACTCGACAACGGCATCCGGGCCGGCCTTGCGGCCGTTCCCTTCGCCGCCGAACAGCGAGGTCGGCACAGCCGACATACCGCTCGGGGGACAGCAACAGACCGGCCCAAGGCCGGTCTGGGGGGCGATGCCCCCGGAAAACGGAACAGAGGAGAGCCCGGCTCACCGCTTCGGGCCGCTCGAGGGGTGGCCTCCGGAGAGACCTGTCCTTCGAGAGCGACCGTCAACGAGGAGTCGAGTAGCTAGTGATCAACTTACGAGTGACTGGACCAATGACGGTCCAGTAATCACTCCTTAGAAAGGAGGTGATCCAGCCGCACCTTCCGGTACGGCTACCTTGTTACGACTTCACCCCAATCGCCAACCCCACCTTCGACGGCTCCTTCCTTGCGGTTAGGCCACCGGCTTCGGGTGTTGCCGACTTTCGTGGTGTGACGGGCGGTGTGTACAAGGCCCGGGAACGTATTCACCCCGGCGTTGCTGATCCGGGATTACTAGCGACTCCAACTTCACGCAGTCGAGTTGCAGACTGCGATCCGAACTGAGACCGGCTTTTTGGGATTCGCTCACCCTCGCGGGATAGCAGCCCTCTGTACCGGCCATTGTAGCATGTTTGCAGCCCTGGACATAAGGGGCATGATGACTTGACCTCATCCCCACCTTCCTCCGAGTTGACCCCGGCAGTCTCCTACGAGTCCCCGGCATTACCCGCTGGCAACATAGGATAAGGGTTGCGCTCGTTGCGGGACTTAACCCAACATCTCACGACACGAGCTGACGACAGCCATGCACCACCTATCGCAGGCCCTTGCGGACACCGCATCTCTGCGGCTTTTCCTGCGTAGTTCAACCCAGGTAAGGTTCTTCGCGTTGCCTCGAATTAAGCAACATGCTCCGCCGCTTGTGCGGGCCCCCGTCAATTCCTTTGAGTTTTAGCCTTGCGGCCGTACTCCCCAGGCGGGGCACTTAATGCGTTAGCTACGGCACGGAACCCGTTGATAAGGTCCCACACCTAGTGCCCAACGTTTACGGCGTGGACTACCAGGGTATCTAATCCTGTTCGCTCCCCACGCTTTCGCTCCTCAGCGTCAGTGCCGGCCCAGCCCACCGCCTTCGCCACCGGTGTTCTTCCTGATATCTGCGCATTTCACCGCTACACCAGGAGTTCCGTGGGCCCCTACCGGACTCTAGCCACGGCAGTATCGGATGGCGACTCCAGGTTGAGCCTGGAGGTTTCACATCCGACTTACCGAGCCGCCTACGAGCTCTTTACGCCCAATGATTCCGGACAACGCTTGCTCCCTACGTATTACCGCGGCTGCTGGCACGTAGTTGGCCGGAGCTTCTTCTGCAGGTACCGTCACAATCGTCCCTGCTTGAAAGAGGTTTACAACCCGAAGGCCGTCATCCCTCACGCGGCGTTGCTGCGTCAGGCTTTCGCCCATTGCGCAAGATTCCCCACTGCTGCCTCCCGTAGGAGTCTGGGCCGTGTCTCAGTCCCAGTGTGGCTGATCGTCCTCTCAGACCAGCTACCCGTCGTTGCCTTGGTGGGCCGTTACCCCGCCAACAAGCTGATAGGCCGCGAGCCCCTCCCGAAGCGGAATCCATTTCCTCACCGTGATCATGCGGTCCGGTGGGGACATCCGGTATTAGCAGCGGTTTCCCGCTGTTATCCCGGTCTTCGGGGCAGGTTGCTCACGTGTTACTCACCCGTTCGCCACTCGGCCTTCACCGGTATTGCTACCGGATGGACCTCGTTCGACTTGCATGTGTTAAGCACGCCGCCAGCGTTCGTCCTGAGCCAGGATCAAACTCTCCATCGAGATCTTGGTCCGACCGCGCACCCTTTTTGGGGGGAGGCGGACGAGCCGATGATCTTAGAGAGTCGACTGCACCCCTGAAGGTGTCAGTCAACTGGCATCGGACGGATTTGTTGTCCGTCTAATGCTTTGTACGAGGTTGACATGTCGCGACGCCTGACTGCTGCGCCGGCATGCCCGCACTAGCTTTTGACTTCCTCTGTTCCGTTTTCAAGGAGCACGGCAGCGGAAACACATGGCCGCAAGCGGCCGGCGGTGCAACTCCGCGATATCCGGGAGCCTCCAGACTGGCTGGCACCTCCCGGGTGGCGCCCTCCAAACCCGTGAAGGGGTTTTCGGGGCGGCTTCAAAAGCTACCCTACCGGGTTCCGGCTGTCAAGCAGCCGTAGCTGCCTGAGGCCGGAGGTGGGGGCTCCTGAAGTGGAGATCTCAACCTACCGCCACGGCGCAGGGTCCGCCATTCGACGCCGACTCTTGGCCGTCTAGAACAAACTCGTCCGGCCGAGTGTGGGATCAGCCACCCCTGGTGGGCGTGGCCCCGAAGCCGTCAGCACCCACGCTGACCTCGGCGGCCTGTCCCATCTCGACCATTGGTCTGACCAGGCCGTCGAGGTCGAGGACCGAGGTCGCCTCCGTGTACCAGCTCGGGATGACCTCGGCGCCGTAGAAGTCCCGGCGGCGGGGGTCGGAGACGTCCCAGCGCAGCGTCTCGTGATCGGGGTCTCCCGTGAAGTAGTCGCTCGTGTAGAGCTCGACTCGGTGGCCGTCGGGATCGCGCAGGTAGACGTAGAAGGCGTTGGACACCCCGTGGCGCCCGGGTCCTCGCTCGATGCGGCCCTCCTCATGGACGGCTCCGAAGCGGTCACACGTGCGCAGTACGTTGTGCGACTCGTGAACGAAGAAACCCAGGTGATGGAGCCGTGGGCCCGCGCCGCCGGTGAACGCGACGTCGTGGACCGTCTGCTTGCGATACATCCATGCCGCGTAGAGCGTCGTGGCATCCTCGATCGTCTCCGAGCAGCCGAACCCCAGGCTGGCGTAGTAGTCGAAGGCGACCTGGACATCGGGGACGACCAGGTTGAAATGGTCGATGCGAGCCGGTTCGGCACCGGCTCTGAGGTCATAGCGTTGCGTGAGGCGTGCCGGTCGGTCGGCCCCGGCGAAGAGCTCGACGGTGAAGCCGAGTGGGTCTTCGACCCTGACGCTCGCGCCGATCCCCGCCGTCGTCCCCGCCGGGTACTCCCTCGTCCTGCAACCCAGGTGCTCGAACCAGGCGACGGCACGCCGGAGGTCGGCATCTCCTCGTACCCGGTAGGCCAGGTAATCGAGCGCAGGTCGGGCACCCCGATGCAGCACGAGGTTGTGGTGGGTGAGCTCGTCGTAGCCGCGCAGGTACAGCGTGTCGGCGTCCTCGTCGCTCACGACGAAGCCGAGCATGTCGACCCAGAACCATCGGGCCGCCTCGATGTCGCTCACGACGAGCGACGCGTAGGCGCTCCTGACGATGTCGGGACCCGACCCTCCCCCGGTGGTGTCGCTCATCGACCCCCCAAGCTAGCCCTGCACCGGCGCCGCAGCGCCTCGCGCCGGGATCGAGCGGGCCAGGTCGGCCGGCGGGCCGTCGAGCACAGAGGCGCCGGCGGCCAGCAGCTCGAGGATGCGAGCCTCGCCGGCGGCGCTCGGCCCGACGAGCGGCGGGCGGACGAAGCCAGAACGGAGCAGTCCGCATCGCTCGAGCACCCACTTGACGGGCGCCGGGTTGGTCTCCACGAACACCAGGTCGACGAGGGGATGCAGGGCGTAGTGAAGGTCGAGGGCCTCGGCCTGCGACCCTCCGACCCAGCGCTCGTACATGTCGGCAACGGCGCGCGGCGCCAGGTTGGCGACGGCGCTGACGAAGCCGATCCCGCCGATGGCGAGGAGGGGCAGACAGAGCAGCTCGATCCCCGACCACACCAGCGTGTCGCGGCCGGCGACGTGAAACACGCGGGAGAAGTGCTCAAAGTCCTTGGTCGTCTCCTTGACGCCGACCACGTTGGCGAAATCTCTGCGCAACCGGCCGACGGTCTCGGGCGCAACGTCGACCGAGGTCCGAGACGGGACGTTGTAGATCACGATCGGGAGGTGGGGGAACTCCTTGGCGACCGCCGCGTACCAGGCGTAAAGACCGGCCTGGGTCGGGCGGGCGTAGTACGGGGTGATGACCAGCGCGGCGTCGGCGCCGAGGTCGTCCGCCGCCGCGGTGAGGCGCATGGTCTCGTCCAGCTTGGTGGAGCCCGTACCCGGCAGGAATGGCACCCTGTCGGCGATCTCTTTGGCGACGGCGCCCATGGCGGCGATCCTCTCGTCGACGCTCAACGCGCTCGGCTCGCCGGTCGAGCCACCGATAGAGATGCCGTGCGAGCCGCCGGCGAGCTGCCAGCGGACGAGCCCGATGAGGCCGTCGATGTCGACGGCGCCGTCGCGGTCAAACGGGGTCACCACCGGCGCGATTGACCCTCGAATCGTCGCCGGGTCGCTGCGAAACCTCACGGACGCTCCTCTCGCGGGATGACCTCGCTCCATTCGGCGTACGCCGCCGCCCAGTCGGGTCCGATCGGGTAGAGCCCGGCCACGCTGGCGCCCTTGGCGACCTGCTCGGCGATGAAACGCTCTTTGCGCTCCTGCTCCTTGGCGGCCGCGGCGACCTCTGTGGCGACGTGATCGGGGACGACAACCACCCCGTCGGCGTCGCCGACCAGCAGGTCACCCGGCTGGACGAGCACACCGGCGCAGGCCACGGCCACGTCGGTTTCCCACGGAACGTGGCGCCGTCCGAGGACGGCCGAGTGCGTGCCGGCGTGGTAGGTCGGGATTCCTAGCGCACTGACGGCCTCCGAATCGCGCACCGAACCGTCGGTCACGATGCCCGAGGCGCCGCGCCGCTCGGCCCGCAGGGCGAGGATGTCGCCGATCGTGCCGGCGGACTCGTCGCCCCTGGCCGCGATGACGAGCACCTCGCCGGGGAGGATGGCCTCGACGGCGCGCTTCTGGGCGTTGAGGCCGCCCCCTTTGGCCTCGAAGAGGTCCTCCCTGAGCGGCAGGTAGCTCACCGTCCTGGCGGTGCCGACCATGCCCAGATCAGGTCGGCTCGACCGCAGGCCGTCGAGGGTGCAGCCGTTGAGGCCACGGCTCCGCAGTTGCGAGGCCAGCGTCGCGGTCGCGACGCCGTGGAGCGCGGCGCGCCGCTCCTTGCCCGTATCGCGCCAATCGATGCCCGGTCCGCCGTGGGCCATCGCCCTGAGGGCATCGTCGGCTCGTGGCATGGCCCCGATGGACGCCAGTTCCTCGGTTGCGTCCACGATCGGGCTACGGAGCCGGCCCGAGGTCGCGCCCCCCGGCCGGTCGGATCGGGCGCCATCGACGGTCACCTCCACTTCCACCACGGCGCCGGGGTCGACGACCGTCGAACCCGTGGGCGTGCCGGTGAGGATGACGTCGCCCGGCTCGAGGGTGGTCAGCCGGGAGAGGTCGGCCACAAGGCGGTCGAAGCCGAAGAGGACCTCGTCTCCGCTGAGCGCGTCCTGGGCCAGATCGCCGTCGACCCAGGTCCGCACCCGCAGGCCGGCAGGGTCAACGCCGCGGGCGTCGATGAGCCTCGGGCCGAGCGGGGTGTAGCCGTCGATCCCCTTCGAGCGCAGGTTGGAGCCGGCGTCGGCGTAGCGGAGGTCGTAGACACCGAAGTCGTTGGCGGCCGTGACCCAGCGCACGTGTTCCCACGCGTCGCCGGCATCGATGTGGCGCGCCGGCGTGCCGATCACGAGGGCGATCTCGCCCTCGAAGGCGAGGAGCTCGCAGCCTCTCGGGCGGACCACGGGATCGTCGGATGCACCGACGCTCGTCGCCGGCTTGAGGAAGTAGCTCGGGAAGGCAGGAAGACGGCCGCGCTCTGCCGCCCGACTTCGGTAGTTGACGTGGACGGCGATGATCTTCCCCGGCGGCTGGCCGAGTACGTGGCGCACTTGCTCCCCCTCAGTCCATCGGATGGTAGACCGCGAAACCACGGGGGAATGGCCCCGCCGTCTGGCTCGGCGTCGCTCCAGGGGACGGGCCAGGTCGAGGAGCTCGTTGCCGCCGGAGGGTCAGGAGCTGGGAACACCGGCCCCCCGGGAGGCCATCGCCCGGCCACCCGACGCCCATGTGGTGCCAGGGACCACGAACCGCCAGGGCAGATCGGCACCGGCCGAAAGCCCGATCCTCGTGGTCACATCGGGCGGTGCCGGCAGGGTCCAGCCGTCGTCGAGGATCCTCGGGCTCCGGTCGCCGCCGACCAGGTCGGCGCCGTCGTCGGCGCCGTCTATGCCCATGGCCTGGCAGAGACGCGCCGGCCCCCGGCACAGGTCGCGGTCGGTCTGGTGGCGCTGCGCCCGCCAGCGGGCGCTGCGCATGGCGCCGAGGCCGGCGACGGGTTGCGCGGCGCGGAGGAGCACCGCAACAGGTACGCCGTCGACTCCGCACACGGCGTTGGCGCACCAGTGCATCCCGTAAGTGAAGTAGACGTACAGCCGTCCGGGCCGGCCCCACATGGTGTCGTTGCGGGCGCTGCGACCCCTGAAGGCATGACTCCCGGGATCGTCGGCACCCGCGTAGGCCTCGACCTCGACGATCCGGGCCCTCCGGCCATCGGCGGTCGCGAGCAGCTTGCCGAGCAGGTCGGGTGCGACGTCGAGCGAGGAGCGGGCGTAGAAGCTCCTCGGGAGCGGCCGCGCTCTCGGGCCACCCGGCCCGAGCGTGGCCTCAGCCGTCACCGAGGGCCTGGCGCTGGGCCGCGATCAGCGCACCAAACGCCTTCATCTGTGCGGCGACGGGGCCGGGACCGGCGCCGCCCGGCGTCGTCCTGCGAGTGACGGCCACGCCCGGGACCAGCAGCCCGGCGGCGTCGGGCCCGAGGGCGGGGTGGGCCTCGACCAGCTCGGAGAGAGGCACCCGGCGCTCGAGCGAGTCGCGGACCATCGCACCCACCACGGCGTGAGCCTTCCGAAAAGGCATCCCCCGTTCGACCAGCCACTCGGCCAGGTCGACAGCAGCGGCGCTCGGCGTGTCGGCCGCGGCCCGCATCCTCTCCGGGTCGAAGGTGGCCGTGGCCATCAACCCGGTCATGGCGCTCAGGCCCCCGTTGACCTGGTCGAGGGCGTCGAACAATGGCTCCTTGTCCTCTTGCAGGTCCCGGTTGTACGAGAGCGGCAGGCCCTTGAGGGTGGCGAGCAGGCCTGTCAGGTCGCCGATGAGCCGACCGGCCTTGCCACGGGCCAGCTCGGCGATGTCGGGGTTCTTCTTCTGGGGCAGCATCGAAGAGCCGGTGGCATAGGCGTCGGCCAGCGCGACGAACCCGAACTCCTCGCTTGACCACAGCACCATCTCCTCGCCCAGGCGCGACAGATGCACGGCCACGAGGGTCAGGTCGAAGATCGCCTCGGCGACGAAGTCCCGGTCGGCGACGGCGTCGAGCGAGTTTTGGAACCGACCGGCGAAGCCGAGGTCTTCGGCGGTGGCGTCGGGGTCGAGGGGCAGCGACGACCCGGCGAGGGCGCCGGCGCCGAGCGGAGAGACATCGAGTCGGCGGCGGGTCTCGACCAGGCGATCGATGTCGCGACCGAAGGCCCAGCCGTGGGCGAGGAGGTGGTGGGCGAGAAGTACGGGCTGGGCCCGCTGCAGGTGGGTGTAGCCGGGGAGGTAGACGTCTCCCGCTTCCCCGGCCCGCCCGGCCAGCACCTCCTCGAGCGCCACCAGCCGGGCGGCCACGCCGGCGAGCTCGCGCTTGGCGAACAACCGGAGGTCCGTGGCGACCTGGTCGTTGCGGCTCCGCCCGGTGTGGAGCCTGGCCCCGACGTCGCCGGCGATCTCGGTGACCCGGCGCTCGACGAGGGTGTGGACGTCCTCGTCGCCCGGCGCCGAGACGAGCGTTCCCGCCGCGAGCTCCTCACCGACGTGATCGAGCGCGGCGAGCAGGATGCCGGCGTCGGCATCGCTCAGCAGCCCGGCGCGCGCCAGGCCGCGCACGTGGGCACGCGAGCCGGTCAGGTCGTCGGATGCGAGCCTGCGATCGAAGGGCAGGCTGACGGTGTAGGCCAGCAGCTCGTCGGCGGGCACGCCGTCACCGAAGCGACCGTGCCACAGCGTCACCGGCCCGAACCGCCCCCGGCCGAACCGCCGGCGGACCCCGAACCGCCGGCGACCTGACGGGTCGCCCACGTGGCCACGCCCAGGCCCCAGAGGCGCACAAAGCCCTCGGCGTCTTGGTGGCGGAACCTGTCCGCCTTCTCGTAGGTGGCCAGGCTGTAGTCGTAGAGCCCCACGTCGCTGCGCCGGCCGGCGACGATGCAGCGGCCCGGCACCTCGCAATGCAACCTGACGTCACCGGTGACGTAGGTCTGGCTGGCGTCCACGAAGGCGTCGATGGCCTCCTTCAGCGGCGAATACCAGAATCCGTCGTAGATCACCTCGGCGTAGCGGGGCTCGAGCCTGGCCTTCTCGTGGGCCAGGTCCCGCTCGAGGGTCAGGTCCTCCAGGTCGGCGTGGGCCATGAGCAGGGCGAGGGCGCCGGGACACTCGTAGATCTCCCGGCTCTTGATCCCCACCCTGCGGTTCTCGACCATGTCGATGCGGCCCCAGCCGTAGCTGCCGACGATCCGGTCGACCTCTCCGATCAGCTCGTGGAGCGCCAGGCGCCGGCCGTCGATGGCGACGGGCAGGCCCCGCTCGAAGGCGATCACGATCTCGGTCGGCCCGGTTGCGCTTGGCGTGGTCAGCTCGTAGACCTCCTCGGGCGGTTGGGCCCACGGGTCCTCGAGGATGCCGCACTCGATGGTGCGGCCCCACAGGTTCTGGTCGATCGAGTAGGGGCTGTCCTTGGTCACGGTGATGGGGATGTCCCACCTGGCCGCGTACTCGATGGAGGCCTCCCGGGTCAGACCCCAGTTGCGCACCGGGGCGATGACCTCCAGATCGGGGGCGAGGGCGGCGGTCGACACCTCGAAGCGGACCTGATCGTTGCCCTTGCCCGTGCAGCCGTGGGCGATGGCAGCGGCGTCGTACGTCCGCGCCGCCGCAACCAGGTGCCTGACGATCACCGGGCGCGAAAGCGAGGAGATGAGCGGGTACTTGCCCTCGTACTTGGCGTTGGCACGCAACGCCGGCGCCACGAACTCGTTGGCGAACTCCTCACGCGCGTCGACCACGACCGCGTCGATCGCGCCGGCGGCGAGCGCCCTAGCCTTGATCTGCTCGAAGTCGCCACCCTGGCCGATGTTGGCGGCCAGGGCGATCACCTCGACACCGAGCTCCTCGGTCATCCAGCGCACGGCGACGGACGTGTCAAGGCCCCCGCTGTAGGCAAGTACCACTCGCTTCGCCACTCGGTCGTTCCTTTCGGTCATGGGCAGGCTGCATTCATGGGGATACTGCCCGAGTTTCAGAGTCCGGCTAGCTCGGCGAGCTGGCGACGGACCCGCTCGCCGCCGACATCCTCGGCCGCGATCACCACGATGGTGTCGTCGCCCGCCACCGTGCCGAGGATCTCGGGCAGCGATGCCCGGTCGAGGGCCGATGCGACGACATGGGCCGAGCCCGGCGGGGTGCGGACCACCACCAGGTTCGACGAGGCGGCCACGTCGACCACCCAGTCGCCGAGCACACGGCGGAGGTGGTCGCCGGGCACGACCCTGTCCTTGGGCAGCTCGGGGATGGCGTACACGAGGTCACCTCCGGCCATGCGGACCTTGACCGCGCCCAGCTCCTCGAGATCGCGCGACACCGTCGCCTGTGTCGCTTCGACGCCGGCCACCCCGAGCAGCTCCACGAGCTGACCCTGGCTGGTGACGGCCTCGGCTTCGAGCAACAGGCCGATGCGGTGTTGGCGGGCCGCCTTGCTCAACCGCACCTCCGCACCCCCCGCTCGACGCGGACACCTGCCCTCACGGCCTTTCCCCCGCCAGCCAGAGCAGGAGGCCCCGCATGGCGTGCATGCGGTTGGCGGCCTGCGCCCACACCAAGCTGGCCGGCCCGTCGATCACGTCGGCGGCGACCTCCATGCCGCGATGGGCGGGCAGGCAGTGCAAGAAGACGGCCCCGTCGGCGGCGCCGCCCATCAACGCCGCGTCGACCCGGTAGCCGGCGAAGGCGTCGACCCGTTGGGCCGACTCGTTCTCCTGGCCCATCGACACCCACACGTCGGTCGCCACGGCGTCGGCGCCGGCGACGGCCTCGGCCGGATCACTGGTCTCGACCAACGGGTGGCCGTGGCTGCGGGCGGCGTCGGCGACAACCGCGTCGAGCCCGTGACCAGCGGGGCACGCCAGGCGCAGTTCGATCCCGGTGAGGGCGCAGGCGAAGGCCAGGCTGCGAGCCACGTTGTTGCCGTCGCCGACCCAGGCGACGCGGCGCCCTTCGAGCGACCCCCAGCACTGGCGCAAGGTGAGCACGTCTGCGAGCGCCTGGCACGGGTGGGCCACGTCGGAGAGGAGGTTGACGATCGGCACCACGTCGGTCGCGGCCATGGCCTCGAGTACCGCGTGATCGTTGACGCGCGCCGCGACCACGGCGTGGTACTGGGCCAAAACCCTGGTCACGTCCTGCGGGGTCTCCCGCACCCCGATGCCGATCTCGTCACCCCTGATGCTGATGGGGTGACCGCCGAGGGCGACGACGGCCATCTCGCTGGCGTTGCGGGTGCGGTTGGACGGCTTCTCGAAGATCAGCGCTGCGCCCCGGCCGGCGAGGACGGGCGGGGGGTCGCGCTGTTCGGCCAGGTCCAGCACGTCGGCCAGCTCGGTGGCGTCGAGGTCGTCGACGTCGAGCAGGTGACGCATTCACGCCTCCTTGCGCAGCACGGCGCCGAGCCGTGTGGTGGCCTCGTCGATCTCGGCCTCGGTCACGAGCAGCGAGGGAGCGAATCGCAACGCCGAAGCGGTGACGGCATTGATGACGAGACCGGCATCGAGGGCAGCGTCGGCCACCGCAGCAGCCGAGAGCCCATCGCCGAGTTGGGCCGCGACGAGGAGGCCCATTCCCCTGACCTCGCTGACGCCGGGAAGGCCGGCGAGCCGCCCGCTCAGGTAGCGGCCGCGCTCGGCGGCACGGGCCGGCACGTCCTCGGCCTCCATGACGGCGAGCGTCGCCCGCGCCGCCGCGGCCGCGAGGGGCTGGCCCCCGAAGGTCGTGGCGTGGTCGCCGGGCCCGAAGGCCGACGCCACGTCGTCGCGGGCCCAGCAGCCACCGATCGGCACGCCGTTGCCGAGCGCCTTGGCCATCGTGACCACGTCGGGCGCCACCCCGTAATGCTCGAAACCCCACCACCGGCCCGTCCGGCCCAGCCCGGTCTGGACCTCGTCGACCATCATCAGCACGCCCCGCTCGTCGCAGAGGCGGCGCACGGCGGTGAAGTACTCGTCGCCGGCCGGATTGACCCCACCTTCGCCCTGCACCGATTCGAGCAGCACGGCGGCGACGGTCGGATCTATGGCCGCGGCCAGGGCGTCGATGTCCCGCCAGGCCACATGCCGGAATCCCTCGGGGAGTGGCTGGAAGGCCTCGTGCTTGCTCGGCTGGCCGGTGGCGTGGAGAGTGGCGAGCGTCCGGCCGTGGAACGACCCGTAGGCGCTGACCACGACGTGGCGACCTCGGCCGCCCCAACGTCGTGCCAACTTGATGGCGCATTCGTTGGCCTCGGCCCCGCTGTTGCAGAGAAATACCCGGCCGCCGCCGCCGAGCAGTCGGTCCAGGGTCTCGGCCACGTCGCGCTGCGGGAGCGAGCCGTACAGGTTCGAGACGTGCAACAGGGTGCGGGCCTGGGTGGCGACGGCGTCGGCAACGGCCGGGTGCGAGTGGCCGAGCGACGTGACGGCGAGCCCGGAAAGGAAGTCGAGGTACTCGCGCCCCTGGTCGTCCCACAGCCGAGATCCCTCGCCCCGCACGAAGGTCACCGCCGGCGGCGGATAGGTCGCCATCAGCCTGGTCTCCGGCGCGATCACGATGCGGTCACCATTGTTCCGATTCCTTCCCGGGTGAAGAGCTCGAGCAGCAGCGCGTGGGCGCTGCGCCCATCGAGGATGTGGGCCCGGCGCACCCCGCCGCTGACGGCGGCGACGCAGGACGCGACCTTGGGGATCATGCCCGCGACGATGGCGCCGGATGCGACGAGAGCGTCGAGCTCATCGGGCCGGGCCGAAGTGATCAGGCTGGTGGGATCGTGACGGTCCCGCCGCACGCCTTCCACATCGGTCAGGTAGATCAGCTTGGCCGCACCGACCGCCGCCGCGATCGCCCCTGCGGCCGTGTCGGCGTTGATGTTGTAGGCCTGCCCCGTCTCGTCGCTGCCGATCGTCGCCACGACGGGAATGAGGTCCTCGGCCAGCAGCCGCGTGAGCAACTCGGGGTTCACGTCTCGCACGTCGCCGACGAAGCCGAGGTCGGGGTGGCGCGGCGACGCCATGATCAGTCCGGCGTCCTCTCCGGACACGCCGACGGCGAGCGGGGCGTGGACGTTGATGGCCGAGACGATGTCGCGGTTGACCTTGCCCACCAGCACCATGCGGGCGATGTCGAGGGTGTCGGCGTCGGTGACGCGCAGGCCGTCGCGAAACTCGGGCTCCTTGCCCAGCCGGCGCATGAGTTCGCCGATCTGGGGGCCACCGCCGTGAACGACAACGGGGTGCATGCCCACCGAGCGCAGAAGAGCGACATCCGATGCGAAGGACGCCAGAGCATCCTCGGCCGTCGTGCCGCCGGCGGTGGCCCCGATGGTGCTGCCGCCGTACTTGATCACCACGATCTGACCCCAGAACTCCCTGATGTACGGCAGCGCCTCCACGAGTACCTCGGCGCGGCTGGCGGCGGTGTCGGGGAAGGTTCCGCTTGTGGGCGTCGCCTCTGTGGTCACGGGGAGAGCCCGATGAGCGGGAGACCGGCGGTCTCGGGAAGGCCGGTGGCGATGTTGGCGCACTGGATGGCCTGGCCGGCCGCCCCCTTGACCAGGTTGTCGATGGCGCCGAGCCCGACGACCCATCCGGTGCGGGCATCGATCCTGGCGCTCAGGTGGGCGGCGTTGGAGCCGAGGACGGCCTTGGTGGATGGCGAGCGGGGAGAGACGGTGACGAACGGCGCGTCCTCGTACGCGGCGGCGAGCACGGCGAGCGGGTCCACCCTCGGGCTCGTGGCCCGGCCGTAACAGGTGGCCAGGATGCCCCGGCTCATGGGGGCCAGGTGGGGAGTGAAGAGCACCGAGGCCCCGGTCGCCTGTTCGATTTCGGGCGTGTGGCGATGGTCGAGCAGGCCGTAGGCGGTGAAGTCCTCGTCGGCGACGGCGAACTGCGTGCTGGCCCTGAGCTCGCGCCCAGCTCCTGACACCCCGCTGGCGGCGTCGACGACGACACCGGTCGCCTCGATGACCCCGGCGCGCACCAGGGGCGCAAGGACAAGCGACGCCGCCGTGACGTAGCAGCCGGCGGCGGCCACGATGCGGGTGTGCCGCAGCGCATCGCCGGCCAGTTCAGGGATGCCGTGGACGGCCTGGGCGAGCAGCTCGGGCGTCGGGTGCTCGGCGCCGTACCAGAGCGGGTAGAGGGCCGGATCCCGCAACCGGAAATCGGCGCCCAGGTCGACCACGAGGCCAACCCCGTCGAGCAGCTGGGGCACGAGGTCGCCGGACATCCCGTGGGGCAGGGCGAGAAAGACGACATCCAGGCCGGCGGCCGCCTCGGCGTCGGTCGCACCCAGCTCGAGGCCGGGGTAGCCGGCGGCCAGGTGGGGGTGGACGTCGGCGAGCGGCTGGCCGGCGCGTGACCCGCCCGTCGCCACCACGGCATCGAACACGGGATGGGCAGCGAGCAGGCGCAGCAGCTCGCCGCCGGCGAAACCCGACGCGCCGAGCACCCCGACCTTCAGCGTCTCGTTCGCTCCTGTCATCCGGTTTACTATACACAACTATGCATAGTCATTCGACCGGGAGGCGGTTCGCGCGTCGCTCCTGACCCCTTCCCGGCCCGCTCACCTGTCCGGCCTGCCGTTTTACCGCCGCCCCGCACGTGTCCACCCGAGGCGGCCTGTGGACAACTTCGCGAATCCACAGGGTTGCGCCCCTGGCATCCCACAGGCCGGCGGGCGCACCATGCTCCTATGGCCTTCGAGATCACCCTCACCGACGAGTCCACCGAGGAGGTGAACGGAGCCGACTCCTACTGCCAGGAAGGCCCCCTCACCACTTTCTACGGCAACGACCGCCCCCGCCCGCTCGACAGCTGGAGCGTGAAGGTGGCGAGCTACAGGACCGACAGGATCGCCAGGATCCGACGCGTCGCCGCCTGACCGCCCGGATCGCCCGACCCCCCGAGCACCCCGACCCCAGAGCACCACGACCGCCCGAGCACGGCGCCGCCCGGCCGCCGGAACTTGACAGGTTCGCCCCGAGGTCCGAGCATCGAAGCCGTGACCCGCATCCAGCGACCCTGCCCGTCCGAGCGGCCGTCAGGCCTTCGGGGCGGGCGATGAGCCCGACCGCCGTCGCCAACGAGTTCGACGCCGCCATCGCCCGCAGCGGCACCGGCGACACCGTCAGGGTCCGGCGGCGGTGGGCCCAGATCGACCCGACGGGCGGCGGTCATCTCAGCGCCGTCACCTGGCACAAGGGCCCGATCGGGGTCGTCGCCCTCCACGCCGCGGCGCGCAGTGCCAGGGCGTGGGACGCTCTTGCCATCCCCAGGTCGGATGCCGTCGTCGCCGTGGACCTGCCGGGTCACGGCTACAGCTCGTGGCGCGGGGACGCCAACTACTCGCCGGGCCGGCTCGTGCCCCTGGTGGCCGGCGCCGTTCGCTCGTTTGCGCCGGGGGCGGAGACCATCGTCGCCGCAGGCCTCGGCGGGCTCGTCGCCGTCGCCGTGGCGGCGCGCCATCCCAGCCTGGTCCGGCGGCTGGTCCTCATCGACGCGCTTCCCCCGGCCGAGCCCATCGACGGCACAGCCGACGCAAACGGCACCGACCACCGCGACGACATCGCCGTCGTTCCGGCCTCATCGCTCGAGGAGCTGATCGCCGTGACGGCGGCGGCCTCACCCGCCACCTCCTGCGACGTGATCGCGCTCCTCGCCGGCACCGACGCGACCCGCACCGAGGACGGCGGATGGGCGTGGCGGGACCACTTCCGCAGCGGCGCCCCGCTCGGACCGAGCCTCGGCGACCCGTCCCTCTGGGACGACCTGGCCGCCACGACCTGCCCCCTCGTGGTGATCCGCACGACGGGGAGGCCGGGAGCGGCGCGGCCGACGAGCGACCGGCAGGTCGGCAACCTCCACGAGCGGCGCCCCGATGCCGCCGTCGTTGACGTCGACACCGACATCGACGGCCTCCTCACCGACCGGGTGGCCGACCTGGCCGCCGTCATCGACCGCACTACCGCGGCACCACGTCACGCCGACGAAGCCGACGAAGGAGCTTCCCATGACTGATCCCATCCCCGTCATCGATCTGAGCGGCGCCGACGTCACGAGCCCCGATTCCGAGCTGCGCCACCTGGCCGCGACGGCCGGCCGGACGCTCGGAGTCGTCCAGGTCGTGGGCCACGGCATCGACCATCGTCTGGTGGCCGCCTACAGCGATGCCGTCGAACGACTCCTGCGCCGGCCGGCCGAGCAGAAGGCCCGCCTGGCCAGCCCGACGGGTCATCCGTACCGAGGGTGGCGTCAGTGGCCCGACGACTCCGGCCGTCTCGAGCTGGAGCGGTTCATGGTCGACCGCTACGACTCCACCGCCGACGCCAAGGCGGCCGGTGTCCCCGACGAGTACGCCGGGCTCTACGAGCACCCCAACGTGTGGCCGCCCGACGATCCCGAGGTGCGTGACGTCACCCTGCGTTACCTGGAGACGGCCGCCGGCCTGGCCGAGCGCATGCTTCGCCTCTACGCCACTGTTCTTGACCTGCCGGCCGAGACCTTCGTCACGCCGACCCCGCACAGCGCCAGGCTGACCGTCAACGACTACCCGACCTGGGTGTGGCCCGATGCCGAAGACGATGACGGCGAGAAGCTCCTGCTCCTCGAGCACGCCGACGGCAACGCCCTCACCGTGCTGCACCAGCGAGGTGACTACGAGGGTCTGCAGGCTCAGACCGAAGATGGGACGTGGGTCACCGTCCCGGTCATCCCCAACAGCTTCGTGGTGCTCTCAGGCGGCAACCTCGTGCGCTGGACCAACGACCGCTGGACGAGCGGTCGCCATCGCGTCATCGCCGGCGGGTCGACGACTCGCCAGTCGACTGCGGTGTTCTACAACCCCGGCCTGGCCGCGATCGTTGCCCCCCTCGACCCCTTCGTCGGTGACGACGGCCCCCACTACCAGCCGCGCACCGTCTGGAAGGAGGAGCGGGACCGCATCGAGGACTACCTGAAGGTGTTCGGGCGTCCCGAGCAGCTCGAGGCGTGGCGCAACGGCACCGCGTTCGTCGCCGACCTCGTCACCGATGGCGCCTGACTCGACCGGGCCTGGGGCGGGCCAGCTGGACCAGGGCGTTGTAGGTCACGAGAGCGATGGCGATGTGCATGACCATCAGCACGAACACGGCGTCGAGGGGCTCGCCCTGGGCCAGGATCCAGAGGTCGGGAAGCAGGAGGACAAGCGTCACGAGGACGGCGAGACGGACGAACAGCCACCTCGGCGCCGATGACACCCACGTCACGACGGGCCAGGCCGCACACGCGATGACCACGCCGATCACCGTCAGCTTGGAGTAGTCGGAGAACCTGAAGTGGACGAAGCCGTTCGTCGAGGGGAACATCGCCTCGCCGACGGCCACGAGGATGGCGTCGATGGCGAGCGAGCCCACGATGGAGATCACCGTCGCCACGACAAGCGACACCGGCGTCGGCTGCTTGGGTTCTGCCGGCAGGTCGACCCTCGACATCGAGAGCAGGCGGTCGATCGGTGTCGCTCGGCGACGTGCGCTCAGGCGGGATTTCAGTGAGGACGCGGGCACGACAACGAAGGTAACGACCCTTGGCGGACCGCGACCAGCACCCCCAGGATGATCTTTGGGACGGCGACGTCATCCCAGAGTCGTACGGGGCGGAGAGCCGTTCCCGGGCCAGGGATCAGCGGGCCGCCACCAGCAGCGGCTGGGTCACGATCCCGCAGCGTCCGCTGCGATCGGCGATGGTGCCCTCCGTAAGCCCGATCCCGTCCCGACCGGCGTCCGAGCAGGCCGTCAACCTGACCCACTCGCCGACGGGGTATCGGTGCAGGTGCATGGTCACGCCAGGAGGGATGAACCACCAGTCCTGCATGTTGAGCGGCGCGCTCAGTCCGTTGGCCGAGTCGGCGACAACGAGAAAGCGCTGCAGGCCGTCGAGGGGTCGGCCCTCTATTAGGGGGATGCGCACCCGGGTCCACGCGTCGGCCGAGCCCGACATCGCATCGAACCCGCCGGCGACGGTCCGCCACTCGATGGACCGTCCGTAGGCCCACGCCACGTCGCCGTCGAAGTAGGACTGCGGCTGGGGCTCGGGGAGCACCTCGAAGGCTCGCTCCTCCGTTCCCGCTTCGGCGTCGGAGCCCGATGCCGGGTCGACGTGCAGATGCCAGGCCCTGGCCACAGCCACCTGGCGATCGACGGCCCACAGGGCCGCCTCGGTCAGTTGGGTGCGCCGGCCCGGCCTGACGACCTCCACCTCGACGCGCAGCTCGGTCCTCGGCATCGGCCCGAGGAAGTCCATGCTGAGCCGGGCCAGTCGCATGTCGGTCCTACCGACGGCGTCCTCGATGCACGTCCCGAGCAACGCCGTGGGCGGGCCCCCGTGCTGAGCGGCAGGATCCCACGGGCTCGTGGTGGCATCGGTGGGCAGGTAGCGGCCGGTACCGAGCGGGACGTAGTAGGCGGGCGGGAGATCGGGCACCGCTGGATCCTGGCCCCCGGCCGCTGGGCGAGACAACTCGCCCACCCGAGGGGCCCGCGGCGAGGCGACGTGCGGCGGCGGCGCCGCTGAAGACGTGGTGCGACGGCGAGTGCGGCCCACGGCCGCGCCAGTTGTTCACTTTGCAGTCCCTAATCGAGAAACAGCTTGGAGACCCCGTCGAGCAGCGAGTCGGGCACCCGTTTGAGCTCCCGCACGGCGTCGTCGAGGTGCACGCGCTCGACCGCTCCCCCCTGCAGACCGACCATCATCCCCCAGGCCCGGTCGTGAGCGGCCTCGACTGCGGCGATACCGAACCTGGTCGCGAGCATCCGATCGAACGCGCACGGAGTACCACCGCGCAGGACATGGCCGAGGATGGTCATCCTCGCCTCCAGACCGGTGATCGCCTCGATCTCCGCCGCCACGATGCCGCCGATGCCGCCGAGGCGCTCGTGGTCGTACTCGTCGATCTCCGGGGGCGGAAGTTCGATGGTTCCCGCCTTGGGCTTGGCCCCTTCGGCCACCACGACGATCGACGCGTAGCGCCCCTTGGCGTGCCGGCGGATCAGGTGATCGCAGACGACCGAGACATCGAAGGGATCCTCGGGCAGGAGCACCACGGCCGCGCCGGCGGCCAGGCCGGCGTTGAGGGCGATCCAGCCGACGTGGCGGCCCATCACCTCGCAGACGATGACCCGGTCGTGGGACTCGGCGGTGGTGTGGAGCCGGTCGATGGCCTCCACCGCTACCTCGACGGCGGTGTTGAATCCGATGGTCACGTCGGTCCCGTTGACGTCGT
Organism: Acidimicrobiales bacterium; assembly: GCA_965276765.1. GTDB lineage: Bacteria > Actinomycetota > Acidimicrobiia > Acidimicrobiales > Palsa-688. Next base: position 4,105,569 of record OZ255627.1, read on the forward strand.
TGTCGATGGTCTTGGGTATCCCAACAACCGGTAGGCCGAGGCCGGCGAGCCGGCGGGCCGCGCTGAGGGTGCCCTCCCCTCCGACCGCGATCACGGCATCGAGACCGTGGCGTTCGACGGTCGCCGCAACCCGCTTCACCCCGTCGTCGACCTTGAAAGGGTTCGTCCTCGAGGTCCCGAGGATCGTGCCGCCTCTCGGCAGGATGCCGCGACAGCGGGCCACGTCCAGCGCCTCGAACTCGTCCTCGATCACGCCGCGCCAGCCGTTTCGAAACCCGATCACCCTGTCTCCGTAGCTCACCTCGGCCTTGCGGACGACCGCCCGGATGGCGGCATTGAGGCCGGGGCAGTCACCCCCACCAGTGAGCACTCCCACCCGCATCGGAGGTCGGCCTCAGCCCCGCAGCTCGGCACCGCAGTCGGCGACGACGGCGTCGATGGCGGCCTGCCTGGCCCCGGCCAGCTCGTCGTCGGCGAGGGTCCTGTCCTGCGCCCTGAGGCGGAGGCGGAAGGTGAGGCTCCTGCGGTTGGAGCCGACCTGGGGACCACGGAAGACGTCGAAGAGCCCGAGACGCTCCACCAGCTCGCCGCCCCCCCGGCGGAGACTGACCACGACGGCCGCGGCAGGCACCGACTCCGGCACGGCAAAGGCCAGGTCGACGTCGCTCGCCGGGTACCGACTGATCGCTCGGGCTTGGCCCGATCGTCTGGGAGCGCCGATGAGCGCCTCCAGATCGACGCCGATATAGCCGACCCGCCCGGAAAGACCGTAGGCGGCCACCACGTCGGGATCGACCTCGCCAACGGCGCCGATGCGGCGATCGCCGGCGTCGATGGTGGCGGTGCGGGTGGGATGCATCCCGGCGACCGCGCCGGCGACGAGGCCGGCGCCGATTTCGCCGCCGCCGGTGGCGCTTTCGAGACCCAGGCCGTCGCGCAGGACCGACCAGACCCTGGTTGCCGCCCTGGCATCGGCGCCGGCCCCGGCGAGCAGCACGGCGAGCATTTCGGTCTCCCTCGGGGTCGGGATCTCGGCCGAGGGAGCGGGAGGCGAGAAGACGCGACCGATCTCGAAGAAGGCGACGTCGGGCTGCTGCCGGTCGACGTTGAACCTCGCCGCCTTGAGCAGGCCGGGGAGAAGCGCCGTGCGCAGGATCGACTCGGCCCGGTCGAGCGGGTTCTCTACGGCCACGGCGTCGGCCGGCAACCCGGCCCGCTCGATGTCACCGGGAGCGAGAAATGTCGTGGTCCAGGCCTCGTCGAGCCCCGCCCCGACCAGCACGTCGCGCACCCTCCGCCGATCCCGCTGGTACGGCGTCAGCCCGCCGGTGCGGGCCCCGCCGGGCACGGTCCTCGCAATGTTGGGATAGCCGTGATGACGGGCGACCTCCTCGATCACGTCGATCTCGCGCTCGGTGTCGGGACGCCATGTCGGCACCGTGACCATCTGGACTCCCTCGCCTCCTCGGGTCACGTCGAAGCCGATCGGCTCGATCAGCGCCGCGACGGCGGCGTCGTCGAGGGCAACGCCAAGCACGGCGTTGACCCGCGGCGTGCGCAGGGTCACGATCGATCGAGCCGGCAAATCGGCGTCCGAACGGACGTCGACGGTCGGCCCCACGGTGAGCGGTGGCGCGCTCGGCTCGCGGGGCCAAGAGGCAGCGCCGAGAAGTTCGGCGAAGCGTCGCACGGCGCGAGGGGCGATCTCGGGATCCACGCCGCGCTCGAAGCGGTGCCTGGCTTCGGAGGTCAGGCCGAGCCGCTTGCCGCTGCGGGCCACACCCATCGGAGCGAACCACGCCGCCTCGAGCAGGATCGACGTCGTGGTTTCGGAGATCTCGCTGTCGGCGCCGCCCATTATCCCGGCCACGCCGACGGGTGCCGACGCGCCGTCGCAGATCAGGAGATCGTCGTCGACGAGGCGGCGCTCGACGCCGTCGAGGGTCACGAGCGTCTCGCCGGAGCGGGCGCGACGGACGATCAGCCCCCGCTCGGCCAGGCAGTCGATGTCGTAGGCATGGTTGGGTTGGCCGACGTCGAGCATGACGTAGTTGGACACGTCCACGACGTTGTTGATCGGTCGCATCCCGGCGAGGGTGAGCCGGTTGGCGAGCCAGGGCGGCGAGGCCCCGACGGCGACCCCGGTCAGGACCGTTCCGGTGAAGCGGGCGCAGAGATCGGGGGCGTCGACCGAGATCGACGCCCGGCCGACGGCCGGATCGACGACAGCGTCGGCGGCGGGCCGCGACCCGCCGACGGCGGTCGAGGCCGTGCCGGGAGCGGAAGCGACGACGGGGAGGCCCTCGGGCCAGGTGAACGGCAGCCCGAGCGCCGCGGCCAGGTCCCTGGCCACGCCGGCCATGCAGAGCGCGTCCGGACGGTTGGGCGACACGTCGAGGTCGAGAACGACGTCGGCACCACCTATGGCCTCGCCGATCGGGGTGCCGGGCGCAGCCCCGCCCGGCGGCAGGATCAACAGGCCGTCGTGGCCTTCCGGCTCCGGCTGGCCGATCTCGCCGGGCGAGCACAGCATCCCGTTGGACCACTCGCCGCGCATCTTGCGCCTCGAGATGGGGGGAGCGTCCCCCGGAAGCACGGCGCCGACCCGGGCCAAAGGGACCAGGTCGCCGGGCTTCATGTTCCACGCCCCACACGCGATCTGGAGGGGTTGACCGTCGCCGGCGTCGACGTCGACGAGGCGGATGCGGTCGGCGTCGGGATGGGCTCTGATGGCGAGGATCTCGGCCACGACCACATCGGGCAGGTCCTCGCCGACGCGCTCGACGCCGTCGACGACCAGCCCGAGACCGGAGAGAGCGGTGACGATGACGTCGACGGGCTGGTCGAAGGGGGCGTAGTCACGGAGCCAGGAGAGCGGGGCGCGCATGGAGTCCTTGGAAGAGGGTCGTCTTGGGGTCGGTGGTGGTCAGAACTGCCGCAGGAAGCGGACGTCGTTTTCGAGCAGGCTGCGCAGGTCGCCCATCCCCGAGCGGATCATGGCGAGGCGGTCGATCCCGAATCCGAAGGCGAATCCTGTCCACTCCTCGGGGTCGACGTCCACGGCGGCGAGGACGTTGGGGTCGACCATGCCCGAACCACCGAGCTCGATCCAACCGGACCCCGAACAGGTCCGACAGCCGCTTCCGCCGCAGATGGGGCAGGTGACGTCGAACTCGGCCGACGGCTCGGTAAAGGGAAAATAGGAGGGGCGCAACCGGGAGTGGACGTCGCGGCCGAAGAACGCCGTCGTGAACGCCTCGACGGTCCCGGCCAAGTCACCGAAGGTGATGCCTCGATCGACGACGAGCCCCTCGATCTGGTGGAACACCGGCAAGTGGCGGGCGTCGGGGGTCTCCTTGCGGTAGCAGCGTCCCGGCATGACGGCGTAGACGGGCGGGGCGTGCTGTTCGAGAAGATGGACCTGCACCGGGGAGGTGTGGGTGCGCAACAGGATCGTCTCGGGGTCCCCGAGCGAGAGGTAGAGCGTGTCCCAAAGGCTCCGAGCCGGATGGGCTGGCGGCATGTTGAGCGCCTCGAAGTTGTACCAGTCTGTCTCGGCCTCCGGACCCTCGGCCACGGTGAAGCCCATGGCCACGAAGGTGTCCTCGAGCTCGTCGCGTGTCTGGGTAACGAGATGGAGGTGGCCGCGGTCGACCAGGGCGCTTGACCCGAGGGGTGGCGGTGGGCCGAGCGGTGCCCTCGATCCGAGCGCATCGGTCTCTGTCAGGTCGATGCGGTCGGCCGCCAGGCGTTCGGCCCTGGTCGCCGCCTCGAGCTCCGCCCGCCGGGACGCGATCAACGACGCCAGCTCCCCGCGTACCCGGTTGACCTCGGCGCCGGTCACTCTTCGCTCCTCGGGCCCAAGGCCGCCGAGGCGCGAGTTCAGCCGGGCCAGCGCCGAGCGGCGGCCGAGGATGCTGGCGTCGGCGGCGCGCAGCGCTTCGAGGGTCGAAGCGGTGGCGACGAGCTCACGGGCCTCCTTGTCCATGGCCTCGAGGGCGGCGCTGCTGTCCGGGTCGGTCACGAGTCGGTCACGGTGCGGTCAGGTCCTCCAGGTCCACAAGCGGCAGCGTAAAGGTGAAGGCCGTCCCCTCGCCCGGAATTGACGAAGCGACCAGCCTTCCACCATGAGACTCGACGATCCCTCGGCTGATCCACAAGCCGAGACCCGAACCGGTCGGCCGCCCCTCGGAGCGCCGGAAGAACTTGGTGAAAACCCGGGGCAGATCCTCGGCAGGAATGCCCGACCCGCGGTCGGAGACCCGCACCGACACCTCACCCCCACCGCCCCCGCCCACACCGGTCTGGCCCGTCACCTCGAGCCCGGTCGGGGACGCGTACTTGCATGCATTCTCGACCAGGTTGGTGAGTACCTGCTCCACCTTGTCGGGGTCGGCGTACACCCGGGGCACATCCTCCGCCCAGGTAACCAGCGCGTCGAGCTCGGGATATTCCAAGCGAACCTTCTCGATGACCAACGCCGTGAGCGCTTGCAAGTCGACGAGCTGGCGGCGTAAGACGAGGTTTCCCGTCTCGAGACGGCTGATGTCGAGGAGCTCGCCGATCAGACGGGTAACCCGGTCGGCGTCATGGTTGACCTGGCCGAGCATCATCTGCTTCTGCTCGTCGGTGAGGCGGTCCCAGCGGTGCAGCAGCATGCTGGTGTACCCCTTCACCGAAGCCAGCGGGGAACGCAGCTCGTGGCTCACGGTCGAGATGATCTCGATGGCGCCGACCGACGCCACCCTCGACCCGTGGGCCGTGTCGCGAAGCGAGAGGACGGCGCCTTCCAGACCGCCGTCACGACCGCGGAGGTAGGCGCAGGTGACGGCCACGGTGACCCGGCGACCGTCCCGGCGGCGCACGACCACCAGCTGCTCGGGTGTGCCCCGCACGCTTCGCAGCCGGCTGCTCGGGGGCCAGCCTTCGGCCCACACGGCCAAGCCGTCGTCGCCCCGTGCCTCGAGCGACTCGGCACAGGGCCGACCGACCAGCTCCCCCGGTTCGTAGTCCACGACCCGCCGCACGGCCACGTTGGCGGCGACCACCCGGCGCCGAGCGTCGACGACGAGCGTGGCGTCGGGCAAGAGGTCGAGGACCGAGACGATCGATTCGATGCCAACGGCGAGAGGCGTCGCCGCCGGCATGGGGCCTGCGGTGCCGGCGTCATTCATCGCCAGGCCCGTTCGTCATCGCCGTTGGACCCGGCCGGCCGCCGGCCGCCGCTGGCGGGCCGCCTCGAAGCAGAGAACGGCCGCCGCCATCCCGACGTTGAGCGACTCGGCCCTCCCGGCCATCGGAATCGTTACCACCTCGTCGATGAGAGCGAGCGCGTCAGTCGACAGGCCATGGGCCTCGTTGCCGACGACGAGCGCGACCGGCGAGACCAGGTCGCTGTCGAGGTAGTCGGTCCCGCCGGTCGCAGTCGTGCCCAGGCGGCGCAAACCCCACGTCCCTACGGCCTCGAGCACCTCGGCGGCGCCGACGCCGTTGACGACCGGTACGTGGAACACGGCGCCCGCCGACGCCCGCACCGTCTTCGGGTTGAAAGCGTCGACGCAGCCATCACAACAGATGACGCCGCCGGCTCCGGCTGCCTCCGCCGAGCGCAGGACGGTGCCGGCGTTGCCGGGGTCACGTACGTCGATGCAAACCACGACCAGGTCGGGGGCCGAAACACCGAGGGCATCGATGGTCACATCGACGGCCGTGATGACGCCGACGATCGGCTGAGGGGTGACCGTGTCCGTCACCCGGCCGAGGACGCCGGCCTCGAGCTCGAACACGCGACTCCCGGACTCGAGACACCGGCGGGCTAGGTCGGCCTCGGGCGCGCCCGCCGCGGGGTCAAGGTAGAGCGACTCGATCGTGGCCCCGGCGCGCAGGGCCTCGCCGATGACCTTGGCCCCTTCGGCCACGAACGCCCCCTCGTGGCGCCGCACGCTCCTCCGACCCGAGAGTCGCCGCAGCCGCTGGACCCGCTGGTGGCGATACCCGAGGGGGGCAACGCCTCCGGGGCCTGCGGGCGCCCGCTCACTCGGACGGGCGCTCACCCGACCCTCAGGCCGCGTCCCTCGATCAGGCTGTGTTCCCTCGATCAGGCCGTACTCCCTCGATCAGGCCGTACTCCTCGATCAGGCCGAGGCCGATTCGGCCGTCCTCGCCGCCCCGGCGTTGGCGGGCGGCGTCTCACGCGTCCCCTCGGCGTCGCGAGCCACGCCGACCAGCGCGGCGAAGGCCTCCCGGTCGCGAACGGCCAGGTCGGCGAGGACCTTGCGGTCCACCTCGACGCCGGCGATGCGCAACCCGGAGATGAACCGGCTGTAGCTCAACCCCTGCTCGCGAGCGGCGGCGTTGATGCGCTGGATCCACAGCTGACGAAAATCACCCTTGCGCGCCCTGCGGTCGCGGTAGGCGTACTGGAGGGAGTGGAGAACCTGCTCGTTGGCGGCGCGGTAGCTCCGGCTCTTGTTGCCGAAGTAACCCTGCGCCTGCTCGAGCACGGCACGGTGGTGCTTCTTGCTGTGTACGGCGCGTTTGACCCGAGCCATCACATGCTCCTTTCGGTGGTGGGGATCAGCGTCCGAGGAGACGCTTGACGGCGCGCCGGTCTCCCTTGGCCACGTCGGTCTCCCGACCGAGGCGGCGCATGCGGACGCTTGACTTCTTCTCGAGAAGGTGGTTCTGGAACGCCCGGCGGCGCCGGATCCGGCCGGTGCCGGTCACCTTGAAGCGCTTGGCGGCGCCCTTGTCGGTCTTCATCTTGGGCATGACGGCGATGCTCCTGGCTGTCAGTCGGTCGTGGGAGCGGCGTCGGCGGTCGCCGGCGCCACGGATTGGGACCCGGAAGGGGCCGGTCGTGCCGCCGCCGGAGAGGCGCCAGGGGGTGCAGGCGAGACGGCCGGTGCCGGCACCGGTGTGCGGGGCACCGGCTGGGCCGGTGCGGCCTGGGCCTGGGCCGGCTGGGCCGGCACGGGCTGGGTACCGGTGCCCGGTTGGGCCTGGGCGGGAGGTTGGGCCGGCGCGGCCTCGGCCGGCTGGCCGGCCGCTTGCTGGGCTGCCGGCTGGCGGTTACGTCGGTCGGGGGCGAGCACCATGATCATGTTGCGTCCGTCGAGCTTGGGCTCCGCTTCGACCTTGGCCACAGCGCCGACGGTGTCGGCCACGTGGTCGAGGATCTTCTTGCCGAGCTCTGGATGGCTCATCTCACGCCCTCGGAACATGATGGTGATCTTGACCTTGTGGCCTTCACCCAGGAATCGGGCGACCTGACGGGTCTTGGTATCGAAGTCGCCGGTGCCGATCTTGGGCCGGTACTTCATCTCCTTGATGCTCGTGCTTGTGGTCTTGCGACGAGACTCCTTCGCTCGCTGGGCCGTCTCGTACTTGAAGCGGTTGAAGTCCATGATCCGGCAGACGGGCGGGTTGGCCTCGGCCGCAACCTCGACGAGGTCCAGGTCCATCGACCTGGCGATGGACATGGCCTCAGGTAGCGCCTTGACCCCAAGCTGGTTGCCTTCCGGGTCGATGAGACGGACCTCCCGAGCTCGGATGCGATCGTTGATCCGATGCTCGCTTTGATCGGGTGCAGCGGCTATGCGACATCACTCCTTGGTTGTCGTCCCGGCCTGCGAGTGCAGGAAGGGCGGGCGTCAGAAAGCAACGCCCGCCCTCCGGCGGTCATTCGACCCAGCGCACCGGCGGTGGCGACCCTGCGGCCGACTCCTGTGGTAGCAGGGTGGGGGCGCACGCGCCCCGCTTCCTGTCTTTGGTTTTCAACGTAGGGTAGCGCAATGAGCACGCTTTGGACGCCCGACGGCGAACGACCGGTCCGGCGCAGCGAACCTCCCCCTCCGCCCCCGAGCGCCCCGCCGATCCCGCCGGGCGGCGGTCCTCCCGCCGGCGAGGACGCTCCGGACGCTCCGAGCGAGGAAGAGCTGCAGTCCCAGATGGCCGAGCTGCAGGAGCAGCTGGCCCACACCCCGCCGGCCGTGGTCATCGCCAACCACGCCTTCGCCCTCTTCGAGCTGGCCGCCCTCCATCTGTCATTGCAGCCTCCCCAGCTCGACCAGGCTCGCGAGGCGATCGACGCGTGCGGCGCCCTGGTGGAGGGGATGCAGGGGCGCCTGGGTGAGGCCGAGCAGCAGCTCGTCGACGGCCTGGCCCAGCTCAGGATGGCGTTCGTCCAGATCCGCACCGCCGCCGGCGGCGAGCAGCCCGAGTCCTGAGGGCGGCCGGTTCACCCGGCCGGCGGGATCGCCTGGGCGAACCGAAACGTGGCATCGGGGTCCCACCGTTTTTTGATCCGCTCGAGCCTCGGCAGGTTGGCGCCGTAGTAGGCATGCGGCCAGTCGGCCAGACCCGGGTCGATGTAGTTCTGGTAGGACTGGCCCGACACATGCGGCCGCAGCGAACGGTAGAGGCCGCCGAGCCAGGCCTGGTCGGCGGCGAGCACCGCCGGCGAGTCGCCTGGCGCCAACGGCACCGAGTACTGCAACGAGAAGCGGGCATCGCGGTGAACCCATGCCGTGGCGTCGGGTGCGGGACGGGCCGTCGCTCCGCCGAGGGCGTCGAAGGCGACCGCTCCCGGGAGGCGGTCGTCCTGGCGGGTCGAGACGGCGGCGACCGAGGCGCGGACGCCGGCATCGACGAGCGGCGAGGTCAGCAGTTCGGATTTGGCCGTGCTCGGGGAGCGCGTCAGCGTGCCACCCCTGGTCTGGGTGGGGAGGTGGCAGGCCGCCTGCGACCGTTCGGCACAGTTGGCTTCGACATACATGGCACGGGAAAAGGGGACCGCGACGAGATCGGAGCTCGCCGGTGACCCTGCGGCCCCCACGAGGCGAGCGATGAGCGGAGCGGCTCCGGCCGTCGCACCGAGGTATACGCCGCCGACCTGCAGCAGGGCTTCGCCGGCCCCGGGCTGGGCGACCAGGAGGCAGTTGGACCACAGCTCGTCGGGGGTGGCGCCGACCCAGGCCTGCCAGGAGCCCACGACATGCTCGGCGGCCGACCACGGCCACGTCAGCGTGAAGAGCGCCACCGTCTCGGTGGCGAAGGTCTCCACCTGCCACGACGTGACGACGCCGAAGTTGCCTCCGCCTCCTCCCCGGCAGGCCCAGTAGAGATCGGAATTGGTTTCGGCCGAAGCGGTCACGATCCGGCTGTCGGCGGTCACGACCTGGAGCGAAGCGACCCGGTCGGAGGTCAGCCCGTAGCGACGGCAGACGGCGCCGATGCCTCCTCCGAGGGTGAGGCCGGTGACCCCGACGGTGGGGCACGAACCCGCGGGGATCGACACGCCGTGAGCGTTGAGCTCGCTGTAGACGTCGATGAGCCTGGCTCCCGCGCCGATGGCGGCGGTGTTGCGACCGGGGCCAGGAGCCGTCACCGTGGCCATAGGGGTGACGTCGATAACCAGGCCGGTCGATGTCGAGTACCCGGCGTAGCTGTGCCCACCGGCCCGCGGGGTTGCCACGATCCCGTGCGCCCTCGAGAAGGCGATGCAGCGGGCCACGTCGTCGGGGGTGGCGCAGTACGCGATCCCGGCGGGTTGGACCGAGTCGTAGCGGAAATCAAACAGCTGCCGATCCGTTCTGTACCCCCGCGACGCCGGTCGCACCAGCCGGCCCCGCAGCGAACGGGCCAGGCGGCGCCAGTCGGCGGTGGTCGGCCGCCCGGCCGGCGCCGGCGGTTGCGGCGGCGCCGAGACACCCGGTCCGGCTCGCGCCGTGGATCCGCCCGATGTCCCATGACGGGTCGGGCTCGCCGCCCCACCGGTCCCCGACGGCGAGCCGCACCCAGCCGCTACGAGGGCGGCGCCGGCCGCGGCCGCTTGCAGGAAGTGGCGGCGGTCGATGGGCCGGGCGGCGCCGGCGGGCCCGGGCGGATCGGTCACCGGTCGCGACCCTAGAGCCGGAACGTCGCAACCGAGGGTCGTCGCCGGCCCCGGCCGCCGGCGTGCCCACTTCTTTGCCCACTTTTACGGAGAGAGACCCCGTAAAAGTGGGCAAAGTTGGGATGACTTGGCGGTCACCGGGGAGCGATGAAATGCTGGTGGTGGCTGGTAGGGAAGGTCATCGAGTGTTTCTTGCCGCCTGTGTGCGCGCGCAAAGTTTGATGCGGGGACCGTGGAGGACCTTGGAGTGTCGCTACGAGCACGAACCCCAGATTTCGCTTCGCCGGGTTCTCTCCCTGCCGGCCGTTGTGGCCAATCGAGACGGAGGTGATGGGATGAAGCGGATCAGGGATCGGGTCGCGGGTCTCGATGTTCATCGCGACACGGTCGTGGCGTGCTGTCGAGTCGTTGGTGTTGATGGTGAGGTGGGGGTGTCCAAGGCGAGCTTTGCCACCACACGTAGGGGGCTGGTCGACCTGGCGGGTTTCTTGTCGGACGCGGCGGTCTCGACCGTGGCGATGGAGGCGACCGGGGTGTATTGGAAGAGCCCGTACTATGCGCTCGAGGGGCTGTTCGCCGAGGTGTGGTTGTGTAACGCGCAGCACGTGAAGAACGTGCCGGGCCGCAAGTCGGATCTTTCCGACGCCGAGTGGCTGGCCGATGTCGCCGCGCACGGGATGGTCCGCCCGAGCTTCGTGCCGCCCCCCGAGATCCGAGAGCTGCGCGAGCTCACCCGCTACCGCAAAACCCAGGTCGACGCCAGGGGAAAAGAGATCCAGCGCCTCGAGAAGGTCCTCCAAGACGCGGGCGTCAAGATCACGTCGGTGGCATCGTCGGTGTGGAGTCTGTCGTCGCGGCGGATCATCGAGGCGCTCATCTCCGGCGAGCGGGACCCCGAGGTCCTCGCGGAGATGGCCAAGGGCAGGATGCGAGCGAAGATCCCCCACCTCGCCGAGGCCCTCGCCGGTCACTTCGGCGCCCATCACGGCGTGGTCTGCCGCCGGATCATCGACCACATCGACTTCCTCGACCGGTCGATCGCAGCGCTCAGCGAGGAGATAACGACCCGTCTCGTCCCTTTTGAGACGGCGGTCGCTCTCATGATGTCGGTCCCGGGAGTCTCGGATACGACCGCTGAGGTGATCGTCGCCGAGACCGGCGCCGACATGAGCCGGTTCCCGACCCCACAACAGCTCTGCGCCTGGGCCGGTGTCGCCCCGGGCAGCCACGAATCGGCCGGCAAACGACGACCAGCGGGAACCCGGCACGGCTCGACCTGGCTGCGCCGGACCCTCATCGAAGCAGCACGCGGCGCCGCACGCACCAAGGGCAGCTACTACTCCGCCCAGTACTCGCGTATCGCCAGCCGTCGAGGAGCGAACAGGGCCGCCGTCGCCGTGGCCAACTCGATGCTGTCGACCATCTGGCACCCGCTCTCCACCGGTGCCGTCTACCAAGACCTCGGCGCCGACTACTTCCAGCGTCGCCACGATCCCGCCGTCGAGGCAAAGCGACTCGCACGCCGGATCGAGGCACTCGGCTTCGACGTCAACCTCACCGAGAAAGCCTCATAAACCCACACCACACCACTCCACAACTCAAGCGCCTCCTCACCGACCCGAACCTCCCCCCGCGCGCCCACACCCGTGCCAGGCAAACGCATTTCACCCCAGAAAGAGTGCCGAACGAGGCAGTCAGCCCGACCCCAGAGCGGTCACGGCCCCGGCCTCCCATTCGCCGCCTCTGGCGGCGAGCACAGAGAAGCGTACGGGCGTACCGACGGCGATGTCCCGGGTGCCGTCGGCGATCTGGGTGCAGTGGAACCCGACGTCCACGGCGTCGGCGGTCGTGATCACGCCGAGTCCTACGGCCACGTCGAAGCGTGAGACCGTCCCGGTCGTCGCCACCGGCCTCCGCCCGCTCACGCGACTGGCCCGCTCACGGGACGATCTTGGAGATCGGCAACTCGATGATGTCCGTCGCGCCGCTGTCCTTGAGGGCGGGGATGAGGATGTTGATGTCGTGCTTGGGCACAACCGCCTCCACAGCAAAACCGTCCTCACCGAACAGCTTCGAGACCGTCGGCGACTTCATCGCCGGCACCAGCTCGATGACTCGGTCGAGGTTCTCGGCTCCCACGTTCAACTTCACCAGGACCCTGGACCTGGCAACGAGCGCACCCTGCAGGAGGCTGTGGAGCTGCTCCATGGCGTGGCGCCGATCGTCATCGGCGTACGACGCCGGGTTGGCGATCAGCTCGGTGTAGGAGGTGAGAATCGTCTCGATGACCCGCAACCCCGCCGCCTTGAGCGCTCGACCGGTCTCGGTGATCTCGACGACGGCGTCGGCGATCTCGGGGACCTTGGCCTCGGTCGCTCCGTAGGAGAGTCGGATGTCGGCATCGACGCCGTGGGCGGCGAGATAGCGGGCCGTGAGCCCCGGGTACTCCGTCGAGATCCGAGCGCCGGGGGGCAGGTCGGAGACGTGAAGCGCCGGTGAGTCGTCGGCGACGGCGAGCACCACGCTGATCGGCCGGGCCGACGACTTGCTGTAGCGCAGCTCGCCGAGGCTGGCCACATCGCTCGCCGTCTCCTCGACCCAGTCCCTCCCGGTGATCCCGAGGTCGAAGAGCCCCTCGGCCACGTATCGGGGGATCTCCTGGGGGCGCAGAATGCGCACGTCGGTGATCCGAGGATCGTCGATCGTCGCCCGGTAGTCGACGGTCGATGCCCGCACGACGGCGAGATCGGCGGCGTCGAAGAGATCGAGGGTCGCCCGCTCGAGCGACCCTTTGGGTAGCACGAGGCGAAGCACGCCGGCGTTCAGTCCTCGGCGCCGGCCAACCGCCGGCACAGGTCAGCCAGCTCGATGGCGGTGGCGGCGGCGTCGAAGCCCTTGTTCCCGGCCTTGGTCCCGGCCCGTTCGACGGCCTGCTCGATTGTCTCGGTGGTGAGCACCCCGAACACGATCGGCACCCCGGTGTCCGCGGCGGCCCTCCCGATGCCGCCCGATGCCTGGCCCGCGACGAGGTCGTAGTGACCGGTCGCGCCCCTGATGACCGCCCCGAGTGTGATCACTGCGTCGTAGCGTCCCGTCTCCGCCAGCTTGGCGGCGATGAGGGGAAGCTCGAAGGCGCCAGGAACCCACGCCACGTCGACGTCGACGTCGGCCACGCCGTGGCGCCGCAAGCCGTCCTTCGCCCCCTCGAGGAGCTGCCTGACGATGAAGTCGTTGAACCGGCTGGCGGCGATGGCCACCCGCAGCCCCGTGCCGTCAAGGCGCCCCTCGAAGACCCGACCCTGCCCCGGCTGGCGGAGCACGGCGTCCTGGTCAGACGACACGGTCCGTCCCCTCGTCGCGACCCGGTCCACCATCCATGTCGTCGGCGCCCGGCCCAGAAGAGAGGAGGTGACCCATGCGGTCGTGCTTGGTCCGCAGGTAGCGGATGTTCTCGGCGTTGGGCTCGGTGATGATCGGGACGCGATCCACGATCTCGAGCCCGAAGCCCTCGAGGCCGCCCCGCTTGGCCGGGTTGTTGGTCAGGAGCCGCATGGTGGTGATGCCGAGATCTACGAGCATCTGAGCGCCGATCCCGTATTCGCGGCTGTCGATCGGAAGACCGAGGCGCACGTTGGCGTCGACGGTGTCGAACCCGCAGTCCTGGAGGCTGTAAGCGTCGAGCTTGTTGGCGATGCCGATGCCCCGGCCCTCGTGGCCGCGCAGGTAGACGATGACCCCGAGGCCTTCCTCGGCGACGAGCCGCATGGCCTCGCGGAGTTGGCCGCCGCAGTCGCAGCGTCGCGAACCGAACACATCACCGGTCAGGCACTCGCTGTGCACCCGTACGAGCACGTCGTCCTGGCCCACCGGGTCACCCTTCACCAGCGCCAGATGGGTTTCGGCATCGATCTCGCTCTCATAGGCCAGGCACTCGAACTCGCCGAACTCGGTCGGGATCCGCGCCGAAGCCACCCGGCGCACCAGGCGCTCGGTCCTGCGGCGATACCGGACGAGGTCGGCAATGGTGACAAGCAGGAGACCGTGCTCGGACGCGAACGCCTCGAGCTCGGGCCGCCTGGCCATGCTGATCCCGTCGGCAGTGACGATCTCGCAGAGCACACCAGCAGACGGCAGCCCGGCGAGGGTCGCAAGGTCGACCGCAGCCTCCGTGTGACCGGCCCGCTTGAGGACCCCGCCATCTCTGGCCCTGAGGACATGGAGGTGGCCGGGTCGTGAGAAGTCGGCTGCGGTCGTGTCGGCGCCGACGAGGGCGGTGGCGGTCGCGGAGCGATCGCCGGCCGAGATCCCCGTCGTGGTCCCGTGCAGGTAGTCGACGGTAACGGTGAAGGCAGTGCGCTGGACCTCGGTGTTGCGCTGGACCATGAGCGGAAGGTCGAGCTCGTCGGCCCGAGCGCCGGTCACTGCCGCACAGATCAACCCCGATGTGTGCCGCACGAAGAACCCGAGCGCCTCGGGAGTCGCGTAGCTCGCGGCGACGATGAGGTCACCCTCGTTCTCCCGATCCTCGTCGTCGACGACGACCACCATCTCGCCCCGACGGACGGCCTCCACGGCTTCGGGGATGGTGGCTGCGGGCATCAGGGCTCCTCGGTCGGTGGGGGCGCCGCCCCTGTGGGGGCGTCCAGGGCGGCAAGCGTAGCTAGGTGGTGGCCGATGCTCCCGGATTGGACCAGGCGCTCGACGTATTTGGCGATCACGTCGACTTCCAGGTTGACCAGGTCGCCCGCGGTTCTCACTCCCACGGTCGTCACCTCGGCGGTGTGGGGGATGATGGCAACGGAGAACGATTCGGCGTCCACGTCGACCACCGTGAGGCTGCAACCGTCGACGGTGATCGATCCCTTCTCCACCAGGTAGGCAAGCAGGGCGGCGGGCACGCGGACCCTGAGGTCGGGCGCAGCGGCGACCACCTCGCCCACGGCGTCCACGTGGCCCTGCACCAGGTGCCCCCCGAGCCGATCGCCGACGCGCACGGGCCGTTCCAGGTTGACCGGGTCACCGGGAACCAACCGGCCGAGATTGGTGCGCGACAGGGTCTCGGCCACGGCATCGGCGGCCCACCAGCCGGGCCCGAGGTCGACGACGGTGAGACAGCATCCGTTGACGGCGATGGAGTCTCCCGGTTTGCTCCCTTGAACCACCAGCGGAGCGTCGAAGGCCAGGCGCGTACTGTCGGCCTCCGTGGTCACGGCCCGCACGTGACCGAGCTCCTCGACGATCCCGGTGAACATCGACCCAAACCTACGGGCGGCCCACCGTTACCGGCCACCAGCGGGATCGGGCACCGGCGCCACGTCGATGCGCACGTCGTCGCCCAGACGCACGGTGTCGACGAGCCGGCCACGCCAGACGTCCCTCATCGTCGGGGCGCCGGTGCCGGCCATGAGCGGCACCCCGTCGTCGCCACCGAGCACGGCCGGGGCGACATAGACGACGTAGCGGTCGACCAGGCCGGCGGCGTGGAAGTTGTGGGCGACGTGGGCACCACCCTCGACCAGCAGCTGCAGGACGTCTCGGCGACCGAGCTCGTCGAGGAGCGAGTCGAGCGGACCCTCGTACTCCAGGGCCGGTCGGACCCTCGCGTCCTCGGGAGGGCGACCGAGCACGACCCGCAGCGGCTGACGGCGGTCGCCCCCGCCGGGGCCGGCAGAGAGGCGAACGGTCAGCGCCGGGTTGTCGGCCCGCACCGTGGCGGCCCCGACGGCAATGGCGTCGCTCTCGGCCCTCAGACCTTGGACGTCGATGCGGGCCAGCGGCCCCGTGATCCACTGGCTCGACCCGTCGGGGGCCGCCGTCCTCCCGTCGAGGGTGGCGGCCAGCTTCAAGACCACCCAGGGCCGCCCGGTGCGCCGGTGCTTCAGGTAGGGGGCGAGCGAATCGGCCGCCGCGGCGGCGCCGACCCCGACGACCACGTCCACGCCAGCCCGGCGGAGGCGTTCGATACCACGCCCCGCCACGTGATGATCGGGGTCCTCGATGGCCACGACCACCCGTCGCACACCGGCGTCGATCAGGCCGTCGGCACACGATGAGGTCCGCCCCCAATGGGCGCACGGCTCGAGCGTCACATAGACCGTCGACCCCTCGGCGGTCGGCCCGGCCAGGTCGAGCGCCACCCGTTCGGCGTGCGGCCCTCCCGGAGGTTGGGTGGCTCCGATCGTCGCCGGCGCCCCGTCAGCAGGGACCACGACGGCACCGACCCAGGGGTTGGGCGACGTCGATGTCCTGACGCTCCTGCCGGCGTCGATCGCCTCGGCCATAAACGACCGATCGGCGTCATCGCCGTCGCCCATCAGGGGAGGGTCATCAGGGGTGAGCGGTCGGGACGTCGGCGAGGAGCTCCAGGGCGTGGGGGACGATGTCGATGACGGCGCCAAGGCACTCCGCCGCCCCTTTGGGTGACCCCGGGGTATTGAGGATGATCGACCGGCCCTTGATCCCTGCGACCCCCCGTGACAGACGGCCGAGCGGGCTGACGAGGCGCATGGCCTCGGCCAGCCCCGGTGCGTCGCGCTGGATGACCTCTCGCGTGCCCTCCGGCGTCTGGTCGCGCGGGGCGAAGCCGGTCCCTCCTGTCGTGACCACGAGCCCGACAAACCCGGCGCAGACCTTGGCCAGCTCCCCCGCTACGGACGCCACGCCGTCGACGATGGCCGAGCGGCCGACGACATCGAAGCCGGCATCGATCAGTGCCGATTGGAGGGCCTCACCCGAGCGGTCCTCCCGTGTCCCGGCGATGACCCCGTCCGAGACGGTGATGACCTTGGCTTCGGGCCTTCCTTCGGTCACGCGGCCACGGCGTCCTGCGCCGCAGTACGGATGGCACGGGCCGCGGCCACCGGATCGGGCTGGCCGAAGATGGCGTTGCCGGCCACAAACATCGTCGCCCCTGCCGCCGACATCCTCCCGACCGTCGAAGGGTCGATGCCGCCGTCGACCTCGATGACGAGGGCGAGCTCGCCGACCGAAGCCAGCCTCGACGCCTCCTCGACCTTGGGCACGACCTCGTCCATGAACCGTTGGCCGCCGAAACCGGGGTGCACCGACATGACGAGGAGAAGGTCGATGCGAGGCAGCCACGGGGCGACGGCTTCGAACGGCGTCTCCGGGTTGATGGCAAGCCCGACGCCGAGGCCGAGCGCCCGCATGCGTTCGATGAGCGCTCCGGTGTCCCCGACCTCGACGTGCACGGTGCAGGAATCGGCGCCGGCGTCGCGGAACGCCTCCAGGTACTCACCGGGGTTCGTCATCATCAGATGGCAGTCGAGAAACAGGTCGGTGTGGCGTCTGATCGCCTTGACCACCGGAGGGCCGATGGTCAGGTTGGGAACGAAATGCCCGTCCATCACGTCGACGTGCAACCAGTCGCTCTCCGGTGCGATCGTCGTGATATCGGCGCCGAGCGCGGCGAAGTCGGCGGACAGGATGGAAGGCGCCAGCCGGATCATCACCGGCAGCGTACCTGGGCCAGACATCCGCCGGCCCGACACAACGGATTCCGAACGACCGATAGTGTGCGTCGGCGTCGATCGGGAACGGGGTCGGACACCATGGATACGGACACCATGACAATCGTCCATCGCAGTGGCTAGCGGGCGCCGGTGACGTCGCGGTGGTCGGACGCGCTCAGCGAGCACAGAACGCAGCAACAGGATCACATCCTCGTGGCCGCGCTCGCCCTTCTGCGCCAGCGGGGCATGGTCGGGCTCACCATGTCTGCGCTCGCCGACGGCGCCGGCATCTCGCGAGCCACGCTCTATCACTATTTCCCTGACGTCGACGCGGTGCTCACCGCCTGGGTCGGAAGGGAGATCCATCGGACGGTCACCGCCCTCCTCGACGAGGCCAGGGTGATCGTCGATCCGCTGGCCCGCCTGACCTACATGGTGGAGGTCCAGTGCCGGGCCTTCGCCAGCCAGGAGCACCGCTTGAGCGCAGAGCACTTCGAGTCGGAGGCGGGCTCACCGGCCGTCCGTCAGGAGGTGACGGCCCAGATGGCCCCGCTGCGTGACCTTCTCGCCTCCACCATCACCGAGGCACGCGCGTCCCGGCGTCTCGTCTCCGACGTCGAACCGGGCCTCGGCGCCGATCTCATCCTCGGCCTACTCGGTTCGGTCCGGCGGCGCCTCGTCGCCGGCACCCTCGGCCCCGAGGTGGCGAGCGCGGCCGTCATGGAGCTACTCGGTGCTGGCTGGCTCCGATCCAACGGAGCCAGTCTCGACGGGAGGGACCCGTAGAAACAGCACGAACATCCCGTCGGTCCCCGCCGTCTGGGGGAGCAGCAACGCGCCTCGACCGGCCGGCCGCCACGGAGACGGCGGTGGGGCGACCGGGGTCAGGGCGGGATGCTCGGACGCGAGCCACCGGTCGACGTCCGCTGTCTCCGCCTTCGTCAAGGTGCAGACGCTGTAGACGAGGAGGCCGCCGGGCCGCACGAGGGGAATGGCGGCTTGCAGCAGTTGCCGCTGCAGGTCGGCCAGTCGAGGGATGGTCGTCGGTCGCAGGCGCCAGCGGGCATCGGGTCGCCGGCGCAGCACCCCGAGCCCCGAGCACGGCGCGTCGACGATCACCCGGTCGAAGCAACGGGGCCGGAAGGAGGGCGCCCGTCCGTCCGCCACCACCGTGGCCACCTGCGAGGCCCCCAGGCGCCCGGCGTTGGCGGCCACCACTCGGCAGCGCGACGGGCTCACGTCGGCGGCCACCACGACGGCCGGCGCCCCGCCCGATCCTGCCACTCCGCCCGACCCGGCCGTCTCCCCCGACCCCGCAGTGAGCCCGCCGGCGATGGCCGTCGCCTTTCCACCCGGCGCGGCGCAGAGGTCGAGGATCCGCTCCCCCGGGGCCGACCCGACGGCGGCGGCGACCAGCTGGCTGGCCCTGTCCTGGATGTAGCCGTCGGGGCGCTCGGTGACCTCGGCGGGGGTGTTCATGATCTCGAGGGCGGCCCGGGCCGAGTCCGGACCGAGATCGGCAGCGAGCCGGGCGACGATCCAATCCGGGTAGCTGAGCTGGGTCGCCGGGTCTGGCCAGCGCAGGGGCCCGGCGTCTACCTCATCGGCCACCTTGCGCAGCACGGCGTTGACCAGCTTGCGGCCCGGGCCTCTGACCTCCTCCACGGTCGCCGACACGGCGGCGTGGCGCGGGACGCGCAGATAGGCGAGCTGGTAGGCGCCCAGGCGCAGGGCGGCGCGTACCTGGGTGTCGGTCTGGCCGCGCACGTGCCGATCGACCAGCCAGTCGCACGCCCGCTGCATCCGGCAGGTGCCGTAGACGAGCTCGGTGACGAGGCCCCGGTCACGACCGTCGAGGTCACCGGCACCCAAGAGCTCCGCCACGACGGCGTTGGCCTTGGCCCCTCCTTCCACGGCGACGAGAGCGTCGAGCGCCACCCGCCTCGCCGTCAGAGGACCCGCGGAGGCCGGCCGATCGCCCTGCGGGCCCGCCGACGACGCACTCCGCCGCTCCGGCCGTTCGCCGAGCCGGCCATCGGGCCGGCTCATCCGGCCTCCATTCCCCCGCCACCCAACCGCTCGCCTGGCGCCAGCCGGGCGCCGCGCGCCCACGCCGCCGCGTCCACGCGAGCCCTTCCCTCTGGCGTGACGGCCACCAGACGCAACGCCCCGTTCCCGGTGGCCACCACGTCGCCGGCGACGGTGCCGGGCGCGCCAGGACTTGGCCCCGAAGTGGGGCCTGCAGCCGCGACGACGAGGCGTTTCCCCCTCCATGTCGTCCACGCCCGCTCGAGGCGAATCAGGCGCAGGAGCTCCTCTGTGGGTCGCGTCCAGTCGATCTGCAGCTCAGCCGCCTCGATCTTGGGCGCATAGGTCGCCTCACCATCCTGAGCCTCGGGGGCCCCGAGGCCTTGCGCCAGGCTGGCGACGAGGAGCTCTCGGCCCATCGTCGCCAGGCGGTTCCGCACGTCGGTGACGGTCTCTTCGGACCCGATCCCCGTCATCGCCCTCGCGTACACGGGGCCGGTGTCGAGGCCCGCCTCGAGACCCATGACGCAGACGCCCGTCACGGCATCGCCGGCGAGGATGGCCCGCTCCACGGGGGCCGCCCCCCGCCATCGGGGCAGCAGGGAGAAGTGGACGTTCACGAGCGGAACGGCCCCGAGCAGCGGCGGCTTGAGGATCCGGCCGTAGGCGACCACTACGCCGAGCTCGACGCCCGCGGCGATCACCTCGTTGGCGGTAGTGGTCACCGGCACCCCGAGCTCGACCGCCGCCGACTTCACAGGGCTCGGCGCCAGCCCGCCACCGCGACCCCGGCGTTTGTCGGGCCGACTGACCACGAGCACCACGTCGTGGCCGGCGGCGACGAGGCCGCGCAGGGTCGGTACGGCCGCTTCGGGGGTGCCGAGGAAGGCGAGGCGCAGGGGTCGGCTAGCCCGCGTCGGGTCCGCCCCGGCGGCGCAGCTCCCGCACGGCCCGCTTGCGCTGGCGTTTGTCGAGCAGCTCGAGCAGCAGCCGTCCTTCGAGGTGGTCGAGCTCGTGTTGCAGGCACCGGGCCTCGACCTCGTCGGCCTCGATCGAAACTTCGTTGCCCTCGATGTCCCAACCGGTGAGGTGGATCTCCTTGGGCCGCACGATGGGGAAGAACAGCCCAGGGATCGACAGGCAACCCTCGTCGTACTCCCACTCCCCCGACGACTCCCTGATGGTCGGGTTGATGACCGTCACCGGCTCGTCCTCCTCGGCCCTCTGGTAAATGAACAAACGTTTTTTTACACCGACCTGGGGGGCGGCAAGCCCGAGGCCGTTGACATCGCGCATCGTCTCGATCATGCCGTCGACGAGAGATGCCACCGTCCCGTCGATGTCGTCGACGTCCGACGCCGGCTCGGTCAGGACGGGGTCACCCCAGTAGCGAAGGGAGAGGTCGGCCACGGCGCTCATGGTATCGGGGCGGCCCGCAAGGCGTTCCAGACTCGTTGGGGCGTAAAGGGCGGATCGACGTGGGTGACACCCCAGGGTCGAAGGGCGTCGACGACGGCGTTTTGTACGGCGGCCAGGCTCCCGACGGCACCTGACTCGCCGATGCCCTTCATGCCCAGCGGGTTTCGGGGCGACGGGGTGACGGTCTCGCCCAGCTCCCAGACGGGGAGGTCAGGTGCGCCCGGCCAGCCGTAGTCGGCCAGGTTGGCGGTGAGCGGGTTGCCGGCCTCGTCGTAGACGATCTCCTCGAGCAGGGCCTGGCCGACACCTTGGGCCAGTCCGCCGTGAAGCTGGCCGGCGACGACCATGGGGTTGACCACGATGCCGCAGTCGTCGACGGCGACGAGCCGCCGGGGGATGACCCGGCCCGTCTCGGTGTCGATGTCGACGACGGCGATGTGCGTGCCGAAGGGAAACGTTCCAGATTCCTGGGCGAAGTCGCCGTCCGCAGCGAGGGCAGGGCCGACGTACCCGGCGGTGCCGGCCGCGACCGCGAGGTCCTGCCAGCTCAACGCGCGCGACGGGACACCCACGACGGAGAACGTGCCGGCCTCCGTCTGCATCACGTCGGCCGGTGCCGCCTCGAGCAGGTCGGCAGCGAGTTGACGCGCCCTGGCGACGACCTCGGTACCGGCCTGGAACACGGCGCTGCCGGCGAGCTGGCCCGACCGCGAGCCAAACGTGCCGGTCCCGCGGGCCACGACGGCGGTGTCGGAGTGGATCACCCGCACCGCTTCGATGGGGACGCCGACGACGGTGGCGGCGACCTGGGCGAGGGTGGTCTCGTGGCCCTGGCCGTGCGGCGAGCTACCCGAGGTGACGAGCACCGACCCGTCGGGTTCGATCGACACCCCGCCGTACTCGGGTCCCGATCCGCTGATCTCGCAGAAACACGAGATCCCCACGCCCATGGCGATCGGGTCGCTGTTCCTGCGCCGCTCGGCCTGCTCGGCCCTGAGGCCCTCGTAGCCGGCGAGGCGCAGCGCCTCGGTGAGGGCCGCCCCGTAGTCGCCGCTGTCGTAGGAAGCCCCGACCGGCGTGGTGTAGGGAAAATCGGATGGGGTGAGCAGGTTGCGGCGCCGCACCTCGACCGGGTCCATGTCGAGTTCTGCCGCCAGGAGGTCCATGGCCCGCTCGAGCATGGCCGTCGCCTCGGGCCGGCCCGCACCACGGTAGGGACCGACCGGGGTCTTGGTCGTCACCACACCGAGCGAGTGCAGGTCGATCCTCGGGATCCGGTACACACCCGACGCCATCAGCCGGCTCGTACGGGTGGGGATCCCACCCCGCCAGCTGTAGGCGCCGAGATCGGTGACGGTCCTGGCCCGCATCCCCACGAGCGTGCCGTCCCTGCTGGCACCGAGCTCGACGTCTTGGATCTGACCCCGGCCGTGGGTCATGGCCACCATGTTCTCCGACCTGGTCTCCTCCCAGCGGACGGGACGCCCGAGGCGGAGGGCGAGGGCGGCGACGACGAGGTGTTCGGGGTGGGCGCCTCCCTTGGCGCCGAACCCGCCGCCGACGGCCGGCGCCACGATCCGGACCCGGTCGGGAGCGAGGCCAATGGCCTCGCAGATGCCGGTACGCACGGCGAAGGGGGCCTGGGTGCTCACCCAGACCGTCAGTCTGCCGTCGTCCCCGGGCACGGCAAGAGCCCCGCCCGGCTCGACCGGTACGGGAGCGACCCGCTGGACCCGAAACCGGCCCCGCACGATCACGTCGGCTCCCTCGAGGACGTCGTCGCCGTCGACGGCCCCCGGATGGTCGATCACGATGTTGCTCCCGTGGTCGGCGAACAACAGCGGGGCGCCCGCCTCCATCGCCGCCAACGGGTCGACCACGGCCCCGAGGTCGTCGAGGTCGACATCGACCAGCTCGGCGGCGTCGACGGCGGCCTCCCTCGTTGCCGCGACGACCACGGCGATGGGCTCACCCACGAAACGGACCCGCCCTTCGGCCAGGCACGGACGACCGAGATGCGCTCGAGGGCCGCCAGGCGGTGGAGGGAACTCCCCGAGCTTGGGCAGCTCGAGGTCACCTGCGGTGAAGACCCCGACTATGCCGGGGCAGCCGCGGGCGCCGTCCACGTCGACCCCTCGGATCACGGCGTGGGCGGCGGCGGAGCGCACGAAGTGGGCGTAGAGGGCGCCATCGGCCGGCAGGTCGGCGAGAAACCGGGCGGCGCCACGCAGCAGCGCCGGGTCCTCGCGGCGGATAACGGCATGGCCCAGGATGGATGTGGACATCCGGGCGAGGTTAGGGCCCGCTGCGAAACAACTTGCGCGGCCGCGGTCCATGAGAGCTTGGTGCGACCACTTTGCGGCCTACGGCCGCGCACGTTGTTTCTTCGCGGTCCATAGGCCCTCACCGAGGCAACCCGCACGGCGCTCGGCCGGTGGAGGGGGGCCTTGGGGTGCCGGTCGGCCGGTACCGTGCAGCCGATGTCCGATGGCCAGTACTTCGACGCCGTTCCGAGCATCGCCTCCCGCCCGGCCGAGGTGGAGCTGGTCCTGCCGGATGGTCGCGTGACCCTCGGGGTCGACCGTGGAGTCTTCTCGGCCGGCCGGGTCGACGCCGGCACCGTCGCGCTGTTGCGATCGGCGCCGCCGGCGCCCCCCGCCGGCGCCCTCATGGACCTGGGGTGCGGGTACGGACCGATCGCCGTGACCCTCGCCCGCCGGAGCCCCGAAGCGACCGTCTGGGCCGTCGACGTCAACCACAGGGCCGTCGCCCTCACCGCCGCCAATGCCGCGTCTCTCGGCCTCGCCAACATCAGAGCCGTGGCCCCCGGCGACGTCCCCGACGACGTCCGCTTCGCCGAGCTGTGGTCCAACCCGCCGATCCGAGTCGGCAAGGAGGCGCTGCACGAGCTGCTCGCGGCGTGGCTGGCGCGCCTCCAACCCGGCGGCCGGGCCTGGCTCGTCGTCCAGCGCCACCTCGGAGCCGACAGCCTGGCCGCCTGGCTGGGCGACGGGGGCTGGTCGGTCCGCCGCCACGCATCGAAGCAGGGCTACCGCATCCTGTGCGTGAAGCGGGAGGTGGGATGAAACAGCTCGGCCCCACGGACCTCAAGCGCCAGCACAGGGAATGGAACCGCCGCAGCTCGGCGCGCCTCGCCCTCCTCCTCGACGGGGTCGGATCGCCGTTCAATGTCGGCTCCATCGTGCGAACGGCGGCGGCGTTTCGCGTCGAGCACGTCTACCTCGCCGGCGGCGCCCTCTCCCCCGCCCATCCCAAGGCGGGTAGGACGGCGATGGGCACGGAGCGGTACCTGTCGTGGACGGTGTTCGAGCGCAGCCCAGCCGCCGCCGACGCGGCGCGCGCCGACGGGTATCGCGTGGTGGGCCTTGAGCTCGCCGACGCCGCCGTTCCCCTCCACGAGCTGACCGTCGGATCGGCGACCTGCCTGGCCGTCGGTCACGAGGATCACGGTCTGACGCCGGCCACCATGGCCGCCTGCGACGACGTCGCATACCTCCCGCAGCTCGGCCGGGTCGGGTCGCTCAACGTGGCCACCGCCGCAGCGATCGCCCTCTATGAGCTGCGCCGTCGAGACTGGACCTGATGACGAACCGGCCCTCCCTGCCGGTGTCGGCGATGGCTAGTGTCGAGAAACACGCCCAGCGGGGGCTGGGCTCGATTCGAGCTCGGGGCGGCCGCGAGGTCGGCCGGCCCGGAAGGTGAGGTGCTGAGGTGCAAAGCTTCCCTCCGTCCAAGATCCGCAATGTGGCCCTCGTCGGTCACGGTGGCGCCGGCAAGACGTCCCTGACGGAGGCGCTGCTCTTCTGCGCCGGCGCAACCAGCCGCCACGGGAGGGTGGAGGACGGCACGACCGTCACCGACGTCGAGCCCGAGTCGATCAAGCGGAAGATCTCGGTGTCGTTGGCCCTCGCCCCGTTCCAGTGGGGCGACACCAAGATCAACCTGATCGACTGTCCCGGTACCGTCGACTTTGCCAGCGAGGTGGTCGCCGCCCTTTCCGTTACAGACCTGGCCGTCTTCGTTGTGAGCGCCGTCGAGGGCGTCGAGGTGGAAACCAAGGCGGCATGGAGAATGGCGGCCGAGCGCCGGATTCCCCGGATGATCTTCGTCAACAAGCTGGATCGGGAGCGGGCCGACTTCGAGCGAACCCTCGACGAGCTTCGCGATGCCTTCGGCGCCGGGGTCGCCCCGCTCGAACTACCCATCGGGCAGGAGGCGGCCTTCTGCGGTGTGGCCGATCTTCTGACCGACACGGCCATCACCTACACCGCAGGGAAGCCATCGTCGGGTCCGATCCCCGATGACATCGCCCCCGCTGAGCACCAGGTCCACGACGCGCTGATCGAGGGGATCGTGGTCGCCGACGACGCCTTGACGGAACGGTACCTCGACGGTGACGTTCCGAGCTGCGCCGAGCTCGAGTCGACCATGGCCAGGGGTGTCGCCGAGGCGACCGTCTTCCCCGTGGTGTGCGGCTCGGCCACGCTTTGCATCGCCATCGACCGGCTCGCCAACTTTGTCTGCGAGATCGGTCCCGCACCCACCGACCGCCCTCCCGTCGTCGTCACCGGCGGAGGCCACGACCACCCGGTCAGCTGCGATCCCGCCGGCGAGCCGCTCGCCTTCGTGTTCAAGACGGTGGCCGATCCCTACGTCGGCAAGGTGTCGCTCTTCAAGGTCGTCTCCGGGACCGTTCGACCCAACGACGTCCTGATCAACCCCCGCACCCATGCCGACGAGCGCCTCCACGGCCTTTTCGCCCTGCGGGGCAAGGAGCACATCGAGATCGGTGAGGTCGGTGCCGGGGACATCGCCGCAGTGGCCAAGCTGACCGCGACCGCGACGGGCGACACGCTCGCTCCCAGGAACACCCCGGTCACCGTGCCGCCGTTCCAGGCACCGGATCCGGTGCTCTCCACCGCCATCCTGCCCCGGTCCAAGGGTGACGACGACAAGCTGATGACCGCCCTGCACCGTCTCCAGGACGAGGACACCGCCGTGCGGGTGCACCGCGAGGACGAGACCCACCAGACGATCCTGTCCGGTATGGGGGAGACCCACCTGGCCGTGGTCCTCGAGCGCCTGGCCCGCAAGTTTGGTGTCGGCGTGGAGCAGGAGGCGGTCCGGGTGCCGTACCGGGAGACAATCACGGCCGCGGCCGAGGCCGAGGGCCGGTACAAGAAGCAAACTGGAGGCCACGGGCAGTTCGGCGTGGCCTCCATCCGGGTCGAGCCGGCCGAGCGGGGCGCCGGCTTCAGCTTCGTGGATCGAATCGTCGGTGGTGCCATCCCGCGCCAGTTCATCCCCGCGGTAGAAAAGGGCATCTCCGAGGCGATGGCCCAGGGCGGCCACTACGGCTTCCCTGTGGTGGACATCACCGTCACCTGTTTCGACGGCAAATATCACGCTGTCGACTCGTCGGAGATGAGCTTCAAGATGGCCGGCTCGCTCGCCCTGCACGACGCCCTCGACGGGGCCGTCCCTGTCATCCTCGAGCCGGTGTCGACCCTCGAGGTCGTCGTGGCGGCCGAGCATCAAGGAGACGTCCTCGGCGACCTCAACGCCCGCCGGGGTCGGGTATTTGGTACCGACAGCCTCCCGACGGGCGAGCAGGTGGTCCAGGCGCTCGTTCCTACCGCTGAGCTGACGCGCTATGCCGTGGAGCTGCGCTCGCTCACCGGTGGCGCCGGCCGGTTCGTCGCCAACCACGACCATTACGACCTGCTCCCCCAGCACCTCTACGACAAGGTGGCATCCAAGGCCACCGACCAGGCCAAGGTCGGCGTATAGGGCACCACGGGGTTGGGTCTGGCCCGACGCAGACGCCGTGTCGCGTATGGTGGCCGCCAGGGTCGGCCGCCTCGGCCGCACGCGTATCTCGCCGTCGGGCCGTGCCCCTGGCGCCGGGGCCAACGACAGCTGCCGGGAGCCAACGGTCACGACCATGCCGGACGAATCCCTCACTTCCTCGGCCGACCTTCTTGGCCGTGTCGGTCGATGACAGCGGTCGGCCCGGGCGTCGTCTCCGCCCTCTACCGCTATCCGGTGAAGTCGCTCCAGGGCGGACCTGAGGATCGTCTCGACATCGGCCCCCACGGCGTCGTCGGCGACCGCCGGTGGGGTCTCGTCGACGCCGAGACCGGGAAGCTCGCATCGGCCAAGCGTTTCTCCGTCCTCTTTGAAGGCGTCGGCCACGACGACAGCCTGGATCTGCCTGGGGGTGTCCATGTTGCCCTCGACGATGCCGATCTCGCCTCGCCCCCGCTTAGCGCCTGGCTGGGCCGGGAGGTACGGATCGTGCAGGCCGGCGATGGCGGTTCCCTCTTTCCCGAGCCCGAGGGGGCGCTCGTCGATCTCGCGCCGATCCACCTTGTCACTGCTGCCACCCTCCAGTTCTGCGCGACCCGCTGGCCCCATCTCGACTGGGATGTCCGGCGCTTCCGTCCCAACCTGGTCGTCGACATCGACATCGAGCCCTTCTCCGAGAACGGCTGGGTGGGCCGGGAGCTTCGTGTGGGCCAGGCCATCCTGCGGGTCGACCAGCCGACCATGCGCTGCGCCATGCCCCTGCGATCCCAGCCCGGCCTTGCCGCCCAGCCCGAGCTGTTTGCCGCCCTCAACGAGGCCAACCCGGCGCTGCCCAACCATCTCGGCCTGTACCTCGGCGTGTCTCACCCGGGCTCCATCTGCGTCGGCGATCCCCTGACACTGTGCTGACGTGGGTCGCCTCGACCGTGCCGCCAGCGGCAAGCGACACGCCTCCGATGCCGCCGGGTACCTTTGGTTCATGAGCAACCCACCCGAAGGGAGCCAGCCTCAAGGTCAGCGGCTCCTCGTCTCCACCATGAACGACGTCCCCGGATACCGGGTCTCCCAGGTATTCGGCGAGGTCATGGGATTGACGGTCCGCAGCAGAAACGTGGGCTCGCAGCTCGGCGCCAGCTTCAAGTCCCTCGCCGGTGGCGAGCTGAAAGGCATGACCAAGAACCTCGTCGACAGTCGTCACGAAGTGGTCAACCGCATGCTCGACGAAGCCAGGGCCTACGGGGCCAATGCCGTGATCGCCATGCGCTTTGACACCTCGGAGATGGGCGGGAACTGGACGGAGATCTGCGCCTACGGCACGGCCGTCAGCGTCGTGCCCGGATAGGCGGGCGGCCGACGGGGTCGGGGCGAGGGTTGCGCTGAGATGAGCGGAAGGCTGGTCGTCACCGGGGCGTCGGGAAAGCTCGGACGTCTTGCCGTCGCGGCCTTGCTCGAGCACGTTCCCGCCTCTGCGCTGATCCTGATCTCTCGCTCCCCTGACTCCCTTGCGGACCTCGCCGGGCGAGGCGTCACGGTCCGGTACGGAGACTTCGAACGGCCCGAAAGTCTGCTGGCGGCCTTCGCCGGCGGAGAGCGGGCTCTGATCATCAGCACTATCGGCGTGCAGAGCGCCCCTGCGGCGCACCGGGCTGCGTTCGATGCGGCCGCCGGGGCGGGAGTGCAACACGTCGTCTATACCTCGGTCATGAACCCGACGCCGGACAATCCCTTTCCTCCGGCCAAGACGCATACCGAAAGCGAACGAGACCTTCGTGAGAGCGGCACGGAGTGGACGATCCTGCGCAACGCCCTCTATGCCGATCTGCTCGTGCAGATCGCACCCGTCCACATTCGCACCGGCCGGTGGACGACGAACATGGGTGATGGGGTGCACGCCTTCGTGGCCCGGGCCGACTGTGCCTCGGCGGCAGCAGCCGCACTCACAGGCGAGGGCCACGAGGGGAGGGTGTACGACATCACCGGCCCCGAGCCGATCGACGCCCCGCGCTACGCGGCGTTGCTCGAAGAGGTCGGCGGCCGTCCCATCGATCGCGTCGAAGTGGGCGACGCCGAATACGAGCGCTACCGTGTCGCGTTCTGCGCCAACCCCCACAACGCCGAGTACTTCGAGCTGTTCACCGGCACCGGTCGGGCGATCAGGGAGGGCTATCTCGACGCGCTCGGGACCGGCATCCTGCACCTCACCGGTCGGCCACCCCTCTCATTGCGCGAGGTCTTCGCCCGGCGTTGATCGACGGCTCGTTGCACGAGCCGACCCCGCCGGCGGTCAGCCGGACGCGTCCCTCCGGCGGACCTTCGGCTCGTGGCGCCCCTTTCACGGTGCGGCCGTCAGGCCAGGCCGACGCCGCCATCGCAACCCACAGAGCCAAGTCGCCGCAGGTGAGCAGTCGGGGGAAGATGGTCGTCCGGCTGACGCTGTTCGTCAACCACCGATGAATCTCGTTGGCCCCGAGCACGTACGTGCCGAAGAGGCTCACCAGATAGGCGGCCGTCACAGCCCATAACCAGGCTGAGTGAGCGAGGTCGACCTTCTGGCGGAGCATCTTCAGGAACCGTGTGCCGACCATCGCCACGAACGCGCCCACCGGCACGATGACGAGATAGCGGACCATGCCTCGGACGGTCGGACCTATGCGGTAGCCGGCGGACTCGACACTCTTGGACGCGAAGAACGCATCGTGAACCCCGAGGTGACGCATCAGCGCCGACCAGGACAGAGCCGGGAGCACCATCACGAATCCAAGCACCGCCCGGCCCGACCAGAGCCGCCACTGATTACTCGTCGAGCGGGGCACATAGCGGATGGCGACCAGGGCCACGACGACGAGAGCAGCCACGAGTCCCTCGTTCTTGGTCATGGCCGCCACTGTCGCGGCCAGCCAGGCGACGGCGAGGTGCTGGCCCGATCGGGGGAGCGCGAGGCCGAAGATCACCGCCGCGACCGCCGCCGCCGCCCAGACCAGATCGGCCGAGCCGGTAAGCTCCCTGGGCCCGGCGACACCGAATCCCCCGAGACAGACGAGGGCGCCGGCGACCAGGGCCACGACTCGCGCCGGCAGAGGTGCGCCAGGTCCCGCCACTTTCGCGATACCGCATGCGACAGCGCCGAGAGCACAGGCGCTCAGAACGACGGTCGTCGCAACTCCCAGATGGAGGTTCACCGCCCCGTGGACCATGAACCCCAACGCACTGGTCGCGGGCACGAGGGGCGGGTAGTCCTGGTTGGAGAACGTGTACACCGTGTCGTGCAACGCTTTGGTCCAGGTATCGTGACCCCCATAGACAAAGAGCGCGTGCAGCAGCCAGATCGAATTGCCGTCGTGGTCGATGAGCGGGTTCTGCAACGCTCGGAGTGACCAGCCGGCCGCTACGGCGATGACGACAAAGGTGGTCGCCGGCCATGCCAGCGAACGGAGCCGCAGTGGCGTCGGGAGGTTCGAGGTCCACCCGCGATGATCGGGACGATGGGCGTGACGGCCAGCCCGGGCTCCCCGGGTGCGCCACCAGTACAGGGCGGTAAGCCCGTTGACGGCCGCCGCCAGGACGATGAACCAGCCCAGCAGACCGCCACCGATGGCAAGTTCGAGCTCGGCGGCGAACGCCGCGACCAAAGCACCGGCCAGCGGGGAAAGAAAGACCGTGACAGCCGAGAAGCCGACCAGACACGACGTAGGGGCGAGGGCGACGAGGCCCAAGATGACGAACGTCGCGATGACGGGGAGGATCACCGGTCGGAGAGAACCCGGAGTGCTTCCCCGGCGCACGCCCTGGTACTGGGCACGAGTGACACCGTCACGCTGGCCGCAGCACGGGATCCCACCGGTTCGGCCCACAGCGTGAGGTATTGCGACAAAAACTGGTAATTCTGGCCGGTGGCATCGATGAATACCGGGGAATTCTTTTGGACCTGCCGGCGAATGGAGGCTCTGAGGCAGGACTCCTGGCCGTAGGCACGGCGACCGGCCGAAAGCGCGCTCGCTCGCGTGTCAGCCGAGATGGCGCTGGCCGAATGTGCAGCCTCGAGGACGAGCGCGACCACGGCGACAATGATGACGAGCAGTACGCCGACCATTCGCCGTGAACCGCCCACAGTCTGCAAATCTACAACGCCCAAAGTAGCGTCACGAGGCGGCCCGGCCGCCTCAGTCGTAGCGCCACATCGCTGATCCAGGCGGAGCGGAGCGACCCTCGCGTGTCGGATGGGGATCCGCTTACGGTGCGCCTGAGATCGCGGTGGTCCTGATGTTGAGGCGGGCGGTCATGTCGAGCTTGAGGGACTGCGCCCATGTTCTGCGGTTCAAGACCGGCGAGCGGTGCCGTCCCTGCCGGATCCGACGTGAGGCCATCGCCGGCAAGTCGCCGTGTCCACGTTGCGGCCGGGACGCAGTGGCCGCCTTCGCTAATCACATGGTCCGCTCCCGGGAACGAGCCCGCCGCACCGGAACCCGCCCCCGTGCCGACAACACCATCGAACACACCCTGAGCATCATTCGGGACCTGCCCCGTTTTCTGGCCAACGAGCGGGCCAAACACGACTGGTCCGTTGTCGAGGTCGGCGACATCGAGATGTTCCTGCGGGAGCGTCCCGCCAACCGGCGCCGCCGACTCCAGACCGCACGCCAGTTCTTCGGTTAGGCCCGAAAGAACAAGCTCGTCCTCGTCGACCCGACCCGGGACTGGTCGTATCGCTCGATCCATGCCGGCACCGTAGGAACGGCATGTCGCGGCCCGGTCAGGACGACGTCACGGTTTGGTAACAATCCGGCGCCAGGCGCGGCAGCGGCAGGGGCAGGGGCAGCGTGACGAGGAACACGGCGCCGCCATCAGGAAGGTTTTCCGCCCGGATATCACCGCCGTGGAGGCGGGCGTTCTCCCGGGCGATAGCCAACCCGAGACCACTGCCCGCCGAACGCCCGCGAGCACTGTCCGCCTTGTAGAACCGCTCGAAAACGTGGGGAAGCACGCCAACCGGAATGCCCGGGCCGTGATCACGGACACCAACCGTCAGACACATCCCGTCATCTGAACTCTCGGTGCGGGCCCACACGATCACCGGCGGGCGGCCGTGGGAGGCGGCATTGGCGACAAGGTTCGCGACGATCACATCGAAACGCCGCGAGTCCAGCTCGCCGCGCAGCCCGGCCGGAACATCGACGACGACGCTGCCCGCCCACCCCCGAGCGGCCAGGCAACGCTCGACAGCAGCGGCCACGTCGAGGTCATCGACGACGAGGCCGGCCGTGCCCGCGTCGAAACGCGAAACCTCGATCAGCGTCTCGACGAGCCGGTTGAGGTTCCGTATCTCATCGCTGACCAGCCGCGCCGCCCGCCCGCCGTCACCCGCTATCGCAACGGCATGCTCATCAAGCACGTCGGTCACCGCGACCATGGCCGCCAGCGGCGTGCGAAGCTCATGAGTAACGTCCCCGGCGAAACGCCGAGCCCGATACTCCATCTCACTCAACTCCTCGACGCTGCGTTCCAGTGAGCCGGCCATAGAGTTGAACCGCCCCACCAGCTGGGCCAGCTCGTCACCGCCGACAGGCCGCAACCGCACACCCAAGTCGCCACCGGCCAAACGGTCGGCGGCCACAGCCAGCTGACGGACCGGGGACAGCACCCGGCGCGTGGCCACCCAACACACCACACCGATCAACACCACCAACACAACAGCAGCCACAACAACGTAAACAGCGATCTCGCCACCGCTCACGATAGGAAACCACGAATGGCGAAATATCTCCCGCCGCTGTTTTACAGACTCTCTCCAATAAGGAAAACCTGCATGCAGCGTGTAGATCGTGCTATAGGACAAGGTGAGCGTAAATGTGACCGCAGCAGTGAGGGCAGCAACCGCAACGAAGGCCACCACCAGACGGCTACGCAGTCCAAACCCGCGGCCGGCTCGCGCACCGCCCGGCTCGCTTCGAACATCGCTCATAGCGGGCCGAACCGGTCGAGCACTCGGGGTTGCACCGGCTTCACCACGTAAATCGTCCGCTCCGGCCTCCAAACCGGCGACGACATCAATATCGTCACCGCGCGCCGTCAGCATGATGACAGGAAGATTACCCGCCGTCCGGATCCGCCGGCAGGTCTCGAAACCGTCGATACCGGGCAGCATGACATCGAGGACCGCCACGTCGGGGTGCTCGGCCAACCTGACCACCGCCTCCTCCCCCGTAGCCACGGCACGCACCTCATAGCCCTGGTGGCGCAAGGCCAGGCTGACGCCCTCCCGCAGCGCCGAATCGTCCTCAATCAACAGCACCCGCGCACACGACACCATCTCAGTGCCTAGCACGCCGACGCCATCCTCGATACTTGCTCGGTCTGGACGGGGAACCGACGGGCGAAACGACAACAACGGATCCGCCCTTGCAGCGCACCCGGACGAGTCGCAGGGGTGGCTCAGCCAGGAGCACCCAGCAAGGCGAGTACGCCATCCTCGCAGCCGACCGGACGGCGGCCACGGACAGTGTTGACGGCCCAGACGAGCCGGCCAGCTGATTACCGTTTTCGGCCCCCCGAGACGGCATGATGATGCTCACACTCACCGGTCGCCTCCCACAGTTTTTCC
Source organism: Acidimicrobiales bacterium (assembly GCA_965276765.1). Taxonomy (GTDB): domain Bacteria; phylum Actinomycetota; class Acidimicrobiia; order Acidimicrobiales; family Palsa-688. The sequence goes on from OZ255627.1 coordinate 4,138,810, forward strand.
CGCTCTCCGTTCAGTCCCTGTCCTGCGGGGTTCAGCCCGGGAGGGGTCGGCCCGGGTACTCGAGCGGTCGGCCGGCGGCCCGGTTGGGCGCGAGGTACCGGGGGATCTCGACCAGCCACAGCCGCAGGTCGTAGGGCCCGGCGCGGCGCACCTCGGACCGGGCGACGAACGCGCCGAGCCCGGCGAGGTGGCGGAGCATCACGTGGATGCGGACCGGCGTCTCGCTGACGACGAGGATCTGCGCGGGCCGCCGGAAACGGATCATCCGCGCGTCGGCCGGTCCGAGGTCGGGGCAGTACCCGGGGAGGAGGTTGAAGGCGGCGTGGAACTGGCCGATGGCGTCCATCAGCTCCTGGTCGGCCGACGTCCAGCAGGTGAGGACCTGCTCCCCCCGGTAGGTGGCCTTGCCGGTGAAGGCGTGGATCCCCGAGATCAACCGGTAGTCGTCGACCAGCTCGTTGGCGTTGCCGCCGAGGGCCGTGTCGTAGCCCGTCGGCGGGTTGTAGGCGGTGTTGACCAGGAGCTTGTGGTTCGGTGAGGGCGCGACGGTGAGGACGAGCACCACGCCGACGATCCCGACGACCGCCATCCCGCTCGCAACGCGGGAGAGGGCCGGGCGGGCGCCCGAGGCGAGGCGCTGGGCGACGTAGGCGACGCCGACGAGGCCGACGGCGAGGATGGCGGCCACCGGCAGCCAGCGCATGGCCGGCACGTGGGGGTCGGTCTCATACGCCAGGGCCACCGCCACGACGAGGACGGCCGGAGCGAACCGCCACAGCCGGTGGGTGGCGAGCGGTCGGGTGAGCTCGGCGAGCAGGACGACTAGCCCAAGGAGCAGAGCGGCCCAGAGGGTCGAGTAGAAGAAGTGCTCCTCGAGGATCTGGACCTTGGCGACGAACTGCAGGAGAAGTGCGGCCACCACCTCCCCCACCGTCGCCAGGGCGACGACGAGCTGAGCGGACCCGAGGCTCCGCCAGCGGCGGCCGACCACCATCCACGCCGCGGCCAGGGCGGGCGGGACGAGGACATAGGCCTCGTAAGGAGCCCACCGCCAGTTGGCCGAGTGCCACATGGCCTCCTGGCTCGGGGTCGCCAGGTACTGGATGGAATTGATGGTGGGCCGGATGTAGTCGAGCTGGCCGAACTCGGCCGCCGACGCCCCGGCCAGCCCGACGGTGACGGCGACCGCGACGACGCCGAGGAGCACGACGTCGATCCACAGGTGCGAGCGCTCACCGACGAGGCCCACGACGAGGTAGGCGGCCAGGATCACGGCGACGAGCGCGGCGCACGTCGCCAGCGCCCACACCGCCATCGTGAACAGGAACGCCGCCGCCACCAGCCAGGCCACCCTCGCCCGGCGGGCGGCGGCCGGCATCAGGAGGCAGGCCACGCCGCCGAGCAGGTAGGACACGACGGCCGAGTCGGGGAAGTCCGTGCCCCACGCCGTCACGATGACCGGCGAGCTCATGATGGTCACCACGGCCAGCACGCCCGCCCCGACACCGTAGAGGCGCCGCAGGAGGAGGTAGGCCGGGATGATCGCCACCACCGCGAGGACGTAGCGCAGGACGAAGAAGCCGGGGACGGCGCCGAACGCCAGGTAGGACAGCCGGGCCGGGACGAGGAAGCCGACGCGGGCCCCTTCGCGCATCCGGGCCGTCGGGGTGAACGTCGTGTTGAACCGGTAGAAGTAGTCCCGGGGATCGAAGATGTACGTGCTCGACATGCTCGGGTCCGGGAGCACCGGAGGCGCCATGGCCCGGAGCCGGAGCACGTAAAAGCCGATGACCGGCGAGGCCAGGAGCGCGCTGGTCTCGAGGAGGGCCCAGGGTCTCCGGGTGCCCCGCGACGCCAGGTGCGCGCCCCCGCTGCGCCGGGCGTCGTGGGCCGGGGGCGCGGCTGTCGGGTCGGTCGGGGGTGCCTGGCCCTCGGCGGGCGCGACGACGGAGCTCACAGCATGGCGGCGAGGACAGCGGCCAGCAGGCAAGCGTCGCCCCCGACCGATCCGTCACCTCCGACGTCCGCCTGGGACTCGAGCCCCGGGGTCACCTCGGGCGGGACGAAGGCCGGCACGTCCTGGCGGTCGAGGAACTCCGCCGAGCGCAGCCCGTGCTCGTGGAGCCAATACTGCCCGGAAGTGGTCAGTACCCCGAAGCCGTAGCGGATGCTCCGCCGCAGGTTAATCGACGACGACTCCTCGCCGTACCGGGTCGGGCACGACAGCTCGCCGATCCGGGCGCCGGCCAGGAGCGCCTGGGCGATGATCTGGTTGTCGAAGACGAAGTCGTCCGAGTTGCGGTTCAGTGGCAGGGACCGCAGGAGGGCGCCGCTGTAGGCGCGCAGCCCGGTGTGGTACTCGGAGAGCCCCTGGCCAAGAAGGACGTTCTCGATGAAGGTGAGGGACCGGTTAGCCACGTACTTGTAGCGGGGCATGCCGCGTGCCACCGCATTCTGCGCCAGGATCCTCGATCCGAGCACGAGGTCGTAGTGGCCGCAGGTAATCATCCCGACCATGGCCGGGATCAGCCGGGGCGAGTACTGGTAGTCGGGGTGGATCATAACGACCACGTCCGCGCCGAGCTCGAGCGCGGCGGCGTAGCACGTCTTCTGGTTGCCGCCGTAGCCGCGGTTGTGGGGGTGGACGATCGGGACCAGACCGAGCTTCTCGGCCTGCTCGACGGTCGAGTCGGTGCTGGCGTCGTCGACCAGCAAGAGATGGTCCACGATGTCCCGGTCGATCTCGCGAACCGTCCGTTCGAGGGTCCCCGCCGCGTTGTACGCCGGGAGCACCACAGCGACCTGCCACCCGCCGAACATCACCTGTCGACCGCCAGGGCAGCTCCAGCGAGCCGACGGCGGCCGAACCGACAGGCTCGCACCCCGACAGCCTGTCTGGCCTCTTCGATAAAGACCTTCTCCTGCTGGCGCTTGGACGGCAGCGCCGCCGCCCTCGCCGAGACGGTCCCCCGGCCCGCTAAGGCGGGGGTGGCCCGCTCCGTGTTCCGGGCCCGCACCGGTCGATGGGCACCATGCCCGTGCGCCGACGAGCCGGCCGTGGCCCTCTGAAGGACTGGTCGTATCGCTCGATCCATGCCGGCACCGTAGGAACGGCATGTCGCGGCCCGGTCAGGACGACGTCACGGTTTGGTAACAATCCAGCGCCGGCGCCAGCGCCAGCGTGACGAGGAACACGGCGCCGCCGAAGGGGTGGCGACCGCATTGGGACGAGACGTGCCGCCACCAGTGTACCACCGTCGGACTAGGTGGTACACTCATCTCGTGCCGACCGCTCGTCCTCGCCATCAGGTGACCGAGACACCAGCCGTCGCCCGTGCGATCGACCGCGCCGCAAGGCGGTGGCCGGGCGAGCCGCGCTCGAAACTGCTCCTGCGACTGGTCGACGTCGGTAGCAAAACGTTGGAGCAGCACGAGCAGCTCGAAATCGAGGTTCACCGCGCCGCTGTGATGGCCAGCAGCGGCGCATACCCCGACACGTTTGGGCCCGACTATCTTGCCGAGCTGCGAGAGGACTGGCCAGCGTGATCGCTCTGGACGCCAGCGTCCTGATCGCTCACCTCAGCCCCGTCGACTCCCACCACGCAGCGGCGACCGCCATCCTCCTCGACGCCACACCAGGCTCGATGCTCGTCCACACCGCCACGATGACAGAGGCTCTGCTCGGCGGTGTCAGGGTCGGCCGCGGCGCAGCCATGCGCGATGACCTTCGAGCAGCCGGGGTCGATGTAGCAGCGCAGGACGCCGACGAACCCTTGCGCCTGGCCGAACTGCTGGCAAGTACCGGCCTCAAGCTGCCCGACTGCTACGTATTGGACGTCGCTGTCCACCACCAGGCCTCTCTGGCGACGTTTGACGCCGCCCTCGCCTCGGCCGCACGGCACCGTGGCGTGGCCGTCCTCCCGTGATACCGCACCGCCATCGAGGGTCGCTTGCGTCGCCGATGAGGGATCCCTGGCCGGACCGCTGTTACGACGCGCTGGTGACCAAACAAGAGGGATGACCCGCCGTCGTTGTAGGCCAGGCCAGGGGGTCAGGGGGCGGCCCGAAGGGGCGAGCGAGGACACGGAGCGCAGCGGAGTCCCGCAGCGACCCTTGACGCCACCAGACTCTCGTTGCGCGAACCTCATGATGGGTGGGGGTGTTGAGGAGAACGCCGTTTGTTCTCCTCAACACCATGACCGCCAACCCGCCCCTCTCTCCTCGGGGGCTTTGCTGCCCAAGGGGGCGGGTCACAGTTCGGGGCCCGCCGCGGTCTATGGAACGGTCCCGGCCCTGCTCTCGGGCTCGGGTTTGGATGACTTGTTGGAACAGCACGGCTTGTCGGGTCTCGGCCCGACCGGTGGCCTCGGGGTCCCAGTCGATGCCGAGCTGGCGGGCCAGCCGAGCGTTCTCTCGGGCTTGGGGGCTGCGAACGCCCGGCCGCTACCGCGGGGCCTCCGGCCACAACCATCCGGCGTTCTTGTTGCTCGAGGTGGGCGCTTCGGGCCCGGTCGGCCTCGGCGATCTGTGCGGCGGCGAGCATCTCGGGCCGTTCGGCCGGGCGGAGCGGTGCTGGTCGATGTCGGCGCGTTACTGGTCGACGCTGTCGCGGAGGGTTGGCGTTGAGCACGGGCTATGTGGCTTCGGGCGTAGTGACCAATGCGCTGCCCTACCTGCTCGCGCAGCCGCTGCCAGCTATGACGGCAACCTGGCCACGATCGTGATCAATCGCGTGATCAACGATCCCCGCGCCGGACGAGTGCAGGACTGTCAACGCGGTGCAGCGGGCCGTCGCGGCGGCCGCGCAGGACGTGCTCTGACCGCGACCGGGGGCGCCTGGCGGCAGGGCAGCCGTCATGCGGGCGCGGTCGCGGTCAGCGACGGCCGGGCGCCGTGCAGCCGTGAGCGTAGAACGTTTGGCCGTGCAGCCCCGGTCCGGTGATCTGCGGCTTGGCGGTGCCGTGGTAGGCGGTCTCAAGCCACTGCTTGAAGAACTGCGACAGGCGCGTCTGGCAGGCCGCGCTGTGATCGGGGAGTCGCGCCGCGAACGCCGCCTCGAGCTGGGGCTCGGTGATCGACGAGCCCGCGTACCGGCGCTGGATCGCCTGCAGCACGGCGTCGAAGCCTGGCGGTCCGAGGATCTGGCGCAGCGCGAGGTAGGCGGCCGCCGGCCGATAGTAGACGGCGTAGGTGTCGAAGTAGGTGGCGGGTGAGCGGTTCGACGGTGCGAGCTGCCAGAAACTGGACCCGCTGGCATAAAACGAGTTGAACGTGTTCACGAGCGAATGCTCGAACGCGGCGCGACCGGCCGTCGTGTTCAGCCCGCCGGCCTTCTGCGCGCCGAGACGCGCGATGTACAGCTGCTCGGCCAGCGTCGCCAAGCCCTCCTTGAAGAAGGCCATCTCGAAGTTGCCCTCGCTGACGTTGTCGCCCCACCACTGGTGAAAGTTCTCATGGTACAGCAGGTCCGTGTTGACGAGCCCGTCGGGGAAGACGCTCATCGACTCCATCTCCTCGGCGTTAGTCGCGCCGGGGTTAGTCGCGGTGCCCGGGCCCAACGCCACGATTCCGTCTGAGGCGAACGGAAACGGCCCCGTGAACCGCTCCTCGAAGCGGGTGATGTCGGGCAGCATCGCGATCGCCGCGGCGTCCGGGGCGCGGTACCGGGCTTCGATGTGGCGATCCTGGAACTCGTAGTAGGGCCTGCCGTCGACGGTGTGGACCTTCGCCGTGTAGTCGCCGACGATCGTCAGCGGCAGGTAGCTGGCGATCGGCATCGGCGCGTGCCACAGGGTCGTCGTCGAGCCCTTGGGGAACGCCGCGTCGGGCGGGTTGTCTGTCACGCTGACACGCTGCCCGTTGGCGATTGCCGTCTTGCCCCGCTCAGTGGTGATCGAGAAATCGTAGGTCGGCTTGGCGCTCGGGTAGTCGTTGAGCGGCATCCAGTCTTCAGACCCGACCGGCTCGGTCACCATGCTGTTGCCGTCGGCGGTGCGAAACCAGCCCTCCTCGCTACCGTTGCCGTCGTGGTGCACCCCGGGGGTGCCGGTGTAGTTGACGGTGATCGTGAACGTGTGGCCGTTGGGGATCGGCGCCCGCGGGGTGATCACGAGCTTGTCGGCCGGGCACTGGCTCCCGTCCTGCGAGTCGTTGTAGGAGCTGGCCTCCTGGACCTGCTTGGTCAACTCCGGCGAGCACGCGGGCGGCAGCGGGTTCTTGTCCCGGCCGCCGACGGGGTTGTGCTGGGAGGCCTCGTGCGCGCGGGGATCGGGGTCGCCGGGCCCTTTGGGATCGCCCGGGTAAGTCGGCTGGGCGAAGCGAAACGACGCCGGCGCGCCGTCGATGCTCACCGACTGGACCTGCATGTCGGGACTGCCTTTCGGGTGCCCCGGCTGGAACCGCTCGAAGTCGAGGCTCAGGTTCGACAGGCACTGGGTTGCGCGGTCGGTGAGGTCGACGTGGTTGCCCGCCAAGAAGCGGTTGGTCGTCGCGTCGTAGACCGTGTGGGTGGCGGTGTGCACACTCGTGTAGCCGCCGTTTCCGACCTCGGGGTACAGCACGTCTCCCGGGGCCGAGAGAGTCCGCGCCCCGGCCGTACACCGAGCAGCGGCCCTCAGACCGGGCTCGGTGGTTGAGGTGCTGCCTGAGCCCACGGAGCTCGATCCGCCGCACGCGGCGATCGTGACCGACGCCACCAGCGCGATCAGGACAGCCGTTGCCGGCCGCCGGAGGGTGAGATTCCTCTGTAGGACTGGTCGTATCCCTCGATCCATGCCGGCACCGTAGGAACGGCATGTCGCGGCCCGGTCAGGACGACGTCACGGTTTGGTAACAATCCGGCGCCAGGCGCGGCAGCGGCAGGGGCAGGGGCAGCGTGACGAGGAACACGGCGCCGCCATCAGGAAGGTTTTCCGCCCGGATATCACCGCCGTGGAGGCGGGCGTTCTCCCGGGCGATAGCCAACCCGAGACCACTGCCCGCCGAACGCCCGCGAGCACTGTCCGCCTTGTAGAACCGCTCGAAAACGTGGGGAAGCACGCCAACCGGAATGCCCGGGCCGTGATCACGGACACCAACCGTCAGACACATCCCGTCATCTGAACTCTCGGTGCGGGCCCACACGATCACCGGCGGGCGGCCGTGGGAGGCGGCATTGGCGACAAGGTTCGCGACGATCACATCGAAACGCCGCGAGTCCAGCTCGCCGCGCAGCCCGGCCGGAACATCGACGACGACGCTGCCCGCCCACCCCCGAGCGGCCAGGCAACGCTCGACAGCAGCGGCCACGTCGAGGTCATCGACGACGAGGCCGGCCGTGCCCGCGTCGAAACGCGAAACCTCGATCAGCGTCTCGACGAGCCGGTTGAGGTTCCGTATCTCATCGCTGACCAGCCGCGCCGCCCGCCCGCCGTCACCCGCTATCGCAACGGCATGCTCATCAAGCACGTCGGTCACCGCGACCATGGCCGCCAGCGGCGTGCGAAGCTCATGAGTAACGTCCCCGGCGAAACGCCGAGCCCGATACTCCATCTCACTCAACTCCTCGACGCTGCGTTCCAGTGAGCCGGCCATAGAGTTGAACCGCCCCACCAGCTGGGCCAGCTCGTCACCGCCGACAGGCCGCAACCGCACACCCAAGTCGCCACCGGCCAAACGGTCGGCGGCCACAGCCAGCTGACGGACCGGGGACAGCACCCGGCGCGTGGCCACCCAACACACCACACCGATCAACACCACCAACACAACAGCAGCCACAACAACGTAAACAGCGATCTCGCCACCGCTCAGGATAGGGAACCACGAATGGCGAAATATCTGACGCCGGAACGGTTGAGACCCTGGGGAATAAGTTACCTGAATGTCGTAGATCGTGCTGTAGGACAAGGTGAGCGTAAATGTGACCGCAGCAGTGAGGGCAGCAACCGCTACGAAGGCCACCACCAGACGGCTACGCAGTCCAAACCCGCGGCCGGCTCGCGCACCGCCCGGCTCGCTTCGAACATCGCTCATAGCGGGCCGAACCGGCACCGGGCGCGGCAGGGGCAGGGGCAGGGGCAGCGTGACGAGGAACACGGCGCCGCCATCAGGAAGGTTTTCCGCCCGGATATCACCGCCGTGGAGGCGGGCGTTCTCCCGGGCGATAGCCAACCCGAGACCACTGCCCGCCGAACGCCCGCGAGCACTGTCCGCCTTGTAGAACCGCTCGAAAACGTGGGGAAGCACGCCAACCGGAATGCCCGGGCCGTGATCACGGACACCAACCGTCAGACACATCCCGTCATCTGAACTCTCGGTGCGGGCCCACACGATCACCGGCGGGCGGCCGTGGGAGGCGGCATTGGCGACAAGGTTCGCGACGATCACATCGAAACGCCGCGAGTCCAGCTCGCCGCGCAGCCCGGCCGGAACATCGACGACGACGCTGCCCGCCCACCCCCGAGCGGCCAGGCAACGCTCGACAGCAGCGGCCACGTCGAGGTCATCGACGACGAGGCCGGCCGTGCCCGCGTCGAAACGCGAAACCTCGATCAGCGTCTCGACGAGCCGGTTGAGGTTCCGTATCTCATCGCTGACCAGCCGCGCCGCCCGCCCGCCGTCACCCGCTATCGCAACGGCATGCTCATCAAGCACGTCGGTCACCGCGACCATGGCCGCCAGCGGCGTGCGAAGCTCATGAGTAACGTCCCCGGCGAAACGCCGAGCCCGATACTCCATCTCACTCAACTCCTCGACGCTGCGTTCCAGTGAGCCGGCCATAGAGTTGAACCGCCCCACCAGCTGGGCCAGCTCGTCACCGCCGACAGGCCGCAACCGCACACCCAAGTCGCCACCGGCCAAACGGTCGGCGGCCACAGCCAGCTGACGGACCGGGGACAGCACCCGGCGCGTGGCCACCCAACACACCACACCGATCAACACCACCAACACAACAGCAGCCACAACAACGTAAACAGCGATCTCGCCACCGCTCACGATAGGAAACCACGAATGGCGAAATATCTCCCGCCGCTGTTTTACAGACTCTCTCCAATAAGGAAAACCTGCATGCAGCGTGTAGATCGTGCTATAGGACAAGGTGAGCGTAAATGTGACCGCAGCAGTGAGGGCAGCAACCGCAACGAAGGCCACCACCAGACGGCTACGCAGTCCAAACCCGCGGCCGGCTCGCACACCGCCCGGCTCGCTTCGAACATCGCTCATAGCGGGCCGAACCGGTAGCCGAACCCCCGGACGGTCTGCACATAACACGCTCGCCCGGGCGCGTCCTCGACCTTGGCGCGCAAACGCTGCACGCAGGCGTCAACCAGGCGGGAATCGCCCAGGTAATCCTGCTCCCACACGGCCTCCAGGAGCTGACCGCGTGAAAACACCTGGCCCGGCGACTCAGAAACGACCAGCAAGAGCCGCAGCTCGGTCGGCGTCAACGCCAACAGGCGTCCGCGCTTGGAGACCGTCAGGGCCATCCGGTCGATCACCAGCTCCCCGTGACACTCCCGGGCCGAAACCTCCTTGCTCACCCGCCGAAGGACAGCCCCGATCCGGGCGTCGAGCACCCGGGGTTGCACCGGCTTCACCACGTAATCGTCCGCTCCGGCCTCCAAACCGGCGACGACATCAATATCGTCACCGCGCGCCGTCAGCATGATGACAGGACGATTTCCCGCGGCGCGGATCCGCCGGCAGGTCTCGAAACCGTCGATACCGGGCAGCATGACATCGAGGACCGCCACGTCGGGGTGCTCGGCCAACCTGGCCACCGCCTCCTCCCCCGTAGCCACGGCACACACCTCATAGCCCTGGTGGCGCAAGGCCAGGCTGATGCCCTCCCGTACCGCCGAGTCGTCCTCAATCAACAGCACACGCGCACGCGTCACCACGTCAGTGCCTAGCACGGCGGTGGAGCCACGGCTGTCCACCGGCATGGGGGCGGGCACGGTTCACAGCCGGACCGGGTCGACCTCGACGCGGACCCGTCCGGCGGGGCGCTTGGCCCCGGCGAGAGCGTCGCACAGCTCGCCGGTCGAAGTGGCCCGCACCAGCCAGCGTCCCTCGCTGGGGCCGATGACGTCGACCCCGGCGGGGATGGTGGCGACGAAATCGCCGGCTCCCGGCCCGCCGACGGCGGCGACGGCCCGGGTGGGAGGCAGGGCCAGCGCTCTGCGCAACTCGGCTTCTTCCTCACCGAGCAGCGCCGGATCGGCGGCGACGGCCGCCCGAAGCGCCGGGTGATCGGGGGAACGGGTCTGGACAAGGACCCGTCCACCCCGGCGCCGGCCGCCGACCAGGCGTGATGCCCGGGCCAGGAGGGCGAGTGCCTCCTCCCCAGCCCGGTAGCGGGGTGCGAGGAGCTCCTGGTCGAAGTCAAGGAACGCCACGGTCTCTGCGGTCGTGATCCGGTGGAACACGGCCTCGGTGCCGACGATGATTCGGGCGTCCGGGACCTCGGCGGTCGCGGCCGTCACCTCCCCGACCGGCCGGCCGACGAGCGCCTCGAGCTCCTCTCGCACACGGGTCACCCCGACGCGAAGGCGACGCAATCTCGTCGAGTCACAGGCCGCGCACACCGGGGGACGCACCGTCCCGCACCGCCCACACTCCAGCATCGGCACCGGGCCCGCCTCCCCCCGACCACCCGCACCTCGACCGACCGGCCCACCGGACGCCTGCACCCCCGGCCCCTCGGTCGCCGGCACCCCCGACCCCATCGCCTGGGCCACCGCCGCCCCGCAGCGCTCGCAGCGAGCCAGCTCGCCACACGCGCCGCAGGCGAGCAAACGGGCCCGTCCCTTGCGATTGAGCACACAGACGGCCAGATCGCTGTTCCTGACCTCGCTCACCAACCGCTCGGAGTAGAGGCCGAGGCGGGGGTCGTCACCGCGGCGGTCGACGATCTCCAACGGCGCCCACCCGATCCGGGTCGCGGCCACGCTCGGCGCCATGACGGTGCCGGCGGCGATGAGGTCGAGGGTCGGGCAGGGCGAGACCCACACACAGGGCACGCCGGCGCGCCGGGCCCGCTCGGCTGCGGCAGTCGTGGCCCACCATGTGGGGGCCTGTTCCTGGATGAGCCCCTCGTCGTGGGCGTCGATGACGACCACGGCGGCCAGGCCGGGGCACGGCGCCCACGTCGCCCCTCTGGCCCCGACGACGATCCCGACGCCGGCCCTCGCCCTGGCCCACTCCCCTGGCACCTCGGCTACCCCGGCGCCGGCCCGCCGCAGCCGCGCCGCGAGGATCGACGCCCGATGGCTGGACGCCACGACGACGAGCGTCGGACCGCGCTGGGCCACGAGGGCCACGAGGGCCGTGGTGTCGGCGGCCGGTGGCAGGCGCACGATCCCGATCGGTACGGCGCAGGCGTCGGCGACCAGGCCGGCGAGGTGCCCGGGGTCGCTCGGGACGGCGGGTGGCCGCAGGTCAGGTCCAGGAAGGGTGCCGACGGCCCCTTCGGCCGATGCGGTGGAGAGAAAGGCAGCGCGCCGACCCGCCCACCGCCACGCGCCCCAGGAGGTCAGGTCGACGACGTCGGGCGTCGGTCCCCACCCGGTAACACGGGTGAGCGGCCGGAGGGCGAGGCCGGTGGGTGCCTGCACCCGGTCCTCCACGACCCAGCCACCGACGCGACGCCCACCGAGATCGGCCCGCACGACCGTCCCCACCCGCACCGCACCGTCCATGGCCGGCGGGACGACGTAGTCGAAGGTTCGTTCGATGCCGCCGACGGCGGGCTGGACCGACACGACGCGGGCGGAGGGATCGGGGACGCTTGCCGGTGCCGGCCGGCGCCGGCGGACCACCCGACCCCGACCCGAGACGCCCGCCACCTCCTTGGCGCCCGAAGTGGTCAGGACAGACCGACGGCGGCCCGAAAGTCGTCCAGCCTGGTGGGGTGCTCCCAGCCGAACTCCTTGTCATTGCGGCCGAAGTGCCCGTAGGCGGCGGTCTTGCGGTAAATGGGCCGGCGCAGGTCGAGGTCGCGGATGATGGCGGCGGGCCTGAGGTCGAAGACCTCGTCGACGGCGGCGGCGATGCGGCCCGGGTCGACCGTCTCCGTGCCGAAGGTCTCGACCATGATCGACACGGGGCGGGCCACGCCGATGGCGTAGGCGACCTGGATCTCGCAGCGGCGGGCCGCGCCCGACGCCACCACGTGCTTGGCCACCCAGCGCGCCGCGTACGCCCCCGAACGGTCGACCTTGGACGGGTCCTTCCCGCTGAACGCTCCGCCCCCGTGCCGGGCCGCGCCCCCGTAGGTGTCGACGATGATCTTGCGACCGGTCAGGCCGGCGTCGGCGTGGGGACCGCCCTGCTCAAAGCGCCCGGTCGGATTGACGAGCACGGCGTAGTCGTTGTCGGCGAATTGGGGCGGCACGAGCGGGGCGATCACCTGCTCGGCGAGGTCCGGCTCGAGCACGCCGCGCAGGTCGACGTTGGGACTGTGCTGGGTCGAGATGAGGACGGTCTTGAGGCGCACCGGGCGCCCGTCGACGTACTCGAAGGTCACCTGGGTCTTACCGTCGGGGCGCAGGTACGGGAGCGTCTCGGCCTTGCGCACCTCGGCGAGGCGGTGCGAGAGGCGATGGGCCAGCCAGATCGGCATGGGCATCAGGTCGTCGGTCTCGTCGCAGGCGTAGCCGAACATCATCCCCTGATCGCCTGCTCCCTGGGCGTTGAGGATGTCCTCGCCGCTCGTGCCCGACCTGACCTCGAAGGCGGTGTCGACGCCCTGGGCGATGTCGGGCGACTGAGCTCCGATGCTGACCGTGACGCCGCATGTGCGGCCGTCGAAACCCATGTCGGAGCTCGTGTAGCCGATCGTGCAGATCACGTCGCGCACCAGGCTGGGGATCTCGACGTAGGCGTCGGTGGTGATCTCTCCTGCGACGACGACGAGCCCGGTCGTGAGCAGCGTCTCGCATGCGACCCTGGCCTGCGGATCGTCGGTCAGGATGGCGTCGAGGACACTGTCGGAGATCTGATCGGCCATCTTGTCGGGGTGGCCCTCGGTCACCGACTCGGAAGTGAAGGTCCAGCTGGTCACGGGCCCTCCTCGGGCGGTTCGGGGGGCGCCGACACGGCGGTGGCGATGGCGGCGCGACGATAGCCCTCGACGGCCTCGACGACGGCAACGGCGACGGCCTGCTTGGGGCGCAGCCCGACGTCGACGACGGCGCCGTCGGCCGCGACGATGACGACGGCATTGGTTTCGTGGCCGAACCCGGTGTGGGCGGCGGCCACGTCATTGGCGACGACGACGTCGACGCCCTTGGCCGCGAGCTTGCTCCTGGCTGCGTCGATCAGGAGGTCGCGCTCGCCGGCCGTGGGGGCGACGGTCTCGGCCGCGAACCCGACGAGGACCTGACCGGGACGACGGGTCCTGGCGAGCCCGGTGAGGATGTCGGGGGTGGGCTCGAGCACGAGGTCGGGGACCCCGTCGGCCTTCTTGAGCTTGGTGCCGACGACGGATTTGGGGCGGAAATCGGCGACGGCGGCGGCCATCACGATCACCTCTGCCCCTCCGGCCCTCTCGGCGACGACGCGCTCCATCTCCGCGGCCGTCTCGACGCTCAATACCTCGACACCGGGTGCGACGGGAAGCCCGACCGTGGTGACGAGGGTGACCGTCGCGCCTCGCCCGGCGAGGACGTCGGCGATGGCGTGGCCTTGCTTGCCTGACGACCGGTTGCCCACATAGCGAACGGCGTCGATCGGCTCCCTCGTCCCGCCCGCCGTTACGAGAACCCGCACCCCGACCCACGCCCTCGCTGCGGCGTCGGACTCGCCGCCGGCGAGCCGCTCCTCCTGGGCCGGGCCCGCCGCGCTGGCGGACGCCACCGCTATGACCGGGACCGCCTCGCCGGCGAGCACGGCGTGCACGGCGCCCACGATGGTGTCGGGGTCGACGAGGCGGCCGGCGCCGACGTCGCCGCCGGCGAGGCGACCCCGATCCGGTCCGACCACGTGGACGCCGCGCCGGCGGAGCAGGGCGACGTTGTCGGCGACGGCCGGGTGTTCCCACATCTCGGTGTGCATGGCCGGGCAGAGGACCACCGGCGCCCGGGTGGCGAGGAGGGTGGCGGTCAGCAGATCGGACGAGATGCCGGCCGCGTACTCTCCGATGAGCCGGGCGGTCGCCGGGACGACGACGATGACGTCGGCGCTTCGCCCCATGCGGGTGTGGGGGATCGGCTCGGGGCCGTCCCAAAGCGACGTTCTCACCGGCTCGGAAGCCAGGGCGTTGAACGTCACCTCACCGACGAAGCGGGTGGCCGCCCTCGTGAGGACCGGGGTCACGTAGGCGCCCGCATCGGCGAGCTTCCTGCACACCTCGACCGCCTTGTAGGCGGCGATGCCGCCACAGACGCCGAGCACGATGCGCCGGCCTTCGAAGGCCGGCGTCGGCATGGCTACGGCTCGACCTCGCCGGCCGGGTCGCCCTCGGCCCCCTCGCCTTCGGCACCCTCGTCTACCTCGTCGGCCACCCGGTGGTAGGTGATCTTGGCCGCCGCGACCTCCTCGAGTGAGATGGAGAGCGGCTTGCGCGAGACCGATGCGACCTGCGGCGGCACGATCGTGCCGAGACCCTCGCCCAGCTGGTTGAAGTACGAGTTGATCTGCCGGCCGCGCTTGGCGGCCACGGTCACAAGCGTGAACTTCGAGTCCACGCGGCCGAGGAGTTGCTCGACGGGCGGGTCCATCATCGTGGGACGGCGTTCGGCCATAAAGGTTTGGGGCTCCTCGGGGCGAGCGGGCGCTCAGCGCCCGGGTCGTTGCCGATCGAGTATACCGGCCAGCTCGGCTGCGGCCCGGTCTAGGTCGTCGTTGACCACGACGTGGTCGGCGATCCGCCGCCCGAGCTTCTCCTCCTCGGCGCCGTAGGCGACTCGGCGAGCCACGCTGGCATCGTCGTCGCCGCGTGTGCGCAGCCGTTGCTCCTGATGGGCGGCGGAAGGAGCGACGATGAGCACGAGAACCGCCTCGGGGTGATGGGCCTTGACCTGCTGGGCCCCGTCGAGCTCGATCTCGAGGACGACGTCGCGTCCCTCGGTTCCCTCGATCGTCGGCGTCCCGTAGAGGTGGCCGTTGCCGGCGAACTCGGTCCACTCGACGAACCCTTCGGCGGCGACCCGGTCGAGGAACGCGTCTCTGTCTACCCACACGTAGGCGTCGGCTGGCTCACCCGAGCGTCTCGTCCTCGTGGTCCACGAGCGCGACAACCACAGCTCGGGTCGTAACGCGAGGAGCCGCCCAACCACACTCCCCTTACCGACCCCTCCGGGGCCGGATACCACCAGAACCGTGCCGTTGGGCCCGGTCGGATCGTCGGTCGCAGCCACGGAGGCGGCGGTCGGCGTCTCAGCCGAGCTTCTCGAACAGCTTCCTACGTTGCTGATCGCCGAGACCCTGGATGCGCCGCGTCTCGCTGATCCCGACGTCCTCCATGAGCCGGCGGGCCTTGACCTTGCCGAGCCCGGGGAGCGACTCGAGGACCGAGAGGACCTTCATCTTCCCCACGATCTCGTCGGCGTCACCTTGGGCGAGAAGCTCCCGCAGGGTGATGGATCCCATCTTTAGCTTCTCTTTCAGCTCCGCCCTCAGACGGCGGGCGGCGGCCGCCTTGTCGAGAGCGGCCTGTCGTTGTTCGGGGGACAGGGTGGGCGGGAGAGGCATAGCCGCAAACCCTAGTACGGCGGCCACTCGCCAGGGACCGGCGACGGCCCCTCCTCACCGACAACATCGGTCACGCGCGGGGCGGCCGTCGCAGTTGATCGACGTGGGCGATGGCGTGGTCGTCGCACCACGATCGGAGCTCGCTGAGGACACGCGTCGGAGCCCGCGGATCGGCGAACGTTGCCGTCCCGACCTGTACCGCGTCGGCGCCGGCGACGAGCATCTCGGCCGCCTCGGCGCCGGTGCCGATGCCCCCGACGCCGACGATGACCGCGTCGGGGAACGCCAGCCGGCACTCGTGGACGGCTCGCACCGCGACGGGGTGCAGGGCCGGCCCAGAGAGGCCGCCTCCGCCGGCACCGAGTCGGGCCCGGCCAGTGGCCGGGTCGATGGCCAGGCCCATGAGGGTGTTGACGAGGGTCAACCCGCCGGCGCCGGAGCCGAGAGCGGCGGCGGCGATGGCGGGCAGGTCGGTGACGTTGGGGCTGAGCTTGGCCCACAGGGGCAGGCCGGAGCCGCGAAGACCTTCGGCGGCGGACCCGACGGCGGCGGCGGTCGCCGCCTCCGAGTGGGCGAACATCCGCTGCCGGTCCTCCACGTTCGGGCAGGAGACGTTGGCCTCGACGGCAACGATCCTCCCGCCCGCATCCACTGCGCCTTCGCCCCCGTCGTGAGCACCGGCGGCGCCGCGTGCGACTTCGGCCGCCGCCGAGCGGTAGCCGTCGGCGGACGAGGCCCAGATGCTCACGACGACCCTGGCACCGGCGGCGACGAGAGCCGGGAGGTAGCGGTGCCGCCAGGCGGTCACACCCGGGTTCTGCAGACCGACGCTGTTGAGCATGCCAGCGGGGAGCGGCCACAGGCGCGGCGCGGGATTGCCGGCCCACGCTTCGGTAGAGAGCGACTTGACGACGGTGGCACCGATCGAGGCCAGATCCACGAAGGCGCCGAGCTCGGTGCCGAGCCCGGCCGTCCCCGAAGCCGTGAGCACCGGGTTTGGCAGCGTGAGCGGACCGAGGTTGGTGGTCAGATCGACTGGAGGATGGGCGAGCCGGTGGCGACGGCTCAACGGACCAGCGGGAGCTGCTCGTTGGCGTGGTACTCCTGCAGGCTCCGCACGGCCATGCCGTGGGTCGCCCGATCGGCGATACCGGCCGCCGCCGCCCTCGCCGCGGCGACCGTCGTCAGGCACGCGACCCGGTGCTGGTTGGCGCTGCGGCGAATGTGGGCGCCGTCGGCGCGCGGGCCGCGTCCGCGCGGGGTGTTGATGACCAGGTCGACGGCACCCGACCCGATCAGCTCGACGGCGTCGGCACCGTCCTCTTCGGTGCCAACCTTGGCAACGACCGTCGCTATCGGCAGCCCGTTGGCCTCGAGGTAGCTGGCCGTGCCACGGGTCGCAGCGAGGGCGAAGCCGAGCCTGACGAAGCGGCGGGCCACGTCGAGGCCGGCCGGCTTGTCGCGATCGGCAAGCGTGAGAAACACCGTGCCGCCGTCGGGGAGGTCCTGGCCCACGGCGGCCTGGGTCTTGGCGAACGCCCACCCGAATGTCGTGTCGATCCCCATGACCTCGCCGGTCGATCGCATCTCGGGGCCGAGCAGCGTGTCCGCCTCGGGAAAGCGGTCAAAGGGCAGGACCGCTTCCTTGACGCTCACGTGACCGCCCGAGACCGGGGGCCGCAGGAGTCCCTCGGCGCGCAGGTCGGCGAGGGTGGCACCGGCGATGGCCCGCGCCGCCACCCGGGCCAGGGGCACGCCGGTGGCCTTGGAGACGAACGGCACCGTTCGCGACGCCCTGGGGTTGGCCTCGATCACGAAGACGTGGGCCTCTGACCCGCTCCGCTGCACCGCGAACTGGACGTTGATGGGTCCGACCACGTCCAGAGCGTCGGCGATGGCACGGGTGTGGGTCTCGATCACGGCGATGGTCGCGGGCTCGAGGGTCTGAGGCGGTATGACACAGGCGCTGTCCCCCGAGTGCACACCGGCCTCCTCGACGTGCTCCATCACCGCGCCGATCACCGTGTCGCCCGTCCTGTCCCTTACGGCGTCGACGTCGACCTCGATGGCGTCCTCCAAGAACCGGTCGACGAGCACGGGACGCTCGGCGGAAAGGCCGCCCTCGCGCCCGAGGGAACCGTCGCCGGCCATCTGGGCCATGGCGTGGCGCAGGTCGGCCTCGTCGTAGACGATCTCCATGGCCCGCCCGCCGAGCACATAGCTCGGCCGTACGAGAGCAGGGAAACCAACTCGTGCGGCGACGGCGGCGGCCTCGTCGGCACCGGCCGCGGTCCCGCCGGCCGGCTGGGGGATCCCGAGCTTGGCGCACAGGGCATTCCACCGCTCGCGGTCCTCGGCCAGGTCGATGGAATCGGGCGCCGTACCGAGAACGGCCCCTGCGGGTAACCGCCCGGAGAGCTTGAGCGGCGTCTGACCGCCGAGGGAGACGATGACCCCGGCCACCGGACCCGTGGCCCGCTCGACCTCGAGGATGTCGGTGACGTTCTCCCAGGTGAGCGGCTCGAAGTACAACCGGTCGCTCGTGTCGTAGTCGGTCGACACCGTTTCGGGGTTGCAGTTGACCATCACCGTCTCGAATCCGGCATCGCGCAGGGCGAAGCTGGCCTGGACGCAGCAGTAGTCGAACTCCACGCCTTGGCCGATGCGGTTAGGCCCTGACCCGAGGATCACGACCCGGGGCCGGTCGCCGACCGCCACCTCGTCGGTGTCCTCGTACGTCGAATAGTGATAGGGGGTGTGCGCCTCGAACTCGGCGGCGCAGGTGTCAACGGTCTTCATGGTGGCTCGCCCGCCGGCCGCGATCCGAGCCGAGCGCACGTCCTCCTCGGTCGGTCCTGCCGTTGCGCCGGCCCACAACCAGGCCAGCTGGGCGTCGGCGAACCCCAGGCGCTTGGCTCGGCGCCAGTCGGCCCTCGAGAGGGCGGCCGGGCCGCCCATGACCGCAAGATGCTCCCGTTCGGCGACGACCAGGGCGATCTGGTCGAGGAACCAGGGGTCGACGCCGGTCGCGGCGGCGAGCCGGTCGACGCCGACCCCGCGCCGCACGGCCGCCTCGAGCTGGAACAGGCGATCGGGGGTGGCGACGGCGGCGCGACGCACGAGCTCGTCGTCGCCCCACGCCTCGTAGCGGATCTCGCCCGGGTCGCAGTTGAGCCCGTCGCGGCCTCGCTCGGCCGAACGCAGCCCCTTCTGCAGGGCTTCGGGGAAGGTGCGGCCGATGGCCATGGCCTCACCGACGGAGCGCATCCGCGTACCGAGTGTCTCGGAGACGCCGGGGAACTTCTCGAAGGCCCAGCGCGGCACCTTGACCGCTACATAGTCGATGGTCGGCTCGAAGCTGGCCGGCGTCTCGCCGGTGATGTCGTTGCGGATCTCGTCGAGGGTGTAGCCGACGGCCAGGCGCGCGGCGATCTTGGCGATCGGAAACCCCGTCGCCTTCGATGCCAGGGCGCTCGACCGGCTCACCCGTGGGTTCATCTCGATCACGACGCTGTCACCGGTCGCCGGGTCGACGGCGAACTGGATGTTGGAGCCGCCCGTCTCGACACCGATGCGGCGGATACAGGCGAAGGCGTCGTCACGCAGGCGCTGGTACTCGACGTCGGAGAGCGTCTGAGCCGGCGCCACCGTGACCGAGTCGCCGGTGTGGACCCCCATCGGGTCGACGTTTTCGATGGAGCAGACCACGACGCAGTTGTCGGCGCGGTCGCGCATCACCTCGAGCTCGTACTCCTTCCAGCCGGCGATGGACCGCTCGACGAGCACCTCGCCGACGGGGCTGGCATCGAGGCCCTCGCGCGCCAGGCGCTCCAGGTCATCGGGGTCGTGGGCGATCCCCGTGCCCGAGCCCCCGAGGATGTACGAGGGCCGCACGATGATCGGGTACCCGATCCGGTCCCCGATCTCCAAGGCGTCGGCCACGCCGTAGGCGAACCCGGACTCCGGTACCGCCAGGCCGATCTCCACCATGGCCGTCTTGAAGCGGTCCCGGTTCTCGGCCGTTCCGATGGCCTCGGCGTCGGCCCCGATCATCTCGACTCCGTAACGCTCGAGCACTCCCCCTTCGTGCAAGGCGATGGCCAGGTTGAGCGCGGTCTGGCCACCGAGGGTCGGGAGCACAGCGTCGGGGCGTTCCCGCTCGATGATCGCCTCGAGCACCTGGAAGGTCAGCGGTTCGACGTAGGTGCGGTCGGCGAACTCGGGGTCGGTCATGATCGTCGCCGGGTTGGAGTTGGCCAGGACCACCCGGTACCCCTCGTCGGACAGCACCCGGCACGCCTGCGTGCCCGAGTAGTCGAACTCACAGGCCTGGCCGATAACGATCGGCCCCGAGCCGATGACGAGGATCGTCTGGATGTCGTCGCGACGCGGCATTCAGTCGAGCCCTCCCATGAGGACAAGGAATCGCTCGAAGAGGTAGCCGGCGTCGTGGGGGCCTGGCCCGGCCTCGGGGTGGTACTGCACGCCGAAGGCCGGCACGTCGCGGCACTCGATGCCCTCGACCACACCGTCGTTGAGGTTGACGTGAGAGACGTCAGCGCCGGCGATGCCGCCGTCGGCCACGGCGTAGTTGTGGTTTTGGCTGGTGATCTCGACCGTGCCCGTCGCCAGCCGGCGCACCGGGTGGTTGGCGCCGTGGTGGCCGAACTCGAGCTTGAAGGTCTTGGCGCCGAGGGCGGCAGCGAGGACCTGATGGCCGAGGCAGATGCCGAACACCGGCACCAGGCCGAGCAGCTCCGCCACGGCGCCGGTGGCGTAGGTGACGACGGCGGGGTCGCCCGGCCCGTTGGAGAGGAACACCCCGTCGGGCCGGCGGGCCAGGACGTCGGCGGCGGGCGTGGCGGCGGGCACGACCTCGACGGTGGCGAAGCGCCCGAGGTGAGCGAGGATGGTCCGCTTGATGCCGTAGTCGTATGCGACCACCCGCTTGGGACCTTCGCCAAAGGTGTAGGGCTCGGCCGTCGTGACCTCGTCGACGAGGTCCACGCCCTCGGTGCCCGGCTCGGTCCTCGCGGCGGCGGCGAGATCCTCCTCCCGGATGGCGCCGGGGCCGGCGACGGGACCGAAGGCGCCGGGCATGGCCCCAACCTCACGGAGGTGACGGGTCAGGCGGCGCGTGTCGATCCCGGCGATCGCCGCCAGCCGATGACGCTCGAGGAAACCACCAACGGATCCCGTGGCCCGCCAGTTGCTCGGCCGGTCGGTCAGCTCGCGCACGACCACGCCGCGACAGGCCGGGCGGCGGCTCTCGTCGTCGTCAGGCGTCACTCCGTAGTTGCCGATATGGGGGCATGTGAACGTCACGATCTGGCCGGCGTAGGAAGGGTCGGTGATGATCTCCTGGTATCCGGTCATGGCGGTGTTGAACACCACCTCCCCGGTCGCAGGGGCGGGATGCTCCTCGTCCCACCAGCCGGCCGCCTCACCCTCGAAGGTCTCGCCGTCGGCCAAGACGAGCAGCGCCGTGCGCCGGGGCCCCGAGCTCAACGCTGCGCCTCCTCGTCGAGGACGACAGGTTCGCCCCGCAGAAGGGTGTGGCGGGCCCTGCCGGTCAGGGTCCGGCCGGCGAAGGGAGTGTTGCGGCTCCTGCTGGCCGAAGCGGCCGGGTCGACCCGCCAGGAGCGGGTCGGGTCGATGACGCAGAGGTTGGCGGGGGCACCGGCCTCGATCGGCCCGCCGTGGGCGCCGGCCAGGCCGGCGATGCGAGCCGGCGTCCAGGAGAGCAGGGCGAGGATCGCGGCGAGGGGGAGCTCGAGCTCGGTGATGGCGATAGCCAGGGCAGTCTCGAGCCCGAGCATGCCCGGCGGGGCCTGGTCGAAAGGCAGTTCCTTGGCTTCCTGGGTGTGCGGGGCGTGGTCGGTGGCGATGGCGTCGATGGTCCCGTCGGCCAGGCCGGCGCGCACTGCGGCCACGTCGGCGACGGTGCGCAGCGGCGGGTTCACCTTGAACACCGGATCGAAATCGGCGATCGATGCGTCGGTGAGGGTCAGGTGGTGGGGGGCGGCCTCGGCCGTGACGGCCAGGCCATCGGCCTTGGCCCTGCGAACCAGGTCGACCGATGCCGCCGTCGACAGATGGAGGAAGTGCATGGGCGTCCCGGTGAGCCCAACGAGGGCCAGGTCCCGTGCCACCATGACCGACTCGGCCTCGGCCGGCTGCCCGGCGATCCCGAGACGGCTCGACCACTCCCCCTCGTGCATGTGGCCGCCGGCGGCGAGGCCATCGTCCTCGCAGTGCTGGGCGATGATCACCCCGAGCCCCGATGCGTACTCGAGGGCTCGGCGCATGAGCCTGCTGTCCTGCACGCCGGTCCCGTCGTCGGTGAAGAGCCGCACCCCGAGCTCGGCCATCTCGGCCATGGGCGCGAGCTGGCGGCCGGCCCGACCGACCGTGATGGCGCCGGCCACGACCACGTCGCAGCACGCGCCGCGGCCGAGGTCCTGGACCTGGGCAACCACGGCGGCGGAGTCGACCGTCGGCTCGGTGTTGGGCATGGCGACCACGGCGGTGTACCCGCCGATTGCCGCCGCCCGCGAGGCCGTCGCCACCGTCTCGGCCTCCTCGCGACCCGGCTCGCGCAGGTGGGTGTGCAGGTCGACGAGTCCAGGGCACACGAAGCACCCGCCGGCGTCGATGACGAGCGCGCCGGCCGGCGCCGACACGCTCCCGGCCACATCGACGATGGCAGTCCCCTCGACGAGGACGTCGGCCCGACGCTCGCCGGTGGCGTCGAGGACCGTGCCGCCCCGGATCACCACTCGAGCCCCGCCGGCGTCACGCCGCGACAAGGTCCACCCCCGAGCCGAGCAGCAAATAGAGAACCGCCATGCGCACGGCCACCCCGTTGCTCACCTGGCGGGTGATCACCGCCGACGGACGGTCGGCGACGTCGGCGGCCAGCTCGACCCCTTTGTTGACAGGGCCCGGGTGCATGATCAGGGCGTCCTTGGCCATGCGGTCGGCGCGCTCGCGGGTCAGGCCGTAGCGGGCGCTGTACTCGCGCAGCGACGGCAGCAGGGCCTCGGCCATCCGCTCCCGCTGCAGACGCAGGAGGTAGACGACATCGAGAGAAGGGAGGACGGCGTCGAGGTCGTCGGTGACCTCGACCGGCCAACCGGCGAGGGACGGCGGCAGCAGGGTGTGCGGCGCGACGAGCGTGACAGCGGCGCCGATGGCGGTGAAGGCGAGGACGTCGGAGCGGGCCACGCGGCTGTGGCGGATGTCGCCCACGATCCCGATGCGGAGACCGGCGAGAGAGCGCTCGTCGTCGGCGACCACACCCCTCGCTCGCCGCTCGGCCAGGATCGTGTAGCAGTCGAGCAGCGCCTGGGTCGGGTGCTCGTGCCAGCCGTCGCCACCGTTGACGACGCTCGGGCCGTGGAGCCACCTGGCGATCTGCCACGGTGCGCCCGAGCTCGGATGCCGGACGACGACGGCGTCGATGCCCATGGCCTCGATCGTCTCCACGGTGTCGCGCAACGACTCGCCCTTGTTGAGCGACGAGCTGCCGGCCGAGAAGGTCATCACATCGGCCGAGAGCCGTTTGGCGGCGGCCTCGAAGCTGAGCCTGGTCCGCGTCGAGTCCTCGAAGAACAGCGACACCACCGTCTTGCCTCGAAGCGCCGGCACCCGCGGGATGGCTCGAGCGGACACTTCCACGAAGCGATCCGTGACCCGGAGGACCTCGTTGATGCCGTCCTCGCCCAGATCGGCGATGGAAAGCAGGTGTCGGTTCATGTCGCCTCGCCCACCGAGAGCCGAGCGGTCATTGAGCGGTTCCCTTGGCCACCATGTCGCCGAGCACCACTCCGGCCTCGCTGACGTCGACCATCTCGTCTCGGCGCGTCGGGAGGTTTTTCCCCACGTAGTCGGGACGGATCGGCAGCTCGCGATGGCCGCGGTCCACCATCACCGCCAACTGCACGATCGTCGCCCGGCCGTAGTCGGCCAGGGCGTTGAGGGCCGCCCGTACCGTCCTGCCGGTGAACAGCACGTCGTCGACGAGCACCACGGTCCTGCCGGCCAGCTCGACGGGCACGTCGGTGGCCGCCTCTGGCAGCACGGGACGAAGCCCGAAATCGTCTCGGTAGAAGGCAACGTCGAGGGTCCCAACGGGCACGTCGCCGGCCGTCGTCTCGCCGATGATCTCGGCCAGCCGGGCGGCGATCCAGACCCCGCCGGTCTGCAACCCGATGAGCACGAGCTGGTCGGTTCCCCGGTTGCGCTCGACGATCTCGTGGGCCATCCGCCACGCCGCCCTGCGCACGTCCTCCGGCTCCATCACCGTGGTCCTGGCAACGAAAACGCCCCCGTAAGGGGGCGCAAGTGACCGCTCTCGTTCTGCCAATCCGTACCTCCGGTTCCGTGCCGGCCTCACAGGACCGGCTTGACGGTTCGCCGCATGCTAGCCGTCGACGGACAGCCCGGCGGCACTACCTTCGCAGGCGTGACCGCCGCCGGTCTCACCGCATCGTTGCTCTGCGGTCTCGTCGCCGGACGGCTCCTCGTCCGTGCGGCCGGCGGGGCGCGGGCGGGCCGGGGACGATCCAAACGACGGGCCGACCTGCTGGGGCGATCACCGCTTGCTCCGGTTCTCACTGCGATCCTCTGGGCCGCAGTGGCGGCACGCTTCGGCGCGTCATGGACGACGCCGGCCCTCGACGTGTTCTCCGCCGGGCTCGTCGCCCTGGCCGGCACCGACATCGACCGCCGCCTCCTGCCCAAACGCATCGTGTACGTGACCGGCTCATTGGTCGCGGTGTTCGTGGTGGCCGGGACCATCGTCGACGGCCAACCCGTGCGCCTGGCCGTAGCCGTGATCTGTGGGGCGGGCTGCTACGGGGCCTTCCTCGCCGTCCACACCTGCAACCGGCGCTGGCTCGGATTCGGCGACGTACGCCTCATCGGCCTCATCGGCTTCGCCCTCGGCTGGCTCGGCGTCCCCTACGTGCTCATCGCCTTGGTCGTGGCCAACCTGGCCGGAGTCGTTGGTGCCGGCACCCTAATGGTCGCCGGAAGGATCCGTGCCGGGACGCCGATCCCCTACGGCGCCTTCCTCGCCGCCGGCGCCCTTGTCGCCGTCTTCGCGACCGGGCCGATCATCGGGCTGGCCGGCGGTCCCCCGGTCTGACCGTCGCGTCGGCTGCGGGGCCCGGTTGGCACTGGCCGGGCGAACACCGGTTGGTGGCGGTGCGTGCCCGCACCCGAAGGTAGCGGTGCGTACCCGCACCCGAGGGAAGCGGTGCTTTCAGGCGCCGGCCGGTTCCGTACCGGCGGGAGCGCTCCCCGGGCGCACGGCGACGGCCACGGCAGCGAGGACCCCGTTGACAAAGCGCCCCGATTCGTCGGTCGAGTACTGCTTGGCCAGCTCCACCGCCTCGGAGATCACGACACCGGTCGGCACGTCGGGGCGGCCGATCAGCTCGAAGGTGGCCAGGCGCAGCAGGGTGCGGTCCACGACCGGCATCCTCTCGACGCTCCAGCCGATCGAGTGGGTGGCGATCATCTGGTCGATCTCGACGCTGCGCTCCTCGACCCCCCGCACCAGCTCGACCGCAAAGCGGTCCGGCGCGAGCGGCAGCTCGCGGACGACGTCGGACGGGCTCTTGCCCTTGGCATCCGCCTCGTAGAGCAGGGCGAGGGCTCGCTCGCGCGCCTGGCGCCGCCCGCCGACCTCGACCATCGGCGGGTCAGGAACCGGCGCGGGTGATGTAATCCCCCGAGCGCGTGTCGACCCTGATCCGGTCGCCGGTGTTGACGAACAAGGGGACCTGGAGCACGAGTCCCGTCTCCAGGGTCGCCGGCTTGCGCGCCCCCGACACCCGATCGCCCTGCAGCCCCGGTTCGGTCTCGGTGACGGTCAGCTCGACCGCGGCCGGGAGGTCGACGCCGACGATCTCGGCGTCGTACATCTGCAGCACCGCCGAGTCACCCTCCTTCAAGAAGTTGGCCGAGGCGCCGAGGGCAGCCCTGCTCGCCGTCAGCTGCTCGTAGTCGGTGTTGTCCATGAAGACGTGCCCGTCCCCGTCCATGTAGAGAAACTGCATCTCCCGCTTGTCGATCAGCGCCTGGTCGAGCTTCTCGTCGGCCCGGTAGGTACGCTCGATCACGGCGCCGGTCCTGACGTTCTTCAGCTTGGTTCGCACGAAGGCGCCGCCCTTGCCCGGCTTGACGTGCTGGAACTCGACGACGGCGAAGAGACCCTCGGCCAGGTTCAGGCTCATCCCGTTCTTCAGGTCGTTGGTGGAGACGGTCGGCATCAGTCGCAGCGGTCCTTCGGTGTGGTCGTCAGTGCATGGCAGCCATCCTCGGTCACCACGACGGTGTCCTCGATCCGCACGCCGCCGACACCGGGAAGGTACACACCGGGCTCGACAGTGACGACATGGCCGACCTGGAGTGTATCGACTGACGTCGCCGCTACCGACGGTGCCTCGTGGATGTCGAGACCGACGCCGTGGCCCGTGCCGTGCACGAAACGGTCCTCCCACCCGGCATCGGCGATGACCGACCGACAGGTCAGGTCGACCGCCGATGCCTCGACACCGGCGGCGACGGCGGCCACGCCGGCCGCTTGGCTCGCTCCCACCACCTGCACCGCCCGCCGCAGGTCGGCTTCGACCAGGTCCCCGGTCCACACGGTCCGCGTCATGTCCGAGTGGTACCCGTCGAAGCGGGCGCCGAAGTCGAGCACGAGAGGTTCACCACCCCGGATGCGGCGCGAGGTCGGGCGATGGTGGGGCTTGGCGCTGTTTGGACCCGATGCCACGATGGTCTCGAACGCCGGACTTTCCGCGCCCAGCCGGCGCATCTCGAAATCCAAGCCCCGGCCGAACTCCAGCTCCGTCGGCCCGTCATCGAGCCCGGCTCGCACCGTCTCGAGCGCACGGTCGGCGATGGCGGCGGCCCGACCCAGCCGGTCGATCTCCCCGGTGTCCTTGACGCGGCGCAGGCGCTCGACCAGCCCGACCGTGGCCACCAGCTCGGCGCCGGGAAACCAAGACTCGGCGAAACCTCGCTTGGCCGCCCAGCTCACGTGGGCGGCCTCGAGCCCGATGCGCCGGTCGTCGGCACCGACAAGGCCGGCGCCGGCGCCGGCCTGGCGTACGGCGGGGGCGACCGCAACGGTGACGTCGACGCCGGCGGCACCGAGCTGTTCGGCCGACTGGGTCTCGTAGCGACCGTCGGTGAGCAGCACGGTCCTGGCCGCGAGCACGAGAAGGGTGCCCGCCGAGCCGGTGAAGCCGGTCAGGTAGCGGATGTTCGCCAGGCTGGTGACGACCAGGGCGTCCACGAGCTCCGCTTCCATGCCGGCCCGCAACCGACCCAGGCGGCCGGCGATGTCCATGGGGACGAGGGGCCCCCGGTCGGCGGTGGCGGTAGTGGTGGCGGTGGCTTGCGGGTCTCGTGTCATTTCGGGCTCCTGCTGCGGTCGGAGACGGTCGGCCGCAAAAGGGGCCGACCGGGTCCCAATCATGCCCGCTGGCTCCGCCACCGGGCTCGTCACCGGCCGGCCGGGGCCCGGGCCGGACGACGCCAATTTTTTGAGCGATGTTGACGTCGAAATCCCACGTCAACCTCACCCAAAAAACATGTCCGGCGTGTCTCAACCCCGGCCACGAGGGGCGGGGCCGGCGGCGGCGTTGGGAGCGTCGGGGCCGGGAGCCACGGCGCCGAGCAGGCCGGCGACGGCAGTGACCGCGAGCCGGTAGCCGAGCCCTCCGAGGCCGGTGATGCTCCCGGTCGCCACCGGCGCGACGACTGATGTCTGCCGCCAGGCCTCGCGGCCGGGGGGGTAGGAAAGGTGCAACTCGATGATCGGCCCTTCGAAGGCAGCGAGCGCATCGTGCAGGGACCAGCCGTAGTGGGTCAGCGCACCGGGATTCACGATCACGGCGGCGACGCGCCCTCTCGCCGCGTGGACGGCATCGACAAGATCGCCCTCGTGGTTGGATTGGTGGTGCTCGAGCAGGTAGCCGTGACGGGTGGCCTCGGCCTTCGCCTCCGCCACGTGCCCCTCGAGCGTGGTCACCCCGTAGACCTCCGGCTGGCGTTGGCCGAGCAGGTCGAGGTTGGGACCGGAGAGCAGCAGCACGATCGCCGGTGGCGACCCACCGGCGGGTGCGCCACCCGGTGCGTCGCTCACGAGCGGAGCGTCTCGAGGGTGCCCGCCACGACGCCGGCGTCTACGCCGGGGACGAGCTCGAGGCCGGCGGCGCCGTCGAGAACGAACGTGAGGTCGCCGGACTCGGCCTTTTTGTCGCGCCCCATGACCGCCATGATCCTGGTGGGGTCGGTGCCGGTGGGAAGTCGATCCGGGAGGCCGTAGCCCGCCACGAGAAGCTCGTGTTGGGCGACGCGTTCGTCGTCGATCCGCCCGAGCGCACGGGCCAACCGGGCGGCGAAGACGAGCCCGACGGCGACGGCCTCGCCGTGGCGGAGGTCATAGTCGCCGACGGTCTCGATGGCGTGGGCGAGGGTGTGGCCGTAGTTGAGCAGCACCCTCCTGCCCCGCTCGTGCTCGTCCTCTCCGACGAGCTCGGCCTTGCAGCTGACGCAAGCGGCGACGGCCTCGTCGAGGGGCAGGTCCCGTAGTCCGCTGACTCCGAGGAACGCGTACTTGGCCATCTCCCCGAGACCGCTGCGGTACTCGCGTGGTGGCAGGGTGGAGAGGGTCTCGGTGTCGCAAAGCACGGCCGCCGGCGACCAGAAGGCCCCGACGAGGTTTTTGCCCTCCGGCAGATTGACGCCGGTCTTGCCTCCAATCGAGGCGTCGACCTGGGCCAGCAGGGTGGTAGCTACGTGCACGACGGGCATGCCCCGGTGGTAGACGGCGGCGGCAAAGCCGGCCACGTCGGTGACGACCCCACCGCCGACCGCGACCACGACGTCATTTCTCGTCAAGCCCCAGCGCGAGAAGGCCCGGGTCAGCTCCTCGACCGATTCGAGGTTCTTGGCCTCCTCCCCGGGATCGAGAAGGAACGTGCGCTGGTCGACGCCGGCGTCGACCTCGCAGGGGATGCCCTCTTGCGTGACGACAGCCGCCCGCCTGATCCCGCAGGGCAGCACCTCGACCAGCCGGTGCCTCGCTCCGGCCCCGACGAGCACCGGGTACGAACCGGCCGCAGTGTGGACCTTGACCTCGATCACACCACTTCCTCCCCCGGCCGACCCCGTTCGGTGACCGTGGCCATGACCCGCTCGGCGACCACGTCGGGGGCGAGCCCATCGACGTCGATGGTCACGTCGGCGAGTGACTCGTACAGCGGACGCCGTTGGGCGTAGAGCCGGCCGAGGTTCCCCTCGACGTCGCCCTCGAGCAGCGGCCGACCGGCACCGTCACCGACTCGCTCGACGAGCGTGTCGACGCTCACCCGAAGCCAGACGACCGGACCCTCCGCCGACGCGATGACCCGGCGGTTGGCCTCGGATAGCACGGCTCCCCCCGCCACGGCGACCACGGTCGGCTCCGGCGATGACACGCCGGCGGCGAGCACCCGTGCCTCTTCCACCCGGAACGCCGCTTCCCCTTCGCTGTGCCAGATCTCCGGGACGGTCCTGCCGGTGCGCCGGAACACCTCCTCGTCGCTGTCCATATACCGCCAGCCCAACCGGGCCGCGACGATATGACCGATCGTGGACTTCCCGGCGCCCATCATCCCGATGAGCAGGAGCCGCCCGACGCTCACTCCCCCGCTCCCCCCGAGGCGCACGCGTCGGCGTTTCGGACCAGCTCGGCGATGGAGTCGCCGCCAAACTTCCTGACCGCCTCTCCCGCCACGACGAGCGCCATCATGGTCTCGGCGACCACGCCGAGCGCGGGGACGGCGGTGACATCGGTGCGCTCCTTGAACGACACCGTCTCCTCCTTGGTGACGGTGTCGACGGTCTTCAGGACCGGCCGGTTGAGCGTCGAGAGGGGCTTCATGGCCAGGCGGGCCACGAGCGGCTCGCCGGTGGTCATGCCCCCCTCGAGACCCCCGCTCCAGTTGGTCGAGCGGCCGTAGCCGGAGGCGGCGTTCCAGGTGATGGCGTCGTGGGCCTCCGATCCGCGCCGCGAGGCCACGTCGAAGCCGTCGCCGATCTCGACTCCCTTCACCGCCTGGATGCTGAGCATGGCCTGGGCGAGGAGACCGTCGAGCTTGCGATCCCAGTGCACGTGGCTTCCGAGACCGACCGGCACGTCGTAGCCGATGACCTCGACCACACCGCCGAGCGAGTCACCGACCTTGGCCGCCGCCTTGATCTCGGCGATCATGGCCGCCTCGGCGGTGGGATCGAAGCAGCGGACCTGGGACGCGTCAACGGTCGTCAGGTCGGCGACGCCGGGTCGGCGTGGCGACTCGATGGCGACCTGCCCCATGGCGACGACGTGGCTGACGATGCCAACGCCGAGCTCGGCGATGAGGGCCTTTGCCAGCGTCCCGGCTACGACCCGGGCGGCCGTCTCGCGGGCCGAGGCGCGCTCGAGGACGTCGCGGGCGTCGTCGAAGCCGTACTTCTGCATCCCCACCAGGTCGGCGTGACCGGGGCGGGGTTGCGTGAGCGGCTTCTCCGTCCGGCCCGGGGCCGGGGACATCTCCCGCTCCCACTTTGGCCATTCGGTGTTGGCGATCTCCACGGCGACGGGTGACCCGATCGTGCGCCCGTGACGGATACCGCCGATCAGCGTCAGGCGGTCCTGCTCGAAGCGCATGCGGGGCCCCCTTCCGTACCCGAGCCGGCGGCGGGCCAGCTCGGCGGTGATCTGCTCCTCGGTGATGGTCAGACCGGCAGGCAGTCCCTCCACGATCACGACCAAACCTTGGCCGTGGGACTCGCCGGCGGTGAGGAAGCGCAACACGTCCGAGAGCGTACTGGCCGGGGCCGAGACCGGACCGAGCCACCCCTCCGCGCAGTGGCTATGCTCCTGACCGCTGGGTGGTCGAAGCGGATAGCACCTGCACAGGGGCATTGGAAGGGGAACGTCATGGGCAAAGCACGTCGCAACCTCGCTGCCGTCGTCGGCATCACCGGCCTCGTGGCCGGACTCGTCGTCTCGGGCACGGCCGCGGCCAAACCGGCGAGTGGAGCGTCGTCGTCGTCACCGGCGCCGGCCCTCGGCCGACTCTCCACGGCGCAGGCCAGGGTCCTCGCCCGTAACCCCGACCGAGCGGTGATCGTCATGTTCAAGAACCAGGAGTCGTCGCTGCCTGCGACGCACGCCCTGGTCCGCGCCCGTACGCAGGCCGTGAGCCAGGTCCAGGCGCCCGTGCTGCGAGAGCTTCGAACGCTGAAGGCCCCCAACATCCACAGCGTCTCGCTCATCAACGCCGTCACCGCCACTGTCTCCACGGCCGAGGAGGCGCGACTTGCCGCCAGCCCGGCCGTGTCCGCCGTGATCCCCGACGCCACCACCCACCTGGCCTTCCCCACTGCCACCCGAGGGGCGTCGGCCGCGACTACTGCAACTGCGAAGAGGCTCACGGCCTCAGCGACCCGCACGGCAGCCGCAGCCCCGGCGGCGTCGAAGGCGACCGCGGCGGCCGGCAGCGCCGCCTGCCAGCCCGGCTCCAACGGGGTCGAGCTCGACCCCGAGGCGCTCGGGGCGATCCGGGCCAACTCCAACCTGCCGGGGTCGGGACCGACGGCCGCTTCGCTCGGCATCACCGGTGCCGGCGTCAAGGTGGCGTACCTCGCCGGCGGCATCGACATCAACGATCCCGACTTCATCAGGCCCAACGGCTCGCATGTGTTCGTCGACTACAAGGACCTCACGGGCGAGGGCAGCACGGCGACGACGAGCGACGGCGAAGCGTCCCTCGACGCCAGCTCGGTCGCCGCCCAGGGCCGGCAGATCTACAGCATCACGCTCCCCAGCGGCGGGACCTGCAAGTTCCGGGTCCTCGGCGCGGCTCCTGGCGCCAGCCTCGTCGGCCTCAAGGTATTCCCCAACAACTACGACGCCACGACCACCTCCCTTTTGCTCGGCATCGACTACGCCGTCGTCACCGACCATGTCGATGTCCTCAACGAGTCGTTCGGCTACAACCCCCTTCCCGACACCATGACCGACGTCGTCCGCATGGCCGACGAGGCCGCCGTGCGGGCAGGGACCGTCGTCGACGTGTCGAGCGGCGACGCCGGCCCGACCTCGACGGTCGGCTCACCGAGCACCGACCCTGCCGTCATCTCGGCGGGCGCCACCACCACGTACAGGACCTACGCCCAGGCTGACATCGCCAATTACACCGGCATCGGCGCCACCGGATGGGAGAACGACAACCTGAGTGGGCTGAGCAGCGGTGGGTTCACCGAGGGCCTCAAGGGTCCCAACGTCGTTGCGCCTGGTGACTTGAACTGGGTGGCGTGCAACCCGAGCCCGGCCGCCTACGAGGCGTGCATCTCGGGCGGGACGAGCGAGGCGGCCCCGCTGACATCGGCGACGGCGGCGCTCGTGATCCAGGCCTACCGCAAGACCCATGGCGGGGCGTCACCCACACCCGCCCTCGTCAAGCAGATCATCACCTCGACGGCAACCGACCTCGGCCTCCCCGCCTACGAGCAGGGAAGCGGGATCGTGAATGCCTACCGGGCGGTCCAAGCCGCCATGTCGGTCGGCACGCCCACCGGGTCCAGAAGCCGGACCGGCATCACCCTCCTGACCAGCAAGAACCAGATCTCCACGACCGCCCCGACGAGCTCCGTCGTGAAGACCAACGTGGCGGTCACCAACACCGGCACCGGCACCCAGCAGGTGCGGCTCCACGGCCGAATCCTCTCGGCCCCGACGACGCTGGCCTCGAGTCGGTTCAGCGAGCCGGGGGGCAGCTGGAGCAAGACGATCAAGTTCAAGGTGAAGCCAGGCACCTCACGCCTGGCCGCCAGTGTCGCCGAGATCCCCCTCAACAACAACGGCTCCGTCGACGTCACGTTGGTCGACCCGCTCGGGCGGCTTGCTATCGACGGCATCCCGCAGGGAGCGACGGCCACGTCCAATGTGGACGTCCGCTACCCGGCGGCGGGCACCTGGACCGCCTACCTGACCTATTCGGGCTCCGGTTCGGCGAGCGCATCGCAGCCGGTCGACTTCACGGCCACGGCGCAGGATTGGCAGCCCTTTGGCACGGTGTCGCCGAGCTCGGTCACCCTCGCAGCCGGCGCCACCAAGTCGGTGTCGGTCGCCATGAAGACGCCGTCGAGCGCCGGCGACGAGAGCGCCGCCGTCCAAATCGACGCCCCGTTTGGGCAGCGCACCACGATCCCGGTGGCGCTGCGGGCGCTGGTCCCGTTCCGCAACGGGACCGGTACCTTTGCCACGTCGGTGACCGGAGGGAACGGGAGAAGCGGCGCCACCGCCTCCACCCACTACTTCGCCTTCGACGTGCCCAAGGGCCGCTCCGACCTCAACCTAACCACTTCCTATGGCAACGGGCCCGACAACCAGTACTCGACCTACCTGGTCTCACCCCAGGGTGAGACCCTCGGTCACGCCAGCAACCAGCTCGTCGTGGGCGGCACAGCCGCCAATCCGGTGACCACCACCGAGGCCGGCACCACCAGCCATGTGCTCTCTCCGGCCGCCGGACGTTGGACGCTGGTGGTCGCCTTCGCCAACCCGGCGAGCGGTGCATCCGTCACGTCGCCGCTGCATGGCACGATCGACTTCTCACCGGTTGCAGTGAAGGCCTCGGGCCTCCCCGACAGCACCGCCACGACCATCGGGGTCGGATCGACGACCGTGGCCAAGGTCGAGGTCACCAACCACACGGCCGTACCCCAGTCGTACTTCCTCGACGCCCGGCTCGATCACGAGGTCACCAGGACCCTTACCCCACTCACCCAGGGCAAGGGAGTTGCGCTTCCCCTTGCGGGTGCCATCCCGCAGTGGGTCGTGCCGACCGACACCACAGGACTGACCGGTCAGGTCGACGCAACCGCCCCGGTCACCTTCGACATGTCTCCCTACCTCGGGGACTTCGGCGGAGAGCTCAACGGAGACCCCCAGATCGGGGCGACGAGCCACGGCGACACCGCCACCGCCACGTGGTCGGACAACCCGATCACCCCGGGAGTGTGGAACCTCGATCCGGGTCTCAACGGCGTCTGGGGCCCGACGGGTGCCCCGCCCGCAACCGCCAACCTAACCATGACGGCGAAGACGCTGGCGTTCAACCGGTCGATCACCACCAGCTACGGCGACCTGTGGGCCTCGCCCAAGTCGGCACTGCATCCCGTGATCGTCGGCCCCGGCCAGTCGAGCACCCTCTACGCCGTGATCGCCCCCACGGCGGCCGGTGCCACCACCGGCACGCTGTACCTGGACTCGGCCAGCAGCATCAACCCGTTCGGCAACGCCATCCCTGCGGGTGACCAGCTCGCCGCCATCCCCTACAAGTACACGGCCAAGACCTGACGGGTCACCGCTCGGTCGCCTCGATCGCCGCCAACGCCGCGGCCGACATGGCACCGAGCGGTGGCGCCGCTCCGGTCCACGTCGTGATCTGGCGCCCGGCTTGGTGGACGAGCATCCCGAGCCCGTTGACCGCCGTCGCACCGCGCCCCCTCGCGGCCCGCAGGAGCGGAGTAAGCGGCGGGGAGTAGACCAGGTCCACGACCAGTTGGCCCGGACCGAGCCGGGCGACGTCGAGCCCGAGCGGAAGCCCGACCCCGGCGGCCTCCACCGGGTCCCCGGACCCGGCCGGCCGGGCGTCGATCGCGGTGATGTCGACGCCGGCCATCCCGACCGGCGTGGCGTTGACGACGAGCTCGACGGCGCCGGCATCCGACGCGCTCCCCACCCGGCCGACCGTGCCCGCCAGCGTCGCGCACGCATCGGCCGACACGGCGCTGCGCCCGACAACGGTCACCGATGCGGCACCGGCGCCGGCCAAGGCCAGGCAGGCGGCCCGGGCCGCCCCTCCGGTTCCGAGCACGAGGCACCGTCGGCCGGCGGGATCCCAACCCTCGTCGTCTCGGAGGGCGTCGACGAGGCCGGCGCCGTCGGTACTCTCCCCCACCAGCTCAGGGCCGAAGGCCGTGACCGTGTTGACCGCGGCCAGGCGCGCTGCCACCGGTGTGAGTCGATCGACGGAGGCGGCCACGTCCGCCTTGTGCGGCATGGTGACCGAAAGCCCGGCGATGCCGAGCGTGCGCATGGCCGCCACGGCCGCGGCGCCCGCGCCGGTCGGCACCGGGAGGGCGACGTAGACCCAATCGATGCCCATGGCATCGAAGGCGGCGTTGTGGAGGACGGGCGACAGCGAGTGGTGGACCGGATCGCCGATGACCGCCGCCACCCGGGTCGCGGCTCTCGGTGCCCTCACCTGCGGCCGGGGCTCAGCACAGGTGAGCGGCGCGGCACTCCGCTGTGAGGCGGGCGAAGCCGGCCGAGTTACTGGCGAAGCCAAGCTTGCCGTCCGGGTTGATCTCGACGAAGTACTGCAGGTTGGTGTGAGCCGGATGCATGGCCGATTGGAGGAAGGTGGTAGAGGGGTTGTCGATGGGCGTGGGCGGCAAGCCCTTGTGAATGCGGGTGTTGTAGCGGTTGGGCTGGTTGTAGTCGACCTTGGCCACGTTCAGGTTGGGGTGGACCTGGCGCAGGGCGTACACGAGCGTGGAGTCGGTGCCGAGCGGCATCCCGCTGCTCAGCCGGTTGTTGATGACACTGGCGACCCTGGCGCCGTCACTCGCGTACTTGGCCTCTCCCTGGATGATCGAGGCGACGGTGATGACCTGGTAGGGGGTCATGTGCAGCTTGGCGGCCGCGGCGCGTAGCCCGATGCTGGCGGCATGGTCGTCGAAGGTCTGCACGAGAAAGGTGAGGATCTGCTGCTCGCTCATCCCCTTGTTGATCTTGTAGGTGGCGGGATAGACGAGACCCTCGAGGTTGTTGACCCCGGACGGTTCGTAGGGCGAGCGAACGGAGCCCTGACTCGACAAGGCCAGGAACTTGGACGCCGACAGATGCAGGCCCGGCAGGGCGGCCAGTCGTGCCGCGATCTCGTGAAGCGTGAAACCCTCGGGGATGACGAGCTTGTCGACGAGGGTGACGGGGTTGGGACCGGTCTCGAGCTGGGTTATGGCGTGGTCGTAGGTCTCGTTGGTCGCCAGCCGGTAGGTGCCGGGATGCAGCGGCCCGTCGCCTTCGAGGTGCACGTAGTAGCGAAAGAGGGTAGCCCCCCCGCGGATCACGCCGGCCTTGGCGAGCTGGCGTCCGATGTCGGCGGTGGACTCACCCTGGCTGATCTTCACGGTCACCTTGTGACCTGCGCCACCGCCCGGGTTGATCTGGTGGACGGCCCACAGCAGACCGCCGCCCGCGACCAAGACGAACACGACCACCACGAGCACGAAGGCGGCCAGGATCGGATGTCGTCGCCGGCGCCGGCGCCTGGCGCTTCTCACCCGGTCCTCGTAGCTCACACCGCCGGGACCGGCGAGGCCGACGTGGGTCCCATCCTCGGCGTAGCCATTTTCGTCCACGTCGAGAGCCGGACCAACGTAGCTACCGTCGGGCGCGTACCCGTCCTCGTCGACGTACACCGCAGGACCTACGTAGGTCCCATCCGGGGCGTATCCATCCTCGTCCACGTACACCGCGGGACCCACAAACGTCCCATCCGCCGTGTACCCGTCCTCGTCCACGTACACAGGGGCGACCACGGGGGACCCGTCTCCGCCCTGGGGGTAGGCCTGCTCGTCGGCCGAGGGGGAGGCGCCATACGCATCGCCGGCATACGCATCGCCGGCATATGCATCGGCGGCATGCACCTCGCCGCCAGGGAGCCGATCGCCGTACGGTTCGTCGGCATACAGGCCGCCCGGCCCCGCCGCGTACGGATCGTCAGGCCCGGAGCCATACGGATCGTCCGGCTCGGCCGCATACGGATCGTCGGGCCCGGCGCCATGCGGATCGTCCGGCTCGGCCGCATACGGGCCGCCGGACTCGGCGGTGTCGGCGGACGCTTCAACGGAGCCAGGTTCGCCGACAGGGGCGACCGGGCGACCGGGGTCGTCGTCACGGGCCTCGCCCGCGGGGCCATCGCCCGCAGGCGGACCGGCACCGGCCCCGCCCCGGTCGTAGGCGGGGGGCAGCAGGTCGGCGGCCCCTCTTCTCGGGGCACCCCGCCGGCGCCGGTGGTCAGCCACCGGCGCTCGGCCGCCCGTCGATCCACGCCTGGAGCAGCACAGCGGCCGCCGTCTGGTCGATCAACGCTCGCTGCCTTCGGCCTGGTTGCCCCCCCGCCCGCAGGCCGGCGGCGGCCGTCACGGTCGTGAACCGCTCGTCGACGGTCTCGACGGGCACCTCGAGGCGGGAGCGCAGGGCGGCGACCTCGTCCACGGTCCGCAGGGCCGCAGGGCCCAGCCGGCCAGAAAGCGAACGGGGAAGTCCCACGACGACGCCGACCGCCTCGTACTCGGCAACCACATCGGCGATGGACTGATAGGTGGCGGCCGCGTCGCTATGGCGTGGGATCATCGTGACGCCGGTCGCCAGCCGCTGGTCGCCGTCGGTGACAGCCACGCCGATACGCCGGCTCCCGAGGTCGAGTCCGATGACGCGCCCCTCCCTCGGCGCCGGCTCCGACGCCGGCTCGGCCAAACTCACCTTTGCGCTCCCGACCGGCCGCCCCCGAACTTGGCGACCCCGAGCTTGGAGCGGATCCCTTCGAGGGCCTCGTCGAGGTGGGCCGGCTCACGGCCTCCGGCCATGGCGGCCTCGGGGTTCTTGCCTCCACCGCCGCCGCCGACCGTTTTGGCGGCGTCGGCAATCAGGTCGGGCGCCCCGATGGCCTCGCCCTTGGCCACGAGGGCCACGAGGGCCACCTTGGCACCGTCGGGACTCCCGCCGATGACGACCGTGCGCACGCCGTCGAGGTGGCGCACCTGGGTGGCGAGTTCTCTGAGCTGCTCCGGCGCCAGGTTGTCACGGCGAGCGACGAGTACACCGTCGACCGTCTGGGCCAGCAGGTCACGGGCCGTCGCGGCCAGGGCGGCCTGCTGGCCGGCCCTGACGGCCGTCTCGGCCGCCCGCAGGTCGGCGAGCTTGCGCTCGATGGTCGTGGTCAGCTCGTCGGGTCGGGCCCTGAGGAGGTCGGCGGCGCGGCCGATGGTGCGCTCGGCCTCGCGGAGGCGGTGAAGGGTGGTTGTGCCCGTGGTCGCCTCGATCCGCCGCAGGTTGGAGCCGATCGAGCTCTCGGAGACGACTTCGACCGGCCCGATCTGACCGAGCCGGCGCACGTGGGTGCCGCCGCACAGCTCGACGGAACGGTCGCCGGCCCGCAACACCCTGACCCGCTCGCCGTACTTCTCGTCGAAGAAGGCGATGGCGCCGGCGGCGTCGGCCTCGGCCTTGGACATCTCGGTGACGACCACGTCGCCGTCGTCGAGCACCTGCCCGTTGACGAGATCCTCGATGCTCGCGACCTCGTCGGATGTGACCGGGGCGTAATGCGTGAAATCGAAGCGCAATCGGTCGGGCGCGACGAGCGAGCCCTGCTGCTTGACGTGGTCGCCGAGCACGGTGCGCAGGGCCCAGTGCAGCAGGTGGGTGCCGGTGTGGTTGCGGCGGATGGCGGCCCTGCGCTCGCCGTCGATCACTGCGCTCGCCGTCTGTCCGGGTCGGATCTCACCATCATCGATGACGGCAAGATGCCGGGTCAGGCCGGTGACGGCGACCGTGGTGTCGATCACCCGGGCCCTGCCGGTGTCGGTCTCGATGGTGCCGGTGTCGCCGACCTGGCCGCCGCCCTCGGCGTAGAAGGGCGTGACGTCCAAGAAGAGCTCCACCGCATCGGGATCGTCGGCAGAGAGCACGGCAACGACCGATGCGATGGCGGATTCGTCGGTGTACCCCACGAACGACGTCGCCCCGTGCTCGTCGAGCAACGACCGATAGGCAGCGCTGCGATCGTCCGACGCCCGGGCCGGCCCTTTCCCCCCTTGCTTGGACTGCTCACGCTGCACCGCCATGGCGGCCGCGAAGCCGGGCTCGTCGACGGCGACGCCCCGCTCGGCGACGATCTCTCTCGTCAGCTCGATCGGGAAGCCGTGGGTGTCGTGGAGCCGAAAGGCCACGGTGCCGGGGAGCGTCGGCGCGCCCTTGGCCAGCTCGGCGTCGAGGAGCCCGAGGCCCGAGCGCAGGTTGGCCCGAAATCGCTCCTCCTCGCGCAACGCCACCCCGGTGACGTAGTCGGCGTTGCGAACGAGATCGGGGTAGGCGTCGCCCATGACGTCGACGACGCCGGCCACGAGGGAGGGCGTGATCGGCCGTTCGACCCCCAACTGGTAGGCCTGGCGCACGGCCCGGCGGATCAGCCGGCGCAGGACGTAGCCGCGGTCTTCGTTACTGGGAAAGGCCCCGTCGGAGATGAGGAACGAAAGCGAGCGGGCGTGGTCCGCGAGGACACGAAGGGCGACGTCGGACGCGGGGCCGGCGCCGTAGCGGACCCCCGTCGCCGCCTCCGCCGCGCCGATGACCCGCCGCAGCACGTCGGTCTCCCAGATCGTCGGGACATCCTGGAGCATGGTCAGGATCCGCTCGAAGCCTGCGCCCGTGTCGATGTTGGGCCGGGGGAGCGGCTCGAGGGCGCCGTCGGCCTGGCGTTCGTACTGCGTGAACACCAGGTTCCACACCTCGTTGAAGCGCTCCTCGCCACCGGTGAGCGGGCCACCTTCGGCTCCCCACTCCGGACCGCGGTCGTAGTAGATCTCCGATGAGGGACCACAGGGCCCCGTGTCGCCCATCTCCCAGAAGTTGTCCTCGCCCATCCGCTGGATCCGGTCCCTTGGCACGCCGACCTGGTCGGCCCAGATGTCGGCAGCCTCGTCGTCGTCGGTGAAGACCGTGATCCACAGCCGATCGCCGTCGAAGCCGAGGTGCTCGGTCAGCAGCTCCCAGGCATAGGGGATCGCGTCGGCCTTGAAGTAGTCACCGAAGCTGAAGTTGCCGAGCATCTCAAAGAACGTGGCGTGACGGCTGGTCCGCCCCACGTTCTCGATGTCGTCGTGCTTGCCACTGATGCGCACGCACTTCTGGATGGTCGTGGCCCGCGGGTAGGGGGCCGGCTGCTCGCCGGTGAAATAAGGGATGAACTGGACCATCCCCGCGTTCGTGAACAGTGGCGCCCTCGGATCGTGAGGGATCAAGCCGGCCGAAGGCACGGCCACGTGGCCGCGCTCGACGAAGAAGTCGGTGAAGACGCGGCGCAGCCGGGTGGACTCCATGACCCAGCCAGGATACAGGGCGAGCGTCACCGGGTTCCCCTGGCAACCCGACCAGGGAGCCTGAAGCGACCCGATCAGCGCCCGGAGCGACGACGTCGCCACTTGCGGTGGGAAGGGCCGGGGGGCTCGGTGGGCGGGACTCCATCCCGCCGGTCGAGGTCGCTGGCGTCGAGCCCGGAGTCGACGCCGCGGGCGTCGGGACCATGGGCCTCGGCGTTCGCTGCGGCCCCGAGTCGCCGGTCGGGGCCTCGTCTGGCGGTCTCGTCTCGGCCGGGTTCGCCGAGCGACGGATGGCTCCGAAGTCCAGGCCGCGTTCCCAGGCTCGCCTCTATCGGCAACGGGTCGCCGAGCGACTCCGCCCGCTCCATCGAGCGGGTCTCGACCACGTGCAGCCGGGGGCGCTCGCCGGAGGGATGCCCGTAGGCTTCGGCCGGGTGCCTTCGCTCGTCGGGGCCGAGCGAGACGAACCGCCGGTCGACCTCGGTGCGCAGGACCGCCTCCCGCTCGGCCATTGCCTCGCGCCCGTCCACCAGGGCGCCCCGCAGCTCTGTCCCGACGGCCTTGGCCTTGAGCGCAGCCTGGGCGCTTCGCCGTATCGAAGGATGCTCGTCGAAGGTCTGCGTCAAGCGGTGCTTCGCCCACAGCGAAGCGCCGGCGCCGGCCACTGCGCCCATCCCCATCCAACGAACCCTCTTGAACATCGCCCCTACCTCCGTCGCCTTCGCCGGCCGGACCCTATGGCCGGCGGGGGTGGGGGCGCCGCGCCGTCGCGCAGGCGCCGGCCGGCCCGGGCCGCCCCAGCCCCGAACGCCATGACCTTGATCACGGGACCAGACACCGCCGTCGAGGCCAGCCGCGAGGCCGAACCGACTGCGTCGCTTATCGTCTCGGCCGACCCGACCAGATCATCGACTCGCCGGAGTTGCCGGTCGGCCCTGCCCACGGCGCCGCCGAGGGCGTTCATCAGCTCGGCGGCATCGGCATCGAGCGCCGTGGCGGCCCGGCGCAGGTCCCTCGCGGCGCGGATCATGATCACGAGACCGGTGAACAGAGCCACGACGACCAGCGTCGCCACCACCGTCACTCCGATCGCGACCGCGCTCGTCCCCGTCGTCGTGTTTGCCCCCGAAGTGACGCCGAGCAGCTGCCCCATGGCCATCGGGGCGAGCCTAGCTCCGCTCTCCCTGCCGCTCGGCCAGTCGGCCGACTCCCGGCCGACCGGCCTCCCGGGGTAGCCACGCAGCGCCGAAGCGCCGCCTCGTCAAGGTCCGTCTCGCCGCCGGGCGAGACGCTCGGCGATGTCGGCCTCGTCACCGTGCTCGGACGGTTCGTAGTAACGAGTGCCGACCAGCTCGTCGGGAAGGTAGTCCTGCTCGACCCACCCGCGAGGATCGTCGTGGGGATAGCGGTAGCCGACGCCGTGGCCGATGCGCTCGGCGCTGCGGTAGTGCGCATCGCGCAAATGCGGGGGGACCGGCCCTGCCGGTCGGGAACGCACGTCGTCGAGCGCCTTCCAGATACCGACGGCGCTGCGGTTGGACTTGGGAGCAGTGGCCAGGTGCACGACGGCCTGGGCCAGGTTGAGTTGCGCCTCGGGCAGGCCGACGTACTCGACCGCGTGGGCTGCGGCGCTGGCAACGAGGAGGCCGGTCGGGTCGGCCATACCGATGTCCTCGCTGGCCAGGACGACGAGGCGCCTGGCGATGAAGCGGGGATCCTCTCCCGCCACGATCATCCGGGCCAGCCAGTGCAGGCCGGCGTCGGCGTCACCACCGCGGATGCTCTTTATGAAGGCACTGATGACGTCGTAGTGGTCGTCGCGCCCCCAGGTCAGGGCCCTTGTGGTCCGGGCCCGCTCGACGTCGTCGAGGGTCACGTGCAGGTCGGCGCCGGCGATCGCAAGCGCCACCTCGAGGGTGGTCAGCAACGCCCGACCGTCGCCGTCGACGGATTCGACGATGGCATCGGCGGCCGGCTCTTCGATGGTTCCACCCTCGACTGCGAGACCTCGATCGAGGAGTGTCCGCAGGGCCTGGCGACCCAGGGGCTCGAGGCGGAAAAGCGTGGAGCGGCTGAGCAGCGGCCCGTTCACCTCGAAGAACGGGTTCTCCGTCGTGGCACCCACCAGGGTGAGGATGCCATCCTCGACGCTCGGCAGCAGTGCGTCCTGCTGCGACTTGCTGAAGCGGTGGACCTCGTCGAGGAGCATCACCGTCGAGACACCGTTCTCCGCCAGCCGGCGCCTCGCCTGCTCGGCCGCCTCCCTGACATCCTTGACCCCGGCGCTGACCGCGCTCAAGGACTCGAAGGCGGCGCCCACGGCCTCGGCGAGCAGGCGGGCAATCGTCGTCTTCCCCGTACCGGCCGGCCCCCACAGGATGACCGAGGTGAGCCGGCGGGCGTCCACCAGCGCCCGCAACGCCCCTCGCGGACCGAGGAGATGGTCCTGACCCACCACGTCGTCGAGGCTCACCGGCCGCAACCGGCTCGCCAGCGGACCCCGGGTGCGCAGCTGCTCCTCGAGCCCCTGCTCGAAGAGGTTCACCGGCCCATGGGGGTCACGGCGGTCACGTTCTCGCCCTGATGGGTCGCAGGTCCGGCACCGGCTGGTCCGGTTCCGGTGCCTTCGCGTCGGAGCCGAGGTCCAGGTAGGCCACGAATCCCTCTCGGGCCAGCTCGTCGAGCAGCCTGGACTGATTCCGGACCCGGCGGACCAGGCGTACATCGGTATCGGCGGCGATCAGCCGCCGCTGCCAACCGACGACGATCCCGGGCTCGGCCGCAGCGTCGTAGACGATGGCGACACGCCGGCGCCCCGCGCCGAACCTCTGGGGGTCGACGAGGTCGATGATCCGCTCGAAGCCGATGGAGGATCCGCACGCCGGCACGTCTCGGCCGGCCAGGCGCCCGATCATCCCGTCGTAGCGGCCTCCGCCGGCGATCGAGCCGGACACGGAGGGATGGACGAGCTCGAAGATCGTCCCCGTGTAATAGCCCTGACCTCGCACGAGCGTCGGGTCGGCCACCAGGCGGACGTGGGGCGCGGCCGTCGCC
Organism: Acidimicrobiales bacterium; assembly: GCA_965276765.1. Taxonomy (GTDB): domain Bacteria; phylum Actinomycetota; class Acidimicrobiia; order Acidimicrobiales; family Palsa-688. The sequence goes on from OZ255627.1 coordinate 4,181,764, forward strand.
AGCGCGGCCCGGATGGCCATGAGGGCCTCCCCCGCCTTGGCCGCCGCCGGCGGCAGGACACCGAGGGTGGCATCGAAGGTCGCCTCGTCATTGCCGGGCCCGGTGGGGCCGGCCCTGGGGCCGGCATCCGGGCTTTCTGCGACGGGGCCGCCGGCGGCGATGACGGCCTCGAGGACCCCGACCAGGCGATCCGCTCCTCGCGCCCCACCCGCCCCCGCCCGCAGCTCGTCAGCGACCCCAGCCACCCCGATCTTGTCCAGCTTGTCGACGGCGATCAGCACGGCGGAGCGCTCGACCGGCTCCACCCCGCAGTCGTCGAGCAGCGCGAACAACACGGTGCGGTCGTTGATCCGCACCGACACACCGTCGATCCCGAGCGCGTCGACGGCGGCCGTGGTGGCGGTGATCAGCTCGACCTCGGCCAGGTTCGACGGCTCACCGAGCACGTCGATGTCACACTGCATGAACTGCCGGTACCTGCCCTTCTGTGGGCGCTCGGCCCGCCAGACGGGAGCGATCTGAATCGACCTGAACACCTCGGGAAGCTGCGCGCTGTGAGTCGCGTAGAAGCGGCTGAGGGGCACGGTGAGATCGAACCGCAGACCGAGATCGGCGGCGTCGAGCGGAGCCAGGGCGGCGTCGGGATCGAGGCCCCGCTTGAGAATCTTGAAGATGAGCTTCCCGTTGTCGCCGTCATCGCCCGACTGAAGGCGGCCGAGATCCTCCGCGACCGGTGTCTCGATCTCCCGGTAGCCGTAGGAAGAGAACGTGGAGCGGATGCTGGTGGCGACGCCGACACGGATCGCCTTGTCGGCGGGCAGGAAGTCGCGCATCCCACGCGGCGGCTGGACAGCAGAAGGCACGCCGCGACGTTATCCGTGCCCGCGGGCGGGGCCATCCGGCTTCCCCCCTTGGGCCGTCACGCGCCGGGCCGGACGCCGGCCGACGCGCCTCTAGGACACCTGCCTCTAGGACACCTGCGGCGGCTCTTTGGAACGTCCCGGACCCTCGGCCGGGTGGGGGTCGGGCCGGCCGGGCGGCACCGGACGAGACGCCAGGTACGCCTCGGTCTCCTCGACCAGGCGAGCGGCCGACGACGCCACGGCGCGGCGCTCCCGGCGCCAGCGAACCAACTCCACGACACCGTGGGTCCACAGCATGTCTGTCTCCCCCCAGAAGAACACTGTCAACGAATCTATCGCCCTCGCTGGGTCGGCGCCAAGAACCGGGTCAGTTGCCCTTGTTGGGAAGCACCCGGTAGGCGTCGTAGACGCTGTCGAGGCGCTTGATGGACGTGAGCACCGAGTCGAGATGGGCGGGGTCGGCCAGCTCGAACTCGAAGCGCATCCGGCTGACACGGTCGGCGCCGGTCAGCGTCTCGCTGCGAAGGATGTTGAGGTGATGGTCGGAGAAGACCTTCCACACGTCGACACCGAGGCGGGTCCTGTCGAGGGCTTTGAGCTCAACGGCGGCGGCAAAGGCGCCGGCCTTCTCCCTGTCCCACTCGACCTCGATGAGCCGTCCGACTTCGTCGGCGGCGAGCGCCGAGGCGTTGGGGCAGTCGCTGCGGTGCACGCTCACGCCGCGGCCCCGGGTCACGAACCCCATGATCTCGTCGCCTGGAACCGGCGTGCAGCAGCGGGAGAGCCGGACCATGACGTCGTCGAGTCCCTCGACGTGGACGCCCTGGCGGGGAACACGACGGGGCCTGCGGGCCGTCGCCGGAACCTGGACCTCCTGGTCTCCCTCGTGCAGATCGCGCGCCAGGCGCTGCGAGATCGACTGGGCCGACACGTGCCCCTCGCCGATGGCGGCGTGTAAGGCGTCGAGATCGGCGTAGTTCATGGACTGGGCCACCTCGACGAGCAGTGGCGAAGACGACAGCTTCTGGACGGGCAGGCCCTCCTTGCGCAGGGCCTTGGTCAGCTCGTCACGCCCCGACTCGATGGCGTCCTCGCGCCGCTCCCGACTGAACCACTGGCGGATCTTGGCCTTGGCCCTCGGAGTCACGACGATCTTCAGCCAGTCGCGGCTCGGTCCGGCCGACGGCACCTTGGAGGTGAAGATCTCGACGCTGTCGCCTGAGCTGAGCTCGGAATCGAGGGGAACGAGCCGGCCGTTGATGCGCGCCCCGATGCAGCGGTGCCCGATCTCGGTGTGGATGCTGTAGGCGAAGTCGACCGGGGTGGCGTGGACCGGGAGGGTCATGACGTCGCCCTTGGGCGTGAAAACGAACACCTCGTCGGTCTCGAGGTCGAGCTTCAGGGTCTCGAGGAACTCGACCGGGTCGGTGCTCTCCGTCGACCAGTCGACGATCCGCGTCAACCAGGCGATGTCGGATGCTGTCGCCTTCTCCTTGTAGCCCCAGTGGGCGGCGATCCCCCGCTCGGCCCTGTTGTGCATCTCGAGGGTCCTGATCTGGGCCTCGACCGGCTTGCCCTGGGGGCCGACAACGGTGGTGTGGATCGACTGGTACAGGTTGAACTTCGGGGTGTTGATGTAGTCCTTGAAGCGGCCCTGGACCGGGGTCCACGCCCCGTGGATGGCCCCGAGTGCGGCCCAGCAGTCCTTCACCGACTCGACGAGGATGCGCACGCCGAGGAGGTCGTAGATCTCGTCGAACTCCTTGCCCTTGACGACCATCTTCTCGTAGATGGAGTAGAGGTGCTTGGGGCGGCCGGTCACCTGTCCGTCGATCCTGGCCGCGGCGAGGCGCTCGTTGATCTGGTCGACGACCTGGGCCAGGTACAGCTCGCGCTCGGGGGCGCGGGTGGCGACCATCTGCTCGATCTCCGCGTACCGGCGGGGATGGAGGGCGGCGAAGGCCAGGTCCTCGAGCTGCCACTTCAGGTCCTGGATCCCGAAGCGGTGGGCGAGCGGCGCGTAGATGTCGAGGGTCTCGTGGGCGGTGCGCTTCTGCTTCCACTCCGGCATGGCGGCGATGGTCAGCATGTTGTGGAGGCGGTCGGCCAGCTTGATCAGCAGGACCCTGGGGTCCTTGGCCATGGCGACGAGCATCTTGCGCATGGTGGCGGCTTGCTGCGCCTGCTTGGAGTCGAAGCGCAACCGGTCCAGCTTGGTGACCCCGTCGACGATGGCCGTGACGACGGGGCCGAAGCCGGCCTCGACCTCGCCGAGGGTGAGAGCGGTGTCCTCGACGGCGTCGTGAAGCAGAGCCGAAGCGATGGTGATGTCATCGAGCCCGAGGCCGGCGAGGATGGTCGCGACGGCGAGCGGGTGGGAGATGTAGGCCTCGCCCGAGGAGCGCAACTGGCCGTCGTGGGCCTTGGCCGCCACCTCGTAGGCCGAGACGAGCAGCCCGGTGTCCGACCTCGGATGGCGGACCTTGTAGGCGCTCAGCAGGGGCGTGAGGGCGTCGGCGGTCTGGACCTGCCGGCGCCACGGCAGCACCCGTTCGACGGTGGCGACGGCCCTCCCCCGCGAGACGCCCTCGACCTTGCTCACCGTCGACCTCCTCTCACGCTCGTACGGGCACGTGGTTCACGCTAGCGATCCTCGCTCGTCTTGATAGGTGATCAGGGAAACAACCGGGACGTCGCCGAGCTTCCCGCGGCCACCGAGGAACGCCAGTTCGAGCAGGCAGGCGAAGCCGACGGTGGTGGCACCGAGGCGGGCCACGAGCCGGGTCGCCGCCGACGCCGTGCCTCCGGTCGCGAGGACGTCGTCGACGACGAGGACCCGCTCGCCGGGCGCGAGGGCGTCGGCGTGGATCTCGAGGCGGTCATCGCCGTACTCGAGGGTGTAGGGCTCGGACTCCACCCGCCATGGGAGCTTGCCGGCCTTTCGCAACGGCACGAAGCCGGCGCCGAGGCGGAGAGCGACGGGGGCGGCGACGATGAACCCCCTGGCCTCGACACCGAGCACCTTGTCGATGTGCCGGCCGGCGAAGGCGGCGCTGAGGGCCTCCACGCAGCGCTCGAAGGCATCGCCGTCTCCGAGCAGTGGAGTGATGTCCTTGAAGACGACGCCTTCTTTGGGAAAGTCCTCGACGTCGCGGATCAGGTCCTCGAGGGGGCGAGTGTCCGGCGTCATCCGCTCAAGCTAGCGGCCCTCGCCCCGGTCAGCGCTTCTTGGTCTTCTTGCGGGGACGGGGCGGTGGCCGGTTGGACCGCGGCGGGACGGCCGTACTGCGTCCGGGGTTATCGGGAGCCCGGTCGGGTTCTTCGGACTCCTGGCCGTCGGATGGGGCGGCGGGTGCGGTCGTCTGGTTCCCCGATCCGAGCGGGGCCCGTCCTTCGCCTCCCGCCGGCCGCCTGGAGGTCGGGCCCGATGGCCGCCGGGCCTGTCCCGTCCCGGTGCTTGCGCCCGGGCCTGCCACCTCGCCGCCACCGGACGCCGCCGGGCCGGCCGGCGCCGAGCTTGGCGAGCTCCTCGTCGAAGGCTCCGCTACCACCGGGCTCGTCACGTCGTCGTCGCTCGGGTCGCCGCCACCGTTGCGTTCCGGTCCCGTGGCGCTCGCGGCCGGGGCCGACCGGCCGGGTCGGCGTGGGGGTCGGGCCGATCGCCTGGCGCCGCCGCCGCCACTGCGGCCACCACCGCCGCTGACACCGACACCGGCCAACGCCGGCGTGACCTTGCCGGCCGCCGGCAGGTTGGCGATACGCCGGCGGATCTCGCGGTAGCGCGGCTCGCGCTCCTTCAGCAGGCCGAGCAGCGGGGAGGCGATGAAGATCGACGAGTAGGCGCCGGTGGTGAGGCCGATGAACAGGGCCAGGCCGAAGTCGTCGAGGGTGGTGGCACCGAGGAGACCGGCGCCGATCACGAGGATCGAGAGGATGGGGATGATGGCGACGAAGGAGGTGTTGAGCGAGCGGGCCAGCACCTGGTTCATCGACACGTTGACCATGTCGGTATAGGTCTGGCGGTTCGACGAGGCCAGGCTCTTGGTGTTCTCCTCGACCTTGTCGAACACGACGATGGTGTCGTAGAGGGAGTACCCGAGGATGGTGAGGAAGGCGATCACCGTGTCGGGGCTGACCTGGAAGCCCGACAGGGAGTAGATGCCGACGGTGACCAGGATGTCGTGGAGGAGCGCGACGAGGGCGGCGATGGCCATCTTGCCCTCGAAGCGAAACCAGATGTAGAGGCTCACGACCACGAGGAAGATGATCACGGCCTTGACGGCCTTGCTGGTGATGTTGGCGCCCCACGACGCGCCGATGCTGTTCACCGCGACGTTGTTGGCCGACGTGTGGGCCATGGTGGCGAGGGAGGTCTTCACGCCGGTGACGACGTTGCCGTTGTTGCTCGCCTTGGTGCCCGCCTGGACCTTGATCGTCCGCTGGTTGGTCTGCTGGTTGGTCTGGACCTCGATCTGGGTCTGCAGGCCGGGGGCGGCCTTGTTGACGGCCTGTTGGGCCTGGGCGACGGTGGCCGACGTGGGCACCTGCCAGATGGTGCCCCCCTTGAAGTCGACGGAGAAGTTGACGCCGCGGATCCCGAGGGAGATCAGCCCGATCAGGATCACTGTCGCCGAGAGAGCAAACCAACGCCGCCATTGGCCGGCGAAGTCGACGTGGGTCTCGCCACGAAACAGCCGGCCGAAGGGGTTGGCGCTCATCGGCTCAGACCCCGCTCGTCGACGGGGCGCCAAGCCCTCGGGCGATGCCGAGGAAGCGGGTCTCTGATGTGGTGCGGCGCCGGCCGAGCAGGATGACGATGGGGCGGATGAAGAAGTAGGCGGTGAACACGTCGAGCAGGGTCGAAAGGCCGAGGGTGAAGGCAAACCCCTTCACGTCGCCGACGGTGAACAGGTACAGGATGAGCGCGGCCATGAACGACACCAGGTCGGCGGTCAGAACGGTCCGGAAGGCGCGTGAAAACCCCCGCTCGACCGACGAGCGAATCGTCTGACCTTTTCTGACCTCGTCCTTGAGCCGCTCGAAGTAGACCACGTACGAGTCGACGGTGATGCCGATCGACACGATGATCCCCGTGACCCCCGAGAGGGTGAGGGCCAGGCTGGCGGTGTAGCTCAGCTCGGTGAGGATGGCGTAGAGCAGCGAACCGCCCACCAGGAGGCCGAGCACGACGACGAGGCCGAGGGCCCGGTAGTAGGCGATCATGTACAGCAACACGAGCACGACCCCGCCCAGGCCGGCGAGCAGCCCGGCCCGCAGCGACGCATGCCCGAGAGTGGCGGACACGGTGCTGACGCTGCTCTTGTTGAAGCGCACCGGGAGGGACCCGTAGTTGAGCTCGAGGGCCAGGTTGGTGGCCTGGCTCTGGGTGAACGAACCGGTGATCTGGACCGAGCCGGCGAAGCTGGCGTTGTCGATGGTCGGCACCGACTCGACCTGGCCGTCGAGCTCTATGGCTTCCCTGGCCCCATAGCTGTTGGGGCTCTGGACGCGCACGGCGTTGCGAACCGCGGCGATCTTGTTGAACTCGGTGTTGCCGGTGCCCGTCAGCTTGGCCTCGACCGAGTACTGGCCGGAGTTGGACGTCGACTGCTGGGCCTGGGCGCTGGCGATGATCTTGCCGGTGGTGTCGGCGGGGCCGAGGACCCAGCGCCCGTTGCTGGTCCCCGATGCGCCCGATCCGGGCGCCGCCGGCAGGATGACGGTGTTGTGCTGGTAGTCGGAGTCCGGGTTCGTGTTCGGGATCGAGGCGGCGCTGGCCGAGCTGCACGCCTTGGTGGCGAGAGCCGCGGTCTTGTCCTTGGACGGCGCCGTTGTGGTCGATGGAGCGGTGGTCGATGGGCTCGCCGGTGTGGTCGTGGGCGACGTGCTCGAAGCGAGCATGATGGACTCATGGCCTGTGCCCGCGGTCGCGGCCGTGGTGTTGGCCGTCTTGGGTGTGCTCGTCTTCGTCGTCGACCGGGACGAGCCCGGGGTCGTGGTCGTCGTGGTGGGCTTGGCGTAGGCAGGGGCGAAGCAGGTCACCGGACGGAAGAAGAGCTGGGCCGTCTGGCCGATCGCCTTCAGCGCCGACGTCTGGTTCTTGATGCCTGGCAGCTCGACCACCAGGTCGCGACCCTGGCGCTGGACGGTCGAGTTGGCCACGCCGAGGCCGTTGACGCGCCGGTCGATGATGTTGACGGCTTGGTTCAGGGTGGCGTCGGTCGGGTGGCCCTGCGGCGAGAGCACGACCTCGACGCCGCCCCTGAGGTCGAGGCCGAGCAGCGGAGCCCGGCCGATGATGAGGGTGGCGCCGATGGCGACGACCGCCACCAGGATGATGCCCGCGAGCGAGGCCGTCAGGCTCCGCCGGCGCTTCACTCAGCGATCCCCGCTCGACCCGCCAGCGGAGCCCCCGGGCTCCCGGTCGTGGCCGTCGTGGCCGAGCTCGCCGTCGGCCTCACCGGCCGGCTCGCCGCCGGTCTGACCTTCGCTGGTATCGCCGCCGCTGATCTCATGGGTGCCGCCCGCTCCGCCGTCCGTGGCCTGGGTGTCGCCACTGTCGGGCGCTTCGGCCGGTGTCTCGTACCCCCCGGGGGGCCGGTAGCCGCGTGTGGCGCCGTCGTCGGCCGGGTCCTCGTCGTAGTTCTCGTACGCAGTCTCGTCCTCGTAGGCGTCGTCATCGACGGTCGATGCGGCCGAGCTCTGCGGTGCCCCCTTGACCGCCGTCCTCAGGTTGATGGCCCGGCGCCAAAACGTGAGCGTGCTCCCCGGCGAGACCTCGACGGAGATCTCGTCACCGGCGATGGCCGTCACGGTGCCGAGGATTCCACCGGCCGAGATGACCTCGTCGCCGACCGAAAGATTGGTCGAAGAGGTCTGCTGCTGGCGGGCGCGCTTGCTGCGGGGCCTGAGGAAGAGAAAGTACGCCGCCGCGAACAGCACGACGATGATGATGAGCGGAAAGGTCGAACTGCTCGACGACTTGGTGGTCGTCTTGGCAGCAAGAGCGGCTTGGAGGAGGAGGAGGTGGGGCATATGGGTGGGGGCCGCGCCCAGCGAGGCGGGCCGAGGAACCTTAGCGCAGCCTGTCGCGGGCCCAGGTGGCGGCGACCGAGCTCCGCAACCCCTCGAGGGTGCCGGCGACGATGGCGCTTCGGGCCGCCGCCACGAGCCCGAGGAGCCAGGCCAGGTTGTGGAGGGTCAGCAGCCGCCCCGCCGTCGGCTCCCCGACCACGAAGAGATGGCGGAGATAGCCGCGGCTCCAGCGGGCGCAGACGGGGCACCCGCAGGTGTCGTCGATGGGTCCATCGTCTCTTGCGTACCTCGCCGCCTTGACCTGGAAGCGGCCATCGGATGTGAGGGCAGTGCCGTGTCGGGCCAGGCGCGTCGGCAGCACGCAGTCAAACATGTCGACGCCGCGCGCGATGGCCTCGACCATCGAGATCGGGTCACCAACGCCCATGAGGTATCGAGGTCGGTCGGCGGGGAGTCGAGCGGTGGCGGCCGCCAGCGCAGGAAGCATGAGCTCGCGCGGCTCGCCGACCGAAAGGCCGCCGATGCCGTAGCCGTCGAAGTCGAGGCCGGCCAGCCGTTCCGCCGCCTCGGCCCGCCATTCGGGGTCGACGCCGCCCTGCACGATGCCGAAGATTGCCTGGCCGTCGAGGCCATGGCTGCGCCGAGCCCGCACCGCCCACGCCAGCGTCCGGTCGAGGGCGAGGCGCACCGTCGCCTCCGGCGCCGGCAGGCCGGGGCAGATGTCGAGGGCCATCTGGATGTCGGCTCCGATGGCCTCTTGGGCGCTCACCGCCGACTCCGGGGTGAGGCGGTGCTTCGAACCGTCGTAAGTGCTGCGAAAGGTGACGCCGATGTCGTCCACCTGCGGGGAGAGGGAGAAGACCTGGAACCCTCCGGAATCGGTGAGCAGGTGCCCGGACCAACCGGTGAAGCGGTGGAGGCCGCCGAGGGCGGCGACGGTGTCGACACCGGGGCGCAACATCAGGTGGTAGGTGTTGGCCAGGACGACTTGAGGCCCGAGGGCGTCGAGGTCGGCGGCGTCGATGAGTCGCACCGCTCCCCTGGTGCCCACCGGCATGAAGCAAGGGGTCGTGAAGCTGCCATGACCGGTCGTCACGGTTCCCGCCCTGGCGGCGCCGTCGACGGCTTCGGGAACGAAGACGGCGGCGGTCATCGGCTCCTGCCGCCGCCGACGATCATGGCGTCGCCGAAGGAGAGGAACCGATAGCCGGCGCCGATGGCGGTGGCGTAGAGGTCCCGCCACGCCGGCCCGCAGAACGATTCGAGCAGCATGAGCAGGGTCGAGCGGGGCTGGTGGAAGTTGGTCAGGAGCACATCCACGAGCCGCCATGGGTAGTCGCCGTGGATGAACAGCCGGCTCCTGCCCTCGAGCTCGCCGGTGGCGGCCGCGGTCTCGAGGGCGCGCACCGTCGTGGTCCCCACCGCGACGACCCGCCGGGCCGAGCGGCACGCCTCCATGGTCGAAGATCCGATCTGGTAGCGCTCGGCGTGCATCTCGTGGTCGGCCGCATCGGCCGCCTTGACGGGCCGAAACGTCCCGAGCCCGACGGCCAGGTCGACATCGACGACCGTGGCCCCCCTGGCCCGGCACCGCTCGATGACGTCGGTCGTCAGGTGGAGACCGGCGGTGGGCGCGGCGACCGAACCGGGCCGGTCGGCGTAGACGGTCTGATAGCGCTCGGGATCGGCGAGCGGCTCGTGGATGTAGGGGGGAAGCGGCACCTCCCCCACCTGGGCGAGCAGCGCCTCGATGCCCGGCTCGGCCACGAGCCTGACCAGGCGCTGGCCTCCCTCGACTCGCTCGCCGACGATCACCGCGGGGTGCTCCCCCGCCAGCAGCTCGGTCCCTGGCGCCAGGCGCCGGCCGGGGCGGACGAGAGCCCGCCAGCCGCCTGGTCCCGCCGTGGCGTCGGGCTCGAGCAGCAGGACCTCGGCGGCCCCGCCACTGCGCTTGGTCAGCCGCAGCCGGGCCGGCAGCACCCGGGACGTGTTGACAACGAGCACGTCGCCGGGGCCGAGCAGCTCGGGGAGGTCCCTCACGTGGCGATGCTCGGGGTGGGCCGGGCCGGTGGCCACGAGCAGCCTGGCCGCGTCGCGCGGTTCGACGGGTCTCTGCGCGATCGCCGCATCGGGCAGGTCGTAGGTCGGCACATCCATGGTGCCCACGGTCTAGCCCAACGACGGTCAGGTCTCTGGGGACCCGTCCGGCGGCGGCTCCTCCCAGAGCCCGAGCGGGGCGCCCGTCTCCGCCGGCCGGCGGGGCGCCTGGAGACCGAGGTGGCGCCACGCCGCCGGGGTCGCCACCCGGCCCTTGGGGGTCCGCATCAGCATGCCGAGCTGCAGGAGAAACGGCTCGTAGACATCCTCGACCGTCTCGGTCTGCTCTCCAACGCTGACGGCCAGGGTCGAGAGCCCCACCGGCCCACCGCCGAAGCGGGCGCAGAGAGCCTCGAGGATGGCCCGGTCGCTCTTGTCGAGCCCGAGACCGTCCACGCCAAACTCCTTCAGCCCCTCGCGGGCCACGGTGGCGGTGATGCGACCGTCGTGGCGCACCTCGGCAAAGTCCCTGACCCGCTTGAGGAGGCGGTTGGCGATGCGCGGCGTCCCCCGGGAGCGCCCGGCGATCTCGATGGACCCCTCGGGCTCGAGCTCGACACCGAGGATGCGGGCGCTTCGCGAGACGATCACGTCGAGCTCGTCGGCGCTGTAGTAGTCGAGACGAGGGGCGTAGCCGAACCGGGCGAGCAGCGGCCCGGTGATCAGGCCCGTCCTCGTCGTGGCGCCCACCAGGGTGAACGGCGGCAGATCGAGACGGATCGAACGGGCCGTCGGCCCCTTGCCCAAGATGATGTCGAGCTGGAAGTCCTCCATGGCCGGGTAGAGGATCTCCTCCACGGCCCGCCCGAGACGGTGGATCTCGTCGATGAAGAGCACGTCACCTTCGCCCAGGTTGGTCAGGATGGCGGCGAGATCACCCGCCCTGACCAGCGCGGGACCCGACGTGATGCGCAGGGCGCCCTCCATCTCGGCGGCGATGATCCCTGCCATCGAGGTCTTGCCGAGGCCCGGCGGTCCGGCCAGCAGCACGTGGTCGACCGGTTGGCCCCGCCGGCGGGCCGCCTCGACGATGATCCCGAGGTTGTTCTTCAGCTCGGCCTGGCCGACGAAGTCGGCCAGGCGGCGCGGCCTGAGGCCGACCTCTTCCGCCGCTTCGATGGGATCGGCGGCCGGGGTCACGATCCGCTCGACGCCGCCCTCCTCCCTCACCGGGCCGCCGCCAGGTCCTTGAGGGCGATGCGGATGAGGTCCTCGACCCGGCCGTCGCTCGGCAGCGCCGAAAGGGCGTGACGGATCTCGTCGCCGCCGTAGCCGAGGCCGGCGAGGGCGGCCCGTACCTCCTGGCGGACGGCACCCTGCCCTCCCCCTGACCCGGCACCGACCACGGTGAGGATGGGCTCGTCGGTCTCGAGCCTGGACTTGAGCTCGACGAGCAGTCGGGCCGCCGTCTTCGGGCCGATCCCGGGAACGAGGGTGAGGGCGTCGACGTCGTCGGCCGTGACGGCCCGGCGCAGCGCCGCCGGCGAGTGGACGGAGAGCAGGCCGAGCGCCACGGCAGGACCGACCCCGTGGGCGCCGATCAGCGCCTCGAAGCAGATCCGCTCGTCGCGGCTCGGGAACCCGAAGAGGACGATGGCGTCCTCCCTGACGTGGGTGTGCACGTGCAGGAACACCGGCGATCCGAGCTCGCCGAGCGTGCTCGTCGCGCCCGTCGGTACCACCACCCGGTAGCCGACGCCGCCGACCTCGACGAGCACCTCGGCGCCCTGGTCACGCCACGGACAGCGGTCGATGAGCACCCCACGCAGCGACCCGATCATGACCCGGCTCCGGCCCGGACGGATCCGGCTCGGACAGATCCGGCTCGGACAGATCCGGCTCGTGCCGTGGCTTCACGGAGTCGGGCGCCGCTCAGATGACAGATGGCGAGGGCGAGGGCGTCGGCCCGGTCCGCAGGTCGGGGGATCTCGGACAGGCCGAGAAGCGTCTGCACCATCTTCTGCACCTGCTCCTTGCCGGCCGAGCCGTAGCCGGCCACGGCCTGTTTGACCTCGTTGGGGCTGTACTGCACCACCGCAATGCCGGCCCTGGCTGCGGCGGCGAGGGCGAGACCACTGGCCTGCCCGACCGACATCGCCGTGCGGGCGTTGACCTGGAAGAGGACCCGCTCGACCACGACCACGTCGGGGCCCACGTCGGCGATGAGGGCCTCGATGTCGTCGAGCAGCAGTCCGAGCCGCGAGGCCAGCGCGGCGTCGGGTGACGTGGAGAGGTGGCCGAACGCGACGGCGCGCAGCCGCCCGCCGTCGTCGGTGACGGCGCCGTAGCCACAGCGCGAGAGACCGGGATCGATCCCCAGAGCGAACACTCGTTCGAGGCTACCAGCGGGTCAGGCGGCGATGGTGGACCGACGGTGCCGGCTCAGAGCGCCGAGGGCTCACCGGCGGCGCGCACCGCGCCGAGCAGCTGGTCGGAAGGGACGTAGGTCATGCTCGACAGGGAGCGGCGGGCGAAGCGGACGATCCCGAGGCCGTCGACCACGAACACCGACCGGCGGTAGAAGCCGAGCGGCCCGAGGATGTCGTAGCGGCGGGCCACATCGCTGTCGACGTCGGCGAGCAGCGGAACCTTGAGGTCCTGCTCGGCCGCGAACCGCTCGTGGGACTCGATGTTCTGGGGGCTCAGGCACAGGACCCTCGCTCCCAGCTCCTCGAAGCGTCCGATGTCCTCGGAGTAGGACCGCAGCTGCTGGGTGCAGATCGGTGTGCTGTCGGCCGGATAGAAGACGAGGACCACGGGTTCGCCCGGGTCTTGTTCGAGGCAGTACCTGCCGACCGGCACGCCATCGAGGCAAAACGGCGGGGCCGGGTCGCCTCGGGCCGGACGCCGAGCCTGGGACGAGGTGCTCATGTCCGGCGATATCGAGGCCGCGGCGGCACCCTCAGGCCTCGACCAGCTCGAGGATGGCGTCGGGGATGTCGAAGTTGGCGTAGACGTTCTGGACGTCGTCGTGGTCCTCGAGCAGGTCGATCAGCCGGAGGACCTTCTTGGCGTCGGTCTCGTTGTCGAGGGCGACCGTGCTGGTCGGGAGCATGGTCACCTCGGCCGATTCGGTGGCGATACCGGCGCCGTCGATCGCCGCCTTCAGCGCCGAGAGGTCGCTCGGCGGCGAGGTCACCTGCCAGCTGTCGCCGGCGTCGGCTATGTCCTCGGCTCCGGCGTCGGCCGCCACCAGCATCAGGTCGTCCTCTGTGACCTCGCCGGGACCGCCGGCGGGGTGCTTGGGGACGACGACGACCCCCGTGCGATCGAACTGCCACGACACGGCGCCGGGCTCGGCCATGGAGCCGCCCGCCTTGGAGAACGTCGAGCGGATGTCGGATCCGGTCCTGTTGCGGTTGTCGGTGAGGCATTCGACGATGAGGGCCACACCGGAAGGGGCGTAGCCCTCGTAGGAGATCTGCTCGTAGCGGACGCCCTCGAGCTCGCCCGTTCCCCGTTTGATGGCCCGCTCGATCGTGTCGAGGGGGACCGAGCTCTCCCGCGCCTTGGCGAACATGGTGCGCAGCGTGGGGTTGGTCTCCGGGTCGCCACCGCCCTCACGCGCTGCCACCTCGACCTGGCGGATGAGCTTGGCGAACAGCTTGCCCCGCTTGGCGTCCGCCGCCCCCTTCTTGTGCTTGATGGTCGCCCACTTCGAATGGCCCGACATGTGCGATTCCTTCCTTGCGGTGGAGACGTGCAGTGATCGATGCCCGATCAGCCGACCGGGGCGAGACTACGGAGAAATACCTCGTGGAGGCGGTTGTCGCCCGCCAGTTCGGGATGGAACGCGGCGACGACGACCGGGCCCTGCCGGCACACGACGGGCATTGAGGTGCCCCCCGACGTGGGCACCGTAGCCAGCACCTCGACGCCGGGACCGGTCCGCTCGACAAGCGGCGCCCGGATGAACACGGCGTGGAGCGGTCCGCCGGCAATGCCTTCGATCTCCAGGTCGGTCTCGAACGAATCGATCTGGCGGCCGAAGGCGTTACGCCGCACCCCGATGTCGATGGCGGCGAGCTGGCGCTGATCGGGCCGGCCGTCGATCACGTCGACGGCGAGCAGGATCATCCCTGCGCAGGTCCCGAGGACCGGCAGACCGGCGGCCAGGCGGACCCGCAGTGGATCGATCAGCCCGGCGCTCTCGAGGAGGAGGGACATGGTGGTCGACTCCCCTCCGGGGAGGACGAGGGCGTCGACGCGGTCGAGGTCGGCCGGGCTCCGCACCTCTGTGGTTCCCACGCCGAGATCGGCGAGGGCGGCGATGTGGTTGCGGACGTCGCCCTGCAGGGCCAGCACGCCGACGGTGTGACCGGCGTTACGGCCGGGACTCGGCCCAACCTCCTGAGCGTCCTTCACCTGGCGGCACCCGGCTACCAGCCCCGCTCGGCCAGGCGGGTCTCGACCTGGCTGGCGTCCTCACCGCGCATGGCGTCGCCGAGCCCCCGGCTCACCTTGGCCACGATCTGCGGGTCGCGGTAGTGCGTCGTCGCCTCGACGATGGCCCGGGCGAAGCGGGCCGGGTCGGAGCTCTTGAAGATCCCCGAGCCGACGAAGCACGCCTCCGCCCCGAGCTGCATCACCAACGCGGCGTCGGCCGGGGTCGCGATGCCGCCGGCGCAAAAGAGGGGGACGGACAGGTGCCCGGTCTCGGCCAGCTCCCTCACGAGATCGACTGGTGCCTGCAGCGTCTTGGCCCACCCGTAGACCTCGGCGGAATCGGCCGTGCTGATGCGCCCGATGTCACCGAGGATGGCCCGCAGGTGGCGAACGGCCTGCACGATGTCACCGGTGCCGGCCTCTCCCTTGGAGCGGATCATGGCGGCCCCCTCCGAGATCCGCCGCAGCGCCTCGCCGAGGTTGGTGGCGCCGCAGACGAACGGGGCCTTGAATCCCCACTTGTCGATGTGGTTGGCCTCGTCGGCGGGGGTAAGGACCTCGCTCTCGTCGATGTAGTCGACCCCGAGGGTCTCGAGGACCTGGGCCTCGGCGAAGTGCCCGATGCGGGCCTTGGCCATGACCGGGATGGTCACGATCTCCTTGATTCCCTCGATCATGGCCGGGTCGCTCATGCGGGCGACGCCACCGTCCCTGCGGATGTCGGCGGGGACCCGCTCGAGGGCCATCACCGCCACGGCGCCGGCGTCCTCGGCGATCTTGGCCTGCTCCGGGTCGACGACGTCCATGATCACCCCGCCGCGCAGCATCTCGGCCAGGCCCCGCTTGACGAGGTCGGTGCCGGTGCGCCTGGTGGAGGAGGAATCTGGAGTGGCCATGAAGTGATTCTACGGCCCCGGAAGGCCGCGAGCAGGTCTGTTAGGGACGGCGAGGAAACAACGAGCGCGGCCGGCGGCCGCCGTTCCGCCGCGGGCCCTTTACAGTGCCACTCGGCTCACAGCTCGTTGAGGGCGTCGATCCGATCGACGAGACCGGTCCGGTAGGGCGGTAAAGGAGCGCCGGCCGGCTGCGGGTCGAACAACCACAGGTGGGCGCTTCGGCGAGGCACCGCTGGGACGGCGGTGTCGGCGACAACGAGCTTCTCGTAGGCGGACACCAGCCCGGGCGGATAGCGGGTGAGCGCAGCCGCGGCCTCGTCGAGGGCACGGTCCCTTCCCCCACCGACGGCCCGGCCGACCCCGAGGCCGATGGCGGCGGCGGCCACGGTCGCGGGCTGGGCCTCGCCGCTTCGCAGCCAGGCGACGGCGACGGCGGCGACGCCTTCGAGCTCGATGCGCGAGAGGCCGTCGAGCAGCCCTGACGTGGCCACGATCCTGGCGTGGTTGACGTCCCGGCCGACGACGGCGACGTTGCACGCCTCGGTCTCCATGACCCTCAGATCCGGCACCCGCAGCCCCGCCGAGATGGACAGCCCATCGACCAGGTTGAGCAGCCTGGCGTCGGCTTCGGGGTCGGCGGCTCGCCCGTCGATACCGGCACCTCCCGGCCTCCCGGCCAGGATCCACACGACCACGGGAACGGCCACGCCGAGTACGACCAGCCCGATCACGAGGCCGACGACGTGGCCGGCGAACCACCCGATCACGGCACCGACCACGGCGGGGCCGACAGCCGTCTCGGCAAGCACCGCAGCCGTCCGCCGGCCCGGGCTGGTCGAAACCTCGACGTCGACGGCGGTCATCAAGCTCGTCATGTTAGGTCCTACGTCCCGCTGCGAAACAACTTGCGCGGCCCCCACAGATGAGCCCTGGCGCAGCGGCACTTGCGGCCTCCGGCCGCCCAAGTTGTTTCTTCGCTGTCCCTACCAGGGGCGCTGCACCCGCTCGTAGAGCTCGACATAGCGGGCCGCCAGGCGGTCGAGACCGAAGTGCTCGGCGCGTTGGCGGCCGGCGTCGACCATGGCATCGATGTCGTCACCTCCGGCGAGCGACCGGTCGAGGGCCTTGGCCAGGCTGCCAGCATCGCCGGGCGGGACGAGGAGGCCCTCGACCTCGTGGCGGGCGACGTTGCGGTAGCCGGGCAGGTCGGTCGCGACCACCCTCGTCTCCGAAGCGAAAGCCTCGAGGAGCACCACACCGAAGCTCTCGCCGTGCGTTGAAGGGGCGCACAGCACATCGGCCCCCCGCAGCCGCCGGAGCTTCTCCCCTTCGCTGATCGTGCCCAGCCACGAGATGTGGGTCATTCCCCTCGTCGCCGCCTTGAGCGCGGCGTCCTGAGGACCCTCCCCTGCGATCCACAGCCGGGGGCCGGGTTGGAGGTCGGCCATGGCCTCGACGAGCACCGCCAGCCCCTTCCGCGACTCGTGGCGACCGACGAAGAAGATGGTCGGCCCATCGGATGGCCACGGCTCGGCGCGTGCGTACGCTCGGGGATCGATGCCGTTCCAGAGCACCTCGTAGTGGCCGCCGAGGGTCCTGCTCGCCGTGACGGCGGCTTGATCGGAGACCGCTACCCGGACGCTGAGGTTGTCGACGCTCCACCGGGCGAACGGTCGCAGCATCCGGTAATAGGCGCTCTGACCGGCCCGGTGAAAGGTCCCGACCATCGGGCGGTCGCAGGTCACGAGGGCGGTGAGCGTCGGGCCGGGAACGAATGGCTCGTGGAGGTGGACGACGTCAAACGACTCGTCTCGGAGGGCCCTGATCGTCCGAAGCGTGGCCGACACGTCGGGCGCGATAGCGGCCATCGACCCGTTGGCCTTGAGGGGTGCCGAGTTGCCGAGCGGGATCACCGCCGCATCCGGCGGGGGCCCGTCGCACGGTCCGAGCACCCTGGCGTCCACCCCTTGGCTTCGCAGCATCCTGGCCAGGGCCAGCACCTGCACCTGGACCCCGCCCGGCACGGTGAGACTGTAGGGACACACCAGGCCCACTCGCATCGGCGCAGGCTAGCGGTCGGACTCTCGACCGGGCCCCGGGTCGACGGCGGCCCGGTCGCTCGGCCAGTGGGGCTGGAGGAGATACCACTGGGTGGGGGCCACCCGGATCAGGCGTTCGAGCTCCCTGGCGAGCAGCTGGGTGCCGGCGGCCACGTCCTCCCTGAGCCGACCCCGCCTCACCAGCTCGAGCGGGGGACGGATCTCGACGAAATGATGGTCGGGTCGCGGGCCGAAGTACACGGCGATCGGCAGCAGCGGCGCCCCGGTCCGCAACGCCAGGGTGACGGGCCCGGCCGGCAGGAGGGTCCGCTCGCCAAAGAACTCCACCTCGACGCCCGGCACGTCGCCCACCAGACGGTCGCAGAGAAGGCACAGGATCCGGTTGTCGGCGAGGGCCCTGAGGCTTGCCGTGCCGGCGTTCGGTCCCACCGCCACCACGTCGAGGCCGCCCTCCCGGCGGAAGGCCACGAACCAGTCGAACACCTCGCGTGGCGAAAGCGCTTCGACGATTACTGTGGCCGGTCGGCCCGTCGACGCCACCCACCGGCCCCCCCAGTCCCAGGCGCCGAGGTGCGGAAGCGCGGCGATCATCCCCTTCCCGCCGGCCAGGGCCTTGTCGAGGTGCTCGAGGCCGGACACCGAGACGCCCGCCGCGAGCTGGGTCGCGCTCAGGCTGGGCATGCGGAGGCTCTCGGTCCAGTACGTCGCATAGGAGACGAAGGTCTCGTCCACGCGACGGGCGATGAGCGCATCGCTCGGACCGGGGCCGTAGACCCGGCGAAGGTGGCGGGCCACCATGGCCCGGCGTTCGGTAAGGCCACGACCGAGCGCCGTCCCCTGCGGCAGCGGAAGCCGAGAAGCGGCCAGGCCGATCGCCTTGGCCGCCGACCTGGTGACGGGAGGCGGGAGGGCGGCGCTGAGCCTGGCCCCTGTCCTGTACAGGGCCAGTTGCGTGCCCGGCCGACGCCAGCCGGCGGAGATCGAAGGGGCCATGACTCGATGGCCCCGGGCCCGGTCCGTGGCTTGGGCTGTGGCCGGCTGGTCCCGGGCCGGGGACGAGGGGGTCAGGGGCGGCGCGAGCCGCGGCGGCGGCGCTCGGAGTCGACGGCCACCCGTTTGCTGGCGAGGCGACGCTGGCGCCACCGCTCACCGGCACCGTCGGACCGGTAGGTGCGCGGGTACCGCTCGTTGCGCGGCACCCATCCGGTGCTCTCCCTCCACGCCCGCCACCTGGCGGCCACGGGCTGAACGGCAGGCTCGGATGCCGGCTCGGGCGCCGGGGGCGCCTCGGGGGTCGGCTCCGCTGTGGGCCGTTGCTGGGTCGTGGCCGTGAACGGCTCCGGCGTCGGCGTGGTGGTGGCGGTGGCGGTCGGCGGGCCGAGGCGATCGGCCGCCGTGGCCTGGCGCCAGACCTTCAGGAACCGCTGGATGGCCGTGACGATGGTGAGGGCGAGCATCAGCCAGAGCAGCGGGACGAGCAGCACGCTGAAGGCGAGGCCGACGCAGAGCACGACGACACGCTCGGCCCGTTCCATGATCCCGCCCTTGGCGTCGAAGCCGAGCGACTCGGCCTTGGCCCGCAGGTAGGAGATGAGCAGGGAGGCGCCGAGCACGGCAAACGGGAGCATGGCGGCATGGCCGCCCCTGGTGTCCTGGAGATACCAGGCGATGCCGCCGAGCACCAACGTGTCGGTCACACGGTCGCAGACGGAGTCGAAGAACGCCCCCCGGACCGTCGAGCGCCCGGCCGCCTTGGCCAGCGCCCCATCGAGGAGGTCGGGCACGGCCGAGAAGATCAGCAGGGCCAAGCCGAGGCCGAGCCGCCCTGTCCCGATGGCGAGCGCCGTCGGGACAGCAAGCACAAGCCCGAATGCGGTGAGATGATCGGGAGCGAGCCCGGTCCGTACGAGCAACGTGCCGACGGGGCGAACCACCCAGTCGACGCCCGTACGGAATCGTCCGTCGAACAACCTTGCCACCTCCCGGTCGCATCGCGATCGACCGTCGACGGGCCGTCGCTGCACCCGATGCTAGCACCAGCAAGCACAAACTCCTGGCTCCTGTCCGTCAGCGGTCGGCCGTGGCGGTCGGAGTTCACTAGCTTCGGTGCCGTGAAGGCGTCGAGCAATACATCAAGTCAGGTTCGGGCGTGACCGGCCCGGACCACACCCACGACCATGACCACGGTGACGGTGACGGTCACGACCACGAGCATCCCGTGGAGCAGATACCCGAGTCGAGCCCGACGGGCAGTGTCATCGTCGACATCGGAGGGGACATGGGGGCGGCAATCGTGACGACGCCCGAAACCCTGAACGGCAAGGAGATCGAGATCCGCCCCGAGCCGGGCGAGTGGGACGGCACCCACGTGGCCGTGATCCCCCGGCATCTCGGCGATGCGACGACCTACGCCGCCCTCTTTCCTTCGCTCCGAGCCGGCGACTACCGGGTGCGCGTCCGCTTCGGGCCACCCGACGCCGTCGTGGTCCCCCTCGAGGTGGCCGGCGGCGTCGTCAACCGGTTCGACTGGCCGCCGACCTGAGCGCAGGCCAGGCCCGGCGCACCTTGTCCGCCGTCACCGAGAGGGCCTCGGGCAACACCCTCGTCTCCGCCACCGACGTCATGAAGTTGCTGTCGCCAACCCATCTGGGCAGCACGTGCACGTGGAGGTGGCCCGGTACGCCGGCACCTGCGGCCCGCCCCAGGTTGACGCCGACGTTCAACCCGTCGGGGTGGTAGGCGGCCTTTTGCGCGGCGACGGCGGCCGCCACACCCGACCACAGGGCCGCCGCCTCGGCGCCGGCGAGCGTCTCCAGCTCGCCGGTGTGCCGTAGCGGCATCACCATCAGGTGACCCGTCGCATACGGGTAGGCGTTGAGCAGGGCTGCGACCTGCCCGCCCGGATCTCGCCACACGACGTGGGTGTCCTCATCGGACCGACCGCTGGCCAGGATCCGGCAGAAGACACAGCGTTCGCTCTCCCCCGTGCCGGCGGCCTCGTCGCGGCCGGTGTCCGCTTCCTGCTCGCCGGCGGCCGCACCCCCACGGGCCGCGCCCCCACCGGTCCCGCCGGCGTCGCTCGTGGCGCCGGCCGATACCTCCGAGCTCTCGACCGTCGACGCGATGTACTCGCTGCGCCAGCCGGCCCACAGATGCTCGAGCCCGCGCCCACGACCCGGATCGCTCACGCGCGGGATGCCGGGGCCGCGGCGAAGTCGATGGTCGTGTTCCGGCGCTCGGCTACCTCCTGACTCACCGCTTCGCCGAACTCCGCAACCGGCACGCCCCGCCGGGCCCGCTCGTCGCCTCTGGCGTTGACGCCGGCGGTGCCGGCCTCGACGTCGTCGTCGCCGACCACGAGTATGTACGGGAGCTTCTCGAGCTTGCCCTTACGTACCCGGCCGCCAAGCGGCTCGTCTGCGACCACCACGTCGACGCGGATCCCCGCTTCTCGCAGCCCGACGGCCACCGCCTCGGCGTAGGCGTTGTGGTCGTCGCGCACCGGCAGCACGCGGACCTGCACGGGGGCGAGCCATGTCGGGAAGGCGCCGGCGTAGTGCTCGATGAGGATGGCGAAGAACCTCTCGATCGATCCGAACAGAGCCCGGTGGATCATGGAGGGCCGGTGGCGCTCGTTGTCGGCACCGGTGTAGGACATGTCGAACAGCCGGGGCAGCTGGAGGTCGACCTGCAGTGTCGAGACCTGCCACCTCCTGCCGATGGCATCTCGCACGTGCACGTCGATCTTGGGGGCGTAGAACGCTCCCTCGCCCTCGGCCACGACATAGGCGAGCCCGGCCGAGTCGAGGGCGTGGCGGAGGGCGTCGGTCGCCTCGTCCCACTCCTCCGGCGTGCCGACGTACTTCTCCGGTCGGGTGGACAGCTCGGCCTCGAACTCGCTCAGCCCGAAGGCGCGCAGCAGACCGAGCACGAAGGCGAGGAGGTCGGCGAGCTCGCCGCCGACCTGCTCTCGGGTGCAGAAGATGTGGCTGTCGTCCTGCGTGAACCCTCGAGCCCTGAGCAGGCCGTTCAGCACCCCGGAGCGCTCGAAGCGGTAGACCGTCCCAAACTCGAAGAGCCTGATCGGCAGCTCGCGATACGAGTGCTGGCGGCCCTTGAAGACCAGGATGTGCATGGGGCAGTTCATCGGCTTGGGGTAGTAGGTCGCGCCGTCCATCTCCATGGGCGGGTACATCGACTCGGCGTACCACTCCAAATGTCCGGAGATCTCGAAGAGGGTCGACTTGGACAGGTGTGGGGTGTAGACGAACTCGTAGCCGGCGGCCTCGTGCTCGGCCTTGGCGTAGTCCTCCATCAGCTTGCGGACCAGCCCGCCCTTGGGGTGGAAGACGGCGAGCCCGCTGCCGATCTCGGGCGGAAAGTGAAACAGGTCGAGCTCGGAGCCGAGGCGCCGGTGGTCGCGGCGCTCGGCCTCCTCGAGGCGGTGCAGGTGCGCTTCGAGGGCCGCCTTCGACTCCCACGCCGTACCGTAGATGCGCTGGAGCTGCGGGCGGTGCTCGTCGCCGCGCCAGTAGGCCGCGGCGACCTTCAGCAGCTTGAAATACCCGAGGCGCCCCGTCGTCGGGACGTGAGGACCGCGGCAGAGGTCCACGAAACCGCCGCTCGCGTCGGGACCCGAAGGATTGCGATAGGAGGACACCACACCTCCGGTGGCACCCTCGGAGGCGTCGACCCCTTCGATGATCTCGGTCTTGTAGGGCTGATCGGCGAAGAGCTCGAGGCCGTCGGCCATCGAATGCTCCTCGCGAACGAACGGCTGGGAGTCGGCGACGATGGCACGCATCCGCTCCTCGATACGGCCGAGGTCATCCTCGGTGAAGTGTGCGCCGCCCGGCAGGTCGAAGTCGTAGTAGAAGCCGTCCTCGATCGGGGGTCCTATGGCGAAGCGCGCCCCGGGCCAAAGGTCGGTGACGGCCTGGGCCAGCACGTGCGCGGTCGAGTGGCGCAAGATATGCCGGCCGGCCTCGCTCTCAGCGGTGATCACGGCCACCGTGGCACCGTCGGGGAGGGGCGAGTCGAGGTCGCGTGGCGCTTCATCGACGCTTGCGGCGACGGCCGCCTTCGCCAGGCGTGGGCCGATGGCCGCGGCCAGGTCGGCGCCGGTGGCGCCGGTCGGCAGCTCCCGGCTCGAGCCATCGGGGAGCGAGATGTTGATCGTTTCGGCCATCGGACCGAGGATAGGAGAGCCGGGGCCGGTCATCGCCACATTTGCCGGCGGGACCTGAGCACCCCACCCGGGAACACCTCCGCCGAGAAGCTCCTCCCCCGGCGCCGCCCCTTCGGATCGGGCCGGCCGGGCGGCTTCCAGCCGCTAGTAACGGCCTTCTATGCCCACTTTTACAGACTCACTCCGTAAAAGTGGGCATAGAAAGTGGGCACAGAAAGGTCACCGGCCCGGGCCGCCTCACCCCCCGGCCCGAGCCGCCTCAACCCGGAGCGGGGGCGTCCACGCCGAGGATGGCGGCGGAAGCTCCGACGCCCTCCCCCCGGGCGACGGCGGCGTCGATGGCGGCGATGGCAGCCGGCACGTCGAGGTCGTTGTCGAGGGCCCTGCGGACGGCGGCGATGGCACCGTCGCCCTCCCCCGAGCGCCGCCACTGACCGAGACGGTCGGCCGCATCGGCGAGCAGGTCGTCGGTCCAATCCCATGCGGCCCGATAGTGCTGGCCGATGACAGCGAGGCGAACGACCTGAGCCTCCCAGTCCTTCAGCAGTTCATGGACGAACACCAGGTTGCCAAGAGACTTGGACATCTTGATCCCGCCGAGCCTCACCATGCCGACGTGCATCCAGTGCCGGACGAAGGGCGCACCGGTCGCCGCCTCCGACTGGGCCGCCTCGCATTCGTGGTGAGGGAAGACAAGGTCGGAGCCGCCGCCGTGCAGATCGATGGTCTCCCCCAGCTCGCGCATCGAGAGCGCAGAGCACTCGATGTGCCAGCCGGGACGGCCGGGACCCCAGAGCGATTCCCAGGCCGGTTCGTCGGACGCCGAGGGCTGCCAGAGCACGAAGTCGAGCGGGTCGCGCTTGTTGGGGTCGTCGGGATTCCCGCCCCGCTCGGCGGCGAGCTCGAGCATCGTGTCTCGCTCGAGGTGGCTGATCTCACCGAAACGATCCCACGACGACACGTCGAAGTAGACGGCGCCGCCGGCCTGGTAGGCGTGTCCCGACTCGAGGACCATGCCGATGAAGCCGAGGATGTCGGGGATCGCCGACGTGGCCCTCGGCTCGGAGAAGCTGGGGAGGAGCCCGAGCGCAGCCATGTCCTCGTCGAAGCGGGCCATCTCCTCGGCGGCGAGGTCGAGAAAGTGCACGCCGAGCTGGCGCGACTTACGCAGGATGTCGTCGTCGACGTCGGTGACGTTCCTCACGCACTGCGTCTCGTGGCCCCGGTCCCTCAGGCGTCGTTGGAGGACGTCGTAGGTCAGGTACACCGCGGCGTGACCGATGTGGGCGGCGTCGTAGGGCGTGATCCCGCACGTGTACATCGTGACCGTCGGCCCCGGTGCGAACGGCACGACGGCCTCGCGGGCCGTGTCGTAGAGCCGCATCGGGGGGTTCGGTTCCGCTCCCTCGGTCATTTGGGGCTTGCTCCCGCGCCGCCGGGACGCTCGGCGAGCCCGGTCAGACGGACCGCGGTGTGCGACTTGTAGCGAATGTTGATACCGATGAGCACGGGGGTGAGGGCCTCGATGGCGAGCGCCGAACCGAGACCGCCGGCGTCGACCCCGCGCAGGCCGGGGAGCCGGTCGACGAGCCCGATGACCTCGCGCGCGTCGGCGCGCTTGTCCGCGCAGACGAGCACGTCGGCCTCCAGCTCGTGGTCGAGGTCGCTCCAGGGTTCGGCGGGCATGTGGTGAAAGGCGCCGACGACACGCGACGCGCGCAGGGCCAGGGTCAGCGCCGTCGTGACGCTCCCGGTCGGCACCGTCAGCGGGATCATCTGCTTGCCCCACCTGGTCAGGGCGTTGACCATGGAGATGACGAGCTTGCCTTCGAGGGCGTCGCTCAGGTCAGCGACCGTGCCAAGCAGACCCTCCCACGGGGTGGCGACGATCACCATGTCGGCGGCGGCGGCATCGGCGTTGTCGCCGGCGACGAGCGCCAGGTCCCGCTTCGGCCAGCGGGCGGCGAGTGCCGCTACGGCGTCGGCCGCTCGCTCGGGGGAGCGCGATCCGATCACGACCTCTTCGCCTATGCCGGCGAGCTGGACGGCCACGGCCGCCCCGGCCGGTCCGGTCCCTCCGATCACTCCGATGCGCACAGAGGACACCCTTACATCGAACGTGCCGGCGCCGCCAGAGACGGTCACGGCCTGGCGCTCGCGGCCCGTAGAGCGGTCCGGAAGCGGCCACCGCCACGGAGCCCTCGATGCGACGCCACGTCGGGACCGAAGGCCGGCCCAGATCGCCGCTTCGCCACCCCTTGGTACGGTGCGCCGATGTGACGCTCGGCCCGCCTCGCCTCCCCGGCGAACCCGCCCCGTGACGGCCCTCGTGGTCGTGGTGGTGGTGGCCGTCGGGCTGCTCGGAGTGCTCACCGCTTCCCTGTTGCGAGGGCAGGTTCGGCTGGTGCGCCGGGTGGAAGACCTGGCCGCCGCCGTGATTCCGGCCGGCCCTGCCGCCCCGCCGCGCCGCAGCATGGTCGGTTCGCCGGCGGCTGCGCTCGATGGCGTCGACCCGGCAGGGACCCCCGTGGAGGTCACGTGGGGCGCGGGTCGGCGCGATGTCGTGGCCTTCATGACGGGGTCATGCAGCACGTGCCGCCCGTTTTGGAACGGCATCGCCGAGGGCAGGCGTGCCCCTGCCGGCGCCGGTCTCGTCGTCGTGACGCCGGATCCGACCACCGAGTCACGCCGAGGGATCGCCGCCCTGACGCCGGCCGGCCTCCCGGTGGTGATGAGCAGCGCGGCCTGGACGGCGTACGGGGTGCGCGGCGCCCCGTGGTTTGCTGTGGTGGTCGACGGTGTCGTCAGGGCGGAGGGCCAGGCCGCCACCTGGGACGACCTCGGCGACCTGGCCGCCCGGTCGCTCGGCGCCTAGGACGTGGCCGTCGACGTGGTGACGACTCGATCGAGCGTCTCGAAGAGCTCGGCGGTGACCTCGTCGACCGTCCGCTCTCCGTCGATGCTCACGAGCAGGTCGCGGCTGCGGTAGAAGTCGAGCAGCGGGTCCGTCTGGCGCTCGTAGACGGCCAGGCGGTGCTCGAAGACGTCGGCGGTGTCATCGCTTCGGCCTTCGGCGGTCGCTCGCGCCGCCAGCCTCCGGTGCAGCTCGTCGGCGCCGACCTCGAGGTGCACCACCGCCTGGAGGGCCACGTTGCCGTACTGGCTGGCCTCCTCGTAGGCGGTCTCGGCCTGGTGCACGGTTCGAGGAAACCCGTCGAGGACGTAGCCACCTCGCTCCGCCGCAGACCGAACCCGGTCGAGCACGAGGCGCATCACCAGGTCGTCGGGAACGAGATCGCCGCTCTCGACGTACTGGCGGACCTTCTCACCGAGCTCGCTGCGAGCCGAGAGCTCGTTTCGGAGCATCTCCCCGCTCGCCAGGTGCTCGATGTCGAAGTGCTGGGCCAATCGCTCCGCCTGTGTCCCTTTTCCGGCTCCAGGCGGAGCAACCATCAAGATGCGCATCGAATCCCTCCCCGACGGCCCCTCGGCCGATCGACCCACTAGGTCCTTTGACGACGGTACCGGGCCGATCGCCCATCGAGCGACTCCAATCGCTGCGGCAGATGGTTCAGCCGGCGATGACCGCTTCCGCCGCCCGGCGCCCGGAGACGAGTGCTCCCTGGATCGACGGGTTGTCGCGATGATCGCCGCAGACGAACAGACCACCCTCGATCCTCACGGGATGTCTTGGGGTGAATGGCGAGGTCGGCGGCTGCTTCGGTTGGGCATGGGCGATGCGGTCGACGCGCAGGCAGCGCCATGCCCCGACGGCGGCTCGGTCGCCCCACCAACCTTCGAGCTGGGCGCGCACCCGCCGCTCGAGATCCTCGTCGCTGCCCTCTGCGTCGGGATCGAGCACGCTGGCCGCGACGAGCGCCTTCCCATCGGGGGCGTAGGTCGGGCTGACGTTGCTCATCACCGCCGCGTTGTTGACCGGCCCCTTCCGTTCGCCGTCGATGAGGATGGCGCGACTCGACGTCGGCGCCGAGGGGGCTTCGTACCACAGGCACGCCACGGCCTTGCTGCCTGGGTCGACGACGCGGCCGGGGAGGAGTCCTGCGGCGGTCGGGGCGTCGGTGGCGACGATCACCTGCGAAGCCGGGATGGCGGTGCCTCCAGCGACGGTCACCGCATGGGGTTCGACGGCAACCACACTGCAATTGAGGCGCACGGCGTCGGCGGGGAGCTGCGAGGCGAGCTGGTCTGAGATGCGGCCCATGCCGAGCGCAGGGACGGCGGCCAGGCCGTTGGCCAGGCTGCGCCATACAAAGCTCGCCTGTCGCGACGAGGTCTCGAGGGCGGGGTCGAGGAGGATGCCGGCGAAGAGCGGGCCGAGCAGGCGCTCGGTCATGGGCCCACCGAGTCCCTTCTCCGCCAGCCAGGCCGCCGTCGAGGTGTTGGGACCGGCGACGGGGCCTTCCGCCGGCCACGTCCTGCTCGCCACACCGAGCAGCGCCGTCCTCGTCTTGGCCACGATGCTGCCGATGGGTGCCCGCAGCGTCGGGAACAGGGTCGAGGGTCGGCGGATGGGGTCGCCGACCTCGTGCCAGCGACCGTTCCAGTGGACCAGGGCTCCTGGTTGAAACGTCCTCAGGTCGAGGGCCGCCAGATCCATGACGGTCGCCGGCTCGGGGTAGGCGGTTAGCAGCACCTGGAACCCTCGATCGAGCACGAATCCGTCCACGTGGTCGCTGCGGACCCGGCCGCCCACGCCGTCGGACGCCTCGAGCACGCTGACGTTGCGCCCGGCGCGCGTCAGGTGGACGGCGGCGGCGAGGCCGGCGAGACCGGCCCCGACGATCACGACCCCGGGGGGTTCGGTCACCCCGCCGCCTGCGACCTGGGGCCCGAGCGGCCGTCGGGGTGAGGATCTAGGTGGCGGAGGAGGCCGACAAGGCCGGCGTCGGCGACGGCGATGGCCTCCGGCCACGTCATCCACCGAACCTGCTGGCTCTCCCCCACCGGGGGCGCCGGCTCGTCTTCACCACTGACCTCGAGCAGGTAGCGCAGATCGAGGTGGATGTGCTCGCCGGCGCCGTGGATATCCACGTGGAGCAGCGCTGGCACCGGGTCGGCGCCGACGAGGTTGACGTCGAGCCCCGTCTCCTCCGCCGTCTCTCGCCGCGCCGCATCCCACGGGGTCTCCGCCATCTCCAGGTGGCCTCCGGGCTGGACCCAGATGCCGAGGCGACGGTGGAGATGGAGCAGCACGCCGCGGTCGCCGACGACTACTCCCGACCCCGTGACATGGGTCGGGTCGGCTCGCCGGTCGAACGGTGCGCTCAGAGTGGAGAGAGCGGCGAGCACGTCGCGTTTCGATCTGGCCTCGCGCTCGTCGAGCGGGTCTCGGTTCCCGACCTGGCCTTCCACCACATCGAGGAGGGCGGGCGCCGGCCAGGGCGCCGCCGTCATCGCGGCGTCCGGTGCTGTGACCGGGCGCGCAGGGCGACGAGGAGGAGGGCCACGGTGACGAGCAGCCCGATGATCAAGGTGAAGTCAAGGGCGTGCAAGAAGCCGGGCGCCGAGCGCAGTTCCTTGGCCGCCAGGTTGGTCTCTGTGCCGAAACGGGAGTACGGGAGGAGTCCCATGATGACGCCCGCAACGAGCCAGCCGATCACCGTGAGGACCCGGACCCAAGAGCGGTGTTCGACATCGACTCCTACGAGCTGGAGGCTCGTGTAGACGATCAGCACGGCGAACGGGATGGCACAGAGCACCACCCCGACCACCGAGTCCCCCGGTCGGGTGTGGCCGCCGATGGCACCGAAGGCGTCAACGATGCGAAAGGAGAGCAGCCGGCAGACCAGGTAGCCGACGATGACAGCAGCGACGGCGCCGTAATGCTCCTTTCTCATTGCTGCTCTTTCCGGTCGAGGCGCTCTGGCCGCGGGTGACGGGCAAGGATACCGGTCGGTTGGGGGGCGAAACAGGGACCGCGCCCGAACAAGGGACTTGCCGCCGGGGGCGCCGAGCGGTTGGACAACCGTCACCCCGGCGATCGGGCTGGCTCCACTCCGGTCAGCGTCGGTCACCAACTCCCCAACTCTCCGGTCCAACCCCCGGCGTCGAGTTGACATCGCCGGCCGCAACACCGGGAGTCTGGAGTGCAGAGAAGCCGTTGTTGAGGCGGAAAAGGACTCCGACCGCGGCGAGGAGGATCACGGCATCGGCGACCGTGACTATCCGAAGGCCGACGAAGCCGGCGATCGCGCCCTGGATGAGGGCTCCCACGGGATAGAGGATGCCGAGCGCCATCATGTAGATCCCGAGGACGCGGCCTCGCAGCGCGCTCGGAGTGTGGAGCTGCACGGTGGTGTTCAGCCCGGCCAACACGCCGATGTAGGCCGCACCGAGGCACAGGATGGCCGCGGCGCCGGCGAACAGGTCGGGCGCCAAACCGTAGGCCGCGAGCATCACGCTCACCGCCGCGATGTCGGCGACGAAGACCCGTCTGCGACCGAACCTCCGCACGAGCGGGGTGAGCGCCAGCGCTCCGGCCACGGCACCTACCCCCTGAGCGGCGATCAGTACCGACGTTCCCACCGCCGCCGATGCGAACACCTTCAGCGCCACGGCCGGCACCAGGGCGATAAAGGGGGAAGCCGTCAGCGCCACGACGGCAATCAAGGTGATGGCAAGGCGGCAGCCCGGTTGGGCGATGGCCGCCCTTGCGCCCTCTGCGAGCCGTCGTCGCAGAGAGACGGCCAGGCCCGCAGGCCGGACGAGCGGCAACCTGACGAGGAGCAGCGCCACGATCACAGCGCCAAAAGAGGCGGCGTTGACGGCGAAGGTCCAGGCGTACCCGCCGGTCACGATGACTATGCCGGCGAGCGCGGGGCCCACGATCCGCCCCATGTTGAACTGGGTGGACGACAGTGAGATGGCGGCCGGCAGATCGGGGAGGGGGACGAGATCGGGCAGGATGGCTTGGTAGGCAGGGAAGCCAATGGCAGCCATGGCGCCCCCGCCGAAGACGATGAGGGTGATCGCCCCCGGGCTGGGATTGCCGATGGCGGTGAGCACGGCGAGCGTGACCGCGAAGGCCGTCTCACCCAGGGTGGTCAACAACAGCCAGCGGCGGCGGTCGAAGCGATCGGCCAGGACGCCGCCTACGGGCGAGAGGAGCCCGATGGGAAGAAAGGCCGCCGCGGCTACCAGGCCCGTCCATCCCGGCTGCCCGGTGCGCACGGTGACGAGGATGCCGACGGCCACCGTCTGCACCCACGAGCCGATGTTGGAAAGCAGGGCCGCGGTCCATACCAATGAGAAGTCCCGTTGTCGGAACGGTCGCAGCGAGCTCAACACACTGCACGGATGGTACGGGACCCCGCCCGTGAGCTGCCCGTTCTGGCCCGGTCGAGGGCAGCCGGGCCCGCGATTCCTCCTGCTACGGTTTGGGGGTTCCTCGGGTTGGCCTGGGGTGTTTCGTGCCCGGGCGGTTAGCTCAGCTGGTTAGAGCGCAGCCTTCACACGGCTGAGGTCGGAGGTTCGAGTCCTCTACCGCCCACTCGGGAAGCTGCAGGTCAGAGGCTGTTTTACACCCCCGGGCCAGTGGCTCGTTCGCGTCATGGACGGCTCATCGCGCGTCCATCGCGCGGGCGGTACCGCTCCCCCACAGCGTCGGCCGCCAGCCGGTCGGCGTCGACGGTCGCCCGGGCGTAGAGGGCGAGGGTCACATGCGGCGAGGAGTGCCCGAGGCGGACCTGGGTCGTCTTGACGTCGACGCCCGAGGTGATCAGCGCCGTCGCCGCCATCGACCGCAGATCATGGAACCGGAGGCCGTCGACCTCGGCGCTACGACACGCCGGCAGCCACACTCGGCTGCGCCAGTTGGTATACGAAAGCGGCGTGGCCGCCCCGGAGACAAACAGGAGCTCGTCGGCATCGACCGCCGTCAACGAGCGCGCCGCCATCGTCTCGGCCAGCAGGTCGGCGAGCCACCCCGGCACGGCCAGGCGGCGCAAGCCGGCGTGTGACTTGGGCGACCCGAGCCGACCGTCTCGGGCCGAGCTGGTGGCGGACCGTCAGCATCCGGCCGAGGACGTCGACATCGCCGACCGTCAACCCGGCGGCCTCGGCCCACCGCAGCCCGAGCACGGCGCCCAGCCACACCATGGCGCCGTGCTCGGTCCCGACGGCAGCGGCAACGCGCTCCAGGGAGCTCACGTCCAACTGGGGCCGGTCCACCAGCCGCACACGCGGCAACCGGATCGACCGGCACGGAGTCTTCGTGATCAGCTCGGCCGCCTCGGCGTAAGCGAACATCGCTCGCAGACACGAGTACTGCCGCCCGACCGTCGACGCCGCCCGCTCCTGGGTCCATCCGTCCACCAATGCCTGCACCTCGGCCCGGGTGACCGCACCGATCGGGCGCCCACCGAGGCTCGGGCGGACATGGTGTTCGATGATGGACCGGTCGCGCGCCAGCGACGAGCCCCGCTTGATCGGGCTGGACGCCAACCACCGGTCGGCCACCTCCCCGACGAGGGTGCGTCCGGAGTGCGGGTCGGCGACCACGCCTTCGACCTCGGCCGCCTCGACCAGGCGTCGCCAGCCGTCGGCATCGTGGCGGCGACGAAAGGTCTTGATCCTCGCCCGGCCGTCCGGATCCCGCCAGCGGACGTCATACCTCGAGCCGCTACCCGTCGTGCGCCTGATGATCGAAGCCATCGCTTCCCTGTCACTCTCTTCTGGACTTTGGCCGGCACTCCCCTCGCGTGCCGACGTCTCTGGCCCGGACCCTGCCGGTCCGTGCGACGCTCTCAGCGGCCTCGCCGGGTCGACGGGGGGCCGATCGGGACGAATTGCTCGTCGAAGGGAAGCGCCTGTTGTTGGCGACGCGCCGCCCGTCGTGTGCTGTGGCCACGATGGTGCCTCATGGGTGTGACCGCGGCGCTGTCGTCCCGGTCGACCACGGGTCCGGATCCGTCAAGTCTCGCCACGAAGCGGCGCACGGCAGCAACCGGGACGCGGCGGCTGCTTCCGATCGTGACGCTCTCCAGCTGGTCCGTCCGGAGAAGCGCATAGACCTGCGTCCGACCAATGCTCAGCGACCGCGCCGCCTCCTCAGGGGTGAGGAGCACCTTCAGTCCTTCGTCGGCCGGACTGGCGACGTCACCCGCCGATATGCGACTACCGGAGTCGATCGCTGTCGGAGTCGGACGTCGGCGTCCGGTCATGGCCGGTCGGTGGGGTTGGTTGCGAGGCGGGCGCGGATGTCCTCGGACCACACCGTTCGCAGGTCGAGGCGGATCCAGTCGAAGCGATACTCGTCGGGATGGGCCCCGAACGCGGTCCGGAAACGACGCAGCTTGCGAAAGATTGTGGCTCGATGCCAGCCCCCGCGCTCCAAGTTGCCAAACCCTCCGGCCTGATGCCAGGCGGTCCAGAAGCCGATCAACTCCGAGCGCTCCAGGACCTCGCCGGCGACCTCGTCGGCGATGGCCGGGTCCAGGTCATCAAGCACGTCGCTCGATCCGTGCGGAAGGCGTCCTCGATCACGTCGAGCGGAAGATCGTCGTGGAAGCCCTGCCAACGAGTGCGCGCCCTGCCGGCGCCCTCGCGCGACTCGCTCCTCGACGTCCGGAAATCGGGAACCTCAGCCATAGTCGCCCCTATGCATCTCTAGTGGGTCCACGCGTAAATGACAGTGATGTGATTTATTGTTGTCATGCGTCTACCTGCCTTGAAGTTGCGTCGGGGTGATCGGCCGGTGTTGGAGTCATGGGTGCGTGCGGGAACGATCGAGGCCCGGGCGGCGAAGCGGGCACGAATCGTGTTGCTGGCCGCCGATGGGATGTCGAACCGGGACATCGCCGAGGTGGTCGACCTTCACTACAACCAGGTGGCGGTGTGGCGGAAGCGTTACTCGGAGTTCGGTCTGGCCGGGCTGGGTGACGAGGAACGGCCCGGACGTCCGGTCGTCTATGACCACGACGACGTGTTGCTGTTGGTCAAGACGGTGACCGAGCCGCCGCCGGTGGGGGCGACACGCTGGACGATGGAGGCGTTGGCTGAGGCGATGGGCGACCATGGGGTGCCGATCTCGGCGTCGCAGGTGTGGCGGATCTGTCGGGCGTTGGACCTCAAGCCGTGGCAGGTCGAGAGCTGGATGACCAGTCACGACCCGGATTTTTGGGAGAAGGCCGGGGACGTGTGCGGGCTGTATCTCAACCCGCCGGAGAACGCGGTGGTGTGGTCGGTGGACGAGAAGTCGGGGATGCAGGCCAAAAGCCGGGTCAACCCGACGCGCCCCGCGGTGCCGGGCATCCCCGCCCGCCGAGAGTTCGAGTATCGACGTCACGGCACCGCGGTCCTCTTCGCTGGACTCGACGTCCATGACGGTGGTGTCGCCGGGTGGGTCACCGACTCGACGCGCTCGGAGAACTTCGTCGAGTTCCTGGGCGACCTGGTGGCCCAGACGCCGGCGGGACTGGACCTGCACTGCATCGTCGACAACCTCAAGACCCACTCCACCGAACACGTCAAGAGATTCCTGGCCGCCAACCCGCACGTGCATCTGCATTTCACGCCGACCCACGCCAGTTGGCTCAACCAAGTGGAGCTGTTCTTCTCGATCCTCGAACGCCGCCTGTTGCGTCGCGGTGAGTTCGCCTCGATCGACGAACTGGCGCAACGAGTGATCGCGTTCATCAAGGACTACAACCGCCGGGCGACCGCCTTCCGCTGGACCTACGACGGCCGACCCCTCAAGGTCGCGTAAGTCACAATGACTAACGCGCGAGAGCACTAGGTCAGGACTGTCAAGGGAAGAAGAGGTGCGCCCAGGCCGGCCCTGCGGGCCGGCTCATCCATGATGTTCTGCTTAAAGATGACCGAGCCGTCAAGGCTCCCCCTACGGGCGGGCTCCGCCCGGCCTTGACCGCTCTCATCGATGAGCTCCGGGTCCCCGCGAACACCGACACGTGTGAGAAGTTTCTTTACAAGATCCAGGCCCTGGTCCTCCTCGGTGAGCTTCAACGTCTGCAGGACGAGCAGACGACTGTGGCGGAAGAGCTTCAAGGCCTGCTGGACCGCTTGCAGGGCGTCGAACGACACCCAAGCGGATGAGCCCCACCTCCATCGCCATACGCCTGGCTAACGAGCGACTTACTCTGTCTCGTCACCTGTAGTGGGAGGCCGGACGACGTAGAGGTTTCTCGTCCGGACGAGTTCATGGCCGGACGGCGGTGTCACCGTGGCCCGGAGGACGTGGGCACCATATTCGTTCACTTCCAGACCAGTAGCCATAACAACCTGAAGTCCCCGGGCTGGGACATCACGAGGGATACCAGCTGGGTTTATAGCTCCTTGTGCTGTCAGGGTCTGACGATTTGCAAGGAGGATCGTGCCGGCCGGTGTTGTGATCGTAATATTGAGCGTCAGTGCTACGTTCGGGAGAAGCTCAGTACCGTCTTCATCTAGGAGCGTCACCACCAGAACGCGTTGCTCCCGGTGCGGAAAACGAGGGGCCACCAGGACGTTTTGCCCAACTCCGACCAGGGTTAGTGCTCCACGCGTGTCGTTGGCGCTTCCCTCAGCGATGCCGAGCCAGTCAAACGAGAGTGCCATCAGACGGCCACTTGCTTGCCCACGATGCTGAACTCGGCACCCTGTTCGTCCGTGTTATGAATCTCAGTCATGTCCGAATCCAGCCCGGACGCTATAACTGTGTCCAGATCAATCGATCGGCCAGATATGGCGAGCGGAACTGCACCCGTAAAGAAGAGTGCCGGTGAAGCTATACCAGTGGTGAAATGCATTCCTGCGATTCCCCCCCAACTGTGATGGCGCTCACTCCTTGCACGAAGGATTCACGACCGGACCAAACGGCGACGCCAAGAGCCGTTCGTAAGTGATAGGCAGCCAGGCTCACGCCCAGGTCAGTCGTGTCCCTCTCTGGGACTACAGCAGCGGCAACCCGGCACCCGACCGCTCGGGCATACCGTTGGAGAGTCGACATGCGCGGCTCCGTCACGCCACCCTCAAGTTCAGACACTGCTGATTGCGTAGTACCCATCCACTCGGCCACGGCTCCTTGGGTCAGCTGGGCCGACCGGCGCGCTTCCACGAGGTCTCGAAGAAGGACCTCACGAGCCCTGCCATCGTCGTATGCGGCCTTGTAGGCCATGGCCAGGCCGGCCGCCTTGGAGCCGGGACCCTTGGTCACCTTGGTCCGCAACCGCACGGTGGCGAAGGTCGACTCGATCGGATTTGTGGTCTTCAAATGGATCCAGTGCTCGGCGGGGAAGTCGAAGAAGCTGAGGAGCACCTCGGTGTCGTCGACGATCTTGGCCACCGCCTTGGGCCACTTCGCCCCGTAGTCGGCCTTGAACGCCTCGATCGCCTCCAGGGCGTGCTCTCGGTCTTCGGCGTCACGGATCTCCGCCAAGGCCCGCCGGGCGGCCGGCTGGGCCGACTTGGCAGCACGTTGAGCACGTTCGCCGCCTTATGCACCCAACACCTGGCCTCGGTCGTCTCAGGGAACACATCGCGCAGCGCCGCCCAGAACCCGAGAGCGCCGTCACCGACCGCCACGGCCGGAGCGCGCATGCCCCGCCGTCGAAGATCGCGCAGCACGTCCGCCCAACTCTCGGTGGACTCGCGGGTTCCGTCGCTGATCGACACCAGTTCCTTGGTCCCATCGGCGCGGACACCGACGATCACCAGGGCGCACAAGCGGTTCTCATCCAAGCGGACGTTGAAGTGGTAGGGGGTCGGACCGAGGCGCGGTGCCGGTGTCTCGACCGGTCGTCTCCTCGGCCCGCCCCTCCGAACCGGACGTGCGCGTTGCCACGCATCCGGCTCTCCACGAGCCCATGCCCGCGGGTTACGTAGCCGATCCAAACGTCGTGGTCGCCCATGGCGTAGCGATGCGGTTCGCCCGGTAGGCGTAGCGGCTGACCGTCACACCGCCCGGATTGAACAGCACTACCTTGCCCTCCGTCGGCCACCACCTATCGAGATAGCGCCAACGGAGCTGCCTCCATGATGCCCGGTTCTCCTTATGGCGGAGCCAGCACACCACCCGACGCCACGTGAAGGCACGCAGGTAGCTGAAGGTCGCCTTGGATACACCGTGGCGGAAGTAGTTTGTCCATCCCCGAAGCACCGGATTGAGCCGGTGGATGAGGACGGTGAGCGACTGATCCGTTGCCCCTCGGGTCAGGGTCCGCACCTTGGCCTTGACGGAGGCAAGCGCCTTCTTCGAAGGATAGGTATAAACGAACCGCTTCCCGGTGCCTCGTTTCTGGTGCCGCTGGATGCGGAACCCGAGGAAATCGAAGCCCTCGTCAATATGGACGATCCTCGTCTTCTGTTCCGATAGGCGCAAACCCATCGGTTGAAGCACTCCTGCCACCTCGTCTCGCAGCCCTTCGGCGTGGGCACGAGAGCCGGACACCACGACGACAAGGTGAGTGGCCGGGGGGAATCTCACCCCCCGGCTCTCGCAGAACCGGACGTGAACCTCTCAGCTCATCCGGCTCCCATCGTCCAGCCGTCGGGTAGCACCCCCAGCCGCCAGTGGGCGAAGAGGCGTGGTTCGCGTCGTGCGACGCTGGCCAGCCACTCCACCGCCCTGGTGTAATGGCGGCGCAACCGCTTGTACTTCCGCATGGCCCAACGAACAAGATGCTCGTTGAAACGCCTGAAGACGGGATACAACATGGACTTGTAGAAGCGCCCATAATAGTTGAACCAACCCTGCACATACGGATTGAACATGCGTGCAAGGTCCGAGAGGGTCTTGTCACTGCGACAGTTGACCCGCCATGAACGGATCACCTTTCCGATTCGCTTCTTGGCTTCGTTGCTGACCGCCGGAGTGAAGTTCACGAAATGCTTCCCGAACTTGTTCTTCGACAGCCGTGGACGGAAAGTATACCCCAAGAACGTGAACCGCTCGTGCTCATGTGATCCACGCCGATCCGCGGTCGGGTGGCCGGGGGCATCGCAGCCCCCGGCTCCCACGGATCCCGGCGTGAAAGTCTCCCTTCACCGGGCTCTTCTCATCCGTCGTCAGTCAGTAAGCACCATGGACCCACTTCCAGTGGGCGAACAGGCCGGGCTGTCTTTTGATCAGCTCGGTCCACCACCGTTTGAAGCGTTTGAAGGCCCGCAATCGTCGATACTTCTTCGCAGCCCAACGCCTCAGGTAGGCACTGACGCGCAGGAGGAGGGGATTCATCGCTGACCGGTAGAACCGGCCATAGTAATTCATCCACCCGGCGACGATGGGGTTCAGCCATCGGGCCAGGTCGTTTAAGGTCAGGTCAGTTCGCCGATGTATCCGCATGCTGCGGAGTTCGGTGCTTTTGGCCTTGAGCGCCTCGGTGCCCATAGCGGGCAGGAAACCGACGAAGAAGGTTCCGTCCCTGCCGCCTTTCGCCCTCCGTGGCCGGAAGGTGAACCCGAGAAAGGTGAAGCTGGTGTGCTCGTGGTCTCCCCGGCGCCGACCGTCCTGACAATAAACGATCCGTGTTTTATCCGGATGCAACCTTAAACCCACCTCCTCCATCCGCCCGGCGATCGCAGCAAGCACCTCTTCGGCCTGCTGCTTGCTCACACAATGCACAACAGCATCGTCAGCATAACGTTCGAAAGGACAACCCGGGAACTTCCGGACCATCCAGGAATCGAAAGCAAAATGCATGAACAGGTTCGCCAGGATCGGCGAGACCGCCGACCCCTGCGGAGTTCCTTTGTCACGCTCGACATGGGCACCACCCGGGGACTGCAACGGTGCAGCCAGCCACCGCTTCACATACAACAGCACCCACGGGGTGTCACAGACAGCCTCCACCGCCTTGACGATGAGGTCCCACGGCACCGTGTCGAAGAACTTCTGGACATCCAAATCGATGACCCAGTCCCTCTTCCAGCACCGCTGACGGCACACCCCGACCGCATCCCACGCTGCCTTCCTCGGCCGATAGCCATACGAGTCGGGGTGGAACCGTGGTTCCGCCCGTTCCTCCAAATGCATGGCCACCACCGTCTGGGCAACACGATCCGCGATCGTCGGCACGCCGAGCAAACGAACACCACCACCATGCGACTTCGGTATCTCGACACCCTTGACCGGGGGCGGAAAGTACGACCCCGACGACATCCGATTCCAGATCTTGTACAGATTGTTGCGCAGATCGTCCTCGAACGCCGCCAGGGTCAGCCCATCCACTCCCGGGGCACCCTTGTTGGCCGCAACCCGCCTGTACGCCTCCCAAACTTGCCGCTTGGGAATGTCGAACGGCTTGACTTGCGACGTTGGCATGTTCTCCTCGCTTCCTCCCAGAACCTTCCGGTTCTGGTTGATCGAATCAACAGTCCTGATGAGCCGGCCCCTTGGCTCCGCCCCCACCTCCAGACAGCAAGGACTTCACAGCTACTACGGGCCGGTCCGCCAGCGAACATCGCATCGGTACTCAATGCCTACGGTTTCTGCCTCGGCACGCTCCCTCTCGCCGACCGGGAGGCAAACAACACCCAGTGAACGGTCGACCGTATCGACGCTCGCCTTCTCACGTTCCGTGCGAGAGCAGCAGACCAAGCTCACGCCGTCTCTGCGCCGGGCACCACCTGGCCAATACACGGGCACCTGCCAGGCTCATCCCGAGGGACAAAGAAGGACCCCCGGTTTCGATGCCGTCCCAACTTTTCGACGCTTCAACAACGACCTCCGTCCGGGTCACCCCGATCGGACGCTTCTGGCACGTCTTCCTGGTCCCCACCTGACGCATCCAGTGCGCCTTTTCCCCTGACGCTCACCACGACGGTCTTCAGCCAACGCAGCTCAGGGTGGTTTGACGTCTGCCCCCGTAGGCCGACGCCGAAGGGCCAAACCTTCATCTCTCACACAGCACCGCTTCGTTCGATGTCTCCTACATAACACCTCCCTCTGCGTTCGTGACGCACTCCTTGCAATACACCACGCGGGTCTTGTCCGGATGCAACTCCAGACCGACCTCCGCAAACCTCGAGGCGAGAGCGCCCAGGACCTGACGGGCCTGGGCTTCGGACACGCAATGCACCACACCATCATCAGCAAAGCGCTCGAACGGGACTCCCGGGAACTCCCGGTTCATCCACCGGTCGAAGGTGTAATGCAAGAAGATGTTAGCCAACAACGGCGAGATCGCCGAACCCTGCGGGGTCCCCCGATCCCTCGCCACCAAGGTGCCGTCCACCTGTTGGAACGGCGCTTTGAACCACCGCTCCACATAGAGGAGAACCCACCGCAGGTCCGTGTGCCTCGACACCGCCCGCATCATGAGATCGTGATCAACGCTGTCGAAGAACGACCGAATGTCAAACTCGGCCACCCAGTCGAACTTCCAGCATCGCTTCCGGCATACAGCCACCGCGTCCAACGCAGAGCGCCCCGGCCGGTAGCCGTACGAGTCCGGGTGGAACAGCGGCTCCACCTCGGGCTCCAAGTACAGCCGAGCGACCGTTTGAGCAATCCTGTCGGCCACAGTGGGCACACCGAGAGTTCTCACGCCTTTCCGATCACGTTTAGGTATATCGACGCCACGCACCGGCGGCGGAAAATACGTCCCCGAGGACATCCGATTCCAGAGCTTGTAGAGGTTCCCTTTCAGGTTCTTCTCGAACTCCGCGATCGGCTCCCCGTCGACACCCGCAGCGCCACCATTGGCCTTGACCATCTCATAGGCGTCCCAGACAACCCGTTTGGAAATGTCAAACGACTTCTCCTTCGGCTTCGGCCTATCCACCGGCTCATCCCGCAGCATCACAGTTGACCACCGGACAGACCAGGACAACCCGCCCCCTTCGCTCCACCCGCGTTACCGGGCTTCACCGCTACTACGAGGCGGTCCGCCCCTGTCCCCCGCGTCGCTACTCTACCCCTCGTGGTTTCAGCCACTTGGAGATCTCGCTCTCGCCAGCCGGGTGACCAAAAGGTCAAGTGAACGGCCGGACAGTATCGGGGACCAGGTTCCCACGTTCCATGCCAAAGCCTGAACCAAGCTCGCGCCGCCTTCATGCCGGACACCACCTGGTCAGTAGACAGGTATCCACCAGGCTCATCCCGGGGCAACAACTCGACCCCAGTTTTGATGTCATCGCTACGCTTACGACACTTCATCAGCGGTTCACTCTCGTTCGCCTTCTCGGCTCACACCTGACGCATCAAAGTGCGCCTTGTCCGCAAGCTCAGCACCACGACTCTTAACCGCAGCACCTTGCGGTGGTTTGAAGCCTTCCCCTGCAGGACGGCTCCGGAGGGCCCAAAACCTCCATCTCTGGCACAACACCGCTCAGACAGCTCGATCTTCTACATCGAACCCTCCTCGCGTTCGTGGCGCACAATCGTCGGCATACCGCACCAAGCGGTAGGTGGCCAAACCCTTGCGCCGATACGCCTGGCGTTGAGACGAGGAGTTGCCCATCATCTCCCAGGCCTTGACGAAATGATCGTCGAGAACTGATAGAGCGATGTTGCTGAGCAGGGGCGAGAGGATCCCCCCTTGTGGGGTGCCGGTGATCGTGTCCCGCTCCACCCCATCCTCACCGAGGATGCCAGCTTTGCAGAACGCCTTCACCAAGCCCAGGACACGTTTGTCTCCGATTCTGACCCGCAGACGGTCCATGAGACCGACATGCGAGATTTCGTCGAAGCACGCCGTGATATCGCACTCCAACACCCACTCATACGAGCGGCTGGTGAAATGGTGGATCTCGGCGATGGCGTCCTGCGCTCGGCGCTTCGGTCGGAAGCCGTAGCTACACGGCTGGAAATCCGATTCGAAGATCGGCTCGAGCACCGACTTGAGGGCAGCCTGAACCACCCTGTCCCGAACGGTCGCGATCCCCAATCGGCGCAACTTGCCACCGGTCTTGGGGATCATACGCTCCCGGACAGGAAGAGGAGCGAAGCTGCGAGCCTTCAACTCGGCCCGCAACTCGGAGAGGAACTCGTCCTCGCCTCGCACCGCAGAGATGTAAAAGGCCGTATGGCCGTCCACCCCCGCCGAGCGCGCCCCCCTGTTCCCCTTGACCCGACGCCAGGCGTCAACCAAGACAGCCGGGTCGTAGACGAAGTTGTAGAGGTCATCGAACCGACGATCGGGATCGTCGGTTGCCCGCTGGTGCAGCTTGGTCTGGATCTTCAGTACCCGCGACCATGCCTCATCGGCGTCTGGCCACGGCGCGTCGGTGTTCACCGGCGACCTCCCGATATGGCAGTACCTCGACTGCGAACTCGCTGTCCCCCTTCGCCATGTGACCGGCTTTCCCGGCCTCGGACTACTACGAGGACTCCGCCCCACCCCGGGGCCAACAGCTGACGACGAGCCTGCCCGTCACCAACCTGGCTGGCCGGCGGGGAGGACAGCCCCGGGATGGTTCCCACGTTCACCAACGACCGTTCGACGGGGGCGGTGCCCAGCTCTTCCCCTGCAGCCTCGCCACAAGTACGCCGCAGGCCTTCCTCGTGGCCTCCGTAACAGCGGGAATTACGCCATCCGGAGTCGGTCAGCCCGGTAGAAGCGCCTCCCGCGCACTGCTGCCCGGCCCGTATCCACCAGGTTTGAGCCGGTGTCTCTCGCTTGAGGGGGTTCCACCGCTGGTTCACATCGAGTTACACCTTCCCGTCTTGCTTGCCGAGCCCGAGCCGTCTGGCAGTGCCGGCCCGTCCCGTCGTTGTCAGGGCTGCTTGCCACCCTCCCCTGCGTCTCCAGGGTCAGGCTGCCCTCAGCTTCAGCGGCCTGCTGCGACAGGCCACAGGTGGGTCCTTTCCCCCCACCCGGTCATATGGCGCCTCGTGGCGCACGATGCCGTCGACCCAGATGTACACGTAGTCGACGTCGGCCAAGCTCCGGCGGGCGAACCGTTCCCGTTCCTCCTGCCACTGGGTCGTCAACCGGGTCACCACCGACGCCGACAACCCCGCGGCCGACCCGAAGAACTCCTCGAGCGCCGGGGGCGAAGTCCTTCGAGCTCATTCCGTGCAGGTACATCAACGGCAACACCTCGGCCACCTTCGGCGACTTACGCGCCCACGGCGGGATGATCGAAGACCGGAACCGACACCGCTCGCCCGTCGCCTCGTCGACTCGGCGGTCGTCCACCCGCGGTGCCACCACCTCGACCGGCCCAGCGCCAGTCACGATGTGGCGGGCCTGGGCGTGCCCGTTGCGGACCACCACGCGGCGGCCCGCCTCGTCGAGTTCGTCGACCAGGCCCGACACATACACGTCGACCTCCGCCTCCAAGGCGGCGGCCAGCATCCGCCGGGCGCCCTCACGCACGATCTCGTCCAGGCCCGAGCCCATCTCCGCGCTCGTCTCAACATCAGCAGCTACTCTCAACATTGGCGTTCCTTCCTCGCCGGGGCGGCAACCCCGACAGTCACGTGATTTCAGTGAGGAAGGTACGCCGCGCCCTCGCAGCAATCCAGCATCCACAAGTTCCGGTTATAACTCCATCGACGCGGCGAGCTTCGATGCCGGCATAGCGGCGCTGTACCGGACGGCGGATGCCGACGGCGTGTTCTGCTACACGTTCTTCAAGGACGTCGGGCGCAAGGGGCGAACCATCTGACAGCGACGCACCCGCCAGCAGGGACGCCGCCTCAACCGCCGCGGAGCAAGCTTGTCGCAGCAGACCTGAACGTGTACGGCTGACCGATCGCTATCCGGGCTGCGGCGGCTCAACCCAGATCCACCGATGTTCCACGAACGGCCCGTTATCTAGACCGATGTGATGGCGGGACTGGTTCCGACCGACATGCCGTAGAGGTTGCCGCCGGTACCTTCCGTGCCGGCGTTCCAGAGATTTCCGGTGTTGGCCTGGAACGCCATCTCATACCCGACGCCGCCCGAGCTGACGCTGCCGATGGCGGGACTGGTACCTGGCGCCATGCCGAGGTTCCAGTCGTTGTATCCATCGGTGCCGAGAGTCCATAGATCATGAGTGTTGGTCTGGAACGCGACTTCGAACCCGCCGGTAGCAGCGGTGATCGACGGGCTGGATGCGGGGTCCATGCCGGCGCCCCAGTCCTTATCTGGACCGGCTGTTCCGGCGGTCCACATGTCGTTGGTTCCGGCGCCGTTGAATGCGACCTCGTAGCCATCGGTGGCGAGCACAGTGATGGATGGGCTGGTCCCGGGCGCCATACCCAGGGTCCAGTCAACATCACCAGCGTCGCCGAGCGTCCACAGGTCACCAGTGTTGGTTTGTAGCGCAACTTCGTAGCCGCTGCCGCCGTGCCAAGTGATGGATGGGCTGGTCGCCGGAGCCATCCCGGCTCCCCAGTTCTTCTCGCCTGCGGAACCGTAGGTCCACAGCTCGCCGGTGTTGGCCTGGAACGCCACCTCGTACCCACCACTGAACAACGGCGTGATCGATGGACTGGTCCCTGGCATCATTCCAAGCCCGGTATCGATATCGCCGTCGGTTCCGAGCAGCCACAAGTCGTTGGTGTTTGTTTGCAACGCCACCTCGTAGCCTCCTCGCACGGCAGCGATCGAGGGGTTTGTTCCCGGCGCCATGCCAGCTTGCCAGTCGCCGGCGGTTCCCGCCGGCTCACTGGTCCACAGATCGCTCGTATTCGCCTGAAATGCGTTCTCGAATCCGCCGTTCGAACCATTCGCAGGCGCAGCAATCGACTCGGCGTTTTTTCGGACCCGGACGACCTTGCATGAGTGGATGTCGTTGCGAACGGTCGCGGTCGCCGAGTGCTCAGGCACCCCGAAGGCCGAGCCATCGGCGATGAAGGTATGCACTTCCAGCTTGACCACGTGCGGCGCCGGATAACTTGAGTCGACGAAGGTCCGCGGCGGGGAAAAGACGTTGCCGGAGGTGGCGCGCCCCGGCCAAGCGGTGCGGTCGTTCACCTTGTAGTCACCCAACGAGAGATTTCGGCCATCGCTGAGCACCGCGCTCGCACCCACCGCTAGATACTCGCCACCGTGCAGCGCCTGTGTGTTGTAGCTGAAGGAAAAGTAGATGCCGATGTTCCCGTTGCACCCCGTACTGTCGTTCATAAACCCCTGGAAACTGTAGGTGGTGGCCCCGTCGCCTCCAGCTGGCACGTACGTCTCCCAAGCGTTGTGCCGAGCGGTTTCCCCCGACCCGTACGAGTACCTGTTCCCGCTAGCTGCATCGGCCCGCACGGACGACACGGCCACTCCGATGACCGATATGACGAAGATCGCCGCGGCGAGTGCCGCCAAGGCCCTCCGAGGCCGTGAGACCGTCAACATAGTTCCTCGTTACTCGTCTGGAATCACGCCACGGCTCAGCACCTACCAAACCCAAAGGTGCTCCGCGCATGCAATATGCATCATAGACCGCCGGCATCTTCGACGCCAGGGCGTCTTTCGACCCGGCCGAACGCGCGTGGCGGATCGCGGCCCGCTACCTCCCGGCCGGTGATCAACCCGCTGGTGACGGGACCGGCCAGTGATTCCCGCCAAGGACCGGCCGGGCGAGCCGGAGTGGAGCGAAGCGGCCCGACGTTTCCTCGCTGGTATGGCCCATAGTGATGCCGTGGCCGACATGGCCATGAACTCCTACGCTCAGCA
This sequence comes from Acidimicrobiales bacterium, assembly GCA_965276765.1. Lineage (GTDB taxonomy): Bacteria > Actinomycetota > Acidimicrobiia > Acidimicrobiales > Palsa-688. The sequence goes on from OZ255627.1 coordinate 4,225,843, forward strand.
TCCCCGCCACAACACCTTCCCGACGAGGTCTACCTGGCTTTGGGCGCCGACGCCCTGCTGGTGGCCGGGGCGAGTGTCGCTGACCCGATCCCCCAAGAACAGGCGAGTTATAACCAGAAGTTGTGGATGCACCATGTGATCGAGAGCGCGGCGTACCTTCCTCGTTGACCAAGAACGAGACAGCCGGCGCACGAACGCCGGCGAGGAAGGAACGCCGATGTTGACAGTAGTTGCCGATGAGGCTGCGGGCGCGGAGTTGACGCTCGGGTTGGACGAGATCTGCCGGGAGGGAGCCCGGCGCATGCCGGCCGCCGCGCTCGAGGCCGAGGCCGACGCCTACGTGGCGTCCTTGGTCGACGAGGTCGACGGTGGCGGCCACCGCCTGGTGGTCCGCAACGGCCACGCTCGGCGCCGGCCGGTGGTGACGGGTGCGGGGCCCCGATCGAGGTCGAGGCACCCCGGGTGAACGACAAGAGAGTCGACGAGGCGACCGGGCAGCGGTGCCGGTTCCGCAGGCTCGATCATCCCTCCGTGGGCCCGTTTCCGGGCGAATCGTGCATACCCATGCACCACCACGCGTACACACTTCCACTCGTGATCGAGCCGACCGGGGGCCCGCTCGACGCCGGCGAGCCGGGCGTGGGCATCGCCGATCCGGCCACCCGCCGCCGGCGAAACGGTCAGGTCGGCCGGGATGCCGGTGTGGCCCGAAATCGGGCCTCGATGACCGCGGCCAGTTCTTGGGGTACCTGGTCGAGCGATGGCGTATCGACGTCCCCCCCGCCGTGGCCGCCACCGGCTTGTAAGCCCGCGGCGCTGAACCGGTTAGCCCGGTGGCCGTCGCCGGATCCGCCCAGCAGCCCGGTGTCGGCCACATGCTCGACATGCGACAGCGACACGCCGAGGGCCGCGGCGTAATCGCGCCCTTTGTGCAGCGCCGCTCGGATGGCGTCGGCCCGCACGGCCGACCAGCCCGGATTGTCGTCATCAACATTCCAGGTGACCTGGTGAACGTTGAAGTCCTCTTGGCCGGCGAAGACGGCCCCGACGGCATCTAACAGGCCAAAATCTCGGACGGCGATCCCGACGTCGACGGCAGCGACGACCCGACCGGTCGGCTCATAGCCGCCGGTCTCCTTGTCGTGGTGGCGCTCGGCGCTGGTGGTGGCGGAAAACGCCGACCAAGCCAGTGCCGATCCCTGCGCTCCAACGGCCAGCGGCACGCCGCCGAGACCTGACAGCTCGGCGGTCAGGCGATCAAGGGCCGCCGCAGCGGCGCCCAGCGCGTCGGGCTTGGAGGTCCGCCAAGCGGTAATGCTGCCGGCCAGCACAACCGAATCGGGTGCCACCATCCGCTGGGCCTCCCCCCGCACCGAGAGCACCACCCCCTCCTCGTCGGCCACGTCACTCCTCCTCGCCGGCGCCGCCAGCCGGCACCGGTCGGGAGCGACCGTAGACCCAACGGCCAGCCCTTGGGGCCGCTTCCGGCCGTCCCGGTCAGAAGACCCATCCCCTCACACAACGCCGGCGGCGAGTGGATCACGGCACGCACAAAAGCTTCTCGATACGCCTGAGAGTCATCTCGGCTGAACCCAGCTCGGAATGCTTACTTATGGTGTAGTTGTCGGTGGCGATGATGTTGTCGGGCCTGCAGGAATGAAAGAGCCATGGCTCGCGTAGCCACTACCGCAGCCGACCGTCGTGACTGACACTCCCCCACCCCCGGACGAACTCCCTGTACCGCAAGGGGTCGAGCCTTCAATAGCCGTTGTCGACGGACGGCCAACACCTCCGTTGGTAGGTATCGAGGCGGATTGCCCACATCCGCCCGCTGTAACAGCAACCACCGCTACCACTGCAGCGGTGCGCAGAACTTGGAGGTCCGTCAAATATGTCTCCTCCATGAGCCAGTGGGATGGGGTGCTCGTGCGCCGCGTCAAGCCGACGACCACTACCCGGGTCGGCCTCACGATCCGCTCTTCCGTCCCGGCGAGGCCAACCCTGGCGGGCCGTCGTAGTCAGCGACCCAGCGGGAGAGCGCGCCGTGGTCGAGCAGGCACACCGGCGCCTGGCCTGCCCGGGAGACGGTCACCGCTCCCGTCGACGGGCTGCACGGGCCGTCGCCTACCTGCGGGATCTGATGAGCCGGCAGACGTTGACGCTCCTGACGGCCACGAGACAGCCGGAGATCAGTGAGGCGTTCGTCCTTGCCGCGTTCCTTCGCCGCTGACGTCGGCCCCAACCGGTCCTCGATCGGCGGAAGGCACCGCCGTGTCCGATGCGATACTCGAAGGGAAAAGCCGGATGTGAGGAGTATTTGTGAGCGAAGCACCGGAGACGGTCGGGGCGGTAGCTGGGTCGTTCCGGTCTGTGGTCTGGTTCGATCCTCGCGAGGCGGTCGTGGCCACCGTCGCCTCCGACCGGGGCACCGCGGTGTTTGTGGTGTGCCTCGAGCCCGACCAAGAGCTGCCTCGCCATCCGGCGCCCGGCGAACTGACCTTGCTGGTCATCGAGGGACGCCCGGTGATCACCGTCGCCGACAAACGGTCCGCAACCGATCAGGGTGATGTCAGGGTTGTCCCCACCGGCGCCATCCACGCCCTTCGGGCCGCGACTGCTCGAGCCGTCGTGGTAGGTGTCCTGACCGGCCAGACCTGACGTCCAGGTCTGATCCTTCGACGACCAGGGGCGACGGTCGGCTGTGTGTGATGTGAGCGCTCAAATCGGCTGGCGGTATCCGAAGAACTCGTGGTCCTGGTTGTAGCCGCCATGACCGCTGCCTAGCTCGGAGTAGTCGGCGACGAACTCGATGCCTTTGATCCATTTGACCTGTTTGAAGCCGAGTTCGATCTCGTTGCGGAGCCGCAGCGGAGCCCCGTGGCCGAACGATAGAGGCTCGTCGTTCATGTCGTAGGCGAGCATGGTGAGATGGTGGCCCATGTGGCTGATCGGGTGGGCGTCGTAGTACACGCCCTTGTCGGCCCCCTCGCCGAGGGAGTAGAAGGCCACCCATTTGGCTTCTGGGTCCGGTTCCACGAGGTCCATGATGGTCTGCATCGACACCCCGCCCCACTTGGCCACCCCTGACCATCCCTGGATACAGAAATGTTGGGTGATCTGCTCGTGCTGCGGCAGGGCCCGCAGCTCGAGCAGGTTCAGGTCGACGGGGTGTTGGACCAGACCGTTGATCCGCAGCCGCCAGTCGGCGAAGTGCCCGTCGAAGAGGTGCTTGTACTCGTCGGAGTCGGGATACTGACCGTTGTGCCAAAAGTAGGGAGAGATGTCCTTCTCGGTGTACTCACCCGGTTTGGGGTCGACGTGCTCGAAGAGGTTCTGGAGCGGGCCGACGATGGCTTGGCCGACACGTTGAATGATCCGGGGGTGGCGGAGGGTGAGCGGAGTGGCCGCCACCCAGGCGACGACGATGACGGCCATCGACGCCGCGAACAGCCAGAACCCGACCCAGCTGTGGTCGGTGCGCCCGGCGTAGACGTGGTTGAGGTTGACCAGCAGGCCGGTGGCGAACACCAGGGAGACGTGGATCACGATGAAGAACAAGAAGTAGACGAGCACCAAGAAGTGCAGAGAACGGGCGGTCTGGATGCTGAAGACCTTGCTGATCCGCTTGAAGCGGGCGGACAGGGCGGGCGACATGCCCAGCCCGGTGACGACCGCTAGGGGGGCGGCGGCGAAGACGGTGACGAAGTAGGCGATCAGTTGCAGGCCGTTGTAGGCCACCCAGGTGTTCTCCACCGGCCAGTTCAACGACAGGTACTGGATGAGCACCGACAGGGCGTCGGGGAACACGGTCCAGGTGGTGGGCACCAGCCGCTGCCACTGCGGGGTGACGAACAGCAGCACATAGAAGATGATGCCGTTGGCCAGCCACAACAGGTCCATGCTGAGATGCCACCAGCGCGCCAGGCCGATGGAGTGGCGAAGCCCGGGCAGGCCGACCTGCCCCGGGAGACTGATCGAGTCCTGCTTGGCGGTCCACAACGGATCGGCCGGCACCGGTTTTTGGATCCGGAACCAGTCCCGGCCCGGCGTCGAGTGCCGGGTCCAGTACAAGCGGGGATGGTCGGAGAGAATCTGCACCCCGGCTCGGATCATGAACAGCATGAAGAACACGTTGAAGAAGTGCTGCCATGCCAGCCAGGCCGGGAACCCGGTCGCCGCCTTGGCCCGGGCCGTGTAGTCGGTGCCCGGGTAGCGGTGGATGAACCGTTGAATCGTGGGATCACCGCGCAGACCCTCGGCGACCGCCACGGCAACCAGGAGCAGCACCAACCCGATCGGGAGCAACCACAACAGGTTGAACCACTTCCGACCGACCCGCATCCGAGGAGCGATCCCCGTGGCCTCGGGGACCGATCCCGCCCACGTCGCGGGATCGATGCTCTCCTCGCCCAGTGTCAGCTCCGACCGGTAACTACGGACCACCTCGGGAGAGACCTTCGACGGCGCCGGAGCAGGCAGATCCTCAGGAACAAGGTCATCGTCGTCGACACCCATAGCGCTCCTTACCCGGTGACAAGGGGTGCCCGTCCCGCCGGGGCCGGAGGAAGCAGGACCACCCGGTTCGTAACCGTAACCGCGGTGCGAACATCCGGTTGGAGCGCGTTGACGGTCAGACGAAGCGTTGGGCGGTCCATGGCGGCCATGGCTCGAGATAGGCCATGGCGCCCTGGGCTCGTGGGGTGCGAAGCCCAGCGGGGCTCACGTGCGCATCAGGGTGGTCGGTCATTGCTCTTCTCGAAGATTCAGTCGCCGACGGCCAGACCCTCCAAGCATTGCTTCGGGCTGGGTGTTGAGCCGAAGCGTCGAGCAGCCCACAGAACTCCAGAGCTCGGGTAGCGAAGCCATCGCAGAGGTACGCGAGCATCATCGGCGCACCCAACTGGCCGTCGTGTCAGTAGCCGAACGGTCAGCGGCGACGCCGCAGGTCAAAACTGAACCACCCTGGGTCCACCGGACGCTCCGATCTCCCAAGGAGACTGAGCTGTGCCTGCTCCCAGGAAGTACGACCAAGAGACCCGTGACCGGGCGGTGAGGATGTTCACTGAGCGTCGCCGGGACTTCCCGAACGAGTCCGCGCTCCAGTCGCGCAAGCGGGTGGGCGAGCTGCTCGACGTCAAGGCCGACACCTTGCGCGGCTGGATCGAGCAGCGCCAGATCGATACCGGCACCCGGGCGGGAGTGAGCACCGACGCCAACGAGGAGCTGACCCGGCTGCGGCGCGAGAACGCGGAGCTGCGCCGGGCGAACGAAATCCTCAAGACGGCATCCGCGTTTTTCGCAGCGGCGGAGCTCGACCGCGGAGGTTCGTGATTGTCGCCTACATCCAACAATACAAGGACCGTTTCGGGGTCGAGCCGATCTGCGAGGTGCTCTCCGAGCACGACATCAAGATCGCCCCGAGCACCTATTGGGCCAAAACGACATGCCCGGTAAGCGACACCGAATGGGCTGACGCCTATCTGGCCAACGAATTGTTGGACCTGTGGCGCAAGAATTGGGGCGTCTATGGGATCGACAAATGCTGGACCATGATGCAACGCGCCGGGTACAACGTCGGTCGAGATCTCACCGCCCGACTCATGGGCATCGTGGGCGTCTCCGGGGCCGTCAGGGGCCGCCACAGCACGGTCACGACCCGTCGTGACGACCGCGCCGCCCGACACCCCGACCTCATCGGCCGGGCGTGGGACACCCCGACACGGCCGGATCAATGGTGGGTCGCAGATTTCACCTATGTGTGGACCTTGGCAGGATTCGTATATGTCAGCTTTGTAACCGACGTCTATTCCAGGCGAATAATCGGCTGGCGGGTCTCGACCGCGAAAACGATACCACTGGTAACCGCCGCATTGGATCAGGCATTGTTCACCCGGCGACGTCACGACGCCAGGTTCACCTCAACCGGGCTGGTGTTCCATTCCGACGCCGGCAGCCAATACACCGCAATAGCTTTCACCGAGGCGCTCGCCGACGCCGGCATCGCCGCGTCGATCGGCACAGTCGGCGACGCCCTCGACAACGCCTTGATGGAGTCAACCATCGGCTTGTACAAGACCGAGCTCATCGACCGAGAGCCCCGCTCGTGGTCCGGCGCCGCCGAGGTCGAACGCGAGACCGCCAACTGGGTGCACTGGTTCAACACCGACCGGCTGCACACCTCGATCGGGAAAATACCCCCCATCGAGTACGAGGAGCTGTACCGTCAGACCCAGCCGACCCCAGCCGGGATCGCTGTGTGACAACCCAGCCTCCGACAGACCCAGGGTGGTTCAGAACACCAAATCCAACTGGCCGATCACCTGGTTCGCCAACGCCACCCGGGCCGCGACCTTGCGACGCCGATGCGCGACCCACGCCGCCTGAGTAGCCAGCGCATCGGTGCGGACCGCGGGGACCCGGCCGCCACCGCGGATCATCAACTCGGCCATCGCCGCCACATCCCGGGCATCGCTCTTCAACCTTCGCAGCAACTGCTGCGACCGAGCCTCTTTCACCGCGGCCGGGTTCAACTCGACCACCTCGAACCCCCCGACCCGCAACCGGGCCACCAACGTCCGGTGATAATGCCCCGCCGACTCCACCCCAACCCGGACGATCTCCGCCGACCGGGCCGCATCAGCCCGGGCCACCACCCCAGCCAACATCGCGAACCCGGTCTCGGTCAGGTCGAACTCGAACGGGGCGACCACGATCTCGCCGTAATGATCCGCGATCAACGCCATCGCCGTCGACTTGCCCACATCGACCGGCACAACCAGACACCGACCGAGATCTCGGCCCCGAACCCGGGCCATGAACCCAGCCTGCAACCGACCACCAACATGAGCCATAAAGAACGGTTCCTTCCGATGAGCGACAGCTGTCGAACCCACCCTGAGACCCCCCGAACCTCGAGTGGGGGACCCCACCGAAGGTGTATCAGCGGTACCCGCAGCCAGCGCAGCCCGTCCGGCGGCGGCCACCCGGGCGCCCACGTCGGCTCGGTCGGCGAGGCGGCGGTACCCGACCGCGGCGCCGCTCCGGGCCGCGTGATCCGCTTCGAGACATGTTACCAGGGGACCGTGTCCGTCACGTGCCGCATCGACGGCTGCGACCGGGTTCTCTAAACCACGTCGTCGCCGCCGCCCTCGGCTGGAGGCCGGCACTCGCCTTGGACGCCGCCTGCGACGGCCGTTGGGTCACGTTCCGCTCCGCCGGCTGCCCCCGCAGCCGGAGGAGCGCCGCCCTTCCTGACTGCACGACCGTCGTCCTCGACGACTGCGGCCACGTTCCCCTGTTCGAACTGCCGGGGGAGGCGGCGGCCACCCGGTTGCTCCTGGCCACGCTCGGCTGAGAGGGCCGCGCCCGGCCGGCGGGGCGGGGGCCCGTCCACCTCGACGGTCTCGGAGTGCTTGAAGCGCCACGCTTCCACGTAGATCCGATAGCAGGCCCGGTCGCCGTCGGTGAAGTCGACGCCGTCGACGAACTGCCCCATCAGCGCCCGCGGCCACAGCCGGCGCTCCCGGACCACGTTGACTTCGGCGGAGACCATCAGTGCCAGGGCCTCCAGGTAGATCCAGGCGATGGCCGTCACGACCACCCCGAAGGCGCCGTAGAGGGCCGTCTCGTGCCCGATGAGGTGGGCGATGTAGGGGGCGCCGAGGGTCTGCAGTAGCTCCCACACCACGGCGGCGATGACCCCGCCAACGAGGACGTTGCGGAAGCGCAGCTCGCCCGCCGTCAGCAGCTGGAAGCCCCCGCTGAAAAGGGCCACGTCGACGGCGAAGGTGACGCCGTAGACGGCGAGGTGCACACCGGTGCCGTAGCGCGCCGACAGGCCGTTGGCGGTGGCGGCCGCCACCGCCAGACCGGTGGACGCGAGGATGAAGACGCCGAGCAGCAGCAGCAGGCCCAGGCCGCGCAGTCGGGTGACGATCGGGTTCGGCTGGTCCTGGCGCATGATGCCGTAGATCTGGTTGAAGGCGCACTGGACGGAGGTGGTGGCCCCAAGGCCGCCGTAGAGAGTCCCGGCCGCCCCGACGCCGAGGGCCACGCCGCTGCCCGTGAAACCCTTCAGGCTGGTGCGCAGCTGCGAGCCGATTCCCGGCAGGTCCCTGACCGCCGTGGAGATCAGCTGGGCCCGCACCGACGGGTGCCCGTCCAGGAAGAAGCCGGCGGCGCTGAGGAACAGCAGCGATAGCGGGAACAGCGACACCAGGATGTAGTAGGTGACGTTGGCGGCCAGGTATGTCGCCCGGTCATCGAGACACTTGTAGAGCACGGTGAGGGGGAAGCCGACCCACCGGTGGCGGCGCTGGAAGCGGTCTAGCCGATCCACGAAGTTCATAGAGCAGTCTCCTACCCGCCTTGTGCTCGGTGGTAGTCGTCGCCGTGGCGGCGGACGAAGCGCTCGTCGTAGATCAAGAAGCGGCCCCGGTCGTCACGGTCCTGGCGGATCTCTTCGGGAAGGGTGACCACACGTGGGATCCTCGGCAACACCACCGAGCTGCCCATCGTCGAGCACGCCACCGACAGCCACGGCCAGATCCTCGCCACCTTCGCCCTCTTCGACCTGGTCGGTCTGCGTCTGTCGCCCCGGATCGCCAAGCTCACCGACAAACAGCTGTGGCGGCCCCAGCCCGCCGCCCACTACCAACCCTGGCCAGCAGCCGGCCCGCTCCTCACCGAGCACGCCCAGGTCGACCTGATCGCCGAGCACTGGCCCGGATCACGGGGCCGGATGCCCGGAATGCTTCCTCTCCGAGTCAGCTTGACCCGAGGATCGATCGAAACCTCTCAGCAATGGTGGACCGCGCAGACCTCGACCGGCACTACACGCTCAGTATTGGACCGCCGTCGATACGCAGAGCTGCGATTCGTTGCCCTCATCCCGCCGAGCGCCAAAAATCTCATGGCCGGATGTGGTGCACATGTGGTGCAGACGACCCAAGACCGCGGGCTGCAGCCGGCTAACCAGCCAGTTTGCGTCGATTTCGCAGAATGAACCCGACGTGCGGGAAGGCGCTAAGGCGAATCTACAGTGTGCCCGTGAGCTGGGCTTTTAACTGAATCGGCTGCTCGGGGCCCGGTTCGATGGTGGCACCAAGTGATCCCAGCCGGCATGGTGATACACCCCCGTGTGGTGCAGATGTGGTGCAATCGGCCCTCAAAGTCGCCTTCGGCAAGATTCTGGCGGCGCCAGCCGCTCTTGCCGTCAGACGTGCCGGCGGTGACGAGATCGAGCCCCGAGCCGTCGTCGCCCTCACAAATGGGTCCGATAGCCGCAGCCTCACCGTCACCGCATGAACCTCCGCGTGTCCGCCCGAGCCGGCAGCCCGGGGTCGGCTCCGCAGTTCCCTTCGAGCCTCGCGTCTCGGCTAGGACCTCGGCCTCGCATACGGCTGTGTACCGGGGTCGGACTCACCCGGACCCGAGTCCTGGCCATCGTCGATCGTCTGCCCTGACCACGACGACTAGAAGGGCCCCAGGGTCGTAGAAGACTAACGCCACCCCGGCTGAAAGTGCTCGGGCGATGATTCACACCGGTCTTTAAGCTGACTTGCCCACGGCTGAACCTGCTCAGAGGTCGCCGAGGCCGTTAGCAATGATGTGACACCCGTCGAATGCTAGCCGGCACATCGTGCTCAACAGCTGCTCGTAGATCGAGTCGATCCTCTTCCCTCGAACGTGGAGGCCGAGGTTGTAGCCGAGAATGATGAGGTACTTGAAACAACCAGCGGCCACGAACCAAGGCGCTGTCGTATCGTCCAATCCATATAATGCAGCTAAATCGCTTAGCGCGATCTCAACGCTTCCGGTGGGGTTTGGCTCGGGCGCGTACCGACCACGCAGCGAGGCCACGGCAAGGCAGCCGAAGTCGAGTCGGGCGTCGCCAAGGCAGGCGATCTCCCAGTCGAACACGCCAACTACTCCGTGCTCATCAAAGAGCAGATTTCCGTAATGGAAATCACCGTGAACCAACCCAGGGCTTCTCGCCTCGGGAAGAGACGCGAGAAGTTCGCTTTGCAAGAGGTCAGCAGGTCCCCGTAACCAAGCTGGACACGCCGGCACCAAGCGTGCCCAGCGCCGAATCTCGTCATCGAGCGAGTATGGCTGCTCGAATCCGATGCCCACTGACGCGGGCGACAACGCCGTTATCCTGTGCAGCAGCCCAACTGCCGACTCAGCGACGAAGGTATGCCCAACGGAGTTGGCGAGTTCAGCCCACTCGAAACCGTGTATTTGCTCCACTACCATGAAGGAGCGGCCCTGGAGCAGCCCAGAACTGTCGGCCGCGACAACTCGTGGGGCGGGCAAGGTCAACTGATGCAGCGCCGAAAGGATCCGGCCTTGCCTTCCTACGTCAGCGGGTCCCGCGATCCGGGCACCCTGTGGTGACAGCCGAGCAACGAACACCCCGTTCTCGTTCCGGCTGCTCAAGGCGATTGAATACGTGAAACCCGAATGTCCATCTCCGTACGGTGCTAGAGATGCAATCTCAACAGACCGGTCAACCAAAAGGATACGCAGCGCCCTTTCCATGCTCCTGCGGAGCGTGTCAGCTTCGCATAGCTCAGAATCGCTCACTAGGCCGTACCCCGAGTAAGTGATTCTGAAGACACCACACAGCGAGGCTCTCCCAGAGCGACTCTCGTGTGTTCACGAAGTTGTGCATGTGGGCTGCTCGATCGAGAACCATGCACGCAAGGTCGTCGCAGAGTGGTAGACTTGGCCCAGCCGGGGTTCTGATCAGACATCCCGCCTGACCGAATACCAGAAACACCGAAACATCGATTGCCGCAGCCGCGCGCCCGCGATCCATTGCCACCATCCTTCGGGCAGCGCCCTGGTGGGGCTTCGCCAATGCCGGAGCAGCCCACCGTCCGAGGTACGCCAGGCCGCCGTATCCGCATCGGTGACATCGGATGGTTCATCGTCCCAGTGGTACGCCCACCGAAGCTGTAACCGCGTGCTAGCCGGGCGGCCTTACGGGGTCGGTAGGCACGTCTGGATCGCGCTCCAGCCAAGCAGCGCCACGGTGTTGAACGTTCGGAATCTTGCCTCTGAACGGTGAGGATGGCCGCTCCCCTCGAGTGACCAAGACCTATGACGATGCTCGGATGCAACTGACCGAGGCCAGCAATTGCGCCGAGGGCAAAGCGTTCCAACGTCTCGCATACTGCAGCAGCGTGCAGCTCTCCCAGAACCTCGACGCTGACGCTCCCTTCCAACGCCGAACTCTGACCTGCCCCTGGGTGGTCAACTGCAATCAGCACGATCCCTCGGGAAACGTGGTGCTGTGCCTTGCTATAGCCCGCTCGGTGCGGGAGGCAAATGTCGTAATAGGCACGCGAATAATTCCCGCCTGGATAGGCGAACACAACCGGTGTAGACCGTTCGATGGTCGCCGGTGCCAACACAGTCAGCGCGATGGTAGATACCGCTTCGCCCGAACGAGCGCGGACTGGGAGATCTACGGTCCGCATCGGGCCGATAAGTGCTTCGGGTCGCGATCAAGATCAGAGGCGACGACCAACTCGAGCTCCTTCCAGCGTGGCGTGCATCATGCGCCGGGGAGCGAGCGCGTCGCCGACGACGTGGACCTCGATCGCGCGCCCCCGAAGCTGGTGGGCTAGGCGGTCGTCGGGCACCAGTCCGCAAGCCAGGACTACCGTCGTCATCTCGAGGCGACGGCGGGCGCCAGTGAAGGTCTGCAGCAACGTGGCACCACCGTCGAGGGTGTCGACGAGCTTGTGGCAGCTCGAGATCGTTACGGCCTTGTTCATCAACCGATGGAGGAGCGCCAGGCGCGTGCCGTCCTCGGCGCCGGCCGCGAAGTCGACGTGCTCGCTGATGTATTCCACGGCGCAGCCCTGGTCGGCGGCGAACTCCGCAAGGGTCGGGCTGGCAAGGTGGTTGTCCAGCCCACCGACGACGAGCACCGAGCCACCGAGGGATTCCTGGCCGGACAGCGCCTCGAGCGCCGTGACCACGTGCGGCTCCGTGACACCCGGGACGTCGGGGATCAGGGGGCGCCCGCCGGTGGCGACGACGACTGCGTCGGCCCCGAAATCCACCAGCTCGTCGGCTGTGACCTCGTTACCCAGCATCACCTGCACGCCCAACCGCTTTAGTTCCTGGTCGAAGTAGGTGGCGTGGTCGCGGAGATTCCTCCGGTTGTCGTCTTCGGCCAGCACGCGGATCGTTCCGCCGAGACGCCGTTGCCGGTCCGCAAGGTACACGACGTGGCCGCGAAGCGCCGCCACGCGGGCCGCCTCCATGCCGGCGGGACCCGCCCCGACGACGGCGACCACCCGGGCCCGCGGAGCGGCAGTCACCTCCATCTCCGCCTCACGGGCCGCGGCGGCGTTGACGGCGCAGGTGATCGGCGTCCGATGCGGTCCGATGTAGTGGCACTCCGACAGTCCCAGACACATTCTCACGGCCCCCGCCTGACCGGTTCGTACCTTGTTGGGGAGCTCGGGATCCGCGATCAAAGCGCGTACCATGCCGATCATGTCGGCCTGACCATCCGCCAGGATGCCCTCCGCGATCGCCGCGTCGGCGACCCGACCAGCGACCATGACCGGTATGTCGACCACGGCCTTGACCGCGGCCGCGGCCGCGACGTTGAAACCCGGTTGGCGGTACCACGGGCTCACGTAGGCCACTTCGTAGCCGTCACCGAAGCCCGAGTAATTGCCACCGCTCACGCTGATGTAGTCGACGTCGGGGGCCAGCTGGCGGCAGATGTTGGCCAGCTCGTCTACCGTGATCCCACGGTGTACGCCGTCGCCGTCCACGCCGACGCGGATGCCGATGGGAAAGTCGTGCCCGACCAGGGCGCGAGCGGCAGCCAGGATTTCCCGTACGAAGCGCAGGCGATTGTCCAGCTCGCCACCCCAACGATCGTCCCTCCGGTTGAAGTACGGCGACAGGAACTCGTTGATGAGATAGCCGTGGGCGCCGTGGAGTTCGGCGGCATCCAGGCCGGCGGCTCGGACCCTTCGGATCCCCTGGGCGAAGGCGAAGATCAGCTCCTCGATCTCCTCCTCAGTCAAAGGATGGGGGGTTAGGGCATCGTAGGGGTCAGCCACGGTGGAGGGTCCGATAGCGGGGTGGACGCGCTGGGCGTGGGGGGCGACGCCAAGGTGGTACACCTGGGCGAAGCAGGTCGCCCCGCCCTGGTGCACCACTTCCGCCCGCTTGCGCATGTACGGAATCACGACATTGTCGTAATAGGCCACGCCGGCCGGCGTCACTGGAGACGGCGGACGCTGGTCCCAGTCGGGAGTCTCGCTCTCAGGAGCCACGCCCAGGGTGTAGCTGAACACGCCCTGGCTGCCGTGGAGGCCCATCAAACCCACGCCGCCGCGCGCCCGCTCGCCGAGGTAACGCAGGTCGCGTCCCTCACTGAGAGCGGTGCCATGCGTGGTGTTCACGATCCGGTTGCGCACGGTGACCTTCCCGATGGTGATCGGCTCGAACAATCTCCTGAATCCGGCCGCTGCCGGCTGCTCCTGGCTCACAAACGCCTCGCTTCCAGTCTCGTTTGGTGTATACGTAGCGAGCCGGCCTCACCGGTCGGCGGTCAGCACGAGGCCCGACCCGTCCATCAGGGCCCCCGACGTTACGATGCACGCGTCGTGGTTCGGCACCTGCCGCTGTGCGGCGCGACCCTGGATCTGCAGCGCGGCTTCGGTAACGGTGTTCATGCCGTGGAGGTAGCCCTCCATGAGCAGGCCGCCGTGGGTGTTTGTCGGAAGACGGCCGGTCAGGGCCGTGCCTCCTTGGCCCACGAACGCCCCAGACGATCCCCGCTCGCAGAGTCCCAGGCCCTCGAGGCCCATCAGCACCGTGCTCGTGAAGCAGTCGTAGATCTCGGCGAACTCGATGTCGGCTGGCGTCAGGCCGGACTGCCGGAAGAGGTCGGGCGCCAGACTCGAGGTGTAGTTGCGCGAGTAGTCCGACCAGAGAAGATGGTCGCCGATGTCGAGCCCGGGGCGGTTGCCGGCCCGGTAGCCACCGGCGGCGATGACCACAGGCGGGTGACGCAACGTCCGGGCCCGTTCGAGGGAGGTCACGACCAGGGCACAGGCGCCGTCCACCTCGACGGTGCAGTCGGCGGCTCGGAAGGGTTCCACGACCCATGGCGAATCGAAGTACTCCTCACGGCTCAACGGTTTGCGCCGGAAGGCACGCGGGTTGGCCATCGCCCACTCCCGTTGCGCCAGGGCGACGGCGGCCAGGTCCTCCTCCCCCTGCCCGGTCTCGTAGAGGAAGCGGCGCGCCCACATGCCCACGTACATCATGTAGGCGCTGTAGCCGACGGGGTAACGGTGCTGCCCGCCACCGCCGGCGAACTCCATGGCGCCGACTCGCAAGCCGGACCGGCCCTTCATGGCCCGGTACACCACGACAGCCGAGGCCTGGCCGGTGAGGACGGCCGCCGCGGCCTGGGTCACCAGATGGCAGGGGGACTGCCCCCCCAGGTCGATGTCGAGCGAGAAGCACAGCTCGGGCAGCGCGAGGGCGGTGGCGACCGCCTGAGTCGGGACGGAGTCGTGCATCACCATGAAGCTGGCGACGCCGTCCACGTCGGTCCTCGTCAGGCCGGCATCGTCGATGGCCGCCGCGCACGCGGTGCGCGCCAGCGCCAGCACCGAACTGTCGGTGGACCCCGTGAAGGGCGTGTATCCCAGTCCGACGATGGCAGCTCTCGGCGCCATCAGGCCGCGTCTGCCTGGAAGGCGATCTCGGTCCAGCCGGCGTGGTCGACGTAGTACACCCGCACCGGGAGGGCCATACGGGGTTCAGTGCCTTCCCGCAGGCGACCGACCATGCGGCATCCCTCCTGCAGCTCGACGGTGGCGATGCGCAGGGGCAGCTCGGCCTCAACGATGCTGCCGATCGGTCGGCGGACGGTGATCCACGAGTACACCTGGCCGCGCGCCGCCGCTTCGGTGGTCTCCCAGCGGACGGAGCCGCAGGCCGGACAGCTCGGCATGGGAGGAAAGCGCGTCTCCCCGCAGTCCTGGCACTGCTGCAGCTCGAGGCGATGCTGTGCCGCTGCGGCCCAGAACGACCTGCTGTCCTCGTCGGCGACCGGCCCGGTTCTCCCAAGGGCGGGTGCGCCCCCGAACGGTCCTCCGTTCGCGGCGGTCATCGGCCCTTGAACTTCGGAGGACGCTTCTCGCTGAACGCGGCCAGGCCTTCGGGCGCATCCTCCGAGGTGAGGCAATAGAGGCTGTTGCGATCGAGCTCGACACGCAGTCCGGCGCGGATGCTCATCGATTCGGACCAGATCGAGTTCATGACGTGCTTGGCGTTGGCGACCGCGAGCGGGCTCTTGCGGGCAATGCCCTGGGCCAGCTCCGTCGCCTCCGCCTCGAGCCGGTCGTCGGCGACCACCTTGGTCACCAACCCGTAGCCGGCCGCTTCGTCGGTCGACATGAACCGGCCGGTGACGACCATCTCGAAGGCGCGCTGGACACCCACGATGCGGGGCAGCATCGTGAGGACCCCGCCGCCGCCCATCTGACCGAAGTTGAGATGGGCGTCGCCGATGGAGGCCGAGGCGGCGGCGAGCACCAGGTCGCAGGAGAGGAGTAGCTCCAGGCCGCCGGCGGCGGTCACCCCGTTGACCAGCGCGACGACCGGAACCGGAAGGGAGCGGAGGCGGGAGAACGCGTTGTGTAGGTGAGCGATGAACTGAGGGAACCGGACGGCGTCCTTCTGGAGCTCGACGTAGTCCTTGAGGTCACCGCCCGCGCTGAACGCCCGTCCGGCGCCGGTGATGAACAGGACGCGGACTCCGGCGTCCTCGAGCGACCGGCTGACCGCTTCGTCAAACGTCGTGATCATCTGCCAGCTCATGGCGTTGAGCTGATCGGGACGGTTCAGCGTGATGGTCGCCATGATCCCCTCGCTGTCGGGGATGGGTTGCGTGCGGTAGACGACGATGTCGTCGGTAGTGGTCAATTGACCTCCTTGTTCGAGGCACGAGGGAAGTCACCGGACGCCAGTTCTCTCAGCAGCTCGTGCTTTTGCACTTTCCCCGACGGTGTCGACGGGAGGCTGTCCATGATGACGAGTCGCTGCGGGAGCTTGTACTTGGCCAAACCCACAGCGCTCAGCCGGTCCGTGATGCTAGGGAGATCCAGGTCGGTTCCCGGTCGGAGCACGACACAGGCACACGTCCGCTCCCCGAGGCGGGAGTCGGGGACACCCACCACGGCAGCCCGGACGACCTCGGGGAAGGTAGCCAACAAGTCCTCGATCTCTCTCGGCGCGATGTTGACGCCGCCTCGGATGATGATCTCCTTCTTCCGCCCGGTGATGCTGAGGAAACCGTCCGCGTCGATCCTGGCCACGTCGCCCGAGCGCACCCAGCCGCCGGGCAGGTAGGTCGCTGCCGTCCGGGCCGGGTCGTCGAAGAAGCCGACGCTGGCGTTGGGACCGCGCACGTGAAGCTCGCCCTCGGCCGGGGCCCGGAGAGTCCGGCCGTCCTCGTCGCGTACCTCGATGTCGACCTGGCTTAGGGGCGCCCCGTCGGTCGTGGCCCGCTTGTGGGGAGGCGACCAGGGCCGGTTCCAGGTTCCGCAGAGCACCTCGGTGGATCCGTAAAGTCGCAGGACACGGATGCCGACGGCCTCGGCTCGCTCGACCAGCTCGGCGGGGACCGGGGCGCCCCCACAGCCGAAGTGGGTGAGACTCGGCAGCGAGTTCGTGGCCTGTTCGCAGGCCTCCACGAGGTCCTGCAGGAAGGTGGTCGCGGCGAGCGTGAAGTTGCAACGGAATCGGCCGATGAGATCGACCGCTGCGCCGGGGTCCCAGCTGTCCTGCAGGACGAGCGCCCGGCCGTGGAACAGCGCAGCGCGCACTCCGTAGTTGAAGCCGGTGGAGTGGCCGATCGGCGACGGCATCCAGACGACGTCGTCAGGACCCACGGCCAGGTCCGAGAACGCCGATCGCACGGCGAAGTTGGCTGTTTCCTCGGTGTGCATGATGGCCTTGGGCGCGGCTTCGGTGCCTGAGGTGAAGATCACCTCGCACACGTCGGCGGCGGGCGCGAACGGGCCCCGGAGCTGCCGGTCCGCGATGCCGCCGTCGCCGAGGAGGTCGTGGTAGGCGAGGTCACCGCCGGATTCGTCGTCGACGAGGAGGTGCATCGGTGTCGTGCCCGAGGAACGCCGGACCCCCTCGATCATGGCCTTGTGGTCCCAGCCCCGATAGGTCGACGGGGTAACCACCATGCGGGTGCGGGCCGCGGTGAACACATGAGCTAGCTCGCGGGCCCGGTAGTTCATGAGCAATGGATTGATGACGCCTCCCAGCGACTGCACGGCGACAGCGACGACGACCGCTTCGTAGACGTTGGGCAACTGGATCGACACGACGTCGCGGGCCCCGACACCGCTCGCTTGCAGCGCGGCGGCCAGCGTCGCGGCGTCGCGTGAGAGCTCCCGGTAGGTGTGCACGCGGCGACCCCCGAGATCGACGACGGCAACGCGAGCTCCGATCTGCTCGCCATGGCGGCTCACCTGCGATGCCAGCGTGTCCTCGGTCCAGTGGCCCTCGGAGCGGTACCGGGCGGCTCGCTCGGGGTCGGTGACTAAGTCGCGCATCTCGTGACTCGACGAGGGAGAGCGGTGCGGTGCGATCATGGTTCGGCCCCCGTGGTGCCGATCCGGCCGATATCGAGCTCGTCCACGCGCGCCTGGGGGGAGAGCCGAAGGAGGAATCGCACGGCCTCGGCCAGGTCGACGGGTTCGAGAAACGGAGCGCCTCCGACCTCGTCACGTATCGGGCGGGCGAAGCGCGTGTCGACGAACCCGGGGCACAGCGCCGTGGCGCGCACGCCGTGTGCCGCCTCCTCTTGGTTTAGGGACTTGGCGAGCGAGCCGACCGCCGCCTTGGTGGCGCTGTAGACCGCGAAGCCCCCGACCGGCTCGTGCGCGGCGAGGGAGGCCACGATCACCACGAGGGCGCGCCCGTGCTCCTTGCCCGCGGCGCGCAGCGCCGGCAGCGATGCGGCCAGCAGGTCGAGCGGGCCGAGAAAGTTGGCGTCAACGAGCCCCTGGCTCGCGGTGCGTGCCGCGTCGACGAGAGGCTGGCGGCGGCTAGCGCCAGCCGCCAGGACGAGCAGGTCCAGGCGGCCGAACGAGCGCAGGTGCTCGGCGACGACTCGGCCGGGCGCCTCGGCGTCGTCGAGGTCGGCGACACACGGAGCGGCCCGGCCCGGTCGTCGGGCCGCATCCGAAGCAAGCTCACCGAGCACGTCCTTCCGGCGTCCGACCAGGGTGACGCTGAAGGCCTCATCCAGGAGGTAGGCGCTGATGGCGGATCCGATCCCTCCGGTTGCACCGCTGACAAGCGCCGTACGCGCTGGGCTCCCCGGGTTACCGACGAGGCGGCCCGCCACCGCGCCAGGCTCCATGATCGGACCAGAGGACGCACTCACGACGCCGGGGATCCCACGAGCGAACCACCGCGAATGATCCGCTCGGCGGCAAGGAGCGCGTCGGCGACGGCGTTGCTGACGCCCCGGGGAGACTGGCAGTCGCCGACGGCGTAGACCCGACGATCGTGGTCCAGCTCACGCCACAACTCGTCGTCCGGTCGTCTGCCGCCCTCAATCACGAGTTGGTCGGCAGGAAGGTCGGTGACCTCGTCACTCCCCTCGCGCGCAAAGCTGACCGACCCCGCCCGGACCTTCACGTCCCGGGCGCCGTCGGCCCAGCGGACCCCCGCGGCGAGCAGCCGGCGGCGGAGGCCCGCCACGCTCTCCGACGGAATGCTGCGGAACGGGGAGCTGTCCGCGGTAAGCACGGTTACCTGGGCGCCGAGGAGCTGGAGCCGCTCGGCGACCGTCAGGGCCGGCCAGTCCCCGCTGCCGTCGTCCAGCACGACCACGTTGCCACGGACGGCCGCCGGCGAGCGCAGCGTGTCCCACACCGTGACAGCGGGAATATCGCCCCGCGCCAGGTCGGGGTCGAGGGTCCGGCCGGTCGCGCCCGTGGCGATCACGATGGCATCGGGGTCGGATTCCCGGACCAGGTCCGCCGACGCCAACGCGCCGAGCACGACCTCGACCCCAAGCCGGCGGGCCTCCCGGAGGGAGAAGTGCAGAAATTCCGACCATTCCGCCCGTCCGATGGCGCTCGATGCCAGGGCCAGCTGCCCGCCGGCGGCGTCCTCGCGCTCGTAGACCCGGACCGACAGCCCGGCGCTCGCGAGCCGGCAGGCGGCCTCGAGACCCGCTGGGCCGGCGCCGACCACCACTGCCCGGCGGGGACGGCGACGACCACCGAGCTGCTCCCGCAGCCGCCGAAGGTAGACCTCTCGTCCGACTTCGGGGTTGACCATGCAGTGCAGGCCTCCGGAGAGGTGAGCCCGGCAGTCCTGGACATCCCCGATGCAGGGGCGGATCCGCTCCCGCTCACCGCTGCGGGCCTTGCGG
Organism: Acidimicrobiales bacterium; assembly: GCA_965276765.1. Lineage (GTDB taxonomy): Bacteria > Actinomycetota > Acidimicrobiia > Acidimicrobiales > Palsa-688. The sequence goes on from OZ255627.1 coordinate 4,245,305, forward strand.
GCCCAGTCGGGATCGGCGATCAGAGCCCGGGCCATCCCGATGAGGTCCGCGGCGCCCGACTGCAGAGCCGCTTCGGCTCCGTCAGGGGTCCGGATCCGCTGCGAGGCGACGACGGGCACGCGAGCGTGGCGGCGCACCTCTGCGATGCGCTCGAGGGCGATGCCCTCCGGTGCGGTGGAGTCCTTCACGTAGCTGCCCCGGACACCGATCGCGAGGGACAGGTAGTCCACCGGGGCGTGCTCGCCGAGCAGCTCCACGAGGGCGGCGGCCTGGTCCGAGTCGGTGCCGCCGGGGACCTCGTCGTCGACGGAGAGGCGGACGCCGACGACGATGTCGGCGCCCACCTCGGCCCGGACCGCCCGCACGACCTCGAGGAGGAACCGGGACCGGCCGGAAAGATCGCCTCCGTAGTCGTCGTCACGCCGGTTGGTCACCGCCGAGAGGAACTGGGCCAAGAGATAGCCGTGGGAAGCATGGATCTCCAGACCGTCGTAGCCGCCGGCCACGAAGTGGCGCGCCGAGATCCGAAAGCCGTCGACGACCTCTTCGATCTGCCGCGACCCCATCGCCATCGGGGCGTAACGGAAGCCGGGACTACGCTGGGCCGACGGCGCCAGGGGGACGACCGACATAGACTCGGCGGGCTGGACGGCCCCAAGGTTGAACAGCTGCCCGACGAGCTGAGCACCGGCGCCGTGGATGGCCTCGCTCCGTCGCCGCAGGCCGGGGATCACCTCCGGGTCGTAGGCCTCGATGAACCCGCGGGTATGAGTCTGGCTGGAGGCGTGCGCCGCCGTGCCGCCGGTGACCACCAGCCCGACACCACCAAGGGCTCGCCGGCGGTGATAGTACGTGTCCTCTTCCTCGACCCGGCCGCGGTTGGTGTAGCCCATGCCCTGCGCCAGGTTGACGACACGGTTACGCAGGGTGATCGGCCCCACAACCAGCGGGCTGAACAGGAGCGGGTAGGTGTCGGCCTCGTCGGCCGTTGCAGTCGGAGGCTCGCCACCGCCGCGTGCTGCCGGGCTCAACGGGCGCCGACCTCAGCGGCACAGCGAGCTTCGACCGTCGCCACGTCAAGGCGATCGAAGGCCCGCCGCATCTCCTCCAGTTCGGTGGTGGGCGGCAAGAGGTAGGGCTCTCGCAGCGCACCGTTACGACCGGGCAGGTCGAGGACTCGGAGGCCCATCTTCACCCACCGTGCCGTCGATGGGGCCCAGCGCTGGACCGTTCGGATGAAATCGTAGACGAACATGTGCAGTTCCGATGCCGTTTCGGTGTCTCCGGTTAGAACCGCGTCGACCAGGCGACGCATGGTGAAAGGGATCAGGTTCGGCTCGGCGGCCTGGCACCCGTAGCTGCCGGCATAGAGCCCGTCGAGCAGGGTCATCATCGAGGTGTACAGCCGGACCGGCCGTCCCACCCTCTCGAGGTTCTCCCGGACCTCCAGGAAGTAGGCGATCGGCATGATCACGTTGATGGCGTCGATTTGGGAGTACTGGCTGCAAAGGTCGGCCAGCAGCGCCGGCGGTACGTGGTACGGGTAGTAGAGATGTACCGAGATGGCGATGCGGCAGTCGAGGCGGTCGAGCAGGAAGCTGTAGTAGCGCTCGAGCTCCTGGGGCGTCGGCTTCATCCCGTGCCCGGCGTCCAGGGAGTAGAGCTGGACCAGCTCGACTCCCTCCTCAGCCGCCACGTTCGACAAATCGAGCATCTGTGTGGCGGTCCTCGGTTCGCGGGGGTTGGCCGCCACGGGTACGCGTCCCTTGCAGGTCTCCACGCCCACGCGGTAAAGCTGGCGGAGCTCGTCGACGCTCAGAGCGTGGCCCTCACCCGCCCCGCCGCTGCCCAGGTACACCCCGATGCCGGCATCGCACATCCGATCCAGGAGCTGGGCGTAGGCGTCGAGATCGACGGACCCGTCTTCGGCAAACGGGGTAGCCATCATGTTGTACACAGTGACTTCGTCCGGTCGGTTCACGGTTCTCTCCTCTCTGTGGCCGTGGACGTCACGGTCCACCAAGCTTTCACCGGCCGCGTCCGGACAGCCGGGAGCCGAGGACATCGGCGACGGTTTCCTGCCAGTTGGCTCGATCGTCGCTGTCCAGGCGGCTGGAGAACGCTCCGCTCTCGATGACGAACCCCCGGTCGATGACGTCGAGGGACCAGTCCGTGCGCTGTTCTGTGAGCAGGATGATCCTCTCGGAGGACCGCAGTGCCGAGATGGTCGACGCCACCTGTTCGACGATGATCGGCGCCAGCCCGATGGAGGGCTCGTCGAGCATCAGAACCACCGGATCACGGATCAGGGCCTTGCTGATAGCCAGGAGCTGGGCTTCGCCACCGGAGAGCGAGCCGGCGTCGACGGTACGCCGGCTGCCCAGGCCCGGGTACTGCTCGAGAACCTGTTCGAGCCGCTTCGAGACCTCGGCTCGAGAGAGGCCGATGCCGCGGCAACCGAGCCGCAGGTTGTCCTCGACTGACAGACCGGGGAACAAGCCGCGCCACTGGGGGACGAGCGCGACCCGAGCCCGGGCCACGGTGTGCGCGGGCCGGCCGGAGATGGTCCGTCCGTCCAGGCGGACGGTCCCCGCCTTGGCCGGTAGCAGGCCGGCGAGGACTTCCATGAGGGTGGTCTTGCCGGCACCGTTGCGGCCGAAGAAGCCCACCACTTCCCCTCTGGCCACGGAGAAGCTGATGTCTCGGAGGATCTGGAGGGTGCCGTAGCCGGCGCGCAGCCCTCCTACCTCCAGGAACGGTTCATCCTCGGCCAAGGTAGGCCTCCTTGACGATCGGCTCGCTGGCGACGGCGTCGGGATCGCCGCTGGCGATCACCCGGCCGAGGTTCATCACGGTCACCGTGTGGGAGTGGCTGAAGATGAGCTGGACGTTGTGCTCGACTACGAGCACCGCCCGCTGCTCCCTGCCGGCCAGTTCCTCCAGGAGGGAGAACAAGGCCTCGGCGTCGGTGAGCTCCATGCCCGACGTCGGCTCGTCGAGGACGATGACGCCCGGGTCGGTGGCCAGAACGCGGGCCAGCTCCAATCTCCGCAGCTCGCCCAGGGTGAGTTCGTCCACGGGTTTGGACCGGTGCGCCCCGAAGCGCACGGCGTCCAGGGACCGCTCCGCGACCTCGGCCGAATGCCGCTCGTCCTGGAGGACGGCCCCGGTCCTGAGGGCGGTCCTCACGTACCCGCCGTGCAGACGACCGTAGCTCCCGTTCTGTACCGCTTCGAGGACGGTGAGGCCCCGGCCGGCGACGGGCGTCTGGAAGGTCCGGCCCACGCCTAGGGACGAGATGCCCCAAGGTGGTGTGCGCATGCCGCCACCCTGGACGCGCTTCCCGCGGACCGAGATGGTGCCGGCGGTGAGACGGACGAGGCCGAAGAGGGCGGCGACGGCGCTCGACTTGCCGGCGCCGTTGGGTCCGATCAGGCCGTGCACCTCGCCGGGGCGGACAGCGAGGGAAAATTCGCTGACGGCGACGACGCCGCCGTAGCGGACCTCGACGCCGGCGAACTTGATGGCCTCCGCATGCTCTCCATCGGCAGACGGTGGCGCCGGGTTGGCCCGACCGGGCCGGGAGGGTGTTCTCCGGGAGGCAACGGCACCGGTACCGGCACCGGCACCGGTCGAGCGGACGCCGGCCCCGGTGAGGACGCGGGCGGGGTCGCGCACCGGTGCGGCCTCGCTCGCGCCGGCCGCAGGAAGGGGGCGGGAGACCGCCATGCGGCGACGCGCCCGCTGGATGACGTCGGTGGCCAGCGGCACCATCCCGCGCGGAGCGAGGATCACGACACCGAGGAGCACCGCGGCGTAGAGGATGTCCTCGTTCTGCCCGAGGGAGCTGAAGACGTCGGGGACGGCCATGAGCACGACCGTGCCGACGATGGCCCCCGGTACTGACCCCAGCCCTCCGAAGACGATGAATGCCAGTTGCGAGACGGCGAGCGTCAGGTCGAACTGGCCGGGGCTGACCGCCCCTTGCACGAACCCGGAGAGGACGCCAGCCAGGGCCCCGAGGCCGGCGCTGATGGCGAACGCTCCGACCTTCAGCCGCAGGAGGTTGAGTCCGGTGCAGGCGGCCACCGTCTCGTGCTCACGCATCAGCGCCAGTCCCCGACCGACGGCCGACCGGCGGATCGACCAGACGCAGGCCGCCACAAGGACCATCGCTCCCGCCGACAGGCCCGACCAGTCCTGGACCGTCAGCACGTGGATGACGTTCACCTCCGGCATGGCGAAGCCGTAGCCGCCCCCGACGAGCGTGCCGCCTTTCTGGAGGAAGTACTGGATGGCCTCGAGGAGTCCGAGGGTGGCCAGGCCGAGATAGAAGCCTCGAAGCCGGACGGCGAGCAAGCCGACCACACCGCCGACGATGACGGCGACGACGACCGGGATGATTAGCGCGCCGGCCAGGGTGAACGAGGTGTGCTGCAGGATGATCCCGGCTCCGTAGCCGCCGATGGCCATGAACGCCGGCGTGGCCAGGGAGATGAGGCCGGCGTTGCCGACAAGGAGGTTGAGACCGATCGAGGCGATCGCCGCTACCGCGATGGTGCCGGCAGTGAAGTTGTTGTAGGCACTCAGCCTGTCGGTCACCAGCACGCCGACGACAACGGCCAGCCCGACTACGGCCGCCGTCTTCCACAACCGTTCGAACACCACCGTCCGAGCCATCACACCCGAGCCAGTCCCCGAGACCCGCCGAAGCCGCTCGGCCTGACGAGCAAGACGACCACCAGGATGCCGAACACCACGACCGTCGAGATGTCGCCACCCCCGAGGTAGTAGTCAGCCAGGCCCCCAACCAGGCCGACAGCGACGCCGCCCACGGCCGCGCCCGTTACCGAGGCGAAACCGCCGATCGTCGCCGCCACGAAGGCCGGGAAGAGGACGTTCGACCCCATCTGGGGCGTCACGCCCGCTAGCGGTGCGTAGAGCAGGCCGGCCATGCCGGTAAGCGCACCGCCCACCATCCAGCTGACGGCGATCGTCCGCCTCGGGGAGATGCCGCACAGGCTCGCGGCCCGGCGGTTCTCGGCAACGGCCTCGATGGCCTTGCCGAGAGCGGTGGCACGCATGATCCCCGTGAGCCCGCCGAGGACCACCGCGGTGATGACCACCTCGATCAGCTCCTGGCCTGTGAGGTGGGTCCCGACGACGTAATACCGAGCGCTGCTCTTGAACCACCCTGCCACCGGGATCGTCTGGCTCCCCTTGAACTTCGCCGCCAGCGCCACGATGAGGATGCTCAGGGCGAAGGTGGCCATCATCTGGATCAACAGCTCGGCCCGGCGCAGGAACAGCTCGGTGATCGCGAAGAAGACGAGTCCGAGCAGCAGGCCGACGACGAGAGCCAGGACGAGCGACACCACCGCATTGTCGTGGTGATTAGCCAACGGAATGTACGCGTAGGCCGCCAGCGTCATGAACTCGCCCTGGGCGAAGTTGACAATCCCAGACGTCCGGAAAATCATGACGATCCCGATCGCGACCAGGCCCGTGAGGCACCCGGTAGCGATGCCCGAAGCGATGACGGTCGTCATGTGGTGCGATCACCTCGACTGCTCATCGACCGCACGACTCGCCTCCCGAGATCGCCAGACGGGGCCACGTCGGGGCAGGCTGGACGGTAGCCACTCATCCGACCGGGACGAAGATCTTGCCCTTGACGATGACTGGGGTGACCGTGTGATCTCCGGCATGGTTGGAGGACGCAAAGGTCACCGGATAGCTGATGGGCACGGCATAGGGGAAGGCGGTCTTGCCAGCCACGAAGCCGGTCACGGTCTCGAGCGCCGACTTGATGCTCGATCCGCTGAGGCTCCCATGCGACAGCGCCTTCTCGAGCCCCTCGGCCAAGACATAGGTCGCTTCGTATCCCTCGAGGGAGAACTGGCTCGGCACGCCGGCGGGGGGGTGCGGGAAGGCGGCCGAGAACTCGGACTTCCAGGTGGACATCGGCGGAGTGGTGGCGTCCAGGAGCTGGGTGGCCTGGGTCTGGAACGAGTACATGCCGGCCGCGTCCGAGCCGATCGACTGGATCAGCAGCGGGTCGGTCGACGAGGCGTCGTAGAGGAACGGGACAGTAAGACCGGCAGCGCGGGCCGCCTTGAGGACCCCGCCGGTGAAGTCGCCGATCACGAAGACGGCGTCGGCGTGGGAGGACTGTGCCGCGTGCACCTGGGCGCTGAAGTCCGTGTCCGTGGCCCCGAAGGTCTGGATCGTTGCCAGGCGGACGCCGGCGGCAGACGCGCCGGCCTTGAAGTCGGAGACGGCGGCCGAGGCGAAGGCCGCCGTGGTGGCGATGAGGGCGACGTTCGTGAAGTGCTTGCTCTTCAGGAACTTCAGGTACTCCTTGAGGTCCACGTTGACCGGGACCGCCGGCGCCATGAACACGTAGGTGTTCTGCTTCGCCACGATGACCGTGTCCGACGCCGCGCTCACGATGAAGGGCACGGACGCCCCCTGGGCGACCGGGATGGCCGGCACGGTGGCGTCGCTGCTGGCCGTGTTGACGATGGCCTGCACGTGGTCGACCTCGACGAGGCGTCGTACCGCCGCGATCCCGCCGGTGGCGCTGCCCTGCGAGTCCTCCACCTTGAGCTCGAGGGGGTGACCGTCGATCCCTCCATGAGCGTTGATCTGCTTCACGGCGAACTTGACGCCGTAGCTGCCGGGAACCCCGACGGTGGCGTTGCCGGTGAGGTCGGCTTCGTTGCCGATCACGATGGCGGACTTGGACCCGCCTGATCCGGTGGTGCGCGTCGATGCGCCGGAGTGGCTGCTGCTGCCGCAGGCGGCGGCGAAGAGCGCCGTCGCACAGGCCACAGCGGCCAGCGGGACGGTCGACCGACGATGATTCGAGATCATGTATCCCCCCTCGGGATGATTGCCACGATGCCGGGCTACGAGCCCATGTCCCCGGTTGGCGCCTGGTCCCCTCAGGAAGACGGGCGGTCTACCCGAGGTAGTGTATGAACGTTTGTTCACCTGCTACCGTAGCGTGAGAGACGAGGAGACGCAAGATGCTTCGTAGACACCGAGGCGCCGGAAGAGTCCCACTGCGGTGGTCCCCGGATCGGCGAGAGCCCGGACATCCGACGTCGGCGGAGGGCCACCGACGTGCCTAGAGGACCAGGCCGAATCGGCGAGGCGCGTCCTGCCAAGGAGGCTCCGGCCAGGGCACCCAGCCGCACGCCAGCGTCCGAACGGGTCATGGTGGCCGGCGTTGATCTCTTTGCCGAGTTCGGGTTCCTTGCCACGACGATCCGGGACATCACGGGCGCCTGCGGCGTCACCGCGGCCGCCTTCTACAACCACTTCGAATCCAAGGAGATGCTGCTCTACGCCATCGTGACCGAGGCCAACACCCGCCTCGAGCTCCGCCTCGACGAGCTCGGCGACCGCGAGGATGCCAGCGAAACCCTGGCTGCGCTCGTCCACACCCTCGTGACCTTCAACCTCGAGTCGCCCAAGGAGGCCCGCGTCGCCAACCGGGAGTACACGTTTCTCCACCCCGTCCATCGCGACGAGGTGGTCGCTCACCGGCGTCGGGTCCGGTCGATGTTCGAACGCACCCTCGCCGAACGTCAGGCCGGTGGGCTGCTCGTGAACGGGGCAACATCAGGGGCCCACTCGGAGACACGGCTGCTCGCCATTTCGGTAATCAACCTCAGCATCGCCTCATCCGAGTGGTATCGGGCCGCCGGCCCACTTTCCATCGCCGAGGTCGCTGACTGCCACTGCCGGCTGGCGCTACGCATGGCCGGATTGGCTAGCACTGCCATCCCAGCGCGAAACTCACCCTCACCGATGTCGACTGGCACCGTTATCAAGCCTTCATCACCGGTCCCACCGAATCCGACATCGCCTGCCTCGAAGCCCTCCAACGCTAGCGGGGCCGAGCCGAACGGCTGATCTGCGACGCCAAAGACACCGGCACGAACAACCTGCCCTCCGCCTCGCTCGCCCGCAACGCCGCCTGGCTCGCTGTCGGCGGATCGCCTGCGACCTGCTGGCGTGGCCAAGACCGCCGTTCCTGGACAGCGACCTCGCCCGCGCCGAGCCGAGACGGCTCCGCTACTGCCGCCGGCATCATCGTCTCCAGCGGAGGGCGCCGACAGCTGCGCATCGCCCAACGATTGCCGCAGATGCTGGAGGCGATGGTGACCACCGACGACCTCCTCGCAAGCTGTCTCGACTTCAGTAATAAGCCGTTGCCGACACGCGTGTCAACACCGGGCGGACCGATGGTGGCGACGATCGCCTCGGCCGACCTTGCGACTCCAAGGTCAGGCTGCCCTCAGCTTCAGCCCGGCCGCTGCGACAACCCGACACCGACAGCGGTGCCCTTTCATCACCGCACGGTCAAACAGCGCCTCGTGGCGCACCAGGACGCCTTCCCAATGTCCATGGATAGCGCGATCGGCGGCCTCGGCGGGACGTTGGCTGATCCTGACCTTTTGGGTCACGAACTTCTTCCCTCGCCCCTAGGTCCGACCTCGAGGGACCCTCGGCGCGCGACCTGTGCGCAAGCAGGCGAGTACTATGTAAACTCCCACCTCACTGCGCAGTTCCGGGCGCCACACGGGTCGTTCTCCCGGTTGGAGCAGGTCAAGCTCCCTTCCATAATCCACCTGGTGTCCCTGCCGGGCAAGCAAGACTTGCCTCATCTGTGAAACACGGTCATACCTGAGGAGCACGTGGGACCCGAGATGCGACACGACGCCGAGGTGGTTCACCCCGGGCGTACGACCACCAACCACTACCTGCGCTCCTCAACCCGTGGCGTCGAACGGTTTGGGGAAGACGGCGGATCGTTGGGACTCCGCCCACAAAAAACCACAGTCCGCTGCGGCCAGGTTGCTGGCCAGCCGGTCCTTGCGGTGGGCTGGCACCACGGCTGCCATGCCATCGCCGAGCGCCTGGCGGGAGGCGATGCCCGACAGGCACGCGAGGATGCCGGCTGCGACCATATTGGCGGCGCGCCGGTCTCCCGACGTTGTGGCCAGCGCGCCGAACGAGACGCCGAGGTGCTCGACGTCGTCCCGTGCGTAGAGGTCCTGGCTGAGCTGGGTCTCGTCCGCTATAAGAAGGCCGCCGGGGCGGAGGGCCGCGTAGTAGCGGTCGAACCAGTTGTTGTGCAGCGCGCACATCACGTCGAATCGGTCACAGATCGGTGGTCCCGGGTCGGTGGCCCCAACGAGCAGAGTGCTGGCGATGTCGCCTCCACGGATAAGTGCCCCGTAGATGCTGTAGAGCACTGGGACTAGGCCTTCTGAGCTTGCCGACCACGCCAGCAGTTCCATGGCCAGCTTGCCACCCTGACCTCCACGCCCGGTCATGACCACAGCGATCGGGCGGTTCATTGGGCCTCCGCTGGGGAGGTCCGGTCTGCGATGACCCCGGTGGGGTAGGCCGTCGAAACCACATCGGTGATCTGCCGCCAAGCGTCGACTGGTTCCATCCGCCAGTGGGTAGGGCAAGGGCTGACTACCTCGATGATCGATAGCCCGCTGCCTTGCTGCTGCACCGCAAGGGCTTTACCGATCGCGCGTCGTACTCGACGGATGCCGAGCTGCGAATCGATGGCCACCCGCTCGGCGTAAGCGACGCCGGGTAGCGCGGAGATCATGTCCACGAAGGGCACCGGGGCGCCGAGCGGCCCGTCGCGTCCTTGGGGGCTAGTGGTGGTGACCTGGCCCTGGAGGGTGGTCGGCGCCAACTGGCCGCCGGTGTCGGCGAGCACCCCGTTGTTGAGCACGATGATGGTGATCGGTTCCCCGCGCACCGCCGTGTACAACGATTCAGTGGCGCCGATGCCCATGAATGCTCCGTCACCCTGGATCGCGCACACGGTGCGTTGGGGCTGCACCCGCTTGTAGCCGCTGGCCAGAGCGCTGACCCGCCCGTGGGGACCCATCATTGTGTCGCCGGGCATGTGGGCGGTCATGAAGTCCACGCAGCCGATGTCGACAAAGAATGCCGGTGGCGTAGCCATCTGCGTGACCGCGTCGGCGAGCGCCAAGAGCACGGTGCCATATCCGCACCCTGGGCAGAAGTCGAAGCCGTGTGCCCCGACGGTAGCTTCGGGTGGTTGGAGGACAATCTTCAACAGGCTGCTCCGATCTCGGCAAGGTCGGCCAGGAGATGGTCGGCGAGGATCCGGGGGCTGGGCGCTTCGCCGCCCAGCCAGTTCACTAAGCGCGCCTTCCGGGCCGGCAGGGCCGCCCGGACGTCATCGACCATTTGGCCCATGCTCAGCTCCGCTACCGCGATCGAGGTGACGCCGGCGGCTACAGAAGCGAGGGCCTTCACCGGAAACGGCCACAAGGTGACGGGGCGAAATACCGCAGCGGAGACTCCCGCCACGGCGAGGAGCGGCAAGGCCGCCTCCGCCAAGCGGGCGAGCGGTCCGTAAGCGACGACGAGCAGGTCGACAGGACCTTCGGGGCCGACGTATTCGGATCGTTGTTCGGATGCGGCGATGTTTGCGAACTTCTGCTCCCAGCGGCGTGCGACCTGGGCCAATGCAGAAAAGTCGCCGGCTGACTCGTCGACGGCGACCAGCTCGGGCAGGACAAGATTTCCGCTGTGGCCGAACTCCATCTGGCGCTGCACCGGCTCGGCTGGTGGGCCGACCCGGTATTGCTCGCTGCTCATGGCCAGGATCTGATCGCCGAGCACGATGACGAACATGCCGTAGGTCTCAGCGAGCTCGAACGCCTTAGCGACCAGGTCGGCGAGCTCCTGAACAGATTTGGGGGCCAGCACGATCATCTTGAAGTCGCCGTGCCCGCAGCTTCGCGTCGCCTGGTTGTAGCAGTCCTGTCCCGGTCCCAAGGACCCGTCTCCGGGACCCCAGCGCTGCTGGACCACAATGACCCCCGGCAGCTCTGTCATACCGGAGTAGAACGACAGCCCTTCGGACATGAGACTAAGACCCAACCCGGACGTGGCCGTCATGGCCCGATAGCCGCCCAAGCTAGCGCCACCGACCAGATTGATCGCGGAGACCTCACCCTCGGTGGGGATCATTACCCGGCCGTGCCGAGGGAACTTCTCTGCAGCGGCTTCGAGGACCTCGCTTGCCGGGGTCACCGGGTATCCGGCGAAGAGCTTGCATCCAGCACCGAGCGCAGCGTCGATTACCGCTTTGTTGCCTGTGCCGAAGCGCGCTCCGTCACTCATGGTCTGACTTTCGGGTCTTGGCGGAAGATGGTGAAGACGCCGTCGGGGCAAGCTACCGCACAGAAGGTGCACCCGGTGCAGCCAGGTGCGACCAGGGCGACAGTCCGCCAGCCTTTGACATTGACCTTGTCAGTCATGGCGAGAACGTCCTCGGGGCACGCGAGCACACATAGCTCGCAGCCCTTGCAGAGGTCTTCGTCAATCCCGACTGTTCCTACAGTCTTGGTTGCCAATCCGCTCCTCAGTCCAGTTCGATCCGGCCGCCAATAAGAGCCCGGGAGATGATGTGGCGCTGGACCTCGCTTGTTCCCTCTTCAATCGTTTCCAGGCGAGCATCTCGAAACCACTTCTCCACGGGGTGGTCCTCGACGTAACCGTGGCCACCAAGTGTTTGGAGCGCCTGGCTGGTTATGGTCACGGCTGCTTCGGAAGCGAACAGTTTGGCCATCGCGACCTTGATGTCGAACTCTTCGCCACGGTCGGCCGCCCGAGCTGCTTCCCAGGTGAGGAGGCGGGCGGCGTGCAGGCCGGTGAGTCCGTCGGCCAGCGGGAAGGCAACCCCCTGGAAGTCGCTGATGTTTCGCCCGAATGCGCGACGTTGTTTGGCGTAGCCGCAGGCGTACTCCAGGGCGGCGCGTGCGATACCGATCGAAGCGGCAGCCACTTCGACCCGACTCAGCTGGAAGGTCCGCACGGTGCCGACGAAACCGCGGCCGACCTCCCCGAGCACTTGGTCGTGGGGGACGAACACCTCATCTAGGAAGATCTCTGCGTTGGTGGCGGCACGCCACCCCATGGTCTGCGCTCTAGGGCCGTAAGAGACGCCCTTGGCGTGGCCGTCGATCAAGAACAAAGTCAGCCCATCGTGGCCGGCGGTGCCCGCGAGGCGCGCCACGAGGACGAGGACCTCGGAGAGGCCGGCGTTTGTGATGAAGACCTTCTGGCCTTGCAGCTTCCAGCCGCCGGGCACCGGCTGGGCGGTGCTTGCGATGTTGGCGACGTCGCTTCCGGCTCCGGGCTCGGTGCAGGCGAACGAGCCGAACACCGGCCGATTGTCACAGAGCCGGGTGAGCCACAGTTTCTTCTGTTCATCCGTACCCGCCTCAAGCACGGCGGAGATGAACATGTTGGTCGCTTCAAGATAGGAGTGGATCCCCACGCACCCCCAGGCCATCTCCTCTCCGATGAGCGCGCCGGCCAGCGCTGAGTCCATGCCTCCACCGCCGTACTGTTCGGGGATCGCCCGGCTGATCATGCCAGCGGCGTGGGCGGCTTCGAGCACTGGTGTGGGCACCCGACGCTGCTGGTCGTAGTGGGGCGCTTCCGGTCGAACGTAATCGTGGGCGAAGGTGTGCGCCCACGCCCGGATCGCCTGCTCGTCGTCGGTGAGCAGGGCTTTGGTCACCCGCTCGGGGCGTCGAACGCTGCCGGTGGGATCGGTCACAACGACTGCATGATGGCCACTACGAGACGATGCCCTCGCATGACCTGATCGGATGGCTCGCCGAATGTCATGCGCTCGGCGCGACCGAGGGACCGCCGGATATGGTCGGGTGCTCGCTCGTCGGGGGCTCGGGCGTATCGTCCCCGAACAGCTTGCCTAGAGAAGCAAGCCGACTGGGGTGGCGGATCCGGAACCAGACCATGAGGCCGATCCCGGCCACCAGCCACACTGCGGCGACCAGCGGTCCCCACCGGGTTACTCCAGCGAGCGGAGCGATGCCCAAACCTCCAAAGTTGATGCCGAAGCTGACGATTAGCACAGGTATCAGAAACAGGACGGACAGAACGGGGCATACGAGGTGCAGAAGAAGGTTGAACTCAGTCCGACGTCGACGCAGATAGTAGGCGCAGCATGCCGCGGATGCCAGGCCGTAGATGACCACGAACAGGATGGTGATCACCGTGCCGACGAAGGCGAAGGCCTCCTGCGGACCGCCGATGCCGAACCCGAGTCCGAGCATAACTCCGACGCTGATCAATGCCTGAAGCGTGATGGTCACGTACGGGGTGCGGAAGCGAGGGTGGATCCGGGCGATCGGCTCGGGGAGCAAACTTGATCTGCCAAGGGAGTAGCCGATCCGGCTACCGGCTACGATGCTGCCCGTAGAGCTGGCAAAGGCGCTGATCAGCACGGCCGCAAGAACGAGGACCCACGCGCCCCCCCAGAGGCTTTGTGCCATGCCGCTCCAAGGGTCGCCCCCGTTGAAGACGCTGAACCCGCTCTTCGGGTTGATGATCTTGGCCGGGCCCCAGTACACCACGGCACCGTAGTAGCAAATTAGCCAGAACGCCCCCATCGCCAGGGCAGCGAGGATGAGCGCCCGTGGGATGTTCCGCTTGGGCTGCTTGGTCTCCTCGGCGATGGCCGCTGCGCCGTCGAAGCCGATGAAGGCGAGCACGACGTAGATCATGGCCACGAACACCGACCCCATGCCATTGCTGTTGCCCAGATGGGGCGAGAAGACCTGGATCGTGTTGCGGGATCCCGCATCGACGATGAGGTAGGCAGCGAACGCCAAGAAGACCAGGATCTCCAAGGCGCCGAGGACCACGGCAGCGTTCGTCGAGATGTGGATGCCCCGAAAGGTCAGCGCCCATCCGATCACCGCGACCACGACCGCGATCGGTGCCCAGATCCAAGTCGGCGCTCCGAAATGGGCAGTGAGGTTGTCTCGGGCGACATAGGAAAAGACCAACACGACCAACGGCGGGATGAGTACGTAGCCGAGCACCAGCAGCCAGCCTGTGATGTAGCCAGCGAAACGCCCGAGTCCGTTGACCGCGTACGTTGACAAACCTCCCGCGGAGGGCAGGTGCTTTCCCAGCTGCCCCAAGCTCACAGCCACCAGCAACATGGCCACGGTTCCCAGCAGCACGGCCAACGGGGTGGCACCCCCAGCATAGGACGTGGTGACGACAAGCCCGCTGTCGGTGCTAAGTGCCGGTCCGGCGGTGGTGATGGCGATGAACACCACCGCCGTCAACCCGATGGCGTTGCGGACCAGCGTCGGACTCTGCGTGGCCTCTACAAGAGTGTGCTCTGCCATAGCCGTCGGATCCCCCTCCTAGTCCCTAACGGTTGACCGGTAGCCTGACGTTTTCCAATGGTGATGTCAAGGGGGGTCCCGCATGGTCAGCAGACCGCCCTCATGGCTTCGGGTCGCCGGACCAGGTTGACCCGGGCCAAGCGTGGAAGCCCGCCCGCTCGACTCCGTCTACCCACCGTCAAGGACCCACCCTACCGGTCAACCGGTGGAGAAATGACTTCCGTCTGATACCGTCCTAAGCGAGACGTGGTAGAGGCAGAGAGGTGGCTATGGTGCCTACTAGTATCGTTGCGAGAGGCGTCATAGGAGGTGGGAATGGGCGGTCCTCCAGAGACGCGAGCACGCCTACCCACGTGAAGGGCGACGGGCGTGTCCGTCAGATCGAGCAAGCGGCGGCTGAGCTGTTCTTCCGGCGTGGCTATCAGTCGACGAGCCTGCGCGACATCGCCCAAGCAGTGGGGATCCGGCCGGCCAGCCTCTATCACCACTTCCCGAGCAAGCAAGACCTCCTCTTCGCCGTGCTCAACCGGACGATCGACGATCTCATCGACCGAGGCGAGCAGGTGCTCATGACCGAGCTCGACCCCGTAGCCCAGCTTCGCGGTCTCGCCAGCGAGTTCGTCCTCTATGTCGCCGAGCGTCCTCGCGAGGGGATGGTAGGAGACACCGAGATCGAGCACCTCGACGACGGAAACCGGGCGACGCTGCTGAGCAAACGCGACCGCTACCAAAGAATCCTCGAACAAGTCGTCGCCGCCGGCAACTTGCAGGGATGCTTCGCTGTGGTGGACGTCAAGCTCACCGTTTACGCCATCTTAGGGATGTGCAACCACGTAACCATCTGGTTCCGCCCCGGTGGCCGCAGAGTGGCGGCCGACGTCGCTCAGGAGTATGCCGATCTTGCTTTGCGGATGGTAGCCCACCAATCGTTAGCTGCGTGCTCGGCTGCCTCTGGTCACCCTCCTACCAAAAGCAGCTGAGTTTCGAGATGCCTCGCTCTCTAGTCGAAGCGTTCGCCCATCAAGCCACCCAATGCCCCGATCGACCCTTCCTCCACACCGCCGACAGCGGCCGCGCGCTGACCTACGGGGAAGCACAAGTCCTCGTGGCCGCTGCGGCGTCCTTGTTCCGCCAACGGGGAATCCAGCGCGGCGACCGGGTGGCCATCCTCGCAGAGAACCGCCCGGAATGGATCACGTCGTTTCTCGCCGCGCTGGCCGTGGGTGCTATTGCCGTTCCTTTGAACACCCGCCTCAGCGGCTCGGAGATTCGCTCCTACATCGAGGACTGCGATCCCGGCGTCGTCGTCGTCGACGAGCACGGTAACAACTCCGTTTGGTTAGACGACGCCCGGGTCATCGCATGCTCCAATCTGCCGGTCACCCACCGCCCCGACCTAGCGCCAATCGGTGGTCCCGACGACCCCGCCGTCCTCGCCTACACCTCGGGCACGACTGGCGCGCCCAAGGGTGTAGTACTCAGCCATCAAGCCGTGCATCAGGCGTCAGCGACATACGCGGCGATCTTCAACTCCGACCCGAGCTTCGCCACCGCGGTGGCCGTGCCGCTGTTCCACAACACCGGTTTCATTGACGGCCTCGGCCACGCCATCATTGCTGGCGGTAGCGTCGAGCTGTTTCGCCGTTTCGAACCCACAACGATCGCCGACGGCCTGTCTCAGAATCGCTACTCGTTTTTCATCGGCGTGCCTACGATGTATCATCGCATGGTCGGCCACCTTGCCGACCAACGCCCACTGGCTGGAAGGGGGCCAGTGTGGCTCGCCTACGGCGGCGCACCGATGCCCGCGACCGTCGCCGAGCATCTCTCCCAGGCGCTTCCTGACGCCCGGCTGGTCAATTGCTACGGCATGTCGGAGGCAACCAGCATCACCCATTATCTGCCCGCCCACCTATCCCGCGGTCGCTGGGAGGCCGTGGGGATCCCGGTCCCGGGCACCGCTGACCGGATCTCCGCACACGGCGAGCTGGAAGTAAGCTCACCCACAGTGATGCTCGGCTACTGGGGACAAGGTGGTGTCCTCGCCGACCCGACCGGGTGGGACTGGCTCCGCACCGGAGACTGCGCGACCAAAGACGAACTGGGCCTCGTCCGTATAACGGGGCGCATCGACGACGTCATCAACCGCGGTGGCGAAAAGGTCAACCCGGTCGAGATCGAGGCAGCAATCAGCCAGGTCGACGGCGTCCTCGATGTCGCCGTCGTCGGGATCCCAGACCCCGACCTAGGCCAAGTTCCCGCCGCACTGATTGTCGCCCGCGGCGACGACTTCGATGTCGAGTCGGTCAGGCGTGCCCTCGTTGGACGGATAGCTGACTACAAAATCCCTACCTACATCCGTTGCGTCGTCAATTTGCCAAGAAACGCCAACGGCAAGGTTCTCCGCTCTCGGGTTAGCCAGATGATCAGTCAACACGCGCGCTGAGCACTCCACGAGTCCCAGTCGATGTTCCGAAATTCATCCCGACCCGCCGGCGGCGAGGCGTACGCCGATCTCACCCCGATCGGGACCTGGAAGTCCGCGCTAATTCGATCGTGGCCCCTGCACTGGAGTGCTGGAGTCGTATCGACGTTCTGGTCAACAACGGTGGGATAGCCTTCGCCGGACCCATCGACACCACGTTCGAGCAAGATCACGAGCGGGGGCTGTTGATCGATCTCCGTGGTCGTGAAGTCCTCGAAGAACCGGCCCGCCCAGCCGCTTCGGACGGTCACGGTTGGTAGTGCAGCACTCGACGCGTCCAGATGTCGGCGCCGAAGCCGGAGATGTCTGCCTGGTCCACCCAGTCGAGGAGGTGCGCCTCTGGTGTGCCTGGAGATTTGCCGCCGTTCGGTGAGTGGGCGGTGAGGATATGGATAATCGGCAACGGAACGCCATGGTTAAGCGCGACGTGGGCGCCGTAGACCGCGTGGGGAAGGGACCTTCCGATGTCCGTGGCCTTTATCGTGCCATCGGCGTCCCGTTGGGTCTCCACAAGCTTGCTTACGTCCATGAGGAGTGCGCCGGCGATGAGGATGTCGTGATCGAGCACGGTGCCGTGGACGGCTTCCCATACCCCGGCCAGGGCCAAGGCGCCCTTAACGATCCCCTGGCAGTGACGCAGCTGAGAGTAAGGGATCTTGGTGGAGGTGGGTACATCATCGAGCCGTTCGTAGGGACTTTCCTGCCAGAGCTGGTCCCAGGTGGCCAGGACCGCCTCGCAGAGTGCGGGGTCGGAGATCTGGTCGAGCTCGGGGAAGTGCATGCGGAGATCGAGCGCGGTCTTCGTCATCGTCGGACTTCCGCGCCCATGGCCTGCACCATTGCCGAGAACTCCTCATCGCTGGTTTCGCGGCCGTTTTCCAGAGCGGCTCGGTCGATTGCGTCCACGAGGGCCTCGACTAGCCCAGGCGGGACGTCGAGGCCGAGGTCGGCCGCCTTCATGCGGACGCCAGTCGGGCCCGTGCCTCTGCCGAGGCGCAGGGTTCGTTTGTTGCCGACCGCCGCCGGATCATACGGTTCAAGAAGTGTCGGGTCGGAGGCGATGGCCTTAACGTGGAGTTCGAGCTTGTTGGAGAAGACGTTGGCGCCGACGACCGGCTTCATCGGGGACGCCGCGAAACCTGCCGCGACTGCAACTACTCGACAGAGTTCAGTTAGCTGCCGCGGATCGACCCCGGTGTCGACGTCGTAGAGCCCGGCGAGTGCGACGACGAGTTCCTCCAGGGCACAGTTGCCGGCCCGCTCGCCCAGGCCTTGCACGCTGGCGTCGATCCAGTCGGCGCCGGCTTCGATCCCGGCCAGGGCGTTGGCCAACGCCAGCCCGTAGTCGTTGTGCGTGTGGACTTTGATGCCGATCTCGTCGCCCAGGCGTTCCCGAAGGGAGGTAACCATCGACCGGATGGCGTTGGGCTTGGCGATTCCTGTGGAGTCGGCGATCGACACTACCGAGGCTCCCTCGGCCGTGCCGGCGTCGAAAAAGCGCTCAAGTAGCGCGAAGTCCGCGAGGGTGGAGAAAGAGGGTGCCACGATGACGTCTTCGAACCCAGCGGCGCGGGCTCGAGCGGTTGCGGCGGCGACGTGGTCGACGGCCTGCCGCTCGGTCAGGCCCAGGTTTTGCAGGTGTTGGGGGGACGACCGCATGAGGATTGAGCAAATGTTGGCGCCCGCAGCGACACATGCTTCGAGCGAGGCGGTCGTCAGCTCCGGGGACCAGCCGACCGCCAGCACGGCCAGAGTCACCTCCGGGACGGCTTCATGGATCCGGCTGACCGTGGCCTCGTCGCGGGCGGCGTAGCCGGCCTGGATGATCCTGACCCCGGCTCGCGCTAGTGCTCGAGCGACGTCGATCTCGCTTTCGCTCGAGAACGATACGCCTGGTGCCTGCTGCCCTTCGCGCAGGGTGACGTCAACGAGGTGGAGCGGGCGACGGATGTGCTCGCTGGCCTGGACGGCCGGCCCGGTGTTGTAGGGGCTCGGGTAGAACCGCGGTGGCTCGTCAAGCATGTCGATCCTTCCTTGATGTGTCATGGCTTGCCGGGTGCCGGAGGTCGCTGTCGGCTGACGCGTTTCCGGACAGAAACACAGCGTCGCCTGGGTTGGCGACGACGGTGCCATCCGCCAGCACGGGGCGTCCCCGCTGGTACGTCCAGGTGATGGAGCCCTTGCCACTTACACCCTCATAGAGGCTGTAGTCGGACCGTCCGTGGTGGCTATCGGCCCTGATCGTCCAGTCGGCGTCGGGATCGAAGACGGTGAGATCGGCGTCTTTGCCGACCTCGATCGAGCCTTTGCGGGCTCCGAGACCAAAAATGCGGGCCGGCTCTTCAGCCATCGTGCGCGCGACTATGGGCAACGCGTCCACCCCCCGATCCTCCGCCGTGGCGATGAGCACCCGGAAGAACTCTTCGACACCAGGGATGCCGTAGGGGGCGGAGAGGTAGTCACTACCCGCCGCTTCCTTCTTCGCCAGCAACTGCCCCGAGGCGTCGGTGGCTATCACGTCAACGTTGCCTGCCAGAACGTGGCGCCAGATGCCGTCCCGGTCCTCTGTAGAGCGGCACGGCGGCGAGATCTTTGCGCGAGGTCCTAATTTGACTTGCTCCTGACCGGTGATGCGGAGATAGTGCAGGCAGGTCTCGGCGAAGATCGGCGGACCGCCCCGCTGTCGAAAGGCTTCGACGATCCGGAGTGACTCCTGGCTGCTGATGTGAACGATGTATGCGGGGCACTGCGCGATCGCGGCCAGGCTCAACGCCCTGTAGACGGCTTCCTCCTCGAGTTGGGCAGGCCTCGATCTCAGATAGTCGTCACCTGCTACCCGGCCATCTGCTCGAAGCTGGCACTCGAGGAGATCGGTGACGGGGCCGTTCTCGCAGTGGATCATGCAGACCCCGCCGGCGCGGGCGATCCGGCACATGGCCACGAAGACCTGGTCGTCGGTGAGCATGCGCGAACCCGGGAATGCCAGGAACACTTTGTAAGAGCTGAAGCCGAGATCCCACAGCGCTGGGAGGGCGGCCTCGACATCATCATCGGGGGAAAGGATGGCGTGACCGCCGCAGTCGAGATAGGACCAGGTTCGAACCTCTTCGAGGAACCGCTCGGCGGCCCCGACGATGCCTTCGGGCACGGCGTCGGTGCCGATCCGGGAACCGGACACGAACGGTATGAGCGTAGTGATTCCACCGTGGGCGGCGGCCAGTGAGAATTGCTCAAGGTTCTCGTCATAGTATGGGTGATTGTGGGCATCGAAGAGCCCTGGCAGGACGTAATGGCCGGTCGCGTCGTGTCGGCGTTCGGCCCTCCATGCCGACAGATCGGGAGCCACCTCGGCAATGAGACCGTCGCGTACGGCGACGTCTGCCCGCTGACGTCCCCGGCTCGAAACGATCTCGCCGCCGGTGATCAACAAATCAGCCGTCTGAGGCATCAGCTGGATTCCTTTCATAGCAGGCCTGCGCAATCGCCGATTGATTCACCTCGTCGCCGACCAGCTCCACTCTGGGTGCCCCGTCAACGAAGACTACGACCCTGCTGCATATCTTGGCTAGCTCGTCGTACTCGACGCTCGAGATCACGATGGCGGCGCCGGCTTCGGCGGCCGAAGCGATGAGCTGGTAGATGTGGGCCCGAGCACCGACGTCGATGCCTTGAGTGGGTTCGTCGAGCAGGACGAGCGTGGGGCGGCGCTCCCACCACTTCGCCAGGAGCGCCTTTTGCTGGTTGCCGCCGCTGAGCAGCTTGAACGCCATATCGGGGTCGCCGGGCCGGATGTCGAACGCCTCGATCAGCTCCAAGGTCCGACGCCTCTCAGCCCCGGATCGGAGAAACCCGGCCCGGAAGTAGCGGCCCAACTGGAGCAGCGTGAGGTTCTCCTGCAGCGAGAACTCGACGAGCGCGCCCCGACTCGAGCGGTCACGGGGGATAAGGGCGACGCCCGCCGCCATCGCCTTTCTCGGCGTCCAGCGAGACAGGTCGAGCGAGTCACCGCCGATCTCGATCGAGCCAGCGGCATCGGGCTGCGCGCCGAAGAGCAGGTAGGGAATGCGCTCCCATCCGGCGCCGATTAGGCCTGTGATCCCCACGATCTCCCCGGCGGCGGCGCGCAGGGTGAACGATGATTGCCCGGTAGTTTCGGCCGTCAAGGTGACCACGGGCTCGTCGGCGCGGACCTTGTCGACGGCCCGCTCGAAGGAGGCCAGCTCGTAGCCCAGCACGGCTCGTGTCAGCGAGGGATGGTCAAGACCAGCGACCGGCGCGGTTAACTCCACACGGCCATCGCGCAGGACGGTCACCATGTCGGCAACCTCGAACACCTCCTCCAGCCGGTGGGTCACCAAGATGACGCCGGTGCCCTCGCTGGCGACGGTGCGGACGATCCCGAACAGCCACGTCACCTCCTCGGGCGTGAGGTGTGGCGTCGGTTCGTCGAGTATCAGGACATTTCGCTGCTCCGAGGATCCCATTTCCTCCAGGGCGCGCACCACGGCCACCACAGTTCTGGCGGCGGAGGGAAGCTCGTCCACGCGCTTGTCGATCGGGAGCTCGACGCCGTAGCGCGCCATGGCTTCCTCGACAAGTCGTCGCTCGTTCCGCCAGGAGATGCGCTCCAGCAGCCCAGTGGTGAACAGCCGCAGCCTGATGTTCTCAAGGACGCTCAAGTTCCCTGCCAGCCCGAGATCCTGGTGGACGATTGCCAGGCCCTGCCGGCGCACGGCGTCGGGCCCCGTGGGCAAGCCGACGTCCTGGCCGCCAAGGGACAACGATGCGCCGGTCTCTGGCGCGTACACACCGCTCAGCACCTTCAGCAGCGTCGACTTCCCCGAGCCGTTCTGACCCAGAAGAGCGTGCACGCTGCCTCCTTCCACGACGAGCGAAGCAGCGTCGAGCACCCGATTTCCGTCAAACGACACCGACAGGTCCCGACCGACGAGGGCTCGGCGCCCAACCGCGGAAACGGCGATCGCTACTTTTTCCACAGCTGGGTATACCCGGCAACGAAGTTCGCCTTCCCGTACCAGGAGTTCTGGGGCTGGGACAGCGTTGTGGAGGTGAAGTTGCTAGTCGTGAACAGGCGGATGGGGTCGTACTCCTTCTTGGTCGATAGCGGCGCGCTGCCGGTCATGAGCCGGATGGCCTGATCCATGAACTCGAACCCGAACCAGGCCTCCGGGTTCCCGACGTCGCCGGTCATCACGTTGTCCTGCGCTAGGTACTTCATGATCCCCGGCGTGGCGTTGAAGCTGACCGCATGCACCCGGCTGGTGGCGTGAGCCGTCGTCACGGCAGGGATGATGTAGGGCATCTCGCTGTCGTAGAGCGGGATGATCCAGTTGAGGCCGGGCTGGCTCTGCAGCAGCGAAGTGGCTAGCTGCGGGAGCTTGGTGGCCCAGTCGGCCACCGGAACGTTGTCCACCGTGAGCTTGCATCTCGAACCGCACCCGGCCGCGAACTCCGCCCGGATGCCCTGCAAGAGCGGCGCAGCAGCACTGGTGTCAGAGCTCGTGATCACCGCCGCGTCGACGTGGCCTTTTGCCTGCTGTATGGCATAGGCCGCCATCACCTTTCCGACCTGGACGACGGGGTATTGGACCTGGGCGGCCACACCGGGCTGCAACGGGTAGCTGACGTCCTGGTCGGAGGTCTCCACCACTGGGATGTTGGCGCTCTTCGCCTTCTTGATCCCGAGAGCGATCAGCCCTGACGGTATCCCTTGGAGCACGATGACCGAGACGTGGTTGCTGATCGCCTCGGAGATGTTCTGCTCCCAACCCGATGGGGTGGAGTCGTTGGTGAGGAACAGGGGACGGACGCCAACCACCTTGGCGGCCTGCTGGAAGCCCGCATAGACGGCTTGGGTGTAGGGGATGTTCGGTGCGTCGGGGATGTACGCGACCGTCTTGCCCTTTACGGAAGCAGCGTTGACAGCGGGCCCGGGCGCCGTCCAGGTGTCGAGCGGGGCCTCCGCACTTCTCACGACACCGGCAGCCTGGGCCGTGCTCGATGTCGACGCACCCGAAGCAGACGTGCTTGCCGACGGACTCGAGGTGGAACTGCCACAGCCGGTCAGGGCCGCGGCCACGACAGAGAGGCTTGCGATGCCAGCGAGCAAGCCTCGACGGTGTCGGATCATGCTTGTGTCCTCCTTGTTGAAACGGGGCTAGGGATCAGACGGGCCGTCGCCCGACTGCTGACGCGTGACGCGCCGAGCGCGAGGGTCGACTGCGCCGCGATCACGTTCGCTTCACCTTCGTGACGACGCCGATCAAGCGAGCGGTTGCCACGCCAAGCACGAGCGCCCCCCCGTAGAAGACCTGTTCGACCCAACCGGTCAGCCCGAGCAGCTCGAGTCCGGTGACTCCCGTGCTCAGGAAATACAAGGCGACAAACGTCCCGGGTGCATTGAACCGTCCCGGCGTGATGGCTGTCGCCCCGAGGAACACTGCGGCGAAGGCCTCGAGCAGGTATCCCGATGCCGTCGACGGGTCTGCGCCTCCTGTAGTCCCCGAGAGGATGATTCCGGCGAAGGCGGCTACGACCGCTGCGGCGATGAAGCTCCCCGCCCGTATGCGATTAACGGAGAGCCCGGATAGCCGTGCCACGTCCTGGTTCGACCCCACGACGTAGAGGTACCGACCCAGGGGTGTCCACGTGAGGAAGTACCAGAAGGCAAGAGTTAGCACGATGGCGATGCAGAACTCCATGGACAAGGGACCGATCCGGTAACCCATGGCGCTGACGAGGGCCTTGGGGACCCCGACAATGGGCCCGGAAATGACGGCGTACCCGAGGCCGTAGAGCAGTGTCCCGGTTCCGAGAGTGACCACGATGGACTCGAGCCCCAGCTTGACGACGAGGAAGGCGTTGAGGGCACCGATGCCGCCGGCCACGAGGAGCGAGAGCACCAACGCCGGGAACAGCCCCCAGTGGTCGTTGATCGTGAGCGCTCCTATCAGCACGTAGACGATGCCGGTCGTCCCGGCGATGGAGAGATCGAACTCCCCGGCGCAGAACGGCGGGATCAAGGCTAAGGACAAGACGAGCAGGGCACTCTGGGTGGCGAAGATGGACTCGAAGTCGCCGCTCGACAGGAACGTGCCGCCATCGAGGGCAGCGAAGAGGACGATGACGGCTGCCCAGGCGACGACGAGCGCCGAGGCCGTGAGCACCCGTGATCGTCGGGGTGACCACAAGGTGACACCGACGGGGTCCTCGGAGACAGCCGTGGGCTTCCCCCTCTCTGGCGGGCGCTTTGCGGAGCGCATCGACGGGCTCATGCGGCCCGCTCCGGGAGGCCGCGCCCGCGCCCCAGCCAGTTGAAACACCTCATCCCTCACCAGCCTCCCTCCGAATGCGATGTAGAGTATATAATGTTTCTGTGGCCGTCAACTCTGATCCGTCGTCACCTGTGGCAGCAGTCCACCCAGACCGCGGCCGAGCGCCTCTTAGCCATCTGACGGTGCTTGCCATCGAGCAGGCGGTAGCCGCGCCTCTGGCCACCCGACATCTGGCCGATCTAGGCGCTCGGGTGGTGAAGGTGGAGCGCCCTGGGGTGGGCGACTTCGCGCGCCATTACGACACCGCAGTCGGCGGGCTCTCGAGCTTCTTCGTTTGGCTTAACCGGGGCAAGGAGTCGGTGACCCTGGACCTCAAGGCTCCGGGGGCGGCAGCGGTGCTCGACCGTCTGCTCGACAAGGCCGACGTGCTCGTGCAGAATCTGGGACCCGGTGCCGCCCGACGCCTCGGGCTGGATGCCGCGACCTTGCGAGCGACCCGGCCCTCCTTGATCGTGGCGTCGGTCAGCGGCTACGGGACCGACGGCCCCTGGCGAGACCGAAAGGCCTATGACCTGCTGATTCAGGCCGAAACCGGGCTGCTCTCCCTCACCGGGACGGAGGAGACGATGACCAAGGTCCCCATCTCCGTCGCCGACATTAGCGCGGGCATGCATCTTTTTGCAGCCGTCATGACCGCCGTGCTGGTGCGTGAGCGCACGGGCATCGCCACGCCGGTAGAGGTGTCCCTGTTCGACTCGATGGCGGATTGGCTGGGCATGCCCCTCCATTTCACCGCCGGCGCCGGCCACCAGCCACCGGCGAACGGCACCCACCACGCGACCATCGCTCCCTACGGCTCGTTCATCGCCGCCGATGGCCGTCCCGTCATCGTGGCCGTTCAGAACGAGCGGGAGTGGGCCATTTTCTGCCGGGACGTCCTCGGCCAGCCGGAGCTCATCGCCGATCCCCACTTCGCCAGCAACCCCGCACGCGCACGCCACCGGAGCGAACTCGACTCGATCATCGGCGCCTTCTGCGCACACCATGATGCCGACGGCCTCCTCGCGCTGCTCGGTGAGGCAGGCATCGCCGCCTCGCGACTGAATTCCGTCGACGACCTTCTCCGCCATCCCGTCCTCGCCGAGCGAGACCGCTGGCGAGAGGTCGAAAGCCCCGTTGGTGCAATCCGGACGCTGCGCTCCCCCATCGACGTCGGCTCGCTCGGCGAGATCCTCGGCAGTCCATCCAAAGGGATCCCGGACCTCGGTGAGCACACGGACCGGGTGCTCTTGGACCTCGGGCTGTCCGAGAAGGAGATCAGTCGCCTTCGGGAGGATCAGGTCGTCTGAGATGTCACCGCAACCAGATTCCAGCGCTTGCCAACCACCGAGAGGGAACGTCAGTTGCATATTCAGCCGACACCACAACATCGGAAACGTCAATCCATCCCCGGGTCCGCCAGATGACGGGGGCGGACGCAACACCCAGCGCCGTTAGGTCACCTCTGTACCCTCTCGGTGACGAGGAGACGGCCATCGTCGATACCGTGGCGCGCTTCGTGGACCGCGAGATCCGACCAATCGCCCACGAGCTTGAGCGTGAAAACCGCTATCCCGAAGTGCTGATCGAGCAGATGAAAGCGATGGGCATCTTTGGCATGGCGGTCCCAGACGCGTACGGCGGCCTGAGCGTCTCGACCCCCTGCTTCGCGCTGGTGACCGAGGAGGTGGCACGGGGCTGGATGTCTCTCGCCGGCGCCTTCGGCGGCCATTCTGTCGTGTGCCGCATCCTCGCCGAGTTCGGCACCGAGGAACAGAAGCAGCGCTATCTGCCGCGACTCGCCTCAGGCAGCATCCGGGCCACCATGGCCCTCACCGAACCGTCTGGCGGCTCGGATCTCCAGGCCATGCGCACGGTAGCCCTCCGTCAAGGCGACCGCTACGTCATCAACGGCACGAAGCTGTGGATCACCAACGCCAGAAGGGCCGGCTTGATTGCCGTCCTCTGCAAGACCGACCCCGCCGCCAAGCCTCGGCATCGAGGCATGAGCGTCATCCTGGTGGAACCGCGGGACGGGATGAGCGTGTCGCGAGACCTGCCCAAGCTCGGCTACAAGGGCATCGAGAGCTGCGAGATGTCCTTCGAGGACTGCGTAGTGCCTGACGATGCCGTCCTCGGTGAGATCGAGGGGAACGGCTTCGCACAGATGATGCGGGGCCTCGAGATCGGACGGATCCAGGTGGCCGCCCGATCGCTCGGGGTGGCGCACGCCGCCCTCGACGACTCCCTTGCGTACGCGTCCGACCGAAAGGCGTTCGGGGTCCCCATCTGGAAGCACCAGTCCATTGGTAACTACCTAGCGGACATGACCACAAAGCTCACGGCGGCTCGGCTCCTGGTGTTGCACGCGGCCGCCTGCCTCGACCACGGTCGCCGGAGCGATCTGGAGGCCGGGATGGCCAAGCTCTTCGCATCCGAGGCAGCGATGGAGATCGCCCTCGACGCCTTGCGCATCCACGGTGGCGCCGGCTATTCCACCGAACTGGACATCGAGCGCTACTTCCGGGACGCGCCGCTCATGATCGTGGGGGAGGGAACCAACGAGGTCCAGCGGAACGTAATCGTCCGGGAAATCATGCGCCGCACGGTCGGAGATGACCCCAAGGGTAGAAACACCTGAGAGATGCGGAACACTGGCCCCATGTCAAATCAACACTTTTCTGCCCGCGGCGACGGTCGACGGCCGCGACGCCGGGAGCAGCTGAGCGACGAGGCGGCGGCCTTCCTCCGGGAGCTGATCATCTCGGGCGAGCTCCCCTCCGGGTCCTTTATCCGCCTAGAGCGGATCGCAGAGGCCCTCGGGTCAAGCGTCACTCCGGTACGCGAAGCGCTCGTCACGCTTCGCGGCGAAGGATTCGTCGACCAAGCCCCACGCCGGGGCTTCATGGTCGCTCCCATCTCCGGCGAGGACATCCGGGACCTCTTCCTCGCCCAGGCGCTGCTCGCCGGGGAGCTGGCAGCCCGAGCGGTCGACCGATGCTCCCCGGAGCAACTCGCCTCGATCAGATCGGTGCAGACCGACCTCGACGCAGCGTTGGACAAGGGAGAGCTCGACGAACTCGAACGCTTGAACCACGACTTCCATCGCCTGATCACCCGGACCGCGGACCTGCCGCGCACTGCATGGCTCCTCGGCATCTCGACTCGCTACGTCCCGCGGCGATTCTTCGCAACGATCACCGGTTGGCCGCAGGCATCAGCCGACGACCACGTCGCGATCGTCGACGCCTTCGCAGCGCGAGAGCCAGAAGTCGCTCGAGCGGCGATGGCCCAGCACTTCGCCCACGCCGGCGAGCTACTGGCCAACCACCTCGACTCGCGCCTGAGCGCCGCGACCTCCCAGGAGTCGGCCGAGGCCAACTCTGCAGAGCGCCCCGCCACGCCGCTTGTCCGGAGGCCGCCCGGCGGGGCACCGGGAGTAGAGGATCGCATCGAGTGGCCCTAAGAAACTTGAATGCCCGCCTAACTGCACAGGCGATGGCGACAGAGGTGCAAGATGTCGTCGCTCGTCCGGTATCCCTCCTCATCGCCGCCCGTATGGCCGAGGGAGCTGTCAACCACACCCTCGTTGACCGGCGAGCTGGCGGAGCGGGCTTTCGGATATTGCCACCCAAAGCGCCGTCCCTGGCGACCTTTCCCCCCGGGGATTCGGCATGAAAGGCCAATCTGCGGTTTTTCGGCGAAAGTCGCGCAGTTACTCTCCGGCGCAGACCCTCGGTGCTTTCTCGGGGCCGAGCTCTAAGCCATTGTTCGGGAGAAGGGTTCGAACCCCGGTGAGCGGACAGGTTACCATCCCCGGACCCATTAGGACGTCGTTTATGGACGGCAGCTCCTACCCTCTCCCGGTCCTCGTCACCGCCCACACTTGCCAGAATCAGAACAGGCTCGCCCATCGAGCCAATCTCTCAGACGCATCGCGCCGCTACGCCAACGCGTGGAGCGTCGAATACATCTGCTGGCGGGTCCGTACCCGCAACATATGCTACTGCCCATGACACACGACCATACGGTTACCACCGCCGGAAAGGCTCTGTATGCGCCCGGAACTGCCCCAACAACCTCCGATGCAGTTTCGGAGCCAGGTGCCAACACTCTCATCGAGAATCTCGAACATGCCGTCATTTTGTGGCCAAAGGATCACGCCCGGAACCCTATTCCAACCTGGCTGCGGAATGAGCCGCAGACTCCCAGGTGGACCCGATCAACGACAGCAGCCAGCTCGCCGCAGTGGGTCGGTCCGACACCCATTGTCGCGGATAGTCCGGCGCGTCGCGGTCCTCGGTTCATTTGCCGGTCTCGTCGTCGCACAATGAGCGCGGGACGAGCGCCCGGCGCCGGGCAGCGATCAGAGGAGGACGCTGGCTCGCTGGAAGACCAAGTGGAGGCGCAGCTCGAAACGATCCGTACCGACAGCCGTGGCGTCAACGCGGTGATTACCGTGACCCCGGAGCTGGCTCGAGCGGACGCTGCCAGGGTTCTCGCCGCGCGCCGCCGAGGCACTCCCCTCCCCCTTGACGGCATGACCGTTGTCGTGAAAGACAACATCGACATGGGAGGCGTACGCTCCACCCGAGGATCCGCGTGGTTCTGCGACCGCGTCGCTCACACCGACGCGACCGTGGTCAGGCGGCTTCACTCCGCAGGAGCGATCATTTTGGGCACCGCCGGCCTGCACGAGTTTGCCTTCGGGGCTACGAGCAATAACCCGCACTTCGGGCCGATCCGTAACCCATGGAATCTTGAGCGCATCCCCGGCGGCTCAAGCGGCGGGTCCGCCGCCGCTGTCGCCGCCGGATGGGTTACGGGAGCGCTAGGCACCGACACCGGAGGATCGGTTCGCTGCCCCGCCGCCCTGTGCGGGGTTACGGGCCTTCGCCCGACATTCGGCGTGATCAGCAACCATGGCGTCTACCCGATCGGGCCGAGCTTCGACACGGTCGGCCCGATGGCGCGACACGCCGCCGATGTCGCCCGGCTCTTCACCGCCATCTGCGGCCAAGACCGTCTGGACCCTGACAGCGTCGCCTATCTTGGGACACCCTACATTTCTCCCGCCGTCGGCGCTCGATGCCAGCTGCGCATTGGCGTCCCCTCCAACTCCTTCTTCGAGACCACCGGAGACGTCGCCCAATCCGTCCGGGCCGCGATCCAACAATTCGAAAGCCTTGGCGCCTCGGTGCAAGAGATCGACATCCCTGCCGCCGCCCGGGCCTACGAGCTTGCCGTTCTCATTGTCCGTGCAGAAGCGCTCTCCATCCACCACGATCGTCTCGAGGATCATCCCGAGCGTTTCGGGGAAGACGTCGCCCGCAGGTTGCACCTTGCCTCCCACCTTCAAGGATGGGAAGTCGCCGCTCTCTATCGACAGCTGATCAGCATGCGCCATGAGATCCGCCAGGTCTTTGCCGAGGTGGATGTTGTCGCAACCCCCACCGTGCCGCACCCGGCACCGCCGATCGAGACCTCCGAGATGATCGCCACGACGGCCAGCGTGACCCGCTTCACCTACCCTTGGAGTGTCGCCGGCGCTCCAAGCCTGTCCGTCCCGTGCGGTTTCAGCGCCGAGCGGCTTCCGATCGGGCTCCAACTGATCGGACCCCCGCACAGCGACATGCAGCTCTGCTCGATCGGCGCGGCCTATCAGGAAGTAACGGACTGGCATCTGCACCTCCCACCGGTCGCATTAATGCCGATGTGACCCAGCGTCATCCCGTGCTAGAAACCTCCAGCAGGCCCGACCCGCCTCCTCGGGCCTGATTCTCCGGCCTCTGATCATCTCCAGGAGCCCCGTTAAGGTTCGCGGTGACGCCAATTCCCCCCCCTGCGCGCGCAGGGCCGCGAAGCGGAGGGCGGGCCGGGCCACAAAAAGATGGTATCCTCTAGTGGGACAAAGGTGGAGCCAGGTTTCCGTTACTTGTGGATGAAGCCCAGGCAAGGTCACTGGGGCGCTCTTTTCGCCCGCTGGACTAAACGCTGGGTGGGTCATTCAGGCGATTGGAGACGCGGACGGAGGAGAATAGATGCGGCGGATGCTGGTCGGGATGGTCCTAGCAATGATGGTTCTTGGTGGGGCGAGCACCGCAACAGCGGCCGCCCCCGCTAGAAGCTGCTACAAAAGCTTCGAAGCACTGAAAGGACGATGGAAGACCCGGGGCGTCGGATTTGACGTGGCCATCCGACGTCGCCACCGCTACGGCTGCCAGCTCACCACCAGCATCGGCGGCTCGGGCACGCCCAAGCCCTACTCCGTCGAGTTCACGCACGTCCGGGGCGGCAGTAGCGCCTTCGTTGCTCGGTTCAACTTCTACACGCACCCAGACCGGATGACGATCAACGACGGCTCCGGTCCTCCGTACCGTGTCTACCGAGCGAACACCTGAGTGGCGGCTAGAGGGCTACGCAGCCGTCGCGTGGTCGAGGTGTCGGCCCTCGGGAAATCGTCGAGTGCCTGGGTGGTCCAAGCCACACCGGGCATGTTTGGCGCACGTATCGAACAATCCACCTAAGCTGCTAGCGGTGTGGCGTCACGTGAGGCGGTCGGCATTGGCGGACTAGATTGATGCGACGGAGAACACCCTTCGTGACCTAATAGTGTAGGTACCTTCCAAGAAGTATGGGCCTGTTTGGATGGATCACCTAAGGACAGCACCTGAACGTAACGGGGCCATGGGCCCGACCGCGCCGTCGAGGAAAGAGCGCGCCGACCCGACAATACGGCCGATGATCCGCCGATCTATTATCTGCGCTTTTGGATCTCGGAATGTTCCTGGATAAGCATTCGGATGATGGATTCACGGAGTGCTTCTCGAAGAAGAAGCGGATACTGGACGATCTGAACCCGCTAATTGGGTACCGGAATCCGGCGGCCCACTCTCGGAGCCTTCGACCCTGAGAGGAAGATGTGGTCTCGGAGCTCACCGAACTACTACGAAATGGGTGACAATCCTTTGTCGAATATGTGACGTCTCATGGCAGGAGTATTCGTTCGTTTAGAGGCGGTGACGGATTCAGTCGAAAATCGTTTCGTGGGGCGCGCAATGGCTCAGGGCGGATCGTTCCACCAGAGTGAAATACTATGTGCGGGCGACGAGCTGAGACTTGAATATCAAGGGTGGGGCCCCAATGGGGCCGAACTATACCGGGAGCTCACAACCAAATGCACTTTAGTGTGGGCCAAAAGTTTCGAGGAACCGGCGGAACCTTCTCGTACACATGGCGGCGTAGGCCTAGTGAACGACCGGCCGCCATATCGGCGAGGTAGCCCCTGCGAATTAGTCTCACGATGTAGGTGTACGCCTCCTGCCCCGGGGCGTCAACGTCACCTCCGAGTGCGGGCGGATGAGAGAGCGCTGGACGAAGGCGTCGAGGTCTGCTCGGCGGATACCGGGCTGTCGGCCCCGCTGGCGGATCTCGACGCCCTCGCGGTGGGCGAGCTCACGGAAGCCGGTGCGTGACATGCTCAGCGATGCAGCGGCCTGGACGACGGTGATCCACTCGTCCGTCCCCCGTTCGGCAGTTGCCACATCGTCACGGTAGTCAGTAGCGGCGTGGCCCTTTCGATGGGTATCGGCCGTTCTTGCCGTCCGCGCAGGTACTGCTCCGAGCCACAAGCGGGACAGGTGGCGTCTGCTGGCTGACCGGGGAAGTGCGTCCCCGGCCCCGAGCGTGGCAGGGGGCGACATCAGCCCCACAGTCGATACACGGACGGATCGGCATGACCCGACGGTAGCGAACACATGTTTGGCTTGCAACCGGGATAAGGCCGGACGGACGTTGTCGCCCCCTCGGGAAACCAGGACACGGCGGCCGGGGCGGTCCTGTAAGCGGCTCGGGTGTGACAGGCGGGACGGCGGCCGATCAACTCGAGCAGGTAGCCGATCTCGCTGCCCGTCGTCCCACGTGGGGTACGTGCTATGGGCGAGATGGTCCACGTGGCCTACATGCGCCCAAGCCGATCGCGGACATCGCTAGAGATCTGGGGATCTCCGAGTCGTGCCTGCGTCGCTGGATGGCTATCGGCGGACGTCGATGCGGGTCGCCGGGAAGGCACCACGTCTGACGAGCGGGCCGAGCTGGTGGAGTTGCGCCGCAAGCTTCGGGTCTCGGAGATGGAAAACGAGATCCTGCGCCGGGTCGCGGCGTTCTGCTTGCGGATCCGTTCGACGTCACCGGCTGGACGAACACGGCGCAACAGAGCCGCGGCGGTGGATGCCGACAGGTCGGTGGGGGCGCCCCGGGCGAGCAGGTCACGCAGCAGTGGGTGAAGTTGATTCACCAGCCGCACCCGGCTTTGTGCCAGATTCATCCGAGACTCGTCGAGCAAAGCCAGCGCGTCGGTGGTGCCCTCGGCCTCGAGTGGACGCCCGTCGTCTTGTAACGCGGCCACGCAGGCCGCTGCGGCAGCGTCGACCTGGTCGTTCTTGCGACCACCGCCGCGCGACAGCTGCCGCACTCTGGCGGTCGCGGTCGACGGGACGTCGACGACCGTTCGCCTCGGGCCGGCAGCCACGATGACAGGTGCCGTCCGAGGCCTTCGGCGTTCTCAACCGCCCACCGGCGCTGGTCAAACCGTCGAGCCCAGGTCAGCATCCGCTGGTAGTCGGCGAGACTGGCTTGGATACGGATCGATGCGACGGCGCGATTTGTTTGCGGGTCTACCGCTGTTGCGGTGTGGGTGCTTTTGTGCGGGTCGACACTGATGATCATCATTGCGAGTGGGTTCCTTTCGTTGTGCCGGAGCATGTTGGGTCGTGGCTGACAATCCGACTTCGAGAGAGCCGCTAATCACCTCGTCATCACGCCTCTGTTGAGTCAAGCCGCGAGCAGGCACCGGGCAGGTCGACACACCCAAAGCGAGCCAGCCGGTCGGCGGCAGGAAGTACTCGAGTCAGCCCTGCTCGATGCCCGACGGCACGCTACCCTGGGCATTCCCGGGCTGATGACCCCGCCGGTGGAGCGGTGTTGGTCGCTGCCCAAAGACGTTAAGGAACGGTCGTGGGCATCTTGGCTCGGATGATCGCCGGCCTGTCCTCGACGAGGAGGTGACCGTCGATGACGTTCACCGCTGAGCTTGTGTCGAAGGTGACCGCCGCGCATCTCGGGCGAGACGCCTACGTGTATGTGCGTCGGTCGACCTTGACCCAGATACGCGAGCACACCGAGAGCCTGGAACGGCAATACGAGCTGGCCTCCCGGACGCAGACGCTGGGCTGGCCTCCCCAGCAGGTGTTGTCGTCGATGATGACCTGGGCCGCTCCGGTGCGAATGCGACGGCCCGGGAGGGCTTCAAGCATCTGGTGGCCGAGGTCGGGTTGGGCAAGGTCGGGGTCATCTTGGGGATCGAGGTGTCCCGCCTGGCCCGCAACAACGCGGATTGGTATCAGCTGCTGGATCTGTGCGCGTTGACCGACACGCTGATCGCCGATGGCACGGCCTCTATCACCCCGGCGACTTCAACGATCGGCTGGTGCTCGGCTTGAAGGGCACGATGTCGGAGGCGGAGCTGCACCTGATCCGCCACCGGCTCACCGCCGGGCTGTTGCACAAGGCAGCCAAGGGCGAGCTTCGCCAGGGCCTGCCGGTCGGGTTGGTCTATGACGACTTCGACCGTGTCGTGTTGGACTATGACGAGGCGGTCATCGAAGCGATCGCCACAGTGTCCCGACGTTTCGACGAGCTCGGCTCGGCCCGCCAGGTGATGCTGTCGCTGCTCGAAGACAACTTGCTGATCCCCCGCCGCCGCACCGGGACCCGGCGGATCAGTTGGGCGCCGGCGAGCTACCCGGCGATCCACGACTTTTGGACCAGGGAGTCCCGAGTTCGTGGGCCAACTCCAGCTCGGTCAAGCTGCTGCCCGGTGCCATCTCGAGGCTCAGGATCCGCGCCTTCACGGTCTCGTACGCGGCGTCGGCTCGCGTGGCCGAGGGTACGGAGTTCGCCATGGGGCCCCTAGAGCATATTCGTTTGCGTCTAACGGTACAACTATCCCTAATCCTGGAGATGCTGAACCTCGCAATTGGAGATGCTTCATCTGGCAAGCTGGCAGACTGTCGCAACCCAGGACCGAAAGGTCACGCCAAGTTGCCCTCCTCGACTCGGACGGCCGTGTCGCCAAGCTCGGCGTCGAGATGGTGCGGTACCACTCGGAGTGGGCCTCGGTCTCATCGAGGCTGTCTCCAGTCGCTCCATGGCCTGCTTGCGTTCCGTCGCCCTCGTCCGCGCGGCCGCGAAGTTCGAGAAGTGGGTGATCGTCGAACGCCCCAACCGCTGACCAAGGAAATCGGCCTCGTGGCGGCCTTGCACGGGCCGTTCGGGCTTGCCCGCACCCCTCCGCTAGCTCACAGCTTTGCGCTGGGTCAGCTTGCGGGTCGGCTGAGCGCCGGGACGTTCGTGATGGGACGGGGAGCAAGCAGCTCCTCGGCGACCAGCGATGCCGCACCGATGATTGCGGCATCTTCGCCGAGCACCGCCTTGACGACTCGAAGGTGACCGGCGGCGAGAGGCAACGCGCGTTTGTAGACCTCTTCTCTGATGCCCGCGAGGAAGTCGTCCACCTCGGCGAACTCGCCGCCGATGACCACGGCACCGGGGTCTAGCAGATTGACCACGCCGGCGAGCACTCGCCCGAGGTCACGTCCGGCGGCACGAACGGCCGCCCGCGCTCGCCCGCTC
Organism: Acidimicrobiales bacterium; assembly: GCA_965276765.1. Classification (GTDB taxonomy): domain Bacteria; phylum Actinomycetota; class Acidimicrobiia; order Acidimicrobiales; family Palsa-688. The sequence goes on from OZ255627.1 coordinate 4,280,062, forward strand.
CCGTGCCGCGCGAGGGCCACGACATCTGCTGCGGTCGAGACGTCCTCCCCCGAGGCCCGCAGTTGAACGGCCAAGGCACGGCCGCCGGCAATGGCTGCGACGCAGCCGACGTTGCCGCAGGTGCAGGCCGCGGTCGAGCCGTCGACGGTCATGTGCCCTATCGCACCAGCCGAGCCCACCGTCCCCCTGTACAAGTGTCCACCGAGTACGAGGCCTGCGCCGATGCCATCCGAGGCTCGTATGTACAGCATTGCGCCGACCGATGGCTCGAGCCGTCGGTACTCCGCCGTCGCCATGGCGTTGGCATCGTTGTCCACGTACACCGGCAGGTCGAAGGCATCCTCGAGCTGCTCGCGGATGGGGCACTCATGCCATCCCGGCATGATCGTCGGCTCGATCGGCCGGCCGGTGATGTGCTCGACGGGGGCTGGGACCGAGACGCCGATGCCGCATACAGCCGACCGCTCAAGGAGGTCGCGATGCAGCAGCCACTGGAGTTCCTCGCCGGCGGCGGCCAGCACCACCTCTGGGCCCTCTTCCACCCGCACGGGCCTGACCCTGCGCTCGACGACGGCGCCGGCGACGGTGACGAGTGCTGCGGTCACGGTCGCCGGCTCGATCGCGACCGTCAGGACGCCTCGTCGCGACCCGTCGAACTCGAGCAGGACCGGCGGCCGTCCTCCCGAGGACTCCCCCGATCCCTTCTCTCGAACGAACCCGGCGTCGATGAGCGAGTCCACTCGCTGGGCGACCGTTGACCGCGACAGTCCGGTCAGGCGCGCCAGTCCCCCCCGTGACGTCGCTGCGCCGGTGCGGATCAGGTCGAGTAGGTGCTCGGGTCCGATGGCGCCGGCGGAATGAGCTGCATCCGTCACGGAGTGGACCAGCCCACGCAGCTCATCCCTTCTCGGCACCAACGACCAGACCTCCTCGAAGGTAGCGCTCCGCCGCGAAGAACAGGATGATGATGGGAAGTGTCAGGATCACGGAGCCGGCCATGAGCGTGGGCGGCGACACCGTGATGTCGTTCGAGAGCTCGGCCAGGCCGAGAGACACCGTCCAGTGACTCGGGCTCGCCACCAAGAACAGCAAGGCGAACAAGTATTCGTTCCAGGCGATCATGAACACATAGATTCCCACGCTCACCAGCGCTGGCATGGAGAGGGGCAGGGTGACGTGACGGATGGTCTGCCAGCGGCTGCACCCGTCGACATGGGCCGCCTCTTCGACACTCAATGGGACGGACTCGAAATATTCACGGAGCATGTAGCCAGCGACGGGCAGCGACTGGGCCACATAGACGACCGCCACTGGAAACAGGGAACCCAACAAGTGTGTTCGGGTGAACACGACGAACAATGGAATGGCGAGCAGTATGCTCGGGAACAGGTACACGATCATGAATGCGGCGGTGATTGCTCTCCGACCCGGAAAGGCGTAGCGAGCGATAGCGTACGCTCCGGGGACCGCGATGGCCAGTGTCCCCACAACCGTGAGAGCGGACAGGATCAGGCTGTTCACGATAAATGGAAGAAAGCCCTGGCCGCCCGCTCCGGCTGAAGTCAGGACCACGCGGAATGGCAATAGGGACAGGTGCCCAACGGGCACAAGGATCGCGAGCGGGTGCGATACCACATCTTGGTTGTTATGGATGGCCAGCATGACCATGTAGTAGAAGGGCAGGACCGAGGCCAGCGTGATCGCCGTGATGAACAGGCGCCCGGCGTACCTGAAAAACGTCGTTTCGATCTGCTCGCTCGTGTGCCTGGATTGCTTGCGGGGCGCGCCGCTCCGGCGCCGTCTGGAGCGGTCCGCTCGGCCCGGGCTCGCAGTTGCCTGCCTCATCTCGCTGCTCCGCCACGGGCCTGGACGAGCGCATAGACGGTGCCGAAGACGGCCAGGAAGACAGCGAGGAGGAGCGCGTCCGCCGAGGAAGCGCCAACGTTCTCGAAGGCGGTGAGGAACTGGTAGACCCGGATGCTTACTACCTGGGTCCCGGCTGAGCCCCCGGTCAGGAGGTAGACGTCATCGAACTTGTTGAACGTCCAGATGAACCGGAGTACCACGAGCAGGAGCGTCACGTTCCGCAACTGTGGGTAGACGATGTGGCGGAAACGCTGCACGATGGTAGCGCCGTCGATGCGTCCTGCCTCCTCCAGCTCCGGAGCAAGTGCCTGTATACGTGCCGTGAAGAACAAGAAGGCGAATGGGAAGTAACGCCACGCGTCGAAGAGGATTACTGTGATAAGCGCGGTCGGCACCGTGAAGGCGGACCCGACGAGCGGAGGGTGGCCGGCCTGCTGGCTGAGAAATGGGATGGCGTGCTTCCAGCCGAAGACGGAGGTGCCGATGTTGTTGATCACACCCACCGTCGGGTTGAGCATGACCTGCCACACGTAGGTCGCGGCCACGATCGGCGCCACATAGGGGAATAGCATGGCCGTTCGCAGGACTGCCCGACCTCGGAACCGGTTCCGTAGCGCCAGCGCCGTCGCTAATCCCAACCCGACAGAAAGAAGCGTTCCGAACACGCTGTAGGCCAGCGTGGCGATGATTCCTGTGTAGAAGCCGGGCTGGCCGATCACCTCGCGAAAGTTGGCAAGAGAAAAACTGCCGATGAATCCCGCGGATCGAATGTTTAGCAAGGTGACGTGCTGGAAGGCGAGCGAGATCGTCCAGAGCACCGGAAGGATCACAATGAGGAAAATGACGAGCGCGGTCGGCAGGGACATGGCCATCCCCCATCGCGCATCGGCGGCGTGCAGGCCGTGCCCGGACCTGGGGCGCCGGCGAAGTGGAGCCCTATGTAGCAAGGGACGCTCTCCTTGGTGAAGGACTAGGTGGCATAGCAGGCAGGCCCTCAAGGGACCTGGCTGCTGTCACCGACGTGGACAGGACTGCTCGAGCCCGTCTTACAGGTTTCCCTGGAGGCTCTTAACCGCCGCGGTGGCCTGGCTGGCCGCAGATGAGGGAGACAACCCACTGCCGATCATGGAACTCACGGCCGCCGGGACTGGCTCCGACGCCAGCGTCGCGCCGAGCAGCGCTCCCTGGCCGTCGGGGAGCCCCCACTCGGTGATCTTGGATGGACCGGCCAGCAGGTTGGTCAACGTGTTTGGCGCGTAGAAGGCTGACACTTGCTTGGACCCGCCGAGCGAGATCGGCAGTTTCGACCACTGAGCCGAGATCGGGCCGCTACCGGCGGTCGTCCGCACCGGAAGCTTGCCCGGTGGGTCCAGGCCGAGCCATGAGGCGTAGCCCTTGCTCATCATGTACGAGACGAACTGCTCCGCTGTTGACCTGTGGCCGGTGTTATTGGTGATCACCCACGTTGCGAGCTGCCCATAGTCGGTCGGAACATGCCCGCCTCCTCCGCTGATCGAGGTGACGACCCCGCTGTTGCTCGCGAGGTAGGACGGGTCGGACTTGCACTGAGGGCAGCTCGAGACCGAGCCCTGCTCCTGGCCGGCTAGCGGCGGCAGGATGTAGGAGGAGTAGATGATCATGCCGGCCTTGCCGGCGAGGTACTCCTGCGAGGTCGTGTCCACCGTCTGGCTGCCCTGCACGGAGTCGTTCTTGATCAGGTGATCGTAGAAGCTGAACGCCTGCTGGCACGCAGGCGAGTCGAGCGTGACCTTGGCCGTCGAGCTGACGAGCTGGCAGCCGTTGGCGAGAGCGATGTACTCGAAAGTCTGCTCGGTGAAGGCGTCATTGGCATCCGTAGCTGCGACGATGCCTATGTACCCGTGCTTCTTGAGCGCGGCGGCATCGGATTGGATCGTGGCGTAGGTCGTCGGCGCCGGGAGGTGGTACTTCGTGAACAGGTCCTTGCGGTAGACCAACAACTGGACCCAGCTGTCACTCGGCACACCCACCAGGCTGTTGTGCTGGGTGGCCAGCTGGAGGGCCTTCGCTTGAAAGGTGCTTCGCCCGAGCTTGGCGACCACTGCATTCGCCGCTGCCGTGTCGGCGATCTTCTCGGTCGCGAGTTGGTCGGCATCCGACACGGGTAGCGCACCGATGACGTCCGGGAGCCGCCCTGCGGCGGCGGCGCTCGTGATCAGAGTCGAGAACTGGTTCTCGGCGATCCCAACGAGCTTCACGTGGATACCGGTCGATGCGGTGAACTTGGCGATGTCCTGGCGCTGGGCCGTCATGCGCTGCGGGTCGTTCTCCTCGGTCCAGACCGTCAGCTCCTTGCCGCCGCCCGACCCGGCCTGCTGACCGCCGACCGAACCGCCCGAGCCTCCGCACCCGGCGAGCAGGCTGGTCGCAAGCGCCACCCCCGCGACCAGCGCGCCAGCCGCACCCCTGTGTCGTGACATCGCTTCTCCTCGTCTTGATCGGGACACCCCCGACGACGGTGGCGGTGGTGCCAACCGTCGCCTCGGCCTGGGCGCTGCTGCACAGGCCTGGCCTCGGTGGCTCATCCCACAGCCAACTCCGAAGTTAGCTGCGATCCTAACGCGGCTTTAGTAGGTTGACAAGGCAAAAGTTGCCTGATTAGCGTTTGAAGGAGTTGAGAGTCGGCGGAAAGTGACCGCGCAGGGCGAATGGGAGCAGTGGCTGTGGACTATGAGGTGGAGTTCACCTCGCCCGGTGTGGTGCAGCTGGTGGCGATGGCTCGTCCCCGCCCCGGAGCCGGTGAGGTTCTCCTGGAGACGCTCTATACGGGACTGTCCGCTGGCACCGAGCTAACAGCGGTCACCGGATCGAACCCCTATCTCAACCGCCGGTGGGATCCGGAGCAACGCCTGTTCATTGCCGGGGCGCCGAGCTTTCCCTATCCGTTGCGCGGCTGGGGCTACGAGGAAGTGGGTCGGGTAGCGGAGGTCGGGCCGGGAGTCGACCCGACGGCGATCGGCATGCTGGCATGGGGCATCTGGGGTCACCGCTCGAGCGGGATCCTCCCGGCAGCGACGGTGGCCCGTCAGCAGCTCAGCCCGTCGGTCCGCCCGATCTGCGGCGTCTTCGCCCGGCCGGGCGCCGTGGCCCTGAATGCCCTCCTAGACGCCGGCGCCCACCCGGGCGAGACCCTCGTCGTGTTCGGACAGGGTGTCATCGGACTTCTCCTCACGGCGATGGCGTCGGCTGCCGGACTTCACGTCGTGGCCGTCGATCCGAACGAGGAACGCCTGAGACTGGCGGAGAGTTTCGGGGCCGAACAGCTGATCGCCCGACCCCAGGCTGCCGCCGAGCTCATCCGGGCCCGCACGGGCAACCGGGGCGCCGAGGTGGCCGTCGAGCTCAGCGGCAACGCGCAAGCCTTGCACGAGGCCATCCGGACCGTCGGCCTCAATGGCCTCGTCGTCGCCGCCGGGTTCTACCAGGGAGGCCTCGCCGACGTCCGCCTCGGCGAGGAGTTCCACCACAACCGGGTGCGGCTCATCGCGTCGCAGATCGGAGCTGTCAGCCCCGCGCTCAGCGACAGCTGGACCCGCGACCGCCTCCACCAAGAGGTAATGGCCCGTATCGGAGCCGGCATTCTGGACCCGACCCCACTGATCACCCACACCGTTCCCGCGTCGGACTGCCAATCGGCCTACGACCTCTTACGCTCCGGAGACAGCCATGCCCTCCAAATCGTCCTCACCTTCGCCCGCTGATCCGCTCCGGCTCGCAGCGCAGGAGCAGCTCGTCCCCGGCGACTCGCTCGAGATAAAGTTCGAGCTCCTCACCGAGCTCGGATACCAGGGCATCGAGGTTCGCTCCCAGGGCGACTTCTCGTTCCGCGACCGGGAGCATGAGCTGCGCCAAGCAGTGAGAAACGGTGTCACCATCTCCTCCGCCTGCGTCGACATGCGGCACTTCATCGGCGACTTCGATGAACGACTCCGCCGAGACGCACGGGCCAACCTGGCCTCCCAACTCGGCGTTATCGCCAAAGTCGGCGGCAGCGGGGTCGTGTCACCCGCGTCGTACGGGATGTTCTCGAAGCGACTGCCGCCCTACACCCCACCCCGCTCCGCCGAGGCCGACCAGGAGATCATGGTCGAGGCGCTTACCGAGCTCGGCGCAATCGCAAACAAAGAAGGGGTGTCGCTTTTCCTCGAACCGCTCAACCGCTATGAGGACCACATCCTCAACTCCCTCGACGAGGGCGCCCGGCTCATCAGGGCGAGCGGCAACACTGGAGTCGCTCTCTGCACCGACTTCTATCACATGAACATCGAGGAAGCCGACATCGCCCGCTCGCTGCTCGATAGTCGAGAGCAGGTGGGACACGTGCACCTGAGCGACACCAACCGGCACGAGCCGGGCGCCGGGCACCTCGACTGGCTGAGCGCTCTGGCAGCGCTGCGGTCGGTCGGATACGCAGGTTGGATGGTATTGGAGTGCCGGCCGGCCCGAGGACTGCATGAGTGCCTCGTGCGGACCCACGAGACCATGTTGCGGGCGGACCTGGCCGTGCGGCCGAGCCTGGGGCGATGACGAGCGCCCCCTCCCCCGAGGGCGGACCCGGTGACGCCGGGCTACTAGCGACGTGGCATGAAGCCGTGGCGGTCCTGCTATCCAACTGGCGCGGCATGTCAACCGTGCCATCCCGGCACCTCTACCCCCACCAATGGAGCTGGGACTCCGCTTTCATAAGCATCGGCACGGCGAGGTGGCATCAGGCAAGAGCCGAAGCAGAGCTGATGACAGCCTTCAGCGGCCAGTGGGGCGACGGGACGCTGCCCCATATCATCTTCGACCGCTCGATCTCCGACGAGGCTTACTTCCCGGGGCCTGCATTCTGGCAGTCGCCTCCCGCCCCTCGCGGGAGTCCACTCGCCACGTCCGGCATAACCCAGCCCCCGGTCCACGCCGGTGCCGCCCTCGAAATGTACAGGCGGGCTGCGAATCAAGACCGAGCTCGTGGCTTCCTCGAGCGGCTACTCCCCAGCCTGGACCGCCAGCTGGCGTGCTTGCGCGACACCCGCGACGTCGGCGGCCTCGGGCTCCTGTCGATCGTTCACCCCTGGGAGAGCGGCCTCGACAACAGCCCCGCCTGGGACGAGGCGATGCAGGGCCTCACGGCGGACGAGTCGTATGTGGTGCCACCGCGACCGGACATAGCCCACATCGACCCCGAGGAACGGCCCGGGTCACGCGACTACTCCATCTATGCGATGCTCGCCGAGACCTACAGAGACTCTGGCTACGACGCTAGCTACCTCAAGAACCAGCATCCGTTCGTCGTCGAGGATCCCCTCTTCAACGCCTGTTACATCTGGTCACTCGATGCGATCTCCCGCATCCGGGAGGTGCTCGGCCGCACCGAGACGGCGTGGTACACCAAGCAGGCCGAAGCGACGCGCCGCGCGATGGTCGACCATCTGTGGAATCCCGCAGCGGAAGTATTCCAGGCACGCAACGCTCGGACCGGCACCCTCAGCCCAGCGATCACCGTCGGTGGCGTCGTACCTCTAATCGACCGGGCGCTTCCGAAGGAGCAACGCGAAGCGCTGCGTCGCACCCTCCGATCCCCCCACTTCCGGCTCGACAGCACCAAGTTCGGCGTCCCCAGCAACGACCTCGAAGCCCGGTCGTTCGATCGGAGGCTGTACTGGCGCGGGCCGAGCTGGGTCAACACGAGTTGGCTGCTCTGGAACGGGCTACAAGCCCACGGCTATCCCGACGACGCCGAGCGCGTCCGCTGCGGTGTGCTGGCCGCGCTCGCGACCTCCGGGCCGTACGAGTACTTCGACCCGTTCGACGGCTCCGGTCGAGGTAGCGCCGACTTCAGCTGGACCGCCGCCCTCGCGCTGGACATGCTCGCCGGCACCGTCGCCTGACCGCGCACATGCCAAGCACGCCCGAGATTCCATGACGGGCGACATCCGGTGGGGCATCCTCGGTGTCGGACGGATGGCGGCAGCAATGACAGCGGACATCGCCCTTACCGACGGCAACCGGGTAGTAGGAATCGCTTCGAGAGACCTCACACGGGCCGAAGCACTCACCGGCGGCATTGCGGCAGCCCGCGCCTACGGCTCCTACCGCGCTCTCATCGAGGACCGAAGCATCGATGTCATCTATATCGCGACCGTGAACAGCGAGCACTACGCCCACGCCATGTTGGCGCTCGAGGCAGGCAAAAACGTCGTGGTCGAGAAGCCGCTATGCGTGACTTCGCCGGAAGCCCGACGGGTCGTCGCCAAGGCCCGACAGCAAGGTGTCTTCTGCATGGAGGGCATGTGGATGCGGATGCAGCCGCTGGTTCGCAGTGCGCTACGAGCGGTCGGCGCCGGCGCCATCGGCCACGTCACCGCTGTACGAGGCGAGCTGTCCACCGCCCACCCGTTCGACCCGACCAGCCGGCTCTACAACCCCGCCGTCGGCGGCGGCGTCCTCCTCGATCTCGGCATCTATCCAGCCCACCTCACGTGGCAGCTCCTCGGGCGACCAGACACGATCCACGCCACCGGAACACAGGCACCGAGCGGCGTCGACGACTCCGCCACCATGCAATGGGACTACAACAACGGCCCGGTCGCCCACCTCGCCTCGAGCTTCCGACAAGCCAGCACTACCGGAGCAGTCATTGACGGCACCAAAGGCTCGATCCGCATCGGCCCTCGCCTCAACCGACCCCGAACCCTGACGATCAGTCGCGTCACCGCCGGCACGAGCCTGGAAAAGGACCGGACGAGCGGACACGGCTACCAGCCGGAGATCGCCGAAGTAGCCCGCTGCATCCGAACCGAGCTCCACGAGTCGCCCCTCGCCCCGCTGGACGAGTCCGTCGGGATCCTCACCGTCCTCGACCACGCCCGACGGCACCTTGGCGTCGAGTAACTCCACAGCGGCGCCTGCACCCACGCTGGACAACAGACTGACCAGGAGCCCGGGACAAGTCGCTGCACACCTCCGCAGCCCACCGGCACTCGCCCTCGGTGCCCGTTCGGGCGCCGTCACCAGATCATCACCCGATACATGAGTACACACCCGAAGGCCCAGGTGTGAGCGGACATCACCGCCGCCCGGCCATGGCGCTTTCTTACATGATCAGCGGCCGGCCCCAGGCTCATCACCTGCACCCGGACCGGCGCGTCGCGGACCCGTTCGATCTGTCCGAGCCACGGAGACGCCGTCGAGCGTGCGGGCAGATCGGACCCGCCCACAGGTCCGACCTCGGTCACGCTCCGTAGGGGGCGGCCTGTTCGTGGAACTCCCAGACCTCGCGAACCGGCCGTCACGGATATGGACGACGAGCACGATGTTGTGGTCGAGAACCTCGCCGTCGCTCTCGGCATGATGGTAGAGGAACGACACCCTGTGATCGAGTCCACCGACCACGTCGTGCAGGCCGGCTTGACCGTCTCACCCCGCGCTCTTTGCAGTACCCGAGGATTTCATCCCGGCCGCGCTTCACATTGGAGAGGGCTCCGTGCCCGGGCACGTGCCAGAGCGCGTCCTTCTCGAAAAGGGAATGCGCTGATCCCGCGTCGCCGGGCAGTGAACGCCTCGTGTGCTTTACGAAGCAACCTGATGTTGTCTTCAATGCTCACCGTCGCCTCCTTTCGTTCGACCGTCGAGGTCGAGGTAGCGCGCTTTACCGTTCCTCGTCGAAGCCTCCCAGCGAGCGCGCCACGCCCCTGCCATTGGCTTATCTCGACTGATCGTGTTCCTGCGCCGGTGGTCGCAGGGATGCCTGCCTAGGCTGAGACGAGTCGAAGGAACTGACCAGAGCGAGATTTGCGCTCGTCATAATCGAAGTCCACTCCTACCGCTCGGCGGTAGCAAACGACGAGGATTGTGCGTCCGCCGACTCTCCATTCCCCGGTCGACACGACTGCGTCACCCGCAGCGGTCACCCAGCTGTCAGCCGAGAGACATCCCAGAGTCGGCCGCATCACCTTGACGCGTACCGGATGCGCGCGACGAACTCCCCACGATGGGAAGCGTGCGGATAGTGGATTGCTCCGAAACCTACCTTCATGCCGGCCAGACTGGGAGCCTCGAGCCGACGAAGCCGCGCACCGAAGGGAGCTCGGCGGTGAACATGCGCGCCGTGACACCCGGGTCGTGGTCAATCACCTCGCTGACCTGCTCCGGGGTGGCGAAGAAGGTGCCGAGTCCGGAGCAGTCGCTGGAGTCATTGTTTTTGCCGGCCGCACGATTGAAGGACGCCGTGGTTGTGCAGCGCCAGCATCCTCCGGGCGTGCTCTCGCCGGGCAGATGCGAGGTCGACCGAGAGGTTCTATGCCTCGATCAGCCAGGGCCGAAGTTGGGGCGTGCAAGGTCGAGCTGAGCAGGCTCGGCGAGCCCGAGAACATGAGACATCCCCCGGCCCACCTCGACGACCCCGACGTTCGGATACGTCGGGGTATTCGCTACTATCCGTGTGATTCAGGGGGTTTTGGGGGGCCTTGCCGGGGTCCTGGACCCAACACAGGTCCATCTCCGGCCGTCGACCTGGCTCTTACTGTACCGCCGCCGCGAAGAGCGTTGTGGTGCAGGCGTGCACCGCTCCTCGACAACACCCGCCCTGAACTGCTCTTTCGCGCCCCGCTCCTCGACGATCCGGACGTGTGGGAGATCGTGGTGAACAGTCCGGTCGCGATGAGCCTCGCCGGATGATCAAGCAGAGGCAAGGCCCACGCCGCCCGGGGTGACATCGAGTCGGAGGGTGATGCCCAGCCTCTGGGAGAGCCGCACGAGCGTGGCGAGCGTCGGCTCGTGATCGCCAGCTTCCAGGCGGGCCACGGCCGGCTGCTTGACGCCCAGTTGCCGCGCCAGAGCCGTCTGCGTCAAGCCGTGAGCAACCCGGTACTCGATTACGAGGATGGCCAGCTGGTTGGCAACGCGGGTTCGCTCCAGCTCGGCGGCGACCTCCGGGTCGCGAGCGGCGTCGGCCGCCAACTCCTCCGTTGTCCTCAGATCCGACACCTTCGTCATCGGCCTTCCCCTTCCATCTGGTCCATCCGCTCCTCGGCGTGTCGACAGGCCGCAACGAAGCCTTGCCTGTCCACCTGAGCTTCGGGACCGACTGCGGCGATGACAAACTCGTCGCCGATCTGGCGGTAAAGGGCACGCCACGGGCTGCGCCCACCACGGGGACGAAGCTCGCGGAGCCGGTCGGCACCCTGGACGGCGCTGCTGTGCGGATACGGCAGTTGCGGGCCGAGAGCTCGGAGTTTCGTCTCTGCGTTGATCATTGCGGCTCTTTCTCTTGGGACCAGCGCATCTCATTCTGCGGCCGCCTCGTCCAGATAGCGACAGGTCCACATTCACGCATATTATAGCATCCGTGTTATAGCCCAACCGGACCTTCCGGCCATTGGTGCCGGGTGGCCGTGAGAGCCCCACGCGAGCAGCTCACCGGTATCGCCCGGCTCCCGCAAAGGGCTGATCCATCGCGCGTATATCGCGCGGCTCCTCCCGTTCGGGGCCGTTCGACGGGGTTCACCAAGACCCTGCACCCCTTCTGATCAGCCATTATGTGTCGCCGCCGTTCGCTGCAATTCGGCCAGGCCGCCTTCACACGGCTGAGGTCGGAGGTTCGAGTCCTCTACCGCCCACTCGATGAAGCCGCAGGTCAGAGGCCATTTTAGGTGCCCCGCGCCGGCGGCTCGATCGCGTCATACGCTGCTCATCCGCTCACCGTCGACCGGGGCCGGCGCGCAGGCCCGAGGCGCCGGTCTCAGCGTCGTGGCGGTGGGTTGGCCACGATCCGCCACGGGTGGTAGGTGACGGTGTAGCGGTCTTCGCCGGCCGCTGCCAGGATGGCCTCGTCGATACCGTAGGCGGCGGCGAACTTGGCCAGCATGGCCTTGGCCGGGTCGGCGTTCAGTTCGGCCTCGGCGCGCACCTCGATGGTGCGCTGCGGGTTGGCCGGGTCGATGATGAGCAGGGAGACGTTGGGGTTGGCCGAGAGATTCTTGTACTTCTGGCGGTCGGAGGTCACCGAGCCCCTGAGTAGCCCGTCGTCGACGAGGTACCACACCGCCGGGACTGCGGCCGGCCGCGGTGGTCGATGGTGGTGAGCGCCGCGGTTAGCGGCGAGTGCAGCAGGTCGCGATGGCTCTCGGGGACGTCACTGATGTCGGGCACGGAGGCCTCCTCGGTGGTCGGCGCAGGCCGGGGACACTACCGGCGGTGGGGGTGGTCGTCGATCGGTCAGCGGGGCAGGGTCGGTGCGGCCGTCGCGGCGTGGGCGTCGTCGTAACGGTCCCGGGCCTCGTCGATGGCGCCGATGTGGGCGTCGGCCCACTGCAGCAGGCTGGTCACCGCCGCGAGGAGGGTCTCGCCCATCGGGGTCAGGGCGTAGTCGACCCGGGGCGGCACGACAGGGAAGACGGTGCGCGACACCAGGCCATCGCGCTCTAAGGAGCGCACCGTCACAGTCAGCATGCGGGGGGTGATGCCCTCGATCTCCCGCCGCAGCTCGCTGAAGCGCTTGGTCCCCGTGCCCAAGAGGTGAACGACGTAGACAGACCACTTGTCGCCGATACGGTCAAGGACCTGCCGGGCCTGGCATCCCGATACCCCGGCGGCAGCTGTCTCCATTGGTTACCTCCGAGAAACTCAGGATGGTGGGAGGACCCCGACTTCCTCCGACGTGCCATCTTTCCCTGGCCCGCGCTGGGACCGTATGCTGGGCTTGGTTCCTTTCAGGAAGTCTATCTGGTCGAGGAACCAATCCCTCACGCAGCAGGAGGAGCGTACTGGTGACGATCCGTTCCATCCCACACCTTGGTCGCCTCGCCGGCCGGGGCCGGACACGCCCGGGGGCGCACCGGTGAGCGTCGGGCGCGACCTGTCGCTGCTGGCCGGGCGGGCCGTGCTCGGTGGCTACCTCGCCGGTCACGGCGCCCAGAAGCTCTTCGGCGCGTTTGACGGACCGGGCCTCGCCCCGATCGCCGGCGCCTTCGACCGGCTCGGGCTGCGCCCGGGGCGTGTCATGGCCACCGTGGCGGCCGTCTCCGAGTTCGGCGGGGGGCTGCTCACCGCCGCCGGCCTGGCCGATCCGCTTGGCCCGGTCGTCATCGCCGGCACCATGGCCGTGGCCAGCGCCACCCACCGGGCCAACGGCCCGTTCTCGGCGAAGGGTGGCTACGAGCTGGCCCTCACCAACCTCGGCGCCGCCCTGGCCCTCGCTGCCACAGGGCCTGGCCGATACTCGATCGACGGGCTCACCGGTAGCCGTCTACCCCGCCGCCTCAGCCGACTGGTGACCGCCGGCGCCGTCGTCACCTCGGCGGCCAGCCTGGTCATGGTGGTGCGGACCAGACCGCCGGCGCCATCCCCGGCCGCCGACACCGCGTCGGCCGACGACGAGACGCCCGAAGCGGCGCAGAGCTGATGGCCGACCAGACCGAGCTGTGGAAGCTCGTCGCCACCGGCCAGCAGGCGGTGCTCGCCACCCTCAAACGCGACGGCCTACCCCAACTGTCCAACGTCCTCTACGTCCCCGACGCCGACGGGCGCGCCGTGCGCGTCTCGACCACCGCCGACCGGCAGAAAGCCAAGAATCTGGCCCGAGACCCCCGTGCCGTGCTCCACGTGAGCGGCGATAACTTCTGGGCTTTCGCCGTCGCCGAGGGGCGCGCCACCCTCTCCCCGGTCGCCACCGAACCCGGCGACGAGGCATGCCAGCAGCTCCTCGCCGTGCACCGCACCTTCTACGGCAACCTGGAAACCGGCGCCTTCTTCGCCGAGATGGTCACCAACCGCCGCCTGGTTGTCCACCTCGAGCTCGACCACGTCTACGGGATCATCGCCACCGGCGGCCGACCGGTAGCGGCCGAGGACGCCAAGAGGAGCGAATGACCGCCACTCGGTGAGCGCCCCACCGGAGATCGGGGTCTACAGGTTCGGCCATGCCCGCCGGCAGCCCCGATGGGTCGCCCGGATCGAGCGCCGAGGCGATCCGCGACCTGCTCGAGGCCGTCCACCTGGCCGACGAGGTGGGCCTCGACTACTACTTCAGTACCGGCGCGCAGCACACCCGGACCACACCGGCGACACCCCCACTGCTGTCATTCGGCCGGGTAGTCGTGGTAGTAGCGACGCCAGATAAGTCGATGCACCGGAACCCGGCGGGGAATGGAACGCAGCCCGGGGATGAACGGTACGGCGAGCAGCGTGAGGCTGAGGACGACCATGATCGCCAGTACCAGGACATCGGCATTGCCGGAGGTACTTATCGGTGCTACCTGGTACCACATGGTGTAGAGCCACAACCATGGCTGCCCCGGCCAGCTGCCGGTCTCGTTCATCACTCCCCACTGCGAGCCTTGCAGGTGCTCGGCGGTGACGATCTGATTCCAATACGAGCTGTCCTGGGCGGTAGCCGAATCTCCTAGCAAGAGCAGAGAGTCCGTGTAGTCGGAGTTGTAGAAGCCGCCGTGGCTGGCCAAAGCGCCGTCGAGGGCCCCGGAACGGGTCATGGCGAGCAGCGAGACCATGAGCACCGGTATCGGGCCCATGGTCGGCGACGACAGTTTGGGGAGGTCGGCGGCGAGAGGGAGCTTGGCGAGCGGCGTGCTATAGGCGGACTCCCAGGCGGCCCGGCGGGCGGGGGTCGCCGTGCTGTATCGGCGGAGGGATGCGGTCAACGTTGGGGTCGAAGGAAGGGTGTGGAGCGGTCCGATGACGAAGGAGTTGGCGGGGTCGATGGGGATCCGGTCGCCGAACAGCTTCTGGACCGAGACCGGGCCGAGGGACTGCACAGATCCTGTGCCGTGGTTGTAGGGCGGTCCGTAGCCAGCCGAGGTGCTCGTGGCGTTGAGCTCAGACAGGGCGATGTCGACGAAGCCGACCGGTTGAGCTTTGGACCACTCCTGGAGGGTGACGGGGCGCTTATCGGGAGATGAGAACACGACGGCGAGTACCGCGTGAGCAAGGCGACGACGACCACGGCAATTGTTGCTTCTTTGACGATGTCGTAGTGGCGCAGCGGTCCCTGCCAGGGTTGGCGTTCCGCCCGCCGGCGCTCGCGACGGCGAAGGCTGCTCGTCGCGGTGGGGGTCATGTCCGAGCTTTCACGGGAGGGAGGGTTCCGACTGCCTCAGTGCTGGGCGCGGTTGTCGCGTCAGTTGCGGCGGTGTCAGATGCCGGGTCCGCTTCGGTTACACCCAGGTGCTCCGGCCGGGCGTCGATCGGCGGGACCACACCATGGACTCGGACCAATAGGACATGAAGGGCAACGATCGCAATGAGGGCAACGGGGAGGAGGGCGATGTGGACCATGAGCGCTTGACCGAAGTTCATGGTGTTGAAGTAGGCGCCGATTCCGCCTGAGTTGAGACCGTCCTTGGCCTCGAACGCGATCCACTGCGAGTCGAAGTTGGTCTGGGCCAGGTAGCCGGTGAATGCCTCGAACACGGCGACCAGGAAGCACACTATCCCGCTCATCCACGTTAGCGAGCGTTCGCCGCGCCAGGCCGCCATCCAGAACTTGGCCCACAGGTGGATGACCATGAATCCCATGAACAGCTCCACGCTCCACAAGTGCAGCGAGTTGACGAAATGGCCAACGAAACTGGTGTGCCACCATGCCGGTCCGAAGATGGCGAGGATCACGCCTGATGCCACAACGATTACGAGCGCACCGACAGTTAAGACGCCGAAGACATACACCCATGAGGCGACGTAGCCCGGCTGGGCGTCTGGGAGGAGCTTGCCGGGCGGGAGGTATCGCAGCCCGAACCTTCCCACTCCTCCGGTCCAGGTGCGCTCGGACGGCTCTTGGTTGCGCGAGCGAGGAGCATCGAGGCCATTGACCTGGTCGGGTCGAGGCCGCTCGCCGAGATTGCTGCCGACTCCCGACACGGCCCGGACCCGGACGAACGGCAGGAGCAAGGCCGCCACGAACAAGGCGACCATGACGACGATGACGACCAGGTTGGCCAGCGACAGGGCAACGATGCGGCGTTGGGCCCAAGGCCATCGGCAATCCGCTAGCTCGACCGAAGGACCGGGAGGTAGGTGAGACTTGGCGGCGTCACGGGCGATAACGGATACGTCGTCACCGTATTGTGATGCCGAGGCGGCCGCCGACCTGACGGCGCCGCGGCGACCCGCCAGAGCTGTTCGATCAGATGGCATCTGCCCCAACGACGGGCTTACGAGGGGTCCTCAAAGCCGTCACACCCCTTGGCTACCGTTCACGGTGTGCTCGGAGACCGATCGACCCCTGACGCGAGACTCCCCCCCGGGGCTCGGCGCACCGCCAGTGATCTAGCCGCTGTGCTGAGCGAGGAACGCGCGAGACGGGACCAGGTCCTGACGGTTGCGCTGCTCGAGGTGGCGCAGGGGGACGGTCCTGCGCCGGCACGCTCGGCCGCCGGACGGCTGCTGCACGACGCCGCTCCGTGGGCTCTCGATGTCGGTGCTGCCACCGCAGCCCTACGCCCGGCGAAGGTCGATGACCGCGGCTGGGAGGTGTTCCGAGCCTGGTCGTCGTGGCAGAGTCCGATCCCGCTGCAGCGGCTGGCCTCCGATATCGGCGTCTCCGCCCAGCGGGCGGGGCGAATCGCCCACCGGATCGATGAGCTGGTACGGGCCAACCTCCAAACCTCGCCGGCAACCCTCCGGTGGCTCGTCGCCACGCTCCAATGTCGGCTCGGCCCTGTCACCTCTGGTTCGTTCGCCCAGGCGGCGGTCGGCCGGCTCGGCGCCGACGCTGCCTCTGGAGATCTCCTTCTGTGGTTGGCCGGCCCCTATCGCCCGGTTCCTCGCCGTCCCGGTTGGGTTGCCCTCGACCCGGCCACGATCGTGGCCCGGACGACCTCGTGCCTGTCCGCCGACGGAGGGGTGCGGCGCCTGCTCGATGTCGACCACGAGCTCGGCGTCGCCGGCGACCAGATGGCTACCTGGCTGCGGACGTTCCAGGTCACGATCGTGCATGACCTCGCGGTTTCTCTTGCCGGCCCGCTGGCCGGGGCGATCGAGCGGATCCTCGACGCCCACGGCCGACCGCTACCCATCTCGACCATCGCCACTCTGCTGGCCGAGGGGTCACGCCCGACGGCGGAGAACTCGGTCGTGAACGCGGTGCGGGCCAAACAGTTCCGGTCCTCGTCGGCGGAAAAGATCGGCCTGCTCGACTGGGATGCCGAGCCGGCGGAGCCGGCGACCGCACCGAAGCCCAAGTGGCAAGCCCGGCGGTCGGCGGAGCCGCCCCGGGCTGGTATGGCGAAGTCACCCGCCCCGAAGGACAAGGATCGCTCCCATCATGTCGGTGAGCGCCTCTGGCTGTGGATGCGCATCGACGATGAGGTCCTGCGCGGGACGGAGGCGGAGGTACCCGCGGCGCTGGTCGATGGCCTCGGAGTCACGGCTGGGACCCGCCGCACCTTCTCGAGCCGATACGGCCCGGTCGTGCTCTCCCACGACGGATCCCGGCCCGTTCGCGGCTCGGTGCGTGCCGTGACCCTCGCCGCCGGGGGTTGCGAGGGCAACACGCTCTTGCTCGGTTTCTCGCCCGGTGGCGAACTAGTGGTCGAGGTAAGCCGCGTTACCGGCCACACGTCCATGCCGGACCCGGCCGACACAGGACTCCCCCTTTCCCCCCTTCTGACAGGAGCCACCTCATGACTGCCGAAACAACCAACCTCGAAGAGGCCCTCCAGATTCTCGAACGCGACGTCGATGGCGCTATCAGGTCGCTCGGCGCGGCGCTCAAGGAGGCCAAGCGGCTGAAGGTGGCAGCCGCCGCCGGCGAGCTCCGGACGCTCCAGCAGGGCCTCGACGGTGCGGTACGACTGACCGACCAGGCATCGGCCGCGATGGTCGAGATACGAGACGGATGGTGCTTCGACGTGGGTGGATGGTTCGCGTCGGGCGATTTCACCAAGGAGCTGCTCGCTTCCGCGGCTGATGCCGGCGTGCAGGCCTTCGAGTCCGACGATCGAATCCTTTCCTATCCGGTGATAGTGAGCGTGGCGGCGGGCGACACGTCCGTCATGATCGACAAGAGGAGAGAGCGGCGGGTGCGACCTTCGGTGCTCGTCCGCCAGCTCGAAGCTCTCCAGCAGCGGCCGCCGAAGTTCAAGCCGGAGCCCTACATCGCGAGCCTGGTGGCGGCTTACGACCTGGTGGTCGGGACCAAGGGCTTGCGCGCCGGAGCACAGGTGAAGCTCGTGGACGTCCACGGCGTGCTGACACTGCTGCCCGGCGCGGCGCGCGATTACACCCGTCAGGAGTTCGCCCGCGACCTGTACCTGCTTGACCAGACCGGGATCGTCGAGACCAAGGACGGCCGACGGATGAGCCTGCCTGCCAGCGCCATGACCCGGGGCAGCGGGGTGCTCACCACAGTGGCCAGATCCGGCCAGACCAAGGTGTATGCCGGGATCTCTTTCGCGGAGCCGGCAGCATGATCGACGTCGACGACTACGTCGGGTTCCTCGACCGCGAGTATCTGCGCGGTTACGTGGACCGAGGAGGCGCCGCCGTCAAGTTCGCCATGGGCTCCGAGGATTCCAGCGCCGAAGCGTTCATCGACAGGTTGTCGAGCGCGGCCCGCTCCGCCGGGTACGTGGTGGCCGGCGTCGACGCCGCCGAGACCAGGGTGCACCTGCTCGAGCAGGTGTTCTTCGAGGTCGCCCGTCAGGTCGACTGGGAGGCGCTGGCGGCGACCGCCACCCGGACTGCGGTAGCGGCCGCAGGGTACCCGGCCTCTACCGGCGATCTGTCGTTGGACCTGCTGGCGGCCCATCACCAGGTAGAGCCACGCGAATTGCGGCGCGACATCGACCGCGAGCTGCAGCTACGGGTGCATCGGGATTACGCCATGGTGGCCGAGTTCCGCACGGCCATGCTCCGACTTTGCCAGGCGCAGCTCCGAGCCGGGCACGTCGCCGAGGCAGAGCACGCCGCCATCTTGGAGTGGCTGCGCGGCGATCTCCGGCTGATCTCTGCGCTCAAGTCGGCGCTGATCTTCCGCCGGATCGGGCGGCACAATGCCCGGCCGCTGCTGTTCTCTCTCGCCCACTGGTTGTCGGTCAACGAGCACGCCGGGCTTGTCCTCGTGCTCGACCTGCGGCGGTTGGGTTTCGCTCGCCGCCCGAGCCCCGACGAGCGACATGGGCATTACTACACGAAGGCGGCGCTCCTCGACGCCTACGAGGTCCTCCGCCAGTTGGTGGACAACACCGACGAGATGGCCAATTGCTTCGTCGCCGTCGTGGCTTCTCAATCGTTCGTGATCGATGGCGCGCGAGGTGTGGACGCCTACCAGGCCCTGAAGCTGCGGATCTTCGACGAGGTGCGTGACCGGCACAGGGACAACCCCTTCTCGTCCTTGGTACGGCTGGGGGTGGCATGATTCCCGCCGGCCCTGAGGGAGGCGAGCGTCGGGACCGTTCGATGCAGCGGCGGCGGGCCGTCGAGGCGTTGCGGGCCGGCGTTCCCAACCGCGATGCGGTCATGGTGCTCGGCTCGATGCAACAAGGTGTCGAAGACCGTTTCAGCCAGCTGCTCGCGGCCGTCGATGGCATACCGGATGGACCCGCCGGAGGCATGCTCATCGGCGGGGGGTTCGGCGCCGGCAAGAGCCATGTTCTCGAGCACCTATCCCATGTGGCCTTGTCGGAGGGCTTCGTGGTGTCGAAGGTGGTCATCTCCAAGGAGACTCCACTGCATGACCCGACGAAGCTGTATCGAGCTGCAATCGAGCTGGCCAAGGTGCCCGGTCGGCCCGGCTCGGCTATCGACGAGATCGCCGACTCCCTCCGGGTCGATTCGTCCGCCTACGCCGAGCTGTACCGCTGGGCCCATCAGGAGGACGCTCCGGTCGACAGTCGCTTCGCAGCCACTCTCTTCCTCCACGAATATGCCCGCGGCGACGAGGAGTTCGCCGATCGGATCGTGCAGTTTTGGGCCGGCGACCCGCTCCCGGTGGCGGATCTACGCCGTCGTCTCAAGGAGGCAGGAGCTGCCGCAACCTACCGCTTGGGGAAGGTCAGCGAGCGGGACCTTTCGCTGCAGCGTTTCCGGTTCCTGAGTCGCCTCATGCGAGCTGCCAGCCACCGCGGCTGGGTGCTCCTGCTCGACGAGGTCGAGCTCATCGGGCGTTACTCGGCGCTCCAGCGAGCCAAGTCCTACGCCGAGGTGGCCCGCTGGGTGCGCGGCGACCGAGACGACCCAGGCGCCCGCCTAGGCGCGGTCCTCGCGACCGTCGACGACTTCGAGGGTCAGGTGCTTGTCGGCAAGAACGACGTCGAGCTGATCCCTAAGCGGCTCCGGGCCAAGGGCACCACCGAGGATGAGCTACTCGCCGGCCTGGCCGAAGCTGGGATGCGGATCATCGAACGAGACCAGGTCCAGCTGCAACCGCCCGGCCGCGAGGAGCTCGACCGCATCTACGCGCAGCTACGCCAGATCCACGCCGAGGCCTACTGTTGGGATCCTCCCGACGTCGTCGGCCTCGAGCGTCTGCCGTCCAACCGTATGCGCCAGTACGTCCGGGCGTGGATCAACGAGTGGGATCTGCGCCGCCTCGATCCTGCCTACCAGCCGGATATGACCGCAGGAGAGCTCGTGGTGGATCTGAGCGAGGACGCGGACCGCGAGCCGCCGGGTGAAGACGCCGTCACCGAGCGACCGCCGGGCGACACCGGCTGACGCGTGCTTGCCGACGACCTGGCCGCGGTGCTCGCCGGCCTTCCCGGTCTCACCGCGGCCGAGCTCGCCCGACTCGTGGGCGGGGTGTCGGAGCGGGCGGTCTCGTTTGCCCTGTTCGCCGACCACGACAGCTTCCGTTGCGCCAACGGCCGGCCCCTTCGCTGGCATGCCGCGTCGATGCCGTCGTACCGACCGAGCCTCGCACCCGTCCCCACCGATTCGTCAATCGTGTCACCCACCGGGCCGGCGCTCTACGCGTGGCAGACCGAGGCGCTGGGGGCGTGGAGCCGCGCCGGGCGGAGGGGCGTCGTCGAGGCGGTGACCGGAACGGGCAAGACCATGGTTGGCATGGCCGCCGCCCTGGAAGAGATCCAACGCCGGGGCCAGGTCCTCGTGCTCGTCCCCACCATCGAGCTGGCCCACCAGTGGATCGCCGAGCTGGCCGGCATCCTGCGGGGGGCGGCTCGCATCGGCCTGCTCGGGGCGGGACAGGCCGCCACCCTGGCCACCCACGACGTGTTGGTAGCCGTCGTGAACAGCGCTCGTGCCCTGGACGTTCGCCCGATTCGCCAGGGCGGGTTGCTCGTTGCCGACGAGTGTCACCGCTACGGGACCTCGGTCAACCGCCTGGCCCTCGACGGCCGGTTCCGCCGTCGGTTGGGCCTGAGCGCCACCTACGCCCGCGACGACGAAGGGAACGCCGATTGGCTCGACCCGTACTTCGGTGGTACCTGCTTCAGGCTCGGTTACCGCCGGGCCGTGGACGAGACGATCACTGCTCGCTTCACGGTAACGCTGCTCGGCGTGCGCTTCTCCCCGGTCGAGCAAGCTCGGTATTCCGAGCTGACGGAATCGATGAGATCGTTGCATGCTCGTCTCGTCGGCCGTCACGGGGTACCCGCCGACCCGTTCGACGCCTTCCTGCGAGCCGTCGGCGTCATGGCCGAAGGTGATGGTGACGGCGCCGGGGTGGCCCGTTCGTGGCGTCAGACGATGCTCGAGCGGCGCCGGCTGCTAGCGGAGACCCCGGCCAAGGACGCCGCCGTCGCTGCGCTTGCACCTGCGGTCGCCGACGCCGATCGGGCCATCGTCTTCACCCAGAGCATTGCCACGAGCGAGCGCGCCTGCCGGATCCTCGGGGCCGCCGGCCTGCGAGCCGGGGTCGTGCATTCTGCCCTCGGCCGGGAGGTACGCCGGGACGTGCTCGGGCGCTTCGGATCGGGGGACCTCGAGGTGCTGGCCGCCCCGCGGGTACTCGACGAGGGGATCGACGTACCCGCCGCCGACCTGGCGATAATCGCCGGGGCCAGCCGATCCCGTCGCCAGATGATCCAACGCATGGGCAGGATCCTGCGCCGTAAACCCGACGGGCGCCGAGCCCGCTTTGCCGTCCTGTTCGTGCAGGGAACCGTCGAGGACCCTGCTTACGGCGCCCATGACGTGTTCCTCGAGGAGGTGA
Organism: Acidimicrobiales bacterium; assembly: GCA_965276765.1. Lineage (GTDB taxonomy): Bacteria > Actinomycetota > Acidimicrobiia > Acidimicrobiales > Palsa-688. The sequence goes on from OZ255627.1 coordinate 4,302,080, forward strand.
CGGGCGTCGCCGACCGAGTTTCTTGCTTCCCAGCCGAAGCTCTGGCCGAAGGCTCCGCGGCGAGGACGGTCAGCGCGGTGCGAGAGACGCTGCTGCCGTCGTGGGAAGAGGATCCGGCGCGATGACGCCGAGCTAGGCCGATGAGAGCAGCCTCGTGGCCTGAGGTTGGCGCACACGGCCCCTGTGTCGACCGGCCGTCAGACGGCGACGACATCGACGAGTCCCAGCAGACTTTGAAAGTCTTCGGGGTTGCGTGTGTAGACCGGTAAGTCTGCGGCACAGGCGGTCGCGGCAATCAGGAGATCCAGTGCCCGCACCCCACGGGCCTTACGTCCGCTCGCGACTTCCGTGGCGTAGATCCGACCGTAGGCGCGAGCCGCCTCGCCGTCGAAGGGAAGGGGGTCGAAGGCCGCCTCAGCCCGTTGCAATCGGTCCTGTCGGCGCGCCCGCTCTTCGGCGTCGCCGGTCGCATGAGGGCCGGCGGCGAGCTCTGCCATAGTGATCGCGCTGACGGCAAGCTCGATCGGCAGCTGTCGGGCATCGAGCTGTTCGAGGTCGATGACCACCGAGGTGTCGATGACACCACGGTCGGCGCGCCGCGGATCAGCCACGAGGGCTCGGATCCTGCGATGCAACGCTGTCGAGGTCGCTGCGAAGCCGGGCCAGGTCGACACCTGGAGCACCGCGAAACACGGCGACGGCGGCATCGGCGCTCACAAACCGATGACGCCGGAGCGGGGTCAACTCTCCGACGGGCACGCCGTTTCGGGTGACGACGAAGGTCTCGCCCTGGTCCAATCCCCTCATGATCTCGCCGCTCTCGTTTCGGAGCTGCCTTTGGGTGATATCTCGCGCCATGACGAGACCGTAGCACGGCGTGCTACAAGTCCGTCTCCTGTTTCGTCGAGGGAGTCAGGCGAAGGCCCGGTCTGGAGCGAAGGGGGTCAGATCCATGTCGGGGTCGTGGCCGAGCACCCACTGGGCCACGAGCCTCCCGCAGTACGGGCCGATGCTCAGCCCTACCGGTCCCATGCCGGTGGCGACCCATAGGCCGGGGCAGCTCGAGATAGGCCCGAGGAGCGGGTGCCCGTCGGGGGTGGCGGGTCGGAGCCCGACGCGCATCTCACGGATGGTTGCGTCGGCGAGCCCGGGAGCCACGCCGAGGGCGTCGCCGAGGACCTGGGCCACGCCGCCGGCGGTCAGGCGCGGGTCGAATCCCGAGCCCGTCTCGCGGGTCGCCCCGATCACGATCCGGCTGTCGGCGAAAGGGAGGATGTAGTGGGAGGCGGCGATGGGATGGACGACGGGGAGGGTGGACGTGTCGGTCCCGGGCAGGGTCAGGTGGAGGATCTGGCCGCGTTGGGCGTCGATGGCCAATGTCACGCCCGCCGAGCTCACCACGTCCGCCGACCAGGCGCCGGCGGCGACGACCACGGCGTCGGCGGACTCGCGCCGCCCTCCTACGATGGCCCCCACGACTCGGCCGCCGCTGACCACGGGCGTGGCGGGACCGGTGGCCAACCGAACCCCACGTTCGGTCGCGGCTTGCGTCAGTGCGGCGCGCACAATTTCGCCGTCAACCCGGGCCGTGGTTGCGACGTGCACGGCGGCGAGATCGGCTCGCAGGTAGGGGAAGGCGGCGATCGTCTCGGCTGGGTCGAGCAACCGGACGGTCCCGGCGTCCACACCACCTTCTACTCCTGAGGCGGTCACTGCGCCGGCCAGCGCGACCAAGGTCTCGTAGGCGGAGTCGAGTTGCGGTCCTGGCGGAGCCACGTGCAACTCGCCGATCTCCTCCCACAGCCCCGGCGCGCCGCCCAGATGGTCGGCAAGGTCGGGGTACGCCTCGAAGGCCCGGCGGGCCAGCTCGAAGGCCGGTTCGCCGCTACGATCCCGCCGGCCGGGGTAGGAGACGATGCCGGCGCCGGCGTGCGTGGCCCGGCCTCGCCTGTCGTCGTCGACGACCACGACCTCGGCGCCCCCAGCCAAGTGAAACGCAACCGATGCACCGACGATCCCGGCGCCGATCACAATGACCTTCATCGAGCTCCGACCCTACCGTCCCGCCCCGGCGGTACCAGGTCGTAAGGAGGCGGCCATGTGGGTATGCCTGCGGGAAGCGACGACAGCGAGAGGGAGGCCGGGTATGCGGGTGGCAGTGTTGGGGACGGGGACGATGGGAGCGGGCATGGCGAGATCGCTGCGGCGGGCGGGGATGGACGTGGCGATTTGGAACCGAACCAGGTCGAGAGCCGAGGCGCTCAGGGCGGAGGGCATCACGGTCGCCGCTTCGGTTGGTGACGCAGTGACGTCCGCCGACGTCGTGATCACCATGGTCTTTGACGTGGACGCTGTCTTGGAGGTGGCGGCCGAGTTGGTCGGCGCGCTGGGAGCGGAGGCGACGTGGTTGCAGTGTTCGACTGTTGGGCCGGCGGGCATGGCCCGTATCGTCGCGGCGGCGGGGTCCGCGGCCATCGTGGACGCGCCGGTTCTCGGTACCAAGGAGCCTGCGGAGCGGGGCACGCTCACGGTGTTGGTGTCGGGTGACTCCGGGCGTATCGACAGGGTGGGGGCCGTGCTCGATGCCATCGGCGCCAAGACCGTGCGCGCCGGTGAGCGGATCGGCGAGGCGAGCGCCCTGAAGCTCGCCGGCAACGCATGGATCGCCACCCTGACCGCAGCGACGGCCCAGTCGCTGGCATTGGCGGCCGCCCTCGGCGTGGAGGGTTCGCTCTTCCTCGACGCCATACGCGACACGCCGACCGACAGCCCGTATGCGCAGCTCAAGGGGCCGGCGATGGGCGCAGGTGATTACTCGCCGTCGTTTGCCGTCGATGGCCTGGTCAAGGACTTGGGCCTCATGCTCGACGCCGCCGAGTCCACGGGGTTCACCGATGTCCTACTTGGTGACGTGCGCGCGCTGTACCAGCGCGCTTCGGCGCAGGGCCATGGCCGCGACGACATCGCCTCCATCCGGACCGTCTTCGGCCCCTAGCCCCGCAGGCTCGTGCGATGCCCCCGGTCTCCGCGCTCGAGCTCGGAACACCAATATCGGTGCGGGCGTCGAGGCCCTCGCTCATCACTTTTGACCACCAGGCGTTGCGCTCCACGAGCTGCGAGGTGGCCGGTGGCCTCCTTCATCCCAGCCCCGGGCAGCCTCGGCGACGGCGTCGACAAGCCACCCGTCGTCGGCCAGGCGGTCGTCAAGCAGACCGAGCACTCGACGAGCGGCGGCCCGAAGGTCGCCTGCCGCGGCTTCGGCCACGGGCGCATCCGTGTCAGGTGGGACGGGACCGCAGCCGCGCTCGTAGGCGAGCCAGGTCCCGATGAGGCGAGCGCAGGCAAGCGGCTCCTCCGCCTCGGCGCGCGCCGCCATGATGGTCGGGACGATGCGCTGGCGAAGCTTGAGCACCCCGGACGCGGCGATCTGGGGCAATTCATGCGGCAACCGATGGTTGGCCCACCGCCCCTCGACAGCATCGCAGTACGCAAGCAGCGGTGCGGTGTCCCCGAGCCCCCTGCGAGCCTCGGCCCACAGGTCGAGCAGGGCCTCATGCACCACAGGATCGGCGACCGCTTCGTGCACGAAACGGTGGCCTCGAAGTCCGCCGAGGTAGGCGAGGAGCGAGTGCCCGGCGTTGAGCAGCCGCAGTTTGCGCCGCTCCCACGGGCTCACGTCGCCGACCAGCCGGGCGCCAGAAGTCTCCCACGGGGGCCGCGCCGCACCGGCGAAGGCGTCCTCGATGATCCATTCGCTCCAGGGCTCCGTCACGACGGCGGCATGGTCGTCAAAGCCGATCAGCAGGCTCGCCGTGGCCAGATCGTCGGGCTGCGACGCCGGTGTGATGCGGTCAACGACGGTCGCAGGGAAGGCGCACGACGTCTCGATCCACTCCGCGAGACCGCTCCCGCCGGGGACTGCGTCGCGCCGCTCGGCCAGTTTGATGAGGTGTTTGTGCAGAGCGGCCCCGTTGCCGGCCACGTTGTCGCAGGACACCAGGGCGACCGGCCCGCCGTCGTTTCTCCGGCGCGCATCGAGATCGCCGACCAGGCGGTCCAGGAGAGGCGAGTCGGGACCGTAGGCGGCCTCGGTCACGGTGAGGGTGATCACGCTTACGGTAGGCCTGGCGATCAGGGCGGCGCGCCGAGGGTCGGCGTGGGCCACAACGTCGGAGATCGACGAGACAACCTCGGCCCGGTCGCCTTCGACCCCTCGCGCCACGAGGGCGTAGAGCCCGTCCTGACCGCCCAGGGACCGGACGGTTTGATCGGAGCGAGCCGTCACTGCTGCGATGCCCCAGTCCCCGCCGGCGTGCCCCGTGTACCAGGCGGGATGGGCCCGGAAGAAGGCGCCAGGCCCGAGATGCACCATACGTACCGGGATCGGCGGCCCGCTCCCCCACACCGTCCGGCCGAGGCGGGTCACAAGCCGTAGACGGCGCGGGGTCGGTGATAGGCGTAGTCGGCAGCGATGTCGGCGGCGTCGTCAAAGGACAGGCGACGCTCGGTGACCATCCGCGCCAGGTGGCCAGCGAGGGTGCGCCGAGCGACGTCGTGGCGGGCGGGGATGGAGCAGAAGGCCCGGGTGTCGTCGACGAAGCCGGTGAGCTTGGCGTAGCCGGCGATCTCGGTGACGGCTGAGAGGTGGCGCGCCATTGCGTCGGGCGCATCGAGGAACCACCAGGGCGCCCCGAGGTAGAGGCCCGGGTAGTAGCTCGCCATCGGGGCCAGCTCCCGAGCGTAGGTGGCCTCATCCACGGTGAAGACGACCAGGCGAAAGCCGGGCTCGTTGCCGGCCAGTTCGAGCAGGGGACGCAGCGCGGTGGTGAAGTTGGCAGGAACGGGGAAATCGGCACCCCGATCGGGGCCATAGCGGGCCGCGGCCCTCCGGTCGTGGTTGCGCAGCACGCCAGCGTGCAGCTGCATGACCAGGCCGTCATCAAGGGCCATCGTCGCGCCCACGGTCAGGAGGTGGGCTCCGAGCTCCTCTGCGTCGCGGGGACCGGCGCGGCCGCGCAGAAGACGATCAAAGCGGGCCGAGGCACCGGTGGCAGAGAGATCCGCCGTGGCCAAAACGGTGGGGCCATGGTCGGTGGCGACGGCGCCGTGCTCGACACTTCTGACCCGCTCGGCGCGCAGCACCTCCAGGAGGGACGTGTAGCTGGTGACACCCAACCGATCGATCGCCCCGGCCCAGTCCGGCCGCATCGGGTCGGTCAGGGCGTCGGGGCGGAGGGTGGGTACGACGCGGAGCCCGTCGGCCTGAAGGGCGGCATGCGAGGCGAAGGAGTCGCCGGCGGAGTCCGTCGTCGACAAGATCTCGAGGCCGAAGCGCCGGTAGAGAGCCCGCGGGCGCAAATCGGGCGCTTTCAGCCGGGCTACCAGATGGTCGTAGCTGTCATCAGATGTGGCTGCCAACAGTGGGAGGGTGACGCCCAAGAGCTCCGAGAGCTCGTGGTCCAGCCACAGGCGCGTCGCCGTGCCCCGAAAGGCATCCCAGTGCCGGCACAGCTGGCGCCAGATCTCCCTCGGGTCGTGGGGGCCAGGACCCTGCCCGAGCCGATCGAGTGGCACGCCCACCGAGTGGAGCACCCGCAGCACGTAGTGGTCGGCGGTGACCAGGAGAGCGGCCGGATCGGGCCACGCTCGGTCCTCGGCGAGGACGGTTCCGTCGACATGACCGTGCACTGCGACAAGCGGCAACCCCGCGATAGCCCCGAGGATGTCTCGGGCGACAGCCCGGGTCCCGGGGTCGGCGGGAAGAAGACGGTCGGGGTGAAGCGAAGCGTCGGCCACACTCATCGTTATAGATCGCCGGGAGATCGCTCGCGGTACGAGTCCCGTCGAAGGGATGCAATCTTCGATTGGCAGATCACTGGGTGCTTGCTTCTCCCCCTCGACCAGCACGGCTTCGACGTCATCTGGGCGGGTTGAATCAGGCTTCGAGCCGGGCGACTGTTCCGATGCTTAGGATGGCCAAATGCAGGTGCCGACGGCATGCAGCCTCAAGAACACCGAGGCGCTCGCACAGCTGGACGAGTGGCATGAGCTGCTGAGCGATTCCGTGGCCGCGACCGAGCGAGTCTCGCCTACCGACCTGGCGCTTCACCTCGAGAAGGATTTCGATCAGCTCAGTGCCCTCGTCCGTCTCGCTCAGCGAGAGAAGGCTTGCTGCGCCTTCTTCGATTTCACCATTTTTATCGACGTCGAGGATGTCGTGCTGCGCGTCGCGGTACCGCCCGAGGCCACGATGGTCCTTGACGATTTTGCTCGCCTCGGGAGCTGAGCCCGAGCCGAATCAGGTCGCGGTCCTCCCCCCGTCCGAGTCGGTCCGCCGCCCGTCGGCCGCCCGTCCTCCTTCTCCAAGAAGTCGGCTGGAAGGCCAAGGCCGTTACCAGGAGATCCCAAGATCGAGATGATCTGATGGGTCTCAAGGAGGAAGCGAGTGCCGGCGAGATGGACTCGGATGGCAGGTCGCTACAAATCAATGAGCTCTCTCGGTTGGATCATCTTCGACGTTTCGATCGGTGCCGCCATGACGGCGATTACGGTGACCATTCTCCTGATCGGTATTCGGTTGCAGGCGGCCCACACGCCAGATACACGACTCGAAGCAGCCATCACCCATCTGCCCTCGGTCACCCAAAGGTCGACGACCACGTCCCCGCATCGCCAGGCCGCGTAGTCCGATCGAAGCGCGACACCGCAAGGGTTCACGTGACCGCTCATGTGGCGACGCCGAGTGGCTCGTCCGCAGCCAGGCTCGTCTCGGTGCGCACTCGCTCGAGCAGACACCAGGCTGCGACCGCACCGATCGCGAGTACTCCTGCCCCGATCCGGAAGGCCACGACCGTCCCCGCGGTGGAGGCTGCGGCTGGAGCAACCCCTGCGGCCGTCGCGGCGACGGCGTGGCGGAGGGCCATCGTAGCGAGCACGGCCAGCCCGATCGCCCCGCCCACCTGTTGGACGGCGGTCTGGACTCCGGACGCCAGGCTGGCGTCCTCACCGGTCACCCCATGGATAGAGGCGTTGGAGAATCCGGAGAAACAGAGGCCGGAGCCGAAGGCCATCAACACCATCCCTGGGAGTATCTGGGCCACGTAGGACCCGTGCACGGCGATGCTCGTCAGCGTGAGCACGCCGATCGCGCCGAGGACGAAGCCGACAGCGAGGATTGCCCTGACGCCGACACGGGTCACGAGCTTGCTTGACACGCCGATCCCGACGCTGATGGCGACCCCGAAGGGCAGGTAGGCCACACCCGTCCGCAGCGCCGAGTAGTGCTCGACCTGCTGGAAGTAGAGCGTCAGCAAGAAGAAGAGGGTGAAGAACACGCTGGAGAAGCACAGCGTGACGACGTTGGCAGTGACCCTCGTGCGATTGGAGAAGAACTGCAAGGGCACGAGCGGGTTGCTGGCTGTGTGCTCTCTGAGCACGAACAACCCGAGGGCGACAACGCCAGACACGACGGGCACGACAACGAGGGCCGCACTCCAGGGCCGACCGGCGGCCTGGATGAGGCCATAGACGATCGCTACGAGGCCCGAGGTGGCGAGGACCGCCCCGGCCACGTCGGTACGGGCTGCCGTCTCCTCCGTCGACGCCCTGCTCTCGTCGACCAGCCGCCTCACGGCGACGACGGTCACCACTGCCACAGGGATGTTGATAAAGAAGATCCACCTCCAGGTAAGACCCTCGAGGATTAGACCAGAGATGACGGGTCCGAGCGTGCCTCCGAGGCCGGCGACACCGCCGAATATCCCGATGGCCTTGGCCCGTTCCTGACCATCGGGAAAGAGCAGCGCCACGAGTCCGAACGCCGCAGGTGCCGCGATCGCCTCGGCCGCTCCCTGGGCGAATCGACTGGCCACGAGCATGCCAGGGACCACGGCGGCGCCGCTCAGCGCCGAGGTCACAGCAAACAGCGTGACACCAATCAGGAACATCCGACGCCGGCCGAGCAGGTCGGAGAGCCTTCCCCCGAGAAGCAAAAGGCCACCCGCCATCAGCACGTAGGCATCGACGACCCACGTCAGGCCGGCTCGGGAAAACCCAAGGTCACTTCGGATGTGTGGAAGTGCAACGTTGACGACGGTGACGTCGAGCACGAGCATGAACTGCATCAGCGCCAGCACGCACAGGGCTTTCCAGCGACGCTGGTCAGCGGGCGGAGCGGAGAGGGTCCTGCCTGAGGTTGCCATGCTCCCGAACGTACGAACCTATGCGGACAGCTTCGGTCCGCAATAGGAGAGAATCTTCGACCATGCGCACTCGTGTCCCTGGGACGCCCCGGCAGAAGGTCCCCTTGAGCCTCGCCCTCCACCAGGAGCTACGACCGTGACGGACAGCGCCGGGAGGATGTTGGCCCTCCTCGCGCTCTTGGAGCACCGACCCTCGTGGACCGGCTGGGAACTGGCCGAGCGGCTCGAGGTCACCGGCCGAACCCTGCGCCGTGACGTCGATCATCTGCGAGCGCTCGGCTACCCCGTGGAGTCCTCACCAGGGGTGACGGGTGGCTACCGGCTCGGCCGGGGAGGAAAGCTGCCGCCTCTCCTACTCGGTGACGAGGAGGCCATGGCGGTTGCACTCGGCCTGCGGGTCGCCGTCGACGGCAGTGTCAGCGGTCTCGAGGATGCCGCGCTCAACGTGCTCGCCCGTCTCGATCAGCTCATGCCCCAGCATCTGGCGGCGCGAGTACGGGCCCTGCACGAGGCAACGGCCCATCTTGACGGGCCCGCCCACGAACGCGTCCGCTCCGAGCTGCTCGTCGTCCTGGGCCAGGCCTGTTCTGCGGCCAAGCGGGTCCGTTTCGCCTATGCCGACCGGGTCGGGCGCTCGAGCGATCGACTGGTCGAGCCCTACCGACTGGTCCGCGTTGGGTTCCGCTGGTATCTGGTGGCGCGAGACGTAGACCGCAGAGACTGGCGGACCTTTCGTGTCGACCGCCTCGCCCACCTCGAGGAGGTCGGCACACCGTTCGTCTTCGATGATCCTCCCGATCCGGTCGCCTTGGTGCGCAAGGGACTTCGTGTCCGCGTCTACCCGTTCGAGGCGCGCCTCGCCATCCCGGCGCCGAGCTCGGCGGTGGCGGAACTCATCCCGAGCGCCATCGGAATCGTCGAGTCGGACGGGTCTTCCACCGTGGTGGACGTGGGCAGCTCTTCACTCGAGCGCATGGTCCGCTATCTGGCTGGCCTGCCGTTGCCGTGTGCGGTGATTGCCCCGAAGGAGTTGAGGACGGCGCTTCGCGTCCACGCCGAGCGGGTCGCAACCGCCAACCGTGATGCGAATGGCTGACGCCGCACGGGTCAACGATGCGGGCCCGAGGCGATGTCGACAACGCGCCGAGGTGAGGAGGAGCGCCGTGGCGCCGATCCGGCCGATCGGTGCTCGTACGCTCCTCCTCTTCCGTTTGGGGGACCTCCCTGCGGGGCGCCTACTGCGCCGCCCGACGCAGGCTTGCCAGGTAGCTCAGGATCAGGCCACCGATGAGCAGCAGGGCGGCCAGAGCTAGGAGGCCGAGGACATCGATCCCGGTGTAGGCCAACGGCGCCGTTGTGGCCGGAGCGGCCGAGCTGGTGGTGACGCCGGTCAGGGCGACTCCTCCGGTGCCGGCGAGGCGGCGGCCAGGTCCGTTCGTCGACGGATTAGCCGGCGTCGCAGAATTAGCCAGCGTCGCCTGACCCAGCGGGTCGGTGAGTCCGAACGCCGAGATACCCGAGGGGTTCGGCGGGCTGGAGGGACTCGCTGGGACCGCAGGAGTCGAAGGGCTCGTCGGATGCGCGGGCGTCGAAGGACTCGTCGGATGCGACGGGTTCGAAGGATTCGACGGGTTCGAAGGATTCGACGGGTTCGACGGATTGGACGGGTTCGACGGGGGCGTCGGGTTCGACGGGGGCGTCGGGTTCGACGGAGGCGTCGGGTTCGACGGAGGCGTCGGGTTCGACGGAGGCGTCGGGTTCGACGGAGGCGTCGGAGGCGCCGGCGGGCTGGTCACGGCCGAAGTGCCGCAGCCGCCCATGGCGCTTCCGAGCACGCCGATGCCGTTACCGCAGACATTGACGGGCACCGTCACGGGGATCGTCGTGTTGTTACCCGACCCTGTGCCGCTGCCACCGCCGGACGAGGTCGTGGTCACGGGGGTGGATGGAGCGGTCTGGCAATTGGCGCCAGCCGATCCGAGGACACCGACGCCATTGCCGCACACCGACACCGGCACACTGACCGGAGCGGTGGTGTTGTTACCCGACCCGATGCCACGACCGGATCCCGAACCGGTACCCGATGACGTGGAGGTGGTCGAAGCCGGCGTGTTCGACGAGCAACCGGACCCGGATACACCGAGGACACCGACGCTGTTGCCGCACACTGTGACCGGCACACTGACCGGGGCCGTGGTGTTGTTACCCGACCCGATGCCACGACCGGATCCCGAACCGGTACCCGATGACGTGGAGGTGGTCGAAGCCGGCGTGTTCGACGAGCAACCGGACCCGGATACACCGAGGACACCGACGCTGTTGCCGCACACTGTGACCGGCACACTGACCGGGGCCGTGGTGTTGTTACCCGACAACAGACCGGCACCGGAGCCACTCTGCGAGCCCGTCGTCGACGACGTCGACGACGAAGACCCACCGGCCGCACAACCGGCCGAAGCATGCCCGAGGAGCCCGACGCCATTGCCGCACACCGTCACCGGCACACTGATCGGCGCCGTGGTGTTGTTCCCGGACCCGATGCCACGACCGGATCCCGAACCACTAGCGGATGACGTCGAGGTGGTCGACGCCGGCGTGGCCGACGAGCAACCCGACCGGGAAGCACCCAGGACACCGACGCTGTTGCCGCACACCGTCACCGGCACACTGACCGGAGCCGTGGTGTTGTTCCCCGATGCCGCACCCGCCTTGTCGGCTGATGTGGTCGTCGTGGTGGACTTCGACGCCGACGGTGATGACGAACAGCCGGCCCTGGCTCGACCGATGCTGTTACCGCACACCGTCACGGGTGCGCTCACCGGCACGGTGGTGTTGTTGCCCGACGCGATGCCACGACCCGAGTGCCCGTTGGCCCCCGAGGCGGCTGACGTCGACGTGGTCGACGGCGCCGTCGCTGGTGAGCAGCCGGCCTTGGACGAGCCAAGCAGACCGACGCTGTTGCCGCACGCCGTCACCGGCGCGCTCACCGGCACGGTCGTGTTGTTCCCCGACGCCAGGCCGCCACGCGAGCCCGAGCGGTCGCTCCAGGCCGTGGTGTGACCAGACGGCTTCGTGGCCGGAGCCGACTTGGCCGGTGAGGCTTTGGCCGGAGCCGAGTTGGCCGGAGCAGCCGGAGCCGAGTTGGCCGGAGCCGAGCTGGCCGGAGCAGCCGCAGTCGACGTGGCCGGAGCGGCGGCCGGAGCGGCCGGAGCAGCCGAAGTCGACGTGGCCGGAGCGGCCGGAGCGGCCGAAGCCGACTGGGCCGGAGCGGCCGGAGTGCTCACTGCGCTCGACGTCGGCGAAGCGGCGGTCGACGTCGCCACCGAGCTGCTCGCCGGCGACGGCGAACACCCGGCGGCGGCGCTTCCGGCCACACCGACGGCGTTGCCGCAGATGGTCACGGGAGCGTTGGCGCCGACGGTCGAGTCGTTGCCACTCAGGACAGACCCGCTCGGAGATGCACCCGAGGTCGACGAGGTCGACGGGGTCGACGACGGGGCCGCCTCGGGCGCGGTTGCAGTGGATTGGTGACTGAGCACCGACACGGCATTGCCGTTGATGTTGACGGGTGCGGTGATCGCAACGGTCGTGTTGTTGTGGTTGTGGACGGGAGACGCGTGGGCGACGCCTTGGGCGAGGAGCAGTGACGCTCCACCACCGACAAACATCCCCAGCGCCAGCTTCAAAGAGAGACGCATGGTGAAAAGAACCTCCGCGGTTCATCAGAGACATTGGTGCGGCGAGGACGGCCGACGGCCGGCCCGGCCGGGCGCGCTCATGGCGCGCCGATCGCTGATGACGTGGGTTCAGTCCGGGCGGGTACCCGGACGGGCACCGGGGCGAGAGGAGTTCGTCTGGGTGTTGATCGACACGTACCCGCTCTGCCCGGGGAAGGCAGCGGGCTGGCCGACGACGACGCTAGCGAGGAGCAGGCCGCCGGAGCCCGAGCCCGCAGCGGGGGCAGGGGCGCCGGCGGGGGTACCGGGAGCCGATCGGGTCGGCTCCGGTCGAGGAACGTCGTGGCGAGCCGGTGCGATCAGCCGCAGCGAGATGACCGGAGTAGCCACGTGGGCCGCCGCTGCGCCGCCAGCATCCCCCGGCTGGGCCGACGCCCCCATCTGGCGGGGGAGGAGAACCTGCTCCACCGGCGATGCGGCCCCGTTGGAGCCACGAGGCGATGAGGCGGCACCGTCCCCGGCCCGCATGACCTCAGAGACGCTCGGCTGGGAGGCATTCCGATGGGGCGAGGTACGACCGGCCGCCTGCTGGAATGGCTGCTCGACGGTGACCGCCCGGATGCCGTGGCTGGAGCCGGGCACCGGCAAGATCGCTGGCGTTGTGGGGGTGATCGGCAGGGTCGAGACGGGCAACTTTGCCGTCACCTTGCCGGGTGGCGTCCGTGGCGTCGGCACCGTGGCGCCTACCGAGATCGAGACACCCGGCCGGGAGAGATTGACCCCGAGACCAAGCCTCACGTGGACCAGCGACCGCAGTGCCTCGGATACCGTTCCGAGCGGTTGCGTCGTGACCGAACGCAGGAGCGCAGGCAACGAGAGGCTCGTGTTCGAGAGCTTGGGGAGCCCGACGTTCAGGTCGCTCGAGGTGGACCCGACCCGGACGGACGCCTGCACCGACGGAAGCGAGCCGAGCCCGACAACGGCGCCGGCGTGGGTTGCCCCGGCGGTGACCGCCAGGGCAAGGCCAGGCCGATTCAGCGAACCCACATCGAGGGAGACCCCGATGGCGGGTGACGATGCGGCCGGCGAGGAGGACCGCCCCGGGGACGAAGATGCCCCCGTCGAGGATCGCGCTGCCGACGGGGCCTGCGAGCGAGTCGCTCCGACCGCCGTCGTCGTGGGAGCCGACGCATGGTGGGCCGGTGCAGCGGACGAGGGGCTCGCCGCGACAGCAGCGCCCGAGGTCGGTGCCGACGCCGCCGGCTGCGATGCAGCAGGAGCGCTGGCAGCGGGCGCCGATGCCGGCTTTGAAGCGGCGGGAGCGCTAGCGGCTGGCGCCGACGCCGGCGGCGACGCGACGGCCGTGGAGGACGCGGTGGACGCCGACGAACGGGACGAAACGGCCGGCACAGACGACGAATGCGAGGGAGCGACCGACACGCCGACGGCCGGGACCGACGCGCGCTGCGACCCTGCGTCTCCGACCGACACACCCACCGCCGACGTGGGCGCCGCTACCGGAAGCGTCACGGCAACCTTCAACCGGCCCGCGCTGGCCTTCACCTGCGTCGACGAGGACGACGACGGCACGGACCCGTGGGCCGGGTGGGAGAACAACACGAGGCCGATGAGCAGGAGGAGACCGCCGGCGGCCATGAGCCCAAGCCGGATCACTACCCGCGGCAGCGCCAGGAGCGGCGCAGTCTGCTCGTGGTCCACACCTCTCTGTTCCGCTCCGGCGCCCTACCTCCTGCCAAGAATTTCACTTAGCATCACCGCTCCACCACTATCAGTAGGCGGAGCCGGCAGGCTCACCCTAACCCACCGCTGATCGCGGTTTTTCGGGCCGGCCAGGGAACCGGGCCGCCCTACGGGCGAGGGGCAGACTCTCCGCGGACCGAGGCCATGTCGGGATACCGCTCGCCGGCGGTCGCCCCGGAAGGGGCCGCCGCCTCGAGGCGGGTCAGGTCGTCGGCGGTGAGCTCGATGTCGACGGCGGCGACGTTTTGCTCCAGGTAACGGCGGCGCTTGGTGCCGGGGATGGGGACGACGTCGTCACCGCGGGAAAGCAGCCAGGCCAGCGCGACCTGCCCCGGCTCGACGCCCTTCTCGGAGGCGAGCTGCTTGACGCTGTCGACCAGTCGAAGGTTGGCGGTCAGGTTCTCACCCTGGAAGCGAGGCGAGTGGCGCCGAAAGTCGTCCGGGGCCAGGTCGTCGGCACTGGTGATGCTGCCGGTCAGAAAGCCGCGACCGAGCGGGCTGTAGGCGACGATGCCGATCCCGAGCTCACGGGCGACAGGGAGGATGTCGGCCTCGATGTCCCGGGTCCACAGCGACCATTCCGTCTGCAGCGCCGTGATCGGGTGGACGACGACCGCCCGGCGAATGGTGCCGGCGCTGGCCTCGGACAGGCCGAGGTGCCCGACCTTGCCGGCGGCGACCAGCTCGGCCATGGCGCCGATCGTGTCCTCGATGGGGACATCGGGGTCCACGCGATGCTGGTAATAGAGGTCGATGTGGTCAACGCCAAGTCGGCCGAGGGAGGCGTTGCAGGCGCTGCGGACGTACTCGGGCCGACCGTTGATGGCGCGGCTGCCGTCATCGCCGCGCACGTTGCCGAACTTGGTGGCGAGCACGACCTCGTCGCGCCGCGCGCCGATCGCCTTGCCGACCAGGCGCTCGTTTTCGCCGATGCCGTACATGTCGGCGGTGTCGAGAAACGTGACCCCGAGATCGAGGGCCCGGTGGATCGTGGCGATCGACTCGGTCTCGTCCCCGGGGCCGTAAAACTCGCTCATGCCCATGCAGCCGAGGCCCTCGGCCGAGACCTCGAGCCGCTTGGGTCCGATCGTTCTGGTCTGAAGGCTCATGGCGTCGACCCTACGGGCAGATCGGCGCCGGCCGGCAGGCCCTGCCGTTTGGCATCCTGCGTCCATGTCCATCTTCCTCGTCGCCCACAGACTTCTGGCCAAGGTTCGTACCGTGCACGTCGCCGGGCTGCTCGGACTCGCCGGGCTGATCGTCGTGGTCGGAGGCCTGCTGTTCGCCGCAGCCGACCGGGTAAGCGACGGGACCGGGCTGTACTGGGCCGTCACGACGGCGACGACGGTCGGCTACGGCGACGTGACCCCCCACAACGCCGCCTCGCGGGTGATCGCCGTCTGTGTCATGCTCACGACGATTCCGATCGTCGGAGCCGTCTTCGCCCTCTTCGCCGGCGCCTCGGTGCTCTCCCATCTCCGGAGGCTCCTCGGCTTGGACACCACCCTGCCATCGACGGCCTAACGCTGGTGTTCGGGTCCCATCCGATCGTGACCCAGGTGATCGCCGACCTGGCCGAGGCGGACGACCCGGTGGTGCTCGTCGCCGCGGACGAGCCGGCGCGCCTCGCCGAGCGGGTACTTTACGTGCCGGGCGATCCGACGGCCGAGGACGTCATCGCCGGCACGCACCCCGACCGAGCCAACCGGGCCCTGATCGCCTGCACCGACGATGCCGACACGTTGATCGTCGCCGTGGCCCTGCGGACCTCAGCGCCGGACCTGGAGATCTACGCCCTGAGCGAGTCGTCTCGTGTGGCCGGCGCCCTGCGCGACCTGGGGGTGGCCCACACGCTGTCGAGCACACGGCTGGTCGGGCATACCGTCGCCAAGAGCCTCGAGACGCCAGGGGCCGGCGATGTCGTCCTGCAGCTCGTCGACTCCGAGGCCTACACGCTCGTCGAACGAGCCGTGGACGCCGGGCTGGCCTCGCGCAAGCTGAGCGAAGCACGTGCCGTGGCCGGATCCCTCGTGCTGGGGATCTCGAGGGACGGACACGTCGACCTGGGCGTCGGGGGTGACCCCGTCCTTGCCGACGGCGACCGCCTGATCGAGCTCGTCGCCCAACCCAAAGGCTGAGGCGAGCTCGTCGCCGTCATCGCTCAGGCGTCGGGGAGCAGCGAAGCCGCCGGGATTCGGCCCCTGAGGCGGGCGGGGACCCGCCCCGAGGCGGCGAGGGCGGCCACCCCCGATGCGACGCCGATTCCGAAGGCGAGCGCGACCCCTGCCCGGCCTCCGAGCCCGTGGACCCCGGCGGCGACGGCGGCACCTGCGGCACCCGTCCCGAGGGCCTGGCCGAGCACGTCGGTGAGCTGCAGGCCGGCCGTGGCTCGACCCTCGCCGCCCCGAGGCGCTCGGTCGAGGGTCGTGACCGAGAGGGGCGAGTAGGCCAGCCCCATGCCGACGCCCGCGACCGTCCAGGCGACGACGCCGAGCGTCGGTGGCACGAAAGGCAGGAGGGCGAGACTCATAAGACCGAGGCCGGTCACGACCAAGCCGACGCCGACACGCACGAGGCGGCGTGGTCCAACCCGTTTGATCCAGCGCTCTTGGATCCACGATCCTGCCGTCCAGGCGATCGTCGCGGCCGTCAGGGCCAGGCCGGCGATGAGGGTGGAGGTGTGCCGAACCGCGGTGAGGGCATAGGGGACGTAGGCGTCGCCGGCGAAGAAGCAGAAGGTCAGCAGGCCGCGGCTCAAGACGGTGGCCGGCAGCCCGCGCTCGGCGACGAGCGTCCCCTTCGGCGTGAGCTTGCGAAGGAAGAAGACGAGGATGGCGGCACCGGCCACAACCCCGACCACGGCCACAGGTCGCGAACGCGAGCTGAGAGCGGAAAGGGCGACGCCGGCCCCGATCACGACGCCAAACACCGGGGCGAGCCGCAGCCCTGGGGCCGGCCCCAGATCCGGCCGAGCGGGCCGGGGGACGGCCCGCAGGGCGAGCGCGGCAAGGATGCCGGCGACGGCCACGAGCGGGAGGAGGCCGAGGAAGACCCACCGCCAGCCGACCGCCGTGGCGATCAGTGCGGCGATGGCCGGGCCGGCCAGACCGGGCACAACCCATGCCGTCGAGAGGACGGCAAACATGCGGGGGCGGCAGCCGTCCGGGTAGCCGCGGCCGATGGCCACGTACGCGGTGGCAGGGACCACGCCGGCGCCGAGGCCCTGCACGGCGCGGCCGGCGACGAGGATGGGCATGTCGGCCGCTGTTCCGCCGATCGTCAGTCCGGCTGCGAAGAGCACGAGACCGATGAGCATCGTCCCGGTAAGCGGTCGCCGGTCGGCAAGACCTCCGGCCACGACGATCCCGACCAGGCTGGAGAGCAGGAAAGCGCTGAAGACCCAGCCGTACAGGCGCAGGTCGCCGAGCTGGCGGCTCACGACCGGGAGGATGGTCGCCACCGCGAGCGCCTCGAAGGCGACCAGGGTCACGGCCAGGACGAGACCGAAGGTGAGGCGCCGATGGGCCGGATCCCAGACCCCACCCTCGGTCGCCGCCTCAGTCGCCACGGCGGCGAGACTAAGACCTGCAGTCGAGTCGAGGTCAAGGGATTCACCGAAACGTCGGGACTACCTTCGAGTCGATGGCGCCTTTCCTCCTTTCCTGTCTGCCGCGATGACGACATCCCGACTCGGACGTCCCGATGCGGGCGAGCTCGATGCGGCCTGGGATGCCGTCACGGCCGCTCTCGAAGCGACGCCGGTGGTCGCCACGGACCTGCCGTCGCCGCTCGGCGCCGTCCCGGCCTGGCTCAAGCTCGAAACGACGCAGCCGACCGGCTCTTTCAAGGTGCGTGGGGCCATCGCCGCGCTGCAGACCCTCCCGCAAGGAGCGAGGGCGGTGAGCGCGAGCGCCGGCAACCACGCCCTCGGCATGGCCTGGGCCGCGACCCGACTCGGGGTGCCCGTCACGGTGGTGACAGCGGAAAATGCCTCAGCCCTCAAGCTGGCCGCTCTCGACGAGCTCGTCCGGGCGGCGCGGAGCCCGGTCAGCCTGGTCCGCCACGGGCTCAGCTACGACGAGGCAGAGAGCTGCGCCCGCGGGATCGTGGCCACGGAGCCCGACGCCGAGTACATCTCCGCTTACAGCGACCGGGGCGTCATCGCCGGTCAGGCGACCATCGGTCGCGAGCTCGACGGCACCGCCCCCGACGACGAACCCCTCACCGTCGTCGCCTCGCTCGGGGGCGGGGGCCTCACCAGCGGACTTTCCCTGTGGGCTGCGACCAGGGAGCACACCAGGGTCGTTGCGGTCGAGACCGAGAGCTCGATGGCGGCGTCGGCCGCCGTGGCGGCGGGTCGCAGGGTGGATGTCACGGTCGGCGACACCATCGCCGACGGTCTGGCCGGCAACCTCGAAGAGGGCGGACCGACGCCCGAGATCCTTGGCGCTGCTGTGGCCGCCGGCACGGCCGAGATCCTCGCCGTCAGCGAGGACCAGATCAAGGCGGCGATGCGCTGGCTCTTCACCAACCACGGCCTCGTCGCCGAGGGCGCAGGGGCCGCCCCGCTCGCCGCTGTGCTCGCCGGACGCTTCCACCCCACCGCAGGTCGCGTCGTGGTCGTCATCACCGGGCGCAATGTGAGCGCCGACACCTACGCCCAGGTCCTCAGCGAAGGGATCAGGGCCTGGTGAGCCTGCTGAGGGCTGTAACACGCTCGCAACACCGCGTGACACGCGGGTAGAGTGCCGTTCGCTGCATGAGGGCCAACGATGTCCCTTACCAAGGCGAGCCTTGGTACTTGTGCAGGTCCCGAGGCGAACGCCCCACCCCGGAAGGACGCTATGGCCCTCACCCCCACCCCTTGTGGGCTCTACCAGCCTGAGTTCGAGCACGACGCCTGCGGGGTCGCCTTCGTCGTCGACATGCACGGCCGCAGGAGCCACCGCATGGTGGCGCTCGGCCTGGCCAGCCTCTGCCACATGGAGCACCGCGGGGCATCGGGCGCCGAGGTCAACACCGGTGACGGCGCCGGCATCCTGATCCAGGTACCGGACCGCTTCTACCGAGCGTCGCTCGGCATCGATCTCCCTCCCGCCGGGTCCTACGGGACCGGGATCGGTTTCTTCCCGAGGCAGGAGGGAGAAGCGGCCGACCTCAGGGCACAGATCGACCGGTCGGCCGCCGACGAGGGCCTACGGATCGTGGCCTGGCGGGCCGTGCCCGTCGACGACACAGCCCTCGGCAGCATCGCCAAGGACGCCATGCCCGGCTTCCACCAGCCCTTCGTCATTTCCGAGTCCGACGCGAGCGGGCTGGAGCTCGAGCGGCGGCTCTTCGTGCTGCGTAAGAGGGTCGAGAGGCACATCGAGGGCGTCTATTTCCCCTCACTCTCCGCCCGCACGGTGGTCTACAAGGGGATGCTGACGGCGCCGCAGATGGACGGGTTCTTTCCCGACCTGCACGATCCGATGGTCGAGAGCGCTCTCGCCCTCGTCCACTCCCGCTTCTCGACCAACACCTTCCCGAGCTGGCCCCTCGCCCACCCGTACCGCTTCGTGGCCCACAACGGAGAGATCAACACGCTCAGGGGGAACCGCAACTGGATGCACGCCCGAGAGTCGCTGCTGCGCTCGGATCTGCTCCCCGACCTGGACCGCATCTTCCCGATCATCACCCCCGAGGCGAGTGACTCGGCCGGGTTCGACGAGGTCCTCGAGCTCCTCCACCTGGCCGGGCGATCGCTCCCCCACGCCGTGCTCATGATGATCCCCGAGGCCTGGGAGAACCACACGTCGATGAGCCCGGAACGCCGGGCGTTCTACCAGTACCACGCCGCCCTGATGGAGCCGTGGGACGGGCCGGCGTCGATCGCCTTCACCGACGGCACGGTCATCGGGGCCGTGCTCGACCGCAACGGCCTGCGCCCGTCGCGCTACTGGGTCACCGACGACGGCCTCGTCGTGATGGCATCGGAGGTCGGCGTCCTCGACATCGCCCCCGAGTCGGTGGTGCAGCGGGGGCGGCTGCAACCGGGGCGCATGTTTCTCGTCGACACCTCCATCGGCCGGATCGTGAGCGACGACGAGATCAAGGGGGCGCTGGCGGCCGAGCATCCCTACGCAGAGTGGCTCGCCGAGCAGGAGATCCACTTCGACGACCTGCCGCCGCGCTTCACGCTCACGCCCCAACACTCGTCGGTCGTCGCCCACCAGCGCCTCTTCGGTTACACCAGCGAGGACCTGAAGGTGCTCGTCGGGCCCATGGCCCGCACCGGCGCCGAGCCCATCGGCTCGATGGGGACCGATACCCCGATCGCCGTGCTCTCCGAGCGACCCCGCCTCCTCTACGACTACTTCCAACAGCTGTTCGCCCAGGTCACCAACCCTCCGCTCGACGCCATACGCGAGGAGCTCGTCACCTCGCTCGCCGGCACCGTCGGACCCGAGGGCAACCTCCTCGACCCCCAACCGGTGAACTGCAACCAGATCGTCATGCCCTACCCGGTGCTGACCAACGAGGAGCTGGCCAAGCTGCTCTACATCAACGAGGACGGCACCCGGCCGGGCTGGGAGACCTTCGCCGTCGATGGCCTCTTCGCCGTGGACGGTCCCCGCTCGCCCGGCCGGGAGCTCGCCGCCGCCATCGACGACATCTGCACCCGGGTCAGTGGCGCCATCGCCGGCGGGGCGAAGGTCATCGTGCTCTCCGATCGCCACACCTCCAACGCCCTGGCACCCATCCCGGCCCTCCTGCTCGTCAGCGCCGTTCACCACCACCTCGTAGAGGAAAAGACGCGCACCCGCGTCGGACTCGTCATCGAGACGGGAGAAGCGAGGGAGGTGCACCACATGGCGCTCCTCCTCGGCTTCGGGGCGGCCGCCATCAACCCCTACCTCGCCTTCGAGAGCATCGACGACCTCATCGAGAGCGGAGAGCTCACCGGCGTCACGCCCCGGCAGGCGGCGCGCAACTACGTCAAGGCGTCGGGCAAGGGCGTGTTGAAGATCATGTCCAAGATGGGTATCTGTACCGTCGCCTCTTACACCGGCGCACAGGTCTTCGAGGCCGTCGGTCTCTCGACCGAACTGGTCGAGCGCCACTTCACCGGTACGGCGAGCCGGATCGGGGGCATCGGCCTGGAGGAGATCGCCGCCGAGGTGCTCGCCCGCCATGTCACGGCGTGGCCCCGGCGGGGCAGCGAGCTGGCCCACAGGGATCTGCCCGTCGGCGGCGAGTACCAGTGGCGGCGCGAGGGCGAATACCACCTCTTCAACCCGACGACCGTCCAACGCCTGCAGCACGCCACCAGGACCCGCCGCTACGACATCTTCAAGTCCTACACCAAGGCCGTCGACGACCAGTCCAGCCACCTGGCCACGCTCCGTGGCCTGTTCCGGGTGCGGGATGCGGCCGAGCTCGGGCGTGAACCGGTCCCCATCGACCAGGTCGAGCCGGTCAGCGAGATCGTCAAACGGTTCAGCACCGGAGCCATGTCGTACGGGTCGATCTCGGCCGAGGCCCACGAGACCCTTGCCATCGCCATGAACCGCATCGGCGCCCGATCCAACACCGGCGAGGGAGGCGAGGACGCCGAGCGTTTCACCCCGGACCCCAACGGCGATCTCCGCCGCAGCGCCATCAAGCAGGTGGCGTCGGGGCGCTTCGGCGTGACCAGCGAGTACCTGGTCAACGCCGACGACATCCAGATCAAGATGGCGCAGGGCGCCAAACCGGGTGAGGGCGGCCAGCTCCCGGGCAACAAGATCTACCCCTGGATCGCCAAGACGAGGTACTCGACGCCCGGGGTCGGCCTCATCTCCCCGCCGCCGCACCACGACATCTACTCCATCGAGGACCTGGCCCAGCTCATCTACGACCTGAAGAACGCCAACGAGACGGCGCGTGTCCACGTCAAGCTCGTCGCCGAGGTGGGCGTCGGCACGGTGGCCGCCGGGGTGTCCAAGGCCCACGCCGACGTCGTCCTCATCTCCGGCCACGATGGCGGGACCGGCGCTTCGCCGCTCAACTCGCTCAAGCACGCCGGCGCGCCGTGGGAGCTCGGGCTGGCCGAGACGCAGCAGACCCTGCGCCTCAACGGGCTGAGGGACCGCATCGTGGTGCAGGTCGACGGCCAGCTCAAGACCGGCCGCGACGTCATGATCGCCGCCCTCCTCGGCGCCGAGGAGTACGGGTTCGCCACCGCGCCCCTCGTGGTCAGCGGCTGCGTGATGATGCGCGTCTGCCACCTCGACACCTGCCCGGTCGGCATCGCCACCCAGAACCCCGAGCTGCGCAAGCGCTTCACGGGGAAGGCCGAGTTCGTCGTCAACTTCTTCGAGTTCATCGCCGAGGAGATCCGCGAGCTCCTCGCCTCCCTTGGCTTCCGTCGCCTCGACGAGGTCATCGGTCGGCCCGACCTGATCGACATCGGCTCCGCCGTGGATCACTGGAAGGCCAAGGGCCTCGACCTCTCGGCCATCCTCGAGTCGCCCGACATCAAGGGCGAGACGGCCCGGCACTGTGTCCGGGCCCAGGACCACGGCCTCGATGCCGTCCTCGACCGGACGCTCATCGAGGCCGCGCAACCGGCTCTCGAGGACGCCAGGCCGGTGACCGGTCGGTGGCCGATTCACAATGTGGACCGCACGACGGGAACCCTGCTCGGTGCCGAGCTCACCCGCCGCTTCGGGGCCGCCGGCCTGCCCGACGACACGATCGACCTGAGCTTCGAGGGCTCCGCCGGCCAAAGTTTCGGGGCCTTTCTCCCCCGTGGCATCACCCTGCGCCTCGAAGGCGACGCCAACGACTACCTCGGCAAGGGGCTCTCGGGAGGCCGGATCATCGTGCGCCCTTCGCTGCGGGCCCCGGCCGGCGTCGTGGCCAGGGACCAGATCATCGCCGGCAATGTCATCCTCTACGGGGCCACGGGGGGCGAGGCGTTCGTCGCCGGGACCGTCGGTGAGCGCTTCGCCGTCCGCAACTCCGGCGCTATTGCTGTGGTCGAGGGTGTAGGTGACCACGGCTGTGAGTACATGACCGGCGGGCGCGTGGTCGTGCTCGGCGCCACCGGACGCAACTTCGCGGCGGGGATGTCCGGGGGCATCGCCTTCGTCAACGACCCGGACGGCACCTTCCACCAGCGGCTCAACCAGGAGATGGTCACCGTCGACGCCCTCGATGACGAGGACAGGCAATGGCTGACCGACCTCGTCGGACGCCATCGGGATCTGACCGGGTCGGCCTTCGCCACCGAGCTCCTCGCCTCCGAGCCGAGCGGCATCGACCGCTTCGTCAAGGTCATGCCGACCGACTACCGGCGGGTGCTCGACGCCGCGCACGAGGCCGAAAAGGCAGGAAAGTCAGTCGACGACGCCATCATGGCGGCCGCTCATGGGTGACACGACCGGGTTCATCCGCCACCAGCGCGAGCTGCCGACCCGGCGGCCCGTCCCTGTGCGCCTCCGCGACTGGAAGGAGGTCTACGAGCCGTTCCCCGACGATCACCTCGAAATGCAGGCGTCGCGGTGCATGGACTGCGGCATCCCCTTCTGCAACGACGGGTGCCCGCTCGGCAACCTCATCCCCGACTGGAACGACCTCGTCTACCGCGACCACTGGCGCGCCGCCATCGACCGCCTGCACGCGACCAACAACTTCCCCGAGTTCACCGGGCGGCTCTGCCCGGCGCCGTGCGAAGCGGCGTGCGTGCTCGGGATCAACGCCGATCCCGTGACCATCAAGCAGGTCGAGGTCTCGATCATCGACAGGGCCTGGGATGAGGGGTGGGTGACCCCGGTGCCGGCCCAGTCTGTGACGGGGAAAAAGGTCGCCGTCTGCGGGTCGGGACCGGCCGGACTCGCAGCCGCCCAGCAGCTCACGAGGGCCGGGCATGCCGTGGTCGTCTACGAGCGGGCCGATCGGCCCGGGGGGCTGCTGCGCTACGGAATCCCGGAGTTCAAGATGGAGAAGCGGGTTCTCGACCGGCGTCTCGCCCAGCTCAGGGCCGAGGGGACCGAGTTCGTCTGCAACGTCACGGTCGGCGCCGACCTCGCCGTCTCGGATCTGCGGCGCGAGTTCGACGCCGTGGTGATCGCCACCGGGGCCACGGTGGCACGCGACCTGCCGATCCCGGGCCGCGACCTGGGCGGCATCCACCAGGCCATGGACTACCTGCCGCCCTCCAATCGGGTGCAGGAGGGCGACCTCGACCGCTCCCCCATCTCGGCCGACGGCAAGCACGTCGTGATCATCGGTGGTGGTGACACCGGCGCCGACTGCCTGGGGACCGCCCATCGCCAGGGTGCGGCCTCGGTGCACCAGTTCGAGATCATGCCCCGGCCCCCCGACGGGCGTGACCCATCGACGCCGTGGCCGACCTGGCCGTTGATGATGCGGACAACCTCCGCCCACGAGGAGGGAGGCGAGCGGGTCTTCGCGGTCGAGACCGAGCGCTTCGTCGGCGACGACGCCGGCCGGGTGGCGGCCCTGCGCGCCCACGAGGTACTCGTGGCCATGGAAGACGGTCGGATGCGGTTCGAGTCGGTCGCTGGCACCGAGTTCGAGCTGCCGTGCGAGCTGGTGCTCCTCGCCCTCGGCTTCTCGGGTCCCGAAGCCGACCTGCCCGACGCCCTCGGCGCCGACCTCACGGAGCGGGGTAACGTCGCCCGGTCCGGGTACGCCACATCGACGCCCGGCGTCTGGGTCTGCGGGGACGCCGGAAGGGGACAGAGCCTGATCGTGTGGGCCATCGCCGAGGGGCGTTCGTGTGCGGCCGAGGTGGACCTGGCCATCGCCGGCGAGACCCTGCTGCCGTCGCCGCTGCCGGCGGTACGGTTGAGAGGTGGGTGAACAGCGCCGTCACGACGAACCGGATGCCTCGGAGGAGTCGACCGAAGGTCCGGCCTCCGACGATGACGTCGGCGCGGACGCGGAGATCTGGGACGAGCTTCCTACCGAGACCGAGTACCCGCTGCGCCCCGGCGAGGACGAGGGGACGGCCGGCTCCCGGCGCGAGGCGTGGAGGAAGCGGAGTGCGACCGGCGCCATCCTGACCGGGTTTGCCTTCGGCCTCCGGGAGGTCCTCGAGCCGGACCGCAACGAGCCGGCGATCGTGCTGGAGACGTCGGGGATCCCGCCCAAGGACCTCCCGGTCGAAGCCGACCTCGACGAGGTGCCGCCCAAGCAGAGCGTCGTTCGGATCAGGCCGTGGCTCCTCTCCCGGGGCGGTGCGGCGCCGGTCGACGACGAGACGCCCGACGCCGGCAACCCGGCGCCGGCCGACGACGGGGAGAGCTGAAGTGTTCGCCCGAGCCGCCGCTGCGCTCTCAGGACCACCTCCCGACGAGGAGCAGCGCTCACCGAGCCGCATGCAGGGCAACGAGCCGCTGCTCGGCTATGTCGCCGGCGCCGTCATCATCGTGGGGGCCGTGCTCAACCTGGTCATCACGACCGGTGCGGGAGCGCCGGCCCATCCGACCACGTGGAACTCATTGGTCGCCATCGTGCTCGCCGTGGCCCTCGTCGTGAGCATCCGCTTCCGTAACCGGATGATCTCGCCGTTCATCGCCATCTTCGGCGCCTTCTTCGTGACGCTCGGCAAGTCGCCCAAGTCGCTGTCGGCTCCGCACATCGCCGTTCTGGTCATCGCCGTGGCCTTCGCCATCATCGTGTCGTTGCACCAGCGAAGGGATCAGAAGATCCTGACCCCGGCGGCCACGCCGGCCGCCCGCCGGGCCGCAGCCGACGCCCGCCGGCGCCGGCGCAAGGGCGAACCCGAGCCGCCGCCCCCCTCCAGCCGTCCGGCCGCCAACCGGCGCTACACGCCGCCCAAGGACAGGACCAAGGACAAGCCGAGGCGCTGACCGGGCCGGCGAACTTGGCGTGCGGACTCATCGGGACCAGCGGAGGCGACGCCGGCTTTTTCTAGCGATGTTGACGTCGGAATTCGACGTCAACATCGCTAGAAAGACTGGTGGCCGACCCCGGGACCCACACCCAGCGCAGCCCGCCGGCGGCCCGGTCAGCCCGCCGGCACTCCAAGCGCGGGACGGAGGAAGTCGAGCAGCTCGGCGCGCCTGCGGACGAGCGTCCTCGCGGTCGGCTCGACGCCGAGGGCCCGGAGCACCTCGACCTCGGTGGCGGCGCCGATCACCGTGGAATAGGCGTTGAGGAGCAGCAACAGGGCATCCTGATGGCGCATCTCCCCCGTCGCCATCTGCCGGTCGAGGAAGACCGTCGCCCTGGCGACAAACGGGTCGAGCTGCTCGCGCAGCCTGGTGGCCGCCGGCGGGCCGAGCCGGCTGACCTCCCGGAGCAGTCCGAGTAGCTCGGGTCGATGGCCGGCCAGCCGGAACACCGATCTCACCGCGGCCTCCACCCGCCACCAACCATCGTCGCTCCCGCCTCGCCTGGCCCCGGGACGATCGAGGGCGCTCCCGACGGTGTCGATCAGCTCGGCGCCGGCGGCGGCGATCACCTCGTCGAGCAGCTGTTCCTTGGAGGTGAAGTGATAGAGGATTGTCTGCTTGCGGATCCCGAGCTCCGATGCCAGGGCGTCAAGCGACGTGGCCTCGTAGCCGTGGGCGGCGAATGCCGTGAGCGCAGCGTCGATCACCCGCTCCCTCGTTGACGGCTCAGGCAACGCCGGTGACGCCGACCCCGGCGGCACCCCAGCCGGGGACACGACGGCGGAAGTGGCATTGGACGCGGGGGGCACTTACCAGATGGTAGACAGTCTGGATGCTGCGTGAGGCGCTGGCCGGGAGACGCATCGCCGTCACCGGTGCGACCGGGTTTCTCGGCACCGCCGTGACCGAGCGGCTCTTGCGGGCCGTCCCGGGCTGCGAGGTGGTCCTCGTCGTCCGCCCCGGACGCCGCGGTGCCGTCGACCGGGTACGGCGCGAGGTCGTCAAGAACAACTGCTTCGACCGGCTGCGACAACAGCTCGGCGATGGCTTCGACGCCGAAGTGGCGCGGCGACTGCAGGTGGTCGGCGGCGACGTCGGCGTGGATGGCCTGGCTCTCGACCAGGCGGGCGAGGAGATCCTGGCCTCGTGCTCGACCGTCATCCACTCGGCGGCGACGGTGAGCTTCGATTCCCCCCTCGACACGGCGGTCGAGACCAACCTCCTCGGGCCCTCCCGGGTCGCCGCGGTGCTCAACCGCCTCCACGGCGACGGCACCGACGCAGCGCTGCCGCATCTCGTCGCCGTGTCGACGGCGTACGTCGCGGGCGGGCGGCGGGGTCCGACGCCGGAGGCGGTCCTCTCCCAGACCCCGTGGTCCACCGAGGTCCCCTGGCGGCCGGAGGTGGCGGCGGCGCAACGGGCGCGTGCCGATGCCGACGCCGCCAGCCGAGAGCCCAAGATGCTGACCCGCTTCCACCGGGAGGCCAGAGCGGAGCTCGGCGCGGCGGGCACGCCGCTCCTCGCGGCCAGAGCCGAGCGGGCGCGCGAGGACTGGGTGAAGGACCGGATGGTCACCATCGGCAAGGCGAGGGCCCAGGGCCTGGGCTGGCCAGACGCGTACGCCTACACCAAGGCGCTCGGCGAACGGGCCCTGCTCGATACGAGGGGCTCGCTGCCGGTGTCGATCGTGCGGCCCTCGATCATCGAGTCGGCGCTGGCCGAACCCGTTCCCGGGTGGATCCGCGGCTTTCGCATGGCCGATCCCGTCATCATCGGGTACGCCCGCAACCTGCTCAAGGAGTTCCCCGGGATCCCGGAGGGGATCATCGACGTGATCCCCGTCGATCTCGTCGTCGCCGCCGTGCTGGCCGTGGCCGCCCGGGGTCCGCTGGACGAGCCCGACGTCATCCACGCCGCGTCCGGCGCTAGGAACCCGCTGCGCTACCGCCAGCTCGTCGACCTGGTGAGGGAGTGGTTCACGAGCCATCCGCTCGCCGACGCCAACGATCAGCCGATCGCTGTCCCCGAATGGTCGTTCCCTGGGCGCCAGCGGGTCCAGCGCCAGTTGCGGCAGGCCAACCGGGCGTTGGGGGGCGCCGAGCGCGCCCTGCAAGCGCTGCCGTTGCGGGGCCGCCAGGCCGACCTGGCCGCCCGCCTCGAAGAGCGCAAGGGCGAGGCCGAACGAGCCCTCTCCTACGTCGAGCTGTACGGGGCCTACACCGAGACCGAAGCCGTCTTCGGTGTCGACCGCCTGTTGGCCCTGCACGAGAGCCTGCCGCCCGACGAGCGCGCCGAGTTCAACATGGACCCCGGCGTCATCGACTGGCCGAGCTTCTGCCACGACGTGTACTTGCCGTCGGTGGTCGCCCACGCACGGGTCCGTCAGGTCCCTGCGCCCGGGTCGACGCGGAAGGCGGGCGGGGCGACGGGCCTGACCCGCGAGGAGCGGGGCCGAAGAGCGATCCTCTCCGCCGAGCGTCACCTCGCCGTGTTCGACCTCGAGAACACACTGATCGCGTCGAACGTGGTCGATTCCTACGCCTACCTGGCGACCAGGCACAGGGGCGATCGGGCCAGGGCGACGATCGTGGCGCGCACGCTGCGGGAGGCCCCCGGGCTCCTCGCCGCCGACCGGGCCGACCGTGGTGACTTCCTGCGGGCGTTCTACCGACGCTACGAAGGGGCGCCCGTCGATCGGCTCAGGGCCGAGGGGTGGGACCTTTGGAACGACCTCCTCCTCACCAAATCGTTCCCCGCCGGCCTGCGCCGGGTCCGTGAGCACCGGAGGATGGGCCACAAGACGCTGCTGATCACCGGGGCGCTCGACATCGTGATCGAACCGCTGCGCCCGCTCTTCGACGAGGTGGTCTGCGCCCATTTGGGGGAAAGAGCGGGCCGGTTCACCGGCGAGCTCATCGATGCCCCTCCCACCGGGGAGGCCAGGGCGCTGATCATGGCGGACTACGCCTCGCAGCACGGTCTCGACCTCGGCCAGTCGGTCGCCTACGCGGACTCGGCGAGCGACCTCCCTATGCTCGAGGCGGCCGGCCATCCGGTGGCGGTCAACCCCGAGACCAAGCTCGCCGCCATCGCCCGCAAGCGGGGATGGCACGTCGAGCACTGGCCCAAGGCGCCCGGGGGTCCCCGCCCCCTCCTGCCCATCGGCCCCCGCCGGCCGGCCAGCGCGAGGCTGGGGTCATGAAGGCTGCGTTCGTCCAGACACTGATCGGAAAGGAGCGAGGGTGGTGAAGGCGCTACGGGTGGAACGGTCGGTGGCGAGGTTCGCGGCGGCGCGTGTGGCCTCGGGGCTCGGTGCCGGCGCCGGCGGCCGAGTCGGGCTGCTGCGTTATGGCGACATCCCGCCCCTCGAGCTGCCGGGGCCGGACTGGACCCGTGTCAAGCCGCGCCTGTCGGGGATCTGCGGTTCGGACCTGGCGACGGTGGACGGGCGCAGCTCCAGGTGGTTCGAGTCGATCGTCAGCTTCCCGTTCGTGCCGGGCCACGAGATCGTCGGCGTGGACGAGTCGGGGCGCAGGGTCGTCGTCCAGCCGGTGCTCGGCTGCGTGCCGCGCGGCATCGACCCGCCCTGCCCGGCCTGCGCCGAAGGGGCGAGCAATCAGTGCGTGAACCTGACCGGCGGGCACCTGCAGCCGGGACTCCAGACGGGCTACTGCCACGAGACGGGCGGGGGCTGGTCCCAAGAGCTCGTCGCCCACAACTCGCAGCTCCATCCCGTGCCCGATGGCTGGACCGACGAGGCGGCCGTCATGGTCGAACCGATCGCCTGCGCCATCCACGGTGCCCTGGCCGCGCCGGCGGCGGCGCCGACGAGGGAGATCACCGCCGTGGTCATCGGCGCCGGCACGCTCGGGCTCGGCGTGGTCGCCGCCATCGGTCGGTTCAGGACCGACATAGCCGCCACGATCGTCGTCGCCAAACACCCCGAGCAGCGCCGGCTGGCGCGCGCCCTCGGAGCCTCGACGGTGGCCGAACCGGCCGAGTTGCGCCGGGCCGTGCGCCGCAACACCGGGTCGTGGATGAGAGACGACGGCCAGCTGAGCGACGGCGCACCGATCGTGATCGACTGTGTCGGGTCGGCCGCTTCGATCGCCGACGCCCTCGCCGTGGTGGCCCCCGGAGGCACGGTGGTGATGGTCGGCATGCCCGGCCATGTCGGCGTGGATCTCACCGGGTTGTGGCAGCGCGAGGTCCGCCTCGTCGGCGCCTACGCCTACGGCCGCGAGCCCGGCGCCGGCGGCAAGCACAGCTTCGAGCTGGCGTTCGAGCTGGTTCAGTCGCTCGGCTTGGAGCGCCTCGTCAGCGCCTGCTACCCCCTCGAGCGCCACGGCGACGCCATCGAGCACGCCGCGTCGGCCGGACGCCGTGGTGCCACCAAGGTCGTCTTCGACCTCCGTCGCGACCAGAAACGCTAGGAGCGCTTCCGCATGCCTCGCCCCGGCTTCGTCCTCGAGGTCGACCGGTCGACCCCGCCCATCCTCACCTGGCACGGTGAGGGCTTCCGGCTCGAACGGCTTCCGGCCGGCCGCTCACGAGTCATCTACGCTCCCGAGCCCGTCGAGGGGCTCGACGACCCCGACGAGGCCATTCGCCAAGCTCTCCTCCATCCGACCGGCGAAAGCGATCCGCTTCCGGCCCGGCTGCATCCGGGGATGAAGTTGACCATCGCCTTCGACGACGTGTCGCTCCCGCTGCCCCCGATGCGGAGGCCGGACAACCGTCAGCGGGTCATCGAGGCGGTCCTCGACCTGGCCGCCGAGGCCGGGGTCGACGACGTCGTGCTGATCTGCGCTCTTGCGCTGCACCGGCGCATGACCGAGGCCGAGCTCCGTCACGCCGTCGGCGACCGGGTCTACGACGCCTTCGCCCCCAACGGCCTGCTCCTCCAACACGACGCCGAGGACCCCGACGGGCTCGTCTACGTGGGCGAGACCGACCAGGGCGAGGAGGTGGAGATCAACAAACGGGCCGCAGAGTCGGACCTGCTGGTGTACGTCAACATCAACCTGGTGGCGATGGACGGCGGCCACAAGAGCGTGGCCACCGGCCTGGCCAGCTATCGCAGCCTCCGCCACCACCACAACGTGAAGACCATGCGCCACAGCCGGTCGTTCATGGACCAGGACCGCTCCGAGCTGCACTCGTCCAACTGGCGCATGGGCCGGCTCATAGCCGCGGCTGGCATCGACGTCTTCCAGATCGAGACGACGCTCGACAACGACTCCTTCCCGACCCAGATGGCGTTCTTGCAGCGCCGGGAGTGGGAGTGGTCGGCGCGCGACCGGGCGACCTATCTCGGCACGACGCGAGCCCTCAAGGTCGGGTCCGACCGCATCAACCGGTCGGTCTTCCAGTCCATCAAGGCGCCGTACACGATGACCGGCGTCCACGCCGGGGAGGTCGAGGCCGTTCACGCCGCCACGACCGAAGCGGTCTACCGCCAGCAGCTCGTAACGGTCGATGGCCAGACCGACGTGGCCGTGTTCGGCCTGCCCCACATCTGCCCCTACAACGTCAACTCGATCATGAACCCGATCCTGGTGATGTGCATGGGCCTCGGGTACCTCTTCAACCTGTACCGGGGGCGCCCGATCGTGCGCGAGGGCGGTGTGGCCATCCTCAGCCACCCGACGCCGTGGGCCTTCCACCCCGTCCACCATCCGAGCTACATCGACTTCTTCGAGGAGGTGCTCGCCGAGACAACCGACCCCGTGGAGATCGAGAAGACCTACGAGCACCGCTTCGCCACCGACGAGTGGTACCGACATCTTTACCGGACGGGCCACGCCTACCACGGGGTCCACCCCTTTTACATGTGGTACTGGGGGGCGCACGCTCTCGAACACCTCGGCGCCGTGGTCATCGTCGGCGGCGACCCCAAGGCCGTGCGCCGGCTCGGGTTCAAGCCGGCGTCGACCCTCGATGACGCCCTGGAGATGGCATCGGACACCGTCGGTCCTGCCCCGACGATCAGCCATTTCCACTGCCCACCGATCATGCTCGCCGACGTCCAGTGAGCGACGCAGACCGGCCGGCCGTCCGTCGAGGTGCGGCCGGTGCTCGGAGTGCTGTCGGCGCCGCCATCGCCCCCCGCATCGTCGTCGATCGGCTCCGCCGCATCGGCGAACCGGCCGGCGCCACCCGCCCCGAGGCCCGCCTCCCGGTCCATCCGGGTGCGCCGGCCGTGCGCATCCCCCGCCCACGAGGGTTTCCTTTCTCCAAGCCGACGTGGCCCGACAGCGTCCCTCGCCCTCCTCTCGAGCGCACCCTCGGGGTCGACTACGACTCATCTTGGGCCAGGAGATACCCGGCTCGAGTGGCCCGGCTGCTCATAAACGAAGCCGTCACGAGGCCGGTCGTGGCCGCCGTCGCCGCGCCCGATGTGGGGGGCCTCGACCGCATCGCCCATCTCCACGGGCCGGCGATCTTTGCCGCCAACCACTCGAGCCACGTCGACACCCCGCTGCTGATCTCCGTGATCCCGGAGCGGTGGCGCAATCGGCTGGTCGTCGCCGGCGCCGCCGACTACTTCTTCGACACCCGGCTGAAGGCATCGGCGTTCGCCCTCGTGCTCAACGCCGTGCCGATCGAACGCCAGCGGGTCCACCGCGGCTCCGCCCACCGCCTGGCGTTGCTCCTCGAGGAGGGTTGGAGCCTCGTGATCTACCCCGAAGGGGGGCGCAGTCCCGACGGCTGGGGCCAGCCGCACAGCGCCGGAGCGGCCTGGCTTGCCGCTCGCACCGGTCGCCCGGTCGTGCCCATCCACATCGACGGGACCCGCCAGATCCTGCCCCGCGGCGGCGGCCGTATCTCCCCCGGACGCTCCCGGGTCACCTTCGGGCGACCCCTGCGGGGCGGACCTTCCGAGTCCAGGGACCTGGCCGACCGGCTCGAGCGGGCCATCGAGACCCTCGCCGACGAGCAGACCACCGACTGGTGGACCGCAACCCGAAGGGCGGCCAGCCGGACGTCGCCCGCGCTCACCGGCCCGGAGGCGACCAGCCCCTGGAGGCGGACCTGGGCCCTCGGTTCCGAGCCTCGGCGCGGCGCGGGGCCCGCCGGCTCGGGCCGCTGGTCGCGCTGAGGTCTCCTACCCGCCTCGGCGGCGGCCGGCGCCGGGCCAGGTAGCGTCGGGACATGGTCGGGGCCGCTGCCATCTTCGATCTCGATCGCACGCTGCTCAAAGGATCGTCTGCGCCGGCGTTCAACGACGCCTTGTACGAAGCCGGTCTGACGACACGGCGCAGCCTGCCCGGGCAGAGCCTCATGCTCAAGGCCTACGAGCTCGCCGGTGAGACGCTGCCATCCATGGCGCTGGCCCGCCTGGCGTCGACTGCCGCTCGGGGCCGTCCCGTCGACGAGGTCGAGGCCGCGGCCGAGCAGGCGGCGCACGCCCTGATGCGCGACCTCGCAGGGTGGGCCACGCCCCTGATCCAACGCCATCGAGACGCCGGCCGCCGGCTGGTCCTGGCCACGACCTCCCCATTCGACCTGGTCGGGCCGTTCGCAGCCAGGCTCGGCTTCGACGATGTCGTCGCCACCCGATGGGCGAACCGCCCCGACGGCGAGGGCAGGCTCCGGTACACAGGCCGGCTCGAAGGGCCGTTTGTGTGGGGGGTCGGCAAGCTCGACGCCGTCCGACGCTGGGCGGCATCGGCCGGCGTCAGCCTGGGCGAGAGCTGGGCCTACTCCGACAGCGCCTACGACCTGCCGCTGCTGCTCGCCGTGGGCCATCCGACGGCGGTCAATCCCGACGCCAGGCTGCTGGCCGCCGCAACCATCGGGCGGTGGCCGATCCTCAACCTGGATGCGCCGCCGACGGTACCGAAGCTCCTGGGCGCCGAGCTGCAGGACGTGGTGCGCCACCTCACGCCGAAGGCAGCGTTCCCGTACGCCAGGTTCGATATCTCAGGGACGCACCACATTCCTCGGCGCGGACCGGTCATCGTCGCCGCTAACCACCGCAGCTACTTCGACCCGGTCGCGTTCTCGCTCGCCGTGTACGAGCGCGGGCGGACGCCGAGGACGCTGGCCAAACGGGAGCTGTTCGACGCGCCGGTCGTCGGAGCGCTCATCCGCGCCTTCGGTGCCATCCCCGTCGATCGAGCCATGGCGGCGGGAGCGTCTGCGCTCGACGAGGCCGAAGCCGCGCTGGCCGCCGGCGAGTGTGTGGTGATCATGCCGCAGGGCACGATCCCACGCGGAGCGGATTTCTTCGAGCCGAAGCTGACCGCAAGGACCGGCGTGGCCAGGCTGGCGGCGGCGACGGGGGCCAGGGTCGTGCCCCTCGGGATCTGGGGCAGCGAGCGCGTCTGGCCGCGATCGGCACTCGTACCCAACGTGACCGCCGTGGTCCACCCTCCGCCTGTCAGGGTGCGCATCGGACCCCAGGTCCGCGGGCTCAGCGGCACCAACATGAAGCGGGACACCGAGCGGGTGATGGAGGCGATCACCGAGCTGCTGCCGCCCGAGGCCAGGCTCGCACGCATCCCGACGGCCGCCGAGCTGGCCCTGACCCTCCCCGCCGGTGGGGGCAGGACTACCGACGGTAAGGGCCGGTGACGGCCCGCCGGCACGCTGACAACCGTGGCGCGAACTTCGGCTGGGCGCAGGCTATGCTCCCCGCCCACATCTGTAGTACGGGTTACCACGGGCAGACCCAGGAGGAACAAATGCGACACATGTACAAGCGGGCTTCGGTGCTCGCCGCCGTCGGGCTTCTCGCCGGAGTATTGGCCGCGTGTGGCAGCTCGCCGCCGGCCAAGACGGGAAGCGGGGGCGGGTCCGGTGGTACGACCGCCACCGGCGGCACCCAGAGCACCGCCGGGTTTGCTCCGGGCGGCACGCTCAAGGTGCTGATGGGCAGCCCGCCCGACTCCCTCGACCCGCAGTTCGGCTACACCACCCAGGCGGCCGAGGCCGACTGGCTCGTGTACACCCCGCTGCTCACCTACGCCCACGCCTCTGGCCTCGCCGGCACCAAGGTCATCCCCGGTCTGGCCACGGCCCTTCCCGTCCTGAGCAACGGCGACAAGACCTACACCATGACAATGCGCAAGGGGCTGACGTTCTCCAACGGCACCGCCGTCAAGGCCAGCGACTTCACCTTCGCCGTCGAGCGGGCCATCAAGCTCAGTTGGGGCGGGGCCTCGTTCTTCACCCAGAACGTCGTCGGCGCCGCCGCCTACCAGAAGGGTACGGCCAAGACGATCAGCGGCATCACCGCCGACAACTCATCCGGCAAGATCACCATCAACCTGGTCGCCCCCTACGGCGCCTTCGAAAATGTGCTGGCCTTCCCGGCCGCGGCTCCGGTCCCGCCGACCACCGCCATGAAGGCCCTCACCTCGTCGCCGCCTCCCGGCGTCGGGCCCTACATGATCACCAGCGTCAGCGTGAGCACCGGGTTCACCGTCAAGAAGAACCCCAAGTTCGCGGCGTTCAAGCTCCCCGGGATCCCGACGGGTCACGTCGACGCCGTGGACGTCACCTTCCAGGCGAACAACGTCACCGAAGCCCAGGACGTCCTCAACAACACCTACGACGAGTTCGACGACGCCGACACGCTTCCGCCCTCTCTCTACAGCCAGGTCACCGCCCAGAAGTCGAGGTACAGGCCCGAGATCGCCGCCGAGACCGATTACTTCTTCCTCAACACGAGGACCAAGCCGTTCAACAACTTCAAGGCCCGTCAGGCGGTCAACCTGGCCGTGAATCGGACCGCTCTCGAGCGGGTGGCCGCCGGCGAGATCCAGCCGGCGTGCTATTTCCTGCCGCCCGCCATCATCGGTCATGCCTCGGGAAGCTGCCCGGACGGGAGCCCGACCGGCCTCGGCTCCCCTGCCGACATCGCCAAGGCCAAGGCCCTGGTGAAGAGCGCCGGCCTGGCCGGCACCCCGGTCACGGTGTGGACCGAGAGCAAGCAGCCCCGTCAGGCGTTCGTCACCTACCTGGAGGGTCAGCTCAACGCCATCGGCTTCAAGGCCACCCTCAAGGTGATCGCCAACGGGATCTACTTCCAGACCATCGGCAACGCCAAGACCAACCCGCAGATCGGCTTCGCCGACTGGCAGCAGGACTTCCCCAACCCGGGCGACTTCTACCTGCTGCTCGACGCCAGGGCCATCCAGCCGGTCAACAACGAGAACTTCGGTAACGTCAACGATTCCCACATCCAGTCCACCATCATCAAGCTGGACAAGGTGCCGGCCAGCAAGCTGTCCTCCGTCGCCGGGCAATGGGCGGCCCTCGAGCGCTACGTCTCGGGCAAGGACTACATGATCCCGTTCGGCAACGCCATCTTCCCGCTGTTCCTCTCGACTCGGGTCGACTTCTCCAAGGTCATCTTCCATCCGCTCTACGGCGACGACTGGTCGAGCTTCGAGCTCAAGAAGGCCTAACTTCATCCACGTATGGCGATCCATGACCGCGTCGATGCCACCGGGGTCGGCGCCATGTCACCCCACGATGGCGGCTGGGGGCTCCTCACGATCGAGGGGGAGCCCCCGACCGCCGGCGTCGGTCCCTACCGGTTGGCCCTGGCCCGCCTGCGCCGCAACCCCACCGCCATCGTCTTCGGCGGGCTCTTCGTCCTGATCGTGGTGGTGTGCCTGCTCGCCCCGGTCTACGCGAGCGACATCGCCCACACCGGACCCAACGCCCAACACATCACCAGCACCATCAACGTCGGCGGCAGGACCGAGAACGTGATCTCCATCCACGGGATCCCGATCGGGCCGACCTGGCACAGTCGTTTCTTGCTGGGGGCGGACACGCAGGGACGGGATGTGGCCGTCCGCCTGCTCTACGGCGGGAGGACGTCGCTCGCCATCGGCGCCATCGCCACGGTCATCACCATCGTCCTCGCCACCGTGCTCGCCCTCATCGCCGGGTTCTTCCGGGGCTGGGTCGACGACATCATCTCCCGAATCTTCGACATCATCTGGGCCTATCCGGCCCTGCTGCTAGCCATCGCCATCGGGGTCAGCCTGGCCCTCGGCGGGATCAGCCTCGGGCCGATCCACCTGCAGGGCAACTCGATCTACATCCCCGCCGCCATCATCGGCGTCGTCTACATCCCCTATGTGGCCCGACCACTGCGCGGCGAGGTGCTGGTGCTCCGCGAGCGCGAGTTCGTCGACGCCGGCCGCGCCCTCGGCTTCGGCAACACCCGGATCATGGTGGGCGAGATCCTCCCCAACCTCACGTCGACCCTGGTGGTCTTCATCGCCCTGCAGCTGGCCCAATCGATCATCCTGGAGGCCGCCCTTTCGTACCTGGGCGCGGGTGTGCAACCCCCCAACGCGTCGTGGGGAACCCTGCTGGCATCAGGATCGTCCCTCATCTCGGTCGCCCCGTACCTCACGCTGGCCCCGGCGATCATGCTCGTCCTGGCCTGCCTCTCGGTCAACATCTTCGGCGACGGCGTCAGGGCCGCCCTCGACCCCAGGGCCCGCATCCGGATCGCGCGCTGATGGGACGCTTCGTCCTTCGTCGCCTGGCCTCATCGGTCGTCGTGCTGTTCGTCGTCAGCGTGCTGACGTTCCTCATCTTCGAGGCCATCCCCAACGGGAATCCGGCCCTGCGCCTCGCCGGGCGAACCGCCACCCCGGCCAACATCGCCGCCATCACCAAGGCCTACGGCTTCAACAAGCCCATCTGGATCCAGTACCTGAAAACCATGGACCAGATCTTCACAGGAAGGATCCAGTCCTACACCCAGCACGTCAACGTCCTGTCCCAGATCAAGGCGGGGCTGCCCGTCACGGCCTCGCTCGTGCTCGGCGCCGTCGTCATCTGGCTCCTTGTCGGCATCGCCTTCGGGCTGATCAGCGGCCTGCGGGCCGGGAGCAAGGTCGACACGTCGCTCACCGTCGTCAACTTCGCCGGCATCTCGGCTCCCTCCTTCGTCATCGGGCTGATCCTCATCTACCTCCTGTCGTTCAAGGCCAGGATCTTCCCCTCCGGCGGGTACGTGGGCATCGCCTTCCCGCTGTCGTGGGCCGACCATCTGATCATGCCGTGGTTCTGCCTGGCCATCCTCTACATCGGGATCTACGCGCAGGTGCTGCGCTCGAGCGTGGTCGACACCCTCAGCGAGGATTACATCCGCACGGCCAAGGCCAAAGGCCTGTCCAACCGCCGGGTCCTGGTCCACCACGTGCTGCGCACGTCGCTCATCCCCATCATCTCCCTGAGCGGTCTCGACGTGGCCGCCGTCCTCGGCGGCGGTGCCATCCTCATCGAGACCGTCTTCAACCTGCCCGGAATCGGCAACTACGCCGGCACCGCCATCGGCAACCTCGACGTCCCACCCGTGCTGGTGGTGACCCTCTTCGGCGCCTTCTTCGTGGTGGTGTTCTCGGCCATCGTCGATATCCTCTACGCCGCCCTCGACCCCCGCATCCGGCTGAACGCCTCATGAACGAGCTCGGGAGCGAATCAATCGGTACCGACCGGCTCACCATCCACGGGGTGGTGCAGAGATGAGCGACAGGCTCCTCGAGGTGGAGCACCTCGCCGTCAGCTTCCGCACCGAGGAGGGCTCGGTCCAAGCCGTCGACGACGTCTCATTCGGCCTCGGTCGCGGTGAGCTGGTCGGGATCGTCGGGGAATCGGGTTCCGGCAAGTCGGTCACGGCCATGACGCTCATGGGCCTGACCCGCAGCCCCAACGCGACCTTCTCCGGACGAGCCACCCTCGACGGCCTCGACCTCATCGGCGCT
This sequence comes from Acidimicrobiales bacterium, assembly GCA_965276765.1. Taxonomy (GTDB): domain Bacteria; phylum Actinomycetota; class Acidimicrobiia; order Acidimicrobiales; family Palsa-688. Next base: position 4,340,371 of record OZ255627.1, read on the forward strand.
TCGGAGCGCCGGCTCCAGTCCGTGCGCGGCAACCGCATCGCCATGATCTTCCAGGATCCGATGACCGCCCTCAACCCGGTGCACCGGGTGGGCGAGCAGATCGTCGAACAGATCCGAGCCCACGAGCGCGTGACCAAGAAGGCGGCGCTGGCCAGGGCGGTCGACCTCTTGGATCGTGTCGGGATCCCCAGGGCCAGGGAACGGGTCAGGTCCTATCCCCACGAGTTCTCGGGCGGCATGCGCCAGCGGGTCATGATCGCTATGTCGCTTTCGTGCTCGCCCGAGATTCTTATCGCCGACGAACCGACCACCGCCCTCGACGTGACCATCCAAGCCCAGATTCTCGCCGAGATCGGCGAGCTACGGGCCGAGACCGGCGTGGGCGTCCTGCTCATCACCCATGACCTCGGCGTCATCGCCGACGTAGCCGACCGAGTCGTGGTCATGTACGCCGGACGGGTCGTCGAGGAGGGCACCCTCGACCAGATCTTCTACGACCCGCTCCACCCCTACACCTGGGGCCTTCTCGGCTCCGTGCCCCGGGTTGACGCCGACCGTCCCGGGCGGCTGCCGACGATCCCCGGCACCCCCCCCTCACTGCTGCACCCGCCGTCCGGCTGCCACTTCGGCCCTCGCTGCCCGTGGCGCTTCGAGGGCTGCGGCACCGTGCCCGAGCTGGCCAACTTCGATTGGGACGCCCCCGACCACCTCGACCGCTGCCTTCTCGAGCTGTCGACCAAACGGGAGCGGCGCCTCGTCGACGGTGCCATCGGCCTGCCGGCCCGACCGACGGGCGAAGCCATGGCCGATGTTGCGGCCGAGGGCAGCGACGAGTCGACCTCGTGAGCGACGGCACTCCTCTCCTCGAGCTCGACCACCTGCAGATGCTGTTCCCCGTGCGCGGTGGCATCGGCCGGCGCCGTGGCTTCGTCCACGCCGTCGACGACGTGACCCTCACCGTCGCCGACGGCGAGACCCTCGGCCTTGTGGGCGAGTCGGGATGCGGGAAGACGACCCTGGCCCGCTGCGTCGTCCGGCTCCTTGCGCCCACCGGCGGCAAGCTGCGCTTTCGCGGCGACGACATCACCTCGCTCGGACCCCGCGCCCTTCGCCCGTACCGCAGTGACATGCAGATCGTCTTTCAGGACCCGCAGGCGTCACTCAATCCCCGAAAGCGCGTCGGCCAGATCGTCGGCGCCGGCCTCCGGCTGGCCCAACCGCGGGCCACCACCGTGCCCGACGGCGCCCGAGCCAAGGGCAGGCGACGGGGTGTCGACGATCGGGTCCGCGACCTGCTGGCCAGGGTCGGCCTCAACCCCGAGCACATCAACCGCTACCCGCACGAATTCTCCGGCGGCCAGCGCCAGCGGGTCGGCGTGGCCAGGGCCCTCGCCACCGAGCCACACCTGATCGTCCTCGACGAGCCGGTGTCCGCCCTCGACGTGTCCATCCAGGCCCAGGTTGTCAACCTTCTCGACGATCTGCAGGACGACCTCGGGCTGGCCTACATCTTCGTGGCCCACGATCTGAGCGTGGTCCGCCACGTGTCCGACCGGGTAGCGGTCATGTACCTGGGCAAGGTCGTGGAGCTGTCACCTTCCGAGGCTCTGTATACCCGGCCGATCCATCCGTACACGGTCAGCCTTCTCGGCGCCATCCCCATCCCCGACCCGAAGTTGAGCCGGGAACGCACCCGCAAGCCGCCACGCGGGGAGCTGCCCAGTCCCGTCAACCCACCACCGGGATGCCGGTTCAACACCCGCTGCCCCTTGGCCACCGACATCTGCAGGGAGGTGGAGCCGCCCCTCACTGCCTACGCATCGGGGCACCAAGCCGCCTGCCACCACCCCCTCAACGTCACCGCTGACGACCTCGCCACGGCGGTGCGCAGCCCGGCGTCGCCGACCTCGGCCGGCCCCGACCTGCCCCGAGAGCCCGGCCACCTCGTCGCCGACACCGCCCCGCAGGGCTCCGGCGCCTGAGCCCGCTTTCAGCTTCGTAGCGCTCGGCATGGTGAGCTGATCCCTGCGAACGGCTGCGGTGGTCCAACATGGCGCGTGCACCGCCGCGCCCCGAGGTCACAATCCCCGCACGCCACCCGCCACGCCGTCGGCGCCGGTGTCGTCGCCGCCCTGGCCACCGCTTCCGCCCTGGCCACCGCTTCCGCCCTGGCCACCGCTTCCGTCCTGGCCGGCTGCGCACCCCCAGCTCGGTTGAGCGACCCCGCCGCCGTCACCACACCGGCGGCCAACCACGGTCGGAGCGGTGGAGGCTCCCGGCCGGCGCGTGCCACGTCCGAGCCGCCGACCACGAGCGCGACCACGACCACCGCGCCCGCTACGACGACCACGACGCTACCTGTGGCCGAGCCGGGCTGGACCATCGTCCGGAAGACCCACTCCGCGATCCTGACCGACACCAGGACGATCTCGACGCCCGACGGCGCTCATGTCACCCTCGTGCGCTTCCACGTCGGGCACTTCCGCGTCCATCTCCACGCCGGCAGCATCGACCCGCCGTCGTCGGGAGCCGGCATACGCGCAATCGCCGGATACCGCCTGACCCCGGGTGAGCGACGTGTACTGCTTGGCGCCTTCAACGGTGGGTTCGAGGTCTCGGCCCACGCCGGCGGGTTCGAAGTCGACGGCCGGGTCCTCGTCCCGCTGGTACTCGGCGACGCCAGCCTCGTCGTCTCCCGTGATGGCGGGGTCGCCGTCGGCGCCTGGGGCCAGAGGCCGACCGCGCCTGGACCTTCGGTGGTAAGCGTCCGCCAAAACCTGCAGCTCCTGGTCAAGCGGGGGGTGGCGTCACCGACTGCAGGGGACACGGCCCTGTGGGGGTCGACGCTCGGTCCTGTGGTCAACGCTCGCAGCGCCGTTGGTGTCGATGGCGCAGGGGATCTCGTCTACGCCGGGTCGATGCACGCCCTTCCCGTCGATATGGCCTCCGCCCTCATCGCCGCCCACGTCACCAACGGCATGGAGCTCGACATCAACCCGGAATGGGTCCAGGCCGACGTCACCGAGCGGGCCGGAGGCCCGCTGCACACCGCCGTCCCCGGCCAGAACCGCCCGGCCTCGCAGTATGTGACCGGCTGGACCCGTGACTTCCTCGCTGTCCTGACCCGCCGCTGATCCGTGCCGACCGGCGTGCACCCTCCGAAGGCGCGGCGATGATGTGTGCTATCTGTGGGGACGATGGATCTTCGCCAGCTGCAGGCCGTGGTGGCCATCGCCGACCACGGGAGCTTCTCTGCAGCCGCCCTGTCCATGCACACGGTGCAGTCCAACGTCTCGAGTCATGTGGCGCGCCTCGAGAAGGAGCTCGGCGTACTGCTCGTCGACCGCCAGGCCGGCCAGCTGACCGAGGAGGGTCAGGCCGTCGTCGAACGGGCCCGGCGGATCTCGGCCGAGCTCGACGCCATCGCCGCCGACGTGGCGGCCATGCGTCACGAGGTCACGGGCCCGGTGCGCATCGGCATCATCGGTACCACGGCGAGATGGCTGACCCCCCATCTCCTTGAGCGCTTGGCCAAGGTTCACCCCAAGGTCCACCTCGTCGTCGGGGAGGGCACAGGCTCCACCCTCGAACCGCAGCTCGGCAGCGGCGTCCTCGACGTCGCCGTCGTCAACCTCCCCCAGACGGCACCCGACCTCACCGAGACGCCGCTCTTCGACGAGGACCTGATCCTGGTGGTACCGCCAGAGCACCAGCTGGCCGACCGCTCCGAGGTCGCCCTCGCCGACCTCGACGGCTTCGAGCTGCTGCTCCCCGCTCCAGGCAGCACGTACCGCCAGGAGCTCGACGTCGCCGCCGCCGACGCCGGCGTGACCCTCGTGGCCCGCGCCGAGGTCGATGGCCTCCGGTTGATGGCTTCGCTCACCGCCCGCGGCATCGGGCCTTCGATCCTCCCGGCGACCACGGCGGCCGAGGGCCTCGACGGATTCGCCCGGATCACGGTGGGAGGACTCCCCCGGCGGCGGGTGGGCACGGTGATCAGGCGCAGGGGCCGGCCGAGCGCCCCGGCGCGGGCGCTGCTCGCCATCCTCGACACGGTCGTCGCCGAGCAGATCGACGCCGCCTTCGGCATCCACGCTCCCGGCACAGCATAAAGCCGAGCTCCGGCGATCAGCCATCAGCGATCAGCGAGGCGATCGGCGATCAGTGATCAGTGATCAGTGATCAGTCCACGCCGAGGCGGGCGACGACGTCCTCGTCGAGCTCGGCGCCGATACCCGGAACGTCGGGCACCTCGACGTAGCCGTCGGTCGTGATGTCGATCGGCGCGGCCAGCATGAAATCACGTCTCGCCAGAGTCCAGCCCGGCGGGTCATAGGGGAACTCGAAGTAGGGTCCTCCGCCCACCCCGGCCGAGACGTGCAGGTTGGCGAGCAGCCCGATGCCGTTGGTCCATGCGTGCGGGGTGAAGGCGCGGTGCCTCATGAGCGCCAATTCGGCGAGGGTCCTGGCCCTGTGCATCCCCACGGCGAGCACGACGTCCATCTGGTAGATGTCGAGGGCGTCGTGTTGGAGGTAGGAGAGGATCTCGCCGACCGAGTCGAGCATCTCGCCGGCGGCGATCCTCACGCCGGTCTGGGATCGCAGCGCCTTGAGTCCGACCGTGTCCCGGTACGGCAGCGGCTCCTCCACCCAGAAGACCCCGAGCGCGCCGAGACGCTCTACCACCCTGCGGACGGCGGCGAAGTCGAGCACGGCCGCCACATCGCCCGCCATCCGCCAGGACTGGTTGAGGTCGACCATGATGGCGAAGTCGTCCCCGACGGCGGCGCGCGTCGCCGCCACCGAGGCGATGCCGTCGTCGATGCGGTCGCGGTCGATGCGGATCTTGATGGCGGTGAAGCCCTTCTCCTTGGCGGCGACGGCCGCTTCGGCGCGCGCTTCGGGGGCCTTGAGCTCGCCCGAGGACGCGTAGGCCAGGACCCGCCGGCCGGCGTTGCCAAACAGCACGGACACGGGCTGGCCCGTCGCCTTGCCCATCAGGTCCCACAGGGCGACCTCGAGGGGCCAGAACCGACCGGCGTGGAAGTTGATGGTCTCGATGGTCCGCACGTGACGGACGGTCTCGAGGGGATCCTGACCGACGAAGAGCCCCTCGTAGCGGGCGAAGGCGTCCATCGTGTCCCCCGACCCGATGCCGACGAGCCCCTCGTCGGTCTCGACCCGCACAATGGTTGCGTCGAAGTTCCGCCGCGGGACCGGGTCCCACGCCGCAAAGAAAGGTGGGTCCAGGGGCAGGCGGAGCCTCTGGATGCGTATGGCGGTGATCTTCACGACGGGCGCCCACCGCCGAACCGTTTCTTTGCCCACTTTTCCGGAGAAAGTCCGCAAAAGTGGGCAAAGAAAATCGCCTCGCCACCGCCGGCCGGCCGCATCTCGCCAGGGCGACGCCGGCACCCCGAGGAGCAGCGGAACCCGCCGGCCGTCGTCACCCCCTGGCCTTCAGCTGGCGCAGCACGTAGGGCAGGATCCCGCCGTGGCGGTAGTAGTCCGCCTCCTTGGGCGTGTCGATGCGCAGCACCACGTCGAACTGCTTGTCGTCGGCGGTGACCGAGAGCGTCTTGGGCATCGGGTCGGCGTCGGCCAGACCCTCGAGGCCGGTGACGGTGAAGACCTCGTCGCCGGTCAGGCCGAGCGAAGCGCCCGTCGCCCCCTCGGCGAACTGCAAGGGCAGGATCCCCATGCCGACCAGGTTGGAGCGGTGGATCCGCTCGAAGCTCTCGGCCAGCACGGCTCGCACCCCGAGCAGGGCCGTGCCCTTGGCCGCCCAGTCGCGTGACGACCCCGAGCCATACTCCTTGCCGGCCAGGATCACGAGGGCCACCCCGTCGGTCTCGTAGCGCTTGGCCGCGTCGTAGATCGACATGACCTCGCCTTCGGGCAGATGGCGGGTGACGCCCCCCTCCGTGCCCGCCGCCAGCTGGTTGCGCAGGCGGATGTTGGCGAACGTCCCCCTGATCATGACCTCGTGGTTGCCGCGCCTGGACCCGTAGGAGTTGAAGTCGGCCGGCGTGGCGCCGCCGTCGACGAGCCAGCGCCCGGCCGGCCCGTCGGGGCGGATGTTGCCGGCCGGCGAGATGTGGTCGGTCGTGACCGAGTCGGCCAGCTTGGCCAGCACCCTGGCGTCGTGGATGTCGACCAGGGGGACGGGCGCGTCCGGCATGCCATCGAAGTAGGGCGGCTTGCGGACATACGTGGAGCGGGTGTCCCATTCGTAGGCGTCGCCGGTGGGGATGTCGAGGGAGTTCCAACGGTCGTCGCCGTCGAACACGGCGTCGTAGGACGCCCGGAACATCTCCGACTCGACCGAAGCGTCGACCACGGCCGAGACGTCCTTGGGCGTCGGCCAGATGTCGCGCAGGAAGACCGGTTGGCCGTCCGACCCGGTCCCGAGCGGCTCGGCCACGATGTCGGCATCCATGCTCCCCGCCAGGGCGTAGGCGACGACGAGGGGCGGCGAGGCCAGGTAGTTCATCCTCACGTCGGGGCTGATGCGACCCTCGAAGTTGCGGTTGCCGGAGAGCACGGACACGACGGCCAGGTCGCCATCGGCGACGGCCTTGGAGATCTCCGGCAGCAGCGGCCCGCTGTTGCCGATGCAGGTCGTGCACCCGAACCCGACCAGATCGAAGCCGAGCTTCTCCAGGTAGGGGGTGAGACCGGCGCGTTCGTAGTAGTCCATGACGACCTTCGAGCCCGGCGCCAGCGTGGTCTTCACCCATGGCTTGGAGCCGAGGCCCCGCTCGACGGCGTTCTTGGCCAGAAGACCGGCGGCGACCATCACGTACGGGTTGGACGTGTTGGTGCAACTGGTGATGGCGGCGATGACGACGTGACCGTGGTCCAGGTCGAAGCTCGTCCCGTTGGCCAACGTGACCGGCACCGGATGGCTCGGAGCCTCGCCGGCGGCGACTTCCCCACCATCTCCCGAAGCGCCGAGGACCTTCGCCACCGCCGAGCGGTATCCGGCCCTGGCCTGGTCGAGGGCGACGCGGTCCTGGGGCCGGGCCGGGCCGGCGAGCGAAGGAACCACCGTCCCCAGGTCAAGGGTGAGCGCCTCCGAGTACGTCGGCTCGTGGCTGGGGTCGTGCCACAGGCCCTGCTCCCTGGCGTACGCCTCAACGAGGGCGACCTGCTCGGCCGGCCGGCCCGTCAAGCGCAGGTAAGCCAGGGTCTCCTCGTCGATCGGGAAGATGGCGCACGTCGAGCCGTATTCGGGCGACATGTTGCCGATCGTCGCCCGGTTGGCGAGCGGGACCGACGCCAGCCCCTCGCCGTAGAACTCGACGAACTTGCCTACCACGCCGTGTTTGCGAAGCATCTCGGTGACGGTGAGCACCAGGTCGGTGGCGGTCGAACCCTCGGGCAGGGCACCGGTCAGCTTGAAGCCGACGACCCGCGGGATCAGCATCGACACCGGTTGGTCGAGCATGGCGGCCTCGGCCTCGATGCCACCGACGCCCCAGCCGAGCACGCCGAGCCCGTTGACCATGGTGGTGTGGCTGTCGGTGCCGAGCAGCGTGTCGGGGTAGGCCTCCCCTTCGTCGGATGCGAAAACCACGCGCGCCAGGTACTCCAGGTTCACCTGATGGCAGATGCCGGTGTTGGGGGGCACCACCTTCAGGGTGTCGAAGGCCGTCTGGCCCCAACGCAAGAAGCGATACCGCTCCTGGTTGCGCTCGAACTCGAGCTCGGCGTTTTGGGCGAAGGCGTCCGGCACGCCGTAGACGTCGGCGATGATCGAGTGGTCGATGACCAACTCGGCCGGGATCAAGGGATTTACCAGGGCGGGGTCGCCGCCCATAGCCGTCATGGCGTCGCGCATGGCCGCCAGGTCGACCACGGCAGGTACCCCGGTGAAGTCCTGCATCAGGATGCGGGCGGGGGCGAAGGCGATCTCCTTCGACGGCTCGGCCGCGGCGTCCCAGCCGGCCAGGGCTTCGATGTCGCCGGCGCTGACGGTGACGTCGTCCTCGTGGCGCAGCAGGTTCTCGAGGAGCACCTTGAGGGCGTACGGCAGGCGGCCCACGTCGAAGCGGTCGGCGAGGGCGCCGAGACGGAAGATCTGGTAGCTCCTGTCCCCGACGGCCAGATCGGCCCTGGCTCCGAAGCTGTTGCGACTTGTCCCGGCCATGGTGACGTTCTCCTCTCCTGGGCACCGTAAGGAACCGTGCCCCGGTTGGCCATTCTGGCCGTCGGCGGCCGACAGCGGCCATTTCGATTCGGGGCGGCCCGCGACGCCGCCTCTATGCTCCGGCCCATGCAGGTCCTCACCGCAGAGCAGCTCAGGGTCATCGGCGCCCTGATCGAGAAGGAAGCGACGACGCCGGAGCAGTACCCGTTGACGCTCAACTCGCTCGTGCTGGGCTGCAACCAGGCCTCGAACCGCAACCCGGTCGTCGACTACTCGCCCGGCGAGGTGAGCACGGTCGTCGGCGAGCTGCGGGCCATCGGCCTGGCGCGCGTCGTGCACAGCCCGGGCCAACGGGCCGACAAGTACCGCCAGGTGATGCATGAGGCATGGGGGCTGACCCACGCCGAGCTCGCCGTCATCGCCGTGCTCGCCCTGCGGGGCCCGCAAACGGTCAACGAGCTGCAAACCCGCACCGAGCGCTACGGGGACCTCTCGGAGATGGGCGGTGTCGACGGCGTGCTGCACCGGCTGCGCAACCGCTACGACGAGCCCTACGTCGTTCGCCTCGAGCGCCAGCCCGGGCAACGGGAGGAACGCTGGGCTCATCTCCTCGCCGGCGAGGTGATCACCGTCCCCGACCAGGTGCCGGCGTCCCCGCGCGGCGGATCGGGAGAGCGGATCGCTGCCATCGAGACCGAGCTCACATCCCTGCGCGCCGAGGTGGCCGGCCTGGCCGCCGCCGTGGCCGAGGTGCGCCAGCTCCTCGAATAGGCACACGAGCGCCCGAGCGAGCCTTAGTAACCTGCACGCCGTCATGGCCGATCCCCGCCCCCTCGCCGTCAACCGCTATCGAGACCACCGCGGCGGCGACCTTCGCGGCGCCGACGTGGGCACCACCGTCCGCCTGGCCGGGTGGCTGGCGGCCAAGCGCGACCACGGGGGCCTGCTCTTCGTCGACCTGCGCGACGCCGGGGGCACCGAGCCCGCCGGCACGGTCCAGCTCGTCAGCCACCCGGGATCGCCAGGCTTCGAGACCCTGGAGCGGCTCCGGCTCGAGAGCGTGGTGAGCGTGACCGGCGATGTTGTCGCCCGTGGGCCCGAGACCGTCAACGCCAAGATCGGTACGGGAGAGGTCGAGGTCGCCGTGACCGAGGTGGAGGTCCTGTCGTCGGCCGACGTGCTGCCCTTTCCCGTCGAGCGCGATACCGAGGTCGGCGAGGACGCCCGCCTCCGTTACCGCTATCTCGATATGCGGCGCGGCCCTCTGTCCGAACGCCTGGCCCGTCGCGCCGGGCTCGCCAACATCGTGCGCACCCATCTCGGCGGCCGGGGCTTTCTCGACATCCAGACGCCGATCCTCACGGCCTCCTCGCCCGAAGGGGCAAGGGATTTTCTGGTGCCGAGCAGCCTCTACCCGGGAGAATTTTACGCCCTCCCCCAGGCGCCGCAACAGTTCAAGCAGCTGCTGATGGTCGGCGGCATCGACCGCTATTTCCAGATCGCCCCATGCTTTCGCGACGAGGCATCACGCGCCGATCGCAGCCCGGGCGAGTTCTACCAGATCGACCTCGAGATGGCGTTCGCCACCCAAGAGGACGTCTTCGTCGAGGTCGAGGCCCTCATGGCCGCCATCGTCGAAGGGCTCACGACCAAGTCGCTCACGGTCCCGTTCCCCCGTATCACGTGGGCCGATGCGATCGACCGGTTCGGCTCGGACAAACCCGACCTCCGCTTCGGCCTCGAGATCGGCGAGCTCACCGCAACCCTGGGTGGGGGAACCGAGCTGCCGATGTTCGCCGACGCCCCAGGGAACGGCCATGTGATCAGGGCGCTACGGGCCCCCGAGGCCGCCGGCCGCCCCCGCAAATGGTTCGACACCTTTGCCGACACGGCCAGGAAGGCCAATACGACCGGCGCCTGGCTGCAACTCGATGCGGCCGGGACGAAGGGCTCACTCTCCAAGCGGCTGAACGAGGAAGAGATGGGGAAAGTCGCCGCCTCCGTGGACGCTCAGGAAGGCGATGCGGTCCTCATCGTCGTCGGTCCACGGGAGAAGGCCGCCGCCGTCCTCGGCGATCAACGCAAGACCATCGGACGCGAGCTCGGCCTGGCCGACCCCGACCGGTTGGCGTTCTGCTGGGTCGTCGACTTTCCCATGTTCGAAAGGGATGAGACAACAGGGGCGTGGGATTTCGCCCACAATCCGTTCTCGATGCCCCAGGGCGGCCTCGAGGCCTTGCAGTCGAAGGACCCAGGCGAGGTGCTCGCCTACCAGTACGACGTGGTCTGCAACGGCATCGAGCTGTCGTCAGGCGCCGTCCGCAACCATTTGCCCGAGGTGATGGAAGCAGCGTTCGCCGTCGCCGGCTATGGCCCCGAGCGCATCCGCTCGTCGTTCGGCGCCCTCTGGAACGCCTTCCACTACGGCCCACCGCCCCACGCCGGTATCGCCCCAGGTTTCGACAGGATCCTCATGGTCCTCGAGGACCAGGCCAACATCCGTGAGGTGATCGCCTTCCCCCTCAACCAGAGCGCGCGGGACCTCTTGATGGGGGCGCCGGCGCCGGTCACCGACGACCAACTCAGCGACGTGCACCTCTGCGTCGTGCCGCCGCCCCCTCCCGCCTGAGCGATGGCTCACGGGACCGGGGGGCCGGAGGCGGGGGGGCGACCTACCGACCGATTGGTTGGCTTTGCGCTCGGCCTACCCGAGGCCTGGGAGGACGACCCGTGGGGGGAACGGGTCGTCAAGGTGGGCAAGAAGGTCTTCGTGGTCTCCGGATCCCATGACGCTCGGCCACGGGTCACGGTGAAGCTCCCGGACTCCCATCCGGCCGCCCTGGCCGCACGGGGCACGGCGCCCGCCGGCTACGGCCTGGGTCGGGCGGGATGGGTGGTCATCCATCTCGACGTCGAGGGGGGTCCTCCACTCGACGAGATCGAAGAGTGGATCGACGAGAGCTACCGAGCCGTCGCACCGAAGCGCCTGGTGCGCGTCCTCGACGCCCGAACCGGCCCCTGATCTCGCCGTCACCCACATCCGGCCGTTGGCGGTCACAGCCTCGCAGTACCGTCGGAGTTGGGTCCCCCGGTAACGCTCGGGGTTTCGGGACCACCCCCCGTGTGACCGGCCCTCCATGGGCCGGCACGACGAGGAGGCCGGACATGCCCGTACCCAACCGCACACCCGCACCGCCCGCCCTGGCCGAGCTCGTTGACGAGCTCGACCGTGTGCAGCCCTCTGACATGCCGGCGACGGCGTTCATGGCCCGCCACCGAGGCGCCCGCTGGGAGGTGATCGCGAGCCGCCCGACCGACGAGCTGTTCTGCTGGCAGGCCCCCGACGCCTGCGATGCCCTAGCCGTCGTCGCCGCCGGCCAATCCCTGCGCGCCGCGGCGCTCGACGAGGGGGCATCCCAGACCTCTGCCCCGGTGTCGACCGTCGGTGCGTCGCCCGGAGCGTCGGCCCCTGCCCTGCGGCTCGCCGTCGCCGTCGACCGCTCCGGTCGAAGCGCGTCGCGGCTGACCCTCGACGGGATCAGCACCGAGGAGGCTCCGGAGGGAGGACGGATGCTCGACACCCTCCTGCGCTGCCTGGGCCGGCCGACGCCACCCGCTGCAGATCCTCCGTCGCGCCTGCTCGCCATACTCTGGCTGAGCGCGATCATCGAAGCAGCCGGACGAGCGACGGCTGCGCTGACGTGGCCGCAGACCCTGCGGCTGCATCCGGCCAGTCGGCTGCTCGTTGCGTCCGGCCAACACGTGGCCCGACCCGAGCTCGACACCATCGTTGAGCTGGCCGCAAGAACCTGGACCTGGGAGGTACTACGCCTCGCCGGCGCCAGGCGTGGATCGCTCGAAGCGCTGTGCCCCGCCGAGCTCGCCGCCTGGATGGACGAGGGCATGTACTCCCGCTGGGTGCTCGGGGCCCTGCCCGATCCCGACGCCCTGCTCGGCTCCGCGCTCCGCGCCCTCAGGCCGGCCGCCAAGACACGCCTTCGCGACCACATAGGGCAGGACGCGGCCCGAAGTGATATGCCGCTTCGGGCCCGAGCCTCGTAAGGGGCCCGCGAAGAAACAGCCCTGCGCGGCCGTAGGGGCTCGTAATCCCTTGGGCCAGGAAGTCAGGTCGTGGACCGGCGAATGCCGGCGGCACGCAGGACGCGAGCCGGCACTCCCGCTTCCCGCCAGGCCGGGTAGGTCAGATGCTTGCGGGTGCTATAGCCGGGCAGAGCACCGATAAACGCCGCCTCCAGCTCGGCGACATCGTCGTCACCCTGAAGGGACAGATGATCGAGCTCGGACTGCAGGTCGATCCGCCGTTGCAGCAGGTGCACCCGATCGAGGGCAGTGGCCTTGGCCAGCGCCGCTTCGGTCTCGGCGAACTGGCGTTGGACGCTCTCCGCCGTGCGCTTTCGACCCGGTCGCGCTCTTTGAGCGTCGACGGCCTCCAGATATCGGCGCACGGCCCGACCCTCGTCCCGACCAACTGCGAGAGCGGCCTTGTGGCGATCGGTCATGGACTTCTTGGTAGCCACCGCTTTTTTGGCAACGGCTTTCTTGGTAACAGCTTTTCTGGGCACAGTTCCGTGATTATAACCGACTCTCCAGCCATCTGGTGTGCAATCGTCGGCGTACAATCAACGCGTGCGATTCGCCTTCAAGACCTCCCCGCAGAACACGACTTGGCAGGACATGCTCGCAGTGTGGAAAGCCGCCGACGACATCGACCTGTTCGAGTCGGGTTGGACCTTCGATCACTTCTATCCGATCTTCTCGGATTCGACCGGTCCCTGCCTCGAGGGCTGGATCACGCTCACGGCATTGGCCCAAGCGACCCGCCGGCTACGTCTCGGTACCCTCGTCACCGGCATCCACTACCGCCATCCCGCGCTGTTGGCCAATATGGCGACAACCCTCGATATCGTCTCCGGCGGTCGCCTCGAGATCGGGATCGGTGCCGGGTGGAACGAGGAAGAGTCCGGTGCCTATGGCATCCCGCTCGGCTCCGCAAAGGACCGCAGTGATCGCTTCGAGGAGGCCTGCGAGATCCTCATCGGTCTTCTGACCGATGAGACCACCACGTTCAAGGGAACGCACTATGAGCTGATCAACGCCCGCTGCAATCCGAAGGGCATTCAGCGCCCACACCCACCCATCTGCATCGGGGGGAGCGGGGAGAAGCGGACGTTGCGCACGGCGGCGCGCTTCGCCCAGCACTGGAATTTCGTGGGCGGGACAGTGGAGGAGTTTGTCCACAAACGCAACGTTCTGCACCAGCACTGCGCGGACGTCGGCCGCGATCCAGGTGAGATCCTGCTCTCTTCCCATGTCCGTTTCGGTGCCGACAGCAGCGACACCGCCGCCGTCGCCGCCACTTTCGCGGAGGCCGGGGCCGACCTGGCCATCGTGGTCCTGCCCACGCCCTACTCCCCCGCCGTTCTCGAGCCTCTGGCCGACGCCCTTGGACAGCTCGCCTAGCAGTCGGTCGTCGACCGCCAGGCGCTACTTCTTGGCCGGCTCGTAGTAAGGGTTTGTGCCGGCGGCGTGGTCGGTGACGTCAACGACGCGAAGGATCTCGGGGACGGAGTCTCGAATGGCGACCTCGATTCCCTGACTGAGCGTCACCGCTGCCATCCCACAGCCGGCACAGCCACCGCTCAGCCGCAGAAAGGCGGCATCGTCGTCAACCGCCACCAGGTCGGCCCTTCCGCCGTGGGTGGCGATGGACGGGTTGATCTGCTGGTCGAGCACCTGAATGACGCGCTGAGCCACATCACCGCTGAGGTCGGCCGGCGGTCCCGCCATGGCCGGGGTTGGAAGCGGCGGGGTGTTGGGATTTTGGATGACCATGCCGCCCTGGAGAAGGTTCCGGCTCATGTCGAGCACCGACCCGCGTATCTGCTCGACGCTGTCGGTGGGCACGACCACGACGAGGCCGTCGCGCTCGTCGGACCAGTCCTCATCACCGGCGTCGGCGGCGGCCTCGAAGTACATCTCGTAGGCAAAAGAGCCGTCGGTGACCCCGCTGACCCGAACCCAGAGGGCCAGGCGCTCATCGCGCCCCTCGGCGGCCTGCAGCTCGAGGACCTTGGTGAGGGCGGTGTCGGTGAGGCTAAGCACCAGCACATCGTTGGACTTGACATCGGTCATATGGGTTCCTCGTCATCCTCGGCCCGCAGACCATCATAGGAGGGTGCCCAGGATTCTCCTGCTTCTGCCGACGAGCACCTACCGTGCCACGGACTTCGTCACCGCCGCAGCCCGGGTCGGCGCCGAGGTGGTGATCGGCTCCGAACGCCGCCAGGCCCTGGCCGGGCCCATGGGCGATCGGGCCGTTGTCGTGCCCCTGGCCCACCACGACGCCTCCGTGGATGCCATCGTCGCCCTGCACCGACGAGCTCCGCTCGATGCCGTCGTGGCCGTCGACGACCAGGGCGTCGTGATCGCCGCCAGCGCGGCCCAACGCCTCGGGCTGCGACACAATCCACCCGACGCCGTGGCGGCGACGAGGGACAAGGCGGTCATGAGGGCCCGGCTGACGGCGGGATCGGTCCCCCAGCCCGAGCATCGAACGGTCGCCCCCGGCGCCTCGATCGCCTCCGCCGCCGACGAGATCGGGTATCCGTGCGTCGTCAAACCCATCACGCGCTCCGGCAGTCAGGGCGTCATCCGCGCCGACGACCCCGCCGCGGCCGAGGCCGCCGGCCGGCGCATCCGCGCCCTGCCCGGCGACGACGGAGAAGTCCTCCTCGTCGAGCGGTTCGTGCCCGGAACCGAGGTGGCGGTCGAAGGCCTTCTGCGCAGCGGGCGGCTGGAGATGCTCGCCGTGTTCGACAAGCCGGACCCACTCGACGGACCGTTCTTCGAGGAAACCATCTACGTCACGCCCTCCAGGCAGCCGGCGTCGGTCATCGCCAGCCTGCGATCCGTCACCGCTCAGGCCGCGACCGCGCTCGGGCTGCGTGAAGGACCGATCCACGCCGAGCTGCGGGTCGGCGACGACGCGACCGTCGCGATCATCGAGGTGGCGGCCCGTTCGATCGGCGGCCTCTGTGCGCGGTCACTGCGGTTCGGGGCCGGGATAAGCCTCGAGGAGATCATCGTCGCGCATGCTCTCGGAGTGGCCGCGCCAGCCCCGGAGCGTGAGGCCCAGGCCTCGGGCGTCATGATGCTTCCGATACGCGCAGGAGGCACGCTCGATCGGGTGGAAGGCCAGGAGCGGGCGCTCGCCGTCGAAGGCGTCGTCGGCGTCGAGATCACCGTAACCCCGGGACGGCCGCTGGTCCCCTTGCCCGAGGGCGACCGCTATCTCGGCTTCGTCTTCGCCCGCGGCCCTTCGCCCGCCGAGGTCGAGGCGGCCCTTCGGAAGGCGGACGCGTGCCTCGAGGTCAGGCTCAGGTAGCGGCGGGCGCGGTGGGTTGCCGGGCGCGGGCCCAGGGCTGAGGGCCAGACACAGAGGATCGCTGGAGTCCGCGTGGGGTGCCGTAGCCTGCCGGAGTGCGGATCCTTCTCGTCTCGACCTACGAGCTCGGCCATCAGCCTCTGCAGCTGGGGGCGCCCGCCGCCGCGCTTCTCGCTGCCGGCCACGAGGTCAGGTGCGCCGACCTCGCCGTGGACGTCCTCGAAGTCCCATCGGTCGATTGGGCCGATCGGGTGGCGTTCTCGGTTCCGATGCACACAGCGATGCGCCTGGCCCTTCAGACCGCCGACGCCATTCGGGCTCGACGGCCCGAGCTCCCCGTCTGCTTCTACGGGTTGTACGCCTCGGTCAGCCGGGACCGCACGGTCCGCTCCCCCTTCGACGCCGTGATCGCCGGCGAGTACCTGCCCGGCCTGCTCGCCTGGGCCCGAGGCGGCGAGCCCGGCCCTCCGGTCCAACGGGCCCGGCACCGTTCCTACATACCCGCCCGTGGCGTGCTCCCTCCGCTGGATCGCTATACGCGGCTCGCCGTCGACGACGAGGAGCGCCTCGTCGGATCGATCGAGGCCAGCCGGGGCTGCTCGCACCGCTGCCGCCACTGCCCGGTCCCCGCCGTCTACGACGGAAGGGTGCGGGCGGTGGACGAGCAGACCGTGCTCGCCGACGTGGACGGCCTCGTAACCGCCGGCGCCCGCCACGTGACGTTCTCCGACCCCGACTTCCTCAACATGCCAGGGCATTCTCGGCGTGTCCTCACAGCGCTGCACGACCGGCACCCGAGCCTCACGTTTGACTGCACGACCAAGGTGGAGCACATCCTGCGTCACCGCGACCTCCTCGCCACCCTGGCCGAGAGCGGATGTGCCTTCGTCGTCTCCGCCTTCGAGTCGGTAAGCGATGACGTCCTGCTCCAACTCGACAAGGGCCACACCGTCGCCGACGAGTCGGCGGCGGTCATCGCGCTTCGCGACCACGGCATCGAGGTGCGTCCGTCGTGGCTGCCGTTCACGCCGTGGACGACGATGGCGAGCCTGGTGGACCTCCTCGACTTCGTCGTCTCCCACGACCTGGTCGCCAACGTCGACCCGGTTCAGTACGCGGTGCGCCTGTTGGTACCGGAGGGTTCGCTTCTGCTCGACCAGGATGCGATGACGCGCCACATCGGTCGGTACGACTCCGAGCGCCTCGGCTGGAGCTGGTCTCATCCCGATCCCAGCGTCGACCGGTTGGCTACCGACCTGGCGGCCCTCGTCGAGGAGCGCATCGACCAACCACCGGCGGTGACCTTCGACGAGATCGACGCCATGATCAGAGCCCGGGCCAAGATGGGCGGGACTCGCCCTTCAGCGGGGACCATCACTCGGGGTCCAGCCGGGCGGCGAGCCCACCTCACCGAGCCGTGGTTTTGTTGCAGTGAACCCACCGCGGCACAGCTCGCGCCGCTCGGCCCCCTCGCAGCGGGCTGATTCACGGCCGAGCCGACGAGGAGTCCGCTTCACGCCGGCAGCTCTTCGAGCTCGGGGAGTCGGTGCTTTTGAACCTTGCCGGTGGTGCTGATCGGGATGGCGGCGACGGCGTGCCAAACCACCGGGATCTTCTGTCTGGCCATCTTCTGCTCTTCGAGGTGGGCGATGAGCGGTGCCGGGCCGGTCCACGTCGTGCCGGGAGCGGGGACGATCCAGGCCGCGACGACTTCGCCGAGACGGTCATCGGGCACGGCGGCCACGGCGACGGCGGTGATATCCGGGTGAGAGGCAATCGCCGACTCGATGTCCATCGTCGAGAACTTCTCTCCGCCGCGATTGACGATGTCCTTGCTGCGTCCGACCATCCGGACCCAGCCCCCGGAGTCGACGACGCCCACATCGCCCGGATAGAACCAGCCGTCGTCATCGATCTGTGTGCGGCTCAGGACGGGGTCGGTGTACCCGGTCAGGAGCTGCGGACCCCGGATGCGCAGGTTGCCGATCTCGCCGTCGGGGAGGCGATGTCGGTGGTCGTCGACCGCCTCGATCTCCATCTGGCGAAGCAGCCGTCCATCCCATTCGGAACGTCGTTCGACGGAGGCGTCGGGGGCGGCCGAGGTGCAAACACCAGCGGTCTCCGTCATGCCGTAGACCCGCATCGAATGGACCCCCACACGATCCGCTCGCCTGATGAGGGACGGGGGGACGGTGGCTCCGGCGCAGATGTACTGCGACAGGCGATGGGTCCGAGCGGCGCCCGCCTCGTAGCGTTGCACGAGGTCGGCGAGGAAGACGGTAGCCCCCATCATGAGCGTTCCCCGCTCCCGCTCGATGATCTCGACGGCCTCGTCGGGCTTCCAGGTCCTGAGGATGACGGATCGGGCGCCGAGAAAGGCGGGGAAGACGAGGCCAGCGACGAAGCCTCCGAGATGCGAGAGCGGACTGCCGGCGACCAGGACGGCGGTCTCGTCCACCTCCAGGGCCTCGCGGTAGTTACGGAGGTGGGCCAGCAGGGCCCGACTCGTCAAGAGCACCCCCTTGGGAGCCGAGGTCGTGCCCGACGTGTACAGCTGGAGCGCCGGCCGATCGGCTGGAAGCGGCTCGGGCAACACCACTCCGGGTGATGAGCCGGGAGCCGGGACGTCGGACCACCCGGACCGCGCCCCACCCACGATGTATCGCACCGCTTGCGTTTGCCCGAGCTCATCGGACAGAGCGTCGAGCTCCTCGGCCGGGCGACGCTCGCCCAGCTCGCACGCGGCGGCGTAGACCTTCGGCCGGGCATCGGCGAGGATCTGGCGCAGCTCGTGATGGCGGTAAATTGGAACGACCGGCATGTCGATCGCTCCGATCCGGAATGCCGCGGCCTGAAGCACGAGCGCCTCGAGGCAATTGGGCAGCTGAACCATGACGCGGTCTCCCTGCGCCACGCCCTGACCGACCATGTCAGCGGCCACGGCCGTGACCCAAGCGTCGAACTCGCCGTACGTGACGCGACGACCCTCGAAGCTGAACAGCTCCCGGTCCGGCCACCGGGCGGCCCGAGCCGCAACCAGACCTCCGATTGGATCGTCGGTCCACAGGCCACTCGTCCGATAGGCCGCTTCCCTCGCCTGAAGCCGACCCTGCTCGTCGATGCTCACCGGCCCTCCTCGAGATCTCCCCTTGTCCCTCTCGGGAGTGTACAAACTGTGCGCATTCGGTGTTTATAGTGACGACGTGCGTGTTCGTGGCGTCGACGTAAGTCGGGAGTGGCTTGCCAGGCCTCGGGCCGCATGAGTGCAGGACCGCTTGCCGGTCGGCGCGTGATCGTCACGGGCTCGACGCGCGGCCTCGGTCTCGCCTTCGTCCGGGCTCTCGGGGCCGCCGGTGCAGCCGTGGTGGTCAACGGCCGAGACAGTGAGCGGTGTGCGACGGTCGCCGCGCAACTCACCGGTAACGGGGTCGCAGCGATCGGCATTACCGGATCCGTAACGGAAGAGGAGATAGCCGACGCGCTGGTGAGTGGGTGTGTCGAGCACTTCGGTGGCGTGGACATGGTCATAAACAACGCCGGCATCACGCGCGACCGGACCTTGCTCAAGATGACCACGGAGGAGTTCGACGAGGTGGTCGCCGTTCACCTCCGCGGCGCATGGCTGCTCGCCCGATCGGCGGCCAGGGCCATGACCGAGACCGGCGGCTCGATCCTCAACGTGATCTCCGGCAGCGCGCTCTTCGGCCTCGTCGGCCAGAGCAACTACGCCGCAGCCAAGGGCGGCATGCTGGCCATGACCCGAGCCCTGTCCCTCGAGCTTCACCGCTGGAACATTCGCGTGAACGCCATCTACCCCGTCGCCGCGACCGATATGACCAAGCCGGTGATCGACCGTCTCGGTCATGCGGCGATGCCCTTCGGAGAACCAGATGAGGTGGCGCCCATCGTCTGCTTCCTCGCGTCCCCGGCGGCGGAAGCGCTTACCGGGCAGGTGCTCCACTTCGACGGTCGTCAGCTCGTCATCTGGAGTCATCCGGAGCCCAAGGCCAATCTCGAGCTGGCGCGGCCCTGGACGATCGAGGATATAGCGGCGTTCTTCGCCACGAGGTCGGCGGAGCCCCTCCACCCCGACCGCTGGGGGCACGGCTCTCGGCCGGGCTCGGACCCAGGAAGCGTCTGACTCCTCGTGGCCCGTATCCCCAGGTCTGCCACCCATGGTGCCGTGGGCAAGATGCCCTACGAGAAGCGCGCCTCCGCGCCGCGGCCGACCACGGCGACAGCGGCGTCAATCTTCACCGCCACCGAGGAATTGCTGGGCAGCCGGGGGCTTGCCGAGCTCACCGTCGAGCAGATCCTCCAGCGCGCCCGAGTCTCGCGCACCACCTTCTACCGAAACTTCGGGTCGAAGTACGCCGTGGTTTCGGGCATGCTCGAAGCTCTCCAAGCCGAACTGGTCGATGTCATGCAGCCGTGGTTCACGCGCGGCGACCGTGCCCCCCAAGACGCTCTCAGAGATGCCATCACCTCGGTCGCCGTGATCTGGATGCGCCATCGACCAATCCTGCGGGCGAGCGCAGAGAACTGGCACGCGGAGCCCGAGGTCGGTGAACCATGGGCGGCGATGATGAATGGGTTCATCTCCGACATCGCCCGTCAGATCGACACCGAACGCCGCACCGGCGCCGCTCCTGACGGGGTCGACAGCACGGCGTTGGCCCGAACCCTGGTGTGGAGCAGCGAGAGGATGCTGTATCTGGCCGGCTTCGGGATATGTGGCAGCCGGCTCGAGCTCGACGCCGTCGACGCCCTCATCGTGATGTGGGCCGCCACGGTGTATCGGGGCCTCTGAGCCGAATCGATCTGAGCCGACTCGAGCGCCAAGACGTGGTATGCGCACACTCTGTACACTTCGGGCATGATGACGCCAGAAGAGGCGGCCTTTCTCGGTGAGTTCTGTGACCGCTGGCTGGCCGCGTGGAACTCTCACGACACCGAGCGGGTCCTCGACCTCCTTGCGACCGATGTGACGTGGGAAGACGAGGTGTTCTGGCCCGAGGTCATCCACGGGCGAGAAGGGGTTCGTGCCTACATCGAGCAGATCTGGCGGGCCATGCCCGATGTGGCCTTCGACGAGATCGAACGCTTCTTCTCGCCGGACGGGCGGCGTGGCATCGTGGCCTTCCGTCAATTCGGTGGCCCCCCGGCGCCGTTCGGGGACCACCCCGGATTCTCGACGCATGGATGCGACATCTTCCTGGCGTTCGACGATGGTCGGCTCTCGCACTACCTGGCCTCCTACGACATCACGGAGATGATGCGACAGATGCAGCTCCTGCCCGAACGCAAGGGCAAGCTCGGCGGGGCGTACCTCCGCTCCCTCATCGGCCCAATCGCTCGATGAGCCGGCCAGGTGCCGTGCTCGCAGGCGTCGAGAGCGGTGTCGGGACGATCACCTTCAACCGCCCCGAGCGTCGCAACGCCCTCAGCCCCGCTGTTTTCGACGACCTCATCGGCACCCTCGATGACTGGGCCACCGAAGATGACGTGGCCGCCGTGGTGCTTACCGGGGGCGAGGAGTGCTTCTGCGCCGGCCTCGACCTGCATCTGCAGTCGACCTTCACCGACGAGTCCCGGCGCACGTACGGCGAGCTCTGCCTTCGTGTCTACGGAGGGCTCCTCAACTACCCGAAGCCCACCATCGCGGCCGTCGCGGGACCCACCCTCGGCGGCGGCCTCGACCTCGCCGTCTTTTGCGACATCCGCATCGGCTCCCGCAATGCCATATTCGGATTCCCCCAGGTCAAGTTCGGGCTGACGCCGTACTTCTCGCCACTGTGGAAGATCGTGGGCCTCAGCCAGGCCAAGCTCCTCACCCTCACCGGACATCGGATCGACGCGGACGAGGCGTTCCGAATCGGGTTGATCGACCGATTGGTCGATGACGGCGGGGTCGTCATGGCCGCAACCGCCATCGGCTCCGAGATCGCTGCTACGACCACCCGGTCGGCGATGTTCAACAAGGAGCTGATGCTGCGCTCTCCGGCCATGGACCCCAACGCCGCTCTCTCTTTCGAGACCAGCATGTACCGCGAGGTCATCTGGCATCCGGACGTGACCGCCCGTCTGGAAAACGCCTTCACCGCCTTGGCCTCGAACGAGCGGACAAATCAGGAGAACGATCGATGAGGGACTTTCGCCACCTGCTCGCCTCGCTGGAAAGCGGCGTGGGAATCCTGCAGCTCAACCACCCCGAGAAGCGAAACGCGCTCGGTTGGGACCTCCACCACGACATCATCGAGGCGCTGGCGGAGTGGGCCTACGACGACGCAGTGGCGTGCGTGCTGTTTATCGGCACCGAGGAGTACTTCTGCGCCGGATGGGACCTCGACGTCCTCGACGGCATCGCCGGGCAGGAACAAACCGCCTTCACCGAGCTCGCCACCCGACTGATGACCGCCATCTACGACTACCGGAAACCAACGGTCGCCGCGGTCGCCGGCATGGCCCCCGGATACGGGATGGACGTGGCCAACATGTGCGACGTCACGATCGCGTCCGAGAACGCCCGCTTCGGCTCCACCCAGGTGAAGTACGCCATGAACGGCTTCTACGGAGGAATGCAGCGCAAAGTGGGACAGATGCGCGCCCGCCGCATGCTGTTCACCGGCGACACGATCGACGCCAGCGAGGCGTGGCGCATTGGCATGGCGGACGAGGTCGTACCCGTCGGCGAGCTACGACAGAGCGCGCTGGACGTCGCTCGGCACATCGCCGAGGCCGGTACCGAGGTGCTGACCGTCCTCAAGGAGGTCGCCCTCCGCGCCCAAAACATGGACCACATCAGCGGCATCGCCTACGAATTGCGCGTCACCCACGACCTCACCCAACGCGCCGAATTCAACGGCCGCCTCCCCGCCGGCCTCGAGAAGCTGAAGGCCGGCGCAAGCCCGGCCACCGAGCGATCCCTCAACGACTGACGGCTCGCGCCAAGCGAAGCAGCGCACGGGTCGAGGCGGCCACAACCACAAGCGCGGACGCGATCGGTACGAGGCCGCCGAGCGCCCACGCCCCGTAAAGCCCGAGGCCGACGACCTCGGTACCCAACGCCGCCACGGACGTGACCGTGGCCCGATGCGTGCCGACGATCCGATCCTGAAGCCGGACGTCGACGACGACAAGCATCAGCCGGTAGAGGCCGTAGAACCCGGCCACGGCCACCAGCCCGAGCGGCTGGCGCACGATGCCCGCCACCCCCAACGCCACGCCCCCCACCACGAGCAGGCCGAGGAGGGCGCTCGGGGTAAGCCGGGCCGCCCTGGCCCCGAGCCCCGCCCCGGCCGCGCCCACCAGAGGAATACCGAGGACGGCGAGCGGGACGAGCCCGGTCGGGACCCGCCACGAGTGCGCCAGCAACGGAAAGTACTCCTCGAGGGCGTCGAGGCCACCCAGCACGGCGACGGCCGCAGCGGCGACCCTGACGCCCGACCTCGTCGTGACCTGAGCCAGGCCCTCCCGCAGCGTCGCCACGTAGCCGGCGTCCGCATCGTCGGAGCTGCGGTGCCGTGGCGGCTCGGGGAGAAGACAAGCCACGCCGGCCGCACCCAGGCAACAGCCGACGCTCACCCATCCGACGAGCCGGTAGCCCCCGACGGCGAACAGGATCGCCCCCGACACCGCGGCCGGCAGCTGAGCGACCAGGCCCACCGAAGCGACCCTGCCGGCCACGCGCCCGTACTGCTCTTCGGCGCCGACCGAGCGGAGTCCGTCGAAGAGCAGCGCCTGGAGCGCCCCCGACACCAACGCGGCCCCGAGACCCCACAGCACGAAGCCGGCGGCGAAGCCCCAGAAGTGAGGGGCGACGACCCACAGGGCGTACCCGGCCGCCTGCAGCCCGCCGGCGCTGGCCAGGGCGCCCCGCCGGGAGAACCGATCCGCGAGGACCCCTGCGGGCACCTCGGCCACGAAGCCCACGGCCGACCAAATCGCGAGCAGCAGCGAGATCTGGGCCGTCGACAAGCCGGCGTGGCTGAACAGCAACGCGTACAACGAGTACAGCGGTATGGCATCGGCCAGCAGCGCCCAGGCGGTGCTCAGCCGGGCAAGCCGTCGTGCCTCAGGAGGAAGCGGTGGTCAACGACATCGCACGGCGCCGACGATACTCGGCCCCCTCGCCGATCGCCCCGCTTTCGACACGGTACCGAGTTCACGCGACGAACTCGGTCAGTAAGATCCGCTGCCAGTGGTAGCGGATATCCGGTGCACCCTCTTCGTTGTCACCTTCGGTCATAGCCGCGGAGACGAAGCCGTGCCGCTCGTAGAAGCGCTTGGCGCGAGAATGCCGTTAGTCCCGGGGCCTATCGAGACACCCATCTGGGCCAAGTCCGGCGCCTCGCCGGAGACCGTCACGACGTTACTCGAGTCGGTGGCGTCCCGGGTCCCGTTCAGACGACTCGGCACCGCCCGAGAGGTCGCCGAGACCGTCGCCTTCCTCGTCTCCGACGGCGCCGCCTACATCACCGGGCAAAACATCGTCGTTGGAGGCGGCAGCGGCGTTTCCACCTAACGGACCGCAGAAAGTGCTGCGGACGGCACGCGTCCGTGTCCCTGCGAGCCGTTCACGGTCGCTGATCAACCTCCGGAGAGTGGCGGCCCTACCCGCCGAGCATGGCCGTCCGGTGGGCCGGCCCGCTCAGACCGGCACGGCCTCGACGAGCGAGTACATCGAGCGCGTCGAGACGATCACCTCGCGTCGCCACCCCGAGGAGTCGAGCAGAGCGTCGTACTCAGACAACCGGCGTTCCTGGCCGGGCACCAGGGTGAGGATCGTCATGTCCATCATGGCGCCGAGGTCGAGCCCGTCGCCTCCGGCGACGGCTTCGCCAATCAGCGCCTCGACGATGAGCAGACGGCTGCCCGCCCGGGCCGAGCGCCGGCAGTTGGCGAGGATGCGCCGGCAGCGGTCGTCGTCCCAGTCGTGGAGGATGAGCTTGAGGATGTAGTAATCGGCGGGCGGCACCGCCTCAAAGAAGTCGCCGGCCACCGCGTCGAACCGCGAGGCCAGTCCGGCCTGCGCCGCCGCCTGGCGGGCCAGATCGGCGACCTCGGGCCGCTCTAGAATGCTTCCGCGGGCGTCGGGGGCGTTGCCCAGGAGCCGAAGCAGGAAGCTGCCGTTGCCGCCGCCGACGTCCAGGATCTCCTGGGCGGAGCCGAAGTCGACGATCCGCCGCGCCTCCTCGACGATCAAGTTCGTAAGGTCCCGCATGGCGGAGGCGAACACCCCTCTCTCCTCGGGATGTGAGGCGAGGAACGAGAAGTAGTCCTCCCCAAACAGGACCTGCGCCTGGGACTCGCCCCGCCGCACGGCCTCGGGTAGCGCGCCCCACAGGCGCCACACGCCGGGCGCGCCCTGCAGCCGGGCGAGGGCGCGCAGCGAGCCGGGCGCGCCGTCGGCGAGCAGACCCCCACGGGTGGTCAGGGCGAACCGGCCTGTCGCGTCCTCGGTGAGGAGGCCGAGCGAGGTGCAGGCGACGAGCAGCCGGCGCATCGTCCGCGCGTCGCTAGAAGCTGCCGCGGCAATGTCGTCCCCCGATCGGGAGCCGTCCGCCAGCGCGCCGAAGACGTCGAGCTCGGCGGCGGCCCGGACCGTCGAGGAGACCCACTGCCCGGCGATCATCTCGTAGACGAAGCGAGCGTCCTCGCTCTGCCGAGCCTCCTCGGCGTCGACGGGCGGCATCTTGCGCAGTGGCATCGGACTCCTTCGGTCGTTGACGGATGCGATCCCCGGCCCCAGGTCAAGCAGAACCACCGGGACGCCTTCTTCTTCCGGCGGTCATGGGACCAGTCTGCCAAAGGGTTTGACCTCAGCTTGGCCTGACGTGGAAGGTCAGCCCTGCCCTCTTCGCGCCGACGCAGCCGCCAGCCCGCCAGCCCGCCGTCCCATGCCTTTACTGGTACAGTAAAGGTGTGCCGAGGATCTCTACGAAAAACCAGGTCACCATCCCCATCGCCGTGTTGGAAGAGGCCGGTCTGCGCTCCGGCGAGACGGTCACCGTCGAGCCGGCAGGCGACGGCGAGCTGCGTGTCCGCCGAGCCGCGCTCAACTTCGACACCGCGTTCGGGGCGCTCACCGGCACCTACCCAGCCGACTACCTCGCCCAGCTCGACGCCGACGACGCCAACCGTTGAAACACGTCCTCGACGCTGACGTGCTCATCGGAGCACTGGACAGCCGCGACGCCCACCACACCCAGGCCCGCCGACTCCTCACCGGGTGGCACGACCGCGAGGACACCCTCGGGATCAGCGTCGTCAACCTCACCGAAGTGCTCGTGGCCCCGTCAGCCGACTCCTCTCACCTTGCGACGGCCCGGGAGGCGATCGCTGCGCTCGGCGTCGAGCCTCATCTGCCGAGCGAGGCTGTCGGCATCGAAGCGGCCAAGCTCCGCCGCCGCTACCCGATCAGCCTCCCCGACGCCTATCTTCTCGCGACCGCCAAGCACACAAGATCGACGGTCGCTTCCTTCGACCAGAAAGTCCTGACCGCCGCCGCAAGCGAACAGCTCGCCACCATCTAGAAGCGAGAACGTCACGCTGGTGGTGTTCGTGGAGCACTGGCTGACCACGGTGATCCGCCAACCAGGTGAAGTCCCGCAACATCCTGGCGAACACTGCCCCTCCCTGGCGAACACTTCCCAGATGTGACACCGGCACATCATCCCGGCGGTCGGGCGGATCACCCTCGCGAGGTGGGCGCACGGGTCCCTCGTGGCATCTGGCCCATGGCCTGGTTGACCGCGTTCGGGGGGGCCGGATCGTCGTTGCGGCTAGGGCGCGCCCCACAGCCCTGCCGCTGTCATGTGAGAGAGGATCGATGTCGCGAACCCCGCGGTGACGGCACGGTCGAGCTCGACGGTTGCACCGGTCAGGAGACGGGCGTCGTCGTGGGCGAGCAGGGCCAGGAAGGCCGCGACCTCGTCCGCTTTCTGCACCAGCTGCTCGAGAGGGCCCGACTCCGTCGGCCGTACGTAGTCGGCGCCTCGCAACGTTCGTGCCAGGCCGTCGGTCGTCCGGACGGCCGATTCGCCCTCGGCACCGCCCAGGACCACGACGTTCGAGCGGATGCCAGTCAACAGGTACTCGACGGCGATGGTGTTGGACAGCTGGATCAGGCCGGCCTTCGCCGCGTTGTACGGAGCCATGTGGGCCAAGGCCTGGGTGGCATTGGTCGAGGCGATATGGAGCAGGGTGCCGCCATCGTCCTGCTCCAACAGCTGCGCCACGACAGCGCGGGCGACGAGGAACGCGCCCCGCAGGTTGATGTCCAAGACGTAGTCCCACTGCTCGTCGGCGAGCATATGGAAGTCGACGATGTCGCCCTCCACGCCGGCGTTGTTGACGAGGACGTCGACCCGTCCGTGCCGGCGCACCGTCTCCGCCACCAGCGCCCTGGCGTCGGCGGCGACACTGACATCCGTGCGGACGAAGGCGAGGTCTCCCACCGCCTCGGCCTCGAGCTGTTCGCCCAGATCGGCACGCCGTCCGCAAGCGAGGACCTTCGCTCCTCGCGCGGCCCACACCGAGGCGATCGCGCGACCCACTCCGGACGTAGCGCCCGTGACGATGACGACCTTCCCGGCAACGCTCATCGGGCCAGAGGGGTGTCGGTGAGTTCCACCAGGGGTTCCCCGCAGGGAGCGTTCTCGACCGGCATGGGAACCTCCTCGCAACGACGTGGACAGGCGGAGCGACAGCGCTGAATCGCTGCCGTCCTGGACGAATGATATCGGGCGACGGTCGAGCGCACCCCCCGATCGGGTCGGGTTCGAGTCCGTCACGAGACCGTGCTGGCTGACGTCTTCGACCTCCGCTGACCCGTCAGTGCGACAGTTTCTGCGGCCCGGGGCTTGCCTTTCTGTCGTACTCGATACGAAGCCCGCTGGTCCGGTTCTTGTTCAGGGCCGTGCGCTCCGCTCTCAGGGTGTCGGTGGTGTGACTCACCTGGGCGATCCGGTCGCAGTCATCCTCGATGCCGAGGTTGCATCCGGCCGACAGGCCCTGCAGAGTCTTCTCGTTCTGGGAGATCAGCTTGCTGATTCTCATGACCAGCTCCTTGCGGGTTTTCGCCTGCGCGCTCACGGAGGTATCGAAAGCGCGCTTGCGAATGTGGCTCTCGCGGGCGTCGTACTTGCGGCCAGCCTCACTCGTCGTCCACTCTTCGATCATCTGGAGGTGTGCCGTCCAGGGGTCGACGCCGGTACCCTGCTGGATGTTTCCCCTGATCTGCGTCGGAGCGTCGTGGGCGATCCCCTGGGCATAACCCACGTTTGACTCGGCGGCGGCGAACGCTGATGCGAACTCAAACTCGCCGGCCTCGCGGCCCAAGGCCCGGTTCATGGTTAGGCAGTACATTCTCAACAGGCCGTTCCGGAGTTTCTTGGAGAGTTTGTTGCACCCTCTGGTGAACTCCTTCCAGACTTTCTTGATACCTCGCTTGTGCTTCGGGATATCTTTCTTTTCTTGGGCGCTGTTGGTCCCGGGGTTGCGCACGGTTGTGGCGTCGAGCTCACCAAGGTGAGACGAAGCCTGACTGACCGAGCTGACCTGTGCAGGGCCGGCTGCGGTCCAGGCACCTGCTGTCGCGGCACCCGGCGCGATCATCAGACTCGTAACGATGACCACCGTGACCGCTATCGGCGACCGAAAGGCTCTGAACACATCCATCCTCTCCCGAAACCACGCCGACATGCCCGTCAGGGTGATCACTAATCTAATGTGAGTTCAAACCAGTAACCGAGCACCGGGCGGGGCATCATCCCGGCTTTCGGTGAGGGGACGTTACGGCAACGACACCCACGATCAGTGGGTCGAGGATCACCCGCCCGTCCAGGCCAGACGGCCGGTTAGGGACTGCGAAGAAAGAACTTGCGCGGCCTAATGGTCACGGCCGCGGCAGCCGTGCCCACAGCAGCAGTAACGATCTTGAGACGCATGGGCTTCTCCCGATGCAAATGTCGACGCTTCTCGTCCCCGACGGGGGCTCTTCCCCCGTTCACCGCTTAACACGGAGCCGAACCAGAACCGGTTCGACGACAAGCCAGCGAGACCGAGGTTTTCTGCACGACGTTCCTCCTGGCCTGCATGACCGCGACCTACGCGGGGTTCAGCCTCGTCAGCAGAGAAGCTCACCGCGGGCTGGTCAACCAGGCACGTCGATCCGCACCGGCCCGATCTCGGTCAGCACAGTCTCGGACCGGGAGTTCGCCCGCCATCCCGAGGATCCCAGCATAAGCGACCGCTCGCCAGCGACCGTCCAGGGCTCTCCGGAGGCGGAACCCAGGCTCTGACAGACGCTGACCTGGCGACATGCCAGGTCAGCATGGTGGGCGTAGAGGGAATCGAACCCCCGACCTCATGCGCGTCATGCATGCGCTCTAACCAACTGAGCTATACGCCCCGGAGTGCGGGTCAGAACTTTACACCACCGTGTCGCGGGGCTCCGTCCCGGCAGATTCGGGCGCGCCACACAGAAGGACGGCGACGCTGTCAGGGGCGAGCACGACCACGTCAGACCTGTCCAGGCGGACGCCGGGCTCAGAACCGGCGAGGAGGCGAGCGCCGGCGGGGACCTCGACGGATCGGGGCGCTTGGGCCACGTTCACGACGAGCGTGATCGAGCCGCGATCCATGCGCAGCCACTCCTGCTCATCGGAGAAATGCACCACCACCTGGGCGAGGTCGCCGTCGACAAGGTCGGCGTGGCGCCTGCGCAGGTCGATGAGGGCGCCGTGCCACGCCAGCAGCTCGGCGTGCTCGCCCGAGTCGAGCTCGGACCAGTCGAGCACCGAACGACACCACGTCTCGACGTCCTGGGGGTCGGGCACATCTTCTGGCGACCACCCGAAGGCGGCGAACTCCCCACGCCGGCCGGTGCTCACGGCCCTCCCGAGGTCGGGGTCCCGGTGGTCGGTGAAGTACTGGAAGGGGGTCGAAGCCCCCCATTCCTCGCCCTGAAACAGCATCGGCAGGCACGGCCCGCACAGCACGAGGGCGGCGGCGACCTTCAGCCGACCGAAGTCAACGAGGGCGGCCAGGCGCTCCCCCGTCGCCCGGTTGCCGATCTGGTCGTGGTTCTGGGCGTAGGCCAAGAACCGCGACGCGGGCAGCCCCTGGACGGGCCGGCCGTGATGACGATCCCGAAACGGTGAGAAGTCGCGGCCGTAGACGTAGACCCTCTGCAGCGCCCTGGCCACATCGGCCATTGCCCCGAAGTCGACGTAGTAGCCGGATCGCTCGCCGGTCAGCAGGGCGTGTACGGCATGGTGGAAGTCGTCGGACCACACGCCGTCGAGGCCAAAGCCGCCGGCCTCGTCCGACGCCACCAAGCGGGGGTCGTTGCGGTCGCTCTCCGCGATGAGCCAGCGGGCCCGACCGGTCCTGTCGGCGAGGGTGGCGACCGTGCCGGCCAACTCCTCCAGGAGGTGGAGCGCGCTCTGGTCGATGATGGCGTGCACGGCATCGAGTCGCAGCCCGTCGATGTGGTAGGCGTCCAACCATGTACAGGCGTTGTCGATAATGAAGCGCCGGACCTCGTCGCTGCCGGCGCCGTCGACGTTGACGGCCGAACCCCACGGGGTGGCATAGCGGTCGGTGAAGTACGGGCCAAACTCGCCCAGGTAGTTGCCGGCCGGCCCCAGGTGGTTGTAGACGACGTCGAGTATCACGGCCAGGCCATTGCCGTGGGCGGCGTCGACGAACCGCTTGAGACCTTCCGGTCCGCCGTAGGCGTGGTGGGGGGCGAAGAGCAGCACCCCGTCGTAGCCCCAGCCCCTTTGGCCGCCGAACTCGGCAACGGGCATGACCTCGACGGCCGTCACTCCCAGGCTCACCAAATGCTCGAGGTGATCGATGGCGGCGTCGAAGGTCCCCTCGGGTGTAAAGGTCCCGATATGCAGCTCGTAGAGGACGCTCGACGCCAACCGGGCGCCGCGCCACCCATCGTCGTGCCAGTCGAAGGCGGCGTGGTCGACGACCGCAGATGGGCCGTCGATGCCGTCGGGCTGCCAGGGCGAGCGCGGGTCGGGACGGCCGGGGCCGCCATCGAGACGGAAGCGATACCGCGTCCCTTCCGTGGCATCGGCCCCCTCGGTCTCCCACCAGCCTCCCGGTCTCTCCGACATCGAGACCGTTCGCTCGCCCAGCTCGACGTCGACACGCTCCCGACCCGGAGCCCACACCCGGAACTCAGCCATCGCCATCCTCATTGATCAGTAGGGCCACGGGGAGACGGCAGAGGAGGTCGTCCATGGCGACGACACCCGACCGCAGGGCCCCGCTCAACAGGTCCTTCCATTGGCCCGGTGGCAGCTCCATCTTGGTGTCGCGCCACCCGCCATTGCGTTGCAGGAGAAGGGGCCAGCGCGTGGTTACGGTGATGGCGCCGGCGGCCTCGGGTCCACCGCGGCCGAAGGCAACGACGTGGTCGGCGGCCGTTCCCTCGGCGAGCATCGGCCGGTAGGCGCCAGCCTGACCGGGTCCGAACCACTCAGGGTGCCGGCGCCTGACATCGAGGGCGGCGCGTACCACCGCCAGCTTGACCAGCCCTTCGGGGTCGTCGTCGGCCCAGACCGTGGCGGCGTCGAGCGATGCGGCCCGGCGCAACAACCGGTGACGAAGCTCGAAGTCCACGGGCCGGCGGTTGTCGGGGTCGACGAGGGAGAGATCCCACAGCTCGGAGCCCTGGTAGAGGTCGGGCACCCCGGGGGCGGTGAGCGTGATCAGCTTGGTGGCGATGGCGACGGCCTGGCCCGGTCGGCGGATCAGCTCGACCAGGCGCTCGACCTCGGCCCTGCTGGCCGGGTCGTCGACGGCGGCCAGGGCGAAGGCCGTCGTCATCTCGTCGTAGAACGCTTCGGGCTCGGTCCACGACGTGTGCTCCTTGGCTTCCCGCGTGGCCTTCTCCAGGTAGGCGACGGCCCGTTGCTTGCTCAGCGGCCAGGCGCCGACGAGGGTCTGCAAGAGAAGCCAGGCGGTGTTGCGGTCCGGGGGGACCACCCCTGACGTCATGGACGGCGCTCCCTCCCACCAGCGCTCGACCATGGCCATCCACTCGTCGGGTACCTCCGCCAGCACACCGATCCTGGCCCTGACGTCCTCGCTGCGCTTGGTGTCGTGAGTGGATGTGGCGAGCATGGCGAGCGGCCTCGTGGCTTGAGCCGTCATACACGCTCGGTGAAAACGGTCCAGGTCGTCGTCGACACGACCGGGATCGCCGCCGACCTCGTTGAGCGAGGTCAGCGGCAACCAACGGTAAAAGGCCGTGTCCTCGACGGCCTTGGCCATCACCGGGCTCGTGAGCTGCTGGAACCGCAGCGCCACCTCGGTCTCCGCCGCACCCCCGATCCGACCGAGCAGCAGGTCGCGGACGAACTCGAGCAGGCTCTCGTCAAGGTCGGCGCGGCGCATGCCGGCCACGAGCACGGCCTGGTTGACGACCTCCTCGTCCCGTTCGGATGCGACCACCTTCGCGGGCCGCTCGGCGCCGCCCTCGGGACCAGGCGGGGAGAACACAAACGACCCGGACGGTGCCACGTAGCTCCGGTAGACGGCATAGCCCGTCGCCACCTCGGCGAGCACGTCATGAAGGTCGCGTCTGGTGTAGTCACGGTGGCGCCGATGCCGACCGCACACCTCGGCCATCAATGCGACCAGGCGGTTGAGATCGGCGGCAAGGGAGCCGGCGAGCACGGCGTGCTTGGCCCGGTAGACGATCTCCTCGTAGCTGTCGGTGATGCCGGCGAACTCTCGGTACCCCGAGACCAGGCGTTCCCAGCCCTCGTGGTGGGTGAAGACCTCGCCGACGAGGTTGAGCCAGTCGTAACCGGTCGTGCCCGCCACCGGCCATGAGCTCGGAAGCGTCTCGTCGCCCTCGACGATCTTCTCCACGAGGATCCACGCCTGCGGCGCACCGGCCGCCAGCCGCACGAGGTAGCGGTGCGGGTCGTACAGACCGTCGACGTGGTCGACGCGTACCCCGTCGATGACACCCCGGACCAGCCAGTCGAGGATGAGCCGGTGGCTGTCG
The DNA here is from genome assembly GCA_965276765.1 of Acidimicrobiales bacterium. Classification (GTDB taxonomy): domain Bacteria; phylum Actinomycetota; class Acidimicrobiia; order Acidimicrobiales; family Palsa-688. The sequence continues at coordinate 4,372,969 of OZ255627.1, forward strand.
GCGAACACCCACGGCTCCTCGACGCGGATGGCGGCCAGGTTGTTGATGTCGAAGAACCGCCGGTAGTCGAGGTTCTCGCCCGCGCTTCGCCACCAGGCCAGGCGATAGTTCTGCCGGTCGAGGAACCGGTCGAGGGCGTCGATGTCGACGCTCAGCGCCCCGAGCTCGTCGTCGATCGCCGCGGCGATGGCCGGGTGCTCCTCGATGAGCTCGATCAGCCTCGAGCGGAGCAATTCCCCTCCTTGAAACCGTTCGTCGACACCGGCCCGGTCCGTTCGCGACGAATCGGGGAGCTGGCCCACGAGCCCGGCCAGGCGCTCGAGCTCGACCCTCGGCGCCTCGGGATCGGCCGGCAGCCGCCCGGCGGCGCCGAGCAGGACGCCGTCGAGGCTCGAAGGGTCCACCGGCGCGGTGTGGTCGAAGTACCGCAGGATCACCTCGCCTTCGATCCGCTCGAGGGTCATGCGGCCGGCCTCGAGCTCGCGCCCGTAGTGGTCGCCGAGGATCGGCAGCATTACGGCGTTGCGCATTCGTGGGTCCGGCGAATCCCAATCGACGTCGAAGTAGCTGGCGTAGCGGCTCGAAGGGCCGTTGGCCAGGACGTCCCACCACCAGGCGTTGTCCCTGCCCGTGATGGCCATGTGGTTGGGCACCACATCAAGAAGCTGACCGATGCCCGCCTCCCCCAAGGCTCGGCCGAGGCGGTCGTGGCCGGCGCTGCCACCCAGGTCGGCGTTGACGTGTGTGGGGTCGACGACGTCGTAGCCGTGGGTGCTGCCCGGCACCGCCTGCAACACCGGCGAGAGGTAGAGGTGGCTCACTCCCAGCTCGGCCAGGTATCCGGCCTGGGCTGCGGCGGCGTCGAAGTCGAACCCGGCGTGCAGCTGCACCCGGTAGGTCGCGCGCGGCGTGAGACGGACGGGCGGATCCTCAGGCGTGTCACGGCTGGGACCTGGAGACGCTGGCACCGTTGCAAGGTACCCGTGCTCCGTGGCCGCCGACGACGGAGACGGCCTCGGGCTACGCTCCCGACCTGGACGTCGGGCATGGCGCTCGCGCCGCGACGAGGAGCGCCCGGGGGGCGCGGAAAGGGAGGGTCCGATGAGCGGTGCCGAGCCGGAGACCTTGACCGTCACGGACCCCGACGGGGTCACCATCTATGTCTACCGATGGCGCCCTGACGCCACACCCAAGGCGGCGGTCCACGTGGCCCACGGGATGGGAGAGCACGCCCGCCGCTACGACCGGGTCGCCCACGCCCTTACCGCAGCCGGCTACGTCGCCTACGCCGACGATCATCGGGCGTCGGGGCGGACCGGTGTCGAGAGCAGCGGCCTCGGCGACCTCGGCCCGCGAGGCATGGACGGTGCGCTCGAGGCGCTGCATGCCGTCACGAAGTATGTCGCCGCCCAGGAGAGCGAGCTCCCCGTGTTCCTGCTCGGCCACAGCTGGGGGTCGTTCCTGGCCCAGCGGGAAACGGACCGGTGGGGAGCCGAGCTGGCCGGCCTCATCCTGTCGGGGTCGGGTCTGCTGACGCCCGAGTACCTGACGCTCGACGTCGACCCCAACTCCCATTTCGAGCCGGCGGCGACACCGTACGACTGGCTCAGTCGCGACCCGGCCGAGGTGCAGCGCTACATCGAGGATCCGTGGTCCGGTTTCGAGGTGGCCTTCGACCTCGCGGAGCTGGCCAACCTGGCCGGCGCTCCGGCCGACACTGTGCCCACCGCCCTGCCCATCCTCATCATCAACGGGACCGAGGACGCCGTCGGCGGGTTCAGCGGCGGCGGGGCGGCACTGGCGCGCGCCTACCAGGAGCTCGGCGTCCCCGACGTCACCTACCTCGGCTACGAGGGCGGCCGCCACGAGCTGTTCAACGAGACCAACCGCGACGAGGTGCTCGCCGACGTCGTCGGCTGGCTCGAGCGGCACACGGCCTGACAGTCACACGGCCTGACAGTCACACGGCTGACACTGGCGGCGGCCTGCTCCGGCCGAGGGCTCACCGAGGGCGCTTCGGGGGTTTCGGTCCCGGTTGCATCGACCGGGGCGGCGAGCCCGGTCTGTAGCGGTTGGCCCCCCGCCCACTTAGGCGATTTTGGTTGGCGGACGCCCGGCGCAGGTCACGGTTGCCGAGCGGTTCCTCGGTCTGCTGGGCGGTGATCGCCTCCTCCAGACGCTCGGCCCGCTCGCCCTTGGGGACCCGGGCGAGGAACCGCTGCAGCTCGAAGAGCTCGGGCGGGAGGCGCTTGCCCTTGGCCTTGGATTTGTCGATGTACTTGATCATGCGCTTCACGTAGCGACGCCGGAAGAACCCGATCTTCATCATCTGGCGGCTGAACCGCTCCTGCAGCTTGGGCTTGGGTTCCTTCGACTTCTTGGCGGTCTGCGACTTGTCGGACTTTGTCTTGGGGGACGTCTTCGGGGCGTCTGCCTTCTCGGCCTTGGCCATCGGGGCTCCTGATCTGGGCGCGACGAGCTTGCCCCCGCAGTATCCCATGCCCGAGCCGCCCACCGACGCCCTCTCCCCGCGTTCGAATCGTCCGGTCGGCGCCGGTCGCTTCGGAACCGCAGCGGGACCTAAGCTGACGCTTCGCTTCGCCTGGCGGCGTGGCCGAGTGGTTTAGGCAAGGGCCTGCAAAGCCCTGTACCCCGGTTCGATCCCGGGCGCCGCCTCCAGCAAACTCCCTGCTCAGCAGGGGTGTAGGGCTTCGATCGGGCGGGCTGGATCCCTGGAGAGACGCGAAAAAGACGCGAAAGTTCCAGCGCCGCGTCGCGATCACCCGTGCTTCCCCTCCCGGGCAGATCCCTCCGCGCTCACCAGCGTGGTCGGACGCTGCGTCGGGGGGACGTCGAGGGACTCCCGGTACACGGAGTCGAGCCCGTCGGCGACTTGGCGTCCGAGGGCCGGGAAGAGGTGGCCATAGCGATCGAGCGTGACCGTGATCGAGGAGTGGCCCATCCGCTCCTGGATGCTCTTGGGGTGGGCACCTTGAGCGATGGCCAACGCCACCGCCGTGTGGCGGAGGTTGTGCCAGCGCAGGTCGGGTCGGCCTACGGCGAGACGGGCTTTCAGCCAAGTCTGGGAGGCGAAGCTCGAAGCGTGCGGCGTGTTGACGAACACCAGGCCGTCCACGCCGGGCTGAGCGCGCTCTGCCAGCTGCTCTTGGAGCATCGTGCAGAGGAACGCCGGAAGGTCCACGGTCCACGGTCCGCTTGCCGGCTGCGGTCTTCGGTTCGCCGAAGCCAAGGAACTTGCCGTTCACCTCGACGATCTGTTGGCGAACGCTGACGCACCGGCGCAGGAGGTCCAGGTCACGACGGCGGACCCCGAGCATCTCCGACCAGCGCAACCCGCTGTAAGCGGCAAACCAGATCCACGTCTGAAACCAGGGGTGGATAGCTCCGGCGAGGTCACGGATCTCCGCGGGCTCCAGCACCGTGATCTCCGAGGGGGTCTCCGCAGGCGGGCGTACCCCTCGGCACGGGTTCCTGCTCACGAGTTCCATGGCCACCGCATCGCCCAGGACCTTGCGGAGCACCGCGAAGCGCCGGCGAACCGCCGATGACCGCTCCCCGCTGGCCACCATCGCGGCCACCCAGGCTCTCACCTCACGGGGCGTGATCCGAGCGAGTTGGACGCTACCGAAGGACGGGAGGATGTGCAGCCGTAGGTCACGCTCGTAGCGGGCGCGGGTCGCCGGACGGAGGTGGACGACCGTGGCCCACCACTCCTTAACCCACTGATCCAGGGTGAGCCGACCGGCCTCAGGGGTCGTCCAGGTGCCAGCGTGGGCCCGCATCCGTAGGTCGGCATGGAAATCACGCGCTTCACGTTTCGTCCCGAATCGCTTGCGCCGCGGGCGACCAGTTGGGTCCCTGTAGCGGAGTTCCCAATGCCCGTTCTCGGCTTGGTGGATCGGCTCAGCCGGCACAGGTCTGACCCCCTTCACTCCGAAGGACTCGTCGGCGATATTCGGCCACTTCGACCTCCGACGGCCCGATTCTCGGCAGGTTAGAGGCACCACCCGGGGCCTCGATATGACGCCGGTCCCGACCACAGTGGCCCGGTAGATAGCACCCATTCTCGCAGGGTCGGCGCCGGGCTGTCACGAGAGCCGCCCCCGCTCGCTGGTCCGCGGGTGCCGTCCACCGTCGAGCCAAGCAGCGATCTCGGCGGGGTCGAAGCGGACGAGGCCGCCGACCTTGAGGTACGGCACGCGCCGCTCGGCGATGAGCCGGCGGACGTGGCGGACGGTGATGCCGAGCTGGGCGGCGAGCTGGTCGATCGTGAGGAGCTGAGGGAGGGTGTCAATGCTGGCCATGGGTGTCTCCAGTGTCGTGGGGGCTGTCTGTCGGCGAGGCCTGGCACCGCGATCTCCGTCAGCGGATGCTCAATGCGGCCTCTATACGGTCACCACTCGGCGGTCCACGCTATTGACCGACTCCATCTCTCGCTTACTAATCTCCTGCACTATCACCTTCACCCTCAGGTAGTTCTCACCGCTATTGTCTTCTATTGACCGTCATTTTCCGATCCCCATTTAGCCTCTCATCTTCCTTCCATGCTGCTGCTATAAAGGCAAGAGACGAAGAACACGTTTGCAACCCGAGGGGTTGCCGGTGGCGTCGAGCGCAGTGGCGGAGAGGGGAGGTGAGGCGGATGGCATGGATGCGGATGATGGGGGCGGAGTCGGTCGCCTACCACCGGGCGACGGTCCTCGAACGCAACGACGACCATGCCGGTCTGGCGCTCGCCTACTACGCATCCCGGGGGGAGACGCCGATGGTGTGGCGCGGCTCGGGCTCATCCTCGCTGGGGCTGTCGGGGGTTGTGTGGACCGAGACATACGAGGCAGTCTTCGGGTCGGGCGGAGCCAAGGATCCCGTCTCGGGCGAGCGGCTGGTGGGGACGCGCCGTCCGGGGATGGAGCTGGTGATTTCGGCGCATAAGTCCGTGGCCGAGTTGGGGGTGATCGGCCGGGCCGAGGACATGCACACGATCCTCGACGCCGAGCGCTACGCCACCCTCGCCTACCTGGACCTGGTGACCCACCAGATAGGCGGCCGCCGAGGCCGGGCGGCGGCTGCGACGGCGCCCGGGGGGCTGGTCTACGCGCACACCCGTCATGCGACGTCCCGGGCCGGCGATCCCTGCCCGCACGATCATGTGCTGATCGCGAATGTGGTGGAGATGCTGGATGAGGTCGGTGGGTGGAAGGCGGCGGATACGACGCTGTGGCGTGAGCACCTCCACGCCGCCACGATGGTCGGCCGGCTCGCCGCGGCCCGGGTGGCCGTGGACCTGGGGTACGGGATTGAACCGGACGATGGACCGTCGGGCAGCCTGGGGCAGTGGGGGATCGCCGGGATCCCCGACGAGGTCCTCGCCGTGCACTCCAAGCGGGCAGCGGAGATCGATGCCGAGTGTGCACGCCGCGGCGAGAGCAGCTACCGAGCCAGGGGCGTGGCAGCGCGGACCACGCGCTCGGCCAAGGAGCACGAGAGCGGAGCTGACCTGGTCGACCGATGGCAGGCCGAGCTGGCCGAGGCGGGCTGGCCGGTGGAACGGATCGCGGCGTCGGTGGCCGAGGCCGCCCGGGCTCGACGTCCAGTCGAACGGGTGACCCTGAAGAGTGTCCGAGGGCTGGTGTCCGATGTGCTCGGCGACGACGGCGACCTGGCCCGACGCAAGGTGTTCTCCCGCCGCCATGTGATCGTCGCGCTCACCCCTCGGCTGTTCGGGCAGGACCCGGCGGTGCTCGATCCGCTGGTGGCACGGGTGCTGGCCGACCCCGAGGCGGTCCCTCTGGTCGGGGTGGCCGGGGCCAGGGAGCGGGTGTACTCGCTGGCATCGGTCATAGCCCGTGAGACCGCTATCGCCGACAGCCTGGACCGCCAGTTGGCCCGCACCGAAGCACCCACCGTCCCTACCGCGGTGGTGGAGGCGGCGATCGTCGCTGCCGAGGCCAACCTCGGCGGCTCCCTCTCCGCTGAGCAGCGGGCCGCCTCGGTCGGAATCTGCACCTCGGGGCGAGGAGCCGAGCTGGTGGTCGGCGTAGCCGGTGCGGGCAAGACGACCATGCTCGCCGTCGTGGCCGCCGCGTTCGAGCAGACCGGCTATCAGGTGGTCGGCACTGCGACCTCCGGTCAGGCCGCCCGGACCCTCGGGGTCGAGGCGGGGATCGGCGAGTCGAGAACCGTGGCGAGCCTGGTGTGGCGCCTCGACCAGGACCGCCTCGCTCTCGACGACCGTTCGGTGGTCATACTCGACGAGGCCGGTATGACCGAGGACGTGGGCCTGGCCCGCCTCGCCGCTCACGTGGAGGCAGCCGGAGCGAAGCTGGTCGTGGTCGGCGATCTCCGCCAGCTCGGGGCGGTCGGAACCGGCGGGGCGCTGGCCGCCCTGGTCGGACGTCACCGCGACGCGGTGCACCAGCTAGTCGACAACCGCCGCCAGGTCGACCCCGACGAACGCCGAGCACTGGCCGATCTTCGCGATGGGGAAGTCACGAAGGCCGTCGCCTGGTACGCCGACGCCCGGCGGCTCCACGCTGTTGCGGACCGGGACCAGGCGCTGCAGGCCGCGGTGAACGCCTGGGCCGCCGACGTCAACGCCGGGCGCACCACCGGGCTCTACGCGTGGCGGCGAGTCAACGTCGCCGAGCTCAACCGCAGAGCCAGAGAATGGATGGAGAGCGCCGGGCGGCTCACCGGGCCGGAGCTGGCCTGCCCAGGTGGCGGCGTCTACAGGGCAGGGGACCGGGTCGTCGCCCTCGCCCCGCTTGCCTCGATGGTCAGCTCTCAGGGCGGCACCGTCGAGTCCGTCGACCCCGGCGCCGGATCGTTGGTCATCCGCACCGGCGACGGCCGCCAGGTCACCCTCAATGTCGAGGAGGCCAGCCCCGACCATCTCGGCTACGGGTATGCGACCACCGTCCACCGAGCCCAAGGCGCCACCGTCGATGCCGCCCACCTCTTCGCCGACGGCGGCGGCCGGGAACTCGCCTACGTGGGGATGAGCCGGGCCCGTCACGCCGCCCACGCCTGGGTCGTCGCCGACGACCTCGCCCAAGTCAGAGAGGATCTCCGCCGGGACTGGTCGACCACCCGCACCCCCACCTGGGCGATCGACACCGGCCAGCCCGCCCCCGGGCAAGCTGGCACCGAGGCGATCACCGGCGACGGTCGCGACAACCGGGTCACGGTCGCTGCGCTGGCCCACGCTCGGGCCACGGCCATCGCCAAGGCTGTCGGTGGCGTCACGCCGAGCGATCTCGGGCCGGCCCTCTCCGACGCCAGAGACGCACTCCGTCGCCTCGAGCAGGCCCGAGCCGATCTCGACACCGGAACAGGCGCATACCGGAGCACCGCGGGCCGGAACGCCGTCGCCGACCTTGCGCACGCCCGCGCCGGGCTCGCCGAGGCCGAAGGCACCGCCGTGTACGCCCCTCGCAGGCGGGACCGCCGCACCGCCAGTCGAGACGCCAGCCGGTGGGCCGCACTCGAAGCCGACGCCTTCCGGCGCTGGCAGGACCACGTCGCCCCAGAAGCCGAACGCCTCGACACCCAGATCACCGAGCACCAAGCGGACGTCGAGGCCGTCATCGCCCGACATGATCGCCAGCAGGCAGTGGGTGGACGACTTGGCCATGATGCTCTCCGACTCCGGCGCGACGCCGGACGCCTCGCGGCGGGTCTCGACGGCTACCGTGACCAGCTCGACGGTCCGCGCCGGAGGCAGCCGCAGCCCGCCGCCGGTCGACTTGACCCTCTCGCAGTACGGACGCTGTGGGAAGAGCCGGTCGAGCACGGCAGCGCCGCTCCCGACCTGTAACGGCAGCCGCCCAACGCCGAGCGTCCCGTGCTTGGGCCCTACCTCAGCGAGCCCCGCCCAACGACGCCGACTATGCGCCCGGGTCGGCGCCCTCCCAGTCAGACCGCGGATTGCGCAGAACGAACGACCTGTTCCGTACGGTCCGACAGCGGGCACCCCAGCCGCCGCTCGCGCTTGCCGCTGCAAGCACTTGGCGCTCCGGTCTGACCATCGCGACCGACGCACCGAGCCGGGCACGGGGGCTGGCCCATTCCCATTTGGGGATCGGCTATTCGGACGAGGAAGGGCTGCGTCTCAGGGATCGCTCATACCGGGGGTGCGGGATCGTACTGGATGCCTCGCCGTACCTCGCGTGCCCGGTCCGTGCCGGCAAGCCGGTTGACGAGGTGAAGGGCCATGTCGATGCCGGCGGAGATGCCAGCCGACGTCACCACGTTGCCGTCGTCGACGAACCGCTCGTCGGGGCGGACGTCGATGGTCGGGTCGAGCTTGATGAGGTCGTCCAGGGCGCGCCAGTGAGTAGTTGCCGGGCGCCCCGACAGGAGGCCGGCGGCGGCGTAGACAAGCGAGCCGGTGCACACGCTGGTCATGATCGGGACGTGCTCACGCTGCCGGCGCACCCAGTTGAGTTGAGCTTCGTCGCGAAGCTGTGGGCGCGTGCCCTGACCGCCCGGGTAGACCAGGACATCGAGCGGCGGAGCGTCAGCGTAGGAGTGGTGCGCTTGTACAACCAGGCCCTTCGCGCACTGCACCAGTCCGCCTGTCTGGGACAGGCATGACACGGCGTAGCCGTCCTCAGCGAAGTTGCGCGCCCAGTACGACAGCACCTCCCAGGGGCCGATGGCGTCGAGTTCCTCGACGTCGGCGAAGAGCAGGATTCCGATGTGCTTCAGGTCGTCGTCACTGGCCACGCCTCCAGGATGACAGCCGCGAACGGCTCGTCGAATGTCCGGCTGGCGATTCGCCTCGACGGTTACTGCTTCCTGGCTGTGGGAGAATCAAGGCATGCGCTTCATTGACGCCGACAGCTTCACGGCCGACCGTCCTTGGGGCGCCTTGGACGTCGCTGAGATCGAGGACGCGACCATCCGCCTGCACTGGACCGACCAGCCCTACATCTGGCACGTCAACGACGGCCCAGAGGTCTTCGTGGTCCTCGATGGCGAAGTCGACATGCACTACCGCGATGCGGGCGAAGAGCACGTCGAACGGCTCACACCCGGCCGTGTCTGCTACGCCGAAGTCGGAGACGAGCACGTGGCCCGCCCCGCACCGCAGGCGCGAATCCTGGTCATCGAGCGCAAGGGAAGCGTGTAACAAGCCGCCGCGCCTCTCCGCGAAGGCGTTCGATGAACGATCGCTCTACGACACAGGGAAGCCGCTCGTCGACGGTCACCGTGACCCTGGCGAAGTATCGTGGTGGCGATGTCGGAACTCATGACCGCTGACCGGCGGGCCACTGCCGGTGAGGTAGCAGCGAAGCGAGTCGAGCTACGTGCGCTCGCGTCACGGCACCGGTTCGGTGCCGTCGACGTCGCCGCGGACGGCATGATCATCGTCCGAACCGACGATCCGGGGTATCGGAACCTGGCGCGTTTCGCGGGCGAAGCGTCTCGCCTCGTCGGCGCGTACGTCCAGGTGATCACTGACGACGTCCCAGCAGCCTCGGTTCCAACCAACCCTTTGTGAGCCCCGCCGAGCTTCTCGCCGGCTTGGCACGTGAGCTGGAGGCGATCGAGCAGCTGGTGGCACGGGGACGAGCTGCATGGGACGCTGACGAATTGCTCCGGTTGGCGATCGAACGTCACTGGATCACCGCCGGCAACTACGCCGAGAGCTACCGGCTGGCGGAGGAGCTTCCCGTGGCAACCGACCCTTGGACCGAGCTGTACGACTACCGCTGCCTTCTCGCCCATGCCCTGCCCGAGCTGCTGGACCCAGAGCGGGTCTGGAACGACGCGGCTGGTGACGTGAGCCGACTCCGCGGCGCCGTCGAGCAGCATCGAAGCAGACAGTCTCTATAGGGATCGGTAAGCGGACAGCGTCTTCGCCTCGGGCTGCTGGCGTATCTACCGGGCGTTGCGTTGTCGGGCTCGGTGTTGGGCAACGTTGGTGCGGTTGCCGCAGCGGCTGGGGGTGCAGAAGCGGCGGCGGCCGTTGGTGCTGGTGTCGATGAACATGCCGGTACAGGTGTCGGATGCGCAGGAGCGGAGCCGCCCGTAGCCCAAGGCGTGCACGACGCCGAGCAGGCTGACCGCGGCGAGCAGCCGGACCTGTTGTGAGCAGGTCGCCTGGTCGGTGGTGGTGACCTTCCAGCGCAACGCGCTGCCGGTCGGGGCGGGATGGAGGGCGAGGCGGTGCGGGCTGTGGTCGAGGAGGTGGTTGAGGGCATCGAGGATGGCTCCGCCGGCGTCGAGGTCGACGATCCGGGCCAGCTCGCCACGCAGCGCCCGTAGTTCTTCGACGTCGGCGCGGGTCGGCCGGCCCGCGCCGACCAGGTCGTGGTCGACCAGAAAAGTGTGTAGTTCGGTGGTGGTGGTCAGTCGGTCTCCGGCGCTGAACCCAGCCCTGGTGTTGAGCAGGTCGGTTACCACCACCCCCCCTGGGGTGTAGCCCCCCACGTCAACTTCCATTCCGTGCTCTCCTCTCGCTCCACCAAGTGTACCTCGAAGTGTAAGGTATCTACAGCGATAGAAACCTTACGTGTTGACGGGGCGGGCCTGATGGCAGGAGTTCCCCCGCTCATGTCGAGGTCAAGGGGAGACACGTATGACCGACACAGCCGTGCGCACGGGTACCGCCACCGGTGACCGCAATGCAACGTCCAGGTCACGAGGCCTCATGTGGGCGGCGGCCGGTATCGCCGTGTGGGCGACCAACGCCGCCGCCGCCGGGGTCGCGCTACGCCACTACCCGCTCGGGCCGGTCCTGGTGGTCATGTGCGCCGCGGCCACACTCACCCTGCTCGTCGTCCGCGCCGCTCAACGCCGCCGGCGGCCCGTGGCCATGCGACCATTGCCTCACCGGACCGGTCTCGTTGGCGGCATGGTCATCGGGGTGGTCGGATTGGCCGGGACGCTGGTGTTCCAATACGTCGGGTTCGCCGACGCCCCCCTGGTGGAAGCCAACGTCATCTCCTACGGGTGGCCCATGTTCGCCGCCGTCGCCCTGGCCGTCACCATCCGCAACCGAACCAGCGCCGCAGCACTGGGCTGCGCGCTGGTCGGCTTCGCCGGAGTGGCCGTCATGTTCACCGGCTCGACCGGCACCACCGGCGGCAGCGTCATCGGCTACGGCGCCTCGCTGGGCTCCGCGGTATGCATGGCCCTCTACACCCTCGCCATCGCCCGGGTTCGTCTCGCCCAGGTTGACGTGCTGCTCATCGGCGCCGTCGCCGCCCTGACCGTCGCCGTCGTCTACGACGCCCTAACCACCGGCACCTTTCCCCTCGGAGTTCCCTTGCTGGGCGCCCTGTACTGCGGCATCGGGCCAGTCGCCGGCGGCTACCTGCTGTGGAGCCGAGCCATGACCCTCACCCACGGACGCCTCGCACCACTCGGCTATGCCATCCCACTGCTCAGCAGCTGCCTCCTCCTGGCCACCGGAGCCCCATTCACCACCCGAACCCTCGCCGGCGGCACCCTCATCATCGCCTGCAGCGCCGGCGTACTCATCAACGACCGGATCAGCCACACCCGCAGGCTCTGACACCACGACCACGACCACGACCTGGACGCAACGACGCCGACCTCTGTGCCGGTAACCATCCGCTTGTGCGACGCGGACTCCCGGCCGGAGGGCCGCAAGGCTGTCGCCGTAAGCCGTTCGGCGGGAACGGACAGTAACGGCATAGCGCCCATGACCACCCGGAAGGCGGACAACGTGCTCGATTATATTGCCGGTTCGGCTACGAGGGGGAGCGGAAGCTACGGCCCGTGCGCTCCGGTCCGGCCGCTTTGGACGATGCACCGGTCGGGGGTGAGCCCCGCCGGGCCCCGCCGGCTGCCCTTGTCCGGCGCCGGTATGAGCGTCAGACTGGCGGCGAGCACCCGAAGGAGGAGGAATGAAAACCAGCAGCACGCGGATCCTTACCACCCATACCGGAAGCCTGCCCCGGCCGGCGGGCCTGGACCGCCACGACGCCGACTCGCTGCGGGCGGCCGTCGCCGAGACCGTGCGGCGTCAACTCGATGCGGGCGTCGACGTGGTCAACGACGGCGAGGTCAGCAAGCCGAGCTACTCCACGTACGTGACCGAGCGGCTCTCCGGCTTCGGCGGCGAGCCGAGCCCGCTGCAGATGCGGGGCTTCGAGGCCTTCCCGGAGTTCGCCGAGCGGATGTGGGGCGACCCGGACATGGGCGCCGTCATGGTCAACCCGAGCTGCGACGGACCGGTCGCCTACATCGACCGGTCAATGCTGGAAACCGATGTCGCCAACCTGCGGGCGGCGGCGGGAGACGCGCCCGACGTCTTCATGTCGGCGGCGTCTCCCGGCGTCATCGAGATGTTCATGCCCAACCGTCACTACCCGAGCACCGAGGAGTACGTCGCGGCGCTGGCCGATGCAATGAAGGAGGAGTACGACACGATCCACCGCTCCGGCTTGGTCCTGCAGCTTGACTGCCCCGACCTGGCCTGCGCCTGGTCGCTCGGCCCGGAACGCAGCAGCGAGGAGTTCCGCAAGGTCGTCGCCCAGCGGCTCGAGGCCCTCGACCACGCCACCCGCGACATCCCGCCCGACCGGATGCGGATGCACCTGTGCTGGGGCAACTACGAGGGCCCGCACCACACCGACGTGGCCTTGGCCGACATCGTCGACCTGGTGCTGGCGGCGAGGCCGGCCGCCGTGTCCTTCGAGGCGGCCAACCCCCGCCACGAGCATGAGTGGAAGCTGTTCGAGGACGTCAAGCTCCCCGACGGCAAGATTCTGATCCCCGGTGTGCTCGACTCCACCACCAACTACATCGAGCACCCCGAACTGGTGGCCCAGCGACTCGGCCGCTACGCCGGCGTCGTCGGCAAAGAGAACGTCATCGCCGGCAGCGACTGCGGCTTCGCCACCTTCGCCGCCTTGGTCCCCGTCGATCCCAAGATCACCTGGGCCAAGCTGGCGGCCATGGCCGAGGGGGCGAGGCTGGCCAGCGAAGCGCTGTGGTGACGCCGCCGGCGGCTCCTAGTCGAGCGAGACCGCCGCTGCCGAGATCAGGCCGCTCAGCGGCCGAGGTGATCCAGTTCACGTCCGGCGGCGCCCCATCATTCGACTGTGCCATGGGAAGCGGTTACCGCTCGAGGCGTCAACGCTGATCGCTGTCGCACAAGGAACCCGCTACGGCGACGTCCAGCTGTCCGGCGACACCGTTGGAGCATCACCGGAAGTGGATCCCCTTCCGGGCGTCCGCCCCTGCTCCAGGCGGCCGGCGATGGGGCTCGGTCCGGCTACCGCTACTTTCGTTCCGATCCTGGTCAGACCCCTATTGTGGGTCTGCTGGCCCCGGACCCGTCGCTGTTGTCGATGCTCGGAGTCGCTTCGCACGCCACTTTCCGCCCCCGCGTCCCTGACCTCTTTGCAGCCGAGTCAGCGACCGCCGCTCGAATGGCTTCGTAGCATCGACCGGTAGCGGATGTTCTCGCTCGTCACATGCTGGTTGAAGACTCGAATGAGCTGATCGCGTTCGCCGACGTGGGACCTCGGCGAGGTCGTCGCCGTCGGTCGATGCCGCGGGCCGAGGACCAGGCGGTGGCAGCATTACCTCGGCCCTCACGTAGTAATCGGCCGTCTTGTTGACTCCGACCGCGGCCAGCAGAACTGGCTTCGGTGCTCGGCCGCGGATCGCTCGCAAAGTCGGAGTCGGGTGCTGGCCGGAAGGGTAGAGACTCGAGCAGGCCGGTGGGAGCTCATTTTCCCGGCCGAGAGAGGAGTGGCTATGGCCGATCCCGGGTCGTTGACGGTAGCTGCGGCGGGCAGCATCGACATCGGGGGTGATTTGACGGTGCGACGCTTTGGTTTCGGGGCCATGCGGATCACCGGAGACGGCATCTGGGGGCCACCGGCTGATTCTGCGGGGGCTCGGTCGGTGCTGCGCCGGGCCGTGGAGCTTGGCATCAATTTCATCGACACGGCCGACTCCTACGGGCCGGACGTGAGCGAGACACTAATCGCCGAGGCGCTCCATCCGTATCCCGAAGACCTGGTCATCGCCACCAAAGGAGGCTTGGAGCGGACCGGGCCGGGCGAGTGGCCCCATAACGGCCGGCCCGAGCATCTCAAGGCGGCCTGCGAAGGCAGCCTTCGCCGACTGCGGCTGGAACAGGTCGCCTTGTACCAGTTGCACCGCCCCGACCCCGACGTGCCGATCGAGGAGTCCGTCGGCGCCTTGGCGGAGCTCAAGGATCAGGGCAAGGTTCGCCATATCGGGCTGTCAAACGTGACCGAGCACCAGCTCCGCCAAGCTCAGCATCTCACCCCGATCGTCTCCATCCAGAACCGCTACAACCTGGGCGACCGGTCTTCGGACTCGTTGATCGATCTGTGCGAGCAGGAAGATCTGGTGTTCTTGCCCTGGGCGCCCATCTCCGGGCTCGAGGACCAAGCGGCTGTGAAAGAAGCGAGCCGACGGCACGGGGCCTCGGCCAGGCAGGTGGCGCTGACATGGCTGCTGGCTCGTTCGCCGGCCGTGCTCCCGATAGCTGGGACGGCGTCGGTAAAGCACCTGGAGGAGAACGTCGAAGCCACTGGCGTCATGCTGGCCCCCGAGGAGATCGCCGCCCTCAACGCGGTCGCCGGGTAACGGCGATCCCACGACGTCGCGGCCCGACACGAGCGCAGAACAGGCCGACGGCATGGTGAGACGCCAGCTCGTCGGCATCGACGAGATCGCCGCCATGCTCAAGGTGTCGCCATCCGGCGCGGCCCGTTCGATCCGCTCGCCCGGCTTTCCTGACCGGTGGCCGGACAGCCAGTGTGGGCCCCGAGCAGGGTGGAGTCGTGGCGGGAGCGCCAACCGACCCACCGCGGTGGCGACCGCCCCACCCGAGCCCGACTACCACGTGAGGCTGGAGGCGCTCCGACGCTGGGACGACGGCGACGAGCGCTACGTGGTCCGCCTCGAGGTGCTGGCGGGGCAGACGACCGTGCCGGTCGAGCGCTACCTGGCTGCGGCGGTCGGGGACCGAATCGTCGGTGAGCCTCGAGGGACCGATCGGTGGGCCGCCGAGCGAGCGGTCTACCGGGCGTTGGCGCAGGAGGCCGCAGCGGCGGTCGGCCGCCAGATCGAGCGCGTCAGTGACCTGTGGGCCATACCGGCTGTCGAGTGGCTCCGCGTCGGCTCCCGCTGAGCAGCTACGGTTTACCGCCCCGGCCGTTGGGGCAACTATGCACGTACCGTCGCTTCCGGGCGGCCAGGGACCGAGGAGGTCACGTCATGGCCACAAAAGCGCTGCTGGTGAAGCTGGAAGCCAAGCCCGGCCAGGAGGACGCGGTGAAGCAGTTCCTGCTCTCCGCGTTGCCGCTGGTCGAACAAGAGCCCGGCACCAAGCCGTGGTTAGCCGTCCAGTTCGGGCCGTCGACCTTCGGGATCATCGATGCCTTCCCCGATAACGGCGCCCGTGACACCCATCTGAACGGCCCGGTCGGCCAGGCCCTCAGCCAGCGCGGCGACGAACTGTTCAGCCGACCCCCCGAAATCTCACCGTTGGATGTGCTGGCCAACAAGCTCTAACGCACCGCGTACACGCTCGGTTGGGAGGCCGTCGCAGTAGGTCACGGTGTTGGTGCGCACGGCCGGTACCCGGGGGCCGGGTGTGATGATGCCGACCAGGTTGAGCGGGTCCGTGGCCGAGAGAGACACACCTCGCCGGCTCGCTCCTGGCGGCGCACGGCGCGCAACTGCTCGACGGCCTCGGGGAGGGCGTACTGCTCGCCGGTGAACCCGGTGACGAACCGGCCGCCGCGCACGGTGCCGCGCGCCTCCAGGCGCCGCAGGGCCCACAGCACGTCCCGCCACGGCAGGGCGACGGTCTCGCGGACGAGCAGGTCGTGCACCACGACGCCCCATCGGGCCAGTAGCTGCTCGGCCACGGCTTCGGCCAGCGCGTCGCGGTCCTCCACCGCGCCGGCCTGGGGCATCAGCGACCACCGCCCTCCGCCGGCGGCAAAGCCGTCGGCGGTGACCAGACCCCATGTTGCTGCACGCCACCGTCTGGACCCGGCCCCACGTCGACGCCACCGACCCGCAAGTCCCCGTCGCACGAGCCGACCCGCCTCGGAGACACGCGTTCGAGTTCGGTCGACGTGCAGGTCAACATCGCTGGTGTCCGCAGGGGATGGGCTACCGGCCGTGCTCGTCGCGGAGGAGCATGCCGACGCCGTACCAGCCCCAGTAGACGCGGTGGGCGGTGATGAGGCCGTCGCTGACCTCCATGACCTCGACGATGTCCATCTGATCACCGTCGGGCGTTTGGCGCGGATATTCCCAGGTGACCTGGCCGCCGTCGGCGACGAACCCGGTGCGGTACCGGCGCCGCTGTGCCGGCTGGTGAGCGAAGACCTGCTCGACGAAGCGGCCGAGCGCCGCCCGGCCGGTGACGACGCCCTCTTCACTACCCAACAGGTGGCACACCAATGGGCTCTCCAAGGTGGCGTCGGGATGGTAGAGCGCCATGGCCGCGTCGAGATCCTTCGCTCCGAGGGCCTGGTCCCACGCCTCGAAGATGTGCTCGATCGCCGGGTCGACGGCGGTGGTCGCGGTGGTTGGCTTGTCGGTCATGGGCCTGTCCCTTTCACTCGGTTGTACGACCCGAGGGACGCTAAGACGCTAACGTTTCGCTCTAGCACGGAGTGTGCTTGCGCGATGCTGGGCCGATGACTGGCGACGCAGGATCGCCACGAGATCGGGACCTGACACCGATCGGCGCCTTGCTCGGCCATCCGGCTCGCGCCGCCATGCTGGCCGCCCTCGCCGATGGACGGTCGCTGCCCGCCGGAGACCTGGCACGACACGCCCGGATAGCCCCGGCGACCGCTACCGCCCATCTTCGCCGGCTGGTCGACGGAGGCCTCGTGCGAGTGCGGTCCCAAGGCCGTCACCGCTACCACGAGCTCGCCGGTCCCGACGTCGCGACGGCGCTGGAGGCGGTGGCCCGGCTTGCCCCTCCCGTCGAGATCCGGTCGCTTCGCCAATACCGCACCCAGGCGGCCATCACCGAAGCGCGCACCTGCTACGACCATCTCGCCGGCCGTCGCGGCATGGAGTTGCGCGACCGGCTCCTGGCCGCCGACGTGCCTGGACCAACATGGCGACCGTGATCACGTGGTCACCGACCAGGGAAGAGTCCGGCTGGCCGACCTCGGCGTCAGCGTCGACGACCTCGTCAAGTCACGGCGGGTGTTCGCTCGAAGTTGTATTGATTGGACCCACCGTCGGCCCCACCTCGCCGGAGCCCTACCCGCGGCGATCACCACAAGACTTCTCGATCTCGGATGGATCAGCCGCCTCGACGGCCGCGGCCTGCGAGTCGCCGAACGCTACGACCAGCACCTCGATGACTGGCTACCCGTGCCCGACCCACTGCGATAGCGGGATCGCTGACCGGGCATCGAGGCCTATCGCTTGGACAGGCCGCCGTCGACGAAGTACCGCGATCCGGTGACGTGAACAGGGCGACGGCAGCGACGCCTTCAGGCGTTCCGGCGCGGCCGAGCGGGACGTTGCCGATGACCTAGTTCCACTTGCTCGAAATGAAGTTCACGAACAGATCAAGTTTCAGGCGGCCGCGAGGTGGGAGTCGACGTAGTCGTCGAGGGCACGGTCGAGGTGTCGCCAGGCGGTGGCCAGGGACTTCGAGTGGATAGGTCGTCGGGTAGAGCGGGGTCGAGTTGGACCAGGCCCGGGGCGAGGACTCGCCCGTAGGTTTTGGTGAACAGCACGGCGACGCGCCGGCCGAGGGTGGTGAGCTGGTAGCGGTGGGAGTGGGGATGCGTTCGATGAGTCCTTTGCGTCTCAGTCGGCGCAGGTCACTGGTCCACCATTGTTGTTGTGAGGTCTGTCAGGGTTCTGGGTCTCGGTGAGGGTGGGGGTGACGGCCTGCGTAGGTAGCTCGTTGAGGGCCACTACGACACTGCCGCCCCCCACCTTCTCCGGGCCCCGGGACCGGCAACAGAGGGAAGCGCCGTAGAGCGCCAGTCAGTGACCGCCCGGCGGGACCCGATCACCGGGAAGTACGTCAGTACGTCGTCGGATTGAGAAGAAGGGAAGGAGCGTCAGAGTGGAGACAGCCGCGGACCTGGACCCGGTCGCCTATGTGGGGGTCGACTGGGGCAGCGAGGAGCATGCTGTTTGCGTTTTGGATGACAGTGGGCGCAAGAGGAGCTCGTTTGTCGTGGGCCACAGCCGAGACGGCTTCGAGAAGTTGGTCAAACGCTTGGGGGCGCTCGGCCCGGCCGGGGTGGTGCCGGTGGCGGTGGAGCGGCCTGATGGCCGGCTGGTGGACGTGCTGTTGGAGGCTGGCCACTCGGTGGTGCCGGTGTCGCCCAATGCCATCAAGGCCTGGCGGGAGAGCGAGATCGTCTCGGGCGCTAAGGACGACGCCGGTGACGCGGAGGTCATAGCCGAGTACCTGAGGTTGCGGTCCCACAAGCTGGCCGTGCTCTCGCCCTTCAGCGACGAGACCCGGGCCTTGCGTGCGGTGGTGCGCGCCCGGGATGATCTCGTCGAGCAGCGCGTCGCCGCCCACAACCAGCTCGAGGCGTGCCTGGACGCATTCTGGCCGGGCCCCAAGGCCCTCTTCGCGGATATCACCAGTGCGATCGGGCTGGCCTTCTTGGAGCGCTACCCGACCCCGACGTCGGCGCGGGCGATGGGCGAGAATCGGATGCAGGCGTTTTTGACCAAGCACGGCATTCGGGCCGGCGGTCCGCGGCCGAGCTGATCGAGCGGCTGCGCTCGGCCCCAGAGGGCATCGGCGACAGCTCCGAAACCGACGCCCGCCGCGACGCCGTGTTGAGCTACATCCGGGTCATCCGGGCGCTCAACACCTCGATCAAGGCCCTCGACCGTTCGATCATCGCCCACCTGGGTGAGCATCCAGACGCCGAGATCTTCACATCACTGCCACGTTCCGGTCAGGTCAACGCCGCCCAGATGCTCGCCCAGTGGGGCGACTGCCGCCAAGCCTACGACTCTCCCGACGCTGTCGCCGCCCTGGCCGGGGCCAGCCCAGTCACCAAGAAGTCGGGCAAGTACGAGGCCGTCCACTTCCGCTGGGCCTGCGACAAACGCTTCCGCAAAGCGATCACCACCTTCGCCGACAACTCCCGTCACGCCAGCCCCTGGGCAGCCGACATCTACCGGCGAGCTACAGACCGCGGTTGTGATCACCCGCACGCCATCCGGGTTCTGGCCCGGGCCTGGATTCGGGTCATCTGGCGTTGCTGGACAGACCGCGTCGCCTACGACCCGGCCAAGCACACCGCGGCGGCTCGCCTCCTTGCCGCCACCACGACCGAGCAGACCGTCGATGCCGATCAGCGGGCGGCGTAGATGACCAGCAACAGATCCCCGTCGCGTAACGATGGCGTAACGACAACGGCCTGCCCCAGATGCGGCGCTGCCTTCGTTGCCGTGGGCCGGCGCCGGTGGTGCTCCGACGCATGTCGTCAGGGAGGGCATCGCTTGCGCCACCAACCAAGCCCAGCCACCTTGGAGCTGCCGGCGCCGCGGCCAGCCAAGCTCGGAACCGTCTACGTGTGCCCCAGCTGCGAGCAGCGCTACCTCGGCGAGCAGTACTGCGCCGAGTGCCGAACCTTCTGCCGCCGGGTTGGCCACGGAGGGCTCTGCCCGTGCTGCGACGAGCCCATCTCGCGCGAAGAACTCACCTGAGACGCTGTCATCCGAGGCCACGAGATTGTTTTTTCTCTGCAGGGGTTGACACAGAGGGTGTCGTAGGTGGCCTGGCGGGCCGTGTAGGGCTGGTCGAGCACGGTGGCGACCAGCTCGGTGAGCTGGGGGTTGTTGAACCCGGCAACGACGTGAGCGAAGCCGACGATGGCAGACATGACCGCCATCACTCGTTTGTCCCCGAAGCGCAGTCCGGGGGCGTGGAGGCCGTCGGGGGTATCCGACGGACAGGTCACCTGGGTGAAGGTGACCACGTCGGGAGCGGGGACGGCGTCGGATGCTTGTGCGTCGCAGAGGCGACGGTTGGCGGCTTCGCCAACAGCCCGGAGGGCTTTCCAGTTCTCAGCAGTGACGCGTCGGCCGATCCCGAAGTCTCGGGTGTTGGAGATCACCAGTTCCGTTCGAAGCGCCCGGTGCTCCTTGAAGTACTGCTTGAGGCGAGCCGACTTGTAATAGCAGCAGACCTGGGGGTCGACGCCGCGGGTGATCACCTTGGTCCGAAATGCCCCCGGGGTTCGAGAGTTCACCTTCCGGTCGAAGATGATGGCCACCTGATCGGGGCGTCCCACGTCGAGATGGTCGCGGATCAAACCCTCGAAGAACATCCGGCCTGCTTGGGGACGGTAGAAGACCCGGGTGTCGGAGATCTCGAACTGGCGGAAGGCCAGGGCGTAGGTGTAGCCGTGGCGAAGATCGGATCGGGTGAACGGGGAGGGAAGACGATGAACCCACCGCCAGAAGAAGCTGTGCACCGCCCCCGAGCCGAGACGGTCACAGATCCGCTGCAGCGCCTTGGGGTCCTCACATGAACCGAAACCGTTGTCGAGCGCCTCGTAGCCGATACCAGTCTTGTCGCATTGGCGTTTGGCCCACTCGTGACCGTTGAGGTAGATCCAGATCGGCCACGGCGCATAACCGTTGGTCTTGACGAACGCCGGCCCCACTCCGGGTCCCAGAGGTAGAAGTAGAAGTGGTTCACGAACGCCATCTGCCGTCCCCACTCCATGTGAGGGTGAGCCCGGTACTCCTGGCCCTTGGCCGGCCACGAACGCCACACCGACGCCTTCTCCTGAGCGATACCGACCATCACCACCTTCCCGTGGCCACCATCGGCTGCCGCTGCGTCGATCAGGGGGCGAGCCGTCGCCTCCTTGCTCTCCCCCTTCTTGAAGTAGATCACCGGGATGCCCTCGTCTTTGGCGAAGCGGTGGATGTCTTTCACGTAGCCGTCGCCGATCTTGCCGAACGCCGCCGAGGATGGGATCGGGAACCGGCGCTGCCAACGCAAGAACCGGCACACCTGGCCCACCGACTGCAGCTTGGGCACATAGCCCTGCAAGAAGAACCGGTCCACCGACCGGCACTCCAACGCCGTGTGATCCCGCAGTAGGGTCGCGTAGTCGGCCATCGAAGCCTCCTTGGTTTCAGCAACCCGGAGACTACGACCGGCGCAACGAGGGCGCTTCCGCGGGAGCGCCCTCAGCGCGAATCGCCCAGCTTTGACTTTCTTGGCGGTATGAGGCTCGCTCGCTACCTAGCTACTTGCCCCTGAAAAACTGTTGTGTGGTCTGGGGCGGGTCGGGCTGATCGATGGCTGTGGGGTCGTGTGGGGCTTTGCCCGGCCGTTTTGGGCTTCTCCGGGCCCCCGTTTTCGGTCCTTTTGGGACCGTCGGGGCGCGCTGCGAGAAGCGGCGGGCCGGGTCAAGCAGCGGTTCGTTCCGTCGGTCCCGGCGTGGGTGGGTCGGTGCCGGGGAGGCTGGAGGGTGGTGGTCGACGCTGTCGGGTGGTCTGCTTGGTGAGGCTGGCGATCTTGACCGAGTTGTGAGCGAGGACTCCCCACCCGCACCACACCTGGGCCCCTTGGTGACCGTCGAAGAGAGTGCGCCGCCAACCGAAGTCCCGCTTCAGACAGGCGATCCGGGCCTCGGAACCGGTGCGCCACTTGACCAGGCGGGTGAACCCCCGACCTCGCTGCACGGCGGTTCGCGCCGCGCCGGGCTTGCCTTTGCGGGGGATGGCCACCGTTCTCACTCCGAGAACGATCAGCGCGGCATCCACGACGGCCTCGCCATAGCCCCGATCGGCGGTCACCGCTTTGGCCGTCTTGGCGAACCGGGCCTTGACCCGCCCGACAGCGGGGGTCAGCATCGGCGCGTCGGGCGGGTTGCCGACCACCACCTCATGGTCGACCACGATCCCGTCGACGTTGTCGACCACCTGGGCTTTGTAACCGAACTCGACCGGGCGGCCGAGACGTCCCTTGGCGATCGGGCGGGCGTCGACATCATGGAGGGACACGACCCGGGTGGCCCCATCAGGGGTCCTGCCGGCGATACGGGTCCGGGTCTGGGCCACGACCCGCTCCAACGCGTCGGCGACCTGTTCCATCTCGACGATCGTGGCCATGATCTTCGCCGGGCGCAGCGGTCCCGGCTCCCGACGCTTCAAGCCCCGGCGGGCATTGGCCGCCACTGCCCTGGCATCGACGATCGTCGCCTCCGCGATGACGGCCAGCTCGCCGGTGATAGCGACCACCTCGTCTCGGGCTTCGTCGGAGCGTCGACGCAACCACACCGCCACATCATGGGCACGACGACGCACCGAGCGTCGCCGGTCCCTGAACTTCGTCCGTTTCGCCAGCCCGGCGTCTTTGACTCGGCCGGCGAGGACCCCCAGGCGGGCCACGCCCTTGGCCAGCAGGCCACTGTCGGTCGGATAGGCCACGTTGGCCTCCACCACCGTCGTGTCAGCGCGGAGCTTGTCGACCCGGACCAGTTTGGCCTCCGCGGCCTTGGCCAACAACGCCTCGTTCAACGCGGCGACCGCCTGCTGACCGCACCGGGAGGTGATCTTGACCAACGTGGTCGGGTGCGGCACAGCGGTGTCGAGCGGGATCCGACAAAACCGCCGCCACGCGATCGAGTCCGACACCTCCGCGCACAACGTCTCGAAACCGAGCTTGTAGCGGAACCGCAAGAACATCATCCGCAGATAGGTCTCCACCGGGATCGACGGCCTTCCGTGGCGGGCCGAGAAGAACGGCACGAACGGCACGAAGAACCGAGGATCGTCCAACAAGGCGTCGACCTCGGCCAGCATCGGCGGCAACCCCAAACAACACTCCGGCAAGATCGCGTCCCACAAAGTGGGCTCGGCGTTTATGGTACGCAACATGATGGTCCAGATCCCTTCTCGCACAAGGGGTTTGGACCATCATCACCCCACTCGACCCCCAACACGAGGACCGTCCCGCACAAACACGCAGGTCACAGCCCTTTTCTACAACAGTTTTTCAGGGGCAAGTAGCTAGCGGTTGAATGTCTCACGGGTGTCGTCGTCCATGAAGCGGCGGAAGTCGGTGTCGACGTTGCCGGGGACGAGCACGTTGACCCGGATGTTTCGTTCCGCCAACGCGGCGGCCCAGGCCCGTGCTGCGGCTTCCACCGCCTCCCTTGGTGGCGGCGTAC
Organism: Acidimicrobiales bacterium; assembly: GCA_965276765.1. Classification (GTDB taxonomy): domain Bacteria; phylum Actinomycetota; class Acidimicrobiia; order Acidimicrobiales; family Palsa-688. The sequence goes on from OZ255627.1 coordinate 4,396,167, forward strand.
ACCTTCGCCACCGGCGAACCTTCGACCGAGGCGGTCGAGGAGGTGATCACCACGGAGGCCCCGTCCGTCAGGTGCGAGCTCAGCGCTGCCAGTTGCAAGAACACAGCGCGAACGTTGGCGGCCATCATCCGATCGAAGAAGGCAGCGTCGATCTGGTCGACACGGGCGATGTCGGCATAGCCGGCTTTGAGCCACAAACCCGTCCAGCGCGGTGCATCAGCCGAGGCGACCAGCTCGGCGAGCTGCTCGCCGGTGTCCGGGTCGCTGGCATCGTTGTCCCAGACCTTCCCACCGGAAAGCTCACCGCGCAGGCTCTCGATGCGCTGCGCGTTCGTGCCCGTCGCGAGCACCGCGCCACCTTCGGCGGCGACGCGGCGGAAACCCGCCAACCCGATGCCCTTGGTGGCGCCGGTGATCAGACTGCTTACCAGCGAACGACCCATGCTGGAACCTTCTCATCGACAGCTTCATCCGTGGGATGTACCCGTTCGCATGACCATGGACCATCGGAGCGGGCGAGTGTAGATACTGGGGGCGAGACCGGAGGGCCAATCTGGGCGAAGTCGACATTAACGTCCCATGCCCGCCCTCCCATCGTGTCTGGCTACTCGAGGGTCTTGGGGGTTGGAGTGGCCCGTCTGGCGCATGATGGCGCGGCCGGGTCGAAGCCAACCCTCTCCGCCGCGGCCTTGACCACGCCCGATGACATGGCGTCGATCGACCCACCGAGTGTGCCGTTGGCCCGCACCACCCAAAACGCCGGGGCGTACGGGGATGGGCAATGGCGGCGGACGGTTGGTGCCGCGTGACCTGTCTTTCACCACCGGGTAGGGCCGCCTGGTTGCTGGCCGGGCCGTGGAGTGCTCAGCCCCAGGCGTAGCGGACCCAGCACCGCTCGCCGATGGAGCTCCGTCGCGTAGGCGGTCAGGCGGCCTGACCCGGGTGTAGGACGACCTTGGTCCAGCCGTCTTCGCGGGCGTCGAAGCGCTTGTAGGCATCCGGCGCCTGGTCGAGGGGTAGGTCGTGGGACACGATCCACGATGGCTTCGCCTTGTCTTGGTTGATGAGGCTTCGCAGGTGGCGGTTGTAGCGCTTGACCGGGCATTGCCCGGTGCCCATCTGCTGGCCCTTGAACCAAAACGTCCCGAAGTCGAAGCGGGCCTTCCCGTTCTGCGACAGCTCGTCGGGCCCTCCGGGATCGGCAGGGACGAACACGCCGACGGTGCCTATGCCTCCGGTGAAGCGCACCGAGGCGACCAGGTTGTTCAGCGTGGCTGCGTTGTCCTCGTGGCCTTGGGGGTCGTGAGCCTGATAGCCCACACACTCACAACCGCGATCTGCGCCGCGGCCTTTGGTCAGCTCCATGACCTGGTCGACCGGGGAGGCCTGGGAGTCATCGACCGCCACGGCGCCGATCTGGCTGGCGAGGCGCAACCGGTCGGGGTGGCGGTCGACCACCATCACCATGGCCGCACCCCTGATGCTGGCCGACAGGGCGGCCATCAGCCCGACCGGCCCCCCGCCGTAGATCACCACGGTCTCACCCGACTGCATGCCGGACATCTCCACGGCGTGCCAGCCGGTGGGGAAGATGTCTGAGAGCATCACGTAGTCGTTCTGCTTGTCGACGGCGTCTTCGGGCAAGCGCAGACAGTCGAAGTCGGCCCAGGGGATGCGCAGCAGCTCGGCTTGGCCGCCGGCCCACGGACCCATGTCGGCGAACCCGTAGGCCGCGCCCGCCATCCCCTGCTGGTCGTTGGCCCGCAGACAGTAGTTGGTCAGGCCGTGTTCGCAGTTCTCGCAGTGCCCGCAGCTGACGTTGAACGGGGCAGAGACCATGTCGCCGACGGCCACCTTGTCGATGGCGTCGCCAACCTCGATGACCTCACCGACGTTCTCATGGCCGAAGATCCGGCCCTCCTCGAAATCGGTACGACCCTCGTACATGTGCAGATCGGACCCGCAGATGTTGGTGCTGGTCACCCGGACCAACACGTCGGTGGGCTTCTCGATGCGGGCGTCGGGCACCTCGTCCACACTGACGTGGCGCGCCCCGTGGTACACCAGAGCTTTCATGATCGGAGTCTCCTTCCGAGTTCTGAGTTCAGGCGCGGTGGTGGCCGTGGGCGAACGTCCCGACGATCGCAGCGCAGAACGCGGGAAGGTCGTTGGGGTCACGGCTGGTGACCAACCCCTGATCGGTGACCACCTCTTGGTTGACCACGTTGCCCCCGGCGTTGCGCACGTCGGTGCGGATACTGGGGAACGAGGTCAGGGTGCGGCCCCGGACCACGTCGGCTTCGACCAACGTCCACGGGCCGTGACAGATAGCACCCACCGGCTTGCCGGAGCCGACGAAGGTCCGCACGAAACCCACCGCATCCTGGCTGACCCGCAACCGGTCGGGGTTGATCGTGCCGCCCGGCAGGATCAAGGCGTCGAAGTCGTCGGGCGAGACGTCGGAAACCACTGCGTCGACCCCGAACGTGGCACCCTTGTCGATGTCGGCATTTATCGACTGGATCTCCCCGTCGTGTACCGACAGCAGCGTCACCTGCGCCCCGGCCCGCTCGACCGCCTCGCGGGGCTGCTCAAGCTCGATGTCGCGGATCGCGGAAAATGTAGGTGGGCGATCACCGAAAATGTAGGTGCGTCCGAGGGCCGTGGGTGGCTGGGGTTGATAGTAGATCAGCGGCTGGCGATCACCTCCTGACCGACAAGCTCGACCACGGCGACTGGGTCCCCGCACGAGGGGCATTCGCCCCCGAGCCCGACACGGCGCATCCAGGTGTTGCACGTCTCGCAGTGCTGTTCGCCGAGGGCCCTGTCGCCGCATGTGTCGCATTCGTAGACGGTGATCGGCCGGCGGGGCTGGGTTTTGGGCACGGTGACGGTTGTTCGACCGGTGTCACGTCGCCGGCGGTAGGCGGCGGCCCGGCACGCGTCGGAACAGTATTTCTGGCGGCCGGTCGGGACGAAGGCGTGCTGGCAGATGGGGCAGTGCATCGTGACGGGATCGTGACAAGACGGGGCGGCCGGTTGGTAGCCGGTCACGATCCCGCCACCGCCTTTCGGGTGGCGTCGGCACGCGCCCGGTGGCTGCGCATCCGGTAGCTGTCGCCGTCGATGTTGATCACGATGCTGCGGTGCAGCAGACGGTCCAACATGGCGGCGGCGACCATCGGGTCGTCGTTGAAGACCTTGCCCCACGAAGCGATCCCGAGATTGGTCGTGAGAGCGATACTCCCCTTCAGGTATCTCTGGCTCACAACCTGGAACAGGGCGGAGGCGGCCTCGGCGGGAAGAGGGAGGTAGCCGACCTCGTCAACGATGAGCAGGCGCGGTCCGGCGTAGAAGCGCATGGTCGTCGCCCACCGCCCCTCCAGCGCAGCTCGATGGCAGCGGGCTGCGAGCTCGGCCGCGGTGGTGTAGTAGACCCGCATCCCTGCGGCCACCGCAGCATGCCCGAGCCCGACGGCGAGCATCGTCTTGCCGACGCCTGGCGGGCCGATCAGCAACACGTTGGTGGCGTCCTCCACGAAACGTAGGGTGCCAAGCTCGGCGATCAGCTTGGGGTCGACCGAGGGCTGGGCGGAGAAGTCGAAGTCGGCGAGGGTGAACGGCGAGGGCAGCGAGGCGAAGCGAGCCAGACTGGCCCGGCGACGCTCGTCTGTGGCGTCGACCTCGATGGCCAGCAGCCGTTCGAGGAACGCCTGGTTGGACCACTTGGCGCCGATCGCCTCGTCGAGCAGGCCCGGCAGGGCCTCGGCCGCCGCGCCCATGCGCAGGAACGCCAGGTGGGCGCGGAGCCGCTGGTAGTCGGAACTGACGCTCATGCCGGCACCTCGCCGCCACAGACCTCCACGCAGCCGGGGAAGGCCAGGCGGATAACCTCGGCCATGCCGGCGAGGTCCACGGATGGCTCGGCGTCGTGGGCGCCCATCAGCTTGGCTCGCTCCGCGACGGCGGCCGCCCCCGGCGGGCGGTTCTCCTTGCGGTCACACGGTCGTGCCGAGCTGAACTGGCCCAGCACGACGGTCTCGAGGGCGTCACGATGCGCGGCGGTGCGCACCATCGTCCCCGAGCCGGCCGGGGCCAGGCTGTGAGTGACGAGCAGCGCCCCGGCGGGGCTGACGACATCGAGCGTGGCGGTCCCCAGGCGATGGCGCAGGGTCATCGTCGCGCCCGCCAGGCCCGGGGCCACCGAGTAGCGGTTGCCCCGGAAGGCGACGGTGGCTTGGTGATCGACCGGCGCGGCCACCTCGATCGTGGCCGGAAAAGGTATGGCCGGCAACGCCGCCAACGGCTCGGCCTCGGCCAGCTCGCCCACGCTCGGCCAGCGCGGCCGGCTCCCATCGCCGGGCGGGTCGGTGATCCGTGACGGGCTGCGCAGCCGAGCATCACCGGTTGTCGACCAGAACCGCTCCAGGCTCACCTGGGCCGCCTCGGGCGACTCCGCGGCCAAGCTGCGCCACCACCGCCCCGTCGCGTAACGCACCGCGGCCTCCACCGAACCCTTGCGGTTACCCCGTCGCGGCGGGCAAGGCACAACCGTGGCACCGTAATGCTTGGCCACCGGGGCGAAGCTGGCCTGCACATCGGAACTGCCCGGCACGATCACCGTCGCCATCCGGTCCACCCGCCAGCGTCGGGCCGTGCCGCCCAGCCGGCGCAGCACGCCGTCCATGGCTTCGATCAGATGGGGCTGGTCCATGCTCGAGGCGATGACCCCGCGGGTGCGACCCGAATGGGGCAACGTCCCCAACAACACGTAGCCGATCCCGCCCCACGGCGCCCGGCGCCGCTCGAACCAGTCCCATTGGATCTCCTCGCCCGGTGGGTGGGCGATCTCGATCGTGTCGCGGCTGGCGACCCCGTCGCACGCCTCGCAGTGTGGACGCAGCCCCGCCACTCGCAACTGGCGGGCGAAGCTCGGATAGCTCCGTTCGTAGCCGACCTGCACCACCTCGTCGAACAGCGCCGACGCCCACACGTGCGGGTCGTCGACGAAGCGGGCCTTCAGATACGGGACGAACCGTTCCAACGGATCGGGCTCGGCCCGCCGGCGCACGCCCGGCTGACGCCCTTCCAGATACGCCTTGACCGTGCGCCAGTCACAACCAATATGGCGGCCGATCGCGACATACGACCAGCCTCGCTTCCTGAGTGCGTAAGCCTCCACGTCTTCTCCCTGTGTGAGCATGAGCCCCGGGGCTCCTTCCTCGACTGAACGGCTTGGACACCGTCAGCAGAGTGGGAGCCCCCAACTCGTTGGTGGACCTTCCACGGGCCCACCCAGGGCACTCAGGGACCGACACTTTCAATGATCGAGTTCCTACAGGGTTACGTGATCCTCAACATTGGCGCAGGGCGATCCGCCACACTCAACCAGCGGCACCACCACCGGAGACCTGGCCGACAACGCAGTCCATAGACAGGCTGACCATCAACCTTCTCACCAAGTCAGACCAAACCCCGGCAAGCTGAACGTAATCTCTACCACCCGACCTGCTGGTGGATGCACGATCAGCCTCCCCTACATCCTCCCTGTCGATTCGGTACCCGATCCGTCTCTTCAGGAGACGACTGATGCCATCGTGCGGATCACCAGCACCAACATCTGCGGCTCGGATCTGCGTCTGTACGAGACGCTAACGGCGTTTATGGGCGCCGGGGACATTTTGGGCCACGAGCCGATGGGGATCGTCGAGGAGGTCGGCGCCGACGTCAGGGAGCTCAGGCGTGGTGACCGAGTCGTTATCCCGTTTCAGATGTCGTGCGGGCACTGCTTCATGTGCGGGCAGAAGTTGTTCAGCCAGTGCGAGACAACCCAGGTCCACGACCAGGGCACCGGGGCGGCGCTCTTCGGCTTCTCGAAGCTGTACGGCGAGGTGCCGGGCGGCCAAGCCGAGTACCTGCGAGTACCGCAGGCCCAGACCACCCACATCAAGGTTCCCGAGGGCCCACCCGACGACCGGTTCGTCTATCTCTCCGATGTCCTGCCCACGGCGTGGCAGGCGGTGGAGTACGCAGGGATCCCCAACGGCGGCTCGGTCGTGGTACTGGGCCTCGGCCCCATCGGTGACATGGCATCGCGAATCGCGCAGCATCACGGCGCCCGGGTGATCGCCGTCGACCTGGTTCCCGAGCGGCTGCAGCGCGTCCGGGATCGCGGGGTTGAGGTGATCGACCTGACCGGCCACGAGAACGACATCGGTGACCTCGTTCGCGACATGACAGACGGGCGCGGCCCAGACTCGGTCATCGACGCCGTGAACATGGAGGCCCACGGGTCTCCGGCAGCCAAGGCCCTCCAGACGGTGACGGGCCTGCTGCCCGACGCCGTGGCCGCCCCGCTCAACAAGGTGGCTGGTGTCGACCGGACGGCGGCGTTTCGCTCGGCCATCGACATCGTTCGTCGCGGGGGCACCATCTCACTCATCGGCGTGTACGCCGGGGCGGCGGACCCGTTGCCCATGACCACACTGTTCGACAAGCAGATCCAGCTGCGCATGGGTCAGGCCAACGTCCTGCGCTGGGTGAACGACATCATGCCGCTGCTGAGCGACAGCGATCCCCTCGGTGTGGATAGCTTCGCCACCCATCACCTCCCTCTGGCCGAGGCGCCCCACGCTTACGATATCTTCCAAAACAAGAAGGACGGGGCCGTCAAGATCGTCCTTCATCCGTAGCCTCCCGGGACTCGGAGCGACACGTTCCAATGGGGTGGTCAGGTCCCTGCGGTCCGGCCGCTCTCGGCCTGCAGCCCGTCGATGAGCTTGGAGGCGTCCGCGTTGGTGATGCAGATCGTCGACCTCGAAGACCTCGTGGGCGCCATCGACCCCGCTTAACCGGCTCTTCTTCCCTGCGGTGGGGGTGAGCGCCGGTGGGTGACGGGCGGGGTCCGCGTCTGAGAGGGGGTCGAGGCCTCAGGATCAGAAGCGACCAAGCATCCTCTCCTGGAGGCCTCGACCGTTGTGTGAGCCTACGACCGGCGTCTGCGCGCGCCGTGACGACGTGGCCGGCTATTGCGACCGCTGTGATCTGCTCGTCGGCCTCGACGGGCTGCATGTGGTCAGCGTCGTGCGCAGCGACGCCGGCTTGAGGGTGACTGTCGAGTCGCCGTCACGGGTGGGGGGCTGCCCGGTCTGCGGGGTGGTGGCGGAGAGTCATGGCCGGCGGAAGGTGACCTTGGTCGACACGCCGTGCTTCGCCCGGCCGGTGAAGCTGGTGTGGTTGAAGCGGACCTGGTGCTGCGCCGAGCCCGACTGCGAGGGCAAGGGCTTCACCGAGACCCACCCGCAGGTCGCCCGGGCCCGGGCGTTGCTGACGGTCCGGGCGTGTTGGTGGGCGATCCGCCAGATGCGCTTCGAGCACGCCAGCGTGTCGGGCCTGGCCCGCCAGCTCGGGGTCACCTGGAAGACCCTGTGGCGGGCGATGCGCCCGCTGCTCCAGGCGATGGCCGACGACACCTCACGCTTCGACGGCGTTGCCCGCCTCGGGGTCGACGAGCACGTCTGGCATCACGTCTCTCCGCTGCCGGCTGATCTGGGCGGGCGGGGACCGAAGGAGCTGACCGGTATGGTCGACCTCACCCCCGGCCCCGACGGGAAGACACGCGCCCGGCTGCTCGATCTGGTCCCGGGCCGGTCCGGGAAGGCGTATGGCGACTGGCTCGCCGAGCGCGGACCTGCCTTCCGGGGTCGGGTGAAAGAAGCGACCCTCGACCCGTTCCACGGCTACAAGAACGCCATCGACGAGCACCTCGAAGACGCCACCGCGGTGCTCGACGCGTTCCATGTCGTGAAGTTGGGCACCGCCGCGCTCGACGAGGTCCGCCGCCGCGTGCAGCAAGAAACCCTCGGCCACCGCGGCCGGCGCGGCGACCCGCTCTACGGCATCCGCACCATCCTGCGCGCTGGCGCCGAGCACCTCAGCGAACGCCAACAGGCCCGCCTGGCCAAAGCGATCGCCGCAGATGACCGCCACGAAGAGGTCCACCTCGCCTGGCAGGTCGCGCAGCGCCTCCGTTCCGCATACAGCGCCGACAACCTCGCTGTCGGCAAGCGGATCGCCGAGCAGCTCATCGAGACCGTGCCGTCATGCCCGATCCCCGAGATCGCCCGCCTCGGACGCACTCTCAAGCAGTGGTCCAAGGCGTTCCTGGCCTACTTCACCACCGGCCGGGCCAACAACGGCGGCACCGAGGCCATCAACGGTCTCATCGAACTCCACCGCCGCATTGCCCGAGGCTTCCGCAACCGCAACAACTACCGGCTCCGCATGCTCCTCATCGGCGGCGGACTCACCCACCCCCACCTCAAGTAAGAAGAGCCGCTTAACCACCCGACGTCGCCGGGGCGCCCGGGAGGAGCGAGCTAAGTCCCCAAGCGCCACCCCTTTGACGGTCCTCGACCGACAGGGTGAAGTGGGCTGCCAGGTCGCTGCGGGCCACCTCGGGCGGCCAGTGTCGTCTGTCGGCCCGGCGTCTACCCAGGGGGGCGGTCACCTTTCGATCCCGCCGTCGCGGGAGCGGTCCTGGGTGGGTTGTTGGGCGAGGTCTCTGGCCCGGCGGCTTGTTGCAGGGTCATGGTCTGGCGGGCTTTGGCCGTCCCGGTGGCGTCGGGGTCCCAGGCCACGCCGAGCTGGCGGGCCAGAGTGGCGTCTCGGGCTCGGCGGGCCGCCACGGTCTGGCGGACCCACTCGATCGGATCTCTCGACGCCGCTGGTGCCGGCACCCTCTCAGAATGCCGGCGTTGTTCGGTCTGCCAGGCGGTGCGGGCGTGGTCGCAGGCGGCGACCTGATCGGGGGTCATGGCCGCCGCGAGCCGGGCCCGGAGTTCCTGGTCGCGGGCGGCCCTGTCCTGCTCGGCCCGAACAGAAGTGATCTGCTGGGCTCGTTGGGTGGCCGCGGCCTGGTTGGCCCGGATGACGGTCTGGTGGTCCAGGTCACGGACGCCGATCTTGCGCTCGTAGCCGGCGGCGGCCCCGTTGCAGAGGGCATCCCTTCTGCTCCTCCTCGGCTGGCCGCTTGCTACAGCTTGCACGGCCCCGAGGGATAGGTGTGACCGCGGTGCGTCTCAAGCGGACTCACCCTGCCCACGAGGGCGCCGTCGCGTGCCGGCGGGTTCGGGCGTCAGCCGGGCGACTGGCCAGACCTGCGCTGGCTCGTCTTCGCCCCGAGGAGGCGCAGTCCGTCGGACCGGAGCTCCCCATGGGGGGAGACGTGGCGGTAGAGCGTCTGGCGGGTGATGCCGAGTTCTTTGCACAGCTCGGCGACCTTGGTGTTTGGCTTGCCCATGGACGCGGCGGCCAGGCGGAGCTTGGCCGGTGTCATCTTGTTTGACTTCCACCTGTCCGCCATCCCCCAACCGCAGGACCCCGCCGCCCCCCTCGTACAGGTCCGCTCGAAACTTGCCGTCGCGACCCCGAGCCTGTGACCGGGCCACGGCGGCACAGCAGCCGCCCATCTGGTTGGACACGCGAACCGTTGCTCTCGGCGCCCGACCATCTACCGGTTTGTCCGATAAGCGATCGTTATGCGCCAAGGCGAAGTTCGACGAAGACGCGTTCAGGGTTCGAAAGATCGCCGATGAACTTGCGCACAGGCGCGGGGAGGCGGCGGATAAGCGTTGGGATGGCGAGTATGTCGTCGCTGCGAGCCAGCGACGGATGCTCAGCCAGGTCGATGATCTCTATCTCATAGCGCCCGCCCAGATGCTCATCGCACAGCTTTGACAGATTGGCGAACGCTCTGAGCGACTTTGGTGACTGACCTGCGACATACAAGCGCAGGTGCCAAAACTCGTCTCCGGTGGCGGACGTACAGTCGGAACCGTTGATTGCATTCACGGCGCGCTGACGTCCACCGCATGCGCGTTGGGATCCGACTCAGCGTTGTCCTCGGACTCAGCGCTGTGATCCGACTCAACAAAGTCAGCCCGACGAAGCCGACCCTGCTCGGCGCGCTGCCCAGCTCGATCTTCAACGCCGGTCGAACCATGGCTCAGCAGGCGTCCTACGATGTCGGCTTCGTCTTCGAACTCATGCCACAGGGCTGCTGTCTGTGACTGGACCGATTCGCGCCGCCGTTCCAGGCTGACCCGGCGCTGCTCTAGGTCCTCCACCCGTGCCGTCCCGTCGGAGCGTTCCTGGGCCTCTTGGGCCTGACGAGCAGAGCCGGTGAGCACGCCCTGTGGGCCTACGTAGACGTCGGCCAGTTCGATACCGTCACCGGTAAGAAGGAACTCGCGGATCTGGTTGGAGTGGGCCATGCCGCGGGACTTGAGGACGTACAAGAGGCGGTTGAGCTCTCCGTTTCCCTCCATGGTCTTGACGAGTAGCCAGGTGTCAGCGAGCGAAGCGATCTGTTGGTCGGACGGCTCAGAGTCGGCGTTTAGGCTCGTGAACAGGGCGGTGACACCCCTACCCTTCAAGAAGTCAACCTGACGGGTCAGCATCGCGGAAACGTCCGCCCCGGTTCCGATCCGCAGCAGGTGCGAGACCGGATCCATGACGACCACTGCAGGATCGAACTCGCCTACGTACTTCTGCATGGTAAAGAGGTGCGCCTCGAGGCCGAGGAGGCTGGGGCGGAAGCATCGGAACTGCAACAGTCCCGCGTCCACCCATCGCCCGAGATGGATGCCTACCGATGACATGTTCCGCACGATCTCCGCTTCGGACTCCTCGAAGGCGAAGTACATGGCCCGCTCGCCGCTACTGCAGGTGGCGTCGCAGAACTGCGCCGCCAGGGTCGACTTACCGGTGCCGGCGGTGCCGTTGACCAGGACGGTGCTCCCCCTGTAAAAGCCGCCGTCGCCAAGCATGGCGTCCAGGCGGCCCACCCCGGTAGACATCCGCTCGGTGGACACGGAATGCCGCAGACCGAGTGAGGTGATGGGTGGGACGGACACACCTGATTCGCCGATGAGGAACGGATACTCATTGGTCCCGTGAAGCGACCCTCGGTACTTGAGGATGCGCAGTCTTCGGGTCGAGGTCTGCTCGGTCACCCGGTGGTCGAGGACGATCACGCAGTCCGATACATACTCTTCGATGCCATGGCGGGTGAGCGTCCCGTCTCCTCGCTCGCCGGTGATCACCGCGGTGACTCCGCGGTCTTTGAGCCAGCCGAACAAGCGCTGCAGTTCGGAGCGGAGAATGGCCGTGTTCGAGAACGCCCCGAACAGGGTTTCGATCGTGTCGATTACGACCCGTTTGGCGCCGACCGCATCGATTGCCGCGCCGAGGCGCAGAAACAGCCCGTCGAGGTCCCAGTCCCCGGTTTCTTCCATCTCCCCGCGAATCACGTTGACGTGGTCGATCACGAGCTTGCCGTCAGTCTCGAACTGGGCGAGATCGAACCCCAGCGATGCGACATTGGCGATGAGGTCGTCGGCAGACTCCTCGAACGCCACGAATACCCCTGGCTCGTTGAATTGCGTGATCCCGCGGACGAGGAACTCCATGGCGAGGAGCGTCTTGCCACATCCAGCCGGGCCGCAGACAAGCGTCGACCGCCCCATCGGCAGTCCACCACCGGTCACCTCGTCAAGCCCGCTGATACCCGTCGGGGTCTTCGGCAGCTCTCCCAGTCGGGATGCCGAACCCTTGGGCTTCCGTTGGTCAGAGTCGATTCGCTCGGTTGCGTTCATGTCTCGCGTCCTCTCTTATCGGGAGGCGTCGAGCCTGTAACGGGGCGAGGACGATAATCGTCACACACCAAACAAGGCGTCTCTCAAGACTGCTGCACAACATATTCTATCGTGCAATTTCGAATCCTACCACGCATCGTGACGGCTCGACCACCGGGCGGAGGATTGCCGACGGGGCGCCAACCTCGACCCTGTGTTGTTCGGCGCCCCACGGCCAATCGGATAGAAGGATGCTCTCCGTCGCCCTCGCGGGCAGCCTGCCCGAAGCGAGGCGCTCGCCGATGGAGACGCCTTGAGGCTCGCTACTCTGGCTCGCTCGTTGTAAGCCTCGACGGCGGGGGGGAAGGCCGTTCATCCCGAGCCGATGCAGAGAGCCGGCCCCCTTCCGCCAGAGCCTGCCGGTCTGCCCGACGGCTTTCGCTCAGCCAAGCGGACGTCGCCTCTCTTGAGCGCCGGGCGGTCGCCGAGAAGGTCGCTCGTGGGTTCTGAATCCCAGGTGCGCCGCTCAAAAAGTGATGAGTGCCTTCCCCTCCCAAGGTGGCCACGCCATCCACCGGCACGTCCAGGCCTCCAAATCCCTGATGGTCAGGTGCCCCAACTGCATGGTGCGTGGTGGCCGGTTCGCCGGTGCCCAGGAGAAGGCCGAACGGGTCCAGCCCGCTCAGGCGTAATGCGGCCATTGCCGCTCCAGCAAGGACCAACGCCCCGATCACCGACCAGGCCACGCCCAACGCAATACAGGCAGCGTCGATACCTTCGACAATTGCCAGAAGCACGGCCACGTACAGAGGTCCGGCGATGCGATTCCAGCGCCGCCACCGCGATCGCCTACCGTCGAACTCGGCCCGGTCAGTGGAATCCCAGTTTCCACGGGCACCCGTAGCGATGTCAGTCAAGGCTTTTATGTAAACTCCGTGGAGGAAGAAGTCATAGATGATCTCAGGCAAAACTAATCCAGCAAGAACGACGGAGCGCCAGCCCCCTCGTTTCACCGACCAAACTCGTTCGATAGCAACAAATGCGGTCACGAACACCCAGAGCCAAGACCACGCAATGGAGCCGCGTGCGGCGAAGGCATAGAGAAAGGTCGTCAAGAAAAAAGGAACGAAAGCGACAGCGGCGTACGTCATAAGTTGCCGCAAAATGTATGGAAATGTCTGGTGTGTCAGGCCATAGGCCAAGAGATTCTGAACAGCGCCGCGTTGCCAACGCAAACGTTGATGGAACAGGCGCGCTGTTGTCGGCATCAGCTCAGTGCCGGCGGTGCACGCCTTCGGCGAGACACAGAAGTACCCAACATGCTTGAGTGCCAGCGTCAGTTCGTTGTCCTCGGTGAGCGCGTCAATGCCATAGATGCCTGTACCGGGCGGCAACTGGCCGCTCGAGCGCGCTCGCTCGACGGCACGAAGAGCTCTCGCCGAAAACAGCGTTGCGGTGCCGGTGAGAACGTCTGCCCGGCCTTTTCGGCGATCGATCTCCCGGGCATACCGTACGTACTCGTTATTTTGGATATGGGCAAGAAAGCCATGCAGGGGGTACCCGAAGAAAATTCCGCCGACGGCCCCCACTTGGGCGCGTTGCCCTTTTGGCTCTCGAAGACGCCAGGTCGCCTCGGAAATGAAGGTGGGCGACAACGACGTGTCCGCATCCATCATCAATACCGCATCGTTGTCAGAGAGACGGGGCAAAAGGTAATCCAGCGCCTGGTTGAGCGCTCCCGCCTTGTTGGCACGGTTGTGGATCGTGAGCCGGGCGGTGGCGCGGTGAGCAACGGCAACCTGGCCGGTAAGGTCGCTACAACGATCGGCGATCACCATCACCTCATCGGCGAGCCGGGTCTGGGCCGCAAGCGACTCGAGTGTCTCGCCGATAAGCACCGCCTCGTCGTGCGCCGGAATCACGACCACCACTCGACCCGGACCGGCGTCGCCGATATCCCCGACATGCCCCGGTTTCGTCAGGCCCTCAGCGGTGAGATCGCGCTCTTCCTCTATAAACGCCGGACCGAAGGCGGATCGCAGCAAGTTGCGAACGTGTGTTATCGCAGCACGCATCGATGCCACATGACGGGTTGGGGAGTCCGCGCTAGCTCCCAGACAGCGGATGGAAGCTTGCTGGAGATTGCGGCCCTGATGGTCCAGGCCCTCGCGGCCATAAATCGCCTCCACCTCGTGGGAGGAGTCCTCCTTCGACGGCTGTCCACGACCAGATGCCTCGGGGTGACTACCGCTGGCAACCCGGCTAACTCCGGTGGAGTCCCGTGGCTTTGCGAAGAACCCGCCTCACGACGGGGAAGCGTTGTTAGAAGGTACCCACTAGAATATGCAGCATAGGCCTCTCATCGGCAGACTGTCGCCGAACCTTGAGGAAAACGGCGTCGGTGGAGCCCAATGAGGTGTGAGACGTCGACGACGGCAAGGTCCTGGAGAGGGTTACGCCGACGGCGGCAACACTCTTGGTGACCATCTCCTCGGTATTGACCGTGGGAGGGATCAACACCGGCCGTTCGAGGAACTCGCGGCAGGTCGACCAGAATGCGCAGGGTGGCTTGGGTGTGCTCGACCCTCCGCCATCTCCCGATGCCCGGTCGACCACGCTCCTCGCCGCTGTCGAGTCACAACTCGGGCGTGGAAACTTGGCCGGGTTCAGGCTTGGGTGCCAGATAGCGGGCATGGTCGGTCCTGGACGAGCGCTCGGGGGCGTTGGTGCGCGATGGCCGGTTCTGGTCGATGCTGTCTCTGGCTCGGGCTAGGTGCCGCGACAGGGACCGGGCCTCGCCGCTGGCTGCCGCCCGGAGGTCGGCGAGTTGGTCCCATCGCGCCTGGGCTCGTTGGTGGTCGTGTTGGAGGCGTCCGACGGTGTCCTCGAGACTGGCGATCTGCTGGTGGAGCCTGGCGGTCTCAGGCTCGATGAGTGCTTGGAGGTGCAGGGCAGCGGTGTCGGCAACGGCGGTCGCGGCGGGGATGTCTCGGGCGGCGTGGCGGCGGTCGCGGCGAGGCTGAGCATGCTCTGAGATCCAGTTCAAGTGGCGTAGCTCGGCCGCCGCGGTGCGGGTCCGTTCGGCGGCGTAACCGATTCGGGCGTGTTGGTAGGTGCCTGCCCCGGTGGCCAGGTCGGCGAGGGCTGAACGGGGGCCAGCGAGCGCCATGACGGCTTGGTTCAGTGCAACGTTAGGCGCTGGGGGCGGGGTGCCGGCCGCTGCCTTGAGGGTCTTCTGGCTCCGGGCGTGGGCGATGGCCACCATCCGGTCACGGTTCGCTTCGGACAGGGCGATGACGTCGTCGCGGGTGGCGTTATCGAGCCGGGGCATGCCCGTGTCGAGCGCCCAGGTGGGTGTCTTGCGGGTGGCCCAGTCGCGGGTGAGGTCGTCGGCGGCTTGGTCGACGTCGTCGGCGACGACCCACGCGGTGGAGGTGTCGCGGGCGCGGCTCATGGCCACATACGCAAGCTCGCGGCCGCCGCCATCCGCATACAGATGGGCGCGGTCGACAGTGGCCCCCTGGGTCCGGTGCACGGTGGTGGCGTACCCGTACCCGACCCGGTCGGCCCCGAGGTGCTCCCCGGGCAGGGCGACCCGCCGCCCGTCATCGGTATCTACAGTGATCGTGGCCGTTTCGATGTCGACATGGGTGACGGTGGCTCGCTGAGAGGTGACCAGCCCGGCTTGGTGATCGGGAGCGAGAGCAACGATCTGGTCGCCGGCCCGATAGGCAACCCCGTCCTCGGCTGTCAGTTCGGGACCGGTCAGCCGGCCATGGGCCCCCATCCAGTCCCGGGCTTGGCTGTTGAGTTCAGCGACATTGGCCCGCCGCCACGCCAACAAGACCGTGTCCACCCCGCGCATGAGGTCGGCGCCCCAAGCGTCAACGGCTGCTTGTAGGGCTTGGCCACGGTCGGGGACGGCCCGGACCCGGCCATGGGCCGCATACCAGGCGACCGCAGCTTGGATGTCACCGTCGCGGAGCTGGTCGAGGGCCTGACGTTCTTCGGGGTCGGCCTGGCGACGATTGCCGACCAGGGAGTGGACGGCGTCGGGGTGGCGGCCAACCAGGGCGGCCATCGCCCCGCCCGGCCCGACCGCACCGAGCTGGCGGTGACCACCGACCATGACCAGCTTCGCCCCAGAAAGCTGCACGTGGGCGAGGAGTCGGGCCAGGTCAAGGTCGTCGGTCATGCCGGCCTCGTCAAGGATCACCACACTCCGCTCCCCCAACACCGCCCGACCCCGATCCAGGCTGCCAGTAAAGCTCGCCAACGTCACCGAGCGGTCAAGGTGGGCGCCAGCACCGAGAGTGCGGGCCGCCTGCCCCGCCGTCGCAGTGCCGACCACCTGACATCCGGAGGCCTCGAACGCGGCCGCCACCGCCGCGAGCATGGTCGTCTTCCCCGCCCCCGACACACCAACAACCAACTCCGCCCCTCTCCCCGACCCACAGATCTGCTCGACCGCCAGGCGCTGCTTCGCGCTCAGCTGACCGCCGATCTCGGCCTCGACGTTCCCGACCGCCTCGGCCAGGCCGTCGGGGTCGCACGTGGGGGCGTCGGTGCGGTCAAGGTGGTGGGCGAGACTGTCGGCGATCGCGCCTTCCCGGGCCAGGACCGACGCCAGTGAATACACCGGCTCAAAAGCATAGGCGGTGCCGATGAAGGGGACAACGGCCGGGTCCGCCACCACCCGATCCGCCAACACCTCGAGCGTCCGCGGGTCCCACCCATACAGGTGCGGGGCCAGCTCGACGATCAGATGCCGCCGGGAGAAGACCTTCCTCCTGGCCATGTCGCCATCGTCATCGAGCACCCTAGCGAGCACCCGGCGCGCCTCTTTGCGGCTCTGCAGCCTGGCAATCCGATGCCCGGACGCCGCTTCGACCGACGCCAACAGTCGGTTAGTCGGCCAGCTCGCGGCAGCCAGTTCGTCTTGCCAGCGGGTCACGAGTTCACCCTCCGCTTGGTGGTGCTTGGCGCTCCGTGTGGCTCGGGCGGCGACGTTGCGGGCCTGGTAGGTCTCGTCACCGCGGGCCTCGACCGCGGCAGTGATTTCGGCCGCCCGCTTGGAGTGCATTTCGAGGATCTCGTCGGGGATCCCGGCGATCCGCCAGTGCCCCAACCGCCCCGAGAGGCCGGCATCGGCGTCGATCCCGTACCCCAACTCGACCGCCCGACGGGCCGCCGCCAGGCGTCCGGTCATGGTCGGAGCGTGCAGATGTTCGCGCCTCAACGAGGTGTTCGCCGCCTTCCACCCGCCGGTCTCGTCGAGCATCTCGACCACGTTCGCCAAAAGCACATGATCGTGCGGGCACGGGGTCCCCCGACCGGCTGGTTGCGTGTCGGGTATGGGCGTAGATCAGCCCGCTGGTCGGGGTCGTGAGCGAGGCGCAACCGCGGCGCCCGCCGACCGTTCTCGTCACCGAATCGAGGTAGTCGAGGGTGGCGTCACGCTCGGCGTCCATGATCGAATGCATGTCCTCAGCCCGACCCATCACCCCCAGTTCAGCCACCGACTTGTGCGCCGAGATCACCACCTCCATGCCCGGCCGACGGACCGCAACGAGCCGCTCCGCAGTCGCGGGATGGCGGGCGCCGCCGGGCCCGAACACCGCCTCGTAGGCGTCACTATCGACGGATCACGCGTGACCGCCGGCGAGCCTCTCGCCGCCCGGAAGGTTTATGGCGGCGTCGGCGAGCCTGCCCAGCCCTCGCCGAGAGTCCCCTACCTGCCCTACTGTGGTTTTCGTCCAGACGGCAGGGCCCTAACGTCCTAGTAGCCCTCGTGCTCGAAGAGGCCCTCCCGAGGCTGCTCGTACCAGTGGAGGCGCCGGGGCGGCTGGCCAGTCAGGCTGACTGGCGGGCAGCGCTCACGTCACGGAAGCCGAGTGGGTTGTCTGGCTCGTAGTCGCCGTGAAGCACCCTCGGGGGTCAGATCGAGACCGTTCAGCCACACGACGGTGCCAGCCCCCCGTCCACTCGGACCTGGGCGAAGTAGTCAGGGTCAGCCAAAGGCTCGACCATCGAGCCTTGAGCTTCGCTCGGGGTGTACTGGAGATCACGAACGACGCCGTCATCGAAGAGCAGCCGCATGACGTGAGGCCGGATGAGGGCGAGCCCGACGACGACGGGGATTGGTGGATAGACGGTCACGGAGTCCTTTGATGGTACCTGGCGGCTCGCCCTGCCTGGCGCGCTCCCATGCCGCCAGTAGCTCGGCCCGATGCAGGTCGGTCCAGGTGCGCACGAGGGCGGCCTGACGCGGCCCGAGGCTGCCGGCAAGGAGCCGGCCGGTCGGCCACCTCGACCACCGCCCGGTCGTCGCCATGCCAGGCATGGACGTGGGCCACACCATGGTCACGGATGTACAGGTAGATCACGATGCCGTGGAAGGTGCTCAGCCGGGGCATGATGCTGCCATCATCGCCGACGTCGTCGGTGGGGCCTGCGAACGAGATCCTCGGGAGCCTCCGCGCGACGCGAAAAGGACGCGGTTGACGCGCGAACGACGCGAAATATGGGGCATCCAGAGCTACCAGGGGACACTCACGGTCACCCTGAGACCGCCTCTGACCAGCTACTTCGTGCCGTGGCCTACTCGAACCGGAGGCCCAGGCAAGGGCCTGCAAAGCCCTGTACCCCGGTTCGATCCCGGGCGCCGCCTCCAGCAACGTCCCTGCTCCCTTCGTCATCTGGCGTCGACGGTGGTGAGACGCCAGACGACGGAATAGGCCATGCCGCCGATCACGGCGATTACGGCGTAGGTCGTCCCCGGCGCGTGCACTAGAGCGGCGACGACGAAGGCTGCGCCCACAATCGTCGAGATCACCGACCACCAGCGCTTTCTCGGGTTCATGGCCCGGTTATGAGCTCGGCATGGCCGGGGGTGCCTCGCCGCGGGCGCGGCGGGCCTGCTCGGCCAGCTCACCTTGGCGTTGACCCCGCTTGGCGTAGGAGACGTTCCAGGCGATCACGACGGCGGCGAACACCAGGATCAGCAGGTTGGAAGTGGTCTTGGCGACGTTGGTCGAGGCCGTCTCGACGATGACCGCTTGGGTGGCTGCCTCGACGATGAACATCAGCCCCCAGACCACCGTGGTCACTCGGAAGGAGTGCCGGAAACCGGGGTAGCGCCAGCGGTCGGCGAACTCCCGTCCCTTGGGGGTGTCCCGTCCCATGCCTTCCAGGGCGAAACGGAAGATCATGGGCCGGCTCGAGCGCAGCGAGGCCAGGCACACGACGCCGAAGACAGCGGTCGGTACCACGCCGTCCAAGAGCACGAGATGGGCGCTTCCGCTTATTGCCCCGAGCACGGAACCGACGACGATCCCGATCAGGACCAGGATCCCGATGGCGTCAAGGCGCCGGCTGCGCGCCACGCCGACGGCGATGCCGAGCAGGGGGACCACGCCACTGAGTATCAGCGCCGCCACGGTGGATAATCCGGCCGAGCGCAACACGTAGTAGACCACGAGCGGCCCGACGACGTCGAAGACCACGATGGGCCCCAACGTCTGCATCCGCCCACGATTGGGAGCAGTCGGCCCCACTTCGCCTCCCGCCTTGCCGTCGCCATCGCCGGCGTCCATACTGTGCACGCTACGCTACGACCGTTAAGATGTCCACACCAAATCAGGGCCCGTCCGTGGTGGCCGTGAGCGGCCCGATCGAGCTCACCCCGCGCATGGGGCTGGTCTGCTTCGCCTTCGGCGTGGCCAGGGTTCCGCCCGGCGAGCACCTCGCCGGAGGGATCTTGATCCGTCTGCTCGCCGATCTCGGGCTCTCCGAAGGGGCGGCCCGCTCGCTGCTGTTGCGCATGCGCCGGGAGGGACTGCTCGACTCCGAGGCCGACGGACGCCAGGCGAGGTATCGGCTGACACCGCTCGTCCAGGCAACCCAGGCCCGACTCGAAGGCCAGTTGCGCGGCAAACGACCAACCTGGACCGGCGCCTTCAACGGGGTCCTCTACGAGGTGCCCGAGCGCAGTCGGGGTTTTCGGGACCGCCTCCGACACGCCGCCCAGCTCCTCGGTTACGCCACCCTCAGGGCCGGGCTGCTCGTCGCTACCACCGACCGATGGGAGGAGCTGCTCTCCCTGCTCCCACCCCAACCGCCCGGAAGTCAGCTCCTACGCGCTCGTGTCTCCCTCGCCCCCGAGGACACCTTGCGGGTCGCCACCGACCTGTGGGATCTCGAGGCCCTGGCCTCCCGGTACCGTGCCGTGCTGGCCGACGCTCGGGACCGCAGCCAGCGCGCCGAGACCGAACCCCCGGCCCTCGAGGCGACACTGTCGATCTTTGCCGCAGCCGTGCTCCCGGTCTACGAGACCGGTGCCGCCGATCCTGACCTTCCCGCCGAGCTCCTCCCACCGGACTGGCCCGGCGACCACGTGGGAGTCACGCTCCACCGAGCTCACCGCGTCTTCGCTCCGCTGCTCGATAAGTATCTCGCCCAACTCGTCGACGGCGCACTGCCCCGCCGGTAGGTCCCAACCAGCCCGACAGAGACAGCAGTCGTGCCCCTCCTGCCCTGGCTCCTCAGCGGTCGCGAGGAACCCGGCCCATCAAGAAGAACTCGTCGTTGGGAGCGAGCTGCATGGCAAGGGCCATCCGGTTGGACAGCGCGAAAAATGCGACGACGGCCGAGATGTCCCAGATGTCATCGGAAGAGAAACCGGCGTCGCTCAGGACCGTTCGATCACCATCGCCGACTTCTTCTGGGGTCAGAGAGAGCTTGACCGCGTAATCGAGCATGACCCGCTGGCGGACCGTGATGGGTGCGTGCCGGTAATTGGTTGCCACGACGTCGGCGATGCGGGCATCCCCGGCCCTGATGCGCAGGATGGCCCCGTGGGCGACCACGCAATAGGTGCAGCTGCGGGCGGCGCTTGTGGCGACGACGATCATCTCGCGTTCGGCCTTGCTCAGACCGCTGTCGCGTTCCATCAACGCATCGTGGTAGGCGACGAACGCCCTGAACTCGGCCGGCCGGTAGGCCAGCGCGAGGAACACGTTGGGGATGAAGCCGCTGCGCTCCTGGACGGCGAGGATGCGCTCCCGTACGTCGGCGGGCAGCTCGTCGAGCGAAGGGACGGGAAAGCGGCTGATGTCGGTCACGCCGCCGACGTTACCGAGCCCGGCCGCGGCGGCCGCCGGCCATCCACCACCGGCCATCCCCCACCGGGTCGGATGCCCGTGCCCGCCGCTCCTTGTGGCGGATTTCTGGGGTGAAATGCGTTTGCCTGGCACGGGTGTGGGCGCGCGGGGGGAGGTTCGGGTCGGTGAGGAGGCGCTTGAGTTGTGGAGTGGTGTGGTGTGGGTTTATGAGGCTTTCTCGGTGAGGTTGACGTCGAAGCCGAGTGCCTCGATCCGGCGTGCGAGTCGCTTTGCCTCGACGGCGGGATCGTGGCGACGCTGGAAGTAGTCGGCGCCGAGGTCTTGGTAGACGGCACCGGTGGAGAGCAGGTGCCAGATGGTCGACAGCATCGAGTTGGCCACGGCGACGGCGGCCTTGTTCGCTCCTCGACGGCTGGCGATACGCGAGTACTGGGCGGAGTAGTAGCTGCCCTTGGTGCGTGCGGCGCCGCGTGCTGCTTCGATGAGGGTCCGGCGCAGCCAGGTCGAGCCGTGCCGGGTTCCCGCTGGTCGTCGTTTGCCGGCCGATTCGTGGCTGCCCGGGGCGACACCGGCCCAGGCGCAGAGCTGTTGTGGGGTCGGGAACCGGCTCATGTCGGCGCCGGTCTCGGCGACGATCACCTCAGCGGTCGTATCCGAGACTCCCGGGACCGACATCATGAGAGCGACCGCCGTCTCAAAAGGGACGAGACGGGTCGTTATCTCCTCGCTGAGCGCTGCGATCGACCGGTCGAGGAAGTCGATGTGGTCGATGATCCGGCGGCAGACCACGCCGTGATGGGCGCCGAAGTGACCGGCGAGGGCCTCGGCGAGGTGGGGGATCTTCGCTCGCATCCTGCCCTTGGCCATCTCCGCGAGGACCTCGGGGTCCCGCTCGCCGGAGATGAGCGCCTCGATGATCCGCCGCGACGACAGACTCCACACCGACGATGCCACCGACGTGATCTTGACGCCCGCGTCTTGGAGGACCTTCTCGAGGCGCTGGATCTCTTTTCCCCTGGCGTCGACCTGGGTTTTGCGGTAGCGGGTGAGCTCGCGCAGCTCTCGGATCTCGGGGGGCGGCACGAAGCTCGGGCGGACCATCCCGTGCGCGGCGACATCGGCCAGCCACTCGGCGTCGGAAAGATCCGACTTGCGGCCCGGCACGTTCTTCACGTGCTGCGCGTTACACAACCACACCTCGGCGAACAGCCCCTCGAGCGCATAGTACGGGCTCTTCCAATACACCCCGGTCGCCTCCATCGCCACGGTCGAGACCGCCGCGTCCGACAAGAAACCCGCCAGGTCGACCAGCCCCCTACGTGTGGTGGCAAAGCTCGCCTTGGACACCCCCACCTCACCATCAACACCAACGACTCGACAGCACGCCACGACCGTGTCGCGATGAACATCGAGACCCGCGACCCGATCCCTGATCCGCTTCATCCCATCACCTCCGTCTCGATTGGCCACAACGGCCGGCAGGGAGAGAACCCGGCGAAGCGAAATCTGGGGTTCGTGCTCGTAGCGACACTCCAAGGTCCTCCACGGTCCCCGCATCAAACTTTGCGCGCGCACACAGGCGGCAAGAAACACTCGATGACCTTCCCTACCAGCCACCACCAGCATTTCATCGCTCCCCGGTGACCGCCAAGTCATCCCAACTTTGCCCACTTTTGCTGAGAGAGTCCGTAAAAGTGGGCAAAGAAACGGTACGGAGGCGGACTGTCGCCGGGCTCGGGCCCGATGTCAGGTCAGCGGTCGGTTCGGATCCTGGCAGCGACGGGTCCCGGGACCCAGCGGGTCACGGGGCCCACCTGGCTCGACCGGTCCTGCGTCTACGGTCGTCACCATGACGAGTCCCCCCGAACCCACCTCCCAGCCCAACTCGAACGCCGACCCCCAGACGGTCGCGCCGGCCGTCGACCACGCCAGCGAGATGGACGTCGCCCCTGTCATCCACGCCGGCACAGGCAACTCGCCCGCCGGCCTGGTCGGCGTCGACCTCGTCGTCGGATCGGGAGCGGAGGCCGGGCCCGGCGCCGACGTCCGGGTCCACTACGTGGGCGCCCTGTTCACGACGGGCGAGGTGTTCGACTCGTCGTGGGGTCGCGGGCCGACGGGCTTCTCGCTCGATCGGGTCATCGCCGGCTTCTCACAAGGCATCGCCGGCATGCGAATCGGCGGCCGCAGGGAGCTGGTGATCCCCGCCGAGCTCGGCTACGGGGCGGCCGGCGCACCGCCGGTCATCCCCGGCGGCGCCACCCTGGTCTTCGTGGTGGACCTGCTCGGAATCTCCTGACCCAATCCGACCGCCGTGACCAGCGACTTCGCCCTGGATCGGCCCGGTTCATCCAAATCATAGGTTCTTCCCAGAGTCCTCCCAGGTTGGCCGGGCAGAGTGATGTTCGTCGGGACCGCCCTTCCCGGCACATCTCCTGGCGGTGCTTCCGCTCGCACCACGGGAATCGCCCGGCCCGCCCTCGACCTCCTGCCACCTTGGTCGGGGGCGGGCCGCCGGCAAGCTCTCCGAGACCGGACAAGGGATTGGCCGCCTGGCCGCCACAGCCGGTGGGGCTCCCGTGATCCGGCACTCCGCAGCCGACCGCCCGGCCGGCGCAACTCGGGCGACTAGCGTCTGATCGCCATGCGCCCGGCCCTCGCCCCCGGCCAGCGCGCCATGCTCGGCGCCGGCGTCTTGCTCACCGTCGTCACCGGGGTGTTGGTCGCCGTCGGCGCCGGCGACGTCCTGCGGTTCGTCGTGGCCGGGTTCGCCCTTGCGGCCCTCGCCGCCGTCATCGGCCAGGCCATCGAGGCCGTGGGCGAGTACCTTGGCCCCGGCGCAACCGGCCTGTTGCAGTCCACCCTCGGCAACCTGCCCGAGCTGTTCGTCGGGATCTTCGCCCTCCACGACGGTCTGATCGAGGTAGTGAGGG
The DNA here is from genome assembly GCA_965276765.1 of Acidimicrobiales bacterium. GTDB lineage: Bacteria > Actinomycetota > Acidimicrobiia > Acidimicrobiales > Palsa-688. Next base: position 4,419,858 of record OZ255627.1, read on the forward strand.
CCGCCCTCGTCGGGTCGATACTCGGCAACGCCGTCCTCGTCCTCGGCTGCGCCTTCGTGGTCGGCGGCCTCCGCCACGGAACCCAGCGATTCGACCCCGCCGAGCCCCGCCTGTACGGGACACTCCTGCTGCTCGCCGTCGGCGCCCTGCTCGTACCGACCCTCGCCCACCACCTCTCGACGCCGGCGGCCGGCCATACCACCGTGCTCTCCGACATCTGCGCCGGGGTGCTCCTCGTCGTCTACGCCTGCAGTGTCCCCTACACGCTTCGCAACTCGCCGCGTCCGGAAGGCGCTACGACCTCCGGAACGCCACCGGCCGCTGTGACCACCGACCCACACGTCGGCGGCCCGCAAGCCAGGGACCCGAAGTCCGACGATCGCCACCGGGCGCCGGGTCTCTCCCGGTCCTTGATCCTGCTCGTGGTCGCCAGCGCAGGGGCCGCTCTTGTCTCCGACTGGTTCGTCGGCGCCCTCGAGCCGGCGACGCACTCGCTCGGGCTCACCCAGGTCTTCACCGGTCTGGTCGTCGTCGCCATCGCATCCAACGCCGTCGAGCACGCCGTGGGGATCCGCTTCGCCCTCAAGGCCAAGCCGGCCTACGCCCTATCCACGACGCTCTCGAGCCCGCTGCAGGTGGCGCTCCTGCTGACGCCCGCCCTGGTGCTCTTGTCCAACGTGATCGGCCCGACGCCCCTCACACTCGTGTTTCCTGCCCTGCTCGTGGCCGCCCTCGCCATCTCGGCGGTGGTCGTCGTATCGGTCATCTTCGACGGCGAGTACACGTGGATCGAAGGGGTGGCCCTCATCGGCCTGTACGTGATGCTCGCCACGAGCTTCTGGTGGGGATGAGGCCACCAGGCGACCGACGGGCACCGCCCATGCCGAAATGTCGAGATGCCCGCTAGGTTCTCGAGCCATGTCGTTTCGCGTCTCGCCCGGTGAGGCTTGGCCCCTGGGGGCGAGCTACGACGGCTCGGGCACCAACTTCTGCTTGTTCTCCCAGGTCGCAGAGGCCGTCGACATCTGCCTCTTCGACACCACGGGCGACGAGGAGCGCTACCGGCTCCCCGAGGTCGACGCCTACTGCTGGCACGGATACCTCGAAGGGGTGCGACCGGGGCAGCGCTACGGGTTCAGGGTCCACGGCCCGTACCGGCCCAACGAGGGCCTCCGATGCAACCCGGCCAAGCTCCTCCTCGACCCCTACGCCAAGGCCGTCGACGGGTCCGTCGTGTGGGGACAGGAGGTCTTTCCCTACCGGCTCGGTACCGACGACCTGACGGAGGACACGCGCGATTCGTCGGCCGCCATGCCCAAGGCCATGGTCGTGGACCCGACGTTCGACTGGAGCGACGACCGAAGGCTGCGCACGACGTGGGCCGACACCGTGATCTACGAGGCGCATGTCAAGGGGCTGACCTACCGCCATCCCGACATCCCCCAGGAATTACGGGGGAAATACGCAGCCGTGGCGCATCCGGCCATGCTCGAGCATTTCACGTCCCTCGGCGTCACCGCCCTCGAGTTGATGCCGGTGCACCACTTCATCCACGACGACCGTCTCTTGAAGCTCGGGCTCCGCAACTACTGGGGCTACAACTCCATCGCCTTCCTCGCCCCCCACAACGACTACAGCTCGCAACCCGATCATTTCGTGGTCAACGAGTTCAAGACGATGGTCAAGTCCCTGCACGCGGCCGGGATCGAGGTCATCCTCGACGTCGTCTACAACCACACCGCCGAGGGCAACCAGCTCGGCCCTATCCTTTCGATGCGCGGCATCGACAATCCCAGCTACTACCGCCTGATGGACGACGACCCCCGCACCTACCGGGACACGACCGGCACCGGCAACAGCCTCAACATGCGTAGCCCCCACGTGCTACAGCTGCTGATGGACTCCCTGCGCTACTGGGTCGAGGAGATGCACGTCGACGGGTTCCGCTTCGACCTGGCCGCGACCCTCGCCCGCCAGTTCCACGAAGTCGATCGGCTCTCCGCCTTCTTCGACCTCATCCAACAGGACCCGGTGATCAGCAAGGTCAAGCTGATCGCCGAACCGTGGGACGTCGGCGACGGCGGGTATCAGGTCGGCAACTTCCCGCCCCTTTGGTCGGAGTGGAACGGCCGCTACCGCGACTCGGTGCGGGACTATTGGCGCCAGGCCGGAGCGCCGATCGGTGAGCTGGCCGAACGCCTCACCGGCAGCTCAGACCTCTACGGCACCACGGGGCGGCGCCCCTTCGCCAGCATCAACTTCATCACCTGCCACGACGGCTTCACCCTCAATGACCTCGTCTCCTACAACGACAAGCACAACGAGGCCAACGGCGAGGGTGGACGAGACGGCTCCGACGACAACCGGTCGTGGAACTGCGGGGTCGAAGGGCCGACCGACGACCCCGACGTCATCGTCCTGCGCCGCCGCCAGCTCCGCAACCACCTGGCCACGCTGTTTCTCAGCCAGGGGGTACCGATGCTCCTCGGCGGCGACGAGCTCGGCCGCACCCAGCTCGGCAACAACAACGCCTACTGCCAGGACAGCAAGATCTCATGGTTCGACTGGGCCTCGGTCGACGAGGACCTGCTGGCGTGGACGAAGGCGCTCATCGCCCTCCGCCAGGCCCACCCGGTTTTCCGGCGGCGTCGGTTCTTCCAGGGCCGATCCGTGCGCGCCTCGCTCTCCAGGGGACCACTACCCGACGTTGGCTGGTTTCGCCCCGACGGCAAGGAGATGACCGGCTCCGACTGGGACGTCGGCTACGCGAAGACCCTGGCCGTGTACCTGAACGGCAACGCCATACCCGACCCGGACATCTACGGTCGCCCCGTCGTCGACGACTCGTTCTACCTGCTCTTCAACGGATGGGATCACCGGCTCGACTTCGTCGTGCCGAGCCCGAGATGGGGGCGTCACTGGACCACGGCGCTCGACACGGCGAGCGAACGACCGCTCGAGGACCCCGAGGCGCCGGCCGGGAAGTCGGCGCCCCTGCTCGGTCACCACTTCGTGCTGCTTCGATCCCCGCGGCCCGAGGCCTGATCGCCGCTCGCCCCGGCGCAAAGCCGGCGATCTCGGAAGAAACCGGAAGAAGATCCTCCCGAAGGGACGCCCGGACACTACCCTCGGTGGGCACCGTGACCCGGCAGCGTGCCGCGGTCGCCACCGAGCGAAGGCAATACCGAGCGAAGGCAAGGACGATGAGCCTCGACGACATGACCCCGGCCTACGCGCACGAGGTGGGCCAACGCCTCCGGAACATCCGCCGCCAACAGGGACTTTCCCTTCAGGCGGTGGAGGACAACTCCAATCGGGAGTTCAAGGCGTCTGTGCTCGGCGCCTACGAGAGGGGCGAGCGCATCATCTCGGTGCTGCGACTGCAGCGGCTGGCCTCCCTCTACGGCGTTCCCGTCGACCAGCTCCTGCCCCGTGGCACGGGAGCCGGCCCGATCACCTCCGACGAGGTAGGACGGTCCGCAACCGACGAAGGCGAGCACAAGCCGGTCACCATCGATCTGGGCCGCCTCGAGGCGCTCGATGCCCCCGAACGCGAGATCCTGACTCACTACGTCGCCATGATCCAGCTCCAGCGCGGCGACTACAACGGGCGGGTCATCACGATACGTAACGAGGACGTCCGTGCCCTCGGCCGCGTCTTCCAGCGCGACGAAGCGGACATGCGCAAGCGATTCGACGACATGGGCATCAGGGTCTGAGCGCCACTACCTTCCAACCCAGGGGATCGGCGTTCGTTCACCCGGCCCGGCGTCGAGCATGGCGATCAGCTCCTCGTCGCTCACCGGGCGCCACGGCGTCGTTCCACGCGTCGACGAGCCACTCATCCATCTCCGCGGTCTCGGCGAAGGGTCGGCCGGTGTAGCCGATGATGTTGGTGTGACCCAGATGGAGGTCGGCAGTCCACCAGCGCATTGGCCCTCAGTGTGCCGTCGGAGGCGCTCGTAGCGAGGTCAGTTCGCCTGCGGTCCCTAACCTGACGAGGTGCGGCCGCTCCCAACCTCCCTATCGGCGTCCGCTGGTCGACGGAGATTCGCCACCCTCCCGTGGGAGCTCTTCGCCACGGCCTTGCTGTTCCGGGCGGCCCAGAACGCCGCCCTGACCACGCTCGCCCCTCTGGGTGAGGCCGATCTCCACCTCGGCCCGGCCGCGGTGGGCGGCATCAGCGCCCTCGGAACCGCCGTCACCGTGATCGTGACCCTCATGGTCAGCCGAAGGGTGACCACCCGGAGCATCCGGGCTGCCCTTGGCGCCGGACTGCTCCTGACCGCAGCCGGGGTTTTGGTCATGGGCCTGGCCGGCTCGACAGGAGTCTTCGTGGGAGGCGCCATGTGCCTCGGCGCCGGGGGCGGCTTGGTATTCCCGACCCTCATCACCCTGGTCGGCGCGAGCCGGCCCCAATCCCCGAGCCAGTTACTTGCCGCTCTCACTGTGGTGCTCTCGGTCGGCTTGGCTATCGGCCCGATCCTGGAGTCGGTCCTCATCCGTGCCGGTGGCGGCTCACTCAGGGTTCCGCTCGTCGTGTTCTCCCTCCTCCCCTTCGCCGCCGGGATCGTCATCCTGGCTCGCCGGTCACCATTTCAGGCGGCGGCCGGCGTGTCTGCCACGGAGCCGCCGGAGAACCATGGGGTGGCGCCCGAAGCGATCAAGGTGGCGGCGTCGGTGTGGCATCGGCCCGGGTGGCGTCTGGCTACTGCCGGCCAGCTGCTGTACCAGATTCCATTCGCAGTCGTCGTCGTCTTCGGAGTCCTGGTCGCTCGGCACGTCTACGGCCTTTCACCCTCATCGGCCCAGCTCGGGCTGACCGCGTTCTACGCAGCATCGATGGGCACCCGGCTCTGGCTGACATGGCGCGGCCGGACCGCCAACCCCCGCGTGGCCCTGCTCGTCGCCGCCGGGCTCACGATCATCGGCGTAGCCACCTTCGCCGGCGGAAGCACGGTGGCCGTGTACTTCGTCGCCCTGGCCATCCTCGGGGTCCCTCACGGACTCACGTACCCGATCAGCCTCGGCCTGATTGCCGAGGAGACGCCCGGCGAGCTGCTCGCCCACGCCAACGCGTCATTCTATGGCTGGACCTCGGCGGCCTCCGTCAGCTTCCCGGCCCTGTTGGGAGTCCTGGGTGGATGGGTCGGTCTCCGCCCCATGCTGGCCATCATCTTGCTACCAGTCCTGATGATGACCGCAATCATCGCCGCCAGCAGAAGCAGACCGTTCGCCGGTCAGTAGACGGTGTGCATCAGTCCCCGGACGGCGTCGAGGGTCGCATCGGCCAAAGCGCTCGCCCGGACACGGCCCTCGGTGAGGACCTGCCGCAAGTAGCCCCACCGCGCCGGTAGTAGGAAGAGCGCATGGACTTCTCCCTTTCGCCGACGGCCGAAGAGCTGCGCTCCAAGCTCACCGAGTTCATGGAAAGCCACGTCTACCCGGCCGAGGCCGTCTTCGCCGAGCAGCTGAGCGCCGGTGGCGATCCGCACTTGCACCCACCGGTGATGTCAGCGCTGAAGGCCGAGGCGAGGGCCCGCGGCCTGTGGAACCTGTTCCTTCCCCACAAGACCCAGTGGACCGACGGTCTCTCCAACCTCGACTACGCCCCTCTCGCCGAAGTCATGGGCCGGTCCGCCCTCGCCCCCGAGGCCTGCAATTGCTCCGCCCCCGACACCGGCAACATGGAGATCCTCACCATGTTCGGCACCGAGGAGCAGAAAGAGGAGTGGCTGCACCCACTTCTCGAGGGCGAGATCCGTTCCTGCTTCTCTATGACCGAGCCGGACGTGGCCAGCTCGGACGCCAGCAACATCTCCTGTCGGATCGCCCGGGACGGCGACGACTACGTGGTCACGGGCCGCAAGTGGTGGTCCTCGGGAGCCATGGACTCCCGCTGCAAGGTCGCCATCGTCATGGGCAAGACGGACCCCGCCGCCCCCGCCCACCTCCAGCAGAGCATGATCCTGGTCCCCCTCGATAGCCCGGCCGTCGAGATCAAACGCAACCTGACCGTCTTCGGCTACACCGACCAGGAAGGTCACGCCGAGATCGTCTACAACGACGTCCGAGTCCCGGCCGTCAACCTCCTGGGCGACGAGGGCGGCGGGTTTGGGATCGCCCAGGCCCGCCTCGGCCCTGGCCGTATCCACCACTGCATGCGCACCATCGGCATGGCGGAGCGGGCCCTCGAGTTGCTCTGCCGCCGGGCCTCGTCGCGCACCGCTTTCGGGACACGCATCGCCGATCAGGGCACCGTCCAGACATGGATCGCCGACGCCAGGATGAGCCTCGATCAGGCGCGGCTGTACACCTACTACACCGCCTGGCTGATGGACACCAAGGGCAACAAGGCCGCCCACAACGAGATCTCCGGCATCAAGGTGGCGGTCATCGACGCCGCCACCCAGGTCATCGACCGGGCCATCCAGGTCCATGGCGCCGCCGGTGTCGGCCCCGACACTCCCCTGCCCCGCATGTACGCCGGGGTTCGCAGCCTCCACTTCGCGGACGGACCCGACGAGGTCCACCGCCGCGGTATCGCCCGACGCGAGCTCCGCCGCTGGCCGGACGCATAACCGATCCTGGCCCGCACCGGCAAGGTCGTTAGGACGATCAATTCATCGTCCTATGGCTTCGGCAACGGCCTGTTCGTTGCCAACGTGGCGAGCGGGTCACTCACCGAGCTCAATGCCACCACGGGCGTGACGATCAGCCACTTCTCCTGAGGCGTAGAGCTCGACGACCCGCTGCGCCTCCGCCGCCACGGCCACGCGAACGGCCGTCGGAGCGAGCACCTCGACCTGGGGACCCATCCCGAGCAGCAGTCCCCTGGCGGCGGCCGCCGCTCGAAAGGCAGGACCATGACCTCCCAGCCCGGCTGTTCGTCAGGCCACCGCTTGGGATCTCCGCGCAGCGACGACGAGGCCATGCGCAGCAACCGGCCTGCGACCGAGGCGTGGACACGAGCGGTCACCTCGACGCTCTGGTTGGAGTCCTCGACCCGCCGGCGCAGCTGCTGCCAGAGCCTTTCGACCACCAGGTCGGCGGGACGGTCCGCGGCAGCGTCGAGGAGCGCGGCGCGTTCGGCTCGGGAGACCCGGTAGAGCCGAGGATCCGGGCCATCGATCGGCTTGGCGATCAGATACCAGACACCACTCTTGGCCACCAGACCGTAGGGATCGACATCGACGTCGCTCGGCTCCTGGGCTTCGGCGCTGCGATAGCGCAGCCGGAGGCGTCGATCGGACCACACGGCTTCTTGAATGACTTCGAGCCACGGCGTGGCATCGGGCCGCCGCCGCCATCCGACCGACTCGACGACGACGCGGTCGCGGGCCCGCTCGGCTCCGGGGCGCTGCGGCGCCGGCAGGGCGGCGAGGAGTTTCCTGAGCGCAGCGTGTAGATCGGCTTCGAGGCCGAGATCTGCCGTCGAGCCGCTTCCGGCGAAGGCAAACAGGGCCCTCGCCTCGTCCGCCGTCAGCCCGCTGACGTCGGCGCGGTACCCGTCGATGAGGAGGCAGCCGCCGTTGCGTCCCCGCTCGGCATAGACGGGTACGCCAGCCGCGCTCAGCGCGTCCATGTCGCGATAGATGGTACGGGGAGAGACCTCGAGCTCTTCGGCGAGCTCTCTGGCGCTGGCGCGTCCCCGCGTCTGGAGGAGGAGCAACAGGGCGACGAGGCGGTCGGCTCTCACGGGACGATTATTTCTCGTAAAACATGACGGCTCCTGTCAAGTTATCGGACGGAAGATAGCTCCATGACCGAGACAGGAGCGCAAGCCCACCCCCTCACCGACCCCCGCCCGCTCTACGGCGCGGCCATGGACCAGGTCGCCGCCCTCGTCCCCGCTGCGACCGGCCGTCTCGATGGCCCGACGCCGTGCGGGGAGTGGTCGGTGCGCCAGCTCATCGGCCACATCGTGGCCGGCGGCGACCGCGCCACCGCAGCGGGGCAGGGACGAGACGTCGGCGCCTTGCCGGTCGTCGTCGATGGCGTCGCCGACGACGGCTGGATCGACGCCCTCGCATCCGCTCGAGGCCGGGCCGAAGCGACCTGGTCCGATGACCAGCTGCTCACCCGCTTCGTCCGCGTCCCATGGGGCGAGGTCCCGGGCGCGATCGCCATCGGCGGGTACGTGCAGGAGGCCGCCACCCATGCGTGGGACCTGGCCACCGCGACCGGACAGCTCGACCGGCTCGACCCTGGTCTCGGTGCCGCCGCCCTTGCCATCGCCCACCGAGCCCTACCTGCGCAACCGCGAGGTGGCCAGGTGCCATTCGCTCCGGTCGTCGACGTCGACGACGGCGCCGATGCGTGGGCCCATCTCGCCGGGTGGCTGGGACGGCGACCGTGACCGCCACGGCCCATGCTGCAGCCCCGTCGGTGTCGGGCGGGTTGAGGGATCGAGCAGGCACACGCTTCGGCCCGCCGCCACCGGACCACCTCCCACCGCCGCACTTCACCATCGAGCCGCTCGGGTCATTCTCCCTTCAACGATTGGCCACTATGCAGTTCGGGCATCGCCTCAGCGACGTGTTCGACGGCGTCATGCGCCTGGCCTTCTGCCTCGACGGCTCTCACGAGCCGGTCGGCGTGGAGGTCCGCCAGACCTCCGCTGGTGGATCCACGGTGGGGCCGACCCGGCCGCCGCCCGGGCCCATGTCGCCCGAGTTCTGTCTCTCGATCACGACGGTCGACTCCTTGACGCCATCGGCCGGCGAGATCCCGTCGTCGGCCGTCTCCTCGACCTGGCCCCCGGGCTGCGCCCGCCGCTGTTCTACTCGCCCTACGAGGCGGCGGCGTGGGCGGTGCTCTCGGCTCGCCGGCCGGCGGTGCAGATGGCCGAGGTTCGCCGGCGCCTGAGCGCGGCCCACGGTCGGACCTTCACCCTTGCCGGGCGCCGGCTTGCGTCGTTTCCCACGCCGGAGCGGCTGTTGACGGTGACGGAGTTCGATGGCATCTCCGAGACCAAGGTTCGCCGCCTCCACGGGGTTGCCGCCGCCGCGAGCGAGGGTCGCCTCGACGCCGGCCGCCTTCGCGCCATGGGCGTTGACGCCGGCGGGGCCGAGTTACGCCGCCTCGACGGGATCGGCCCGTTCTACGCCTCGCTGGTCATGGTCAGGGCTTCGGGGCTCGCCGATGTGATGCCCACCAACGAGCCCAGGCTCAAGGCCCTTGTCGCCGATCTCTACCACTTGCCGGCTCCGCCCGATGCGGCCGAGATGCTCGGCGTCGCCGAGCCCTGGCGTCCCCTGCGGACCTGGGTCGCGGTCCTCGTCAGGGCGGTCGGCGGCGGATAGTCCGCGGCGGATTGGCGGGCGATGGCGGCTCGGCGAGCGCGCTCAGGGACCGCGAAGAAACAACGTGCGCGGCCGTAGGCCGCAAGTGTGGTTGCACGAAGGCCTCATCGACGACGGCCGCGCAAGTTGTTTCGCAGCGGGACCTCAGATGCGCCGGTACATCACGTGCAGGCCAACGTACCCATGGGCCGGGTGGTCGAAGGCCTCCGGCACGGTCGCAAGCACATCGAAGCCGAGAGAGCGCCACAGGGCCACGGCCGGCCCATTGGTCTCGACCACGGCGTTGAACTGCATGGCCCGGTACCCCCGATCCCGGGCCAGGCCGAGCACGTGCTCGCCGAGCGCCCTTCCGGTTCCCCGCCCGGCCCGCTCCGGGTCGACCATGAAGCTTGCCGTCGCCACGTGGGCGCCCGGTCCTCCACGGTTGGGGCCCAGCGTGGCCGTGCCAACAATCTCCCCCGTCTCATCGACGGCAACCACGGTCGTGGCCGGCGGCCGCATCATCCACAAAGCCCTGGCCTCCGCCTCGGCCATGTCGCGGTCGTAGGCGTAGGTCTCGCCGGCGGCGACGATCCGCCGGAAAAACGGCCAAATCTGCGCCCAGTCGTCGGCGTGGGCCTCCCTGATTCGTATCGCCGCTCGAGGAGCGGTCACGGACGTGCCGGCGTGGGGAGGAGCGAGCCGAACGTGGACGGGTAGCTCGCGTCGTGGTAGAGCTTCGCCGTCATCGGCTCGATGCCCCGCAGGGAAAGAATGATCCCGGCCGCGGCCAGCGCGCCGAGGGGCGGGGCGAGCAGGTAGATCCACAGGTGCGTCAGGTCGGGCAAGAGCAGCGCAGGCGCCAGACTCCTCGCCGGGTTGAGCGAGGTACCGGTCAGCGGGGCGCCCTGCCAGACGAGGGCGGCGATGACCAACCACACGACGAGCGGCGTCCAGTGGGCCGTGGCCTTCGACGACACCATCAACAGGATGGTCAGGACGAGCAACCCCGTCATCAGCACCTCGATGGCGACGGCGGCCCAGCTGTCCACCCCGGTGCCCGGCGTCGTAACCCCGAAATCGACCGATCGGGCCGTCGACCCCCACCACCAGACCACGAGGGCGGTCCCGATCGCAGCACCGATGCACTGGGCGACGACGTAGCCCGCCAGGTCGTGGACGTGGACCCGGTGCCGGCACCAGAACCCAAACGTCACCGCCGGGTTGAGGTGGGCACCCGAGCGCCGGCCGATGGGGCTGATCGTGACGATGGCCCCCGACCCGGAGAACAGCAGACCGGTGAGCAAGAAGCGGGCAGAACGGTCCGGCAGGATCTTCGCCACGTGACTCCCCGCTCCGAAGTCGAGGCAGATGGCGGAGAGGCCGCCGACGAGGAGCAGGGCGGTGCCCGCCAGCTCACACGCCCATTCGGTTGGGTGCCAGCCTCCCACCGGTCGTGTCGAAGCGACCGTCTGCTTGCTTCTGGCGGCGAGCGGCACGGGACGCCACGCTACCCGTAGGTTCGGGGGCTCAGGTCCGGCCGAATGTGGCCAGCCAGGCCTCCTTGGTCGGCGGCTTGTAGACCATGTTGATCTCCTTGACCGCCTCCATAGTGGCGCTCGACGGCACCGAGTACCGGTGACCGGGGTACACCGCCGTATCGGCGGGAAGTGCCGCCAGCCGCTGCAGGCTCTCGTACATGGCCTCCACATCGGACCCGGGCAGATCGGTCCTGCCGCAGCCCTCCAAGAACAATGTGTCGCCCGAAATCAGCAACCCGTCCACCAAGAAGCACTGGCTCCCCGGCGTATGACCCGGTGTGTGCAAGAGGCGCACCTCGATGTCGCCGACGGCGACGATGTCTCCGCTGTCATGGCCGACGAGATCGCCGCTCGAGGCTCCGGTCGAGCGGCGGATCAGATCCACCTCGTGGCTGTTGGCATGGATTGGGACCGGGTGGATGGCAAGGAGCTCGGTCACGCCCTCGATGGGGTGGCCCATGAGCGAGCCGCCGACATGGTCGGCGTGGTAATGCGAGGCGAGGGCACCGATCACCCGCATACCGTCGGCTTCCGCCACGGCCAGGAGTTCGGAGACGCCGTAGGCCGGGTCGACGACGACCGCCTCGCCCGAGCTGCGATCGCCTACCAGATACGCAAAATTGACCATCTGACCGGCGACCGGGTCGTCGACGGCAAAGTCGCGACCGGAGAGGAGCTGGCGGATGTACAGCTGCGACTCGCCCACGAGGGCAGTGTACAAACGCGCCGGGGCGCGGTCGGCCGGCGGGCCTCTCCGCGGTCAGCAGCCGACCCGCCCGGCCGACGAATTGCCGTGACGTGCCTTTTGCGCCCACCATGTCGTCGACATGATGACGACATCGCAGGACCTGGGGGCCGAGGTGCAGGACCGTGAGACCGAGGTGCCCCCACACGAGGACGTCCTCGACGTCACCGTCGGTCTGCAACGGTTGCGGGTGTCGGTCAGGGGCGAAGGCCCTCCCCTCCTGCTGATCAACGGCATCGGTGGGAACATCGGGATGTGGGAGCCGTTCCGCTCGCAGCTGGTCGGACGCACGACCATCGCCTTCGACGCTCCCGGCACCGGCGACTCGCCGGCATCTCTGGGCTTCCCGAGCATGAAGGTCCTGGCCTGGCTCGTCGATGCGCTCCTCGCTCGCCTCGGGCTCGACCGGGTCGACGTGCTCGGTTGGTCGTTCGGTGGCATCGTGGCCCAGGAGCTCGCCCTGCTTCGTCCACAGCGGGTACGCCGACTCGTGCTCGTGGCCACCACCTGCGGGCTCGGCGGCGCCGTCGGACACCCGGCCGCGCTGCTCGAGCTGTCCAACCCCTGGCGCTATGTGTCGGCTACTCGTCTCGAGGCCGTGGCCCCGTGGCTCTTCGGCGGGACGATCGGACGTCGACCGGCGCTCCTCAACGAGCACAAGGCGGCGCGGACGGCTCGCCCGCCTTCGTTCTACGGCTATGCCTGGGAGCTCGCAGCCGTCGCCGGCTGGTCGAGCCTGCCCTGGCTCCACCGCGTGCGCAACGCCACCCTCGTCCTCGTCGGCGACGACGACCCCATCATTCCCATCGCCAACGGACGCCTCCTCGCCTCCCGCCTACCTCGGGGGCGCCTGGAGGTGGTCCCCGAGAGTGGTCACCTCCTCCTGCTCGAGCATCCGCAGGAGATCGCCGACACGGTGAGCCGGTTCCTCGCCGGCGACGACGGTGAGGATGGCGAGCCGATCGGCCCACGGCAGGCGCGGTACGAGGTCAACGGGTCGCGCCGAGCCGATGCTCGTCCGGCCACGGCGGGCGTCTCGAGGCGACGGTAGGGTCGTCACCGGGATGGCACGCAGCGATCTGTGGCAGCAGCAGGCCGAGGGATTCGGGCGATTTTTGCGGGGCCAGCGCCAGCTGGCGGCGCTCTCGCTCCGGGAGCTCGGGGCCATGACCGATCTGTCCAACGCCTACCTGAGTCAGCTGGAACGAGGCCTCCACCAGCCCTCGTTGCGAGTGCTGCAGTCGCTCGCCGGCGCCCTACATCTGTCCGTGGACGAGATGCTGGCCCGCTCCGACGAGGGTGACCGCCGCCCGGCGGCCGCAGCCGACGACGGTCCGACCGACCGAGCCGATGACGATCACACCACCGAGGACAGCATCTCCCGTGACCCCAAGCTGAGCTCGGCCCAAAGAGAGGCGCTGATCGCCATGTACCGGGCGCTCGTCGGCCCCGATGCTTGACATCGTACGCAGCCGCGCTTAGGATAGTTACCAGAACCGGAGGGTCCCTCCGCTCGATCAACGCTATCGCAAGGAGTTGCCAAACCATGGCCGACATCACCACGCAGTACGTCAACGCCGTCACCAAGACGCAAGAGGCGACCTGGACCGCATGCCAGGCCTGGTTCGGCCAGCTGCAGGAGTTCATCCCCTCGGTGTTCGAGCCGGCGGCCAACGGGATCCCCAACCCGGTAGAGACCTTCGATCGCGGGTTCCAGGGCGTGGAGAAGGCCCTGCACATCCAGCGGGACTTCTTCCATGAGATCGCGGACGCCTACACCCCGCTGGTCGACTCCACCGTCAATCGGGTGACCGACACGGTCGGCCGCATGACCACGGCGGCAGAGCGGTTGGTCCCGACTCCCGACGCAGCGACCACCGACACCGCTTCCGCGACCAAGCGGCGCTCGGCCAAGAGCTAGGTTCTCTTCGTAGCAGTAGCCGGAAGCCTCGTCTTCGGTTCCGCCGGTCACCGGCGGAACCGAGCACGGGCGGTCGGGACGCGGGCGGCAAGTCCGGCCCGCGTGTAGACGGGGGGAAACCGAGTTGGCGATGCGACGGGATGCAGACGACGCGACGAAGTCGGATGAGGTCGAGGCGGCGCTCGGCGGGGGGGACATCGTCGACATCGACCCTCTCCATCTGTCGACTGCACTGGCCGACCTCGCCGACCCCAGGATGCTCACTCGCGAGGTGCCGCACGTGCTGGGCGAGTTGGCGCGCATCGCCGTCGGGTCATCGGACATTGCGTTGGGCGACGGCGATGCGCGCTTCGCCGACGCGGCGTGGCGTGACAACCCGTTCTACCGGCGCCTGGGCCAGTCCTACGTGGCCTGGGTCGCTGCGGTCGATCGCATGGCCGACAATCCCGGGTGGGACTGGAGCCGCCAGGCCAGAGCGCACTACGTCGCCAACATCGTCACCGGCCTTGCCGCACCGACCAACACCCTCGTCGGGAACCCGGCCGCGATGAAGCGCGCCTTCGAGACGGCGGGCGGGAGCCTGGGACGGGGATTTCGCAACTTCCTCGGCGACATGGCCCACAACCGAGGCATGCCCACTCGCGTGGATCTCACCAAGTTCGAGGTGGGTAAGGACCTGGCGGTCTCTCCCGGCGCCGTCGTGTACCGAGAAGAGATGTTCGAGCTCCTGCAGTACGCGCCGACCACGCCGCGGGTACGGGCCCGACCCCTTCTCTTGGTGCCCCCGCAGGTGAACAAGCACTACTTCCTCGACCTGTCGCCCGGCCGCAGCCTCGTTGAGTACACGGTAGGCGTCGGGATTCCCTTCTTCGCGATCGTCTGGCGCAATCCCCGCCCCGACCACGGGCGCTGGGGCATCGAGGAGTACATCGGTGCCCAGCTGCGAGCGACCGAGGTGGTCCGTGAGATCACCGGCTCCGAGGACCTTAACGTGCTCGGAGCCTGCGCCGGCGGTCTCACCGTGGCGCTCATGCTCGCCTACCTGGCCGCCGAGGACGACGCCCGCGTCCACGCCGCCGCCTTCGTGGTCACCATGGTCGACTCCAGCCATCCCAACCTCATCTCGATGATGGGCAACGATCGGATGCGCAAGCGGATCGCACGCGACGCCGAAGCCGGCACGGTCTACGATCACCGGGACCTGGCCACCAACTTCGCCTGGATGCGGCCCAACGATCTCGTGTTCGGCTACGTGGTCAACAACTGGCTGCTCGGCAACGATCCCCCTGCCTTCGACATCCTCGCCTGGAACGACGACAGCGCCAACCTCCCAGCCGCCTTCGACCGCGACATGTTTGAGGTGTACAACGGGAACGCGGCCGCCTCACCGGGCGCGCTCAGCGTGCTCGGCACGCCGATCGACCTGTCCGCCGTCACCTGCGACTCACTGGTCGTGGCCGGCCTCACGGACCACATCACCCCCTGGAAGGCGTCCTACATGACCAGCCAGCTGCTCGGAGGCGACAGTGAGGTGATCGTTACGAGCACGGGACACATCCAGACCATCGTCAGCCCGCTGGGCAAGGCGAGGGCCACCTACATGACCGGGCCCACACCCGGCGCCGACCCGGACGAATGGATGGAGGCCGCCACCAAACACGAGGGGTCTTGGTGGCCGGTGTGGGCGGAGTGGATCCGATCGCGCTCGGGGCGAGAGCGGCGCGCGCCAGCGACCCTCGGCGGGCCGTCCCATCCCCCGTTGGACGACGCCCCGGGGCGCTACGTCCGCGAACCCTGACGGCGCCCGGCTCGGGGAGCGTCCCCCCGGAATACCCCCGCCGGCCTGCGCCGTTACACCCGGTACGAGTTCCGGCTGGCGACACTCGGATCCGGGTGTAAGCAAGGCCCGGCCGTCGTTCGCCGCCGGCCCCAGCACGACCAAGGAGACACCATGCCCGCCGTCACCGTCGAAGACCCGCTTTCCCTGCCCAAGATCGTCGTCGCCCAGGATGGCGCCGTTCCTCGGGAGGTCCGTTCGTTGACGTCGGCACCTTCGGGCCACGAAGGGGAGGGCTTTCCGGTCAGACGGGCCTTCGCCGGCGTCGCCTTCGATGTCCTCGATCCGTTCATCCACATGGACCAGATGGGCGAGGTCGAGTACGCACCGGGCGAGCCCAAGGGCACCCCCTGGCATCCGCATCGCGGCTTCGAGACCGTCACCTACATGATCGATGGCACCTTCCAGCACCGTGATTCCAACGGTGGCGGGGGGCTCATCACCAACGGTGACACGCAGTGGATGACCGCGGGCGGCGGGATCCTGCACATCGAACGTCCACCCGAGGCCCTGGTCGCAAGCGGCGGCCTCTTCCATGGCATCCAGCTGTGGGTGAACCTGCCGGCCAAGGACAAAATGGTCGCGCCGCGCTACCAGGACATCAGGGCGGACGCCGTGAGCCTCTTCTCCTCGCCCGACGGCGGCGCCCTGGTACGCGTGATCGCAGGAAACCTGGGCGACGGCCATGGGCCGGGCAACACCTACACGCCGATCACCCTCCTGCACGCCACGATCGAGCCCGGCGCCCGGCTGGTTCTGCCCTGGAACCCAGCGCACAACGCCCTCGTCTACGTCCTGGCCGGCGACGGGACGGTCGGCGCCGGCGGCCGCCCCTTCCGCACCGGGAACCTCGCCGTCCTCGGGTCGGGTGACACCATCGAGGTCACCGCCGCCACCGCACAGGAATCGCGCTCCCCTGCCCTCGACGTGCTCATCCTCGGGGGCCAGCCCATCGGGGAGCCGGTAGTCCACTACGGGCCCTTCGTCATGAACACCAGGGCCGAGCTGCAGCAGGCCTTCGAAGACTTCCAGGCCGGTCGCCTGGGCACGGTGCCAGCGGAAGGCTGACGGCCGGAGCTCGGTGGGCCGGGCGGCGGCCAGCGACCCGGGCGCGGCGGGCGGCATAGGGGTGGCGGGCGACCAGGGCGCGGTGGGCGGCACAGGCCCGTCGGGGCGACCCGGGCGGCGGGCGCCCCCCTCCCGCTGCCGGGCCGGCCACACAGACCCACAATCAATGATCGACCCGGTCGGTGCTCTCGTTCCTCTCGGTGTCTCGTCCGGAACCTGTCGCGATCCTGCACCGAGGGGTGTACACAAATCGCGACAGGTTCGGCCCGTCGCGTGCACGGATCGCGATCAGAATGGCCAGTGCGTGCTTTTCACGGACTTTCATGTTGATTACATCCAGACCGGTCCAGGCCCGGTCACGCCCACGAACCAGCCCTCAGCGCTGGCCTGGCGTCCCGTCGGCGAGGGTTGACCGACGAGCCGGGAGCGCCAGAGCACCCGGTGGTACCGGCAGCGCGTCAAAGCCCCTCGAGGGTAGGGGCACCCGGTCGTAGGCCGGAGGCCCGAGCGGCGGCGTGACGGACGCAACCGGACGCAGCCCTGCGGTTCGGGGCAGACTGTCGGTCATGGCCCTCAGCGAAGGCGACCTGCGTCCCACGATCACCATGCACCCGGCGTCCGACCGGCGTCCCGCGATCGACATCCACCCTGCGAGTGATCTGCGTCCCGCGATCCACGGCGTCGCACGTCATCGCTCCCGGCGGCTGGTGCGCGTCGGCGGCGATGGCAGAGCCGGTAGCAGCCCCGCAGGCAATGCGGACGAGAAGGACGTCAACCTGTGGTGATGACCAGTGATCCGGCGGGACGGGGTTCGGACGCTGTCGACCTGTACTCGCTCTCCGACCTCGTCGAGGCGTCCGGGGTGCCGGCCAGCACGATCCACCACTATCTGAAGTGTGAGCTGATCCCGCCGCCGAGCCGCTCGGCTCTCAATCGCTTCCGGTACGACGACCGGCACGTGACCGCCCTGAAGTTGATCCGTGGGCTCAGGGAACGGCGGGGCCTCAGCCTCGACGAGATAGCCGTGCAGCTCCCGTCCATCATCGACAAGCCCGACGAGATCGCCGCCCTCGCCGGTCAGGACGACGACGTCGAGGACGTCTCAGGTCGAATCGTCGACGCCGCCATCAAGGCCTTCCAGACCCGGGAGTTCGGTGAGGTCACGATGAGTGATGTCGCTAGCGCCGCCGGTGTCGCCAAGGGCAGCGTGTATCGGCATTTCGCCTCCAAGGAGGACCTGTTCACCGCCGCCATCGAGCGCGTCCTGGCCGGAACTGCGACCGAGTTCGCCGAGGCCGTCGACAGGCTCGGGGGCGCCGCCGGCGTGGCCAACATCCCGAAGGAGACGGCCGAGGAGTTCGCCGTCCTCGTCTCCGGAGCCATGCCGATGCTGCTCGAGCTCGGCACTCGGGCGGCGAAGAACCATCTGCCGAGCGACATGCTGGCGCGTCGGGTCCTGCGCACCCTGGCCGAAGCGACGGGCCGGCCGCTCGTGACGGGCGACGACCCCGACGGCGATGAGGCCGTGGCCGCAGGTCTGGCCGTGATCCAAACGGCGCTTGCGGTCATGCTCGAGTGGGCCGTCGGCTCCGACTGGCCACCCGACGATGCCTCGGTCGCCGCCACCGACCCGGCCGAACCAGCCAGTTCCGGGTCACCGACCACCGACCTCGATGCGTCGCTCGAGCCCGGTCAGTCCCCAACGACGAGGCCGAACACGAACCCGTCGTAGCCCTTGGCTCCGACCGTCTGGATGGCGGTCGCGTCGATTCGGGGTTCGGCCGCCATGACGTCGACGAGTCGACGAACGCCCAGCACGTTCTCATCGGAGCTGGCCCCGTCGGCGACCGCGCCGGCGCGGACCACGTTGTCGACCACGATGATGCTCCCCGGATGCGTGAGGCGCAGGGACCATTTGAAGTAGTCGGCGTTGGACGTCTTGTCGGCGTCGATGAACACGAGGTCGAACGGGGCCGGCCCTGAGGCCGAAAGCGCTTCGAGGCTGTCGATGGCGCGACCGACGCGGATCTCGACGAGCCCGCCGACGCCCGCCGCTTCGAGGTTGGCTCGGGCCACGTCGGCGTGGTGGGCGTCGAGCTCGAGGGTCACGAGGGCGCCGGTCGGGGGGAGCGCTCGTGCCAACCAAATGGTGCTGTAGCCGCCAAGGCTGCCGACCTCGAGGATCCTTGTGGCTCCGATGCCGCGGGCGACCAGGTGGAGCAGCTTGCCCTGCGAGGGCGACACGGCGATGGCGGGAAGGTCGCCCTCCTCGCTGCGCCGGCTGGCTGCCTCGAGGGCATCGTCGGGACGCACCAGGCTGGCGTCGTAGTACCGGTCGACGTTGGTCCAGGTGTCTTCGTTCACATCGGAAGCATCTCAGAAGGACGCCGGCGCCGTGACGGCACCCCACCTGACCAGCGGTTCCCCGAGGGTGATTGACATGCCCCTTCCCGGGCGCGTACAACTGATGACCGAGCGGTCATTCGTGGCACGCGTGGATGGAGAGGAGGTGGCAGATGGCAACGAGGATCCGGACGCGTCCGCCCCTGCTTCCCGAGGTCTCCGCCATCCTGGGCCGGGCCGGCAGCGAGAACTTCACCGTCGCCTCCCGTCTGCTCCCGGCCTCCTCCCGCCGGCATCTCATCTCCTTCTACGGCTACGCCCGGCTGATCGATCACATCGGAGACGACTACGTCGGCGACCGTCTTGCCGCCTTGGACTGGGCCCACGCCGAGCTCGACGCCGCCATGAGCGATCCCACCACCGTCGGCCTGCATCCGCTCATCGCATCGGCGGCGTCGTCGGCGCGTGAGCTCGGCGTCGGTGCGGAGCCCTTCACCGACCTCATCGAGGCCAACCGCCGCGACCAACACGTCACCCGGTACGCCACGTGGGACGACCTGCTGGGCTACTGCCGCCTGTCGGCCAATCCCATCGGGGCGCTCGTCCTCGCCGCCTTCGACTCCGACAGCAGCGACCACCGCGTCCTTTCGGATCGGGTGTGCAGCGCGCTGCAGGTTGCCGAGCACCTCCAGGACGTCGGGGAAGATGCCGCAGCCCGGCGCGTGTACCTGCCCCTCGACGACCTCCGCCGTTTCGGCGTCGACCCCCACGAGCTGGGCGAGCCGGCCTCCACAACCCCAGCCTCTACAACACCAGCCTCCACGGCGCTTCGTGCCCTGATCGCCTTCGAGGCGGCAAGGACGAGGGAGCTGCTCGACGCCGGCGCACCGCTCGTCGACTTCTTGCACGGCCGCAGCCGGATCGCCGTCGCCGGCTTCGTCGCCGGGGGCTATGCCGCGCTCGACGCCGTCGCCGACACCGGCTTCGACCCCCTGACACATCGCGCCAAACCATCGCGGCTCGGCGTGGCCCGTCACCTGCCCGACCTCCTCCGCCCGGCCCGACTCCGCCCCGCCCGACTCCGCCCGTCCGCCCAACGCCCGTCAGCCCAACGCCCGTCCGCCCTCCGCCCGGACCCCGACCCGGCGAGGACACGATGAACCTCGACCAGGCCTACGACCGCTGCGAAGCCATCACGAGGAGCGAAGCCAGGAACTTCTCCTACGGGATCAGGCTTCTGCCCGCCCCCAAGCGCCGGGCCATGTCGGCGCTCTACGCCATCGCCAGGCGCATCGACGACATCGGTGACGGCGCCGACGATGCGTCAGTCCGGCTGGCCGCTCTGACCGACGTGCGCAAGCAGGTGGCCGCCGTCGCCGCCGACCCGTCGGCGGGGGCCGACGATCCGGTCCTCTTCGCTCTTGCCGACGCCAGCCGGCGCTACCCCATTCCGATGGCCGCCATCGACGAGCTCATCGACGGCTGCGAGATGGACGTCACCGGGACGGGGTACAGAACCTTCGACGACCTGGTCGGCTACTGCCGGCGGGTCGCGGGCACGGTGGGACGCCTCTCGCTCGGGATCTACGGGTGCACCGATCCGGTCAGAGGCGAGTCGCTTGCCGACACGCTCGGGGTCGCCCTGCAGATCACCAACGTGCTGCGCGACATCGTGGAAGATCGCGAGGTGATGGGAAGGATCTACCTCCCGGCCGACGACATCGCCCGATTCGGCTGCCGGCCGGATCTCACCGGACCCGCCGATGCCGTGGCCGCCCTGGTCTCGTGGGAGGCCGCCGTCGCCGTCGATTGGTACGACCGTGGCCTCGAGCTGCTCCCGATGCTCGACCGCCGCAGCCGGGCGTGCACGGCGGCGATGGCCGGGATCTACCGCCGGCTGCTTTCGATGATCCAGCGCGACCCGACTGCCGTGCTGAGAGGCCGCCTGTCGCTCCCCGCAACGGAGAAGGCCATGGTTGCAGCGAAAGCCCTGACGATGGGCACGGCATGAACGCCCACGTCGTCGTGATAGGCGGCGGCATCGCCGGTATGACAGCCGCGCTCGATGCCGCCGACGCCGGGGCGAGCGTCACCCTTCTCGAACGGCGCCGCCGTCTTGGCGGCCTCACCTGGTCCTTC
Source organism: Acidimicrobiales bacterium (assembly GCA_965276765.1). GTDB lineage: Bacteria > Actinomycetota > Acidimicrobiia > Acidimicrobiales > Palsa-688. The sequence continues at coordinate 4,440,736 of OZ255627.1, forward strand.
GAGCACGGCGACCGCCAGATCGACAACGGCCAGCACGTCTTCCTCCGCTGCTGCACCGCGTACCTCGCCTGGCTCGAGCGGATCGGCTCGATCGGCGACGTGACCATTCAGCCCCGCCTCGACGTGACGGCGTTGCGGCCGGGGGCCGGACGCGACGGTGCGCCGCTCGCCGGCCGGCTGCGGCGAAACGGATGGCCGGCGCCGTTGCAGCTGGGGCCGGCTCTGGCGCGCTATCCGCACCTGCCGATCGCCGACCGCCTCCGGATCGGGCTGGCGGCCATCCCGTTACGGCGGCTCGATCTCGATGACCCCGCCCTCGATGACGAGACCTTCGCCGCCTGGCTACGCCGGCACGGCCAGAGCCCGGCGGCCATCGAGGCCCTGTGGGATCTGATCACGGTGGCGACCGTCAACCTGCCGGCCGCCGAGGCGTCTCTGACGATGGGGGCGAAGGTGTTCAAGACCGGGCTGCTCACCGATGCCGGCGCCGCTGACATCGGCTGGTCCCGCGTGCCGCTCGGTCGACTTCATGGGGAAAGGGCGACCGTCGCGCTGGCCGCCGCCGGCGTGGCCGTGCGCCTCGGCGAGCGGGTCGGGTCCGTGGCCGAGCGGGCCGGGGTCTGGGAAGTGACGACCGAGGGAGGTGGCGCTCTCCGAGCCGACGCCGTCGTCGTCGCCGTCCCCCACCTCGCGGCGCAGGAGATCCTTCCCGGTGGCGTGGTCCGCCGTCAGAACGACCTGGGGGCGCTCGGCACGTCTGCCATCGTCGACGTGCACGTGCTCTACGACCGGAAGATCACCGATCTGCCCATCGCCGCCGGCCTCGGCACGCCGGTCCAGTGGGTCTTCGACCGTACGGTGTCGTCCGGCCTGCTTCCTGGCGCCGGCCGCCAGTACCTTGCCGCATCCCTTTCCGCCGCCGACGGCCTGCTCGGGCGACGCCCCGAGGACCTGGCGGCGGAGATCGTCGGCGAGCTGAACCGGATGTTCCCCGCAGCTCGTCACGCCACGGTCCTTGACACGCTCGTGACCAAGGAGCGCACCGCGACCTTTCGCGCCGCCCCCGGCAGCGCCGCGCTGCGCCCCGGGGCTCGCACCGACAGGGCCGGCCTCGCCCTGGCCGGCGCATGGACCGACACCGGATGGCCGGCGACCATGGAGGGCGCAGTGCGCAGCGGCCACGCCGCGGCGCGCGCCGTCCTGGCCGACGCCGCCATCCCCCGACCCGTTCCCGAGGAGGTTGCGTGACCCCGACCACCGGCGTGCCCGATGTGCTGGCCCGATCCCGTCAGGCCTGTGCGCCTGCCATGGAGGAGGCCATCGAGCGGCTCGCCCCGCACGTGCGCCGCCTGGCGACCTACCACCTGGGATGGACCGACGCCGAGGGCAGGCCCATCGGCGCACCGGGCGGGAAGGGGATACGCCCGGCGCTCACCGTGCTCTCGGCCGAGGCCGCATGGGCACCCGCCGACGTCGGAATCCCCGGCGGCGTCGCCGTCGAGCTGGTCCACAACTACTCGCTCATCCACGACGACATCATCGACGAGGACACCGAGCGCCACCACCGCCCGACGGTGTGGTCCGTCTACGGCGTCGGTCCGGCGATCATCGTCGGCGATGCCCTCGAAAACCTGGCCCATCAGGTCCTGCTCGAGGCGTCACCCGATACCGGTGCCGCCGCCTCCGGCGCCCTCGCCGGCGCCACCGCCGAGATGATCACCGGCCAGGCCGACGACATCGCCTTCGAGAAGCGCCGAGACGTCGGCGTCGACGAGTGCATGGCCATGTCGGCGGCCAAGACGGGGGCGCTGCTCGGCGCCGCCTCGTCGATCGGTGCCATCCTCGCCGGCGCGCCGCCGGCGACCGTGGGAGCCCTCCGCGACTTCGGTCGTCACCTCGGGCTGGCCTTCCAGGCCGTCGACGACCTCCTCGGCATCTGGGGCGATCCGGCTCGGACGGGTAAGCCCGCAGGCAACGACCTGCGCCAGAGGAAGAAGTCGATGCCCGTGGTCTCCGCCGTTGCCGCCGGAGGTGAGGAGGCCGACGAGCTGCGGACCCTGCTGCTCGGCGACCCCGACGATCCGGTCGAGCACCTGCCGCCGCTCGACCATGACCAGGTCAAGCGGGCGGCCTACCTGGTCGAAGCGTGTGGGGGCAAGGAGTGGACGTCGGTGCGGGCCAAGGCCCACCTCGACACGGCCCTCGGTGCCCTGGAGCGGGTCAGGCTCTCGGCCCTCCCCCACCGGGAGCTCGCCGACCTGGCCGTCTACGTCGTGGAGCGTGAGGCATGAGGCCGCCGGCGAACGGAGAGCTCCAATGAGCGCGCTCATCGATGTCGGCGCCTTCGACGACGAACCCCTGGACGCCGGCCTCGAGGTCGCGGCCGCAAGCCAGGCCGCCGTCCGGTACCTGTTGGCGAGTCAGAACGCGGCCGGGTGGTGGAAGGGTGAGCTCGAGACCAACGTGACAATGGACGCCGAGGACCTCCTCCTCCGCCACTTCCTCGGCATCCTCGACCCCGCGGTTGCGGTTCGCTCCGCCCGCTGGATCCGGGGCAACCAGCGCGCCGACGGCACGTGGGGCGGGTTCTACGGCGCCCCACCGGATGTGTCGACAACGGTCGAGGCCTATACCGCGCTGCGCCTGGCCGGCGACAGGCCATCGGAGCCGCACATGGCCAAGGCGGCGGCATGGGTCCGGTCCCACGGAGGAGTCGAGTCGAGTCGGGTCTTCACGCGCATCTGGTTGGCGATGGTCGGGCGGTGGTCGTGGGATGACCTCCCCGTCCTCCCGGCCGAGCTCATCTTCCTGCCGTCCTGGGCACCGTGCAACATCTATGACTGGGGCTGCTGGGCCCGCCAGACCATGGTCGCCCTCACGATCATCATGGCCCACCGCCCCAGCCGGCCCCTGCCCTTCGCCGTCGACGAGCTCCGCCACGACCCGAGAGCCAGGCCGGCGCCGGGCGACGAGGACCCGGTCCCCAAGCCGAGGACCGAGGACCGCACCATCGATCGGACCTTCGTCGGGATCGACCGGTTGCTCCACCGCTACCAGACCCTCCCCGGCTGGGCCGTGCCCAAGAAGGTCGTCAGGCGAGCGGCACTGCGGAGGGCAGAGCAGTGGATCATCAGCCGCCAGGAGGCCGACGGGTGCTGGGGCGGCATCCAGCCGCCGATCGTCTATTCGGTCATCGCCCTGCACCTCCAGGGCTACGCCCTCGACCACCCGGTGATGGCCGCCGCGCTCAAGGGGATCGACGGCTTCGTTATCGACGACGACGCTGTCCGGAGGATCGAGGCGTGCCAGTCGCCGGTGTGGGACACCGCCCTCGCCGTGATCGCCCTGCGCGACGCCGGCACCCCGGCCCACCATCCGGCCGTCGGCGCGGCGCGCGACTGGCTCCTCGGCGAGGAGATCAAGGTCAAGGGCGACTGGGCCGTCCGCCGACCGCAACTCGAGCCCGGCGGGTGGTCGTTCGAGTTTGCCAACGACCTCTACCCCGACATCGATGACACCGCCGAGGTGGTTCTGGCCCTGCGCCGGGCCGGGGTGGGGGCGCCGGGCGATCCGGCCACGGGCGACGACGCCTGCCGGCGGGGCGCCGCCTGGACGGTCGGCATGCAGAGCCGGGGGGGCGGATGGGGCGCCTTCGACGTCGACAACGACAGCGAGCTGATCGGCCAGATACCGTTTTGCGACTTCGGTGAGGTCACCGATCCGCCGTCGGCCGACGTGACCGCGCATGTCGTGGAGATGCTTGCGGCCGAACCGGGCGTCGCACCCGCTGTCCTGGCGCGGGCCGTGACCTGGCTCTCCGATCAGCAGGAAGAGGACGGCTCGTGGTTCGGCCGCTGGGGGGTCAACTACGTGTACGGGACCGGGGCGGCGGTGCCTGCGCTGGTCGCCGCCGGCGTCGGACCCGACGACCAAAGAATCCGCAGGGCTGTGGACTGGATCGTTGAGCACCAAAATAGCGACGGAGGATGGGGCGAGGATCTCCGCAGCTACGTCGACCCGGCGTGGCGTGGCAGGGGCGAATCGACGGCGTCGCAGACCGCGTGGGCGCTGCTCGCCCTCCTCGCCGCCGGCGACGTTGAGCACCCGGCCACCCGGCGGGGTATCCGCTACCTGACCGCGACGATCACCGACGATGGCACCTGGGACGAGCCGTGGTTCACCGGCACCGGCTTCCCGTGGGACTTCACCCTCAACTACCACCTGTACCGCCACGTGTTCCCCCTCATGGCGCTCGGTCGGTACCTGAGCCTCACCGGCGAGGAAGCCACATGACCGGGGGGCTGCTCGTCCTCGCCCCACTCGGCATCGAAGCGCGAGCCGTCGCCGGCGGGACGCGGCGGGCCAGGATCGAGCGGGTCGGGGTCGGACCTCGCCGGGCCGCGGCGGCGGCCACCCGCCTCCGAGTGGTTCCTGCCGCCAATGCAGGCCCCGCCCATCCGGGCCCCGCCAGCCCGACCGACGGTGACCCGACCCACGGTGACCTGACCGACGGTGGCCCGGACGCGATCGCCGTAATGGGCGTCGGCGGCGGTCTCGTGGCCGGGCTTGTGCCCGGTGAGCTCGTCGTCGCCGACCGGGTGCTGCGTCCCGACGGTACGGTCGTCTGCGAGCCGGCCGGCGCCGCCCTACTCGCCGGCGCCCTGCAGCGGGCCGGCCTGGCGGCAAGGGTCGGGGCGGTCGTGACCACGCCGCGACCGGTACGGGGCGCGGCAGCGAGGGAGATCCTCGCTGCTACCGGAGCCACGGTCGCCGACATGGAGACCTCGGCGCTGCTCGAGGAGTCGTGGGGACGGCCGACGGCGGTGATAAGGGCCGTGTCGGATCTCCCGGGCCAGGAGCTGGTCTCGGTCGGGACCGTTGCCAACGGAGCCAAGGCCCTGCGCTCGCTCCGCGCCGCGGGCCCCGTCGTCGAAGCGTGGGCGGACGCGTGCCGTCGAAGGACCGTGGTGCTCGCCTCTCCCCGCTCGTTCTGCGCCGGCGTCGAACGCGCCATCGCCACCGTAGATGCGGCCATCGACCGCTTCGGTCCGCCCGTCTACGTCCGCCGCCAGATCGTCCACAACGACTATGTGGTCGCCGACCTGGAGACGAGGGGCGCCGTGTTCGTCAGGGAGATCGACGAGGTGCCGGCCGGGGCGACGGTCGTCTTCTCCGCCCACGGCGTGGCCGTGGCCGTCAGGTCCGAGGCCGCGGCCAAGGGCCTCCGCGTGATCGACGCCACCTGCCCCCTGGTCGCCAAGGTCCACAGCGAGGTGCGCCGCTTCGCCCAACGTGACCGCGAGCTCGTGCTCATCGGCCATGCCGGCCACGACGAGGTCGAGGGCACGCTCGGCGAGGTGGAGGGGATCCGCCTGGTCGAGTCACCCGACCAGGTTGCCGATCTGGACCTCGATTCGACGGCGAGGGTCGCCTTCGCCACGCAGACGACCCTCGCCCCCGACGAGGTCGAGGCGACCGTGGCCGCACTCAAGGCCCGTTTCCCCGACCTCGAAGGACCGCGCGGCTCCGACATCTGCTACGCCACCCACAACCGCCAAGAAGCGGTCAAAGACATCGCCGCCGACTGCGACCTGGTCCTCGTCGTGGGGTCCGCCACCTCGTCCAACTCCCGTAGGTTGGTGGAGGTAGCCGATCGGTCCGGCTGCCGCGCCGAGCTGATCGACGACGAGTCCGACCTGCGCATCGAGTGGCTCTCGGCCGCGTCCCGTATCGGTATCACCGCCGGTGCCTCGGCCCCCGATTTCCTCGTCCACCGTATCGTCGATGCCCTTCGCGGCCTCGGCCCACTCGACCTCGACCGCCGCCCCGTCCGCGCTGAGGCCGTCTCGTTTTCCCTTCCCCAGGAGGTTCGCTGATATGCCCGTTCCCCTACGCCAGTCCATCAAGGTCGGCACCTATATGGCCAAGCAGAAGCTGGCCGGCCGAGACAAGTACCCGCTGATCGTCGAGCTCGAGCCGCTGTTCGCCTGCAACCTGGCCTGCAACGGCTGCGGAAAGATCCAGCATCCCACCGACGTGCTTCGCCAGCGGCTCACCGTGGATCAGGCTGTAGCCGCCGTCGAGGAGTGCCGGGCGCCGATGGTCTCGATCGCCGGCGGTGAGCCGCTTCTCCACCCGCAGATTGCGGAGATGACCCAGGCCCTGCTCGATCGGGGGCGCTACGTCTACCTGTGCACCAACGCCCTGCTTCTCGAGCGCAAGCTCGAGAAGTTCACGCCTCACGACCGCTTCGCCTGGGTGGTCCACATCGACGGGTTGCGCGAGCGCCACGACGAGTCGGTGAGCAGGGATGGGACCTTCGACAAGGCCGTCGCCGCTATCAGGAAGGCCAAGGAGATGGGCTTCAAGGTCAACACCAACACGACCTTCTTCAACACCGACACGCCCAAGAACGTCCAGGACGTCCTCGACTTCCTCAACGACGACCTCGGCGTCGACCAGATGATGATCTCGCCCGGGTACGCCTACGAGAAGGCACCCGACCAGGTCAACTTTCTCTCGACCCGCTCCAGCCACGACCTCTTCGCCGAGGCCTTCGCCGACGGGCGCCGCAAGCACTGGCGGCTCAACCACAGTCCGCTGTTCCTCGACTTCCTCGAGGGCAAAGTCGAGTTCGAGTGCACGCCGTGGGGAATCCCGAGCTACTCGGTCTTCGGCTGGCAGAAGCCGTGCTACCTCATGGCCGACGGTTACACCGAAACCTACGCCGAGCTGATCGAGACGACCGACTGGGACCGCTACGGGCGAGGCAAGGACCCTCGCTGCGCCAACTGCATGGCGCACTGCGGCTACGAGCCCACGGCCGTCCTGGCAACCACCAAGTCACTCAAACAGTCCCTCAGGGCCGCGCTCAACAACTGACGCCGCCACAACCATCCGGCGCCCCGGCTAGCGGTCCCTGACCTCGGGACCGATCAGCCGACTGGCGATGACCTGCTTTTGGATCTGAGCCGTGCCGTCGCCGACCTGGTAGCCGAACACGTCCCGGAAGCGCTGCTGGAAGGGCAGCTCGTCGGACCAGCCGTAGTGGCCGTGGGTGAGCAGGCAGGCCTCAATGGCGTTCTTGGCCACGACGGGCGCCCACCACTTGCACATCGACGCTTCGGTCGTGTGAGGGAGGCCTTCTTGGCGCAGCCAAAGCGTCTGGTAGCAAAGCAGCCGAGCCGCCTGAACCAACGTGGCGTGCTCGGCGAGCGGAAGCGAGACACCTTGAAACGCCGCGATCGGCTTGCCGAAGGACCGGCGTTCCTTCACGTAGTCATACGTCTCGGCCAGGCTGGCCCGAGCGGCGCCAAGGCATTGGAGTCCGATGGCCGCCCGGCTGTAATCGAAGTGGCTCATCAACATGGCAAAGCCGCGGCCTTCGGACCCGACGAGATTCTCGGTCGGGACAAACACGTTGTCGAGATAGAGCGACCCTCGCCCGATCGGCAGCTGGCCCATGTCGTGGAATCGGCCGGTCGAGACACCGGGCCGGTCCATCTCGACGAGGAAGCCGCTCACGCCTGCGGATCGGGTGCTCTCCGGTTCGCGGGCGTACACGAGGGTGGCACCGGCCGCATGCAGGTGGCTCACGGAGTTCTTCTCGCCCGAGAGTCGCCAGCCGCCGTCGACAGGAGTGGCCGTGGTGCGCATGGCGGCGGCGTCGGAGCCCGCCTCTGGCTCGGTGAGACCGAAGGCGACGACCTCGCGGCCTTCGATCATGGGGGGTAACCAACGTTGCTGGACCGCCCTCGATGCGCCCTTGGCCAGCTGGGCCCCGGTGAGGCCAACGGTGACCGGGGCGGCTGCGAGATTCACGTCTGCCGCCCCGATCTCCTCACACGCGATCCCAAGAGCGACCGGGTCTTCGGCGGCGGACCCACCGAACTCTTCGGGCAGGCCGATACCGAGCACCCCGAGCGACCCCATCTCGGCGTGGAGATCCATGGGGTAGACCTCGGTCGCTGACCGCTCTCGAAAGCCGGGGGCGAGCCGCTGCTCGGCGAAGCGGGCGACGGTCTGGCGGAAGTGCTCCTGGTCGTCGGTGAAGCGGAAGGAAAGGCCGGGCATCACAGGCTCCGTTCGAGGATCTGGCGGACTTGGGCCACGGCGTCGATCCCGGCCTCGTCGCTGCCGGCGAAGGGGATGAAGTTGAGGGTGCTGCAGCCGGCCGCCACGTAAGGGGCGACGAGCTCGGCGACCTCCGCCACCGACCCATGGGGTATGTACCGCTCGAAGCGGTCGAACGGGGTGTGGTAGAAGCCCTCCATGACAGGAGCGACCCGCGCTCTGGCCTCGGCTCTGTCCGCTCCGAACCCACACCAGAACGTCATGCCGTGCCGCCAGTCGACGCGATCGCGCCCGGCGTCGGCGGCGTGCTCTGCGACCGTCTCGATGGCGTCGGCGCACCGGTCGGCAGCGGTCCAGATGCCGAGCCAGCCGTCACCGAGGCGGCCGGCTCGGCGCAGCGCCGCGTCAGAGCGCCCGCCCACGATGAGCGGTATCTTCTCGGCCGGGGCGGGCGTGATGCGGGCGTGGTCGAGGGAGAAGAACTCGCCGCTCTCGGTCACCTCGTCGCCGGTCAACAGGCGTCGGAGGAGCGCGAGGGACTCGTTCATCCTCCGCCCGCGGGTCGTGGGGTCGACACCGCATGCGGTTACTTCGCGGCGGTCGTCGCCACCGATGCCGAGGCCGAGGCACAGCCGGCCGGGGGCGAACTGGGCGACGGTCAAGAGCTGGCGCGCCACCAGCAGGGGGTGGCGCAACACCAGCAGGTACACGGCCAGATAAACGTCGAGGGTGTCGTTCGCGGTGACGACAGAGGCCGCGTCGGTCAGGCCGTCGTTGCCGACGCCGCCTTGAAACATCACGTGGTCGCCGACCATCACGTGGTCCATCCCCGCCGCCGCCATCCGATCGAGCAGCCGGCGGCGTTGCGCCATGAGCCCGGGGCCGGCGAGCAGAGGGGCACCCGACCATGCCTGGGGCATGAGGTTGACGCCGAAGCGGACGTCACGGATGCTCATCTCGCCTCGTCCCTCGTCGTTCCTCCATCGGCGTCGCCATGCGCAAGGAAGGCATCCCTGCGCTCGACGATCTCGGGGTCCCCCATGATCGAGTAGCCGTAGAGGCACTCGAGGCGCAGCTGGTCGTCGAGGGGCCGGCCGACGACCTCGAGGATCGTCGCCTTGGCCGACTCCACCGCCACCCTCGGGTTGCGAAGGATCTTGGCGGCGATCTCATCGACCGTTGCCGTGAGCTCGGAGCGTGGGACGACCCGGTTGACGAGGTGGCACTCCTTGGCCCGTGCGGCGGTGATGGGCTCGCCCATCAACTCGAGCTCCATGGCGACCCCGACACCGCAGGTGTTGACGAGCCGGACGATGCCGCCGTCGGCAAAATGCATCCCGCGGCGCATGTGGAAGAACCCGAACTGCGCGTCGTCGGCGGCCACGCGGATATCGCAGGCCAACGCGAGCTCGATGCCGCCGCCAATCACCCAACCGTTGAGGGCGGCGATGATCGGCTTGTTGGTGTGGTGAAGGCCACGCGTGATCCCTCCGGCGAACCCCCGGTCGAGCACGCCGCGGCCGAGACCCGGGCCTCCCTCCAACCAGCCGTCCACATGAGTGGACAGGTCCGCTCCCGCGCAGAACGCCTTGTCGCCGGCGCCGGTGAGGATGGCGAGACGCACCTCGGGGTCGTTGCAGAAGGCGCTCCACGCCTCGAAGAGCAGATCGTCGGTCTCGGTGTCGATGGCGTTGTGCTTGTCGGGACGGTTGAGCGTGATGTGGGCGATCGGGCCGCGCTTGTCATAGATGACCTTCGGCGGCAGGCTCGCGGTCTGGGGTGGGCTCGGGTTCATTGGGTCGTCCTTCCGCTCGATTCGGCGGTCGTTTGCAGGGCCCTCCGAGCCGCACGGAGCAGGCCGTCGACAAGGAGAGGATCGGCGTAGTACGGATCGCCCTGGCCTTCGACCGTCTTCTTGCGGTTGTACTCGAAGAGGACGGCCAGCTTGAACAGCTGCAGACCCTCGTACCACGGCAGGGCCGACACGGCTCGCCCCGTGGTCGCGGCGTAGCGTTCCGCCAGCGCCGACCTGGTCGGAAAACCAGGGCCGAGCGTGACCGTCGACATCTCGGTCAAGGCGTGGAGCGGTTCCTCGGGCACGGCGTAGGTGGCGAGGCTGTAGGCCAGGTCGGCCAAGGGGTCGCCGATGCCGGCCAGCTCCCAATCGAGCACGCCGACGACTCGGGCGGGAGGTGTGGATGCGACCAGGAGATTGCCGAGCCGCAGGTCGCCATGGATCAAGGCGGTATCGCCGGAGGACGGCACCGATGCGGCCAGGTCGTCGCGCAGCTCGGCGAACGATGCGGGCAGTTGGCCGCTCTCGTCGGCGACGAGACGCGGTAACCGGTCGAGCTGTCGACGGAGAAAACCGTCGGGGTGGCCCAGATCGCCGAGGCCACGGCGACGCCAGTCGATGGCGTGGAGGGCGGCGAGGACGTCGACGATGGCTTCGGCGAGGCCACGGCGCTGGCGGGGGGTCTCGAGGCCCGGAGGGAGCGCGGAGGTGACGACCACCCCTTCGATGTACTCCATGACGTAAAACGGCACGTCCATCACGGCGTCGGCCGAGCCCACGGCCAGCACCTCCGGTACGGGCACGTCGGTGCCGGCCAGGGCTTGGAGGATGCGGGCCTCGCGGAGCACGTCGTTGGCGCCCCGAGGGACCGGGGGCGGCGGCGGCCGGCGCAGCACCAGGGTTCGATTCCCTTCCGCCACGGCGTAAGTCAGGTTGGAGTGGCCGTCGCCGATGGCGGTCAGCCGCACCGGCCCCGAGCAGAGCCCCTCGGCTCGTAACCACGCCTCGAGGGCGGCGATATCGAAGGGCAACGGCGCGCCACCGGTCATGTCCCTGATTCGGTCATGTGCGTGGCTCGGTCATGTGCGTGGTTGGTCATGTACATGGCTCGGTCAGGTGCTCGACATAGGACGCCGGCCACTGGGCCTCGAACTGGCCCCACCCCACCTCTCCGTCGATGCGGCCCCAGCAGGCCGCCTCGTTGAGCACGGTGTCGGAACCGACGGGCAGGGCGACGGTCCCGTATCGCTCGAGGTCAAGCTCGGTCACGCCGCCCGCCTCGTCGGTGAGGACGGCGTGCAGGCTCCGGTTGGTCATGTCGGCGTCGTAGGTGGTCTCGCAGCGCGCGTCGACGAGGGCGATCGGCTGGCCGTCCCTGAGCACATACCCGTTGGTGCCCGTCTCACCGCGGGCGATCCATTGGAAGAGGTTCAGTCCCCGACCGCTTGGGGTCTGGGCGACGACCCACTTCCAGTGCTGAGGCATCTTCCAGTCCCGCCGGCCCCAGGAGTGATCCCGATGGGCCGGCTGGTCGAAGGCGATCCGCTCCGTACCCAGACGGAGCTCGCCTCGGGCCCAGCCGGTCTGCTCGAATCGGTTGATGGCCATCCACTGCGGGCAGCCACCGGCGTTGCGGCCATAGTCGAAGGCCGAGTGGGTTCCCGTGAAGTCGTAGTCGAGCTGCAGGTTTTCGCCCCGATAGCGGATCTCGGCCGTGCGGAGGGGATCCGGGAGGTGAAGGTCGAGGCCGTCGATGTGCCAGTCGTCGAAGTCGGCGTCGCCCATGGCGACCCCGTGGACGACCTCGAAGGCCAGGGGCTCGGGATCGCGGCCCCAGGCGGTCACCAGCCGGCCCGCCCTTCCGTGGTGGTCGGCCCACGTGTAGACGAACACCCCGAGCTCGAGGTCGGGGAGCATCACGTTGAAGTACAGGCTGTCGCGGCCCTTGCCACCCGCGGTGGGCCGGTGGCGGAGGTCGTCGCCCACCTTCAGGAGAGGAGGTGTGCTCCCGATCGCCGTCATGCGTAGAGGCGCTCGATGGCGTCGCGGTACTGCTCGGCGACCTCCCGACGCCTGACCTTGGCCGTCGGAGTCAGCTGCGTGCCACCTGGAGGCCAGTCGTGGTCGAGGACCTCGAAGCGTTTGATCTGCTCGACCCGGGCCAGCCGGCCGTTGCCGGCCGTCACGGCCGCCGCCACGGCATCGAGGACCTCGGGGTTGCGGGCGAGTTGCTCAAAGGGTGCCTCGTCGAGCCCGTGCTCGCGCCCGAAGATGGCGACGCCGTCTCGGTCGAGGACGAGCAGGGCCACGTTGTAAGGCCGACGGTCGCCGACGACAAGTACCTGGGAGATCAGGGGCTGGCCACCCTTGATGGCCTGCTCGATGTTGGCCGGCGACATGTTCTTGCCGGCGCTGTTGATGATCAACGCCTTCTTCCTGTCGACGATGCTGAGGTAGCCGTCGTCGGCCAGCCGGCCGATGTCGCCGGTGTGGAACCAGCCATCGGCGTCGAGCGCGGCCGCGCTCTGGACCGGATCGCGGAAGTACCCGGACGTGATCGTCGGCCCCTTCATCAAGATCTCCCCGTCGTCGCCGATCCGCAGGCTGGCGCCGGCGAGGGGCGTTCCCGCCGTCCCCAGCAGAATCCGCTCCGGAGGGCTGCACGTGACGATGCCCACCTCCGAAGATCCGTAGAACTCGTTGACCGGCAAACCGAACGCCGTCAGCTCCTCCAGCATCTCCAACGAGCTCGGCGCGCCGGCCACGGCGAGGAAGCGGGCCCGGTCGAGGCCGGTGAGCGCGGCGAGGGGCTTCAACGCCTGGCGGTCGGACTCGTCGTCGCCTGCGGGGACCGGGTCGCCGGCCTGCTCGGCGCGCACCCGAGCGATCCGGGCGGCGAGCGCCGCTCTCAGCCGGTCGCGCTCGGGTGACTCGGCGATGGCCCGATGCAACCCGGCCAGGGCCTTCTCGTAGATGCGGGGCACGCCGAAGAAACGGGTGGGTCGTACCTCGCGCAGGGCCGTCGACAGCTGGGCCATGTCGGCGAGCGACGTCACCTCGTAGCCGTAGACGAAGGCGGCGTAGTGGCCGAAGATCCGCTCCGCCACGTGCGCCATCGGCAGGTAGGCGATGGCCCGGTCGTCCTCCGAGGTCTCGAAGCGCTGCCGGATCGAATCGAGGCAGGCGAGAATCGATCCGTGGCGGACCTGCACGCCCTTGGGAGGACCGGTCGTCCCCGAGGTGTACACCAGGGTGCAGAGGTCGTCGACGCCGACGGCGGCCGTCGCTTCCCGCACATCGAAATCGGGGGACCCCAACGCCGCGAGGGCGCCCAGGCCGTACTCCTCGCCCTCGAGCGGGCCGTCCCCCACGACCACGATGTTCTCGATTATCGGACAGGCCGCAGCAAGCTCCCTGGCCTTGGCGACAAGCGACGCCTCGGTGATCAGCATTCGGGGCTCGGCATTGTCGACGATCTCCCGCAGCTGCGACACCGGGGAGGTGACGTAGAGCGAGAAGGGGACGGCGCCGGCCAACAGCGCGCCCATGTCGGCGATGTGAAAGTCGACGCAGGTGGTCAGCAGCAGGGCGACCCGGTCCCCGCCCCCGATGCCCAACGACGACAGGCCCCCGGCGACGGCCCGGGCCCGAGCGGACCACTCCCCCAGCGTGAGACGCTCGTCCGAGCCGAACGCCCGCAGGGCCACACGATCGGGGTCAACGGCGACCCGAGCCAGGAACGCCGCCGCCAGCGTCGGCTCGGCCAGCACTCGGTCGACATCGGAACTCTGACGGTCACCCATACGAACCAACCTCCCCCTCATCGACGGATTACATCTCTGCATTAGTCGATGACCAAATGTAGCATGCTCTCGTATGGTTCTTGCCGAGCAGGACCGGCGCCTTCCTGGCATCGAGCCGCTGACCGCCCGCTCCGTCGTGCTCAGCACGCTCCTTGGCTACCACCCGCCCGCCCTTCCGGTCAGCCTCCTCGTGCGGGTCGGTGGTCTGTTCGGCATCGCCGAGACGACCACCAGGGTGGCAGTCACCCGCATGGTTGCCGACGGCGATCTCGTGGGCGACCGCAGCGTGTACCGGCTCAGCGAACGGCTCGTCCGACGCCAGCGGCAGCAAGACGAGAGCTGCTCACCCCGAACGAAGGTATGGGAGGGAAGCTGGGAGATGGCGATCGTGACCGCCGCGTCGCGGCCGCTCGCCGAGCGGGTTGCGCTCCGCAAGGCGATGCAGTCGCTCCGGCTGGCCGAGCTCAGGGAGGGCGTGTGGCTACGCCCGGCCAACCTTGAGCGCCGCGCCGACGGCATCGTCGCCGAACAATGCACCTTCTTCGAGAGCATCCCCAAGGGACGATTGGTCGACCTCGCCGGTTCGCTGTGGGACCTCCCGGCGTGGGCCGCGGAGGCGACCAGACTCAGCGGGAAGCTCGACGCCGGCACCCTGCGCACTGGCACCCTCGTCGCCGGTTTCATGACCACCGCCGAGGTGTTCCGCCACCTGCTGCTTGACCCCGCCCTGCCACCCGAGCTACTTCCTCCCGCCTGGCCGGGCACCACCCTCAGGGACCGTTTCACCGAGTTCAAGTCCTCCTATGCCGCGCTCCTCCGCAACTACGGCGAAGCGAACGAACCGCCGAGGTACGCGGGCCCCGAGGTACCACCCCCCTAGAGTGCGGCCCATGACCCAGGTCTTGGCGATCGTCCTGGCCGGCGGCGAGGGCAAGCGTCTCATGCCCCTCACCCTGGATCGGGCCAAGCCGGCCGTGCCCTTCGGCGGCCAGTACCGCCTCATCGACTTCGCCCTCTCCAACCTGGCTAACGCCGGGCTGCTGCGCATCGTTGTCCTGACGCAGTACAAGAGCCACAGCCTCGACCTGCACGTGACGAGAACGTGGCGAATGTCGACCCTCCTCGGCAACTACGTGACTCCGGTGCCGGCGCAGATGCGCCGCGGGCCCCAGTGGTTCGCAGGGTCGGCCGATGCCGTGTTCCAGAACCTGAACATCGTCTCCGACGAGCAACCGGACTACATCTGCGTGTTCGGCGCGGATCACATCTACCGGATGGACCCCCGTCAGATGCTTGATCAGCACGTCGAGTCGGGTGCGGACCTCACGGTCGCCGCCATCAGGGCACCGCGCGCGGACGCCCACCAGTTCGGGGTGATCACGACCGACGACGGCCGGCGCATACGCGAGTTCGTCGAGAAGCCCAAGGAGTCGCCGGGGCTGCCGGACGCGCCCGACGAGGTGTTCGCCTCGATGGGCAACTACATCTTTACGACGGGGGCGCTCGTCGATGCGCTGCACGCCGACGCCGACGACGGGGGGTCGCGCCACGACATGGGCGGTGACATCGTGCCCGCCTTCGTTGCCGCCGGCGATGCCGAGGTGTACGACTTCAGTCGCAACCTGGTGCCAGGGGCGACCGAACGGGACCGGGCCTACTGGCGCGACGTCGGGACTCTCGACAGCTACTACGACGCGAGCATGGACCTGGTGTCGGTGCACCCCGTGTTCAACCTCTACAACTTCGAGTGGCCGATCCTGACGCTCGGCTCGCAGTTCCCTCCGGCGAAGTTCGTCTTCGACGACGGTGAGCGCCGGGGCCAGGCCCTCGACTCCCTCGTCAGCGCCGGGGTGATCGTCGCCGGCGGCACCGTGCGCCACTCGGTCGTCTCCCCCCGCGTACGCATCGAACCCGGCGCCATCGTCGACGCGTCGGTGCTCATGGACGGTGTGCGCGTCGGCACCGGCGCCGTGGTCAGACGGGCCATCGTGGACAAGAACGTCGATATCGCCAATGGCGCAACGCTCGGCGTCGATGCCGAACGCGACCGCGCCCACCACACCGTGTCGCCCCACGGGGTCGTCGTGGTAGGCAAGGGCAGCCGGATCGAGGCGTGAGGGTCTCGCTCCTCACCCGCGAGTACCCGCCGGAGGTCTACGGCGGGGCCGGCGTGCACGTCGAATACCTCGCCAGGGAGCTCGATCGCCTCGGTCTCGTCGACGTGACCGTCGAGTGCTTCGGCGCCCAACGAACCGACCCGCTGGTCGCCGCCGCCTACCAACCGTGGGACGCCCTGCCCGACAGCCCCGAGGGGGCCGCCCTGCGCGTGCTCTCCGTCGACCTGCGCCTCGCTTCCGACTTGGACGCCGCTGACCTCGTCCACAGCCACACGTGGTACGCCGCCATCGCCGGGCATCTGAGCAAACTGCTCTGGGACATTCCCCATGTCGTCACCTGCCACAGCCTCGAACCGCTCCGTCCGTGGAAGGCGGAGCAGCTGCGGGGAGGCTACGCCGTGTCGTCGTGGGCCGAGCGCACCGCCATCGAGGCGGCCGACGCCGTTATCGCCGTCTCGGCGGGGATGCGGGCCGACATCCTACGGATCTACCCGGCCGTCGACCCCGCTCGGGTGCGGGTGATCCACAACGGGATCGACGCCGACGAGTACGCCCCCGGCGTCGAATCCGACGTCTTCGAGCGTCTCGGGATCGACCGCGACCGTCCGTTCGTGATGTGGATCGGGCGGGTCACGCGGCAGAAGGGCATCGAGCACCTTCTCGACGCCGCCGCCGCCATCGACCCCGACGCCGCCATCGTGGCCTGCGCCGGCGCCGCCGACACGCCCGAGCTGGCCGCGAGCGTCAGCGACAAGGTCCGCCGTCTTCGGTCGGCCCGAAGCGGTGTGCACTGGATCGAGGCCATGCTCCCGCGGGCCGACGTTGTGGCCCTGCTCGGCCGGGCCGCCGTCTTCGTGTGCCCTTCGGTCTACGAGCCGTTCGGTCTCATCAACGTCGAAGCCATGGCGTGCGCCACGCCGGTGGTCGCCACCGCAGTCGGAGGGATCCCCGAGATCGTGGTCGACGGAGTGACCGGCCTCCTCGTGCCCTTCGCGGCGCGCCCCGACGCCGACGCCTCGCCCGCCGACCCGGCCGCCCTCGCCGCCGACCTGGCCGCCGCCGTCAACCGCCTCCTCGCCGATCCGGGCCTCGCCGCCGAGATGGGAAGCGCCGGGAGGGCCCGAGTCCTCGACCACTTCACCTGGCCGGCCATCGCCGCCGCTACCGCGAAGCTGTACCGCGCCGTGGTCGATACTTGAGGTTGCGGGGAATCTCCCGGACGTCGAGGTCGTTTAGGGTGTCTGGGAGGGCACGTCGGGCGCGCCGGTCCACCCATCGGATGAGCGACACGTACGCAAACGGAAGGAACGACCCCTGCCAAAAGGTAAGGAAGATGCAATCGTGCTCGAGGGCACGGTGAGCGAAGCATTGAAAAACGCCACCTTCAAGGTGGCTCTCGCCAACGGCCACGAGGTCTTGGCCCACAACTCAGGCAAGATGCGCATGAACCGCATCCGGGTACTCCCTGGCGACAAGGTTCAGGTGGAGATCAGCCCGTACGACCTGACCAGGGGTCGGATCACGTACCGCTACAAGTAGCGAGTCCGACGCTAAGCGTCGGATTCGGGAGCAAGCAGCCCGTTGGCGGCGGCCAGTGCGGTCGCCGTCTTCACGGCCTCTTCGTACACGGCCGTCAGATGACGCTCCGCCATGTTGGGGTCGACCGCAAGCGGCGCGGGCCCGAGGCTACGGACCAGGGCCCCAGGATCCGGCGTCGGACTGACCGTGACGACCGATTCGGCGGGCGGTGCGTGGCCGTCCCCGCCGGCGGCGTCACCGACGTCGGTGGCCTCGGCCCCTTCGGGTAGCGCACCCTGGCCGTCCGGTTGGCCCCAAAACTTGGCCTCCGCCACCCGGCGCCCACCGGAAGTGCGGCGTCGCTTGCTCATGCCCTGCTCCTCACGCCCTGCTCCTCACGCCCCGCTCCTCACGCTGCGGCCTCTTCGCCGCCGCCACCGATCGTCTCGTCGTCGATCAGCTCGTCGGCGTTGAGGCCGAGCGCGGCCCGCAACTGGGCGGCGTCGAGGTCGCCGAGCGAGCTCCTGGCCGGGAGGACGAGACCGGCAACGCGACGCTTGCCGGCGACGATCTCCTCGACGCGCTCGTCGACGGTGCCGGGGCAGACGAGACGGTGGGAGACGACGGTACTCGTCTGGCCAATCCGCCACGCCCGGTCCCTCGCCTGGTCCTCGACGGCGGGGTTCCACCACCGGTCATAGAGCACAACGTGGTTGGCGGCGGTCAGGTTGAGCCCCGAGCCACCGGCCTTGATCGACAGCACCAGAGCGCCGGCGCCCTTGCGGCGCTGGAACGCGTCGACGATCCGGTCCCGTTCGCCCCGGGCCAGGCCCCCGTGGTAGCAGGCGACGTGCGTCCCGGTGTGTCGCGTGAGATGGGCGGCCATCTTCTCCCCCCACCGGGCGAAGTGGGTGAAGATCAGGACGCGCTCGCCCGCGGCGAACACGTCACCGACGATCTCCTCGAGGCGCGACAGCTTGCCGGAACGGCCGGCGAGGCCCTCGTCGTCACCGTCGCCCACGTAAGCCGCCGGATGATCACAGATCTGCTTGAGCGCCGTGATGGCCGCCAGCACCTGCCCCTTGCGCTGGTTGGCGTCGGAGTCGAGGCCGCCTTCGATGAGCCGGTCGAGCACGGCTTGGTACAGCCCGACCTGCTCGGCGGTCATGCCGCAGTTGTCGAGCTTGTCGACCTTGTCGGGGAGCTCGGCGGCGATCTCGGGCTCGGCCTTGGTGCGCCGGAAGATCAGCAGGCCGTTGAGCGCCCGCAGTGCCCCCTCGTCGCCGGCCGCGTCAGGGCGTTGGGTCCGAGACAGCTGCTCGATGAACGGAGCGCGGCCTCCGACAAGGCCGGGATTCGCGAAATCGAGGATGGACCACAGGTCGCCGAGCCCGTTCTCGACCGGCGTTCCCGTCAAGGCCACCCGTGACCACGCCCGCAGCCGGCGCAGCGCCTGAGCCGTCTCGCTGTTGTGGTTCTTGATCGCCTGGGCTTCGTCGATGACCACCCGACGCCATTCGACACCGGAAAGCTGGTCCATGTCGCGCACCGTTGTGGCGTACGTGGAGAGCACGACGTCGGAGCGGTCGATCATGGCGGTGAGGGCCTCACCTGCCGCCCTCCTGGGACCGTGGTGGACGACGACCTCGAGGCCGGGAGTGAACCGGGCCGCCTCGGCCGCCCAGTTGCTCAGCACCGCCGGCGGGCAGACGACGAGCACAGGCCCGTTGCCGACATCGATGCGGAGGTGAGCGAGGACCGTCGGCGTCTTGCCGAGCCCCATGTCCATGGCCAGGCACCCGCCCAGTCCGGCCCGGTCGAGAAACCCGAGCCACCCCACGGCATCGGCCTGGTAGTGGCGAAGCTCACCCTTGAACCCGGCGGGAGCCGAAACCGGCGCCGGAGGGTCGGTGGTGGCCCCACGGAGCAGGTCAACCGCCCAGCCGCTGCCGTCGATGCGGAGCTGGCCGCCGAGCGGCGAACCCTCGAGGCCGACGGCGTGGCGTAGCAAGGCCGCCCCCGACAGCTGGGTGATGGCGGCCCGTTCGGCCAGGGCCGCGGCCGCGGCGACCAGATCGGCCCGGTCGATGTGCACCCAGCGCCCCTTGACCTGTACCAGCGGCTTGGCCTCGGCGGCGAGCCTGGCCACGGCGGCGGCGTCGAGCTCGAGATCGTCGAAGAGCACCGACCAGTGCACGCTGGCGAGTTGTTGCATGCCGACCTGGGACGGCCCGCCCTCGGCCTCGGCGAACAGGCGAAGCTGAGGCGACGGCTTGCGGCGCGAGACGCGTGGCAGCCAGACGTCGAAGCCGGCACCGACGAGGGCGGGTCCCGTAGTGAACATGAGCTCGGTGGCATCGTCCACGTCGAGGATCACCTGGCCGCGCCGCGTGCTCGGGCGCCGCAGCACCGGCAGGAGTCGCTCCAGGCGGCGCATCTGGGCCTCGACCTGCTGCGACTTGGCGCCCGAGGCGACGACGAGGGCATGTTCGACGGGAAGCGGCTGCTTGTCGACGCCCGTCACCTGCACGGTCAGGAGCCAACCGCCGTCGTCGCCGGGCGGGTCGAGCCCGACCCGGAGCCCGACCCGGCTCGGTCCCGTTACCGACGAGGCCCATCGCTTCAGGTCCTCTCCCATGCGGCCGGCCAGGTCACTCGATCCGCTGAAGGCCCGCCCGTCGAGGCCGGAGAGCACCGCCTCCGAGATCTCCACCCGGCTCGTCGCCTCGGGTACCACCGCAGGCGCCACCAACCGAGCAGCACCCGCCCTCGAGATGGCATCGACGACAGAAGTGAGCACCGAACGGCAGACACCGTCGGGTTGAGGGGAGCTCTGCAGCACGGCCACGGCCCCTGGCATGTCCCCGACCAGCTCGGCGAGGTGATCCCTCCCGACGAGCGCTGGCACCCAGCGCACCCGGTGACGCCCCATCCCACCGCGGCCTCCACTCGAGCCGGCCGAGCCGCGCAGGACCGGGACCATCCGGCCCTCGGCGACCAGCTGCGTCCCCCAGACGGCCACCCGGCCGAGCCAGCGCAAGCTCGGACCGACCCTGTCGCCGCCGTGGCCGGCGCCGATGGCGACGAGCCACCCGAGCATCTGGGCGATCGTCGCGGACTTGGCTTCGGCGCTGGCCCCGCCGGGAAGAGTCGCACCGCCGGGAAGAGGCACGGGACCGTGGCGTTCCCAGCCGAGCTCGGAGCCATCCACCTCCTTCAACAAGGCCTCCACCTGATCGGTCGTGCCTGGCGGTGCGCCCCGGCCCCCGGCCCACACCACCACCCGTCCGTCGACCCAAGACGCCTGCAGCACCGGATCGGTGGCGAGCTCCGGTTCGGGCGCGGACTCGGGTCGAGGCGCCACGGTCGGGGGACGGTCATCAACCCCCGAGATCTCGTCGCCGTTGCGTTCACGCAGTGCGATCGAGAGCGCCGTGCGGTCGGCGCGCAGGTCGGCGAGCACCTGCTCTCGCTCTTCGCCCTCAAGGCGCGTCGCACCACGGATGCCGTCGTCGGTGGCCATGATCAACCGGCGCAGCACCCGGACCCACAGGTCCCGATCGGACGCCAGCATCTCGAGTTCTGTCGCCGAGGCGCAACCGGTCGCAGCTCCGACAACCGCTGCCTCGAACCTCATCGGGTCCAGTTTGCTTCTCTACTTTCGTTTACCCGCCGCTATGCGCCGCCTTGGGGATCGCCCCTTGGCGCTCACGGCGTCGAACATCCGGGGAGGGTCGAAACCCGATCCGGCTCCCCATGGGCTACAACCGCTTGGGCCCTGCCTCCATTCCATCGCCGACCGCCATGATCACCATCTACGGTGACCGGTCCGGTGACGCCGAACAGCCTGAGAGCAACATAGCGCGTCGGGCCGGCTTCCGGCACGGATCCCCGAGTGCCGACACCGCGACCGTCGGGCGTGCTAGGTAAACAGGTTCGAAAGAGAGGCACTTCCCGTGACGCAGCCCTCCTGACCGGCATGCTCGACGATCCGGACCAGCCCCGAGAGGACCGTAGCGCCGCCGTCGCCAGCCGTCGCGGCAGGCACTTCCGCTCGCGGGGCAAGGCCCGGCACGCCGGCTCGCTCAGGCGATGGCCGAGGCGCCTGCTCGTCACAATCAACATTCTCGTCCTGCTCATGATCGCCGGCTCCGCGACCGCCGTCGGATTCGTCGTCTACGAGTACCAACAGATCAAGCGCCAACATGTCGGCGGCCTCTATGCCGAGACTCCGAGCGCGTCCGCAGGACATGGCCACAAGGCCGCGGCGCCAGCGGGGAAACCACCGTTCACGGTCCTCATCATCGGCTCCGACAGCCGCCAGGGGGCGGCCAAGGTCGGGGTGAACATCGGGAACGCCGCGACCAACTCCGAAAACCTGAGCGACGTCATCCTCCTGGCCCGGGTTGCCCCCGCGACCCACAAGGTCGCCCTGCTCTCGGTGCCGAGAGACCTCGAGGTCAACGTGCCGGGGATCGGGCCGAGCAAGATCAATGCCGCTTTCTCCGGCGGCGACCCGACGCGACTCGTGCACGTCATCGAAAACGACCTGCACATCAAGGTGAACCACTACGCCGCGGTCAACTTCCTCGCCGTCGAGGAGATCGCCAACGCCATCGGCGGAGTCAAGCAGTTCTTTCCGACGCCGGCCAAGGACCCCTATTCCAATCTCAAGGTCGCCCACGCCGGCTGCGTCAACCTGGTCGGCGCCCAGGCCCTCGCCTTCGTCCGCTCCCGCCACTACTACTACGAACGTGACGGCGAGTATCAACCCCAAAACGACCCGGAAAGCGACCTCGGCCGAATCCAGCGCCAGCAGGCCTTCATCCGCGACAGCATCAAGAAGGCCGAGCGCAACGGTGACCTGACCAACCCGCTGACCCTTAAGAACATCATCAGCTCCGTCGCGGGCAACCTGACGCTAGACACGACGTTCTCGGTCAACGACCTCATCAGCCTCGGCAACGCCTTCCGGCACATCAACGCATCGAAGATCCCGAGCGTCACCTATTCGGCGACCAACGCCGTACAAAACGGCGCCGACGTCCTGCTCCCGCAGCCGGCTGCGGACGCAGCCGAGGTCAAGAAGTTTCTTGCCGTCGGGTCCACCCCGGCCAAGAAGACCGGCAAGGCCAAGTCGACACCGTCGACGACGTCTCCGCCGACCACGGTCCCGCCCCACTCGATTTCGGTGCGGGTGGAGAACGGCAGCGGAGCTGCCGGCCAGGCCGCCACCGCAAGCATCGCCCTCCAAAGCGCCGGGTTCATCGTCTCGGCGAGCACCGATGCCCCCAACTTCGGCTACTCCTCCAACGTCATCGACTACGGGCCGTCGGGCCTCAAGGCGGCCCAGACCCTGCGCGCCGCGCTCACCAACGGTGCCACGCTCACCCCCGACCAGGCCCTCTCCGGCTCGAACCTCACGCTGATCACCGGCACCGACTTCGCCGGCGTCTCGACGTCGACGTCGACCGGCTCATCGGCGTCGACGACTACCACAACGGTCCCCTCGACGACCACCACCCTCTCCCCCTACGGCAGCCCGTACTACTCGGCGACGAAGGTGAGCGACCAGACCGTGAGCTCGTCCACCTACTACAAGGGCCTGTACATACCTCCGGGCCGCCTCCCCGGCCAAAAGATCGACACCTGCGGCAACTGAACGCAGACCTTCGACATGGCGTCCTTCAGGACCGAAAGGTGCCGAAGCCCCCTCGATAGAAGATCAATGGATCCCCGCGCCGTGCGCTCAACTCCACGACCCTCGCCACGACGAGCCGGTGGTCGCCGCCCTCGACCACCGATTCGATGCGGCAGTCGAGCCAGACGAGGGCGTCGTCGATGCGTACCCCTCCCGTTGACCCTGGGGACCACCCGACCCCTTCGAACTTGTCCACCCCCGATCGCGAGAAGCCGCGCGCCAGCGCCTCTTGGTCCTCGCCCAACACGTTGATGGTGCACGCCCCCGTCGGCTCGATCAACGGCCAGCTCGTCGACGCCGCGCCCGGGGCGAAGGCGACGAGCGGCGGGGACAGCGAGAGCGAGAAGAACGACTGGCAGGTGAAGCCGGCTGGGCCCCCGCTCGCCTGGGCGGCCACGACGACCACGCCGCTGGCGAAGTGACCGAGGACGGTCCTGAACTCCGCGTGCTCGATGCTCGATGCATCATCGTCAGGTCCACCCGGTCGAGATGGCGAGGATTCCGGCACGAATGAGAACTGTACCCAGCGGCTGGGCTCGCCTGACAGCCTCGATCGGCCTCGGTATGGAAGGGTGCACCCCCAGTGAGACCTGAGCAACACCCGTCGCTGGTCACCGGCCGGCGGTCCGGTGCCAGGCTGCGCCGGGTCGCCGTCGGCGGGGTGCTCCCCGGGCTGGTGTACCTCGCGTTCTTCTGCCTGTTCACCTGGCCGTGGGCGGCGCACTTCGACTCGCGATATTTCACCGACCGCAGCGACGGATACCAAAACGTCTGGAACATGTGGTGGGTCAACCGGGCGGTCACGGTGCTCCACCAGCTTCCCTGGCACACCGGCCTGCTGCACTTCCCCTACGGCACGTCCCTGCTCGGCCAGACCATGAACCCGTTCAACGGCTTTGTGGGAATTCTCCTGATGCGGTTCCTGCCTCTGGTGGAGGCGTTCAACGTCATGGTGCTGTTCTCGTTCGTGCTGACAGGGGTCAGCTCGTTCTGGCTGTGCTGGTACTTCTGCCGGAGGTACGGCCCGTCGCTGATCGGCGGTTTCATCGTCACCTTCTCCGCCTACCACCTGTCAAAGACCCTGGGCCTCATGCAGTTGGTGTCGCTCGAGTGGGTGCCGCTTTTCATTCTCTGCTGGTGGCGCCTCCTCGTCGGTCCGCGGGTCCGCCGCGCCGTGGGCGCAGCCGTGACGCTGTGTCTTGTCCTCCTCTGCGACTACTACTACTTCCTCTTCTGTGTGCTGGCCGGCGTGGCCATCATGGTCCACCTGTGGAGACGGGGAGAGCTCAGGCTGACCGGGCGCGCCAGCGCGGTCTTCGTCGTCCTCGCCGGGCTGCTCACCATCCCGTTACCGGCGGCGCTCGTGCTGTCCAACCTCGGCGACCCGATGCAGGGAGGGCACCCGAGCCAACGGTTCAGCGCCGATCTCTTCTCGCTCGTGCTCGACGGCGGTAACTGGCGATTCGGTCGGCTGACCCGGTGGTACTGGGGCTCCATCCACACGGCGGTCTCGGAGTCGACCGTTTATCTCACCGGTACCGTCATAGTGCTGCTGGGTGTGGCCGTCGCCATCCGCAATCGCCTCGGACCGCACGTCAGGTTCTGGATGGCCTTCGCCGCGGTCGCCACCGTCTTCAGCCTCGGCCCGGCACTGATCATCCATGGCGCCGACACCGGCATCCCCCTGCCGTTCGCCGCGATCCAGGCCGCCGTGCCGCTCTTCGACTACAACCTCGAGCCGGCCCGAATCGTGGTGATGACCACCCTGGCCTCGGCCGTGATCGTGGCCCTCGTCCTGAGCCGCCTGGACCCGGCCAGACGACGGGATCGGCTCGTGACGGGTCTGGTCTGCGCCGGGCTGGTGGTCGAGCTGTGGCCGGCACCACCGCCGTTCACGCCGGTCACCCGCCCGGCCTACGTCACTGCCCTGCGGCGCCTGCCGCCGGGCGGCGTCATCGACGACGCCGCGCTGGCCGGGGCCGTACCAGACAAGTCGCTCCAGCTCTACGACCAGGTGCTCGACGGCGGCAAACCCATCGCTTTCGGCTACATCTCTCGCACGCCGGCCACGGTGGCCGCCGCCGACGCCAAGCTCCGGTCGGTGATCGCCGCCCACGACTACGCGGAACTGTGCCATCGGTACCGGTTCCGGTATTTCACCACCCCTGCCAGTCGCCCGCTGCCAGGATCGCTTCCTGTGCTCTACACCGACGGCCAGACCCTGATTTTCGGGCTGTGCTGAGCACAGGAGCCGCTCCGAGCACCGGAACCCTCTCCGTTGTTGTCCCCTGCTACAACGAGGCGGCGACGATCTCGGAGATACTGAGGAGGATCCTCGCCTCCGAGTACGTAGCCGAGGTGATCGTGGTCGACGATGGCTCCACCGACGACAGCCCGCAGCTGGCCGCCGCAACCGGCGACCGGCGGGTACGGGTGTTGGTCCAGCCGACCAACCGCGGCAAGGGAGCCGCCCTCCGGTGGGCGTTCGCCGAGGCGAAGGCGCCCTACGTCCTCGTCCAAGACGCCGACCTCGAGTACGACCCGGCCGAATACGACCGGCTGCTGCGCCCCCTCATCGAGGGCAAGGCGGATGTGGTGTACGGGTCGCGTTTCCTTTCCGGCGACGCCCGTCGGGTTCTGTACTACTGGCACTCGGTCGGCAATCGGCTCCTCACGGCGGCCTCCAATATGGCGACAAACCTCAACCTCACCGACATGGAGACGTGCTATAAGGTCTTCCGCAGGACCCTGCTGCAAAGCCTCGAGCTCGAACAGGACCGATTCGGCATCGAGCCGGAGATCACGGCCAAGGTGGCGAGGACCCACTGTCGGGTCTACGAGGTCGGGATCTCGTATTCCGGGCGCACCTACGAAGAGGGCAAGAAGATTGGCTGGCGTGACGGCCTCAAGGCGGGGGGATATATCGCCCTTTACTCCCCCATCGGCGAACGACTGCGCCATCGACGATCGCCGCCCACGTCAAGTGCCTCCTGAGGGACCGCGAAGAAATAATTTGCGCGGCCGAAGGCCGCAAATGCCGTCGCACCAAGGGGCTCATCGGAGGCGGCCGAGCAAGTCATTTCGCAGCGGCACCTGAACCGAAGGCAACACGGAGCGTGCGTTCGGCAGTCGCCCAGTCAGTCGCGATCGCATGCTGGGCTGCGGCGAGGCTGACGGTGCCGCCGCACACGGCGGCATGCAGGTCGGCTTCGACCTGGTCCTTGGTGTTGGCGATGAAGGGGCCGGCCCGGCCGATGTCACGCTCCGGCCACAGGTTTTGCGTGTCGGATGCGCCACCGAGACCGAGGGGAACCAGGTGGTCGAATTCGTAGTCGTGCACGGGGCCGGCGGCGCGATAGGCACGCAAGGCCGCATACTTGGCCGGTTCGGTGATCGACTCGGGCGGACGCACCGAGTCCGAGTAGCCGCCCGGCCGACAGATCGTCTCCTCGAGGTCGGCTTGGATCACCCCCGGATCGATCCCCCCTGGTGTGCACCGTCGGTCGGGAAGCGGCTGGAGCACACCACGAAAGCGCGTGGACCGATACGTGCAGCGCTCCGAGCGGTAGGCGGGACCATCGAGGCCGCCCGCGGTCCATCCGTCGCCGTGGGCTACGACCGGGAGGACCGAGCCACTGGCCGCCGATGTACCCGCGGTGGAAGCCCGGCGGGCGCCGCAGCCCCCGACGGTCGCGGCCGTCATCAAGGCCAGGACACCGGCAACGCCGGCGCGACACCGGGTCATCCCACCGAAGGCCGCCGGGTCGTCTGACGCTCGGGCGACGGGGCGCCAGCCCCGAGCTCCGGCTCCTCGGTCGCCTGCTCCTTGGGCCGGATCTCGGCCGCTCGAAGCTCGACGACCTCGAGATCGGCGGCGATGGGGTCACCCGCGATCGACCGGGGAAACAGCGAGCGAGCCATAACAGGGTTGAGCTCGGCGGCGTAGATGGTCAGTTTGGCCAGGATCAGCAGGAAGGCAACCGTGCCGATGACCGAAGCGAAGGCGCCGTAGGTGGCGCTCTGGTGACGGAGCTGGTGATCGACGAGGCTCGTCCCGGCCGTGATCAGCAACGTGAAAAAGACGGACGCAGTGATCGCACCGGGCACCAGCGGGCGGGTCGGCACCGAGCCCGGAGTCAGGACACGGAACGAGGCGACGTAGAACCCGACGTTGATCACAAGCATCACCGCCCAGATCACTACCTCGAGCCCGCCACCGGCTCCCGACGCCAGCGTCCCGAGGAGGGCGTTGACAACGAAGGCCCCCCCGATGATCACCAGTCCGTCGATGCTCCGACCCAGACGAGGCAGGAAGCCGGGTCGCTCACCGGCCGGCACGTTCCAGACCCTGCCCATCGCCTTGGCCGCTATCTGGGTTACGCCCTGGGCTCCGTAGAGGAGGCCGGCGACACCGATGACGAGGCCGATCACGCTGCCGTGCAGGTTGCTGCCGCCCTTGGCCGTCGAGAACTCGGTGCCGATGACGGGGAACTGGTGCAGGGTGGACACGATGCTGTTCCCGAGCGAGGCCACGCCGACGAACCCGAGGATGGTGACGACGACGAGCAGCAGCGGGTAGATCGCCGTGAACCCGTACCAACCCAATGCCACCACCAGGAGGTTGGCGTCGTCGTCACCAAACTTCTTCATCACCGCATAGGCGATCGACGGCGCCCGCCGGCGGCGTTGCCAGGCGTCCACCCCGGCCACGATGGTTCCGACCGAAACGCCACGTTTCGGCTCAGGGCCTCCCGGCGCCCCGTCCTCTCGCGCCGTGTCACCCGGCGCCCCGTCCTCTGGCGCCGTGTCACCCGGCGCCCCGTCCTCTCGCGCCGTGTCACCCGGCGCCCCGTCCTCTCCGCCGGCCATCTCAGTCGCCTCTGACGTCGATCACCACCCGTCCCCTGGTGCCGCCGGCGAGGATCTCGTCGGCAAGCGCAGGGACGGCGGCGAGCGGGGCGACCGTCGTCATGGCGTCGAGCAGCTCGACGGGCAGGTCGGTCGCCAGCCGAGCCCAGGCCCGGCGCCGGGCCGGGACCGGGCAGCGAACGGAGTCGATCCCGAGCAGGCTCACCCCTCGCAGGATGAATGGGAGCACCGTAGATGGAAGATCGTTGCCGCCCACCAACCCGCACGCGGCCACCGCACCCCCGTAAGCGGTCTGGCGCAGTACCGTCGCAAGCGTCGTGCCCCCGACGCCGTCGACCGCAGCAACCCAGCGCTCCGAATCGAGTGGTCGGGAGGCCTCGACGGCGAGCTCCTCTCGACCCACGAATCCGGTCGCGCCGAGGCTGCGCAGGTACTCATGCGCCTCGGGCCGACCGGTGGCGGCCGTGACGGCGTACCCGAGGTGAGCGAGGACGGCCACGGCGACTCCCCCCACGCCGCCCCCGGCGCCGGTCACGAGGACATCGCCGCCCGCCTCAGGGGTCAGCCCGTGGTCCTCGAGGGCGAGGACACACAGCATGGCGGTCAGCCCTGCGGTGCCGATGGCCATGGTCTGCGCCAGGGTCAAGCCCGCCGGGCGGGCGACCAGCCAGTCGCTCTTGACCCGCTGGCGCTCCGTGTAGCCCCCTGGGTGCGTCTCGGAGAGACCCCACCCGGTGAGAACGACCTCGTCACCTTCCTTCCAGGCCGGCGACGACGACCCGACGACCGTGCCGGCCAGGTCGATGCCGCAGACCATCGGAAAGCTCCTCGCGATCTTTGCCTTGCCCGAGACGGCAAGCCCGTCCTTGTAGTTGAGCGACGAATAGGCCACGTCGACGGTGACATCGCCATCGGGCAGGTCGTCGTCGTCCAGCTCCACGATCGAAGCCGGGCCGTTCCCGTCGCTCTGCACCGCACGCACACCCATGGGTCTCTCCTCTGTCAGGGGTTCCGCGGCGAACCTCCCACCGCCCGGCGGCCACGGGACGAGCCGAGCCCGCCTCGAAGCGAGACTACGTGGCGCGAGCGACGTGACGACGAAGGTCCCGCCGCAGGGAACGCGGGTTGCCCGTCACGGTCCCTCGCTGACAACCTGGCGCCTGCGGAGGGGCGATCCGGCCCGCGCCGCACCTCAGCAAGGAGAGCCAGATGGGAATCTGTGACGATCGGGTGGTCGTCGTGACTGGCGCCGGCAACGGGATCGGCAGGGCACACGCCCTGGCGTTTGCCGCCGAAGGCGCACGGGTCGTCGTCAACGACCTCGGCGGCGCCCGGGACGGCACAGGTGGATCCACGACTGCCGCCCAGGCCGTCGCCGACGAGATCACCTCCTCGGGCGGCGAGGCCGTGGCCAACACCGACGACATCTCCTCGTGGGAGGGCGGCAAGGGCCTCGTGGACCAAGCCATCGGCACGTTCGGTGCCCTCGACGTCGTGGTCAACAACGCCGGCATCCTGCGGGATCGGATGCTGGTCAACATGACCGAGGCGGAGTGGGACGGGGTCATCGCCGTCCACCTGAAGGGCACGTTCGTCACCTGCCGCCACGCCGCCGACTACTGGCGGGACGAGTCCAAGGCCGGCCGCACCCGGGACGCTCGCATCATCAACACCAGCTCGGCGTCGGGGATCTTCGGCAACGTCGGACAGAGCAACTACGGAGCGGCCAAGGCGGGGATCGCCGCGCTCACGATCATCGTGGCCAAGGAGCTGGAGCGCTACGGCGTGACGGTCAACGCCATCGCCCCGACCGCCCTCACCCGCATGACCGAGGATCTGCCCCGGATCAAGAGCATGTCGGAGGCGACCGGCGAGGGATTCGAGCCGCTCGCCGCCGACAACGTCTCACCGCTCGTGGTCTGGCTCGCCAGCCCGGAGGCGGTGGGCATCACCGGAAGGGTCTTCTCCGTCGCGGGCGGATTCATCTCGGTCAACGACGGGTGGGTCAATGGTCCCGCCGCCGACAAGGGGAGCCGCTGGGAGCCGGCCGAGCTCGGGGCGGTCGTTCCAGACCTCGTGGCTCAAGCCGCTCCGAACGCGGGGATGAACGGCCGGCGCCCGAACACCTGACGCCGGTCCCGGTCCGCGCCAGGACCCGGGCGGGCCGCGATCGAGCGGGCCGCCAGGGACACGACCCTCAGGTTCGGGCCGAACGTCGCCCGATGCCGGTGCGCCGGGACAGGTAGAGCAGACCGATGGTCACGAGGAGTCCCACGATCCAGCCGACGCCGACGCCGAACACCAGGCGGAACACCAGGCCGGCGACGAGCTGACCGGCGACGCCGAGCAGGATCGTGGCCGGGACGCTCATGGGGTCGGGGCCGGGCAGCAGGAGGCGGGCCAGGAAGCCGAGGATGGCCCCAACGACTATCAAGCCGATGATAAGACCAATCATGATGGTGAAGCCTTTCTTTGGGAGTCTCGCCCTGCGGTAGGCGCACGCTCTTCACCCAGTTGTACTCGCTCGGGGCTCGCCCTGCCGGGCGCAGAACGGAGGATTTCGCTGCTTCTCATCTAAGAGCCGCCCCGCGTCGCCGTACGACTGGGGTCGTACACGGCGACGGGCAAGTTCATCCCCTGGGCGGTCGACCGCCCACCGAAGCATCGTTACCTTTGGGCATGGTCTGCCGCGACGCGCGCCAATGATCGAAACCGGGCAATTCGCCCTCCTCCGCGGCCCCCAGGTCCTCGCCGACCCCCCGGCGTCGCGGCCAAGGGCCGCCGGCGCGATTCAGGCCGAGTGGCTGGCGCTGCGGGCCCGACCCTCGACGATGGCCATTCCGGTCGTCACGGCCCTCACCTTCATCGGCATCGGCCTGTGGGTCTCGTGGGCGACCAGCAGGGCCTGGTCGGGGATGTCGGTCGCGCAGCACGGGTCATTCGATCGCGTGGGCGCCAGCCTGGTCGGCGTCAACCTGGCCCAGGTCATCGTCGCCGCTCTCGGGGTGCTCATCGTCACCGGTCCGCTGCGGCCCGCGCGCCCGGCAACATTTGACCCGGCCCCCTACCCCGGACCGCACGGCCACTTCGTGCCCTACACCTCACCCATCCCCTGGGCGAGGACGGGACTCTTCGCCGCCTTCGCCCTCGCCGCCGGCACCATTGCCTCCTTCACTGCCTTCCTCGGTGGGCAGGCCATTCTCGCCCCCCACGGGGTCAGCCTGCGGGCGCCGGGTGCGCTCCGAGCCGTGATCGGCGTGGCCTTATACCTGGTTGTCTCCGGCCTCTTGGGTGTCGGCGTGGGCGCGCTCACCCGTCGAAGGGACCGCGGCGTCGTCGCGGTGTGCTCCTTACTGGTCGTGGTCCCGGCGCTCCTCACCATGCTTCCGGGCTCGTGGGCGGCCACCGTGCTCCCCTATCTGCCATCGACGGCGGGCGCAGCGATCTTCACCATCCCAAGCGGTCATGCCATCATGCACCCGTGGGCCGGTCTCGGTCTGTTCTGCTCGTACGCCGCCGTGGCGGTCTTCACCGCCGCGTTGGCGTCGCGCCGAAGGTGATCCCCGTATCGGCGGGGCCCGCTCCCCGCCGAAGTCTGCGCGGGCGCGGCTCGACCCTCCTCCATCACCTGCGCTCCGATCGGAGGCAAACGGCGCCGGTCGCCTTCGGGGGTGTGGTGGGCGACGTGTGGCGCCGACTCGCCGACTTCGACCGCGAGCACCCCCAGGGTGCCGACGGCCTCGTCGCGCTGGCCACGGCGGTGATCAGCACCCCGTGGCTGCTGCGCAGCCAGGCGACCGCAGGGGCGTCGACCTGGGTGCTCCAGGCGGCCCTGATCATCCCGCTCATCTGGCGGCGCCGACACCCTCAAGGCGTGTTCCTCGTCGTGGCCATGGTCGCGCTCGTCCAGTGGCTGGTGTCGATACCGCTCCTCGCTGACGTCTCGCTTCTCGTCGCCCTCTACACCCTCGCCGCCCACAGAACCCGGCTCGTCGCCGCCACCGGAGCCGCGGTGCTCGAGGTCGGCGTGATCATGGCGACCACCCAGTGGCTGCTTGCCGGCAGCTGGCTGCGGTCGTTCGTGTTCCTGTCCGGGCTCGTCGCCGCCGCCTTGCTCCTCGGCGCCAACCTCCAGGCCCGCCGGATTCACCTCGAGGCGGCCATCGAACGAGCCGAACGCCTCGAGGTCGAGCGTGACCAGCAGGTCAGGCTGGGCGCGGCCGCTGAGCGCACCCGAATCGCGCGCGAGATGCATGACGTGATCGCTCACAACCTGGCGGTGATCGTGACGATGGCCGACGGAGCCGCCGCCAAGCTCCATCGCGAACCGGACCGGGCCGAAGCCGCCATCAACAATGTGTCCGAGGTCGGACGCCAGGCCCTCAGGGAGACCCGTCGCGTCCTCGGCGTCCTGCGCGACGACACCGGCGTCGACGGCTTCGCTCCGCAGCCCGGCGTCGCCCAGATCGGCATCCTCGTCGAGAAGTTGAGAGCGACGGGACTCGACACCGACCTCCAGATCGAAGGCGAGCCGTTCGCCATACCGACCGGGGCCGAGCTGGCCGTCTACCGCATCGTGCAGGAGGCGACGACCAACACCTTGAAGCATGCGGGCATGGCGACCGAGCTGCGCATCCGGCTTCGCTACGCCGCTCCCGAGGTCGAGATCCTGGTGAGCGACAACGGTCAGCGGGGTGCCAGCCCGCCGGACAGTGGTGACGGCCACGGCATCGTCGGGATGCGCGAGCGGGTATCGCTCTACAGCGGCACGATGAGCGCCGGCCCGGCTCCCGCGGGCGGATGGCTCGTGCGGGCCCGGCTGCCGGTCGGTTCGGCAGCCCGATGACCGACCACCGATGACCGGCCCCCTGACCGACCTATGACCGACACGACCGCCCGCCCCCCGGTCTATCGGGTGCTCCTCGTCGACGACCAGGCGCTGCTGCGCACCGGCCTGCGCATGGTGCTCGAGGAGGAAACAGACCTCGTCATCGTCGGCGAGGCGGGGGACGGCGACGAGGCGGTTCAGGCGACGCTGCGCCTCGACCCCGACGTCGTCCTCATGGACGTCCGGATGCCCGGCACCGACGGCATCGAGGCCACCCGCCGAATCGTCGACCGCGCCCCGAGATCCAAAGTCTTGATCCTGACTACCTTCGATCTGGACGAATACGCGTTCAGCGCATTGCGTTTCGGCGCCAGCGGCTTCCTGCTCAAGGACGTGCCGCCCAGAGAGCTCGCCAACGCCATCCGCTCCGTCGGCGCCGGGGACGCCGTCGTGGCCCCCACCGTCACGAGGCGCCTCATCGATGCCTACGCCCAGCATCTCCCCGACCTGCGAACTCCGGCGCCCGACGGCGAGGCCAACGGGCTCGCCGTGCTCACCGAGCGGGAGGTCGAGATCCTGGTCGAGGTGGCCGGCGGCCTCTCCAACCGGGAGATCGCCGCCAAGCTGCACGTGGCCGAAGCGACCGTCAAGACCCACCTGGGACGCATCCTCAACAAGCTCGGCCTGCGCGATCGGGTCCAGGCCGTCGTGTACGCCTATCAGACCCGCCTCGTGCAGCCGGACCGGAGCGGTTGAGGAAGCCGTGCTTCTCACCACCATCGCCGCCCTCGGCGCCGCCCTGCTTTTCGCGACATCCAACGCCCTCAGGCACCGCAGCGCCCGGGACACCCCGCTCGTCGGCTCCCTGCGCAGCGCCGATCTGGCCCGATTCTCGTGGAGCACGATCCAACACCCGATCTGGCTCCTCGGTGCCCTCGCCGACCTGGGCGGCATCGGGTTCCACGCCGTCGCCCTCCACAGCGGGCCGCTGACCGTCGTGCAGCCGCTCCAGGTGAGCGCCCTGCTCTTCGCTCTCCCGCTGCGCCGCCTGCTCGACCGGCGCCGGCCGGCGCTCGGGGAGCTCGGGTGGGCGGCGGCGCTCGCCCTCGGGCTCATCACCTTCCTGCTGGTAGCGACGCCGGCCGCGGCCAAGACGTCCCCCGCCGATCATCTGCCGGCGATCATCACGGCGATCCTCATCGGCGTGGCGATCGTGGCCTTCACGCTCGGCGGCCGCAGGAGCCACGGCACACTCGGTGCCGCCGGCCTCGGGGCGGCCGCCGGTCTGGCTGCCGCCGCCACCGCCGCCCTCCTGAAGACCACGACCGACGTGCTCGCTCACCATCCGGGGCAGCTGTTGACGTCGTGGCCCGTCTACAGCCTGGTTGCCATCGGTATCGCCGGGCTCCTCCTCAATCAGCTCGCCTTCCAGGCGGGTCCGCTCAGGGCCAGCCTCCCGGCCATCACCACGGTGGATCCGGTGGCGAGCCTGGTGATCGGCGTCGGCGTCTACGACGAGCACCTCAGGGGCGGTTTGGCCGCCGTCGGCATCGAAACGCTAGCCATGGCCCTCGTTATCGTCGCGTCCGTCTGCCTGTGCCGCTCCGGGCTCGCCGAGGAGACGCAGACGCCGCGCCTGGCGCCGAACGCCGAGGAAACTGCCTCCTAACCTCGGCCGACCCTCGCCCGAAGAGCTCACCCTTTTTTTTGGGCGATGTTGACGGTGGATTCCGACGTCAACATCGCCGAGAAAATCAAACCAGGCGAGGAGGCCCCGGCGGCAGCCCGGGAAGACCGGGCGAGACGAGAGCGGACGACGGGATTCGAACCCGCGACCCCAACCTTGGCAAGGTTGTGCTCTACCACTGAGCCACGTCCGCAGTGCGAAAAACGGTAGCAGATGCGCCCCTTCGACAGGCCGTAGGGTACCGGCCATGCCAGCCATGCAACCCGATGACATCGCCATCGTCGCCTTGGTCGGCGAGGTCCGCTTCGACCCCGCCGGCCGGCAGGTCGCCTATCCCGTGACGACCGTCGACAGGCCGGCCAACCGCTACCGCACGCGCATCTGGCTGGCTCCTGTGGACGGGAGCGGACCGCCTCGACCGGTGACGGCCGGCGACGGCGCCGACACCCTGCCCCGATGGTCACCCGACGGCGGGACGATCGCCTTTGTCTCCTCGCGCGGCGACGAGGCCGGGAGTGGCATCTGGGTGCTCCCCGTCGGCCATCCCGGCGAAGCCACGAGGGTCTGTGCCTGGCCCGACTCGATCGGTGAGCTCAGCTGGTCACCGCTCGGCGATCGTCTGGCCTTCGTTGGCCGCAACCCCGACCCCGACCAGTACGGCGCCCCGGGCGAGAAGCGCGCCGCAGCCGAAGGACCACCGCGGCGGGTGACCCGTCTCTACAGCCGCCTCAACGGGGAGGACTGGACCTTCGACCGCCCCGAGCAGCTCTTTGTCGTCCCCATCGATGGATCGTCGCCTCCCTGGCCTGCGGTCGAAGGGCGGGCACCGACCACATCGCACGCCTGGTCGCCCGACGGCACCCGCCTGGCGTTCGTGTCGGCCCGGCATGACGACTGGGATCTCGACCTGTCCAACGACATCTGGACCGTCGAGTCGGCAACGACCGGCGCGCCCGATCGGCTGACCGACACGACATCGGCGTGGTCGGATCTGGCCTGGTCGCCCGACGGGACCCGCTTGGCTTTCCTGGAGACGCCTACCCCGCTCGACGGGCCTCGCCATACCCGTCTCGGGGTCGTTGACATCGCGAGCGGCGAACGGCTCTCCCTCGCCGTCGAGAAGGACCGCAATGCTGCGCCCTTCAGCGGCAGTCGCCCTCCGGTGTGGTCGGGCGGGGGCGACGAGCTGCTCTTTCTCCTCGAGGACGAGGGCACCGCCCACGTCCACCGCGTTCCTGCCGCCGGCGGACCGGTCGACCTCGTCGTCGGCGGCCGGCGGATCGTGCGGTCCTTCGACGCCACCGCCGACGCGATCGTCGTGGCCGCCTCGGCTCCCTTCGAGCCGGCGGAGGTGTTTGTGTGCACGGCCGAGGTCCAGGAGCGACGCCTCACCAACCTGTCGGCCACCGTCGCCGCCCGGTTGACGCTCTCGGCTCCCGAGCGCTTTGTTGCCACATCGGCCGACGGGACCGAGGTCGAGTGTTGGGCGATGCCGCCGGTTGGCGTCGAACCGGGACGGAGGTCCCCGACGATCCTCAACATCCACGGCGGACCGTTCACGTCCTACGGGTGGGGGTGGTTCGACGAGTTCCAACTCCAGGTGGGCGCCGGCTTTGGCGTCGTCTACTGCAACCCCCGCGGCAGCAGCGGCTACAGCGAGGCGTGGGGTCGGGCCGTGCGCTGGCCCGAGGCCCCCAACGATCCAGGTTCGGGCTGGGGTGGCGTCGATTACGACGACGTGATGGCCTGCACCGATGAGGCGGTTCGTCGCTTTGACTGGATCGACGGTGACCGTCTCGGGGTCCAGGGCGGCTCGTACGGCGGCTACCTGACCTCATGGATCGTCGGTCACACGGATCGATTCGTGGCCGCCTGCTCGGAGCGGGCCGCCAACAACCTGGTGACCCTCGAATACGAGTCCGACATCTCGGGGAGCTTCACCGAGTACGTCGGCGTCGACCACGTCAGGCGACCCGACCTCTACGAGCGCCAGTCCCCCAGCCGCTTCGTGTCCGAGATGCGCACGCCGATGCTGCTCGTGCACTCGGAGAACGATCTCCGCTGCCCGATCGGACAGGCCGAGGAGCTGTTCGTCGCCCTTCGCCTCCTCGGCCGAGAACCCGAGCTCGTCCGCTTTCCCGGCGAGAACCACGAGCTGTCCCGCACCGGCAGCCCCAACCACCGGATCCAGCGCGCCGAGATCATTCTGGAGTGGTTCACCCGGCACCTGCACCCCGACCCGGCGCACTGAGCGCCGCCGCGACCCGCCAGGAGCTGGCGACGGCTGCCCCTCAGGCCGGCAGGGCCGGCTCGCGCTCCTCGTGATCGTCGGGGCGCACGATGAACAGTGTGCCGCCGTAAGTGTGGACGAGGCTCGAGTCGACGGAACGCACGAGCGCCGCCGTCAGCGCTCCGTGGCGGTGCCCGCCGACGGCGATGGCCCTGGCGTGCTGCTCCTTCGCCACCCGGACGAGCTCCCTCGCCGGGTCACCCTCTCTGACCACCCACCGCCAGGTGATCAGTGCTCCCTCGAGCTGGCGCTTGACGGCATCCTCGGTCTCGCGCTCCACCTCGTCCATCGCCTCGCTCACCGGCGCCGCCGCCTCCGATGACATGGTCCAGGGGACGTGGCGGACGTGGACGATGACGAGGTCGAGGCCATCGTCGGCCCGGGCCTTGCCCGCCTCACCCACGGCGAAGTTCAGTGCATCCAGACTGCACTTGGTGCCGTCGACTCCAACGACGATCGGACCTTTGGCCATGACGACCTCCTCACGACGGCCCTCCGGGATTCCGGGGACCTTGGTGACTCCGTACACCCATATTGTATCGGGTATCCTATGCACCTGATGGGACCATCTGTCGGGAGCCGCGACCGGTGGGGGCGAGCCGGCGGGATCGGCACGGGCCTCACCGCCATGGTCGGCCCGCTGCTGCGGATCTGGCCTCGCGAGACCAGCCTCACCACCGACTTCGTGCTGGCCCACCTCCAGCGGGTCGGCCCGGTCCGGCTGACGGAGCTGGCGCAGGCGGCCGGCGTCACCCAGCCGACGATGACCGAGCTGGTGGCGCGCCTGTCCGACGCCGGCATCATCGAGCGCCGCCGGCATTCCGGCGATGGGCGAGTGGTCCTCGTGGCCCTCACCGAAGCGGGGGCGGCATCGATCGAGCGACGGCGCCAGCTCACTGCGGATCGGCTGTCGCAACTGATCGCCGCGCTTTCCCCCGCCGACATCGAGGTGTTGGATGCGGCCCTTCCCGCCCTCGACCGGGTCGCGGCCCTGATCGAGCGCGCCGCCGTGGCGACCGGCGGCGACTAGCGCCCCTCTCGGAGCCAGTCGGGCGCCACCCTCGCCTCCGCCCCCACCGCGCCGGTCAGGCCGGCGGCGGCTCAGCCCCCACCGCGCCGGTCAGGCCGGCGACAGCCGAGGCGCAGCCCCACGAGAGCGAAAGCCCGCTCCCGCCGTGACCGTAGTTGTGGACCAGGCGGCCGATGCCGGCGGGCGGGTCGGCGTCGACGGCGACGCGGACCGTCGGCCGCCACGGGCGCAGGCCGACCCGGTGGCCGATGACCTGCGCCCCGGCCAGCTCGGGGTCGATGGCCGCGGCCCTGGTGAGGATGGCCGCCGCCACATCGGCGTCGGCCGAGAGGTCCCACTCGTCGGTGTCGGCCGTCCCGCCGACGACGACCTCTTCTGAGTGAGCGATCCGGTAGGTGGTGTGGGGGCCGTCGCCGGCAACAATGGCGGCGCCTGCAAGCCCGGGGTTGGCCACGACGACGACCTGGCCCCTGACCGGCCGCAACGAGGGGTCGGCGGCCAGGCTGACGGCGCCAAGTCCGCTGCAGTTGACCACGATCGAGGCCGGCGCCAGGTCGGCCAGCCGATCGACGGGTCGGATCTCGATGGTGCCGCCGGCATGCGCAAGCCGCGAGGCCAGGTAGGGCAGGTACCGGGACATGTCGACGATCGGCACGAGACAGCAAAACCCGCCAACCCAGCCGGCCCGCAGCTCGTCGGGGCGCAGGGCCCTGATGCCGTCTGCGGCCAGGGCCCAGTCGGGGATCACGATCGGGTCGGGACCGCCCTCGACCAGCTCGTCGACCCTTACTCCCGCCACCCCCCGACCGGCGAGGTCCGAGAGGACCCGGTAGGTGGCCGCCGCCCACGCGCCGACATCGTCCCCGCCGCTCAGGTACGGCTCCCACACGGCGCCGGCCACTCGGGAGGTGGTGTCCGGCCAGGCCTTCTCGGCCACGACGGCGACAGAAAGGCCGGCCTCGGCGAGCACCACGGCGGTCGTGAGACCGCTCACGCCGGAGCCGACGACGATTGCGTCGGCACGGCCGGGCTCCGACCCACTCATGTGGAGCCGACCGGCCTGACGCATTCGACGTGGGGGTAGCGCACGCCGGGGTAGGCGAGCTGGACGGCGGTGGTGGCCGAAGGGCACGGCCGCGACCCCGGGGTCCCGGGGAGCACATCGACCACCTTGACGGAGGCGA
Source organism: Acidimicrobiales bacterium (assembly GCA_965276765.1). Classification (GTDB taxonomy): domain Bacteria; phylum Actinomycetota; class Acidimicrobiia; order Acidimicrobiales; family Palsa-688. Next base: position 4,479,631 of record OZ255627.1, read on the forward strand.
CCGGCAGGTCGCAGGACACGGCCGAAGAGCCGTAGACGGGATGGCCGTGGCTCGTTCCCTTGGTGGGCAGGCATTTGCCAGCCAGCTTCTCGGCGGAGGCCCGCTCGGCCGCCACCGGGTGGGCCGTGCGCGACGTGGCCTGCACCACGCCGATGATCACAACGGCAACGACGAGCACGATCGGAACCAGCCGGTAGGGGCTGCGCCAGCCGGCCCTCGCCACGCGGGGCGGTGGCGTTGGCAGGCCCGCGCTCTCCCAGGGCGGCGGTGGCGGGGGCCCGTCGCCTCCCGGCACCCAGCGCACCCAGCGTTCGGCGTCGTCGTTGTACCACCCGACGCCGGCGTCGTCCCAACGCCACCGCACCCCGCGGTAGGTGGCCCGCCGCGGGCCCCGGTCGGCGACGGGGGCGGATTTGGCGCCGGTCCGCCCGCTCACTTGAGCAGCCGGGACAGGCGCCGGTCGGCGAGGGGGGTCCCCCCCGTCTGGCACGTCGGGCAGTACTGCAGGGAGCGGTTGGCGAACGACACCTCCCGCACGGTGTCGCCGCACACCGGGCACGCCTCGCCGGTGCGACCGTGGACGGCCATCCCACTTTTCTTCTCGCCCTTCAGCCCCTTGGCCGGGAGCCCCTCCGAACGGACCATTGCGTCGCGCAGCACCCCGACGATGGCGGCGTGCAGCCCGGCCATCTGGTCGTCGTCGAGGCGCGCCGCCGACTTGAATGGCGACAGCCGGGCGGCATGAAGCGCCTCGTCCGAGTAGGCGTTGCCGACCCCGGCAAGCACCGACTGGTCGACGAGGAGCGTCTTCAGGTTGCCGGACCGACCCTTGAGCACGGCGGCCAGGGCGGGGACGTCGAAGTCGGGGGCGAGCGGGTCGGGTCCGAGCCGGGCCACGCCGGGGACGACGCTGGGGTCATTGACCAGCCAGAGCGCCACCCGCTTCTCCGTGCCCGCCTCGGTGATATCGAAGCCCTCCCCCGTCGAGAGCCCGACCCGCAACGCAAGGGGGCCTTTCCCCAACTTGGCCTTGGCTGCCGGCGTCTGCTCCCTCCACTGCACCCATCCCCCACGCGACAGGTGGACGACGAGCCAGAGCGCCGGCGCAGGGGCCGTGCGCAGACACAGGTACTTGCCTCGCCGTTCGCAGTCCTCGATGGTGCGGCCGACCAGGGCGTCGAAGGGTGGATCGTAGGTTTTCATGGCGGAAAAGGCGGCGAGCTCGCAGCGCTCGATCGTGGTGCCCTCGGCCTTGGCGGCCATGAAGCGGGCCAGTGCGTCGACCTCGGGTAGCTCAGGCACCGTTGATCCCGGTGTGACCAAAACCGCCCGAGCGCGACGACGCCTCGAGCGCAGCCGTCGGCGCCCACACCACCCGCTCGACGGCCTGGACGACCAGCTGGGCGATCCGGTCGCCGCGCTCGACGGTGAAGGACTCGACAGGGTCGGTGTTGATGACGATCACGGCCAGCTCGTCGCGGTAGCCGGAATCGATAAGGCCGGGGCTGTTGGCGAGAGTGATCCCGTGGCGGAGGGCGAGCCCGCTGCGCGGCTGCACGAAGCCGGCGTAGCCGTCGGGGATGGCGACGCAGATACCGGTCGGCACGATGGCCCGGCCCCCTCCGGCGGCGACGACCGCCCCGGTGCGCGCCACCAGATCGAGCCCGGCGTCGCCGGGGCGGGCGTACGAAGGGAGCGGAAGGCCCGGATCGAGGGCCACGACCGGCACACTGAGCACCCCCCCAGGGTACCGATGCCGCACGGCGGTCCAGGCGGCGGCAGCGGCGCGCTGAGTAGCCTCCCGCTGATGCTCGCTTGGATGGACCTCGAGATGACTGGCCTCGACCCTGCGGTCAACTCGATCGTCGAGATCGCCACCCTGATCACCGACGACGAGCTCGAGGTCGTCGCCGAAGGACCCGACCTGGTCGTCACGGCCACGGCCGAGCAGCTGGCCACCATGGACGACGTGGTGCGGGCCATGCACACGAGGAGCGGCCTGCTCACCGCCATCGGGGCCTCCACTCTGAGCCTCGCCGATGCCGGCGCTGCGACCCTCGAGTTCCTGAAGGCGCACATCCCCGATGCGGGGACCGTTCCCCTCTGCGGCAACTCGATCGGCACCGACCGCCGCTTCCTCGCCGCCTGGCTGCCGGAGATCGAGTCCTATCTCCACTACCGGTCCGTGGACGTGTCGACGGTCAAGGAACTGGCCCGGCGCTGGTACCCCGCTTCGGTCTCTGCCGCTCCCCGCAAGACCGGCGCCCATCGGGCCCTCGGCGACATCAAGGAGAGCGTGGCCGAGCTGCGCTACTACCGCTCGGCCATCTTCGCCGTCCCGCCCGAGCCTTCGGTCGGAACCTGAGAATCGGGAAGGGGACTTCACAGTCCCGGCCGGGCGTGACACGATAGCGAGGGAAGGATACGACCCAGTCAGGGTCGCGATGATGCCAAGGAGGCGGCGAGTGAGCCGGACTCAAGCAGACCTTCCCGACGCCAGCGGGCACCGCCGGCGGACCACCCGTCAGGTCCGTCACGAGGCCAGAGCGGCGCTCCACGATGCCGTCTTCGACGATGACGTGCTCGAGGACGCCGACGCCCGGTGTCCCAAAGAGGCCCACGACCTCGGCCGGCACACCTCACCCCCGCCGCGGCGGGGCCCGAAGGAGGGCCGCAGGGGCGGCTTCAAGGTCTGGAAGACGCCGTACTGGAAGCGTCGAAAGACGATCCGGATGCGGCGCAACGCTGAGATCCGCTCCCTGGCCGAGGACGGCTGAATCACCCGTAGGGTGACGGGATGGAATACCGCACCCTCGGAAGAACCGGCGTCAAAGTAAGTCCCCTGTGCCTCGGCGCCATGATGTTTGGCGGCTGGGGCAACCCGGACCACGACGACTCGATCCGCATCATCCATCGCGCCATCGATGCCGGCATCAACTTCGTCGACACCGCCGACGTGTACTCCGCCGGCGAGTCCGAGACCATCGTGGCCAAGGCCCTGGCCCAGATCGACCGCAGCCAGATCGTTCTCGCCACCAAGGTCCACGGCTCGATGGGCGAAGGACCCAACGCGAGCGGCAACTCGCGCCGCTGGATCATGGCCGAGTGCGACAACAGCCTGCGCCGGCTCGGCACCGACTACATCGACCTGTACCAGATCCACCGGCCGGACCCCTCCACCGACATCGACGAGACCCTCGGCGCCCTCAGCGACCTGGTCCACGCCGGCAAGGTGCGCTACGTGGGGTCGTCGACCTTCCCCGCCCACCAGATCGTCGAGGCCCAATGGTCGGCCGAGCGCCGCGGGAGCGAGCGGTTTGTGACCGAGCAGCCGCCTTACTCGATGCTCGTGCGCGGGATCGAGGCCGCTGTCTTGCCGACCTGCGAGCGCTACTCGATGGGAGTGATCCCCTGGAGCCCGCTCGCCGGTGGCTGGCTCTCCGGCCGCTTCGGCACGGGCAAAGACAACTCGAGCCGTCGCGCCGAAAGGATCCCCGGCCGCTACGACCTGTCATCGCCCGACAACCAGCACAAGCTCCAGATCGTCGACCAGCTCTCTGCCCTCGCCGACAAGGCCGGGCTCACGCTCATCGACCTGGCCCTGGCCTTCGTCATCGAGCACCCGGCGGTCACCTCGGCGATCATCGGGCCGCGCACCATGGACCACTTGGAGTCCCAGCTCGGAGCGGCCGACATCCGCCTCACGCCCGACGTGCTCGACCGCATAGACGAGATCGTCCCGCCCGGCACCAACGTCAACGAGGCGGACGGCGGCTTCTTCGAGAGCAGCCTCTCCGATCCGCCGACGAGGCGCAGGCGCTGATCCTCGGCGCACTGGGGCCGGCGCCGGCGGGGCTACTCGCCGGCACGCCCGGCCCGCCGGGCCAACCGACCCAGGGCGCCGGCGGGGCTACTCGCCGGCACGCCCGGCCCGCCGGGCCAACCGACCCAGGGCGCCGGCGGGGCTACTCGCCGGCGCCGAGGTCCCAGATTGCCTCGAGATCCTTGCGGCTGTAGCTACGAAAGGCGATCAGCGTGCGGGTGTCGGTGATGCCCTCCAGGCTGTGGATCCGGCCGGTGACGACCTCGGCCAGGTCCTCGTGGCGACCGACCCGAACGACGGCGACGAGGTCGGCGTGGCCGGCGACCGAGTAGACCTCGGCGACCCCTTCCACGTCGGCGAGCTCGACCGCGAGGGGCGCGACCCGAGCCGGGACGGCGTCGATGAGCACGAAGGCATGGACCATGGCCCGAAGCTACCCCCTCACCTGGGACCGGATCCCGCACGGAGGCCGGCGTGAGGGTCATCGCCGTCGACTGGTCGGGCGCGGCGCGCCACGAGGAACACCACCTGAGGGTGGCCGAAGTCGATGGAGAGAGTGGCCGGGCGGTCAGCGTCGTTGCCGCGACGAGGGTCGAGGCAGTCGACGTGCTCATGGCGGCCGCGGACGCTGACCCGGCCGTCGTCGCCGGTCTCGACTTCGGCTTCTCGCTGCCGGCGTGGTGGCTCGAGGCGTGCGGCATCGGCTCGGTCGACGAGCTGTGGGCCGACGATGCTCGCCTGGAAGGCTGGCTGGCGGGCTGCGCGCCACCCTTCTGGGGACGGTCACAGCGGCCAAGACCGCGTTTCGACGCCGGCCAGGAGTATCGGCTGACCGAGTTGGCCGCGCCCCGCCGACCCCGCTCGATGTTCCAGATCGGCGGCGCGGGTGCCGTCGGCACCGGCTCGCTGCGTGGGATGCCGCACCTGGCCAGGCTCAGGGCCGCCGGCTATTCCGTGTGGCCGTGGGATCCGTGGCGGCCGCCGGTCGTCGCCGAGGTGTGGCCCCGCCTGGCCATCGGCGCCCTCGTCAAGTCATCGCCGGCGGCCCGGGCGGCGTGGGCGACCACGCACTCCGGCGTGCTCCCCGCCTCCGTCGTCGCCGCGGTGGGATCGTCCGACGACGCCTTGGACGCCATGGCTGCCGCCTTGCACCTGGCCGGCGGCGCAGGCGAGGTACCGCCCCGACCCGGGGGCCGGCGGGTGGCGCTCGAGGGCTGGATCTGGCGGGTCGACATTCCCGGCGACGTCGGTCGGCGCGCCTACGAGTAGCACCCGGGTTGGGCAACGATGGGGCCCATGAGCGTCGAGCGGAGGTGGCGGTCATCGGGGAGTCCGGGGGGCGGCAACCACCACGCGCAGGTGCCGCCGGTTGCCGGTCCGGCCACCGACCCGGCCACCAGCCGGTCGAAGAGGACCGACGCGGGGCGCGGCACGCTCCTCGGTCCCTCACCGCGGCGGGCCGTCCCGGTCGTCACCGTGCTCTGCGCCGCCGCCGTCGTCGCCCTGGCCGTGGTCGTCGCCGGCCGCCAGGGCCCCATAGGTCCGGACGGGCCGGTCGACTCGTTCCTGATCGACCACCGTTTCCAGTACAACACGCCGGCGTCGGCCATCGGGGCGATGAGCCACCCCGCCCGGTTCGCGCTGCTCCTGCTCGTGCTCGTCGCCATCTGCCTGGCCTTTCGCAGCACCAAGGCCGCCGCCCTCGTGGTCGGCGCCATCGGCGTTGACCTCGTCGCATCCGAGGTCATCAAGGAACTCGTGCGCCGACGCCAGATCCTTCCCGGGTACACGTTTCCCTCCGGGCACACGGCCACCGCAGCCGTGATCGCCGCCGTGGCCATCATCGTCTGCCGCAGGAACGGACCGCTCGGCCGCCATATCGGACGCGCCGGGCGCGTCATCGTGACCCCGCTCGCGGTCGTGCTCGTCGTGGTGGTCGGGACATCGGTGATCCTCATCCAGGACCACTACTTCACCGACACCCTTGGCGCCGTGCCCCTCGGTGTGGCCGTGACCCTGCTGGTCGCCGCCGCCATCGACGGTTGGGCGGCACGCCACCCGTCCCGCTGGTTGCGCTGAGATTCAGCCTTCGGGGGCGAGGACCATCTGGGCGGTGATAGCGGGCCGGCCGTCCGGACCGACGAGCCACACCGTGACGTCGTCGCCGTCCCAGCGGCTGCACCGTCCAAGATCTCGGGCTGCCTCCACGGGGCTGCGGTATTCGACGTCGGCCCATGCGACCCGATGGCCGGCACTTCGCCCGGCGAGCTCGTCCTCCACGGCGACCCACGCCACGGCGTTGTTGACGTGGCCGAGCAGGTCGTAGTCGGTGCTTCGCAGCGGCCACCGCTGTTGGGGTCCTGCCCCTTCCAGGCCGGGATGGACCAGGCGCGAGCGGACCGTCCTGCCTCCCGTCGCCGGCAGGTAGGCCTCGGAGAACCGCTCGCTCAGCGGGGCCGGGCGCAGGCTCACGGGGTCGAGATTCACCCAGGTCGATATCCCTTCGACGGCGACGCGGCCGCCGGTCGTGACCGTCGTTCGCCGTTCGGCCCACGCCGCGCCCGTACCGCTGCACCAGGTCGCCAGCTCCACCCGATCGTCGTAGCGGGGCCACCATTGGATCTCGAAGCCGGTGGTGCGCACCACCCACCGGGTCTCGTCGGCGAAGCCGGCGTCGCCGATGTCGTCGGCGGCGACGTCTTGGAGGTAGCGGGCCAGGGCGTCGAGACGGACCCGGCCGGAGGGCCGGACGTCCCCCAGGCGGACCCCGCGCCCGGCCCTGAAGATCCGGCCAACGGTGGGAGGGGGGACGAGCTCGGGATCCGGGCGGGACCTTCGTTCGTCGGAGCGTGCGACCGGTTCGGACCCGGCGACACCGTCGGATGCTGTCAACCGGCCGGCCGTCGGCCCTGGCGGCGGACGGTCAGGACGCCGCCGTCTGCTCGGCTCGCTCGGCAATGAGCCGGGCCGCTTCCAGCGGTCGATCGCCCTGGATGCTGTGGCCGGCCCCACCGACGACGATCACATCGGCGTCGCGGCGCCGGCGGAGCACCTCGGCCACGTCCTCGTCGTCGACCACGGGTGAGTCCCCTCCCCGCAGCAGGGTCAAGGGGACCCGCGAGGCGGACAGGTCGTCCCACAGCTCGGCGAAGCGGAGCCCCCCGTCGGCCTGTTGACCCATCTTGCGCTCCGGATCCCACCGCCACGTCCATTCACCGCTCGGGAGCTCCCGGGCGTTGTGGACCACGCCGCGGCGCAAGGACGACTCGCTGCGTCCCGGATTGTGCCGGAGCGTCCGGTCGAGGATCTCGTCGAAGGAAGCGAAGCGCTCGGGCCCGGAGACGAACTCGGTGATGGCCCTGGACTTCTCGGCGTTCACCCCCGGGGTGATGTCGACGAGCAGCAACCGGCGGACGAGGTCGGGGTGGCGGGCGGCGAGGGCGATCGACGTCAGGCCACCGAGCGACATGCCGACCACCAGCCGGGCATCGGGCGCCAGCCGGCCGACGGCCACCGCCACGTCCTCGGCGATGACGGCCGGCTGGTAATCGTGGTCCTTGCGCCAGTCCGAGTGACCGTGACCGGGCAGGTCGACAGCAATAAGGGGTCGGTCGAGCGCAAGGGCGACCGTGTCCCAGGTGTGGGCGTTTTGGGCGCCCCCGTGGATCAGCACGATCTCCGGGGCGGTTTGCCCCCAGACCAACACGCTCATGGCCCGCCCGTCGGGCAGTGCTACCGCCTCGCGCCGGACCTTGGGCGGACCGTCCCATTGCAGGCCGACCTCGGCGGCGTTGTCGTCCAGAAGACCAAACTCGTCATAGGGTGCGACCACAGGTGACGACGCTACCAAGAGGCCGCAAGCACCGGCCGGGCCGGCCGCTACCCGCCCGGCTCGGCGGTTGCGGCCACGAGGGCCAGGATGTCCTCTCCGTACATCTCGAGCTTGGTCGGCCCGATGCCTTCCACTGTCCTCAACGCTGCGAGGGTCGACGGCCGGGCGGCGGCGATGGCCCGCAGGGTCTTGTCGGCGAACACGACATAGGCGGGAACCGCGTCGCGCCCCGAGCGCTCCTTCCTCCACGCCCGCAGCGCCTCCTCGAGGACGGGATCGCCACTTTCCCCTCCCCCGACGGCGCCCCTCGCCTTCGCCCGACCGCCGGGCCCACCGGCCCGCCCGGCACCCGAACCGGCAGCGCCGCTCCCTCCGCCGGCCGATCCACGACCTGCGCCGGCCGGCCGGTCGTGGGGAGCGACGCCCGTTAGCTCGTCGACAAACGGCGAGGGCCGGGTCGAGTCGACGAGCACGACGACCTCCTCGCGACCGCGGGTGATACCCACATGGAGGACCCGGCGTTCTTCCTCCTCGTCGTCGGCCAGGCGATGCGGCACGATGCCGGCGGTGACGCCGTAGACCACGACCCGGTCCCACTCCATCCCCTTCACCCGGTGCACAGTCGAGAGCACCACCCCGCCCGGGTCGGCGCGGCGCTCGAGGCGCTCGGAGAGCCAGGACTCCAACGTGGCCGGGTCATCGTGGAGCCCGGCGACCTGCTCGAGGGCCTCGAGGTCGTCGATATGACTCGAGCCCTCCCCTCCCTTGCCACCGTCGAGAAGGCTCATGGCCCCGCCGAGCCCGATGTCGTCTCGAACCTGGCGCACGAGGCCGGCCGCGCTCACCCCCGATGCGGCGGCCGCCCTGACGGCGATGACGTCGTCGACGAGGTGTTCGACCTTGGGAGCCTCTTTGTCGGGGACGGACCCGATCAGATCGAGCAAGCCCCGCTCTCCCCAACCGGATCGCCGGCGCAGCCGGTCGGAGAACCAGGGAGGCAGGCCCCGGCTCGGCCGGCGGAGCACCTCGACGATGTCCCGCCCGGCGATATGGCCATCAGGGGCGGTAGCGATCCGCAGGTACGCGAGCGCGGCTCGCAGCCCGGTCCTGCTCAGCAGATCCGATCTCACGACCGAGTCGATCGGCACGCCGGCCTCGACGAGCGCCACGTGAGGAGCGAGCAGCAGCGAGTTGACTCGGCTGAGGACGGCGATCGACCCGGGCGCGGCTCCCGCCTCCACCCAGCCTCCGACCACCGCGGCGGCCTCGGCCGCAGCTCCCGCCGGCGGGTGGAACCGGAGCTGCAGGCCGGCGCCGCCGTCGGTGACTCGTTCGACCGCCGGAGCCGAGCCCCCGGGCGCGGCGTTCGGGTCGCCGGCGGGGCCATTCCCCCCGATCTCGCCTCCGACGCCATCGCGCTTGGCCGAGCGAATGACCTTGGCCACCCTCCTGTGGTTGTAGGAAAGCAGGTGGACGGCGGCATCGACGACCGGCGCCGCGCAGCGGTAGTTGATCTCGAGGGGGTGGTCGCCGGCCTCGGGGAAGAGGCGCTCGTAGTCGATCAGGAACCCGGGGTCGGCGCCGGCGTGGCCGTAGATCACCTGGTCGTCGTCCCCGACCCCGAAGCAGTCGAGGACCGGTGCGGCCAGAAGCCGCAGCAACAGGACGTGGGCCGGCGTCAGATCCTGGAGCTCGTCGACGAGGATGTGGCGGCACGCCATCTGCTCGCTGGCCCGCAGGCCGCCATCGGCGAGCAACACCTCGACGGCGCCGTACACCTGCTCGTCGAAGTCGACGGCACCGCGTTGGGTCAACTCGGCGCGGAAGGCGGGCCACAGAGCGGCGAGGCCGGGCACGTCGTCGCGTGAGCCCTCGACCTCCTCTGGGTCACGCAGCCCGAGGCGTACGCTGCCGAGGGCCTCGAGATACGGACCGATCGGGTCGGTGTTGACCCGCCGCCGTTGAGCCGGGGCGAGGCGCTCGATGATCCGCCGGGTGTCCCGTTCTTCCAGGACCGCCGGCGCCCGGCCCCTGGCCCTGGCGAGGATCGAAAGGCCGAGGGAGTTGAGCGTCCTGGTCCTCGGCGCGAAGTCACGACATCGGGCGTCCAGCTCCTCCTGGGCCTTCTTGTTGTAGGCGACGGCGAGGACGGCGTCACGCTCCCACTGGCGGTCCACGACCAGGTGGCGCAACCGCGACGTGAGGACCCTCGTCTTGCCCGAACCGGCCGGCGCCACGATCCGGGCCGGTCCACTCCGATGGCCGACGGCCGCCAGCTGATCGGCGGCCAGGTCAGCGGTCGGGGAAGCCGGCGCCGGGGCCACCGTGATCCGGTCGCGCTCGATCGACTCGCGATGGACGACGGCGGCGCCGGCGATGTCGGCCGGGTCGATCGGCGCCCGCGGACCACCATCCACCCACGCCGGGTGGCCATCGATGACGATGTCGCCGGCCACGACGGTTGGGGTGGCCGGGACATCGGAGGGGCCAGAGACACCGCCGGGCGCCGCGGTCTCGCCCTTCTCGCCGGCGGCGACCCGGCCGGCGCCCAGGCGATCCGCCTTGCGAGCCCACCACCACACCGGGTCGTCGGGCTGGGTCCTGGCGTCGTAGTTGTTGGCCCACACGAGGAACTGCAGCCGGTCCTCCCACACCTCGAAGCTCGCACTCAGCGTCCACGGCTCGACGTCATAGGACCGGGGTGGGCGGAAGCGGGCGGCGTCGACGGCGAGGCGCACGACGACGGGCGTCCGCGTCGACCAGGCCCGGTGGAGGGCGGCGACGACGAGGGCCGGCGCCTCGATGGCGGCCTCGTCGACGAGGACCTCGTCACAGTGCCGCCACGCCTCGGGCACAGGGCCGGCGGCGCCGACGACGACGCCTCGACCAAGGGCGCCGGGGCCGGGAGCGGACATATCGGCACGCTACCTGTGGGTGGTGACGCGCAGGCCGGCGACGGTTCGGGGGATGGGGGCGCGGGCGGGGCGAGTGAGCCGGGCGGGGGCGGGCGGCGGCCGGGCGGGGGCGGGCGGCGGGCGAGCGCCGGGCCGTGGCCCGCAACAGTGCACCCTTGACGCTCGGTCGCCCGGGAGCCAAGATCGCACCATGAGGCTCCGGCGCCGCGAACCCAGGTTGACCAGGGACGGCGAGGACGGCCCGGCGCGCTCCGAGCACATCGATCGGCCGGGGTGCGACGAGGGCGAGGCGGCGGGCGAGTACGCGGACGTTCGAGAGGCGGCGACGACGAGCGCCGAGTACACCACCGTCGAACGCAGCGCCTGGTATCACGCCCACCGTTGGTCCCAGCCGACCGACATCTGACCGCCTCCGCGCGCGCTTTCGGTGCGATCGGGTAGGACCTGTGCGCGATTTCGGGAGACCGGTGACCCGCATTCGCGCGCGGACGCCGGCGATGCGTCCCGAAATCGCGCGCGGGACGCTCGGCGGCGCTCCGCAAGCCTCCCGGCCAGGCCCGCCGGACCAGCCCCGGCCCGCCGGCCGGCTCAGCCCTTGCGCCGGCGGAAGAAGCGCACCGGGTCGTACTTCACGTCGACGACCCGCTCCTTCATAGGGATGATGGCGTTGTCGGTGATCTTGATCTGCTCGGGGCAGACCTCGGTGCAGCACTTGGTGATGTTGCACATGCCGAGGCCCCGTTCCTCCTGGGCCAGCTTGCGTCGGTCGAGGGAATCGTTGGGGTGCATCTCGAGCTCGGCGTAACGAATGAAGAAGCGGGGCCCGGAAAAGGCTTCCTTGTTCTCCTCGTGGTCACGGATGACGTGACAGGTGTCCTGGCACAGCCAGCACTCGATGCACTTGCGGAACTCCTGGGACCGCTCGACATCGACCTGCTGCATGCGGAAGGGCGCCTTCGGCTGTTCGGCCGTCGGGGTGAAGGCCGGGACCTGCGCCGCCTTGCGGTAGTTGAACGAGACGTCGGTGACCAGATCCCTGATGACGGGGAAGGTCCGCAGGGGCGTGATGGTGATGGGCTCGCCGGGCGGAAAGGTGGAGAGCCGAGCGAGGCACATGAGGCGGGGTCGCCCGTTGACCTCGGCCGAGCAGGAGCCGCACTTGCCCGCCTTGCAGTTCCAGCGCACGGCCAGGTCGCCGGCCTGTTGGGCCTGGACGTGATGGACGGCGTCGAGCACGACCTCGCCGTCCTCGACCGGCACGGTGAAGTCGGTGAGGTCGCCTCCGTCGGCGTCGCCTCGCCAGATCCGCATGTTGAGGTCGTAGGTCAATGGGCCTCCTCGATGAGCTCGGCCAGCTCGGTTGGGGGTACCGGGAGCGGCTGCTCCCTGAGCGCCATGCGACCCTCGCCGTCCAGGGTGACGATGACGTTGCGCTTGGCCCAGTAGTCGTCGGTCATGGGGAAGTCGTCCCTCGTGTGCCCGCCTCGGCTCTCCTTGCGTTCGAGGGCGGCGCGTGCCACCGCCTCGGAGACGAGGAGCATGTTGCGCAGGTCGAGGGCGAGATGCCAGCCCGGGTTGTACTGACGGTGCCCTTCGACGCCGACCTGCTCGATCCGCTGGTTGAGGTCGGCGATCTCCTTGAGTGCCATCTCCATCTCGCTCTCGGTGCGGATGATCCCGACGAGGTCCTGCATGACGGTCTGGAGAGCCTGCTGCAGGCTGTAGGCGTTCTCCGCCCCTTCACGATCGAAGGGGGCGAGGGCACGCTGCGCGGAAGAAGCAACGTCGTCCTCGCTCGGGTGCGGCCTGGCGGCAGCCTCCATGCCCGACGCATAGGTCGCGGCGTGCTCGCCGGCCCGCTTGCCGAAGACCAGCAGATCACCGAGGGAGTTGCCGCCGAGACGGTTGGCGCCGTGCATCCCGCCCGCCACCTCACCGACGGCGTAGAGGCCGGGGACGACCGACGCCTCGGTGTCGGGGTCGACCTCGACGCCTCCCATCACGTAGTGACACGTCGGGCCGACCTCCATCGGCTCGGATGTGATGTCCACCTCGGCCAGTTCCATGAATTGGTGGTACATGGACGGCAACCGCTTCTGGATGTACTCGGCGCTGCGCCGGCTGGCGATGTCGAGGAACACCCCGCCGTGCGGCGAGCCGCGCCCTTCCTTGATCTCGTTGTTGATGGCTCTCGCCACCTCGTCGCGCGGCAGCAGCTCGGGCGGGCGGCGATTGTTGCGCTTGTCGCTATACCAGCGGTCGGCCTCGGCCTCACTGTCTGCGGTCTCCGCCTTGAAGAACTCCGGGATGTAGTTGAACATGAAGCGGTCGCCGTCGGAGTTGCGCAGGACGCCGCCATCGCCGCGCACCGACTCGGTGACCAGGATGCCCCGCACCGAAGGGGGCCACACCATGCCGGTCGGGTGGAACTGGACGAACTCCATGTTGACAAGGCTGGCGCCGGCCCGCAGGGCCAGGGCGTGTCCATCGCCCGTGTACTCCCACGAGTTGGAGGTCACCTTCCACGACTTGCCGATCCCGCCGGTGGCGACCACCACCGCCGGGGCCTCGAAGACGATGAACTTCCCCGACTCGCGCCAATACGCGAAGGCACCGCACACCCGCTCGCCTTCCTTGAGCACGTCGGTGACGGTGCACTCCATGAAGACGTCGATCCCGAGGCTGACGACCCGCTGCTGGAGGGTGCGGATCATCTCGAGGCCGGTGCGGTCGCCGACGTGGGCCAGGCGGGCGTAGCGGTGGCCGCCGAAGTCACGTTGGCTGATCAGCCCTTCGGGCGTGCGGTCGAACAGCGCTCCCCACTGCTCGAGCTCCCACACCCGATCGGGGGCCTCCTGGGCGTGAAGCTCCGCCATGCGCCAGTGGTTGAGGAGCTTCCCGCCGCGCATGGTGTCGCGGAAGTGGACCCGCCAGTTGTCCTCGGAGTACAGGTTGCCCATGGACGCCGCGATCCCGCCTTCGGCCATCACCGTGTGGGCCTTGCCGAGGAGGCTCTTGCAGATCACGGCGGTACGGGCGCCCGCCTCGTGGGCGGCGATGGCGGCCCTCAATCCTGACCCTCCGGCGCCGACGACGACGACGTCGTAGTCGTGGTGCTCGTAGTCGTGGAACCGGCGGCTGCCGGGCTGGGGTGCGTCGCTCATCGGAAGCGCTCCTTGTCGGAGATGGCAGTGTTGTAGCTCGCAGGATCGTTGTAGCTCGCAGGATCGGACATGGCGATCGTCGGTAGTACGACCGTCAGAAGAACCGGGGGTCGTGGATCGTCCCGCTGGCGACGAGACGAACGTAGAGGTCGGTGAGGCCCACGAAGACGAGGCTGGCCCATGCCAGTTGCATATGGCGCTTGTTGAGCGTCGTGACGTAGCCCCAGAAGCGGAATCGCACGGGGTGCTTGGAGAAGTGCTTGAGTCGGCCGCCGATGATGTGACGACAGGAGTGGCACGACATCGAATAGAGCCAGAGGAGGCAGGCGTTGACGATCAGCATGATCGTCCCGAATCCCATGTGGCCCCACTGGCCGGCGGGATTGCGAAACGACACGACAGCGTCATAGGTGAGGATGGCGTTGAAGATCAGCCCGAAGTAGAAGAAGTAACGGTGGACGTTTTGAAGGATGAGGGGGAATCGGGTCTCCCCGGAATAGCGCTTGTGCGGTTCGCCGACCGCGCACGCCGGCGGTGACTGCCAGAAGGCCCGGTAGTAGGTGCGGCGGTAGTAGTAGCAGGTGAGCCGGAAGCCGAGCGGGAAGATCAGAATCAGGATCGCCGGCGATATCGGCCACCACGTGCCGATGATCCCGACGTTCGGCACGTGGCCGAAGTGCGAGCCCTCCCTCGCCAGGTTGCACACGCTGGCCACGCACGGCGAATAGAACGGCGAGATGTACGGGGCGGAGTAGTAGTCGGCGTTTTGCAGGGCGGCCCACGTGGAGTAGGCGATGAAGGCGAGCAGCACGGCCCCGGAGATGGTGGATTGGGTCCACCACCGATCCCGGCGCAGCGTGCGCTGAGCAATCGATGCCCGTGGTTTGGGCTCGGATGGCTCTGACGGCGCGGCTGGCGCGATCGGAGCGGCCATGCGGTCCCCCTCTTCTTCCTCGCCGGGTCGGCGTGAGAATGGTGCCTCATCAACCTAAGCCCGCCACCGCCAGAGGTAAAGCCCTTACTTCACTCTCACGACTAGAGGCGTAGCCTATGGACATGCAGTTTCACCAGCTTCGCTATGTGGTGAGCGTGGCCGAGGAGCACAACTTCACGCGCGCCGCCGACCGCCTCCACGTGGCCCAACCGTCGGTGAGCGCCGCCATCAGGTCCCTCGAGCGCGAGCTCGGCATCGCCCTGTTCCACCGCACGGGCGGGGCCGTGACCCTCTCGACGGCGGGCGAGGCATTCCTCCCCTGGGCCCGCCAGATCCTCGCCGACTGCGAGGCCGGGGTCGCCGCCGTCGGTGACCTGCTCGGCTTGCAGCGGGGGCGGCTCTCGCTCGGTGCCACGCCGAGCATCACCACCGACCTGCTCCCCGGTGTCCTCGCCGAGTTCCACGTTCGCTACCCCAAGGTCGACCTGTCCCTGCAGGAAGGCGGGTCGCGGCGGCTGGTGACGAGCCTCGAGCGAGGGGACCTCGAGCTGGCCCTCGTCATCCTTCCCGTCGACAAGGCCTGGGTGCGGACCGATGCCCTGATCGAAGAGGAGCTTGTGCTCGCCGTGCCGCCCGAGCATCGGCTCGCCGGCCGGTCGCTGGTATCGGTCCGCGACCTCGAGGGCCTGCCCCTCGTCATGTTCAGAGACGGCTACGACCTGCGAGAGGCGACGGTGGCGGTGTGCCGGCGGGCCGGATTCCATCCGACCTTCGCCATCGAGGGCTTGGAGATGGACGGTGTCCTGGCCTGCTGTGCCGCCGGTCTCGGCGCGACCGTGGTCCCGGCATCGGTCGCCTCCCAGGGGAAACGGCTTCGGACGGTCCGCTTCAGCGACGCCAGCCTGCGACGCACCATCGGGCTGGCGTCCCGAGGCGATCGACCCCGATCACGCGCTGCCGCGGCGTTCGTCGATCTGCTGAGAAAGGCGCTCCTCGATCCCAGCGCGGCGGAGGCGTCTTAGGGACCGCGAAGCGGCAGCGGGCTCTTACTCGGCGCCAGCGGTGGCGTCGAAGTCGAGCGCGAGCGAGTTCATGCAGTAGCGCTGGCCGGTCGGTTGGGGTCCGTCATCGAACACGTGGCCCAGGTGACTGCCGCAACGCCGGCACCGCACCTCGGTCCTGCTCATCCCGAGGGTGCGATCGGTGACGAGCTCAACCGCTTCGGCCACGGCCGGCTCTGTGAAGCTCGGCCATCCGCTCCCCGACTCAAACTTGGTGGCCGAGGTGAACAGGACGTTGCCGCACGCCGCGCACCGGTAGGTGCCGTCATCGTGGTTGTCGACGTACTTGCCGGACCACGCCCGCTCGGTGCCGGCCTTGCGCAGGACCTTGTACTGCTCGGCGCTCAGCTCGGCGCGCCACTCGTCGTCTGACTTGGTGACCTCGGGTGCCATGACGGTCAGGCTAGGCCCTCGCTGCGGGCTTTCGGCATCAACGGGTCCATGCGCCGGCCCGCCACTCGGGCCTGGCGGGCCAGGCGGTCGAAGGTGCGCCCGACCACGGCCATCTCCAGTGCGACGGGAAGCGGGATCGCTCCCGACGCCAGCTCGGCGAAGAGGGTCGAGGTCGTCTCGGAGATCGTGTCGACCTGCTCACGGATCGACCGCAGCTTGGCTGGCTCCCTCGTCCGCCACGCCTCGTCGACGGTCGACCACAGATCACCGGTGAGCCGCCCGACCTGCTCGGTCAGGCTGATCACCCTCGGGGTCAGGTGCTCGCCGATCTCGCGATGGCTTGGTGACGCCACTTCGGCGACGAGGTCGACGACCTCGTGCAGGCCGGGGACGAGTCGGACGCAGGCCAGCAGGAAGCGCAGGTCGCCGGCGACGGGCGACTGGCGGGCCACGACGACCTCGATCGTCTGCTCCACGTCGCCGTAGAGCTCGTCGACGAGCTCCCGCCACCGCTCGAGGCCGGCGGCGATGGTCTCGTCGGAGACGAGGAGCGCGGTGGTTGCGGAGATGATGGCGTCGGGCACGAGGGCGAGCAGCCCGGCCACCGAGATGTCGAGCCGATCGAGCTCCCGGTGAAAGTCACCCCGCGCTTCGCCGACCATGCCACGAATCTACTCCCGTCCGACGTCCCGACGACCAGAGCCTCGATGACCAGAGCCTCGACGACCAGAGCCTCGACGACCGGAGCCCCGGATGACCGGCCCCTCAGACGGCGGTCCGTGCGGTCAGGTCGTAGAGCGTGACGCCATCGACGGTCCGTGCCGCGAAATGGGCCTTGACCCAGACCGAGATCTTGGCCGCGTCGCTGGAGCCTCCGTTGCCCTGGACGGACTGGCCGCCGATGTCCCAGTGGATCCGGCCGGCGGTGACGTACCGCTCGAACTGGGCGAGGGTCGGCGCCGGGTCGGTGCCGTTGAACCCACCGATGGACATGACCGGATCCCGGGTGGCGAGCTGGTAGGCGGCGGCGCTCTCTGACCCGGTGGTGGCCGCAACCCACGTATAGCCGCCCGCGTCCTTCTGGAGCAGGGCCTTCACGGCGCTTACCGTGCCGGAGCCGAGGATGCCCCGCGGTCCCCCGCCGCCACCCAGCCCCTGCCCCCCGGCCCTTCCGAGTCCAGGAAACGACCCGGGCCTCCCCCCGAGCCCGCCGGATCGGCCTGATCGGCCGGACGGCAATGAGCCGGCCGCGCCCCGACGGGTCACGCCGGCAGGGAAGCTACGACCGCCGCGCAAGGCGCCGCCCCCAGGACCGCCACCGAAGCCGGCCGCTACGGTCGGACCGGCCGAAGGGATGGCGCCGCTGTGCGGCGTGGCAACCGTCGAGAGGGTTGACGCCAGGGGGGCGCCGAGGCAGGCGGCGATGGCCACGGCGGCGACGCCCCGGCTCAGCCACCTGGCTTCCCTGCGCTCGAACCGGCTCCACAGGTCGGCGACAACGACAAGGGCGACTGCGGCGACCGTCCCGGCGACGACCACCACGACGCGTAACCACGGGTGCCATGACGGCGAGCGATCGAGCAGCACCCAGGCCCAAAGCGCCGTGCCCTCGACGGCGGCGGCGAGGATGGACCGGGCGACGCAGCTCCCCCGCCGGGACCAGAGAAGCACGGCGCCGATCCCGACGATGGCGGCGATGGCAGGGGCGAGGGCCACCGTGTAATAGGGGTGAATGATCCCCTTGCTGAAGCTGAACACCAGACCGGTGACGACCAGCCAGCCCCCCCACAGGACCAGACCGCCGCGGGTACTGTCGGTGCGGACTGCCTTCGCGGTGACGATGAGGCCGCCGACGAGGAGCAGCAGGGCGGCCGGCAGCAGCCAGGAGATCTGCCCGCCGAAGCTCGAGTTGAACAGGCGGGTGATGCCGGTCGGGCCCCACATACCCCCGCCTCCGCCCCCGGCGCCGCCGGTCACGCTGCCGGTCTCGTTGCCCGTCAGGCGCCCGAAGCCGTTGTAGCCGAAGATCAGGTTGAGGAGGTTGTTGTTCTGTGAGCCACCGATGTAGGGGCGAGCCGATGCCGGCGTGAGCTCGACGGTGGCGACCCACCAGCCGCCGGCGACGAGCAGGCCGAGGCCACCGAGGAGCAGGTCGCGGATGCGACGCAGGAGGGGGCGGCCGCCGAGGAAGGCGACGACGGCAGCGAGCATGGGGAGGACGATGAACGCCTGGAGGCTCTTGGTGATGAAGCCGAGGCCGATGAGGGCGCCGGCCGCGAGCATCCAGCGGGCCCTGCCTCCGTCGAGGTAGCGGGTGGTGGCGTAGGCGGCACCGACGAGGAGCAGAACGAGGAGGGCGTCGGGGTTGTTGAACCGGAACATGAGCGCCGCCACCGGGGTCAGGGCGAGCGCCACGCCGGCGATGAGACCGGCGGCAGGCGAGAGGGCCCGGCGCACGGCGAGGTAGAGGACGCCGACGGCGGCCACACCCTCGAGAGCCTGGGGCACGAGCACACTCCAGGCGTTGAGCCCGAAGATCCGGGCCGAAAGCTCCATGACCCACAGGGCGGCAGGTGGCTTGTCAACCGTGATGAAGTTGGACGAGTCGAACGACCCGAAGAGAAATGCCTTCCAGCTCTTGGTGCCGGCCTCGACTGCAGCGGAGTAGAAGCTGTTGGCCCAACCGGATGCGCCGAGGTCCCACACGTAGAGGATGGCGGTGGCGACGAGCAGGGCGAGCAGCGCCGGCCTCACCCAGCGGGGATCGTCCGGCCGGCCTCGCAGGGGGCGGCGCCGACGATCGGTGCTTGGCGGGGGCGGGGCCACGGAGACCGGCGGCGGGGCGTACGTCGTCACCCGGCCATCGTGACGACCGTTCCTCCACGTCTGCTCAGGGGAGGCTGGTCCTCGGCTTGGACTTGGACCGGGGAAGCCGCGATGCGGCCGGGGTGGTCCGGTCTCCCCCTACTGCGACCAGCGGCCAACCCCGGCCTGAACAAAACCTACGAGTACCACGCGCAGGGCGCAAGGAGCATGTGACAAACAGCACAAGAGGAGGGGAATGGCCTCGCCTTTCGCCGCTCCTTGCGTGCCGGGGCTGTCGTCGGGTCGCCTCTCGAGAGGAAGTCAGTCGACTTCGACCTCGAAATCCCAGTCGGCCACGATCCGCCGGCCTCCCGGCGCCCAGCGCATGAGCCCCTGGCCCGTGCGCATGACGGCCCGCAGTTGGAAGGTAGCGGTGCGTCCCGCCGTGAGCACGGCCGGCGGGCGGGGCCGGCCGGCGACGAGCTTCGGGTGGTAGACGCCGCCGAGATGGTCGATGGTGGAGAAGTCCCTGACGGTCACCGGGATGCGGCCGGTCACGTGGGTGAGGGTCACAGTCCAGGTGCAGGTGGTGGCCGTCACCTGATAGGGCAGTCCCTCCCCCGGCACCTGCGGACCGACGACGGTGGCGAGGACCGAGCCATGAGAAAGCCTGACCTCGACGCCGTCACCCTCCGAGGTCATGGCCGGACGGCGCGCCGACCCGTCGAGCACCCCGTCGGGTCGCACCGTCGACTTCGGGAGATAGCTCGGGAGGGCGCCGTAGGTGCTGTTGGCCTTGCTGGTATCGGTGTGGGTCGAGGCGCCGCACCCGGCGAAGGCCAGGAGGGCGGCACATGCCATCGCGGCGCGGCCGAGCCCGGACCCGAAGGTCCGGCCTCGCCGAGCCGGCGTCTGGCTGCTCATCCGGCGGCGATGGTCCGAGGGGAGAGTCGGAAGCGACGGAGGAAGAAGAACCCGCCGGCAGCGAGGATCGCCCCGCCGGTAAGGCTCATCTGCCACGGTGCAAGCGGCAGGCCGCCGCCGTGCTGACTCGAAGAGGTCACGGACACGAGGTCGGCGCCGCCCTTGGCGTTGTTGAACACGTCGGGACCAAATGGCGCCAGTCCCGGCTGGGCGGCGTAGCCGAGGTGGCCGAGGCCGTCGAGGCCACCCGAGACCGTGCCAGCCGGCAGCTTGGCATGGTCGGTGCCGGCGGACACCGCGAAGATGTCCTCCATGGTGCGCAGCCAGCTGTAGTGGTTGTAGTAGCGCGAGGTCGTCGTCCCCGGGTGGATGTAGGGGCTGATGAGGACGCTTCCGGTGTCACCACCTCCCGGAGTCGGGCTCTTGGCGTTGAAGAGCG
Source organism: Acidimicrobiales bacterium (assembly GCA_965276765.1). Taxonomy (GTDB): domain Bacteria; phylum Actinomycetota; class Acidimicrobiia; order Acidimicrobiales; family Palsa-688. Next base: position 4,499,921 of record OZ255627.1, read on the forward strand.
GGTCGGCCGTCTCGCCCGCGGTCAGATGCCCGGGCGCACCCTCGGCGCTCAGGGTGATGCCGGTGACGGCGCCGGTCGGGGTGACGGGGACACCGCTCTGGCTGACGAGCTGAAACGACCCGTTGACAACGGAGCCCTTGTTGGAGCTGGCGTACTGCGGGCCGGTGTCGCTCACCGCGCCGACGAAGGTGTTGGCCGGGATCGGGCTCGTCGCACCGGGGCCGGTCTTGTCGGTCGTGTCGGTGACCTCCTTGCCGGTGTCGTCGGCAACGATGGAGGCGTCGCTGAGGTAGGTGGACGACGCTCCGCCGGCGACGACGTCGGTCCTGGCGCCCGGCGAGGTGCTGCCGCCGCCTTCGACGAGACCGGGCACGCAGTCGGCTGGTGTGGGCGGCTTGGTCGACGTGCACGCCGGGGGCCGGTCGATGAAGGCGTTGTCGCCGGGACCGGGGTAGAGCTGGTCACCCTTTCGGTTGGTGCCGAGCGGCGAGTTCGGACCGGTCGGCTCAGAGTGAACCCGCCGGTTGGTGATGGTCTCACCGGCGGCGTCGGTCTTGATCCCGTTGGCGGCGTCGGGCTTGTCCCTCAGGGTGGGGCCGTAGTCGTTGGCGTTGTTGAAGCTGTTGCCCGAGTACGTAAACGGCGGGTCGGCCTCGTCGAAGGTGATATCGATGAGCCCGCCCTGCTTGAAGGCCGGCGACTTCTCGATCATCGGGATGTAGTAGCGGAGGAACAGGTCCGATGCGTACAGGCCGCCCGTGTAGTTCTTGGGCTTCGTCGACTGCGGGTCGGGTGTGCCCTTCTGATAGACGGGCGTGCCGGCCTTGGTGAACGAGCCCGACATGTTGTTGCCTTCGCAGACGGCGTCGTGGGCGTCGCTGCAGTTGTCGGGTGTGATCCAGTTGAAGGCCGGCGTCGTCGAGGCCTTCTGCAGGTCGTGGTAGAGGCCGTAGGTCGGACTGTCGAGGTTGGCGATGTGGGCCTTGTCGCAGTCGGTGCCTCCCTGCGCCGGGGTGGTGAGCCCGGGCCTGACGGAGCCGTTCTTCCTCACCGTCCCGGTCAGGGAGTGAAACCAGGGGAAAGGGAAGTGCTTGGCCACGTACTGATCGTTGGGCTGGGCGCCGGTGAGGGTCGTGACTCCGGGCGGGAATGGGTGCGCCGACGTGGCCGTCATGTAGGTGGGGTTCGTGTTGGGATTGTTGGCGGCGGTACCGGGGCCCCCGCACGTGGCGGCTTCACGGTTGGGCTGGTTGTGGAGGTCCTGGGCGTAGCCCTTCCAGGTCTTGCCCGCCGCGTCGAGCTGGTTGAACAGGTTTGGCGTGTCCCTCGGGTAGGTGCAACCGTTCAGGCCGGCGGGGGCGCTCGCCCCGCTCGGCTGGCTGGCGTTGGCGAGGGACGCGACCTGGCCGTAGTTGCGATCCTTCTTGAGCGATCCGCCCTTGGTCACGATGGACGAGTTGGAGCCGAAGTTGGAGTTCTTGACGGAGCAGTCGTCCTGGGTGTCCTGCTGGGGGGCCTGACCCGAGACCAGAGAGACGTAGTTGTCCATCGAATAATGCCCAGTGCCGTAGTAGTGCTTCAGCAGTACGCCCTGCTTGGGAAGCGTCTTCCACAGGTAGCTGTTCTGGTTGAGGCCGGTGAAGGTGGCGTCGTAGGACTTGTTCTCGAGGATGATCAGCCACACATGCTTGATGGCGCCCCGCTTGAGGCCGGTGCTCGTGATCGTCGAGCTGTGCCCGGCCAGCGTCGCCGCCCCGGCGTTGGCCACAGGGACGACCGAACCGATCATGGCCGCGACCCCGACGGCGACGCTTGCGGCCGCGGCGCGGACCCGCCAGTTGCTCCTACCTGAACGTCTCATAAGCTCAAGGTCTAGCGAAGCCGGTACGGGCAGTCCATGGTCGGACGGTAGAAATCCGACGAACCCCAGGTGAACATTCGGGACGAACTCAGCCGATGATGCTCGATCCGGCGACGAGGGCCTTGGCGATCACGGTCCGCATGATGTCATTGGTCCCCTCCCCGATGGCCATGAGCGGAGCGTCACGGTAGAGGCGCTCGACCACGAACTCGGTGGAGTAGCCGTAGCCGCCGTGGATCCGCATGGACTCGAGCGAAGCGTCGAGAGCCGTCTCGGATGCGAAGTACTTGGCCATGCCGGCCTCGACGTCGACCCTTGCGCCCGTATCGGCCTTGGATGCGGCCCAGTAGGTGAGCAGCCGGGCCGCCTGCAGCCGGGTGGCGATATCGGCGATCTTCAACTGGATCGCCTGAAACTCGGCGATCGGATGGCCGAAGGCGGTCCGCTCCCTGGCGTAGTCGAGGGCGGCGTCGTAGGCCGCCTGGGTCACCCCGACGCTGCGAGCGGCGACGTTGAGACGTCCGATCTCGAGCGCCGAGAGGGCCTGCTGCATCCCCCGCCCCTCGCGCTCACCGAGCAGGTCGGTGACGGGGACCCTGACGTCTTCGAGGACGACCTCGCAGGACTCGGTCCCCTTGTAGCCGAGCTTGCCCAGGTCGCGGCTGACAGAGAACCCCTCGCTCGTGGTGTCGACAAGGAGCATCGCCATGCCCTTGTGGGCCGGAGTAGCGGTCGGATCGGTCTTGACGAGCACGGGGAGCACGTTGGCGTGCCTGGCATTCGTGATCCACATCTTGGATCCGTTGACGAGGTAGTGACCTCCGGCGCGCTCGGCGGTGGTCCGGATGCCCTGCAGGTCGGTGCCCGCCCCAGGCTCCGTGAGCCCCACCCCGGTGCGCCATTCCCCTGATGCCAGGCGAGGCAGGAGACGGTCCTTCTGCTCATCCGTACCGTGCCTGGCGATCATCCAGCACGACAGGTTGTGGCTTCCGAGGATGCCGGCGATGCCCATCCATCCCCGGGAGATCTCCTCGTAGACGAGGGCGAAGCTGACCATGTCGAGCGCCGTGCCTCCGTAGCGCTCGGGCGTGGTGATGCCAAAAAGGCCCATGTGGCGCATGTGCTCGACGATCTCGGTCGGGTAACGCCCCTCGCGCTCCCATTCCGACGCCACGGGCATGATCTCCTTGTCCACGAAGCGTCGCAGCGTGTCGCGAAACTCCTGCTGCTCGTCGGTCAGGGCAAAGTCCATTGGTTCCTCGTTCTCTCGGCCACGCTCACGGCGGCGACGCCGACCCGAAGGCGCCGGCATCGGCCAGTCGCGCGATCCTCTCCTCGTCGTAGCCGAGCAGGTCGCGCACGATCGGGTCGAAGTCCTCGTTTCGCAACGGCGCTCGCCGGTGGGCCTGGCTGCGCTCGCCGAAGCGGACCGGGGAGACGACCTGGCGGACCGGGCCCAGGTTGGGATGGTCGACCTCGGCAATCAGGCCCCGAGCGGCGGTCTGCGGGTCGCTCAGGGCCCGGGCCACGTCGTTGACGGGACCCGAAGGGACCCCTGCCGCTCCCAGCTCGCGCAGCCAGTGCGCGGCGGTGTCGGCGGCGAAGACGGCGTCGAGGGCGGCGACGAGCGTGTCGGCGTTGCGACCTCGGTCGGCGAAGGTCGCATACCGGGGGTCATCGATCCACTCGGGATGGCCGACGATGGGCGCCAGGCGCCGCCAGAACTTCTCCTTGGGGCAGGCCACGACGATCCATCCGTCGGACGCCTCGAAGGCTTGGAAGGGCACGAGCGACGGGTGGGCGGAGTGTCGGGTCCTGCTCGGTTGATAGCCGGCGTTGAGCTGCCAGGTCGCCGGGTAGGTGAGCATGGCGAGCGCGGTGTCGTAGAGCGACACGTCGCAGTCCCCTCCTGTCCCGTCGCGCCTGGCGGTGTGGAGACCGGCCAGCAGGCTCATGGCCGCCACCAGGCCGCCGGAGTAGTCGACGAGCGAGAGCCCGGACTTCGTCGGCGGCCCATCGGGTTCGCCGGTGATGCTCATCCATCCGGCCAGGCCCTGCAGGACGTAGTCGTAGCCGGGTTCGGCGGCACGGGGGCCGGTCATGCCAAATCCCGTGAGGCTGCAGCAGACGATCCTCGGGTTGAGGTGCTTCAGGTCCTCGTAGCGGATCCCGATCCTCGCGGGCACGTCGCCCCGCAGGTTGGAGTACACGGCGTCGCTGACCGCGACGAGGTCGTCGAAGACGGCCCTTCCGGCCTCGGTCGCGATGTCGAGCGACAGGCTGCGCTTGTTGCGGTTGAACGTCTCGAAGAAGAGGGAGTCCTCCCCGTCGTTGTACGGCGGGACGTATCGGCCGACGTCGCCGCCCACGTTCGGGTCCTCGATCTTGATGACCTCGGCCCCGAGGTCGGCCAGGTGGAGGGTCCCAAACGGGCCGGCACCGTACTGCTCGAGCGACACGATGCGGACGTCCTCGAGTGGCCTCACCCCGACTCCGACCCCGACTCCGACTCCGACCCCGACTCCGACTCCGGCCCCACCGGGCCGAGGGGTCCCGCCTTGGCAATCGGGAAGTAGCCCGTGCCGATGCCGCCGGCTCGTGTCGCCACCATGGCGGCCCGGTCCCAGGAGAGGATCACCTCGCCGTCCTGGTTCAACCCGCGGGTGTGCATGCTGACGATGCCGGCGAACGGCTTCGACGACGAGAGCCGCAGCCCGGTGCAGACGCTCTCGGCGTAGAGCGTGTCGCCGACGTAGAGGGGGTGCGTGAGCCGGACGTTGGTCATCTCCAGGTTGGCGACGGCGTTGTGGCTCATGTCGATCACGGAGATCCCGAGGACGACGGCGATGCTGAGCGCCGAGTTGACGATGATCCGCCCGCCGGTGATCGGATTTTGCTGGGCCGCGTCGGCGTTGAAGTGGTTCTGGTTGGTGTTCATCGTCAGCAGGGTGAACCAGGTGTTGTCGGCTTCGGAGATGGTCCGTCCGAGAGGGTGCTGGTAGACGTCGCCTTCGACGAAGTCCTCGAAGAAGCGACCGAGGGTCGCAGGATGAGTGGTCATTGGTCTCTCCGATCTGGCCATTTCGGGGTGAAGGTTTCGACGGTCGCCGCCCAACCCGACCACCGATCGACGTCGACGGCGAGGACGGGACCCTGCGGCGGTTGGCTTCGGTACTGCCCGTAGCGCTCCTGGAGAAGCGCCACGGCGCGGCGCCCCTCGGCGGCGCTCGGGTCGATGGCGCGGCCCGACCCCTCGGCCCTGACCCACCACAGCTGCGCCCAGTCACGGTCGTCGTACTCGTCGACGAGCGCGGCCACCGCAGTGTTCTCGGCCACGTTGGCCAGCCGGCGTAGGGCGGTTGTCCGCTTGGGCTTGTGGTCCACGGCGCTGTAGATGGTGTCCCCCGACACGACAAAGACAAACGGCACCAGATGCGGTTGCCCGGCTGCGTTCGCAGTGGCCAACCGGCCGACGCGGCCCGCAGCAAACCGGTGGCGGGCGTCGTCGGGCGTCACTCGCCGTGCAGCTCGGCCACGGCGCCCTCGAAGCGCTCGAGGGCGGCCTCGACCGGACCGCGGCCGGCCGCAGGTAGCCAATGCACGGCCCGCCGGAAACCGGCGTTCTCGTAGCGCTCGAGGACGTGGGGATCGGCGGGCACGCCCATGACCATCACGGCTATCGGCCGATCGGCACGCGCCCTCAGCTCGGCGACGCGCCCCAGGACGTCCTCGCGCTGGTGGTTGGGGAACCAGGCGTCGCCGAAGGCCAGGACACGGTCGATGACGGTGGGGCCGTTGCCGCCGACCAGGACAGGCGGGTGGGGACGCTGGGCCGGCTTGGGCCACGACCAGATGCGATCGAAGTCCACGTGGTCGCCGTGGTAGCTGGCTTCCTCCTCGGTCCAGATGACCTTCATGGCCTCGACCCGCTCCCTGAGGATCGCCATGCGCCGCTTCGGATCGGTGCCATGGTTGGCCATCTCTTCGCGGTTCCAGCCGGCGCCCACGCCGAACTCGACCCGCCCGCCCGAGAGCGCGTCGACGCTGGCGACCGCCTTGGCCGTGGTGATCGGGTCGCGCTCGATCACCAGGCAGATGCCGCTTCCGATCCGCAACGTGGTGGTCGCCATGGCGGCTGCGGTCATGGCGACGAACAGGTCGTAGGTGTGGATGTACCGCCGGGGCAGGTCGCCGCCGTCAGGGTAGGGACTCTGCCGGGCGGCGGGAATGTGGGTGTGCTCGGGGAAGAAGAGCGACTCGTGGCCCCGCTCCTCCACCAGCCGGGCGAGGGATCGTGGGTCCATCGCGTCGTGAGTCGGAAAGATCGCCACACCGGTATCCATGGCTGAAACCTACGGCGCCGGAACGTCGAAGACGATCTCGGGCCGTCGTTGGAAGCCGAGGTAGGAACCGATCTCCGCCGCCTCTTGGCTCAGGGCCCGCTCGGTCCGTCGCGACAGCGGCTCAAACGGCCGGATCGTGAGGGTGATGCCCGAGACGCCCCAGGATCCGACGGCCCGCCCCCCGACCAGGGCGAAGGCACGGAAGATCCCGTTGTCGGTGACGAGCGTCCGGTTGTCCCCGACGATCGGCCGGCGGTCGCACCAACCGAGGAGGAGCGGGTCGAAGGCGCCGAGGAGGCGGGGCGGCGGAAGAGACGATGACCCGGCGGGCGCCTTGGCATTGTCGGCCCCGGCGACAGCCTCGGGGACGTCGACGAGGCCGCCGGCGACATGGACGAGCTCACCGGAGAGCATCGAGAGCCCGGCCCTCGCATCGGTCAGGGTCACGCCGGCCCAGCGGGCCAGGTCCCGGTCGTCGGCAGGGCCGTGGCCGGCCAGGTACCGGCGGGCCAGATTGGCGAGGGCGGCCTCACGGTCGACTCGCGGCACAGGACCGAGCCAGTCGCCGACGAGGACCAAAGCTTGCTGCCCGTTTTGCATCGGCCCCCGCACGGTGAGGCCCCGCAGCGCCGTCAGGTACAGAAGGTGGACGAGGGCCTGGCCGGCGGTCGGCACATTGGCCCGATCGAGGCGGTCCCGCAGCTCGTTGCGCCCGAGGGGACCGTCGGCGCCCAGGGCCGCGACGATCGTCTTCACACCCAGCTCGGCCTGCTCCCGGTTCACACCGACCTGCGCCAGCCGCCTGGCGCTGCCGGTCATGAGCGCCGGGGTCGTCAGGGCGTGGAGCCACCAGTAGTCCTCGGGCCTGACCAAGTGGAGGGTCCCCCGGTTGAGGGTAGTGACGACGAGGCTGCGATCGATGCTGAGGGCGCGCTCGACGTCGTCGACACTCACGCCGGTCGTCCGGGCCCTGATGGCCAGGCGAAAGCCGCGAGGGTCCTGAGCCTGGACGGCGAGGAGGCGCTCGGCCACGGCGACCGGATCGCCGGCCGGCGGTCCGGTCAGCAGCTGGGCCCGGCAGCGCCGTGCCGTCAGGGCTGCCGGCGTCAGGAGCGAGGTGCGAGTCGAGGCCACAGGGAAGACCCAAACGTAGCGTCCAACCCGGCATCGTCCTTGGCCCTACCCCCGCCCCGGCGCCGCACTACCCGGGCCGGAGCGGGGACCTTCGCCACCGCCTCATCGTGCGCCCGCAGCCGGTCGCTGCGCAACGGAGTTCGGCCGTCACCTGCTATCACCTCGAGTGAGGGCCTTATGGCGCGCCCCTCCCGGGGGTAACGAACGCATGACCGTAAGGAGGTTGCACGAAGGGGAGGTCGAGATCAACGAGCAGCTCGTCCACCGTCTTCTCGTCACCCAGTTCCCCCACTTGCCGAACCGGCCGATCACCGAGGTTCGATCGACAGGAACGGTGCACGCGATCTATCTCCTCGGTGATGACCTGTGTGTCCGCCTGCCGCGCGTCTCGCACTGGGCCGGCGACTTGGAAAAGGAGGTCGCCTGGCTGCCGAAGCTCGCTCGGTGCCTTCCCCTCGCCGTGCCGGAGCCGGTCGCAAAGGGCCAAGCGGGAAGTGGATATCCGTTCCCCTGGGCGATCTACCGGTGGATCACAGGCGAGACGTTCACGACCGATCGCGTTGACGACGAAGGTCAGGCCGCCGCCGACCTGGCACACTTCGTGGCCGAGCTGCGACGAATCGATCCCCGGGATGCGCCTCCGACCGGGCGCAATCCGCTCGGCGAGCTTGATGAGGTGACGCGAGCCGCTATCGAGTCACTCCACGGCGTGGTCGATACCGACGCGGTCACTGCGGCCTGGGAGGGCTCCCTCCGGGCGCCCGAGTGGGACGGACGCCCCGTATGGATGCACTGCGATCTTCTCCCTCCCAATCTGCTGGTCGACGACGGCAAGCTCAAGGCCGTGATCGACTTCGGGGCGGCCGGTGTCGGCGATCCCGCCCAAGACGTGGTCCCCGCGTGGAGCGTGTTCGGCGAAGGCGGACGGCACACCTTTCGTCGCGTCCTCGATGTCGACGACGGGACGTGGGCGAGAGCGCGCGGCTTTGCCCTCCATCAGGCACTCCTGATCATCCCGTACTACCGAGAAACAAATCCGGCGTTCGCGGACCTGGCCAAGTGCACCGTCCGACAGGTGCTTGACGACCTGGGCACCTGACGAACACGGGTCCACCGGATTTTTCTAGCGATGTTGACGTCGGAATCCGACGTCAACATCACCGAGAAAAAGTGGCCTGGTGTCTTCACGTCAAATCAGATCACGAGCAGCCGCTCGTCGTCCCGCAGCTCGGACAGGCATGGCAGCTGCCGGCTCGTTGCATCTGCACGCCGCACTGGAAGCAGTACGGGGCGTCCGACTCGACCGGCACCGGCGTGGGAAAGGCCGTGATGGGCGGCGTCACGGCGGCCGGCGCCGACCCACGCTCCGACCCAGACCCCGACCCCGACCCGATGGGAGCCTCGTCGATGGGACCGTCGTCGACGAGGGACAGGTTGGGGGTGACGGCCTCGTCGACCCCAGGGAGGGTCTGCTGGGTCCGCTCGGCCGATGTGAGGATCCCGAGCTCGACGCGATCCTCGTAGGGGAGGTAGTCGACGGCCAGCCGGCGGAACATGTAGTCGACGAGTGACTGGGCGATCCGCAGGTCGGGATCGTCTGTCATGCCGGCCGGCTCGAAACGCATGTTGGTGTACTTCTTGACATACGTCGCCAGCGGCACCCCGTGCTGCAGGCCGAGACTGACGGAGATGGCGAAGGCGTCCATGATGCCCGCCAGGGTCGAGCCCTGCTTGGCCACCTTGACGAACACCTCGCCGGGCCGACCATCGTCGTACTCGCCGACGGTGGCGTAGCCCTCGCAGTCGGCCACCCGGAAGCTGAACGTGGACGACCGGCGCCGGCGGGGCATGCGTTCCCTGATCGGCTGCTTGACAACGACCGTCGTCTGCTTGGCCAGCGCCTGCTCGAGCTGCGCCACCTTCTCGGCCAGCTCGGCGTCGTGGCGGCCGGCATCGGACGTCACGGCACCGTCATCGGAAGTCATATCCTTCTTGGCCGTGGCCAGCGGCTGGGCCACCTTGCAGTTGTCCCGGTAGATGGCGACGGCCTTGATCCCGAGCTGCCACGCCTCGATGTGGAGCTGCTCGATGTCCTCGACGGTCACCTCCTCGGGCACGTTGACGGTCTTCGAAATCGCGCCACTGATGAACGGCTGGACGGCACCCATCATCTGCAGGTGGCCGCGGTAGTGGATGGTGTTGTCGCCCATCGAGCAGGCGAAGACGGCGAGGTGCTCGGCGCTCAGGTGGGGGGCACCGAGTATCGACTTGTGCTCGTCGATGTAGGCGATGATCTCCTCGACCTGGGCCGAGCCGTAGCCGAGTTGGGTGAGCGCCCTCGGGACCGTCTGGTTGACGATCGACATCGTCCCCCCACCGACCAGCTTCTTCATCTTCACCAGGCCGAGGTCGGGCTCGATCCCTGTGGTGTCACAATCCATGAGCAGGCCAATAGTTCCAGTGGGGGCCAAAACGGAAGCTTGGGCGTTTCTGACACCGTATTCGGTGGCCGTCTCGACGCAGGTGTCCCACGCTTCCTGGGCGGCGGAGAGCAGCTCGGGCGGCACCAGCTCCTCGTCGATCTGCGCCGCCGCGTCCCGGTGCATGCGCAGCACGCCGAGCATGGGCTCGCGGTTTTCGGTGTAGGCAGCAAACGGCCCCATCCGGGCGGCCGTGCGCGCCGACGTGGCGTAGGAGTGCCCGGTCAGCAGGGCGGTGATCGCCCCCGCCCAGGCCCGACCCTCTTCGGAGTCGTACGGCAGGCCCTGGGCCATCAACAGGGCGCCGAGGTTGGCGTAGCCAATGCCGAGCTGGCGGAACCGCCGCGAGTTCTCTGCGATTCGCTCGGTTGGATAGTCGGCGTTGCCGACGAGGATCTCCTGGGCGGTGAACACGACCTCGGCGGTGGCCTTGAAGCCTTCCACGTCGAAGCCGCCGTCGGGGCGGAGGAAGGTCAGCAGGTTGAGGCTGGCCAGGTTGCAGGCCGAGTTGTCGACGTGCATGTACTCACTACAAGGATTACTTCCGTTGATGCGGGCCGTGTTGGCGGCCGTGTGCCACCTGTTGATGGTGGTGTCGTACTGCAGGCCGGGGTCGGCACATTGCCAGGCGGCCTCGGCCAGCTCACGGAAGAGGTCGCGAGCCCTGATGGTCTCCACGATGGAGCCGTCGGTCACGGCGCAGAGGTGCCAGTCGGCGTCGTCGATGACGGCGCTCATGAACTCGTCGGTGACGCGGACGGAGTTGTTGGCGTTTTGGTACTGGGTGGAGTGGCTGTCCTTGCCGTCGAGGTCCATGTCGAAGCCGGCGTCGCGGAGCACTCGGGCCTTGCGCTCTTCGATGGCCTTGCACCAGATGAAGTCCTGGATGTCGGGGTGGTCGGCGTCGAGGATGACCATCTTGGCCGCCCTGCGAGTCTTGCCGCCGCTCTTGATGGTGCCGGCGGAAGCGTCGGCGCCGCGCATGAAGCTCACCGGTCCCGACGCCGTGCCACCGCCGCGGAGCCCTTCCTTGGACGACCGGATCCTGGACAGGTTGACCCCGGCGCCCGAGCCCCCCTTGAAGATCTTCCCCTCCTCCGTGTACCAGTTGAGGATGGAATCCATCGAATCATCAACAGAGAGGATGAAACACGCGGAGGCCTGCTGGGGGACGCCCTTGACCCCGATGTTGAACCACACCGGGGAGTTGAACGCCGCCTTCTGGTGGATGATGACGTACTTGAGCTCGTCGCTGAACGTCTCGGCCTCGGCGTCGTCGACGAAGTAGCCGTCCTTGCGCCCCCAGGCCGTCACGGTGTCGACGACGCGGTCGGCGACCTGCCGCAGCGACCACTCCCGCTCGGAGGTGCCGAGGGTCCCCCGGAAGTACTTCTGGGCCAGGATGTTGGTGGCGTTGACACTCCAACCGGACGGCACCTCCACGCCGAGCTGCTCGAAGGCCACGGCGCCGGTCGCCCAGTGGGTGATCCTGGCGTCCCTGCGCTCCCAGGTCACCGTCTCGTAGGGGTCATCGCCCGCGGTCGTGAACATGCGTCGGATGCCGATGCCCGTGCGTTCGGGAGCGATAGCCACATGAATCTCCTGTCTGGGAAGTTTTGGACGGGTCGTGCGAGGCCCCGCCAGGGAACGTGCTCATGAGGTTCGGAGCCTCGACCCTGCTGTCCGGGCTGCACCACAACCAGTAGTAGGCAGAACGAGCGCCGACGAGCTGGAACCACAAGATAGAGCCCTGTAATTACATCACTGTGACTCGGCCTTGTCAACGAATTCCTGTTCTTCCGACCGTACGCAGGGTCGCCTGTGGACCGAAAGGACGCAGTTCTTGTGGAAGACGAGCCCTCCCTTGTGGAGGACGGCGCGCACAAATTCCGAACCGCCCCGTTTGACCGCTCGCCGCGCGGGGTACATCACGTACCGTCGCCGAAGCTGCCCCCTCCGGCGACACACCTCCTGGCGCTGACCTCCTACGCCTCGCCCCTTTGGCGGGGAGGTCGCGCCGGGATCCTCCTGCCCTCGGTTCGGCCCGACTGGCACCACCCGACCCGACTGGCCCATCCGACCCGACTCGCCAACCCGCCCGGCCCACCTCGGCGGCCCCGCAGCCTCGAATCAGTCGGTACCGCTGCGGTGGAGCGGGCGGGATGTCCGGGTCACGAGCTCGGCCCAACGAAGATCAACGATCCGCGCCAAGGCGGCAAGCTGCCGTCGCTCCCGGGCCCGAAATGGCCGGCCCTTGCGCCCCAGCACCACGACGAGCCCCGCCGCCGCCAGGTCGGCCCACGCCACATCCTCGGGCTCCGACCCGCCCGACCTGGCCGTCGACGACGGCACCACCGAGGCCGCCGCCGACGACAACGACGCCTGGCTGCCTGCGACGAAAGCGCCGAGCCACGACCCCGGCGGCGGATGACCCTCGGTCACGACGGGTGCCGGCGCCTGCAGGTCGACCACGGCCGCCCACTCGGCGTCGAAGTCGCCGGCGCTGCGGGCTACCAGGGCCCCGAGCAGGTCGGAGACGTCGACCTGGGCGACGAGCGAGGCGGCCGTCTCAAGCCCGTCGAGACGCGCGTCGTTGGCCGGCGATGCCGGCCGGACGTCCTCGACGTCCACGCCGTCGACCTGACCGATCTCAGAGACGAGCAGGCGCACCAGATCGTCGCCGGGTAACTGGACGACGAGCTCGTCGATGGCGCGCCCCGCTCCCCGTTCGAGAATGTCGACGCCGATCAGGTCACCACGCACCGCCCCGATACGGCTGGCCACCGCGCCGAGCGCGCCGGGGCGGTCGGGCATCCAGACCCGGACGACGAACGTCGACATGCCCCTACGGTAGAGGTTCGGTGTGAACCGGAGGTTTCTCGGCCGCGACGCCGCGATTTCGTTCCCGCTCCTGGCCGGATCGACGGTGGTACGGCGGATGGTAGGAGGGCGGATGGTGCGAGGGCGGATGATGCTGGGACCGTGCCACGTAGTCGTCGACCCGCTCTTGTCCGGAGAGGGCGGCGATGGCCGCCATGATCTCGTCGGTGGCGCTGCGCAGGGCGTCGGGGTCATCGCTGCGACCGCCGGCCGCCGGCCACGTGAGTGGCGGTCCGAAGCGGACCCGTACCGGTCGCCACACCCGGGGTCGCAGGGCGCCGATCGGCTGGACCTCGGGGGTACCGCCCAGAGCGACCGGGATGACGGGCACCCCGCACGCGAAGGCCAGGCGGGCCACCCCGGTGTGGCCCCGGTACAACCGGCCATCGGGCGACCGGCTGCCCTCGGGGTAGATCCCGAGCACGCCGCCGGATTGCAGGACCTCACGCGCCGAGGCCAGGGCCCGCTCCGCGGCCGACCCGTCACCGCGCTTGATGGGGATCTGGCCCATCGAACGGAAGAACCACGCAGTCCTGCGCCGCTCGAAATACTCGGCCTTGGCGACGAAGGTCACCCGGCGGTGGAGGACGAGGGGAATGAAGATGGAGTCGATGAACGACTGGTGGTTGGACGCCACGATGACCGCCCCCTGAGCAGGCACGTGATCGGTCCCGGCCACGTCGAAGCGGTAGAGCACCCGCAGCAGCGGCGTCAGCGCCACCTTCACCACCCGGTACCACATGTGACGAACGTTACGCCCGGCGTCCTGCCCGTGTCGGGTTGATGGAGGCGCTAGCCCAGCTTGATCAGCGCCCGTTTGAGGTTGCGCACGGCCTGGTTGACCCGCTGCTCGTTCTCGATGAGGGCGAAGCGCACGAATCCCTCGCCGCCCTTGCCGAACCCGACGCCCGGCGACGTAGCCACATCCGCCTCGGTCACGAGGTGCTTGGAGAACTCGAGTGATCCCATCTCCAGGTAGGGCTCCGGGATGGGCGCCCACACGAACATCGTCCCCTTGGGCCGCTCGACCGCCCAACCGATGCGGTTGAGGCCGTCGCAGAGAGCGTCACGCCTCGACTGGTAGATGGCGTTGACCTCGAGCGGGTAATCGGACGCCTCGTTCATGGCGACGATGGCGGCGATCTGGATCGGCTGGAAGGTGCCGTAGTCGAGGTAGCTCTTGAGCTTGGTGAGGGCGGCCACGATCTCGGCGTTGCCGACGAGAAACGCGACCCGCCAGCCGGCCATCGAGAAGCTCTTGGTCATGGTGTACAGCTCAACGGCGACGTCCTTGGCACCGGGGACCTCGAGGATGGAGGGCGGCCGGTTGCCATCGAAGGCCGTGTCCGAGTACGCGAAGTCGTGCACGAGCACGACGTCGTGTTCCCGTGCGAAGTCGACGATGCGCTGCATCCACGCCAGGTCGACGCACTCGGTCGTCGGGTTGTGGGGGAACGAGAAGACGATCACGCGCGGCCGCGGCCACGTCGACTCCCAGCTCTCCACCAGGTTGGCGAAGAAGTCCTGGTCGGGCCCGAGACGCACCTGCTGGACGTCAGCGCCGGCAAACAGCGGGGCGTAGATGTGGATCGGGTAGCTCGGCGTCGGCACCAGGGCCGTGTCACCGGGCCCGACAAGGGTCCACATCAGATGGGAGAGACCCTCCTTGGCCCCGATGGTCGTGACCACCTCCCGGTCGGGGTCGAGGGTGACACCGAAGCGGCGCTCGTAGAGGTTGGCGATGGCCAGGCGAAGCTTGGGGATACCACGAGAGGCCGAGTAGCGATGGTTGCGTGGGTTGCGGGCCGCCTCGGCCAGCTTCTCGACGGCGATGTCGGGGCTCGGGATGTCCGGGTTGCCGAACCCGAGATCGATGACGTCGGATCCGGCGTGGCGGCCTGCGTCGCGCAGCTCGTTGATGATGGCGAACACATAGGGCGGCAGGCCGTTGATCCGTCGAAACTCCACTCGTCCTCCTCCGGGTGCGCCCGGCGGCGAGGGGACCACAGGGCGTGCCCCGAGGCTAGTGGTCCTCATTCCCCGTCTCGTCGACCTGTTCCCTAACCGGGCGGAGCGAGCGATGCTGCGGCCAGCATCCCCGCCCCGATCGCCCCCGCCCTGGACCCGAGGGCAGCGGGGAGGATGGCGACCTCGGTGCGGGTGCTGCCGGCCTCGACGAGGTCGGTGAAGGCGCCGCGGACCGGGCCGAGGAGGACCTCGCCGGCGTCGATGACGCCACCGCCGATCACGATGACGCCGGGATCGAGGACGTTGGTGAGGTTGGCGAGGCCGAGGGCGAGCCACCACCCGAAGCGAGCCATGATCGCCACCGCTTCGGCGTCGCCGCGTCCCGCCGCCGCGGTGACGTGCTCACCGCGCACCGCCTCGGCGTCGCCGCCGGCCAGGCGAACGAGGCCGTCGGCCTGGCCCGCCATGGCCGCCTCCCGGCCCAGCTGGCCGAGGCCGCTCCCGGAGGCGAACCGCTCCCAGCAGCCCCGTTTCCCGCACGGGCAGAGCGGGCCGTGGGGGTCGACGACCATGTGGCCGAGCTCACCGGCGTAGCGGTGCACCCCCTCGCTCAGGCGCCCGCCGGCGATGAGGCCGCCTCCGATGCCGGTCCCGAGGGTCACCATGAGCTGGTCGTCGTGGCCGCGCCCCGAGCCGATGCTGTGCTCCGCCCATCCTGCGCCGGTCGCGTCGTTGCCTACCCACACACCGGCGCCGGGCGCCGCCGTGGCCAGGAGGGCGGCCAGCGGTATCCCGACGAGGCCGGGCAGGTGGGGAGAGAAGCGCAGGACGCCGGCGACGTCGACGAGCCCGGGGACACCGACGCCGACCGCCGCCGGCCGCCGCCCGCCGGCGAGGGACTCGACCACGGCAGAAATCCGCTCGACGACCTCGTCGCCGCGAGCCGGCGTGGCCACCTTCACCTCCGCCTCGAGCTCACCCGCAGGGCCGAGGCGCACGGCGAGGACCTTGGTCCCGCCGATGTCGACGCCGATGACCGGCCCCGCCCCGGTCACCGCAGCCGGGCGCGGAGCGTGCGCATCATGGCGAGCCAGGCCGTCCGGTCGGAGACCTTGGCCGTCTCGTAGTCGTGGACCTCGGGGTGGGGCAGCACGAGGAACTCCCCCGTCCGAAGCGCCGCCACCACGTGCTCGGCTACCACCGTCGGGTCTATGATTGGACCGCTGGCGGCGACCTCGGCCTCCGAAGCGGCATCAGCCGAGACCATCGGGGTGCGAACCCCCTGCGGCGCCACGCAGTGCACCTGGACGCCGGTGCCGCCGTACTCGACGGCGAGCCACTCGGCGATGGCGACCGACGCGTGCTTGGTGACCGTGTAGGGAGCCGACTGCATCATCATCAGCAGACCGGCCGCCGATGCGGTGACGACGAAGTGTCCTGTGCGGCGCGCCGCCATCAAGGGGAGGACGGCTCGGGCCGCATAGACGTGCGCCATGCCGTGCACGGCCCACGCCCGCGCCCAGGCGTCGTCGTCGCCGAGCCCGGGGCCGGTACCGATCCCGGCGTTGGAGCAATAGATGTCGACCGGCCCGAGGGTGCTTTCCACGGTGGCGACCACGGAACGCACCAGCGCCTCTTCGGTGACGTCGGCGATGAACCCGGTCGACCCCTGCAGCAGGGCGGTCGCTCCCTCGACGGCGTCGGTATGGCTGTCGACGATCGCCACCCTCGCCCCCTCCTCGTGGAGGAGCCGGGCGAGGGCGAAGCCGATCCCGCTGCCCCCGCCGGTCACGACGGCCACTGCCCGCCGCAAGTCGGTCCGGCCCGGCGAGCTCATGCCGGCACGCTACCGACCGGCGTGACGGACGCAGCCGCGGGCCGCTACGGGCCGGTCGCGGCCAGGTGGTGGAATGCGATGGCCGCCGCCGTCGCCACGTTGAGCGAATCGACGCCGTCGGCCATCGGGATGGAGACGAGCAGGTCGGCGCCGGCCAGGGCCCCGGGCGAGAGGCCCGGCCCTTCGGCTCCGACGACGACGGCGACGGGACCGGCGACCGGGAGCTCGTCGAGGCGGATCGCTGGTGGCGAGGGCGGGGAAAGGGTGCGCCGATCGGGGCTCAAGCCGGCGATGACGAATCCGGCCCGGCGCAGGAGATCGAGCCCCGCCGGCCAGGGCTGCAAGCGGGCGAAGGGGACCCGGAGCACGTGGCCGAGCGAGACCCGGACGCTGCGCCGGTAGAGCGGGTCGGCGCTGCTCGGGTCGAGGAGCACGGCGGCCAGCCCGAAGGCGGCGGCGTTGCGGAACAAGGCCCCGAGGTTTTCGTGGTCGTTGACGCCCTCGACGACGGCGACGATCGGGGGGCGCCCGACACCGGCCGCCTGCGCGATCAGTCGGGACGCATCGGCGGGAGGCGGACGCCGGCCGATGGCGACCACGCCCCGGTGCAGGTCAAAGCCGACGGTCGCAGCGACGACCTCCCTTGTCGCCAGGTAGATAGGCGCGCCGGCGACCCCGGCAGCTTCGATGGCGTCTTTCATCCGCTCGAGCCGGTTGTCCGTGAGCAACATCGACTGGATGGCGAAGGACCCCCGGACGAGCTGTTCGACCGCCAGTCGCCCTTCCGCTACGAAGATGGCCCCTTCGGCGTCCCTGCGCCGCCGAAGCTCGGCGTCGGTGAGATCCCGGTAGGCGACCAGGCGCTCGTCGCTAGGGTCGACGATACGGACAAACCGTCCATCTCCTGCGGGCGCCGGCGGTCGAGCTCCGGGGGCAGGCCCGGCTGGCGCCGGCAACCTAGCCGGCGTCGGGCGCGATCTCCCGACCCTCGACTCTCGCCTTGAGCTCCCTGAGCGCCGTGCCCATGATCCGACCCTCGGCCCTGCGTTTGACGAAACCGGGGAGCGGGACCATCAGGTCGACCACGAGGTCGTAGCGGATCTCGGTGGCATGATCGCCCGAAGCTTCGAGGACGTAGACACCATCGAGTCGACGGGTAAGGTCGCCGGCGGTCTGGACCCAGGAGAGCCGGCCGGGGGCGTCGGTGTAGTCGTAGCGCAAGGTGTAGGACGTCGAACGACCGAAGGCCGCCGCCCTGAACGTGACGCTTTGCGCCCGGCCGTCATCGTCGCGTCCCTCGACCGTGACCGCTTTGATGTCGGCGGCCCACTGCGGGTAACGCTCGAAGTCGGTGAGCACCTGGTAGCAGTGCTCGGGCGTCCCGGCGATGACCATCCGCTCGGTGACCTCTTCTTCCACGACCTCGGCTCCTTGCTGGTCTGCGGAAGGGCACCGTACTACCAAAGGCGGAAGGAACGGTCGCTCGAACGGGGCCATGGCCAGCACCGGCCCGGGGGCGCCGGCGCGCGCCGGGCCATGGTGGGCTATCCCATCCCATCGATGGCGGCGCCGAGCGAGGCGGCCAGGCCGTCGTAGCCGAACGACGCCTCGGCCCTGGCCCGAGCGGCGACGCCCTGCCCTCGGGCCAGTTCGGGGTCGTCGAGCAACGGGCCGATGGCTGCCGCCACGGCCTCGGGTTCGTCGGGGTCGTCGACGACGACCCCCGTCCTCCCGTCCTCGACCGCCTCGGGGGCGCCGCCGCTCCTCCCGGCCACGGTGGGGACACCGGACGCTGCGGCCTCGAGTAACACGATGCCAAAGCCCTCCTGCTCGAGGCCGTGCCAGCGGTTGCGGCAGCAGAGCGCGAAGACATCGGCCGACGCGTACAGCGCCGGCAGGTCACGGTCGGGCACAGGTCCGAGGAGTCGGACAGGTGCCGCCGCCTTTCGGATACGCGTCTCCAGGCGGTGGCGGTCGCGGCCGGCGCCGGCGATGGCGACCTGGAGTCGAGGGTGGCGGCGGCGGAGGAGGACCGACGCGTCGATCAGCACGTCCATTCCCTTGCGGGGGACCAGCCGGCTGACGCTCAAGACCAGCGGCGCCTTGGGGTCGAGGCCCCATTGGGCCCTGACCGCAGCCTGCTCGAGTGAACCCCCCAAGGGAACGAACCGGTTTGTGTCCACGCCCGGCGGGACCTGCACCGTGGCCGGCATGGCCGCCCTCCCGATGGCGCGTTCGGCCTCGGCGGTCGGATAGCGCCCGCCGGCGATGATCAGCGAGGCCCGGGTGAGAACCCTGGCCATGAGCTGCCGGCTGGCCGGGATGCGGCTCGGCACGGCCACCTCGGCGCCGTGCAACACGACCGCGTACGGCAACCCAAGCGACGGCCCGATAGCGCCCACGGGCAGCGCCGGATCTAGCACGACGGCTCTGGCCCCGACCTGGGCGGCCAGATCGCGGACCTGACGGGCGAGCACGGGGTGCGGTAGCAGCACCCGTTCGCGCGAACGGACGATCCTGAAGGCCTGCTCGGCATCGAAGGGCTCGGCCCCGGCCCTGGCCGCAGTGAACACGGTGACATCCTGCGCCGGAAGGCGGCGCCAGAGCTCCCAGAGGTAGGACTGGATCCCTCCGGTCTTCGGGGGGAAGTCGTTGGTGACGAGAAGGTGGCGCACGGAGCAGGGTGGATGCAGGCCGCCGGTTTGGGGCTGCGGCGACGACCGGTCAGCATCTCACGTCTCGGCTCGGGCGGCCACTCACACCTCGCGCGACGAGCTTCCCACGCCATCTCACACCCGGCGTGCCGTCTCGGCCGGGCAGCGGGCGTCTCGGCCCGGGCGTCTCAGCCCGGGCGCTTCGGCCCGGGCGACAGGCGCCGGCTCGGCATCGAAAGAGAGCTTTCTTTGCCCACTATTCCGGAGAAAGTCAGGAAAGGTGGGCAAAGTTGGGATGACTTGGCGGTCACCGGGGAGCGATGAAATGCTGGTGGTGGCTGGTAGGGAAGGTCATCGAGTGTTTCTTGCCGCCTGTGTGCGCGCGCAAAGTTTGATGCGGGGACCGTGGAGGACCTTGGAGTGTCGCTACGAGCACGAACCCCAGATTTCGCTTCGCCGGGTTCTCTCCCTGCCGGCCGTTGTGGCCAATCGAGACGGAGGTGATGGGATGAAGCGGATCAGGGATCGGGTCGCGGGTCTCGATGTTCATCGCGACACGGTCGTGGCGTGCTGTCGAGTCGTTGGTGTTGATGGTGAGGTGGGGGTGTCCAAGGCGAGCTTTGCCACCACACGTAGGGGGCTGGTCGACCTGGCGGGTTTCTTGTCGGACGCGGCGGTCTCGACCGTGGCGATGGAGGCGACCGGGGTGTATTGGAAGAGCCCGTACTATGCGCTCGAGGGGCTGTTCGCCGAGGTGTGGTTGTGTAACGCGCAGCACGTGAAGAACGTGCCGGGCCGCAAGTCGGATCTTTCCGACGCCGAGTGGCTGGCCGATGTCGCCGCGCACGGGATGGTCCGCCCGAGCTTCGTGCCGCCCCCCGAGATCCGAGAGCTGCGCGAGCTCACCCGCTACCGCAAAACCCAGGTCGACGCCAGGGGAAAAGAGATCCAGCGCCTCGAGAAGGTCCTCCAAGACGCGGGCGTCAAGATCACGTCGGTGGCATCGTCGGTGTGGAGTCTGTCGTCGCGGCGGATCATCGAGGCGCTCATCTCCGGCGAGCGGGACCCCGAGGTCCTCGCGGAGATGGCCAAGGGCAGGATGCGAGCGAAGATCCCCCACCTCGCCGAGGCCCTCGCCGGTCACTTCGGCGCCCATCACGGCGTGGTCTGCCGCCGGATCATCGACCACATCGACTTCCTCGACCGGTCGATCGCAGCGCTCAGCGAGGAGATAACGACCCGTCTCGTCCCTTTTGAGACGGCGGTCGCTCTCATGATGTCGGTCCCGGGAGTCTCGGATACGACCGCTGAGGTGATCGTCGCCGAGACCGGCGCCGACATGAGCCGGTTCCCGACCCCACAACAGCTCTGCGCCTGGGCCGGTGTCGCCCCGGGCAGCCACGAATCGGCCGGCAAACGACGACCAGCGGGAACCCGGCACGGCTCGACCTGGCTGCGCCGGACCCTCATCGAAGCAGCACGCGGCGCCGCACGCACCAAGGGCAGCTACTACTCCGCCCAGTACTCGCGTATCGCCAGCCGTCGAGGAGCGAACAGGGCCGCCGTCGCCGTGGCCAACTCGATGCTGTCGACCATCTGGCACCTGCTCTCCACCGGTGCCGTCTACCAAGACCTCGGCGCCGACTACTTCCAGCGTCGCCACGATCCCGCCGTCGAGGCGAAGCGACTCGCACGCCGGATCGAGGCACTCGGCTTCGACGTCAACCTCACCGAGAAAGCCTCATAAACCCACACCACACCACTCCACAACTCAAGCGCCTCCTCACCGACCCGAACCTCCCCCCGCGCGCCCACACCCGTGCCAGGCAAACGCATTTCACCCCAGAAACCCGCCACGCCGCCCGGGGAGCGGCGCCCACCACGTCGAGAGCCGTCACGCCGGCCGGGTCGGACGGTGACAAGACCCCCGGGGCAGCCCCGCCTCACCCCGGGGCGGGCCCGGCCTCACCCGGACCGGACGCCGACCCGGTCGATCGACGCGACCTCGGCTCGCACCTTGGGATCGGGGTCGGCGGCGAGTCCGGCCGCCAGGTCGGGCCGACCGAGGCGGGCCGCGGCCCAAACGGCGTGGGCGCGGAGCAGACCGTCGTCGGAGGCGAGGGCGGCGGCAACGGCCGAGAGCACGGCCGGGTCCTTCGGGTCGCCCGTGTTGCCGAGCACGATGAGGCCGTTGCGCCTGAGGTATCGGGGCCGCCGCTCGGCGATGTACCACCGACCCCACCGGGCCAGGATCTCGTCGTCCGATGCGGCCAGAAGCTCGAGCACGTCGACGGCGGGCTCCGCCTCGGGCTCGGCCTCGGCCGGCGGGTGGCGTCGCTCTCCGATGCGGTTTACGGGGCACACATCCTGGCAGTCGTCGCATCCGTAGATCCGGTCGCCGACGGCCTCGCGGTATTCGGCCGGAAGGACGCCGGGCGCCTGGACCAGCCAAGCCAGGCAGCGCCTGGCGTCGAGCACGCCAGGCGAGACGATGGCACCGGTCGGGCACGCCGGCAGGCACCGCCGGCAGGGACCGCACCCTGCCGTGACCGCCGCTACGGCGGCGACGGCCGCGTCCACGCGACGACCGGACCCCGTGGGCGGCTCATCGGCGGCCGCCGGGTCGCCGGGCCCGTCATCGACCAGCACGGCGTCGGCCAGCACGGCGCCGGTCGGCCCGTCATCGACCAGCCCGTCATCGACCAGCACGGCATCGGTCAGCACGGCGCCGATGACGTACCACGACCCCATCCCGGGGATGAGCACGGTGGTGTTGTTGCCGTACCAGCCGAGCCCGGCCCTGACGGCCGCCGCCCGGTCAACGAGGGCGTTGTCGTCGGCGAGCACCATGGCCCTGTGTCCAGAGGATCGGAGCCGCTCGGCGATGCCGCCGAGGCCGTCGCGGAGCGGACCGTAGTAGTCGCTCCAGGCGTAGCGGGCCACCCGACCGCGGGGACGGCCGCCTCCCGGCCGATCACCGGCCCCGACGTCACCCGGCGGCCGGCGAAGATAGCGACAGGCCCCGACGACCAGCGTCCTCGCCCCGACCATGGTCCTCGTCGGGTCGGTGGAGCGAGCCGGGTTGCGGTACGTGAACTGCATTCCTCCGTGCAGTCCCGCCGCCTTGCGCTCCTCGAGCACCCTGCGGGTATCGGCAAAGGGCTCGGCCGTCGTGAACCCCACGACATCGAGCCCGAGGGACCGACCAACGACTCGCAGCTCGTCGGGTGATGGGCCTGCCGCCACAGTGACCGACCGTACCAAGCCAACGTGTACTCACCGGAAGGGGGGCCGGCGCTACCATCCGCCCTGCCATGACGACGTCCCCATCGAGTTCCGGTCTCCGGGTGGCGGAGACGCCGGTGCCCGGGCTGTACGAGGTGGACCTGGTGGTGCACGGAGACGAGCGGGGGTGGTTCAAGGAGAACTACCAGAAGGAGAAGCTCGAGGCCATCGGGCTCCCTCCCTTTGACATCGTGCAGAACAACTTCGCCTACAACGAGAAGACCGGTGTCACCCGTGGGCTGCACGCCGAGCCTTGGGACAAGTTTGTCTCGGTCGCCAACGGGCGGGTCTTCGGCGTCTGGGTCGATCTGCGAAGTGGACCGACGTTCGCCACGACCTTCACCCTCGAGCTGACTCCGGCCAAGGCGGTGCTCGTCCCGCGAGGGGTGGCCAACGGCTACCAGACGCTCGAGGACGGGGTGACGTACACGTACCTCGTGAACGCGCACTGGTCACAGGATGCGACCTACCGGTCGGTTCATCCCTTCGACCCCGACCTGGCGGTGGCGTGGCCGATGGGCGAGGACCTGGCCATTCTCTCCGACAAGGACGCCGCCCAGCCTCGGCTTGCCGACGTAGGACCCCCGGAGCGATAGGGCCGCACGACCAAACAGCCGCCTGCGGGGGCGGGAGACCCGGCCGGCCCGTATCTCTGGTGCCCAGGCGATCAGGGTTCGACGCCGGGCAGATGCGGCTGGCGTCGATCGGCCTCTTCGCTGGCCTCGTCGCCGGCGCGCCGCCGGCGCTTGCGGGCCGGACCCGATGGGGACCCGCCCGTGGCGGCGGCACGCTTCTCGGCGGGTCGGGGACTCGTCGCCGCCACGGCGCGCAGGGCGCCCCGCCCGCCGCGTTCACCGGCACCCTTCGACCCACCGGCGGCGGCCACCTTCCCTCCGGCATTTCCGCCGGCAGGGCTCGGAGCATCCGAACCCGGGTGGGTCGCTCCTGTCGCGCCCAACCCCGAGCGGCCCGGCCGTCCACCGTCGAGCGATGGGTCACCCGACCCGGTGTCGCTCGGGTCGCCTCCGCCGGCGGAAGCGTCGTCCTCACCGACGAAGGCGAGTGCCCCCGCCGCTCTGTTGACTGCGAGGAGGCTCCCGGTGGCGAGGTCGGCGATCCATGTGGCCTCGACCTGCCGTCCCCGCTGGAGATACCAGTACGCCACGACCCACTCGCTGCCCTGGTGTTGAAACGCCGACCAGCCGCCGGCGACCTCGTCGACGCTCTGGCGCATCCCCTTGGCCAACAGGTTGCGTGAGACGGCATCACCCAATGGACGGTCAGACGGTCCCTTGCGGCCGGCGTGAAAAGTCAGCTCCTTGGCCCGAGCCACCGCGGCGTGCTGCTCGGCGATGATCGGCCCGGAAAAACGTTCGACCCAGTCGATGTCGACGCCCGCCTCCTCGGCAACCTGGGCGACGGTCCGCCCCAGGCGGAGGCGGTCCTGGATCTCACGGGGCCTGAGCCGGCTCGAGGCGAAGCGCGACCCGGACGAGCGCTCGCCTTTCCAGCGCCGGGGAGATCCGTCAGCCGGCCGGTCGCCGATGGCCACCCTGAGCTCATCGGTGATCGCGATGACGGCGGTACCGGCTTTGGCATCCGACCGCTCGGCGAGGATGAGGCCGGCGTGGTCGTCGGTGACGCCGACGAAATGGAGCTGTCGCACGTGCTCCCCTGTGAACCGACGCCCCGAATCTCGGGGCCAGCAGGCCGAAAGTACCAGCTGGGCGGGCCGCAGACGCGGACGCCTCGGGCCGAGCCCAGACGGGCGCCCCCCCGTCCGATCTCACGCGCAGTCGCTCCTCGGTCGATGTCGAAGCCGCGGGACAAGACCGCCGTCGGCGAGCAGCCGCACGGCCCGCTCTTCCGCGACGTCGATGACGATGGCGTCGTCGGGCTCGCGGCCACAGATGAACGTCACCACACAGTCATCGCAGGTCGTCGTCCCCTGCATCCGGCAGTCGTCACAGCTGATCGTCAGGCTCATGACGCCATCATCCTCCGAGGGTGTGACGGCCACCCCGACGTCACGTGGCGGCGATCGGACCTCAGCCCGGGCCGGTAGGCTAAAGGGATGAAAGAGGTCCTCGAGGTGGTGCTTGGGGTCATCGTCGCCACCACTGTTGGCGCCGGGCTCGTCGCCTGCTTCGCCCTCCACCGGGTCAGGCGTGCCAATCGGGTCGCGCCAGCCCATCGAACGGCCGCCCCACTGCACTGGTTGTGCTCTCCCGGCCGCGCCGCCCAGCTCCACCGCCGGCTCCGCCGCGCCACCCGGATGGTCATCGCCGCCACCCAGCCCCTCGGCCCACAGTCACGCCGGCGCAAGACACGAGCGGCCGGTGGCGTGCTCGACGGCACGGGCCAAGAGCTCGTTCGTCGCGCCGTGACCATCGACGCCCGAATCGTCGCCTGCGACAGGGGCGGCTCCTCGTCGCGGCGGCGCCAGCTCGGCGAGCTAGCCCGCGAAGTCGCTGCACTCGAATCCTCGGCGGCCCGGCTCGCTTCGCTTTCGAACGACCTGCGCCGCCAGATCGACGAGCTCGGCGCCGTCAGGCCCGATGACGCCGAGCTCGGGCTCGATGCGCTCGAGGCGGCCATCGGCGAGCTGCGCGTGGTCGGTGAGCCGGCCCGCATCGCCGACGAGCCGGTTCCTCCCCGCACCGCCTGAGCACCGCCTGAGCACGGCCGGAGATCGCCCGAGCACCGAAAGAGCATCGACCGCATGCCCGAGCACGGCCCTCGCAGACCCGGGCTCGGCGGACGTACCGCCGGCGTAGACCCGCCGCCGGCGCCGCCCCACAGTCACCCGGGGTGGCGACCCTCGGTTCCGGCGGCCTCTCGGGAGACGGCGATCAGCCGCTCGAGGCTCTCAAGGGCACGCCCGTCGTCGATGGCCGCGTTCGCCAGTTCGATGCCCCCCGCGAGATCGGCAGCGGCGCCGGCGACCATGAGCCCGGCCGCCGCATTGAGAACGACGATGTCGCGATGCGGACCCGCCCCACCCTCGAGCACCCGCCGGGCGTGGGCGGCGTTGGCCACCGCGTCACCCCCCCTGAGATCCTCGAGGCGGGCCGGAGCCAGGCCGAGCGCCGCAGGGTCCACCGTCTCCGTCGAGAGCTGGCCGCGTCCCGACGCCTCACCACGTCCCGACGCCTCACCCCGCCCGACCCCGCCCGACCCCGCCCGACCCGGCCCGACAGCCGGATCCGCCTTCCACCGAACCATGGTCGAGCGGCCCGTGGTGCTGAGCTCGTCGAGACCGTCGGCGCCGTGCACGACCATGACGTCGAGCGCGCCGTTCCCGGCGAGCACACCGACCATCTTCTCGGTCATGGAGGGATCCCCGACGCCGACGACCTGACGAACGACCCGAGCCGGGTTGGCAAGGGGTCCGAGGAAGTTGAACGCCGTCTGCACGCCAAGCTCCCGACGGACCGGGATGGCGTAGCGCATGGCCGGATGGAACCGCGGCGCGAAGCAGAAACCGATCCCTGCCTCGACGATGCAGCGCCCGACTCCATCGGGCCCGAGCTCGATGGCAACGCCGAGGGTCTCGAGCACATCCGCGGATCCGGCCTTCGACGATGCGGCCCTGCCCCCGTGCTTGCAGACGGGAACGCCGGCGCCGGCCACGACGAGAGCGGCGATCGTCGAGACGTTGATCGTGCCGGTCCCGTCGCCTCCCGTGCCGCACGTGTCGACCAGGCGGGGATGGATGGCGGCGGGAACAGGGACAGTGACCGACGCCGCGAGCATGGCCCGCACGAGGCCGGTCATCTCCGCCACCGACTCCCCCTTGCAGCGCAGCCCAAAGACAAACGCCGCCACCTGGGCGTGGGTCGCCTCCCCGGCGAAGACCTCGCTCATGGCGGCACCGGCCTCATCGGCGCTGAGCTCCTCCCCGCGCACCAGGCGGGTAAGGATGCCGGGCCACCCTCCCAGGGCGTCGAACGACAGGGTCGGCGCCGCCTCAGGCGGAACGACGACGCTGGCGGATCATGCGCCGGCGCTCGCGCTCGGTCGCCCCGCCCCACACGCCGTCGCGCTCGCGGTTGGCGAGGGCCCAGTCGAGGCAGCTCTCGAGCACGGGACAGGCCCGGCAGATGGCGCGGGCCTCCTCGGCCTCTTCCTCCGACACGGGATAGAAGATGTCGGGGTCCACGCCGCGGCAGGCGGCCCGCTGCCGCCAGACGGGGGTCTTGGTTTGATTCACGAAGCTTCCTCGGTCATGCTCGTCGGCCTGCCCCGCGCCGGCGGTTCCCGGTTGGGGCCGCCCGGCTCGGGGGGAACGGCCAGGAACGGCTATTCTGACCGACCGGCTCCCCGGGTGTCTAGGGCCGGCGGGTACGTTTGGCGGGTGACGTGGCGACGGCGGCTCCGGCCCGGCGCGCCGGGTGCCGGCCGCCTCGACCGCACCTCGGCGCTCGCCGCACTGCGATCCGAGACCTTCGACGTGGTCGTGGTGGGCGGCGGGATCACGGGATGCGGCGTGGCCCTCGACGCGGCGGCGAGGGGGCTGCGGACGGCGCTCGTCGAAGCCGACGACTTCGCGGCGGGTACCTCGTCGAGGTCGTCGAAGCTGGTGCACGGCGGCCTCAGGTACCTCCAGCACGGCGATTATCGCCTGGTCTACGAGGGCCTGGCCGAACGCCAGCGTCTCTTGAAGAATGCCCCCCACCTGGTACGGCGCCTGCCTTTCCTGATCCCGCTGTTCGGGACGAAGGTCGCCGCCATCGCCAAGGCCTATTCGAGTGCGCTGTGGATCTACGACCTCACCGGCGGGCTGCGGATCGGCCGCCGGCATCACCGGGTGACCGCCGCCGACGCGCTCCGTCACATGCCGGTGCTGCGCCCCGAAGCGCTCGGTGCTGGGTTCGTTTATTGGGACGCCCAGGTCGACGACGCCCGCCTGACCCTCGCGGTGGCCCGCAGTGCGGCGGCCTGCGGTGCAGTGGTGGTCAATCATTCGGCGGTGAATGGCCTCGTCCGCGGCCCGCAGGGTCGGCTTTCGGGGGTGCGCCTCGCGGACGGCACGGAGGTCAGGGCGACGGTCGTCGTCAATGCCGGTGGCGTCTGGAGCGGAGAGATCGCCGCCCTGGCCGCCGGCACCGGGGAGATCGGGCTGCGCCCGGCGAAGGGGGTCCACGTGACGATCCCATCGTCGCGTCTTCCCTGCGATCGGGCCATCGTGTTGCCGGTCCCCGGCGAGCGTCGCTCGGTGTTCGTGGTCCCGTGGGACGCGAGCGGCGCGACGCCGGGCGGCAGCAGGGGTCGGTGGACCTATGTCGGCACGACCGACACCGACTACGAGGGCCCGCTCGACGATCCGCGCGCCACGGCCGAGGACGTCGACGACCTCCTTGCCGCGGTCAATGCCTGGACGACGGCCGGGTTGACGGCCGTGGACGTATCGGCCACATGGGCCGGTCTGCGGCCGCTGGTCAGCGGGGAGCCGGACGCCAAGACGGCCGACCTGTCCCGGCGGCATCGGGTAACGGTGTCGGACACCGGACTGGTGACTGTGACCGGAGGGAAGCTGACGACATACCGGAAGATGGCCGCCGACGCCGTGGACGAGGTCGTCGGGCTGCTGGGCCGACGACGGTGCCCGTCGCCGACCCGCCGACTTGTGCTCGTTGGCGGCGAGCCCCCGCCCACCGGAGCCAGACCGCCCGCCGGCGGCCCCCCGCCGGCCAGGCCCCGTGGCCTCCTCGGAGTTCGGAGCGTCAGGGATCATCTCGTGGGCCGCTACGGCTCCGAGGCGCCGGCCGTGGCCGCCATCGCCGACGAGTCCGATGACCTGGCCTCAGCACTCGTGCTCGGCCTGCCCTACCTGAGGGCGGAGGCCGTCTTCGCCGTCCGCCACGAGATGGCCCTCAGCGTCATGGACGTGCTGGCCCGCAGGACCCGTTGCCTCATCCTCGACCATGCCGCCACCGTCGCGGCCGCGCCGGCGGTGGCCCGGCTCATCGGCGCGGAGCTGGGCTGGTCCGACGAGGCCATCGGAGCCGAGACGGCAGCGTTCCTCTCCGCCGCCGTCGCCGGTGACCCGGTGACGGCCGGCTCGAGAGCCGAGGCCGCGCTCCGCGTCGCCCCAGGGTCCGACGCTTCGGCCGGCGCCGCCCCGACCCCCGGCACCACCGCCCATCCCGGTGAGGTCGGCCGGTGAGCGCGGGACCGGGTCACCCCGAGCCTGCGGTCGAGCTCGGGTGTTCGCCGGCCGACGCCTCGTCGCGGCTCGCGGCCGAGGTGGCCATCGACGACCGGGTGATCGACCGGCTGGCCGGCGTCTGTGCGACCGTCGACACCTCCATCGACGCCAGGGTGGCTGCGGGCCGCGACTGGTGGCCGATCGGCGCGACGTGGGCCCTCGCCGGATCGGTCCCTGCCATCGCCGGCGCCGTCGTGACCCCTTCGTCGGCGGATGAGGTCGCGACGATCCTCGCTGTCTGCAACGACGCCGGCGTCGCGGTCACACCGGCAGCCGGGCGGAGCGGGGTCTGCGGTGGCAGCGTCCCGATCCACGGGGGCGTCTCGCTCGACTTGACCGGGATGGCCGGCATCGTCGATGTCGACGACACCAACCTCGTCGTGGCCGTGCAGCCCGGCACCTGGGGGATGAACTTCGAGGAGCGGCTCAGGATCGACCACGGGCTCACCACGGGACACTGGCCACAGTCGATCGCCATCTCGACGGTCGGCGGCTGGCTGGCGTGCCGGGGGGCGGGGCAGTACTCCACGCGTTACGGCAAGGTCGAGGACATGGTCGTCGGTTTGGAAGTCGCGCTCGCCGACGGGCGGTTGATCCAAACCGGCACCGGCGCCCCGAGGGCGGCCATGGGGCCGGAGCTCACCCAGGTCTTCTTGGGTAGTGAGGGCACCCTCGGCGTGATCACCGAGGCCCACGTCCTGGCCCACCCCCTGCCGCGAGTCGAACGGCGCCTGGCGTGGGCATTCGACGACTTTCACGCTGGCCTCGAGGCCTGCCGACGGATCCTTCGCCGGGACGCCACGCCCGCCGTTGTGCGCCTCTACGACGAGGCAGAGACCGGTCGCCACTTCGACGGCGTGGCAGGCTGCGCCCTGATCGTGTTGGACGAGGGTGAAGCCGCGATCGTCGACGCCACGATGAGGATCGTGTCCGAGGAGTGCTCGTCGGCGGCCGCGCTCGGTCCCGGACCCGTCGATACCTGGTTCGCCCACCGCAACGAGGTCCCTTCGCTCGGCGCGCTCGCCACGGCCGGCATCGTCGCCGACACCATCGAGGTGGCGGCGGCGTGGCGCTCCCTGCCGGCGCTCCATGCCGAGGTCGTCGCCGATGTGGCCACCGTCGAAGGCACACTCGCCGTCTCCGCCCACCAGTCCCACGCCTATCCTAACGGGGCGTGCCTGTACTTCAGCTTCGGCGGACGGCCCCAGGGAGATGCACCCGGCGCCGGTGAGGCCTATTACACCGCCGTGTGGGACGCGGTGATGGGAGCGGTTCTTCGCCACGGCGGCGCCATCTCGCACCATCACGGGATCGGCATCAACCGAGCCCGGTACCTGCGACCGGCCATGGGGACGGCCTTTGACGTCCTCGTCGCCATCAAGGCCGCGCTCGACCCTCGCGGCATCCTCAACCCGGGCAAGCTCGGCCTCCCCTCCCCGTTCGCAGCTCCTCCGTGGCCTTGAAGCCGGGCCGGTGCGGCGAGGGCGGCCCGACCGGTCGGCGCACTCGAAGGTAGGCTCGCCGGTCAACGCCCGTTCTCCGGCTGGGAGGTCATCATCAGCATCCTCGTCGTCGATGTGGGCACGAGCAGCGTGCGCGCCGGGGTAGTCAGGCCCGACGGCGAGGTCGTGGCGGTTGCACCCCGCCCCACGCCACCGTCGTTTCCTTTCCCCGGCCTGGTCGAATTCGACGCCGATGCCGTGGCCGTCGCCGTCATCGAGGCCGCCACGGAGGCGCTGGCCAAGGCCGGACCCGTCGATGCCGTCGGCATCGCCACCCAACGCGCCTCGGCCGTGGCCTGGAACCCGACAACCGGTCGGGCCCTCGGCCCCGCGGTCGGCTGGCAGGATCTGAGGACGGCGGGAACCTGTCTCGAGCTGCAGGCCGAAGGGCTCCGCCTCTCGCCGAGCGAGTCGGCGACCAAGTACGCCTGGCTCCTCGACACCTACGACCCGGGCCGGTCGGCAGGCACCCTGCTCGGCACCGTCGATACCTGGGTCGCCTGGCACCTCTCCGTTGGGCACCTCCACGTGACCGACCCGGGCAACGCCGGCGTCACCGGTCTCCTCGGGAGGGAGGGGACGGCATGGCGGACCGACCTGCTCGAGCGCCTCGCCATCCCCGTCGACGCCGTACCCAGCATCGTCGAATCGTCGGGCCGGATCGGTGAGGCCACCGCCCTGCCGGGTTCACCGCCGATCTGCGGGATCGCCGGAGATCAGCAGGCGTCGCTCATCGGCCAGAGCTGCACGAGACCGGGGTTGACCAAGGCCACCTTCGGGACCGGCGCCATGCTCGATGCCTGCGTCGGGTCCCGTCCAGAGTTCGCCACCAGGGGTGCGGGGGGCTGCTTCCCGATCGTCGCCTGGTCGAGGGGTGGCACCACGACGTGGGGAATCGAGGCCATCATGCTCGCCGCCGGCAGCGCCGTCGACTGGCTGGTGGACGACCTCGAGGTGCTGGCGTCGCCGGAGGAGTCGGCCGCCGTCGCGGCGCGCTGCGACGACACCGGCGGCGTCGTCATGGTCCCCGCCCTCTCCGGTCTCGGAACCCCGGCGTGGGACTTCGGCGCACGCGGCGCCCTTCTCGGAGTAGCCAGAGGGGCCGGCCGACCCCAGCTCGTCAGGGCCGTGCTGGAAGGGGTGGCGCACCGCGGCGCCGACCTGCTCGAAGCGGCCGAGACCGATACCGGGGCTGCGGCCGCCGGGCACCCCGTCGCCAGCCTCCGCATCGACGGCGGCATGAGCGCCAATCCCGTCTTCGTCCAGGCGCTCGCCGATGCGTGCGCGCGACCGGTCGAGATCTCATCGCACCTGGAGGCCACCACCCTGGGCGCCGGCTACCTGGCCGGACTGGCCGTCGGGACCTGGGCGGACGAAGACGAGATCGCCGACGCCTGGGCGCCGCGAGCCGTTGTCGAACCGGCCGGCGAGTCCGATCGGGAACGATGGCGCGCGTCGCTCGAGCGGGCCAAGGCGTGGTACCCCGAGCTCACCGCCGTGCAGTTCTGAGCAGAGCCAAAAGATGCCCGACCCTTCCCCGACGCCCCCGAGTCGACCGACCAACGAACCGGTCGGCCCGGCCGGAGACGTGGCGCGGACCCTGGCCGCCGTGCGCTCCCAACTCGTCCACGTGGAGCAGCTGGTCGTCGCCGACGCTAGCAACGACACCGAAGCGGGGAGCGAAGCGCCCGGTTGGCTCCGGCCCGGCGAGGGAGAGGAGCGCTGGCCCGTCGCCGTCGCCGTGGTGGTCGTCATCGCCTTGCAGGTGGCCCTCCCCACCCGCCTCGACATCGGTCCCGCTTGGCTGCTGCCGGCCCTCGAGGCCGCCCTCCTTATCGGGCTGACCGCAGCCAACCCGCGCCACATCGACCGGCGCTCAGCGGTGCTGCGGGCCCTGAGCGTGGGGCTGATCGCCGTGATCTCCATCGCCAATGGGTGGTCGTCCTACGAGCTGATCCGAGGGCTGATCACCGGCACCACGGGCCAGCACGCCGGGCCGCTGCTCGCCGGCGGCGGCAGCGTCTATCTGACGAACATCATCGTGTTCGGCCTGTGGTTCTCGGAGTGGGACCGGGGCGGGCCGGCGGCGAGAGCGCTCGGTGAACGCCCCTATCCCGACTTCCTGTTCCCCCAGATGACCCAGGCCCACCTCGCCCCCCACGACTGGCGGCCGACGTTCGCCGACTACCTCTACGTGTCCTACACCAATGCGACGGCCTTCAGCCCTACCGACACCATGCCGCTCACCCGTTGGGCCAAGACGCTCATGCTCATCCAGTCGGCGATCGCCCTCACGACCGTGGGCCTCGTCATCGCCAGGGCCGTCAACGTCTTCAAGTAACTGAATCTTCAAGTAACTGAATCGTCAGATCGCAGATCTGGACTCGAGCAGACGGAGCCACACCTCGCTGACCGTCGGATAGGAGGGCACCGCATGCCAGAGCTGCGAGAGCGGCACCCGCCCGACGACGGCGATCGTGGCGGCGTGCACGAGCTCGGCCACCTCGGGACCCACGAAGGCAGCGCCGATGAGGGTGTCGCTGGCCCGGTCCACGACAAGCTTGGCCCGGCCGGTGTAGCCGTCGCGCAGGAGCACGGCGCCGGCGATCGAGCCGAGGTCGTACTCGATGGTCTCGACATCGATCCCCTTGTCCCTCGCGCCCGCCTCGGTGAGGCCCACCGAAGCGACCTGCGGATCACAGAAGACGACGGCCGGCACCATGCCGTGGTCGGCGATGTCGGTGAAGCGCGGGCCTTCGATCGAGCGGTCCTCGACCCGGGCCGCGATGACGTCTCCAGCGATGCGGCCCTGGTACTTGCCCATGTGGGTCAGTAGGGCCCGCCCGCAGATGTCGCCGATGGCGTAGAGCCACCCACCGCCGACGCCGACGACCTCCATGTGGTCATCGGTGGTGATGAAGCCGTGCGACTCGTCGACGTCGACACCGACGGTGTCGAGCCCGATGTCGGTCGATCCCGGCGTGCGTCCTGCCGCCACGACGATCTCGTCGACCTCGATGCTGCGTCCGCCTGCGGTCACGGTCACAGGGCCGCCGTGGACGTGACCCTCGCCGGTGTCATCGACATCGGGACGCTCGACCGAGTCGAGGGGCGTGGCGACCTGCACGTCGATGCCGACCTCTTTGAAGTGGGCGCCGACCAGCTCGCCGGCCATGGGTTCGAGGGTGGAGAGGAGCGCCGGGGCCGGTTCGATCATGGTGAGCTCCTCGACGCCGAGGCCCTTGAGCCACGTGGCGGACTCGCAGGCGACGACCCCGCCGCCGATGACAGCCACCCGCCGCGGGACCTCGTGGAGGTTGGTGACGTCGCGCGACGTCCAGGGCCTGGCTTCCCGCAGGCCCGGCACGGGCGGGACCGAGGCCGTGGTCCCGGTAGCGACGATCACGGCGTGGCGGGCGTGCAGCGTCCGGATCGAGCCGTCCGAAGCGGTGACCGCAACCGTCTTCTCGCCGGCGATGCGACCCCATCCTCTGACCACGTCGATGTTGACACTGTTGGCCCACTGCACCTGCGACGAGTCGTCGTGGTTGCTCGTGAAGGAGTCTCGCCGGGCCAGGACGGCCGGCACGTCGAGGGAACCGCTGAGCATGCCGGCGACGCCGGGGAGAGCGCGGGCCGCGCCGAGTAGCTCGACCGGTCTGAGCAGGGCCTTGCTCGGCATGCACGCCCAGTAGGAACACTCGCCGCCGACGAGGGCCGCCTCGACGATGACGGCGGTCCTGTCGGTGCCCTGGATGGCGTACTGGGCGCCGTTCTCACCGGGGGGGCCGCCGCCGATGACGACCACGTCCCAGGTATCGGCGGATTGCTCGTTGTCGGCCATGAGACCGAATGTACCGACCGCCATGGCTGAGACCGGGCGGCGAAGGGTAGATACAGGACATGACCGTGAAACTGACCGTCGTTTACGACAACCCGACCGACCCGGCCGCCTTCGAGAAGCATTACGCCAACGAGCACATGAACCTGGCCGCCAAGGTCCCGGACGTCCAGAAGGTGGAGACGGCGAAGGTGTTCCCCAAGGAGGACGGGAGCCCCACGCCGGCGTATCGCACGGCGGACCTGTACTTCGCCGACTACGACACCGCCTCCGCCGCTCTGGCCACGTCGCAGGGCCAGGCCCTCATCGCGGACATCACGACGCTCGCAACCGGTGGGGTGAGCCTGCTTCTCTCCGACATCGAGATCAGCAGCTAACCCAGTCGGGGCAGATCCTGGCGGACGTCGAGGACGGGGGCCATCAGGTCGCCGGTGGATTGGACGCGCTCTAGGACGTCCTGGGGGGAAAATCGCAGCGAATCTGCGTCCTCATCGGCGACGGCGCGCTCGAGCTCGTCCCAGGTCACGGGGGTGGAGACGCTCGGTCGGTCACGGGCGCGCAACGAGTAGACGGCCACCGTCGTCTTGAACGACGAGTTCTGGCTCCAGTCGATGAGCACCTTGCCGGGCCGTACCGACTTGTCCTGCGTGCTCACGACCAGGTCGGGGTGGGCCCGCTCGAGCACGAGGGTGAGCGACTGGGCAAACTGCCTCGTCTCGGGATACGTCGCCGTTCCTCCGATCGGGACGTAGACCTGCAGTCCCTTGCTCCCCGACGTCTTGGGCCATGCCGACAGTCCGAGGTGCCCGAGGGCCTCACGGATGATGAGGGCCAGACGACCGCAGGTGACGGCGTCGGCGGGGGCGCCGGGGTCGAGGTCGAAGACCACGAATGTCGGTCGCTCGAGGTCGGGCGCGGCGGCGAGCGTCGGGTGCAGCTCGATGGCGGCCAGGTTGGCGGTCCAGACCACGGCGGCCGGCTCGTCGATCCGGCAGTAGCCGATGTCGCCCATCTCGACGGTGCTCAGCCACGGCGGTCGATGCGACGGGCAGTTCTTCTCGAAGAACGACGCGGCGTCCACACCGTTGGGCCAACGCCGCAAGGTGACGGCCCGGCCGGCCAGGTGCCGGACGATCACCGGACCGATCTTGGCGTAGTAATCGATCATCTGGCCCTTGGTGAACCCGGTGGCCGGCCAGATCACCTTGTCGAGGTTGGACAACGAGAGGGTCCGCTCACCCACCGTGACCTCGGTACCGCGCCCCGATGACGCCACGTCGTTCAGGCGCTCTTCGAGCTCTGCCGGTCCTTGGCCGCCGCCAGGCTGGCC
Organism: Acidimicrobiales bacterium; assembly: GCA_965276765.1. Classification (GTDB taxonomy): domain Bacteria; phylum Actinomycetota; class Acidimicrobiia; order Acidimicrobiales; family Palsa-688. Next base: position 4,535,247 of record OZ255627.1, read on the forward strand.
TCGAGAGCGGCCATCAGGTCAACGACGGGTGCCGTCTCGGAATCGGGCTCTTCGGGCGCGGTGATCACCTGTCCGTCGCCCTTGGCCTCGATCATGGCCATGACCTTCTCGCGATGGTCGTCGTGGTAGCGGCCGGGGTCGAAGGGCGCGGAGAGCGACTCGACGAGCGCCGCCGCCATATCGAGCTCCTTCTTCGTCGGCGACACCGAATCGGTCGTCGGCACCTCGAGATCGACGGGATCGACGACCTCGTCCTCGTAGAGCATGGTGGCGAGGACCAGGGCCCCGTCGCGAGCTCGGAGGGTCGCCCAGTACTGCTTGGTCCGCAGTACGAACCGGCCGAGCGCGACCTTTCCGGTCTTGGTCATGGCCTCCACGAGCAGGGCGTAGGGCTTGGCGGCCCGATCGTCGGGCACCAGGTAGTAACTGTGGTCGAAGTAGAGCGGGTCGATCTCTCCCAGGTCGACGAACTCCTCGATGTCGATGGTTCGCGACGACTCAGGGTCGACCGACGCGAGCTCCTCGGGGTCGATGACGACGTAGCGGCCCCCTCCGAGGTCGTACCCCTTGACGATGTCGGCGTAGTCCACCTCGTCCCCGTCGGCGGAGCAGACGCGCTTCTGGTTGATCCTGGCCCCGTCGGCGGCGTGCAGCTGATGAAACCTGACGTCCTTGGAAGAGGTAGCGGTGACGAGCTTGACCGGTACGTTGACGAGCCCGAAGCTCACCGATCCGCTCCAGATGGCCCTGGGCATACGCCTATTCTCCCCGGAGACGACACGGAGTCAACCGAAGGGGCCATTCCCCCTCCTCCCGAGACAGTCACACCCGGATGACAGGCTGGGTCCCGTGACCGATCTCGACACCACCGCCGCCCGGCTGGCCGAGCTGCTCACCGTCGGCGGGGCCGACCTGAGCGACCCCACGAGTGGAGACCTCGTCTTCGAGCCCGTCGTCGAGCTCGCCGCCCTGGCTCGGCGGCCGGCACCCGACGACGTGTGGGCCGTCGACGGCGGTCAGGCCCTCGTCGCCGACGCCCGCTGCCTGCAGCTTTACGTCACGAGGGCGGCGACGATGCGGTGGCAGCACGGCGCCTCGGTGCTCGAGGACGAGGGCGAGCTTCGCCCCCACCTGCTCGGCGGCGGCGAGGGAAGGAGGGCCATCGCCGCCCTCGGATCGCCGGTCGCGCCCGATGCCGGCGCCGACGTCAACCTGCTCAGGGACTGGGGCGAGTGGGAGGCCGTGTCGCGGGCCGTCGACGCCGCCGATCCCGGTGCCCTCGTGCTCGTCGACGGTGACCTCCAACCGGACTGGCGGATCCCGGCGTGGTGGGTCGCCGGGCTGCTCGAGCGAGCGGCGGCCCGTAGGGTCGTGCTGGCCGGCGTGACCAAGCACTCGTCGCTATCGCTCGGCGGTGCGCCTCTCCTCGGAGCGCTCGAGCGGCGCGCCGAGGACGAGATCGGCGCCCGGGCCTGCTGGTGGGCCCAGGTCGCCGTCACCCGACCCGAGCTCGGCCCCGGCCTTGTCGTCGCCGTCGCTCGCCTCGACCCCGACGCCAGGTTCTCGTTCCGGATCGACGTGGCCGGCGGGACCGATGTCCCCGCCGCCATCGGCGCCATCGCCGCGCTCTCCGACGACGCCGCCTTCCCCGGCTACCCGTATCCGCTGGCCGTCGCCGACCGGCTGGCGGCCTGCCCGGGCTGGGTGCGAGGCGAGGTGTGGGACCGGGTGGAGGCCGGCCTCGACCGCGCCGGGGTGCCATCCGACGTCCGCGAGCGGGCCTTCACCGATCGCCACCGGCTCATGGAGCGCAGTTGACCCGCCGGCCGCGCTCCGGTCGCGCCGTTGACCGCCGAGAGAGCGAATCCGCCATGCTGGGGCCATGACCGACCCCGCCCACGGCGCCCCAGTGCCGACGCGCCCGCCCGGCCGGGTCGTGCGGGGCCGTCTATTCGGCCGCAACGTCCTCGACGGTACGTTCCGGGCGGCCCCCGACGAGGATCTCTTCCTCGGCGAGCTCCTCGTTGCCATCGACACCGGGACCGACCGGCGCTACCTGTTCCGGATCGTCGACGTCACCTACGGGACCGAGCACAGGGAGCCGGGCTGGGCCGAGCGGATCGCCGGCATGCTGCTCGCCGACGACGAACGGGGCGAGCAGGGGCTGCACCCGATTCACGAGCAGGCCCGCAGGACCTACCGCGTGGCGGACTGCCGCTGCCTCGGTTACCTGGCGCCCCCCGAGGTCGAAGGCGGCCGGCGGACGGTGTTCCGCAAGCCCAAGAGCCTGCCAACCCAGTTCTCCGTGGTGGTCGCGCCCGAGGCGGAGGACTTCGCCTTCCTCGCCGAGCGCATGGGCGACCTACCGGTCGGCCGGCTTCGCAGCGGCGAGACGGTCGTCGACCTCACCGTCGGCATCCCCGGGTCCTCGCTCGCCAGCCACATCGGCATCTTCGCCACGACGGGGATGGGCAAGTCCAACCTGATGCAGGTGCTCGCCGCCGGGGTCATGCGGGCCAACGGTCGCTACGGCCTGCTCGTCATCGACCCCCACGGCGAATACCGGGCCGCCCTGGCCCGCCACCCGTGGTCGGCCGATGCGCTGCGCACCTACGCCAACCGATCGCTGCCGGCAAGCAGCTCGCTGCGGGTATCGCTCGGCGAGCTGAGCGTCGACGACCTGCGCACCGCCTACGAGTGGAGCCGGCCGCAGGAGGAGGCCCTCTACGAGCTCGAGCGCCACTACAGCTCGGATCGGACCGGCTCCGACGGGCTGGCGTGGCTCGCCGAGTTCGCCGCCATCGACGACCTCGCCGGCTTCCGCGACGTCGAGCTTTCCGCCCGGGTGGCCCTCTCGACCCTCCAGGTGGTGCACCGCAGGGCGAGACGCATCGTCACCCTCCGCTGCATCTCGCCCGATCCGGCCCTCTCGGTCGGGGGCCGGATCGTCTCCGACCTCCTCGCCGGCAAGGTGGTGCTCGTCGACGTGAGCGGCCTCGGGTCGACCGAAGAGGTTCTCGTCGCTTCGTTCCTCACCCGGCGGATCCTCGACGAGTGGCAGGGCGCCTACCTCGACGACCCCGGCCGCCACGAGCGGATGCCGACGGTGGCGGTGGCCTTGGAGGAGGCCCAGCGCGTCCTCGCCGGAAGCAAGGACCGCGAATCCAACGTGTTCCCCCGCCTGGCGCGCGAGGGACGCAAGTTCGGCGTCGGTCTCTGCGCCGTCACCCAGCAACCCCGCCTCCTGAACGACGAGCTGCTCAGCCAGTTCAACACCTTCTTCATCCTCGGCCTCGCCGACGACAAGGATCGCTCCATCCTGCGCTCGTCCTCCAAGCAGGACATCTCGGCACAGGGGGCGGAGATCCAGACGCTCATGCCGGGCGAGTGCCTGATCGCCAACCTGGCGGCGCCCTTCGCCGTGCCGGCGGCCATCGACCTGTACGCCGACGTGGTGCGCACTTCTCCCCCGGCCCCGGCCGCCCGCCCTGCCGCCGCGGCCAACGTGTCGGCCCTGGTGGACTGAACCGTCGCGGGGGCCCCGGCGGAGCTACTTCAGCGGCCGCGTGCGTCTTTCCTCAACGGGCCCGGCTGTGGGTCGCCCGCGCTCCGGTTCTCCACCCGCCACACGACCCGCAGAGCTGACCAGTCATCGTCGATGGCGGCCACCTTGACGTCGACGAGGCCGAGTGGGAGGGCGTGCTCGCGCACCACGTTGTCGGTGATGTCGCTTCGATGGCCGCCCGCACGTCGGGGCCAGGCGATCCACAGCGCTCCCGCCGGGTAGATCCGCGGGGCCAGCCTCGGCAGCCGGTCAGGGAGCTGATCCTCGGCCGTGAAGAAGCCGACGACGACATCGATCGGACCACGTAGGCCGGCCGTCACGATGTCCGCCGGCGGGTCGGTGAGCTGCCACCCGAGCGGCGGATGATCGAGCAGGACGCGGTGGCCCGGCTTGATCCCCAGCTTGCGGGCCTGGCTTGTGGTCGTCATCGCACGCCCGGCGACTCGGCATCCCTTCCGTGATGACGAAAGCCAGCGGCCAGCTCCCCGAGGGCCTCATCGAGGAGGTCGGCCAGCTCGGCTCCCTCGTTGCGTAGCCACTCCTCGTAGGCGGCGAGGGCGGCACCGAGGGCGGTGTAGCCGATCACCCTCGGAAGCAGGTCGTCGGGCTCGAGGCCAAGTCGGCCGGCGACGAAGTCGGCCACCACGGTTCTCCACTGGGCGAAGCGGAGGGTGGAGTTGGCCAGCAAGGTGGGCACACCGAGGATCAGCCCCAGGCGCCGGCGATGCCACGGCACTTGCTCCGGCGACACCCGATTGAACTCGATCACCGACTGGTGCACCGCCTCCATCATGGGCACGTCGGGTGAGACGGCGGCGAGCCAGGAGCGCATCCGATCGAGCTCGGACCCGAAGTCACCCCACACCAGGTCCGATTTCGACGGGTAGTAACGAAAGAAGGTGCGTCGGCCGATCCCGGCGGCGGCGGCGATGTCGTCAACGCTCGTCTCGTCGAACCCGGCGTCGGCGAAGAGCCGAAACGCGATCCGCTCCAACTCGGCGTGAGTCGTCGAAGGACGCCGCCCGATGCGAGGCGGATCGATGTCCACCGGTTCCGATCCCTCCACCACTCTCGCCACCCCAAACAATCCTTTGCCATTGGCACTGAGTGCCATTATGCTGCAATCCTGTAGGAGAACATTTTGTCAGGAGGTCGAGGCGATGGGGGGGTTCGCGTGACTCAGACGATCGTGGCTCAGACGATGGAGACGGATCGCCCACCGGCGTTCGATCCTGCGGCCGGCTGGATGCTCCACCCGAGGGTCGCGGTGCGCCCCGAGCGCTTCGGGGCGCTCCTGTACCACTACGGCACCCGACGGCTGTCCTTTCTCAAGGACCGCAGGCTTCTCGAGGTCGTAGAGGGACTGGCTCGGCACCCATCGGCGCTCGCCGCCTGCGCCGCCGCTGGGGTGGCGCCCGACGAGCAACGCACCTTCACTGCGGCTCTGGCCCGGCTGGCGAGCAGCGACATGCTCGTGCGATCGCAACTCGAGGAGGACACCCCGTGACCACGACTGCGCCCACACCCGGCAGCCTCCGATTGGTCGACCACTTCGAGCAGGGCCTCGACGCACCGATCTGCTTGACCTGGGAGCTGACCTACGCCTGCAACCTGGCGTGCGTGCACTGCCTTTCGAGCTCGGGGCGGCGTGACCCTCGCGAGCTCACGACCGACCAGGCCAAGGCCGTGATCGACGAGCTCGAGCGCCTGCAGGTGTTCTACGTCAACATCGGCGGGGGTGAGCCGACCATCCGATCCGACTTCTGGGACCTCGTCGACTACGCCGTCGCCCACGGCGTCGGCGTCAAGTTCTCCACGAACGGATCGAGGATCACTCCCGAGGTGGCGGCTCGCCTGGCGGCCAGCGACTACATCGACGTGCAGATCTCCCTTGATGGTGCGACCGCCGAGATCAATGACGCCGTGCGGGGCGAAGGCTCATACGCGACCGCTCGCCGGGCCATGGCCAATCTGGCCGACGCCGGGTTCCGTGGCTTCAAGCTCTCCGTCGTCGTGACCCGCCACAACATCGAGCAACTCGACGCCTTCAAGGCCATCGCCGACGACTACGGCGCCCAGCTGCGACTCACCCGCCTGCGCCCATCGGGACGCGGCGCCGACGTCTGGGACGAGCTTCATCCGCGAGCCGAGCAGCAACGGGGTCTCTACGACTGGCTCGTCATGCACGGCGACAACGTCCTGACCGGGGACTCGTTCTTCCACCTCGCCCCCTACGGCGAGAGCCTGCCGGGCCTGAACCTGTGTGGGGCAGGACGGGTCGTGTGCCTCATCGATCCCGTCGGTGACGTCTACGCCTGCCCGTTTGCCATCCACGACGACTTCCTCGCCGGCAACGTGCTCGGCGACGGCGGGTTCACCGAGGTGTGGCGCCGCTCCGCGCTCTTCGAGGAGCTGCGCAGCCCGCAGAGCGCAGGGGTGTGCTCGGCGTGCCAGCACTTCGATTCGTGCCGGGGTGGGTGCATGGCAGCCAAGTTCTTCACGGGCCTCCCGCTCGACGGGCCGGACCCTGAGTGCGTCAAGGGCTTCGGGGCCGACGCCCTGCTGGCACGTGGCGACGCGGCGCGGCCCGAGCCGGGACTCGACCACAGCCGGCTGCAGCGGAACGTCCAAGAGCCCGTCGCCGTCACCATAGGGAGCGGCCCGAAGCGGCCGCCGGTCAGCCCGTGCGCCGAGAGTCCCGTGGCGGGAATGCCGTTCGTGTCGGAGCGCTGACGTGACGTCTGTGCGGTCGATGCGGATCCACGCGACGCCGGAGCGACGCCGCACGAATTGAGAAAGGCACGACACAACATGAGCAAGCTGGAAGGCAAGGTCGCCTTCATCACCGGAGCGGCGCGCGGCCAGGGCCGGAGTCATGCGATCCGGTTGGCCCAGGAGGGCGCCGACATCATCGCCGTCGACATCTGCGAGCAGATCGACTCGGTGCCCTACCCGATGGCCACGCCCGACGACCTGGCCGAGACGGCCAAGCAGGTCGAGGCCCTCGATCGCCGCATCTTCACGCAGCAGGCCGACGTGCGCGACGAGGGAGCGCTCAAGGCCGCCTTCGACGCAGGAGTGGCGGCGCTCGGTCCCGTCGGCATCGTGCTGGCCAATGCCGGCATCGCCCCCATGTCACTCCGTGAGCCGCGCAACGCCTGGCAGGACGTCATCGACGTCAACCTGACCGGCGTGTTCAACACGGTCGAGACGGCCATCCCATCGATGGTGGAACGCGGCCAGGGCGGTGCCATCGTGCTCACCAGCTCGACGGCCGGCATCAACGGCATCGGGGGGCCGAGCCGCGGTGGCCTCGGCTACACGGCCGCCAAGCACGGCGTGGTCGGCCTCATGCGGACCTATGCCAACACCCTCGCCCCGCACTCGATCCGCGTCAACACCGTGCACCCGACCGGGGTGAACACCCCCATGGTCGTCAACGACGCCATGCAGGAGTTCCTGGCTCAGGATCCTTCCCTTTCCAACGCCCTGGCCAACGCCCTGCCGGTCGACATGGTGGAGGCGGTGGACATCTCCAACGCCATCGTCTGGCTGGTCTCCGACGACGCCCGCTATGTCACCGGCGTCACGCTGCCCGTCGACGCCGGCTTCACCAACAAGAAGTGACCAGGCCTATCAGGAGACGAGTGCGTCATCAGGTAGTCCAAATCGACCCAGAAGAGGAGTAGCAATGGCAGGACGAGTGGAGGGCAAGGTTGCCTTCATCACCGGCGCAGGGCGCGGTCAGGGCCGCAGCCACGCCATCCGATTGGCCGAAGAGGGCGCCGACATCATCGCCGTCGACGTGCTCGACGATTACGCCACGGTCGGGTACTCGATGGCCACGCAGGCCGACCTCGATGAGACCGTAAAGCAGGTCGAGGCGCTCGACCGGAGGATCGTGGCCCAAAAGGCCGACGTGCGCGACGGCGCCGCCATCAAATCAGCGATCGAGACCGGCGTCGCCGAGCTCGGCCACCTCGACATCGTCTGCGCCAACGCCGGCATCTGCACCGTGCAGGCGTGGGACGAAGTCACGCCGCAGGTCTGGCAGGACACGCTGGACACGAACCTGACGGGGGTATGGAACACGATGGTGGCTGCGGCGCCGTTCCTCATCACCAACGGCGGGGGTTCGATCATCGCCACCAGCTCCACTGCAGGGATCAAAGGGTTTCCTTTCCTCGCGCCCTACGTCGCGGCGAAGCATGGAGTCGTTGGTATCGCCAAATCGCTCGCCAACGAGCTGGCCAAGCACCACATCCGGGTCAACACCGTCCACCCGACCGGCGTCAACACGCCTATGGTCGAGGGCCTCGGCGGGCTCGACCCGCTTATCAGCCGTGACCCCCAGCTCGGTCCGATCTTTATGAACGCCTACCCGATCGAGGCGGTAGAGCCTCGGGACATCAGCAATGCCGTCCTCTTTCTCGCCTCCGACGAAGCGCAGTACGTCACGGGCCTCGAGTTCACCATCGACGCCGGCAACACCATCCGATGAGCGGCCGCGTCGAAGGCAAGGTCGCCTTCATCACCGGGGCGGCACGCGGCCAGGGTCGGAGTCATGCCATCCGGTTGGCCCAAGAGGGCGCCGACATCATCGCCGTCGACCTGTGCGCCGAGGTAGAGAGCGTCAAGCGATTCTACCCCGGCTCCAACGACGAGGATCTGGCCGAGACGGTCAGGATGGTCGAGGCCCTCGACCGTCGGATCGTCGCGACCAAGGCCGACGTCAGGGATTTCGCCGCCGTCGAAGCCGGACTGGCTGCCGGGGTAGCGCAGCTCGGTCACGTCGACATCGTCTCGGCCAACGCCGGGATCTTCATCTTCGGCGACCAGTCGCATCTGGTCTCCGAGGGCGATTGGGCCGATGTGATCGACATCAACCTCACCGGCGTATGGCACACGTGCAAGGCGGTGATCCCGCAGCTGGTCAAGCAGGCCACCGGCGGCTCGATCATCCTGACCAGCTCCACCGCGGGACTGAAGGGGACCCCGAACGTGGCCCCTTACACGGCCAGCAAGCACGCCGTGGTCGGCCTGATGCGCACCCTTGCGCTCGAGTTGGCGCCGCACAATATTCGTGTCAACACGGTGCACCCGACGGGAGTGGCCACCAACATGATCCTCAACGAAGCGGCGTTCAAACTGTTCCTCCCGGATGTGGCGTCGCCTACAAGGGAGCAGGCCGCCGAGGTTTTCGAGTCGACCAACGCCCTGCCGATCCCTTGGGTCGAGCCGGTCGACATCAGCAATGCCGTGTCGTTCCTGGCATCCGACGAGGCCCGGTACGTGACCGGCACCGAGTTGAAGATCGACGCCGGGTACACGATCAAGTGAACGACCGCCAGACCCACACTCGCCAGGTCGCCGCCACCCGCTCGCGCATCGCCGAACGAGTCGTCGGGCGCGAGCGCGAGCTCGAATTGATCCTCGCCGCGGTCGCGGCCGGCAGGGACGTGCTGCTCGAGGGGCCGCCCGGTACGTCCAAGAGCACGCTGCTCCGAGCCATCACGGCCGAATGGGGCATCCCTCTCGTGTTCGTAGAAGGCAACGCCGACCTCACCCCGGCCAAACTCGTCGGCCACCACAACCCGGCCCGGGTCCTGCGGGAGGATTACAGCGCCGACAACTTCATCGACGGTCCATTGCTCGCGGCCATGCGAGACGGGGGCTTTCTCTACATCGAGGAGTTCAACCGGGCGCCAGAGGACACACTGAACACGCTCCTCACCGCCATGGCCGAACGCGAGGTCACCGTCCCGCGCGTTGGGCGGGTGGCGGCGCAATCGACCTTTCGGGTGATCGCGTCGATGAACCCGTACGACAACGTCGGCACGACCCGGCTCTCGACGAGCGTGCATGACCGCCTCTGCCGGCTTTCGGTGACCTATCAAGACGAAGAGGCCGAGCGCGGCATCGTCGCCCTTCGGGCGCCCTTGCCCCCCGATGTGGTGCCACCCGAGCTGTTCGACACGCTGGTGTCCGACGCGGTCGCAGTGACGAGGGCGACACGCCTCCACCCCGACGTGCGCCAGGGCAGCAGCGTCCGGGGCGCGATCGACCTGACGCTCATCGCCGGTGAGTTGCTCCCGCTGCGCGACATCAGCGACCCAGGTGACGCCGGCCGGCGCGGCGACGACGAAGCGAGGGACGCCTACACCGAGACGGTCTTCGACGCCATGGTGGTAGCCCTCTCCGGTCGCATCCATCTGGACGAGACGACCGACTCGACCCCCGAGGTCGTGCTGCGCGAGATCTGGGAGGACCACTTCGTCCTCGCTCCCGCCGCCGCGGCGCCGGGTTGAAGGGAGGTCGAAGCCGACGGCCCGATCCAGCGTCCCTCCGAGCGCCGACGTGACCGACCGGCCGGTACGAAGCCACTGCGGCGCCGACCGAAGGAGCTCGACGCCGAGCCGCTGCTCTTCGAGCCGGCATCGGCGAACGGCGGTGGGCTCGTCCTCGGCGCCGGGACACGGGACCGCGCTTCGGGTCCGAGGCCGCCACGTCCGGGCGGCGGGCCCCCCGGTACCACCGACGAGGCCGCCGAGCTCCTCGACGATCCCCCCGTCGATGGCGACCCGGATCACGAGACGGTCAGAAGGGCCAGGCAGATCGCGGCACGGTTGGCCGTCCCCCGGGCCCGGCGTGACGTGGCGGCTCGACGCGGGATCGGTGAGCTCACCAGCCTGCGCTACGCCGGCGGCTCAGACGACATCGACCTCGATGCCACGCTCGACCGCCTGGTCGAGCATCCGGTACCCGAGGATGACGACATCATCGTCCGCGAGCGGGTCCGTACCCGAAGGTCGGTGGTGCTCGCCGTGGACGTCTCGGGTTCCATGCGCGGCGAGCGGGTCCGCACCGCGGCGGCGACCGTCGGCGCCCTTGTCGGCGAGTTGGACCGCGACGACCTGGCCGTCATCGCCTTTTGGTCCGATGCCGCCGTGCTCGCCGAGCTCGGTAAGCACGTGTCTGCAGGGCGCATCCTCGACACGTTGCTCCGTATCCCCGCTCGGGGTCTCACCAACGTTTCGTTCCCGCTGCAGGTCGCGCATCGGCAACTGGCCAGGATCCCGGCGAGAGACGCCAGGGTGCTGCTCCTCTCCGATTGCGTCCACAACGCCGGTCCCGATCCTCGTCTGGCCGCAACCAGGCTCCCCCGCCTCGACATCCTGCTCGACACCTCGGGCGAGAAGGACGTCGAGTTGGCCAGGGACCTGGCTCGGCTCGGCCACGGCCGCCTTGCGCTCGTTGGCCAGTACCGGGACGTGGCGCCCGCTCTCTCCGGGCTGTTCGCCCGATGACGGGCTCGGGAGCGCCGGCGCCGAGCGCACAAACGACTCCTGAAACGAAAGGGTTCACGTATGGCTAATCCCTGGTTCGAGACGGTGGCGGTGGCGCAGCGCCGGGCCAAGAAGCGGCTGCCCCGCTCGGTCTACGGCGCCCTGATCGCCGGGTCAGAAAGGGGCACCACAATCGACGACAACATCGCCGCCTTCGGCGAGCTCGGCCTCGCGCCGCACGTGGCCGGCCTCTCGCCCACCCGCGAGATGGCGACGACGGTCATGGGCCAGCCGATCTCGATGCCCGTCCTGATCTCCCCGACCGGGGTGCAGGCGGTCCACCCCGACGGCGAGGTGGCGGTGGCGCGGGCCTCGGCGGCGAGAGGGACGGTCATGGGCTTGAGCTGCTTTGCCAGCAAACCGGTCGAGGAGGTCGTGGCCGCCAACCCGCAGACGTTCTTTCAGACCTACTGGGTCGGAACCAAGGAGGAGATGAGCGCCCGCTTTGCTCGGGCGCGCGCCGCTGGGGCCGTCGGCGTGATCGCCACCCTGGACTGGTCGTTCTCCAACGGAAGGGACTGGGGAAGTCCCGTCATCCCCGACCGCGTCGACCTGAAGACCATGCTGCGCTTCGCGCCCGACGTCCTGGCCCACCCCGAGTGGCTCCTCCAGTACGCCCGCAGGAAGGAGATCCCCGACCTGACCGTGCCCAATCTCGGCCGTCGCGGCGAGACGGGCCCGACCTTCTTCGGCGCCTACGGCCAGTGGATGCAGACCCCCCCACCCACGTGGGACGACGTGGCTTGGTTGCGCGAGGAGTGGGGCGGTCCGTTCATGCTCAAGGGTGTCACGCGCGTCGATGACGCCAAGCGGGCGGTGGACGCCGGCGTCACGGCCATCTCGGTGTCGAATCACGGCGGCAACAACCTCGACGGCACGCCGGCGACGATCCGCTGCCTCCCGGCCGTCGCCGAGGCCGTCGGCGACCAGATCGAGGTCGTGCTCGACGGCGGCGTTCGGCGGGGCAGCGACGTAGTCAAGGCCGTGGCCCTCGGGGCCAAGGCCGTCATGATCGGAAGGGCCTACCTCTGGGGGCTCGCAGCCAACGGCCAGGCCGGAGTCGAGAACGTGCTCGACATCCTGCGAGCCGGGATCGATTCTGCCCTGCTCGGCCTCGGGCACTCGTCCACCAAGGACCTGTCCCCCGAAGACTTGGTGATCCCGCCCGGTTTCGGCCGCCGATTGGGCTGAGCCGGCGATTGGGCTGAGCCGGCGGGAGAGGCCGTCGGTCACCGTGGGGTCTCGCGCCGTACCGAGCTGGCGTCCTTGTCGGGGCGCAGCCCCTGGAAGGCGGGGTGACGCAGTCGTCCGTCGGTCGTCCACTCGGTAAACGCCACGGCCGCGACAAGCTCGGGCCTAACCCAGTGGGTCCCCTTCAATTTGACCGTCTCGGCGAACGGCGAGTCGGGGATGGCACGTGCCGTCAGCTGCCGGTGGAGCTCGACGAGCTGGCGGTGCTCGAATCCCGTCCCGACCTTGCCGGCGAAGCGGAGCCGTCCGTCGTCGTCGAAGTAGCCGAGTAGGAGGGCGCCGAAGCCGACCCGTGTCCCGGACGGGTCGGTCCATCCGGCGATCACGAGCTCCTGGCTGGCGGAGCACTTGAGCTTCTGCCAGTCGCTCGAGCGCCCCGTGCGGTAGGGGGCTTCGACGCGCTTGGCGATGAGGCCCTCCCAGCCGTCGGCGCACGCCCTTCCCAGCAACTCCGAGGGGTCACCCTCGGTGCCCTCCACGGTCGAGACCACGTCGCCGGCGGCTGGGCCGACCACCTGGGCGGCCAGCCGCTGGCGGTCGGCGAGGCCGAGCTCGGCGGTGTCGCGTCCAAGCAGGTGCACAAGGTCGAAGACGCAGTAGACGGGATGGGTGGATTCGTCCTGTCGCTGCAGCCGGGCAAAGCTGGTCCGGGTTCCTTCGAAGGCGACGATCTCTCCGTCGAGCGTGAAGTTGTCGGCGGGCAGCGCACCGAGCGCGGCCACGATCGCAGGGAATCGGGCGTTAAACGACAGGTGGTTCCGTGACCACAACTCGACCTCGTCGCCGTTGCGGACCGCCAGGCAGCGAAGACCGTCGAGCTTGCGCTCGTAGCGCCAGCCGTCGGATCGGCCGGCCCGGTAGTGATCCGTCGGCTTGACCAGCTGGGCCAGCATCGGTGGCCGCCACGTGGCCCGGTCCCCCGACCATTGGGCGCTGCTCGTGTCCTCACCGACGTCGGCGAGCGGGCGGCCGCTGATGGCCGAGTCCGGTGCCGAGGCGGTGATGTCGAGGTCGGGGTCGGCGTGGTCGTCGCTGCGCTTGACCATGATCCACGACTCCTTCTCCCCGCCGCCGGTGCGGGTCAGAGACCAGCCCCCTCGCAGCTTGGTGCCTTCGAGCCACACCGACAGGTGCCCGGCGCGCACCGCATCGGCCACGGCGATCCGGCGGCCCTTGCGCTCGGTCAGGTTGCGGTAGGTGCCTTCGTCCCAGACGATGACCGTTCCCGCTCCGTACTGCGCGCCCGGGATCACTCCTTCGAACCGTCGGTAGTCGAGGGGGTGATCCTCGACGTGCACGGCGAGCCGCTTGGTCTTCGGGGCATACGATGGGCCCTTCGGCACCGCCCACGAGATCAGCACCCCATCGGCCTCCAGGCGGAAGTCGTAGTGCAGCCGTCGGGCGTCGTGCTTTTGCACCACAAACCGGGGGTCATCGGCCGCCGACGTCGTCGCTTCGGCCCCGCTCGGCTCCGGGGTCAGATCGAACGCCCGCTTTGCTCGGTAGGTCTCCAGGCGATCCTTGGCCACGCCGCTCACGGTACCCATGCGACCCGATGCGAAGTGGCAGGGAACCAGACCATTCTTGTCGCGATCCATGTACGCGCCGGTCCGAACCTGTCGCGATTTCTGTACACCTGTCGGTGCAAAATCGCGACAGGTTCGGACCGAGCCCGGCGCCGATCGCGCCGCCTGGTAGGTTGCGGGCCGCGAAGGGGAGTAGCTCCCAATCGGTCAGTCGACATACTGGCGTCTCCCGCCCGGCTGCCGGGCCTACCTGAGTAGGCGAGCAAGACCTTCCGATCCGACCATCGACAATGGCCGGACGGAGGGCTTGATCATGCTCTTCCGTTCCGGCGGAGATCCGAGCCGTGAGCCTGGCCATCGCCGCAACCGTCTTTCCCGTGATCTTTCTCGGGGAGCTGCCGGACAAGACCATGTTCGCCTCCGTCGTCCTCGCGTCCCGGGGTCGGCCGTTTGCGGTGTGGGTGGGCGCGGCGACGGCATTCGCCGTGCATGTCGTGATCGCCGTTTCCGTCGGCGTCGCCCTGTTCAAGCTCCTGCCGCACCGCCTGGTGGACGTCCTCGTCGCCGTGCTGTTTCTCGCCGGGGCCGCTTACTCGTTTCGCGTCCGCAACGACGCAGAGCAACCCATCGAGGTGACCGCTAGCAGGTCGCGATCGCGGACAGCGGCCACGGCAGCAACGGTGATCTTCATCGCCGAGTGGGGTGATCTCACGCAGATCCTGACGGCCAACCTGGCGGCCCGCTACCACTCGGCCCTGAGCGTCGGCGCGGGCGCCATCCTTGCCCTGTGGGCGGTGGCCGCCATCGCTGTCACGGGTGCAACCGGGCTCCTGCGCGTCGTGTCCGTGCGCACCCTGCGCATCGTCACCGCAGTGGTCCTCCTCGGCCTCGCCGTCCTCAGCGCCTACACGGCAGTGACGGCGTGAGGCCGTCCCGTCTCTTCACGTCTCGTCGAAGTCACCTGCGGCCCGGCGCAACCCCGTCAGCGCATCGAGCAGGCTCGCCGTCTTGTCGGCTGCGATCAGCGGATCGGCGAAGACGGCAGCGTTGACCGCTTCGGTCGCCCTGGAGGCGACGTCGCGTCCGGCCGGGAGGATCTCGGCCAACGTCGTCCGTCGGTCGGTCGGGTGCGGCATCCTGCGAATCAGGCCCTGACCCTCGAGCCGGTCGACGGCGTTGGTGACGCTCGTCGGGTGGACCTGGAGCCTCGATCCGACCTTGTTGAGCGGCATGGCCCCGTCGTGGCTGAAGCTGAGCAGCATGAGAACCTCGTAGCGAGCGAACGTAAGGGCAAACGGCCGGAGGACCTTGTCGATCATGGCCAGGTAGATCTGCTGAGCCCTGAAGACCGACGTGACTGCGGCCATCCCGTCGGCGTAGCTCCCCCACCCGTGCGCCGCCCATTGCCGCCTCGCCTCGGCGATGGGGTCGAATCGCAGCGGCCTGCTGGTCGCCACCCCTACTCCGGCTCTGTGTCGGGCTCGGCGTGCTCCGCAGACGCCGACTCCGCATCCGAGGCCTCGAAGCGCCACGGTGCATCTTCGGATGTCCACAGTCGCCGGCGACCTCCCGGCCGGTCGAGGTCACCGTCGTCGTAGGCGGCGTCGCCCGGCCAGACGAGCGCCGTGCCGTGCCCGGCTGTCGGCCTGGCGATGTGGGTCTCGAAGCGCCCCGGCGTGCCGTTTCTCGCGTGAGCAATGGCGTCGGGCACGCTGGCATGGCCGGCCAGCTGCGAGAGGGTCATCCATGTCGGTGGGGCCAGGGGCAACGTCCCGGCCTCCCGCTGAGCCATGGCGGCATCGGGGGTGACCCATCGGTGCTCGTCGACCTCGGCTCGGTCGACGACAATGGCCTGTCCCGGGGCCACCCCGGCCACAAAGAACCAGGTCGAGAAGCGACGGGCCGCCTCGGGCGGGGGGATCCAGTACGAGTGCACCTCGAGGTCCTCGGGGCGCAGGCGCAGCGCCGCCTCCTCTTCCGCCTCCCTCACGGCGGCGTGACGAGCGACCTGGACCTCGGCCTGCGGGCTCGTGTCTCCCGGCGCCACCCCGGCGGCATCGAAGTCCTGCGGCTCGACCTTGCCTCCCGGAAAGACCCACAGCCCACCGAAGGCACCTCCTCGCTGGCGTCTGAGCAACAGCACCTCGGGGCCGTCCCCGCCGTCGCGCAGCGCCACCACGGTGGCGGCCGGCGTCGCCGGGTTGTCCTCGGGGGCGGCGGTGGACCAGCGGCCGTCGGCGGCGGACAGATCGGGGGTGAGGTCACTCATTGCCGGCGGGGCTCCTCGTTCATGGTGACCGCCGCATTTCGGCGGACGGCAGTATCCAACGGCGGCTGTCCGCCATCGGGTCGCGGCGCATCATCTTGGCAGGGTCAGGCCTCGGGCAGCGCCACGGCTGCCAGCTCGGCCAGCTCGGAGACCGTTTCCCGGTCCAACCGCCCGGTCCTGCGCCCCCGACGCAGATGGGAAATAAGCGTCTCGGCGGGCAAGACGAGGACGCCATCGCAGCGGCGGCCCCGACGGGGAAGGCCGACGCCGTGGACAACAACGAGCGGCCGCACATCGACCCCGAGGCGGTCGGCGACGACCGACGCCTCCCAGGAGACCGGTCCGGTATCGAGCCGGTGCTCGCCGACCCGCACCGAGCGCCATCCGGCCCGCACCGGCACCCGGTAAGCCTTGGAGTCGAGCACCCACACCCCGCGCCGGCCGATGACAAGGTGATCGACATTGGCCCGGCTCCCGGGGACCCGCCGGTCGTGCAGCACGGCCCATCGGCGCGGGGACAGACGGTCGAGCACGGCAGCGGTCGCCTCCTCCCCCGCCGCTCCCCGCCGCCAGCGGTCCGGATCGCGCTGCGGCCGGCGCCACAAGGCGACGACGCAGCACGCCACCGTCGCCCCCGCCGCGATCAGTCGGGCGTGCGACCCCGCCGTCCCTGCGACCCCGACGGTGGCCGCGACCAGGCCGCCAAGCAACCAGAATGCCACCTCGATGCGCCGCCGTCGCACCGCCCGGTCGGCCTCGTGGCCCGCCTGCGAGGCCGAGTGCCCCGGGGTACCCCACCTCGTGGGAGCGCGGTTCGGCACGGGTCAAAGTTACATCAGTGGTATTTGTCTTATGGCTCTGGTTGGCTGGAGGCATGCGAGTGGCAGCCATCGGCGACGCCCACCTCGGTCGGTCGTACTATCCGTTCACGACCGACGGAGGCGTCAATCAGCGGGAGTGGGACTTCGAGCGGTCGTTCGAGGCCGCCGTCGACCTGGCCCTCGACCAGCGCCCCGATCTGATCTGCTGGCTGGGCGACGTCTTCGACCATCCCCGTCCGACCTACCGCTCCTACCGGGTGGTCCAGCGGGCGCTGACCAAGCTGCGCGACCACAGCGTCCCGGCCGTGATCATCAGCGGCAACCATGACACGCCCCGCCTGCCGGGGACGGGGAGCCCGTACTCGAGCCTGGCCGACACGTTCCCCGAGATGCATTTCGCCCATCGGCTCACCTACGAGCGCTTCGAGCTCCCCGATCTCGTCGTCCACGCCGTCCCCCAGATGCTCAACGTGGAGGCCGCACTCGAGGGTCTGGACGAGGCGGCCAGGTCCCGCAGCGGCGACAAGACCAACCTGCTGCTCACCCACCCCCGGCTCACCCAGTTGCAGCCCAAGCACGCCGACATCAACGAGATCGAGGTCGATGCCAGCCGCCTCCAATCCGATCTGGTCCTGCTCGGCCATTACCACACCTTCGCCCGCGTCGATGCCGGCATGTGGTACGCCGGGTCGACCGACAGCTTCCAGTTCTCCGACGAGCCCGAGCGGGCGAAGGGGATCGTCGTGCTCGATACCGAGACCGGCGAGTGCCGCCACGTTCCGATCGCCGGCACCAGGCCCCTCGTGACCCTCGAGCCGGTGTACGCCATCGGCCTCTCCCCCGCCGAGCTGCGCAGCCGGGTCCTGGAGCGGGCGGCCGGGGCCCCGGAGCGATCGGTGGCCCGCCTGTACCTCGAAGGAGTCGATCCCCAGGCCTACAGGATGCTCGACCTGCAAGAGGTCCGTGAGGCCGCGAGCGGGGCGCTCTTTCTCAAACTCGAACCCCAGTTCATCGCGGTGGCGACCGCAAGCGAGCTGCCCAGTGTCGACACGATCGGCGGGCAGTGGGATGGGTACCTCGAGGGTCAGGATCTCAACGGCCTCGACCGCGACCGGGTCAGGGTGCTCGGCCACGACTACCTGCGCGACGCCATCGAGGCGGCCGGCTAGGTGCTCGTCACCCGCATCTACCTCCGCAACTTCCGGGTCTACGAGGACGAGCTCGACCTGGCCATTCCCCCCGGTCTCGTGGGCATCCACGGGCCCAACGGGGCCGGCAAGTCCGCCCTCCTCGAGGCCATCACCTTCACGTTGTGGGGAAAGGCCAGAACCGGTCGTGAGGAGATTCGGTCTTCGGGCGTGGGCGGGGAGTGCGTCACCGAGGTCGAGTTCGAGCACGAAGGTCATCTCTATCTCGTCCGGCGCTCCTTGAGCGGCATCTCCTCCACCATGCGCGCCGAGGCGCATTGCGACGGGCTGGTCATGGCGGAGGGAGCCAACGACACCCGCAGGTACGTGCATTCCGTGCTCGGGATGGACGACCTGGCGTTCAAGGCGTCGGTCTTCGCCGAGCAGAAGCAGCTCGCCGCCTTCAGCTCGAAGGCCCCCGCCGAACGGCGCAAGCTGGTCCTCCAGCTCCTCGGCATCACACCGCTCGACGCCGCCCGCGACACGGCTCGTAAGGACGCAAGGGAGACCGAGGCCAAGCTGACGCACCTGCGCAGCGTCCTCCCCGACCTCGACCGGCTGGCGACGTCGGCCGCCGATGCCGACGCCGCCGCATCGGCGGCCGAGACCGTCGAAGCCGACGAGGCCAGGGTCGCCGCCAAGGCCATCGCCGACCAGGCCGAGGCCACGGCCGGCTTCGAGCGCCACGACCGCATCCGCCAGGCCTATGAGGGGTTGGTGATCGAAGGCAGGGCGGCCCGCGACGCCCTCGACCGTGAGAGCAGGTCCGTCGCCGAGCTGACCGAGGAGCTCGGCCGGCTCGGCCAGGCCGCCGACCAACTCGGCGATATCGATGCCGCCGCCGGTGGCCTCGACGCCGACCGGGCTGCGCTCGATGCCGTCCGGGCTGTCCTCGACGCGCATCGCCGCCTCGACGGCGTGGAGGTCGGCGCCCCGCCCCCGGTTCCGGACGAGACCGCAAGGACCGCAGCGGCCGCTGCCGAACGAGCCGCACGCGACGCCATCGCCGGCGTCGACGGCGCTCTGGCCCAGACGGCGGGTGAGCTCGAGCGGGCCAGGCGGGCCGCCGAGCGGAGCGCTTCGCTGTCCGACGAGGAGGCGTGCCCGGTGTGCGGCCAGACCCTTGGCGCCGCTTTCGCCCAGGTGCAGGCGCACCGCCACGCCGAGGTCACCGACGCCGAATCCAGGCTGCACTCCCTCGCTGCCGACCGGGCGGGCAAGGCCGACGTCGCAGGGGCCGCGGCCGGCGCCTTGGAGGCAGCGGAACTCGTCCTCGGCGACGCCCGCAAGGCGCGCGCGACATGGGAGCAGGCGGACGCTCGTCGCGAGGCGGCGGCAACGTTGCTCGGCGAGGCCGCACGCAATCTCCGTGGGCTCGACGGGCTCGACGCCGATCTGGTCGCCGAGACGGCGACCTCGGCCGGCGCCGCCGGTGCGGCGGCGCGGCTCACCGATCGGGTGGCCACCAAGGACGAGGCGGCCCGCCGTGCCCTCGAGCTGCGGGTCCGCCTCGAGCGTCGCCCCACCATCGAGGCATCGTTGTTCACCGCCAGAGAACGAGCGGAAGGGGCGGAGGCCAACGTGGTCGGGCTGCGTGACAAGGTTCGCACCCTGGGCTTCGATGCCACAGCCCTCGCCGAGGCCGCCGCCACTCGCGACCGGGCCGTCGAGATGGCCAGGGTCGCTGACGTTGCGGCGCGTGAGGCCGCACTCTCGGCGGCCCGGCGACGTCAAGAGGCGCTCGGCGAGGCCAAGCGCTTGGCCGACGGGCAAGCTCAGCACGCCTTGCTCGCCGATCTCGGGGACCGTTCGAGGCATCTGGCCCGGCTCGCCGTGCTGCTCTCCGAGTTCCGCAACACGGTCGTCGCTTCGGTCGGTCCCCGCCTGGCCGCGCAGGCGGCCGAGCTCTTTGGCGAGCTCACCGACAACGAGTACGACCAACTGCAAGTCGATCCTGAGACCTACGAGCTGCAGATAAGCGATGGCGGCCACGTGTACGGCCTCGACCGGTTCTCCGGCTCCGAGATCGACCTCGCCAACCTGGCGCTTCGTGTGGCCATAAGCGAGCACGTCCGCTTCCAGTCCGGCGGTTCGGTCGGACTCCTCGTCCTCGATGAGGTCTTCGGGCCGCTCGACGAGGACCGCAAGGGGCGCATGCTGCAGGCCCTGGAGCAGTTGCGGGGCCGGTTCCGCCAGGTGCTCGTCGTCACCCACGACGACGCCATCAAGGAGCAGCTCCCCAACGCCATCGAGGTGATCAAGCTACCGGGACGCCGGGCCACCGCCAGGCTCCAGGCCGGATGAGGCCGGCGAGCATCCGGCGCTCGATCGGCGGCCCGGGACCGGCCGCGAGTAGCGTGGCGGCGACGGTGAGCCGGTCAGGTGGTCGCGGCCGGACCACGATCCGGTCGAGGAAGGTCGGGACTCCGCAGGGCAGGGTGCTGGCTAGCGGCCAGTCGAGGTGACTCGCAGGAAAGTGCCACAGAAAACAGACCGCCGATGGGGCGACCGCAAGGCCGCTCACAGGTAAGGGTGCAAAGGTGCGGTAAGAGCGCACCAGCGTCCGGGGCGACCCGGGCGGCTCGGTAAACCCCACCCGGAGCAAGGTCGAGCGTGGGACGGCCGGCCCGGCCAATGTCCCCAGGTAGACCGCACAGATGGATGGCCACCCAACCGGATCCCGGCAACGGGCCGGTGGACAGAATCCCGCCTACGCCCGGCTCACCGTCACCACATAACGATCTGGCCGTACTCCGAGAGCTCTTGGGACAAGAAGCCAGGCTACGGCTCGCAGCGGACGGCAACGACCAGGTAGCGGTCGTCGCCATCGTCGACCAGCTCGGTTTGCCAGCCCGCCTCCGCCAGGATGGCCCTGATGGCCGGCTCGGCTCTGATGTCGCCGGCGTCTGGGGTGCGGCCGTGTCGGGCGGCGAGGACGACCCGCCCGATGGGATGAAACAGTACGAGCCGGCCGCCCGCTCCGGTCACGCGCGCCAGCTCGGCCAGGCCGCCGGCCGGATCGCCGAGATGGGGGATGAGCCCCGCTGCGAACACGGCGTCGACGACGCCGTCGCGCAGCGGCAGCCGGTTGACGTCGCCCAGAACGACATCGGCCAGAGCCCGACGGCCCCGCCGGCCGGTTTCGGTCAACATCTCGGCGGTCAGGTCCACCCCGATCACCGTTCCCCCGGGGCCGACCGCGTGGCGCAGGAACGGGAGTGCCCGGCCCGTCCCGCAGGCGGCGTCGAGCGCCTTCCCTCCGACCGGTGGCGCCAGCGCCTCCACCGCGGCGGCGAAGGCCGGCCCGTCGTCGGGGAAGCGCTCCTCCCAGCGAGCCGCCCTGGCCGCGAAGAACTCGCGAGTGGCCGTCAGCTCGGCGACACGCTGCGCTCGTCCCGGCTCGGTCGTGGCATCCATGACCGGCAGCTTGCCATCGGTCCGTCTCAACCTCGACACTCGGTCCCATAGTCTTTGGCCGGTGACAGCCGTCGGATACGTGCACGGGTACTCGGACCACGAGGCCAGCCGGTTGACCGACCAGGCCGACACGCTGGCGGACCTGCTCCACGCCGGTACGACATACTCAGCCGGCAGTCGGGTCCTCGAGGTCGGCTGCGGGGTCGGCTCGCAGACAGGGCACCTGGCGACCCGGAGCCCGGCGGCCCACATCGTTGCGATCGACCACTCCGCCGGTTCGCTCGCCCAGGCCCGGGCTCGGATGGTGATTGCCGACCCCGCGGCCCAGCTGCTCGAGTGGTGTCGAGCCGACGTTTACGACCTGCCCTTCGCCGATGGTGAGTTCGACCACCTCTTCGTGTGCTTCGTCTTGGAACACCTCGCCGACCCCGAGCGAGCGCTCGTGGGTCTGCGGCGGGTGTTGCGACCGGGAGGCACCATCACGGTGATCGAGGGAGACCACGGGTCGGCGTTCTTCCACCCGGCCAGCGCCTACGCCGGCGCCGCCATCGACTGCCAGATCCGGCTCCAAGCCGCAGCCGGAGGAAATGCCCTCATCGGCCGCCAACTCCAGCCGTTGCTTTCGGCCTCCGGATATGGCGACGTGACCGTCCGCCCCCGGACCGTGTACGCCGACCGGACCCGGCCGTCACTCGTCGGCGGCTTCACCCGGAACACTTTCATCGCCATGATCGAGTCCGTCGGCGACGAGGCACGCGCTGCCGGCCTCACGAACCAGGAAGATTGGGATCGGGGCATCGCCGACCTTCGCAAAACGGCAGACGAAGGCGGGACCTTCCACTACACGTTCTTCAAGGCTGTCGCGACCAACCCATCCCCTTGCGTGGAGCAGCGGTGGAGCGGCTCGAGGCCATAGCGGACGAGCTGTACGGGCTCGCTCCCGACGAGTTCGTCGCCGCCCGCACCGCCCGGGTCGCCGAGCTGCGCCAAACCGGGGACAGCGAGCTGGCGGCGGCCGTCAAGGCCCTCGGCCGGCCAACCACGGCGGCCTGGCTGGCCAACCGGCTGGTAAGGGAACGTCGAAACGATGTCGGACGGTTGCTCGACCTTGGCGCCTCGATGCGCGAAGCGCAGGCCCGATTGGCCGGCGAGGACCTCCGCCAGCTCTCACGCCAGCGCCACGAGATCGTCAGAGCCCTCGGTGTCGAGGCCAGGAAGCTGGCCGTCGACACGGGCACGCCGATAAGCAAGGACGTCGAGCGCCAGCTCGGTTCCACGTTGGAAGCGGCGCTCGTCGATGACGCAGGAAGTGACGCCCTCAGGGCCGGGCACCTGAAGAAGGCGCTGCAGTTCAGCGGGTTTGCCGCGAGCGACATGGCGGATGCCGTTGCCGCGCCGCTCGCCCCCCGCCCGGCGGCTGATCGGGCCGGTAAGGCGAAGGCCGAGGCCGAGGAGGCGCTGGGGACGGCGGAGCGGGATGCCGCGCAAGCGCAGCACCTGGCGGAGGAGCGCAAAGGAATCCTCGAGGAGACCAGGGCTCGCCATCAGCGGCTGGATCGATCGGTGAAAGATCTCGAGGACCGGCTCGACGAGCTCCGAAGCGAGATGGCCGAGGCAGCCGAACAGGTGCGGGCTGCGCAGGAGGCGAGCGATCAAGCGGACCGGGCCACCGAGACGGCCGGGGAGCGGGTGGCGAAGGAGCAGGGACGCGTCGACCGGCTGCGGAGCTGAGCGATGAGTTCCGCCTCGTCGCTTCGTCTTCACACCGCATGCAACGTCTGCACGCGAGGAGGCCCATGACCCTGCCCGACATCGTTGACCGTGACCAATGGCAACAGGCCCGCATCGCCCTGCTGGCCGAGGAAAAGGCGATGACCAAGGCTCGCGACGCCCTGAGCAGCAAGCGACGGCTGCTGCCCATGGTACGCATCGAGAAGGACTACCGCTTCGAAGGGCCCACGGGGCCGCTGAGCCTGCTCGATCTCTTCGACGGCCGCCGCCAGCTAATCATCCAACACTTCATGTTCGACCCGGCGTGGGAGGACGGCTGTCCGAGTTGCACCGCCGCTTCCGACGAGATCTCCCCCGGACTCCTCGCCCACCTCCGCGCTCGGGATACCGAGCTCGCCGTTGTGTCGCGAGCCCCGCTCGACAGGCTGGAGCGCTACAAGCGGCGGCAGGGCTGGGACTTTCCCTGGTACTCGTCGCATGGGAGCGACTTCAACTACGACTTCCACGTCAGCCTCGATCCGACCGTGGCACCGGTCGAGTTCAACTTCAAGACCGCCGACGAGTTCGTGGCCATGGGCATGAGCTGGATCGTGGAAGGCCCGAGCGAGCAGCCCGGCCACAGCACGTTCCTCGCCGTCGACGGTGAGGTCTTTCACACCTACTCGTCGTTCGCGCGCGGGAGCGAGTGGCTCGGTGGCTCCTACGCCTTTCTCGACCTCACCGCCCTCGGACGCCAGGAGGACTGGGAGGAGCCCAAGGGTCGCGCCGTCAGCGCCCACACCGCCGTCCCCGACTTCTCGACCTGACGCCGCCGGTCCCTAGCGCCGGGCCAACCGCCGCTCCCCGCTCGCGCCCGGCTGGTACTCAAGGCCATAGTGCTCGAAGAGGGCCGGCTCCTGCTCTGCCGCCAGCTCGCCGTCGGTGTCGATCTCGAGGGCGTCCTTGACCTGCTTCTTCGGGTACGCCACCCGCAGGTACGACGGCCCGACCGTGGCCCGGTCGAGCGGGACGAAGGTCAGGCGGTGCCGCCCGACCATCCCGATCTTTACGGTCGCGAACGCCGGCAGGTCGCTGCTGGTGTCCACATAGACCGCTTCGAGCTGCCCGATCTTGTCGCCCCCGGGATCGACCACGTCATGCTCACGCCAGTCTCGGATGTTGTCAGCCTCGAACATCTTCCCATGGTCCCCCACCCGGCCCACCCGGCGCAATCGGCACTCACCCACTCACCCCCACCCCGGTGCCCGCCGCTCGTACCAGCGCTCGGCGTCCTCGAGCTGGGCGGCGAGAGAGATGAGGGTCGACTCCGAGTTGGCCGGGCCGAGGAGCTGTGCACCCATGGGTAATCCCGTGGCGGTCACACCCGCCGGCACGTTGATAGCGGGCCAGCCGAGGACGTTCCACGGCCAGGCGTAGGGGCAGCGGCCGGTCACCTCCCGGTCGGTCGCCCAGTTGGAGAGCCCGTCGTAGGCACCGATCGGCGTGGCCAGCCCTGCGGTCGTGGGGGCGAGCACGACGTCGTGGTCGGCGAAGACGGCCCCGATCCGGCGCTGCTCGCGCCGCTCGGCGAGGCGGGCGAGACGGAGCCCGGGTCCGCTCATCCAGCGGCCGAGGCGGACGTTCTCGAGCGTCCTCGGGTCGAGCAGGGCTCGATCCGGCACGCGCTCGGCCCAATCGGCGATGCCGCTCATCGACCGCTGCAGGAAGCCGAAGCCGATGAGGCGGTAGGCCGGCTCGGCCTCCTCCACCTCATGGCCGAGCGACGCCAGGCGCCCCGCCAGCCGCTCGACGGCGCCGCGCACCTCGGGCTCGAGTCGGGCGAAGCTCCCGCTGAAAGGGATGCGCGTCGAGAGCGCGATGCGCAACCGGCCCGGCTCCCGGCGCGCCCAGCTCGTGTAAGGGTCGGCAGGGGACGGCGGCCGGTGGATGTCTCCGGCGTGGCTCCCCCGTATGGCGTCGAGGAGCAAGGCGGCGTCCTCGACTCGAGCGGCGAGGGGGCCGATGCACGTGAGACCTTCGAAGGCCTCGGCGTCGGGCCAGCTCGACACCCGCCCGCGCTGGGGCTTGATCCCCACCAGGTGCGTCCAAGCCGCCGGGATCCTGATGGAGCCGGCTCCGTCCGAGCCGATGGCACCGGCCACTACGCCGGAGGCCACGGCCACCGCTGACCCTCCCGAGGAACCACCCGGCGAGTACTCCACACGCCACGGGTTGCGAGTCGCCCCGAAGCCCGGCCCCTCCGTGAACGGCCACTGGCCGAGCTCGGGCGTGTTGGTCTTGCCCACGACCACGGCGCCGGCGGCGCGAAGGCGCCGCACCGCTTCGCTGTCGGACGCCTTGATCGGTCCCGGCCCGTAACAGCCGAAGGCCGTCGGCTCGCCGGCCAGGTCGCTGTCATCCTTGATGGCGACGGGCACGCCGAGCAGCGGGAGCCGTTCGCCCGTGGCCAGGCGTCGATCGGCGCGCCCTGCCTCCGCCCGGGCTGCTTCGGCCCGCACCACCCGGAATGAGTTGAGCATCGGCTCGTACGCCCTCAGGCGATCCAGGCTGGCGTCGACAAGGTCGGCCGAGCTCACCTCGCCGGCCGCAAGCGCTCCGGCCTGCGCCATGAGACCGGCCGGCGCCGGCCACTCCCGCCCCGCCGGCCACCCCCGCTCCGCGGACGTCTCGTCACCTCGCTCAGGATCGACCACGGCCAAAGTCTAGAAGTCTTTCCAGACTCTTGGTACGGTTCGGCATGGCCGATGTCGGACGCCGTCATCGAGCCTCCGGTCGGGCCCGCAGAGAGGCGCTGATCGACGCCGCCGTCGAGGTCGCCGCCGAGCGGGGTATGGGCGCGGTGACGCACCGCAGCGTGACCGAACGAGCCGGCGTCCCGCTCGCCACCGCCTCGTACTTCTTTGCCTCCATCGACGAGCTGGCCGCCGAGGCCATGCACCTGTTCGTGACGGCGAGGACGGCCGAGCTCGAGGCCCTCGCCGCCGAACGGGCCGCGCAGGGTGACCCTCCGGATGAGATCGCCGAGACGCTGGCCCGGGCCTCGGGGGCGGAGCGGACGAAGACGCTGGCCCAGTTCGAGGCCTACCTCCATGCCGCAAGGGAGCCCTCCTTCCGCCCCGCCGTGGCCGACGCCCTGGCCGCGTTCGACCAATTCGTGACGGGTGTGCTCCGCGCGGCGGGGGGCGCCGACCCCGAAGGGCACGCCGCCAGCTTCGTGGCCGTCGCCGACGGGTTGGCCCTGCGCCGCCTCGCTCTCGGCCGGCCCCCCGATCCCGACGAGCTGCAGCGGGCCCTCCGTGCCATGTTCATCGGGTACCTCGTCGATGCTCCGCCAGCCGCCGGACGACCGAACCCCGAGCCAGCAGACCCCAGGTGCCGGTCGGGTCACAAGACCTGCGAGCATGAGCAGCCGTGACGCAGCTCATCGAGGATTACGCCATCATCGGGGACACGCAGACGGCCGCGCTCATTGGGCGGGACGGATCGATGGACTGGCTCTGCCTGCCGCGGTTCGACTCGAGTAGCTGCTTCGCCCGCCTGCTCGGCGACGAGAACCACGGTCGGTGGCTCATCGCCCCTGAAGCAGAGATCACCAAGACGACGCGACGGTACCGGGGCAGCAGCCTGATCCTCGAGACCGAAGTGTCGACCGCCGACGGGGCGGTGCGCATCGTCGAGTTCATGCCGCCGCGCCAGCATCATCCCCACGTCGTGAGGATCGTGCAGGGTCTCCAGGGCGAGGTCAGCATGCGAACCGAGCTGATCGTGCGCTTCGACTACGGCGACGACATCCCCTGGGTGCGAAGCACCGAACGTGGCGCCCACCTGGTCGCCGGGCCCGATGCGCTCTGCTTCGACACCGACGTCGCCCTCGAGGGCAAGGACATGCGGACGGTGGGTCGCTTCACCGTCCGGCCCGGCGACGAGGTGCCGTTCACCCTGAGCTGGTACCGGTCCCATAACGAAGCGCCCGACCCGATCGACACAACCCGCAGCCTCGAGGAGACCACGGCCTACTGGGAGGAGTGGTGCACGGCGATACGCCGGGTCCACGGCCGCTGGGAGGACATGGTGCTGCGTTCGCTCATCACCCTCAAGGGGCTGACCTATTCACCGACCGGGGGGATCGTCGCCGCCGCTACCACCTCGCTGCCGGAGGCAGTCGGCGGCGAGCGCAACTGGGACTACCGGTACTGCTGGGTGCGCGACGCCACCCTCACCCTCGACGCTCTGGTGGAGGCCGGCTGCCGCGACGAGGCCCAGGCCTGGATGCGCTGGCTCGTCAGGGCCGCCGCCGGTGCCCCCGACCAGCTGCAGATCATGTATGGCCCGGCCGGGGAGCGCCGCCTCACCGAGTTCGAGGTCGACCATCTCCCCGGTTACGAGGGCTCGACGCCGGTCCGGGTCGGCAATGCCGCATCCGAGCAGTTCCAACTCGACGTCTATGGCGAGCTGATGGACGTGGTTGGTCGGGCCCGTGACCACTCGATCGACCTGCCACCGGTCGTATGGGAGTTTCAGCTCGCCCTGATGGATTACGTCGGCGCCCACTGGACCGATCCCGACGACGGCATCTGGGAGGTGCGGGGGCCGAGGCGGCAGTTCACCCACTCCAAGGTGATGGCGTGGGTGGCGTTCGACCGGGCCGTCCGAGCCGTTGAGGACCACGGCCTCGAGGGGCCGGTCGACACCTGGCGCACGGCCCGCGACGCCGTGCACGACCAGGTGTGCAAGGAGGGTTACAACGCCGATCGGCGGGCCTTCACCCAGTACTACGGATCCGACGAGGTCGACGCCAGCATCCTCATGCTGCCGCTCGTCGGCTTCCTCCCCTTCGACGATCCCCGGGTCGTCGCCACCGTCGACGCGGTCCAGCGAGAGCTGCTCGTGGACGGCTTCGTGCTCCGCTACCAAAACGCCTCCGGCGTCGACGGGCTTTCCGGCACAGAGGGCGCCTTTCTCCCGTGCACCTTCTGGCTCGCCGACTGCCTGGCACTCATGGGCCACGTCGACGAGGCGGAAGCCATCTTCACGAGGCTCGTCGGGCTGGCCAACGACCTCGGCCTCCTCTCCGAGGAGTACGACCCCAAGGCCGGCCGACTGCTCGGCAACTACCCGCAGGCGTTCACGCACGTCGGGCTGATCAACACGGCGCGCAACCTCACCGTGGCGCGCGCCAAGCTCGAATCTTGAGCGGCGACGCCGGCCCCGTCGACTCGGTCAAGCACCCCCTGATCGGGCTGGCCCGCACCCTCGGCAGCAGGGCCGGACGAACGGCCGAGGGACGCTGCCTGGCCGACGGGGCGCGCCTCGTGACCCAGATCATCGAGGCCGGCGCACCGGTCGAAGCCGTCCTCGTTCCCGCCGGCACCCACCAACCGGCCCTTCGAGCGGCCGCCGACGCCGCCGGTGTGGAGGTCCACGACGTGAAGACGGGCGTGCTGCGCCATGCCATCGGGACCTCGACGGGGCCCGATGCCCTGGCGATCTGCGCCCTTCCGCCCGAGCGGTCCGCCGTTGCACCCGAAGGCACGCTGACCGTCGTCTGCGACCGGGTCCTCGATCCCGGCAACCTGGGTTCGATCATCAGGGTCGGCGTCGGCCTCGGCGCCCCCGGCATCGTCCTCATAGGCGATGAGGATCCCGGGGCCCGCCGCGTCGTCGACGCCTCGCGCGGTGCCGTTTTGCGCGCCGAGCTCCACCGCTTCGCCGACGCCGTGAGCGCGGTCGAGGCCCTGCGAGCGGCGGGATGGTGGGTGATCGCCGCCGACGCCTCGGCGCCCACACCGATAGACGAGCTCGAGCTGGCCGGGTCCCGGCTGGCCCTTGTGGTCGGCAACGAGACCGACGGTGTCTCCGCCGCCGCCATCGCCGCCGCCGACGAGCGCGGCGCCATCGGTCTGGCCGCCGGGGTCGAATCGCTCAACGTGGCCGTCGCCGCCGGCATCGGGCTGTGGGCCTTCGGGCACCGGCGGGGTTAGATACTGGCGATCGGCAGCTCGACGCAGGACGGGTGGTCGGGGTCGTGGAGGATTTCGTGGGTGGCGGCGACGAGCTTGCTACCCGGGCCGAGCCGCTCCCCGCCCCCCAGGTTCCTGGCGAAGAGGGGGTGGGCACCGCCCGCCACCTGCACACGCACCCGTTGCCCTTTCCCCAGACTCACCGCCGTCGGCCACATCCGCATGCGCACCCGGATGCTCCCGTCGGCGCCGAGCGTGGCCTCACCCCATTCCGGCGACCCGGCCGAGCGCATCCCGCCGGCGCCGTCGGGCTCGAGCCTGAGGATGCCGTCGCTCAGATTTTGGGAATGACCTCGCCGGTCGACCTTGCACAATCGAACGGAGATGTCCGTGTGCGCCGTGCTGGAGCGCAGCCAGATCTCCGCTGTCAACGGGCCGGCGATCGTCGTGGTCGCCGGCAAGCGACGGCTGGTCCAGGTGACCACGTCGGCCCTGGCCTCCCTGGCCCGCTGGTCTTTGGGCCCGGCGTTGGCGGCGTCGAGGGAGGCGCCACCGATCCCGGGCGTCGGGTCGGCCGGATCGTAGCGGTAGCGGTCGGGTTCCGAAGGCTCCGGCCCGGCCCTGTCGAGCAGCCCTCCGCCGTGAAGGTGCCAACGCTGAACGACCGCAGGCGGCGGCCACCGGCGCAGCCCCACCCACCGGTCGCGGCCCATCACCCACAGCCGCACCGGCCACGGTTCCCTGCGATCGGGGCGGTCCCGCAGGTGAACGTCGAACCACGCCAGCCCGTCGCGCAGGGCCGCCGTTGCGCCCTTGGTGCTGGCGTGGGTCCACGGGCCGATCGTCAGCTCGACCTCCCGGCCGGCGTCGACCATGGCGGCATAGTCGTCGAGCTGCGCCGGCAGGAAGATGTCATACCAGCCGCCGACCAGGCTGGCGGGCGGCACGCGCGTCAGGTTCCCGCTGAAATCGACGGCGTCCCACCAGTGGTCGCCAGCACGTTCGTGCTCCAGCCAATCCTGGTAGAAGTCGACACGATGGCCGAGAATGGACGCCTCGGCTTCGGAGAGCGGCAGCGTCGTGAACGCCGACCGCAGCGAGCCGCGCTTGGCCTTCAATGCCGCAAGGAGGACCCGTCGCCAGCCGAGCTCCTGGTGGGCGAGGAGGTGGAGCCAGCTCGCCCCCGTCTCGAGGGCGAAGGTGCCGCCCGGGTAGACGACGATGTCGCGAAATCGCGACGCCGTCACATTGGGGGCGATGGCGTGCAGCGAGGCCGGCGGGTCGACAGCGATGGCCCACTGGGTAAGCCCGAGGTAGCTGGGCCCAAATGTCGCCACCCGGCCGCCGTACCACGGCTGCTCGGCGAGCCAGTCAAGTGCGGTGTGGCCGTCGGCTTGCTCGTAGCGGAACGGGTTCCACGTGCCGCCGGAACCGAACGTCCCCCGACAGCTCTGGACGACCACCTGATACCCGCGCTCGGCCATGACCCTGGCGACCGTGCCGAGTTGGCGGCGGCCGTACGGTGAGCGCAGCAGGACGATCGGGACCGCCTCCAGGGCGACGTTTTTGGGATACCAGTGGTCGGCGAGCAGAGTCACGCCCGGCTCGGCCAGCATCGGCAGGTCCCGTTCGACGGTCACGTCACCGGTCTCGACAGACTCGAGGCGCGCCACTCGGGCGACGAGCCGGCCGGCGATGGCGAGGGGGCCGGTCGGCGCTTGGCGCGTGCCCCTCATCGATCTCCCGTGGTCACGTTCGGCTCCCCGTTCGCCCCGGGCCGGCGGCCGTGTCGTTCTGCGATGGCGTCCGGCCCATGCCCGCCCCTGGGTCGGTCTGCGGCGCCGTACCGCCCCAGCCGGCGGCGCTGTCGGTCTGCGCCGTACCGCCCCAGCCGGCGGGCCGGTCCGACTGCGTCGCCGTCCGGCCCGTCCGGCCCAGTCCGGCGGGACGGTCGATCTGCCTGGCCGCACGGCATCGCCCCGGCAGGTCGGCGATGACGGCGTCGCACTCCTGCGCCAGCCGGTCCCTGATGGTGGCGTCGATGCCTCGGCCCGCGGTGTCCAGGTGAACGCTGGCGAGGCCGAGGGCACGCTGCACGGGCCCCTCGACCCTGCGGATGCTCTGCACCTTGGCCAGCGGAACCCAGTCGGTGACCCTGCGCACCCGGCCACTCGTCGTCACTGCGTACGTGTCGTTGGTCCCCCATGTCAGCTTGCGGTAGCGCAGCGGTGACTTCCATCGGGCGCGCGCCGGTGCCGCCCACCGTTCGCTCGGGGCTCCTGGCACCAGTCGCTCGACCAACCAGGCCGCCTCGACGGTGGTGCCGACGGGAAGGAGGGCCCGCAGGCTCTTGCCCTCGGTCGAGTTCTCCCGGCTCGTGCGTTGCTTGCCGGCCACGTCGACGAGTAGACGGCACCAGCCAAAAGGTCGCCACATGAGCGGCTCGATGAGACGCACGGCCTGGATGCGCCCGAGGGGAATGGTCTCCGCCGTGGTCTGCAACAGGCCGCTCCTCACCCTGAGGCCGTCGTCGGCCTCGGCCAGCGTGAGGCGGAAGCCGCTGTTGATGGTGCGCCACACCCCCGTCGCCACTCCGACGATGATGGCGGCGCTGCCCGAGACGATTGGCGCCACCGCGCTCGGGTCGAGGAAGAAGAGCAGGCCTAGGGCGACGGCGACAATGATGAGCCACCCGCCCGAGCGCCCGAGGACGAGCGAGGCGATCAGCCGACCGACCGGCACGCGCAGCAGCGGCCGCTCGGCCGGCGCCGGGGTGTCCTCGGCGTGGCCGTGGGCGAGCGCGAGGAGCCGGGCCTTGAGGGCCTCGGCGTCGGCGACAGGGAGGTACGACAGCCGGCCGCCCTTGCCCGAAGAGCCGGCCATGCGCAGCCGCAGCTCGGCCAGCCCCAGGACCCGGGCGAGGGCCGGGGCCACGACGTCGATGGCCTGGAGCTGACCGAGCGGGAGGCGTTCCGAGCTGCGGCGGATGAGGCCGGTGTCGATGCGAAGCACGTTGCCTTCCATCCGCCAGCGCGTGACGAGCCATGACACCACGCCTGCGGCGAGGACCAGGGCCAGGATGACAAGACCGGTCACCAGGTTGCCGAGGTTGGGGGCGTGACCCGACAGGAGCGCAAGCACCAGGGGGACGAAGACGGCCACGAGCGAGCGGCCGGCGCGCACCACGGCCGACAGCGGGTGAAGCCGGTGCCAGCTCGCGCCGTCTCGCCCCTGAGCTTCGGGGTAGGGAGCAAAGCCCGGTCCTGCCGGCGAAGCGGCATCGCCAGGAGGACGTGGCAGCTGCGCCGGCGGGGACGGTAGGGGCGCCCCGGGCGGCGGGGGCCCGGGGGGTGGCCGGGGCCCGGGTGGTGGCGGGGACCCGGGCGGCGGGGCCCCTGAGGGCGGGGGCCCGGGTGGTGGCGGGGACCCGGGCGGCGAGGCCCCTGACGACGGCGGCCCGGGCGGTGGGTCCGGCGGTCGGGGGGGCAGCGCCGGCCCCGAAGAGACGCCCTCCGATGTCACAGCCCGGCGGCCTTGGCCTCGCCGAGCGTGGTGAGCCGATCGCGCAGCCGGGCCGCCTCGTCGGCGGTGAGGCCAGGGATCCTGGCGTCGCTTGCGGCTGCGGCCGTGTGCATGCGGACCGTCGCCAGCTTGAAGGATCGTTCGAACGGGCCTGCCGTCACGTCCACGAACTGCATCCGGCCATACGGGATGACCGACAAGCGGCGAAACAGGACACCGCGCGTCACGACCAGGTCCTCGTCTCGCTCGGCGTACCCCCAGGCCTGCACCCGGCGCCGCAGCGTGAAGGCGAGCAGCACGGTCACGACCACCACGACCCCAAGGGCGATACCCCCGGCGGCGGGACCGCCGGCGGGGAAGGAGATGGCGGCCACGATCACGACGGCGACCAGACCGGCGGCGACCAGCTGCACGATGCGCAGGTTGATCAGCTGCCGTGAGGGGCGGCGCCAGTCACGGTCAGCGACGGACCCGCCGAGGGAGTCGATGGTCACCCCTCGATGGTGATCGCCTGCTTCGGGCATACCGCCGCAGCCTGCTCCACCTTGGCGCGCAGGGCCTCGGGCGGCTCCTCTTGGAGCACGTACAGGAAGTCGTCGTCTCGGACCTCGAAGACTTCGGGCGCGGCGGCCATACACATGGCGTTGCTCTCGCAAAGGTCGTAATCGACGACTACTCGCACGGCGAACCTCCACTGATGACGGCGGAGCGGACGCCCCGCCGGCCGGTTGGATGCCGCCACCCTAGTTGCGGCACAGTTCCCGGATCGCCGGCACCTACGGTGTCCCCATGAGTACTTCGCCGGCCGAGTCCGCATCGCCACCATGGAAGCCCCCGACTCTCGGCGTCTGGACCGGCGCCCTCGACAACGTCGGTATCACCGAGGCCACGGAGCTCGCAGCCGAGATCGAACAGCTCGGCTACGGCGCCCTGTGGCTGCCTGAGGTGGCCGGTCGCGATGTCATGTTCGGCCTCGGCATGATTCTCTCCGCCACGCGCACCCTCGTGGGGGCGACAGGGATCGCCAGCATCTGGGGGCGCGACGCCGTGACCATGACCGGCGGCGTCACGGGGCTGACCGAGGCGTTCCCCGACCGGGTGCTGCTCGGCCTCGGCGTCAGTCACCACACGCTGGTCGAGGGGCTCAGGGGCCACACCTACGAGCGTCCGCTTGCCACTATGCGTGCGTACCTCGAGGCGATGGACGCCGCTCCCTACACGGCCAAGCGCCCGGCGACGCCGGTGCGGCGGGTGCTCGCGGCGCTTGGACCCAAGATGCTTGCCCTTTCGGCCGAGGCCGCTGACGGTGCCCACACCTACTTCGTCCCGCCCGAGCACACGGCCATGGCCAGAGAGACGCTCGGCGATGCGTTCCTCTGCGTCGAGCAGGCGGTGCTGCTCGAACCGGACGCGACCAAGGCAAGAGAGATCGCCAGGACCCATGCCAAGGTGTACGTCCCCCTCCCCAACTACCAGAACAACCTCCGTCGGCTCGGTTTCGGCGACGACGACTTCGCCGGCGACTTCAGCGACCGCCTGCTCGATGCGATCGTGGCATGGGGCACCGAGGACGACATCGTGACCCGGGTCCGGGCCCAAATCGATGCCGGCGCCGACCACGTGTGCGTCCAGACCCTCTCCGCCGGCCGTCGGGATGTACCCGTCGACCAGTGGCGAGCTCTCGCGCCGGCGTTGGTGGAGGCGGCCGGCCGAAACGGGGGCTGAACGCGCCGGGCCCACCCCCGCCGGGCCCATCGCCGCTGGCAGCCACACCCCCGGACGCAACCACACCCCCGGACGCAGCCACCGCCGCCCGGCGTCACTGCCGGCGCAGCCACATCCGTCGGGGTCAGCCGGCGAGAACCTGTCGAGCCGAAGCGGTCAGCACGTCAAGTCCCTCCGCCAGCAGGTCCGACGTGATCGCGAGGGGCGGGAGGAGCCGGATCACATTTCCCCAGGTGCCGCAGGTCAACACGATCACGCCCTCGGCGTGGCAGGCGGCGGCGATGGCGGCCGCCGCCCGAGGGTCGGGCCTGAGGGTCCCGGGCTCGACCAGCTCGATGGCCTGCATGGCACCGCGCCCCCTCACGTCGCCCACGCCGGGCAGGTCGCGACCGAGCGCCTGCATGCGGTCGGTGATCGTGGCACCGATCCGGCGCGCCGCGCCGGCCAGGTCGTCACGCTCCATCGTGTCGATAGCGGCGATGGCGGCGGCACACGCCACCGGATTGCCTCCGTAGGTGCCACCGAGACCGCCCGAGTGGACGGCCGCCATCAGCTCCGTCCTGCCGGTGAGCCCAGCCAGAGGCATCCCGCCGGCGATGCCCTTGGCCGTGGTGACGAGGTCTGCCACGACGCCTTCGTGCTCCGAGGCGAACCAGGCGCCGGTCCGGCAGAACCCGGATTGGATCTCGTCGGCGATGAACAGGGCGCCGCTCTTCGAGCACCAGGCGGCGAGGGCCGGGAGGAAGCCGTCGGCGGGGACGACAAAACCACCCTCTCCCTGCACCGGCTCGATCAGCACGGCCGCCACCCGGGACGCGCCGACCTGCTTGTCGATGAGCTCGATGGCCCGAGCAGCGGCGGCCTCGCCGGTCATCCCTTCGGGGTCACGGAACGGATAGGACATCGGAACCCGGTACACCTCGGGGGCAAACGGCCCGAACCCATCCTTGTAGGGCATGTTCTTCGAGGTGAGGGCCATCGTCAGGTTGGTCCTGCCGTGATAGCATGGTCGAAGACGACGATCGCCTGGCGACCGGTGGCGTGGCGAGCGACCTTGACGGCGTTCTCTACCGCCTCGGCCCCGGAGCTGAACAACGCCGAGGTCTTGGCGTGGTCCCCCGGCGTCCTGGCGTTGAGCTGCTCGCAGACGGCCACATAGCCCTCGTACGGTCCGACCATGAAACATGTGTGGGTAAAGCGCCCGACCTGGTCCCGCACGGCGTCCACGACCGCCGGAACGGCGTGGCCGACGCTCGTCACCGCGATCCCCGACCCGAGATCGATCAATGCGTTGCCATCGACGTCGACGACGATGGCCCCATCGCCCCGCTCCACATAGAGCGGGAGCACGGAGCTGACCCCCGGGGCCACCGAGGCGCTGCGCCGGGCCGCCAACTCGAGCGATCGCGGACCTGGCAGCGCGGTGATCAGCTGACGCTTCTGGGGAATGCGGGACACGTCCTCGGTGACCATGTGCTCACGATAGCTACCGGCGGGCCGGCCGGCGCCGGCCGGGGACCGGACGCTGGGTGCCGTCAAACGTGCGCCATCGGTTCCTGTCGCGCTCCTGCACCCAACGCCGTACACAAATCGCGACAGGTTCGGGGGGAAACGTACACGGATCGCGACTGGTCCCGCGTGCTGCTCGATCACCGCCGTTACAACGGGCGGCGGCGTCGTCACTGCGATGGTCGATCGTGGACTTCGTTAAAGCTGTGCAGGGCCGGACCGTGCCGCCCGGGCCCGATCCGACACACCGAAGCGGTGTCGACGAACAACCGGACCCCGGTGCCGACGTCGACTCCGAGGGCCCAGCCGACGGCGGCCTTGATGGGCGAAACGTGTGAGACCACCACGACATCGCCGTCGGCCGCTTCTGTCCACAGGTCGTCGCAGGCGGCATTGACCCGGCGCCCCAGGCTCGCCATCGACTCCCCGCCATCCGGCGTCCACTCTCTGTCGCGCTCCCACGAGTCCCACAGCTCGGGCGGCACATCACGGAGCGGGAGGCCGTCGTAGACCCCGTAGTCGACCTCGATCCAGCGCGGATCGATCTCCACCGGCCTCCCGATCGCGTCGGCCGTGTCGCGTGCCCGCCTGAGGGGACTGCTCACCACCCGCCGGATGGCCAACGAGGAAAGGCTGGCGCCGATGGCCGCGGCTTGGCGCTCTCCGAGCTCGTCAAGGGGCGCATCGAGGCGGCCGAGGAGCCGGCGTGACGCGTTGTACGGCGTCCTACCGTGACGCACCAGGATCAGCATCGGCGGTCACGCTAGCGCCGGGGACACCGACGCCGGCTACGACCGTCTCGCCGCTGACATCGTCGGCGAGACCCGCCAAGTCGGTCGGCGGATCGGTCGCCGGTTCGGCCGCAGGGTCCGTTGCCGCCGCCGACGAGGCCCTGAATTTTGACCGGCCGAAGGTGGCGAGCCCGAAGAGGCCAGCGCCCAGAGCGGTGACAGCACCGAGCCCGAGGCCGTAGCGGGCCCCGAGGCTGCCACCGATGAAACCGACGATCGGACCTCCGATCGGAGTCGTGCCCTGAAAGGCAACCGACCACAGCGACATCACCCGGCCTCGCATCTCGGGCGCGGCCTCCAACTGCAGGGTCGTGTTGGCGAGAGCGAGGAAGGTCACCATCCCCGCTCCGACGAAGGCGAGGGCCGTCGCTTCGAGCCAGATGCTCGGGGCGACGGTGGCGAGACCGAGCACGACGGCGAAGCCGAGGAGGGTGTTGACCATGCGCCGGGGGTTGCGACCGCGGCGGCTCGCAGCGACGAGGCCCCCCGCAACGGCGCCGACCCCCATGCAGGCGGTGAAGAAGCCGTAGGTCGAGGAGTCGCCGTGGAAGGTGTCGCCGGCGATCAGGGGAATCGTGGTCTGGAACTCGTAGGTGAGACACCCCACCATCGCCATCATGATGATGGCGTTGCGGAGCAGGGGGCGGCGGGCCACATAACGGAAGCCCTCGGCCAGCTGCCCCTTGATGTGGACGGCGCGCGGCGTCGGTGTCAGCTCGTCTTGGCGGATGGCCTTGAGACCACCGACGACGCCGGCGAACGATACGGCGTTGATGAGGAAGCACCAGCCGCTTCCGACCTCGGCAATAAGCACACCTGCGACCGCCGGCCCGATAGCCCGGGCCACGTTGACCATCACCGAGTTGAGGGTGACGGCATTGACCAGCTGGTCGCGCCCGACCATCTCGACGATGAAGGTCTGGCGCGTCGGGTTGTCGACCATGTTGATCATCCCGAGGGAGCCCGCGATCACGTACAGCTCCCAGAGCTGGAGATGTCCCGTGAGCGTGAGCACCGCCAGCACTGCGGCCTGGAGGCCGGCGAGGCTCTGGGTCCACACCAGGATGCGGTACTTGCCGAAGCGATCGGCGATCGTGCCACCGATCGGGCCGAGGAGGAGGATGGGCAGCGCCTGCACGGCCACGATGAGTCCGACCTGCGTCCCCGAGTGCGTCATCGTGAAGACGAGCCACGACTGCGTGACACTCTGCATCCAGGTCCCGATGAGCGACAGGCTCTGTCCCGCGAAGTAGTACCGGTAGTTGCGGATCCGCAACGAGGCAAAGGTCCTCGCCACCGTCTCGCCCACCATCCCACTCATTCGTCCATCCGTCCCTCTGACCTCCGCAGTCTCTTAGTTACGCTAACGAAGTATACAGGCGAGGACGCTCTAAGCCGGGAGGCCGTTCAGGGCCGCACGAGAATCCGGCCGCACTGGTCGCAGAACACGAGCGCGTCATCCGGTTGTCGACGGATCTGGTCGAGTTCGGTCGCCGGCAGCTCGAGATGGCACCCGTCGCAGTGACGACCGACGAGGCGAGCGGCGCCGATCCCGCCGAGACGGGCCCGCAACCGCTCGTACGTCGCCACGATCTCATCGGGTACCGCTGCGACCGCCGGCCCCCGACGTTCGGCCAGCCCGGCCGCCTCCTCGTCGGCGACCTCCTCCCCCGCCGCCAGGTCTGAATCGGCCGAAACGGACCGCTCCGAGAGGGCGGCGTCCTGCGCTTCGATGGCGGCCACGGCCGCATCGAGCGGTTCACGCTCTTCGAGCACGGCGATGATCTCGTCCTCGAGGTCCGACGACCGCCGCTTGAGGGCCTCGATGTCGGCGGCGAGGGCCTGCAACTCTCGGGAGGCGCTGACCTCGCCGCCGTAGAGACGGGCCGAGACATCGCGGCTGCGTTGTTCGGTTGCGTCGAGCTCCGCCTCGAGTCGAGACTGACGGCCGGCGACATCGTTGCGGGCGGCCTCGGCACCGGCGCGGCGAGTGGCGAGGCTCGCCCGCTCCGACGCGATCGCCACAAGCTCGGCGCGCGCCGGCAAGGTCCGGCGGCGATGGACGACCTGGTCGATGGCGGTGTCGATCGCTTGAAGGTCGAGTAGGGCCTCGAACTGTGGTGCGGTCACCGTGCCATCATGCCCCGTGCCGTGCCGTGTCGGCCCCGCCACCTCCGCCGGGCAGCCGCCGGGCCGCTAGGTCGTCGAGGGGGTCGTGCTCGGCGTCGTCCGCGGCGTCGTGACCGGCGGCGTCGTGACCGGCGGCGTCGTGACCGGCGGCGCCGTCACCGGAGCGGTCGCAGGGACCGGAGCGGTTTGGGGGGCGGAGGGGGTCGGGGGCGCCACGTAGCTCGTTGTGGTCGGCGGGGAGTAGAAGGTGGAGTGCGGAATGGTCGTCGGTGTCGTTGCGGGGGCGCTCGCCGTCAGCGCCGTGCTCTGATCGGCCAGCGAGTCCTCGGGGATGGACGCGGCGTGCGGCAACACCGCGTAGTTGACGGCGGGAAAGGCGACGGCGGGCTTGTGGGCCAGCGCCGCGGCCATGTAGTCGTGGACCGTGGGCGCAGGGAACGTTGCGCCGTACACCTGCAGGCCGTTCACGACCATGTGGCTGATCCCCCCGCGGGGATTCCCCATCCACACCGTCGTCTCGAGCTGGGGCGTGTACCCATTGAACCAGGCGTCGGTCGGGCCCGTCGTGGTTCCGGTCTTGCCCGCCACCTGCCGCCCGGGGATCGCCGCTACGGTCCCTGTACCGTGGGCGACCACGGCGAGGAAGGCCTGATCGGCCTCGGCCACGATGTTGGCCGGCACGACGACCCGGCCCTTGGTCGGCGCGGTGTAGATCCTCTTACCCAAGTGGTTCACGATCCGGCTGATGTACGTCGGCCGGTGGTAGGTGCCGCCCGACGCCAGCGTGGCGTAGGCGCCTGCCATCTGCACCGGTTCCACGCCGGCCGTGCCGAGCACGAGCGAAGGCGAGTTGAGCACGCTGCTGAGCTCGGCCTTGCCGATGCCAAGCTTCTCGGCTTCGGCCACAACCGCTGACAGCCCGACCTGGTGGGCCATGCGGAAGTAGGCGCAGTTGAGCGATTGGGCGGTGGCGTTGAGAATGGTCGTGACGCCCTGCTGCCCGTCGCCCTCGTCGTTGGTACCCGGACCGGGGCTGTGACCCGGGGTGTACCCGAGGTTCCCCGGAAAGGGCACGGTGCAGGGGGACGACGCGTCCACCTTGTCGAGGACGGACTGGCCGTGCTCGAGGCCGGCGAGCAGGGTGAAGATCTTGAAGCCGGACCCGGCCTGTCTCTTTCCTTGGGTTGCCACGTCCAGCTGGGACTTTTGGAAGTCCTGGCCGCCGATCAGGGCGGTGACGGCTCCGTTGGCCGGGTTGATGGAGACCAGGTTCTCCTCGATGCCCTGGGAGATGGCGTTGGCCGGCGTGTTCTTCACCACGGCCGCCTCGGCCTGGGCCTGGGCGGTGGGCTGCAGGTTGGTGTAGATCTTGAGGCCGCCGTCGAAGAGCTTGGCCGAGCGCTGTGCCTGCGTCTTGCCGAGGGGGCTTCCCGGGCTGAGGAGCACCCGCTCGACCTGCTGGGTGTAGTAGGCGTCGATGCCGGTCAGGGGACGCTGCTGCGTCGTCACCGACGTCGGGAGTGGGGCGGCGTTGGCCCTGCGGTACTGGCGTTTCGTGATGTTGTGGTAGTACAGCATCCGACCGAGCACCTGGGTGCGGCGGGCGCGGGCTGCGGTTGGATAGTTGATCGGGTCGTAGCCGGAAGGGGCCTGGATGAGCCCGGCGAGCAACGCCGCCTGCGGCAAAGTCAGCCGGGAGGCGTGCTTGCCCCAATATGCCTCCGACGCAGCTTCGACCCCGTTGGCACCGCTGCCGAGATAGATCGTGTTGAGGTACGCATTGAGTATCTGGTTCTTCGTGTAGAGCTTCTCGAGGCGGTTGGCGATCACCGCCTCCTTGAGCTTGCGGGACAGCTTCCGCTCGGAGTTCAGGTACACCTGCTTCACCAGCTGCTGCGTGATGGTGGAGCCACCTTGGAGGCTGGCGCCCCCCGAGTCGTGGAGCAGGGCCCTGATGGTTGAAGGGAAGTCGATACCCCCGTGTTGGTAGAAGCGATGGTCCTCGGTGTCGAGGACGGCGTGGATCAAGACGGGCGCTATGGCGGAG
Organism: Acidimicrobiales bacterium; assembly: GCA_965276765.1. Classification (GTDB taxonomy): domain Bacteria; phylum Actinomycetota; class Acidimicrobiia; order Acidimicrobiales; family Palsa-688. The sequence goes on from OZ255627.1 coordinate 4,576,044, forward strand.
AGGCGGACCGGCTTGCTCGTCTGCGTCGGTTGCAACTTGGCCAGGATCGTCTTGCCATCGGCTGCATAGACGGTCGAACCCTCCTCGGTCACGCTCCGCAGCGGTGGGAGTCGGTTGGCCACCGTCGTGGCACCATGCCGGTAGATGGCCCGCCCGACCAGCGGGATCCCCATGGTTACGCCGACAACGGCCAGGCTGCCGAGCGCGAGGGCAATCACCAGGCGCAAAAGGCGTCGCACGACCAAGCGATCTTAGCGGCGACGACGCCGACTCTGGCGTCAGACCCTCGACTCCGGTTGGTCGGCCAGTCCCTTATCATCGGAAAGCAAGCCGTCCGGGGAGGGATCCGAGATGACCGCAACCGCGGAGACCGAGACAAGGAGCGACGCCGAAACGAGCGACGATGCGAGGGTCCTCTCGCTCGTCGATCGGTTGCTCGCCGAGCACCCGCCCGCCACCACGGCCGAGAGCGAGTTTCTCGGCGCTCAGTTCGACGCCGGCCTGGCCTGGGTGCATTTCCCGGTCGGCTACGGCGGGCTCGACCTCTCCCGCCGGCTCCTCCCGATGATCTACTCGCGCCTCGGGGCCGCCGGCGCTCCCATGGGACTCGCCCGCAACGCCATCGGCTACGGCATGGCCGCCCCCACCATCCTCACCCACGGCACCGACGACCAGAAGCGCCGGTATCTGAGGCCGCTGTTCACCTGCGAGCACGTCTGGTGTCAGCTGTTCTCCGAGCCCGGCGCCGGTTCGGATGTGGCCAGCCTGGCGACGAGGGCGGTGCGCGACGGCGACGAGTGGATCGCCAACGGCCAGAAGGTCTGGACCACCCTCGCCCACAAGTCGAGGTACGGGATGCTGCTGGCGAGGACCGATCCTGACGCCGAGAAGCACAAGGGCCTCACCTACTTCGTGGTGGACATGGAGGCGCAGGGGGTCGACGTGCGCCCGTTGCGGCAGATCACAGGCGACGCCGAGTTCAACGAGGTCTACTTCGACGACGTCCGCATCCCCGATACCGAGCGCCTCGGCGAGGTTGGGCAGGGATGGCACGCCGCGCTCACCACCCTGATGAACGAACGGGTCTCGATCGGAGGCTCCGTCGGGGCAAGGGGAAGCGGAGCCATCGGGATGGCCGTGCGCCTGTGGGAGCAGAAGACGGACGGCACCGCCGTCCAACGCGACCGCCTCGTCAAGCTGTGGGTCGAATCCGAAGCCCATCGCCTGACGAGCATGCGAGCCGCAGCGAACTCGCTCAACGGCACGCCGGGTCCCGAGGGCTCGACGAGCAAGTTGCACTACGCCGAGCTCAACAAGCGCATCTACGACTTCTGCGTAGAGCTGCAGGGCGCCGCCGGCATGCTCTACGACGGCTATGACATGCGGCGGCCGGACACGGCCGGCGGGTTCGGGGGTGGGGCGACCAGGATGTTCTTGCGCTCACGCGCCAACTCGATCGAGGGTGGCACGTCGGAGGTCATGCGCAACATCCTCGGGGAGCGGGTCCTCGGCCTCCCCGGCGACGTCCGGGTCGACAAGGACAAGGCCTGGTCCGACATTCCGCGCTGACGATTCAGCCGCTGTTGCGCAGTCCCGTCGCCAGCCCGTTCAGTGTGACCTGGATACCCACCTGCACGACCCGTTGCCTGTCGCCGGCCCGCCACCGGCGGAGCAGCGAGACCTGGAGGTGGTTGAGCGGATCGAGGTACGGAATCCGGTTGCGGAGCGACCGGGCCAGGTCGATGCTCTCGGCGAGGAGTCCCGAGCGGCCGGTGACGGCGAGGAGCATCTCGATGCTCTTGGCGTGCTCGGCGACCAGCTGCGTGAAGATGCGGTCGCGGAGGGCTTCGTCGTCGACGAGGGCGGCGTAGCTCGCGGCGATCTCAAGATCGGTCTTGGCGAGGACCATCTCCATGTTGGAGAGCACCGAGCGCCACCACGGCCAGCGCTCGTGCATCTCGGCGAGGACGTCGATCCGGTCTTCGCCGGCGCCGACCCACTCGGAGATGGCGGCCCCGACCCCGTACCAGCCGGGCAGCATCAATCGCATCTGGCTCCAACTGAAGACCCAGGGGATGGCGCGCAGGTCCTCGACGCGCGTCGAGGGGCGACGCGACGCCGGCCGGCTACCGATGTTGAGCTCGGCGATCTCCCCGACGGGCGTGGCGGTGCGGAACCACTCGACGAACCCTTCGGTGCCGTAGACCAAGCGGCGATAGGCGTCGCAGGCGAGCGCAGAGAGCTCGTCCATGATCCGGTGATAGGTGGTGGCCCGCTCCCCCAGTCCCTCGTCGGGGGTGCACGTCGCCTCGAAGGCGGCGGACACGATGGCCTCGAGCCCCCGCCTGGCATGGCCGGGATCGGAATAGGCGGCGGCGATCATCTCGCCCTGCTCTGTGACCCGCACGGCACCCTGGACGCTGCCGGGGGGCTGGGCTCTGATGGCTTCGTAGGTCGGGCCGCCACCGCGGCCGACGGCGCCGCCTCTGCCGTGGAACAGTCGAAGGCGGACACCGTGATCACGGGCCGCATCGACGAGCTCCCGCTCGGCTCGATAGAGCGCCCAGTTGGACGTGAGGTAGCCGCCATCCTTGTTGCTGTCGGAGTACCCGACCATCACCTCTTGCCAGTTATCGCGCTCCTCCACCAGCCCGCGCCATGTGGGCAGGCTCAACATGGCCCTGAGCGTGACTCCGGCGGCGGCCAAGTCGTCGATCGTCTCGAACAACGGGACGATGTCCATCGCGAGACGAGGGGACGCCCACGGGGGTCCACCATCGCCGGCCGGAGCAGCAGCCACGGCGGGGGCGGGTCGGCACAGTCCGACTTCTTTCAAGAGCACTGCGACCTCGAGGACGTCGGAGACCGATTCGCATTTGGAGATCACATAGTGAGGAATCATGTCGGCGCCGAACCGCTTGATCGCCACGGCCGCCTCGCGCACGATGGCGAGTTCGGACTCGGTGGTCTCGCCGTAGCGGACGAAGGGACTGACGAGCAGCCGGGGTTGGGCCAGCTCGCTATCGAGGAGTTGGATCCGCGCCGCCTCGTCCAAGGCGAGGTAATCGTCCTCCACGCCGGCGCCGGCGAGCAGCTCGGCCACGACGGCACCGTGGACCTCGGAGTTTTGGCGCAGGTCGATCGACGCCAGATGGAACCCGAAGGCGGCGACCGAGCGCCGCACGGGCGCGACGCGCGCCGATGCCAGTGGGCCCGCTCCGTGGGCGGAAAGCGACGCCTCCACCGCCAGGAGATCGGCGACGAGATCGCCTGGGCTCTCGTAGGGCGCCAGGGTGGCGCGTGGCTCGGTGCCGGGGACCCGCCCGAGGTCCCGGCTCGCCGTCGCCGCGAGCCGGGCGTAGCAGCCGTTCATGGCCCGCCGGTACGGTTCGTCGCTGCGAAACGGCGACCGGTCGTCGGAGGCGTCGGCGAGGGCGGCGACCTCGTCGGAGCAGTGGACCAGGTTGGCGGACATGGACAGCTCGATGGCGAGGCGCTTCAGGTCGACGAGGTGGCGCTCGAAGGCGACCGTGGAGTGGCGCTCGACCGTGTAGGCCAAGACGTCGGCGGTGACGAAAGGGTTGCCATCTCGGTCGCCGCCGATCCACGAGCCCATCCGCACCACAGGGCCCCTTCTCCCGGCCGCTTCGCCACCGACCTTGCCGTGGTCGATGGGCGCTGTGGTGACAGCGACTGCCTCGTGGAAGCGGGCTTCGAGAGCCGGGACCTCGTCGAAGAGCGTGAGGTCGTAGTAGTGCAACATCTCGTTGATTTCGTCACGGACCCGCAGACGTGAGCCGCGCAGCAGCGATGTCTGCCACAGCGCCAGGATCTCGACTCGCAGGTCGGCTTCCCATTGGCGATGCTCGAGGTCGTCGAGGCCGGCCCGGTCCCGCTGGGCGAGAAGGGCCGTGATTCGCCGACCCCGGTCGAGCGACGTCCGCCGTCTCACCTGGGTCGGGTGAGCCGTGAGGACGGGCGCGACCCACAGGTCCTTGGCCGCTCGGCGCACGGCGTCGGGATCGGCGGCGCGCAGGTGGGTGACGGCGTGGTCGAGCGTGCCCGGTCCTCCGCCCTCTCCGCTCCTTAGGGCCGCCCTGGCTCGGCGATTGTCGGCGACGTCCTCGGCCAGGTTGGCGAGGAAGGAGAAGTAGCTGAAGGCCCGCACGACGTGCAGCACCTGATCGTCGTCGCTCGCGTCGAGCAGCTCGACCAGACGGGACGGCGCTCCCGTGCCGCGACGCGCTCCCGTCGCCGCCAGCCTGACGCCCTCGACAAGATCCAGCGTGACGTTACCGGCCTGGTCCGCTATCACCTCCCCGAGCAGTCGGCCGAGGAGGCGGATGTCGTCGCTCGCCGAGACCGTGTCGTCCACTTGCACGTCCGCAATTATGGCGGAGCGGGCCAAAGGCTTGAAATTCCCAGGCGGGGCGATGCCGCCGTTTAGCCCGTCGTCGAGCCGAAGGTCCTTTCGACGCTCAGGCGTCCTCGGGCAGCGTCCCGGGGGGGCCGAGCAGCTCATCGCCGATCGCCGCGGCCTCGCGACCCACCGCCTCGAGATCGGGAGCAGCCTCCTGGGTGGTACCGACGGCGGCGATGAACTTGGCAAAGCGGCCGGGACGACTGCTCACCACGGCTCGGACACCGCCGGCCCCGGCCCGGATCGCGTGCGCAACGCCGACGGGGACCGTCACCGACTCCCCCGGCACGAGCGAGAGATGCCGGTTGCCCACCCAAGCCTCGACCTCTCCCTCGACGACGAATAGGTGCTCGACATAAGACGTGTGGCGGTGCAGCGGTGTCTGCTCCCCGGCAGGCTGGACGCTTTCCTGCAGATCATAATCGTCTGAGTCGTAAAGCGTACGAAAGCGCGCGAAACCGAACCACCGGTCGTCCGAGACAATGTTGAATGTATTGTCCATTCACTGAGTATAACTATCCCGTCGGCGCTTAGGGATCACTTTCTCGGCCTTAATGGTGAGAGCTGGTTTGTTGCTCCAACGCCGCGACGAAGCCGTGGCCAACTCGAGCTTCCCAGTACCACCAGTGGGCAACCCTGTCATGAGTTTAGAACTCCAATCGGGACGGACGTGCCGTTAGAACTAGGCGCGATCTACCATGCGTGTCGCCGTGGTCAAGGGCAGCGTGCTGACCGGATTTCAAAAGACGATACTGTCGCGCGCTGCGCTCTAAACCCTCCGGCGAGGATTCCGAAGTCGGTGGATGTATCGCTGGTAGAACAACCGGCCGGCTGACCACCAGGCCAGACGCGCGACTCCCGGCATCTCGGCGTAGATCACGCGGCGCTCATCTTGACTAGCGTCCTCGAGCAAGATACCCAACAGGAGCAGCTGTTTGCGCGGGTCCGCCGTCAGGCGTCGGCGGCTTTCGTCGCCCAGGCGATTCCAGTCCTCCTCGGTCAGGCACTGCTCGACGAGTGGCAGGACCCGTGCCTCCTCGAGGTCGAGATGCTCACGCAGGACGGGTCCAATTTGAGTGAGGGCGTCGACAAGGGAGTCACGTCTGACTCGGTCGGGATTGGTTATCCACGCATCTCGGGCCGTCCGAACCGTGTCGAGCATTGCGTCTATCTGCTCGTGTTGAGCTCGCATCGTGTGCACGAGCCCGGGGTCTGGTCCCGGAATATCGAGCAGTGCCGGCCAGAGAATCAGGTCCTCTCCCTCGTGGTGGTCGTGAAGTGCGGTCAGCTCGAGGTTTATATGTTCGACGACTCTTCGAGCTCGGTCGCGGTCACCGGCCGTGACCCCTTCGACCAGCTTGGGCAGCAGGTCGAACTCGCGTCGGAACGCTTTGTGAAGCACGATCATGTCGGTGGTGTCGGGTCGGCACGGGGGCATGTTGATTGCTCCTGTCATTATCGGGGGAGATCGTTTGGCGGTTGAGTCGTACGAGCGTGCAATTGTCAGTCCAGGCCGCGGGCGTGTGGCGGCCCCGCCGGCGCGCCAGCGGCCGAACCCGCTCTTGACATGTCAACTTGCCGGCGGGGCTGGGGCTCCGAGCCACACCTCTTTCCCTCAATGCCATCGTCAGCGCACGCTGCGTCGACGAGCGGCTGCCCCGACTCCCGCCGATGCGAGGTGGCCCTGCTCGATCCTAAGTGCGGGCATAAGACTTAAGACTCCTTCTCGGTCGATGCGGTCTGAGACCGCGTGAATCCAGCTGTCGCAGTCACGTTTGAGTAAAGCTGGAGCTGGTTCGCCCGCCAATGCCGTCAGCCGGCGACGCCCAGCACAGGACCGGCGTAGGCCGCTAGGTCAGCGGCAACGGTCTCGACGAAGTGACCGTCGGCCGGCTCGACGACAGTGTGCATCCGCGTCGAGGGGTCTCCTTCGCGAATCGCCAAGGTTGGCCGTCGCCTTCGAGCTCATTCGTCGAGCAGCACGAATGGGCGGACGGTCGCCACTTCACGATCAGTCCCCGCCGGCCCGCGTGGACGAGGCGGTGAGCCCGGCGAACAGCCACACCAGGGCCTGGCCGAAGAGTGTCTCCGGGACGCTCGCAGGGTCGATCCGCCGCTGGCGAACCAGGCCATTGAAGAGGGCGGCCACCACTACCGCCACCGCCTCCGAAGAAACCTCGACTGCAGCCCCTCTTCTCTCTAATGCGTAACCGACCAGTCTCTCGAGATCGGCTGTTGTCTCGCTCAGCCCGATCGACATCGAGTCGAGAACGTGCGGGTTCCGCACGGCGTACAGCCAGAACTCCGCTTGCAGCAAAGCAAAATCCACGTCCTTGTCCGCGGCCTCGACCACCATCCGTCCCAGTTCGGTCATGACGGCGTGGCCATCGCCGCCGTGACGGTCCAGCGCCTGCGCCGCCTCGTTCAGGCGGTCCTTCCCCCGTTGCGCCAACAGCTCGAGGAACAGGGCCTCCTTGCTGGCGAAGTTGCCGTAGAGCGCGCCGATCGAGAAGCCAGCCGTCTCTGCGATCTCCTCCACTGAAGCGCCGGCGTATCCCTTGCGAGCGAACACCTGCGAAGCGGCGTCCAACAGCAGCACCCGGGTTCGAGCTTTCGTCTCTGCCCGTCCCAAACGTCGCTGAGGGATGCGTTCCTGCTCCTCACTCACAGAGTGAACGCTACATAACGAGTACTTGCTATGTCAATGGCCTTCGAGGACCGTGTCGGCAGCACCTGCGCTCGGGGTCCGATCATCCGCCCCCGAGCACGTCCTTGAGGACGGCTGCACCCGAGCGTTCGAGGTCCTTGGTGGCTGTCAGCAGGACCGTGTCGCCCCCGATGGCCCGGTGGCGCAGGCTCTCGAGGGCCTCCGATGCGGGAGCGGCGACCAGCTCCTCGCGATAGCGGCGCGCAAAGTCCTCGAAGCGCTCCGGGATGTGGCCGTACCACTTGCGTAGCGCTGAGCTGGGGGCCACGTCCTTCGCCCAACTACCGAAGGGCGCCGCGGACTTGGACAGGCCGCGGGGCCAGAGCCGATCGACGAGGACTCGGCGCGCTGGATCTTCGTCGATCTCGTCGTAGACGCGGCCGATGCCGACTCTCACCGGCGCCGGCCGTCCTCGGACCTCGGAGGGAGGAGGCGAACCGGAGAAGCCGTGGGTTCGCTGGACCGGAACCAGGCCAGCCCATGCGGCAGGGAGCTGGGAGGCGAGCCGTTGCAGCTCTTCGAGGTGGAGGGCGGAGAGCGCCTCGAGGCGAACAGCACCGTCCTCGGTCAGGTGGAGGCGGACGACGCGATGGTCCTCATTGGATCGGGTGCGGGTGACGAGACCCGCCGCGTCGGCTCGGTCGACCAAGCCGACCGTGCTGTGGTGGCGAAGCAGTAGATAGTCGGCCACTTCCCCGATGGTCGGTCCTCGCTGGTCGTCGTGGCCGCGTATGGCGAGGAGGAGCTGGTGCTGGGCAGGGGTCAGGCCCGCGACGCGGGCTTGTTGCCCGCTCCAACGTTCGAAGCGACGCAGGCCGGTCCGCAACGCGAGCAGCCGGGCGTAGACCTCTTTGGGAAGGGTCACTCCCCCTGCCGTTTCGATGCGACCGACCCTTGAGCTCGCACCCCGCTCGGGTCCGATCGACTCATGGCATGGACCCCGGCTCCGGGCTGGTCCCGTCGATGGTCTCGTCACCGTGGTGGGTTTCGTCGATCCGAGGGATCCGGCGTGTTGGCCGGTGCCAATCCAGGGACGGAGGCTGGGGGGTGGACTCGGCGAGACGTTTGGCCAGGACCTCGGACATGGTGGCCCGGGAGAGGACACCGACCGCGACACCATGGTCGGTGACCACGACCTGGTTGATGTCGTTGGCGAGAAACAGGGCCAGGCCATCGCGCACGTAGGCGAAGCGGTCGACGCTCGGCCCGTCGGGATCGATGCCCCCGGCGGGGAGAGGGTCCATGGCCTGGCCGGCCACGGCGGTGCGAAACGGGTCCACCTCGGCGTCGAAGTCCACGCGGAAGCCGCGGCGGATGAGCTAGTCGGTCATGATCCGTTCGGAGAGGAATTGTTCGGTAACGAGCTCGGCGATTCCAAGGACGATAAGCATCGGGACGATCAGGTGGTAGGCACCGGTGACCTCGAGGGCGAAGACGCCGCCGGTGAGCAGGGCGCGAGAGGCGACGCCGAAGGTCGCGCCCATGGCCACCAGGGCGAACGCCCCGGGTTGGATGTGAGCCGAGGGAAACAGATTGGCGAAGCCGATCCCGATCACCTCGCCCATGGTCGCCCCGATCAGAAAGATCGGGGCGACGGTGCCTCCTGAGGTATTCGATGCGAGGGCCAACCACCACGAGAACAGCTTGGCCACGAAGAGCAGAGCGGCCGCGCCGAGCAGGAATCGGCCGTTGACCGAGTCGGTGATGGCCCAGTAGCCCACCGAGAGCGATCCCGGCACGGCGAGGCCGATGATCGCGAAGGCCAAGGCTCCGATCAGCGGATGGAGGGACTCGGGAATCGGGAGGTGTCGAAAGCCGGACTCGGTGACGAAGAGGCCCTTGTTGATCACGATGGCCAAGAGGCCGACGGCGACGCCGAGCACGGCGAAGAGGGGGAGTTGACCGACCGGGACGCCGAGCTGATGGGTGACGGCGAAAAGCGGCTGCGAGCCGAGCAGCAAGATGTGGATCTCGGTGGCGATCCCGGTGGCAAGAAGGAGCGGGAGCAGCGACCGAAGAGAACGCTCGAAGAGGAGCAGCTCGAAGGCGAGGAGGATCGCGGCCATCGGCGTGGAGAAGACCCCGGCCATGCCGGCCGCCGCGCCGGTGGCCACGAAGATGCGGCGCTCGGCGGGCGAGACCCTGAGGACCTGGCCGAGGATTGACCCGACACATCCACCGGTCACGATGATGGGACCTTCGGCCCCGAACGGGCCTCCGGTACCCATGGCGACCGCGGCCGAGAGCGGCTTGGCCACCACGACCCTCGGCTTGATCCGGCTTTCCCGCAACAGGATGGCCTCGAGTGACTCGGGGATCCCGTGGCCCTTGATGACGGGGGTCCACCGCGCCAGGGCCATCACGACCAGGGCACCGCCCGATCGCAACCGGGATCAGGACTGGCGTCGCGTGGTAGCGACGAAGGTTGGGAAGGGCGAAGCCGACTCGGTGCAAGAGGGCCAGGTTGCTGATCAGCCCGACGAGACGCACCACGACGAAGGCCGCACCACCACCGACAAGCCCCAAGACCACGCCGATTCCGGCCAACACGGCCTTGCGGCAGCGAGATTCTCCCAGGCTCACCTCTTGATCCGGCGTCGGATCACCGCGGACCCGCATGAAAGGCCGCCGCACCACGAGATCGAGTCGCTTCACGATCCGAGCTTATATCGCGTTACGACTAATTCGCCGGTTGAGAGCTACGGGCGGTCGTCACTCCGTCAGGGGCCACCCGCCGACCGGGATGGCCGCCACCACACCGCCGCCATGGTCCGGTCGTCGAAGCATCCCTGCCGGGAGAAATCGGCGAGCAGAGCGAGGGCCAGGGGGCTCGGTGGCTGCGCCAGCCCTTCGGCGAGGGCAGGGGCGACGGTCGTCGGCCCGTCGCGAAGGGGGTCGGCCACGCCATCGGTCATGAGGACGATGGCCGCTCCTTCGAGCAGGCTCATCTCAACGACGTCGGGAGCAGAAGACCCCGGCAGGGCTGCGGTGGCGGTCGAGACCGGCCGATCGTCGCCGGGCGGGTCGGTCCACAGGTCGTACCAGGCGCCATCGGAGAGCACTGCCGCCGTACTGTCGCCGATGCGGGCCGCCCAGCCGGCGCCTTCGGCGCCGATCGCCGCCACCACGAGGGTCGTCGCCCCCCCGGCGGCCCGCACCGCCGCATCGGCTGCGGCAAACGCCACGCCGGCCACCACGGCGGCCGGGCCAACCCCGTCGTCTCCGCCGACCAGGACCCCAGCGACCCCGTGAGCCGCACCGCCCTCCCCGCCGGATGCACCCGGAGCGCCCGACCGGCCCGACCCGGGCGACCCGCCCGATCCGCCCGATCCGCCCGAATCACGCGCCCTCCGGCCCGCGCCCTCGAGCGCCACGGCCACGGCATCACAGGCCGCCACCGCCGCCGCTCCGGCCGCAGCCGCCGATCCTGGCACCCCGCCCACGCCGTCCGCCACGGCGACGACGAGGACGCCCGCCCCGGCGTCATCGGTGCCATCGGTGCCATCCCCCGCCGCCTTCGCGTCCCGGGGCCGGCGCACGAGCCGCCAGGCATAGGCGTCTTGGGATCCCTCGCCGGCCAGCCGGTGACGGAGCCCGGCCACCGTGGCGACGCGCAGCGCCACATCTCGAGTGTCGCCACCATCACAGCGAACGGCCGCATCGGCCGCCATGCCAGCGGCCCGGAGGGAAGCCGGCCGGGTGGCGGCAGCCGAAGGGCGGCCGAAGGCCGGCGGCGTGAGCTCGGGCGCCACGCGCGGCCGCTCAGTCGAGTTGGTCGACGGGGATGGCAGTCATGCTCGGCACCTCGGGCGGCACGAGCTGCGCCTCGCCGGTGTAGACGCTCGCCGACGAGCTGACGATCGACTGGATCAGACCGGCCATGAGCTCGGGGACCACCTTGGCCGGCTCGGCCCCTTCGGTCGCGATGAACGCCCGGTTGGGCTTCGACTCGCTGACTGTCGCGAGCACCTCGGGGGCGGCGTCGCCGAAGCCGAAGGCCAGGATGTTGGGACGCCGCTTCCACGCCGGGTCCACAAGCCGGCGGTGGGCTGCGGTCCAGCGCTCGGTGTCGTCGGTAGGCCGCCCGTCGGAGATGAACACCACGGCGGGCCGGTACCAGCGGTCACCTGAGGATCGGCTGGAGTGGTAGTCGGCCTCGATCAGCGACCGAAGGTGATCGAAGGCGGCGGCGTAGGAGGTACGGCCCTGGGCCATCACAGTCGGCATCGCCTCTACCAAGGAGAGGTCGGCGAGAGGCAGGACGGTGTTGGCCACGTCGCTGAAGGTGACGACGGCGAGGCGGATGACCTCGGCGATAGCCGGGTCCTCGCCGATCCCGGCCCTGAGCAGCGGCAGTTGGCGGTTGACGCTTTCGACCGGCTCGCCTGCCATGGACGCCGAGACGTCGAGGCACAGGTAGAACGGGAAGACTGCGTAGCGCTCCTCGACCCCGACCCGTTCCGTGTCCATCTCGACATCGAAACTACTCACCGGACCGATCTACGTCAGATTCGGAGGAACGGGCTCACGAGCATGGCGACGATGAACACCGACACGATCAGCAGCAGGGCGTCGACGAAGGCGCACCCGGCGACACGCACGAGGCCGACGGCGAGTCCGCCCCGACCCAGGGTCCGGAGCATGCGGCGGTGCATGGCGAGCCAGGCTCTCACCGCGCTTCGCAGCCCGGCGCGTGCCGGCGCGACGACAGGGACGGGGGCGATAGCGGAGGAGGCGATGGCCTGGGCGATGGTGGGGCGGCCGTAGCCGCCGGGCCGTAGCGGGTTGGGCGCCGCCGGGGCCGGGCCTGACCCCGCCGGTGTTGGGGTCGCCGCCGGCGGCGGGCGCCTCAGCCACTGCTTGGAGCGCGGCGCGGCGGTTACGGGGCGGACGGTGACCTGGCGGAGCCGGCGCTCGGCGCCCGCCGAGGGAACCGGAGGTGTGGGGCCGGGCGAACCGCCGCCTTGGGCCGCCCACACGGCCCTGACGGTGGTCATGGCGCCGAGGTCGTCGAGGATCTGCTCGAGCGCAGCCGCCCACGCCGACGCCGGGGGGCGCATCGTCGGTTCGGAGACGGCAAGACCCCGCTCGCAGAGGTCCCAGATGGGCGCGCCGGCGTCGAGGGAGCGGGCCGCCGAGGCGCGGGCCGGGATCTCGAAATCGATGTGGAGCGGTTCGCCTCTGCGTTGACGTCCTTGCAGGGGGAAATGCGCCGCCCCTGCGACCCTCAGGAAGATCAGGGCGAGCGAGTAGCGGTCCGACGCGAAGGTCGGATTGCTCCCTGGAGGGATGGCGGGGTCATCCCAATTGGGCGTCATGGCTCGCCGCCGGTCGCCGGCGTCGACAACCTCGCCCTCCGGGTGGTAGCGCTCGGCGCTATCACAGTCCAAGAGGAACACCTCGGGGCCGCGCTCGAGGGACCACAGCACGTTCTTGGTCGACAGATCGCCGTGGCCGACCGCAGGCGACGCCGACTGCAGGGCCTCGAGCAGCCGGGCCAGGGCGTAGACGATGCCGATGCGCTCCGGGCTCATGGGAGCGGGAAGGGCGAGGCCGTAAGCGGCCGCCCGCTGGCCTGGATCGGCCGTGAGATAGCTGAGGGTCGCCAGGTGCACCGACCCGTCGCGATGGCGGAGAGAGAAGCGCCGGGGCGCACGCGGCAACAGAAGACCCGCCGCCGATGCCGGGCGGCCGCCCTCGGCGCCGAGAGCCCCGTCACCGAGGACCGCTTCACCGAGGACCGCTTCACCAAGGACCACGTCACCAAGGACCACGTCACCAAGGACCACGGCGTCGGGCCAGGCCGCCGACGCCTCGACCCTGCGGGCCAGCTCGGGTGCGAGCGCCTCGATGGACTTCGACCACTCCACGAGAGCCTCGAGCGGCGCCGCGTCGGTCGGTTTGCGGTACGCCTTGAAGAGCAGCCCCGGCCGTGACTGCAACTCGAACACCCGGCCCTCCCCGCCTTCGGCCAGCAACGGTCCCAGGCGGAGATCCCCGCGCCGTACGACCTCGGGGCTCATGTCAGCCGGCGTGCACGCCGAGGGCCGCACCGACGCCATACGTGATGGCGGCCGCGATCGTGGCCGCGAGGAGCTGGCGGACCGCCGTGCGCAGTGGGCCCTTGGCCGTGAGCACGCCGATCGCCGCGCCCAGCGCGACGGCAGCTACGGCAGCGACGACGATCGAGGTCACGATGGCGGCGGTCGAAGTGAGAAAGAACCACGGCAGCAACGGCAGGAGCGCCCCGAAGGCAAACGAGACGAACGAGGCGGCGCTGGCCCGGCCCGATGAGCCTTCCGCCGACGGGTCGATTCCGAGCTCAAGGCGGGCGTGCGTGTCGAGGGCCAGCTCGTGGTTGGCCGAGAGGATCCGGGCCACGGTCATGGCGTCGTCGCCCGGCACCCCCCGGGCCGCGTACATGGCGGCAAGCTCGTGCAGCTCCTCCTCGGGCTCGTCGCGCAGCTCGGCTCGCTCGACATCGATCTCGCGTTGGACCATCTCGTCCTGAGCCCTGACCGACACCAGCTCACCAGCGGCCATCGAGAAGGCACCGGCGAGGAGCCCGGCGATCCCGGCCAGGCGCACGAACGAGGCGCCGGCGCTGGCGCCGGCCACGCCGAGGACGAGTGAGACGTTGGTCAGCAGCCCGTCGCCGGCGCCGAGCACGGCGGCGCGCACGGCGTTGCCCTGCACGTTGCGATGCCGGCTGGTACCGGACGTGCCGGTCAGCCTGGCGGTGAGACCTCTGAGCGCCACCTGCGCGGTTTGGGGTTTGACCACGGCTCAGCCCCGGCGCGCCGCTCGCCGCCGGCGGAGGTTCCGCCGCTCCCTCACTGTCTTGGGCCGCATGGGGGCAAGTGTAGGGGCGACCGGTGACGTAGACGTGGGAGAGTAACGGCACCGATGCGCGTCTTCGCCTGTCAACACTGCGGTCAGCTCGTCTTCTTCGAGAACACGCAGTGCCTGCGTTGCTTGTCCGAGCTCGGATACGTGCCCGAGCGCAGGGAGATGGTCACCCTCGTCCGGGCGATAGGCGAAGGCTCCGACGCCGACACGTTCGCCGACGTCTCGGTGGCGCCGAAGACCTGGCGGAGGTGCTCGACGCGCGAGAGAACGGGCTGCAACTGGTTGGTGCCCGAGGGCGGAGGCGAGCTGTGCGACTCGTGCCGCCTGACGAGGGTGCGACCCGCCGACGGGGACGTCGATGGCACCCGCGAGCTGGTCAGGGCCGAGATGGCCAAGCGCAGGCTGCTGTTCCAGCTGGGCGAGCTCGGGCTCCCCGTCACCGGTCGCGACGAGCGGGCCGGTCGCGGGCTGGCGTTCGACCTGCTCTCGAGCTCGGCGGTGAAGGTCATCACCGGCCACGACAACGGCGTGATCACGCTCGACCTGGCCGAGGCCGACGACGGTCGCAGGGAACGCCTCAGGCTGGAGCTCAACGAGCCCTACCGCACCGTCCTCGGCCATTTCCGCCACGAGATCGGTCACTACTACTGGCCCATCCTCGTCACGGGAGTCGACGCCCTCGGGAAGTGCCGCGAGCTCTTCGGTGACGACCGGGACGACTACGCCCAGGCCGTCGAGCGCCACTATCGGCCCGGTCCGCACGACGACTGGACCGACCGGTACATCAGCCGCTACGCCACGATGCACCCCTACGAGGACTGGGCCGAGACCTTCGCCCACTATCTCCACATCCTCGACACCCTGCAGGTGGCCGACAGCTTCGGTCTCGGGCCCGGCGTCGGAACCCGAGCGGCGTCGAGCGGCTCGTTCCCCGACGTGATCGACCGGTGGCTCGAGCTCAGCTTGGCCCTCAACCAGGTCAATCGCTGCCTCGGCCACAGCGACCTCTACCCGTTTGTCATCGCCCCCACGGTGATGCGCAAGCTGGCCTTCGTCGACTTCGCGGTCCACGACCTTTCGGGACGGGCCGCCCTTTAGGATCCAGCGGTGGTCCGGAGCGGCCCGTGCTCGAGGGAAGGGAGCACGGTGGCTCCGAAGCGAAGGCAGCTGTCGAGATGCGGGTACCCCGAGAAGATGAACGAGTCGATGCCGGCCCGACGCAGCTCGCCGATGGTGGCCACGACCTGGTCGGGGTCGCCGACGATCGCCGCGCCGGCCCCGCTGCGGGCCCTTCCGATGCCGGTCCACAAATGCCGGGTGACGTAGCCCTCGTCGTCGGCCTCCTCTCGGAGGACGTTTTGGCGGTGCACGCCGGCCGAGCCCGTGTCGAGCGACCTGGCCCTGATCCGAGCCCCGATCTCGGGGTCAAGACGGCTCAGCAAGCGGCGGGCCTCAGCCCGTGCCGCCTCCTCCGTCTCCCCCACGACGACGTGAGAACGCCACCCGAAGCGCAAGGTCCGTCCGAGGCGCGCCGCCCGCTGGCGCATCTCGTCTACGACGCCGCGGACCGCCTCGGGGGTATCGGGCCACATCAAATAGACGTCCGCGCCGGCCGCGGCACACCGTTTGGCCGCTTCCGAAAGCCCGCCGAAGTACAAGGGAGGGCATGTGGCCCTCAGCGTCCTCAGCCTCGGCGGCTCGACGTGGACGTCGACGAACTCGCCGGAGAAGTCGACCGGCTCACCCCCGAGGAGCCGGCGCAGGACCTGCATGTGCTCGAGGGTCCTTCGGTACCGGGGCTCGGAGGCGAGGGTCTCGCCCGGCAGGTCGCTCGAAATGACGTTGAGGAGCAGGCGGCCACCCGCCATTCGGTCGATGGTGGCGACCTGACGGGCCAGCTGGGGCAGGATCATCTCGCCCATCCGCACGGCGAGGAGCAGCTCGATGCGGTCGGTCTCTGTGGCGACGCCGGCGGCGAAGGCGACGCTGTCGATGCCGAGGGCGTAGCCCGACGGCAGCAGGACGCCGTCGAAGCCCTGGGACTCCGCCGCCATGACGATGTCGCGGCAGTGTTCCCACGAGCTCTCCAGTCGGGTGTCGGGGACGCCGAGGTACTCGTAGTCGTCATCGCAGAGCGCCGAGAACCAGGCGATCTCCGGTTCAGCCATCGAGGACCTCAGCCATCGAGGACCTCAGCCATGGCGACGATCCGACCCTCGGCGATCGACCGCTGGGCGGCGACGCCCATCGCCACCGACATCAGGCCGTCGCCCACACTCACCGCAGCCGGGAGCCCGTGGCGCACCGCATCGACGAACCGAAGATCCTGCACGTAGCTGGACCCGTGGTGCAGCCCCTCGTAGCGGGCCGCGCTCTCGGCCTCCCCCACCTCGTCGACCCGGCCCAGCCAGTGCTCTCCTCGGCGACCGATCCGGACCGTGCCAGCAGGCAGGAGTGCTTCGAGCTTGCCGGCGGCCCCGAGCACCGACACCTCCTGCTCGTTGTGGCTGGCGTCGGCGAACATGCAGAGGTCGAGCATGCCGCGCGCGCCGCTGTCGAACTCGACGATGACATAGGCGTTGTCAAGGATGTCGGGACGTTCCCCGCCATAGGACTCGTCGAGGTGGTTGACGTCCTGACCCCCTGAGGCCATCACCGTGACCGGCTCGGCACTCGTCACGAGGCGCATCAGGTCGAAGAAGTGGCAGCACTTCTCGACCAGGGTCCCGCCACTGTTGCGGTTGAAGCGGTTCCAGTCGCCGACCTTGGTGAGAAAGGGAAATCGGTGCTCGCGGATGGCAACCATGCGCACGGAGCCGGTCGTGCCCGAAGCAACCTCGGCGAGCAGCCTGGCAATCGGAGGCATGAACCGGTACTCGAGGCCGACCCAGACGATCGCTTCGGCCCCGGCGACCGCGTCCTCGAGACGCCGGCAGTCGGCCACGGTCGTGCAGACGGGCTTCTCCACGAGAACGGGGAGACCGGCAGCCACCACGTCGAGGGCGATCCCGGCGTGGGTCATGTTGGGCGTGGAAACGATGATCGCATCGCAGCAGCCGGCGGCGAGCAGGTCCCTGTGATCGGAAACGAGCGTCACCCCGGCCGACGCCGAACCGGAGAGCACCCCGGCCACAGCCTCGATCGATGCGGCCTCGGGGTCGGCGACGGCCGTCACGACCGCCCCGTCGATCGCCAGGAGGTTGCGGGCGTGCTCGAGGCCCATAAGCCCGGCGCCGACGAGTCCCACCCGCAGTGCGTCCATACCGTCGACCCTCAGCGTGCGTCGAGACCGGCCGCTCGCCTGACCGCGCTGAGCTCGCGGCGGACGAGAGCGTCGATGTGCGTGAGGTCTCCTGCGACCGAGGCGAAGGTGAAACCGGCGGCGATGGCGGCCGCCGCCTTCTCGCCGTCGGTGCAATGCAGACCGGACGCGATGCCGGCTCCGGCGGCGGCAGCGCGCACGCGGGCCAGGGCCGGTTCCCACTCCGGGCTCGCCCAGCCGTCGGCCGGCCTGGCACCGCCGACGGCGATGCCGAGGTCTGACGGCCCGACGTACACGGCGTCGATGCCGTCCACGGCGCAGATGGCCTCGACCGCTTCGAGGCCCGCAGCCGTCTCGACCATCACGATGCAGGCCACCGAGTCATTGGCCTGCACTGGGTCGGAGCCGGCCCGCAGCGGTCCGTAGCTCCGCTCGCCTCTCGGTGGGTATCGGCACGCCCGCGCCGCCGCCTCGGCCTCGGCGGCCGAGTTGACGAGGGGCACGATGACGCCGGCGGCTCCGATGTCGAGCGCCCGGCCGATGGCGGCGGCGTCGTTGGAAGGGACCCTGACGACCCCGACGGTGCTCGACCCCTGGGTCGCCGCGCCGGCGTCGATGGCAGTCAGGCTCCGGAGGGCGCCGGCGGTGTCCATGAACCCGTGCTGCAGGTCGAGACAGAGGTAGTCGTAGCCGGCGCCGGCGATCCGCTCGGTCATGGGCGGGTTGTCGGAAACCACCCAGTACCCGATAATTACCTGGCGTGACCGCAGCCGTCGGGCAAAGTCGGTAGTCATTCGACCGGTGTAGCACGAAACGCTCCACCTCCAACGCCAACCGGACCCGTCGGGCCAGCACGGTCTCGAGGTGGCGGGGGCGTGTCCGCTGATGTGGCGCGCCGACGTAGACCGGTGGACCGTCGCCTCCGCCACCACGAGCCGCCAACGGCCAGCCCGGCGGTCGCCAGCGCGCAGAGCACCACGGCGACGATCCCGTCGGCCCAGTAGTGGTTTCCCGTCACGATGACGATGAACCAGGTGCAGGCCGGGTAGATCGCCGCAAGCCAGCGCCACGACGAGTGGAGCGTATAGATGAGCGAGCCGGCCACAACGACGGCCCAGGCGACGTGCAGCGATGGCATGGCCGAAAGCTGATCGAGGCCGGGCGCGGCCGTCGCCGGGTACACGCTCGGCCCAACCAGGCGGCCAGTGTCGACGAGTCCGAGGCCGGCCACGAGCCGCGGCGGCGCCACCGGGACCAGTTGGATCAGCAGGCAGGCGCCGGTCACGATGGCGAGAACGTTGCGGACGGCGGGGTAACGGTCGCGGTGGCGTGCGAACAACCACACGAGACACACCCCGAGGGCGGCCACGTGCAGCTGGGCGTAATAGATGTTGAACCATCGGATCAGCTCGTGGTCGCCGAGCACCAGGCGCTGGACGGCGCCCTCGGTGGGGAGGCCGAGCGCTCGCTCGAGGCGCCAGATGGCACGCCCCCTGGTCACGGCGCTCCCTCCTTGACCGAGGGACAGGTCGCCGGCCAACTGCCACAGGCCGTAGAGCACGAACATGATGGTGAGTTCGCGGGTCCAGGTCGCTACCGCCCGCAGCGGGCGCCGCCGGTGGTGGGCGAGGGTCACGGTCGCCGCCGCGCAGCCGGCGGCGACACCGGCCGCATCCGGCCAGGGGAGCCACCGCAGCATGGTGACCGAATCTACCGGCGGTCTTGCTCCGGCAGGCCGGCCCGGCGATGGGTGGCCGCGATATGGATCATGGCATCGAGGAACTCCGCCACGGTGACGAGCTCGGTGTCGCTGAACGACCGCGTGCCGGCAACAGCGGCGTCGATCAGGGGACCGAAGAACGACCATCCGAGATCGACTGCTCTGGGGGTTACCTCCAGGAACACCCGTCGCCGATCCCGGGTGTCGCGCACCCGCTCGACGAGGCCGGCCCGCTCGATGCGATCGACGAGCGTCGTCGTGCCGGCCGAGTTGATCCCGAGCTGCTCGCCGAGCCACCCCGGCGTGGCCCGTCTGCCGGCTCTACCGGCGTCGAGGAGCTGGATGAGCGCCCGCACGTCGGTGGGGTGCATGCCATGGCGCTGGGCGAACTCGCTTCGAGACAGCTCCAATTCCACCGATATCCGTCGCAGGCGGTGGAACAGCTGCAGACCGGAATCGTTCCCCTCCAAGGTTTTGCCTTTCTCTCGTTGAGCGAGAGTATCGCTCAGCGAGATAGATGTGGTGGAGACCGAGAAGGAGCCCATGACAGAGAAGAGAAAGAGGCCGGTGGCCGCCTTTCGCAGCGAGGGCCAGGAGGCCGCCTTTACGGCCGCCTACGAGGCTGCGCTCACGCTGTGGCCGTTGCCTGTCACCTCCATCGACGTGCCCGGCAACTTCGGCACGACTCACCTGCAGCGATGCGGTCCCGAGGACGGCGCGCCGATCCTCCTATTGCACGGCGGAGGTTGCACCTCGACGGTGTGGTGGGCCAACGTCGCAGGCCTCGGCCGGACGCATTGCGTCTACGCCGTTGATCAGATCGGCGATACCGGCCTGAGCATCCCGTCCGGCCGGCCCGTCCGCAGCATCGGCGACCTGATGGGCTGGCTCGACGGCCTCATCGACGGACTCGGCGTGGATGCCGCGGCGCTCTGTGGCCACTCTTACGGTGGATGGCTGGCACTCAACTACGCCCTTCACGCTCCCGAGCGGGTGACGAGGATGGCGCTGCTCGACCCGACGACGTGCTTCGGCGGTCTAAGCCTCCGCTACAGGCTTCGCGCCATCCCGCTCTTCGCTCGCCCGTCCGCCGAACGCATGCGCCGCTTCCTCGAGTGGGAAACGGATGGTGCCGCCCTCGACCCGGCATCGTTGACCCTGGCCTGCATGGGGGTTGGCGAGTTTCAAAGGTCGAAGGTCGTCATGCCCCGGCGCCCATCCGATGACCGACTACGCCGGTCGACCGTGCCGACGCTGCTGGTCCTGGCCGAGGAGAGCAAGGCTCACGATGCCCGGCGGATAGGCGAGCACGCCAAGCAGCTCATCTCGCAGCTGACGACCGTCGTGCTCCCCGGCGCCACCCACCACACCATCCCCACCCTGAACCCGGACCGACTGAACCGGGCCCTCGCCCAGTTCCTGGTGTAAACGCGACGACTTCTACTTGTGCTGCGGCGTGAAGCTGGTCGAGCACCGAGCCGTTGTCCGACCAGAGGTCACGACGACGGTCACGTTCACCTTGTAGCCGGGGGTCGCGCCCGAGATGTCATAGGGGATCGACGCCCGCCCGGCGTTGTTTGCCGTCGCCCGGTGTGTGGTAGCTGTCGTCTTGTAGTGGGCGGTGCTTCGCACGTGGACCAGCCTTGTCGTTCGCACGTCGACATCGGTCGTGGAGTAATCCTTCGGCCGCGAGTTGCTCATCGATGCCGAGCAGCTCAGCGCCTTGGTCGGCGACGCGCCGGCGGAACCAGCCAACAAGACCAGGGTTGTGACGGCCAGCGCGCCGGTCGCAGCCAGCGACGAAAGGCGGCTCATGGCGGGACCTCCTTCGGATACCCGCTGGGTGCGGGCCTGGGCAAGATAGCCCTCACTGTTACGGCCAGGCTCGGCGCTTCCTTCTTTTCGCCCGCACCCCGACCGTCCCCACGGGTTCGACCCTTGGCGCCCTTCTCACTCGGAACCCGTTCCATCCCAGCCTCGGAGTGAGCCCGCCGCTCCTCGTCGGGTGAGATCGCTTGATTGACGAGTTGACCAGGGGCGACCGCTCATGGCCGCGCCTCTTGTACGACACCGGCGATGACCGTGGTCACGACCTGGTGGACGGCTCCGGCCTCGAGCGGCGTGCCTTTCCGGTCGGCGAACAGCAGGTGCCCGGCCCCGATCAGCGTGGGAGCGAGCGTGTCAACGTCGGCGCCCGCCGCGATGCGACCCAGGGCCCGCTCGGCAGTGAGGTAGGAGGAGATCATGGCGCTTGCTTCAGTCAGGACCGGGACGCCAGCCGGCGTCGACTGGCGCAGCCGGGCGCGCAGGTCATCCCGGGAGATGACGAGGGCGACGATCGCCACGGCGACCGACGCGAACAGGTCCGTCAGCGCGTCCGTGAGGTTGCCTGCGACGGTGCCGGCCCCGGCGAGGTTGCGCAGGGCGGCGGCCTGGATGTCGATCCGGGCGATGCGGTCGGCCACGAGCTCGGCGAGGAAGGCGTCGAAGTCGGCGAAGTGTCGGTGCAGGACACCCTTGGCGCAGCCGGCCTCCGTGGTGACCGCCCGGCTGGTCAGCGCGCTCGGCCCGTCGCGAAGCAGAACTCGCTCGGCGGCGTCGAACAGGTGCTCGCGCGCGTCGCGGATCGCTAGCCCCGTCGGCACGGCGCACCTCCTCGCTCTCTTCGCTCGGCCCTAACCTGTTGACGAGTGGGCACACGCCCATTTATAGTGGGCGCATGCCCACTATACCGCCGGGGCGAGCGGCTCGTTCCGAACACGAGTCTCATCAATACCGCCAGATGGCGGAGTCGTTCGGCTCCGACCCCGAACGCTACGACAGGTCCCGGCCCCGCTACCCCGCAGCGATGGTCGATCGGATCGTCGCCGCCAGCCCCGGACCCGACGTCCTCGACGTCGGCATCGGCACCGGCATCTCCGCCCGAGCGTTCCACGCGGCCGGTTGCAGGGTGCTCGGAGTCGACGTAGACACCAGGATGGCGGAGTTCGCGCGCCGCGGCGGACTCGATGTCGAGGTGGCGACCTTCGAAGACTGGGACCCGGGCGGGCGGACATTCGACGCGGTCACCTCCGGGCAGACCTGGCACTGGGTAGACCCGGTCGCGGGAGCAGCAAAGGCGGCCGAAGTACTCCGGCCCTGTGGCCGGCTGGCCGTGTTCTGGAACGCCGGCCAACCACCGCCCGACGTGGCCGACGCCTTCTCCGAGATTTACCGCCGGGTTATGCCCGACTCGCTCACTGCCCGCGGAGGGACGACGTCGACCTTGGCCGGATACTCGACGCTGTGCACCAGGACGGCGGAGGGCATACGGGAGGTGGGCGCGTTCGGCGACCCGGAGCAGTGGCAATTCGAATGGGACCGCTCCTACACGTGCGCCGAGTGGTTAGACCAGCTGCCTACCAGTGGCGATGCCAGCCAGTACCCGCCGGCCAAGCTGGAAGAGGTCGTGGCGGGCATCGGGGCCGCTATCGACGCGGTGGGAGGCCGCTTCACGATGCGCTACACCGCAGTGGTAGCCACCGCGGCGCGAACCGGACGACACTGACGGCCACGGCATACAACCAGGCGAAAACCTCAGAGGTTTGTCGGGACGATCAACGTCAGACGAGCAGGCGCGAAGCAAAGTGAGAATCTTCTGCTGGAGGTGAGCACCGATCGGTGTCGGCATGTACCTTCCCGGCGGACTCTCAAACAGAAAGGCCCGCCGTGAAACCGATACGTCGCGTCGCGACCCTCGTCGCCGCCGGCTTGGTTCCCCTCGCCGCAGTCGCCGTGAGCCCGTCGCCCGCAGGCGCAGCGCCGGCCGTTTCGGCGGCGAGTAAGTCAAGGGTGTACGTCCGCGACTGCTTAGGCACGTCCTACCGTGTCAAACCGGGCACGTTCGTCGTCGCCTGCGGCGATGGCGGCGTCTACGTGAAGAGCATCAGGTGGTCCAACTGGGGCGCCCGGCGAGCGCACGGGTCAGGGACGCTAGGAGAGAACAACTGCATACCCAACTGCGCTCGCGGCCACTTCCACTTCGAGCCGACGTCTATCACCTTGACCCGGCTTGCCCGGCGTCATGGCCGGAGAGACTACGGGTACGTGACCGTGCTGCCCAAGGCCCCCAACCGCTACCACTTCCGAAACATCCGCTATTCCCTCCCCAACTGAGCGGATTCGCAAGAGGCGGGGCAGTCGGTGCAGGCACGGGACGCCATGCCTCATGGTAGCGAACGTATGTTCGAACCACAACGCGGTGGCCGGGATGGGACCTACCCTCCGGTCATGAACAGCTACTCGGTACACCTGCGCTCCAAGTCCGTCAGCGTTCAGGTCATCGCGACGTACTTCGTGGTCAGGGACGGTGTCTTGCAGTTCAGCCGAGGCTCGGGCACCAGCCATGATCCCATGAACACGTTTATCGCCGCGTTTCCACTCGACGAGGTGAGTTACGTCCTCGTCGACGAAGCCCGTGCCGCTTAGAGAGACACCTTCTCCGGGCGACCTGACCACCGATCAATCTTCGGGAAGAGCAGCAAAGTCACGCTTGGTTCCCTTATACCACGCCATTCCCGAAATGGGATGTTTCCACCTGCCTTTCATATCTTTCAGGGCACTTTTGTGCGTTTCGTCGCCACCTGCGACCATTTCTTTTAGATGATTATCCTCCGCTTTGATAACCTCATCAGCGGTATTTCCATGGAGCGGTAAATCACATGGTCCGCCCAATTGTTTACATGTCATCGTTTTCATACGTCTCGCTTCCTTTTATAGATCTTGGCCGTCAACTAGGACGAGTTGCAACGGATGAGAGATCTCGACTCAGCGCCCCATCGTGGCGTCTGTGCTGGTCAAGACTGCGATCGCCGGACGGCTCAGCGCAGTTCCTGGATGCGAACGAGGTTGCCCGACGGGTCGCGGACCGCGCAGTCGCGCACTCCCCAGGGTTGGGATGCCGGCTCTTGGAGCACCTCGGCGCCCGACGCCCGAACCTTCTCGAAGGTGGCGTCGAGGTCGTCGGAGCTGAAGATCGCAGCCTGCAGGGACCCCTGTGTCACGAGTGACAGGAGAGCGTCGCCCTCGGCCTGCGAACGACCGCCGTGCGGCTGGGAGAGGACGATGCTGACGTCCTGCCCCGAGGCCCCGACGGTGACCCAGCGGAAGCCGTCAGACGCGACATCGTTGCGGACTTCGAGGCCGAGCGCATCGCGGTAGAAGCCCAGCGCGGCGTCGGGGTCGTGGACGGGGATGAACGTTGCGAAGAGGGTGACTGCCATGCGATGAGCGTAGGAGCACCGACCCGTCGTGTGCTTCTCCGATCCTGCTCGGTGCCGGGGCGGGGTTGGGTAATCCGGTGTGCCGACATGCCCCGTTCGCTGCCGACCCATCGGCGCAGGTCGCCAGCGCTCAGACTGTGACCGTGGTACGACGCGGTCGCGTTGCGAACATGCTCACACACGACGGAACGACCTCGAGGTCGCGGTGGTCGCGCGCGCGGTACTGCGACGGCACCACGCCGACGATCTCGGTGAAGCGCGAGCTGAACGAGCCGAGCGACGTACAGCCGACAGCGACGCAGGTGTCGGTGACCGACTTCCCCTGACGCAGAAGAGCCTTCGCGCGCTCGATGCGTCGCGTCATGAGGTAGGAGTAGGGCGTCTCTCCATACGCCGCCCGGAACTTGCGCGAGAAGTGCGCGGGCGACATGAGCGCGGTACGCGCCATGGCCGGGAGATCGAGGGGCTGAACGTAGTCGCGGTCTATGAGGTCGCGCGCCCGGCGCAGGTGCACGAGGTCGGCGATCTCCTCTGGCGTCATGGCAAAAAGACGGTACCCGACCGGCCGGCCGACCATCACCGGCATCCTCTTTCGCGCCAGCCTCAACAACGAACCCGAACAACACCAAACAACACCAAATGACCAAACAAAGGAGACAACAGGGCCGAAACGCCTCAGCAGGGCCTCGCTCCCGGCGGACTGGTACATCCGGTACCCGTCCGGACGAGGTGCCCAGGCACGCCCCGGCGGCGTGACCAACGTTACGAAACTGGGTTGTCGATTTCGTGGGCGCTGAGGGACTCGAACCCCCGGCCACCGGCTTGTAAGGCCGGCGCTCTACCAACTGAGCTAAGCGCCCGTGCAGGCCGCCATGCTAGAGGCCGGACATGCGTCGGGCACGGTGGGAGCCACCGGGCCCGACCTCATGGCGTCGCTGCTCATGCCGTCATCTGGATGTCGTCGGCAGGACGGTTCTTCGGCGGACGGCCCCGCTTCCGCTTCTGAGCCAGGATCTTGCCGTTGGCAAACAGCTCGCCGCCCCAGACGCCCCAGGGCTCTCTCCGCTCCATGGCCCCTTCGAGGCAGACGTCGATGAGGCTGCACTCGCCGCAGATCGCCTTGGCCCGTGCGATGTCGGGGATCTGATCCGAGAAGAACAGGTCGGTCAGCCCCCCGGTGCCGTCGCGACATCGAGCGTCGGCCCACTCGTCGAGCGGCTCGGTCTGCAGCTGGTCCAACGCTTCGGTGGCAGACATCTCGCCACCCCCTTTCCCTGTAGTGGTTCTCTGTTTTCGAGGAACGAAAAAGGCCGCCGGGAGATCCCGGCGGCCTCTGAGCCTTCCTTCCGAACCTGCGACTGGTCACCCAGTTCGAGGTTTCGGTGGACTCAGCGGCCGCACGTTGTTCATGAAGTTGGCGATCGCGCTCGGAGCCGTACGCGTGATCCCGAGCCCGACGGTCACCGAGGCGGCGGTCCTCGATGCGGCGGTCCTCGATGCGGCGGAGTAGCCCTCCACGGCCGCGGGCGCGACGAAGTACGAGGCTGGGATGGGCGTATCGGTCGCACGGATGCTCAACACCAGGGCACTCCTCTCGGCATCGGCTTGGGGCTTTCGGCCAGCAACGCGCGGGGGCTCTCCCCGGGCTGCCGCCCGATCCCAGCACGGATCGACGCGTGAGTCAACCGATTTTCCGAAGTTTCAGGGGTCAACGTCGGGCGACCTCGCTCAGTCATGGTTCAGCCAAGCCGGGGCGTGCTGAAGCAGGTACCGGCTGACCTCCAAGGCCCGGTCGAAGGCCTGGCACAGGAGCTCCTCGCCGGCGAGGATCTGCCCGAGGGAGACATCTTGCTTGGCCACCACGGTGACCCGTCGCTCGGCCGCCTCGGTCGCCGACGCGTAACTGTCGATGGCCGACGACTCGAGGGGCAGGTCGAGACCGCCGATCCCGGCGAGGTCGATGGCCAAGCGGAGCAGATCGGGACCGTTGGACAGCGGCGGAAGAGCCCAGGTGAAGGTCACGGGAAACTTGAACTCGTCCGAAGGCTCGGCTCCTTCGGGGAGCTCGAGCACCTGGTCCTCGAAGGCCAAGAGCACCCGGGGCTCGACCTCGAGCGCGAGGTGCAAGTCAAGCGGTCCGTTGCACCCTTCCTCGGGATGCAACTCGACCTCCCAGGCCTGGCGCAGCGAGTAGGTCTCGACGAAGTGGCGCTCGTCGTGGACGTGGAATCCGTGCTCGACGGCATGATCCTTGAGCTCCGCCACGTACCCGGCGACGTCTATCACTGCCACGCCATCAACCCTACCGCTACCGCCGAGAACCCTCGGTGGCAGACCCTGGTTTCTGCCGGCGGGTCGATACGAGTACCTTCGGCCGGCGTGGCCGACGACGATGTGCTCGCTGTGTTGCATCGGGTCGCAAGCGAGATCCGCCACGGTCTCGACGACCTCGACGACTGGGGTCTTGCCGGTACGAGAGAGGGCCAGTACCGAAGCGACCTGGTGGCCGACGGGGTCGCGCTCGAACTCCTCGAGGCAGCCGGCTTCGGCGTGCTCTCCGAGGAGTCCGGGATCCACCATCCGGAACGCCCGATCATGGTCGTGATCGACCCGGTCGACGGGTCCACCAACGCGTCACGGAACCTGCCGTGGTGGGCGACGAGCCTGTGTGCCATCGACGCCCGAGGTCCCGTCGCATCGGTGGTCGTGAACCAGGCAACCGGTGCATCGTTTGATGCCGTCAGGGAGGGCGGCGCTCGCTGCGACGGCGTGCCAATCGCTCCGAGTGGCGCCACGTCGCTCTCCCATTCGATCCTCGCGTCCAATGGCTACCCAGGTCGGTACATCGGATGGGCCCAGTTCCGCTGCCTCGGTGCCGCTGCGCTCGATCTCTGCGCGGTGGCATGCGGCCAGCTCGATGTGTTCATCGACTGCGGCGAGACCTCGCTCGCCCCGTGGGACTACCTCGGTGGGATGCTCATCTGCCGGGAGGCGGGAGCCTTCGTCACCGAGGCCTTCGGTCGTGACCTCGTCGTCGTCGAGCATGGACCGAGGCGCACCGTTGTGGCCGCCGCGACCGGGGACCTGCTGGGCGAGGCGGTTGCGGCCAGGACCTCGCTCGCGACCGGCTCCCCTTGAGCCTGGTCGTATCGCTCAGACCCCTACCACCGCACCCAGCTCGTCGAGACCAATCTCGAGCTGGCCGAGCAGGCGCTGGAGATGGGGCAGGGCCCGACGGTCACCCGTGAGGCCGAAATCGAGACTTCCGCGGTAACTGGTCACCGTGATGTTGAGGGCCTGACCGTCGATGGGAATCGAGAGGGGATAAAGGCCTTCGAGGATCGCCCCGTTGTAGTAGCGCGTTCGCCTCGGGCCGGGGAGGTTGGAGATGATCAGGTTGAACGGGGGCGGAGCGAACCGGCCGACCGCCCCGACGGCGCTGAGGGCGATCGGCGCAACGGTCAAGGCGCTCAACGCCGTCGCCTGCAGCGAGCTCAGTCCGGCCAGGCTCCGCTTGCCTTCGGCCATTGACGCCTTGACCGCCTCGAGGCGGTCACCGGGGTCTCCGAGGTTGGTCCCGAGTCCGGCCAGGATCGCCCCCACGGCGTTGCCACCATCCTCCCCTTGCGCCCCGTCGCGGAGCGACACCGGGGTCATGGCCACGAGCGGGTCATCGGGTAAGGCGTCGAAGGAGAGCAGGTAGGCCCGAAGGGCCGAAGCGCACATGGCCAACACGACGTCGTTGACGGTCGCTTCGGATCCCTTGGCCACGGCCTTGATCCGCCCCAGGGGCCACGACTGGGCCGCGTAGCGGCGGGAGCCAGTGATGGGGACGTTGAGCATCGTTCGCGGGGGCGCTCCGGCTATCTGGTGGCTCCGGGTGAGCGCCGTCTCCACGGCCCGCCAACCGAGCGTCGGCCCGATGCCGACGAGCTCCCCAGCGGCCGCAAGGGCCGTCGCGGGCAGGGCGCCGAAATCGATCCCCGACCCCTCGCGGCTTGGGCCGGGGCGCGCCGCCCACACGGGCGGCACCACATCGTCGGGATCGAGGGCCAGGCTGTCTCCGAGCAACTTCAGGGCGGAGACGCCGTCGGCGAGGGAGTGATGGATCTTGGTGTAGATGGCGAACCTCCCGCCCTCCAACCCCTCTATCAGATGGACCTCCCACAGCGGCCGGCGGCGATCGAGCAACATCCCGTGCAGGTAGGACGTCAACGCCAATAGCTCGCGAACCCGACCCGGCCGTGGCAGGGCGGAGTGACGGACGTGATGCTCGAGATCCACGTCCTCGTCGGTAACCCACGTCCAGGCCCCCAGCGTACGTAGGGACCGTTCGGGGCGGCGCCGGAAAAGATCGCGCACCTCGACGCTCTCCAGCATCCGATGGTAGAGCTCAGGCACCCAGTCGGGCCCTGCGCCATCAGGTATGCGAAAGAGCTCCAGCGAACCGACGTGCATCGGCTGTGCCCTGCGCTCGGCCAGCAGGAATACCGCATCGGTGATCGGCATAAGTCCCACCGGCACCACCGTTCCCTCCGGCGACCGAATCGCCCTTTCCCCTGCACCAACCGCACCTGCGGCCGGTTCCTTCACGAGTCGACCGACAATCTACCCGCCCCGCTCGGATGGACCAATCGGCCGTCCGCTTGCGTCTCACCAGCGAGTCAACAAGGCGCAAAGAACCCCGCTCCGCGCGACAAGAACGCGTAAACGCTCACCGATCGTGGCGGGGCTCCCAGCAGACTCCACCCATCGATCGGCCCATCCTGGGCCCGAAGGACCCTCCGGGGTCGCCGGTTGGAGGCAAACGTGGAGAACGATGTGACCTACCTCGCCATCGTGATCGGCCTGTTCGTGCTGATGTTCGTTCTCGTCAAAGAGTGCGACCTGATCATCGGATCGGACGAGGCCGCCTTCGATGAGCAGGGTGGCGAGCCGGATCCCGTCGACGCCGAGGGCGAGGATGAGGCGGTGGCAGCGTGATCCTCGGTCTGGCCATGTCCGGCGACGATCTCGCCGGCATCATCGTGTCTGCGCTCGTGATCGTCTACCTCGTCTACGCCCTCGTGTTCCCGGAGAAGCTCTAGATGACCTCCCAGGGATGGTTCGAGTTCATCCTCTACTTCGTCCTGATCGCCATCTCGACGCCGCTGGTAGGCAACTACATGGCCAAGGTCTACACGGGCCAGAAGGTCGTGGGGGACCGCGTCTTCGGTCCGTTCGAGCGGGTGGTCTTCCGGGTCACGGGCGTCGACCCCGAAGGTGAGCAGCGCTGGAGTACGTATGCCGTCTCCCTGCTGCTCTTCAGCCTCGTCGGTGTCCTTCTCCTCTACGCCGTTCTCAGGTTCCAGGCCTACCTGCCGTTCAACCGGGGCCACATCACGACCGGCAACGCCTTCAGCCCGGGGGCTGCGTTCAACGTGAGCATGAGCTTCCTCACCAACACCAACTGGCAGGTCTACACCGGAGAGACGGCGGCGTCGGCGTTCACCAACTTCTTTGGCCTCGTTCTCCAACAGTTCCTTTCTGCGGCCGTCGGCCTCGCCGTGGTCGTCGCCCTGATTCGGGGCCTCACCCGCCGGCGTCGAGGCACCCTCGGGAGCTTCTGGGTGGATGTCACCAAGTCGGTCACCCGCATTCTGCTCCCCCTTTCCCTGCTCTTCGCGATCGTTCTCATGAGCCAGGGAGCCATCGAGAGCTTCGGGAAGCCGGTGACGACGACGACCGTTGCGGGCCAGGCGACCCACAGCAAATCGTCGGCCCTGCAGGAGACCTTCGTGCCACAACCCGACGCCTCGCAAAGCGCCATCGAGATGCTCGGCGACAACGGTGGTGGCGTCTACAACTCCAATAACAGCCACCCGTGGGAGGATCCCAACGCGATCGCCTACATCCTGTTGATCTGGAACACCACGCTCATCGCCTGGGCGAGCACCTGGATGTTCGGACGGATGGTCGGATCGAAGAAACAGGGATTCGCCGTCCTCGGATCGATGATCGTGATCTTCACCGCTTCGGGAGTGTTCTCTTACGTGATGGAGGGCAACGGCAACAACAAGCTCAACGTCGCGGGGGTGAGCCAGGCGGCGACATCGAGCCACGCCGGCGGCAACCTCGAGGGCAAAGACCTGCGTTTCGGTGTGGCCGCTTCGGCCCTGCAAGAGAATGCCGTGACCAGCACATCGGACGGCGGGTACGGCTCGAGCTTCGACAGCTACACGCCCCTCGGCGGTTCGGCGGCCCTCGTCAACATGCTGCTCGGCGAGGTCAGCCCGGGCGGCACCGGCTCCGGGCTCTACGGCAAGCTGGTCTTAGCTCTGCTGAGCGTCTTCGTCGCCGGGCTCATGGTGGGACGCACACCCGAGTACCTGGGCAAGAAGATCCAAGCGGCCGAGATGAAGCTCGTGGTGATCTACATCCTGGCTGTGCCGCTCGTGATCCTCGTGTTCGCGGCCATCGCCATCGTCTCCAACTTCGCCACGGCAAAGCTCGGCAACAGCGGACCACACGGACTCACGGAGCTCGTCTACGCCTACACATCGGCGGCCAACAACAACGGCTCGGCCTTTGCTGGTATCACCACCGAGACGACCTGGTACGAGACGACGATGGGCATTGCCATGTTCGTCGGCCGCTTCGCACCGATCATCGCCGTGTTGGCCATCGGCGGATCGCTCGGCCGTAAAAAGGCGGTACCGGCAACGGCGGGCACATTCAGGACCGACACTCCCCTCTTCGCCGGCCTGCTGCTTGCGGTGACCGTCATCCTCGTCGGCCTCACCTACTTCCCGATCCTGGCGCTCGGCCCCATCGTCGAGCACCTCAGCGGCCACTTCTAAAGGAGCGGTATGAGCACCGAAACCCTGCCTCAGGTAGAAGAGGCCGGCGAGCGCCGCGAGGGGGGAAACAATCGGAAGGCACAGTCCCTCTTCGCTCCCGAGATCGTCAGGCCGGCCATTCTGGAGAGCTTCAAGAAGCTCGACCCGCGCGTCCAGCTACGCAATCCTGTCATGTTCATCGTCGAAGCGGGAAGCGTCTGGACGAGCATCCTCTTCTTCCAGAACCTGTCCGGCAGCACAGCCAACAGCGTCTTCACCGGTCTGGTTGCGATCTGGCTGTGGTTCACCGTTCTGTTCGCCAATTTCGCCGAAGCCGTCGCCGAGGGAAGAGGCAAGGCGCAAGCCGACACACTCCGGAGGACCCGCTCCGAAACCGTCGCCCGGGTCATCCTGTCGGACGGCTCGAGGGTCGAGAAGCCATCAACCGACTTGCAGATCGGTGAGCTGGTCGAGGTGCTGCCCGACATGGTCATCCCCGGCGACGGGGACGTCGTGGAGGGCATCGCCTCGGTAGACGAGTCCGCCATCACGGGCGAATCGGCCCCGGTGATACGCGAGTCCGGCGGAGACCGATCGGCGGTCACAGGGGGCACCCGGGTCCTCTCCGACGGGATTGTCGTCAAGATCTCGACAAGGCCGGGCGAGAGCTTCATCGACCGCATGATCGCACTGGTCGAAGGTGCCTCGAGGCAAAAGACGCCCAACGAGATCGCGCTGAACATCCTCTTGGTCGGCCTCACGCTCGTCTTCCTGCTTGCGGTGGTGACTCTCCAGCCGTTCGCGGTGTACTCGAGCGCGCCGCAGTCGATCACGATCCTGATCGCCCTGCTCGTCTGCCTGATACCCACGACCATCGGCGCCCTCCTCTCTGCAATCGGGATCGCCGGCATGGACCGCCTCGTGCAACGCAACGTGCTCTCGATGTCGGGCCGTGCCGTCGAGGCGGCGGGTGACGTCTCGACGCTCCTGCTCGACAAGACCGGCACGATCACCTATGGCAACCGAATGGCGGCCGAGTTTCTCCCCGTCGGAGGCGTTGACGTCGACGACCTGGCCGAGGTCGTACTGCTCTCTTCGCTCGCCGACGAGACTCCCGAGGGGCGCTCGGTCGTCGCTCTGGCCGGAGATGCCTACGGCAAGCGTGGCCTGGATACCCCCGGTGCCGAGTTGGTGCCGTTCACGGCCCAGACGCGCATGTCGGGCATCGAGTGGAACGACCGTTCGATCCGCAAGGGCGCGGCCGACTCCGTCAGGCGTTGGGTGACCGATGCTGGCGGCTCGGTGCCGAGCGACCTCGATCCGATCGTGACCGACATCTCCCAAGAGGGGGGGACGCCGCTCGTGGTCGCAGAGGGAAGGAGCCAGGGTGACACGGTCGTCGATCCCCGCATCCTCGGCGTGATCCACCTCAAGGACACGGTGAAGACGGGCATGGCCGAGCGCTTCGCAGACATGCGCTCCATGGGGATCCGTACCGTCATGATCACCGGCGACAACCCGCTAACGGCGGCGGCGATCGCCAAGGAGGCGGGGGTCGACGATTTCCTCGCCGAGGCCACTCCCGAGGACAAGATGGCCCGCATCCGAGCCGAGCAGGCCGGCGGCAACCTGGTCGCCATGACCGGCGACGGGACCAACGATGCTCCCGCTCTCGCCCAGGCCGACGTCGGCGTGGCCATGAACACCGGGACTCAGGCGGCGAAGGAAGCAGGGAACATGGTGGACCTGGATTCCAACCCGACCAAGCTGCTCGAGATCGTCGAGATCGGCAAGCAGCTGTTGATCACACGTGGCTCGCTAACAACGTTCTCCATCGCCAACGACGTGGCCAAGTACTTCGCCATCATCCCAGCCATGTTCCAAGGCGTGTTTCCCGCCCTGCGGACGATCAACATCATGAAGCTCGCCAACCCCCACTCGGCCATCCTGTCGGCCGTCATCTTCAACGCCCTCATCATCGTCGTCCTGATCCCGCTCGCCTTGCGAGGTGTGAAGTTTCGGGCCGAGGGAGCGTCCGCGACACTGCGCCGAAACCTCCTGATCTACGGCCTCGGCGGGCTCGTCACCCCCTTCATCGGGATCAAGATCATCGACCTGATCATCTCCAACCTCGGAGTCAAGTGATGTATACCCTGCGCCGCCAGCTTCTCCCCGCCATAGGCCTCACGATCGCCTTCGTCCTGATGTGCTGTGTCGCCTACCCGGCAGTCACGTGGGTAATCGGCGATGTCGCCTTCCACAAGCAGATCACCGGCTCGTTCATCAAGGACAACGCCAAGGTGGTCGGGTCAAGCCTCATCGGCCAAAACTTCCTCGATTCGAGCGGCAATCCGCTACCGCAGTACTTCCAGCCCCGCCCATCGGACACCTACGTGGGCCCCTACAGCCCAGCGACCGGGAGCAACGCATCCAACCTCGGCCCCGAAAGCCCACTCCTCGTCGGGTTCATTCCCGGCGTCAACACCGTCGAGGCCGACGGAAGCTCGTTCCCGATCCACGCCAAGCAGTACAACCCGTTCGCCACCAAGGCGGATCCGTATTGCGTCCCCATGAACGTGGCAACCAAGTCGACCCCATCTGCTCCGGTCGCAGCTCCGACCGCCGGCGAGACGTTCGCCAAGGCCAACGGCGCCTACGTCTGCGACCCCAATACCGTCCCCGAGCGGACCATCGCCTACCGCAAGCTCAACGGCCTTCCCACCAGCGTCAAGGTCCCGGTCGACGCTGTGACGGCGTCGGCATCGGGATTGGATCCCGACATCAGCCCGGCCAACGCCGACGACCAGGCCGCCCGGGTTGCCAGAGCAGGCCACCTCCATCGCAGCGAGGTCATGAAGCTGATCGCCGATCACACGCAGGGCCGTCAGCTCGGTTTCCTCGGCGAGCGGGTCGTCAATGTCCTCGAGTTGAACATCGCCCTCGACCATGCCTCCAAGGGCTGACGACGCTCGGGCGGTCGGTGCCCCATGAGGGATCAGATGCTCTTCGACCTCCCTTTCGCCGGCCAGTACTCATCGCGAAGAGAGCTCTTCGCCAGCTTGCCGGTGGCGAGTCGAGGGAGGCTCTCCTTGAAGTCGACCGATCGTGGCACCTTGTAACGAGCCATCCGGTCGCGTGCGTAGGCGAGGATCTCCTCGGCGACGTGCGGACGCGGGAGATGGCCGGCTTCGAGCTGGATGACTGCCTTGACCTCCTCGCCGAGGTCGCCGTTCGGTACGCCGATGACGGCCACGTCGGCGACCATCGGGTGCATGATGAGCACGTTCTCGATCTCTTGGGGATAGATGTTCACGCCCCCAGCGACGATCATGAAGCTGGAGCGATCGGTGAGGAAGAGATATCCCTCGTCGTTGACGTAGCCGATGTCGCCGAGTGTCGCCCATGTCTCGTGGTCGGGATGTCGTCCCGACCGAGTCTTCTCCGGCGCGTTGTGGTACTCGAAGATGGGTTCATCTCTGGCGAAGTAGACGGAGCCAGTCTGGCCGGCGGGCAGGTCGGCACCGTCCGCAGCGCAGATGTGGATATCGCCGAGCACGGCCCGTCCAACCGTCCCGGGGTGCTTCAGCCAGTCCTCGGGACCGACATAGGTGCGGCCGACGCCTTCGGTCCCTGAGTAGTACTCGTGGAGGATGGGACCCCACCAGGCGAGCATTTGCTCCTTGACCGAGCGCGGGCAGGGTGCCGCGGCATGAATGGCGGTCCTGTGGGTGGAAAGATCCCACGCCGATCGCTGCTCGGGACCGAGCTTCAGCATGCGGACGAACATCGTGGGGACCCACTGGCTGTGGGTCACGTGGTAGGCCCCGATCGAACGAAGTGCCTCGAGGGCATCGAAGCGCTTCATGATCACGACGGTGCCGCCCATGGCCTGCGCTCCGACCGAGAAGCACATCGGCGCCGAGTGGTACAGCGGCGCGGGCGAGAGATAGACGGTCGAGTCATCGAAGCCGAAAAAGTCGCGGGCGAAGCGGGTCGTGCTGGCGACGTACTCGCGCACCGACGCGTTCGGTAGGGCCGCCTTGATCCCCTTCGGCCACCCGGTCGTCCCAGAGCTGTAGAGCATCCACTGACCAACCGGTTCACTCTCGAGGGGTCGTGCGGGTGCTCGAGCCACGACCTTCTCGTAGCGCTCATAGCCCTCGACGTCGCCGCCGACGGCCAGCCAGTTTTTACATTTTGCCGCCGTGTCGGTGAGGCCTGGAAGGACCCGAGCCAGCGAGGCGCTCACCACGACCGTTTTCGCCTCCGAATCACGGAGGATGTAGCCCACCTCGGCCTCGGTGAGGTGGAAGTTGATCGGTGTGATGTACAAACCCGAGCGGAGACCGGCCCACACCACCTCGAAATAGCTGGGGGTGTTCTCCATCAGAATGGCGAGATGGTCCCCTCGCCGCAGGCCCCGGGCGAAAAGCAACTGGGCGAGCCGCTGGGAGCGCGTCTCGAGTTGGGAGAAGGTGACTGCCTCACCGGTCTCGGCCATGACGACGGCCGCCTTGCTCCCGTTCTCATCGCAGTATCGACCCGGATACATCAGCGGTACCTTTCCCTAGAGGAGCCATCACACGACTCCGCGGCGCGCACGTCAGCCAAGAGTTCCGTCGTGAGGAGCTCGGCGCCAACAACAACCGATTCTCCCTGACTGTCGCCGCGCACGCACGGAGCACTCCGTCGGCTTCTCCCTCGCGTCGGCCGAACAACGATAGGCTGCGCGTGCTTTCGTAAGACATGGAGCGTGATGCAGGCCGAGGAGCCCCAGCCGATTCTGGCCTCGATCACCGAGGCGGCGATCTTCGTCACCCTCACCGTCGATCCCGGGGCCGAGGCCGAGGCTCGCGATCTGCTGTCGGATGTCAGCGGACTCAGGCGGTCGGTGGGGTTCCGGATCCCCGAGGCCGAACTGACCTGTGTGGTAGGTGTGGGCGCCGCACTTTGGGATCGATTGTTTGGCCTGCCGAGGCCGGCCGGGCTGCATCCGTTTCGTGAGCTGAACGGTTCGAGCCACAGCGCACCGGCGACGGCCGGCGACGTGTTCTTCCACATCCGGGCTCATCGCCTTGACCTGTGCTTCGAGCTCGCGCAACTGCTCACCGACCGACTCAACGCGCACGCCCAGGTCGTCGACGAGGTCCACGGATTCAGGTCGTTCGACGAACGCGACCTGCTCGGCTTCGTCGACGGCACCGAGAACCCCGAAGGGACAGCGGGGTGTGCCGCTGTCCTGATCGGCGAGGAGGACCCGGAGTTCGCCGGCGGAAGCTACGTCGCCGTCCAGAAATACCTCCATGACCTCGGGACGTGGAATGCGCTGACGGTCGAGGAACAAGAGCGAGCGTTCGGTCGGACGAAGCTCAACGACATCGAGTTCCCCGACGAGCTGAAACCTGCCAACTCGCACCTGGCGCTCAACACGATCGTCGACGAGAACGGCGAACAGCGCCAGATCATGCGCTTCAACATGCCATTCGGCCGCGTCGGCGCAGGAGAGTTCGGTACCTATTTCATCGGCTACGTCCGCAGCCCCGAGGTGATCGAGCAGATGCTCCAAAACATGTTTATCGGCAAGCCACCGGGCAACTACGACCGGATCCTCGACTTCTCCACTGCGGTCACGGGCAATCTGTTCTTCGTACCCACCATCGACTTCCTCAACGACCCTCACGGCCCGGCGCCCGCTGCGGTACCCAGCACCGAGGACGGGCCTGTGCCCAGCGGCGGCTCGCTCGGGATCGGAAGCTTGAAGGGGAGCTCGCCTACTTCATGAGCTGACGCCAACCAGCGACTCTGGCTGGCGGCTGCTCCACCGTGACGGAGAGGATCGAAGTCACAGCCAACGAGGCTCGCCTGGTCGGCCGCGGCGCTATCAGCGCCAGCGGTTCGATGCCGCATGGGATCCGTTACCGGTGGCCCTTTGCGAGATCTCTCTCGATGACGTCGTCGAGCATGGGCGTTGCCATCATCTCTGCGCTGATGCGTTCAGCGGCTCGGCGATAGGCGGGCTCGCGCAGGACCAGCTCGATAGCTTCCCGCAACGGGGCTACGTCGGCTGGCCCGAGGCTTCGCAGTCCGCTGGGCTCCTCGCTCCTGCCGGCGACGACCCGCCCGGCACCGGCCGCCTGTACCAGCTGTCCGTTGCGGGGTTGGTCGGCGAAGAGCGGGCAGATCACCAGCGGGACGCCGGCAGCGAGCGCGCCGAAGGTGGTGCCGGAGCCGCCATGGCAGACCACGACTGCAGCGTGGGCGAACACGTCGGCTTGTGGGACCCACTGCTCGACGTGGGTGTTGGCAGGCATGGGGCCAAGCCCATCGATGTCGACGCTGCGGCCGACGGTGAGCAGCACGCGCACGGCCAAGCCGGAGACGGCATCGAGCGTGCTCCGATAGACATCAGCAGCCTCCAGCAGGTGCCCGGTCACACTTCCGAAGGTCAGGTACACCAGAGGATGCTCGTCGCTCGGCCACCACTCGGGCAGTTCCCTAGCGGCAGGTGCTGGCGTGTGAAACCTCCGGGTGATGGCCCAAGGGGACGGGTCGAGGGAGGCGGGGAACGAGCTGATATAGGGCGCGGCGCCGACCGCGCCGGCCACGCCAGGACCGTACTGCTCGATGATCGGCGTCACCATGTCCAACACGCCCCGGTCGATGGCGGACAGCGAGATGCCGAGTTGCGCCTGGGCGATCCCGGCCTCGTGCGCGGCGATAGCAGAGGCGTACTCGCACGGCTCGCGAACGACGAGGTCTGGCTGCCAATCGTCGCGTGCGGCGCGGGCTGCGCTGAGCATCGTCTGAGTGGCGCGCTCGGCGAACAGCTCGCGGTCGATCAGACCGGCAGCCGACCCCGGGCCGCCGGCGCGTAGCCGAGCCCAAATCTCATCGACGAAAGCCTTCGAGGGCTGACGTCCCACCCGGTAGGGAAGACCCGTGCGCTCGACCTCGGCGGCGAGGGACGGGGGGACGAGCAACAGGACGTCATGGCCCAGCCGGGTGCACGCTCGAGCGGCGGCGACTACGGGCGTGAGGTGCCCGGCCCCACCGAGAGAGGAGGCCAGCAGAACGCGCACAGCAACGAACCTAGACCGCGGCACCCCGACGACGGCCTCCGAGCGACAGGACACCAGGAGGCCGCGCGGTCGTGGCGGGCCGAGATAGAGGACGGCGGCCTCTGACTCTGTGAGCGCTCCCGCTGAACGACCGGCGGATTCTTCGGCTCTGGCGGGTGGATCGAGTGCATCGCTCGCAGAATCGCCCTGGCCTGGGCCTCGAGAGCAGGCATGGATCGGCTCGCGTCGTTCGTTGTAGATCGTTCGGACGAGCTGGGGGAAGCGCTCCTTGTTTGTGACGGTCTGCACCTTGCGGCCCGGCCAAGGGATAGCTGCGCTGCATCAGTTAGACCGGTGCGGGCGAAGTTCTGTCGCTGTCTCGCTCGGTCTTTCCACAACTTCATCATGGTCGCCGTCGACTGGGGCGGCGCTCGCCCGGTCGCCGTATGCTCTTCGGCTGGCGAGGCAGGTCATCCTGGTGGGATGGGCTCGCTTCGCGGGCGAATGAGCAGCACCGCTGCGATCCCTAGCAACGGGATAACGCCGACGAGCATGGGTGCTCGGATGCCCGCCGAGCTGGCGAGCGTCCCACCGAGGAGGGCGCCGAGCGCCTCGGCGCCTCCCCCGACGGCAAGGTAAGCGCTGTTGACCCGGCCGAGAAGCCGGGCTGGTACTCGGCGTTGGCGCATCCCCACGGCGGTGACGTTGAAGACGGCGAAGGATCCGCTGCTGGCCGCCAGCATCCCGGCCGCTACCACCACGTTGGCGGTCAATCCGAGGACGAGTTGGGTGGCCGCCATGGTCACGACCGTGACGACCAGCAGGCGATGGCCACCGATTCGGCGGGCCAGCCGGCCGCACGCAGCGCTGGCGGCGATGCCTCCGAGCGCGCCGAACGCCAGCAACAGGCCGTAGTCACCGGCGCTTTGGCGCAGAACGCGGGTGACATAGAGGACCAGGACGGCGAACCAGGAGGCGTCGGTGATAGCGACCACGCCTACGGTCGCCACGAGCCCTCGCACAACCCGGTCCCGGGCGAGCCACCCGAGGCCCTCACGCAACTCGCCGAGCGCCGAGCGAACCGCCCTCTGGGGTTGGGACGGGCGGGGCAGCGGACGAAAGACACTCGGCAAGGTCAACAGCAACAACACCGCGACGCCTATGCCTCCGGCGTTGACGGCGAAAGGCAAGGCTGCCGCCACGCCGAACAGCCAGCCCGCGCTCGCCGGCCCGATCAGCTCGCTTCCGATCAGCTCGCCGGCGACGAGGCGGCCGTTGGTGCGGTCGAGGTCGTCGCGAGCAACGAGACGCAGTATCGCCGACTGTGTTGCCGTCGTGCGGACCGTCGAGGCGACACCGGTGATCAACGCTGCACCGTAGAGGATGGGCAGGTCGTAGACGTGAGTGATCACCGCCGCGGCGAGAGCACCAATGACCACAACCTGCACGACTTGGACAACAACCATGGCCCGGCGGAGATCGTGGCGGTCGACATAAACCCCGACCCATGGACCGATCAGCAGCCACGGCAACCCCTGCACGGCGACCACCGCGGCGATCGCCGTCGGCGACGAGGTGATCCCGGCCGCCAGGAGCGGGAACGCGGCCAATCGAAGCCCGCTCCCGAAGCTGGCCAGAAAGTCCGACAACCAATAGCGCAACAACAGGCTACGCAGCACCCCACCGATCCTCACCGCTGCAGACGAACCCCGCAGCCGACACTGACAGCACCAACATCGCCCCGCTCGCCTATCGTCGACCGGACTTCACGGACGGGCAGGATAGATCTCTTGCTCGCGGGCAACGATGACCTAAACGACGTCGTGGGCCCGGTGGGGATCGAACCCACAACCAAGGGATTATGAGTCCCCTGCTCTAACCATTGAGCTACGGGCCCGGGCCTTTTACCTGGTCAGAGTATATTTCGCGCGAACGTGAAGACGCTAGCCGCCACCGACCCCCGCACGGGCCGACCGATCACCGGAGGTCAGGTCCCGGAGAAGTTCGGAGGTCGTCGTTCCGTAAAGGCCTTGGCCCCCTCTCTCGCGTCACGGGAGCGCATGATCTCTCGCGCCGCTTCATCTTCCATGTGGAAGGCATCGTCGAGAGGCATCCCCGCCGAAGCGGCGCAGACCCGCTTGATCGCGCGCACGGCGAGAGGAGCATTGTTTGCCACTCGGGCGGCCATCGCCATGGCCGCAGGGAATTCCTCGCCATCAGGGACGACGGTATTCAGGAGCCCGATCTCGTAGGCACGTCGGGACGAGACAGGCTCCCCGACTATGAGGAACTCCATGGCGACGGCCGCGGCCACCTGGCGGGGCAGCCGCGCCACTGAGCCTCCGCCCGGGATCAGGCCCCGCTGCACCTCACTGAGAGCGAACCGTGCTCGCTGAGCCGAAACTCGAAGGTCGGTGGCCAACGTGAGCTCCATGCCGCCGGCAAAGCAGAGGCCGTTGACTGCCGCGATGATCGGTTTAGGGAATTCGGTCGTCCGCAGCAGGGCCGTGTTAAGGAGGTTGCGTTGATCGGCCAGCAGGCGCTCGTCCCAGTGGTCCTCTGGGGGTCGCGCCCGGGTGAGGAGGGGGATCAGACTGCGCAGGTCGCCCCCAGTGCAGAAGGCCTCGGATCCGGTGCCGGTCAGCACGGCGACTCGGATGGCCTCGTCGTCGCGGACGGTGGTCCATGCGTCTGCGAGGCGGACCATCATCTCCGGGTTGATGGCGTTGTGCTTCTCCGGACGGTTGAGCCGGAGGACCGCGATGCCGTCACTCACCGTCATCTCGAGCACGGTCATTGAGCCGAGCGACAGACGGGGGTCATCACGTCGTCGACGTCGACGTCAATGGACAAATCCTCCGAAGCGCGGCTGGCGCTTCTCCCTGAGGGGCCTGAACGCCCTCGGTGTAGTCGGGCATGGCCATGAGTTGCCCGATGAGCTTCTTGCTCTCTTCCACGGACGCCGCCGGGTTGGCCCGGAGGAGATCATCGTAGAGTTGCCGTTTTGTCGTCTTGGTAGCCTCCGGCGAGAGCAGCGCAAGCATGCGAGCATAGCCCTCAACACCGGGTTTGAGCTCTTCTGGGGTGAAGACTCGACTGAAGAAGCCCATCTTCTCCAGCTCTTCGGCTAACAGGACACGACCGCTCAGGAGAATGTCGGTGG
The DNA here is from genome assembly GCA_965276765.1 of Acidimicrobiales bacterium. Classification (GTDB taxonomy): domain Bacteria; phylum Actinomycetota; class Acidimicrobiia; order Acidimicrobiales; family Palsa-688. Next base: position 4,617,302 of record OZ255627.1, read on the forward strand.
CGTGTGTCAATCCCACGAGGCGGGGCAGGATCCAAGAGAGCCCGTATTCGGCGGGCATGGCGAGCTTGGGTGTTGCGGTGGTCACCTTCGCTCCTGTCACGGCGAAGCGGATGTCGGAGTACGCCGCCATCGCCATGGCAACGCCGGCACAAGAGCCGTTGACGACGCAGATCAGAGGGAATCTGAGCCCGAGCTGCCATGTCACGTCGGCATCGAACTCCGGGCGCACGCCGTAGCCGGGGGTGGCGGCCTCGACGGGCAGACCGGGGTCGAAGCCGTCTCCCCCGACGTAGCCGGCCAGAGCGTCGGCGTCCGCGCCGACGCAGAACGTTGTGCCCGAGCCGGTCAGGATGGCAACTCGGACCGCAGGATCAGCCTCCAGCTGCGCCATGATCCAGCGGTACTCCGCGTGCATCCGCGCCGTCCACGAGTTGTGCCGCTCCGGGCGGTGAAGCCGCACCGTGGCGACACCGACATCGTCGACCTCGAAACGGGTCACCTTCAGTTCCATGGCTGCTCTCCTGTCCCTGCCGACATCTTCGCCGGTTCAACCAGCGCTCGAAGAGTCAGCCCGTCGGGCCGCAAACGCTTGTCCGGAATCAGCCATCCGCATCCAGGAGTAGCCGGGCCGGCGAGCTGCGGATAGTCGGACGCAACTCCGGGCGCCTTCAGCGCCGGGGCTGGAGAATGGTTCGCTCAGCGCCTGCATCGTCTTGAGCGGTCCGGAAGGTTCTCAGCATTGGGGTGGCGTCACCATGGGCAGGCCGAGCTCGCTGGCGCGGGCCCAGTCGTCGTCGACGTGCACGGTGTCCCGCCCGGCCCGGTCGAGTATGGACGCAGAGATCGACGCGCGAAAACCGCTGGCGCAGTGGACCCAGACCTCGCCGCCAGGCACCTCGGCGATGCGAGCCTCGAGCTCCCAGAAGGGGACGTGCACGGCGCCGACCAGGTGCCCGCCTGCCCACTCGTCGGGGCGACGGACGTCGAGGGTCACGGTGTCGTGGCGTTCGAGCGCCGCCCCCAGATCATCGAACGACGCCACCTCGAAACGAGACGTCCGCCCGTCGGCGAGGGTGTCCACCCCGCCGGTGGCGGCCCCAGCCAGGCCCTCGATACCTATCCGCACCAGGTGGCGCTGGGCCTCCGCCACCTGGGCGGCGGTGTCGGCGATGAGGGTGAGGGGGGTGCCCCAGGGGATCGTCCACCCGAGGAAGGTCGCGAACGGGTCACTCAACTCGACCGAGATGGTGCCGGTGACATGACGGCGGGCGAAGGCGCGACGCTGGCGCAGGTCGACAACCCATTCGCCGGCATCGATACGGCGACGCAGCTCTGCGGGGTCGGCGGTGCGAGGCGGCCCGAGGTCGGGGGCATCCGGACCTTGCCGGTTGGCCGGCCCCATGTGGGCGTAGTACCGAGGGTAGGGCGTCAGCCCGGCGATCAGCTCGGTGACGAAGCGGTCCTCGTCGTCGGTCGTCAGCGCCTGATTGGTGGCGCGCTCGTTGCCGATGGTGGAGGAGTCCCCTGTGGTCTTGGTAGCAGAGCAGAAGCTCCCGAACCCGTGGGTCGGGTGCACTTCGGTCCCGGCGGAAAGCTCCCGGGCCAGGCGGCGGACAGAACGGTACTGCGCTCGTGTCAGCTCGTCGGTCATCTCCGGACCGATGAGGTCGGTGCGGCCGACCGCCCCAAAGAGCATCGACCCGCCGGTGAACACGGCCGCCGGTTCGCCTCCGTCCTCGGCCAGAACGTAGGAGAGGTGATGCGGGGTATGTCCCGGCGTGGCCATGGCCGTGATCGTCAGGCGTCCGGTGTCGAAGCGGCTTCCATCACCGGCCGGCACCCGCTCGAAGGCGACGTCGTCGTCGCCGGCGACGACGTAGCCGGCCCCGGTAGCCGCGGCGAGCGCGAGCCCGCCGGTGACGTAGTCGTTGTGGATGTGGGTCTCGAACACGTGGGTGACCCTGACGCCTTCGGATTCGGCGACGCTAAGGATCCGGTCGATGTCACGTTGGGGGTCGATGACCACGGCGACCTCCCCGTCGTGGGCCAGATAGCTACGGTCACCAAGACCCGGCGTCTCGATCGTCACGATACGGGGCATCGACAAGACGGTACCCCCTGCGGCTCCTTGCGGGACCCACCCCTCCGCCGGGCCTACCCGCCGGCAGTTTTCTTGGCGATGTTGACGGTGGATTCCGACGTCAACATCGCCAAAAAACGAGTCCTGCACTCCGGATCACCAAACCAAGCTCCGGGGGAGAGACTCGAACTCTCAACCTAATGGTTAACAGCCATTTGCTCTGCCGATTGAGCTACCCCGGAAGGTGCCGGACGACCCTACCATCTCCCCCCGGCGACGACCCAGGCCATAGAGGCCCTCAGCCGCTCTCCAAATAGTCACGTAGATGACCGCTTCTCGCCGGGTTGCGCAGCTTGGCAAGCGTCTTGGATTCGATCTGGCGGATGCGCTCGCGGGTCACCCCAAAGGCCCGACCGACCTCCTCGAGGGTGTGCATCTGTCCGTCATCGAGACCGAACCGCAGCCGCACGACCCGCCGCTCCCGATCCGACAACTCGGCCAGGGCATCGTTGACGGCGTGGTTGAGCATGGCCCGCGCCGCCGCCTCCGAAGGGGCGATCGCCGACTCGTCGGGGATCAGGTCGGAGAGGCTGAAGTCGTCGTCGCCCATCGGCTGCTCGAGCGAGACGGTCTCCTGACTCACCCTGAGGATCTCGCGTACCCGCTCGGATGACATCTCCACCCGGTCGGCCACCTCCTGGGTGGTCGGCTCGCGGCCCAGGTCCTGGAGCAGGAGGCGCTGGGCCCGCACGATCTTGTTGATCGTCTCGACCATGTGCACCGGTACCCGGATGGTGCGCGACTGGTCGGCGATGGCCCGGGTGATGGCCTGGCGGATCCACCAGGTGGCGTAGGTCGAGAACTTGAAGCCACGGGTGTAGTCAAACTTCTCGACGGCCCGGATGAGACCGAGGTTGCCCTCCTGGATCAGGTCGAGAAAGGCCATGCCCCGGTTGCGGTAGCGCTTGGCGATGGACACGACGAGGCGAAGGTTGGCCTCGACGAGCACCCGCTTGGCCGCCAGGCCCTCGACGCGGTAGCGCTCCTCGGCGGCACTCGGTCGGTCGTCGGGCGCCGATCCGTTACCGCCCGCCGCCATCAGGTGCTCGGCCGCTTGCAGACCCCGCTCCACACAACGCGCCAGGACGACCTCCTCGGCCGCGCTGAGTAGCTCGACGCGCCCGATCTCCTTGAGGTAGGCCCGCACCGGATCGGCGGCGGCCCCCACCGATGCCTCCGACTCCCGACTCGCGCTCGACGCCCTGGCCCGGGGGCGCGGGGCAAGCAGTCCCGGCAGCTGGACGGCTTCGGCATCGGAGAAGGCCGCGATCGCAGCGGGCGAATCGACATCCCCGCCGACGGCTTCGTCGGGCGCACCCCCCGATGGCAGCACCGTGACGACGGCGTCATCGGCCACGCCGCCATCGACCACGCCGCCATCGACCACGCCGCCATCGACCACGCCGCCATCGACCACGCCGCAGCCATCGACGCCGGCATCAGCGACGACATCGAGGGCCGGATCCGGCCCCCACTCGGCACCGTCGTCACGCCACTCGATGCCCTCGGCCCTGACCCGCCCGACGACCCACTCGATCAACGCCGGCGTCAACTCGGTGGCCTGCAGGACCGACATGATGTCGTCGGGCGTCAGAAAGCCACGCTCGCGTCCGACGAGCAAAAGGGCCACGAAGTCGACCGTCAAGCCACCCTCGGGGGTGAACGGGCCGACCGGGTCCACGCTCATGCCGTCCGGTGCCCCACGGGCTCTCCCGCATCAAGGCTCGTCTCTACCTCCGGGCTACGCCCGGTCACCGCCTGTTCGCGATCCACAATCCACGCTACCAACAGCCGCTCCGCTTCCAAGCCCGGGCCGGCGGAGACCCCGACGGGCGTCCCGTCGGCGGTGCGCAGAGCCTCGATGGCGTGCTTGAGCCAGCTCATGGTTTCGACGTAGTCGGCGTGCTCGCTCGTCGGTACGGCCCTGAGCTCGCGCTGCAGGTCGTCGAGGGCGTTTCTGGCCGCGACCTCGACGAGGCGCACCATCACGTCGTCGGGATCGTCGTCGGTTTCCTCGACGGCCAGGCGGGCGAGCAGGTCGGCGGTCTGGGGGTCGGCCGCTTCGATGGCGTCAGCGAGCGTCGATGCCGACGCCAGCGCGTCAAAGGCGGCCCGCCCCGACGGGTGGACGAAGAGCTCGCCCTGCAGCCGATCGGCGACGACCTCGGGGTGGTGTACGGCCAGACGCAAAACGACCGTTTCTGGCTGGGGCAGCCGCACCGGCCGCACCCCCTGCGCCTCCTGCCCCACCTGCGCCGGGCGCTCGCCCGACCGCCTGGCTTCACCCCCAGCCGACGCACCCCCAGCCGACGCACCCGACCGTCCGGTCTCACCTCCGGCCGGCCCACCCGACCGTCCGGCCTCCGACCCCCGCCGTCGCTCCCCCACCGAACGGCCCGGCCGCGCGCCCTCCGCCCCTCGATGCCCTTCCGCCGGCGGCGGCAGCGCCCGCAGGCGCGCCGGGTCGATCCGGCAGCGGTCGGCCACTTCCATGACGTACTGGTCTCGCACCAGCTCGTTGGGGTGGGCCCTGATCAGCTCGACGGCGCCGGTCGCCGCCCGCACCCGGCCCTCGGCCGTGTCCAGGTCGGACCGGGCGAAGAGGCGCTCGAGGCGAAACGAGAGGTAGGGCCGGGCCGACGTCACGGCCTCCTCGAGCCGGCCCGGGTCGCGGCGGGCCAGGTCGGCCGGGTCGCTTCCGGGTGGAAGAGCGGCGACACGAATGTCGACGCCGTAGCGTTGCTCCCATTCGTAGTAGCGGTCGGCGGCGGCCTGGCCGGCGGCGTCGGCGTCGTAGGCGAGGACGATCCGCCGGGCGAAGTTGGTCAGGAGCCTCAGGTGACCGTCGGCGAGGGCCGTACCGCACGTGGCGACGGCCTCGCCCACCCCGGCGAGCTGGAGACCGATCACGTCGGTATAGCCCTCGCACACGACGATCTGGCCCTTGGCCACGATGTCCTGCTTGGCCCAATTCAGCCCGTAGAGCACCCGGCTCTTGTCGTAGACGGTCGTCCCCGAGGTATTCTTGTACTTGGGCCCGCGCCCGCCGGGCAGGATCCGGCCGCCGGCGCCGATGGGCCGCCCGGCCGGGTCGAAGATGGGAAACAGCAGCCTGCCCCTGAAAAAGTCGGCGTAACGGCCCTGGTCGTTGACCTGGGCCAGCCCGGCGTCGACGAGGGCGGCGCGGGGTAGCTTCAGGGATTGGAGGAGACGATCCCAGCCCTCGGGCGCCCATCCCAGCCGGTAGCGACGGACGACGTCGCCGTCGTAGCCCCGCTCGCTGCGGAGATACCGGCGGGCCGCGGCGGCATCGGCCCCGTCGATGAGACGCTGGTGGTACCAGGTCATGGCCGCGGCGATGGTGTCGAGGATCTCCGCCCTGCGCTTGTGATCGCGACCGGTGGCGGCGTCGTCGTAGCGCAGCGTGACTCCGGCGCGCCCGGCCAGCTTCTCGACGGCCTCGGCGAAATCGAGATGGTCGAGCTCGCGCACGAAGGTAATGACGTCGCCACGCGCCTGGCAGCCGAAGCAGTAGTAGAGACCCTCTTGGGCGTTGAGATGAAACGACGGGCTCTTCTCGGTGTGGAATGGGCAGAGCCCGACCCATTGGGTCCCGACCCGCTTGAGCGAGAGGTGCTCGCTGGCCAGCACCACGAAGTCGGTCGCGCCCCTGACCCTCGCGATGTCCTCGTCGACGATGCCCACGGTTCGTACTTCGCCGCTACGAGGAGGCGATCACCGCCTGGGCGGCGGCCAGGCGGGCGATCGGGACCCGGTAGGGCGAGCAGGACACGTAGTCGATGCCTACCTTGAAGAAGAAGTCGATCGACTCGGGGTCGCCGCCGTGCTCGCCGCAGATCCCGAGCTTGAGGCCGGGCGTGGTGGTGCGACCCCGCTCGGCCGCGGTGCGGATCAGGGCGCCCACCCCGTCGACGTCGATCGTCTCGAACGGGTTGCGCTCGAGCAGCCCGAGCTCGAGGTAGGCCTTCATCAGCCGGCCCTCGATGTCGTCGCGGCTGAACCCGAAGGTCATCTGGGTCAGGTCATTGGTGCCGAAGCTGAAGAAGTCGGCCTCCTCGGCGATCTCGCCGGCCCTGATGGCCGCTCGCGGGGTCTCGACCATGGTGCCGACGGTGATGTCCAGACGGTTGACGACCTTCTTGGCCAGACCGTCCGTCGCCGAGGCGATGGCGTCGGTCACCCAGGACCTGGCCAACCCGAGCTCGGCTCGGGAGACGGTGAGCGGGATCATGATCTCCACGTGCGGCTGACCGCCGGCCCCGATGTGCTCGACCATGGCCTGCACGAGCGCCCTGACCTGCATGGCATAGAGGCCGGGCTTGAGCACTCCGAGCCGGACCCCGCGGGTGCCGATCATGGGGTTGACCTCGTGCCAGGCCCTGGCCGCGTCGAGCAGGCGGCGCTCGTCGTCGTCGAGTCCGACAGTGGCATCCTTGAGGGCCAGCTCGTCGGTGGGGGGAAGGAACTCGTGCAGCGGCGGATCGAGAAGGCGCACGTTGACCGGCAGCTTGTCCATGGCCTGGAGGATGTCGATGAAGTCGGCCTTCTGGGCCTCCCTCAGCTGCTCGAGGGCGTCGGCCTCCTCTTCGGCTGTGTCGGCGAGGATCATCCGTCGCATGATGGGAAGACGGTCGTCGGCAAGGAACATGTGCTCGGTCCGGCACAGGCCGATCCCCTCGGCGCCAAACTCCCTGGCGTTGGCGGCGTCGGGGCCGTTGTCGGCGTTGGTCCGCACCGACATCCTGCCCTTGCGGATGGTGTCGGCCCAGCCGAGGACCTTCTGCAGCTCGTCGGGAGGTTCGGCCGTCGTCAGCTCGACCTCGCCGAGGGCGACCTCGCCGCTCGCCCCGTCGAGGGAGATGACGTCACCCTCATTGACAACCGTGTCACCGACGCTGAACGACCCCTTGGCGATGTGGACGTCCTCGGCGCCGACGACGGCCGGCTTTCCCCAGCCGCGGGCGACGACGGCGGCGTGGCTTACGAGTCCGCCCCTGGCCGTGAGGATGCCCTGGGCGGCGATCATCCCGGCGACGTCCTCGGGTGAGGTCTCGTTGCGGACCAGGATGACGGCGTCGCCGGCCTTGGCGCCGGCGATGGCCGATGCGGCGTCGAAGCAGACCTTGCCGACGGCGGCGCCGGGCGAGGCCGGCAGGCCCTTGGTCAACAGCACATCGGGGCTGCGAGCGAACTGCGGGTGCAGCACCTGGTCGACGTGGTCGGCGGTGATCCTGGCGACCGCATCCTCCCTCGTGATCTTCCACGAGCGCTGCTTGGTCATGTCGACGGCCATGCGCAGCGCGGCCCGCCCGGTGCGCTTGCCGACCCGGGTCTGCAGCATCCACAGCTTGCCCTGGTCGATGGTGAACTCAACGTCGCACATGTCGCGGTAATGGGATTCGAGGCGGGCGAAGATCGCCATCAGCTCCTTGAAGATGGGGGGAAATTCGTCGCGGAGTGCGGCGATGGGAAGGGTCTTGCGGATTCCGGCGACCACGTCCTCGCCCTGGGCGTTCACGAGGAAATCTCCGTACTCTCCCTGCGCCCCGGTCGCCGGGTCACGGGTGAAGCCGACCCCGGTGCCCGACGTGTCGTCGCGGTTGCCGAACACCATCGTCTGGACGGTGACGGCCGTGCCAAGATCGTTGGGGATGCGCTCGCGGGAGCGGTAGGCGACCGCCCGCTCCCCGTTCCACGACTCGAAGACGGCCTCGATGGCACCACGGAGCTGGTCGGCCGGGTCCTGAGGAAAGGCCTGACCCGTCGCCTCCTCGACCACCGTCTTGTAGGAATCGACCAGGTCGGCCAGGGCGTCGGCGGGGATCGCCGCGTCGGTCTCGACGCCGGCGGCCGTACGAGCCGCTTCAAACGCCTCGTCGAAGACGGCGCCGTCGACGCCGAGGACGATCCTGCCGTACATCGACACGAACCGACGGTAGGAGTCGTAGGCGAAGCGCTCGTCGCTGGTCTGGGCGGCGAGGCCCTTGACCGAGCGATCGTTGAGACCGAGATTGAGGACCGTGTCCATCATCCCCGGCATGGAGAACTTGGCGCCCGACCGCACGCTCACGAGGAGCGGGTCATCCGCGTCGCCCAAGCGTTTCCCCATGGCCTTCTCCAGCTTGCGGACCTGCCGGGTCAACTCGGCGTCGAGCCCATCGGGCCAGCCGGATGCGAGGTAGTCGCGACAGGCGTCGGTGCTGATGGTGAAGCCGGGGGGGACGGGCAGGCCGAGCACCGAGGCCATCTCGGCCAGGTTGGCGCCCTTGCCCCCGAGCAGGTCCTTGAGGTCCATCGGTGCCTTGCGATGCTTGTGGTCGAAGGCATAGGTGTAAACCATGGCCGGTAAAAACCTCCTGGTCACGCCCCGCTGGCGGGGAGCCCACGTGGATGGATTCCGAGCCTAGTAACCGGCGCTCGCTTCGTACCGGGGTTGGTGGCTACCGGGCCAGTCTGGCGGTGATCTCGTCGACGAGACCGGCGATCGGAATCCGGACCTGCTCGGTGGTATCGCGATCGCGCACGGTGACGGCCCGGTCGTCGATGCTGTCGAAGTCGACCGTGACACAAAGCGGCGTTCCCACCTCGTCCTGGCGCCGATAGCGCCGGCCGATCGACTGGGTCTCGTCGTAGTCGCACATGACGAGCGGCTGGAGCAGCCCGAGGACCTCGTGCGCTGTCGGCAGCAGCGTCTCCTTGCGCGACAAGGGGAGGACGGCAACCTGATACGGCGCCAGGCGGGGATCGAGACGCAGGAGGCTGCGCTCCTCGCCACCGACCGTGTCGGTCTGGAAGGCGGCGATGAGGAAGGCCATCATCGTGCGGGTCGCACCGGCGGCGGGCTCGATGGCGTAGGGGACGTAGCGCTCCCCGCTGGCCTGGTCGAAGTACTCGAGCTTGGTGCCGCTGCCTGCGGCGTGGGCCTTCAGGTCGAAGTCGGTCCGGTTGGCGACGCCCTCGAGCTCGCCCCATCCCCACGGGAAAGCAAACTCCACGTCGGCGGTGCCGACCGAGTAGTGCGAGAGCTCGTCCTTTTCATGAGGGCGGAGGCGGAGCATCTCGGCGGGGATCCCGAGGTCGATGTACCACTGCATCCGCTCGTGGCACCAGTAGTCGAACCATCGCTCGGCGTCGGCGGGCGGTACGAAGTACTCGAGCTCCATCTGCTCGAACTCCCTGGTGCGAAACACGAAGTTGCCAGGGGTGATCTCGTTGCGAAACGACTTGCCGATCTGAGCGATGCCGAAGGGAGGCTTGCGTCGCGACGTCTGCAGGACGTTCAAGAAGTTGACGAAGTGGCCCTGGGCCGTCTCGGGCCTCAGGTAGGCGACGTTGTTCTCGTCGTCGACGGGGCCGGCGTGGGTCTTGAACATGAGGTTGAAGCCCCTGGCCTCGGTGAGGTCGGTGCTGTCGCAGTTGGGGCAGTGGATCCGGCCGTCGGCCGACGGCTCGAGGTGGTCGGCGCGCCAACGCGACTTGCAGTTGCGGCAGTCGACGAGCGGGTCGGTGAAGTTTTCGAGGTGCCCCGAGGCAGCCCAGATCTTGGGGCTCGAGAGGATGGCGGCGTCGAGGCCGACGACCTCCTGGCGCAGCTGGACCATCGAGCGCCACCAGGCGTTCTTGACGTTCCGCAGCATGAGCACACCGAGGGGCCCGTAGTCGTAGGTCGACCTGAACCCGCCGTAGATCTCCGCCGAAGGGAAGATAAAGCCTCGTTGTTTACAGAGCCGGACGACGTCGTCCATCTCGGGCGTGGCCATGGCGGGTCACGGTACTCGCTCACCCCGACGCTCCCTCCCGGTTTCTCAACCCCGGCCTCGGTCTCGGCGCCGGGGAACGGCCGGTTTTCTCTGCCCACTTTTACGGACTCTCTCAGCAAAAGTGGGCAGAGAAAAGGCCGGGGCGGCGACCTCAGGAGCGGTCGAGGAGGCGGGGGACACGCAGGCGCCGCTCGATGTGACCCTCGACCGCGGCGGTGGCCAGGTCGGTGACCTCGGCCGCTGTCGCCCCCGGCGGCGCAGCCAGTGCGCCGGCCAGGTCCCCACCGAGGATGCGCCGGATCAGGTCGAGGGCCTGGGGGCTCACGGCCCGCCGGCCCCCGCCGCCGGGCTGGCAGTTCCTGCAGATGACGCCGCCTTCGACCATGTCCATGGCGACCACCTCGACCGCATCGTCGCCGACGGCGGGCCGCCCGCAGCGGACACAGGAGTCGAGGAGGGGCGCCGTGCCCTCGACGGCAAGCAGCTTCCAGTAGAAACCGGCGACCACGAGCGGCGACGGCCGCTCGGCCAGGGTCCTCAGGGCACCGACGAGCATGGTGTAGAGACGAACGTTGGCCTCCCCCTCCTGGGCGACCTGGTCGACGACCTCGAGCAGGGCGAAGGCGTCGCGCACGAGGTTGAGGTCGTCGCGGATACCCCGAAATTGCTCGACCGCGTCGGCGGTGTTGACCACGTCGAGCTGGCGCCCCTCGTAGAGGAGGAGGTCGACATGGCTGGCCGGCTCGAGGCGGCCGCCGAAGCGGCTCCCGGTCTTGCGGACCCCCTTGGCGACGGCCCGCACCTTGCCGCGCCCCGCCGTCATGAGCACCACGATCCTGTCGGCCTCACCCAGGCGATACGTGCGCAGGACCACGCCCCGATCGCGATACAGACCCATGAGCCCGCCGCCTAGTTGGGGATGCCGTCGCCGCGACCGCCGGTTGACCCGAACCGGCGGTCACGGGCCTGAAACTCCCTGATCGCCTCCACCAGGTTGTCGCGACGGAAGTCGGGCCAGAGCACCTCGGAGAAGACAAGCTCGCTGTAAGCCAGCTCCCAGATGAGGAAGTTGGAGATCCGGTACTCCCCCGAGGTCCTGATGACGAGGTCGGGGTCCGGGATCGTCGGGTCGTAGAGGTGCCTGGCGACCATCCGCTCGTCGATCTTCCGGACCGGGACGTCAGCGGCGACGATCGATCGGACGGCGTCGACGATCTCCGCCCTGCCGCCGTAGTTGAACGCCACGGTGAGGGTCATCTTGGTGTTGTGCTCGGTCAGCCGGGCGGCCTCGTCCATGCGACGCCCGACCCAGCGCGGCACGCGCCAGTCCCTCCTGCCGATGAAGCGGATCCTGACACCGAGGGCGTGGAGGTCGTCGCGGCGGCGGGTGAGGAGCTGGTCGGCGATGACGTCGAGCAGAAACCGCACCTCCTCGCCCGGCCGGCGCCAGTTTTCCGTCGAGAAGGCGTAGACGGTGAACCACCCGACGCCGAGCTCGAGGGCGCCCTTGGCTGCGTCGAACAGCGCCTCCTCGCCCGCCCTGTGCCCCTCGGTCCTCGCCAGGCCCTGCTTGGTCGCCCACCGACCGTTGCCGTCCATGACGCAGGCCACGTGCCGCGGGATGCGGTTGGGGTCGAGGCCATCGAGGTCCACCCGAGCACGGTATCGCCTGGCCGGGACGGGGGATTGGGCGGTCCCTCAGCGGAGCTTGGGGATGACCTCACGCCCGATGAGGCGGACGTGGTCGAGGTCGGCAAGGTCGAGCACCTGCAGGTAGGCCCGCTCGACGCCGGCCGCGGCGTACTCGGCCAGCTTGTCTGCGACCTGGTCGGGCGTCCCGCACGCCCCGCCGGCCTTGAGATCGTCGACCTCCTGACCTATAGCGGCCGCCCGCCTGACCACCTCGGCGTCGTCGGCGCCGCAACAGACCGTGACCGCCACCGACCGGAGGAGCGACGCCGGATCCCGGCCGGCATCGGTGCACGCCGCCGACACCGCCGCGTTCAGCTCCTTCACCTTCTCTGGCGGGGCGAAGGGAGTGTTGTACTCGTCGGCGAATCGGGCCGCGAGCCTCGGTGTCCGTTTGGGTCCCGCGCCGCCGACGATGATCGGAGGATGGGGCCGCTGGGTCGGCTTGGGCAGCGCCGGACTCCCGCTCACGGGGAAATAAGTGCCGGGGAACTCGAAGGTGTCACCGACCGGGGTGTCCCAGAGCCCGGTGATGACGGCCAGCTGCTCCTCGAGGCGGCCGAATCGCTCCCCCGTCGAGGGGAAGGGGATGCCGTAGGCGCGGTGCTCGTCGTCGAACCAGCCGGCACCGATACCGAGCTCCACGCGACCGCCGCTCATGGCGTCGACCTGCGCCACCGCCACGGCGAGCGGTCCTGGCAGCCGGAACGTGGCCGATGACACGAGCGTGCCGAGGCGGATGCTCGACGTGTCGCGCGCCAGACCGGCGAGAGTGATCCACGCGTCGGTCGGCCCCGGGAGCCCGTCGCCTTCGCCCATCTTGAGGAAGTGGTCGGAGCGGAAGAAGGCGTCGAAGCCCTCCGCTTCCGCCGTTGTGGCGACATCGAGAAGGGTCTCGTAGGTCGCTCCCTGCTGGGGCTCGGTGAAGATACGCAGCTTCATGCCGTCGATTCTTCCCGACCCGGCGCCGGGGAGCACAGCGCCGAGAGCGCGCCGGCGCCGGCCGGGGTGGCGGGACCGGTAGCGTCCGGCCGTGGTCGACTCCTCCATCGCCGCCGCCCTCGGGAGGGTCACGGGCGCCATCGCCGCCCACGAGGACCGCCCGTCGCAGCGGGCCATGGCCGAAGCCGTCGCCGACGCCGTGAGGACCCACAAGCACCTGGTGGTCCAGGCCGGAACCGGGACGGGCAAGAGCCTTGGCTACCTGGTGCCGACCATCGCCCTCGGCGCCAGGGCCGTGGTCGCCACCGCCACCAAGGCCCTGCAGGACCAGCTCGCCTTACGGGACCTGCCGCTCGTCGCCGCCCACCTTGACACCCCGGTCGTCTTCGCCGTGCTCAAGGGGCGCAGCAATTACGTCTGCCGCCAGCGGGTTCGAGAGATCGAAGGGGCGGGCGACCAGCTCCCGATCGACCAGAGCGGCGGCACCGCTCGGCAGGGGCCCGGCGCGTTGGGCGGGGAGATCGGGCGCCTGGTCGAGTGGGCGGCAACGGCAGAGACGGGTGACAGAGCAGAGCTGGCGTGGGAACCGACGCTCGCGGCATGGGCCCAGGTGAGCGTCTCGGCACGGGAGTGCCCGGGTGCCTCCCGGTGCCCATCGGGGCCGGACTGCTACGCCGAGGCGGCCAGGGCCCGAGCGGCCGAGGCCGACGTGATCGTCGTCAACACGCATCTGTACGCCACCCACCTGGCGAGCGAGGGCGAGATCCTCCCTCCCCACGACGTGGTGATCTTCGACGAGGCCCACGAGCTGGAAGACATCGCATCGGCGAGCATGGGATTCGAGATCGGCGCCGGTCGCTTCGGGGCCCTGGCCCGCACCGCCCGGCCCCTCCTCGGCGACACCCACCCGGCCGACGACGTCGACGACGCCGGTCTCGTAATCGATACGACCCTGCGACCGTTGCGCCACACGCGCATCTCCCGACCTCTCGACACCGAACTCGCCGACCGCATCGTCCTGATGCGCAGCAGGGTCGCGGCCCTCTCCGCCGCCCTGCGTCAGAGCGCCGGGCCGGCGGAACCGGCTCAAGGGCACGGCGACGACGCCGCCAGGCGGGCCAGGGCCCAGCAGGCCGCTGCCCACCTCACCACTGACCTCGACCGCGTCCTCGAGCTCGACGAGGGGTCCGTCGCCTGGGTCGAGGGCCCCGACCATGCCCCGCTCCTTCGGGTCGCTCCCATCGACGTCGGCGAAACACTCGCCCGTCTGCTGTGGACCGGCGAGGCGGCCCCGACGGGCATCCTGACCAGCGCGACGGTGCCGCCACGGATGGCGACGCGTATCGGCCTGCCCGCCGACCGGGTCCACGAGATCGACGTGGGGAGCCCCTTCGACTACCAGCGCCAAGCCCTCCTCTACTGTGCCATGCACCTACCCGACCCTCGGCGGCCGGGCTACGAGGAGGCCGTCGCCGACGAGATCGTCGCCCTGATCAGGGCAGCCGAGGGCCGCACCATGGCCCTGTTCACCTCATGGCGGGCCATGCAGGCGGCCGCCACAGCGGTCGCCGGCCGGGTGGACTGGCCCGTCCTCACCCAGTCCGATCTGCCGAAACCGGCACTCATCGAGCGGTTCAGTCGCGACGAGCACTCGTCGCTTTTCGCGACGATGGGCTTCTGGCAGGGTGTTGACGTCCCCGGGTCGGCGCTCTCGGTGGTGACCATCGACCGCCTGCCGTTCCCTAGGCCCGACGACCCGCTGCTCCAGGCCAGGAGAGAACGCCTGGGTCCGCGACGCCTTCTCGATGATCGACGTGCCGAGGGCCGCCACCCTCCTGGCGCAGGGGGCCGGCCGTCTCATCCGCGGCGCCGACGACCGTGGCGTCGTCGCCGTGCTCGACTCGCGCCTCGGCACGGCCAGGTACCGCTGGGAGCTCATCCGGGCGCTCCCGCCGATGCGCCGGACCAAGCACAGAGCGGATGTCGTCGACTTCCTCGCACCGCTGCGCGTCGCCGATCGCGCCCAACCCGGTGAACCCCTACGATGAAGCGGTCACCACGACCAGCGTTGCCTGCGGGCGGGTCGGGAGGGAGAAACAGGTGAGGGGCCGCTCGTGACCGTGAAGATCGGGGTACCAGCCGAGGGGGCGCACGGGGAGGCCCGCGTGGCGCTCACCCCTGACATCATCGGCAAGCTCCGCGATCTCGGCACCGAGATCGTCGTCGAGTCGGGAGCCGGTGCCGCCGCCCGCTTCGGTGACGACGACTACACCAAGGCCGGCGCGACCGTGGGGCCACGCGACGTCGTGCTCGGCGCCGATGTGGTCGTCGCCGTGGGCCGCCCTCCCTTGGACGGTCTGCGCTCCGGGCAGGCGATCGTGGGCATGCTGGCGCCGCTCCTCGATCCCACCCTGATGGCGAGCCTCGCCGAGCGAGGCATCACCACGGTGAGCCTGGACGGTTTGCCCCGCACGCTGTCGCGGGCCCAGGGGATGGACGCCCTCAGCTCCCAGGCCAACGTGGCCGGCTACAAGGCCGTACTCGTCGCCACCGAGCACTTCCGGCGCTACCTGCCGCTGCTGATCACGGCGGCCGGTACCTCCAAGCCCGCGGAGGTCCTCGTGCTCGGCGCCGGCGTCGCCGGCCTCCAGGCCATCGGCACTGCCCGCCGGCTCGGCGCCATCGTCCGCGGTTACGACGTGCGCCCCGCGGCAAAAGGCGAGGTCAAGTCGCTCGGCGCCCAGTTCATCGAGCTCACGTCGGTAGCTTCGGCCGCCGGCGATGGCGGCTACGCCCGAGCCCTCACCCCCGAGGAGCAAGCCGCCCAGCAAGACGAGCTGGCCGGCCACATCGCCCGCCACGACATCGTGATCACGACCGCCCAGGTACCGGGTCGCCGGCCCCCACTGCTCGTGCGGGCCGAGGCCGTGGCGGCCATGCGGCCGGGGTCGGTGATCGTCGACATGGGAGCCTCGGACCTCGGTGGCAACGTGGCCGGCTCCGAGCCCGGCCAGGTCATTGTGGACGACAACGGCGTGACGATCGTGGCGGCCAACAACCTGCCATCCCGGTTGGCGACGAGCGCATCGAGCGCCTACGCAAGGAACATGACGGCGCTGCTCACGCATCTGATCATCGAAGGCGAGCTGCGCATCGACCTCGACGACGAGATCCAGGCCGGCGTCGTCATCACCCACGGAGGGAAGGTGGTCCAAGCGGCCACCGCCGCCCTGCTGGACTCCGAATCGCAAGAAAGGGACCAACCCGTGCCCGTACCCGAGGCCAGTGAAACGAACGAAGAGACGGATAGCGACCGATGAGCGGCGGGCTGATCGGTGATCTGACCATCTTCGCCCTGGCCCTGTTGGTCGGCTTCGAGGTCATAAGCAAGGTCCCTGCCACGCTGCACACCCCGCTCATGTCGGGTGCCAACTCCATCCACGGCGTGGTCCTTGTCGGGGTGGTCGTCCTCTCGTCGCAGGTTCACGGGCCGCTCGGTTACGTCCTCACCTTCCTCGCCGCCGCCTTCGCCGCCGCCAACGTCGTCGGGGGTTACGCCGTCACCGACCGGATGCTGCAGATGTTCAAGAAGCGGCCGGTGCGCCCGAGCGCCAGCTCGGACGAGGGCGACACGTGACCGGCGTCGACGACGGGGTCAGGATCGCCTTCATCCTGGCCGCCGCCGCCTTCGTGCTCGGGCTCCACCTAATGAACTCACCAGCCACGGCCAGACGAGGCAACCAGCTCTCGGCGGCCGGCATGATCGTCGCCCTCGCAGGGGCCGTCACCCTCGTCGCCGATGGCGGGACCATGACCACCACCCGCTGGCTCGTGCTCGCCGTCGGCGCCATCGTCGGTGCCGCCGTTGGCCTCTACGCCGCCCGTTCGGTGCTCATGACGGCCATGCCGCAGCTGGTCAGCCTCTTCAACACCGTTGGCGGCGGCGCTGCAACCCTGATCGCCGTGGCCGACTACGCCCGCAACACCCACCCGTCGGGCCAGGTCGCCACCTTCACCGTCCTCGACGTGATCATCGGCGCCGTCACCTTCGCCGGCTCCCTGCTCGCTGCGGCCAAGCTGCAGGGCTATCTGAGCGGCTCGATCGCCTTCCCCGGCAGCCGAGTACTCAACGGCCTCCTCGCCCTCGCAGCCCTCGGCTCCGGCATCGCCGTCATCGCCGGGGTCCACAGCCTGCCGGTGCTCCTGATCACGGTGGTCGCGTCGCTCGCCGTCGGGTTGCTCATGGTCCTGCCCATCGGCGGCGCCGACATGCCGGTGGTCATCTCGCTGCTCAACGCCTTCACCGGCACAGCGGTCGCCATGGCCGGCTTCGTGCTCGCCAATCCGATCCTCATCATCGCCGGGGCGCTCGTGGGTGCGTCGGGTGGGATCCTCACCAAGCTCATGGCCGATGCCATGAACCGCTCCGTGCTCAACATCATGGCCGGCGGCTTCGGGACGGGAGCGTCGGGCACGCCCGACATGGCCGGCGCATCCGGTGGGACGGTGCGATCGATCGCCGTCGACGACGCCGCTCTGCAGATGGCCTACGCCAACAAGGTGATCGTCGTGCCCGGCT
Source organism: Acidimicrobiales bacterium (assembly GCA_965276765.1). Lineage (GTDB taxonomy): Bacteria > Actinomycetota > Acidimicrobiia > Acidimicrobiales > Palsa-688. The sequence goes on from OZ255627.1 coordinate 4,634,433, forward strand.
ACGGGTTGGCGGCCGCCCAGGCCGCCTACGAGGTGCGCGACCTGGCCCAGCTCCTCGAGGACAGGGGCGTCGAGGTCTCCTACGCCATCCACCCCGTCGCCGGCCGGATGCCGGGACACATGAACGTGCTGCTGGCCGAGGCCAACGTCCCCTACGACCAGTTGAAGGAGATGGACGAGATCAACCCCGAGTTCGAGCGGGCCGACGTCGCCCTTGTCGTCGGCGCTAACGACGTCACCAACCCGGCGGCCCGCCGCCCCGGCAACGCGGTGTCGGGAATGCCGATCCTCGACGTCGACCACGCCAAGAGCATCATCGTGGTGAAACGCTCGATGGCATCCGGGTACGCCGGGATCGACAACGACCTCTACACCGACCCCAAGACGAGCATGTACTTCAGCGACGCCAAGAAAGGCCTGGCGGCCCTCGTGGCGGCGACCAAGTCTCTCGTCGGCTGATGTCGGGGGTGGGCGCAGCCCGCGTCGATCCCAGCGACGATCCGACGGTGCCGGTTGCCTCGGCGACTGTGCCCGACGGCGGACCCCTCCTCGTGGTGGTCTACGGGCCGCCGGGATCGGGCAAGTCGACACTCGCCAACGCCCTCGCCAGCCGTCTCGGACTGGCCCACTTCGACAAGGACGAGTTCAAGGACCTGCTCTTCGAACGGCTCGGCACGGCCGACCGCCACTGGTCGGCTCGCGTCGGTTCGGCCAGCTGGGAGCTGCTCGTGCTTTGCACCGACCGCCTGCTGCACTCCGGCGTCTCGCTCGTCATCGAATCCAACGTCCGTCCCAACGCTCCCATCGTCGGCCAGCTCCGCCACCTTGCGGCAGTCGTACCGGCGACGGTGATCGGCATCTACCTGAGCGCCGCCGACGATGTCCTCTGGGAACGGTTCGACCGCCGTCGGCACCAGGGCATCCATCACCCCGGTCACGCCCGCTACGAACGGCGCGGTGAGTTCGTGGCCTCCCTCAGCGAGGCGGCCCACGGCCCCATCGATTTCGGCGGCCCGAGCATGCAGCTCGACACCTCGGTCTCGTGGCCGGGCCTCGACGATGTCACCGCCTGGATCGCCTCTTCGGTGGCCGCCGCGCCGTCCTCGTCCCCCCAGTAAGCGCTGGGGAATTCAGTAGCCCAGACGCTCGAGTGAGCCGGGGCGGCTCTGCCAGTTGGACTCGACCTTGACGAACAGCTCCAAGTAAGCGCCGGGGGGAAGCTGGGGCCTGACCCTGGTGCCGACCTCCTTGAGCACGGATCCTCCCTTGCCGATGACGATCGGCTTCTGGGAGTCCCGCTCGACGACGATCTCGCAGCGCACGAGCGGCCACTCCCACTCCGTGACCCGGCAGGCGATGGAGTGCGGAACCTCCTCCCGTACCACGGCGAGGAGCTGCTCGCGAACGAGCTCGGCGACCCATGTGGCGTCGGTCATGTCGCTGACGATCTCTTCGGGGTAGAGCATCGGACCTTCGGGCAGGCGCCCGACGATGGCTTCAACGAGGGGACCGACGCCGTCGCCGGTCTTGGCCGAGACCGGGAAGTACTCGTCGAGGCCGAGCTCCGCCGCCGCCTGCAACTGCTTGACGACCTGCTCAGGCCGAGCGGCGTCGACCTTGTTGACGACGCAGATGGCCGAGGGAGGCACCATCGCCGCCACGAACCGGTCGCCCTTTCCCACCGGCATAGTGGCGTCCACGACGAGCACGGTCACGTCGACCGAGCCCAGTGCATCACCGGCCGTGTCGTTGAGCCGCTCCCCGAGCAGGGTGCGCGGCTTGTGGATCCCCGGCGTGTCGACGAACACCACCTGGGCGTCGGGCCGGGTGAGCACGCCGCGCACCTGGGTACGCGTCGTCTGCACGACCGGCGATGTGATCGACACCTTCGTCCCGACCATGGCGTTCAGGAGCGTGGACTTGCCGACGTTGGGGCGCCCGACAAGGGTCGCGAACCCGGACCTGACGGCGCGAGCAGGCATGGGCCCGGCCGTGTCACTCATCTCGTATCGACCGGCGGCGGGTCGGCGCCCACGAGCGGTGAGATCCGTACCCGACCGATGCGGCGCCCGAGCACCCGCTGCACCACCAGCCGGTGGGCGCCGACATCGACCTCTTCGCCCTCGGTCGGCACGTGGCCGAGCTCGCTGTAGACGAGGCCACCCACCGTGTCCCAGTCACCGTCGGGCAGCGCCCCTTCGTGGAGCAGGTCGTTGACCTCGTCGACGGGCATCCGGGCATTGACGACGACCGTGCCGTCGGCGAGCCGCTCGGCGTCGGCCTCCTCGTCGTCGTACTCGTCACTTATCTCTCCCACGAGCTCCTCGATGACGTCCTCGAGGGTTACCAGGCCGGCCGTACCCCCGAACTCGTCGACCACGAGGGCCATGTGATGCTTGGACGCCTGCATCTCGCGCATGAGCTCCGACACTCGCTTGGACTCCGGCGTGAACTGGGCCTCGCGCATGACCGTGGACACGGCATCCTCGGCCCGGTCCTCGCGCTCCGCTCTCAACAGGTCCTTGACGAACACGATGCCCACGATGTCGTCGATGCCCTGGGCGAAGGCGGGGATGCGGCTGAAGCCGGCCGCGATGGCGATGTCCACCACGTCGCCGATGCACGCTCTGGACTCGACGGCGACCATGTCGGGACGCGGCACCATCACGTCGCGCACGACGGTGTCGCCAAAGTCGATGATCGAGTGGATGAGGGTGCGCTCCCCACTCTCGATGACGTCCTCATCGGCGGCCGTATTGGCGACGGCCCTGATCATCTCGTCGGACGTGTACGGGCCTGCGCGCATCCCCTTGCCCGGCAGCATGGCGTTGGCCACCACGATGAGACCCCTCGTGATCCAGCGCAGGGGGGCGACCGCGTAGAGGCTCCGGATGACGGGGGCGACGAAGAGTGCGGCTCGTTCGCTGTGTTGCACCGCCCAGGTCTTCGGGGCCAGCTCGGCCACGACGAAGATGACGACGACCTCGAAGGCCGTGGCGATGACCACGCCGAGCGCTCCGAAGGCGTGCTCGGCGACCACGCCGACCAGGGTGGCGGCGACCAGCGTGCAAAGCTCGAGGGCGAAGAGCACCACCGGCAGGACCCGTTCGGTCCGCTCGACGAGGCGCAGCAGCGTCCGCGACCCTCTGACGCCCTCCTCGGCCAGGCTCTGGGCCTTGATCTGCGACATCCTCGTGATCGCCGTCTCCGACATTGCGAGAAAGCCGGTGACGAAGATCAGGACCACGACGACCACCACGAGCACGATGTCGCTCCCGCCGAGGTGGTGGCTTGATGGGCCGGCGGCGGCGATCACGGGACACCACCGGAACCGTCGGCTTCGGGACCGTCTCGCGGCGGAGGGTCGTCGCCGTCCGCCTTACGGTGCAGGGTCGCCAGCTTGGAGTCCGGGTCGACACCGTGGTGGCGCGCCAACAGGACCCCCTCTCGTCGCTCCATCTCCTCGGCCTCACTGGTGTCCATGTGGTCCATGCCGAGGAGGTGCAGCACGCCGTGGACGATGAGCAGGGCCAGCTCGTCGTCGTAGGTACCGGCGTGCTCGGGGGCGTTGCGGCCGGCGACGGCTGGGCAGACGACGACGTCGCCGAGCAGTGTCGGCGCCTCCTCGACATCGCCGGTAAACCCCGGGCCGGTGCCACCCGAATCGGGCGACCTCCCGCTCTCGGCCGGCTCCTCGTCGATCGGGAAGGCCAGTACGTCGGTCGGACCGTCCTTGCCGAGGAAGCGCTGGTTGAGATCGGCGATCGACGCCTCGTCGACGAAGAGGATGGAGAGCTCCGTATCGCCCCTCACCCCCTCGTCGGCAAGCACGGCCTCGGCCAGCTTGACCCAACGGAGCGTGTCGACGGGCAGATCGCTCTGCTCGTCGGCTGCGAAGACCTCGACGGTCATGTGAATCCTTGCTCCCGGCTCATGCCCTGGAGGCGTCGGCAGCCTCGTAGGCGGTGACGATGTCCTGGACGATGCGGTGGCGGACCACGTCCCTGCGGCCCAGGTGGATCCATGCCAGTCCTTCAACGCCGAGGAGGATGGGCTCGAGGTTGAGGAGGCCCGACCGGCCGCCGGGGAGATCAATCTGGGTGTCGTCGCCGGTCACGACGATCTTCGACCCGAACCCGATGCGAGTGAGGAACATCTTCATCTGCTCGGGCGTGGTGTTCTGGGCCTCGTCGAGGATAATGAAACTGTTGTTGAGGGTGCGGCCCCGCATGTAGGCGAGAGGGGCGACCTCCACGGTCCCGGCGTCGAGAAGCCGCCTCGCTCCCTCCGTGCCGAGCATGTCGTAGAGGGCGTCGTAGAGCGGCCTGAGGTACGGGTCGATCTTCGCCATGAGGTCGCCGGGTAAGAACCCGAGTCGCTCGCCTGCCTCGACCGCCGGGCGGGTCAAGATGATGCGCTCCACCGACTTGGCCTGCAGGGCCTGGACGGCGAGAGCGACGGCGAGGTAGCTCTTGCCCGTCCCTGCCGGCCCCACACCAAAGGTCACGACATGGTCCCTGATCGCCTCGGCGTAGCGCTTCTGACCGCTCGTCTTGGGGCGTACGGATCGGCCCCTGGCCGAGCGGAGCACCTCGGCGGTCAGCACCTCCGACGGGCTCTCGTCGGCACGCACCATGTCGATCGTCCTCGCCACCATGGATGGGTCCACCCGCTCGCCCTGCTCCAGGATGAGGCGCAGCTCGTCGATCAGGCGGGCGGCGACGGATGCATCGGTGCCGTCGATCACGAACTCGTTGCCGCGATTCACAATCCTCGTACCGTCGAACGCCGCCTCCACCAGCCGGAGGTTCTCGTTGAGCGGCCCAACAAGGCCTGGCATCAAGTGGTTGGGGACGGTGACGGTCGTGGGCACAGGGAATCCTGGGCGTAAGGGTACCGCTGCGTGGCCCCGGATGGGGTTCTCCGACGCGTCACGACACCAGCCGGACTGGGGGGCAGCCAGTCAGCCGGGCGGCCAGCCGAGCGGGCGGCCGCCGATGACGTGGAGGTGGAGATGCGGCACGGTGTTGGTGGCATCATCGCCGACGTTGAAGACCAGACGGTACCCGGAGTCGGCGATGCCCTCGCGCGTGGCGACCTCCCGGGCGGTGACGAGCATCTCGGCGACGATCGGGGCGTGTTCTGGCCCTACCTCCGTGGCGTCGGTTATGTGGGTGCGAGGCACCACCAGGACGTGGACTGGGGCCTGCGGCGTGATGTCTCGAAAGGCGTAGGTCAGCGGGCTCGAAGCCACCTCGGTGGACGGAACGTCGCCGGCGACGACATTGCAGAAGACGCAGTCGGCCATCGACACCGACGGTAGCAAGCTGGCCGTAGGCTGGCAGCCAGCTGTTTGGCGGCCAGCTCGTGGGTAGCCAGATTCGAGAGGGGATGGGATGACTAGCGTCGATTCGTCGGCCCGGCAGGCTTCGGAACGGTTCGATCCGCTCAGCGACGAGTACCTCCAGGACCCCTATCCGCTGTACGCCCGCCTCCGTCAGGAGGCTCCGGTGTTTTACGCCGAGAGCATCGACATGTGGGTCGTGACCCGTGCCGACGACATCGAGGCGATCTTCCGTGACCAGCGCTTCTCGGCCGCCATCGCCCAGGATTCGGTGTTCCCGCTCGCGCCCGAGGTCAGCACCGTGCTCGCCGAGGGCGGCTTCGGAGCGGCGCCGACCATGTCCAACTGCGACCCTCCCAAGCACGGACGGATTCGCAAGCAGAACATGAAGGCCTTTTCCGTCCGCCGGATCCAAGTCCTCGAGGGCCCCGTCCGGGCCACAGCGAGTGAGCTGATCGAGCGGATGGCCCCCAACCGGAGCGCCGACCTGGTCGCCGAGCTCAGTCATCCGCTGCCGGCGACGATGATCTTCCGGCTGATCGGATTCCCGCCGGAAGACACCAACATGCTCAAGAGCTGGACCGGCGACCGCCTGGTCTTCACCTGGGGCCGGTCACGGCCCGAGGAGCAGGTCGGCGTGGCCCGCAACATGGTCCGGTACTGGAACTACTGCGCCGCCTTCGTGCGTCAACGGCTGGCCGAACCGAAGGACGACTTCACGAGCGACCTGCTGCGGGTCCACATCGAGGATCCCGATGCCATCTCCGTCGAAGAGATCACCAACGTCGCCTACGGCCTCAGCTTCGCCGGTCACGAGAACCTCACCAGCATGACCAACAACGCCATCCGCCAGCTGCTGACCCACCGCGACCAGTGGGATCTGCTCTGCGCCGATCCCGCCCGCATCCCCGACGCCGTCGAGGAGTGCCTCCGCTACGACAGCAGCAACCCGGGCTGGCGGCGGGAGACCACCCAGCCGGTCACCATCGGCGGGGTCGACGTCCCGGCCGGCGCCAAGCTCCTGCTGCTCCTCGGTGCGGCCAACCGCGACCCGGCCTGGTTCGATCGGCCCGAGCGCTTCGACGTCACCCGTTCGGGGGGCCGGCCTCACATCGCGTTCGGGAAGGGGATCCACTACTGCCTCGGCGCCGCTCTCGTTCGCCTCGAGCTACGCATCGTGCTCGAGCAGCTCACCGCCCGGCTGCCCTCCCTCTCTCTCGTGCCCGACCAGCACTACGAGTACACGCCCAACGTGGCGTTTCGGGGGCCAAAGCGGCTCCTCGTCCGCTGGGACGACTGAGGCGGCCCGGTCGTGAACCGACCGTGATGGCCGGCCGGGCTGTGGGACCGGGCGGGGCTGTGGGACCGGGCGGAGTGGCGGGACCGGGCCGGGCTGTCGGCGGGGCCCAAAGCGCCGGCGGGGCCCTCAAGCCGGGCACGGCCGCGGGCCCGGGAGCGGTGCCATGACCGACTGGGAGGTACCGGCCGGGCGGCACGGCGCCGGTGCCGACGAGCTCGTCTCCGCCTTCGGGGCGTGGGCCGCGGAACGCAGGGCCGATGACGCCGCCACCGCCAGGAGCAGGGAACGCTGGCTGCGCCAGCAGGCCGCCGAGGCAGCCACCCTCGCCGGCACCCTCGTCGACCTGGCCGAGCGAACCGGGGACGCCGCCATCGTCGTCGGGTCGCGCACCGTGGCCGGCCGGCTGGTCGGCGTCGGCCTCGACGGCTGCGTCATGGCCGAACGGGGTGGCGCCGCCACGATCGTCGCCCTCGCCCACGTGAGCGCGGTGCGGGTCGCGGGGCGCAGGCCAGGCATGGGCGAGGCAACGGGTGAGCGAACCCCCGCAGGGGAATGGAGGCTCGTCGACGCATTGGCCGCCCTCGCGGCCGAGCACAGCCCGGTCCGGATCGGCCTACGAGGCGGTGAGATCGTCAGCGGCGAGCTGGTTGCAGCCGGCGACGACGTGATCACGCTCCGGATGGCCGCTGGTGGCATGCGAATCCATGTGGCGCTCGACGCCATCGAGGTCTGCTCACCGAGGTAAAGGGGTGCAGCCGGTCCGGTCAGACCTCGGCGTCGATGTCGTCGCCGGCCGGCCGATCGTGGCCCTTGGGCTCGGGATAGAGGTGCTCGAGCGTGCCCGGTTCGATGCGCATCCGCTCGATGAAGCCCTCGATGTCGGATGCCTGGAGCCTGATAACCCGGCCCATCTTGTACGCAGGCAGCTGGCCCTCGTCGATAAAGCGGTACAGCGTCCTGAGCGTCACGCCGAGCCGTTGGCAGGCGTCGCGTGTGCTCATCCAGCGAATGGGCTCCTCGCGCCCTGCGGTTGTCACAGCCGTGCGTCCCTCACGATTCCTGCTTCTTCACGATTTCTGCCTCTTCACAGTTTCTGCCTCTTCACGACCTCTGCCTTTTGACGACCCCAGCGCTCCTGACGACGATGCCTCGATCTTATCCGGCCCATAGACAAGCAGGTGGGTTCTCGATAGATTTCATGTTCGTGGTCGGTGGAGCGGAGACCATCTCACCAATAGGGCGCCGAAGCCCAGGCCGGACGCGGCCATGACCTCGACGCGCACCCGTACGAGGCCGTCATCCGATGAGGATGCCGCGGGCCGCATCGGGCGGCGCAAGCGACTGCCGAGCGGGCGCGCCGTGGCCGGAGGGTTCGCCGTCGCGGTCGCCGTGGTGGCCGTCTTTGCCGCCTTCGTCGCCAGCCGAGGCACGTCTGGGCGGGCGTGGGTCGTCGCCAGCACCGGCCTGCCGGCCGGGACACGTCTCACGTCGAGCGACCTGGCGACGACGACGCTCAGGCTCGGATCGGGGCCCGTTGCCGCCGAGGCATTCGAAGCCCCCGGCGATCTCATCGGTCGCACCCTCGCCATCGGGGTCGGGCGGGGCGGGCTGATCGTTCAGTCCGAGCTCTCAGCCCCCGATGCGACCCCAGCGCTTCGTCCCGTCCCCGTCTCCGTTACCCCAGGCGACCTGGTCGATCTCGCCAGGGGCGATCTCGTCGACGTGCTAGTGACGGCGGGCAACGGGTCGAACGTCAAGACGACCGTCGTCATCCGTGGCGCCCGAGTCCTCGCTACCAACCAACCGGCGGGCGGCCTCGTCGGCACGAGCGGCGACAACATCGTGACCCTGGGGGTTCACACCCTGGCCGAGGTCGAGGCCGTGATCGGCTCCGAACACGGCGGGACCGTGGATCTCGTCGTTGGGGAGCCCTCTGATGGTTCCGGCCAAGGGGCGTGATGGCCGGCGATCGATGGGTGCTGATAGGCCTGGCCCAGGCGCGCGCCGAATGGTTCAGGGATATAGCCAAGTGGTCCACGTCGGCGACGATCGCGGCGGAGTTCGTCAAGTGCGTCTCGTCGGAGGAGGTACGCGCCCGGCTCGCTTCGGGGAGGGCCTACTCGGCCCTGATGGTGGACGCATCCCTCGCTTCGTTCGACCGTGACCTGATCGCCGCGGCGCTCGCCGCCTACGTTCCGGTCATCGCCGTCGTGGACGGCAGGGGGAGGAGCTGGTCCGCCGATGACCTCGGCGTGGCGGCCGTCCTGCCCGCCTCATTCGACCGGGAGCTGCTCGTCGAGGTCCTCGCCGCTTCGGCGAGGACCATCGGGCGAGCCGACGAGCTGCCGCCCCTCCTCGCCGACGTGGCACCCGCATCGTGGCGGGGCCGGATGGTCACGGTGTGCGGCCCGGGCGGGACGGGCACCTCGACCGTCGCCATCGCTTTGGCTCAGGGCCTGAGCGCCGACGTCCGATTCGGCCGTCGGGTGGTCCTCGCCGACCTGGCCCTTCGAGCGGATCAGGCCATGCTGCACGATGCCGGTGACCTCGGCCCCGGCATCCAGGAGCTGGTCGAGGCCCACCGCCTCGGCCACCCCGACCCGGCCGAGGTTCGCAGCTACACCTTCGAGGCGAGCGAACGGGGGTACCGGCTCCTGCTCGGGTTGCGCCGCCCGTCGGCGTGGGCGGCGCTTCGGCCCCGGGCGACCGACGCCGCCATCGACTCGCTGCGCCGGGCCTTCCAGCTCGTGGTCTCCGACGTCACCGGCGACCTCGAGGGTGAGATCGAAGGCGGCTCGATCGACGTCGAGGAACGCAACCACCTGGCCCGCTCCTCCGTCCTCCAAGCCGACGTCGTCGTGGCCGTCGGGGCCCCAGGCCTCAAAGGGGTCCACTCGCTTGCCGCATCCGTGCGGGCCTTGGCCGAAGCCGGCATCGACCAGGACCGGATCCTGCCCGTGGTCAACCGGGCCCCGCGTAACCCACGGACCAGGGCGGAGATCGGTGCTGCCGTCGCCAGCCTCTCGCCCGGGGTGGCCGTCGCCTCCCCCGTCTGGGTCCCGGAGCGCAAGTTGGACGAGGCGCTGCGGGACGGCACCGCCCTGCCCGCATCGATCGTCAGGCCGGTCACCGATGCGGCCGACGCCCTCCTCGACCGAAGAGCGGCGCTGGCACCATCAACGACCGGCCCGGCGCCGATCGTCCCCGGCTCGCTCGGGGTGTGGTCCGGTGGTGACGCCGGGCGCTGAGCTCGGCACCGTAGAAACGGCGGGGCGGGCCACCCGTTGGTTGCGCGCTCGGCCGTTTCACCATGGACGCGGGTCAGAACAGCGTGAGCCGGTCGGAGGCCATGCCCCGCAGGACGTCGTAATCGACCTCGACGCATGCGATGCCCCGTGACGCGGCCAGCACCCTGGCCTGCGGCTTGATCTGCTGGGCGGCGAAGACGCCTCGCACCGGACGGAGCCGCCCGTCGAGGTCGAGGCGTTCGAGGTACCGGGCCAGTTGCTCGACCCCGTCGATCTCCCCCCTCCGCTTGATCTCCACGGCGACCGCTCCGCCCTCGGCGTCGCGACAGAGCAGGTCGACCGGCCCGATGTCGGTCGGGTACTCGCGCCGCACGAGCGCCAACCCGACGCCGAGCACCTCCGGATGCGCAGCGATGAGCTCCTGGAGGTGCGCTTCGACCCCGTCCTTTTGCAGGCCCGGGTCGGTACCGAGCTCATGGGCAATGTCGGCATGGACCGCCTCGATGGCAATCGTCAGCGTTTCGCCTTTGGTGTTGGTGACCGTCCAGCGCTCGGGCGCGGTCTCCAAGCGGCACGGAGGCGTCATCCAGTTGAGCGGCTTGTAGGCGCCGCCGTCGGCGTGTACCGACACCGACCCATCGGCCTTGACGAGCAACAGTCGGGTGGCGAGCGGCAGGTGAGCGGACAGACGACCGACGTAGTCGACGGTGCAGGTCGCGATGACGAGGCGCATCGCTCCTATTGTGGTCCGGCGCCGGCCGGCGATGCCGCATCGAAGGTCACTGACACCGGCCGGGGCCCTGGTCCAGGTCGCCCGGGTCCAGGTCGCCCGGGGCGAGGCGCGTCCTACCAGTTTTCTGGGGTGAAATGCGTTTGCCTGGCACGGGTGTGGGCGCGCGGGGGGAGGTTCGGGTCGGTGAGGAGGCGCTTGAGTTGTGGAGTGGTGTGGTGTGGGTTTATGAGGCTTTCTCGGTGAGGTTGACGTCGAAGCCGAGTGCCTCGATCCGGCGTGCGAGTCGCTTCGCCTCGACGGCGGGATCGTGGCGACGCTGGAAGTAGTCGGCGCCGAGGTCTTGGTAGACGGCACCGGTGGAGAGCAGGTGCCAGATGGTCGACAGCATCGAGTTGGCCACGGCGACGGCGGCCTTGTTCGCTCCTCGACGGCTGGCGATACGCGAGTACTGCGCGGAGTAGTAGCTGCCCTTGGTGCGTGCGGCGCCGCGTGCTGCTTCGATGAGGGTCCGGCGCAGCCAGGTCGAGCCGTGCCGGGTTCCCGCTGGTCGTCGTTTGCCGGCCGATTCGTGGCTGCCCGGGGCGACACCGGCCCAGGCGCAGAGCTGTTGTGGGGTCGGGAACCGGCTCATGTCGGCGCCGGTCTCGGCGACGATCACCTCAGCGGTCGTATCCGAGACTCCCGGGACCGACATCATGAGAGCGACCGCCGTCTCAAAAGGGACGAGACGGGTCGTTATCTCCTCGCTGAGCGCTGCGATCGACCGGTCGAGGAAGTCGATGTGGTCGATGATCCGGCGGCAGACCACGCCGTGATGGGCGCCGAAGTGACCGGCGAGGGCCTCGGCGAGGTGGGGGATCTTCGCTCGCATCCTGCCCTTGGCCATCTCCGCGAGGACCTCGGGGTCCCGCTCGCCGGAGATGAGCGCCTCGATGATCCGCCGCGACGACAGACTCCACACCGACGATGCCACCGACGTGATCTTGACGCCCGCGTCTTGGAGGACCTTCTCGAGGCGCTGGATCTCTTTTCCCCTGGCGTCGACCTGGGTTTTGCGGTAGCGGGTGAGCTCGCGCAGCTCTCGGATCTCGGGGGGCGGCACGAAGCTCGGGCGGACCACCCCGTGCGCGGCGACATCGGCCAGCCACTCGGCGTCGGAAAGATCCGACTTGCGGCCCGGCACGTTCTTCACGTGCTGCGCGTTACACAACCACACCTCGGCGAACAGCCCCTCGAGCGCATAGTACGGGCTCTTCCAATACACCCCGGTCGCCTCCATCGCCACGGTCGAGACCGCCGCGTCCGACAAGAAACCCGCCAGGTCGACCAGCCCCCTACGTGTGGTGGCAAAGCTCGCCTTGGACACCCCCACCTCACCATCAACACCAACGACTCGACAGCACGCCACGACCGTGTCGCGATGAACATCGAGACCCGCGACCCGATCCCTGATCCGCTTCATCCCATCACCTCCGTCTCGATTGGCCACAACGGCCGGCAGGGAGAGAACCCGGCGAAGCGAAATCTGGGGTTCGTGCTCGTAGCGACACTCCAAGGTCCTCCACGGTCCCCGCATCAAACTTTGCGCGCGCACACAGGCGGCAAGAAACACTCGATGACCTTCCCTACCAGCCACCACCAGCATTTCATCGCTCCCCGGTGACCGCCAAGTCATCCCAACTTTGCCCACTTGTACGGGTTCAGTCCGTAAAGGTCCGCAAAGAGCCGGTCGCTCTCGCTTCAAAAACCCGCCGATCAGACGTCGGAGGTCTCGAGGGCCGGTTCCTCTGCGATCAGGCGCTCGAAGAGGGGAATGGCCCGGGCGAGGAGCTCTCGGTCCTCGGGGCTGAGCGACTGCATCCGCGCCGCCAGGTAAGCGTCGCGGCGCGTCCTCGTCTCCGCCAACAGATCGAGGCCGGCCTGGTTGACGACGACGCGTGACACCCGGCGGTCGGCCTCGTCGACCCTGCGGCTCACCAGACCGCGGTCCTCGAGCCTGGCCGCGATGCGCGTCATGGACGGCGGCGCGATCCGCTCGATGGCGGCCAGCGCCCCGAGGGAAACCTCGCCATGGGACGCGATCGAGCTGAGAGCGGAGAATTGCGACGGGGTGATGTCCCCCACGGTCTGCTGGCGCAACCGCCTCGACAGCCGTAAGACCGCGAGTCGCAGCTGGCCCGGGAGGGGCGTGGATGCCTCCATGTCGGCAGCCTAGCGGTGCTTAGCCACTCAAACTATGAAGCGCAGCTCCTTCCGGTGGTGTCGATGCCCGGTTGGCGTGTCCGGCTGGCAGGATGGTCGTCGTGCCGATGAGAGAGGACTGCCGTCACTTCCAGAGCAGGACCTACAGCACCGGTGAGGTGGCCAGGTTCTGCGTCCTCGATCTCGCTCCCGAGGCGCCGTGGCGCTGTCCCGACGATTGCCCCAAGTACCAGCGGGACATCATCGACACTACGTTCGTCTCCGGTTCCCTCACCCGCCCCGACGTCGAGCCCGAGCCCGACGACGACCCAGAAGAGGTCAGCGAGATCCTCGCCTCCGCCGACTCCATCGTCAACGCCGCCGGTCCCGAGATCGTGGCCGAGGTCGAGGCGCAACGCACCGGCCGACGGTGGTGGAAGTTCTGGAAGCGCGGCGACGACGGAGGCGAGTTTCACCTGAGCGACCGCTAGAAGCCGTGCCCGGTCTGTCCTCGCCCTCGGTTCCCCGGCTGGGGAGGACCTGGAGGGTCGCTCTGGCGCTGAGCGTCGCCTCGGCCGGCGCCGCTTCCTGCGGTGCCGGAGCGCCGGCTCGACAGACGTCCCCATCGAGTCGGAGCGCGCCATCGACGACGAGTCCGAAAGGTGCCGAGCCCGCCGTCTCCTACACCTGGGAGCACGAGGCGGACTCGTCCCTCGACATCGGTGGCGGGGCCACGTCGACGCTCTCCGCCGTCCTGGCGCCGCCGGCCCCGGGAGATCCCTGGCTCATCGTTGGTACGCGCACGGCCGGCGACGGAGCGACCACGGCGACGGTCTGGTCGGCGACCAACACAGCGAACTGGCACGCCGCCAACCTCACAGGCGCCGACGGCCGGGCGTCGGCGGCGGCCGTGTGGGGCACCAAGACCGTCGTCGTCGGATCGGTCGGAGCCGGCCACTCCAAGCGTGCTGCCGTCTGGATCTCACCCGGTCCCGGGCAACCCTTCGCGGCGGTGCCAGCCGTCCCGGCCTTCGCGGCGACGGCCGAGAGCCCGCCTGGGGGCGGCGCGGCGGTCACCGGGTCGGCGAGCATGAACGTGGTCGGCGCCGGCACCGAGGGTGTGTTCGTGACCGGCGCGGTCTCCGGCCGGCCGGCCATGTGGTACTCCACCAACGGGACGGACTGGCAGCGAGTCCCGGGCGCTGAGAGGCTCATTGCCGGCGCTCGGGACGCCAAGGTCTCCTCCATCCTCGTTGATGCCAACGAGGTCTACGTCGCCGGGAGCGTGCAGGCGGGGACCAACACCGCAGGGGCGCTCTGGGTTTCCAATGACGGCATCTCGTGGAGGACCTTCGGCGCCGCCGACAATCCGTTCGTCGGGCCCGGCGACCACGTCATCGAAGGGTTGGTGGCCGACGGCGCCTCGCTCGTCGCCGTTGGCGCCGTGCGCTCGGGTCAGGACTGGACGCCTGCCACGTGGGTCTCGCCAGACGGCGCGACCTGGAGCGAAGCCGACGAAGCCCTGCCGGCGGCGCCGCAGCCCAACGCCGGAAGCGGCGGAACCGTCGTGCGCGCCGTCGCCGCCTCCGCCGGGGGCGCCACCCAGGGACCGGTCGTGGCCGTCGGTGGCAGCGTCGGCGCCCAGAGAATCTGGAGCTCCCCGTCGGGTGAGGGCTGGAGCGAGGTGGCCATGCCCCCCTCCACCGCCGAGGCGACAAACTGGAGCGCCGACCTCGTCGCCTCCTATAGGACTACGACCGTGGTGGTCGACAGCCAGGCGGGCCAGCCGCGGGTGCTCGTGCGAGACCGATTGGCGTGGACCGACGTCACCGCCCACAGCGACGTGTTCGGCCCGACGCGGGCGACGGCCACGCCGGCCGGTTTCCTGGACAGAGACGGACGCCTGCTGGCCTTTGTCGACGTCGTGCGGCCCGGTCGGGCCATCGGTGCGCCGGCCGAACACACCGTCGTCGTGGTCGAATCGGCCGACGGGCAACGGTGGTCGATCCTCAGCCGTGGCGCCCAGTGGAAGGGCGCCACGGTCAACGCGGTGACGACATCAGGCGGGAAGTTGGTGGCGGTCGGCACCCGTCCATCCGGTCGGTTCCCCGGTACCACAGCGGCGGTGATGTGGACCTCGAGCGACGGTCGCCACTGGACGCAGGCCGCCAGCTTCGAAAGCGGTAGCCGTGCGTCGCTTTCGGCCACGGCCGTTTCCGGCCCGGCCGCCACGCCGGTCGCGGCAGGTTGGGGCCCGCGCTCTCGCACTCGCAGCGGATCGTCCACCGATCTGACCCCGAGCGGCCTGGCGTGGACAGACGCCGCCGTCGGCTGGAAGGCCCGGGGAGCCCTCGACGCCGCGGCATCGCTCGGCGCAGAACGGCCGCTCGGCGCCTGCACCAACGGGAAGACGACCGTGGTCGTCGGCTCGGCGACCCGCACTGCGACCCCTGCGGCGACGAGCCGGGCCGCGAACCAGAGCTCCGGGAGCGGGTCGACGAGCGTCCCGAAGGCGACGACCACCACCCTCCCGGTCACAGGCAACGGCTCGGGGCCTTCGGGCCAGGGAGACGACGGCACGGTCGCGGCGGCGTGGTCGACGAGCGGAAGCTCCGGGTGGACGGCAGGGACGGTGTCTCCGCTCACCGGCGTCGGGGGCGGCGTAGAGATGCTCGGGTGTCAGGCGACGCCGAGCGGCTTCGTCGCCTACGGGCAGGAGCCGAGCCAGTACGGCCAGGAGGTGCCAGCGACCTGGGCGTCGCCCGACGGCTCGACGTGGACCCTCACCCAGGCGCCGAACCTCGAGGACGCCGGTTCGGCGCCGTTCACCGACCTGGCTGTGCACGGTTCGAAGTGGATCGCCGTGAGCGGAGGGTCCATGCCGGCCGCCAGCAGTCCAACCGACCCGGCTACGCCCGTCGACGATCCGCTCGTCGCGTCCGACCTGCTCGGACCGACAACCCCGGGAGGAGCGGCCGGCGTGTGGATGTCGACCGACGGGGGGACGAGCTGGGCCCAGATCGGCGGCGGCCCTATCGCAGGTGGCCCGCTCGGCGCCGACCGTATCGTGACCTTCGCCGGCAAGCTTGTCGTGATCGGCCAGAGCGGAGGCCGCCTCGCCGTCTGGTTGGGTATGTCCTCCTAGGACGGCCCCGGAACGTTACTGCCCGCTATCTGCCGCCGCCGTGACGGCCCTGAGACGGTCAGGCGACGCCGGCTTCGACCTCGCCGGTGTCGGCGCCGCCCAGCTCGAAGGTCTCCCACATGCGAGCGTAGAGACCGCCGGCGGCGACCAGTTCGTCGTGGGATCCATCCTCGGCCACCCGACCGCCCTCCATCACGATCACCCGGTCGGCGCGCGCCGCCGTCTGCAGCCTGTGGGCGATCAAGATGGTGGTCCGACCGCTCGACACCACACCCATGGCGGCGGAGACCCTGGCCTCGGTGGCCAGGTCAAGGTTGGATGTCGCCTCGTCGAGGAGGAGGAGCGCCGGGTCGACCAGCTCCGCTCGGGCCAACGCGATCAGCTGACGCTGGCCGGCGGAGAGCGATCGGCCCCGCTCGTTGATCCACGCCAGGTAGCCGCCGGCCAGGCCGGCGACAAACTCGTGGGCCCCGACGGCCCGTGACGCCGCCTCGACCTCGGCGTCCGATGCGTCCGGCCGGCCGTAGGCGATGTTGTCCCTGACGGTGCCGCTGAAGAGGTGGGCTTCTTGCGGCACGTATCCGAGCTGGTGGCGGAACGCACCGAGGTCGATGTCGCGGAGGTCCACGCCGTCGACCAGGATCCGCCCGCCGGTCGGATCGTAAAAGCGGGTGACGAGCTTGATGATCGTCGACTTGCCCGCCCCCGTCTGGCCGACGAGGGCAACCGTCTCGCCCGGGTGGATCTCGATGTCGACGCCACGAAGGGCCTCTTGGGCCGGCGTGTTCCCCGGGTAGGCGAAGTGGACGTCGTCGAAGGCGACGTTCCCGCTCAGCCGCCCAGGGTCGACCGGCTCGGCTGGAGGCTGGGTGAGGGTTCTGCGGCGCATCAGGTCGTCGATCTGGACCCGGGATGCGCTGGCCTGTTGGTAGGAGTCGAACGTCTGCGAGAGCTGCTGGATCGGCGAGAAGAACAGATCGAGGTAGAGAAGGAAGCCGACGAGCTCACCCGTGCTCAGCGAGCCGCGGGCGATGAAGACGGCGCCGACACCGAGCACGACCACGGCGGCGGCGTCGGAGAGGAACTGCACAAACGGGAAGTACAACGAGATGAGCCGCTGGGCGTGCGCCCGCGCCCGCAGGTAGCGGCCCGAGAACCGGCGAAAGTCGGCCTCGTTGCGGGCCTCACGCCCGTAGGCCTGGACCTCCCTGACACCCGAAAGGCTCTCCTGCATGTTGGCATTGACGACGGCGACGCGCTCGCGGGCCGTGCCGTACGCCCGGGCCGAGCGCTTCCGGTACGCCGAGGTGGCAAAGAACAGCGGGATCACCACGGTGAGGCTCAGCAAGGCGAGGGACCAGTTCCACACGAGCAGGGCCACCCCGACGCCGACGAAGGTGAACATCGACACGAGGGCGTTGATGAGGCCGCTTTCGAGCAACGTCGAGAAGGCATCGACGTCGGTCGTCATGCGGGTCATGATCCGACCGCCCATCTCCTGTTCGTAGAAGTCGATCGAGAGGCGCTGGAGCTGGGCCCAGACACGAACCCGCAGCGCAAGCAACAGCCGTTGCGCCGTCCGCCCTGTCACGAACGTCTCCCCCACCTCGTCGACCAGATCGACGAGCGTGATGGCGAGGAAGAGCAGCGACACGCCCCACACCGCACCCATGGACCCGCGGGCCACCCCGCTGTCCAGCCCGGAGCGGATCAGGAAGGGCCCGGCCAGACCGGCCACCCCGTCGAGGGCGACGAGCACGAGGCCGAGGATCAGTGGCCGCCGATGTGGGCGAACGAGCCGGCGGAGCGTGAAGTGCGAGTCGTCGGCAGACTCCGCGTCGATGTCGATCTCGGCGTGGTCGCGCACGGGCGGAAGGGCGGCCACACCGGCGAGGAGCTCGGGCGTGGCGGCGAGCCCGCCCATCCAGCCGCGCCCACCGCCCCTCGCGACCGGGCCGGCCGGGGCTGCCGACTTGACGTCGGCACCCGACGATCCCTCGGTTCCCGATCCTTTTCCGTCTTCGCCAGCCCCCCACAGCGCCGGCGTGACGCCCCTGACCTGCTCGGGCGCATCCCGACGGGGCCATTCCCCTTCTTCGAGCTGGTCTCCTGGCCCGGCGAGCAGTCGGCGGTACGTGGCGCAGCGGCCCATGAGCTCGTCGTGGGTCCCGTCGTCGAGGACCCGTCCGCCGTCGAGCACGACCACCCGGTCGGCCAGGGCGAGGGTGGAACGACGGTGGGCGACCAGGATCGTCGTGCGGCCCTCGAGCACCGTCCGCAGGGCCGCGTAGATCTCCTCCTCGATCCTGGCGTCGATGGCGCTGGTCGCGTCGTCGAGCAGCAGGATGGCGGGATCGGTCACGAGGGCCCGAGCCAGCGAGATCCGCTGTCGTTGCCCGCCCGAGAGGCTCAACCCCCGCTCCCCGACCATCGTGGCGTAGCCGCCGGGGAGGTCGGCGATGAACTCCTGCGCCTTGGCCATCTTCGCCGCCGCCTCGACCTCGGCGTCGGTGGCGTCGGGCCGTCCGTAGGCAATGTTGTCCCGCACGGTGGCCGAGAACAGGAAGCTCTCCTCAAAGACCATGCCGATCTGGCTGCGCAGCGACGCCCTGGTCAGGTCGCGCACGTCGTGACCGTCCACCCGCACGGCGCCGGCGGTCACGTCGTAGAAGCGGGGGACGAGCATCGCCAGCGTGGACTTGCCCGATCCCGACGCCCCGACCACGGCCACCTTCTCGCCAGGGGCGATCTCGAGGTCGAGGCGGTCGAGCACGGGGTCGCCGCGGTCATAGCCGAAGGTGACGTCGTCAAAGGTGATCTGGCCCGACACGGCCCGCAGCTCCTCGGCTGCGGGCCGGTCCGTGAGCGACGGCTCGATGGCCAGCAGATCGAAGACCCGTTCGGCTCCCGCCCTGGCCTGCTGAGCCACCAGCAGGATGCTGGCGAGCATCCGGGCCGGCGCGGCGAGGAGCAGCAGGTACGTGGAGAAGGCGAGAAACGTCCCGATCGTGATCTGGTGGCGGATGGCGAGGTAGCCACCCAAGAGGAGCACGGCGGCCTGGGCGACCTGCGGGATGGCGGTGAGCACGGGCTGATAGCGGGCCTGGAGCCGCGTGGCCCTGACGTTGGATCCGTAGAGGATCTGGGCCCGGTCGACGAGGTTGTCGAGCTCACGCCGTTCCTGGCCGAAACCCTTCACGACCCTGACGCCAGTGACGGCCTCCTCCACGACGATGGCGACCTCGCTCTCGCGCTGCTGGGCCTCCCAGTTGGCGGGGAAGGTCTTCTTCCTGAGGCGATAGGCCGTAAACCCCAGGGCGGGAACGGCGGCCAGGCTCACGAGGGCGAGAAGCGGGCTCAGGAAGAACATCACCACGATGGACGTCACCATCAAGATGACGTTGCCGCTCATGATGGGCAGGAACGCCAGCAGACCCTGCAAGAGGCCGAGGTCCGAGTTGGCCCGCGATACCAGCTGGCCCGTCTGCAGCTCGTCGTGGCGGGCGAAGTCCAGCCGGGCCAGGTGATCGTGGACGGCGTTGCGGAGGTCGTACTGCACGTCGAGGCTGACCCGGCCGCCCCGGTAGCGGCGCAGGTACGACATGGCGAAGGTGGCCACGGCGAAGACCACGAGCACGGCGAGCCACGGGGCGATGGGCGAACGATGGACGATGATCGAGCGGTCGACGATCTGTCGCTGCACGAGGGGCGCGGCGGCCGAGATACCACTTCCGATCATGGCGGCGCCGAAGGCGATGACCACGTTGTGGCGGTGCGGCCGCAACCACGGCAGCAGCCGGCGGATCCAGCCCTTCCTTGTTGCTGCCCCGTCCTCGTCCGAGCTCTCGTTCCCCGAACCTTCAACGCGCCGATCGAGGAGGGAAGCCGCAGACATAAGTGGCCGACATCTTAACGGTTAGCCCGGGTAACCGATCCTGCCGGCCGCCGACCAAGGCGGCGGGGCCTCGCCAGGGCTGTCACCGTCGATCGGGTCATCGTCGCATCGTCGGGTCTGCCTGGCGCCGGCGACGCCCCACGCCAGGTGCTCCATGAACACCCAGGTCCTGCGGTGGATGGCGGTGGGTCCGTAGGCCTGCAGCGCCATCTTGTGACGAGGGCACGGGTAACCCTTGTTGGCATCGAAGTCGTAGCCGGGGAAGTGAACCGCCTCGGCGCGCATCTCCCGATCCCGCGACACCTTGGCCAGGATCGATGCGGCCGCGATGGACAGACAGGCGGCGTCGCCCTTGATGATCCGCTGGGTGCAGCCGAGTCCGACGAAGTCCCAGTTGCCGTCGACGAGCACCTGATCGGGAACCAGCCCGAGGCCGGCGATGGCCCGTCCCGCCGCGACCCGCTGGGCCTCGGCCATGCCGAGCTCATCGCATTCGACCTGACTGGCCGCCCCGGTCGCCCAGGCCCTACACCAGCCGGCGACCCGCTCGAAGATGCGCTCGCGCTGGCGTTCGGGCAGCGCCTTGGAGTCCCGCACCCCGTTGACCCGTCGCCCGGTGGGAAGGACGGCCGCACCGACCACCAGGGGTCCCGCCCACGAACCCCGCCCCACCTCGTCGACACCGACGACGACGTCGTGACCCGCATCCCAGAGAGCCCGTTCGATGGTCAGGGACGGCACGGTCCCGGCGTGGGGGCGGCCCCTGAGGGGCCGCAGCAGCGGGCTGATCGGTCGCCTCGCTTGATCGGGTGTCATGGCTTGATCCGGTGTCATGGCTCCGGCGGGTCGCGCCCTCATCGCCGCTCGCCGGCGAGGTACCTGGCGAAAAGCAACCCGTCCTCCTCGAGAAGCTGGGTCAGCTCGAAGTGGGCCGGTGGGCCGGGACCAGCTGCGGCTGCGGCTTTGGCTTTGCTCGAGCCGGTGGGCCCGTCATGGGATGGGCTCAACGTCCTTCGGCCGGGGCCTCCGAGGACCGGCGCGTGGGTAAGACACAGCTCGTCGAGCAGGTCCTCGGCGACCAGCTGGCCAAGCAGGAAAGGACCGCCCTCGCAGAGGATCCGGGCGTGACCGAGCGAGCGCAACCGTTCGATCGCTACGGGCAGGTCGACGGTCTCCTGGCCGCAGACGAGCACGGTGGCCACGGCACGGAGTGGCTCGATGCCGGACGCGGGAGCGGCGGCGCACGTGATCACGAGGGGTGCGGGCGGCTCCGGCCGATTCTCGCGGCGCTCGAAAAACAGGCGGCTGGCGGGGTCGAGCCGGCCCGACGATGTGACGACGGCGACGACGGGCATCTCCGTCTGCGCCCTTTCGAGCCGACGGCGGCCGACGTCCTCGCTCAGCCAGACCGGTCCGTAGCGCTCGGCTCGCGCCGTGCCTGCGCCAACGAGCACGGCGTCGGTCAGGGCCCTGAGGACGTTGAACACCTTTCGGTCGGCCGGGCCGCCGAGGGCGCCACTCGAGCCGCCCACTTCGACGGTCCCGTCAAGGCCGGTCACGAAGTTGGCCCGGAGCCAAGGCGTCGGGCCGGCGTAGGCGTCCTCGAGGTCGACCGAGCCCGGAAGCGGGCCATTGTTCGTCGGGGCGACGAGGGCACGCATCACGTCGCCACGCTACCGACCGCGGCTCAACGCAATGCGAGCAACGCCTCACCCCGTGGCGCCGTGGCCGACCAGGAAGGGTCGAGGCCAGGTGCGATCAGGCGAACCGGCCCCGCCGCCTCGATCTCCCACAGCAGCGCCGGCCTGGCACCGTGCCATCGCAGCGCCCACGACACGCGCCCCAACCGGGTGGCCAGGCCGTGGACCTCGACGCCCTGGCCCACCCACTCCGGTGGGAACCATCGGCAGAGCGCGAGAACTCCCGGGGCGTTCGCGGTGGCGTCATCGACGAGCACAGCGCGCGCCAGCGCCCACCACGCCGCACCAACCAGGGGGTCGTCACCGAGACCGACCACGGGGACGCCGAGGTCCGGGGGTCCGGTGGCCGTGGGCCCCGTGGCCGTGACCCCCGTGCCTGTGACAGCGCGAAGAGAGGACCCGGGGGCCGGGACGACGCTCGGCCACGTCCACGTCGCTCCCGCCACCGAAAGCACCCACTCCACGGCCGGGGACGGGTCCTCCCCCGCGAGCACCGCCGACGTCGCCAGCAACAACGAGAGATACGGGCTCAGAGCCTGCCCGGTGGCGCCAACGCGGACCGCTCCGTCCGGCGCCGGCGCAACCCCTGCGGCCGTCGCCGCGGGCCAGGCGGTCGCCGCCCGCCGGGCCGCCGTCGCCAGGGGGTCGGTGGCGGCGAGCACGCCCAGATGGACGCCGAGCAGGCCGGCGACGGTCGCATCGGTGACGCCAGCGGGGGTACCCACGAGGGCGGGCTCCGGGCGGCCTCTTTTCTTGGCGATGTTGACGTCGGAATCCACCGTCAACGTCGCCACGAAACCTGACTGGGGGCCGGCCGGGCCCTGCTTCTCCTGGTGGGAGCCGGAGGCCAGCGCAGCAACCAACTCGGCCCGAGCCGACGACGCCCACCCCGCGACCCGCTCCGCTGCGCCCGTCTCGTCCAGCCGAACGAGCAGCCGGGCCGCGCCATCAAGGCCAGCTGCGATCCAGACCCGCTCGACTGCGCTCGGCGGGCCCGACCGGCTTCGCCCCACGACCTCTGCGGCCCTGGCAATGGCGACTGGCGCCCGAGCGAGGAGCCCTCCCTCGTCGAGGCCGGTGTCGGCCCACACGCCGATGGCCCAGAGGGTGGCGGCCGTATCGGATGCGTCGACACCGAGCAGACCGCCGCGCCGCTGTTCTTCGAGCCACCGGTCGAGTTGGGAGGTGGCCTCCTCCCTGCACCCGCTGGTGGCCAGGGCGGCGGCGACGAGCGCGCCATCGCGACGTGATGCCCACACCGGGACGGGCCAGGGTCTTGCGGCCGCTCTGCGAGCATCGGACGCAGGCCGGCCGGGCGCAGGACGACGTGCGAACCCGGCGCTACGAGCTCCGGCCGGACCTCGAGTCGAGCGAGAGATCTCGCCGTCCGGCGGCCACGCCGAGGCGAGCAGGAGACGGCGGCGTTGGACCTCGACGGCGGTCGCCAACCCACCGGGCGGCAGCCCGAGCTGCGTGACCCGTGAGACGCGCGCCGTCCAGCCACGGGCCACGTCCTCGGCTCCGCCGGACCGGCGCGGCGCCGGCGGGTCGGCCCGACCGGCCCCCCAGCCAGCCACCTCCAGTTCGAGCGATGCTTGGCGCGCCAGCGGCCAGATCAACGCGGCGCTGGCCCAACCATCGGTGCCGTGCACCTCGCCATCGACGGCCACCCCCGCCTCGTTGGCAAGCACCACCGTGGCCACATCGCCCGACGTCCCATCACACAGCGCGGCCCGGCGGGGCCCATGATCGGTGCCCAGCACCTCTACGCCATCTGCGCGCAGCCGGCCCCCTTCCAGTTGGATCCGCCCCAACCACCCGAGCCCGGCCAGAGAGAAGGGACGGAGGGCGAGAGCCACGGCGACCGCTCGGGTGCTGTCGTTGTGGACCTGGAGCAGCAGCGACGAACCGGCCGGCGACGGCGCGGCCAGATGGCGGACCACCACATCGCCTCCCGGGACCCGCAGTCGTGTCTCCACGACCGGCGCCAGGCCGACGA
This sequence comes from Acidimicrobiales bacterium, assembly GCA_965276765.1. Taxonomy (GTDB): domain Bacteria; phylum Actinomycetota; class Acidimicrobiia; order Acidimicrobiales; family Palsa-688. The sequence continues at coordinate 4,657,977 of OZ255627.1, forward strand.
GGGTCTGGCGGACGCCGCTCTCGCGGGACGGCACGTGCCATCGGTCGTCGGCTCCGACCCACCAGTCGAGCGACCAGGCCGCACCGGCCGGCGACACTAGACCCCGGGGATCGACACTCCAGCGGCTGTCGTCATCGGGCAGACCGAGCGGGGTCCACTCGAGCCGCGGCCGGCCCACCGTCCGGCCTGCCGCCAAACCCGAGTCGAGCCGATCATCCAGCTGGGGATCGAACGACCAGGGCCATACCCACCCTTCGGGGTAGGGGGGCAACGAACGACTCGCGCCCGGCGCACGCCGTCGGCGGGACACGTTCACGGAACGGCACGGTACAGCGCCTCGTCGGCGCCGGCCCCTAGGAACCACCTCGCCGGCTGCGATCGAGAGGAGGTCCGAAGCGGCTTAGGATCCGGGAGGTGAGCGACGACTTCCTCCCGGCCGCAGGAGGGCGGAGCGTCGGCGCGTGGCTTGGCGACCATGTCGTGCTGATCCCAGTGAAACGCTTCAGCGAGGCCAAGGGTCGGTTGGCTCCTGCCCTCACCCCGGAGCGTCGCGCCGCTCTGGCTCGGACCATGGCGGGACGGGTCATCAGATCCGCCGGTCACCTTCCCGTCGCCGTCGTCTGCGACGACCCGGAGGTCGGTGACTGGGCCCGTCGCCTCGGGGCCCTCGTGATCTGGGAACCGGGACGGGGCCTCAACGGCGCCGTCCAGGAAGGTCTCCGCCACCTCCACGAGGCCGGCGCGCGCATGGTCGTGGTCGCCGCCGGCGACCTCCCGCTCGCCGACGATCTGGCCTGGGTGACGAGGTTCGCGGGCATCACCATCGTCCCCGACCGCCGCCACGACGGGACCAACGTGATCGCCATCCCTGCCGACGGTCGGTTCAAGTTGAGCTACGGGCCTGGGTCGTTCTTCCGGCACCTCGAACGGGCCCGCAGCCTCGGGGGGCCGGTGCGGGTCGTGAACGCCCCGCGGCTGGCGTGGGACGTGGACCTACCCGACGACCTGGTCGCGATCGAAGGATGACCTCAACCGGGCTTCCGACCCCGTCCGTCGCTCTGGCCGTCGGGGCTCACCCCGACGACATCGAGTTTGGTTGCGGCGGCACCCTCGCCAAGTGGGCGGCGGGTGGGTGCCGCATCCATCATCTGGTCTGCACCGACGGGTCCAAGGGCTCGTGGGACCCGGCCGAGGACACGGGCAGGCTCGTGGCCACCCGCCAGACCGAACAGCGGGACGCGTCCGTCGCCCTCGGCGGAACCGGCGACGTCACCTTCCTCGGATGGGTCGACGGTGAGCTCGAAGCCGGCTTGCGGCAACGGTGGGAGGTCGCCTACCACATCCGTCGTGTTCGCCCCGACGTCGTGCTCGGCCACGACCCTTGGCGCCGCTACCGCCTTCACCCCGACCACCGCAACGCCGGGTTTCTCGTCACGGACGGGATCGTGGCGGCGCGCGACCCTCACTTCTTCCCGGAGCAAGGAGAGGCGCCGCACCGACCCGACGCCCTCCTCCTCTTCGAAGCCCAAGATCCCGATCACGTCGAGGACGTCACCGGCTTCGAGGAGACCAAGCTGGCCGCACTCCTCGCCCATCGCAGCCAGTTCCGCTCGACGATGGGCATCGACGACGCGTCGGCCGACGACGAGGTGAGGGCGTTTCGCCGACGGGTCATCGACCGGCTCTCATCCGTCGGCGCCGATCCAGGCATGGCTGCCGCGGAGGAGTTCCGGCTCATGTCGGATCTGTAGCGAGCAGCCCCGGGGGGCGTGACCGCCGTTGCGCCGGCCAGCTACCGCTTCGTTGCAGCCGGCCGCCGCTTGGCCGCCGGAAGCGTCCTCGCGGCACGGGTCTTCTTGCCGGCCGGCGCCGCCTTTGTCGCTTTGCCCGCCGACCGCGCCTTCGCCGCCGGCCGCACCGCCTTGCCGGCCGGCTTGGCGGCCTTCGCCGCCGGCCGAACCGCCTTCGCTGCCGGCCGGCCGGTCTTGGCAGCAACCGCCTTGGCGGGAACCGCCTTCGTCGCCGGCCGCTTCTTGGCCGGCGACGATCGCGTGCCGGCCGGGCGCGACGAGAACCTCGCCGCCGACGACTTGCCCGCCAGTTGGGACGTCGCGGGACGCTCGAGCTTCGATGCCACCGTTATCGGGGCCGTCCGCACGGCGGTCCTCCTTGCCCCGGCGACGCTTCGCTTCACCGGCGCCGATGTCGCCTTCTTGGCGGGAGTCATCGTCCCGAGGCCCGACCTAGCGCCTCTTGGTCGACTTGGCGGCCTTCTTCGCAGTCGTGGCCCGCCTGACCGCCGTCGTCTTGGTCGCGGCCTTGACCACCTTCTTGGCCGGGCTTGCCGTCCGCTTGGTGGTCGACCTCGCCGTCGTCTTCCTGGCCGGCGTGGCCTTCTTGGCGGTCACCGTCTTCTTGGCTGCGCCACGAGTGTTCAGCACGCCCTTAAACGCCGTCGCCGGCTGGAACTTGACACCCTTCGACGCGGCGATCTTGACCGCGGCACCGGTCTGGGGATTGCGTCCCTTCCGGGCCGCCCTTGCGGTCGGCTTGAAGGTCCCGAATCCAAAGATCGACACCTGCTCTCCGGCCTTGGTCTTGGCAACAACGGAGTCTACGAACGCTCCGACGGCCGCCTCGGCCTGTCGCTTTTCGAGACCGGCTGCACCTGCGACCGCTTCGACCAGCTCTGATTTGTTCACCGCGCCCTCCTGGCGTGTTGGGAAGTTGGGTGCAATCAAAGAGGTTTTGCCGTCCCAGGTCAAGTACTTGCCTTGAAAGTCAAGGGATTCGGATTGGAGAAAGGGGAGAATCCCTTGCAAACAAAGGGAATACTGCCGAAAGGGCGATCCGGCCGGAAATACGGATGTGCCGCCCTTTCCGGCTCATCCGAAGAGTGCGGCCTCCGTCCCGCCGGCCTCAGCCATTGACAGAACGCTCCCTGCCCTCCCAGTAGGCGCTTCGCAGCTTGAACTTCTGCATCTTGCCGGTGGCGGTGCGCGGGAGCTCATCGCGCCGCTCGATCGACGTCGGGCACTTGTAATGGGCCAGCCGCTCGCGACAGAAGTCCATCAGCTCACGCTCCGACGGATCGTGGCCGGGCCGCACGATGACGAGGGCCTTGACCGTCTCGCCCCATCGGTCGTCAGGGACACCGATAACGGCCGCCTCGGCGATGGCGGGATGTTGATACAGGCAATCCTCGACCTCGACGGAGCTGACGTTCTCGCCACCCGAGATGATCACGTCCTTCTTGCGGTCTGAGATCATCAGGTACTCGCCGTCTCCGATGCGGCCCTCGTCGCCCGTGTGGAACCAACCGCCGGCGAGCGCCTTGGCCGACTCGTCTGGCTGCTCCCAGTATCCGGCGAAGACATGGTTGGAACGACAGAGGATCTCGCCGCTCTCGTCAACCGCCACCTCGGTACCGATCGCCGGCACACCGGCTCGGCCGAGCAGCGCCGCCCGCTCCATGCCCACCGTGGCGTCCCACTCCTTGCGGGCCCGGTTGACGGTGATCAGCGGGGCGGTCTCGGTCAACCCGTAGATCTGGATGAACTCCCAACCGAGCTCGCTCTCGACCCTTTCAATGGACTTCGACGGTGGTGGTGCCCCGGCAACGACGATGCGGACGCGGTCGCGTCCCGGGATCTGCTCGCCTCGCTCCGCCCTCGCCGCACCGGCGTCGAGCACTGCGGCCACCACAGCCGGCGCCCCGCACATGAGCGTCACGCCGTGCTCGTCGATCCGCCGGAGGATCTCTTCGCCATCGATCTTCCGGACGACGACCTGGGTGCAGCCCATGCCGGTGACGGCGTAGGGCATCCCCCACCCGTTGCAGTGAAACATCGGCAGCGTATGCATGAAGACGTCGCGATCGGTGACGGCGGTGTGCCAGCCGAAGGTGGTGGCATTGATCCAGCAGTTGCGATGGGTGAGCTGGACGCCCTTGGGCCGTGCCGTCGTGCCGCTGGTGTAGTTGATGCTGGCCGTAGCGTCCTCGTCCGCTTCCCACGGGGCGGGCTGGGCATCGTCGGGCGGCTCGGCGAACAGCTCGGCGTCCGCCACCCCGTCGAGAACCACCCGGTGCTTGATATCGACGCCGGCCAGCGCGGCCTGCGATTCGGGATCCACGAGCAGGACGCTCGCACCGGAATGGCCGAGGATGTAGCGGATCTCCTCGGCGTTGAGCCGATAGTTGACGGGGACGAGGACGCGGCCGTAGGCGCTGACACCAAAGAACGCCGCCTGGAAACGCGCCGCGTTGGGGCTGACGATCGCCACCCTTTCGCCTTGGGCGACTCCCATCCGCTCGAGACCGAGCGCCACGCCCCTCGCCCTGCGCTCGAGCTGCCCGTAGGTGATCGAGCCCCACGAGCCCGCCACGTCCGGCTCGTCCACGACGGCCGTTCGCTCGGCGTAGACGAGCGCCCCGCGGCGCAGGAAGTCTCCGACGGTCAGCGCTACACGCATGCTCAACCCCCAAATTTCATCCGGACCACGGTCACGCTACACACGCCACCAGCCGGTGGTGCGCGGCGATGGACGGCCATGAGAACCCCTCCGTTGGGGTCGCGTGCGGTAAGTTGTCACACTGTGCGCAGCTTCAGACGAGGCCGGCCCCGGGTCCCTTCGGCCCGGTCGGCGCCGCCGGGACCCCCGCCGGGACCTTCCATCGAAGGGTCCCAGCCGCTGCGCGTGCTCATCGTCTCGGCGTCCATGGGTGCAGGTCATGACGGCGCGGCCAAGGAGCTGGCCAGCCGGTTGGCGGCCGACGGCCACGAAGCCGAGGTGCGGGACCTCCTCGATGCCGCCCCGCTCCGCATCGGCAGACTGCTCCGGCGCGGCTACGAGTTCGAGCTGCGTCACGTGCCATCCGCCTACGACGCCACCTATCGGATCTGGTACCGACTGCCGTGGCTGTGCCCGATCGTCAGCTGGCTGGTGTGCATCCTGACCAGGCGTCGGGTGCTGCGCTGGGTCAGGCGCAGCGAGGCCCAGGTCGCCGTGTCGACCTACCCGCTCGCCACCCTGTGCTTGGGGCGGATGCGCTCCATCGGTCGGCTTCGCATCCCGGCGCTCAACTTCATCACCGACTTCGGCGTCCATCCGCTGTGGGTGCACAAGGGGATCGACCTCAACCTGGCCGTCCACCGGGGCCCGGCCGATGTCGCCCGCCGCCACAGCGGCCGCCCTTCGTTTGCATGCGGTCCGCTGGTCGCCGACGGATACGACCCCACGCTGGCGGCGTCGCCCGAAGCCCGCGAAAGTGCCCGCCGCGAGCTCGGCCTCCAACCCGCCGACCGGGCCGTGCTCATCGTGGCCGGCTCGTGGGGCGTCGGGAGCGTCGAAGCGACCTTCAGGGCCGTCGTCAGGACCCGCAGGTACGTGCCCGTGGTGGTCTGCGGGCGAGACGAGACGCTCAAGGGCCGCCTCGAGCGGATCGCGACGACCGAGCAGGGACGTTCGGTGGTCCTCGGCTGGACCGACAGGATGCCGGAGCTGATGGCCGGCTGCGACGCCCTCGTCGAGAACGCCGGCGGTCTCACGTCCCTCGAGGCGCTCCGCATCGGGCTCCCCGTCGTCAGCCACGACCCGATCGCCGGTCACGGCCGGGAGAACACTGCGGCCATGGCCGCGGCGGGCATCAGTCGCCTCGCCGGTGACGTCGGTCAGCTCATCAGCGTGCTCGACCTGGTCACCGGGACGGGGCCGGCGCGAAGCGAGCAGGTCGCCGCCGGTCAGGCCATGTTCGTCGCCGACGGCTCAAAGTGGGTCGCCGGCGCCGGCCAGCCGGCCGCCATCGCATCGTTGATCGGCCCAAGCCGGTTTCGAGTGGCGTGGGCGTCGGCAAGCCGCACCGCCGTCGGCGTCCTCGCCTTGGCTGCGGTCGGGTGGGGCGGCATGACGACCGGGGCCAACATCACCGCCGAAGCCGGCGCCGGCGTGGCCCAGCCGGCGGCAAACCGGGCTGCGACCTACGTCGGCGTGCGGCTGACCGCCGACGAGATCCGCAGTCCTGCCGTCCGCAAGGAGGTCGAAGCGCTCGGCGTCACCGTCGTCGTCGACCGGCCGACGGCCTTCGCCACCCTCGGCATCCTCCGCCGCATGAGCGCCGCCGGCGTCAACATCGAAAACGGCGGGCACGGTACCTGGTACAACCGCAAGGGTCGGCCCTTTGAGCCGGCGCTTTGGACCAGGGCCCACGCCGACGCGTCGGCGGGACCGGTGCTCGCTTCGCTCATCGACCGGCCCGTGAAGCTGCTCGTGCCGGGGCGGCCCGTCAACGGCTTCGACATGATCGACACGCAAAACGACCACGAGACGCTCGTCGTCGCCAACGTGAAGATCAATGCCGGGCCGGCCCGGGCCACCGCCGGGGTGCCCAACCCGACAGCCGCCGAGATCGTCCTCGTCGACGGGCTCCGGGCCACACCGCATCAGCTTCTTGATGTGCTCGTCGCCTACGAGCTGCGCATCGACACCGCCCACCTCGCCGCCGCCCCGCTCTCGGCGCTGCGATGAGACCGGGGCCGCGTACCCACGGGTGAGGGCGCGCCGCAGCACAACCGGGACCGATGACCGCGCGGCGCGACGTGTCGCCTTTGGCGTAGGAGCCATCGGAGCGGCCGCGGCGTTCGTCCACGTGGCGCCGGCGGCGAGTAGCTGGCGCCAGGCCCGCTGCCTGCTGACCCCACGCCTGGCCGGCGTCGGTGCCGACGGGCATGTGGCCCTGACATTCGATGACGGACCCGACCCGGTCTCGACACCGGCATTCCTCGACGCCCTGGACCGTCTCGACTGGCGGGCCACGTTCTTCGTGCTCGGCAGTCAGGTCAGGAAGGCCGGCGACCTGACCAGGGAGATCGCCGAACGCGGCCACGAGGTCGGCGTCCACGGCGATCGCCACACCAGCCACCTGCGCCGGCCGATGGGGTGGACGACTCGCGACGTGACCTCGGCGCGAGACATCATCGCCGAGACGACCGGCATCTCCCCCACCTGGTTCCGCCCCCCGTACGGCGCCTTGGCCGCCTCGTCGCTCGTCGCGGCGAGGAGCGCCGGCCTCAGGACGGTGCTGTGGACCTGTTGGGGTCGCGACTGGCGGGCCGACGCCACCGCCGAGAGCGTGACGGCGACCGTCGAAGCGGGCCGAAGGCCCGGAGCCACCGTGCTGTTACACGACTCCGATGTGACGTCGTCGCCGGGGAGCTGGAAGTCGGCCCTCGACGCCCTTCCCCGCCTGGCCACACGGTGGCGGGCCGAGGGACTGACCGTCGGGACCCTCTCCGAGCACGGCATCCCCGCCGGAAGGGCGACGCCGGCTCCCTAGCCGCCCCGGGAAGAGCCCGACTTGCCGAGTGCCATCGGGGACGATCCAATGGGGCCATCCGATGGTCGGTGACGGGTCGCGCCACGTGACCCGAGTCGCCCAGCCCGGTCGTTGCGTCCCCACGCCAGCATGAGAGGAGCCGTGCCGTTGTTCGAGCCAAAGACGGGTGGGGCTCGTCTTTGTCACGTCCGACGCACCGCCTGGCGGCCGCGGACACGCCGAGCCCTGAAGCGGCGCACCCCGATCGCTCTCGTCGCCCTCCTCCTGGCCGTGCTCGCCGCCGGCTGCGGTGGTAGTGGGTTGACCAAGACGGCCGGTGCGCCCGTTGTCACCGTCGTCACCGGGCTGTGGCCGCTGGCCGAGGCGGCCACGGTGATCGGACAGGGCAACGTCACCGTCGACGACGTCGTGCCGGCGGGCAACGACCCGTCGACCTACCGCCTGAACGCAGCTCAAGAGGCCCGAGTCCACCGGGGCGACATCGCCGTCGAGATGGCCGGCGGGTTTCAGCCGTCGTTCGACGCGGCCGCCGCCGGCTCGGCGCACCTCGTCCAGGTCCCGCAGGCGACATCGGCGGCGACATCGAGCCCCGAACCCTACGTCTGGCTCGACCCGCACGCCATGAAGGGCGTCGCCCGCCGGATCGCCAGTGCCCTCGAGGCCGCCGACCCCAAGGCGATCGGGACATTTCGTAACGGTCTCGACAACCTCGAGGCGCAACTCGACTCGCTCGACGCCGACTACCAGAGCACGCTTTCTTCGTGCCCCGACACGACCATCGTGACCGTCAATCACGCCTTCGACGTGCTCGACCCCTACTACCCGGTGACCGTCAGGGCCATCGAGCCGATCGGGACGACGGCCGGTCTGCCGTCGAAGGCCACCGAACGCCACGAGGTCGCGGCGATCAAGGCCACGGGCACCAAGGAGATCTACAACGAGAGCTGGATCCCCGGCAGCGACATCATCGCCGCCACCGTCACCACCCGGGTGAAGATCGGCACCCTCGACACGCTTTCCGGTGCCCCTAGCGGCGGCTGGATGCTCTCCGCCGACGGATCCAAGTACGTGTCGCTCATGGAGAACAACCTCGGCACCATCGCCGCCGCCCTGCACTGCCCCAACCCGGGCACGGACTAGTGGCGCAGATGGGTGGCGGCCTCCCCGATCCGGTGGCCGTCGCCGACATCCTGGCCCGGGCGGCGGCGGCGTGGCCGGCCGAGGCGGCGATCGCCGTGACCACCCCGGACGCCACGATCGCATCGGCAGGCGCGGTCGAACGCAGCCGGCCGTGGGCGTCGGTCACCAAGCTGCTCACCACCATGGCCACGCTCGTCGCCGTCGAGGAGGGCACCGTCGGACTCGATGGGGCGGCAGGGCCGCCGGGCGCAACCGTGCGCCATCTCCTCGCCCACGCGTCGGGTCTGAGCCCCGAAGGCGACCGGGTCCTGGCCCCGCCCGGCACCCGGCGCATCTACTCCAACGGTGCCTTCGAGATCATCGGCGCCACCCTCGAAGCCGCCGCCGACATGCCATGGACGGACTACGTGGCCGCCGGCGTCCTCGGACCGCTCGGCATGCACGCCACCCGGTTGGCTGGCAGCCCAGCCGCGGGAGCCGAAGGACCGCTGAGCGACCTGCTCCGCCTGGCTCGTGAGCTGCAGTCCCCGACGGTCCTCAGCCCCGAAACCATGCGCCTCGCGACCGACGTGGCCTTTCCCCACATCGACGGAGTCCTCCCGGGCTTCGGTCCGCAGCACCCGAACGACTGGGGGCTCGGCTTCGAACGGCGAGGCACCAAGCAGCCTCACTGGACCGGTGAGGCGAATTCCCCGGAGACGTTCGGCCACTTCGGCCAGTCGGGCTCGTTCCTCTGGGTCGATCCTGTCGCCGGCGTGGCGTGCACCGGCCTGGCCGACCGACCGTTCGGTCCGTGGGCGGCCGAGGCGTGGCCGGCGCTCGCCGACGCCGTGCTGGCGGCGTGAACCGGGCTAGATCGAGCGCCGGTAGCGGCCGCCAACGTCGAAGAGGGTGTCGGTGATCTGGCCGAGGCTGGCGGAGCGAACGGCCTCCATCAGCACATCGAACACGTTGCCTCCGGCCAACGCCGTCTCGGTCAGACGGCTGAGGACTTCGGGGCGCTCGGCGCCACGGGCATCCTGGAACTCCTTGAGCCGGCGCAGCTGGCCCTGCTTCTCGTCGTCGGTCGAACGAGCAAGCGGCAGCTGACCTTCGACGGTCTCGCCCTCGGGAGCCAAGAACGTGTTGACCCCGATGATCGGGAGGCTGCCGTCATGCTTGCGGCCCTCGTAGAGCATGGACTCGTCTTGGATCCGACCCCGCTGGTAGCCGGTCTCCATGGCCCCGAGCACGCCACCGCGCTCGTCGATACGGTCGAGCTCGGCCAGCACGGCCTCTTCGACGAGGTCGGTGAGCTCTTCGACGACGAAGCTTCCCTGCAGCGGGTTCTCGTTGGTGGCCAGGCCCCATTCCCTGTTGATGACGAGTTGGATAGCGAGGGCCCGACGCACCGACTCGGCCGATGGCGTGGTGACGGCCTCGTCGTAGGCGTTGGTGTGGAGGCTGTTGGCGTTGTCATAGACGGCGCACAGCGCCTGGAGGGTCGTGCGAATGTCGTTGAAGGCCACATCCTGGGCGTGCAGGCTCCTCCCCGACGTCTGGATGTGGTACTTGAGTCGCTGCGATCGGGCGTTGGCGCCGTAGCGATCCCGCATGGCCACGGCCCAGATGCGCCTCGCTACGCGCCCGATCACCGTGTACTCGGGATCCATCCCGTTGGAGAAGAAGAACGACAAGTTGGGAGCGAAGTCATCGACGGCCATGCCCCTGGCCAGATACGACTCCACGAACGTGAACCCGTTGGCCAGGGTGAAGGCCAGCTGGGTGACGGGGTTGGCCCCCGCCTCGGCGATGTGATATCCGCTGATCGACGCCGAGTAAAACTTGCCGACGTCGTGGGCGATGAACCACTCCTGCACGTCGCCCATGAGCCGCAGGGAGAACTCCGTCGAGAAGATGCAGGTGTTTTGCCCCTGGTCCTCCTTGAGGATGTCGGCCTGCACCGTCCCGCGTACGTTGCGCAGGACCCAGGCCCGCAGCTCGGCCGACTCCTCGGCGGTGGGGTCCCTTCCCTCTTCGGTTCGGAACCGGTCGATGCGCTGGTCGACCGCAGCGGTGAGAAACATGGCGAGGATGGTTGGCGCCGGCCCGTTGATCGTCATCGACACCGACGTCGAAGGCGAGCAGAGGTCGAAGCCGTCGAAGAGGGTCTTCATGTCGTCGAGGGTGGCGATCGAGACGCCGGCGTTGCCGACCTTGCCGTAGACGTCCGGCCGTGTCGCCGGGTCGAAGCCGTACAGGGTCACCGAGTCAAACGCCGTCGAGAGACGCGTGGCCGACTGGCCCTCGGAGAGCAGGCGGAAGCGGCGGTTGGTCCGCACCGCGTCGCCCTCGCCGGCAAACATGCGGGTCGGATCTTCGCCTTCCCGCTTGAGGGGAAAGACCCCGCCGGTGAAGGGGAACGACCCGGGGAGGTTCTCGGCCCGGAGCCAGCGGACCAGCTCCCCGTGGTCGACGAACCGGGGAAGCGCCACCCTCGGTACCTGGGTGCCAGAAAGCGACGTGCGCCACAGGGCAGAGCCGTCGTCGAGGCGCTCGGCGCGATAGCGGGCCACCACGTCGGGCCAGCCGGCGATGGCCTCCACGGTCGCGGCGTCGAGATCTTCTTGCGCATCGGCGGCAAGGGCGGCAACCTCGTCGGCCGCCGGCGAGGCGTCGGTGGCCCGGTCCCGCAGCAGGGCGGCCACGTCGTCGAGCTGTTGGCGGCGCCGCGCCGCCGCGGCGAGCTCGACGCTGCGGCCGTGGTAGCCGCGCACGGTCGCGCTGATCTCCGAGAGGTACCGGCTTCTGGCGGGCGGAACGACGGCCTCGTGCAGCGACGAAACCTTGGTCTCGACCGCAGCGAGGGTGCCGCTCGGCGCCGTCAGCCCGTGGCTGCGGAGGCGGCCCATCAGATCCTGGTAGAGGGCGGTCACGCCGTCATCGTTGAAGCGGGAGGCCACGGTCCCGTAGACCGGCAGGTCGTTGGGGCCGACCCCCACGTGCTCACCGTTGCGGCCCAGCTGGCGTTGCACGTCACGAAGGGCGTCGGCGCCACCCCTCCGCTCGAACTTGTTGATGGCCACGGCGTCGGCGTAGTCGAGCATGTCGATCTTCTCGAGCTGCGATGCGGCGCCGAACTCCGGGGTCATGACATAGAGCGACACGTCGACGAGAGGCGCAAGGGCGGCGTCGCCCTGCCCGATGCCAGGGGTCTCGACGATCACCAGGTCCGCTCCGGACGCCCGGCAGGCGGCGATAACATCCGCCAGCTCGGCCGGCACCTCCGATGCCGCCCCTCTGGTTGCGAGAGAACGGAAGTAGACCCGATCGGTGTCGATCGAGTTCATCCGGATCCGGTCGCCGAGCAGGGCGCCGCCGCCCTTGCTGCGGGTCGGGTCGACCGCGACCACGGTGACCCGTAGCTTGTCTTCCTGGTCGAGACGCAGCCGGCGGACAAGCTCGTCTGTGAGCGACGACTTGCCCGACCCGCCCGTGCCGGTGATCCCGAGGATCGGCACCTGCCGACCGGCGGCGGCCTTGCGAATGGCCGTGAGCCGCTCCTCGTCGATCGAGGCGGTCTCGATGGCCGTGATCGTCCGGGCCAGCAGCCTGTGGTCACCGGCGAACAGCTGCTCCCAGTCGTCTCCGAGGGGGGCCAACTCCCGATCGCAGTCGGCGATCATCGTGTTGACCATGGCCTCGAGACCGAGATGCTGGCCGTCCTGGGGCGAGAAGATCTTGGCCACGCCGTAGTCCTGGAGGGCGGCGATCTCGTCGGCCACGATCACTCCGCCGCCGCCCCCGTAGACGGCGACGTCGCCGCGACCCTCCTCGCGAAGGCGATCGACGAGGTAACGGAAGTACTCGTTATGGCCCCCCTGATAGGAGCTGATCGCCACCCCCTGCACGTCCTCGTCGACGGCGGCAGCGGCGACCTCGTCCACCGAGCGGTTGTGGCCGAGGTGGATCACCTCCGCACCCTGGCGCTGCAACAGCCGGCGCATGATGTTGATGGCGGCGTCGTGGCCGTCGAAGAGGCTGGCGGCGGTGACGAACCTGACGGGATGCGTCGGGCGGTGCAGCTCGGGTGCGGTCTCTTGGGTGGACACGCCACCAGACTAGTAGGAGGTCCGACTATTGGGGGGTGTACCTCAGCCGGCGGACGCGGCCGGCTACGTGCTCCCGGCGAGCAGGGCGGCCTCGGCGCCGATCGTCGTGTCGTCGCCGTGGCCGGTGTGGACGACCGTGTCGGGCACGAGCGTGAGGAGCTTGGTCCTGATCGACTCGAGGATCGTCGGGTAGTCGGAGTACGACCGCCCGGTGGCGCCCGGGCCGCCATTGAAGAGGGTATCGCCGGAGAAGACGACCCCCTGGGACGCCAGGTGCAAGCAGACACCACCGGGCGAGTGGCCCGGGGTGTGCAGCACGCGGATGACCTCCCCCCCCACCTCGATCTCCTGACCGTCGATCAACGTCACGTCGGGACCCCACTCCGGATAGACGACGTCCCACAGCATCCGGTCGTTGGGATGCAGCGCGACCTGCGCCTCGGTGGCGACGGCCAGGTCGGCGGCGGCGTTGATGTGGTCGTTGTGGCCGTGGGTGGCGACGATCAGGCGCGTCCTGCGATCACCGACGGCGGCGACGATGGGCTCGGCATCGTGAGCGGCGTCGACGACGATGACCTCATCGTCGGTGCCAACCAGCCAGATGTTGTTCTCGACGTCGAAGTCCTGGCCGTCGAGGGAAAAGACCCCCGAGGTGCGGACCCGTTCGATCCTGAGGCCGGTCGACCCCGCGTCGGGCGTCAAATCACCACGACCGAGCGGAGCACCTCGCCGGCGTGCATGCGGGCGAAGGCCTCCTCGACGGCGTCGAGGCCGATGGTCTCGCTTACGAACCCGTCGAGGTCGAGGCGGCCCTTGAGGTAAAGGTCGATGAGCATCGGGAAGTCCCGCGTCGGCAGGCAGTCGCCGTACCACGACGACTTGAGCGCACCGCCCCGCCCGAAGAGGTCGATCAGCGGGAGGTCGATCGTCATCTCGGGAACGGGGACCCCGACCTGCACGAGGGTCCCGGCCAGGTCCCTTGCGTAGAAGGCCTGCCGGTAGGTCTCGGGGCGCCCGACCGCCTCGATGACGACGTCGGCTCCGTTCCCTTCCGTGAGGGCCCTGATCTCTTCGACCACGTCGCCCGAGGCGTCGACCGTGTGGGTGGCACCGAAGCCCCTGGCCCACTCCAGCTTCCTCTGGTCCAGGTCGACGGCGATGATGGTCCTCGCTCCGGCGAGCGCCGAGGCGGCGATGGCGGCGTCGCCGACGCCACCACACCCGAGCACCGCCACCGTGTCGCCACGACCGACGCCGCCGGTGTTGACGGCGGCGCCGAAACCGGCCATGATCCCGCACCCGATGAGGCCCGCCGCCTCCGGCCGCGCCGCCGGGTCGACCTTCACCGCCTGGGTCGCGGCGACGAGGGTCTTCTCGGCGAAGGCACCGATCCCGAGCGCCGGCGTGAGCTTGGTTCCGTCGGTAAGCGTCATGGATTGTGAGGCGTTGGCGCTGTCGAAGCAGTACCAGGGTCGACCCCTTCGACACGCCCGGCAGGTGCCGCACGGCGCCCGCCACGCCAGCACGACGTAGTCGCCGGCGGCAACGTTGGTGACACCGTCACCCACCGCCTCCACCACGCCGGCCGCCTCGTGACCGAGCAGGAAGGGGAAGTCGTCGTTGATGCCGCCCTCCCGATAATGGAGGTCGGTGTGGCAGACGCCGCACGCCTTGATGGCCACCACCGCCTCCCCCGGGCCTGGGTCGGGGATGATCACCGTCTCGACCGACACCGGTTCCTTGACCGCCTTCGCCACTACGGCGCGCACCTGTTGGGGCACTTCCATCTCCTCAGGGTCTTCCGCCCACCCTGCGAGCGGGCGCTCCTCCGCCGCTCGGCGCGGCGTTGCGGCCAACGTAGTGGGCGGGGCCGTTACCGGGCGGGGCGGTCACCGGGCGGGGCGCGCCGGTCGGCGGGGGCGGGCCGGTTGCCGGGGCGGGGCGGGGGCACTTCCCGTTGGCTCGAGACCGGCGCGGCGCGCGCTTTTGGGCCGGCGGCCGTCCAACCGCGCGCGATTACAGGCCACCCCTGCACTGAAAACGCGCGCGGCCGGCATCGCAACGTCCCGAAAGCGCGCGCGGAAGCGTGGCGGGGTCTCGGTCCCGCACGCCGGGCGGCAACGGCCGCAACGTCAGTCCCAGATGGTGCCGCCGGTGTCGGGATCGAAGAACTGCATCCGCTCCACGTCGACGGAGAAGCGGCCCCGCTCCCCCGGCTTCATCGGGGCACGCGGATCGACCCTGGCCACCCCGGCTCCACGAGATGACATCTGCTCCTCCTCGTCGGAGACACCTTCGGCCGTGACCTTGTTGGCATCGATCGAGAAGTGCACCAGCAGCTCGCTGCCGAGTGCCTCGACCAGATCGACGTCACCCTCGATCGTCGGCCCGGTGTCACCGTCGGCGGCGGGCAGATGCTCGGGGCGCAGACCGGCCACGATCTTGTGACCCGAGAAGGACGAGAGGCGCGGATGGGCGACGCTCACCGCGTCGGGAAGCTCGACGGTCTGCGAGCCGAGCCGCAGGCTCCTCGCCCCCTCGCCGATGGTGCACTCGTAGAGGTTCATGGCCGGCGAGCCGATGAAGGCCGCCACGAACAGGTTCTGGGGGTGGTCGTAGAGGGTCTGGGGGGCGTCGCACTGCTGGAGGCGCCCGGCCTGCATGACCGCCACTCGATCGCCCATCGTCATGGCCTCGACCTGGTCATGCGTCACGTACAAGGTGGCGACGTCGAGGCGCCGCTGGATACGACTGACCTCGGCGCGCATCTGGACGCGCAGCTTGGCGTCGAGGTTGGAAAGCGGCTCGTCCATCAAGAACACCGAAGGTTCGCGCACGATGGCCCGGCCCATGGCGACCCGCTGGCGCTGGCCACCCGACAGCTGGCCCGGCTTCCGATCCACCCACTCGGTCAGACCGAGGATGTGGGCGGCCTCGTCGACCTTCTGCTTGATCTCGGCCTTGGGGAGCTTGCGCAACTTGAGGGCGAACCCGATGTTCTCGCCGACGGTCATATGCGGGTACAGCGCATAGTTCTGGAACACCATGGCGATGTCGCGTTCCTTCGGCCCCAGGTCGTTGACGACCTTGTTGCCGATGGTGAGCGTGCCACCGGAGATGTCCTCGAGGCCGGCGACCATGCGCAGCACGGTCGTCTTCCCGCACCCCGACGGCCCGACGAGCACCATGAACTCGCCGTCGCCGACATCGAGGTCGATGCCGTGGACGGCCTGAAACCCGTTGGGGTACACCTTGGTGATGTCCTCGAGGGTGATCGTCGCCATGTTGTCCTCCCAAACGGCTACTGCGATGGATGAGTGGTCAGGATAAGGGTTTCCCACGGACCGAGCTGCGCACTGCCGGCCCGCCCGCCCCGGTCGGCCATACGCCCCGCTCCATCGACCCCGGCGCTCGAAAGCACGGCGGATCCGGCCGGCAGTGTGACGTCGGCCTCGTGGTCGGAAAGGTTGGCGGCGACGACGAGCGGCCCCGACCGGTAGATCCAGGTGTCGGGCCCCGACGCCAGCTCCGTGTAGGGGGCCACCCCGGGCGCCAGCTCGCGGCGGCGCAGGTCGAGCAGCCGGCGGGTGAACGAGAGAATCGACTGGGGATCGTCCCGCTGCTCGGCGACCGTCACGCCGCTTCGATCGCCGACCGGTAACCAGGGCTCGGCCCCTACGTCGCTGAAACCGCCGTTGGCGCCGGGCGCCCACGGCATCGGGGTCCGGCTTCGATCGCGGTTGTAGCGGCCGTCGGTGGCATGCCACGTCATCGGGTCGCGCTGGCGCTCGGGGGCCACGTCGACGTCGGGGAGTCCGAGCTCGTCGCCGTAGTACAACACGAGCGTGCCCGGCAGGGTGCAGAGCACGCCGAGAGCGCACCGTGTCCTGGCCTCGTCGCCACCGGCCCAGCGGGTGGCAAACCGGGCGATGTCGTGGCTGGAGCCGACCCACACGGGACAGCTACCTGGGGGCAGGTCGGCGAGGGTGCTGGCCACGACGGCGCGCAGAGCAGCAGCGTCGAAGGGAGCGAAGATGAACTCGAAGTTGAAGCCGAGCTGCAACTCGTCGTCGGCGCCGTAGAAGGCGGCGAGCCGCTCGGTATCGAGGACCCAGGTCTCGCCGAGAAGGAGCCCCTCGGGATCGTATTGGCCGGCGAGCTTTCTCCACGAGCGATAGACGTCGTGAACCTCGGGACGGTTCTTGCTGTACACGCCGGCCAAGCCGAACCGGCTCTCAGGACCAACGGTAGCCGGCGGGTCGTCGCGCAGCTCGGCGTCCTTGTAGAGGCCGTGGGCGACGTCGATGCGCACCCCGGCGACTCCCCGATCCAACCAGAACCGGAGGATGTTTTCGAAGGCCTCGTGGACCTCGGGATTCCACCAGTTCAGATCGGGCTGCGACTCGAGAAAGTTGTGGAGGTAGTACTGAGCGCTTGCCTCGTCCCGCGTCCACGCCGTGGTTCCAGTCCCACCCGTCCAGTTGTTGGGGGGTCCACCGTCGGGTGCCGGGTCGGCCCAGACATACCAGTCGCGACGAGCACTTGTCGGGCCTGATCTCGACTCCATGAACCAGGGGTGCTGGTCGCTCGTGTGGTTAGGCACCAGATCGAGCAGCACCCGGATCCCCCTGGCGCCAGCGTCGGCAACGAGGCGATCGAGGTCGTCGAGCGTGCCGAGATCGGGGTGCACGCCGAGGTAGTCGGCGACGTCGTAGCCCCAGTCGTGGTCAGGTGACGGCATGGTGGGCGAAAGCCAAATCCCATCCACCCCGAGCCAGGAGAGGTAGTCGAGGCCGGCGATGACGCCCCGCAGGTCGCCATACCCATCGGCGTCGGTGTCGAGCCACGAGCGGACGTAGACGTGATAGATCGTGGCGCCCTCCCACCAGTGACCTCGGCCGCCCGTCGCGCCGGGGCTCACCCCTTGACCGCGCCCGAGGTCAGACCGGAGACGACCGACTTGCGGAAGATGAGCACGATCACGGCGATGGGGACCGCCGCCACCGACGAGGCGGCGAAGATGTCGCCGTAGGGCACCGTGAACTGGCCGCCGAAGAGAGCGATGCCGACCGGGATCGTTCTGACGTTGTTGTTGGCATTGAAGGAAAGCGACATCAAGAACTCCGTCCAGCACGCCGTGAAGCAGAAGATCCCGGCCGTGAAGAGCCCCGGGGTGGCCTGGGGCAGGACAATGGACCACAGGGTCCGCAGCGGCGAGGCCCCGTCGATCCGCCCCGTCTCCTCCATCTCCCTCGGTATCCCCAGCATGAAGTTGCGCAGGATCCAGATGGCGAAGGGGAGGTTGAATGCGGTGTACGGCAGGATCAGAGCCTGATAGCTGTTGAGCCACCCGATGGTCCGGAGCAGCAGGTACAGCGGGGCGATGACGGCAATCGAGGGAAACACCGAGATCATCAACAGCACGACGAGGAGCGGGAATTTGCCGCGCATCGGCAGCCGTCCGAGGGCGTACCCGGCCAGGGTCCCGAGGATCAGCACCAGCGCGGTCGAGCTCAGCGACACAATGAGGGAGTTGATGATGTAACGCCCGAAGGTGTAGTTGCTGAAGGCGTCCTTGTAGTTGAAGAGGGTGGGAGAGCTCGGGAACACCGAGCCCGGCGATGTGATCTCGCCCGGCCCCTTGAAGCTGCTCGACACCATCCAGTAGAGGGGGACAACGATGAAGATGACCGTGAGGACCGTGGCGACGGTGAGCAGGTTGATGTACCGGTGCCATCCGACTCGTTTGCGGGTCCGCATCACATGCCCTCCTGTCCGACCTGGGCCTTGAAGACCTTGAGAAACAGCATGCAGCCAACGACGACGAGCAGGGCTGTCGACGTCGCGACGGCCGCCCCTGGCCCAAAGCTCAGCTGTTGGAACATGGCCTGGTAGCCGAGGATGGCGAGCGACGTGGTGGCGTGGCCGGGACCTCCTCCGGTGAGGACAAAGGGAAGGTCGAAGAGGCCGAAGGCCTGCAGGACCCGAAACAGCACGGCCAGGGCGATGGTGGGGCGTAGCAGGGGGAAGGTGACACGCCAGAATGTGGTCCAAGGCGATGCCCCGTCGACCTCGGCCGCTTCGTAGATGTCACCAGGGAGCATGACCAGTCCGGCCAGGACGATGATGGCGACGAAGGGGGTGGTCTTCCAGATGTCGGCGATGCACATGGCGGCGATGGACGAAGCGTTGGACCCGAGGATCACGGGGCTGCCGAGGCCGACGTCGCGGAAGAGGGCATCGGCGACTCCGTAGGTGGGGTCGTAGATGTACTTCCACAGCTCTGCCGATATCACCGTGATCAGCGACCATGGGATCAGCAGGAGCGCCATCATCAGGCCCCGGCCTCTGGTCAGCCGTTCGAGCACAAGGGCGATGATGGTGCCGAGGATCAGCTCGGCCAGCACGGTGACGATCGTGTAGCACACCGTGAAGATCAGGGCGTAGCGCCACTCTTCGTTCCCCAAGACGAGGGAGTAGTTGGAGAGGGTGAAGCCCGAGAGCTTGAAGCCCGAGCCGAGGACGTCGACATGACTGAGGCTCATCACCACCGAATAGACGATCGGAAATATGGTGACGGCGGCCACGACGACGAGCGCGGGCGTGGAGAAGGACCAGCCGAGCCGGGCCAGCTTCCTGCGGTTGGCGTCGGGACGCCCGTGGGGCGGGGACGATGCTGCAGGGGGCGGAGGTGGTTGCGGCGGGGTCTCTACCGGTGCGGCGACGACCATGCGAGCTCCTCGAGCGAGAACGGGCGGAGAAACGGGCGAACGGATGAAGCGTCAAGGGCGCGGCCCCGGGTGGAAGGGGTACCAGTGCCCCTTCCACCCCGAGCCCGATGAGGGGACTACAGCCCTCCGCCTCCAACGGCGGTGTTGATGGCCGAGTTAGCTGCGCTGATGGCCGCCGAAGGCGACTTCTGCCCGGCCAGTGCGGCGCTGATGTTCTGGTACAGCGCCTGGCTCACGGATGCGTACTGCGGCGTCTGCGCGGGGCGGGGCACCAGCTTGGTCCTGGGGACCACGGCCAGCACGGCGTTGCTTTTGACCACCGCTGACGAGGTGCGAACGGCCTCGTTGGTCGGGATCTCGGAGAACTTCGTGGCCAGGATGTTCTGGGCGTCATGACCGGTCATGAACTGGATGAACTTGACATCGGCCGCCTTGTTCTTGCTGTGCGGGTTGATGTACAGGTTCCACCCGCCGATGTTGGAGTAGCCGGTGCCAGGCCCGCTGAAGCTCGGTAGCGGCGCCACGCCGACCTTGCCGATCACCTTCGAGCCGGCGGCCTGGGACGTCGAGTAGCCGTAGTCCCAGTTGCGCATGAAGGCTGACTGGCCGGCGGCGAAGGCGTCCATGGCGTTGGCTTCCTGGAACGTCGACTGGGCCTTGGGGCTGACGCCGCTCTTGACCAGGCTGACCTCTTCGCTTAGCGCCTTGACGGCGTCACCGTTGGACGAGAGCACCGATTTGGTGTTGGTCGAGTTGAGCACCTTCCCACCCGCGTCGGCGAGGAACTCCATGAAGTTGCAGGTCGCGCCCTCGTAGTCGGCGCCCTGGAACACGTAGCCGTACTTGGTCTGGCCCTTGCCCTGGATGGCCTTCGAGTCGGACGCGACCTGGGCCCAGGTGGTCGGGACCTTGAGGTGGTCCTTGGCCAGGAGGTCCTTGCGGTAGTACAAGAATCCCTGGTCCTCGAAGAACGGGGCGCCCACGACCTGGCCCTTGTAGGTCGCCCCGGCGATCAGGCCTGGAGCGAAGGTGTTGAAGTAGCTCTTCCCGAGATAGGTGGACAGCGGCGTGGCCAGCTGGTGGGCGGCGAACTGAGCCGGCCAGATGACGTCGCCCATGTACACGTCGGGGCCGCCACCACCCGAGATCTGGGTGGTGAGCGCGCCCCGGTAGGTGTCGGTGTTGGTCGGCGCGCTCTGCAACGTCACGTGGATCTTCGGATAGGCCTTCTCGAACGCCTTGATGAGCACGGTGCGGACGTCGGGCCCGCTCGTCGTGATCGGGCTCGCCTCCCAGGTGATGCTCCCGGACGTGGCGTTTCCGGCTGGCTTGGCCGTCGTCCCCGGGGTAGCGCTCGAGGCATTCGTGTTGGACGACGTACTCGTGCCGGATGAGCCGCAGCCGGTAACGGCGAAGGCCGTCGCGACGGCGGCGGCCGCGGCGGCGACCTGGAAGCCGCGTCGCTGTGCGCCCCTTCGCTGTTTGCGGTTGTAGCGGGATGCTGCCGATGCCGATGCCATGGTGATGCTCAACTTTCGGTTGTTCGGGGCGGTGGTACCGCTCCCGAGCTGCTGGGAGCACCCGTCGCTGCAGGTGCAGGGTTCTGGTTGGAAAAGACGTTGTCGGCCGTTCTGTACTTCAGGAGCTCGGTGCTTCACGCCGGCTCGGGAAGTCCGAGCTCGCGTTCCTCGGCCACCTCGCGGCGGCGCCGAGCCGGGGGGCGCCCGAGCGCCACGCCCCCGATGCCGGTGCCGGCCCGGGCTCTCGGCGGCGGGCGGCCCCTCGTCTCGTGGGTCCGCGTCCTCCCGGCGCGGGCCGGCGCAGAGGTGCTCGATCGACTGATCAGGTCGAGGGGCAGGACCGTGCGACTGTGACGCTGCTTGGCACCGCCGAGGAGCGCACAGAGCCGGCGGGCGGCGAGCGCCCCCGACTCGTCGAGCGGTTGGCGCACGGTCGAAAGTCGGATGAGGGCGGCGGACTCGATGTCGTCGAAGCCGACCACCGACAGGTCATCGGGGACCCGGAGGCCTCTCTGCTCGACGGCGTGGAGGACGCCCATGGCGAGGGTGTCGGATGCGGCGAAGATCGCCGTCGGGGGCTGGGCCATCTCCAGGAGTCTTCCGGCCGACGCGAAGGCCTCCGCCGCCGGCGAGACGCCGTGGGGCGTGACCCTGACCAGTTCTGGATCGGCGCCGATCCCGGCGTCGCGCAGGGCGAGGCGGTAGCCGCGCAACCGGTGCTCGGTCGAGGTGAAGGCGAGCTGTGGATCGCCGCTGTCGCCGACGAAAGCGATCCGATGGTGGCCGAGTCCGATGAGGTGCTCGGTCGCCAGGCGTCCGCCGGCCACGTTGTCGATCACGAAGCGTGCCAATCCCGGGCTGTCGGCGTCGACCATCACGAGGGGGACTCCACCCTTCTTGAGCGTCTGGGCGTGGCGACTCCCGAGGGGGAGCGACATCACGATGATCCCGTCGGCCCTGTGCTGGCGGGCCAAGGCACCGACGTGACGGTCGCGTTGCTCTGCCGTCTCGACGTTGAACACGACGGTGTCGTAGCCCTCCTCGTCGAGCACCCCGATCACCCCGGCGACGCGCTGCACGACCGAGGGGCGGGTCAGAAAGGTGACAAGTACGGCGACGGAGCCGGTCGTCCCGCGAGAGAGGCCCGCCGCGAGCCGGCTCGGCTGGTAGTGCAGCCGCTCCATCACTTCGGTCACCTGTCGACGGGTCGCGTCCCTGACCTGAGAGCTGCCGTTGAGCACCCGGGAAACCGTCCCGACGCCGACGCCGGCCTCGGCCGCGACCGTGGCGATATTGACGCGTTTCGACAGTGCTCTCACCCCCACAGATTGGCCCCACACCCCCGGCGTGGAACCGATTCCATGGAAGGATGACGCGCCGGTTCGCGCCTGTCAAGAACCTTTTCTGTCGAAGGGCGGTCCCACGAGGCCCAGATCAGCCCATAAGGGACAAACCTCGAAGTCGACGGCCGTTTTCGCCGCCGTCACCGAGCGGCCATCCCGGCGTCGATCAGTAGGCGACGAGCGCCCTGGCCGCCCCGGCGATGTCCTCGACCTGCGGGAGCACGGCGTGTTCGAGGCTGGGCTCATAGGGCACATGCGTGTCGAGGGCACCCACCCGGCGTACGGGGGCGTCCAGGTCGGCGAAGCAGTGCTCGGCGACCCACGCCGCGACCTCGGCGCCGAACCCTGCCGTCACGGTGTCCTCGTGGACCACGAGGAGTCGGCCACTCGCCGCGACACGATCGGCCACGAGCTCCTGGTCCCAAGGCCGGATCGAACGCAGATCCACGATGCCGACCTCGGTGCCATCGTCGGCAAGCGCAGCCGCCGCTTGGCGTGACTTCTCGACCGTCGCGCCCCACGTGACGATCGTGAGGTCGTCGCCAGGGCGCACGACTCGACCCCGCCCGAGCGCAACCCGGTGATCGGGTCCCGGCATGACGGTCTTGGTGTACGGCTGGCGGAGCAGGTGCTTGTGCTCCAAGAAGAGCACCGGATCCTCGCATTCGATGGCGCTGCGGAGCAGGCCAACGGCGTCCGAAGCCATCGACGGCATCACAACGACGAGCCCGGGGATGTGGGCGAAGATCGACTCGCCGGACTGCGAATGCCAGATGGCGCCCCCGGTGAGGTACCCGCCGATCGGCACCCGCAGGACCAACGGACAGGTGAACGCCCCGTTCGACCGCCACCGGATGGTGGCCGCTTCGCTCTTGATCTGTTGCATGGCCGGCCAGATGTAGTCGAAGAACTGCACCTCGGGGATGGGACGCAGTCCCCGCACGGCCTGGCCCACGGCCCGTCCCACGATGTTGGCCTCGGCGAGCGGTGTGTTGTAGCAGCGGGCGATGCCGAAGCTTCGCTGCAGCCCCGACGTCGTCCCGAAGACCCCACCCTTGCCCTCGACGTTGGCGAGCACCGCCTCGCGGGCGTCGGCGACGTCTTCGCCGAAGACCCTGATCCGCTCGTCACCTTCCATGGCCTCGTGGAGGGCTCGCTTGATCGCCTCGCCGAGCGCGATCCGCTCCGCTCCCTCCCGGCCCTCGCCGGTCTCTTCCCGGTCGGCGGGCGAGGCGGGAATCGCCCAGACCTGTTCGGTGATGCCCGAGGGGTCGGGGCGGGGACCGGCGAGCGCAGCCCTCGCCGCATCGGCCACCGTCTCACGGGCCTCAGCTCTGATGGCCGCGACGGCGTCCTCGTCGAGAACGCCTCCGGCCAGGAGCGCCTGCTCCATAAGCACCAGAGGATCGTGGGCAGCCTCGTCCGCCAGCTCCTCGACCGGCCGGTACTTGCTCTGCGTGTCCGCCGAGGAGTGCGAGTAGGGACGCGTCACTTTGGCATGCACGAGGGCGGGACCGGTCCCGGCCCTCACGGCGGCCACGATCTCGCCCGCCGCCGCCCTGACATCGAAGTAATCGCGTCCGTCGATGACGTGCACGGCCAGGCCCCGAAACCCGGAGACGAGCTCGCTGATCGGCCCCGGCGACTGCTCGGCGGAAGGAACCGAGATGGCGTAGCCGTTGTCGGCGACGACGAACAGGACCGGCAGGGCCAGCGTGCACGCCGTGTTGAGGCTCTCCCAGAACTCGCCCTCGGACGTCGCGCCCTCGCCCAGCGAGACGTAGGTGACCTCGTCGCCGGCGGCCTCGCAGCCGGGCAACGTGCGCCTGGCGATGTATCGTCCGGCCTCGGCGCATCCGACCGCAGGGATGCACTGGCTGCCCGTCGGGCTCGATTGGGTCACCACGTTGAGGCGCCGGCTCCCCCAGTGGCAAGGCATCTGCCGACCACCGGACGCCGGGTCGGCGGCCGAACCCACCGCCTGCTGCAGGATCTCCTCCGGAGTGACCCCGAGACCGAGCATCAGGGCTCGATCGCGGTAGTAGGGGAAGAACCAATCGGAGCCGGGGCGCAGCTCACGGGCCAGCCCGAGGAGGAGGGCCTCGTGGCCGGCGCCCGAAATCTGGAAGAAGACCCTGCTCTGCTTTTGCAGGGCGATCTCCCGGTCATCGAGCAGTCGCGAGACGCAGGCCGTCCTGAAGTCGTCAACCACCTCGTCGACGGGGAGATCGTGGAACGTTGCAGTGACCGGCGCGGGGTGAAGTGAAGAGGCCATATCTGTCTCGCATCGTAGGACGCCGCAGCGTGCGGACGGTGACGGCGCGGCTTCCTACACTCGGTCTTCCGACCGTCGGACCGCGCCGAGACGGGCTCAGGTCCCGTTGCGAACCAGCTTTCGAGGCCGTTGTCGATGAGACCTTGGTGCGACCACATTTGCGGCCTACGGCCCCGCCCGTTGTCTCTTCGCTGTCCCTCAGCGGGGCTGGAAGACCATGAGCAGGAGGGCGACGAAAAAGGCGACGTCGGTGACCACGCTCGACCACCCGACGCGGGCCGCCTGGGCGCCGACCGTCGCCGGATCCTGGCCGGGCGGCGTATCCGACTCGAGGGCGGCGCGCAGGCGGCGTTCGGCCGGACGAGTGACGGTGAAGAGCACGCCGACGGCGACGGCCCACACCACGGCGGCGAGAAGGGCCCAGAGCTGGTCCGCCCCTCGCCCGTGCGGTTGCACGAGCAGGGCGGCGAGACCAAGAAAAGGCACGACGACCACGAGCAGCTCGAGGCGCCCGGGCGATGCGAAGTACCGGCGGGCCTCGTCCATCGACTCGCGACCCGAGGGGCGGCGCACGGAGAAGCCGTACACCCCGGAGAGCAGGAGCGATCCGAAGCCCACCACGGCACAGATGACGTGCACGACGACCAGAGCGTCGAAGAGGTCATTGGCGTCGATGGCGGTGAGCATCCCGTGTCGCTCAGCCGCCGGCGCGAGGATCGCCGGTCACCCAGGCCGTCGCCGCTTCCCGGCATGGGCCGGCCGACACCACGACGCGGTCGCCGGCCGCGTAGGGGGCGGTCCCGGGGAACCGGACGTGGATCGGCCCCGTTGCCACCGGGCCGCCGATATCGACGGCGACCGCCGTGTCGTGGCCGTGGTACTCGGTCGCGACGACGACCCCGAGGGCCGCGCCCCCGAGCCGGACCTCTCCTCCGCCAGCCGAGCCGCCCACCGATCCGCCCACCGAGCCGTCGCCGGTCGGATCGCCGACGGCGACGGCCGGACGGACCTCCAGCTGTTCGGGACGGAGGAGCACCACGATGGCCGTCCCCTCGGAGAACGACCCCGCCGCCAGCGGAAGGGTACCGAGGGGGGTCACGGCGGCCGCTCGGCGAACCGAGCCCGCCACCAGGTTGGCCTCCCCGACGAGGTGGGCCACCTCGGCGTCCACCGGACGGCGGTACACATCGAGGGCCGACCCGTGCTGGACGAAGCGGCCGTCACGGAGCACGGCGACCCGATCGGCCATCGAAAGCGCCTCGTCCTGATCGTGGGTGACGAGCACCGCCGTCGTCCCGCACCGGTCGAGCAGCTCGGCGACATCATGGCGCACGCTGGCTCGCAGGGCGGCGTCGAGTGAGGAGAAGGGCTCATCGAGCAACACGATGTCGGGCCGGGTGGCAAGGGCGCGCGCCAGGGCGACCCGCTGCTGCTGGCCGCCGGAGAGCTCGTGAGGATACCGGCGGGCCTGCGGTCCGAGGCCGATCATCTCGAGCAGCTCACCCACTCGGACCCGACGCTCGGCTCGCTTCAGGCCGAAACCGATGTTGGCGGCGACGCTCAGATGCGGGAAGAGGCTTCCCTCCTGGGGCACGTAGCCGATGTGGCGAGATTCGGGGGCCAGGCGGCGACCTCGGCCCTCGACCGGGCGGCCTCCGATCGTGACGGTCCCGCGGTCGGGTCGCTCGAAGCCGGCGATGACACGGAGCAGCGTGGTCTTGCCGCTTCCCGACGCCCCGAGGATGGCGGTGAGCTCGCCGGTGGGCACCTCGAGGTCGACGCCGCTGAGCACCGGCTGGGTCCCGAACGCCTTGTGGAGGTCGGTCACGACCAGACCGGTCATCGCTCGACCCTCGATGGCAGGCGGTCGAAGAACCGGCCGAGCAGGTAGCTCGGTACGGCGGCGACAGCCATCATGGCGAGGGCAAAGGGCGCGGCCTGACCGTAGGACAGGTTCTGCTCGTAGGCCCAGAACTGGGTGGAGAGCGTCTGCACGCCGGTCGGGACGAGCACGAGCGTGGCGGTGAGCTCGGTGAGCGCCGAGAGGAAGACCAAGCAGAAGGCGGCGGCGAGGCCGGGCGCCACGAGTGGTCCCGTCACCCTCCACCACACGCCAATCCTTGACCGGCCGAGACTGCGTCCCACGTCCTCGAGGCCAACGGGCGACTGGGCTACCGACGCTCGCACGCCCACGAGCGCAAGCGGGAAGAACAAGATGGCGTAAGCGACCACCAGCATCGGGGCCGTCTGATAGGCGAAGGCATGCGCATACCGCTCGCTGAAGTACGAGAGAGCCAGGGCGATCACGATGCCGGGCATGGCGAGCACCAGATAGGTGCTGCGCTCGAGCAGTCGCTTGAAGCGGCCGTCGTGGCGGACGGCGAGCACGGCTACCGGCAGGGCCATGACCGTCGCGAGCGCGCCAGCCGTGGCGCTGTAGGCCGCCGTGTGCCAGGTCGCCGAGAGGATCGAGACGCCGCCGAGCGACACCCGCGTGCCCCTGGCCCACCAGTGGACGGCCGAAGCGACGGGCACGCCGAGGGAAAGAGCGACGAGCACGGAGAGGGCGAAGGCGGCGGGGATCCGGCTGCGCCCGAGCCCAAGCCTCGGCAGCAGCCGCTGGGCCAGCGGATCGGATCGGCTGACCCGACGCCGCCCTCGGGCCACCGACTCGCCTGCGAGTATCACCAGGCCGACGACGATGAGAACCAGTGAGAGGCCCGAAGCGGCGGGGACGTCGAACGAGGTATTGAACTCGGTGAAGATCTCCGTCGTGAACGTCTGATAGCCGAGGATCTCAAACGCCCCGTACTCGGCGAGGATCACGAGCATCACGAGGATGCAGCCCCCGAGGATGGCGAAGGCGGCCTGGCCGACGGTGATCCTCAGAAAGGTGGCGACCCGGCCGACCCCGAGGCTGCGGGCCACCTCTTCCTGGGCGGGGTCGGCGTGCCGGAGACTCGACGCCACCGGCAGGTAGACGAGGGGGTAGACGGCGAGCGTCATGACGAGCACCGCCCCACCAAATCCGTGTATGGCGTGGCTGAGCGACGCCCAGCCGAAGCTCACGACGAAGTCGGGGATGGCGAACGGCACGACGAGCGCGACCGCAAGTGCCCGCCGGCACGGGACGTCGGTGCGCTCGACCAGCCACGCCACGCCGGTGCCGATCACGGCGCAGAGCGCCGTCACGACAACGGCGAGCCTGACCGTGTTCCACAAGAGCAGGGCGGTGAGGCCCCGATCGATCAGGTCGAACACCTGCGAGATCCCGGCCCCGTGGGCCTCGACGATGAGGAAGACCAGAGGGGCGGCGAGGACGAGGACCACGAGTCCGCTCGAGACGAGGAGTCCTACCGGCTGGTGCGTCCTCCGGGCGGCGACGACCTCACCGCCTGGGCCCGTGGGGATCACAACAAACCAGCCTGGCGCAACAGGGCGATGGCCGTCGACCCGTTGCCGAGCTCGGCGATGGTGATGCCGTTGGGGTCGAGATCGGAGAAGGGTGTCTCGTGGGCTGCTGTCGTCACGCCGTGGTCGAGCGGGTACTCGAAGCTCTGTGAGTGAGCGATGATCTCCTGGCCGGCTCGGGAGACGAGAAAGGCTGCAAAGCGCTGGGCGGCGGCCTTGTGCGTCGAGGACTTCAACACGGCGGCGCCGGACACGTCGAGCACGTGGCCGGGATCGTGAGGAGCGAAGTAGGCGATCTCCGAGTGCATGGACGCCGAGCCGATCTCCGCCGCCAACCGGTACCAGTAGTACTGGTTGATCACCCCCAGGCGACGGCGCCGTTGTTGACGTTGTTGGTGATCGCCTCGTTGTCCGCATACGTGTGGCCGGAGGCGTTGGCCTTGATGCCTTCCAGCCAGGCGATGGCTCGGGCCCGACCGTATGTTCGAGCCACCGACGTGACGATCGGTTGGAAGTCCGTCTCCTGGGGCGCCAAGGCCAGCTTCCCCCGATACTTCGAGTCGGCCAGTTGGAGCACGGAGGTGGGCAGCTGCGATGCGGAGATGAGCTTGGGGTTGTAGATCATCACGCTGACACGGGCCGAGACGCCGACCCACGTGCCCTTGGTCGACTCGAACCGACTCGATGTCTGCGACAGGGTGGACCGCTCGAGCGACGCCAGCAGGCCCCGGTCCGAGAGACATCGAGGGGCGGGGAGTTTTCGGTGTAGAAGACGTCGGCGGGAGAGCGGGACCCCTCGGTGGCGATCTGGTCGGCGAGGGCGTCCTCGTCTCCGAAGCGAAGGTTGACGGTGACCCCCGTCCGTTTGTGGAACGCCTGGGCGAGGGCCTGCGTGGTCTGCTCGTGTTGACCGCTGTAGACGGTGATCGAGTCGCCCGACGATGTGGTCCCGCAGGCGCCGATGACGGCGGCGGCGATGGCGACCGAAGCGCCCATGGCCACCAGCCTTCGAGTACGGCCACAGCGGCCAGGCCGGGAGTGCATGCTCGTCTCCTCTCACGGAAAGATCGTCCACAGGGATACTTACGGAGGTTTCTAAGGTTTACCTAACTATTCTTCAGAGGCGAAGCTAGCGTCGGATGAGGGAGCCCGCAAGAAGCGCCGGAGGCGGATCGCCAACGCCGGCGGGGCGCGCCACAATGGGATGACGATGCCCCTGCAAGGAACCTTCGACGTCCTCGACTTCAGCGACGTCCTTCACCTGATCGCCCGCCACGAGCTGACCGGCCGCCTCTACGTCCGGCACCGCTCGTTCGGCGCCAACCTCTTCGTCGAGTCCGGGCTGCTGACGGGCGCGGACCAGTCCGAGCATCAGCCGGCGGCCGCTTCGGGCGACGTGGTTGGACGCATCGCCGAGGTCTGCTTCGAGATGCTCGAGGCCGAGCGGGGCAGCTTCGAGTTTCATCCGGGGAAGGCGGGCAGCCTGCCGACGAGCAGCCGCCACCAGGTCGACGCGGTGCTCGATCAGTCGCGCAAGCGACTCGAGGAATGGCGGGACCTGCAGTCGGTCATCCCTTCGCTCGATCTCCAGCCCCGGCTGCTCCTCGAGATGGGAAGGGCCGAGGTGACCCTCGACCAGGAGCGCTGGCGGGTCCTCACCTCGATCGACGGGCGCCGAAACCTCCGGGCCATCGGCCGCGTCGTGAACCTCTCGGACTTCGACGTCTGCCGGATGGTGCGCGGGCTGATGGACGACGGCATGGTCGAGCTCGAGGGTCTCGCCGCCCTCTCCGCTTCAAATCGCGAGGCCCTGCCGGTGCTCCAGCGGCCGCCCGTCGACCACCGCCAGGGCGCAGGCGAGACCGGCATCGAGGGGACCGGAGCGGTCACGGTGGTCGCCGAGCGCCCGCCGTCGGACACTGACGAGCCGGCCGGGTCCAGGGATGAAGCCAAGGGGAATGTCCCCGCCGGGCGCAACGAAGCGAGGGCGTCGGGCAGAGACGCTGCGGGCCAGGAGGGCGCCGCCGGACGCGACGGCACGGTCACGGGCCACACGGCCAATCCGGGGAGCGTCACCCCAGTCGACGGCACCGCTCGGGTCGACGGAGTCGGGCCGGCGACCCCGGACATCGGCACCGATGGGCCGAGGCCGAGTGACAGTGGCGACCAAGACGGCGCCGCGCCCGACGAGTGGGGCACGGGCGAGCACCGGGCCGCCACCGAAGAGGGCCAAGGACATCGGAGGGGTCGCCTCGTGCGCATCCGCAGCCGCGAGCCGAAGCCCGGACGAGACTGACCTCGCGACCGGCGCGTGAAAGATCACGACCGGTGGCCCGTACACCGGACAGACGCCCATGCCCATCGGCGTCACGAGACCGGCGACCCCGCCGGCCGCCACCGACCACCGCCACCCTGACGAGGCGCCCTGTGCTCACCACCGATCGAACTACCGGCGGGTGAGGACAGACCCGATCTGATCACCCGTGGGCCCGCCGTGGTGGGGCGGGTGCAGCCGACGAGCGCACCCGTGGCGAGCCCCGGCTCACTGGACGTAATGACATAAAACTACGTGAAGACTCTTGGTCTCGTGGTTCTGGTCGCGATCCGTGTACGCGACGACTCGAACCTGTCGCGATTTGTGTACGCCTGTCGGTGCAAGATCGCGACAGGTTCCGGCGGGAATCGGACACGGGGCCGCGAGCCGGGCCGGAGCGCCGCGAGCCGGGCCGGAGCGCCGCGACCCCGGCATGCCCCGCTCAGCCCCATCCGAAGGTTCAGTTCTTGGCGAGCCAACCCCGCTTGCGGAAGAAGACGACCAAGACCACGACGGCGACAAGCTCGGTCCCGAGGCCGAGGATCACAAACCGGCCCACGCCGGTCAGGTTGCCGACCAGCCAGCTGAAGTTCTGCCCGAAGAACCCGGTCAGGAACGAGAGCGGCAGGAAGATCGTGGCGATGATGCTGAGCTGCTTCATCACCACGTTGAGCTGGTTGGAGACGACCGAGAGGTAGGCGTCGGTGGTGCCGGAAAGCAGGTCTCGGTACCCGTCGATCAGGTCCGAGAGCCGGATGAGGTGGTCATAGATGTCACGCAGGTAGCGGTTGTCGTCATCGTCGAAGCCTGGGAGCTCGCTCACGCCCGATGCGAGCGAGGCGAACAGGTCGCGCTGCGGCGTAACGACCCTGCGCATCGAGATGAGGGCGCTTCGGTAGCGGAGCAGCTCACCGAGCTGCTCGTTGTCGGGCTTGGCGATCACGGCGCCCTGCAGGGCGTCGATCCGGTCGTCGAGCTCGCCGAGCACGGGGAAGAAGCTGTCGACGAGCGTGTCGGCGATGCGGTAGACGAGACGGGCCGGGTGGTCGATCGGCATCTTGTGGGCCGCCGCCCTACGGGCGTAGTCGCGCAGGGCCGGGCACGTGCCGCGATGGATGGTGAGGAGATACTTCTCCGAGACGACGCAATGCACCTCGGACACCGATTCGAGATCGGCGACGGCGACGGGACCGGCGGCGCCATCGGCGGAAGCGGACGTCTCCGTGCCTCCCCCTTGGCTGGGCACGGGGATCTCGCCGGCGACAGCAGTACCGAAGAGCACGATGATGGTGTAGCCGTCGTAGTCGTCGAGCTTGGGCCGCTCGCCGAACTTCCTGGCGTCATCGAGGGCGAGCGGATGGAGCTCGAAGAGGTCCCTGAGCAAGCCGATCTCCTCATCACCGACCCGGGGCAGGTCGAGCCAGAAGAACTTGTCGTCACGCAGTCGGGACGCAACATCCTCGCGGCTCGGTCCCGTCACGATGGCACCGTCCTGGTCGAGCAGGCGCAACGGATAGGGGTCGGGACCCTCGGCTCCGAGCGGGCCGCTTTCGACGACGGAGGCATTGGTCACGGGACGATCGCCCACGTCACGGGCTCGCCCGGCTCCTGGCGAAGCAGACCGCGCGCCTCGAGGGCGTGGAGGTGGGCGATGGTCTCGCCCACCGCGGCGCGACGCATGAATCCCTGGACCCGATCCCAGGGACGCGACCAGGTGAGGTGCCCCGCGATCGCCCAGGCCGTGGTGTCGCCCTGCCGGATCGCATCGAGGGCCTCGACAAAGCGGGCCTCGTGGTGGGCCTTGAGCTCTTCCACGCGCCCCCGCAGATCGGTGAACCGGTACTCGTGGGCGGGCAGCACCTCGTCGGCTTCGTAGGCCGCGACCTTGTCGAGCGAAGCGATGAACGCGCCGAGCGGGTCGGACCCGGCCTGAGGGTGGAAGCCGATGTTGGGGGTGATGCGGGGCAAGACGTGGTCGCCGGACAGCAGCAGCCGGTGCGCCGGCTCGTAGAAGCACACGTGACCGGGTGAGTGCCCGGGCGTCCAGATGGCACTCAGGTCCCAGCCGGGGACCTCGGGCTTGTCGCCGTCCTCGATCAAGACATCGGGCTCGACGGCCCACACAAACGAGCGCACCGGCATCGAGGCCGACTGCAGGTCGGCGATCTCCTCGTCGGGCGCACCGTTGTGACGCAGCATCGACCCCATCAGATCGATGAGCGCATCCGGCTCGTCGTAGCGTTCGTGGATGAGTGCAGCGTCGGCCGGGTGCAGCGCGATCCACGCACCGGACGCCTCGCGGACCCGACCGGCCAGCCCGTAGTGATCGGGGTGGATGTGGGTGACGAGCACCCCTTGGACCTCGCCGATGGATGATCCCGTGCGCTCGAGCCCGGCGACGAGGGTGTCCCAGGAATCATCGGTGCTCCATCCGGCGTCGACGATGTAGGGACCTCGATCGGTCTCAAAGGCGTAGACGAGGACGTAGCGCAGGGGATTGTTGGGGATCGGCACCGGGATGCTCCACAGCCCGGGACGCACCTGCTCGACCGGGGGGAGGGGAGCAAGCCCGTCGTCGTCTTGCTCTGAACCGGGATCAATTGTGTCCTTCACGGCCCAAGCTTGCCAGCATCGTGGCGCGGATGCGGATTGCACTACCGTCACGCCACCATGGCTGACCTCGAGATCCGTCCGGTCCTCACCTTGTTGGGGCGGCGAGTGTTCGTGGATGTACCGTTTCGCATCCACGGCGGCGATCCGGGTTGGGTGCCGCCACTGCGGATGAGCGTGTACGACCGGATCTCACCGCGGCATCCGGCCATGACGCACCAACAGGTGGCGCTCTGGATCGCTTCCCGCTACGGCAAGCCGGTCGGCCGAATCGCCGCTTGCATCGACCGGACGTTCAACGAGTACCAGAACGTGCGATGGGGATGGGTCGGATTCTACGACGTCTTCGACGACCCGGAGGCGTCTGACGCCCTGTTCGACACGGCGTGCGGGTGGGCGGCTCAGCGGGGCATGGACACATGCGTGGGCCCGGCCAACTTCACCACCAACGACGAGTTGGGTCTGCTCGTCGACGGCTTCGAACGTCCGCCCACCCTGCTCACCCTGCAAAACCCCAGGTACTACGTCGGCCTGTGGGAACGCGCCGGCTGGGAGCAGGCCATGGACCTGTGGGCATGGCAGTTCGACAAGATGGAGGCCGGGCTCTCCGAGCGGCAGCGTCGCACCCTCGATCGGATCCAGTCGAGGGCCGGGATCACGGCGCGTTCGATGAACGTCAAGGATTTCGACAACGAGGTCAGAAGGTTCTTCGAGGTCTACAACGCGGCCTGGAGTCGAAACTGGGGGTTCGCCCCTATGCCGGAGGCGGAGGTCCGCCACCTCGCCAAGCAACTCAAACAGATCATCAACTCGGAGCTCGCCTTCGGGCTCGAGACCGCCGATGGACGCCTCGTCGGCGTGTGCCTCTGCCTTCCCGACATGAACCTGCCCATGCGGAAGGTCCGCTCCGGTCGGCTCCTGCCGACCGGTTGGATTCCCATCGTCAGGGGCCGCCGGCGCGCGACCAACGTCCGCTGCTGGGCTCTCGGTGTCAGGCCGGACTTCCAGCATCTGGCCCTCGGCCCCCTGCTCCTGCGAGAGATCATCGACCGGGTCCAGGCCAACCCCTGGGCGATCGGGGGCGAAGCGTCGTGGACGCTGTCGACCAACTACCGCATCAATGACCAGCTGGCCGCCATCGGCGGCGTGCGGAGCAAAACCTGGCGCCTGTACCAGCGGCCGGCCAAGCGCTGACCTTCGCTATCCATGTGCATGACGACGCCGGCGGCGTCGGGTCGAGGTGGAGTGTTGCCGTCGGCGGCCGGCGGGGGCGGCATGATCCCCTCAACCGGGCCTCCGCCGAGTGGGGTGCGGCGCCGCCCCGTCTGGGCCACGGGGTCATCGGGGAAGGTTCCGCTCAAGGCGAGGGGCGCGCCGCGGCGAACCCTTCGATGGCGGCGTCGATGTCGGCCTCCGTGTGCGTGGCCATGACCGAGGTGCGAAGCACCGCACGCGGCACCGCTGGCGACAAGGCGCAATTGGTGTACACGCCGTGCTCGAGCAGCGACTTCCACAGGGTGGCGGCTTCCCAGTCGTCGCCGACGTGGACCGGAACGATGGCGTTCCCCAGATCGCCACCCACCTCGTAGCCGAGGTCGGTGAGGCCGGCCCTGAGCCGCGCCGCCCTGACGACGACAGTCTCACGCCTCCAATCCTCCTTTCTGGCGATCTGCGCGGCGGCGTAGGCCGCCGCCAACGCCGCCGGCACACCCGAAGCGGTGAACAGCAGCGGTCGGCACGTGACCTTCAGGTAGTCGATGACGGAACCCGGTCCTGCGACGAAACCACCGCAGCTCGCCAATGACTTGGAGAACGTGCCCATGTACAGGTCGGACACCACCCCGGCGGCGGCCGCCGACCCGGCACCGCTCGGCCCGACGACGCCGAGGGCGTGAGCCTCGTCGACGAGCAGCCGCGCCCCCCACTCCTTACAGACCTCGTCGACCTCGGGCAGCGGAGCCACGTCACCCTCCATCGAGTAGACCCCGTCGACGGCGACGAGCAGACCGCCGGCGTTGTCCTGGTCCCGCCAGCTGCGCAATCCCCGGCGCAGGCTGTTGGGGCGGTTGTGGCGAAAGGCCCGCAGGGTGCCATCGCAGAACTTTCCTCCGTCGACCAGGCTGGCATGACCGGCCGAGTCGACGAACAGGGCGTCGTCCGACCCGACAAGCGATGACACAAGACCCAGGTTGGCCGAGTAGCCGGTCGTGAACACCAGCGCCGCCTCGGTGCCGAGCCAGTCGGCGAGCAGCTCCTCGAGTTGGGCGTGCAGGGGAAGGGTCCCGTTGAGGAGGCGGCTGCCGGTCAGACCGGTGCCGTAGCGATCCACGGCGTCGACGGCGGCCTTGCGGACCCGTTGGTCGCCGGTCAGGCCGAGGTAGTTGTTGGAGCCGAGCATGACCACCGGCTTGCCGGCGAACTGCATCCTGGGGCCGACCTCACCGTCGAGCTCCTGGAAAAATGGCAGCAGCCCGAGCGACTCGGCCAGCTGCCACCGCTCGATGCGGGGATCGGCGAGCTTGGCGAA
This sequence comes from Acidimicrobiales bacterium, assembly GCA_965276765.1. Taxonomy (GTDB): domain Bacteria; phylum Actinomycetota; class Acidimicrobiia; order Acidimicrobiales; family Palsa-688. Next base: position 4,693,272 of record OZ255627.1, read on the forward strand.
CAGGTCGGTCGACGATCCCGCCGAGCCGGTCGGCCCCTCGCGTTCCTCTGTGCTCACGAGTCGGTTCGGTTGCGGAGCGTCTCGAAGCGTCGCTCCCACGCCTCGTGGCGTGTGCGCGCGTCCCCGATGTAGGGCGAGTGGCCGATGGCCTTGATCAACGCCCGGTTCACCTGGTCGGTCGGTGGACGAAGTGGTCTGATGACATCGGCGAAGAGGACGACCCGAACCCCGTCGGTGTCGTTCCATGCCTCATGGTCGTAGCCGTCGTCGAAGAGCAGGCTCCTGCCCTCCTCCCAGTGGGCGACCTCGTCACCCACCCGGATACCGGCGGCGGCGGTCGGCTCGGGCACCTTCAACGCCAGGTGGTAGCGAAGGACACCACGCCACGGCCCTCGGTGGGCGCCGATGTGCTTGTGCGGGGAGAGAATCGAGAAGAACGCCGTCGTCATGCCAGGAACGGCGTCGATGAGCTTCGCCGTCTCTGGGCAGCGCTTGCAGTTGGCCTCGGCCCTGAACCCGTAGGCGAAGAAGAAGAAGGTCTTCCAGCCGTCGTCGTCGGTGATCGATGCCTGATCGACCGAGATGTCCTGGAAGTTTGGGAGCTGGTCCCGGTAACCGAGGACCTCGTCGAGCTCGGCGCGTATCGTCGACCAGCCCGCCTCGAGGGTGGGAACCCAGTCGAAGGTCTCCGGCGGCAGAAACGGTGTGGTCGGGACCTCCGACGAGCGGAGGACGACCCGCTCGAGTCCGTGGAGGACCCTGGCCCCGGCCTCGTTGGCCACGTTGAGGGCACGGTCCTTGGCGGTCACAGGCATGGGTTCAGGGTAGTGAAGCCCGACACGACCGACGGCTCACTCGAGCTCGCGGGCGGCGAGCACGGCGGCGGCCACCCCGCCGCTTGCGGCCGCAAGCACGGCGAGGCGCCCGGACCCGGGCCGGGCACCGAAGCGGCCCAGGGTCACGGCCACGTCGCCAGCGTCGGCGACACCGGCCGCCTCGACCCACGCCCGGAGCGGCTGGTGTCGCCCGGCGGCGAGCAGCGTGCCGACGCCGATGGCCAGATCGCGTCCACCCAGGGCGCGCGCCAGCATGCGGGCCGCCGGCTGCCGGCCCTCGTCACCGAGCCATGGGCGCAGGGGAAGGCCGGGCGCAACGAGGGCGACCACGCCGAGGGCGGAGCGGGCCAGTCCGTTGGCGACAGCAAGCCTCCGAGCGTCGACCGGACCGAGCCTCATCGCCGGCATGCCGTGGCGGCCGGCGCCGCGCCATGCCTGCGCTCGACGGCGACGGAGAGCAAGGGCGGCGTGGTCACGACGCAGCGAAGTTAGCTCGACGCGGCGAAGCTACGCTCTGGGCGTGCTCGAGACCTTCCGTCGCCTCCCGCTCGGCTCGAGGCTGCTCACCGTCATGTTCGTCGGGTCGAGTGTGCTGCATCTCTTCGCGCCCCGGGTCTACGAGTCGATCGTGCCCAGATGGCTCCCCCGCCGCCGAGCCATCGTCTACGCGAGCGGGCTCGCCGAGCTGGCCTGCGCGGCCGGCCTTGCGACCGAAGCGTCGTGGGCTCCGGTGGCGACCGCAGCCACCCTTTTCGGGGTGTGGCCCGCCAACGTCCAGATGGCCATCGATGCCAGCAGATCGGATGCCTCGCTGGCCCGCCGGGTCATGCTGTGGGTGCGCGTTCCCCTGCAGCTCCCGATGCTTCGGGCGGCACTGCACGCCCGTAGCTGACCGCCCGCAAGCCGGTCGAACGCGACGGGGCGCTTCTCGCCCGCCTGGCCGGTGATCGGAGAGAGAAGCCTGAATCCAGGCTTCAGGCCGGCATGAGCCGAAGAATCTCGCGAGGGCGCGATTCGCGCTCGTCGTAGTCGAAGTCGACCCCTGCCGCCTTCGCGATCGCGAACGACGAGGCCAATGCCTCCCCGGACTCCCATTGCGCAGTCGAAACCACTACGTCACCGGTGACGGTCAGCCAGCACTCGGCTGAAATGCATCCCGGCGTCGGGCGCATGACCTCGACGGCCCGCTGAACACGCGAAGCGAACTCTTCTCGGTGGGAGATGTGCGGATAGTGGATTGCTATGAGGCCTACCTTCATGCTGCTCCTTCCTTCCGGGATGTCTGTTCCTAACACCCTCGCCATTGAGGGTTCCGGCCTTCGAGCATCGCCCGGCGACCCTCCTTGAAGTCCTCGGACTCGAGACATCGAATCTGCTCTTGGAGGGCCACGGTGAAGCTCTCATCGGGGTCTCGATACCAGGCGGCGCTTATCGCCCGCCTTGCCCCTCTTACCGCTATCGGTGGCTGGGCGGCCAGGCGGGCGGCGAGTTGGGCCGCTGCCGCGTCGAGATGCTCGTCGGCGACCACCCGGTTGGCGAGCCCGATCCGCAGCGCCTCAGCCGCGTCGATGATGTCGCCGAGCAGGATCAGCTCCCGGGCCCGGCTCTCACCGACGATTCGCGGCAGCCGCACGGTGGCGCCCATGTCGGGCAGGAGCCCGTAGCGGGTCTCCGGCAGGCCCACCTTGGTGCCCTCCGCAAAGACGCGGAAATCGCACGCCAGGGCCAGCTGCAGACCGGCACCGTAGGCGTGGCCGCGCACGGCGGCAACGCTGGCGCAGCCGAGGTCGGCGATCCAGTTGAAGGTCCGAGCCAAGCCGCGGCCCTCGGCGAGGGTGTGCTCGTCGTGGGTTCGCTCGGCCAGGTCGGCCAGCTTGCCGGCCATACCCTCGACCAGGTCGATGCCGGCGGAGAACGCCGGCCCCTCCCCGGTCACCACCAGGCATCGGAGGGTCTCGTCGGGGCCCAGCTCGGTGCCCAGCCGGGCCAGCTCCTCCCACATCAGCGGGTTCTGGGCGTTGCGCTTCGAGGGACGGGCCAGGGTCAACCTGCCGATGTCCCCTTGCCGCTGATAGCGAATAGTCCGATAGTCGCTCATGGGCCCGACACCGCGATCTCCGGATGCCGACCCTCCCACGCGCTGATGGCTTCGGTATTCAGGAAGACCTGCACATGGCGCACCTTTCCCCCGCGCAGTCGCAGGTACTCCATGCCCTCGTTTCTATAGTCGGCGCCGATGCCGTCGTTGAACCGAAGGCCGACGCGCATGTTCCACGGCGCCCCACTCACGACCACATCACGGACCTGGAAGGACGGGTGGAACGAGGAGAAGCGACTCAACCAGGACCGCAACTCCTCTTTCCCTCGGTAGGTACCGGCGAACGAGTTATTCCCCGGAAAGACAAACTCGACGTCGTCCGCTGCTAACGCCATCAACATGGCGGGCTGCCCTTCGATGGCTTGACGGTAGCCGTACCGCATGAGCCGTCCGATCACCCACGAATACATCAGGCACCTCCAACTTGTCATCGTCAAGATCCTCGGCCCATGCTGCCGTGCCGACTTGTCACTGTCAAGTTCGTGTCCGAGACTGCCATCATGAGCACCGGATCCCGCCTCCCGTACCACCACGGCAACCTGCGCACCGCACTGCTCGCCGCCGCAGCCGAGGAGATCCAGGCCGTGGGTACCGCACGGCTGAGCCTCCGTGAGCTGGCCCGCAGGGCCGGAGTGTCACACGCCGCGCCTGCCCACCACTTCACCGATAAGAAGGGTCTGTTCACTGCGCTTGCAGCCGATGGCTTCGGGCTCCTGCGTCAGCGGACCACCCCGACGTTGAGTCAGCCGGGAGCGCTCCTGCACGCCGGCGAGCGATACGTCGAGTTCGCGCTCGACCATCCCGCCCACTTCACCGTCATGTTCGACAACACGCTGCTGGATCAGGGCAACGAGGACCTCACCCGCGAGCGCACCGCCGCGTTCGACGTTCTCTACCAGGCGCTCCATACCGATACGAAGGTCGACGACGACGCCCAGCTCGTTGCTCAGGCCACCGCCGCCTGGGCGATCGTCCACGGAATCGCCACCCTCTGGCTCACCGGAAACCTCCCCTACCAGCGCGACTCCAGCCTCGTCGCGCATGCGTTTCGGGAACTGGGGCCGGCACTCCTTCCCGTCGCCAACGCCAGCATCGCCCACCTCACCTGACAGCTCACCAAGTGCCCAGCGCCCAACCGGCCGCCGGGACAAGACGAGACGACGAGGCTACGAGCGGCTGAGATGGGCGGCGACGAGGGCGATGCCCCGTCCCCACGACGCCAGCTGGCTGGCGGGAAGGTACGTCTTGCCGCTCGCCGTGTGATCGGCCATCGGTGAGGCGACGTAGCGCTCGACGCCGTGCGAGTCGATGAAGTAGACGATCGATGTGTGGACGATGTCGGCATTGGGATTGGGGGCTTCGACCTGGACGTCGTAGTCGCGCCACACGGCGTGTAGCCGGGGCGTGGGACCGGTGAGGAAACGCCAGCTCGGGATGGTGACCAGGCCATGCTCACGAGAGAACGTCAGCATGTCGTGGGGCGTCGGGTAGTACTGGTTGACGTTCACGGCGACAAAGGCCACCTTGCTCGCCTTGGCCCCGAGGTCGTGGTAGGCGTCGACGAACTCCTGCGACACGAGCGGGCAGATGTCCACACAGTGCGGGTCCATGAACTCGAGCACGATGGCGCGCCCGCGAAGGCTGGAGAGCGCCACCGTCCTGCCGTGCTGGTCGGTGAGCGTGAAGCCGGGGGCGTCGTGGCTCTGGACCGGCGAAAGGCCCATCAAGGCAGCGAGGTTGGTCGACACGTCGGCCGGGAGCCCCGTAGGCCGAAGCGAGGTCACCGACGTCTGCGGCGCCGCGCTGCGGCCCCCGACGACGATGAATGTCATGGCGGCAGCCAGCACGATCGTGACGGCGGCCGCCACCACGATGCCGATGAGCGGCCACCGTCTGGGGGACCGGCGCCCGCCGCCGGATGCACTCGTGGCGCCTGACGTCTCACCCATATGCGCCTCACCTTATGCGGGGGGCCACCTCCACGAGAATCGACGCCGTGACATCGGACGTGACCTTCGGTCTCCTCGCCCTCGTCGTCCTCGTGGCGACCCGGGTGCTCGGCGAGCGCCTGCGCCTCCCGTCCCCCGTGCTCCTCACCGTGATCGGGCTGGCCTACGGCCTGCTCCCCGGCCGCAACCTGCGACTCGAGCCGCAGTTCGTGTTGTTCATCCTCCTGCCTCCGCTCGTCTACAGCGCCGCCCTCGACTCGAGCCTGCTGGCGCTACGGCGCAACCTGCGCCCTGTGGTCAGCATGTCGGTAGTGCTCGTGCTCCTCACGGCGATCTCGGTCGGCGTGTCGATCTCGGTCGTCGTGCCCGGCGTGTCCATCGCGCTCGGCCTTGCCCTCGGCGCGGCCGTCGCTCCACCCGACCCGGTGGCGTCGCTCTCGATCGGGCGCAAGGCCGGGCTGGCGCCCCGACTGACAACGCTGATCGAGGGTGAGGGGCTGTTCAACGACGCCACCGCCCTGACCACCTACCAGGTGGCGGTGTCCGCCGCCGTGGCCGGGACCGCCCTTTCGCTTCCCGCCGCGGCCGGCGAGTTTGCCCTCGCGTCGGTCGGCGGGGTGGCGGTGGGCCTCGCCGTCGCCGGCCTGCTCCGCCTGGCCCGACCCCTCCTGCGGGATCCGATCGTGGCCAACGCCGTCTCGCTCGCGACACCGTTCGCGGCCTACGCCGTGGGCGGCGCAATCCACGTATCCGGTGTGCTCGCCGTCGTCGTCGCCGGGCTGATCGCCGGCCACGGCGCCCCGCGTGCCGCCTCCGGAGCGGGCCGGCTCCAGACGACGGCCGTGTGGCGGCTGGTCGACTTCCTGTTCGAAGGCTTCGTGTTCCTGCTCATCGGCGACCAGCTGCCCGCCGTCATCCGGGGCCTCGGCCCCTACCACGTAGGCACCATCGCCGCCGCGGCGGCGACCGTGGTCGGCATCGTGGTGGTGGTCCGTCCCCTGTTTCTCGTGCTAACCAGCATCACGCCGCGATTCCTACGGGCCCGGCTCGGCGGGGCCACGCAGCGAGGGGCACGCGGGCTGACCGGCAGAGAGATCATCGCCGTATCGTGGGCCGGCACGAGGGGGGTCATCAGCCTGGCGGTCGCCTTCGCCCTTCCGTTGACCACCACGACGGGCGGGGCCCTGCCGAGGCGCGACCTCCTACTCTTCTGCACGTTTCTGTTCGTGCTCGTGACCTTGGTGGGACAGGGCGTCACGTTCGCGCCGCTCCTTCGTCGCCTCGGCATCGCCGCCGACCCCGCGGCGTCGGCCCGGCAACGCAACGAGGCCAAGGCGGCGGCGGTGCACTCGGCCATCGCCCGGCTCGACGATGTGGCCGAGGACGAAGACGTCCCCGAGCGGGTGATCGCCGAGCTGCGCCGCCAGCTCGAGGCCCAGCAACGCCGGTACGCGGCCCAAGTCGACGCCATCGCTGCCTCCGAAGAGGGCACGCCGATCGCGTCCCCGGCCCACGAGGCGGTGGTCAGGGCCCGCCGGGCGCTGATCGACGCCCAACGCGAGGAGCTCGTCAGGTGGCGCGACGCCGGTCGGCTGAGCGACACCGTCCTGCGCAGCCTGCAGACCGAGCTCGACCTCGAAGAGCGGATCCTGCCCGACCCGCACTGAGACGACGACACACCCGCGATGTGGCCCGGTGTTCATCGGCCGGCAACGCCAACTCAAGCTGGCGGCAAGGGAGCACTTCTACCATCCGCTCGTGATCCCAACCACGAGTGATCGCCGACCGGCCCACCAGGGCCCGATGAGCAGCACCGGCGGGCGCCCCGGGCCCGACACGGTGAACGTCCGAGACCACACGATCCTCCCGTCCCACCGGGGTCCAAGCGGGTACAGGCGGCTGATCGCCGGACCCCCGGAGCCCCACAGCGTGCGGTCCGACCTCGGCGGCGCGGCTCCGTCCGGACGGTTACGGCCCGTGATCGCCTTCGTCCAGGTCTCCGACCTTCACATCACCGACGCCCAGAGCCCGGGGCGAGCCGAGTACCTGGACCGCTTGGCCGACGACGACTCGCCGGTGGCGGCCCTCGTCGGCCCGGTCGGCGCCTACCGGGTCCAGGAGTCGCTCACCCACCACGTGGCCGAGGCCATGACCAGTGTCATCAGGGGTCTCGGACGTGGCCCTGTGACCGGAGCCCAGCTCGCCTTCGCCGTGGCCACGGGCGACTCGGCCGACAACGCCCAGGCCAACGAGGTCGACGCCGCCATCGGTCTGCTCGACGGCGGCGTCGAGGTCAGAGCCGACTCAGGCGACCCGGCGCGCTGGGAGGGTGTCGGATCCGCGGACGCCTACGACGTCCGCTACTGGCATCCCGACGGCACGCCGGCCGGCGAGGTCGACGATCGACCGCGATCCCGATACGGCTTTCCTACCGTGCCCGGCCTCTTCGACGCGGCCCGACGGCCCTTTCGGGCCGGGGGCCTGGGGATGCCGTGGCATCCGGTGTACGGCAACCACGACTGCCTCATCGCGGGGACGGTCGTCCCCGCCACCGCGCTGCGGCGGATCACGAAAGGAAGGCGCAAGGCCGTCGGCCAGCCATTCGGCGTGAGCGCGGAGGACATCGCCGGCTTCTTCGGTGACGCCCAGCGCTCTAACCCCAAGCTGTCGAGGGCCCTTCCCGGCACGCCCTGGCGCCGGGTACACGCCGACGTGGGCCGCGATCAGCTCGCCACGACGGCATGGACGGCGGCCCACGAGCACCGCAGTGCCAGGCCGGCCGACTCCCCGACGTGGTACGGCTTCGATGCCGGCGCGGTACGCGGCCTCGTCCTCGACACCGTCAATGGCAACGGCGGCTGGCAGGGATCGCTCGGCGCCGACCAGCTGGCATGGCTCGAGGCCGAGCTCGAAGCCGGCTCGGCGCGCTCGGTCGACCGAAACGGCAGGCTGCAGCACCGGGCCGGCGACGAACGGCTCTTCGTGCTCTTCAGCCACCATCCGCTGCGGTGCCTCATCAACCCCTGGGCCCCAGGCGGCGAACACAGGGCCCTGGCCGATGAGGTCGAAGGCGTGGTGCGCCGCTTCCCCAACCTGGTGGCCTGGGTCAACGGCCACACCCATACCAACACGGTCACGCCCCACCGCTTCGACGAGAGGCTCGGCGGCGGATGGTGGGAGATCACAACCGCATCGCACGTCGACTGGCCCCAGCAGGCGCGGGTGATCGAGATAGCCGAGGACGTCGAAGGCAACAACCTCGTGGTGGCCTGCACGGTCGTCGACCACGCCGGCCTCGTCGACCCGCGTTCGGGCTCGCTCGACGACGTGCGCACCTTGGCCGGCTGGGCACGCGAGCTCGCCGCCAACGACTGGCAGCGGACGGCGGGACGTCTGGAGGCGCAGGGGCGGGGCGGCCCCGACGACCGTAACGTGGTGCTCGTGTCGACGACCGCAGCCCCGGCCACGGCATTCGCCCATGCCGCAAACAGCGTCGACGCATGACCGACCGGGTGGTCGTCGTCGGCGGCGGCATCATCGGCACCATGCACGCCTGGCACGCAGTCCGGCGGGGCATGGAGGTCACCCACATCGAGCGCGAGGTGGCGCCTCGCGGCGCCTCGGTGCGCAACTTCGGGCTGGTATGGGTGAGCGGCAGGGCGCCCGGTCGGGAGCTGGCGCTGACCATCAGGGCTCGTGAGCTGTGGGCGGAGGTCGCCGAGGACTGCCCCGGCACCGGGTTCCGCCCGGTCGGCTCGTTGACGGTGGCGACCGACGACGACGCCGCCTCCGCCCTCGAGGCCGCCGCAGGGTTGCCGGACGCGACAGCGCGAGCGTTTCGGCTGCTCGACGCCAAGGAGGCCCGGGTTCGATGCGGCGCTCTCGGCCCCGACGTGGTGGCGGCCCTGGTCTGCGATCTCGACGCCATCGTCGAACCGCGTCTGACCCCAGCCGCTATCCGCGCCCGGCTCAAGCGCAGTGACCGCTACTCGTGGATCCCCAGCCGTCAGGTGGTCGACGTCGACGGACGGGGGGCGATCGACGACGTCGGCGTCCGGTACCCGGCCGATCTGACCGTCCTATGCACAGGCGCCGCTCACCGGGGTCCGCTCGCCGGCGCCATCGGCGCTCTCCTCCTCCGGCGCGTGCGCCTGCAGATGCTCGAGACCGCACCGTTCGATACGACCGTCGGAGCGGCCATCGCCGACGCCGACTCGCTGCGCTACTACCCGGCGTACGCCGGTACGCCGCGGGACCGCCTCGGCGCCCAAGCCCCGGTGGCCAGCGAGTGGGCCGCCCAGCTCCTGCTCGTGCAGCGCGCCGACGGGTCGCTCACGATTGGCGACACCCACACCTACGCGGAGCCATTCCCCTTCGATTACGACACCGCACCCGAGGCCCACCTCATCGCCACCGCTTCGCGGCTGCTCGGTCGGGAGCTGCCCGAGGTCAGGCGTCGATGGGCGGGCGTCTACAGCCAGGTCACCGACGACCGGCTCTACGCTCGGGACACCCCGGGCGAAGGCGTGGTCCTCGTGACCGGCCCCGGTGGCCGCGGCATGACCCTCGCCCCCGCCATCGCAGAGGAGACGTTTCAATGAGCGACGACATCCAGCTGGTATGCCTCGACATGGCGGGGACCACCGTCGCCGACGACGGCGCCGTCATGGGGGCCTTCGCCGATGCCCTCGACGCCGTGAACGTGACCGACGCGGCCGAGCGCAGTCGGATGGAGGCCTACGTCACCGAGACCATGGGACAGTCGAAGATCGTGGTGTTCCGGGCCATCCTCGACTCGGAGGACACCGCCCAGCGGGCCAACGCCGCCTTCGAGGCGGCCTACGACCGCCAGATCGACGCCGGGCGCGTCGAGCCCATCCCCGGCGCCGACGACGCCCTCGACGCCATCCGCTCCTCGGGCATCAAGGTGGCCCTGCTGACCGGCTTCTCTGCACCCACGCGTGACCGACTGGTAGCGAGCCTCGGCTGGGAAAAGCGCGCCGACGTGACGGTCTGCCCTTCCGAAGCCGGCCGGGGTCGACCGTTCCCCGATCTCGTGCTCACCGCGTTGATGCGCACGGGCGCCGGCGACGTGCGTGCGGTGGCCGTCGTCGGCGACACGGCGTCGGACATGGAGACGGGTTTGCGGGCCGGCGCTTCGCTACGGGTCGGGGTCCTGACCGGCGCCCACGGTGCGGGCGAGCTGCGAGGCGGGGGCGCCACCCACGTCGCCGATTCCGTCCGTGATCTTCCGGCGCTGCTCGGGCTCGGCGCCAGCGGCTGAGGGGGCGGCCGGCCGTCAGGGGGTGGACGACTCGACCAGGCGGCGCAGGGACGGTTCCCAGTGCTCGAGGCCCGGCACCCGCAGTCCCGGCCGCTTGGCCCGGTCGTCCCAACGCCTGAGGGTCACCGCCTCGGTCGACCACGGCGTCGCCGCCCACGCCCCCACCTCATCTGCGCTCATCGGGCCGCCCTGGCCAACGAGAGTGCGTTTCGAAGCCACGGAGAGCCGGGTCAGGTAGCCGGCGTCGGTGGTGCACAGCCACCGCTTGGCGTCCACGTGGAGGCGCACGGGTTCGCTCACCGCCGCCGGCAGCCAGCGGGCGAGCCACGCCGCCCCCCGCTCGGCGTGATCCTCATCACTTCCACCCAGCAGCCAGCCGACGTCGTGGAGAAGGGCGGCGACCACGAGCGCTTCGGACGCCCCTTCCGTCGCCGCCAGCTCGGCCGCCTGCAGGGCGTGGTCGGCCTGGGTCACATCCTCACCCAGGTAGGCGTCGCCACCTCGCGAGCGCAACGGCGCGACGAGGAAGTCGATCGGATCGGTGCTGGGATCTCGGGCGCCGGGACCTCGGGCGTCGGGACCGCCGGCTCCGCCGGCGTCGGATCGCCCGGCGTCCTCGCGTCCATCCAGTGCTCGGTTCACGGGTGGTCGGCCACCATCACCTCGTCGTCGGCCAGGGTGACCTCGACGGCTGCGCCCATGTCGAGCCGGGACGCGACCTCGCTGCCCAGGTCCACCCGCACCGCCGTGTCCCCGTCGAGGAGGACGGCGACCCTCGTGATCGACCCGAGAAACGTCTTGGCCGTCACGATGCCGGCGCCATGGTCGACGGCGCCGATCCTGAGTCCCTCGGGCCGGACCATAACGTCGACGACGGAGCCTTCGGCGCGGCCTTCGACGCCGCGTGCGGCGACCCGGCGGCCGAGGAGGGTGACGGCGCCGGCTTCGACGCGACCGGGGATGCGGTTCATGGTTCCCACGAACTCGGCGACGAAGGCGTTGACCGGGTGGCGGTAAAGCTCGTCGGGAGCGGCGACCTGCTCGATGCGACCGTCGCGCATCACGCACACCCGGTCGGCCATCGACAGGGCCTCCTCCTGGTCGTGGGTCACGAAGAGCGTCGTCGTCCCGAGCCGGGCCTGGAGCACCCTGATCTGGTCGCGCAGCTGCAACCTGACCTGGGCGTCGAGGGCCGAGAGCGGCTCGTCGAGCAGCAGCACCCGCGGCTGGATGGCGAGAGCCCGGGCCAGCGCTACCCGCTGTTGCTGGCCGCCGGAGAGCTGATGGGGATACTGGCGGGCCCGTTCGGCGAGACCGACCATGTCGAGCAGGTCCATGGCCCGCCGCTTGCGCTCCGCCGACCCGAGCCGGCGCATCCGCAGCCCGAAGGCGACGTTGTCGCCGGCGTCCATGTTGGGAAACAGGCTGTAGCTCTGAAAGACCATGCCCATGTCGCGCCGTTGGGGGGCCACTCCAGTCACGTCGTTGCCGTCCACGAGCACCGACCCGCTGTCGGTCGATTCGAAGCCGGCCACGACACGAAGGGCCGTCGTCTTCCCACATCCCGAGGGCCCGAGGAGGGCGACGAGCTCCCCGGGGGCGACACGGAGCGAAAGGCCGTCGAGCGCCATCGTCGATCCGAACGCCCGACGCAACTCACGAAGCTCGACGGTCGCACCGGCCGCTCCTATCGCACCGGCTGCTCCTGTCGCACCGGCCCCTCCGAGCTGACCGGCGCCGGGTGATTCGGCTGCGTCGGTCGCGCCCTTTGACATGGAGCCGGCAGTGCTCCTCGTGGGGATCGTCACGGTGTGCCTCCTGGGGATGTGGCAGCCGTGGCGGTGTCTTCTCCCCTGGCTTGCTCCGATGTCGCCCTGACCCGCCGGCGCCGGCCGCTGTCGAAGGCGCTGATGACGAGCAGCAGCAGCCAGGTGACGAGCAGAGCGGCGAGGGAAGCGGCCACGGTGACGTGCCCGTTGCTCGCCGCGAAGTTGTAGATCCACACCGGGAACGTCTGGTACTGGTCGAGGCTCGCCATCGTGAACTCGCCGAGGACGAGGGCGACGGTCAGCACGGTGGCCGAGAGCAGCGCGGCCCTGAGGTTGGGCAGCACCACCCTGATGATGGTCGCGAACCAGCCACCGCCAAGCGACCTGGAAGCGTCGAAGAGGGTCCGCACGTCGATGGCCCGAAGCCCGGCGTCGAGAGAGCGGTAGGCGAAGGGCATGGCGAGCACGGCGTACTCGAGACCGAGGAGGTTGGGGCTTGCCTTCAGAAAGGTGGGAGCCACCTGCAGGACACCGACGATCAGCACTACGGGCGGGATGACGATCGGCAGCAGGGTGATGCCTTCGAAGAGCCGGCGAAGCCCGGGGACCCGGAGGTGGATGTACACGGCCGTCGGGACCATGAGCACGAGGGTGATCACGGTGGCGATGACCACCAGGTGCAGGGACAGGGCGAAGGCCGCACCGAAGCCCTGCTGGTGCGGGAGGCTGGTGAACGCCGACGCGGTGTAGCCCCCGTTCGTAGCCTGCAGGGCGAAGTGGGCGGCGGCGTAGAGGGGGACGGCGAAGTACAGCCCGGCGATCACGAGGATCGGTATCCGCCAGCGTCGGCCGCTCGCCGACGACGACGGCGAGCCGGCCCGGGAACGGGCTCGGCGGGCGGGAGCGGGGGCGACTACCGAAGCCAACGAGAGACCCGACGCTGGAGAATCGAGTACAGGGCGATAGCGACGGCGATGATCACGATGAGCCCGAGGCCGAGTGCCTTACCTACGTTGGTCTGGCCGGCGATGACGTTGCCGTTGAGAAACGAGCCGATCTGGATCGGCGTAAGGAGGATGGTGCCGCTCGTCAGGGCGTCGGCGGTGGCGTAGGCAGAAAGGGCGCTGCCAAACAACAGGAGCACAGAACCGAGTACCGCAGGGGCGAGCACGGGCACCCCGATGCGGCGCCAGTACTGCCAGTTTCCTGCACCCAGGTTGGCGGAGGCCTCACGCCAGGCCGGGCGCAACCCCTGCAGTGCCGGCGTGACCACGAGCACCATGAGCGGGATCTGAAAGTACAGGTAGGCGATGGCGACGCCCCAGAAGCTGTAGAGGGTGAAGCCGTGGTTGTAGGGGTTGAACCCGAGATCGCTCAGCCAGGCGGTCGCCTGACCCGTGCTGCCGATGGTGGCGATGAACAGGAAGGCGAGTGGCAGCCCGCCGAAGTTGGCGAACACCCCGGACGCCGTCGAGACCACCCGACGGAGGATGTTGCCACTCGGCGAGCGGTGCACCGCGTAGGCGATGATCACGCCGGCGATCCCGGGCACCACTGCCGTTACGACGGCCAGCTCGAGGGAGCTCTCGAAGCCCTTGGCGTACTGCTTGCTGGTGGCGGTTGCGATGTTGCTCCAGGTGAAGGCGCCGGTGCCAGACCGAAAGGCGCCGACCATGACCGCGACGGTCGGTATGGCCAGAAACAACAGCGTGTAGATGGCGAAGGGGGCCAGGCCGAGCAGCGGCAGCCGGGTGAGCAGGCGCGACCTGCGTCCTCGAGCGGACTCGCCGGCGGGGGGACCACCGGCGAGCCGCGCTCGGTCCTGACGCACTCCGGCCGGCGTCCCTGGTTGAGCGGCGACGGTCAAGCGAGCGTCAGCTTCCGAGCACCTGGGCCCATTGCTGGCTGACCGTCGTCTCGGCCTTGTTGTTCTGCGCCTCGGTGGGGAAGGCGGCCTGACCGGCCGGCGCCGCTGGAAGCTTGGCGATATACGACTTGTTTGCCCTGCCTTCCTTCTCGAGCGTCGAGAGCTCGATGGGCCGGGCGTAGCCGGCGAGCCACAGGTTCTGGCCGGTCACCGAGTACAGGTACTCCTCCCACAACCGGGCCGCGGCCGGATGAGGGGCAGTGGCGCTGATGGCCTGGTCGTAGTAGGCGGCGTAGACGCCGGTCTTGGGGATGACCACCTTCCACGTCTTGACCTGGGCGGCGATCTCCGACGCCTGGAGGTAGTCCCACCAGATGACGATCGGGGTCTGGCCGTTCTCGACGGTCGCCGGGCTGGCCGTCACCGGTACGAAGTTTCCGACCTGCTTGAGCTTCTTGAAGTAGTTGATTCCTGGCGTGATGTTGGCGAACGATCCACCATTGGCGAGGGCGGCGGCGTACACCGCGGCAAAGGCCGCACCCGCCTCGGTCGGGTTGCCGTTGATGGCCACCTGGTTCTTGTACTCGGGCTTGAGCAGGTCGGCGAACGACGTCGGCGGATTCTTGACCTTGGCGCTGTTGTAGCCGATGGACACGTAACCCCCGTAGTCGCCGTACCAGTCGCCGGTGGCGTCCTTGGCCGCAGCGGGAATCGAGCTCCACGATGCAACCTTGTAGGGGGCCAGGAGATGCTGCTGAGCCGCCTTGATGGCGAAGGGTGTGCCCATGTCGAGGACGTCGGGGGCGCGGGACTGGCCCTTGAGCGACGTCATGGCGTTGATCTCGTCCTGACTCGATCCCTCCGGGTTGGCGTCGTTGATCTTGATGCCGTACTTCTTGGTGAAGTCGCTCATGATGGTGCCGTAGTTGGCCCAGTTCTTGGGGAGCGTGATGACGTTGAGCGTCCCTTCCTTCTTGGCCGCGGCCACCAACTTGGCCATGCTGCCGTAGCCGCTGAGCGAGGTGGGCATGGCCGAGCCCGACCCTCCGCCGGAGCTGCCCGATTTGGTCGAGGTGCTCGAGCTCGAACCGCACGCGCCAAGCAGGAGCGTCACACCGGCCACGCCGGCGAGCACTCGGGTCGTCCTGCGCATCATCGCAATTCCTCGTTCCTGGATCAGTCGTCCCCGGGGCCGCCACGCCGGCGACCGCCTTGTCCCGAACCGTAGAAATCCCAGATGGCCACGAGCCGTCCGTTCGGTGTACGGATCGCAACGGCTGGCCTAACCCTTGACCACCGGCGGTCGGCGAGCACCGGTACCGCGAATGCCACCCCGTTCTGTGAGTATGGGGGCCATGGCCGACGTCGACCCGGCAGTTATCCCTCCGCCCGAACCGCACGTCATCGTGCTCTTCGGCGCGACGGGTGACCTGGCCCGCAGGAAGCTGATCCCCGGGCTGTTCCACCTGGCCCAGGCCGGCCTGCTCCCCGAGTCGCGGATCGTCGGTGTCTCCCTCGAGGACCTCGACGACGACGGGTTCAGGGAGGTGGCCCGTGGCGCCTGCGGGGAGTTCGCCCGCTGCGACGTCCTCGACGAGGCGTGGGCGGCGTTTGCCTCCAAGATCCACTACGTGCCCCAGCCGGCCGGCGCCGCCCGCCTGGGCGAGGTGGTCAAGGGCCTGGAGTACGAGCTCGACGCCGAGCCGCGCCGGCTGCACTACCTGAGCATCCCGCCCGTCGCGGCCGACAGCGTCGTGCACATGCTCGCCGACGCCGGCCTTGTCGAACGGGCCAGGATCATCATGGAGAAGCCCTTTGGCACCGACCTGGCCAGCGCCGAACGGCTCAACGCCACCGTCCACCAGGTCTTCACTGAGGACCAGGTGTTTCGTATCGACCACTTCCTCGGGAAGGAAGCGGCACAAAACATCCTCGCCTTCCGGTTTGCCAACGGCTTGTTCGAGCCGATCTGGAACCGGGATCACATCGACCACGTCCAGATCGACGTGCCCGAGACGCTCTCGGTCGGCACGAGGACCGACTTTTACGAGTCGACGGGCGCCTTTCGGGACATGGTCGTCACCCACCTGTTCCAGATCCTCGCGTTCATGGCCATGGAGCCACCGACCGCGCTCGAGCCCAAGGCCATAAGCGAGGAGAAGAACAAGGTCTTCCGCTCGCTGCGACCCCTCGACCCGGCGCAGGTGATCCGGGGCCAGTACGACGGGTACCGCTCGACGCCGGGAGTTAACCCCCGCTCCGAGACCGAGACGTTCGTGGCCCTCAAGGCCGAGATCGACAACTGGCGGTGGGCCGGCGTGCCGTTCTTCCTCCGGACCGGCAAGCAGATGGCAGAAGGCGCCCGCATCATCTCGATCGCCTTTCGCGAGCCCCCCAAGAGTATGTTCCCCGCCGATTCCGAGGTGGGCATGGCCGGCCCCGACCACCTGACGTTCGACCTGGCCGACTCGTCGAAGCTGTCGCTTTCGTTTTACGGCAAGCGTCCAGGCCCGGGGATGAAGCTCGACAAGCTGAGTCTGCAGTTCGCCCTGCACGAGACCGAGCAGGAAGCCGACGTCCTCGAGGCCTACGAGCGGCTCATCCACGACGCCATGTGCGGCGACCACACGCTGTTCAACACGGCCGAGGGCATCGAGCGGCTGTGGGAGGTTTCGGCGCCGCTCCTCGCCGATCTGCCCCAGGTGCTCCCCTACTGGGCGGGATCGTGGGGACCAGCGACCATCGACTCGCTCATCGCCCCGCGCAAGTGGAGGCTCCCCTTCCGGCGCGGCTGGCGGTCACGCTCCGTGGATCACTAGCTACTTGCCCCTGAAAAACTGTTGTAGAAAAGGGCTGTGACCTGCGTGTTTGTGCGGGACGGTCCTCGTGTTGGGGGTCGAGTGGGGTGATGATGGTCCAAACCCCTTGTGCGAGAAGGGATCTGGACCATCATGTTGCGTACCATAAACGCCGAGCCCACTTTGTGGGACGCGATCTTGCCGGAGTGTTGTTTGGGGTTGCCGCCGATGCTGGCCGAGGTCGACGCCTTGTTGGACGATCCTCGGTTCTTCGTGCCGTTCGTGCCGTTCTTCTCGGCCCGCCACGGAAGGCCGTCGATCCCGGTGGAGACCTATCTGCGGATGATGTTCTTGCGGTTCCGCTACAAGCTCGGTTTCGAGACGTTGTGCGCGGAGGTGTCGGACTCGATCGCGTGGCGGCGGTTTTGTCGGATCCCGCTCGACACCGCTGTGCCGCACCCGACCACGTTGGTCAAGATCACCTCCCGGTGCGGTCAGCAGGCGGTCGCCGCGTTGAACGAGGCGTTGTTGGCCAAGGCCGCGGAGGCCAAACTGGTCCGGGTCGACAAGCTCCGCGCTGACACGACGGTGGTGGAGGCCAACGTGGCCTATCCGACCGACAGTGGCCTGCTGGCCAAGGGCGTGGCCCGCCTGGGGGTCCTCGCCGGCCGAGTCAAAGACGCCGGGCTGGCGAAACGGACGAAGTTCAGGGACCGGCGACGCTCGGTGCGTCGTCGTGCCCATGATGTGGCGGTGTGGTTGCGTCGACGCTCCGACGAAGCCCGAGACGAGGTGGTCGCTATCACCGGCGAGCTGGCCGTCATCGCGGAGGCGACGATCGTCGATGCCAGGGCAGTGGCGGCCAATGCCCGCCGGGGCTTGAAGCGTCGGGAGCCGGGACCGCTGCGCCCGGCGAAGATCATGGCCACGATCGTCGAGATGGAACAGGTCGCCGACGCGTTGGAGCGGGTCGTGGCCCAGACCCGGACCCGTATCGCCGGCAGGACCCCTGATGGGGCCACCCGGGTCGTGTCCCTCCATGATGTCGACGCCCGCCCGATCGCCAAGGGACGTCTCGGCCGCCCGGTCGAGTTCGGTTACAAAGCCCAGGTGGTCGACAACGTCGACGGGATCGTGGTCGACCATGAGGTGGTGGTCGGCAACCCGCCCGACGCGCCGATGCTGACCCCCGCTGTCGGGCGGGTCAAGGCCCGGTTCGCCAAGACGGCCAAAGCGGTGACCGCCGATCGGGGCTATGGCGAGGCCGTCGTGGATGCCGCGCTGATCGTTCTCGGAGTGAGAACGGTGGCCATCCCCCGCAAAGGCAAGCCCGGCGCGGCGCGAACCGCCGTGCAGCGAGGTCGGGGGTTCACCCGCCTGGTCAAGTGGCGCACCGGTTCCGAGGCCCGGATCGCCTGTCTGAAGCGGGACTTCGGTTGGCGGCGCACTCTCTTCGACGGTCACCAAGGGGCCCAGGTGTGGTGCGGGTGGGGAGTCCTCGCTCACAACTCGGTCAAGATCGCCAGCCTCACCAAGCAGACCACCCGACAGCGTCGACCACCACCCTCCAGCCTCCCCGGCACCGACCCACCCACGCCGGGACCGACGGAACGAACCGCTGCTTGACCCGGCCCGCCGCTTCTCGCAGCGCGCCCCGACGGTCCCAAAAGGACCGAAAACGGGGGCCCGGAGAAGCCCAAAACGGCCGGGCAAAGCCCCACACGACCCCACAGCCATCGATCAGCCCGACCCGCCCCAGACCACACAACAGTTTTTCAGGGGCAAGTAGCTAGCAGCCCCGATCCTGTCGCCGGCCGGCTCACTGACCCACGCCGGCCGTCCGGGCCTCACGCCGGCACTCGCCCATCGGCGAGGTCGATGGCCTTCCTGACATTCAGGGCGATCGACGCCTCCCGCCTGGGCGCGGCGACAAACCTGGCGACGGCGTCGAGCGGCGCACGCGATCGTGTCGCCTCGGCCTCGACGACCGCTGCGCTCGCCGTCTTGATGAGGTGGGCGGCGAAGATGGGGGTCCCGGCCCTGTCCTCGAGGGCGGCGCGACAGAGGCGGCCCGGGGTGCTTTCGACGGTCGTAGCGACCGGGTCGGCGGCGTCACCGGTGATCTCGACGTAGCCACGTCGGCCGGCGTAGTGAGCCTGAAACGCGGTCCAGAGCGCCAGGCGGGCGGTGTCGGGACCGGGATCGGCGCGCCACGCCCACCGGGCCGCCGATGCGTAGGTGAGGACATGAGTGAGGTCGAGCCAACCGAAGTCGGTCGAGTCCGACTCGACCTCGGCGGTGGGGTCGTAGCGCGCCAGGCGATGGGAGCCGACCGCGACGACGGTGTCGATGAGGCCCTCGATGCCGGCGCCTCCGACGACGGCGTCGACCGCGGCTTCGACAACGGCGGGCGGCTGGCGACCGAGCAGGGCGTCACGGAGCGGCCCGGCCTCTTCGCCTTCTGCGCTCCAGCCCTGCGACCGGGCGGTGGTGGCCAGGGCGGCCATGTCGACAGCACCGACCGCCCGAGTGAAGGCCCGCATGTACGGCAGGCGGTCCTCTCGCGTGGCCCAGCCGATGGCGGGTACCAGGTGCGGCAGCACGGTATCGGCCCGCTCCCAGCCGAGCCGATCGAGCAGGGCGAAGGCCTTCTGGACGTAGATGGCGGCGTGGCCGTAGGAGAGGTGGTGGTCGCTGACAACTCCCGTCAACCACCGACGCAATGTGGACGCGTCGTAATCGGCGGCGATGGCGCCCCGCAGCAGACCTTCCGCGCCGACGAGATCCTCCGCTTCGATGGCCGCACGGAAGGCCGCGCCGGGCCGGTCCGGGAGGTCGCCGAGAGGCTCGGGCTGGGAACGCAGCGGCCGGCGCCGTTCGGTGTCGGCGATGCGGCCGAAGGCGGTGACGAGCGGAAGGGCCCTGGCGTCACCTTCGGCCTCGGTGGCGGTGTGCATGCAGTCGACGAGCGAGGCCAGCGCGTGACCGAACCCGAACTCGGCGCGGGGCGCGCCCCACGCGACCGCCTCCCAGACCAGCTGGACCGGGTCGGCGTCGGCTCTGAGGAGTCGGACGATGTCCCGTGCCATCTGCCCGACGTAGCCGTCGTCGAGGCCCCGGCGCAGGCTCGCCGTAAGGCGGGCTCGGGTCTGCTCGGCGGGCGGGTCGGCCACGACGGCGACGACGGTTCCTTCCCTGACCGTGGCCGGGTAGAGCCGCAGGTCCTCTTCGCCCCGCAGGCAATGACCATCGGCGACGCGGTACTTCCAGTTGTGCCAGGCACAGGTGAGGGTCCCGTCGTCGAGATCGCCCTGGACCAGGCCGTAGCCCTGGTGGGGGCAGGCGTTGTCGGTGACCGACCAGCCCGCCGGGGTCGCAGCGACGAGCAGGCGACGGGCGCCGGCGTGGACGAGACGGAGGCTTCCAGGGGGAAAGTCCTCGACGGCGCCGAGCACGATCTCATCGGGGACGCCGGCCGGTGATGTCGGGGCTCTCGTCATACCGCGAGCTAACACCCTCAAGTTCACTTCAAGTCAAGCGCGATCCACGGAAGGCTCGTTTTGCCCTCGCCCAGGGCACCAGCGTCCCTTCGACATGTCGACGCGGTCGCCACGCAGCGGGGCTCGCTCCTTGCGGAGTCGGGCGAGGTGCTCGCGCCGCGAGTGCGGGGCGAGCGAACCGTCGGCCATCACCACTCGGTGCCACGGCACCTCGTGGCCGCGCCGGGCGAGGATCTGGCCGACCTGGCGCGCCGATCGCATGCCGACGAAGCGGGCAATGTCCCCGTAGGACATCACCCGTCCTGGCGGGATGGAGTCCACGACATCGAGCACGACCGTGCTCCGGTCACGGTCCGGATCAAGGAGGGCCGGATCGAGGCGGGCCGGATCAAGGAGGGCCGGATCGGACCCGTCCGGCCAGTCGTCGGGGTTGGGCGGAACGATCCCTGCCTTGATGCGCGCCACCAGCCGAGTATCCCAGGCCGAACCGCGCCCGGCAGGCCAGCTGTCGCCCTCGCTTCGACCGGTGTCGCTAACGTCGGCGGGTGCTCCATCATGTGACGCTCTGGGTGCCCGACCTCACACGGGCCGAGCAATCGTGGGGTTGGCTGCTCGGACAGCTCGATTACGCCGTTGACGCTTCGCTCGGCCCCGTCGTGTTGTTTCGTCATCCGACCGGCTTCGCCATCGCCCTCGAGCAATCGCCCGACATGGTGCCAGGGATGCTCTACAGCCGGCTGAGACCGGGCCTCAACCACATTGCCTTCGGCGTCGACTCCCCCGCCGTCCTCGACGGCATGCGACGCCAGGCCAAGTCGCACGGCTGGTCGACCCTCCCGAGCGATCGCCACCTCATCGCCGGCGGCGCTTCGGTCCTCTACCTCGAGGACAGGGACGGCTTCGAGATCGAGCTCGTGGCCCGTCCGTCCTCCGATTGACCCGCGACTCCGAGAGACTAAGGGGCGGGGTGAATCACCTCTCGGGCGATCACCGTCTTTTGGATCTCGTTGGTCCCCTCTTCGAAACGCTGGGCCCTGGCGTCACGGTAGATCCGCTCGATCGGGTTCGGTTCCCAGTAGCCGATCCCGCCGTGGACCTGGAGGGCCTTGTCGGTGACCCGGGTCAGCATGTCCACGGCATTGAGCTTGGACATCGACGACAGGGTCGTTGCCCTCGGGTCGCCTGTCTCCCACTGGCGCGCCGCATGCAGGGTGAGCTGGCGGGCGGCTTCGATGTCGGTGGCGTTCTCGGCGAGGGAGAAGGCGATGGACTGTCGGGCCGACAGAGGCTTGCCGAACGTCTGCCGCGTCCTGGCGTGCTCGACGGCCAGTTCCTGGGCTCGGCGGGCCAGACCGACGCAGCTCATCGCCACGGAGATCCTGCTCGGTGTGAGAAACCCTCCTAGCGCGACCTCAAGGCCGCGTCCCTCGTCACCCAACCGGTTGGCCACAGGGACCGGTGTCCTGTCGAAGGTCAAACGGGCGTGGTCGGTGCCCCGCACGCCCATGGTGTCGGGCATGGCTTCGACCGTTGCGCCCGGCGAGTTGCGATCGACCATCAGCGCGACGGTGCCATCCTTGCCTTGGGTGCCGGCCACCCGCGCGAACAGGAGCCAATAGTCGCAACTCACGCCGAAGGTGATGAGGTGCTTCTCGCCGGTCAGGTAGTAGACGTCGCCGTCGCGCTCGACGCGGCTGCGGAGATCCGCCCCCGTCCCCGCCGTCGGCTCGGTCAGGGTGAAGGCGACCTTGATGCCACCGGCGATCTGGGGCAACACGAAGGCGTCGCGCTGCTCGACGGTGGCGAACTGGTCAATGGCCCGCCACAGACCGTTGCACACGTGGATGATCATCCGCACCGATGCGTGCGACATCGAAAACAGCTCGAGGAGCTCGAGGTACCGGGAGAATGCGATTCCCCGGCCCCCGTACTCCTCGGGCGCCGCCAGGTGAAGGTAACCGCGCTCACGCAGATCGTCCCACAGCTTCGGCGGCACCGCATGCGTCCGTTCGATCTCGGTTGCGTAATCCTCGCCGGGACCGCGGACGAACGCTTCGATCTCCTCGCTCAGCGCTCGAAAGGATGTCTCTTGCATGCTCACGTTCGTCCCCCCGTCTCGTCGAGGTGCCGCGCCCGTTCGCGCAGCACAAACTTCTGGACCTTACCGGCGGGGTTGATCGGCAACCGTTCGACGGCCTCGAGACGCTCGGGCCAGTAGTGCTTGGCGACGCGGGCGCCGTCCAAGAAGCGCCGCATCTCGGCTAGGTCGAACTCGGCCGCGGCGACCACGAAGGCGCAGGCTCGCTCACCGAGGCGCTCGTCGGGCATGGCCACGATGGCCACGTCGACGACGGCAGGATGGGTGTGAATGAGCTGCTCGATCTCGGCCACGGGTACCTTTTCTCCGCCCCGGTTGATCACGTCTTTCACCCGTCCCGCGATTCGAACGTAGCCGGCGTCATCGATGACCGCCAGGTCGCCGCTGCGGTACCAACCGTCGACGGTCATGGCATCGGCCGTCCAGTCCGGGTGGTCAAGGTAGCCCTCGAAGAGGCATTCGCTCCAAACTTCGAAGTTGCCTTGCTGGCCGGCGGCCAAGACGCTTCCATCATCGTCGGTGACTCGGAGCCGCACCTCTTCGAGGGCTCGTCCGTCGGTCCCCCAGACCTTGGCCGGCTCGTCATCGGGCGCCGAGAGTGAGCCGAGACAGGTCTCGGTCGTGCCCCACGCGCCGCACACCGCCGTGCCGAGCACTCGGGTCGCCAGCTCGGCCAGGCCACGCGGCACGGTGGCTCCTGTGGCGACAAAGATCCGCAGGGCATCGGGCGTCTCTTGGGTCTCCTCCACGGCGGCAATGAGGTCGGCGAGAAAGGGGGTGGCAGCCTGCACGAAGGTCGCTCGCCAGCGGCGCAAGGCCCCGAGCGCGACCCGGCCGTCCCAGCTGGCCTGCAGGATCTGCGGCACCCCGAGGACGAGGGCAAGCCACATGCCGTAGAGGAAGCCGGTCTGGTGCGCGAGCGGCGAGGGGACGAACACGCGGTCGGTATCGGTCAGGTCCAGGTGGCGGATCTCGCCGGCGACGGCCCGGGTCAAGGCGTCCATGCGATGCAGGACACCCTTGGGCTCACCCGACGTTCCCGAAGTGAAGAGCAGCTGCGCCAGGGCGGTGGGCACCGGTGCACGGGCGTCGATGACGGCTCGGTCCGGTTTTGTCGCTTGGAGCGCCTCGGCGAAGCGGTACCAGCGGACTCCGCGGCCCAAGGGAAGCGGGCCGTCGCCACCGACGACCACGACATGGCGCAAGGCCGAGTTGTCCGCACCTCGATCCGAGAGCAAGCTCGCGATCTCGCCGGGATAGTCGCGGTCGCGAAAACGATCGGGAACGACCAGGACTCTGGCCCGCGACCGTTTGAGCGTGAACGCCACCTCCCGCTCCCGGAAGATCGGCATGACGGGACAGCACACGGCGCCGATTCGAAGCGCGGCCAGGGCGACGACGACGAACTCGGCGCAGTTGGGCAACTGGAATGCCACGGCCTCGTCCGGTGTCACCCCGAGGTCGAGGAGGAGCATGGCGACCATGTCGGCATGCCGGTCGATGTCGGCCCAGGTCCAGACTCGGTCGGAGGCGGCGTCGACACCGATGTCTACGATCGCAGGGTCGTCGGGCCGCTCCTCGGCCAAGCGGCGCACGTAGTGCCCGATCGGAGTGGCCGCCGCCTCGGCCGGTGCGAGTCGGGCCGGCGGGCTGTGTCGCGTGGGGCGGGGCGCCGAGCGCTGGGCTGCGATCGACGACTCGACTCCCATGCAGATGCCAACGGCATTCATCTCGTCCAGGAACCGGGGGTAGGAGATCCGGTAGGCGTTGGGATAGGTCAGTCGGGTCTCGCCCTCGGCACGCGATGCGGCCACGGCAAGGGACATGAGCACCCGGTGGTCGTTGAAGGAGGACAGGTCGGCACCGGTCAGACGATCGATGCCCTGGCAGATGAGTGTGTCGCCGCGCTGTTCGATCCGGCCACCCATGCGATTGAGTTGGAGCATGGCCGAGACCCGGTCGGACTCCTTCAGCCGCACGTGGGCCACGTTGTCGAGAATCGTCGTGCCGCGGGCGAAGGTGCCGAGCACGGAGAGAATCGGGAGCATGTCGGGGACGCTGCGGCAGTCGACATCGACGGCCGAGAGCTCGATGCCGTCGTGGCGTACGCGCACGAGGCCGGTATCGGCGTCGAGCGTCATCGGCAGGCCCATCTGAGCGATGATGTCGAGCAGCTCCGCCTCGGGATGGTCGGTCTCGGCTGCAGAACGGGCCGAAAGCCCCCGGAAGAGCACATCGGATGGATGGAGCGCCGTCACCGCCAGACCGAAAGCGGCGGCACTGATGTCGGGCGGGATGGTTACGGTCGCCGGATGGGGAACCTGGTTTGGTTCGATCTCGTAGCGGCGCCCGCCGTCGGTCACGTCGACGTGCAGGCCGAAGTCGGCCATCATCCGGATCGTGAGGTCGATGTACGAGCGCTCGTTCAGGGGGCCTTCGACGGTGATGGTGCTCGGGCCCGAGGCGAACGGCGCAAGCAGCAGCAGCCCGGAGATCCACTGCGAGAGCATCCCGGAGATCGTGACGCGGCCCCCAGTCGGGCGCCGGGGCTTCACGAGGATCGGCGGGCAGCCCGTCGGCGACGACAGCTCGACTCCCAGAGCGCCGAGGGCATCCAAAAGGGGGCGGATCGGTCGCCGCTGGAAGTATTTCTGCCCGACCACCGTCACCGGCGCGTCGGCCAGTGACACCAGGCCGGCCATGAAGTACAACGTGGTGCCCGAGCTACCCACCGACACCTCGGGACCGGTGGGTCGGTACGGGCCGCCATCGACGACAAAGGTGTCGCCGCGGCGACGGATTCTCGTGCCCAGCCGACGCAGGGCCTTGGTCGTGTGGCGAACATGACCGGCGTCTGACAGGCCCCGGATCTCACTCGTGCCCGGCGCGAGCGACGCCAGTATCAAGGCTCGGTGAGCGTGGTACTTGGAGTTGGGGATGACCAGCTCTCCTGCGAGCGGATCGACCGCCTGCTTGACGAGCAAACGAACGATTTTTCCTGCCATCAAGACAAACCTTCCCTGCCGTAAACCCGCGTTGCTCTACACCATCGACCAGCGCCACTTACGCCCCGTACCTCTGTTTCGTGGCCCTGGCCTCTGGATGGCAAGCTACTCACTGTGACCGATCCAATCCACTGCGGGCCGATGCCACCCCACCCTCACGCTGTCGTGTGCTCAGAAAGGGGACGACGGTGCAGATCGATCTGATGGTGGACGGCGCCCGCTGGGAGCGCGTGAGCTTCCTCGCCCGGGCGGCGGAGGACGCAGGCTTCTCGGGGATGGTGTTCACCGAGACCATGCAGGCACCGTGGATGTCCATCGCCGCGGCGGCCATGAACACCTCCCGGTTGGAGTTCTCGACCGGGATCGCAGTGGCGTTTCCCCGCAGCCCGATGGTGACGGCCCAGTTGGCCTGGGAGCTGGCCGACAACACCCACGGCCGCTTCAGGCTCGGTCTCGGCAGTCAGGTCAAGGCCCATGTCGAGCGCCGGTACAGCGCGCCCTTCGACCCACCAGGACCGCGACTGCGTGACTACGTCGAGGCCGTGAAGGCCTGCTTTGGGGCGTTCCGTGGGGACTTCCCCCTCGATCATCGGGGCCAGTACTACGAGCTGTCCCTGCTTCCGCCGACGTGGACGCCACGTCCCCACCCCTACGGTGACATCAAGGTCGACATCTCCGCCGTGAACCCGTGGATGTGCCGCATGGCCGGGGCCGTCGCCGACGGCGTCCACCTGCACCCCTTTCACTCGTCTGCCTACCTGAAGAACCGGCTGCTCCCGGCCGTAGCCGATGGTGCCGCCACCGCCGGCCGGGCGAGCGATCAGGTGGAGCTGACGATCCCCGTCTTCGCCGTGCCCGGTGACAGCCCCGAAGAGCGGGGCCCCATCCTCGAACAGGCGCGCGCCCAGATCGCCTTCTACGGTTCGACGCGCAACTACGCCTTTCAGTTCGACGATCTCGGGTTCCCCGGCACCTCGGCCGTGCTCAACGAGCGCCTCAAGGCCAACGATCTCCCGGGCATGGCCGCCACCATCACCGACGAGATGCTCGAGCACTTCGCCGTCGTCGCCCGCTGGGACGAGCTCGCCGACGCCCTGGTCGACCGCTATCGGGGCATCGCGACCCGCCTCGTCATGTATCTGGCCCAAGCCTCGATCGACGCCGATCCGTCCACCTTGGGCCGCTGGGGCGAGGTCGCCCGCGCCGTCACTGCGGCCTAGACGAATCAGGGGATGCGCACGCTGCGGTGTTGGCCAGCCAATTCACGATCGCCGTGGGTGAGCGACGCCGTCTTCACGGGCACCACTAGGCTCCAGTGCTTCCCGACGGGGCAACGCTGCACCCGCGCCACGCCCAGATCCAGCGCCTTGACCTTGACTCCCGGGATCCAGATCGTCTCGGAGAGGTGACCCCGGCGACAGCGAACGATCGTGTGGAAGCCCAGCTCGTAGCCGAGTAACCGCCCGACGACCGTGCCCCCAACGGCGACCACGACCACGGCGACGACAGCCCGCAGAGGTCTAGGCACCGTCACAGTATGGTCCACCGTGATCCACCCTCACAATGATCCACCGTCACCCTCGACGCCGCTGATCGGTCGGCTGGACGCGTATCCTCGTCAACGTGGCGGGGGCAATCGACTACTCCAACGCTGGGCCGCTCACCGGTCTCGACGGCATCGCCCGCTATGCGCTCGCTTCGGTCGCCGGCACCCCGTCCGAGGTGTGCTTTCCGGTGCATGGCCTGGTGATCCAACCCGGTGACGCCGAAACGCTCGGCCTGCCGGCGGAGCGATTCTCTGACAATTATGTCCGCCCGGCTGCCCAGCTGGTCGAGGCCCTGTTGGCCTTGGATCCCGCCTCCTTGAGCGTCCTACGCAGACCGGCCCGGCGGGTGGTCGGCACCTGCCGACACTTCGCACTGCTCGGCTGCGCCCTGTTGCGCTACCGCAGGGTCCCCGCCCGAGTGCGGTGCGGGTTCGCCACCTATTTCCAGCACGGCTATGGCCTGGACCACTGGATCACCGAGTACCGCGACGACGACCAGGGCCGATGGGTTCGGATCGACCCGGAGATCCTCGGCCAGGCCGTCCTCGACCACCCTGAGGACCTGCGTCCCGGGGAATTCCTCACCGGAGGCGAGGCGTGGAGCGCCGTCCGCCGCGGGAAGATCGACGCCTCGCTCTTCGGTGTCGATGGGACCGACAATTGGGGACCGGGCGAGATCCGCGGCAACGCCGTCAAGGACCTCGCCGCGCTCAACAAGGTCGAGATGCTCCCCTGGGACGTGTGGGGCCGTATGGAGGAAGCGTACGAGAGCACGACCGGTCCTGACTACGACGAGCTGCTCGACACCGTCGCGGCGATCTGCGCCGCCGATGACCTGGATGCGATCGCCGCGCTCTACACCCGCAACGAGCTGCGGGTACCTCAGGCCCTGATTCGTTGATGGGTCGGCCGGCAGCGGGGTCCTCAGCTCCAGGCGTCGAGACGGTCGAGGATCCAGGTAGGCCCGACGACGTCCGCGCCGCAGTGTTCGGCCCTCCGACGTAACGCCCGGTCGGCCGAGACGAGCAGGATCGGCTCGGCTGCGGCGACGGCGAGAGCAACGAGGGTGTCATCTCCGCTCCCCGGGGCGTGCACGACCTGGACCCCGTCGAGGATGCCTTCTTCGACCCCACGACGCGCCATGCCCTCAAGGACCACGACGACCGGTCCCGTGAGCCGGCCGGCGGCGCTGGCGGTACGAACCGCGACGACGAGGGCGCGGGCGGCCGCTGGGCGGTCCCGCCACCAGCCAGTCGGGCGAGACCCGACGACGTTCGCGGCGTCGACGAGGAGCACCCCGATACGCTCGCGCATCCATTGTCCAGGCTGGTTCGGTGGCGGAGCCCTCGAAGAGAGCAGGCGAGCACGACGGCGATGGCATGGCCATACCATGGCCACACACCGGGCCCCCTCGGAGCCACAGTCATCAGTGCGGTCCGAGCGCCAACCCGTCGAGGGTGGCCATCGTCTCGGGGTCGAGGTGGATGTTCCCGGCCGCGACGTTGTCCATCAGATGCGTCGGGTTGGACGTCCCGGGAATGAGCAGGACGTGGGGGTCATGGGCGAGCAGCCAAGCCAAGCCGACCTGGGCCGGCGTGACGTCGACGGCGTTCGCCGCCGCTATCACGGCGGCATTTTCCGTCACCTTGGGCGCGCCGGGGAACGCCGAGCCCAACGGGAAGAACGGGACGTAGGCCAGATCATGCTCGTGGCAGACGTTCAGCAGTGGCTCACTCGTCCGCTCGAGGAGGTTGTACGAATTCTGGACGCAGGCGATGTCAACGGGCAGGGCCTGACGCAGCTGATCAACGGTGACGTTGCTGAGTCCGACGCCGCCGATCTTGCCCTCGTCGCGCAAGGCGACCAGCTCGGCCAGCTGGCTCGCGATGTCGACGCGCTGATCGCCGGTCGCCTCGATCCCGGGACCAGCGTCCAGCCGGCGCAGGTTGACCACGGGCACCTGCTCGACGCCCAGGCTGGCCAGGTTGGCCTCGACCTGCGCCCTGAGCTGCTCGGGCCGCTGAGCCGGGACCAGTCCCTTCGTTTCTTCGTGCTCGGCTCCGACCTTGCTCACCAGCACCAGATCGTCGGCGTAGGGGTACAGCGCAGAGCGGATCAATTCGTTTACAACACCGCCTCCGTAGAACTCGGCGGTGTCGATGTGGTTGACGCCCAGCTCGACAGCTCGGCGCAGGACCGCCAAAGCCGTCTCCCGGGCGGGGGCCTCCAGCTGGCCACGCTCGCCTAGCTGCATGGCGCCGAAGCCCACTCGGGCCACGGCGCGACCCGCCAAGTGCGCAGTGCGGCTGGGTGGATTGGGTTGTCCGTTCGCTTGGGTCATGTGCTGGCTCCATTCGGGTGGCATAGTGGAACGACAAGCGGAGGTGCCTCCGTGTCTCACGATAACCGATACGGAGGTGCCTCCGTTTGATCCAAGCCGACATTCCCAAGACCGGGCGCGCCGACGCCCAACGCAACCGCCAGCGCCTCATCGACGTGGCGCTTGCCGCCTTCTCGTCGGGACCGGAGACCGTGACGCTCGAAGCGATCGCCAGAGACGCAGGCGTCGGCATCGGTACGCTCTATCGACACTTCCCCTCCCGAGAGGCCTTGGTCGAGGCGGTGTACCGCAGCGAGTTGGCACGGCTCTGCAGCAGCGCCGACGAGCTCCTGGTCTCACACGAGCCCGCCGACGCTCTGCGGACTTGGATGGAACGATATGCCGACTTCGTGACGACCAAACGTGGGATGGCCGAGGCGCTCCGTGCTGTCATCGCCTCGGGGGCCATCACCTCGTCGCAGACGCGAGGAAGGCTAAACGGGGCCATCCAGACCCTGCTCGACGCCGGAGCCGCAGCGGGAAGCCTACGCAGCGACGTGAGAGCGGAGGACGTCTCCGCCAGCCTCACTGGCATCGTCCTCGCTTCTGGCATGGCGAACCAGCGCGAGCAAGCCGGGCGAATGCTCGACCTGCTCATGGACGGACTCCGCCCACGTCGCAACTGACGCCGGCACTGACGTCGCTCGCCAATCGCGTCCCGGCCGCCATCCTGGCGTCGCCGCTGCATCGACTCCTCAGCGGCAAGAGGCTCGTCCTGTCCTTCACCGGCCGGCGGAGCGGAAGGCGTTACGCCACGCCGGTCAACTACCTGCGGCGAGGACAGGAGTTGCTCATCACCACCGACAGCAGCTGGTGGCACAACCTGGAGGGAGGCGCCCCCGTCGAGGTGCGCCTCCGGGGCCGACGAGTGGCCGCCAGCGCAGAGGCGATCCGCGACCAGCAGTTGGTCGCCGAAGCACTCACTGCGATCGTGGCCGACCACCCCCCCTATGGCCGCTGGGCCCACATCAAGGTTGCCGCCGACGGAACCCCAGACCCCGACGACGTGACTGCCGAGGTCGCCCGGGGTCGAGTCCTCGTTCGCGTCCAGCTACCCGAGCAGCCACCAGGGAAGCGCCCGACCACGCAGAGATCGTGACCTATGGACCCGCGATCGTTCGTCGCTGTCATCCTCGCCGGGGTGCTCACCGGCAGCGAGCTCACCTCCCGAACCATCGTGCACCCGGTCCTGTGGCGGCTCGATCATGCCGCTCAGGTACGGGCCGAGAAGCTCATCTACCGCCGCTTCGCCGTCATCGATCCGGTCCTGATGACCGCGACTGTGGCCGCTTCCTTCGTCGCCGCCGGAGGGCTCACGGGCGACTCGGTGACCCTCGCTCTCATTGCCGGTGCATGTTTCACCGCCATGTTGACGATCACTCTCGTCGCCAACATGCCAATCAACCTGCGCGTCTTCCGCTGGGATGAACAGCATGGCGATCCTGAGGAATGGCGCCGCCTGCGGCGGCGCTGGGTTCGTCCTCGTCACGCTGGCCGTCCTGCCTTGAGCATCTGGTCGCTGAGCTCCCACAGGCGTCGTGCCGAGTTCGGATCGACGGCGTATGGCATGACGCCCGTGGTGGGGCCTATCCCCTGGCGGGTGATGGCAGCAGGGTCCTGCATCGGCGCGACGTCGTTGTTCATGAGAAACACCCCGCCGATGTCCGCGAGCAGCGGGCTTGTCACGGCGAACACACTGGTGCTGGCGCCCTGCTGCGGCGTCTTCTGATCGCGCGCGGGGTCGATGACCGGCTGACCGTCTTCGTCGATCAGGCCGACCTCTCGCCGCTCGGCCGGATCCAACCAGGGCGCCAGATTCGTCGTGACGATCTGGCCGGGGTGCAGTGAATAGCCCCGGATCTTGTCTGCGGCCCAGCGCCGGTCCAACTCCACCGCGAACAGGATGTTGGCGGTCTTCGACTGGCCGTAGGCCAGCATGCCGTCGTAGTCGGCGTGGGTAAAGTTTGGGTCGTCCCACCGGATGTCGGACAGTCGGTGGCCGCCAGACGACACCGAGACGACCCTCGCGCCGCCAGCGGCGCGAAGTGCGGGAAGCAGGTTGCCGGTCAACTGGAAGTGGCCGAGGTGGTTGGTCGCGAACAGCGACTCGTATCCTCTGGCGTCGCGCACGAGTCCCCGGCTCATGATGCCGGCGTTGTTGATCAACATGTGGAGCGGGCGACCGGAGTCGAGGTAGCGGGCGCTGAAGCTGTCGATCGATGCCGGGTCCATCAGGTCGAGTGGAGCGATCTCGACACCTTCGAGCAGGGCCAACGCGGGAGCGGCCCGGTCGGGATTGCGGACCCCGACGACCACGGAAGCGCCCGCCTTGTTCAGCGCCCGTGTCGTTTCCAGCCCGAGACCTGCGCGTCCTCCGGTCACGATGGCGATGGTGTCGGACAGGTCGATGCCGCGGACGACGTCATCGGCCGTCGACGCGGCGGTGAAGCCGGTTCCTAAAGGGTGTTGTACGGGTGTCATAACGCCACCCTAAAGCGCGGGCGCCGTACTCCGGATGCTTGAAAGTGCGCTCTTCTTGCGCGATCGTACGAAGGTGGACGGTGATCAATTGTCAGAGGTGCTCGATCTTGTCGCGGTTCGCGGCCTGGTCTCGGGCGGGTTCGCGGTGCAAGGCCCTTGGGTCTCGCGTTCCCGCCTCGAGGACCCGCTCAAGCTGATCGCGATGTTCAACGGCCGGGCCGACCTGATCACCGACGGTATCGACGAGCCGATCGAGCTCGAACGGGGCGACGTCGCCATCCTCAACCGTCGGTCGTGGCTGCACATGCAGGGCGGGATCGGCGATGGACCGCCACGCCACATCGTCCCCGAGGCGGACGACCCCTCCATCCGGCTCGCCGACGCCGACCGTTGCGTAGACGATGTCGTCATCGGCGGCCACGTGGATCTCAACGCGACCGGTCAGGCGTTGCTCCTGTCGGGACTTCCGCCGGTGGGACACGTCCGGGCATCGGCGGCCACGGCGACGAACCTGCGCGCCAACCTCGACCGGCTGTTCGACGAGGTGGTCGGCCACCGAATCGGCTCGGCATTCGCCATGCGCCAGTACGGCCAGCTGCTCGTCCTGGAGGTGCTGCGCGCCTACTTAGACCAGGTCGAGCTCCCGCCGGGATGGCTGCGGTTGCTCACCGACGAGCAGTTGCGTCCGTCGCTCGCCCTCATGCACGCCGAGCCCGGAAAGGCGTGGCGGTTGACCGAATTGGCGCACGTCGCGGCGATGTCACGGACGTCGTTTGCCGAGCGATTCCGCACCACCGCCGGCGTACCGCCGCTGACGTACTTGTACCGCTGGCGGATGCTGCTCGCGCAGCGCGCCCTGCGGGAAGGCGACGTCCGCGTCAGGTCTCTCGCTCTCGAACTGGGATACACGTCGGAAAGCGCATTCAGTAGCGCATTCAAACGCGAGGTCGGGGAGTCACCCCTACGCTACCGACACCGAATCGACGAGACCTCCTCCAGAGGCGAAACGGCGTTGGCCTGATGGTTGCGGCGGCCCGTCGTCCCTGTCCGATGCCCCGCAAGCGGCCGCAGCTGCGTACCGATCGTAAGGCGTGTCGACGCCGATTGGTCCGACGGCGGCGCACATGCCCTCTCGGCTCTGGTCGTCGACCCTGACGCAGCACGACCATCGGCCACCTGCGCCGTGGACACGCCATGGAGCTCCGAACCCGCCTCCGGACACGAAGAAGGCCGTCAAAAGGGTCCCCTCGCCCTCGCCTCCACCTTGAGAGGGTGATTTGGGCTACATCGCCGACGAGGACTTTTCACGTTTTCCCTGGTCAGGCTCCCTTTTTGACCGACCGGGATTGACCGCAAAACACCCCTGCGCGCCCGTCGATCGGACAACGGGCACGGCCGTAGGTGGAGGGGGTGCAAGAGTGGCCATCACGGCTCACGTTGCCAGCCGTTGTCTGGCCGAAGGACACCACTCGATCACGCGGCTGTCGGACACTCGCCATGCGGACGCTGTTGACCTCGACCGGCCGCCCGAGGGCGTCGTCGTGCTCCCCGAGTCCGAGCTCGTGGGAGAGCAGATGGACCAACGGGCGTGGGTGATGGCAGTACGCCGTCCCGCAACCCTTCGGCTCAGCCAGCCCGTGGCCAGTTACCTGGTTGAGGCCAGCAACGTCGGCGAGGCCTGAAGGTAGCCGTCGTCGTCCTCGACGCCTCCGCGGGCGTCGAAATTACATTGTGGACGAACATCGGCAGCGGCCTCGCCGAGCACGCGATGGAGGCCGAGGAGATCGTCGTCCCGGATCACTTCCACCCGGAGGGGACCACTGCCTTCCGAAGGCCTTGGCCTTCGCTCGAATCGTCCCCGAGCAGGCGGCGCACGGTCACGCCCACGCTGCGACCGCATTGCGCTGCGATCGGCAACGCCGTGCGCTGTGAAGGCGCGATCGGGTTCGTGGCAATGCAATCGCCAGCTGATGTGACCGCCGGTGGTCCTTTCCCGGCGGCGCGCCATTCTGTCTAATAAGCCCAGATTGGGAAAGCAGTCGCCTGCGAGATCGCGGTTTCCGAAACCAGCGCACCGATTTCCGCCCCGCAGCCGTTGAGGACCCCGAACTCCGCTGACGCGGCGCTACCGGCCGGAGCAGGCCGCCAAGATCCGGCGGAGCAGATACAAATCAAGGACCAGGGGGGCGACGAACACCAGGCCCCACCAGCGTCCCGTGGCACAGAGCACAACGACGACGACGGTGATCCAAACGGCCAGCAGCAGCCGGATCACCAGCGACGACTTCCGGTGTCGCAGATCCCAGTTCATTGTTGCCGTACGGTACCGTCAAGCGGCCCTCTCTGACATCGTCCGTTGAGACGCTCACGATCAGGTAATCCGCGTGATCGCTTTCCGTGCGGTCCAGCCGATTGACCTCAAAATCTCGATCGTAGAAGCGGTCATCCGGCACCGCCCAAGCGCGTGACTCCTTTGTCACGAACGCGATCGCGCGGCCACCGTCGATGCCGTTGCCGCTCGGCGAGCGAAACAGTCAGCAGGCGCGTGCCGAAACGGCCGACCCGCGTTGACGCTCCCGGACAGAAGCAGCCGCGCGTCTGCCACCGATGCCGATGCTGAACCACGGGACGCGACCTGCACGTCGCGAGCCGCCGCGCGTAGGAGCAAGAGAGCTCGGCCTCCCGTAAGGGGACGCTTGGGTTCTCGCGGCGATCGCAACACCAATCTGATCGGGGAGCGGCTCGTTGGCGCGATGCTGGTGGCGTGTTCGAGAGGTTCACCCACCGAGCCCGGCGAGTCCTTGTGTTGGCTCAAGATGAAGCGCTCGGTCACGGCTTCATCGGCACCGAGCACATCCTGCTCGGGTTGATCCGCGAAGGTGACGGGGTGGCGGCCAAGGCGCTCGAAGCGCTGGAGATCCGCTTGGACGGGGTGCGCGGCGAAGTGGAGAAGATCGTGGGGCGCTCGGGCCGGGCATCTCCTGGGCCCCCGCCATACACGCCCCGGGCGAAGAAGGTGTTGGAGCTGTCGTTGCGCGAAGCACTCCAGCTCGGCCACAACTACATCGGCACAGAGCACTTGCTCCTCGGGTTGATCCGGGAGGGTGAGGGCGTCGCCGCTCGGGTACTCAAAACGTTGGGCGCAGACCTGCCCCAGGTTCGCCAGCAGGTGATCGCCTTGTTGCCCGGGCAGCCGTCACCGGAGGGAGCCGAGCCAGTGGGGGCGGGCTTCGAGGTGGGCCGGGATGGCCCACGGTGCCCGACGTGTGGGTCCCCTCTCGGCGGCCACGTCGGCTACCGGTCGCTTGCCGCGGTCCCCGTCGAGCAGTCCGAGACATCCAAGGCGATCGACGTCGTGTTCGTCTACTGCTTGCGCTGCGGGGTGATGCTCGCCCCCACCTCGGCCGGGGACATCGGGCGCGGCCCCGAGGACGGGTCCGGGGTTGCCGCGTTCGCCCGGGTCGAGGCGACCGCGGCCACATGCCAGCCGGAACGGGTGATCGCCGAAGGCGACACCGACAACGGAGTGCGCTGGACACTCAGCGCCGGTGGTGACGACGCAAGCTACGCGACGATGCTTCGCACCGAGGATTCTGGGGGAGTCATCGACAGCGGCGGCATGGGCGGCCCGAAGCTGCGGGGTTCGGAGCTGTTGAACGTCTACACCGGTGTCAACCCCGATCGAGGTCCGCGAAGCATCGTCGTGCGCTGCGACCCCTCGATTGAGCACCTCAGCGTGTTCTACGATGACGGGACCGAAGCGGAGATGGTCGCCTGCGGCGAGGTCGACGGGCTGCGCTTCGGGGTTCTGCTCGTCGCTCCCGAGGTTCGGCTTCGAGAGGTCGTCGGAACTGGCCACGACCGACAGATCATCGCCCGTTACGCCTGGCCCGGGCGCCAACAGGAGTAGGCGGTGAGAGGCATCGACGCCGCGACGATCCGCAATTGGCGACGTGTCGACGGGCCCTACCGCCCTAGCCGTACGAGGATCCTTGCGGGACAGCGCTGGGCGGCGAGCACGCGGCGACGCAGATAACCGCTAGCTCCCAGTGTCGGCAACGTGCTCGGCGAGCATGTGAGCATCGCGCTGCCACGCGCCATCGACAACTTTCCGCCGACCCTTCAAGAGGTATCTGACCGATGGCGACTATCTCCCGGGCCCATCGCCGTCGAATGTCCACTTCGACGCTGCGGGGAGCTCAATTCGTCGCGTGCCTGCTGCTGCTCGCCCAATACCTGCTCGGCATGGTCGTCAACCTGTTCGTGACCATCCCAGCCCACCACCCCGGCGCCAACGCCGGCAACTACTTCGCCGGAGCCGCCAGCGGCATCGCCTGGGCCATCCCCGACGGGCCGGCCTGGCTTGCCGTCCACGTCGCCTTCGGCCTCTCCCTCGTCGTCGCCTCGCTCATAGTCGCCGCAACCAGCTCCGGCAACGGGCGAGGCGTCGCCATCACCTCCGGGCTCGGATCACTCGCCATCATCGGCGCCGCCTTCAACGGAGCCAGCTTCCTCGCCTACACCCAGAACTTCAGCTCCATGATCATGGCTGGCCTGTGGGCCCTGGCCCTCGGCTGCTACGCAACCGGGCTGCTCTTCTCGACCAGGGCTGTCCGCCACCACCGGCATTGAACTTCCCTCCCTGAGGCTGGGTACGTCGTCAGTTGAGGATCGGCTATCGGGCGGCATTGCGGGCGCTCACGATCTACTTCGTGGGACGCATCCCAACACCATGACCGCCGCGATCACTTACGCAGAACGTCTGACGCGCCCGGCCGAAACCAAGGTGCGGACTGCCGGCGCGGTGGTGTGTGATCGGGGTATGGCGATTGTGTTGGGCAAGCCGGGAGTCGACGGGCTGAGCGAGGCTGTGGGCGTGCTGCGGGAGTGGCAGTACGACGGGGCGCCGATGCAACTGCATCCGGGGGACCTGGGCTGGTTCTGGCGGTTCGGTGCAGAGGCGACCGCCGCGGCGGTCCGGACCTGGAGCCGGGACGGACAGACTCTCGCCGTCGGGCTGCTGGACGGTCCCAAGCTGTTGCGGCTGACGATCGCGCCAGACGCTGAGCGGGACGAGGAGCTGGCGCAACAGCTGGTTGCGGACGTGACCGAGCCGGAGCGCGGCGTACTGATAGAGGGGAAGGTGTCCGTCGAAGCGCCAATGGGCGCACTGGTCCAAGATCTGCTGTTCGAGGAAGGCTGGAACGCCGACGAGCCGTGGACGCCGCTGCGCCGTGACCTCACGGAGCCGGCGAAGGACCCAGGCATGCGGATCGAGGTGATCGGGCCGGAGCAGGCGCCCGTGCGGACCGCCGTACAGCGGGCATCGTTCGACAGGTCCACGTTCACAGACGAGCGCTGGCACGCGATGGCGGCCGGATTGCCGTACGCCGACGCACGGTGTCTGGTCGCGTACGACGACCAGGGCAACGCGGTGGCGGCGGTGACGGTGTGGTCGGCCGGTCGGGGGAAGCCCGGGTTGCTCGAGCCGATGGGCGTGCACCGGGAACGTCGCGGTCACGGCTACGGCAAGGCGATCACCGTCGCCGCGGCGGACGCACTCCAGGAGCTGGGCTCGTCGAGCGCGATCGTCTGCACCCAAAGCTCCAATGTCGGCGCTGTCGCCACCTACAAGTCAGCCGGCTTCCAGCAACTCCCTGAGATCCGGGACCAATACCGGGACGCCCAGCCGCCGCTAGGCAATTGAGGCCGAGCTCGTCGCGCAAGACCATCGGTGACCGGGCGGGCGCCTGATGTCGGAGCCCTTACCTGACGTCCCGGAGAAACTTGTCGACTTGAGTCGGAGAGGTCAGCTCGATCACCCGCAGGCGGGCTCGGTCCTGGTCGAGGGCGGCGTCGAGACGCGGTCGACTGTCGCGCTGATAGTGCCATATCCACTTCAAGAACTTCATGTCGAGCCGCTCGGGGCATCCGTCTCGTCCATGATGCTGGAGCGTCCGTACTGCAGCCGCCGCCAGTCCTCGGGTGGCGTTTCTACCCAGCCCGGCTTCCAGTGGTGCTGATCGAGATGGATGACCGGGATGCCGGTTCGTCGGCCGAGGTCGCGGGCGAAGGTCGACTTCCCCGCACCACCCGACCCGACCACGGCAACCCGCTCCACATCAAAGTCTGCCATGAGGGTCTGCCTGGTCGCCGATCCGTAAGCGGCGATGATCGTGCGGTCGAACTACGCGAGCGAGCTGGTCCGGATGGGGTGCGGTGTTCGGAGCCGGGAACCGCTGAACTCGACGGTAGAGGCGACCACGCGCCGCCAGAACGGCCAGAGCGAAGGAACGATTCGAAGCTCGATTCGGGCCGCGGCGTGGCTGCCGAGCAGGTCGTCGTGCACGATGTGGAGCTTGATGAGCCCGGTGTACTTCTCGCGGGTGCGGTTCGACAGGTCCGCGCGGCTGGCCATCCACCGCTCGGCGTAGTCACGCAGCAGGACGCGCCCGCCGGCGGGATCGATCCACTTCCCGAGGAGCATGTCGGTCTCGACCGTGGCCAGCCACACCCGGGCGTCGGTCAGCGTGGCGAAGGTGACCGGACCGGCCGGTCGAGGCCGTGGGGCCTGTGGTGGTGTGACCTCGGAGCCGGCATGATCGGGCACGCATCGGGCGCGGACTCCTGCGTCGCATCGACGGCCCGCCGACGAGACAGCCTCTGACCTGCGCCTTTACGGAGCAGCCCCAACGGGATTCGAACCCGTGCCTCCACCTTGAGAGGGTCTCGGGGTACCAAAACCGGCGCACGCGCCTGGACGGGGACGGACGATAAGTGCTGGTCAATGCCAATTTCAAGGGAGGTTCTGACAGCGGCGGACTGCTCCGAAAGTCACGGGACGCGCGATGGACGCGCGATGGCGCAGCCAGCGACCGGGGTCGTTCACAGCCACGCGTGGAAGGTCGGCGGAATCGGCGGCCGCCGCCGGACGGCCGGTGTGCTCTTGAAAATCACGACGATCGCAGCGCGTTGACCGGCGGAAGTGGGAGGCGGTGCTTTGCGAACGTAGAAAGGGCGGATACGCGAGGACACATCTGGATGGTTCTAGCTGTTCAGAGCGGGTGCGTGGACTGGGCCGGACCCTCCCGAACGGCTACGCGCGCGCGGTGAACGCGCGATGGAATCGATCCGTCGCCCAGCCCGGCTGGGCTATTGCCGCGAAGCGTATCGATCGTTCGCAGCCACCGGGGGTGGCCAACGCCGTCCTGTACGGCCAGCCAGACTCGCCGAAGGTAACTGGTAGCGGGTGAGCACCACGCTGGCGTCGTGTTCACCTCGCCCCGCCACGACTACCGGGGCAGCAACGCGTATCCGGCCAACCTAGTCACCGCGCTCGGCATGTTGATGGCAGACACTCCCAGCGGTGACTGTATGGCTCCTCCATCTGGATTAACTTCGAGTCGGCCGGTCGCACAATGAGGGCGGAGACGAATCGACAGGTCACGGTCTAACCTTGGCCTCGCTCGACGGGCAGCTCCAGAGCGGTCCCTCGGGCACATGCACCCCTCCTTGGAGGCCGTCACAGCCATCTCGTAGGCTTGGGGAGCGAAGCGGCAGGTTACCGATGGCCGTACCGACGACGACTGAGGTGGGATGAGCTGCTCACGCAGGGGGCCCGGCACGAGGGCGCGGGCGGGAGGCGCCATCTATGCTCTGCTGTCCACCGCAACCGCGGCACCCCGAAGCCAGCAACGCGTCAACCGACGATCATGAGCCGTGGAGCAGCGGCCCTTGGGCTTGAGGCCGAGGGATCGAAGGTCATCCTCCCCGACGCTGAAGGCGTGTTCGATGCCATCGCGCGCATCGGCTACGAGTTCGAGCATGCCATCGCTGACCTGGTCGACAACAGCGTCGACGCAGACGCCACGGATGTCCTGATCCGGTTTTTCTACGACCGGCAGTCGGTCTACAGCGTGGCCGTGATCGACAACGGCAAGGGCATGACTGACGGACGGATCGATCAGGCCATGGCCTTCGGCGCCAGGACCGGGAGGGCGGACGTCGACCTCGGCAAGTACGGGATGGGCTTGAAGTCAGCATCATTCAGCCAGTGCGACGTGCTGACAGTCCTGTCACGACGGGACGGCGCGGTCGTCGGGCGGCGCTGGACCGCTGAGAACGCCCGGAAGGATTGGATCTGCGAGACCATCACAGCCTCAGCAGCGCAGGACCACCTCGCTAGCCAAAGCGACCGCGTCGACACGAGCGCGCACGGAACACTCGTGCAATGGGATCGACTTGATGCCATCAGTCACTCCGTGGAACGGCCATCAACAACCATCGAAACTCGCTTCACCCAGTTAGCCAATCACGTCGGGCTTGTCTTCCACAGGTTCTTGGAGTCTGGGGCACTACGCATCCGCCTCGACGCCGCGGACCCAGACACCAACACTCGCGGCTTTCCCCAGCAGATCAAACCACTAAACCCGTTCCCCAACTACCAAGCAATCGCAGGATATCCCCGTACATTCACGTTCGAGCATCCTGGCGCTGGACAACTGTCCTTCGAAGCGCACATCTGGAGGCGCAACGCCACGGAGACAGGCTTCCGACTCGGCGGAGGCCGCCTGGCTAAGCGACAGGGCTTCTACGTCTACCGGAACAAGCGCCTCATCCAGCCCGGGGGCTGGAATGGCCTCCGCAACGACACTGAGGTACACACGTCGCTGGCCCGCGTACAGCTCGACCTTCCTCCGTCGCTAGATGCGATCTTCAAACCGACCGTGCAGAAGTCCTCCGTGACGATGCCGCCTGCCTTTCTGAGGTCCCTGCGCGAGGCGACCTCTGAGGACAAAACCTTCAACGACTTCATCGCCGACGCCGAGCGCACCTACCGCGACATCACCA
The DNA here is from genome assembly GCA_965276765.1 of Acidimicrobiales bacterium. Classification (GTDB taxonomy): domain Bacteria; phylum Actinomycetota; class Acidimicrobiia; order Acidimicrobiales; family Palsa-688. Next base: position 4,733,734 of record OZ255627.1, read on the forward strand.
CAACGAAGACTCGCCACGGACTCGTCCCGGCGGCCGGAATGACCAAACAACTTGCCAAGCGCTTCGAGCGAATCCTCGGAGAGCCAGAAGACGACGAGGACGTCGTGGTATTCGAGTGGCGCCGGCTCCCCGACAACGAGTTCTTTCGGCTGGACCCCGACACCAACACGATCACACTGAACTCGACGTACCGCCAGAGCATCATCTATGGCTCCAAAGGATCATCTGGTGATGCTCCGGTCGTGAAGACCCTTCTCATGCTCCTCTGCAAAGACGACATGACTCGCGTCAACCGCGTAAAGAAATACGACCAACAGCTCCTCGCCTACAACCGCCTCCTCGTCGAGGCAGCGAAATCGCTATGGTGATCGACAGCCACGGCCGGCCCACATGGGAGGAGTTCGCCCACCATCTGCGGTCGCCAGCACCAGTCCTCGTTCGGCTCCGGGGTCAGCCACCGCTCGGCCTCTTCGTTGATAACCAGGGTAGGAGAATGGGTCTCAGGGTCGGTCCGACCGGCCTCACCACTGAATCGCTCCCGGACTCGCCCTTCGCCGCCCTGCGCATCACGATAGTTCGCCTTGAGGACGGGGATCACCTCGAAGTCGCCACGACAGACACCGACCTCTTTCCATATTTCTTCGCGTTCTGTCTCTCGATCGCCGACGGGATCCAACTGGACGGGACCGTGCCCGATGCCGCCTTACGGCGGGCGCTGCGCGACTGGCGAGCGCTGTTCGAACAGCTGGCGATGCTGACTCCAGAACGCCAGCTTGGCCTGCTCGGCGAGATGTGGCTGCTCGATCGGTTGCTCGACGTACACGGCGCATTAGCTTTAGACGCCTGGACAGGTCCGAAGGGTCAGGCGCATGACTTCCGCCTCGGGGACCGCGAGTTCGAGGTCAAGACAACATCGAGCGAGCATCGCAGCCACCTGATCTCAAGTGACAATCAGCTTACCGCTAGCCCAGGACGCACTCTGTACTTGCTATCGCTTCAGTTTGCAGCGGGAGGACCCAACGCTCGCTCGCTTCGCGGCGTCGTGGAAGCAGTTCGCTCTCGTATGAGTCTGATGGGCGTTGGATCGAGGTTCGACGAGCTCCTGGAGGCAACCTTCCAGCTCTCGCCATCGACCCTCGGCCACTACACGAAGCGGATGCAGCTGCGATCACCGCCGCTGCTCGTGGCAGTGACCGACTCCTTTCCACGCATCACACACGCAGACGTCCTGTCGCTACCCCACCCCGAGATGGTTCGGGTCTCAGACCTCCGATACCGCGTCGATGTGGACGGCCTGGGCTGGGAAGACGGCACCGACGACTTCCTTAGCGTGCTTCCGAAGGGATCCCCATGACCGACCTCGCCAACGACCTGCGCCGCGTGTTCGCGGCGGCCAAACTTGGGCCACGTTCGCTGGCCGATCTTAGGGCGAAGGCGGAGCTCCTGTACGAGGAACCCGTGCCGGTCGACCTGGCGTCGGTCATAGCGGCGGTGATATCCGAGAGCGACGGCGGGCCCGTTCGTGCGGTCATCCGCGGGCAGCTTGCGATCTGGGACTTCGAGGCGGCCGCAGCTTGGGCCAACAACACCAAGCCGAGCACTCGGGCTCGACGAGACGCCATCTATGACGCCTTGGGTATGACCGAGGAAGACCGACAGGCGCTAGACGACGCCGTGCCGTTCTTCGAGGCTGAGCCGATCACTGTCATCGCTTCGACGCGCTGGGAGCGCTGGTACACGCAGGAACGGCGCGCCGGACGCACGTTCTATGCGGACGGCTTCGCGCGGTACCTCCGGGAGACGCAGCAGTGGCCCGAAGCGAGCATCCTCTCCCTGGACGAGACAACCACCGCCGTCGTCGAACGTCTCGCCGATCCGATCCGGCAGGAGCCGTATCAGTCCAAAGGCCTAGTTGTCGGCTATGTCCAGAGTGGAAAGACGGCCAACATCACCGGTGTGGTCGCGAAGGCCGCGGACGCCGGCTACCGCCTCGTCGTCGTACTGGCGGGAACACAGAACATGCTGCGGAATCAGACACAGCGGCGACTCGACAAGGAACTGCTCGGAGCTGAGCTGGTCGAGGACGAGTACCTAGATGACGCTGATTGGGGGTCGTTTCTGCGGCACGGGGCCACGCCCTCGGTGCTAGGCGGGTTCGATTGGATCCGGCTCACGGGACGTTTTCACGACTATCGCAAGCTGACAGCCGGTGCGATCGAGACCTTGAAGTTCCCGAAAGCTCATCCGGGTCGTCGCTTCAACGACCCCGAAAACCTTTACCTTGGAAACGCCAAGCTGCTGATCGTCAAGAAGAACGCAGCCGTGCTTGACAAGCTGGCGCGAGACCTGGCCCGGGTCAACGCGATGGCTGAACTCGCCGACGTCCCGACCCTGGTGATCGACGACGAGTCCGACCAGGCCTCGGTCAACACCGTTCGGCCACCGACTTCTGCCGATGAGGAGACCGAGCGAACGAGGATCAACAAGGCGATCGTGGGGTTGCTGAAGACACTCCCCCGGGCCCAGTACGTCGGATACACAGCGACACCCTTCGCAAACGTCTTCATCGATCCTGCCGATGCCCAAGACCTCTTTCCAAGGGACTTCATCGTTAGCCTCCGCCGGCCGCCGGGATACCTAGGCGCCAGTGACTTCCATGACCTACACGGGCGGCCGCCTGCTACAGACACGGACCCCTTCCGCTCCAATGAGCGAGCCTACGTGCGGTCGGTCTACGGCGGCGATGCCTCGAATACCGACCTCCAGCGAGCCGTCGACTCCTTCGTGGTCAGCGGAGCACTCAAGCTTTACCGCGAGGCACGGTCGGCCTTCGAGTACCGACACCACACCATGATCGTGCACACGTCGCACCTCACCGCTGATCACCGGCAGCAACTGGCCGACGTGAGGTCGCTCCTGGCCGAGGGGGGCTACCAGACGGGCGAGTGTCTCCCGCGGTTACGTGCCCTCTTCGAGGATGACTTCGCGCCGGTCTCCGCCTCCCGCACACCAGACCTTCCCATGCCGGACCGCTTCGACGACCTTGAGTCCGAACTCGGGGAAGTCATCACCCGTCTCTACGAAGGCGGCAATCCAGTCCTCCTCGTCAACAGCAACGCCGACGCCGACCAGCTCGCCTTCGATGCGGCACCAGTCTGGAAGATCATCGTCGGTGGGTCCAAGCTCAGCAGAGGGTTCACGGTCGAAGGGCTCACAGTCAGCTACTTCCGTCGCAAGTCGCCGACCGCCGACACCCTCATGCAGATGGGCCGCTGGTGCGGCTTCCGGCCTGGCTACCTCGACCTTGTACGCCTCTTCATCGCACGGGCGGCACCGGGAGACCCCGACGGCCTCGACGTGTACGAGGTGTTTGAGGCCATCTCTCGCGACGAGGACTCGTTCCGCGACGAGCTACGCCGATACGCCATGCCCTCGGATGACAGCGAACCAATCACGCCGCGAGACATCCCCCCGTTGGTCGCGTCCCATCTCGACTGGGTCCGCCCCACGAACCGGAACAAGATGTACAACGCCACGATCAGCTTCCGGAACTTCGGCGGAAGGCGTAGGGAACACCGCCTGGCGCCGACGACTGATGGCGACATCGCCTTCAACGAGCACCTCTTCAGGGGGCTCCTCGATGGACTGACATTGGATGACGCCGCGCTTGAGGTCGATGGAGCCAAGGTCCCAGCTGTGGTCGGAGTGGCCAGCAGAGATGCCGTCATGTCAGTGCTCAAAGGCTATCGGTGGTATGACGGGCGCAAGCTCCTGGCTCCCGAACTCGACTTCCTATCCGGCACCGAGGGTGATCCCGGGATCGATGACTGGTTGGTCATCGCCCCGAAGCTGCAACGCAGCCGGACCGACGCGCAATGGGGGGCAGCGGGTCGGGAGTTCGCCGTCCACTATCGCAACCGATCCGCAGCCACGAACCTGGTCAATGCCTACTCGGGCCCCGACGACTGGAAGGTAGCGGCCGTAATCGCAGGGGCGGCCGAGCCAGAGCAGGACGCCAACGCCACCGTTACGATCCTATGTCAGGAGCGACGAGGAGTTCTTCTGCTCTATCCGATCGCGCACTCGAAGGCGATCTCGAAGGGTTGGAAGCCGACCATCGGCTTCACGCTTGTCTTCCCACCAAACAAGATCCGACGGCAGATCGGATTCGTCGTGAGCAACTGTGAGGAGCCAGACGAGCCGATCGTTGCGACCTGAACCTTGTCGCGCGGTGCCGACAAAGGCTCTGAGACCGTCAGCGGTCGCAAAACGGGACCGGTCGTCGCCGATCTCGCTGAGGACCCGAGCGCCGAGAACAGTGGCCAGACCGTGGACCGTCGCTTCCCCAGGCGTCGGGCGAGATGCCAGAATTGGGCGGACAGTCATATTCGAGAGTCACCAGGGGACCCAGACGCCTGTACGGTAGCCCTCGACGGAAGAAGGCCCGGTGAACCGCAAACCGCCGACGAAGGTGTATCGGCGGGTCGTGGGATGACGATGAGCCGAGATGTCGTGTCTACGGTGCTCATCGCGGAGAGCCTTGATTCCAGGGTTCGCCTTCGGCGAACGGGATCGAGTTACCTGCCGGTCGCGAGCGGGTGCGCGAGAGGCCGGCGAGCGCTGCGATGGGGACCGGGATCGGCCCGAGGGACCAGACGATCAGGATCGTCGCTGTCACCCATGCCAGTTTTGACCATCCCCCGTGCGCCCATGCGCGGCGGTGGAGGCGGATGATCCTGATCACGGCGACGGCCATGACCGCCACGTCGATGACCTCGAGGATGGCGTGCAAGACGAGGGCGGCTGTGGGTGTCGGCACGGGCAGCTCCTTTCGCTGGTCGGGCGGCCACCGAGGCGGTCACCGGTTCCCCTGTGCACGAGCGAGCCGGATCGCAACACCTCCTCCAAGAGAAATCTTCCGACGCTCTCGTAAGGCTCGGGCTCGGACGGCGGGAGCGTGCCAGCGAGTCCGATCTGGCATCATTTGGGTATCGCAACGCGGATCTTGGTGCGGGCGCTGGGCGTGACGTTCGCGGCGGTCATGGCCGCCGCCGTGGTCGCGGCCGGCTCGGCATCCGCCACTGCGGCCGCTACCGACACGGTCTCGGCGGGCACGGCACGGGTCGTGACCAACCCGCCGGTGACCCTGACCGTCCCTCGCGCTGACCATAATCGCGCGGCGGAAAACTTGTCGCAAAATCAAGAGTCCCAGGCCCAGAGTTACCTAGAAAGGCCCGAGCCTCCCGAGCAACCCGTCGTCTCGCTCTACGGTGCGTCCCGATCCTCGCAGTTCGGCAACAAGGCGCTCGGCCTCATCCTGACCTTCGAGGTCCAGCCGGCGGCCGTTTAGGGTCATGTTGACGACTTCGCCGTAAAGACCATGCAGTTCGGGTGGGAGCCACTTGAGCATGAGGGCGCCGCACGTCGGTGGGAAGTCACCATCAGCGTAGCCGGGGACGGCATCGCCGTCGACAGTCGTGTCTTCGTCGGGTCTTTCCTCGTCGAACCACTCATCGAAGGTCTCGGGTCCTGCCGCTGCGCGAAGCTCTCCCCATGTGCCCGATTCCAGCGCCTCCCACACCTGCGCCCAGTACTTTGCCACCGGCTGCGGAAGTACGAGCCACCCGTAACGGCCTTCACCGTATACGAGCGGCTCGAAGGGCTCCGGACGCTCGGCCATAGGAAAACGCTAGCGCCTCCATCGGGCCGTGTCGATAAGAAATGACCCACGTACAACGCAGACATCCAGCAGGTGCCAATCGGGCGCCTGTAGTGAATCGCTATCCAGAACCGCTCCGTTCGTGCTCTGGCTCGAGGGTCGCGATGGCCTCGTAATCCTCAAGGCTTGGCATCGTTGGGTCGGCGCGCAGTTGTGAGTGTTTAGGAAGAACTCTCCTGTCGGCTCGGCCGGACAGGTTGAAGTGAGTGGACCAGTCGGCGTCGGGCTCAGAAGTGGCGGCAGGGTGAGGAGCGAAGCGCGTCTCGGTGAGCATCGGGCGGTGATCTAGCAGGGACGCCAGGGACGCCATGCCAAAGGCGGCGATAGCGCATACATCTTAGCTCCTTCCGGCTCAGGCTTCCGCTCGGAGCCGGCGGAGGTCCCGAACGAACCCACGAGTCGACGTGGGGTAGACCGGACGGGCCTCATCGCGGGGCGGGATATAGATCCGCTGCACCGGTGTGGTGAGGGTTTGCTTTCGGTCGAACTGGATGCTGTCTGGAGGGATGTATCGGATGGTGTACGGGACGGATCCGAAGTACAGACTGAGCATGTTGTGATCGCTCTCCCCATCGACGTACCACAGCAGCTCAACCCCTTCTTCGCTGTGGCAGAAGTATTGGAGCATCCCTCGATCAGAGATATCTCTCGGAGGCCCGTCGGGGGCACCAGGCGCGGCAATCGAAGGAGGCGTTCGTGGTGGCGCAGACAAGTCGACATTGGACCCCTCTTTCCGCAGCATGTCAGCGAGCGAGGCACGGAGGGCGCCGTAGAGCAGCTCCTGAGCCGCGGTCCAGATGGCGACACCTGCCGACCGGAAGAGGTAGGCGGCCAGGGGAAGATCAGCCACGAAGTGACGGTCCAGTGAAGTGAGGTGGCGTGAGACCGTACCGTCGAGGTGGACACCGCCCCAGGTGTGGGCATAGTCCCTGACGAAGTGTTCCCAGGTGTAGTTTTGCTGCTGTCCGTCGCTCCGGATAGACAGCACGCGCCGGGACTGCCACCGGCTGAACGGTACGACCTCGGCTCCGTCGGCCTCAGACGCAGCGACATCGATGGGTAGCGAGCCGACTGCGAAGACGACGTCCGCTGAGCCAGGAGGAGGCTTAGACAAGCGAACGGTGGGTACGGAGGCCTGGACAGCCGAGCACAGTCGCATCAGAACGTTGTTGCCTCGAGTCGGACTCAGAACCGCTCTCAGCAGCACAACGAGGTCATCGGTTGCGTACAGGGCTCCGTTGTCGATGCGCTCGATGGCATCGCGGATCCGTGCAGTCATCGAGACCACCGGGCCGAGTAGCGCGAAGGCGGGATGGTCGATCGGCCCTTCAGACCTGGTTGGCTTGGATGCCTCCGGCACGCTTCTGAGTATGACGCGGCGGGACATGTGCAGCAGTGCCGCACCCCACTCTCCCGCTTCGATCGGCCAGCGCCGTCGATCGCCGCCTACGACCAGCTACTCGCAGCGCAACGACCAAGCTCTCTGGTGACGCCACCAAAGCGGCGATCGGAGCTGCGGCACGCGAGTGCGCCCGCCGGTAGTGCGCTCCAACGCTGCCCACCTCGCCGAAGCCCTCTCCGCCGAGGTCGACGCCGATCCCAGCGCCGCTGGGTTCGGCGGATCGGTGAAAGCTTACCGTGGGTGCCCACCAGCGCCATCCCTGCCATCACCGAAGCGGCTCTCACGAGGACAGCTGCCTGGCTCGCCACCATCGCCATAAACCACGAAAGCCCCGACCTCGCCGCCTGGGCCGTCAACAAGGGCTTTCTCGTCGAGTCCGCCAACGAGACCCTCCTCGACCTCGCCCTCCAAGCCGGGGCCGCCGGCGGCCCCGACAACCTGACCCGTGCCTTGAAAGAAGTCCTCCGCCGCTACGCCGGCGTCGACGAGCCCGTCCCCGATGCTCTCGCCCACCGCTACCACGAGCTCCGCCACCGGGCTTGAGTCGGGCCCGGTCGGTGCGGGCTTCCTCATCCGGCTGCAAGGGCCATACCAAGCTTCTACACATTTGCATCCATTCCGGGATGCATCCGCCGACACTGGAACCGTCCGGCGAGACCCCTTCCGAGCCGGCCGACGCGGGGGTGCTCCCGACGGGTGGATTCGGGTTTGCTGCTGCCGCACCGGCGGTCGCTTCGCTCCCGCCGGCTTGCCCTCCGAAAGAGTTTGTCCGGGCCGGACGATCGGTGGCATCGGCAGGTCCGGATGCCGCGTCCAGGACCCATGGCTGGGCCTGGTGCTAGCTCGACACGAAGCCAGCGGCAGGGTGGGCGTCGCGCGGCGATTCAGGGACCCTGGCTCAACCAGGCGCCGAGGACGACCGTTTCGGTGGGCCCGGGAGAGATCAAGGTCGACGTCGTTGTGGACCCTGACGCAGAGCACCGACCACGGGTATTCGGCACCGCCGCTCTGCGACGGCCGCGGAGCGGGGAGCAGATCTCGTCGGGCTGGGGTGTTGTCCTCGACACGGGGGGCGTGACGCGCGCCCTCATCGGCCAGCCAAAACGTGAGCTCCCCGACCGAGCCCCGGAGATGGAGCCGCTGCCGATGAGCACCCACACCCGATCACTCAGAGCAACAATCTTCCGCAGGGGCCGCCGCCCGGTGTCCGTGGCCACGGACAGCCCGGTGAGGGCACCCGCCCGAGATCGCCTGGGGCCCCGACAGCCCGGCAATTCGGGACGCGCTGGGGAACAGGGCCGCTCCCCGACGGACCCCGTCGTGAACGAGAGTCTCAAGAGCCGCACGGGACAGGGGCGCCGGCTAGGGGGGCGGCCGGTGGCCCGGACCGTACCGGCTCCTCGGCGAGCCCGTGGCATCGTTGCTTGCCCCCACGGGGTGCGGGTCGAGGCGTCCCGCGTGACGACCGCGCTCGACATGCGATGGAACCCCGGCGACCACGGGACGGCGGAGCAAGCCGTACGGGCCGTCGAGCGGGCCGGGTGTCGCGCCCAAGACGACAGGTCCAATTTCAGGTCCAATTCTTGTTCCAATTCTGGCCTTGAGCTGGGCTGATGGTCGGGCAGGTCCAATTCAGACTTTTCTTGAATTGGACCTGAAATCATAGTTGCAGTCGACGTTGCAGTCCGCTCCGAGGGTGGATCGTGGCTGCCATGAGCACACGGACCAACCTCCTTCCCGTCGTCGTTGATCATGTCGCCGTCCTCGGTGACCGTCCCGGACCGGTCACCGCGACCTGTCGGTTGGTGGGCGCACAGCCCGGGCCTTGACCTCGATCGGGGCCAGCCGGCGACGGTTGCCGACAGCGACTGGGCGTGCCCGGCGGCAGGGTCGGATTCTCTCGGGCTGCTCGCCCACCTGTTGGGGACGACTGGGCGGACCTCACCTCCCTCCCCGTCGTCCCCCCGGCAGGGGTGGATGAGGGCGCCGTGGGCGAGTGCCGGGATATCGGGAGGTGCGGACTCGAGCCCGAAATCGTCCTCAGCCGTAGGAACCGATCCGCGCTCCGATGGCCACCGCTGCCAGGCCGCCGGATCGCATCGGCCTCCGCGTTGATCGATATCGCCTCCGACGACCAGGGATCCCCGAGCGCTCGTCCGCAGCGAGAGCGGCCGCCGTGTCTTCACCCAGCCAGTGCGTCCCGAGCGCCGTCGCACCGATCGCGACCCGGGCGACCTCGGCGAAGTGCTCCTCGCCCGGGCGCCGCTACCCAGGCCCACCGCACCCTCGGCCCCGTCGACACCATCGCCCACCGCACCACCGGCGACGGCCCTCTGGCTCGGCTGCAACGAACCCGCCGTCGTCGCCCCACCGGCTGGCGCTGCCAACAACCTCAGCGTGCCTCCCCATCCGATCCTCCGCTTCGAACGAACGGGAGTTCCATCATGACCGAAGTCGCCTCATCCCCATCCCGGCTGCTGTACACGCCCGTCGAAGCCGCTCATGCCCTCGGCATCAGCCGCTCCAGCCTCTACGTTCTCCTCGCCCACGGCGACATCGCATCCGTCCGCATCGGCGCGAGCCGACGTATCCCCGCCACGGCCCTCACGGCCTACATCGACAACCTCGGCGGGCTCCAACGGTCAGTGCCCGAAGGTAGAATTTGAGTCGCTCGCAGCCCCGGCCCGCCCGGCGACGTTGCCATCACGACGGAATCCCAACGGAAGGGAACCCTCCCCGATGGCGTCCACCGCGCGAGATATCAGCTGGCGAAGGTCGCGCCTCCGCCGGCGCCGGTGGCGCGGTTTTCGACGCGCTCGAAGCGAGGTCTCGCGCCGTCGAGGTATCGGGCCTCTTCGACGGGGTCTCAAAGGTGGGGCTCCGGGCTTGGTCCTCCGCCCTCACAGAGCACCAAGGACGCGGGCCTACGACAGGCACATGCGACCTAGCCGCAGGATCGACCAACCGTCGACAACGAAAGGCCAGCCGATGGCGAGCATCACAAAACGATCAACGGCAACGGGCGAGATCCGCTACGACGTCCGGGCCCGTATCGGCGGGCGGGCCGTGACCAAGACATTCCGCCGCCGACGCGATGCCGATTCCTGGAGAACCACCCTCGAGGCCGACCAGTTGCAGGGCATGGCCGTCGATCCTCGTCGCAGTCGAGTCCACCTGAGGGACTACGCCGCCACGTGGCTCGAGGACCGCCCGGAACTGGCCGCCACCACACGACAGGACTACAGCAAGATCCTTCAACACCACATCGGACCGACCTTCGGATCCAAGGAGCTGGCCGCCATCACCACCCCGGCCGTACGCTCGTGGTGGGCGGCATTGTCGCGCGACCACCCGGCCCGCGCCGCCAAGAGCTACCGACTCTTGCGGACGATCCTCGGCACGGCCGAGTCCGACGGCCTCATCGCTCGCAACCCCTGCCGGGTCTCAGGGGCAGGGCAGGAACGCTCTCCTGAGCGGCCGACGGCATCCGTCGCGGAGGCAACCGCGCTCGCCGTCGCCATGCCGGCCCCACTGGCCTGCCTGGTGCACCTGGCCGCGTGGTGTGGACTCCGGCGCGGTGAGCTCCTGGCGTTGCGCCGCCGAGACGTCGACATCCTTCAACGAGTCGTCCACGTCGAGCGCTCCATGGCCCAGCTCGCCGACGGGACCATCCTGATCAAGGAGCCCAAGACCAGGGTCGGGCGCCGCCCCGTGGCCGTCCCTCCTCATCTCGTGCCGGTACTCGAGGCCCACCTGAGGCTGCACGTAAACTCCTCCCCTGAAGCCCTGGTCTTCACCGGTGACAAGGGTGGGCCGCTGCGGGCCAATGTGCTGCAGGCCGCATGGAATACGGCTCGCCGCCAGGTCGGCCGGCCCGACCTGCACATGCACGACCTTCGCCACAGCGGAAACACCTGGGCGGCCGCCACCGGCGCCAGCACCGCCGAGCTGATGGCTCGCATGGGCCACGCCAGTCCGGCCGCTGCGCTCCGTTACCAGCACGCCACCCGGGAGCGGGACCGGGCCATCGCCGACGCCCTCACGGCCCTGGTCGTCGACCCTGACGCAGCACGCCCGTCGGCCGCCCGCGCGATGGACGCGCGATGGAGGTCCTCACGGGCCCGGAAGCGCGAAAAAAGACCCTCGAAAAGGGTCCCTGACCTAGACTTTTGCTTGGCAGCCCCAACGGGATTCGAACCCGTGCCTCCACCTTGAGAGGGTGATGTCCTGGGCCGCTAGACGATGGGGCCGTGAAGCAACCGTCCGATGATATCGGATGCCCCGCCACCGCTGCGACGACGGCGACGACGATGCGGGGTCGCCTGCCGACTCCCTACTATTGCCGGGTCGGAGCCGACCGACCCGTCGAGTCCCATTGAGGAGTGCCCGTGACCTCTGCCGTGCCCGCCGCCCGCCGTCCCGCCGTTCTGAGCGACCTGATCCCTGGGGCGTTGCTCCGAGATATCGCCCTCGTAGTCGGCGGGGCCGCCCTCGTCGGGTTGCTGGCCCAGCTCTCGTTTCCCATCCCGGGCAGCCCGGTCCCCGTGACCGGACAGACCCTCGGGGTCCTCCTCGGCGGAGCGGCGCTCGGATGGCGCCGCGGGGCGACGGCGATGACCCTGTATCTGGTGGCCGGGGTCGCAGGAGTCCCCTGGTTTGCCGGCCACGGGCACGGCGCGGCCCTCGCCTCGTTGGGGTACGTGATCGCCTATCCCTTCGCGGCGGCCGCCGTCGGTGCGTTGGCAGGCCACGGCGGCGACCGCACCCCGGTGCGGATGCTGGTGTCGATGGCCATCGGGAGCGCCATCATCTATGGGATCGGGGTCCCCTACCTGGCGCTCGACGCCCACCTCTCGGCTGGCATCGCCCTGCATGAGGGAGTGACACCATTTCTCATCGGCGACGCGCTCAAGGCCGTCGCCGCGGCCGGGCTGCTCCCTGCGACCTGGGCCATGCTTCGCCATTACGGCGATAAGTGACCTAGCGAGCGCCGGCAGTGGGCTAGGACGGCGAGGAGATGTAGAGACGTCGACGAGCGGCCGCCAAAAACGGGAACGCTCGTTGGACTACTTTCGTGCGTTTCCGATCATCGGGGCTGACGCAAGATTTTTTTCTGAAGCGAAGGCCGACAATTTTTCGTGCGCACACCAGCGCGAGTGGGCCCGGGAAGGCGCAAACTAGCTGGTCGAGGGCCGGAACACCGGTGGATCGGCGTCGAGATCGCTCGCGAAGAATGCGCAAGTTGACCCATCCATCGGCAACGCAGCTACGAAGTAGTCGTATATTCACGGACGCGGGCGGGCCAGTGGTATCGGCGTGCTCGCTTCCCATCACAGAGAAGCAGGGAGGGCAGAGTAGCCCGATGTCCACTTTCAGCCGTAGGTTGTTCATGAAGCGGGGTGGGATGACGGTTGCGGCCGCGGCAGTGGCCACCCCGAGCCTCGGGTCGCTGCTGAGCACCGGCAGCACCGAAGCCCCAGAAGTGGCAGGTGATACAAGCGGTGTCGCGGCGGAGTCAACAGCCGGCGCATCGTCGAACTTGACCCAGCCCCTCGTGGCCAGGATCCAAAACGCGGCCACCGGAGAGATCAGCATCTACTCCGGGACCCAGGAGATCACCTATCACGACCCGGAGATGACGTCTCGTTTGATGCGCGCCGTCCCCGGCTAGCTGCACCGATCACCCCAGCGGTACCGATTCACGTGCCGACGGCGTGACCAACGCGGTCATGCTGCCGGCCCAAGCAGCCTCACTCCTCATCTGAAAGGTTATCAATGTCATCACATCGCGAAGCTCCGCAGATCTCCAAGGATCCCACCGCGGACAGCACCGACGTCTACGCCTTCGTCAGCCCCGACGATCCGTCGAAGGTCACGATGATCGCCAACTACATCCCCCTCGAGAGCCCCGACGGCGGGCCCACGTTCTACGAGTTCTCCGACGAAGTGATGTACAACATCAACGTCGACAACAACGGCGACGGCCTCGCCGAGGTGATGTTCCAGTTCTACTTCACAACCAAGAACGAGATCCCCACCTCCTTCCTCTACAACGACGGCCCCATCACCGCCCTGACCGGCAAGGGGGCGGCGCTGTGGAACCGCAAGCAGACGTTCACCTGCGTCCGCCATGTCTACAACGGCTCCACCCACAACCTCGAGAAGACGACGGTCCTGGCCGACAACGCGCCATGCCCGCCGTGCAACATCGGGCCCCTCTCGACCCCCAACTATGCGACCGCTCTCGCCGACAAGGCCATCGTCACCAACGGCAGGACAAAGATGTTCGCGGGCCAGCGGGCCGAAGGCTTCTACGTCGACCTCGGCGCCGTCTTCGACCTCGGCGACCTGAGCACCTTCGCTGCAGACCACTTCCCCCAGGGCATGTTGGCGAACATGCCGGGCGTCAATTCGACCGCAGCGGTCAACGTCCACTCGCTGGCCGTGGAAACCGACATCTCCCTCCTCACCTCGACCGGCAAGGTCCCGACGAGCGCGACCGACCCCACCGCCATCCTCGGTGTCTGGACCTCGGCCAGCCGTCAGAAGGTGCGGATGTACGAGCACAACGCCGTGGACACCAACACCGGTCCTTGGGTGCAGGTCTCCCGACTCGGCAACCCGCTGATCAACGAGCTGCTGACCCCGCTCGGCCAGAAGGACATGTGGAACGCGTCCCGTCCCGTTTCCGACAAGCAATTCGCCAACAACGTCACGCATCCCCTGCTCGGCGAGCTGCTCCCGCTGCTCTACAGCTCGGACGGCGCCGGCAAGAACAGTGTCTTCCCCAACCTGTTCGCGTACAACTCTAAGACGAACGGGTACTACAAGAAGTACGGTCGCCTCGACCTGCTCGCCATCCTCATGACGGGCATCCCGCCCGGCATCGTGGCGGCCGACTTCTCCACCTACCCGAAGAAGTTCACGACGGTGGCGGCATTCCTGGCCAACTCGGTCATTGCCGACCAGCTTCGGCTCAACGTGGCCATCAAGCCGGTCGCCCCCGGCGCCAGCACCTACAGCAACCTCGGGGTCATCGGCGGCGACGTCGGCGGCTTCCCCAACGGCCGGCGCGTCTCCGACGACGTAGCCACCATCGAGCTGCGAGCCGTGGCCGGCGCCACGCTGCCGTTGATCAACGGCATCACCACGCCGAAGAACCACTTCAAGGCGGATGCCGCCGCAGGCGGCACTTTCCCTCAGACCGTCGCCAATGGGGTGAACTTCGGCCTGACGACTAACGGCAGCGACGCCACGGCCAAGGGCACCGAGACCTACCTGTCCAGCTTCCCGTACCTGGGCACGCCCTACAGCGGGTATCTCACACCCATGAATACCCCGGCGAGCAAGGGCACCACCGGAGACCGAACCTCGTAGGTCCGCCGGCTGACAGCACATAGCACCACAGAACGAAGGGCCCGGACGCAAGCGTCCGGGCCCCTCGTAGGTTCCTGGCTCGGGGGGAAGGACTCGAACCCTCAATGACAGGACCAGAACCTGCTGTGTTGCCGTTTACACCACCCCCGAAGGGCGCTCGAAAACCTTAGCGGCTCGACCGGGCTATCGCCGTCAGAGCACCGAAGACCGATCCGTTGGCCCCCCGGGTCATCTCCGAGAGATGCCGCCACCCGACGATCCGCCCCGCCGCCACCTCCACCGACTCCTTCAGGTAGTAGGGGACGACATGGATCCCACGGATCGGCGAGGTAGGCGTCGGCGACACGTAGGCCTTCAGCCCGAGGGCCCCGGCCATCAGCCGTACGCGCTCTTCGTGGAAGGGATCGGAGACGAGGAGCACCGTCGTTGCCTTGCGATCGTCAAGCACGGCGTCAACGGCCGTGAGCGACTGCCAGGTGTTGCGGCCCTGGACGACGCGCACGATGTCGGCCTGGGGGACGCCTCTCGCCGCCAGGTACATGGCACCGGCCGCCGCCTCGGTGTAGGTGTCGCCGGGCTCCTTGCCTCCCGTGACCACGATGAGAGGGGCCAGGTGGCGACGCCAGAGGCTGAGGGCGTGCGACAGGCGGGAGGCCAGGTCAGGCGAAGGGACGCCGTTGTACTGCGCCGCCCCGAGCACCACGATGGCGTCGGCATCGCGGTCCTGCACCAGATGGGCGGCGTAGACCACCTGCCCGAGGGACACGGCGAGGTAGACGACCACGGCTCCGACGGCGAGGCCGACCAGGCGAGCCGGGCGACCGAACCCTGCCTTCCGACCGAGCCCTGCCCTGCGACCGCTCCGCCGCGTCGGACCCGACGGCACCGCTTCGGGGCTGGCCACCTCTCGACGTCGGGCGACTGCTTGGCGTTGGGCCACGTCAGGACGCGGGGGCTCCGGCCTCCAGGCGCCGCGCCGCGGCGGCCAGCCGGCGCAGGGTGCGGTCCCGGCCGAGCACCTCGAGCGACTCGAAGAGCGGCGGCCCGACCGTCCGGCCCGTCACGGCCAGGCGCACGGGCTCCTGGGCCCGACCGAGTTGGCCGACGCCGGCGGCCTCGCCGGCGGCCACAGTGGCGTCCCGTATCGACTCGGCGTCCCAGCCGCAGGTGACGAAGCGCTCTGCCGCTCCGGCGATGATGAGAGCGAACGCCGGTTGCTTGCGGACCGATCGGTCCCAGGCCTCGGGGTCGACATGGGGCTCGGTGAGGTAGAGGAAATCTGACATCGCCCATACCTCTGCGAGGGTGCGGCTGCGCTCCTGGACGAGGGGCAGGATGGGTGTCACCCGAGCGGTGAGCCAGCCGACCGAGCGGGCGAGCATCTCGTCGCTCGGGAGGGCCCGGAGGTATCTGGCGTTGATGTCGGTGAGCTTGCGCTCGTCGAAGACGGCACCGGCGCTCTTGACGTCCTCGAGGCGAAACTCGGCGGTCATCTCCTCCAGGCTCAGGATCTCGCGATCGCTCCCTGGCGACCAGCCGAGCAAGACGAGGTAGTTGCGGAACGCCTCGGGCAGGAATCCATCGTCGCGGTAGTCCTCGACCGCGACCCGATCACGCCGTTTGGAGAGCTTCTTCTTCGCCTGGTTGAGGATCAGCGGCGTATGGGCAAAGACGGGCGGAGAACCGTACCCGAGGGCCTCCCAGAGCAGGACATAGCGCGAGGTGTTGCTCACGTGGTCCTCGCCCCTGATGACGTGACTGATCGCCATGTCCGAGTCGTCGACGGTGTTGGCGACAAGGAAGAGAGCATCGCCGTTGGACTTGCGGATCACGAAGTCGAGGATGGAACCGTTGTCCACCTTCACGTCGCCGCGGATGATGTCGGTGAACGATGTCGTGCCGTCGTCGGGCGTACGGAAGCGGACGACGCGGCCCGGCCCCGGCTCGAGGCCCCGGTCGCGACAGAACCCGTCGTAGCCAGGAGGACCGCCCCTGCCCCGGGCCCGTTCCTCTACCGCTGCGGTGGTGCAGTCACAGGCGTAGGCGTGCCCGGAGGCGAGCAGGGCGTCGACGGCGGCGCGGTGGTTGGGACCAAGCGCCGACTGCAGGACCGGTCCCTCGTCCCAGTCGAGGCCGAGCCAGAGCAGGGCCCGCTGGATGCCGTCGATCTGCTCCGGCTGGTTGCGCTCCCTGTCGGTGTCCTCGATGCGCAGCACGAACGTCCCGCCCTGCTGGCGGGCGAACAACCAGTTGAACAGGGCGGTACGGGCCGTGCCGACGTGGAAGTAGCCGGTAGGTGAGGGGGCGATGCGGACGCGCGGCGGCATTGGGCCACCACGCTACCGGCCGCCGGCCGGCCCCTAGTCGACCCTGGCGATGGCCTCAGCTGGCCAGCAGGTCGTGGGCGTCGCTGCCCACGAGGTGACGTCGCAGCTTGATGATGGCGTCGCGCTCGATGCGCCGGACCCGCTCTGCGGTGAGGTTGAGCATCTCCCCCACCTCGCCTTGGGTCCTCGGCTCGCCCCGATCGAGGCCGTAGCGCAGCCACAGCACCTCGCGCTCGTTGTCCGGGAGCCTCGAGAGAAATCCCTCGACCTCCTTGGGCAGGAGCGACCCGGCGACCGACTCGAAGGGCGACTCGGCCGATTGGTTGACCACAAGGTCACCGAGGCTCGTGTCGCCGTCCTCCCCCACGCTGACGTCGAGGCTCATCGGATCGGCGTCGTAGCGGAGCAGCTCGGCCAGATCGGCTTCGGACATACCCATGCCCTGGGCCACCTCGAGCAGGGTCGGAGGACGCCCATTGGCGGCCTCGAGCTCGCTCTGGAGGCGACGGGCCCTGCGGATCTCGTCACCGACGTGGGCTGGCACCCTGACGGTGTGGGCCGTGTTTTCGATGGCCCGGCCGATGGCCTGACGGATCCACCAGGTGGCGTAGGTCGAGAACTTGAAGCCCTTGCGCCAGTCGAACTTCTCGACGGCGTGGATGAGGCCAAGGTTGCCCTCTTGGATCAGGTCACCGAGCGGCAGGCCCGACCACTGGTACTTGCGGGCGACCGAGACGACGAGACGCAGGTTGGCGTTGACGAACTGAGCGCTCGCCACCTCGGCCTCGCGGACCTGGCGTTGGAGCTGCCGGCGCTGGCGGGTGGGAACCTTCTCCCCGCTTTCCAGCTGCTCCTTGGCCGTCTGGCCCTCCTGGATCACCTGACCGAGACGCATCTCGTCGGCCTTCGTAAGTAGCGGGAAGCTTCCCGCCTCGTCGAGGTACAGGCCGAGCAGATCGGGGCCGGCTCCCATGGTGCGTCGCTTTGTATCGTTCATGTCACGCCCTCAACCAACATCTCATCGATCGTTTCCGAATCGAACAACGCCGCTACGGTCGCCTTTATGCCATCTCCGAGGCTTTCCGGCTCGATTGTGACAGATGACACGTACGTGGTGGGGTCGGTCAGCTTCCGAGGGCGATGGCGGCGTCGGGCTCCAACACCCTGAAGGTAAAGCTCTCCTCCAGGTAGAGGGTCACATCGGAGCGGTCGTGGTCGAGGTAACCGATCGAAAGATCCTGACCGCTGTCGATGACGAAGTCGCCGCCACGCTGGCTGATCAGCACCCCGCCGGCCGCTCCCGGCGCCCAGACGATGGGTCCGCCCACGATGCGGGCCAGGTGCTCGAGCAGCGGGTAACCCTCACGCTCGATCGTCTCCGACACGCCGAGCCAGGCCTCGTCCCCAAGGGCGAGACCGTACGGTCCGCCGACCCCATGGCCCCTGAGGCGCGCGACCGCCGATGCCACCGCTCCTGGATACCGGCTCCACTCGCCTTCGGCGGGGACGAGCGGGTGGGCCGACTCGGCGGTGATCCCGCCGATCCCTCCGGCCGGGTAGCCGTGGAAGACCGTCACGTTCTCCGCCAGGGCGATCTGACGGGCGGCCGCGTCGAGGGGCCCGAGGTCCACCGCCGAGTTTCCGCGATCGGCATCGTCGAGCGCGGCCCGCTCCAGGGTGAAGGCGACTCGCAGCTCGACGAGGGGAAGCACCTTCCTTACCCTGGCCTCGACGCCCGGCGCCGGCGGTGCGGAGGCCGGATCGGTACCACCGAGTCGGCGGGAGGAGTGCTCCCAGCCGTGCGGGCCTTCGAAGTCCACGAGGCGCCGGGCGGCCAGGTAGGTGCGCAACCTCGACCCGGCCTCCTCGTCGATCTGCTCCCAGGCTGCGGTGCTGATCGGTGCTAGTTCTCGCTGGAGGTGATTCATTGGTCGATCCCCCTGAGGCTCCCGATGCCGAGGGAGCCGTCGGTCGCCGGGCTTGCGGCCGGCGCCGCCGGACCGCCGCCATCGGTGCTTGCGCCACTCCCGTCGCCACCGTTGATGACGGCGTCCTCCACCTCGGTGATCGGAACGCTCGTGAAGAGGTAGGTCCGCAGGTTGTCGTCGAGCACCGAGTCGTTGCGGCGCAGCCACTCGATGGTCATGGCGGCATGCTCCTTCTCCTCGTCCCGGTTGTGGGCGAGGATCAACTTCAGAGAGGGGTCGATGGCGGCGTCGACGCGCTGGTCGTACCAGTCGACGGCCTCGAGCTCCTCCTGGATCGACACGATGGCCCGATGCCGATCCATGGTGGCGGGACTGAGGAGCTCGGTGTCCTCGTGAAAACCTGCGCTCTGGGCCAAGATGAAACCTTTCTGTGCTCTCGCTCCGGCTGCCGTAGGGCTCTACCCTCGTGAGCAGCGCAGGACACACGGTGAAGGAGACCACTATGGACGACGCTCAGATCGTGAAGAGGATCGATGCCCTCGTCGACGAGGAGCACCGTCTCGAGGCCAGCCATGAAGGCGAGGGGCTCTCCGAGGCCGACCGCGACCGGTTGAAGGACGTCGAGGTCCAACTCGACCAGTGCTGGGACCTCCTCAGGCAGCGGCGGGCCAGGCGAAACGCCGGCCAGGACCCCGATGACGCCGAGTCGCGCGCCCCCGGTGTCGTGGAGGGCTACCGCCAGTGAGCCGAGCCGAGCAGGAGGTCGTCGCCGCCGCCCCGAAGCTGCTGCTGATCGATGGCACATGGCGCCCCGCCGCATCGGGGCGCACCGTTGCCGTCGAAGACCCTGCGACCGGTACCACCCTCACCGAGGTAGCCGACGGCGCCAGCGCGGACGCCCTCGATGCCTTGGCCGCCGCCGACGCCGCCCAGGCCGGCTGGGCCGCCACGGCGAGTCGCGAGCGCGGCGAGATCCTCCGCCGCTGCTTCGACGCCCTGATGAGCAACGTCGACGACCTGGCCCTGCTCATGACCCTCGAGATGGGCAAGCCCCTGGCCGAGTCAAAGGGAGAGATCGCCTACGCCGCCGAGTTCTTCCGCTGGTTTTCCGAGGAAGCCGTCAGGATCAAGGGTGATTACCGGCCGGCACCCGCCGGGGGAAGCCGGATGATCACGGTGCGCCAGCCCGTCGGCCCCGTCTTGCTCATCACGCCGTGGAATTTCCCCATGGCCATGGCGACGCGCAAGATCGGCCCGGCCGTGGCGGCCGGCTGCACAATGGTGCTCAAGCCGGCCACCCTCACGCCGCTGTCCGCCCTGGCCCTCGGGCAGCTGATGATGGACGCCGGGCTTCCCGCTGGGGTACTCAACATCATCACCACGACCGACGCGTCGGGCACGACCGAGCCGCTCATCGCCGACCCGAGGCTCCGCAAGATCTCCTTCACAGGCTCGACCGCCGTCGGCAAGCGGCTCATCGAGCTGTCGAGCCAGCAGGTGCTCAGGGTATCGATGGAGCTGGGCGGTAACGCCCCGTTCGTCGTCTTCGACGACGCCGACCTCGACACCGCCGTCGAAGGAGCCATGCAGGCCAAGCTTCGAAACGGCGGAGAGGCGTGCACGGCGGCCAACCGCTTCTATGTGCAGCGCTCCGTCGCCGACGAGTTCGCCGCCCGGCTGGCCAACAGGATGGGCGCGCTCAACGTCGGCAGAGGCACCGAAGACGGTGTGGGTATCGGCCCGTTGATCGACGGCCGCCAGCGCGCCACCGTCGCCGAGCTCGTCGACGACGCCGTCGGGCACGGCGCCAAGGTCCTCACCGGCGGGCAGCCCCCCGAAGGTGCCGGCTACTTCTACCCGCCCACCGTCCTCGCGACCGTGCCCCCCGAAGCCAGGCTGCTACGCGAAGAGATCTTCGGACCCGTCGCCCCGATCATCGCCTTCGACGACGAAGCCGAAGCGGTCGCGGCCGCCAACGCCACCGAGTACGGCCTGGTGTCGTACGTCTTCACCCGCGACCTCGACCGGGCGGTGCGGATGGCGGAGGCTCTCGCCTCGGGGATGGTCGGGGTCAATCAGGGCGTGGTCTCCAACCCGGCCGCTCCCTTCGGCGGCATGAAGCAGTCCGGGTACGGGCGCGAGGGCGGCCACGAGGGCATCGACGAGTACCTGGAGACCAAGTACATCGCCATCAAGGCCTAGGTCCCCTCAACGAGGCCGGCGCCACGGCTCCCGGTGGAGGGGCTGGCGGGGGGCAGGACGCAACGTCACGGGGGGAAGGGACATCGAACGCTCCTCGCCGGTGCCGAGCTTCACCTCGGTGTCGTAGTGGCGGAAGCTGACGCTCGTCCCGTCGACCCACTTGTAGAGGGCATGGCCCTCGGTGATGCTGAGCGACAGTCGGCCGCCGTGCCAGCAGATGGTGAACGCCAGCCGGGTCGTGCCCGGGGGGAGCTGCGGCCGGAAGGAAAGCTCGCCGCCGTGATCTCGCATACCCCCGAATCCGTTGACGGCGGCGATCCACGCCCCGGCGAGGGCGGCGATGTGCACGCCGTCGCTGGTGTTGTGCTCGAGGTCGACGAGGTCCATGAGGGCGGCCTCGCCCCAGTAGTCGTAGGCCAGGCCCAGGTGGCCGACCTCGGCCGCAACGACGGCCTGGATGGCGGCGGACAAGGACGAGTCGCGGACGGTCAGGGGCTCGTAGTAGTCGAAGTCGGCCGCCTTCTGGGCCGGATCGAACTCGTCACCGCACATGAACAAGGCCATGGTCAGGTCGGCCTGCTTGACGACCTGGCGCCGGTACAGGTCGAAGTAGGGGTAGTGGAGCAGCAGCGGGTAGTGGGCTTCTGGCGTGGCGGCAAAGTCCCACGTCTCGAGGTCGGTGTAGCCGTCGGACTGGGGGTGGACGCCACGACCCTCGTCCCACGGGACCCGCATCCGCTCGGCCGCCCTGCGCCACCGGTCCACCTCGGTCTCGGCCACGTCGCCGGCATCCTCGCGGTGCCGGTCGACTGTGTCGGCCGCCGCCAGCAGGTTCCGCTTGGCCATGAGATTGGTGTACACGTTGTTGTTGACGATGGCGCTGTACTCGTCGGGCCCGGTGACGCCGTCGATGCGAAACTCCCCGGTGTCATTGTCGAACCACCCGAGCGACAGCCACAGCCGGGCGGTGCTGACGAGCAGCTCGAGACCTGTGGTCCGCTCGAACTCCTCGTCCCCCGTGGCCTGCACGTAGCGTCGCGCCGCGTCGGCCACGTCGGCGCCGATGTGAAACGCCGCCGTGCCCGCCGGCCAGTACGCCGAGCACTCGTGGCCGGCAATCGTGCGCCACGGAAAGGCGGCGCCAGCGAGACCGAGCAGCTGGGCGCGTTCGCGCGCCGCAGGGAGGATCGACTGCCGCCAGCGCAGGGCGTCGGCGGCGGCCCGAGGGTCGGTGTAGGTGAGCACGGGCAGCACGAAGGTCTCCGTGTCCCAAAAGGCGTGCCCGTCGTAGCCGGGACCGGTCAGACCCTTGGCCGGGATGGCCCGGTTCTCGGCCCTGGTACCGGCCTGGAGGATGTGGAACAGCGCGAAGCGCACGGCCTGCTGGATCTCGGGGTCGCCGTCGACCTGCACGTCGGCCCTCGTCCAGAACTCGTCGAGGTACCGACGCTGCTCCGCCAGCAGCCCCCGCCAGCCGGTGAACCGAGCCGCCGCAGCGGCGGCGCCGACCTGATCGCGAAGCGCGGGCCGCGACCGTGTTCCCGACCAGCCGTAGGAGACGATCTTGTTGATGCGGAGTCTCTGGCCGGCATCGAGGGCGGCGATGAAGGTGGTGCGCCCGACGTCGTCGAACGCGTCGGAGCTGACCTGCGTGTCGTCGGGACCCTCCCACACGTGCTCCATGTGGGCCGCCAGGCGCAGCTGGCTCTGCCGCGTCTCGTGGGCCATGTAGACCCCTTCCCTGCGGGCCTCCGCCTCGAGGGGGACCAGCGGTCGTTCGAGAGCGGCGGCCACACGGGGATCACCGGTCGTCACCGGCACCTCCTCGTTGGCGACGAGCTCGGACTGCACGACGACGCGCCCCGGGCCGTCCACCATCTCGACGACGTACTCCAGCGCGATCACGGCCCGCTGCACGAACGACACCAGACGCGTCGAGCGAACCCTGACCGTCCGACCGCCGGGCGACCGCCAGGTCACGTCCCGCCTGAGGGTCCCGGCCCGCAGGTCGAGGACCCGCTGGTGGTGCAGCACGGTGCCGTAGCGCACATCGAGGGGCTCGTCGTCGACGAGCAGGCGCATGATCTTGCCGTTGGTGATGTCCACGACCGTCTGGCCGGCCTCCGGGTAGCCGTACCCGGCCTCGGCGTACGGCAGCGGCCGGGCCTCGAACAGCCCGTTCAGGTACGTGCCGGGCAGGCCGAAAGGCTCGCCCTCGTCGAAGTTGCCCCGCAGGCCGATATGGCCGTTACCGAGGGCGAAGACCGACTCCCTCTGGGCCAACCGGTCGAGGTCAAGGCCCCGCTCGCGTACCACCCATGGTTCGGCACCGATGGTCCCGGCTTCGCTCATCCATCCCCCAGCAGCTCGTCGAGGTCCTTGACCACACGGGTAGCCCCGTGGTCGGCGAGTGCGGGACCGTGCCCCACGCGGTCGACGCCGATGACGGCGCCGAACTTACCCGACCGCCCGGCCTCGACTCCGGCTAGGGCGTCCTCGAACACCGCCGCCTCGGCGGGCGCGACTCCCAGCAGCTCGGCGGAGAGCAAAAAGGTATCGGGAGCGGGTTTGCCTTTCAGTTTGCGCTCCGCCGCGACGACACCGTCGACGCGCACCTCGACGAAGTTGGAGAGACCGGTCACGCGCAACACGTCGGCGGTGTTGGCGCTCGATGACACGACCGCCCGGCGCAGGCCGGCGTGCTCGGCCGCCTCCAGGTAGCGGCGCGACCCGTCGAAGACCTTGACGCCGTCGCGGTGGATGCGCTCGAGGAGCAGCTGGTTCTTGCGGTTGCCGAGGCCGTAAACCGTCTCCTTCGCCGGCGGGTCGTCCGGATCGCCATCGGGCAGGTGGATGTGCCTCGACTCGAGAAAGGACCGAACGCCGTCCGCTCGGGCCTTGCCGTCGACGTAGGGGCCGTAGTCGTCGGCGATGTCAAAGGGTGCCTGGTGCTCGCCACTGCTATCCGATCGCCGCCCGAGGTAGTCGTCGAACATCTCCTTCCACGCCGCGGCGTGCACCGCCGCCGTGTCGGTGAGCACACCGTCCAGATCGAAGAGGCAGGCCGTCACACCGTCGGGAAGTCCAAGCACGCCCGTCTCCTACCCTCGCCGACGTTCCGATCACGCCGTCGTCACCGAACTTCGGCGCCGACCACCTGCCAGGATGTCACCATGGGCCAACCGCCCGGCACCGACCCCCGCGGCACCGACTCCTCCGGCACCGACGCGGCGGCGGCCACCACCGCCGCCGCAACCACCACCACTGCCGTGGCCACCGCCGCTGCCACCGAGCGGAACCTCAAGGCGTGGTACCTCTACAACTGGGCCAACCACGGCTGGGCGACACCCGTGGCGGCCGTCCTCGTCGGGCCGTGGATGCTCGCCCTCGCCGACAGCGCCGTCGGGGACCATGGCACCCTCATCGCCATCGGAGCGCTGAAGCTCAAGGCCGACGCCTTCCCTTCGGCCATGATCACGGTGGCAGCTCTGGTCCAACTGGGCGCGCTCCCCTTCTTCGGCGCCGCCGCCGACGCCAGGGCGGCCAAGCGAAGGTGGCTGATCCTGGCGTGCGTGTCCGGATCGATCGTGTGCTGCCTCCTCGCGTTCACGGGAGGAAGCGAGTGGTTGCTCGTCGGCCTCCTGTTCATCGCCGGGAGCACCATCGAGGGCATCTCCGACCTCACGTGGAACGGCATGCTTCCCGAGCTGGCCGGACCGACCGAGCGCGATGCCGTCTCCAGTCGGGCCACGGCCGTCGGCTACCTCGGCGCCGGCATCCTGCTCATCGTCGAACTGCTCATCGTCGACCTCCACGCCTCGATCGGCGTCGGCAAGGCCCCGGCCGTCCGCATCTGCTTCGCGGTGGCCGGCCTGTGGTGGGCCGGCTTCGGCTGGCGGGCGCTCGCCCGCCTCGAGCCCGCCACCCGGCTGCGCCCCGCCGGCGCCCCGGACGGCGCAGCCGGTGGCAGGACCGGTGGGCCTGCGACCTTGCGGTCCAACCTCGCCACCATGCGCACGATGCCTCACGCCAGGCGCTACGTCATCTCCTACCTGCTCTTCGCCGACGCGACATCCGCCGTCATCTCGCTGGCCTCGATCTTCCTCACCCACCAGCTGTTCGACGACAACACGACGCAAGCGACACCGTTTCTCTTCGAGCTGATCCTGCTGATCCAGTTCATCGCCCTGCTCGGCGCCCTCGCCCTCGGCCGATTGGCCGTGCGCTTCGGGGCGAAACGGGCGCTCGTCGTCGGATTGCTGATCTGGAGCGCGGTGATCGTCTTTGCCTACGCCTTCCTCCAGACCCGCCTCGATGCGGTCATCGCCGGTGTCGGGATCGGTGTGGCGCTCGGTGGAACGAGCGCCCTGGCCCGGTCGCTCTTCTCGCAGATGATCCCCGTCGGCTCCGAGGCCACATGGTTTGGCATCTACGAGGTCTGCAGCCAGGGCACGGCGTGGATCGCACCCCTTCTCTTCACCGTGGTCGTCGACGTCACGGGCTCGTTCCGGCAGGCCATCCTCTCGCTCATCGTCCTGTTCGTGGCCGGATTGGCCGTGCTCGCCTTCGTGGATCCGACCGAAGCGGCACGCGAGGCAAGCGAGGCCACCGTCACATCGACTCGGTGAGCGGCGACTGCGGGCTCACGGGGGCCGCAACCGAGTCCTGGACGACGCCGGCGCCGGCGATGGCGTCGGCGCCGGGGCTGGCGGCGCCATCGCTGCCGGCACCCCCGACCTCCTCACCGGCCCGGCGCAGGCGCACCTCGGGGAGCAGCCAGCTCAGGAGGAAGGCCACGAACCCGATGGGTACGGCCACGAGGAACACCGTGTCGAGGCTCGAAGCGAAGGCGAGCTGGTAGCCGTGTCGTATGGCCTCGGGGAGCTTGGCGAGGATGGCAGGACTGACGCTCGTGGAGCTGAGCGTCGATGGCAGCTTGACCCCGGAGAGATACAGGTGCAGCTTGCCGGTGATGACGTTGGCGAAGATGGCCCCGAAGATGGCGGTCCCGAACGATCCGCCCATCGAGCGGAAGAAGGTCGCTCCCGATGTGGCCACCCCCAACTCCGAGCGGGGAACGGCATTTTGTACGGCCAGCACGAGGACCTGCATCACGGCGCCGAGGCCGGCACCGAGGACGACCATGTACAGCGAGAACACGACCTGGCTGGTGGAGACGGTCACCAGGTGCAGGAGGAACAGCCCGATGGTCGTAACGGCGCAGCCGGCGACTGGGAACACCTTGTAGCGGCCCCACCTGCTGATGATCTGGCCCGACCCGATGGATGTCACGAGCAGCCCTGCCATCAACGGCAGGATCTGCAGGCCCGACTCGGTCGGGCTCACACCCCTGACGTCTTGGAGGAACAGGGGCAGGAACACGATGGCGCCGAACATGGCGAAGCCGATCACGAACCCGACGGCGCTGCTCGCTGCGAAGGTCTTGTTGCGGAACAGGTGCAGCGGGAGAAGCGGCTCGGCCGCCCGCCGCTCGACGAGGATGAAGGCGACGAGCAGCACCACACCGAGCACGCCCATGACCTTGATCGCCGTGGAGCCCCAGGGGTAGGTCGTGCCGCCGGTCGACGTCAGGAGGACGAGAGAGGTCGCCGCTCCGGCGAGGAGCACCGTGCCGAGGTAGTCGATCACGTGATGGACGCGGGTGGCCACGCCCGGCAGGACCGCCGCAGTGACGATGAGCGCAAGCACGCCAAAGGGAATGTTGACGTAGAAGACCCACCGCCACGAGAGATGCTCGGTGAACAGCCCGCCGGCGAGGGGGCCGATCACCGTCGTGACGCCGAACACGGCACCGAAGAGCCCCTGGTAGCGGCCGCGGTCGCGCGGCGGGACGACATCACCGATGATGGCCTGAGCCCCCACGATCAGCCCGCCGGCACCGAGGCCCTGCACGGCCCGGAAGGCGATCAGCTCGATCATCGACTGCGAGATTCCCGAGAGGGCGGAGCCGATCAGGAAGATGACGATGGCGGCCTGGAAGAACTGCTTCCTGCCGTAGAGGTCCCCGAGCTTGCCCCAGAGTGGTGTGGATGCGGTCGATGCCAGCAGGTAGGCCGTCACGACCCAGGACAGATGGGACGCCCCGTTCAGGTCGGCGACGATCGTCGGCAGGGCGGTGGAGACGATGGTCTGGTCGAGGGCCGCGAGGAACATGCCCGTCATGAGGGCTCCGACGATGAGCAGGATGCGGCGGCGGTCCGCCGTCAGGTCGGACGCAACCTTGGCGGTCGGCTGCGGGGTGGTCATGCGGACTCCTCTACTGGATGGGTGGCGCTGGTGGGGCGGGCGCCGGCGGGTTGGGTGGCGCCGGCAGGTTGGGTGGCATCGGCCGGTCGGTCAGCGCCGGCCGGTTGATCGGGATCGGCGAGGGCGCTGGTCAGCGCTTCGAACAGGCGAACCAGGGTGGTGCGATCGCTCCCGCTCCAGCCCCGCATCGCCTCGGCGATGATGACGGCGCGGCGGTCGAGGGCCTCGGCGAGCATGCGGCGGCCGGCGTCGGTCACCTCGAGGCGCCACGCCCGACGGTCGGTGGGATCGGGTTGACGGGCCACGAGATCTGCGTCCAAGAGGTGGCCGACATGGCGACTGACGGTCGAATGGTCGAGGCCGGTCAGGCCGGCGAGGTCGGTCATCCGGCGCGGTCCGCTCGTGTCGATGAGATACAGCAGGAAGTGGCTGGTCAGGTCGTCACCGTGCTCGCCGAGACGCACCTTGAGGGCCCGGCCGAAGCGACCAAACGCCACGACCAGCTCGAGGGCGGCGGCGGCGCTCGGCCCGTCATCGAGTTTCGGCGTCTCGCCGTCGAGCTGCGGTGTCTGCACCTCGGCACCCTATCCCCAATTTAGTTGCATGCACCACACACTTTTTCATCGACCGTGCTGCTGGCGCGCCGGCGCTGCCCGTCACCCTCATCCCGCCGGTTGCGCCTCCGCGCCCGACGGTGCTGCAGTGTGAGGCCGATGACCTTTCCCCGCGCCGCCGGCCCTCACGAGCCAAGACCATCGTCCAACCGCCGAACCCGCATCGTCGCGACGATCGGCCCGGCCTCCGACGGGCCCGATGTCCTGGTCGCCATGGCCGCGGCGGGGATGGACGTGGCTCGGCTTCCACTCGCCCACGGCACCGTCGACGACGCCGTGGCCCGGCTCCGAAGGATCCGGGCGGCCACGCCCGAGGTTGGCGTCCTCGCCGACCTGCCCGGCCCCAAGATTCGGGCCGCGGCGTTTCCTGCGGCCGGTTCGATAGTCAGCGCCGGCGCCACCATCGAGCTCGTGACCGCTGACGGGCCCGATGC
Organism: Acidimicrobiales bacterium; assembly: GCA_965276765.1. Lineage (GTDB taxonomy): Bacteria > Actinomycetota > Acidimicrobiia > Acidimicrobiales > Palsa-688. The sequence goes on from OZ255627.1 coordinate 4,762,004, forward strand.
GCACAGCAATGCGGCGCGCATCGCCGTGGCCTATGACGACCTGGTTGGTCAACTGCAGCCGGGCGACCGGGTCGCGCTCGGCGACGGCGGTGTAGCCCTTGTCATCGAGGAGCGGACCGGCCAGGTGGCCACCGCCCGGGTCCGAAGCGGCGGCCTCCTGCTGGGCCGTCCCGGCGTCACGGCGCCGGCAGGGAGGACGACGCTTGCCACCCCGACCGCCGATGACCTCAGCCGTCTCGAGGTGCTGCTCGAGGAGGGAATCGACTCGGTTGCCGTGTCGTTTGTCTGCAGCGGTGCCGACATGGAGATCGTGCGCGCCGCGACAGGACCCGGTCCTCTGCTCGTCGCCAAGATCGAGACGCCCGAGGGGGTCAACGACCTGAGGAGCATTCTGGCGGTGTCCGATGCCGTCATGGTGGCCAGAGGTGACCTCGGGGTGAGGATCCCACTCGAGGACGTGCCGCATGTCCAAAAGCAGGTCATCAGGGAAGGCATCCGCTATGGCCGTCCGGTGATCACCGCCACCCAGATGCTCGAGTCGATGATCGTCTCTCCCGTTCCGACACGCGCCGAGGTGACCGACATCGCCAACGCCGTCTTCGACGGTACGAGCGCCGTGATGCTCTCGGGTGAGACCGCCATCGGTGCCGACCCGACGTTGGCCGTCGCCACGATGGCGAGCATCGCCTGGAGGGCCGAGCGCGACTTCGACTACGAGCACTGGGGCGCGGGCCTCGGGGCCCAGGAGGTCGCCGGGGGCGCGACCCAGCGGATCACCGCCGCCATCACCGCCGCCGCCTGGCGGGCCGCGGCGGAAGAGGACGCCGCCGCCATTATCGCCTGCACCCGTTCGGGGGCGACGGCGCGCGCCATCGCCAGGTTCCGGCCCGCGGCGCCGATCGTCGCCACGACCCCCCTGGACGCGACGATCCGCCAGCTGCGGATGAGTTGGGGCGTCGACGCGCTCCGCGTCCAGGAGTCGTCGAGCACCGACGAGATCGTGTGGTTCTCGGTGAAAGCCGCCGTCGAAGCGGGCTACGCCAAGGCCGGCGACGTCGTCGTCGTGCTGGCCGGGTCGCCCACGGAGCCGGAACCTGTGACCGACACGTTGCGCATCGTGCAGGTCAGGTAGGCGTGCCGGTCAGGTAGGCGGGGGACCTGCGGTGGGCGCCTCGACGCAGCGCCCCCCGCCGAGCGACTTGCTGCGGTAGAGGGCCAGATCGGCGTCGCTCAGCAATCGCTCGAAGTGGCGCGGCGGACCGCTCGCCACGCCGATGCTCACCGACACAGAGCAGGAGGTGGCGATCTCCCGCCTGAGGGCGTGGGCCCGCTCGATGGCGTCCGGCCCGTTCGTGGCGGCGAGGAGCACGAAGAACTCGTCGCCTCCGACGCGTGCTGCGTGGTCGCCCGCATCGAGCCGGGCCACCAGGGCCAGGCCGACGGTCTGCAGGATGCGGTCACCGGCCAGGTGCCCGTGGCGATCGTTGATCTCCTTGAACCGGTCGATGTCGACCACAAGCACCGCCACCTCGGGCGCGTCGTCGGCGACGAGGCGCTCGAGGGAGCGGTAGAACCCGCGACGGTTGGCGAGACCGGTCAGGTCGTCGACGTGAGCGTGGCGTTCGAGCTGGGCGCTGCGGACCCTGAGACGCTCGGCACCGAGCAGGGCCTGGATCGAATCGACGCTCCTGCGCTGCCCGTGGGAGAGCCGCTCGGTCTGCGTCTTCGCCACCCGCCGGCCGGCCGGGGCCGCCTCCAGCTCCGCCGCCAGCTCCATGGCTAAGGTGACCGGCTCGGCCGATTCGCTGCCTTGGAGACACTCGATCGCAGCCTCCGCCGCCTGTCTCGCCTCTACGACCCGGGCCGGCGCCAGCGAGAGGGCGAGAGCAAGACGGGCGTGACCCACGCGCATGGGCCCAGCACCGGGGGCGGAACAGACCTCCTGTGCTCGGTGGGAAACGTCGGTACCGCAGAGGGCCCGGGTGACGAGCGCGCAGACCTCGAGGTCGTCGACCCAGGATGCGGGCCAGGAGCCGTCGTCGCAGATGGCCTCGAAATCAAGGGTGGCTTGGGCCGCATGGGCGCAGGACGCTGCGCTGTCGCCGGCGACGCGCAGGGCGCAGGCCCGGTTGGTCTCGAGGTCGACCACGTTGTAGACGATGCGTCGACGCATGGCAGCAACGTCGGCGGCGTAGGGAGCCAGATCGGGCGCCTCGGCGATCGGGTCGACCTCGGCCGCCGCCCGGTAGTGGGTCGAGGCCAGCTCCCACAGCCCCAGAGCCCGGAAGCCGATTCCGCAGCCGGTGTGGGCGCTGACGCGCTCGAGCGGGTCGCCACCTCCCTGCTCGAGGAGGACGACGGCCCGGATGAGGTCGACCTCGGCGGCTGCTGTCGCCGCCGGGCCGTCCGTCGAGACGGTCAGAGCGATCGATGAGCGGAAGGCGAGCGCACTCGCGACCAGGATTGGTTCACCCGACATGTCTGCGCCGCGGCACATCTCCTCGATGATGGGCTGCGGACGCCCACCACCGCTCAGGACGTGCAGGATGGCGGCGCTGCGGGCCCGAAGCGAGACCTCGGTCCAGCGGTTGCGGTCGGCGGTCTCGATGAGCGCATCGATCTCCGCGCGGTCCGGCTTCGGCTCTTCTTGCGCGGCGAGTACGAGACGGAACGCCTCGATCCAAGCCGCCACACGCCGAGCCGAGCGGTCGTCGGACCGGCGAGCGACGCGGCCCGATGCGCCTTCGGGGGGCGGCGAGTAGCGCAAGCTACCGCTCGCCGAGCGATGCAGACCGTCGCCGGCCGCTCGCGGCCTTAGTGCTGTGTATGGCGCGGTCGGCGTCGGCAAGCAGCAGATCGAACTCGTCGGGCCGTCCGCTGGCCACGCCGATGCTGACGCTGAAGGCGACGTCGTCTTCGGTCCGCCCGCCCGTGATCGCATCGTCGATGGCGCGGGCCCTTTCCTCCGCCACGGCGGCGGTCGTGCCCTCGAGGAGCAGGAAGAACTCGTCGCCGCCGAAGTGAGCGGCGACGTCTCGCGGTCGGATCGAACGGGCGAGCACGGCCGCCAATCGCCTCAGGGCCGCATCTGCGCCCGGGCCGCTGTTGCGGTCGCTTCCGTGCTTGGACCGATCGATGTCGATGATGAGCAGCGAGATCAGGGAGCAACCGTCGGCTGCGAGATCGTCGATGTGGCGATAGAAGCCTCTCCGGTTGGCGAGCCCGGTCAGCTCGTCTACGTGGGCGTGACGCTCCATCTCCTCACTGCGGGCCCTCAACCGCTCGGTCTGGAGCAGCGCCAGCATGGCGGTCACGTTCTTCTGCCGGCCGTTCCAGAGCTTGTCCGTCTGGGCCCGAGCAAGCCTGCGCCCGGCGGTGGCCCCCTCGAGCTCGGCGGCGAGCGCGAGGGCAAGGGTGAGAGGCTGTTGCGTCTCGCTGGCCTCGAGGGCAACGATGGCCGCCTCTACGCTCTGCTTGGCGGCATCCACGTCTCTCGAGGCCAGAGAGAGCGCCACGGCGAGGTGGGCCTGACCGACCCGCAGCGCGTTGGCTGCGACCCTTCGCCGACGCGTCGAGCTTTCCCTGTCCGGCCCGGTCTGGCCCGTCGCCTCGATCCTGGCGGCATCGGCGGCGACGTCATCGCCGGCGATGGCCCGCGCCATGAGGACGAACGCCTCGATCTCGGAGACCCAGGACGCCGGCCACGCCCCTGCCGCTCGCACCGCGGCGAAACCCTCGAGCACAGACGCGCAGTGAGCGAGCGCCTGGTCTCCATCACCGACGAGGAGGAGGGCGCAGGCGTAGTTGGTCTCGACCTCGATTCGGTTGTAGAGGATCGGGCGGCAGAAGGCGGCGATATCTGCCTCGTGACCGGCGAGGGCCGCCTCCTCCGCCAGCGGGTCGATAGCTGCGGCCGCTTCGTACTGGTCCAGTTCGAGCTCCCAGAGACCCATGATGCCGAGGGAGATCCCGCAGACGGTATGGGCCACGAGCCGCTCGAGCGAGCCGCCCATGCCCCGCTCGAGCGCAACGATGGCGGTCGCCAGATCGGTCTCCGCTCCTGCATTCGGCGGCCCCTCGCCCCGGTTCTTCAACAGCGTGGTGCAGGATCGAATGGCCAACGACAGGGCGACGAGCGCAGGGTCGTGCGACGTGTCGGCCCTGCGGGCCATATCGTTGATGAGCTCATCGGGAAAGTCGCCGCCGAGCTCACCGCTTATCCCCGCGGCGCAGCGAGCCACGACCGAGACCTCGTGCCACAGGTTCCGGTCGCCGAGCTCGATCAGCTCGTGGATGGCGGCGTCGTCGGGCTGCGGTTCGTCCTGCGCGGCCTGGAGCATCCGGTGGGCGGCGAGTCGGGCCGTCACCCGCTGGCGTGAGAAGCCAAGCGTGTCGGCGGCCTCGTCCGATGACGGGGTTGCCTGGTCTCGCCGGCCGACCGCCAGCCAGGACCTGACCAAAGATGCCGACTCGTTCATCGCCGTAGGAAGGTTCGACATTCCCGTCCCGGTTCCCTCTGTTGACTGCTATCTGTTCGTAGCCGAGGGCGCGGAGGATGAGACCCAGCGACCACCCCCGGTGGTCTTGCCACGGTAGAGAGCGTTGTCGGCCTCGGCGAGCAGGCGATCGAACTCGTCGGGAGGGCCGCTCGACACGCCGACAGTGACGGAGAGGGCGACGTCGCCGTCATCGGGTCCCGGCTGAGCGACGGCATCGACGATCGCCTGGGCCCGCTCGATCGCTACCTGCGCACCCGTGCCTTCGAGGAGCACGAAGAACTCGTCGCCGCCGAGGCGGGCGGCGATGTCGCGGGGACGAACCAGGCGGGCCAGGACACCGGCGAGCCTGCGCAGGGCGCGATCGCCGACGAGGTGGCCGTAGCGGTCGTTGACGTCCTTGAAGCGGTCGATGTCGACTACGAGCAACGAGACGCGTGTCCTTCCCTGGGCGAGCAGCTCGTTGAGATACCGGTAGAAGCCCCGGCGATTGGCCAGGCCGGTCAGGTCGTCGACATGGGCGTGACGTTCGAGCTCCTCGCTTCGAGCTCGCAGGCGCTCGGTCCTGATGAGTGCTTCCATCGAGTCGACGCTGCGACGCCGGCCGGTCCACAGCTTCTCGGTCTGCGCCCGGGCCAGTCGGGTCGCCGCCGGCGCTCCCTCCAGGTCGGCGGCCAGCTTCATGGCCAGGGTGAGCAGCGAATACGGGGAGTGCTGGAGGGCGTCGATAGCCGACTCTGCCGCCTCCCTCGCCCGCGCTGCGCTCTGCCCCTCTCTGTCCCGTTCCTGGCCACCATGCGCCAGGGAGACGGCGAGGGCCAGGCGGGCGTTGCCCGTCCGCATCGTGGAGGTACCGCTGCGACCTCCAGGCTCTTCCGGCCTGGCGCAGATCGCTCTGGCCCGGTCCGACACGTCCCGGCCGGCGAGGGCGTCGGCCAGCAGGGCGCAGGTCTCGAGGTCGGCCAGCCAGGAAGGCGACCAGGCCTCCCCCTCGGCTCGTACCGCCTCGTAGTGACGGAGGGCGGCGGCGATCTGGGCGGATGCCGCTTCCTCGTCGTCGGCGACGCGGAGCGCGCAGGCGTAGTTGGTTGCAGCCTCGACGCGGTTGTAGAGAACGGCCCTGGCCATGGCGGCGATGTCGTCGTGGTAGTCGGCGAGCGCCGGCTCGAGTGCGATCGGGTCGATGTCGGCGGCGGCCTCGTACTGCTCGACGGCGAGCTCCCAGAGGCCCATCATGGAGAAGCTCACCCCGCAGGTGTTGTGGGCGGCGGCCCGCTCGAGCGAGCCGCCTTCTCCCGGTTCGAGCATCACGACAGCGGCGGCCAGGTCGGCCTCGGCGTCGGCGCTCGTCAACCCCTCGATCCAGGTCGGTCTCGAGATGACGAACGACCGAAACCCGAGGGCCATGGCGAACAGGCCGAGGTCTCTCGACGTCTCGGCCCGACGGCACATGTCATCGACGAGGTCACGGACAGACCCGGCCTCGGGTCCAGCCGCAACGGCCTCGGCACAGCGCGCGATGACCGAAACCTCGTGCCAGTGGTTGCGATCGCCCACCTCGATCAGATCGGTCACGTCGGAGCTGTCGGGGGGCGGCTCATCCTGTACGGCGATGAGCAGCCGGTGGGCGGCAAGTCGTGCCGCCGTACGCTCGGCGGACATTGCCCCATCCGCAGCGTCATCGACCGGCGAGGAGCCATCGACCGGCGAGGAGGCATCGACCGGCGAGGATCCGTCGGCCGGCTGCTCGCTCAACGACGCCTCCATCGCCCAGGCCTCTCCGGTGCCCGCTACTTGAGGAGGTGGCGGGCGATGACCACCCGCTGGATCTGGTTGGTGCCCTCGTAGATCTGGGTGATCTTCGCATCGCGCATGAAGCGCTCCATCGGGAAGTCGGTCGTGTACCCGACGCCGCCGAGCAGCTGCACGGCGTCCACCGTGACGGCCATGGCGGTGTCGCCGGCAAAGCACTTGGCCATGGCGCCTGCGGACCCCAGCTCCCCGTCGCGGTCGCCCTCGTCGATCATGGTGCACGCCTTGTAGGTGAGCAGGCGGGCAGCCTCGGTCTTCATGGCCATGTCGGCGAGCATGAACTGCAGTCCCTGGAACTCGGCGATCGGTTGACCGAAGGCCTTGCGCTCCTTCACATAGCCGGCGGCGTAGTCGATGGCGCCCTGGGCGATGCCGACGGCCTGGGCCGCGATGGACGGGCGGCTCCGGTCCAGGGTGTGCATGGCGATGAAAAATCCCTGGCCCTCCTCGCCGATGAGGTTGGACACCGGGATCCTGACGTCGTCGAGGATCACCTCGCCGGTCGGGCTGCCGTGCATGCCGAGCTTGGATTCGAGCTTGCCGATGCGAAGTCCGTCGCTCTTCTCGACGATGAAGGCCGAGACACCCCGCGCGCCGGCCGCCGGGTCGGTCTTGGCGAACACCACGTAGATGTCGGAGACCCCGGCGTTGGTGATCCAGTGCTTGGCCCCGTTGAGGACCCAGCTGTCACCGTCACGCACGGCCCTGGCCTTCATGGCGGCGACGTCGCTGCCGGCGTCGACCTCCGAGAGGCAGTAGCTGCCCTGCAGCTCGCCGCTCGCCACCCTGGGCAGATAGCGCGCCTTGAGCTCTTCGGATGCCCAGTTGATGATGGGCTTGGTCGAAAGCCCGTTGATGGCGATCATCAGGCTCGTTGACGCGCAAACCCTCGCCAGCTCCTCGACCACGATGGCCTGCGTCACATGATCGGCGCCCGCCCCTCCGTAGGCCGTCGGGATGCCGAGACCCGGCAGCTCCATGGCGACGCAGTCCTTGAAGTTGTCCCAGGGAAACTCGCCCCTGGCGTCGACCTCGGCCGCCCGGGGCGCGATGCGCTCCTCGGCGAACGCCCTCACGGCCTCTCGGAACTCCCGTTGTTCATCTGAAAGGGTCATCGACTGCATGGCGCCAGTATCCCACCCGGACCGGACATCCGCCTTCGGAGGCGGAAACTAGACTGGCTGGCCATGATTGGGCTTCTATTTCCCGGGCAGGGATCTCAGCGAGCGGGGATGGGGGCCGCCTGGCGGGACCATCCGGCGTGGTCGGTGATCGAGCGTCTGAGCGAACCGGTCGGTGAGGATCTCGCCGCGCTGCTCGTCGACGCCGACGCCGACACGCTCCGTCAGACACGCCACGCGCAGCCGGCCACGCTCGCCCTGAGCCTGATGATCCTCGATGCGGCCCGCGCCGCCGGCCTCGGGGAAGTGGCGCCGGTCGCCGTGGCCGGCCACAGCCTCGGGGAGTACACGGCCCTCGTCGCCGCCGGCGCTTTGGACGAGGCGGACTGTGGTCGCCTCGTCGCCGAGCGGGCCGCGGCGATGCAGTACGCCGCGGACCAACAGCAAGGGACGATGGCGGCCGTGATCGGCCTCGAAGCAGGTCTTCTCGCCGAGGCCTGCGCGGGCGTGGACGGCGCCTGGATGGCCAACGACAACGCCCCTGGCCAGATCGTCGTCGCCGGCACGCCGGCTGGGGTCGAGGCGGCAGGCGACGCCGCCAAGGCCATCGGTGCCAAGCGAGTGATGCCGTTGCCGGTCGGCGGGGCGTTTCATTCGCCGCTCATGGCGCCGGCGCAGGCGCGCATCGACCGCGCCATCAGCGCCGTCCACTTCGCCGCGGCGACGCCGCCGGTCGTGGCAAACGTCGACGCCGCCGCCCATGCCGACGGCTTCGCCCGCCTCCTCTCCGCTCAGCTCGCCCGGCCCGTCCGGTGGCGGGAGTCACTCGAGACGATGGCATCGATGGGGGTGTCGACGTTCGTCGAGCTCGGCCCCGGCCTCGAGCTCTCCGGCATGGTGAAGCGCACGGTGCCGGGCTCGGTGCGTGCCAACGTGGCGACGCCGGACGACCTCGAGGCCTTGGCCAAGATCCTCGCCGGCTACCAGACGCGGTAGGGAAGAAACTTGCCGTTGAGGCTGAGCACCACGCGGTCTCCCTTGGCGTCTTCGACCCGCTCGAAGTCGACCTCGAAGTCGATGGCACTCATGATTCCATCGCCGAACTCCTCGGCGATCAGCTCGGAGATCGCGGCGCCGTAGACTTGGACGACCTCGCTCAGGCGGTAGGCCAGGGGCTCGGTCAGGTCGACGGCATCGCTGCCGCGCACCGGCGGGAGGGTGAGCGCTTCGATTGTTTGCTCGTCAAGCCCGAGCAGCGCGCCCGCCGCTGTCGCTTGCGAACGGTCGAGCGGCTGCTGGCCGAGAAGCGCCGACGTCGTCCACACGAGCGACCGGCCCATGGCGTCGGCCAGCTGCTGCCACGTGACGCCGGTCGTGCGCTTGGCCGTCACCACGGCCCGACCGGCTCGCAGCCGCCCGCCGGGCTCGGATGCCTCGGTGCTCATGATGCCTCGGTGCTCATGACCGGGTCACCCGGCCTTCAGGAGCGAACGCCACGAGCCGAGGCTGGACCTGACCTGGTCCGGCGTGAGCCGGAGGGTTTCCTCGGCCACGGCGTCGACGATTCCCCGCTGGTCCCAGTAGTGCTCCGAAGCGCCCCGGAACAACGGGACGCGGGTCGACACCAGGTCGGCCGGCGCCGAACCCAGATATCCCCACAGGGTGAACGCCCACTCCATGTCGTAGATGACCGGCGCCCGACCGAAGGTGGCGGCTCTACGGCCGCCGCAGGCGAAGCAGCCGGCAATGGCGTCCTCGGCCGACTCTCCTCGCTCGAGCTCGAGGCGAGGCTCGAGCCGGCGGGCCAGCTTCAGGCCGTAGCCGAGATCGGGGCCGGTGTGCCCGAAGCGCGCCCCGACCGGCGCGGCCAGATCGGTCAGCTCGGCGGGACGGTCCTGATGCCACGCGCCCGGCATCGACAGCCGGTCCGATGGACGCACCCGGTCGGACACTGCGGCCGGGACGTAGTCGGGTTGGGTCACGCTTGGTGACCCTACTTGGGCCCCGACGCGCCGCGATGCAGGAGAGCGAAGACCACGGACTGCTCGAGCGCCTCCCACGACGCCTCGATGATGTTGGCCGACACGCCGATCGTCGTCCAGGTCCTCTCCCCATCCGACGAATCGATGAGCACTCTTGTCACCGCCTCCGTGCCCCGGTCGGTGTCGAGCACCCGGACCTTGTAGTCGGTCAGGTGCACGCCGATCAGCTCGGGGTACTGCGACCCGACCGCCTTTCGGAGCGCAGCATCGAGGGCGTTGACCGGTCCGTTCCCCTCGGCCGTGGCGAGGACCCGCTCGTCACCGACGTGCACCTTGATGGTCGCCTCGGTGACAAACGTGCCGTCCTCGCGGAGGTCGTTGATGACCCGGTGGGACTCGAGACGGAAGAAGTCCTGTTTCCACCCGGCGGCGTGGCGGAGAAGCAGCTCGAGGGAGCCGTCGGCGACCTCGAAGTGGTACCCGCGATACTCCAGCTCCTTGAGTCGCTCGATCACCTCACCGATCACGGCGGGCGGGAGCTGGAGGCCGATCTGCTCGGCCTTCAGGCTGAGGGTCGACCGTCCGGCCATCTCGCTGACCACGAACCGAGTGTCGTTGCCGACCGCTCCGGGGGCAACGTGCTCGTAGGCGCGGCGGCTGCGGCTGATGGCACTGGTATGCAATCCGGCCTTGTGGGCGAACGCCGATGCGCCGACGAAGGGCTGGTGAGGGTCGGGGCTGATGTTGACGAGCTCGGCGATGTGGTGGGCGACGGGCGTCAACCGGGACAGCCGCTCGCGTGGGATCGTCTCCACGCCCATCTTCAGGGTCAGGTCGGGCACTGCGGCGCTCAGGTCGGCGTTGCCGGTGCGCTCCCCGTAGCCGTTGATGCAGCCCTGCACCTGGGTAACGCCCTGGCGGACGGCGACGAGCGAGTTGGCGACGGCGCAGCCCGAGTCGTTGTGGAAGTGACAACCGAGGTCGATGCCGACCACGTCACGCACCACGCCCACGACCCGCTCCACGTCGAAGGGCAGGCTGCCGCCGTTGGTGTCGCAGAGGATGACCGCCTCGGCACCGGCGTCCTCGGCGGCGTGCAGCAGGTCGAGACCGAAGGTGGCGTGCTCGGCGTACCCGTCGAAGAAGTGCTCGGCATCGACGAAGACCCGCCGACCCTGCCCGCGGAGCCAGGCGACGGAGTCGGCGACCATGTCGATGGCTTCGGTCAGGGTGGTGCGCAGCGTCTCGGTGACGTGCCAGGGGGCCGACTTGGCGACGAGGCACACCACCGGAGTCCGGGCCGCGATCAGGTTGGCGATGACAGGGTCGGTCTCGGCGCTCCCACCCGCCTTGCGTGTCGATCCGAAGGCGACGAGGGTGGCGTGCTCGAGATGCAACTCCCCCGCTGCGGCCCTCCGGAAAAACTCCTCGTCCTTGGGATTGGCGCCCGGCCAGCCGCCCTCGATGTAGCCGACGCCGAGGTCGTCAAGCTGGCGGGCCACCCGCAGCTTGTCGTCGACGGTGAGCGAGAAGCCCTCCTGCTGGCTCCCGTCGCGCAGGGTCGTGTCGTAGATGTCGACGGCGTCGGGCAGGTCGCGTGGCACCCGATGATCGTGGTCGCCGGCGTGAGAATGGCCGTCGGCGGCGGCAGGGTGGTGATGGCCGGCGCCGGGCCCTGGCGGGCTGTCAGCGGACATGCTCGTTCCAGTCCTTGTGGGCGTCGAGCTCGCCTCGCACCGCGGCGTGGTACTTGGCCATGAGGGCGCGGGTGATGGGTCCGGGCGTCCCGTCGCCGACGGGACGATCGTCGACGGAGTTGATGGGAACGACCTCGGCGGCCGTGCCGGTGAGAAATGCCTCCTCGGCGATGTACAGATCGGACCGCAGGATGTTGCCGACCTCGACGTCCAGGTCGAGGTCGCGCGCCAGGGCGAACACGCTGCTCTGGGTGATCCCCTCGAGGGCGCCGGCCGAGAGAGGCGGCGTGATGATCCGCCCGTGGCGGACGACGAAGATGTTTTCTCCCGTGCACTCCGAGACGTAGCCCTGCGGCGAGAGGAGGACCGCTTCGTCGTATCCGGCCTTGATGGCCTCGATCTTGGCCATCGACGAGTTGATGTACATGCCGGTGCCCTTGGCCGCCGGCGGCATGGCGTTGGGGTCGTGGCGCTGCCACGAGCTGATCTTCATGCGCACGCCGCGCTGCATCCCCTCCTCGCCCAGATAGGCACCCCAGGGCCAACAGGCGACGGAGACGTTGACCGGCGCCGGCAGCGGGTTGAGCCCCATCTCTCCGTAGCCCAGGTAGACGAGCGGCCGGATGTAGCACTCGTCGAGGCCGCTGGCGGCGACCGTCTCCTTGGTGGCCGCAACGAGCTCGTCGAGACCGTAGGGCACGTCGATGAAGAAGATCTTGGCCGAGTCGAGGAGGCGCCTGATGTGGTCGGTCAGGCGGAAGATGGCGGGTCCCTGGCTCGTCGGGTAGGCCCTGATCCCCTCGAACACGCCGCACCCGTAGTGCAGCGTGTGGGTCAGGACGTGGATGGTGGCGTCGTCCCAGTCGACGAGCCGACCGTCCATCCAGATCTTCTCGGTCTTGGTGATCGGCATGGGCTAGACCCTTTCTGCGATGGCGTCGCCGACTTGGGTCGTCGAGCCGGAACGGTCGGTGGGGTATGCCTCCACCGCTTTGGTGATGCGAGCCGACGCCTCGGTGTCACCGAGGAAGTCGAGCATCATGGCCATGGAGATGATGGCCGCGATCGGGTCGGCGGTGTTGGTGCCGGCGATGTCAGGAGCGGAGCCGTGGACCGGCTCGAAAAGCGAAGGACCGGTCCGGGACGGGTTGAGGTTGCCCGACGCCGCCCTGCCGATCCCGCCGGAGACGGCCCCAGCCAGGTCGGTGATGATGTCACCGAAGAGATTGTCGGTCACAACCACGTCGTAGCGCTGCGGTGCGGCCACGAGATGGATGCACGCCGCGTCGACGTGATCGTAGCCGGTGCCAACCTCCGGGTACTCCGCCGCGACCTGGTCGAAGGTGCGCTGCCAGAGATCGCCGGCAAAGGTGAGGACGTTGGTCTTGTGGACCAGGCTCAGGTGCCGCCTGGGCCTGGAGCGGGCCAGCTCGAAGGCGTAGCGGACGCACCGCTCGACGCCAAGCCGGGTGTTGACCGATCCCTGCGTGGCGATCTCGCCGGCGGTGCCCTTGCGCAGGAACCCGCCCTCGCCCGCGTAGGCGCCTTCGGTGTTCTCCCGTATGACGACGAGGTCGATGGCCCCGCCGGTCCCGACGCTGGCCTCGGCCTTGAAGGGACGCAGGTTGACGTACAGGTCGAGGGCGAAGCGCATGGCGAGCAGGAGACCGCGCTCCAAGACCCCCGGGGGCACGTCGGGCGTGCCGATCGCCCCGAGGAGGATGGCATCGAAGCCCCGCAGCTCGTCGAGGACGGCGTCGGGCAGCACTTCACCGGTCGCCAGATAACGCCGGCCGCCCAGGTCGTAGTCGACCGTGTCGAGCGAAGCGCCTGCGGCCCTGCCCACCTTCAGGGCCTCGGGGATGACCTCCCTGCCGATGCCGTCCCCTGCGATCACGGCGATCTTGTGTGCAGCCACGAGCTGTTCCTTGCGTTGGTGACGGATGGGTGGACATGAAACGACCGCCCCCCGGGGGACGGTCGACGTGAGCACACCGGCGGAAACCGGGGCGCTACGAGAGAATTACGAAGCGGGCAACACGAGAAAGACACCGCATGGGCACAATTGTCGTGCATCGGGCCCGTGCCGTCAACCGACCGGCCGATGTCGGTAGCGGTAGCGTGGCCTGTCATGGCCGAGACGCAGCTGACTCGCGACACCTACGACCGCCTCCACGCCGAGCTCGACGACCTGAAGACGAGGGGCCGGGTGGACATCGCCCGCGCCATCGAGGCCGCCAGGGCGCTCGGCGACCTCTCGGAAAACGGTGACTACCACGCCGCCAAGGACTCCCAGGGCAAGATGGAGTCCAGGATCCGGCAGCTTGCGGCCATGCTCGACGGCGCCCAGATCGTCGACACCCAGACGGCCGGCGCCAACGGGAAGATCACGACCGGCGTGATCGCTTCGCTCAAATACGTCGGCGACGAAGACGTCGAGCGGTACCTGATCGGCTCGATCGAGGAGCGCACCGAGGGCGTCTCGGTCATCTCACCCAACTCCCCGCTCGGTCAGGCCATCCTCGGCCACAAGGTCGGCGACCGGGTCTCCTACGAGGCGCCGAGCGGCGAGCTCGCCGTCGAGATCGTCGAGATCGGCACCTGACCGGGCCGACCCAGGCCCGCGCCGTGCGGAGCCCCAAGCCGATGCTCCGCCGCCCGACACGAGGAGCGCTGAGCGGCCCGTGATGACCGATGCGGGACGCGTCCCGCTCGCAGCCAGGGCGTGGATCGCCGACGGCGTCACCGGCGCCCTCGTCACCGCCGACGGCACGATCGACTGGTACTGCCCGGGGCGCTACGACGCACCGGCCGCCCTTTCCCGCCTCCTCGACCCGGCCGGCGGCGCGGTGCGGGTCGGGCCGGTGCGAACCGGAACCGGGGTGCGCCGACGCCTCCCGCCCGGGACCCAGAGGTACCGGCAGGCGACGATGGTCGTCGAGACCGAGATGGCCGCGGCCGAGGGCCGCCTCCTTCTGACCGACCTGATGCCCTGGCTCGGTCCCGGTCTCACGCCGCCGGGTCGCATCGTGCGGATCGCCACCGCCATGGCCGGGCCTGTCGACGTCGAGATCGAGGTCATACCGGGCTGGGCCTGGGGTCGGGCTCGCCGGGTCTCCGCCTGGTCCGACGGGCTCGTCGCCGACCGGATGGTCGTGCGCTGCGGGCTGGCGATGGAAGCCGATCCCCTCGGCCGTGACGAGCCGCGCTGGCGTGGCGTCCGCCGCCTCGACGACGGGGAGTCGCTCGTCGTCACCATCGACGACGGGCACGCCGCAGGGCACGGGCCCCTCTCCGTGGACCGGGCCCTGCGGCTCGCCGACGACACGGCGTCGGCGTGGCGCAGCTGGCTCGCGCCGGTCGTCTACGGCGGCAAGGAACAGGCCGCGGTCGAACGAGCGTGCCTGACGGTGCGGGCCCTTACGTTCAACGACACCGGCGGAACCGTGGCCGCCGGGACCACGTCGCTGCCCCGCAGGGCGGGAGGCGAGCGGACGAGCGACGACCGCTCCGTGCGATGGCGCGACGCCGCGGCGACAACCCGGACGCTGGCCCGCGTGGGGCTCAACGAGGACGCCGAGGCGGCCGAACGCTGGATGCGCGAGGCGGCGGATCGCGCCCGGCTTCCGTGGGCGCCGGTCCTCGACGTCGAGACGGACGACGTGGCCGAGCTCGAAGAGCTTCCTCTGGCCGGGTGGCGACGCTCGCAACCCGTTGTCACGGGGTCCACCCCCGGGCTCGTCGACATTGACCTCTACGGCGATGTGCTCGGCGCCGTCTCGGCCAGTCGCAAGGGCCCCCTGGGAGAGGGAGGCGACGGCCCCCTCGTCGGCAGCTGGCCCGCGCTCGCCGACGCCGCCGACTGGGTCGCCGACCACTGGCAGGAGCCGGACGCCGGCGTATGGGGCTCGAAGGGCCCTGCCGTCCGCCTCGTGGCGTCGGCGGTCCAGGCCTGGGCCGCCCTGGATCGCGCCGCCCGAGTGGCCCAGGCCGCCAACCCGCTGGACCTGGCCGCCCCCGTCTGGCGGGACGAAGCCAAGCGGGTCCAGCGGTGGCTCGAGTCCGACGGCCTGGCCGCTGACGGCGGCCTGCGCCGCGATCCCTCACCCGCCGAGCACCCCGACGCCGCCCTCCTCCGGGTGGCGTGGCGCGGACCCTGGCCTTCGGGTCATCCGATCGTGGAACGGACCGTGAGACGGATCATCGAGCAACTGGCAAGCGGGCTGCTGATCCACCGCCTCCCGACCGACGTCGACGACGGAAGGGCCGGCGCCGACAGCCCCGACCTGCTCGCCTCCCTCTGGGCGGCCAAGGCCCTGGCCTGCACCGGTCACTGGGAGGAGGCGCACGAGCGCTTCGATGCGGTCGTTGCCCTCGGCGGCGACCTCGGCCTGCTCTCCGATGCCGCCGACCCGATCTCAGGCGAGCTGCTTGGAAACCTGCCGGCCACCGCCGTACACCTCGCCGTCATCGACACCGCCATCGCCCTCGAACGCGGCCCGCTCTAAGCGATCTCTCCCGATGGAGCCACCGTCGGGGCCCGCCCGAGCCGGGACCTTCGATTCCGCCTTCACCCCCGCCGATGACCGACCGGCGGCGCCATTCCCCCTTGCCTTTCAGACGTCCTCGCCTTTCAGACGTCCTCGACGACCTCGATCGACGATGCCCCGCCGCTCACCTCGATGTCATAGCCGGCCTCGGTCCCGGCGGCATCGCCGATCGTCCCACCCATCGACGTCACCCTGTGGCCGTCGACCCTCATGCTCACGGCCGCACCGCGGATCCGGCCCGCCACCGCCACACCGCGCGGCCGGGTCACCTTGACTCGCGACGTGCCCCCGCTCAGGGTGATGGGCACCCGTTGGTGGGGCACGGGCAGAGCCAGGACGATGTCGCTGGCCCCGCCGGCGATCGTCACGCCGACAAGAAAGCAGTCCCGAAGGTCCATCACCAGGCGCGACGCGCCGCCCCTCACGGCCAGCTCCCAGCGCACATCTCGGTGCAACATGATGCGGCCATGGGAGTGGGACCGCCAGCGGCCCCGACCGCTGCCGCCGATCTCCACCCGGCCGGCGTGGGCCGTGACCCTGGCCGGCGTCCGACCGAAGTCGACGGTGCAGAGCGAGCCGCCCAGGTCTTCGACGCCGATGCGCACAACGGCGGAGCCGTGGAACCCAAGGTAGCCGTCGGCGACCCCGTCTCGTGGCACGACGACGAGGCCGGGCGCGGAACCGGCGGGATGGCCCGGGTGCTGGCCGGCGTCGCCATCGTCTGGCTCGGACCCCCGCAGACGCCTGACCTGATGGTCGAGCATCTCGGTGCTCGCTCCGATGAAGCCGATGATGGCGGCCTGCTCGGCCAGCCCGAAGCGCTCGTGCAGCTCGGCCGCCTCTCGCAGCATCGGATCGAGCAACGGACGCAAGGCGCCGGCCCTGGCGAGCACCGGCTCGACGATCACCCGCCTGCGGTCGGTCGGGTCCATCGACCGGTGCACCCACCCGGCCCTCTCGAGGCGGTCGACGAGACCGGTGATCGCCCCGGTCGTGAGCCCGGTCCGCTCGGCCAGGGCGCCGGCGGATGCCGGGCCGTCGACGAGGAGCACGCTGAGGCAGCTGAAGTCGGTCTCGCCCATCCCCAACCGGTCGGCCACGGCGTGGAGGAAGAAGGTGGACTCGAGGGCGAAGGCGCGCAGCCGTTCCTGGAGGGCTCGGTCCCCCCCGGTCGCACCGTCCGGTGTCGCACCCTCGGCCGTCGCACCCTCGGCCGTCGCACCCGGGGCCGTCGCACCCGGGGCCGTCGCACCCGGGGCCGTCGCACCCGGGGCCGTCGCACCCTGGGCTGTCGCATCCTGGTCGTAGCCTCCAGCCATGGTCTCGTCCTGTCCGGCTTCGGGAAATTCGGTTGACAACGACGGCTCCTGGTCCTACGTTGCTGATATCTTAGCGACTAAGAGATGTAGTGTAGCGGAAGAGCACCCCACCGGCGAGCAAGAAAGGCAGATCACGTGAGTACGACGAGCGCAGGGCCCGAAGGCCCGGCCATCCTGGTCGAAGGGTTGCACAAGTCCTTCGGCAAGGTCGACGCCCTCCGAGGCATCGACCTCTCGGTCGAGCGCGGCACCGTCCTCGGCGTGCTCGGCCCCAACGGCGCCGGCAAGACGACGGCGGTGAAGGTGCTGACCACGCTGCTCCAGCCGACGGCGGGACGAGCCCTCATCGAGGGTCGCGATGTCGTCAGGCAGCCCGAGGCCGTGCGGGAGATCATCGGCCTCGCCGGCCAGAGCGCCGCCATCCAGGAGGACCTCCCCGGCCGGGCCAACCTCGAGATCCTCGGGCGCCTCTTCCACCTGAGCGCCAAGGAGTCCAAGCGGCGGGCGGCCGAGCTGCTCGAGCGTTTCGACCTCGTCGACGCCGCCGACCGGCCGGCCAAGACGTATTCGGGAGGCATGCAGCGCCGCCTCGACCTCGCCTCGAGCCTGGTGGCCGAGCCGTCGGTGCTCTTCCTCGACGAGCCCACGACCGGCCTCGACCCCCGTGGTCGCATCGGCATGTGGGACGTCATCAGGGACCTGGTCTCCTCGGGGACGACGCTCCTGCTCACCACGCAGTATCTCGAGGAGGCCGACGAGCTCGCCGACGAGATCGTGGTGATCGACCACGGCCTCGTGATCGCCGCCGGTACGGCCGAGTCGCTCAAGGACAGGGTCGGCGGCGACGTCGTCGAGTTTGCCGTCCCCGATCGCGACCGCCTCTCCGACGCCGCCGAGGCGGTCAGGGACCTCAGCGACGCCGAGCCGATCGTCGACAGGGAAGGGTCGCTGGTCAGCCTGCGCGTCGGCAGCCGGGGCTCGCAGGCCATCGTCCAGGCCGTCAGAAACCTCGACGCCGTCGGCGTGACCACCGACGGGCTGGCCCTGCGCCGCCCATCGCTCGACGACGTGTTCCTCGCCCTGACCGGCCACGAGGCCGAGGACGCCGCGCCCGACGCTCCCCCCGAGTCCAAGCGCGGCGGCCGCCGGCGCGGAGCCAACACCGATCCCCCCACCGGCCGGGGAAGCGATCCGGCCGGCGATCAAAGGACCGACCCGACGGCCAACTCTTCCACCACCGCCCACGCCAAGGAGGCCTGATCCATGACCGCCATCACCACGGCGCCGCCCATCGCCGGCCAACCGAGGCCGATGTGGCCGCGACTTCGCTGGGGCATTGCCGACGCCTTCACCATGACCCGCCGAGACCTGATGGTCTGGCGTCGCAACCCGTCGTTCCTCGTCTTCACCGTCATCCAACCGGTGATGTTCGTGCTGCTGTTCCGCTACGTGTTCGGTGGGGCCATCCCGGTGCAGGGCAAGGGCGGCTACGTCGGCTTCCTCATGCCGGGCATCATCGGCCAGAGCGCCGCTTTCGCCTCCTTCTCGACCGCGATCAGCCTGTCCCGTGAGATGCAGCGCGGCGTCATCGACAGGTTCCGCTCCATGCCGATGGCCCGCTCCGCCGTCCTCGTCGGCCGCCTGCTGGCCGACACCGTCCGGCTGGTCGTCACCATCCTCGTCCTCATCGCCGTCGCCTACGCCGTCGGGTTCCGCTTCGAGAACGGGGTCCTCCCCGCCGTGCTGATGGTCGTGCTCGGCATCGTCTTCGGCGTGGTCATCTGCTGCGTGTCGGCCTACATCGGGCTGGCCCTTCGCAACGAGGAATCGGTCGGCTCGTTCGGGCTCATCTGGCTGTTCCCGCTCACCTTCGTGAGCTCGGCGTTCGTGCCGGTCCAGTCGATGCCGGGCTGGCTGCAGGCCTTCGCCAACAACCAGCCGGTCACGATCGTCATCGACGAGATGCGAGCCCTCGCCATCGGCGGACCGCTCACCCTGCACGGGTGGCAGAGCGCCGTGTGGCTCGTCGGCATCCTGGCCGTGTTCATCCCCCTCGCCGTGCGGTCCTACCGAAGGTCGGCGTGACCGGAGGTACACCGACGATCCTCGCCACCTCCGGCGGGCTGCGACGCGGGCAGTGGACAACGGTCGAGTTCGCGCCTTTGATCCTCCACGCCATCGAGCTGTCCGGCGCCGCCGGACGGCCGCCCCGGCTCTGCGCGGTCGGGACCGCAGGTGGCGACGACGCTCACTGGAAGGGATGGATGCAAGCAGCCGGCCAGGCGGCCGGGATCCACGTCTCCCATCTCGACCTGTTTCCGATGCCCAACACCGCCGACCCGCTCGGCCTGCTCGGCGACGCCGACGTCGTCTGGGTCGGCGGCGGCAGCGTCGCCAACCTCCTCAACCTGTGGCGACTCCACGGTCTCGACGAGGTATTCCGCCGGGTGTGGGAGGCCGGCGTGGTCCTCGCCGGGGTGTCGGCCGGTTCGATCTGCTGGCACGCCGGGGGCACGACCGACTCGTTCGGCCCCGAGCTGCGGGCCGTCACCGACGGGCTCGGCCTGGTCCCCTACGGCAACGGCGTCCACTACGACTCCGAGGCCAGCCGCCGGCCCTTGCTTCACGCCCTTGTCGCCGACGGCACCCTCCCCGACAGCTACGCCACCGATGACGGCGTGGGTCTCGTCTACCGCGGGACAGAGCTGGTAGAGGCCGTCAGCGAGATCGCGGGAAAGGGCGCCTACGAGGTGAAGAGCCGGGCCGGCGTGGCCTCCGAGCAGCGCATCGAGCCGCGGCTGCTTGCCGGGGCCTGATGGCGCGGCGGGCGGGCCGGCCGGCAGGGCCCCGGGCGCCTGAGGGGGCTGCCGGCGGGGCGGGCGGGGCGGGCGCGCCCCGGCTCAGGTGTACCCCCGGGCCAGCTCGATCAGCGTCCTCGCCCCCCACCCCGTCCCGCCCCGTGTGAGCCACCCCTCGTCGCTTTCCGACCAGCTCGGCGCGGCGATGTCGAGGTGCGCCCACGGCCGGTTCCCGACGAACTCCTGGAGAAAAAGGCCGGCCATGATGGTCCCGGCCGCCGGCGTCGCCGCCACGTTCTTGATGTCGGCCACGTCGGAATCGAGCTGGCGGCGGTAGGCAGCCACGAGCGGCAGGCGCCACGCCGGCTCCCCTGCTGCGGCCGCTCCGGCGATCACCCGCCGGACCAGGGCGTCGTCGTTGCCCATCACGGCGGCCACCCCGGTGCCGAGCGCGACCCGCTAGGCCCCCGTCAGCGTGGCCACGTCGACCATGGCGTCGGGTTCTTCCTCGGCTGCGAGCGAGAGCCCGTCGGCGAGCACGAGGCGCCCCTCGGCGTCGGTGTTGAGAACCTCGATGCTCGTGCCGTTGCGGGCGACGAGCACGTCACCGGGGTGGGTGGCGGTACCGCTCGGCATGTTCTCCGTGGCCGCGATCCACCCGACGATCCGGACGCGCAGGTCGAGGTCGGCGGCCGCCGTCACCGCCGCGATCACGGCCGCCGCCCCACCCATGTCGTCCTTCATGGTCATCATGCCGGCGGGCGGCTTGAGCGAGAGCCCGCCCGAGTCGAAGGTGATCCCCTTGCCGATAAGGGCGACGGTGCGTCGGACGCGGGGCGGCTCCCAGGCGATGCGGATCATCCGGGGAGGTTCGCTGCCTCCGGCCGCGACCCCGGCCAGGCCGCCGAGACCCTCCGCCGCGATCTGTGACTCGTCCCACACGCGGACCGAGAGCCCCGAGGCTTCCCCGAGCTCGGTGGCAATGGCGGCGAGACGGGTCGGAGTCATGTTGCGGGGCGGTTCGTTGACCCAGTCGCGCGCCCGGCGGGTTGCCTGGGCGCCGATGGCGCCGCGGCGGACGTCGGTCCCGGCGGCACCGACGACGACGACCCGCTCGAGGGCATGGTTGGGCGCCGCCTTCTTGTAACCGGCGAAGCGGTATGAGCCGAGCCCGATCCCCTCGACGGCCGCCGCCACCAGCTCGGAACGGGGCGCGGCGGCGGCCAGCGAGGTGGCCAGCACCCGGACGTGGGCGGCTTGGCGGGCCAGGGCGGCGCCGGCCCGGCGCAAGGCGTCACCGTCGACGGCGTCGGATGCTCCGACCCCCACGGCAACGATGGTTGTGCCGTCCTCGGCGGGCAGGGCCGCCGTCTGGCCGGCTCGGCCTTCGAATCCGCTGCGCCGGAGAAACCCGCTGTCCAGCTTGGCGCCGGCCCCCTTGGGCAGGGTCAGGTCGGCGTAGACGGGCACACCGAGGATCTCGGCGTCGTCGGGGACGCGGTCGGCGACAACGAACTCTGGGGTCATGTGGGATCCTCCTCGGGGATGGCGCCGGCGTCGGTTTTGGAGGCGTCGGCCGCCCGGCGCGACAGCAGCGACTCACCGTCCTCCTGCCATCGGGCCATCGTCCACACCAGGTCCGACAGCCGGTTGAGGTAGGGGCCGACGAGCGAGTCGGACCCCGGTTCGTCCCGGCGGGCCTCGATCACGGAGCGCTCGGCTCGCCGCACCACCGTCCTGGCCACGTCGAGGCCGGCGGACACGCGGTCGTGGCCGGGCACGACGAAGTCCTTGAGCGGGGGGAACCGCCCCGTCAGCTCGTCGATGCGCACTTCGATGGCCTCGACCATGGCGGCGGTAACGAGGGTCGTGCCCGGCTTCAGCTTGGGACGGTTGGCCGGCGTGGTCGCCAGCTCCCCCATGAGCACGTAGAGGTCGCGTTCGAGCCCGACGAGCAGCCGGTCGAGCTCTCCTCCCCGCCCGACCTCGGCGCGCACCACGCCGAGGGCGGCCTGGGCCTCGTCGATAGCCCCGTTGGCGGCGATGACCGCCGACGTCTTGGGGACCCGCCCGCCGTAGAGCAGACCGGTGGTGCCATCGTCGCCCTTGCGCGTGTAGACCTTCATGAGGCGGTGAGCCTACGGGGCCGCCTTGCGTCGGCGCCCGCCGGCGCCATCAGGAACCATGGGACATGCCCACGCCACTGGAGCCAGTACCCCTTCATCATGTCGACGCCTTCACCGACACTCCCTTCGGAGGCAACCCGGCGGGCGTCTGCCTGCTGGACGCGCCGGCGGGCGAGACCTGGATGGCGCAGGTGGCGGCCGAGATGAACCTGTCGGAGACGGCCTTCGCCTGGCCTTTGGGTCCGTTGCGTTGGGGGTTACGGTGGTGGACCCCGGCGGTCGAAGTGCCCCTGTGTGGTCACGCGACCCTCGCCACCGCCCACATCCTTCGCGAGGTCGGCCATGCCGGCCTCGACGACACCCTCACGTTTGCCACAGCGAGCGGCGACCTGAAGGCGCGCGGTCGCGACGACCGGATCGAGCTCGACTTTCCCGCCTACGACCGAAGGACCCTCTCCGACGACGAGCTCTACGCCGTGCGGGCTGTCATCGGCTTCGCGCCCGACGACGTCGTCGGCTACGGCCCCAAGGTCCTCACCGCACTGGCCGACCGTGAGGCCGTCGCAACCGTCGAGCCCGACCTTCGAGCCCTCGCCGGGCTCCCCCACGAGGGCCTGCTCGTGACCGCCGACGCCGGCGGTGAGACCCCCGGCTACGTCCTGCGGTACTTCGCGCCGGCGGCCGGGATCGACGAGGACCCGGTCACGGGCTCGGCCCAGTGCGCGGCCGGACCGTATTGGCGCGACCGGACCGGCGCCACAGAGCTTCGAGCCGAGCAGATCTCCGTTCGCGGTGGCGAGCTGATGGTCACGGTCGGAGACGGAGGGCGGGTGGTCATCGCCGGCCGGGCCGTCACCGTCATCCGCGGCACGCTCGCCATCCCGGTGGGATAGTGCGCCGGCCGCTCCCGCCAACGCCCGAACGGGTGGCGCTGGTGACGATCGCGCTCCAGTGGGGCCGGATCGGGTGCATCGGCTTCGGCGGTCCACCGGCTCATATCGCTCTGCTCCGCCGACTCTGCGTCATCGACCGCGGCTGGCTCGCGGAGCAAGAGTTCGAGGACGGCGTCGCCGCGACCAACCTTCTCCCCGGGCCGGCTTCGACACAGCTGGCGATCTTCTGCGCCTGGTGGGTACGGGGCGCGCCCGGCGCGATGGTGGGAGGAATCTGCTTCATCGTCCCCGGGCTCGTCGTCATCCTCGCCCTTGCCGCCCTCTTCCTTGCCTCCCACCCACCAATCTGGGTCGAAGGGGCCGCCGCCGGGGCGGGGGCCGCCGTCCCCGCGGTTGCCGTCCGGGCCGCCGCCGGGTTGATCCCGGCCAGCTGGCATCGGGCCGGGACGGCCACGCCCGCTCGATGCCGTTGGGCTGCCTACGTGGTGGCGGGAGGCACGGCGGCAGCCACGATCGGCCCCTGGCTCGTCGCCGTCCTGGCCGGGTGCGGGCTGGTCGAAGTCACCGCTCGCGTCCGGCGCCATCCGCCAAGAACCCACCCCCTCAGCGCCATCGTGACCCTCGCAGCCGTCCCGGCGATCACCGTCGGCGGGCTCGGTGCCGTCGTGTGGGTGGCCCTCAAGGTGGGGCTGCTTTCCTACGGTGGCGGGTTCGTCATCGTCCCTTTGATGCAACACGACGCCGTGCACACCTACCACTGGATGACCGCGGCCCAGTTCCTCGATGCCGTCGCCCTCGGTCAGGTCACGCCCGGGCCCGTCGTCCAAACCGTCGCCGTGGTGGGCTACGCCGCAGCCGGCGTCGGCGGCGGGCTGCTCGCCGCAGTCACCGCCTTCACTCCTTCGTTTCCCTTCGTCCTCATCGGCGGCCGGCGCTTCGACCAGATCCGCGCCAACCCCGGGATCCAGGCCTTCCTCACGGGGGCGGGCGCAGGCGCCATCGGTGCCATCGCGGGGTCGGCCGTACCCCTCGGTCTTGCCATCGGCCACGTCTGGCAGGTCGGCGTGCTCGCCGCGGCCTGCGCCTGGCTCGTCGGCCTCCGCCGCGGCGTGGTCACCACCCTGGTCGGGGCGGGGACGATCGGAGTGCTCGCCGCCCTCGTCGGCGCGCCAGTACCGCACTGAGCCCGTGCACCACCGATCGTGACGACCCCGCGCCTCGACCGGGATGGCCCGGTGCCGACGCCGCAGCTGTGCCCACACATTTTTCTAGCGATGGGCCTGCGCCTCGTAGGCGGCGTCGGCGACGATGCGCCCATCGACGACCTCGATGGTCCGGTCGAAGCGGACGGCTTCGAGCAGCCAGCGGTCGTGGGTAACGACGACGAGGGTCCCTTCGAAGCGTTCGATGGCCGCCTCGAGCTGTTCGATCGCGGGCAGATCGAGGTGGTTGGTGGGCTCGTCGAGCACGAGGCAGTTGGTGCCTGCGACCATGAGGGCCGCCAGCTGCGCCCTGGTCCGCTCACCGGGCGAAAGCCCGGCCGGCGACCGGGTGACCGCGCCGGCGCCGAGACCGAACTTGGCCAGCGTCGAACGGGCCTCCTCGGTCGTCACGCCCGTCTCGTCGACGAAGGTGTCGATGAGTGGGCGGTCAGCGCCCAGCCGGTCCCTTGACTGGTCGAGCTGTCCGAAGCGGACCGAGGGCCCGACCCAGCGACTTCCGGCCGTAAGCTGCCTCCCGCCGAGCAGGGCCGAGAGCAACGTCGACTTCCCGCCGCCGTTGGGGCCGGTGAGGGCGATGCGCTCGGCCCAGCCGATCTCGAGGTCGACGGGCCCGAGGCACCAGTCGCCTCGAGCGATCTCGGCTTCCGCCAGCCGGACGACGACCTGGCCGCTGCGGTCGGTCGCCGCCAGGTCCAGGTGGAGCTGCCACCCCTCCCACGGCTTGTCGACGGTGCCGAGGCGCGCGATGGCCCGCTCGCTCAGACGCACCTTGGACGCCTGCTTCTCCGTCCTGTTGATCCGGAAGTCCCGCTGGGCCTTGTCGTTGTCCCGCGGCTTCCTCACCTCCCGACGGACGCCCCGCTCCGACCAGGACCGCTGCTTGCTCACCCGCTCGGTCAACCGGGTCCGCTCCGTCCTCCACTCGTCGTAGGCGGCGCCGGCGTGGGCCCGGGCGAGCGCCCTGCGCTCCACGTACTCGCTCCACGCCCCGGCGTACTCGACGGCCCTGTGGCTGTGCTCCTCGAGCTCGAGGATCCGCTCGACGGCCCGATCGAGAAAGGCCCGGTCGTGGGAGACGACGACGACGGCACCGTCGAGCGACGCCACGAACCGCTCGAGGAGGTCGAGGCCGGCGAAGTCGAGATCGTTGGTCGGCTCGTCGAGGAGCAGGACGTCGAAACGCGACAGGAGGACGGCCGCCAGCCTGGCCCGCGCCGCCTGGCCTCCGGAAAGCTCATGGAGGGAAATCCCCAGCCGGTCGCCCCCGAGTCCCACCTCGGCACACACGCTGTTGGCGCGAGCATCGAAGTCGTCGCCCCCGAGGGCCAGATAGCGCTCGAGGGCCTCGGTGTAGGCATCGATCGTGGCCGAGTCGCCGCCGAGCTCGGTGGTCCTTGCGTCCAAGACGGTCCCGGCCTCGGCCACCCCCGTGCGGCGGGCGAGGTAGTCGAGGAGGGATTCTCCTCTGGGCGCGTCGAGCTCCTGGCTGAGGTAGCCGACCCGAAGCGATGCCGGTGAGCGCTCGACGGCTCCCCGGTCCGGTGACTGCAAGCCGGCGAGGACGCGTAGCAACGTGGTCTTTCCAATCCCGTTGGGACCCACGACCCCGAGCCGGGTGCTCGGCCCCACCGACACCGACACGTCATCGAGGAGCGCCTGGCCGCCTCGTTGGACGCCGACGCGCTTGGCCGAGAGCATGGCCGGCGATCGTATTGGTGCCGGGGCCGCGCCGCCTGCGGTTATTGGCCCGGCGCCGCCACCATGGCCCGGCCACCGCCGGCGGACTTGGCCCGGTAGAGGGCCTTGTCGGCCTGCCGGCTCAGGAGGTCGACCTGTTCGGCGGTGCCGGTGGCGACGCCGATGCTGACCGGGATGACCTCGGGATAGCCGGAGGCGCCCGACCCGGTCTCGCGGCCCAGGGCGGCGATGATCTGCGCGGCTCGCTCGATGGCCGCGTCCGGGCCGGCGCCGGCGAGGACGACGACAAACTCGTCGCCGCCCATGCGGGCGGCCAGGTCGTCGGGGCGGGCGTGGGCGCCGAGCACGGTGCCGATCCTGCGGAGGGCGTCGTCGCCGCCGCCGTGACCGAAGCGGTCGTTGATCGCCTTGAACCTGTCGACGTCGAGGGCGAGCACGGCCATACGCCGACGGTCGCCGGAGGCGAACCCCGCCAAATACCGGTGATACCCCCTGCGGTTGGCCAGGCGGGTGAGGTCGTCGACGTGGGCGTCGCGCTCGAAGGTCTCGCGCTCGATCCGGAATCGCTCCGCGCTGAGGAGGGTGACCATCGAGTTGAGCTTGGCGATCCGATCGGCCCACTGGTTGGCGCTGTGGTGGCGGACGAAGCGGAGTCCGGCGCTGTCCCCGCCGTCACGATCGGCCTCGGCCTCGACCGAGAGGCCGATGGCGAGCTCGTGCTCCACCACGAACCACGACCCGGCCAGGCAGGCGATGGCGGCGTCGAGGGACGCCTGCGCCTTGTCCGATCGTTGCCGGCGCTGGCAGACGGCGAGGGCCAGGTGGGCGATCCCGGCGTTGGGGCTTCCGGGTTCGACGTGCTCGAGGCTCTCGACGGCCCGCCCGGTCACATCCTGGTCGTCCAGGGCGCAGATGAGCAGGCGCATCGCCTCGAGCTCGGGGACCCACTCGTCGGGGATGCCGGCGCCCTCGACGTCGGTAAAGATCGGCAGCGCGTGCTCGGCCACCTGTCGTGCTCCCGCCTCGTCGCCGATCAGGGAGAGGGCACAAACCCAGTGGCACTGGACCTCGGCCAGGTTGTTCTTGATGGCCCACTGCCCGCCGGCGGCGTGGGGATCCTTCCAAGCGCCGGGGTGCTCGGATGAGAGGTCGATGCCGAGGGCGGCGACATACTGGTCGATCTCGAGCTCCCAGAGGCGATGCTTGTCGAAGGCGTTGCCGCACTCGATGTGCGCGTCGATCCGCTCGAACGCCCCGCCGAGCCCCGACTCGAGAAGGATGGTGGCCGTGGCCAGGTCGGCGCTCGCCGTCATCGAGTCCACCGGGTCGCTTCCCGAGTCGGTGATCCTGGCCCTGGCCGCAAGGGTGAGGGCACGCGCCGCGGGGTCCCCGGTGCGCCCGCACCAGCGCACCATGGCGTCGAACCAGTCGTCGATACGCTCGGGTTGGCCGCCGGAGGTCATGGCGACGACCCGGGCGTAGCTGGCCAGGATGGCCACATCCCACCACTCGTTCGCCTCGGCCCTGCGGACGAGGGCATCGACGTCGGCTGTGGTACCCGTCAGGTCGCCCTGCACGCGGAGGATGAGCGACTGGGCCTCGAGCCGGGCGGCGGCTCGAATCGAGTCTCCCGGCTCCCGATCGGCGCCGGGGTGGGCCGCTCGGGCCCGTTCGAACCGTCGCAGCTCGTCGATGCGGGCCCGGACGGCACCCTCCCCGGGCTCGGCCCCGGGCTCGGCGGGCAGCCCGGCGGCGGCGAGGGCTCCAGTGCTCTCAGGAGTCGTGGAGGCTGTCATGCGAAGGAACGATCCCGTGGCGAACGGACCGATCGTCGCTGACGGGGTCCGATGGGTGATTCCGGCGATGCTGCCGCCGGCTCAAAGCAGTCAGCCCGACGATAGATGGCCGAGAGGCGCCGCGCCACACATTCATCCCACCACGCTGAGTGCTCAGGCCGGACTACGAGGAACCCGGGGCGCCAGCGACTTCTCGCCCCAGAAGCTGGCGAAGGGATTGGCGTTGTAATCGGGGATCGCCACGTAGCCGGCCCGCTCGTAGAACGCCTGCGCCACGGGCTGGCGGGGGCCGGTGTCGAGCCGGGTCCTGCGATAGCCGAGACGGACGGCCTCACCCTCGAGGGCGTCGAGCAGCCGACGGGCCAGCCCCCTTCCCCGCCACGCCCGGTCGACGTACATGCGCTTGATCTCGCCCGTCTCGGCGTCGAGACGCTTGATCCCGCCGCCGGCGACGGGCATGGCCCCCACCCAGCCCACCAGGAACACGCCGCCGGGCGCCCCGAGATCGGCCGGCGTAGCGCTCGGGGTGCCGCGCGCGTCGATCCGGCCGTAGAGGTCGGCCATCTCGACGATCATGGCCTCGATGAGCTCGGACGCCGGTGGGGTACCTGCGTCGCCCGGGCGGAACTCGACCGGCCCACCGGAGCCCTCCGGTCCGGGAGCGGCGCCAGGCGCCGGCCGGGCATCGGAGGTGGGTTCGGGGCCGGGGCGGCTCAGAGCGCCCCTTTGGCCGCTTCGCCGACCGGTATCGCCTCGAGACGGATCACGTCGGTCGGTCCCGTGACCAGGTCGGCGATCTTGGGCCCGAGCGCCCTCAGGTTGTCGCCCTTGCTGTGGCGGTCGAGGGCGTCCGCGCTCGACCAGCGTTCCACCATCACCAGCCGATCGTGGTTGCGGTGCAGGGCGTAGAGCTCACAGCCCTCCTCGGCGTGCACGAGCGGGATGACCTCCTCGAAGGCGGCCTGGACGGCCGGGAGACTCCCCGGCTTGGGAGTGATGGTGGCCACGACGACAACGGGCAACGGCTGATCCTCTCGGCGCTACGGGCGGTTCACCGCGAACGTATCCGAAAGGGGCCGCGGCGATCCCGTTCGACCACGCCCGTCATGATTCGCGAAACCGGCGGGCCAGGCCGGGCGGGGCCTTGCGCAGCCACGCCTCCGTCAGGAGCTCTCGGACCCGGTCGCGCTCGGCGGCACGGAGGTCGACGACGAGACAGGCGAGCCGGGCGCCCCAGTAAAAGGCGTCGTAGCTCGTCGGGTCCTCGGCGACAGCGGCCAGGGTCTCGTGCTCGTCGACCATGATCCTGATGTGCTCGTCGTCGGGAACGGTGGCGAAGATCTTGTTGCGCACCCGAAACGAGTTCATCCCGTGGTGGTCCTGCTCGGTGACCTCGGGCAGCGAGAGCGCAAGATTGCGTGCTTCGCCGGCGGTGATCGTCGCGGTCATCGGATCTCAGAACCCTTCGCCGCCTCGGTGACCACAAACCAGTTGTGCCCGAAGGGGTCGCGCACCTTGCCCATACGGGCTCCGTGGGCCTGAGCCACGGGCCGGAGGACCTCGGCCCCGGCGGCGACCGCCCTCGCGACAACGGCGTCGGCATCGTCGACGGTCACGTAGAGCTGGACGGTCGTGCCCCCGAGGGCGGCCGGGTCATGGACCCCCTCGGGCGAGTGGGATCCGGCGACGCGGATGACGCTGTCGCCGATAGCCAGCTCGGAATGACCGATGCTGCCATCGGGCATGACGAGCGGATCGTCGATCGGCACGGCACCGAACGCCCGGCCGTAGAAGTCGATGGCGGCTCTGGCGTCGGAGACCGCGAGGTAGGTCTCGACCCGTTGGATCACGGTGGGGATGGACACGGGTGGCTCCTGTTCCTCTGGTTGGGATGGGCCGGCGCGCTCGATGCGGCGGCGAAGGTCGGCGGCGAAGTCGGGTCTCGGGGCCAGCGGGCCCCCGGCCAGTCGCAGCGCATCGAAGGGATCAGACATCCGTTTCTCCCTCCTCGTAGGCGCGGCGGAAGGCCTGACGGGCCCGGACCAGCAAGGTCTCGGTGGCATGAACGGTGCGGCCGAGGTGGCGGGCCACGTCGGCGACGCCAAGGCCGTCGAGGTAACGGAGGGTGAGGGCGGCACGGTGGTGGCCGCCCAGTGCGGCCAGGACCTCGTGGGCTCTGGCGGCGTCGATCCGGGTGTCCCAGGTGTCCGCGACGGAGGTCCACTCGCCACCCAGCGCGACCATCCGGCGCCGGTCGCGCTCGTCACCGCGCCACTTGTCAACCAGCTTGTGGCGGGCCACGGCGACCAGCCAGGCGATGGTGAGGTCGGCCGGAGGACGGCGGACGGCGGCGAGGAAGACCTCGGCCGTGAGGTCCTCGGCTTCGGGGTCGTTGCCGCACCGGGGCCGCAGGTAGCCGTAGACCTCGGGGAGGGCCCGGTCGTAGAGCCCCATGAGCTCCGGATGCGCGGCGCCACCCGCCGGGTCTCTCGCGGTCACACCCGGATCATCGCTCGGCGAGCCGTTCTCCGACACCCATCTTTTTCTGGGCCAGTCCGACCGGCCTCAGCCCGGCCATGCGCCGGCCACGAGGCGCCCGGCGCGGGCCACAGCGGTGACGATGTCGACCCCCGGGCGGTACCCGAGCCACGATGCGGCCGGCGCCTCGAGCACGATCAGATCGGCCCGCCGACCGGCAACGAGGCGGCCGATGTCATCGCGCCGCAGGGCGGCCGCCCCTCCCGCCGTGGCCGCCACGACGGCCTCCCCGACGGTCATGCCCGTCTCCCTCACGGCCAGAGCGACGACAAAGGGCATGGACGTCGTGAAGCTCGACCCCGGGTTGCAGTCACTCGCCAGGGCGACGCGGGCGCCGGCGTCGAGCAGGCGTCGGGCGTCGGGATAGATGGAGCGGGTGGAGAATTCCGCCGCCGGGAGGAGGGTAGCGACGGTCCCGGGCGATCCGGCCAGGGCGGCCACGTCGTCGGCGTCGATGTGGGTGCAGTGGTCAACCGACGCCGCACCCGTCTCCACGGCGAGGGCGACACCGGGCCCGGCCGCGAGTTGGTTGCCGTGGAGACGCAACCCCAGGCCGGCGTCACGGCCGGCGTCGAGCACCGCTCGCGACTGGTCGGCATCGAAGGCGCCGCGATCGCAAAAGACATCGATCCATCGAGCGAACGGCGCGCAGGCGGTGAGCATCGGTCCCTTGACGAGGTCGACGTAGGCGTCCGGTCTGGACTCGTAGTCGGCCGGCACCACGTGGGCGCCGAGGAAGGTGGGCTCGTCGCCCACGGCGGCCGCAGCAGTGACGAGGCGCAGCTCGGTCTCGGTATCGAGGCCGTAGCCGCTCTTGACCTCGATCGTCGTCGTACCGCTCTTCAGGGCCTCGGCCACGAGCCGGGTGGCGCCGGCGACGAGCTCGGCATCCGATGCCGCCCTCGTCGCATCGACCGTGGTTCTGATGCCCCCGGCGCGGTAGGGCCGGCCCGCCATGCGAGCCTCCCATTCCTGTGCCCTGTGCCCGGCGAAGACGATGTGGGTGTGGCTGTCAACGAAGCCGGGGATCACCGCCCTGCCGCCCAGGTCGACCCTGGAGGCGCCGACGCCTTCGGGCAGCTCGGTTTCTCGGCCGACCCACGAGACGGTCCCATCTGCGGCGCAGACGATGGCGGCGGGCCCGGTCACCACGACGTGTGGATCGGCGGTCGTCAACTCGGAGATCCCGGTGAGTACCAGCCCGTCCATGCTCACCGTCTCCTTTGTGCTGCCGGCGGCGGGCCCGGGCGGGGCGCCGGCGGACGGGTCACCGCCGGGCGGGTCACCGCCGGCCGGGACACCGGCGCCGGCGGCCGGCCGGGGCGGGGCGCCGGCGGACGGGTCACGGACGGTCCCAGAGGTCGTCGATGGCCGAGGCCAGAGCGGCGCCGACGTCGCCGACGGCGAGATGGTGTCCGCCGGCGACGACCGGCTTTGCTCCGACGACCACGTCGGTGATGTCGCCGGCGCCGGCGGCAAAGACCGCGGCAGCGGCGGCGCCCCGACCGTGGCTCCCCGTCGTGCCGGCCAGGCGAACCCCGCCGAGCCCGATGGTGCAGAAGTCGGCGAGCGAGCCGGGAGCGATCACGCCGGCCTCGGGCCAGCCGAGCGCCCGTGCCCCCCCGGCGCTCGCGGCGGCCAGGAGCTCGGCCGGCTGGTGGGACCCCCGCCGGCCGGTCGCCAGACGCTCGTCGAGCTCGACACCGCGCGCCTCCTCGAAGAGGTCGATGACGGCATGGGAATCGCTGCCGAGGCACAGCGGGCTGCCGGCGTCGCGCAACGAGGCGGCAGGACCGATCCCGTCGGCCAGATCACGCTCGGTCGTCGGGCACATGCACACCGGCGACCGGCCCGACCCGAGCAGGTCGATGTCGCGCCGATCGACGTGGGTGGCGTGCACGGCGACGAACCGTGCACCCGTGGCGCCCAGGTCGGCGAGGTGCCCGGTCGGGCTCTTGCCGTAGACCTCGACGCAGGCGTCGTTCTCTTCGGGCTGCTCGCTTACGTGGGCGTGCAGGGGCGCCTCATGGTGGCGGGCCCAGCCGGCGACGACGGCGATAGATCCCGGCGGTACGGCCCGAACCGAATGGACGGCCGCCCCGATCCTGACCGTCGCCGATGGCCGTAGGCGCTCGACGCGCGCCCCCCATCGGTCGGCGTCACCGTCGCTGAACCGGCGCTGCACGCCGTCGAGGGGCCGGCCGATTCCACCGGTCAGGTAGCAGGTGTCGAGCAGCGTGAGGCGCAGCCCGGCGGCGCCGGCCGCCTCGATGATCGCCTCGCCCATCTCGTCGCCGCCCGGGTAGGGACGGCCGTCGGGCTGGTGGTGGAGGTAGTGGAACTCGCCGACGGTCGTGATCCCCGCGAGGGCCATCTCGGCGAACACGGCCGTCGCCAGCCGCAGGTAGCTGCCGGGGTCGAGCCGGGCCGCCAGGGCGTACATCCGCTCCCGCCACGTCCAAAACGAACCACCCCCGGCGTGGGTCCAGCCCCTCAGGCCCCGATGGAAGGCGTGGGAGTGGGCATTGACCAGGCCGGGAAGGGTGAGCCCGTTCAGCATCGTGGCGTCACCGGCGGCGGCTCGGGCCACGCCGGTCGTGACGGTCAGAAACCGGCCGGCGCCGTCGGCTTCGAGCACGACGTTCGCCGTGGCGTCGGCGCCGCCGAGCCACGCCAGCTCGCACCACCACCGCGATGGGCTCACCGGGGCCCGGGGGGCCCGAAGGGCCGTTGTCGGCCGGCGCCGGTCGCCGGGCCAATTTCTTTGCCCACTTTTACGGGTTCACTCTGTAAAAGTGGGCATAGAAACGGGCCGCCGGCACCCGACCCGACCCGACTGCGCCAGCCGGGCCTGCCGGCCACCCCCACGCCGGCCACGCCCCTCACGCCAGCCCGCCGGCGTGAGCCGCCGCCGCCCTGATGAGGCGGCCGTCGGCGACGGCGCCCACGGCGGCGGCGATCTCGGGGGCGAGATAACGGTCGGGCCCGGGACCGCCGACGACGTCACGCAGGAGGGCACGCACGGCCGCGGTGGCGGGGCCGGGCTCGAGCGGGCGCCGCAGGTCGAGGGCCCGGCACGCAGTCAGGACCTCCACGGCAAGGACCCGAGTGAGCCCGTCGACGCTGCGGCGCAACTTCCGAGCCGCCGACCAGCCCATGGACACGTGGTCCTCCTGCATGGCCGATGTGGGGATGGAGTCGACGCTGGCCGGCACGGCCAGGCGCTTGAGCTCGGAGACGATGGCGGCCTGGGTGTACTGGGCGATCATGTGCCCCGAGTCGACGCCGGGGTCGTCGGCGAGAAACGGCGGGAGCCCGTGGGATCGGACGGCGTCGAGCATCCGATCGGTCCTGCGTTCGCTCATGGACGCCAGGTCGGCGATGACGACGGCGAGGAAGTCGAGCACGTAGGCGACGGGCGCGCCGTGGAAGTTGCCGTTGGACTCGACGCGGCCGTCGGCCAGCACGACAGGGTTGTCGATGGTCGCGGCGAGCTCGCGTTCGGCGACGGTCTCGGCATGGGCCAGGGTGTCGCGCACGGCGCCGGTCACCTGCGGGGCGCAGCGCAACGAGTAGGCGTCCTGCACCCTGGTGTCGCCCTCACGGTGGGATGCGACGATCGGGCTGCCGCGCAACAGGCGCCAGACGTTGTCGGCGCTTGCGGCCTGGCCCGGGTGAGGACGGAGGGGAAGGTGGAGGTCGGGGGCAAAGACTCGGTCGGTGCCGAGAAGCGCCTCGACCGAGAGGGCGGTCGCGATGTCGGCGGTGGTGCAGAGCCGGTGGAGGTCGAAGGCGGCGAGCAGGAGCATCCCGAGCATGCCGTCGGTGCCGTTGATGAGGGCGAGCCCCTCCTTCTCCTGGAGCACGAGCGGCACGATCCCAGCGTCGAAGAGCAGATCGGCGGCCGGGCGTGCCACGCCGTCGGGTCCATCGGCCTGCCCCTCCCCCATGGCCACGAGGGCGACGTGGGCGAGGGGCGCGAGGTCGCCGCTGCAGCCGAGCGACCCGTGCTCTGGCACCAACGGGGTGATCCCGGCGTTGAGGAGGGCGGCGTAGCCGGCCGTCACCTCGGGGCGCACCCCGGTCCGCCCCGACGCCAGAGTCTTGAGCCGCAGCAAGATCATGGCCCTCACGACCTCGGTCTCGACCGCAGGACCCGAGCCGGCGGCGTGGGAGCGGATGAGGCTGCGCTGGAGATCCCGGCGCCGGTCGGGGGCGATGTGTCGGGTGGCGAGGGCACCGAAGCCGGTCGAAACGCCGTAGGCAGGGACGGGCGACGCCGCCAGCGCATCGATGTGCACCCGGGCGGCGGCCACCGCCGCCACGGCGTCGTCGCCGAGCTCGACGGTCTCGTGGTCGCGGGCGACGGCCACCACGTCGGCGGGACGCAGCCCCGAGGTCCCGATGATCACGGTCAAGCGAGCTCCTCCAACACGGCGGCCAGGGCGTCGACGCCGGACAGGCAGTCGTCGACGGTGGCGTGTTCGGCTGGGTCGTGGCTCGTGCCGGTCGGGTTACGGACGAAGAGCATGGCGGAAGGGACCCGAGCGGCGAGGACGGCGGCGTCGTGGCCGGCGCCGGTCGCCAGCTCGGCCGTCCGCCCCAGGCGGGCCTCGACAATGCCGGCGATGCGGGCGCGCAACCCGGCCTCGAAGTCGGCGCCGCCGCTCCAGGACTCCTCTTCGACGGTCACCCCCACCGAGTGGTCGGCGCCGGCATGCCGGGCCGAGGCCTCGACGGCGGCCACGACGCGGCGGGCGACCGCAGCCGTCGGGGCCCTGGCATCGAGCCAGGCGGTGGCGCGCGAGGCGATGGCGTTGGTGGCCCCGGGTACGACGGCCAAGCGGCCGACGGTCGCCACTGCGTCTTCGGCCTCAGCGGCGCGCCGGACGGCGATAACGGTGTGGGCGAGGGGCAGGACCGGATCGCGCCGGTCGCCAAGCCGGGTGGTCCCGGCGTGGTCGCCGCGGCCATCGAAGTCCAGACGCCAGCGGCCGTGCGGCCACACCGCGGTGGCGACGCCGACGGGGACCTCGAGGTCGACCAGGGCCCGGCCCTGTTCGATGTGCAGCTCCACAAAGGTCCCGATCCGGTCAACCCGCTCGTCGTCGGGCCCGCAGCCGCCCGGGTCGAGCCCGGCGCCCTCGAGCGCCTGGGCCAGCGACACGCCGTCGGCGTCACGGCGGGCGAGCAGGGCCGCCACGTCGACGGTCCCGGTGAGCATGCGGCTACCCACGCAGGCGATGCCCCAACGCCCGCCCTCCTCGTCGGCAAAGTTGACCACGGCGACCGGCCGGCTCGGCGTCACGCCCCCCGCACGGAGCCGGTCGATAGCCAGGAAGGCGGATACCACCCCGAGGGGACCGTCGAAGGCGCCGCCGCCAGGCACGCTGTCGAGATGGCTGCCGGTCACCAGGGCGTCGGGACCCGGAGTGCCCCACCAGGCCCACTGGTTGCCGTTGCCGTCCTCGTCGAGCGCCATATCCCGAACGGCTGCCTGCGACCTGAACCAGGCCCTGGAGGCCAAATCGGCGTCGGTCCACGCCAGCCGGTGATAGCCGCCATCGGACCGGCGGCCGATGGGCGCCAGCTCGGCCCACAGCGCGTCGAAATCGGCCCGCACCCGGCCCGGGGTCGTCGTCACGACGCCGACCCGGCCCGCATGGTCGCCGGCGGGGAGTCGCCCCGTGAGACCGTCATGACGAGCCCCGACCCGGCACCACCAGGCCGTTGGCGTCGGCCACGCCGGCGGCCCGCTCGTAGCCGGCGTCGAGGTGGCGGAACACGCCGGTGCCGGGGTCGTTGGTCAGCACCCGCTCGAGTTTCTGGGCCGCGAGGTCGGTGCCGTCGGCGACGCAGACCTGGCCGGCGTGGATGGACCGGCCGATGCCGACGCCGCCGCCGTGATGGATCGACACCCACGAGGCACCCGACGCCACGTTGACCATGGCGTTGAGGAGGGGCCAGTCGGCGATGGCGTCGGATCCGTCGGCCATGGCCTCGGTCTCGCGGTAGGGGGAGGCGACCGAACCGCAGTCGAGGTGGTCGCGCCCGATGACGATGGGCCCCGCCACGGAGCCGTCGGCGACCAGCTCGTTGAAGCGGAGGCCGGCCTTGTCCCTTTCGCCGTAGCCGAGCCAGCAGATCCGGGCCGGGAGACCCTGGAAGGCCACGCGTTCCTGGGCGCTGTGGATCCACCGGGCGAGAGGGTCGTTGTCGGGGAACAAGTCCAACACGGCACGGTCCGTGACCGCGATGTCGTGAGGGTCACCGCTGATGGCCGCCCATCGGAATGGACCTTTCCCCTCACAGAAAAGTGGACGGATGTAGGCGGGCACGAAGCCTGGGAAATCGAAGGCCCGGCCGTAGCCTGCGGTGCGGGCCTCGCCCCTGATCGAGTTCCCGTAGTCGAATACCTCGGCGCCGCCGTCGGCGAAGCCCACCATGGCCTCGACGTGGCGGGCCATCGAATCCTGGGCGGCGCGGGTGAACCCGGCAGGGTCGCGCTCCCTCGTCGCCGCCATGTCGGCGAAGTCGACGCCGAGAGGCAGATAGCTGAGCGGGTCGTGGGCCGACGTCTGGTCGGTGACCACGTCGATCTCGACCCCGCGCGCCAGCAGGTCGGGGAACACCTGGGCACAGTTGCCCTCGACGCCGATCGAGAGGGGACGCCGGGCCGCCTTGGCCTCGAGGGCGCGGGCCACGCCGTCGTCGACGGACGTGGCCATCTCGTCGAGGTAGCGGGTCTCGATACGCCGGCGGATCCTGGAAACGTCGCAGTCGACGACGAGGGCGACGCCGCCGTTGAGGGTGACGGCGAGGGGCTGGGCGCCGCCCATGCCGCCGAGGCCCCCGGTGAGGGTCACGGTCCCGGCCAGGGATCCGCCGAAGCGCTTGGCCGCCACCGCGGCGAAGGTCTCGTATGTGCCCTGCAGGATCCCCTGCGTGCCGATGTAGATCCACGACCCGGCGGTCATCTGGCCGTACATGGTCAGGCCGAGGGCATCGAGGCGGCGAAACTCCTCCCAGGTCGCCCATTCGGGCACGAGGTTGGAGTTGGCGATCAGCACCCGCGGGGCCCACTCGTGGGTGCGCACGACGCCGACCGGCTTGCCCGACTGCACGAGCAGCGTCTCGTCGTCGGCCAGGCTGCGAAGGGCCCCGGTAATGGCGTCAAAGGCGTCCCAGCTGCGCGCCGCCCGGCCGCTGCCGCCGTAGACGACGAGCTCGTCGGGGTGCTCGGCCACGTCGGGGGCGAGGTTGTTGTGCAGCATGCGCAGGGCCCCTTCGGTCTGCCAGCTACGGCAGGACCGCTCCGAGCCGCGAGGGCTGTGCACGATGCGGGCGGTTGCGGTCAACGCGGTGCCTCCAGGCGATGCGGGGAAAGGGCGGCCGCCTCGAACGGGCTCGGTACGTGCCCTCACGCGCGGCGCCTTGGGCACTGTACGGGGTGGCTCGGGGCGGGGCAACGGGACGGGATCGGGACGCGCTCGCATCATCGGGATGGTGACGGTGGATCCCGACGTCGCCATCCCCAGGATCGTGCCGGTACCCTTGTGAGGTGAAGAACGAGCGGCTCGCGAGTCCTTTTCTCGACGCCCTGCACCAGCGGGTCGTGGTATTCGACGGCGCCATGGGGACCAATCTCCAGCTGCGGAGCCTCGGACCCGACGACTTCGGCGGCCCGGCCCTCGAGGGGTGCAACGAGATCCTCGTGGCCACGAGGCCCGACGTCGTCGCCGCCGTCCACCGCGACTTTCTCGAGGTCGGCTGCGACGTGATCGAAACCGACAGCTTCGGTTCGCTCCCGTGGGTGCTGGCCGAGTACGGCATCGCCGAGCGGACCCGCGAGCTGGCCCGCCGGGCCGCCATCATCGCCCGCGACGTCGCCGACGGGTTCGCCGGGCGCCTCGTCGCCGGCGCCATGGGGCCTGGTACCAAGATCGCCTCGCTCGGCCAGATCGGCTTCGCCGAACAGCGCGACGGATACCGGGA
Source organism: Acidimicrobiales bacterium (assembly GCA_965276765.1). Taxonomy (GTDB): domain Bacteria; phylum Actinomycetota; class Acidimicrobiia; order Acidimicrobiales; family Palsa-688. Next base: position 4,800,048 of record OZ255627.1, read on the forward strand.
GGCCGCCTCCGGTCTCATCGCCGGCGGCGTCGACCTCATCGTGATCGAGACGATCCAGGATCTCCTCCAGGCCAAGGCGGCCATGATCGGCGCCCGGATGGCCATGGCCGACGCCGGCCGGGAGGTGCCGATCCAGGTCCAGGTCACCATCGAGACGACCGGGCGGATGCTGATGGGCACGGAGATCGGGGCCGCCCTGACGACCATCGACGCCCTCCACCCCGACGTCATCGGCCTCAACTGCGCGACCGGGCCGGTCGAGATGAGCGAGCACCTGCGTCACCTCTCCGCCCATGCCGCCATGCCGCTTGCTGTGCAGCCCAACGCCGGGCTCCCCTCGGTGGTGGAAGGGCGGATGCACTACGACCTGACGCCAGACGAGCTCGCCGCCCACCATGCCAGGTTCGTCACCGAGTACGGGGTCAACGCCGTCGGCGGCTGCTGCGGCACCGAACCCCGCCACCTGGCCGCCGTCGTCGACGCCTGCCGGGCGCTCGAGCCGGCCGTCAGGACACCCGTGCGAGAGCCGGGGTGCGCGTCCATCTACTCGCATGTTCCCTACGACCAGACCCCATCGTTTCTCGTCGTCGGCGAGCGCACCAACGCCAACGGATCCAAGAAGTTCAGGGAAGCCATGCTCGGAGACGACTGGGACACCTGCGTGGCCATGGCGCGCGAGGCGGTCAAGGGCGGCGCCCACGTCCTCGACGTCTGCGTGGACTACACCGGCGAGAACGGTGTGGCCGACATGACCGAGGTGGCTTCGCGCTTCGCCACCCAGGCGACCCTCCCGATCATGCTCGACTCGACCGAGCCCGACGTCATCGAGGCCGGCCTGCAGCGCATCGCGGGCAAGCCCATCCTCAACTCGGTCAACCTCGAGGACGGCTCGGCACCCGGCACCCGCCTCGACCGCTTCCTCACGCTCGCCGGCCGGTACGGCGCGGCCGTGGTCTGCACCTGCATCGACGAGACCGGCCAGGCCCGCACGGCCGAGCACAAGCTGGCCGCGGCTCGCGCCATCCACGGTCTCGCCGTCGACCGCTACGGCCTCGCCCCCGAGGACCTGCTCTTCGATCCCCTCGCCCTGACCCTCGGCACCGGCATGGAGGAGAGCAGGGGCGACGGGATGGCCACCATCGAGGGGATCGGTCGCATCAAGGCCGAGCTCCCCGGCGTGCACACCATCCTCGGGCTCTCCAACATCTCCTTCGGCCTGAACCCTGCGGTGCGCCACGTGCTCAACTCGGTGTACCTCCACGAGTGCCAGCAGGCCGGCCTCGACGCCGCCATCGTCCACGCCGCCAGGATCATGCCCCTGGCCCGGATCGACCCGCACGCCGTCGAGCTGTGCCTCGACCTGATCTACGACCGGCGCGACCGGGCGAGGGGCTACGACCCGCTCTCCGAGCTGCTCACCCTCTTCGACGGAGCGACCACCGACGCCGTCGTCACCGAGGACCGCAGCGGCTGGAGCGTCGAACGCCTCCTCGGTCAGCGCATCATCGACGGTGAGCGCGACGGCCTCGAAGCCGACCTCGACGCCGCCCTGGCCGGCGGGTGGGAGGCCCTCGACGTCGTCAACGGACCCCTGCTCGGCGGCATGAAGATCGTCGGGGAGCGCTTCGGCGCCGGCGAGATGCAGCTGCCGTTCGTGCTGCAGTCGGCCGAGACCATGAAGGCGGCCGTCGCCCATCTCGAACCCCACATGGCGCATGACGACAGCGGCGGCAAGGGCCGCATCGTGCTGGCCACCGTCAAGGGCGACGTCCATGACATCGGCAAGAACCTCGTCGACATCATCTTCACCAACAACGGCTACGAGGTCCACAACCTCGGGATCAAGGTGCCGCTCGCCGACATGCTCGACAAGGCGGCGGAGGTGGGCGCCGACGCCATCGGCATGTCGGGGCTGCTCGTGAAGTCTACGCTCATCATGCGCGAGAACCTCCTCGAGATAAACGAGCGCGGCCTGGCCCGTACCCCGGTGATCCTCGGCGGCGCCGCCCTCACCCGCACCTACGTCGAGCGCGACCTGCGCGCCGAGTACGAGGGCCGGCTCTTCTACGGCAAGGACGCCTTCGAGGGCCTGCACACCATGGACCGGCTGATGGCGCTCAAGTCGGCCGGTGACGACGACCCGGCCTTCGGGCGTGAGCTCGGCGGTCGTCCGGGCGTGCCGGCCCGCAGGGCGCCGGCCGTCGGGGGTGGTGGGGACGAGCCGGCCCCCCCCAGGCCGAACCGGGCCCCTTCGGTCGCCACCGACAACGTGGTGCCGGCACCGCCGTTTGTCGGGTCGCGTATCGAGCGCGGCATCGGGCTCGACGACATCGCCGGCTATATCAACGAGACCTCCCTGTTTCGCAACCAGTGGGGCTACCGGCCCCACGAGGGCGAGACGGACCCGGATTTCAAGACCCGCATCAGAGCCGAGCTGCGCACCCGGCTGGCCGACGCCAGGGCCGCCGACATCCTGCGGCCCGCCGTCGCCTACGGGTACTTCGCCGTCAACAGCGAGGGCGACGACCTGGTCGTGTGGAAGGACGAGACCCGCACGTCCGAGTGGCTGCGCTTCACCTTCCCCCGCCAGCCGGCTGACCCGTGGCTGTCGATCGCCGACTTCTTCAAGCCGGTCGGCTCGGGTCTCGAGGACTGGGCCGCGTTCCACCTCGTGACCATGGGCGCCGAGGTCTCCGAGGAGACGGCCCGCCTCTTCGCCGCCGACCGCTACGACGACTACCTGCACCTCCACGGCCTCGGCGTCGAGATGGCCGAGGCGCTGGCCGAATTGTGGCACCGGCGTATCCGCGAGGAGTGGGGCTTCGCCGACGAGGACGGGCCCACCCTGACGGGGCTGTTCCGCCAGAAATACCGCGGCGGGCGTTACTCGTGGGGCTATCCGGCCTGCCCCGACCTCGAGGACAACGCCAAATGCGCGGAGCTCATCGGTGCCGACCGCATCGGGATCGAGGTGAACGAGGAGTCGTCATGGCAGTTCCATCCCGAGCAGACCACGGCGGCCATCATCTGCCACCACCCGCAGGCCAAGTACTTCGTGGTCAGGCGGGGTTGAGCCGCCGGCTGGGGCACGGCTTGCCACCGCGGCACGGCTCCCGGCCCCGGCCCGGCTCCCGGCCCCGGCCCCCGGTTCGGAGCACACCCAGTTTTCTCAGCGATGTTGACGGTGGATTCCGACGTCAACATCGCTCAAAAAACCCGCCGCTCGCTTCGCTTGCCGGGATGACCCCGGTCGCCGGATGATCCTGGTCGACGAGGCCCGCTGGCCGTGGCGGGGCCGGCGCTGGGCCCACCTGGTGAGCGACGAGTCCTACGAAGAGCTGCACCGCTTCGCGGCCCGACTCGGTATCCCCCGCCGGGTGTTCCAGGGCGACCACTACGACGTGCCGACCGAGTTTCGACTCGAGGCCATCCGCCGGGGCGCCACGGCCGTCACCAGCCGGGAGCTCCTCGTGAGGTTGCGCGGCGCCGGCCTGCGCAAGCGTCCGTCGCGCCTCGCCGCCACGCCAAGGGATGTCCACGTCGAGCGCCTGCGTCAACATCCCTCAGAATGAGCGGGCCAACCCTTCCTTCCGGGCCCACCCCGTCGCCAGAGCGCCACCGGCCCAGAACGCGAGGGTCGAGCCTCCCGCCTCATCGCGTTCGACCGCCGCTGCTGGTCAGGTCACGCAGACCGGTCACGCAGACCGACCGGACACGCCGGCGGGACACGCCGGCCGGTCACGGCGGCAGGTCACGGCGACGACACCCACACCACGGCGCCGTGCTCGAGAAGCCACCGGTCGACGGCCAGCGCCGGGCGGGGAGACACGAGGCGCACCTCGACCGGGGCGGGAGTGGCCGCCTCCATGGCCGCGATGACCTGCCGCTTGGCGTCGACCGCCCCCGCCGCGTCCGGCTCGTCGCAGACGAGACCGACCCGCAACCAGCTGCCGCTGCCCGGCTCGTCCCAGCGCACCAGGGCCCCGACGACCCGCTCGACGCGAGAGCGTCCGATGTCGCCACCGAGCACCGGCGCGAGCACCGGCCGGAGTCCGTGCACGTCCCAGTCGGGCGTCGAGAGTGTCAACCGGCTGGCCGCCCCACCGGTGAGGGCCTCGATGACCGGGCGGCCGGCGGCCAGGTCGGCGATGACGACGACGTCGACCGGTTGGAGCACGACCGAGACCGGGTGGCCCAGGTTGACGATCCATGCCACCTCGGTGGCGACGCCGGCCAGGTACCCCGCCGCCGTCTGCATCCACGTCGTTTGCTCGTCCCGGTAGTGATCGAACAGGCGGAACGAGGAGGTGAACACGAGCAGGTACGCCCGACCGTCCTTGCCGTCGGCCAGGGGCAGCGGGCGTCGGGTCAGGTCGAGCTCGGTCAGGCGGGGCCGGCCCGGATGCGGGTCGGCGGCCGGCTCGGCCGGGCGAGCCAGGCACAGGGTGCTTCGAGCCAGGGCGCGCAGCAGGTAGGCCCGATCGTCGGTTTCGTGGGCCCGCTGCAGCGCCACCTCGAGGTCGTTGGCCGGGAACGGGGCGCTCGTTTCGCGCCTCACGGCGTGCGTCTCTCGCTGCCCGTCACGGCCCGTTCCGGTCAACCCAGCGACTCCAGTCCAGGTGGACTCCCGCCCCGGCCAGCCGATCCAGTCGGGGCCGGGTCGCCGCCAGGTCGAGGAACGTCGACGAGCCGGCCAGGACCGTGACCGCATCTCCGGCTACCAGCCGCTCGGCAACCATCGCCTCGGCGACGGCCAGCCCGCCGTGGTCAACACTAAGCCCGGCGATCTCCACTCGCCCCGGGCGCAGCCAGGTAATGTACCTCCGCAGCGGCAGCCAGGCTCCCTTGGCTTCCCACCCGAGATCGAGGACATCGCCGCCGCCGGCCGGGCAGTCGCCCCATGCCCACGGGCAGTCAGGCGTGCGGTCGATCCCGTCGAGGAGGCCCTCCTCGACCGGTTGGGCTGCGTGGGGAGGCAACCCGGCAAAGTGGCGTGGCCCTCGCCGCCGGGGCGTCGGTCCCTCCACCGCCACCACCGCCGTCGTCGTCCACCCCGTTGGCGGCATCGTCTCATCCCCACGGGACGCGGCCCGCTCGAAGGCCAGCTTCGGTTCTCGGTATCGGGCGACCCTGGCGATCAGGGCGGCCGCGCACCCATCCGCCCCCTGCCCCGCCATGGGGCCGTGGCCGACGAAGTCGACGTGCAGGTCGGTGGCTATCAGCACGGTGAGATCGGGCCGCCCCTGGGTCGGCTGTACCGGTTGGGTGTGGGGGCGCCTCATCATCAAGGATCGGCGGGGCGACTGATGCCGGCGACGCCGACCCCTGCGCCGGCCGTCACCCGCTGGAGCCGGCCAGCACCCGCGCACCTCCGATCCCCCCGGCGGCGCCGGCCAGCTTGCCCATCCCGCGCAGCACCATCGTCGGGTCCGGCACCGTCGTCCACGGCAGCGGACCGGTCCAGACCGCGCTGGCGCCGGAGAGGTGGTTGACGAGGATTCGGTTGCCGCCACCTGGAAGGGTGAGACCTGGCACCTGCTCCGACGCCTGCCTGGCCGCCGCGCCTTCCCACATGGGTCCGTCCCCCGCGCCCGCTTGCACCACGGTGGTCTCGTCCCGCACGCCGGACGTCCACTCGGGCAGAAGGGCCAGACGGGACTCGTACTCGCCGGTGCTGTCCATGGAGAGCAGGTCGGTCGGCCGCACGAGCCACTGGAGGCTCCGGCCGCCGCCCTCGTCGCCGAAGAGCGGTACGGAGCTGTCGTGGACGTTGGCCCCCCAGGTGCCGGGGGCCAGGTCGGACGCCGAGGGCTCGCCCACGAAGTTGCTCCCCTCCCGTGCGATCTGGGCTTCGGGGCTCAGGTTTGACGCCAGCTCGGCCCGGCTTGTCTGTGGGACGCCACCGTCGGAGATCGATCCCGGTACCGGGTCGTCGCCGCGCATGATGATGCGGGCGGCGGCGTCCTGGTTGCCGGTCGCGGCCAGCCCGGCCACGTCGTCGGCGCTCATCCCGGCCCGCTCGAGGGCGGTAAGTCCTTCGGCGCCGTCGGCCACCTCGCTGGCCCCGCCGGTGAAGACGGCTCCGACGATGGCCGGGGTGAGGTTGCCGAGCCAATGGGCGATGTTGCCGCTCGAAAGGTCCTTCCAGTCGAGCAGCGCCTTGCCGAAGGCCAACGGGTGGGTGACGCCGTAGGCCAGCCCCTTGGCCAGCTGATCGAGCTCCTGTGGCGCGGTGAGCGGGTCGGCCAGCTTGGCCAGCATGACGACAGGGTCGTAGACACCCGAAGCGAACTGTGCCGTCTGATGAAACAGGTCGCCGGCAACGGAGCCGACGTCGTCGAGGGCGCTCTGCCACCACGAGTGGTGCACGTTGTGGATGCCGGCCCGGCTCGCCGTCGCCATCATGGAAGCGAACGTGCCGGCCGCCCGTCCGAAGTCACCGACGGCCTGATCCCGCATGGCCTCCGCCGCCCTCATGTCACCCTGGCCGCCCGAAAGCGCAGTGTTGGCGTCCCCCAGCTTGGACTGGGACAACCGGTACTGCGTGAGCAGGTTGCCGGTGGTGGTCGCGGCCTGCACCTTGGCCGCAGGAGTGGACGGCGGCGGCATCCCCGCCGGCGGGTTGGCCGCCGTGTTGTAGGCGCCGGCCGCCGAATTGGCCTGGGACTGGCAGGCGGCGACCTGGACCTGGGCATGAGCGATCGAGGTCTTGGCCGTCTGGGCCTTGCCGAGCGCCTGCACCGCCAGTTCCTGGGCGGCCCGATGTCGGGGCCAGAACGTGTTCAAGGCGTCGGCCGCATCGTGATACGACGTGACCAGCTTGTCGAGCTCGGGGGGGAGCTTGCCCAGCTTCGGGTGGAACACGTTGGCGGCCGGGCCCTCCCACACGCCCGATGCCTCGTCGCCCACCGACTGCACCAGCCGGTTCTGCAACCCCACGTCCGCGGCCAGGCCTTGCACCTGCCCGGCGATCCCTCGAACGACGTCCGGGTCGCCAGGGACCGGATTGGACCAGCCCACGCTGGCCCAGTCATACCCGTCGATCCCTGTCACGGTCCCGTCCCCTTGCTCGCCGGGGCGAACGCGGCCTGCTCGTGGCGCTCGACCGTCGCGTAGTTGGCGGACGAACCCACCAGGTCCTGATGCACCGCAGAGACACCGGCCGCGATCTCGGAGCGACCGTGCGATCAGTTCGAGACGAACGTCTCGAGTGCAGAGATCGCGTCGGAGTGGCCGAGCGCGCCGTTGTCCCAGCCGCCGTGCGCCTCGCTCTGGAGGCTGTGCACCACGCCGGTGAGGCGGGCCGCGATGGACGTCATCTGCCCGGTCTGCGCCTTAAACGAAGGCATCACGCACCCCGCAATCTCACTCGCTGCCATCCGACAGCATCAACCAATGACCACCCCGCCAACCCGTAGCGGTGCTCCCCGGCCACGCCGGGGAGCCACCCGCAGGCGGGTCTCACCGCGAACGGATCAGGCGTGACCCATCGAGGAGATGTTGGCCGCTTCCGCGTCCGCATAACGCGACCCGGCGCCCTTCAGCGACAACCCGATGTCGTTGAGGGTCTTCTGGATCATCGTCGCCTGCTTGTTCCAGCCGGCGTACAACCCCTGGAACGACGATGCCGCCTGCCCCGTCCAGGTTGTCGCCAACGCCGACATGTCCTTGCTCAGCGTCGACAGCTGCGCCTCCAGCTCGCTCACCTGCCGAGCAACGGCCGTGGCCTTGGACTGCACATCTTCCGTCGACACCTTGATCGAATACGACACCCGCTACCTCCCGATCGCCGAAACCGGACCAAACCAGACGATACCATAGCGCCCGCCGGGTGGCGCCAGCCGGCGGAGCGCGGCGCCGTTGCTACGCTCTGGCCCACGTGAGAGCGACGTTCACCCTGGCGGACACGACCGGCGCAACGAGGCATCTGGTCGGTGAATGGGCCGGTCCTGCCACCCTGGGGCAGCTCTTGGCCGCCTCGGGGGCCACCCTCGCGCACCCCGACGCTGCGGTATCGGTGGACGGCCACCTCTTTGGCGTGGCAAGCCCGATCGAGCTGACGGGCATCCACGACGGAACGATCCTGTCGTTGTCGTCCACCTACGGCGCAGAGACGGCGCCGACCGACCCGGCCGCCGCCCCGCATGTCGCGGTGACGAGCGGGCCTGGCGCCGGCACGACCGTCCCGCTCGCACTCGGCATGATGACGGTCGGCCGGCGATCCGAGTGCACCGTCACGCTCGACGATCCCGCAGTCAGCGCCCGCCACTTGGCTATCCGGGTAGAGCGCACCGGCGAGGTGACCGTCGAGGATCTGGGCTCGAGCAACGGGACGACGGTGGACGACGTCGGGCTCAGCGGTCAAGCCACCCTCCGGCCCGGCCAGCTCGTACGGGCAGGAGACACCGTGATCGAGGTGCGGCCCGGCACGGCCCCCGACGCGGTTGTCCACCCCCACGGTGAGGCCTTTGAGCTGCGGCGCCCGCCGCGCCTGCTCGCGGCCCCGCTCGACGCCCGCCTGACCTGGCCGACCGAGCCTCCGCCCCCGGGACGGCAGAACTTCCCGATGGCCACGGCCCTGGCCCCTCTGGCGATCGGGCTCGGGATGTACTTCGCCCTTCACTCGGTGCTGCTGTTGTTGCTGATGGGTCTCTCGCCGTTCATCATGGGCCTCAACCTGGTGACGAGCCGGCGGACCGGCAAGGCCGCCCACCGGGTCGCCATGGCCGAGTACCGCACGGCCTTGGCGGCGGCGGAGCGCGACCTGGCCGGCGCGGTCAACACCGAGGCGGTCGTTCGCAGGGACGCAGGACTCGACGCCAGCGCGTTGCTGGCCACCGCGTGTGGGCCGAGGAGGCGGCTTTGGGAGCGGCGCCGCACCGACGACGACTTCCTCACCCTCCGCCTCGGGCTGGCCGACCTGCCATCCGCGGTGCAGCGCGCCGAGGAAGGACCGTTTGCCAACGAGGTCCTCGAGCCGGTCGACGTACCGATGGTGCCGGCGCTCCTGCCGCTGCCCGAGACAGGCGTGCTCGGCGTGGCGGGGCCGGCGGCGCCGGCCGGTGCGGTGGCCGCCTGGCTCGTCTCCCAGGCCGTCTGCCTCTCCGGCCCCGCTGACCTCCAGCTGGTCGTGCTCGCCGGGGCGGGAGCGGGGGGAGAGCACCGGTGGGGATGGACCCGCTGGCTGCCCCACGTGCGCGCCGACGACACCGGAGGACCGGCGTCGATCGGGACAACGCCAGAGACCGTCGCCACCCGGGTGTCCGAGCTGGTGGAGCTCATCGAGCGGCGCCGGGCCGCGGTCGAGGCCGGCCGGGGTCGTCTGCAGAGCACCAACTGGCCTCGGGTACTCGTCGTCCTCGACCCGGCCTACGACCTCCGGCGCACGATAGGGGTCGACATTGTCCTCCAGCACGGCCCGGCCGTCGAGGTCTTCGCCCTCTGCGTCGAGGAGGCCGACAGCTACCTCCCGGTCGAGTGCAGGGCCGTGCTGTCGATCGGCGAAGGGGCGGCCGGCGTGTTGCACCGCTCCGGCCAGCCCGACCTGGCGCCCATCGCTCTCGACCTGGTGACGCCCGGCTGGTGCGAGCGGGTTGGTCGGCGGCTCGCACCGCTGCGCGATCCCGAGGCGCTGACCTCGGGTGGGGCCATCCCTTCTTCGGTCCGCCTGGTCGACCTGCTCGGCCTCGACCGCCTCGAGGCCGCCACGCTCCTCGAGGTGTGGAACCGGAGCCGAAGGTCCACCTCTGCCGTGGTCGGGGTGGGCGTCGACGGCCCGATCCAGCTGGACCTCAAGGTTGACGGCCCGCACGGGCTCGTGGCCGGCACGACCGGCGCCGGCAAGTCCGAGTTCCTCCAAACCCTCGTCGCGTCGCTGGCGGTCTCCAACCGCCACGACAGCCTCAACTTCCTCCTGGTCGACTACAAGGGAGGTTCGGCCTTCCGCGACTGCGCCCGGCTCCCCCACACCGTCGGGGTCGTCACCGACCTCGACGGGCATCTCACCGAACGGGCCCTGGCCTCCCTCTCCGCCGAGCTGAAGCGGCGGGAGGAGTGCCTGGCGCGTGGCGGGGCCAAGGACATCGACGACTACGTCGACATGGGCGAGCCGGTCGGGGCACTCCCCCGCCTGCTGATCGTGATCGACGAGTTCGCCGGCCTGGTGACCGAGCTCCCCGAGTTCGTGACCGGCCTGGTCGGGATCGCTCAGCGGGGACGGTCGCTCGGCATCCATCTGATCCTCGCCACTCAGCGGCCCTCCGGCGTGGTGAGCCCCGAGATCCGGGCCAACACCAACCTGAGGGTGGCGCTGCGGGTGACGTCACCATCCGAGTCGGTCGACATCATCGACGCGGCGGACGCCGCTCGCATCACCCCGTCCACGCCGGGCCGCGCCTACGCCATGACCGGCCACAGCGCCCTCACCGCCTTCCAGTCGGCCCGGGTAGGGGGACGGGCGACGCCAACGGCGACCCAGCAAGGACCCGAGGTCGCTGTCGCCGACTTCGGATGGGATCGCGTCGGGCGCGCCTCGAGGCTGGCCGCAACCGGCACCGGTGGTGACGTCGACCCGGCCGACACCGACCTGGCCCGCCTGGTGGAGGTGCTTATCGAAGCGGCCGAGCGCTCCGGGATCCCCGGGCAACCGCAACCGTGGCTCGCCCCGCTGCCCGATGTCCTCCCCCTCGCCGACCTCGGGACGCCAGAGGCACCCACGCTCGGGGCTCCCCGGCCTGCGCCCTACGGCCTCGTCGACCTCCCCGCCGAGCAGCGCCAGGAGGCGGCCGTCTACGACGTGGCACGAGCCCGTCATCTCCTCGTGGCGGGAGGAGCGGGCAGCGGGCGGACGATGTTCCTGCGGACGGTCGCGGTGAGCCTGGCTGCATCGGCGCATCCCGACGATGTGTGGCTCTACGCCGTGGACTGCGGGGGCGGGGAATTGCGCCGCCTGGCGGAGCTCCCGCACTGCGGAGCGGTCGTGACCCGTACGGAGGGGGACCGAGCCGACCGGTTGCTCACGCGTCTCCACTCCGAGATGACCGCACGCCTCGAACAACTGGCCGCCGCCGGCTTCACCGACGTCGCCGAACAGCGGGCCGCGGTGGCGCCAGACGAGCGACTGCCCTACATCGTCGTGCTCGTCGACCGCTGGGAGGGGTTTCTCTCGACCTTCGACGCCGTCGACGGCGGTCGGCTCACCGACCTGATGATGGATCTGGCACGCGAGGGTGGCGGCGCGGGTGTCCGGTTGGTGATCACCGGCGATCGCTCGGTGCTCGTCGGTCGGCTCCCGACCATGATCGACGAGCGGGTCTGCCTCAACCTGGCCGACCGGAACGAGTACTCGATCGCCGGCTTCGACGCCCGCAAGGTCCCCTTCCCCATGGGCGCAGGGCGGGCGGTGCGCACCCCGGACACCGCCGAGCTCCAGGTGGCCGTGCCGGGAAGCGGGCCGTCGGGAACCGAGCAGGCGGCCGCCGTCGCCGAGCTGGCCCGCCATTCCGACGCCGTGACCCGGCCCGGCCGACGCCCGTTTCGTGTCGACACCCTCCCGTCGGAGATCGACCCGGCGACCATGGCCGGCCACGTCGAGTCGCGGCCCGACTCGCCGCACTGGGCCCTGCTCGGCATCGGTGGCGACGAACTGGGCGCCGTCGGGGTCGACGTCTGCCGCGCCGGCGGCTTCGTCGTGGCCGGTCCCCGCCGCAGCGGGCGTAGCAGCACCCTGGTCGTGATGGCCGAGTCACTCCTGGCCGGCGGGTGCTCGGTGCTCGCCTTCTGCCCCCGCATCTCACCCCTACGTCGGCTTCGGGGCCGTCGAGGTGTCGTTGACGTCATCGACGGTGACGATCCGCCGCTCGCCGACACCCTCGAGATCGTCAATGCCGTGCAGGGTCCGCTCGTTGTGCTCGTCGACGACGCCGTCCTCCTCAACTCGGCCCCGGTCGCCGAGCTGCTCGAGCACATCGCGAGGGAAGGCCCGGACATGGGCCACGCCATGATCGTCGCCGGGACCCCCGACGAGCTCATCCGGCCCATGCGGGGCTTCGTCTACAGCACATGCCAATCGAGGACCGGCCTCATGATCTGCCCCGAGAACCACACCCAGGGCGAGCTGCTCGGCGTACGCCTGGCCCGGAGCATGGTGTTCAGGGGCCCCGTAGGGCGGGGCATCTACGTCGACAACGGCACCATGCGGATGGTCCAGGTCCCCCGCTCCGACGACGAGCGGTAAGGCTGGCTAGCCGGCCGGCTGGGCGGACGGCAGCAGGCCGCGCCGGGCGAGCACGAACCGCTCGAGGCGGCTGAAGACCACCGTGTCCATCACGAGGCCGATCACGAGGATCGTGATCATGGTGGCCATCACGCCGGCGTAGAAGGAGTTGTCCTGGTCCGACGAGAGAAGCTGGCCGAGCGAGTGCGACCCGGCCACCTGGGTAATGAGCTCCCCGGCCATGAGCGAACGCCACAGAAAGGCCCACCCCTGCTTCATGCCGGCCACGTAGCCGGGCAGGGCGGCCGGGAGCACCACGTGCCGGTAGCGGCTGACGCCCGTTGCCCCGAGGATCGTGCCGGCCCGTAGGAGGGTGGGTGGTACCACGTCGATGCCGGAGATCGTGCCGATGGTGATGGCGGGGATGGTGCCGAGAAGGGCGACGAACATGATCGGTCTGGCCGTCCCGCTGCCGAAGACGATGATGGCGAACGGCACCCACGCCACCGACGGCATTGTCTGCAATCCGGTGATGAGCGGGTTGACCGCGGTCCGAAGCGTCCGGCTCCTTGTGATGAGCGTGGCCAGCAGGGTGCCGATGACGAGGGCGATCAGGTAGTACTCGACCCCGCGGCGAAGCGTGGTCAGCGCCCCGGGGACGATCACCGCCCGCTGGTCCCAAAGGGTCGACAACGCCGTAACCGGCCCGGGGAGGATGTAGGAGGGCTTCCAACCGCTCCACACGACCAGCTGCCACGCGACGAGGACGATCAACGCCGCAGCGACCTTGGGCCAGGCTCCCCGCCAGATCCTGCGGGACTTCGACGGCGGATCGGGGAGCTTCAAACCGAGCTCGTCGAGACCGTGAACCTCCCGATCGAGCACCTCCCGATCGAGCAGATGGAGGGCGCCGTCGCCTTCAGCCATGGGCCGCGACCTCCTGGCGGAGCCGGTCGGTGATGGCGGCGGTGAGCCGACCGGTCTCGGGGGTGTCGATCCTTCGAGGGCGCGCCAGGTCGACGTCGAATGTCGCCGCCACCCGGCCGGGTCGACTCGAGAGGACGACGACCCGGTCCCCGAGGCGTACTGCTTCGGCGACGTTGTGCGTGACGAACACCACGGTCAGGCCGGTCTCCGACCAGACCCGTTCGAGCTCGTCGTGGAGAACGTCACGGGTGATGGCGTCGAGGGCGCCAAACGGCTCGTCCATGAGCAGCACGGGTCGGTCCTGCGCCAGCGCTCTGGCCAGGGCCACCCGCTGGCGCATGCCGCCGGACAGCTCGTGGGGCCGCTTCGCCGCGAACCGCTCGAGGCGGACCATGCGCAGCAACCCGTCGACGCGATCCCTCCGCTCGCGACGGGCCACGCCGGCGAGGCGCAGGGGGAGGTCCACATTTCGCTCCACGGTGAGCCAGGGAAACAGGGCGGCATCCTGGAACATGAGCGTGGCCGGCCCCGCCGCGCTCTCCACCCGACCTGCGGTGGGCTGCTCGAGCCCGGCGACCAGGTTGAGCAGCGTCGTCTTGCCGCACCCCGAGGCACCGACGAGACAGACAAACTCCCCCGCCGCCACATCCAGCGACACCCGGTCGAGGGCGGCCGTCGCTGCGCCGCTGTGACCGAAGACCTTGCTGACCTGATCCAACTCGACCGCGGTCCGGCGGGTAGTGGCGGTCGGGGAGGTCGTGACATCGATGGCGGTCACCGTCGTGCTCACAGTCCACTCACTTTCGGTTGACCGGCCTTGGAGAGGATGGTGTTGAGCGGAGTGAGGTCGTAGACGGGTGCCAGGCTGCCGGGATTCTTCAGGAGCCCGACCGCTTCCCCGTGCTTGACCTGGGTGGCGAGGGTGGATGCCAGCGGGTCGTCGGTGAAGGTGATGTTGTCCCATGCGGCGTGCAACACCGATGTCGTCAGCGCCTTGCCGCCGGCGATCGAGGAGAGCTGCTTGTTGGCGTCGGCCTCGGCCGTGGCCTTGTTGGCCTTCATGAACGTCAACGTGTTGGTGAGGCCCTTGAGGAACCTGGAGACGACCGACGGGTGGGCCTTGAGGAATGCCGTGCGTACCACCAGGTTGGTGGTCGCCCATTTCCCGTGTGGCCACAGGCTCGACTCGGGCACGAGGAGGTGGCCACCCGCGGCGATCAGCTCCTGCTCGTAGGGCTCCGGCATCCAGGCCCCCTGGATGGACTTCGAGGCGAACTCGGTCACGATCGTGCCGCTTCCGGTCGACGACGGCTGCACCGAGACGGCACCGCCACCGTTCGATGTCGTGGGCAGGCCGTGGGTCTTCAACCAGTAGCGCAGGGCAATGTCCTGGGTGTTGGCGAGCTGCGGCGATCCGAGCTTGGTGCCCTTGAGCTGCTTCACGGAGCTGATCGACCGGTCGACGACGAGGCCGGCACCTCCGGCGGCCACGCCTGCGATGATGGTCACCGCCTTGGACGAGGTGTAGGCGGAGAGCGCAGAGCTCGGGCCCTCGAAGGCCATGTCGATCGAGCCGGAGAGCAGCGCGGCGTTCTCCGCCGGTCCGGCGCTGAAGATCTGCGGGGTCGCCAGCTTGTCGGACCCGAGGGCCTTGGCAAAGGTTCCCGCCTGCACGCCGACGAGCGCCGGTGCGTGGGTGATGTTCGGGAAGTAGCCGATGTGCACGGTGACGCCCGAACCCGACCCGCCGGCGGGCGGGTCGGCCCTGTTGGCGGCGGTGGTGGCGGTGGACCCGCAACCCGCCGCCGTCACGGCCAAGCCGACGAGAGCCGCGGTCAGGGCCATGCCCCGCCGGCCCGATGGCGTCCACCGACGCCTCGAGGGGTTCCACCGACGACCGGCCTTGCCACTCTTGTCAGCGCTATGGGTAATTTCACTAATTTCTAGTTGTCCGATCGACATTAGGACCAAAAGATATCCGGTCCTCGGCGAGGCGTCAAGGACCGGGCCGCTTTCGGCTGGCACCGTTGCGGGATCGGGCCGGGTCGGGCGCCTCACCGAGCTCACCGACTGCGCCCCCACCGCCTCGCCCGGTCTTCACGCCGCGTCGATCTCACTGAGGACGAGCGGACCGCCGGTGGCGGTCGGACTAGCGCGTAGGGTGACCTCTCCCCACCGGTATGGGCGGGTCGTGCCGCTTCTGGGGTGAAATGCGTTTGCCTGGCACGGGTGTGGGCGCGCGGGGGGAGGTTCGGGTCGGTGAGGAGGCGCTTGAGTTGTGGAGTGGTGTGGTGTGGGTTTATGAGGCTTTCTCGGTGAGGTTGACGTCGAAGCCGAGTGCCTCGATCCGGCGTGCGAGTCGCTTCGCCTCGACGGCGGGATCGTGGCGACGCTGGAAGTAGTCGGCGCCGAGGTCTTGGTAGACGGCACCGGTGGAGAGCAGGTGCCAGATGGTCGACAGCATCGAGTTGGCCACGGCGACGGCGGCCTTGTTCGCTCCTCGACGGCTGGCGATACGCGAGTACTGCGCGGAGTAGTAGCTGCCCTTGGTGCGTGCGGCGCCGCGTGCTGCTTCGATGAGGGTCCGGCGCAGCCAGGTCGAGCCGTGCCGGGTTCCCGCTGGTCGTCGTTTGCCGGCCGATTCGTGGCTGCCCGGGGCGACACCGGCCCAGGCGCAGAGCTGTTGTGGGGTCGGGAACCGGCTCATGTCGGCGCCGGTCTCGGCGACGATCACCTCAGCGGTCGTATCCGAGACTCCCGGGACCGACATCATGAGAGCGACCGCCGTCTCAAAAGGGACGAGACGGGTCGTTATCTCCTCGCTGAGCGCTGCGATCGACCGGTCGAGGAAGTCGATGTGGTCGATGATCCGGCGGCAGACCACGCCGTGATGGGCGCCGAAGTGACCGGCGAGGGCCTCGGCGAGGTGGGGGATCTTCGCTCGCATCCTGCCCTTGGCCATCTCCGCGAGGACCTCGGGGTCCCGCTCGCCGGAGATGAGCGCCTCGATGATCCGCCGCGACGACAGACTCCACACCGACGATGCCACCGACGTGATCTTGACGCCCGCGTCTTGGAGGACCTTCTCGAGGCGCTGGATCTCTTTTCCCCTGGCGTCGACCTGGGTTTTGCGGTAGCGGGTGAGCTCGCGCAGCTCTCGGATCTCGGGGGGCGGCACGAAGCTCGGGCGGACCATCCCGTGCGCGGCGACATCGGCCAGCCACTCGGCGTCGGAAAGATCCGACTTGCGGCCCGGCACGTTCTTCACGTGCTGCGCGTTACACAACCACACCTCGGCGAACAGCCCCTCGAGCGCATAGTACGGGCTCTTCCAATACACCCCGGTCGCCTCCATCGCCACGGTCGAGACCGCCGCGTCCGACAAGAAACCCGCCAGGTCGACCAGCCCCCTACGTGTGGTGGCAAAGCTCGCCTTGGACACCCCCACCTCACCATCAACACCAACGACTCGACAGCACGCCACGACCGTGTCGCGATGAACATCGAGACCCGCGACCCGATCCCTGATCCGCTTCATCCCATCACCTCCGTCTCGATTGGCCACAACGGCCGGCAGGGAGAGAACCCGGCGAAGCGAAATCTGGGGTTCGTGCTCGTAGCGACACTCCAAGGTCCTCCACGGTCCCCGCATCAAACTTTGCGCGCGCACACAGGCGGCAAGAAACACTCGATGACCTTCCCTACCAGCCACCACCAGCATTTCATCGCTCCCCGGTGACCGCCAAGTCATCCCAACTTTGCCCACTTTTACGGAGTGAGTCCGCAAAGGTGGGCAAAAAAACGCGCGAGTCACGACGGGAGGACGACGACCTGAGGTGACGCCGCTCGTAGTCCTCCCCCCGCTTGTAGCCTCGCCCCGTGGCGGACCTTTCCGACGATCGCACGGAACCAGTCGCGACGGAGCGTCGAAGGACAAGGACCGGTTCGCTTTCGATGGGCGCGGTTCTGTGCATGGTGGGCTTGGTCTTCGTGCGAGGCGCCCCGAGACCGGGGCGACCTCGGGACGAGCCGGCCAGGTGGAAGCTCGTGGTGTGGATGATCCTCTTTGTCGCCCTCCTCCCGACCGGGTTGATCCTGGCCGAGATCCTGGCGGCCGCAGGCAAGAGGTAGAAGCCGGATCGGTGCTCGCTATCGGAGACGCAGGATCCCGGCGGTGGTCGGAGTGAAGCCGCACGCCTCGAAGTAGAAGGGCGCGAGATGCTCGTCGAAGTCGACGTGCAGCCAGTCGCACCCGGCGTCTCGTGACCGCTCACGAGCCACGGCGACGAGCCGAGTGGCCACCCCGCCGCCACGGGCCCCCAGCGCGACCATCGTGTCCTGAAGCCAGGCGTGCACCAGCCCGTCCCAGACCACGTTGACGAAACCGACGAGGTCCGCACCGTCCCTGGCGACCACCCAACCGAGGCTGTGATTGTGAGCGAGCTGCTGCCAGTCCCAGACCGCTTCATCGAAGACCGGCGTCTCGAAGGCCTCGGCGTGCAGAGCATTGACCTCGCCGTTTTGGAAGTCCCCCCGCCACTCGAAGGTGACGCCATGGCGAGACGGTAGCTCGTGAGCGACACTGGGGAAGAACCCGGCGCAGCCGCCCCGCTACCGTCGTTTGGCGCGGCGATGCCGGCGTCGGCTGGCGAGAGGATCGGAGCGTTGGAACCCTGGTCGCTGCGGGAGGCGTACGACGCCTACCCGCGCATCGAGGAAGAGTTCGAGGCGGCACTCGACGAGAGCCTCGCTCCGCGCGGTCCCGAGATGCTCCTCGACCTCGTGTCCGACCTGGGCTACGAGGTCGGGGCCAAGCCGCGGGAGGCGGCCTGGCTCTGGCAAACGATGGGCGTCGTGCCGGCCAGCACCGACCCGAGGCTCGTCGAACGGGCCTTCGAGGCTGGGGGTCTCGCCGTCGACGAGCGGGTCGTCATCGGAACGGAATGGGGCGAGAGCGCCGAGGAACGGTCCGGGCGGGTGAGCAGGAAGCTCATCCACGCATCGCGACTACGGCGAGATCCACACCGGAACATCGAGCGGTTCGGGCGACCCGCCTACGAGATCATGCTCGCCGACTGCCATTGGGCCGTCTACGCCGCGATCGGCAAGCTGAGCCGCCACGTCTGGCTCCTCTCGCCGGCTCGCGGCTCAGGCGACGACGGTCAGGGCGTGGCTTGACGTGTTGAGAGGGCGAGGGCCGGCGTCGGTGGCCACCACGATGTCCTCGATCCTGGCTCCGTACCTGGCGGCCAGGTAGATGCCCGGCTCGACGGAGAAGGCATGGCCGTCAACGAGGAGCGTGGCGTTGCCGCCGGCGATGTAGGGATCCTCGTGCTCCTCGAGGCCGATCCCGTGGCCGGTGCGGTGGATGAAGGCCGGCCCGTAGCCGGCGGCGTCGATGATCCGCCGGGCGGCCCCGTCGACGTCCTCGCACGACACTCCGACCTTGGCATTGCGGACGGCTCCGTCCTGGGCCTCCTCGAGTACCCCGTACAGCTCGGCGAACTCGGCAGTCGGCTCGCCGGTGAAGACCGTGCGAGTCGTGTCTGAGCAATACCCGTCGAGGGTGCCGCCGAAATCGCAGACCACCGGCTCGCGAGGACCGATGACCCTGGGCCCGGCGTCATGGTGGGGGCTGGCCGAGTTTGGGCCGCTGCCGACGATGGCGAAGTTGGTCCGCTGGTGGCCCTCGGCGACGAGCCGCCGAGCGATGTCGGCCGAGACCTCGGCCTCGCTGCGGCCGACGAGAGGGATGTCTCCGCCGAGGAGCTGGGTCGCGACCCGGTCGGCGGCGGCCGATGCGGCCGCCAGCGCCTCCACCTCGGTGGCGTCCTTGACGGCGCGGATCGGCCCCGTCACCTTGGACGACACGTCCCAGGTCCTCCCGGTCAGCTCCTCTTGGAGCCCGAGGACGAAGGTGGCCCACGTCCTGTCGCTCACGGCCAGACGACGACGGGCGCCGACGAGGCCGGCGACGGCGGCGACGGGGTCCGATCCTTCGGACCAGGGGTGCACGGCGAAGAGGTCGGATGTCACTTCGACCCGCGGCGCCTCGAGCTCGGGGACGACGAGGACGGCGGTGTCGTCGACCGGCAGGACCAGCATCGTGAGCCGCTCGAGGGGCATGGCCTCGTACCCGGTCAACCACGGCAGGTCGGCACCGAGGGAGAGGAGCAGGGCGTCGACACCCGCCGTCTGCATGGCCGCGCGGACCCGGTCCATACGGGCGGACCTGGCCGATGATCCGTCGGCGGTAGTCATAGGAACGACCCCCCTTCCGCCATCCCGCCGGCGACCGCCGGCCCTTCGAGGGTACCGTCACCGGGCCGAGCGAGCCCGACACCACGGCCGGCCATGGCGCCCTGCGCCGCCGCCTTGGCGTGATAGCTCGAACGGGTGAGCGGCGACGACTCCACGTGCCCGATCCCCATCGCCTCCCCGGCCGCCTTGAAGCGCTCGAATTCCTCGGGGGCCCACCACTTGGCCACCGGGAGATGATGCGACGTCGGCCTCAGGTACTGGCCGATCGTGACGATGTCCACGCCGACGCCGGCCAGATCGGCGAGCGTCGAGATGACCTCGTCGCCCCGTTCGCCCATCCCGACGATGATCCCGGACTTGGTCACGAGCCCGGCCGCCTTGGCCCGGGCCAGCACACTCAGGCTCCTGGCGTACGACGCCGATGGCCGCACGGCGCGCTGCAGCCTCGCCACCGTCTCGATGTTGTGGTTGAGGACCTCGGGACCGGCGTCGAAGATGGTCTGCAGCGACGAGCCGTGGCCCCGGCAATCGGAGATCAGGACCTCGACGGCGGTGCCAGGCGAGCGCTCGTGGATGGCCCGTATCGTCGCCGCAAACGCAGGGGCACCGTCGTCGACCAGGTCGTCGCGTGCCACCGTCGTCACGACGGCATGAGCAAGCCCGAGCCGGGCGACGGCCTCGGCGACCCGCCCGGGCTCCGCCGGATCGGATGGCAGCGGTTTACGCGTGTCGACCAGACAGAACCCGCAGGCCCGCGTGCACCGATCGCCGTTGATCATGAACGTCGCCGTCCCGTCGGCCCAGCATTCGTAGATGTTGGGGCACCCGGCCTCTTCGCAGACCGTGACCAGGTCGAGGGAACGCATGGCCTTCTGCAGCGACCGGTACTCCTTTCCCATCCTCGTCTTGACCCTCAGCCAGTCCGGCTTTCGCTCGTCGATGGCGACACCGCCAGCGGGGTCGACGCCGGCCTCGGCCAGCCGGCCGAGCAGCCTGACCGGTTGCGGAGCGGAACCTCGGACCGACGCCGCGTTGGTGGGGACGGGCTCGCCGGGACCCTCACCCCGGGTGAAGGGCGCCAGGTCGCTCGAAGGGACCCGCCAGGCCATGTCCTGGCGGTCGATGCGGTCGTACCCCCAGGTCACGGCGGCCCTGGACACCACGGTGTCGACGACGGTTCGCATGTCCACGTCGACGCCTTCGGCGGCGAGAGACGTCACCGACTTGTCGGCGATCCCGCAGGGGACGATGTGACCGAAGTAGGCGAGGTCGGGAGAGACGTTGAGAGCGAAGCCGTGCATCGACCGGCCCTTGGAGATCCGGACGCCGATGGCGCAGATCTTGCGAGGGTGGACGGTGCCGACCCCGACCCAGACGCCCGGGTACCCGTCCAGGCGGCCCGCGCCGGGCAGCCCGAGGTCGGCCAGGGTGTCGATCACGAGCTGCTCGATGCCGGCGACGTAACGCGGCGTGGCGCCTGGACCCATGGCGACGGAGCGGATGGGATAGCCGACCAGCTGGCCGGGACCGTGATAGGTGACGTCGCCGCCACGGTTGGTCCTGACCAGCTCGGCGCCGACCGACGCCGGGTCCACGAGCACGTGGGCGGGGTCGGCTCCGACGCCGAGGGTGAAGACGTGAGGGTGCTCGAGGAGGAGCAGCCAGTCGTCGGCGCCGTTGGCCCACAGGCCGCGCTGCAAGGCGGTGGCGTCCTCGTAGCGGACCCGGCCGAGCCAGCGGGTGCGGAGCGGGCCGCCCGTCATGACCGGCCGCGCCCGAGGACCGAGGACGCCGGGCGCCTCACAGCTCGCCGGCCCAATCCCTGGTCTCGATGACCTTCTTGATGGCGGCGAGGAACGCGGCGGCGTAGCCGCCGTCGAAGGCCCGGTGATCCCACGACATGACCAGGTTGCCGACCGGGTGGATGGCGATGCTGTCGGACCCGTCGGGAAGCTCGACGACGACGGGCTTCTTGCGGACCCCGTCGGTCGAGATGATGGCCACCTGGGGCTGGTTGATGACGGGGACGGTGATGAAGGTGCCGAAGGGCCCGGCGTTGGTGAGGGTCAGCGTCCCCCCCGAGATGTCGTCCATGGTGAGCTTCTTGGCCCTCGCCTTGCCGGCGAGGCCGGAGATCTCCCGGGCGAGCTGGCGCAGGCGAAGGCCGTCGGCGCGGTGGATGACCGGCACGAGCAGGCCCTCGAAGTCGAGGTCGACGGCGATCCCGAGGTTGATGTCCCCGTGGACGACCAGGGCGTCGTCGCCGACCGAGCTGTTGACGTTGGGGAAGTCGCCGAGGACGTCGACGACGGCTCGGGAGATGAAGGGCAGGTAGGTGAGTCCGAACCCCTCGGCCGCCTTGAACGACGCCTTCTCGGCGCTGCGGACCTTCTCCACGCCGGCATAGTCGACCTCGACCGCCACCATGGTGTGGGCGGACGTGGCCTTCGAGCGGACCATGTGCTCGGCCGTCCGCCGCCTGATGTTGGTGAACGGCACGACGGTGTCACGATCGCCTGCGGTGGCCGGTCCGAACGGCTCGACGGCGGCCACCTTGGCGCCTCCGCCGGTTGCACCCGGGACGGGAGCGGGTGACGCCGGAGCCGACGGTGCGCCAGGTCCCGCCGGCGCACTCGGCGCCGCGGTCGAGGCCGCGGCCGCGGACGGGCGGGACCCGTTGCCGTTGCTCTGCCGGTCGATCAGGGCCAACACGTCCGAGCGGGTGATGCGGCCGCCCGCTCCGGTCCCGTCGATTGTGGCGGGATCGAGGTCGTGTTCGACGAGCAGCCGGCGCACGACCGGCGAGAGCACCTTGCCACCGTCGCCGGCCCGCCCTGCCGGTCGATCGTCCGACGGCTTCGTTGACGCACCGTTGCGGGCCGTTGCCGCCGAAGCGCCGACGGGCTCGCGCTCGGGCGAAGCAGGCGCCGGTGACGAGGCGGGCGGAGCCTGCTCGGCCGGAGCCTGCTCGGCCGGGGGACTCTCCCGCTCCTGGGCGGCCGGCGCCGGCTGTTCGTCCTTAACGGCCGGCGCTTCCTCGCCTTGGGCGGGCGCCGCAGCATCCGCCGACGCCGCAGCATCCGCCGACGCCGCCTCTTCGGGTGCGGCTGGCGCCGCCTCGCCGTCGGAGATGACGGCCAGACGGGTGCCGACATCGACGGTGTCGCCCTCGGCGACGAGGATCTCGGCCAGTGTGCCGGCCGCAGGCGAAGGAACCTCCGAGTCGACCTTGTCGGTCGAGACCTCGAAGAGGACCTCGTCCTCCGCGACGGGGTCGCCGACCTGCTTCAGCCATCGGGTGATGGTCCCCTCGGTGACGGTCTCGCCGAGCTGGGGCATTGTGATGTCAGCCAACGTGCAGGCCTCTTCCGGTCAGGGCGAGCATCGTCTCGCCGAAGGTCTCCGACAGCGTCGGATGGGGTTGGATGAAGTGGGCGACCTCGTCGGGCGTCGCCTCCCAGTTGACGGACAGGTAGGCCTGACCGAGTTGCTCTGTGACCCAGGGACCGACCATGTGCACCCCGAGGATCCGTCCGGACGTGCCGTCGGGCCGCTTCTCGCAGATCACCTTCACCAGGCCATCGGGCTCGCCGATGATGAGGGCGCGGCCGTTTCCGCCGTAGGGATCCTTCTTGGCCACGACGTCGTAGCCGGCCTCCTTGGCCGCCTCTTCTGACAGACCGGCGAAGGCCACCTCGGGATGGCAGTAGATGCACCAGGGGACCTTGCCGTAGTCGACGGGCACGACCCGGTCGCCGAGGATCTGGTCGATGGCGAGGACCCCTTCGGCGAAGCCGACGTGAGCGAGCTGAGCCGTGGCGACGACATCGCCTCCTGCGAACACGCCATCCTCGCCGGTCCTACAGTACTCGTCGACCTTCACGAACCCGCGATCGTCGAGCTCCACGCCCGTCCCATCTAGCCCGAGCTCATCGGAGAGCGGCCGGCGACCGACCGAGACCACCACCGCCTCGACGTTGAGCGTCTCACCCTCGCCGAAGTTGACCGTCGTCGAAGCGCCGTCGGCAGCGGGCGTGTGCCCGGTGACGGTGACCCCGGTCCTGATGTCGATGCCGCGCTTCTTGAACGAACGGACGACGACGTCGGCGACGTCCTTGTCGCAGCCCGGGAGGATCTTGGGGAGTCCCTCGAGGATGGTCACCTGGGCGCCGAGGTCGGCGAGCATCGAGGCAAACTCGCAGCCGATGGCGCCGCCGCCTATCACGACGGCCGACGACGGCAGCTTCTCCAGGTCGAGCACCTCGTCGGAGGTCATGACGAGACGGCCGTCGACATCGAAGCCGGGGATCGTGCGCGGCACGGAGCCCGAGGCGATGATGACGTGCTTTCCGTGCAGCTCGGTGCCGTCGTCGACGGTGACAAGGTGGTCGGGGCCGAGGCGGCCGGTGCCGGCGAACGTCGTGACCTTGCGCTTCTTCATCAGGCCCTGGAGGCCCTTCCAGAGCTGGTCCACCACCTTCTGCTTGCGGGCCTGGCTCTGCGAGAACTCGAGGAGGGGCTGCTCGACGGCGATGCCGAACTCCTTGGCACCTGCGACGGTCCTGAAGACGGTCGCCGTCTCGAGGAACTCCTTCGCCGGGATGCACCCACGGTGCAGGCAGGTGCCTCCGACCTTGTCCTTCTCGACCACGGCGATGTTCAGCCCGGCAAGACCTCCGCGCAGGGCGGCGGCATAGCCGGCGGGACCACCGCCGATGACGACGACATCAAACTCCTGGGCCGTTGGGACCACCTCCTCGAAACGGCTCCCAGATTAGGCCGTCGCGCCGCTCGACCGGCCAGCCGCCCCGCTCTCCAGTCGCGCTCTCTACTATGGGACCCATGGAGCCCACCCTGACCGAAGAAGCCCCCGTCGAGGCGACCGAAGAAGAGACGCACGTCGAAGACGAGCTGCTCGTCGAGGAGATCTCGATCGACGGGATGTGCGGGGTCTACTAGGCCAACCACCGGCAGGCTCGTGAGCCGGCCCGAAAAGGCGCCATGGCGGTGCCCGGAATGCGGCCCTCGGAGCCGTGCGGGTGGAGCCCGTGTCGGTCGGGATCTTCTTCAAGACGTCGAGGGTGTTCGTATCGCTGCGGCCGCATGTGCGCTTCGTGGCCCTGTCGTTCGGTCTCGGTCGTAGCGTCGAGCACGCCCGGATCAGCCGGCGGATGCAGGGAGGCGGTCACACGTTCCACGTCGTGCGCCTGCACGGTCCCGACGACGTCGACGACACGGTGAAGGACTGGTTGACCGAGGCCTACCAGACGTTCCCCGGTTGAGAGAACGCGGAGGCCGACCGGAGGCAAAGTTGCTGGCGGACGGCGCTCCTTGGGGCTACGTTCGATGTCGGAACCCGTCGACTCGAGGAGGTGAGGTCAGTGCACAGGACAAACCCCGTGACCTGCCGTTACCCCGGTCGGCGCCATCACGACATCCCTTGAGGACGTGACACCCGCCCGGGTCAGTATCGAAACGACCTGGGAGTTCAACCGATGACCCCGATGCAGCCGCCGGTGGACCTGGCCGGCATCCTGACCAATCTCGGCGCCGATGCCGAGCGCTACGAGCAACTCACCGCCGCCCTGCAAGGCGCCGATCCTTCGGCTCTCCCCGGGAGGGTCAGCCGGTCCGAACGAGGCGCCGCCGACATCCAAACGCCTTCGGGCCCCATACGAGCGGAGACGACCGAGACCGTCTGCACCGGCGACTGGGTCGTCGTCGAGCGCGCCGGCGACCCGCCCCGTGTCGCCACGGTGCTCCCACGGCGGACGGCGCTGGTGCGACGCGCCGCGAGCGACGAGCACGCCCAGATCCTTGCCGCCAACATCGACGAGGTGTGGGTCGTGGTGCCACTCGACCATCCCGTCACGCCCGGTCGGGTGGAAAGGGCCCTCGTGCTGGCCTGGGAGAGCGGCGCTCAGCCGGTACTCGTCGCGACCAAGGCCGACCTGGCCGACGAAGAGGCCATCGAAGGGGCCAGGAAGGACCTGGCCACCGCCGGCCCCGGCACCCCGGTCGTTGTCGTCTCCACGGCGGAGGGGAATGGCCTCGCCGAGCTCGGGGCACGACTGTCAAGGGGACGGACAGCGGCGCTGCTCGGAGCCTCGGGAGCCGGGAAGTCCTCCATCGTCAATGCCCTCGCCGGCCGGGCGGCCGTCGACGTCGGAGCGCTTCGCGCCTCGGACGGCAAGGGCCGCCACACGACGGCCTGGCGGGAGCTGGTCATCGCCGAGCACGGCGGAGTGCTCATCGACAGCCCCGGTCTCCGTGCCGTCGGGATGTGGATCGACGAAGGGGGCATCGACGCCACGTTCTCCGACATCGCCGAGCTGGCCGCCTCCTGCCGGTTCTCCGACTGCGCCCACGACGGCGAACCGGGCTGCGCCGTGACCGACGCCCTCGCCTCTGGCCTCCTCGAGCCGCGCCGCCTCGACAGTTACCGCAAGCTCCAACGGGAGGCGGCCTGGGCGGAGCGCCGCCATGACGCCAGGGAGGCCGCTGACCAGCGCCGGTTGTGGGCGACCCGCACCCGAGAGGCCCGCAACCGGACCAGGCGGCGCTGAACCGCCGGCGCACCGCATCCGACCGGCCGGCGGCGGGTCCTCTCCCGTGTCGATCGACTGCGCCGGTAGCGTCCGAACATGGCCCCACCGCCGCTCTCACCGTCGCCGCCGGTCGCTGTGATCACCGGGGCGGCGCGGGGCATGGGGGCGGCCACGGCCCGACGCCTGGCCGGGGCCGGCTGGCGCCTCGTCCTCGTCGATGCCGTCACCGACAACCCGGCGCTCGACTACCCCCTCGCCCGCCCCGCCGACCTGGCCGCAACGGTCGAAGCGTGCGGCGGTCCCGAGCACGCCATCGGCGCCGCCGCCGACGTTCGCAACCAGGTTGCGCTCGACGCGGCGGTCGCCGCCGGCGTCGATCGATTCGGGGCCTGCGACGCCGCCGTGGCCGCCGCCGGATGCATCGGCGGCGGGGCGCCGGGCTGGGAGGCGCCCGAGGCGCTGTGGTCCACGATGATCGGCGTCAACCTCGAAGGCGTCTGGCGCCTGGCCCGCGCCGTCGTGCCGGCGATGCTCGACCGGCCGCCGCCGCGGCAGGGTCGCTTCGTCGCCGTCTCTTCCGCCGGCGGCCTCGTCGGGCTGCCGCTGCTCGGTGCCTACTGCGCGTCCAAGGCCGGCGTGATCGGGCTCGTCAGGAGCCTCGCCGCCGAGCTCGGACCCGAGGGCATCACCGCCAACGCCGTGGCGCCCGGGTCGACCAAGACGGCCATGCTCGATGCCAGCGCGCGGGTCTACGACCTCGACAACACGGCCGAGTTCGAACAGCATCATCTCCTGCGCCGCCTGCTCGAACCCTCCGAGCCGGCCGCCCTCATCGCCTGGCTGTGCAGTGCCGAGTCCAGCGGGATCACCGGCGCCGTGCTCCCCGTCGACGCGGGAATGACGGCCCACTAGGGACGCCCCGACGATGCCCACGCCCACCGAGCCGAACGCCGCCCGCAGGGCGGAGCTACCGGGTGGTACTCGCATCGCCATCGACCCAGGCACGAGCCGTCCCCGACCCGGCATCCTGGTGGGAGGCTCCCCTTGGCGGATACTCCGACTGACACCCGCAGGTGATCGCCTGGTGGATCGGTGGGCCGTCGGCGAACCGGTGCCGCCAGCGCCGCCGGCCCTTCGCCTGGCCGGCCGGCTCCTCGACTCGGGCATGGCGTGGCCCCGACCCGAGCCCGACCTCCACCCTCCCATCGGTGTCGTGGTCCCGACCCGAGATCGCCCCGATGGTCTTGCCCTCACCCTCGACGCGCTCGGATCGAACGTCGATGTCGTCGTCGTCGACGACGCCTCGGGTGACCCCGGTGCGGTTTCGTTCGTGGTCTCCTCTCGCCCCCGGACCCGGATCATCCGCCGGGCCCAAAAGGGGGGACCTGCGGCGGCGCGCAACCAGGGGTGGCTGGCTACCAGCGCGGCGATTGTGGCGTTCGTCGATGCCGATTGCCGCCCGGATGCGGGATGGCTCGAGGCGCTCGCCGGCCACTTCCGAGACCCCGCTGTCGGTGCCGTCGCACCACGCGTGCTTGCACGCACGACGGACGAAGCCCCGGGTTGGCTCAATGCCTACGAGCGAGGCCATTCTCCCCTCGACCTCGGCCCGTCGCCAGGACCGGTCCGGCCCCGCTCTCGGATCGGCTACGTGCCCACGGCCGCCCTCCTCGTCCGCCGCCACGCGCTGGTCGAGCTGGGCGGGTTCGACGAGGCCCTGAGCGCCGGCGAGGACGTCGATCTCATCTGGCGACTCGACGCCGCCGGCTGGCGGGTGCGCTACGACCCCTCGGTCTCGGTGTCGCACCCGGTGCGGCCGACGGCCGTCTCGTGGGCCCGGCAGCGCTTCACCTACGGGTCATCGGCGGGGCCCCTGGCCGCTCGGCACGGCGCTTCGGTCGCGCCGCTCGTGGTGTCAGGATGGAGTGCGGCCACCTGGATCCTGGCCGCTTTCGGCCACCCGTTGGCCGGCGTGGCCGTCGCCGCCGCATCGCTGCCGCCGCTCACCAAAAGGGCGAGGCGCTCGGGCCTCACCCGCTCCCAGCTTGCCGCCGTAGCGCTCAAGGGCCACCTCCACGCCGGGATGGCCATCGCCGACGCGGTGAGGAGGACCTGGTGGCCACTGGCTCTCGGCGCCGCCGTCGTCTCACCTCGAGCCAGGCGGGCCGCACTCGTCGTGGCCATAGTCCCACCGCTCGTCGAGCGGCGGGCGCGACGCCCCGATGTGCGACCGCTGCCGTGGATCGCCGCGCGCCTGGCCGACGACATCGCCTACGGTGCCGGGGTCTGGGCCGGCGCCTTCAGGGTGCGCAGCCTGGCGTGCCTCCGGCCCGCTCGTCCGCGTCCCACCTGAGCGGGCTCGCCGGCGCCCCCACGACCTCGGGCAGACTGCGACCGATGCCACCGCGCCGACCGTCCCATACCGCCGCCGCCCGGGCGCTCGCGGCGCGGGACCCCGTCATGGCCTCGCTCGTCCGACATGCCGGCCTCCCCCGATTCGCCAAGCCGCAGGACACCCACTTCGCCGCGCTGGTCCGCTCCATCCTCTACCAGCAGCTCGCAGGAGCGGCGGCGGCCGCCATCCACGGGCGACTCGTCGCCTCCGTCGAAGGTGAGGTCACGCCGGAACGAGTTGCAGCCCTGCCCACCGAGACGCTGCGCGGGGTCGGACTTTCGGGCAACAAGACCCTGTCACTGCAGGACCTGGCCGCCAAGGTCCTCGACGGAACGGTCGTCCTCGACCCCCGCCGCCTGGCCCGAGAAGGCGACCTCGAGGTGACGACTCGGCTCGTGACCGTCCGAGGAATCGGGAGATGGACGGCGGAGATGTTCCTCATGTTCCAGCTGCGTCGCCTCGATGTGTGGCCGACGGGAGATCTCGGCGTGCGAAAGGGCTTCGGCCTGGCCTGGCGGATACCGGAGCCGACGGCGCATGAGCTCGAAGCGCTCGGTGACCCGTTGCGCCCCTACCGTTCCGTGGCGGCCTGGTACTGCTGGCGGGCGTGTGAGTTGTATGCCGGCGCAGGCGCGAGCGCCATGACGAGCTGAACGCCTACCCTCGACGCAGCGCTCAGGCGGCCGCTCCCCCGACTCTTAGCCCGCCCGCCGCTCGAGCCCCCGACTCCTGATGGCGATGGCCCGCTCGATGCGGCGTACCGTGTCGACCTCGGTATGCGCGGCGGTGACGACGATCACGAGCCACCCCTCGAGCTCGAGGTCGCTGGTCCTGGCGTGGTCGTCGTCCATCCGGGAGCGCATCTGGTGGTACTCCCATCCGTTGAACTCGATGGCGATCCTCCACGTCGGGTAGGCAATGTCCAAGAAGCGCTGGCGGCCGCCGGCGATCACGGGGTAATTGCAGACGGGCGCAGGTAACCCGGCGCCGGCGATCCAGCCGACGACCCGGTCGACGCCAACACTGTCGCCGACGCCTCCTTCGACCCTCGCCATCACGAACCGGCGGAGCGCCTTGGACCCGGGCCGCCCCCCTCCTTCGGCGTCCAGCCACCGTCGCAATGCCTCGGCTTCCGCCAGCCGACGCCGCAAGGCGTCGTCGACACATCGGCCGATGACCGCCTCGGCCAACCCCGCGGCGGCCAGGTCAAGCAAGGTCCTTGACACCGATGTGACCGGGATCCCGAATCGGTCGGCCACCTCATGCTCTGTCAACCGGGCCCGGTGGACGACCAGGCCGTCCCGCCGGCCCGACCGGGAGCGGGGCACGGTGACATGGACCGAACGGGCCGGCGCCACGCCCTCGAACGTCCACAACCGCGCCGCGCTTGTGTGCGAGACGGCGACGGGCTCGCCGCAGGCCAGACAAGCGGCGAGGGCACGCTGGCGGAAGCTCGGCGGCGTGCCGGCGCATCGGAACACTCCCTTCTGGACCCTCGTCAGGCGACCCTCACGCTCGGCCCGGCCGAGACCCCTCTCCCCGAGCAGCGCCAACGCCTGGGCACGGGTCAGCAGTCCGAGCTGTGCGCACGCCAGCGAGTCGAGGTTCACCTCGTTCGACATGAAAAACAATGAAGCACACGGATATGACCGTCATGCCTCGGCCCGTCTCGAACCCGAAGGTCACGCTGGCGCATTTCGACGACGCGCTCGTCCACCCTGGCGCAATTCGCCGACACCGTTGCCGTCTCGTTGCGCCCGCGTGCAGCGGGCGCGTCGTCAAACTGCGCCCGAGCGGTCCCGCTCGTCGGCCCCAAACCGAAGTGGCCCGCCCTCGCTGCCTCGCGGGCTCGCCGACCCGCCCGGCCGCTTATGCCCCCGCCGCCAGCAACCGGCCCGCCTCCTTCGCCTCCCGCCGGACGGCCCGGCCGGCGAGAAGGAAATACACCCCGCCTCCCACCAGCACGCCGGTGAACACGCTGAAGTCGGCGCCGTCGGCGGCCTTGGCGATGGGCCCCACGTAGAACGTCTGGGAGATGGCGAAGACAGACGCCAGCGAGCCGAGCACCTGGGCCACGATGGCCGGCCAGTGAACGCCAGCGTTGCGCCAATAGAGCCCGCCCCGGTCGGTGCGCTGCAACTCGCCCGGATGGTAGCGGTAGCGCCGGAGGGCCCAGTCGACGAGGAAGATCGCCATCCACGGGGCTATCCATGCGATCACACAGTCGGCGAACTCGACGAGGAGCGTGTTGAACGACGAGGAGAAGACGGCGTACACGGTGAGGCCGCAGGCGATCACCGTGTCGATGATGACCGCCTGCCATCGCTTCACCCTGAGGCCGAGGGCTTGCAGGGTGACTCCCGACGAGTACAGGTCGAGGCTGTTGATGGCGAAGATCTGGGCCATTGCCACGACGAGGAAGGGCACGAGGAACCAGCCGGCGAAGGCGTGCGGCAGGCCCTGGATGGGGTTGTCGCCGGCGCTCGGCACGTAGGTTGCGACGGCCGCACCGAGCAGCATCATCAGGACCTCGGGAACGTAGCCCCCGACGAATACCCACCCCACGATCGACTTCTTGTCGGCGCTGGGGGGCAGGTAGCGCGAGAAGTCGTTGCCACACTCGACCCATCCGAGGCCGGAAAGGGCGATCACGAACGCCAGCCCGGCCATGAACACCGGCCAGCCGGCGCCGTGGGCGACGGAGTGGAGGTCGACCTTCCCAACCGTGAGCGAGGCGAGAACCACGTAGAGGATGGCGAAGGGAACGATGAGCAGGCGCAGGACCCTGACGACGGTGGCGTGGCCGAGGAAGGGGAGGATCATCTGCACGGCGGCGGCCACCACGATGAATCCCACCTTGAGCGGCGTGCCGGCGTGGAACCCGGCCTTGGCGGTGAGGGCCACGGCCGCGAGGACGACGAGGATGAGGCCCTCGGTCTCGAAGCCGACCTGCGTCAGCCAGTTGAAGAAGGCGACGAGCCGGGATCCGTTGGGACCGAAGCCGGCCCGGTTGATGATGAACACGGTGGTACCGGTGCCCGGCCCCTGCAGGCTGCACAGCCCGAGCAGGAGGTACGAGAGGTTGCCCACGAGGATGAGGACGGCCGCCTGGGCGAAGCTGAACCCGAAGGTCATGAGCAGGGCGCCGTAGACCAGATACTCGAACTGGACGCTCGATCCCGCCCACATGCCGAAGAGGTCGCGTGGTTTCCCCCATCGCTCGCCCTCGGGCACGAAGTCGATGCCCCTCGTCTCGACGTGGAAGGCCTGATCGGATCGGGGGACAGGGGATTCAGTGACGGTCACGGACCTGGCTCCTTCTGGGGGGATGGGGTGGTCGGGAGCGGCGCCGGGCCGTTCAGCCGTGGGGGCGGAGTTGGCGGACCAGGGCGGGGGCGAGGCCGACATAGCCGGCGGGGGTGAGGTCGAGGAGGCGGCCCTCGGCGTCGGCGGGCAGTCCGAGCGAGGAGACGAAGGCCCCGATGCCGGCGGCGTCGATGGTCGCTTCCCTGGTGAGCTCCTTGAGGCGCTCGTAGGGTTCCGGCAGGCCGTAGCGGCGCATGACCGTCTGGATGGCCTCGGCCAGTACCTCCCACTGCGAGTCGAGCTGGCGGGCCATGACGTCGGGGGCGGGCGCAACACGGCCGAGGCCACGCCGGGCCGCCTTGATGGCGAGTCCCGAGTGGGCGAAGGCGACGCCGACATTGCGGATGGCCGACGAGTCCGAGAGGTCGCGCTGCATCCGCGAGACCATCAGCTTGGTGGTCAGGTGCTCCAACAGGGCGGTCGAGAGGCCCACGTTGGCTTCGGCGTTCTCGAAGTCGATCGGGTTGACCTTGTGAGGCATGGTCGACGATCCGACCTCGCCGGCGACCGCCCGCTGGCGGAGGTAGCCCCGACTGACGTACTCCCAGGCGTCTCGGCAGAAGTCGAGCAGGATGGTGTTGAAGCGGACGACGAGGTGAAAGACCTCGCCCATTGCGTCGTGCGGTTCGATTTGGGTGGTGAGCGGGTTCCAGGTCAGGCCGAGCCCCTCGACGAAGGAGCGGGACACCTCGATCCAGGGGACGTCCGGGTAGGCCACGGCGTGGGCGGCAAGGGTGCCCGTCGCCCCGTTGAGCTTGCCGAGGGCGCGCCACGAGCGCAGCTGATCGAGCTGGCGGCGCCACCTGGCCACAAAGACGGCGAGCTCCTTGCCGAGCGTTGTCGGCGTGGCCGCCTGGCCGTGAGTGTGGCTCGGCATGGCCAAAGCGGCGTATTCGTCGGCTCGGGTTGCGACCTCGTCGACTAGTCCCTCGGCCAAGGGAAGCCAACCGGAGGTGATGCCCTCGCGAAGCATCAGCGCGTGAGCCAGGTTGTTGATGTCCTCCGATGTGCAGGCGAAATGCACGAACTCGGTATGGGGCGCCGCCATGCCGATCGAGACGAGCCGCTCTTTCAGGAAGTACTCGACGGCCTTGACGTCATGGTTCGTCACCGCCTCGATGGCCTTGATCCTCGCCACGTCCTCCGAACCGAATCCCGCCACCCACTCCTTCAAGGCTGTGTCGACGGCCGGCGTCAGCTCGGGCAGCTCCACGATGTCGCCGCGGCCGGCGAGAGTGCGAAACCATTCGACCTCGACGACGAATCGGTACCGGAAAAGCGCCTCCTCGGAGAACGCCCGTTCAAAGTCCCCGAGCTGGGCCGCGTAACGGCCATCGAGAGGGGAGATCGCCACGACCCGATGGTACTGCGCCCCTGGGGCGCTGCCCTTCACCGTCCGTTCGGATGTGTGCGGGCTAATGTCCGGGCGTGGCTCGAGATCGCAAATCGCCGACGCCCACCGGCGCCGACCGGCCGGAAACGGTCACGCCGGCGGAGAGAGCTACGCCCGGTCGTCCCGCCGACCCCCCGAGATCGCCGTCGACCCAATCGACGTCTGCGCCTTCTGGAACGCCTACGGGCAGCCAGCCCGCCTCGCTCAATGTGCCCCATACCCGGGCGTCTGCGACCTATATCGGCGTCGGCGTGGGCCTCGTGGTCCTCATCCTGGTGCTCATCTTTGTCGTCCAGAACCTCCACGAGGCGAGCGTTCACTTCATCACGCTCAACTTCCAACTGCCGCAGGGTGTGATCGTGCTCGCATCGGCGGTCGCCGGTGGGATCATCGTGCTGCTCGTGAGCCTGGCCCGAGTTGTGCAGCTACGACGCATGGCCCGCCGGCACAAGCACCAGCACACGGACGCCGCCGGCTAGCCCGTCCGGTCGGCTCCCGTCGCTCGCCGGCACCGATACTGGACTCCCCGCGCCGGGTGCACCACGATGGCGCCGATGGGGACGTCCGGCCAATTCTACGATCAGGACGCCGCCGCCGAACCTGAAGACCGGGCTGCGGATCCAAGCGGGATGCCGGGCCGGGCGGGAGTCCTTTTCGACCAGGACGTCCTCTTCGACCGAGATACCCTGCTCGACCATCCCGACCCCCCCGACCGGGCCGACCCTCCCGACCGGACCGACGCTCCCGACCGGGCCGGAGGGGACGCTGCCCGGCGGACACGCGGCCCCAAGCCACCCGGATCGCAGGGGCGTGAACGACAAGGGCCACAGCGGGAGGTGCCACGAGTACCCGCCCCGGGCCACCGGGCGCCGAGGCAGGCCACCCGCCGGTCGGCCCGCAGCTCTCCCCCGCGGCCCCCGACACAGGGCCGCGACGCGCCCTCCCCGGCGCAAGCCGGCTCGGAGCAGTCCTCTCTCGGACGCAGCACCGGCGTCCTGGCCGCCGGGACGTTTCTCTCCAGGCTCACGGGCTTCATACGAGTGGCGGTCGCGGCCGGCATCCTCGGCGCCAACGGGCTGAGCGATGCCTACAACTTCGCCAACTCCGTCCCCAACATCATCTACGACCTCCTGCTTGGGGGGATCCTCTCGGCCACGCTGATCCCGGTGTTCGTCGACGAGCTCCGTCGCGAGAACCGCAGGGAGCGGGAGCGGGCGATCTCGGCCATCCTCACCACGATCGCCGCCGCCCTCGTGGTGGTGACGCTGATCCTCTACCTCCTCGCGCCGCTCGTCATCCACTTCTACCTCCTCTTGAACCACACGGCAGGCAAGGGCAACGAGCTGGCCGTTGCCACCTCGCTCCTTCGCCTCTTCGCCCCCCAGGTCTTCTTCCTCGGCGCCATCGTGGTCAGCACGGCCCTGCTCAACGCCCGCAGGAGATTCGCCGCCGCCGCGTTCTCCCCGGTGGTCAACAACGTCATCGCCATCGCCGCCCTTGTCGCGGCGGCGGTCGTCGCCCATACCCGAGACGTCGGCGTCTTCCGCCACGACCATGGCGGCCTCCTCGTCCTCGGCCTCGGCACCACACTCGGGTACATCGTCCAGTTCGTCGTCCAGCTGCCGGCCATGGCCCGCAGCGGCCTGGTCTTCCGGCCGGTGTGGGAACCACGACATCCGGCGGTCAGGCGGGTGGCTGGGCTCTCGGCGTGGTTGATCGGCGTCGTCGTCGCCAACCAGATCTCGTTCAACCTCATCGCCGTCATCGCCGGCCACAAGAACGGCGGCTACACCACCTACCAGATCGCCTACCAGTTCTTCCAGCTCCCCTATGCCCTCCTCGCTGTTTCGATCGCGTCGGCGATCATGCCCGACCTCGCCAACCTCTGGTTCGACGGCAACCGCACCGCCTTCCTCGGTCGGCTCATCAACGGCCTCCGGGTCACCCTCGCCCTCCTCATCCCCGCCGCCGTCGGCTACGCCCTCGTCGTCCAACCTGTTGTCGATCTCGCCGCCCGCCACGGTGGGTTCAACGCGTCCGACGCCCGCCTCCTCGCCGGGACCCTGGAGTTCTTCGCCCTCGGCCTCCCCGGTTTCAGCGCCTTTTTGCCTCTCATCCGTGCCCTGCAGGCCATGAAGGACACGAGGGCGATGTTCTTCATCTATGCCCTCGAGAACGCGCTCAGCGTCGTGCTGGCCTTTGCGCTGTACCCGTCATTCGGCGATCGCGGCCTCGCCGTCGCCTTCGTCGGCCCTTACACCGTGGCCGCCATCGTCGCCGCCCGCTACATCCGCAGGAAGGTCGGGCCCCTCGGCGGCGTGTACACGGCCCGCTCGATCGGTCGCACGATCGTCGCCACCGCCGCCATGGCGGTCGTCGTCGTCGGCATCGACGCCATCCTTCCTCACGGCACGGCCTACCCGGTTCTCGTCGTGCGCCTTCTCGTCGACGTCGGCGCGGGGGCAGCGGTCTTCCTGCTGCTCGCTCGGTGGCTCGGGATCGACGACCTCCAACCGGTCCTCCGCCTCATCGGACCGGTTCTCGCTCGCATCGGCCTGGCGCCTCGACGGCCGGCCGGCGCCGGCAGCCGGCGTCCCCCGGTCCGTCCCGTCGGCCGTCGACCATGATGACGGCCATGCGGATAGGCAATCTCTACGGCCCCGATGCCACCTTCCTCGGCGTTCCGGCCGCCGACCTCGACGAGCCGGCGAGCTATGCCACGGCCGCGGCGGTGATCGTCGGCGCCCCCTTCGACGGCGGGACGTCGCATCGGCCCGGCGCGCGCTTCGGCCCGCAGGCGATCCGGCTGACCGATTACCTCCCCCATGACGGCAGTCGTCCCCACCTCGCGCTCGACGTCGATCCCCTCATCGAGCTGGGCGTCGTCGACGTCGGCGACGTCGAAATGCCGTCGGGTGAGACCGAGAGGTCGCTCGAGCGGCTCGAGGCCGCTGTGCTCCGGATCGCAGAGAGCGACGCCGTCCCCTTCATCCTCGGCGGCGACCACACGGTCGCCCTCCCCGACGCCACCGGAGTCGCCCGACACGTGGGCTGGGGTCGGGTCTCGATGATCCACTTCGACGCTCATGCCGACACCGGCGACACCCAGCTGGGCTCGCTGCACGGGCACGGTACGCCCATGCGGCGGCTCATCGAGTCGGGTGCGGTGCGCGGCGACCGTTTCTTGCAGATCGGTCTGCGCGGCTACTGGCCGGAGCCCGAGACCCTGGCCTGGATGGCCGAACAGCACATGCGGAGCTTCGAGATGACCGAGGTCGTCACGCGCGGCGTCGACGCCTGCCTGGACGAGGCGTTCGAGATCGCCCTTGACGACTGCGACGCGGTTTTCCTCTCCGTGGACGTCGACGTCGTCGACCCCGGCATGGCGCCTGGCACCGGCACGCCCGAGCCTGGTGGCCTGAGCTCGAGGCAGCTCCTCGATGCCGTGCGCCGCATCACCATGGAGCTCCCCGTGGCCGGCGTCGACGTCGTCGAGGTCGCTCCCCCCTACGACAACGCCGAGATCACGGCCTACCTCGGGAACCGAGTCGTGCTCGAGGCCCTCTCCGGCATGGCGTGGGGCCGTCGGCGAGAGGCGGGCGAAGCCGTCCGGGCTCCGACCGATCCGCTCCTCGAGGGTCGCCGCCCGTTGCGTTGAGCGGCGGCACAGCCACCGTCCGAATTGCCGCGAACCGTACGTTCACGTTGTGTTTGGCGGAACGGGAAACGGTGACTAGGGTCATTCCGGGGCGGCGCGAGACCGGCCCGCGAAAACTACCCGGCGTTCTCCCGCCGGCCGACCAGGAGTGATGCCCGTGCAGCACGGAATGTCGAAACGGCTCGGACGGTGGGTTGCGATCTCTGCCACTGCGGCGCTGACCGCAGGGTTCGTGGCGGCGGGGACCGCCGGCGCTTCCACGGCACCGCGAGCAAACAACAAGACGACGGTGCCTCAGGGTTTCAACCCGACGACCGCGGCCGGCGCCACGTCGACGGGTGCCACGGCGGCCAACACGGAGCTGACCGTGTCGTTCGTCCTGAAGGCTCGTCACGTCGCTCAACTCGAGACCAAGGTCGACGCCGGTTGGAAGGGTAAGTACCTGTCAACGACGCAGTTCGCCAAGGCCTACGGGCAGAGTGCCAAAGTCGTCAACGATCTGGAGTCCTACCTCGGCAGCTACGGCATCACGACGTCCGCCTACGCCGACCGCCTCGATGTCACGGCCAAGGGCACCGCCGCCCAGTTCAACCGGGCGCTTTCGATCTCCTTGGACAACTACCGGGTCCCCGGCCACAAGGGCACAAAGACCCAGCACGTCTACGCATCCAGGCGTGATCCCAAGGTGAGCAGGAGCCTCGGCTCCTACATCCTCTCGATCCTCGGACTCACCAACTACGCGCCATTCGCGAGCAACGCGAGCAAGGCCGTGGGCCGGCGAGCCTCGCAGCCAAGCGCCACATCGCAGATCCCCGCCGGTGAACACACACCCGCCGACTTCATCAAGCACTACCACCTCAAGAAGCTCGAATCGACCGGTGCCCTCGGGCAGGGTCAGACGCTCGGCATCGTGACGCTGGCCAGCCTCAACCCGAGCGTGCCGACCGAGTTCTGGAACATCCTCGGGCTCAGCACCCCGGCCGACCGGATCACCCTCGACAACATCGATGGTGGCGCCGGACCCGTGAGCCTCACCGCCGGGTCGGACGAGACCACGCTCGACGTCGAGCAGTCGGGTGCCATCGCACCGCAGAGCCACATCAACGTCTACCAGGCGCCCAACACCGACTACGGCTTCGTCGACGCGTACTACGCGGCGGCGTCCGCCAACGTGGCATCCTCGGTGTCGTCGAGCTGGGGCGAATCCGAAACCCTGATCCAGATCACCGCCGCCGACGGCACGGAGTCGCCGACCTACGCCCAGTCCTTCGACGAGGCCTACCTCGAGATGGCGGCGCAGGGCCAGAGCAACTTCACGTCATCCGCCGACGAGGGTGCCTACACCGCGACCTCCGATGCCGCCACGAGCAATCTGTCCACGGACAACCCGGCCAGCAGCCCCTACGTCACCGCCGCCGGTGGTACCACCCTCGCCGGTACGCAGACCTACGGCGTGACCAACTCCGCTGGCGCCGTGACCGCCACCGAGTCGGCCACCATCCCGACCGAGCTGGCCTGGAGCTCCGACTACCTGTGGCCTCTCTACGCCGCCCTCGGGGAGCCGAGTCAGGCGGCGGCCGCGACCAACTTCGGCTTCGACAGCGGGAGTGGCGGCGGCTACAGCGTCTTGGACAGTCGCCCGAGCTATCAGAACGGCGTCAGCGGCCTGGCGAGCTACAAGGATCGCCAGTACCTGACACCGACGAAGGTGACCGATGCCCAGGGGATTCCGCTCCCGACGGCGTTCAACTTCAACGCCTCGCCAGCCTTGGGTTCCGGTCAGGCCCCGACCGGCCGGGCCACCCCCGACCTGTCGTTCAACGCCGACCCGCAGACCGGTTACGCCCTCTACGACCCCCAGTTCGAGGCCGGCTATGGCACCGACATCCTCCAGTACGGAGGGACGAGCTTCGTCGCCCCCCAGCTCAACGCGACGGCCGTCGTCTTCGCCAGCGCTGTGGGCCACAGGATCGGGTTCTGGAACCCGACGATCTACGCGGCAGCCAAGTCGAGTGCATCGCCGTTCACCCCGCTCGATGGCAATAAGCTGTACTCGGGAGGCAAATACCTCTCGGCGACCACGGTTGCCACCGGAAAGACGGCCACCCTGCCCGGGTCGTTCTCCAACAACAACCTGTACTACACCGGCAACAAGGGCACGGCCTACAACGCGGCAAGCGGGCTCGGCTACGCCAACCTGACCAAGCTGGAAAGCGCCTTCGCCAAGGGCTAAAAGCAATTGACGCACGACCCTTGAGCTGTCGCTGACAGCGGGGGGCGGGGCCGGGCTGGGGATTCGTCCCCCGGCCCGGCCCCGGTTGCGTTTGGAACGACAGTGACCACCTGCCGATCCGGGGGTAGGGAAAGAGACAACCGAGAGAAGGTAGGGACGACATGGGGTTGGCAACGACGGCGCTACGAATCGGGCTTGGCGGGGTGATGGCGGGGCACGGGCTCCAAAAGCTCGCCGGCAAGTTCGGTGGTCCCGGCCTCGACGGTGTCGCCGCCGGCTTCGAGCAGATGGGCCTCAAGCCCGGCCGTCCTTACGCCACGGCGGCGGCGGTCACCGAGACGGCCGGCGGTGCCATGCTCGCCACCGGTTTCCTGACTCCAGTCGGTGCGGCGATGGTGACCGGGGCCATGACCGTTGCCATCGGAAAGGTGCACGCCAAGAACGGCCTGTGGGTCACCAACGGTGGCGCGGAGTACAACCTCCTTCTCATTGCTGCGGCGTTCGCCGTCACCGAGCATGGCGCCAGCTTTCCCTCCATCGACGGGCTGATCTCCAAGCGGCGCAAGGGTCTGTTCTGGGCCGTGTTCGAGCTCGTCGCCGGCGTGGGTGGCGGCTACGCGGTGATGGCCCTTGCCGACCGCACCGCCGGCCCGCTGCCTGCGACCGAGGATGGGGCAGCCACGGCCTGAGCCCACCGGGTCGGCGGGAGCACCGCGGCGGCGCCGGTGATCGCGGCCTTACGGTTCGAGGACCCAGACCTGTTCTTCGCCGAGCCTGCGGCGCAACGAGGCGACGGTCTTGGCGACGGCTTCGTCGATGCCGTCCCACACGACGACGGCCTCGGCCGCGTTGGCCGCGAGCCAGGCGTCGCGGCGGCCCAGAGCGGCGCCCGCCTCGCGGCGGTCGCCCGGTGCCCCCGGCTGGATCGTGACCGTCTCCTTCGACCCGGCAATAAGCCGGGCGAAGCGGTCCCTCGATGCCGGGGGCCAGGGCCGGTCCTGGCCGGGAAAGGCGAGCACGGCGACGTAGGGGATGCCGGTGTCAGCCGCCGCCTCGACGCCGAGTTGCTCGGCACCGAGCCCGAATCCGCTGACGACGACGAGGTCGGGGTGCATGGTGCGCTTGGCGTCGAGGATGTCCGTCAGGCGGCGCCGCACCGATGCGCTCATCAGCGTGTCGCCGTACCCGCCGAGGGCCGCAGGTCGCATGCCGGCGACGACGATGAGATACCCGCCGATCTCTGCGGCTGGCCCCGCGCTCTCCCACCGATCCCCCTCCGAAGGGTCCCCCGCCGCTCGGCCTGTTGACGGTTCAGCCTTCGACGGCCCAGCATTCGACAGCCGCAGGGCCCGAGCCTTCGCCTCGCCGGACGGCCGGTCGGCGGGACCGAGCTCGGTCGGATGGCCGGTCCCGCTTCTCCCCTCCTGGCGGGCGGCCGCCTCCACGGCGAGGCGATCAACGAGGTCGTTCATGGGGTCACCGGCGTGGCCCTTCACCCACCGGAAGGAGAGCCTGGCCTGGTCCGCCTTGTAGGCCTCGATGAGCGGTCGCCACAGGTCCTGGTTGGCGACGTCCTCGCGCTTGGCGTTCTTCCAGCCCTTGCGCTCCCAGCCTTCCCACCATCCGTTCTTGA
Source organism: Acidimicrobiales bacterium (assembly GCA_965276765.1). Taxonomy (GTDB): domain Bacteria; phylum Actinomycetota; class Acidimicrobiia; order Acidimicrobiales; family Palsa-688. The sequence continues at coordinate 4,840,676 of OZ255627.1, forward strand.
AGCAGTTGACGACGTACGTGGAGTCGCTGACCACCTCCACAGGACCGGTGAACGTCGTGACGGCAGCCAGGACGGCCCTGAGCTCCATGCGCTGGTTGGTGGTCCTGGCCTCGGCGCCGGACCGGAAGGGCCCTTCGCTGACGGCCCACGCCCACCCGCCAGGCCCCGGATTGCCCTGGCATGCCCCGTCGGTGTACACGCTGGTCGTGGTTGTGCTGGGCATCACCCAAGCATGCCGCAGCAACTCGTGGCGCGCGACGATCGAAAAAAGCGCGAAAATTCGGGTGTGATCTTCGACGGCTTCTCGCATCAGCTTCCCGACACCGATCCGCAGGAGACTTCCGAGTGGATCGACTCCTTCGATGCCATCCTCGATGCCCACGGCAAGACGCGGGCTCGCTTCTTGTTGATGAAGCTGCTCGAGCGGGCCCGGGAGAACCAGGTGGGTTTCCCCGCCACGGTGTCGACGCCCTACGTCAACACCATCCCACCCGACCAGGAGCCCTGGTTCCCCGGGGACGAGCACGTCGAGCGCCGGATCCGGGCTTACATCCGCTGGAATGCCGCCATCATGGTGGTCAGGGCCAACCACGTCGCCGAGGGCATCGGCGGCCACCTCGCCACCTATGCCAGCTCGGCGAGCCTCTACGAGGTTGGCTTCAACCACTTCTTCAGAGGCAAGGCCAACGGGATGGCCGGCGACCAGGTGTACTTCCAGGGTCATGCCGCTCCGGGGATCTACGGGCGGGCGTTTCTCGAGGGACGCCTGGAGGAGAGTCAGCTCGAGAACTTCCGTCTCGAGCTCAAAGGAAAGGCACCGGGCCCAGACGGCGACCCAGGACCTGGCGGTCTCAGCTCGTACCCGCATCCCCGTCTCATGCCCGACTTTTGGGAGTATCCGACCGTCTCGATGGGGATCGGGCCGCTCAACGCCATCTACCAGGCGCATTTCAACAAGTACCTGTCCAACCGCCACATCGCCGATACGAGTCAGTCTCGGGTGTGGTGCTTCCTCGGCGACGGGGAGTGCGATGAGCCCGAGACCCTCGGGGCGCTCTCTCTCGCGGCGCGTGAGCAGCTCGACAACCTGACGTTCGTCATCAACTGCAACCTGCAGCGCCTCGACGGCCCCGTACGCGGCAACGGCAAGATCATCCAGGAGCTCGAGGCGACGTTCAGGGGCGCGGGCTGGAACGTGATCAAGGTCGTCTGGGGTTCGAAATGGGACGAGTTGCTGGCACGCGACGTCGATGGCGTGCTCCTCAACCAGATGAACGCCACCGTCGACGGCACCTTCCAGAAGTTCGCCACTGAGGACGGCGCCTACATCAGGGAGCACTTCTTCGGGCCCGACCCGCGACTCCGGCGCCTGGTCGAGCACCTTTCCGACGATGACCTGCTCAACCTTCCACGCGGCGGGCATGACTACCGCAAGCTCTACGCCGCCTACAAGGCTGCGACCGAGACAACCGGGCAGCCGACCGTCATCCTGGCCAAGACGATCAAGGGCTGGACACTCGGGCCCGAGATCGAGGCGCGCAACTCGACCCACCAGATCAAGAAGATGACCGCGGCCCAGCTGAAACTCCTTCGCGACCGCCTGATGCTCAACGACGAGATCCCCGACCAAGCCCTCGAACAGGGCGAGCCGCCGTTCTACCGGCCGCCGAGCGACAGCGTCGAGTACCAGTACATGATCGAGCGCCGGTCTGCGCTCAACGGCTCCCTCCCCCATCGGATCGTGCGGGCCAAGCCGCTGCCGGCTCCGGCGGCGAAGACCTTCGAGGAGTTCGAGAAGGGCTCGGGTGGCCGCGAGGTCTCGACGACCATGGCCTTCGCCGTGATGCTGAGGAACCTGCTCAGGGACAAGGGCGTCGGCCAGCGGGTGGTGCCGATCATCCCCGACGAGGCCAGGACCTTCGGGATGGATGCCCTGTTCAAGGAGGTCAAGATCTACGCGCCGCTCGGGCAGCTCTACGAGCCGGTCGACTCCAAGCTGATGCTGTCGTACAGCGAGGCCAAGGACGGGCAGATCCTGGAGGAAGGCATAAGCGAGGCCGGTGGGATGGCCGACTTCACCGCCGCCGGCACCGCCTATGCGACCTGGGGCCAACCGATGCTGCCGTTTTTCATCTTCTACTCGATGTTCGGCTTCCAGCGCGTCGGCGACCTGATCTGGGCGTTCGCCGACATGAGGGGGAGGGGGTTTCTGCTCGGCGCCACGGCGGGGCGCACGACGCTGCTCGGCGAGGGACTGCAGCACGACGACGGCCAATCGCTACTCCTGGCGTCGACGGTACCCAACGCCCAGGTCTACGACCCCGCCTTCGCCTACGAGACGGCTGCCATCGTCGCCGACGGGATCCGTCGCATGTACGGGCCCTCACCGGAGGACATCTTCTACTACATCGCTCTGTACAACGAGAACTACCAGATGCCGGCCAAGCCCGAAGGGGCCGACGACGGCATACTGCGCGGCCTCTACCGCTTCGCAGGGGCAGCCGATGGACCTTCTCGGCGCGCCAAGATCCTCTTTTCCGGCACGGCGTCGCAAGCCGCCATCGAGGCGCGCGATCTCCTGGCCGAGCAGCATGATGTCGCCGCTGAGCTCTGGTCGGCGACGAGCTACAAGGCCCTCCGAGAGGACGCGCTCTCGGTGGAACGGTGGAATCGCCTGCACCCCTCGCTCCAGCCTCGGAGCCCGTATCTGGCCGAGGCGCTCGGTTCGGGTGAGGACCCCGTGGTTGCCGTCACCGACTTCATGAAGGCCGTCCCCGAACAGGTGGCCCGCTGGGTGCCCGGCCACTTCGCCCCGCTCGGCACCGACGGCTTCGGCCGCAGCGACACGCGTGAGGCCCTGCGCCGTCACTTCGAGACCGATGCCGCTCACATCGTGGTGGCCGTCCTCGACGGCCTCAGGGCGACCGGTGACGCCAAGGCCGAGGAGGTCGAGGAGGCCATCCGCCGCTACGACATCGATCCCGAGTCGGTCGACCCTCGGGTGGCGTAGCGGGGCGGGTACGCTGAGCTCACCGCCGGTAGCCAAGGGGCACTGGACGGGACAAGGGAGGCGCCGAAATGGCGACAATGACGACCGCGCCGGGACTTCGAGCCCGTAAGGGGAGCGGCCGACCGCTCGTGATGGTGACCGCGTACGACGCGCCGAGCGCAAGGATCGCCGACGGCGCCGGTGTTGACCTGATCCTCGTCGGCGACTCCGTCGCCATGGCCGTCCTCGGCTACGACGACACGCTCCAGGTCACGGTGGACGACCTGGTCCATCACACCGCAGCCGTCGGCCGGACGAGGCCCACGGCACTCGTTGTCGCCGACCTGCCGTGGCTCAGCTACCACACCGGCCCCGCCGACGCCGTCCGCAACGCCGGGCGCCTGGTGCGAGCAGGGGCGACGGCGGTCAAGCTGGAGGGAGGTCGCAAACGGCTCCCGGTCGTCGACGCCATCGTCGACGCCGAGATCCCCGTCGTAGGACACCTCGGCCTCACCCCGCAGTCGATGCTGGCGATGGGTGGCTTCAAGGTGCAGGCCAAGGCGGCCACGGAGGCGAGGGCCATCGTCGACGACGCCATCGCCCTCGCCGACGCCGGCTGCTTTGCCATCGTCTTGGAGGGGATACCGGACGAGGTGGCCCGCCTCGCCACCGCAGCAGTGGACGTCCCGACCATCGGCATCGGCGCTGGTGCCTACTGTGACGGGCAGGTGCTCGTCTTCCACGACATCCTCGGCCTCGGAGAAGGCCCGCTCCCCAAGTTCGTGCGGCCCTATGCGACCCTCGGAAGCGACGCGGTGGCGGCCCTCACGCGCTGGGCCGACGACGTGCGGGGCGGCCGATTCCCGACCGACGCCGAGAGCTACCACCTCCCGGCCGGCGTCGTGCTCGGTGCCGCCCCCTGAGCCACCGCCCAGTCGAACAAACGTTCGATACCTTGGGCTAGGCTGTGTTCCGTGGTGCGCACGGATGTCATCGGCACAGCTCCAACCGGCCCCGGCCTGCCGGTCTGGCTGGAAGGGCTCAACGAACAGCAGCGCCAGGCGGTCGACCATGACGGCGGTCCGCTGCTGATCCTTGCCGGCGCGGGGACGGGCAAGACCAAGACGCTCGTGTGCCGGCTGGCTCGCCTGCTGGCGAATGGAACCGCGCCCGAGCGCATCCTGCTCGTGACCTTCAGCCGCAGGGCGGCGGAGGAGATGGTTCGCCGAGTCGGAGCCCTCACCGATCCCGCGATCGCCCGCAGGGTGCAGGCGGGGACCTTCCACGCCATGGCCCACCAGTTGTTGCGTCGCTACGGGGCCGTGGTGGGGCTGGGCGATGGCTTCAGCCTCATCGACCAGGCCGACGCGGCCGAGCTGATGGCCCTCGTGCGCACCGAGGCCGGCACCGCCACTGACGGGCCCGAACCCCTTCGGCGCCGCCGCTTCCCACGCGCCGACACCTTGGTGTCGATCTACTCGCGAGTCGTCAACGCCCAGATGCCCCTGGAGACGGTCCTGCGAAGCACGTTTCCCTGGTGCATCGACGAGCTCGATGGCATCCGTCGGGTCTTCACGGCCTACACCGATCGCAAGCGGGCGGGGCATCTCATCGACTTCGACGATCTTCTCCTCTACTGGAGGGCCGCCGTTGGCGACCCGGGCGTCGGGCCCGTGCTCGCCGCTTCCTACGACCACGTCCTCGTGGACGAGTACCAGGACACCAACGGGCTGCAGGCCGAGATCCTGCGTGGTCTCCGCGGCAGCGACGATCGCCTGACGGTCGTGGGTGACGACGCCCAGGCGATCTACTCCTTCCGAGCCGCCACGGTCCGAAACCTCATCGACTTCCCCCAGCAGTTCGGCGGCGCATCGACGGTCACCCTCGAGCAGAACTACCGATCCAACCAGGCCATCCTCGACCTGGCCAACGCCGTGGCCGCCGACATGCACGCGGGGCTGTCGAAGTCGCTGTGGACGGCCGCACCTGGGGGGCTGCGACCGGTGCTGGCCACGTGCCCGGGTGAAGGAGCCCAGGCCGACGCCGTGTGCGACGTGGTCATCGAGCATCTCGAGCGAGGCATCCGTCTGCGCGACCAGGCCGTGCTCTTTCGGGCCGCGCACCACAGTGATCTGCTCGAGCTCGAACTCGGCCGCCGCCGTATTCCGTTCGTCAAGTACGGCGGTCTGCGCTTCCTCGAAGCGGCCCATGTCCGGGACCTCGTGGCCATGCTCCGCGTCCTCGACAACCCCTGGGACGAGCTGGCTTGGCATCGGGTCCTGCTCCTGGTGGAGGGGGTCGGTCCGGCCACGAGCTGTCGAATCCTCGCCGACCTCGGGCTTCGGCCCCGCCGAGCGGACGGAGTCGATCCACTCGCCCGCTTCGTCAGAACCGACCGTCCCGTCGTCGCACGGGCGGAGCCGTCGATGAGCGGAATCGTCGCCGCCCTGACCGACTGTCGATCGGACCGCCTGGATCCCGGTGCCGAGGTCGACCGCCTTCGCCAGGCGCTCGACCCGCTGATCCGGCGCCGATACGACCGCGGCGAGGTCCGGATGCGTGACCTCGACCGGCTGGCCCGGCTGGCCTCACCTGTCACCTCTCGAAGCGCGCTCATCGCCGAGCTCACGCTCGACCCGCCCGCCGCGACCGGTGACTTCGCCGGCGAGCCCAACCTCGACGACGACTACCTGGTGCTCTCCACGGTCCACTCGTCCAAAGGGGGAGAGTGGCGCTCGGTGCACGTCATCCATGCCGCCGACGGGATGTTCCCTTCGGACATGGCGACCGGCACGCCCGACGGTGTCGACGAAGAGCGACGCCTGTTTTACGTGGCCCTCACCCGCGCCAAAGAGCACCTTCACATCTACGCTCCCCTCCGCTACCACCACGCCGGCACACACGGATGGGGAGACCGGCACGGCTACGCCCAGCGCACCCGCTTCCTCCCGCCCTCGGTCGACCACCTCGTCGACCATCGGGCCGTGCGCGATGCCGGTCCTGAGCTCGCTATCGGGGACGTCACTCCGACCGATCTACCCGAGAAGGTCGACGGTGCGCTGCGCGCCCTGTGGTAGGGCCCGACTCCCGGCATCATGAGCCGAGGACGAGGAGGTCGAGCCCGGGAAACTGTCGGAAGGCGGCGTCCGTCGTGACCATCAGGGAACCGGCCGCCGATGCGAAGGCAGCGAGATACGCGTCCATCCACAGCTTGGGCGACGCCGTGTCCCGGATCGCCAGCTCGTGCCACCTGGCCTCGAGTCCGGCCGGCTCCGTGCTCCGAATGACGATTCGATCGTCGGCGAGGAAGGCCTCGTAGGTGGCCCACGCTTCCGAGTTGGTCAGTGGTGGGTTGCCGTACGGTGCCAACACCGCCGCGTTCGTGAGCAGCCGGAGGAACGTCTGCTGCGTGGCCCGGCAGAACATGATGGATCCTGGGTGCTCCACACTCTCGAGCCACTCACGGGTCGCCGGCTGGTGGACATGGCCCGACAAGGCCAAGGCGAGCCACACATTGCTGTCAGCCAGGTTCACGACGACCGTCGCAGAGACGTCGCCTCTTCCTGGGAGAGGATCTCTGCCACCCGAGCGGGGTTCATCTCCGCTTCGGGGTCGGCGCGATGGGCGCAGTGGACAAGCGGCACCTGGATCCTGGTCGGAGCGGCACCGCCGGAGCTCGGGCCTTGGGCCAGCCCTCGTCCCACGAGCTCGGCCATGACGTCCTTGAGCCGCCGACCCTCGGTCGCGGCGCGGATCTTCACGGCTCGCATGAGCTCGTCCGGCAGCTCCACCGTCGTCTTCACAGGACCATGGTACCCATGAAAGTGGGATTATGGTTTTATGGCAGAAGAAGAGTCCGGGTGCCGGCCTAAGGTCGAGGCATGCACCTCAGGTTCGGGCGCGACGAAGAAGCGGCCTTCGAGCGGACCGCCGCCGCCTTGGTCGAAGAGTTCGACGAACTCCGCCCCGCCGCCGGCGAGGGTGGGCTGGACGCCCGGCTGGCCCTCGACTGGAAGTGGGGCTACGGCGACGGCGATCTGGGTGCGTGGCAACTCGAGGATCTTGACGAGTTCCTGCTCGAATGGTGCCCACAGCACGTCGCCATACCGGCCGATGAGGGTGAGCGGCTGACACAGTTGGTGTCCGACCTTCTGGCCTTCCTCGCCAGCGGGGGCCTGCTGGGTCCTGGCTCGGCTCCGCTCGACGTGCTGCAGAGTCATCTGGCGGGGATGGGTGAACGAGTCGTCGCGGCCCTGGACGACCCGGCCCGCTTCGGTATGGCGAAGTCGATGTTCTCGGCGATGACCGACCTCGGTGAGCTGCCCGACAACCTTGACGAGCTGGACCTTGATGGGCTCGCCGACCGCTTCAACGCCCTGCCGTTCGACGAACGCGGGCGGATCCTCGGCCTCGGAGACCCGTACGCCGGCCCGTGGCAGCACCTCACAGCCGGGATCCCGCTCACTCCTGCTCCGTTGGTGACCACCGACGATCTGCTGGCGATCATCGATGAGACGCCGATCGTGCAACAGGTCCTTGCCGTGCGCGCCTTCGTCGGCGAAGGACGCAAGCTGACGGCCAAGGGAAACCTCACGGTGGTCGACGCCAAGGCTCTGGCCGCCGACCTCGACGACCCCGCCCTCGCCATGGCGGCCGAGCACCACTTCGAGGTCCGCTCGGCCGACGACCTCCCGACCATGCAGTTCGTTCTCCGCTGGGCACGCGCCGCCGGCGCCGTCCGCGTCGCCAAGGGCCGACTCCATGCCACGGCGTCGTGGGCCAAGCTCGACGCGGTCGCAGCCATCGAACGGCTGGCGTCGACCCTCATCGACAAGGGGCCGGTATCCCTGCACACCGCCGACAACCAGTGGAGCCAGCGAGCGCTCGTGCAGGTCGTTGACGAAGGGGTTCCGCACCTCCTGGCCTTGCTCTGGGCCGTCCCTGAGCCGCTCGATTTCGAGGAGCTGCTCGACGCCATCGTCGAGATCTGCGAGCTCCGTTTGCAGTTTCCTTCGATGGCCACCCCCGAGTCGACTCGCCGCCAGATCCGCTACGAGATCGACCTGCTCTTCGACGTGCTGACAATGGCCGGCGTGGTTACACGCCGGGACTCGCGTACCGTCGCCGACGAGTACGGGAGCGACCGGCGCGAAGGCGGGACCCTGGCCATGACGGCCCTCGGGCGGGCCGTGCTCGGCGACCATCTAAGAACCAGCGGATATCCGGTCCCAACGGCAGGCGAGCTCGCCGAGCTTCCCCTCTCCGCTCTCTTCGAGCGAATCGGTGCGTGGCATCCCGATCGCACCCGCACCGAGTTCGACCACTGGGTGCGGCGGCAATCGCCCGACCAGGCCGTCGACGAGATGGCTGCGCTGCTCGATAGCTACGAGGACCCCCAATGGCCGGTCGCGGCGCTCGACTTGATCAACCGGCTCGGAGCACCGACCGACGAAACTGCGGCCCGTCGATTCCTGGCCACGCCGGCAAGGGGCCATGCCATCGGCTGGCTGCTCGAACACGGCCACACCGACGTGCCCGACGACCCGGCGGCCATGATGCGTTCCGGGCTCGAGCTGCTCTCCCTGCACCTCATCGGAGCGGGCGACGACGAGTTCCTCGAGATAATCACCAAGATCGACGATCTCGAGTCCTTCGTCGACAACGCAGGGCGGATCTCCGTCCCCGCCGCCTCCTCGGTGTTGGATGGCATCGCCCGGCTCCACCCCGACCAGTCGATCGCCAAGGCGGCCCGCAAGGCGGCGATGCGCCAACGCAGCCGGACCACGACCGGTCGCTGAGCAACCCCGCGGCCTTTTCGGCTCGGATATGGTTCTGACGATGCTGCATCTGAGCCAGGATCCCGAGGCCGATCGACTGCTCTCCGACGATCCCCTCGCCCTCCTGATCGGGATGGTCCTCGACCAGCAGGTGCCACTCGAGCGGGCCTTTGCCGCGCCGCGGCTCCTCCAGGAGCGCCTCGGTCGACCGATCGACGCCACCGAGCTCGCCGCTATGGACCCCGACGAGCTGATCGCGGCGTTCGTCGCACGACCCGCTTTGCACCGGTTTCCCGCCGCCAACGCCAAGCGAGTGCGGCAGCTGTGTCAGCTGATCGTCGAGACCTACGGTGGCGACGCCGGTGCCATCTGGCGTGACGTCCCCGACGGTGACGAGCTCTACCGTCGGATCAGGGAGTTGCCCGGTTTCGGCGAGCAGAAGGCCAGGATCTTCGTCGGCCTGCTCGGCAAACAGCTCGGGGTCCGACCCAGAGGGTGGGACTCGGCCGCCGGTCGCTTCGGGCAACCGGGGACGTATTTCTCCGTGGCCGACATCGTCGACGAACGGTCCCTCGGTCGCGTCCGGGCCTACAAGCAGCAGATGAAGGCGGCGGCCAAAGCCGTCACCTGGCCGACCTGACCGACCCGGAGGGATCAGTCCTGGCGGTCCATCCAGCCGAGGAGGATGGCGATGGCCCTGGGGTCGTGGCGGAGCCGGTGACCGGCCCCCACGAGCACCCGGAGCTCGGCCATCCCGTCGGCGGCGTCGGCCAGCGCCCTGGCATCGATGATCGGCACCACCTCGTCGTTGGCCCCGTGCACCAGGAGGATCGGCCGGGGTGGGAGCTTGCCGATGAGACCGAGCGGCCTGACCTCGCGCAGCTCCCTCGCCCACGCCTCGAGGTCGGCAGGGAACCCGGGGTCGCGGATGATCCCGAGGCTCCTCGCCTGGGCCACGAAGCGCTTGGCGTCGATGGCCCGGTCGCCGAAGTCGGCCGGCGTGGCAAACGTGGCGACGCCGCGCACGCGCGCGTCCTCCCCTGCGGCGCAGATAGCAAGGGCCCCGCCGGCGGCGAACCCGCACAGCCAGGCGGCATCGACGCCCGGCGTGTCGAGAAGCGCATCGGTAGCGGCCTTGAGATCGGTCAACCATCCCCCGAGGGAGAAATCACCTTCGGAGCGGCCCGTCCCCCGAAAGCTGAAGGTGAGGACGACCCAGCCGGTATCGGCGGCCAGCCGATCGGCGAGCTCGAGGTACCCGCCCCAGTTGCCCTGCTGCTGCGAAGGAGTTACCGGGAAACCGTGGCAGAGCACGAGGCCATGGCGCCCCACGCCGATGGCCGCCGACGCCGCCGGCCGGGCCACATAGGCGTCAAGGTCGAGGCCATCGGAACGGATCACGATGGGCGAACCGGTGAGCGACGACGGCGTGGTACTCACCGGCTCACTCTCGCACACGCACAGAAGACAACGGCGGGGCCGCCCAGAGGCGACCCCGCCGTTTTACTAGGACTGCACTAGAAGCGAGAGGTTTCGTTTGGTGTACCGAGCGGGACCAAGTTCTCGGCCGTCGCCTCACGGGTGACTGGTGTGGACTCACCAGGTGGTCCAGCAGCCGACCTACTGGCCAGCCACCTCCGAGGTCCCAACGGGTTGACTACTCAGTTGGACCACCTCCTTTCTTCGGTACCGCAATCGTACAACGTGGCCATCGATTGGGAGAGCCAATTCGCCCGAGAAGCCATGACCACTTCGTTCCCCCACCGATAGGGTCACCCCGTGCCCATCTACGCCATCGACGACCGGGTGCCCGACATCGACCCGGCCGCCTACGTCAGCCCTGAGGCGACCGTCATCGGGGCCGTGCGCCTCGGCCCCCGGTCGAGCGTCTGGCCGGGCGCCGTGCTCCGAGGCGACTACGGCACCATCGTCGTCGGGGAGGCGACGTCCATCCAGGACGGCGCCATCATCCACGCCACCGAGGAGCTCGACACGATCATCGGCGACTGGGTGGTCGTCGGTCACCTCGCCCACATCGAGGGGGCGAGGATCGCCAACCGGGCGCTCATCGGCGTCGGCTCGGTCGTCCTGCACCGGGCCGTGGTCGGAGAGGGCGCCACGGTCGGCGCGGGGGCGGTGGTCACCAACGACCTGGAGGTACCGCCGGCGGCCCTCGCTGTCGGGGTGCCGGCGACCATCAAGCCGGACCGGTCACGGGCCGACCTGATCGAGCTGTCGGCCAAGGTCTACGTCGACAACGGCGCCCGCTTCAAGACCGGCCTGCGCCGCATCGGCTAGGCCGGCCCGCAGTCGCTACAGCCCGATGCGCTGCGCCAGCAGCTCGCGGTGGTAGGCCGGGTCTCCGAAGAGAAGCTCGCTGCTCTTGGCCCGCTTGAAGTACAGGTGGGCGGGATAGTCCCAGGTGAAACCGATGCCACCGTGGATCTGGATGTTTTCTGCGGCGGCGTGAAAGTAGGCCTCCGAACAGTAGGACTTGGCCAGGCTGGCGACCACGGGCAGCTCGTCGCTTCCTTCGGCTGCCGCCCACCCGGCGTAGTAAGCCGCCGACTTGGCCGACTCCACCTCGAGCAGCATGTCGGCACACTTGTGCTTGATCGCCTGGAAGCTGCCGATGGGCCGGCCGAACTGCACCCGTACCTTGGCATACTCGACGGCCATGTCGAGGACCCTCTGGGCCCCGCCAACCTGCTCGGCGGCCAGGGCCACGGCGGCGAGATCGAGCATCTTGGACAGCGCATCCCAGCCCCGGCCTTCGGTGCCGACGAGGCGAGCGGGCGTGGCCGTGAAGGTCAGCTTCGCCTGTTTGCGGGTCTGGTCCATCGTGACGAGCGGCGTCGAAGTGACCGTGCCGGCAACCGAGACCCCGTCGACCGTCCCCTCTTTGTCGACGGCGAAGACCGAGACGCCGGCGTCGGTCCTGGCGGCCACGAGGACCAGGGCGGCAACCTGGCCGTCGATGACGAAGCTCTTCTCACCGGTCAGGGTCCAGCCCTGATCCGAAGGCACCGCTGCGAGCTCCACTCCATCCTCACCCCACGCCCCCGACGCCTCGGTGAGCGCGACCGTTGCGACCGTCGTGCCGGCGGCGATCCCCGGCAGGTAGTCGGCCTTGGCCGCGTCGTCGCCCGAAGCGAGCAGGAGGTTGGCGGCGAGGGCGACACTGGAGAAGTACGGAGCGCAGAGCAAGGCCCTGCCCATCTCCTCCAACACGACGATCAGCTCGACGTAGGAATAGCCCGACCCGCCGTACTCCTCGGGGATGGCCAGGCCCTGCAGGCCGAGCTGCTCCGCCATCTGTACCCACACGGCGGGGTCGTACCCCTCGGCCGACTCCATGAGACGTCGGACCTCGGTCTCGGGCGACTTGTCCTCGAGAAACCGCCTGACCGAGCTGCGAAGCTCCTCTTGCTCCTCACTGAAAGCGAAGTTCACGCTTGGTCCCCCTGGGATCGCGGGTCGTGACCGAAGGTTCTAGCTGAGGGCAGGCGCCGAGACAACTTGCTCACTGCGCCCGTGCGGGGGGCGTCGGTAGGCTTCGGCGGTGACCGAAGCGACGACACTGCACTACCGGGACGAGCGGGCCGAGATCCACCGGGTCGTCGTCGGTCCCGTCGACAACAACGTCTACGTCCTGCGCTGCAGCCAGACCGGCGACGCCGTACTCCTCGACGCCGCCAACGAGCACGAGCAGCTCATCGAGTTGTGCCGCCGCCTCGGCGTGAGGAAGGTCCTCGAGACCCACGGACACTGGGACCACATCCAGGCCGTGCCCGCCGTTCGCGACGCCGGCTATGATGTCGGCGTCACCGCCGCCGATGCCGCCATGCTCCCGTCTTACGACTTCGTGCTCGACGACGACTCGGTGATCGAGGTCGGGCGGCTCCGGCTGCACACCATCGCCACGCCCGGCCACACCCCGGGCTCGATGTGCTTCCGGCTCGAGGGCAGCCCCGTGCTGTTCAGCGGTGACACCCTCTTTCCCGGTGGCCCCGGTGCGACCAAGTTTCCCGGCGGCGACTTCCCCACCATCGTCAGGTCCCTCGAGGACCGCCTGTTCTCCGCTCTGCCCGGCGACACCGTGGTCATGCCAGGTCACGGTCTCGACACGACCATCGGCACCGAGTCACCCCACCTCCAGGAGTGGATCGACCGGGGCTGGTAGCTCGACCCTGGAGGCTGGTGGCCGGCGACCCGACGGCCAGACGCGACAACCGGCGTCGCGTCTGAGGGACGCGGCGCCGGCCATCACGGGTCGTGCCTGAAGCTGCACTCGCTTGGTTGGGGCCGCCTCGCCTCGGGGGAGCACGGTCTGGTTGGACGCATGCTTCCTCGAGCATTGGGCCGGTCTCATTGGAGGCGCTGCCGACACGATCACGCCTGCTGCCCGGGCCAGATTGCAGCCCGGGCCGGTTCAGTCGGGTGGACCTTCCCCCTCGGACGAATCCGATGCGCTCACGGCCACTCCTTTCCGTGAAACCGTCACGGACGAACGTGACTCCCGTCAGTGAACGCCCACCCGTCGTTACTGTCAACCCCCAACGGAGGGGAAACACGCGGCGCGCTAGGAACCTGTCAGCGGGTGTCGGGGCGCGTCGACGAGCTCGAGGTCGGCGGGCAGGCCGTCGACAGTGACCTGGTCGCCCTCCACGGTGACCGACACCCGCGATCCGGCCAGGGGAATCCGACCGATGTGCAAGCGCCCGATCTGCTCGGGGAGCGCAGGTTGCAACCACACCTTGCCCCTCGGGACCCACGGGTCGAGGCGGAGAAGCGTCCGCAGCAGGAGCAGCGGCGACGCCGCCGCCCACGCCTGCGGCGAGCACGATGTCGGGTAGCACACGACCATCGGCAGCTCGAGGCGCTCGAGGCCGCTGAACAACTCGGGGAGTCGCCCGCCCTGGGCCACGCCGGCGTCGATCATGGCCAGGGCGACGCGCTGGGCCTCACGGACGAAGCCGTAGCGCATCAGGCCGGCGGCGACGATGGCGTTGTCGTGTGGCCAGACCGAACCGCAGTGGTAGCTGATCGGGTTGTACCCGGCCATCGAGGCGGCGAGGGTCCTCACCCCCCAGCCGCTGAACATCTCCGGCGAGAGCAGGCGCCGGGCCACGGCGTCGGCCTTGTCGGCGTCGAGGATCCCGGTCCAGAGGCAATGCCCGATGTTGGAGGTGAGGGCGTCGATGGGGCGCTTGTCACGGTCGAGTCCCATGGCAACCCACCCGCGCTCCTCCAACCAGAAGTCCCGATTGAACGCCGCTTTCAGCTCCTTGGCCTTCTTGCGCAGGCGCGTGGAGAGGGCGGCGTCGCCGGCTTCGGCGGCGAAGAAGGCCCGGGCCAGGTAGGCGCCGTACACGTAGCCCTGGACCTCGGCCAGTGCGACGGGACCGTCCGCCAACCGTCCATCTGCGAAGCGCACGGCGTCGTCGGAGTCCTTCCAACCCTGGTTGCGCAGGCCGCGATCCGACGACCGCTTGTACTCCACGTAGCCGTCACCGTCGGCGTCTCCCCACCGCTCGATCCAGTCGACGGCCCGGTCGGCGTGGGGCATCAGCTCGTCGACGGCCTCGCGAGCGAGCCCCCAGCGCCGAAGCTCGCCGAGCAGCATTACGAACAGGGGGGTTGCGTCGGCGCTCCCGTAGTAGGCCTGGCCGCCGAGGGAGAGCGACGACCCCTCACCCGCCCGGAGCTCGTGGAGGATGCGACCCGGCTGCTCCTCGTTGGCCGGGTTCACCTCCGCCCCCTGGAAGCGGGCAAGCGTCTGGAGTGTGCCGAGGGCCAGATCGGGATCGGCGAGCAGCGCCATCCACGACGAGATGAGCGAGTCCCGACCGAAGATCGTCATCGACCATGGCGCCCCGGCGGCGACGACGGTGCGCTCCGGGTAGTCGGGATCGAACATGCGCAACGAGCCAAGGTCCTCGGCGCTGGCGGCGAGGACCGTCCTCAGGCCGTCGTGGTCGGTATCGATCACGGGGACGCTGCGACGCCACGCCGCCATCCGCTCCGCCGGCTTGCCATGGGCCACCGGCCGGCCAACGGGCCAGCGCGGCTCGACCAGGTCGTCGCCGATACCGCAGACGAACTGCTCGCAGCAGGTCCACTCCCCGCGCGCCGGTATGACGGCCTCGAAGCGGGCCTCGTCACCGTCGAGCAGGGCGGCAACGGAGAAGGTGATCCGCAGCGATCGGCGGTTGGGGCCCTGCCGGCGACGGAAGACGATCGCGCCGTCCTCGGGGATCGGACCGGGGTTGTCGCCACCGGCGACCGGTGCCTTCTTGACGTCTTGGAGGGCGGCAAAGTCGGCGCCGTAGACGAGCTCGATGGCGCAGTACGCCGGCTCGTCGCTCAGGTTCCTCACGGTCAGGTCCTCGCGCATGCCTCGCCCCACATACCGGCGGCGCAGCACGAGCAGCGTCGAGTCGGGCTGCCCGGGACGGGGCACGGCACGCGACACGAGGCTGGCGAGGAACGGTTCGGGCGTGGATGCGGTGAGCGTCTCGGGCACCTGGCCGTTGACCCGCAGCTCCCAGCGCGACAGGTACCTCGTGTCCCGGAAGAAGAAGCCGTCCGCGACCTCAGGTACGACGTCGCCTCCCGGCCCCGAGATCAAGAAGGCCGCGCCCTCAACGATGGTGACCTTGGGTGCGCCGTTCACGCCGCCGGGTCCCGCGGCTGCCAGGCGGTCCTGGGTGATCCAGGGTTGCGGCATCGCCACAGAGGCTATCGGGGGAAAAGGGGGGCCCGATCCGCCCGCCCCCCTTTTCCCCTACGGCCGTAGTGGTAATAGGATGAGACCGTGAGTCCACCGCTGTTCGAGGTCAACGATCTGCACGTGTCGGTCGAAGGGAACGAGATCCTGCGCGGGGTGAACCTGACCGTCGGGGCCGGCGAGGTCCATGCGCTCATGGGTCCCAACGGTTCGGGCAAGTCGACCCTGGCCAACACGCTGCTCGGAAGTCCGGCCTACCAGGTGACAAGCGGCACGATCCTCTTCAAGGGCGAGGACATCACCGGCTGGCCGACCGAGGTGCGGGGCAAGGCCGGGATGTTCCTGGCGTTCCAGTACCCCGAGGAGCTGCCCGGCGTCCCGGTGATCCAATTTCTGCGTCAGGCCCTCTCGGCCCGCAAGGGCATCGACCTCTCCGTGCTCGAGCTGCGCCTTTCCATCATGGAGTGGATGAAGCGCCTCGGCATGGACGCCTCGTTCGAGGATCGATTCTTGAACGAGGGGTTCTCAGGAGGCGAGAAGAAGCGCAACGAGATCCTCCAGATGGCCATTCTCGAGCCGGACCTGGCCATCCTCGACGAGACCGACTCCGGACTCGACATCGACGCGTTGACGGTCGTTGCATCCGGTGTCGAGGAGGTCCGCAGGTCACGCCCCGATCTCGGGGTCCTGCTCGTCACGCACTACCAACGCATCCTCGACCGGCTCACCCCCGACGTCGTCCACCTCCTCATCGACGGTCGGGTCGTGACATCGGGGGGACCCCAACTGGCCAAACAGCTCGAAGCAGAGGGATACGAGGCATGGCGCTCGACGTAACGACCATCAAGAAGGACTTCCCGATCCTCGACGTCGAGGTGCACGGCCGCCGCCTCGTCTACCTCGACTCGGCGTCGTCTTCGCAAAAGCCTCGGGCCGTCATCGAGGCCATGGACAAGTACTACGAAACGACGCACGCCAACGTCCACCGCGGTGTGTACGCCATCGCCGAGGAGGCCACCCGCCGCTACGAGGAGGCTCGAGCCAAGCTGGCCCGCTTCATCGGCGCCCCTTCCGCCTCACAGGTCGTGTTCACCAAGAACGTCACCGAGGCGATCAACCTCGTCGCGTACTCGTGGGCGAGGTCCAACCTCCACGAGGGTGACGTGGTGGTGCTCACGCAGATGGAGCATCACGCCAACATCGTGCCGTGGCTGCAGCTCAAGACCGAGCGAGGCATCGAGCTTCGCTTCGTGGGCCTCACGCCCGACGGCCGGCTCGACCGCAGCGATTTCGACCAGGCCATCCCCGGTGCCAAGTTGGTGAGCTTCACCGCCATGTCCAACGTGCTCGGCACCCTCAACCCGGTGCGCGAGCTGGCCGACGCCGCCCACGCGGTCGGGGCCATGGTCCTCGTCGATGGCGCCCAGTTCACCCCGCACCTGCCGACCGACGTCGTCGACCTCGGCGTTGACATGTACGGGTTCACTGGCCACAAGATGCTCGGGCCAACCGGGATCGGAGGCCTGTGGGCACGGAGCGAGCTCCTGGAGGCCATGCCGCCATTTCTCGGTGGCGGCGAGATGATCCGCGACGTCCGCACCGACGGCTTCAGCACCAACGACGTGCCGTGGAAGTTCGAGGCGGGCACCCCACCGATCGCCGAGGCGATCGGTCTCGGCGCCGCCGTCGACTACCTCGAGGCCGTCGGGATGGAAGCGGTGAGGGCCCACGAGCGGCGACTCACGAGCTACGCCATCGACACCCTCAGCGCCCGACTCGGCGACGACATCGTCATCCACGGCCCCCTGGATCCCGACCTCAGGGGTGGGGTGATCTCCTTTGCCTACAAGGACATTCACCCCCATGACATCTCGCAGGTCCTCGACGAGTCCGGGGTGTGCGTCCGAGCCGGCCATCACTGCGCCAAACCACTGATGCGCTGTCTCGGCGTGGCCGCGACGGCCAGGGCCTCGTTCTCGATTTACAACGACGAGGCCGACATCGACGCCCTGATCGAAGCCCTACACAACGCCGACAAGCTCTTTTCCTAGGAGTCCCCATCTATGCCAGGTCTCGAAGACCTCTACCGAGAGATCATCCTCGACCACTACCGCTCCCCCCGCAACCGCGGTGAGCTTGCGGTGCCGCCGGCTCACGTCGAGACGGGCTTCAACCCGCTCTGCGGCGACGAGATCACCGTCTACCTCCAGGTCGACGACGACCGCATCGTCGACCTCAAGCTCGGTGGGCAGGGGTGCTCGATCAGCCAGTCGTCGGCCTCGATGATGTCGACGGCGGTCAAGGGCAAGACCCTCGACGAGGCCAGGGCGACCATCAGGACGTTCAAGCGGATGATGTCGGTGCACGAGCAGCGCCTCGACACCTCGGGCGACGGCGCGGAGACCAACGGTCAAGTAGAGCCTGAGGTCTCCCTCGGCGACCTGGAGGCACTGCAGGGGGTCGTCAAGTTTCCCGTCCGCATCAAGTGCGCCACCCTCTCCTGGAACACCCTGATACAGGCGATAGACACGGCCGTCGCCGATGACGACGGCGCCGCAGCTGCGGCCGGCGACTGATCCTTCCCACCCGGAAGTGACCGGCGACGAGACGGTCGTTGTGGTCGGCGCTTCGCTGGCCGGTTGGAGGGCGGCAGAGGCGCTGCGGGACATGGGGCACCGAGGACGGATCGTCGTGCTTGGCGCCGAAACCCACGCACCGTACGATCGACCGCCTCTCTCCAAGCGCTTCCTGACAGGAAAGATCGCCGCCGATGACACCCGGCTCGCTCCCGGCGAGGGCAAGGACCTCGAGCTGCGTCTCGGGACCACGGCGACAGGACTCGACCTCGACGCCCGCCGGGTCGCCATCGCCGGCGGTGAGACTGTCGCCTTCGACGCTCTCGTCATAGCGACCGGCGCCCACGTGAGGACCCTCGGTCGCCCGACCGGCCTGGCCGGCGTCCACCACCTGCGCACCATCGACGACGCCGCCGCCCTCAGGGTCGACCTTCTCGAGGCGACCCGCGTCGCCGTCGTCGGCGCCGGGTTCATCGGCCTCGAGGTGGCGTCGAGCGCCAGGGCCATGGGCCTGGAGGTCGCCGTCGTCGAAGTGGCGCCCGTCCCCCTCGTCCGATCCGTTGGTATCGAGATCGGTGGGCTCGTTGCCGACTGGCACCGGGAGCACGGTGTGGACGTCCGTCTCGGGGCCGAGTTAACGGGGATCGTGGGCTCGGACCGGGTCGAGGGAGTGCGGCTAGCCCCTCCCGCATCCGGTGGGTCGGGCGAGCTCATCCCTGCCGACGTCGTCGTCATCGGCGTCGGCGTGGCGCCCAACACCGGCTGGCTCGAAGGATCGGGGGTGGATCTCGACGACGGCGTTCTCACCGACTCGCGGCTCCGGGTCATGGCCGGCGGCGCGACGCTTCCCCACGTCGTGGCCGCAGGCGACGTGGCCCGTTGGCATCATCCTGGATGGGGCGAAACGGCGAGGGTGGAGCATTGGACCAACGCCGCGGAGCAGGGCCAGGCCGCGGCCGCCACCCTCGTGAACGGCGACGACGCACCCGAATTCGCGCCCGTCCCCTACTTCTGGTCCGATCAATTCGACCGGAAGATCCAGATGGTCGGCCGCATGCGACCCGGCGACGAGCTCGCCGTGGTGGACGGGTCCATCGAGGAGCGCCGGTTTGCCGCCGCCTACGGTCGCGACGGACGGTTGACCGCGGCGATCGGCTTCGGGCGTCCCGCCCGGGTCATGGCGCTGCAGCGCCAGATCGCCGCCGGCGCCGCCTTCCCGCCCGTCGACTGAAGCTCGCCCGTCGACTGCGGCCCGGTTCAGCTGGCCGGTACCTTCCAGCCCATGGACGTGGCGATGTCCTTGCAGGTCGGGCACAGCTGGAAGCGCTTGGGGTCCCTCCCCGGTATCCACACCTTGCCGCAGAGGGCCTTGACCGCCGTGCCGTTCACCATGCCCTCGACGACGGATGGGCCGGCGGAGACGAAGTCGTCCTCACCGAACTTCACGCCCTCGAGGACGATGTGGGACATCCGCTCGTGGTCGCCGTCGAGGAGCGGATCGGCGTGGACGGGGCTCGTCGTCAGATCGGTCATCGCCCCGAAGGCTATCTACCCTCGCGGCGCGATCTCTCGGCAGTCTTATGCGGTCCTCAGATGGAACCAAGGAGGTCCTCAGGACGTCAGGACAGCATGAGCGGCAACGCCCGCCGAGGAGGCCGCCAGATCATGACGACAACGACCCGCCCGCTGCTCGATCTCACCGTGGTGTGCGTTGGCTCGGCCTGGCGGCTGGTCGTCGCCGGCGAGCTCGACACCGCGTCTGGCGGCCTCCTCATCGAGACCGCTGAGTCGCTGGTGACGGCGGCACACCCCGAGCGCGCCGACATCGACCTGGCCGCCGTGACCTTCGCCGACACCGCCGGCTGGCGGGCGGTCCAGACGGCGCGCCGGCGCATCACCGACGCCGGGGGCGAATCGAGCGTGGTCGCCGTGAGCCCGCCGCTCAGACGCCTGCTCGACTGCTACTGCCTCCAGAGCCGAAACGCTACCGCACGGTAACCTGCACCCGGACAACGAACCGGGGCCCCGTCGCCCTCGGTCACGAGGAGGAACCATGGCCGAGGCCGTCATCGTCGCCACCGCCCGCACGCCGATCGGCAGGGCCGGCAAGGGCTCGCTCACGGCCATGCGACCCGACGACCTCGGCGCCTTGATCGTCGGTGACGTGCTCGCCCACGTCCCCGAGCTCGACCCGTCCCAGGTGGAGGACCTGCTCGTGGGCACGGCCCAACCGGCCGGAGAGGGCGGCTACAACCTGGCCCGGGTGATCGCCCTGCTTGCCGGACTCCCCCACGTGCCGGGTGCCACCGTCAACCGGTACTGCTCGTCATCGCTGCAGACCATCCGGATGGCGGCCCACGCCATCAGGGCCGGAGAGGGCGACGTGTTCGTCGCCGCCGGCGTGGAGACCGTCAGCCGGTTCGGGTCCGGCATGTCCGACGGGTTGCCCGGCACCCACAACCCGCGATTCCACCAGGCCAGCGAGCGCTCGGCGGCAAGGGCCGAGGGAGGCCAGGACCCCTGGACTCCGAGCGAGGGGCTCTCCGACATCTACATCGCCATGGGGCAGACGGCCGAGAACGTGCGCGAGCACACCGGCGTGACGCGCACGGAGATGGACGAGTTTGCTGCCCTGTCGCAGCAGCGGGCCGTCGAATCGCAGGGCAACGGCTTCTTCGAGCGGGAGATCAGCCCCGTGACCTTGCCCGATGGCACCGTCGTGAGCGTCGACGACGGGCCGCGGGCCGGTACGACCGTCGAGAAGCTCGCCGAGCTCAAGCCGGTCTTCCGACCCGACGGTGAGGTCACCGCGGGCAACAGCTGCCCGCTCAACGATGGCGCCGCCGCCGTGGTCGTCATGAGCGACACCAGGGCGGCCGAGCTCGGCATCACCCCGCTCGCGAAGATCCTCTCCTCCGGCGTCACCGCCCTCGACCCTGAGATCATGGGTCTCGGCCCCGTCGAAGCGTGCCGCCAGGCCCTGAAGCGGGCGGGGATGGGGATCGAAGACGTCGATCTCGTCGAGATAAACGAGGCGTTCGCGGCCCAGGTGGTGCCATCGGCGGCACAGCTCGGAATCGAGTGGAACAAGCTCAACGTGCACGGCGGCGCCATCGCCCTCGGTCATCCATTTGGCATGACCGGGGCACGAATCATGACGACCCTGATAAATGGTCTGCGCACCGAGGACAAGACGATCGGGCTCGAATCCATGTGTGTTGGCGGGGGCCAGGGCATGGCGATGCTCGTCGAACGGATGGGCTGAGTCGAGCCGGCCCGGTTCGCTGCACCCTCGTTCGTGCTGGCCAGGACGGACAAATTGCCGAATTCTTGACCCGAACGACCCTTTCCCCTTAGGCTTCTCGCCCATTGTGATGAGGGTGACTCGGAATACAAAAAGCCGCGCTGGTATGACGTTGGCGGCAGCGGGGCTACTTACCGCCATGACCGGCCTGATTCCCGTCACCGCTACCGCAGGCACAACCAATCTCGGAGACCTCCGCGCCCAGGCGTCTCAGCTGGCCACGCGCATCAATACTCTCGGGGTCGCGGAGGAGACGCTGTCGGAGAAGTACGACCAGGGTCTCCTCAACGTCAAGGCGGCCAAGGCCAAGGTCGCCACTGCCCGCCACGACGTCTCGTTCGCGCAATCCAAGGCCGGCGCCGCCACCTCCGTGCTGCGCACGACGGCCGTGTCCGCCTACGTCGACAGCGGGTCGTCGAGCATCACCGGCTCGAGCAGCGCCTCTTCGGTGTCGGGTGCCGATTCGAGCCTGCTGCGGGCCGAGTACGAGCAGAGCCTGGCCTCCAGCCAGTCGGACGCCCAGGATCGCTACAAGCTGACCACGCTGCAGGCCACCACGGCCGAGGGCAAGCTCAAGACATCCGAGGCCGCTGACGTCAAAGCGGTCGCCACGATCGCCGCCGACAAGAAGAGCATCGTCACCACCGTCAGCCAGCTGAAGACGGCCGAGTCCCAGGATCAGGGCCGGATCGCCACGGTCGTCGCGCAGCAGAGGGCCGCAGCGCAGCGCGCGGCGGCCATCGCCTACCAGCAGAAGCTGGCCGCCGAGCGGGCCGCTGCCGCCGCCGCGGCGACCACGACCACCCAGCCGCCGACGACGACCGCTGCCACCCAGCCGCCGACGACGAGTGCCGCCTCCACGTCGAGCAGCTCGTCCTCGTCCTCGTCCTCGTCGTCGTCCTCGCCTTCTTCGGCGTCCAGCTCGACGGCGCCGCCGCAGACCAGCCCGCCGGCCACGAGTCCCCCGTCGACGAGCCCGCCGTCCACCACGGCGCCCTCCGTCTCCTACTCCTCCGGCGGTGGGAGCTCGACGGCCCTGGCGGCCGTGCACGCCGCCGAGTCACGCGTCGGCGACCCCTACGTCTGGGGCGCCGCCGGACCCAGCTCCTTCGACTGCTCGGGGCTCGTGATGTGGGCCTACGCCCAAGCCGGCGTCTCGCTGCCCCACTTCAGCGGGGCCCAGTACGCCGACACCACGCACATCTCGATGTCGTCGCTCCAGCCCGGTGACCTCGTCTACCCGGCCGACCCGGGTCAGCATGTCGCCATGTACATCGGCGGCGGCCAGATCGTGCAGGCGCCGTACACGGGTGCCAACGTGCAGATCGTCCCGCTCAGCTCCTTCTTCGTCCTGGCCAGCCGGGTCAGCTGAGGCGTTCGCTCCTTCGGTGAGCGAACCCGTACCCTCCAGTCGAAGGTGAGAGGGTTGGGACGGGATTGTGAACGTGGTGCCGACCGACTCGGACGGGGGGGCGGCACAATGGGTCCATGGCCTGCCCTCACGGCTTCGCTCCCAGCGAGTGCCTCATCTGCAAGACGCTGCAGGACGATCGCAGCGTGGCCGTCGACCGGCCCGGGAAACGGGGGGTGACGACGTCCCACCGCCGATCGGAGCGAACCTTTGACACCCGGACGGGTGGCATCGAGTCGGCGGGAGACGGTCGGCCGGCGGGTCGGTCACATGACGCCGAGCGCAGCCAGGGGCGCACGCACGGGCGCACCGTCGCCGAGATCGTGGCCGTGCTCGTCGTCATCGTGGTGGCGGTGGCGGCCATCGGACTGGCGACCGAGGTGGTCAGGGGCCTGTTCCACGTCTTGGACCTGGCCCTGGTAGCAATCGTGGCTGCGGTGGTCGGTTACGGCGCCGGCCGAGCCCACGGCCGGCGCCGCAAGAGCGACTGAACCCGAGCGGCGAGGGCCGGGAGCGTTTTCCTGGCGACGTTGACGGTGGATTCCGACGTCAACATCGCCAAAAAAAGTTGCGATCCAGGTTCGGCGGGCTCAGAGGTCCAGGGAGTCCGGCGGCGTGACACCGGAGCGGCCGGCCCCATCCTCGGCGTCCTCGGCCCAACCGACGTACCCGGTGCGCTCGAGCTCGTCGGCGAGCTCGGGGCCCCCGCTGGTCACGATGCGGCCGGCAGAGAGCACGTGGACCCGGTCGGCGTGGAGCTCGCGCAGCAGCCGGCTGTAGTGGGTGATGGCCAGCACCCCGAGACCGGTCTCCTCGGTGGCCGCCTCGACCCGGCGTGACACGGCCCTGAGGGCGTCGACGTCCAGGCCGGAGTCGACCTCGTCGAGCACGGCGAAGCGGGGTCGCAGCACCCCGAGCTGGACGGTCTCGTTGCGCTTGCGCTCACCACCGGAGAGGTCGACGTTGAGAGGTCGGTCAAGGAACCGGGCGTCGAAGCCCACCCGCTCGGCCTCGGCCCGAAGCCGAGCGAAGATGTCGTCGTCGTCGACGGCCCCGGCGGAGAGCGCCTCACGCAGGGCGTCTTGCAGGCTCACACCCGGCACTTCGATCGGGTACTGCATGCCGAGGAACAACCCGGCCCTCGCCCGTCGCCAGGTGGGAAGCTCGAGCAGGTCCGTGTCGTCAAGCATGACCCGCCCACCGGTCACCCGGTAGCCCGGCCGGCCCATCAAGACATGGGAAAGCGTGCTCTTGCCGGCCCCGTTGGGGCCCATGACGACGTGCACCTCGCCCG
The DNA here is from genome assembly GCA_965276765.1 of Acidimicrobiales bacterium. GTDB lineage: Bacteria > Actinomycetota > Acidimicrobiia > Acidimicrobiales > Palsa-688. The sequence continues at coordinate 4,864,757 of OZ255627.1, forward strand.
CCCCGACCTCGAGGTCGACGCCCTTGAGGATCTCCTTGCCGGCGACCTCGGCTCTGAGACCCTCGATCATGAGGGTGCTGCGAACGGCTGTGGTCGTGGTACTCATTGCTGCACCCTCCAGAAGAGGCGGCCCGAACGATTGCTTGTCGATTCGCTCCCACGGGCGCTCATGGGAGGCTCACGACCACGTCGTCGCCATCGACGGTCACGGGGTAGACAGCGACCGGCGTCGTGGCTGGCAGGGACGTGGGCTTCCCGTCAACGAGGGAGAAGGCGCTGCCGTGCTTCCAGCATTCGACGGCGCAGTCGTAGGTGTCGACATCGCCTTCCGACAACCGGACCTCGGCGTGACTGCAGCGGTCGCTGAGGGCGTAGAAGTGGTCGTCCACTCGGACAACGCAGACCCCATGGGGTCCGGCCTCGATGCGTTGCGCCGAGCCGTTTGCGAGATCGGCCCTACGGATGCGGATCTCGCTCATCGGCGCGTCACGGCCGGGGCGCCATCGGCACCGATACCACCCGCTGCCTCCACGCGGTCGGCCTCGTCGAGGATGCCGGCGAGCTCGAGACGCACGTGGTCGGCGACGGCAGCAACGGGAAGCCGCTCGAGGACCTCGTCGAGGAACCCGAGGGTGATGAGACGGGCGGCGACGTCAGGTGGAACCCCTCGGCTCTCGAGATAGAAGCGCTCGTCGTCGGCGACCGGGCCGACGGCCGAAGCGTGACTGCAGCGGACGTCGTTGTCCTCGATCTCCAGGTTGGGGACCGATTCGGCGTGGGCGCCCTCGTGGAGCACGAGGTTGCGGTTGGTCTGGAAGGCGTTCGTACCCCCCGCGCCCTTCTCGACATGGATCAGGCCGCTGTAGACGCCACTCGACTGGTTCGCCACCGCGCCCTTGAACAGCAGCTCGGACGTCGTCTTGGGGGCCCGGTGGTCCTGGGTGGTCCGGTAGTCGACCATTCGCGTGCCGGCCCCGAAGTACACGGCGAGCAGTCGGGCCGTCCCTCCCTGGCCGACGAGCGACGACGTCGTCCGCATCCTCGCGTAGTCGCCCCCGATGGCCACGGAGGCCGACGTGACCGTTGCGTCCCTCCCGACCCTGCTCGCCTGAAGGCCCGTCTGCCAGACCCGTGGACCCAGCTGTTGGACGTGGACATAGCCGAGGTTGGCCCCGTCGGCCACCTCGAGCTCGGTGACGGGCACGACGAGGGCGTCCACGTCGCCGGAGGTGGCCATCTCGATGACGGTGGCCTCGGCGGCAGTGCCGAGCACCACCACGGTGCGCGGGAACGAGGCGGCGCCATCGGTGTCGAAGTCGTGGACGATGACGACCGGCCCCTTGGGGCGAGCGCCCGCTGCAATGGTGACCGTGACGGGTAGGGCGAAGGCGGCGTTGAGCGTGGTGAGCGCGTCGGGCTCGCCGGCAACCGCACCGGGCCGGGCGTCATCGAAGGTAACGGTCACGGCGGGGTCGGTTCCGTTGACGCCAACGGCGGCGCCGTTGCGGACCACGACGACCGTTGCGGGCCCTGTGCGGCCGACGAGCTCGGCGACGGCGCCGGGGACCTGGGCGTCGGTCGGGGCCTCGATGCCCGTAACGGGACGGTACCGATCCAGGTCGAGGGCGTCGATCCGGCTGTAGCGCCAGTCCTCGAGGGCGGCGCTCGGCAGCGGCGAAGCGTGGAAGCGGTCCAACGCCTCGAGACGGGCGGCTCGCGCCTCCGGCGACCCTTCGATGGTGGTGACGGCCTCTGCGGTGAAGGTGGACAGGACGGACTTCCTCTAGACGTGAGCGACGGGCCCGGCCAAGTGGCGCCGGATCGCGCTGGTGCGTGGGCCGCCTTCTAGCGACCGGAGGAGCAGTCTACGGGGCCGCCCACCGGTCACTGGGTCCCCGGGAGCTTCAGTCGGCCCCCGGGTCGATGACGACCTTCTTGGGGTGGTCCTTGTCGTAGCGGACGGCGACGGTCCCGCCGATCTTCACCTTGCCCCTTGCCTCGGTGGAAGGGAACGCATGGCGCAGATCGACTTCGAACGGGTCGGCCCCATCGGGCTCGATCCGCAGCGTCAGCCGGCTCCGCGTCACAGGACCCACGACCCGCTCGTCCACCACGTTGACAACCTTGGCCGACGCCGGCACCCCGGTGCGGAGGAGCTCCGGGCCCTTGCTCCCCTCTGGGACCAAAGAAGTCGGCGGCGGCGTCGGCTCCGGCGGTGGGGTCGGCGCGGCGCGCGGCGTCGGCTTCCGTGGTCGGATGCGGCCGCTCACGGCGGGCCCTCTCGGCTGAGGTCTCGGTGTCCGTGGCGCCTGACCCTGAACGGGCCGCTGCGTCTGCATGGCCAAGCTGACCCCACCGACGGCGATGACCAGCACGACGGCGAGGGCGATAGCGGCGGCCATTAGCCCAAGCCTAGAGCCCGCTGCGAAACAACGGGCGCAGCCGTCGCCGTCGAGCCCTTGTCGCGACGACATCTGCCGCCGTGGGTTGCGCCGCCGTTCCCTCGACGACCCCTCACTGCCGCCAGCGCAAGCCCCGTCCCCGCCAGCGTTGCCACCAGTTCGGCTCGTTGCGCCGGGCCTCTTCCTCTCGCCGACGCCGTTCCTCGGCGGCGAGCTCGGGGCCCACGGCGCTGATGATCTCCTCGGCCGATCCGAGGACGGCGGCGGCGTGAGGGTGCAGCTCCGGTTCGGGGGCGGCGGGGCGCGAGCCGGAGTCGGGCACGAAGCCGGCGTCGCCGACCCGCTTGGTATAGCGCCGACAGTCGGGCGGGCAGCGCCACGGCGCCTCGGGAGCCAGGTCGAGGACGCAGAAGCGCGCTACATCCCCCGAGGCGAACGCCCGGGTCTGGAAGTACTTACAGTCCTCCCGCATCGGCACGCTTCCATCGTGCCATCCCCGGGCCGAAAACACCGCACTGGCCGGAGGGTCAGCCGACGGAGCCCTCCATCTGCAGCTCGATCAGGCGGCTCCACTCCACCGCGTACTCCATCGGGAGGGTCCTGGTGATGGGCTCGATGAAACCGTTGACGATCATGCTCATCGCCTGCTGTTCGGAGAGGCCCCGGCTCATCAGGTAGAACAGCTGGTCGTCGCCGACCTTGGACACCGTGGCCTCGTGGCCGACCTGGGCGTCCTGCTCGTCGACCTCGATGTACGGGTACGTGTCGCTCCTCGACAGGTCATCGAGGAGAAGGGCATCGCAGCGCACGAAGCTCTTGGACTTGCGCGCCCCCTCCCTGAAGTTGACAAGGCCCCGGTAGGACGTGCGCCCACCGTCTTTGGAGATGGACTTGGAGATGATCGTCGACGTGGTCTCGGGCGCGGCGTGAACCATCTTCGCTCCGGCGTCCTGGTGCTGGCCGGGGCCGGCGTAGGCGACGGAGAGGACCTCCCCCGACGCCTTGGGGCCCATCAGGTAGACGGCCGGGTACTTCATCGTCAGGCGGCTGCCGATGTTGCCGTCGATCCACTCCATGTGGCCCTCGGTCTCGACCCTGGCGCGCTTGGTCACCAGGTTGTACACGTTGTTGGACCAGTTCTGGATGGTGGTGTAGGTGACCCGGCTGCTCGGCTTGCAGATGATCTCGACGACGGCGGAGTGCAGCGAGTCCGATGTATAGACCGGCGCCGAGCATCCCTCGATGTAGTGGACCTGCGAGCCCTCGTCGGCGATGATCAGCGTGCGCTCGAACTGGCCCATGTTCTCGGCGTTGATACGGAAGTAGGCCTGCAGCGGCATCTCGACCTTCACGCCGGGGGGCACGTAGATGAAGCTGCCCCCGCTCCAGGTCGCCGTGTTGAGGGCGGAGAACTTGTTGTCGTTGGCAGGGATGACCTTGCCGAAGTACTGCCTGACGAGATCGGGGTACTCCTTGAGCGCGGTGTCCATATCGCAGAACAGCACGCCCTGGGCCTCGAGGTCATCGCGGTTCTTGTGGTAGACGACCTCGGACTCGTACTGGGCGGTCACGCCGGCGAGATACTTGCGCTCGGCTTCGGGGATGCCGAGCTTCTCGTAGGTGGCCTTGACCGAATCCGGCAGCTCATCCCACGCGTCGACCTGCTGGTCGACGGGCTTGATGTAATAGAAGATGTTGTCGAAGTCGATGCCGGACATGTCGCCGCCCCACGTGGGCATCGGCCTGCGCTCGAAGTGGCGGAGAGCCTTGATCCGCTTGTCGGTCATCCAGTCCGGCTCGCCCTTCATCCACGACATCTCGCGGACGATTTCCTCCGAGAGGCCCCTCTTGGGCTTGAAGACGTAGAAGTCCTCGATGTCACTCCAGCCCAGCTTGTATCGACCAAGGTCGAGCTCTGTAGTTGCCATGAGGTCACACTCCTGCCTGGGTTTCTCCTACGACGATAGTAACAACCCGGTCGAGCTACCAATGCCCCCCTGTCGGGTGCCGGGTCAGGCCGCCGGGCGCCCCGGCCGCAGACCGCGGCGATCGCCGAAGGCACGACCGAGCTCGCCGCCGGCCACCGACTCGAGAGCCAGTCGTCGGGCCTGGCGGGAGATCCTGGCCCGGTGTCGGGCGTCCATCGGATCGAGACCCATCGCCTCGATCGCCCTGGTGTCAGGAGCCACGACGATCACGTCGATTCCCCGGCGGCGCAGGCGGCCGGCGTCGCGCTCGAGCCACATCCTGACCGAGTGGCGAAACGCCGTGTCGGGACGCCATGGCGGCCATTTCCCCGAAAAACTCATAGGAGCGCTCACCACGACCAGGTCGATCGAACCGTCGGCGACGAGGTCGAGGTTGTGCAGCGACACCACGCCACCATCGACATAGCGTTCGGCGCCGACCCGTACCGGCCGGTAGTACCAGGGGATGGCGCACGACGCGGCCACGGCCCGACCGAGCGTCGTCTCTTGCGCCCCTCGGCGGCCGAACACGACCCGCTGCCCGTCACCGAGACGCACGGCGCACACCCACAGTGGGTCAGACGGCCAGGCCCCCGCCGCGACCCGGTCGAGACCCTCGGCGATCGGGTCGGTCGATGCCAGGCCCTCGGGGAGGAGCGCCGCCATCAGCCCACCGGGTGTGGCCCGCCACGGACGCAGGAGCCCCCGCACGGCCGCCGCCGGATCGGCCAGGCGCCTGGGACGGAGCAAGTCGAAAGGCGAGACCGTCGGTCGGTGGGGCTGGCCGATCTCCGCCAGGACGCTGCCGGCGAGTGAGAGCGGCAGGTCCTCGCTCACCGCCCGCAGGTCGCCGGCAGGGAGACCGCTGCGCAGGAGAGCGGCGCTCAGCGAACCGGCGGATGTTCCGACGATGACGTCGGCCGTCCGCGGGTCCCACCCGGTGGCCTCCTCAATGGCGGCGAGCACCCCGCCGTGGTAGGCGACGCCCACACAGCCGCCCGCCCCGAGCACGAGCCCGATGCGCCTCACTTTCGTCCTTCCCCCCGATCCACCGCCGCTCTCGTTTTCCCCACTTCTCCCCTCGAAGGAGGAGCCGATCAACCCATCGCTTCGCTCAACTGCGGCTCGGGCGAAGGGCGGCAAGAAGTACCGTCACACCCATCACGATGCCAACGGCGAAGACGATCCACCGCGTCTCGGGCGGCTGCACTGCGAAACTGACACCGACTGTGATGAGGCACACCACGAGCGCGAACAGGTACTCGATGGGAGCCTTGGATGCGGCAGGCGGCATTGGGGGGACTTTATCCACGGGGGCGGACCGACCACCACCCGCGCCGGACACCGACGGGGCCCGTTGCGGTCAGCCGGCCAGCTCCCTGAGCCGCTCGATCAGACCCGGCGCGGTCTGGTCGCCGGTCGGCATGGGTGTGACCTGGAGGTTGGTCACTCCGGCGTCGCCCATGGCCGCCACCCGCTCGGCGACCCAGCTCGCTGGGCCCACGAGCGAGGTGAGGGCGAGGAAGTCAGCGGGGACGAGCGCCTCGGCCTCGGCCTTGCGGCCGGCGAGGTAGAGCTCCTGGATCTCGGCCGCTTCCTTCTCGTAGCCGTAGCGCACGGCGAGGTCGTTGTAGAAGTTGCGTCCCTTCGCTCCCATGCCCCCGACGTAGAGGGCGACCATCGGCCGGGCCAGCTCCCGCAGGGCGAGCACGTCGTCCCCTTCCCCGATGGCAAGGAGTCCGCCCGCCGTGATCTGCAAGGGGCCGAGGGCGGGATCGCGCTTGGCGGCACCGGCATCGAGGGCGGGGCCCCAGACATCCCTGGCTCGTTCGGGGATGAAGAGGATCGGCAGCCAGCCGTCAGCGACCTCGGCGGTCAGCTCGACGTTCTTCTCGCCGAGGGCAGCAAGCCACACCGGGATCGTCGGACGCAAGGGATGGGCGATGATCTTCAACGCCTTGCCGAGACCGGTCCCCTGGTCGGGCGGGAGCGGGAGCCGGTAGCGGCGGCCTTCGTGGACGAGCGGCGCTTCTCTCGCCCACACCTTCCGGCAGATCTCCACGATCTCCCTCGTCCTTCCGATCGGCGCGTCGTAGGGCACGCCGTGCCATCCCTCGATCACCTGTGGACCCGACGCGCCGAGACCGAGCTGGAAGCGTCCATCGGAGAGCGAGTCGAGCCCGGCGGCCGTCATGGCGATCAACGTCGGCGTTCGGCTGTAGATCGGGAGGATGGCGGAGGCGATCTGCACGGTGGTCGTACGAGCCGCCAGGTACCCCATCAGGCTTGGACTGTCGAACCCGTACGCCTCGGCGACCCACACCACATCGAGTCCGGCCCGCTCGAGATCGGCGACGCTGGCCACGGCCTTCTTGAAGCCGCCCGCGTAGCCGAGAATCGTGCTGATCTGCATGGGTCCTCCCCGTGGCTCGTGCACCCAGTGTCGGTGCCAAGCCGAGCCTAGGTGAGCGGGTCCGGCGTTCTGCCGGGCGTGGCGCGACGGGTGGCCTCGGTGGCGCTGGGCGACGGTGGCGAGGGGGCGGGCGGCGAGGGGGCGGGCGGCGAGGCGGGCGGCGAGGCGGGGAAGAGCTCGGCCGCCATGGCGGACGCCGCCGTCTGCACGGCCGGGTCCGAGGGATCGCCGACGAATATCGCCAGGCGCCCGCCGTGCTTCGTCCCCCGTCCCGGCGAGCCGGGACCGCCGGGCCGTCGGGCACCGGGAGGTTGGGCGCCGGGAGGTTGCGAGCCGGGCGCCACGATCAACACGACGTCGCAACCAGCGGCCAGGCGCGCCGCCGCCTCATCTCCGTCCTCGCACACATGGGCGACTCGGGCACCGGCACGATCTCCCACGTCCGCCATTCTGGCCGCAACGCAAGTAGGTGTCATAGGCACGGACCTGGAAGGCTGAGCGGATGCCGTTCGAGCAGTCCGCCGCCCTCACCCCGCCAGTCGCGCCCCGCCGGCCCCGCACCCTCGAAGCCCATGACGAGCGCCGCGTCGACGACTACTACTGGCTCGCCGACCGAGACGATCCGGCCGTTCTCGCCTACCTCGAGGCCGAGAACGCCTATACCGAAGGGGTGCTCGCGCCGACGGCCGGCCTCCAAGACAACCTGTACGCCGAGATCAAGGCGAGAGTCGTCGAGACCGACGTCGACGCTCCGGTCCGGGACGGGGCGTGGTGGTACTGGACCCGCTCGGTCGAGGGCAAGCAGTACGCCATCTTCTGCCGGCGCCATGACCCGGACCGGGCCCTCGAAGCGGCGACGGTGCTCGCCGACGCCAGGGCCGAGGCCGGCGACGGCTCGGTGATCCTCGACGAGAACGTCCTCGCCGGTGAGAGCGAGTACTTCGCCCTCGGCGTCGTCGAGATGTCACCCGACCACGCCGTCCTCGCCTACGCCACCGACCTCGACGGGTCCGAGCGCTATGCGTTGAGATTTCGGGACCTGGCCACCGGCACCGACCTATCCGACCGCATCGAGGGAGTCACATACGGGTCGGCTTGGGCGGCCGACGCCAGGACCTTCTTCTACGTCCGCCCCGACGACGCCGAACGCCCCTACCAGGTGTGGCGACACGCCCTCGGCACGGATGCGGCCGAGGACGTGAAGGTCTTCGAGGAGCCCGACGAACGGTTCTTCGTCTCCGTCGGTGCGACCCGTTCGGAGCGCTTCGTGCTCATCCAGAGCCAATCGAAGCTCACATCGGAGTGCCGGTGGATCGAGTCCTCAAAACCGGAGAGCCCACCGGCGATCGTTCTGGCCCGGGTCGACGGTGTCGAGTACGACATCGATCACGCCGTGTGGCCAGACGCCGGCGACGTCTGGTTGGTGCGGACCAACCGGCCCGGTGCCGACGGCGTACCCGCCACCGACTTTGCCGTGCTCAGGATGCCGATCGATGGTGGCCCAGATGACCTCGAGGAGGTCCTGGCCCACCGTCCGGGGACCAAGGTCAACGACGTCGACCCGTTCGCCGACCACATCGTCGTGGCCGAACGAAGCGAAGGACTCGAGCACCTCAGGGTGCTCTTCCCCTCTACGGGGGCAGCGGAGCTCCTCCCGCAACCGGATCCGGTCTACAGCCTGCTCGGCGGGAGCAACCCGGAATGGGAGACCGTCCTCTACCGCTTCGGTTACACGTCGCTCGTCACCCCGATGTCGACCGTCGAGGTCGACCTCGAGTCGGGCCGCAGGGACGTGGTGCACGTCCAGCCGGTGCGCGGCTACGACGCGAGCCGGTTCACCACGACGCGTATCTGGGCTGATGCCGCCGACGGCACCAGGGTGCCGATCTCGCTCGTGGCCCGTACCGACGTGCCCGTCGACGGGACGGCTCCGTGCCTCCTCTACGGCTATGGGTCATACGAGCACAGCATCGACCCGACGTTCTCGACGCTGCGGCTCAACCTCGTCGAGCGAGGGGTGGTCTTCGCCATCGCCCACATCCGCGGTGGCGGAGAGATGGGGAGGCACTGGTACGAAGACGGCCGCCTGGCCCACAAGTCGAACACCTTCACCGACTTCGTCAGCTGCGCCGAGCATCTGATCGACACCGGTTGGGCCGCCCGCGATCGACTCGCCATCCGGGGCGGAAGCGCAGGCGGGTTGCTGATGGGCGCGGTCACCAACCTGCGTCCCGACCTGTGGCGTGCCGTGGTCGCCGAGGTCCCGTTCCTCGATGTCGTCACCACGATGTCGGATGAGTCGCTGCCGCTGACGGTCACCGAGTGGGAGGAGTGGGGCAACCCCGTCGGTAACCCCGAGGACTTCGTGGTCATGCGCAGCTACTCCCCCTACGACAACATCGGCCCGGGTCCCTACCCCGCCATGTACGTGACCGGCGGACTCAACGACCCCCGCGTCGGGTACTGGGAACCGGCAAAGTGGGTCGCCAAGCTCCGCGCCACGGCCACGACCCGCTATCCCCTCGTGCTCCGCACCGAGCTCGGCGCCGGCCACCAGGGGGTATCGGGCCGCTACGACGTCTGGCGTGACGAGGCTCGGGTGCATGCCTTCGTGCTCGTTGCTCTCGGCGTCTCTCCCTGAGGGGCGCGGGGCCCGGGCGGCCAGTCCCAGACCCCCCGGCGGCCCAGGGCCAACGCGGGCCCGACCGAGCGGGGCCGAAACCTACACGCCGAGGACCAAACACCCTCGGACGCGACGATCGCGCCGGATCCCGGCGGCTGGGGCTCAGGGCAGGCGCATCGTCGAGCCGGGCCCAATGACGGCCAACCCCTCGGCCACGAGCGCGGCCGCAACCCTGGCGGCGCGCTCGGGATCGTGGGCCCATCCAGCCGCTTCGGCCAGGTCGGCCCGCTCGAGCGGACCCGATCGGAGCGCGTCGATCAGCCGGCCGCGGCCCTGACGGTCCGAGCCGGCGAATACCGACTGGCGAGCGCCCGTCCCGGCCGAGCCGACGGCGGGGTCAGGGGCGCTCCAGCCGCTCATCCGCCACGCGCAGCCAGCCCCGACGGGGCAACGGTCGCAGGCGGGGCGCGGGGTGCAGATCGTTGCGCCCAGGTCGAGCACGGCCTGGTTGTAGGCCCAGCCGGCGCTGGCCGGCACCAAATCGTCGGCGAGCCGCTGCGCCTCGGCCAACCCGAGCCTGCGGCCCGCGACCGCTCGGGAGAGCACCCTCGCGGCGTTGATATCGACAACGCCGACATCGCGCTCGTAGGCAAAGACGAGAACCGCTCGAGCCGTGTAGGCGCCGACGCCGGGCAGAGCGAGGAGGGCGGTCAGGTCGCCCGGCACGACGCCGCCATGGCGGGCGCGGACCTCGGTGGCTGCCCGATGCAGGTTGACGGCCCTGCGGTTGTAGCCGAGCCCGGCCCAGTGCCTGATGACCTCGCCGACATCGGCGGCGGCACAGCCCGCTGCGTCGGGGAATCGAGCCATGAAGGCCTGCCACCGGTCCACCACCCGGGACACCTGGGTCTGCTGGAGCATCGTCTCGCTGACGAGGATGGCCCACGGATCGCGGCTGCGGCGCCAAGGGAGATCTCGCCCGCTCGACGCCGACCAGGCGATGAGGTCCGGAACGAACTCGCTCGGCTGGGGATCGCTCGGTCGCATCACGTCGCCGAGAAGCCTGCCATGATCGGCGGGCGATGATCGAGCTCGACCTCCGCAACGACGTCTACCGTCGGCCGCTCGCCACCGCCATCGACCGGCTCGGGCTCGAGGAGGGCTGGCGCTGCGCCGACATCGGCGCCGGCGGCGGCGACGTGACCGTCGCCCTGGCCCGCCTCGTCGGACGCGACGGCAGGGTCTACGCCGTCGACAACGACCCGCAGCGGCGTGACGATGTGGCCGCAGCCGCCGCCGAGGCCGCCCAGGCGCAGGTCATCGCCCTGACCCAGGACGGCGAGGAGCTGACACTGCCCGAACCGCTCGACCTGGCCTTTTGCCGCTTCGTGCTGCTCCATGTCCACCACCCGGTGGACGTGCTCGCCCGGATGGGAACGGCGGTAAAGCCGGGACGCTGGATCGTCGCCCAGGAGCCGATCACCTCCGCAGGCCGGGTGGACGGTGTGCCTTTGTCGATGCCGGACGCCCGCCACCCCGACGTCGGCGCCGAGCTGCCGGCGCTCGTCGGTGCCGCCGGCCTCGAGCTGGTAGACGCCTGGGCCGAGGCGCCGGCCTGGGCCGGACCTGGGCCGGTGGCGGACTACCTGGCGGCGCTGACCGATGTCGACCCCGGCGACGGACCGATCGTGCTCCCGCCGCTCGTCACGGTCGTGGCCCGCCGGCCGATGACGCCGCCGGACTGATGCTCCCTGCCGGTCCCGATCCGATGACGCCGCCGGCCTGACCCTCCCCCCGCCGTCCCGACCCGCTCAGCTCCCGGCCCGCTCAGCTCCGGGCCCGGGGTCGGGCGGCCGGGATGGCCCGATCTCATCCGAGTACGCCGCATCGCCCGGATCGTCGGTCTCCTGGAGGGACAGGATGTCGAGCTCGCCGGTCTGGTCCGGCAGGACAAGACGCTCCTCGGGCATGACGGCGAGCACGTTGTCCAGATAGGAGCGAAGCGCGTCGTCATCGGGCACCCGATGTCCGGCCTCTTCGGAGATGAACCACTGGTGCTCGAGGAACTGGTGAAAGGCCTCGGCCGGCTCCAGGCGGGCGGCGAGCGCCGGCGGTATGGCCGTGATGAACGGCTCGAAGCGGTCGGTCAGCCAGTGGTAGGCGGCGACCCCCTCCGGCACGGAGCGCTTCCGCTTGCGTTCCATCCCGGCCCGGTGTGATGCCATGTCGTTGAGGAGACGACGGGCCTGGTTCTCCTGAACGTCGATCCCGGTGAGGCGCAGGAGCTTGCGGTGGTGATGACCCTCTTCGACGACCGTCGGCCTGATCCGGATCCGCTCCCCGCCGGCGACGGGGACCACCGCCATCTCCTCGGCGTCGAAGCCCAGCTCGTTGAGCCGCCTGACCCGCTCGTCGAGGTGCCACGGCTCGTCGGTGGCGAATTCCTCCTCGGTCGTCAGCTCCTCCCACAGGAGGCGGTAGACCCGGTCGAGGCGCTCGGCGAAGGCGACCGAGTCGGTGAACTCCCCTACCCTCCCGGCCGCGATCAGGTCCTCCATGCCGCCGACGAAGTTGTCGACCGCAATCCCGAGATCGCTCTCCCGCTGGCGATCGGAGAGCTTGGGGTGGCGTTCGGCCGTCTCGGAGTCGACCAGGTAGGCGGAAAGCCCGCCCGCGTCGCGCCGGAAGAGGATGTTGGCGAGCGAGCAGTCTCCCCAGATGAACCCGTCGAGGTGGAGCTGGACGAGCAGCACGGCCGCGGCGTCGAGGAGGCGGTGCTGGCGTTCGATGCTGCCCTCGCGAGCCAGGAGGTAGGAATACGGGAGGGCGAAGTCCAGGTAGCGGGTGACGAGGATCCCGGTGAGGGCGTCGCCGCCGCCGTCGGTGCGTTCCGTGACCGTTCCCACCGGCTCGACGACCGGGACCTCGGCGGCGGCCATGGCCCGCAGCATCCGGTACTCGCGCCGGGCCAGCTCGTCGTCGATCTCCTTGATGGCGTAGACCCGCCCGCCGAGCTCGACGAACCTGACCAGGTGCCGGGAAGGACCTCTGGCCATGCGCACGAGACGCGGGTCGTTCCACCGGCCGAGCGGCACCTGCCAGTCCAGATCGAGCAGGTTGACGTAGGAACCCGAAGACGACAGTTGCAGCTGCACCGCCGACCGTTCTAGTCGCCCGGGACCGCCGGCCTCGCGGCCGGCGGCGTCATTCCCCCAAATGCTGTCGACTCAGCCGGCGGGCGCGGCCGGCTGGGGGGTCCGGCGCGTGGCCCGGCGCCACCCCCTGCGGACGTCGCGGCGCTCCTCCTCGTCGAGGCCACCCCAGACGCCGTACTCCTGGCTGGTCGTCACGGCGAAGATGAGACACTCCTGAGCCACGGGGCACGATTCGCAGTACCGCTTGGCCGTGGCTGCCTGCTCGACGGCGGCGTCGCCGGTGCCGATCGGAAAGAAAAGGTCGGGGTCGGCGTCCCGGCAGGCCGCATCGATCCTCCAGCCCTCTGCGTCCCACGTCGCCCTGCTCCAGGCCATCGCATCCCTCCACGACTCACTGCGACAATCCTACGCTAAACGATGCTAAAAGGGCCAGGGGAATGGCCCCGCCTCTCGTCTGCCGGGGCGCGAGGGGCGTGGGCGGGCCGCGACAGACGGGCCGGCGCCGTGCGGGAGGCCGCCGAAGGGGATCAGGCGGTGGCGCGGAGGAGCTCGGGGGCGACCGGGCAGGTCGCGGCGAGCAGGCCATCGGCGGTGGACGACGGCCCGCCGGGGCCGACGACCGAATCGATGAGATCGGCGGCCACGACCTCGCCGTCCCGGTCCCACGGCTCGAGGCCGGCGTCGTCGAAACGGGCCAGCAGGGCGCCCCAGAGCGCATCGGGTAGCACCCGGCCCACGGGGGTGACGGCCAGCACCGGCACGCCCGCCCGCCGGGCGACGGCGGCGGCAGCATGCGAACCGGGCGAGGCGATGATCCCGCTCGGACCGGCCGCCCTGGCCTCGACGACGACCATGCCCGCCACGGTGGCGGCCGCAGCGATGCCACGGTCGGGGACGGTGGCGACCATGCCACCTTCGCCACTCAGCCGGCGAGCCAACGACTCCCCCTCACCCCCGCTCTCGACGACGAGCAGCTCGAGATCGCCTCGTCGCATGAGGGCCTCGGCGGTGACGTCGGGCCAGCCGACGACGAGCACGCTGGCCTCGTCGGGCAGGGAGGTGACGAGGTGGCGCTCGGTCCTGTCGGCGTCGATGGCCGCGGCCGCCTCCCTCGCCGCGTCCACCGGGTCAGGAGCCGAGAGGATCCGGGCCGAGAGCCACCACAGCGCGCCGTTGGTCACGTGCCGTTCGATGAGTCGCCGGCAGCTCGGCACCAGGCCGGCGACGTCGGAAGCGGCCACGGCACCGAGCGCCGACGCAGCCTCGCGCGCCAGTAGGCCGGGATCGGCGCCCTCGACCCTGGCCACGTAGCGGAGGCGTTCGATCGGGTGCATCAGCGGGACCCGGTCACGATCCGGGCCGCCAGACCATGAGGGCCACCACGGCGATGGTCACCACGTTGAACACGCCCCACCCGAGCGCCACCCGCCGTTCGAGGCCCTCGATGCGATCGGCGGCGGCGGGCCGATCCGGGGTCGGCCCGGTGTGATCGGCGAGGGCCGTCGCCAGCGACTTGTACTGACGCTGCCCCTTCTTGATCACGGCGTGCAGCACGCCGAGATCGACGACGTAGAGGATGATGGCGAGCCACACCCACGTCTGGGAGAACTTCCACGCATGACTCGAACCGACGGCCCCGATGCCGAAGATCACCGCGCCGTAGACGAGCAGCTCGGCCAGCACGCCGACCTGCAGGGTGATCTCGAGCGTGCCGACCGCTGCGCCCCGGCGCCGGCCGGCGACGAGGGTGAGACCGCTGTAGGCCAGGTAGCCGAAGCCGCCGATCACGCAGATGAGGTGAAGGGTGAGGAGGATGTCGTATCCGGTGCCCACCCTTCGACCGTAGCCCGGGTCCCGAGAGGACCGGTAGCTACCGGGCGGCTGTGACTCCGGCCCCGGCAGGGGCGTCGGCCGTGACTGTGGCGCCGGCCGTGACTGTGGCGCCGGTACCTGCCCCCATGGCGGCGAGGGCCTTGGATGAGAGCACCTCGTCGACCAGCCCGTAGGCGACGGCGTCCTCGGCGCCGAGGATGTAGTCGCGTTCGGTGTCGCGGGCGACGCGCTCCACCGTTTGGCCGGTGTGTCGGGCCAGGATCTCTTCCTGGCGGCCCCGGAGGAAGGCGATCTCGTGGGCCTGGTTCTCGATGTCGATCGACTGGCCCTGGGCGCCGCCGTGGGGCTGATGGATCAGCACCCTGGAGTTGGGCAGGGCGAAGCGCTTGCCCGCCGAGCCGCCGGCGAGGAGCACGGCACCGCCCGATGCGGCCATGCCGAGGCAGACCGTCGACACGTCGGGGCCGATGATCTGCATGGTGTCGTAGACGGCGAAGGTTGATGTCACCGAGCCGCCGGGACTGTTGATGTACAGGCAGATGTCCTTGTCGGCGTCCTCCGCCTCCAGGTGGAGCAGCTGGGCGCACAGCAGGCTGGCGCTGGCGTCATCGATCTGGGTCGTGAGCATCACGATGCGATCCTTGAGCAGGCGCGAGTACAGGTCGTAGGCCCGCTCCCCGCGCGGCGACTGCTCGATCACCGTCGGGACGAGATAGCTCTGGGTGGCGGCGTTCACGGTTTCCTCCTCGAGGGTGGAGACGAGCCCGGCTCGTCCCGGTCATGTGCAATCTGGAGGTTGCACGTGACGAAGACTACCCATAGCTCCTCGACTGTGCAACGCTGGGGTTGCTCATCGAACGGGAGCGACCGAAGGAGAACCCGATGCTGCAACGCGACGTGCACCTGCCGGCCGGCACCGACGAGGTGTGGACGGCCATCACCGATCCGGTGACGCTCGAGGAGTGGTTCGGGGCGTCGGTCGAGTGGGACCTGCGACCCGGTGGACTCGCCGAGTTTCGTCAGGCCGACGGCGACCGGGAGGGTCGCGTCGACGGCGTCGAACCCGGCCGCCACCTGCGCTTCCGCTGGTGGCCCGTCGGCGCACGCGAGGACGTGTCCGAGGTCACCTACGAGCTGCGGCCCGAAGAGGACGGCACGCTGCTCACCGTCACCGAACGGCGCGTCGCCGCATCCCCCGCCCCGCCGGCCCCCGATACGGCTGGGGGTGCGGCGGGCGATACGGCCGGCGATGCGGCCGGCGTCTCCGAAGGTCCGAGCGCCCGTGCTGCGGATAAGGATCGCGACCTGGTGCCGGTCGGACCGGTGGATCCGGCCGACCGCTGGGGCCCCGACGACCAGGCCATGCTCCACATCTGGGCGTCCTGCCGGTCCGTCGCGGTCGGCTGAAGCGCCCACGTGCCGGTCCCCGACCCGGCTGCGGTGTTCGCTGCCCTCGGCGACCCAACTCGCCGGCGTCTCCTCGAGCGGCTCTCGCATGACGGCCCGCTGAGCGCCACCCAGCTCGCACCCTCCTACCCGATGAGCCGCCAGGCGCTGGTCAAGCACCTGGCCGCCCTGTCGGCCGCCGGCCTCGTGGACGCCGAACGCAGAGGCCGGGAGGTGCGATACGAGGTCGTGCCCTCCCATCTCGACGCGGCGGCGGCGTGGCTCACGGACGTGGGCCGCCAATGGGACGACCGCATCGCCGCCCTGCGGCGCCACCTCGGCGGGACCTGAGCACCCGCCCTGGGACGCGACGGCCGGCGAGGGCTGCCGGTACGCTCCCCCTCGTGATCGACGCGGTGCTCCTCGACGTCGGCGGCGTGTTCGTCATGCCCGCCCACGACCTGATCCTCTCCGTCGCCGGCGCCCACGGCGGTGGCACCATCTCGGACGGGCCTCTCGACCTGGCCCACTACCGAGGCATCGCCGCCGGCGAGGCCGCAACGGGCGAGTTCGGCTGGGACGACTACCGGCGGGCGCTGCTGCGCTCGGCCGGCGTCCCCGATGCCGACCTCCCCGCCGCCGCGGCCGAGCTGGGCCGGGCCATGACCGACCCGGCCGTCAACGTATGGAACCAGCAGCTCGTCGGTGCCGCCGACGGCTTGCGACGCCTGGCCGAAACCGGGGTCCCGATGGCGATCGTCTCCAACGCCGACGGGACCATCGAGCGCCTGCTCGCCGGGCTGGCGCTCTGCCAGGTCGGCGCCGGCCCCGGCGCCGACATGACCGCCATCGTCGACTCGACCGTGGCGGGAGTCGAGAAGCCCGACCCCGCCATCTTCGCCATCGCCCTGGCCGCGCTCGGGACGGCGCCGGCGGGCACCGTCCACGTCGGCGACACGCTCCACGCCGACGTCGTGGGCGCGGTCGCAGCCGGCGTCAGGCCGTTGCACCTCGATCCCCTCGGCTGGTGCGGCGACCGGTCCCACGAACACGTGGTGGACGTGGGCGGCGTCGCCGACCTCGTCACCGCCGAACGGGCCTGACCCGGGCGGGCGCCGTACGTCGCGCGCGCGCGGTTCCTGCCGGCGGCCGCGCGTGGGCGCGCGATCACGGGTGGACGGTGACCCACGATCGCGCGCGCGTCCGCCCGGGGCGTCCCACAATCGCGCGCGCTACTTGACGATGCCGCCCTTGGTCATGGCCGCCACGTCGAGGGCCCGATCGACCTCCTCGGCGGAGAGCAGGCCGCGCTCGAGCACGACCGTGCGCAGGTCCTTGCCCTCGGCGAGTGACGCCTTGATGACCTTGGCCGCCTCCTCGTAGCCGATGTACGGGTTGAGCGACGTGCCGATCGAGGGCGAGGAGAGGGCGTAGTTCATGCAGCGCTCCTCGTCGGCCTCGATGCCGGCGACGCAGCGCTCGGCGAAGACCCGGCTCACGGCGGCCAGGATCCGTATGGACTCGAGGAGGTTCCTTGCGATGACCGGGAGCATCACGTTGAGCTCGAGGTTGCCGGCCGCGCCCCCGAAGGCGACGGCGGCGTCGTTGCCGATCACCTGGGCGACCACCTGCGAGACGGCCTCCGGCAGCACCGGGTTCACCTTGCCCGGCATGATCGACGAGCCGGGCTGCAGGTCGGGGATCCTGATCTCGGCCAGGCCCGTCCGCGGGCCGCTGCCCATCCAGCGCAGGTCCGTGGCGCACTTGTAGAGCGACACGGCGATCGTGCGCAGCACCCCTGACGCCTCGACCAAGGCGTCGCGAGCCCCCTGGGCCTCGAAGTGGTCCCTCGCCTCGGTCAGCGGCAGGTCGAGATCGGTCGCCAGCCGGGCGATGACGCCGCGGGCGAAGCCTCGCGGGGCGTTGATGCCCGTCCCGACGGCGGTCCCGCCGAGTGGGAGCTCGCCGATCCGGGGCAGGGCCGCCTCCAGCCGCTCGATGCCGTGCTCGACGGCGGCGGCGTATCCGCCGAACTCCTGACCGAGGGTGACGGGCGTGGCATCCATGAGGTGGGTCCTCCCCGCCTTGACGACCGACTTGAGCTCCCTGCTC
The DNA here is from genome assembly GCA_965276765.1 of Acidimicrobiales bacterium. Taxonomy (GTDB): domain Bacteria; phylum Actinomycetota; class Acidimicrobiia; order Acidimicrobiales; family Palsa-688. Next base: position 4,882,648 of record OZ255627.1, read on the forward strand.
TTCTTGCGCAGCGCCTTGCTCAGCTTCGTCAACGCCGGGATCAGGTCACCCCTGATCTGGGTGGCGGCGGCGACGTGGATGGCCGATGGGAACGTGTCGTTGGATGACTGCGAGGCGTTCACGTCGTCGTTGGGGTGAACGGCGGCCCCCAACTTCTCCGACGCGAGGGTGGCGAGCACCTCGTTCATGTTCATGTTGGTCGATGTGCCGGAGCCGGTCTGGAAGACATCGATGGGAAATTCCTCGTCCCAACGGCCGACGGCCACGTCGCCGGCGACGGCCGCGATGGCGGCTGCGACCTTCTTGTCGACCGTCTTGAGGCGAGCGTTCTCCAAGGCCGCGGCCCCCTTGATGGCGGCGAGAGCCGCGATGAGCGACCGCTCGATCGTCATCCCCGAGATCGGGAAGTTGTCCACGGCCCGCTGCGTCTGGGCCTGCCACTTGGCCGCGGTGGGGACACGGACCTCCCCCATGGAGTCGTGCTCGATTCGGTACTCGGTCATGACCCGGACGGTACATCGCCCGACCGCAGACGCCCAGTTCGGGCCCCGCCGACTCTCGCTCGCGACGGCCGCTCTTTCCCCGTAGCCTCTCCTCTCCGACCTCGGGGCGGCGGGGCCGTAGGCTCACGACATGAGGATCGGAATCCATGTCGGCGTCACCGGGCGGGGCGACAACGCCATCGACGAACTGACGGCGGCGGCCAGGGAAGCGGCCAAGCGGGGACTCGCCTTCTGGATGCCGCAGATGTCCGACGTCGACACGCTCACCGCCCTCGCCGTCGTCGGTCGTGAGGTGCCTGGCACCCCCCTCGGTACTGCGGTCGTGCCCACCTACCCCCGCCACCCGATGATGCTCGCCAGCCAGGCGCTGACGGTGCAGGCCGCCACAGGGAACCGGCTGACGCTCGGCATCGGGCTCTCTCACCGGATCGTGATCGAGAAGGCCTTCGGGCTCTCCTACGACAAGCCGATTCGCCACCTGCGCGAGTATCTCGAGGTGCTCATGCCCATCTTGCGGACCGGAAGGGTCGACTACAAAGGCGAGGAGTACCAGGTCTCCTCGCTCGGAGACATCCGGGTGGCCGGGGCCGAGACGCCGACCGTCCTCGTCGCCGCCCTCGGATCGCAGATGCTCAACCTGACGGGGCGCCTGGCCGACGGCACGGCGCTCTGGATGGTCGGTCCGCACACGATCGAAACCCATATCGTGCCGACCATCACCGCCGCCGCCAGCGCCGCGGGCCGGCCGGCGCCGAGGGTCGCCGTCGGACTGCCGGTCTCTGTGACCGCCGACGTCGAAGCGGCGCGCGGGTGGGCGGCGAGGGCCTTCGGGTTCTACAACGAGCTGCCCTCCTACCGGGCCATGCTCGACAAGGAAGAGGCCAAGGGGCCGGCCGACGTCGCCATCGTCGGCGACGAGGACACCGTCGCAGCCGCCATCCGCCATCTTGGCGACATCGGTGCCACCGACCTGGCTCTGCCGGTGTTCGGATCGTCGGAGGAACGCACGAGAACCCTCGATCTGCTGGGCGAGCTGGCTCGATCGGAGGCGAAGTGATGCGCGCCGCAACCGTCGTGGATGGTGCCATCCTCGTCAGGGACCACCCCGATCCCGAGCCTGGCGTCGGCCAGATCAGGGTGAAGATCAAGGCGGCCGGCCTCAACGGGGCCGACCTCCTGCAGAAGCGAGGCGGCTACCCGGCGCCGGCCGGCGCCCCGGCCGACATCCCCGGCCTCGAGCTGGCCGGCGAGGTCGATGCCGTCGGCCCCGGAGCGAGCCGGTTCTCGATCGGCGACCGGGTGATGGCGGTCGTCGGAGGTGGCGGCCAGGCCGAGCTGGCCGTCCTCCACGAACGCGAGGCCATGCCGGTGCCCGACGGCATCGACTGGGCCGCCGCCGGCGGGTTCCCCGAGGTGTTCACAACCGCCCACGACGCCGTGTTCACCCAGGCCGGTCTGCTGTCCGGAGAACGCCTCCTCGTCCACGGCGCGGCGGGCGGTGTCGGCACGGCCGCAGTGCAGCTCGGAACGATCGCCGGCGCCGAGGTCACGGCCACGGTGCGCGCCCCGGATCGCCGTGACCAGGTCGCCGGCCTCGGTGCCATCGTCATCGACCCGGCCGACGCCGGCGACCACGGCCCCTACGACGTGATCCTCGAGCTGGTCGGCGCACCCAACATGGCCGGCAACCTGACCTCGCTCGCTCCCGGCGGCCGGATCGCCGTCATCGGGACGGGAGGTGGCGCCAAGGCCGAGATCAACCTCGGCGCTCTCATGGGAAAGCGAGGCCGGATCCACGGCTCGACCCTCCGGGCCAGGCCGATGGAACAGAAGGCCGAGGTAGCCAGGCGCATGGAGCGGCAGGTGCTCCCCCATCTCGCCACAGGGCGCATCACGGTCCCGATCCACGCCACCTTCCCGCTGGCCGATGTGGCCGCGGCCTACGACCACTTCGAGGCCGGCGCCAAGTTTGGCAAGATCGTCGTCACGACCGGCGACTGATCAGCGAAGCGCTCGTCACGTGGTCACCCGGACTCGTGAGCACTCGGGTGCTCGGGCGGCGACGTGACCGCCGATCGTAGGAGCGTCGAGGCCGCCGGGCGGACGGTGGAGATCAGCCATCCGGAGAAGGTGTTCTTCGCCGAGCGGGGTGAAACCAAGCTCGACCTCGTCGACTATTACCTCTCGGTCGAGGGCCCGCTCATGGCCGAGATGCGGGACAGGCCCGTCATGATGCAGCGCTATCCGGAGGGCGCGTCCGGGTCATCGTTCTTCCAGAAGCGCGTGCCGGCCTCCCGGCCGCCGTGGGTGCAGACGACGACCGTGTCGACGCCGAACGGCACGACGTCGGAGGCGCTGGTGGCGGCCGACGTGGCCCACCTCATCTGGGCCGTCAACCTCGGCTGCCTGGGGTTTCACGTGTGGCCGACGACCGCTTCGGATCCCGAGCACGCCGACGAGCTGCGCATCGACCTCGATCCGACCCCCGGCGTCACGTTTGCGATGGTTCGCGAGGCGGCGGGCGAGGTGCGCACGCTGCTCGACTCGCTCGGGGTGATGGGCCGGGCCAAGACGACGGGCAAGAGCGGCATCCACGTCTACGTGCACCTCGAGGCCCGATGGACGTCCTACGAGGTGCGGGCGGCCGCCGTGGCCGTCGCTCGCGAGCTCGAGCGGCGCCGGCCCGACCTCTGCACGGCGGCGTGGTGGAAGGAGGAGCGGGGCCGGAGGGTCTTCGTCGACTTCAACCAGAACGCCCCGCACAAGACGGTGTTCGGAGCGTGGTCGGTGCGAGGAAGGGTCGGCGGCCAGGTGTCCACGCCCTTCGAGTGGGACGAGCTCGAGACCATCGACCCCGACGCCTGCACCCTCTCCACCGTGCCGACCCGGGTTCGCGAAGGCGGCGACCCGTGGGCCGAGCTCCACGAGCACCCGCAGTCGCTCGAGCCGCTCCTCGAGCGCGTCGAGGCCGACAAGGCCGCCGGTCTCACCGACGCCCCGTGGCCACCCGTGTACCCGAAGATGCCGGGCGAACCGTCGCGCGTGGCTCCCAGCCGGGCTCGCAAGCCCGACGGCGGGTCAGGGCCGTCGGGATAGGCTTCGAGGCGTGAGCGACGTCAACGACTGGAACCGGCAGATCATCGAGGAGTTCAGGACCAACGCCGGCCGGGTCGGCGGTCCTTTCGAGGGCCAGCCCGTGATCCTCGTTCACCATCGGGGCCGCAAGAGCGGCGTGGAGCGGGTCAATCCGGTCGTGTACCAGCCGGTGGACGGTGGGTACGCGGTGTTCGGATCGAAGGCCGGCGCCCCCGACCATCCGGACTGGTACCGCAACCTCCTGGCCCACCCCGACACGACCGTCGAGGTCGGCACCGAGACGATCCCCGTCGTCGCCCGCGAAACGACCGGCGAGGAGCGCGACCGCATCTGGACCCGCCAGAAGGACCAGAACCCCGGCTTCGCCGACTACGAGGTCAAGGCCGCCCCGCGCACCATCCCCGTGGTCGTCCTCGAGCCGGTCGGCTAGGGCTGGGGCCGCACGCCGCGCCCCGCCGCCGGCTCAGCGAGCCACCCCGGCGGCGTGCAGGACGAGCAGGGTCGCAAAGCCGCAGATCGACGCCGGCAGACCGACCCGGACGCCGACCATCGTCAGGTCGCGTCCGCGGGCCCGGACGTCGAGTCGCCCCAGGGTGTCAAGCCACAGCAGGCTGGCGAGCGTGCCCGTGACGAGCAGCACCGGGCCCATGTTGACCCCGATGAGTGTCGCCCACAGCGTCGGGGTGGCGTGGTGGCCGAGGGCAGGCAAGAGGACGAGGAGGGCGGGGAGGTTGTTGACGACGTTGGCGAGCAGGGCGCTCACGCCGGCGGTCCTGGCCAGACCGAGCACGTCGGAGCCGCCGAGAAGCTGGGCGATCTGCACGTGAGCTACGGCCGCGGCGGCGAGGACGGCGAGGGCGCCGGCCACGAGCGCCGTACCGATCGGTATCGAACGCCATGGGGCTCGGCGCACGATGGCGAGCAGGACGACGTCGGCGGCGAGGGCCACCTCCCACTCCTCTATTCCCACGCTGCGACCGAGGACGAATCCGACGAGGACGGCAAACACGATCGACCCGCCCACCGCCAGCGCCCGGCGGGCGTCCCGGTCGAGGCCTTCGCCCACCGGGTCGACGGGGTCGGCCGGGGCGGCCGGGCCGCCCGGGTCGGCTGCCTCCGCCGGCGCGCTCCGGGATGGCAGCCGGCGATAGCACAGCCAGCCGACGATGACGGCGACGAGCGACGGCAGCCCGAGGTGACCGAGGAACGCCGCGCTCGAGGCGCCGGTGGAGGAGACGACGATCAGGTTGGTGAGGTTGGAGACCGGGAGGGCGGATGACGCCAGCCACGAGAGGATCACCGGTTGGAGGGCGAGCGTGAAGGGGTCGAGGCCCCGCTGGCGAGCCACGTTGATGTACAGCGGGGTGAGCAGGACGACCCCGGCGTCGAGGTTGAGCACCGTCGTGACGAGGGCGGCGAGCACCCAGAGACCCCCGACGGCGTGGCGGCCCCTCGTGAGCAGGCCGGCGGCGGCCGAGAAGAATCCGAGCCGATCGAGGAGCACGGCCAGTGGCACGGCGGCAAGAAGAAACCCGATGGGTTGGTCGAGGCGGCGGAGGGCGTCAAGAGTGCCGTGGACCGAAGCGGCACCGGCGATCAGGTCGACGCCGGCGGCCACCACAGGCACGACCCACGCCGGCAGACCTGCCGGCCTGGTGACGGCGCCGGCGACGCCGGCGACGAGCAGGATGATGCTGAGGGTTGCCAATCGGGTGAGCCGACTGCTCAGACGGCGGTGTAGCCACCGTCGACGGCCAACGTCTGGCCGGTGGTATACGACGCGGCATCGCTCGCCAGGTACAGCAGGGCGCCGTCGAGCTCGTGGCCATCGCCGCCCCTGCCCATCGGCACCTTTCGCTCGATCCAGCGCATTGCGCCCTCGTCGGCGAACATGTCCGACGTCATCTCCGTGTGGAACCACCCGGGACAGAGGGCGTTGACGCGCACGCCCTTCCTCGCCCACTGGGCGGCGAGCTCGCGTGTCAGGTTGATCAGCCCGCCCTTGCTCGCGGCGTAGCCGGCCTGCGGGATCTGCCCGACGCCGACGAGACCGAGCACGGAGGCCACGTTGATGATCGAACCGGCGCCGGCCGCGATCATGTGCCGCGCCGCGAGCTGCGAGAGGGCGAACGCCGCCGTCAGGTTGACGTCAATGGCCCCGCGGAAGCGATCCATCGGCTCGTCCTCGGCGGGGCCGCGGTCGACGGCACCGGCGTTGTTGACGACCACGTCGATGCGCCCGGTGCGATCGATGGCGGCGCCGACGACGGCGTCGAGGTGTCGCTCGGAGGTGATGTCACCGGCGACCACGATGCTGCCGGGTAGCGCTTCGGCCACGGCCTCGAGGCGGTCGGCTCGGCGGGCCGTGACCACCACGGTCGCGCCCGCGGCGCCGAGGACGAGGGCGAAGCGGGCGCCGAGACCGCTCGATGCGCCCGTCACGATGGCCGTGCGCCCGTCGAGGCGAAAGGGGAGATGGACGTCGATCATCGCCGGAGGAACCTCCCGCCCACCCGTCCCTGCACCACGCCGAGGAGCCACCCGACGAGCAGCACGACGGCCGTAACCCACTCGGAGAAGAGGAGCAGCACGACGCCGGCGATCACGACCACGCTCGACACAAGCGCCGCAAGTCGCTGGCCCGCCACTCCCCCCAGGCCGTCATGGCCAAGACCGGAGCGCCCGAGCCCCAGGGCCCCCAACCCGCCCCCGCCGTCCGGGCCGACCCCCGAAGCCCGGCGCTCTGGACCCGGTGAACCCGGCCGAGTGAACCCGATCGGGGGAAGACCGCGCATGGCGTGCTCCAACTCGGTCAGTGCCGTCGCCTCGGCGGCCTCTTGCAGCCGCTCGGCGAACTCGTCGGGACCGAGGCGACCCGACGAGCAGTGACGACGTAGTTCTTCGATCGTGCGGTCCCGGTCGTCGTCGGAGATGCGCATGGCCGTAGGAGGGTACTAAGCGAACGCCCCGTCGGCGCGGGTTGCTCATCCCGGCGACGGAAGAGACGGGCGATCGTGACGCCCGGCTACCAATCGAGCGTGAGCTGCTCGGCCGGGGCAGTGCCGGCCGGGCGCTCCCTCGTCGGCTCCGGCGGCCGACCTTTCCGCCGAAGCGGTCCAAGCCTGACGGCGCCGGGTGAAACGGCAGGAACCCCGGGCGATGCGGCCGCGGGGGACGCGCTGGACGCTTCCACCATGGATCTGACCTTGGCGCTCAACGCCTTCTGCTCGGCGGTCGGAAGATAGGCCCTGCGGTAGAGGGCATCGGTAGCGTCGGCCATCTCGGGGTGCGTGGAGCGCAGGGTGGTCAGATAGTGCTCCCTCACACCCGGCTTCAGGTGCAGGGCGACGGTCGAGATGGACGCTGCCCTGGCGTCCACGCAGGCTTCGACGACCTCACGGAGCTGATGGTCTCGATCCGAGAGGCCGGGCAGGATGGGGGCAATGAGCACCCCGCAGGCGACGCCGGCCCGGTTGAGGCGACGCACGGCGTCGACCCGGGATCGAGGTCGGGGTGTCCCCGGCTCGGTGAGGCGCCAGACGTCGTCGTCGAGCGTGCCGATCGAGAGGTTCACGCGCACGTCGGTCCTCGCCGCGGCGGCGACGAGGAGGTCGAGATCGCGCAGGATGAGTGTCGACTTGGTGAGGATGGAAAACGGGTTGGCGGCGTCGCCGAGCGTTCGCACGATCCCCTGCGTCAGGTGGTACTTGCCCTCGCAGCGCTGGTACGGGTCGGTGTTGGTCCCCATGGCGATGTGGTGACCGCCCCAGCGACGCCCGGCCATCTCGGCCCTGAGCCGCTCGACGGCGTTAACCTTCACGACGATCTTGGTCTGAAAGTCCTCGCCGATGCCGAGACCGAGATAGTCGTGGGTCGGGCGGGCGAAGCAGTAGGTACAGGCGTGGCTGCACCCTCGGTAGGCGTTGATGGTGAAACGAAACGGCATCGGTGACGACCCCGGCACCTCGTTGATGATCCGCTTGGCGTTGACGTGGAGAAACTCCATCCCCTTGAACTCACCCCTTCCGACGTGGCGCTCCGCCAATGCCTCGGCATCGAAGAGGGCGTCTTTCCCCTGCCCTTCCCCAACCGTCGGCCACCGCATCGCTGCCACCCTATCGAACACATGTTCGATACGTCAACGCCAGATTGCCCATCCGGTGCGCACCTGCCACCGTGGATCCATGACGACGCCCGATGCTGTCGCCCGCCTGTCGAGCAGTCACGAGCTGCGTGAGGTCTATCCCGACGCCAGCTACCGCTCGCAACGCAAGGAGATCGACCACATCGACGAGCACTGCCGGCGTTTCATCGGCCTCTCGCCGTTCTGCGTCCTCTCGACCGTCGGCCCGGCCGGAACGCCCGACGTCAGTCCCCGTGGCGGCGAGCCCGGCTTCGTGCGGGTGACCGACGAGCACACCGTCGCCCTCGCCGACCGGCCCGGCAACTACCGCCTCGACAACCTCACCAACGCCGTCGAACGGCCCGACGTGGCGCTGCTCTTCCTGGTGCCGGGCATCGACGAGACCCTTCGGGTCTACGGGCGGGCGGAGGTGATCACCCTCAACGACCGCCGGAGGGCCACGCTCGGCGTGGACGCCAAGGGTCGCAGCGAACTGCGAATCGAGGTGCGCATGGCGTTCTTCCACTGCGCCAAGGCCCTCATGCGCTCGCGCCTGTGGGACCAGGACGCCCAGGTGGACAGGGATGCGTTCCCGGCGATGGGCCAGTTGATGAACGATCACGCCCGACTGTCGACACCCGTTGAAACTCAAGGGGAAATGCTCCGCCGGTACGAGCCCACGCTCTGACAGGAGGTTCAGGGCGGGGCGGGCTCCGAGTGTTCCCTGGTGCGGCGGACGGCTGGTGAGCGCGCCAACCAGTAGATGCCGAGCACCATGACGACCAGGGCGACGACCTCGGCCGCGGCCGCTCCCGCACCCCCGGAAATCGTTTCCCCAAAGGCGACCGCGCCGATGACGATGCTGACGACCGGATCGACGGCCGACATGGTCGGCAGGGAGACATCGAGCGAGCCGGCCTGGAACGCACTCTGGGCGATGACCATGCCGCCGATGCCGATCACGGCGAGGGCGTAGGGCTCCCAGTGGGTGAAGACGCTCGCCACGCTCTGGGAGAGCAGGCCACCGGTGGTCTTGGTGAGCGCGGCCGCCACGCCGTAGATCGTCCCGGCACTGGCCGAGAGAAGCAGCGCCCGTGCCCTGCCCTTGGTTCTCTGGCCGAAGCCGGCGAGCAACAGGCAGAGGCCGCAGCCGGCGACGAGGAGCAGGAGCCATGTCTGCGGCTCGATGAAGTCGTGGCCCGCGGCCGGATCGGCGACGGCCTGGAAGGCCCCGAGGCCGGCGCAGACGGCCAGGGCGGAGAGCCAGTCGGAGCGAGCCAGCCGGGTCCCGTTGAGCCTGGCGCCGATGGGGAGGGCAAAGAGCAACCCGCAGACGAGCAGGGGTTGGACGAGCACGAGGGTCCCGCGGTCGATGGCGACAAACTGCAGGACGTAGCCGGCGATATCGGCTCCGACGCCGAGGACCCAGATGGGGTTGCGCAGCAGGCGGGTGAGCAGCCCGAGACGCAGGGAGGCCTCGGCCGGGACGGCGGCCGCCGTGCGCTGTTGGAGGACCGATGCGATGGCGTAGAGCAACGCCGCGCCCAGCGCGCAGAAGACCGCCAACATCGCCGGGACGCTATCGCGACCTCGGCCCCCGACGGCTACGGCCCTGCGGCCGCCAGGGGTCCGAGGCAGACGATCAGCAGGCGCTCTTGTAGAGGTAGGACTTCATCGACGACAGGTTGGCCTTGGTGATGGCAACCAGTTTGGTGCCGATCTGCTTGGTGACCTTCTTGCCGGTGAGGGAGTTGACGGCCTGCTCGACGCCGAGCTGGCCTTCCTGGTACGGCTGCTGGACGATGAGCGCATCGACCACGTTGCTGTTGAGCTGCTGCACCTCTTGGGGCTCGGCGTCGAAGCCGACGACCTTCACCTTTCCGGCTGCGCCGGCCTGCCTGAGGCCGGTACCGACGCCGCCCGCGGTCAGGGTGTTGATGGCGAAGATGCCCGAGAGGTCGGGGTGCGCCGAAAGCTCGGAGCTGACAAGCGAAGCGGCGGTGTTGGCGTCGTCCTGGTCGTATTGGACCGGGAGCACCTTGATGTGGGGGAAGGACTTCATCGCCTTGGCGAAGCCCTGGGCCCTGGCGTCTGTGGTGGAGATGCCGGGCTGCTCGTTGATGACCACGACCGATCCCTTGTCGTGGACCAGCTTGGCCAGGGTCCTGGCCGCCAACTCGCCACCGTAGAGGTTGTTCGACGAGATCGACGAGACGGCGAGGGAGCTGTTGGTGACGCTCGTGTCGACCTGGACAAGCGTGATGCCGGCGGACTTCATCTGCTGCATCGGGGCGATGAGGGCATGGGAGTCGGTCGGGGCGATGAGCACGGCGTTGGGCTTGCTCGCCGTCACCGAGTTGACGATCGGGATCTGCTGGGGTGCGCTGAACGTCGGCGGACCCTGGACCGTTATCTTGGCGCCGAGCTTCGCCGCCTCGGCCTTGGCCCCACATCCCATGGTGATGTAGAAGGGGTCGGCGTTGGTCCCCTCGATGAGCGCGAGGGTCTTGCCCTTACCGGCCCCGCTGCTCGGCGACGCCGATGCAGCCGATGTGCTCGACGAGCCGTTGCCGCTCGAGCCTGCGGTGGTGGCGGTCGTGTTGCCCGACGACGTCTTGGAGCTCGAACCGCATCCGGCGGCGACGAGGGCAACGACGCCAACGACGGCTGCGGTGGTGACGAGTTTTCTGGTGTTCATTGCTACTCCTGCCTTGGTTTGGTGACTTGAAGACGGACCGGCGTGACGCTCGGCCGCCGCTTCTCCTGGTGATGCCCTCCTTTCGTCAGCCCCTGGCTGCGCTCCGACGACGCAGTTGGTCGGCGTAGACCGCCACGACGAGCACGACACCCACGGCGACGCCCTGCCAGAAGGTCTGGACGCCGACGATGACGAGCCCGGCGTCGAGGACGACGGGGATCAGGACGCCGACGACCGTTCCAAACATCGAGCCGACGCCGCCGAAGAGGCTCGTCCCTCCGAGGATCACCGCAGTGATCACGGTGAGGTTGTCGTCGTTGTGCGATGCGAGGGTGGTGGTCGTGAAGTGGGCCAGGCTCAGGTCACCGGCGAGACCGGAGAGCAGACCCATGAGTGCGTAGACCGCGATCAGGTGCCGGTCGACGTGGATGCCGGCCCGGCGCGCCCCCTCGGCGTTGGATCCGATGGCAAAGGTGTAGCGACCGAAGCGGGTCAGGGTAAGGACGAGCCCGAAGATCACGGCGATCACCACGGCGATGACGACCAGCCAAGGAAACGGGCCGAGCGAACCGTTGCCGATGGTGTTGGACAGGTCGGTAGGCACGCTGGTGTCGTCGACGCCCTTGGTCAGCACCTGGGCCAGGCCGAGGGCAGCACCGAAGCCGCCGAGGGTCACGATGAACGGCGGCAGCTTGGCCTTGGCGATGATGACGCCCTGGAGCACCCCCCAGGCCATGCCGGCCGCCACTCCGGCGACGAGGCCGATCACGATCACGCCCCACCCCGCCGCGTACGGGCTCCCCGAGCTGACGGCGCTCATGGTCTTGACGGCGATGACCCCGGAGAAGACGAGCACCGAACCCACGGAGAGGTCGATGCCGGCGGTGATGATGACGAAGGTCATGCCGACGGCCATGACCAGGTCGACGGATGCGTCGATGAAGATGCTCTTGATGTCGAAGCTGGCGAGGAACTGATGCGGTTTCAAGCCGCTGAAGACGGCGGCGATGACGATCAGGACGAGAAAGATCCACACCGGACTGCTCGACGAGAAGACCCGGCCGGTCACCTGCTTCCACGCCGGCGTAGGGGGCCCGGCGACGGCGGCGCCAGGCTCGGCTCGGTTGACGTCGCCACGATCCTCGTCGGGACTCGCGTGGGCGGAGGTCGCAGTGGCGGGGGGCCGGCTCATGCGGCGTCCTCCTGGACGAGGCCACCGGTCATGGCGGCGACGAGGCGATCGACGTCAACGTCGTCGGCCGTGAAACGGGCGACCCTGCGCCCGAGGCGGAGCACCTCCACGCGGTCGGCGATCTCGATCACCTGGGGCATGTTGTGACTGACGAGCACGACCGTGATGCCGCCCTCGGCTACCCGCTTGATCGTCTCGAGGACCCGTTCGGTCTGCACCACCCCGAGCGCGGCGGTGGGCTCATCGAGGAACACGACCTTGTTGGCCCACGTCACCGCTCTGGCGACGGCCACGCTCTGACGCTGGCCGCCGGAGAGCGAGCCGACCGGCACGGTCGCGTCCTGCAGGTCCACCCCGAGCTCGAGAAAGGAGTCTCGGGCCCGCGACCGCATGGTTCGCTTGTCGAGGACGCCGAGGCGGCCCAAGATCCCGGGCCGGAGCACCTCCCGGCCGAGGAACACGTTGGCGGCCCCGTCGAGGTCGGTGGCCAAGGCGAGGTCCTGGTAGACGGTCTCGATGCCGAGGACCTGGCCCTCGGTCGGTGAGGCGATGGTGACGGTCCTCCCGTCGACGCTTATCGTGCCACTGTCGGGGTGTTCGGCGCCGGAGAGGCACTTGACGAGGGTGCTCTTGCCGGCGCCGTTGTCGCCGACGAGGGCGACGATCTCGCCCGGGTAGGCGGTGAAGCTCGCGCCCCTGAGGGCCTGGACGTGGCCGTAGACCTTGGTCAGGTCGCGACCCTCGAGGATCGGGCGGCGGCCTGCGGAATCGGACGACGGCTCGGCCGTGGGCTCGGCGGCCGGCTGGTGGCCGGTGGGTGGGCCTTCGATGTCAGGCATGACGCGGCTCCTCTGGGTCGAACGGGTCGCCGGCGCCGGTGCCGGCACGGTGGTTGGGACGATCGCCGGGATCGGTGCGGGCGCCGTCGTTGGGGCGATCGTCGGAACCGGCGCCGCGGCCGGACCGGGCGGCGGGTCGCGGCGGCTGGCAGCGGACGATCTCGACGTCGCCGCCGATCCGGCTCGGGCCCGCCGCCCACGGCATGAGGATCACGTCACCGCGACGGAGGTCGATGCGGGCACCGCTCTCTGTATCGATGCGCCCCGCCCCACGGGTCACGACGAGTACGGCGAACGAGGCGTCGACGGCGACCTCGGGTTGGGGGCGGAGCCTCGACGCACGAAAGTAGGGCGCGGCGTCGGGCCCGAGCAGATCGACGGTGGGCGAGGCGGTCACTCCGGGTCGAACGGTCGTGCGCAGCCGGTCGACGTCGGCGGCGCTGAGCGCAGCGCGTGCCACACAGGCCAGGACCTCGTCGGGCCCGATGCCGAGCTGGCCTTCGGTGCCGTCGGGAACGGCGAAGCCATCCCACTCCAGGTTGAGCGACAGGTCGGTCGGCTCCTGCAGCTCCACGCAGAAGACCCCCGGCCCGATGGCGTGTGGGGTGCCGGCGGGCACGACGATGGCGTCCCCCGGCGTGACCTCGAGGTGGTTGAGGGCGCCGAGCAACGCCGCAGTGTCCTGGCTTGCCACCCACCGGGCCAGCTCGTCGGCGTCCTGATCGTGGCGGAACCCGAGCCAGACGCCCGCACCCCCGGCACCCCCGGCACCCCTGGCACCCCCGGCACCCCCGGCACCCCCGGCACCGAGGACGATCCAGGCCTCGGTCTTGCCGTGCCTGCTCCCCAGGTGGGAACGAGCGAAACGGTCCGATGGGTGCACATGGACAGGCAGGCGCTCGCCGGCGTCGAGCAGCTTGACGAGCATGCCCACGTCGTCGCCGTACCTGTCGACATGGTCGGGACCCAACCACGCCTCGGGGGCGGCCCCGACGGCGTCTCGAAGCCAGCGGCCGTCGGGCAAGTGGCTGAGGCCGTCGGTCGTCGCACCGAAGCGAGGGGTGGTCGACGCCAGCCACTCCTCAGGGCGGTAGGCGTCGGGCGAAGGGCTGCGTCTGAAGACGTCGGCGGCCCCGCTCGAGCGGTAAAACTGCCGGGGCCGGTTGGGCTCGAGGAGGATCGGCGCCGGATCGGCGCCAGAGATGCGTGGGGGTGCGAGGGCGGGCCCGGGGGCGGTCGGGTCGAGCTCCTGGTCGTCGGGGTTGGGGAAGCTCACGGCGCCACCTCACCCGATCCCCTGACCACGAGCGTCGTACCGAGGACCACCCGGCTGGCCGGCCGGTCCTCCCCGCCGAGGCGGCCGAGGAGCAGCTCGGCGGCCGTCCGGCCCAGGGCGGCGACGTCCTGGGTCACGACGGTGATGCCGGGCTCCAGGACGTCGGCGAGCTCGAAATCGTCGAAACCGACGAGGGCCAGCTCGACGGGCCGGCGCCGGAGCGCCCGCAGCGCCCCAACGGTGATGCGGTTGTTGGAACAGAAGAGGGCGGTCGGCTGCGGTTCCACCGAGAGGACGTCGATGGTGGCTGCCTCCGCGGCTTCGGTGTCGTGGAGACCGAGCGTGACGAGGCGCTCGTCGACGCCGCCGATGGCGGCGTCCATGGCCTCCCGGTAACCGCGGTATCGGTCCTTCGCCGTCGAGATGGCCTGGTCGTCGCCGAGATAGGCGATCCGTCGATGACCGGCGTCGAGCAGGTGGCGAACACCCTGGATGGCCCCGTCGGCGTTGGCGGCGAGCACCGTATCGACCTGGCCGGAGAGGGCGGGACGGTCCACGAACACCACGGCCGTTCCCGCTGCGATCTCCGGAAGGAGAAAGGAGTGGTCGGGGCCGGTGGGAACGACGATCAGGCCGTCCACCCTTCGGCTGCACAGCGCCTGGATCACCTCACGTTCCGTCGCCGGGTCCTCGTCGGACGAGGCCACCATCAACAGGTAGCCGCTCGCTCGGACCACTTCCTCGACTGCTTGGGCGAGCACGGAGTAGAAGGGGTTGGCCAGGTCCTCGGTGACGAGGCCGATGAGGCGCGTCGAGCGGTCGAGGCGCCGGAGGTGGGCGGCCGCCTCGTTCCGCTTGAAACCGAGCCGTTCCGATGCCTCCGCGACCCGAGCGGCGGTCGCCGGTGCCACTCCCGGCTCGAGGTTGAGCACCCGCGAGACGGTCTTCAGGCTGACCCCGGCTTCGGCCGCGACGTCCTTGATCGTGGGCCGCGTCCGCGCTCTCCTGGCCCCGGGGCGGCTGGGGATCTGGGACGGCGCTGGTGGCGTGGCCGCATCAACCGGCTCGGGCTTTGCCATTGCTCCCCTCGTCTCTCGGCTTCGGATCTGACACCGGGCGCAGCGCCGCTCGCGGACCGTTCGTGTCGGTCGTCTCGGCGGGCCGCTCCCCCAGATGACAACGTTATCAGTCACGCCTTGGTGACGCCAGCGTTTCCCTCTGGTTTTCCCGCAGTTTCCCGGGATCGAAGGGCCTGATGCGCCGTCGGGGCGACCGCAAGCGGCCGCCCCGACGTTTGCTATCTACGAACCCGACACTTGGCGGCGGGGTCGGTCAGCGAATCAGCCCAGTCCGATGGTGAAGATGTGCAGCTCTCCCTGGTTGACCGACGTCGGGAGGGTGACACTGACCGGAGTCTTGCCCGATTCCAAAGGAAGCGAGCTCTCGAAGACGTACGTCTTGATCGTCTGGCTCGTGCCCGATGTGCTGTTGCGATATGCGGCGGTGGCCACCGTCTGGTCCGAAGCCTCTGGAGGCACCGACCCGGCGTTGAGCGTCCAGTCGCCCAAGTCGAGCGTCGCCGTCTGGGTCGAGCCGTCGCTGTAGGCGATGGTCACCGTCCCGCTCGTTGGTCCGTTGGTCGCCGCTCCGACGAACCCGATGTGCGTGGCGCCAGGATCGCTCGGCAGGGCAATGTCCTGGCCGGCGGCTACAAGGTTGTCCGGCTGACCCGACGGGATGTCGGGCCAGGTGAAGCCGACGCCCCCCGAGGTGAACTTGCCCCCGGCGGAAAGGCCGGCCGCCGCGAGCGCCTGCGCCGAGTAGCTGAAGCCGCTTGTGTCGAACTGGGCCGACCCCTGGTTGCTGTCGTCGGAGATGCCGGTGTTGTTGTAATACGGGGTCAGATCGCCCGGAGTGGCCACGCCCACGTCAAGGTCGACGGGTGCCAGCTTCGCCCCCGTCGACGAACGCAGGTCGAAGGTGGCCGCATACGACCCGACCGTCGTGCCAGCCCGCAGCTTTACGGGCACGATGGCGCACGCCGAGATGCACGTCGGCGTGGCCGTGTTGGGGGTCGTGGCTATGGCGGTGCCGGCCGCCCTCTGCTTGCTGGATGCGGCCCGCTCGGCTGCGTTGGATGCGCCGCCGATGGCCACGCTCCCCTTGGTTGGGCTCACCTTGACCCCCGAGGAGGGAATCGCCCGCCATGACACCGTCTGCGCCTTGGCCGTCGTGGACTTGATGACCAGGTCGACGGTCGTCGAGCCGCCGGGCTTGACCACGACCTGTCCGGAAGGCGACATGGTGGCGATGGCGGGTGCCTGACCGGTCGTCCACGACGGCGGGGCATCGGATGCCGCAGAGGCCCAACCCGCATTGGGGACCGAGCCGAGCTTCACGTCGAGCGCAGCACCCGTGGTGAGGATCGAGGGCGGCAGGTAGGCCTTGGACCACGCCTTGCCGCCGACCGTCATCGACTGGACGTAAGGCGTGGAGGCATTCGCCTTCGGTGCGTTGACGTCGATCGTCTTACCGCTCGCCAGGTGGATGACCTCCCGTGGGAACAGGGGGCTTCCGAGCGCGAGGTCGGCCGTGCCCGGCGTCTCGGGGTACATACCGAGCGCCGACCACACGAACCATGACGACATGGCACCGAGGTCGTCGTTGCCGGCCGTGCCTCCCGGAGTGTCGGAGTACAGCTGGGTCTGGATCCTGCGGACCACCTGTTGGGTCCGCCAGGGTGCACCGGCGTAGTCGTACTCCCACGGGATCTCGAGCCCGGGCTCGTTGCCCTCCCACGCGTTGGGTGAGCTCGGTCCGGCGTTGAGCTGGGTGAAGAAGGAGTTGAGGTAGCTGACCCAGGCCTGGTTGCCGCCCTCGGCGTTGACGAGACCCTTCAAGTCAAACGGCACCATCGGCGTGTACTGATAGGCGTCGCCTTCGACGAAGCCGTCGCCACCCGTGGGTGAGAAACCGGAGACGAACGCCCCGTTGAGGTCCTTGGGCTGCATGAAGCCCGAGGCCGGATCGAACAGGTTGGTCCAGTCCTGGGCCCGGTCCGTGAAGTGGGTTGTGGCGGGTCGGTTGCCGAGCGCCGCCGCCAGCCGGGAGATGGCGAAGTCGGCTGTGTTGTACTCGAGGGTCGTCGACGCGGACCCGTAGTAGTTGCAGCATCCGTAGGAGCCGTCGTCGGGAAGGTAGCCGCGGGTCTCGAGGTAGCTGAGCCCGGGCCTGATGTCGTTGGGCTTGGTGGCCTCTTTGACCATGTCGGCAAGGGCCGTCTTGGTATCGAAGCCCCTGGCGCCGAAGGCGTAGGCGCCGGCAATGATCGGGTCGGCCGGGTCGCCGACCATGATGTAGGCCTCACCGTGGGCCTGACTCCATTTGGGCAGCTGGCCCGTCTGGTGGTAATCAGCGAGCATGGTCGACACGATGTCGCTCGTCTGCGCCGGTGCGACCGTCGCGAGCAGCGGGACCTCGGACCGGTAGATGTCCCATCCCGAGAAGTTGGCGTACGAGGCGTGGCCCTTGGCCACTCGATGGACGCGGCCATCGAATCCCATGTATTGACCGTTGTCGTCGCTGAACACGTTGGGGTGAAGCAGCGAGTGGTACAGGGCCGTGTAGAAGACCTGCCGCTGGGCGGCCGTACCACCACCGATGCTGAGGCGGCCGAGGACCTTGTTCCAGGCGTTGTGGGTCGCCGACTTGACCGTGTCGAGACTCCAGCCCGGATCCTCCTTGGCCAGATTGCCGGTGGCGTTGGGGGTGCTCACGTAGGAGATGCCGACCTTGGCCTTGACCGTGCGATCCTTGGTCGTGTCGAAGGTGAGGTAGACGCCGTCGGGGGTGTCGATCGGGGCACCGAAACTGCCCTTGGGCGTCGGCGTGACCGTCGAGCCCTTCCACGATCCGGAGGCGGTGAAGTCGGAGGAGAACTGCACGTCGTAGTGGAGGGTGTAGGTGTTCGACGCCCCACAGAAGTGCCCGCTCGTCACCGAACCCTCGATCTCGTGGTCGTTGACGATCGTGGCCTTCTCGGCCGTGTCGCCGTTGGCCGAGCCGGAGAGCTTGAGAAGCATGTTGGCCTGCGTGCTCGCCGGATACGTGAACGAGCCGATCCCGGTACGGGTCGTGGTCGCAAGCTGAACCCCGACGCCCGGGCTGCCCACCGTCGAGGCGTAGTAGCCGGGCGTGGCCTTCTCGGTGCTATGGGAAAACGATTCGGTCGTGGCCGAAGGCGAAGAGCCGATGGCGCCGACGGTGGGGAGGAACGGGAGATCGCCATACGCACCGCAACCCGGACCACTCATGTGATTCACGCTGAACCCGGAGACCTTGCTGTCCGGGTAGTAATAGCCCCCGCCGTCGGTACGGTCAGGGGACGTGTCGGGACTCCACTGCATCATCCCGAAGGGAGCGTCGGCACCGGGGAAGGTGTCGATCTGGCCCACGACCGCGCCGCCGCTACCCGTACCGATGAACGGGTTGACGAGCGACGCCGGATCCGTGACCAACGGCGGGGTCGACGGCGCCGCTCCCGATCTCGAAGCGGTGGCGGTGGCCGAGCCGGCTGCCCCGACCCCGAGCACCGTCATCGCGGTGATGGCGGCGATGGCAGTCAGCCGCCGTCCTACCCAACGTCTGGTCATGTTCTCTCCCCACTTTCTCGCCACATCGGCCGTGGGATCGCTGCCCACCCGCGCCGAACTCGCCGGCACTTCTCGCTCGGTGTGACAACGACCCAACAACCGCATCTCGATTGACAACGTTGTCAATCGACAGGAATCCAACCTAGGGGCCGTCCCGAGAGCTGTCAAGGATTCGGCCGGCATTTCGCCTTCCCCACCGGTGCGACAAGAAAGGAGCAGGCGGGCGTTCGGTCGGCGGTCGTCGGGTCGAAGGCGGTACGCCGTCCTTGACAGCGCCGCGCCGGAAAGCCGCGGCGAGGGGTTATGCCCGGCTCGCCTCTCGGCGGCGACCTCCCGGCATCGGACCTCTGGCAGACTGCGGCGGTGGGGCGCGTGGTGGAACGGCAGACACAGCGGGCTTAAACCCTGCGGCCTTCGGGCATGAGGGTTCGACTCCCTCCGCGCCTACGCTGTTTTCCTCGCAAAAGTCCTACTCAGAGCCTTGGCAATGGTCGACGAGGCAGCTGTGCGGTCCGCACTTCACCGGGCGGCCGGTGTGAGACACCCGCCGACTCACCCCGAGGGAGCGGCCCGTAGCGCCGCGTCAGCCAGCAGGTCACGAAGATCACTCATGTCGGAAATCCTCACTCCTCACGGAACCCGCCTGCCAGCTCATCGAGGCACCCCCAAGGACTCCAGGAGGCCCTCCGGGCTATCCGAGCATCCTCGGGTGGGACGCGAGCCGGGTGCGCTTGTCTGATAGGAGACGATCGTTGTCGGAGAGCGACGACGCCTTGGACGTGTTGGACGTGTTGGATGGCGATGCTGGTCTTGGGTCAGGATCATCGCAAGTGAGTGAGGCCTGCTCGTCGCGAAGGTCGGGGAAAGCAGCAACGCGGTCAAGTGCTCGTACTGCGGGAAGTCGTCGAAGCAGGTGGGCAAGCTGATCGCCGGTCCGGGCGTCTACACCTGGATCTAGATCGCCTCGGGGTTACCCCTGCGCTGGCCGATCAGGCGAGCGCACCCTGGCGCTTGTCCCAATAGTGGTTGAGGGCGGCCAGCGACCCCTCGATCACCCGGTCCTCGAAGGCGGTGCTGTCGTTGACGTGGGGGAGCGGCTGGTCCGGGATGGCGACGCCGAGCAGCTCGCACAGGGGCTCCCAGCCGTCGGCCGGCTCCCACACGACCAGCCGCCCGGCCGGGACGGTGGCCCTGACCTCGGCGGTGTGCCGCCCCATCAACTCGGCCAGGGCGGCCGGATCGTCGTCGGTGCCCAGCAGGGTCCCGTGCGGGCCGAACATGATCTCCGTCATCACGTCGACGTACCCCTGCCAGCCCGGGTCGATGAGGCGCCGGGCCTGAGACAGCTGCCGCATGAGGCCGTCGCCGCGCCATACGGCGCAGATCGTCTTGCCCATCGACTCCGCCCAGCGCTCGGGGTCGCGGATGCTCAGCAGGACCTTGGCGTCGGGGTAGACGTCCAGCAGCTCCCGCCAGAAGTACCCTCCGGGCCAGTCGACGGTCGAGTCGTAGCCGGAGAACAGCTCCGGCCAGGGGTGCTCGCCGGCCAGGGCCCGCTGCCACCGCGACACTTGCTCCAGGTCACCCAGGACCGAGACCATGTGGTAGCAGGGGCCGGCCCCGAGCATCTCCAGCGCCACCTTCTGCGTCAACGTCGCCGTACGCGGCAGACCTACCCCAAGAACCCGCAATTTTCGTCCCCGCACCTTGCCGAGTTGTAGGTCCCTACCTTAGTGGTCCCGCTCACAAGTTTGTGGGTGAGTTGTCGGTCCAGGCTGTTGGGTCGTTGAGGTAGAGCCCGCAGGCGCAGTCGAGGGCTTCTTCTGGGGTGCCGGCGAAGCTGCCGGAGGGCAGGATGGAGTCTTCGTAGACTTGGCGGCTCCACAGGTAGATGGCGAAGCCCCAGGTGTTCGCGGAGCCGCCGTAGCGGAGACGGAACAGCGGGTTCGACTCGCCGTCGGTCTCGATGCCGGTGACGTATGCGAAGTTGGCGCGGAAGGTGACCGTGAGCTTGGCAAGCCCGTTCCAGCGGTCGGCTCGGCGGCCTTCGAGTCGCTGCGCGAGCGATCGGCGGGTGCTGTCGGGGATCGCCATCAAGCGATGCTATTGCGCTGCCCGGGAGGCGGCTCGGATCAAGCGGCGTGGGCGTCGAGGCGGGCCAGGAGCTTGTCGAGGTCGTCGCGTCCGAAGGTCCAGTCGAACGGCTCGGCGATCTGGTTGTAGCGGGTCTCGAACGCTGTGAGGCGTTCGGTGATCTGGTCGAGGTCGTTGAAGTCGTTGGGGTTGACGACTTTGCGTTGCACGATCGAGAAGTAGATCTCGCATTGGTCGAGCCAGGAGGCATGCACGGGCAGGTGGATCAGGCGCAACGTGGGCCACTCGCCTTGCAGCCGGTCGATCGAGCGTTGACCGCGGTGGGATGATCCGTTGTCGACGATCCAGAACACGCGGGCGGCCGAGGCGTAGGGCTCGGCGGTCATGACCTGGTTCACGAGACGGCCGAACGGGACGATCCCCGTCGTGGATTCGGACCGGCCCATCGCTTTGGCCTGGTGCACGTCGTAAGCGGCCAGATAGGCCAGGGCGCCGCCCCGGGCGTATTCGTGCTCGACGCGCATCAACCGGGCCCTGCCTGGCGGCAAGGTGGGGTGGCACCGGCAGCGGGCCTGGATGCTGGTCTTCTCGTCCGCGCAGATCACGAACTCGTCCTCGCCGAGTGCTTCGCCGTCGAAGACCCGGGCGTAGAGGTCCAACGCCACCGCTGCTTTAGCCGCGAAGTTCGGGTCGCGGGGGAAGATCCACATCCGATCGCCACGGGCGGATCGGGTCGTGTGCCAGAACCCGGGCGATGGTCGACGACGAGATGCCCGCCACCACCGCCCGCTCAACCAGCTCGCGGGCCAACTCTGCGCTTGACCATCGTGACAGCGGCACACCAGAGGCGGCCGGCAGCTCACACGCCAGCCGTTTGACTTCGGCGGTCACCAGAGGGGGAAAAGACTCGGGGGCGACCCGAGCGTTTCCGGTCCGCCAAGCCGTCAATACCCTCTTCGAAGAACCGCTTCCGCCACTTGAGCACCGTGTCCGCGACAATTCCCAAGCGCCCCGCGATTTCCACGTTCTCGTCCCCGTCCGCGGCGGCCAGCACGATCCGGGCCCGCAACACCATCCGAACTTCAGCTCTATGCCTGGCGGCCAGCGTCTCCAACTCTCGACGGTCCTCGTCGCCCAACACGATTAGGAACGGACTGCGTCTCGACATCGCCACTCCCACGACGACGCGACCGCCCTCCCCTCGGACCCCTCCGCAACACCCGATCGTATTACACCCATGTAGTTACGACGAGGACCACTTAGCGAGGGTGAGGGCCGGACCCTCCCTCCGGCCCATCCCAGCCGGAGATCTCGGGGCTGACCTGCCTGCCCAGCCTTCACGGGAGGGTGTGGTCGCCTGGCCTCTCGGCGAGTTGGATGCGCTATCGGCTCAGCCGAACGGCCGAGTCAAGGGACGCTGCCGGCCCCACGGCGCCCGGGTGACTGTGAGCGAGGCTGGGTCGGTCGGTTGGGATCGGGGTGGAGCGTGATGAACACTGACCATGCCGGCGCCGATGGGTCGTCCGGGCGGTCGGCGAAATCGTCCAGCAGCTCGCGGAGCCTGGCCTCAAAGTCGGCCATGTCGGCGGGCGAGAGGCGCAGACCGAGCCGAGTGGTGTCGACCTTCTCCGCGGGGACGAGGGCGAGCTCGGCCAGGAAGGTCTCGAGCATGACGTGGCTACCTCCTGGGGTGCTCAGCCGCCAGGACTTCTTTGTCGCCAGGTAGGGCACCTCACGGGCCCCGCGGGTGCCTCGTCGCTCCTCCTGTGGCTGGAGGAATCCCGTTCGCACGAGCGTCCTGACGTGGTGCAGGGTGCTCGCCGGGTCCCGCCCGAGACGCTCGGCGATCTCCTTGTTGGTGTGGGCGTCTCCCACGCAGATGCGCAGGATCCTCAGCCGCAGCGACGACGCCAACGCCTTCGCCTCCTCGTCGGTCGCCCGTCTGCGTTCGGTCATGTCCACCAGCTCCGCACAAAGTGATTTGTATTTGCCAATCACTTGGGTATGGTAGCCGCATGATCACGTCGAAGGCCGACAGCGGCGGGTCCCGACGGCGCGGCGGCCTGGTCTGGCATCACGATTTTCGGCTGCTGTGGGCCGGAGAGACGATCAGCCAGCTCGGCAGTCAGGTCTCGGTGCTGGTCCTGCCGCTGGTCGCGGTGCTATATCTGCACGCCAGTACCTTCGAGGTTGGGGTGCTGACCGCTCTCGAGTCCGTGGCGTTTCTGCTCGTCGGGCTGCCGGCCGGAGCATGGTGTGACCGGGTCCGCCGGCGCCCGGTGATGATCGTCGCCGACTTGGCCCGTGCGGCCCTGCTGGCCTCGATCCCAGTAGCTGCGGCGCTTGGCGTCCTCACGATCGGCCAACTGTTCGCCGTGGCACTGCTGCACGGCATCGCCACGGTCTTCTTCGACGTGTCCTACCAGAGCTATCTCCCCTCGTTAGTCGGTCGCGACGAGCTGATGGAGGGCAACGCCAAACTGGGTGCCAGCCAGTCGGTCGCCGAAGTGGTCGGGCCGACGCTTGGCGGGTTCCTGGTGCAGCTCTTCACCGCACCGTTCGCTGTCCTGGCCGACGCCGTGAGCTTTCTGGCCTCCGCCATCTGCGTGGGAGCGATCCGCCGCCCGGAACCGGCACCGGCGCGGCCAGTCCAACGGCACTTCTTCAAGGAGATCGGTGAGGGTCTCGGCTTCGTGCTGCGCCATCCGATCCTGCGGATGATCGCAGCCACCACAGGAACGTCCAACTTCTTCAGCTCAGCTTTCGCCGCGGTCGTCGTCGTGTTCCTGGTTCGCAGCGTCCACCTCTCCGCCGGCGTCATCGGTGTGTTGATGTCGGCGGGCAGTATTGGCGGCATCCTCGGCGCCCTGACGGCCTCGGCGATCGCCCGCCGGATCGGTCAGGCTCGCACGATCTGGATTTCAACCATGGTCACTGCCCCGTTCGGGCTGTTGATCCCGCTCACAAGCAGCGGAGACGGACTGGCGTTCTACGTAACCGGCTTCTTCGCAATCTCTTTCGGTGTCGTGGTCTACAACGTCGCCCAGGTCAGCTTCCGCCAGGCCCTGTGCCCACCCCGGCTGCTCGGCCGGATGAACGCCACCATGCGCTTCCTGGTCTGGGGCACCATGCCACTCGGCGCCCTGCTCGGCGGCGCACTGGGCACTTGGATCGGCCTGCGCCCGACGTTGTGGGTCAGCCAAATCGGTGAGGTCCTCGCCGTCGGCTGGGTGATCGCCTCCCCCCTACGCAGAATGCGAGACCTGCCCGCCTACGACGCCGCCGACGACACCCCGGCGCCTATCGAGGAACAGCCTCACTGACCTTCCCGTTACCACCAACCCGTGCTGCAAGCGGAACGATGACTGGGCAGTACCATCGGCGCCTGCCATCTGGCGGCATCGACATCGAGCCCACCGCGGCAACCCGCAGCCAACCCTGTCGGCGGCGAGATCGACCGTCGCCGCCCGGCCCGGCACGGTGTGATCGCCTTCACTGGAGGCGGGCTCTCGTCTGCACTGAGACCGGCCGGCGCTCAGGTGTAGAAGGCGTCGGGAGCCCAACGCAGGTGGCGAGCCTGCTCCCGGTCGTGGCCGTAGATCATCAAGGCGTCGTTGGCCTCGGCCAATTCCCGCAGCATCAACGCGCTGTGGCGGGCCTGCTCGGGATCCGCCTGGCTGGTCCAGGCGTCATGGTCGTAGTTGTCCTGGCAATAGACGGCGTCACCGCAGAGGATGACCATGCCGGTGTCGGGCAGTCGCAGCGTCACGGACTGGTGGCCTGGGCTGTGGCCCGGGCTGGGCACAACCCCCAGGCCGTCAAACAGCTGCGCAGCGCCATCTACCAACTCGTAGCTGAGCGAAGGAAGGTTCCAGTACTGGTTGGGATAGCTCGGATTGTCCTTGGCGTGGTCGTACTGCTCCCGCTGGACCAGGAACGTGGCGTCCTTGAGCAGGTCGTTGTTGCCGGCGTGGTCGAAGTGCAGATGCGTGTTGACCACATAGTCGATGTCCTGGGGGGCCACCTCGAGCTGGGCCAGACGGAACAGAAGGCTGTCCTCGCGTCGCATCACCGGCGTCAGCAGCTCGGCGCTCTTGGTGCCCCGCCAGGTCAGCTCCGGATCGGTGACGTGGAGGCGGCTCATGCCGGTGTCCACCAGGACGAGCTTGTCGTCGTCAAGACGGATCAGGTACCCGTTGACCGGGATGTGGGTCCGATGACTGTCGCGCACGCCCGGCGCCACCACTTCGTACGGGCAGCAGCACTCCCCCAGGCCCAACACGAACAGCTCCATGGCAGCAGCTCCCTCGACGACTGGCGATCCGAGGCTATATCGACGGGTGCTGCCATCCGGAGTGGCAGATAAGGCGACATCAAGGTCGGCCTGCGCCGACGCCACCTACGTCGCCCTGCCGAACACCTCGGGAGCGACGCCCATCAAGGCTTTCCGGCCGGTGTGGCAGCGTGGGCGTGTGAAGCAACCATTCGATGGCGCAGGTCAACGAGCACGGGTGGTCGTCGTCGGCGAGGCGCTCGTGGACCTGCTTCCCTCTACGCCCGCGACCGCCACACTCGGCGACGTTGCCGGGTCCATGCAGCTCACCGGCCGCTTCGGTGGCAGCCCGGCCAACGTCGCCGTCGGGCTGGCCCGCCTCGACGTACCCGTCGGCTTCGCCGGCCGGCTCGCTCGGAGGGGATACGGCCCATGGCTGCGGGCGCATCTCCAGGCCGAGGGAGTCGAGCTCGACCTGTCGGTCGACGCCGACGAGCCTCCCACGATGGCCGTCGTCACCCTGGATCCGTCCGGGGTGGCGAGCTACGAGTTCTACGGGCCCGATACGGCCGACTGGGCCTGGCTGGCTCACGAGCTGCCCGACCCGGCGGCTCTCGCCGGCGCCAGCGTCCATACCGGGTCGCTCGCCACCGGCCTTCCGCCCGGTGCCGGCGTCATCTGCAAGTGGCTCGAGCGGCTGCGCCAAAGGGAAGACGTGACGATCAGCTATGACCCCAACATCAGGCCGTCGATGCTCGGTGACGCCGACCTGGCCAACGGGGTCGTCGCGCCCGTGCTGAGCTGCGCCCAC
This sequence comes from Acidimicrobiales bacterium, assembly GCA_965276765.1. Taxonomy (GTDB): domain Bacteria; phylum Actinomycetota; class Acidimicrobiia; order Acidimicrobiales; family Palsa-688. The sequence continues at coordinate 4,908,205 of OZ255627.1, forward strand.
CTCGTCAAGGTGAGCGAGGAGGACCTCGACGTGCTTCATCCTGGCGTGGGCGTCGAGGACGTCGTCGGGCGGTGGCTCTCCGTCCGCGACGCATCAGGGCCCAGCCTTGTCGTCGTCACGGCGGGAAAAGCGGGCGCCACGGCCTGGCACCGCAGCGGCCGGGTCGTGCAGCGCACGCCGCCGGGCGTGAAGCTCGTCGACACGGTCGGGGCCGGCGATGCCTTCACCGCCGGCCTGCTCTCGGCCCTCGAAGGGCGCGGCCTGCTCACACCCGCCGCCCTGACGGCCATCACCGAACCCGACATCGAGCGCGCCCTCGACCGAGCCAACCTGGTCGCCGCCCTGACCTGCGGGCGGGCCGGCGCCGACCCGCCTCGACTGAAGGACCTCGCTCGCCTATAGCCATCCAGAGGTCTACGGCAAGAGAAATCTGTGGCTTGTCCCGTTCTGGTCGCGATCCGTGCACACGATGGGCCGAACTGGTCGCGATCCGTGTACACCGCTCGGTGCAAGATCGCGACAGGTTCCGGCGGACCGGCTGCAACCCGCCACCCGCCACCGCCACCCGCCACCGCGGCGCGCCGCCGCAGGGCCACCTCTCCCTGGCGCGAGCCACCCTCCGTATGCCGCCCGCCGGCTCGCTCCCCCGGCTGCGTTCGCCGCTCCGGACGGCACCCGCACTGGATCCCGAGCGGCTCCGCACTGGATTCTGTGCGAAGCGAGGCCGCCCGAACCAAACGCAGTCCCCCGGGCCTTGACCGAAGCCGGGCCGGGATGGGAGCGATGCCCGGCACCCGCCCGCCCACGCCCCGAGCTACAGAGGTGAAGAGGCTCGGCCGGTCCCCCACCCGAAGGGGCATGGGGCGAGGGACCGGCACACAAGCGAGCCGCCGGAGGGGCAACTGCGGCGGCAACCGAGTTGTACCCCGGCCCCTCGCAGTCTCAAACCGGGTCAAACCCGCAGATTGCCACCGGTCCGAATCCGAAAAGACGGAACCAAATCGACCGCGCCGGCGTCTTTTCTATGACGGGCGCCTCAGGGATCACGGTCAGAACGACCGCCCGAGCCGCCGGAAGCAAGTAACGTACAAGCCGTCTGGCTGGGAGCAATTCGCCCACCGACGAGACTTTCGCGGCCACGCTACGTAGATTGTCCATTGGATACCCCGGCACAGAGCAAGGACGATGGCGACACCAGCGCATCTCAAGCAAGGCGAGGGACACGACGGATCCGGCTGGTCGACCACCCGGATCATCGTTGCCGTCGGGGCGGCCGTCGTGATAGTGGCGGCCGGCATCACCAGCGCCGTCGTCCTGACCCGCTCGCCTTCCACCAAGCTCTCTGGGTCGACGACAGGCGGCCACGGAGGCCACACCGTCTCATCGGCCGGCCCGACGGGGGGATCGTCGACGACGTCGCAGCCGCCGGCGCCGCTCTCGGTCCGCTCGGTGACACCAAAGCGCGCCGCCAAGGGTGTGGCGACCAACGGCACCATATCCATCAGGTTCTCTCACGCCGTGGCGGCCAACTCTCCGACGCCGACCCTGTCCCCGCCGATCCTCGGGCGCTGGAGCCGGCAGGGCGATTCGATGGTCTTCCGACCCAGGGCCGGCTACATCCCATCGACCAAGGAGCGCGTCACGGTCGCGGCCAGCACCGCCGCAGTGGAAGAAAGCCGGACGGTGAAGCTCGGCCACCGCTACAACACCACGTTCAATGTCGGCACCGGCTCGGTGCTCCGCCTCCAGCAATTGCTCGCCGAGCTGGGCTACCTCCCCCTCACCTTCACGCGTAGCGCGACCAACACCTCGGGATCGACCCCGCCCGCATCGTCCTCGTCCGCCCCGACCCACAAGGCGACGACGACGGCGGCGGTCGCCACGAGTGGGCTTTCCGCCGAGCCGGTTTCGGCGGCGGCGATCTCGACCAATCCCACGAGCGGCCAGTTTGCCTGGCGCTACGCCGACTCGCCGCCGGCGCTGCGAGCACAGTGGCAGCGGGGACAGGCCAACCTCGTCACCAAGGGAGCGGTCATGGCCTTCGAGGGCGACCACGGCCTGGCCGTCGACGGCGCCGCAGGACCTCAGGTCTGGACCACCCTTCTCAAGGCCGTGGCCAAGCGCCAGACCGATCCCCGCAAGTACAGCTACATCATGGTCAACGAGGAGGGCACCGAGCAGCTCAGGGTCTGGCAGGCCGGCTCGATCGCCTATACCACCCTCGCCAACACCGGAGTCCCCGGCGCCGCGACCCAGCAAGGCACCTTCGCCGTCGAGACGCATCTCCCGACCGACCGCATGATCGGCACCGACGTGGGTGGGGCCAAGTACAACGTCGTGGTCACCTCGGCCGCCTACTTCAACGGGGGCGACGCCATCCACGGCTACGTCCGGACCTCCTACGGCTTCCCGCAGAGCAACGGGTGCGTCGAGCTGTCACCGCCTGACGCCGCCTACATCTTCAACAACGGCGACGACTGGTACGGCACGCTCGTCACCGTCTCCTGAACGGCCCGTCCCGAGCGAGCTCGTCCGCCTCAGACCGAGGCCGTCAGCCAGTCCCTGACGTAGCCGGCGGCTCGCTGTTTCCACTCCTCTGAGGTGATCGCATAGCGGACGTGGTCCTCCCAGACCCCGTTGATCTCGAGGTAGCGGACGGCGGTGCCCTCGTTGCGCAACCCGAGCTTCTCCACCACTCTGCGACTGGCGGCGTTGCGCGGGATGATCGAAGCCTGCAGCCGGTGCAGGGCGAGGTCTTCGAACGCGAATCGGCACACGATGACGAACGCCTCGGGGGTGTAGCCGCGCCCGGCCATGGCGTGATCGATCCAATAGCCGACATAGGCATTCTGGTAAGGACCCCGCTGCACCGATGACAGATTGATCTCGCCGGCGAAGCGTCCTTCGACGAACATCCCGAATCCGTACCCGCTGCCGAGCTGTCGCTCGCGCTCACGCGCCCCGCAGCGCGCCGCGAAGACCCTCCGGTCGCCTGTGGCGTCCGGCTGTCCTGGCAGTGGTCTCGGCTCCCATTTGAGAAGCCAATCTTTTGACCGCTTCCGGACCTCTCTCCACGCCTCGAAGTCGCCCGCGACGAGCGGACGCAGGACGAGGCGCCGGCCGGAGAGTTCGAGCGACGTCGTCCTATGGCCGCCGCCCCAGCTCATGTGGCGCGGCCCACGACGCCAGGAGCTCGGCGAGCGAATCCGTCCCCGGCCCGTGGATCGACGATCCAGGCACCGGGCCTCGTCGAGAGGCGGTCGAAAGGCGACATGGACCGTGATGCTACAGATCGCCGACGCCCAATCCACGCCTTCGGAGCCGTCTCATGGTGACCTCGGTACCCGGCCTCGCCCGGGCGCGGGCCGGCACCGAACTTGGGTCCACGACAGCCCCGAAGCGGATGTCCACCCCGTCGACGGTCGACTCGAGGACCGCTTCGGTCTCGTCGTTGCCCACGAGCCGGTTGGACGGGGGTGTGAGCCGGAGGGTCGAGAGCTCCGTATCGGGCTGCGGGGATGTGAGCGAGGCCGGTCTTCCCGCCTCCTGCAAGGGCGTGAGCGCGCCGGCCCTGACGATGGCACGCTCGCATCGGTGGCAGTAGTTACCCGTCGACCTCGACGAAGCGGACCGGGCGGCCGGGGCCCAACAGGGCGGCCGGCCGGCGGCCGGGGTCCCACAGCACAACGTCGGTCGACCCGATCAGTTGCCAACCACCTGGCGTCGGTCGCGGGTAGATCCCGGTGTACACGCCGGCGACGGCGACACTGCCGGCCGGCACCGACGTCCTCGGCTCGCTGCGCCTCGGGACCGCGTAGCGCTCGCCCAGCCCGGCGATGTAGGCAAACCCCGGACCGAAACCGCAGAACGCCACGCGATGCACGATCGCCGTGTGGATCTGGGCGACCTCGGCGTCCGCGACGCCCCACTGGCCGGCGACGAAGGACAGGTCGGGGCCACGGTAGTGGCACGGGATCTCGACCGGAGCCGCGGTGGACACCGGCGCCGGGGGCACGGACCATGTGGCGAGCTCATCGGCCAGGGCCTCAGGGTCGTCGAGCCCGTCGAACAGCACGGTTCGGGCGCCGGGGATGACATCGACGAGCGCGGGCCACCAGCCGTCGGCTCGACGGCGTTCGACCTCGGCGTGCAGGGCGATGGCGGCGTCGAGATCGTCGACCTCGACGAGCAGGGCATGCGGTCCCGCGGGCAGAAACCTCACCGCTTGAAGGATGGTTCACCAGCCGGTAGCTTCGCCAGCCTCATGTCAGGCGATCCGACGGCCACCGGACGCCGATCCGTCGACCTCAACAGCGACATGGGCGAGGGCTACGGGCCGTACCGGGTGGCTCCCGACGCCGCGCTGCTCGAGCAGGTGACGAGCGCCAACGTGGCCTGCGGGTTTCACGCCGGGGACCCAAGGATCATGGACGAGACCGTACGCAGGGCCGTCGCCGCTGGCGTCAGCGTCGGCGCCCAGGTCTCCTACCCGGACCTCGTGGGCTTTGGGCGCCGCCATCTCCAGGTCAGCGCCCACGGCCGTCATCGCCGACGTCGATGTCGTCGCCGAGCGAGCGGTCCGGCTGGCCGGCGGCCTTCCGGTCGAGGACGTGACCGGCGCCCCGATCACGGTGCGCGCCGAGTCCATCTGCATCCACAGCGACACGCCGGGGGCCGTCCAGCTGGCCGTGAGGGTGCGCCAGGGGCTGGCGGCAGCCGGCATCGATGTCGCCGCGTTCGCCTGATTCGCCGGGACCACCGGAGCGGAGCCGGCCTCACTCGGCGCCGGTCGCCTGACGGCCCGCATCGCCGGAGCGGAGCCGGCCCGATTCTTGGCGCCTTGGACCTGAAGGTGAGGACGCGAGAGCCAAGCGGGCCGTTGCTCAGCGCCGGTCGACGAGCGTAGCGACGAGCCCGTCGAGGATGTCCGCCTCCGATGTCAGGCATTCGGCCATCCCGAAGCGGGTGAGGACGGCATCGACCACGATGAGGCCGCCGACGATGACGTCGGCACGGTCAGACTCCATGCCACGACGGCGACGGCGGGCGGCGGCGTCCTCGCGGCCGAGGTCATCGAGCAGCTCGGCGACGCGACCGGCACCGAGCCGATAGTGGTGCAGCGCGGTCCTGTCGTAGCGCTCGAGCTTCTGGTCGATGGCGGCTGCGGCCGCCACGGTGCCAGCCAGGCCGACGAGCACCTTGCCGTCGGTGAAGGCCGGTTGGTCCGTAACAGCACCGTCGAGTTGGGCGGCGACGAACGACCGGGCCGCCGCCAGCTCGGCGTCCAGTGGTGGGTCGTGGGCCAAGAAGCGCTCGCTGACGCGGACGCACCCCATATCGAGGGACCGCACCGCTGTAGGCCCGCGCCCGGCGCCGGCACGAGGACCGGAGCCCATCTCGGAGCCGACCTCCAGCTCGGAGCCGACCTCCAGCTCGGAGCCGACCTCCAGCTCGGAGCCGACGGCCAGCTCGGTCGACCCACCGCCGATGTCGGCGACAAGCCACGGTCCGCTCGCAGGATCGAGCTCGGCCGTGGCCCCGGCGAAGGACAGGCGGGCCTCCTCCTCGCCACCGAGCAGCTCGGCGTCGACGCCGATGGATTGGCGGGCGGCGACGAAGAACTCGTCCCTGTTGGTGGCATCCCTCGCGGCCGACGTGGCCGTCATCCGCACCCGTCGGACGCCGTAGCTGTCCATGACCTCCCGGTACTCACGCAGGACCGTCACGGTCCGCTCGACGGCTTCGGGGGCGAGGGAGTGGTTGAGGTCGACGCCACGACCGAGCCGCGTGATGGTCATCAGCCGTTCGATGGTCTCCCCTCGGGGGCCGGCGACGAGCAGGCGCGTCGAGTTGGTCCCGCAGTCGACGGCAGCGACCGGCGCTTCGCTCACGACGGGGCGACCGGCGGGGTATGGCCGACCGACCGACGGGACGTGGCGTCGCGACCCGCCGACCCGGCGGTACGCAGCTCCGCGTCCACCCAGCGCCCGACGGGATCGTCGCCGCCGGCGAGGTACCAGGCGTAATGGGCGTGCAGGCACTTGACTCCCCGCCGTGTGCCGCCGACCCCGCCGCTCGGCCGTGGGCCTGCCCAGCCGGCGGCGACGGCCCGATCCCGTTGCGCCGCATACCGCCGGTGGGCGTCGGCGAGCTCGTCGGGCCCCACGGCCGCCTCGGCCCTGCGGACACCGCCGGCCGCCTCGAGACGATCGACGGCGCGCCGCAGGCTGGCACCGACCAACCAGTACAGAGTCGGCATCGGCGTGCCGTCGTCGAGGAGCGGGGCGTTTCTGATGATGACCGGATCACCGCCAGCCGTGCGCACGACCACATCGAAGCCGCCGCGGGGCGTCCGCCCGAGAAGCTCGGCCACCCGGCCCACGTCATCGCTCCCGCCCGGTTCGGTCATGGCCGGCGGGCCAGCGGGCGTTGAGCTACTTCCGCCGCGACCGGAGAATGGCCAGCACCACTCCGAGGAGACCGAGCCCGGCGATCACGGGAACGAGGCGCTTGGTCACCGACCCGCCGGCGGCGTCAAGCAGGTTGACCGGCTCGGGATCGGCGCTCTCTATCGTCCTGATCCGGGACGGCTCGGCCGCCGGCGGGGTCCCGGCCCCCCCACCGTCGACGACACCGTTCTCATCGGAGCCTGCCTTCGCCGCCGACTCCTCTGAAGGAGCCGGAGCGGAAGGAGCCGAGGCGGTCGATGATGCCGCAGCCGACGGACCCGCTGGAGCCGCAGTCGATGGGGCCGCAGTCGATGAAGCTGCAGCGCTCGGAGCCGAGTCGTCCTTGCCCAGGTCGGCCTCGAGGGCATCGACGAACTGTCCGATCAACTTGGCGCTCACGTCGGCCAGGACCCCCCGCCCGAACTGCGCCACCTTGCCGGTGACGGTCAGGTCGGTGAGAACGTTGACCTTGGTGCCGTCGCCATCAGGGGTCAAGGTGGCGGTGATGGTGGCGTTGGCATTGCCCGCGCCCCGGGTGTCGCGCCCTGTGGCCTTCAGGACGACGCGACCCTCGGACTCGTTCTGCTCCGCGAAGGTCGCCTTGCCCTTGTACTGGGCGGTGATCGGGCCGACCTTGACCTTCACCAGCCCGCGAAACTCGTCGCCTTCGATCTCCTCGAGCTTGGCGCCAGGAAGCATCGGCGCGATCCGCTCCACGTCGGTGAGGACCTTCCAGGCCTTGGGCGGTGGTGCGCTTACTCGGAAGTCGTTGTTGAGTTCCATCGTTCGAGGTCCTCCAGGGTGTCGATGTCGCCGGACTGCCCGACGCACGCTACTTCGCTGACCAGCTCGGGGCGGCGGCGGACCACGACCCTGGCCCCCTCATCACCCGTGGCGGGGAGGAGGCCCCAGATCTCTCGGCCGAGCCGAACCGGGTTGCGGCGCCGACCATTGTACGTCGCCACGACGATCGGACCCTCCGCCGATGCGACGGCCTGCCACGCCGCCGGGCCGACGCCGGGTTGGTCTCCGAGACCGACGACCACGGCGACGAGACCGGCGGCGCGTGCCGCCGCCAGGGCGACCTGCAGGGAGGTAGCCTGCCCGTCGGCCCAGTTGGGGTTGACCAGGATCTGGGCGTCGGGATGCACGACGCCGGCCAGGTCGACGGCGCCGGTCACGACCCAGGTGCGCTCCAGGCCGGCGGCGACGGCGGCATCGACGGCCCACGCGGCGACCGGGCGGCCCCGGAAGGGAGCGAGCAGCTTGTGCGTCCCGTCGGGGGCCTCGAATCGGCTTCCTGCGCCGGCGGCGAGCACCACGGCGCCCACGCCCGCGAAGGGGCCGTGAGCGACGGCGCTGTCACCTGCGCTCACCCCCGGCCGGCGTCGGCGTCACCGGTCCCGGGTGAAGCGGCGTTTGACCGACCGGCGCTCGACGAGCCGGTCGCTGACGAAGCGGCGCCAACCGCAGTGGCGTCGGACGAATCGGTGTCCCGGTGGATCGGACCTTCGCTGTCGCGCAGCGACGGGGCCCGCTTCCCCGTGCGCATGGCGATGATCTCGGCGCAGATGGCGACGGCCGTCTCCTCGGGCGTGCGGGCACCGATATCCAGACCGATGGGTGCCATCACCCGGGCCAAGCCAGTGTCGTCGACCCCGGCCTGGCGCAACCGCACGTCGCGCTCGTCGGACGTGCGCCTCGAACCCATGGCGCCCAGGTATCCCACGTTGGTGGCGAGAGCGCCGACAATGGCGGGCACGTCGAACTTGGGGTCGTGGGTCAGGACGCACACGACGTCACGCGGTCCGAGTGAAGGCCCGACATCGGCGAGGTGCTTGTCGGGCCATGCCACCACGAGCTCGTCGGCCATCGGGAACCTCGCCCGCGTCACGAACACGGGCCGGGCGTCGCAGACCGTCACCCGGTAGCCGAGCACCTTGGCCACCTTGGCCAGGGCGGCGGTGAAGTCGACGGCGCCGAAGATGACCATGGAAGGGGGCGGGGCGAACGACTCGATGAACACCGAGACCTCCCGTTCCCTGGCCTCGCCGTGACGGCCGTAGTGGCGGGTGACGCTCAGGCCGGCGGCGAGCTCGCCGAGGGTGTCACGCACCACGACCCGGTCGAGGCTCGGGTCGCCGAGGCCGCCGGCGACCACCGGATCGCCCTCGGGCCTGACCACGAGCTTGGCGCCGAAGAGGTCGTCGGGTCCCTCGACGACCTCGACGAGGGCGACGGGCTCGTCGGCCCGCAGCGCTTCGGCCAGGGAGTCGAACAGACCGGTCATAGGGGGAAATTCGTGGCCGGGCCGCGCCCCACGTTTGCCTCGGCGACGAACGTCCGGCGCGACGAGCTCATGGCCGGCCTACCACTCCAGCGGTTCAATGAGCACACGGATCGTGCCGCCACACGTGAGCCCGACGGCGAACGCCTCGTCGTCGGAGTACCCGAAGGTGCACAGCTTGGGATCGCCTGTGGTCCCGAGGACGTCGAGGGCCTCGGTGACGACCGCCCCCTCGACGCAGCCACCGGAGACACTGCCGGCCACCTCGCCGGCGTCGCTCACGACCATCGTGGCCCCCGGCAGCCGCGGGCTGGAACCTTCGGTACCCACGACCCGTGCCACCGCCACTCGTTTGCCTTCCGACCGCCACCGGTCGATGTCTGCGAGGACCTCTTTCACGCGAGGGTCCCCCTTTCTCCAGAGTCTTGACGACGACCTCGCCCGGCGAGCTCGAGCGCGTCCCTGCGGCCACCAACGACGTCGGCCAGGTGCTCGAGGGCGGCGAGCGAGTGTCCTTCCACGAACTGATCAACATACGGCAGGGCCGCCGCCATTCCGCGAGCCAGCGGCGCGTACCCCGGGCTGGCCTTGAGCGGGTTCACCCACACCACGCGGTGGGCGACCCGGGCCAGGCGCCCCATCTGCTCGGCCAGCTCGGCCGGGTCGCCTCTGTCCCAGCCGTCGGAGAGGACGACGACGATGGCCCCACGGGCCGCGCCCCGTGTCCCCCACCGGTCGTTGAACTCCTGCAGACCGGCGCCGAGCCTGGTGCCGCCTGACCAGTCGGCGACGGCAGCCGCGGCCGCGGCCACCGCGGCATCGGGGTCGCGCCCGCCCAGCTCACGGGTGATCCTCGTCAGCCTGGTCCCGAGGGTGAAGACCTCGACACGCTGCACCCCGCGCACCGTGACGGTCGCATGGGCGAAACGCAGCAGCGCCCTGGCGTACGGCTCCATCGAACCGGACACGTCGACGAGCAGCACCACCCGCCGGGGCCGCTGCGCCGGCTGGCGCCATGCCCTGTCGATCGGCTCCCCGCCGGTGCGAAGCGCCTTGCGGACGGTGCGGCGCAGATCGGGATGGCCCCGGCGATGGCGATCGGGGCGCCGCCGGCGGGCCCTGCGGTTCTCGGCTCCGAGGCGAAGCCGGACGACGAGGCGATCGAACTCGGCCCACTCCTCGGTCGTGTACGCCGAGAAGTCCTTGTCCCGCAAGGTCTCCACCGCGCTCCAGCGCAACGTGACCGCCGGCGGGGTCTCGTCGTCGGCGTCATCGTCGCCCTCGGTTTCGTCGTCGGCCCCCTGGTCGAGGGCGACGGTGAGGGGCAGGGCGGCCGACTCCTCGTGGAAGATCATCTCCTGGTCGAGCCAGTAGGAGTTGAACACCCGGTCGTAGACGGCGGCGTCCTCGGGGTGGCGGACGAGGGTGGCGTGCCCGGCCCAGTAGACGCGGTCCCTTCGCTCGATACCGACGCGGCCGAGAGCGGCGGCGAAGGTGGTCACGCTGCCGACCGGCACGGCCAGGCCGGCGCCCATGAGGGCGTGGGCGAAGCCGACGATGAGGCGTTCGGGGCCGCTGCGCACCACGGTCTCCCCCTCGGCCCATGTCGGACCCTGGGGGGTGGGGTGGTTCATGCCCCTCTGAGGAGGGCGGCGCGCACCAGCTCGCCGACGCCGGCGCTCCTGACCTTGCTCTGATCCTCCCGATACTTGAGGACGGTGCCGAGGGTCAGGTCGAGGCTCCGCTCGTCGATCTCCGCCCGGCCGAGGGCGGCGAGCGCCGACGTCCAGTCGATGGTCTCGGCCACGCCGGGCGGCTTGTAGAGATGCATGCCCCGCAACGCCTCGACCGCGGCCGCAACCTGGCGGGCGAGGGCCGGGAGAGCCTGAGGGGCGCGGCGGCGCACGATGGCCACCTCCCGCTCGAAGTCGGGATGCGGGACCCAGTGGTACAGGCAGCGTCGCTTGAGGGCGTCGTGGACATCGCGTGTGCGGTTCGATGTGATGATCACCCGGGGTGGCACGGCCGCCCTGAACGTCCCGAGCTCCGGGATGGTCACGGCGTACTCGGAGAGGATCTCGAGCAAGAAGGCCTCGAACTCGTCGTCGGCCCTGTCGATTTCGTCGATGAGCAGGACCGGCGGCGGGCCGCTGCCGTGGTCGATGGCGGCCAGAAGAGGCCGGCGGACGAGGAAGCGCTCCGAGTAGACGGCGTCCGTGACCTCGTCGGCGCCGTCGCTGCCAACGGATTGGGTCGGCGCGGATTGGGTTGGCGCAGGTTGGGCGGCGGCAGGTTGGACAGCAACGGCGGCGGGCGGCGCAGCGCCGGCTATCTCGGCCGCCCGCAGGTGCAGCAGCTGACGGGCGTAGTCCCATTCGTAGACGGCCTGGGACACGTCGATGCCCTCGTAGCATTGGAGGCGCAGCAGGGAGCCTCCCGTCCACTCGGATAACACCTTGGCGACCTCGGTCTTGCCGACGCCGGCCTCGCCCTCGAGCAGAAGGGGCCGCTCGAGGGCGAGCGCAAGGAAGATCGACGTGGCCAGGCCCTCGTCGGCCAGGTAGCCGTGGTCGGCCAGGGCGGCGGCGACCTCTTCGACCGAGCCGGTACCGCTGGCATCTCCGGCGACCTGCTCGGGGCCGGGACCTTCGGTGCCGAGGTTGTCGCCTGGGCTACTCAGGATGTGCCGGCCTCCTCGAGTGCCCTGCGTACGAGCACCTCGGCCAGATGGCGGCGGTACTCGGGTGACGCGTTGAGGTCGGCCGGGGGGTCGAGACCGTCGGATGCGTGCGTGGCGGCCTCGGCCGCTGATGCTCCCGACGCCACCGCCGACTCCACCGCGTCGGCCCGAAGGGGCGTCGATCCCATATTGATCAGGGCCACACCGGTGTGACCGTTTTGCACGGCCGCGACACCGACGATGGCCCAGTCCTGGGCTCTGCGGGTGAACTTCTGGAACGACCAACCGGCGCCGGTTGCCTTGGGCACCATGACCTCGGTCAGGATCTCATCGGGCGCGAGCGCCGTCTCGAGGAACCCGGTGAAGAACTCCGACGCGGGGATGGTCCGCTCCCCACCGGGGCCGACCACCTTGAACGATGCGCCGATCGCCAGGCTGGCCGCAGGCAAATCGGATGCCGGGTCCCCGTGGGCGATCGAGCCGCCGATGGTGCCGCGATGGCGCACCTGCGGGTCACCGACCTGACCGGCGACTAGGCCGAGGATCGGGGCGTGCTCACGCACCAACCCGTCGATCTCCACGTCGCGGTGGCGGGTGAGGGCACCGATGGCGAGGTGGTCGCCGTCCTCGCGCACGTATGAGAGATCGCGTAGGCGACCGATGTCGATGACGACAGCGGGCGCGGCGAGGCGCAGCTTCATCAACGGCAGGAGCGAGTGGCCGCCCGCCATCAGCTTGGCGTCATCACCGTGCTCGGTGAGCAGCCCGATCGCCTCGTCCACACTGGACGCACGCTTGTAGTCGAACGCGGCGGGAATCATGCCGGGCCTTCCTTCCTTGCCGTGGTGGCCTGAATCGCCTGCCAAACCCGTTCGGGTGTGGCAGGCATCTCGATGTCGTTGATCCCGTACGGGCTGAGGGCGTCGACGACGGCGTTGATCACCGCAGGGGCCGAGCCGATCGTGCCGGCCTCCCCCACGCCCTTCACGCCCATGGGGTTGGTCGGGCTCGGGGTAACCGTATGACCGGTCTCGATGCTCGGGACCTCGGCCGCCGATGGAAGCAGGTAGTCCATGAAGCTGGCGGAGAGCAGGTTGCCCTCGTCGTCGTAGATCGCCTCCTCCCACAAGGCCTGGGCCACACCCTGGACGATGCCGCCGTGGACCTGGCCCTCGACGATCAGCGGGTTGATCTGGTTGCCGCAGTCGTCGACGGCGATGTACCTGAGCAGCTTGACCTCGCCGATATCGGGATCGACCTCGACGACGGCGAGGTGGGTCCCGAACGGGAAGGTGAAGTTGGGCGGGTCGTAGTGACTCGAAGCCTCGAGGTTGGGCTCGAGGCCGTCGGGCAGGTTGTGGGCGGTGAAGGCCTCGAAGGCGATGGCGGCGAGCGGCATGGTCTTGTCGGGCGTCCCCTTCACCTGGAAGCTGCCTCCCGAGTACTCGAGGTCCTCCTCGGCCACCTCGAGCTGATGGGCGGCGATGGCCTTCGCCTTGTTGAGCACCTTCTCGGTCGCCAGGTAGACGGCGGTGCCGCCGACGGCGAGCGAACGCGACCCGTAGGTGTCCATGCCGTAGGGCGAGATGGCCGTGTCGGAGTGCAGCACGTCGATGTCGTCGGGGCTGATCCCCAGCCGGTCGGCCACGATCATCGACCACGAGGTCTCGTGACCCTGGCCGTGGGGAGTGCTCCCGGTGACGACCTCGACCTTGCCCGTGGGCAGGATACGGACCGTGCCCGCCTCCCAGCCACCGGCGCTGTAGTTGAGCGAGGCGAGCACCCGGCTCGGCGCCAGGCCGCACATCTCGAAGTACGAGGAGAGGCCGAGACCGAGCTGCTTGCGATCTCCTGCCTCGCGACGCCGGGCCTGCTCGGTCCGAAGCTCGGCATACCCGGCCATGTCCAGGCACTTGTCGAGCGCACCGACGTAGTTGCCGCTGTCGTAGACGAGGCCGGCCACGGAGCTGTAGGGGAACTTGTCCTCGGCGATGAAGTTGCGCCTGCGGATCTCCGCCGGGTCGACGCCGATCTTGGCCGCGAGCGAGTCGATGGCCCGCTCGATGGCGTAGGTTGCCTCGGGCCGGCCCGCGCCGCGGTAGGCGTCGGTCGGGGTCTTGTTGGTGAACACCGACGTGCAGCTGAAGGAGTACGCCGGCACGTCGTAGACACCGCAGTACAAGAAGGCGCCGAGCAGCGGGACGCCGGGGGTCACCAACTGCATGTAGGCGCCCATGTCGGCCACCAGGCGCACCTTGACGGCCGTGATCTTGCCGTTGGCGTCGGCGGCGAGCTCGATGTACTGGACCTGGCCGCGACCCTGGATGGTGGACTGGGCGTGCTCGCTGCGCTCCTCGACCCACCGGATCGGCTGGCGCAGCTTGCGGGCAAGCACCAAGGCGAGCACTTCCTCGGCGTACACGTTGAGCTTGCAGCCGAAGCCGCCGCCCACGGACGGCGCCACGACCCGCAGGTTCGTCTCCGGGACCCCCGCTGTCAGGGCAAGCATGACCTTCAGGATGTGGGGAATCTGGGTGGCCGAGTACACGACAAAGTCCCCGCCGAACGGCTGGGGCACGACGACCACACCTCGGGGCTCCATCGGGGAGGGCAGGAGGCGCTGCTGGATGTAGCGTTCGGAGACGGTGTGGGCCGCCGAGGAGAAGGCCGTATCCACGGCGTCGACGTCGGGGGTCAACTCCCACGTGTAGGCCTTGTTGGTCCCGAGGTCCTCGTGGATCACGACCCGGTCGGTGGCGGCATCCTCGATGTCAACGACTGCGGGCAGCGGGTCGTACTCGACCACGACGGCCTCGACGGCGTCGTGGGCCTCGTACTCGCTGCGGGCCACGATGACGGCGACGGCGTCGCCGACGTAATTGACCTTGCCGACAGCAATCGCGAGGTGCGGCGGGTTCTTCATGTCGTCGGTGACCGGCCACGCGCACGGCAGCGGCGCATACTCGTCCTTGAGGTCGGCGCCGGTGTAGGCGGCGACGACACCGGGCATGGCCCTGGCCGCCTCCAGATCGATGGTGGTGACCCGGGCGTGGGCGACGGTGGCACGCACGAGGGCGATGTGCAGCGCACCGGGGACCACAAGGTCGGCGGCAAAGCGTGACTCGCCGGTGAGCAGCGCCGGGTCCTCGCGGCGCTTCATGCGGCTGCCCACCACCCCGATGTCGGCCGGCGGGGTCTCGACCGCGGTCACGACGCTACCGGTGCCTTGGCTGCGGCCAGCACGGCCTTGACGATGTTGTGATAGCCGGTGCAGCGACACAGGTTGCCCTCGAGCCCCATGCGCACCTCGGCCTCGGTCGGGTCGGGATGCTCGTCGAGGAACGACACCGCCGCCATCACCATGCCGGGAGTGCAATAGCCGCACTGCAGGCCGTGGTTCTCGCGGAAGGCCTCCTGCATCGGGTGCATCTGGTCGCCCGTCGCCAGGCCCTCGATGGTCATGATGTCGGTGCCGTCGGCCTGGGCCGCGAGCATTGTGCAGCACTTGACGGACTCGCCGTCGATGAGCACGGTGCAGGCACCACACGACGAGGTGTCGCAGCCGATGTTGGTTCCGGTGAGTCCGGCGACGTCCCGCAGGTAGTGCACGAGGAGCAGGCGGTCCTCGACGGTATCGGTGCGGGTCGTGCCGTTGACGGTAATGGTCACGTCCATGGATGTCCCCCGTTCGTGGTCGAACTAGCTGCTCGCAGTTCTAGTCGGGCCGACGGCCCTCCATGAAAACGCGTCACGAATCCTCGCACATGCTGAGTTTCCCTGTCATATAACTCGATTCTGCGGAGCCTTCCCCGCAGGGCGGCGCCTTCGAATCGCTCTACTTCGCTCCTCCGGACCGCTCCACCTACTTCGCTCCTCCGGAGCGCTCCACCTACTTCGCTCCTCCGGAGCGCTCCACCTACTTCGCTCCTCCGGAGCGCTCCACCTACTTCGCTCCTCCGGAGCGCTCCACCTACTTCGCTCCTCCGGAGCGCATCGCCGACCAGACCCGCTCCCCGGTGGCCGGCATGTCGATGTGACGCACGCCCAGGTGGGCGACGGCATCAACGACGGCACTCTGCACCGCGGGCGTGGACCCGATGGTCCCCGACTCGCCGATGCCCTTGGCTCCGAGGGAGTTGATCGGCGTGGGTGTCTCCATGCCCACCAGCTCGAAGCTCGGCAGCTCGGAGGCGGAGATCATGGCGTAGTCCGCCAGGTTCGATGTGACCGGGTTGCCATCGTCGTCATAGCTGAACTGCTCCATGAGCGCCTGCGCCGCGCCCTGGGCCAGGCCACCGTGGCGTTGGCCCTCCGCCAACAGCGGATTGACGATCGTGCCGGCGTCGTCGACGGCCACCATCCTGACGAGGATGACCTCGCCGATCTCGCGGTCGACCTCGACGACGGCCACATGGGCGCCGAAGGGAAAGGTCGGTCCGGCCGGCTCCGAGTTCCGCTCCACCTTGAGCCCGCCGCGACCGGCGACCTCGTCGGCCAGCTCGGCCCAGGACTTGGCCACCGATGGGGTACCCGCCACGTGGAAGCGGCCCTCGACCTTGTCGAGGACTATGTCGGCGGGACTGGCCTCGAGGACGTCGGCCGCCAATTTCCTGGCCTGTTCGACCAGCTCGGCCGACGCCTCGTGCACGGCGAGCCCGCCCGACTGCAACGAGCGCGAGCCCATCGTGCCGCCGCCGGTCGCGATCAGGTCGGTGTCGCTGGCGATGACCTCGATGTCCTCCATCGGGATGCCGAGCTGCTCGGAAGCGAGCATGCTCCACGCCGTCAGGTGCCCCTGGCCGTGGGGCGAGGAACCCGTGTAGACCTTGACCTTTCCCCCCGAGAGCACCTCTACCGCTGCGAACTCCCCCGGTGGGCCGGCGCCGTTGGTGATCTCGACGTAGGTCGACACGCCGATACCGAGCAGCGGTCCTTCCCCGGCACGCCGGCGCGCCTGCTCGGCCCGCAGCTCGTCGTAGCCCGCCGCATCGAGGGCAAGGTCGAGGGCCCGCTCGTAGTCGCCGCAGTCGTAGACCGTGCCCGTCGGGCTGGTAAAAGGGAAGGCATCGGGGGCGATGAGGTTGACGCGTCGCACCTGGGCCGGGTCCATGCCGAGCTCGGCGGCGAAAAGGTCCATGGATCGCTCGATGGCCGCCGTCGCCTCCGGACGGCCGGCGCCGCGATAGGCAACGACCGGCGTGGTGTTGGTCACCACCGCCCTCGAGAAGAACTCGACCTTGGGGATGGTGTAGGTGCCGCTCGCCATGACCCGGGTGAGCATCGGGAGCAGGGTGCCAATGGCGGGATAGGCGCCGGCATCCTGGATCACCTCGAGGCGATAGGCGAGCACCTTCCCCTCCCTCGTGCCGCCGATGGTGATGTCCTGGATCTGACCGCGTCCGTGGCCGAGGGCGACCATGCTCTCCGAACGGGTCTCCGTCCAGCGCACAGGCCGCTGCGCCTTTCGGGCCAGCCACGGCAGGATCAGATCCTCGGCGTAGAGGCCGATCTTGGCCCCGAACCCGCCGCCGACGTCGGGAGCGATCACCCGCACCCGATCGGCCTCGAGCCCATACACGCCGGCAATGGCGGCCTTGGATTCGTGCGGGGCCTGGTTGGACGCATACTGCGTCAGCCGCCCGTCGTCACCCCACATGGCGGCCCCGGATCGGACCTCGAGCGGGCAGGGCGCCACCCGCTGGTTGAGGATGCGCCGGCGGACCACGACGTCGCACCCGGCGAAGGTGTCGTCCGAGAGCTCCTCGGCCATCGTCACCGCCACGTTGGTGCCGACGTCGGGAAACAAGATCGTCTCGTCACGGGTCGCCGCATCCGGGTCGACGACCACCGGCAGCGGGTCGTAGTCGACGAAGACCGCCTCGGCCGCGTCCTCGCCCTGCTCGCGCTCCTCGGTGAGGATCGCCGCGATCGGCTCGCCCACGAAGCGGACAATCCCGTCGGCGAGGACGGGCCGGGCCATCCCGTCGGGGACCCCGGGTACGCCGGCTGGCAGCGGGGGCAGATCCAGGTCGGCCGCCGTGTAGACACCCACGACGCCCGGAAGGCCCTTTGCCTCGCTGACGTCGATGTCGGTGATCCTGGCGTGGGCGGCGCTCGAGCGCACGAAGGTCACCCACAGGGCGCCGGCGAGGGACAGGTCGTCGCCGTAGACACCGCCGGTGGTCAAGAACTTGGGGTCCTCGCGACGTAGGACTCGATTTCCGAGGATGCTCATTCCCTGACCCTATTGCCCCGGGCGGGTCTTGTGACCAGACGGCGGCCCACAACGCCGGCCCCTGTTCGCGCGCGCTCCTGGTACGCCGTCGGCCGACGCGCGCGCGATGGCGGGACGACGGTGTCCCACAAACGCGCGCGGACGAGCGCGGACGACCCGAAGGCCGCCCGAAACCGCGCGCGGGCGCACTTTGGGGACGGGTGCCGCCCACGCGGGCGCATTGAGACGACGACGGTGTCGGCTGGTTGCGCCGGCGCGAGCCGAGGTGTCGTCGAAATGCGCCCGGGTCAAGGGGTCCGATCGGTCGGCGTTCACGGGCGGCGCACGGACCCGAGCCGCGCTCGTGCCCGTGCCCGTCCTCTCAGCGCCAGAACTCGAGGCGCTGCCACCAGTGGTGGGCGCCGAGCGTGACCTTCTTGGCGGCCGGCCGCTTTGGGGCGGCCTTCGGGATGATGGTGTAGGCCTTCTGGCCCGGCATGACGAGGCCATAGTCCTGGTGCGCGATGCGCTCGACCTCGGCCGGGTCGGTGAGCGACTTGGCCCGAGCGGCAAGCGAGGCGTTCTCCGATCGGAGGGCGGCGATGTGGCTCTCCGTCGCGGAGATCTGATGGCGCTGATCGAGCAGGGTGCGGGCGGGGAACACGAAGAGGAGGAGGACGCCGATGGCGGTCATGGCGACGAGGAGGAGGCGGGCGGCTCGTCTCACGACGTGGGGTCCCCTCGACCGATGCCGCCGGCTCTCGGCGCGAAAGCGGCACGGCCCTGATAGCGGGCCGACTCACCCAGGTCGTCCTCGATCCGCAGCAGCTGGTTGTACTTCGCCACCCGGTCGGAGCGCGCCGGCGCACCGGTCTTGATCTGTCCGGCATTCGTCGCCACCGCCAGGTCGGCGATGGTCGTGTCCTCCGTCTCACCCGAACGATGCGAGATCACCGAGGTGTAGGCGTGCCTGGTGGCCAGGTCGACAGTGACCAGCGTCTCGGTGACCGTACCGATCTGGTTGAGCTTGACCAGGATGGAGTTGGCGATCCCGGCGTCGATCCCTCTGGCCAGGCGGGCCACGTTGGTGACGAAGAGGTCGTCGCCGACGATCTGGATCTGCCGGCCCAACCGCTCGGTGTGCAGCGCCCAGCCGTCCCAGTCGTCTTCGGCCATGCCGTCCTCGATGGAGATGATCGGGTAGCGGTCGCACAACCCGGCGTAGAGGTCGTTGAGCTCGGCCGCCTCGAGGGTGCGCCCCTCCCCCGCCAGGACGTAGGCGCCATCGCGGTAGAACTCGCTGGCCGCGGCGTCCATGGCGATAGCGATCTCCTCGCCGGGAGAGCGCCCGGCCCGTTCGATCGCTTCGACCAGCACCCGCACGGCCTCTTCATTGGAAGGAAGGTCGGGAGCGAAGCCGCCCTCGTCGCCGACCGCTGTCGAGAGGCCCCTCGAAGCGAGAAGCGCCTTGAGGCTGTGGTAGGTCTCAGCGCCCCACCGCAGCGCCTCACCAAACGATGCCGCCCCAACCGGCACGATCATGAACTCCTGCATGTCCACGTTGTTGTTGGCGTGGGCCCCACCGTTGACCACGTTCATCATCGGGACGGGAAGGACGTGGGCGCCGGCCCCGCCAAGGTAGCGGTAGAGGGGAAGCCCGGTCTCGGTGGCGGCGGCCTTGGCTACCGCGAGCGAGACGCCGACGATGGCATTGGCCCCGAGCCGACCCTTGTCGTCCGTGCCGTCCAGGTCGATCATGGCCTGGTCGAGTCCCCGCTGATCGAGACCGTCGAGACCCTCGACGGCGTCGGCGATCTCACCCTCGACCGCAGCGACGGCACCGAGGACGCCCTTGCCACCAAACGGCTCACCGCCATCGCGTCGCTCGACGGCCTCGAACGACCCGGTGGATGCTCCCGAGGGGACGGCGGCCCGGCCCGGCGCGCCCGAGTCGAGGACGGCCTCGACCTCGACGGTCGGATTGCCTCGCGAGTCGAGGATCTGACGGGCGATCAGTTGATCGATGGCGCTCATGGTCGGTCCCTGTGGTTCATGACGGCTTCTTGGTGGCCGGGCGTCGCCGCCGGCGCCCGATCCCCTGCTGTTGTGTTCGTGCTTTCTGTGACCAATGTGACTGGTGTTGAAAAAGGTAGTCCAGTTGCTGGTGTGATTCGAACCATCCCGCCGGCATCGAGGGCCGGGGGTAGTACCCGCCGTCGTCGAGGTTCAGTCGCCGGCGGCCAACCGCCGTTTGGCGTCGCCCCACCATCCGTCGAGCGTGGCGGGGTCCGCCGTCCCCGGGTCGGCGCCGACGCCGGCCGCCAGCTCCTCGACGACCCCCACCCGGCGGCGGAACCGTCCCGCCGCCCCCCGCAGCGCCAGCTCGGGGTCGACGTCGAGCTTGCGAGCCAGGTTGACGACGGTGAAGAGGACATCGCCAAGCTCGTCGGCGACCTCGCCCGCCCCCCGATCGGCGGGTTCACCGGCCTGCACCCCGGCCCGCAGCCCGGCCTGCACCCCGGCCGACCCCACCCCGGCCGACCCCACCTCAGCCGACCCCACCTCAGCCGACCCGGCGCCGCCCGCGCGCGCCTCGGCCGACGTCCCGACCGCGGCGCGCAGCTCGCCGAGCTCCTCTTCCACCTTGTCCCACACCTGGGTCGCATCGGACCAGTCGAGACCGAGCGATGCGGCCCGCCGCTGTGCCTTCTCGGCGTAGAGCAGGGCAGGGAGGGTGGAGGGGATGCCGTCCATGACGCTGGCCCGGCCCTTCTCGGTCCGCTTGCGCTGCTCCCACGTGACCTCGAGCTCTTCGACGGTCGTCGACCCGGCGGCGGCGAACACGTGGGGGTGACGCTCGACCAGCTTGTCGTGGACCCCACGGGCCACGTCGGCGAGCCCGAACCTTCCGGCCTCGGTACCCAGCCGGGCGTGGAACACCACTTGAAAGAGCAGGTCGCCGAGCTCCTCCTCCAGGTGTTCCCACGCCGCGTCGTGGGCCACGCCAGGGTCGTGGGCCACGCCAGGGTCGTGAGCCACGCCAGGGTCGTGAGCCACGCCAGCGCCGTGGGGCCCGCCGACGCTGCGAGGCCCGCCGACGCCGCCAGTCCCTTCGCCCTCGCCGGCGCCGGGCGGCAGCTCGTCGATGGCGTCGATGACCTCGTAGGTCTCCTCGAGGAGGTGACGGGCCAACGTCCTGTGGGTCTGCTCACGATCCCACGGGCAGCGCTGGCGCAGGGTGTGCACCAGCTCTTCGAGCCGGATCAGCTCGGCGCCGACCGGCTCGGCCAGATGGGGGATCCACACGCAGGTGAGGTGATCAGGATGGAACGCCCGATCGAGGTCGGCCCACGCCACCTGCGCGACGTGCTCGTCGGGGAGACCGAGGCGTTGCAGAACGATGACGGGGCCCGGGTCACCTTCGACGGCGAGCTTGATGCTGGACAGCACGTGAGGGCGGTCGCATTGCGAGACGAGAAGCGGGCCGGTCTGGCCGGCGGCCTCGACGGCAAAACGATGGCCGTCGACGAGACGGGCGCCGACGGCAAAGGGGTCGAGCTCCAAGCGACGCCACACCAGGTCCACGAAGGACAGGGCGGGAAGAACATCGACGGTCACGGCCGGCACCGAGCGCAGCAGCTCGACGGACCGCTCGGCGACGAGGGGCGACCCGGGGACGGCGTAGACAACGGTGCCCTCGCGTCTCGCCCCGGCGGCGACCGCATCCACGATGGTGGCGTAGACCTCGTCGAAGGACGTGGCGCGGTCGTACACGTCGTCGAAGGTGACGGCACCGGCGACGAGGTCGGCCGACGGGTGCCGGGCGGTCCGCAAGAACCGCACCGGCGTCTCGGCGATGGCCCGCTGGGCGGCGACGGTGACCGACCCCCGGTCCCCGGGCCCGAGACCCACGACGATCACCCGGGGCACCACCGCCGGATCCCCTGGCTAGCTCAGACCGGGCCGGCTCAAACCGAGCCGGCCGCTTCGGCGGCGTGGGCGGCCGGGCCGCTCGCCGGCGTCACGGTGTAGCCCGCCTTGGTCCGGCCCCACGTCCCGTACTGCGGGTCGATCTTGACGTGTGCTTTGGCCAGGACGGCATCGATCGCCGGAACGGTCGTGCCGGTCGAATTGATCGTGTTGGTCTGCACGGCGACCGAGACGGCCTTACGGAAGGCCGGCCCGTTGGGGATGAGGGTGCGACTGGTGACGGCGATGACCTGGTAGCCGTAGCCCTTCTTCTGGGGCGCGGCCGCCTCTCCGTCTTTCAGCTTGAGCACCGTGGCGATGAACCCGGGCGACTGCTGCTCGAACGACGAGGCGCTGTAACAGGTGACCGAACCGCCGAGCGACGAGCTACCGGCACCGGTCGTGCCCGCCTTGTCGATGGCCGCCCCGAGGGCCGTCGCCTTGCTGAGGCTGGCCGGATAGTCGACTCCCCCTGGGCCCGTCACGTTCACGTCTGCGGTCCTGACGCAGACGTCGGTGAACAGCGAGCTCTGCAGCCCCGAATAGATGGAGGCGTAGTTCTTGGCCGTGATGGTGCTGTCGAGCGGGAGAAGCACGGCGAGGTCGGCGTCTCGTTCGACGATGGTCGAGCGAACGGCCGGCGAAAACCCGTACCACTGCTCGTTGACGGCGAACCGGGCGGCCTCGACGGCGCGCGCCGCCGCCAGTTGGACGGCGTCGGGCAGCCGCTGGATGGCGACGAGATGCTGGTGCACGGCCTCGGCCGTCACGTTGGCGGTGAGCACGCTCGCCGCCCACTCCGAGGAATAGCTGCCCTTCCCCTGCCCGGCGACCTTGAGCCCCTCACCTCCCTGGGCCGCCGATGCCTCGACGGTCGAGGTGACGAAGGCATGGTTGGCAGACAGATCGCCGAGCTGACGATCGAGGGAGCTCTGCTTGATCACCTGCCCGTTGACAGAGGCGGCGTAGGGCGACGAGTCGCAGCCGGTCGCGAGCAGACAGAGCGAAGCGACGACGGCTGCGCCGGCAAGGAGGCGGCGGGGAGGTCTCACGGCGACCCGGATGCTACCGACCCACATCGGCGGGGCGGAAACCCGGGAACGCCGGCGCGGCCCAATCAGGTGACGAGGGTGGCGAGCAGCCCGGCCAGCTCGGCGGATACATCCGCGCGGGCAGGAAGGCTCACGACGATCTGGCCGATGTCCTCTTTGTAGACGGCCTTAGGCCACAGACGGGTCAGGCGGATCTGCTGGCTCGCCTTGAGGGCGATGGGAAGCATCCGAGCGGTGTGGGTGGGACCCGAAAGCGCCCCGCCCCCCTTGACCACGGCCACCTCCCTGATCCCCGTGCGGGCGCACTCGGCGCGCAGGTTGGCGATCGCAAGCAGGGCGTCGGCGGGAGCGGGCAGGGGCCCGTAGCGGTCGACCCACTCGTTGCGGATGTCGTCGACCTCGCCGTGGGTGGTGACCGTCGCCAGCCGTCGGTAGGCCTCGAGGCGCAGGTCCTCGCGGCCGACGTAGTCCGCCGGCAGGTTGGCGTCGACGGGCAGGTCGAGCCTGATCTCGGCCGGCTCGCGGCGCGGTTCGCCCTTCATCTCGGCGACGGCCTCGCTGACCATCTGAACGTACAGGTCGTAGCCGACGGCGGCGATGTGCCCTGACTGGTCACCGGAGAGAAGGTTGCCGGCGCCCCTGATCTCCAGGTCGCGCATGGCGATCTTGAATCCAGAGCCGAGCTCGGTGTGCTCGCCGATGGTCCGCAGGCGTTCGTAGGCTTCCTCGGACAGGGCGTGCTCGGGCGGGAACAGCAGGTAGGCGTAGGCCCGCTGCCCCGCCCTGCCGACCCGACCCCGCAGCTGGTGCAGCTGACCGAGGCCGAGGCGATCGGCCCTGTCGACGACGAGGGTGTTGACCGTCGGCATGTCAATGCCCGACTCGATGATCGTCGTGCACACCAAGACGTCGTAGTGGCCTTCCCAGAAGTCGAACACGACCTTCTCGAGGGTCCCCTCGTCGAGCTGGCCGTGGGCGACGGCGACGCTGGCCTCGGGGACGAGCGCCCGCAGCTCGGCCGCCACCTTCTCGATGTCGGAGACGCGGTTGTGCACGAAGAACACCTGGCCCTCGCGCAGCAGCTCCCTGCGCAGGGCCTCCGCCACCGCCCGCTCGTCGTACTCGCCGACGTAGGTGAGGATGGGCTGGCGCTCGGCCGGGGCTGTGGTGAGCAACGTCAGGTCGCGGATGCCGGTGAGGCTCATCTCCAGGGTCCGCGGGATGGGCGTGGCCGTCAGCGTCAGGACGTCCACGTCGGTCCTGAGCTTTTTGATGGCCTCCTTGTGGGTCACACCGAAGCGCTGCTCCTCGTCGACGACGAGGAGGCCGAGGTCCTTGAAGCGCACGTCGCCGGAGAGGAGCTTGTGGGTGCCGATGACGACGTCGACGGAGCCGTCGCTCATGCCGTCGGTCACGCCCCTCGACTGCGCTGGCGTCAGAAACCGGGAAAGCATCTCGACGCGCACCGGATAGCCGGCGAAACGCTCCGAGAACGTCTGGAAATGCTGGGATGCGAGCAAGGTGGTGGGCACGAGCACGGCGACCTGCTTGCCGTCCTGGACGGCCTTGAACGCGGCCCTGATGGCGACCTCGGTCTTACCGAACCCGACGTCGCCGCAGACCAGGCGGTCCATCGGAGCGTCGGTCTCCATGTCGGCCTTGGTCTCGTTGATCGCCTTGAGCTGATCGGGCGTCTCGACGTAGGGGAAGGCCGCCTCCATCTCGTTCTGCCACACCGTGTCGGGCGCGAAGGCGTGGCCCGGGGCGTTGATCCGCTTCTGGTACAACACGACCAGCTCTTGGGCGATCTCGCGCACGGCGGAACGCACCCGGGATCTGGTCTTCTGCCATTCGCTGCCGTTGAGCCGGTTGAGCGCCGGGCTCTCGCCCCCCGAGTAGGGGCGTAGCAGGTCGATCTGGTCCGAAGGGACATACAGCTTGTCGCCGCTGCGGTACTCGAGGACGAGGTAGTCGCGCTCGACGCCGCCGATGCTGCGCCGCAGCATCCCGCCGAACCGACCCACACCATGCTGGTAGTGCACGACGTAGTCGCCGGCCTTGATGTCGTCGAAGAACGTCTCCGCCTGCCTGGCCCTGCGCTTGGGACGCCGGTGGGTGCGGCGCCTGCCGGTCAGGTCCGCCTCGGCGAGCACGGCGACTCGTGCCGGTGCGTAGACGAAGCCACGATCGATCGGGGCGACCACGACGCGCACGCCGGGAGAGACGAGTACCGCTTCGGGGGGTTCCTCATCGAAGAGCGGTGCGGTGATGCCGTGCTCGGACATGAGAGCCGAGAGCCTGGCCCCGCTGGCCCGCCCGTCGGCGCAGATGGCGATCCGGTAGCCGCTGGCCGTCAGCTCCCTGACCCGGGCGACGATCCGGTCGCCGTCGGCGACGACGGGGTCCCAGCCGGTGGCGGCGACGACGGTCGTGCCCGGGCCTTCCGGGGCGGGCGTGACGGTCCACACGGCCGCTGCGGTCCGCTCGAGCAGACGGTCGAAGGGAAGATGCAGAGGGGGAAAGACCTCGTCGGACGCGCCCCAGGTCTGGGCCAGGGTCGCGGCCAGGGCGGCCTCCTCGTCGAGCAGCTCGGCGGCTCTGTCCCTCATCCTCCTCGGCTCGACGAGGATCACGAGCCCGCCGGAAGGGAGCAGATCGACGAGGAGCCTTTGGTCGTTCGTGAGCCACGGCAACCACGACTCCATGCCGTCGAAGGTCGTGCCCTCGGCCAGGCGTTCCCACTGCTCGCGCCCCCAGGGTGCATCGCCGATCAGCCTCGCCGCCCGAGCGCGGATCTCGTCGGTCGGGAGCAGCTCGCGGCAACCCCACAGCTCGACGCTCTCGAGATCGTCGGTACTGCGCTGGTCGCCGATACCAAACTCGCTCAGCCGGTCGACCTCGTCGCCCCACAGGTCGATGCGCACGGGGACGTCGTCGGTCGAGCCGAACACGTCGACGATCGACCCGCGCACGGCCAGCTCGCCGCGGTGCTCGACCTGGTACTCGCGGCGGTAGCCCATGGCCACGAGCCGGGCGATCAGCTCGTCGGCGTCAACGCGTTGGCCCCTGCGGATCGCAACGGGGGCGAGCTCCTCGACGTGCGGGCCGAGGCGCTGGAGCAGCGAGCGGACCGGCGCCACCAGCACGCGCGGGACGTGGGCGTGCTGCGACGGTCCTCCGAGCAGACGCCACATGGCTCGAAGGCGCCGGCCCATGGTCTCCACGGAGGGACTGACCCGCTCGAAGGGAAGCGTTTCCCATGCTGGACAGAGTTCGACCTCGTCGGCGCCGAGGAATGCGGCCAGGTCATGGGCGATGCGCTCTGCGTCGTTGGCCGTCGGCACGGCGACGATGGTCGGGTGGCGTCCCGATGCCTCCGCCAGCCCGGCCAGGGCAAAGGGGCGGGCCGGCTCGGGGACCGACACGAGGGCGCTGCGCAGGCCGGTCAGGTCGGAGAAGGTGGCGTCGGTGCGCAGAAGCGGGAGCAGCGGACGCAGGACGCCGGAGGAATCGGAGATGGTCACGACCTACCCATTGAACCGGTTCTGGGCGCCAACCACTCCCTCGGCCAGCACCGCCTCGACGGCGTCGGCGGCGACCTCGATGGAGACGTCGAGCTCGATGCGTTCCCGCTTGCCCGGCGCCCGCAGGACGTGATCGACCCCCCGTTCCTTACCGCCCGGAGGCTTGCCGACGCCGATCCTCACCCGGGTGAAGTCGTCGGCGTGGAGGTAGGCCTTGATGGACCGCAGGCCGTTGTGCCCAGCGAGGCCGCCGCCGGCCTTCACCCTGACCGTCCCGACGGGCAGGTCGAGCTCGTCGTGGACGATCACGAGCGCAGCCAGGTCGTCGATGCCGTAGCGGCGCACGAGGGGGGCGACGGCCCGCCCCGCTTCGTTCATATAGGTGAGGGGGACGGCCAGGGCCAGGCGACGCTCGTCCACGCGCGCCTCGGCGACGAGGGCCTGCTCGCGCCCCCGCTTGAGCCGCTGGCCATGGCGTTCCGCCAGCAACGAGACGGTCTCGGCGCCGGCGTTGTGCCTGGTCCTCGCGTACTCGGCGCCCGGGTTGCCGAGGCCGACGGCCAGGACATCGGCGGGCGTCCCCTTCCGTGGGCGCAGGGGCAGTCAGCCCTCCGTCTGGGCGTCCGGCTCTGCCGCCTCGGCGTCGCCTTCGGCTGGCGTCTCGCCCTCGGCCTCGGCCGCCGCCTCCGCCGCCTCTTCGGCCTCGAGCTCCTCGACCTCGGCGTTGACCTCGGAGATGGCGCCGATAACCACGGGCTCCTCGGGGTCGATGTCGGTGGTGACGGCGCCCGGCAGCCTCAGGTCGGCGACCCTGATCGTGTCGCCGATGGCCAGCTCGGTGATGTCGACCTCGACGCTGTTGGGGATCTCGCCCGGCCTGGCGTTGATGGTCAGGGACTGCAGGGGCTGCTCGACGACACCGCGCTCCTGTTCGACCTGCTTGGCCTCGCCGACGAGGACGATGGGCACGTCTGCGGAGATGACCTCTGTCCTGCTCACGACCTGGAAGTCGATGTGCACGACGGTGTTGCGCACCGGGTGGCGCTGCAGGACCCGGGCCAGGGCCAGGTGGCTCGTGCCGCCGACGTCCAGGTCGAGCAGCTGGTTGACGCCGGCGTCACCGGAGAGGGCGCTGCGTAGCTCCCTGGCGTCGACCGAGACGGCCTCGGCGTCGATGCCGTGGCCGTAGATGACGGCGGGGATGCGACCGGCGGTGCGCAGTCGGCGCGACTCGGGGCTGCCGGTCGTCCGACCGGCATGGGCAACCAGGGTGATCTCGGCCATCGGTTCTCGTGCTCCTCGACTCGCGCCGCGGCCGGCGCAGACCGATGCAATCTAGTCGACCCGCGGGGGTTGAGACCAGCGTCGGGCCGGCCGGCCGGCTACGGCCTCAGGTCTGGTTCTCGCCGCCGAAGATGTCCGAGACGGATTCGTCCTTGAACACGGCGTCGATGGCGTCGGCGAAGATCGAAGCGACCGACACCACCTCGAGCTTGTCGATCTGCTTCTCGGGGGGCAGCGGAAGGGTGTCGGTGACGACGACGCGCGCGATGGACGAGTTTTTGAGGCGGTCGACGGCGGGGTCGGAGAGCACCGCATGGGTGCACATGGCCCAGACCTCGGTGGCGCCGTTGGCTTTCAGGATGTCGGCGGCGGCGCAGATGGTGCCGGCCGTGTCGATCATGTCGTCGATCAGCACGCACATCCGGCCGTCGACGTCGCCCATGACGTCGAGGGCCTCGACCGTGTTGACGGCGTCCTTGGGCCGGCGCTTGTAGACCGACGCCACGTCGACCATGGCGCCGGCGTGGCGAGCGGCCTGCTCGGCGACCTTCGACCGCCCGGTGTCGGGCGACACCATGACGAAGTCGCCGCTCGGGGCGTGGGTCCTGAGGTAATCGGTGAGTCGGGGCACCGCGGTCAGGTGATCGACGGGGCCGTCGAAAAACCCCTGGATCTGCCCGGAGTGCAGGTCGACGGACATGATCCTGTCGGCGCCGGCGGTGGCGAAGAAATCCGAGACCATCCTGGCCGTGATCGGCTCGCGTGACTTCGACTTGCGGTCCTGGCGGGAGTACCCGTAGTACGGGCAGACGGCCGTGATGCGCTTGGCCGATGCCCGCTTGGCGGCGTCGATCATGATCCACTGCTCGAGGAGCGAGTCGTTGACGCTGCGGCCCGGCGTCCGGCCGTGCGACTGGACGATGAACACGTCGGCGCCGCGCATCGATTCGGCGAAGCGGGGCCTGACCTCACCGTTGGCGAAGTCGACGAGGTTGGCGTCGCTCAGCGACACGCCGAGCTCGGCGGCGATGTGCTCGGCCAGCTGGGGGTGCGAGCGCCCCGAGAGCAGGTGCATCTTCCGCTTGGGAACAACCTCGATCATCAGCGCTCCAGACGCCCGGGGGCTTCGTCAGGGAGGGTACCAGTGAGGCCGGGGCCGGTCACGGTTCCGGCCGCGATGTGCGATCCCGGCGGGAGGTACGCCCACGGGCCGACTCTGGCGTCGGCGCCGACCTCGGCGCTGCGTCCGACCGTCGCGGAGACGACGGCCCTGGCCCCGATGCGGCAGTCGGCCAGGTGGGTGTCGGGCCCGAGCTCGGCACCGGCCGCGACCGTCGTCGCCCCCTGCAGGAGGGTGCCGGGGTAGATCGTGACGTCCTCGGCGAGGCGCACCGTCGTGTCGAGATAGGTATGGGCCGGGTCGAGCATGGTCACCCCCCGCTGCAGCCAGGCCCGGTTGATGCGGCGCCGCAGCTCGGCCTCGACGTCCGAAAGCTGGACCCGGTCGTTGACCCCGGCGACCTCGGCCGCGTCGGTCACCTCGAGCGAACCCACGGCATAGCCGGCGTCGTGGAGGACCCCGACGATGTCGGTCAGGTAGTACTCCCCCTGGGCGTTGTCGGGGGTCAGGCGGCGGAGGGCGGGGGCGACGACCGAGCGACGAAACACGTAGATCGACGTGTTGACCTCGTCGATGGCCGCCTCCGCCTCGGTGGCGTCGGCCTGCTCGACGATGCGGGCCACGCCACCGTTGCGGTCGCGGACCACCCGTCCGTAGCCGGTCGGATCGGCGAACCTGGCGGTCAGCACGGTCGCGGCGGCATCGCTGCGCTGGTGGGTCGCACGCAGCTCGGCCAGGGTCGACCCACGAAGCAGCGGCGTGTCGCCCGGCAGCACGATGATGTCGTCGGGGTCGTCGACGTCGTCGTCGGCGAACGCCGTCATCGCCACCGAGACGGCGTCGCCGGTACCGCGCGGCACCCGCTGTTCGACGAAGCCGATCTGCATCCGTTCGGGCGGCTGTTCGGCGACGGCCTTGGTCACGCGCTCCCCGCCGCGGCCGACGACGACGATGGCCCGCTCGATGGGTAGCTCGGCCAGGGCGTGCAGCACGTGGAGGACCATGGGTCTTCCGCACAGGCGATGCAGCGGCTTGGGCCGCTCCGAGCGCATTCGGGTCCCCTCGCCGGCGGCGAGCACCACGGCCGAGAGGGCCCTGGTCGGTTGGGTCGGTTCCCCGAGGTCGGTGGGGTGCGTGTCGGTCACATCTTCGTTCTACCAAGCTCCGGCGTCGCCCGATTTTGTGCGACCCTTGAGGTGGCCCCCGTGGCCCGACCCTTCCGGGGTAGTTCAATTGGCAGAACGTCGGCCTTTGGAGCCGAATGCTTGGAGGTTCGAGTCCTCCCCCCGGAGCGCCAACGTCGCAGGTCAGAGGCTTACTCTCTCCGGTTGACGCTAGTTGACAGGCGCCGATGTCAACGGATTGTCAACGACGGTTCCGGTACGCCCGCTGCCGGCACGCCGGCGTGCAGTAGATACCGTCAGCTCGGAGCGGCGTAAAGGTGGCCCCGCAGCCCGGGCACAGCCGATTAGAGCGTGCGGCGAGCCGGCGTGCGCGTTGCCGCTGAAGGGTCTCGCACCGAGGGCACCGGTTCTGCCATCGAAGCCGCGATCCGCACTCTTCGCACCGCCCGGATCGTCCGTTACGGCTAATAATGTCGCCTGAGTGAAGTTTGTCACCCGTAACGGGTTTGGGGACCTTCCTTAGGAGGACGTCTCGAGCCCAGGTCATCTCTTGAATGGTCACCGGTGCGGCGGCCAGCTCGTCGGAGCCTGGCATCATCCGGTCTAGGTTCAAGGCGAGCACGTCCGGGTGGAACTGGCGCACCCTGTCACGAAACGCCGCCTGGATCTGCGCCTGGCTCGATGGCAGCTCCGACAGGCCCAGGATCCGCACCGGGACGGACACGGGCGGCTCGGCATAGGTTCCGAGTCCCAGGATCGAGGCAAGCAGGTCGTCCATCAGCCGAGTAGTCGGGCTGAGAGGGCGGCGCCGGCCTCGTCGCTGGCACCGGGGATCAGGTGGGCGTAGGTACGCAGGCACACGGCCGGGTCGTGGCCGAGCATCCCCGCCACCACGTGGACCGGTACCCCGGACCCGAGGAGCAGCGACGCCGCCGAGTGGCGACAGTCGTGCAACCTGATCCGGCGGGCGCCGGTCCGGGCGACCGCCTCGTGGAACCACACCGACAGCGAGTCGGGATAGTAGGGACGGCCGAGCTCGTCCGCGAACAGCCAGCCCTGATCGTCGTAGGCGCCGCCGGCCGCAAGCTTCTCGGCGGCCTGGGTGGCCTTGTGCCGGCGGAGGATAGCCACGAGCGCAGGATCGAGGCCGATACGGCGGCGCCCCCTGGCCGTCTTGGGTGACGACACGACCGGCTCGGTGTAGACGAGCACCCTGGTCCGCTCGATGCGCAGCTGGCCGGCGTCAAGGTCGATGACGTCCCAGCGCAGGCCGCACACCTCGCCCCTTCGGAGCCCTCTCGCCAGCAGCAACGTCCACGCCCACGCCAGCCGGTCCCCCTCCGTGGCCGCAAGGAATGCTCGGGCCTCGCTCTCGGTCCACCAGTCCATCTCCTTGGTGGTCACCTTCGGCCGCTTGAAGCCGGCGAGCGGGTCGGTGGCGAGCATCCCGGTACGGTTCGCCCAAGCGGTCGCCGCCTTGAGCGTGCCCACGCTGATCTGGACACTGCGAGGCGACAGAGCGGCACCGTTCCGACCGCCCGAAGTGCGCAGCGTGACGACCAGCCGGCCCGCGGCCGCCGGAGTGAGCTGCCGCGCGTCGAGGGCGCCAACATGCGTGACGATCCACCGCGACACCGCCTGGCGGTACAGGGCTGCCGTCGCCGGCCTGATGCCTTCCGCCTCGTGCGCCGCCAACCACTGCTCGAGCAGCTGGGCGACGGTCATCCGAGTATCGGGCCGCCACGCGCCCTGGCCGACCTGGTCCATGATGCCGTTCAGGTGGGCTCGCGCCTCCTTCGCGATGCGGAAGCCGCCCTTCGAGTGCTGCTTGCGCCGGCCGGTCGCCGGGTCCGTCGTCGACCAGTACGCCGTCCACGTGCTGCCCCGCTTGATCGTGCTGCCCTTCATCGTGCGCTCCTCTTATTAGGTCGTGTCGGCCGCTTGGCCGGCTTGCGAACCGGGCCGTCGTCCTTCGCCAAGATCCCCAGTTCCTTGGCAGCCCCGAGCACCTCGTTGCCGCCCTCCATGTTCAGGCTGCCGTTCTGCATGGTCAGAGTGAGCCGCCCCCGTATCCAGTCCGACGTCCACTCGCCGGCGACGGGCTCGGGGCCGCCGTAGTCGAGGCCGCCCGGCCTGCGCCCGTCGATACCTGCCGGGTCGAGCAGATCGGGGATGGTCACATTGAGAGCCATCGCCAACGCAAGTACCTCATCGACTGTGAGGTTGCGGCCCGAGCGCTCCACGTCGCTCACAGTGGCACGGGTCCATTGGTGGCCGAGCAGGTTCATCTGCTCGGCCAGCTCGGTCTGGCTCAACCGCGCTCGCGCTCGATGATCGTGGACGTTGTCGGCCACGACGTCGGAGAGGAAGCGACTCCCTGGCGCTGGAGTCCGACCTGACTTTCTCGGCGTAGCTCGCATCTGCCCTCTTTGCATTTTGGCCGCTGGTGCCCTGGTCAGATGCCAGTATGCACGGCGGACGTGCAAAATGCAAGGCTAATCCTTGAATCTGTCATCCGCATTGGGTATCGTTTATGCACGATGACTGTGCATTACGACCGGAGGCTGAGCATGGGGTTGCGTGAGCTGCGCAAGAAAAGAGGGCTGACCCTCGAAGCGGTGTCGGTCCTGTCAGGCAACACCGTCGACGTCGCCACGGTGTCCCGGATCGAACGCGGGCTCGTCACGCCCCGCGCGGCGACCACGGTCGCGCTGGCCCGTGCTCTTGGCGTGTCGGCCAAGCGGATGCACGCAATCCTCTCCGAGAGCGACCTCGTCTCGACACCAAGGCGGTCGGCGTGAGCGCTGCAGACACCACCGCCGAGACGGTCACACCGAACCGAGCACAACGCCGCCACCCCGACACAGTCAACGCCGAGGAGTTCGCTGACCGCTTAGGCGTCTCTCGGTGGGCGCTGTACCAGTCGATCCGTGACGGCAACCCGCCGATCGAACCCATCCGTGTCGGACGCCGAATTGTCTTCTCCAGAGCCCAAGTCGACGCCGTGCTTGGCCTCGACACCGAGGAAAGCAACGAGGACCAGGCCACCGCAGCCTGGTCCTCGCTCGACACCATGACCACCCCGCTACCTGCCAAGGAAGAAGGAAGCCGTGCACAATCTACCTGAATCGGCCACCAGCGAGATCGACCGGGCCGTTAGCCGCATGCTCGGCGACGTCACCTACCTCACGGTCGACGAGCTCGTCGACGGGGACCTCGACGACATCCGAGATCCCGGCCCACTGGTCACCGTCCCCGGGTCGGCGGTCAACGACATCATCGCCAGGATCGAGGCGATCTCTGCGGCGATGTTGGGCGGCGCCGCGTTCGATGGCGACGTCGCCGTCGCCGCGCTTCGCCGCTTGATACGGAGGCTGCGGTGAGCGGCGTGCCTGACCGTCTCCCGCCCGAGCTCGAGATCGACAACCTCGACGAGATCATCTACGAGACCTGGATACGAGCGCAGTCCCTCTCGGAGTTCCTTCGCCACTTCGCCAACAAAGACGAGCTCTACGACTACACCGCTTTCGCCGCCTCAGTACCCGGTTTCGTCGCCATGGTCGCCCACTGGGCCGATCAAGCCGACCGGCTGATCCGCGAGGCCACAGCATGAGAATCGACTACTACACCGACGGCGCGCGCGAAGTTCCCGTCGACGATCACAACGACGAGACGGTCACCTTCGAGGAGGTCGTCCGGCTCGGTCGGGAAGCCAGCGAGCAGCTCGGCCGGCCGATCACCGACGGCGAACTCAGACAGCTTCACAGCGAACTCGAGCAACTCAGGATCGGAGCAGCCCTGGCGGAGCTGTGGACCGCCGGCCGTGTCGCGTTCAGTCTTCGGGACGGCGAGCTCGTCGTCCGTCACCGACAGGTCTCGTTATGACGGGCCGGCCTCTGCTCGGCGTCCGCCGGCCGCCTGGCGGCGAGTCATGAGCGGCTCGCCGGTCGGATGGGATCCGGACGCTGCTGCCGACCGGATGCGTCGAGACGCGCGAGAGGTCGCTGACCTTCATGCCCACCTCGCTACACGACGGCCTGAGTGGACTTTCGGCCGGGCTGATCGGCTGGTCACCTGGCTGACCCGCAGCGCCAGGAGACGGCAATGAGCGCCCTCGAGGTCGAAGCGACCGGCCGGGTTCAGGCTCCCGCCGGGCGCAACAAGGTGCCGCTGGTGGCCGGCGGGTTCCACGCTGCCAGTGATGATCCACTCACCCACGCCTACTGGCTGGCGACACTGCCCGTGGCGTACTGGATCCGTCCCGTCCTACCCGGAGAGTTGCTGCTCGATATCGACGGGCGCCACGGTGGCTTCCAGACCCTCCGCCGGCTCGAACGCGACCTGGGACCGTTGGGCCGCACTTACACGCTCCAGAGCAGCTCGGGATATGGAGCCCATCTATGGGCCGCCGTCGACCCAGCCATCGAACTGCGGCAAACAGCCGGATTCTTGGGAACCGGCATCGATACCAGGGCCGCGAGGCGCGGCTACGGCTTTTGGCCAGGAGGACCACGCGGGCGCCGCTACCGCCTCGCCCTGGACCTACCCATGGCACCTCTGCCAGACGCTTGGGTGGAACGGCTCACAGCTGTAGTCATGGCACCACGCCAAGCGCAGAAGGTCACCTGGCCGAGGAACAGCAACGGACTTGTCCGGGTCGTTCGCGAAGCAGCGACCGGAAACCGGAACCACAAGTTGTTCTGGGCTGCCTGCCGTGCCTGTGAACAGCGCCTCGACCTCGACCGAGAACTCGGCGACGCCGCCCGCTCCGTCGGACTCGACGACAGGGAGATCACCGCGACGCTCCGCTCCGCCGCCCGCAAAGTAGGGGCAGCAGCATGAGTGCCGTTGTCCGGTATCTCCCCAACGAACCCGGCCGCGACACAGACGAGCTCGAGGAGACCGGTCATCGAACGGTCGGACTCACCGCAGCATCGACAATCAAGGTTCGACCGGTTCGATGGTTGTGGCAAGACCGCGTAGCTCTCGGCACGCTCGCCCTGCTCGGAGGTCGAGAAGGGATCGGGAAGTCGACGACGGCCTACACCCTCACAGCCGACGTCACCCGCGGGCGCCTGCCCGGAGTGTTCGCCGGTCAACCCAAGGCCGTCATCGTCGCCGCCACCGAGGATTCGTGGGAACACACCATCGTTCCCAGGCTCATGGGTGCCGGCGCCGACCTCGAGCTGGTCTACCGGGTCGATGTGATCACCGCCGCCGGTTACGGCGGCCAGCTGATCCTTCCCAGCGACCTCGGCGCCCTCCGCCGGCGGATCGGCGAAGTCGACGCCGCGCTCCTACTTCTCGACCCGCTCATGTCTCGCCTGGACGCCAAGTTAGACACTCATAAAGACGCTGAGGTCCGCCAGGCGCTCGAGCCGCTCACCGCCCTCGCCGACCGCTGCGGGGTCAGTGTCCTCGGGCTCATTCACGTGTCCAAAGCAGCGACCACCGATCCTCTCACAATGCTCATGGCCTCCAGGGCGTTCGCCGCCGTGGCCAGGGCCGTGCTCTTCGTCACTGTCGACCCGGAAGATGAGAAAGTCCGGATCCTCGGCCAGCCCAAGAACAACCTCGGCCGCAGCGACCTGACATCGCTCACATTCACCATCCGCAGCACCCAGGTCGCCGAAACCGACGAAGGCCCCGTCTGGACCGGCCAGATCGTCTGGACCGGCGAGACCGACCGGACAATCGCCGATGTGCTGCGCTCGACCGGCGAATCTGCTGACACCCGCACCGCGACGGCCGAAGCAGCTGCCTGGCTCGTCGACTATCTCAAGATCTGCGACGTCGCCTCATCCCAAGACGTCAAGAAGGACGGCAAGACAGCCGGTCACGGAATCGACGCCCTCAAACGGGCCCGCCAGAAGATCGCCGCTGGCGCCACCTCACACGGATTCCCGCGCCGCACGTACTGGTCCGCACCGCACCTAACCCCCGACGAAGTCACAGCGTGGCTGGAGGAACACAATGAGTGACAGAAGCAGATCCGCCCAATGGGAGCAGCGCAGTCAGCGCAGTCATGGGGAGAGTGTTAACACTGCACTGACTGCACTCACTGGACAAACCGGAAGACAGTTGGTGCAGTCGGTGCAGTTGTTGCGGTCCCCCCGCGCGTGCACCGACTGGCGATACGGCGAGCAACCGTTGCCCGCTCGTTTGGCGGCGGCGTGGAGGTCCACAGATCGACGCGCGCGTGACGTGGGGGAGCGATCTCGGCCAGCGCCTCGAGGCTCGTCGGACGCTGACCACTTGCCCGTACGGCAAGTGACAGCCACAAACATGCAGGTCAGAGTACCTATGTCAACAGGATGTCAACACGATCGGAGCGAGAAATTGATAGGCGACCAGCTCGAGGTGCTGTACGCGACCGGGTTGAGTGTTCACGGCCAGCACGTCGAGGGCGGCGACGACTACGACGTGCTCGAACTGCTCGGCGGGCGCGAAGTGTGGATCCACGCCACCGAAGCCGGGCTGGTCGACGGATCATTCCGGCCAGTCGCGGCAATGTCCTCGTATCGGGGCCGTGACGTCAACCAACTTTCGCTCGGTGCCTTGCTGTGAGCCCCGGACGTGAGCACGATCCGAACTGGTCGCCGGCGCCGTTGAACGGCTGGCCCGACCGGCGCCGGGCCGAACCCGGCAACGAGCTCTCCGTGCGTCACGGTGCCTACAGCCCGGCGAAGATCGCCGCCAAGGCCGCAGCCGTGCATGAGGCGCTGCTCGAGGTGGCGCCGTGGTGCAACGAGCCGCACTACCTGCCGAGCGTCAACCGGTACCTCGATGCGACGGCCCGTGAGCAGCTGGCGCATCGTGCCATCGAAGCGTCGGCAGGGAAGGTGTCGCCCAGGTTGCTCGAGGCGGCGACCGCGGCGAGCCGGCTGGCGTGGCAGATGGGCGACCAGCTCGGTCTGACACCGGCCGGCCACGCCAGACTCAAGACGATCACGGCGGCGTCGGTGGGCGCGGAAGCGTCGTTGGCCGATCTGATGGCCACCGGACGGGAGGCACGGCTGCTGGCCGAGGCCAGGATGGCCGAAACGCCTGCTCAGCCCTCGCCTGCGCCATCGGAGCCCATCGAGGCGGTAACTGCAGCCGACGGCGCCTCTGACGGCAAGGACGGCGACCTGTGAATGCGTCGTTGGCGGATCTCGATGACGTCGGCCTTGCTGCTCGCCTCGAGGCGGTCGGTATGCCGCCGCAGGTTGCCGCCGACTGGGTCAGCTGGCGTTGCTGTGCTGGGGGAGCCGAGATGATCGAGCGCATGATCGGCGAGCCGTCGTGACGGTCGCTGCGTTGGATCTGCTCGGGAGCGTGGTGCTCGAGGACGGCGAGCGTTGGGCGGATCGTGCCGCCGACTTTCAGTGGGAGTGCGCCCGGTCGCTGCTCGATCCGTCGGAGCGTCCGTTCCGGTGGGAGTCACGGCCTCGTGGCGGCTCGAAGACGACGGATCTGGCGGGGATCCTGTTGGCGGCAATGCTCACTCAGTTGCCGTCGGGCGCTCGCTGTGATGCGTACGCCGGGGGCCGTGATCAGGCCCGGTTGCTGGTGGATGCTCTGGACGGGTTGGTGCAGCGCACTCCGGGGTTGGCCTCGGTGGTGGAGGTCTCGGATTACAAGGCGACGACCCGGTCTGGGGTGATCCTCGAGGTGATGTCGGCGGATGCGGCCACGGCGCATGGTCGCCGACCGGCTTTTGCGGTGGCCGATGAGTTGTGCCAGTGGCCGTCGGCATCCAATGCCCGAAGGTTGTGGGAGGTGGTGTTTTCGTCGATGGCGAAGGTGCCTGGTGCTCGTTTGGCGGTGATTACGACGTCTGGGGATCCGTCGCATTGGTCCCGGAAGGTATTTGCGGCGGCGTCGAAGAGTCCGTTGTGGTCGGTGGGTGAGGTTCCGGGCCCGTTGCAGTGGATTGATCGGGTGCAGTTGGAGGAGCAGCGCCGCATGTTGCCGGATTCGGCGTTCGCTCGGTACCACCTCAACCAGTGGACGGCGGCTGAGGACCGCTTGGTGCGGCCGGATGATTTGGCGGCGTGTGTGGTCCTGTCGGGCCCGCAGGACCCGCGGGAGGGTCACAGCTATGTGGTAGGGCTCGATGTCGGGTTGAAGAATGACCGGACGGTGGCGGCGGTGTGCCATAGCGAGCCGCTGGAGGATGGTCGTGAGGGCCGGCGGGCGGTGTTGGATCGCCTGGAGGTGTGGCAGGGGTCGAGGTTTCGTCCGGTGGAGCTCGGGGCGGTGGAGGCGTGGTTGTTGGAGGCGTCGCGGCGGTATAACCGGGCGTCGATCGTGGCCGATCCGTGGCAGGCAGTCGGGTTGCTTCAGCGGTTGCGTGACGCGCGGGTGCGGGTGGAGGAGTTCACGTTCGGTGCGCAGAGCGTGGGCCGGTTGGCGTCGGGTTTGCTGGTGGCGTTGCGGGATCGCCGTTTGGCGTTGCCTGACGATGAGGGTCTGTTGGACGAGCTCGGTTCGGTTCGGTTGCGGGAGACGTCGCCTGGCGTCCTTCGCATGGATCACGACTCGGACCGCCATGATGATCGGGCGGTGGCTTTGGCTTTGGCGGTGAACTGGTTGGGTGAGCATGGCGGGCGTCGGGCTCGTGGGCGTGTGGTGTATCCGCCGGCCGAGGTGGTATCGGGTGGTCCGGGTGGACCGTTGCCTCCGGGTGCGTTGCCGGTACAGCCGTCGCCTGGCCGGTTTGTGACGCTCGGTGAGCGTGGCCTGCAAGAGCTGTTCCCTGGCGGCCGCCGTGGTCGCTGATCTATCCAACGAGAAGGAGATCCATCATGAGATTGCTGACGAAGAGCCAACCGGCCGAGGCCGTGCCGGTGGACCCGCCGCCCGGTTTCGGTCCGCTACCGCTGCATGTCCGTCGGGAGATCATCGAGAAGGTTGGTTTGGCCCGACCGGGACTGGCGCATGACAAGGGGCCGGTTCCGATGCGGTTTTTGGCTTCGGGGTCGCCGGCGGCTGGTGACGGGTCGAGGGAGTCGCCTGCGGGCAAGACGTTGACTCTGATGGTGGCGCCGTTGCCGTGGCGCCCGGATCGGGCGTGGAATCCGCCGCCTCGTGATCCTGAGTCGCGGGAGCTGTGGGGTGCGCCGCCTGACCCGTCCACGATGGTTCCTGTCGACTTGGCCGGCCAGCTTGACCGGTGGTTCTGTGACCCGGAGGGCCGCTGTTGGCAGGCTGGTGATCCGTGGCCTTCCGGGCCGGCTCCGGTCGGTGAGTGGCGGCCTTTGGGTCGTGACGTGGTGCGGGCGATCAGGCGGTCACATCACACGCCTAGCGCCAGCATGTCGTCTGCGATCATGGGCGGCACGTTTGTGCTTTACGATCCGGCGACCGGGCGCTGTAGGGGGACGGCGTTGGATGTCGAGCTGGACCCGGCAATGTTCGTCAGGGTGTGGGTGTTTACCCACCTCGACGACCTGGATCTTGAGGGTGTGCGTGTCGACCCGGTCACGGGTGCCGTGTCGGATGTGCCGGCGAGACTTTACGACGACGGAGAGGACGGTGCGGCATGAGCGATAGTGAGAAGCCGAGGATTGTGGGAAGGACCGGCGGCTATGTGGTGCCGTCTCGGGAGATGGTGGCCCGGCCGATGCGCCCGGTGCCACCCGATTTTGTTGGTCCTCCACCGGACGATGAGGGCACACCTGCGGGCTATGATTCTGGGGAGAAAGAGGAGCCCACCGATGCTTGATTATCGTGCTATTCCGGGGACTGAGGTCCGGGCGATCAATGACGATCGGCATACGGTCGAGGCGCGGATCCTGACGTACAATCGGTCCGATAATCATGGGTCGGTGTGGACGCCGGGAGTGTTCGCTAAGAGCTTGGCGGAGCGCCTGCCGCCGGTGTGTTGGGGTCACGACCAGAAGCGTCCTATCGGCCGTGTCACGTCGTATCGGGATGGCACCGACGCTTTGGACGTGACGATCAAGATGGCCGATCCGGGGTCGGTGCCTGACGCCCGGATGGCGTGGTCGATGTTGACGGACGGGATCATCGACGCCTGGTCCGTTGGTTTCAATGGGGCGCAGGTGATGCCGGTGCCGTCGTCGCAGCGGTCGGCGTATGGGTCTAATCCTGCCCGGGAGGTGATCTCGAGCGCCCGGTTGGGTGAGATCTCGGCGGTGGCGAATGCGTCGGTGCCTGGGACGGCGACGTTGGCGTTGCGGCGCCAGTCGTATGCCACGATGGACGTCGATCGGATTTTCGCTCGGCACGGGATCGGCGACTCGAGCTGGATCATCGAGGAGTTGGAAGCGCTCGAGGAGGTCGAGGCGGAACTCGATTTGGCCGAGATTTTCGCTAAGCATCGTGTCGCCTAACACGCGGTCTTCCCCGCCAAGCACCCGTGGTGTTACAGGGAGGCGGGGGAGTGCGCTACGGGGGTCTTCTGTCAAGCACGATCGGCCCGGCAGGAGACCCCCGGGTGTGCCTTGAGCCGTTGACCG
Organism: Acidimicrobiales bacterium; assembly: GCA_965276765.1. Classification (GTDB taxonomy): domain Bacteria; phylum Actinomycetota; class Acidimicrobiia; order Acidimicrobiales; family Palsa-688. The sequence goes on from OZ255627.1 coordinate 4,948,374, forward strand.
CCACCGGAACGGCATTGAGCGTGTCTCACTGACTGGGATGGGGTGGCGTATGGTGGGCGGCTGTGGCCGAACTTGCCCGAGGTTCGTACGGGTCGTGGGATGATGAGTGCTCGGAGGTCGCCGTCCTGCTCGAGCTGATCGGCCGGCCCGCGTGGCACGCTCAGGCTGCCTGCAAGACCGCCCCGGCCAAGGTCAGCTGGTTTCCGGAGCTTCACGACAACCCACTTGTGACGGACGCTGCCAAGGCGATCTGCGCCGGCTGCTCGGCACGCGCCGAGTGCGCCGAGTGGGCGGCCGGGCAGGGCCCCGACTTGGCCGGCGTTTGGGGTGGGATGGCTGCCGGTACCCGCAACGCGGCCCGTCGTGCCGCTCAACGCCCGACGGCGGCCTGACTCCTGCCGCCAACCTCTGCCGCGGACGCGCCGAGGCCCCACAGTCCGGCGGGATGACCGTGGGGCCTGCAAGGCACCGATTAGGTTACCGAGACGGCCGCCGGAAACCGCCGCGGCCTATAGCGGCGACCTCGAGCCGCCAGACCCCGAGGGTCGAGGGCATGCACCTCGCCACGCATGTCCCTATCGTCGTTCACGTCCTCGTGGTCTTCTCCCCCCGCAGGCGTCGCGGCCCCGTTGCGGCCCGAACACACGTTCGCTACCGTCGGGTGATGCCGACCTTGCCGTGCATCGACTGCGGGGAGCCCGTCCGCTTCCCCGGCCAGCCGGCGGACGCCACCTGCCCGGCCTGCGGAACCGAGCAATACCTGCGCGGCGACGGCAAGACCGGCCGGTACCCATCGAAAGAGCCGCGCCGGTACTAACTGGCTACCGTGACGATGTGGCAACCACCGAGCCGGCGTCGGGTCAGTGGATCACTGTCGCCCAGGCTGCTGCGTGGTTGGGCATGTCGCGCACCGGTTTCCGTGAGCTCGCCCACCGCGAGGGCCTCGAGATCCGCCAGCGTGGCCGCCAACCCGGTATCCGCCGATCCGACCTCGCCTTCGTCGATCGCTCCCGCATCCGGCCGCGCCCGGACCGTTTCCGGCGCAGCTAACGGCGTTGACGCGCCGCTTCCTGAGCCGGTAGCCGGCGCTGCTCGCCGCGCGTCGTGCCGGATGTCTGGCGGTGTAGGTGGCCCGCTGAGCTCTACGCACCGGGCGAGGTGTGACCGCACGCCTGGCCTGCCGGACCGGGTGCGCCGCTCGGCGGGCCCGCTTCACTCCTTTCGGAGCGAGCAGCTGGTAGAAGAACCCCACGAGCGCGAAGGCTACCCCGAGCCGCCATGAAGTCGCCGGAGTAGGAATAGCGTCCCTGAGCCCGAAGCTGTACTCACGGCAGGTTGGATCTGGCGACAAGAGGGGATCGAGTCATGGGCGACGAGCACTGGGAGAACAGCGGCTACTCGGTCGAGGCGTGGCAGCGGCTGATCTACCGGGCACTGGGCATCCAGGACGCAGTTCGAGACAAGCCGGAAGCGGCGCGCTACAGGGTGGAGAGACGGCTCGAGGAGACTGTATGGGGCGTCACAGGGATGGATACGTCGCCGCCCGTGCAGCGTCAGGCCGCACTCGATCACGTACTCTCGACCCTCGCGCGGGAGCTTGAGAAGGGCCAGCTGGACCGGCGGCTCACCGGCCGGCAGACCTGTGAGGAGCTGGTCGAGATGATCGCACAGGACATCGACGGCCAGTCGGCGGGCTCGGATCCCGGGCGGGAGCGACATGCCGTTACGGCGCGCAAAGAGGTCCTTAGGGTCGTCCTCGAGCCCGTATGCGCTTGGGTTGCCGACCACCCCTTTGGTGGCGCCGATAACTGAGCTACTTTCGGCTCGACCTCCGCCGCCGACGTGCGTCCTCGATGTCAACGCCGTTGTCAACGGAACTCGACCGCGCCACCCTCTCAGGACCCAACTGGACCGCACGACCACGCCGGCCGCACCCCACCTGACCTGCGATAACGCTCCAGACCGCGCCAGACCTCACGACTCGGATGGGCCTTTGGAGCCGAATGCTTGGAGGTTCGAGTCCTCCCCCCGGAGCGCCCGGAGCGGGCAACGACCACCTCACCGACGCCCCCGTCTCGGCCTCAGCGGGTGGGCTCGCGTCAGCGGATGAGGTCGGCGTCAGCGGATGAGGGCGTCTATGAGGTGGGGACCGGGCTCGGCCATGGCCACAACAAGCCGCTCGACGAGCTCGTCGGCCGTCTCGGCCCGACTGGCAGCGACACCCATGCTCCCGGCCAGGGCCACGAAGTCGATGTCGGGTTGCGACAGGTCGAGCAGCCTCGAAGCGACCGGGCCCGGCTCGCCGGCCTCGACGCGCTCGAGCTCCATCCGCAAGATGGCATACGAGCGGTTGTTCAAGATCACCGTGGTGACGTCCAACGCCTCCCTGGCCTGGGTCCAAAGCGCCGAGATGGTGTACATGGCGCTGCCGTCGGCCTGAAGGCACACGACCGGGCGCTCGGGACACGCGCAGGCGGCGCCGGTCGCGGCCGGAAGGCCGTAGCCGATGGCACCACCGGTGAGCGTGAGCAGGTCGTGGGGTGGGGCGCCGGCGAGGGCCCGACCGAACCCCCACCCCGACGAGATGGCCTCGTCGACGACGATGGCATCGTCAGGAAGCAGGGCGCCTATGGCCGCCGCCACGGCCTCGATCGTGAGGGGGCCGGATGGTGGCGCCGGCCTCGGCGCGTCGGGGGCGGACCCGTTGGCCCCTGGCTTGGCGCCCATTGCGACCTTGGCGCCCAGCTCGTCGGCGAGCGCCATGACGGTCCCTGCGGCGTCGTCGCCGGGTCGACCGAGGTCGTGGACGACGCATTCGGCGGGGACGAGGTCGCCGGGGCGTCCCGGATAGGCGAAGAACGACACCGGCGATACGGCCCCGCAAAGGATCAGGTGCCGATGGCCCGCCAGCTGCTCCGATGCCTTCTCCGCGAGGTACGCGAGGCGGGCCACCTTGGGCCGGCCGACGCCGCCGGCCAGGCGGGCAGGGAAGGTCTCGCAGAACAAGGTGGCGCCGAACCGCTCGGCGATGGCCGCCACGGCGGCGACGGCCGCATCGCTGGCGGCGACGGCACCTCCGATGAACAGGACCGCCGGCTCGTCGGAACGAAGGGCAGCGGCCGCGGCCGCGATGGCCTCATCGGCGACAGGTGCCGGCGGCGACACGGCAATGGCAGGACAGGGGCTGGCCCCCTGGCCCCACGACACATCGGCGGGCAGGATGAGCGTGGCGACCCGACCCGGCGGCGTCCTGGCGGCGGCGACGGCCCTGGCCGAGTCGGTGCCCACATCCTCGGTCCTCCAGCTGCGGTGGACCCAGCCGGAGACAGCGCCGGCGATGGCGTCGATGTCGGACTCGAGCGGGGCGTCGAGGCGCTTGTGGTACGTGGCGTGGTCGCCGACGACGACCACGACCGGGCTGCGGGCCCTGCGGGCGTTGTGCAGGTTGGCCAGGCCGTTGCCGAGCCCGGGGCCGAGGTGCAAGAGGGCCGCCGCCGGACGTCCCGCCATGCGGGCGTAGCCGTCGGCGGCACCGGTCACGACTCCCTCGAAGAGGCCGAGGACGGGGCGCATGCCAACCGTGGCGTCGAGGGCGGCGACGAAATGCATCTCGGAGGTCCCCGGGTTGGCGAAGCAGGTGTCGATCCCGCCGGCGACCAGCGAGCGGATCACGGCGCCGGCGCCGTTGGTGGCGGCGCGCGTCGAGCCGCTCGCGACGGCCTCGGTCCCCGGGTCGGTCGGGGCGCTCATGGCGTCTCGCGCCGGCAGGTGTTGCGGCATTCGCCGACGCCGTCGATGGTGGTCGTCACCACGTCGCCGTCGGCGAGGTAGACGGGCGGCTTGCGGGCGTGGCCGACCCCGCCGGGCGTGCCGGTGGCGATCAGGTCACCAGGGTTGAGGGTGATCATCGTCGAGAGGTACCTGACGAGCTCGTTGACACCGAAGACCAGCTGCGACGTGTCCGACTCTTGCATTACCTCCCCGTTCACGGCACAGCGCAGCGGGAAGCCGGGCGATTCGGCGGAATCGTCCGGCGTGACGAGGGCGGGCCCGACGGGCGTCGTCGCCTCGAAGCACTTGCCCTGCAGGAACTGGGACGTACGCCCCTGCCAGTCCCTGATGCTGACGTCGTTGAGCACGCTGTAACCGGCGACGGCAGCGGCGGCGGCCGCCTCGTCGGCATGGCGCACCCGGCGGCCGATCACGACCGCGAGCTCCACCTCCCAGTCGACCTGGTCGGAGACGGCCGGCAGCACGATCTCGTCATAGGCACCGATCAGGGTTGGCGCGAACTTGGCGAACAGGGTCGGATACGAGGGCAGCGGATGGCCCATCTCGAGGATGTGGTTGCGGTAGTTGAGCCCGACACAGATGATCTTTTCCGGCCGCGGCACGAGCGGAGCGAAGTCGAGGCCTTCGAGTCCAAACGCCTCGCCCGATGCGGCAGCGGCGCGCTGCTCCCAATCGGGGTCGGCGAGTAGGGCCCCGACGTCGGGCGAGCCGACGTGGACGGCGGCGTCCTCGTCGATGCGGACGGCGGCGGTACCGGCACCGGTGCGGATGGTGGCAAGTCTCACGGGATCCTCCTGTGGTGGGTGGCGGATGGCAGAGGCGAAAGGTCGGGGGGCGATCGAAGGGCGACCGGAGTCACGCCACCCGCCTCAGCGCCGTGACGTCCAGCTCCCCTGCGGGTTTTCCCGCCGCGTTCGTCGAGCCGCACTCGGGAAGCGCAACACGCCGCCCGGCGACGACGTCCGCCTCCCACGTCGCCCCCTCGGCGTCATCCGGACCGGTGAGGGTGAGGCGATGTCGATCGCCTTCGAGTCGTTGGCCCCTTCGCATCCAGGAGAAGAGCGACCATCCCGTCCGCGCGAGCACGGCGGCCTCGAGGGCCTGGATGGCGGGCGACCCAAGGCCGGCGCAGCCCCTGTAGCGCGCCGCCACGTCGTCGATCGGACCGCGTCGGGCCGTCACCCGTCCGAGCAGGTCCCGGTCGGCAAAGGCCCACAGCGTTCCCTCGGGCAGCACGATCGCCGTCGGGGCGAATCGATGTCCCCCGGTGTGACTCGTACGTCGAACGTCCCTTCCGATGCCATCGCTCCCCGGACCCGACGAGAGCAGCTCGAGGGCGAGGGACGTACCGAACGACCCGCAGCACGTGTCCCTCCTGCCGTGGGTGCAGACGAGCACCTCGCCTTCGCCTACGGGGTCACCCACCGAGCCGGCGAGCAGGGAGGCGACGGCGTCGTCCAGCTCCCCTGCCCCGGCCCCGGCAACCACCTCGCGTCCTTGGTAGCCACCGAATCCCCTGTCGCCCGACCCCGTGCCGCCCGACCCCGTGCCGCCCGACCCCGTGCCGCCCGACCCCGCGCCGCCCGACCCCGTGCCGCCCGACCCCGCGCCGGCGGCCGGCGCGTAGAGGGCGGCCCGCCGGCCCCGCCCCTCGAGCGGTACCGTCGCCTGCACCCGGAGCCCTCGCCGGCCGGCGAGATCGCGGATGGCAGCGAGACCGTCGATCTCGGCCAGGTCCGCCGGCCAAGGCAGAGGCCAGTCCACGAGGAGGAAACCGGCCGGCGTGCCCGCCGTCCCGGCCGGAGCGAGCCGCTCGGCCCTGGCCGTGAGCGAGCAGCTCGCCGGAGCTTGCATGGCCTCGGGGTCGGAGGTGGCGGCCGATGTCACTCCGGGCACCCTATGGCAGCCGGCGTTGCGGTCGGGACGGCCGCCCGGGCCCGGGTGCGCTCCGGGTGGGATCGCCGGTCTGCCACCGGCCGCACCGCAGGCCCGGGCCGGGCGGGCGGGTTGGCCGGGACCTGGCGGGGCCGTCAGCCCTGGGCGAGGACCGCTTCGATCTCCAGCTCCACCTTGACCTTGTCGCCCACGACCACACCGCCACCCTCGACCGGCATGTTGAACTCGAGGCCGAATTCCTTGCGGCTGATCTCGGTCGTCGCGCTGAAACCGGCGCGGGTACCGCCCCACGGGTCGGGACCGACGCCGTTGAACTCGAGGTCGAGGGCGACCGGACGGGTCACGCCGTGGATGGTGAGCTCCCCCTCGACGACGAAGTCCGATCCCTTCGGGGTGACTGACGTCGAGCGGTAGGTCCATTTCGGGTGCTTGTCCACCTCGAAGAAATCGGCCGAGCGCAGATGGTTGTCCCGGTTGTCGTCGCCGGTCGTGATCGTGCTGGCATCGATCTCCGCCTCGACGCTCCCGCCCAGCGGATCGTCGCCGATCGTGACCGTGCCGGTGAAGCCCTTGAAGTTGCCACGGACCTTGCTGATCATGACGTGGCGGACCGTGAAGCCGACCTCGGAGTGGACGGGGTCGATATTCCAGGTGCCTGCGACGAGGCCAGGTGCAGTCGTGCTCATGGTGTTCCTCCTGTCGTGGCCCGCAGTGTGACGAGCCCGCAACGTTGACGTGTCAACCAGCACTCTATCCCAGAAGATTGATATGTCAACTAGGATCTTGCTCATGGCGTCGTCGCCCCAACCCCGCTGGCTCGACAAGGACCAGGATCGGGCCTGGCGCACGTGGCTATTGATGTCGGAGTTGCTGCGCTCGCAGCTCGCCCACGACCTGCAGTCCGAGACCGGGCTCTCGGATGCCGACTTCGCCATCCTCGTCCACCTCTCCGAGGCCGAGGAAAGTCGGATGCGAATGACCGATCTGGCGGCCGCCCTGCGGTGGTCCAAGAGCCGACTCTCGCATCAGTTCACCCGCATGGAGAGCCGCGGCCTGGTCCGGAGGGCGGATTGCCCGAGTGACGCCCGTTCCACCTTCGCCGAGCTGACCCCGTGCGGGCGGGCGACGATCGAGGGAGCCGCACCGGTGCACGTCGAAAGCGTCAGGCGTCACTTCATCGACCGGCTAGAACCCTCACAGCTCGCCGCCGTGAGCGACGTCGCGGCCGTGATCGCCGATCACCTGCTCGCCATCGGCACCGAAAGCGAGGACGGCGCGCCCCCGTGCCCCATGCGAGACGTTGGGCCCCCTGCCTGATCTCACCCGGCCCTCACCCTGGAGATCCGCAGTCGCCGCGCGCGCGATTGCGGGCCACACCGATGCCGGCCGCGCGCGATTACGGGGCACCCCCACCCCACAATCGCGCGCGCATCCACGAGGACCCTCCCGTAAGCGCGCGCGGGCGGGGCGGGGCGACGGGCCTGGTGGGCGGCGGGGGCGGCGGGCGGCGGGCGGCGGGGCAGGGAGCGACCCGACCTTTCGGGCGGTTCAGCCCGTCCTCCGGTACCCGCCGGCTCGTGCCGCTGCGGCCGGGACCCGGGCGCAGCTCCGGTCGGCAGCCGCCCCATCGGTCGCAAGCGCCTTGTAGTTGTGGCCGACCACGTCGTCGGCAGCGGAGAGCAGCTCCGAGCCGAGCGCAGCCCACTTCGGTAGTGAGTCGCCGGCGGCGCGGGCCGCCCTCGACCCCTGGAGCAGGGTGCCGGCGGAAGCCACGAGCTTGGCCCCGTCCGCTCGGGGGATCGCTCCCCGCCTGGCGTCGGCCAGGTAGACGGCGAAGGCCTGGCAGGCCCTGGCGGCGGCGATGTCAGACGATCCGGCGCCCGACGATCCGGCGGCCGGGGTCGTGACGGCCGGCGATCCGGCGCCCGGCGTCGTGGCGACCGGCGCCACCGCGGTCGCCGGCTCTGAACGACCCCCCGCGGCATCGCCTGCACCCGCAGCAGGCGAGCGGGCGCCGAGGCCACCGCTCGCCACGATCCCGACGACGACCGATGCCGCCACGATCACCACAGCCACGATGACGACCGTCGATCTGCCTCGGCGCCGCAGGGTCACGCCCCTCCGGTGTAGCAGCACCACAGCCGCGGCCGCCGGCCGGCGCGGGGTGCGCGCTCGGACCCTGTCCGGCAAGATCGCACGGTGATTTTTGCCTCGACCTCCGGTCACGCCGTCGTCAGATGGCTCTGGAACGACCTGCTCGTCGCCGTCCTCATCGTTATCGGTGCGGTGCTGATCGGCCGATTCTGTCACTGGGTGGCAACGACCTACAGGCGGTCCATCGACCGGCAGGTGACGGCGACCGTCGAGCGGGGCGGCATCGCATCCGAGCAGGTCAAGCGGTCCCGTGCCCTGATCCAGGCGATCGACTGGGGCGTCCAGGCCCTGGTGTACGTGATCGCCGGCATCTTGTCAGTCCGCCAGCTCGGCGTTCCCCTCACGAGCCTGGTCGCACCGGCCACCGTCGTCGGAGTCGCCCTCGGGTTCGGCGCCCAGCAGATGGTTGGCGACCTGCTCGCCGGCTTCTTCCTCTTCGCCGAGCGACAGTTCGGCATCGGGGACCTCGTCCTCCTGTCCCTGCCCGGACAGACCACCGGCATAAGCGGAACCGTCGAAGAGCTCACTCTGCGCGTGACCAAGCTCCGCAGCCAGGAAGGTGAGTTCATCGTGGTACCCAACAGCGCCCTGCGGCAGGTGACCAACCTGTCTCGAGACTGGTCCCGGGTCGTCGTCGACCTGCCCATACCGCTCGAGGAGGACCTCGACCGGGTGATCGAAGCCGTCGACGATGTGGTGACCAAGATGGCCGCCGACGAGCCATGGAAGGATCTCGTCCTCGGGGATCCCGTCGTCGCCGGTATCCAGACCATCCAGGTCGGCTACGTGCAGCTCAGGGTGCTCATGCGGACGCTGCCGGGCCGTCAGTTCGAAGTCGGAAGGGAGTTGCGACTCCGGCTGGCGACCAGGCTGAGACAGATGGAGATCGTCACTCCCTCATCCCTCGGAGGCTCATGATGCGCTTCAACGTCCCTCGTCTCATTGCCGCCCTGCGCGGACCGCTCCACGCCAACGTGGCCATCCGGCGGTCGACGGCCGCACTCGCCATCGTCTTCGTCGGTCTCTTCGTGCTCCACGACCAGGAGCCGGACCGCTATCAGCCACAACCTTCCAACTCGACGCCCGGGGTAACGTCGTCAAGCTCCACGACCACCCCACCGACGACGACGCTTGGCGCCGCCGGGCGCAAGAAGCGGCACCGGCGACCTTCCTCGTCTACGACAACCCGCCCGCGCTCGTCGACAACGAGACCGTCCAGCCCAACCACCACGCCAGCTCGCCCGGCGCCATCGACCACCGGGCCGACGACGACGCCGCAGGGCGCAACGCAAGCTCCGACGACCACCGCAGGAAAGAGCTCGACGACGACCACCCCGATCGGCGCTACGAGGAACTCGACGACCACGGCCACCACCAAGGCGAGCGCTGCTTCGACCTCGACCACATCCACGACCTCGGTTCCCTGACGCCACTCCGGCCGGGCAACGGGCCCGACCGGGTGCCGGCGCCCTACCGCGTGTCGGATGCGCCGGGCGTCCCGGCGGGAGCCGCGGAGTCGGCGGTCTCGCCCGAGCTGGCGGTCTCGCCCGAGCCGGCAGCGCCTCCCGAGACGACAGCGCCTTCCGAGACGACAGCGCCTTCCGAGCCGGCAGCGCCTCCCGAGCCGACAGCGCCTCCCGAGCCAGCACCGTCTGTGCCGGCGGAGCGGACGCGGACGGGAAAGACGCCGTCGAAGACGGTGCCGACCGTCACGACGAGGCCGATGGCACCGCCGAGCACGCAGACGCCGGCCCAGCCGGCGGCTCCGTAGACGGCGGCCGCGACGGCGGAACCGATGGCGCCACCGACGAAGTAGCAGACCATATAGCTGGAGTTGACCCGGCTTCTCACGTCGGGTCCGACGCGATAGATCAGGCTCTGATTGGTCACCTGAAGGCCCTGGGCGCCTATGTCGAGCAGGACGATGCCGACGATCAACCAGGGCAGGGAGTGCCGTCCGATGTAGATCGGCCCAAACGAGGCAAGCACCACCGCGGCGAAGACGATGCTCGATGCGGTCGTGAGGTTGCGGTCGGCGAGCTTGCCTGCGGCCGTGGCGCACAGCGCGCCGGCGGCACCGACCAGGCCGAAGAGTCCGATCACGGTGTCGGAGTAGTGGTACGGGGCACCGGCCAACAGGAAGGCGATGGTCGTCCAAAAGACGCTGAAGGCGCCGAAGGCGAAGGCACCGAAGGCGGCCCGGCGGCGTAGGAGGGGCTCGCCAGCGAAGATCTTCACCGTCGAGCGCAGGAGGTCGCCGTAGCTCAGACGCTCCCTCTCGACCTCGTCGGGCAGGGCGCGGGCCAACACGATGGCGGCGACGACGACGAGGGCAGCGCCGGCGGCGTAGACGACCCGCCAGCTGCTCACGCCGGCGACGAGGCCCGACGCCGTGCGAGCCAGGAGGATGCCGATGAGCAGCCCGCTCATGACGGTGCCGACAACACGGCCCCTGCTCTCGTCGTCGGCCAGGGAGGCGGCGAGGGGCACCAGGATCTGGGCGCCGACGGACCCGACCCCGACGAAGAGGGCGAGGATCACGAGGAACGTCAGGGAAGGAGACACGGCCGAGACGACCATGGCGGCGGCTGTCAGGACGAGCAGGATCGGGACGAGGCGCTTGCGCGAGACGAGGTCGCCGGCGGGAACGAGGAAACCGAGGCCGATGGCGTAGCCGACCTGCGAGAGGGTCACGATGAGGCCGGCTCGGCCGGAGCCGGCACCGAAATCGGAGGCGATGGTGTGCAGGAGCGGCTGCGCGTAGTAGAGGTTGGCGACGGAGCTGCCGCAGGCGGCGGCGATCACCAGCGTAAGACCCGTACCGATGCCAGCCTTGGGGGGACGTTCGGCCCGGCGCATGACCATGTGAGGCTACCGGCGCCCCGGGCCTAGGGACCCGGCGAGGTCGCTCCCCCTCCCGACCGGCTGGCTAGCCTCGGGGCATGACGACCGAAGCGTCCCCACGCCCGACTCGGGAACGGTGGAGAGCGCAGTGGACGGAGTTGTTCTCCGAGGTGGTCACGAGTGGCCTGTGCACCGGGTGCGCAGGATGCGTCGTGGCCTGCCCCCACGACGTGCTCGGCTACGACACCGAGCGGGGGGTCTACCGCCCATTCCATCTGGAGGAGGAGGGCGGTCCCGGCGGCTGCGGCCATGGCGAGCGGGGTTGCACCAGCTGCACGAGGGCCTGCCCCAGGTTCAGAACCTGGGAGACCGAGATCGACACCTACCTCTACGGTCGCGAGCGGACGCCCGATGAGCAGTCGGGGGTGAGCAAGGACATCGTGCTGGCCCGTGCGACCGACCCCGAGCTCCACGAGCGAGGCCAGGACGGCGGGTTGGTGTCGGCCATCCTCTGCTGGGCGCTCGAGCACGACCGCATCGACGCCGCCCTCGTCTCGGCGCTCGAGGGTGACGGGTCAACATGGCGCGCCATCCCTGCCGTGGCCCGCACCAGATCCGAGGTGCTCGCGGCGGCGGGTTCGCGCTACACCTACTCGGCCAACACCCTCGCCTATACCGAGGCGGTCGAGGCCGGCGACGAGCGGCTCGCCCTCGTGGGCATGAGCTGCCAGGCGTCGATCCCGCCCGTGATGCGAGCCAGGAAAGCGGGCAAGCCCGGGCGGCGGCTGGCGCTTTCGGTCGGGCTGCTCTGCTCGAAGACCTTCGACGATGCAATCTTCGAAGAGCTATTCGAATCCAAGTACGGGCTGGCGCGTGCCGACATCGTGAAGATGAACATCAAGGGCGTGTTCCAGCTCTGGATGCGGGACGGGTCCTTCCACGAGATCCCCCTGAAGGAATGCCATGCCTGGACTCGGGAGGGGTGCAAGTCCTGCCCCGATTTCGCCGCCGAGCACGCGGACATCTCCACGGGAGGCATCGGCGCCTTCAACGACTGGACGCTCACTGTCGTGCGCACCGACGCCGGCCGGGAGATCATGAGCGGCATGGTCGCCGACGGGGCCGTCGAGACCAGACCGGGCGACGACGACCCCGGCGCCATCGCATTGATGCGCAAGCTCTCGACCGTCTCGCGTCGACGCTGGCCCGAGGTGGCGGTGGCGGCACCGCGCCTCGGCGTACCACCACCGAAGCCCAAGGGGCGCCCCTGACGCCAGAGCGTTCCCACGAACGCCTCCGGTGCGACGTCGCCGATCAGCCGTTGACAGAGAAGCTGCTCGACTTGGAGATCTCCCGGTTGCGTGAGAAGAACCCGAGGTTGACGGTGAGCCCCAGGTAGGGGGTCGTCAGCACCAGGGGGTCGGCGTCGTGGTCGTGGCCGTTGCTGCAGGCGTCGATCAGCTCGGCCATCAGGCGCCCGACGAGAGGGGCGTTTTTGAACTGGTTGCCGCTGGTGCCGACGGCCATGAAGAACCCGGGCCGATCCGACGTGTCGTAGACAGGGATCCAGTCGTCGGAAACGTCGTAGAGATCGGCCAGTCCGCGGATCGAGTTCGGCACCCGAAGGGCCGGGATCCTTCGGGCCAGCCGATAGACCTGCGCCTCCCAATGCTCGGGGGTCGCCGCCCGGTTGAACGAGTCGGGGTCGTCGGTCCACTCCCGCGGGTCGCAGGCCGGGTCCTCGCCGCCGACGACGATCGTGTTGCCGCTCTCGGGCCTGAAGTAGATCCCGAGATCGCCGTCGGACGTGTGCATGCCGTCGCGCTCGAAATCGATGCCCGGCGGCGCGGCCACGACGTGGACCTCGTGGCGAAGGGGTCGGGTCTTGATCGTCATGCCATCCTCGACGCCGGCCAGCCGGTTGACAGCCGCCGAGTGCGGGCCGGCGGCGTTGACGACGATCGGCGCGGAGACGATGGTGCCGTCATCCAATCTCACGCCGGCCACCCGGTCACCGCCGAGGACCTCCACCACGTGACGCCGGAAGAGAAAATGGCCGCCCTTGGCCTCGGCCGCGCCCTGGAGGTTGTGGCTGACGAGCTGGGGGTCGTTGACGTATCCCGAACCCGGCGTGTAGATCGCGCCGGGGAGCTCCCCCTGCGGCTCCCGCCAGAAGGCCTCGTCGTCGGGCCGGCTCGGCGGCCCGAATCGGCCCACGTCGTAGAACGGGATCCTTGCCTTCAGGGTCGACGTGTCCCAGTCCTCGTAGACGACGCCGAGGTGGCGGTAGTGAACGACGGCCTTGGCGCAGATGTCGTCGGCGCCCTTGAGCAGGACGCTGCCACATTTGACGAATCGCGCCAGACCGCGTTCGTCGCCGGTCTCTAGGTAGTCGGCCCAGTCCTTCCAGTACTCCGCGCCCTCGTAGGCCATGGCCACCCCGTCGCGGGAGGAGTAATGAAACCGGACCACTGTCGACGAGCTGCTCGTCGAGCCGTACCCAGCGGCCGGCAGCTTGTCGATGTTGAGCGTCTTGTACCCCTTCTTGGTCAGCTCGAAGGCCACGGCGGAGCCGACCACGCCGGCCCCGATGACCACGGCGTCGGCCGTGCGGGGGGTGCCATCTCCTCCGGCTCGTGCCATGGCTCTCGGTGTACCAGCCTCACGGGTCCGCCGCGCCATATCCGGCGCGGCCGCCACCGATCAGCCCGTGCTGCGACGACATCTGCGGCCTGCGGCCCCGCCGGTTGTCTCGTCGCGGTCCCTTACCGGGACGTCGCGACGGGCACCGGCGGCGTCCAGAGGTGGATGGCGGCGACGGCCCGCCATGGCCGCCACCGCTGGGACGCGGTGACAAGCCCAGCGCTGGCCGCAGGCGCCAGCCGCTCGTAGGCGCGCCGCAGACCCAGGTCCGTGCCGGGGAAGGCGTCGCGCTCGCCGAGCCTGAGCGCCAGGTAGTGGGCCGTCCAGATCCCGAGACCGGGGACGGCGACGATCGAATCCACAAGAGAGTCAAGCCCGATGCTGCGATCGAGGCGAACCTCGTCGAGCTCGACGGCGGCAGCGAAGCTGCGGATGGCCGCGGCCCGCGTCGCCGTCAACCCGATACCACCAAGTTCGGCGCCGCTCAGGTCGGCGCCGGCGATCTCTTCCGCAGTCGGAAAGGTGTGGCTCAGATCCCAGGCGCCGAGACCGGGCACGGCGGTACCAAAGCGGGCGGCGATCCTTCCGGTCACCGTCGATGCGGCCTTGACGCCGACCTGCTGACCGACGATGGCCCTGACCCCGGTCTCAAAGGGATCCCAGGTGCCCGGGATCCGCAGCCCGGGTCGGCGCCGCACGAGAGGCCCGATGAGAGGGTCGCGGGTCAGGTGGGCGTTGGCGTCGTCCACCTCGGCGTCGATCCCGGCGATCCGCCTGGCCCCTGCGACGACGTGGATGAGGCCGTCCCAGTGGGGCAGGTGGACGCGCCCGATGAGGTGGTCGGAGCCACCGGGTCCGATCTCGATCACGCCAGGATCACCATCGATGACCACCGTCCGCCGGTAGGTCAGGCCCGAAACCGACTCCACCCCGGGGATGGCCCTCGCCGCCAGGTACCTGGCCGTGGCCTCCCAGTCGGGCGCGGTGCCAAATGGCAGGCGCAGCTCGAGACCGCCATCGGCGACCAGCCGGTCGGCGACGCGCCGCCGGGCCCGCAGCGCCAGCGGGGTGGAGTCGAACAGGTCGTGGGTGGTCCGGTTGAGCTGGCGGACGCTCCCGAAGCCGGCCGCGAACGCAACGTCGGTGACCGACAGGTCGGTGTCGTCGAGGAGGCGGCGGGCAAAGTGGGCCCGACGCGAGCGGGCCAGACCATCGGGCGTGACCCCCACATGGGAATCGAAGAGCCTCCGCAGGTGGCGGCCCGACACGCCGAGCCTGGTCGCCAGATCGGCTTCGGTGCCGACATCGAGGGCGCCGGCCACGATCATCTGGACGGCCCGGCAGACCATCTCAGGGTCCCGCCACGACACGGGCGGGTCGGTCCGGTACGGCCGGCAGCGCAGACACGACCGGTACCCGGCGGCCTCCGCCGCCGCGGCCACATCGAAGGGTCTCACATTGTGCGCCTTGGGCCGGGCGCTGCACCCGGGCCGGCAGTAGATGCCGGTCGTGGTCACGGCGGAATACGTCGTCATGCCCTCGGTCTACCGTCCACCACGGCGGACGTACCGGCCGGATCCGGACACGGACCCTAGTGTGTCCGGATCTGGCCAGATCGACGCGCTCCAAGGAGAGAGGCTCTGACCATGGCCCTCCCCTCCCCAGGCGAAGAGCGTTGCTACTCCCACCTGCCCACGCCGCTCGGTGCCGCCCTCGTCGTCACCGGCCGGTTCGGTCTCTGCGGCCTGTACCTCCCAGATCACGGGCCGGCGCCTGAGCCAGGCCTGGGCTGGCAGCAGGACGACGCACCTTTCGTCTCGCTGCGCGCCCAGCTCGACGAGTACTTCGCCGGCACCCGCACCGCCTTCGACCTCGAGATGGACCCGAAGGGAACGCCATTCCAACGAAGCGTCTGGTCGGCCCTCTGCACCATCCCCTACGCCACGACCGTCGGCTACGGCGAGCTGGCGGCATCAATCGGACGGCCGACGGCGGCCAGGGCGGTCGGGGCGGCCAACGGGGCCAACCCCATCTCGATCGTCATCCCCTGCCATCGCGTCATCGGCGCCAACGGCGGCCTGACCGGCTACGGATGGGGAGTCGAACAAAAGGCCTGGTTGCTCGGCCACGAGCTGGCCCGCTAGGTTGACGCTCCGCCATGGGTTCTCTTATCAAGAAGCGCCGCAAACGAATGCGGAAGAAGAAGCACAAGAAGATGTTGAAGGCCACGCGCTGGCAGCGCCGCGCCGGCCGCTGACCCTTCGCGCCGGTCGGCCAGGGTCGCAGGTGGCGCTCATGTCGCCGGCGCCACCGCCCGGACGACGACCCTTCCGTCGCCTGGATGGGCCCCATCCACCCACCAGGTCGAACCGCTGCCGGCCAGCACGGGCGTCAGCCCGACGGCGTCGCCGAGCCTGTCGCGCCAGTCCGCCAGGCGCGGCTCGACCCTGAGCGCGGGCTCCTCGAGGTCGTTTGGGCCCTGGCCCTTCGGTCCTCCCATCCGGTCCCACTCCCGGTATACCTCGGCTGTCTGCACCCCGAACGGGGGCGTGAGGAGCGTGTAGCTCCTCCCCACGATCCCCTCGACCGGCAGCGGGCTGAGGATTTCCCCGATGCCTCGCACGCGTGCCCATCCACCGGCGAGACAGAAGGGCACGTCGCCACCGAGGCGCCCCGCCAGCTCGAGGTCACGGCAGCCGGCCCAGCGCAGGACCGCGGCCGCGTCGGCCGAGCCGCCACCGAGGCCCCCGCCGGCGGGAATCCGTTTGCCGAGCCGGACGTGGGCCTGCCGGTCGACGGCGGAGAGCGCCCGGCGCACCAGGTTGCCGTCGTCGGCGGGCACCGGCAATCCGCTGGCGCCGATCACTTCGAGGCCGTCGCCGGGTCCGAACTCGAGGGTGTCGGCCAGGTCGAGCGAGACCATCTCGGCGTCGATCAGGTGGTAGCCGTCGGCGCGCCGACCTGTCACCCGCAGGCCGAGGGTCAGCTTGGCGTGGGCGTCGACGGTGACCGGACTCACTCCGGGCTCCTCGGGGCGCAGGCCGCGGCCAGCCGCCCCCACGCCTCAACGCCGAGGCGTTCGGCCCTCGTCTCCGGGTCGACGCCTGCGGCCACCCAGGCGCCGGCGGGCACCAGGCCGGCGAGGGAACGCCTGAGCATCTTGCGCCGCTGCGCGAACCCGGCTCGCACCAAGGCAAAGAGCGCGACCGGATCGACCACGGCCGGGTCGACGGCGGGGACGGGCCGGCGCTCTATGGACACGAGGACCGACTCCACGTTGGGCCTCGGAACGAAGACGCCGGCCGGCACCCGACCGGCGATCGTCGCCACGGCCCAGTAGGCCACCTTCACCGACACCGCACCGTAGGGATCGGTTCCCGGTGCCGCGGCCAACCGCTCGCCGACCTCGCGCTGGACCAGCACAAGCATTCGCCCGACGGCCGGGACCGAGTCGAGCAGGTCGGCCACGAGGGGCGTGGCGATGTTGTAGGGCAGGTTGGCGACGAGCACCCAGTTCCCGCCGCCGAGCACGTCCCCCCATCGCATCCGCATGGCGTCGGCCTCCACGACCCTCACGCCGAGCGAATCCACCTGGGCGCGCAGGATCGGGACCAGGTGCCGATCGACCTCGATGGCGCACACGTCGGCGCCGGTCTCGGCCAGCGCGAGGGTCAGGCTCCCGAGCCCGGCGCCGACTTCCACCACCCGATCGCCGGCGCCGACGCCGGCAAGCCGGGCTATCCGCCTGACGGTATTGGGATCGGCGACGAAATTCTGCCCGAGGGCGCGGCTCGGGTGCAGCCCGTGCTCGTCGAGGAGCCGACCGACATCGCCACGGGTGAGGGTCACGTCGTCCGGGTCAGGCCGGAAGGCCGAACACGGTCGCCGTCGCCGCCCACGTCGACTCCTCCACGACCTCGGGACGTTCGCCTCTGACCTCGGCGACGGCCGCGCCCACGACGGGCACGAGCGCAGGCCGGTTGGGCTCGCCCCGGTGGGGTACCGGCGCGAGGAACGGCGAGTCGGTCTCGACAAGCAGACGGTCGGGGGGACAGATCCTGGCGGCGGCGCGCACGTCGTCGGCCGTCTTGAACGTCACGATCCCGCTGAACGACAGCCAGGCCCCCAACTGAAGGGCTCGGCGGGCCTCGGCCTCCCCACCGGTGAAGCAGTGGAACACCGTCCGGGCCGGCGTCCCCTCGGCCGCGAGGACGGCGAAGGTGTCGTCCCACGCCTCGCGGGTGTGGATCACGAGGGCGAGCTCGAGGCGCTGCGCCAGCACCACCTGCGCCGCGAAGGCCGCCCGCTGCGCCGGCCTCGGACTGTGGTCGTAGTGGTAGTCGAGGCCGCACTCCCCGATGGCCACGACCCGCGCCGGAACGGGATCGACGAGGGAATCGAGCGAGTCGACCCCCTGGTCGGCGTCGTGGGGATGCAGGCCCACGGTGGCCCACACGTCGACGTGGCGAGCGGCCACGGCGACGGCCGCCGCCGACTGCGCGGCATCGGTCCCGACGGTGATCATGCGCCCGACCCCGGCCGAACGTCCCTCCTCGACGGCGTCGATCGTGACGCCATCAAAGGGGATGTGGCAGTGGCTGTCCGCCCACATCGGCGATCGGCCGCCGCTCAGGCTGCGGTCAGCCGGGGGAAGAGCGGCGGGCCGGTCACAACGTCGCGCCCGCCCGGATACCCGCCCCACCGGGCCGCATCGGGGAGACGCTCATCGAGCGGCGAGCCCTCGAGGCCGATCCTCCGCCAGATCTCCCGGCACGCGCTCGGCACGGCCGGGCTGGCCAGGATGGCCAGGATGCGGAGGGCTTCGATGGCGTCACCGAGGACGGCGTCGACCGCCGGCCCGGGCTCGGCCTTCCACGGCTCGGCCGCCTCGAGGGCGGCATTGGTCTCGCGCACGATGCGCCAGGTCGCCTCGAGCGCCTCGCTCGGTGCGATCCGCTGCCAGGCCGCCGCGGCCAGATCGTAGGCCTCGGTTGCCACCTTTCCCAGGGCACTTTCCCGGTCGGGCGCCGGCCCAATGCCGCCGCATTTGCGGGCGACGACGGTCGCGACCCTGTTCATCAGGTTGCCGAGATTGTTGGCGAGATCGGCATTGTAACGGGCAACCATCCCCTCATAGGAGAAGTCACCATCCGGTCCAAACGTCTGATCTCTGAGGAAATGGTACCGAAACCCATCGACACCAAATGTGGCTACCAGCTCGGCGGGTTGGATCTGATTGAGTGCCGACTTCGACATCTTCTCTCCGCCGATGAGCAAAAAACCATGAACCGCAATTTGGGCCGGAGGGTCGATGCCTGCCGCCATGCACAGCGCCGGCCAGTAGACGCAGTGGAACCGCAGGATGTCCTTGCCGATGATCTGATGGGGTGGCCACCATTTGTCGAACGCCACCGGATCGGAGCCGTACCCGGCGGCGGTGGCGTAATTTATGAGGGCGTCATACCACACGTAGAACACGTGCTTGGGGTCCCAAGGGATCGGGACGCCCCAGGTGATCGACGTGCGGGAGATCGAAACATCGTTGAGCCCACCACGGATCAGGCCGAGAGCCTCGTTGCGCTTGGACTCCGGTATCACCGCATCCGGGTTCTTTTCGTACCACTCCATCAGGCGATCCGTGAACGCGGAGAGCTTGAAGAAATAGTTCTCTTCCCTGAGCATCTCGACCGGTCGGTGGTGGATCGGACAGAGACCGCCATCGACGAGGTCGGCTTCTACGTAATAGGCCTCACATGATACGCAGTAGAGCCCTTCATAGGTGCCGAGCTCGATCCAGCCGTTGTCGTATGCGGTCTGCAGCATCGTGGCGACCGCCCGATAGTGGCGCGGCTCCGTCGTGCGAATGAAGTCGTCGTTGGTGATGTCCAGGCTGTGCCACGTATCGATGAACCTGGCGCTGTAGCGGTCGGCCTGCTCCTTGGGCGTGAGCCCATTGGCCTCGGCGGCTCGTTGCATCTTCAGCCCGTGCTCGTCTGTGCCGGTGAGAAAAAGGACGTCGTCACCAAGCAGGCGGTGCCAGCGGGCCACGGCGTCGGCGGTCACGGTGGTATACGCCGTGCCGATGTGGGGGGCGTCGTTGACGTAGTAGATCGGCGTGGTGAGGAAATACGGGGCCACCGACCGAGCGTATCGGGCGGCCCCCCTGTGCTCCTTGGCTTTCTTCCTCGGGGAATGGCGCCGCCGGTCGCTTGTCGGACGATCGGGGCGCTGACCTCCTCAGCGGGTGTCGTCGGTGCCGGTGGCCCGCCGGCTCCTCAATCCGGCCTCGTAGGCGCGCCGCTTGGGCACCCCGAGGTCGCGTGCCGTGGCCGCGACCGCCTCCCTTCGCTCGGTGCCCCCATCCACGAGCCCGGCCAGGTGGGCCGCGATGTCGTCGTCGGTCACGTCGTCGGCGGATGCGGCCGGTCTTCCCCCCACCACGATGACCCACTCCCCACGCGGGGACGAGGCCTCGAGGCTGGTGACGGCATCGGCAAGGGTGCCCCGCCACACCTCCTCGAAGCGCTTGGTCAGCTCCCTCGACAGGGCGACGGGGCGGTCGGGACCGCAGGCCGCGGCCAGATCGGCGATGGTCCGCGCCACGCGGTGGGGCGACTCGTAGACGACCGTCGGGCGGTCGTCGGCCGCAAGCGCCGTGATCCTCGAGCGGCGCAGGGAACCCTTGCGGGGCAGGAACCCCTCGAAGCACCAACGCTCGGCCGCCATCCCAGAGAGCACGACGGCGCTGACCGCAGCGGTCGGTCCGGGGACGACGGTGACGGCGACGCCGGCCGCCACAGCCGCAGCGACCAGGCGCTGGCCCGGGTCGGAGATGCCAGGCATGCCGGCGTCGCTCACGGCCACCACCATCTGTCCGGCCTCGGCCGCGGCGACGGCTCGGGTCGCGCCGGCGGCCTCATTGTGGGCATGGAGAGCCACGAGTGGCGGCGCCGACACCCCGGCGGCGGAGAGCAGCGCACGGGTCCTCCTCGTGTCCTCGCAGCAGACCAGGTCCGCTCGGCGCAGCGCCTCGACGGCACGGGGCGAGAGGTCGCCGAGGTTGCCGATCGGTGTGCCCACGAGCACGATCCGCCCCCCGTCGTCGGCGCCGGAGGCCTCAGTCACCGGTGATAGCGAGGTGATCGCCGACCCGGACACGCCAGCGCTCGAACGAGCCGGCGCCGGCGACGATGACTGCGGGTGCGAGCAGGCAGGGCAGGAAGGGCCGTGTCGGCCCGAGCGTGACAACCTTTCGCACCTCGACCGTCTCCGCATCCTCGCTGGCCCCGTCTCGACGACACCAGGCCACGTCGAGACCGGGGGACCTGAGGGCGCAGACGGCAATAGGCCGATGCAACACGACGGCGCGCTCGCCCCGCCGCCGATGTCGCCGACCGACATCGATGGTGGCCAGCACCTCGTCATCTCTTGTCAGCCAGGGCACGGGCCGCCTCGAATCACACGCCGGGACGTTCCATCGTCCGAAGGCTATCGCCACAGCTCGGTCCCTTCGCTGCGCCCGGCACGGGTAGCGTCCGACCGATGGTCCTGCTCGCCTTGCTGGTCTACGCGGTCGCCGAGATCGCCGCTTTCGTCGCCGTCGCCGAGCAGATCGGGGTGCTGCTCGCCGTGGTCCTCGTGCTCGTGGTCAGCGCATTGGGGCCCCTGCTCGTGCGGCGGGCCGGGCTCGGCGTGCTCGACCACGCCAGGGCGCGCTTGGCGCGGGGCGAGTCGCCCGACGCTGATCTGCTCGACGGCGTCGTCCTGCTCATCGGCGGCGCCGCCGTCTGCATCCCGGGGTTCATCGGCGATGCCATCGGGCTGGCCCTGTTGATCGGGCCCGTCCGCCATCTGCTGATCAAGCGGGCGGGCCGGGCTCTCGCCCGTCGCCTCGACGTGGGCGTGATGGCCCGCTTCGGCCGGGGGGCGGCGCCGGGCTCCCCCGTCGTGGACGCATCAAGTCACCCTGGCCACATCGATCCCGAGGACGGTGGGTCCGAGACCGGCGGCGGCGCCGGTCGGATCGCTCCCCCACCCGAAGACGACCGGCCATGAAGCCGTCTATGCTGTTGAGTCCATGTCGAAGCGCACCGCCAAAGCCCGCAGAAGAGCCAAGACCAAGAAGGCCAACCACGGGCAGAAGCCCAACCGGGGTCGCTGAGCCCACACGGCTACGTGGACGGCGGCGGCCGATCGGAAGGCAGGCGGCTGGTCGGAAGGCGGGCGGCTGATCGGACAGCCGGTGGCTAGTCCGACGACAGGCCGAGTCCGGCGGCGATGTCTCGCAGGGAGCTCGCCGGCCTGGCCCCGAGGTGACTGATGATCTCGGCGGCGGCCAGGCCCCCGAGACGGGCGGCGGATTCGGGGGGCGCACCGCGTAGGTGGGCGTAGAGGTACCCGGCGGCATAGAGGTCGCCGGCTCCTGTCGTATCGACGATGCGGCCGACCGGTTCGGCCGCCACCTCGGCCCACGACCCTTGAGATGACACCACCGAACCGGCGGGTCCCCTGGTGACGACGACCGTCTCGCAGCGCCTGGCCAAGGCGGCCACGGCCGGCTTGAGCTCGTCGATGCCGGTGAGCAGGCACGCCTCCTGCTCGTTGGCGAACAGGATCTGCACGCGGTCGAGGAGCTTGGCCATGTCGGATCCGTGCAGCTCGACCCAGAAGGGATCCGAGACCGATAGCGCAACGGTCGTGCCCGCTCTCTCGGCGGCGGCGATCGACGCTTCTACGGTGCCCTCCGTGTGCTCGAGCCCGCAGAGGTACCCCTCGATGTAGACGGCGCCGGCGGAGCCGATGAGCGCCGGATCGATGTCGCCGGCCGGCAGCAGGTCGCCCACGCCCAGGTCCGTGCACATCGTGCGCTCTGCGTCCGGCGTGACCATGACGATGCACCGTCCGGTGCCGGGACCATCCTGGGCCGGAACCACGTCGAAGCCCACGCCGGCGGCGCGTATGTCGTCTGTGAACGTGCGGCCCAGCGGGTCGGCGCTCACCTTGCCCACGAAGGAGGCCGAGCCGCCGATGGCGACCACCCCGACGGCGGTGTTGGCCGCCGATCCACCCGACACGGCATCGGTCGAACCGAGCGCGGCGTAGATCCGCTCGGAGACGGCTCCCTCGACCAACGTCATCGTGCCCTTGGTCAGACCGAAACCGGCCACGTGGGCATCGTCGGTGTGCGCCAGCACATCCACGATGGCATGGCCGACGGCTACCACGTCGACGGGTTGCTGCTCAACAGGTAGCTGCTCGTCGGATCCTTGCATGACGACGCACGGTAGCCGCCTCGCGTCGGCGCCGAGCACAGCCCTAGGGTGTGCCCGCAGCCGAACAAGACCCTCACACGCGAAATGAAGAGGAGCACCGTGGCCGTCCCCGCTTCCTACCGACTCCCCCGCACCGTGGTTCCGGAG
This sequence comes from Acidimicrobiales bacterium, assembly GCA_965276765.1. Lineage (GTDB taxonomy): Bacteria > Actinomycetota > Acidimicrobiia > Acidimicrobiales > Palsa-688. Next base: position 4,971,122 of record OZ255627.1, read on the forward strand.
CGCTACGACCTCGAGCTGACGCCCGACCTGGTTGCCGCGACCTTCGCCGGCCGGGTCGGCATCGACATCGAGGTGGGCGAGGCCGTCTCCGAGTTGGTGCTGAGCGCAGCCGAGCTGCAGCTCACGTCGGTGGAGTTGACCTCGGCCGCCGGGTCCGCCGGTGCCGAAGGACCCCAGCGGGCCGATGTCACCTACGACGACGACACCGAGCAGGCCACGCTGACCTTCGCCTCGCCCGTGCCGGCCGGAGCGGCGAGGCTCGTCATCGAGTTCACCGGGATCCTCAACGAGTTCCTCCACGGCTTCTACCGCAGCTCGTTCGTCAGCTCCGACGGCACCGAGCACACCATCGCCACCACGCAATTCGAGTCGACCGACGCCCGGCGGGCCTTCCCGTGCTGGGACGAACCGGAGTTCAAGGCGACCTTCGCCGTCAGCCTGGTCATCCCCGAACTGCTCACGGCGATCTCCAGCGGCGCTGAGACCGCCACCACGGCCCTCGGTGACGGGACCAAGCGCATCACCTTCGCCGAGACCATGAAGATGTCGACGTACGTGCTGGCGTGGGTCGTCGGACCCTTCGAGCTCACCGAGGCGACCGACGTTGACGGCGTGCCCCTCCGTCTGGCCGTCCCGCCCGGCCGCCTCGACATGACCGGCTTCGGCGTCGAGATCGGGAGCCACGCCCTGCGCTTCCTTTCCTCCTACTTCGCCATCCTGTATCCGAGCGACAAGATCGACCACGTGGCCATCCCCGATTTCGCCTTCGGCGCCATGGAGAACCTGGGCTGCGTCACCTACCGGGAGACGGCGCTGCTCGCCGATGTCGACCACGCCTCGCAGATCGAGCTGATGCGCGTCGCCCAGGTCGTCTCCCACGAAACGGCCCACATGTGGTTCGGCGATCTGGTCACGATGAAATGGTGGAACGGGATCTGGCTCAACGAGGCGTTCGCCACGTTCATGGAGCTGAAGACGACCGAGGCGTTCCGCCCGGACTGGCAGGTGTGGACGGCGTTCGGGGCGGGTAAGGCGGCGGCCCTCGCCGTCGACGGCCTGCGAGCCACCCGGCCGGTGGAGATCGAGGTCGGTCCTCCCGCCGAGGCCGAGGCCATGTTTGACGTGCTGACCTACCAGAAGGGCGGGTCGGTCCTCAGGATGCTCGAGCAGTACCTCGGCGAGGAGACCTTTCGTACCGGCATCTCCCGGTACCTCGACGAGCACCGCCACGCCAACACCGAGACGACCGACCTGTGGGACGCGCTCGAAGCGGTCTCGGGGGAACCGGTGCGGTCAACCATGGACTCGTGGATCTTCCAGGGCGGGTATCCCCTCCTGCGGGTCACGGGTCGGCCGGGTGACACCGCAGTGACGCTGCGTCAGGAGCGGTTCCTCTACTCGGGGAGCGCTCCTGACGACGAACCGGCCCGGCACTGGTCGATACCGGTGAACCTCAGGGCTTCTGTCGCCGGCACCGTCACCCGTCGCCGGGTGCTCGTGGACGACCCGACGGAGGTGGACTTCGGCGGCCCGATCGACTGGGTGGTCGCCAACGAGGGGGCCTCGGGTTTCTACCGGGTTGGCTACGGCGCCGAGCTCCTCGCGGCGTTGAGCGAGGATCTGCGCGAACGCTGCGACGCGCTCGAGCGCATGGGCGTTGTCGGCGACACCTGGGCCGCGGTGCTCGCCGGGGCCGCCCCCCTCTCCGCCTGGGCGAACCTCGTCGTCGAACTGGCCGAAGAGGACGACCCCGATGTCTGGTCGGCGGTCGCAGGGCCGATCGGTCTGCTGGACCTGGTGGTATCGGATGCCGATCGACCGATTCTCCGTGACTTCGTGCGGCGCGTCGCCGGCCCCGCCTTCGGCCGACTCGGCTGGGACGTCGTGGCGGGCGAGTCCGAGCGGACCGCTGTCACGAGGGGCAGGCTGATCTCCGTGCTCGGAACGCTCGGCGCCGACCCAGCGGTGCGTAAGGAGGCCGCCGCCCGCTTCGATCGCCTTGCATCCGACCGTGGGGCCGTGGCCGCCGATCTGGTGACAGCGACGGTCAACGTGGTGGCAGCCACCGGCGGTGACGCCGCATACGAAAGCGTCCTCGATCGCTACCGAGCGGCGGCCACACCCCAGGATCAGGTGCGCCACCTCGTCGCCCTGGCCGGCTTCCCCGACGAGGCCCACCTCCTGCGCTCGCTCGAGCTCAGCCTCTCCGACGACGTCCGCAGCCAGGACGGTCCCTTCCTCATCGGCGGGGTCCTGACCAACCGGGCCGGCGGCGGCGCCGCCTGGTCGTGGATCGAGGCGAACCAGGAGCGCATCGTGGCGCGCTTCCCGCGCAACCTGCTGATCCGTCTCCTCGACGGTGTCGTCGGCTTCGTCGACCGGGACCTGGTGGCGACCGTCCACGCCTTCTTCGCCACGACCGACCTTCCGGTCGGCGGCGCACGGGTCGCTCAGCTCGAGGAGCGCATGGACGTCAACGTCGCCTTCGGCGAAAGAGTCCGACCCGAGATCGCCACGACCCTGTCCTCTTGACGGGCTGCGCCGCAAAGCCGACGAGATGAGCGCCCGCTTCCTGCGGGTTCATGCGGTCGAGGACACCGCAGTCCAGCTCACCTGGGCCGGGCTGCCGGCCCGCCGGGTCGTCGTCGGCGTCGGGCCTCGTTCCGTGGTCGTCGACGCCGCCCCGCCGGCGTGGCGTCACCTCCGCACCATGGGGAGCCGGCCGATCACCCCGTGGCCCGCAGGTCCGGGCGCGGTCGTCGTCGACGGCCTCGAGCCGGCCACGACCTATCCGGTCTGGCTGCGCGAGCCGGGGCGATCCCGCATCGCCGCCGGTCGCGTCACGACCCTGCGCCCGCCTCCCGGCGAGCTGCTCTCGCGCTTCGCCACCGTGAGCGATCTCCACATCGGTGAACGTCGTTTCGGGGCCTTCGGGGCCATCGTCGATGGACCCCCTCTGCGGGGCGGCACCGGCGGCCCCTGCGGAGGCGGCGACGGGACCACCTTCGCTGGTGGTGCGATCGGAGCCGCAAGCGGGGGGTCGGCCGAGCCCTACCCCGTTCGCTGTGCCCGGGCCGCACTCGATGAGGCCAGGGCGTGGGGTGCAACCGTGGTCGCGCTCAAGGGCGACCTCACCTGCAGGTCACGGCCGGCTGAGCTCGCCGTGGCGGCGGAGATCGTCGCCGGCAGCGGCCTGCGCCCCCTCGTCCAGATGGGCAACCACGACACGGGCCGTTCGCTCGACCCGGGCTCGGTCTTCGGCGCCGACGTCTCCTTCGGGGGACGCGTGGTCGTCGCCGACCTTCCCGGGGTACGCCTGGTGCTCGGCGACTCACCGGTGCCAGGCCACAAGGGGGGTCAGATCGACGAGGACCAGCTCGGAGCCATCGTCGCCGCCGTGGCCGAAGCGGAAGGACCGGCCGTCCTTGCCTTGCATCACGCGCCGACCGCCTGGCCCGTGCCCCTCTCATACCCTCCCGGGGTGCGACGCGAGGACAGTCGCCGGCTCCTCGCCGGCCTGCACAGGGCCAACCCGGCGACGATCGTCCTGGCCGGGCACTCGCACCGCAACCGCACCTACCGGGTGGACGGGACCCTCGTCTCCGAGGTCGGCTCGACCAAGGACTTCCCCGGCGGCTGGGGCGGGTACGCCGTGCACGAAGGGGGGATCCGCCAGGTCGTCATGCGCACCGCAAGGCCGGATGTGATGGCCTGGACCGAGGCCACATCCGCGGCGCTCGGCGGCATCTGGGGCCTCTGGTCGCCGGGGCGACTCTCCGACCGCTGCTGGTCCTCGACGTGGGCCGATGTGGCCCGCCGCCGTCGGCGCCGGCCGGCGGGATCGGCCGACTGACCTAGAGGCTGTCCGAGATTGGATGCCGTCCAATCTTGAACGGCGCCGAGGTCGGGCGCCATACTGGCGGCGTGACTGCGGATCTCCTCACCCGGCTACGCGACCGAGGCTGGCGCCTCAGCCCCCAGCGACGCGTCATCGCCGAGGTCCTCACTGGCCGCCACGTGCACCTGACGGCCGAGGAGATCCACGACCGGGCCGGCTCCCGACTTCCGGAGATCAGCAGGGCCACCGTCTACAACACACTCAACGAGCTGGTGGGCATGGGCGAGGTGCTCGAGGTTTCGGTCATCGACGGACCAAGGCGCTACGACCCCAACGCCCATGACCCGCACCAACACCTGGTCTGCACCGGCTGCCACGTCATCCTCGACGTGCCCGCCGCGGCGCCGCCGTCCGGCCCGACCGGTCCCGAGGCGGCCGGTTACCTGATCACCGGCGTCGACATCGTCTATCGCGGCCTATGCCCCGAGTGCGCGGCGACGCTCAACCCGGGGCACTAGGCGCCTGGAGCGCGGCCGGACCTGACCGGGAGTCCGGCGGCGCGCCAGGCCTGGAAGCCGCCGGCCAGATCGGTGGCCCGACCGAGTCCAAGGCGCTGGAGGTCGTTCGCGGCCAGGCTGGATGCGTACCCCTCGTCGCACACGACGATGACATCGCGCTCGTAGATCCGCTCGTCGATGCCATCCATCCGTTGACGGGCGGTGGGATCGAGGCGCCACTCGAGGACATTGCGGTCCACGACGGCGGCGCAGGGGATCTCCCCGTCGCGCCGGCGCAGCTCCACCGGCCTGATGTCGACGAGCAGGCCGCCGGCGGCCACCAGCTCGGCGGCCCGGCCCGGCTCCACCCGGTCCAGGTGGCTCCTGGCCTCGGCCAGGATCTCGTCGATGCTGCGGCGGAGGGTCAAGGCCGACGAGGGTAGCCGGGCGGGGCGGGCGGGCGTGCCGGCGTAGCGGCGGGCTCTCGGCCCCGAATCCCTTTTCTTTGCCCACTTTTACGGAGTGACTCTGTAAAAGTGGGCAAAGAAAAAGGCGTATCGGGGCGGGGCCGGGCCCGGGCGGGGTCAGCCGGCGGGGCGGGGGGGCGCCCTGAGGCGGTCGACGCGCTGTTGCACCTGGGCCAGGCGGGCCGACGCCAGCTCATGGAGATGCTCGGCCCGCTCGTAGAGATCGGTGGCCGCCTCGATCCCGAGCTCGCCACCGGCGAGGCGTTCGGTGATCTCTTCGAGGTCGGCGAGCAGCTCCTCGAAGCTTCTCTCGTCCTCGACCGGAGCTCCGGGTTCGAGACCGGACGGTGGCTCACTCATGATCGGCTCCTGTCTGAACGGTCTCGACTCGACCCGTGAACGAGCCGGACGCCAGCCTGACATCCACCGGGTCGCCGGGGCCGAGCGACCCGGCGGCGCGCACGACCTCACCGCCGGGCCCCCTGACCACGGCATACCCGCGGGCGAGCACGCGCCGGGGGTCGAGAGCGCTCAAATGACGGCGGTCGGCCTCGAGGCGGCCCGCGGCCCAGCCGAGCCGCTCGCCGGCGGGCCGGCGCCAATCGATCCGTTCGAGACGGCGCCGGCAGCGGTCGAGGTGACGGTAGGGGTGGGAATCGGTCAGGCGCCGACCGGTGGTGGCGAGCCGGGCGACGGCGACGGCGATGCCAGTGTCGAGGGCTCGGGCCGGCGCCAGGATCCCGAGTGAGGCTGCGGCCATCCCGGCGCGGTCATCGAGTCCCTGGCGCGCCCTCACCATGGCGGCGCCCAGGCGGTCCGTGAGGGCCGACAGATCGGGGACGACGAGGGTGGCGGCCATCGATGGCGTACCGCAGCGCCGGTCCGCGACCTCGTCACAGATGGGCCGATCGCCGTCGTGGCCGATGGCGGAGACGACGGGCACCGAGCAGGCCGCGATGGCCCGGCAGACCTCCTCGTCGCTCCACGGGAGCAGGCTGGTGGCATCGCCGCCGCCTCGGGCCACGATGACCACCTCGACGCCTGTCCTGGCGACGACCTTCGCAAGGCCGGCCACGATGGCCGACGCCGCGCCCGGGCCGGAGACCGTCGTCTCCTCGAAATGGACCGGATAGCCGGGGAAGCGCTGGGCGACGATCGATTCGATGTCCTTGCGCACGGCGGCATCGGCACCGCAGACGACCCCGATGACGGCCGGGAGCAGGGGGATGGACCGACCCGGTCGCTGGAGGAGGCCGGCGGCGCCCAGGCGGGCACGGGTCTCGGCCAGCAGGGCGGCGATGGCGCCGGCACCGACCGGTGTGATCTCGTCGGCCTTCAACTGGAGCTGGCCTCGCTCGGCAATCCACTCGAGCGACCCGACGACGAGGACACGCTCGCCCGCAACTGTCCGCGCCCGCGCCACGTGCGAGCGCGGCACGACGACCGACACCTGAGCGGCCCGGTCGCGGAGCGTGAAGAAGACCCACCCTCCCTTCGACGTCGTTGGCCTGTGAACCTCGCCCTCGACGGCGAGCAAGCCGGTCGTGCCGGCAAACCTGGCGATCTCGCCGGCCAGCCGGACGAGGGTGACGGGTCGGGCCCGGCGCGACCCAGGATCGTCGAAGAGAGGCAACGTCATCGGCATGGCAGGCTAGTAATCGCAGGTGACGATACAATGCCGTTGTCGGTGGCCTTCGTGGTCGCCACCCGGGAGCGTCGAGCGGCGGTCCCCGGCCCCTCGGACGCCTCGAGACGGAACGGAAGCTCTACGGAACCGAAGCTCTGTTGAAGCCGGCGCCACGCCGGACGAGCCGTCCGGACTTCCGGGGTTTTCCATTCACTCACGTTCAGGAGCAGGTTTGACCGCTGTCGAACCCACCGTCTCGTTCGCTGCCCTCGGCGTGGCCGACGAGTTGGTTCAGGCCCTCGAGGGCCAAGGCATCACCACCCCCTTCCCCATCCAAGCGCTGACCATCGCCGACGGTCTCGCCGGGCGCGACGTCTGCGGCAAGGCCAAGACCGGGTCCGGAAAGACCCTTGCGTTTGGCATTCCCGTGCTCCAACGCCTCATCGAGGCCAGACGGCCCCGAGCCGGCCGGGCCCCGAGGGGTCTCGTCCTTGTCCCCACACGTGAGCTGGCCAACCAGGTCGCGGGAGTGCTCACGCCTCTCTCGATATCGGTCGGGATCAAGCTCGTGGCGTGCTACGGCGGTACGGGTATGGACGCCCAGATCAAGGCGCTCGGCGGCGGCACCGACGTGCTGGTTGCCACCCCGGGTCGGCTGATCGACCTGTGCCAGCGGGGCGAGGTCGACCTGGCCCACATCGAGATCGTCGTCCTCGACGAGGCCGACCGCATGGCCGACATGGGGTTCATGCCACAGGTCGAGTGGCTGCTGCGGCGCCTCGAGGCGCCCCACCAGGCCATGCTCTTCTCCGCGACCCTCGATGGTGACGTTGATCGGCTGGTCCGCGACGAGCTGACCGATCCCGTCCGCCACGAGGTCATCTCGTCGTCGAAGACGGTGACCGAAATGGAGCACCGTTTTCTCCTCATCCACCAAATGGACAAGGTGAAGGTGACGGCGGCGATCTGCCGGGCAAGTGGCATGGCCCTCGTCTTTGCTCGCACCAAGCGCGGTGCGGACCGGCTCACCGACCTGCTGCGCAAGGAGGGTGTGGACGCCCGAGCGATCCACGGCGACCTCCGCCAGCAGCTTCGCGAGCGGGCCCTCCAACAATTCTCCTCCGGCCAGCTCCCCGTACTCGTCGCCACCGACGTCGCCGCCCGCGGCATCGACGTCGACGGCATCGACGTGGTCGTGCACTTCGATCCGCCCGAGGACCACAAGGGCTACCTCCACCGCTCGGGCCGTACGGCGCGTGCCGGCAAGGACGGGCTCGTCGTCACCCTGGTGCTGTGGAACGAACAACGCGAGGTCGAAAGGATGCAGAAGCGTGTCGGCATCTCGGTCCCCGTCGTAGAGATGTTCTCCAACGACTCCCGGCTGGCTGATCTGAGCGCCTGGGATCCGTCGGCCGCTTCGGTCGCCTGAACCGGACCGACCAAACCGTCACGGCCGCCGGGTGCGCGTCGCTCTCCACGTCCTCTGCGCCATCGTCGGCGTTGCCATCATCGCCGGCACGCTCGCAAGCGCGCTGCGCTCGACCGTGCTGCCCCGAAGCGCCCACCGGGGCCTGTCGCGCGTCTCGCTACGCGTAACCCGGTTCCTCTTCCGGCTCTGGGCGGGAGAGTGGGCAAGCTACGAGCGCCGCGACGCCGTGATGGCCATGCTCGGCCCGGTATCGCTGATCCTGTTGCTCGCCACCTGGCTCGTGCTCACTCTGTTCGGGTTCGCCCTCGTCTACGTCGCCGCCGGCGTCGGAACGATCGCCGGGGTGATCGAGTTGTCGGGCTCGTCGGTCTTCACGCTCGGCACCACCAAGGCCGGCAACGTGCCCACCGACCTGATCACGTATGTCGAAGCCGGCCTCGGACTGCTTCTCGTCACCCTTCTCATCACCTATCTGCCCAGCATCTACGGGGCGTTCTCCCGTCGCGAGAACGGCGTCAACCTTCTCCGGGTGAGGGCCGGCGATCCGCCGCGCGCCGCCACCCTCCTCATCAGGTACCACCGGATCGATAAGGACCGCACGCGCCTGGGCGACCTGTGGCAGACCTGGGAGGCGTGGTTCACCGATGTCGAGGAGACCCACACTACCTTCGCCGTGCTGCCCTTCTTCCGTTCGCCGCAGCCCCAGCAGTCGTGGATCACGGCCGCCGGCGCCCTGCTCGATGCCGCGTCGCTCTGGGCGGCGGCGGTCGAGCACGCCGCCGACCCCGATGCCCAGCTGTGCATCCGCACCGGCTTCCAGACGCTGCGGCGCATCGCCCAGATGTTCGGCATCGACTTCGACGATGATCCTGGCGCCGACGACCCGATCTCGGTAAGTCGCAGCGAGTGGGACGAGGCCGTCAACGAGATGGCCGCGGCGGGTCTCCCGGTCAGCGCCGACAGGGACGCGGCGTGGCAGGCGTGGCGTGGGTGGCGCGTCAACTACGACACGGTGTTGCTCAGCCTGGCCCGCATCGTCGAGGCGCCGCTGGCACCGTGGGTCTCGGATCGCAGCCCCATCTGGATGGGTCCGATGGGCGGCCGGCGGGTAGGGAAGGCGGCGAAGGGCCGGGCCACGAAGTGGCGGACGTGGCAATCGAAGGGGCCGAAGGTGACGCACAAGACAGCGAAGGGTGAGCGCTCGGCGCAGCCGAAGTCGGCGTCGAGAACGGAGCGAGGGGGAGAACCAAAGGCTCCGCAGAAACCCGAGGAGGGGGCCAGGACCTAGGGTTTCAGGGCGCGGCGAACCAGGTGCGGGTCAGGGTCCTGGCGGCGAGGTCGGTGCGAAGGTCGACCCCGAGGCCAGGACCCGTAGGGACGGCGATGACGCCGCCCGGTTGGAGGCGGGCCGGTTCGGTGACGATGTCCTCGGCCCAGAACCGGTTGGCGGCGGAGAGGTCGCCGGGGAGCACGAAGCCGGGCAACGATGCCAGAGCCAGGTTGCCGGCCCTTCCGATGCCGGTCTCGAGCATCCCCCCGCACCACATCGCCACGCCCGCGGCCCGGCACAGGTCGTGGATCCTGACCGCATCGAGGAGACCACCAACTCGCCCGGCCTTGACGTTGACGACGCCACAGGCACCGAGGGCGAGTGCCGTCGCCGTCGTCGCCGGCGAGGTGATGGACTCGTCGAGGCACACCGGGGTGGTGAGCCTTCGAGCGAGAGCGGCGTGGCCAAGCAGGTCGTCGTCGGCGAGCGGCTGTTCGACAAGGAGCAGGTGGTGCCGGTCGAGCCGGCCGAGCGATGCGGCCGGGTCGGTTTCGGTGGCGTAGCTGCCATTGGCGTCGACCTGCAGCATCAGCTCGTCGGGGGACCAGCGATCCCGCAGCGCGGCGACCGGCTCCTCGTCCCAGCCGGGATGCACCTTGAGCTTGACCCGGCGGTAGCCGTCGGCCACGAAGCCGGCCACCTCCTCGCCGAGGGCCTCGATGGTCTCGGCCACGCCGACGGCCACTCCTGCGGTCACCGCGACGGGCGGCGGCTCCGTTCGCGGCGGCGCGGCGATGCCGGCGAGGTGGGAGGCGAGGGAACGCCCGGCCGCGCGCAGATGGGCGTCGAGCACGGCCATCTCGAGCGAGGCTCGTGCCATCGGGTGGCCCTTGACGGCGACGAGGGCGCGAGCGGTGGGGCCATCGGGCCCGGCCCAGGCGTCGGGTCCCTGCGCCGGCGCGGCAAGCAGGCGGGGGATCAGATGACGGGCCAGGACATCTTCTGCCGCCTCGACGTATTCCGAGCTGTAGGTCGGATCACCCTGGGCCACGCACTCACCCCATCCCTCGGCAGTGCCGACGACGGCCCGCACGAGGAGGACGTCACGATGGTTGAACGTCCCGACCGGACTCTTCCACGGCCGGCGAAGCTCCAGCCTGAGCTTGACCAGCTCGACGCCGGCCACGCCGGTGCCCGCCGTCACCGACGCGTCCCCCTCCCGCGAAAGACAACACGCGTGACGACGATCGCGACGACGATGCCGACGATGGCAGCACCGAGCCCGTAGAAGTCGGCGGGATCGTTGGCGTCGCCCGGAATCGATCCCGATGAACCCGTCGGCTGCAGCGTGACGTAGGGCGACGTGGTGGTGGAAGGCGAAGCGGTGCGGGGCGCGGCGGCGCGTGGCGACGCCGCGGACGTGGACGACGCCCCGGCCGGCGAGGACGCTACGCCTCGGGAGGCACCGGTGCCGGCAGGGAACGTCACCGCCGCAGGTGTAGCAGACGTTCGGTGCGTCGGTGCCAGCACGGGATCACCCATCGTCACGACCGGTGCCCGTATCGCCACTATCCTTCGAGTGTGTCTGATGCCTGGTTGATCGAACCCAACGGACCGCTGCAGGGCGAGATCGCCGTGCACGGTTCGAAGAACGCCGTGACCAAGCACATGGTTGCGGCCCTGCTCGGCGGGGAGCCGAGCACCATTACCAACGTTCCCGACGTCGGTGACGTGGAGATCACGGCGCGGATCCTCAGAGCGGTGGGCGCCACCGTCGAGCGCGAGGGCGACCGGCTGACCATCGCCCCGCCCGATGAGGCGAGCTCCGAGGTGCCGCTCCAGTTCAGCGGCCTGAACCGGATCCCGGTCCTGCTCCTCGGACCGCTGCTGCACCTGACGGGCGAGGCTTGGGTGCCGATGGTCGGTGGTGACCGCATCGGAAGCCGTCCCGTGGACTTTCACGTCGAAACGCTCCGTGCGCTCGGCGCCGAGGTCGACGTCACGGAGGACGGCATCTCGGCCCGGTGCCGCCGGCTGAAGGGCGCCATCATCGAGCTCCCGTACCCGAGCGTCGGTGCCACCGAGTCGGCGTTGCTCACGGCGGCCCTCGCAGAGGGCAGGACGGTGATCCGCAATGCCGCGACCGAGCCCGAAGTGCTCGAGCTCGCCCTCCTCCTGCAGCGGATGGGAGCGCGAGTCGAGCTCGCTCCCGAGCGCAAGATCGTGATCGAAGGAGTCCCGCGGCTGCGGGGAGCGACCACCCGACTCGAGGGCGACCGCAACGAGGCCTTCAGCTACCTGGTGGCCGGCCTGCTCACCGGAGGAAGGGTCACGGTCAGGGGCTGCAGCCAGGATCGGCTGGTAACGGCCATCACCACCCTTTTGCGCATGGGTGCCGAGGTCGAGTTCGACGAGCGCGGAATGAGCGCATCGGCCCCGCAGGGGTTACGGGCCGCTGCGGTACAGACCGACGTGCATCCCGGGTTCATGACGGATTGGCAGACGCCGCTCATGGTCCTTTTCACCCAGTCCGAGGGGATGTCGGTCCTGCACGAGACCGTCTATGAGGACCGCTTCGTCTACGTACCCGCCCTGCAGGCCATGGGCGGCGAGATCGAGCTGTTTTCGACGTGTCTCGGGGGACCCGCCTGCCGATTCCACGACAGCAGCTACCTGCACTCGGCCGTCGTCAGGGGCGTATCCAAGCTGCACGGGGCCGAGGTCGACATCCCCGATGTGCGCGCCGGGTTCTCGAGTGTGATCGCCGCCGCTTCGGCCAACGGTTCGTCGCTGCTCCGCGGTGTCCATCACCTCGAACGCGGCTATCACCGACCGGCCGAACAGCTGCAATCCCTCGGCTTGAGCCTCCAGACCCCCTGACCCCAGAGGCGCCCCGAGCACGGCAGACCACCTGACTCGGCGCTCCGCCCGCTGAACGGAGGCGACAGCCGCCGAAGCGTCCCGGTCGAAGCGTTTACCGGCCCCGACCAGAGAACGCGCTCACCCCGGTGATGTCTCTCCCCACGATCAGGGTCTGCATCGTCTCGGTGCCCTCGAACGTGTGGATCGCCTCGATGTCGGCCATGTGCCGCATCACGTGGTTCTCGATGAGGATCCCGTTGCCACCCATCAGGTCTCGGGCCTCGGCGATGAGCCAGCGGGCCTTGGTCGTGTTGTTCATCTTGGCCAGGCCGGCGACCGTCGGACTCAGACGCCCGGCGTCGGCCAGCCTGGCGATCTGCATGCAGTACAGCTGCATGCCGGTCAGCTCGGCGAGCATGCGAACGAGCCGCTCCTGCACGATCTGGAAGCTGGTGAGCGACTGGCCGAACTGGTGGCGCTCCGAGGCGTAGCGAAGGGCGGCGTCGTAGGCGCCGGTGGCGTGACCGAGCGCCATCCACGCGCAGCTGCTCCGCGTACCGGCGAGCACCCTGGCCGTATCGGCGAAGCTGCGAGCCTCGGGGAGCCGGTTGTCCTCGGCGACGCGCACGCCGCTCAGCCGGATGTCGGCCTGCCAGATGGCTCGCAGCGACCCCTTGCCCGTGATGACCGTTGCCTCGTAGCCCTCGCTGCCCTCGCTGCCCTTCTCGACGACGAAGCCGTTGACCTCGCCGCTCTCGGTGTCGCGGGCCCAGACCACGACCAGGTCAGCGAACGATCCATTTCCGATCCAGCGCTTGGAACCGTCGAGCACCCAATGGTCGCCATCGCGACGGGCCGTGGCCTCGAGGGCGATGGAGTCCGAACCGTGGTCGGGTTCGGTGAGGGCGAAGGCACCAAGCTTGGTCATCGATGCCATGTCGGGCAACCAGCGCCGCTTCTGTTCCTCGGATCCGCACAGAGCGATGGACTGCATCGCCAGCCCGGCGTGCACACCGAGGAAGGTGCCGAGGCTGCCATCACCTCGGTGCAATTCCATGTGCACGAGGCCGCAGGCCAGCGGGCTCATCCCGGCGCAGCCATAGCCAGTGATGTCCTCGCCCACGACGCCGAGCTCGGGGAGGCGACGGATGAGGTCCCAGGGCATCTCGGCCCGTTCCCAGTAGCCCGCAGCCACGGGCAGCACCTCGTGATCGACGAATCGTCTGACCTCGATGAAGTGCTCCCACTGCTCCGGAGTGAACTGATCGCGTACGGAGAAGAAGTCGGTCCCGAGCGAGTCGCCCAGGTGAGCGCCGTCCTCGGATGGGATGCCGGTGGTCGTGGTCATTGCTTCGCTACCTCGCTGACGTCTTGGTCGGATGCCGCTCAGTCCTGACCGCACTCCTCGGCCTCGATGGCGGCGATCTGCTGGATGCGCGGGATGTGACGGCCGCCCTCAAAGGCCGTGGCGAGAAACACGTCGACGATGTCGAGGGCGAGGACGGTGCCGAGGATGCGCGCCCCGAGCGAGAGCACGTTGGCGTCGTTGTGGAGACGGGCGTAGCGGGCCGTCCACTCGTCGTGGCAGAGCGCGGCGCGGGCCCCATGCACCTTGTTGGCGGCGAGTTGCTCGCCCTGACCGCTCCCTCCCACGACGATCCCGATCTCGGCGTCACCCCGCACGACGGCCCGGGCGCAGGCGGCACAGTAGACGGGGTAGTCGACCGGCGGCTCAGGGGCGTCGGTGCCAAGGTCGACGACGTCGTGGCCACTACGGCGCAGGTGCTCGGCGACCTCCTGCTTCAGAGGGAATCCGGCGTGGTCGGATGCCACTGCGATCTTCACGTTGCTCTCCCCTGATCATGACGCGCTGGCCGTCGACATCGGTTGCGGTTCCGTTCCTACCACGCAGCCCCGCCGAACCCCGAGCGACGGCTCGAGCCGAGCACGTACACTTCCACGTCATCATGGGCGTGGCAGAACGGATCGTGGCCCAAGCCCATCGCCTGACAACCACCGAGCGCCGTATCGCCGAGGTGGTGACCGCCGAGCCGCAGACGATTGCTTTTGGCACCGTCGCCCTCGTGGCCAGGCGGGCCGGGAGCAGTGGTCCTTCCGTGGTACGTCTGGCCGTGAAGCTCGGCTACGGCGGGTTCGTAGAGATGCAGGCCGAGGTGCAACAGGAGGTCGCACGCCGTTTGGGTCCGGCGCGCGACCGCATACGCCAGCAGCCGCCGACCGATCTGCTCGAACGGGTGGCGGCCGCCGAGTCCGACAACCTGATGCGGACGCTCGGCGGCATCTCGGCGAGCATGCTCGAGCGGACCGTGGACCGCCTGTCGGACCCGGCCAGGGCGATCTGGGTCCTTCCCGGGGATGTGACCGCCCCCGTCGGCCAAACGCTGGCCGTGCCGCTCGGCGAACTGCGCGCCGGAGTCACGCTGCTCTCCGGCTCAGGGGTAACCGCCGGTCGCATGCTCGCCGGCATGCGACCCGGTGACTCCATCGTCGCGATTGACGTCCGCCGCTACGAGCAATGGCTTGTGGACCTGAGCCGATGGGCTGTCGCCGAGGGAGCCAACCTGGTCGCCCTGACCGACAGTCCCCTGTCTCCGCTCGCCTTCGGGGCATCGGAGACGTTCTTCATCGCGGCCCAAGGGGTCGGCCCATTCGACTCGATGACCGGAGGCCTGGCGCTCGCCAACGCCATCGTCGCCGGCGTGGCCGCCCGTCTGAGAGCGAGCGCCGTCGACCGACTCGATGCGATCGAGACGGCGTGGACGGCAACCTCGGCCATCGCCGTCGAGCCATAGGTCCCGCTCCGACCGGGCCTCCTAGGAGACGCTGCGTAGGTTGCGCACGGCGAGCGACGCCACGGCCAGGGTGTCGCTCGGCGTGGCCAGATGGGCGAGCAGCCGCGTCGAGCGCGACAGGCGATCGCGGCGTTGCTCCGTCCACGCCTCCACGGCGGCGGTGGCCGTTCCCCCGGCACCGTCGCTCCCGAGGGCGGCCTTGGCGGCCCCGAGGCACCAATCGGCCAGGTCGTCGAGCACGCTCCTCGCCGCCCACGCCTCCCAGCGGCTGTGGGTCCGCCGGGCGGCGAGAGCGTCCGCAATACGACCGATCCCGGTGCGCTCGTCGAGGGCCTCGAGTGCGATGAGGGCGTCGGCAACGCTCTGGCCGGTGGACCGCGCGACCACCGAGGCGTCACCGACCCGCGCCAGCCGGCGCCGGGCCGCCACCGCCACCGCCAGATCCTGCGGTACCCCGTCGGCCATCAGGGCCGACGCCTTCTCGTCGGGGTACGTCGAAGTCGGGTCCCACGACGGCGTCTCACCCACCACCGTCAGCAAGGGAGCGACGATGGGGGCATCACGTTCGATGATGCCGGTGAGCGCCGTCTCGCCCCGCAGCAGGTAGCGGCGGGCGAGCTCACCGACACCGTCGGCGAGCATGGCGTGCATGGCGGCATCGGCGTCGGCCGGCGCCATCGTACCGGCCGCCTCGACCTCGTTCCAGAGGGGCGAGGCGCTGAGGACCTGACGCGCCGCCCAAAAGGCCCCGGCGACGTCGGCCAGGTCGGCGCCGAGCTCGGCCGCCGTCTCGTGGGCCCAGACGATGCCCATCCGGTCGACGATCTCGCCGGCCAGGTCCGTGGCGACGAGCTGGGGGAACAGCCGATGATCCGGGATCAGATCTCCGAAGCGATCCTGTACCAAGGGGGCGAAGTACGGCCCGACGGCGCTGCGGAGGGTCGGCGCGGCAGCGAGACCCGAGGCCTCGATGGAGTCGATCAGCTCCGACTTGGCGTAGGCAAGCAGCACGGCGAGCTCGGGGCGAATCATCCCGGCCCCTGCGTCTCTGCGCCTGGCCCACTCCTCGGCGCCAGGGAGGTCCTCGACGACCCGATCGATGCGCCCCTCATGCTCCATCCCGTCAAGAAGGGCCTCGTGGGCGTCGAGGTACCGTTGGCTGATCGGCACCGCCCGCGTCAGCGCGGCGACGGAGTGGTCGACCTGACGAAGCACCTCGAAGTCGACCTGGCCCTCGACCTCCTCGAGGATCGCGTCGCGTTCGGCGGGTCGCAACCGTCCCCGCTCGATGGCGAGCGACAGCAGGATCTTGAGGTTGACCTCGCGATCGGATGTGGCCACGCCGGCGGCGTTATCGATGAAATCGGTGTTGATCCTCCCGCCTCGCCTAGAGTACCTGATCCTGCCTCGCTGCGTGACCGCCAGGTTGCCCCCCTCGGCGACGACCCTCGCCCTGACCCGGTCGGCGGTGATACGCACGTCGTCGTTGGCTCGGTCCCCCACCTCGGCCTCGGTCTCGCCGGGGGCTCGGACGTAGGTGCCGATCCCGGCGAACCAGAGCAGATCGACGGGCGCGGCCAGCACGGCGGAGATCAGCTCGGGCGGAGACATCGACTCGGCGGTCACCCCGAGAGCGCGCCGGGCGGCGGGGGCCAACGGGATCGACTTGACGTCCCTCGGCCACACGCCGCCGCCGGACGAGAGGACGGAGCGGTCGTAGTCGTCCCAAGTCGACCGGGGCAGCTCGGCCAGGCGGCGGCGCTCGGCGAACGATCGGGTCGGGTCGGGTGTGGGATCGACGAAGATGTGCCGGTGGTCGAAGGCGGCGACGAGCTCGATCGCCGAGCTCTGCAGCATGCCGTTACCAAAGACGTCCCCGGACATGTCCCCGACCCCAGCCACGCGCACCGCCTCGGTGCCGACGTCGACGCCCAGCTGGTGGAAGTGGCGACGCACCGCGACCCACGCACCCCGCGCCGTGATGCCCATGGCCTTGTGGTCGTAGCCGTGGGACCCACCGGAGGCGAAGGCATCCCCCAACCAGAAGCCACGCGCCGTGGCCAGGTCGTTGGCCAGATCGGAGAACGTAGCGGTGCCCTTGTCGGCCGCGACGACCAGATACGGGTCGTCTCCGTCGTGAGCAACGACCCGAGGCGGCGTGACCACCTCGCCGTCCACGAGGTTGTCGGTGATGTCGAGGAGGGCGCCGATGAAGGTGGCGTAGGCGGCCCGCACGTCGTCGGCGGTGGGCTCACCCTTGCCCCGGCAGACGAACCCGCCCTTCGCCCCCGTCGGCACGATGACGGCATTTTTCTTGACCTGGGCCTCGGCCAGGCCGAGCACCTCGGTGCGGAAGTCGTCGGGGCGGTCACTCCACCTGATCCCCCCGCGAGCTATCCGTCCGAAGCGAAGGTGAATCCCCTCGACGCCGGGCCCGTGGACCCACGTCTCGATACGCGGATGGGGCCGCGGGAGGTCGGGGATCGCCGAGCAGTCGAACTTGAACGCCATGGTCGACCGCCTGCCACCGTCGGGCGGCGGTACGAAGTAGGTGGTACGCAGGCTGGCGTCGATCAGGGCGAGGTAGCCGCGCAACACGCGATCCTGGTCGAGGTGGGTCACGGCCGCGAGATGCCCGAGCACGGCCTGGCGGGCGGCGACCACGCGCTCGTCGCGTCCGTCACTCCTCAGGGGGTCGAAGCGTGCTTCGAAGTAGGCGACGAGACCGTGGGCCGCTTCGGGGAAGGCGACGAGCGGATCGTCGAGCTGGGCGTCGGCCGCGGTCGAACCGGCTTGGCGCCGGTACCGGCGGTACGAGCGAAGGACCGCGACCTGCGGCCACGTGAGCCCGGCCGCGATGATCAACCGGTTGAGCGAGTCGGTATCCGCCCGCCCGCTGCTGACCGCCTCGAGGGCGTCCACGAGCCTGGATGCGTCGGGACCCGGCGCGAAGCTCCCAGTGCTGAGCCGGACCCCGAAGTCGTCGATGTGCACGGCGCTCGCACCGGCATCGTAGGCCCCGACGAGCATGGGGACGGCCTCGACCACGACGAGACCGAAGCTCTCGAGCACCGGCAGCCAGGTCGAGAGCTCGACGCTGCGGCGGCCGTACCGGCGAAGTCTGAAGGCCTTCTCTCCTCCGTCGGGATCGGGCCGCACGAGCAGGCGGTGGGCCCCGCCCATTTCTGGACCTTGGCCTC
This sequence comes from Acidimicrobiales bacterium, assembly GCA_965276765.1. GTDB lineage: Bacteria > Actinomycetota > Acidimicrobiia > Acidimicrobiales > Palsa-688. The sequence goes on from OZ255627.1 coordinate 4,989,125, forward strand.
CGGGGCCGGCCCCAGCATCGTGGGACGACACCCCGTCGTCGTGCTCCAAGGCTCCGACCTGACGGAGGTCGGTGGCGGCCAGCTCCGGGGTAACTCGCTCCCTGTAGCTGGCCGGAACCCTCGAGGCGAAACGCTCCGCCTCGTCCTGACCCGGCGGCCCGACGAGAGCAACGAGCGACCCGGTCCAGTCGGTGGTCATGCGGCCGCTCACCGGTAGATTTGTTGCGCGATGTTCACGCTACGAGCTTCGCGCGGGCGGACCAACGCCGTGGCCAGCGCCTGCCGGCTCGGTCTTTGTCATCCGAGGCCGCGGCCGGCGTCCTTGCGGGCCGAGGACCCCGGATGCGCCGTTTGCTCCCCACCCCGCCGGGCCGGCGGCCGGGCCGCCACGTCGGGACGGGAAACGGCCGGGCCCTTGGGATGGGAGAAGGCGGGAGCGGCACGAGCCGGCTCCGTGCGGGCTGGGTCGGAACGAGCCCGGGATCCATGGGCGGGCGCGAGACGACCCCGATCGACAGGAGAACGAGAAGGGCGCCGGTCGAGCACCGGGGGCGCCGACCACGCCAGGTCCCAGCCGTCGCCCACGACGCGCACGGCCCGAGTCTTGCCGGTGTCGCCTCGCGCCGCGAAGCGCCGCACCCCGGCGGCGGCATCGGCCGCTCGCAGTCCGCTGCCCTCGGCCATGAGGATCGTGAGCGGCGCCTGATCCTTCCCCGACATGAGGCGGTTGAAGGTCGAGCGCTCGTTGGCCGGCCGGCCGCCCATGCGCAGCTCCTGGGCTATCAGGGTCTTGACCTCGACGAGCCGCCCGCAGACCTCGAAATCGGCGGTCGGGTGGCCCCGCTGCACCGGAACCGACCTGACGGCGTGACCGTCGGCCACGAGCATCTCGGCGGCGGCGAGCTCGGGATGATCGACCCGGCGAGCCGTCTCGTCGTAGGTCCCCCGGGCGCCGTGGTGGTCAAGCCCGCAGTCCGGGAGTCGCTGTGGGCTCGCCACCCAAGGTTCCGGCCGCTCCCACGGCTCGGAGCGGGCCATCACTCGCCGACCGGGCCGGCGACCCGATCCCGGTACTGCAGGTCGAGCACCAGCAGGACGGGGACACCATCCATCGCCCCGGCGACCCTGCGGAGCATGCTCACCTCGGGACTCGAGCCGAGGTGACCGCCGACGCCCGTCGTGATCGAGAGGGCATATGGATAGTGACTCAGGGGCAGGCCGTCGTCGTCGGCGAAGTGGTGGCGATGCAACAGGGCGGCGATCCCACCGTCGACGAGGTCGAACTCGTCGACTTCCCCTCGAGGATCGACGGTGAGTCCTGTGCGCTCCGCGACGAGCGCGGCGAGCGCCTCGATGGGCGCGTCGTAGGAGATGAACAGATCAACGGAACGAGACACTTGACCTCCTCGGCCAGGGTGTGGGGGGGTCGGCGCCGAGGCCGACGAGGAGGGGTCCCGCCTTTCAATGAGGCGTACCTACGCTCCTCTAGTCTGCCCGCTCCCGCCACCGGTGGCAAGGGTCATGAGGCATCGGACGAACGTCTAAGAACGCAGACCGACGACCTCGAACCAGACCGTCTTGCCCTCGCCTGCGTGGGCTTCGACCCCCCACGCGTTGGCGAGTCCCTGCAGAATCAGGAGACCCCGGCCGCTGTAGGCCTCGGCCGGCACATCGGCCGGCGCCGGCAGCCGGGGATTGCTGTCGAAGACCTCGACCCTGACCCGATCGTCGTGAGCGACCACGGTCACGGAGAAGTCGCTTCGGGCGTGGAGCACGGCGTTGGTCACCAGCTCGCTGACGAGCAGGGGCACATCCCCGTGGGCGAGATGCCAGGAGGCAAGCGTCGCGGCCACGAACCGGCGGGCCACGAGCACCTGGTCGCCCTGCGGCTCGAAGGTCCGCGTGGCGGTTGTCATCTCGATGGCCTCGTTGGCTCCACGAGCAGGTCTTTTACCCCGGTCGACGATCTGTCAACCGCAACGGGAAGAGGCGGCGGCGTCCCGGCGTTGCACCGAGCAATGACCGACACTCGTACCACCGCCGACTTCTGGTTTGATCCGCTCTGTCCCTGGGCGTGGATTTCGTCTCGCTGGATGCTCGAGGTGGAGAAGGTCCGCGACGTCGACGTGTCGTGGCACGTGATGTCGCTCGCCTACCTCAACTCGGGCCGGGATGAGCTGCCCGAGGAGTACAAGCAGCTCATGGCGGAGGCCTGGGGACCGGTCAGGATCTGCATCGCCGCCGCCGAGCAGCACGGAGACAAGGTGCTCCTGCCGCTCTACACGGCCATCGGCACCCGCTTCCACAACGAGAAGAAGCCGCGCGAACGGGCGACCTACGTCGCCGCCCTCGAGGAGGTCGGACTACCGGCCGAGCTGGCCGATGCCGCCGATGACCCGAGCTACGACGACGCCATCAAGGCGTCGCATCACCGCGGTCAAGACCAGGTCGGCATGGACGTGGGCACGCCGGTCATCAGCGTCGAGGACGTCGCCTTCTTTGGGCCCGTCGTCAGCCCTATCCCTCGGGGTGAGGATGCCGGCCGGCTGTGGGACGGCGTGCGGCTCGTGGCCGGCACCGACGGGTTCTTCGAGCTGAAGCGCACCCGCACCCGCGACCCGATCTTCGACTGAGATCCCCGTCTCGCCGAGCGAGCCTCGCCGGATGTTTCTCTGCCCACTTCTGCAGAGAGAGTCCGTAAAGGTGGGCAGAGAAACGGGCAACCGCCGGCGTCGATGCCGAGGCGAGCCGGCCGGCGCCCTACGGTGGTGGCATGCCGCTGACTGCTGCGCTCGCCGGCCTGGCCTCCAGCCAGGGGATCGACTACTACCACCCGCCCAAGACGAGCAACACGCCGGTCGACACGCTCATCTGGACGGTCGCCTGTGTCGTCGTGATCGCCATCTTCGTGGCCGCGGCGGCGATCGCCCGGTCCCGAGAGGACCGCAGGCTGGCGACCACCGAGCACGCGACCGGCGACAACGGGAGCGGCCAGGGCCCGGCCCACGAAGCCCACGAAGCCCAGCAGGCCCCGACGCCCTGACTGGCCTGACTGCGCAAGGGGCCTGAACGCCTCGACGGCCCGACAGCCGTTCAGGAGAAGGTGGCGCCGCCGTCCTGGGCGGCGAACTGGGTGTGGTACAGCTCGGCGTAGAGGCCGCCGGTGGCGAGCAGCTCGTCGTGGGTGCCGCGCTCGACGATACGGCCGCCGTCGACCACGAGAATCTGGTCGGCGTTGCGGACCGTCGACAGCCGGTGGGCGATGACGATGGACGTACGTCCCTTGAGGGCGGTGGCGAGCGCCCGCTGCACCAGGACCTCCGATTCGGAGTCGAGGTGAGCCGTGGCCTCGTCGAGCACCACGATGTCGGGCGCCTTGAGGAGCAGCCTGGCGATGGCGATGCGCTGCTTCTCACCACCGGAGAGCCGGTAGCCGCGGTCGCCGACGAGGGTGTCGAGGCCATCGGGAAGGGACCCGACCAGGGGGGCGATCTGGGCCGCCTCTAGGGCGGCCCACAGGTCGTCGTCGGTCGCCTCGGGACGGGCGTAGACGAGATTGCTCCGGATCGTCTCGTGGAAGAGGTGGGCATCTTGGGTGACCACGCCGACGACGTCGTGGACAGAGTCCAGCGTGGCGTCGCGCAGGTCGGTGCCGTTGATACTCACCGCCCCGGACCGCACGTCGTAGAGACGAGGGATGAGATAGCTGATGGTCGTCTTGCCCGCCCCCGATGGACCGACGAGCGCCACCAACTCCCCAGCGGCAGCATCGAAGCTGACGTCGTGGAGGACCTGGGTGGTCGGGGCGTGCTCGAGGACGGCGACCGCCTCGAGTGAGGCCAGGGACACCTCTTCGGCCGTCGGATAGCTGAAGTCGACGTGGTCGAAGCTGATGCGGGCCGGCCCGCGCTCGATGGCGATGGCCTCGGGCCGCTCGGCGACGAGGGGCTCGAGGTCGAGCACCTCGAAGACCCGGTCGAAGCTCACCAGCGCGGTCATGACGTCGACCTGGACGTTGGAGAGGGCGGTGAGCGGGCCGTACAGGCGGTTGAGATAGGCGGTGAGGGCGACGACGGTCCCAACCTGAAGGGTGCCGTGGGCGGCAAACACCCCGCCCACGCCGTACACGAGCGCAGTGGCGAGGGAGGCGGTCAGCAGCAGGGACACGAAGAACACGCCGCCGTACATCGACTGGGTGATCCCGATGTCGCGGACCTGGCCGGCGCGTGACGCAAATTCCGCCTCCTCGCTCCCCCGCCGGCCGTACAGCTTCACGAGCAGCGCACCCGAGACGTTGAATCGCTCGGTCATGGTCGAGCTCATGACGGCGTTGAGGTTGTATCCCTTGCGGGTGATCACGGCCAGGCGCCGCCCGATCCACCGGGCCGGGACGACGAACACGGGAAGGATGACGAGGGAGAGCAGCGTGATCTGCCACGAAAGGACGAACATGGCGACCAACGTGACCCCGACCGTCAGGATGTTGCCGACGACCGACGAGAAGGTGTTGGTGAAAGCCGATTGGGCGCCGAGGACGTCGCTGTTGAGACGGGACACGAGCGCACCCGTCTGGGTCCTGGTGAAAAAGGCCAGCGGCATCGAGTCGATGTGATCGAAGACCCTCACGCGCATGTCGTAGATCAGGCCCTCGCCGATCCTCGCCGACACGTACCGCTGGCCGAGCGTGACGATGGCATCGCCAATGGCGAGAGCACCGACCACGATGGCCAACTCGACGACGAGGCCGGCGTTGTGGCGGAGGATGCCGCTGTCGATGACTTCCCGGTAGAGCAGCGGGTTGGCGGCACCGATGAGGGCGTCGATGACGATCAGCACGAGGAAGATGATCAGCGCCAGGCGATACGGCGAGGCGAACCGGGCGATCCGCTTGAACGTGCCGGGGGGCAGCTTCTTGCCGGTCACAGAATCGTCGCTGCGAAGCGAGTGCATCAACATCCACGGACTGCTTCCTCGCATGGCCACGTCGCGACTCCTTTCTCCTCGACCGCTTCGACACCCAAGAATACAACCTTCCGATCGGAATTATTCCTCCCAGCACGGTTGTCCGGATAGCCTGTCATCATGGCCCGCTCCGCAGGACCCGGCCGACAAGAAAGGGATACGTGCGCCCCACCGTCCCCAGGCTCCCTCGGCTTCCTGATCTCCCAGGTCGGGCGTTCGGTCGGCCGCAGCTTTCACGAAGCGCTGGCGCCGCTCGATCTCGAGCCGCGCCAGTACCTCCTGCTCGCCAGCGTGGCGGCGCGGCACGGTTGCTCGCAGCAGGCCATCGGCGGTTCGCTGCAGATACCCCCGAGCCGGATGGTCGTGCTCGTCGACGACCTCGAACGCAGAGGCCTGATCAAGCGGATACCCAACCCGGCCGACCGTAGGGCCCATGCCTTGCAGCTCACACCGGCCGGGCGCCGCCTGCTCAACCGGGCCAGGCCGATCGCCGAAGCCCACGAGGCCGACCTGTGCGAGCCACTCGACGAACACGCCCGGGCAACCCTCGTGGAGCTGCTCGGCCGCATCGCCGCCCACCGCCGGCTGACGCTCGGACACCCCAGGGGCGAACTGCCGTGAGTCGGGACCGGCCAGCGCGAACCGATCGCTCGCCACGCGACCGGCCAGCGCGAACCGATCGCTCGCCACGCGACCGACCAGCGCGAACCGATCGCTCGCCACGCGACCGTTTCGTCACCGTCTACGGTCGCATGCCGGTTATCGAGGTGCTCGCCAACCCGGACCTCGAAGTGGACAAGGTCGTGATCGCCGACAACGCACGGGGCGCCAACCTGGACCGGATCGGCGAGCTGGCCAGAGCCCGCAGCATCGAGGTCCACCGGGCGCCGGCCCAGCGCGTGAAACTCATCGCCGGCAACGGACGCCACGACCAGGGCGTCGTGGCCGATGTCGTCGCGCCGCGCCTCGGCCCCCTCGAAGACGCCATCGCCGGCGGCTCCGCTGCGCCCGACACGCTCGTACTCCTCGACGGCGTCACCAATCCATCCAATGTGGGAATGATCATCAGGAGCGCAACGGCCGCAGGGATCGACGGGGTGGTCCTGCCGACGGTCGGCTCACCTGCGGTCGATCCCCTGGTGGTGAAGGCATCCGCCGGCGTGGCCTTTCGGGCTCCGATCCTGCGATGCCGTCGCTCGGTTGACGGCCTTAGCAGCCTCAGGGGAAAGGGCTACCGCATCTACGGTCTCGCCGGCGATGCCCTTCGCCCGCTGTTCGGCGAGGATTTCCCCCGTCGAAGTGTCTTCGTGCTGGGCAACGAGACCGAGGGCGTCACGGCGCCGGCCGCCGCCCTCGTGGACGAGTGGATCTCCATTCCGATGGCCGGAGGCGTCGAGTCCATCAACGTGTCGAGCGCAGCCGCCGTCGTCTGCTTCGAACTGGCCCGGCGCCGCCTCGGGGTCAACGGCCCCTGAACCGGTCGAGGTTGCGACGATCCCGTTTGGTGGGACGACCCGCGGCGGGATCACGACTGAACAGCGGTACAGGTTTCTGCTCGTGCGGCGGCGGAGGGGGACTGCGGTCGACAACGCAGACCGCTGCGGCCGGCGCCCCGACCCGCTTGTCGACCAGCCGCACGACCTCGAGGTCGCGTTCCCATCCCCCCGTGTTCACCACAACCCGATCGCCGGTCCTGACCGCGTGGGCCGGCTTGGCCGACGCCCGGTTGATCCGAACATGGCCGGCCCGGCAGGCGTCGGTCGCCTGCGACCGGGTCTTGAACACCCTGACCGACCACAGCCACCGGTCCACCCGCACCTCCTCCACGTGCCCATCGTGGCACGCCGGCTACCAGTAGCCTGGGCGCCATGGCGTTCGACGTGTCGAAGGCGCTCGACGAGCGGCGGGGCGAAAACTTCTTCCTGCACAATCGATATCTCAACCCGCAGCTCCCCCGGGTCCTCAAGACCATCGGCTTCGATCGCTTCTACACACGCGGCGAGGGCTGCTACCTCTACGACGCCGAGGGCCGGCGCTACCTCGATCTGCTCTCCGGCTTCGGCGTCTACGCCCTCGGGCGCAGCCACCCGGCAATCAAGCAAGCCCTCCACGATGCCATCGACGCCGACACCGCCAACCTCGTCCAGATGGACTGCGCCCTGCTCCCCGGGCTCCTCGCCGAGCAGCTCGTCGCTCGGGCCCACCCCGGCATCGAGCGGGCGTTCTTCTGCAACTCGGGAGCCGAAGCCGTCGAGGCGGCCATCAAGTTCTCACGGCGCCACACCGGTAGGGAACGGGTGCTGCACGCCGACCACTCGTTTCACGGCTTGACCACCGGAGCCCTTTCCCTCAACGGCGGCAGCGAGTTCCGCCAGGGTTTTGGTCAGATGCTGTCGAGCGATCCGGTCCCCTTCGGCGACATCGACGCCCTCTCGCACCAGCTCCGTCGCGGCGACGTCGCCGCCTTTGTCGTCGAGCCGATCCAGGGCAAGGGTGTCAACGAGGCGCCCGACAGCTACTGGCCGGCCGTTGCCGAGCTGTGCCGGCGCCACCGCACGCTGCTCGTCGCCGACGAGGTCCAGACCGGTCTCGGCCGGACCGGCCGCTTCTTCTGTCACGAGCACTGGGGCCTGCAACCCGACATCATCACCGTCTCCAAGGCGCTCTCCGGTGGCTACGTGCCCGTCGGAGCCATGCTCTGCTCCGATCGGATCTTCCGCAGCGTCTACGACTCGATGGATCACGCCGTGGTCCACTCGTCGACGTTCGGGAGCAACGACCTGGCCATGGTTGCCGGCCTCGCCACCCTGCAGGCCTTCGACGACGAGGACATCGTCGACCGGGCGGCGCGCACGGGCGAGATGTTCGTCAAGGCCATCGAGCCGCTCGTCGAACGCTACGAGCTCATCCGCGAAGTGCGGGGCAAGGGACTCATGATCGGCATCGAGTTCGCCGAGCCCGAGTCCCGCCAACTGCGCCGACGCTGGAAGACCATAGAACGGGTGCGCGAAGGACTGTTCTCTCAGCTCGTCGTGGTCCCGCTCTTTCACCGCCATCGCATCTTGACGCAGGTGGCCGCCGACAACATCAACGTGGTCAAGCTGCTCCCGCCCCTGATCGCCGGCGAGGACGAGATCGCCCTGTTCGTCGAAGCCCTCGACGACGTCATGCGAGACGCCCACGAGGGGTCCGGGCTCATGATGGAGGTCGGCAGGACGGTCGCCCGTAATGCGCTTCGCCGCGACCGTCAGGCCTAAGCGAACCACGGGCAGGAATCAGCCCAAAGAGGAGGGCTCTGCACTCGACGATCCGGACTCGGACCGCTCTGCACTCGACGATCCGGGCTCGGAGCGCTCTGCACTCGACGGTGCCGGCTCGGACGACCCTCCGGGCGGCGCCCCGGGATCGGAGCTCCGTGTCGGCGGGGGTGCGAGCAGCGGCGCCCGCCACACCCGTCGCAGCGTCATCGGCTGAAGCCGCTCCAAGTGACTCTCGTGCACCCGCAGCATGTTGAGCGCTCCCCTGATAAGGATGAAGGCAAAGGGCAGCTCGATGATCAGGGCGTCGGCGACGGAGAACCAGATGCCCTGGGCGTTGGACGTCGTCACGTCGAACCAGGCATCGCACACCAGCAGGACGGCCGTGATCAACGCCGCGTACATCGTCGCCATGCGACCCCGCCAGCCGAGATAGGCCGTGATGGCAAGCATCACCAGCTCGGCGATATCGAACCCCGTCCACGCCAGCCGCCAGTCGGAAACCACATAATGGCGGGGCAGGACCGTCGCGAGGAGCGCGATCCACGGGACGAGCACCACGCAGGCCAGGGTGATGAACAGCAGCGCCCGCCGCCGTCGGCGATGGGCGACCTCGGGCGCCACGCCCGAGATGTGGCCGATCAGGCCGTCGAGCTCTGCGGTCGTCAGGTCACGGACGGATCGCCGCCCGGCGCGGAGATCCGCCTCGAGCTGCTCGATCATCCAGTCGAACCCGTTCGGCGGCCCTTGCTCGGTCATGGCGCGCTCAGTAGGTCCTGGTGTGGCGCTTGTCGCGGCTACGGCTCTGATCACCAGCCGGGCCGACGACATCGTCGGAGAAGGCCCGATCGCCCTGGACGAGCTGGCTCCCGCTCAACACCAACACGCCCGTGACGAGCACCGCCACGGCAATGGCCTCCCCCACGAGATCGCCGAGGTGGAGGCGAAGGTGCTCCCCGAAGATGAACACTCCGAGAAGGCTAGCGATGAGCGGGTCGACGATCGTGAAGCCGGGCTGCGATGCGGCCAGCGGACCGGCCTGGAGGGCGTGGGAGGAGAGGAGCACCGATGCCGCGCCGATCACCACGAGGGCGTAGGTCGACCACGTCCCGAGTATCCCGAGTGCGCCGCCACCGGTGTGCGAGCTCAGCTCCTTGATAATGGCGGCCACGAACCCCCAGGAGATCCCGGTGGCGATGCCCAGCAGGGCGGCCCGCCTCGAAGGCGACGGCCGGCGGCCACGCCGACGGGCGTAGGCGAGACCGGCGACGATGGCGGCAAGGCCGAGGGCAGAGACCCCGCCGAGCCACCACGACACGGGCCCGGCATGGAGGCGCCCGCCGTGGGGCGACGCCACGAACAGAAACAACCCAAGTCCCACGGCCATGGCCGTCGCCGCCATCCAGTCGCGACGGTGGACCTGAACCGAGCCGATGACCGCCATGTAAGCGAAGACGAAGAGCAGTTCGGCGCCAAAGATGGGTTGGACGAGGGCCAGGTCACCGAAGTGCAACGCCGCGAACTGGAAGCCGAAGCCAAGGATCATGCTGCCAAGGCCCGCAAGCCAGAGGGGATGATGGATGAGGCGCAAGAGGAGCCCCGGGCCAAACCGCCCCACCGGGATCGATTTGGCCGCCAGGCGCTGGCACACCGACGAGGTAGCCGTGCAGAAGCTGGCGATGACGGCCAGGATCACCGCCGTTCCCATCAGGAGCGACTTCCACGCTCGAAGTACCCACCCGTCCATGCCACAACCCGAATGCTATTGAAGGATCGGCCGCTGGCGGCGCACCTCGTTGGCGCCGGTGGCCGTTCTCGCCTCCGGCGGCCGTTTCGCTGCCGCGCATCGGGCGACCGTTTCGTTGCCGCCACCTCCGGCGGCCGTATCGTCGGCGGCGATGCCCTGGCAACCCGTCCCCGTCCGTCACGCCCCAAGGGGCATGGTCGCCGCCGTCGATCACCTCGCCGCCGGCGCCGGCGTCGACGCCCTCAGACGGGGCGGCAGCGCCGTCGATGCCGCTATCGCCACGAGCGCCGTGCTGGCCGTCACCAGCCAGCACCGGTGCGGGATGGGTGGCGACCTGTGGGCCGTGGTTCACCCGGGTGGGGCCGAGCGGCCGGTGGCCCTCAACGCGTCGGGAAGGGCCGGATCTGGGGCCGATCCCGATCGTCTGCGCCGCCGTGGCCACCTGGCCATGCCGAGCTTCGACGACCCGGCCTCCGTGCCCGTCCCCGGTTGTGTCGACGGCTGGCTCGCCCTCCATGACCGCTTCGGCCGACTGCCCATCGGATCGCTCTTCGAGGCGGCCCGCCGGTACGCAAGCGACGGCTTCCCCGCTTCTCCCGGTCTTGCCGTTGCGGTCCCCCGCATCATCGACCGGCCCGATGCGGGCGACTACCGGGTGCCCGGCGGGGTCGCTTCCGGCACGATCATCCGTAGGGCGGGTGTCGCCAGGGCCTTCGACGCCATCGTCGAAGGCGGTCGGGACGCGTTCTACCTGGGCGAGTTTGGCGACGGTCTGCGGGCGCTCGGCGGAGGGGAGTACACGACCGCCGATCTCGCTCGGAGCCAGGCCGACTGGGTGCCCGCCATCGACGCGGAGGCCTGGGGCCAACGCCTGTGGACGGCACCGCCCAACTCGCAGGGATACCTGACGCTCGCCGGCGCATGGATCGCCGATGGGCTCGACCTCCCGACCGATCCGAACGACCCCAGCTGGGCCCACCTGCTCATCGAGGCGGCCCGTCAGGCCGGCTACGACCGGGTGACGTCACTCCACGAGGACGCCGATGGTCGCAGCCTGCTCGACCCCGCCCGGCTCGAAGGGCGGCGCCGGGCCATCGACCCCAACAGGGCCGCACCCCTCGGCGTGCCCGCAGGCGCCGGCGACACGATCGCGCTCTGCGCCGTCGACGCCGACCGCCAGGGGATCAGCCTCGTGCAGTCCAACGCCATGGGCTGGGGTTCGGGCCTGATCGTCCCCGGGCTGCGTATCTTCCTCCACAACCGGGGCCGAGGCTTCTCCCTTTCCGCAGGCCACCCCGCCGAGTACGGACCTGGCCGGCGGCCACCGCACACCCTTTCCCCCACGCTGGTCACGGCGCCAGAAGGGCAGCTCAGGGCCGTCCTCGGCACCATGGGAGGCGACAGCCAACCCCAGATCCTGGTCCAGCTCCTTGCCCGCCTGCTCCATAGCGGCGAGGAGCCGGGTGAGGTCGCGGCGGCCGGCCGGTTTTCGCTGAGCGCCCCCGTCGGCCCCGACGGGATCCCGACGAGCGACGGCTTCAACACCTGGGAGTCGATGGGCCAGGTCGGGGTCAGGATCGAGGGGCAGGCCCCGCCGGCCTGGTCGGACGGCCTCGTGACCAGGGGCCACGCCGTGGAGCGAGATCCGGCCTTCTCGAACGGATTCGGCCATGCCCACCTGATCGAGGTCGGCGCCGGCATCCTCACCGGAGGGACCGACCCCCGGCCCCTGGCCGGCGCCGTAGAAGGCTGGTAACGGCAGAGGAAGTAAATATGAGTGCTACTAGCTCAGAAAGTCTGATCTGATGGGCGGCACCGGGAACAAGTAAGCCCGGCGACAGGTTGGCTTGGATCAGACCTGTCCGTGTCGATCGTGGAGCTCACCATGCAACTTCCTGTTCTCCCTCTTTCCGACGCCGTCGTGCTTCCCGGCATGGTGGTGCCCCTCGCCCTCGATGACCACGAGGTGCGCGCCGCCGTCGAGGCGGCCCAACTCACCGGCGACGACCGGGCCCAGGTGGCCCTCGTCCCCCGCATCGACGGCAGCTACGCCGGCATCGGGACGCTCGCCGACATCGAGCAGCTCGGACGCCTCCCCGGCGGCCAGGCTGCCGCCGTCGTGCGCGCCATCGACCGGATCCGCATCGGGACCGGCACCACCGGCCCCGGCGCCGCTCTTTGGGTCGAGGCGGAGATCATCGCGTCTCCTTCGGCGCCGGATCCGCAGGCGCTGGAGCTGTCCCGTGAGTACAAGACGCTCGTGATCTCGTTGCTCCAGCAGCGCGGCGCCTTCCAGGTCGTCGACACAGTGAGCCGCATCACCGATCCGTCCGAGCTGGCCGACACCAGCGGCTGGGCGCCCTACCTCGACCTGGCCCAGAAGCAGCAGGTCCTCGAGACCATCGACGTGGCCGAGCGGCTGACCCTGCTGATCGGTTGGGCGCGGGCCCACCTGGCCGAGCAGGAGGTCGCGGAGAACATCCGCAAGGACGTCTCCGAGGGCATGGAGCGCCAACAGCGCGAGTTCCTCCTGCGCCAGCAGCTCGGCGCCGTCCGCAAGGAGCTGCGCGAGCTGAGCGGCCAGGCCGAGGAGGAAGACGACATCAGGGCCAAGGTCGAGGCCGCCGACCTCCCCGAAGCGGTCATGACCGCCGCCATGAAGGAGGTCGATCGCCTCGAGCGCACAAACGAGCAGAGCCCCGAGAGCGGCTGGATCAGGTCGTGGCTCGACACCGTCCTCGAGATGCCATGGTCGGTCAGGACCGAGGACGCCTACGACATCGAGGCGGCCAGGGCCGTCCTCGACGCCGACCACGCCGGCCTCGATGAGGTCAAGGAGCGCATCACCGAGTATCTGGCCGTGCGCAGGCGCAGGGCCGAACGGGGTCTCGGAATCGTCGGAGGCCGCCGTTCGGGTGCCGTCCTCGCCCTCGTCGGGCCTCCAGGGGTCGGCAAGACGTCCCTCGGTGAGAGCGTCGCCAAGGCGATGGGCAGGAAGTTTGTCCGGGTCTCACTTGGAGGGGTGCGCGACGAAGCGGAGATCCGCGGCCACCGTCGCACCTACGTCGGCGCCATGCCGGGCCGCATCGTCAGGGCCATCAAGGAGTCCGGGTCCATGAACCCTGTGGTGCTGCTCGACGAGGTCGACAAGGTCGGAGCCGACTACCGGGGCGATCCCACCGCGGCCCTGCTCGAGGTCCTCGACCCGGCCCAGAACCACACCTTCCGCGATCACTACCTGGAGGTCGAGCTCGACCTCTCCGACGTGCTCTTCCTCGCCACCGCCAACGTCTTCGACTCGATCCCAGGACCGCTCCTCGACCGTATGGAGGTGGTCAGCCTCGACGGCTACACCGAGGACGAGAAGGTGACGATCGCCCGTGACCACCTCGTCCCCAAGCAGCTCGAGCGGGCCGGTCTCGATGCCTCCGACGTGACCTTCGCCGACGAGGCCATCCACACGCTGGTCGCCAACTACACCCGTGAAGCCGGTGTCCGCGACCTCGAGCGGACCATCGCCAAGGTGCTGCGCAAGATCGCCGCTCACGCCGACGGGCCCGTCGTCGTCGACGACGCCTCCCTCGTCGGCTACGTCGGCCGCCCCCGCCACACCCCCGAGGTGGCCATGAGGACCGCGGTGCCCGGCGTCGCCACCGGCTTGGCCGTCACCGGCGCAGGCGGCGACGTGCTCTTCGTCGAGGCGTCGCTTGCCTCGGGAGAATCGGGCTCCGGTGGGGTGACCCTGACCGGACAGCTCGGCGAGGTGATGAAGGAGAGTGCGCAGATCGCCCTCTCCTACCTCAGGGCCCACGGCGCCGAGCTCGACCTGCCGGTCGGGGAGCTGCGCGACCGCAATGTCCACGTCCATGTGCCGGCCGGCGCCGTGCCCAAGGACGGCCCTTCCGCCGGGGTGACCATGACCACGGCCCTCGCATCGCTGCTCTCCGGGCGACCGGTGCGGACCGAAGTGGCCATGACCGGCGAGGTCTCGCTGACCGGAAGGGTCCTGCCCATCGGCGGGCTGAAGCAGAAGCTCCTCGCCGCCGACCGAGCCGGGATCACCACCGTGCTCATCCCCGCCCGCAACGAACCCGACCTCGACGACGTCCCGGCCGAGGTGCTCGAGCGTCTGACCGTCCATCCGGTCACCGACGTCCGCGAGGTCCTCGAGCTGGCGCTCAGCGACGTGACGGAGGCCGGCGCCGGTGGCGAGGTGGCGGCGGCCTGACGGGCTGACGAGGGCGGCGGGGTCCTGGCGGGCTGGGCGGGCTGGCCGGGGCGGGGCTGGCCGGGGCGGGGCTGGCCGTCGGGCTGACCCCCGGGTCCTGGGACCCCGCACGGTGTCCTGGAGACCCCACCACCGTCCCCGGGATCCGCCCGGCCCCGCCCCGGCCGGTGTCGTAGCATCCCGCCGCATGGCAACTTCGAGCGTCACCCAGGCCGTCATCCTCGCCGGCGGTCAGGGGACGAGGCTGCGGCCCTTCACCGACGACCGACCCAAGCCCATGGTCGAGATACCGGGCACGGGACGCTCGATCCTCGCCCACCAGCTCGACTGGTTGGCATCCGAGGGCGTGACCGACGTGGTGGTCTCCTGCGGCCACCTGGCCGAGGTCCTCAAGGAGTGGCTGAGCGGCGCCGAGCTCCCTGTGACGGTGACCACGAGGGTCGAGGATCAACCACTCGGGCGTGGCGGTGGTCTCAAGCACGCCGCGGCGGCGCTCCCACGCCCCGACGAGCCATGGTTCGCCACCAACGGCGACGTGTGGACACGGTTCCACCTTCGCCAGATGGCCGCCTTCCACCGCGAGCGGGCCGCATCGGCGACACTGCTGCTCGCCACGCCCCGCATCCCCTGGGGGGTGGTCGAGACCGACACCTTCGGGCACGTCGTGGACTTCATCGAGTCACCCCCGTGCCCGTGGCCCATCAATGCCGGCGTCTACGTCTTCTCGCCTGACTTTGCGAGCCTGCTTCCCGACATCGGTGACCACGAGCGCACCACGTTCCCCCAACTGGCGCGCGAGCGCCGGCTTGCCGGCTTCCCGCTGCCAGAGGGCTCCTACTGGCGGGCCATCGACACCGCCAAGGATCTCAACGAGGCGGCGAGGGAGCTCGCGGCCAGCATTGGGCCGCCGCAACAGGGCAGCCGGGCCGGGTAACAGGGTCCGAACCGGATCCGCTCGGAGCCCGTGCGCCGGCGCGGTTTACCGGCCCACAACGTGGCCGCCTCGGCCGGACCGCGCCTTGTCGCCGCGCGGGCGCGGTTTCAGGGCCTAAACGAACCAGCCGCGCGCGTTTTCGGGATACCGTCGGCCCGCAAACGCGCGCGCGTCCGCGAGTACCGTGCCGGAAACGCGCGCGCCACGCCGAGCCGACGCCCGATCGCCCGACGCCCGATCGCCCGCAAGCGGCGCCGGCCGGCTACACATTGAAGCGGAACTCGACCACGTCGCCTTCGCGCATGGCGTAGTCCTTTCCCTCCAGCCGGGCCTTGCCGGCGGCCCGCACGGCGGCGAGGGAGCCGGCGCCGACGAGGTCGTCGTAGCCGACGACCTCCGCCTTGATGAAGCCGCGCTCGAAGTCCGTGTGGATGACCCCGGCGGCCTCGGGTGCCGTGGCGCCGCGCCGGATCGTCCAGGCCCTCGACTCCTTCGGCCCGGCCGTCAGATAGGTCTGCAGGCCGAGGGTCTCGAAGCCGACGTGGATCAATTGGGCCAGGCCGGACTCATGCTGACCGTAGCCGGCGAGCAGCTCGGCGGCGTCGGCCGGGTCGAGCCCGGCGACCTCGGCTTCGATGCCGGCGCTGACGACGACCGACGCCGCCGGGGCCACGAGGGCGGCGAGGGTCTCGGCCCGGTTCGGGTCGCCGAGGTCCCCCTCATCGACGTTGAACACGTAGATGAAGGGCTTGGCCGTGAGCAGATGGAGATCGGCGAGCGGCGCCGGGTCGATGTGGCGGGCGGCGACGGCGGCGGAGACGGTCATTCCCTCGTCCAGCAGCGACCTGGCCGTCGTGACGGCGTCGAGCGTCGCCCGCAGCTCGGGTCGATTCCTGGCTTCCCTGGTCAGCTTGCCCAGCCTGGTGTCGACGGTCTGGAGGTCGGCGATGACGAGCTCGGTGTTGATCGTCTCGATATCGGAGAGCGGATCCACCCGACCGTCGACATGGACTACGTCGGGGTCGGAAAAGACCCGCACGACCTGGCAGATGGCGTCGGTCTCCCGGATGGCGGCGAGGAACTTGTTGCCGAGACCCTCACCCGCTGACGCACCCTTCACGATCCCTGCGATGTCGACGAAGGTGACGGTGGCAGGCACGATCTTCTCGCTCTGGTACAGCTCGGCCAACCGTCCGAGGCGGGCATCGGGTACGGCGACGACGCCGACATTGGGGTCGATTGTGGCGAAGGGATAGTTGGCGGCGAGCGCCTCGTTGCCGGTGAGGGCGTTGAAGAGCGTCGACTTGCCCACGTTGGGCAGCCCGACGATCCCGATCGAAAGTGCCACGAACGCCTCCATATGCTCAGGCAACGGCTCGCCAGCCTACGGCACGTCCCGGCGTGGACCCGTACGATGACGCGGTGCAAGACCTTGACGATCCCAGGCCCGACGACCCCCGGCCCGACAAGCCCGGGGCGCCCACGACCTCCGTGGCCCGCCGGCCGGGCCCGACGTCGCCTTCACCCTCTTACTCGATCACGGTGCGGCTCCACGCCGTCCCGGGCCCGGAGCTCGTCGGGGTGGTGGCCACGGCGGTCTCGGCCGTGGGCGGGCTCGTGACCGCCGTCGACGTCAGCGAGTCGCGAGCCGACCGGGTCACCGTGGACGTGACCTGCTCGGCCATCGACGGAGACCACGCCGACGAGATCGTCCACGCCCTCGAGGCAACCGACGGCGTCGACGTCTACCGGGTCAGCGACCGGACCTTCCTCCTGCACCTGGGCGGCAAGATCGAGGTCCGCTCAAAGGTGCCACTGAAGACGAGAGACGACCTCTCCATGGCGTACACCCCAGGAGTCGGGCGGGTGGCGCTCGCGATCGCCGCCAACCCTGGCGACGCCACCCGTCTCACCGTCAAGGGCAACTCGGTGGCCGTCGTCACCGACGGGTCGGCCGTGCTCGGCCTCGGCAACATCGGACCGGAGGCCGCCCTGCCGGTGATGGAGGGCAAGGCGGCGCTGTTCAAGCGCTTCGCCGGCATCGACGCCTGGCCCATCTGCCTCGACACCCAGGATGCCGACGAGATCGTGCGGATCGTCCGTGGCATCTCGCCCGGTTTCGGGGGCATCAACCTCGAGGACATCTCGGCCCCCCGATGCTTCGAGATCGAGCGCCGGCTCCGGGCCGAGCTCGACATCCCTGTCTTCCACGACGATCAGCACGGCACCGCCATCGTCGTGCTCGCGGCCCTGACCAACGCCCTCCGCTGCGTGTCCAAGGCGCTCGCCGGCGTGCGGATCGTCGTGGCGGGAGGCGGTGCGGCCGGCACCGCCATCGTCGACCTGATGCTCGCGGCAGGAGCCACCGACGTTTTGGTGTGGGACATCGAGGGCATCCTCTCTCCGACCATTGATGGGCTGTCCGCCGCCAAGCTGCGTTTGGCCCTGCGCACCAACCCGGCGGGGACGACCGGCGACCTTCACGACGCGCTCCGCGGCGCCGACGTGTTCATCGGCGTGAGCGCACCCGGGGTGCTGCCCCCCGAATGGATCGCCGACATGAGCGACGACCCCGTCGTCTTCGCCCTCGCCAACCCGGTACCCGAGACCGACCCGGCGGCCGCCGCCGAGTACGCAGCGGTGGTGGCCACCGGCCGCAGCGACTACCCCAACCAGATCAACAACGTGCTGGCCTTTCCCGGCGTGTTCCGGGGGCTGCTCGACGCGAGGGCCAAGAACATCACCACCGACATGCTCCTCGGGGCCGCTTCGGCGCTGGCCGCATGTGTTGGCGACGACCAACTCAATGCGACCTATGTCATCCCGAGCGTCTTCGACCCGACGGTGGCGCCCGCCGTGGCCGCCGCCATCAGCGGGCCTCTCGAGCGTGGGGCCGACGAAGGAGTCGACGGGTTGCCGTCTGCCTGAGCGCTCGTCCGACGGGGCGCGATCGAAGAGATCACGCCGGCGATCAGCCGAGCAAGGCCCCGGGTCGAGCGATCCCAGCGACCGAGCAGTTCTCACGATTCAGTGAACTCGCCGGCGATGCCATCGCCTCTTGCGTCGCGACCGGCGATGATTGGGGTGTGCTCGATGCTCCCACCCGCCCCGCCAGGGTCCTGATCATCGACGACGACCCCACCGTCGCCGAGGTCCTCGCCCGGTACCTGACGCGCGAGGGCTATGTGGTCGACACCGAGTCCGACGGTGACGCCGGGCTGAAAAACGCTCTCGCCGAGCTCCCCGACCTCGTCGTCCTCGACCTCATGCTCCCTGGTCTCAACGGCGTCGAGGTGTGCCAGCGGCTTCGGGCGGTGGCACCGGTCCCCGTGATCATGCTCACAGCACGAGGCGAGGAGCGGGATCGTATCTGCGGCCTCGAGCTCGGCGCCGATGACTACGTGGCCAAGCCGTTCTCACCGAGAGAGCTCACGGCCAGGGCCAGGGCGGTCCTGCGCCGGGCGAATGGTTCCATGGCGCTTCGTTCTGGCACCGAAACGCTGAGCGCAGGCGCCATCGACGTCGACCCTTCCAGCCGGGAGGTCCACGTCGACGGCCGTCCGGTGGCCCTGACGGCCAAGGAGTTCGATCTCCTCGCCCACCTCATGCGTAACCCGCGCCGTACGTACCGGCGAGAGGAGCTCCTCGAGGAGGTATGGGGGTTCAGCTACGGCGACGCATCCACGGTGACTGTCCACGTCCGCCGCCTTCGCGAGAAGGTGGAAGCCGACCCCTCCCAACCGTGCCATGTGCGAACGGTCTGGGGGGTCGGCTACAGGTTCGACCCGTGAGGCGTTCGGCCTGGGTGGCGCCGACCGCGGTTGGAATCGTCGGTCTGGCCACGACGGCCGTCATCGCCGCCATCGGAGGGGTGACGACCGGCGACGCCCTGCTCCTGCTGCTCTACTCGGCGGTGGGTGCGACGGCGGCCGGCCTGGTCGCCGCCGTCGTCCTCCGGACATCTCGGCACAGGACCATCACCGCGCAGGCCATCGTCGCCGCCCTCGCGCCGGTCCTTGCGACGGCCATCGGGGTCACCTGGGCCGCCTCGGAGATGTTTCTCATGGTCCACGACCTGGTGGCGCTCGGCATCGTGCTCGCCGCCGCCGGCACCGTGGCCGTCATCATCGCTCTGTTCCTCGGACGGCGTGTGGCCAGCGCAAGCGAGGAGGTCGCCGGCCTGGCCCGACGGCTCGGCGACTCCTCTGCGACACCGTCGGCGCAGCCACCTGCCAGCGGCCCGGTGGAGCTCGTCGAGCTGGCGCGGGAGCTGGAGACGACCTCAGCGCGACTAAGAGAAGCGCGGGAGCGAGCGGAAGCGACCGAGCTGAGTCGCCGCGAGCTTGTCGCCTGGGTGTCCCACGACCTGAGAACGCCGCTCGCCGGGATCCGAGCCATGGTCGAGGCCATCGAGGACGGCGTCGTCGACGACGAGGCGACCATCGCCCGGTATCACGCCACCATCCGAGTCGAGACCGAGCGGCTCGCCGGTCTTGTCGACGACCTCTTCGAGCTGTCCCGGATCCAGGCCGGAGCCCTGCGACTCGACACCGAGCGGGTGCCGCTCGACGAGCTGATCACCGACGCCGTGGAGGCATGTGGGGTGGCAACGCCATCGGTAGAGCTCGTCACGCGGTCATCTCGCCCTGCACCGATCGTCGAGATGTCGGTACCTGAGATCGTCAGGGTATTGCGCAACCTGGTGGACAACGCCGTCCGGCACACCCCCGATGGCGGCCAGGTCGTCGTCGAGGCCGGGAGCGAGGATGACAACGCCTGGATCTCGGTCTCCGATGGGTGCGGCGGGATCTCGGAGACCGATCTTCCTCGAGTGTTCGAGATGGGCTACCGCGGCGATATGGCGCGCACCCCGGGCGACGGAAGGGGCGGTCTCGGCCTTGCCGTCGCCCGCGGTCTCGTCGATGCCCACGGCGGCCGGATCGAGGTCGCCAACGTCGACCCTGGCTGCCGCTTCACGGTGCGGTTGCCGACATCGGGGAGGCGACCGCTTCTCGCCGGCGAGCTCCCACCGTCGATCGACCACCGCCCGGAGGATGGGCGTCCCGGCCGCAGGGAGCGGCTTCCCGCGGGCCGCGAACCACCCAACCGGATGTCGTCGTCCACCCAGCCGCGCGGCTCCCCGCCGGGCGAGGCCGAGGTCAGTCCAACCCGCTGACCACAGGGCCCGGCCCGAGGCCCGAGGCCCGACCCGAACGCCGGCGCCTCACACAAACGGCGCCCGACCTTCGACACGCTTCACCCACCCGAGCGGAGCGACACCCGCTCGCCACGCCGGCATGTCCGAGCGCGGCCGCGTCCCGATTCACCCGAACGGTGCGCCCCGACTCGCCCGAAGCGCGCGCCTCGAAACGCCCGCCCCGATGCCAGCCCCGATGCCAGCCCCGATGCCCGCCCGACCCAAGACCGACCAGGAGAGACCGACCACCGATGCGATGCATCCACCATTCAGGACAACGGCAGATGGCGCCCGAGCAGCCGCCGCTCTCGGCGGAGTGCGGAGCCCCGCAACGGGGTCAGGCCGCGTAATGAGACCCTGGATCGACAGCCTGTTCGCCACGACGGTTGGCGAGGGACCGGCGCGCCTACGCCTGGTCGACGGTGGCGAGCTGGCCGTCGACGTCAACCGTTGGCATCAGGCACCGACCCCGGAGGACCACGATGCGCTGTCCCGAACGGTCGGTCCGGTGCTCGACATCGGCTGCGGTCCGGGGCGCCACGTCGTCGCCCTCCTCGATCGCCGCCACGAGGCCCTCGGCATCGACATCTCCCCCGCGGCCGTCCGTGCCGCCCGCCGGCGCGGCGCTCGGGCCGTCAGAACGTCTGTGTGGGGCGCCGTGCCGCGTGTGGGTCACTGGCAGACGGCGCTGCTCCTCGACGGCAACATCGGCATCGGCGGCGATCCGGTCGCACTCTTACAAAGGACCGCTGAGCTGCTCGGCGGGGCGAGGAGGATCGTGGTCGAGCTGGCGGCCAATCACACAGCCGGATCGCACGTCGTCAGGGTGGAGCACGGCGGGTCGGCAGGACCGTGGTTCACCTGGGCGTTGGTAACGCCCGCTTCTATCGGCGAGGCGGCCGCATCGAGCGACCTGGCCGTCGACGATGTGTGGGAATCGTCTGGACGGTGGTTCGCCGTGCTCTCGGGCCGATCGACCGAATGGGCCGAATGGGCCGAGGCCGAGGCCCCGCTCGTCGCCGGTCCTGCGGCATGACATCGGCCGGGACAGGGGAGCGCTCCGCCTCGGCTCGCCGGGCGGTGGGGCGGCTGCGTTCGAGCGCCGACGCAGGAGCCGAACGCCTCTATCGGCAGTGGCGCAGCCCGATTCGCGGACCCTGGCTCACCTCGGTGTTCGGTCTCGTCTTGCTCGTCGGCATCCCGGTGGAGTTCGTCACGGGCCTCGTGTCCTACGCCGCCTACGACCCCCATCTGAGCGGCAACGACCAGACCCCGCACCGTGGCCTGCTCGGCTTCTACCTCTTTAACTGGATCACGGACCCGAGCTGGATCTACCGCCTGAGCCAGGGGATCCACGTGATCCTCGGGCTCGTGCTCGTCCCGGTCGTCCTGGCCAAGCTGTGGTCGGTCATACCCAAGTTGTTCAGCTGGCCTCCGGCCGCGTCAGTGGCCAAGGTCCTCGAGCGCCTGACCCTGATCCTGCTTGTCGGCGGGATCGTCTTCGAGATGGTGACCGGCATCCTCAACATCGCCAACGACTACTCGTTCCGGTTCTCGTTCTACACCGGGCACTTTTTCGGGGCCTGGTTGTTCATTGCCGGCTTCGGCCTCCACGTGATCCTGAAGTTTGGGGCCATGCGAAGGGCGCTTCGCTCCCGACGCATGAGGGACGAGCTTGCCACCGGAGTCGCCGGCACCGTCGTCGAGGCGGTCGAAAGCGACCTGGTCTCGGTGAACCCCGCTCCCGCCACGATCTCCCGTCGGGGGGTGCTCGCCCTCGTCGGGGGCGGCTCGCTTGCCGTAGCCGTCTTCACGGCCGGACAGAGCATCGGAGGCTGGACGCGAAGCGTGGCGCTGCTCGCCCCGAGAGGAAGAAGCTATGGCTCGGGTCCCAACGACTTCCAGGTGAACAAGACGGCGGCAACGGCGCGGATCAAGGCGTCGGACACGGGGCCCTCGTGGCGCCTCGAGGTGACAGGGACCCGCACGGTGACGCTGTCGCGCGCCCAGCTGCTGGCAATGCCCCTGCGCACCTACGAGCTGCCGATCGCCTGCGTCGAGGGCTGGTCGACGGTGCAGAGGTGGACGGGTGTCCTCCTCGCAGATCTGGCGACGATGGCCGGCGTCGCCGACCCGGAGACGGCACGCGTCATCTCTCTGCAAACCGGTGGCGCCTTTGCCGCCGTGACCATCGCCGGCAACCAGGTGACCGCCAAGGAGAGTCTCCTGGCGCTCAGGGTCAACGGGGTCGACCTCTCGATGGACCACGGCTACCCGGCGCGGACCGTCATCCCGGCCGCTCCTGGCGTGCACAACACGAAGTGGGTCCGCCGCATCGAGCTCAGCCCGAGGCGGGAGCCATGAGCGGGCTGGCCTGGCTCAGGCGACGCTACGGCGCCGGTCCCCTCCATCTCCTCAGCTTCGCCGCGTGTGTCGTGCTCGCCGCCTATGCCGCTACCCGGCTGGTCGCCTCCGGACCAGTGACCAGGATCGTCGTGTGGTTCGCCGCCGCCATCGTCGCCCACGACCTGGTGCTCTGGCCCCTCTACGCCCTCGCCGACCGGGCCGCCATCAGGGCCTCGAGGCGGGATCCGAGCCGGTTGCCACGGGTGCCGTGGATCAACCATGTGCGGGCGCCCGTCCTGCTCGCTGCGGTGCTGCTCGCCGTGTCGTTTCCCCTCGTGTTCGGGCTCTCTGCGCCCACGTACCGGGCCGACACCGGGCTCAGCCAGTCGCCGTTCCTCGGTCGCTGGCTCCTGATCACGGGCGGACTCTTCGCCGCATCGGCCGTCATCTACGCCATCCGTCTCGGTCGAGCTCGCCGGCGCGAGGTGGTCCGCCGGCCACCGCTCATGGCCACAGCACCGCCCTCCGACCCTTCAGCGAATGACCGCTGACATGTCGCGGATCGTCTTGATGGTCCCCCTGACGGTGCCGGTCACCTTGGATCGTCCCGTCCTCGGACGGTACGGGACCGGCACCTCGACGATCCGCCAGCCGGCGTCGGCGGCGCGCACGACCATCTCGAGCGGCCAGCCAAACCGCCGGTCCTCGATCTGCAGCCCGACGAGCGAGGCCCTGCGGGCGGCGCGCATCGGGCCGATGTCGTGGAGGGATACGCCGCAGCGGCGCTTGACGAGTCGGGCGATGACCAGGTTGCCGGCCCTGGCATGGACGGGCCAGGCTCCCCTCGAGGCGAGGCGGCGGCCGAGCACGAGGTCGGCGCGACCGGATGCGATCGGGTCGACGACCGCCGGCAGATGGGATCCGTCGAGCGAGCCGTCGCAGTCCATGAAGCACACGATCTCGGCGGTGGATGCCATCAGACCGGCAAAGCATGCGGCACCGAACCCCCGCCTCCTCTCGACGACGACGGTCGCCCCCAGCTCGGCCGCCAGCGCGCCCGAACCGTCGACGGAGCCATTGTCGACGACGACGGGCCGGTACCCCGAGGGCAGCGAGGCCAGCACGCCAGGGATGGCGGCCCGCTCGTCGAGCACCGGCAGGATCACGTCGATCGGAGCCGCCGACGCCGCGACATCGTCGTCGTCATCCACGGTCGGTCGCCCGGCAACATCGCCGCCGTTCACGGCCGGCACCACGACAGAGTCGCCGTCGTTCGCCCTCGCCCGGCCCTGTCGACCCGCCGGAGGTCGCTCATCTTCACGACCGAAGAGTCTGACACGCAGTACGGACGAAACCGGAGCCCGCCGATGAGGATCCTCGTCACAGGAGGCGGCGGGTTCATCGGGTCCCACCTCGTCGAAGCGCTCCTCGCCGCCGAGCACGAGGTCCGCGTCGTGGACCGCGACCCGGCGACCGTCGTCGAAGGGGCGGAGCTCATCCGAGCCGACCTGGGGGCGCCCGGCGTGGCCGAGCGCGCCGTCGCCGGCATGGACGCCGTGTCGCATCACGCCGCACGCGTCGGTCTCGGACGGGACTTCTCCGACGCCCCCGCCTACGTCGCCGACAACGACCTCGTCACCGCCCGGCTGCTCGCCGCGCTCGCGGCGGTCGGCTTCACCGGCCGGTTCGTCCTGGCCAGCTCCATGGTCGTCTACGGCGAGAGCCCGTACCGCTGCACCGTCGACGGGAGGACCCGGCCGGCGCCGCGCCACCGCAGGGACCTGCAGGAGGGTCGATTCGAGCCGCGCTGCGGGATCTGTGGCCGGGTGCTCTCATGGGAGCTCGTCGACGAGGACGACCCCCTCGACCCCCGATCGGTGTATGCGGCCACCAAGGTCGCCCAGGAACACCTGGTCGGGGTGTGGGCAAGAGAGACCAACGTCTCCGCCGTTGCCCTCAGGTACCACAACGTGTACGGACCGCGCCTCCCCCTCGATACCCCCTACGCCGGGGTCGCCGCCATCTTCAGATCGGCGTTGCGAAAAGGCGAATCGCCCCTCGTGTTCGAGGACGGCAACCAGGCCCGTGATTTTGTCCACGTGCGAGACGTCGCCGCCGCCAACGTTGCCGCCATCGACGTCCCGGCACCGGGAGCATCCATGCTTCCTGTCAACGTCTGCTCCGGTTCGCCGGTCACGATCGGCGGGGTGGCGTCGACGCTCGCCGACGTGTTCGGACCGGGGGCGCCGCGTCCGGTCGTGACCGGGCGGTACCGGATGGGAGACGTCCGCCACGTCGTTGCCGCCGCCAAGCGGGCCAAGTCGCAGCTCGGCTTCGAAGCCAGGATCCCCCTCAGGGAAGGGCTGGCCGAACTGGCCGCCGAGTGCATTCCCCCATAGCCGGAAGACGTGTCGTGAATGGTTGACGGCGCGGCCCCCGTCTGTCAGCCTTCTCCCCGCGGCGTCAAGACCAATCCGGGTCGTCGGCGAGACGTCCGACGCGATCACAAGGGGTACAACCACACGTGAGCTCTCGAGACCTGAGCCGGCGCTCGTTCATCACCACGTCCATCAAGGCGGGGCTCGGCGCGGCGGGAGCCGGGCTGGCGCTTGGCGGTCCGCTCGCCCTGCTCGATGATGCGGCCGCCTCGGCGGCTCCTGGCGGCGCCACGGTCGGCAGCTCCCGCACCGTGTACGGGCACGCCGACCCTTCGGAGGGACCGAGCGACGCTCCGCTGATTACCGGGCCGCCCACCCCTACGGGATATCGCAACTACGTTTCCCGGCCCGATCTCCGCCCGCCGTCGGTCGATATCACGACGACGGCGGGATTCCCCTATTCGTCGTCCCAGCCCAGCTACATCTTCTGCGCGCCCAACTCGTCGGGGGCTGGTCCGTATCCCGCCGGCGCCCAGATGGGCCTGATGATCCTCAGCCTGACCGGCGAGGTGATCTGGTTCAAGCCGATCACCGGCGCGACGCCTTTCAACTTCAGGGTCCAGACCTACAAGGGCAATCCCGTCCTCACCTGCTTCCAAGGGGGGATCGGGCCGGGCTACGCCACCTCGGGCGAGTACTTCATCTATGACGACAGCTACAACCAGCTGACCACCGTCAAGGCGTCCGGGTACCAGAGCGACCTCCACGAGTTTCTCCTCACCTCAGAGGGCACGGCCCTCGTGAGCGCCTACCAGGCTGGTGTCGCCGGGCCGTACGGCACCATCGTGGTCGGTCACGCCCAGGAGATCGACGTCGCCACCGGCGGGCTCGTCTTCGACTGGGCGACGTACCCGGCGGTCAACCCGTCGCAGTCCTACGTCGGCAAGACCGGCGACTACTTCCACGTCAACTCGATCGACCTGTGGCCGGGGTCGGCCCGCAACCTGCTGGTCTCCGGTCGCAACATGTGCTCCGTCTTCCTGATCGACCGGCAGACCAAGAAGATCATCTGGCGGGTCGGCGGCGGCAAGCCGAGCTCGTTTGCCATGGGCGCCAACTCGCCGTTTTACTACCAGCACGACGCCAGAGCCCTCGCCGACGGGTCGGGGATCAGCGTCTTCGACGACGCCAGCCAACCAGGACCCGAGAAGCAGTCGTCGGGCAAGGTCATCAGCCTCGACCAGACGACCAAGCGAGCCACGCTTCGCCACCAGTACTTCCACACCGACCTCACCATCGACACATCGAAGGAGGGCAACGTCCAGCTGCTCCCCAACGGCGGGCACATGGTCGGATGGGGAGCGGCCCCGTACTTCACCATCTACCGGGCATCGGGCAACAACCTCAACGCCGAGATCGTCCTCGACGGCCGCTTCCCCACCAACGTCGACAGCTACAGGACCTTCAACTTCGACTGGGTCGGCCATCCGGCCCAGGACGAACTGCGCCTGGTCGTGCACCCCACGGGAGGCTCCGGTCATTTCACCGGCTGGGCCAGCTGGAACGGTGCCACCGACGTGGCCGCCTGGCGCATGAACGCTGGGCCTTCCTACAACTCGCTCGAGGTGATCACGACCGTCGAGAAGCGATCGTTCGAGACACCCATCGACTTCACCCGCAACGGCGCCAAAGTCTTCCGGGTCGCCGCCCTCGACTCCCGGGGCAACGTGATCTCCCGCTCGCCGGTCGTCGAGGCCACCTGAGGGACCCGAAGAAGCATCGTGCGCGGCCGTAGGCCGCAAATGGGGTCGCACCGAGGTCTCATCGACAACGGTCACGCAAGCTGTCTGCAGCGGGACCTATGCCGCCAGGTAGGGGATGGTCTGAGGACCCTCGGGGAGCACACACAGTCGGGCATCGGGACCGGCAGAACCGAGGGCATCGGCGACCGTCGCGGCCACGTCACTCGTGTGCTCGATGTGGGCATCGGCGAGGTCGGACGCCGAAAGGGAGGCGGTATGCATGACCACCCTGGCCTTCGACTGGATCATGGCCTGGATCTGCACCTGCCACTGGTCGGGGACGGTGAAGGGTCGCCCTTCGATCTCCCGCAGGAGAGACGCCATGTCAGGTGCGGAGCGCAGCAGCTCCCGGTAGCCGCCATGGTCGGGGAACCCGTCCCTGCATTCCGCGGCCGCGACGATGACGCCGCCCGGCTTCACGACCTGCGCCGCCGCCGACATGCCCTTCACCGCCTGGTAGAGGTTCTGGTCGAGCGGGAACCCGGAATTGGTCGTGACGACGACGTCGAAGGGGACGCTCACGGCCTGCATGCTCACCTCTCGGGCCACGCCGCACGCGCCGCCATGCACGGCAAAGAGCTCTCCCGCGAAGGCGGCGACGATCTCCTTGTCCCGGTTGAGGACCACATCACAGGCAAAGGACACGCCCGTCGCGGCCGCTATCGCCCGCACGTCGTCGTGTACGGGGTTGCCTTCGATGATCCCCCATCTGGCTCTCGGGTCCCCGATGCGCGCCGCGTCGTGGAGGGTGAGGACGGTGTCGATTCCGGCCAGTCCGGGGGCGACCATCTTGGGACCACCGGAGAAGCCGGCGAAAAAATGTGGCTCGACGAATCCGGTCGTGATCCGGATGTCCGCGTCGGTCCACTCCCGGTTCAACCAGACCGGCACACCGGCGCCGATGGTCCCCATCCACCGCAGCGAACTCGGCTCTCTGGCGTCGTGGTTGACGATCCGGACCCGCTCGACGACCTCCCGACCGAACATGGCCTCGAGCTCGGCGTCGGTGTTGCCTCGATGGGTGCCGGTCGCCACGAGCACGACCACGTCGTCGGGGTCGACGATGCCTTCGAGCTGATCGAGGATCGCAGGGATCATCAAACGACGGGGTTGGGGGCGGGTTCCGTCGCAGGCCGAGATCGCCACCGACTGCCCCGGCCTCACCAGGCGACGAAGAGGGGGTCCTGCCACCGGGTTGCGGATGGCATCGGCGAGCAGCCGGCCCGGATCGGGAGCTCCGGGTCGCCACGCCGGCTCGACGACGGTCGTGACGTCGTCGGGAAGGTCCACGCTCAGACCGTCGTCGCCGTACGCCAGCCGCACTCGCATCCGTTCGCCCCCGCTACAGGAACCGACCGGTCAGAGGTCCGCCGAAGCCGGGGTTTCTGAGCGTCGGGTCTCCTGCGGCGTCGACGAGCCAGGCCAAGTGGCCGCGGCCGGCGACCACCGGGTTGGAGAGCACGCCGAGGCTGTCGATCCTGATTGTGACCACGTCCCCTGCGTGCAGGGTGAAGTCCATGTCGGGGACGATCCCTGTGCCGGTGGAGATGACCACCCCCTGGGGAAATTGCTCCTCCCTGAACAGATAGTCGATCAGAGCCGGTGGCGTCCTGTGCATCTCGGCCGTGGTCGTGTGACCCTTCCACGCCACAACACCGTCACGCTCGATCTCCATGTCGATCCCCAGCTCGCCGGGCGACGCAACCTCCCACGCCGGCCGAAACCCTGCGCTCAGGGCGCAGGCGCCGGCGTACACCTTCGCCTGCGGGAGGTAGAGGGGATTGTCTCCCTCGATCCGTCGCGACGACACGTCGTCGCAGATCCCGTAGGCCACGATCTCGGCCGCCGAGTTGACCATCACGGCCAGCTCGGGTTCCGGCACGTCCAGGCCCGAGTCGCGCCGGATCGAGACGGGCTCGCCGTGGGTGACGGTCCGCCACGGCACCGACTTGAAGAACAGCTCGGGCCGCTCGGCGGCATAGACCAGCTCGTAGACGTCCGCCGTCACGCTCTCCTCAACCCTCGCTTGGCGCGACCGGTGGTAGGTGACCCCTGCCGCCCAGACCTCCATGCGTCCGTCGACGGGAGGAAGCAGCATGACCTCCCCATGGACGGGCGGAGCCTGGACGGCGTCACCCACCACTCGGCGGATCTCGTCCAGCGGACGGGCGAGCAGGTCACCGACGCCCGCCGACTCCACGGGCCGCACCCCGTCGTGAGCCACCCCGAGGCGCGCCTCAGGATCATCGGCGCGGGCATAGCGGACCAGATGCACCCGGGGACCTCCTGGCGGTCGGGATCGAACGGCACCGTCAACGATAGAGGCAGCCGGACAGGTGACGTACCGTGCAGAATCCCGACAGACCCGATCGTCTACCACTCGAGCCGCGCCCGATGGGTCATCGCCGCTTCGGTGCTCGGATCCGGCATGGCCTCGCTCGACTCGACCGTGGTCGGCATCGCCCTGCCCGCGATCAAACGATCGTTCGGTAGCGGCGTGGGCACCCTCCAGTGGATCGTGACCGGTTACTCCCTCACCCTGGCCGCCTTTTTGCTGATCGGCGGCTCACTCGGCGACCATTACGGGCGGAGGAAGGTGTTTCTCCTCGGTGTCGTGTGGTTCGCCGTCGCCTCGGCGGGCTGCGGCCTGGCGCCCACGTCGAGCCTTCTCGTGGCGGCCAGGGTGCTCCAGGGGGTCGGCGGCGCCCTGCTGACGCCGGCCAGCCTGGCCATACTCCAGGCATCGTTCGTCGCCGCCGATCGGTCTCGGGCCATCGGCGCGTGGGCGGGGCTGGCCGGCGTGGCCACGGCCGCTGGGCCGCTCGTCGGCGGCTATCTCCTGTCGTTCACGTCGTGGCGCTGGGTGTTCTTCATCAACCTTCCGGTGGCGTTCGCGGTGGTCGCCCTGACGGTGCGCCACGTGCCGGAGTCGTCGGATCCTGACGCACGCGGGCGTGTCGACCGGCTCGGCGCCGCGCTCGCCGTCGTCTCCCTCAGCGGGCTCACCTACGGTCTCATCGAGGGCCCGAACGCCGGCTGGGGGTCGCCGGTGATCGTCGCTTCCCTGGTCGTTGCCGGGGCGGGAGCGACGGCGTTCATCTCGGTGGAACGCCGCCGGCGTCATCCCATGCTCCCGCTCGAGCTGTTCACGATCAGGCAGTTTGCCGCGGCCAACGCCGTGACCTTCCTCATCTACGGTGCCCTCGGGGGCGCCCTGTTCCTCCTGCCCGTCGAGCTGCAGCTCGTCGACGGCTACAGCGCCCTGCATGCCGGGCTCGCTCTGCTTCCTGTCACCGCCATCATGCTGGTGTTCTCGGCCCGCTCGGCTCGTCTGGCCTCCCGAATCGGGCCCAGGCTGCAGATGAGCGCCGGCCCCGTCGTGGTCGGCGTCGGGCTCGCCCTCCTCACCCGAGCTGCGACCGGCGACGCCTATGTGACCCACGTGCTTCCCGCCGTGATCGTCTTCGGCTGCGGGCTCGCGATCACCGTGGCGCCCCTCACGGCGACCGCACTGGGCGCCTCGCCGGCGGAGCGAGCCGGGGTGGCCTCCGCGGTCAACAACGTGGTGGCCCGCTCGGCCGGCCTCGTGGCGGTGGCCGTCCTGCCGGTCGTGGCCGGCATCACCGGCGCCGGGGCGCTTGCTCCCGGCCCATTCGCCCATGGGTTTCGCTCCGCCGTGCTCATCGCCGCCGTGGCCTGCGGGGCGGGCGGGGTCCTCGCCGCCGTCGCCATCCGAAACCCGGAGCTCCCCCAGCCCGCATCACCGAAGGTCTTCGACCGGGGCCGACCCGTGGCATAGAAACCTCTGGTTGTATTGGTGCTCCATGCTCGACCAGCCGATGCGCCGGGTGCTGCGCGCCCCGCTCGAAGGCGGAGCCCGTCGTCTCGCCGCCGTCGGTGTCTCGGCCGCGACGGTGACCGGCCTCGGTTTCACCGCCGGGGTGGCGGCCTGCGTCGCCGTGGCCTTCGGCTGGTGGTGGGTCGGCCTCGTGCTCTGGCTGGTCAATCGTGTCGCCGATGGCCTCGACGGACCAGTCGCCCGTATCCGGGGCGCCGACGACGCCGGCGGCTTCGTCGACATCGTCGCCGACTTCAGCGTCTACGGCGGGTTCGTCGTCGGTGTCGCCGTCGCCGTCCCCTCGGCTCGACTGGCGTGCGTGGTGCTGCTCTGCACCTACTACGTCTCCGGGACCTCCCTGCTCGCCCGGTCGTCGCTCGCCGAACGCAGGGGGGCGACGGCGGAAGACCGCTCCCTGCACTTCGTGGGTGGGCTGGCCGAAGGAAGCGAGACCATCATCGCCTACATCGCCTTTTGTCTGCTGCCCGGCCACGCCACCGTCATCGCCTGGGTGTTCGCGTCCATGGTGGCAGTCACCGCTCTCCAGCGGGTGACCGGTGCCATCCGCCTCCTGCGACTCCCCGTGGACGGTTGAGGAGATGAGCGCTGACTACGACGTGATCGTCATCGGCGGGGGTGCGGCCGGCCTGGCGGCGGCGCGTCACTCCGTCGCCATCGGAGCGACGACGCTGCTGGTCCAGCAGGGGCCCGTCGGTGGTGACTGCACCTTCACCGGTTGCGTCCCTTCCAAGGCCGTGATCGAAGCGGCCGCGGGGGGTCACGGGTTCGATGACGCCATGGTGGCCGCCCGCCGGGCCATTGGCACCATCGCCGCCACCGAGGACGACGACGCCATACACGAAGAGGGAATCGACCTGCTCCACGGATGGGCGACATTCGTGTCCCCACGGGAGGTCGATTGCAGCGGCCGCAGACTTGGGGCCACTCGTTTTGTCATCGCGACGGGCTCGCGCCCTGCGATCCCCCCGATCGAAGGGATCGGCAGTGTCGACTACCTGACCAACGAGACGATCTTCGACCTCCACGCTCGGCCCGATGACCTCGCCGTCCTAGGCGGTGGCGCCGTCGGCTGCGAGATGGGACAGGCCCTCGGTCGCCTCGGCTCGAGGGTCACGATCATCGAGCTCGCCGATCGGGTGCTCCCATCCGAAGAACCCGAGGCCTCTGCGGTTATCGCCGCAACCTTCGCGGGCGAGGGGATCGTGGTGAGAACGGGCCGCAGGACGGTCAGGGCCGACCGCCTCTCGTCCGGGCCTGGCCCAGCCGGAGCTACCACCCGCCTGTCATTCGACGACGGATCAGACCTCGTCGTCGACCGGGTACTCGTCGCCGCAGGCCGAGATCCGAGCGTCGCCGGCCTCGGCCTCGAGGCTGCGGGTGTGCGCACCGATAGGGATGGCTTCGTGAGGACCGATCGACACCTAGCCACGACCGGCGCGGGGATCTGGGCGGCGGGCGACGTCACCGGCCGAATGCTCACGACCCACGCCGCCGACGAGATGGGACGCATCGCGGCCCACAATGCGCTGTCTCGCCGAGCCCGCCGCTGGGACGACCGGGCGGTGCCGACGGTCACGTTCACCGATCCTGAGGTCGGGAGTGTCGGCG
The DNA here is from genome assembly GCA_965276765.1 of Acidimicrobiales bacterium. Lineage (GTDB taxonomy): Bacteria > Actinomycetota > Acidimicrobiia > Acidimicrobiales > Palsa-688. The sequence continues at coordinate 5,021,443 of OZ255627.1, forward strand.
TGAGTGAGGCGGCTTCGGCTAGGGCTGGGCGCGGGGCCAGGGTCGCCTATCTACCGATGAGCGAGGTGGATCGGGCGGTGATCGCAGGGAAGACCGGCGGGTTTGTGAAGCTCGTGGCTCGACCCCGTCCGGTCGTCGGCCACCGCGGTGGCGGTCGGTTGGTCGGGGCGACCGTGGTGGCGTCGCGCGGCGGCGAACTCATCCACGAGGCGGCGCTCGCCGTGCGCACCGGGATGTTCGCCGGGCGCCTGGCGCAGACGGTCCACGCCTATCCGACCTGGTCGGTCGCCATGCGTCAGGCGGCGGCCCAGCTCGTCGTCGACACCGGACCGAGGCGGTCCCGACCGGCCGGCGGCGGATAGGGGCCCAGCCGACCCGGTACACGGGGCTTCGGGGTATGCCCGCCGCGACGGCGAACGCATACGGCTCGTGCCGGCGCCCCGTTTGGCACAATCGAGCCGATGTCCCCTTCCCCGCCCGACCTTGATCGTCTTGTCGACGTCGTCGGTCGATGGATGGCAGACGACCCCGACCCGGCCAGCCGCGAGGAGCTTGGCGGTCTGCTGGCAGCCGGTCGGACCGACGAGCTGGCCGAGCGCTTTTCCGGGCCGCTGCGCTTCGGCACGGCCGGGCTCAGGGCGCCTCTCGGGGCCGGGCCGGCCAGGATCAACCGGGCGACGGTGCGTCGGGCCAGCGCCGGGCTGGCCGCCTATCTGCTCGCTCATGTGGCCGGGGCGGCCCGCCGCGGTGTGGTCATCGGCCGCGACGCGCGGCACGGCTCGGCGGTATTCGCCGATGAGGCGGCAGCCGTCATCGCCGGGGCCGGATTGCGCGTGGTCGAGCTTCCGGGCGATGTGCCTACCCCGCTGCTCGCCTTCGCCGTGCGTCATCTCGGCGCCGCGGCCGGCGTGATGATCACGGCAAGTCACAACCCTGCGACCGACAATGGTTACAAGGTGTACTGGTCCGACGGGGCCCAGATCGTTCCTCCGGTCGACGCCGGCATCGCCGCCGCCATGGACGCCGCTCCCGCGCTGGCGGACATCCCGCTGGCCCCGCGTGGAATGGTGGCGCGGACGGGGACCGATGGTGGGGCGGACGACGTGAAGGCTGCGTACGTGGACGCCATCGTCGCGGCAACGAGCCACGGCAGCGCCCGGGACGTCGTGGTCGCCTACACGCCCCTTCACGGTGTCGGCGCCGAGCTGCTCGGCTGGGCCTTCGCCGCCGCCGGGTTCGGTCCCCCTGCGGTGGTCCGCGCTCAGTCCGAGCCCGATCCCGATTTCCCGACGGTCACCCGGCCCAACCCGGAGGAGCCGGGGGCCCTCGACCTGGTGATCGCCGATGCCGGTCGGATCGACGCCGACATCGTGCTCGCCAACGATCCCGACGCCGACCGCCTCGGCGTCGCCATCCCCGACGGGGGCGGAGGGTGGCGGGTGCTTCGAGGCGACGAGGTGGGAGCGCTGCTCGCCGACCACCTCATCCGGCACTCCCCCGACGTCGCCGATCGCCTGCTCGTGACGACCGTCGCGTCGTCGACGCTGCTCCGAGCGATGGCGGAGGCGGCCGGCGCCGCGTACGCCGAGACCCTCACCGGGTTCAAGTGGATCATGCGAGCGGCCGACGGGCGCCCCGGTCGCCGACTGCTGTTCGGCTACGAGGAGGCGATCGGCTACGCCGTGACCGATGTCGTGCGCGACAAGGACGGCATCTCGGCCGCGCTGGTGATGGCCGAGCTGGCGGCCGAGGCCAAGATGGAAGGGCTCGGCCTCGGGGACCGCCTCGACGAGCTCGCCGTTCGCTTCGGGCTTCACGCCACCGACCAGTGGAACGTCGAGCTCACTGGAGGCGGCGGTGGGGCCGGGGGCGGGGCGGGAGCCGGGGGCGGGGCGGGAGCCGGGGGCGGTCGGCCGGACGTGGCCGAGACGATGGCGATAGTGCGATCGTCACCGCCCTCGTGGTTGGCCGGCCGTGCGGTCGTGGCCGTCGACGACCTCCTCGCCGGCCGGCGCTGTCGGTCCGACGGCAGTACCGAGCGCCTGACCTTCCCGGCGTCCGACGTGGTCGTGTGGCGCTGCGAGGACGAAACCAGGGTCGTGATACGGCCAAGCGGCACCGAGCCCAAACTGAAGGTGTATCTCCAGGTCGTCATTGCCGTCGAAGGCGGAAGCGACCTCCGGAAGGCGAGAGAGAGCTCGGTCGGCCAGTTGGCTCGACTGCGCGACGACACGAGAAGGGTACTGAGGCTGTGACGACAGGACACCGACCGACGGCGGCAGAGCTGGCTCTGATGATCGATCACACCCTGCTGCGCCCGGAGGCGACGGCCGAGGAGGTCGCCGCCCTGTGCGCAGAAGCCTGCCGACTCGGCGTCGGAGCCGTATGCGTTTCGGCCTCGCTCGTGGCCGTGGCCGCGGCCGAGCTGGCCGGGACGAAGATGGGTCTTGCGGCCGTCGTCGGGTTTCCCTCCGGCGCCCATCTGGCGTCGGTCAAGGCCGCAGAAGCGGCCCAAGCGGTAGCGGCAGGAGCGAACGAGATCGACATGGTGATCAATCTGGGCTTTGCCGCCGATGGCCGCTGGAGCGGGGTGGCGGCCGAGATCGGCGCCGTCCGGGACGCTGCCCCATCGCCGGTCCTCTGCAAGGTGATCCTCGAGACGGCCCTCTGGGACACCGACGCCATCGTGGCCGGGTGTCGGGCCGCCGAGGCGGCCGGCGCTGACTTCGTCAAGACGTCGAGCGGATTTCATCCGAGTGGTGGTGCCAGCGTCGAGGCGGTCGGGGTCATGGCCGACGCCGTGGCTCCGAGGCTCGGAGTCAAAGCCTCCGGAGGGATCCGTACCGCCGACGAAGCCGTCGCCATGGTCGGTGCCGGCGCGACCCGGCTCGGCCTCTCCCGATCGGCGGCCATCCTCGCCGAGCTCTCTGAGCTCGATGAAGGCAAGGACTGATCGGGTGGTCGCGCCCGACGGCGACGCCCTCGACGTCGTCGGTGCCATTGTCGCCAAGCGCGACGGTCGCGAGCTCGGTGCGGCCCAGATCCACGAGCTCATCGGTGGATTCGTGTCGGGAACGGTGCCCGACTACCAGCTGGCGGCGTTGCTGATGGCCGGCTATCTCCGCGGCTTCTCCGACGCCGAGGCCGTCGCCCTCACCGACGCCTTCATCGAGTCCGGTGAGCGCCTCGACGTCTCCGGGCTACGAGGACCGACCGTCGACAAGCACTCCACCGGCGGGGTCGCCGACGCCACGACGCTGATCGTGGCGCCCGTGGTGGCCGAGTTGGGCCTGCAGATCCTCAAGCTTTCCGGTCGCGGGCTGGGACACACCGGGGGCACCCTCGACAAGCTCGAGTCGATCCCCGGGATGCGAACATCGCTGGGCGGCCGGGAGCTGCTCGAGCAGGTCGACCGCATCGGTCTCGCCGTCGGCGCCCAGACCGCAGACCTAGTGCCGGCCGACCGCGCCGTCTATGCCCTCAGGGACGTGACCGCCACGGTGGGCGACGTGGCGCTCATCGCCTCGAGCATCATGAGCAAGAAGCTGGCGGGGGGCGCGGCGTCCATCGTCGTGGACGTGAAGGTCGGCTCGGGGGCATTTGCCAAGGATGCCGGGACGGCCGAGCGCCTCGCCGGGCTGTGCGTCTCCATCGGGACCGCCGCCGGTCGGGCCACCGCCGCGGTGCTGAGCGACATGAGCCAGCCGCTCGGCGACGAGGTGGGCAATGCGATCGAGGTCGCCGAGGCGATCGCCGTGCTACGCGGCGAGCGGACCGGTCGGCTCCGCGCCGTCAGCATCGAGCTCGCCGGCCGACTCGCCACCCTCGGCGGGGTGGCCTCCGACGCCGAGACGGGCCGACGGGCGGCCGAGCGGGTGCTGAGCAGCGGTGCGGCCCTTGACCGGTTCGCCCGGTTCGTCGAGGCGCAGGGAGGCGACCCCGGGGTGGTGGGCGACGCCGGTCTCCTCCCACGCGCGCCCGTCGTGCGTGAGGTGCTCGCCGGGCGCTCCGGATGGCTTGCCGGCGTCGATGGCGAGGCCGTCGGGATGGCAGCGGCCCATCTGGGGGCCGGGCGCCGTCGCAAACAGGACGACGTCGACCCCGCCGTCGGCATCGAGCTGCCGGTCAAGATCGGTGACGAGGTCACGGCCGGCGGCCTGCTCGCTCGCGTCCTCGCTCGAAACGACACCGGTGCCGAACGGGCCGAGGTCGAGCTACGGGCTGCCCTGGCGTGGAGCGAGACGCCCGTGGCCGCGCCGGCGCTGATCATCGGAACCGTGGACGCTGCGCCGGGACCTCCGGCCGAGCAGCAACCCCCGCCCCCGTTTTCTGAGTGATGTTGACGGTGGATTCCGACGTCAACATCACTCAGAAAAAAAATCAGCCACCCTCCGACCGCCGGCGCCCCAACTCGTTGGCATCGAACGCGCCGGGGAGAAGGTCGGCGAGACGGTCAGGAGCCACGCCGGCGCCACCGTCGATGAGCAACTCAGGGCCGCCGTTGTCCATGAGGACCTGACGGCACCTCCCGCAGGGAGCGAGAGGGCGACCGTCGCCGGCGACGACGCTGATGGCGACGAGTGCCGTTGCGCCGCTCGCCCTGAGCGCCGACACCAACCCGCATTCGGCGCACAGGGTGAGGCCGAGCGAGGAGTTCTCGACGTTGCAGGCGCCGATCACCGCCCCGAGGTCGGTCAGGCCGGCGGCGCCGACCCGCAAACCGGAGTAGGGCGCGTACGCGTGCGTCGCCGCTCGGGCCGCGACGTACCTCAGATCGTCCCAGTCGGGCGGCCCGCTGTCAGTTGACTCGCTGTCGGGCGAGTCGCGGTCCGAGGGCACGGTCATGGCGACGGATCGTACTGGGGCGCCCCGCCGGCGACGTCCGGAGGTCGTCCACCTCGCCGCCGCAGCGACCTGGCCGCAAAACCAACGGCGGCGTCGAGGGCCTCGTGGGGACCCCTCCCGCCGAGCCAGGCGGCCAGGAACCCGGCGGCCAGAGCGTCACCCGCTCCGACCGTGTCCACGACCAGGTCATCCGACCGCCCTGCACCCCACCGCATCGCGTCCTCCACCCGACCCCCCGACCGCCGGCCATCGGACCGCCGGCCATCGGACCGCCGGCCATCGGAACCGCCACCAGCTCGCCCGCCACCGAGCCCCGGTGTCGCCGCCACAAGCAGCCGATCGGCCCCGCTGGCCCACCGACAGCCGTCTGGTCCGAGCTTCAACACCACCTGGTCGTAGCGCTCGGCCAGGGAGGCGGCGATCGAGGCGGCGTCACGCCGGCCGGTGAGGATCCGCCCCTCGTCCAGATTGGCGAAGCAGAGGGTGGCATCCCGAGTCCACTCGATCCACGCGGAGGCACCGGCCTCCGCCAGCGGTGCCGAAGAACTCGGGTCGACCGAAACGGTCATAGAGGCAGCGGTCGCGGCCGCGATGGCGGCGATGGCCGCCGGCCTGGTCAACGGGTCGAGCAGGGTGTAACCGGAGAGGTGCAGATGGGCACCGGAGACCCACGCCTCGGCCCGAAGCGCCTCGGGTCGCAGTTCGCTGTTGGCCCCGCGGTCGGTGAGAAACGTCCGCTCCCCCGTGCCGTCGACCAGGGCCACCACGGTGCCGGTCGGACGCATCGACGAGATGCGCAGCTGGGTGGCCACGCCTCGACGGCGCAGGTCGTCGGTCTGCTCACGACCCAACCAGTCGTCGCCTACCACCCCGATCAGGGTGGTAGCGACGCCGGCGGCGGCGAGCCAGGCGGCGGTGTTGGCGGCCGAGCCTCCGGGTCGACCGGCGATCCGGGCCGGGGTGTCGGACCCGGGTTGGAGCGGCGCGTGGGCCTCGACGATCACATCGCTCATCACGTCGCCGATCACGACGACGTGAGCCTGGTCCCCAGATGCGCCCATGATCGCGGGATCAGGGAGAGGCGGCGACGGCCGCCGCCAGGCGGGCGGCAAGCAAAGCGTTGGCGACCACCAGCCGCCGGTTGGCCTCCACGCTCGCTCCTCCGGTGGCCTCGACGAGGGCCGCGAGCAGGTACGGGGTCACTTCCTTCCCGCTGACACCTTCGGTTTCCATGCGAGCGAGCGCATCGGCGATGACCCGGTCGTGGAGATCGGGGTCGAGTTGATGCTCGGAGGCGATCGGGTTGGCGAGCAGGAGACCCCCTCCACCAGGGAGGGCCAGATGGGTGCACACGACTTCTGCGGCCTCGGCGATGTCGTGGACCGACCAGTCGATCCGATGGCCGGAGTCGGTGACGTAGAACCCGGGGAAGCTGGAGGTCATCCATCCCACGACCGGTACACCGAGCGTCTCGAGGTGCTCCAAGGTGGCCGGGACATCGAGGATCGACTTGACCCCGGCGGCGACCACGGCAACGGGGTTGGCCCGTATGGCCTGGAGATCGCCCGAGACGTCCCAGGTGTCGCGGGCGCGACGATGGACCCCTCCTACCCCACCGGTAGCCATGACGGTGATTCCGGCGGCGGCGGCGAGGGTGACCGTGGCCGCGACCGTGGTCGCACCGTCGAGGCGCTTGGCGGCGGCAAGGGCCAGGTCGCGGCTCGACAGCTTGGCCACGTCGTCGCCGTGCGCGAACCGCTCGAGGTCGGCGTCGTCAAGGCCGACATGGAGGCGACCCCCGAGCACCCCGCAGGTCGCCGGCACGCCGCCGGCGCTGCGGACCGCCCTTTCGATCTGCCGGGCGACCTCGAGGTTGCTCGGTCGCGGGAGTCCGTGGGAGATGATCGTCGTTTCGAGGGCGACGACCGGCCGGCGCTCGGCCAGTGCGCTTTGGACCTCATCACCCACGACCAGCGGCGAAGACCATGCACCTGTGGATGGGCGGGCGAACCCATCGATGGGGTTCATGGGCTCGAGACCTGGGCCGGCGGTGCTGGCGTCGAGATAACTCCGGCCGTATCGGGGGCGAGACCACAGACGCCCTCGAGGGAGAGGATCCGACGGAGTATGGCCAAGGACGACGCGTAGGTCGCGTCCATCCCGAAATAGGAGAGTCCGCGCGCGCCCAGGGTGCGGGCCTGCGTGTAGGGCGTGTCGGATGCGTAATGAATCACACCGAAGTCGATCGGCAACTTGCTGAAGTTGACCGCAGCTCCGACCGGGTACCGTCCGACGTCGGCGATCTCGTAGACCGCGTCGCAGAACGGTCCGGCCTCCATCTCCACGACCGTGAACGCCTCGCGGTAGTAGAAGTCGAGGTAGCCCCGGTTCTGCAGGAAGGTGCTGCGCACGGTGACGGCTCGCTGGTTGTCGAGCCCAGAGCCAAACACGAGGTAGGGCTGGATGTCGTCGAACGAAAAGGCGTTGTCGAGCCAGTAGGTGGAACCGGAGTGCTCGTCGTGGACCACGTTGGAGATCATCACGTCGCCGACCGCGGCGTTCAGCGTCGCCGCCTTTCCGAGCACGTACACGCCCTTGAGCGTGTCGGTGGACTCGCCGACCTGGCGCAGGACGTTGTAGGCACCGAGCCCGAGGGGATAGTTGACGTTGACGATGACGGCGTCGCAGTGCCGCAGCCGGTCGGACCCGACGCCTCCAAGGCGCGGGTCGAGCTCGTCGGGATCGAGCCGGCTCAGGTCCATCACCTGAGCCGAGACCCGCAGGGCCGTCTGGCTCTGGATGTGGGTTATCCCGATGGCGAGCTCACGTTCCCTCCTCTCATCCCGCCACGATGACTTCCCCGGGTGGGCTTCGTAGAAGAGCCGGGCGCAGTAGTACAGGAAGTTGTCCCACGATCCCTTCGTCCTGCCCTCACGGAGCTTGATCAGCTCCGATCGGAGGTACTGCGGGCCCTCCTTCTCCAGCCAGCTGACGATCTGGCGGGCGGGGAGGCGGGCCGTTCCGGTCAGGAGGTTGGTGATGGAATGGGTGTTGGACGACACGAAGTAGATCGGTCGGCCGGCGAGGGCATCGGTGCGAAGGCAACCGAGGACCGGCTCCCACCACCGCCTGGCCACGCGGGCGTAACCGACCTCACTGCCACCCAGCATCCTGATCCGAAGATCGAGCTCACGACCGGCAACCTGGGTTAGGAAGTCGCCGAGATCGCCGCCCCATGCGTCGGCCACCCTGGCCCAGTCCTCCTCCGATCCACCGAGCAATGCTGCGGACCGACGGGCATCGATCGGTGCGCCGACGAGCTGCGGTCCTGTCGACCCGAGGATCTCGTGGAGCTTGTTCCATTCGATCTGGTAGGCGACGAGCGTCGGAATCAGGTCGTCGAGGTCGGAGCTCGAAGCGATGAGCACGGCGAAGTTGTCCGATCCGTCGCCGTGCCAACGGCGCCGGCGCGCCGGCGCCTCCACCGTGGACCAGCCGTCAGAGAGGCGATGGCCGTCACGTTCGAAGCTGGCGACGTCCTGACCCATGAGCACGAGACGGGCCTGCCAGATCCCGGAGGGAAGCCGATGCGTGGCGTAGAGAAAGGCGCCCAGGTCCAGCTCGGCAGAGTCGGCCGATGGGTGCAGGCTGGATCTCATGGTGCGATGCGACGGCTCCAGCACCCGGAGCAGGGTTTCGCCCGAGGAGCGCAGCAGCGTGGTGTACGTCCTGTGGTAGAGCTCCACCTCGTCGACAAGCCCCGACCCCTGCGCCCCCGATGGCGGGGCCCCGAGCGGGGATGGGGGCCGCAGCCCATGGGCGACCATTTCGGGAATCTATCAGCCGCTCTAGGATCGCCGACGTGGCTGACCGAGGCGACATGGAGCCCTTCGCCTTCGCCGCTCGAGCCGCCGAAGCGGTGGCGAAGCTCACGGGCAAACCGAACCACGATGCGGCTGTGGTCCTCGGGTCGGGTTGGCTACCCGCCGTCGAAGCACTCGGTCCTGCCGACTGCGAGATGGCCGGCGATCGCCTCCCCGGTTTCGTCGCCGGCACGGTCCCCGGCCATCCCGGCGGGCTCCGATCGGTCCGCATCGGCGACCATGACGTGCTCGTAGCCGTCGGCCGAATCCACCTCTACGAGGGTCACAGGCCCGATGCGGTGGTCCACGCCGTGCGCACGGCGGTCCTGGCGGGCGCCGCCACGGTCGTGTTGACCAACGCCGCCGGCGGGATGGATCCCGGCTACACGCCGGGCCAGGCCGTCCTCATCCGAGATCACATCAACCTCATCGGCGCCTCCCCTCTCGCCGGGCCACCGCCCCCACCGACACGACCGGGGCGCTTCGTCGACCTGAGCGACCTGTACCCGGTGCGACTCCGGCGCCTTGCCCACGAAGCGGCCGCCGACACCGGATGGGTGCTTCCCGAGGGCGTGTACGCCGCCGTTCCCGGGCCCCACTACGAGACCCCGGCGGAAGTGACCATGCTGCGGCGGGCCGGGGCCGATCTGGTCGGCATGTCCACGGTCCTTGAGGCCATCGCTGCCCACCACCTCGGCGCCTCGGTGCTCGGGCTTTCGGTCGTGACCAACCTGGCCGCCGGCGTCGGCGAAGCGCCGCTCGACCACGCCGATGTCCTCGCCACCGGCGCCGCGGCCGCCCCACGCCTGGGGACGTTGCTCCGTGCCGTCATCGAGCGCCTCTGACGCCGACCGGGACAAGGTCCGTCCCGATGCGGAACAACTGGCGCGGCCGCTGTCGATGAGACCTTGGTGCGCTTAGGCGCGACGCTTCATTGTCGCTCGTAGGGCAACCCGTCGGCCGCCGGTGGGCGAACCCGTCCGACGAGGCCGGCGACGGCGACGATGGTGATGATGTAGGGAAGCATCAACAGGAACGGGGTCGGGATCGGCGTGTTGAGCAGGCCGAGCGAGCTCTGCAAGGAGTTGGCGAAACCGAAGAGCAGCGTCGCCCCCGCCGCCGCGATCGGGCGCCAACCTCCGAAGATCATGGCGGCCAGCGCGACGTAGCCCAGCCCTGCGGTCATCTCCGAGCTGAACTGCCCGGTCGAACCGATGGTGAATGCCGCTCCGCCGAGGCCGCCGATCGCCCCGCCGATGATGACGTTTCGATAGCGCACACCGAGGACTCCGATGCCCACGCTCGCGGCCGCATCGGGATGCTCGCCGACGGCGCGCACCCGCAGTCCCCAACGGGTCCGCGTCAGACCGACCTGGATCACGATCAGGAGAACGACGGCTAGGTAGAAGAAGACGTTTTGCTGGAACAGGATCGGCCCGAGGATCGGGATGCGGTCGACCAGCGGGATGGCGACGGGGCGAAAGACGGATGGGCTGTTGAGACTGCTCTGATGGTTGTTGAGCACCTGCTCGGTGAGGAAGTTGGTGAGGCCGGTCGCGAAGGTGACGATGACAACGCCGACGATGATCTGATCGGCCTGATAACGAAGGGCGAGAAAGGCAAGCAGGGCGCCCATGGCCGCACCGGCGGCGGCACCGCCGAGCATGCCGAGCCACAGGTTGTGGGTCACCGAGCCGATCATGGCCCCGAGAAACGCCCCGGCGAGAAACTGACCTTCGATGGCGATGTTGACGACACCCGAACGCTCGCACATCACTCCCGAGAGCGCACCGAAGAGCAGCGGCACGGCGTCGACGAGGGTCGTGGCGAGCAGACCCACGAGACTGACCTGGGCGCCGCGAGCGGCCCAGACCACCAGGGCGAGACCGAAGGTGGCGATCCCGATGGTGAGCACGAGGTAGGGGCGACCCCCGAAGGCGGGGAGGAGCAGGGCTGCGCCGCAGAGGATGCTGAGACCGGCGAGGATGGCGTCGGTCAACCGGACGGGGAGGTGCAGCGGCGACAGGTGGACAGCGTGGGCGGAGTTGAGCTCGAGCACGGCGTGCTGGCCGATGGGCACGTTGAAGGCGAAAGCCCAGAGCCCGAGGGCGCCGATGACGAGCAGGAAGAGCCCCAGGCTCCGGCGCCGGCCGGCGGCGAGCTGGCGCCGGGCGGCCCGTCGCTTGGGTTGAGGAGGAGTCGCGGTCGTGGTCACGAGCTCCAGCCTCCGGCGAAGGCCCGAAAGCCGCCACCGGTCCCGCGGATCCGGTAGATGTCGCGGATGAGCGCGGGCGCAGCGATGAAGAAGACGACAACGGCTTGGATCACCTCGACCAGGTCGAGGGGGATGGTGGTGGCGGCCTGCATGGCCAGGCCGCCGGCCTCGAGGGCACCGTAGAGCAGGGCGGCGAGGAAGACACCAAGGGGGCTCGATCGCCCGAGCAGCGCGACGGTGATAGCGGTAAAGCCCAGATCACCCTCGTAGCTCGGAACGAGCTGGTTGTCGACTCCGAGGATCTGCACCGCGCCGGCCAGGCCGGCGAGTCCCCCGGCGAGCAACAGGGCGAGGGTGACCATCCGCTTGATGTCCACGCCGGCGGCACGGGCGGCGTCCTGATTGGCGCCGACCATCCTGAAGCGCATCCCGATCGTCGTCCCCCGAAGGAGCCAGGCCGTCGCCAGCGTGACGGCGACGGCGATGAGGATCCCCAGGTTGAGCCGGACGCTGTCGCCGGCCAGGTGCGGGAGGGTGGCGGAGAGAGGAGTGATCTTGCCGATGGCGTTGGTCTGCCCCGGAGCGCGAAACGTGCCGAGCCCGAGGACGTAGATCAACAAGTTGAGCGCGACGTAGTTGAGCATGATCGTCACGATCACCTCGTGGGCACCGGTGCGGGCCTTGAGGTAGCCGGGGATGGCGCCGGTGATGGCACCGCCGACGAAGCCGGCGATCACAGCCAACGGCAGGTGAATCTCGACCGGGAGGCCGGGGAACTCGGTCGCCACCAGGCTGGCCAGGATCGCGCCCACGATGATCTGGCCCTGGGCGCCGATGTTGAACAGTCCGGCCTTGAAGGCCAAGGCGACGGCGAGCCCGGACAACATCAGCGGGGTCGCGTAGACGAGGGTCTCGGAGAGCGCGTAGCGAGTCTCGAACGCCCCTGCCGCCAAGCTTCCGTAGGCGTTGAAGACGAGCGACCAGGAGGTGGAGAACGCCCTCCCCGGGTGGCTGGCGATCTGGCTCCAGGCGTGCAGCGTGGCGCCATCGGTGACGACCATGATGATGGCCCCGACGACGAGCGCAGAGAACAACGACAGGGTGGTGAGGACCACCACGTTGGACCCGGTGGCCGCTTCGCCGATCCGGGCGAGCACGGTCCGTCCCTGCGGTCCTTCCGGGCCGGTTGGTGGCTCGACCAGCATCGGTACTTGGGCGCTCACGAGACCCTCTGGCCCGACGGGGAGACGCCCGCCATCAGCATGCCAAGCTCCTCTCTCGGGGTCTCCGGCGTGGCGTAGCCACTGATCCGACCGCGGTACATCACCGCGATCCTGTCGGCAACGGCGACGACCTCGTCGAGCTCGGCCGATACGAGGAGCACGGCGGTGCCCTTGTCTCGCTCTTCGATCAGGCGCCGATGGACGGTCTCGATGGATCCCACGTCGAGACCCCTCGTGGGCTGGGCCGCCACGAGGACCCTGAGGGGTCGGGAGAACTCCCGGGCGAGCACAACCTTCTGCTGATTGCCGCCCGAGAGGGTGGATGCGGGGGCGGCGCCAGACGAGACCCGTATGTCGAACTCCTTCAGGCGCGTGGCGGCGTTGTCGCGCACCGCCCGACGGTTCAGGCGGATGCCGCGCGCGAACGGCGCCCGGTCGTAGAGGTCGAGCATCAGGTTCTCGGCCACGGAGAACCCGAGGATGAGCCCCTCTCTCTGGCGGTCCTCTGGCACGTGGCCGACTCCTGCGGCCAGTAGGTCGTGGGGCCGGGCTCCGGTGAGGTCGGAGCCGTCGACGACGACGCGACCCCCGACGGGCGACGCCAGCCCCGTGAGGGCGCGGACCAACTCCGTCTGGCCGTTGCCCTGGACGCCGGCGACGGCCAGGATCTCCCCGGCGCGCACAGAGAATCCGACGCCGTCGACGGCGATGGCACCCCGGTCGTCGAGGACCCGCAGACCCTCGACGTCGAGCAGCACGGGGCCGGGCTGCGACGTCTCCTTGGGAACGGTGAAGTTCACGGCCCTTCCCACCATCATCGTGGCGAGCTCGGACTCGCTCGTCTCCGACGGGGTGACCGTGCCGACCACCTCGCCCTGGCGCAGGACGGTGATCCGGTCGGCGACGGCGAGCACCTCGCCCAGCTTGTGGGTGATGAACAGCATCGACCGGCCGGCGGTTCGCAGCGATCGCATCACCGAGAAGAGCTCCTCGCTCTCTTGGGGTGTGAGCACGGCCGTCGGCTCGTCGAGGATCAGGAGCCGGGCATCGCGAAGCAGCGCCTTGAGGATCTCCACCCGTTGCTGCAGGCCGACAGGGAGGTCCTCCACCTTCGTGTCAGGATCGACGTCGAGCCCGAAGGTCTCAGCCACATCGGTGATCCGCGCCCTCGCCTTGCAACGGTCGAGAAACCCCCCTCGCCGGGTCGGCTCGTCGCCCAGCATGATGTTTTCTGCGACCGTGAACACGGGGACGAGCTTGAAGTGCTGGTGAACCATGCCGATACCGGCCCTGAGGGCGTCGGCGGGAGAGCCGAAGTGGACCACGTCGCCGTCGATGAGGACGTCGCCTCCGTCCTGTCGGTACAGGCCGAAGAGGACGTTCATGAGCGTCGTCTTGCCGGCTCCGTTCTCCCCGAGGAGAGCGTGGATCTCACCGGGACCTACGGTAAGATCCACCTCCCTGTTTGCCACCAGGGGCCCGAACCGCTTTGTGACCCCTCGAAGCTCGAGCTCCACCGAGACCTAGCCCTACCCGACCGGGTACTTGGTGGCATCAACCGAGATCTTGCCCTTCTCGATGCCGGTCTTGATGGTCGCCAGAGCGGTCTTGACCGACGCCGGGATCTTGCCGGCGAAGTCGTGGTACGGCGAGAGGGTCACGCCACCGTTGGCGAGGGTGCCGATGTAGTTGCCACCCTGCGATTTGCCTTTGGCGGCGTCGAGGACGGCGTTTTTCACCGACGTCTGTATGCCCTTGGTGACGCTGGTGAGAAAGAGGCTGCAGTACTGGGGCGCCGAGGTGCACCCGTCGGTGTCGACCCACTCCATGTAATGCCCGCTCCCGGCCTGCTTGACCGCTTGGGCCGCACCGAGTCCGACCGACCCGGCCACGGGGAAGACGATGTCGGCCCCGTTGTTGATCAGGTTCTGGGTGACGACCTTGCCCTGAGACTGATCGGTGAAGCTTCCCGTGAACTCACCTTTCTTGGTGTTGGGATCCCATCCGAGGACCTTGACGCTGGCGTGGTTCTTCTGGTCGAAATACCGAACGCCAGCGACGAAGCCGTTCATGTAGATCGTGACGGTCGGGATGTTTTGTCCGCCAAACGTGCCGACCGTCTTGGACTTCGACATGGCCGCAGCCAGATAGCCACCGAGAAACGCATCCTGGTCCGTCTCGTAGGTCAGCGCCCGCACATTCTTCAGCGCCGGGCTGTACTCGTTGTCGACGATGGCAAAATGAGAGCCGGCGTTGGCCTTGGCCGCGTTCTGCGTAGCCTGGGCCATCAGGAAGCCGACGGTCACGATGATGCCGCACTTCTCGTTGATGAAGGCCTGAATGTTGGGCACGTAGTCACTCGACGAGTTGGATTGCAGGTACTTGACCGTCACGCTCTTGTCGGCGCTGTGAGCTTCCTGCATCCCCTGCCACGACGCCGCGTTGAACGACCGGTCGTCGATGCCGCCCGTATCGGTCACCATGCACCCGACGAAGCTGCCGCTCGTCGTCGCCTTCCCGCCCGAGGCCGTTGTCGCCGATGACCCGGTCGTGGTCGACGACCCGCACCCGACGGCCACGATGGCGATCGTGGCCAGGGTCGCCGCCGCCGTCAGTCTGGGGCGGTGGCGCCGACCGATTCGCTCCAATTGTCCACCCCTCTGTCCCCTGGCGTGTCGCACGTGGCTCCCCTTTGTGATCGGCCTCATCGGACCCTTTCGCCGCGACGGTAGTTCGTGCGGAAGTGACCCGGGTTCATCCGCCCCCGGACCCCGGAGGGACCAGTTGCCCCAGGGGATGCGCCGGCCGGCCGCCGACCGTCATGATGTGGTCATGGCGAGACGGGGTCAGAAGAGCGAGCGCCTCCGGGTGCCGCAGCCCCTGATCAAGCGACGCCTGCCATCAGGGCGAGGGGCGATGGAACAGCCCAACGTCACCGGTGACGGTGAGGCGGCGCTGAGCCCGAAGTTCTGGCTCGCGCTGGCCCTGACCGGTGTGGCGACCGGGCTCTTCGGAGCTTTGATGATGCTGATCCTCTTTCACTTTCAGTACTGGGCCTTCGGCTACCGAACCGGCAGCCTCCAAGCCGGCGTGGAGCGGGCCTCGGCTCTCCGTCGGGTGAGCTCCCTGCTCATCGCCGGCGCCTTCGGCGGGGTCGCCTGGTATGCCTTGCGCAAGTACACGAAGGGGGAGAAGTCGGATGTCGACGACGAGATATGGAACGGCGAAGGGCGCCTTTCGTTTCGGCGGTGTTTCGCCACGTCGGTGATCTCCGAGATTGTCATCGGGATGGGCGCTTCGATCGGCCGGGAGGCCGCGCCCAAACTGCTCGGCGGAGCATCGGCAAGCGTCGCTTCGGGCTGGTTCGGCCTGTCGCCGGCGCAGCGGCGTCTGCTCGTAGCCTGCGGCGGCGGTGCCGGTCTCGCCGCCGTCTACAACGTGCCGCTCGGGGGAGCGCTGTTCGGTGCCGAGATCCTCTGCGGCAGCATCGCGCTCCCGACCGTGCTCCCGGCCCTCGCCTGCTCGTTTATCGCGACCGCCACCGCATGGGTCTACCTGCCCGAGCATGCCACCTACGTCGGGATCCCGAACTATCACTTCTCGGCCACGCTGCTCGTGTGGTCGTTGATCTTCGGACCGGTCATCGGGCTGCTTTCCGCCGGCTACGTTCGAGGGATCGGCTGGATGTCACACCACCAGATCACCGGCCGCAAGGCTCTGTTCGCGCCGCTCGTCGCCTTTGGGATCCTCGGTCTGATCGGGATCAAGTACCCCCAGCTTTTCGGCAACGGCAAGGACATGGCGCACAGCGCATTCATCGGTGCGGGCAGCCTTGCCCTCCTCTTCGCGCTCTTCGCGCTCAAGCCCATCGTCACGTCTCTGTGCCTGGCGAGCGGCGCTTCGGGCGGCCTCTTCACCCCGGTCCTGAGCACCGGGGCCGTACTCGGCGGATTCCTCGGCCAGGTCTGGTCCCTTGCCTGGCCCGGCTCACCCGTCGGCGCCTTCGCCA
The DNA here is from genome assembly GCA_965276765.1 of Acidimicrobiales bacterium. Lineage (GTDB taxonomy): Bacteria > Actinomycetota > Acidimicrobiia > Acidimicrobiales > Palsa-688. The sequence continues at coordinate 5,037,598 of OZ255627.1, forward strand.
TGGTCGGCGCCGCGGCGATGATCGGCGCGTCGATGCAGGCACCGCTAACCGGCCTGCTCCTCGTCCTCGAGCTCACACACAGCGGCTTCGAGCTCATGGTCCCGATGATTGCAGCGACCGTGACCGCGACTGCCGTCAGCCGCTACATCGACGGATATTCGATCTACTCCGCCCGCCTGGCCGCCGCCGTGCCGCCCCCCGCATGAGCTCGGCGCGGCCAGGGCGTCATTGCCCCGGTCCAGCCACCTCGGCCTCGGCCCAGGCCGCGTGAATGCTGGATCTCAGCACCGTCGATTAGACAGGGGACGAAGAGTTTCCCCCTAAGGAGCACAGATGCGCGCGGCAGGGTCCCACGTGAAGCGCTCGCCCCACCGGCGGGCCTTGCGCCGTTGGCCTCGACGGCTTTTGATCACGTCCAACCTGTTGGTGGCCGTGGTCCTCATCGCGTCTGCGTTCGGCTACGGGTACGTCCGGTACCGCTTCGATTCCATCAAGACGGGTTCTCCGGTCGGTCTCGACCCTTCCGACGGCGCCGTAGGCGGCCGCAGCGGCACGGCCCCAACCGCCGGTGGCCTCTCGCCCGAGAACATCCTCCTCATCGGCAACGAGACCCGTGCCGGGCAGACCAAGGTCAACTTCGGCAACGCCGCACAGCTCACCGGGACGCTGAGCGACATCATCATGATCCTGCATCTCGATCCGATGAAGAAGACGGCGTCGATCATCTCCATCCCTCGTGACGTGTTCGCCCCCATGCCGTCGGGAAGCCCGGTCGGCGCCTACCAGAAGATCGATGCCGCACTCAACGACGGCAAGATGGGTCCCAACAACCTGGCGACGGCCATCACCCAGGACTTCGGCATCCCGATCAACCATTACGTCGAGGTCGACTTCGACGGCTTCTTGCAGACGGTGGACTCGCTCGGAGGTATCAAGGTCGATTTCCCGCAGCGTCTCTTCGACGCCTATTCTGGCCTCGACATCTCCCACACCGGCTGTCAGCTGATCCACGGTCAGCAGGCGCTCGCCATGGTCCGCTCCCGGCATCTGCAGTACGACCCGCCGGGCGTCTCGCCAGACGATCACGCCGCCTGGCCGTACGACCAGGAATCCGACCTGTCACGGATCGTTCGCGACCACACGTTCATCCGCATCCTCGCCTCGACCGCCAAGTCGGAGGGGCTGACCAACCCCCTGAAAGCGAACGCCTTCCTGGCGTCGGTCCTGAACCAGCTCACCATTGATCCCGGGTTGAAGAACCAGCTCATAAAGCTGATCGTGCACTATCGGAATGTCAACCCGTTCTCGTCCGCCGAGACCACAATTCCCGTCACGCAGGTCGCGGGCGCCGGCAATGCCGGCTACGTCTACAACGGTGTCAACGCCGGTCAGGTCGAGTTCGCCGACCAACCCGCCGATATCAACGCCATCGACAAGTGGGATGCGGGAGCGATCCCGGCACCGGTGAAGCCGGGGGCCGTCCGGATCTCCAACATCGCCGGCACCAACCAATTGGCGGCCACTACTGGCTCGGCGCTGCGAGCCGACGGATTCCACGTCGCCGCCGAGACCACAGGCACGGTCCCCGGCAGCGAGTCCGAGACGCTCGTGCAATACCACCCCGGCCAACTGGCCGAAGGGATCTCCGTGTTCAAGAAGCTCAGAGGAGCCGTGATCCTGCAATCCGTTGCCAGCGTGCCGGCCGGCATGGTCGACGTCGAGGCCGGATCGACCCTTGCCGTCCAACCCCCGACTCCCAAGCATGTCGGAGCCAGGCGCAGCGCCGGCTCGGCCGGTCGGGCTGCGAGAGCGGCGCCGACCCCGGGAAGCCAAAAAGCGAGCTCATCGAAGGACCAGACAACTCCGTACGACCCGCGCCCGTGCTGAGCCGACAGGGCGAGCTCGAGCTCGTGGACTGGCGGCGGAGCGTCGGGGAGCTCTATGCGGCCGTCCGAGCCCACGACAATCCGGAGATAGGACACGCCCTTTGGCGTGAAGGGCGCGACGAGCTCTTCACCGGCCACCCGCAGAGTCCGCTAGCTCCCGACGACCCCCTGCGCACAAGTGGGCTCCCGTACTGGCCCTACGACCCGGCCCTCCGCTTCGAGCTCCCCCTTCGGCCCACCCAACCAACCCGCCTCTCGGTACCGACCGGGGCCGACGGCATGACCGCGCTGCGCCGCGTCGGATGCCTCGACCTCCCGGCTCCACTGAACGCAACGGTGGCGGTGTGGTGGCTGGAGCAGTACGCCGGCGGCGTGTTCTTGCCTCTGGTCGACGCCAGCGCCGGCGACACCAGCTATGGCGGCGGCCGCTACCTCCTCGACACGGCCAAGGGCTCCGACCTCGGCGGCGGCGACGGCCAGGTGGTCGTTGACCTGAACTTTCTGTACCACCCGTCCTGCCGGTACAGCGCAGCGTGGAAGTGCCCGCTCGCTCCGGCCGAGAACACCATCAGCGCAGCCGTCGGTGCCGGCGAACGCCTCCCGGATCCCCCGGAGAAGGCGTAGGGGTACCTCAGGCGGAGGCCGGGCGGGGGGTCGGCGGCGCTGCGCCCACCTCCGAGACCTCGGTCGCCTCCAGGCCCTCGTCGAGCACGAGGGCCTCGCCCAGCCGCCGGCTGGTGGCCGGGGCCACGATCACCCCGATAACGGCAAGGGCAAGCCAGACGCCGGCAACGATCGGCAGCCAGAAGAGGGCGCCGGTCGGGTAGGGCACCACGTTGCGGTAGAGCGTGTAGACGAGCAGCACGATCCCGGCGAACGGCAGGAGGAGCTCGGCCACGCGCGCCTTGGTCGGCTCTCTCGCCACCCACGGCTGCACGAACAGAAACGCCGTCGCCCCGATGGTCACGAGGACGTAGGCAACGAGGATCAGCAGCGTGCCAATCTCCCCCGACCAGGCGAACACGTTCAGCGGTGCGGTGCCGACGATCCCGCCGAGAACGATCTCGATGACGACCTCCACTCCCACCACCATGGCCACGGCCACGAAGGGCGTGCCGAAACGGGGGGACAACCTGGCCACGGGGTGCTCAGGGGAGAGGCCGTCGCGAGCGAAGGAGTAGATGAGACGCGAGGCGCCGACGGCAGAGGCCATGGAGCACCCGAAAGCGCTGACGACGGTGCCGGCGATGATCAGGTCGCCGAACCAGTCGGCCACATACGAGCGTCCGAGGGTCCCGAGCAGCGCAGGCGACGCGTGGAAATGCGCCAGCTGTGCGGTCGACGTGCCGAAACCCATGACCTCGATGGCACTGATCACCACGTAGAAGACACCGATGATCGCCACCGTGGTGACGATGGCCCGCGGGATGTCGCGGCGCGGGCGCGACGCCTCCCCTCCGAGGGCGGCGGCGGCCTCGAAGCCGGCAAACGAAAGGAACCCGAACACGACGCCGAGGAAGACGTTGGACGTCGTCACCCCCTTGGCCGGCGTGAACACGCTCAGCGTGAAGGGAAGATGCCCGGGCCCGCTGTGGCCGATGAGCTTGATCAGGACGATCACTGCGGCGATGAGGATCAAGATGATCGTGACGCCCTCGAAGGAGAGGATCACGTTGGTGGCCTTGGCGGCGGGCACGGCCGCCAGGGCGCCGGCGATCACGATGACCAGACCGCCGATCGTGTATGCCAGCCAGTTGGGATCGCTGTTGATGATGCCGGTGTCCTGGAGGAAGATCGTCCCGTAGATTCCGGCAGTGACCGCGGTCAGCAGGGCAAAGAGGATGTAGGTGCCGGCCAATGCCCACCCGGCCACCACGCCCGTCCTGGCGCCGAGGGTGGCGCCGACGAGGCCGAGGACGGATCCGGAGTTGTGGAAATGCTGCGACAGGCGCGAAAAGCCGTAGGCCACGAGCAGGGCACCCACCATTGAGATGAGGAAGGAAAGCGGGATGGCCCTCCCGACCGCAGCGATGGCACCCTGAGGGTTTATCGAGATGGCCATCGAAGGGGCCATGAGCCCGATCGAGAGCCCGATGACCTGCCAGAGCTTGAGGTTTCGTCGCAGGCCCGTGTCGGAAGGGCCGGCCTGCCCCTGATCGATCGTCACCGTAGATCTCCCTCCCCGGACGGCCCGAGACGGACCGCATTGAAATCGTCCCTCCAGATATCAGCACATCGAGCGGGCTCGCGCCCGAGAAGAGTTGCTGACCCCACTCTGACCGGCTGCGCCGTTCCCGTTCCGAGCGGCGCGCTCTGGTTTGATAGTGCCATGACGACCGCAGGAGCCACATCGGCACCCGAACCCGAGCTTGACCCGGCGCAACTCCCCGCCGGCATGGCCGAAGCCCTTGGCGTCAACGGCATCGTCGGTGTCGCCCTGACCATCGTCGACAACAGCGGCGTGGCCCGGGTGAAGGGCATCCCGGTCGGCCGCCTTGGTGACGCTGCGACCCGGGGCGTGGGCGCGCCGCCGGTCTTCGATGCCTTCGGCCTCGACGACAGCATCGCCCCTGTGGGCTCACCGGTCGGCGACCTGCGGCTCATTCCCGACCTGTCTGCGCTCGTCGCCCTCGCCGGCCAGCCGGGCTGGGCGTGGGCGCCGGCCGACCGGTTCGACGTGGACGGATCGCCCTATCCCGGCTGCCAACGCAGTTTCGCCCGCCGAATGGAGGAGCGAGCGGCCGAGGCCGGCCTCGAGATCCGCATGGCCTTCGAGACCGAGTGGGTGCTCGATGCCGGGTCGGGTGACGAGCTCGTGCCCGTGACCACGGGCCCGGCCTACGGGATGGGCCGCCTCGTCGACCTCTCCGACTACGGGCGTGACCTCCTCGATGCCTTCGCCTCGGAGGGCGTCGAGGTGGACCAGCTCCATCCCGAGTACGCGCCGTCACAGATGGAGGTGTCGGTCTCGCCGCTCGGACCCGTCGGGGCTGGCGACCGGGTCGTGCTCGTCCGCCAGACTCTGCGTGCCGTCTCGGCCGCCCACGGCTACCGAATCTCGCTCTCGCCGGCCATGTCTCCTGGTGGCGTCGGAAGCGGGGCCCACCTGCACCTCTCGGTTTGGCGCGACGGCGTCAACCTGCTGGCCGAAGACGACGGACATCTCGGCCTCGATGGCGAGGCATGGGTCGCCGGCATCCTCGACGCCCTTCCCGGCCTCGTCGCAGTCGGGGCCCCGAGCGTTGCCTCCTACCTTCGCCTCCAACCGCAGCGGTGGGCGGCGCCGTGGCGGTGCTGGGGTCGGGAGAACCGGGAGGCCGCCCTTCGGCTCGTGGCCGGCTCGGCGTCCGCCGCCAGCGCCAACCTGGAGATCAAGGTCTTCGACGCGTCGGCCAACCCTTACCTGGTGGTCGGAGCGGTGATCGCCGCCGGCCTCGATGGGATCGGGCGGTCGGCGAGCCTTCCGCCGGAGACCAGCGTCGATCCGGCCACCCTTGACGACGACGCCCGCCGTCGGGCTGGGATCACCCGCCTCCCAGCCAGCCTGCCCGACGCCCTGGCCGCCTTCGAGGACACACCGCTACTGCGCGAGGCGATGGGAGCTCCCCTCGCCGACACCTGGTCATCCGTCCGAGCCGACGAGGCCAGCCGGTTCGCCCACATCAGCCCTGAGGACGTAGCGCTCGCGAGCCGTTGGGTGTGGTGAGCCCTCAGAATCGGGAACCTGACGGGGGGCTCGGCGGCGTTCGGGGCGTCGTGGACAGGCTCGAGCTGGTCGACCAGCACTGCCACGCCGTCATCGGCAATGACCTCACTCCCTCCGCCTTTGAGCTGCTGCTCGGAGAGAGCGGCCGGCCGGCCCCCACCGGGTGCTCGACATGGGACACGAGCCTCGGCCTGGCCGTGCGAACCTGGTGCGCCCCCCGGCTCGACCTGCCGGCCGGCGTGACGAGGTCGGAATACCTGATGCGCCGCCGAGAGCTCGGTGCCAGCGAGGTCAACACCCGCCTGCTTTCGGGGGGAGCGAGCGAGCTACTCGTCGACACCGGCTACCGGTCCGCCGAGCTGGCTTCGCTCGACGAGCTCGGACAGTGGTCCGGGGCCACCGTCCACGAGATCGTCCGCCTCGAGACCATCGCCGAGGACATCGCGGCAGCCCTCTCAGCGCGCCGAGGAGGGGCCGGGGCACGGTATGCCGACGCCTTCGCTGAGGCTATGGCCCGCCGGTCAACGGCCGTCGGCTGGAAATCCGTGGCCGCCTATCGGTGCGGGCTCGACCTCGACTGGCGCCGCCCGTCGCCGGACGAGGTGAGAACCGCGGCCGACACCTGGTTGCGTGCCGGCCCCTCCCCCAGCACCGGTGGCTGGCGCCTGACGGACCCGGTCCTCATCCGCCACGGGGTGTGGGCCGCCCTCGACACCGGCCGGCCACTGCAGGTGCACACCGGCTTCGGTGACACCGATGCGACACTGCGGGGCTCCGACCCAGCCCTCCTCACCGACCTGGCGGCCATGACGGCGGATCGTGGCACCCCGATCGTGATGTTGCATTGCTGGCCGCGCCACCGCGAGGCCGGTTACCTGACGCTCATGTGGCCCCACCTGTACCTCGACATCGGAGAAACCATTCCCCACGTCGGCGGGCGGGGCGACGCCATCCTCGCCGAGACGCTCGAGCTGGCGCCATGGCACAAGGTCCTCTACTCGTCCGACGCTTTCGGCCTGGCCGAGCTGTACCACCTGGGGACGGTTATCCAGCGCCGGGCCCTCGCTGGCGTCCTCGCCCCGCTCGAGGAGGCCGGCTTCGGGAGTGGCGAACTGATCCGACTGGCCGGTCTCGTCGGGCATGGCAACGCCCGGCGGATCTATGCCGGCGTCGGCCGAGCGGGTTGAACCACGAGTTGGACGCAACGACATAGAGTGCACACCGATCGCATGCCTTGGAGGGCCGTCGCTTTCGTCGCCCTGTGTGCGTGGTGCGGGTGGACGAGCGGGTTGCATCAGTCCACGATCCCGGCGTTCGCTACGTGGTCCGCATCGCTCGTTGGCGTGGTCGTCACCGACGTCCTTCTTTTGCGTGGAAGCCGCCACGGTCGCCACCCGTTCTACCTCCCCGCCGAGCGCCCTTTCCCCCTTGCGGGCCCGGCCGGCCAGCGCCGGGGCGTTGTCGGCGTCTCGCCATGGCTGGCTCTCGCCCTCGTCGTGCTCGGCTGGGAATTGCTCGGCATCGACACAGGACCGCATCAGCTCCACCTGACGATCAGCTCCCTGGCTCGGGCCTACCGACCACTGGACGCCGCCATGCTGCTCCTGTGGATGCTGGCGGGGCTCGGCTACGGCGTCGCCCGCGCCAGAGCATCTGCCGTCGGCCCTCCTGTCAAACCAAACCATCGCAGCTCCGGACCTGCGTCGGCGAACGGGGTCATCGTGATGCCCTTCGGGCCACTGGCGTTCGGTCCCGCGCTCCTGCTGCCTCCGAATCGCTCGGTCGGCGTCGCCTTCTGGATCGGCGTGCTCGTCGTCGGCGGGCTCGTCGAGCTTGCCGCCCGGCATTCCCGAGGTCGTCAGGCCAACTTCGAGGAACTTCTTCGGCTCATGTCGCGAACAACCCCGGCCCGGACAATTCTCGTCGCGGCGTGGGCCTATGGCGGTTGGCACCTCTTCGCTCATTGAGTGGATAGGCCTCGACAATTGACGCACCAATCCGGCCCGGCGTAGCCTCACTCCCCGATGAACGACGAGGGTGAGAGCCGCCCGGTCAAGGTTGCCGTCGTCACCGGAGCGGGTAGCGGAATCGGTCGTGTGACGGCAATAGCGCTCGCCGCCGACGGCTTCATCGTTGTCTGCGCCGGACGACGCCCGGCTGCCATCGAAGGGACCCGGGCCGAGATCGAGAGGATCGGCGATGCGGCGAGGTGTGTCGTCACCGACGTTACCGACGAAACCTCGGTCGTCGGTCTCTTCGCCGATATCAAGCGGACCCTCGGCCGCGTCGATCTTGTCTTCAACAACGCCGGTATAACGATGCCCCCCGCTTCGCTGGCTGATATCACTCGGGAGGACTGGGATCGGGTCGTTGCAACCAATCTGACAGGCCCCTTTCTCTGCACCCGGGAGGCCTTCATTGCCATGCGCGATCAGGACCCTCAAGGCGGAAGGATCATCAACAACGGCTCACTTTCCGCCACGTCACCCCGTCCCAATTCGGCGGCCTACACTGCGACGAAACACGCCATGACCGGCTTGACCAAGTCGACCTCTCTCGACGGCCGCAGGTACAACATCGCATGCGGCCAAATCGATATCGGCAACGCCTCGACCGACATGACGGCGGCTATGGCAGCTGGGGTCGAACAGGCCGACGGCTCGAGCCGTCCCGAACCGACGATGGATGCGGCCGACGTCGCAGGTGCCGTCAGCTATATGGCCAGCCTCCCGCTTGAGGCCAACGTGCCCTTCATGACGCTGATGGCGAACGCCATGCCCTACATCGGCCGGGGCTGAACGGCTTTCCACCGGACGGCACTTCCCTTCAGTCCTCTCGCTCCGAACACCGGCGGCACCCGCACGGCCGCCTTGGCCACCTTTCCGCTCTGGAAGAGGAGGGCGGCTTCGGCTCAATCGAACACGATCACGCCGCGGATGTTCTTTCCTGCATGCATGTCCTCGTAGCCCTCGGCGACCTCATCAAGGGTGTACGTCTTCGTGACCAGGTCGTCGAGCTTGAGCCTGCCGTCCCGGTACAGCTGAACCTGGCGCAGAATGTCAAAGGTCGGGTTCGACTGACCGAAGAGGGATCCCTGGATCCTCTTTTGGAACAGGGTCAGCTCACCTATGGACACGGGGATTCCGATCTCCGTGATGTCGCCGACCCCGGTAACCACGACGGTGCCTGCCTTTCGGGTGGCGGCGAACGCCTGGGCGACGTGCTCGCCGTGAACCACCCCAACCGTGACGATCACGCTGTCGGCGCCCTGGCCGTTGGTAAGTCCCTTCGCCATCTCGTCGGCCTCGGCGATGTTGTCGAAGGCGTGAGTGGCGCCGAAGTCCAGGACCCTCTCGCGCTTGAAGGCCACCGGGTCGACGGCGATGATGTTGCTCGCCCCCGAGATAGCAGCGCCCTGCACGGCGTTGACGCCGATCCCGCCGATGCCCATGACGATCACGGTGTCGCCGGGCCGCACGGCCGCCGAGTGAACGGCGGACCCCCACCCGGTGCCGACCCCGCAGCCGAGGAGGCACATCTTGTCGAGAGGGAGGTCCTTGTCGATCTTGACGGCGGAGCTCAGATTGACGGTGCTGTACTCGGAAAACGTACCGATCCCGCCCATCTGAGCGACGTCGCGGCCGTCAGAAGTGTGGGTACGGAAGCTGGTCGGGTCGTCCGGTCTCGAGCCCGTGAGGACCAGGGCCCCGAGGTCGCACATATTCTGCATGCCGGCCGCGCAGAAACGGCACCGGCCACAGGCGGGCAGAAAGGAGAAGATGACATGATCGTCCTTCTCCCATCCCGGGGTATTGGGGCCTACCCGCTCCACCACACCGGCGCCCTCGTGCCCGCCGATGATCGGGAAGATGGGTACCGGCCAGTCGCCGCTTGCGATGTGGTCGTCGGAATGGCACAGGCCCGACGCCGCCATCTTGACGAGGATCTCACCTTGGCGGGGCTCCTCGAGGTCGACCTCGATCACCTCGTAGTTGCTGCGCGACCCCTTGGTAGGAGCCTCGAGCACTGCTGCAGAATGGGTCTTCATGATCCCCCTACGAATCAACGGACATGGGCCGGCCTCTAGGGTCTAGCGCGGCGGTCGAATCGGGGACAAGAGGACAGCCAGGCTGCTCAGATCTGTCCTTCTCAGTCTCCTTCTTCCGCCGCCCGGTCGGGCGGGAACGCCGACCGTTGGCAAGCCTCTAGCATCTTCGCTCATGACCCAACGCCAGGACGATGCAGCCGCGGTCAGCGATATCGATCTCTTCACCGACGAGGCCCGGCGGGACCCCTATCCCCGCTATGACGCGTTGCGCGCCCTCGGTCCTGTGGTCTACCTCTCCGCACACGACGTCTATGCGCTGCCGCGCTACGAGGAGGTCCGTCACGTCCTGGAGCGGTGGCAGCTGTACTCCTCCGCCCGTGGAGTCACCATGAATCCGCAGCTCAACGACCAGCTCAAGGGCGTCATCACCCTCTTTCTCGACCCCCCGGAGCACACGACAGTACGCGAGGTGCTCGGCCGACCGCTGCGCCCGCATCTCGTCCGCGAGCTGGCTCCGCGCATCGAGGCCGAGGCCGAAGCTGTCGTCGATCGGTTGGTCAAGCAGGGAACCTTCGACGCCGCCAGCGACCTGGCCGAGCATCTCCCGATGACCGTCGTGTCCCAACTCGTAGGACTGGGCGAGCACGGCCGAACCAACATGCTCCGGTGGGCGGCGGCCACCTGGGAGTCCCAGGGGCCGCCCAATCAGCGCGCCGCCGAGGCCAGACCCGTCGTCGAGGAGTTTCTCTCGTTCGCCGTGAACGAGGCGGTGCCTGGCAATCTCGAGCCCGGCGGGTGGGCCGCCCAGCTCTATGCTGCCGCCGACGCCGGCGACCTGCCTCGAGACAAGTGTCCGTTCATGATGGTGGACTACGTGACCCCCAGCCTGGACACGACGATCTACGCAGTCTCAAACGCCATCCGCTTGTTTGCCGAACAACCAGATCAGTGGGACCTGCTGCGCTCCGACCCTTCGCTGGTCCCCCATGCGATCAACGAGACGCTCCGCTTGGAGAGCCCAGTCCAGCAGTTCACCCGGGTCGTCACCGCCGACCACCAGCTCGGTGGCGTCGACCTGCCCGAGGACGCACGGGTCATGTTGCTCTACGGGTCCGCCAATCGTGATGAGCGCAAGTACCCCGACCCGGAGCGCTTCGACATCAAGCGGATGCCCTCTGACCACCTGGCCTTCGGGCGCGGCGAGCACCTTTGCATCGGTATGCAGCTGGCGCGCCTCGAGATGAGTGCATTGCTGCGCTCTCTCATCGCTCGAGTGGCCCGCTTCGACATCGTCGAGTGCGAGCCCGTCCTCAGCAACGTCCTCAACGGGATGAGAAGCCTCAACGTCCGGGTCTCGTGATCGTCGCCGACATGTTGGCGAAAGCGGCGAGCAAGACCGCCATCGGAATTGCCAGGATCCCGGCCCGATCCCGCAGCAGGCCGGCTCGGCGTGCGACATGATCGCAGCTCGTAGGCTCGGGCCATGTCCGTTCAGGTATGCGCGGCGACAGCGGATCGTTGGAACGACCTGGTCACGGTGTTCGGTCGGCGTGGTGAAGATCCTTCGTGGTGCTGGTGTCGCCGCTTCCTTCGCTCGCCAACCTGCGAACCGGCGGCGTCAGAGCCGACAACGAACAACCGTGACGCCCTGCACCAGGAGATCACCCATGCCGCCGTGCCGCCGGGGCTCATCGGCTATGTCAACGATCAGCCCGTTGGATGGACAAGAGTAGGGCCTCGATCTCGCTTTCCTCGCCTGAGCGCCAACAAGGCGTTGGCGAACGTGCTCATCGAGGATCCCGGAGTTTGGTGGGTGACCTGCTTCGCGGTCGACAGCCGCCACCGGCGGTCCGGTATCGGGTCGGCGCTGCTCAAGGGGGCTATCGACTTCGCCCGTGAGCACGGCGCTACGGCCCTCGAGGGTCATCCGGTTGATGTGGCCGCCCTGCGGGCCGATCGGGTGGGAGGGTCCGCCGTCTTTACCGGGACCATGGCTATGTTCTCGTCGGTGGGGTTTACCGAGGTGGCCCGCACGTACCCCACCCGGCCGGTGATGAGACTGCAGATGTGAATGCCCAGCACGCGGGGCCCATCGGGCGGTCCGTTGACCGTTGGGGACCGTCGGTTGTGGTCTTATGCCCGGGGCGGGATCACCTCGGCCAGCCGGTCTGCTACCTCGAGGAAAGTTTGCGCTTCCCGGTGATGGCCGAGGTGGAGCAGGAAAAGCCCGGTGGAGACCCGCTCGATGAACGCCCACTGCCAGATGGCCTCGGGGTCGATGCCGGTCAGGAGGGCCATGTGCCGACAGCGTTGGAGCGCCATCCCGGCTGTGTCGTGGGCAAGCAGCTCCGCGTTCCAGGCCCTCAGCGTGACCCCGAGGTCATGGGCTGGTTCGGAGACGAGTCCTTCGGGATCGATGAGTCGGAACTTGACGCTGTGGTCCCCCGATCCCGGCACCTGCAAGAGGTTGTGGGCATGCGCATCACCATGGACGAGCACCGCTCGTTTCGGTTCGAAGCGAGCGGCTCGCTCGGCGGCGGCTTCCGAGCAAGGCTGGCCGAGGTCTTCCCACGTCCTGGCCACGAAGTCGGCCAGCCAGGTCGCCTTCGTTGCCCCGGTGGGGAGCCGGCCGGTGGTCACAGGTCGCCATCCCCGGGCCACGGTGCTGGCCACGGCGGCTAGCTGCTTGGTCGTGGACCATCCCAGGCTCGCCAGGGATGGTCCGAGGCGTTCGAGCAGCAGGCTCCGGCGCTCCCCGTCGTGTCGGATTGGTTCGACGTAGGGGTCTCCCTGGGCCAGCCGGAGGGTATCCAGCTCCTGGCCGAAGGGAGAGAAGCCGTCGACATCGGGAGGCAGCGCGACCTTGAGAACCACTGGCAGGCCGTCGAGCGTGACCGCCTCGGTGACGTAGGCGGCGTTGCCGCCATCGAAGACAGCGCCGCAGGCGATCGACCAGTCAGCCTCCAAGCTGGAGAGCACGCCGGGAAGTTCCTCCAACCAGCGGTGCCCGACCGAGCCCAAGGCGCGCAGGGAAACCGTCAGCCGCTCTGAGACGATGACTGGATACATGCTCGGTCAGTCTGGACCGAACGAAGGTGCCGTCACCGCGCGGGGACCCGTCCGGGATAGCGCTCTGACTGACATGGCGCCAGTTGCGGCCTCAGATGCCGTCCGGTCCCGTTCCGCTGACAAGTCCGTCCCACGACCAGTGAGGGATGTGCAAACCGTCGGGTACATCGTCAGCGGACCGGTGATAGCGCGACATCGTCGTGGTAGTTGCCCAGGTGAAATAGCCGTGCAGCACCTGTAGGACCGGGTCGTCTTCAACAAGACCGAGGTCTGCCAACGCCTGATCGAAACAGGCGATCGCTCGACGATCCATATCCTCGTGAGGACCATTGCCGCTGTGCATCCGCACCGCCGAGGTCTCGTCGCCGTAAGCGGCCGAATACGTCCTCGGCCCTCCGAGCGCCTCCCCCCAGTAAGCGGCGAGCCGTTCGCTGTGCTCGGGGTGAAAGCCGTGGCTGAACGCGTGGCTTACCACTTCGTCCGCCATCACCCTGGCATGCCACGCCCGGGCCAGACGAAGCAAGCCGACTTCCCCACCCACGGCCTCATACACCGTCTGCATACCCGGAGGATGATATCGGGAAGCCGGAACCGTCGCCCTCCCGTCCCCCGGCGCCACCAAGCGATGGAGCCTGTCCCGCGTTCAGGTCAGCTGCTGCGTGGCGATCACGTCGAGCAGTCGGATCCGCTCGGCGGACTCCGATTATGACCGCGCACCCCGACGGCCTACGGGTCGTCCAAGGCGGCGGTGAACATGCTCACCGCGCAGTGGTCGGTGGCTGCTCGAGGTCCACAAATCGGTTGCGAATCGGGTTCGGGGAGGGTCTTCTTGGGGCGATGGACACCACGACCGCCCTCCGAGGCGTGACCGACCTCCTTCGCGGTGGATGAGGATCCAAGACAGCTTTCACTGGACGACCTGTCCGCGGCGGGTACCGTCGATGGCGGTGAGGCACGGGTTGAGGTGACCGCCGACCGTTCGACCACCTCAGCGTGGAACACTCGACCGATCTCATCTCCGCCGGCGCCATCGAGACCCTCCGTCCGCCAATTCGACTCCATCGCCATGTCGATCGCATGGGACCCCGACCGGCGGGCAACCGATCTCGCGGCGAGCGTGGAGCGGCTGCAGGGATCGCGATGAAGCTTGGCGGCGAGTACCGGCGGATCTGGGCGGGTAACGCATCGTCGAACCTGGCCGACGGCGTCACCTTCGTCGCCCTGCCGTTGCTCGCGACGACGATCACCCACAACCCCGCCGCAATCTCTGCTCTCTCGGTCGCTTATTCGCTCCCCCGCATCCTGTCGGTGCTCGGCAGCGGCGTCTTGATCGACCGGTTCGACCGGCGCCGGCTCCTCTACCTCGCCAACCTGTCTCAGTCGGCGATCTTCGCAGCGCTCACCGCGCTCGTGCTCGTCGACGCCACGCCGATCGCCGCGCTCTATGTCGTGTACGCGGTGATGGGCATCGTCGAAACACTGTCGGACAGCGCGGCGATCGCCGTCCCGCCGCAGGCCGTCGTCCCCGAAGGGCTGGAGCGGGCGAACTCGCAGATAGCAGGGACCCAGATCGTCGTCGACGAGTTCCTCGGCCCACCGCTGGGCGGCTTCTTGTTCGCGATGGCCGCCTTCGCTCCGTCGGTCCTCAACGTCGGCGCGTTCCTCCTGGCCGGGTTCGCGTACTGGCGCCTACGGAACACCTATGTGCCGCGCCGCGACGAGCGCGCCGAGCGACCCGCCGAAGGCATCGTCGCCGAAATCCGCGAAGGCGCGGTCTGGGCGCTGCGGCACAAGGTCGTGCGCACCCTCGTCCTGATCGGCGGGCTGGCCTCCGTCGGGTACATGATCCCGTTCTCCTATCTCGTGTTATACGCCCGGGAGGTCCTCGGGCTGAGCCCCACGGGCTACGGCCTCCTGCTGTCGTTCTCGGCCGTCGGCGGGTTGCTCGGCAGCGTCGTCGCCGACCGGCTACGCCGCAAGGTCGGCTACGGCTGGTCGATCGTCGCCGCCCTCACCGTGGGCGCTTTGTCCTTCGCCGCCATCTCGCTGTTGACCAGCGCCCTGTTCGTCGCTGTCGCCCTGGCCGCCTACATCGCGCACTCGGTGGTCTGGAACGTCCTCGCCACGTCGATACGCCAGAAGGTGATACCCACCGCGATGATGGGACGCGTCATCGCCGCGAACCGGCTCGTAGGTCTGTGCGGATTGGCGGTGGGGGCCGCCGGCGGCGGTGTGCTCGCCTCGAACTTCGGATACCGGGTGCCCTTCGACGTTGCTGGCGGGTTCTTCGCCGTCGCCGCGCTGCTGGCGTTCGCCACGATCGGCAGTTTCCGGACCTGGGAGCTCGAAGAGAAGGCCCGCATTGCGGTCCACACGGCCAACCAAGCGCAGGCCAAGGAGTAGCGAGACCGCGGTCGGTGGCTCCGCAGCATCGGTGTGAGCGGGCCTCGATCGTGAGCCGCCGCGAGGCACGGCCCTCTTCAGTCGGCCTCCGCGAACGTTACGACCGGCCCTACCGCCCTGAGGCGGCCGCTCCGGCCAGGACGTCACGGATCGATGTCGGCGGCTGGCCGACGAGGCGCTGGAGTGTCGGGTCGCTAGAGGCGAAGTCGCCGCGCCGGCTCGCTCGGAACATCCCGAGGAACATCTCGGCGAAGCGCGCCGGGGTGCCGTGCGCGATAAGCGTGCTGCGGTACTCGTCCTCGGAGACGGTGACCCGGGTGATCTCCCGGCCGTGCACCTCAGACGCGATCGCGGCCAGTGCGGCAAGATCGATGGCCTCGGCGCTGGCCAGCGGCGGGGTGAGGCCGTCAAGCGCCCCATCCTGGCTCAGCACCACCGCAGCGGCTTCGGCGAGGTCGACGGGCGCCGTCCAGGACACCGGGCCGTCCTCGGGGGCGGTGAGCGTGCCAGTCTGAAGCGCCTGGCCGACGAGCATCACCGCGGTGTTGGCATAGAAGCCGTTGCGCAGCGAAGTGAAGGCGACGCCCGAGTCCCGCAGCAGCGCCTCGGTGGCGGCGTGATCGGACGCCGCGGCAAAGGGCGAGTCCGGCGAAGCGCCCATGTGACTGGTGTAGAGGATCCGCTGGGCGCCGGCCGCCCGGGCGGCCTCGATGGCGGCGGCGTGGCGGGCGACTGCGGTGGGGCCGAGCTCGTCGACCGAGACGATGAGCACCTGGCTGGCACCCGTCGAACGCCTCGTTGAGGGTCACCGGGTCGGCGAAGTCGCCGCGGCGAACCTGGACGCCGCGATCGGCGAGGGCGCTGGCCTTCTCGGGGTCACGGACGCTGACCCCCACCCGGTCTGCGGGAAGGCGGGCGAGTAGCTGCTCCACGATGCCCCGGCCGAGCTGGCCGGTGGCGCTGATCACGATGAACCTCCAATTCGCACGCAATTCCGCTGCTGTTAGCACTGATACAGCCTTAGGCTACCACGGATACGTTGACGGTGGCAGCAGGGAGGCGGTAGCACCGGTAACATCGTCCCATGGAGGCGATCACCGAGAACGACGCTCGGGAGACCACCCGAATCCGGATCGTCGAGGCAGCCGCGGCGCTTGTCGAACACGGCGGGAGCCTGGCGCTCACGACCCGGTCGGTAGCTGCCGCGGCCGGCGTGCAGGCGCCGACGATCTACCGGCTCTTCGGCGACAAGGACGGCCTGATCGACGCCGTGGTCATGCACGGCTTCCGCACCTACTTCGAGGAGAAGGCATCCCGTCGGCCGAGCCCTGACCCCCTCGAGAACCTGCGCCGGGGCTGGAACCTACACATCGAGTTCGGTCTGAGCAACCCTGCGCTCTACGTCCTCACCTACGGTAACCCCCGACCCGGGCGCAGCCCCGCGGTCGTCGCCGCCTCCCGCCAGATCCTCGCCGAGCACGTCCATCGAATCGCCGAAGCCGGCCGCCTTCGCGTCCCCGAACAGCAGGCGGCCGACCTCGTACACGCCGCCGGTTCAGGGACGGTGCTCTCCCTGCTGGCCACCGACAAGGACCGACGGGATCTGCAACTGTCCGCACTCGCCCGCGAGGCCGTCGTCGCCGCCATCACGACCGCAGACCCAGCGGTCGACACGCCAGGACCAGCGGCGGCGGCGATCACGCTGCGGGCGCGCATCCCCGAGGCGACAGCGCTCAGCAAGGCCGAGCGTCGCCTCCTCGACGAATGGCTACAGCGGATCGCTCGTTGAGCATCGACCGGTCCCCTGGCCAGTTCTGGCGCCTGTCCAGACGGCTCGGCAAGAAACGAGCCGCGATCGTGGACGGCAAGTGCAATCCGTCTGGGTCATCGCCTGGCACCTACTCACCAACGACTGGGACTGCGGCCTCCCGGTCACGACTGAGACAGCGACTCGCTCACAGCGCGACCGCCGCCAGGGCTTGGGGCAGCGTGAACGCGCCCACGTACAGCGCCTTGCCTACGATCGCGCCCTCGACGCCGATCTCGGTCAGCCCGGCTATCGCGCGCAGATCGTCGACCGAGGAGACGCCGCCACTCGCGACGACCGGCGCTGAGGTGCGCGCACAGACATCGCGCAGCAGCCGCAGATTCGGCCCGGTGAGCGTGCCGTCCTTGTGCACGTCGGTCACCACGTAGCGGGCGCACCCGTAGGCGTCGAGGCGGGCGAGTGTCTCCCACACCTCGCCGCCGTCGCGCGTCCAGCCGCGGGCAGCCAGGGTGGCGCCGCTCACATCCAGCCCGACAGCAATCTTGTCGCCGTGCCGCGCGATCGCGGCCCGTACCCAGTCGGGCGACTCGAGCGCCGCGGTGCCGAGGTTAACGCGCGCGGCTCCGGTGCCGAGGGCTGCATCGAGCGAGGCGTCGTCGCGGATGCCACCGGACAGCTCGACCGCGACGTCCAGTCGCTTGACGACCGAGGCGAGCAGAGCGAGGTTGTCGCCACGCCCGAACGCCGCGTCGAGATCGACGAGATGAATCCATTCGGCGCCGTCGCGTTGCCAGGCCACGGCGGCATCCAGCGGGTCGCCATAGCGCGTCTCGGTGCCGGCTTCGCCCCGTACCAGCCGGACGGCCACGCCGCCCGCGACGTCGACGGCCGGCAGCAGGATCAACGAACTCACGCATGTCTCCGATCTAGGGGATCTAGGGATCTGAGGGGCCGTGAAGCGCCCGAACGCACAGAGCTGTCCGCGTGTCGGTAGGGCGCAGCCCGGTGACCTGCACTCGTCGCAGCGCACGCCGCCCATGGCCACGCTCGCTGGCAGCTCCACCGCCTGCTGTGGATCGTCTGCGAGCAGCAGACCGGCCGACAACCACGGGGCCTGCGCCTCGGCCGCCAGCTCCTCGGTCTCATTGACGCCGTAGGCGGCTCGCCGGCTACCTTCCCCCTCCAGTGGCACGTGCAGCCGCCACCCCTCGCTCGCCCCCGCCTCGCTCGCGCCTGCGACAAGCCATCGTGGCCCAAGCTAGCCATCCATAAGGTCACGTAAGGTCATAGACCCGCTGTGAGCCGTCGTGACCTTTTCTCCCTATCCAGGTTCGGCGCCCCCGACCTGGACCTCTTGTCGTGGAGGTGATGGGACTTGAACCCACGACTCTACGTTGCGAACGTCACCGGAGCCACCCACTGGTGACGGCACCACCAGGCCCTCGGAGGCAGTCCGGACAGGGCTAATCGGACCTCGATCAGGTCCGGATGCAGGTACGCAAGTCTGAAAGCCTTGCAGGTCTCGCGCCAGGCAATTATAAAAGAGTCTTTCAGAGTTGGGGGTGTCCGTGGACGAGTCCCGTCCTGTCCTGAGCGAGGCAGCCGTACTGGAGGCGTTGGCCCACCCGGCCCGTCTCGACCTGTTGACCTACCTGATATCCGAGCGCGCGGCAACGGCGTCGGCGTGTGCTCGGGCCGTGGGCGACACGCCGTCGAACTGCAGTTACCATCTGCGCGTCCTGGCCCGCCACGGACTGGTCGTGCCCGACGCATCAAAGGACGGCCGGGAGCGGCCGTGGCGAGCCACCCTCACGGGTTTCGACACCGACGAAGAGACTGCTCCGCAGCTCGCCGCAGCAGTGCGGGCGGCATCGCTTCAACTGGACCAGCGCCTGGCCCGGGACTACCTGTCCCGCCACGACCACGGCCCGGCCGCATGGCGAGCTGCCGCCACTTACTCGACGTACACGTTGCGAACGACGCCGGCCGAGCTGGGGGACCTGATCGAGAAGCTCGATGCCCTCATCCGCCCTTTCATTACCGCAACCCGCGACGACCCTCCGTCTGGGACGGAGCTGGTCCATCTCGGCCTGCACGCCTTCCCCCGCTCGTGGCCCCGATGAGGCCTCCCGCGCCCCTGCAGCAGAGAGACTTCCGCTCGCTGTGGCTGGCGGGACTGGTCTCCGACGCCGGCGACTGGCTGCTGCTGATCGCGCTGCCCATCATCGTCTACGACCTGACCCGCTCGGCGTCGAGCACCTCGCTGGCCTTCCTCGTCGAGCTCGCCCCCGGGGTCGCGCTCGCCCCGCTCGCCGGATGGTGCGCCGACCGCTGGGACCGTCGCCGCCTGCTCGTCACCGTGTCATTGCTCCAAGCGGCCGGGCTCGTGCCACTGCTGGTTCCCGGTGCCAGCAAGCACCTCCCGCTGATCTACGCCGTAATCCTGGTCGAAGCCGCGCTGGCCGCGCTGTTCGACCCGGCCAAGAACGCCCTCTTGCCGAGCCTGCTCGCCCCCGGCGACCTGGTCCCGGCCAACTCGATGATCGGCCTCAGCCAGAACATCGGGCGTCTCGTCGGCGGACCACTCGGCAGCATCCTCCTCGCAGCCGGCGGTCTGCGGATCGTCGGTGCCGCCGACCTGTTCACCTACCTGACGGCAGCAGCACTCATCGGCCGCCTCCGGCCCTCGGCGCTCCCGGGGCCGCCCGGCGCAACCTCTGAGAACGTACCGGCAAGGCGCACGTGGTCCCTTTCGGCGTGGCGGAGCTCCACGGTCCGGACCACCCTGCTCGTCACTTTCGTCAGTCAGATCGCCCAGGGCATCTTCGTCGTGTCCTTCATCCTGTTCGTGGCGCAACGCCTCCACGGAGGCTCAGCGGAGATCGGACTCCTCCGTGGCGTCCAAGCCATCGGCGCAGTCGGCGGCGGGCTCGCACTCACCGTGTGGACCCGAGATCGCACGCCCTCCATCCTCACCGCCGCCGCAACAGCCGCCTTCGGCCTCATCAGCCTGACGGTGTGCAACGCGCCGTTCGTCACCACCGACACCGCCGTGTACATCGGACTGTTCATCCTCGTCGGTGTCCCGGGAATCGCGTTGGCCACCGGCCTGACCTCGACCCTGCAATGGGGAGTCGGCGACCAAGAACGGGGGCGGATCTTCAGCGTGTTCGGCTTGGTCGGCAACCTCGGTCAAGCAGTAGGCATGACCGCTGCTGGCCTGCTCATCGCGCCGCTCGGTCTCCAGCCGCTCCTCAACACTCAAGCCATCCTCTACCTCGCGTCAGGAGCCATCGCGGCGCGCTGGATGACTCGGCGGCTACCTAGAAGCCGTGCGCCACAGGGCCAGCTCAGCTGAGACCAATTACAACGGCCCACGACAAATAACAACTCAATCGGCCCCGAGGCCTGGGCAGTCGCCCGCGCAGTGTGTCAGTCATCCATCCCCTGCGGCACCAACCTCTGTTCGCCCAAGAGGAGCCGCTTGGCGTTCCGTAGGCCCTTCGGGTTGCGAGACGGGGGGGGGGTTTCCTCCTCCGATCGTGAGCCCGTCGGCTGATCGAAGAGCCGCACGCCATAGTCGCGAGGACTGTCTATTTGGGCCCGTAGACGAGTACGACGACGCCGCTGGCGAAGCGGGTGACATTGAGCAGCTTGAGGTGGGGTGCCCAGTCGATGTCGGCGAAAAGGTGTTTGCCTGTACCGACTGCAACCGGGGTGAAAAAGAGGTGGTACTCATCAATGAGGTTGCGCCTGGCCAGCGTCGCGCCGAGCGGACCGTCACCGTACTTAAGCAGGTTACGGCCGGGCTCCTGCTTGAGCTCCGCAACGCTTTCGGCGACGTCACCGTCAATCACGGTCGCGTTCCAGGGAAGATCTGTCCGGCCGCGCAAAGTGGTGGAAGCGACGAGCTTGGGCAAGGCGTTCATGCGGGCGACGAACCGCTCGAAATCGGTCGGCTCCCCGGCTGCCTTCTCGGCCATGGCGGTGTAGGCGGCGGACAGCCCCTCGTATGTCGCACGGCCGAGCAGCAGCATGTCGGCATCCTTAAGCAACGCGCCGGCGTAGGCGTTATGTTCATCGTCGAGGTAGGGCCTCGCCCACGCGTTGTTGCCCTGCTCGCCGCCGAGTGCGACGTGAGTTGCCTCTACAAGTTTCCCCATCGTGTCCTCTCCGTGTCATCGGGGCTGCTGGGTCACTGGTCTTTCCAAGGATTGGACTACAGCGCAACCGCAAAGTCATCGCTCCGGCATGCATCTGGCCATTGCTTGCGACCGAGCCGACCGGCCAGCCGCCATGTCCGCTGGCCGATCATCCACTTGCGGATACTCCCATGGTCGACGGGTCCTCGCAGTCGGCCGGGCCCATCTACAGGCCGCCGAGCAGGTCGCTCAGCGCCTGGGTGTAAGTACCGAGAGCGGCACGGCCATGGTCGGTCAGAGCGACGTTGGTTATGGAAACGGTCCCGTTGCGGGTCTTGTTGCTGCTGATGTAGTCGGCTTCCTCGAGTTTGCGCAGGTGGATGATGAGGTTGCCGGGGGTGAGGCCGATCGTGTCCTGCAGGCGGCTGAAGGACAGCGTGTCGCCGTGCGTCAGCGCGGCCAGCGTCGCGACGATTTTCAGGCGAGTGGGGACGTGGATCAGCGGGTCGAGCCCGTCATCAGACATGGCACTCCGTCATGCGCGCTGCCGCCACGCAGTTTCGCAGGCGTGCTCAAGGAGCACGACGAACAGGCCCACAGCGACCACCGCCCACGCTCCGGTGGGTCCCGCGAACGCGGCAACGGCGCCGACGGTGGCGGCCGTCAGCCCGCTGCCACACGCGCGCCAGTCTGCTTGCGCCGCCATGATCCCCGCCCATCCCAGTCCGCCGACGATCAGCGGCGCGGTGGCCGGATACAGCCCGTAGACGATTGCGTCGCTCGCTCCAGTGGCGATCAGCACGCCCATGGCCACGAACACGCCGATCCATACGACCGTCATGACGGCGATCTCGGCGGGGAGTAGCCGGGATCGACCGCCGACCCCGGCGGTGGCGCGCTTCGCCACCGCAACTGTCGCGACCACATTGACGATGCCGACCGCAACCCCGACCGGGATGACTGCGGCCGTCGGGTGCGCGTAGGGATGCTGCCCGCGCACGTTTAGCCACAGCGCGCCGTAAGCGCCCAGGGCCAGGACCGCCCTGATCGCCAGGATCCAAGGCGGGAAGGGCTCGAACTGGCGCCGCGCCTGGCGGGTGGCCTGGTGCAGCAGGGCAGCGGCCTGCTGGGGGTTGAAGTTGCCCCCATTGTCCTCGGTGGTGGCGTGGGGTGTGGAGTTCATGGTGTCTCCCCTCGGATCGACTCTACGCCACAAAGTAGACTCTACTTTGTGGGGTAAAGTCAAGGGCTCAGGCCTGCAAACTTCATGCCGTAGAGCCACCCGGCGGCGACGACGGGACGAAGCCAGCACGAAGCCCGTGGGTGCCAAGAGTGCCATCCATGCTCGTTGGGGCTGCCTGAGCCGCTTCGGGCCCGCCGCAAACGCGGCTCAGTCCGATGGACGAACTGCTCGAACTCTCCCGCCTCGACGGCGATGCGACATGGCTCGGTTTGATGTCACATCGGTAAGACCCCCAGACACGCCCCCTCCACCACACCCTTCCTCCAATTATTGCGCGGCCCACCGGGCGTCGCCTCCGAACCTGACGTGAGGAGGGGGGTTCCACAACGGGAGGGTCACGTGACAATGACAATGTGAGGCACGCCGCTACGACGAGGCCCAATGCCGGCGACGTCGTGGTGCGTGTCAGCCCGACTCGCGATGGCTTCGACGGCGACCATGATGAAGATGTGGAACGACCGAACGAGACAGCGACAGAACTCCGCCCGCACCGCTGTAATTGGTGCGGCGCAGCTATCCCCTGGCCGGGCCGCAAAGTGCAGACTGTCACGAACAATGAGCGCTTCCCCCAGCTCGTCCGAACGATCTACAACGAACAAGACGAGCCGATCCATGCATGCTCTCGAGGCCCAGGCCCGGGCGAGCCTGCGAGCGACGCACTCGACCCACCCGCCGGCGCCTAGCAACGTCACTCAGATTGTCGCCGACCAGAGCGTGCAAGCCGGCATGACCGGGTCAGTGGCCGGGTCGGGATGACCGACGCCACCTCAGAGACTCGTGGTCCAGGGGTCGATGAGATTCAGGCCTAGACGGTCGAAGTCGCTGGTGTTGCGGGTGGCCAGGGCGGCACGGTTGGCTCTGCAGATGGCGGCGATCTGGGCGTCGAAGCCGCTGATCGGTGCGCCGGCGCGCTCACGCTCGACAACGACGTCGGCGTACTGACGGGCTGCGACGGCGTCGAACGGCAGGACCTGGTCGGCGAAGGTGACGAACACGTCGTCCGCTGCGGCATTGAGGAGGGCCCTCCGTCGACCGCTCGGGAGGCGGGCAATGCCGAAGCGCACCTCGGCGAGGCTCACCGCGGTCGTGCACACCGCTGCTGGAGACAGCCGGGTCACCCAGGCCACGACGCCCGAGTTGGGTTCCGGGCGCATGAGCTCGGAGATGACGTTGGTGTCCAGCACGACTGGCCTTGTGCTGGCCGTTGAGGGTGCGCTCACCCAGACAAGTTGGCGGCGCGGGGTCCCTCGGAACGGAGAGGCAGATCGAGGTCGACCCCGCCGAGGTCTCCAAAGCGGGCCAAGAGCGTTTGGGCCAGACCGGTTGAGTCGTTGGCTGCGCCGACCGCGTCGGTGAGGATGGCGCGGATCTCCGCCTCCATGGAGCGGCCGTGCTGAGCGGCGCGGACTCGCAGTCGTTCGCGCACCTCGTCGTCCAGATCCCTGATGCTGACCGCAGCCACAACGACCACCTCCTCCGCTACCAATGCTAGCAGTGGGGGTCTTGTACTGAGAGGTCACCGTGCCAAACGGCACTTTGCCGGGCGGACGAGCAGTGACGTGACCGCTGACCGATCCCCAGGGGGGGCTCACTGCGAGACGACGACGCCCACTCGGCAGGTGACGGCTGCGAGCTCAGCAGGAAGGACGAGGGGGTGGTCGCTGGTCAAGCGGAACTCCGGTGACGGCCCGAGGACCATCTGCCGGCGCCACACCGCGGCCACGGTTGGAGGGGTGTGGGCTGCCAGCTGCTCGCGGAACTGGGCGTAGCTGACGCCGGCCGGCTTGGTGACCCAGGCACAGAAGCTGCCCGGGCGTAGTGGGTCCCCGCTTTCCAGCCCGTAGAGAGCACCGGCGCCGAAGCCGGCGGTGTGAGCCACCCGGTCGTGGGCGCCGGCGTGCGCGTCGTCGACCGCGGCAGCGTTGAGGATTCCGAGGGCGGCGAAATCTTCGACGAGGTAGGAGTCCTCGTAGCCGGTCCCCGGTATCCAGGGAAGCCCCTCGACGCTCGCGCTGACCGAGGCGACCAGCCCAGGGACTTTGACCGTTCGTAGCCGGTCGTGGAAGGCGAGCAGCGCCTCCTCGTAACCGACCTGGTCCACCTCGTCGGCCGGTTGGTGCCAGAACAGGTACGCAAGCAATCGCTTGTCCTTTCAGACGTCCTCGACGAGCGACATCAGGGCGGTCAGTTCTCGGCTCAGTGTTGCTCGAGTGTCCGCCGGGTCGACGTCGGGCAGCAGCGGCAGGGTCATGACCACGACGCTCCCGCCTCCCGGTCGGGGGACGGCCCTGATATATGCCCCGCCCTCCCGGTCCGGAGCAACCTCGCGCAGGTAATCAGCGGTGCCGGCCTCCCGGTCGACTACCTCGCGCAGCGGGAACTCCCGGTCGCCCTTGTTCGCCCGCCAACCGGAGGTGGCATCACCGGTCACCCGGTCCGCGAAGTCCGGCGCCCAACGAGGGATACGCATCGGGTTGGCGAGCACGCCAATCACAGCTGCCACCGTTGCGCTGGTCTCGGCGCTCTGCGTCTCGGTCCGTGCGGCTCGCTGAGCCATGATCCCCATCCTGCCAGCAGCCGTCTCCGCCACGCGCCAGCCGTCCGCTAACGATCGGTGACCGGGCACTCGGCCTCCCACCCGATTACGGCTTGAGGACTGCTTCGGGTGCTAACGGACGCCCGCCGACGCTGAGAACGTTGATGGCGAGGAAGGCGGCGCTGGCGATGATCATGGCGACGTGGAGGCCGGGAACGAACCCGGAGCGCCCGCCGGCGACGAGGGGCGCCGAGGACGGCGACGCCGATTACCCCCCCGACCTGGCGGGCGGCGTTGATGGCTCCTGATGCCAACCCGGCCCGCTCGGGTGGGGCGCCGTCGACCACGGCAGTGGTGGCGGCGGGCATGGTGAAGCTCATGCCGAACCCGGCGGCCAACCTGATGCCCGAGCACCTGGCCCGCCGAGGGTTGACGGCCGCCGCCGACCGGTTCGTTTTCGAGTCCCCTGCCGGCGGACCACTTCGCTACTCCAACTGGCGTCGGCGGGTGTGGCTGCCACGGTGATGGCGGGCTGCGAGGGTGCAGGCTTCCACGACTTGCGCCGGGCGTCGGCCACTGCCCTCGCGGTGGGGGGCGTGGACGTGCGCACGGCTCAGGCGCGCCTCGGTCACTCCGATCCGCGCCTCACTCTGGGCGTTTACGCCCAGGTCGTCGAGGACGCCGACCGCCGGGCCGCCGAAACCGTGGGAGCGGCCTTCCTCCGAAGTCGCGTGCGATAGACGTGCGATGCTTCGCCTCCCGGCGGCAGGTGGCCGGTGCCGCCACCCCCGCTGAACAGGGCTTTTGCAGTGGAGGTGATGGGACTTGAACCCACGACTTCTACGTTGCGAACGTCGCCGGAGCCACCCGACTGATGACGGCGCCACCAGCCGCTGGGCGCAAAGTCCCAGGTCACGGCGCAGATGTGACATTGACCTCTTGACCGATCGCCACCGTGTTTGACCCGTTACTCCCCTTGATACGGGCACGCGGCGGCACGAAACCGGTTCCGACGAAGGTAAAAGGTCGGACGCACGTCATCTGCCGCGATTACCAGATCGTCGACACGAGGCCGGATCGAGCAATGGCGCGGTCCCGACTCACCAGTGGTGCCTGGAGCGCCAACACCGTCGCCACGATCAAGCGGTCCCAGGGGTCAGGCAGCACCGCCCGAGCGAAGCCCACCGCAGCCTTGGCCACGTCCAGTGTGACTGGCTCCAGGGTCACCTTCTCGGAGGACACGAGCCGCTCCCGAAGCGTCTGGAGTTGATCCGCGGTAACGCCCGCGGTTGATTGGGTGACGTACCAGAGGTCGACCAGCGTGGCCACCGACACCACCAGGTCTCCAGCAGCCTCGGCTGCGATCAAAGCCGCCTTTTGCAGGCTCGGAGAGTCGGCTCGATCCCTGGACGTACCAGACGATGGCGTGCGAGTCGGCGACTACCGCCACGCCGCCCTGGCAGTGTCCTCGCGGGCGAGGGCACTGCCACGTTCGAAGTCTTCCCAGCCGAGGTCTGGGAAGCTTGGCAACGACGCCCCGAGCGACCCGCCCGCCGGCCCGGAGGTGGCCTCCACCACCCGCAGGTGCGTGCCCGGCCCCAAGCCGAGCTTGCGCACCTGGTCGGCGGGGATGCTGCCATCGTCAGCGACGATCAACTCTCGGCTCTGGGAGGAACCCGAGGTACTCATATCCCCAGCATACGAGCTGGATTCAGAGCTGCCTGGGGCGCAGCTCCGCAGACCTCCGCGCTCCAGGCGACCCGGCCGATCGCCACCGCTAGCTGCAGCAAGCGCACTACGCCCACGGACGGGCATCTCGATGACCTCAGCGGCCCCCCGGCGGGCTGACCACGCCCGGCCGAAGCCTGCCCCGTATAGCCCGGGATCACCGGGCTTTTTCTCGGGCAGGTCCTACGGGAACGTCCCTCGCCTCACCGGACCTCCTCGGTCTGAACCTGGGCCGTCACCGCTGGGGGTTCCTCTTGTGCGACGGTTCTAAGCGATCGGGCTGGCGAACAGTTTCGTGAGTAGCGAGTGCAACGTGTGGCGCTCCTTGATGGTCAGCGGAGCGAGCAGCTGCTCCTCGGCGTTGTGTGGCTACGGGTTCCATCCCCTCGTCGCCTTCTTAGACGCCACCGGCGAAGCCCTCGCCGGGCAGCTGCGACCGAGGAACGCCGGGTCGGGGACCGCCACCGACCATGTCGCCGTGTTAGATCAGGCTCTCGCTCAGCTCCCCGTCGACCCCGCCGCCACCGAGATCACCGTGCGGACCGACTCGGCAGGCTGCTCGCATCATTTCGTCGACGCCTGCAGCGAACGCAACGTGCGGTTCAGTCTCGGGCATCGCCTCACCGCGGAGATCGCCACGGTGGCGGTCACCATGGCCAACTGCGCCTGGGTTCCAGCGGTCAGCGCGGATGGCTCCGACCTGCGCGCCGACGCCGAAGTGGCTGAGATCACCGGGCTGGTCGACTTGTCCGCCTGGCCGGCGGGGACCCGGATGATCGCCCGGCGCGAGCACTGCCATCCCGGCGCCCAGCTCACCTTCACCGATATCGACGGGCGCCGCTACCAACCTTCATCACCGATGCCACCGAGGGTGACATCGCCTACCTCGAAGCCCTCCAACGCGGCCGGGGCCGAGCCGAACGGCTCATCTGTGACGCCAAAGACACCGGCATGAACAACCTGCCCTCCGCTTCTTTCACCATCAATTCCGCCTGGCTGAGCGTCGTCGGGATCGCCTGTGACCTCCTGGCCTGGTCGAGACTGCTACTCCTCGACGGAGAACTCGCCCACGCCGAGCCGAAACGGCTCCGCTACTGCCTGCTTCACGCCGCCGGCATCATCGTCACCACCGGCCGACGCCGACAGCTGCGCATCGCCGCACGCTGGCCATGGGCCAACCAGCTCGTCGCCGCCTTCGACCGCCTCAGCCTACTCCGGCTACAGACCTGACCGGTCACCCAGCGGTCTACCGGCGACCGCGTCAGCCACGACCACGACCGGCCAACCCAACCCAACCTCAAGCCGCCCTGGACAGCCGCGCTCCGACCCCCGCCGCCACCACCGATCAGCGCGCCAACGATCAGATCGTCAGCTCCCATCAAGGCCACGAAGGCATACTGAAAGGTCTGCGCTAGCCGCAATACCGTTTACTTAAGACTACGCGGGTGTTATTCTTTGGTCTGTGCCTCGTGCCGGGTGGGTGAAGCCGGAGACCGACCAGCGGTTGTCCGACCACATTTCGATCGGGGTGCTCACGAGGGTCTTCCCGCCTGAGGTCGTCGACCGCGCCATCACCGAGACGGGCAAGACGGAGCGGCGCCAACGCCTTTTGCCTGCTCGGGTCGTCGTTTACTACGTGCTCGGTCTCGCGCTGTTCAGCCACTGCGCCTATGAGGAGGTCATGCGCATGCTGGTGGAGGGCCTGTCGTGGTCCGAGGGTTGGGCGGCGGCGTGGAACGTGCCCACTAAGGCGGCGCTGTTCAAGGCGCGCCAGCGCCTCGGGCCCGAGCCCCTCGAGGTCCTTTACCGCAGTTGTGCCGTCCCGTTGGCGACCGAGCAGACCCCCGGGGCCTTCTACCGGGGCTGGCGGCTCATGAGCATCGATGGGAGCTGCCTTGATGTTGCCGACACGGCGGCGAACGAGGCGGAGTTCGGCCGCCCGGGCTCCAAGCGCGTCGACGGGGTGGGTGCTTTCCCGCAGATCCGGGTAGTCGGGCTCGCCGAGTGCGGCACTCACGCCATCGTGGATACCACCATCGGCAAGTACGGCGACGCCGAGCAGCACTTGGCGTTGCGTCTGGTGAGGTCGTTCGCGCCGGGCATGCTCGTGCTCGCCGACCGGGGGTTTTTCGGTCACGCTCTTTGGACCAAGGCCGCTTGTGGCGGTGCGGACCTGCTGTGGCGGACCAAGCGCAACCACGTGCTGCCCGTCGAGCAGCGCCTCGACGATGGCTCGTTTCTGTCGCGGGTCTACCCGACGCAAAAGGACCGCCGGCACGGCACCGCCGGCGTGGTCGTGCGGGTGGTGGACTACGCCGTCGACGGTGTGGCCGCTGCAGACGACGAGGAGACCACCTACCGGTTGCTTACCACGGTCCTCGACCCGGACTTGGCACCGGCAGCCGAGCTCGCCTCGCTCTACTCCCAGCGCTGGGAATTCGAGATCGCCCTCGATGAGCTGAAGACCCACCAGCGCAGCCCGCGTGTCGTGTTGCGGTCGAAGATGCCCGACGGGGTGGTCCAGGAGGCCTACGGCTACCTCTGCGTGCACTACGCCATCCGCTGGCTCATGCACACCGTCGCTGCCGAGGCCCGGGCAGATCCGGACCGCCTCAGCTTCACCCGCACCCTCCGGGTGGCGCGCCGGTCGGCGGCGTCGCACCCGGGTTTTTCCCCCTCAGGTGCTCGATGACGCTCAACGCCAGGCGACCACGGAGCTGCTCTTCGAACTGCTCCCCCGACGTCGTGGTCGTGCCAACCCCCGCGTGGTGAAGCGCAAGATGTCGAACTTCGGTGTCGCCCGCCCCGAGCACCGCAACCGGCCGCCGGTGGAGCGCCGCGTGCGGGTCGTGGGCGAGGCGGTCGGCGTATGAACGCGGTCGTGGTCCCCATCCGCGGACGCTCCAACGCCTGGGCGGTTCTCGCCGAGGGGCTGACTTACCGGCGCACGGTCCGTGCCCGCTACCACGGCACGCTCCGGCTCCTATGCCCGCACGTGCTCGGGTGGAAAAACGGCAGGGGGAAGGTCCTCAGCTACCAGCTCGGCGGGACCGACCGGCCCGGGCAGCAGTGGCGCTCGATGTTCGTCGACGAGATCGACGACGCCACGCTCGGCGACGAAACCTGGCAGACAGCTGACAACTATGCCGGCGACTCGAACGGCATCGATATCGTCGAACTCGCTGTCGACCCCACCCTGGAGCTCCCTAAGTAAACGGTATTGCGACTAGCCGCTTGGTCGCGCCCGGGTTGATCGACGTGTAGCCAGCGCCGGTGTCGATCTCGTAGAAGACCGGCTTAGCTCCGATCGTAACGGGCAACAATACGGAGACCGCGCCGGGCACGCTCGCCATCCCGGCCCCGCCGGGACCGAACGAAACCGCGCTGCGCTATCGCCTGTAGCGGCACAACTCCGGTGTGGGACGCCAGGTACCCGGGGCGAGCGCCGACGACCGCCGGGTTGCCGGAGGCGCAGTAGAAGAAGATGACGGCGATCCTGGCGGCTGCCAGGCTACCTCTGGGTGCGGGCGGCGGTGGTATCTTCGCACGCGTGTTGCGCACCAAGCTGCGCCGCAGCGGGCTCAAGGCGGATGTCGAGATCTCGGCCGACGGGATCCCCGTCGGCGTCTGGCGGGGCCGGAGCCGCTTGCGACACAAGAGCGAGGCGATCGACCTCGGTGGCTCATCGTGCGTGATGGTCCGGGACCGTGCGATGAAGCACCTCTCCCTGCAGGTCGACGGCGTCCAGATGGCGACGTTGGAGCGGATCTCCTACGGGGCGTTCCGGGGGCGCTCCTGGCGTCTCGACGGCCCACCCGGCGGGTACCTCCTCCGCTGGAGGAACAGCAGGAAGATGACGTTCGAGCTCGACGGCGCCGAGGCGGGTGTCGTGCGACCCGAGGGCGCCCTGCGATCGTCCTATGTCGCCGACCTACCCGAGTCCCTGCCGCTACCGGTACAGGTCTTCGTGCTCTGGGCCACGCTGGCGGTGACACAGCGAGCTACAGCCGCAGCAGCCGGCGCAGCCGGCGCCACCGGGGTTTAACGGACCTACGCCACCTCCACCACCCATCGCGGGCTGTGTCAATAGCCGATCCGTGATCGGCCGTTCGCGTTCGTGCGCCAAGACGGGGTCAACCCACGGTCAGCTCTTCTGGAGTTCCTCGGCGAGCATCACGATGATGCCGCTGGGTCCGCGGACGTACGTGAGCTTGTAGACGTCCTGGTAGGTGGCCACGCCGCGTAGCGGATGGCAGCCGTGCTTTGCGGCGATCTCGAGGGCTTCGTCGATGTTGTCGACCGAGAAGGCGACGCGGTGCATGCCGATCTCGTTAGGCCGGGTCGGCTCGGTCTCGATCGCGTCGGGGTGGAGGTACTCGAAGAGTTCGAGGTGGCCGGTGCCATCCGGAGTCTGAAGCATGGCGATATTGGCGTGGTTACCGTCTAGACCGACGGCGGTGTCGGTCCAGTCGCCACTGACTGTGTCGCGGCCGAGCACGGTCAAACCGAGGTCGGTGAAGAACGCGATCGTCGCCTCGAGGTCGCGCACGGCTATGCCGATGTTCTCGAGCTTGATGGGCACGCTATGCACGCTACCGAGTCAAGGTGATCGTTTCAGCGGTGTAGGTACAGGACTCGCAGGGCCGGGCCCGGAGCCATGCCGCAGAGTTGACGCCGTATCAGTGAGACGCCGAGCGCCGCTTGCCGATCGTCTACCGAGCGCCCCCCGAGTGGAGAGAGCCATAGAGTTCAGCGCGTGTTCGAACGGCACCGTCAGGCGAAGTCGTACCTCGGGCTTGAGCTTTCTCTCGCCCGGCAGCAAGCCACCAATGATGACGCCGCCAAGGATCTCCGGATGATCGACCTTGACGACATCGAGGGGCACCTTCGCACTCGAGGACGACTATCGGGCCGAGCCACTCAACCTTGTTTCGCGCAAAGTCGTGTGGTTGAAGGTGCGTGGTGCTGAGACGCACCAGCGGTGCCAACGAGCTCGGTAAACGATCGGTCGGTGAGCTGTCCGCTGGTGAGGAAGGGTCCAGGGGTGACGGCGGTTGAAGGGGTCATGGTCACCACCTGCCGGACGCTCCTGATCTCGGGGAGCCTGCGAAACAGCTCGACGAACACCGCCGTGCTCCGCACCGCCCAAGCCAGCGCGCCCGAAGGCGTCGACGCAGCTCTCTACGAGGGCCTGGGTGGTCTTCCGCACTTCAACCCCGATGACGAGACCGATCTTCTGCCCTTGGCGGTGGCCGAACTGCGAGCTTCGGTCCAGGCGGCCGACGCGCTGGTGTTTTCGGTCCCGGAGTATGCGGGGGCGATGCCGGGCTCGTTCAAGAACCTGTTGGACTGGTTGGTGGGTGATGACCAGCCCGGCGCCATCGCCGGGAAGCCAGTGGCGTGGATCAACGCGTCGCCTCGGGGAGCGATCAACGCCCACGACTCGCTGCGCAAGGTGTTGAGCTACGCCAGTGCCACCATCGTCGAGTCGGCCTGTATCGAGGTTCCGGTGACCGGCATCATGATCGGTGCCGACGGCCTCATCGCCGACATAACGACCCGCGAGCGCATCACCAGCGCGTTGGCCACCCTCGCCAGCAACGACGAGGGGCGCGACTCCACCAAGGCGACGGGCGTCTCGTAGGAGGATCCTCATCTGACATCGCTCCGATGACGGCCAAGGCGCCCGACGCGTCCCGGTTGTGGCATCGCTTAGCGGGACGGTCAGCGGGCCTCGGTCAGCGGCACCAGGGCCATCAGCTCACGGGCCGGCGTTGCGGCGGTGTCCGCCGGGTCGACGTCGGGAAGGAGTGGCAAGGTCATGGCGATCACGCTGCCGTGCCTCGGCCGGGGGGTGACCCTAACGTACGCGCCGCCCTCACGGCCCGGAGCCACCTGGCGCAAGTAGTCCACGGTGCCCGAGTCCTGGTTGACAGCGACCCGCAGAGAGAAGACCCGGCCGTCCTTGACGGCCCGCCAACCTGAGGCGGTGTCGCCCGATATCGAGTCCGCGAAGGCGGGCGCCCACTGGGGGATGTGCATCGGGTCAGCGAGCAGTCCGACCACGGTGGCCACGGCCGCATCACTCTCGATGCTCTGGGTTTCGGTCCGGGCGGGAGTGGGCGCTTCAGCCATGGCCGTCGGGAGGCTTCAACTCCCGGGGGTGTATTTCTTGTTCGGGTCTTCGGGGCTCATGATGCCGCAGTGGTTTCCGTCGGGATCGGCGACGATGGCGTACCGGCTGCCCCAGAACGCGTCGTAGGGCGCTTGGCGCCCTGGGTGACCGACCCCGGTCAGCTCGGCGTAGAGATCGTCGACAGCCGCCGGCGAGGGGACCGAGAAGTTGAGGACGCTGCGGCTCGCCGAGGGGGCGGCGGTCTGGTCAGGTTCCCAGTCTGGGAACCACAGCTTGGTCATGGCCAGGTTGTCGAACTCCACGCTGACACCGTTGACGGTGGTCGCCTCGGCGTGGCGGGCTCCGGTGCCCGGCGGCCACTCGAAGCCGGCGGCCTCGGGAAGGTCCAAGCCCAGACGCCGGTAGAAAGCGACGGTGGCGTCCATGTCGGCGACGATCAGGTTCACCTGGTTGAACGTCGGCTGGCTCTCGGCGGTCACCGGTTCCCCCTGCTGTCGGCGCGGCCAGCGTCGAAGCCGCCGTCTGACTGGTCGAGCGGCCGGTGCTCGCCACCCGGGCCTGGGGTGATGTGGACCAGTCGGCTGGGCTCTTGGATCGCCACTCGATGCCACATGCCACGGGGCACCACGAACGCTTCACCGGCTCGGACGGTCACGATCCGTTCGCCGTCGGGCTCTTCGAGGGCGACGTTCACCCGCCCCGAGACCAGGTATAACAGCTCGTCGCCGTCGGGGTGCATCTCGCCTCGATGCGGCGGGTCCGCGGTCAACAGCGGGGCGCTAACGGTGTAGCCGTCGGCGTTGGGCGGCGGACCGTCAGACCACTCCAGCAGACAGGCGCCGCCGGCACGGTCGAGGCCGACCAGCGTCTCGGACAGATCGAAGGGCACAGACAGGCAGGTGACAGTCATGCCCGTCATCATCAACCGGCCACCTCGAGGGTGTCTTGTAAGTTTGGGAGCTCCTCGGCGGCCAACCAGGCGGCCGGCGCGAAGCCGGCCAGGTCCTGCCACTCATGGGTCAGGTGGGCTTGGTCCTGGTAGCCGCAGCCGGCCGCCACTATCGCCAACGACGCCCCGGGGCACTCCAGCAGGCGGCTGGACGTTGACGCAGCTCAGGCTCGTGCCGTACCCGATGGTGGCGGAAGAGTTGTGCAGACCCCCGACCAGCGCCGGGAACGAACCGGGGGCCTGGCCGCTGTCGGGCATCGCTGCCACGTCGATCGCCGAGTCGATGCCAACGATCAACGTGAGAGACGGGGACGGCAACCCGAGATGCGACCCCGGCTTCAACCCCTCAAAGCGCGAGCCCACATACTCCTCGACGTACGGGCGAAGGCAACCGGCAGGACGACCACGAGCACTCTCCATCACCGGACCGGCCACCAGGCAAGGATACGGGACCGCTCACTTCGTCCCGCTGAGCGATCCCTCTACGGCGACGATCTCCCCGGCGAGTGGCCGCATGCCGCTGCTCCGTATGCCGTTCGCCATGCGGGCGACTCTGGTGGGTGTGCCTGGGGTGGCGCGAGAGCCATCGTTCGGTCGCCGGCGGGTGACTACGAAGCACACCGCAACCCGCACTCAGATCGGGCAGCCTGTTTCGAGCTGTGGACTGCGGCAGCGTCGACGCCCTTGACGGGCGAGTAGCACGCGGAGGGGAGGAGGGTCAGGCGCCGGCCGGTGTCTCCAGGCGGGCCAGCTCACCCTCGACGGTGAACCCCCGGACGCTCGGCATGAGCATGGTGGCGACGAGAATCACCAGCATGAGCGCTCCCGAGCCGCCCAGCACCGTCCGTGCTCCCCATGCCGCGGCTGCCGGGCCGGCCAGGATGAACCCGAACGGCAGGGCCAGGAAGGCGACGAAGTAGTCGTAGCTGATCACCCGGGAGAGCACGTCGTCGGGGACGACCTTCTGGACCGCCGTGTACAGAAGGTCGTTGAAGGTCAGGATCCCGAGGAAGCCGACGGCGGCGACCACGCAGATGGCGGGCAGGGGCAGTCGCGCGGCGAAGGCGGCCGGGAGCGCCGGCCAGACCAGCATCAGCGCCGAGCCGACCAGCAGCGGGCGGCGGGGGCGGATCCGGATCGTGCCGAGCCCGCCGATCACCGCGCCGACGGCACCCACGGACCCGACAGCGGCCCACGCCGTGGCCCCGCCGTAGTAGCGCTGGGCAAGCACTGGGCCCAAGGTGAGGTAGACGCCGGTGAAGAAGTTGAACGCCGCCGCCGACAGCACCACATTGCGGTACCAGGCCCGGGACCAGAACGCCGTCCACCCCTCCCGTAGGTCGGCCAGCACCGACTGGCGTCCCCGGCGGGGAGCAGCTGCACCCGCAGCGCCAGGAGAAAGCAGACGTTGACCGCGAAGCTCAGCCCGTCGCCGAGGATCGCCCACCCGGCGCCGACGGTCACGACCAGCACGCCGCCCACCGATGGCGCCACCACCGAGGTGATGTTGGAAGCCATCGACTGCAGCATGTTGGCCTGCTGGAGCTGGCCCTCGTCGACCACCGCCGGCACCAGGCCGCGAGCAGCAGGCGTGAAGAAGCCGCCACCCACACCCTGCACGGCGGCCAGGGCCGCGACGGCCCAGATGGCCGGGTGACCGAGAACGAACAGCAGCCCCAGGGCGACCTCGCCCGCCGCCCGCGAGGCGTCGGCGCCGACCATCACCCACCGGCGCGACCAGCGGTCGGCGGCCACGCCGCCGAAGAGGAACAGGGCCAGCCCGGCCAGCTGCTCGATGCCGAGCACCACGCCGAGGTCGGTGGCCGAGTGGGTCTCGCGCAGCACGGCGAACGCCAGGGCGACCGGTACCAGACCGCTACCGAGCGACGACACCGTCTGACCGGCGAAGACCTTGCGGAAGCGGGGGTCACGCAGCGGCCCGAAGGTCCCGCGACCTCGATCCGCTCCCGCCCCGCCCATCCCCCGCACCGTAGCCTCGCCCTCGGTGCCGCGGCCCCGCTGCGGAGCCGGCTGGTCCCCACTCCGAGCGCTGAACCCATGGCGTCCGTCGGCCGTCGGGCGCAGATCAAACCATCTTGAGCGGTGCCGCCCGGCGGAAGCAGAAGCACAAAATCGGCGATCTTCCCTCTTGCCCCGCACCCCTGTGGCGCCGTCACGGTCGACGACCTTCGATTCAGGACTCGGGTTGTCGCAACCGGGCAAGCGGGTCCCCGTGCCGTGCTCACACTCCCTCCGGCCATGGCGCTCAACGCAGTTGGCCATCGGTTACCCATCCGACCATTTGTCGTGCAGTCGGCCGCGCCGTGCCATAGGAGGAAGGGCTTGCGGCGACAGTCACGCAGTCGATCGGCAGCTTCGGCGGGGAGTCGGCGTCGCACAAGCGGATGGTCATGTGAGACGGGCCCACGCCGCCAGCAGACCGACGACTGCTGGGGTAGAGCGCGACGACTGCGCCCGGCAGAGCATGGCAGCATGTTCCGGTGGATCGAGGCCTTGCTGGCCGGACAGGCCAAGTCACCGTGAGCAGTTCTCCCCGTGTGATCATCGTGGGCGGCGGCATTGGTGGTCTGTGCTTGGCGCACGGTCTGCGCAAAGCCGGCATCGCCGTCGATGTCTACGAACGTGACCGAGCCCCCGACGCCCGACGCGACGCGTACCTCATCGCCATCAACCCTGCTGGTAGCCGGTCGTTGCGTGCCTGCTTGCCCGACCCGCTGTGGCAGGCGTTTGTCGCTACGGCCGGCCGCGGCGGCGACTTCGGGTTCCTGACCGAGCGCCTGATGGGCCTGGTGGTCGTCGAGGAATCGACGATGTATCCGCGCAGCGGACTCGACCCGGTCGAGGACCACTACGCGGTCGACCGGCGCACCCTGCGTCGGTTGCTGCTGACTGGGCTGGACGACGTCGTGCACTTCGACGCGGAGTTCGTCCGCTACGAGCACAGCGATGGCCGCCCGGTCGCGGTATTCGCCGACGGTCGTCGCGCCATCGGCGACCTGCTTGTCGGCGCCGACGGCGCCTCCTCTCGCCTATGTAGGCAGTACCTGCCGCAGGCCGTACCCGCGATCCTCGACGTCGTCGGAATCGGACACAAGATTCACCTGACCCAAGAGACCCGGGCCTGGGTGCCGACCCGGCTGCAGTCCGGCATGAACACGATCATGGTGGACGCGCCGGCGTTCCTGTTCACCTCTGTCTACCAGCCGCCGTCAGACGCGAGAAGCACACTTGAACACGTCACCGGAACTCCGGCCGAGATCAACGCCTCCCCATACCTGCTGGGCGCACTCGTCGCCGACCGCGCCGCGCTGCCAGCCGACCTCGCCGCCCTCGACACCGAGGGCCTGCGGCACGCGGTCGATGAGATCGTCGCCGACTGGCACCCGACGCTACGGCGTCTGCTCGCCGAGTCCGACCCGGCTACCCGAGCGGCGATCACCTTCTCCTGTTCCCCGGAGTCACCGCCATGGCCCACCACGAACGTAACCGTGCTCGGCGACGCGATCCACGCCATGCCGCCGGTTGGCGGCCTCGGCGGCAACACCGCGCTACGTGACGCCCGGCTACTCACCCAACAGTTGACCTCGGTCGCCCAAGGCAACCAAGCACTGCTCGGCGCGGTGCGCGGCTACGAGGACGAGATGCGCGCCTACGGCTATGCAGCCGTCCGCAGCACCATGACGACCCAAGACCAGGCCCTGTCCACCGGCGCTCTGCGCCTGCGTGCTGTCCGGGCGTTCTTCCAGCTCTGCGGCGCCGTGGCACCACTACGACGGCAAGCCTTCAAGAACGCCTGGTACGCCAACACCAAACCACGCCCCTGGGAACTCGAGCCCCCGCACCCCAAGCCTGGTAACCGGGCCGCCGTCTCGTAACCCAACGACCTACGGACGACATCGAGTGGCCAGCGCGCAGCGTTGGGTCATAACCAGGAGCGGATCCCTGACCGGGCGGAAGGACCGCTGCGAGGATGGCCGGGTCGATGACGACCAGCGGTGGAACCACAACCTGCACTACCACCGGGTCATCCTCGAGGCTCTTCCTCGGCCCTGCGGACGGGCCCTCGACGTCGGCTGCGGCGAGGGCACCCTGACTCGCCAGCTACGCCAGCGAGTCCCCGGCGTGGTTGGCTTTGACCTGGACGCCTCCAGCGTGGAGCTGGCCCGACGCCAGGATCCTGCCGGCGACATCGACTACGTCGCCGGCGACTTCCTCACCGCTGAGCCCGCGGTAGCCCTCGAAACAGTCGACTGGGGCAAGCCTCATAGGATTACCGCCATGGAGGTTGTCGCGCTGGTCATCGAGGCGGACCCCGATGACCCTGACTGCGCGGTGGTTCTGGTCGACGGCACGATCGCCGGGCGGCCGTACCGGTTCG
The DNA here is from genome assembly GCA_965276765.1 of Acidimicrobiales bacterium. Taxonomy (GTDB): domain Bacteria; phylum Actinomycetota; class Acidimicrobiia; order Acidimicrobiales; family Palsa-688. The sequence continues at coordinate 5,075,611 of OZ255627.1, forward strand.
TTCTCGACACCGGCGCAGCGCGGACTCACGTGGTGTCCGACGAGTTCACGATGACCCTCCCAAAGGTGGGCACGCATACCTCGTCGGCCATCTTCGGAGCGGAGCAGCAGTTGCTCGTAGCGCTCGAAGGTGTGTCGGTTGGTCCGTTGGCGGCATCCAGGGTGGACGCCCAACTGGTCGACCGCGGCCAGCCGAACGCACAGAACCTGCTGGGCATGGATGTGTTGAAGCAGTACTGCTGCCACTTTCGTTTCGGTGACCGGACGCTCAGCGTCGGCACCACGGCCACCGGTACACGGCGTCGTCTGCGGACTGATGATGTTGCTCACCCGTACCTCGACGTCAACTGGCCGGGCGCGAGTGCGCTATCGGCGTGGGATAGCGGTGCTGGCATTACCATCGTCGACGAAGGCTTCTGGCAGCAGCACGTCGGCCTGTTCAACGCTCGCGGCACGTCAATCGGCACCGACGCCTTCGGAGCGCGTGTCGACACTCCCACCTTCATGATGGTCGAAGCGGAGATCGGCGGTGAGGTGTTCGAGCCGCACAAGGTCGCCGTGGTCGACTTGTCATCGCTAAACGCCACCGTCGACCCACCTGTCGATCTCATCCTCGGCTATACCACCCTGCGTCAGGCGGACTGGCTCTTCGACTTTCCCGACAAGCGATGGGCCATCACCGGACGTAATGGACCGTGAGATGATTAGTCCTTGGTTGGGCGGTTCTCGGTAGAAGATCGGCTACTGCGACGACCCTCGGCGTGCGCGGAGGACGAGGGACAGATCGCCGAAGCGGAGCGGAGTGCCTGAGGGGGTAGCTCCAACCGGCCGGGCGTTGTTGTGTGCGGGCGGCCGGTAAGCCGCTATACCCCTTGCGATTGGGGTGGTGCCGGTCTCGTGTTTGGTTCGGTGATGGCGACAGCCGGCGGGCGGAGCCGTCGCACGTCGGGGACAGCGAGGACGGCGACGCTGGTCACGACAATCCAGGTCGCGCCGAAGAAGAGGGTGTCGCGTATACCGAAGGCGGCCGCCGCCGGGCCGGCGAGGGCGAAACCGATCGGAACCAGGGCGGTGGAGCCGAGCCAGTCGTAGGCGCTGACCCGGGAAAGAAGTTCGGACGGTACGGTCCGCTGCAGGGTCGTCTCCCACAGTGTCGCGAACACGGCCAGACACAGCCCGGCGATGAACCCGCCGGCGGCGATCCACGCGGTTGCGACCGGGACCGCCACCAAGGCGATCGGGATTGCAAAGCCGATCGAGGCCAGGGTCGCCAGGCGCAGCGGCCGCCGCGGGCGGATCCGGATAGCGCCAAGACCGCCCACGACGGCGCCGGCGGCCATGGCGGCGAGGATCAACCCCCAGGCCCGAGCCCCGCCCAGGTGGTCCTTCGCCACCACGGCGCCGAGCACGAGAAACGGCGAGTAGGCAATCAGGTTGAACAACCCGAACTGGGCCACGATGACCCAGAGCCACGTTCTGGAGCGGAACTCGCGCCATCCGGCGGCGAGCTGGGAGAGCATCGAGCTGCGATCAGGCGCCCGCCGGGCCGGCAGGTCGAGGCGGCCCAGGCACCAGGCGCTCCCGGCGTAGGTGGCGGCGTCGACAGCCACCGCCCAGCCGGCACCGCCAGCGGCCACGATCACCCCGGCGAGGGCTGGTCCGATCACCCCGCCCGTCGAGTTGGCCACGCCCCTCAGGGCGTTGGCATCTTGCAGGCGCGGCGAGCTCACGAGCTGGGGGAGGATGCCGGTGAGGGCTGGGTTGAAGAGGGCCTGGCCGGCGCCGAGGACGCCAGCGAGGACCATGAACGCCCATAGCGGCGGGGACCCGGCCAGCAGCAGGCCGGCCAGGAGGCCCTCGCTGGCGCAACGGACCACGTCGGTGCCGACCATCAGGGTCTTGCGGGAGAAGCGATCGGCGAGGACGCCGCCGACGAGGAGCAGGGCCACCAGTGGCACCGTCTCGGCCGACAGCACGTAGCCGACATCGGCGGCCGGGTGACCCTCGTCGAGTACTGCGAAGGTCAAAGCGACCGGCACCATGCTCGCCCCGATCAGTGACGTCACATAGCCAGTGAAGAAGAGGCGGAAGTTGCGTTCAGCGAGAACGCCCGAATGCGCCCAGGCCGGGCGTCTCACCGGCCCGTCCCGCCCTCGGGGCGAAGAGTTCCGGGGCGTCCGCCCCACCGGCGGACGGTGGACATGTGCGCCGAGCCTAAAGAACCGCTCGCCGTGTCGCCGCCACATTCCAGGCTGTCGGCGATCCCGTCCCAATCCGACTGGACTGGTGTCAGTCCTGGGCGCGCAGGTTGCTGGCGACTCGGATATCGAAGGGAGCGGCGTCGAGCAGCAGACCAGCAGGAGTTCCTGGCTGTAGCCGGCGGGCGGCCTGCGGGGCCGGCCGGCTCGTCCGAACCAGGCCACCCCGGCGAGTTCGGCGCGTGGGTCGTGGCGGACGTGGTAGCGGATGGCGTCGAAGCCGGCTGCTCGCAGCGCGGCCGCCTAGGCGCGCGGCTCGGTGTAGTCGGCGGTGGCGGGCGGCCAAGTCGTAGACGGCCTAGCGGGTAGCGACGCCCAGCAGCGCGACGACGCAGAACGACCCGAATGGCAGCACCTCATGACCGACCGATCGTGCATATCGCCTAATACGGCTCTTCTTACTTGAGGTGGGGGTGGGTGAGTCCGCCGCCGATGAGGAGCATGCGGAGCCGGTAGTTGTTGCGGTTGCGGAAGCCTCGGGCAATGCGGCGGTGGAGTTCGATGAGACCGTTGATGGCCTCGGTGCCGCCGTTGTTGGCCCGGCCGGTGGTGAAGTAGGCCAGGAACGCCTTGGACCACTGCTTGAGAGTGCGTCCGAGGCGGGCGATCTCGGGGATCGGGCATGACGGCACGGTCTCGATGAGCTGCTCGGCGATCCGCTTGCCGACAGCGAGGTTGTCGGCGCTGTATGCGGAACGGAGGCGCCGCGCGACCTGCCAGGCGAGGTGGACCTCTTCGTGGCGGTCATCTGCGGCGATCGCTTTGGCCAGGCGGGCCTGTTGGCGTTCGCTGAGGTGCTCGGCGCCAGCGCGCAGGATGGTGCGGATGCCGTAGAGCGGGTCGCCGCGCCGGCCGCGGTGGCCGAGGGTTTCTTGCTGCACGCGGCGGCGGACCTCGTCGAGCGCGGCGGTGCCCAACTTCACGACATGGAACGCGTCGAGCACCGCGGTGGCGTCTTCGAGGTGCTCGTCGATGGCGTTCTTGTAGCCGTGGAACGGGTCGAGGGTCGCTTCTTTCACCCGACCCCGGAAGGCAGGTCCGCGCTCGGCGAGCCAGTCGCCATACGCCTTCCCGGACCGGCCCGGGACCAGATCGAGCAGCCGGGCGCGTGTCTTCCCGTCGGGGCCGGGGGTGAGGTCGACCATACCGGTCAGCTCCTTCGGTCCCCGCCCGCCCAGATCAGCCGGCAGCGGAGAGACGTGATGCCAGACGTGCTCGTCGACCCCGAGGCGGGCAACGCCGTCGAAGCGTGAGGTGTCGTCGGCCATCGCCTGGAGCAGCGGGCGCATCGCCCGCCACAGGGTCTTCCAGGTGACCCCGAGCTGGCGGGCCAGGCCCGACACGCTGGCGTGCTCGAAGCGCATCTGGCGGATCGCCCACCAACACGCCCGGACCGTCAGCAACGCCCGGGCCCGGGCGACCTGCGGGTGGGTCTCGGTGAAGCCCTTGCCCTCGCAGTCGGGCTCGGCGCAGCACCAGGTCCGCTTCAACCACACCAGCTTCACCGGCCGGGCGAAGCACGGCGTGTCGACCAAGGTCACCTTCCGCCGGCCATGACTCTCCGCCACCACCCCGCAGACCGGGCAGCCCCCCACCCGTGACGGCGACTCGACAGTCACCCTCAAGCCGGCGTCGCTGCGCACGACGCTGACCACATGCAGCCCGTCGAGGCCGACGAGCAGATCACAGCGGTCGCAATAGCCGGCCACGTCGTCACGGCGCGCGCAGACGCCGGTCGTAGGCTCACACAACGGTCGAGGCCTCCAGGAGAGGGTGCTTGGTCGCTTCTGATCCTGAGGCCTCGACCCCCTCTCAGACGCGGACCCCGCCCGTCACCCACCGGCGCTCACCCCCACCGCAGGGAAGAAGAGCCCCTAATACACGGGTGATCCATCTTGTATCCGCGTGTATCTCATTCGGGCCTGTGAGGGTCCGGTGATGACTTCCTTCCCATACCTGGTCCGGTTCTCTTCTCCGTCGGGGGGTGACCGCTATCGGCTTGGTCATCCGCTGGTTGATAGCTATCTGGAGTTCGTAGCGGGCCGGGCCCGAACGAACACGCTGCGGGCTTCCGGCGCACGCCGTCGAGGCGGTCACGGTAGCGGTCGAGGCCGGCGGCGGTGCGTGCGGCGTCGCGACGAATTCCGAGCGCATCATGGGCAAGTCCGACACGGGCGGCCTGCCGGCGGTCATGTCGGGCAGCCAGCGCCTCAACGGCCACTTGGTGCTCGGCGATCCGGTAATCGAGGCGTTCGGCTTCGGGGGCGACGTGGTCCTGCCAGCGTCGGGAGGCGTCGGTTTCGAGGGCGGCCCACCGGCTGGTGTCTCGACTGGCGGCGTGCCGGTCCCGCCAGCGGGAGGCATACTTGGCGGTCCCCTGGGCCTCAGCCAGCCGGCCTCGGGCGTGCGCCACGTCGACGACGGCCTTTCCGGCCTCGGTGCACCGGTAGATGCCGGATCCGGTATCGAGATCGGCCCGGGCCTGCTCGAGGTGGCGCAGCGCTTCTCGGGCGTCGGAGAGAGCCGGGGCGAGATCGTCCGGGGTGACGCCACCGACAGCCTTGGCGTTGAGCGCTGCACGGGCATGGGCCAGCGCGACGACCGTGACCCGAGGGTCAGGCCCGTCGCCGATGGCCTGCTCGCGGGCAGTGGGGGTGGGAGCGGGCTGCCCGGTGTCGATCGCCCAGATGGGGGTGCGGGTGGTGGACCAGTCCCGACGTAGGTCTTCTGTGGCCTGGCCGAGGTCGTCGGCGACGACCCAGGCGTGGGCGGCGCGGCGGGCCCGGCTCATCCCCACGTACGCCAGTTCCCGGCCTCCACCATCGGCGAAGAGGTGAGCGGTATCCACGGTGGCGCCCTCGGCACGGTGAACGGTGGTGGCGTAGCCGTAGCCGAGACAGTCGGCGCCGGCCTCCTCGACATCGAGGGTGACTGGACGCCCGTCGTCGGTCCGGACGACCAGCGACCCGGCCTCGGGATCTACGGAGTCGACGGTCCCGGCCTGTGATGTGACCATCGCCGCTACCGTGGCGAGGGCGACGACCCAGTCCCCGGCCCTGTAGACGCTGCCACCTGGGCAGCAAATCTCTGGGCCGGACAGGCGCCCGTCGGTCTCCATCCACTCCCTGGCCCGACGGTTCAGCTCGGCGACGTTGCCCCGCCGCCAGGCATACAACCCGGTCCTGCGCCCGACAGTCACGTCAACGGCCCAGGAGTCAACCGCCGCATGGAGCGCCTGATCCCGGTCGGCGATGGCGTGAACCCGGCCATGGTCGGCGTACCAGGCGACGGCTTGGGACACCTCCCCGTCGCGCAGTTTGGCCAACGCTCGGCGTTCGTCGGCGTCGACTTGGCGACGGTTCTCGACCAGCTGGTGCACAGCGCCGGGATGACGGCTGACCAGAGCCGCGAGGGCGCCGCCGGGTCCGATGGCTCCGAGTTGGCGGTGATCGCCGACCACGATCAGCTTGGCGCCGGCCGCCTCCACGTAGGCTGAGAGTCGGGCCAGCCCGACGTCGTCGGTCATGCCTGCCTCGTCGAGGACCACGACGGAGCGGTCGTCGAGGGTGAGGCGGTGGTGGTCGAGTCGCCACACCAGGCTCGCCAACGTCCTTGACTGGTCGATGCTGGCCTCGGTCCCGAGGGTCCGGGCGGCCTGACCGGAGGTTGCCGTGCCTACCACCCGGTGTCCGGTCTGCTCGAAAGCTGCCGATACGACGGCGAGCATGGTGGTCTTGCCAGCCCCCGCCACACCGACCACCAGCTCGGCTCCCCGTCCCGAGGTGCATATCCCGACCGCCGCGGCCCGCTGCTCGGTTGATAGCGACGCGCCCAGGCTCGCTTCGGCGACGCCGACCGCCGCATCGACCACCGCGGCCGAGACGGTGGGACCGTCGGTGCGGGCCAGCTGACGGTCGAGGCGCTCGGCAATGGCGGCCTCACGGGCGAGGACCGACGCCACCGAGTACACCCGCTCCCTGTCCCCGGCCACCCCGACCAGGGGAACCGCCTCGGGATCGGCCAGTACCCGGGCCGCCAGCGGATCGAGGACCGCCGGGTCCTGACCGAACAGCCGTGGCGCCATGGCCACGATCACATGCCGGCGGGAGAACACCTTGCGTCGGGCCAGTTCACCGTCCTCTCCGAGCACGTCGGCCACCATCTGCCGGACACTCTTCATCGTCAACCGTTCGACTGGCCGGCGATCTCGGCCCGCGGCGGCCACCGACGCAGCGATCCGCTCGACGGGCCAGCCCGCCTCGGATAGCTCGGCCCGCCAGCCGCCGACCAGGTCAGCCTCGCTCGCGTGCTCCTTGGCCGAGCGCGTGGTCCGCGCGGCCACGCCCCTTGCCCGGTAGCTGCTCTCACCGCGGCGTGCACACTCGGCATCGATCTCCGCTGCCCGCTTGGAGTGCACGGCGAGGACCTCGTCGGGGATCCCGGCGATCCCCCACTGCTCCAACCGGCCCGACGGCCCATCGTCCGGTTCAATCCCGTAGCCCAGGTCCACCGCCGCCCGGGCCGCGGCGAGCCGCCCGACCATCGTGGCGGCATGCACGTGCTCACGCCACAGCGTGGTATCGGCCGCTCTCCACCCACCCACCTCATCCAGCATCCAGCATCTCCACCACATTCGCGATCAGCACATGATCGTGCGGGCAGGGATCCCCGGCCCGGGATGTGGCATGACGTGTGTGTGCGCGTAGACCAGCCCACCGGTGGCCATCGCGGTCGCCGCTCGCCCTCGCCGCTCGCCCACCTGGCGGGTCACCCCGTCAAGGTACGCAAGGGTGGCGTCGCGCTCGACGTCGAGGATGGCGTGCAGGTCCTCGGCCCGGCCGATCACCCCCAGCTCGGCCACGGACTTATGCGCCGAAATCACCAGCTCCATCCCCGGACGGGGTCGTCGCCAGCCGCTCACCGGATGAGGGATTGGTTGCCCCGCCCGGCCCGAAGATCGCCTCATAAGAAACCGGTGACACCGCCCCCGACAGGCCCAGCGATGCCGCGCCCGAGGCGCCCCACTCCATCGGCGTCTCCCCCCGAGACGCGTAGTACTCAAGCACCAGACCGGGGTGGTCGTCGCCGCGTTCGAGGACCGTGGCCCGGTGGTAGGCGACCGACTCCGTCCCCATCATCCGCATCCACGCTACCCGCCTCACCTCCCCTCTTTGCCGCTGCGCTCGACGCCACCGGCAACCCCTCGGGTTGCAAACGTGTTCGTCTTCTTTTTGGCTTTATAGCAGGAGAAACGAACGAAGGTCCGAGGCGAAATGGGGATCAGTGAATGACGGTCAATAGACGATAATAGCGGTGAGAAGAAAGGGAACCGTGACGGAGAGGGTGACTCACGGGATGAGCGAGGGAGGGAACCGGTCAATAGCGTGGACCGCCCGGTGGCGACCATGTAGAGGCCTATCGAGCGTCAGGTACTGGAGACCAGGGCGCCAGGCCTCGCCGACAGAGATCACCACGACACTGGAGACGACCCCATGGCCAGCACCGACACCCTCCCCCAGCTCCTCACCATCGACCAGCTTGCCGAGCACCTCGGCATCACCGTCCGTCACGTCCGCCGCCTCATCGCAGAACGGCGTGTTCCGTACCTCAAGGTCGGCAAGCTCGTCCGATTCGACCCCGCCGAGATCGCCGGCTGGCTCGACGAGGCTCGCGTCCGTCACTCGGGGATGCGGTAGCGGCGCCGTCTCAGCCGAGCACTACCGTGACACGAGCCATCGCCGACCGGGCCACCGTGGTCGACCCTCTAATCGCAGCCCGCCCCGCCGCACCCAGCCGGCGCAACGTGGCGAGCGTGCAGGTCCCCGGCCACCGAGGAGGGCGACGATGACCACCAGACGACGACAGTTCGGGCGGATCCGAAAGCTGCCCTCCGGCCGCTACCAGGCCAGGTACCCCGACGGGGCCGGCAGGGACCTGGCCGCACCGACCACCTTCCCCACCAAGGCCGACGCAGCGGTGTTCTTGTCGCGGGTCCAGACCGACATGGAGCGCGGCGAGTGGCGCGACCCGCGCCTCGGGCTCGTCACGTTCGAGGCCTGGGCGCAGCAGTGGCTCACCGCCAACCCGGCCAAGCGCTCCACCACGCTGGCCCGAGACCGGGTCGTGCTCGACACCCACCTCATCCCGCCGCTCGGCGCCCGGCCCATCGCCTCGATCGCCCCCGCCCACGTCAAAGGCTGCGTCGACGCCATGACCGCCAAGCTGGCACCCGCCACGATGCGGACCAACGTCGGGGTCCTCAAGGCGGTCATGAACGCGGCGGTCGACGCCGACCTTTTGGCCCGCTCCCCGGTACGCAACCTGCGCCTGTCCAGCGGCCCGCCTCGCGGGCGATCGACCCTCACCTTCGGCGAGCTGTCGGCTCTGGCCGAGACCACGCCACCGGCCTTCAGGGCCTTGGTCCTGTCCGCCGGCCTCCTCGGGCTGCGGTGGTCCGAGGCGGCCGGGCTGCGGGTGCGAGACGTCGACTTCCTGCGCCGGGCCATCTCCGTGCACCAGACCCTCGCCGAGGTCGGAGGGATCGTCGAGATCGCCCCCACCAAGTCCTGCGCTTCGAAGCGCACGCTGAGCGCGCCGCCCTTCCTGATCGACGAGCTGGCCCGACACCTCGCCGAACACCGGACCGGTGCTGGCCCCGACGATCTGGTCTTCGTCGGGGCTCGGGGCGGACCGCTACGACGCTCGTTCGAGGCCCGCTTCTTCAAGCCTGCCGTCGAGCGAGCCGGACTCGACCCCACCCTCACCTTCCACGGCCTCCGCCACGTCGCCGCCAGCCTCATGGTCGAGATGGGCGAGCACCCACGCGTCATCCAAGGCCGGCTCGGACACGCCACCTCCCGCCTGTCGATGGAGCTCTACGCCCACGTCCCAGACGCCGCCGACCGGGAGGTAGCGGCCCACCTGGAACGCCAGTGGTCCGCAGCGGCGGGCACGGGCCGGGAGGATCGGGCACGTAGCGGGCACGCCGACCCTGCCGAGCGAGGCTTCCGGCCGCAAACTACCTGGTCAAGACGGGTGGAGGTGATGGGACTTGAACCCACGACTTCTACGTTGCGAACGTAGCGCTCTACCGGGCTGAGCTACACCCCCGAGGGAACGGCCGAGACTAGCGCAGCTTCACGCCCCGGCCTCTCGGGCCGAGCGCCGCTCGATGGCGGCCCGGAGACGAGCCTGCAGCACGGTGGTGGTGAGGTCGCTGCGGGTCCGTTCGACGACGGCCCGCAGGGCGTCGGTCCTACGCCGCAGGCCACCGGTCACGGCGTCGGGGTAGTCGATGCCGACCAGCAGATCGTAGGCGTCCTCCATGGCCGCAAGCAGGCGCTCCGCCGTGTCGAGACGGTCGTCACGAAGCCGATCGAGAAGATGGCGCCGGAGCTCCGATGCCGCCTCGGCCAGGCCGTTGAGCCACGCCGGCAACCCGACCGCGACGGCGACATGGTCGGGGACGGGCGAACCTTCCACGAGGGCCGCGGTCAGGACTGCCTCGGCGTACTCCTTCTCAGCGTCGTAGAGAAACCCGGCGTGAGCGACCGCAGGGAACGGGGCCAGAGCGGCCTGCGCCTCTCTGATCGAAGCCTCGCACTCACCGATCAGCGCGACGAAGCGCTCCCGATCTTGGCGGTGCACGGCGCGGATGGCGCTGCCGGCCGCCCTGATGGTGCGGCGACAGGCGTCGAGGCCGGTCTCCCTTGCCCTGTGGACCCCGTCGAGCTCGGCCCGGATGCCGTCGGTCAGGTCGGCGAACGCTGGCACTCGCGGCGACCCGGCCTCACTCACCGGCCGCCCGCCCAGATGTGGGCTTCGCGACGAGCCGGCTAAGGGGCCGCGAGGACCTAGTAGTTGACGGCGACGCGGCGCAGATCGGGAGCGCCCGCCATGGCGTAGCCACGGGCGACAGCGTAGCCGGGCGCAGGCGCGTACCCACGGGTCGGCTCGTAGCCCGAGGCGACCGCGTAACGGGGGGCCGACTCGTAGCCGTAATCATCCGGCTCGTAGCGGGTCCCGTCGGCGTAGGCATAGGCGGGCTCGTAGCCGCCATCGTCGTAGCCCTGGTAAGCCTCGGGCGCATAGCCGACCGAGCGAGGCCCGGCCCGACGACCGGCGGCGGAGCGGACCCGACGGTCGGGCCTCGAGATGACCCGCACCTTCATCTCTCGCTCCGCGGCCAGGTTGCGGAGCCTGATGAGCACGGCGACGTAGCCGACGAACGCCAGGTCGGTGGCGACCTGGGCGAAGATGGCGAGACGGGCGCCCGTGACGGCGGCAACGACGAGGGTGGCGACCACGAGCACCACGAGCACAAATAGAACATCACGTCGGCGGCGCATGGTCTGGCGTCGACGCGACTGCGCGAGGAGCTGGGCGCCCGAGCCTTTGACAGCCACCAGCGGAGCGCCGCCCCGGACTTGGCCCTGGGCGCCGGCCCGGGGCAATGCCGATCCGGCGGCGCGCAGCCGGGGAGCGGTGAATGGCCGCTGATGATCCGGGACCCTCAGGCGATTGGCGGCAATAAGCGACACCGGTGCGGCCCGCTCGAGGACATGCAGATGACGATGAAACAGACCAACCGAATCACCGAATGTGTCCTGTGACCTGGACCGGAGCCAAAAGAAAAGCACCGTGCCCCAGGCCAGAGCAAGGACCAGCAATACCACTGTCGTCAAAGCTCCTCGGCCTACCTTCGCGTGTCGAGGACCGTAGTAGTCGGAACTCTGCCCATGGTGGATGCCACCGCAAAGTTGCCGCACAAGGCCCGGCGTACGAACAACGAATCAGGGTTTCGTCTGATCAATGGAAGACGCTAGCCCGTCACTTTCCCGACCGCCAGAGTTCGCGGAAATCACCTTCTGACCAGCTATGACATCGCAACGGATCGAATAAACAAAATTGGGTATCCACCATTTGAGACGCCGCGTGCGCTATGAGCGCGAAAACGTCAGGGAAGACCGTCGCTTTCGGCGCGCGTCTCGTTGAGCAAACCGTCGATGCGGGCGTCGAGCGTCGCCCCCGAGCGGGCACCGGCGTGATCGCCTTCGCCGGCCGGGGCGGTGGTCGCGCCGGCAGGCGGGGTGTTGACGAGCGGAGCGGCAAGTCCACCGGCGGGACGGCGCCACACGCCGCTGCGTCCACCCGTTTTCTCCCACAGCGCCAGCTCGCCGATGACCATGGACCGGTCCACCGACTTGCACATGTCGTAGATCGTGAGGGCGGCGATGGCGCACGCCGTCATCGCCTCCATCTCCACGCCGGTCCTGTCGACGGTTTCGACGTGCGCCTCGACCTCGACGTAGTCGTCGCCGATCGTGAAGTTGATGGCCACGGAGCCGACGAGCAGCGGATGGCAGAGCGGGATGAGGTCCGCCGTGCGCTTGGCCGCCTGGATGCCGGCGATCCGCGCCGCGCCCAGCACGTCGCCCTTGGACATGGCGTTGCTCGTGACCTTGGCCGTCGTGTCCTGCTTCATGAAGACCTTGCAGCGGGCTATGGCCCGCCGGTGGGTGGCTTCCTTCGGCGTGACATCGACCATGCGGGCTCGGCCCAGGGGATCGACGTGGGTCAGACCACGATCGGACATGTCGCCAGTCTACGGCTCCGGCAGCGAGCGCTCAGCCGCCGATCTGGCTCATGGAACGCTCGGGCCGGATGAAGTGGACCTGGCCGATGCTGTGACCTGCCCACTTGCGGCCGACCTCGGCCTCGATGGCAGCGGCCACGTCGTCGTCGCTCCCCCCGGAGCGGAGCACGGCCCGCAGGTCGGTCTCCCGCACGCTGAACAGGCAGTTGCGCAGCTGCCCCTCTGCGGTCAGGCGCACCCGGTCGCAGGTCCCGCAAAATGGCCTGGTCACACTGGCGATCACGCCCACCGTGCCCGCCCCGTCCAGGTAGCGGTAGCTCTCGGCCGGAGCGGTGCCTCCGACCGCCCCGCCGCCTTCCACCTCGATCGGCCATGTGGCGTTGATCGCATCGACGATCTCGGAGGCCGGCACCACCTGATCGCCCGTCCAGGTGCCGCCCCCGTCGAGCGGCATCCACTCGATGAACCGGACCTCCACGTTGGGTCGGCGGCCGAAGGCGGCGAAGTCGATGACCTCGTCGTCGTTGACGCCCCGCACGAGCACGCAGTTGATCTTCACCGGTGTCAGGCCGGCGTCGACGGCGGTCTCGATCCCATCGAGAACCCGGTGGAGGGAGTCGCGACGCGTGATCTCGGCGAAGCGCTCGGGTTGCAGGGAGTCCAGCGACACATTGACCCGATGGAGCCCGGCGGCCTTGAGGTCGGCTGCGAGCAGGCCGAGCGTGGCCCCGTTGGTCGTGAGCGACACCTCGACGCCGAGTCCGGCGATCTGCTCGACCAGGCGGGGCAGATGGGCTCTCACGGTCGGTTCGCCACCGGTGAGCCGCACGCTCTCGAAGCCATAGCGCTCGACGCACACCCTGGCGATCCGGGTGATCTCCTCGAAACTCAGCAGGTCCTCGCGCGGCAGCCACACCATGCCCTCTTCGGGCATGCAGTAGGTGCAGCGGAAATTGCACCGGTCGGTGATCGAGATCCGCAGGTCGCGAACGGTGCGCTGGTGCGGGTCGACGAGCGGTGTGGTCACAACTTCACCCTACCGACGCTCTTGCGATGGGTCACCAAAGGCGATCGAATCCCCTCAGATACAGCATCCAAGCGCTCCTCACCTTGCATTTACGGACTTCTAGCCGAGAAGCAGCACGTCCACATCCCCGCCATCGGGCGCGCCGGGTCCCGGCGGCAGCACGGCCAGGGCGTTGGCGAGCGCCATCGGCCACAGCAGGTTGGATCCCTGCCCGCCGGTCGAGCGAACCCGCATCCGTCCGTCCACCCCCGCCGTGGCGACGACCCTGGAGTAGGTGGTGCGCTCGTCGGGGGGGCGATTCAGTGCGCCGTCGGCCACGGCCCGCACCGGTGCCCTGACGGCCGCGACGTCGTCGTAGCCGGCCAGGTGGCGGAGGCCGGGGCGGGCGAGCAGTTCGTAAGAGACCATCGACGACACGGGATTGCCGGGCAGCCCGAAGACCGGCGTCGTCCCGATCCGGCCGAAGGCAAACGGCTTGGCGGGCCGGATGGCGACCTGCATCCACGCCATGGCGGCCAGCTCGTCGAGGATCTTCTTGATGAAGTCGTACTCCCCCATCGACACGCCGCCGCTCGTGATCACGGCGTCGCAGCGCGCCGCGCCTTCGTGCACGCTGGCTCTGATGTCCTCCTCGACGTCGCGGGCGATCCCGAGGTCGACGGTGGCGAACCCGTCGCGGCGCAGGAGCCCGATGATGGTCAGCCGATTGGAGTCCCGTATCTGACCAGGCCCGAGCGGCACCCCGGCCTCGACCAGCTCGTCACCGGTCGAGAGGACACCGACGACGGGAGCCGGCACCACGGTCACCCTTTCCCTGCCGATGCTGCAGAGGACACCGACGTGACCGGGACCGAGGACGGTGCCGGCGGAAAAGACCTCCTGTCCGGCGGCGAGGTCCTGGCCGGCGGGGCGAATGTGGGCTCCCGGGGACACGACGGCGAACACCTCGACCTCGTCGGGCGTGCTGCGGGTCGTCTCGACGATGGCGACACCGTCGGCTCCTGGGGGGAAAGGGGCCCCCGTCATGATCCGCAGGGCCTCGCCGGGCCCGACGGTCGTCGTGGGTGCGGCCCCTGCCGCCAAGGTGCCGATCACCTTCAACCGGGCCGGGGCCGTCTCGGCCGCGCCGGCCACGTCGGCCGCCCGCAGCGCGAAGCCGTCCATGGCGCTGCTCGCGAACGGGGGAACGGCCTCGGCCGACACGACGGTCTCGGCCAGCACGAGGCCCAGAGCGTCGGCCACGTCGACCTCGACCGGATCGGCCGGCGGACATCCGGCCATGACCCGTGCCTGCGCCTCGTCCAGAGGGATCACGATCCGGCGGGAGCGTCCTTGCCGACCTCTCCCTTCATGCGCTCGATCAGGTACTTGCGAAAGGCGGGGCCGAGATCCTCGCGCTCGAGGGCGAGCTCGACGGTCGCCCTCAGGTAGTCGAGCTTGTTGCCGATGTCGAAGCGCCCGTCCACGAAGGTCCAGCCGTACACCGGCTCGATGTCGAGCAGCGACCTGATGGCGTCGGTCAGCTGGATCTCGTCGCCCTTGCCCGGCGCCGTCTTGTCGATGACGTCGAAGATCTCCGGCGTGAAGACGTACCGTCCCATCACCGCCAGGTTGGACGGTGCCTCGGCCGGCGCCGGCTTCTCGACGATGTCACGGACCCGCACGAGCTGGCCTTCGGGGTCGTCGACCCTGGCGCTCCCGTACAGCGAGATCTCCTCGGTGGGTACCTCGCGCAGGGCGATGACCGAGCCTCGCCGCTCGTCGAAGGCACCGAGCATGTCGGTCAGCACGCCGGAACGCTCGTGCATAATGTCGTCGCCGAGCATCACCGCGAACGGCCCATCTCCGACGTGGTCGCGTGCCACCCCGACGGCGTGTCCCAGGCCTCGGGGCTCGCCCTGGCGGACGTAGTGGATCTCGGCCATGTCGGCAATGGCACGCATCTCGGCGAGCTCCTCGTGCTTGCCGCCCCGCTCCAGGTGGTACTCGAGCTCGAACGACCGGTCGAAGTGGTCCTCCAGGCTGCGCTTGCCCCGACCGGTGATGATCAGGATGTCGGTGATCCCGGCGGCAACGGCCTCCTCGACGACGTATTGGATGGTGGGCTTGTCAACAAGCGCCAGCATCTCCTTGGGTTGGGCCTTGGTGGCCGGGAGGAACCGGGTCCCGAGCCCTGCGGCCGGGATCACCGCCTTCTTGACCGAACTCGTCATGGGTGAATCCTTCCCCGTCGGTACACTTGGCACTCTCGACCGTCGATTGCCAGATCGGTTCGGTCGCACATTGCGTCCCGAAGCGTCCTGTGAGGTACCTGAAGAATGCCGACCTACGAATACGCCTGCAAGTCCTGCGGTGAGCACCTGGAGGTCGTCCAGGCCTTCACCGACGACTCGCTGACGACGTGCCCGGTCTGCAGCGGCCCGCTGCGCAAGGTGTTCGGCACCATCGGGATCTCTTTCAAGGGCAGCGGTTTCTACAAGAACGACAGCCGGCAGGCGGCCGGGGCGTCGGCCAACGGGTCCGGAGATCCGGGGGGCAAGGACGGCGCGTCGCAGAAGGAGGAGTCCGGCGCCAAGGAGTCGTCCGCCAAGGACGGATCCTCGTCGAAGGAGGGGGCAGCGGCCAAGGACGGGTCGTCATCCAAGGACGGGTCGTCATCCAAGGACGGGTCGTCGTCGAAGGAGTCGTCCTCGTCGAAGGAGTCCTCCAAGCCGGCCGACAAGGGGTCGTCGAGCTCGTCGGGGTCGTCAGGGTCGTCGAAGCGGTCGGGCTCGAAGGCGGCGGCCTCCCGCTGAGGCCGGCGGATGCCGATGGACCTCCCGCGAGCCGAGGTGGCGGTAATCGGGGGTTCGGGGTTCTCGACGTTCCTCGAGCACACCGTCGGCTTCGCCATCGACACTCCCTACGGTCCGCCTTCGGCCGAACTGGCGGTCGGTGAGGTCGCCGGGCGGCCGGTGGCCTTCCTCCCCCGCCACGGTGCCCATCACGAGTGGGCGCCGCATCGCCTCAACTACCGGGCCAACCTGTGGGCCCTGCGCGAGCTGGGCGTGCGGCGCGTCATCGGTCCGTGCGCCGTCGGCTCCCTGCGCCCCGACCTCCACCCGGGAGACATGGTCGTCCTCGACCAGCTCATCGATCGCACCTGGGGCCGTCAGGACACGTACCTCGACGGCCCCATCGTCGAGCACATCGCGTTCGCCGACCCGTACTGTCCCGAGCTCGGCGCCGTGCTGGCGAGGGCGGCCGAGGCCGAGCGGTGCACCGTGCACGACAGTGGCACCGTCGTCGTGGTCCAGGGCCCGCGGTTCTCGACGCGTGCCGAGTCCGGGTGGCTGCGGGCGGCGGGATGCGACGTCGTCGGCATGACCCAGTACCCGGAGGCCTACCTGGCCCGCGAGCTCGGCCTCTGCTACGCCGGGCTGGCTCTTGTCACCGACTACGACACCGGGGTGGAGGGCGACGGCAACGTCCCCCCGGTGACGATGGATGCCGTCTTGGCCGTGCTCGCCTCCATGGTCGACAGGACCCGATCGGTCCTCGCCTCGGCCATCCCCGCTATCCCGGTCGCAGCGAGCTGCCGCTGCTCGGCCGGGGGCGCCCCTTCCCTGACCCGTCCCCTCACCTGACCCATCCGCTCACCTGATCCGGCCCGAACCGCGATCCAACCGATTTCTATGCCCACTTTTACGGATTCTGTCTGTAAGTGGGCTTTCGCACTTTTGAGGCCTCGGGTTGGTTCGGGTCAGTGGCGGTTGCGATGGTCGTCTTCGACGATGTCGGTGGTGAGGTCGTGTAGCTCGGAGACGAGCTGGCGGAGGCGTCGGTTGTTGTCGAGCCAGGGCTGGTAGTTGGTGAGTTGCTCGTCGTTGAGTGTGCGGCTGACGGTCTTGCCGGCGACCTTGCGGGTCCACACGATGTAGGGGCCGTGGAGGGCGGAGGGTTCGCTGTGGCAGCGGCAGCCGGGCTGGCCGCAGCGGGTCCGGCGCTGTTCGATCGAGCCGGGTAGGGCGTAGTCGAGGCTGGCGATCTCTTTGATGATCTGGCGTTGTCTGGCTCGGCGTGCCTGGTCGATCCGCATGCTGGTTCTGAGGATCCACCCTATCCACGACTGCCGCCGGTCAAGATACCGGCGGCGGAGGGACGGGAGGAGGCCGTGCCCACGTCGGACAGTGACGCCAAGGATGGCTGGGAGGCGCTGGTGGGCCTGGCCAGGGACTGCTTTTCGGCGCCGAGCCTGTCGATCTTCACCACGCTTCTCACCGGGTGGGTCCTGGCCCCCGCCCGGCGCACCGTCACCGCCATGATCGCCGTCGCCGACCCCGACGGCCGACGCGCCCATGACGCCTATCACCGCTTCTTGCGGGCCGGTCGCTGGTCCACCAACGCCGTGTGGAAGGCGCTCGTCGTGCACCTGGTGGCCACGCTGTGTTCCACCGGCACCGTCACCCTCGACGTCGACGACACGCTGTACAAAAGTCGGGACGCCGTATCGATGGTGCCGGCAGCTTCAGAGACGCAGTGCGCTCGACACGCAACCGGGTCGTCTACGCCACCGGGCTGAACCTGGTTGTGGTCACCTTGCGGGTGTCCCCGCCGTGGGGTGCCATGCCCATCGGTGTGCCCGTCGGGGTCCGCCTGCACCGCAAAGGCGGCCCCAAGACCACCGAGCTCGCCGCCGAGATCATCATCGAGGTGGCCTCGTGGCTGCCCGAGCGACGCTTCGCGCTCTGCGGTGACGGGGCGTACGCGTGCCTGGCCCGACGGCAACTACCACGAAGCACCATCACCTCCCGGATGCGTCGCGACGCCGCCATCTTCGAGCCCGCCCCACCCCGCACCGGCAAGCGGGGCCGGCCCCGAACCCGAGGCGCCCGCCTACAGACCCCAACCCAGATGGCAGCCCGCCTCGCCGACGGCGACTTCACCCCAGCCGACGCCGACTGGCGAGGCCGACCCAAGAACCTCCTGGTGTGGTCGATGCCGGTCCTGTGGTACTCCATCGACCACAACCATCAAGTCCTCCTCGTGATCGTCCGCGACCCCGCCGGGGTCATGCACGACGACTTCTTCTTCACCACCGACCTCGACGCCAACCCCGGCGGGGTCGCCTCGCTCTACGCCGGGCGCTGGTCCATCGAGTGCGTCAACCGCGAGGTCAAACAATGCCTCGGCGCCGAAAACCCCCAATGCTGGAAGCATCTCGGCCCCGAGCGGGCCGCGTCGCTGTCGCTATGGCTCTACGCGGCCATCTGGGCGTGGTACATCCCCACCCACGGGACCGCCCCCACCTGGATCCCCCGCCCCTGGAACCCGAACAAGACCACACCCAGCTTCCTCGACGCGCTCGCCGCGCTACGCCGGACCCTATGGACGCAGCGAATTACCGACGTGTCGTCCCCGGGACCACTCCACCCGAAAATCATCGACGGCATCCTCAACGCCCTGGCCACCGCCGCATAAACACCACGCCACCACCGCCCCCCAACCATCCAGCAAAAAGAGCCAAAATGCGAAAGTCCACCGGAAAAGTGGGCAAAGAAAACTAAGCCCGGGCCGGTCACGGGGGCCTTGGGGCGCCTCGCAACTCGTCGTCTGCGGCGAGAGAGGTGGCGGCCGAAGCGGCGGCGAGGCGTTCGAGACCGTCCCCCACGACCGGGTCGGCGACGGCGATGATCCGGGCGGCGAGCAGGCCGGCATTGCGGGCGTTGCCGATGGCGACCGTGGCCACGGGCACGCCGGCCGGCATCTGCACCATCGAGAGCAGCGAGTCGAGCCCGTCGAGATAGCGGAGCGGCACCGGCACCCCGATGACCGGCAGTCGACACAGGGCGGCGAGCATCCCGGGCAGGTGGGCGGCCCCCCCGGCGCCGGCCACGATCACCTGCAGACCTCGTTCGACGGCCCCGCTGGCAAAGTCGACCATGTGTTCCGGGGTGCGGTGGGCGGAGACGACCCGGATCTCGTGGGCGATGCCGAGCTCGGAGAGCGCGTCGGCCGCCGGTTGCATGACCGGCAGGTCGGATGGGCTACCCATGACCACGGCCACGACGGGCACCCGGCCGATCGGCGTCACCACGGCGGGGATGGCGTCGCGCTCCTCGGCGTCCCCTTCGGCTTCCCGCTCGTCGGCCCGCCCCTCGTCGCCGGATGAGGCCTGGGAGCTCAGCGAGCTTGCGGGGCGCACGTCGCCCTCCTGGGAGCTCACGGGCCGAGGAGGGCGCCGGCCGCCTGGCGGGCCGTGGCCAGGGCCGCATCGGGGGTATCCGCCAGCGCGGTCACGTGGCCGATCTTGCGCCCCGGCCGGCTCTGTTTGGCGTAGAGGTGCACGTGGGCTCCTTGCGTTTCGAGGGCGAGCGGCAGCCTAGGGCCGGGATCGGGGCCGCCTTCGATGCCGATCAGGTTGACAAGGGCCGCCGCCGGTGCCGTCGCCTCGGTGGGGCCGAGCGGCCAGTCGAGCACGGCCCGCAGATGCTGGTGGAACTGGGACGTGACGTTGGCCTCGATGGTGGCGTGCCCGGAGTTGTGGGGACGAAGCGCGACCTCGTTGACGATGAGCGCGGCGCCAGGGCCGACGAACAACTCGACGGCGCAGATGCCCACGGCACCGATGTGTTCGGCGATCGCCTCGGCCAGGTGTCGGGCCCGCTCGGCGACAACGGGATCCACCCGGACGGGGGTCACGAGCTCCACACAGATACCGTCGACCTGGGTCGTCTCGACCGGCGGGTAGCTCACGGCGGGACCGGACGGCCGGCGGGCGACGAGCACGGCCAGCTCGGCGACCAGGTCGACGTGGGCCTCGACCAGCCACGCCGGCTGCGTCTGCGAGCCCCACGCCACATCGGCGGGAACGTCATCCGGTCCCGCCACGACGAGCACGCCTCGCCCGTCGTAGCCGCCGGAACGAGCCTTGAGCACCACCGGCCAGCCGTGCTTGGCCCCGAAGGCGCGCACGTCGCCGGGAGCGGCCACGGCGGCGAAGGCGGGCACCGGGTAGCCGGCCTCGGCTAGGCGGCGCCGGGCGAACAACTTGTCCTGGGCGAATCGGAGAGCGGCCGCCCCCGGCCGTAGTACGTGACCGACCGACTCCATCGCCGCCAGGAGCTCACCGGGGACGAGCTCGTGGTCGAAGGTGACCACGGTGCCTTCGGCGGCCACGCCCAGGAGATCGTCGAGGTCCAGGTGGCTCCCGACGCGATGGGGGGCGCCGGCGTGCACGGCCGGGTCGTCGGGGGTGGCGGCAAGCACGTGGAGGTCGATATCGAGATCGACGGCCGCCTGCTGGGTCATGCGAGCCAGCTGACCTGCCCCCACCATGGCGACGTGGGCGGTGGGCCGGTGGACTGTCGGCGAGACGGCGGGCGGCGAGACGGCGGGCGGCGAGACGGCGGGCGGCGAGACGGCGGGCGGCGGGGGGGCGCCGGCCCGGTCCGGCTCAGGCACCGGCGACGGTGAAGACCGTCATGAACGCGCCGAAGGCCAGGCAGTAGTAGCCGAACGGCCGCAGGTTGCGGGTGCGGAAGAACCGCACGAGGAACCTGATGGCGAGCAGCGACACGACGAAGGTCACCACGGTCCCGGCCACGATCTGACCCCGGACGCCGGCGCCGAGCGGGCCGGTCAGGTCGCCGATCTTGAGGGCGCCAGCCGCGAGGATGACCGGCGTCGAGAGCAGGAAGGCAAACTTGGCGGCGTCTTCGTTGTCGAGGCCGCGAAGCAGACCCCCGACCATGCAGACACCGTCGCGGCTGATCCCGGCAATCAGGGCCAGGCTCTGGGCGAACCCAATGAACACGGCATCCCGCCATGGGAGGGCCGCGAGCCGGGCCGATGAAGGGTCGCTCTGGTCCACTCGGTCCGACGCCGGTGTGGGTGCGGGCCGGGTACCGGCGCCACCGGCTGGTGCGGTGCCGGCCGGAGCATCCGCACCGCCGGGAGCGACGGCCGGGGCGCGGGCAAGAACCCTGCGACGGAGCATCTCGGCGCCGAGGAGAATCAGACCGTTGACCATCAGGAACACGGCAGCCGAAAGCGGCTTGGCCAGCAGGGTGCGCACGGCGTGCTCGAGAAGGAGCCCGATGATCCCGACCGGGATGGTGGCGACGATGATCAGCCAGGCGAGCCGCTCGGTCGACGTCTCGATCCTGCGCTTGAAGAGCGTCCTGAAGAACGCGGCGATGATCCGAACCCAGTCCCGCCAGAAGAACACGAGCAGGGCGAGGGCGTTGGCCACGTGGAGCCCGACGATGAAGGCGAGCCAGAACGACTCGCTGGCCGTCTCGCTGCGCAGCAGGTCGTTCCAACCGAACAGCTTGGGGATCAGGACGTCATGGCCGAGGCTCGAGATCGGGAAGAGCTCACTGATGCCCTGGAAGATCCCGATCACGATCGACTGCAGAAACGTCAGATGGGAGGGCACCGTCGACACGGATGCGGCGAGGATCACGGGCAGCACTTTCGTCGGGAGCGCCCATGATGGCGCGCCCATGCGGGGTCGGGCCAGCACCTCTCGTGACGGTCGGAGAATCAGGCCAGGATGGGAAGGTCAAGCGGCGTCCCCTCTGGGCGCCCCGTCGAAAGGATCACTCGTCGAGATGCCCGTGCCGCCCTCAGTGCCGATCGCCCCCGACGTCGCCATGCCCATCGTCGGGCTCGGTACCTGGCAAGCGTCGGGCGACGAGGCCCGCCGGGCCGTGCTCGACGCCCTCGAGGTCGGCTACCGCCACATCGACACGGCCACGATGTATCGCAACGAGGACGCCATCGGCCTGGCCCTGCGTGACAGCGACATCGCCCGCAACGAGGTGTTCCTCACGACCAAGCTGCCGGAGGGCGGCGTCGGCCACGAGCGTCGGACCATCGAGGCCAGCCTGAGCGCTCTCGGCGTCGACTCGGTCGACCTGTGGCTCATCCACTGGCCGCCCGGCGGCCGAGCCAGGCCCGACACATGGGCCACCGTGGTGGGACTGCGCGATGAGGGGCTGGCGCGGTCGGTTGGCGTGAGCAACTACACCCCGGCGCAGCTCGACGAGCTGACCGATGCGACCGGCGTGGCGCCGGCGGTCAACCAGATCGAGTGGGGTCCCGAGCTCTACGACGCCGCCGTCGCCGCCGCCCACGCCGAGCGAGGGGTGGTGCTCGAGGGCTACAGCCCGTTCAAGACGACCGACCTGACCGCCGGCGTCCTCCGCTCGGTCGCCGAGGCCCATGGGAAGACGCCGGCGCAGGTCGTGCTGCGCTGGCATCTCCACCACGGGGTCGTCGTGATCCCGAAGTCGAGCCGCAAGGAGCGGATCGCCGCCAACTTCGACATCTTCGACTTCGAGTTGAGCGATGACGAGCTGGCCGCCATCGACGGGCTCGGAGCTCGCTGAGACGCGCCGGCCGGTCGTGGCGCGGGGAGGGCGGGGTCTGGTCGGGCTACGGCCGGCCGCGGAGCCGGTCCGTACTGCCGGCCCCAGGCCCGTCCCCTCGCCTCCGCGGCTAGTGGTCCTGGAGCCAGCGTTCGGCTTCCTCGGCGATAGACGGCTCGAAGGTGCCCGCTTGGTCGCCGAACAGACGCTCGTCGGCGGGAGCCGATGCGTCGACAGGGGGCGGGGCGGAGGGGGGTCGGGCGGCTGGTGCGAGGTCCGCTCGGGCGGACGTTTGGTCCGCTTCCCGCTCCGTGCCGAGCTCCCGGCCGGCGTGGCGCCAAAGGTCCTCCCGCTCGGCCTGGCGGGCTCGCAGCACGGCCGCGGCGATGGTGGCGATGCCGGCCCCGACACACAGACCCGCCAGCCCCAAGAGAATCTCCACAGTCACGAGCGTACCGCCCGCTTTGGGCACTGGGTCGCGGGGCCGGCTATCCCACGGGCGGCCGGCCGGCGACCGCTCTGACCCTCTCGGATGCACGACCATCGGCTCGGTAGCCAGTCCGGGGAACGCCAGGCTCGGCACGGCCACCGTGGCGACCCGACCGACCGACCGGCGACGCCACCTCTGCCGGCTCGTTCTTGTCGCGATCCGTGTACGGCCTGCGGCGAACCTGTCGCGATTCGTGTACACCTGTCGGTGCAAGATCGCGACAGGAACGAGCCTGGCTCGGCCGGGATCGGGCCGGCGCCGCTAGTCGATGCTCGTACCGCCAGGAAGCAGGCCCCGGCGGCGGGCGATGGCGACGGCCTCGGTGCGACCGCTCGCCCCCAGCTTCGCCATCAGGTTGGACACGTGCACGCTGACGGTCTTGACGCTGATGTAGAGCTGCTGGCCGATCTCCCGGTTGCTCCGGCCCATGGCGAGCAGCGCAAGCACCTCCCCCTCCCGCCCGGTGAGGGGGTCGTCGCGCCGTGACGGCTCCGATCGTCGGGATGCGAGGGGAGGTGCGAGGCGACGCAACTCGTCGAGGAGCGGAGCGGCCTGGAGCCGGACGGCCGTGTCACGGGCGTTACGGGCCGGCCCTGTGCCGTCCTGTGGTCGACCGACGGCTCGAAGGACTGCCGCCAGCCGGGCCTGGGACCTGGCCGTCTCGAATCGATGGCCGAAGCGCTCGAAGTCCTCGACGCTGCTCTGCCAGGCGCCGACGAGCTCATCCTCCTTCGGTGCCCGCACCCCGGTGAGCCAACGCAACCGGCCGTGCTCGGCGGTCACGCGCGTCAGCCAGGCCCGGCTCTCTATGCCCGGCCCCGGCTTGGGACCGCGCGCCGCGGCCTCCATCGCCGCATCGGCCAGCTCGTCACCACGACGGGCCAGCCCGACAAGCTGCTGGGAACCCGAATGCAGAGCGGCGGCGCACAGTTGGCCGAGCATGAGGCCACCGAGTCTGATCCGCGCCTGGAAGAAGGGATGCTCCCACATGGCCCCGACGTACGGGACGATGTCGTCGTGGAGTGCGGTCGCTTCGATCAGCTCTCCGCGGTCGCCGTGCAGGTCGATGGCCGCCGCAGCGCTGAGGATGGCGATCTGACCGTCACGCTCCCACCAGGGCCGGAGATGGCCGAGGAGCTGCACGGCGTCGTGCTCGCCGCGACCGGCCGAAACGGACATGCCCACCGAACCGAGGAGGGCTTCCGCCAGTCCCGGGGGAGATTCGTCGCTCACATCCACGATGTCGAGGACATCCGCCCACTCTCCCCTGGTGTAGGCCACGATGCCGGCGAGGACCCGGGAGTCAAGGCCGTATGGCGCCCAGGGGCGGCCATGGGCACGGGCCCGGCCCATGGCCGACCTGCAGACCGTCTCGGCCTCCGCCAGCCGACCGCGGGTGTAGTGGAGAACCCCCAGATTGGTCAGCGCCCGTAGCTCCGCCGACACCTCACCCGCCGCGGCAGCGTCCACCGCCGCCTGCTCGAGGGCGCGGCGCGAGGACTCCGGCGACCCGGCTCGCTCGTCGACGCGAGCGATGGTTGTGGTGGCATCGGCGACGATGTCGGGCAGCTGAAGGGTGCGCCCCAAGTCAAGGGCCAAACTCGCCCACCTGACGGCCTCGTCGTCACGCCTCCGGTCGGCATTGGCTCGAGCATGCATGTTGACGACCTGGGCTCGCAGCGAGCTGACGGGCTCGGCCGGGACAAGCTTGATGGCTTCGGTCGTGGCCTGCAGCGGATCGACGGGGTTGTCGGCTTGGAGCGCCGCACCCGCCACGGCCAGCAGGAGACGGGCCCTGTCGACCTCCGGGGCCTCGGCGGGCAGCTGGCGCAGCTGATCCTCGAGCAGGGCAACGGCACGGTAGACGTTGCCGGCCGCCACCAAGGCGTCACCGGCGCGCAGGGCGAGTGTCACCCGGTCGACGGGCGGGTCGACCTCGACCGCGGCGCCGGCATCGGCGAGAAACCCGAGGGCGTGCTCGTAGTGGTGGGCGGCCTCGGCAGGACCGGCAAGGGCCATCGCCTCCTCACCGGCCTCGATGCTGGCTCGCAGGCCGGTGGCGACGTTATGGGCGGCTCGGGCATGGCGGGCCAGGTCGGCTGCGGTGCCCTGCACCTCGTGCGCGGCGAGCACCCGGGCATAGGCCGCGTGGAGCCGCACCCGCTCACCGGGGAGCAGATCGTCGTAGATCGCCTCGGCGAGGAGGGCGTGGCGGAAGCCATAGGCATCGGGGCTTATCGCCACGAGCACGTTGGCCTCGACGGCGGCGCGCAGCGAGCGATCGAGGGTGACCTCATCCAGGTCGATCACCCGGGCGAGCAGCTCGTGGGACACTCGCCGACCTGAGACCGAGGCGGCCCGTACGACGAGGCGGACCGCCTCATCGAGGCGATCCACCCGCACGAGCAGCAGATCGAGAAGATCGGTGGGGAGAGAAGGACCGCCGATGTCGGCAGCCGCGACGAGCTCCTCCACGAAGAAGGCGTTTCCCTCGGCCCTGGCCACGATCCCACGCACGCTTGTCTCGGGGATAGGCGCCGGATGCAAGGAACGGACGAGGGCACGCACATCTGGGTCGGAGAGAGGTTGCAGCTGCATCCGGGTCACCCCGGGGAGCCGGGTCCACTCACCGACCACGGAACGGAGCGGATGCCGGCGGTGCAGATCGTCGCTCCGATAGGACGCCACGACGGCGACCGGCTCGGGGAACCGGCGAGCGAAAAGGAAGCTGAGCATCTCCCGGGTGGAATGGTCGGCCCAGTGGACATCCTCGACCAGGAGGAGCAGGGGCGACGACCGCCCCATCTGGCCCAGGCCGGCGTACACGGCCTCGAAGAGGTCCGATCGCTCCACGCGCCCGGCGGTCGTAGCGGTGCCACCGTCGAGCACACGGCGCGCCGGCATGAGGCGACCAAGGGCCGGCTGGCTCTCGATGAGCGAGGCGCCAAGGGCGGGAGACTCCACCGCAACGCGACCGAAGATCTCGGTAAAGGGAAGGTAGGGCGGAGCGCTGTCGCCGAAGTCGAGACAGTGACCGGCGATCACCCGCCATCCCGAACCCGTGGCCCGCTCGCCGAGCTCGGTGAGCAACCTGGTCTTGCCCACCCCCGCGTCACCGGCGAGCAGGACCGCAGCGGAGCCGGAAGCGTCGTCACCCATCCCGACCATGGCGGCGAGCCGCTCCAGATCGGCAGTGCGACCGACGAGTGAACCCGCGGCCGGTGACTCTGCTCCCATGAGCTCCATCATGACGGCCGGCACTGAGGGCGCGTCGCCGCTCGACCGGTTCATGACCTGACAGGCAACCTCAGCGGCTTGGGCTTCGCCGGCGCGTGTTCACGACGGTGTCGCGAGATGAGCCCGTGGCCAGCACGTCTCTGAGCACCTTGCCCAATCGACCTCCTGGTCCGCTGGCGTTCGAAACTGGCGGCGATACGCTCCCGGCGATACGCCGCCTCTGCCTGGGCGAATGCTACGTACATGGACATCTCGTGCCTCCTGAGCGGGCCAAACTGACACTGTCAGCCTGGGCTCCTAAGGCGGCCTGCGACATCGGGACGATGCCCTATTGAGCGGGCCAAGACCACCCTCGACGGCCTTAGGGCTCGGCGGCTCGGCTAAGGCCGTGCATTGAAGTGAACTTCAACTCGAGGGTTGGCGAGTGATGCCGGACGAGACCACTCGCAGACGAGCGGCGCCCACGGCGATCAGGTCGCCATCGCGCAGTTGCCGACCCCGCCGGACCTCGACGGCTCCGTTGACCGTCACCTGCCCGACCTCGAGCAGCGCCCTGACGTCCCCGCCGGAGTCGACGGCCCCGCTCAGCTTGAGCAGCTGCCCCAGCCGGATGGTCGGACTTGTGATCTCTATGTCGGTCGTCGCCACGCCGCCATCTTGGCCGCCTGGCCGCTTCGCAGGCCGTCCGAAAAAGGACGAGCTCGGCTACGCCGTCCGGTCCGCTCGCCTCGGCCGGGCCGGCCGCCTCGGCTCAACGGGCGGTCATCTCGAGGCCCTCAGCCCACGCCGGTGAGCCCGATCGGGCAGGACACGCCGGTGCCGCCGAGCCCGCAGTAACCGCCGGGGTTCTTGGCGAGGTACTGCTGGTGGTAATCCTCGGCGTAGTAGAAGTCGCCGGCCGGCGCCAGCTCCGTCGTGATGGTGCCGTGGCCGGCGGCCGTGACCGCCTCCTGGTACCGCTCGGCCGATGTCTTGGCCACCGCCGCCTGGGCGTCGGACGTCGTGTAGACCGCGGAGCGGTACTGGGTGCCCACGTCGTTGCCCTGGCGCATCCCCTGGGTCGGATCGTGGCCTTCCCAGAACACCTTCAACAGCTGGTCGAAGCTCACCTGGGCGGGGTCCCACACGACGAGCACGACCTCCGAGTGGCCGGTCCTGCCGCTGCAGACCTCTTCGTAGGTTGGATTGGGCGTGTAGCCGCCGGCATAGCCGACGGCCGTCGTCCAGACCCCCGGGGTCTGCCAGAACGCCCGTTCCGCGCCCCAGAAGCAGCCCATCCCAAATACGGCCGTCTCGAAGCCATCCGGCCACGGCGGCGTCAGGGGGTTGCCGTTCACATAATGGCGGGCCGGCACGTCCACCGGCTGGGACCGGCCGGCGACGGCCTTGTCCGGGTCCACCATCTCGGTCTTGCGAGAGAAGAACACGGAGCCAGCGTACGTTCCTATCGACCCCTTAGGAGCCCCATATCGATCGGTTCGTCGGGCAGGCCGGTGGCCAGGACGGCCGCGAGCTGCTCGGGCAGCCAGTCGGGTATCACCCGCTCCCCACCGGCGACGATGTCACCGAGGCGGTCGACCTCCTCCCACCGGGAGCCGACAAACGCCTCGACCTCGAGGCCCTCGAGGCCCCCGGGCCGGATCTCGTCCCCGGCACACCTGGCGATGTGGATCTGCTCGTGCTGATCGAAGTGGTAGCCACCGAAGTCGAAGACGGCCCGCTGGGCCCACACGGCCGGGCCGATATCGAGGTTGACGAGCCCGGTCTCCTCGAACACCTCGCGCCGGCCGGCGTCCTCGCTCGACTCGGCATGCTCGATGCCGCCGCCGGGCAGCTCCCACCACTCCGGTATCCGGGCGTCGGCGGGGTCACGGGCCTTGAGCAGCAGGACCCGCCCCTCGGGGTCCATGACAACGACCCGTGCCGCCCGTCGCCGCAGGGTTCGCATGGGCTCGGCCATCGGGATCAGGTGCCGCTCATCGACACGTCGGCGATGGCGAGGGTGAGACCCACCGCCGACGATGGGAGGCGGGTGACGTCCGAGCCGACGGCGACGACTCCTTGCAGCATGCGCTGCAAGGTCGAAGCGATGGTGATCTCCCGCACCGGGGCGGCCAGCTCGCCTCCCCTCACGAGGACGCCGCTCGCACCCACGCTGAAGTCGCCGCTCACGGGGTTGACGCCGGAGTGGACCCCTGTGACCGACTGCACGAGGAGGCCGTCACCGACCTGCGCGTAGATCTCATCCGGCGAGGATGTTCCGGGCCGGACGCTCAGGGCCCGAGCCCCCGTCGCCGGCGCCGTCTTGAACCCACCCCGCACGGCCGAGCCCGTCGACGTAGTCCCCGCTCGTCTGGCGGCGTAGGTGTCGTAGAGGAAACGGCGCAAGACGCCATCCTCGATCAGGACGTTGCGCCGGGTCGCCAGTCCTTCGGCGTCGTAGGTGGCGGCACCGAAGGCCTCGGGGTCGGTGGGGTCGTCGATCAGGGTGATGCTCGGGTCGGACACGATCCCGTCCATACGGTCGGCGAAGAGCGAGCGGCCCTTGAGCACGGCCTCCCCGTCGAGCGTGCCGGCCAGGATGGCGAGCACCGTGGCGGTGATCCTCGGCTCGAGCACAACGGTCAGGTGCGCGGACCTGGGCTTGGTGGCGCCGAGCAGCCTCGTCGCCCGCTCGATCGAGTCGACCGCGGCCTGGTCGGGGTCGAGGTCGGCCGGGCTGCGACCGACCGAGGACCCCGAACCGGTCTGGGTCTCTTCGCCGTCGCCCGCCGCGGCAGACACGCTCAGGTAGCACGTTGTCCTCCGGCTCGACGACGCAATCCCTGTCGACGTGACGACGGCGGACTCGAAGGCGGAGTCTCCCCAGCTCGCGTTGTCGACCTGGCGGATGCGACGGTCACCGGCACGCACCGACCGCTCGAGCTCGAGGGCGAGGGCGACCTTGTCGGCCGTCGGGAAGTCGGCCAGATCGTCGCGCCACAGGTCCATTGCCGCCGCGGCGACCCCGTCGGGACGAGCCAGGCCGACCGAGCCATCCGGGCTCGCGAAACCGGCGTTGTCGCGGGCCTCGTCCAGGGTCTCGGCGACGACCTCGTCGTCGAGGGAACCGGCATAGGCGAATCCCTGACGTGATCCGGTCACCACCCGGATCCCGATACCGGCCGCCTCGGCCGACGACAGCGACTCGACCTCACCGTCGAAGACCTCGATGTCGTTGTCGCGTCCCCGTGCGACGTAGGCCTCGATCTCCTCGCCCTCCCGGGCCCAACCTGCGACCCTCGTCGCCAGGTCGAGGAGCTCCTGGCCCTCCCCCGAGGTCATCGAGCGGTCGTACCCTGCGCCCGAGGTCATCGGGCGGTGCCGCCGACGGTCATCGCCGCGACCCTGAGGGTCGGTTGACCGGTCCCGACGGCGACACCCTGGCCCGCCTTGCCGCACGTACCGGGCGAACCCATGGCGAAGTCGTTGGCGACGACGTCGACGTGACGCAACACCTCGGGTCCGTTGCCGATCAGGTTGGCGTCGCGCAGGGGCTCGGTGATCCGGCCGTCCTCGATCAGGTAGGCCTCGGTCGTGCCGAACACGAAGTCGCCGGTCGCCGTGTTGACCTGGCCGCCACCGAGTTGGGCCACGTACACCCCGTACGGCGTCTGGCGGATGATCTCGTCAGGATCCTCCGTCCCGTTGCTCAGGTAGGTGTTGGTCATCCTGACCATGGGCAGGTGCTGATAGCTCTGGCGCCTTCCGTTGCCCGACGTCGGCCGCCCCTCCTTGCGCGAGCGCATCCAGTCCCACAGGTAGTCGGTCAGGATGCCGTCTTGGATCAAGACGTTGTGCCGGGTCGGCGTGCCCTCGTCGTCGATGGCGAGGGTGCCCCACTCGGGACCCATGGTCCCGTCGTCGACGATGGTCACCGATGGGCTTGCGACCTGTTGACCCACGCGGTGGGCGAACACCGAAAGCTCCTTGGCCACGTGGTCCGCCTCGAGGCCGTGACCGCACGCCTCGTGGAAGAGCACGCCGCCCGTGCCGCGGGCGATGACGACCGGGAGGGTCGCAGAGGGCGCGGGCCGGGCCGCCAGCTTGGTGAGCGCCCGGTTGGCGGCGCGCCGACCGAGGTCCTCGACGTCGTGGCGATCGAAGAGCTCGAATCCGATGGTGGCACCGATGCTCTCGCGCCCTGTCTGCATGCCGGTGTCGCCCTGGGCCACGCAGCCGACCGAGAAGCGGGTCTTGACCTGGTCGTCGGATACGAGGACGCCGTCGCTGTTGGCGACGAGAATGCGCCGCCGACTGTCGCCGTAGCCGGCGCTCACCTGGCGGATGGCGCCGCCGGCGGAGCGAGCGGCGTCGTCGGCGCGCTGCAACAGGGCCACCTTGTCGGCCTTGCTCACCGTCTCGGGGAGCACGTCCACCTCGTTCCTCGCCTCCGCATGGGACCGCCGGAGGGCGACGCTTCGTTGGCCTCCCCCACCGCCGCGCGCCGCCCCGGAGGCGGCCGCCGCCGCCTGGGAAAGGCCTGTCTCCGACAGGTCACTGGTGTGGGCGAAGCCGGTCGTCTCGCCGGAGACGACCCGGATCCCGGCGCCGCGTTCGCGACCCGACGCCAGGTCCTCGACCCTGCCGTCGTCGAGTTGGGCCGACGAGCTGCGCCGGTCCTCGGCGAAGACCTCGGCGAAGTCTCCCCCGCTCTGCAGCGCCCGTTCGAGGACCCGCAGGACAATTCCTTCGTCGATCACCGTCGCACTCCTGACTGCTTCATCGGGCCCTCAGATCCTGCTACGGACCACTGCACTGGCTCTCGAGGAGGCTACCGGCATACCGTGATGTGCGTGTCGGTCAAAGGCGGCATCCACGCAGCGGTCGACCACGTCGTCGACGACGCCGACACGGCCCTCGCCCTCGGCACCGGCGACGTCGCCGTGCTCGCCACCCCGCGGGTCGTGAGCCTCTGCGAGGAGGCCGCCATGGCCGCCATCGCCGGCCTCCTCACGCCAGAGCAGACCTCGGTCGGCTGTCGGGTCGAGGTCGCCCATTTCGTGGCTGTGTCGGTCGGATCCGCCGTCAGGGCCACGGCGACGCTCGAACGTTCCGAGGGCCGGCGCCTCGTGTTCACGGTGTCGGTGACCGACACCGGCGGTCTTGTCGCCGCCGGCAAGGTGACCAGGGTCGTCGTCCAGCGCGACGATTTCATCCTCAAGGCGCGTTGAGCGAGCCCGCCGAGCGGACTGCGTCTAGTCGCGGAGGTGTTTGTACGCTCGCATGTGGCCATTAACCACCCCGACCAGATCCGTGTACCGGCTGCGCTCAGCGAGATCGCCGACCGGGTCAACGACCGGATCGCCGAGGTCCTCGATGCCGACGCCACCAGGTGGGGACGACTCGACCCGGAGCTGAGGGCACCCCTCGCCTCGCTTCGAGCCATGGTCCTCGCCGGCGGCAAGCGGTTGCGGCCCGCGTTTTGTTTCTGGGCCTATGTCGGCATGGGCGGCGATCCCGCCGCCGACATCGTCGTCGACGCAGGCGCCTCCCTCGAGCTGCTGCACACCTTCGCGCTGATCCACGACGATGTGATGGACGCCTCCCCCTTTCGTCACGGCATCGAGAGCGTCCACGTCGAGCACGGCCGACACCACCAGAGGGGCGGTTGGCAGGGACCGGGGGATCGTTTCGGCACGGGTGTCGCGATCCTCGTCGGCAACCTGGCCTTCGTCCACAGCGACCGACTCCTCGCCGGCGCGCCCCTCCCGGCGCGCGAGGTGTTCGACGAGTTGCGCCTCGAGGTCAACATCGGCCAGTACCTGGATCTGATCGGGACGGCCAAGCGGACGGCCACGCCCGAGGCCGCCAGGCGCATCTGCCAGTACAAGTCCGGCAAGTACACGATCGAACGTCCGCTTCATCTCGGTGCCGCCCTCGCCGCCCCCTCCTGCCTCGCCGCGGTGTCCGAGTCCCTGTCGGCCTACGGACTGCCGCTCGGCGAGGCCTTTCAACTCAAAGATGACCTCCTTGGCGTGTTCGGAGACCCTTCGCTCACGGGTAAGCCGGTCGGCGAGGATCTCAGGGAGGGCAAGCCGACGATGCTGTTCGCCCTGGCCAAGTCGGCGACGTCCGGCTCGGACCTCCGCCTGCTCGACGAGCGCTTCGGGTCCCCCGACCTGGCCGGCGACGAGGTCGAGGCCCTGCAGGATCTGTTCGAGTCGAGCGGGGCACGCGCCCGCGTCGAGACGATGATCGACCAGCTCGTCGACGAGGCGCTGATCGCCGCCAAGGACCTCCCGCTCTCCTCCGAAGCGTGCGATGCCCTCGTCGACCTGGCCGGCTTCGTGGCCGGGCGGGACCGCTGAGCCCGCCAGCGACGACCTCTGGGGGCCCCGCGCTGCGAGTGGTGGTCGTCGGCGCCGGCCTCGGCGGCCTCGCCGCCGCCTGCCACATGGCCGGGCGTGGCCATCGCGTCACCGTCGTCGAGCGCGACAGCACCCCCGGAGGTCGGGCCGGACAGTGGTGCTCCGCCGGGTACACGATCGATACCGGCCCGAGCGTGCTGACGATGCGGGGGCTGATCGCCGACACCTTCGCCGCCGCCGGGGCAGACATGACCGACCACGTGGACCTGTCGCCCGTCGACCCGATGTACCGGGCCTGCTTCGCCGACGGCGCACCGATCCTCGTGCGTCAGGGTCGCGAGGCGATGACCGAGGAGATCCGCAGGGAGTGCGGGAGCGCCGACGCCGCCGCCTTCGGCCGGTTCTGCGACTGGCTCGGGCGCCTGTACCGCGTCGAGCAGCCCGGCTTCATCGAACGGAACTTCGACCGGCCAACGGACCTGGCCCGACCGCTCATGCCGGCGCTACGCCTGGCCCGCCTCGGCGCCTTCCGTCGTATGGCATCGGTAGTCGACTCCTACTTCGGCGACGAGCGGCTCAGGAAGCTGTTCAGCTTCCAGGCGTTGTATGCCGGGCTCTCCCCTTTCGAGGCCCTCGCCATCTACTGCGTCATCACCTACATGGACACGGTGGAAGGCGTCTGGTTCCCCGCCGGTGGGATCCACGCCGTGGCTCGAGGTTTGGCCGATGCGGCGGCGGCGGCCGGTGTCGAGCTGCGCTATGAAGCGCCCGTCGTTCGGATCGTGCGTCGCCTCGGCACCTCGGGACCTGTGACCGGCGTGCGCCTCGCCGACGGGAGCTTCATCGGCGCCGACGTCGTGGTCGCCAACCCCGACGTCCCAGCCGTCTACCGCCAGCTCCTCCCCGAGACCCCCATGCCGCGAGTCGCGAGGAGAGGTGAGTATTCGCCGAGCGCGGCCCTCTGGCTCGCCGGCACGCGCGGGCCGGTGCCACCTGACGCCCGCCACCACAACATCCACTTCGGCCGCGACTGGAAGGGATCCTTCGACGCCCTGCTCGGGACCGGCACCCGCCAACCCGACCCCGCCATCCTCGTATCGCTCCCGACGGTCTCCGACCCAGGGCTCGCCCCCGAGGGGGGCAGCGTGATCTACGCCCTCGAACCCACCCCCAACCTCGACGGCAGGATCGACTGGGCATCCGAGCGGCCGCGCTTCAGGGACAGCATGGTCGCCCGGCTGGGCTCGCTCGGCTACCCGGTCGACGAGATCGTGACCGAGCGGTTCATCGATCCGCTGGACTGGGAGGCCATGGGCATGGAACGAGGCACGCCCTTCGCCCTCTCGCACCGCTTCTTCCAGACGGGGCCGTGGCGTCCATCCAACCGCGACCGCCGCGTCCCCGGGCTCGTCCTCGTGGGATCCGGCACCGTACCGGGCGTCTCGGTCCCCATGGTCCTCGTCTCGGGGCGCCTCGCTGCCGACCGGGTCGACGAGATCGCCGCCGGACGGTGACGGTCGGGCCATGAGGGTAGGGGAATGAAGGTCGGGCGATGACGACGCTGGAGGAGAGCTACCGGGTCTGCCGTGAGCTCAACCGCAGGTACGGCACGACCTACTACTGGTCAACCTGGCTGCTCCCGACGATCAAGCGCCACCACGTCCACGCCCTTTACGGGTTCTGCCGGTACGCCGACGACATCGTCGACGACCTCGGACCGGCTCCTGTCGTAGAGCGGGCCGCCGCCCTCGCCGACTTCGGTGACCGGTTCTTCGCCGACCTCGACGCCGGGCGCTCCAACGACCCGGTCCTCAAGGCCGTCGTCCACACGGTACGCGCCTTCGACATCGAGCCGAGCTGCTTCGCCCGGTTCTTGACGTCGATGACGATGGACCTGACCGTGACCGGCTACACCACCTTCGACGACCTGCTCGAGTACATGGACGGCTCGGCCGCCGTCATCGGCGAGATGATGCTGCCCATCCTCGAACCCGACACCCCCGAGGCCGTCGGGCCCGCTCGCGACCTCGGCATCGCCTTCCAGCTCACCAACTTCTGCCGGGATGTCAACGAGGACCTCGACCGGGGCCGCGTCTACCTGCCGGCCGATGACATCGACCGCTTCGGCGCCGGCGCCGCCATAGGCGCCCGTCTCGTCACGCCGGAATGGGTCGCGCTGATGCGCTTCGAGATCGCCAGGATTCGCGACTACTACCGCTCGGCCGACACCGGCGTGGCCTTGCTCCCTCCGATCTCGGCCCGCTGCATCGCCGGGGCTAGGACGCTCTACAGCGGCATCCTCGACCAGATCGAGACGGCGGGCTACGACGTGTTCACGACCCGGGCCCGGGTGCCGACCTGGCGGAAGGTGGCCGTCGCCGGTCGCCTGGCATCTCCCGTCCTCGCCTTCTCCCTCAGACGTTCGGGCACGAAGGGGCAGAGCATCCCGTAAGGCTCCTCACCGTAGCGGTGGTGGACGGCATGGGCGTCCCGGAGGCGTTCGAGAGGGCCGATGACCCCGAGGTGGGCGAAGCGGCCGTGGATGTAGACGTCGTGGACGAAGGCATAGGCGGCGCCGTAGGCCGTCACACCGATCCCGACCGGTACGAGCAGGTGGGCCGATCGCACATCGGTCCCGATGGCCATGGCGAAGATGGTCACCGCCGCGAACATCACGGGAAACCAGTCGTTGGCTTCGAAGCGCTCGCGCCACGTGGTCACGGTCCTGCGCCGGTGATGAGAGCGATGAAGGGTCCAACCGATGCCGTGCATGATCCAGCGATGAGCGGCGTAAGTGGCCGGCTCCATGGCGACGAACGCGATGACCCCGGCGAGAACGGCAGCAACCACGCTACGAGGCTACCCCTGATCGGCTCGATTCGACCGACCCGACCGATCCGACCGTCCGGGCCGCTCGGGCCGCTCGCCGGATACCGGTTGCGGCCGGCCGCGGTCCTCACGCAGCCATATGACGAGCACGATGGTGACCAGGGCGAAGCCGTAGGCGAAGTCCTCCACCGGGATGTCCCACGGAAACCGGACCCCGGTGAGCTCCCTCGGGTTGTAGATGACGATGGGGGCCGAGAGCTTGGTCAGCCAGCCGTCGACAGGCACCTGGAACGCCCAGGTGATCACGATGGTGACCCAGTAGGCCCGCCGCCGGAAGATCCCGGTCCTGGCCCAGGCCAACTCGATGATCACGACCGCGACGACGGCCACCGCCGCCCACAAGGTGTACATCTAACTCGTGGCGCGCCCGGCGTCGGCATCGGTGTCGGCGTCGGGGGCAGCGTCGGGGGCGCAGCGGCGGCCGAGGGCCGGGATGAGCCGCTCGGGGAAGGGCACGTCCCGGTCCCGGCCGAGCATCCGGTCGACGACGTCGAAGGTGAGGAGGGCACAGATGGGAATGACGACGAAGAACACGACCTCCTCGATGGGCAGCCGCCCCGGCAGGTCGACACCCGTCACGTAGCGCGCCGCATACCGCCAGTGGTGGTGGGCGATGGCGGCCACGTCCCATCCGCAAAACACCACGACGGGCCCGACGAGCGCCCCGACCAGGCGCCTGGGCCGACGCCACACCCGGGCTCCGAACACCAACTCGAGCGGGAGGGTCGCTACCACGCAGGCGGCCATGACCAGCAGGTACTGGTAATGGTCCACGCTCGGGCATCCTACGGACTGCCCGTCGCCAGGTCGTGGCTGCATGGCACAGGAGACAGATCGCGGTAGCGTGAGACGATGCTGTTGGAGTCGATCAAGTCCCCGACTGACCTCCGGCGCCTGGATCAAGCACAGCTGCAGGCCCTGGCCAGCGAGATCCGTGAGTTCATCGTTAAGGCAGTATCGGTGACCGGCGGACACCTCGGCTCCAACCTCGGAGCGGTCGAGCTGACCCTCGCCGTGCACCGGGTCTTTTCCTCGCCCCGCGACATGGTCCTGTGGGACACGGGGCATCAGGCGTACGTCCACAAGCTCGTCACCGGCCGCCACGAA
Organism: Acidimicrobiales bacterium; assembly: GCA_965276765.1. Classification (GTDB taxonomy): domain Bacteria; phylum Actinomycetota; class Acidimicrobiia; order Acidimicrobiales; family Palsa-688. The sequence continues at coordinate 5,111,916 of OZ255627.1, forward strand.
CTATTCGGGACGCTCCGCCAGGAAGGCGGGCTCTCCGGCTACCCGTCGCGCGCCGAATCGGTCCACGACTTCGTCGAGAACTCCCACGCCTCGACCATCCTGGCCTACGCCCACGGCATGGCCGCCGCCGTGGCCCGAAGCTCGGCCAAGGACCGCAAGATCGCGGCCGTCGTCGGCGACGGCGCCATGACCGGTGGAATGGCCTTCGAGGGGCTCAACAACCTGGGCCACAGCGGCAGCAGGGTCGTCGTGATCCTCAACGACAACGGTCGCTCCTACGCGCCGACGGTGTCGCGCCTGTCCGAGAGCCTCACGAAACTGCGCCTGCACCCCGGGATCAACTCGGTGCGCACCCGCATGGAGGACGCCCTCCGAGACCTGCCCAAGGTCGGGAACCTGGCTTACAACGGCCTCCAGGGCGTCTACTCGGCCGTGCGCGAGGTGATCGAGCCCCCGGCGTTCTTCGAGGCCCTCGGCGTGCGCTACGTCGGGCCCATCGACGGCCACGACATCGCCGGCATGGAGGCGGCCCTGACCCAGGCGGCGGAGTGGGAGGGGCCGATCGTCGTCCACGTGCTCACCCAGAAGGGCCGGGGCTATGGCCCCGCAGAAACCGACGATGAGAATTGCCTGCACGACGCGCGTGTCTTCGATCCTGCGGTGGGCCCGAGCGAGGCGTCCCGGGCACCGAAGGGATATACGCAGGCCTTCAATGACGCCATGCTCGACGTGGGAGAACGCTACCCCGAGGTCGTCGCCATCTCCGCCGCCATGCCGGGCTCGACCGGGCTGCTCCCCTTCCAGGCCCGCTGGCCGGATCGCTTCTTCGACGTCGGGATCGCCGAGCAGACCGCCGTCACCTCCGCCGCCGGCATGGCCATGGGCGGCCTGCGCCCCGTCGTCGCCATCTATTCGACCTTCTTCAGCCGCGCCTTCGACCAGGCCAACCTCGATGTCGGCCTCCACGGGCTCCCCGTCGTCTTCGCCCTGCCGAGCGCAGGCATCACCGGGGACAACGGCCCGAGCCACCACGGCGTGTTCGACCTGGCTCTGTGCCTGCGGATCCCGGGGATGACGGTGTTCGCCCCGTCCTCGGCCCAGGAGCTCGGGGTCATGCTCGACACCGCCCTCGAGCTCTCGGGGCCGGCATCGATCCGCTACCCCAACACGGCCGCCCGCCAGGTCGGAGCGAACCAGGTCGGCTCCGGTCTGACGGCTCGCAAGGCCAGGGACGGCGACGGATCGGTATGCATCCTCGCCGTCGGCAAGATGCTCGAGGCGGCCGAGGAGGCCGCTGCCATCCTCGCCCATGACGGGGTGGACGCCACCGTCTGGGACGTCAGGGTCGTGCGGCCCCTCGACCCGGCCATGGTCGCCGACGCCGGCGCTCACCGCCTGGTCGTGACCGTCGAGGACGGCCTGCGGATCGGCGGCGCCGGCTCGTTGATCGTGGACGCCATCGCCGACCTGCGCGAGACGAGGGTCAGCCCTCCCGTCCTCGTGCTCGGCATACCAACCAGCTACATCCCCCACGGTCGCCAGGACGCCATCCTGGCCAAGCTCGGCCTCGACGGCGCCGGCATCGCCGCCGCCACGGCCAAGTCGCTCCCGCCCGACGACCTCGACTAGGTCGGATCCACAGGCGCCTCGTTTTTCTGAGTGATGTTGACGTCGGATTCCGACGTCAACATCGCCAAGAAAATCCGGCGGGGGCGGGGCGCGCGAGAATCGGCGCCATGGAGACCTCAGGGGCGGGCGCCGGCCGGGAACTGACCATGATTCGCGACGAGGGTGACGCCCTCGTCGCCCTCGCTCAGGGTGCGTGGGAAGCGCCGGTGCCGACGTGCCCGGGATGGGACGTCGGGGGCCTGCTCGTTCACACCAGCGGGGCCCACCGGTGGGCGACGGCCAACGTGGCCTCGCGCGAGCGGGTCCGCCAGCGCGACGTTCCCACGCCGCCCACGGGAATGGACGCGCAGATCGAGTGGTACAGGGAAGGCCTGGCCGGCCTGCTCGACGTCGTCGGGAGCACCCCGCCGGAGACGCAGGTGTGGACCTTCGGCGCTTCTGGCCAACAGACGGCCGGGTGGTGGGCCAGGAGGATGGCGCTCGAGACCGGGGTGCATCGCTGGGACGCGGCCAACGCTTCGGGCCAGCGCCCGGCGGCCTTCGAGCCGGATCTGGCCGTCGCCGGCATCGACGAGTACCTCGTCGACATGGTCCCCCGGCTGAAGGCGGAGACCTGGGAGGGGCTGAGTGGCACCCTCCACGTCCACGCCCATGACGCCGAGGGCGAGTGGGTGTTCGATCTCGACGACCCCAACACGCCGGCCCGCAGGGAACACGCCAAGTCGGACACGGCGGTGCGCGGCAACGCGTCCGACCTGCTGTTGTGGTTGTGGAACCGCCAGCCGGCCGCCGGCCACCTCGAGGTGCTCGGCAACGCATCCGTCGTCGAGGCCTGGGCGCAGGTGAAGCTATGAGCCGGAGCCAGGCCGCGGCGGCAGCGGCTCGACCAGGTCGGGGCCCTCGTTGGCCACGGCATTGACACGGGACCCAACCGCGTAGGACTCCCACCACTCTTCGGGTGCGGGGACGAGCAGAGGCTGCAGATCGGCCACGTCATCGAGCGCGGGATCGAGCCAGCGCTCCACCGCCTCGGTGGGGAGCACGACCGGCATGCGAGGGTGGATGGCCTCGAGCGACCGGTTGGCCGACGTCGTGATGATCGTCGCCGTCCGCAGCGGGGCCGCCTCGGCATTCGAAGGATCGCGCCACACCTCCCACAGGCCGGCGAAGGACAGCGGCCGGCGATCCTGGCGCCTGACCACGTAAGGAAGCCGCCCCTTCTTCTTGCCGTCGGGACCGGGCGCCTGGACCTGCCATTCGTAGAAGGCGTCGGCGAGGATGATGCACCTCCGTCGCAGCAGCGCGGAGCGAAACGCCGGCTTCGTGGCGATCCCCTCCGCCCTGGCGTTGATCAGCTTGCTGCCGATCGACGCCTCCTTGGCCCACGAGGGGATCAGGCCCCAGCGGAACGTGCCGAGCAACCGGGCCGGCCCTTTCCCCCCTTCCGCCGTCTCCTTCTCGGGGCGCCGCGGGCGGCGCGTTGCGACGGCATAGATCGGTTGGGTCGGCGCCACGTTGTAGCGCGCCCCGAGATCGTCGCCGCGCACCTCGTCGACGTCGTACTCGTCGGCCAGCTCGCTCAGGCTCGACGTCGACACGTACCGCCCGCACACGTCGAAGGACGCTACAGCGGATACTGTCGGCTTCGATGATGTTCGCCGCGCACGCCATGGGTGCCATGGCTATGGGGCCCGAGCCAGCCATCAACCTCCACACCATCCTCACCGATTGGCAGACGGGCATCTTCCCGCTCTCCGTGGGCGTCGTGGCCCTCGCCACAGCGGCGTGGTACGTGGTGGCGGTGAGCAAGCTGGCGGCGCGCGGGCGGCGCTGGCACCCGGGGCGGACCGCTTCGTTCATCGGTGCCCTCGTCGTCATCGAGGTGGCGATCGGGTCGTCGGTCGCCTCGCTTTCGATGTACACCTTCACCGCCCACGTGATGCAACACCTGCTGCTCATGGTCGTGGCCCCGCCCCTCGCCGCCCTCGGCGCCCCCATGACGCTGCTGTTGCAGACCTCGGGACGACCGGCCAAGCGCCGGATCATCCGGGGGCTGCATTCCAAGGTCTTCGGCGTCGTCCGCCATCAGCTGCCGGTCTTCTTCCTGTACTACCTGTCCATGTACGCCTTCTTCCTCACCCCCGCCCTCGGCTACGCCATGGGCCACATGTGGCTGATGGACATCATCAACCTCGGGTTCCTCGGCGGCGCCACCCTGTTCTGGTGGCCGATGGTCGGCTTCGATCCGATCCCGGGCGGAGGGATGAACCCGGGTTTCAAGATCATCAACCTGCTTATCGGCATCCCCGTCGAGAGCTTCCTCGGGATCGCCCTGCTCATGACCACCACGCCGGTCGCCTCGATCTACACCCTGGCGAGCACCCATACCGGCGGCGGGCTCCTCTGGGCCGCAAGCGAGGTCGCGACCCTCTTCGCCGTGCTCCCGGTGTATCTCCAGTGGACCAAGGCCGATGCCAGGGACGCCAAGCGGATCGATGCCCGCATCGACGCGGGCGAGACCATCACGGCCCCGTCGTTCGAGGGTCAGGGCATGGCCGCGAACCTCAGGTCGCTGCGCCGAGGCTGACGGTCGGGCCCGATCTCAGCGGCCCGGCGGAGCGGGCTACGTGTCGGCGACGATGACCTCGATCTCGCCCGACGCCAGGTTGGACCTGATCACCTTCTTGTCGAACTTGCCGACGCTCGTCTTGGGCACCGTGTCGACGAAGGCCCACCGCTCCGGCAGCCACCACTTGGCCACACGGTCGCTCAGGTAGCTCCGCAGCTCTTGGGGCTCGACGGCCGAGCCCTCGCGGCGGACGACGACCGCGAGCGGACGCTCCCCCCACTTGTCGTCGGCGACGCCGACGACGGACGCCTCGACAACCTCGGGGTGGCCCATCAGCTCGTTCTCGAGCTCGACCGACGAGATCCACTCGCCCCCGGACTTGATGACGTCCTTCAGCCGGTCGCTTATCTGGATGAACCCGTGGTCGTCGACGCTGCCGATGTCACCGGTACGCAACCAGCCGTCGTCGAACTTGTCGGGGGCCGGATCGAGATAGTACGACCCGGTGATCCACGGTCCCCGCACCTCGATCTCGCCGGTCGTGACGCCGTCCCACGGTGCCTCGGTCCCGTCGTCACGGACGATGCGCACCTCGACCCCGGGGATGATCCGGCCGGTCTTGAGGCGCCACGACGGGTCCCAGGGGTCGGCGTCGGCGGGCGGCTCGCTCACGGCGCACACCGGGCTCGTCTCGGTCATCCCCCAGCCCTGCAGGACCCGGATGCCGAGACGGTCGAAGCCGTCCACGATCGAGCGCGGCAGCGCCGCCCCGCCGCTCAGGAGCCCCTTCAGCGACGAGAGGTCGCTCGAGGGGTTGTCGGCGACGTAGCGGAGCACCTCGTTCCATATCGTCGGCACGCCGGCCGAGATCGTCGCCCCTGTCGCCTCGATCATCTTGGCGATCGGCTCGCCCTGGAGGAACCGCGACGGCATCACCATGTCGGCGCCGGTCAGCCAGGCGACATACGGCCAGCCCCAGGCGTTGACGTGGAACATGGGCACGATCACGAGGGCCCGCTCCCGCTCCGAGAGGGTCATGCTGCCGGTGTTGTTGTAGGCGAAGGCGTGCAGCCACGTCGAGCGGTGGCTATAGACGATCCCCTTGGGGTCGCCCGTCGTCCCGCTCGTGTAGCACATGCCGGCCGGCGCCCTCTCGTCGATGTCGGGCCAGGCGATGCCCTCTTCCTCGGCGTCGATGAGCTCCTCGTATCGCAGCACCGAGCCGAGGGCGGCCATGACATCGTCGTCGGGCAGCGGGCCGTCGTCGACCACGACGTAGTGCTCGACCGTCTTGAGGTCGGGGGCCACGGCCGCCAGGAGGGGAAGGACCGTCGAGTTGGCGAGCACGACCTTGTCGCCGGCCTGGTTGACGACATGGGTGAGCTGGTTGGGGAAGAGCCTGAGGTTGAGGGTGTGGAGCACGGCGCCGATCCCCGGCACGGCGAAGTACGCCTCGAGGTGCTCCTGGTTGTTCCACATGAACGTGCCGACGGCGTCGCCTTCCCTCACGCCGAGGCGGAGGAGGACGGCGGCCAGGCGTTCGACGCGGCCAACCACCTGACCGAAGCTCGCCTCCCGGCACGCCGAGCCGTCGTAGGTCAGGACCTTGGAACGGCGGTGCAACCTGGCACCGTGGCGAAAGATGGACCCGATCGTGAGTCCGCTGTCCTGCATCGTGGTTTCCACTTGGTCCCCCTGGATCGAGTGCTTCGAGTGCTTCGAGTGCGGATGGGGCGATCCTACGAGGTGGGGGGGCGCCAACCCCAAGCGGTTCCCGCAGGGATAGCGTCGCTCTCGATTCCCCTTCGGCCCCATGAGTGACCCGCCCTCCTCGCTACTTGGTTCGCCTGCGCCGCCGGTTGATTCGCCGGCGCCGCCGTTTGGAGATCGTCACGTGACGAGCCCTGGGCTCACGAAGTGGCCGCGGCGTGTCGGACCGGCCGTCGTGGCCCTGGTCCTTGCGGCCGGGGCGTGGCTCACGGGGTTGCACGGCTCCGACCTGGCGGCACAGGCGTACCGCAACCAGGTCTTCGCCCTCCACGGGATGGTGGTGTGGGACAGCGCCTGGTACGGGGGGAACTTCCCGCTCGGCTACAGCGTGCTCGGCCCGGCCTTCTCCGCCACCCTGGGCCTCGGGGTCGTCGCCGTGGTCTCCGCCGGCGCGGCCACGGCCTGCTTCGACCGGACCGTCGTCTACCTGATGGGCGGGCGCACCCTCGGCAGCTGGTACTTCGCCGTGTCCACGCTCCTCGCCGTCACCATCGGCCAGGTGCCGTACCTCTCGGGCGAAGCACTGGCCCTCGGCTCCGTCCTCGCCATCGTGCGGGGCCGGCCGAAGCTGGCCGTGGTCCTCGGCGTCGGCTCGGTCCTGTTCTCTCCGCTGGCCGGCGCCTTCCTCGTCATGGTGTGCGGCGTGTGGGCCGTCCACGAAGGCGCCCTCCGCCGACCGTTGCTCGCCGTGGGCGTGGCCTGTTCGGTGGTCGTGGGTGTCCTCGGGCTCGCCTTCCCCGGAAGCGGCCGTTTTCCCTTCGCGTGGGGCGGCCTCGTGTTCACAGAGCTGCTCTGCGCCGTCGTCGTGAGCCCACTCGTGCCCACGAATCGGACCGTGCGTCTCACCGCGGGCGTGTACGCCGTGGCCAGCCTGGCGGCGTGGGTCGTGCCCAATCCCGTCGGTGGCGACGCAGTCCGCCTGGCCCAGTCGGTCGGGATCCCGGTCGTCGCCTGCATCGTTACCGGATCCGGGCGGTGGCGGCGCGGGCGGGGGTCGGGGTCGGGGTCGGGCGGGGTCGGGCGGGGGGCGGGGGTCGGGGTCGGGCGGGGTCGGGCGGGGGTCGGGATCGGCCGGGGTCGGGCGGGGGTCGGCGAGCGGGGACCGGCGCCGGCCCCGGCCGGGCGTCCGCAGATCTCCTTTTTCTATGCCCACTTTTACGGGTTCAGTCCGTCAAAGTGGGCAAAGAAAGCGTCCACGGAACCGGTCGCCGGCCGGCGGCCCGAATCGCCATCGCGCCGCGCGCCGTGGTCTGCGCTCGGCGCCCATCCCCTGGCGCTCGGCGTGGTCGCCCTCCTCCCCTTCCTGATCTGGCAGTGGGCGCCCGGGACCAGCGTGGTGGCGTCGGCATCGGCGGCGGTCAGACCGTCGACGACTCCGGGCTTCTATCGGCCGCTCGTCCAGCAGCTAACGGATCGGGCCGGCGGTCGGCCGATTCGCGTGGAGGTCGTGCCCACGGTGGACCATTGGGAAACCGCCTACGTCGCCCCCTACGTGTCCCTGGCCCGAGGGTGGGAGCGCCAGCTCGACGTCGTCGACAACCCGATCTTCTACGCGAAGGGTGCCATCGGCCGGTCCTCGTACCGGTCCTGGCTCGTGGGAAACGGGGTCACCTACGTGGCGTTGCCGCAGGCGCCCCTCGACTACGCCGGCCGGGCCGAGGGTGCGCTGCTCCGCAGCGGAGGGGTCAGGGGTCTGACCCTCGTATGGTCTACGCCGGCGTGGCGGCTGTGGCGGGTCGACGCCAGCCCCGGCCTTGTCAGCGGACCGGGGCGGCTCACGACCCTCGCCCCCGACCGGGTCGACCTCGACGTGGCCCACCCGGGGACGGTGCTCGTCCGGGTCCGGTTCTCCCCGTACTGGCGTCTCGAAGCCGGCTCGGCGTGCGTGGCCGCCACCCCGGCCGGTTGGACCGACGTGCGGGCCCGCGTCGCGGGACCGGTCCGCCTCGCCGCCTCCCTCATCGGTGGCCAACCGGCCAGCTGCCCGGCCGGCCCATCGGGCTGAGGCTCGGAGCGCAACCCGGCCGGAGCGCAACCCGGCCGCACCCGACCGGCCGGAGCTCGACCCGGCCGCACCCGACCCGGGCCGGACCCGACCCGGCCGCACCCGACTGGGGCTCCGGGGCTGCGGCCATCCCGACCGCCCTAGACAGCCCGCCTTGGTACGTTGCGTCCCGGGGGGAGGCATCTCCACCTCCGAACGAGACGAGCCTTGCCACCAGGGAGGTCGGTCATGCCACTCACGTCCTCGTATGCCCACGGGACGGCGGACACCCCGCTGCTCGGTGAGACGATCGGCGCCAACCTGGCGGCCACAGCGGCCCGGTTCGCTGAACGAGAAGCGCTCGTCGACGTGGCCACGCAGCGTCGGTTCACTTACGCGGAGCTGGAGCGATGGGCGAGAGACGTTGCCCGGGCGCTGCTGGCCAGAGGGGTCGGCAAGGGCGACCGGGTCGGGATCTGGAGCCCCAACTGCGCCGAGTGGGTGGCGTTGCAGTACGGCTCGGCCATGATCGGCGCCATCCTCGTCAACATCAACCCCGCCTACCGGACGTCGGAGCTCGAGTTCGTCGCCCGCCAGTCGGGCCTCAGGACCCTGGTGAGCGCGACCGCCTTCAAGACGAGCGACTACCGGGGCATGGTGGCGGAGGTCTCGCCCGAGATTCCCGATCTCACCGACGTCGTCTTCATCGGCGACCCGTCGTGGGACGAGTTCGTCGCCGCCGGCGCCGCCATCGACGACGGCGAGATCGACCGGGTGGAGGCCACGCTCGCCTTCGACGACCCGATCAACATCCAGTACACCTCGGGAACGACGGGCTTTCCCAAGGGGGCCACCCTCTCGCATCACAACATCCTCAACAACGGGTACTTCGTCGGCGAGCTCGTCGGTTACCGGGAGGTCGACAGGATCTGCCTGCCCGTGCCCTTCTACCACTGCTTCGGGATGGTCATGGGCAACCTGGGCGCCACGACCCACGGGGCGACGATGGTCATCCCAGCCGGGCTCTTCGACCCCGCCGCCACCCTCGCCGCTGTCGCCTCCGAGCACTGCACATCCCTCTACGGCGTGCCGACGATGTTCATCGCCGAGCTGGCCCTCCCCGACTTCGCCTCCTACGACCTGTCGTCGTTGCGAACGGGCATCATGGCGGGTTCCCCCTGCCCGGTCGAGGTGATGAAACGCGTCATCGCCGAGATGCACATGGACGAGGTGTCCATCTGTTATGGCATGACCGAGACGTCCCCGGTGTCGACGCAGACCCGTGTCGACGACGACGTCGAGCGGCGGACCGCCACCGTGGGCCGGGCTGGACCCCACATCGAGGTCAAGGTGATCGACCCCGCCACCTCCACGGTGGTGGCGCCCGGCACACCGGGCGAGCTGTGCACGCGTGGCTACTCGGTCATGCTCGGCTACTGGCAGCAGCCCGAGAAGACTGCCGATGCCATCGACGCGGCCCGTTGGATGCACACCGGGGACCTGGCCGTCATGGGCGACGACGGCTACGTGAACATCGTCGGGCGCATCAAGGACCTGGTGATCCGAGGGGGAGAGAACATCTACCCCCGCGAGATAGAGGAGTTTCTCTACGGGCACCCCGACATCGAGGACGTCCAGGTCATCGGCGTGCCCGACGCTCGCTACGGAGAGGAGCTGATGGCCTGGATCCGGCTCCGCCCCGGGCGCCCACCGCTCGGTGCCGCCGACATTCGCGAGTACTGCGACGGCAAGATCGCCAAGCACAAGATTCCCCGCTACGTGAAGGTTGTCGACGGCTTTCCCATGACCGTCACCGGCAAGGTCCGCAAGGTCGAGATGCGCGAGATCAGCGTGGTCGAGCTAGATCTCGGCTCGGTGGCCGGTACCGTCACTGCATGAACGATCCGGAACCAAGCCGCCCGGGCGACAGCGGCGTCGCCAGCACTTTCGACGTCGAGACGCAACCGGAGAAGGTCGGGCTCAGCACCGATCGCCTGGCCCGTATCGACACGCACTTCTCCCGCTACGTCGAGGACGGCCGCCTCGCCGGGTGGCTCGCCCTTGTGAGCAGGGCCGGCCAGATCGCCCACCTCAGCACCTGCGGAGTGCGCGATCTGAGCTCCGGCCGGCCCGTCGAGACCGACACCCTGTGGCGGATGTACTCGATGACCAAGCCCGTGACCTCGGTGGCGGCGATGATGCTCCACGAGGAGGGTGCGTTTGCCCTGAGCGACCCCATCGCCAAGTGGATCCCGTCGTTTGCGTCACCACGCGTCTACACCGGCGGCCCGCCGCAGGCGCCGACGACCCGGCCGGCCACGGAGCCGATCAGGGTGTGGCACCTGCTGACCCACACCGCCGGCCTGACCTACGGCTTTCATCACGTCCACCCCGTCGACGCCATGTACCGCGACGCCGGCTACGAGTGGGCTTCACCGCCCGACATCGGCCTCGAGGGCGCGGTCGACCGCTGGGCCGGCCTGCCCTTGCTCTTCGAACCAGGCAGCGAATGGGCGTACTCGGTGGCCACCGACGTTCTCGGCCGCCTGATCGAGGTGGTCTCTGGGCTGCCCCTCGACCGTTTCGTCTCCGAGCGGATCTTCGGCCCGCTCGGCATGAACGACGCCGCCTTCTGGGTCGAGGAGCAGCGGGCGGAGCGCCTCGCCACCCTCTACGGCGCCCACCCCGTCCACAGGACCGCCGTGGAGGTCAACGGCGCCGCTGCGCTCCAGCCGCCGGCGCTCGTCTCGGGTGGCGGAGGCATGATCGCCACCGCACGCGACTACCACCGCTTCACCCAGATGCTCCTCGGCGGAGGAACGCTCGACGGTGCCCGCATCCTCGGGCCGCGCACCGTCGCCTTCATGACCCAAAACCACCTCCCGGGCCACGCCGACCTCGAGGGCTTCGGCCGGCGCCTCTTCGCCGAGACCAGCTACGCCGGCGTCGGGTTCGGGCTCGGCTTCTCCGTCACCATCGATCCGGTCGAGGCCAAGCTCCTCGGGTCGGCCGGCGAGTACAGCTGGGGCGGGGCGGCCAGCACGACCTTTTGGGTCGACCCGGCCGAAGAGCTGACCGTGCTGTTCCTGACCCAGCTCTTGCCGTCGAGCACCCACCCCATACGGTCGGAGCTGCGCTCGCTCGTCTACCAGGCGATCACCGACTGACACCCCCGCCCCCCACCAACCAACCCGTCGAACCCTTTCCAATGGAGGACCATTAGATGCCCGACAAGGCCCCCGATCCGGGACCGACCGTCATCGTGTTGTTCGGAGCCACAGGCGACCTGGCCCACCGGCTGGTCCTCCCGGCGCTGTTCCGCCTGGCCCAGCAGGGCTTGATGCCCTCGGACTGGCGCATCGTCGGTAACGGTCGCGGCGACGTGTCCCACGAGGACTTCGGCGAGCGCGTCCGCAAGAGCCTGGTCGAGTTCGGTCCCGACCCATCCGAAGGGCCCTGGGACGAGTTCAGGTCGAGGCTGCGCTTCGCCGGCGGCGGGTTCGACTCCGACGATCCCGGCACCCTCATCAACATGCTCCAAGAGGCCGAGCACGAGCTCGGGGCCTCACCGCAGCTCATCCACTATCTGGCGGTGCCCCCGACGGCCTTCGGTCCGCTCACCGACGGCATCGGCCAGCACGGTCTGGCCCCGGGCTCGCGGATCGTCTACGAGAAGCCGTTCGGCACATCCAAGGACAGCTTCGAGGCGCTCGATGCGACCGCCCACCGCGTCTTCGGCGAGGATCAGATCTACCGGATCGACCATTTCCTCGGCAAGGAGGCAACCCAGGACATCCACGTCCTCCGCTTCGCCAACGGCCTGTTCTGCAACGCCTGGGACAGCACCCACATCGAGAGCGTCCAGATCGACGTTCCCGAGACCCTCGACGTCGGGATGCGCGCCGACTTCTACGAGCACACCGGCGCCATCCTCGACATGATCGTCACCCACCTGTTCCAGCTAGCCGCCGAGGTGGCGATGGAGCCGCCCCCGACTCTCGACGTGGACCACCTGGCCGCCGCCCGCGAAGACGTCATCGGCTGCTTCAGACCGCTGACCTGGGACGACGTGGTCGTCGGCCAGTACGAGGGCTACCGCGACATCGACGGGGTGGCCAACGACTCGCGCACCGAGACCTTCGTCGCCGCCCGGCTGTGGGTCGACAACGACCGCTGGCGCGGCGTGCCGTTCCTCTTGCGAACCGGCAAGACGATGGCCGTGAGCAAGCAGCGGGTCAGCGTCGTGTTCCGCGATCCCAAGACCGGGTTGGGCGAGGCGCCGGCCACCGGCAACGTGGTCGCCTTCGAGCTCTCCGGCGACGGCGAGATCTTCTTGTCTCTCGTCACCAAGCGACCTGGTCCCGTCCTCAGCCTGGGAAGCGACGAGGTCGGTCTGCCGCTCGGCAAGGGCTACGAGCACACCTCGCTGCCCGCCTACTCCCGCCTCATCCACGACGTGATGCTGGGCGACCGGTCACTGTTCACCCGACCCGACGGCCTCTCCCACGTGTGGGAGGTGGCCGGTGCCCTCCTCGAGAACAAGCCGGAGCCCGTCATCTACCACCCGGGCTCGTGGGGTCCCGAGGAGGCCAACCGGCTGGCCGAGCCGATCGGCTGGCTGCTCGGCCCCTAGGAGTCGAAGCCGAGTCCGAGGCGGTCGAGGCTGCGCAGCCACAGGTTGCGACGCCCGCCGTCGCGGTCGGCCTTTGCGATCGACCATCGGGTCGCCTGGACGACGGCCCATCCGAGGGGCTCGGGAGGGAACGGCACCGGCTTCGTGCGCACCAGTTCCAGCTCGGTGAGCTCGGTCGGGGTGCCACCCAGCAGGTCGAGCATCACTTGGGCGCCGAAGCGGGTCGCTCCGACACCGAGGCCGGTGAAGCCGGCCGCGTAGGCGACCCGGCCGCCCATGGCCGTGCCGAAGAAGGCGCAGAACCGGCTGCACGTGTCGATGGCCCCGCCCCATCGGTGGGTGAAGCCGACGTCGGCCAGCTGTGGGAATGTCTCGTAGAACTGGCGGGCGAGAAGGGCGAAGACGGCTGGCTCCTGGTCGTACTCGGCCCTGACATGCTTGCCGTAGTGGTAGGTCGCCTCGTAGCCGCCCCACAGGATGCGGTCATCGGCGGTCAGCCGGTAGTAGTGAAACTGGTTGCCTCCGTCGGCCAGGCCCTGGCGATGCCGCCAGCCGATGCGGTCCATGCGCTCGCGGCCGAGCGGCTCGGTGACGAGGACATGGTCGTAGACGGGGATGACAAACGGCCTGACCCGACGGAGCACCGGGGGAAAGGCGTTGGTCCCGATGGCCACCCGGTCCGACGTGACCCGACCCGACCGGCATCGCACGTCGACGGCGCTCCCGGCCCGCTCGAGACCGACGACCTGGCTGTGCTCGAAGATGCGGACGCCGGCGTCGATGCACGCCTCTCGAAGACCCCAGGCCAGGGCGGCCGGGTCGACGAGGGCGCAGCCGTCCCGGTCCCAGTTGCCGGCCAGGTAGGTGGGCGATCGGACCTCGGCGCGCACCGCTTCGGCATCGAGGAACCCGTCGGAGCCGGGTTGGAGCGCCTCGACCTGCCAGGGGGCGGTGGCGACGGTGAGCGCCCCCGATCGCTCCCAGCCGCAGTCGATCGTGCGCTCGGCGACGAACGAGCCGATGGCGTCGAGGTTGGCCCTTCCCAACTCCTCCAGGCGGTCGATCTCGTCGGGAAATCGCTCGCGGCCGTTGGCCTCACCGTGGGTGAGGCTGGCCTCGCAGAAGCCGCCGTTGCGCCCGGTGGCGGCCCACGCGATGCGCTCCCCCTCGAGGAGCACCACGGTGGCCCCAGGGTCGGTTCGCTTGGCCAGCAGTGCGGTCCACAGCCCGGAGAAGCCTCCGCCGACGACGGTGAGGTCGCTGCGGTGATCACCGGTGACCGTGTCGCTGGGATCGGGCCGACTCGAGCGGTCAAGCCAGAAGCTGATCGGGGCGGCGGCGGCCAGGCGCCGGCGGATGTCGGCGGGTGAGGGGATGTCGGGCGAGAGCTGCGCCGAAGGGGAGTCGGCCGAAGGGGAGCAGGCCGGCGAAGGGCCGGCCGACGAAGGGCCGGCCGACGAAGGGCCGGGCGATGAGGGAAGCAGCGCCACGCCCCATCCTGGCAGCCCCGCCGCCGATGGCCCAAGCCTCGGTCGGAGCCCCGACCGGTCCCCCGGTCGTGAGCCTTAGTAATCTTCATCGGGTGCGGAGCGCCAGACGTGAGGATACGAGCCGGCCTTGGCGCTGACATCCGAGCGCCTCCTCACGCTCCACGCGCCGAGCGAAGAGGCGCCCTCGGTCGTATCCGACGGCGGTGGCACGAAGTGGTTCCGGGGCGACCGGGTCGTCGTCGGAGCCTTCGTCGTCCTCGCCTTCGTCCTGCGAGTCCCGACCATCGCCCGCTCCTACTGGGTCGACGAGGCCATCAGCGTAGGAATCGCCACCCACCCACTCGGCCAACTCGGACCGCTTCTCCGCCAGGATGGCTCGCCGCCGCTTTGGTACGTCCTGCTCCACTTCTGGATCCAGCTGTTTGGATCGACACCGATCGCCACCCACAGCCTCTCGCTGCTGGTCTCGCTGACCGTCACGCCGCTCGCGTACTGGGCCGGAAGGATGCTGTTCGGACGGCCGGCAGCCCTCGCCGCCGCCGGCCTGAGCGCCACCAACCCTTTTCTCGGGTGGTACGCCACCGAGAACCGGATGTACACGCTGCTCGTGGCCATCTCGCTGGTAGCGCTCACCCTCACCGTCCTCGCCGTTCGCAACCGCAGTCCCCGCTACGCGGTCGGCGCCGTCGTCGCCTTCGCCGCGCTCGACTACACCCACAACTGGGCCCTGTATCTCACGGCTGTGACCGGCATCTACCTCCTGGTGCGGGCCTGGTTGGCGCGCGACCGCCGGCTGGCGGGCTGGGTGATCGCATCGGGTGCCGGCGTCGTCGCCATCTACTCGCCGTGGATCCCTTCCCTGCTCCGCCAGGTGAGCTCGACCGCGGCGCCCTGGGCGGTGCCGCCGGGGATCGGTGACTTCTTCGCCGACCCATCGACCGCCATCGGTGGGACCATCGGCGTCATCGTCGCACCCCTCCTCCTCGGCGGGGTGCTCCTGACCCGCGGCCGGCGGTCGCGGGGCACGAGCCAGGCCGCCACCATGCTCGTGAGCGTGACCCTGGCGACGACCGTCGTGGGCTGGTTGGCGGCCCAGTTCGAGCCGTCGTGGACCGTCCGCTACCTCGCCATCACGATCCCGGGCTGGCTGATCGCCGCCGCCGGAGTGCTTGCCTGCACGACGGCGGGGAGGCGTGTGATCGTCGCCGTCTGCGTGCTGCTCGCCGGGTGGAGCGTCACCGGCGCGCTGCTGCCCAATCCCAACCCGGCGAGCGCCAAGGACAACGCCGCCGCGGTGGCGGGTGCCGCCAACGGCGAGCTGCGGCCCGGCGACATGGTCGTCGTGACCCAGACCGAGCAGACGCCTGTCGTCCACTACTACCTCTCGGGCGGGCTCAGTTACTACGACCCGATGGGCAGGGTCAGGGACTCGAGCGTCGTCAACTGGACCGACATCATCGGCCGGCTCGACCGAGCCGATGTGTGCAAGACGATCGTGCCGGCCATCGCCGCCCTGCCCGTCGGCGCCAGGATCCTCGAGGTCGACCCCGAGAGCTCGGTCGGCACGTCCGGGTCGGCCTGGTCGCACGCCGTCAACCACCAGGTCGATGTCGTCATCCACCTCCTCACGCACGAGCCTTCGCTGCGAAGCGTGCGCTCCTTCAACGAGGCGACGTCACCCAAGCCCTACAGCCCCGTTATCGGTGAGCTGTTCGTCAAGCAGCGTGGCGCCACGACGTGCCCTTCGTCGTGAGCCATCACGGGAGCCCCCGAAGGTGACCACGACGGCGCCTGCGCCCACGGCGGCCGGACCGGTGGGTGCGGTGGCCTGGCCCCGAATCGCCCGGCTGTGGTTGTCACCCACCATCGCCGTGCTTGCGGTCGGCGTCGGCCTCGCCCTCGGCTGGCACGGCGTGGACGTGGCGGCATCGACGCACCGGATCCACGAGTTTCGCCAGCACGGCTACGGCCTATGGGATGCCAGCTGGTACGGAGGCCAATGGACCCTCGACTACAGCCTTGCCTTCGCGCCCGTCGCTTCGACCATCGGCCTGCCCGCCGTCGCCCTCGTGTCGGCCGCCGTGGCGACGTGGTCGTTTCAGCGGATCGTGGACCGCCACGTCGAAGCGGTCGCCGCAGCCTGCGCCGCCGGCGTGGTGTTCGCTCTCGGCAACGTGGTGCAGACGAGCATCGGCCAACTGCCCTACCTATCCGGGGAAGCCGTGGGCCTGGCCGCCCTGGCCTTGGCGGCACGTCGTTGGTGGCTCCCGGCGTGGGTCCTCGCCCTCGGAACCAGCCTGCTGAGCCCCCTGGCGGGGCTGTTCGTGGCCGTCGCTGCGGGCGCCTGGGCCCTCAACGCGGCGTGGGACGCGGTCCGCGCCCGGCCGGCCGGCGTCGGGGGCCTCTTCGGCGTCGCCCCGGCCGCCGCCAAAGCGCCGGTCGGAAACGCGGCGGCACCCACCGGCGCCTGGCCCTCGGTCCGCATCGCCATCGCCGCCGCCGCCGTCGCCGTGGCCGCCGGGGTGCCGATCGTGACCACGGCCGTGCTGTTCCCCGGAGAGGGGCAGATGCCGTTCTCCCTGACCGACTGTGCCTGGGACCTGGCCATCGCCATCGCCGTCGGGCTGGCGACCAGACGAAGCGAACGGGTACTCCGGACGGGCATCGCCATCTACGCCGTCGCCCTCGTCGGCAGCTGGGCGGTGGCATCCCCGCTCGGGGGCAACGTCGGCCGCCTCGGTGACGTCATGGCCCTCCCGGTCGCAACCCTCGCCCTCTGGTCGAGGCGGAGGGTTGTGCTCGGGTTCCTCGCCGTCCCGCTCGTCGCCTCGTCGTGGGTCCCGGCGTGGGGCGCCATGACCTCGACGCACACGGCGGCGTCGACCGAACGGTCGTTCTACGTTCCGCTCGACCGGTGGCTGCACGGCGTCGATCCCGGCGGCCTCGAGGGTCGGGTGGAGGTGGTCCCGACGTTCTCCCACTGGGAGTCGGTCTGGGTGGCCGACGCCGTTCCCATCGCCAGGGGGTGGGAACGCCAGAGCGACGTGACCCTCAACCCCATCTTCTACCGGACCGGCCGCATCGGCGCCGGCCCCTATCATCGCTGGCTGGTCGCCAACGGGGTCCGATGGGTGGCCCTGCCCCACGCCCCGCTCGACTACGCCGGGGTGCAGGAGGCCAAGCTGGTCGACGCCGGCGTGCCCGGGTTGACACCCGTGTGGCACGACCGTGACTGGCGCGTCTACCGGGTCGACCGCTCGAGCGGTCTCGTCGCCGGCCACGCCACCGTGGTCCGGATGGCCAACAGCTCCATTGCGGTCAGGACGGCGACGGCGGGGACGTTTACCGTCAGGGTGCGCAGCAACGCCGATTGGCGCGTCACGTCCGGCTCCGCCTGCCTCACCACGACGCCAGGCGGATGGATCGGGCTGCACACCCCGACGCCTGAGACCGTAAACCTCGACCTCTCGTTGACGGGTCCGTCGGCAGCGTGCCGGGGGTCGTGAGGGCGCCAGGGTCAGACCCCCGGTGGGGTCAACGGCCGAACCGCCGGGCCATTCCCCATTTCGTCACCAGCACGAGCGCCTCGGCCGTGATACGCCACGACATCTTCGACTCGCCCTCGAGCCTGTCGACGAAGCGGATCGGCACCTCCACGATCTCCGCGCCCGCCTGCGCCGCCCGGTAGGCCATCTCGATCTGGAAGCCGTACCCGCCGGCGGAGATGCCGTCGAGGGGCAGGCGCCGGAGCAGGTCGGCCCGAAACGCACGGAACCCCGATGTCAGGTCGCCGACGGGCACGCCGAGCAGCCACGACGAGTACCGGTTGCCGGCCCGGGACAGCAGCCGCCTCCCGAGCGTCCAGTGCGGGATGGCGCCGCCGGGAATGTAGCGCGACCCGATGACCAGATCGGCATGACCCAAGGCGTCGAGCAGGCCGGGCACGACGGCGGGGTCATGGGACAGGTCGGCGTCCATCTCCACCAGGGCGTCGTAGCCGCCATCGAGTCCCCACTCGAACCCGGCCAGGTAGGCCCGGCCGAGTCCGGCCTTCACCTCTCGGCGCAGCACGTGGACGCCACCGATGTCATCGCCGGTCTTCTCGGCCAGGTCGGCGGTGCCGTCGGGGCTCCCGTCATCGACCACGAGCACGTGGGCGGCCGGCGCCGCGGCCCGTACGACACGGAGCACCTCCTCGATCGTCGAGGCCTCGTTGTAGGTCGGGACGACGACCAGAGGGCGCATCGTGCCACGCTATCCCCGAGCCGACGCCGGGGTTCACGCCACGTCGACGTCGATCCCATCGGCGAGGAACGACCTGGCCCCCTTGAGCGCCGCCGCCGGCAGGAACGGGTCCTCGTAGGCCCATACGGCGTCGGGGAAGCTCTGCCCCTCGACCTCGACGCTCCAGTACGAAGCGATCCCCTTGTAGGGGCACACGCTTGACGTGGGGCTCGGAGCGAGGACGGCACCTTCGACGTCGTCGGCCGGAAGGTACCAGCGGGTGGGGAAACCGGTCTCGTTGACGGCGAGGGCCCGCGTGCTCTGCGCCACGACCCGACCGCCGATGCTGACCTTGACCTGGCGTGAGGAACGCAGGATGTCGACACGGTGAAAGGGGTCCCTGGGATGGCCCAGGACCTCCTCGTCCTCTTCCATCCAGCTGCCCCATCGTTCCACGTAGGGCGAGAGCAGGCCGGACAGGTCGGGAGCGCCCGGCAGGGGCTGCTCGTACTCCCAAAAGGCGTCCTCGACCAGCCGAGCGCCGACGCGGAGGTGCCAATACCTGGCGTCGCCCTTGAACGGGCAGTGCGTAACCGTCGGGCTGGCCTCGAGGAGGTCGGTGGCCACGTCGCGCCTCGGCAGGTACCACCGGGGCAGCATCCTGGTCTCGTGGAGCATCCGACCAGCGACGGTGTCGAGCACCGTCACCCCGTCGAGCGCCCCGCGGATCCGTTGCGGTAGGTCGTGGACGAAGAGCAGATGGGCGGGGGTCGAGGGAACCTCGATGTTGAGCGAGCCGCCCGTCGGACGGCCGAGGGGTGCGATGGAACCAAGCGTGAGGGACACACCGCTGTCCTAGCACGCCGGGCCGGCAGTGGGCAGCGGCCTCTTCGACGTCGATACGGGCCCTATCCTCGGAATCGGGCCGGCCGGTCCCGGCCGGGTCGACGGTGGCCGCACGAACGAGGAGATCAGCCGTAGCACGCCCCCCCAACGACGTCGCAGGCATCAGGCGCTCGGCGACTTCCGTCGGCCGGACGGCCCGTCGAGCGCGTGGTCACCTCGAGGTCGTCTTCGGCGGTCCCCTCCGGGCGCGGGTGATCATCCTCCTCGCCGGCGTCCTGGCCATGAGCAGCGCCGATGCCGCCACCGTCGGGGCATCGGCAACCGAGCTGCGCCGGGCCCTGCACATCGGCAACACCGACATCGGGCTGCTCGTCACGGTCAGCTCGCTCGTCGCCGCGGCGGCGAGCCTGCCGTTCGGGGTGCTCGCCGACCGGGTCAAACGGACTCGAACCCTCGGGTTCACGGTGATGCTGTGGGGGATCGCCATGTTGTGGAGCGCGGCGTCCACCTCGTTCGGAGAGCTCCTGCTCGCCCGACTTGCCCTCGGCGTGGTGACCGCGTCGTCGGGTCCCGTCGTGGCGTCGATGATCGGCGACTACTTCCCGAGCGGCGAGCGAGGAAGGGTGTACGGCTACATCCTCACAGGGGAGCTCGTCGGGGCCGGGATCGGCTTCGCCGTAACCGGCGACGTCGCCGCCCTTTCGTGGCGGGCGGCGTTCGTCATCCTCGCCCTTCCGACGTTCGTGCTCTCCCGTTTGCTGTTCCGCCTGCCCGAGCCGGTCCGGGGTGGCGTGGCGCCACTCGCTCGCGACGACGCCGAGGGAGCGACCGACGATCCGGGGCGGGCGACGGCCGGCGGGTCGGGCGTCGGCCGGTCGGCTGGCGGGGCGGGGCCGGCGGTTGCTGGTGGTACGGACGCCGGCGGTGGGGGCGCAGGCGGTGCGGGTGCGGCCGCTGGTGCGGGCGCGGGCGGCGTCGGCGGTACGGGCGGTGCCGGTGCGGGCGGTATGGGGGCAGCAGCCGGGCGGTGGTCGGGTCCTGGCGGAGGTCGCCGTCGGCGAGGGGGCGCCTCCTACGATCCGTTCCCCTATCCCCACGACCCGTACCGAGACGACCCGTACCGGGCCAACCCGCCCGAGCCTGCGTACGACGCCTCGCTCGGAGCCGACCCGTATCGTGACGACACTGCGGTGATCGGTGCGGGGGCGCCGCCGATCGGCGGGGCGCCGGGCGGGCCCGTTCCGCTCGCCGGCGCCCCCGAACCTACCCGCCGGCTGGCGGGGAACGCCGACCCGCGGGGGGAGCGGGCGGCGGTGATCGGCCGGGACGAGGTGGGACCCGACGAACCCGAGGACGACCCGCTCGAACACGAGACCGACGCGCAGCGCGTCGCCCGCGAGCGCGGCATCCTCCCCGACCCCGATCTCGTGTTGCACAGCGACGCGAGGAAGCTCAGCCTGTGGCAGGCGGTCCGCTATGTCCTGCGCATCCGCACCAACGTCATCCTCATCATCGCCAGCGCCTGTGCCTACTTCTACCTCTCCGGCATCGAGACGTTCGCCTCCGAGTTCACCTCACAGCAGTACGGGGTACCGCAGGCTTTGGCCAACGCCCTCATCCTCGTGATCGGGATCGGAGCGGTCGCCGGCGTGCTCGTGGGCGGCGGCTTCAGTGACTACCTGCTTCGCCGGCGGTACCTCAACTCCCGCATCGCCGTGGCCGGAGCGGCGGCGCTGCTGACGACCCTGCTCTTTCTCCCCGCCATCCTGACGCGAAGCGTGGTGACGGCGCTGCCCTACCTGACGCTCGCCGGGTTTGCCCTGATGGCCCAGAACCCACCCATCGACGCCGCCCGCCTCGACATCGTCCCACCGCTGCTCTGGGGGCGCGCCGAGGGGGTCAGGGGGCTGCTCAGAACAGCGGCACAGTCGCTTGCGCCCGTGCTCTTCGGGGCCTGCTCCGAGCTGTTCGGCCGGGGCCGGATCGGCCTGCAGTGGACGTTCCTGATCATGCTCGTCCCGCTCCTCGCCAACGGCGTCATCCTCATGATCGCCCTGCGCTCCTACCCGCGCGACGTGGCCACGGCCGCCGCCGCCCGCCGACCCCGCCAGCTCTGAGCCGGCGGCGGGAACGGCGGCCCGGCGGGGACGGCGGCCGCCGGTCAGATGTCGGCGCCGGCCGCCTCAGGCTCGGCGCCCTCACCGAAGATCGGCAGGGCGGCGAAGACGTCGGGCGGCTCACGCCACGGCGAGGCGGGCGAACCGGCCTCGGCGTCGCGGATGGCTCGCCAGACCCGCTCGGGCGTGCAGGGCATGTCGATGTGGCGGACGCCCAGGTGGGCGACGGCGTCGATCACGGCGTTGTGGACCGCCGGTGTAGAGCCGATCGTGCCGGATTCGCCGATTCCCTTGGCTCCGAGCGGGTTGAGCGGGCTCGGCGTCTCAATGTTGCTGGCCTCGTACGCCGGCACCTCGGCTGCGCTCGGCATGGCGTAGTCGGTGAGGTTGGCGGTGAGCGGGTTGCCGTCGGCGTCGTAGACCATCTGCTCCCACAGGGCCTGCGCCATGCCCTGGGCGATGCCACCGTGCTGCTGGCCGGCCACGATCAGCGGGTTGAGGATGCGTCCGCAGTCGTCGACGGCGAAATGGCGGATCGGACGGGCGAGCCCGGTGTCCCTGTCGACTTCGACCACGGCGATGTGCGCGCCGAACGGAAAGGTCGCACCTTTCTGGCTGAAGTCCACCGAAGCGGCCAGGGCTCCGCCATCGGCCGCGGCCCTGCCGGCCAGATCGGCCCAGGTCAGCGCGGTGGCCGGAACCCCGGCCACGCCGACCCGCCCGTCGTCGGTCACCACGATGTCGTCTGGGCTTGCCTCGAGGTGCCGGGCGGCGACGTCGCGGGCCTGATCGAGGACCTGCTCGGCCGCGCTGAGCACGGCGTTGCCGCCGAGCTGCAGGGACCGCGAACCACCGGTACCTCCTCCGTGCGCCACCTCGGCCGTGTCCGACTGGATCATCCGGATCCGCTCGAACGGGATCCCGAGCCGGTCGGCGACGATCATGGCGAACGACGTCGGATGGCCCTGCCCGTGGCCGGACGTGCCGACCCGGATCGTGGCCCCGCCGTCGTCGCCGATCTCGACGACGCCGAGCTCGCCTCCGCCGGCTCCGGTGACCTCCACGTAGACGGAGACGCCGATGCCGAGGAGGAGCCGGTCGCCGGTCTCGCGGCGCTTGGCCTGCTCTCGGCGCAGGTCGTCGTACCCGGCGACCCGCACTACTTCCTCGAGCGCCCTGCCGTAGTTGCCGCTGTCGTAGGTCGTCCCCATGACCGTGGTGTAAGGGAACACGTCGGGACCAAGGAGGTTGCGCCGGCGGAGCTCGACCGGGTCGACGTCGAGCTCGCCCGCCGCCAGATCCATCAGCCGCTCGAGCATCTCGGCGGCCTCCGGCCGACCCGCCCCTCGGAACGCCCCCATCGGGGTGGTGTTGGTCAGCGCCGAGGCCACGTCGTAGCGGATCGCCGGGATCCGGTACACGCCCTGCGCCATCATCCGGGTGGGACCGAGCGCCAGGGCACCACCGAAGCCGGCGTAGGCGCCGGAGTCGGAGATGACCCGACACCGCATGCCCGTGATCCTGGCGTCATCGTCGAAGCCCATCTCGACGTAGTCGACCTGGCCCCGACCGTGCGGTGTCGCCACCAGATTCTCCGAGCGAGTCTCGCTCCACGCGACGGGCCGACCGAGGAGTCGGGACGTGGCCACGACGACCACGTGTTCGGCGCCGGCGCCCGCCTTGGCGCCAAAAGCGCCGCCGACGGCCGGAGCGATCACCCGCACGGCGGCGGGGTCGAGGCCGAGCACGCCGCACACCTGACCGTGAAACCCGTGGGGCATCTGGGTGGAGACCCAGATCGTCAGGTTGTGGCCCCGTCCGTCGTCACCGGGAACCACGGTGATGGCGTTGGTCTCCATGGGCATGACCGCCACCCGTTGATTGTCGAGGCGCAGCCTGACCACGTGGGCGGCCCCGTCGAGGGGATCGGGGCCGGCGGGATCACGAAACCCGGCCGCCAGGTTGGTACCCATCTCCTCGAACTGCAGGGCCGCGTCCGAAGCCAGCGCCGATTCGGCGTCGACGACGGCGGGGAGAGGGTCGTAGTCGACGACCACGAGCTCGGCGGCGTCGACGGCCTGCTGGCGGGTCTCGGCGACGACAGCGGCCACGACGTCGCCGACGAAGCGGACCTTGTCCACAGCGAGCGGAGGACGCCCCGCCTTCGGGTTCAGGATCATGAACCCGTGCACCACCGGCAACTCAAGGTCTGAAGCGGTGAGCACCCTCACCACACCGGGCGAGCGGCCGGCGTCGGCGATGTCGATCGAGTTGATCCGGCCATGAGCGATGGTCGCTCGCACGAAGACGAGATGGAGCAGTCCCTCGACTCGAATGTCGCTCACGTAGTCGGCGCCGCCGACAAGGAGTTGAGGATCTTCGAGGCGGGGAACCCGATTACCGAGTATGGATCCAGGCATAGTCGCACCGTATCCGCAATGACGGGGAGTGGATGCATGCCCGGGGGCGACGGGGGCGCGGCTGGGGGCGATTCGCGCAGTTCTCGCCCGTACCTGTCGCGATTTGTGTACACCCCTCGGTGCAAAATCGCGACAAGAAACCCGGCTGGGCCGGGGTGGGGCTGGCCGGCGCCGGCCGGGCTAACGACGCCGGCCCGGGCGCGCGCTGACCGGGCTAGCCGCGCTGCATCGGGCAGCGTTTAGCCGGCGGCCGGCTAGGCCGGCGGGCGAGCTGGTCTGGCCGGCTACCTGACCCGACCGTAGGCCATGATCTGGCCATCCCAGCTGAGCGATTGGGTCTGCACGTTGGTTCCGGTCGTGTTGGCCGATACGACCCGGCCCCCACCGATGTACATGGCCACGTGGCCCGGCTGGGCCCCGCCCCCGGTGTTGTAGAACACCAGGTCACCGGGCTCGAGCTGCGACGACGAGACCCGGGTCGTGTCGTCCATCTGGCTGACCGTGAAGTGCGGGAGCGACACGCCGGCCGCGGCGTAGGCGTACATGACGAGCCCGGAGCAGTCGAACGAGCTGGGACCCGCACCGCCCCAGGAGTACGGCTTACCGACCTGGGCCAGGGCGACCTTGACGGCTTCGGCTGCGGCCGACGACTCACCCGCCGTCGACGGCGCCGAAGAGCCGGCCGAGCCGCTCGAGCTCGAGGCGCTCGACGACCCGCTGCTCGTCGAGGACGACGTGGTGGCCGAAGCGGTCGTGACGCTCGAGGAGGGCGCCGTGCCGTCCACCTTCAGCACCTCACCGACGTAGAGCACATTGGGGTTGCTCAGATGGTTGAGCGCCGCCAGGTTGTCGACGGTGGTCGAGTACCGGCTGGCGATGACGGCGAGGGTGTCGCCGCCGCGCACGGTGTAGGAGCCGTTGGCGGCAGGCACCGAAGACCCGCCGCCCGAGGCGCCGGCGGTCGAGACCGAAGACCCCGAGACCGAGATCGTCTCGCCGACATAGATCAGGTTGGGGTCGGCGATGTGGTTGGCCGATGCGATCGAGGAGACGCTCACTCCGTACCGAGCCGCGATGGAAGCGAGCGTGTCGCCCGAGACGACCGTGTAGCTCGACGAGGACGACGAGCCGCTCGAGCCCGAAGAACCGGAGATCACGAGGCTCTGGCCCACCTCGATCACATTGGGGTTGGCGATGTGGTTGACCGATGCGAGACCGGAGATGCTCACACCGAAACGGGCGGCGATCGAGGCGAGCGTGTCACCGGCCACGACCCGATAGGTCGAAGAGCCGGCGGCGGACACTGGTGCGCTCGTCGACACGGCGGGTGCCGCCGTCGCCAGGCCGGGTGCGGCCATGGCCCCGACGGTCGTGACGCCAGCCGTGGCAACCACGCCGACGGCGATCACGCGCAACGACTGAGCCCGTCCCTGCTGCTGCAGGGTGACCAGGCGGTCGATGACGCTGTGGCGCTCGAGATCGCTCAGGTCGCCGCGGGCCAGGCGAATGCTGGCCACGATCGGCGTGAGGGCCAGACCGAGGGCGTAGCTGAACACAAAACGGCCGAGGTCGCGGTTACCGACCCGGACCGTGGGGATGGACTCCTCGTCGATCGCACGGGCGTTGGCGGCGCCGGCCGCAGCCAGCTCACGGCCGAAGGCATCCCAGTCGATCGGGGCGTCATGAACGAAGGCCGCCGACATCTCGCGTTCGGCCGACAGATGTCGGACGCGAGCCACGAGGGCGACGTAGCCAACGGCGGCGACGGCGACGGCGAGCGTCGCCCACCATCCGGCCGCGGCGCCAGTGGTTGCGGCCATCACGACGAGCGCGCAGAAGACGACGCCGATGACCGCAAGCGTGCGGCGTTGACGCACCTCGACCCGGACGGTACGGGGACGGACGGCGACCGGCTGGGGGCCAACGTCATCGGACGCGGGGCGAAGCGGGGCCGTCAGCACGGGCACGTACCTACAACCGGCCCAAGGGCGCGCATCATCATGGCGTACTCTCCTCCATTTCCCCTCGGCGCAGCGGCAACGCCCGGGGTCTCGGTGTGCCCCGACCATAGCGGGTCGGTTGCGCCGGTCGCTACACCCTCGCCGATATCATGCATGTCTTCGGGTCTGGAAGGGGAGGACAACACCGTGCTTTATGCCTTCGGTTTTGACCGCGTCGCCGTCGTCGTGAGCGACCTCTACTTTCTCGACCCGGTGCAGAAGCCCGGCGAAGAAGGAGCGGAGCACGGCGTCCGGCTCGAGGTTCGCCTGCTCGAGGCCGGCCAGCTGCACGGGTCCGTCTACTCGGCCCAGCCGATCGAAATCGGCCGGCCCGTGTGGCGCGCCGACCTGCTCGAGCGGGTCGAGAGCGAAGCCGGCAGCTTCGATCGGACGCATCACCATCCGAGGTTCCAAGGGTGGGAGCCCGGAGGCCGAACCTACGATCCCGCCCTGAGCGATGACCCCATCGAATTCGTCTTCGCTCGCCTACGCGACCTTGACGCACTGGTGAGCGAAGCGGGACTCGATGCGTCGGCCGTGTCGGCACGCGATCCGCAAATGCTGCGCGACGCCATCCCCGAAATCCTCGACGCCAGCCGCCGGCTGCTCGCCCGGGTCCACGCCGGCGAGCTCGGTACGGCACCCGACGACGAATCCGAGCTCGTGGCGGCAAGGGTCGGCTGGCTCTAGATATCTCATCCCGACGCCGAGTCCGCCCCCTCGGTCGTGGTCCCTGCGGCCGCATCGACGCGTATCCGCCGGAACCCGGGAAGACAGCGGCTGAGCACTACGGCGCCGACGACGCAGGCGAGACCACCGGTCACCACCGAGATCTGGTCGCCGAAAGCGGCCGCCACGGAGCCGGCTTCCAGGTCACCGAGACGCGGGCCGCCCTGCACGACGCCGATCTGCAGGCCGGAGAGGCGGCCCCGTAGCCGATTGGGGACCGAGAGCTGGATGATCGTGTTGCGGAACACGGCCGATATCACGTCGGCCCAGCCGGCCACGGCCAGCAGCACCAGAGCGCCCGGCAGCCACGAAACGAACCCAAAGCCGGCGATCGCCGCGCCCCACACCATGACGGCGATCGTGATGGCCCGGCCCTGCCGGCGCACCCCGCCGACCCAGCCCGTGGTGAGGGCCCCGACGAGGGCGCCGGCGCCGGGCGCGGCATAGAGAAATCCGAGCACGGCAGGTCCCCCGGCGAAGGTGGTGGCAGCGAGGGCAGGGAAAAGTGCCCTCGGCATCCCGAAGACCATGGCGTTGATGTCGATCAGGTAGGCACCCTGGATCCCCTGCCGGCCGCGAATGAAGTGAAATCCCTCGGCCACGGAGCGCAGACCGGGCCGCCGGGTCTCGGCCACCGGCGGCTGAGGAGAGAGGGCGAAGGCGCATCCCACGGCCATCACCGTGGTCACGACGTCGATCCAATACACGAAACGCACCCCCTCGCCGGCGAGGAGGAGGCCACCGGCGGCGGGCCCGACCACCGAGCCCATCTGGAAGAGGGCCTGGAACATGGCCGAGGCCGAGGAGATCTGCTCGGTCGGCAGCAGGCTGGGATAGATCGCATTGCGGGTCGGACTGTCGAAACCGGTGAGGCCGGCGGACAGCGCAGGAAGGGCGTACAGCGGCCAGAGGTGCGGTCCGATGTCGGCGTTGAGGGCCAGCCCGCCGCTCGAGGCGGCCAGCGCGAGTTCCACGATGATCAGGAGGCGACGGCGGTCGACGGCGTCGATGACCGACCCACCGATGAGGGAACAGACGACGAGCGGGATGAGCTGGGCGGCGCTGACCAGGCCCACCTGGAACGACGACCCGGTCAGGGCATAGACCTGAAACGGGACGGCCACGGCCGTCAGCTGCGTGCCGAGCACCGAGACCATCTGCCCGCTGATGAGGCGGCGAAAGTCCCTGCTCCCCCGCAGGGGTGCCGTGTCGATGAACAGCCGTCGCGCCACGCCGATCGGCTACGGGCGCCGTCGGCGCGCTGGGTCATCGGGCGTGCCGGGCCGATCGTGCCAGCGGCCCGACGTCATCCGCCAGATGCAGTCGACACCGGACTCCCCCGGGGCTGCCGCCGGCACGGCGACCTCGCCGACGAGGGCGAAGCCGAGGCGGCGCGGGATCCCGGCGCTGGCCGTGTTGGCCTGGTCGTGGTGAATCTCCACCCGGTCGATCCCGGGTGCGGCCAGGGCGAGCGAGGTCACGGTGTCGGCGGCGGCCGTCGCGATCCCTCTGCCCATGTGGGCCCGGTCGAGCCAGTAGCCGATCTCGAGGCCGCCGGGACCGATCCTGGCCATGAGGGCAACCGACCCGACCGCCTCGGCCCGATCAAAGATCCCGAAATGCCGGTCGGTGCCGGCCTGCCATCCCGCTTCCCACTCGGCGATGACCCGGAGGCGAGCCTCCGGCGACGCCGGCTCGTCGGCGATCCACGGCATCCAGGGCCTGAGGTGCTCGACGTTGGCAGTGACCGCAGCCGAAAGCGCCGGAGCGTCGGCCGCGCTCCAGCGGCGGAGCTCGAGCTCGGGGCCGATGTCGATCGTGGGTGGCCACGCGGGCGGCCCCGGTTCGCTCGACTCGCTCGGTACCCCCATGCCCGGGTCAGTCTTGTCGCGGGCGCAGCCCGAGCACACGTTCGACCGGCCCCGGCAGGAGCCAGTTGTAACGACCGAACAGGCTGACGAGGGCGGGCACGAGCAGGGATCTGACGATGAAGGCATCGATGAGTATCCCGGCCGACAGTCCGGTGGCGAGCACCTTGAGGAACGTCAACGGAGCGGTGGAGAGCGAGAGGAAGCCGAGGGTGAGGATCACCGCCGCGCTGGTGACGAGGCGGCCGGTCCTGCCGATGCCCTGCACCACTGCCGTCGAGGTGGATCCGGTTTCGTCGAAGCTCTCCCGCATCCGGGCCAGGATGAAGACCTCGTAGTCGATGGCGAGACCGAAGAGGAAGGCGAACATCACCAGCGGGACCCAGTTGGTCACAGCCCCGGTGGCGGGCAGGCCGAACAGGGCGTGGCTGGCGTGGCCCTCCTGCCAGATCCAGACGACGACGCCGTACGCGGCCCCCAGGCTGACGAGGTTGAGCACCACGGCCTTGGCCGCCAGCAGCAGGCTCCGAAAGGCCCGGACGAGGACGAGGAAGGTAACGATGGCGACGACCACGAGGAGGAGGGGGAAGCGGTCGTAAAGGGCGTGGTCGAAGTCGACGCTCTCGGGTCCGCTGCCGCCCACGCCGATCACACCGGGCTCTCCTGCGACCGCGGCCCTGACCCGCCCGACGACAGCGGGGCCTTCCGACGCGCCAGTCTCAACCCTCGGGAGCACCGTCACGAGCCCGTCGGCACCGCTGACATCTCCCGGACTTCGGGGACTGATGGCGGTGAGCACGCCGGGTACGGTGCGGACCTTCGCGGCGATGGCCACGCCACGCGGGGCCGGAGACACGAGGACATCCATCGGGTCGAGCACCCCGCTCGGCACTCCTCCCTGCTGGAGGGTTTGAAATCCCTGATGGGCCGGCCCCGACTTCGAGAGCGACGAGTAGACCGGTTGACCGACCCGGATGGAGAAAACCGGGATGATGGCGAGACCGACGAGGACGAGACCGGCGACGGTCGCCGCAATGCGATGCCGGTCGACCAAGGCGGCCCAGCGCAGCCACGGCGGGCTGGCGCTGTCGGCGCGCCGCAGCCGGTGCCGGTCGAGGCGGGGACCGAATGACGCCAGAAAGATGGGCAGCAGGGTGAGGGCGAAGGCGACGGAGACGATCGGGATCAGCACTCCCCCGTATGCCAGCGAACGCAGGAACGGAACCGGGATGATGGCCAAGGAGAGCAGCCCGATTGCTACCGTCACGCCGGAGAACACGACCGAGCGGCCCGCCGTGTTCATGGCCACGACGACGGCCTCTTCCGGTTCGAGCCGCTGGGCCTCTTCCCTCCATCTGGTGGTGATCAGCAGGGCGTAGTCGATGGCCACGCCGAGGCCGACGAGCGCAATCAGGAACTCGACCACGAAGTTGATCGTGGTGATCTCGGTGAGCCCGGTCAGGAGCAGGAAGATGGTGGGGATCGTGACGATGGCGCCAATGAGCGGCAGGATGGCGAGCAGCGAGGCGAAGACGATGGCGAGCACCACGAGGGCTCCCGTTCCCCCGAGGATCGCCTCGAAGAACACGCCGTGCCCGCCGGACGCGCCGGTCGACGCCTGCAGCTGATCGGCCCCGGTGGTCACCTCGCCCCAGCCGGGGGGTAGGTCCTTGTGGATAGCGGCCGTAAGCGCCGGCGTCGGGTCCTGAGACCCGAAGCCATCGAAACCGGTGAACACGAGGAGGTAGGTGCTGCGCCGGTCGGCGGTGAGAAAGGCGCGGTCGCCGCTCGTCGCGTAGTCGACGACACGGTAGCGGCCGCCCAACGACGCCGCCGACGAGAGCCGCCGGAGGTCGCCGGCGACGCTCGGGGAGGTCAGGGAAACTCCACTCGGTGCCGTGACGACGGGCACGGTCGGGTCCTGCCCGCCTCCGATGCGGTGGAAGAGCCCGAGTATCTTGGCATCGGTCGTGAAGCTCGCCTTCCCCGGCACGGTGAAGGTCTTGCCGAGACGAGCCGTGATCCCCGAGGCGGCCCCGCCACCGGCCACGGTCAGAACCAGCCAGGCGACGACGATGATGCGCCGGTGGGCGAGAACCCAGCGGGTCAGCCTGCTCATGTTCGCTCCTGCCTCGGCGGGCCGGGCCTCGCTGGGTCGTGTGAAGGTCGGGCGGTCCCCGTAGGGTCGCACCTGGACCGTAGCGGAGCCATTCGAACCGGAAAGGAACGATGCTCGTGGATACCTGGTTGGTGGTCGTCGATCTCCAGGAGGTTTTCGCCGACCCGAGGAGCGAGTGGCACGCGCCGGGCACCGCCGACCTGGTCAAGCCCGTCGCCAGGCTCGCCGCCGCCGTGAACGATCGCTTCGTGTTGACCCGCTTCGTGGCGCCCGAGGTTCCCGACGGGGCCTGGCGCGACTACTACGAGCGGTGGCCATTCGCCCTTCGGGCCGAGGACGCATCGATCTATCGCCTGATCGCCGGCCTGCCATCGGGTCCGGTCGTGGACTCCACCACCTTCTCCAAGTGGGTTCCCGCTCTCTGGGAGATCACCGGATCGAGCGACCTCATCGTGTGTGGTGTGGCGACCGACTGCTGTGTGCTCTCGACGGTCGTGGCCGCCGCCGACGCCGGCAGGAAGGTGCGGGTCGCCGCGGACGCCTGTCGGGGAAGTGACCCGGAGGCCCACGAACGAGCGCTTGGCGTCCTCGCCGGTTACCAACCGATCGTCGAGGTGACCACCGTCGACGACGAGCTGCGTCGCATCGGCTCGGCGTGACGCCGGCGACGCAACCGGCGCCGGCGAGGCCGGCGGATCGGTTGCGACGGTAGGGTTCGCCCATGTCGCGCGCGTTGGTACTCGGAGGTGGCGGTCCCATGGGGATCGGCTGGGAATCCGGCCTCGTGGTCGGCCTGGCGGACGTCGGCATCGATTTGGCCGACGCCGACCGGATCATCGGGACATCAGCCGGTTCGGTCGTCGGCGCCCTCCTTGCGCTCCGGATGGACGTCGCCCAGACCCTCACCATGGCCGCATCGCCGCTCCCGCTCCCATCCGCCGGCGACGCCGGCAGCGGCATGGAGGCGCTCTTCGCCGCGGTGGGCGCGGCGGCCGCCGGGGGCGCAACCCACGAGGAGACGCGCGTCGCCCTCGGTCGGGTCGCAGTCGAGGCGAGCACCGTGGACGAGGCGACGTTTCTCGACGTCTTCTCGTTCGTCGAGAACAGGGACTGGCCGCCCTCGTACCAGTGCACGGCCGTCGACACGTCCACCGGTGCGCTGCGGGTATGGGATGCGCAGAGCGGCGTGCCGATCCCCCGGGCCGTGGCGTCGAGCTGCGCCGTGCCCGGCGTCTTCCCCCCCATCACGATCGAAGGCCGGCGCTACATGGACGGCGGCATGCGCACCGCGCTCAACTCGGACCTGGCGCAAGGCCACGATACGGCCGTCGCCGTGTCCTGCATCGCGCTCACCCTCCCGGAAGGATTCGCCGATCCTGTGGTCGATGCCATCAACGCCCTGCAGACCGCCGAACTCGAGCGCGTCAGAGCCGAAGGCACGGCCCTCGAGGTCATCGTGCCCGGCGATGAGTTCCTCGAGATCAGCGGCTGGGGGCTCAACCTCATGGACCCCTCGGGAGTCCAGGCGGCCTTCGATGCCGGCCGGCGCCAGGCGGCCATCGAGGCGGCGAGAATCGGCCCGCTCTGGTCCCGCTGAACTGAGAGCCCAAGGCCCGCAGGACGGGAGCCAACCATGACCGACGATCCCGCCGAGGCGCGAAGCGGACCGGCGAACGACGACGCGGCACCGGACGCAAACGACGACGCGAATCTCGAGGAAGGGCTGCCGCCTCACGCCACGGCGCATCTGCTCTCCACATCGGTGAGCCGACTGAACCGGCTGCGGGCCGGTGTGCTCGGTTGCAACGACGGCATCACGAGCACTGCGGGTCTCGTCGTCGGCGTCGCCGCCGCCACGACAAGCGTCACTGCACTCGCCCTGGCCGGCCTATCCGGCCTCGTCGCCGGCTCGCTCTCGATGGGTGGCGGCGAGTTCACGTCCGTCAGAGCGCAGCGCGACAGCCAAGAGGCGCTGCTTCGCACCCAGCGCGACGAGCTCGAGAGCATCCCGGAAGAAGAGCTCGACGAGCTCGCCCACCTGTACATGGAACGCGGCCTCTCGCTGCGATTGGCCCGCGAGGTCGCCGCCGAGCTGACCGCCCGCGACGCGCTGGCGGCCCACGCCGAGGCCGAGCTCGGAATCGATCTCGGCGATTTGGTCAACCCGTGGGAGGCCGCCTCGGCCTCCGCCCTTTCTTACCTCGTCGGCGGTTTGGTATCCCTCCTTGCGATCCTGCTACCACCCGCCGGCATCCGGATCGGCGTGTGCGTCGCCGCCGTCCTCGTCGGCCTGGCTCTCACCGGCTTCCTCGCATCCCGGATCGGCTCGGCACCAGCCCGACGCGGCACGCTGCGCAATCTGCTCGTCGGTGCGGTGACGATGGCGGTCACCTACGGGCTCGGCCGCGCCGCGCACGCCATCGTCTGAGGCCCGCGAGCGAGCTGGCGCATTTTGGCGACGCCCGGGGGACCCCCAGCTCCGAGCGGGCGCATTTTGCCGACCCCTTTGTCGGCTCCATGCGCCCGCGTCGTTCCGGAACGTCGTCTGGATGCGCCCGCGTGCACTCGACCCGCCGCGGGCGGGGAAGAAGTCGGCGGCGTCCGACGGTTGTACCTGTCGCACGCATGGACCGGCCGAACGACGGGCGGTCGAGCGGAGGAGGCGACCACACATGGCCGACGCGATCTACGAGGCAACCTCGACGGCGTGGGGAGGACGCGAAGGCCACGTGGCGTCGGCCGACGGCCGCGTCGACCTCAACCTGTCGATCCCCAAGGGCCTGGGCGGCGACGACGGTCCCGGCACCAACCCCGAGCAGCTCTTTGCCACCGGGTATGCGGCCTGCTTCCACAGCGCGCTCAAGCTGGTCGCATCGCAGCGCAAGGTCGACGTCGAAGGCTCGGCCGTCTCGGTCAGCATCGCCCTGGTCGGCAGCCCGAGCACCGGGCTCGACCTGCGGGCCAGGATCGAAGCCGAGATCCCGACCGTGGCGATCGAGGAGGCCAGGGAGCTGGTCGAGGCCGCCCACCAGGTGTGCCCCTACTCCCGCGCCACCCGCGGCAACATCGAATCCGAGGCCGTCGCCGTCTCGAGCTGAGCCGGCCCAACATGCGCCGGCCCGCCGAGAGCCCGGCGCCAAGACCCCGGCGCCAGAACCCCGGCGCCAGAACCCCGGCGCCAGAACCCAGGCGTCAGGCGACCAGGCGGTCGATGGCCCGCCTGACCCGAGCCACGCTGACCGGCCGGGGCGTGCCGAGAGTCTGGGCCCAGGTGCTGACCCGGAGCTCCTCGAGCATCCACCGAGCGTCGTCGAAGTCGGCGAGACCCGTCCATCCCACCGCGGCGGCCTCCGGCCCGGTTGCCCCCCCGGCCAGCGAACCGCCGCCCGCCGCCACCAAGCGGTTGGCGGCGGCGCTCAGGACATCGAGGTCCCGTTCGAGCTTGGCGATGGGCCGCATCTTCTCCCGGTCGCGGAGCGGGTCGTCGGCCAGCTTGTCAAGCCGCCGTTCGATGGCCTTGAGGTAGCGGACCACCTCGATCAGACGGTGGCCGCCGGCGACGGTCACGAAGCCGGGGAACACGAGCCGCTCGATCTGCCGGCGGACGTCGTCGACGGATGGGCCGAGCACCGTCGCCGTCATCGGCCGGATCCGCCGGCGAGCGACTTCCGCCCACGACAAGACAAGCGCCGCCCGTCGGACGACCCGCTCGGCCGTGTCCCCGACCGCCACCCGGGCGGCAGCGACAAGGGCGTCCCATGCCGCCCCGTCCCACACCGGGCCGCCACCGTCGGCGAGCAGTTGGTCGAGGGTGGCATCGGACGCGTCGGCCAGGAAGGCGGCGAGATCGGCGTGAGGTAGATGGCCGAGACCGAGCTTGGCGTCGTTGGGAAGCCGGCGGGCCGCCCTCGCCACCGGCGGACGCACGTTGACGGAGAGCAGCCTCCGGGTGCCGACCCACATGACCCGGTCCCTCTGGGACTCGTCGGCGAGCACCCGCACCGCGACGCTCGTGCCCTCGTCGACAAGGGCCGGGTAGCCCCGCACGACCTGTCCTGCGACGTCCTCCTCGACGATCCGCGGGAGCGGGCCTATCCCCCAGGCCGTCAGCCCCGTGCGTTCGATCGATCCGGTCGCGTGGGCGACGGCCGCCCTGGCCGGCTCGCGCATGAGCCGCCGGATGGCATCGAGGTCCCGAGACCACGCCAGCCTCCTGCCGCCGGCATCGTCGACCTCGAAGGCCATCCGGAGGTAGGCAGGGATGGCGTCGAGATCCCACGCCCTGGAGGTGAGGGGGACGCCGGCCCGGCGCGACAGCCACTCGGCCAGGACCGGCCGCAGGGCGCCATCGCCGGGACCGGCCTCCGACAAAAAGGCCCGGGCGTGGTCGGCGGCCGGCACGAAGAGCCGGCGCACCTCCTTGGGCAGCGACCGCATGAGGGCGGCGACGAGTTCGGGGCGAAACCCGGGTACGTGCCAGTCCCAGCCTCCGAGATCGATCTGGTTGAGCACGGCGATCGGGATGTGGACCGTCACGCCGTCCTCGTCGGCCAGCGGGTCGTACAGGTACGACAGATCGAGCTCGAGATCGCCGTGACGCCAGGTGTCGGGATAATCGTCGAAGCGGATCCTTCCCGTGCCAGGCGCCACAAGCATCCCCGGGGTGAAGCGCAGCACCTCGGGGTCGGCGGCCGACGCCCGCAGGTACCACCGATCGAAGTGTCGCCCGGAGATCACGTCCGCGGGGACCCGCTCGTCATAGAGCTCGAAGAGGGTCTCGTCGTCCGCGGCGATGTCCCGGCGCCGCACGCGATCCTCGAGCGCCCGCACCGCATCGAGGGCCGCCTCGTTGTCGGCCGTGAAGCGATGCGATCGGTCCCAGTCGCCCTCGACGAGGGCGTGGCGGATGAACAGGTCGCGGGCCAGTTCCGGCTCGAAGCGCCCGTAGTCGACCCGCCTCGACGTGACGATCGGCACTCCGTAGAGGGTGACGCGCTCGATGGCGACGGTGGCGGCCCGCCGGCCGTCCCACGTCGGTTCGCTGTAGCTGCGCTTGACCAGGTGGGCGCCGATGGCCTCGGCCCATTGCGGCTCGATGCGCGCCGCCGTCCTCGCCCACAGCCGGTTCGTCTCGACCAGCTCGGCGGCCATGACCCACCGGGGAGACTTGTTGACCAGGGCCGAGCCCCTTCCGATGGCGAAGCGGGTATTCGACGCCCCGTGATACTCCCGTACGTGGCGCCCCGGGCCGTGCCGGCGAGGTCCATTCCCCCCTTGCTTCTCCTTCTCGTCGTCGCGGTAACCGATGTGCGACAGCAGCCCGGCGAGCAGCGAGCGGTGCAGCGCGGCCCGATCGGCCGGCTCCCTGTTGGCCCTGATGCCGAGGCTGCGGTTCACCTGGCGCAGCTGCGTCACCAGGTCCTGCCACTCCCTGATGCGCTGGAAGTTGAGGAACTCCCGTCGGCACAGGCGGCGGAACTGGCTCGATGACAGCTCCCGCTGACGTTCCCTCACGTACTCCCAAAGGTTGAGGTAGCCGACGAAGTCGGATTCGGCGTCGGCGAAGCGGCGATGCTGCTCGGCCGCCGCCTCCCGCTTGTCGGCCGGCGACTCCCGAGGATCCTGGATGGACAGGCCGGCGGCAATGACCATCACCTCCCGCACGCAATCGTTGCGCTCGGCCTCGAGCAGCATCCTGCCGAGCCGCGGATCGACGGGAAGGCGGGCCAGCCGCCGGCCCACCGCCGTCAGACGGGTCTCTTCTTTGTCGTGATCGATGGCGCCGAGCTCGTCGAGCAGCGCCAGCCCGGCAGCGATCTGGCGCCGGTCGGGCGCGTCGATGAAGGGAAAGGCGGCGACGTCGCCGAGCCCGAGCGCGGCCATCTGCAGGATCACCGACGCCAGGTTGGTGCGCACGATCTCGGGGTCGGTGTATTCGGGACGCCCCAAGAAGTCGTCCTCCGAATAGAGGCGAATGCACACGCCGGGACCGACCCGGCCGCAGCGTCCGGCCCGTTGGTTGGCCGACGCCTGGGACACGGGCTCGATCGGCAGCCGCTGCACCTTGGTCCTCGCGCTGTAGCGGGAGATGCGAGCGGTACCCGGGTCCACCACCGCCCTGATCCCTGGCACCGTCACCGACGTCTCGGCCACGTTGGTGGCGAGCACGACCCTGCGTCCCTTGTGGGGACGGAACACCCGATGCTGGTCGGCGGCCGAGAGCCGGGCGTAGAGCGGGAGGATCTCGGTGCCGGCCAGGTCGATGCGCCCCAACGCCTCGGCTGTGTCGCGGATCTCCCGCTCCCCCGAGAGGAAGACGAGGATGTCGCCGGGCCCGCCGGCGACGACCTCGCTCAAGGCGTCGCAGATGGCCTCGGTCTGGTCACGGTCGCGGTCGTCGGCGTCATCGACGACCGGCTCGTAGCGCATCTCGACAGGGAAGGCCCGGCCCGACACCTCGACCACCGGGGCGCCGTCAAAGTGCTCGGAGAACCGCTCCGTGTCGATGGTCGCCGAGGTGACGATGACCTTCAGGTCGGGGCGGCTGGGGAGGAGCTGTTTGAGATAGCCGAGGAGGAAGTCGATGTTGAGGCTGCGCTCGTGGGCCTCGTCGACGATGATCGTGTCGTAGCTGCGCAGCAGGCGATCCCGTGGCATCTCGGCGAGGAGGATCCCGTCGGTCATCACCTTGACGAGGGTGTCGTCGCCGGCCCTGTCGTCGAAGCGGACCGCATACCCGACCGCAGCACCGAGTTGGACGTGGAGCTCGTCGGCGATGCGTTCGGCAACGGTGCGGGCCGCGATGCGTCGGGGCTGCGTGTGGCCGATCATGCCGGCGACGCCCCGCCCGAGCTCCAAGCAGATCTTCGGGATCTGGGTGGTCTTGCCCGACCCGGTCTCCCCGGCGACGATCACCACCTGATGGTCCCTGATGGCCTCGAGGATCTCGTCCTTGCGCCGGCTGACCGGCAGGGCATCGGGGTAGGTGATGTCGGGCACCGCCGCCCGGCGACGCTCGATGCGGTCGATGTGATCGATGTGATCGATGTGATCGATGCGGTCGACATCCGGCACCAGGCGAAGGTACCCGGCGCTCGGATGATTGCCGGCGGGGCGGGCCCAGATGGGCAGCCGGGCGGGACATGGCGGGGCCGGATAGTGCGACTCCGCCCCCACGCTCTTTTTTTCCAGCGACGTTGACGGTGGATTTCGACGTCAACTTCGCCAGAAAAACAAGTGGCCCGGAATTCGGGCCTCGAGGCCCGGGGCTCAGGGCCCCGGGCTCAGGCAGCGGGTGACCTCAGGCCGCGGGTGACCTCAGGCCGCGGGTGATCTCAGGCGGCGGGTGATCTCAGGC
Source organism: Acidimicrobiales bacterium (assembly GCA_965276765.1). GTDB lineage: Bacteria > Actinomycetota > Acidimicrobiia > Acidimicrobiales > Palsa-688. Next base: position 5,149,671 of record OZ255627.1, read on the forward strand.
GGCGGGGCCCGATCCGAGGGCGACGGTGGCGTGCGCATCCGACCCACCGGCCGTCGTCCACCCGATGGCGACGGAGTCACCCGGGTGGTATTTGACGAGGAGCTTGGTCAGGGCGCCCGGTGTGGCGATGTGATGCCCGCCGAAGCTGGTGATCGTGTCGCCTCCAGCGAGGCCGGCTTTCGCCGCCGCAGTGTTGGGCAGCACCTTGCTCACCGACACGGCGTTGGCCGTGAACTCGACGCCGAGGAAGGCGGTGCCACCGATATGGACCGTTGACGACGCCTGATGGGCCTGGATCTGCTTGGCGATACCCATGGCCGTGTCGATGGGAATAGCGAATCCCTGCGCCGATGTGGAGGTGGTGGCGTTTTGGGCGGCTGCGGTGTCGATGCCGACGACGGTGCCGTTGGCGTTGACGAGCGAACCGCCCGAGTCACCCGGTTGGATGTTGGCGTTGATCTGGATGAGGCCCTTCAGCTGCTCTGAAGTGCCGTTCCCCTCGTCGCTCGCCGTGATCGACTGGTGCAGGGCGGTAACCGAACCGGGGGCCACAGAAGGCGCGCCACCCTTGCCGCCGGCATTGCCGATCCCGACGATGGGAAGCCCGACCTTCACGGCCGACGAGTTGCCGAGGCTGTCGGTCTTCAGGCCGCTCGCACCCTGCAACTGGACCAGGGCGATGTCGGACGTCTCGTCGTAGCCGACGACGGAGCCCCGATAGGTGCGCCCGTTGCCGATATCCCTCACGCTGATCTGCGTCGAGCCGTTGATGACGTGGTTGTTGGTGAGGATGAGGCCGTTGGACGTGAGCACGATGCCGGTCCCGGCCGCCTGGGCGTCTTGATAGCTGAGGTCGGTGTTGATGTCGACGAGCCCGCTGTCCGCCTTGGCGGCGATGGACTTGGCGTTGGAAGGGCCGCCCTTGCCGGTAGTGGATCCGCTTCCGGCCGATCCGCTGCTTCCCGAAGAGCCGCTCCCGCCCGGCGAGGCAAAGGGGTTGGGATAGGTGGGAACCGACCCCGATGATCCGCTCGAGCCCGAGCCGGCACTGCCGGAGCTGCCCGAGCTGCCCGAGCTGCCCGAGCTGCCGGAACCGGAACCGGTGCCAGGAAGCGTGCCGGCGCTGCGAGATGCCGACGTGGTCGTCGAGCTCGATGAGGGAAGGGACCGCCCGATGCCGACGCCGGCGATGGCGGCGACGAGCACGAGCACTGCGGTCACGGCGATGCTGACCGATGCGTGCCGGCCCGAGCCGGACGACCGGTGACGATCGGGCTGCGCCGACGGGCCTGCCGACTGGCCCCACCCCGACACCGGGGCGCCGGGCGGTGGCCACCCTGTCTGCCCGGTCTGGGGTTGCCATCCGCCCGTCGACCCGGAAGGACCGGGCTGTGCCGGCCAGGCCGGGGGCACCTCCCCCGCGCCCGAAGGCCCGGAGGTGGGGCGATGCGGCGGCTCGTACTGACCGCCAGGCGGCGGCTCGTACTGCCCGCCGTACGAGCCGCCAGGAGGGGCGGGCTGCGCCTGCGGTCGCGGCGGAAGCTGCGGCCAGCCGGCCGGCTCCTGCGGTTGGGTGTCGTTGTCCTCTGACTCATTCATGGCTGCCGGGTCATCCATATCTGCTGGCCGTTGACCGGGGGGCGGCAACGGGCATCGGTGCGTACAGCTACCAGTAGAGGCTACTCACCTGAGGAAGATGTGAACCGGGTCTGTGATCTTCCTTAAGCCCAGGTCAGCCGGGGAGTCCGGCCCCGTCGGCACCGCCGCTTCGACCCGACGATTCCAGGATAGAGAAAAAACGCTCAAGCCCACGGCACCCGGTGCCGATGGCGGTGTCATGCCGTTCTCGCGTGTTTCGTCGGTTTCCTCTGGTTCGCGCGGCTCGCGGGGCCGATCGACCCGGCCCGGAGCCCTGCGACGCCGGGCCGTCGGCGTTCTTGGTGCGAGCACGCTCGGCCTTGCGCTCCTGACCGGCGCCGCCGGCGCCTCCGTGGCGGCCGCATCGCCCGCAGGAAACCATCCCGGCGCCGGCGACCGTGGCGTCGCCCGGCTGGCAGCCGGTGGCGCCCGCAGCCTGGGCCTCACCAACCCGCCGGCGTCGATCCATCCCTCCCGTGACTTCAAGATCTACTGCTTCGTACCCGGCCACGTGGCTCAGTGCAACCAGCAGGCCGTCATCGCCATCGACGCCGCCCGGGCCAAGGAGGGCCTCGGGCACATCCACCTGCCGTCCAACTTCAGCCGGCTCGGTGTCACCGCCCAGCTCACCGTCGTCTCCAACAGGGAGCGAGGCGCCCGTGGCCTGCCGGCCATGAACTCGAGCACGACCCTCGACCGCATGGCGCAGACCGGGGCGAGAGAAGGTCGCGATCCCACCGGGCCGTCCGGGCACAGCTGGGGGTCGAACATCAGTTGGGGCTACGCCACGCCGCTCGCCGCCGACTTCGGCTGGATGTACGACGACGGCACCAACAGCCCCAACGTGGGGTGCACCCGCGCCGGCGCACGCGGCTGTTGGGGCCACCGGGACAACATCCTCAATCGCTGGCACGGCCGGCAGGGCAACGGCGCCTACACCAATCACGGCGTACTCCAGCTGACGGAGCTGTTCGTCCAGAACTACTGATCGGGCCCGTCTCGGCCGCCGGCCTCCATCCTCGGCCGCCGCCGGGTCTGATCCGCCCCGACCGGCCCACCATCGTCGCCCCCATGATCGGCGCCGGTACCGGCCCCCGTTCCCGCTCCTAACCGATCGGCGGGCACCGGCAGGCGAAGGGTGAACTCGGCACCGCCGCCGGCGCGGTTGGCGGCGGTGGCGCGACCGCCGTGCTCGGCGGCGATGCCGGCGACGATGGCCAGCCCGAGGCCGGAACCGGCTCCCGTCCTCGACGAGTCGGCCTGCCAAAATCGCTCGAAGACATGCGCCAAAGCGTCGTCGGAGAGGCCGGGCCCCCGATCGGCCACCGCCAGCAATGCAACCCCGCCCCCCTGACGCACCGAGATGTCGACGGGGGTCCCGGGGGGCGTGTGGCGCACCGCGTTGCTCAGCAGGTTGGTGGTGGCCTGTCGGAGATGGGCGGGGTCGCCGACCACGGTCACCGCCCCCGGTGCGTCGAGGGTGAGCTGGCGGTCGGCGGCGCCGACGGCCACCGTGTCGCACGCCTCGGCTGCGATCACAGCCAGGTCGACGGTCACGCGCTCGGGGACACGAGTCTGGTCGAGGCGGGTTAGGAGCAGCAGCTCCTCGATCAAGCCACCCATCCCCTCGGCGTGATCCTCGATCCTTCGCATGACCGTCTCCAGCTCGGCGGGCGTGCTCACCGCGCCGAGCCTGTAGAGCTCGGCGTATCCGCGGATGGACGTCAAGGGGGTGCGCAGCTCGTGGGATGCGTCAGCGAGAAACTGCCTGAGCCGGGCCTCCGTCCTCTCCCGTGCGGAGAACGCCTCTTCGATGTTGCCCAGCATGATGTTGAACGCCCGGCCCAGCCGACCGACCTCACTGCGCCCATCCGCCGGGCTGGCGCGCCGGGACAGATCACCCGCCGCCACCGCCGTCGCCGTGCTGGCCATGCGTTCGAGCGGCCGCAGCCCCCGACGAACCACGACGAGCCCCGCCGCCGAGAGAACAACGAGCACGCCGAGACCGACGGCGAGGTCGAGGACGACGAGGCGGTGCAGCGAGCGGGTGACGCTGGTGAGCGGGATGGCCGTCACGATGGTCTCGCCCCCCGTCGATGCAGCCGTCGATGCAGCCGTCGATGCGCCCGTCGACGTCGCCCCCGACCCCTCCGAGCCAGCTGACCCACCTGACCTTTCCGGCGAGTTGCCCAGCCGCTTGACGAGCACGCGAAAGGTACCGGGCCCGACGACCGCGTCGGTGGTGAAGACCCGACCCTGCGCAGCGGTGCCGGCGGTGAGCACGGCAGGCAGCCGGGGCTCGGGGCACGTCCCTCGATAGCAGTTGATCTTCCTGCCCTTGCCCACCACCTTTCCGTCGGTGCCACGCTCTTGGACGTAGCTCCCCGGGGGCAGGTTGTTGGGCACGCCGGGGCCGCCATGACCGTCGAACCCGCCGGAGCCGCCAGAGCCGCCGGAGCCGGGGGGAGGCAGCGACGGCTCCTGGGCGTAGAGGTACTGGGTCAAGAGCGGACTGACCGACTGGAGTTGGTTGTCGACCAGTTGATACTGGGACCGGCTGTAGAGCTGGTAGCTCGTCACGGCGAAGGCAGCGAGGCCCACGGCGACGAGCACGACGAGCACGGCGACGAGCCGGTGGCGCAGTGTCACGCTCAGGATCTCGGTTCCCTGAGCGTGTAGCCCACTCCCCTGACCGTGTGGATCAACGGCACGGCGTCGTCGTCGATCTTGTGGCGCAGGTAACTGATGTAGGTCTCGAGGACGCTGGCATTGCCGTCGAAGTCATACTCCCAGACGTGCTCGAGGATCTGGGTCCTCGTCAAGACCCTGCGGCCGTTGAGCAGGAGGTACTGCAGCAGCCGGTACTCGGTCAGGGTCAGCTCGATGCGGCGGTCCCCTCGCCAGACCTCCCTCGTCTCCTCGTCGAGCACCAGGTCCGAGAAGGTGAGCCGATGATCGCCTGGAGCAGAACCGACCGAACGTCGCAGGACGGCCTGCACCCTCGCGATGAGCTCCTCGACGCTGAACGGTTTGGTCACGTAGTCATCCCCGCCGAGGCCGAGCCCCGAGACCTTGTCCTCTGTCGCGTCTCGAGCGGTGAGGAAGATGACCGGCATCCGGTCGGCCCTTCCGTCGGTCTCGCGGATCCGCTTGGCTACCTCGAAGCCGTCGAGGTCGGGGAGCATCACGTCGAGGATGACGAGATCAGGTCGGTTGCGGCGCACCTCGCTCAGCGCCTCGCGTCCGTTGGCCACCGTGGCGACCTCGTAGCCGCTGTAGCGAAGGGCGACGCTCACCAGCTCGCCGATGTGGGGTTCGTCCTCGACGACAAGCACCTTTGCCATGGGTGTCATTGTGGCTCCAGGGGGCGCCCCGGTTCTCGGCTCCGCTTCATTTTCGCATCATGGCGGATCAGCCTCCGAGTATCCTCCGAACCGAAGCGCGTCGCGACGCCGGCCAGATCCTGCGCCGATTCCCAGGTTGCTCTGATCCACGCCCAAGAGCGGCCGGTGACACTGCTTCCATGACCACCGCCGCCCATCCGAGCGTCGCCGCTGACTGCGACCCTCGTCGCCCCACGGTGGAGGTCGTCGTTCCGGTGTACAACGAGGAGAACGACTTAGAAGGCGGTGTCCGTCGGCTCAGGGAGTATTTGGACAAACGTTTCCCTTTTCCTGCTCTGGTGACCATCGCTGACAATGCGAGCACCGATTCGACGTGGGACGTCGCCTCACGCCTGGCCGCCCAGCTTCCCGGAGTGCGGGCGGTCCACCTGCCCCTCAAGGGTCGAGGGCGGGCGTTGAAGGCGACCTGGCTGGCCAGCGAGGCCGAGGTCGTGGCCTACATGGATGTCGACCTGGCCACGGGGCTCGAGGCCATCCTCCCCCTCGTCGCCCCGCTTCTCTCGGGCCACAGTGATCTGGCCGTCGGGAGCCGCCTGGCACGCGGCGCCCACGTCGTGCGCGGCGCCAAACGAGAGGTGATCTCCCGCATCTACAACACTGCCGTCCGAATGACTATGGGCAATCGTTTTACTGACGCTCAGTGTGGGTTCAAGGCCGTCAACGCCGACGTGGCCAAGGCGCTGCTCCCACTCGTCGCCGACGACGGATGGTTCTTTGACACGGAGCTGCTCGTCCTGGCCGAGCACAACGGGCTTCGCATCCACGAGGTACCGGTCGACTGGGTCGACGATCCCGACTCACGCGTCGATGTGGTTTCTACCGCCGTCGGTGATCTGAAGGGGCTGTGGCGGTTGTCCCGGCCACGGGTGGCGGGGTATGGGCCGGCCCGTGTCGGACACAGCGGGCCGGGTGCGGAGGAAGCCGCCACCGCAGGTCGTTTCGTCGGGATCGGCGGGCTGAGCACCGTCGCCTACTTGGTGTTGTTCGTTGCACTTCGCGGGCCTATGGGTTCGCTGGCCGGCAACGCGGTCGCCCTCGGGGTGTGCGCCCTCGCCAACTTCGCCGCGCACTGGCGCTTCGCCGTACCGGGCCGACACCAGCCGGGCGGCACACGCCGGTTTGCCGGCGTCGGCCTCGTCGCCTTCGGGGTGGGCCTCGTCGCCAGCAGCGCCGCCGTCGCCGGGGCGCAGCGCCTCTCACCTTCCGTCATCGTCGCCCTCGTGGCCATCGTCACCGTCAACGCGGCGGTGAGCGCGGGCCGCTTTGCGGCCATCAGGGCCATGATCTTTCGCCGCCACATCAACGGGGTCGTGCGACCGTCGTCGACGAGCGAAGCAACCGAGGGGAATGACGTCGCCGTTCGGACGTCCGCTCTGCTTGGCGCTTCGCCCGGCGCGCTCCGACGGAGTCACCGGCTGCGGTCACTCGACAAGACATCGGTACGGCCCGGAGGCGGTCGGGACGAGTAGACCTGGGGGCATGGTCGATGGAGAGCAAGCCGGGGGCACTGTGCCCAAGTCCACGGTTCGGCCCTGATGGGCCACGATGCGGTCGTGATCGGGTCGGGTCCCAACGGGCTCGTCGCCGCCAATGTCCTCGCCGACGCCGGCTGGGATGTCGTGGTCCTGGAGGCACAACCCGAGCCCGGTGGAGCCGTTCGCAGCGGCGAGCTCACGCTCCCCGGCTTTCGTCACGACCTCTTCAGCGCCTTCTATCCGCTCGCCTTCGCCTCGCCCGTCTTCTCTCGGCTCGGCCTCGAAGACTATGGCCTGCGGTGGCGGAGGGCGCCATACGCCCTCGCCCACCCCACGCCCGACGGGCGCTGCGCCTTCATCGGTCCCGATGCCGAGGCGACGGCAGAGAGCCTCGAGGCGTATGCGCCGGGCGACGGGGCCGGGTGGCACCGGCTCCTCGCTCCCTGGTATCGCTACGGAACGTCCATCCTCGACACCCTCCTCAGCCCCTTTCCTCCGGTCGGGGCCGCCGCTCGGCTGGCCGCCGGCGCACGGGGACGGGGCGTGCTCGACCTCGCCCGCCTGGCTCTGATCCCGGCTCGGCGCCTGGCCGAAGAGCATTTCCGGGGCGAAGGGGGCGGTGTTTTGCTCGCTGGCAACGCGCTGCACACAGATCTCGGCCCCGAGAACGCCGGTAGCGGTCTGTTCGGCTGGCTCCTCTGCGGCCTGGCCCAGACGGTCGGTTTCCCCGTACCTGAGGGCGGGGCCGGTTCGCTGACCCGCGCCCTGGTCGAGCGTCTCCGGGCGTCGGGAGGCGAGGTTCGCTGCGGACGACCCGTCGAGCGCGTCGTCGTGCGGGGCGGAAGGGCGGTCGCTGTACGGACCGTCGACGGCGAGGAGATCACAGCCGCCAGGGCCGTCGTCGCCGACGTCTCCGCTCCCCTGCTGTACAGGACCCTGCTCGCCGACGTGTCGCTCCCTCCCACCTTGCGCGCCGACCTGGAGCGCTTCCAGTGGGATCCCGCCACCGTCAAGGTCGACTGGGCGCTCTCGGCTCCTGTCCCGTGGTCGGCCCCCGCCGCCCGCAAGGCCGGCACCGTCCACGTGGCCGACAGCCTCGACGAGTTGAGCCGGTGGTCCAACGACCTGGCGACAAGCACCATGCCGGCTCGCCCCTTTCTGGTCTTCGGTCAGCAGAGCATGACCGATCCCACCCGGCAGCCGGCGGGCTGCGAGACGGCGTGGGCCTACACCCATGTCCCCCGGCGGGGCCGCGGTGACGATCGACGGAGCCCCGACGAGACCGCGGCGACGGTCGAGCGCATCGAGAGTCGCGTCGAGGACTTCGCTCCCGGGTTCACGCAGCGGATCATCGGCCGTCACATCTTCGGCCCCGATGCCATCGCCGCCTCTGACGCCAACCTGGAGAACGGAGCCATCAACGGAGGTACCGCCCAGCTGCACCAGCAGCTCATCTTTCGACCGACGCCCGGCGCGGGCCGGGCTACCACCTTTGTCGACGGCCTCTACCTGGCATCGGCGAGCGCCCATCCCGGTGGCGGGGTCCACGGCGCGTGCGGCTCCAATGCGGCTCGCGCCGCCCTGGCCGGAGCCCGGATACGACGGCTCAAGGACGCCGCCTCGGCTCTGAAGCAACTTCGCATCTAACTATTGGTTTATAGTTATGGGTTGAAGATACGGGTTTGTGATACCGTACACCGGTACCAGCCGTGCCGGCCGAGGGAGAGAGGCGACGCCATGACGACGGCCCATCGCGTGCCGGAAAGCACGAGCACAGCGCCGGACAAGGGCTTGCGGGGCGGGGCCATCGGGCTCCTGTCGAGCGTGGTGATCGGCGTCTCGTCGACCGCACCGGCCTACAGCATGGCCGCGACCCTCGGCCTCGTCGCCGCCGTGACCGGCTTCCACAGCCCCGGGATCCTCGTCGCTTCGTTTGTGCCCATGCTCTGCATCGCCCTCGCCTTCCGGGATCTCAACAAGGTCGACCCCGACTGTGGGACCACGTTCGCCTGGGCAGCTCGGGCCTTCGGGCCCTGGATAGGGTGGATGGGAGGATGGGGCATCGTCGCCGCCGATGTGATCGTCATGGCCAGCCTCTCCCAGATCGCCGGCCGGTACGCCTTCCTCCTCTTCGGCGCCACCTCCCTGGCCGCAAACACGGCCTGGGTGACCGGCGCAGGGCTGGTGTTCATCGCCCTCCTGACCTGGGTCTGCTACCGGGGGATCGAGCTGTCGGCTCGGGTCCAACAGGGGTTGCTCGCCGTCGAGGTCGTTGCCCTTACCACGTTCGCGATCGTCGCCCTCGTCAAGGTCTACAGCGGGCGGGCCATCGCCGGAGGTGGCCACCCCAGCCTGACGTGGCTCGACCCGTGGCCGGGGTCGTTCGGCGGCCTCTCCAACGCCTTCCTCCTCGCCGTGTTCATCTACTGGGGTTGGGATTGCGCTCTCAGCGTGAACGAAGAGACAAGAGACAAGGCGACGACCCCTGGGCGGGCCGGGGTGATATCTACGGTGCTCCTCGTGGCCATCTTCGCCGTCGTGAGCACCGCCGCTCTCGCCTTCGCCGGCCCAAAGTTCCTCGGCGACCACAGTGGTGACGTGCTCGGGGCACTCTCATCGGCCGTGCTCGGCACCACGGCAGGCAAGCTGCTGATCCTGTGCGTGCTCACCTCGTCGGCGGCATCCACACAGACGACGATCATGCCGACCGCACGAGCCACGCTCTCGATGGCGACACACCGGGCCCTCCCCGCCCGCTTCGCGCGAATGCACCCCAGGTACCTGACTCCGACCTTCTCAACGGTAACGATGGGGGTCGTGTCCGCCATCTTCTACGTCCTTCTCACCGTCGGGTCGAGAAACGTCCTCGCAGACTCCGCTTCGGCGGTCGGGTTGCTCATCGCGTTCTACTACGGGCTGACCGGGTTCAGCGCGGTCTGGTTGTTTCGCCACGAGGCGGCAAGGGGTGGTTGGGGCTTGTGGTCGAAGGGCATCCTGCCCGCCGTTGGCTCGCTGCTGCTCCTCGGCGCCTTCATCCTTTCGATCAAGTCCTACCTCCCGGCGTCGAGCAGCGCATCGAGCTTCGATGGCGTCGGCGGCATCTTCGTCATCGGCGCCGGCTCCCTGCTCGCCGGCGTCGTGTTCATGCTGGTCCTCCGATGGCGCCTGCCCGCCTTCTTCGCCGGTCGACCCGGTGCCGTCCCACCGGCCGCACCGGCTCGGGACGCCGACCACCGACGAGCCGACGCCGAGGAGCCGACGGCGACGAGCGGACGCCGATGACGCACGTCGATCCGACCCCACCCCGCCGTGGCACCAGACGGGCCGGACGCCGCAAGACGCTCGCTCTCGAGGCGGCGGCGCGGGTCATCGCCGAGAAGGGGGCGGAGGGAGCCCGCTTCGTCGACGTGGCCGAGACAAGCGGCGTCCCCGTAAGCACCCTTCAGTACTACTTCGGGTCGCGCGAAGACCTCATCGTCGCCGCCTTCCGGCACGCGTCGAGATCAGAGATCGCCGCTATCGAGGCCGCCGTCGCCGGGCTCGACGATCCCTGGGCTCGCCTCGTCCACGTCGTCGACGCCGCCCTAGCCGGCTACGAGTCCGTCCCGGTCAAGACGGGGCAGCTGTGGATCGAGGCGTGGCGGTTCGCCACCCGCGACGCAGAGATGCGCGACGACGTGCTCGCTGACTACGCGGCCTGGCGCCGACTGGTCGCGGCCGCGGTGGAGGCCGGCATCGCCGATGGCACCTTCACCACCGGGGTCCCACCAGAACGGGTGGCGATCGTGACCCTTGCCCTCCTCGACGGCGTAGGGCTGCCGCTCGCCCTCGACGACCCAGCCATCTCGAGCCGAGAGGCACGGCGCTCGGTGCTCGCCACGCTCGGAACCATCCTCGGCAGGGACGGCGAAGCGACCACTGTGTCGACCGCAGTCCGCAAACGTCGCAACGGCAAGGCACCGTCGACGCCAACGCCCAGGTAGCCCGTGCCGGTTCGTTTCAGCGGACCGGCACGTGCAGGCGGCCGACGAAGCGGTCAACATGAGGGCCGTGGACGAGCCCGGCACGGCCTGGACGGGACATGTGATCGTGTGCGGGCTCAACGGCCTCGGCCTCAGCATCGTCGAGCAACTCCACTTCTCAGGCGTCGAGGTGGTGGTTGTCGACGACCATCCCGAACGACGGCTGGTCGCGGTCCTCGAGGGGTGGTCCGTCGCCCACGTCGCCGGTTCGCCACGCGATCTGGGCGTGCTCGTCTCGGCCGGCGCTCACGGGGCCAGGGCCGTCATCTGCGTGGAGGACGACGATCTCCATACCCTGGAGACGGCGCTCCTCGCCCAAGGACTGCGCTCCGACCTTCGAGTCGTGGTGCGAATGGCCAACGCGGCGGTTGCCAGGGCCGTCGGCGAGGTGATCGGGGCAGGCAGCGCCCTCGACGTCGCTGACCTGGCCGCCCCTTCGCTCGTCCAGGCGTGCATCGGACGTCGCGACCACGACGTGGACATCGACGGTCAGCGCTTCACGACCCGAGAGGTCACGTCCGAACGGGACGGCACACTTCGCGACCTGTACGGGGACCTGGTGCCGATTGCGGTGGTCGCCGTCGGCGGCCGAAGCGTCAACGTCTGCCCGGGCCGTGACCAGCCCGTCGCGCGTGGCGACCGGGTCATCGTGCTCGGCGCCGGCCGGGAGCTCGGCCGCCTGCCCGGGCCCGTCCCCGACCGACGGGCGAAGCGGGAGAGGCCACGGGCCATCGTCGGCGATCTGACCCGGAGGGTGTGGCGAGGGTCGGGTCTCGGGTTTCGTCTCGCCTTCGCCGCCCTCGTCGGCCTGGTCGTCGTCGCGACCGTCGCGATCCGGTTGGGCTACCGGCAACCCACCGGGTCTCATCTCGGGACCCTCACCTCCCTTTACTTCACGGTGGAGACGGTGGCGACCGTCGGCTTCGGCGACTTCAGCTTCGCCAACCAGTCCACGTGGCTCAAGGTATTCGGCATCCTGCTGATCATCGTGGGGGCCGGCCTCGTCACCACCATGTTCGCCCTGCTGACCAATGTGCTCGTCTCTCGAAGTGTGGCCAACGCGATCGGCGGTCGCCGGGCCGTCCGCATGCTCGACCACGTCGTCGTCGTCGGCCTTGGCGCCATCGGGCTGCGCGTGGTCGAACGGCTGGTCGAACAGGGACGGCAGGTTGCCATCATCGAGCGCGATCCCAACAACCGTCACCTGGACGAGGCCCGCAGCCTGCGGGTGCCGGTTGTCATCGGGGACGCCACGTTGGCCGCCACCCTCGACTCCGCCAACGTCGGGGCCGCTTCGGCCGTCGCCGTCCTCACGAGCGACGACCTTACGAACCTCGAGACCTCACTCTCCCTCCGCGACTACCTCGGAGGCACCCGCGAGGATGATGTATCCGAGCGACTCGCCGGTCCGACGAGGAGCGCTCCGCCCATCGTCCTGCGGATCTTCGACCGCTCGCTGGCCCAGACCGTCGACCGTAACTTCGGCTTCCACTTCGTCCGCTCGACGTCGGCGCTCGCGGCGCCCTGGTTTGTCGGTGCGGCCACCGGCCTCGAGGTGCTCCTGACGTTCTACGTCGAACAAGAACGCCTGCTTGTCGCCCGCCTCACGGTCGCTCCCGCCGGCGGGCTGGCCGGCCTGGCCATGCAGGATCTCTCGGCCCGTATCCGGGTGATCGCCATCAGGCGATCGTTGGACGGGGGTCGGCTCGAACACCCGCCGCGCCGCAACACCCGTTTCGCGCCCGGCGACAGGGCCTACCTGATCGGACCGTACGAGGAGCTCCTCACCGTGCTGCGCCGTGACGCCATCAGCCCGCAGGGCGCGACCTCGACCTGAGCTCAGGAGCCGAGGTCGAGGAGCAGCTTGCCGTTGACCCGACGTTGCTCGATCCGGGCAAACGCCTCGTTCACCTCGGTGAGGGGCAGCACCGTGTCGATTGGTATCTCCATCCGCCCCTCGGCCAGCGCGTCGAGACCCTCGCGAATGCTGCGCGCGAGCTCGTCGCTGCGCGAGATAAGGCCGGCATAACCGAACACGGTGAGACCCTTGCGGTAGAGCTGCTGCAGGGGCACCATGCCCTCCGCCCCCGCCGATGTGCCGAAGATGACCAGGCGCCCCTGGGGAGCGGCCACCTCGACCGCCGAGGCGAAGAAGTCCCCGCCGAGAGCGTCGAAGACCACCGTCGGCCGCCAGTCTCCCAGCTGCTCCTTCACGGCTCCGGCGTCGCCGACGACCACATGCTCCGCCCCCCTGGCCCGGACCCAGTCGGCCTTTTCCGGGTTACCCGTCTGACCCCATACGGCGGCACCGACGGCCCCGGCGACGGACACGACGATCGCGCCGACTCCGCCGCTCGCTCCGAGGACGAGTACCCGATCGTCGGCGGTCACGCGTGCCTTTTCGACAACGGTGCGCCAGGCCGTCACGCCCGCAACGCCCATGGCCGCCGCCCGCTCGAGATCGACCCCTGCCGGCACATCGATGACGGCCTCCGACGGCACGACAGCAGCGCTCGCCCACAGCCCGTCGCGGGTCGTGCCGATCCCGTGGCCGTAGACCATCACTGGGCGCCCGTCGATGCGTCCCGCTCCCTCTGTACCGAGCGTTCTCGGGATCGGGCCTCGGGGGGCCACCCGGCCCATGGCCCCGTAGCGGTCGACGGGGTTGACGCCGCCGAAGGCCAGGTCCACGAGGACCTCGCCGGGGCCGGGCTCGACCAGGTCGACCTCCTCGACCCTGAGGGGCTGGCCGTGTCCCAGCAGCCGGGCGGCAGTCACGCGCATCGTCGTCTCCTCTGCGCGCTCGGACGAGCGCTTCGCATCGTTCGCATCTCTACCCGTTCATCGAGACACAGCGCCATCGACGTGCTCTCCCCGCTACTTGATGGTGCAGCCGGCGTCGACGGGCAGGGTGACCCCCGTGATGTACCTCGCCTCGTCGGACGCCAAGAACAGCAGCGCGTTGGAGATGTCGATGGCCTCGACCCACGGGATCGGCAGAGCGTTCATCTCCTGCGATGCCGGCGCGAAGTCATCACGGGTCGGGTGCTCCACGTCCGGACAAAACAGGCCGTAGGTCGCCTCGTTCATGATCATGGGCGTGTCGACCTGGGTGGGATGGATGCTGTTCACCCGGATCATGTGCGGGGCCAGCTCCAGCGCCAGCGTGCGCATCAGCCCGACGACCCCGTGCTTGGCCGAGACGTAATGGGAGATGTTGGGGTAGGCCATCAGGCCGGCCGCCGAGCTCGTCAGGATGATCGACCCGCCCCTACCGCCGTCGATGAGATGGGGGATCGTCGCCTTGGCCGCATGCCAGACCCCAGTCAGGTTGATATCGATCATGTCCCGCCAGATGTCGTCGGACAGCTCCCCAGCGGCGTGGGGCGCCGAGCCGATACCGGCATTGGCGCTCACGATGTCGAGACGGCCCAAGGCGCTGACGCCATCGTCGAGCGCCGCTTTCAGCGCCGCGAGGTCACGCACGTCGGCCGTTGCCGTCACGATCCGGCGATCCAACGCCTCGACCTGCCGGACGGTCTCCGCCAGGTCGTCGGCAGTGGCGCCCGCATACGGCACGCCAGGGATGTCGGCGCACACGTCGATCCCGATGATGTCGGCGCCCTCCTGCGCCAACCGGACCGCATGACTCCGACCCTGTCCTCGCGCTGCGCCCGTGATGAACGCGACCTTGCCTTCGACTCGTCCCGGCATCCGTGCCTCCTTCGTTCGGCTCACCTGGTGATGGCCGCCATTTGCTCAGCATTCCGGTATCGACCCGAAGGGTAACTCCGGTGTCGGCCCCGGCGTTCAGCTACGACCGACGATCGGGTTGCAGGCGGACGCCGCCAGCTCCCCCGGTTCGACACCGGGGAGGAACTCCCGCCAGGTGCCACTGAGCATGGTCGGGTGGTCCACGACCCTCACGCCGTCGGCCAGGTAGGTGTTGGAGAGAACGCGCCTCGGGGTCACCGTCCGGTTTGGGCCTGCGGTGTGGAAGCAGCGCGCCGCATGGAAGGACACGTCGCCGGGGGCGAACGGCGCCTCGTCGATGACGGCTCCACTCGCCCGGAGCCGCGCGGCCACCTCCACGTCGTAGCTCGTGTCGCCGGGGTCGACAGACAGCTCGCCGAGGTCATCGGGCGAGACGCCGCGAGCGAAGGAGAGCGGCCCCATCTCGAGGGGCACCTCGTGCAGCGGGAACCAGACGGTGCACACCTGAGCCGAGGCCAGGGGGAAGTGGTCGGCGTCATGATGCCATGGCGTGCGGCCACAACCCGGTTGCTTGGACAGGGCGTTGTCGTGATAGAGCCGGACGGCCGGCTCGCCGAGAAGGGCGGCGGCGATCCCGCCCAGTCGACTGGAGAGCGCAACGGTGCGCATCAAGGCATCCGTGCGCCACATCATCTCGAGGGCAAGGAATCTCCCGCTCGTGTCCCCGCCGAACTCGTCGGCGAGCAGCCGCTCGAGCCGTTCGGCGAGAGCGGCAATGACCGGCGTCGAGACAACCCCGCCCAACCTCACGAAGCCGTCGGCTCGAAAGGCAGCCACCTGCTCCTCGGAGAGGGCGTACGGGGCCGACAGGGCGGCAGCAACTTCATCCGGCCCGGCGGCTTGGACCTCGGGCAATCTCGGGCCGGCCCCCAAGTCTGCGTCGTCGTCATCGTTGTAGGCCGTGCCGACATACCAATCCCACCACTGCTGATCGTCGCCGGCCCACGGTTGCTCGATGCCGCCTTGGCGGTGCTGCGTCGCAGTCTCTCGGGTCATGGATCGAACGTACGGCCGTCCCGGGTGTTCTGTGTAGTCGACGGTTCGGACCTGATGGCCTGCCGGCCAGGTCTCACTCGCGTTACGTGACCGCCCCCGGTCTCGACACGGAGCCCGAGTCACCCGATGGGCCAGCTTGCGCCGACCGGCGCCAGGCCCTTCGGGCATTACGGATGGCGGTGAGCACCTCTTTACGAGCTTCGTGGGCCGAGTCCGCAGCCAGCCGGCGCTGCTCGTGGCCCCCGGCACCCAGCACGGCCAGGCCAAAGGACCACAGCCCGGTATCGATCAGACGGGCGGCCCGGCTGACGTCGGCGATCACTGCATCGCAAATATCGTTTGGGGTGCGGCCATCCTCCGCATAACGGTGCATGGACCGGTACTGCACCCGCCACAGACCGAGGAGGGCGTTCGCGGCGATCTGAGGCTCGGGGTCGTCGGGGTTGACGGCCGCCCTTGCGGCCATGGCTTCGGCTGCCACCTGGGCGACGCGGTCGATCATCTCCTCCTGAGCGGACCGCAACGCCGGGGTCTGTTGAACCAGCTCGGCGAAGCGCCGGATCATGGTGGGGTCAAATGGGAGCTCAGCGTCACCCCAGGTGCCGAAGGTCCGGCGCAGGTCAGCGACGATCACGGCGACGGCCGCCTCCACCGGGGACATCGGCGCCGCCTCCGGGCCGAGAGCTCGGCGGACGTCGGCCTCCATGTCCTCGAAGCGATCGAGGATCAGGGACTCCTTGTTCGGGAAGTAGTTGTAGACCGTCTTCTCCGACACTCCACACGCCGCAGCCACATCGGCCACCCGAACCTCGGAGAAGCCGTGTTCGAGGAACATCGCCGTCGCCGTGTCGGAGATCAGCTGGCGGGTCAGTCGTTTCTTGCGTTCCCGCAAGCCCTCACCGGCGCCGGGCGCGCTGTCAATCCGGGGCACAATGTCCTTCTCGCAACGGTGGCACAGCCGGCTCCGTGAGCACGCCTCAATCCTACGATCGTCGGACGAAGGTTTAGCTGCAGGATATCTACAGTTACTACAGGTTCCGCCGAGACTCGTCAGGCTCGACGCAGCCGTTCGTCGAGGTAGAGCAGAAATGTCGGCACCCAATGACTTCGGTTGAACCCATCGGTCGGCTGGAGACGGGCCACACGCTCGAGGTGGGCGGCGGTCGCGGCGGCCGCTACCGGCCGCACCGCATGTCCGCCGGGCAGGGCACGAGCGAGGGCGTCGAGGCACCAGGCCCGGGAGATGAGGAGACCCTCGAGGTGGACGGTGCCAGGATCCGCTCCATCCGGCGTGAACTGGGGAGGCTCCCACATGGCTGCGCTCGGCTCCGGCAGGCTGCGGTCGAGCCAACCGGCCAGCTCGTCCGCATCAAGGACCTCGGCCATGAGGGCGGCCTCGACGAGTGGGGCGGCAAGAAAGGCATCGCCGGCCGGGGCCTCGGCCCACGGCAGGCTGGTGTCGCCAATGTAGAAGCGGCGAGCGGCGCCGGCCAGCGCCTCGGCCTGCCTGGTGTCACCGCGCCGCCGGGCCGCCTCGAGCGTCACGTGCAGGCTGAAGGCAGTGTTGCCGTGCGTGCCGGTCCTGATCGGGAAGGCCAGGCCGCTGTCGAAGTACCGCTCCAGACGCCCGGAGAGCAACGTTGCGAGCGGGGCGAGAGCAGCCGCCCACCGGCGGTGACCGTCGACGGCAACCACCTCGCACTCGGCATGCAGGGCCACGAGCCAGGCCCAGCCGTAGGGCCGCTCCGACGTCCTGCCGCCCGGGCCCGTGAAGAAGGTCCGCTCCGCCTCGATGCGCTCCTCGCTCAGGTGCTCGTCGAGGAGGGCGATGGCTTGCGCCTCAAGCTCGGCAGGGAGGCCACGAGCGACGGCTCGAACGACCAGCCAGTGGTTGTGGACCGCAGAGTGCCAGTCGTAGCTACCGTAGAAGCTGGGGTTGAGCAGGCGCGGTGGGTGCAGGTCGTCGTCGGCGTTGAGCTCCTGATCCAGCTTGTGGGGGTACTCACGGCGAACGGCGTCGAGCGTGGCACGCACCAGGCTCGACAGGGTCGTGTCGTCAAGGAGTGTCATGTGAACGCTGCCACCTCTACCGCATGGTCGGCGAGGGACCGGCGGACGGCCGCAGCCAGTTTTGCGGCGCCTGGGGTGTCCCCGTGCACGCAGAGCGACTGGGCTTCGACGACGAGGGCCGACCCGTCGGTTGCGGTGATGGCCTGGCCCGAAGCAATCCGCCAAGCCCGATCGGCCACGAGGGCGGGATCGGTGATTACCGCGCCGGGCTGGCGGCGGGACACGAGTCGGCCGGCCTTCGTGTAGGCGCGGTCGGCGAAAGCCTCGGAGACGACGCGGACGCCGACGTCGCTCAGGACGCCGACCGAGGGGCTGCCGGCGAGGGTGAGGACGGCCAGGTCGCCGCCGTAAGCAAGCACGGCCTGGCCGTAGGCGGTCGCGAGCGCGCCGTCGTCCGCAAGGTCGTTGTAGAGAGCTCCGTGGGCCTTGACGTATCGGACGGCGGTCCCGTGCCGGCGACAGAAGGCCTCGAGGGCGCCGATCTGGAACAGGACGTCGGTCAGCAGTTCGTCGGCGCTTACGCGCAGTTGGCGCCGGCCGAACCCGACCAGGTCCGGGTAGGACACATGGGCCCCGACGGCGACACCGGCGGCCACGGCCAGACCGACGGTACGGTCCATCGTGCGGGGGTCGCCGGCGTGGAAGCCACAGGCAACGTTGGCGCTCGTGACCTGGGCGAGCACGTCCTCGTCGGCGCCCATTTGGTAAGACCCGAAGCTCTCCCCCACGTCGCTGTTGAGGTCGGTCACGCCGAGACCGCCTCGATCAGCGGGAAGTGACACGCCACCTTGTGGGTGGGCCCGAAGTCCCGTAAGGGAGGCTCAACTTCGGCGCAGATCGCCTGGGCCGCCGGGCAGCGACTCCTGAAGCGGCAGCCGGATGGGGGTGCGATTGCGGACGGGAGCTCACCGCGGATCGCCTCGCTCGGCGCACCCCGCCGGCCCGGTGTCGGCTCGGGGACCGCATCAATAAGAGCGCGGGTGTAGTGGTGGCCGGCGCCATCGAACAGCTCGTCGGGGCCGCCCGACTCGACCAACTTGCCGAGATACATGACCGCGACGTGGTCGGCCACGAAGTGGATGACGGTCAGGTCGTGGGAAACCATGAAGTAGGTGAGCCCGTGCTCCGCTTGGATCTCGGCCATCAGGTTGAGGATCTGCGACCGCACGGACACGTCGAGAGCGGAGACCGGTTCGTCGGCCACGACGAGGGCCGGGTTGGTCGCCAGGGCTCGAGCCAGCCCAACCCGCTGACGCTGCCCGCCGGAGAGCTCCCTCGGGTAACGGTCGAGCTGGTTGTTGGCCAACCCGACCTCGCCGGCCAGGCGAATGACTGCGGCCCGCCGCTCGGCCCGCGCCATACCGCCCTTGGCGCGTAGGGGCTCGTCGATGATGCGGGCGATGTCCATCCTCGGATTGAGCGCGGCGTAGGGGTCCTGGAACATCATCTGGATCTGGTAACGAGCAGCCTTGCGCTCCGCTCCCCGGAGTTCGGCGGTCGGTCGGCCCCTGAGCTTGACCTCGCCGGCGGTGGGACGCTCGAGACCGACGAGCAGACGCCCGAGAGTGGACTTGCCGCAGCCCGACTCCCCGACGATGCCGAGGGTCGTGCCCGCTTCGATGGCCAGATCGATGCCCGAGACGGCCTGCACCGGAGGGCCCCCGCGGGCGAACAGCCCCCTCCCGCTGTAGTGCTTGGTGATGCCGACCAGTTCGACCAGCGGTGGAGCGTCCCGACCGGCACCGGGCGTGGCGGGCGACGCGGCCGGAGTCTCGCCCGAGCTCATGTCGATGCCTCCACGGCGCCCGAGGTCGGCTCCTCCTCGACGACAGGGTGGTAGCAGCTCCAGCGCTGCGCGCCCCGCTCTACCTCCGTCGGCGCCGCCTCCGTACACTGCCTTGTCGCGGCCGAACAGCGCGGTGCGAACGGGCATCCCCGCAGCTCTGCGGTCAGGTCGGGCGGACGACCAGGGATGGAGTAGAGGGCTTCGTGCCTCGTGGTCTCCATCCGCAGGATCGAAGACAGCAGCGCGGCGCTGTAGCGATGCCGAGGATGGTCGAAGACCTCGGGGGTCGGGCCGGTCTCGACGCCGCGACCTGCATACATGACGAAGACTCGGTCGGCGTGCCCGGCCACGACGCCCATGTCGTGGGTGACGAGCAGCATGGCCATGCCGAGGGCCTGGCGCAGCCGCTCGAACTGTTCGAGGATCTGACTCTGGGTCGTGACGTCGAGGGCGGTCGTGGGCTCGTCGGCGATCAGGACTTTTGGCTCGCAGATCAGGGCACAGGCGATGACGACCCGCTGACGCATCCCGCCGGAGAGCTCGTGGGGAAAACGGTCGAGCTGCTGGCGGGGTCGGGGCAAACCGACCAGGTCGAGCATCTCGGCTGCGGCCTCCCTCGCCGCCGCCCGGCTCGCGCCACGCTGCAGCCGCAGAGCCTCCCCGACCTGGACGCCGATGCGCTTGGTTGGATTGAGCGACGTCATCGGGTCCTGAAAGACAATCCCGACCTCGGCGCCCCGCACCGTCTTGAGCTGGCGTTCACCCAGTCCGACCAGCTGCCGGTCCCCCAGTCTGATGCTGCCGCGAGTACTGGCGTTTTCTGGCAGCAGGCCGGCGATGGCGAGCCCGAGGGTGGACTTGCCGCAGCCCGACTCGCCCACGATCCCAATCGTCTCTCCCGGCGCCACCGAGAAGGACACTCCGTCAACGGCGTGCACGGTGGAGCGGGGCAGCCGGATGTCTACGCCGAGACCATCGACCACGAGCACAGGTCGGGGAGGGCAGGTGGCGATCATCGCGCCCTCGTACCAAGGCCGAACGCATCCCTGAGGCCGTCGCCGACGAGGTTGAACGCCACCACGGTCACGACGATCGCAACGCCGGGAGGGTAGGTCAACCACCAGTAGCCCGAATAGGTGTAGTTGAGGCCATCGGAGAGCATCGAACCCCAGTTGGCCGCGGGAGGCGGGATGCCGAGCCCGAGATACGAGAGGGCGGCCACGAGGAGGATGGCGTCGGCGACCTGAAAGGTGGCATTGACGAGGATCGTGCCGATGCTGTTGGAGACGATGTGGCGAAAGATGATCGTCGGTGATCGCACACCCATGGTCTTGGCGGCCTGCACGTACTCTCGGGTCCGCAGTGTCAGGGCCTCGCCTCGCACCAGGCGGGCCGGTACCAGCCAGGCCGTCAGACCAACGACGAGGATAAGCATGAAGACGCTGGGGCGGAACACTGTCGCCAGCACGAGGAGCAGGAAGAGGGCGGGGATGGCCAACATGGCATCGACAACCCGCATCAGGGCGCCGTCCACCATGCCGCCGAAATAGCCAGCCGTGGCTCCCCACATGACCCCGACGACCACGGCAACCGCGGCCGCGCCGAATGCCACCTCGAGGGATGTCTGGCCGCCGACCATGAGTCGACCGAGCTCGTCATAGCCGACGTTGTCCGTGCCGAGCGGACGGCCGGGTCCCGGTCGAAGGGTCTCCATGGCGAGCCGGGTGTGGATCTGGTCGGTGTGATAGAGGAGCGGCCCGACAAAGCAAAACAAGGTCAGGACAACGATCACGACCACACCCACGACCGCCAGGCGGTTGTCGACGAAGCTGCGCATGAGCGCTCGCCCGTGGCTGTCCTCGGGCACGGCCCCGCCCATGAGGAGCTCGGAGCGTTCCTCGAAGGTCAGGACCCCAAGCTCGCTCACGAGGCCGCGGCCCGCTCGGCGGTGAGCCGGACTCTCGGGTCGAGCAGGGCATACGTGATGTCGGCGAGCAGCGAACCGGCGACGGTCGCAACCCCCACGACGAGGACGACACCGAGCAGGACCGGGTAGTCCTGGCTGGTGGTCGACTGGAAGAACAGCAGGCCGACGCCGGGATAGTTGAAGACCTGCTCGGTGATCAGCGTCCCGGAGAGGATGAACGGCAGCGAGAGTCCGAGCAGCGTCACGACCGGCGAGATGGAGTTGCGCAGCACGTGACCGACGAGGATGTGACGCCGGGTGCCGCCCTTGGAGCGGGCCATGCGCACATAGTCCTGGGCCAACTCGTCGAGGACCGAGGAGCGTACGTACCGACTGAAGGCGGCGATGGACACGAGGGCGATGGTGAGCACGGGCAGCACGAGGGCGGACGGATCGGAGAGGACGGTCGAGAAGTTTCCCTGTGGGGCCTCGGCGGCGAAGATGTGGAGCCGGACGGCGAACACGTCGATCAGGAGGAGCGCGAGCCAGAACGCCGGCGTCGAGTACAGAACGAAGGTGACGGTGGTGACGACGTAATCGTCGACCCGGTTGCGCCGCACCGCTTGGTAGAAACCCAGGGGTATGGCGACAGCGACGGCGATGACCACCGAGATCCCAGCCAGGAACGCCGTCTTGGCGATCCGCTGGGCAAGGAGCGAAGCGACCGACTGGTTGAGCACGTAGGAGAACCCGAGGTTGCCGCTGAGCACACCCCGCAACCAGTGCCAGTATTGCGACGGCGGTGACCCGGTGAGGCCGTTGTCACGATTGAAGGCAGCTACTGCGCTCGGCGTGGCGTGCACCCCGAGGATGGCCCGGGCCGGACCGCCGGGAAGAAGTTGCAGCAGTCCGAAGACAATCATCGACACGAGGACGAGGACCACGACGGACTGGGCGCAGCGGCGAAGCAGGAACCGGGTCACGGGGTCAGCTCGAGCGACGGGACCGGCCCCCTGCCGCCGGCCGGAGCGACCGTCACTTCGTGAAGTACCAGTTTTCTGGCGTGAGGCTCAGGATCGGACTCTGCGGCGAGGTGCCCTGCAGCTTGGTGCTGATCTCGGAGATCTGGTACGCCGGCTGCGGCATCCACAGCACCGGGATCTGCTGGGCCAAGTAGTTCTCGTAGCCGTCGAGGCTGACCGGCTTGTGCACCGTGGCCTGGATGAGCTTGTTGGCCTCGAGCGAGTCGTAGCTGCCGAAGTTGGAGCCGGAGCCAGTGGCGAAGATCTGGTCGCCGGTCGGATAGGGATCGACGCCATAGGTCCAGCCGCCACCCCAGTTGGACATCTGCCACGAGCAGGACGCCTGGGTCGGCGTGCACGGCGCCGACCGGCTGATCACAGTGTCGAAGGGCGCCGTGGACAGGTTGATCTGGATGCCGGCCTGCGAAAAGTTGGACTTGAGTGCCTGCATCTCCTGGCTGACCTCGACGTTGCCGGTGGCGTAGTCGAGGTCGAAGCTGAGCCCGGCGCCTGACTTGATGCCGGTCCCGCAGTTGCTCGGCCCGGTGCCCGGCGACGTGCAAGTGGTGACACCGTTGGGCTTGACGGTCCACCCGTGACTCGAGAGAAGCTTGGCCGCCGTCTTGGGGTTGTAGGGCGAGGGAGCCTTGGTCTCGTAGGCGTCGCTATAGGGGTTGGAGGGCTGCGAAGGGACCGGCCCATAGTTCGTGTGGCCGTACCCCTTGAGGGGCCCAGAGACGAAGGCAGGCTGGTCGATGAGCGACTGCATGGCTTGGCGGACGTAGGTCTGAGCGAAGGTCGGCCCGACCTTGGGGTTATTGAAGTTGATGGCGAAATACGTCGTGCCCCAGTCATTCCAGACGGAGCTGTTGTAACCCTGCGACTTGAGCACGCTGATCTGGCTGGCCTCCTGCTCGGGCACGTAGCCGTAGTCGATGGCACTGCTGCCCGAGGTGCCAGCACGCAGCACGTTGAGCTCGGCCGTATCGCTGGTGAAGGGCTCTTCTACGAAGAACTTGAGCTGGCCCTTGCTCGGCCCGGAATAGCCGGGGTTGTACTGGAACTTGGCATAGCCGGTGGACT
Organism: Acidimicrobiales bacterium; assembly: GCA_965276765.1. Taxonomy (GTDB): domain Bacteria; phylum Actinomycetota; class Acidimicrobiia; order Acidimicrobiales; family Palsa-688. Next base: position 5,172,847 of record OZ255627.1, read on the forward strand.
GATAGCCGACCAGCTTCCATGGGCCGTCAACGGTCTTCCACAGCGGGTTGGACCCGTAGGTGGATATGGCCTTGGACTGGCTCGTCAGGTAGTTGAAGACCGAGGTGGCACCCTTGGTGGTCTGGTCGTAGTTGCCTACCTTCCCACCGGAGGAGGTCTTGTCCCACGCCTGCTGGGGCAGGGGTGTGATCTGCGTCAGCTGGTCGTCGGTGAACCAGGTTGGGTTGACCGAGGTCATGAGGTTCAAGACGATCGTCTTGTCGTTGACGATCTTGTAGCTCTTGAGGTTGTCAGGGAACTCACCAGGGATATAGGCCGCGAACTGCTTCTTGTTGGCCCGCAGCAGGTTGATCCAGAACGCGACGTCGCGGGTCGTTACCGGCGTGCCGTCCGACCACTTGTAGTCGTTGAGCTTGATGGTGACCGTCTTGTCTCCGTCGGAGTAGGTCGGCAGGGCGGCCAGGCTCATCGCGGAGTCCACGACCGGTTGCCCCTTGCCGTTGCCAATCCAGTAGAGGGACCGGAACGAGAGGCGCTCGAACTCCTCGATGTTGGCGATGCTGTAGTAGGCGCCCGTCAGCATCGGGAAGATGTAGTTCGGCGTCGTGCCGGGCGGCTCGGCGAACGTCGCCGTGGTCCCCGCTGCGGTCGTGGTGCTCCCACCACCGCTGGCGCTGCTCCCGTGCGGACTCTCCGTCCCCGCCGGCGCGGAGGACGTGCCGCACGCCGAAGCCAGGAGGGCCACGGCCGCAGCCGCTGACGCCATGCCCAGTCTTACCCGGTGTTTCATACTGCCCTCCTGACGTAGAGGCCGGCCTCGTCGGCAACGGCCCGGGTGACTTCGATCACACAATCGAGCCCCTTGGCCTGCAGAGCCATGGACATCGACGGCTGCCGCTCCGGGTCCTCGACCAGCTCCGGCAAGAGCGGGACGTGCACGAAACCCACCCGGCAGGCGAGGCCGAGGTCGGAGGCGGCCTGGGTGGCGGCGTAAAAGGAGAGGTTGCAGAGGTAGCTGCCAGCCGATTGCGAGAGGTAGCCGGGCACGCCGGCATCCTTCCAACCCTCGAAGATGGGGGCGACAGGGAGTGTGGTCAGGTAGGCGTCGGGACCTCCGACGACGACCGGCTGGCGCTCGATGCTGACCCCGTCGGCGTCGGCCTCGGTCTTCGGCCATCCGGCCAGGTTCACGGCGACGGCTTCCAGGCTGAGGGCGGTTCGCCCGGCCGCGAGGCCCACCCCGATCCACACCGTCGGACGGTGACGAGCCATCAGCTCGGGCACGGCAACGAGCACCTGCTCCCTCGACACGGTCAGGACCTCGGCCACGAGATCCGGATCGTCGCGCTCGGCGAGGGCCCGGACCAACAGCTCCGACGGATTGACGGCGTTCGCCCCGAACGGCCCGAACCCTTGAACGACGGTGACCACCGGACTCCCCTCGGCACTCGTCCTGCGCCTGCTTCGTGCCGGTACGGTACATGTTGTTCAACAATCCCTCAAGGCTACGTTGAACAATCCTGCAAGACTTTGGTTGAACCAGGACCTTCGTTCGGGTTCACTTGGGCGGCAGGAGGAGCGCCGTGACGCTGGGGATCACAAACGAGATGGCAGCCGAGCTGGCCAGGGACCGCGTCGGCCTTGCCCACACGAGCACGGCCGATCGCGTCGCGGCCCTTCTGCGGACCCACATCATGGAGGGACTGTTCCCGCCCGGGACGCGCCTGTCGGAGGAGGCGATCGGCCAATCCCTCGGCGTCTCGCGCAACACGCTGCGGGAGGCCTTCCGCCTCCTCTCCCACGAACGGCTGGCCATTCACCGGCTCAACCGAGGCACCTTCGTGCCCGTGCTCTCCCGCGAGGACGTCGTCGATCTCTACGCCCTGCGCCGGCTGGTCGAGGGCGGGGCCGCGCGCCTGGCCGGCTCGGCGCGAAGCTCGGCGCGCCTCGCCGCAGTGGCCGCCGTCGACGACGCCGAGGATGCGGTCACCCGTGGTCGCTGGCTGGAAGTGGCCACGGCCGACCTTCGCTTCCACCAGGCGATTGCCGCCCTGGCCGGGAGCCCGCGCGTCGACGAGCTGATGCGCCGAGCTCTGGCCGAGCTGCGACTCGTCTTCCACGAGATGGCCGACCCCGAGCAATTCCACGAGCCGTTCGTCAGCCGCAATCGGGCGATCGCCGAGCTGGTGCTTGGCGGCGACGGGGACGCGGCAGAGAAAGAGCTCCTGCAGTACCTGACCGACGCCGAGGAGCAGCTCCTGGCCGTCTACAGCGCGCCGCGGTGAGGTTCCTTCCCTCAGGGCCGGGCGCGGTGATGGTAGAGGCTGACGACCTCGACGCCGTCCTCGCCCTGGAGGCCGAGGTGGCCCGCCGCCGGGCTGCGGGCTGGGCTCCTTCGCTCGTCGATGTTGTGCCGGGCGCCTGCACCCTCTTGCTCGACGGGGTCGACGATCCCAGCGCCATCGCTCGCGACGTCCGATCGTGGTCGATCCCGCCTGTGCCTCCCGTCATCGGGCCGATCGTCGAGGTCGCCTGCATCTACGACGGGCCGGATCTCGAGGACATCGCAACGCAATGGCAGGTCTCGGTCGAAGAGGCAGTGGAGGTCCACACCTCCACCCTCCACGCCGTCGCCTTCTGCGGCTTCGGCCCTGGCTTCGCCTATCTCGCCGGCCTTGGCGAGAACCGAGCCGTGGCTCGGCGCAAGAGTCCGCGTACTCTCGTCCCGGCGGGCAGCGTCGCCGTCGGCGGCCTGTACACGGGCATCTACCCTCGGCCGTCACCGGGCGGCTGGCAGCTCATGGGTCGTACCGATGTGGTGCTCTGGGACCCTGACCGCGAGCCCGCCGCCCTGCTGACCCCGGGGCGGCGGGTGCGGTTCGTCAACGTCGGGTCGTGAGCAGGCCTGGGCTTGCCAATCGACCGGCACGGCGCGAAAAGCGACTGGTCCGAGTGGTGCGCTCCGGCGCCCTCACCACGATCCAAGACGCGGGCCGGCCCGGGCTCGCCCACCTCGGAGTGCCACGATCCGGGGCACTCGACCGGAGCGCCCACTCCCTCGCTAACCGCCTCGTTGGCAACGACGAGAGCAGCGCAGTGCTCGAGACCACCGTCGACGGTGTGACCCTGGTGCTCGAAACCGACGCCGTCGTCGCCGTGAGCGGCGCCTTGGCGGCAGTGTCTGTCAACGGCCGACCTGCGGGCTGGAGCCTGCCCGTGTATGTGCGGGCGGGCCAGACCCTTGCCGTTGGGGCCGCCCGGCGGGGGGCGCGCAGCTACGTCGCCTTCTCCGGAGGGCTGGTCGTGGCCCCGGTGCTCGGCAGCGCATCGACGGATCTCCTCTCGGGACTCGGGCCTGCCCCGGTGGCGGCCGGTGACGTGCTCGCCCTCGGTCCCCACCCCGTCGCTGTTCCCGCCCTCGACATGGCTCCGTACCCGCTGCCTTCCGACCCGGTCGAGCTCACCGTGCATGCTGGCCCCCGTTACGACTGGCTCGCCCCCGACGGGGTGGCAACGATCGAGACGGGGACATGGGAGGTATCGTCAAGCAGCAACCGGATCGCCCTGCGACTCGAGGGTCCAGCAGTAGGGCGGTCATGCCTCGAGGAGCTGCCGAGCGAGGGGCTCGTGCTCGGAGCCATCCAGTCGTTGCCCGACGGCGGCCTCGTCGTATTTCTCGCCGACCACCCCACGACGGGTGGCTACCCGGTCGTCGGGGTGGTCGATCCCGACTCGCTTGGCGCTTGTGCCCAGGCGCGCCCGGGTACCGCGGTCAAGCTCAGACCGGTCTGGTAAGTGAGCTACTAGCCTAGGCTAGTATCCACGTTCTCTCCGGACTGGATGAACGGATGCATCGGCGCCGAGCTCGAGCATTCGCCGTTAGCCGGTTTCATCATAGGAAAAGGAAGCGCGTGCAGGCGTTAGTCAGGCAGCGAGCCCGGATGAATCAGAAGGTTGCGGTGAGCGTGGTCTTCGTTGCCGCCATGTTCATGTCCATCATGGACGTCACCATCGTCAACGTCGCTCTTCCGACGATCGGACGCAACTTCTCGGTAAGTCCGACTGCGGTCGACAGCATCTCGATCGCCTTCTTGGTCAGCCTGGCCGTGTTCATCCCTGCATCGGGCTGGCTCGGAGACCGCTTCGGCGGCAAACGCGTGCTGCTGACCGCCATCGTGGTCTTCACTCTCGCCTCCGCCCTGTGCGGCCTGGCGACGAGTCTGGGCGAACTCGTCACCTTCCGGGTTCTCCAAGGTGTCGGCGGCGGGATGCTCGCGCCGGTCGGGATGGCCATGCTGTTTCGCGCCTTTCCCCCGGAAGAACGCGTTCGAGCCTCTTCCATTCTCACCGTGCCGACGACGCTGGCCCCCGCTCTCGGTCCCGTGCTCGGGGGTCTGCTGGTCACCGACCTGTCGTGGCGATGGGTCTTCTACGTCAATGTTCCAATCGGCATTGTCGCCTTCGTCTTCGGCAGCCTTTTCCTCCGGCAAACCACCCAAAACCAACCCGGGCGATTCGACCTCGCCGGATTCCTTCTCTCCGGTCTCGGCCTCGGGCTGCTCATGTACGGGGTTTCGGAAGGACCCACTCTTGGATGGGGGTCGACCACCGCCCTGGCGACCATCGCCGTCGGAATAGCTCTCCTCGGCACCATGGTGGTCGTGGAGCTTCGGATCGCCGAGCCGATCGTTGCACTGCGCTTGCTCGGAAACCGGCTGTTCCGGTCCTCCAACGGGATCATGGTCATGGCATCGATCGCCTTCCTTGGCACGCTGTTCGCCATTTCCTTGTACTTCCAGGACGGCCGAGGGCTTAGCCCGCTGGCGTCGGGGTTGAGCACCTTCCCCGAAGCAATCGGTGTCATGACCGGCGCCCAGCTCGCCAGCCGCGTTCTCTACCCGCTCATCGGACCCCGCCGGCACATCACCATCGGCCTGATCGGTACAGCCGTGTCCATCGGTCTCATGTCGTTGATGGGAGCGGACTCGAGCCTGTGGTGGGCCAGGCTGCTCATGTTCACCATGGGCCTTGCCATGGCCCAGGTGTTCGTACCCAGCCAAGCCGCATCGTTTGCCACCATCTCACCGGCCGAGACGGGCCGCGCATCGACCATGTACAACGCGGTCCGCCAGCTCGGTGGGGCCATCGGAGTCGCCGTCCTCACCACCGCCATCGTGCTGGTCGGTCCCACCCACCTGGTTGCAGGACACATCGTCGCCAACTTCACGGCCTACCGAGTCGCCTTCCTTGTCGCCGCCGTCACCTGTCTCATCGGGGTAGTCGCATCGCTGTCCATCTGCGACGCCGACGCGGCCCACACCATCGTCGCCCGCCGTCACCGCAAGTCGTCACGGCCCGAGCCGCAACTCGCTGCGTAGCGAGCTGATCGGACACCACTCCGGTCTCGGCTCGGCCCAGCGTCATCCCAAAATTCACCCCATTCGGAGTCACCTCGGAGGACAGATATGGCCATGGACTCGGCCCGTGAAGTCCGGGCAAGAAACACCGCCATGCGCAATGAGTCTGCGTCGGAAGGCAACGCGGCGCGGCCCGCTCCCGCAGGCACACATCCTCTACCGGTCACAAGATCCGACAGTCCAGCATTCCTACTCAACCAAGCGGTCCTCACCATCAATGGCAGCATGGATCGAGCCCTGGCTCCAAACCTTACCGCCGCCCAGTGGACAGCCATCTTTCTGCTCCAGGAAGAACGGATCACCACGGCGAGCGACCTGGCCCGGGCCCTCGGTACCGACATTGCCGCAACCTGTCGCCTCGTCGGTCGCCTGGTGGACAAAGGCTATGTCGCCCGCACCCCCGACCCCACCGATCGGCGAGCGATCCAGCTGAGCCTGCTCCCCGCCGCGATTGACGCCTATTCCGCCTGGCGGGGCGCCGTCGCTGCCACCCTCGCCGCGCTCCTCGATGGCATTGCAGCCGAGGACCTGCTGACCTTGAACCGGACTCTGGTTCGCATCGTCGCGAACGGCGGCCTTCCACACGATCCGACCATCACAACGTGACCACAGCCTGCACACGATAGTGATCGCTTTCTCTGAGTCCCGAAACGGTTGCGTCAGGTCGGAGGAGTGATGCCGACGGAGGTCGGGCCATCTACTTGGGCACCGTCGCCAGGACCCGGTATCGTCGATCCATGGGCCTCGGCCTACTCGACCCGTCCAGGAAAGACGATGCCCACACCGCCCAGCGGCTGACCGACGAGCTCGTCGTCTGGTTTGGGTCTACCCGCCCCGACGGCCGCCCTCATCAAGTGCCCGTGTGGTTCTGGTGGAAGGACCCCGAGTTGGTTGTCTTCTCGGGCGGGAGTGCCCAGAAGCTGCGTAACATCAACCACAGGGCATCGGTGGCCTTGCACCTGGACACGGCGATGGGCGGAGGCGACATCGTGCTCGCTGAGGGGACGGCGGCGGTCGTTGATGACCACGCAGTCGCCCACCTGGCCAATGGGTTTGCCGGCAAGTACTCGCCGCAGCTCGGCCTCACAGAGTTGGCCTCATGGCGAGCCACGTTCTCCCAGCCGATCCTTGTCACCGTCACCCGGGTGGTCGCCTGGACCCGCACCGACGGAAAGCTCGCCTATCGCTCCGTGCCGTAGCTCGTCGGCCGGGACCCAAGCCCCTGGGGGATCAGGGCGATGGACGCGCCGCTAAGAACCTGGATCCTTTCTTGGGCGGCCGCGTTTTGGAAGGGGGCGCGCGGATGAGCCACGACCCGCATCGGTAAGAGCGCGCCGCAGCAGGAACTCGATCTGGGCGTTGGTGCTGCGTAGCTCGTCGCCCGCCCACCGAGCCAAGGCGTCATGGACGGACGGATCCAGCCGGAGGAGGACGCTCTTTCGCTCGGCCGCTTTGACTTCGCGCACCCCCGGCTACTGGTACAGCGTGCCGGCGTTGACGATCGGTTGTGTACCTCGGTCTCCGCAAAGTACGACGAGAAGGTTGGACACCATGGCCGCCTTGCGCTCTTCGTCCAGCTCGACGATCTCCTCTTCGGCCAACCGGGCCAGCGCCATCTGTACCATCCCAACTGCACCCTCGACGATGCGCGACCGAGCGGCGACAACCGCACCGGCCTGCTGGCGCTGCAACATCACCTGGGCGATCTCGGGTGCGTAGGACAGCCGGGTGATCCTGGCCTCGATGATGTCGACGCCGGCAGGCACCACCCGGGCACCAATCTCGACGGCGAGCTGGCCGGCGACCTCGTCGGTGTGGTCTCGCAGAGAAAGCGTTCCGCTGCTGGCGTTGTCATAGGGATGGCCGTTGGCGACATGGCGGAGGGCGGTCTCGCTCTGGGTATCGACGAAGGTGACAAAGTCCTCGACGCCATACGTGGCTCGAGCACTGTCACGCACCTGCCACACCACGACGGCGGCGATCTCGATCGGGTTCCCGTCCGCATCGTTGACCTTCACCGTCGGGGTCTCCTTGTTGCGGATGCGAACCGAGACCCTTCGGCGAGCGGCGAAGAGGTTCACCCACCGCAACCCGGTAGTGCGCACCGTCCCTCGGTAGCCTCCGAAGAGCTGGACGACACGCACCTCGCCCGGCTTGATGGCCGTGAGCCCGGCGACGCCGCCCGTCGCCAAGACGAGCAGCGCTATCCCAGCCCAGTCCGGAGCGGCCCCGCCAGCTCGTAGCAGGAAGATGCTGCCGACGTATGCGGCCAGCGCGCCAACCAGGACAGCGATGCCTGGCCCTGACCCGAGCTCCCGATCATCAATCGGGGTGGCCGGCTGAGCCGACCGGGTGATCTTCCCCGTTGCTGCCTGCATGAGCTGCCTCCAGTCACCTGTGACACCGGCCAAACGTGATCTCTATCAAAGTGATATCACTTTTCTGAGAGCTTGTAAAGCGTCTCGCTGCCGATGTGGACAACCGGCGCGTTGCCGTGGCATCCGATGGTCAGCATCGAGGCGCCTGGCCAGATGCGCGTCAGGCGTCAGGCTCCTCTCGCCCGAAGCATGAACTTCGCCCCGGTCGGGTCCGCTGCCACCGCGATACGGCCGTAGGGCGTGGACTCGGCGCCGCTGTACACGGTGCCCCCGAGCGCCTTGACCCTGGAGACGGCGGCGTCGGCATCGTCGACCTCCCAGTAGATCGCCCAATGCGCCGTTACCCCATCGGCAAGCGCCTTGCTGTCGTCGCAGATACCGGCCAGGTCCGCGGCTTCTCCAGACCGGCGAAGCGTGCTGTAGCGGAACTCGTCGGAGTCGCTGACGGTGATGACGTCGAAACCGAACACCTTCCGGTAAAAGGCCAGGGCGCCGGCGTAGTCACTGGTATGGAGCTCGAACCAGCTCGGGGCGCCGTCGTCCTCGACGACGGCGAAGCCGGGCCAGGTCCCGGCCTGCCACAGTCCGATGGTGGCCCCGGTCGGGTCGACGACGATGCCCTGGACGCCGAGGTCGCCGACCGGCATACCAGGAACGGCTACCTGGGCGCCGGCGGCTTCGGCCGCCTCGATGGACTTGGTCATGTTGTCGGTGGCCAGGTAGGGCTTCCACGTGTTGTTGGCCTTCATATCGCCCATGTCGCCCATGCAACCGGCGGTCCACGCTCCTTGACGGGCGAAGTTGAAGTAGCCGCCAAAGTTCGGATCCGGTTCGAGGGCCTCCCAGCCGAACAGTTCACCGTAGAAGCGGCGGCTGCCCTCGACGTCGGAGGTCCACAGGTCGGCCCAACAGGGTGTGCCTGGCAGGGTTGCATCTCGGGTCGTCATTGACGGCTCCTTCCAATTGTCGTCCAACTCTCTGGCCATAGGACGGACCGGGACGGCTGGCGTCATCGCGACCCGACCACCTTTTCCCCGGAATGTTGGCCGGCCGATGAAGCGCGCCCGGCAGCCCCGTCCACCACGGTGATGACGCTGTGGTGTCGGGCGACCGTACTGAACGACGACGGGTCGCCGGCCGACCACCTGGCCATGGAAGGCGTGGGCGCACCGGATCTGGGCGCCGTCGACGGGTTGGCCCGCTGGATGCTGGATGCACGTCGGGCGGGCCGGCGCGTCGTCGTCGAGCGCATCGCAGCGGAGATGGCCGAGCTCCTCGACCTGGCCGGGCTAGGCGTCGAGATGCAGGGGCAGGCCGAAGGAGGGGAAGAGCCGCACGGGGTCCAGAGGGTGGAGAAAGAAGGCTAGCTCGGCGATCTTCCCGCCCGAGATCTCCAGCACCTGGATGGCCCACGGCTGCCAACCTCCCGCGGGGTCCGGCTTGTACTGTCCGAACGCCGGGCAACCATTCGCCTTCGTCGGAAGCAATCTCGACCCCCGACAGGCGCTCGGTCCCGGCTGCACCATGAATGTGGTGATGTCGGTCGCACCTTGCAGCCACATGGCGTACGGCGGCATGGACTGCACGGCGTCGTCGTGCAGGAGGGTCACGAGGGCATCGATGTCGTAGCGCTCGAAGGCGTCCACGTAACGCTTCAACAGCTCGGTGTCCTCGGGGTCGAGGGGACGGGGACGCCCGCCGTCCGGTAGCGCGGCCAGGGTGGCCCTGGCCCGCTGGAGGGCGCTGTTGACCGACGCCACGCTGGTGCCGAGCAGCTCCGCCACTTCTGCCGCAGGCCAGCGCAGCACCTCGCACAGCACCAGGGCGGCACGCTGACGGGCGGGCAGGTGCTGGAGGGCGGTGACGAACGCCAGGCGGATCGACTCCCGGTCCTCGGCGATATTGGCGGGGTCCTCGCCGACCCCGGCGGCCGGTAGCGGCGTCACCCAGGTCGCCTCAGGATGCAGCGGTCCGAGCCGCGAGTCATCGGGGGGCGACGCCGAACCCATGTCGACCGGCCGGGCCCGACGCTGGACCTGGCGGCTCATGTCGATGCAGACGTTCGTGGCAATCCGATAGATCCACGACCGCACACTGGACCGACCCTCGAAGGCCTCCGATCCCCGCAGCGCCTTGATCATGGTCTCCTGCACGGCGTCCTCGGCCTCGAAGCCGGAGCCGAGCATCCGGTAGCAGTAGCCCGTCAGCTCGCGTCGGTACGGCTCGAGGTCGGCCAAGGCTGGCGGCGCGCTGACAGCCACGTCCATCGACGCTAGCAACTCAACATCGGGCTCGGCAACGGTCACGGACAAAACGACGGCTCGAGCTCCCCGAAGTCATCGTCTGCGCCCGGCTGCGATGACTTTCCGGGTGGTGCCCGTCTGCGAACCAACCATTTCTCGATAGCGGAGGCCGAGACCATGTCAAATATCCACCCATTCCTCTGGTTCGATACCGAAGCCGAGGAGGCCACCGAGTTCTACGCCGCCGTCTTTCCGAACTCCCGGGTCATGGACGTCGCCCGCTACGGGAACCCTGGTCCCGGGCCGTCCGGGTCGGTGATGACCGTGCACTGGGCTCACCTGAAATGTCCTCGCCGGCCCCATGGAAACTGTCACCCTTTACGAGATGAGGCAAGGAGCCGCATGACGGGGATCGAGCCGGAACTGTGGGTGGAGGGCGCAGGCGCGGCCGTCGCGTTCTATCGGGCCGCCTTCGACGCCACGATCCTTCACTGTGTGGGCGACGGGGACGACATCGTTGCCCAGCTTGGGGTCGGGGCGGCCAGATTCTGGGTGACTGAAGCCAACTCGGGCATGCAGCGCTACAGCCCCCAAGCCATCAGCGGCACGACGAGCCGGACGTTGCTCATCGTCGATGACCCTGAGGCTGTGCTCCGCCGGGCGGTAGCCGCCGGGGCCACGGAGACAGCTCCGGTGGAGGACGAGCATGGTTGGCGACTAGGTCGCGCCGTCGATCCATTCGGCCACGAGTGGGAGATCGGCAGACCACTCGGTGCCTGGCCTCCCACCGTCCCGCAGGAACCCGATCAACGCAGGTAGTACTGAGCCCACCCGGGCAACGATCCCTCACTCAGCTGGCCCTGTAGCGCTCGGCAAGCTCGGGGCTTTGCGCGCCGAAGGCGGCTAGGTCGGCCTGGAACAGCGCTTCCAGCACGCTGACGTCCTCAACACCCGGGGCGCAAACCACCTCTCCCAGCTCGAGGCCGCGCAGGCCGGCGGTGACCACATCGTCCGCTGACATGCGGGGCACGGCGCTGAGGTCCAGGCCCTGACGCTCGTGGAACTCGGTGGCCACCACGCCAGGGCACAGAACCTGGAATCGCAGGCCCTCAGACTTCATCTCCTCGTGGAGGACCTGGGTCATGGCGACGAGGTGGGCCAAAGTCCCTGCGTAGACGGCGCGACGTGGCAGCTCGGCCTGGGGGGCGGGGCCGCTGAACGCGATCATCCCCGACACGCTGATGATCGTGCCTTCGCCGCGTGCGACCATGCCTGGCACCGCGGCGCGGATCAGCATGGTCGGAGCGGCGACCTTCACGTCTACCAGCTCGCGCGCCTTGTCGGCGGGTAGTTCGGTGATCGGCATGTGGTGCGCCACGCCCGCGTTGTTCACGAGCATCGTCAGCGGCTGCGAGGCGCATACCTCGGCGACAGCGTCTATCCCTTCGACCGTGGACAGATCCGCCGCCAAGGGCTGGACCTTGACGTCGGTGAAGGACGCCGCGAGCTCTTCGAGCCGTTCCCGGCGTCGGCCCACGGCCACGAGGTCATAACCGCTGCCGGCCAGGCGCTCGGCGAAGGCCTTGCCGATCCCTGATGAGGCTCCTGTGACGAGTGCGAGCTTGCTCATGGGTGCTCCTCCATTGATCGACAGTTCCTCGTCATCTACCACGCCCAATCGGGAACCACCAGCGCCGAGAAGCGCGCGCTCCTTGCCTCGCTGGCCGGCCCGATCGCTCTGCCCACCGGCGCGTCGATCCCAGGTCAACCCCCATGAGCCGTGGTCGGCCGAGGCCATCAACGTGTGGCCCGCCATCGGCGCCAGCTGCCCCTAACTGCTCCCGCATGGCTGATGCGCCTACGCTCGTCCTGTGTCAGCAACGCTCAGCCTGACGAGGGAAGGTGCCGGAATTGAGCTCCGACGCGGGCGATTTGAGCTCCTCGTCGACGGCAAGAGTGTTGGCTCATTCGAAAGGCATGAAACCATCGAGGCGCCGCTCAATCCAGGACATCACACCCTCCGAATCCGAGCAGGCCGATACTCCAGCCAAGATCACTCTTTCGACGTTGCAGCTGGGGAAGTCGTCAACTTCCGTTGCCACGGAGCGATGCTCTGGCCAAGGTATGTCGCGTCTATCGTCAAGCCGGACCTAGCAATCTCGCTCAGGCGCGAATGAGTGGAACTTCCAGTCATGGCTTGGTCTTGCCGTCCTTGTCTTTCTCAATGCCTACGGACGACCGTGATGCGTAGAGCGGAACGGCTAGGGACTTGGTGTTGATGCCTCGGTGGGTTCGGCCGTCAGAGCGAGGAAGGCGTGTTGGAGGTCACCGCCCGTGATCTCAAGGTCGCTGATGTCATGACGGATGTCGTAGAGGGCCCAGATGGTGCTGTCGGGGTCGGTCGTCGTCAGGGTGACGCGGCCATGAACGACGGCGACGTCGGTCACCCCCGCAAGCTGCCCCAGGGTTTCGCTGGACGCCCGGAGACAACGGAAGGCGATGTGGCGTTTGAGGCCGGCTGCGGCTTTGACGTCCTCCGGGGTGCCGTCGGCAACGATGTAGCCCGTTCGGAGCAGGACGATTCGCTCCGCGTGGGCGTCCGCCTCCTCGAGATAGTGGGTGGAGAACACGACGGTGCGTCCGCTGGCGCGGCTTGCCTGTATCGCCGCCCAGAACGCCTCTCGGGCCTGAACGTCCATGGCGACGCTGGGCTCGTCAAGGACAAGGAGGTCGGGATCGCCGGCAGCGGCGAGAGCGAAACGAACCCGCTGGGCCTGGCCGATCGAGAGCTGATCGCTGCGCCGACCGAGCAGATCGGCGATGCCGGCAGCGGCGGTGAGAGCCTCAAGGCCGGCCGGTTTCGGGTACGACGCTCGGACGGCGCCGAGCAGGGCGGAGACTCTGACTCCGGCCATGAGCTGGCCGTCTTGGAGCATGGCGCCGACCCGACCGGCGCCGATCGCTCGACCCGGCGCCATCCCAAACAGGGTCGCGCTTCCATCGTCGGGGTGGCGCAAGCCGAGAAGGATCTCAATGGCAGTGGACTTGCCGGCTCCATTGGGGCCGAGGAGCGCAACGGTGCTGCCTGCCGGTATGTCAAGGTCGAGGTGGTCGAGGGCTTGGATGCCCACGTAGCGTTTCGTGAGCGCGCACAGCGACGCAGCACTGGCCCCGGCCGTCTCGGCGCAGGGCCCTGATTGTCGCCGCTGCCGGCCGGAGCGGACAGTCACGAGAGCAGCGAGACCAATCAGGACGACGGCCCAGCAGGCGAGCGACACAGCGTCACGAAGGGAGGGCGCGGTCCCACCGGCCACCCGCCAGGCCAGATCGGCCTGCTCGTAGGACGGGAGCGCTCGGGCGACGTTGCGCAGCCCCGGGGAGAACTGGGCCGGGGGCACCCACAGACCGCCCAGTGCGGCGAGGGCGAACCATGCCGCGCTGCTCAGCGCGTACGCCGTCGTGGAGGTCGTGGTGGCCCCAATTGCGATGCCCAGAGCCACGAACGGGACGGTGCCGACCCACAACAACCCGAGCCCGGCTGCCCACTCCCACGCGTCGAGGCGTACCCCGTGTACCGCCGCGGCTGTCGCCCCCACCGCAACCAACGCGGGGAGAGCCGCAATCATCCCGGCGGCGACGCGGGCGGCCATGACCCGCCCTGGAGGGATGGGCGTCAGCCGCAGGGCGCGTAGCCAGCCGGTCTCGCGATCGCGAGCGAGGCGGGGAGCGGTCGCCGACAGCGCCCCCCACATGGCCCCGAACGTCGCCATGGCCACCATGATCTCCACCTGGCTGGCAGCTGACCCGCGCTTGTGCCCCGACCCGAGAAGATCCCGGCGAAGAGCAAGTAGAAGCCGACCGGTGCCACCACGGCCAGCGCGACGTAGCGCAGATCACGCAGGCTGCGGGCCAATTCAAGACCCAACCAGCGCCTCATCTTTCGCCGCCCTCGCTACCGAGCTGGCGAGCTGCTGCGGCCGCCTCGGCCACCAGCACCTCTCGGACCTGCCCCACGAAACGCTCGAAGAGCCGCAGGTGCTCAGCTGAGTACCCAGCCAGGACCGCCTGGGTCCCCTCCATCAGACCGCGGAACGCATCCCGGCCCTGCTTCCGACCCAGGTCGGTCACTTCCACAAGCACCCGGCGGCGGTCCGTGACATCGCGGACCCGGCGCAGGAATCCGAGCCTCTCCACCCGATCGACCACGGCAGTCACCGCGGAGGTGCTCAGCCCGGCCCGCCCGGCCAGCTCCCCGGCCGACAGCCCGCCCGCACGGGCGGCGATCTCCAGGCAGCGCAGGTCGGTGCGGTGCAGCCCAATGCGAGCGGCGACCGCCTCGTCGAGGCGATCCACCTCTGAGCCGAGGATCCGTAGCTACATGCCGACCGACTGGCGAAGACGATCCAGCTCGCGAGAGGTGCTCCGATTATCGGAAGTTCCGCATGATCGAAATACTAGCGGATGGATGGTGTCGCTTCCTGCGCAGCGTTGGTCCGACCGCCGCAGGAGCGCACCAAAGCCATGATCACTGCGCCGGTCACGGGCTTGGATATCGACGCTATGCGGAAGTCCTTGCGAACGCGCGGCCCGCCAACATAAAGGGAGCCGAGTGTCTCGACATGAACTTGTTCTTTTTCTCAGGATGCTTTGCTGGCATCTTCGGGTTCACCCGTCGGGAATCGCGTCCGTTCGGGGAGTCCCTCGAAAGAACCAGTGCACGCCGTATCGGTCGGCAAGATGTCCGTAGGCACCGAACGGCATGTCCCGCAGGTCGTCGAGTAGGTCCCTGTCGGCGCCGACGCGAGCTTGTCGAATACCGCCCTCAGTTCCCTTGAGTCCGCTACCTGCAGATATATGGCGACGGTGTTACCCGGTTTAGGCACCCGGGTACGGTGCAGCCAGTCGGTGGCTGAGAACTCGACGGAGTCGCTCTCCAGGCGGGCATATGTCACTTTGGCTGCTGCTCTGGTGGCGCGTCAATCCCCATCGGGGTGTCGCCCAGTCTCGTAAAGGTCAGTTCGCCGCCCAGACAGGACCGATAGAAGGCCATAGCCTCGGCGCAGTTTCCGTCGAAGAGCAGGAAGGGTGTGAGGTTCATCGTGCTCGCTCTTCGCCCCGGGCCTTGCCCGCGGACCAGGCGGGTTCGCGCCCCAACAGTCCTCGTACCTGTTCGAAGGGTGGGGCGTCGGCTGCCTCAGCAGCAGGCCCGAAGTCGATCACGATTCCTCCGCGTTGAAGCGCAAGCGAGGTCATCGACTGTACTGACGGAGCGTCGTCACAGAACTCATCGCGGTCGATTCGGAGCGTCAGGTCATTGCGATCCCGCTCAGGACGCCCGACGACAACAGTCGTACTGTGGGCGTGGTGAACGTAAACGTCTTCGGTGAGCTCGAGGGCTTGGTGGGCGGAGGGCTTCGGTGTGCACCCAGCTGGCGCACCGATCGGCGGTAGCTCTGGCCACCCGGTTGCCCGCTGCGTCGAGCTGAAGCGGGTTAGTTTTTCTCCGTGAAGTAGTGACCCTCGTCGAGGTCCTCGATGAGGCCCGGATGCGTCGGCTCCCATCCGAGGAGCTCGCGCGTCTGCTTGTT
The DNA here is from genome assembly GCA_965276765.1 of Acidimicrobiales bacterium. Lineage (GTDB taxonomy): Bacteria > Actinomycetota > Acidimicrobiia > Acidimicrobiales > Palsa-688. Next base: position 5,188,473 of record OZ255627.1, read on the forward strand.
CGGCATCGTGATGTCCATCCCCATGAACACGAACGGCGCAAAGTGCTCCGTGGCGATCTCCGCCGGGATGCTCTCAGTCGGGATCCGGAGGTGCCTGCCGATCGTCTCGGCGATGTCGCGCACGGCGATGCCCGGCTCCGCCGCACCGAAGAGCTGCGAGCCGGCGGGGGCCTTCTCGAGCGCCAGGCGGTAGAGCGTCGCGAGGTCGAGGGTGTGCACAGCGGGCCAGTGGTTCTGGCCATCGCCGATGTACCCGGAGATGCCCTTGGTCTCGGCGATGCGGATCACGATCGGTATAAACCCATGGCGGTCCCGGTCGCTGTGGGTGACCGGCGGTATCGCGACGAGCAACGAGCGGATGCCGCTGCCATCGAGCGCAGCGACCTCCCGTGCAACGGCCGTGCGCGGGTTGGCTTCGAGCATCCGGTCACCGGCCGGGTTCCCAGTCGTCGCGATACCGATGCCGATGAACGTCTTGCCCGTGCCTGCGAGCACTTCCCCGAACGCCCGGACGACGGCCAGATCAGCGCCGGCCGCGGTCGTGAGGTCGCCCGCGGCGACGGACGCGTTGTCGTACGCGAGGTGGACGACGGCGTCGGTAGTCTCTGCTGCCGAGCGGAGCAGGTCGAGATCGCCGACATCTCCTCGCAAGACCGCCGCTCCCAGTCCTGACACGATCTCGGCAGACGAGGCGGACCGGGCGAGGCCGACGACCTCGTGACCGGCACCGACGAGTTCGGACACGACGGCGACGCCGATGTGGCCGCTGGCACCAGTGACAAATACACGCATGGCTCCTCCTGAGGAACGAATGATGTGACTTGGTACCGTCACTCTACCCGACGGTACCGAGTCACATCACTTAAGATGATCTTCATGGGTCGTTGGGAACCGGATGCACGCGGGCGACTCCTCCGCGCCGCAATCGACCTGTTCGCCGAGAAGGGCTATGACGAGACGACCACGGCGGAGATCGCCAAGCGAGCGGGCCTCACGAAGACTACGTTCTTCCGGCACTTCCCCGACAAGCGCGAGGTGCTCTTCATGGGCCAGGGCATCCTCGTCGAACTCGCCGCCGCTGGGGTCGCCGGCGCATCGGCAAGTACCGCACCCCTCGACGCCGTCGCCGCCGGAGTCGACGCCATGACCGCTGCGCACACCGACGAGCAGCGCGTGTACGGGCCGCAGCTCAGCGCGGTCGTCGCGGCGAACGACGAGCTACGCGAACGCGCCGCACTCAAACGGTCAAGTATCGCGGGGGCGATGACCGAGGCCCTCCGGGCGCGTGGCGTCGACGAGCCCTCGGCTGGGCTGGCCGCGGAACTCGGCACGCGGGCGTATTACCTCGGCTTCGAGCAGTGGATCGATCCGACCAACACCCGGTCGTTTCGCCGGCTCGGCCGAGAGGCGCTCGACGAGCTCCGCACGGCCATCACGAAGCTCGCCTGATCACCACGCACGATGTCAGCCACACAATCGTCCGGGAAATACCCGACTGTCGCGTCTCGAGCTTTCGAGTCCCCCAGCGCGCCTCCCAGCTCAACGCAGCCGCTCCGCGCACTGTCTCGAGCCGATCGCTTCACGAGACTCGGCTTCGTTTAGCACCACGCCGTAGGACGCGATTTCAGATCCCAGGAGAGAACAATGCGAGTGCTTGTCACCGGAGCGAGCGGCCACATCGGTTCCGCCGTCGTCCGCACGCTCCTCGAAGCCGGACACGAGGTTGTCAGCGTTGCCCGATGAGGTTTAGCGATACTTTCCACAAGTTGCGGGCGGCGGCGGGATCGAGCGCCCATTCCTTCACACCGTGGCTGTTCTCGAACAGATTCGCGTCGTTGGCGACGGTGTGAGCCTCGCGTCCGTCATCGAGGTAGTGCCCGCCGGTGTGGGCGAATTCGGCGGCGACCGCCGCAACGAGTGTCGTGGCCGCGCCCTGCTGGAGAGTCTTGTAGGTGAAGGCTCCAGAAGCCTCCGCCTCGGCCAGGTAGTCCTTCTGTTGTTGGGTGAAGTCTCTTTGCAAGCCGGTGGAGACGCCGCCGGGGTTCACCGCGTTCGCAACAATACCGTCGGTGGCCCACTGGCGTGAAGCTTCGACCGCGAAGAGCGAGTTAGCGGTCTTGGACTGCGAGTATGCGGCTTGAGGGTCATAGTCGCGCTGCTCGAAGTGGATGTCGTCGAATACGACCGGCGACCTCATGTGTGCCGTCGAGCTAAGCGAGACGATGCGGGCCTCGCCGCGCTCGCTGGCTCCAGCGGCGAGCCTTTCATGCAAGCCCAGGCTCAAGGCGAAGTGGCCGAGATGATTAGTGGCGAATTGGAGTTCCCATCCTTCGTGGGTGCGGGTCAGCCCGCTCACGATGACGCCAGCGTTATTGATCAGTAGATGCAGCGGCCCGGTCCACCTGTTGCTGAACTCGGTAATGGACGCACGGTCGATGAGATCCAGTGCGCTGACCAAAACATTGCCGTTGCCGGTCGACTCCGCGATGTTCCCGGCTGTCTTCGTGCCAGCCTCGATGTTGCGGACCGCGAGGGTGACCTCAGCGCCGGCACGCGCAAGGGAACGGGCTGTCTCGACGCCGATCCCCGACGACCCTCCGGTGACGATGGCGCGGACGCCGGTTAGGTCGAGACCAGCCACGACGTCGTCGGCGGTGCTACTGGCGTCGAATGGGGTCGTGATCAAGCGATGCGGTGTCGGCATAGAAGCCTCCTGAAGGACGGATGGTCCTGGACGAACGACGAGCCGGGCGGTCTGCCACCCGAGCAGACGATCAGCGCAGCCGACCCTCGATCGACCGGTACTATACTTGTTAAACGTACTGTGTCTAGTACAGCTAGTCCGGTACGATACTGGTCGTGAGCGATCGCGAGCCCGCCATCGTCGAAGAGGGTCAGAATGAGGTCGGTCGGCAGGACCACGTCCTACGGGCCGCTCTCGAGACGTTCGCCCGCTACGGCTACAAGAAATCCTCAATGGAAGATGTCGCCCGGGCCGCGAACATCTCTCGTCCTGGCCTGTACTTCCTCTTCAACTCAAAGCAGAACTTGTTCCGGGCCGCCGTCCGGCGTGCCCTTGACGACGACCTCGAGGCCGCCAAGCGATCTCTGGCCGACGCTGGGCGCCCTCTCCGCGACCGGTTGATCGAAGCCCTTGACTTATGGGCCGGGCGTTACGTCGGTTCTATGGCAAAAGAGATTCCCGTCCTGATTGAGACCAACCCGGAGCTGCTGGGTTCTATCGCCACCGATTACCCCGCCCGGTTTGCCGAGATGATCACCGATGCCCTCGCGGCCCACCTCCCTCCCGGACGGGTCGATCTGGCAAAGGACATAGCGCGAACGTTGCTGAGCACCACTGCTGGCATCAAGCACGAAGCGAGCACACGAGAAGAGTTCGTCGCGCGCATGACCATCGGCGTCGACCTGTTCATGTCGGTCCTCAATTGCCGCGCGCGGCATGCGCCCCTCGAAGGGAGCAAATCAGGAACCTAATGCCCACGCGGCGCAAACGGAGCATTGGAAACGATCTCAGGTCACGTTCGCTCCCGACCCAGACGAGTTCGGTGTCGAGAACCGGTCGGGCCGACCGCTGGTGGTCCACACCTCAACCCGCGAGCCGTCAGCAGCATCGCTGATTGAGTTCGGAGCCCGAGCCCGCATCCCCTGCCCGACCTTCGGCTGCCCCGGCACGGTGACGAAATGCGGCGGCCAGCGCCGTCGTGCCGAAGTTCCACACCGAACGCGGCGAGATGGCTTGCCTCCCCCGCCGCCGGTTACGTCACCGGCAAGGTCATCGAAGTCGATGGCGGCGCTGAAGCTCCAACGTTCCCGGACGATTCGCCAGACCTCCGGGTCGCAGTCGCAAAGCCGCAGGTTGGCAGGGAACCCGGACGGTTCTAGAAGGCAGATTCGGGCTGCCGACCGTCTTGGCTTCGCGCCTACCTCCAGGCAAGCTGCAGCGACAGCGCGAGGTCCCGCCGAAACCTGGATCGCTGACGAGCGTCATACGCGAAGCCGCTGGTTAGGCGCCCGTGCACTGTGCGGGAAACACGTCGACCGGCGTTCAAGCGACGGTACCTGGCATTCCCACGACCTATGCACTCCCGACAGGCTCAGTTTATGGCACGGAGGGGGGCTTCCCGCAAGGGCCTTCGGTGTGCTGACAATGCTCGCTGTGACCCACGAGACAAAACCGATTCTCAGCACAGGCGACCGAGGTTGAGGCCTCGTCATGAGCAATGACGATGCCAAGGACCTCCGAGAGGCCACTTTGGCCGTCGCTCCCGGGGAGGTCTCGGTTTCATCGGCTTCATCGGTGGAGGCAAGTGCACGACGAGCAACATGCTCTGCACGCTCGCCCGGCCTAACTCTGGCATCGCACGCCCTTTACTCGGGGGGCTATGGGCCGACCGCGAGCAGGACCGGATCCGTGAGTCGGAGCCGCTGCACACCTCCGAGCCGTCGCGGCCCGTGCAGGGGCGCGCCGCAATCTACCGGCCGTGCCGGCAAGTGGCCAATCGCAAACGAGAAATGAGAGACCGCCTGACAGGGCTGAATGAAAGGGTGAACTGATGGGCAGTTACATGCTGAGTTTCCAAGAGATCGACCGGAGCCAGATCGCGGTCGTTGGTGGCAAGGGCGCGCACTTAGGGGAGCTTTCGCGGATCGAAGGCATCCATGTGCCGGACGGCTTCTGCGTGACGACGGACGCCTTCCGGTGGATCATGGCGGAAGCGCCGTCGATCGATGATCAACTCGGTCGGCTGCGGCGCCTGAGTTTGGATGACCGAGAGGCGATCCGCACGCTCAGCGCGGAGATCCGCTGGACCATCGAAGGGCTCACGATCCCCGACGATCTGGCGGAAGCGATCACCAGCGCCGTCGCCCGGCTCGGCGAGCAAGCCGCCTACGCCGTCCGATCCAGCGCCACGGCGGAGGACCTGCCGACGGTGTCCTTCGCCGGCCTCCAGGATACGTACCTGAACGTCGTTGGGTCGACGGCAATCCTCCGGCTAGTGAGCCGCTGCTGGGCCTCCCTGTTCGCCGAGCGGGCGGTGACCTACCGCCTGCGGAACGGATTCGACCACCAGAACGTCTGCATGGCCGTGGTCGTGCAGCAGATGGTCTTCCCGGAAGCGGCCGGAGTCCTGTTCACCGCCGACCCTGTCACGTCCAACCGCAAGGTCACCTCCGTGGAGGCCACCTTCGGCCTCGGCGAGTCCCTGGTCTCCGGCCTGGTGAATGCGGACGTCTACACAGTGCGGGATGGCGAGGTCGTCGCCAAGGTAGTCGCGACCAAGAACCTTGCCATCCACGCCTCACCGGCAGGCGGGACGCAGGAAGAAACGATCGACCCGGAGCGGCAGGAGCAACCAGCACTGACCGATGCGCAGGTCGTGCGACTGGCGCAGCTGGGACGACGGATCGAAGCGCACTTCGGTTATCCCCAGGACATCGAATGGTGCCTGGTCGAGGACGGCTTCCAGATCGTTCAGAGCCGACCGATCACCACGCTCTTCCCCATCCCCGGGGCCAGCGACCGAGAAAACCATGTCTACGTCTCGGTCGGCCATGGGCAGATGATGACCGACCCCATGAAGCCGCTGGGGCTCTCCTTTTGGCACCTGACGACCCCCCGGCCGATGTACGACGCCGGCGGAAGGCTGTTCGTCGACGTCGCCCTGGGCCTGGCGTCGCCAACGAGCCGCGGCGACCTCCTGGAGGTCATGAGGAGAAGCGATCCGCTGATCGGGGACGCGCTGCAGAACATCGTCGAACGCGGCGATTTCATCCCGACTCTCCCGGACGATGGCCCGAGCAGGACGCCGACCAGGGACGCGCCCGCCGCGATCGAGACCGATCCGGCCGTCGTCGCCGAGCTGATCGAACGGAGCGAGGCATCGATCGCCACTTTGAAACGCGACATCCGGACGAAGTCCGGATCGGCACTGTTCGACTTCATCCTGGAGGACATCCAGGAGTTGAAGCGGATCCTGTTCGATCCGCGAAGCCATCAGGTGTTCATGTCGGCGATGGAGGCCGCGTGGTGGCTCAACGAGCAGCTGCAAGCGTGGTTGGGCGAGAAGAACGCTGCCGACACTCTCACGCAGTCCGCCCCCCACAACGTCACGTCGGAGATGGGGCTGGCGCTCCTGGACGTAGCGGACGTGATCCGTCCGCATCCGGCGGTGGTGGCCTTTCTACAACACGTCGGGAACGAGGGTTTCCTGGACGAGCTGGCAAGACTTCCGGGCGGGCCGGAAGCACGGGCCGCCATTCACGCCTACCTCGACAAGTACGGCATGCGGTGCGTCGGCGAGATCGACATCACGAGGCCGCGTTGGAGCGAACGCCCCACCACGCTCGTGCCCGCGATCCTCGGCAACATCAAGAACTTCGAGCCGGGCGCCGCCGAGCGGCGCTTCGAGCAAGGGCGACAGGAGGCGTGGACGAAGGAACGGGAGCTGCTAAGGCGCGTGCGGGCCTTGGCGGATGGAGAGCAGAAAGCCGACGAGGCCAAGCGGATGATCGCTCGCGTCCGGACCTTCATCGGGTACCGGGAGTATCCGAAGTATGGAATGGTCAGCCGCTACTTCGTTTACAAGCAGGCCATGCTGGAAGAGGCTGGGCGCCTCGTGCGGGCCCATGTGCTTCGTGAGGAGGAGGACATCTTCTACCTTACGTTCCATGAGCTCCATGACGTCGTGCGCACGAATCAAGTTGAAGACCAACTGATCCGGCAGCGCAAGGACGCGTTCAGGTCGTACCAGGCCCTCACTCCACCCCGCGTGCTCACGTCGGATGGCGAGATCGTCACTGGGACGTACCGACGCGAGAACCTGCCAATCGGGGCGCTAATCGGCCTGCCGGTTTCCGCCGGGATCGTTGAAGGGCGGGCCCGCGTCATTCTCGACATCGCGGAGGCCGATCTCGAACCGGGTGACATCCTCGTCACGGCCTACACGGATCCCAGCTGGTCGCCCCTATTCGTAGCGGTCAACGGCCTAGTAACCGAAGTTGGGGGCCTGATGACCCACGGCGCCGTGATCGCACGAGAGTACGGCCTGCCGGCCGTCGTGGGCGTGGAGCAAGCCACCCGGCTGATCCGCGATCGGCAGCGGATCCGCGTCAATGGAACGGACGGGTACGTCGAGATCCTGCACTAGCCCAGGCTGTTCGGCAGGCCGGGGTGTTTGAGCTGGGTGTATCCGCGAAGAGGCCCTCCTGGTAAGGGAAACTGCGCTTATCGAAGGCTGCAGGGACCCAACCAGGAGGGCACTTCTCAAGTGAATCGTAACCGGCGTCGTCGGGCCTTGAGGGTGACCAGCGGCGGCAAAGGGGTGGTCGGCCATGCCGGGGCCCGGATACTGGCCGATCTGGCCGACACGCTCGGCGTGGGCGCAGCTCTCTCGGCGGCGATGGCGTCGACCAAGCGACGCGGTGGCGGCCATGACCGTGGCCAGGTGCTGGTCGATCTGGCGGTGACTCTCGCCGATGGCGGCGAGACGATCTCGGATCTGGCCGTGCTACGCGACCAGCCGGAACTGTTCGGCGAGGTAGCGTCGACCCCGACGGCGTGGCGGACCCTCGAAGCCGTCGGCAATGCCGGCTTGGCTCGGATCGCCGAGGCGAGAGCCGAAGCACGGGCGGCGGCGTGGGCGGCCGGTGCCGATCCGGGGTTCTATGTGATCGATATCGACGGGACCCTGATCGGGTCGCATTCCGATAAGCAGGGCGCGGCGCCGACCTACAAGCGCGGCTACGGGTTCCATCCCCTCGTGGCGTTCTTAGACGCCACCGGCGAAGCCCTCGCCGGGCTTTTGCGACCGGGGAACGCCGGGTCGGGGACCGCCGTCGATCATGTCACCGTGTTGGATCAGGCTCTCGGCCAACTGCCTGTCGACCCGGCGGTCACCGAGATCACGGTGCGGACCGACTCGGCGGGCTGCTCGCATCATTTTGTCGACGCCTGCCGCCAACGCAATGTGCGCTTCAGTCTCGGGCATCGCCTCAGCGCGGAGATCGCCACGGTGGCGGTGACCATGCCCAACAGGGCCTGGGTTCGGGCGGTCAGCGCGGACGGCTCCGACCTGCGCGCCGATGCCGAGGTGGCTGAGATCACTGGGCTGGTCGACTTGTCGGGGTGGCCGGCGGGGACCCGGATGATCGCCAGGCGCGAGCACTGCCATCCCGGCGCCCAGCTCACCTTCACCGATTTCGACGGGCGCCGCTACCAAGTCTTCATCACCGATGCCGCCGAGACCGACATCGCCTACCTCGAAGCCCTCCAACGCGGCCGGGGCCGAGCCGAACGGCTGATCTGTGACGCCAAGGACACCGGCATGAACAATCTGCCCTCCGCGTCGTTCGCTATCAACGCCGCCTGGCTTGCTGTGGTCGGGATCGCGTGTGACCTGTTGGCCTGGTCGAGACTGCTGGTCCTCGACGCAGAACTCGCCGCCGCCGAGCCGAAACGGCTCCGCTACTGCCTGCTGCACGCGGCCGGCATCATCGTCACCACCGGCCGGCGCCGACAGCTGCGCATCGCCGCACGCTGGCCATGGGCCAACCAGCTCGTCGCCGCCTTCGACCGCCTCAGCCTCCTCCGACTACAGATCTGAGCGGTCCACCCGCGGTCTACCGGCGACCGCATCAGCCACGACCACGACCGGCCAACCCAACCCAACCTCAAGCCGCTCTGGACAATCGCGCTCCGACCCCCGCCGCCACCACCAATCAGCGCGTCAACGACCAGATCGTCAACCATCACCACAACCACGAGGGCCTACTGAAAGGTCTGGGCTAGGGGACCTGGAGCAATCGACGTGAGAAGGTTCGCGCTTCAGGTCGGGATAGGGGCGGTTCCTGAAAAGAGGCTCTCGCTACCAAGACCTCGATGGTGCCCTCGACGGCGTCTCGCGCAGGGTGCTCACCGAGCTCCACCGTACCGAGCGAGACGGCCTGATCACCCGTCACCTCGATCCCGGTCGCGTCGAGGCGGCCCTCCACCAGCTCACCGACCGCGGTGCCGATAACCGCCGTGCTGCGGCTCGACGACGAAAGTCGTGCCTGACCTGGGTCGACGTTCCCGGGCCGGCCGCGGAGGCCGTCGGACTCGATCCAGCCAAATCACTCCCAAACACGAAGGGGCCGCAATTCCGGGTAATCGTCGGATCATATCGGTGTCGATTGCGACAACCGGACTCTGGCTGAATAACCCGACAAAAGCACCCAGGCCCGGAGCGACTACTCCGGGCCTGAGGCTTCGAAGCGTCGGCGGACGGCATCGACGGTCATCCCGGCGGCGTCGGCGATCGTCTGCCAGTCGGAACCTCGGTCTCTCAAGCGGTTGATCCAGCCGGCCAACTCGGCTTCGACCCGGTCAGCACTGCGAACCAGTGCAGGAAGTGTTGCCAGGATGTCTTCGCTGGATCGGTCGAAGTACTGGGACCATCGTCGGGAAGACTCCTCCCGGTTCGTCCGGGCGGCGTCCTCGACGATCGTGGCGGACAGCTCGATGCATTCGTTGCAGATGTACACACCGGGACCGGCGACGAGCCTTTGCACCGTGGTGTTCGGCTCGCCGCAAAACGAGCAAGACGCGATGATGTCCTCGGTGGGAGTAGCGGAAGATGGCATGCGGTTCTCCTGTTGTTGGCGGACGCTTCGCAGGGCGGTCGCGTAAGGTTCACCGGTCTGAGCAGCACGCGATCTGACTCGACGCTTGAGGTGTTTCTTCATCGTCATGCGGTCTCGCACACTCCGATCGGCGCCCCAGCTACACCCTCGGAGTGGGTGACGGATAACGACCCGAGGACATGATCCCCTTTCCCTCCAAGTGCCAGCTTGCTGGGATAGGGCGGCGCGGAACTCGCCAGCGGTCATGGTGGCCGATCGGGTCGGTCGAGTCAAGCAGGGCGATGAGCACGGTGCTGATCAGCGCAGTGCTGTGGCTGGACGACGAAGGTACCGCCTGACCACGGTCGACGTCCTCCGGTCGGTGCCCACACGGCGAGCACCCGCGGTCCAAGCAGAGTACTCGCCAACCTTGAGCGGCCCGTAATTCTGAGTGGTCGTCGGTTCCATTCGATGTCCATAACGACTACGGACGCCCTCAGGTCGTCGGCTCGAAATGCCGCATGCTGAATCGTCACAGTCCGGGGAGCCCTCGCTTCCCCTCGCTTTACGTTTACTACCCTCAGCTGCGAACGACCCGGCTACTTCCGGGCATGTCGATACTCGCGCCGGGACCGAGCCCGTTGAGAAGCGCAAAGAGTTCGTCGATCCGTTGGCCGACGACGTCCCGCAGGCGCTGAGCGAGACGCTCCCAGTCCTCCGCGGTCGGAGCCTGGCGGGGAGTCAAGGTCGACAGCGCGTCCCTGATCTCCTCGATCGAGAGCCCGACCTTTTGAGCGGCACGGATCATGGCGACGCGGCACAGCACGTCGGCGAAGAACCGGCGCTCGTTGCCGGCGGTGCGTTCGCTTGGAAGGAGCCCGTGGTCGTCGTACCAACGCACGGCTGACGCGGCGATGCCCATTCGATGGGCGACTTGTCCGACGGTGAGCCCGCTGACGTGCCAGTCGTCGTTCACGGGCCCACCGTAGCGGCCGAGACTCTTGACTTGAACTTAAGTTGAGGTTCTACCATCGGTACTCATGCAAGGAACCACACTGACGGCGTCGCTATTGCGGGTGGCCGTTGTCGCAGGTAGCACCCGTCCTAACCGCCAGGCCCGAGCGGTGGCCGACTGGGTGTGCGCCGACCCTCTCTCGGATCTGGAGCTAGTCCTGGTCGACCTGGCCGAGATCGATCTGCCGTTCCTTGCGGAACCGAGTCCGGCGGCGTTCGCTGACTACCAGCTGCAATCCACCCGCCAGTGGTCCGAGCTCATCGAGACAGTCGACGCGGTCGTCTTGGTATCGCCGGAGTACAACCACTCGACCAGCGCCGTGCTCAAGAACGCCCTGGATCATCTCTACGCCGAGTGGCGAGACAAACCAGTCGCCTTTGTCGGCTACGGCATCGAAGGCGGTCAGCGTGCCGTCGAGCACCTCCGCCTGGTCACCGCCGAGCTGGGAATGGCCGGGGTGAGGTCGCAGGTGTCACTCAGCCTCATGACCGACTACCGCGACGGACAACTCGAGCCCCGCCCGTTCCAGACCGAACGCCGCGAGCGAATGCTCGCCGAGCTGACCCGGTGGGCACAGGCTCTCTGCCCCTTCGCCACACAGCGAGCACCGCGAGTTCGAAGAGGAGCGGTATCGAGGCGATGGAGCACTTTGTAGCAGGGCTCCAGGCCGGTCTGGACGCGTCCGACGCCGACCTCTACGACCAGCAGTTCGCCGACGACCTACTGTGGGGCAGCCCCTACGGGAGAACCCTCCAGGGCTTCGATTCCGTCAACGGAGCCCACCGATGGCTCATGGCTGCGGGAGCCGCGCCTCCGTCTCGCCATGAGATCGTGCAAGTTCTCGTGCCTACCCCTGGAACGGTGATCGCCCACTGCGCCGCCAGCCACTGGCCACAGACGATGCCGGAACATTCTCCGAGATGGCCATGTACGTCCTCGTCGAGCGCGCCGGGCGATGGAAGATGGTCGGCGGCCAGAACACGCCCATCGCGGCGAGTCCGTCGTGATGACGCCTGAGTCCGAGCACAGCGAAATCGCTTCTTGGACGCTCGATCAAGCTCGGCATTTCGAGCTGAGTCCGGACGTGGTGGTCCCCGGACTACGGGAAGCCAATCCGGTGGTCCTCGGACTCGGCCTTTCCGTCCGAACTGCCCACGAGCTGGTCGTCGCCGTGTACGCCGCTCTCCACCCTCGTCGTACACGGCAAAGTACGCGCCGTTGCCATCGAGGGGACCGACGCCAGCGGTCCCACTCTCGACCGCACGTAACGGCCGGTGTCGGAGACCCGGTCGGGCTCCTGCGGTCCAGCCGAGGATTCCTCCACACCAACGAGGCCCTGGAAATTATCAACTGGATTCGCGCCTACAACCTCCATCGCGACGACGATCCACTTCGAGTCGTCCACGACGACGCGGGGGCGGCCGACCTGGGCGACCTGGAGGCGGGCGAGCGCAGGCTCGCCCGCCGCGACCTCACTTGGTACGAGCGGACCGGGCAGCGGATCCGCCATTGGGGCGGAATCGCCCATCTCGTCGTCGGGGATCCGCGCACGCTGCACCCTTACGAGGAGACGCAACGCAGTGCCGGCGCTGATTTCCGAGACGCACTCGGCGACGACTACGTCGCCCTCGCGATGACCATTGGCAGTGGCTCCGCTCCCTTCCCCCTGCCTCAGCCACCAGCAGCCCTTACCAAGTCCGTCTTCGAACACGCAGACACTCCCGTGGTACCGCTAAATCTCAAGTCGGACCACGAGCCGTCGCCAGTGGTCGGTCGCTGGCTGAACTCACCATTGAGGACGCGCTGCACCGGACCTGGCTACGATCCGGCCCACGCTGTCGGCGGCCACCGAAGACTCCCCGGAGACGACCATCACGTGGGAGCACTCATAGTGGTGGTGGGTGGCACCGGCGCCTTGGCTCCTCAGGCGCCGGCGCCGCCGTCGACTGGCACGATTGCGCCGGTGACCATCGAGGCCCGGTCGCTGAGCAGCCATGCGGCCACCTCGGCGACCTCGTGGGCCTCGGCCACCCGGCCGAGCGGGATCGATGCCGTTATATGTTTGACGATGCCGGGGCTCGCTGCCTCCCACGTGTCGATCATCTCCGTGGCGGTGCCGCCGGGGGTGATGCCGTTGACCCGGATGCTGTCACGAGCCCAGCTCACGGCCGCGGTCTCGGTGATGCTGTTGAGCGCGCGCTTCATGGCACCGTACGCGGGGAGGGCGGGATTCGCGCGGCGGCTGCCGATGCTCGAGGTGTTGACGATCGCCCCACCCCCGTTCCTTCGCATGAGTGCGGCCTCGGCGGTCATGGCTGTCCAGTGCGAGCGGAAGTTCACGGCGAACTGCTCGTCGATGTCCTCGTCGGCTGTGGTGTCGAGCGGGCCGAGCTGCTGCTGGGGCACCGCGCCGTTGTTGAAGGCACCGTCCAGTCGGCCATGAAGCTCTTCGACGCGGTCGACGGCGGCGCGGATGCTGGCGCGTTCGGCGAGGTCCAGGGTGACGGCGTCGGCGACTCCTCCGTCGGCGCAGACCTCGCTGACGATGCGGTCGAGGGCGTCGGTGCTGCGGGCGGCAAGCACGACGACGGCGCCCTCCCGTGCGAAGAGCCGGGCCGCAGCTGCGCCGATGCCGCGGCTGGCGCCGGTGATCAATATGACCTTGCCGGTAAGCAGGCCGACCAGGGTGGTGTCGCTGTTGTTTGTCATTCCACCAGAGTCGTGGAAACCCGGCGTCCGGATGCAGGCATAGACGGTACTACGGTGAACCGCCCGTTAGCGGGCAGACTTGCGGTATGGATAAGCAGGAGCTCGGAGCGTTTCTCCGCAGCCGACGTGAGCGGCTCCAGCCCGAGGACGTCGGCCTGCCTTCGGGTCCGCGGCGGAGGACTCCGGGGCTTCGCCGTGAGGAGATCGCGGTGCTCGCCCATATTTCTACGGAGTACTACGTCCGGCTCGAGCAGGGCAGGGCGCCGCGCCCGTCGGGCCAAGTTCTCGCCGGAATTGCGGACGCGCTGCGGCTCACGGACGCAGAGTCCGATCACCTCCATCTCCTCGCAGGGACCGCACCGACCCGGAACAACCTGCACCGCCGCGATGTCCGCCCGAGCATCCTCGCGCTCATCGACCGGCTCCCGCAGACGGCTGCGTTCGTGATGTCCGCAACGTTCGAGGTGCTTGCGTGGAATGATCTCGCAACGGCCCTCATGGAGGACTTCGCCGTGCTCGCTCCCGAGGACCGCAACCTCGCACGAAAAGCGTTCCTCGCGCCGGCGCGACCTGACTCGACACGCTATGGGATCTCCGACGCCGCCGAGTTCCGGCACAGTGTCGTCATGGAACTCCGGGCCACGCTCGCCCGGTATCCGTCGGATCCCTCGGTGACCGGCCTCGTCGAAGACATACGCAACGGCAGCCCCGAGTTCGCCCGGCTGTGGCAACGCCACGACGTGCAGGCTGCGCCGATGCTCACGAAGACCTTTCGGCACCCCACGGTCGGTCCTATCACGGTGGACTGCGACTCCCTGGCACTGACTGACCGAGATCAGAATCTCGTGCTCTACAGCGCCGCCAAGGGTTCCCGAGACGCAGAGGCCCTCGCACTGCTCTCCGTCATCGGAACTCAGGTGCTCGCATCCCAGTAGCGGCGGTTCCGGTGAGGGTCCTCCCTCACAACGGCCAGTCACTATCAGTGATGAGTCGTCCGCCGTTGTGGAGGCACCAATGACGCCGCGGGGAGATCCTGATGACCGTCGACACCACTTCTACCTCGAGGCAGGCCCGCTGCGGCAGGCGGTCGACTACCTATTGCACTTCTCAAGTGTCACTCCAGCCAGCTTCCTCACACAGGATTGACCACCGCGGATCAGGCCTCTACACGCCCTTCGGCCCAACGCACTAAATCAGTATCGGGAGTGAGCCAGCCAGGTAGTCCATCTCCTCGACGGACGCTGGACGCTTCCAACCCTTGCCGAACTCGTGAACCGCGGAACCAGCGACCTTTCGGGTTATGAGGGCGACGGTGCTGGTCAAGGGACGATGCGATACACGCGGCACAGGCACCGCTCTACTCAGTGTCGCCGTGCCCGGGCGAGTGTCCCGACGGGGGGCGCGATACCAGGCGGGGCGGTCCTGGGGTGTTCATCGGGCCACCGCCTCCCCGTCGAGACCGAGGGCAGCGGCGCTCACGTCGAGGCCGCCGAAGCCTTCGGCCACGAGGGTCTGCCAACGGTCGGCGATCGCAGCGGCGATTGGAGCATGCTCGGCGCCGACTGACGCCCGGGCCAGCTCCAGGTCCTTGAGCTCCCACTCGAGGGAGAAGTCGGCGGCGAAGTCGGCCTTCTGGATCTTGGCCAGCTTGGCGACGGCGAGCGGTGAGGCGAGCGGGTTGCCCTCGACGGCGTCGGCCAGAGCCTGGGGGGCAATGCCGAGACGGGTGGCGAGCGCAACCGCCTCCGCCACCGCCTCGACCTCGAAGGCCAGCCAGGTGTTGAGGACCAGCTTCATCCGGCTTCCCATCCCCGACCGCCCGAGCCAAATGGTGCGCCGTCCGATGGCGTCGAACACGGGCTCAAGGGTGGCCTCGGCCGTGTCCGGGCCCGAGGCGAGCACGAGCAGCTGGCCGGACTCGGCCGGCTGGCGGCTGCCCGAAACGGGGGCGTCAACGAACCGGACATCGGGCCGGCTGCGACGGACCGCGATGTCGAGGCGCTCGGTCGCCTCCGCGCCGATCGTGCCCATCTGCGCCCACACTGCGCCGGGTGCCATCGCCGTCACGACGCCGTGGTCGATCATCATGTCCGTCACGATCCGGGCCGTCGGCAGCAGGGTCAGCACCACGCCGGCGCCGGCCACGGCCTCGTGCGGGTCGTCGTAGGCGGTGGCGCCGAGGGCGGCGAGGGCGGGGATCGGTCCCTGGCCGCGGTTCCACACGGCTACGGTCAGGCCGGTGGCGAGCAGGCGGCGAGTGATGGCCGCACCCATAGTTCCCGTTCCGATCACCACCACCCGGGGCGTCGGCACCGGGAGGGTCGGGGGCTGCGACGTCGTCATTTCGATACTCCTGTCTCGATCTTTGATCCGAACGTCGATGTGAGTCGGTAGCGGCGGGGTCACTTCTCGCACGGTCATGGCGCGTCCCCTCTCACACAGCCTCGGGCGAGGGACCGGCGACGGCAACGGCGTCCTGCATGATCCCGTCGATGCGCCGTAGCACTTCGTCGTCGAGGCGGACGTCGGCGGCCGCCAGGACCTCGTCGACGTGCTCAGGATTGCGGGTGCCGACGATGGCCACATGGACGGCGGGGTGGGCGAGGGTCCACGCCACCGCCAGCTGCGGCAGGGTGATGCCGCAGCAAGCGCGGACTTTTTCGCTGTAGGGCGGGGCTCTTGCGCCAAGGGCGGCAGATCTGCTACTAAGTTGGAGCCAATGGTGCAGTTAGTTGGCGGGGGCTTCCGACGAAGGGGACGTGAGACGGGCCGTGGATGATCGAACGATTCTGGGAAGCCTTGCGCGTGCGGCTGAGCTCTCCGCGGACAAGGAAGTTGTACGCTTCGTGGGCGGCGAGAGTCGAACAGCTGGCGCCCTACTAGAGGACACGGCCGTGTTTGCCCGCCTGTTGGGTGAGGCTGGCGTCCGCCCTGGCGACCGCGTCGCGATCATGACCTCGAATAGAGTCGAGTTCCTGTGGGCGTTCTTTGGGGCAGCCCACGCCGGCGCCATCTCGGTGCCGCTGAATACCAGCCTAAGAGGGCCGATTCTCGAGCACATGCTGCGCGACTCAGCGCCGGCCGTGATCGTCATGGAAACGACATTCTTCGAAGCAGTCCTGCCCGCCCTGAGCGAAGTCCGATCTACCGCTCGAATCTTCGTGGTAAGGGCCGGTCCCCCTGGTATTGCACTGGACGGACACGAGACGCTCAACCTCCCGGCTACGCTGGAAGGCACAGGCGCCCCTCCCGTAATTACCGACAGATATGGTGAAGCGTGCATACTTTACACATCCGGCACCACGGGGCCCTCTAAGGGCGTGCTACACAGCAATAACTCGATCATCGCCTTCGGCGAGCATGCCGACTGGATGTTCGAGTACCGACGTGACGACGTGTTGCACAACTGCCTCCCGCTCTTCCATGCCAATGCGTTGTGCGTGACTCTCCTGCCAGCGTTACGTGCCGGCGCGAAGGCCGTATTCGGCCAGCGCTTCTCGGCGTCCGGCTTCTGGGCCGAGATACGCAATGAGGCCGGCACTACAACGTCGATTCTTGGCGCGATGGTACCAATCCTCTGGGCCGCGCCCGTGCGCGACGACGACGCCGAAAACACGGTCCGGGCCGCTCTCTGTGTGCCGACGCCGCCGGCTGATATCTACGACGCCTTCGGACGCCGCTTCGGTATCAGGCTCGTGTCGCAGTACGGCATGACCGACACATCGAGCATCATCGGCACTCCGCCGGCGGTGACCGGACGTCCCGGATACGCCGGGATCTTACACCCGGATTTCGAGTGCATCGTCGTCGACGAGCACGACGAGCAGGTCCCCGATGGCGTAGCCGGCGAGGGACTCATACGCCCACGGAAGCCGGACGTGATGATGCGCGGGTACTGGAAGAATCCGACGGTGACACTGGATACCTTCCGCAACCTCTGGTTCCATAGTGGAGATATCCTTGTGCGCGATTCCGACGGGTGGTTTCGGTTCGTTGACCGCTCGAAGGATGCGATGCGGCGCTTTGGTGAGAACATCTCATCGTTCGAGGTGGAGTCCGTAGTATCCATGCACCCGTCCGTTGAAGAGGTTGCCGTGTACGCCGTACCTTCGGACCTTTCCGAAGATGAGGTGATGGCTGCCATCGTGTTCCGCGCAGACGCGCAAGCTGACCTCAAGGCGATTGGTCGACACTGCGACGAAAACCTTCCCTACTTCGCCTCGCCGCGCTTCCTTGTCAGCGTAGACGAGTTACCTAAGACCCAGAATGAGAAGGTTCGCAAGGACGTTCTCCGGAAGACCGGTATCACGACTCGGACACTCGATCGCGGTCATCGGGGTCGTAGCGGCAGGACGCACACTGCGTCCACGACAAGCTGAGTCCTCTGGGATCTTCCTGCGCCAGGCACCGACTTTGGCGCCAAAGTTCAGCGCTCCAGTAAAAGGAGTCGCGGTTGGCGACGTTTCGCTCCGCCGAGGTCATGTCCACCGCACTCTCCTGCTCGACATGTTGACTCGCGAGCTGGTCGACCGACCCGCCCCGTGAGGCGCCCAATAGACAACGGCGCACGTCGCGGACCCGGGTTAGTTCATCTCCCGCTCCAGATGGGAGCACGACGCTCCGTAAACGGGCGCGGTCCCTCGAGTGCATTACCGCTGCGATAAACCGACTCGTAGATCGTATCCGCGTAGCCGAATCGCCTGGGTTCGGCCGATCTCCGTCGAGATCGAGACCACACGCTTGGCGGCTCGGACGCTCAACGGCGCGTTGGCAGCGATCGTCTGTGCGACGGCGATGGCCTCGGGGGCGAGCTTTGCGGCCGGAACGACACGATTGACCAGCCCGACCTCGTGGGCTCGGGCTGCGCTGATCGACTCGCCCGTCAGGAGCAGCTCTGCCATCACGCGCTTGGGCACCATGTCGATGAGTGGCACCGCCCAGGGAGCACCACGGCCGCGCTTCAACTCGCTGATGCCGAACGTCGCGCTCTCGTTTGCCAAGCGAAGATCACAGTCTTGGGGCCAAGCCGGAAGCCACCAGCGAGCGCCGGCCCGTTGACGGCTGCCACGACCGTCTTACTGACGAAACCGCGTGAGCTGAGCAGCCGGCCCCACTCGGTGGGCGGCACTGTCACGGCCTGCGCCGCCATTTCCTTGAGGTCGCCGTCGGCATAGAAAGCCGGGCCCTCTCCTGTAAGGACCGCGCAGCGCAGATCGTCGTCGTCGTCGAACAGGTCGAATGCTCCGCGCAACGCGCTCCGCAGCTCGAAGGTTGAGAGCGTTACGCTGAGCCGGCCGGTTGAGGGTGACAATAAGCACGTGACCTTCGCGTTGCGTGAGAAGGACGTCTTCCGGCGACGAGCTAGCCGTCATCGCTCGACTTCCCGTGCACGGTGGTCTTCACCCCTGTGGTCCCGTGGTTGACACCGATGAGGCCACCCGCGCGAGGGTCGGTTCCGAGATACTCCCCCAGCCGTGGCCCAGCGGCCTCAAGACCGCCGTCGACGGCGAGGTACTGCCCGGTAACAAAGGCAGACGAGTCCGACCCCAGAAAGTAAATGACGTCCGCAAGATGTTCCGGTTGACCGACGTAGGGCAGGGGCTGCATACGAGCGAGCTCGGTCCCTTCGAATTGCCGGGAGGCGGAGGGGTTCAGCCGAGTGGCGACCGCCCCCGGGCAGACACAGTTCACCCGGATTCGGTAGCGACCGAGCTCCGTCGCGAACACACGGGTCATGTGGATCACACTCGCCTTGGCGGCGGAGTAGACTTGCGGTCCGGCATCGCCGGTAAGACCGGCGAGCGACCCGATGTTGACGATCGAGCCACCGTCGGGCTGAGTGCGCATGACCCGCGCGGCGTGCTTTACGCCGAGAAACACGCCTCGGCTAAGCACGGCGAACGTGTAGTCCCAGTCCTCCACGGCCGTCTCGGTGATCGGGCCGAACGCCCCCCCGATGCCGGCGTTGTTCACCATGCAGTCCAACCGACCGGTCAAGGTGACGGCAGCCGAAACGGCGGCGGCCACGTCCTCCTCGACCGACACGTCGCCACGGACGAACGCTAGGCGGCCCGCCGTCACCTCGTCCGCAAACCCGGCAAGCAGCTCTTCGCCCGCCTTCTCGTTGAGGTCGGTTCCGATAACCGACCAGCCTTCCGCCAGGAAGCGGGCTACCGTCGCTCGACCAATACCGTTTGCCCCCCCTGTCACGACAGCGGTGCGCACCGCCGGCCCGGTCATGTCGGCCTCGAGAAGAAGCCGCGCACCCGGTCCTGGGTGGCAGAGTCAGTGTAGAGGTCGCGCATCGTCTCCTCGTACGAAACGGCCGGCTCGTAGCTGCGCAGGAGTCGCTTGTAATTCGCGATCAGCTCTGGGCTATTCGCGGCGAAGACTGTCAGGAGGGCGATCGCACGGTCATGGGCGTCGGGCTCAGGTAGGACCTCGAACACCAAGCCAGCGGTCCGGGCGTACTCAGCGTCGATCAGCTTGCCGGAAAACAGCAGGTACTTCAGCACCGGCAACGGGATGTGCCCGAACAGCGCCGGACCCACGAGCCCGTCCATGAGCCCGACCTTCGATTCAGGAGTGCCGAACCGGGAGCCAGGCGTGGCGAGGATGAAGTCGCATGAGACGGCCGTCGCAAAGCCCCCACCGCAACAGATCCCGTCCACGACTGCGATCGTGGGTTTGCGACAACCACGGATGGCATCAAAGGGAAGGCTGTCCCGGAAGTCCCAGAGCTGCCACGATGGCGGGGTGCCTGCGTCGAGGTAACTGAGCATTTCTCGGAGGTCACCGCCTACCGCAAAGTCGCGCGAGGCGGAGTCGATGACTACACCCGTGATGCCCGCATCGACGTCCGCCTCGCGGATAGCGGAGCGGAGCTCGGCGTAGAACGTGGTACTGAACGCGTTCCGACCATCGGGGCGATCCAACGTGATGGTGGCGATCCCGTCCTCCTCGGCGAGGCGGAGGTTCTCATACTTCTGTGCGCACATTTGCTCCTTCTCTCGGCCGGGCTCGCGGGTTCGCCGAGCGGATGGCTGACGAGCACCCATCCACCATTGCTTCACGCGTCCTGGCTGTCAATAGTGATCCAAAATTGCATCCGATCTTGTAGTCAGATACTCTAGCTTTGTACCCGCCTGCCGAGCGATCCGGAGCCGCACATGTCACTCGACGACCGCTTTCCGCACCTGGACCGCGACGCGGACCTGCGTCAAGCGGTACGGTCCTTATGCCAGAAGTACGACGTCACCTACTGGGACGAGAAAGACGCCGACCAGACATTCCCCGAGGACTTCCTCCAGGACTTTGCGTCATCCGGTTTCCTCGGCACGCTCATCCCTGAGGAGTACGGCGGAGGGGGTGGCTTGACGGGACATATGGTAGCGATCCTCGAGGAGGTCGGCTCGAGCGGCGGCGCGTTCAATGCCTGCAGCACGATCCACACCCCGCTGCTGTGCGTGCCGTCCATCCTGAAGTTCGGTACAGAGGCGCAACGTCAGGAACTGCTTCCTCAGATCGCGACCGGCCAGCTCTTCGTCACCTTCGGTGTGACCGAGCCTGACGCCGGCACTGACACCACGCAGATCAGCCTACGGGCCGTGGACAACGGGGACAGTTACCGCATCAACGGCACGAAGGTCTGGAACACCGGCGCGCTGCGCGGCGACAAGGTGATGCTGCTGGCACGCACGTCCGACTCGCCCGACGGGGGACGGCGCGGGTTGGGGCTCACGCTCATCCTGGTGGACCTGGCGAGCGCCGGGATCGAGATCCGGCCGATCCCGAAGATCGGCCGTAACGCCGTGGCCTCGTGCGAAGTGTTCTTCCACGACGTCGTGGCCGCCAAGGACGACGTTATCGGGCAGGAGGGCGATGGCTTTTACCATCTGATTCACAGCCTCAACAGCGAGCGGCTGTTCGTTGCCGCCGAGACCATCGGCCTCGGTCGGTGGGCGCTGGCATCTGCGACGCGCTACGCCTTGGACCGGGAGGTCTTCGGCCGGCAGATCGGGAAGAATCAGGCTGTGCAGCATCCGCTCGCGAAAAGCTACCTGGGGCTGCTCGCGGCGGCCGAGGTGCTCTACAGTGCGGTCGACGAGTACGAGTCCAAGGGCGGCGCCTTGGCCGGCCCGCTGGCCAACGCCGCGAAGTATCTCTGCAGCGAGGCCGCCTTCGCGACGACCGATGCCGCCATGCAGATCTTCGGTGGCTACTCGTTCGCACGGGAATACCACATCGGCCGGCACTGGATCGAGTCGCGGCTCCCACGGGTCGCCCCCCTGAACAACGAGATGGTCCTCAACTACATCGCTGAGCGGACTCTCGGCCTTCCAAAGAGCTACTGATGGCCTCCACCATTCGCATCGGTCAGTTCATCGGCTGGCACGGGGACCGCGCCGACGGCATGACAGAGCTATTAGCTACCGGCGTGGACGTGCTCACCGGGGACTATCTCGCCGAGCTGACAATGCTGGTGCTCCACAAGAACCAGCAGCGCGGCGAACCGGGCTACGTCGGAGCCTTCGCCGATCTTCTCGGCCAGCACCTTGGTGAGATCGCCCAGCGTGGCGTCACGGTTGTTACAAATGCCGGCGGTCTCGACGCGCCCGGTCTCGCCAGCGTCATCCGCACGCTGTGCACGGAGCGTGGCGTCGACCTGTCCGTCGCGTCGGTGACAGGCGACGACATGACAGCCGTCCTCAGTTCGGGTGACGACCACAAGCTCGTCAACATCGACACCGGCGAGACGCTGGACTTGGCAACCGAACGGGTCCTTACGGCGAACGCCTACCTCGGGGCCTGGCCGATCGTGGCCGCGCTCGAGGCGGGGGCCGACATCGTCGTATGCCCCCGCATGACCGACGCCTCCCTCATCGTCGGTCCGGCGGCATGGCACTTTGGGTGGGCACCGGAAGACCTCGACCGACTGGCCGGGGCTGTGGTCGCTGGCCACGTGATCGAATGCGGCGCACAGGCCACCGGCGGGAACTTCTCCTACTTCTTCGAACATGACGACCTCGGCCTACCCGGCATGCCCATTGCCGAGATCGCCTCCGACGGCTCGTGCGTTATCACCAAAAGCTCGGGTAGCGGTGGGCTCGTGTCCGTCGACACGGTCCTGGCGCAACTGTTCTACGAGGTGGGCGGACAGGCATACCTCAACCCAGACGTCCTCGTGGACCTGGCGACCGTACAGGTGTCACAGCTATCAGCAGACAGGGTTCAGATCAGCGGCACTCGGGGCCTTCCGCCCACCTCCACCGCCAAGTTGTCCCTGACCTACGAGGGCGGTTACCGCAGTACGATGACCATCGGCCTGACCGGTGGCCACCTCGAGCGCAAGCGTGCCTGGCTCCAGCGCCAAGTCCATGCCCATATCGGCCCGCCTGAGTCATTCGACGAGTGCCGTTGGTCCCTCGTCGGACCGGCCGACCCGCACGGCAACTTCGAAGAGGCCACCGCCTGGCTCGTGCTCACCGTGCGCGACCGTGACCGTGACCGAGTGGACCGCACTCAATTCGCCAACCGAATCGTCGAGATCGCCACCTCCAACATCCCCGGCTTCTACATGACGACCCCACCGCAGGCAGCCCGCCTGTTCGGAGTGCAGTGGCCGGCGCTTGTCGACAAGCAGCTCGTACGGGCGATCGTGCAAACCGGTTCCGGCGACGCCGTCTGTGTGGACTGGCCGTCACTACCTGCGGCAATCCTCGCAACGGCTCCCTCACTCGCCTCAACGACGGTGCCGGTGTCGGCAGTGACGGCAGGGGCCCCCACTACCACGGCTCCTCTTGGTTCGATTGTCGGCACCCGTTCCGGCGACAAAGCCGGCTCGGCCAACATCGGCGTCTGGGCCCGCGACGACGCAACGTTCGCCTGGTCGGTCGGTTTCCTGACAATCGATCGGCTGAACGCTCTTGCGCCCGAACTCCGGGACTTGCGGGTCGAGCGCACTGTCCTTCCGAACCTACGCGGCATGAACTTCGTCGTCTACCAGTACCTTGGCGACGGCGTCTCCGCCTGCACGCGAATCGACCCGCAAGGCAAGGGGCTCGGTGAGTACCTCGGCAGCCGCCTAGTCGAAGTCCCGACCGAGCTGCTGGCCTGAACGGTCGTGGTCCGGATGATCAGGCCAGGACGGGCACCAGGCGGTTGAGGGAGGCCTCGCGGTGCTTGCAATGGATATTCACGAGCCGATCATTGTCGCCGGCCTCCAACGCGGCGATGATTCGGTCGTGGTCCGAGGCGAGCAGCTCCCAGCCATCGAGCGCATTGATGGCCAGGGCCTGGTACGCCATAGTCATACGGCCGACGTACTCCAGCTGGGCCTTGAGAATGTGCAGCGGGGACGCTGCGAAGACCAGATCGTGAAACGAGCGGTTGAGCTGGATCACCGTCTGCAGGTCAACTCCTCCTGAGCGAATCTCCCCGTTTATCTCCCTCAAGCGCTCCAGCGTCGCCTGCGGCACCGGTTCCAGACGCGACAAAAGCTCGGACTCCAGCAGGTCACGGATGAGGTAGAGCTGCTGCATCTCGTCGGAGGTAAAGCGGGTAACGAAGTAGCCGCGGTTGCGCTCGTAGCGCAGGACACCCTCCACGGCAAGCACTTGGAGCGCCTCGCGGATCGGCCCTCGGCTGATCCCGAGCTGTTGGGCGACGTCTTCCTGCCGCACTTGTTCGCCGGGCAGGAACACGCGGCGCAGCACGAGATTACGGATATCGGTGGCGGCCCGCGCCACCGCTCCCATCTGCCCTCCGGAGCTCACTTCGTCTACAACTTTGGCGTCAATATTTGAAGTCTACACAGGTCGGGTCGCCAGTAAAACCGTCTCAGCTGCCGCCCAAGAGCGCAAGCCGAGTCAAGGGACCTTGAATGCGAGGAGGGTGCTTTAGTCAGCATGGAACGGCCGGCTCGCTCCGCGGTTGACGTGGATCAGTCACCCTGGAGCGAAAGTTGCCACATACGGAAGGAGCCGACCGTCCATGTCCCGTTCTATCAGCCCCACGATTCTCGGTCTTGATGTCCACAAGAACACCATCTCGGCTGCGATCTTGCGTCCCGGCGAGGACGTCGCTGACGTGGAGAAGATCTCATCGGATGACGACGCGGTCCGCCGGCTGATCGCCCGGCTGGGGGGCCCTCGCCGACTCCGTGCCTGCTATGAGGCGGGCCCGACCGGCTACGAGCTGGCCCGACTGTTGAAGGCTCTGGGTGTGGCCTGTGAGGTGATCGCGCCGTCGTTGATCCCGACCGCGCCGGGAGATCGGGTCAAGACCGACAAGCGTGATGCCCGGCGTCTGGCTCGGTTGTATCGGGCCGGGGAGCTCGTGGCTATCCGGGTCCCGACCGTGGCCGAGGAGGCCGTCCGGGATCTGTGCCGGGCCCGGGCGGACATGGTGATCGACCGGACCAGGGCCCGGCACCGGCTCGGGAAGTTCTTGTTGCGCCACGGGCGGATCTGGCGCGGCGGGGACAACTGGACCCTCAAGCACCAAGTATGGATACTCGCCCAGCGCTTCGATGACCTCGCCCTCGAGGCCACCTACAGCCACTACCGGGCCACGCTGTCCCCCCGGGAGGCCGCCGTCGACGCTATCGATGCCGACCTGGTGTGCTGGTATGGGCGCCCGCCGTTCTCCGCTACCGTGGCCCGCCTGGCCGCCTACCGAGGTATCACCCAGCTCGGCGCGCTCAGTCTGGCCGCCGAGGTGTGCGACTGGCGCCGGTTCGGGACCGCTCCGACGTTCATGGCCTTCACCGGGCTCACCCCCTCCGAGCACTCCAGCGGACAACGCACCCAGCGCGGGCACATCACCCACGCCGGCAACGTCCACCTCCGAACCCAGCTCGTCGAGTCCGCCTGGGCCTACAAGTCCCGTCCGGGCGTCGGAGTCGACCTGCGCCGTCGCCAAGAGAGCGTCGGGCAGGACACCGTCGCTCGGGCATGGGGCGCCCAGGTCCGCCTGTGCGGCCGGTTCCGGCGTCTCGACGAGCGCAAAACCAACCGCAACATCGTCGTGACCGCCATCGCCCGCGAGCTCTCCGGGTTCGTGTGGGCCGAAATGACCGCCTAAACATTGACAGATCTACCCGCTCGCCCCCGGCACCCGCTGAGCCTGGGCGAGGACCCCACCATGCGCCGGGGCACCGCCGCCGCAGAACTGACCCCCGTTTAAGCTATGCCCAATCCTATGGGAGCTCTTAGTCCAGGGCACCTTTCTGCGAATAGCCGAACTGCGGTAACGACCCGCGTACATCAGTCTGGCGGTCAGCCCACCAGCCCCGCCCCGGCGCATGGTCGAGCCCTCACCCGGGCACCACCCCACCCAACACGGGTCACGGCGTAGCAGCCGCCACCCCCCTGTCAACGTCGTTCGTCCTCGCTTCGCTGCGGGCGCTCCACGTTGACAGCGAGGCCCCGTCGCCTGCTCAGCAATCAGCCAAGCGCCGAACCTATAGTTCGGCGCGGCACAAATGAGCTCCGCAAGCTCCGCACGACCCTATTGACAGGGCCGTTCCACATCAGTTTAGCTCTTTGAAACCAAGATTAGATACGCTACAACGCCTGCGATATGCTGTTGGCGTTAGAACCGCTATCCGCGGTCGAAGCGTCCTGCACTGCGACGGCGCCCGCGCAGTGCGCTGAACGCAACTGACGGGGACGCTGCCGAGCGGCTTGGACCAAAAATCAAGGCAAGTAGTGTCTCGGCCACCTCGGTAGCCGACGACGGACCGGCTGCGTTATACCAGGTCGTTGACCAGTTGACAGAACCCACGAGCAGTAGGCGCAGCAGTCGCTCATCAAGATAGGGAGGCAGGTACCCGTCTCGAGCCGCTTCCGAGATAAGTGTCGACAGCACGGAGCCGTACTGGCGGTGCAGTTCAATCGCGGGGCCCTGCACCTCCTGTGGCGCCTGCCCCAGGATTCGGATGCTGGCTCGAGCTATATCACTGCCGGACAGCACGTACTCGACATGGGCTCTGATGACTGCGGACAGCCTGTCCCGGCTCGTCGCGTCAGCCGCCAGGCTGTCTAGGGCAGAACCGATGTGGTCGAGCGTTTCGGTGATGCCGCGAGTCATGACCTCGCGAATCAGACTCTCGCGGCTGTCGAAGTAGTGATACATGCTGCCGGCCTTCGTGTCCGCCGCCCGGGCGATCTCCGTCAGCGTTGCTGCTGCGTAGCCGGAACCTGCGAGCACTCTGGCGGCGCTTTGGATGATGCGCTCGCGTGTGCTTTCACCACGCATCGTCAGCTCCGGCCGTCCCGCAGCTGGCAGGCGACGCACGACTCGAAGCATAGCCAGTCGAGCTGACGGCGCCGCATAGTTGTTAGCGGTGCCTTCAGCGGAGCACCTACGGCAGGCTTGCGCGCAAGTCTAAAACTCTTTAGACTGACTGGCGTCTGGCTCGCTCGACCATCGAGGGGAATTGTCGTGATCGAGGATGTTTTCGACTCCACAGTGGTGCAGTGCCCTTTCCCGCGCTACGAGGAGCTCCGGGCTGCGAGTCCGGCGGTGCGAGTGCCGGATGAACGATCGGACATCTTCGTCGTCACCAACTATGAGGACTGCGTCCGCGTGCTCGGGGACCCGACCACTTTCTCCTCCAAGATTGGGCCCGGCTTGCGCCAAAAGCCTTCGGCAGAGGCGCGGGCGGTACTCGATCGCGGTCCGAAGCTGGTTCGAACGCTGCTGACAAACGACCCGCCTGGGCACACGCGCTTTCGTCGACTGGTAAGTCGCTCGTTCACGCCACGACGACTCGCGGCCCTGAAACCAGTTGCCGCGGAGCTGGTCGGCACACTGATCGACCGGATGCAAGAGTTCGAGACGGTCGACTTCGTCGAGAGCTTCGCCCAGCCGATGCCCCTGCTGGTGATCGCACGATTCTTAGGCGTCCCTGACTCTAAGCTCCCGACCTTCCGCCGTTGGTCCGACGACGCTGGTGAGGTGTTGGGCGGAAAGCTCGACGAGGCCAGGCAGGTCGCGATTGCGAGGTCTCTCGTTGAGCTGCTGGAGTATTTTGCCGAGCAGGCGGAGCTGCGCCGATCCCACCCGCAGGACGACTTTCTGACGGCATTGACAGAGCTAGATGACCGCTCGCTTAGTAGCGAAGAGATCATGGCCATCGCTTACGTCGTGCTAGTGGCTGGTAATGAGACGACGGTAAATCTCCTGTCAGGTGCCATGCTCCTGCTCCTGCAAGATCCACATGGATTCGAGCGCGTTCGGGGCGACCGGTCTCTCGTACCACTCCTGACGGAGGAGGCGCTACGTTTGCAGTCACCGATCCAGGGTTTCCCCCGACTGGCCGCCGTCGACACCGAGGTCGGAGGGGTTCCGATCCCGGCCGGGTCACAGGTCCTGCTCATGATCGCTGCCGCTAACCGCGATCCTGCGCAGTTCGACGCCCCAGACGTCCTCGACCTCAACACTCGGCGCTCGCCGGGCCACATCGCATTCGGCCACGGAGCCCACTTCTGTATCGGTGCGGCGATCTCCAGACTCGAGGCCGAGCTTGCGTTCAACCAGCTCCTCGACCGGTTCTCGCTCATCGCGCTGGAGGACCCTGGCTTCGAGCCGAGGTATGCCGACAACATGATGTTACGCGGAGTTACCTCCCTACCCGTGAGGGTAACGCCGTAACACCAAGGGTCGGATGCAGGTGCCCTCATTGGTCCATCGGCGAGTCGTTTTGCGCCTGAGAGCGTGTCCCCCCGCTGGTGACCAGCACACGAATGCTGGCAGCCAGTAATGGCTACAAAGTCGTTGACATTCTTACCTGCAACATGTTAAATTGTAGGTGATGGGGCGGTCATGGGCAACCAGGCCGGGAGGGGGAGAGCCGTCGCAATACGACGGCCTTTTCCGCAAGCGAACTCAAAACATCGACGCTCAACCTCGACAGGGGGCCCGTCGAGGTGTTTCACCATGAGATGAGCCAATCGGATCAGTGAGGATCGACATGAAGAAACTCTGGATTGGAATCGCAGTCGCAGCCGTCCTGACCACGACGGTCACTGGCTGCGGGAGCTCAAGCACGAAGGGGTCGAGCACAAAGGCTGCCGGCACGGGAAAGCCAAGCTCGAGCAGCTCGGGGGCTAGGGGTGGCTCGTCCTGCCTGACCGCGGCGACCCATGCAGCCGACGCCGCAGCCGGGCGGGCCAAGCCTAACTTCCCCACAGCGACGGTTGACGCACCAAAGGCGAAGGGCAAGACCGTCTGGATGATCCAATCCACGATAACCCCGCTGGTCACCGATGTCACCACGGCCTTCGACCAGGCGGCGTCGGTCGCCGGTGTCAAGACGAGAATCATCAATGGCAACGGTTCGGTAAACACCACGGTCCAGGCCGCCTCCGAAGCGGTGGCCCAGCATGCGGGTGCCATCGTCCTCTTCGCTGTCCCGGTAACGGAGGTGCAATCACAGATCACCGCGGCGAAGGCAGCGGGGATACCCGTGATCGACACCTTCGACGGGGACACCGGAAAAAATATGACCGCACAAGGCGTATACGGGCACGTGTCAGAGAATCCCGTCGCGGCGGGCAAGACCGTCGCAGACTGGATGCTGACCGATACCGGCTGCAAGCTCGACACTGCAATCCTCGGGTCGGCTGCCGTCACGCCACACGTCCTGTCAGCCAAGGGAGCGCAGTCGGAGGTCTCCCGCCTGTGTCCCTCGTGCAAGTCCCAGTTCGTGAACTTGAACCTGACTGATCTCTCGACAGATGCCGGCACTCAGGCGCAGGAAACGTTGCGTCGAGACCCAAGCATCAATGTCCTCATGTCGTGCTTTGACGGCGCCGTGCCGTTCATCATCTCTGGGCTGCAGCAGTCAGGCGGAACCAAGGTAAAAATGATCTCGATGGACGGCACTGCTGCGGCCATAAGCATGATTCGCAGCGGCGCCGGTCCCCTGGCTGCAGATGTAGCCCTGCCGCCGGCCGGATACATCGGGTGGGCTTACCTCGACCAGACCTTGCGGGCTCTCACTGGTGCTCCAGCCACCGATGGCGTGCTTCCCTACCGCCTGATCGATAAGGCGAACGTCGGGTCGAACAGTACCGACCTCTTCCCGGGCTTCGCCAACTACAAGTCGCAGTTCGAGCACCTGTGGGGCGTGACTGGGTGACCGAGACAGGTGATCTAGCCGGCAGCACTTCGGAGCCAGACACTCCGAAGGGGGCACCATCCTCCCCTCCCGTCGACCGCGACGGGCCCGCGCCCCAGGAGGCATGGAGAGGGCGCAACTCCCCAGCCGCGTCGGTGCTCGACGGTGCGTCCCGATACGGGATCCCAATCGCTCTCATCATTCTAATCGTCGTCTTTTCATTCTCCCTGCCCAACACCTTCCCCACGGCCGGGAACTTCAAGACGATTGTTAACTCGGGGGCAGTTGTCATGCTGTTGGCACTCGCCGCAACGATCCCCCTCCGCGCCGGTGACTTCGACCTCTCAATCGCCGGAACAATGATCGTCTCGGCAACGGTCGTCGCCCAACTGACAGCCCACGGCATGAGCTGGCCACTGACCCTTCTGATCGTGCTGGCGGCCGGAACACTAATCGGTGCTTTCAACGCCCTGCTGGTCGTTGGAATCGGGCTCAATGGCTTCGTCGCCACACTAGGAACACTAACGGCGCTCGAGGGCCTCGGCCTGGCTATCGCAGGAGGCCAAGTCCTTACCGGAGTGTCAGCGCACGTGGTGAGCGTCGTGACCAAACCTGTATTCGGTCTGCAAGCGTTGACCTGGTACGTATGGGTGATTGCATTGGTCCTCTGGTACATATTCGAGAGGACGCCCACCGGCCGGTTCCTGCTCTTCGTAGGCGGCAATCCGCGGTCCGCTCTCCTCGCTGGGCTTCCGGTGGTGAAGATCCGCTCCCTTGCGTTTGTCCTAGCCGGGATCCTCAGCGCAGCGGCTGGTTTTCTCTTTGCCGGTAGCATTGGATCGGTCGATGCAACGGTCGCAGGGCAGTATCTGCTGCAGCCGTATGCGGCTGCGTTCCTGGGGGCAACCACCGTAACGGTCGGCCGCTTCAATGCCCTCGGCACCGTCGTGGGTCTGTACCTACTCACTGTCGGGATCGCCGGGCTCCAGTTGTACGGTGCAAGTGAGTGGGTCACTAACGTCTTCAACGGGCTCGCTCTGATCGCAGCGATCACCTTCGCCCGCTTAGCTGCGTCGAGGCGGAGAAGCAGTTGACGGTCGCGGTACCGGCAGCCCTAGAGCTTCGCGGCGTCGGAAAGCAATTCGGGAACAACTGGGTTCTGAAGGACGTCGAGTTCTCGATAGCTCCGGGCGAGGTTGTTGGTGTAATAGGCGAGAACGGATCCGGAAAATCCACGCTGGTCAAGATATTGAGTGGCGTGTACACACCTGACGCAGGCCACGTGCGGATGGGCGACGCGGATCTGCAAATGCCGCTGCACAACCCGCAAGCCTCAGGAATTGCGGTCATCCATCAGGATCTTGGGCTCGCCGACAGCCTGTCAGTGGCCGAGAACCTCGGCATCTCCAGCTCGTTTGGCGCCCGTGCACTCGCACCAATTGCCAAGCGCCGGGAGGATGCCGTCTGCCGTGCCATGCTCGACCGATTCGGCATCGATGTCGATCTGCGCGCCGAGGTCGGAGCGCTGGCCCCAGCTGTCCGCTCGGCGATCGCGATTGCCCGCTCGTCCCGTGTGTTGCAGGCAACCGAAGGCTCCCGGCTCTTTATCCTGGACGAGCCCACTGCCTACCTCGGTCAGCGGGACGTTGATCGCGTTCTCGAGCTCGTCCGCAGCGCGGCTGCTGACGGCGCCGCAGTCATATTCATCTCGCACCACCTCGCCGAAGTGAGAACTGCTTGTGATCGGATCTTGGTATTACGTGACGGCCGCCTCGTGAGTCAATTCGCGGCCCAGACAGCCGATCCAAACGAGATGATCACTGCGATGCTAGGGCGCCCACTCGACCGGTTCTATCCGGCGCCGAGCGGTCGGCCGGCACGCGACGAGGTGCTGACGTTCGATAGGGTAAGGGGGAACAGGGCTCGAGAGATCACGTTTTCAATGCACGCTGGCGAGGTCGTCGGGGTTACCGGCTTGGTTGGTTCCGGGTACGACGAGATCCCGTACCTCGTAGCCGGCGACGTCCCCGTCAACGGTGGGGACATCCGGCTTCGTGGACGGTCGATCGTGGGCAAAGGTATTAGGAGACTGCTGGCGGAGGGCGTAGCCGTGGTGCCTGGTAATCGACAGACGGATGGCGGTTGGATGCAGGGCACAGCGCGCGAGAACGTGAGTCTGCTCAAGCTTCGAAGGTTTTTCCGGTGGCCCTTCCTGCGTCTGAAAGCAGAAGCAGCCGACGCTGCGCGCTTGCTGACCCGATTCGGTGTTCGTCCCGCCGCACCGAATCAGGAGTTCGCCGCGTTCAGCGGTGGTAACCAGCAGAAAATCGTCTTGGCCAAATGGATGACGCTCGATCCGCAGATCCTGCTGCTCGACGAGCCGACCCAGGGAGTCGACGCGGGTGCCCGGCGGGACATACTCGACCTTATTGTTGAGTCGGCGCGCAGCGGGAACGCCGTAGCGATATTTTCCGCCGATACCGAGCAGTTGTCAGAGATGTGCGACCGCGTCGTAGTGTTGGTCGAGGGGCGGGTGCGCGCCATTCTCGAAGCCAGCGACGCCACCGAGGAGCGGATCGTCGCCTTGATTCAGGGCGCTCCCGACCCAGGCATAGCCGTGACCGACGCCGGACCTGTCACATGAGGTGGTAGAGACCGCTAGGGAGAAGGGTTGAATGAAGACAGCCGAGTACATCGAGCAGTTCAAGACAGTGGCACTTGAGTTGGACAGCGACGGAGTCATGACTATACGCCTGCACTCGCGCGGCGATAGTCTGGTGTGGAACGCGTTGCCACACCGGGAGCTGCCGGAGGTGTTCGAGTGCGTCGCCGCCGACGGCGCCGTTAAGGTCGTGATTTTGACGGGAACTGGGGATTCCTTTACCGTCCTCGACGCCAGCTTTGAGGAGCGGATAGTCCGCGGGGAATCCTCGGCCACGCAGATGGACGAAGGAACGTACGAGGCTCGCCGGCTGATCGATAATCTCCTACGGATCGGTGTTCCCGTGATCGGAGCTCTCAACGGGCCGGCCCCCGTTCACGCTGAGCTCGCCGTCCTAAGCGATGTCGTCATCTGCACAGACGACACCTACCTCCAGGACGCTGCGCACGTGCCCTGCGGACTGCTTCCGGGCGACGGGGTCCAGGTCGTCTGGCCCCTCCTACTCGGTCCCAATCGGGGGAGGTACTTTCTGCTCACGGGTGAGCGGATCGCGGCCGAGGAGGCCAAGGCCCTCGGAATCGTCTCGGAGGTAGTTG
The DNA here is from genome assembly GCA_965276765.1 of Acidimicrobiales bacterium. GTDB lineage: Bacteria > Actinomycetota > Acidimicrobiia > Acidimicrobiales > Palsa-688. Next base: position 5,221,202 of record OZ255627.1, read on the forward strand.
GCCGCGACCACCTCTGCGAGCGGGCAATGGCTCACGCCCGTCGTCTCGCGGCGTGCAATCCCGTATTCCTGCGCAATACGCGGGACCTTTTCGTTCGACCCCTCCGCCGCGCCATGGCCCTCGACCTTGACTATGGTCTGGCGCTTGAGGCGGTCACGTCACTCTCCGGCGTGGACTGGGGTGGTCCGCCCGCGCCGCCCGCCATGGACGCCGGCTAGGAGGGTGCAGATGCGCCTTGTCCTATGCGGAGAAGGACCCTGCGAGCCGTCGGCCGCACTGCTCGCCTACCTTCACGAATGGCCGCCCTCGCCAGTCGACACCGTGCACGTTCTCTTCGGCATGCGCCGGACCCCCCCACCAGTTCTGCCCTCGCCAGGAGCGGGGCTCACGTTCGGCAGCCTTATGCCGGGGCGGGGCCTGAAGGCGGTTAGCGGTGTGCAGTACCACCGTTTGACCTACGCCGAGGTTTGCCAGCAGCTCACCGGCGGCGACCTACGATTCGACGCAGTCGTGGCCTGCGCCACTCCAGTAGCGAGGGACGGTACACGCAGTCTGGGCGCCGTGAACGGCTACATGCAGCTCGCTATCGATACTGCACGGGTCATCGTGATTGAGGAAGTCGGCTGGTTGCCCACGATCCCTGGCGCCGGGCAAGTCGCCCGGTGGGACTCGGTAGTAGCGTCGAATGCTGCCCCCGACCAGCTCGGGCCGCCGCTGGCAAAGCCATTCGATCGGGTCGATGAGATCATCGCTAACCGGATCGTCAGCCTTCTGCCGGATGAGATCACCCTATCTCTGGGTATCGGACGGATACCTTCCGCAGTTGCTCAGCGCCTCCACGCCCGATCGGGAATCGATCTGGTTGGGGGCGCAGTGACCGACACCATCCGGCAGCTGTATGACACCCTTCCGAAGTCTTCGCGCAAGCCTGTTCGCGCAATGTCGGTCGTCGGTTCAGCCGAACTGCTTCACTGGGCTAGCCACGACCAGCATGTTGAACTCCTTCCGTCGACCGCGGTGCACAATCCGCAGTGGCTCGGAGCCATACGGAACTTCATCGCGATCCTCGGAGCACTATCGGTCGACCGACACGGCAACATCAACTCCGAGTTGGCGGGCCCCCGCCTAGTTTCCGGGGTTGGAGGAGCACCCGACTTGGCCCGAGGCGCCCACTTATCCGAAGGGGGGAAAAGTGTGGTCGCCTTTCGGAGTGAGTCGACTCACAAGCTTTCGGCGTTTGTTGACGAGATTGACACTCCGACGATTCGCGCGATTTACGTGGACGCGCTAGCGAGCGAAAGAGGTCTTGTCAAAATGGGTACGGATCCCTCTCGCGGCGAGCCTGACCTCCATCGACTATTCGCATCGTCGCCGTAATGGCCCAGGTGAGGACTACTTGCGCCGCTCGCCCGACGTCCCCCCTGTCGGGCTTGGCGAGCCTCCCCCGGAGCCGCGCAGGTAGTCCTGACCTCGGCCCGAAGGACGGCTTGGGCGGATACGTGTTCAACGAGGTCAACACCGGCGTCTACGCAGCTCCCTCGGAGATGACGCTCGGCGAATGGCTGACGGGTAGCTGGCTGCCCACCATGCGGACCCAGATCAGGGCGAGCACCTGGGACAGCTACGACCGCCTCATGCGGCTCCACGTCATCCCCACCCTCGGGCACCGGCCCCTCCACCAGCTCACTCCCCCGATGCTCAACAACCTCTATCCCGACCTGATGGAGCGCGGCAGCCGGCGGGGAAGACAACCACCGGACTCAACGCCAAAACCGTCCGCCACGTCCACACCACACTGCACAAGGCCCTGGCCGATGCCACCGATGCCGGGCTCTTGACCAACAACATCGCGGAGCGAGCCAAGCCGCCGAAGCCTCGGGTGGCCAACAGGAACGAGATGAAAGTTCTGGCACCCGGATCAACTCGCCAGGTTCCTCGTCCACGTCGAGGGCCGCCGCCTTCAGGCTGCGTGGCACCTGGCAGCAATGACAGGCATGCGCCGAGGTGAGGTCCCCGGGCTCCGGTGGCAGGACGTCGACCTCGAGCGTGGCCGTCTGGCTGTACGCCACACCCTCGTCTCGGTCAACTACGCCATCAAGGACTCGACGCCCAAGACCCATCAGGCGCGCACGATCGACCTCGACGAGCAGATGGTCGAGCAGCTGCGGGCTTACAGGAAGCGCCAGGAGCTCGAGCCGGCGGACTGGGGGCGCCGGCTATCAGCCAAGCGACCTCGTGTTCCGACAAGAGGATGGTTCCCCCCATCCATCCCGACCTCTTCAGCCAGGGTTTCGAGAAGCTGGTCCGAGACTCCGGACTCCCCCGGATCCGACTCCACGGCCTGCGCCACACCCGCGCCACCATCGCCCTCCGGGCAGGCGTGCCGGTCAAGGTGATCAGCGAGCGGTTGGGACATGAGGATCCGGCCTTCACCATGAAGCAGTACGCCCACGTCATCCCTGGCATGCAAGCGGAGGTATCCGCGCTCGTCGCACGGGTGCCACAAGACCTGACCGCTCTGTTTGGACAACAAGCCGGCCCGAAGGGCCGGTGCGTTAGCAACGGGCCCCCCGGGGCCCGTCATGCCTTCTCTGGGGGAAAGGCAACGGCACGAGGCGACCTCCGGCCGCCTCGCTACCGCCCTCGTTCGCTGCGTCTCTCGGTTGGTGTCAAACGAAGCTTCGGCCGATCGTCCGACAGAGCAGATGGTGCTGACGGGTGGGGCAAGGTCCGGCCGGGTGCGTCTGACGGAGGTTTGACACGCCAAACGAAATGGCTGCTGGACGCGACGAAGCCCTGGCCGGAAGTGACTCCTGACCAGGGCTTCTGTAGTGGCGGGGGCCCGATTGTCGCGTTAGCTCCAACGCGAACCGCGACGGTACCGGTTCGCGCCGTCCTCCGGCTCGACGACGAAAGTGCCACCTGACCTGGGTCGAAGCTCCAGAACATGCTGGCACACACCGTCTGACCACATCCACGCAAAAGGCACCCGAGCATCGAGCTGGGTCGCAATTTCGGCCAGTCATAGGTTCATATCGGTGTCGATAACTACGACCGGACCTTCGGGTTCCGTAACCCGGGGCCAAGGGCGATCGTGCCCAGGCAGACCGATGAGCGCCCGTAGGGTCCAACCCACCCTGCAGCAGCGGACGCCCGGATCCGAGCGCACGATGACGGCGGTCAAGGACAGCGCTGTACAGGCGCCAGGACCTGCCGAGTTCAACCTTGGGGTTGACAACCGGGTAGCGGTGACCTACCGTTCTATTCAACCAAAGAGTTGAGGAGGGTGGGGTGGCGGCGCAGGCAATCGTGACCGTGTTCTCGGCGTTGGCCGACGAGACGAGGCTTGACATCGTGACCCGGCTCGCCGCCGGCGACGCGACGTTGAGCGAGCTGGCCGAGCACTACGACATGTCCATCCAGGCGGTGTCCAAGCACCTCTTGCTGCTCGAAGACGCCGGGGTCGTGTCCCGCCGCCGCGAGGCACAGCGTCGACCGGTCCGATTGGAAGCGGAGGTGTTCGACCTCATGACCAAGTGGATCGAGCGATATCGCCAGAACGCCGAGGCTCGCTACCAGCGCCTCGACCAGCTGCTCGGCAAACTCGACGACCAAACCCCCGACAAGGACCAAGGAGCAACGACATGACGACCACCACCAACCGACAGGCCCAGATCACCATCGACGACACGACGCCGTCGATCACGATCGTCCGGGAGTTCGACGCCCCGGCCAAGGCCGTCTACCGGGCACACGCCGACCCGGACCTCTTCGTGCAATGGGTGGGCCCCGACAGCCTCGACTCCAGCCGTGTCGACCGCTGGGACTGCCGCACCGGTGGGGAGTGGCGCTACGTTTCCATCCGAAACGACGAGGAGCACTGGTTCCGGGGGTGCTTCCACGAAGTCCGGCCGGGCGAGCTCATCGTCCAGACGTTCACCTACGAGCCGTGGGCCGACAATGTGTCGCTCGGACGGTATGTCTTTGAGGACCTGCCGGGCGGCCGCTGCCGGCTCACTGCGACGTCGCTGGTCGACAGCTTCGAAGCCCGCGACGCGTTTGTGGCCAGCGGCATGGACGTCGGCGTCCAGGAGGGTTACCGCAAGCTCGACGCCCTCCTCGCCCGATGATGGCGGCACCCGCGACCGCCGCCCGAGGAGTAGATCATGGGAGAACTGATCGTCGACTTCATCACCTCCTTGGACGGGTACGCGTCGGCGGAGGGCTGGCCGGGGTGGTGGGGTCTCGAAGGCCCCGAGTACCTCGCCTGGCTCGACGAGCGACCCGAGTCCACGCTGCTCATGGGTGCGAACACGTACCGGCTGATGTCGGGCTTTGCTGCCGGCTCCACCCCGGCGGGGATCGACGAGTTCTCCACCGAGGAGGAGAGCACCTTCGGCGGACTCACCGGAGCGTCCAAGGTGGTGTTCTCGTCCACCCTCGAAGAACCGCTCTCGTGGGCGAAGACCACCCTGGTACGCGGCGACGCGGTCGAAGCGGTGCGGGCGATGAAAGCGGACGGGCCGGGCCTCCTGAGCACCATCGGCAGCCTCAGCCTGTGCCGGTCGTTGCTGTGGGCCGGACTCGTCGACCGCTTCCGGGTCGTGATGTTCCCGGTCATCACCGGCGCCACCGGCTCAGAACGCATCTACGACGGCTACCCTGACGTCGCGCTCGACATGATCGCCAGCAGTACCTTCGACGGGCGGATCCAGCTCGTGGAGTACAGGCCACGGATCCTCGAACACCCACCGCTCGACGCCACAGGGTGACGGGGTGCGAGATCGACGCACCCCGTCGTCGAGACTCCGGGCAGGAGCCTGGGCTGAGGTCCGAGGCGGTCGTGCGCCGATACCTGTCCAATTGAGGGGTCCCCCGGAGCAAGCGCCCAACGTTCAACATCCACGCCAAATGACACACATAGAGGAGTGGCCCTGCAGTTGTCGATTCAAATCGGCGTAGCAGAGCGATGGTTCGCCTCGTCGACCAATGCCATCCTCCCAGCTCGGCATGGCGAGTGTAGCTATGAGATTTCCACGGCCCGATACCCGCGTTAGCTACAACCGATCACGCCGCGTGTTGCGTTGAGACGGTGCTGCCCTTGGCGGCGTAGCCACCGCCACTCACAGTCACGGGGTTGCAGGTTCGTAGCGGCGTCGGGGCAGTCATCAGCGGGCACCGAAGCGATCGGGCACCTGCGGACGCTCAGCGGCATGAGCGGACTCTTCCGTCGCGACCAGCACCTACGTTGAACTGGCTCGACGTGCGCGGGCCGGTGAGCGGCCAACGGCTGTCGGCAGTTCCTCGTACTGTCCCGCCTCGTGGACGAGCTCCCCCGCACCAGCACCCGCCGCACCGCCATGGAGAAGGTCACGGAGGCGGCGATCAGCACCATCCGCATCGTGGGAGGGCCGCTCGCCGTGGCGTTCGCGACCATCGCCGGCTTCTCCGTCAGCAAGCGGACCGATGCCTGGCTTGAGGACCTCGCCGCTGAGCTGAGGTTGAGCGGCTCGGCCTGATCCTCGAGGACCTCGCCGAGAACCCCGCCTTTGTCGACGCAGTCGTCGCCGCGACCAGGGCTGCGCAAGCCACCCACGACCCGGACAAGCTCCGCGCGCTGCGCAACGGCGTGCTCCACACGCTCGACGACGACGCGCCGGCCCTCGACGAGCAGGCTCGGTTCCTGCGCCTGATCGAGCAGTTCACCGCCGGGCACCTGGCGCTGCTCAGCTTCCTCGACGAGCCGGGCGGCACCTTCGACCGGGCCGGGATCCCGCGGCCCGACATCCTGGGCGCCAGGGCCCACCTGGTGAACCTGCTTCCAGCGTTCGCCGGACGCGAGTCGTGGGCCGCGCTGCTCATGCACGACCTGTCCGACGCGCAGCTCACGGCCTCGCCGTCGCTCGGCGGGATGATGACCGGCGCCGGACTGTGGCCGCCTGGGACGAACGACCTCGGCAAGCGGTTCCTGGCCTTCATCGCCGACCTGCCTTGAGCCGCCCCTTCCGAGGCCCGGTGGGGCGATGCCTCACGTTTCGCGGCATGGACAGGACTGAAGACCAGCTTGACCTGGCGCTCCGCTCCGTCGCCGGGGTGGGCGCAAGCGTCGACGGCCACAAGTCATCAGAGTCGCCGCAGGTCGAGACCGGCGGAGCATGCCGACCAAGTCGAGGACTTCCTGCAGTGGGACCGGGGGTCGGCGCCCTACGCGTCGAGTTCGAGCTCCTGCTGTAGCTGGAGAGCCTGCTCGTCGCCGGCGACTGCGAGCTGGTCGAGCAGCAGCCTGGCCCGGCGCGGCGCGTCCCCGGGCGGCGGGTCGCGCAGCGCAACCCGTAGGAACGCGACGGCGTACCGCGAATGCCGCCGCAACGTCTCGACGTCGTCGCCGAGGACGCTCAGGGCGATTCTGATGCCGAGGTCGGTGCCGAGCCCGAACAGCCGGCCCGCGAACATGATCGCCCGGTCAGCCCGGTCGGCGCGACTGCGGAACGCGCCGATCCACCGCATCCCGAGCTCGGCGGTGGTCCGGAGCGGCCAGTGGCCTCCGTCTTCGGGCGGGACCAGGAGCAGCGCGTCGTCGAGGTCGTCGACGTCCCGGTGGTTCGGCTCCTCGCGGGAGATGCCGGGCGCTGTCAGGTCGCGGTGGTCCGGCATGAGGCGGTCCATGACGAGCGGCCACGCGTCGTGGAGCTGCTCCGCGGTCTGCTGGTCGACGGCCTGGCTGGCCAGCGCGGTCAGCAGACCGGCGAGCTGCTCGCCGACCGGGCCGAACGCGTCGAGGCGGCGGAGCAGGGCGTCACGGTCCCCGCGCAGGACCCGGCCGGCTAGCGCCGAGTCGACCGCCTGCCGCCACGCACTGGTCCGGCTGTAGTGCCTGCGGGCGTACGTGGCCGGCCACACGCGGGAGTCGTAGTCGACGACCGCGTCGAGCAGGGCGGCTGCGGTCGCGCCGTGCCCGCACTCGAGCTGCTCGCCGGCCGTGAGCAGGTCGACGGCGAAGGCTGCGCTCCCGACTTCGACGGCAGGGCCCTCGGCCGCGGCGAGGACGTCCTCGAGCGGCTCGGGGAGCGTCGCCGGCGCGTACCCGTGCCCGGCCTGGCTGAGCTCGCCGTACCCGGCAGTCGAGAGCATGCGACGCGTGGCGGCGAGCACGGCGTCGTGCGGCGCGGCCGGGTCGTCGCACGGCAGCGCCCACAGCGGCCGCAGGGCCGCGACGAGCCGGCGCCTCGTCTCGTCGTAAGGGCTGGCGGCGACCTGTTCGATCGCGGCGGCGACGTCGCGTGCGGTCACCGCCGCCCGCGCGGCGACCTGGGGTTCGCGGAGCAGGAGGGGAAGGACGGTCGCCAGGGACCGGTCGTGGCCGTCGTCCCACACCATGTCGTGGACGTGCTGGCGGGCGGCCGGCTTGTCGTCGTTGTTCTGCGGCAGGGCGTCGCGCGGCGGGGGCGCCCAGTCCGCGACGACCGCCGCGCCTTCGCGCAGGACCTTGACCGCGTCCGCGAGTTCGGCGTCGTCGACGGCGACGCCGGCGGCTGCCGCCATCACGAGCGCGCCGGCCGCCGCCGACGCGACGTCCAACGGCGCGTACATGCCGTCCGAGCCGCCGGAGAGATGGGCGACGGCAGCGCGCCAGACGCCGAGTGCGCCGGCGATGTCGTCCTGCCCGTCGCGCAGGGCCGCGGCCTGCCGCATGATCCCGGCGCCGCTCAGCGCGCGGGCGGCTTGGTCTCCGCCGGACGCCGCGAGCGCGGCGGTCACGCCGTCGGGGTACTCGACGCTGACCGCTACGCCGTCGTCGTGGCGCTGGGCGCGGTAGTGGCTGACGTCGAGCTCGCTCGCCCAACGCTGCGCCAGCAGCGCCCCGTCCGGGCCGGGAAGTTCGGCGGCGTTCGCGCGGAGCTCTGCTGCAAGCTTGGCGAGCCGTTCGCGTTGTTCGTTATCGCCGCTCAGGACGAGGTGCATCGCGACCTCGCTCATCGTCCAGTGCAGGCGCGTCGACTCGGGGACGGCGAGCGCCGTCCCGCCGGACTCGTGAACCTTCCGGCTGACCTCGAGGTGCCAGACGAGCGGGTGGACGAGGAACATGTCGAGCTCGTCGGTGACTTGGTCGATCGCGTCGATGAGGACGGACACGGCCACGGACGCGAAGGCGACGCTCGTGCCCGCTCCGAGGACCCTGTCGCGCGCGGCGGCGGGCGGTGTTCCGTTCCGAACCTGCTCGGCCGTCCACGCGCGCAGCGCCATAAGCGCGGACAGCGCGGGGCCGGGCCCGGTGCTGGTCCGCCGGTGCCACATCCACGCCGAGTCGGTCCCGGTGTGCGCGAGGCCGGGCCCGAGGGCGAGCGAGTGGACGCCGTCGCCTGTGGCGTGGCCGGTCTCTGCCTTCGCGCGGCCCGCCGTCGCAGCGTCCACGACCGCGCCGATCAGGCGCAGCCCGCGGTCGGGGTCGCTGGCGAGGAGCGCCGCGAACGGCCCGAGCGCCGGGTTGGACTGGTTGTTCCCCAACGGGAACATCGACAGGTGCTGCGACTGGCGGTAGTCGTGCTCGCGGACGCCATCGAGGTCGTCGAAGCCGTCGTCGTCGGTGTCGAACGGCGACCAGTACTGCCCTCTGGGTCGAGGGCGCCGCCCTTCGTCGTCGGTGCGGCCGTCGAGGGCGAGGCCGACGCCGAGGTAGTACAAGCCGGCGAGGCGGAGAAGGAGGTCCGGGCGGGTCCGGGCGAGAGCCGCGGACGCCCACCGCGACTCGACGGCGTCCGCGATGTCGGACGGGCGCCGCCGCGCGCGTTCGGCGAGCCACTGCTCGTGCGGCTCCCCGAGGTGCCGGCCGAGCATCGCGAGGATTCCGGTCGCGTGCCGGGGAGGGTCGCCGTAGCCGATCCCCTCTGTCCAGCCGAGGACGGCCTGCGGGAGCAGGGCGGCCTCTTCGAGTCCGTCGTCCGGCTCGGCGCCGGCGGCGACCGCCGCCTCGAGGTGGGCGTGGACGAGGCGCAGCGCGCGGGGCCGGAGCCGTTCGGGAACGTCGCCGGCGAGCCGTGCAAGCAGGTGGACGGTCGGCCCGGACAGCGCGGCGTCGAGCCGGACGGGCTCGGCGGTGTCGCCGGGCTGGCTGCGCCCGAGCCGTTCCGCGACGTCGATCAGCCGCAGCAGGCCCGCGCCGTCGTCGCGCAGGAAGTCCGGCGCCAGGGCCTGCAGCGGCTCGCGGCTCGCGCCGAGGTGGAGCAGCGCTTCCCATGGCACGTCGAGCCAGCGCGGCCCGTCGCGCTCCGCGAGCGCGTCGGCTTCGGCGAGCGCCGCGCGCCACGCCTGCGCGATGCCGTCCTCGGCGGCGGCGAGGCGCCGTTGCTCGCGGAGCCGCGCGGCCCGCAGGAGCCGGCGCGGCGAGGGCGCCTGCGCGAGGAGCTGTTCGCCGTCCGGTTCGAGCAAGCGGCTCGCGGACGCGTAGTCCAAGAGGATGTCGTGAGAGAACCGCCAGCTGTGGCCGACGAGGGCGATGACGTCGTCGCTGCGCAGGCCGGCGCGGGCTTCTGCGTCGTACAGGTCGAGCCGCGCGGGCAGGGCGTTCGCGATCGCGGCGTCAGCGAGCGCGAGGAACGCGTCGGAGCGGGCGTCGGGCAGGCCGCGCCCGGGCAGGGCGCCTTCGTCACGGCGGACCAGCCGGGCGACGACCATGTCGAGCAGGTCCTCCTCGCCGACCATCCCGTCGGGCAGGCCGGCACGGTCGACGGCGCGGACGAGCAGGTCGACGAGGTAGGGGCGGCGCAGCAGGAGCGCGCGGGCTCTCGGATGCCGGTCGATGGGCGCGAGGGCGGGGAACTCCGCGACGACCTGCGCGACCTCGGCGTCGAGGAGCTCGCCGACCGCGACGCGGTGCGGGGCGGATCCCAGGACGTCGGCGGCTCGTTCGGCGACCTGCGGAGCGGCTTCGTCGCGGGCCGTGAGCAGGACCTGCCACGGAGGAGCGGACCCGGCGGGCGGCGGCAGGGCGCGCAGCAGCGCGGTGAGGAGCGCGGCCGAGTCCGTGAGGGCTTGTTCCGCGCCGTCGAGCAGCAGGAGGCGCCGCGCGCCGATCGGCGCGCCCGCGAAGGCGTCCGCGAGGCGGACCCTGAGGTCGGCTTCAACTCCGGCGAGGCCGCCGGTCCTGCCGGCGAGGTCGATCGGGACGACGACGTCGCCGGCGGCGGTCAGGTCCTGGCCGACGAGCCGGGCCAGGACGCTCTTGCCGACGCCTGCCCGGCCCCCGAGAAGGACGGCGGGGTGCTCGTCGAGGGCGTTGCGGACCTGGGCGCGGAGCGGGTCGCGGGGCAGGGCGAGCCGGTGCCCGAGCCGCGCGGCGCCGGGGTCGAGCAGGCCCTCGGTGGCTGTCCGGACGGCCGCGAACGCAACGCGGCGCGCCGGCGCGGCGTCGAGTGCGAGGCCGTCGCGCTCGAGCCGGGCGGTCAGCACGGCCGTGTCGACGCTGCCGGCCTGCGGCGCCCACGTCTGCACGAGGTCGAGTAGGACGCGGAAGAACGCGGCGGGGTCTCCGGCGGGGAGCAGGTCCTGAAGCCGGTCTTGGGCTTCGAGAACGTCCCGACCGTCCGGTTCGGCGTCGACTTGCCAGACGTGCAGCGCCCGTGCGGCCCGCCATGTCGCGTCGTCGAGGTCGGCGTCGCCGGGGGGCGGCGCGGGCGTGCCGTCGTCGGGGGGCGTGCGGAGGGCCTTCACGGTGTTGCGGAGCTGGGTGTGGCGCTGCCGGACGCCTGTGTTCGTCGCGGTCTGGACGACGGCGAGGAACCCGGCGGGTGTGTCGTGGGCGCGTGCGATCTGCGTGACGCGGTGCAGGTCAGCGAGCGCGCCCGACGGCCGCGCGGCGACGCCGAACCTCTGCCGTCCCGAGGCAAGGGCGCCCTGTTCGGGGCCGGTGCCGTCGGCGTCGATCGCCGTCAGGACGTGCTGGACGATCTCGGCGAAGTCCTCGCTCCCGGGCGCGGGGGACAGCTGGCGCTTGATCTGGTACTCGATGGTGCGTTCCGCGCCGCCCGGTTCGGTCCCCGCCGCAACGATGTCGTCGAGGACGGCCCCGGACACCCGTTGCTGAAGACGGACCCGCTCGGGCGGGATGCCGAGCCCGGGCAGACGGTCGCCGCGCAGGAGACGCGCGAGCGCGATCGCGCCGACGCGGTTCTCGAACGCGCCGCCCGCGCCGCCGGTCGCCTCGGGCGACGGCACCTGGGTAGCCGCGCCGATGGGAGGCTGCGGCGAGTCGGGTGGCATGGAGACAAGTCTCGCCGATCCGGCGCGCCCGCTCCGTGTTCCGGGGCCGGCGTGCTAGCGCCGTCTCGGTACGGGGTCATCCTGACGTAACCGGGCGACGATGGGTCGGACGACGGGGGGTCGCGCCGCAACCGGCGCCGGTCGGGGTCGACCTTTGAGATCGCCTTGGCCTGCCGCCGGGTCTGGCCGGACCTGTCCCGCCCCGCCGATGCGCTGCCCGCCCATCTCGACTCCGTGGACGACCGTCTCGAGTTCCCAGGCGCCCGACGACGCGCCGCTCCGGGCGGCCGCGCACTGGGCGGCTCTCCGGTGCGTGGATCGGACTGCAGTCATCGGTCTGGGCGGCTCGCCTCGTGCACCTCATACCGGACACGAGCCGGACGGGTGGGCGTGTCGAGAGCCACCAACGAGCCGCTCATCAGCAGGAGCGGACGAGAAGTGACCTATCACTACGCCGCGTACGTCGTTTCCCGATTTGCGCGTGGCGACAACCGCGTTGACGTTTCCGCAGGTCAAGAGGACGGCGTCCCGAGGTCGCAGTGCGGCGGCTCCACGGCCCGATTTACGCGTTAACTGCGACCGGCCCAGTCGCTGTCGAAGCCAACCTCGTCCTCAGGTGAGTCCGCTCTGGCCTCAGGTCCAGCGCGCGCGAGACACGGTCCGAGTCGACTTCCACAAGGTGGGTCCTGGCTTGTCATGCGACCGGCCGAAGTGGTCGTGTCGACCTACCCGAACGCCCTCGCAGCCGTACAGGCCCCGAAGTGCGCTCGCTGCGCCCCGGTGTCGCTCAGCTTGACAGCCCACCTGCTGGCGCGGCGGCATCTAGGGCCAGACGTGCGACGCGCCGGACTGCTCCACGCCTCACCGAGCGCGCCGCAGTAGCCTCCCACGTTGGTGCACGCTCAGGGAGTTCTGATGGGACTGATCGAAGACCTCGTCGCCAAGGTCCCGGACGCGAACGTGCGGGAGGAGGTCCAGGCCGCCGTCGATCGCCCTCCGCTACCAGCTGAACGACGAGCCCAAGCCTTCCTATCCGGACCTCCTTATCGTCCGAGAGGAGGACGGGGCGCAACTCGCCGCCGGCATCCGGGATCCTCGCTCACTGAACCTTGACGACGCCCCAGCCAACGCGGCGGATCTGGCCCCACCGTGCGGACAAGCACCCACCCGACATGCGGCGCACAAGGTTGATCATCGTCGACGGCCGACAGACCCGCCCCAGGGACCTCAAGGACGGTGTGCGCCGAGCCCGGGTGCCGGCGGTCCCGACCCAGGCGCGTCCTCACCAACGGGCGACGAGACCTGACACGGTTCCGGCCGCCGGCATGCCCGCCATGCCGGCAAGCCGTTGTCCCACCCCGTCTCTACGATGCGCACGTACGTTTGCACCCCCGGATTGGCACTCATTTGTCCCAGAGGAACGCCGGTGACCGCTCGCCCGACCGGTGTCATCGTCCGCCGACGTCCACCGACGCCGTCAGCCGTTTATGACACCTACTGGCGGTTCGCCGCCCGACGCCAGAACGTCTTCCACCGTCGAGTGAGCGGCGAGCCCGCCCCGTGGACGACCGACCCTGTCATCACGCGGCATAGATTCACCAACGCCTACCGAGCCGCCGACCGGGTGAGTCAGTACCTGATCCGGGAGGTCGCCTACTCAGGCGATCAGGCACTGGACGAGACCGTCTTCCGCGTCCTACTATTCAAGCTGTTCAACCGGATCGGGACCTGGCAACTGCTCGCCGACGCCCTCGGGTCACCTCGTGCCGATACCTTTGATGTCGAGCGCTACGACGCAGTCCTCTCGTCGGCATTTGAGCGCGGCGAGCGCCTCTACTCAGCCGCTTATATCATGCCCGCCGCGTCCCGGGGGGCTGTCCGCAAGCATCGGACCCATTTGGAGTTGCTCCGGGCGATGCTACGGGGCCGGTTGCCTCACCGCCTCAGCACCGCTGCCTCGATGGACGAGGCATTTCATCTGTTGCTCGGCTACGGTGGGATCGGCCCCTTTCTCGCCTACCAACTCGTCACCGACCTCAACTACTCTGCTGTCCTCGACTTCTCCGAGATGGAGTTCGTGATGGCCGGCCCCGGCGCACGTAGCGGGCTACGCAAGTGCTTCGCGGATCCGGGCGACTACGACGACGAGGACCTCATCCACTTCGTGACGGAGCGCCAGGCCGATGAGTTCGCCTCCCGCGGGCTGGCGTTCGAGGATCTATGGGGCAGGCCGTTACAGCTCATCGACTGCCAGAACCTCTTCTGCGAGGTCGACAAGTACGCCAGAATCGCCCACCCCGACGTCCGGGGTATCGGCGACCGAACCCGGATCAAACAGAAGTTCCGGGCGCTGTCCGCACCGCTCGCAATGTGGTTCCCGCCCAAATGGGGTATCAACGATCGCCTGCCCGTTGCGCAAACGGTCAGTCGACCACCTCGATCGTCCGCGCCTCTAGGTCGACAGCGATCACGCCTTGCCGCCGTGCGTTGACCTCACGCCAGACGTCGTAGCCCGCAAGGATGGCTTCTTCCCACTGGTGACCGGTCCGGACCTTCACCTCGAGCCCGCCGGTCAGATCCTTGATGGTCTTAAGCACCCGGTAGTCAACGGTCTTGACTCCGGCCAGGAACCGGTGGCGGCGGGCGTACTCCCACACGTAGGCGACGATCGCCTCGTCGACTACGATCGCACGGCCGCCGTCCTCCACCTCGTTGACCTCCTGATCGGAGCGACGCTTGCGGTCCGGTGGCACGGCGTCCTTCTGCTTCAGCAGCTTCCCCCGGAGCACCGGCGACCACCCCAGCTTCGCGGCGTGTGCCAGGTGGAAGACGTCGTGGAACCGATACCCATCCGGGTCGTGCGAGTTGTCCTGAAGCGGATCGCCAGCCGGCACCCCGTCGATGGTGAGGCTGATGCGGTCCTTCCCTTCCGGCCCCTTCTCCTCCCGGATCTCGGCTGTGAACTTACGGGGGAGCTGTTCATCGGCCGGGTAGTCCTCGTCGAGGAACTGGTAGACCGGCTCCGAACCATCCGGGGGCCATCGATCCTGGGTCTTCTCCATGTTATTCGCGGCGATGGCATCGAGATCGAGCTCGAACCTCGACGCGGCGTTGGCGAGATACCAGAGGATGTCGCCGAGTTCTTCGGCGATCTGCTCGGGGAAGAGGGCGTGGGCCTCGCCGTCACGCAACCATTTCTTGTACTCGGCCAGCAGCGAGCCGACCTCGCCACCCATCCCCAAGAGCGGGATCACCTTGTCCGGGTGCGCCCTGAACTGATCGGTCCGCTGCGCCTCACGCTGATACTCACCGAGTTCCATACGTCTCCTCCTCCTCGCCTGCATGGCCGCCGTCGGCGGCGCCCCCGGCCCTTGCCGAGGCGTCGATGATCCAGACCGACCCGGCGTGGCTGCCGATGTAGGCGTCTCCGATCCAGGCGTAACCGCCGAGCGCCCACGTGGCTCCCCACGAATTCCGGATCAGCACCTCGCCCGTCTGGTGGCCCACCGCGACGACGGCATGACGGCCACGTGCCTTCGCGCCCGCCGGAGGGTCGGCAATGTGGCCATCCGCATCGGGCCTGTAGAAGGTGTCGAACACGGTCAGACCGAGCAGCACAGGCGTGCCGCCATCGAGGTGGGTGCGCACATCGGCGACGGACACCGCGAAGCCCCGAAGCCCGGAGCGGAACCAACCTGCTCCTCCGGCCCGCGACGGTGGGCAGTACTCCGCTCCCTCTGGCCGGCGTGGGTCATAGGGCCAGTCCGCCTCCACCGGCTGCCCCCACGTGCCAAGGGCCGTCGCCGCCGAGGTGAAGGTGGTCCCGCTCTTCCAGTTGCCGTCGGTCCGCTTGCAGCCCCAGTAGAGGGCCTCGACCGACAGGTCGTCGGCTGCCGCGCCCCCGCCGCGCGAGACCTCGTGACCAGCTGTCACCGCGAACGCGAGACACGTGCCGCGCTGGCCCTGATCGCGAATCGGGGGCAACGAGGCCCGCAGATCGACCGTGGAGGGACTCGACACTTACGAGCTTACGCAGCGCTGGCCTGAAACTCACGGATCACGCCCCGCTTCTGGTCGGTCGTGGCACCGTCGCCAACGTCGCCCGTCAACGGTGCGAGCGCGTCCAGCGCCGCCTCAAAGCTTCCGACGGCCCGTCCGTCCGGCTGCCATGGCCGCCGCAGCTCCAGCCGGATGCGACCAGAGCCCGGTGCCGCCACCCGGAACCATAGGTGGCGAACGCCGTTGGCGCCGATCTGCTGCCCATCGTCATCGGGGGTCTCGAACGTGTCGTCGACCAGCTCTACCACTGCGTCGCCGGGGTCGACGAGCTCCCACACGTACCCCGTGGAGGGGGTCTCGCGGAGCCGAACGTGGATTTCATCGCGCAGGCGCGAGATGATCTGCCGGCCCTCCTGGGCTTCGTCGAGCAGCCAGACATCCGCCCACGAGTACGCCGGCTTGGCTCCTCCGAGCCGGGTCTTGATGTCGAGCGGGCTCAGCTTGCGCAACCGTCGACCGGCGTCAACCGAGAGCTTGCGTTGGCCGACGAGCTGCGTCACGACGGCCGAGTAGCTGACCCCCAGCTCCAGCGCCAGCTGATAGATCTGGCTGGGCGTGAGGGCCGGGTGCTGACCCGTGAGCCCCATGGTTCGCAGCGTGTAGTTGACGAGCTGGATCGGCATTAGGAACTCGCCCGCGAACGCCTGTGCCGCCACCTCCCGCGTGCTGCGCCGGTCGCCGCGGTAGATCTGCTCCTCGTCGTCGACGCTTGCCTCGTGCCCGAGCACGTGGTGCCCGTACTCGTGGCCGGCGGTAAACCGCTGGAGCGTCAAAGGATGCTGCGAGTTGATGATGATCCCGGCCGCATCTCCCTGACGTTCGTAGGCGCCGTAGAGGTTGCGCATCGGCTGGAAGATCAGCCATATGCGAGCGTCCTCGATGACGTCGAAGACGGGCACGCGCTCGTGCATGCTCGTGCCGAGGCGCTGGTGTTCGTCCTGCGCCGCCCTCATGCCGGTGAGGCGTGCTACCTCGTAGGCGCTCAGTGTGCGCGGCATGCGCCTCTCCCGAGATCGGTGATCGGGGCGGTCACCTCACTGGCTCCGGCGGCGTGCTGGCGCCTGCCCGGCACCCTTGAGGAACTCGGCGAACTTGAGCACCTGCTCCTTGTCGTCCGCCGTCAGGTTGCGGGTCGCGCGAAAGAGTGCCGCGGTCTCGTCCTCGGGAGCCTCGGTTCCGCGGTCGTCGTAGAAGAACTCCAGCGGACGCTTGTAGAGGCGGGAAAGATCGCGCAGCTCCAGGCTGCTCACCTTGCGGCGGCCGCTCTCCATCGCCGAAACGGATGCCCGCGGCACGCTAAGCGCCTCGGCGACAGCCTCCTGTGAGAGACCCAGGTATTCCCGAGCCTCTCGCAGTCGGGTGCCCATCGAGGCGTACGCCTCCTCTGGTGAGGCGCCGTCGTCCACCGAGCGGGAACGCTTGGGGTCGGTCACTGTATGCTCTCCTTTCGCGACGGATCGGTCTTGGTGGGATCGACGGCAAGGGCGACGACGAACGCCTCCGCCGCCACCGAGGTGTGGGTCAGGCTCACGGAGACCGAGTTGATCCCGAGCGCCGCCACCCGGTCGTTGGCTCGGCCGTGAAACCGGAGGCGAGGCTTTCCGTTGGCGGCGGTGACGACCTCGACCTCGGCAGGGCCGATAGCGCGAAGACCGGTCCCGAGGGCCTTGCTTGCTGCCTCCTTGGCCGCGAAGCGCGTCGCCAACTTCTCAAGCTGTCTCCCGCAATGGGCGCGTTCCTCGCAGGTGTAGACGCTTGCGAGGAACTCCTCGCCACCGAGCTCCAGGAGCCGGGCGAACTCCTCGAGCTCCACCCGGTCGACTCCGGCATGGATGGTCTCGCCGTGGCGGTCGAGCAGCATCCGATCGAGCTCGCTATCGAGAACGTCGGTCTCGCTGTTCATGTCGCCTCCTTCTGAGCCCGGCGGCACGCCTCCAGCAGCTCGGTCACGGCGCCGCGAGCGAAGCCGGCGCCCCCGCCGAGCACCGTCGCCGATGCCGACACGCACGACAGCTCGCCGGTGGGCCACCCGGACTGGTGGCCGACAAAGCGGAGCAGGCGCCCCAGGCCGACGTAGTTGCCATAGGCGCGCTTGATGAAATCGTGGTTGCGATAGAGCGCTGTCATGTGAACGACGCCTTTTTGCAGACTTAGGCTGACGTGGCTGAGGCATGGGAACCCCATCGTCAGCGTGTCTCGCCCTGGCACCACCACCGCCATCGCGGCAGTCGCGTCCGCCCCCGAAGCGACTCCGACTTCGAACTGGTTGCCCCGCTGGGTGCCCTGCTCCCGCAGCCGACGCAACCGGGTCACCGCCTGGTCGAGCTGGTTGAACCGCTCGACGGTCTCACCTCGTCGTGCTTTGCCGTCCGGCCAGGCCACCATGCGCTCGAAGTACGTCCCGTAGGGGTTGCGCCGGTGGCTGACCTCTCGGCCACGCCGCTCCATCTCGTAGAGATGCGCCTCGGCACCTTGACCGAGCCGCTCGATGAAGAGCGATTCCGGGAAGAGCGTGTTGGCGACCGACGACACCGCCTCCACCGACCGTCTGCGGGCTCGGCGCCGATCCTCAACGAAGGAGTCGACGACAGCCCTGATCTGCGGTGCCTCCGCCGTCGGATCAGCAATCACTACGGTCAGGTTTACGGCCTCGCCAGGGCCCCCGAGTAGCCGATCGAGGGCCTCGACCCACGCCGTCGAGACATTCTCCCCTTGGACGAAGAGCGCCATCAGGACCCGCTCCCAACTCGCAACGGCGTAACCGAAGGCCACCGCCGGCGCAGGAGATCGGCCAGGTTGACGACCGAGGTGAGCTGCTCAGGCTCCAGATCTTCGACCCGGGAGAGGCGTCGTCCGAAGAGCGCCTCTAGCATCGCGATCGCCGCAACCGCCTCCGGCGAGGCCAGCTCTAGGTCACCGCCGGCGCACTCCGCCTCCAGCTCACCCACCGTCACCTGACGGATCTCGGCGAGGGCAGTCAGGACTGCCGTGATCAGCTCCGGCAGGGTCGGGGCGGTCTCAGTCTCGGTGGTGGCCATCTGTCCGGCTTTCTGACGGCAGTCGGTGAACGGTGTCAGGTTCCCCGACGATCACTGTAGCGCACGGTCGTCGGGAACGCAAGCAGCAGCTTTCCTTCGCTGTCAGATTTCCCGACATGCCTCTCAGGCCGTTCCGACTTCCTCCCGGTCCTCCCTCGGCCGGGATCCCACCACTCCAGCGGTGCGTCCACCGCTCGGCAACGCTACCCAGCGCTGCGGCATCCCCGGTCGGCTCGTTGATGAAGTAGGCATGTATCCCGTGCGCGGCAGTGGAATCCGCGTGCCCCAGCGGACCGCTGACGATTCGGCTCGTCGGACCAGGTCCACACCAAGAAGCGTCGCCTGGATGCCGCGCAGCTCTGCTCGGTCCTCAAGGGCATGCGGCTGCTCAGCGTCGCGGCGGTCACCGCAACGGGCGTCCGATCGCCGGTCCACGGCGGAGCCATGAGAAGTAACAATATGCGAGGAGAGGTCGCACCGGGGTCGCAGTATCAAATCGTTGCCAAATGCTCATAGACGGCCCGCAGAAGCTGCGGACAGCGGCATAGTCGCAGGTCAGCGCGTGTTTCGGATCTAGTTCGTCGGAGGTGTCGCCGGCCCGATACTCGCGTTAGCTCCAACCGGCTTGGTCCTGCCACAAGCCACCCTGTACCTATGATCTCCCTCAGCGGGAACGGTCCTCAAATACCGCCTTTGAGGGCAACCCACCTGAAGTTCCGAGACACCGGAGCCCCAGACGGCCAGCCCTAAGGCCGCCTCCGTTGACCCGGTCCGCCTCGGTGGCTCAGCCCGAACTTGCAGAGCCGAGGAGCTCAATGGCGGCCTCCCACAGATCGTGTTCCCGGTTCAGGTCTCGGGCGAAGGCGGCGACCTCGGTCTGTTTGTCTATCACGACGAACGCCCCGTCGCGCAGATGGGCCCAGTGGTCGTCGAGCACGATAGACGCCAGCGCGGGAGCCGACTTGGTGGGCGACGAGATACCGGGGAGGCGGGCCACGGCCCGGGACATCGTCTGGACAGCTGCGGGGGCCTGCCGGGACAGGCCGGTGCCTGGCATGAAGCCCGGCTCGAACACCGATACGGCAATCCCCTCGCCAACATGGCGTTGGAGTTCGTGGGCGTAGTAGAGGATCGCCAGTTTCGAGTTGGAATAGGCGACACCGCCCGCCTGCAGTGACGGTTTGCTGTCACTAGGTGCCGGACGGGCGAGATCGATCGGGTCACGCCACTCCGCTGGGGGGACGTGCAGGATGCGCCGCACCCAGTTGCTGCGGTAAGTGTTCGACCCGAGCAGCACGATCCGGGCCGGGGCGGTGAACGCGTCGAGAAGGTCGGTGAGGAGCTGGGCGTGCGCGAGGTAGTTGACGGCGAAGGTCATCTCGTAGCCGTCAGCGGAGGCGGTGCGGGTGTCGGTGACGGTCACCCCAGCGTTGGCCACCACCGCCCGCAGCGGCCGCACCGCCCCCGCAGCCAGAAGATCGTGGGCAGTCGCGGCGGCGGCCCGGACGTCCGCAAGGCGGGACAGGTCGCAGGGAATCTCCTTCACGGTCACGCCTGCGGCGCGAGCGGTCTCGGCCACGTCGGTGAGTCGTTCACCGGGTCGCCCGACGAGAATCAGGTCGGGCCGGCCGGGTTCGGGACGGCCAGCCAGCTCTGAGACCAGCGACCGGCCCAGCCCGCTGGTCGGGCCGGTCACCAGCACGGTTCCGCTGGCGATCATCTGGTCTGCCCCACTAGGCCAAGGTCGAACAGGCGCTCGGCGCTCTCGACGATGGTAGTCTCGGTCGGCCTTGGCCGCCACCCCAACTCCTGGCGACTCCGGTCGTTGTGGATGACCGGGACGGGCGGGTCGTCGCCCGGCGCCTCCTCGGTCGGGACACGCTCGGCGAGCGCCCCGAGCCGGGCGCGGAGCACCTCGGCCACGTGCAGGTAACTGATGGCAGGACCGTCCGCCACAGCCAGGAACCGTTTCCCGGCCGCCGCCGGAGCGGCCATGGCCCGAATGTGGAAGTCGGCGACGTCGCGGACATCGACCAGCCCGAAACGCTGGCAGGGCACAACTGACATCGTGCCCTCTAGCATCATCTGAATCAGTCGCATCGATGAGCCAAGGTGGGTTGTGAGGGTGGGGCCGAGGACGAACGTCGGGTTGACTACCACCAGCTCGGTGTCACCGCCATCCCGGTCGATCAGGTCCCAGGCGGCCCTCTCGGCGATCGTCTTAGAACGAGGGTAGGGGGCCAGGCCGGGGGTGTCGGGGTCGGTCCAGTCCGCCTCGGTGAACTCCGCCCCCGGCTTGGGCGTATAACCGACCGCCGCGAACGACGACGTCAGCACCACCCGGCGAGCGACGCCGTCGCGCGCGGCTCGCAATACCCGTAGCGTGCCCTCGCGGGCCGGGACGATCAGCTCCCCGGGATCATCGGGCTGGGTGACCGGGATCGGCGACGCCACGTGGTGGACCTCCTCGCACCCGAACAGCGCAGGGGCCCACCCGTCGTCAGCACCGAGGGTGGCAGCGACGACTTCTAGGCCGGAGTCTTCTGAGCCAGCGCGGCGGACCGCTGCGCGCAGGTCCGCCTCGCGGTCCATTGAGCGGACCGCAGCCCGCACCTCGCGCCCGTCGCGCAGCAACGCTGCGACCAGCTGCGATCCGACATAGCCGGAGGCGCCGGTGACCAGCACCGGGCTCATCGCAGAACCTCCAGGCGGTTCCGGGCGTCTCTCATCCGGCTGATGGCGTCGGCCTCGGCGGCGGTGTCGCCCCGGTCGAATACGTCCCACATCGCTGCCTTCACCCGCAGGTACTCCAGACGAACTAGTTGGGCGGCGATCTCGGCCTCGACCCGCTCGGCGTGGCGCAACAGCAGGTCGCGCTGCTCACCCGCTGCGTCCCGGCCACGCAGGCGGTTGGCCTGGTACACACGCATGTCCTCGATACCCAGACCGACCGCCCGCAGGCACGCCAACGCTTCGAGAACCTCCACGTCGTCGTCGCCGTACCGGCGATGCCCGCTGCTCTCGTCCCGGCCGATCGGGCCGACCAACCCGACTTGCTCGTAGTAGCGCAGCGTCGGCTCGCTCAAACCGCTGCGCCGCGACACCTCCTGGATCGTCACACTGGTCATGCCGACAAGCATGACAAACCTCAAGCGCTTGAGGTCAACACCCCGATCCTGCGGTGTCGACATCCCGGCGGCATCCGAGCTATCGACTAGGTGGGTCTAGACCGGCGGCGGGGCGGCGAGCGGGGCCCAGCGCTTGACGTGGAAGGTGTCGCCTCGGCGGGTGATTTCGGCGGCGCCGGCGCCGCCGAAGTGGGCTGGGAGTACGAGCGCGCCGTGGTCGGCGGCCCAGCTCAGCAGTCGGTGACGGGATCTACGGGCCGCTGCTGGGTCCATACAGAAACAGCTGTTGCTGTCCGGCTCGATGATCTGCACGGGGTTGTGCAGCACGTCGCCGACGAACGCAGCCTTGTGGGTACCGGAGTCGAGGATGACCACGCTGCTGCCGGGCGTGTGCCCGGGCGCGCTCTGCAGCGTCAGGTGCCCGTCGACGCGGTAGCCGTCCCCGAAGACGACCGCCTGTCCGGCCCGCAGGACCGGCACGACGCTGTCGTCGATGTGCATGCGTCGCGCCGGGTCGGTGCCGGGTGTGTCGTAGTAGGCCAGATCCTGCTCGGGAAACAGGTACCTGGCGTTGGGGAAGGTCGGGATCCACTCGCCGTCGTGGTCGAGAGTATTCCAGCCGACGTGGTCGATGTGGAGGTGAGTGTTGACGACGAGGTCGATGTCGTCGGGCTGGAGGCCGGCGGCGGCCAGCTGCGCGAGGTAGAGGGTGTCGAGGTTGTCGAAGACGAGGTTGGTCGGGCGGGTCTTGCCGTTACCGCCGCCGGTGTCGATGAGGATGTTCTTGCCCTCGCTGCGTACCAGCCAGGTCTGCAGGGGTCACCGGGTGGGCGTTGTCAGCCGGCCCCCAGAAGTCCGGGGCGAGCCAGCCCTGGTTGTCGGACCAGGTTTGATGCTCGAGGTCAGGGAAAAACGAGTCGACGGTCAGGACCGGACCGGTCCACTCGATCAGGCGGGTGACGGTGACCGCACCGAGCTCCATGCTGGTCACGGCCGGGCCGGCTGCGCGGTCGGGACTTCCAGACGGTGCGATTGGTCACCCACGGCGGCGTCCCCGCTGCCTGTTGCCTCGGTCGGCTGGGTGCCCGGCGTCGTCGTTGCGCGATTGGTGGCGGCCCAGGGCTTTTCGTGGAGGAGATAATGAGCGATCTTTTGAGCGTAGCCCTGGCGTCGCAGGGAGACCGCCCTCGGAGACGTCGACGGCCGGGCCAGGCACTCGTGCACCGAAGTGACGGTAGAGGGTGGAGCGGCTGACTTCGAGGACCTTCTCAGCTGCGGCTCGCTGCGTCTGGCTCACGGCACAAGCTGCCAACAGGACCAGTTCCTGGAGTCGTTCTGGACCCGAAGGCAGTCAGCGACGTCACGCAGACCGAGCATGGAGCACTGTTGCCGAATCGGAGCGACAAGGCTTGGTTAGGCGGGCCGATCGTTCATCGCCTACCACGGTCTCTGACAATTCGGCGAAGGCCCCGGAGCACTCGGCGCAGCACCGGCCGCTGTCTGGGTCATCTACCTCAGCGCCCTCCTCGAAGTCCGGCAACGACGGAGGCCACCGCCAGGCGCTGGTGCCCCATTAGGGGACCCGTCCGGCCGCGGCTACGGAGTGGCCTCAGCCGGCACTGCTGCCATACGGCCGTGTGATGATTTCCATCACCTGACCGGCCGGGTCCAAGAAGTAAAGACCGCGCCCGCCGTCGTTGTGGTTGATCTCGTCCGGTCGGCTGAGGCTCGGGTCCGGGTAGTAGGTCACGCCGGCCGCCTGGATGCGTTCGAAGCAGCCATCGAACTCCTCCTCGGACACCAAGAAGGCGTAGTGCTGGGTGGTGATGATGCCGGTGGTGGTGGAGAAGTCCAAGGTGACGCCGTTGGTCGTGGCCACCGGGAGGAACGGGCCCAAGGGGGCTCCGACCTCCAGGCCGAGGATGCCTGCCAGGAACCTGGCGGAGACCTGGCGGTCGTGGGCGGCGACGATGGTGTGGTTCAACTCGACCGGCATGTGCGCACCTCAGCAACCCGATCCTATGCGGGAGCACGCAAGGGTCCAGCCAGCTGCGCATCCAGCACGTCCGACAGCACGATGGTGGACGGCATCACTGCCTACGTCGGCGGCGGCGGCATCTACACCACCGGCTTGAGCTGACCTCCGAAGGGTCAGCCCGGTGTGAGCGCCCGGGTCATGAGGCGCAAGAGCAGTCCGGCGAGGATGCTGTGTTGGTCGGCGGGGAGCGCCGAGAGGAGTTGGTGGTCGATGTCGTGCAGGGCGGCTTGTCCCGTGGCCAAGAGATCTTTGCCGTGCGGGGTGATGTGGAGCTCGGCCGTGCGGCCGCGTCCGGGGAGGGTGCTGCGCTCGACGGCGCCTAGATGTTCGAGCTGGCGCAGGGTGGCCAGCATGCTCTGGGCGGTCACGCCGGCCCGGCGGCCGAGCTCGCTGTAGGAGAGGCCGGGTTGTCGGGAGAGGTGGCCGAGGGCGGAGAAGTGGCGGAGCGACAGGCCGTGGGTTTCGAGGGCGGCGTCGAGGTCACGGCGAGCGCTCCGTCCCAACATGACGAGCAGCAGCGCCGGGCTGATGGGCACGTCGGGCGGCCCCGGCGGGCGGTCTGGCCTGGCGGGCCGCGGGCCAGGTCTCGTGTCGCCGTCTGGGCCTGGGCTCATGTCACAGCCTCCCACCTGGACACGGTTACAGCCTAGCTGTAACTTAGGGGCATGGTCAGTGGCGTAGGGCGGTCCCGGGCGTGACGACGTTGCTGCTGACCGTTCACGTCGTGGCGGCCCTGGTGATCTTGGGGCCGGTCACCGTCGCCACCAGCCTGTTTCCTCGCTACGGGCGCGAAGCGCTCGTCGACGGACCGGGTCACGGCTCGGCGTATGGGGCGCTCCGGGCGATGCATCGGATCACCGTCGTGTACTCGGTGGCGGCCGTCGCCGTGCCTGTATTCGGCTTGGCGGCCGCCATCGGCGAGCACGTGTTGGGTCAAGCTTGGCTGCTGGCTGCGATTGGACTTACCGTCATCGCCGCCGGCCTTCTCGCAGGTGTGATAATCCCGGCGCAGCGCCGTGTGGTGGCCGGTCTGGACGGCCGGGCCGAGCACGGTCCGGGCGACGGAAGCGTCGTCGTGTCTGCCGGGTTGGCGAGGCTGACCATGACCGCTGGCCTGTTTGGCCTCATCTGGGTGACCGTCGCCGTGCTGATGGTCACCCAGCCCGGTGGGGCTAGGAGCTGACCGATTCCTCTCCCCCCCTACGTGATGGCTCGTTTCTGCTGTGCCCGTTCGTCAGACCGGCCTGGAGGTCTTCCCATGCTCGTGCAGATCGTGTTGTTCGACGGGTGCGACCCGCTTGACGTGATCGCCCCCTTCGAGGTGCTCCACGCCGGAGCCAGGGCGTCGAAGGGGGCGATCACCGTCGAGCTGGTCTCGGCTGAAGGGGCACGCGATGTCGTCACCGGGACGGGAGGGCTGACCTTGCGGGCTGCCGGCGCGCTGGACCCGGCCCGGGCTGACTGGATCATCGTGCCTGGGGCGTCCGGCCGGGTGGACACCCCAGACGCCGACGAGTCGGTCGACCCGGGGGGCGAGGAGCTGTCGGTCCCGGTGTTGCTGGCCCGGACGCTCGACACTCCGCTGCCGGGTCTCATGCGCGTCGCATTGGATGACCCCACCGTCGTGGTCGCCACCGTCTGTGGCGGCGCGCTGGCGTTGGCCATGGCAGGCCTGTTGGAAGGCCGCAACGCGGTCACCCACCATCTCGGGATGGATCTCCTCGACGCCACCGGAACCCACGCGGTCAACGCCCGGGTCGTCGACGACGGCGAACTGGTCACCTCCGGCGGGGTCACCTCCGGCCTCGACCTAGCGCTTTACCTCCTCGAACGAGAGCTCGGTCCCCGGATCGCTCTCGCCGTCGAGCGAATGTTCGCCTACGAACGACGCGGGACGGTGTGGCGGGACACCGGCCCACTACCCGCACCGCTATGACCCTCCCAATGAGCCCCCTCGCCGACCGGAGGCCCCGATGACCTTCGACCCCGTCAACCTGACGGCGGTCAACGTTTACCGCATCGTGGCCGCTTTCGGCACCCTCCACGGCACCGCCTACCTCGCCGCATCGCTACGACCTGGGCCGACCGCTCCCCCGCCGCTCACGAGCGTCCGCCTGGAGGCCATGCATCGGTGCAGCCCTCGCCTTGCCCTACGCCCACTGCGCCCAGGTCTAACCCCCGAGCTGGTCGACCTGAAAGGAACCACACCATGACCGTGGAAGGCATCTGGGCGCTCACCATCGCAACCCCCATCGGCAAACAGCACGTCACCGTAGAACTCGTCCGGCAGGACAACGTCCTCCACGGTGTCGCCCGCGGCGGCAACGAAGAAGTCCCGCTGATCGACGTGGCGTTCGACGGGACCCGGCTGACCTGGGCGCAGTCGATAACCAGGCCGATGCGTCTCAACCTGGTCTTCGACGTCACGGTGCACGGCGACGAAATGACCGGCTATTCCAAGGCCGGCCGTCTGCCCCGCTCCACGGTCACCGGCCGACGCATCGACACCACCCAGCCATGAACTTCCCTCGCACCGGCCGACAAGCCCAAACTGCCCGGTCACCACGACCAATCCTGCTGGCGGATCGTCGTACCCGTAACGGCCGGCGGCCCGCCTCACCCGAAAACAACACCATTGCCGCAACATAACTGTACGAGGTGAGGAGACAACCATGAAAGTTCTCGTTGTGGGCGCCGCCGGCAAGACCGGGCGGGTTGTCGTCGAGCGGGCCGTGAAAGACGGTCACCAGGTCACCGCCTTCGTCCATCGCGACGAGGGCTACGAGGTTCCAGGCGTCGAGGTACGGACTGGCGACGCCAGCGACATGGCGGCAATAGAGGCCGCAATCATGGGTCAAGATGCCGTGATCGATACCGTCGGCGGCAAGACCCCCTACAAGCACACCACTCTCGAAGCAAGCGTGTCCTCAACGATCGTAGCGGCGATGCAGCGACACAGCGTCCGCCGGCTCATCGTGACTTCGATGCTCGGCGAAGGCGACAGTGCCGCAAACACGCCCTTCTTTGTCAAGATCCTTCTCGCAACTTTCCTGCGCGGCGCCACCCCCGACAAGGCGAAGATGGAGTCGACAGTGAGTGGCAGCGAACTGGACTGGGTCATCACCCGCCCCGCAGTTCTGACCGACAAGCCAGCCACCGGCGACGTTCGCATCTTCTCCGCCGACAACCGCGATCACGCCCACTCCATCACCCGCTCGGACCTCGCCGCATTCTTGGTCACCCAGCTCAGCAGCGACGACCACCTCCGACAGGCTGTCACCATCGCCAACCGGTGACCTCCCCTGCCGGTTCGGTGCCGATGTTGTCCACGCTGCACCGGAACACGATCTCGATCAGCCTGGTCGGCGACTACCCGGACCTGAAATGTTCTCCTTAGCACCGCCGCCGACGTGGCTGCGGGCATCGACATGTCCGGTCGAGCAGTGATCGTCACCGGCGCCGCATTGGGCATAGGCGTAGAGACCGCCCGCGCCTTGGCCGCCACCAGGGCGACGGTCACCTTGGCCGTCCGGGACATCGCGGCCGGGTGGCGTGTCGCTGCAGACATCGTGGCCACTACCGCCAACACGGCCGTAAAGGTCGAAGACCTCGACCTCGCCGACATCGTCTCTGTCGACAACTTCACGCATCGCTGGCAGAGACCCCTACACGTGCTGGTCAGCAACGCCGGGGTGATGATGCCACCCGAGTCCCACACGGCCCCAAACTGGGAGCTGCAGTTCGCCACAAACCTGGCCGGGGGAGGGCGCCGTTATCACCAACTCCACGACGCGCTGGATGGGATCTCTTATAAGATATTGACCGACACGCTAAGACCCCGTCATTGGCGGACTTGCGAGCCGGCGGTGGGGCCGATCGGGTGCTGGACGGCTTCGCCACCGAGCGGGTCAGATGGACTCACCAGGACCGCTGGTCGCAGTGAGTCCACCGAGGCCATGGTCACCCGCTCTCGGGAGGACCATGGCAGTGATGGCTGAGGAATGGGGATCATCTGTACCCCTCGTGCGGCTGCTCGCTGGACGATGGACTTTGATGGTGCTCGGCGAATTGGTTGGCGGTGGGCGTCGTTATCAAGACATCCACGACGCCTTGGATGGCATCTCGCACAAGGTCCTCACCGACACGCTGCGGCGCGCAGAGCGCGACGGTTTGATCGGGCGTCACCTCGATCCCGAGCGTGTGGACACCGCGACCCTCTACCGCCTCACCGACCTTGGCATGTCCATTGAACAACCTCTCGGCGCTCTTGGTCAGTGGGTCGACGACAAGTGGGCGCTCGTCGAGGATGCTCGCCAACGGTGGGACCGCAGGGCCAAGGGCGCCTGACTGCCGGACTCTCTGCCCGGTTTCTTGGGGCACTTTGGGGTAAGCGCGCTCTCGTTGAAGTGCCGTTTTACCTGGTGTATGGATGGAGATCGTGATGTAGGAGGTTCTCCGCGTCCTTTGTTCTGAAACAGTGGGGACCACCGATCGAGACGGAGGTCTTCGTCAATGCCAGTTGGTCGGCGAGGTGTTCAAGCGACCGCGGCCGTGGCCGTGGCGAGCGTATCGTTCGCCTTGTCGGCGTGCGGCAGCTCACCTAAAGCCGCCTCACCAGCAACCAACACCAGGCCCACCACCACCCCGACGAACATCCCGGCCACCACTTCAACCCTTGATCCGACTGGGACCGCCGTGCTCCAGGCCTACCGAGCCGCCTGGGCGGCCTTCGAGCACGCGCTGACCGACGCAAACCCAAGCGACCCGGAGCTGGCGGCGACGATGGTCGATCCGCAGCTGCAAGGGGTGAGGGCGAACCTGCTGGCCGACCGGCGCCAGGGAATAATTGGACGAGGGACGACGACGCTGCACCCGAAGATCGTTGCCCTGACAGCGACGACGGCGACGGTGGTGGACTGCGCCTACAGCACCGCCGAGCTGGTCTACGCGAGCACCGGCAAACCGGTGCCGCCGATAACCCCGCCGGAGAACGACGGGGTTCGCTCCAACTTGGTGCTGTTGGGCTCGACGTGGAAGGTGTCCAAGCAGACGGTGACGGACGGGTCATGCGCGCCCGGCTCGTGATCCCCGCCATACTCCTGGCAACCTCGGCGTCGGTGCTGGCCGGCGCGCCACGGGCGTGGGCGGGCGATCCCAACGGGCAGAACAGCTGGGCGAACGCGACGGCATCGGGTGGCCAGCTCACGGTCCAGGCCGGTCAGACTCGTTGGACTCCTCCCTCGGGCTCGACCTGGGCAAGACGCGCAAGCAGTTCTCCACCGCCGGGGAAGCCGAACCCGAACCAGCCCTACGGCTGCACCTATACCGCAGCGGGGCCGTCAGCCACGGCGTCCATCGGGGTGGGCGGCCCGCAACCCGGTCAGTGGGTGTTCCCGAGCTGCGCCGGACCAGGGGTGCTCAATCCAATGTCACCGGTTTGGGTGACCAACGCCCAGCCGGCTGCGGCTGCGGTGCAGGTCAATCCCGTGGTCGTGGCTCAGCAGGCGGCGAGCCAGTTGGCCTTCGGCTCCCCCATGATCGAGATGGCCCCACCTTCGGGCAGACCGCAGCTGGTGGCAGTGGCGACGTGGCTGTGGATCAGTCCGGCCGCCTGGCGGACCCTTACTGCGACGGCGAGCGCCGGGACGGTGACCACGACGGCGACGGCCACCCCGACCAAGGTGGTGTGGGACATGGGCGACGGCAGCCAGGTCACCTGTGACGGGCCGGGCACCCCGTACAGCGCGTCGGACCCGAGCGCGACGACGGGCTGCTCCTACACCTGGTCGACGGCCGGCAGGTACCACGTGACCGCCACCGTCTATTGGTCGGTCACCTGGACGGCGACAGGCGCCCACGGCGGCGGCAACCTCGGCGTCCAGGCCGGCCCGGCGGCCCGGGTCCCCGTGACCGTGACCGAGTCCCAGGCGATCAACACGTCCGGCCCGGGTGGCAACTGAGAAAGGCGCACCCAGCTATGCCGATTACGACACCGCGAATCGCGACCGACGGCCGCCAGGCGTCGAATGGCGCCCGACCCGCCACGGCGCGCCCTCGACCAGCAGGCCGGCGCCGCCAGGTGCCCCTCGTCGTGGTCGGGGTGCTGTTGGTGATCGGATGCGCCCTGGCGTTCACCGACGCCTCGCTGCACCTCGGCAGCCGCGAGGAGGTACTGGTGGTTACCCACCCCCTCGGCGTCGGCCAGGTACTCACCCCCGGCGACTTGCGCGCAGTGAAGGTCTCGACCGGTAGCGGCCTGGCGCCGATCCTGGTTACTGAGGAGTCGAGCGTGGTGGGCCGCAGCCTGGCGGTTCCGCTGGTGGCGGGTTCGCTTCTCACCTCCGGCGAGGTGGGGTCGGCGTCCCCGGTCGGATCGGGGTCGGACGTCGTGGCATTGGCCCTCAAAGCCGGCTCGTTCCCTCCGAACCTCGCCGCGGGGGATCGTGTCCAGGTCGTTCCGGTCACCTCATCGTCCTCTTCGAGCAGCGGCACCGCCAGCACCACGAACGGGAGCCCGGTGGCGGCGACGGTCTTGGCCGTCGAGGCGGCGTCGCCCGCCTCGGGCAACCCGACGGTGTTCTCGCTCCAGGTTTCGACAGGTGACGCCGACGAGGTGGCGTCCCTCGCCGCAGCCAATCAGGCGAGCTTGGTCCAGGTCGGGGCGGGCGGGTGACGAGATGAGCGTGCTGGCGTTCGCCTCGGTCCGTTCGTGCGGAGTCACCACCACGGCGGTGGCGTTGGCTGCGACCTGGACCGGCCGCCGCGCTTCCCGCGAGCACAGGGTGCTGCTGGCAGAATTGGACCCGGCGGGCGGCACGCTGGCCGCGGCGTCAGGATGGCCGCCCGAACCGGGACTGGTCTCGCTGGCCGCGGCCGCCCGCCGCGGCGGCGACCCCGACCTGGTCTGGGAGCACTGCCAACACCTGCCGGGCGGAGCGGCCGTGCTGGCCGGACCGACCGCCGGGGAACAGGCACGCAACGCTCTGGGGATGCTGGCCGGGGTCATCGGCCGCCTCGGTGAGCTCGACGCCGACGTGCTGGTCGACTGCGGCCGGCTCGACCACGGCTCGCCGGACCTGAGGGCGATCGCCACGGCGGACCGGTTCGTGCTGGTCACCCGACCGCGTTTGGCCGACCTACATGCCCTGGCGACGTGGGCCGAGGCGCCTCGGCTCGACGTCGGCAACGTCGGGCTGGTGCTGGTGGGCGACGGCCCCTATCCCGACAACGAGATCACCGAGGCCCTCGGAGTCGAGGTAGTGGCCCGCCTGCCATGGGACCCCGACGGGGCCGCCGCGCTGGTATCGGTCCCGGCATCGGCCCGACAGCTGCGGATGTCACCCCTGGTGCGGGCCGCCCGCTCGCTGGCCGACAACCTCGGAGGCGAAGCCCTGGGGCCTGCCCCCGGCGAACGTGTCGAAGACAGCGCAACCGGCGGATCGTTGCGGACCCGGGTGCTGCGGTCGTGGCGGACCGAACCGGTCGCGGCCCCGACGAACGGCACGGCGTCTCCGGCGAACGGCACGGCGCCCGAGGAGGTGTCCCGGTGAAGGCGACCCAATGAAAGCCACCCGATGACCGCCGACAGCAGCGTCGTGACCGACCTGCGGGTCGAGGTGCTCGCCACCCTCTCCGAGCGCGAGCGCGGCCTACAGGCGACGGGCAGGGCGCCACTGGGCACGGCCGACGAGCAGGCGTTGGGACGCCAGCTGATCGCCGAGGCGTTGGAGCGCCGCGCCCGCCAGGCGGTGACCTCCGGGCAGCCGGTCATGTCACCGTCGGCCGAGGACGAGCTAGCCCGAGCCACCTTCGACGCCCTATTCCGCCTGAACCGACTCCAGCGGCTGCTCGACGACCCGGGGATCGAGAACATCAACGCCAACGGGGCCGACCAGGTGTGGGTCCGCTACGCCGACGGACGGCGAGAACAGGTCGAGCCGATCGCCTCCTCGGACGAGGAGCTGGAGGAGATGCTGCGCACCGCGGCGGCCCGGACCGGGATCGGCGAGCGCCGCTTCGACCGCGGCTCCCCCCGGCTCTCGCTCCAGCTGCCCGACGGTTCGCGGCTGTTCGCGTTGATGGCAGTGGCCGCCCGGCCGTGCCTGTCGATCCGCCGGCACCGCTACCTGCGCATCACCGCCGACGAGCTGATCGGCCTGGGCACCTTGGATATCGCCTTACGCGCGTTCGTGCGCTCGGTGATGTTGGCCCGCAAGTCGTGCATCATCTGCGGCGGGACCGGCGCTGGCAAGACGACCCTGCTCCGGGCGATGGCGGCGGACATCCCGCCCACCGAGCGGCTGGTCACCATCGAGGACTCCCTCGAGCTGGGCCTGGACCGCTTTCCCGATCTACACCCCGACGTGGTCGCCCTGGAGGCCCGCGAACCCAACCTTGAGGGCGAGGGCGGGGTCAGCCTGGCCGAGCTGGTCCGCTGGGCGCTGCGCATGAGCCCGGACCGGGTGATCGTCGGCGAGGCCCGCGGGGAAGAGGTCTTGGCCTTGTTGAACGCCATGTCGCAGGGCACCGACGGGTCCATGGCGACGCTGCATGCGTCGTCGTCGCGGGGTGCGTTCTCCAAGCTCGCCACCTATGCCGTGCAGGCCCCCGAGCGCCTGCCGCTCGAAGCCACCAACCTGCTGGTGGCGAACGCGGTCCACTTCGTGATCCACCTGGCCCAAGACGGCGACCGCCGGTACGTGTCGTCGATCCGGGAGGTGGTCGATGCCGAGGGCCCGATGATCGTCTCGAACGAGGTGTTCCGCCCCGGCCCCGACGGCCGGGCCGTCCCCGGCGCCCCGCTGCGCAACGAGACCCTCGACCAGCTGGTCGCTGTCGGGTTCGACCCGGGCCTGTTGGACCGGCCACAGGGGTGGTGGGAGCAGTGACCGCCCTCGCCGCCCTGTGCGGAGCCGGGGTCGGCCTCGGGCTCCTCCTGGTCGTCGCCGGCTGGCGCGGCGTGGACCTGCCCCGGCCGACGCGGAACTCGACCCGGCCGAAGGTGGAACGGGCCAACCTGCGAATCGGGCTGGCCGTCGGCGCCGCCGTGGTGGTCGGCGCGGCCACCGGTTGGCCTGTCGGCGCCCTGTTGGCCGCCCTGGCCGGCTGGGGCGCCCCCGGGCTACTGACTGGCGCCAAGGGCGGCACTTTAGCGGTGGCGCGCATCGAGGCCATAGCGGGGTGGGCGGAGATGCTGCGCGACACCATGGCCGGCGCCGCCGGATTGGAGCAGGCCATCGCCGCCACCGCCACCGTCGCCCCGTTGCCCATCCGGGCCGAAGTCGCCACCCTTGCCGTCCGTCTGGAAGGCGAACGGCTCGCCCCGGCACTGCGGGCCTTCGCCGACGATGTGGCCGATCCGACCTGCGACCTGGTCGTCGCCGCCCTGATCCTGGCCGCCGAGCACCAGGCTCAACGCCTCGGCGAGCTCTTGGGCTCCCTCGCCCAAGCGGCCCGGGACCAGGCCACCATGCGTCTACGGGTTGAGGCCGGCCGGGCACGGACCCGCACCTCGGTCCGGGTGATCGTGGGTGCTACCGGCGGCCTCGCCTTGGGGCTGGCGATCCTCAACCGCGGCTACCTCGCCCCCTACGACACCGCGGTAGGCCAGCTCGTCCTCCTCCTCGTCGGCGGGGTGTTCGCGGCGGCGTTCATGTGGCTGGCGAAGATGACTGGACCGGCCACCGTCGAGCGGTTCCTCGGCAATGGCGCTGCGCTCGCCAACCGGGACGGGCTTTCCGAGGTGCGGTCGTGATCCTGCCCCTTGTCTGTGGTGCCGGGGTCGGCGCCGGACTGCTGCTGATCGTTCGCGGCCTCTACCCGCCCCGGCCCTCCCTCGCCCAAGCCCTCGCCCAACTGCGCCGGCTCCCCGAGGTCGCCTCGGTCGTCGTCCCAGAGGCGGACGGCGGGTTCGCCGCCCGGCTCGGTCGCCCACTGGCCGACGCCTTGGTTCGCGCCGGGGCCGGCTGGCTGCTCCCGGCAACGGTGCGCCGTGATCTCGCCGTATTGGGCCGCAGCCCGGAGCGTCATCTGGCCGAGAAGGTCACCTTGGCGCTCGTCGGGCTGCTGTTCGTCCCCGCCGTCGCCGCGCTGTTGCTCGTGGGCGGCGCCCATCTGCCGGTGATGGTGCCACTGTGGGCGTCGTTGATCGGTGCGGTGGCCGGCTTCGTCCTGCCCGACCTCGGCATCCACGCCGACGCCGGTCGGCGGCGCCGGGACTTCCGCCACGCCCTGTCCAGCTTCCTCGACCTCGTGGTCGTGGCCCTGGCCGGGGGTGGCGGGGTCGAGACCGCGCTAGGCGACGCGGCCAGCGTCGGGGCTGGCTGGGCGTTCGTCTACCTGCGCCGAGCGCTCGACCAGGCCCGCCTGGCCCGAGAGACTCCCTGGGCTGCCCTCGGCCGCCTCGGGAACGAGCTCGGCGTCGGCGAGCTGTCCGAGTTGGCCGCCAGCGTCTCCCTGGCCGGGACCGAAGGCGCCAAGGTCCGGGCCTCGCTGGCCGCCAAAGCCGCCTCGCTTCGCACCCACGAGCTGGCCGAAGCCGAGACCGCCGACCAGGCCGCCACCGAACGCATGAGCCTCCCCGTCGTCCTGCTCTTCGCCGGGTTCCTCGTCTTTTTGGGCTACCCGGCCGTCGAGAAAGTCCTCACCGGCCTCGGATAGCCCAGCAACACCAACAGAAAGAAGCCAATGACATGAAGGAGCTGCCGTGTTCCCCGAACTGACCATCCTCCGCCACCTCATCCAAACCCTCACCCTGCGATGGCAGACCCTGCGGGCTGACCCCGAGGCCGGCTACTCCACCGAAGCTGTCATCGTCACCGCGCTCCTCGCCGCCCTAGCGCTCACCGCGGTGGGGATCATCGTCGCCAAGGTCGTCGCCTCGGCCCACAACATCAACACCGGCCCCTGAGCCCACGGTGGGCACCGTCTGTAGGGAGGCAGGAAAGATCACGAATGCGCCGCCTACTTGGCGAACGCATGGCGAATGGGCCGTCGAAATGGCGAACCGTACCGATCACACCCCAGGCGGGACCAGTCTCGACGGACCATCGGGCCACCGAGCGAACTGGCGGTTACCAAGGACTTGGTTGGTTCATCAACGTCGGCGCCGACAGCGTGGGCGCCACGCCGTCCCCACTCCACTCACATGAGAGGCCCAGATCATGAAGGGAGAAAGCGTCAACTGCGATACCAATACGATGACACACGACCGAACGACCGCCGCCGTCTGAGCGCGTTCTCCCAGGGCCGCTTCGACAACAAGGCCGTCAATTCGCCAAGTTCAGGGAATCCCTACACCGTCACCGCCGCCGCCCAGTCCTTCGATCTGCCGGCCCGACGCAGCCGCCGTGTCCGTCGCACCCTCAAACGCGACGAACGCGGGGCGGTCGCAGCCGAGTTGGTCATCGCCACGCCGCTCCTGCTGTTGCTGATCATGGGGGTCATCCAGTTCGCCCTCTGGCAGCACGCCGAGCACATCGGCTCCGCCGTCGCCCAACAAGGCCTCGCAGTAGGCCGGCTCCAAGGCGAGAGCGCAGCGGCCGGCCAGGCACAAGCACAGAGCGTCCTGCATCAGCTCGGATCGAGCGTGCTGGCAAACGCCAACATCACTGCTGCCCGGACCAACGCCGTCACCACGGTGACCGTGACCGGCCACGCCGAGAGCATCGTCGGGCTGTTCTCGCTCCCGGTCAAGGCGGTCGCCACCGGACCCACCGAGATCTACACCAACCCGGCCCAAGCCCCATGACCGGCCAGCGCACCCGATTCCTGGGCCGGCTGCACCGCGACGAACGAGGCAGCGTCACTACGGAGCTGGTCCTGCTCACCCCGCTGCTCGTCCTGCTCCTGTTGTTCGTGGTCGCCCTCGGCCGGCTCTCCGGGGCGCGCCTCGACGTCGACGGGGCGGCGGCCCAAGCGGCGCGGGCCGCCTCTATCGCCCGCGACCCGAGCACCGCAACGGCCATGGCCACCCAGACTGCCACGGCCGCACTGGGCTCGGACCACGTCACCTGTGCCCAGCTCACCGTCAACACCGACACCGCCCAGTTCGCCCCTGGTGGCTCGGTGGCGGTCACCGTCACCTGCCACGTCGCCCTCTCCGACCTCATCGGACTCCGGCTCCCCGCCTCGGAGTCAGTCAGCTCACGGGCCACCGCGGTCATCGACGTCTACCGGGCGGCCCAATGACCGCCGCCGTCCGACGGCTGCGAGCCCGGCTCGGCGAACAAGAGGCGGGGATGGTTACCGCCTTCGTGGTCATCTTCACCCTGGCGCTGTTGCTCATGGCCGGACTCGTCCTCGACGGCGGCCTTGCTCTGGCCGCCCGGGTCCGCGCCATCGACGACGCCCAAGCCGCCGCCCGGGCCGGCGCCCAGGCCATCGACATCCCCACCTATCGGGCCACCGGCCAGATCACCCTCGACCCCATCCAGGCCACCGCCGACGCACAGCACTACCTCGCGGCGGCCGGCAACACCGGCACCGTGACGGTCGACGGCAACCAGGTCACGGTGACCGTCACCATCACCCAGCCCACCCAGCTCCTCGACCTGGCCGGCATCAGCCACTTCACCGAGACCGGCAACGGGACGGCCACAGCCGAACAGGGCAACAATCAGATCGCCGGTGGGCCATGACCCGCCTCGGGCCTCTTGTTAAGGGCCTCTGCGCCCTGGTGCTCCTCGCCGTCTTGGTGGTCGGCATCCCCTGGGCGCTGTGGCACTTCGTCGGCTGGCCTCTCCCACACCACGTCCCCTCCGCCGGCCAAGTCGGCCGTGCTCTCAACCGCCAAGGCATCCCCAACCAAGCCCTCGTCGACGCCCTGGCGGTGGTCGTGTGGATCACCTGGGCCGTCCTCGTCGCGTCGGTCGCTGTCGAGATCCCCGCTGCCCTCTCCGGCCGACACGCACCCCGGCTGCCCCTCGCCGGCGTCTTCCAGCCGATCACCGGACGCCTCGTCGTCGCCGTCATCGTCGCCGGCCTCAGCCTCGTCCCCCGGCCCGGCCACCTGACCACGCCCGGATCGACCGGCGGCGGCCTTTCCGCTGCCACGGCGCGCCGCCCGGTCGCTGCCCTGGTCCTGAAAGACGCGGCCCTCACCGACGCCAGCCGACCGCTCACGACCAGCAACTCGGCCACCCCCGCCGCGGCGAACGGAACCAGGCCGCCGAACGCCATAACGCCGGCCGCCCCGTCGCCGGGCGCCTCGACCACCTACGTCGTCCGACGCGGCGACACCCTCTGGGGCATCGCCGAACGACAGCTCGGCGACCCCCTGCGATGGTCCGAGATCTACCAGCTCAACGAAGGCCGACCTCAACCCGACGGGGCCACCCTCACCGACCCCCACTGGATCGACCCCGGCTGGGCCCTCGTCCTACCCTCACCACCCACTCCCACCGCAGCACCGTCGACGGCGATGCCATCCCCTCCACCGGCACCCGTCACCCCACCGGCACCGGCACCGGGACCGGGACCCACGACCGAGCCGACCACGACCGCGCCAGGACCTGTCTCGCTTCCAGCGCCTGCCCACCACGCCACCTCACCGACGACGGCTGTCACGCCGCATCCCGCCGCTCACACCGCCGAGCCGGTGCGCTTGCCGTCAGGGTCGGTAGTCGCTGGCTCCTTCGCCGCCGGTGTCCTCTCCGCCGTCGCCCTCGGCCGCCTTCGCCGCCGCCACGCCTACCGCTACCGGCCACCCGAACCGGGCCGGAACCTCACCCCCGAGCCCCTCCGGCCGACACTACGCCACCTAGCCCACCCCTCCGGTACCGACACCGATCAGGAGCCCGGGACCGATCCGGGGGTGGTGCCCGTCGCTCCCTTCGACGACGACGAACGCCGCCAGGATCCCGGCCACCTGGAGGTCGGCACTCGCGACGGAAGGCCCGTCGCGGTCGAGATGACCGACCTGTCCGGCATGGCGCTGTGTGGGCCGGGAACCGACGACATCGCCCGGGCCGTCGTCGCCGGTCTGCTCGTGCGGGCCAGCCCCGGCGCCGCCGAGATCCTGCTCACCGCCGACCTCGCCGAGCGGCTCCTACCGGGCCTGCGTCCCGACCTGGCGATCCGCCGAGTCGGATCGACCGACCACGCGGCCCGGGCGATCGAATCGGAGATCATCGCCCGGACCCGGCGCCTCGACGCGGCAGACGCTCCCGACGCCGCCAGCTTCCGGGCCGCCAACCCCGAGAACCCCCTGCCGCTACTCGCGACGTTCGTCGACGACGTCCCCGCCCCCTCACTCGGGCGATGGGCCGCACTGCTCACCAACGCACTGCGGCTCGGCATCGCCGTGATCTTCCTGGGTGAGAATCCCCTCAGCGCCAGTCGGCTGGTCACCGACACCAGCCGCACCGTCACCCATGCCGAGCCGACCACGCTCAACGACCGCCTCGCCAGTGTCCAGCTCTTCGGCCTTCGGGGCGACGAGGCGGTCGAGCTGCTCGGTGCGGTGGCCGACAGCCACGACGAGTACTCCGACGACGCAGACCTCCTGGACGACGAGGTCGAGGGCGGCGAGGCGATCACCATCCTCCACCCGCCCCACCGGAACGGCGATAGCGCCGTGCGTGCCAAGCAGGTAGCGGAACCCTTGCCCGAGCAGTCGCTCCCCAACGCGAATGGTGAGCGCTCGATCGTCGTCCACATGCTCGGCTCGTTCCGCATCACCGTGGACGGCGAGCCGGTCACGAGCGGGCTGCGCGGCCGGGCCAAGGCCCTGTTCGCCTGGTACCTGCTCCGCCCCGAAGGTGCCATGAGCGACGAGGCCGTCGACGCCCTGTGGCCCAATACCGAGCCCGATCAGGTCCGCAAGCAGTTCTGGCGTCCCTTCGGCGACCTGCGCGCCCGGTTCCGCAACGCAGGCGACGACGCCCTCGACGTGTTAGAGAAGACCGGCGAGCACTACCGGCCCAACCCGGCCGAGATCAGCTGCGACCTTTGGGTGTTCCAGGCTGGACTCGCCGAAGCGGCCCATGCCGGCAGCGACGAGACCGCCCGGGTGGCGCTCTCCCGGGCGGTCGACCTCTACCGAGGCGACCTCCTCCAAGGTGCCGGTTACCCGTGGGTCGAACCGGTCCGCCAGGATCTCCACCGTCGTGCCCTCGATGCGCACCTCCGCCTGGCCGAGCTCGAAGACCACGCCGGCCGGCCCGACGCCGCAGTCGCCACCCTGGAGCGGGCGATCGACCTGGACCGCTACGCCGAGGAACCCTACCGCCGGCTCATGGCCCTGCATTCCGCCCACGGCCGCATCGATGCCGTCACTGCCGCCTGGCAGCTCCTCCAGCGGCGGCTCGCCGATCTCGACGTCGACATGGACGACGCCACCGCCCGGCTCTATCGCTCCCTCACCGCCCCCGACGCCAAACCGCCGACGGGACCTCGTCCGGTCCGGCTGTCGTCGTGAACGCCGCGAAGGTCCTCCCCGGCATCGACACGGCCGCCCGCATCGCGGCTACCTGCATCCTCGGTGCCGGGATCGAAACGGCCATGGCCTGGCGGTTCGGATGGTCCTCCGCCCTCCCAGCCTTCCTCGCTCTCGGCGCAGCCTCAGCCGTGGTCACCATCACCGATCTCGCCACCCGCAAGATCCCCGAGGCGATCGTGCTTCCGTCATATCCACTCGCCGCCGCGCTACTCGCCGTGGCGTCGGTATCTCGGGGCCAGTGGTGGGCACTCGCCCGCGGCGGAATCGCCATGGCCGCCCTCGGAGGATTCTACCTCGCTATCGGGCTGGCCTTCCCCACCCAGTTCGGCGTCGGCGACATCCAGTGGGCAGGGGTCATCGGTCTTTTCCTCGGATGGCTCGCCTGGCCGGCGGTCGTGACCGGGACGCTCCTCGCGTTCGTGGCGGCCGCGTTGGCTGTCATGGTGCTCCGGATCGCCGGCCGGGCGGCGAAGGGCCTCGCCCTCCCGATGGCACCGTTCATGAACGCCGGCGCGCTCGTCGCTATCTGGGCGTTGCGATAGTGCGTCCGTTCCCCGACCGGCGCGGCTGCGCCGAGAGAGTCCCGCAGTCGGAGCCTGGAGCTCGGTCGTTGTCGAACGCCGGTCGGGGTCAATCGACCGCGGTTGGTCGGCTGGCAAAACGGGTGACAGCTTCGTCGGAGACGGGCGCGAAGAGATTGACGGGGTTGCCGTCGGGGTCGCGGAAAAGGATCGAACGGTTCCCCCATGGCATGGTGGTCGGCTCTTGGACCCAGGTGTCCACGTGAGGCCGCAATCGCTCGTACTCGGCGTCGACGTCCTTGACGCGGAACTCAAGGATCACGCTGCGGTTGGCGGCGGGCTCGGCGGAGCCCATGCCGAACGCGGCGACGGTCTGGGTGTGGCCGATGGCCAAGGTCGCCAGTGGTGAGACGAACTCGGCGAACACGGGGGCCGGGCGCTCGGCGGCGATGCCGGTGACCTGCTCGTAGAAGGCGACCGTGCGGTCAAGGTTGTCGGTGATGATGCGGACGGATGCGAATACGCTACGGTAGCGTAGTGAGCAGGGCTCAGGGCAAGGAGGCAAATTCGATGAACTGTTCTTGGCCAATGTCATCGGGGACCCCCAGCTCGGAGCGTCGACCCTCGACGGGCGATCAGCGAGCCCAGCGTTCACGAGAAACCGTTCTCACCGCCGCCCT